>OY969908.1:0-4800000 GCA_963704415.1 uncultured Acidobacteriaceae bacterium | reverse complement strand
GTTCAGCCCGAGCTGTAGTCCCAGCTGTGTGATGGCGCCAGCACTGCCCGCCGCACAACTCGCCGCGGCTCCGAGCGTGCCATCCTGCCAGGTGCCTGTGCTATAGCTGCTATTCAGGATCTGTGGAGGATTGGGAAGATACTCCGCGATCTGGATAAGGTTGATATTGCCGGTAGCATCGAAGAACCGCTGATAATGATCGGTCGCGCCGGTCTTGGACTTTATGTACTGATAGGTGCAATAAACCAGGTTGGCATATCCCGACCCGGTCGCCCCGTCCCAATACTCCGGCACATCGTCGAAACGGAATCCGTCGACGTGAAATGTATCAAGCCAGTACTGGTTGACAGAATAAAAGTAGTCCTGCGTTAGCTGCTTCGAGAAGTCGTTCAGGGTCCCGTAATCTCCGGTGCTCCCGTTGAATGGATTGGCCAGATCGCCTTGCAGGGTGCCATAAAGTTGCGTGTAGGCAAAGTCGCCGCCCGTGTGGCCGTAGACCGAGTCGACGATCACTGCGATTCCGTTCTGGTGACAGACATCCACGAACTGTTGAAAGTCGGAGGTCTTCCCAAATCGTTCGGCAATGCAGAAATAACCGATCGGATCGTAGCCCCAATCGATCGTATCGAGAACATTGGAAACTGGCATCACTTCGATGCAGTTGATCCCCAGGTCGGCCAAGTACGGAATCTGCCGAATCGTACGCGCGACATCTTCTCGAAACTCGCTGATCATCAATTCATAAATGATCGCGTTCTTGAGGGGCGGCGTCTTCCACTGAGTTTCGTTAGCCGAAAATGTGTACGGCACGCTGCCAACCGTGATCGCTGAAAGCCGCCCCACACCGACTTCGCGCGAGAACGGATCGATGATGAAATCGATATCGCCGCGCGTAGGGCTGTGAATCAGATACCGATAGACATAGCGTCCCGTTTGCCCGAATGCGGAAGACCCGGGTGGCGGTGCCGCCGTGTTCAGATCGATCTGGCCGGACCAGTAATCGCCATAAATTGCATCGACGGAGTGGTTCTGCGGAACTAATACCGGCTGTACGGCCTGAATATACTGATCCGTCTCGTGAATGATCTTCACCGAGACGGCGTATCCCTGCGCCGCGTCCACTCCAGGCAGGAAAACTCCGAATTGGATGACCTTGGGAGACACCTCCAGTGCGCCAAGTTTTGTCATGGGGAGATAATTCATCGAGGCCTCCAGAAAGAGCGCGGAACACACTCAACCGGTCAGCCACTATAACGCGATAATCGCCGCAAGCCCTTCTTACGTCTGTTGAAATCTCGAGGATCAGGCTATTAGAAGAGATGTTTATCGATGAATTCTCAATTCTGGGCCTCGTCAAGGGTGGGTCAACTCAAGCGGGCGATTCTAGTCTCTCTTATATTTCCATTGCCTCCCTCGCCGGAATACGTGGGGAGTGAAGCCATTCGCAGTCTTGGCCAGCTGGAACAGAGACCTCAGCGGAAACCCGCTACAGCGGTTCCACAATTGCTGTAGCCCGAAGCCACGGCTATCGAGTGGCATTTTCCTTAAGAAAATGACACCTTTCGCGGAACTGAAAAGGGCACGTGAATTGTGGAACTGATCCAGAACGATGATCAATCTTCCCGTTTGTCTACATTCTTCTTCTTCGCATCGCCCGTCTCCTTTTCCGGATCGGAGCCAGTGGAATCCGCGACGTCAACGGTTCCCAGCGAGTCGTTCACTACGCCATCGTCCGCTTTCTCTTCGGTATCCACAAATCCACCCGGTTGCGTATGCGTAGGTTTCGTTTTCGCAGTCATCGGACCTCCAACGCTATTGGATGCGTCTCACACACGAGGCGGAAGGCCGGAGAGGCTCGCGCGTACGCGAATTCGCCGCGAAGGTCCAGAAATATTCCAGGAACTCAATGAGCGAAGCATGGCGGAGAGGGGGAGATTCGAACTCCCGATAGCCTTACGACTATGCCTGATTTCGAGTCAGGTGTAGTATCTACAACGGCATTTGTTACTATAATTTGTGAAGCGATCTCATTGCGGTGCTACCTTGAGTGTCACATCAATCTCCGGAATCTTATCGGCGCGGGAGCCCTGGGAGCGCCAAGCATTCGGCTGTTAACCGAAGGGTTGTAGGTTCGAGTCATACCTGAGGAGCCAAAAACTGATCGACTCAAATTACGAAGCAACCTATTATATTATCTGTCAGTTGTAGCCAAGTTACGTCTCGCCGCTCTCGAAATTATTAATGGCATCAGATCTATGCAGAAAAGGAATTTCGCCGAACTTCGCCGAATTCCGTTTCGAGGTTCGATGAGAGCATCGCGGCAGGAGATTGCTCGGCGGGACCGTTTGAGCGGCGGCGCCAAGGTCCAGAAGCGCACCCTGTGCGTCACCTACTGAGGATGCCATTAGGGGTAACGCAGCAGAGTGTAACGGATGCCTGGAGCTGTCGACAATCGCGAACACGCCGAGCTTCCAACCCAGAAACGTCTTTCGATCTTTCAGCTCAGGTACTCTTGCGCCTTTTTACCGGCCGCCAACGGCTCGAATATGAGGGTGCCGTCCTTGCCAACTTTGAGTGGCGGCCTGCTCTGTTTCGCTTTTTCGGGCTTCGGCATAGGTGGAAGCTAGCGGTCGGAGTGCACATGCGAACTGGAGATTGAATCTACTTAAATTCGCCGGTAAGGATTGGGTTGTCTTTTTGGAAATCAATGCGATACAGAGAAAGAAGGGATCGGCAATTCGGCTCGATGGAGAGTTTGGCAATTTGAAATGCGAGAACCGCCTTGCGCGAACCCCAGGTGACTACCAAGTGAATCCGGATGTATCGCCGGCGACTCGCTCGAATCTGCGGTCAGGTCGCGAAAACTTTCGAGAAGCCGACATTTCGTTACTTATCGGAGCGTGCATCCGATGAGAGCAAAGGCAAGCGCGTTTCCATCCCAGCCGAACATCTGGGAAGCTAACAGCATTCGACTCTTATGGCTATAGTCGGTCGGGAGATCTTACGGTGTAATCTTGTGCTGCCGGCAAACGGAACAAATGCCGGGGGGCCAACGTAACTCGATTCGGCGAACTATGCCTGAAGCACATGTCAGACCGGACCTCGGAGGGCTGCGCATCGACGCCCACAAGCGCGGCGCCCGAAATGCTGGGAAAGGCATCGCCATTGGTTTTGTCGTCCTACTCGTCGCGCTCGTAATCGTGGGCGGAGTCTACGCGTATGTGCATCAGACGCCGTCGGTGCAAGTCGCCACGGTGGACGCCCCGGACACCGGCCCACAGGCCCTGCTCAACGCGAGCGGGTATGTCACCCCTCAGCGGCGCGCCACAGTAGCGGCAAAGATCACTGGGCGCGTCACAGGCGTCTTTTTTACCGAAGGAATGTACGTGCATAAGGGCTTTGTGCTGGCCACTCTGGACGATTCCGATACGGAGAGGGCGCTCGCGTCAGCGATAGCAGATCGCAATGCCACGCAGGCAAGCATTCTCGACCTACAAGTGCAATTGAAGAATGCTCAGATAGAGCTGCATCGCGCGCAGGAGCTGAGGACGGCAGGCATTCAAACTCAGGAAGCGCTCGACAATGCGACGATGGCCGAGAACAGCCTCCGGGCGAAGATCGACTACGCGCAGGAACAGGTGCTCGCGGCCGACGCGCGCGTCAAAGAGGCGCAGCAGGCCGTGGATAACTGCATCATCGGCGCTCCGTTCGACGGGATTATCGTTTCCAAGGACGCGCAGGTGGGAGAAATGGTGTCGCCGATTTCAGCCGGTGGTGGTTTCACGCGCACGGGCATCGCGACGATTGTCGATATGGCCTCGAATGAAATTGAGGTGGACGTCAACGAGAACTACATCGCGCGCGTGAAGCCTGGCCAGGAAGTCACCGCCGTTCTGGATGCATATCCGGACTGGAAGATTCCGTGCCGCGTGCGCACCATCATTCCCACGGCCGATCGCCAAAAGGCGACTGTCGAGGTGCGAATTGCCTTCGACAAGCTGGATCCGCGCATCCTGCCCGATATGGGCGTGAAGGTCACGTTCCTTGGGGAAGAAGACAAGCTGGCGAAAAAAGCGCCAGCGCGCGTCATGGTGCCGCAGAGCGCGGTCCGCGACGAGGGCGGACAGAAGATCGTTTTCCTGGTGAACGGCGATCACGTCGAACGCCACGCCGTGAAGGTTGGCACGGCCAGTGGCGCGCAAACGCAGATTCTGGCGGGGCTCGCGCCTGGAGACACAGTGGTAGTTGGGGGGCCAACCGATTTGAAAGATGGCGAAGCGGTCGCGATCAAGCGTTAGGGCGTTGCTTCTGCGATTGAGTCAGACCACTGCGGTTGTGATTTGGTGCTGCTTTGCAGGGACGAGAATGCGTTGTCCGCAAGGATGGGTGCCATTCCAGCGTGGAAGCGGAGATCGCGAAAATCGAGGAGGGTCGGGATCATGGTACGTGTGGACGGCAATGGTGCGGCTGGCAGTCTGATTCAGGTGCGCGGCCTGGACAAAACCTACCGCCGTGGCAACGAGGACATCGACGTCTTGCAGGGCCTGAATCTTGACGTCGATAAGGGCGATTTTGTGGCCTTCATGGGGCCGAGTGGCTCGGGCAAGACCACGTTGCTCAATCTGCTGGGTGGCCTCGACGTTCCATCGCGAGGCACCATCGGCGTGGCCGGCGATGAAATCACGCACATGTCCCGCGGCAAGCTGACCGACTGGCGTGCGCGACATGTCGGTTTCATATTCCAGATGTACAACCTCATCCCGGTGCTCACCGCGTTCCAGAATGTCGAATTGCCCTTGCTGCTGACCAAACTTTCCAAAGCCGAACGTCGCAAGCACGTTGAAACCGCCCTTTCCATCGTTGGTTTGGGCGAGCGCATGCACCACTTTCCGCGCCAGCTTTCCGGGGGACAGGAACAGCGTGTTGCCATTGCACGCGCCATCATCGCCGACCCCACTTTCCTGCTCTGCGACGAGCCCACCGGCGACCTGGACCGCAAAAGCGCCGACGAAGTGATGGACCTGATCAAGCGATTGGTGAAGGAGTATGGGAAAACCGTCCTGATGGTGACGCACGATCCGCTGGTTGCGCGTGAAGCCTACACCACCCTGCATCTCGACAAGGGCGTGCTGGTCGAAGCAGGAGCGCGGCCGGGCCTTGTCGCGGGGGGTGCCTCTTGAAGTTCAGCAGACTGATTCTGGCCAATCTGTTTCGCAAGAAGGCTCGCCTGGTTCTGACCATCGGTTCGTTCGCGGTGGCGCTGTTTCTGTTTGCGCTGCTGGGAGTGGTGAACGATGCGTTCAGTCGGGGAGCGGACGTGGTGAGTGCGGATCGCCTTGTCACCATCAATCGCACCTCGATCATCAATTCGATTCCGCTGTCGTACCGGGACGAGATCCTGCGTATTCCGGGCGTAAAGTACGTCACGCACGACAACTGGTTCGGCGGCGTATATCAGGATCCCAAGAACTTTTTCCCGCAGTTCGTGATCGACCCGGAAAACCAGCGGCAGGTTTTCCCGGAGCTCATCGTTCCCGACGACCAGTGGAACACGTTCCTGAAAGATCGCCAGGGCGCGATTGTCGGTGCGGTCACCATGAAGCGCTTCGGCTGGAAGATCGGCGACCGCATTCCCATTACAACAACCATCTATGGGCTGGCGGGTAAACCCTTCGAGTTCAATATCGATGGGGTTTACCACGGCGCAAAGCCGCAAGATGACGAGACTCAGTTTTGGTTCCAATGGGAATACTTCAAAGAGAGCGTGCCCGATAGTTTGCAAGGCCAAGTCGGCTGGTACACGATTCGCATCGCTGACCCCGACGATGCCCCACGTATCGCCAAGGCCATCGACAACATGTATCTGAATTCACCCTACGAAACGAAGACGGAGACAGAATCCGCCTTTGCGCAGGGCTGGGTGAAGCAATTCGGGAACATCAAGTTCCTGATCATGTCGATCGGGACCGTCGTTTTCTTCACGCTGTTGCTGGTCACCGGAAACACGATGGCCATCTCCGTGCGCGAGCGAACCAATGAACTGGGCCTGCTCAAGGCCATCGGCTTCCCGGATCGCGCCATCCTCGGATTCATTCTGGGCGAGTCGATGGCGATCGCGCTTGCAGGTTGTGTGGGCCTGCTGCTTGCGCTGGTCGCTATTCCGCAACTTAGCCAAGCGATGGCTGGTCTGTTGCCGCCGCTTCTGGTGACAGCCAAAACGCTGGCCTACGGTGTGATCGCTGCTCTCGCGGTCGGCTTCGCCAGCGGAATTGTTCCCGCCTACGGCGCGATGCGCATGCGCGTGGTGACTGCCCTTCGGAGGGTTTGAGCATGGTGCCAAAACTCATTTTCGGTGTAGTGATCACTCTGGCGGCCATCGCCGCCCTGCTCCTGGCTTTGGTCATCGTGGGCGGGATCGTTGCCGGATTGCTGGCGCCACTGATCGGATCGGTCCCGATTTCCTATAACTTCCGCAGCATTCGAGCGCGCTGGACTTCCACCATCGTGGCCATTCTGGGCATCGCCGGAACGGTCGGAGTATTCGTGGCCATGCTATCGCTGGCGCGCGGCTTCCGGGCCACGCTGGTGGCCTCAGGCTCGCCCGATGATGCGCTGGTCATGCGCGCCGGCTCGACCTCGGAAATGATGGGCGGCATCACTCTCGATTCCGTGAAGCTGGTACAGGATAAGCCGGGCGTGGCTCGCGATGCGTCGGGCCAGCCACTGGTCACGCAGGAAGTCGTCGGCGTCGTTCCCATTCCGCTGATCAGCACAGGCACGGACGCGAATGTAGAGGTTCGCGGCGTTTCGCCCAATGTGCTGCAAATCCGCAAATTCGTGAACGTCGTTCAAGGGCGGATGTTTCATTCCGGCCTGGACGAGCTCGTCGTCGGCAAAAACGCCTCGAAAACCTACGCGGGCCTGACCGTCGGCAACACGGTGGACTTTGGCGGCGGGCACTGGAAGGTGGTGGGAGTGTTCGACGCGGGTGGATCGTCGTTCGATTCCGAGCTGTGGTGCGACTCGCGCATCCTGAACGAGGTGCTCAAGCGCCCGGACAACATCTTTCAATCCGCCACTGTTCACCTCACGTCGCCCGCGGCTTTCGACAAATTCAAGGATTCGATTACTTCCGATCCCCAATTGAATCTGGAAGTCGAGCGCGAAGTCGATTACTACGCGAAGCAATCCTCGGCCATGACGCGGCTGATCACTATCTTGGGCGGTCTGGTGGCTGCCGTCATGGCGATCGGCGCGGTATTCGGTGCTCTTAACACGATGTACTCGGCCGTCGCCGAACGCGGACGCGAGATTGCCACGATGCGCGCGATCGGCTTCTCCAGCTGGAACGTCATTCTCTCATTCCTGTTCGAGGCGCTGCTGATTTCCTTTATCGCCGGCATTATCGGCTGTGCGGCCGTGCTTCCGCTGAACGGCATGACCACGCAAACGATGAATTTCTCGACCTTTTCGAGCATAGCTTTCGCCTTCAAGATTACTTTCAACTTGCTCGCGATGGGAGTGATTTTTGCGCTGGCCATGGGCGTTCTCGGCGGCCTGCTGCCCGCTGTGCGTGCAGCGCTGCGCCCCGTCGCCGTCTCCCTGCGCGAGTTGTAGGGAATCTGTCACAAAAGGACAGAGACACAGAACAATCCAGAACAAGCTCGAGATTCGAGAAAGTCCGCTTAAATGCATAAGAGCAGGAAATGACAGATTCACCTGCGAGTGGAGTGATCACGAAAAACGGGCTAGGGTGGGCTATGCCGAGATCGCGATCAACATCATGCTCTTGCCACGGCGAATGGAGGCCGTACTGACTGGATCTCCCAACCACCACTCGACGAAAGCGTTTGGATAAGAAGCAATCATGCTCAAGAAATGCCTGATTCTTTTTTTGCGGTCCTTCTCGGCTCCGGGTCCTCCGCGAGAGGGGCGGATTATCTGGGTGCGATTTCGTTTGGAGCCCCAGCCTCAGAACAGCTGCGCGCCTTGCAGTCGGCCCTTCGCGTCGAACTCCGCGCCCACCACGCCACCGAAGAAAAATGGCGCTTCCTCGCAACCGGCCCGCTCGGCCCGAAGTACCGTCGCATCAAAATCCAGCCCAAACGTCCACGCCCCCGCAATTAGGCCATCATAAAAAGCAGGCGCGTCGTGAATCAAAATATTTCCGTTCAGGAGTCAAACGGGAAGGTGACCACGACGAATGTCACCAACGGAAAATTGCTGCCGTGATGCACCCACAGCCAAATCACAGAGCCCTCGGGGTGTTCCCGAGCACTTGTTTTTGGGGTCCAGATTCAGGCGGGGGACGACGTTTCGGGCTCGCCCGTGACGATGCGCTAATGTGTTCCGGCGAGATGCATATCAGCTTCCTCCGAGAGCGTGCCAGCGATTTCCCGCTTGACTCTCTCCGATGGAGGGAAATTGAAGTAGAACCTCCATTCACTGCCATCGGTGCGCTCATTGATAGAACGAATGACTTCGTCTTCCGAGTGGTCATCCAGAAACGGAAAGCTGAATGCCTTTTTCGCATCGCGGTTGAAATACAACTGGCGGTCGAAGTTGAAGGTGTAGTTCGCGGCCCGCAGAATGTCCATTTTCATCGCATGCTCCACGACGAACGGTGTCTTCCTAACTCCGAATTGTAGTGCGGTATTTGACGGAGAAATCCACAGTTCACGGCATGGCTGTGCGTGACCGGGTCGATTTCGATGACATGAAAATCGCTCCTTGACCCATCTAATGTTGCTTTAGTGCATCTTGCGATTTTCAACCGTATAGCGATAGAGGAAATCGTCAGCTTCGGGCGGTTGAGCCACTTCATCAAATGTGAGAGTGAAGCGAAAGCTGCAAACAATTCCGAAGAGGGGCGCTCTTGCTTTTGGCATGATGCCAGCAATTACTGCATTCCCTGCGAATCTAAGCACGGCGCCGCTGCTATGCCTCGTGGCCTTCTGCCACCTAGTGATGCCAGCGGTCGAGCAGATGTAGCCCGTGGCCGGTCATCGGCAGGATGCTGAAGGCGATGGCAATGAGGCCTCCGACGATGCCGACGATTCCCCAAGCACGCGAATTACTGTTCTCTTTCATGTCAGGTCCCGAGCGATGTGAGTCTGAGGAAAGGCCGCAGCCGGATGACAGCGCTCGCGCATTTTCCGATCCTCGCGTACGAGACATGGCGCTGGGTCTTGCCCTCAAGGAGCAAGACTCGAAGATCCTGAGACCGAAGGCTAGAGGGAAATGACGAACGCCCGAGAACGATCGTTTCTTGTTGGCCGACCAAGTCAGGCAAGCAACTTGATCAATTCCGTTGATGAATGGGCGAAACGGCGCTCACTGCGGCTGGCGATTGAGGGATAAGCAAGGCGGTTTGATTGCGCCCGCTGGTCTTTGCCTGGTACAAAGCGGTGTCGGCAATGGTAAGGATTTCCATTGCCGAAACGGTGCAATCCGACAGGACCGTCGCTCCGATACTGATCGTTGCCACGATGCTGGAGCTGCCTGCGGAAAAAGCCTCTTCGGCAATTACCGATCGAATTCTCTCGGCGCTCTGCAAGGTCTGGGTCTCATCGCAATCCGCCAGAATAACTAGAAATTCTTCTCCACCGTATCGCCCCACAGAATCGTAAGAACGAACGGCGTGGCCGATGCGAGCTGCGACCTCCCTTAGGACAACATCGCCCGCCGGATGCCCGAGGGTGTCGTTGATTTTCTTGAAATGGTCCACGTCAAGCATCAGCAGTCCGATTGGGTTGCGCGAACGACGGGACCGTTCCATTTCGCGATCCAAAAAATCCAGAATTGCACGCCTGTTCCAAAGTCCCGTCAGCGAATCGTGATTCGCTTGAAAATGAAGCTCGTCGCGCGCGCGAATGGCTTCGTCTCTCGCCTCCGCGAGATCCTTTTCTGTCCGCTTGCGGATCAGGATCTCGCTCTGCAACTCGGCGGTCCGCTGAGAGACAAGAACACTCAGCTCCTGCTGACGAAACTTCAGGCGCAACAGCCGGACCCGCACCACCGCGCCAGCAAGCGCCAACGAGGACAAAGAACAAAGCATATAGAACCAGTAAGTACGATAGAAATGCGGTTTCAAGACCAAGTTGAAGGCAGCGCCGTCGCCATTCCAGCGCCCTTGATCGCCGGAGCGTACCCGGAAACGGTAGGAACCCGGCGGGATGTTTGTGTAGTAAGCGGCCCGGGGGCCAGTCGCGTCTACCCAACCCCGGTCATAGCCTTCCAGTTGATATTGGAATCGGAGCTTCTGCGGATTGGCAAAGCTGGGGGCAGTGAACTGAAATTCGAGATCTCCGCGGCCAGGCGGGCTGACGGCAGTGACGTCCACCGGGAAGGGCTTAGTGTCGATGGTCGCGCTCTCGATGATGATCGACGGGGTGAATGAATCGATCTTCAGATGCTTCGGATCGATGATGGCTATCCCCTTCATGGTGGGGAATACCAACTTACCTTCCCTGGTGGTCCAGCCGGCCGGCTGGACGCCGCCATTGCACTCCTTGCTCTTCATGCCGTCTTCGGTGCCGAGCAGCCCGTAGCTGATGGATCGGATCTTTCCGTCTGCGAAGTCGTTGAGTTGCTGCCTGCTTACGTAGAAGATTCCCCGGTTCGAGCTCATCCAGAAATTCCCGTCTCCGGGATCCAGAATCTGGATAATCCTGTCGTCGAACATGCCCTGCTTCGTCGTGTAAACAGTGAACTTGCCATCCTTCAGACGGTTCAGCCCGCCTCCATTCGTGCCGATCCAAAGTACGCTCTCGGGATCTTCATAGAGACCGATGACATGGTCATCTGAGAGATTGCTGTTCCTGATGTTCAACGATTCGAAATGGCCGTCCTTGAACCGGTTTACCCCGGAATCGGTGCCAATCCACAGCGCGCCCGTCTGGTCCTCAAGAATCGCTGTTATAGGGAAGCTCAACAGGTCTCCCGTGGCAGGGAAAGCGGTGAACCGGCCTTCCTTGAAGCGGGTCAGTCCACCCATGCCTCCCACCCACAGGGTGCCATTCCGATCCACGAAGGTCGCAGTAATGACGTCGCCGGCCAATCCGTCTTTGGTGGTATAGGTCTTAAATCGCCCGTCCTTGAAGAGGTCGAGTCCCTTCCGGGTACCAATCCAGAGGTTGTGGTCGAAGTCTTCGACGATCGAAAACACCGAGTTGCTAGACAGGCCTTCTCTGGTGCTGTAGTTGGTAAACTTCCCGTCGCGAAACCGGCTCAGTCCATGATCATTTGTCCCTATCCATAGATTGCCTTTTCGATCCTGATAAGTAGTGATGATGACATCGCTGGGAAGTCCGTCCCTCGTCGTGTAGGAAGAGACATTTTCCCGAGTGAACCGGTTCAGGCCGCCTGCGCCGACCCAGAGATTCCCTTCCTGGTCTGCAGAGATTGATCTGACGTCGTTCCCCGTCAGCCCGTCTTTGGCGGTATAGGCACCAGCCTTGCCTTCCCTGAGCCGGAGCAGTCCCCCACCCAGGGTCCCGATCCAGAGGGTCTGGTTGCGGTCCTCGTAGAGCACCTGAATCATGGCGGTGGACAATGCGGTCTTCTTGTCGAAGAGTCTGAACGTCCCGTTTTTGAATAGGCTCAGACCTGCGCCGGTACCAACCCAGACTCCTCCTTGAGGATCCTCGCAGAGAGCTCTGACATCGTTGCTGGGCAGTCCATTCTGCGTTGTATAGTGAGCGGTGAACTGCCCGTTTTTCCATTGGTTGAGTCCGCCATGGCTGCCGAGCCATACGCTGCCGTCGCGGCCTCCGCTGACCGAGAACACGGCGTCACGAGCAAGGCCGTTCTTCGCGGTGTAGACGGTAAATTGCCCGTTCAGCAAACGGCCCACGCCTGCGCCGTCTGTGGCTACCCACAGGGCACCCTCCCCATCCTGGTAGAAAGCTGTGACACACCTGCCCGAAAACCTTTCCGGTGCATAGGCGGCGATCACCCCACGAGTCATCCGGAACAGCCCACCGAGAGTTCCGATCCAGAGATTCCTGTCTCGATCCTCGAAGAGTGCCGTTATGGTGTTGTTCTTGAGTCCCGGAGTATTTCTCGAATCGAAGACAACAAAATGGACACCGTCGAAGCGAGCCAATCCCTCTTCCGTTCCTATCCAGAGATAGCCGTCGCGAGTGGGTGTGATGGCGAGAACATCGTTTTGCGGGAGTCCCTGGTCGTCCTGCCAGACCTGGTGGACATATTGAGAAATCGGCTGGTTTGGATTAAGCTGAGCCGTTGCTTCGACCAGACAGACAAGAGTGGCCCACAGAAGAGCGAGCCACCTCGCTCCCCGGGCGACCGGGAAGGGCGAGCCATGGATATCGGTGGCCGATCTCCACGAACTGAGACCAGTGGGGCGCACGTACCGTTATCGGCACAAAGGACCTAAAACTCTAGACCCATCGTGCCCCGCGGCCGCCGATGGGCGATACAAACCGGGTATTTCAGCCGTCAGATTTAGCGGATCGCGACCGCGTTCTGAGACGCCGACGAGAAGTCAGGAAGACTTAAGACCGCCTTGTGGGCCAGCCACCAGTGGAGCTCCAGATAGCGCCCCGACGCCGCCATAGAGGGCTCCGGATGGGCCCGGGGGCAAAGTGTCTTCTCCTGAACATGAAAAATGGGCTCATCGGAAACGGGTTGGCGGTGTTTCGCTTCTTCGTCTTCCTTTGACTGCTCGATCATATGTTGCAGGTTGTTTCTCGTTCTGACACCGGCAGATGGAAGCAGCGTGTGTCGACCTACAGCGGGTCAAAGTGGAGTCGTGAACTGATGTTGACAATGAGGGCGCTCAATAGAACTGTCATGCGGGTGTCGACCAACGAATCCCGATTCGATTCCCGGTCGCTAAACCCAACATCAAACGGAGGCGTAGGTCGCGAACCGTCTACTGTCCCTGGGATGTCAGTACGGGCGCTCGCAACGGCGTAGTTTCGATTTCGATGCGGGTGTCTTTGGGGAATACGACGTCGCGGCCCGATCGCAGGAAATTCTCATAAAACGAGAGCGCCGCGGCATAGTAGCCAATGCCGGCTGCCAGATCGCGATTAGCCGCAGTGACACCGACGATCCGTCCTATCAGTCCGAAGCCATTGGAGGCCACACCGGTACCAACGGTCAAATTGCCGTCCGAATCGAGAGCCCGCCCGGCCAGCATTGTCAGCAAGAGCGGCGCGATAGCACTCGACTGATTCTTGGGACTGATCGTCCCCTCGGCGTCGAGCGAAAGATTCTGTGTCTTTTCAGTCGCTGCGCCGGCTAATGAACCCTCCACAAGCCGCTCGTATCCCTCCGGAAACTCGACCTGCTGAAACATGAAGCGGAGCTTGCCGTTGCGGCCAAGCGAGCGCGCCGCGCGCGCGGAGACAACCTTCCCGATAAGGGTCGATGCCTGCGGCACAACGAGCTGTTGGTCTTTGTCGTAGACGGGCTCGACAACCAGCGCCCGGACCAGATCACCGGACTTGGCGTGGGCTGAAGACAGGTCGCGCGTCAGCAACGCATGGACCGACCACGTTTCAGGATTACCTACCGATCCCCCATTGCCAGCCGTGGCAGATGCTGCAGGCCAGGGCGGATCGGGCACAGCAGGGAGTTCGAGAGGCTTCTGTAACTCAAATGACCATGCTGTATGTGGCTCGATCCGTTCCGGGTGATAGGGCAGCTGGTGATAGAGCGTTTGCATGGCCCGATCTTTCTTACCGGGCGCCGTGAAGACGGCCATCCTGTCATGGATCGCGCTGGGCGACTCGTGCGCCGAAGGCGTGAAACGACATGATCTTTTGGGGGTGGCCTTCGTCGAGCAACGTGAAGTCTTCGCGACTCAAGCCGGATACCGGCTCTCCTTCCCCGTTGATTAGCGATACGTCGAGGTGAATGATCCCTTTCCCTTCATCGAGCATGGGAATAGTTGGTTCGGGTTGTGCAGGATCCGAAGAAGATGTCAGAGGCGAGGGTCTGGCGCCGCTGCCGCTTTGCTGGCCGCAGAAGAAAAGACAAACGAGGATGCCCCTCAACAGAAACCGCTGACGCGACGAATGCATCGCTTCCTCCTCCGTCGAGCTTCTGATGTTTAGTCGTTTCCCAGGGCTTACAAGTGACGTTCCGGTGTCGCGGGGTTGTCGTCGGCGACGCGCCTGATCGAATCTCGAAGGATCCGTTTGTGAGAGGTCGGCATTTGCCTATTAGATGCAAGGGATTCTGCTATGGATCGTCATCGCGTCGGGATCTCTTGCCCTCATTCATGCAGGACGGATCCATCTGTAAGTCCACTACGGGAGCGCAAAAGAGAATATATCGCTTCCTGCAGCAATCGCGAGGTACTGCTTGTCTTCAATCGCGTAGCTCATGGGTGATGCATGGATCAATTGTCCGACGTTGAAGTGCCACAGCGGTTTTCCGGAATGTCCATCGAGAACAACAAAATTCTGGGCGTCATCTCCGTATGCGACCAATCCAGAAGCCGTCGACATCACGCCTCCCCAACCCTTTTCCATTCCGTATTGGAGATTACGCCAGGCGAAATCAAGCGTATTGAGATCGAATGCATTGATGTAGCCCTTGCCCATTTCGCCGACGCCCCGCGTGCCAGTCGAATAGTATGTGCGTCCCTCTTCAAAGGGCTCGGCACTTGACTTGAATACGGCGCAGGCGTCCAGCGAGCGAAAGTAGAACATTTGAGTGGCAGGGTTATAGCTTGACGAATACCAATTCGTCGCTCCACCAGCTGCTGGACACACCTGCACGCCGTTCTCAGTGGGAGCCAGACCTGCAGAGATCGATCTCCCATTCTCGTCGATGCCTTTTGCCCAATTCTGTGTCTCTGCAAATTGCCTGGCATAGAGGAATTTTCCATTCGTCCGGTCGAGAATATAAAGAAAGCCGTTGCGATTTACCGTCACGATCATTTTGCGTGGCTGCCCTTTGAACTTCGCGTCGACCAGCACAGGTGTCTGCACAGCATCGTAATCAAACAAATCATGCGGGCTGAATTGAAAATACCATTTCAGTGAGCCTGTATCCGGGTCCAGCGCCAGAAGGCAACTGGTATACAAGTCGTCGCCGGGGCGGACGCTGCCATCATAGTCAGGGGATGGATTGCCCGTGCCCCAATACAACGTGTTCAGGTCGGGATCGTAGGTGCCGGGCATCCACGTCGTCCCTCCCCCATGCAAGTATGTGTCTCCGGGCCAACTTTCGTTGCCTTTTTCGCCGGGCCCGGGAATTGTCCAGAACCGCCACTTCTCTTCGCCCGTATTCGCATCGAATGCCGCGAGGAAGCCGCGCACGCCATCGTCGCCTCCTGCTGTTCCCACCAGTACCTTGTCTTTCACTATGAGAGGCGCGCTGGTGGCACCGTAGTTCTTGTTGCCTGTAGCGTACGGTACGTCCCAGATGAGACTGCCTGAGCGCGCATCGAGACAAAGGAGGTGCGCATTGTCTGTCTCCATATAGACACGTGTGCCGAGAATGGCCACGCCGCGATTGTGATGCTGGCCAGCGTCGTCGATCAGTCCCGGCGTCACAGCGCGGGCATGATGCCAAAGCAGCTTGCCGGTCTTCGCGTCCAGCGCGTAGGCATCGTTGGCGCTGGTCACGAACATGATGCCGGCAACGACTACCGGGGTCACTTCTAGCGGGCTGACTGTCCGGGCATGGAACACCCACTGCGCTGCGAGCCGGCCTGCATTTGCCGGGGTGATCTGAGTCATGGCGCTATAGCGCGCGCCGGAATAATCGCCGTTGTAAGAGACCCAGTTGTCGGTCACTTGCTTCTGCAGCAAGTCGCTGGGCATTACGTTGATCAGGCCCATGCTGTCGTCGGCATTTTGCACACCATAGCTGTCTGGGGCGGGTTGCGCGACCTTCTCCGTTTGTCCGTGCCCTTGGCTTTCTGGCGCGCAAAGCAAAAGAGACGCCACCAAGATCAACCTGAATTTATGACGAGCAACTTGCACTCTCATGGCTCGCTCATACCCTCGCCGTAATGCGCGCCTGAAGCGACTGGGCAGTTCATTCATCTTGTCCCGCGCTCTTTGAGGGAGTTCTGCTTTCGAAAATAAGGAATGCCGCAATGTCATCGAGCTCACTCGACGAGAGCCGCGCGCCGTAGTCGCGTGGCATCAGCGAGTGATCGGCGTAATGCACATCGGTGAGATCGCTGCGCTCCAACAGATGATAGCGACCATCCTCTGTTTGCAGGTCCATGCTGAAGTTATCCTCGTTCCGCAGCATTCCAGTCAACGTTTGTCCATTGCGAGCCGTCACTGTCACCACTCGTGAAGATGGCACGAGCGGCGAATCCGGTGTGGTGATGGCCATGAGGATGGCGCCAACGCTGCGGTTGCGTCCATAAGCAGTCAAATCGGACGCGATAAATCCGCCCCTCCCCTGCATCATGTGACACGTCGAGCACTGAGCCTTTCCAAAATACAAAACGCGGCCCGAGTTGGTGTCGCCCACGACTCCTGTTTTCGTGGTTTCGTTCGTTGATGCGGATTGGCCTTCGAGCATGCGCAGGAAGTGCACAACGGCCATGATGTTCGTCTCACCGATCTGTGCAAACGGCGGCATTCCATCCGTTGTTCCGTCGTGGACAATCCGAAATAGGTCCTGATCGGTGTGAGTCCTGACGCTCTCGGATGTCGCAAGCGATGCAGCTTTGTCGCCGCCTTTGCCATCGGCGCCGTGACAGCCTGCGCAGAATTGCAAGAAGCGCCGGGCGCCCAAGATGGCATTCTCATTCTGCGCAAATGCCTCACGGCACGTGCCGAACAAGAGAATCGCACAAACGACGAGAAAGGCTCCAGCGCGGTCAACACCCATTCGGTCAAAATACCCCTTAGAGAATGAGAGTGACGGAGATGAGAAAAGTTGTTCATCTCCTTCGGAAAATATTTAAGGCGAATCATATCCAGCTTGAAAACATCCCAAAAAAGGTGCGCGCAGCGTGGTCGGTCGTATTTGAGATGTGTCATACTAACGCCGTTCGACGGAGCGTTCCCATGCGTGCTTCCTTCCTGCTTGGCCTTCCCCTTTGCATAGCATTCACAAGTTTCCCCGCGATGTCTCAATCGGTTGCCACAGGCGCAGTACGCACGCGCATAGAAGGCATCGATGTTCCTGCCATTTCCAACGCCCCTTTCAAAGCGAAGGTGGTCGTTACGTGGGATGAGCCGCTCGTTGGCGGCGGTACGGTCTCGCGAACGTATTACACCTTGGTGGCTCGCGATTCTCAAGGGCGAGTGCATCGCGAGACGCGAGAGTTTGTTCCTGCCAATTCGAATACAGAACCCCTGTTGCGCAGCTTCACCATCAACGACCCAATCGCAGGTACCCGCACAGTCTGTATGCAGGCATCGATGAATTGCGCGACGGGCGCCTACAATCCGCGCGTAGCGTTGGTCGATGACGAAGGCGGCGCGCTCCCGGTGAGCCACGGAAATTTGACCCGTACGAGTCTCGGCCAACAGACGATGGACTCATTGCCGGTGGTGGGAACTCGCGAGACAAGAACGAGTATCGCGGGCTCGAATGGTAGTAGCCGCCTGGCTGTAGGCCACACGGACGTCTGGTATTCTCCCGATCTCCAAATGGATCTCCTGGTGCTACGAGACAGTCCGCAAATGGGACATATTGCTCTGAGCGTCACTGATCTGGTTCGCGGGGAGCCTGATCGATCCTGGTTCGCCATTCCTTCCGGATACGAAGTCAAAAACGCGCGCAACCAATAACGAGAAACAGATCAAGATCCGCGTTCAGCGTCGACAGGACTGGAAGATTTCGTCTCCGCTGACTCTTCTCCCGTCACTCGCTCAAACGAGCCTCCCTTCGGAAGGAAGTCAATTCCTAATCCAATCTGACATCGGAGCTGCGCGAGCGCCGAAAGCCCTTCTTTGCGGCAAATCGCGCGGGCGTCGGCATGCCCTAAGGATGCGATGAGAGAAAGGCGACAGCAGTAGTTGAGTTTTCGGGGGCGAGCGAAAGGGTGAAGTCCGCCGGTGCAGTTTCAAGAGAAGGAAGGAACGGGCGGGAGACACTTGGCTGGAGGCGATAAAGCGTTGCGACATTGGTGTGAGGGTGACGAGCTATGTTAATCGCGGCCGTGGCCGTGTCGCCGGGGATCTCTCCGGTGTCGCCATTGCTTCGTGCGTTGGCGAAGAGAGTGGCACAGCTCACGGAAGCCGATGAGCTCGAGTTTATGCACGCGGACAGGATGTTCGCGAGGGTGTGAATCTTCGTGCGCGGCACTTTGCTCTCCGGCCTTGCCGGCACGGTGGCGTTCGCGAATCCTGTGGACACGCTGACTAGATCGGAAGGCTCAACAACGCTTGCCAAAGCAGAAGGCGATTCGGGACCGGAAACGTGGGTCGCGTCTGTAGCGATGCCGGCCATCGCATAAGCTGTAGCGACCGTCGTGACGGCGTTGATAACCACGAAGGGTACAGTCGCGGAGAACGTCCCGGTCTTCGGGCAGGTGCCAACGGAAGCCATTAGGCCAATAGCATTATTGGAGCCGTCGTCACCGCTGTTGCCACCCTTCGCATAGAGGTATACCTCGTGGCCGGCTGTACAGGTGTAGTCCCCGGTGATGGAGAATCCGCCGTATTCGCCTGTGCGTGCGTAGTAACCAATCGAATCGGATGGATTGCCAGTGGATGAGGTGAGAAGGGAGACCGAGGCATTCCCATGTGTCGTCGAATTGACCTGCATGACATAGACCTTTGCGCCGACGACGGCCCGCGATTGACCTCCGTTTACCAATCCCTGGGCAGGTCGAAACGGCGCATAAGAACCGGAAGCGTCAGAGTCAAGGGAAGCAAACTCCCGAGAACCATTGCCCGTCACCACAGCTCCGGACCCGCCCGAGCCCCCAGAGCCGCCCGAACCCCCAGTGCCCCCGGAACCGCCGGTGCCCCCTGAGCCTGGGCCGGTGCCTCCCGAGCCAGGACCGCCCGAACCCGGGCCAGTGCCGGTCCCACCGGAGGTACCACCTCCTCCAGAGCCGCCCGTTCCAGTGCCGCCTGACCCACCGCTGCCCACCACGCCTGAACCGCCAGCTTCGGTTGCGGAATGGGAGCAACCACTCAGAAAAAAACTGAAAAGCACAACAGAAGATGCCGCATAGGCGATGGGTCGCATCGGATTTCTCCGGCAGGCTGACTGCACACTTTCTAGACAGCCGAACGATGAGAATAGTTGCGTCTCGAGAAAACTGAATCTACTTCGACTATCCAGTCACCGTCAGGACCGGACATCGAGCCTCCACAATGACCCGAAAGGCTCCCGAAGTCCGCATCTCCAAACCAAGGTGAGAGGTCTTTCGGATGCCCAGGACGAGCAGATCGATGGACCGGTCCTTGACATGTTCAAGAATTCGATCGTGTGCATTCCCAACCTCAACAAATGTTCGAGGTTGCGAGAGTTCTCGCGCACGCTTCGGCAAAGACTGATCGAGAGCGTCATAAAAATGGCTCTTGAGATCAGTCAGGCGGTCCGGATGTTCAATAGTTCTTTCAGGAATCACGTTGAGTACATCGAACTCGCTCTCGCAAGTGTCCGCAAGGGAAAGTGCAAAGCCGATTGCATGAACGGCCGCAGGCGTGAAATCGGTAGCACACAGGATTCGCCTAAACGGCAGCTCTTCTGACGATAGGGAAAGGGATCGCGCCATCGGACCAACCGTAAGGCAAGGCCAGCGGGTGGAGCGCAGAATTGACTCGGCGACTGATCCAATGACGCCCCTCTCCACGCGGCCTCCGCCGTGCGTTCCGAGAACAATCAGTGACGGAGCATGCCTCTCGGCGAATTCCGAGAGGGCATGGTGCGGGTCTCCTTCCAAAAGCGCTGGCTCAGGGTGGAGCGAATCGGAACCCAAGGAGGCGGCTCTTCGTGCAAGAAGCCGCATCAGGTCCTTCCTCTGCTGACTCTCCACCCTTCGGTCTGCTTCGAGTTCCATTGCTGCTTGCGTGAGAATGAAAGCGTGGGCAACAATCAGCCTTGCCCGGAAGTGCAGCGCCAGAAGCCTGGCATAGGTTCCGGCGTTCTCCGAGCACTGAGAAAAGTCAGTTGCATACGCGACCGTTCTGACGCACACTTCGGGTTCATCACTGGCTTCGGACACCCTTATCGCCCCCATTCATGTTTGCATCAGTGCACCGTTGGTTCCACCGAACATGACGATTTGCCTGTTCGTCACCTCGAAGTTGTAAAGCGCGCTTCAGTAATCTTTTCCCTCGATGAATTCTTGACTTGATGGTGCAGACATTCACGCCGAGCGCATTCGCCGCGTCCATGTGCGAGCCCTCCTCGAGGGCACATATTTGTATCGGGCGCCTGCAAAGAGAGTTAAGCTCGTCAATCGCGGAAAGCAGGATGCTTTCCATTTCCCAACGCTCGTAAAGCTGCTCAGGATTTCTCCGCGGGTCTGGACATTCGTCCAGGAGGGACACTTCCTCACTATCGCGGACGAATTCAAGTGGCAAGTAAATTCGCCCCCTTTTCCTTCGCATCCACTCGATCCCGGTATTCCGAACAATCGCACCAAGCCATGTGCTCATCTTCGACTCGCCGCGGAACTGCGGTAGGTTTTTGAATGCATTCAAAAGGGCCTCCTGCACAACATCCTCCGCCTCTTCTCGATTACTCGTGATGCGCTCTGCAAGCCACAATAGTTGCGCTCGACGCTGTACCGCCGCTTCTATCAACGTACTGAGCTTGTCGTCCATAACGGCAGATCCAGAGTCGCTTTCCTTCACCGTTTGGGTCAGCGACTCACCAGCCAAAGGAGCTCTCTGCGGCGGGATGGTCACCTGTCGAGCTATCGACGCGATTTTGCGAATTTCCCCCAGTGCAGGGATGCTCGTTTCTTCGTCACGGTGAAAGGAAAGTCCCGGGCCTGCGCTATCTTGTTCTGCGATTGCAACTCCCATATCCGAATTTGCATTAGAATTCAACATCTCCGGCCTCCCGTTCACGCCGCCTTCCTGTTAGCCGCTGAATTGTCGAAGATAGATTTTCAGAAGTCACATTGGGATCAACGCGCTCATCGTATAAAGCGTCATCAAGAAGCTCGTTTTTCCCGTGCACGAACAGAATCCGGGCACGAGGCCACCTCCGGCGAACAAAGCGACTCGAATCCTCGAGCTCGGACAAAGAGAACACGTTGTGAAGAACTACCAGGTCAATTGAGTCCTGCTTCGGAATCATCCACAGTCCTCGGTAATCGCTTGCGATGGAGAGGTGGAAATTTGGAACTTCGAGAAGAGCATCGTGCACCATATCGCCAAGATCCATCGGGCCCACGGAAAGCACATGAATCGATCTCTGTGCTTGAAGATCTCTCCGATCTGTGCATTCAATGGCACTTTCGTCAACGTTCCTGCCTAGTCCGTTCATGCAACCTCCGCGAAACCGAGATCGCCTTCCAGAAGATAGAGGCGCGCTAGACGGTCAATGGAGGGGCACTTCTCAATGAGGAAGATGCAAAGGTCGGACGAGTCGCAGGGCGCTGCGCTTTTGTTCACTGGAAGCCACTCGAATACACTGGCCAATTCGTTTGGCTTGACGTGATGGACAGACGGGTTGAGATCTGTCGATCGGATCCGGCGAACGTTGGCTCTAAGATCGAACACAATCAGATCGGAACACTTTGTGAGAACGTTGATGAACTCGCCGACTGAGATCCATCTCATCAGCCTCGTCTGTCTCTCAATCGAAGATAGAGGTGCGTTTAACAGCTGGTCGGGCGTCTTGAAAATGAATGGTTTGCTTTCGCGGTGCTTCTGTGCACCTGTCCGTTTAATCCGCCCTACGTAGTAGGTCAGAACTGCCGGCGCCATGGCCGGCAGTAACCAAAAGGGATGCATGGTTTGTTCCTCCACTGTGAATAGGCTTCGAGGCGCAATTCATTTCGGAACAGCGACAATGGCGCCAACTTCGGCGCAGAACCGCGGTGCCGACTTATGCCAGGCTGAAGCTTTGTGGAGGGGGCGAACGGGATGGAATAAGAAAATCGAAATATGCGATGCCGCGGTTGGCCGAGGGGAGAATACAAATGAGAGCGGAAAGATGGCTCGTTAGCTCCGGCAGGTCGACGGAAAGAGCCTGTGATCCGACGGCGAGATTTGACTTTGCTTTAAGAGCGACTGCCGCCGTCAAGGATCCGTTGCGAGGCTCGCTCCACAATTTCGCAACCGGAACTCGCTGAGATGCGGCCTCATGCCAATGATAGAGGGATAACTTGTAACCGTACCCCCACAATGCCACCGTAATCGCAAGTGCAATGAGCCCGAGGGCATGAGGACCAAATTGCCGTCTCCGATTTAGCCACTCGCTGTGCGCCTGAGTTCTCAATCTCAGAGCAGCCGTCTGCACGACGCTGCTTGTGATCGGGATTGAGTTCAGGACTAACAATTGGCCGAACCGGCCCTTCTGCCTGAGGGGGAGAAAGATACCCCGGCGCAAGTACCCAACAGTATAGACCCAAATCGAGCCGGAACGTCATAAGGTACGCGCCTTTTGAACCATTGAGCATATTCTGCCGGAGGACGCACCAGTCCGCCGCAGTATGAACCTAACTAGACCAGTCTCACTTAGGAACTTGCGAAGTTAGCCGCGTGTCGGTTCGAAAAGGGCGAGAACATTAGGCAACCCCCGGCTCCTGAACACGTCCAAATTTGTAGAAAGATAGGACATCCGTCCTTCCAAGGCTTTCCCACTCTGCATCGAGAAATCCCTATGAACGAAGCCCTTTGCTTCGACAGAGGACAAAGTAATTGCAGAACGTCTGCGCTGTGTGCGCTGACCGCAATCCGATTCATTTCATTGATCTTCCTGACCCTGTCGTTTCTCCTCCTCGGGGGATGCGGCTTCTGGATCCGGTCGGGTGTTGTGCCCCCAGAAAGCCCACCACCTGACGGGCCGCCGCCAAGTTCGGGACAGGCGGGAACGGTCACCATCACGCCGCAATACGTGGCATTGGCCCCGGGCCAGAAATTTCAGTTCTCTGCGACCGCAAGCGGTGGCGGCCAGATCGAGTGGTTGGTAAACAGCGCAACAGGCGGCAGCAAAACGTCTGGGTCCATCGACGGCAGCGGCAAATTCGTTGCTCCTGCTGCCGTGGCGCAAAGTGAAAACATCACTGTCACCGCGGCACTGGCCTCCTCGCCGCAGCAGAACTACGCCACCGCGGTGGTGGCGATCATCCAACCAGCCCAGATCACCTGTCCTCCCTTCACAGGGAACACGCAGGTCGCAAGCTATTCCATCTATTTGCCTGCATCGGGAAAAGCTTTCGTCGAGTTTGGCAAGTCCACAAGTTACGGCTTGAATACATGGCAAGTTGTCACTACGTCGCCCAATGGCGGCCAGGTGCAAATTTACGTCGCCGGTATGCAGGGCAACAGCACATACCACATGCGTGGACAGGTCATTCTCGATAACGGAGCCATCTTCACCGACGCCGATCAGACATGCAACACTGGAACCCCCCCCACCACCGCCTCCATCAAAATCTCGACTCCCAGCGGCGGCACACCGCAGCCGGGAATCGAAATGTGGAACACTCTCATTCCACCGACTCTCACGCAGGCTTTTGCCACCGACCTCAATGGAAACGTCATCTGGACGTACACCTTTCATGGGACGAGTTCGGATTTGCTGCAGGGCATTCAGCTGTTGCCCAACGGCCATTTTCTGATGGTGCTGTCTTACTTGTCGTCGCTCACCGTCAATGCCAGCCCCGGGTTGCTCAACGAAGTGCGCGAAGTCGATCTTGCCGGCAATACTATTCGCAGCCTCACCATGGATGCGCTGAACCAATCGCTGGCCGCATCGAATCTGCGCGACGCCGAGGGCAATGCGTATCAACTGGTCAGCTTTCATCACAGCGTTCTTGCCCTGCCGAACGGCCACTGGATCCTGCTTGCGGCATACAGAAAAAACTACGCAAACTTGCCCGGTTACCCCGGAGCCACTACTGTCATTGGCGACGCTCTGATTGATGTGGACCAGAACTCCGAGCCCGTCTGGGCCTGGAACACATTCGACAATCTCGACATCAACCGCCGTCCGATGAATTTCCCCGACTGGACGCACTCGAACGACATGTTGTATTCGAGTGACGACCACAACCTCCTGCTGTCCATTCGGCACCAGAACTGGATCATCAAAATCGAGTATCTCGATGGCCAGGGATCGGGAAAAATCCTCTGGCGCCTCGGCGAAGGCGGCGATTTCAAACTGATCGGTGGCACCGACCCGCAGGACTGGTTCTACGCCCAGCACGGCATGAGCTACTTCACGCCCAACACGACGGGCGTATTCCGGATTGGCCTGATGGACAACGGCAATGACCGCATCTTTCCCTCCGGCCAAGTCACTTGCCGGCCGGGACCACAACCGGTCGCCAATTGCTATTCCACTGCGCCCGTCTTCGAACTCAATGAGAACAACATGACCGCGAACTTCGCGACCCACTACACGCCGCCGCCCTCTTACTTCAGCTATTTCGGAGGCAATGTGGACCAAATGCCCAACGGCGACATGGAAGCCGATTTCTGTGCAACCAACAGCGGAGCCATTGTGCAAGAACTAGATCCGACCGCCTCGCAGGTCGTGTGGCAGGGCCTCACCCGGGGCACAGACCAGTTTCACGCGACCCGCATGCCCAGCCTATATCCCGGCGTGCAGTGGTGAGTGCTTCGCATTGAAGGTCTAGAAAAACTGAGCAACATACGGATGCCAATGTGCTACTAATAAGAACAGGACATTTGAGCGCTGTCTGGGAACCTTCGGAGCAACGGGTGCTCATGTCATTCCTGGAAATTGGTGAATTGTGGAGCTTTGGAAGAAAAATCGAACCCTGAGTCGCATCCGGGGATTCCTTTTTATTTCCTTAGCGTCCTCTGTGTTTTTGTGGGGTCTGCAGTATAAGCTCTCCCTTTACGATCCGCCGCAGTCGCCTTCTCATCACATCCCAAACGCAAAGCTTCTCTCAAGTAACGAGCAGTCCAATACATCTGAAAGGTCGGCTTCGACTCAAATCAGGCCGTCTCTTAAGGTACTCCGCACCTTATCTAATGCCGTTTTCTTTAGTCTGCTGATTGCCTGCGTATTTCGCGTGCGAGGCTCCGGGCATCTTGAGGTTCGCCGGAATCCGTCGCTGCAGTTGCAGAAAGCACTCTTA
Source organism: uncultured Acidobacteriaceae bacterium (assembly GCA_963704415.1). Lineage (GTDB taxonomy): Bacteria > Acidobacteriota > Terriglobia > Terriglobales > Acidobacteriaceae > Telmatobacter. The sequence goes on along the minus strand of OY969908.1, from coordinate 4,774,802 downwards.
GAAGCGTTTTTCGTTCGCCCCCCTCCCTCGCTTACCTAGCAATTGCGACACTCTTAGGGTTGAGGCATGCGTTCCGTCAAAGGGCGCTTGTCGTAGGTCGTTGCTTCCATGAGGACATTTCCCTTCAGAGAGATGTCCAGCGACTTGCAACTAAGCTATCCCCAATTCACCACGAGAGGTGCATTCAAGTTATGCGAAAGCAAAGTTCGTTGCCAATCATTGCGGGGATCATGCTCCTCATTTCTGTCTGTGTTGTTGCCTGTCGTTCGGATGGGGGAAGCACGAGAGCGAAAGCCGATGAGATCTCATCAGCACAGGTTGCATCTGCGCAGCGAGGGAACATCGCTCATACATTGAGTCTCGCTGGACAGTTTCAACCCTACCAGGTGGTTGACGTTCATCCTAAAGTGACCGGATTCATGGCAAAGATCAACGTGGATATTGGGGACAGGGTGCATAAGGGCCAGACGCTCGCGGTGTTGGACGTACCGGAGTTGACCGCTCAGTTGAGAGGCACCGGTTTCGAGATGCAACAGGCTAAGGACGAGCTTCTGCGGACGCTGCATGAGATCAAGAGAGCGGAAGCGACCCATTCAGCGCTGCACGCCGATTATCAACGGCTTCTTGAGGCATCAAAGGCGCAACCTGGGCTGGTGGCGCAACAGGAACTGGACGACGCGCAGAGCAAAGATCTCTCATCAGAATCTCAGGTGGATGCCGCCAAGGCTGCCGCGGCTGGAGCGCAGTCACATATTCAAGCGGCAAGCGCCAACAATGAGCGCGTGCAGGCGCTCCAGGATTACACAAACGTGACCGCGCCGCTGGACGGTGTGGTGGTCTGGCGCTATGCCGATACCGGAGCACTGATCCAGAGCGGCACGAATTCCAATGAACAGGCCCTTCCCATTGTCAGGCTCTCGCAGAGCGGCCTTTTGCGTCTGCGCATGCCGATCCCCGAGGCCGATGTGCAATTCGTGCATGTGGGCGATCAGATGCAGGTGAGAGTCGACGCGATCGGACGCTCATTCACGGGGAAGATTGTGCGCTTCACGCGCGATGTGAACTTTGAAACCCGGACCATGGAAACCGAAGTCGATATTGAGAACTCGGATCTCTCGATTGCTCCAGGGATGTACGCAAACACTCAGATGCGGCTCGCACACTCCGATGGCGTGACCACCATTCCAGTCGAAGCGCTGGTGCTCAAAGGCGATCAAGAGTCGGTCTATGTGCTGGACGCGGACAATCGCGTTCACATCCGCACTGTGGTGGTCGGCCTTCGAGGATCGAAACTCGCTGAAATCAAGAGCGGCATTCAACCCGGCGACAGAGTGGTTCTGGGCGGTCAGGAGAACTACAACGATGGCGAGCAGGTTTCTCCGATGGTCGTTCGAGAGCCAGCTTCAGAAGTCGTGCACGAATCGGGGGGCGTGATCGATATTAAAGCGGCGCAAGAGGAGAACAAAGGGGGCGCGAACTAATGCCGAAGTTTGCACTCAGGTATCCATTCTTCATTATCATGCTTTGTCTTGTCGTGGCGCTCGTTGGCACAGTGAATCTGGTTCGCATGCCGGTGGACCTTTTTCCGAAAATCGACATGCCGGTCGTCGTGGTAGCTACGTTCTATAACGGCATGCCTCCGCAACAGATCGAGGCCGACATCACCAACACCTTCGAACGCTTTTTCACCCTCGGCGCTAACATCGATCACAGCGAATCGCGGTCGCTTACCGGCGTGAGCCTGATCAAGATTTATTTCAAACCCGGTACCGATCCCAATGCCGCGCTTAGTAATATCGCGAATCTGGCTATGGCGGATTTGCGACGCCTGCCGCCGGGAACTTTGCCTCCAGTCGTGCTGGGCATGGACGCCTCGACGCAGCCTGTTTGTCTGGTGACGTTGAAGGGGCAGGGATTGAATGAAACCAGGCTCAAGGATCTGGCGCAGTTCCAGGTACGGAATCAGATCTCGAATGTTCAGGGCGCCTCTGTGCCACAGCCCTATGGAGGAACTTACCGTCAGATTCAGATCTACGTGGACCCGCTCAAGATGGAGGCGCGCAACCTGAGTTTGAACGATGTCGTGCAGTCGGTGGACAGCTCCAACCTGATTCTGCCCGCAGGCGATGTACGCATCGGATCGAAGGACTTCAACATTTACGCCAATAGTCAGTTTCCCGATGCTAATGCAATGAACGAAATGCCGCTCAAGTCGGTGGGCAACTCATCGGTGCTGGTCGGCGACATCGGCAAGGCGATCGATTCCGGCGCACTGCAATACAACATCGTGCGCATCGATGGACAGCGCTCGGTCTACGTGCCGGTTTTCAAGCAGGGAGGCGACAGCAACACCATCACCATCGTCGATGGCATGAAAACAGCGATTAAGCATCTGGTCGACATACCGGTGTCGTTGAAGACGGCGGTGGTGTTCGACCAATCCGTCTTCGTGAAGCTGGCTATCGGCAATGTCACTCGGGAGGCCGCAATCGGCCTTGTGCTGACTGGCATGATGATCCTGATCTTTCTTGGGAGTCCGCGCGCCACAGTGGCAGTGCTGCTTTCTGTACCACTCTCCATGCTTGTATGCCTGTTGATCGCCAATTACATGGGGGGCTCGATCAACACAATGATCTTGGGCGGCCTTGCGCTCGTGTTTTCGAGGCTCATCGATAATGGCGTGATTGTGCTCGAGAATATTTTCCGCCATATGGAAATGGGGGAATCGCCTCAAGCCGCCGCGGAGAAGGGCGGAACCGAAGTATCGATGGCGGTTCTGGCGGCCACTTTCACTACCTCCATTGTTTTCTTTCCGGTCACGTCATTTAGCGGCGTAAGCAAGTACATCTTTACGCCATTGGCGCTTGGCGTGGTGCTATCGATTTTCGCGTCGTACTTTTTTGCCATGACTGTAGTGCCGATCTATTGCGCGAAATTCATTCGCTTGAAAGACGATGGTGAGCACGGTACAGCATCGAGAACGGGCTTCTTCGAGCGATTCGACAGAAAGTTCAACGAAAAGTATCAGGCAATGTTGAATTGGTACGAGAGGCTGGCCACACGGGCGATGCGCCGTCCCGGATTTACAGCCTTAGCGATTTCCGGCGGAGTAGTAGTCGTTCTTGCGGCAACGGTCCCATTTCTCGGCCGCGCGTACTTTCCCCGCACCGACCCAGGCCAATTTGTCATTAATGTCCGGATGCCCAGCGGCTCACGTCTGGAGGTGAGCGACGCGTATATCGCCAGGGTAGAGAACGTTATTCGCAGTGTGGTGCGCCCCAAGGACCTTGACATGATCGTATCCAACATCGGCGTCTACCCCGATTTATCCGCGATCTATACCACCAACGCTTCTATGGATACAGCATTCGTACAGACGAGCCTGAGAGAGGACCATAGCATCGGAAGCTATGAGTACATGCGCCGTGTCCGGGCCAAGCTTTCGCGGGAGATGCCTGAGCTCTCCACTTACTTTCAGGCGGGCGGTCTGGTGGATTCCGTCATCAACCAGGGTTTGCCTGCTCCCATTGACGTTCAAGTAAGTTCCAACGATATGGAAGGCGCATTTGCACTCGCCAACAGCCTTTCACAAAAGATCAAAACGATGCCCAATGTAAGCGGTGTTTATATTCCGCAGAGCCTGAATTATCCAGGAATTGCACTGAACATCGACCGCGAAAAGGCAAGCCTGATCGGTCTCTCCACGAAGGATGTGGTGGATAACGTGATTACCGCCATGACATCCAATGGCATGGTTGCCCCCAGTTACTGGATCGATCCAAAGAGCGGCAACAACTATATGGTTACAGTCCAGTACGCGAACCGCTATCTCGACAACATGTCGATGGAGGACTTCGAGAGCATTCCTCTCCGCGGCGTTCGTCCAGTTCGGTCCGGCCCGATGTCGAACGCGGACGAGGCATCGAGCCAATCGCGTGAACTATCGAGTGGCGACCACACTGCCGGTTACACGTCCTTGGGATCTGTCGCGGACATCAAGCTTATCAATACTCCCACAGAAGTAGATCACTATCAGATTCGGCGCGTGATCGACATCTATGTATCGACCCGAGGCGAGGCATTGCAAAAGGTGGGAGGAGAGATAAATAGGCTTGTAACTAACACGGTCACGGATAGAAACACAGTGCTGAAGGTGCGGGGCGCCGTTGTCGACATGAACCGCTCGTTCTTTGAATTTGGAACCGGGCTTATCGTTGCGGTGCTGTTGGTATATCTGATCCTGATGGCGCAGTTCACATCTTTTATCGATCCATTCATCATTCTCATGGCGATTCCACCAGGATTGGCAGGGGTTGTGTTGATCCTTCTGATGACGGGAAGCACTTTGAACATCATGTCTTTGATGGGCGTGATCATGATGACCGGCATCGTGGTATCCAACAGCATTCTAATTGTCGAGTTTGCCGGCACTCTGCATAAACAGGGACTTCCGCTGCTGGAAGCCGTTGTTCAATCGTGCAAGATCAGGCTTCGCCCGATTTTGATGACATCTCTCGCGACCTTACTGGGCATGATTCCCATGGCTCTCGGTTTGGAGGCCGGCAGCGAGCAGTATGCGCCGCTGGCGCGTGCGGTCATAGGCGGACTCGCAGTGTCCGTGGTCGCAACCGTCTTTCTGGTGCCCGCAGTTTATCTGATCATTCACGGCCGACGCGAAAAGAACACTGCCGCTGCGGAGGAGGCATAAGGATGACGAGACGGCGTCAGAGACCGCAACCTTACATCAGATTCGCTTTAGTTTTTGCATTGATTTGGTCCGCTTATCTGTTTGGGCAGACGACAACGACCAATCGTCCATTGCCGGACGCGCCTAAGGCGGCAATCGCTCTGGTTGCTCGGCAAGAAGGTGCTCCGACGATGAACCAAACATCGCTTTCTTTGCCCGAGAGTTCCACTTCTGATGAGCATCCGCGTCTGACTCAGGCGGATGCCGAGAAGTTGGCCATCAAGAACAATCCAAGAGTCAGCGTTGCACGGCTTCTCGCGCTGGCCCAACACCAGGTGGTGCGTGAAGCTCGATCGGCGGAACTTCCGACCGCCAATGCCGCTATCACTGCAATGCAAGCGGAAGATGCGTCACGCATCTCGGCCGGGTCGCTCACCGCGTCACGCCTTTTCCAACACGCCGGCGCAGGCGGGGGATTCACCCAGCTCATCACGGATTTTGGGAAGACTGGGAATCTTGTGGCTTCGTCGAAGTTACGGGAGAAAGCTCAGGACGCAAATGCACTTGCCACAACCGAAGACATTATCATCGCGACCGATCAGGCTTTTTTTGACGCACTTCAGGCGCAGGCACTTCTGAAGGTTGCAACTCAAAACACAGCCACTCGACAGACAACGGAGTCACAGATTAGTTCCTATACAAAGAATAAACTGAAGTCCACGCTCGATTTAAGTTTTGCGGACGTCAACTTGTCGCAAGCAAAGCTTCTGCAGCTCAACGCCCAAAGCAATGCAGACGCATCAATGGCGGCTTTGGATGCAGTCCTCGGTCTAGATCGGCAAGTGACATATGAGCTCGTAGAAGATAGCAGTCCGCTGACTGCACCTCCCGCAGACGCTGACCAACTTGTACAACTCGCACTCGAGCAACGCCCCGACCTTCAGGCGCTGAATCTGAATCAACAAGCGGCTATTAAGTTCAGCCACGCTGAGCGTGATCAGATGTTGCCGAGCATAACCGCGGCTGGAACCGTGGGGAGCGTGCCGATCAGGCCGGCACAATACTACGTCCAGAATTGGTGGGGCGGGATCGGAATCAATATGAATATTCCGATCTTCAACGGCTTTCTTTATTCGGCGCAGGCGAAGGAGGCAGGCCTGCGCGCGCAGGCTGACTTGGAACAATCCCGCGATCTTCGCGATCGAATCGTCCGGGATGTTCGCACTGCATGGCTGGCTGCGAATACGGCTTATCAGCGTGTCACTGTAACCGACGAACTCGTGAAGCAGGCGAACCTCGCGCTCTCTCTTGCGCAAACTCGATATCAGCTGGGGTTGAGTTCAATTGTCGAGTTGAGTCAGGCTGAGTATCAGCAGACCGACGCAGCAATCGGCTACACGAATGCTCAATACCAATACCGGCTTGCTCTCGCGACCCTTAACTATCAGATTGGAGCGAATCCGTGATCGAGAACATTGAGTTTGAAAGGTCTCGAGATAGTGGTGGCGGAGTTGCTTAACTATCCCCATGTTGAAGAGAAACCAAACGTGACGCGGTAGCAAGGTTGTGAAAGATGCGACCGTCAAACAATGTTCTTGCATATATCAATGTCCGTTCTATTGGATTTGTTGACTCGGCGTCCGGAGGGGTTCAGACCTTGCCGTCGAGATGAGGACGATCCACCGATAGGCGTCGACTAAGCTGTTGAGGAACAAAATGAAGAAAAGACAAGAACAGCCGAATAGAGAATGCGACCAGACTTTCTTCGCGCTGTTAATTGCTTTTCTAGGTGGAGGAGCCGTTTCGTTTTATTTTGGGTCAGCTTTCTTCGATCTCCAAAGCATAGGCGATCCGAATACTCGGAAACTACCCGGCTGGCAGGTTAACATGGGGTCGATCTGCATAGGCGCGATGGCTTTCGTGTCAATCCTATTCTGCCTAGAAATTCTGCGTAAGCGATCGAAGATCGCCGGGTGGCGGTCGAGTTGGCCATGGCTGCCCTTAGTTGGGCTGACAGCGTTGGCTACATTCGTCCATATTCCTGCCTATTTCGTTATTCCAGTGGGCGTCATACATAGCACCTGGGCGTGCCGCAGGATATATAGAGAGTCTGGTCGTTCTACATACATGTCGAAATAAGATGTGTTTCGGCCGGCCCGGCGAAGAGCTGCTCGGAGTTGATTTATTCGGTCAGCGAGGGGCATTAGGAGAGGCTTTACAACGATGCGCGTTATTGAACGTTGGTCGGCTCCGGGTTTGACTCACAACCTGCAACCGAGCGACTTAAGACCTTGAACTTAAGGATTTCACGTTATTGGACGACACTGTCCCGACAAAGATTATTTCGTCTGCTGCAATTGACGCATCGCTTCAGCATGCTGGACGCCGAACTCCCTGAAGTCTCCGGCGCTTCGCTCGAGATGCTACAGCGTCTGCCCGAGCCTACCGACAACAACCCGAACATCCCGATCGAAACCTTCCATGGAGCCGACCGACGTGAGCCGCACTTCACCGGTTCGGCTTCCTTTCTCGCAGATTCACGCAACCTCGCACCCGAGAAACCTGTCTAGGTGGGTAGGAGTCATTCCGGATGCCATTCCTCATTTTCCAGACATGAGATTGAACCTTCACGCCGCTGCGTTGATCGCGAGCCGACGTAATTTGTTAGAGCGCTTCAAATCGAGGGAGGTCTTGAGATGTCCATTCCTGGTTGGTTGTTGACTGCTCGGCGTCCAACAATCTCCGCCGCCGCGGTTCTGATGGGTCTTGGTATCGCCCAGGCGCAGCTTGCATCCTCAGCTCTATCGAGTGCGCCAGCGCTTTCGGGCGAGGAATCCAATTCCCACAACTACTCCAGTTCCAGCGATTCTGCCCTTGCCGAGAAGAATTTGACCGACCCCGGCGCGTCTGCGGTTCCCGCGGCAGGGCGGGGCCAGCACGACAACAGCAGTGGCGGCGGCGGACGGCATTATGCGTGGGTCGGGGGCGGCGGCTTCAACGCCCCCATCGGCAACGACACTCCTTACATAACCTGGGGAGGCAATTTCACCGCAGGCGGCGGCCTCCACTTCTCTCGAGGATTTTCGGTCCTGGGGGAGTTCTCGTTTTTCGATAACAAGCTGCCCGGCGCGTTTGTGGCTGCCGGAGGCGGCCAAGGTGGTAACTCGAAGATTATTGCCCTTACGGTTGATCCGACTTTCGATCTCTTTCCCACAAGGACCAACAGTGCGTACTTGGTCGGCGGCGGCGGGTACTATCACAAATCGACGAACTTTACCGTTCAGCAATGTTGCGACTTTTACGGTTACCCGGTCAACGTCAACGTGTCTTCGTTCTCCTCAAGCCAAGGTGGGCTGAACTTCGGAATTGGCCTCACGCACCGTCTTGGGGGTGTATATGGCGACGGCACCATGAAGCTCTTTGGCGAAGCCCGCTACACCTGGATCGGCACGCCCAAAGTCGGCGCAACGAACGGCCTCGGCCGGACCGAGATCATTCCTGTCACCTTCGGTGTACGCTGGTGAGCCCGCTCTCCCGGCCAATGCTTTCAGGGTGGTGAGACACCAAAGCGAAGCGTCCCCCCGCGTTTATTCGGTCACGGAGACCGGCGACCCCGCGTTTGCCTTGCGCCATCGATACCCTCATGGTTCGGTGGTCTCGTCCCGATTGAGTTGGCCTCCACTAAAGAAATGGTGGCGCACCATGCTCCTGGCAAGCAGCAAAAGCGTGACCGCCAAGATCGCTATGAATAGAAACTTTGCAAACGCAAGCCGCCGAGTATCCCTTTCTTCTGAATTCAACTTTTTCGCGGCCATGAGTTGCTCTCCTGCCGACCAGGCTCGAGGCGTTGGACTGAAGGCGCTGTGACCTATTCAATGAAGCTTCCAATGCAGGTCGGATCGCTGCCTTCCGCTTCGTTCTCGGGACCTTCGCGGAGTTCGAGGAATCGCCATGAAGCGGATATTCACGATAATGCCGTGAAATCGGGGGAAGCAATCATGTGCTGCGCGAACGCTACCACACAAGAACGGAAGGCGTAAAGGCGAAGAGAATTGGTTGGCCGGCGAATGTCAAGCAGGTCTGCTCTGCCTGTCACCGCTCATCAGCTTTAATTGGCACGACAGCACGCACTATATCCTTGGGTTAAGCACCTGGACGTGTTGCTCAATGAGTGCGTGTTACGAACACGAGCGGAAGCTCGTGATGCTGTACCGAAGATGGGAGAAGGCCTCCTGGAGCGCTTGCAGGAGCAGGCTACAACCGCCCCGGTGCCCCTGCGTCCAAAAGGTGTGGTAGTGAGTGAGTCGACCCCAGTTTTGACAGCTCCCTAATTGTTTATCGATGCGTCATCGGACGGATTGCCTTCATCTTCTGAACACCCAGCTGCCCTGTTCGGATAACTTTTCCTTCGATGGCCACCTTCCTCTCTGAACTCGAGATTACCCCGGCATTCGCACCCCTCGGAGTCGAAAGCAGGTGTTCTATTTTTTGCGCTTCTTTGATTTAGGCATGAAGTATCCGCGTCGCGCCTGAACCTCCATCCCTTCGCGATCCACCTTAACTTCCAAGCGATGATAGGTGCCGTTTGCCCTCATGCCGTCGAGAGGAAGCTCGAGCATGTAGACGACTTCAGGTGCCTTCGTGATGTCCTTGAATCCAGCGTCCAGGTCGTTATTGTTGTGAAAGAACCTGCCGCCGGTTCCGTCGGCGAGTTCTCCCATCGCCTCCTCCTCGAGGCTCATGGAGTTTCGACGGTATTCCGCCACCTTTCCCGGACTCCTTCCTCGCGTGTCGTCGCCGGCGGTCATTGAGGCGGTGTACAGCCCGCGCGCATCAATCGCGTTGATGATCACGTTCGAAGTCACAGCGAGATCGATCAGTTGCGATTCCGCGAACCGCGCTTCCTCCTCAATGGGAAGGAAGCCATCAGACACGAAGAGAAGTGTTCGCTGTCCCGGCAGCGTCGCCATTCTTCGCACAATCTCACTGAGGGTTGCGTACGTGGCCAGAATATCCTGCTTGCCAAGGCTCAACGTGCGCATCGCAACTGAGTCCGCGAGCCTTTCGGCGAGGGGTTCCGGAGTTCCGGGGTTGCAAACAGTCATTATTTGGCTTACTGCATCCTGAAGTGCTGCGTTGTCGTGCTTGTTTTCGATCAGATCCGCTTCGTAGTAGTCGATTTTGGGACAGTCGTCTTTGCCGGTGCGGTAGATGCCTTGCGGCCGCAGGCTCATAATCGCATCCTGCAGCTTTGCCTGATCGCGCGTCAGGCCGCTGTTGATCTTCCCAGAACTGGAGACTACCGCTGCGACATCCGAGCCACTCAAGGTCGCGTCCAGAGCCTTCGACGCGGCCTTCTGCACATACGTCAAATCTTCGAAGGTCAGATGCAAGTCGTCGAACAGAAGCACGGTGATGCGCTCTGGCAGGGGGGACGATTGCGTTGCCGCATTGCCATGTGTTGGCGGTTGCAGATCGGGCTCGACGGCGGTCACGGGCCGGCTTGCAACGGAATCGCGCTTCTCTACGGTGAAGGCAGAGATAGACCGTGCCTTGCCGTCGTCGAACACCTGGAAGTCATCTTTCTTTAGATCTCCGACCGTGCGGCCCTGTTTGTCGTGGACCTCGACGGGCACCAGGACCCGGCTGACATTTAGTTCGATCGGAGGGGCACTATACTGTGTTTCGGCCTTCGAAGAGGTAGGCCCGGGTGAAGCCGAAGATGGTTGTGGTTGGCTGGCGGCGCTCTTCGCAGTCGATGGCGGGGCGGGGAGCGGGGCTGCTACAGGCGGCTGTTCGGACAATAAGTCGGTTGCGTTACTTCGTGCGTTCGGTTCAGACGTACCCACCTTCTCAACCGGTGTAGCCGCGGGAGCATTTGACAGCACGTTGACGGGTGGGATTGCGGCCTGCTGCGGCACCGGCATGGTAGGAGCGGTCTCTGGATGCGATCTCTGTCCGGCAACAGGCGAAGCCTGGTCATTCCGCGCGTCTGCCGCCAAAAGTGTCGTCGACAAAACTGATGCCGCAGACTGCTCGCTGAGAATCCGCGACGTAGAAGCGAACATGTGATAGTCGGTGAACAGGTTCTCATTCAACCACTCGGTCGCAGCGCCCTCGAAGTTAGCATTGACGGTGGCCGGTGCAGACGAGAGTGCCAGGCTTCGCACCGGGCATATCACCGTTTTGTTTGCGATCGGGACTGGACCATACTCCACGAGAATCGCACCACGTTCAATGGTCGAATTCCCCTTCATATTGGCCACTAACGTCACGCGAAGGATTGTCCCCGTAGCTGGATCGATCCACAAAGATCCTTGATAGCCGGGTTTGGTACGAACCATTGCGGTCGTAGAAGAAGCTTTCATCGCAGCCATGCCCCCGGTGCGAGCCCAACGATTTGAGCCCCCGTTGGGCTGAACTTGTTCAACGGGAGTGTCAATCTCGTAGTGCGACGCTCTCTTGGGAACCTCATAGTGAAACACCGCCACTACACCCGAAGCAGTCTTCTCCCAGTGACTCCACGCCGTCTTTCCTTCACCGGAATCGCTCAGAATGATCAGAAGTGTGGAACCAAACTCGCCCCAGGTCATAAGTCCGCCTTGCGCGGGCGAAGATGCAGCCCCGGTGCGTGTCGATTGATTCTCTTTCTCGTTCCTAACGGAAACCTCTGCTTTCGATGAGCCGATCAAGTGCAGCCCAATTCGCTGGAGATACCCTCCTTTCGTCACTTCCTGTGGGCTATCGTCGAAGTTGAAGGTAGTTCGCGTAGCGAGTAGGTTGGGAAGATTCGGTAATGTCTCGACTGCAAACCTTTTCGCAGCCTCCAGCAACTTCTGTTGCGTTGCCGCGTCGGGTGCGGGCGTGGTTGGGAATTCGTTTGCTGGCGGGTCGAGAAAAGCGGACCTGTCTGCCAACAAAAGCAACGCCATCAATGGTTGGGAGCCGCTTGAGAATTGCTTATTCAATCGGCCCAGCACTACATCGGTAAGTCGCTCCGAGAGTTCTATGTCACTGATTTTTCGCGCGATCTCAATATCCGACTTGTGCGCGGCACTCTCCGTGCCCAGCATTTGCTCAAGCTGCGCAACAGTCATTCGCTTTGCTGCCCACGACGGGAATGCCATCATGGGCAGGAACACCGGAATCAGGATCCACCGCACGCAACAACTCCATTTCCCCACGACAGCACGCATGAGCGGTCGAAATCGATAATCGGAAAAACGACACGCCCCTTTGCACGTTGAGGTCAATCCCATTGAAGCCGAGTCGTGTCGACTCCAGAGTGCGGCCCTTCGTGAGGAACGTCCTTTCCGTTCCGGCTCTATAGTTTGAGACGGTTGGCTTCAAATCAGGTTACGCGAGGAGCACAGAAACTTCGGTCGTCTGATAGGTCCGTCCCAAGGCACGGAGTTCTGAGCGAATGACCGCCGAAGCCAAATCACGTCAGAGAAAGATCGACCACCATCCGCCCGGAGAGCGAAATTATCGGGCCGGCCCGCAATCCCGAAATTCAATAGTCTAGTGTAGTACCTCATAAGGAATAGCGATTATGGATGAGCAGTTCTTCGAATTGTGTGTGGAGGGACGTTGGTAACCTTAGCTGACCTGCCGATCGCATAAGAGAGTTCTGCCGATGCGAACTTTGTACGAAAGAGCTAAGCCAGCAATGTACGCAACGTCCTTCTCATATAGGGCTCAGAGAACCACCGACAGTCTGCTGGAAGGTCCGCAGGCATTCCGGGCATGCGATCGACACGTAAGCTCTCCAGAGGAGTCGTTCCCGTTTCGTTGAATCAAGAGAGGCGATTCCTCCTGTTTCTCCGCGGCACGTAAAAGCGCGGCGATGGCCCTGCAAGAGTGGTTTGTCCGGGTTTGCCCGCGAAGGGTATCCGACTTCATCTAGACAATAGCTTCTTGATCGCGTGCAGTTCGACGCGGCGCCTTTCAGTGGTTCCGGGGTAAGCCCCATATGGGTCGATGAGCATCAGTCTGGTGTCTTTCTCTCGGCTGTCTCACCGAGGTGTTTGATCGGCGGGTCTGTAGACGGATGTCTTGCCCCGCGAATCCGCATCGGACGCAGTGTCAAAGGCATTTAGGAATCTTGTTTCGCGTTTTTTGTAACGGATGGGCCATTCCGTGACTTTCTTCCTATGAAAGTGCCATCCAAGGACATTTCGCCCAATGAGATCACGCCTCTATCTATTTTTGGGTCTTTTTCTTCTGTTCGGTATGGGCGGATTGACCGTCTCTGCGCAGGAACCGCTTACGCTCCGACAAGCTATCAATGAAGCCCTGAAGCAAAGCCCCGAAGCTGCAATCGCACGCGCCGACGATCAGCAAGCCAAGTCCTCAGCCACTATGGCGCGCACCCAACTGCTCCCGCAACTCAACTTCACGGAGGATATTTCGCGCGGCAACGACCCGGTCTATGCTTTCGGGACGCGGCTGCGGCAGCGGCAATTCACGCAGGCCGATTTTGCATTGAACGCTTTGAATCGTCCCCAACCGATCGGCAACTTTACAACGCGCTTCTCCGGCTCTTGGATGGCATTCGACTCGTTCAAGACACAGAGAGAGATCCACCGCGCCGATCTTTTCAAGAAAAGCGCCTCGTCATCGGCCAAGGCAACTGATCAGCAGATCGTCTTCCGCGTTGTGGCGGCGTACCAGTCTGTGCTCTACGCACAACGGGAGATCGACGTTGCCCAACATGAGCAAGAGACCGCCGCGGCGCTGTTGACGTCTGTGGACGATCGCGTGAAGGCGGGCCTTGCGGTGGAGTCCGATCGGATGTCGGCCGAGGTGAATGTGGCCGCCCGCAAAGAGGAACTCATCGCGGCCGAGGGAGACCTCGAGCTGGCGTGGGCTCATTTGCGCGAGGCCACGGGATCCCGGGACCTCAAAGCATCCGAGTTGAAGCCGATTGAGCCTCATTCATTTCCGCAGCTGCCGCTGGAACAGGAGATGGCCACAGCCGCAAAGACGCGTTCCGATTTGATGGCCCTGGGACAGGCGCAATCGGCGCAGGCAGACGCTGTCGGAGCGGCCAAATCGGACTTCGGCCCTCGCGTGAGCGCCTATGGCAACTGGGAAGAAGATCGCGCGTTATTTGCAGGCTCAGGTGGGAACAACTGGGTCGCCGGCGTTCAGATCAGCGTCGACATTCTGCCTGTCGGCAAGCGCGCTCAGCTTGCGCGGGAGAGCGCCGCGAAACAGAAGATCGATGCGCAACTGGCTGCCTCAAAACAGCACGTGCGCCTCGAAGTAAGCCAAGCTCACATTCATCGACAGACAGCGACACTCTCTCTTGAAACAGCGCAGGCCGCGATGGATCAATCCGCCGAAAGTCTTCGCATCCTCAAGAACCGCTACGGCGCGGGTCTGGCAACAATCACCGACCTTCTGAGGGCTGAGGATGCCGAGCGGCAGAGCCGGTCGAATTACTGGCATGCCGTTTATGGCAACGCCATGGCTTATGCTGAACTGCTTTTTGCTACAGGGACACTGACTCCCGATGCGGCGGAGGATTTGCAATGAAGGTTCTTTTGTATAGTTGTTTGCTCGCCGCTTCTTCGGCGATGTCGGCCGGGTGCCATTCGGGCGAGTCCGCCCCGGCTGTGTCCACCCAAACCGTGCAGGCGCGGGTGGTGGAGAGCCGGGAGCAACAGGCACCCGTCCTCGTCCGCACCACAGGAACCCTGCACGCGGGGGAGTCGGCGATCGTTTCCGCGCAGGTCGTCGGGCGCATCCAGCAAGTGCTGGTGCGAGAGGGCGACAACGTTCGGCCTGAGCAGACTCTGGCGTTGCTGGACGACGCCACGTTGCGCGCTGGCGCACACCAGGCTGAGGCCGCACTGATGGCTGCACAAAGCCAACAGGCAGCCGCACAAGCCGACGCCGATCTTGCATCAAGCACGCTCGAACGCTACAAGCAACTGCAGGCGCAGAAGAGCGTGAGCCCGCAGGAATTGGATGAGGTAGCGCGGCGGGCGGAAGCCTCGGCCGAGCGGGTTGAAGCATTGCGTGCTCTTAGCGAGGCGGCAAAGGCGCAGGATAGCGGCGCGCGCGCGATGCTGGGCTACACACGTCTGCACGCGCCTTTCGCAGGCGTGGTAACGGCGCGGTTAGCCGATCCGGGAACGCTGGCTTCCCCGGGCATGCCGCTGCTGCAACTGGATAGCGTCGGGCCGCTGCAATTGGAGGTAAAGGTCGATGAGTCGGCAATTGGCACGGTACGCAAGGGGATGAAGGTCTCTGTCTCAATCGACGGCGCGCCGACAGCGAATGTCACGGGCACGGTGGCGGAAATTGTTCCAGCCGCCGATCCGGCAAGCCACAGTTTCACGGTCAAGATCGCTCTGGCTTCCTCGGGCAAGTTGCACGCCGGAATGTATGGCACGGCAGCGTTTGCCGCCGGCACTCGCCAGTCGATTCTTATTCCGCGTTCCGCTGTGGTTCTGCGCGGATCGCTTGCCTGCGCCTACGTCCTCGACAACAACGGTATTGCGCGACTTCGCTACCTCACACTAGGCGCGGCACAGGAGATCAGCGTTGAAGTGTTGTCGGGCATTTCGGTTGGCGAAAAACTAGTGGACGATCCCGCCGACCGCGACCTGGCTGGCAGGCGCATCGAGGTCCAGCAATGAAACAGAAAACTGAGTTGGCTGGGTCGGGCGTGGCCGGGCGGCTGGCGCACACTTTCCTCAACTCCAAGCTGACGCCGCTCTTCATTGCAGCATCGCTGGCACTCGGAATCCTCTCGGTCGCCATCATTCCGCGCGAAGAAGAGCCGCAGATTCTGGTTCCGATGCTGGACATCACCACCGCCATGCCGGGCGCATCCCCTGCGGAAGTGGAAGAGCGTGTGACCCTGCCGATCGAGAATCTGGTCCATCAGATCTCGGGCGTCGAGTACGTGTACTCCACATCGGCCCCCGGACAGAGCCTGGTAATCGTGCGTTTTCTGGTGGGCACAGCGCAGGAAGACGCGCTGATCAAGGTCTATAGCAAGCTCTACTCGAACTTCGATCGCATGCCACCGGGAGTCTCGCAGCCGCTGATCAAGGCACGCTCCATCGACGATGTTCCGATCCTGGCCTTGACGCTGTGGGGCGAGCATTACAACGGCTATCAGCTTCGCGCCATCGCCGCCGAGATGCAACACAATTTCGAGCAGATTTCAGATGTATCGGAGACTACTATCATTGGCGGTCTTCCGCACACCATGCGTGTGGTACTTAGCACTCAGAAGCTCAATGCCTACGGCATATCGCCCATGTCCATTGTCGGGCATCTTCAAGCCGCAAATGCAACTGTGCAGGCGGGGAATTTCGCCGAAAACAACCAGGAAGTCCGGGTCGACGCCGGCAACCTCTTCACCCGCCGAGAGGACTTGGAAGCGGTCGTGGTGGGCGTGGTTCGCGGGCAGCCGGTGTACATGAGGGACGTTGCCGAGAAGATAGTCGACGGCGCAGCGGATCCGGCCAACTATGTGGTCTACGGCACGACGAACTCGGGTGCATCGGCGGCACGCCAGTACCCGGCGGTGACCATCACCGTGGCCAAGCGGAAAGGCACCAACGCCACAGATATCGCCAATGCTGTTCTCAAGAGCGTCCACCGCATGCAGGGCATGACCATACCGAACGACATGACGGTGACCACCACACGGAATTACGGAGAAACGGCAAAGGACAAGTCAGACGAACTGCTTGAGCACCTTCTGCTGGCCACGTTGTCTGTCACCTTGCTGGTAGCGCTTTTCCTGGGATGGCGAGAGTCGGGTGTGGTGCTGCTGGCCATTCCAGTCACGCTTGCGCTCACGATGTCGGTGTTCTACTTCCTCGGCTACACCATCAATCGCGTAACGCTCTTCGCGTTGATCTTCAGCATCGGCATTCTTGTCGATGACGCTATCGTTGTCGTCGAAAACATGGTACGTCACTTCCGGCTCAAGGAAAACCATGGCAGGTCGATGAGTGAAGTCGCGGTAGAGGCTGTCGCGGAAGTGGGCAACCCGACCATTCTGGCCACATTCGCGGTGATCGCGGCCGTCCTGCCCATGGCCTTTGTCCGCGGACTCATGGGGCCGTACATGCGGCCCATTCCCGTGGGCGCGTCGGCCGCCATGCTCTTCTCGCTGCTGGTTGCATTTGTGGTTTCGCCCTGGGCTGCCCTCCGACTTGTTGGCAGGCATCTTGAAGGGGCCAAAATACTGGAACCGGACTCGGAAAACTGGCGGACCAGGCTCTATCGCCGCATCATGACGCCGCTGATCCAATCCGCGCGTAATCGCGTCCTGTTTTTTATTGGAGTAGTGGTACTGTTTGTGGTCTCGGTGGCGCTTGTTCCTCTCGGCTTGGTTCGCGTAAAGATGTTGCCGTTCGACAACAAGAGCGAGCTGCAGGTCGTCATCAATATGCCCGACGGAACGCCCCTCGAACAGACGGCGCGGGTGGCTCAGTCATTGGGGGAAGAACTTGCACGGCAGCCGGATGTACTGAACTACCAGACTTATACCGGAACGTCCGGTCCCTATAACTTCAACGGGCTGGTGCGGCACTACTATATGCGTCGACAGCCGAATCAGGCCGACATCCAGGTCAACCTGCTGTCGGCGAAGCAACGCACCGTGCAGAGCCATGCGATCGCAAGACGGCTTCGTCCGGTACTGGACGCGATCGGCAACGCGTATGGCGCGAGGATCCAGGTCAGTGAAGTTCCACCGGGGCCGCCCGTCGTACAGACGCTGGTAGCGGAGGTTTACGGTCCAGATCTGGCTGGTCAAACTCAAGTTGCCCGACAGATCAAGTCGATCTTTCAGCACACTCCGGGCGTTGTTGACACCGACTGGTACGTCGAAGATCCAGAGCCTAGGTTGATCATGCGCGTGGATGAGGTCAAGGCGGCCGAAGACGGCATCGCTGTCTCCGACGTGGCCCGCGTCCTGGAGCTCGCCATCTCGGGAACCCAAGTCGGCCTGATTCACGATCAGGCCGCACGAGAGCCAGTGCCCGCGATCGTCGAACTTGACCGCGCGGACCGCTCCTCGCAGCAGGGCCTTGAGAATATCCGCCTGACCGGGGCGAATGGCGACATGGTTTCCCTGCGCGAGTTGGTCGTCGTCGAACGAAAGACCATCGAACCCAGCATCTATCACAAAAATCTGCGTCGTGTTGTTTATGTAACGGGAGACGTGGCTGGAGCGGAGGAAAGCCCAGTCTACGCCATCATGAAAATGAACAAGGATCTCGACCATCTTACGCTTCCGGCCGGATACACGCTGGCGCGCTACAACGCGTCGATGCCGGACTCGACAGACCACTACTCGATGAAGTGGGACGGCGAATGGCACATCACGATCGAGGTCTTTCGGGACATGGGACTGGCGTTCGCCGCGGTGCTCGTTCTCATCTACGTTCTTGTGGTCGGCTGGTTCCGATCCTTCATCGTACCGCTGATAATCATGGCGCCCATTCCGCTCACGTTGGTGGGCATCATGCCGGCGCATGCGATGCTAGGCGCATTCTTCACAGCGACGTCGATGATCGGCTTTATTGCAGGCGCCGGCATCATCGTGCGGAACTCAATCATTCTGGTTGACTTTATTGAACTCAGGATTCGCGAGGGAATGCCGCTGGCTGAAGCGGTAATCGATGCCGGTGCGGTTCGTTTTCGGCCAATGCTGTTGACCGCGGCAGCAGTTGTCGTGGGCGCAAGCGTGATTCTCACTGACCCCATATTTCAGGGGCTCGCCTTGTCTCTGATTGCCGGAGCCGTTGCTTCGACCTTCCTATCATGGCCGACCATTCCAGTGCTTTACTTCATGGTTCACTCCCGGCGCCAAGCCGCGGCCCCCAGCGACGGTTCCTTGTCGTTGGGGTTGAAGTCCGGACCTGGACCTCAACCTGAAAGCGAATAAGGAGATTCCCTATGACAGTCGAACGCGGCGTGCGCCTCATGGGAGGCGTCATGGTGCTGTTATCACTTGCGCTTGCTCATTTCGTTTCACTCTATTGGCTCTGGCTGACGGTATTCGTCGGGCTGAATCTATTTCAGTCGTCAATCACAAACTGGTGCCCAGCTATGTCCATATTGCGCGTTATGGGTTTGAAGGACACCAATTGCAGTCCATCGATTTGAGGTCACGATGCACGATAGGCGATTCAATGTTTCCCTGGCTTACCGGCTCGACGATCCTGCGCGGCTGCTCTGGCTCCCTCCAGACGAGGTGATCACTGCGCTTGGCGTTCAATCTGGCGATGTGGTTGCCGATATCGGCGCTGGCACGGGGTATTTCACTCTGCCTCTGGCGCGCGCCGTCGGGCTGCGCGGCAAGCTCTGGGCCGTCGATTCTCAGACAGAGATGCTATCGCTGCTGCAACAGAAGCTCGATGCCGCGACCATTTCCAACGTCGAACCGGTCCATGCAGAGGCTGACAGAACTGAGCTTCCGAATGCCGCATGCGCTCTCGTCTTCCTCGCCAACGTGTGGCATGAATTTGAGGATCGCGATGCTGTTCTCCGCGAAACTCGACGCATTCTTGCCCCCGGTGGGCGTGTCGCTATCCTCGATTGGCGTCCGGATGTCGAGCCCGTTCACGGTCCGCCTCTGGAGCATCGCATCGCACTATCTGACGCCCTTAGAGAGATGCAGCTCTCCGGTTTCGAGAAGCTTGGTTCGGCCGAAGTCGGCCTGTACTCCTGGCTTATTCAGGGGGAGAAACAACAATGACCGCGCGAAAGGGTATTACCAGACTGGGTAACCCTCGGCATACTCGCGGTGAGCGGGTCAAAGATGAGGTCTACCGCCAAATGTTCCGGCTGGAGGAATGCCGCCCGGGCGCCGAGATGGGGCTCGCGTTGGCTCTGTTGCGCGCATGGCTGGCCGCTGACTTCAAACCGGATCGAAGCAAGGAGCGAGAATGGCTGAAGAAGGTTTCCCCGATTTGTCTTCAGATGATTGAGCACGCAATACAGAAGGGCAGCACTCCGCCTTCTGGAGTGCAATGTATGCCCTTTTGAACTTGCTCCGCTCCGCGCCGAACAGGGGAGTTTCGGGAGATCCTTCTGCCAGCCAAGCACGCTGCGGAATACACTGGTATGGCTCTCGATAACCCCATCCGATGCGACCTGAACTGATCCAAGCCACGGCACTGTTACGCCGAAATACTCCTGAGGCTGTCGAGCAAGCAATTGGTTTGCTCCAGAACACGGTCTATTCCTTCAGTATGAAGGTCTGTGGGCATCCCGAAGATGCGGAAGACACCATGCAGGAAGTGCTCTCCCGCTCTCTCGGACACTTGGCCAAGATCCGTGATCCGCAGGCTCTTGCGGTCTGGCTTTATACCGTCACACGAAACCGGTGCTGGCGCATGCGCCGCAAGCCTGCCCAAGCTCCAGCAAAAATGTTCTCGCTCGACGAGTTGATGCCTGACGATGAGGAACTGGGGCGACTACTGCAGGATGCCGCGGTGGGACCGGAAGGAAATCTCCTCGCAGCCGAGCAGTACCATCTTCTGCATCAGGCGATTCTGCGCGTCCCGCCACCCTTGCGCATTGTTCTCGTGCTCCACGATATGGAGGAGTTGGCCACCGAGCAGGTTGCGCAGGTTCTCTCACTTCAGCAGGGAACGGTTCGGATTCGGCTTCATCGGGCACGCTTAAGCGTACGCAAGGAGATGAACCAACTCCTGCGGGAAGTTCCTGAAGAGCAGAATGATGCAAAACCCTCCGTGAAGAAGCGAAAGGTTGCCAAGACCAAAAACGGGCAACGTCCTGCCGAATGCCGCGATTTGTTCGCCAACCTCTCCGAATACCTGGATGGCAGAGTAGAACCGCTTACCTGTGAACAGATGCGCGAACATATCGAGACATGCCCATCCTGCGTGGCATTTCTGCGCGACTTGCGCGCCGCCATCGATCGCTGCCGGTCCCTGGAGATTCCCTGTGACCCGGCCGTCGCGCCCCGATTGCGCGCCATCCTTACACGCGAGTATCTGCGCATGTTGGTTATGCCCGTCGAAGAAAAAACATCCGCGATTCTGTAACGAATCGTCGCCCACGTGACTTTCTTCTATCGGAAGAGGAAAACCATGATGGAAGTAACCATTACTCATCTCGACAAGGTCAGATTTGCCATTCATTCGCGGTCACACTCCATTATTTGCGACCAGCCGGCAGAGAATGGTGGGGAAGACTCCGGCATGACGCCTCCGGAATTGCTGCTCGCGTCGCTGGGGTCTTGCGCGGCCTTCTACGCGGTCCAATATCTGAAGACGCGCAATCTTGCGGAGACAGGCGTGAATGTCTCCGTCGAGGCCGAAAAACTCAAGAGCCCCTCGCGACTGGGCAACTTCCAAATCCACGTCGACAGTCCTGTCTACCTCACGACCGAGCAACGTGAAGGCTTGATGCGCTCCGTCGAGCACTGCCTAGTGAAGAACACGCTCCTCAATCCTCCGCAGATCGAGGTCGAACTAAGAGTTCCCGATCTGCCGGGCAAGGGCATCTGAAACCAATGAGCGGATACGATGATGACCAGCTGGGGATGGTCCAGAATCATACTTCGTGCGAATTGAGAATGAGTGATGAAATGTTGAATCGCGTTGCCTCTCGATTTCACACTTTGGGAGAGCCGTATCGTCTTCGGATCCTCCAGGTGTTGATGAGAAGAGCAATGACGGTTGGCGAAGTGGTACAGGCACTCGATGGAAATCAACCAAACGTCTCCAGGCACTTGCAAATCCTCTATGGAGCCGGCATTGTGCGACGCAGACGCGAGGGGATCAGCGTTGTCTATTCGCTTAAGAGCGCCAATGTGTTGTGCGAACTAGTCCATCAAAATGAGACTGGTAGAGCAGACATCCCGTTCGAGTAACTCTCCAAGGATCAAATTATCAGGCCGCGATTTCCTCAATATACTGGCTTCGGAGCCCCACATGAGAATCAGATCGATCGCCACAATGGGAAGCGTTGCCGTTATAACATTCGTCTTGATCCAATCTCCGGCACGTGCGCAGTCCGCACTCCCGTTCGCGGCAACAACTATTCCCTCGACCCAACTGATACAACCGCAAGAACTGAAAGCGATCCTGGATTCTAACCGTGCGCTCCAGCCGTTGATCCTGCAGGTCGGCTCGCGCGTCATGTTCGACCAGGCGCATATCCCAAGTTCGAAGTACGCAGGACCAGGCTCGCGCCCTTGACTTACTAATATTGTGGATATTTTCGCTCCTGAATAGCCCATAAACAGCGGGGTTCCGAAAGATTGACAAATAATAAGCAATTGTGGATATTTCTGACTAAATTCTTGGTACGAGTAATTGTTCCGCCTACTGTGCAAATAAACCGCCTACTGAAGAAATCTCAGATGTCTTGAATTTACTGGGCATTGGATCAACTGACGAGCTTCTGCCGATCGCGCAACGATGACGTCCAGTCTTTCAAATCCTGAATGTCTTTGAGAACCTCGCTCGGCGCGGGAGGTTCGGGATTGCGGCCCAGTGAGGGATCGTGGGCATCCGTGAGGTCGCAGCACTTCTTGTAACCGGCCTGGAACAAACGGCAATCGGCATCGGTGAGCACAGCGGTCTTCGGCAGATGCTTGGTGTCGATGTAGTCGCGGTGGCGCTGCACGACTCCGGCGAAAGCCACTGTTTCGAGAGCGCGCTCCCAGGTAGAGCGCAGATCGCCGTAGATGTCGATGGCTTCTTCGCGGTATTCCTCGTCGCGGCTGTCATCAAAGAGCGGCTTGGCTGCGCGCGCCCGTTTTTCGAGCTTATCGAGCCGATCCTCAACGCTCTTCCATCGCCATGGCAAACCCTCGTCCACAACTCCGGTTCCGGAAGCTCCGCGATCGACAGATCGCGACACCTGGTCGACGCGCTTTTGATAGGCAAGGGTTATACTTCGATAAGAGTCTCTTCGTCGGAATCACCTGCATCGCTGGCCGGCGGAGACCGACGCCGGTTCTACTTCGTAGTCTTTTGGTCAAATCTTTCCTTGGGGGCAGGAAATGCGAATTCTTTGTTTTCCCACGCGGCCTGCCACGCCGCGAATTCGCTCGGTCTAACCTGAAGACGTGCGAAGTTACCCTCATGCAGGCCGAGAAGATCGGACTCGGCCATTTCTCTGAATGTTTCGCGATCATCGCCTGTAACATTATCCTTTACCCACTGAGCGATATATGCGGCAGCCGCTTTTCTGCTCATCCTCCCCCGCACCGCATCGCCCAAGAGTTGCCGCAATGCTTCCCGATGTCTTTGCCTGAATGGGTCTGGATCGCCCAGGGATTGTCTAACAGCCGCGTACCGTTCCGCAGACCGTTCATAGGCCCAAATAAAGACGTCTTTCAACATGTCAACCTTGTTTAGCTCGTAAACGCCGAGCATCGCTTCCGTGTAAGTTGAGCGGGGCACGCCGGTGAACGACAGTGGCGACAGGTTTCTCTTGATAAGGGGAATGTTCGCCGCCAAACGCGAGACGCGCTTGTTCACGTCGTCGAAGGGCTGAAGGTACGGCAGGTGCACCATAGAGAAGAACGATTGCTCGAATGGGTCCTGAATGGCGGCTGCCGTTGCCAGAAGCTGATTGAAGCACTCCTCTATCAGTTGGGGGAGTTCGAGTGGATGAAATGCAGACTTTTCTATGCCGACAGCGATGCGCCGCAAGCGTCCTGCCGACGCCTCATCTTGCAACAGGCTTTGCGCCAGAATGCCATGGAGATTCAGAATCGTATACCGGTTGAAACCGATCTCATCCGCCGAGCTCACAAGAAAGACAATTGCTTCTTTGTGATTGAGAATCATTTGGGCTTCGAGCCTGTTCCGCCCCTGCGCTTCTTCTCCAAATTCAATCAGGCGTCGGGTATCGAGGAGCGAATAGGTATTTCCCTCGAGGCGGCTTGAGTTCCATGAAAGATCGATTAACAAACGGGTCAGAATCTGCTTCGCGTAGGTGCCGGCCGCATCGGCCCCGGATTTTGTCGTGCCCACCTCCGCCAGGTGCGTTCTCTCTTCGGGCGAAAGATAAAAACTTGTGTTTGGTCGGTAGCTGTCGAGAAGCTTCCGGTTATACCCGACTGCTTTTCTTGCTTCGGAAGGCGGCCGCAAGTACTCTCGTATCTTTTTGCTTTCGGCGGAGAGAGGCACAATCGCTTCGTCCGGCTTTTCTTCTCTTGGCGAATGCTGCCGCGCGGCTACTTCCTTCTGCTCCGTCGTTTCTGCTGGAAGCCGGTAGCGCGCGGCTGGGCCCTTGCCTTTCTGCGTGAGCCGCCCATCTTCCATTAGGCTTTTGAGCCAATATTGAAGAGTTCTTTGCGGAACTTCCTTCAGAGCCTTAGCAATGTCGCTTCTTCGGGCACCGTCCGTACTTTGCCGCACGATTTCAACGATCTGAGCTAATTCTTCCTCACGCAGGCGTCTTGGCATACTTTCTCTCTCATTATTGCGCAATCATCCTATCGCGCAATTTAAGCACATAATCGCGCAATTATCAAATGAATCGCGCAACTTTAATAGAACTAGCGCAATATAACCTGCGCGATTCCCCAGCAGCGCCATTTAGTGCACTCCTGGGATTGAGCCTTCTTTGGCACACGTCTAGACTTCAGCCAGTGCGATATCGCTGCGATTTCCGGAAGCCCCAAACCACGTTGACAAAGACAAGGTCATGGGTGAATACAATGACCTGCCGATCGGCGGCTTCCTTAACCAGGCGTTCGGCCGGTGGCACCGGGATGCGCAGGCAGATGCTTCTGCTCGAGCGGTTCCAGAGCGGGGCCGCCGGGCTTCGCGAGACCGTGCTCGGCGAGACACAGTGTGGCGAGTTCTACTATGTCGGTCTCGCCGAGTTGACCCTTCGCGACAATTCGACGGAGCGCATCGCGTTGCCACTGCGGTCGGTCGAGGGACCAGAGCAAGATTGATTCCAGGATGGTGGGAGGAGGAGCGGTAGTCACAGTGGCCATGGCGACACCAGCGATAGAGACATCCTAGAAGACGCAGATTCTCTTCGCCTTCGGATAGCGATCTTGAATCCTTTTTTGCGATTCGGGGTCGAAGGCGGCGGGATAGTACATGACTTCGCCGTTGGAGAGCGGGCAAAAGCAAGTGTCGAGATGGTAGAAGCGCGGATCGACAAGGCGCAGAGGAATCACTTCGCGCGAGAACGGCCTGTACCGGCTTCGGGATCGCGTGAAGACGTTGGCGAGGAGCAGGTTCATAGTGCTCTATTGCGGTTGCTGCCCATCGAACCGCTGCCCGAATGTGGGAGGCGCATACAAGACTTTAAGCGACCTTGGCTTTACGAAGGTGAAAGTTCTCTACATCGCGGATAACTTCGGGAGCGACTGGGTTAGCAAAGAGTATCCCGTTGCACATTAAGCGTTTTAGCGCAACGATCATCATAGCGCTCCAATGTGGATTCACGTTTCTGCTCCTCACCCTCGTATCACAAGCGGGCGCGCAGACGAGTGGGACACATCTATGTAAGTCAAAGTCAAGAGAAAAGCACAGAATTCCCGGGCGCGCTCCGGAGGGCGCGCACTTGATCTGATCAGGATCTGCCGTTACGCAACAGTGCCTCTCGGCCGATGATTCCTGCATCAAGCAGAACCACACATCCATTTGCTGTCTAAGACTCCGAAGAGTCCGCACAGAAGATTGAGTTTGTGTTCTCTGCCAGCCCCGAAACAATCCAACGGGAGCCTCCGGAGTTTTCACTCCTTCGCCCAGTGGCCTACTTGCGGGGCCTGGCAGTCTGCGCATCGGAATAATCCTGGTGTTTTTCATTCTTGGGCAGGTTTTTAGGCTGCCGCCGTACCTCCGAATTTCTCGGCAGGCACGAAATCCTGTTTTCTGCGTTCGACCGCAACCATCCAGGCCACCATCTTCCTGGCTACAGCCAGGGTGGCGCGGTTGCGATCGCCCCGTTGCTTTTCCTTTTCGTGAATCAAGCTCAGTTCATGGCTGTATCTCGGTGCCAGCTTCGCCGCTTCCACCAGCACCTGCTGGATATGCTTGTTGCGTTGCTTGGAAATCGGCGTGCGCATGACCTTGTCGGCTGAACGCTTCTCGGCTCCGCACAGTCCGCAATAACTGATAGCCTGTTTGATCGATCGAAAGCGGGCAACATCGCCGATCTCCAGAGCCCAGGTCAGCGCCGTAATCGGACCCACTCCGGGAACAGTTCTTAATCGCGCCAGCCGCTCGGCCAGCAGCGGGTCCCGCTCCAGAGAGCTGATCAGTGCATAGTCCAGCTTCTGCGATCGATTAATCGTCTCCCGGCTCAGCTTCAACAGCGGCCTGACACAGTCGATCTCTTCATTGCCCGCCATCAGCTCGGTGAAGTAGCCCACCTTGTGCAGTCGCTGCTTGTTGAAACTCGCTCCGGTCTCCATCAACAAGCCCGAGATTCGATTCTTCATCTGAACCATCTGCTTCACAAGCAGTCCGCGGTAGCGCAATGTACGCCGCCGGTCGCGGATCTCGGTCGATGTCATGTAGCACTCTGGAAGAAAATCACATCGCAGGCAGTCGGCTATCTTGTTGGCATCGATCTTGTCGTTCTTCCGCTTGGCCGCGGCAATGGCTCGCAGCATCAGCGGATGGGCGACCTTCACCTTCTCCGCGTGCGGAAGAAGGTGATCGTAGATCCAGCCCGTGAAGATCGTCGCTTCCATCGCGACCATCCGGGGTTGGGGAAGGGTCTTGATCCAGGCATCAAGTTCGCGCCGCGTTGATCCGATCTTGCCTTCACTGTGGATCTTGCCGGCCGCGTCCTTCACGCAATAGCTGATCGTCTTCTTGTGAACATCAAGTCCAATGTAGTACATAAAGTCTCTGAGGAGCCTCCTTGGGTAGTTCTCTGAATCAGCCTCACAGCTGAGTTCAGCCTTTGTAACACCCTCGTGCTCCTCACTGACTTAGCATTCAAACAATCAATGGTGGGTCGCAGGGCTCCGGAGCTTGTAAGGTGCGACCTCAGAGGCCATACCCTCGATCTAGCTCGACGATCGGCCGTGGAAACTGGACCAGGGGTTGGATTCGTCTCGCGCTGGGCAATTGCGAAAGACCTGAGGCGGAGTCTTTCTTTAGCTCTAAGAGAGAATCAGCTCCAGAAGGGGCGTACCTTACCTGGATTCGTCACCGAAAACGCCGTTCCGACAATCGATCCTCGACCGGGAACAGATCATGAGATTCCAACCCGTGACGCCGACCTCCGCGTTACCGTTTCGGCTATCTTTGAAGTTAAAGCCGGATGGGTGGTGCGAAATGCAAGCCAACGGTGTCCTCGAACCTTTGCAAAAACTTTCCCGAAAAACACTCCTTGCTTCGGCGGTCGTCTTTTCCATGTATGCAGTTTCGCCCATGAAGGCGCAATCTTGCGGCTCTACAGGACTGGCAGTTCAAGTACTCGGGTCCGGCGGCCCGGAGTTGCAGGATAAGCGCGCTTCTACGAGCTATCTCATATGGGATAACGGCAGAGCACGAGTGATTGTTGATGCGGGAGGAGGCAGCGCTCTGCGCTTTGGCGAGAGCGGAGCGCAAATGTCCCAGCTAGACGTTGTTCTGTTTAGCCATTTTCATATCGATCACAGCGGTGATTTTCCAACCTTAGTATTTTCTTCCTGGTTTGAAGATCGCAAGCGTCCCCTACCGGTATTCGGCCCTACGGGAAACGAATTTATGCCCTCCACGACCGAGTTTGTGCGCGACCTCTTCAGTGAACAACTCGTGTGTTCCGCCGCAACGGATCCGCGCGGAACAAAAACATCCTACATCAGCTTGACTTCGATCCCAATCCAATCAGGGGACAAGCCTCTCGGGACCCCGAAGAAAACAACGACAGAATGTTCCTGAATCATCCGGTGGTTTCATCAATTGACATAAGCACACAGGCCTGAGCGAAACCAATTTGCGGCGAGAGCACGGAGTTGCGATGTAGAATTCCGATTGCAGAGCAGATGGTCTACCGAGGGACCTCAGCATGACGAACGAAGAGCGCAAGCGCCAAAAGGCTGTCAAGAAGGTCGAAACTGCTGTTAGGAAGGCCGTGGGCAAGGGAGTCAGTAAGAAAGAGATTGAAGACACCGTAGGGCAGGCGATCGTTGAAGGCACGGAGAAAGTTGCGACGAAGAAAGCGGTCCTAAAGCGAACACTGACCAAAGAGGCCCCCGTAAAGAAGGCAGTCGTCAGGAAAGCTCCCGCAAAGAAGGTGGTCACCAAGAAAGCTCCCGCAAAGAGGGCAGTGGTCAAGAAGGCTCCCGCAAAGAAGGTGGTCATCAAGAAAGCTCCCGCAAAGAGGGCAGTCGTCAAGAAGGCTGCTGTAAAGAAGGTGGTTGCCAAGAAAGCTCCCATAAAGAGGGAGCTCGCCCAAAAGGCTCCTGTGAAGAAGGTGGTCGCCAAAAAAGCTCCGACGGAGAAAGTGGCTCCCAAGGAAACTCCCTTGGGCGAGGCTGTCGCCAAGGAGGCTCCCGCGGAAGCGGTTGTCGCCGAGACGATTTGATACCATCGGCGGATCGGAGCCGAAGAGCGCGTCATCGACCTGAAAGGTGCCGAAAACTCAGCAACCGGATGACTGCTTGACGCGAGAATTGCAGTCTGGTCATCGCGTTCTGAGGGCCGGCACGCGGAGAGTGACGCGAGATCCACGGCCGAGTTGACTTGTGATTTCCGCGCTCCCGCCGTGAAGCGCCAGGATGCTCTGCACGATAGCCAGGCCCAACCCAGTGCCACCCGACGCCTTGGAGCGCGATGGATCGACGCGAAAGAAGCGATCGAATACCCTCGGCAGCGCTTCGGCGGGAATTCCGACGCCGGTATCGGAGACCTCGATGCGCATCGCGGCGTCCTCGTCGGAAGCCGCCAGCGTCACGATTCCTCCTGGCGGCGTATGTGCAATGGAATTCGAGACCAGGTTGCTCACTGCGCGCAGCATTAGTGACCGATCCAGTTCCGCGCTAAGCGGCTCGGCCCTATCGTTCAAGACAAGCAATATTCCTGCGTCATTCGCAGAAGCTTCGTAGTAGTCGCGAACCGTGGTCAGCAACTCGCCGATGATCACGTCCTCGCGATGCACCTCGGTTAAGGGGCTCTCTGCGCGGGCTAGAAACAGGAGATCGCCGATCAACTCGGAAAGCCGGACTGCTTCTTCCAGTGAAGACTCCAGCACGTCGCGGTACTCGCCGGCAGTCCGTGGGCGGGCGAGAGCCACTTCAGCTTCTCCGCGGATATTGTTGACCGGCGTGCGCAGATCGTGCGCGATGTCGGCTGAGAACCTCGAGACGCGCTCGAAGGATTCTTCAAGCCGCCCCAGCATTTCATTGAATGTCCCGGCCAGCGCTGCAAGTTCCGATGGATAACCTTCCGACTCGATCCGTTCGCGCAGGTTGGTTGATGTGATTCTCCGCGCGGTTGCCGCGATTTCTTCGACAGGCCGAATGCCGTGGCGCGCAATGCGGTATCCAACCAGCGGAAAGAGAACCGACGTCACCAGCAGGATGCCCCAGAACCACAGCCGATAGCGCACCAGCAGTGCCTCTTCCTGCGAAACGTCGATGGCGATTTGAACCGTGTCGCTATGAGTCGGCGGCGTGCCGACGGCAACTGTCGCGCTCGTGACCCGGAATGGTCGTCCATGTCTACCCGCCATCGCCATCGAACTCTCGAAACGGCCCTGGGTTTGGCTCGCGAGTTGGCCAAGATCCAGCTGTTCGGCCATGCCGGGCGTCGTCATAATCGGCACGCCCTGTTCATCGAGGAGGCGAATATAGAACTGCTGGTACCGGCGGGCCGCTGACTCGAGCTCAATCTCTTCGCGCAGCGCATCCTCGTCATCCGGCCGTTCCCGCAGCATGGTGCGCAGCACGTGCAGCTTGTCGGCAAGGAACAGCTCTGTGCTTCGGTCGAGTTCGGTCCGCAGGACGATGTAAAGACTCGCCGTGGCCAGAATGACCAGCATCAGGCCCGCCAACGAATAGGCCGCCGAGAGCCGGAACGCCAAGGTCCTGCGCGGGCGCTGCGTAGCGGATGCGCTACGATTCGGTTTCGAAGACATAGCCGGCGCCACGCACCGTGTGAATCAGCTTTACAGGGAAGGGGTCGTCCATCTTGCTGCGCAACCTGCGCACATTTACATCCACGACATTCGTATCGCTATCGAAGTTCATATCCCATACCGATTCGGCGATGAGCGTGCGCGACAGAACTTCGCCGGCGCGCCGCGCCAGCAGGGTCAGCAACAGGAACTCCTTCGAAGTGAGGTCAAGCCTCTGGCCGGCACGCGTCGCGCGATGGCGCATCAAATCGATTTCGAGATCGGCCATGCGCAGCGTCTCCTGCGGGCGCGGCGTGGTGCGGCGCAACAGCGAGCGCACGCGAGCGAGGAGTTCAGAGAATGCGAAGGGCTTTACCAGGTAGTCGTCGGCTCCAAGTTCGAACCCACGCACGCGTTCATGCACGGCGTCGCGGGCCGTCAGCATCAGGACAAGCGGCTTCTGTTCAGACTCGCGCAGGCGCGCGAGCACCTGCCACCCGTCCAGGACTGGAAGCATCACGTCAAGGATGACGAGGTCGAAATCGACTTCCTGAGCCAGGTGCAGGCCTTCCAGGCCATCGGTAGCTTCGTCGATGACGAAACCGGCTTCGCTGAGTCCCTTCTTGAGAAACTTGGCAGTTTTGACTTCGTCCTCGATCACCAGGATTTTCATTTGGTGGGGGCCTTTACAAATCTGGATTTGTTCTCGGAGAATTCACTCGGATGCCAACCAAAGAAAAGAATCTGTGTTTCGCCATTCGGGCGCTCGCGGATCCTCTCAAGCGTTGCGCCATCCTCAATCACCGACCATGTCTCCTTCGAGAGAAGAACGCGGCCGTCTTCATGCTCCTCAATCGCGAAGACGAGATTCGAGTCCTTCCAAACGACGGATGTGTGAAACTCATCTCCGTCCGCTCCTGTCGATACTGAGACTTTCCTATCGGTGGTGTATTTTTGAACCGTGTGACGGGGACTCGCTGACATGCGCGAGATCGTTGTTTCGACCGTGAACTCCGGGTCGCGGTGCTCGATGTGTAGTGTGAGGTCACCGCTGCGCTTTGGCTGGCAACGATCGTTGTCCTGCCTCCACATGCCCGAAAAATCGGGCCTTGCCTGCGCCCACGCGGTGGCCGTGATCGCTGAGAGAACGAAGGCTTTCAGTAAGATTCGTGGGTTGGTGTTTTTCAGTTTCCCGCTCTCTCTCATCCCCAGCCCAATCCATAGAATGCGGCGGGTTCTTCCGCCGCCGCGTCGAGTCGTTTGGCAGACCTCAGAATTCAAGCCGCAGCGCGAACTGCATCTCGCGCGGCGTTCCCGAGCCCACCGGGGTGATCGGCGATACGATGGCGGTGTTCAAGTTGACTGTATTGATGATGCTGCCGAAGCCCGTTGTGTTCGAAGGGTTGAAGGTGGCCTGCGGTTGCCCCAACTGCGGGTGATTGAAAATGTTGTAGAACTCCGAGCGAAATTCCAGCCGCCCGCGCTCCCCTAACGAGATCGTTTTTCCGGTGCCCATATCGATCTGCCATGTGCCCGGCCCATGAAGCAGGTTGCGCGGCGCCATGCCGAATTCTCCAGCCGGCGTTGCAAAGGCCGCTGGATTGATCCACTCGGCGACGCGCTTTCCCCCCGGTGGGGTGAGAGAAACGCCTGGAACTAAGTCCGGACGCTCCGTGCCGGTTGCCCCATCCGGCGCGACGTAGTTCGAGGGCATCAACACATTCACCGGAAAGCCGGTGCGAGCCAGAGCCGTCGTGGTCATCTCCCAGTTGCTCGCGATGGCGCTGGCAATGCCGCCCTGGTTCAGCATCGGTTTGCCGCGGCCGAAGGGGAGCTGATAGACGGCGTTGCCATTGACGACATGGGTGGCATCCCATGCGCCGCTGGCGCGATCACAGGACAGGCACAACGGATTCTGCGGAGAAATCTCGTCGCCATCGCCGCTGCCGTTGGATCCGTTGTCGATCTCGTGCGACCACATGTAATTTGCCGTCACCAGGAGCCCGCTCGAGAACGGCCGCCGCAATGCCATGGAGAGACCGTTGTACGAGCTCATGCCGATTGAGCCGCGCCAGCCGATGGCGGGAGCAAAGGCTTTATATTGCGCAATGCCCGTCGTCGGATCGATCAGGTTCACCACGTTCGTTTCGAGCAGATGCACGCCATGGCTTCCCAGGTAGGAGACCGTGCTCACGAAGTTCGCGGGCAATTCCCGTTGCACGGAAAGGTCCCACTGCTCGACATACGAGTCCTTGCGGTCGCGTTGTTCGGCGTTCGGCGAGAGGTTTCCGGGGCCGGTAAAAAACGAGTTGACGGGATAGGTCACCTGCAGGCTCTTGGAAGTTTTCACCGAGTAGGAGGGCACTTCGTTTTTGGCGGGCAGATTCTGATCGTCCAGCTGGCCATCTTCGTGGTAGGTTCCGAATCCGGCGCGCACAACCATCTTTCCGCTCTTGTCAATCGACCAGGCCAAACCCACGCGCGGATCGATATCGCCGTAGTTCTGCTGGCCGAAGCTTGCGCCCACGCCGCAGAATCCCTGAGCTCCGCAGGTCGCGAAATCGAAGGGGTTGGCCAACCCGCTCGCCTCATCGAAAATCTGGAAGATGGTGTAGCGCGCGCCGAGGTTCAGGGTGAAATTGGGTCGCAGCTTGAACTCATCTTGGGCGTAGCCGATGATGTCGGTCTTGCGCAAGTGGTTGACCGGGAGAGCACCAGTGAGACTTGCACTTTTCACCTGATTCGCGGCCAGACTTTCCACCGTGGAGAAGGTCACTTTTCCGTGTTCTCCGTACTCCTGGTTCAATTGAATGCGGCGGATCTCCCCTCCTGCTTTGATCGTTTGCCGACCATGGCTCCACGTCAGGTTGTCGATACCCGAGAATGTGTTGCCCACGTAGATGCTGTTGTAGTTGTAGTTCTGGGTGACAAATCCAGGCCCAGGGCCCGTGGAAATCGCAATCTGATAGATGGAGCCTGTTTTGCTGTCGTTATAGCTGTTGGATGTGGCGCGATTGAATCCAAACTTGACCTCATTCACGAGGTGAGGATTGAAAATATGCAGCAACTCGAGTGCGCCATTAACCGGCGTCGACACTCTTTGCTGCAAGTCCGTCGCAGCAGCCGAAAGCGGCTGCGTATCGACCGATCGGTCGTAATTGAAGCGCATGAAGCCGGTGGTTCGGGACGAAAAATGCTGGTCGAGCCGCAACATCTCCGAGCTTTCGTTGACCACCTGCGTGCATGAGCAGGTCAGAAGGTCATAGTCCGCGTAGTGCGGATCGCCCGGGTCGTTGGCTGGGGTCCAAGGCGTCAGAAATGTTTTGGGACCCGCCCCCGGAAAAGCGTTCATGATCCCATAGACCGGCGATGTGCTCGGAACTTTTGCAATGAGCGCCACGCTCGGCACGTCTCCGCTCACCGGGTAGCCCCAGTTCTGGCGATACGCCTCGGACGCGAGCAGGAAGTAGGTCTTGTCGTGCACAATAGGTCCGCCCACAGACCCGCCGAACTGATTCAAACGCAGCGGCTGCTGAGCTTCTCCGTTGGAGGCCCAGGTGGGCTCGGGCGCATCGAAAACGTTGTTGCGCAGGTACTCAAACAGCCGTCCATGAAAGCGGTTTGTACCCGAAGGCGAGCTAACATCCAGTTGAGCGCCGCCCGTCGCGCCTTCCTCGGCAGTTGCCATCAGCGTATCGACGCGGAACTCCGCAATCGCGTCCAGCGGAATGGCGAGCCGCACCCAGGCGCGCTGCGTCTGATTTACGACATTGGTTGCGTCCACACCGTCGTAGGTGAAGTTGCTGTCGTCGAGGCCCCGTCCAGCGAACCGAACCGACCGCTGGTTGCTGCCGCCGGTGTCGATGGCGCCGGGGACGAATGCCGTCAGCGACGACCAGTCGCGTCCATTCAGTGGCAGTTCGTCGGCCTGTGTTTTCTCAATCAGGCCCGTCACCGCGCTAGTATTGCGGTCCATTAGCGCCGAAGCCGACGAAATGTCGACGCGCTCTTCGCCGCCCGCGACCTGCAGTGTCGCATCCAGGGTGCGTGTCCTGCCGATCACCTGCTCTACATCAACAAACTCGAGCTTCTTGAAACCCTGGTGCTCGAGGGTGACGGTGTAAATGCCCACCGGCAGTTGGGGAATGTTGTAGTTGCCGCTCGCATCCGATACTGCCTCGCGGCGCAGACCGGTCGCGTTTTCGACTACCAGGACATGCGCCTGCGGCAGCAGACGGCCTGAGGCATCGGTCACCGTGCCAGTCAATCCGCTGCGATCCACTTGCGCGAAAGATAACCCGGCAAAGAGAAACACCGCACTGAATACGATCGAAACGCGAACACTTCGCAACATAGAAGAACTGCGGGCGATCAGACCTTTCTTCAACTCGCAATGCATAAAACGCTCCCAAGAAAAGCAACGGATCCCAAGCAAATAAAAAGATTCTGCGTCAGGGCGCCGCTCGATGCGCGCATCGGAATCACAATCTGGATGTTCAACTTGCAACCGTTGGATACACCTATCCTGATTCCCGCTGCAGACGGAGAGCTGCGTGGCTTCTCCCGCAGAGGACCTTCAAAAATTGCTGCATGTGCAAGTTTGATCGTGCTTCATGACGTCCGGGCGTCAGCGCGATCTGGAATGACAATCTTGTAATCCGCTTGTTATATGCAGATCACGCCCTAGTTAAGGTTCCATCAAATATCGAGCCTCGTGACACCAGCAATTTGTCGATCGCTACGATCGTCCGGAACCGATGATGTTGCGTTCATCGGAAAGATACGAAGCCGGACGCTTAAACACGCATTCACACTGCGGTAACGAAATGACAAAACTGTAATTCTCGCGTCATGCTGGCGTCCTTTTCGGGGTCCTAGACTTGGCCCGTTGGCGCGGCTCTCTCGCTGCGCTATGCCCTGCAATCGAAAAAAGAAAGTATCCGCCTGTCTGATGTCTAGTTCCCGACCCCAATTTGCTTGGCCGATTCCCGGTCGCTAACGGAAGAAACCGAAAGAGGAGAAGGAAAAATGTTCCAAAAGATTTCTCGAAGTCACTCACGCATCGACGGTCTGCGTCTGCTAGCCGGCATGCTGGCGACCGGATTGAGCATTCCCGCGCTCGCGCAGTCCGTACCGTTCCCAACGTACGCAGTCGGCCCGCAGACGAACGGCACCTTCGTCGCCAGCGACGGCACAATCCTCACTCCCACCGGCAAGCAGGTCAACCTCGGCCCCACGACCCGCGCCAAGTCCATCGCGCTGAACCCGACGGGCAATCACACCGCCGCCGTTCTTCAAATGGGCGCCCCACAGGCCGTCACAATCTTCAACACCCAAACCGGCGCCATCGTGCAGACCTATGTACCAGCGATCGGCGGCAAAGATCCAGACGGCAGCAACCTCGGCATCGCTTATACGCCGGACGGCAAGGACCTGCTGTTCAGCCAGGACGGCAATTCCTTCTATGGAACCTTCAAGCAAGGCGGCTTCGTTGCCATCGCCAGCGTGGATCCTGCGACGGGCATGCTTTCGGACTACGCCCACGTCCCTGTTCCGATGGACGTCAACGCCGCCTATGGGCTCACTACCGTCACTTGCTTCGGGAATAGTCCTGGGGGCACCAACGGAAGCTTCGATATCCCATGCGGCTACGCCACTACGACCTTTTCAGATGAGATATTGAGTTCCTATCCCACCGGCATCGCAGTCTCCTCCGATGCCAAGACCGCTTACATCGTGCTGAACAATAACGATACGCTGACCAAGATCGACCTGACCCAGAAGACCCCAGTCGAGGGCACGGAGGTCCGCGTCGGCAATGTACCGCACAGCGTCGTGATCTCGCCCGATGGTAAGACTGCTTACGTCTCGAACGAAGCCGGCCGCGTAGCCAAGGAGAGCGATTTCCAGGAATACTCCAACGGCACCCCGGTCGTCGCCGCATATCCAACCGGTTCCACATCCACCGGCACCGTTTCCGTGGTTGACCTGGCCTCATTCAAGGTCACAGCCACCATCTCGACCGGCCTGCACCCGACTGGCATGGCGTTCTCCGGAACTGACCTGCTGGTCGCCAACACTTATGACGACACCATCTCCGTGATCGACACCGTCATCAACAAAGTGGCGCGGACCATCGACCTTGCTCTGCCGATCGGAGTGCCCGGAAAGAAAGCGGCAGCCTACGGCGCCGGACCAAACTCGATCGCCATCGATTCCGTGAACAAGATCGCCTACGTCGCGCTGTACAACGCCAACGCGATCGCCGTCGTCGACCTTACCGCCAACACGAACCCCGTCCTGGGCATGATCCCTGTGGCCTATGCGCCGAGCTCAGTTG
This sequence comes from uncultured Acidobacteriaceae bacterium, assembly GCA_963704415.1. Classification (GTDB taxonomy): domain Bacteria; phylum Acidobacteriota; class Terriglobia; order Terriglobales; family Acidobacteriaceae; genus Telmatobacter. The sequence continues at coordinate 4,738,734 of OY969908.1, read as the reverse complement.
TTTTGGACACGACGGACAAAACGCTGCTGGTTGCCAACGACAAGGGCTGGGGGACCACCGGCAACCCGAATCCCTTCGCAGGAACCGTGCCCGACGCGCCGCTGACAGCAAATTCGGAAGCAACCGAATTTGGTGTGAAGGGCCTCGAAACCCACCAGGACCTTGGTACCGTCAGCATCATTCCGGTGCCGAGTACCTCCGCCTTGATGTCGATGACGGACCAGGTCTTTACGAACAACCACTGGGATCTCGAGGACGTTATCTTCTCGGCGGCTGGCGGCAACAAGCATGCCAAGCCCCTCGCAATTCCGGAGAGGATCGGCGATCCGTCGAAGATCAAGCACGTCTTCCTGATCATCCGCGAAAACCGCACCTACGACCAGATCCTGGGCGACGTGGCCGGCGGGAATGGCGACGCCTCCCTGGCAGTCTTCGGCGACAACAACACAGTCACAGGCCAGGTCGGGCCCGTCACGCCCAACGCGCATGCGCTCGTGGAGCGGTTCCCGCTCTTCGACAACTACTACGACCCGAGCCGTCAGTCAGCGGATGGTCACAATTGGATCGTCCAGGCCATGGCTCCGTACTCCGACGACATCCAGTCGCCTGACTGGCTTCGTGACTATCCATCCAACGGCGGCGATGCGATTGCCTACCAAAAGGCGGGCCACCTGTGGGATGTCGCTGCAAAGCAAGGCGTCTCGTTCAAAAACTACGGAGAGTACATCGAATACAACACGTTCAACCCCCCGCAGGGTTGCACACCGAATAACCTTTATACGGGTACCACGCCTCCGACTCCATTGCCGTTCATTTTTTCGGGCAGCTGTGAGCCGCTCTGGATCGACTTCTACAACGACACATTGGCTTACGAATCTGGCAAGGAGAAGCAGCTCTACAACTACAACACGGTCGGCTCGGAGTCTCCACTCCCGAACCTGATCAACAACACGGTCCAGAACTACCCGCAGTTCGATCTAGGCATCCCCGACCAGTTCCGCGTCGATGTCTGGGAGCAGGATTTCGCCAAGGACGTGGCCTCTGGTAACGTGCCTCAGTTGGAGATGATGTGGATCAGCTCCGACCACACCGGCGGGCCGCCGACCGCGCAGGCCATGCAGGCCGATAACGACCTGGCCCTTGGCCGCTTTGTCGACATCATCAGCCACAGCTCCATCTGGAAAGACTCGGCAATCTTCGTCACCGAAGATGACGCGCAGACCGGCGTCGACCACGTCGACGGTCACCGCAGCCCGGGCTATATCTTCAGCCCGTATGTTCTCCAGGGCGGAATCACTGACAGCACTTTCTACACCCAGGTCAACATGGTCCGCACGATTGAGCAGATTCTCGGTCTCAAGCCCATGAACCAGAACGACCTGAAGGCCTCGCCGATGCGGACCGCCTTCGTCGATGACCCGCCTGCGGATTACTTCAAGCCGTGGACGCACGTCGCCAACGGGGTCCCGCTGAACACGGGCGTTAAGCAAACTCCGACTCAGACCGCCATTCCAACCGTCGCTTCGGTTGCGGTTAAGCCACAGACCATCGTGGCCGAGAGCCCTGCGGTTAAGGCTCTGCGGGTTGGCTGGATGAAAAAGAAGGCGGAGCTCTTCGCCGGCAAGTACCAAAAGCCGGACTCCGAAGACCCCGACACCGTCAACCATATGATCTGGTACGAAGCGACCAACTACACGCGTCCCTTCCCCGGCGAGAAAAAGGTTCGTCCGGCGAGCGACTTCAATCGCAAGGCTGCACCCACCAAGGACGACGACGACGGCGAGTAAATCGCGTTCCGGCTGTAAATGGCCCTCTCTCGGGATATCGGAGAGAGGGCTTTTTTTTCACGCCTCAAAGGCAAAGAGTTCCGGAGACCTGAGCCGGCCAGCAACCAAAGCACTTCCAGACTGTGGAAAATTCTTTGGAGACTTCGCGTTGACGAACTTGAGGCGCAGGTTGCTCTTCGCAGGATTGAGCGTGCCGGTCCCATTTTCGAGATCTATTCTCCTCACATTCAGCCGGAACGTAAGGCCTAATCGAGTCGCGTCGCGCAGAGGCGCTGGTCGAGTCGAGAAACATCATGACGAAGTTGGAGGATGTTCGCGGGCGGAATTGTGTCGCAGGCATCGGCAACAACTTCTCGAAAGTCGACTTCCGGTTGCGAATGAATGGGCTGCTCACCAAATGCAATTTTAAGGAACGACCGCGAATCTAATCGATGCCGATACACGACAGTGCCGCAACGCCTCGGTAGGTAGGTCCGAAAATGTCTGCCCCGGTCCTTTCCAACACTTCCTTTTCAGGAATGTGTGTCAGTGCTCGCACATCTGCCCATCGGCCGACAACCGCTCCGCATCGATCGCATGTAATTGGTGTCTGATCTTCCAGGTTGGTGACGGAAAACACATCGCCGCCACACTCCTTACAACACATTACACCGGCAGCTTTGCGGCTTTCGCACGGCTCAGCGGCAATCTCCATGGGAATCCTCCACCGTAAGGCATTAAGCGTAACAGGTTCTCGACGTTTTGGCTGTTCGCGATGCGAAGGAGGCAGTCACGTCATGTGATGGGAAGCGCAAACAAATCAAGAGGTGAAAGCTCCATAGCCTGGGCCCTTTTTTGCCCATTTGATTGGGGACGGTTAATGTTTGTTCAAGATGGAGGAGTCGGAAGTATCCCGTATTGAGACGCGGGCTGTCTCCCGTGCATCTCATCTCGAGGCTAAACATGCCTGGAGTCCTGGGAGATACGCGATGAGGGCAGTGGTGGTGCCGGTGCTGCAGCACGAACAGCAGTGCCACAAGACCCTGCGCGGTCATCCACATGATGGAGCGAGTAAAGAGCAGCAGCAGGGGGCCCGTCCGCGAGACCCGGCCGGACACAGAGCGCGCGGTGATAGCAGCGAGTGAGTTGGGCTGCGCCGCCATCTGCGGGGCAGACTCACTTACGATTGCCATCGTAGTATTCCTTTGGCGCGACAACGTACCACAACGCGCGGAATCTAGCAGTGACAAATCCGCGGTTGTGCTTGGATCACTGCCCGCTCAGCATGAGCAGGCGCACGGTTACACCGCCGGCGATCGCGGCGATGGCTGATGCTATGCGGTGCGCATTGAGCCCAGCGGAGCCCTCATGCTGCGGCATGGTAAGCAAGGAGCCCGTTGCGACCAACGCACCATCAATACGGCGAGGACCGCAATCGCGGAGAAGAAAGCGGTTCTCGATTCAACCGGTCTCCCCGCATGGCAGACCACAATTGCGGTGAAGATAACCCAAGCGAGACCTAAAAGCTTATGCAGAAGGCCCGGGAAGGTTGGGCTCCCCGAGTTGCCGCGCCAGAAGCCGGTTGCTACCGTCGCCAGGAATAACACTGTGATCGTGATGAGCTTTCGGCTGATGCCCATTGCGCTACCTCAGCCCTTTGCGGACACTGAATACCAGGACGGAGCCATATGTGTGGGGGCGAAAGTCCTCAAAACCTGCTTCGACCACATAGCGCTCGAGATCAGCGACGCTGTAGATGTGACCGCCGCCTTTCTCCGCGCGTTCGCGTATCGATTTGTATTTCATCAGGCCGGAGTCGATGAGGGCAAAGCACATCACCGCCAGCGGCGCTCCGACTTTCATGGTGCGATTGATCTCGCGCAACGCGAGGACCACGTCGGAGAAGTGGTTCAGCGATCCTGCACAGAAGGCGGCGTCGAACAGGCCAGCCCGGGAAGGGAGTGCCTCCACCGCAGCACGGGCAAAGTGAACGTTGGGAATACGTCCCCTCTCGACATAACGGGCGCCCCGCCGCAGCATGCTCATGCAAACATCAATGCAAATGACGGTCCGTGATGCAGAAGCAATACGGCGCCCGTAAGTTCCCGGGCCGCAAGCCACATCCAAAATGAGGCCGTCCCGCGATCCTACGATGTCAGAGAGATCACGTGCCAGCTGCTTTAAGGACGTGCTGTGCCATCCGCCGTACAGGTTGCACACGGCCGGATAGATGCACGTTTCGTAAACGGATGCCATGAAATCAAACAGCGTCCGAGAGTCCCAGTTCCCGACCACCCGTAGGGATCGGTTCCTGCTCTCTTCTAGGTTAACCACGATGAAGTCGGGAATCCCGCTCAGGATGGGGTAGGTTTTTACACAGACACGGCAGGAAAGCCCGTTGTGCACCGGTTCCAGACCCTGTTTGCATACGGGACATGCGCAGAATCCGCAGGACTGCCGGATCCACTCGTCTGGGAAATCACTGACTCAATGGCGACTGATTGCGATGCCATGATGAGACTCCCGATCGATCTCGTGAGACCGTCACTGTGGTCGACGATGAGCCCATATTCCCCAACTTGTCTTTAGCGCTGACGATCACCGTGTATGTTCGTTGGTCAGGTTGACCGCGCATCACGGACGCTTGCAAGAAGAGCAGGTTGAAATAACTTCCATTGGCATTGGCCCAGTCCCAGTTGTTTTATTTGTCTAAGTTATGGCGGAGAGGGGGAGATTCGAACTCCCGATAGCCTTTCGACTATGCCTGATTTCGCGTCAGGTGTAGTGTCTACAACAGCAGTCGTTACTATAATTTGTGAAGCGATCTCATTGCGGTGCTATCTTGAGTGTCACATCAATCTCCGGAATCTCGTCGGCGCGGAATCCCTGGGAGCGCCAAGCATTCGGTTCTTAACCGACAGGTTGTAGGTCCGATTCCTACCGCGTCCACCAAGTCATTTAATATCAATAATTTATAGTGAGCGACATTTCGATGTTCATCGAACATCGCCAAACTTCGCCGAATTTCGCCGAATTCAAAATCTCCTGAGAACCGACGACTCCGGGAGTTATTTGCAAAGTGCCTTTATTTTCTTCTGCCGCGATGGAATGCAGTGATCGTCTTCGGCAGAAAATTGGGATCTTGCCCGAAGTCTTGTAAGCAAGTGACGACACGGTGGGGAAGGGAATCAGCTTGAAGGAAAGAAGATTTGAATTGGAAGTAGACGATCGCTGTATTCGTGGCTTCGTGAGATACCCGATCCGAAGACGTAGTGTCTTTATGTTCGGCGTCGAGCGGGCCAGGCCGGAACGTGAGGCCGAGATCGAGGTATGCGATACGTGGCGTCGGGAAAAGAAGAAATTGTTAAATGGCAGCTGGTGCCTCATTTCTCGCCGGGCTTACTAAGGCTCTGGCGTCTCTGTCCGAGCATCCGGTTTTACGACCGCCTGCCGAAGACATCGAGCGATCTGAGCAGCTCAATGAGCGCATTGCCCTGTTAACCGGGCAATCGGTGCCCATTTTCAGGTGTGGTCGTGAGAGGCGCTTCAATGCCGATCATCATGGTTTTTGACGACCAGTGATCTTATGCGTCCGATCAGAATTCCGACTTCAGCTGGCGCGGTGCAGAGCGGCCTACCATGGGTTCATCTATCTGGTGCCCAATTCGTCGACTCTGTTGCCGTCCTTCCCTGCAGGAACCCCCGCGTTGGTCACCGGGGCCACAGATGGAGGCAAAACTGAACACGCTTGCTCAAGCTGGAGTAAGAAGAAACCGGCTGAAGAATAATACAACACGCCTCTCACCTGCACCAGATCAGGCGATTTGCGATTGTTGGCATAAACGCACGTTGGCCGGTTATCCCCCTGTTAGCGTCAGTCCACGAGCAGCATTTGAGCCGTTCCTGCAAGCTTCTCCGCATCTCGATACTGATTGGCCGCCTAGCGCTTGCAGCCCGACCGACAGCTAGCTGGCGCAGATCTTGTCAGACGAACAGGCTCATCGGAAGTAATCGGAAGCCAGCAGATCTTGTTCTAAGAAACGCCGATGTAGCCGAGCGGAATTCTGGCTTCACGCAAAATCGCCAACGCACGTTTCCAGCCGCCGCAGTTCTGGAAACGTGCATCGCCCTGATATCGCGTTTCCAACTTTCTCGGATCTTCGCTTTCTTAGGGCCACAGATTCGCGCGCATATTCAACCGGGGACCGCCTTCCTCTCCCCTTGACATCTAGGGTATGTTAGCGCTACGTTCTTTTTGTACCCTCGATGACTAGGGTAAAAGCTTATGGCTAAAAACGATCTGCAGGGCGCGCTCGATCTGTTGATTCTCAAGACCCTGTCGCAACTGGGCCAGATGCATGGCTACGGCATCGTGATGCACATCAGGCGCGTCACCGACGAGCTCCTGATCGTGGAAGAAGGCTCGCTCTATCCTGCATTGCATCGAATGGAACAGAACGGCTGGGTCCGAGCCAGTTGGGCAGTTACCGACTTTGGGCGCAAGGCGAAGTGGTACTCGCTGACGCGTGCTGGGCGGGAACATCTGGCTAGCCGCGAAGAGAACTGGGCGCAAGTTGTCAAAGGCGTGGACGCGGTTCTGCGTTTCGCATAGGGAAAACGATGGCACTCTTCCGAAGAATCATGTCGCTTGGAAGACGCGCACGGATGGAGCGCGAAATCGACGCTGAACTGCGCGAACATATGGCCATGTGCATCGATGACGACATGGCCCAGGGTATGAGCCGCGAAGAAGCGGAGCGCGATGCGCGTAGGCGCTTCGGCAATCCCACAGTAATGCGCGAGAGGGTCTCAGCGGAAGACGTTGCACTCGGGCTTGAAAGCCTTTGGAATGACGTGCGGAATGCCCTGCGCGTCTTCACCAAGAGCCCTGGCTTTTCGTTGGTGGTGGTTGCCACACTCGCGCTGGGCATCGGAGCCAATACGGCCATTTTCGAGCTTCTTGATGCGGTATTGCTGCAGTCGCTGCCGGTGAAGAACCCACAGGAGCTTGTGCAGGTACGCGTCGTCGATATGAGCAAGGCGCGCGGAGGTTTTGTCAGCGGTTATCCGGCCGTAACCAATCTTATCTGGGAGAGGTTGCGCGAAGATCATCAGGGCTTTTCCGGAATCGCCGCATGGCGGGACGTTCAATTCTCCCGCGATTCGGGCGGCGATGCCCGTTTTGTGAACGGCCTGTACGTGAGCGGTGAGTTCTTCAACGTCCTCGGAATCAGGCCTGTCGCGGGGCGGCTCTTCAACGCGGAGGATGATCGGCGCGGCTGTGGGCTGCCCGGCGCAGTGATCAGTTATAACTTCTGGCAGCAGGAGTTCGGCGGCAAGCAGGTGCTTGGCCAAAAGCTGACGCTCAACGACAAATCCGTGGAAATCATTGGCGTCACGCCAGGAAACTTCTTTGGAGTGGCCGTTGGCCGCACCTTCGACGTCGCCGTGCCCATCTGCGCGGAACCTTACCTTGAGACGACCGATCGTCTGAATTCGAGCACCAAGTGGTGGCTTTCGATCATTGGCCGGCTCGATCCGAGATGGTCTGTGCAGCAAGTGGCAGCGCATCTTGGAGCCACGTCTCCGGGCATCTTCGCATCGACCCTGCGGGCTGATTATCCGCCGGAAAGCGTGAAAGATTATCTTTCGATGAAGCTGACTGCCGAACCTTCGGCCGCAGGCGCCTCCATCTTGCGCGAGACGTATTCCGACCCGCTGCGGTTTCTACTCGGGATTGCAGGCCTAGTGCTTCTGATCACATGCGCGAACCTCGCGAGCCTGATGCTGGCCAGGACAACCGCGCGCGAGCGAGACATGGCCGTGCGTCTGGCCATTGGCGCGGGACGTTGGCGGCTGATCCGGCTGGTTCTGGGAGAGAGCCTGCTGTTGTCGATTGCCGGCGCTATGGCCGGTGCAGCACTGGCTCAAGCTTTGAGTCGCGGGCTGGTTGCATATCTAAATACACCGGACAATTCCGTCTCCCTCAACTTCAAGCTCGACTGGCGCCTCTTCGCCTTTCTACTGGGAATCTCGTTCCTCACATCTCTGCTCTTCGGGTTGGCCGCGGCGCTCCGGGCTTCCCGTACACCTCCGGGTGCGGCGATGAAAGCGGGTAGCCATAGCATGACGGCAAGCCGGAGCCATCTGGGGTTTCGCGGTGCATTGGTAATCTCGCAGGTGGCTCTCTCGCTCGTGTTGCTGTTCAGCGCGCTACTGTTCACTCAGAGCCTGCGCAATCTACTGAGCGCCGATCCGGGCTTTCAAGCTAAAGACGTACTGATCGCGAGATTAGACTTCATGCGTCTAAAAATTCCAGACGATCGGCAAATTGCATTCCAGCGCCAGCTACTCGACCGCGTTCGCTCCATTCCTGGCGTGGAAGCGGCAGCCAACACCGACATCGTGCCACTGAGCGGAGCGGGCTGGGGCAACTCAGTGTGGATCGACGGCCATAGCTCAACCCAGCGGCAGGACTCGAATTTCAGCGGCGTCAGCTCGGCCTATTTCAATACACTGCGCATCCCGATCATCGCCGGCCGCGACTTCAACGACCAAGACACTCGCCAATCCCCGCGCGCGGCCATCGTGAACGAGGCATTCGTCCAAAAGCTCGGGCTGGGCCCCAATCCGATTGGGGCGCGCTTCTGGCGCGAGGCGACTCCGTCAAGCCCTGCGGAGTTGAACGAGATCGTCGGTCTGGTAAGAGATACGAAATACAGCAGTATCCGGCGCACTGGTGGACCAATCGCCTATCTCTCGCTTGCGCAGGATAAAGACACCGACAGCGGCATGCAGATACTGGTCCGATCCCGGCTGCCGATAGAGACAGAGGAGCAGGAGATCCGCCGTACGTTACATGACGTGAGCACAGGAATCAGTTTCGATTTTGAAGGGCTCGAAGACATGATCCAGCAGTCACTCGTTGCCGAGCGGCTGCTGGCCATGCTCTCGGGATTCTTCGGCGCTCTCGCTGTGATTCTCGCAATGACCGGCATCTACGGCGTGATGTCCTACGCTGTCAGTGAGCGGACGGTCGAGATCGGCATTCGTATGGCTCTGGGCGCGCAGCGAACCAGCATCACAGCCATGATTCTCAGCAAGGCTGCAACATTGCTGGCGACTGGGCTCGTACTGGGCACGGGTCTCTCGCTTGCCGTCGCGAGCGCCGCAGGTGCGCTCCTCTTCGGATTGAAGCCGCGCGATCCGGCTATTCTTGCCGGCGCCTCCGTGCTCCTGGCCATTGTCACGCTAGTGGCCAGCGCCATCCCTTCGATCCGCGCGGCCAACGTAAATCCGATTGACTCTCTCCGTGCGGAGTAACCGGGCGAATGACGTCGAATTCGCTTGGTGTCTGAGTCAATCGACGCATAATCCGCCAAACCACTCCGTGACAGAGGCGATCTGCTCGGCTTTCGGCTCGATCGTCGAAGTTAGCCACCATTACCAGCCGATCACGGCAATTTTGTACGCAAGCAGAATGGCTACGGTCGCTAGCGCGATCCAGGCGGACAAAGTGTAGCGTCGGAAGAAGTACAAGGTCACACCTACCCAGCAAGAGCAACCAGCTATTAAAGCGCCGCCCACATACGGCATAGCGGTAGCGGCCGACAAGTTCGTGCCATGAACGTACCTCAGCCGGAAGATCTCGCCTAGCGTCCTGACCACGATAAGGAATTGAGTCGTGATTCCTATCTGGGCCCAACGTTCTCTGGTCATGGGCAGAATTGTAGCTGGATGCCGGCATATGCGAAATCGCCGACGCGCTTTCGGAATCCAGGCTCAAGGCGAAGATTGTTTTACCTTGTGCATGCCAGCGGTGTGGAGGCCGCCTATATGCGCAAGAGGAACAGAAAAGCGCCCTGCCGCAAAATCGTATTGCGGCTGCCGGATCTCGATCAGACGAAGTCCGCCGTGTTGAACAGCCTGAGTTCGCCGTGTTCGAGGCGAAACTATAAATTCGCGATGGAGCAATTCATCGCTTGGTATTGTTCCGAACCGAGACTCGCTTTGAATCGGGCTGTAGTTCTGAGATTTCGTCTGCATTTGGAATCTCTTGGCTTGGCGGCGGGCACCATCAATCAGCGGCTTGCGGCTGTGAGACGTTTGGCCTACGAAGCTGCGGATTCAGGCCTGCTCAGCCCCGAACTCGCTGCAGGCATTCGTCGCGTGAAAGGTGTGAAGCAGTTGGGGGCCCGCACCGGGAACTGGCTGACTCGCAATCAAGCTCGACTACTCCTCGAGAAAGCTGACGGCGACGATCTGCGCAGCCTTCGTGACCTCGCCATGATCTCAATACTGTTGGGTTGCGGATTGCGACGTGCCGAGCTATCTGCCCTGACTGTGGAGGACATGCAGATCAGGCAAGGACATTGGGCGATTGTGGATCTTGTCGGCAAGGGTGGTCACGTTCGGACCGTGCCCATGCCCCGCTGGGTCAAAGAGGCGGTGGACCACTGGATGACCAAAGCCAAGGTCAACGCCGGCCGGATCTTTCGAGCCGTTAGCCGTCACGATACACCTTGGGGAAAGGGAATCTCCGAAAACGTCATCTGGTACGTGGTTCGGCGTTGCGCCCAACGGATACAGCTGGACCGTCTTGCCCCGCACGACCTTCGCCGAACATGCGCAAAGCTCTGTCATATGAATGGCGGCGAGTTGGAACAGATCCAGTTCCTTCTTGGGCATGTTTCAGTGTTAACGACCGAACGGTATTTGGGCTGCAAGCAAAACCTGGAGAACCCCGTCAATGATCGTTTCGGATGCCTTTTCGCCCGCCTACGCGTCGAATTGCGCTAAGGCCTGGAGGCGTGAGTTGACGTGTCGCTGAGGTGAATCGGTAGTCTCTTGCTGACTTTGCGTCACCGACCTTCCCGAGCCGAATCGGCTTGGACTAGCTCCGACAGGAACGCTAAAGCCGACAACAATCTCGAGGTAAGGCTCTCAGGAACGGTTCCATCTCCGCTCCATCAAGCCTCTCTGCTCGGCCAAGTTTTAGTTTCTCGACATCTATACCTAAGCGCACGGCTTGACAACGTCAAGAACGGAGACAGTTCACAAACTCCGATGTATAACCGATCCAATTCGAATTCGCCATGGTGCATTTGGCCATTTGCGCGCCGAACGTGCTTAGCCGAGAACTCTCGCACCCAACCGGTGAGCATCCATGGAGGGCGGGAGCGAAAACCGCGCGATGAAGCGCGACTCGGGCATCCTAGGGGGTTACGCTCTTGACTACTCCGTTGATCGGCACGGTTCCAAAGTGTTTGCTTGCGTTTGAACCTGAGGAAAACATGAGGGTGATGTTCGAGAATGCTACTTTATCCGAGCCGGTAACGCAGACCCTGAGCTGCGACTTCTCGCCGTTGGGTGCGAACGGCGGGTTGCCTCCATTTCCAGTAGTTGTCGCCCACCCCTCGACGGCGAAGCCGGTTGTGGTCGCGGCAACGGTGAACTGGGCCGTAGGACAGTTCTCTTGCACGTATTTCGGGTCAAAGATCACCTTGGCGCCGCTCATCGTGAAATGGTGTGTATGCTGGTCGCGTTGTGTTGTATCGGTGGTGTTGTTCTCGATCATCCAAAGATCGGAATGCTCCATGCTCAGTGCCGCCGAAAAATCGTAGATGCCGGAAGCTCGCTCCACCGTGAGCGACCACGTCCCACGCATCTCGTAGCCACCGTCCTCGAACGGGTTGTAGTCGCTGATTATTCCCTTGAGCGTGATCGGTCGATGATCCTGAGCGATCGCGCTGCTGCTCAGTGCAAGCACCACTACCACCATCTGTGCGAACCACAATGAACCTTTGCTTTTCATGTGAGATCTCCATTCTCTGAATTCGGAATAGTCCGGCCCCATGGACGTGAGTGCTTGATTCCTGAAAGCGTGTTGGTGCCGAGAAGCCGGTGCTTTGAAACAGGCTTCGATCATGTCTCACACACCCGAATGGGGCAATGGATCGAGTCTTGACAGATTCTTATCTTTTTCTGTTCATCCAACCCGAAGAAAACCCGATAGTTAGCTGCCTGGCGCATTTCCGTGGGATAATCTTGGGATCGCGGGGGAGAAGATTATGTCTGAGGTTGAAGGCATCATCCGGTTCGATCGCTATGAGGTCGACCTTCGCGCCGGCGAACTTCGCAGAAATAACCGGCCGGTGAAGCTGCAGAATCAGGTCTTTCGGCTGCTGCTGACTCTCCTGCGGAACCGGGGCCAGGTGTGGACGCGAGGTCAGTTGAAGACGCAGATTTGGCCCCCCGATGTGTTCATCGACTCTGAAAACGGGTTGAACACCGCCGTCCGGAAGCTGCGAGTTGTTCTGGGAAAGCCGCCGGGGAGCAGAACCAAGAGCAGCTATATCGAAACGGTGCCCCGGGTTGGGTATCGATTTACACCAGTGGAGAATGGAAGGAGTATCGCTGAACGCCTCAATTCCGTTGCGATTCTTCCCTTCACGAATGATTCCGGCAACAATGATCTGGAGTTCCTGTGTGAAGGTCTAACCGAGGCATTGATCGATGCCGCTTCTCAGATTCGCGGTGTCCAGAGAGTCATTGCTCGCAATTCGGTATACCGATTCAAGGGCCGTGACCCACAGGAAGCCGGGCGCGAACTGGGTGTAGAGGCAGTTGTGAGCGGTAACGTGCAGACGACCAGCGATCGTGTGCTCGTGAGAGCGGAACTTCTCAGCACGACGGACGGGGCACGCATCTGGAGCACCCGGTATGAGACGCCCCTCCAAGACATGCCGCTTCTTCCGTCAAAACTCGCTTCGGCTTTGCAGGTTCGGTTCGGATCGAGGGTCGACGCGCGGACACGGCACGGCGTGGCTCATCGTGCAACTACTAACCCGGAGGCGTACCGACTTTACCTGCGCGGTAGATATTTTTGGGCCAAGCGCCCCACCGCCGGTTGCGTGGACAAGGCAATCGAGATGTTCAGTGCGGCAGTAGCGCTCGATCCCGCTTTCGCTCTGGCCCATGTCGGACTTGCCGATTGCTATAACACCTTAGGTGCATGGGAGGGGGGCGTTCTGGAGCCCGCCGTCGCATTGGAAAAGGGCAAAGCAGCTGCTCATCGGGCGCTGCATTTGCAGCCAAATCTGGCGGAGGCGCATACTTCGCTTGGTTATTGTCACCTCAGCTATGACTGGGATTGGCGCGGCGCCGAAGTCGAGTTCAAACGAGCCATTCTTCTCAACCCCAATTACTCTCATGCCCACCACTGGTATTCCCATCTGCTGGTCGCGATGGGAAGGATGGATGAAGCCCTGCAACACAGCCTCAGAATTATCGAACTCGATCCACTTGATATGCTTATCAATTCTCACCTCGCGTGGCACTATCACATGACGGGCGATTACCAGGCGGAAGTCGAGGAATGTCGCAAGCTTCTCGAAATGGAGCCACAGTTCCATAAAGCTCATTACTTTATGGGTCTTGCCCTTGAGCAACTCGGGTGTGCCCGCGAGGCCACGACGTTCTTGCAGAAATCGTATGAGATCTCGGGAAGCACCGTCATGCTGGCAGCGCTCGGACATGCCCACGCGGCAGCCGGAGATCGGGACAAGGCGGTCGGCGTGCTTCGCACGCTGCAGGAACTATCGAAGACTCGCTACGTTTCTGCTTATGAGCTCGGGACGATTCACGTCGGTCTACAGGAACACGAGCAGGCATTGCAGTGTCTGGAAGAAGCTTATATGGAGCGGTCCGGCTGGATGCCGTATCTGGCCAACGACCCCACATTGGCGCCCCTGCGAAGGGAAGCTCGGTTTCAGAGGCTTTTGCGGTGCGTCTCAAACAAAGGCAACGAGCACTAGACCCCAGTTTTTCAGCATGTAGCGCCCACTTTCGGCCATCTCGCCGTGACCGGTGGCGCCCCCTTTCGATCTCCCAGAACCCCTGACGAATACGGGCATATCATTATCGGCGATTCTTAGTTTACGCCAAATCGCCAATGCGCTCGCCGAGCGCGACCCAATGCTTCTGGCGCTGGACGCCCTGAAGAGAAAAGAAAGCCAAGACAAAGGGAGAGAGAATCTCAGCGGACCTGTTCCTCTCCGCAAATCCGGCCCGATGTTCAGAAAAGCAAAGGCCCCTTCTCGATGTGCCAAATCGCCAAAGCGCGTTTCCAGGCGCTGCGATCTGGAAACGCGCCCTGGCCTTTAATCGGCCATTCGGACGCGGTTGGTGGCGCGACTGCGTTACCAAACCTAGGCGCCTGTGCCACACTGGACTCCTCATGCGGACACAGGATTCCATCGTGAGCGAGGGCACACCATGACCATACTTCAGAATCGGCAGAATATCGCGCTCCTCGTCGTGGACGTACAGAACTCCGTCGTTGAGCGGGCCTATAAGCGCAACGCGGTTATCGCGAACGTCCTCAGTCTTGTCGAGAAGGCGCGGCGAGAGCGTGTTCCCGTCGTCTGGGTCCAACACTCCGACGACAAGCTTCCCAACGGGAGCGACGGCTGGCGGATTGTCCCTGAGCTGACTCCAGGCAACGCCGAGCCAATCGTCGAGAAGCACTATGGCGACTCCTTCGAGGCCACCACTCTTGAGACCGTGCTATCGGACCTCGGTGTCGGCCAGCTGGTCGTCGCCGGTGCACAGACCGATGCCTGCATCCGCTCGACGATCCACGGCGCCTTCGTCAGGGGGTACGACGTAACCCTCATCAGCGACGCCCACACCACCGAGGACCACACGGAATGGGGAGCACCGCCGCCAGAACAGGTCATCGCGCATACGAACCTCTACTGGATCTACCAGGCAGCGCCTGGGCGGACAGCCGCCACGGTCGAGACCAAAGACGTCGACTTCGCCAAGACGGCCTGAGCCCTGCCGCATCCGCGGCAAACGCCTGCGGTTTCCTTCTTGTGTCCAAATCGAAAGCGCCTCGCGAACAAGCTCGTGCACGGCGAAGCATTCGGTGTGAGGCGCTTCCGATCTTGGCTAGCTACAAACCAGGCATGACCCAATCACTGGCCCCTCGGACGTTTTTCGGTCCCGGTCCTAGCGGCTCGCCTGAAGATGGACCTTGGTGCATCATGGACCATATGCTCAAACTCCAGAGGGATGCGGGGGGCGGGATCAGACACACGATACGCTGACGACTGAATTACCGCCGCTTGCCAGTCCAGTGCCTGAAGGCGGGCGGGATGCGGCCGGGGCCGGGGAAGGCAGGAGAGTGCCATTGAGCTGCGCTTCATCTTTCGTGGCTTTGATTGTCGTTGTTGCGTTGCTCGGTGCGGTGGGTGTGCTGTTCGGCTATTTCGTCTACTCCCCTGCTCCTGAAGTTCCGCGACTGTCTGGCACGCTGACCCAGGGGTCCATCGAGGTGGGCGGACGGACACGGACCTACCTGACCTACGCGCCGCTAGGGTTGACGAAAGGAGCCCCGCTTGTCGTGGTCATGCACGGTTCGGGTCAAAACGGTGCTCGAACGCGAAAGTGGACGGGATATGGGTTCGAGCGCCTTGCGGACGAAAGAGGCTTCGCGGTCGTCTATCCTGATGGTTACGAGGGCTACTGGAACGCGTGCAACATCGTCGGCGACTACGCCGCGAACAAGCTCAGAATCGACGACGTCGGATTTGTGACGGGGATGGTCGACAAGCTCATCACCGAAATCGGTGTCGATCCGCACCGCGTATTTGCAACGGGCATTTCCCGCGGCGGGCATATGGCGTATCGTCTTGCGCTCGAAACCCCTTCCCGCTTTCGGGCAGTTGCGGCGATATCGGCGAGTGTGCCGACGCCGGAGAACTTCAAATGCGCATCCTCGGGGCAAGGCACTTCTTCCGTCATGATCATGAACGGCACGGAGGATCCCATCAATCCATTTGATGGTGGAGAGGTGACATTCCTCGGCTTGCTCAAGCGCGGCAAGGTCCGGTCGTCGCGAGAGTCGGGTCAGTATCTTGCGGACCTCAACAACCTCACCGGCACGCCCGAAACGAGCGAGACCCGAGTGCCCGGCGGATTTCACGTCGAGCGAGTCACCTGGCGCAACGAATCCAAAATTGAGGTGGAACTCGTTGCAATTCACGGTGGCGGGCATGGCATTCCTCAGCCCAACTGGCGCTATCCGAGATTCTTAGGCCCAGCGCCGAAGGAACTGAACGGACCTGAAGAGATCTGGGCTTTTTTCGAGCGACAACGGCCATGATCCGCGATGAATGGATACCCGCGAACCACAATGACCCTGCCCGGATGCGAGCGTTGATCTTTGTCCGCGAGAACTATCGTGAGCAAATTAGCGATTTATCCTGGCTTCTCAAACTTAATGGAAGGATCACCCGCCATCCAGAAAGTGCAGCGAAGCTAGCTGTTAATCCAGCAGGGGAAGAACCTGCCAGTAGAACTTGCCCAGTTGCTACTGTAGTCATACCGGACGGAGGAGAGGGCGATCTCTCATACCGAGGCTCCGGAGTAAACGTCCCAGCCGGCAAAGCGCGAGCGGCGTCGGGTCCGTCAGGGGGACTAGCAAGTCAGCAGGCTGTAGCAAAAGAAGCGAACCGTTAGCCGCGAAAAGGGGGTCCCACCGGTAGCGGACTGTGGTGGGATGGATGAGAACGCCGAATCTTTTTTCTGGGGATGAAGGCTGTGTCGCCGGTGAAGGAACTGGGTATACGCTACCGGCGGGTTCTCCGTGGTCATAGAGGGCTGCATGCTGACAAGGATTAACAGTGAAAGCTCGGACCCACTCGTGGGCAGCCTAGGCGCTCCCGCACAGCAAAGGCTCTCCGTATAACCAGCGAATGCCGGGAAATCGGAGAGTGCACGCGAGTGGCTCGGATGAGGTCAATAAGTGTTGATGGACAGGGACACTACAACCCTGACCGGAGCGAGGACCTCTGGGGTAAGGCCGTGAGGCCCTAATGACGGTATCGGAAGAGAACACCTGCCCGGCACAGTACGGGATCACGGGTCTCAGTCTTGGACGATACGAAGGATGAAAGCAAACTGTCTATTGCGTTGCGCACGCCGGGAGCAGGCTTAAGCAGATCAACAGACAGGAAGGCATCATCTGAAATGTCAGCCTTGAAGCCGTACTGGGGAAAACTCGCCGTACGGAATTTTAGAGGGGGTTATGGAAACGGCGGCATCATTCGAAGCCCGCTCAGCGCCATAGCCCTACTCGACTAGCTAGTTGAGCAACACATGATCGCTCTGTTGCCGCAAAGGTTACTGAAGAGTGGCCCACCATGCGTTCCCAACTCCGGAGTTGAACGAGTGGGTCGGCGAAGTGACTAGAGATTCACTGAAAAGTGCTTCGTATAATCTGGCTTCAAGGTTGGTCTGATGGAAACAGCCGTGACGAATGCGCCCCCCCGTTCAGAACCACGTTGGCCGGCAATGCTCGCTCTCCTTGCGGTGGGCGGATTGCGCTTGGCTCTACCGGAATCCCTATCGGAGGGTCCCGCTTGGCTGCTCATTGCGGTCGTTGGCGTGCTGTTAATTCCCACCGTCTGGGCGCGGCGACGAGCAATGGATAGTCTCAATAAAATCCTGGGGTACGGGTTGACCTCAATCGTGACGGTCGACATGATCTGGTCGCTTGGCCTACTCCTTGCGGCTCTACCGCGACATAAAGAATCGCCTCAAGACCTCTTGCGCTCGGCATCCGCCCTTTGGATCGCGAACATTCTGGTCTTCGCTTCATGGTACTGGCGCCTTGATGCGGGGGGTCCCCATGCCCGCGAGTTGCGTGGCATCCACACCGATGGAGCGTTTCTGTTTCCGCAGATGACGCTCGATAGCCAGGCAAAACGTGAGATGGGCGAGCAATGCTGGAGTCCGGGCTTCGTGGATTACTTGTTTCTCGCTTTCAACACCAGCACTGCATTCTCGCCGACTGATACTCCTGTCCTGTCGCCATGGGCCAAGATTCTGATGATGATTCAGGCGCTCATTTCATTCGCGACAGTCGCTCTGTTAGCCGCGCGGGCGGTAAACATTCTTTAGCGCCCCGGGGCGTTGAATTCTGAGTTCCGGTTGGATCATGTCTTGCCGAAAGGAACTCAAAATCAGGCTACTTCCTGTTTGCCCACAATACTTCCCGTAATACCGATTAGCCTGCTTTTCTCACCGCCAGTCATCCATCGCGTACACGTCGGCCCGGTTGAATCCGTCCCCATGCGGTCGGTGCATGGCGACGCCCTGTGTCGTGGCTTTGTAGCCGTGGGTGCGCATCTGAGCGTAGGCGTTTCTGCGCGCCAAGTTCACACCGGCTTCCACATCGGCTCCGCGAGAGACAGCGAATCCGTCGATCGCGTCTAGAAGTCGATCGAAACGGGCATCGGCTGCGTTGCCCCCGCGCACCATGCCGAACTTCACATAGCAGGTCTTTACGCCTCCTTCGGACCCAGGGCCAGTCATACACACGGCAAATCCGTCGAGCTTCGAACGCGAGTCGATCATCACCACCTCGCCTACGGCCTGGCCCAGCACAGCACGAATCTCATCGCTCAGATCGAGGCCCTTGTCTATCCGGTTTGTCAGCCGCCTGCAAGCACGGATCGCTTCTTCACGTTGGCTCTTTTTCAAAGCCGAGAGCAGAACGGGGGCGCTGCCCTTCGAAGCGCGTACGCCTGTCACCGGTGTGTGATGCATCAGTGCCGTCAAGTATCCGGGCCAGAAGCCGAATTTGTTATACAGGCCCACGTGCTTGGCGCTGTGCGCAAATGTGAACAGGCCGCTGCGCCGCAGTTCCCAGCCGTCGAGAACCTTTACGGTGCTTTCCAATAGCCGCTGCGCCACGCCATGATCCCAGAACTCCGGCAGCACCGTCAGCGGCCCGAAGAATCCAAACGAACCCCAGCGCGTGATGACATTCGACCCGACGAGCCGTCCATCGATGTGTGCCGCGAGGACTCTCGTGTTCCGAGCTCGCCATCGCGGCGTCATCAGATCTCGATCTCCCATAAACTGTATGGGATCGGGTAAACCGAGAAAGGTTCCAAAGGCCAGCCGCACAATGCGAACCGCCTCGCCTAGCTCGCTATCGCGCAGAGGGCTGATCCTGACTGCCTCGTTCTTTGCCATGAGCAAACCGACCTTCCAGCCTGCGTGTATCGCGGATACTAGGAAAGCTCCACCGCGTCGGCCAGGCTCGAATGAGTTCCGGCCAAATCATACGAGCCCGACTGCCCTGCACACCATCAACTTATACTGTCCACAAACTTGGCCACCTTGTCCGGGAAGTCGCCCCAAAACCAGGTCACTACTGGCATGGTCCGCCGCCTTAACTTCCTCGGAGGTATAAGGGGAGAACAGGAGGCGTCCCATGGAGATTCACACAATCGGCATCGATCTTGGCAAGACAGTCTTTCACCTGGTTGGGCTCAACGCGCGCGGCGAAGTCGTGGTGCGCAAGAAGTGTTCGCGCGATCAGGTTAGCCACGACAGGACCTGAATCTTCAGACCCTCTTCCCGAGATCGGTGTCGCGACAGACTATTCGCGAAGCAATTAGATTATTATCTGCCGGAACCGAACTTTCATCCATGCCCAACTCCTCTTTTGAGCATGTACCCGAAGGAGCTTCAAACGCCTGACCAAACGCTCCTCGTCCTTCTCGCCCAGACAGGCGACCGGGCGGCGCTGGAACAGCTCCTCCGCGACATCCATGCACCCTTGTGCCGCTACATCTCCGGACTCGTGGGCACCGACTTCGCCGACGATGTCCTTCAGGAGACCGCGCTTCAGATCTTTCGCAAGCTTCCGTTTCTGCGCGAGCCCGCCGTCTTTCGTCCATGGATCTATCGGATAGCCTCTCGCATTGCCTTCTCCCAACTCAAACGCGCTCGCCGCTGGGAGCCTCTCGACGCAGCTCCGCTCGAAGAGCTCGCCGCATTTAACTCCAATCTCGGCGAACTACCCGACGAAGCCTTCCTCACCCTCCTCGATCTCGTTTCGCCCGCCAGCCGAGCCGTCCTCCTACTCCGCTACCAGCACGACCTTTCGCTCGAAGAAACCGCGGCCGTCCTTGAGATCCCGATCGGAACGGCCAAGTCTCGACTCCACTACGGGGTCTCCACTCTTCGCAAACACCTCACCTCTGAAAGGAAACCGGCATGAGTCCTGAACAACAGCAACCCAATTCCGAAAACGCCAACGCCGAACTCGCGTTTGTCCAACAAGCCCTAGCGGCCGCCGACAGGTCCGAACGTATCTCGCGCGTCATTGTTGGGGCGCTTGCCATTCTGACGGTTGTCGTCTTTTTCTGGATGCATCACCACTTCTTTCCACTGGAGAACTTCGGCGAGCTTCTGCATGCACTTCTCCACCTCGCCCTCTTTTTCCTCGTTCTCCTGTTTGCCATCACCATGTACCTACGCCAGGTGATCAACAGCAACACCCGGACCATCCTCCGGGCCATTGCGAACACTCGCTCGCGTTGACTTCATACCACAAAGCGCGGGCCGATGCGACCTCTCTTCTCCGCAAGTTCCGGTTCGAAAGGCGCTCCTCATATGGGCCGTGCAGGCGGCCCTATTCTTGCGACTGGAGATGGCTTGGCGCAAATCCGAAATCCGGGAGGCCGATTGTCTGGAATCTCGCTCCCGTGGTCTGCTTCATCAAAACCCAGGGCCAGTCAACGCTCGACTTTTCCGGCACATGTCGGATTCGAGATAACGACAGTCCCTGAAGCGCGCTCACAACCCGGGCTTGTGCCCCCCTTCTGGATTGACGCGCGTACAGCCCGATGCCGCCATTGAATCAGCGCCAGTCTGTTTTCTGAGTTCCGGTTAGATTGTAGCCAAGTGGGAAATCAACTTCACGACGATTTGGGATCAGCCATTGCCGCGTGCTGGTGTGCCACTGTGGATGTCGCCTTTTTGTTGTCGAAACCTGCGGTTGCTCTGAGGGGCCCAATCTTTGCCGACCGTAGCATCGTCGTTGCATCCAACGCTGCAAGCGGACGGCTAAAGTAGAACCCCTGCATCTCCGCACAATTCCGCTTTTTAAAATAATCCTGTTGCTCGCGCGTCTCTACTCCTTCGGCAATGCAGACGATGCCCAGATTACGACTGAGGGTCAGGATGGTGTTGACCACTTCCTCTGCGGCAGGCTGGGTGAGCAAATCATTGACGAACGAACGATCGATCTTGATGCGATCGATGGGAAAGCGTCGCAGATAGGACAGCGAAGACCAGCCCGTACCAAAGTCATCGAGCGAGAGGCTCACACCGAGCCGCTTGAGGCTCAGCATGATGTTGATCGTGGCCTCGGAGTCATCCAGAGTTTGGCTCTCTGTCAATTCCAGTTCAAGATATTTCGGGTCCAGCTTCGTATCACGCAGAACAGTGGCTACGGTGTCGACAATGCTGCCCTGGTAGAACTGCTGAGACGATACGTTCACTGCCACGCGAATCGGCGGGAACCCATTCCGCTGCCATTCCACAGCCTGGCGGCAAGCCGTTCTCAGAACCCAACGACCAACTTCCACGATCAGGCCCAGTTCTTCGAGTTTAGGGATGAATTGATTGGGGGAAAGCAAGCCCTGTTCGGGGTGTCGCCACCTGAGCAATGCTTCCATTCCTGTAATGCGATCTGAATTTGTTGCCACAAAGGGTTGGTAGTGAACCACGAATTCATCCCGGGCGCTCGCCTGGAGCAGATCACTCTCCAATTTCTGCCGACGTCGCGCAGCTTCGGTGAGTGTTGGCGAAAAGAAGCAGTAGCGACCGCGCCCTCTCTCCTTGGCTTCGTACATCGCAACGTCGGCGAATTGCAGCAGGTCTTCCGGATTGTTGCCGTCCTCGGGGAACTGACAAATCCCGATGCTGGCGCTTAGTTGCAACTCATGACCCAGAGCGCTGAAGGGAAGCGACAGAGACTCCAGAACTTTTTTGGCGACTCGCTCGATTCCTTCCAGATGGTCGGCCATCGGGAGGGCTATAACGAATTCGTCTCCGGCGAGACGCGCAACTGTGTCACTGTCGCGGAGGCACGCCTTCAACCGCGCCGCAACCAACTGTAAAAGGCGGTCGCCGACGGAGTGCCCAAAAGAGTCGTTCACATCCTTGAACCTGTCCAGATCGAGCAGAAGTAGAGCAACGTGTTTCTGATTCCGTCCTGCGAATGCGATGGCCTGGGAAAGACGGTCTTCGAGAAGGATACGGTTGGCCAGACCGGTCAGAGAATCGTGGTGGGACATGTGCTGGATGCGCTGTTCAGCTTGCCTGTGGCCGGTGATGTTATGGGCAAATCCCATAGTGCCAATCACCTGACCTTTGCGATTTCTAAACGGAACCTTCGAGGTGACTGACCAGGTCTCGTGCCCATCTGGCCAGGTTTCCTTCTCCTCTTTCCCAATCATCGGCTGACCTGTACGGAGGACTTCCCGTTCATCGGCGAGCGCCTGGTCCGCGTGTTCCGCACTGAAAATATCTGCGTCGGTCCTCCCGATTACGCGGCCCGGTTCTTTGAGGCCGCAGTAGTTTGCCATAGCCTGGTTAACGCGGAGAAACCGGCTTTGCTTGTCCTTGAAGAAGATGTTGTCGGGAATGACTTCAAGAGTAGCCTTGAGCATGTCCCGATCGAGTTCATGACTCCGATCCACGGTCGCCCTTAGAAACGCAAGACCGAGCGCAATGAAAGTCCCAACGCCGAGAGCCGTACCGATCAAGGAACCCATTGAGAAAACGCTGGGTCGTATTGCGTTGAGGAACGCGGTAGGCACGACGACTATTCCGATTGCAATTCCAATGAGGGTTGCAGACAGCAAAATCAAGACGCGGGGAATAGATGTGTTGGACGAACCGAATCTCATAAACAATCGACTCCTACCAACCAAAGCGCGTTGAGCTTGAGTCCCGGCCCGAGGAGACTCGCGCCCCTGGTGTGTCTTTGCTTGAATTGGCGCAGAGTATTTTTGATCACGCTAATATCTTCATGTTTCGCGCTTTCACTCGATGTGATTTACGTCACTTAGCGCCTACAACCAAAGTGTAACGATGGGGACTTTTTTCGGACTGGTGTTCTGACTTCGAGACTCCGCGCGGAAAACTGCCAGCTCCATATGGTTCTGCCTACTCATCGGCAGTCTGCCCCGTGACATCTATGACTGCGCTCACTCTGAGGTATTCATTCGTCATGTTCCGCTTCTTTTTCGAGTACCGATTGGTTGGTGGCAAACATGGACAGAGTCAGAGTTTTCGAGTTCTGTACAGGTACGCGCTTGTTGATGCGCAAATCGCATTCAGAGCGGTTGCGGGCGGCAAAGTGGCTTTCTATTGAGATTAAGACCTTCTTTAACGCAATCAGAGGCGCTGTCACCCCCAATCCATAGCAATGTTCTCCTCTGGCGGGCGGATGATTTGCCAGGCAGATGACGTTGACGGTGGCAATGTCACTTGTGTGTTGGCTTGGACAGGTCGAAAGTACCAACGTACCCCGAAGCCCCATTAATAATCTCTTGCCCGGAGAGCTGTCGTTGTACGTTTGAGCAATAGAAGCATCTAAGCCCGCTCCTTAAGAGAAGAACCCTGCAGAACCTTGCAGGGCTCTTCGTTTATTGCACAGAGAGAGAAAGTGCCCTCGGTTTCACATCCTCGCGTCGAAGCTTGGCTTCTTAGCAAGTGCGACTGGAGCTTCCACTGGTGACCGTGAGGCAATTTCTGCAGCCTCGCGTGCGTACTGGTCGCAGATTTCCTTGTAACGTCAACCACAACGACCGCGCATTGACGTCAAGCAGCGTCTCCCCGCCACACAAAGTTTGGCATCCTGAGCGCAATTAGTAACCTCTTGCGGCCAAGCTATTCGGCACATCAAGTTCGTGCGGGTGCGGGATGACAAGGACCCGAAGTCTGTAGTTCGCGAGTGATGGAGGTGCGGGCCGTACATCGCTGTTTGCTGTAAGAGTAACTTCCGAATGACGTTTATGAAATTTCGAAGGGCTCCGAGTCAACTAGATGCGCCTTTTCTTCAACATGTACCATTCCCAAAAATCGGTTCCAGTAACCTTCCATTTTTCGATTAGGTCTAACTTAACTGCATTATTCAGATCATCCTCATCGAAGAATGTCGGAATGTCGATGTACGGTGAACCGGGAAACCGCAGGACCACGGCTCCCTGCGAAAGCAAAAGACCGCAGTTAGTTCCTGCTTCTCTCAACTCTTCCACCAGCTTGTGGGCGCGCTCCCACTTAAATGCATCCATCAAGTTCCTCATCAAAAATTGGGGTTGAGGAGCGCCGCGGAATCCAGCTCGTGTTAGCGACTCAATTGTGTTTTGGTCTTGAGGACAATTTCAGGTAATCCCTTGTAGTCCTGAATTATGCCCGTGGCGCAAATGTGCTCACCCTCATGCGGCAATTCTCCGACGCTTTTCCGATCGTCTCCCCAAATCAGGATTGTGAATATCTGATTCGGATAGGCGGAATCTAGATTTATGAACGTCGGCTCGCCTCGACTGCTCGTGGCAGTTTTCTCGCTGGCGATGTTGCCGCAGACCTTAGCCTGCTCTCCGATATGATTCTTGGCATCTGGGGCTGAGATACTCGGGACCGGCGTGGAACCGGAGGCAAACATAGCGGTTGAAGCACTCGGTCTGTAGACCCTTGTCCTCGCGCGGTTTCTTTGAGCAACGTTCTTGGTGCACTCCGCGAATCACCGCGCCTGCCTTATCCCGACACGGCTGCTTCTTCTTTGCGAGGCACTTTGGACACGGTCGATCAAAAAGCAGATTTTCCATGGCTAGAGTCTACGCCACGATTGAATACATCGCTAGGCGTTCCTCTTCACTTCTGGTCATAGCACCATCACCGATCCAGTGACGGTAAATGACTCGGTTGTGACGACACAGACATCAGCGTGAATTCCGCCGCCGATTAATGTCTTGTTCTCTAGCTCTTGATACATACTCCGACCTTTTTCAGTGTCGTCGAATTTCAGAGTTCCAAACCCTCTTCGGACGCCGGGAACCCCATCAACGAAATCTTGCGTCTCGGTTAGGTTGAAGCGAATTTCTGCGGTGCAGCCAAATTGATCCATCAGAACGCCCTGTCCCCATGGAATCTGTCTGATGATCTTGGTTGCGGTGTTCATAATCTTCTCTCGGCCCGGTCTTTCCGATTCAGCGCAGTTCGATGCGACGAAACTCACTCTAAGTTGTGCAAACCTCATATGGTCTTCATTAAGCCTCAGAATTGTCGGTTCCAAGGTGATGTGCATCACTTCTCCAATCATCGGCGAATGCCATTATCTGTCATTGGTCAGGCGATCATGCCCAATCCAGGCGTGACAGCCGAAAGAGGACAGGGAGTGAAAGAAAACTCATTCGCAGCGAAGAGTAGCCTGTTTGAATCCCTAGAGAATCGCTCCATGCCTGCATCCCGCGAGGAAGACCGCCCTCTCTTTAAGCACGGAGATAGTCCCGCCGGTGTTTTCCTTGTAAAAAGCGGAGAGGTTGCCCTCACGATGGAATCGTCGTCCGGCAGGTCGTTACCGGTCTTCAGTGCTGGGCCTGGATCACTTCTCGGTTTGCCTGCGGTCGTTGGAAACCAGCCGTACACCCTGACTGCTAAAGCTCGCAAAGGCTCATCGATTAGGTTTGTGACTCGCAATGATTTTGAAGACCTGATCAAGGCGCAGCCGTCATTGCAGTTCGACGTATTGCAAATACTCGCAGCAGAGGTCCGCTCCGCGCGTCAGGTTCTCAGTGAGACCGTCGATTAGCGCACGATGCTTTCCAGGATCATTCTTGCCAGCCCAATGCTGTCAGCCACAACACTCGCCAACCTTGGTGACGGACGACTGACGTCTTGATCACGCGCGAGCCTGACTGCCGCGATGATCGACACAGCAATCACCAGTGTCGAAGCGAACCGGTCCGTCATGCGCCGTTTCTCCTCGTAGGCGTTCGCTCTCTTCATCTCTCCCATCAGCGCACCGTTCTCTCCGATCTCACCGGCTTGCGATTGAGCCGGTAACCCAGCCGATTTGGGAAGGTGCAGTGAGCGAATGATTATGCGCGCCAAGTTTGTCGAGATGAGCAAGTCAATCTTGAGGCAGCGAAAACTCCGGCTCGGTCGAATTGACCTGACGGTCCCTCACAAGCGCGGCCATCCGCGTGACAACGACCAAACGCGCTATTGAATTCCACTGGACGACCGCCCTATCGGAGATTGGACCAAACGTGAATGTGATCCCCGTTAGCTTCTGGTCTTCAAATTCGCGCAGTGCGCGGACCCCGGCTGCGGTCAGACCCTCGAAACACACAACACCTGATAGCTTCATTGACCGCCCTCAAGACAGCGTAGCAGCTATTGGGCGAGGTCCGGGGTATTAACTTTGAGCGGATTCAATTCCTCCGCCGCATTTGCGAGTTCGATGTTGGCAATGAGGCCAAGAAGATTGCAGCAAATTGGGAAACAGAGGCTTGACTTGCGTCAACCCTCACTTACACGGGATGGTAGTTCACTTCTTCGCAGCATTTCATCCCGGGGGGCTTTTGCAAATCGAATTGAACGGGTTTCTGGCGTGCCGCTTCTTTCTCTAACTTGTGCTTCTGAAACGCTGCGACTAGTTTCTGGGACTGTTCCCTGACAGAGCCAACATTACCTTCAAGTTGGAGTTCTGTTCCACACGAACACGCAGCCTTCGTAATCCGCCAGTCGCGTCTCTCAACCACAATCGGTTCATGCTTCATGCTTCACCATATCCAAAGGTCACCGCCGCACCAAACCCTCTCGCAACACCTTTGGAACCTCAAACTGCGCCATTTCGAAGGACGCGGTTTGTTCTTTGCCCGAATCGCCCGAGATGCGAAAAGGAGGGAGCCCTTCTCAGAAGGGGCTCCCTGCGTGCAGCGTAAAAGGGGTACTGTCTAAGCTAAAGCTATTGTGGCCGGAAGTTGAATGCAGTGACGCACATCACGAGGTTTGATTCTCAGGAGGAGATTCGGGAAGGTCGTTGCCACCTCGACATTCACGCAAAGCTGCGACACCAACGATGCATCTACCCCCGCGACACCTTTCGGCGGCGCGTCCTAGCATGACACGGCGAGGCGCTCTGGACAAGGGAACTGAAATCCCGGATGTCAACGTACGTTCCCGACGCGATCTTACCTCCAGCAATCGCGAGACTCCTCTATGGGGTGGGCTTATCGGCTGCGATGCGCCGTAGTTCTTCGACTCGTTGCAAGGCAGCTTCTAGCACCAACAGGCGGTGGAGGAGAAAACGCTGGATGTCATTCTTACCGCAGGCAAAAAAGGCCCGGTCATCCTTATTGACTACAAGATGTAGCGTTACGGCGACCGGGGTCAGGAGACAGCGTTCCATGTAAGGTGCCGAGAGAGTGTCACGCCGTTGAAATAGAAGATGTGCGCCCTGTCACAAGGGATTGCTTGCTCGGCTTGTCAACCGTCGTCATCCCAAGCGTCTAAATATTCTGCCAACGTGAGCAAAACGGGACAGCGAGCGACGTTTTACACAGAGCATACTTCTAACCCTACGCCGAGACGGGACTACAATCGGTCTATGCGCATCGACTATTTCGAACACAATTGTGGGCATCTTCTGGACTCCGACGACGCGACCAAGGCGCTCGGAACGGTGAGCATTTTCAAAGGCAGGAAGACAGTTGGCGATATTCGCAAGGCGTGCGAGGGACAACGGAAGGACGCCAGTATTTACCCGGAAAGTGATGGTACCGGTTTCTTCATCACCGAGGTACACGGGAAGTTCTTGGCCGCTAGGATGACCGTGGACGAGCCGCTGAAGAGTCTGGCGGGGTAGAATCCGGCTGTTTTGACCGGGTGTAGACGTAGGACCGTGGCAGGACTGACGTTGAGGGCATGACAAAGTCCCTGCTTGAGATTGCGTGTCCGTTTTGCAAAGCCGACGCGGGTCAGCCCTGCTTTAGCGTCCAAGGGCACAAAATGACCGGGTTCCACCACCAACGCTCTTTTCGCGGCGGCGTGAACCAACCAATCACCAAAGGTACCGTCCATACAAGCCCCGCAAAATAGCTCTGCTGCGGGTCAGGGTTCTCCGGGTTGGCCGCACGGGCATACGCGGATTTTCTTCGTCTGTTGTGCCCCGTAATCGCGTTAGCACTTGCTGCGTTATTCAACTTGCGATTCAGATTTTTGGCGCGACCATGTTGCCCATGAGGCTGTATCTGCTGGCTCTCATTCTCGTTTTTGCACAAAGAGGATGTGTATTGTTTACGCGAATCGGGACGGATGGGGATGAATGACGACATCGCATCGTGAAATTGTCATGATGTCGGGATGGTTAAAGGGCATGGGCCATGAGGCAGAATGCACAGTGAGCGCGGTTAAGGTATCGCTGCCCCAACTCAATATTTCGGAGTACGTCAAGTGCGACATTCATCTTGCCCCGGAGGACTTACCCAACGGCGTGTATCAAGTGACCTTTGAAGGCATAACAATGAATGTCAAAAAGCTGGATGGAGATTGGCTGGATTGAGGAACTCGTTGACCTGATCTGGGGCGACTAATGAAACTGCTCACCTATTCGTCGTCGGTTCAAATGACCCCGGCGATTTCTCGCTCCGGCGTCAGCGGCGGTTTGAAGTAGCTCTGAAGTGAGACGTCCGAGGTCGCCCGACTTGGCATCACGCCGCAATCTTAGCCACAAGGGGAGAAGCGGTAGGTACGAGAAAAGGACGGAGGGAACTTGCCTGATAGATGGCCCACTGTTGCGCCACCCATTCGTGATTCGTTTGGGGAGGCGGCGTGCTTGGATTCATAGTCGCCCCGTCCGCCGTGCGATTCTGCGCTGATGCGAGTTGCGGTCTATGGCTTCGTGTTCATTCACGAAAACCCGTTCCTCGGTTCTAGGTATATGCATATTGGCTCTCATAACTGGCGGTATTTATTGCCTCAATCCGGGAGTCGCGTTGACTCTTTCGTTGGGAGAAGGCCAACAACTGAAGGCCTTTTGCCAAGGAACATATTCTTCCCTCGGCGCAATCCCGGTCGAAGGAACTAAATCCACTGTTTGAGTCTCATCGTCTACGTTGTCCAAATATTGGCTTCATCGGGGTGTTGAAGCTGAGGGCTAGGCCTGCGATTCATCGCTTATCCGCAAATCCCTCTCAGCGCGCGCACCGTCTCGACGAGACCTTGATGTAGCAACATTTCAAGATACTCCTCGCGGGACATGGCCGGATTGTGAAGGCTTGCACGGTGATCCTCGGCGGCTGCGCAGACTTCTGCGGGATAGAGGCCGATCGGATGCAGGATGAATTCGTCCGGGGTCTGAACATCGATCTCGTACTCTTCAAGGAAATTCTCAGGAAAGTCCTGGAGATTGTTCGTTACGATGACACTTGCGCCGCCGCGGATGGCAGCCGCGAGTACGTGGCGATCGTTCGGATCCGGCAATGTCAGCGCGGGGATGAGTTGTTCGTAGCGAGTAACGAGTGCGTCGGGAACGTGCACGTTCATCAATTGACGCGTGCGCTCAAGCTGTGTGCGCGTCAGGTCTGGGCGGTTGTCGAGCAGGTTTCTAATCCACTCCTCTTGCACACACTCAGACCAGCGCGCGAAAGATGCCCGGCACCGCCAGATACATGAGAAGGTTGCGCAGCTGGGCAGGGTACAGGACATTGGCATCGAGAAAAGCCGTGAACGCGGGCATAGATCAGAGGCCGAGTTCCTGATCGTACGCGACCAATTCGGCAAGTGCCGCGCGACGATCCGCTTCAAGTTTGCGCTTGTACTCGATCGCCTTGGCGAACGGTACGCGGCGATGAGTTCCAACTTTCCGATACGGAATCAGTCCTTGCTCGAGCATCTGAATCAATGTGGGCCGCGAAACGTTGAGCAGATCTGCAGCTTCCTGAGTGGTGAGTTCCGCATGGACCGGAACGATTTTGACCGCGTTGCCGCGGCTCATCTCGTCGAGGATTTGGACGAGAAGGCGGGCGGCGGAGGCAGGGATCTTCACTGTCGGTTCAGACTCGAGGTCCATCGCTCGCAGATCGAGAGAGGCGTCCTTCCCGATCCGGGGAGCAAGAATCTCCTTGGTCTCGCGCGCAATCACGGCTTCAGCCT
Source organism: uncultured Acidobacteriaceae bacterium (assembly GCA_963704415.1). Classification (GTDB taxonomy): domain Bacteria; phylum Acidobacteriota; class Terriglobia; order Terriglobales; family Acidobacteriaceae; genus Telmatobacter. Next base: position 4,708,933 of record OY969908.1, on the reverse strand, counting down.
CCGATGGAATTTCCGGGACCAGAACAGCAGTCGGCGTCATAATCTGTACCTCCAGGATTATTCTGCCTTATATTCGCAGTAAACGCAACTAAGCGAAGCATACGAAACACATCGCGACCTTGGAACAGACACTCCGATGAGGCCGTTTTGAGCCGGAAATTCACAGGTTCTTATTTTGTCAGGCTTGCCGGAAAGCTCGCCCAATAAAGGGGAAAGTAAGCGGAAAAACACGAAAATATAAATTCAACAATGACCGCTGTAAACCATTTAAATATAGCGATATAAGCCACATACTGAACTGGCTTACTGGTTGGAGGCGGAGAGTGCGGGCATCTCCGCCTACCCTACCCAGTAGAGTTGTCAGGTTTGTCAGGCGGCGACCCATCGCGACCCATAAGTGACCTATTTTCAATAAGGGTAGACAAGGGTAACCGGGCCGTCAATCCGCAGCAAATACGCTCTAAAGCATGTGTAGTTAGGTATTTATGGGTCGATGGGTGACCCTTATGGCGGAGAGGGGGAGATTCGAACTCCCGATAGCCTTTCGACTATGCCTGATTTCGAGTCAGGTGTAGTGTCTACAACAGCAGTCGTTACTATAATTTGTGGAGCGAGCTTATTGCGGTGCTACCTCGAGTGCCACATCAATCTCCGGAATCTCGTCGGCGCGGAAGCCCGGGAACGCAAAGCATTCGGCCTCTTAACCGACAGGTTGTAGGTTCGATTCCTATTTGCATCGACCGATTGAATCCACCTCCTTTACTGACTCCGGGGCGGGGTCGGCCATAGCGCACGTAGACTCACCAGAACGCTCTAGCTTCCACCTTTGGTTTGCCCTGCATTCCGTTGACTACCTGCGAGCTGAGGACGACTTCGAAATTCGCTTTACTCCCGTCGACGCCAGCGCCATCTCTCAACTGCTTCAAACTTGCTTCATCGGTGAGGAATTCACCGGCGGCCCTGGTTCCGCTGCCCGCAATTCCCGCCGCGACCAGAACTAACTGGCCGGTGCTCTCGTCCGTGAAGCGGGCGGCTATTGCATAGTCTGTGAGAACGTGGCTCCTCCGAGCCAGTGCACCGACTTGCCACGCACGTGAATCGGGGTGCTGTGTGTCCGCGATCCAGTAAACTCGATCCGGGCCCTCAGGTCCTTGCAGGTGAAACCTGAGAGAAGACGTTCTGTTCAGCGTCCAGGCATTGTTCAGCGCTCCAATCAGAACAACCGGCCCTTCGCGAAGCTGAGAGGAAACGGTAGCCCGGGAATTCTGAACCTTGAATGCATTTCCGTGAGCCACGATCAGAGACACGAACCTGGTAAGAACCTGCACATCAGAAAAAGGAACAAAGTCGTTCTTGTCCCCGGACGCCTGAAGAATCGATCCTTCATCAGCCCCGTTCTGGAGCTGAGTCAGCGGGGAATCAGGAAGGGTAGAAAACTCCGATTCGCCGACACAGAACAAGATAGGCTTGCTACTGGTGAGCAACGGAGACCAGACTTCCTCGAGACTAGACTTTTGTTTTTCGAGGGGGGACTCTTGTTTCTTGAACTGCTTCCAAGAACGAGTACCAAGGACGAATATCACGACGATGATCGCGCCAGAAGCTATCGAAGCAGCCGGCCAATAGTTTTTTCTCGCCCTCTTGGGCGGGCTGCTCTGCCCTGCTTGAATCTCCCCTTTAGAGGGGGCCTCCGCGGAAATTACCTCGACAGCGGGAGCATCCCGGACAGGCGGCGAGAAGATGGGAACATAGGATCCCGGATTCAATTCGATTCTCAGCTCGCCCCAATGGGCCGGTAATTGGTAATACTGGGCGAGGCGCTTCCTCACCTCCGCGGCACAGAGCCGCACGACAGGATCGAGATTGGTATCGTAATCCGCTGGCCGATGAAACACCTCAATCCCGAGCGTGCGTTCTTTCAAGTTGTCGTCGCTTTCCGCAAGAGTCTGCTCCACGATGTACCGGAGCAGCTGTGGATAGCGTTTGCTGGCAGCGAATCTACCGTCGCTCACAATTTTTTCAAGTTGCGAGCGCACCAGCTGTCTCTCGCTCTGTGTTTTTGGGTGCCAAGCACCCGTCACTGACCCAGTGGACGTCATGGTCTCACTCCGCGGCCCCAAGATTCAGCCGATTCAACGTAACATCGCCTTAATACGCCTCGCAACTGGCTTAGTAAATCTCCCTTGACTGCAATGACTTGCGGTGTTTGGAGGGCCGTGTCAACACGTGTGAGTTACGGTAGCAATCTTGATCAAATCATAGGTCAACCATACGAATGGGTCGCTGATCTGGGAAATCGTCTTCTCACCTCCCCGAATTTTCGGACGAGTGTCGGGGGGCTCCAGTTGGGCTGCAATCGAAGCGATCTAGTAACGCTTCCCAGAGAGTAACGCGGTATCAGCAGGTTTTCCAATAGGCAAATCATTGGCCTATGGAAATCTCACCTCGGAGGCGAAATGTCAGGGAGACACATGAAGCAAAGCTCACGGAATAGAGCATTCGCGGTCCTGGTCGTATTGGTGGTTCTGGCAGTCGGAAGGATTACAGCCCAAACTGTCTACTCCGGAACGATCACCGGTTCGGTCAAAGACTCCACCGGCGCCGTGATACCCAACGCCACGGTCGTTGTGACCAACACCGCCACCGGAGTCGAGAACAAAGTCGCCACCACATCGGTCGGCGACTACACTGTGCCCAACCTCATCCCAGGTCAGTACAGCGTCCTTGGTGAGGCCACGGGCTTTGCCAAGGAAGAAGTCAAGGGCATCACACTGGTTGTCGATCAGCAGGCCCGCGTCAACATCGTCCTCAAAGTCGGCGCGGAGAGCTCCACGGTGACGATCACCGCGGACGCTGTCCAACTCGATACCGATACGTCAGCCATCTCCCAGCTTGTCAGTTCGCAGCAGGTCACCGATCTACCGCTCGACGGGCGCAACTTCACCGATCTTCTCTTTATCGGGGCCGGCGCGACCACGATCGGCGGCGAACAGTCGGGTCACCCCGGCGCCGGCGACGCCATCAGCATCAACGGCGGCCGGCCGGAGTCCAACACCTACCTGCTCGACGGCATCATGAATACGGATCAGACGGTCAACGTCCCGTCAACTGTCCTCTCCATCGACGCCATCGAGCAATTCAAGGTGCTGAGTGAGACGTACTCTGCGCAGTACGGCATGGGCGCCAACCAGATCAGCGTGGTCAGCAAGAGCGGCACCAACAACTTTCATGGAGCGCTCTTCGAATTCGATCGCAACAACGCTTTCGACGCCGAGCAATACTTCCAGTCCGGCCCCAACACGGAGTTGCGCTATAACCAATTCGGCTTCGTTGTCGACGGCCCGGTCAGGATTCCGTGGCTCTACAACGGGAAAGACAAGACGTTCTTCATGGCCAACTACGAGGGTCTACGCGAAATTGCTGGCGCGAACGCGGGATACTCGACCGTAATGACACCGGACCAACTGTTGGGATGTATGACCAAGGTGGTCACAGATCCCACAACCGGGAAGCCCTTCCCGAGCGGTACCGATTCCAACGGTGTGAGCTGCGCCTCTCTCATTCCGGCCGCGAGATTTGCAACTTTGTCGGCGGCGACCATCGCCCAGGGGTTCATCCCAAAACCAAATTGTTCAGGCTGCGGAACGAATCCCCTTGACAATATTGTCCTGCCGTCGTCCGGCACCACCCACACCAATCAGCAGACGTATCGCATCGACGAGGATATGGGCAAATGGGGCAGGCTTTTTGGCAGGGGCTCATACTCGACCTACAACTCGTTTGGATATGGCGGCATAGGAGGGCCGGTCAGCGGCTCCGGAGTCTCGGAAATCAACACCAATTGGGCCGTGGGTCACACCCTCAACATCGGTTCCCACATGGTTAACCAGTTCACCATGGGAAGAATGGATTCCTACCTGCTCAATTACGGATCGAATACAACCAATGCGATTCAAGCGTCGCTCGGCTTGAACAACGTATTCACCAATCTCCCCACTGTGGCGCGTACATATCCCAACTTCGAATTCAACAATCAGAATGGCGAGAATCTGGGCGGCTTCGGCGGCGCCAACAACGCCTACACCTACAGCGACAACCCCATGTGGCAGTTCAGCGAAGCCTTGTCCTACATTCGTGGCGCGCACACCCTCACCGTGGGCGCAGACTGGAAGCGGTGGACCCTCTTCCGGGGCAACGCCGACAACTTTCTCGGCGAATATACATACGGCGACGCGACAACCACTGGGAACGAGGTGGCGGACTTCCTCCTCGGCTACTATGAGAGCGCGAACGGTTTCATGCCCGCCCCTTTGACCCCTCCGAGCTCGACCAACGCCAGCAACCTGCACGATTACAATTTCCAGTACGGCGCTGCTTTTATCCAGGACGACTGGAAGGTTAACGACAAGCTGACGATCAATCTCGGACTGCGCTGGGATATTCGTCCCATTCCCACCTCGGCCGGCAACCGATATCTCTGGATAGATCCCAACAATCCCCTGGGTGGCTTGTGCTTCGCTGATCCGGCGCTCGCCACAGACGGCATAGCACCGCCGGGTAACGGATACTACGAGTATTGCGGCGCCAACCACCCAGGCAGAACCGAAGGGGATAACTTCGGCCCGCGCTTCGGCGGCGCTTATCGCCTGGATCCCAAGACGGTGGTCCGCGCCGGCGGCGGGATATTCTGGGATGGCATGGAAGGCCGGGAAATGGACGACTCCGGCGACCTCTATCCCTATATCACCCGCCAACAACTGTCGCAGGGCAGCGGACTATCAAGCTACCAAACTACCAATCAACTTTGGGGCAATTACTGGACCCCTGCCCCTGCTGTCCCTGCCGACAATACCTTCATTGCGGTGATCATCTCCGATCATCCGAAGAATCCATTCGTCACACAGTGGACGGCCTCGGTGGAAAGGGAGTTGGCCAGGAACACCACGTTCGAGGTGAATTACATAGGAAACAAAGGCAGCAATTTGTTGGCCCGCCAGAACATCAACCAGGCTTTGCCGCCTGTCAACGGGCCGGCCTGCTACGCAAGTGTTGCGGCATCGGAACTGGGCGACTGCCCGCTCTCGCAACGCTTTCCCTATCCAAACTTCGCTACCGCGATCAATTCTTCCTGGATCGGGCACTCCAACTACAACGCGTTGAACTTCAAGTTCGAGCATCGCAGCGGCCACCTCGCCGTCACAAGCGTCTATACGTGGTCCAAGAACCTTGACGACAAGTCCTCCGCCGCCGCCGCCGGCGGCGATGGGCAGGGATGGCAAGGCTTTCTGAACAACCACAACCCTGAAGCGGATTACGGACGGTCTGACTTCAACGCGAGCCAGCGCTTCGTAACCAGCCTGGTCTACGATCTCCCGGTCGGCCGCGGCAGGCAGCTTGCCAATCAGGTCAACCCGGTCGTCAACGCCGTAATTGGGGGATGGGAAACCTCCGCAATCGCCACCTTCCAGCAAGGCTTTCCCATGTCCGTTAATTGCTACGACTACGACGGCGCGTCGGGCGTGGGCGGACTCCTGGATATAGCGACTGGCTTTGGCTCTAACCGTTGCGGCCAACTCAGTAATGATTCACCCAAGAAAATGAAGTTCTTCCTGCCCGGCAGCGCCAATGCCGCCGCGGACATTGCCGCGAATGAGGCACTCTTCCCGGACCCCACGCCTGGGACGTTTGGGACCTCGGCGCGCAACATTGTCAACGAGCCAGGCGTTGAAAACTTCGTCCTCGGCCTCTACAAGAACACCAACATTACCGAGCGCGCCAAGTTCCAGCTTCGCTTTGAAGCCTTCAACGCCTTCAACCATCCGCAGTTCTACGTGGATAACTCGCAACAAGGGGGTGGCAATGTGGCGATAAACAATGCCCGCGATAGCGGGGATGTCGGAGAGATTGGAGCCGCGGCAAATCAACGGATCCTCCAGATCAGCGGCAAGTTCATCTTCTAGCCGATGCCATCCACTCACAGCACGGTCCGCCGCGGTCGCTTTCAGGCTGTGGCGGACCTCGCTAACTAAGTCTGTAGCTGGCGGCCATGCGCTCACTCCCATGTGTTCTATCCGCAATCATGATCTCCGCTTCGCTTGCGGAACTCGCCGCGGGCAAGCCTGCTCCAGCGAGCCAGGCTGCGTCGAACGACCGCGCAGCGGAGCTCGCCGGCCAGGCCCGGCAGGCGATGGACGCAGGCCGATTCGATGCTGCGGAAGCTGCCTATCTTGAACTCGCCAAACTCGAGCCTGACGTTGCCGAGCTCTACGCCAACCTGGGCGCAGTCTACTTCCAAGAGGGCAAAATGGAGCCCGCCATCGACGCCCTGCGCCACGCTTTGCGCCTCAAACCGTCGCTCACCAGGGCGAAGACTTTGTTAGCTATCTGCCTCGAAGAATCGGGTCGCTCCGCCGAATCCCTGCCCGGCCTCGAAGCCGGATATCGCTCGGCAACGGAGCCTGAGCTCAAGCGCCAATGCGGCCTCGAACTCCTCCGCGCCTATACCGCGCTCCACCGCGACCCCGAAGCCGTCGAGACCTCGCTTGCCCTGAACAATGACTATCCCGACGATCCTGAGATCCTCTACCAGACCGGCCGCATCTACGGGAACTTCACCTACCTCACCATGGAGAAGCTCCGCGACAAGGCCCCTGACTCCGTCTGGATGCTCCAAGCCAAAGCCGAAGCCCAGGAGAGCGAAAAGCAATACGATTTGGCATTGGCCAGTTTCGAAAGCGTCCTTCGCCTTGAGCCCCGTCGCCCGGGAGTCCACTACCGCATGGGCCGCGTATACCTCGCCCGGTTTGAGCAATCGCGAGACTCCAAAGACCGCGATCAGGCTGCGGACCAGTTTCGCTCCGAACTCGTCCTCGATCCAACGAACAGCAACGCCGCCTATGAGCTGGCGCAGATTCAATACGACCTGGGCAACCTCGATCAGGCCCGCTTGCAATTCGAATCTCTCATCGAACGTCGCCCGGAATTCGAACAGGCACGTGTAGGCCTAGCCGGCATCCTCATCGAAACTCAGAAGGCCGGTGAAGCCGCCATCCAACTCAATCGAGCGATCGAACTCAACCCAAACGACGAAGTCGCCTGGTATCGACTGGCCCGCGCCCTGCGCATGACCGGCGACCACGAAGGGCAGAACAAAGCGATAGCCGAATTCCGGCGCCTTCATGCCATTGAAAGCGGCCGCCTTGCCCGAGCCGGGATTCTCTTGGAAGGCGGCGAGGTCACCCCCCAGCAACTGGGAGACACGACTCAGCCATGAATCCAAGTTTACAAGCGCCCCCCAACGAATTAAGGACACGGACGTCGCGAGGAAACACACATGCTGCCGAAGACGATCGGTCGACTCGAATGAATTCCGACCGCGAATCAGACCATTTGGGTCGAAGGACGAAGCCAACTGATCATGCGCAACTGCAACAACCAAATGAGAGCCCAAGAGGAAAAGGAAAGAATGACCCCTATCTCCAGACGTGATCTTTTGGCTGGACTGGCCGCGTCCAGTGCTGCCTCCTTACTGGCAGCTCGCAGCGAAGAGCACCAAAGCTCCGCCAGCGGCGACGCGGCGCTTCTCACAGGCGACGAGAGGCGTCAGCACGGGGATGCATTGCTCCGCTATTTCGCGACGAATGCTCCGCAGCTACTGAGGTCTCCCGATGGAATTCTGAAGCACCCCAGCGTTGCACCCAGCCTGCCCGGCGAAGCCTACTCAACTAACCTTTGGGACTGGGACACACTTTGGACCAGCCAAGGACTTTTTCGTCTCGCCGCGCTGCAGCACGATGAGTCGTTCAAGCAAAAGCTCTGCGAGCATGTGTCCGGAAGTCTCCTGAACTTTCTTGAGCACGCTTCACCTGGAGGGCAAATCCCAATCATGATGACCGCGGACAACCCGGACGCCTTCCGATTTTCCGGCAAGAACTCAGCTGCGAGAAACCAGGCCAAGCCTGTATTCGGTCAGCTTGGGCTGCTCGCCTGCGATCAGCGAGGTGATGCGAATTGGTTGGAGCCGCATTTCGACTCGATTCTGCGCTTCTACGATTCATGGGTGAAGCACAATTCTTCTCGCATTGGCCTGCTGGTGTGGGGTGACGACGTCGCAATCGGTGATGACAACGACCCAACCACATTTGGCCGGCCTTTCTTTTCCTCGGCTAATCTGCTTCTAAATTGCCTGTTTTATCAGGACCTCATGGCGTCCGCGGAACTCGCACGGCGGCTCGGACGTTTAGCGGACCATCACCAGCTTTTAAACCAGGCGGCAGCGTTGGCGCAACAGATCGAGAAATTCTGCTGGGACCCCAGAGATGGTTTCTACTACACCGTCGATGTGCAATGTGTCGATCGGCGGGCTGAGCTGATTCCATCCATACCGCGAGGCATGGACATGTCGTGGAGATGCCTCCCGACGAGGATCCAGATGTTCACTGGATTCCTACCGCTATGGTGCGGCATCGCGTCTCGACTGAACGCGCAAACACTTGTAAGCACAAATTACTTCGCGGACGACCGCCTCTGCGCGCAATGGGGTGTGAGGTCGCTTTCATCCCGCGAGACAATGTACTCTTTGGAATTTACGTCCAACCCAAGCAATTGGCTTGGACCAATCTGGATCATCGTGAACTACTTCGTATGGAAAGCGCTGCAACGATATGGATACGAGAAGGAAGCAGATGCGCTGGCCGACAAGACTCTCCTCCTGCTGTCGAGGGACCTTGAAGCCAATGGCTCGCTGAATGAGTACTACCATCCTGACACCGGAGCCGCACTGAGTCACAAGGGGTTCATGGATTGGAATCTTCTTGTCCTGGAGATGATCTGAAAGGGAAAGTTTGATGTGAGGTAGGTGTGGGCTGTTCCCCTGGGCGCTTCGAGCGCTTGTCTTGGACTCGAAGTCGTTAGCAGTGCCGAGGGATTCTCGAGCCAGGAGGGATCTGAATTGTTGAGACTTTCTAAGAGTCGATTCTATTCCGTACCGGTAGTAATGCGCACGTTTGACATTCTTGAATTTCTTTATGCGAGCGATATCCCCTTGAAGACCAATGAAATTTCCAAACTCGCAGGGGTACCCCAAAGCACGACTTACCGGATTTTAAGAACATTGGTGCAGCGTGGATATGTCTTGCAGGATATTGAGGGACGATTCATCTTCGAGCGCTCGGAGAAATCGAAGTTCATTCCAATCGGAAGGACAGATCAATGCAGCATCGCAGGTAGCCTTCGAGACTTCGGAACAGATCTGCCTCTGGATGAAATCATTGAGATACTTGTGACTCTCCTGCGAACAGTGAGATCTCATCTTCCAAGTCATATCTCAGTTGATGGAATGGCGGCGGAAAGCAGTTTATTTCGGGGAATCGCAGAGCGCGAATCAAATGACCGACTCGAACGTGACAACGGGACGTAATCTTTGTCGCACGAGCAATTCTCCTGAAATTGCTCATGTGACCTTCCTGCCCCCTTTCTCCTAGTGGGAAAGGGGGACTTTTCAGAGATGAAGCGAGCACCCAGCTAGTTTCGAAGTGTGGGGCCAGTTTTTTGACGAAGCTCCTCAAGAAGGATCAGGCGAAGAAACTCAGGATAAGAATCCAGAATTGGCCAATCCGGCGCTCAATTCGAGGCTCCCCGGGTAGAAGATATTCCGGTGATGCCGATAGGAGGTTGAGAATCTAAAGGTTTTCGACAGATCGGCAGGATTCTATCCGGTGAAGACACTGATTTTAGCAGTGGCGATTGTCTTCGGCTTGGCCTCGAACGGTTGGGCTGAAGCTGCCGTCACGTTGACCACCCTCCGCCAGATTACGGGACTCACCAACGCTCAGGCAGCCAACGGGCTGCCGGTCGCCTTTGAAGCAACAGTAACCCATAAAGTCGATTATCTCCTCTTTGTGCAGGACGAAGGCGCAGGCATCTACGTCAGCCCTCCTAAAGATACCGTGCTGATTCCTGGCGATCGCGTCCTCATCCAGGGCAAGACTGCAGCCAGCTTCAACCCCATTGTCGTCAGCAAGAGCATTTCCGTTCTGCGCCATGGCCAACTTCCCAAGCCCGTCCCGGCCACCTACGACGAGCTGATCCGCGTCCAGCACGACTGTATGCTGGTGTCAATTCGCGGCGTGGTTCGGGCCGCCGACAACGGGGATCCTCATCGTCACTTCGCCTTTTTGCAGATTCAAACCATAGGCGGTTACATCATAGTGCTGGCACAAGGCGACTACACAGCGGAGAAACTACAGGAGCTTTTGGACGCCGAGGTGGAGATCACTGGAGTTGCGGGCGGACAATTCGACGGCAAGATGCAAATCGTTGGAGTTATACTCAACGTCTCCTCGCCCGCGAACATAAGAATTCTCAAGCACGCCGCCGCGAGTCCGTGGGCTCTCCCTCTTACGCCAATGGACTTGGTTATCACCAATTATCGTGACAGGGGCACACAGCGAGTCCGGGTCCATGGGACTATCACCTACTACCAGCCGGGTTCATCCGTCGTTCTTCAGGACGGCGCAAAAAGCCTGTGGATCTCAACTAAGACACAAGGTCCGTTGCTTGTGGGCGATGTAGTGGACGCAACCGGCTTCCCCGATGCGCATAACGACTTTTTGGGACTGGCCCGCGGCGAGATACTGGATAGCCATATACAGTCGCCCATCGCGCCCTTCGTCACTACGAGGAAGGTTCTGGCCGAGAGCCACCATATCATCGACCTGGTGAACGTGGAAGGTCAGGTGGTCTCAGAAGCTCGCGGAGCTACGCAGGACGAGTATCACCTCACCGCCGACGGCCAAATCTTCACCGCCGTTTTCCGCCATCCCTCCGCCAACAGCGCCGCGATTCCGCCTATGAAGCGGATTCCCGTCAGCGCCAAGGTCCGTGTCACCGGCATCTGCATCACGGAGGACGCCAATCCCTTCCCCGGTGAGGTGCCCTTCGATATTCTGATGCGGTCCCCCGCAGATATTGAGGTCGTTGCCGGACCTTCACTCATCAACACGCGCAACCTCCTTGTGGCCCTTGGGGCGCTTCTGATCTTGGTATTTGTCGTAGTTCTCAGGGGTTGGGTACTTGAGCGCAAAGTGCACCGCCAAACCGCCATTATGTCGACTCGCGCCGAGGTCGAAGCCAACCTGGAGCGGCAGCGCAGTCGCATTCTTGAAGATATCAACGAATCACGACCCCTGGCCGAGGTCCTGGTGCAGATTGCCGCGATGGTCTCCTATGCGCTGGAGGGCGCTCCCTGCTGGTGTGAAGTCGCCGGTAATGAGCCGCTCGGGGAATGCCCGCGTGACCTGCTCAAGCTGCGCATCGTCCGGGAGAGCATCGATGCACGTGTTGGCCGGGCGCTTGGCACAATATTCGCCGCACTCGATCCGGACACCCCGCCGATCGACCGTGAAAGCGCAGTTCTGCGCAATGGAGCGCGGTTGGCCACACTGGCAATTGAGACCCGGCGGCTCTACTCCGATCTGCGTAGGCGTTCGGAATACGATCTACTTACCGATATCCCCAACCGCTTCGCACTAGAACGGTTCATCGAAACACAGATCGAAGAGGCGCGGCGATCGACCAGAATTCTTGGGTTGATCTACATCGATCTCGACAAATTCAAGTTAATTAATGACACGTTCGGCCATCGTGCGGGGGACACTTACCTCCAGCAGGCTGCCCTCCGCATGAGCGGCCAGTTGATGGGCCGAGATATTCTGTCCCGGTTGGGCGGCGACGAATTCGCTGCGCTTGTCTCACTGGACCGCGGACTCAATGACCTGGACATAATCGTTGCGAGGTTGGCGAGCTGCTTCGACGCTCCTTTTTCTATCGAAGGGCATGTCATAGTGGGTTCAGCCAGCATCGGAGTTGCTCTTTATCCAAACGATGGCGTCACAAAAGACGCTCTCCTGAACGCTGCCGATGCCGCGATGTACGAGGTGAAAAGGAGCAAACGGCAAGCTGAAGACAGCCCTGATCGAAGCGCGAAGAACGGCTCCCAAGTTCACACACCCCTTTTGACCATCTAGAAACAGCTTTCACCTCCAACACAGCGACTTCTCGCGACCACTCAAGGTTGACGCTTCGGTCCACATTCTCTTGTCACCAGATCAATAAGCCAAGTTCTATCCCTACTCCGCTCTCAAAGCATTCACCGGGTTCACGGAAGTCTTCGGGTAGGCCCAGCGAAACATATCGCGCTTGGGTCAGTCTAGCCATTCGTTGCCCCTTTCCTGTCCTGCGGGCGAACAGCCGAGTTTCAATGCAATACAGAACGCGAGTGCAGAAACAAACGTAGTGCTCTTTGTCTTCGATGTGCTGGTTGATCGCTGGAAGGACGTGAAACAGTCCGATCGGCCACCCGAGCGCGCGTCGCGCTGCTGGCTCAGCTGGTGCACGACAAGAGATGTGATTTAAATCACATCCTTGACAAGCATCCCAACCTACGATGGCGTCACTGGAATTATGGACATCGCATCCCAATCTGATCCTTGGAACATTCGCCGCGCCTTGCAATGTGGGGAATTCTTCCCGCATTTTCAACCACTTGTGGTTCTCGCAACGGGCAAGCTCCACGGCTTTGAGGTGCTCGCGCGTTGGGAGCACCCCGATTTCGGCATGGTCCCTCCGATTGAGTTCATCCCCATGGCTGAGAGGGAAGGTTGGATCTGCGAGGTCAGCAGGCAAGTTCTGCAAAAAGCGTTTCGGGCGTTCGCGCTCCATGGGAAAGGACTCAGACTCTCGTTCAATATCTCTCCGCTGCAACTGCGAGACTTAGCTCTGCCAGAACATCTCCGGCGGCTCGCCGAGTTCGCCGGGTTTTCCCTTGAATGCGCAACCGCCGAGATTACTGAAAGCGCGATGGCAGAGAACATGACGTCGGCTCGGAGCATCACCAGGGATCTGAAGGCGATGGGATGCCGCATCGCGCTGGACGACTTCGGAACAGGATACTCCAGTCTTTATCATTTGAAGTCTCTCGCCTTCGACGAACTAAAAGTAGACCGAACATTCGTCAGTTCAATGATGGCCGAGCGCGAGAGCCGAAAGATTGTAGCCGCCGTCGTGGGGCTGGGACAGAGCCTTGGACTCAGCACTATAGCCGAGGGCATTGAGACAGAGGAACAAGCTGACATGCTCTTGCGGCTCGGCTGCGACATGGGGCAGGGCTGGCACTACGGAAGACCGGCGCCGGCCGAGGAGCTTCCGTCAATCATCGAGTTACGGACGCGATCCGGGATTTCGCGTGCCGGCCGTAAGCGGAAGGGGATTTCGCTCAACTGCAGAGAGGGGCTCCCATCACAACGGCTGGCTCAACTTCAGGCGGTGTACGACGGCGCACCAGTAGGTTTGGGCTTCCTCGATCGGAATCTGAAGTACATCAACATCAATCGAAGGCTCGCCGAGATGCATAATGTCTCCATTGAGGACCACTATGGAAAGACACTCGCCGAGGTCATCCCTGAGATGTATCCGCTCATCGAGCCCCATGTGAAAGGGGCTTTAAACGGTAAGCCAATTTCCGACCTGGAGATTCGCGAGCCAGGCTCTCACGCGCATGATCGGAGAACCTTCCTTGTCTCGTACCAGCCGGCGTTTGATGAGGCCGGAGAGGTTGTAGGCGTATCTTGCGCCGTCAGGGATTTCACTGCTCGAAAGAGTGCCGAGGATAAGCTTCGGCAATACGAAAGACTCGTCGAAGGTCTCGATGAAATGGTCGCCGTTGTCGACCGAAAGTACCGCTGCCTGTTCGCAAACCGCGCGTTCCATGAAGTGTTCGCCGCAGGCAACGCGAGAATCGAAGGGCGGTTTATTCCCGAATTCGTAAACAGGGACGTCTTCGAAAGGGTTGTTGTGCCAAAGCTCGCCGAGTGTTTCTCCGGCAAACCCGTCCTCTTCAGCATGGAATATAGCTTACCCGGGATCGGTATGCGGGAATTGAGCGTCTCCTATTCTCCCATCGAAGCCTCCGGGGTTGTGGAGGCGGTTGCATGTGTGCTCAGGGATATCACCGAAATGAAGCGCATCGAAGTCGTCGAAACCGGTTGGCGAAAGCGAATCGAATTGGCTGAGTGCGCAGGCCTCCGAATCGGACTATGGGATTGGGACATTCAAGCGAACACCGTTGTCTGGTCCGATGAGTCGTACCGACAATGGGGATTCACCCGCGATACCTTTTCCAGCAACGTGGCAGAGGCTGTTCCCCGGATTCACCCAGCAGACCGCGCCACTGTTGAATCGGCAATTCGAAAGGTCATGTCTCGCGAGACTGACGAATATGCTGCACAATATCGGGTCCTGAGACCCGATGGTTCGGTTTGCTGGATTGATGCGCGCGGTGTGATGATGGGCGATTCTTCCGAACGTATGATCGGCATTGGCGTCGATATCACCGACCAGATGAGGACTCAGGATCCCTAGGATGCCTTCGGCACTCGAACCTCTGCTGCTCAGGTTTAGGAATCCGCAATACCAGTCCTGAGCCCTTCTCTATTGAACGATCGGCAGGTAGATCATCTGCTTTTCACCAATGAAGATATGAGTCTTGGCTTAACGAAGTCAGGAGGCACTGCCAGCAAAACGAGACCGCTTACAAACCAATCCTCACTGCTGTGCCCGCGCCTTTGGGAGCCGCAACAGCATCCTAGCTCTTGACCTGTTCTGTCCGACACGCAACCCGCCCAAATCGGAATATCGACTTCGAATTACTGCTGCCTTGTCCAATCGCGAATATGGGCAGATTGCGGGTGGAAGATTTTTCTGGAAGCGCTCTAAGTGATTCAAAATAGCGGTGGCCAGGGACGCTACTGAAAAGTGGTCCCAATCATAGAATTTCGGCAAAAACTGCGAATCCATCCGGAAAAGTTGCCCCCAAACGTGCCCCCAAGGTCGCCTCCCTTGGCAGCTCTCGTGGAAACGATTGGTTTGCTATGGCACTTGCGGTTGGCGCGTGTGTGGGATTGGAGTGGTAGTTGTTGCTTGGGGGGATTGGATTTGTTGGCGACTGGCTGGGAAGACCTGGACGCTCGGGGATGAAGCCCGGCGGATGTGCGTCGCGGTAATGCTCACTGTGTATTTCTTCCGCCCGGTAAGCCTGTTTTCGGACCCGTGGGACTCGATCACCTTGAAATAGGTTAGAAGGACCAGTCACATTCTTTAAATTCAAACGATGCGAAGCGCTGTATTCAAATCTTCCGGTAGCGCTTCCAGTCTTTTTCCAGAAGCTTTGCCATCCGTACCGCAGCGTCGTGCAGCCAGGCGCGCTTTCTCCTTTTCAGGTCCTTCAAAATTTTCTTAGTTTGCCGCTTCGTTCCCAGATGCACGTTCGCCGCTTCAGACCCCATCGCCTTCAAGAGCACCTCCTCGTCGCTGTGCTTCGGTAGGGTTTGAATATCGATTGGATTTGAGTCCGGCGATAAACGACGAATAAGCCACGACCCACAGACCATCTGAAATGGGTCGGAAGATCGAACTGCCGAACTTATCGCGTTTTCATACCACGGCTGACTCTTTTCGACTTCGTCATTCAGCCACGCGCACGCGGAAGGAACCAGCAGCTTTGCTTCTCTGGCAATGCAGCCACCCCGCCACCTGGCGATGGCCACGAACCGTTCCTGGCCCAGGCTTCCCAACCCAGCTTGTCGACGGACGACTTTGTAGTCGATACCCGCTTCAGGCAAGGTCTTCTCGAGGGCACGTTTGAGGTCTTTTGTCAGGGGCTGGGAGACCGCAGGAAGCCGATTCAGTTTCCCCCAGAAGTCGGAAGGTGGTTTGAAACTTTCGACGCCGAGCTTACCCAGCTTCTGCTCTTGCTCGGCGAGAACGACAGGTTGGCCGCCTTCACCAAGGCACTTCGAATATCCGTCGAGGATTGCGTCACATCCGTCTTTCAGCTTGATAGAAAGCCCTTCGGCATCGATTACGACCTTCACGCTCGCCGCCAGGCGGACGAGATCGTTGGTGTAAGCCAGGGGATAGGCTTCGTCGAAATCATCGACGCCCCAACAAAGCCGACCCTCGCCATCTCGCCAAGTGCCGAAGCTGTTTACATGCAGGTCACCAACTGCGAGAACTCTAGGCGCATGGCAGAGATCGGCGCACACCGATGGCCATAATTGAGCCCATCTATAAAATGTGCCTCTGAGGAATCCAAACGGACTTTCTTTCATCTGTTCGTGCTTCAATCGAAGGTCTGACTGAAGAACAGTCGCACAACTGCGCATCCATGCTTCGTAGCTGGCTGTCGCATCTTTGATATTTTGGCCATGCTCCAAAATCTACTCCGCCGAATTCGCTTGTATCAATGGCTAAGCCCTGGATTTCTGATGAGCCTCCATCCAATCCCGCGCTACTGATTCGGATCTGGACTTCGAAAACTTCCTGTTTCGAAGTCCAGTAGTCCGAGTCAGTTTGGCTCATGCAGCATGATGGGAGACAGTTTTCTTTGCAGTTCCTTCGACTCCCTTATTCCTGTCTGCGGAGCCGGCCGCGATCGGATTCACTTTTTCGGACAGCGAGGTCAACTTGGCATCCGTCTCTTTCTCTTCTGCCAGCGTCTGCTCCAGCAACTTGGCGTGCCCAGACTCACCCAATTGCTCCGCCATCGCAATCACTGTTCCGTAGCCGGCAATCTCGTAAAGCTCGACTCGCTGAGCCCCTCCGATAAGCGCGGCATCGCGCACCGCGCCTTGGTATTCCTCAATCGCTTCTGCGCCCTCTTCGACCAGGCCTTCCATCCCCTTGCACTTTTTCCCTTTGGGGTTTTCGCCCAGTTTCGAAAAGATGCTTTCGAGGCGTTCAACGTGGCCTTTGGTTTGCTCAAGGTGTTCCTCAAATCCCGCCTTGAGTTCCGGAGATTCCGACGCCTTGGCCATCTTCGGAAGAGCTTTGACCAATTGGTTTTCGGCGTTGTATAGATCCTTTAGTTCATCAATGAAAAGCTCTTTCAATCCCTGCTCTGGCATACTTGTCCTCCTCGGATTACCTTGCTTCACGTTCGATGCATAATAGAGTCCTTGAGGTTGAATCTCCACCTTCAAGAAGAACCCAGAACACGACGGTGAACAAAACAGACAAAAGCTTCCGGAATCTCTGTGCCACTCTTGTCACGGATTCTCTTCTTGCCGTGTCGCTACGAAATCTCCAAGCCGCCGGTTGCTCCATAAACTTCGCCTGTCACGTAGCTGGATTCCTGTGACGCCAGCAACACATAGAGGGGAGCCATTTCGACAGGTTGTCCAGGTCGCTTCATAGGGGTCTCGGTTCCAAACGCTGGAATCTTCTTATCTGGCTGCCCGCCACTCGTCTGGAGTGGCGTCCATATAGGACCCGGCGCCACGCAATTCACTCGAATGCCATCCTCTGCGGCCTGTCGAGCGAGCGCACGTGTGAAGGCCAGAATTGCCGCTTTGGTCGGGGCGTAATCCAGCAAGCTTGGGCTCGGATGGGTCGCCTGAATGGATGCAGTTGTGATGATGGAGCTACCCTTCGGCATCAGCGGCAGAGCCGCTTTACATAGCCAAAAGAGCGCAAACACATTTACCTTGTATGTCGCTTCGAGTTGTTTGGTCGTAATGTCGGTGATCTTTTCAACCGCATGTTGTTTTCCAGCCACGACAGCCAACACATCGAGTCCACCAAGCTTTTTGTGGGCCTGCTGAATCAGCTTCTTGCAGAAAGGCTCGTTGCTTAGGTCTCCGGGAATCGCGTATGCTTTGCGTCCGGCCGCTTCAATCAGCTCCACGACTTCTTTGGCGTCGCTTTCTTCGCTGGGAAGGTAGTTAATGACTACATCTGCGCCTTCACGCGCGAAGGCGATAGCCGCGGCCCGACCTATTCCAGAATCCCCGCCGGTGACGAGCGCCTTGCGGTTGGGGAGACGCCCACTTCCGCGGTAGGATTCTTCACCGTGATCGGCCTTGGGCTGCATCTTGCGATCCGAACCTGGGACACGTTGCGGCTGATGTTTGAACTTTGGCAAAGGATATTGCTTCGTAGGGTCCTGCAAAGTGTGTAGGTCGGCCACGGTCTCAAGCCTCCGTTGAATTGGATTTCCGTATTCGAGAAGCCATTTTGTTTGCCGTATTAAGCGGGTATAGGCGGCTCGTAAATCAATTCTTAGGCTTCTTCTCCGCGCCTCGACCAGGATTTCCCGCGTGGACAAGTTCGGGCGTCGAAACCGCCTGTAAAGTGGCCTTCTGACGCTCCGTGTCGATTCGTCGTGAGCGCGCAAATGGAGCTAATGCTACAGACTTCCCGCTTTCGAGGGCTGCCATAATTCCTTCGAGAACCCGGACGTCAGCAAAGCCTTCTTCTCCGTTCGGCTCTGGGCTCTCGTCATTGAGAATGCATTCGGAGAAGTACTTGAGCTCTCCGCCGAAGTGATCCGTGTTCTTGAAGGATTGCTCGTCCTTCTTCTCACCAATGGTGATGACTTGTGGTAGCCCTTTGCCGAACGTATATGCAGGATCGAGTTCCAATGTTCCCTTCGTGCCCACAGCGATCAGCGAGTTCGAGGGGTTGCCGAAATAGGACAAGTTGAATTGGGCAAGCTTATTCTTCGGAAAGCGCAATGTTACGGCGACAGTATCGTAGAAATTCTGCGGAAACTCCGATTCGGGATGTTTCGTTCCGACTGCGGAGACAACTGCTGTGGGCTCATCTTCGAAGACGTAGCGAGCCGCATTCACGGGATATGGCCCCATGTCGAAAACTGGACCGGCTAACTCCCCATTCTTAACTCGATGATTGTTGGGATCGACGAGCTGAGAAAATGTTGAGGCGAACAGATGGACTCCTCCGAGTAGACCTGCTCGAATTTTGTCGATCGTGTCGAGTGTTGCCGGCTCAAAGTGAAGCCTGTAGGCGACCATCAGCTTCGCGCTCGATGCCGTCTCCACGTCGAGGATCTCCTTGCACTTGGCCGTAGAGACTTCGAGAGGTTTCTCGGTGAGCACGTGTATTCCAGCCTTCAGCGCGGGAATGATAAATTCCGCATTTTGGGATTGTCGGCAACCTGTTTGGAACGCATCTCGCACCTCGAAACTTGGATGCACGGAAGCGAGAAGCGTTAAGGGCCCGACAAGAGTTGTTCTGTTTTGATCATTCATTTACGGATCAAACCCCAACGACCAAACATGCGTCCAACCGTTTGTCCAGTCACGAGGGACCAGTCTGTCTGGAGAAAAACATGAGCAACGCATCGGACATACTCGTAGAACGCCTGATCGCTTGGGGGGTTGACACCATATTCGGTCTTCCAGGCGATGGCATCAATGGAGTCTTCGAGGCTCTCCGCAAGCAGAAGGAGCGGATACGATTCATTCACGTGAGGCATGAAGAGGCTGCTGCCTTTATGGCGTGCGCCTATGCGAAATTCACGGGCAAGCTCGGGGTGTGTATTGCCACCTCCGGTCCGGGCGGTATTCATCTCCTGAATGGGCTCTACGACGCGAAGATGGATCATGCTCCTGTTCTTGCGATCACAGGACTTCAGCACAGCGATCTGGTTGGTACGTTTACCCAACAAGACGTAGCACTGGATAAGCTCTTCATGGATGTGGCGGTCTACAACGAGCGAATCATGAGCGGAGCGCATATGGAAAGCGTGGCCGATCTCGCGATCCGCACAGCTTTGGCTTCCCGAGGCGTGGCTCACATCACCATTCCCGTGGACGTGCAGGTTCAGGAGATCAAGAAAGGCCGATCGGAGCGGAACCCTATCCATCACACCTCGGCGGTCCCGGCCTACTTCGACCAGATTCCAGCTCGAATCGAATTGGAACACGCCGCGGATATTCTCAATCGGGGAAAGAAGATCGCGATATTGAGCGGCCAGGGCGGATTGCACGCCACCCAGGAACTGGAAGAGCTGGCCGAGGTACTCGGCGCCCCGATCATCAAGGCTCTGCTGGGTAAAGCTGCTGTGCCGGATGACAGCCCCTATACCACCGGCGGTATAGGGCTGCTCGGAACCGAACCGTCGCAGGATGCCATCGAAGGATGCGACACGCTCCTGATGGTTGGAACGTCTTTCCCATACATCGAATTCTTGCCTGAGCCTGGATCAATCAAGTGCGTGCAGATCGATATCGACCCGCAG
Source organism: uncultured Acidobacteriaceae bacterium (assembly GCA_963704415.1). Classification (GTDB taxonomy): domain Bacteria; phylum Acidobacteriota; class Terriglobia; order Terriglobales; family Acidobacteriaceae; genus Telmatobacter. Next base: position 4,688,835 of record OY969908.1, on the reverse strand, counting down.
CGCATCAGCCTGCGCCATCCCGCCGATGTGGGCCTCGTTGGAGACGCAAAGAACACCCTTCGCGCGCTGCTTCCACTCCTTGAAAAGCATGACAAGGGCTTTCTTGAGAAAGCTCAGAAGGCCAAGGCTGAATGGCAGAAGCTCATGGAAGAGCGCGGGACGCGACCGGATAAGCCGATGAAGCCCCAGGTCATTGGTTGGGAACTCGGCAAGCGTATCCCATCGGACGCAATTGTGACTTCGGATTCAGGTACGATTACGACCTGGTGGGCGCGCTATGTCCCCGCCTTGCGTGGGCAGAGACACAGTTGCTCGGGAAATCTTGCCACGATGGCATGCGGTCTCCCCTATGCCATGGCCGCGGCGGTGGCCTATCCGGATCGGCCGGTCTTCTGCATCATCGGCGATGGCGGCTTGAGTATGCTGCTCGGCGAGTTGATCACCGTTGCTGCCTACAAGCTGAACATAAAGATTATCGTGATCAAGAACAACACCCTGGGACAGATCAAGTGGGAACAGATGGTCTTCCTCGGCAATCCTGAGTACGCCTGCGATCTTTATCCGGCCGACTTTGTGACCATCGCGCGTGGCGCAGGAATTGAGGCTATCCAAATCGAAGATCCGGCTACATGCGGAAGTCAGCTCGACAGCGTGATTGGTCGTCCGGGTCCGGTGCTCATCGAGGCCGTAGTCGATCAATTCACTCCTCCAATGCCGGCAAAGATCAAAGCGGGTCAGGCTTTCAAATTGGCAGAGGCTCTCGTTCGCGGTGAGCCGAACCGCATGAAGATCGCGCTGACAAATGCGCATGATAAAGTCCGCGAGCTGGTATAACCGTGCGATGAGGAGCCGCTATAAACATGCAGCCTTCGGACATTTCGGTGGGAAAGGCGAATGTCTCTGCCTATACGATACCGACCGACGCCCCCGAAGGCGATGGCACCTTGCGATGGGATTCCACGACACTCATCATTTGCGAAATACATGCAGCGGGCGAAATTGGATTTGGGTACAGCTACGGCAATCAGGCCACCGCATTCGTGGCCGATTATCTGGCCGGTAAATGTCTGCTGCATCGCTCGCCGCTCGATATCCCAGCTCTCCACGCCAGCATGCTCAAACAGGTACGGAACGACGGTAGCCGCGGCATTGCGTCCATGGCCATCTCGGCCCTTGATGTCGCCCTCTGGGACCTCAAAGCGAAGCTACGAGGTTCCTCGCTCGTCGATCTCCTTGGTGCAGTTCATGCAAGCGTAGCTGCATACGGGAGCGGAGGATTCACGACCTACAGCAACCGACAGTTAGCTACGCAGCTATCCGGCTGGTCGGCGGAAGGTCTGAAAAGCGTAAAGATGAAAATAGGCGCGGAACCGTCCATCGATGTGGAGAGGGTTCGTGCGGCTCGGAAGGCGATAGGGTCATCCACAAACCTCTTCGTGGATGCGAATGGTGCTTACAACGCGCGGCAGGCGATCGGATTTGCCGACAAGTTCGAGGAGTCTAACGTCACATGGTTTGAAGAGCCTGTCAGCTCCGATGATCTTGATGGTTTGCGGCGAGTACGTGATCGGGCCCTAGGCGCCATGGAGATAGCGGCCGGCGAATACGGTTACGATTCCCTCTACTTCAGGCAGATGCTTGAGGCGAACGCGGTCGACGTTCTGCAACTCGACGCAACCCGTTGCAAAGGATTCACCGGCTTTCTGGAGGGAGCAGCCATTGCGGCAAGTTTCGGAATACCTATCTCCGCCCACTGTGCGCCCTCGCTGCATATGCACGCGGGTTGCGTCGTCTCGGCCTTCCGCCACGTCGAATACTTCCATGATCATGCGCGAATCGAGGCAATGCTCTTCGATGGTTTCATTCCAGCCAAAGGTGGGGAGCTGAAGCCCGATCGGTCCCGGCCTGGAATGGGACTCCTTTTCAAGCATTCCGATGCTGAGCAGTTCCTTGCCTGGAGAAACAAATGATTTACGATCTCAGCCAGCCGATTTTCAACAACGTGCCTCAGTGGCCGAAGTTCCGACCCTCTACGATGACGATTCCACATCTCACGGCAATCGAATCGGCGAATGTCGAGCGGTTAGAGTTAATGACGCACACCGGCACACATGTCGATGCACCCTTTCATTTCTTTCCAGAGGCCGAGACCATTGATGCACTTCCGCTGAGTCATTTTCACGCGCCGTGCTTGGCGCTCGATCTGCGGTCCAAAGAAGCAGGAAGCGGAATCGTTGCAGCCGATCTTGAGCGATATTCCAGTGATATTCGGGTCGGCATGATCCTGCTCCTGAAGACTGGATGGGCGGAAAAGCGCGCTCTCACCAGAGAGTCCCTCACTGCATGGCCCTTTCTCACCGGCGAGGGCGCGGAATACCTGGTGTCACGAGGAATTCACGGCGTAGGAATCGAAGGCCTTAGCATCGGTGGCTGGGATGATCCGGAGAAAGAGACTGGCGCCCACAAAATCTTGCTGGGCGCTAAGAAACTCATCATTGAAGACATTCGCGTGCCGGTGGCGATGCTGGATGGGCGCACGCGGCACTTCGCTGCCTTTCCAGTTCTAATTCAGGGAGCTGGCGGTGCTTGGACTCGGGCCGTCGCCTGGGATGAGGGAGAGATGGCATGACGTTTGTTCTGACCGAGGAACTGGAACGGAGCGCGGATCAAAATCTGCCCGCTCCTTTATCGGCAGTTGTCATTACAGTTCTCGAACATCTCCGGGAGGGCTGTTTTCAGCGCAGCCTCTGCCTGATCGTCGCCACCACCAGTGTCGCCAGCGGCCTCGAAGTCGGATATGAGCACTACAAAGGAAGCTACAGCAATCCGGTCATGTACACGCCGGTGGTTTTGAGCGGAGCCCTTGCTGGGGCAAGCCTCTTAGGAGCTTTCAACCGTAGGGCTGCCCAGACCATCCTCCGTTGGGTCAGCGTTGCGACGCTTGCGGATGGAATCATTGGATTCTTCTTCCACGTTCGCGGAGTGGCGCGAAAACCCGGAGGCTGGAGTCTTCCAGTGACGAACATCGTGATGGGACCGCCGATCTTCGCTCCACTGTTGTTTGGAACCAGCGCCTACCTGGGATTAATGGCATCGTATCTGCGGCGCGAGGAAGATATCCATGGGCTCACGGAGCGATTCAACGAAATCGTCGCAGCAGGAGGCTCTGACTGGCGAACCGAGCTGCGTTACGGACGGTTCCAAAAACACTTGTCGGCTTTGACCGTCCTGTGGGCTCTTTTCAGCGGCTTTGAAGCTCTCTATTCCCACTACAAGACAAACTTTCGCTATAAGGCTCAGTGGACGCCGGTACTCTTGGCGCCTTTGGTCATGGCTGCAGCGTCGGGAGCGGTGAAGAGACGCCGCATTGCGAATACCGCGTTGCCGATCGTTTCGGCTTTGGCTCTCGCAGATGGGGCAGTCGGATTTTATTGCCATGCGCGCGGTATCGTCCGCAGACCGGGCGGGGTAAAAAAGCCGCTTTACAACACACTCTATGGCCCTCCTATCTTTGCCCCTCTCTTATTCGCCGCGTGTGGATTCCTCGGGCTGATGGCCAGTCTTCTCCGAAGGGAGAAGAGATGACAAGAAAGTCGTTTCCATTTCTGGCGGCGGGAGGCGAGCTCAAAGAGCTCAAACAACCGGGCTATTATGCGGGCTACAGCACCATGGCCCAAAAGCGGAGCTGGGAAGAAGCAACCAGAAAAGCGGTGACGGACCGCGTCGAGAAAACTCCAGCCATTCGTTTCTTTTCGGAAGAGGAAGCGGCATTGCTCAGCGCGGTGATCGATCGTGTGATGCCTCAGGACGATCGCGCCGAAGGATGCACAATCCCCATACTTCCCATTCTTGACGAGCGTCTCTATAAAAACTCGCTCAACGGCTTTCGCTATGAGGACATGCCGCCGGATCAGCACGCATATCGGCTCGCGGCGAAGGCTATTGAAGAGATGGCGCAGGCGCGTTTTGGGAAATCATTTCCTGCTCTCACCGTGCATCGGCAGGAGCTGATTTTGAAATCGTTACATGATGGAAAGCCTGAACCCGATAACGCCGTCTGGCAAACAATGCCCATCCATCGCTTCTGGGCCATGCTGATGGAAGACTGCGTCACGGCTTACTACTCCCATCCGTGGGCGTGGGACGAGATAGGTTTCGGTGGCCCCGCTTATCCACGGGGATACATGCGCCTGGAAAACGGTCTACCCGAGCCTTGGGAAAAAGATGAGCAACGCTACGAGTGGAATGCACCCGTCGATTCACTGTCCCAGTTAGACGAACAAGGCGCTCCTCCCGAGCATGGATCATTACACGGCCACGGAGGAAGTCATTGATGGCCCACCGCCTCGGCTCCATGCAGACGCTTCCATCGCCGATGCGTCGATTCAAAGAAAGTGAAACTGTCGACTACTGCATCGTCGGTGTGGGAAGCGCAGGTGGGGTATTAGTGCAGCGTCTGGCACGGGCGGGTTTTCGCGTGGTCGGGCTCGAAGCAGGTCCCTTCTGGGATACAGAGAAGGATTGGGTCAGCGACGAAAAAGGCTCCCACGAACTCTATTGGAACGATCTGCGCATTACCGGCGGAACGCATCCTCTCGCGCTCGGCGCTAATAACAGCGGCAAGGGCGTGGGGGGAGGCTCTGTTCACTGGGCTGCTTTCGCACCGCGCTTTCATCCTTCCGACTTTCGGGTCTACTCCGAAGATGGGGTGGGCGCCGACTGGCCTATCTCCTATTGGGACTTGAAGCCTTATTACGAATTGCTGGAGCGCGAAATTCCTGTTGCTGGACCTGCTTGGTTCCCGTGGGGCGATCCGCACGGTCATCCTTATGGTCCGCATCCACTCGGCGGCGTCGGAGATGTATTGGTTCGCGGCTGCACCAACCTCGGTATTCGATCCGTTGCTGGCGGACCAGTTGCAATTCTTTCCGCCTCGCACGGTGACAGACCGCATTGCATCTATCGAGGTTTCTGTCTGCAGGGCTGCAAGGTTGGAGCCAAAGCCAGCACCTTGATCACGCACGTGCCGGACGCCATCTCCCACGGCGCAGAGATTCGTGCACATGCGATGGTTTCGCGCATCAGCCTGCGCGACGATGGCCGGGTGAATGGAGTCGTGTATCTGGATCGCGAAGGCGAAGAGCACTTTCAGCGAGCCCGCGCAGTAATCGTCTCGGGATACGCCATCGAGACTCCGAGATTACTGCTCAACTCCGCATGTCCCGGTCATCGTCATGGGTTGGCCAATTCGAGTGGGACTCTCGGCAGATATCTGATGGCCCAGGCTGGGAACGTTGTTGCAGGGAGATTCGACGAACTCATTCGTCTTTACAAAGCACCCCCGGCGCACGCGCTAAGTGAAGAGTTTTACGAGACCGATCCCCGGCGAGGCTTTGCCCGTGGCTTTGCCGTGCAGACAGTGGGACCACTGCCGGTTGCATTCGCAAAGCAGATGATCGCGGCGATGGGGGCCTGGGGATGGGGCATGCGCCAGGTCATGATGGACTACAACCACTGGGCGACCATAGGAGTTCTGGGTGAGATTCTTCCGTGGGATGATAATCGCGTGGAATTGGCGGCAGAGAAAGATCAGCATGGCCTGCCAGTTGCCAAGGTCACGTTCAATCTGCACGACAACGATAAGAAGCTGATCGAGTTTGGGAAAAGCAAGGTGATGGAAATCATGGCCGCTGCAGGAGCGAAGCAGGTGGTTCAGGAATCGAGGTTTGCTCACCTGGTCGGTGGCGCGCGGATGGGAAGTGATCCATCCACGTCGGTCGTCGATAAGTTCGGTCGCACCCATGACATCCCGAATCTATTTGTCTGCGATGGAAGCATCCTGCCCACCCAAGGCTCCGCCAATCCCGGTCTCACGATACAAGCTCTGGCTGCAAGGACCGCGGACTATCTGATCAAGCAGGGAGACACGATCTTTTATTCCAATCGTCGCGATCAATACGAGTCGGCTATCCGATACGATCTCAGTCCGCCTTACACTCGCTTCAAGGGCAATCCACGCATTGCCTAACGTGTAAGGAGTTTTCTCGCGCAAAGGACCGCGCCCAGCAGTCCGCATCCGAGGACAAACCAGCCACGGTGCTTCGATACTTGCGCTTCCAGGCTAAAAGGCCGTGACTGCGTATCAAATGGCCCATGTGCGCCGAGCGTTGTCGGGACTGGCTGCCACACATTGTTTGGCCGATCCGGAGAGTCAGGCTCTTCGCGCTGCTGCGCTTTGTACCCCGTCCTTCCGAGATAAAGATCCAGCAGGCCAGGAAAGAACTTCTGTCCCACGATGGCTTTTACTGTCGACCCGCCGACCCAATATTCCCGCCGTGGCGAGGATGCGAATGCAGCGTGCAGAATCACACGAGCGCCAACCTCGGGTTCGTAGATCGGAGGCACGGGCTGGGGCAGATTTGGAAGCCGACTCTTTACCCAGGTGAATTGGGGCGTATTCATCGCCGGCATATGCACCACGATGGCCGTTACCTTGCTCTTATCATGAATGAGTTCGCAACGTAATGAATCCGTGAAACCCACGATGGCATGCTTACTTGCGCAATACGCTGCCTGGAGCGGGATGCTCCGCACTGCAAGAGCTGAGCCAACCTGGATGATTCGGCCGCGATTTCTCGGTAGCATTCGCCTTAAAGCGGCGAGCGTGCCATGAACATATCCAAGATAATTCACCTCGGTGACGCGGCGAAATTCAGCCGCGTCCATTTCTTTGATCGGTGAGAATACCGATACCATCGCGTTGTTGATCCAAACGTCGATCGGGCCCAGACGTTCTTCAAAAGATGCCGCAGCTGCCTCGACAGCCTGGTCATCGCTCACATCGGCGGCATACGTGGCCCCTGTGCCTCCAAGACTTTCGACTTCCTCCGCTGTGGCTTCGAGAGCCGACAGGTCGCGCGAGATCAAACCAACGTTGGCGCCCTCTTTGCCAAATTCATGAGCAATGGCTCGTCCGAGCCCTGCGGACGCTCCTGTGATGACCGCAGTGAAATTGGACTGAATCGTACTTTTCTCCATGTCAATGCCTTCCGAGAGCTTAGATGCAGGCAAGGCCAGGCGAAATAGCATCTAACGCTTGGAAGTGTTCTGGATGAGCGAGGATAGCGCACGTGGCCCTTGGGATCGAAGATTATGCGCTGATAGGGGATTGCGAGACCGCTGCGCTGGTGGGAAAGGACGGATCGATCGATTGGTTGTGCTGGCCCGATTTTTCCTCGCCGGCCTGTTTCGCCGCTCTTGTCGGAACCGGCCAAAATGGTAGATGGCTACTCGCGCCAAAAAACGGCTGCAAAAGAACCTCGCGGCGCTATCGCGAACATGCCCTGATCCTTGAAACCCGTTTTGAGACAGCGACAGGCACTCTTCTTGTCGCGGATTTCATGCCGGTGAGGGAGACGCACTCCGATGTTGTGCGGATCGCGCGGTGTCTGGAAGGCGCCGTCACGGTTCGGATGGAGCTCTCTATTCGTTTCGATTATGGACGCACCATTCCATGGACAGGACCCCGAGAAGGAAATACCTGGGTAGCGGCCGCCGGCCCAGGTGCGGCGTATCTTCGTACACAAGAACAGATTGAAACGACAGACGACATGGCCGTCGCTGAATTTACGCTGAACAGGGGCGCACATCGTTCCTTTGTTCTGACGTACGGTCAGGCACAAGAGCCTCCGCCCCGGCGAATCAATGTACTAAAGGCCTTGTCGCAGACAGAAAAATTCTGGCGGGAATGGTCCGCCTCAAGCAGCTACAAGGGAGCCTGGCAGGAGGCCGTGGAGCGATCGCTGATTACGCTCAAAGCTCTCACCTATCGGCCTACCGGCGGCATTGTCGCTGCTCCGACGACATCCTTGCCTGAGTATTTTGGCCGAGACCGAAATTGGGACTACCGCTACTGCTGGCTGCGGGACGCTGCTCTCACACTCGAATCTCTACTCTCGGTGGGGTATCACGACGAGGCTCGGGCCTGGCAGGACTGGCTTCTACAGGCTGTTGGCAGCGATGCGCGAGAGCTGCAAATCATGAATGGGTTGCGGGGAGAGCGGCATCTCCCGGAATGCGAGCTTCCATGGTTGCGGGGATATCGAGGGTCGCAGCCGATCCGAATGGGTAACGCGGCTTCAGAACAGATGCAATTGGACGTCTACGGCGAAGTGGCGGACGCAATCGTGAGCATGAAGCGGGCAGGCCTGCATCTGGACAAGCGCATTCTCCGTTTGCAAAGCAAACTTACGGATTGCGTTGCATCCCTCTGCCATCTTCCGGCGTCGGGGCTGTGGGAGCAACGGGATCAGCAGAAGCACTATACCTATTCGAAAGCCATGGCTTGGTTAGCTCTCCACCATGGGGTCGAGAATTCAAAAGGAAGAAAAGCCCGAGAATGGGAGGTTATACGCGAGCGTCTGCATCGCCAGATATGCCGTCGAGGATTCAATCGTGAACTGGGCAGTTTTGTTCAATCATTTGACTCTACGGTCCTCGATGCCTCGGCGTTGCTGCTCCCGATCTTCGGGTTTCTTCCCTTCAAAGACGAACGCGTGATGAACACAATGGAAGTCATCCGGAAGAAACTCAGCAAAGATGGGTTCATTTACCGTCTGTCTCCGAGTTCCCGCAAGGACCGTGAATCGGCCTTCATCGCTTGTTCGTTTTGGATGGTTCAGAACCTTGCAGGCGTAGGGCGCTTGAGAGACGCAGAAAGACTCTTTGAAAAGCTGATCGCTCAGCAAAATGATGTGGGGTTACTCTCCGAAGAGTACGATCCAGCTCATGGTCGATTCATGGGGAACTTCCCGCAAGCCCTGTCCCACATCGCGCTTGTCAACTCCGCCAGGGCGCTCGCTTCTCAACAGATCTAGAATCAGGCCTTCAGGCATCGCTATTCCTTCATCGGCTTTCCGGTGCCGCTCCGCTCGCAGGATTTGATCCCGGCAACTGCCGCAGACGCGAACAAGCGCAGATTGGCTGTATCTCGCTTGCGAAATTTGCGAGGGCGGATTTCCTTCTAAGACAAAAATGGGCAGCTCGAGATGTTGCGACTACCCATTTTGTCTCTATGAATCTTTTCGACCTCTGAGTTTTCGAGCGGCCGTGACTCGGCTTTCTGACGATTCAAGACGCGGAAACTTGAGGTGCGTTCGGTCGCGTCTTTTCGCATCAACGTTCGTGCGCGTCGGTAACAAATCGGCGTCCGCTCGTCTCATCTGAAGCTGCGTACTCGGGATCGACAGCGCGGGAATTGCGAGCGAGGTCCCGCTCTTTGGCCGGGGTCTCTTCGCCAGAGGACGCTATGTCGCGTCCGCCGGCCTGCTTCAACACCCTCTTCGCGGTTGACACTTCATCCGAATAGTCGCAATGCACGGAGACGAGCGTTCCTCCATCCTTCACCGCGCCTTCAAATCGCTTTGCTTCATACTCGGGGATTCGCAGGTTCGGCTTATCATCCTCGAGGCGCTCGTAGCCTTCGGGACGGGCATCCGCTGCTGAGGAACATGCAGCCCGCTTCTTGAAACGGCAATCGGTCAATCACATCGCCGATTCTTGTGGCCTTCTGTCACCGCGCGGCGTTCTCTGGGTCCGTTGATGCCAAGTCGCCAATTCATCTCACGTGCCCGGATCCGGAAACGAATTCTCTCGGTAGTCGGTTTCCCAGGGCAGGTGTAGCAAAGCTCCTCTTCACCGGCCTATTGGGAAAACGGTGGGATACCACGAACCCATCCCACTCGGGTAAGGCGCTTTCCCATTGCGCCCTCACCCCCGTTATGCAACCATCCCAATCATGCTTCTCCGGGGTTGGGACAGGCGCACGACTGTCTTCCTCGCCTTCGCGCTCCTCGTTCCTTTCGGCTTAAACCTCGCCAATGCGCAGGTCTTCGATCTGGAGCGAGACCGTGTGCAGATGGCCGAACTCAAAGGCCTCTGGCGCTTCCACACCGGCGACGACCCTGATGGAAAGCTGGGCTGGGCCTCGCCAATCTTTGATGATTCAAACTGGGCCTTGATCCAGCCTGACCGCTCATGGGACGACCAAGGCTACAAGGGCTACACCGGATTCGCGTGGTACCGCGCGCAGGTCTCTTTGCCCGCAAAGAGAACCCCGCTGGCGCTTCTCCTTCCTCACATCTCCACCTCGTATCCGGTGTTTGCGGATGGGCGCCTGATCGGCCAGTTTGGGGGTTTGCCGCCGCATGCCGTGATTAATACGCAACCGCCGCAGATCTTTCCGCTGCTGGGGGAAGATTCCTCCTTTCAAAAACCAGTCCTGATCGCGATTCGCGTCTGGCACTCCGAGCCATTGGACTCCCAAGACGCAGGGGGGCTCACCGAAGCTCCACGTCTTGGCGAGGTGACCGTGGTTGCGGGATCGCGAGACTACCACATGAAGACGCTTTTCTGGAGTTCTGCCGCAACCGCCCTGCATCTTCCTTTCGAACTTTTTGCGGCCGCTGCTGGACTTGCACTCTTCTTTCTACGCAGATCGGATCGTGAATATCTCTGGTTCGCTGCATACCAGATCTTCGGCTCAACTTTTGACGCAAATTCCGTTCATCGCTCGTTCGGCTCCGATCCGACTGCCGCATATGACCTGGTCGCGAGCCTTGCGAGCTTTGCGTGGTACGTCTCCCTTCTCGGACTCGTCATGAGTCTTCTAAAGGAGCGGAGGGGTCTGATTTTCTGGGCGGCGACAGCGCTCGCTTTTGTCCGATACTTTCTGGTGGATGACCCCTTGCACCGGGGATGGATCAGAGATCCCCTGCAAGTGACGGTTGATTTGAGCATCGCCATCCCGCTTTACGCGGTCATAATTGGGCTCCTGTACAAAGGCGCCAAACGAGGGAATCGCGACGGCTCGCTGCTTCTGTTCCCGTTCCTCTTCAACTTCGCGGTATGGACATTCGGAGAGTCGCTTTCGGTGGTCCTGGCTTACGGTCATTCTGCGATCGGCCCCTTACTCTCGAAGTTCCTGCAGCTTTATGACTGGCCGTTTCCGTTTGGAGTTGGAGACATTGCGGGCTTTTTGTGCGATTTTGCAACTCTTGCCATCCTAGTTGCGCGCTTTGCGCGCTCTCGCCGCGATGAAGAGCGCTTCAAATCCGAGCTCGAAGCCGCCCGCACCGTCCAGCAAGTGCTCATCCCCGAGGAAATCCCCGCCATCCCCGGCCTCGCTCTGGAGTGCGTCTACAAGCCCGCCGGCGAGGTCAGCGGCGACTTCTTCCAAATCCTTCCCACTCCCTCCAACGGCGTCCTTATCGTCATCGGCGACGTAAGCGGCAAGGGCATGCCGGCCGCCATGACCGTCTCGCTGCTAGTCGGCACCGTCCGCACCCTCGCCCACTACACGCAAAGCCCCACCGAAATCCTCACCGCCATGAACCAGCGAATGCTCGGCCGCAGCAAGCACGGTTTCACTACCTCCCTCGTCCTCCGCCTCGACCCCGACGGATCCGCAACCGTGGCCAACGCCGGTCACCTCGCCCCTTACCAAGGCAGCAAAGAACTCCCTGTAGAAAGCGCCCTCCCTCTCGGACTCGCCGCTCAAACCGAATACGTCGAATCCACCTTCCACCTCGACCCTGACGGCGAACTCACCCTCGTCACCGACGGAATAGCCGAAGCCCGCGCCAAGACCGGCGAACTCTTCGGCTTTGAGCGCACCGCGAGCATTGCCATCCTCTCCGCCCAGCACATCGCCGCAACCGCCATAGCATTCGGCCAGCAGGACGATATCACCGTCATAAAAATCCGCCGCCAACCCGCCCCCTTGGGTGCCCAAGTCTTGGCGGGTGCCTGAGGTAAGGGGGGCCCGTGGGTTCCCCTTGCTGCAATTTGGACGGGATGCGTGCTGCCTCTATGCCGTTCGATAGCATCGGCTTCGAAGAAAGCTTATACATAGGTGTATCGGTGTATCGAGGAGCATAGAGAGTCCAAACCAGCCGCGAAGCGTGAAGATGTGCCAACCCATCTATCGCTGCGTTTCCTTTTCGCTGTCATGGCAAAGGTCAACATTCCACGTGGCCGTATTGTCGTTAGCCTTGATCGGACAATATAGCTTTTGGAAATTGCGCTGCCGCTCGCACTCGGACAATCAGCCCATTGCTGTCGTATCACCCGCAAATATATTGACAATTCCATGACGGATTCCTAATATATCCGCAACGGATGTATTGAGATTATGAGAACGCTGACGCCCGCCGTTTTTCACATTCTCTTGGCCCTCGCGGACCAGGACCGGCATGGATACGGAATCATGCTCGAGGTAGCCGAGCGGACCAATCAGCAAGTACGAATGGGGCCAGGTACGCTCTACGGCACCTTGAAACGACTGCTCGATGGCGGCCTCATCGAGGAGTGTGGTGAGCGCGTTGATCCCGATCTGAATGATGAGAGACGTAGATATTACCGAATGACTAGACAAGGCCGACGTGCAGTGGCAGCCGAGGCTGAACGCCTTCAGGCTCTTGTGCGTGTCGCTCGTGCCAAATCGGTCTTGAAGACGGCCTGAGCTCGGAACGGAGCGATTCTATGACCTCAGAAGATCTCTATCGAATTCTGCTCAAGGCTTACCCAGCCCAATATCGGCGCCAATTTGAGGAAGCCATGGCGCAGTGCTTTCGTGATCAGCTTCGCGCAGCGGACACCAGGGGAAAGCGAGTTCGCCTTTGGTTTCGCACCGTAGCTGACTTTGCGCTAAACGTTCCCGCACGCTATTTTGATTCGGCTCACGGCACTCCTTATCTAGGTGCCTACAGCGAACGCGCGAGGCGAGCGATCTACTTTGCACGACTCGAAAAAGGTCCGCTCAGTTATGGAGAGATCAGCCTTGAGAATCTACTCCTCGGTGTATTGCGCAGTGATGAGGAACTTACAGGCGCCCTCTTCGGATTCGATGGCATAAACACTCTAGTGGCAATGGTTCGAGCAATGGAAACTAAGAAGGCGGTCCTGCCCAGTACTATCTTCCGTTGGGAGAGGAGGCGTTCCCGCCGAGGAGGCACACTTGATCGGGACTGCAAGAATGCTCTTGCGATGGCTCGGAAAGAAGCGCACAACTCTGGGGCGAGTGTGAGTTCCCGCCACATCTTGTTGGGAATCCTTAAGCAGGATACGAGCCTAGCAGCAAGTCTTCTGCGGGAGCACGCTATCGATCTGTCATATCTTCGATCCAGCTCGGATCGGGACACCAGCGGACCTCATGCTTGAGAGTACCAATCTGTGCCGCAAAAGCGTCGTTGCTGCTTAGTTGGCGGCATCTGCAGATCTGCAGATATCCTCTCGCCACAGTTTCGGGCTGGAGCGCTTGATGGTTTAGTGCAACCCGTGGCCAAGTGAGAAATAACCTTCGTTTTCTCGTTTCGGGGTTACTTCCGAATCGGGGGTGATTCGACCGGAACCCAACAGACGAGAAAAGTTGATGTGATAACCTTCTGATTCCGAATGGCAATCTCAATCGAAGAACGGCTCAACGACCTCTATCGGAAACTGGGAGCCGCTATGCCGCCTCAGGTGATAACTCAAGTCGCCTTCGATTTTGATCCGGGGCATCTGGAAAGACTTGCAGCATTGCATCCTGGCGAACGAGCAAACGTGTGGGACCTCGCCAATTATGTGGATGACTTGCTCTACCAAGATATTCAACCATCCCTACTCGTTCATGTCCTGCCATTCTGTCTGAGGGCGTGGCACGAATACGTGCGAAACGAGAGATTCGAATGCCCGGGTTTCGCTCAAAGCTTCTGTTCCGTTCTAGAAAAGAGAGAAGTGTTCGCTTGTATCTTGACCGAGTATCAGACAAACGCGCTGCTCGAATTCATGAGCGGATCAATTCTGGAAGAGATTGATGCTCAAGATCGTGTTCGCTTTGAAGGATACTCCGCTCCTCCATATCGTTGGATCCGAGCCTTAATGACCTACGGTGTGATTGCGCCAGACATCGAACATCTGTGGATGGATTGGTGGTCCATCAGCACAGTTGGCCGTGCCATTGCAGCTGTGCAATTTATCTCTTGCCTCGTGTACCGGGAGAATGAGAACCGGGTTTTTGCTCCAAAGACGCGTGAGAAAGGTGGCGGCCCGCCTTGCCTTTGGGAATTCGATGGCTGTTCTAATGATTCAACTTGGAAAATTAAGAACGTCGAGTTCCTACAGAGACTTCTTCGTGATCCAAACATCGTCTTCTCGGTAGTTAGCCGAGCGGTGGATCGGTTGTCTCAACACAGCGGATTCCAAACAGCGCAGCAACTCCTTGCAGACTCACAATCTCAGTTGGCAAACCGGAATGTATGGTCCGCCGCCGTTTTGCAAGCGAAAAGTGAGGATGACAGAATTGGTCTGCGCGAATGTATTCGGCCTTGATTGGAGTAGCGAACTCCTGGCCTGAATGGGATGCGCTGCGCTCTCGTCCTTTTTAGTAACGCTGCCTTTGAAGGCATTTTCCGGTTACAGGTTCTCGAGGGCGCCGGGATCGACCGTTGTGCCATCTCATGGTTCGCCAGCAAACCTGGCAGGAATCAAACTCAGATCAGCCGTCGTCGTTGGACTGCAGATGTGGGAATCGTGTCAGCGATTTCCAAGCCTGGCGCTTTGTGCCAGGCGTCATGTGCAGGCCAATCAGGCTGCAATTACCTGTGCAACTGTTGGCGGGCGATATGTCTCTCCTTTGAACAAAACCGCCCAGGCGATGCGCGCCATCTTGTTGGCTAGTGCCACTGTTGCCACTTGAGTGCGCTTACGTGTTGTGAGATTAGCTAGCCATATACTCAAGCTGGTGCTTTGCTTGGTCTTCTGCAGGAGGACGGCGTGGGCTCCTTGCACGAAGAGCTTGCGCAGGTATTTGTTTCCTCGTCTGCTGGTACCGGTGAGTTTTTGCTTGCCTCCGGTAGAGTGCTCGCCGGGAACCACGCCCAACCAGGCAGAAAATCCGCGGCCCTTCTTGAAGGCTGCACCGTTGCCGATGGCGGCCACTGTGGCGGTAGCTGTGATCGGTCCGATTCCGGGGATCGCGATCAGGCGTTTGCACTGTTCAAGTTCGCCGCAGATGCGCTCGATCAGCTTGTTGGTTTCCTCGATCTGCCCGTGCAGGTACTGCATCTCCATCCGCAGCTGGGTCAGAAGTACGCGCAACGCACCGGACAGCTTGTTGTCCGCGTCTTCCAGAATGCCGGGCAGAGACTCCTCAATATAGTGGCGTCCCTTGCGGATGGTGATACCGCGCTCCAACAGCATCCCGCGCATCTGGTTGATCACTGCAGTGCGGCGCACAACCCACCGCTCGCGCACCCGGTGCAGCGATTGCAGATCGAGCTGATCGTCGGTCTTGATCGGCACAAAGCGCATCGTGGGGCGGGTTACTGCTTCCGAACACGCTTCGGCATCAATGTAGTCGTTCTTGTTCGTCTTCACGTACGGCTTCACATACTGCGCCGGCATCAGGCGCACATCATGGCCTTGTTCCCGCAGAGCACGGCCGAGAAAATGGGATCCTCCGCAGGCTTCCATGCCGATCAGGCACTGAGGAAGGTTCGCGGTGAAGCGCAGCAGCTGAGTCCGTGAACCCTTCTTGCGAACCACGACTTGCCCACGTGCGTTGACGGCTACAAAGTGAAAAACTGTCTTCCCTAAATCGATACCAATCGTCCGAATCTCCATGGAACACCTCCTGTGTTTACCTCTACACCCGCGGGGGGCTTAGCGGCGGACCATGCCAGTAGTTACGTGCACCCGCCGAGGTACTATCTGACCGTCTCCTTGCGCTCCCTGACATCCTCGCTACCGGGGGTGAACCGCAAACGACGTACCTGTGGTCCGATTAATGATCTATCGCGATGCTGAGTGTGTGGTGGCCAATTGGGAAGTAGCCACATTTCGCCTTTGCGCCGGCAACTCGCTCACTGATCGTTAAGTTTTTCTGCTGGATAGCGGTAGACGATCATTGGCTACTTGATACGTGAAGAAGCGTCCACCGGCATCGTGACGAAGGCTAAACAGTTCACAAGATTGACGACCGCCTGCAACACGTACTTGTCGCTCTCTTCAGGGTCCGCCTTCAACAGCCACTCCCTGCTTTGCGTAATCACCCAGGCAAATAGATCCTGTTCCGGATAAGATCCGATATACTGCTGCGCGGAACTATTCTGTTCAGTCTTCCTATCGAGAGATGCATAGAATCGCAGAATGGTAGTGTGGCGCCGCATCTGATTCTCCTGCTCGTCCTCTGTTATCAGAGGCCACTTCAGGCCCGATTCCTTCATCGCCTGAAAACAAAGAAAAAGCATCTCAAGTGCGAACTCCTGCTTGGCCGCAGGCACGCCAAGACTCCGCAAAACGATAACTGAAGCAAGCATATTGGGCTGGGCCACAAATATCTCGTCTGCCAGTCTCAGCTTCTGTTCGGCGGTCATCTCCTGTACTGCCTTAATGGCTCGCAAAAGGGCGCTGCGCGAAATCCGGCTCATCTCTAATTTCCCATTTTCGCCTAGCCGGTCGATTACGGCTCTTCGATAGTGACGAGAATATAACTTCAGGGTGGCGGGTGATTGGACCGGAACCGGCTGAATGCTTCTCGAAAACAGTGCTCAATTGCATGAGCTAGAGTTCCTCGGGTAGCGAAAGGAGATCAGGCAGATTGCCCTCCGTTACGTGAACCGGCCAATCATCCGCTTGCAGTTCGTGAACAAGCGAAGGTGATCTCGTAAAGACGAAGTAGGTCGAGTTGTCGGCGATGCACACAGTCGATTCGCTCGCGCTAATGTCCTCCTCCAGTTGCTTGGGATCGAGGGGATCAATCTCCTTCGCATTCTCGAACAGGAAAAACCGTCCCCAGACTATCTGAGTAAGGTCATTGAGCTGCTTAAGGAGAACATCAAGCGGAAGAGTTACCGGGCCTCCTTCCACCAGCGGCGAAGAAGAGTTGGTATGCCAAACGCCCTCGAAGTCAGTGACAACGGCTGTGGACGCGCTAACGTGCTTCAGAACTCGTCTCAGCAATGAGACAAAACCATCCAAACTTGCGAGGTTTGGGTCGTCAATGCGTATCCGGTACCACAATGCCCGGCTCACGAACTCCAGTTCATCGGATTCCGGATCACTTGAAAAAACTGAACCGTGACGCCTTGGTTCAGAGATCATGATGCCTTGTCCGTTTTCCTCGACGTACCACCGGGTGCTTGGGTTAGGTACGAGAGGGTCTGCGACGAATTCAACTACACTTGGGTCTCCAGCGTAGAGGACTCGATCACCCCTCATGATGTCTTGGCCGGATTTGTATTTCAGAGCCATTTGATTCTCTATCGATAAGGTGATGGATATGCAAGACAGTCTATGCTAGGCGATCCATCAAGGCTCTTGCGCTCTCCTCAAGATGCGCAGTTTCATTACGAGAGATTCCACGCAACATCGCCGGTTTCCAACTCGCGCTGCGCTGCGAGAAGCCCACGTAAAACGCTCCGCAGACGTCAAAGCCGCCCCGGAGAGGTGCCCTCGCGTCGAAGGCATCAGGCAGATAGACCATCACCGCCCCGCGCGCCTGCGTCTCCGATTCCCCACTGAACCACACAAATGCCGCGCCCTTATCGATGTCCGCGATCCTGCGCGTAAGCGCCTCTTTGCTTGGGCACTCGATATGCAGCGGCTCCGCTGCCACCGTCTCCTCAAAATCCGGCCCCACAAACACGCGCTGCGCCACCACGCGATGCGGAACAAACGGCGGAACATGCAAACGCGTCTTATGAACGCCCATGCCGATGGGGGGGGAATCTGCCAACTCGTCCAACAGTGAAGGTTCCCGCAAAGCCCATCCACCGTGGCCCAAACCAGTTGTCGATCCGGATGACGTAGAGGCGTGCAGGCTCATAATCCCGAGCAACCCCCGTGGCAAGCGCTCGCGCCTTCCCGATGAACTCAGCCGAATCTCCCTGCTGAGGAGAAACGAATTCTGCGACTGCATCCAACATGGTCGCCTCCGAACTTCCCACCATCATACGTGCGCCCAAAACTATTTAGGCGCTTTGGAGGTGGCGTTTGCTTGTTCCGGTCGAATCGTAGCTGGCCGATCCGGAATAACCCCTGTTTTGCCGTTTCCGGGACTTCCGCATTGCGGGTCAACCACCAGGAGATGTATTCTCCACGACTGTCGGATCGATCCGAACCTCAATTACCTGCTCATTTCTTGCGCCGTGGTCGAAGGATTTTGCCCTGCTCCGCTGCCATACATAGTCGATTTCGATTCGCGCTCCGACTCGATAAAACCGGTCTTGTTCAGCCGATTGCATCCATCGAGTCCAACTGCTCTCTTCGCCGGTATCGTTCACCATCTTGAATTCGGGCCAATCACCCATGCTTCCCATGTACACGTCCTTGATTCTGCCTCTGAGCGTGTGAATTTGGAGTTGTCCTGATTCGATGTTCTGCCACCATTCATCCGAGCCATATATCCCGTCAGTCGATTCGATGCCAAAGTTCTCTGTCGTTCGCGTCGCTCGCTGAACCTGGTCAATTCGTCGCTGATCTTCCTTGAGCCGGTAAATAATGAGCTCGAGCTACTGTCAGACCGATTCTTGTCCCTTCGCAACACAGAGACCAACAAAACCGAGGTCCTCATGGTTCGTCCCGAAGCCGGACCAGCCATTGAGACACGCGGCCGCCTGATCTTCTATCAGGAAGGACCGCGGAAGTATCTAGCCCAGGTTTGGATTGCCGGAACGAGCATGCACAGCGAAGTGGCCGTCCAACACAAGCCGGAACGCACACTGGCGAAGGGAAGTGTGCATCAGGTCTCCACGATCGAAGTGGCGCTGAAGTAAGCGGGTGGATTCAACTTCGCGGCCGGTCGCCCGAATGTGGCAGGCCGCGAAAACTTCCTTTCGAATATCGCACCACATGTCGAACGAGTATTTCCGAGGAGTGATCGAAGCCATTCAGAAACCCTGCATTGCAGACGAGCCGGCAGCGTCGGAGTGCTCTCGACGCGACGGGACAAGACATCCCCGTTCGATGACCCAATCTGTTACCTTGTTCGGATATCTGATCACCACGGAGGCAGCATGCGCTCCCAGTGTCCGATCATCCTTCTGATCCTTTCTGTGGGCGTGGCTTTGGGACAGAGCACGAGCCCTATCCCACCGGATGCAAAATCCGCAATTGGAGAACTGCGCAAGGAACCCTTCCGCGCCCATATGGCATTCCTGGCGGACGATCTCCTCGAAGGGCGGGGCACCGGGAAGCGTGGCCATGAGATCGCTGCGCGCTATGTGGCCGCTCAATTCGAGGCCATGGGGCTGCAGCCGGCCGGAGTGGGGGGCACATACTTCCAGCGGGTACCAATGAGAGAAATCTATGTGGAGAGCGAAAAATGCGCTATGGCTATCGCGGGAAGCGGCGGCGTTGCCTCAACTCTGAAGTGGGGCGAGGACTTCGTTATGTTCAGAGACCATGCCGGAATTGCGGACGAGGACACGCTCGATGCGCCTCTCATCTTCGCCGGATACGGCGTGCGCACGCCCGACGGCAGCTACGACGACTACAGCGGGTTGGACGTTAAGGGCAAGATCGTCCTCCTGCTTTCCGGCGCGCCTCATTTGCTTTCCTCCGAATTGAGCGCGCACTTGGCCGAAAGCCGGGAAAAACTGCGCGCGGCGCGGGACCATGGCGCTGTCGGCGTTGTTTTCATCTGGACCCCGCAAGTGGACAAGATATACGCGTGGCCGCACCTCGCCCGGGATGCCAGTATTCCTTCCATGAGTTGGCTCGATCCTGCCGGACTACCGGGAGAT
Source organism: uncultured Acidobacteriaceae bacterium (assembly GCA_963704415.1). GTDB lineage: Bacteria > Acidobacteriota > Terriglobia > Terriglobales > Acidobacteriaceae > Telmatobacter. The sequence goes on along the minus strand of OY969908.1, from coordinate 4,669,051 downwards.
TCGTTTCCGGATATCCGTGTGATTGCCTATGTTTCAGCCGCTGCCGCGAAGAAATTGTTTCAGCATGTTTCCAAATCCTGGACCGAGGTCTTGAGGGATGCGGACGCGTCCAAGCCGCAGGGCTTTGCCCTGAACCTGACTGCGCACATGCGGCTGGTGAGCCATCATTCATTAGTTAGCAGCCCCAACGTTCTTGCCGTGTTAACCGGCTCCGATTCAAAGCTGAGCCATGAGTATGTGGTCTATTCGGCGCACGTCGATCACCTTGGGATCGGCGAACCTGTCAATGGAGACTCCATCTACAATGGGGCGCTGGACGACGCGTCGGGTGTGGCTGCGCTCTTAGTAATTGCCAAAGCGTTCAAGTCGCTCGCTCACGCTCCGGCCCGCTCCATTCTGTTTTTCGGTGCAACGGGAGAAGAACCTGGGATGCTTGGCTCGGACTATTTCGCACACTTCCCTACGGTTCCCATCGAGAGCATTGCCGCGGACATCAACATGGATGGGGCCAGCATGCTGTATGCCTTCAAAGACATTGTGCCTCTCGGCGCGCCGGACAGCACTCTCGATGCGGTTGTTGACAGCGTGGCGGCTCAACTTGGGCTGAAAGTGAGCCCCGATCCTGACCCCGATCAGCATTACTTCGTCCGTGCTGATCAGTATTCGTTTGTCCGCCAGGGGGTGCCTTCGCTGTTTATCAGTGAAGGGCAACAAGCCAAAGACCCGAAGGTGGACGGCAAGAAGGTTGGCGACACCTGGAGCGTGGAGCGATACCACCAACCCTCCGACGACATGAACCAGCCGTTTGACTTCGATGCCCCGATTGAATTCATGCAAGTCGATTTTCTGGTTGGCTTTCAGATCGCGCAAGATCCGCAGCGTCCGAAATGGAAGCCGGGAGACTTCTTCGGTGAGACATTCGGGCGCAGGTAGGCGATGCCAAAAATCTGTGACCACATCTGGCGGCAACGGACTCAGGCACTTATGCACAGCCGGTTCAATTCGCGTACTGCGGTTGGTTTGTGGGCTATACGGAAATTATGTCGGAGTTAATAGCCCAACGGGGCTAATACCTCATCAGTAATTTCTGAGTAGCGGGTTATCCAGGCGTTAGCGCCTTCGTGGCATTAGATAGGCGCTCGCCTGCGCTTCCGCACTGCCGGAGGTCGAAATCACTCTGCAAGATCTGCCCATACGCGGAACCAGGACTTGTGGTGACGGTAACGGTTTCTACATTTGCGTTGATCGTGGAGAAGTCGATCTTCGAGTCCTTCAACCAGAACGGAATCAGGCCCCATCGGATGATAGTCAACTCTCGCTCGCCCGTCTCACTGTTCAGCGCATCGTCCGCACATAGAACCAGAGTTATTTCGCCTGTGACAAACCTGCGCACCGCGATGGCTCGTTGGTAACAATAATAAAGTTGTGCCTCGAAGGTAACAGTGAATTGGTCACCATCGCGCGAAAACGAGAAACGAATGACTAGGCCAAGATAAGGAATTGAAGGGACTTTTGAATGCAAGTTCAGGCAAGATGCATACTCTAGTGTTCCCCGGGAACGGTTTCCGGCTAAAGAAAAATATTTCGGGTAAATGGAGATATACGAGAATGCGTAATTCAATGCTCAAAATGCGTTTCAAGCTCGCTGACCTAATAGCAGGCGAAGAAGGCCAGGATTTAGTCGAGTATGCCCTTGTCGTTGCCCTAATTGCCTTCGGCGCGGTGGCTGCTATGCAGGGACTTGCCACTGAAATCAACACGTCGTTCAACGTCATTAGTAGTGACCTCGCTTCATCCCTCTAGCAGGTGAAGTAGCCAGGTGCCGCTTGTCGTGTCTCGCATATGGCTAGAGAAGAGCGCTATTCGGGCGTCGGAAAGCATGCGGCGATTTCGAGGGTGCGCGATTTTAGGCGAATCAACCTAAAAAGTTGCCAACTAAGCATAGAATCGCTAACGAGTGCAAGCGTTTTTATTAGTAAAAAGGGGCCGCAACCTACCAATATGTCGTTAGTTTCCTTGCCTTCCGATACATATCCGGTCGAGAATGAAGTACCCGAGAGTGGCATTGAATTGGAGAGGTCCGCGGACTCGTCCGTCGACGATAGGAGTTCCCCCATGAGAAAACTCAAGGACGAACAGGGTCAGATGCTCGTCCTAACAGCCGTTTGTATTTCAATGCTTTGCGGCCTTCTGGCTCTGGCAATCGATGTTGGCGTTCTTTTCCGCGCCAAGCGAAACGTCCAGACTGCGGCTGACGCAGCGGCGATTGCAGGTGCGTTGAACTACTCGTATAACGGTTCGCAGTCAGCCGCAACAACCGCAGCACGGACTTCTGCTGGGAATAATGGCATCTCGAATACAGCTACCGAGGTGACAGTAAACTTCAACCCAAATATTACGTCCGCATACCACAATGGCTCAGGTTACGTGCAGGCAATCGTATCGCAACCGAATCCCACCTTCTTCATGGGCGTATTCAATAAGAATTCGATTTCGGTTGCGGCAAGCGCGATTGCAGGCACAACCCCAGCACGGCTTGTGTATATGTTCTTGACCCAACCGATGCCAGCACCCTCTATATCCAGGGTTCCGCCGACATCTCGACGCCCAGTTGCGGGATTCAGGTCAACTCCAGTAGTCCAGATGCATTTTGCGACCAGGGTTCCGCCACAATTGAGGCTCCTTACCTTCACATTGTGGGTGGACAGAGCACCAAGGGGAAATGCGCGAAGGCTCCCGGATCGACACCTGTCTCTACCGGTGTGACGCCGGTCGGTGATCCACTGAACAACTTGACTGGCCCGATCCCGTCATCCAATTGCAACGGATCGAACACAGTTGCAGCAGCGACGATAACCACTTCGACGACGATTCCATCGACCTCACAGACTACCGGCTCAACGACCGCATTGGTGACCTGCTTCAGCGCGACGAACCCAACAATATCGAGCGGGGTGACCTTGGGAGCGTCACGTGGAAACCAGATATTCGTCTTTGAAAACGGGGTCACGATTGGCGGAACCGTTACGGTCAATGGAACAATCGATGTGTACCAAGGCACCTTCAGCCAAGGCAATTCGGCACTGACAGTGAATGCACCTGCGAATACGTCAGACACCTACAACGGGATCGCGGTCATGCAGCCTTCGTCAAACACGACTGCGGGAACATGCAAGGATGGACTGGGCGAGCCGTGTTTGCAACTCCAGTTTGGCAGCGGGTCGGGCACTCTGAATGGTTTGGTCTATGCGCCTACCTCACAGGTGTATCAACAGGACAACGGAGGAGGCACTGTTGTCAGTGGCGTGATCGCGTATCAGATTTATCTGAAGGCTTCGACGATGGACCTTACCAATAGCTACAACTCGGCAAACCCTACAACGACGCCATTGTCGAAAGTTGCATTGGTTGAGTAAGAGGAATACGAGATGATCGACAATTGGCTCAAAGGACTCCGCGAAACCAGGATTCACGCAGGCAGCGAGGACGCGCAGGCCCTGGTAGAGACTGCGATTTCATCGTTGTTCCTCATCACTCTTTTGCTCGGGGCAGTCGAAATAGGCAGAGTGGCCTATGCAGCCATCGAGGTTTCCAATGCCGCGAGGGCAGCAGCCCAATACGGAGCCATGAACGGCGGCGCGTTCTTAAGCACCGACTCAACCGGGATGGACTCAACCGGAATGCTGAATGCAGCTCAGGGGGACGCCGGTGACCTTGGCTCGCTTGTGCAGTGGGCCAGCAATCCGACATATACGTGCTCTTGTTCCGGGACCGGTACGGCATCCTGTACTCCTCCCGCAGGACCTACAGGATGCACTACCTCTCATATCATCGTGACCGTCACGGTCAACACTAAGGCGGTCTACAATCCGCTGATATACCTTCCCGGAATTACCTCGAAGACGATCACGCTCTATGGAAGCGCGCAACAGGAAGTCTTGCAGTGAAGAGAAGTCTGAAACGCCGAGAAAACGTAGTGCGTGAAGAAGACCGCGAGTCGTCGTGGCGGTTACGCGGCGGATCGCAATTGGGGCGAAGGGTTAGAGGACTGCTTCGCAATGAGGGTGCGACGCTCGTCGAGTTGGCTGTGGCTGCTTCGATCTACTTTTCTCTGCTTTTCGGCATTATCGAGACTTGCTTCGCACTGTACACCTTTAATTTTGTCGCTGATGCCGCGCGGGAAGGTTCTCGCTATGCGATTGTGCGCGGCGCGAATTCCTGCAACGTTTCCTCGACCTTCCCGAATTGCAATCTACTCCCGACAGATATAACGTCCTCGACGAATAACCCGATTCTGACGTACATAGAATCCGTGCGTTATCCGGGCCTGAATGCGAGCAACCTGTCCGCAGCTGTGACCTGGTGGGTCGCGAGTCAGAATGCAAACGGACAGACGAGCTGGACGACCGCCTGCACCGGTGTAAAGGATGCCAACGGGAACCCCTGCAACAATGTCGGAAATGCGGTGAAGGTAGTAGTCACCTACAGATTCCCTTGGTCGATCCCGTGGCTCCCGAACGGTACGCTCAGCGTCAACAGCACTTCTGAGATGATGATCTCCGAATAGCATCGAGCCAGGTCGTTGCTGAATTGCGGAGGGTTTCTCTTGATCTTGAAAGGTTACGAGGTAGGGTAACCAAAGCCCCAGTCAATCGCTTGGAGGCGCACCGATCTCCTCCAGCCAGGGCACAGCTGGCAGTTGACGTTTGCCACAGTACGATAATGGTCGTAGAACGCCTGATATGCCGAGGAACTTTAAAGACCGAGATTTTGCATGCCCAGCTTGCGGCGCGAGGCCGCAAGAACCTTGTAGGTTGACTGACGGTGGCCCGCGTTTTCATTCTCATATTGAACGCTATGACGTGGCCCAAACATACAGAGCGGAGACGTTTATCAGAAAAACGCCGCCGGTGCCGCCGGTGAATCGGCGGAAGTAACCCAGACTCTGCACAAAGTTCTTAATATCAGTTTGCGTTGCATTGCAATATCGAGTCCTGGCGTGTTCGTGCTGCACTGTGAGCCCCGCACGACGGCCCAGCGACTTGCCTCGCGCGCTGCATCCGCAGTGAAGCGCGTTGAGAATCGCTCCTGCTGATCTGGAGGCTGTGCGGCTTCGTCTTCTTTGATGGAGCCGCACTCGCTTGCGCTCGCTATTGTCACGCCGGCGCTGGTAGCTAGAGCGAAGTTTGAAGGTCGCTGCTGATCACGTTGAATGCGGTGTTGATCTCGGAGGACAAGCCCTTCATTGCGGCAACAGCACCGAACGCGATCAAGGCAACAACAAGGGCATATTCGACAAGGTCCTGACCTTCTTCACGCTTCACGAGGGATTGCAACTTGAGCAGTAAATTCATTTTCTCATTCTCCTAAAAGTAGTTTCTTATCTATTCAATCGTGACCCACTTGTCTGTTTTGCTGAATATCACTAAAGGTTTTGCTGAGTATCTTAAGTAGTAGTGCCTCCCAATCGGGTTCCTGGCGGGTTGTGGACTATACGGAAATTATGTCGTAGTTAATAACCCAGCGGGGTAGTGGGTCCCACTACCCCCAACGGCTAATACCTCATCAGTAATTTCTGAGTAGCGGGTTTCTGAGTAGCGGGTGATAGGCCCCGAACCAGCTGTAGGACATTGAATGATGGCCGGAAATGGGCTTTCAGTTCCTACCGAAGTCCAACTTTCCCTTGATCGCGTCCGAAACTTGACGCTTTTGGTTTGCCCGCATTTCATCGAGTGACTCGCGAACTTCGCGAATCGACTTTTGCGAAGTCAGTTCCTCGGCGACCGATTGCGACATGAAGGAACTCCTCGTCGCGAGCCATCGCATCTTGACTGATGGGGAGTCCAATCTCCTTCGCATCCCCCTTGAAACGAAATGGGGCTGCTGGCCGCTTTTGATCTCTTCAATCCAAGGGGCAAGTTGTCGTTCCCCTTGCTTCCAGACCTCTCGGCATCGGGACAGGTACTGGACCACGACCTCACGCTCGCCGCGTCCTATGAGCTTTTCGGCCAAGAGCAGGTTGTACGGATGGAGAGCACAGGAGAGACAGGAAAATTCATTTCGTTCGCAAACATGAACCGACTCAAGGAGAAACTCCTTGGCTTTGCTCACGTCTTCGTTATTCAGAGCGAGCATGCCAGAGATTGTATGAAGGTCGTGAAGTTCTGGAGCCCCAGGTGCCAGTGCATTCGCACGAACGACGTAACTGCCGGCTCTGTCAAATGCCCCGATTTTGATCGCCACAAACGCCAATGCTATCAAGGGGAGAATCTGAGCCATTCCCATCACAGAGTCGACGCTCAACTCTAGCTGCTCGAACATTAGATCATCTGAGGGGCAGAGTGAGAGGATACCTGCCTCTTTGAGAGCTGTAATGGCTGCGCTCGGGTCGTTGGATTTGATTGTCTCCAGGATACGAGGCATTTCGCGCTGAACGGCTTCGAATCGGGGCAGCATTGGCCTTGTCTTGTGCTGAGTTGCTGTTTGGACTCTGCGAGCCGACTCTATCTCCTCGGGGTAGTGTGCGTGGAAATACGAGACGATCAAATATGCGCTTTCTGTTGCGAATATCTCGCGCAGCGCCTCCGTGAGACCCCCCAGGGCGGGTATACGAACCTTTAGCGAGATCTCAAAGCGAGACAATTCTGTCTCAAGATCTTCCTGATTCACGCGTCAACCTTTCGGGGCACGTCGATGCAAAACGCTGAGAAACTCAATCTTAATGCAGGTCCCGGTAGGATCGTGGGGGGGAACCCTTCAGTAACCTTTGCGGCAACAGAAAGGGCGAAAGGCCATCTGTTGCTCAACTAGTTATTTCTGGATGGCGGGTTAATCAGGAGCAATCCATGCAAAGTCAAGGCCCCAGCGGCTTCGTTGGTTCTAAACCGTCAAAGTAGTTCGCGCGCTAGATCTGGGCAGTTCCACCGTCGACGCCGATCCGGTTTGCGGTCTTTGGTCTCAGCGTACGGCTGGGAGCGGTTGCGTCTTGCTCGCCGTGGTGGTTGTGATGCTGCTACTGCGTCGGCTACTGCGTTCCATGCGCAATCAGCGCTTTGCTTGCGTTCGTCTATCTAGCCCCAGATATTCACTGATACAACTCCGCGGATTCCAGACCGGCAAAAATACCGCCGCCCGCAACCAATACGCTCCCATTCGGGAGCAGCGTTGCGGTGTGTCCCGAGCGCCCGGCCTCCATCCCACCGGTAATGCTGAAAGAGCCAGTCGCCGGATCGTAGACTTCCGCGGTGGAATTTTCGTCGCCGCCGCCCGCGATTAGCACCTTCCCGCTCGGTAACAGCGTCGCGGTATGGTAAGTTCGGGATTCGGCCATTGATCCGGTAACCGAAAACGATCCAGTAGATGGGTCGTAAACTTCCGCCGTTGCGGTCGGGTCACCTGCGCCCGCAGAGGTTGCGCCGCCGACGACCAGCACCCTGCCGTCGGCGAGAAGCGTGGCCGTATGTCGTTCGCGGGCCGTCGCCATTTCGCCGGTAATGGTGAAGGTGCCAGTAGCCGGGTCGTAGACTTCCGCCGTGGCAACCGGGTCTGATGCAGAAGTTAGGGCACCACCCACAATGAGTACCTTCCCGTTTTGCAGCTGCGTAGCGGTTTGCAGGAAACGCCCCACGGCCATGCTTCCCGTTCGTGTGAAAGTGCCTGTGCTCGGATCGTAGAGTTCGGCGCTGGCCAAGCCTGTTCCAGTTTGATCTTGATCAGCACCTCCTGCAATCAGGACTTTGCCGTTCGCCAGCAAAGTCGCTGTATGCCCCCCGCGGTTGGCCGTCATGTTGCCCGTCCCGCTGAATACACCAGTGGCCGAGTCGTAGAGTCCTGCCCCGTTGTCTGAGGCGCTAGGTCCGTAGTCCCAAACAGAGTTTACAAAGCCCCCTGCTAGCAAGACCTTTCCGTTTGGCAATAGTGTCGCGGTGTGACCGAATATCCCCCCGCCATCATCTCCAACGATTTCAGTAAACGCGCCCGTGCCAGCGTCGTACACTTCGATCGATGAGAGGCCCACGTAGCCAGTTGCACTGGTGTATGAGCTACTGTTTGAGCCGTATGCAATGAGCACCTTGTTATCCGGTAGCAAGGTGGCAGTGTGCAGACCCCGCGCCTCGTGGAGACTCCCGGTAGGCGTAAATCCACTGGAAGAGGTCGTCACGGTAACGGTAGCACTCGCGGTGACCGTCGTTTCGTCGACACTGGTGGCGACGACATGATAGAAACCGGCATCTGTCGGTGCGGTGTAGAGTCCGGCGCTGTCTATTAGCCCCCCAGCGCTTTCCTGAATTGTGAAATTTACAGCCGGATTGGTCAGCCCTGAGACAGTTGCCGCGAACGTCTGCATCCCACCAAGATGCAGTGTAACCGCCACAGGATCAATCCTTACTTGGGGCAGCGGAACGGTAATTACGGCTGCGCCACCGGCGGACGAATTGGCCTTGCTCGTCGCTATGACATGAAAGGTGCCAGCCCCATTTTGTGGAGGCGTGTAGAGGCCCGCACTGTCGATCGTACCGCCAGAGCTTTCTTCCACGCTCCACGTGACCGCAGTGTTGGTGGTTCCGGTGACCTTGGCCGTAAAGGCTTGTGTCGCATCTTGTAACACCGTGACGGAATCAGGTGTGACTGTCACGCTTATGGGCGAGGGCGGAGTAGGAGCAGGCGAAGAGGTTGTAGTTCCGCCGCATCCCCAAAGTCCGAATGCCGCGGTTACAGTGAGCGCCATGGCGATCCGATGAAATCTCGCGTTCGTGAATGATCTATATCGCCCAAGTGTGCGTAGATTTTGCATGTTTCACCTCAGATCTAGGGGGAAATCCTGCATATCGGACAGCCCTTCGAATTCAGAGGGCAGGGAATCTCCGGAACATACTCGCTCGACAGCGCGCCCCTCTATTTAGGAAATCGGAAACGGCGGGCAAAAGACGACAGGGCGGCCAAAAGATTTTTTGGGGGCCAGGTCCCCGGCGAAGTTGACGGTTCGGTTCGGGACTTTCATGGCCCTGGCCCAAGCTGTTCTAATGCATGGTTGCAGAGCGGAAGGCCGCGCGAGGAGAGACTTGGCTTAAGGATTGGCGAAGCAGAAACTGAGCATTGGGAAGCTTATCATTCCAGTGGCTCCAGAGTTCGGTCCGCTGCTTCTCAAGGCGGTTGGCTTCATCGGAGCGGCCGGCGCGGCGAAGCAGGTTGGCCTGTGCGGTCCAAGTGCGGGAAAGGCAGGTTGCGTCGCGGAGATCATTTTGCGGGTCCGGTTTCCATGCGGTCAGTTTGTCGGAAAGTTCCTGGTAGGCTGCGATGGCTTTGTTCGGCTCGCCAGTTTCGGCGTAGTGGTCGGCGGCGGCTCTCATCAGGTAATCGGATGCACTCATCGGTTCGATGGCGCTCGCGGGGTATTGGTCAGCGTCATGCAGAAGCTGAAACGCTTCTTCGATACGCCGTTTCGCATCTTCGCCCTGACCGGCCCAGCGAGCGGCGTAGGAAGAGGCGGCCAGCAATTCCGCGGTGCCGAGTTGCATGCTGGCATCGGTTTTCACTTCCCGCATGCGCGCGAGCGCGTGATCATAGACCGCCAGGGCTTTTTGCGGTTCGTCGTGGCGGCGAATATTGCCAATTTCCAGTGCGATATTCGCTTCCCATTCGCGGCTGTGATAATCATCGGAGTCCATCTTTGCAAGTTCTTCAGTGATATCCAGCCCCCTTTGGAATGCGGCGAGCGCTTCCCGAGTTCGGCCTAGACTCGGCTCCGCATCCTGCTTTCCCAGAATCTCGCCCTCTAAACAAAGGGCGCTGGCCAGATTGATGCGCGCGGAGGCGTGTCCGCTGGCGGCTTGCGTCTCCTGGAGTTGAGCCGACTCTTGAGCTGTCTGCAATGCTCCGTCCAGATCTCCGGTCTGCCAGCGCGCAATTTCTATCGCGCCAAGGATGCTGCCATGAAGACGATGCGCTAATGGAACGGGTTCGATGATTTCCAGTGCCCGCTGGCTGGCGCGTAATGCATCTGCGAAACGTCGGGCGGCACTGTAGCTGTGGGCGACGTTCTGCTCAAAATACCCCATGCTGTAAACATCTTTCGGATCGACTTTCCCGAGACTCATGAACCGTTCCACTCGCCCGGACGTCTCACCCGCCAAGGACACCATTTCGTCTCTACGATTCAGCTCCTCGGCCAATTCCATGCGGTCGTGGGCAATGGTCGCTGCGATAAACAATGCTCTTCTGTTCCCGGGATCAACCGTTAAGATGGAATCGACAAAGCCTTGTGCTTTCTTCAGACTTGCTTCGGCTTCGGCAAACTGGCCTAGGTTGGGTGATGTCGGATCACCTTGGGCATGCGCCACGCGGACGTAGGCATAGGCTAGCTCGAGGGCGAGATCTTTATCGCGGTGAATGTCACTGCTCAGCGAAGTCAGATATTGCAGCGAATCGGAAACCATCTGCATTCTGACCTTCGTCGAACCCGGCAGACCTCTGATGTCCTCGTCGAGTCCTATGAATTTATTGGCCAGTTGGCGCACTTGGGCAAATCGCCGTTCGGCAATCTTCCGCTCGCGATTCGCAATCCACAATCCGGTTGACAGGCTTCCAATCACGAGTGCGATAGCGGTTGCAGTTAGCACCACCACTGTGCGATTGCGGCGTACAAATTTGGCAGTGCGATAGGCGAGTGTGTCGGGTCGCGCGCTAATCGGTTGGTGCTTCAGGTAACGCTGGAGATCGTCGGCAAATGCAGCGACCGAGGTGTATCGCTCCTGCGGATTCTTCTTCAAAGCTTTGCTAACAATGGTGTCCAGATCCCCACGAAGTTCGCGGCGGAGTTTATCTGTGGTGGTGCCCCGTCTCTCAGCGATGAGGTTGCTGTCGTCCGATGTACCTGCATCCGAGACGCGCGGCGGCTCAAGGTCGAGCACGGCCTTTACCAGTTCCGCGGGCGAGTGAGCACCTGAGCCCGCAGGGTGCCGACCAGACAAGAGCAGGTAAAGCAGCACGCCCAAAGAGTAAACATCAGTGGGAATCGTGACTGCCTGGCCGGTAAGTTGCTCTGGCGCAGCGTACTGGGGAGTGAGAGCCGAACCGCCTTCGTGCGTGAGCACGGTTGCGAAACCCGTCTGCTCTTCGCCCTCCAGGAGCTTGGCAATCCCGAAGTCCAACAGCTTGACTTCACCGCCGGTGCTTACCAGCACGTTCGAAGGTTTGATGTCGCGATGGACAATCAGATTCGCATGGGCGTGCGCCACTGCGGACAGTACATCCAGAAACAGGCGAACGCGCGCCTCCAGATCGAGCTTGTGCTGGTCGCAATACTGATCGATCGTCGTGCCGTCAACGTATTCGAGAATGAGATACGGCTGGCCATCAGAGGAAATGCCGGCATCGAGGAGGTCGGCAATGTGCGGATGAGTGAGCCGGCCAAGGATGCTGCCTTCGCGTTTGAATCGTTCTTCAGTCGCGCGCCCGGCGAGCGCGATGCTCATGAACTTCACTGCAGCTTGCCGCTCGAACCTGGCGTCACTGCGTCGGGCGAGCCAGACGCTTCCCATTCCGCCCTGGCCAATCTGCGAGATCAGAGTGTACGGACCAAGTGTCCGGCCCGCGAGTCCTGTGGAGTTCGGCAACGCGAATCTCCCATTCTCCAGGAACCCTTCCTGCGCCAGCACCCGGTGTTCATCGAGAAGTGCTCCCAACTGTGCGGCCAGTGCGGGATCTTGTTCGCCAAGCGAGGACAGCCACGCGGCACGCGCATCTTCGGTCATAGCGAGCGCCTGATCCAAATGTGGACTTAGAGCTTGCCACTGATCGGGGCTGAGTTTGGACATCGCGATTCCTCAGAGGGACAAATCCGCGCGAATTTTTCGATGGAGATAAATGCGCGCTTTCTCCCATTTCCGCTGCACCGTGCGTTCTGACACGTCCCGCATGGCGGCGATTTCCGCGAAGGAGAAGCCGCAAAAGAACTTCAAGTCGACGATCTCGGCGAGGGCAGGCTCCACTTTGCCAAGCTCGTCTAACGTTTCGCTGATTTCGACAAGCTCTCGGTGATCCACCGCGTTCGCCATCGCTGTGGTGTCCAGCGAAGTAATCTCGAACAGGCCGCCGTGTTTCTGGGCGTGCCGTTCTCGGGCATGGTCGATGATCAATCCTCGTATTACCCGAGCCGCATACCCCATGAATCGTGCCCGGTCGGGAAACGACAGGCCGTCGCGCGCAGCCATGTCCAGGTACGCTTCGTGGAGGAGTGTTGTGACGCTCATGGTCACCGGTAAGCCGCTTCGTGCGAGTTCACGCTTGGCGAGCCGATGCAATTCGGAATAAAGAGCGGCAAACAATGCCTCAGCGGCGGGCCCGTCACCTCGTTCCGCTGCAACAATCAGCGAAGAGAGTGCCGATCCCACGTCCACCTCCCCGGCTGCGGGCCACCGCTTGATAGCGCCCCCCCCGAATGGCGATAGCGTCTCGCAGATCAATAGGATAGTCAAGCCGCGCGTAAGACTGACCAGAGGAGCGGATCTCGCGGCTGCGGACCCCAACCCGGTCAACCGTGTGGTTCCTCTGCTTTCAATTACCCACAAGTTTTGCTCCGATCATGATGCCCAGTTCGATGTCCGTTAACCGTGACAGACCTCTCCAGATAACGGTATTTCCCGGCGGCGGATCATGGGTGCGGGCGAGGTAACCACCAAGTCGAGCGAGCTTGACGATATAGTGTCCCAGCGAGGGAGTCGAAGGAGGCGCGCTCTTGTTGGGGACGAGTTCGTCGAGCAGATATTGATCAAGATCCGTGAAGGCCTCTGCCGGCGAAGCATCGGGACGAGTTCGGTTGAGCATTGTGATCCAGAAGATTCTCCAGCTGAGGATGGTCAGGATGGCGATGAGATTCACGAGTCGTTCCGCGGTTCTCAGCTTCGCTTCTTCGGCTCTGCATCCGGATTTGAGGATTTTGTGGAAGGTCTCGATCTTCCATCTTTGGGAGTACCATTCGAGCTTCTCGATGGCGTCCAGGCAGGAACGCACAGGAAGGTCTGTCAGCAGCTTCCAGTTGATCTTCTCCCGATCTTTTGGAGCGTTTCTTTCCGCAGCATAGATGGCGGTCAAGACCAACTCCGGATAATCTTTTTGCTTGCCTATCGGCGGACGAACCACGATGCGGCGGAAGCGCAACTCGAGCACGGCAGTGGTTTGCTCGCCCTGTTTGTTGCGCACCGTGAGCGAGTGTAGACCACGCAATCCTGACTCCTTCATCTCCTCGCCAACCGTGGTGGACCCGTCTTTGGCGAGGCGGTCTACGCAGGTGCGCACTAAAAAGTGCGTACCCAGCTTTTGCGCCAGACAGAACAACTCGTATATATCGCTTTCTCGATCCCCGATATGGACGCAACGTCCAGCATCTGCCAGCAACTCAGTGGACTGACGCAGATTGTCCAGCCAGCGAATACTCTCCTTCTTTTCGATCGGCACGCGGGTGGGGTTGATGTGGCGCTTTAGAGCATTGGCGCCGTGGAATTTATCTCGGTTCCAGAACTTGATCGCCGCCAACCCCAGTGGCAGACCCGCTGGCGTAATCACCAGACTCGAGTGCATCAAAATCCCACATGTTGTGTGAAAACGAGGTATCCCTTGCTTGCCGTCGAACAGCGGCGCTTTGCCCAGTATCCCAATCGGCGCCGTGTCCTCCTGCCGATAGGAGAACTCTGTCGTGTCGTGAAGCACCAAAACCGGAGATTCAGACGCCGCATCGAATCGCTCCCGCGTCGATGCAAAGTGCCCAGCCAAAATGTTGGCTTCGCTGATTCGATCATTGCCAAAAAATCGATACGCGGCCTTAGTGTTTGCCCAGTCCTGGCAGGCCCACGGCGTAGACGCGCCTACTTTGCTCGACAGTTGCTCCAGCAGCTGGCGCAGCCTCTTCCCATGCCGAGCGTCCTGGAACTCACATCCCACAACTTCATTGTCAATCCATTCATCCGCTTCTCGATCCGACGCTTCTCCGCATCCGACGTCGCCTAACGACTGCCTGAGGCTCATGCCTCACACTTCGCCACGACTTTCATGCCGATGTAAGTGCCAGACTTGAGGCAGAATATCCTGTGCTAATACTCATCGCGGATCGCACAAACTTGTGGGTAATTGAAAGGTTCCTCTGACGCTTACGCTTGTTCGGTCTTGGCATGCCTGCGGAACCAGACCCCGATGATTACGCTGGCGGCCCTGCTCGACGGAATCCCCGTCCCAAGCCAGGCGCTAGCTCAGTTGCCCTTGCGGAACCCGATGATGATGAGTGAGGCTGTGTCCGGCCGGGGTCCCGCTTATCGGGACTGATTTGCGCCGCAGCGTGAACCCTCGTTTAGTCTTCATGAATAGTGCCCGTGACCGAATTGTGACCCTTGAAGAAACGAATGCGCGCAATGAAGTTGGAGGAGCCCCTTTCTTGAACGCGGAGGATTCATGAAGAAGTCGATCAAGATCGGTCTGGCTGCAGCCATAGCACTACCACTACTCACCGCAGGAGCCATTCGCCTTTTCGTGGACGCCAACACTTTTCGTCCGATGATCGAGAGCCGGCTTACCGCAGCCCTTTCCCGCAAGGTCACCCTCGGCGCTCTGAGCCTCTCCGTCATGACAGGAAGCCTGGTGGCGACTGATCTCGCTATCGCCGAAGACACGAGGTTCGGCCACGCTCCGTTCTTCACCGCTAAACGATTGCGCATTGGCGTGCAGATGAAGTCGCTCATTTTCGACCATCAGCTGATTGTGCGGAGTTTTGAGGTCGATGCTCCCCAAATCCATCTGATGCGTAACGAGGATGGCACTTGGAACTTCTCCACCCTGAGCCATGGCGCCAGCTCTCCGAACCCGACGCAGACGGCCACTTTACAAGATCTCCCCGTCGGCCTCATCACCGTCAAAGACGGAAACGCCACAATAGAGAAGCTGCCCTTGCAGAGAAATCCTCAGGTCTACGACCATCTCGACGTGAAGTTTGAGCACTTCTCCCTGGCAGAGGCCTTTCCCTTCACTGTTAGCGCCTCGCTGCCCGGCGACGGCCAGGTAGCGGTCTCCGGAACCGTAGGGCCTATCAATCCGCAAGACGCTGCCGCCACCACCTTCGACGCACAAGTCGCCATCAAGCACCTGGACCCCGTCGTAGCCGGGTACGTCGACCCTGCAGCTGGAATCTCCATGATCGGTGGCCTCGACGCCCACATCGTTTCAGACGGAATGAATGTCACCAGCGACGGCAAAGTTCACGCCGAGCACCTCATCCTCCTCAAAGGCGGCAAGCCCGCCCCGCATCCTGTCGATATCCACTATCAAGTTGAACACTCCCTCAAGGGCAACCGTGGCCAAGTTTCCGATCTCGCCCTTCAGACCGGCGCTGTCGCAATTCACATCAAAGGCACCTATCAACTCGCCGCAAACGTGCCAGTTTTCGACCTCAAGCTACTGGCCCAAAGTGTCCCCGTCGACGGCCTGCAGTCGCTTATGCCCGCCGTCGGCGTAAAGCTTCCGAACGACGCCGTCCTCAAGGGTGGAACGCTGTCGGCCAACTTTGCCATCAAGGGCTCGGCAAAAGACAACGTCATCGTCGGCTCCTACGAGATCAGAAATACACAGTTGGTGGGGTACGATCTCGGCTCCAAGATCGTTGGCATCGCCGCTCTGGGTGGCATCAAGACCGGCGATACAACCGCCATCGAGATCTCCCGTGCCGACATGCGCATAACCAAATCAGGCAGCGAGAGCACGAATATCTATTCGGTACTTCCTGCCCTCGGCGAGTCCACGGGCAGCGGCACGGTGTCTCCTTCCGGCGCGCTCAACTACCACTTGATCTCAAAAGTCACGAACGCTAAAGGACTCAATAAAGTCGGCGTAAATATCCTCACAAAGCTGAACAGTACATCTGCTGCCGCCAAACCTTCGACTGCCATCGGTATCCCCATCAATATCACCGGCACAGCGGAGAACCCCGTCATCACCGCGGATGTCAACGGCCTGGTGAAAGGCAACGCCGCAGCTTTACGCAGCAAAGGCACCGATATCCTGAACAAGACCGGCCTTTCGAAGCTCTTCGGCAAGAAAGCAAATCCTTCTTCGACCACTCCGACAAAATAACTTACGGTGCGCTACATGACTGTTCTGGGCACCTGCAACAAAATTTGTCCCGGGAAATGCCGTATCTCCGGAAATGGAGTAATGCCTGGATTGCTACCCTTCCGTGATATGGAGTGACCTGTCAGGAGACTCCTGACCCATAGCAGATGTTTTTTTCAAATGCTTCATTTGCGTAGTTATTCTCATTCTCTCGATACCGATACTCTGTGCCCGAGCACAAGACCGTTCTCCGGCTAAGCGCCTGCTTGATCGTCGAAACAAGGACGCGGAATTCCTACCGCGTCTAGTTACGAATCGTTGAGCTACCATCCGAACCTCCGAGTGTTACCGTCGTCGCATTTGAATGTTACGGAGTGTAACATACGGAGGCTACTCCCGCGACAACAGAGCCGACAGTATTGCGCCCGAGCCGTCGGCTTGTCTGGAAAAGATCCTCCGTTGTGAATGCGGCGCGCGGGTCGGGGCACGATGCTCGGCAACGGGTCGGTTGATTCCAACCCGTCACTCTCCGTACAAAACCGCTTCGCAAGTGCCTCTAGCACGGAAAACGCGACGCTCGCATGAGTAGCGGATACGCCGCTTCTCGCTGTGCTTTTCACACTCCAGGCGACTCAGCTCTTGAGCAAGTGCCTGAAGTCGCTCCCGCACATACGGCAGTTGCGTAACGGCCTCGGACAAGGAGGCACTTGTCGACTGTCCACGGAGCGTAGAGCCCACCATTCAAGCAGCAGGACTGCGAGGACGGCGGCGACTCGATAGATGATTTGAACGCAGTTTTTTCCACGCGTCGAAAAAATGTTCCGCGAACGACGATGGTGGGCGGATCAAAATCCCATTATTATCTTTGGTATTGTCATTAGGCAGCGAGGAGGAGTCGCGGTCGTATCCTTGGTTTCGAAGCAAGCCGCGGAACGGTGGGTTCCCGCGACCGTATCGCCGCTGATGCGGTAAGACGTTGGGCACTTGGCGTTTGTGGGGGATAAGTGCGGCTTCCCGGCTTGCTAACGGCTACGCTGTCTTCCATAGTATGGACGTGGTGCGCTTGCGCATTTGCGCAGGGTCCAGCGCTGTCCGTGAGCCAGTACGCGCACACGACTTGGAGGGTCCGCGATGGCTTTTTCAAGGGCGCGGTCTGGGCAATTGCCCAGACGCCCGACGGGTATATCTGGCTCGGTACGGAATTCGGCTTGCTTCGTTTCGATGGCGTCCGGGCCGTCCCGTGGCAGCCGCCCGGCAACCAGTCGCTCCCTTCTACGGATATTCTAAGTCTGCTCGTTGCGCGCGACGGAACACTGTGGATTGGCACTGCCAAAGGGCTGGCAAGCTGGAAAGATGGCAGGCTCGTCGAGGAGTATGCAGAGCTCGCCGGTCACTTTGTTTTCCGGCTTCTAGAAGATGATGAGGGCATGCCCGGTGTAAAGGCCCTGGCCCGACACCACGTTGGCGGCGCAATTGAAGTCGGCCGTCGTGGCGACGGGGCAAGTGACCGTGAGCGGCTGCCCGCTCTGGAAGGTGTAGAAGCCGTTGATCTCCCACCCGCCCACGATGAGATCCGCGGCGCGGTTCATCGAGGAACCGAACTGTTTGCCACGGCCGAAGGGCAGGCCGTAGGTGGCGGCGGCGTGCCACAGGTCGGTGGCGTCGGCATCGCAGAGGCCATAGTCGCCCTTGATGCCGAATCCCGGGAGCCACTCGGCGCGGTAACCTGAGTTGAACTCCGAGTTCTGCGGCGCGTGCTGGTCGCCCGCGCACCGGGACCAGGTGTAGTTGCCCAGCACGAAAAGCCCATAGTTCATCTGGTGCTGATACGTGATCTGCATGGAGTTGTAGCTGGTGTTGGCGTTGGTGGTTTCGTAGGTGCCGTTCCGCGCCATGTACGGGTACGGAATATACAACTGGGTGTTGGTGCCAGGGGGCAAGATTATGGAGTTGCTGTTCGAGGTCCCCAGAATATCCAGGTGACGGCCCTGGGTTCCCACATATCCCACCTGAAGCGCGTCGTGGCTCGTGAACTGATCCTCCACGGTCAGGTTCTCCGTCTGTATCAACGGCGTCTGGTAGTTGAACTGGCGGCCATTGAGAGTCGCGCCGAGATAGTCGCTGCCGATGTATTGGCCTCCCACGCACGTGCTGAGGGGCAGGGTGGAGCAAGAAGTCGTCCCTGTGTACGGGGTCGGGCTTTGCAGCACGGTCGGATTGGCGAAGTTGAAGTTATTGAAGGTATTTTCCAGGGTCGCCGGCGCGTTCGAAGAACCGGCGAGCAGCGGGTGATTGGAGTCGGGAGAGGGGATGGTCTGCGTGTAGCCAAAGGGATAGTTCAATCCCAGCGTGCCGCCGTAACCGAGGTTGCCCAGCGCGCCATAGGCTGTGCCGAAGCCTCCGCGCACCACCAGCGTAGGCCGCAGCTTGTAGGCGAACCCCACACGCGGCGCGAAGTTGGTCTTTTGATCGTTGCCGAGTGCAGTGTTTCCAGAGCACACGATGTTGATTTTGCTGAGGGCAGCCACGGTGTTGAAGGCGGTGGACCGCGCCGTTTGGCAGCTCTGGTTGGGGATGTAGAAGTTTGCGGTGGCTCCATTGCCGCCCACAGGAACGAAATTGGACTGGTAGCCCCGGGTTTCATCGTAGGGCGTGAAGAGATCCCAGCGCAGGCCCAGGTTCAACGTCAGGTTTGGATTCACCTTCCAGTCGTCCTGGAAGTACGCGCCAATGTACCAGCGATGGTCGTCGGTGACAGGAAGGTTGGAGGCGGAAAAGCCGTTCTGGCCGCCGACCAGGTTCACGCCATTTCCCACACCGTATTCGTAGTTGATAGGCGTTACCAGCAAGTCACTGATGCCGTTCAACCCCGAACTCTTGTTGGAAATGTCGGTGTACTGACCGTTGAAGCTCATGTCGCCACGGCCTTGCGGCGGCTGCGAGATGTTTCCTTCGAGGTCGTCCACCTGGATGCCCGTCTTGAAGGTGTGATTGCGCCAGACTTTGGTGACCCCGTCAACGCCCTCCAGGCTCCAGACATATTGCAGCGTGGGCGAGAAGTTGCCGACGCCGAGTCCCCTGAGCCCGCCAATGTTGATGATGGGCAAGCCTCCGTTGCCGGCCGCCTGCGGAACGCCCTGGATGCCGTACTGGAGGGGGATATTGCAGGTACCCGGACCCGGATTCACCGTTCCCGAACAGGCTGCGCTTCCGTAGTCGTCGCCCCAGACGGATACCTGCAGCTTGTCGCTGTGGACCATGCCTACGTGCATTTCATTAGTGAGCGTGGGAGTGAGGATGCGTGTGTAGCCGACGGCCCAGGCCCAGGCCGGCAGTTGGTCAACGCGTCCGCCGCTCTGGCCCGCGCCAACCCCGGGGAAATACGAAGGCACGTTGGCGGTCAGGTAGCTCCGGTCATAGACGCCGAACAGGATATCCTTTGGGGTGATGTCGGCATCGATGCGAATGTCGTAGGTGTTGGTGTTTTTGTCCTCGGTGGGAACGTAGCCTTGGAAATCATTGGCGAGGCCGGAGGTTGTTGCGGCCGGATACAGGCCCAGCAGCTTCACCGCATTCGGATCTTGGCGGCTGGTGGGAATGACGTTGAGGGCGGAAAGGGCGACGCCGCCGGCGTCCTGTGTGAAATCGGTTCTGGTAACGCCGGCGAAGCTGGTGCAACCGCCCCCCGCCGTGCAGTTATAGAAAGGATCGCGCACATAGGCATTCGGCGTGCCGGTGAGCCCGGTTACCGCGTCGACACCGGTGCTGGAAAGCTGGCGGGTTGAAGCCGGATCCATGATGGTGCCGTTGGAGAAGACGCGGCCCAAGGCGTCCTTGGGACAGCCGGTGGTGACGGTGGCGCTGCAGGTGCCCGAGGTATTGTAGGCGATGTTGTCCTGCAGGTTGGTGAAATTGCTGCTGACCATGCCCTTGCTGGGCACTGTTAAATTGCCGTCCGGCTCCGGCAAAACGTAGCGGCCTCCCTGGTAGTCGGCAAACCAGAAGAGCCGGTTCTTGCCATTGATAACGTGCGGGATCAGGACCGGCCCCCCGGCCGTGAAGCCGAAGAGGTTCTGGTGATAGGAAGGAACGGGATTGGCCGTGCACACTCCGCCGCTGCAGGTTCTATTAAAGAAATAGTTCGCGTTCAGGTCGTTGTTGCGCGCGTACTCCCACAGGTCGCCGTGCACTCCATTGGTGCCGGATTTGAGGGACGCGTTGACGACGCCGCCGGTGGAGTGACCGAATTCGGCGTTGAAGTCGCCGCTCTGCAGCGTGAATTCCTGAACTGCGTCGGGCGGCGGGACGATGGCGGCGTTGGTCCCGGTATAGTTGCCGCCGTAGAACTCGATGTTGTCGTTAATGCCGTTGAGGCGGAAATCGTTTTGCCATTCGTCGACGCCATTCACCCTGAAATAAGCAGACGAAGAGCTGCCTGCGTCGGCGGTGCCGTTTCCGCCACTACTGTTTGAGGGCGCATCAGTGCTGACGCCGGCGGAAAGTTGCGCCAGCGCACCCCAGTCGCGGGTGACAAGCGGCAAATCGTTTACCGCCTGGTTGGAAATGGTCTGGCCGACCTGGGCATTCTCCGCTTCAAGCAGCGGAGCCGCGGCGGTAACCGTAACCGTCTGTTGATCGCTGCCAGCGAGCAGATGCACATCCTGGGTCAACACCTGCTGCACGTGGACCTCAACCGAGTGCACAATGTACTTCTCGAATCCAGGCGCTTCCGCCTCGATCGTATATTGGCCGGGGAGCAGGTCGTCAAAAACATATGTGCCCGACTGCGTGGACCTGGTGGTGATGGCCACGGTGGTCGCATCGTTGGTCAGCACGATCTTCGCTTTTGGGACCACTGCGCCGCTCGGATCCTCGACCGTGCCGGTGATCTCTCCACGATCGATTTGTGCCAGCGAGCGCGAAGGGAAAAGTACGAATAGAAATAAGCCCAGAATGGGGAGCAAATATCTCTGAATCCTCAATCGCATCTGCGGCTCCACTTTCGCCTCCAAGTAGTGTTCGTTGCAGGGATGGATGGTCTTGTCGTGTCCGACGACAGACGTTCGCCAGCAACACCGTAGGGCAGTTCTGACACCCGCGGAAGTGTTTACCCGGTGTGCATTCCGGTGTATACACCCATAGAGATCTATCTTAAGTTATTGATTTATAAAATCTTATTTCTGTGATTAAATATTGATTAACTGAACTGGTCTTCGACCGTCAAGCACTCGTTTATCGCTCGTTCACAGCTGTTCTGTAACCTCAGACGAGAAAGTCTTTCGCTCTGTCGAAGCCGCATCGAGATGTCCACCATGCAGCGTTCTGGCACGATACAACCCGAGCGAGAAGTGTCGTTCTCTTTGGCACCATTGCCGTCCTGCTTACAAGATGATCCGCGATGGAGGCTTGCCCAAAGGGTGGTCTCGGGAGTTCACTTTGCTCGTTCCCCGCTGCTGTCGAAGTTCCTTCTCTTTGTGGTCGCAGAGGCCATCCAGGGCCGTGACTGCGAGATTACCGAGCACAAGATTGGTGTGCTGGTGTCGCACAACTACACGCAATGGTTGAATCCGGCTGCGTTTGCAGAGCCGCCCGTAGCCACCACCATCGGGCAAACCGACTACTCACCGCTAGGCGGCCGCATCCAGCAGGTACGCGGGCCCCACTTTGCCAACCTGGATTCGTCGATCCTCAAGAACTTCATAGTCACGGAATCGACGCGCCTGCAGTTCCGCGCCGAAGCCTTCAACACCACCAACACGCCGCCCTTCGCGCAGCCGGGACAGTTGAACTTCAATGCCGGCAGCTTCAGCAACATCTCGGCAACCAAGAACAGCAACGGGAATAACGGCGCCCGCACCCTTCAATTGGCGCTCAAGTTGTTCTACTAACAAACTGACCGACAATGCGGATTCACGAAGCCTCGCGTCCGGATGCGCGAACACGCTCCCGACGGGAGGCTTCGCTTATTCCGCGGCTGATGAAGCTCTCATGCTGGACAGCGTAGCCCTGGAAGGAATTTCTGTTGATCAATAGGATGAAACAATTCACAGCATGGCCCGGTTTAATGCTGCTGGCCTCCATGGCTTCGACTTTGATCCCTCCGGGACATGCCCAGAATCCACCGCCCGACGCGGTGCTAATCGGCGACGTTACAGGCGCACAGAACAAAACCTACTTCGAGGTCCCCTTCGCGGTGCCAACCGGAATCCATCGCATCAGCGTGGATTTCCAGTACACGGGCAAGGAAGAGCGCGCGACGCTCGACCTGGGCGTTGCCGATCCAGAGCGATTTCGCGGAGAGAGCGGCGGAAACAAGAGCCATTTCACGATCAGCGAGACCGATGCGACTCCATCTTATCTGCCCGGCGCCATTCCTGCAGGGCAGTGGCGCCTGTTCATCGCGGTGCCAAATATGCGTCCGCAAACCGTTGCCCACTACCGAGCCGAGATTCGCTTCAATGCGAAAGATGAGGATGCCAGCTTTGCCGCACATCCGCTGGCAACCGGCACGCGCTGGTATCGAGGAGACCTGCACATGCACACGGCTCACAGCGACGGCAGTTGCGCAAGCCAGAGCGGCAAAATGGTTCCATGCCCGGTCTTCGTCAGTGTGCAAACAGCCGCCGCGCGCGGGCTGGACTTCATCGCTATCACCGACCACAACGCCGACTCGCAAAATAACGCTCTGCGGGAGCTGCAGCCCTACTTCGACCGCGTTCTGTTAATTCCTGGTCGCGAAATGACAACCTTCCATGGCCACTTCAACATGTTCGGCATAACGCAATTTGTCGATTACCGCGTGACTGCGAACGGGCTTGATTTGAATACGGTTCTCAGAGACATCGAGGCCAAGGGTGGCATCGCGTCTGTCAGCCATGCCGAAGCGCCCGAAGGGGAGAGTTGCATGGGCTGCCAGTGGATGCCCACTGCTGGTGCGGACATGAATCTGTTTTCGGCGGTCGAGGTCATCAACGGCGGCCAGATCATGTTTTCCAGCGCAAAGTACTGGGATGCGCAGCTTCGGGATGGCCATCGCCTGGCCGCGATTGGCGGCAGTGACAGCCACAATGCCACGCATCCTCCTGGACCGCCCGGATCGATCGGCTGGCCGACCACTGCGGTGGAAGCGGATGAGCTCTCCGTTCCGGCAATTCTCAAGGGAATTCGCGCCGGGCGAACGTTTGTTGATCTCACTGCTTCGCACGACAAAGAATTAGACATCGAGGCCGATTCTGGTGGCGCACATGCGCGCATGGGGGAAACCCTCTCTGTTTCCGGCGCCTCCACTGTCCACATCACCGTTCGTACAGCCGGATGTACAGGTTCTGTAGTTCATTTGCTGCTGGATGGCGAGGAAGCAAGCGCAGCGGCGCCAGTGTCTGCGAGCAGCGCAAACGGTTCGCCGGAGTTTACCATCAGCGCAGGCGCCGGCCGCCACTGGCTGCGTGCCGAGGTGCGCGACCGCAGCGGCGGCCTGCAGTTGGTGAGCAGTCCTCTCTACATCGATTTTCCATGATCAAGGAGTCACGATGAGCGCTTTGGCTCGGCAGGCATTCGCATGCTCTCTTGCTCGCCCCTCTTGCATGCTGTTCTCTCGCCGCTCAGCAGGCCGCGCAAGGTTCTCGCACCGTGATGGATGCGCATAATTGCTATCCCTATTTTGAATGGTGGAGCGACCGCATCGACCGCGCGCTCTCTGCAGGTACTCCACTTGCGATCGAACAGGACCTTGCGTGGCACACGGACCCAAAGACAAGGCCGCAGTTGGTCTGTGCTGACGCATGGCGCGCCCGCAACAGGGGAAGAACCTGTCATGGAGCACTACTTCTTTGACAAAGTCCGGCCAATCGTGGAGAAGGCGAATGCGCGAAGGCAATCGTGGCGACTGGCCGCTCATCACGCTGAATCTAGATTTCAAAGACAACAAGCCGGAGCATCTGGCCGCAGTGCTTGACCTTTGCGGAAGTATCAGCCGTGGTTGACGAGCACCGTCAAGGCTGCCGATCCAACTCTCGTGCAGCTCCTGGATGTGAGACCAATTCTGGCGAAAATCGACCATGCTCTAGCCCCGCGGCGAGGAATCTTCGGTTCTGGTTTCTCAGATGAATTGCATCGAACGGTAACCATATGTTGGCCTCTCGAACGTTTTGAAAGGTCGTTGGGCTATTCGCGGGCGGAATACCGGCTTCTCGGCCAAATAGTCCAGGCACGCGATGCGGTCTTGCGCCCAGCTTTGTGCCTGACAAAGGACGCTGTCGCCAACTTGAATTCGAGCGCAAGAGGCCAGCCCACCAGGCCGGATCCGGCGTCGCTATCTCACGGGAATTTCGGCTGAAATGAGACTCCTTTCTAAACAAAGAGCGGTCCTGTGTGCTGTTCACAATTGATCGGACTTCTCGCCGCCTGCTATTGGATATTAGTCATGCTGACCGCGCATCAGCCAGCGTCTGCCCGAATCGAACCACAAATTCCGGCGCAGCGGAGAGATAGACCATGCATGCGACAGCCATTGAGAAAATCACACCCCTATCGAAGAAGCCCCTCGAAACGGCACCTCGGATTCTGCTGCCTGCAATCAGCTTTCTGCTGCGGTGGGGCCTCTTCGCCCTCATTACACTTGGGGTAGTTCTGTCGATCATTCCGAGCCTGGCTCAAAAGTGGCTTTGGATGCGGCAGCTCCGACTACGAGGGGATATTCTGGACCCTTCTCTCGGTCAAGTGGGGAATCTTCGCAATCTTGTATTTAGGGATCAATCTTCGGCTTGCCGCGAGGAACTTTGACCTCGCGGGTGGGGAAAGCATCTTCAACAAAGCGTTTGCACACCCCGCTGACGCGAACAGAACGATTGAAGTCGACATCAGCGAACTCGCGCCTGGAATGATTCTCCAGCAAGATCTGTTCGCGAGTACAGGCCAACTCATCGCGGCACGAGGATTTGAACTCTCTCTTTCAGTGGATAGAGCGTCTGCGGAATTATGCGCGGCGGGGTGTCATTTCGAGCCAGTTCAAAGTGCAAATACCGCAGCACCAGGTGAAGTAATGAAACCGCAGATCATCGAGGGTGCCTACGGCTTCGCAAGGGCTCTATCTCAACTCAGACATAAGTTACTTAAGATAATTATGATGCATCCGGCATCGGATGAGCTGTGTTATACACACATCATCACCTCCGCATTTAATCGAGGCTGGCTCATCGCAGCCTTCTTCAAATGAGTTAGCAGTGTGGTGCGAACGCGCGTGAGGTTGGATCGTGAGAATGACCGACAATCGAAAGGAACGCGACGTTGACTCTGGCCGAATGCGCATTCTGCTGGAGACAGTAGTTCTTTCCGTCGTAGCCGTTGCCTCTTATCTACTCCTTCGATACACCTTTTTCCCGCGCAGGTTCGCAGCACATTCCGATCTCATCGCTTGCGCGATCCTTATCGCGTGGACATGGCCGGTCTACCGCCTCATAAGTCGCTATCGAGTGGAACCCAAAGAGCGTCCACAAAACCCGAACGAGTCTGAGCTTCAGATGCTCCGCACGGTCATCGATAGCTTGCCCGACCTGATTTACTTTAAAGACACGCAGAGCCGATTCCTTCTGGCGAACCCTGCCCAGAGAGAGTTCATCAGTGGTAATCCGGAAAAGGATGTGATCGGTCTTACCGACGCGGCATTCTTTCCGGAAGAAAATGCAGTCACGTTTATCAGGGATGAGCAGGAGATTATTCGCACCGGCGTGCCGGTGGTGAGCCAGGCGGAGCGCATGCATGATGCTGCGGGGAACGATGTCTGGATCTTGACCACCAAGGTCCCCTTTCGCGACAAAGATGGATCTGTGAAAGGGATCATCGGCATCGGGCGCAACGTAACTGCACAAAAGCAGATTGAGGCTGAGCTCATTCAATCGCGCGCCCAGGCCGAAGCCGCAAATCGGGCCAAGAGTGAGTTTCTGGCCAACATGAGCCACGAAATTCGCACCCCGCTCAATGGTGTGATCGGCATGACGGAACTGGCGTTGGACACCGAACTCACGGCCGAGCAGCGCGAGTATCTTGAGACTGTCAAGCTCTCGGCTGGCGCACTCCTCACCGTGATCAATGACATCCTTGACTTTTCGAAGATCGAAGCAGGCAAGATCGATATCGAAACGATCGGCCTTGATTTGAGGGAATGCATTGAAACAACACTCAAGACCCTGGCTCTGCGCGCGGATGAGAAGGGGATAGAGCTGCTCTGCGATATTGCTGACGACGTTCCCGCGAGCGTCCGCGGCGATTCCGTGCGGCTGGGACAAATGCTTACCAACTTGGTGGGGAATGCGATCAAATTCACCAACGATGGTCAGGTAGCGGTCAAGGTTGAGGTCGAGTCCAAATACAGTCAAAGCACCCTCTTGCACTTCGTTGTCTCCGACACCGGCATTGGCATTCCAAAGGAAAAACAAAAGGCGATCTTCGAATCGTTCACGCAAGCCGACACTTCGACTACGCGCGAATTCGGTGGAACCGGGCTCGGGCTGACGATAACGTCGCGTCTCGCCGCAATGATGGGTGGCAAGATCTGGGTAGAGAGCGAGCCCGGCAAAGGCAGTGAGTTCCACTTCACCATAAGTGTGAGCGCGGGCACCGAGCAGATCCACCAACCTGAGTCAGACCTGCCATACGACTTGCTCCGGGGCACTCGGGTCCTGGTGGTGGATGACAACGAAACGAATAGGCGGATTCTGGACAGGATGTTGACTCGCTGGGAAATGCGACCGACCTCTGTCGAAGGCGGAGCGGATGCGCTACGGGAGTTGGTGTCCGCCTGCGAATTGGGAGATCCCTATCGGTTGGTGCTGACAGACATGCACATGCCGGGGATGGACGGTTTTGGTCTCGTGGAGCGGATTCGCAATCAAAACGAGATCGCTACTGCAACGGTGATGATGCTCAGCTCTGGAGCCCGCCGCGGAGAAATGGCACGTTTCCGGGAACTTGGCCTCTTCGCTTACCTCGTCAAGCCCGTACGCCAGAGCGAGCTTCGCGACGCCATCGCCCGCGCTCTGGATCGACGAGATCCGCAAAACGCGTCGATCATTGTTCCGCCGGCGCAGGAACGCCGTTTCCCAAAGTCTGCCACAGCTCTTCACGTCTTGCTTGCAGAAGACAACCCCGTCAACCAACGTCTCGGAAGCCGACTTCTTGAGAAGCGCGGACATCGAGTAACCATTGCGAACAACGGACAAGAGGCGTTGAACTTGCTTGACCGCACATCCTACGACCTCGTGCTTATGGATGTGCAGATGCCGCTTGTCGACGGGCTCGAAGCTACGCGGGTAATCCGCGACCGGGAGAAAGGTACGGGGACGCACCAGCCGATTGTGGCGCTTACGGCCCACGCGGTGAAAGGCGACGAGGAACGCTGCAGAGAGGCGGGAATGGACGGCTACCTCGCAAAACCGATTCGCCCCCAGGAACTGGATGCTGTTCTCGAGGCCTACGTTGGAGCGCAACTTCGGGACCTGAGTCCGAATTGAGTTCAGGTGTTCGAACCAGGGCAATCGATGAATCTGTCTGGGCCCATGCGCATATGGGAGTGAGCGGCGATGAAATCAGTCACACCTCTCGAAGAATACGTGAATTTGCCGGAACTGCTGGATCGTGTAGAGAAGGACGAGGATCTTCTTCGAGAACTCTTTGCGCTGTTTCAGGAAGATCTTCCCGCGAGCCGGGTAGCGCTGCAGACGGCGGCCGACAGCGGTGATCTCGGCGAGATCGAGCGGACGGCACACAGATTGAAAGGAATGCTGGCAAATCTGTCGGCCAAGCGCACTGCTTCGCTGGCCGCAGAGATCGAATCGGCGGCGCGCGCCGGAAATGCTCAGAAGATTCCAGAGCTGGCGTCGACGTTTGATTCTCAGATCTCTGCGTTCTCGGCAGCATTGGACTCGTTCACGGCAAGTGCAAGAGAATGAGAATCCTGATCGCAGACGACGACACTCTTTCTTTGCGACTCCTCCAGAAGACGCTTGAGCGCGCCGGTTATGAGGTGACAGCTGTGAAAAACGGCCGTCTCGCTGCGGATGAGATGTGTCAGTCCGAAGGCCCCCGACTTGCACTGCTTGATTGGATGATGCCGGAGCTCGACGGCCCGGCTGTCTGTCGCGAGATACGCAAACAACGAAGCGAACGCCACGTTCATCTTGTGCTGCTTACTTCAAGAGACTCGAAACAGGATATTGTCTGTGGTCTGGAGTCCGGCGCGGACGACTACCTTGTGAAACCGTTCGATCCTGAAGAGCTAAAGGCTCGCCTGCGAAACGGGTTACGAATTCTGCAGCTCGAAGACAACCTGCTCGAAGCGCGCGAGGAAATGCGTTACAAGGCTACGCATGACTCGCTCACGTCTCTACTGAATCGTGGGATGATTGTCGACCTGCTGGCCCGCGAACTGACGCGTGCACGACGCGAAAAGGGCAGCACAGTCATTGTCCTGGGAGACCTCGATCATTTTAAGGCCGTGAACGACACTTATGGACACTCGGTTGGAGATGAAGTGCTTCGGGAAGTTGCCCGCAGATTGTTGGGCTCGGTACGTTCCTACGATTTCGTCGGTCGATATGGCGGTGAGGAATTTTTGGTGGTTTTGAATAACTGCAATGCCAGCAAGGCCATAAGCCGCGCTGAGCAGATCCGCAATGCGATCAGCCGGACACCCATGTCGACCGCGAAGGGACCACTTCCGATCACAATGAGTCTGGGTGTATTTGCAAGTTTCGGCCAAGACCAGAAGACCGTCGAAGAAATCTTGTGCGAGGTGGATCAGGCCCTTTACGAAGCCAAGGGCGCAGGGCGCAATTGCTGCCGACTGACGGGCGCGGCTGTCCTGACCCAATAGATCCAGGATATGTGAATCGTCCATCTCCCAGCAGCTTGACCTAGATCTCATCGCGAACGGGGATCGCAACCGTCACGGAAGCACAAGAACTCCCCCCTGCAGACGAATGCGTTTCTCTATCTGGCCGAGCACAAGATCGGATTGAGATACCTTACCTTGCCGGATTTTCGATCGAATGCGTCGAGTACGCTGCTGCTTGCGACCCAAAATGTCCCCTGCCGGTCTTCGTCGGCGAAGTTTATTTCATTACCACTGAGACTCGAAGGGTCGTTTGGATCATGTGTATACCGGACCGTATGGCCGTGAATGTAATGCTGCCAGCGGCGCAAGGATGTCCTCGGTCGCGCACACAAAGCTCAGCTTCATTTTCTGACGGGATTCCCGGGACGGGATTTAGGATCACACCAATGTCTCCGACGGTGAAGGGCATTTACGCATCAGAAAAGCTGGCGACAAACGTCCTTTATTGTTCATAACCTTGGTGGCTGTTGAATGCAATCAATTCTGCCAACCGTGACAATCATCCAATACAGTCACCCGATTCACGTTTCCATCCGCAAGCGCCTATCCGACGCCGCCAAGGCTCGATGGGCAGCCAAGAAAAAGTCAAGTGCGGCGAAGTAAAGCGCGGGAGGCGAGGGCCATCTTGCACCATACCGCATGGTAAGGCGCATTAAGGTTGAAACCAGCGTGTGACGAGGCATCAGTGGCACTCCAGCTCTGAATCCTGTGGATTTCGCGCGATGCTGAGACCCGCCTGAGACGATCTGCAAAGACGCGGCCATTATCGTCCTGACTGGTGGATTTCGTTATCGGTGCGGTCGGACGCCTGGAGCTTTTGAAGGCGACGTGGACCGAGCTCCCGGATCTGGGACGACACGGTCAATCTGGAATTCGTACGCAACGTGATTGGCAAAGCGCGCGTTCTTCGATCGCTGCCCTAGGCTAGAGCGACTTGTCGTTCATCACCAGCGCTACGGCGCTGCGAAGGCGCGCGGTATCAGGCTCACTGGCCATGCGCAAACGCGGAATGCCGATCAGCGGGAATCTGCGCAACTCGGCGCTGATGATGGGAAATGCGAGTGGCCACAAGTGTGTGAGCTCCCCCACAACGACGATCTCGCTGGGGGCCAGTGCCGAAACGATCATGTGCATGCCGCGGCCCAGAGCCTTGCACATCCGGGAAATGGCTTCGAGCGCGGCCGGGTCCCCCGCATCGACCAGTTGCAGAATGGCGTCGAACGAAGGTGCGCGTGACCCTGTAATTTCCTGGTAATAGCGTATGGCCGCTCGATTGGACGCTACGGTTTCCCAGCATCCACAGCTGCCGCAACCGCAAGGCAGTCCTTGTGGCTCCACTTGAACGTGACCGAATTCGCCTGCGCCGTCCCCTGCACCGCGCAGCAGCCGGCCGTTCGCAAAGATGCCTGTGCCGATGCCCTCAGAAACGTTGACCACAACGATATCTCGTGCTTCGTCGCTATAGCCGAACCAGACTTCGGACAGAGCGCATGCATTGGCGACGTTATCCACTTCAACGGGAAGACCGGTGGCCTCCTCGACACGTGACTTGATTTGCCCGATCGGCCATTCGACGTTGGGAGCGAAGATGGTTTTTTTGAGCCGATGACTAAAGCGGCCCGGCAGGTTCATGCCTATGCCCACGAACGACAAGCCGGGATGGGCGGCAATGGTCTTGCAGATACCATCGATAATCGTTCGTATCACCTTCCGAGGATCACTGGGCAACACGAGTTGACTCTCTGCCGAGATCTGGCCGGAAAGATCGGCCACAGCGAGCATTATCTGTGAGGGATGGACATCGACTGCAAGCACGGTGCGCCTGCGGTTGACTCCGAGGAATGTGGGCCTTCTGCCGCGAGGAATACTGCCGACGGTTCCTTCGACAATCCAGCGCTCCTTGAGTAGTTCCTCTACGATGAGCGAGACCGTGCTTCTCTGCAGTCCGGAGGTGCGCGCCAGGTCTGCGCGCGAAATGGGCTGCCGCGTGCGAATCTGGTTGAAGATGAGATTGCGGTTAATGTGCCGCGGCGTTCGATTGGAGGCGGTCTGTTTCTCTTCCAAAAGGAGACGCGGCGTGGGCATCATGGTTGTCTTAGACCTCCGGGGAGACGCCGGATGAGGATCGTTCCGGCCAAGGTCCCCTAATCGTGAATCGATGTCTGTAACTTGATTATAGGACGCGCATAACCTGCCTTTGGACGCGATATCTATCAATACTAAGCACTTCGAGCAACTCTAACTGAGGGAGCCGGCGTTAGCTTGTAGGCGTGCTTCACCAGTTTGTATGTCAGCGATTCAGCCACCTCATACGCTTCGTCTTCGTCCAGCCGGTGCTCCGCGACCAGTCTTGCGAGGAACGCGCAATCGATGCGACGTGCCACATCGTGCCGCGCCGGAAGCGATAGAAACGCGCGCGTGTCGTCATTGAATCCGACCATGTTGTAGAAGCCTGCCGTTTCGGTGACCTGCTCGCGGAATCGCAGCATTCCCTCCGGGCTGTCGTGGAACCACCACGGAGGGCCAAGCCGCAGGCAAGGATAGTGTCCCGCCAAGGGAGCAAGCTCACGGCTATAAGTGGACTCATCGAGAGTAAAGAGGATGATGGTAAGTGCCGGTTCGTTGCCGTAGCGGCTCAGGAGCGGATGCAAGGCATCTACAAAACTCAGGGGCTTGGGAATATCCGCGCCAATGTCCCGTCCGAAGCACGCATAGAGCGCCTGGTTATGGTTGCGTACGCTTCCCGGATGGATCTGCATCACCAACCCGTCCTCCACGCTCATGCCAGCCATTTCAGTCAGCATCTGCGCCCGGAACAGCTCTTTCTGTTGAGCGGTTGCCCTTCCTTCCGTCACCTCGCGGAAGAGCGCGGCAGCATCGTTTGCAGACAGGTCCGCCGTTTGTGCGCTGGGATGGCCGTGATCTGTCGCTGTACATCCCAGAGCACGGAAACGAACACGCTCCTTCCGCAATGCCAGCAGATATCCGTCCCAGGTCGTGGAGTCTTCTGTTGTACGATTGCCGAGCTTATGGAGGTTTTCGGCGAAGTTCGGAAAGTCGGGATCCACGACTGAATCGGGGCGGAAGGTGGGTATGATGCGTGCCGCCCAGCCGGAGTCGCGAATGACCTGATGATGCTCCAGCGAATCGAGAGGCGAATCCGTGGTTGCGAGCACTTCAATGTTGAAGCGTTCGTAGAGTGCCCGGGGCAGGAACCCCGGAGTTGCCAGCTTTTCGGCGATTAAGTCGTAATAGCGATCGGCGGTTCTTTCCGACAGCCTCTCCTCAAACCCGAACAGTTCCTGGAATGCATAGTCCAACCACATCCGCGTCGGAGTCCCGCGAAAGAGATGGTAATGACTTGCGAAGAGACGCCAGACCTTGCGTGGATCCTTGAGCTGCTGGCAGCCGATTTCAAGATCCTCAAGAGAGACGCCCTGGCTATAAAGCATGCGGAAGACGTAATGATCCGGTTGAACAAACATCTTGGCAGGGTCGGGGAATGGAGCATTCGATGAAAACCACGCGGCCTCGGTGTGGCCGTGCGGGCTGACGATCGGGAACTTAGCCAGATGCGCGTAAAGCGAGCGGGCAAGCGCGCGCGTGTCAGGCTCAGCCGGAAATAATCGATCTGGATGAAGAAGCATGATTAGGGCCTTGCAAATCTAATTCGGGTTATAAATCGTGAGTAGCGTGCACGCGCGGACGGGAACAGAGGATGCCGTATCGCATGCGTGGAACAAGGCGTGAGCGCTTTGACGGAAAGAGCATGCACTTCTCTTCACGCCATTCCAGATCCCTTCGCGGTCGTGACTTCAGGCGTTCGCCTTGTATCCCATCCCGGTGAGAATTCCCCGCATGTACGCCATGCTCTCGATGACGCCCGGCATTGGGTCGTCGGCATGAATCTCGTATTCAAGATCCACAAATCCCGGATATCCGATCTGGATGAGAGCGGCGAAGATCTCGCGGATCGGCATCAGGCCTGCGCCAACAGCAACCTGGCTCTGCTTGTCCTTGAAGTCCGACAGGTCCTTCATGTGCATATTGAAGAGACGCGGTCCGACCGCGTGAATCGCTTGTACAACGTCAGTACCCGCCCGCACCGTATGTCCGACGTCGATGCAGCATCCGATCCGCGGATCAAGACTCTTCACGAGCTTGAGAATGTCGAGCGGCGACGGCCAAACCGGATCTTCGGGCCCGTGATTGTGAATGGCGATCTTGATGTCATACTCCTTCGCAAACTTTTCGACGCGTGGCAACGTTTCGGGCGTCGGGTCGCCGGCGACGATGACTCCGATTCCGGCGCGCTTGCAGTACTCAAACTTGGCGCGAATATCGGCATCCTCGTCCTTGCGGAAATAGATAGCGCCCGCCGCGTGGAGCTTGATCCCGGCCGCGGCATAATCCGCCAGCGCCTTTGCTTCTTCCTCCGGATCGGTTGGCAGATGATCCTTCACATCCTTCGCATTCAGTCCGTTGACATGTAGCTGCTTGAGATATCCGATCATCTTGGCGCGTTCGAAATTGCGGAACGTGTAACTCGCGATTCCCAGATGCACTGGGTATGGCTTCCCTATTTCCTGCGATGGCTCGCCTAATGCAAAAGACAGTGACGGGCTGGCTGCCCCCGCTGCGATGATCGCGCCGGCCTGCACAAACCTGCGGCGCGATAGTTCGTTTTTCATTACGGTATGACTCCTCTATTCGTGTTTCCCGATTGGATGAAAAGGCTGAACAATTCGGAAGGCTTCGGTCCGAAGGCCGGTCTGCGCTCTTTGGGCTGTCGTGCGCGATGCGTCCGCGTTCGAGCTTAAACTCGGGGTTCCCAGCCCGGTTCGTACGTCCGCGACCAGTATTTCATCGCCTCCGGATCGTTCAGGACTTCGCCGTCGGAAATGTCAAGCGTCAAGACGCGCTCGGTCTCCCACGCGACATTCGACAATTGCAGCATGGTCACAGCGACATTGCCTACCGAGACCGGGGCGTTGAGTTTATCGCCCTTCCGGATTCCGGCAATGAAATTGGCGAAGTGGGCATCGGTCATCGAATCGCGGCCAACAAGATCGTTCGATGACGTTCCTGCCCCAACTTTCATCTCGCTCGTCTTGTTTCCTTTGAGGTCGTAAATCTCATATCCGTCTCGATCCACGATCACGGTGCCCGTGGTGCCCATGATGGCAGAACCGCGGTCGCGGTCGTAATACTTCATCCCCTGGCAGCACTTGCACTCCCACGAGATCATCTTGTCTGGGTACTCAAAGCTGGTCACGAGCGTGTCGTAAAACTGCCAGTCATCCGTGTATTGATAGCGTCCACCCGAGGATGTGATGCGTTGCGGGAAGTCCGCTCCGAGCGCCCACCGGCATATGTCGATCTCATGGGTTCCGTTATTCAGTGTCTCTCCCGTACCGTAGACCTTGAACCAATGCCAGTTATACGGCTGAATATTATCGGTGTAAGCGCGGCGCGGCGCAGGCCCTTGCCATAAGTCCCAATTCAACTGCGGAGGCACGGGCGCTTCCTTACCTACTCCGATGGACTTACGCGTGTTGCTGTACCATGCCTTCGCGAAGTAGGCGCGCCCGATCGCTCCGTTATGAATACGGTCAACAATCTCGATTGTGTGGGCCGACGAGCGCTGCTGGGTTCCCATTTGTACCAGCTTTGCGTATTTCTTCTGCGCTTGGACCAGCATTGCTCCTTCCGCCGGATTGTGGCTGCAGGGCTTTTCCACGTAGACATGCTTGCCGGCCTGCAATCCCGCGATCGCCATCGGAGCGTGCCAGTGATCTGGTGTCGCGATCGTGATCGCGTCCACCTCTTTCAGTTGCAGGATGTTCCTGAAGTCGGGGTCAGTCTTGACGGCTTCGCCCATCTCCCGCTCCGCGTCCCCTGCAAACTTCTGCAGAGTCTTGCTGTCAACGTCGCAAACATGGGTGATACGCGCGCCAGCCTTGTTTGCCTTGAGCGCCGATAAGTGGGCATACGCACGGGAATGAAGTCCGATGATGGCGAAATTCAGGCGATCGTTCGCGCCGAGAATCTGACCGTAGCTTCTTGCCGAAGAGCCGATCGCCATTCCCGCAGTTCCGACCGCTAGACTGTCCAGAAATTCACGCCGCGTGAGCATTTTGTTCTCCATTCTGGCTATCTGGTTGTTGGTTGAGACCAGTTGTGCCGAGTTTTCAGAGCGTGCCAGAATCCGCAAGAGCCTGCTTCATGCCGGACCAGCTAATGCGGCTAGACGCTTCGGCTGTTCCGGCTCCGCGCCAGTGCGTCTCCAGGCTCACGGCGTCATGGAAGCCGCTTGCTTTGAGCGCGCGTAACTGGGCTGTCCAATCGATGAATCCTTTCCCGACCGGCGACCATTCAATCTTGCCTGACCCGTTCTTCACAGCATTCTTGCAGTGACAGTGGTGGATGCGGTCCTTGGGCAGCAACTCCCACGCCGCAGGAAATGCGTCCAGCTCTCCACGCATGACAGCGTTGGCGGGGTCCCAATTCAGCGCCAGGTGCGGCGTCTGGATTGCGTTCATCGTGCGCGCAGCTTCGCGACCTGTCGCTGTATTGCATTCGAACTCGTTCTCGAGAAGCAGAAGAATTCCTTGTTTGCCCGCAGCTTCGGCAGTTGCGTGCAATCTCTCGTCGATTGCCGCGCGATAAGGCGCCACATCGTCCAGACGCCAGAAGTCAAAACAACGCACTTTGTTTGTATTGAATTGCTTGGCCAGTTCGATCGACTTGCCGAGAATCTCGTCCTGCTGACTGAATGTTGTCTCGGCCGCGCCGTGCAAATCACCCTTGGAGTCATAGGGCGACTTCGGCGCGCCTGGCCAGTCGGTCTTGCCGAGAGGGCTGGCAATATCTGTGACGCGCAGATCGTATTTGGCGAGTATCTTTTTGGCTTCGTCGACTTCAGCTGCGTCCAGCGCGATCAGGTTCTTTCCCCACATGGACCGAAGCTCGATCCAGTGCAGTCCGAATTCCTGTGCAACCACATGGCAGGCGTGGTCAAAATCCGGAGAGATCTCGTCGTTGATCACGGCGATTTTGAACGGAGATTTGGCTTCCTGCGCAAAGCCAGTGACGGGATGAGTTGCGATTGCGGCCGCTCCAGCACCCATCAAAAAAGCACGCCGGGAAAATCGCATGGTCTTCCTTTCCTGTGTGACGCAACAGGCAGAAGATTCTGCCGGCGCTCGCGGATGGTCGATTACGCCCCGAAGGTACGCGAACGGCCATCCGGTTTGTAAACTGGAGCTAGAACGCGAACTTCGCCGATCCCTGAAGGGTTCGTCCCCCACCGATGCCGTTCACACTGCCTTGGCCGCTTCCAAGCGTGCTCGTGATCGTGCCGAAGCCCGAAGCTCCATTCGGGCCAGCCACGTTCGGCTGCCCGAACTGCGGTGTATTGCTCAACTGAAACGCATCCACGCGGATCTCCAGGCCGGTTTCGCGATACACCGTGAAGCGCTTGAAGATCGAGAAATTGTCCTGAATGTACCCAGGGCCGCGGAACTGGTTTCTGCCCGCGTTCCCCAGGCCCGGATTGTTGCAGGGCGACTGCCCTGTGCAGCCGGTAGGCTGCGAGAACACCGTCGGATCAAACCACGGTGAACTCGATCCAATTCCGCCCAGCTTGTGGAAATTTCCCGTGAGTGACGCAGTCTGGGTAGTGCCCGGGGTGTTGAGCGTTCCGCCACTCGCGGTTACTGTGAACGGCATACCTGAGACCGCGGAGATGATGCCCGAGATCTTCCACCCTCCGAGCACTGCGTCCCCGACTCCCGAGTTGAGAATCTGGTGGCCGTGACCAAAAGGCAGTTCGTAGGTGAAACTCTGCTCGTAATTGAATTTCCGGTCGAAGTCTGTCGGTGCGTAATTGCGCCGCTGGTTGATGAAGAACACAAGTCCTCCATCGTCGTCGCTTATATAGCCCAGGCCTTTGCCCCAGGTGAATGCGCTGGCAAAGGTCAACCCATGGGAGAAGCGCTTGGTGAGTTGGGCTTGCAAAGATTCATAATTTGATGAGAAACCCAGAAAATACTGGTTGGTCGCCGCCGTGCGCCCAAAGAGTGCAAACTCCGGATCAGAGTTGTTGCCGCCTCCGTAGGTGCTGGGCAGATTGATGTTCTGCGACCCGGAAATGTCCGTGCCGTGATTGGCAACGTACGCGACCTGGGCGGACAGGTCCCAGGGCAG
This sequence comes from uncultured Acidobacteriaceae bacterium, assembly GCA_963704415.1. Taxonomy (GTDB): domain Bacteria; phylum Acidobacteriota; class Terriglobia; order Terriglobales; family Acidobacteriaceae; genus Telmatobacter. The sequence continues at coordinate 4,631,862 of OY969908.1, read as the reverse complement.
GGCCTGCTGCAGCGCGACATTCCATGAATCCGCGTAGGGATTCTTGTAGTTCAAGGGAATGTAGGTGTAGACCTGCGCGATCAGCTGCTTATTCAACAGGGTTGTGCCCGCAGTAGGTAGCTGGATGATTCCATTCGAGGGAATGACAACCGGAACCGGCGCAGGAAATCCTGCCGAAAAGCTGGCGACTGTGACTCCATCGCCAAGGACCGCAGGCGTGAATCCCGACGTGCCGACAGGCTGATAGCTGTTATTGGCTCGAATGGGATAGTTATACGCGTAGGTGTTGTCCGGGAAGGGCGTGTAGCTGATGCCGAAGCCTCCGCGGATGACGGTGTTCGGGCGAAGCCTATAGGCAAATCCGGTGCGGGGAGCGAAGTACTTGATTTGCGTCTTCATGCCCAGGTTCGATGGATTGCTTCCAAGGCCGGCCAGCACCAGCTGGTCGTTTGTGGGATCGTAGTTGGAGAATCCTCCGGCAACCTTCGGAGTCGCCGGCGGATAGAAGTCCCAGCGAACACCAAGATCGAGGGTGAGCTTGGGACTCGCCTGCCATTTATCGCTGGCAAAGGCGAAGACCCACCATTGACGATAGCGCGGGAAGAAGGTGTTCAAGTCTCTTCCCACCTGGCTCGGTTGCTGCAACAGAAAACTGGCAATGTCATTCGCAACTGTGGTTCCAGGCGAATTGTAGTTCGACGTCTGCACATCAGAGAACGTATAAGCGCCCCGCGGGCTGAATGTCTGATCCTGAAGAAGATCATCGTGGACGCGCCGCACGTCTACGCCCCACTTGAAAGTGTGGTTGCCGACGATCTTCGTCCAGTTGTTCACCATGTCGATGTTCGACTCGGCCCGAATCCATGGCTCTGACGCTGAGTAGCCGATCATTGGGCTTGAGAATCCTCCGTTCACCGTCACAGCGACCTGCCCGCTGGTGAACGCCTGCCCGCCAATGTTCACTCCTGGAACGCCGAGGGTGGTCGCGTCGTTCGAACCGTAATCATTTGTCTGCGCACTATTGCCCAGGTGAGCCACACCGATTCGCGCTTCCGTGAGGAACGTAGGCGAAAATACGTGGTCGTAGTTGATGCCCGTGCTGTACGACTTCTGATTGCCCGTACCCTCAAATCCACCTCCCTGAGGGCCGCCGAGAAATGCGCCGAACGCCGCCTGCTGAAACGTCACGACTTTCTGATAGCTGTAGCGGGCGTTGAAGTGGTTATTCTCTGTCGGCGTGTAGTCGCCCTTCAGATCGAAGCTGTCTGTGGTCTTGGTGAACGGCAGGCGAGTGATGTAGTCGTTCGCTGGGTTGTTCAGCGGCTTAGTGGTCAGAGTGCCGTACTTCGCCGCTGCTGCATTGAGATCGGTGAGGATCGTGAGCGGGACCGAGCCCTTCACCAGACTGTAAGGCAGCTGATTGTTCGGGAACGCGGGGCGCGGATCGGACGCGGTGCCGTTGTGCACCGTCCCGTTGGAGTACGACGTCGGATCGTATAGCTGCCCCTTGGTGCCGTTCATCGCTGCGCTCAGATCGATGCAGCCGGTCGGGTCGCTGCAGCCGGGCAGCGGTGTTGCAGTAGGCGTGAAATAGCGCGAATCAGGAATGGTAAAGGTGCTGGAAACCGCTTCGTGATCCGTCGTGTGCAGATAGTCGCCAAAGTAAAACAGCTTGTCCTTCTTGATCGGTCCGCCCACCGCACCGCCGAAGTAGTTGTACGACAGGTGACCCAGCGGTCCGGAAAAGTAGGATCGGGCGTTCAGATCATTGTTCTGGATGAACTCGAACAGCGAGCCATGAATGCTGTTTGTGCCTGATCTCAGTGTCACATTGGTGACGGCGCCGGTGGCGCGGCCGAGTTCCGCTTCAAAATTGTTCGTCGAAATGTCGACCGCGGAGATAGCCTCTGCCGGCGGAATGATGATCTGCAGCAATCCCGTGCGTTCGTCATCGTCGATGCCTTCGATCTGATAAAGATTGCCCTCGCGCGGCAGGCCGTTGGCCTCCGTCTGAAGCGAGCTTGCGGCGTTGAAGAACTGCGAGTGCTGAAAAACCGCGGGTGCCGTCCCAGGGACGAGATTGATGAGCGACTGGAAGTTGCGGTTGGTGCCCAATGGCATGTCCAGCACTTCCTCGGTTTCGAGCTTGGTGCTGATGTCGGCGCGGTCGGTCTGGAGCACCGGCGGAGCTGTCGACACATACACCGTTTCAGACACATTGCCGGGCTGCAGAGACAGATCGACTCGAACTGCAGAGTTGCTAGGCAGGTCGATGTTCTCCTGCGTTGCCTTCTTGAAACCATTGGCTGTAACAGTCACACTGTATGGGCCCGGCGGCATGTCGGGGAAGGTATAGTTGCCGCTGTCGTTTGTCACCGACTCGTGGGTTGTTCCGGTGGATGTCTCGGTGGCGATCACCTTGCCGTTTGCAACGACGGCGCCCGTGGGATCGGTCACTGTTCCTAGCAGCGTTCCATTGACCGCCTGACCAGGGGAGGCATGCGAGAAGCAGAGCAGGAGCGAGGCGAAAAGGACACCGAGCAGCCGTTTCGCCGAGACGCGCAGAGTCATTGGATCCTCCAGAGAATTGAATTTGCTTCGGGTCATTTTGTATTTTGTTTGAACATCGAACCAACACTTAATACCTCTCCGGATAAAGCTGTCAAGGAAATAAATTCGAGAGGTGGACTGCAAAGGAATGGTATGCCCGAACCAGTGAGGCACGTAGAGATTTCTACGGTTGCAATCCTTGTGCCGCGATAATCACACTAAAGCAATTTAGTTATGGAGCTAGCTCGGAAGTATCTCGAAAAGGGAATTGATTGTTCTGATCGATCCGGAAAATATTGTTGTATCTCCAGTGTCTTCGCGCCGAAATAGCGATCTCGGCGATCGTGCTCTCAGGTCTCCGCTCCTTACTTTCGCGTTGTGTCGCTGGTTGGTCAGCACGTCCGCGCCGTCGGCGGCCTTCCGTCCGAGGCCACGACCGGAGATTACTCCCGACATCTGTCCTTTGGGGAAACCAAATTTAAGCAAAGCCCACTCTTCCAACATGTGGCTCAATCTCGGCTCGGTGGGACAGTCTCGACAAAGTCGGTAAGGGTCCGCCGATTTGCTCGGGGCAATAACGTCAACTGTCGCCAAACCGTGCTTCCACGCCGCTCGCCCTCGAAGCACAGTTGGGGGTTTGCGTATTGCAACAATCCCTCCCGGCGACATCGGCGGCGACCACACTCGACAAAAGGGCTCATTTTATCGAGAGATAAAAGACACGGCGGGGAAAGGGAATTGAGTGACAGACTTTCGGGACGCGCGCAAGGTCGCATCTTTGGCGCCTTCGCGCATTGTCCCGACACTTACCCTTAGTGGACAGGTGCCTTTAGTGCTCATCGTGCCCGCCTCCTAATATTTGATAAAGGACATTAACGTCAAAGAACCCTGTGATCAAGAGCTCGGTGCCAGCATGGGCTCGTATTGGCTCAGTTTTAGCCTGCAATGGACTATGCAACCGATTGACTGGCACCGATGGGATGGCTTTATGTTCGGCGTCGAGCGGGCCAGGCCGGAACGTGAGGCCGAGATCGAGGTATGCGATACGGTGGCGTCGTGGAAAAGAAGAAATTGTTAAAAGGCAGCTGTTGCCTCATTTCTCGCCGGGCTTACTAAGGCTCTGGCGTCTCTGTCCGAGCAGCCGGTTCTACGTCCAAGTGGACTGGATTTTGCAAACACCGCCAGCGATGAGTGCAGGTTTGCTCTTTACGTATTTTCAAACCCCGGAATTGATTAAGGAAAGCATTATCATCCCCGCATTTGAAGTGCTGGCTTTTGCGCGCCCAGGCGAAGAAAGCCGACGATGGAGCTAGCATAAGTCACAGTTCACAGTCCACGCTGCCGTGCGCCATATCACACGTGGAATTCGGTATCGCCCAGTGTGATCGCGAGTTCACCAAAGTACAGGCAATAGAGCTCGTGGCTTTGATTCATATGGAGCTTCTGACGTTCGTGAGGCGGAAGACTGTCGAACTCGCAAACGTTCAGGGCGGGAGGCAGGACCAAAGCCGCGTTTGGGGTAACGGAGAGAGTCCTCTCTAGCAGCGCATCGGCTGGCGGCAGGGTTGAGGAGTTCACGAAACGGTGAACATGAGCAGGTCCGGTTACCACCCAGTCCGGATCGAGGAAGGCCGCATCCACCGGGGGAAGCCGGTTCCACGTCTTTTCGTCCGTGATGTCGCCTAACACGAACATGACGCGATCTGCCAGGCCAGCCATTGCCAAGTTGTGTTTGGCCTGCACTTGGTGGGCTGATTCAATCTCCACCGTCACGACATGTGCGGCGACCCGCGCCAGAGCAATTGTCGTGAATCCCCCTCCTGTGCATGTTTCCAAAACGCAGCGTCCGCGAAACCGCGTTGCCATCTCCGCCGAAAAGTGCCAATCGATGCCCATTGTAAAAGTGCGTTCCGTCGCAAGATAATCCATGCCGAACTTTGCGCAAATTGCTGTCCTCTCCATCCTACGGTTGCCTCGCTCACTCTGCCTTGATACGCCGGATGCCGGCCTCCAGTGAAGTAAAGCGCGATCCTCCGGCCTTGGTCGACAGACACAATGCCAATGCCTTGAAAATTTCCCCTCGAGAGGGCGGACTACTCACTTACGGCGAGCGCTGCGGTGGCACTCCACGACCATGAAATCTGTCCACGCCTTCGCGTCCTCAGACTTTTCACCGCGCCAAGTGAAATGCGTCTTGGAAATATTTGTATAGGTTGCGCGCGTAAAGGGCCACTGCGCTCCACGCTCTGCCTTAAAAACATAGGTGACGGACTGGCCATCGAACCGGGCTCCGCCGAACTGCTCCGACGTGAGGTCCGTCCACGTTCCCTCCAGAGCGTTTAGCCACTTGATGTTCCAAACCTGCTTGGCAGAGTCGTAGATCCGAAAATTCATGCCAAACACAATCATTTCTCCAGACGAGTCAATCATCCTGTACTCGTCTGCGATTGCGTAGCCGTCGAGGATGTAGTGACCCAACCACGTTCCATGAAACGTCTGCCATGCTCCATCCGGCAATTTGAACTTGGCATCGAATTTCCATCGGCCAATGATAAAGGCAAATCGCGAGAGTTCCGCGGGTGCATTGGGGTTGGGCTTTTCAACTCTTCGTTCGTCCTGCTTCATGGGATAATCCTCCGTGGCGGTTGCACCTAGGCGCTTGGCTCCAATCAGCAGTGATAATGTCGTAAGCAGCATACTGCGCCGTGTTGATCCCCAGCTAGCTTGTACATCCACGCCGTCTTTGCTCCGCATAATCACGCTCCTTTTGCTAAATCTCTCCAGATCTATGGTGTTGACAGTATGCTTAATTTGTTTTATTTTACAGAAGAAATGAAACGAGGAGAACTTCTCGGATCTCTGGAGCACATAATCCTTCTGGCACTGGTACGCCTGGATGGGTGTGCGCACGGAATGATTGTGCGGCGCGAAATTGAACAACGGACCGGGCGCAATATCTCTATCGGCGCGGTTTATGCGACATTGGAGCGGCTCGAGGCGAAAGGGTACGTCAGTTCATCCACCGGCGACCCGACGCCCGAGCGCGGGGGCCGGGCCAAGCGGCTGTTCCGAGTCGAGGGCGCGGGCAATCGTGCGCTTCGGATATCCGAACAAACCTTGCATAGCATGACCGCCGACTCAAGAGGCCGCTTGGAGACGATATGAGTCGCTATTCGCCGTCGGCTTTCGCTTGCCGGCTTTTTCAAGCCGTCCTTCCGGTCCCATATCGAGGGGCGCTGTTAGGCGACCTCATCGAGGAATACGCGCTTCGCGCCGAATCTACTTCGCCATCCGCCGCTACGCGCTGGTTCTGGGGCCAGGCCTGTCGTTCCATCCCGTTCATTGTCGGATCGTCATTGCGAACGGGTGATTGGCTAATTAGCGCAAGCACCGCCACGGGCGTATACGTCGTCATGGGAATGCTCAAATTTGCCACGGATTTCATGATCAGGAAGTTGGTTGCGCCTGGGCCAACGACCTACGTTGTTCTGGCACCGATTGTGTTTCTCACAATAACGTCCATTGGCGGCCATGCCGCTGCGCGAATTCGCTACGGCACAGCTGTCTTCCTCGCCCTCTTCGTGATGATTACTGTGGCCGTCCAGATTGTCGTCAAGGCTTGCCCCATACCTGTGCCGTGGTGGTATGAGTTCGGATTTCTAACACTGGGGCCTCTGACTGTGCTATTGACGCCGGTGGCATTTGGGGTCCTGAAACCAAATTCCAAATCTTGAGATGGAAAAAGGAGACTTCCATGACACTCAATTGCTGGCCACTCAAAGGTTGGAAGCCTGAACGATGGAGTTTTTGCGCCATCGCTCTGTTTTCCTTTGTCGCTGGATCGCTCATGACTGCCCGCTGGGTGCACGTGACTCAAGTAAGGGCCGAAAGCAATCGCGTTTTTGAGATGCACATTTACCATACCGTGCCGGGCAAAGCGCCGGCACTGGAGTCACGGTTTCGCGACACGACTTCAAAGCTACTCGCCAAACATGATCTGAAGATCGTGGGTTACTGGGTGCCCGAGGAGACGCCCGATTGGGACAACACCTTCATTTTCATCGTGGCTCATTCCAGCCGGGAGGAAGCGAAGAAGAACTGGGATGCGATGCGGGCCGACCCAGAGTTTCAAGAGGTGATTAAATCTGAGCAGGCCAACAAGACGGTGGAAAAAATAGACGTCGTGTACATGCGGCCGACGGATTTTTCGCCGATGAAGTAGCAGACTGCTCAGCGAGTACAGTCTCCATCGCGGCGCAGTGTTGCTCGTGCGAAGACTGTTGCGAGACTCGCAGAAATCGACCGAGGGAATTGCGATATTGACTCCAGAATGCCTCGACCAACGCTCAGCCTAAGACTCGCACTTCACCTGAAATTGTGAGCAATATTGACCATTCAGGGGGTTATCTGCGCGCGTATATCGGTATCGGAAACTTTCGGGGTCGAACCATCGATGGAGTGTCCCAGAGGAAAGCTACGAAGTGATGGAATGGATTGCAAGAGCTCTGCGGAATCCCAATGCCAGGATAACTGGGGCTGTCTATCTGCTTTACTTTCTCACCGCAATTTCCGGTTCCCTCCTCGCCGGTTGGCCGCGGCTGAGTCTCACCGTCAACCTGATTTCAACCGCGCTCTATATCGCATTGACTCTGCTCCTCTATTATCTGTTCAAGCCGGTGAACAAGAGCCTTTCCTTGCTTGCGGCCCTCTTCAGCCTCGCGGGATGCGCCATTACGGCTTTTGCCTTCGTTGATCGCGCTCCCTCCAACATCAGCCCGCTGGCATTCTTCGGGCCTTTTTGCCTTCTGATCGGCTACCTCATTTTCCGATCGACATTCCTGCCTCGAATTCTGGCCGTGTTGATGGCGTTAGCCGGTTTGGGTTGGCTGACCTTTCTTACCCCGCTTGCAAATTACCTCGCTCTCTACTTGAAAGTTCTCGGCTTCGTGGCGGAACTATCGCTGATGTTTTGGCTCATCGCAAAAGGCGTAAACGTTCAGCGATGGAAGGAACAGGCCGGCGCGGTCAACTGTGCATGACCCCCGTCGTCTATTGCCGCAACGGTTCGATAGCGTGCCATCACGAAGCGATTTGATTCGGACGCGCTTGACTCAATCGCTCGCAAAAGGAGAAAAGAGGATGAGTACAGCGATTTGGAAGGAACGGATCCGAGAGGTGTCGCCGCGTTTCGAAGCCAGGATGGCCGGCGGCATTTACTTCTTCAGCGTATTTACGGCAATATTCTTCGAATTATTCCTTCGCGGCAGATTGGGTCACGCAGCGAACACCATCCAGATTTCGGGCATGGCAGCGGTGACGCTGCTTTCCTATTACATCTTTAAGGCGGCGAACAGTAACCTGTCATTGCTTGCGGCGTGCTTCAACCTCCTGGGACTTACATTTGAGGTTTTTCGATTGAATCCTCATGGCGTGAACCTCGCCATTGTGTTTCACGGAGTATTTTCCGCCTTGATCGGCTACCTCATTTTCCGGTCGGCATTCCTACCTCGAATCCTGGGCGGGCTGATGACGTTTGCCGGTTTGAGCTGGCTGACCTTTCTCCTCCCGTCGGTGGCAAGTTATCTATCCCCCTACAATCAGGCCTGCGGCCTCATCGGGGAGGCATTGATGTTCCTGTGGCTACTCGTTATGGGAGTAAATGCTCAACGATGGAGAGTTCAGGCTAGCACGATGAGTGCGTACAGCTGAATGCTCAAGCAGGAAATGCCATTCGTATGCTATTGCACGCTAATGGACTTTCTTCCTTCTTCGTGGCTGCACGGGGCTGCCGGTTTCTCCCTCCGCCAATGCACTCATCGAGCATGGAACTCAGAGCACTTGGCCGAATAGTCGACTTTTCGGCCAGCTGGAAAGTCTCTCAGCGGAAGTCAGTGAACACTAGCCCGTTTTTCCATTAACCATGACCGATCCCGTCGTCAAATCGCTTGAAGCGAGTGCCGAGCCACAGAGTCATTCCATGGCGATCCATTGAGGTCGGATCTTGTGCGACTGATCCTTCCGATAGCTATGTACCTATTGGTTATTAACCATTGCCGGATGACGATCGCAAGAGCAATCGCGGCCGTCATGGATCGTAGAAGCTCCTTGGCAAAGGGTTCGGGATGAGTTTCCACAGAGTACGTCCGCGCTGGTTAGATTACTCTTAGGCCGCGCTGAGGAAACGCTCACCTGCGTTCTGTACTTTGGCGACCGCAGTGCTCTGCTTCAGAGAGGATGGATGATGCAAGAGTTCAAGTCGGCTACAACCATGGCTTTGCTCTCTCTGTTGGCCATCGGTTTTTGCGAAACGTTTGCGGCACGAGGACTGGTGAGCAAACCGCACGGCGGCACTGCTACGTTCCAAGTGGCTGTGCTGGATGCGAGTGGAACGTCTATCGCGGGAGACAGCGGACACTCAGCAGGTGCGCATTCGATCAACCGGGAGTACAAACCGGGGGATCGAATTGAGGTGACAGGTTCACAGCGGATGGCCGTGCGCCTGGACGAGAAGATGTCGGAGTGCCTGCTCTATCTTGCGGATTCGGCGCATGGAAAGTTCAGCTACGAGGTACCATACGGGCGCGCCGAACAGCAGACGGGGAGCGCTTATGCGCCGGAGAGCTTTGCCGGAAAGTCGCACACGGTGACTGTGCGCTCACTGAATGAGCAGGAGAAGACCGGCTATCGAAATCTTGCGGCGAATCCATGCGATGTACTGAATCCGGAGGAGGGACCGGGGCAAGCTTATCCGCACAGCAGTACCAATAGCTATTCGAGAAATCTGTATGACTTTGCCGCAAGGAATGCGATCGATGGTGTATCGCAGAACGGGCATCATGGCGTGTGGCCGTACCAGTCGTGGGGACCGGGGCTGCGGCTGGACTTGTGGTGGAAGCTGGACTTTGGCAGGCCTGTCGATCTGGACAAGATTCGGCTAATGGTGCGCGCAGATTTTCCGCATGACAGTTATTGGAAGAGCGCGGTTGTGGAGTTCTCGGATGGGAGCCTGGTTTCGATTCAGATTACAAATTCCGCTGAGTTTCAGGAGTTCAGTTTTCCGAAGCGACAGGTCTCGTGGTTTCGCCTTCACGATTTGATTCCGGAGGATCCGGCGCGGTGGTGCGCCTTCATTGAGGTTGAGGCCTGGGGCCATGATCTGCCATGATGCTCAACAAACATCTAGAGATGCGAGGGCTGTATGGGTGAGGCGAAACGCATTCTGGTGACTGGCGCAACAGGAAAGGTTGGCCGCACATTTATCGATCGATTTCTGGCTGCTCCGGCGTTCCATGCGTTCACCGTGCGGGCACTCTGTCACAACCGAGTTTTGGAGCCTCGGCCTCGGCTAGAGATTGTGAAGGGATCGCTGGAAAATCGCAAAGATGCAAATGAAGCGGTGCGAGACGCGACGCATGTGCTGCATCTGGCGACATCGAAAGAGACGCCGGAAAGCGTCATGGATGTGGCGGTGAAGGGGATCTTCTGGCTGCTAGAGGCCTGCCGCATCAGCCCGACCTTTCAACAATTCCTTCTGATTGGCGGTGACAACAGCCTGGGGCACTTTGTCTATCCGCATCCGATCCCTGTGACGGAGACCCAGAAGCATACTTCTTATGCGGGTTGCTATGCGCTATCGAAGGTGCTGGATGAAGTAATTCTGGAGCAGTATTACATTCAATATGGACTGGCCGGGTGCTGCCTGCGCGCGCCGTGGATCATGGAGAAAGACGATTTCCGGTATCAGCTTTCGTTTGGCGAGGATGTGTTTGGCGGGCCACGATGGCGCGATCTTGTTGGTGCCGAAAAGGCGGATGAGTATTTCCGCGCGAAGACTGTTCCAGTGATGCTCGATCCGCAAGGCTTGCCGGTAAGGCGCAATTTTGTGCATGTAGAAGATCTGATTGCGGCGATACTGGGGGCGATCGATCATCCCAAGGCACATCAACAAACCTTCAACATCTGCATGGATGAGCCAGTGGATTATGGCGAACTCGCTGCGTATCTGGCAAAGTCGCGCGGTTTGCCTTCGGTGCCGGTACCGACCCGGTATCATTCGAACTGGCTAGACAATGCCAAGGCCAAGTTTCTTCTGGGCTGGCGGCCAATATACGATCTTAAGAAAATGACGGATGCCGCATGGGAGTACCAGCGAAGTGAGGACGATCCGCGAATTGTCTGGTATCCCGGTTGAGTGAAGTAATCTTGTAGAGCTGCCCGGGGCGGGTGGGAGTATGGGATGTCGGGCGCTCAATTGATTGACTTCGCGTTTTGGTCTCTATCTATCAAGAACCTGCCGGACCTCCGACCAAGCGCATGACAATATCTATCCATGTTGCGGAGCGAGCGGTAGCCTTGAATCGCGAGCGTGCGGATCACAAGTCACCCCATCTAGCACAGCCGAAATTGTCCGGATTTGAGTTTGCGTAAGACTGCGGGCAGGATGCGCCGTGGTAAGAATGGCCGGCAGTGGCCCCGCTCGCTTTGCCTCAGCTAAACAAAGGTCGCAACCGACAGCGCCATTAAAGCAGCGAACACGACCGGGCTGACAGCCCATGCCCGACACGCTTTGATTCCCATTTTCGATCCTCGTTTCTAACACTCCTCCGAATGGCCCGCGGTTCAGGGCACAACCTGACTTGCTTCGCTTCTTATTGAATCGATCCGAAGTGCACATCCTCAGGAGCGAAAGGATTATCGAGAAACTGTATCGTCGTGGTCGGGCCCAGATCTGCCGGCGGTGTCCACGAATCGAGGACCCGAAATACCCAGGAATCAGCTCTGAGGCGTCGGTATCGATACCTCTTGCAGCAGCGTGAAATCGAGCAGGGTCTCACTCGGCACTTTCACCTGGTCGCCCCCAACGATGATTTCCGATCCCGCGCCAGCGCCTGCGCCGACACCCGCACCAATCGCTGCTCCCTGGCCGCCGTCGGCAACGGCACCGATGATCGCCCCAAGAGCTGCTCCGCCGACCGTTCTCTTCGCAGTGCTCGCGCCGCGCGACCTGCCAATCGCTTCGTATTCTCCGGTCACCACAGGCACCATTTTCCCGTTCACCACTATCTCGGTCAACTCCAGGCGGAGCTGCGATCTGCCGGTGAACGTTCCCGACTCCTTCGACTCGGTCAGGCGGCCATAGACGAGGGCATCCCTCTCGACCAATACTTTGCCATCCAAAATCAAGGGCTCTTCGAGCGAAGCCTGGAAGCTGTCTCCCACAAGGCTGTTGGTGGAATCGATCGCGTCGATGGTGCGCACTGAAATTCGCTTCCCCACCGGGATAATGACATAGGCCGGTCTCATTTCGACATGCGCTACCGGTTCGACAAACGCTCCGTCGACATGTGCTACCGCCCCCGGATCGTCGGGAAGCGAGCCCCGCGTCTGCGGTGCCGGGGCAGATGCTGCGTTGTCGGAATCGAACTTCAGCGAAATGACGTCAGCGACGTTGTACTTCTGCACCGTCGAGCCGACTTGGAAGCTGATCTCAGTCTCCGTGCCACCCAGAAACTTGCCGTTAATCCGGCTGCCGTTCTTCAACTCCAATGTATCGGCCCACGCCATCGAAGTGGCCAGAGCCAACGCGGTAAGAAATACAGATTTCAGCTTAAGCCTCATGTTGTTTTATGATGCCCTGATAGTTCTTCCGATTCACCTAAATTGCTCCTCCTGCGCGCGACAGCAAACGTTTCACAATTATCGATGCTGATTTTGAGGCCGGTTTCACGTTTACTGCAGAAGAATTACGGAAAGCCAAAATCTTTGCCTGTATTGACGAAGCTGAATCCAATCCACCTGGACGTATAACCTTGTCGGACAAGTGACGCAGAAGACCTGCGGCGAGCTTGCGCCCAATTTGTGCGTGATAAAGGACATTATCGCGGATCATTTCTGCGGGCAACCCGCAGGCAGGTTGCCGTGTCACCTATCCGATTAGCGGGTTTACGGCAAGGTGCCGGGAACCGACCGCTTGGACCGCTCAATGAGCGCCTCGGCCTGTTCTCGTTATTCCAGCGGTTTGAACTACTCCCGCTCCGCAGGATCGATCAATACCTTCGTCCAATGGAATCTTCTCCGTCGTTTTGGTTTAATCGCGAGAATTAGTGAGTGGGGCCAAGGATTTGGAAGGAGGTACTCAATGAAACGGATTGCTTTCTTGCCGGATGCAGGGGCAGCAGTTGTCGGCGTCCACGCCTTTGAGTTCCCCGAATCTACGACGTGCTTAAATGGGCGGCGCTCTAGAGAACGCCATCTTCATAATGCGCACCCTACGAGTTTCGACTGGAGGTTTCGCATGACCCCACATTCCCTTTACGCACAACCCACATTTCGGGTCGCCGTTCTTCTCCTCGCTGGCTTGCTCTGGACGCGCCCCGCGGCTGCCCAGACTGCAGATGCGTGGATGGCACAGGCGAAAGAGGGTACCTTTACGGCATCGCATTTCCTCTTCAACGACGGTGAGACCCTGGCCGCCTTGCACCTGCACTATCGCACCCTCGGAAGCCCGCATCGTGGTCCCGACGGTCACATCGATAACGCACTGCTGCTGTTGCACGGCACTGGCGGCAGCTCCAAGTCGTTTCTGATACCAACGTTCGCAGATGTGCTGTTTGGCCCCGGACAGCCGCTCGATGTACAACGCTACTACCTCATCTTTCCCGACGAGATCGGCCACGGTGAATCCAGCAAACCCTCCGACGGCCTGCACATGCACTTTCCCCGCTACGACTACGACGACATGGTGCGTGCGCAGCACCTGCTTGTCCAGGACGGGTTGCACGTCGATCACCTTAGACTCATCTTTGGCACGTCGATGGGCTGCATGCATACCTTTCTGTGGGGCGTCACCTATCCGGGCTACGCGGATGCACTTGCGGCCTTCGCCTGTCTGACCGTACCAATTGCAGGTCGTAACCTGATGTGGCGTTCCATGGCGATGGAGGACATCCGAAATGATCCAGCGTGGCTTGGCGGAGAATATAAGAGCGAGCCGGTCGCGGGCCTTCGTGCCGAAAGCAGTCTCTTCCTGATCGCGACGTCGTCCGCACTGCAGTTGCAGAAACAGTATCCGACGCGGCAGCAGACCGAGAGGTACACCGATCAGTATCTTGGACAGTCGGTCCACTCGATCGACGCAAACGACTGTCTCTATTATCTTGATGCCAGCCGAAACTACGATCCCTCCGCGCAACTCGGTCGGATCAAGGTTCCAGTTATCTGGGTCAACTCCGCCGATGATTTCATCAACCCACCTGATCTTGGAATCGCCCAGCGAGAGGCCAGCCGGATGCCAAATGCACGCTTCGTTCTGCTGCCGATCACGCCGGAGACGCACGGCCATCTCACCTTCAACTACGCAGCCGTCTGGCAACAATATCTGGCTGAGCTGCTGAAACGATAAGGACGACCCAGACTGTCAGAACTCACGTAAGTCCTCCCAGAGATTCGCGTGAGCACTGTCGTCCTCACTGGCTGCTGTTTTGAGAGCCATTTGGCCTCGAGGCGTAGACGCCCAACCGCTAGAAGGCGTCCTCCTGGCCGTGAGACTAGCCCTCATGGCTCTGAGCTAATCAGGACACCCGCTCTTCATCGACTCGCAGATGTGCGCTTCGTAAGACGAGGCGACCCAAAAACAAAACAGCTTCGAATGATCGGCACAAAACCGACTTAAAGATGGCGGAGTGCAAACTAGCACTCTGTCAGAACTCTATCGCGCTTTGACGATGGCCTCGGCCATCTTGTCGCATGGCTTCTGGTTCGCGGACAGTTTGGTGCTTGCGCCGTTCGTCTTCGGCTATTGATCTGCAACCCCGCATACTGATTCCGACCCAAGAGAGCGGCTTCTCAGGAATTCCTCGCCGCCGAAATCGGGACGAGCTCCGGCGTGGTTTCCAGAGTCTCTTTCACGCAAGGGTTGTGGTTGGCCCGAAAGCAGTCGGGGGACGTGCTGGACGGTAAACGGCAATGTTTGAATGCGCCTATCGCGCTGCCTGAGACCAAGGTATCGAGCGACACCATCGTCCGATAGATTCGCCTTCCCGCTTTTGGCCTAATGGAAATGTGCATCACGTCTGAATCAGTCGCGAATGCGCAACGCACGCATGACTCTATCTAAGGAGAACTCACCATGACATTCGAAAAAGGTTTGCATGCCGCCAAAACACACACCACGAGTAGTTGGAAGCATATTTTCATGAAGCATCCGTGGCTGCATCTCGTATTCGCGTCTTTAGTCGCCGGAGTGGCAGCCCCCAGTACAATTTGGGCCCAAAAGCAGGCAGCCCATCTGACCACGGCCTCGGCCTCACAACCAGCGCAACCGACCGACTATCACTACGTTGTACCACTCAGTCTCGCGCTTGAGGCCGCGTCCGAGTCTGTTCGTGTCTGCGCCCAACACGGATATTTGGTTACCGCTACAGTCGTGGACATGGACGGAACACCTCAAGTAGCGATTCGCGGTGATGGAGCTACCATCCATACCGCAGAATCGAGTTACGACAAGGCGTACACGGTGGTCACGCTCGGGCCGATATTCCACTTTGATACGTCTGGCGAGTTTTTCGATCTGACAAAAACCAATCCGTTTGCACCCCGACTCGGTTCGATGCGCAATGTTATGGCGCTTCCGGGGGCAGTGGCATTCAAGACGAAGAACGGCATCGTGGGCGCCTTGGGCGTAGGAGGTGCTCCCGGCGGAGACAAGGACGAAGTCTGCGCGCAAGCTGGGGTGGCGAAAATTGCTGACCGGCTTCCACGGTGAGTCTTACCGAGGTCGGCGGCTTTTTCGAGCACGTAATGATGTAGGTGCATGTTGGGCGTTTTTGTTCGATCTCCGCAAAATGACAGCGCCCAACCGTACTGCTCAGCGGCGAGAGTAACGGT
The DNA here is from genome assembly GCA_963704415.1 of uncultured Acidobacteriaceae bacterium. Lineage (GTDB taxonomy): Bacteria > Acidobacteriota > Terriglobia > Terriglobales > Acidobacteriaceae > Telmatobacter. Next base: position 4,616,427 of record OY969908.1, on the reverse strand, counting down.
CGTGCAAGGCCTTTCGGAAAAGCACTGCAACGTCAATTCAGAACGCAGGTCACACCGGCCGACGGAAGGACCGCATGGGAAAGGAGAAACTTATGATAGGCGAAGCAAAAACAATTGACGGTGAAGCCCCATCAGCCTATGGCAGCGGAGGGCTTGCGGGCCGCGAGAACACACTGCGTTCACAGACAGACGCGTCTGCCAGCAACCGTGGCCCGCAAAATCTGCTTCTTAAACAACAGAATCCCAGCTCGAGTCTTCCGCCTATCACGGATCACGGTACCGTTCTCCCTATCTGGTACTCGTTTGAACTCGTTCATCGGCGCATGCAGGAAGGTGGGTGGACGCACCAAATAACGGAACGCGAACTCCCAAGCTCGAAGGAAATAGCCGCCGTTCAGATGCGCCTCACCGCGGGCAGCTATCGCGAACTCCACTGGCATATTGCCGATGAGTGGTCCTACATGCTTTCCGGGAAGGCGCGCGTCACAGTTTTAAATCCCGACGGGACCATGTTTATCGACGACGTAGAGGAGGGAGATCTCTGGCTGTTTCCAGCCGGCTATCCGCATTCAATCCAGGGCCTCGGCGACGATGGCTGCGAGTTTCTGCTCGTCTTTAACCAAGGCGACTTCTCAGAGGAGAGCACTTTCCTTCTGTCCGATTGGCTGGCGCATACTCCGCCCGAAGTGCTCGCGAAAAATTTTCAGCTCTCGCCTGAGTCTGTCGCGAAGCTTCCGACAGATTCGCTTTACATCTTCCGGGGCAACCTCCCGGATTCCCTTGAGGCGGATATCGCCGAGACTACCGCCGATGCCAAAGGCGAGAGTCCCCGCTACACGTTTAGGCTACGGGCCATGACTCCGAGTAAGAAGACTGCGATGGGTGAATCGCGCATTGTCGATAGCAAAAACTTTCCCGTGTCCAAGAAGATTGCCGCGGCCCTCGTGATTGTAAAACCTGGGGGTCTTCGCGAGCTTCATTGGCATCCGAACGCCAGTGAGTGGCAATATTACGTGCAGGGCTCGGGGCGTATGACCGTCTTCAATTCCAGCGAACAGTCCCGCACGATGGATTTCAACGCGAACGACGTCGGCTTTGTCCCAGCTGTCGCTGGCCACTACATCGAAAATACCGGTGACACCGACCTCGTCTTCCTTGAGATGTTTGTCGCTCCCGAATTCATCGACTTTTCTCTCAATAACTGGATCCGCCATATGCCGAAAACGCTCGCGATGGACCATCTGGGTTTAAATTCGGAGGAAATCGATCAGATTCCTCCTAGCAAAGAAATCGTCCTGTGAACGCCAAGAGAGGATTTCATGACGCATTCGTCACGTCCGGGGAACGAGCGTCGCGATTATGATCGGGACCCATCTCGCCTTCGGTTGCGTGAGGAATGGAGAATGAAAACGTAGCTCCCGCACCGTCATTCGGTGTTGCCCAGAGACGGCCGCGATGACTCTCGATAATCGAGCGACAGACGGAAAGCCCGATTCCCATGCCGTTATTTTTCGTCGTGTAGAACGCTTTGAAGAGTCTGTCGGCAACTTGAGGATCGAACCCGACTCCAGCATCCTCCACGGTCAGTCGCACTTGATCGCCTTCGTCTCGTCCCGTTCGGATCAGCAAGAGCCTCGGACGATCGTCAACTCCGCTCATCGCATCCGATGCGTTCCGGAGCAGGTTGAGGATGACCTGCTGAAGCTGGACGCGATCGCCTGCGACCAGCGGGATGTCGTCGGCTAGTTCAATCCGCAAAACCACGCTGTTTCTCTGGAGTTCGCTCAACAACAGCGCGATCACGTCTCGTGCAGCGTCGTTCAAGTCCATCGGTTCCGTTGTGGCGTCCTTGTTGCTATAAAGTGCGCGCAACCGTGTGATCACCTCAGACATACGGTTGCCATCGCGAATCGTGCGCCGCGCGGTTTCGCTCGCGCCATCGATATTCGGAGGATCAGCGGCCAGCATCCGTAGACAGGTGTTGGCATTGGTGATCATGCCTGCTAGAGGCTGGTTGACTTCGTGCGCGATCGATGCGGTAAGTTCTCCCATTGTCATCACGCGCGACATATGCGCGAACTCCGTTTGCGTGTTGCGTAGATCTTCCTGGGCTTGCTTCCAATCGTGCATGTCCACGACAGTGCCGTACCACTTCAGAATGCTCCCTTGTTGGTCCAGCAACGGAAGCGCGCTCGTTACACACCATCGGTACGTACCATCGGCAGCGTGGATGGTGCGAACCTCAACTCGGTACGGGTTTCCAGTTGTGACACAAGACGACCACATTCTGACCGCCTGATCAGCATCGTCCGGATGAAGAAGTTTGGTCCAACCGCGACTCATGATCTCTTGGGACGAGAAGCCGGTGTAATCGAGCACGCGAGCATTGCAGTAATCGATTGCACCGTCCGGTGTAGCGCTCCAGAGCATCTCTGGAATGGTTTCAGTCATCTGGCGAAGATTGAGTTCGCTCTCCCGCAATTTTTGTTCCGCTCGTTTGGAGTTCGTAATGTCCCGAATGAAGGCACTGAAAATCCACTCGTCGTCCAGTTTCATGGGTGATACTTCCAACTCAACCGGGAACTCAACACCGCTGCGCCGGGCGGCCGTCACTTCGATACGTCGTCGCAAGATGGGGCCATCACCGGTAGCCAGGAAGTGACGTATGCCGTGCTCGTGAGCCATCCGATCCTGCTCCGGAATAATCATGTCCGACATATGCTGGCCGATGGCTTCTGGACTGCTCCACCCGAAGATGACTTCAGCTTGCTTGTTCCAACTGGTGATGGTTCCCTGGGCATCCACAGTGATAACCGCATCTAAAGCAGTGTCGATAATCAACCGAGTTTTCTCCTCGGCCCTTCGTAAATGTTCTTGGGACTGTTTCAGATCCTCAATGTCAGTGGATGTGCCGACAAATCTAACGATCTTTCCTCCCGCATCACGCAACACCACGGCTCGATTGAGACGCCAGCGGTACGTCCCATCGAGCGCTCGACGAAACCGAGCTTCCATCGTAAAATCCTGTCCTAAGCGTACCCCGTCCCGAAAGCTCTTTGACGCCCCTTCACGATCCTCAGGATGGATCGCACTCATCCACGCCTCGGGATTTGACTGGACGTACTCGAGTGCCTGACCGGTGTACTCCAGCCAGTTTTGGTTCACGAAATCTGGAGTCCCATCGGGCTGAAGCGTCCAAGCCGCCACAGGAATAAGTTGCAGGAGGCCAACCTGGAGCTGAAGCTCTTCGTTGGCTTCGGCAAGTCCTCGGGTGCTGCATTCCAGCTCTTGAGTCCGAACTCGAACTTGCATCTCCAACCCGCTTGCCAGTTCGCGCACCGCTGTTTCCGCTTTTTCGCGTGCTTCGATTTCCAATTTGAGGTTCTCAATCGACTTCACTACTTGGTATGCCGCAGACGCGAAAGAACTCGTACGTTCAAGCAGTCTTAGATCCTCGGCGTCGAATTTGCGACGACTATCGTGAGCGAACGCCCAAATTGTTCCGACCGCTTCACCGTTTACGTAAAAAGGAACAAACAATCCTTCTTCGACCACGGGTATTCTCCGGCTGAAAATCTCATAACGCCGCTCCCAGTGGGTGAATAGCATTGGAGTATTGCGGTCGAGCACATCGCCGCAAGGGGAGGAACTGCGCGGGACATCGGCGCCGATGTGGGGTCGCCACGCGCCGGCTATAGCTGCCCAGTAGAACGTCGTTCCGTCCTTCGTCAATAGACTTAGGCCCGCCGAATCGGCATGCAGCAGTTCGTAGACTTTATCAGCCAGCGTTTGCAGAATAGTACTCGGGGAGTCGGCTAGCGCGCTGGCCAGTGCCACAAGCGCTCGGTTCTCCTCCTCGTACTGGGGAGGACGAGATGGCCGAATACGCAATTCCTGTGTCCGGAGAATCGACTCCAAAGGAACCGCGTCAGTGGAAATTGAATCGAAGGCTTCGAGATTTCGCGATTTACCAGATTCGGGCACGTTAGCACCGCAATCTGCCCGGTCGCGTGCATCAATGGCGAGGGCGCCGACAATAGACCACGCGACTGAGCCCGTTGTCCAGTTCGATTCTCCCCCAACAGATCACAATGCGCCCCTCTGGGGGAGAGCATCCATTATACTTCGTATCGGATTTGCCGCCGATATCAGCGGCAGCGCGTCCCGCGTCGGTGGATTCATCCTCTCCTGGCGGATTTCAGAATCAATTCGACGATCCATTGAGGTTCGAGTCCGCTCGCGCCCGTAATGGCGATGTCCAGGCTTGGGCATTTGGTCTGGTCGACAAGTATGGAAACGTCACACACCAACACCGCCAGGCAGAACACCAGCAAACACACGAAACCTGGTCGTATTTGTGCGATGTGCATTGCCTTCAGCACTGGCTTGAAACCGACTACACCCCGAAGCGGAGTTCCCAGTTTTTCCGTGTTCTTACCCAGATGATACAAAGAAAATACGGGTTAGTCATGCCGCCGGAGCTTTGCGGGCTACATCCGCGCGGGCAGTTGATTCCTCTACGATCTTGCCGCTGGGCGGATGCAGAATGGTCGGCACGTCCTTCGCTCCTACGAACACACTCAGGAAACGAACAAGCGTTGTGCCGTCGTTACGGCCGCGATGCCAGTGAGTCCTCGTCTGCAAGAACGCCTGGCCGACTTTGAAAGTCTGACGCGACCCATCGGCGGCGAACTCAACGGTCAGCGTTCCTTCAAGTACGTAAAGGTAGGGCTGAACGGGATGCACCATCCATTGCGTGGCCGTCCCTGGAGCTATGGTCAAGATGCTTGAGGAGATCATCGGATTCGGGTTGGAAGGATACTCAAGCTCCTCACCTACGATCGTTTTGACATCTGTGGAGACATTAGTAATATTTGGCATCGAAACACTCCTTTTTTCGTATTTGGATTACAGCATGCAATCGAATTGCATGCCGTTCATCGTTAGCGTTAGCACATTCGTGTTTCTAGCGGGAACCACCAGCCTTCGCGACGACGGCATTACTGGCTTCCTCGATTAGTTGCACGATGTCATCGGGGTGGGTTGCTATGGAAGCGTGACTTGTTTGCAACGTAATCGTCTTCCTCGCGTTGATTCGCTCCGCCATCCATTTTTCAGTCTCCGTAGGAATCAAGCGGTCGTTGGCCGAGATCTGATACCAACTGGCCTTCACTTTCCATGCCGGCGGTCCCGACTTCTCTTCGAAGCAACGTGCCGCTGTCGGCTTCTGCGTAAGGGCCCAAACTAGCGATTCTGTTCGGTCTTCGAGATCGTGACAGAAAGTCTCGTGAAACTTCTCGACTTCGATCCATAAAAACCCATACTTGTCCTCACGGATATTAGCCGCCCCTTCAGGTGGTGCTCGCCGCGCCCAAAGGCTCTTGAGGCTCTCTCCTTCATCGAGAGCAGGTCCTGCCAAATAGACGAGGCCGACGACATTTGGCGTGAGGCCAGCGCCCGTGATGACTGCGCAACCATAAGCATGACCGACTAATAGCGTGGGAGCATTCTGCGCAGCGGCCATTTTGATGGTTCGGTCGATATCATCGGACAACGATGTCAGAGGGTTCTGCACTGCGAAGACTCGGTAGCCTTTTTCATGCAGGGGAGGAATGACATGTCGCCAGTGTGAAGCGTCACCCCAGGCCCCGTGCACTAAGAGAATGTTCGGTTTGTTCGGCGTCATCCTACTCCTCCGATTCAATGTGTTACGTCGCGAGCCTGATGCAATTAGTTTCGGTCAAAAGACACATTACTGCGCGTCCCATCAGGCGGCTTCGGGAGCTTGATACCAAGTTTCTCCAACCGCTGCACGGCAACGGCCAACCGCGAGCTTTCGTAAGATTCCACTTTTGCTACCAAATTCGATTCAGCGGTCCCCCTCGTGCGCCAGCTCTTGCGGGACTGGATTCGCGACCACTTGCTTCACTTACGCTGATCCACCAGAGGTCCGGATGCTGGATGGACCACATTGGGTACGCCTTTCCCACCGAAAAACACAGCAAGAAAGCGCAGTGTTTGCGCGCTGTCATTTCGGCCTCGATGCCATTTCGATCTGCACTGAAGGAATCCTTGCCCTGCATGGAACGATTTATGCGACCCATCTTCAAATTCGACCGTTAAAGTACCTTCCAGGACGTAAACGTAGACTGGCGCAGGATGAATCATCCATTGCGATACAGAGCCTGGAGGGAATGTGAATACTACCGAGGACACTTCGGGGTTTGGAGTGCTGAGATAGAGTTCTGGCTCCCCAGCGATCGTTACGCTGTCGTGCGACACCGGTGTAATTGAAACCGTAGGTGCTGCCGGAGCTGTTTTGGCTTGGGCCATGGCTGCAACCGGGAGCAGCGCTGTAACCAACAAGCAGCTGCATAGTAGTCGCACGGCGCGCGCCTTATCGACCGGCTTTTCAATTGTTGTGAGATTGCGTGTCACGGAATGTTCTCCTTAAGTAAAGAAATGTCTATTGCAGGCACCCAAGTCTTTCGCGGATCCCGTACACAGATGTGATTAAGCCGGAAGTTTGGAGGAGATTCAATTGGACGATGGTGTCGTCGATACCTTGATATCAGTCGACACATCGAGCGGCGTGCCGTTTGTATGACGAGCTCGGTGAAAAGTGGGCGATGTCAGATTAATCAGTTGTCACTTTTGTGCGGTTGTCAACGCGCTAGGAGATTCATGCAAAGTGTCTTGCACTGCGCGCTGACCGTAGTCAAGGTCAGTTGTGTTAGCGAGGCGACGACGAGTCTGAATGCGACTTCCAGAAAATCATCAGATTGGCACAGGGCACTCATGCTGATGTCGGCGGCAAAGCAATACCAAAGCATAATGGACGCTCGTCGTTTGAGTGGCGCATTCTTGTACTTGTGATGGTCAAACGTGCGCTAGTGACAGTGGTCGATGACGACGAATCTATGCGCGAGTCCCTACCCGACTTGCTATTGGAGTTCGGCTATGCAGCGCGAGCGTTCTCGTCAGCGGAAGAGTTCCTTGTGTCTGATTGCCTCGACCAAACCAAATGCCTTATCCTCGACGTCGCCATGCCGGGCATGACCGGACCCGACCTCCAGCAAGAATTGAAGGCCCGTCGGAAAAAGATTCCGATCATCTTCATCACTGCTAACAGAGATGAGACTCTCCGCGCGAGAATGCTCGAACAGGGCGCCGAGGAGTGCCTGTTCAAACCTTTCGGTGATAGCGCTTTGTTTCAGGCGCTCCAGTCTGCACTGAGCGGTGGATGAGCGATTCGCGCCTCGTTTAGGCGTCCTAGGAGTAATACAATGATTATGACGCGCGCACTTGACAAGGAATTGGGGCCACCCTCCATGTCGTATGCCCAGCCAATAGTGTTCGTTGTGGATGATGATCTCTCTGTGCGCGAGTCGTTGGAGTTGCTGATCCGTTGCGAAGGTTGGCAGCCGGAGACATTTGGGTCCGCGCAAGAATTCCTCAGCCGTCCAAGAGCTCTTGTTCCGAGCTGCCTACTACTTGACGTTTCACTTCCAGGCCTCAACGGCCTCGATCTTCAGAAGCGCGTCGCCGTCGAACGCGCTGAGATGCCGATCATCTTCATCACGGGTTATGGCGATGTCCCGATGACGGTCCAAGCCATGAAGGCTGGAGCTGTTGAATTCTTGACGAAACCGTTTGGCGATGAAGTGTTGTTAAAGGCCATCCGGCATGCGATCGAGCGCAGCCGTGTTGCTCTTGATCGCGAGGCAGAGATAAGGGCTCTTCGAGACTGTTACGCGTCTCTTACCCATCGCGAACGTGAGGTCATGGCGTTGGTGGTGTCTGGCCTGTTGAATAAACTGATCGGTGGCGAACTCGGCATCAGCGAGATCACGGTGAAGGCCCACCGAGGCCAGGTGATGCGAAAAATGAAAGCCGACTCTCTTGCCGACCTGGTGAAGATGGCGGCGAAGCTTCGCCTCGCACGTGCCCCAAGGCCTAATGTCTCCCGTGCGGGTTGATCATCTGCATCTACCCTTGGGTGATCCCCATTGCAGGTTGGACTAAATCGAATCCTCTCGTCTCGTGCTCCCAACCCTTAAGCAATTTGCAACCACCGCGAGCCACATCCGGCTTTCCAAACAAATCCGGTGCCGATCTTACTGCCTAAAATGAGCGATGCGATCGCAGGTATCGGAGCATTCCTGCGGTTGGCATCGAATGGTCCGTTGATCAGGTGAGGGGTGCCGGGGAAGCAATTGCCGCCGCAGACTGCGAGCTCCGGCTCAATCGAGCCTCGGTACCGGCGGCAGACGCTCTGGTTTCCTTGTGGCGGACATGGATCCACTGATGCTTTGCCGTTTAGGCGCAAGACTTACACTGGCGGCTCCAGCCTGTCGCCGACGCCGTAAATTCTTGTGTCCGAGGGCGTTGATAGAAATCGAAGCATGAGTGTCACTTATCGTGTCGGGCGGCACCAAAGTGTTGGCGATACCATCGTCCAATTGTTTCGCGCCCGTGCTCCTGCTCTAATCGCATCCGTGATGGCAATAAAAGATCAGCTCGCGCCTGAGCAACACCCACAGCCTGTATCCAACTGGCTACTTGTGGCCGTTTTGAGCATCACCGCGGGCGCGGTCGATGTCATCGGATTTCTTGCACTCGGCGGCCTATTTACTGCGCACATTACGGGAAACATCGTAATTTTAGTTACCCATTACACAACCGGTGGCTTTAGCCGGATCGGCCCGATGGTCGCAGTTCCGGTTTTTGTCGCTGCTTTAGCGACCGTGGTTTGGGTTTTCACAGACAGACCAAAGCAGCCGACTTTGCGAGCATTGTTGATTTTACAGGTGGTACTTCTGACCGCATTTCTCGCGCTTTCTGTCGCGCTTGGTCCTTTCAGTAATCCCGGAAGCGCAGTTGCGGCGTCGGTGGGAATGCTTGGGGTGGCAGCGATGGCGACTCAAAATGCACTCGTCAAACTCGATCTGCCGGGCTTCCCTACGACGGCAGTCCTCACTACAGACACTGTCCTGTTAGCCATAGACTTCGTAACTCTGGTACGCGGCAATGTGTCGCCTGAGGAAACGGCCCAGGCTCGACGCCGAATACGGATGACGGTTCCAGCCATTGGGGGTTTCGTCGCCGGTTGTGCCGGAGGCGGATTTCTTGAAATTCACTTTAAGCTTTGGGCGTTGGTATTTCCAGTTGTCATGGCCGTGATTGCTGTCCCGTTGAGCGAGAGCATCTCACGATCGATACCGGCGACGAAAGCCAGTTTTCCTCGCGCCAAGCAAGCGTTTAGGAATTCCATTACCGTTTCCCAGGAGCAAATGCTCTCGAAAACTGCCAATGCGATTTGCATATCCGATGACGCTAAGACGGGCCCAATTGCTTGATCATCGGAAGGCTGTCCGATAGGGCAGATTTTGTGTTTGTGCTCATGAGTCTAGGGGTCGGAAGCGCGATTGATATGAAGGTATCGATCGATACCTTCGTCCAGTAGCTATCGATGCTTGTGACTTCATCTTAATCAATGTACGGAATACGTTTCTGAACAGGAGATTTGATATGTCAGATGAGAAAAGAGCAACCTTGGTGGAAGCACCGCAAGACAACGTTCGACCCCACCAGCCGGGCGAAGATGTTTTTGCAGCGGTCCTCCCTGAAGATGTCAATTGGAAGTCCTTCGCGGCGTTTCCACCTTCCGTCCTTCTAGCGACCATTGTTGGTCATCCCTCGCAGCCAGGGCCCTACACGATCAGGGTCCGAGCGCCCCACGGCGTGAAACTGATGCCACACCGGCACCCGGAGGATCGAGTGTACACAGTTATATCCGGCGTGTTCTACATAGGCCTGGGCGATCAGTTCGACCCCAATAAGCTGCAGGCGTACCCGCCAGGGAGCGTCCTCGTCCTGCCCGGCAATACGCCCCATTTCCATTGGGCGAAATCCAGCGAGTACATCACGCAAGTGACAGCGATTGGACCGCTTGGGCTTGAATACATCAACGCGAAAGATGATCCACGAAACCACTAGTCGTAGGAGTCTCTGGCTATTTGCCCGACGGCGTATAGAGCGGGGCTCGGAGTCCACATCGATCATTGTTACGCCTGCAGGCTAGAGATAATAAGGATGTCACACATTGATTGTGGGCGTTCAGTCAATGGCGCGACTCTCCTCAAAGGAGAATACAAATGACAACGCAGACGACTCATAATCTAACCTCAAGCGTCACGACGGCACCAGTATCGAAGGATAGTCTCACCATTGCGGGAGAACCAGAACTCTATCTCAGCACACCGGAGCCGGAGGTATCGTCATCCGTATTCACTTTTCCTGCGCGATCGGTTTCGCAATGGATGACGCATGGGCTCTCGATCTTTTATCGGGAAGCGGGTCCGAAAGATGCTCCTACGATTCTCTTCTTACACGGTCTTCCTTCGTCATCGAGAATGTTTCAACCGCTCCTGACGCGGCTTGGGGACAAGTACCGTCTAATTGCACCCGACCATCCGGGTTATGGGCACAGCGATTGGCCCAGTCCGAAAGAGTTTGCTAACACTTTTGACCACATTGCCTTTGTGATGACGGACTCACCCAAGCGCTGGGTTTATCCCGCTACACCCTCTACATGCAGGACTATGGAGGGCCGGTCGGCTTTCGCATGGCACTTGCGCATCCGGAACGGGTGAGATCTCTCATCATCCAGGATGCGGTCGCCCACAATGAAGGACTCGGCGCAAACTGGGCGACACGTCGTGCATTTTGGGATGACCGGCCGGCCCACGAACAAGCGCTTCGCAAGAACTTACTGTCGCTCGCGACCACGAAGACGCGCCATGTCGGAGACGATCCTAACGTTGAGCTCTACGATCCAGATTTGTGGACTGACGAGTACGCCTTTCTGAACGCGCCGGGGCAAGCCGAAATTCAAAGCGATCTCTTCTATGACTACCGTACCAACGTCGCCGCTTACCCAACATGGCAGGAGTGGCTCCAAAGGACACAGCCTGAACTCTTAGTTCTGTGGGGTAAGCACGACCTCTCCGTTGATCTCGGTGAGCCGGACCGATATCGGAAGGGTGTCCCCAATGCGTAGGTCCACATCCTCGATGCGGGGCACTTTGCCATGGATACCAAACCAGTCGAAATCGCGGTGCTGGTGCGCGAATTCATGAATGGACAGAAGTAAGAAGTACTTCGAATCTTAAGAAATCACTGCGAGAGGAAGGTATCTCGCCCCCAGCCAAGGAGACCATCATGAGCGAAAATATTGAAGGAAAAGTTGTCGTCATCACAGGAGCGAGCAGTGGTCTTGGAGAAAGCACCGCTCGCCATCTCGCGAAGCTGGGAGCATCGGTCGTGTTAGGTGCAAGGCGGACGGATCGTCTCGACGCAATCGTGAAGGGAATCAAAGCCGATGGCGGAACGGCATTGGCGGAGACGGTCGACGTCACGGTGCGGTCTCAGGTCGAAGCTCTGGTACAGAAGGTGATCGCGACGTATGGCAGGATCGACGTTCTGGTGAACAATGCCGGTATTATGCCGATTGCTCCACTTGCCGCCCTTAAGGTAGACGAATGGGATCGCATGATCGACCTCAATATCAAGGGCGTACTGTACGGAATCGCCGCCGCTCTTCCCTATATGCAGAAGCAGAAGAGCGGCCACATCATTAATATTGCCTCGGTCTTCGGAATCAAAGTGTTCGCACCCGGAGGTACAGTGTATTGCGCGACTAAGGCGGCCGTCCGCACTCTGACTGAAGGCCTCCGTATGGAGATTCATGCGGACAAGATCCGGACAACGATCATCGATCCTGGAGCAGTGGATTCTGAGTTGAAGGACGACACTTCCGACGAAGCATCTTCCAAGGTAGTCAAGGAGCTTTACAAGACCTTGGCCATACCAGCCGACTCCATTGCTCGCGCCATCGCCTACGCCATCGAACAACCTGAGGACGTGGACATCAACGAGATCGTCGTCCGCCCGACTGCCCAGGATTTCTAAGTCATTAGACTCCATTGCGGCCTGGATCAAGAATGCTTTGGCGCGACAGATGCATGCCCCCTGGGGCGTGCACTCCAGAAGGTGCGATCTAGGGGGAACAAGTTATGAATGACGCGAACGACATCGTTGTGGTTGACGATAATCAAGTGCTGGTAAGTGTGCTCTCAGAGATTTTCGTGAGCGCTATCTAAACCCCATCTTGTACGCTTCGCGGGATTGAGTCACTTTGTATGCATGAGCGAACGGGGCGCGGAGTTGTGGGCAAAATGGCGGGGTTTGGTGTCCGACGGTCAGACCGGCAATACGAAATCGAAGAGATCGCTGTAGTCGAGCCCTCTGAGTTTGGGTACAGAAGCGAGGCGTAGTCTCGCGACTATCTTCACGTGGTCCGGAAGAGAGTCGGCATTCATCTTTTGCATTACGTTGCTCCGATGTGCCCTTACTGTGATCTCGCTAATGCCGAGTCCACTCCCAACCTGCTTATTGTCACGACTTGGGAGAAGCACTAGGTTCTTTGTCTCTGAGGTTTACTCAGAGCTTTTCGACGATGCCTTGCAAGTCCTCGATGTAAGGGACTTCATTGCGCATCGTTCATCGCGATGAGTTCGCGCTTTTGCCGCACATCCAAAAGCCCGGGGTCTTCTCGACGGTTGAAAATGCGCATGGGCGATTTACCGTCAACTATCCAGAGCCTCTTCAGGTCGGCGGAAGGTGCAGAATCGTAGGCTGCTGACTTTGGTTGGGACGGACAGCCAATGACAGGCTGAGAGCTTTTGTCCTGAGGCAGGGCAAGCATTGCGTTGAACCACCGTCTCTCTCCTGGTAGGCAGATAAGGCGCATCGCCCAGAGCGCAAATTTCACCCGATATTTTGGTATTGGTCGATACGTTCGTCCAATGGCTCCCTCGTCGCGCTTCTGCCAATCTTGCACTGAACAGTCATTTGCTCTGACTTCGAAAGGACTGTCAAATGGACGGCACAAATGGACTGAAAGAGAACACGCGCGTGACCGCGTCTGTCGCCTCGACACTTAGTGTGAACATTTTTTCTGCCCCGGGGGGGCTATGGTCGGCGAGCGGACAAAGCCCTTCGGCGAGCCGCGTGGCTTCCCGCAGCTATAACCCCATCAACAGCTGATGCGAACGTTTCGGAATTGGAGTCGTCAATGAGCAGCGTACAAATCGATCAGAAGAGCTATGAGATGCCCCCGCGAGAGGGGATCAGCATCGCGCATTTTCTCACCGTCGCCGACATTGAGCGATCGGCCCGCTACTACGAAAAGGTCTTCTGCGCTCGCATTCTGAGTCTTGGTGACGGCAACGCGCCTGGATACCTTCAACTGGCGAATATCTGGATGATTCTGAACGTCGGAGGCGGCCCCACCCCCGATAAGCCGACGGTAATACTCAGCGTCCCCGACCCGAATCACATCAACAGCTTTATGAATTTCCGGGTTGCGGATATTCAAGCTTGCTATGAGTTATGGAAAAGCCGAGGAGCCGAGTTCATCACCGAGCCGATCCCCAAGTACGGCGAGACGCGCTGCTACATTCGGGATCCTGACGGATATATTATCGAGGTCGGACAGAGCAACGAGCTCACCTACGGTTAGCGCTCTCGGCCCGGCTAAGGTGCGGATTTATGACGCTTATGGATGTTCGCATTGCAGTGAAGAACTCTCTTAGGCGCTGCGAGAGTGTGTTCCATCGAACCGCGGGCGCTTGCGCACGTAGCAGGGGCCTCGCACGTGAAGGAGGCAGTTCAGATGAACAAGCAAATGCGCCAACTAACAAGCATCGCAGTAGCCTTTATAGGCTTCACAGTTTTCGCGCAGCAGGACAGGTCCACCCTGAAAGTGCCTGGTGGGCTCGCATTTTCTGAGTTCAAGGGTTACGACAAATGGGAGGACGTCGCAGTCAGCGAAACGGAAGGCAGCGTCAAGGCAATTCTGGGAAACCCAACGATGATCAAGGCGTATAAGGAGGGCGTTCCGGGCAACGGCGAGCCTTTCCCCGAAGGCTCCAAGATCGTCAAAATCGAGTGGATCAAGAGGAAGAATCCGGCGTCCCCATATTTCGTGGAGGTGCCGGACACGCTAAAGACGCTCTCGTTTATCGAGAAGGACTCGAAGAAATTTCCGAATACCCACGGATGGGCATATGCTCAGTTTGCGTATGACCCTGCATCAAAGACGTTGAAGCCTTCGGTCACTGGCGCCGAATGTGGATATACCTGCCACACGAGGGTAGCGTCGAGCGACTATATCTACACAAAATATCCGCCTCGGTAGCCGGATTTCCCGCTAATGATCGAAAATACGTTTTGAGCCTCGACGAGTGACAAATCGCCATAACCGGCCAATCGCTTCCCATTTTGAGAGTGTGTTCGCAAGGGCCGAATTCCTGGACCCTGTTGCCTCCGGACCGCGCCAGATCACATGCTCACACCGACGACCCGTGCTGAACCGGAACACGCTCTAGCTCGAGGGCTTGAAGGAGAGAAATCCGGCTGAAGAATAATAAACTACATCTCTCAGCTGTGCTGCATCGAGCGATTCACAATTCCACAAGTCAAAACGCATTGGCCGGTTATCTCGGAGTCACTCACCGACAGTGGAATGCGAGCCACCTGGCCGAAAAGTCGCCATCCCGCACACTTTGCCCGCCCGCGAATTCGGTCCGGACCAACGGGATGCCTGATTTACGAATAGACGTTTTTCGTCGAAGTGGACCGCTTCCGGTTTGCCCGTTATCCGCCCCTGAACTGACTCCGGAGGCGATTCCGATGCCTCCAGTCATTGATGTGTGCTCGTTAGGGCCGCTCCGGGGATATGGAGCGAAGGCAGGAGCATTCCCGTCCGATCTTTGTAGGCGGCGAACTCAGGATGGCGGGACATCGAGTTGTCTTTCCTGCGCATATTGCGGACAAAGTACAGGAACCATCCGGCAAGCACGAGGGCTGGTTGCCAATGCCAGGAGGCGAGCGCAAATCCGCTGTAGATCAGCACTTCGCCCAGATAGTTGGGATTCCGAGTTCTGGCAAAGAATCCGTCTTCAATAAGTTCTTTGCGCAGCTGCAATACAAAGAATTTCTGCGCATCGCTGACGTAGTGGAGAAAGACGCCTGCGAGGCAAAGAAACGGTGCGGCCGCGAAAACCCAGTTCGGCGGCACGGTGTGTTCTGAAATGAGCAGATACGGCCCGATCATGTAGGCCATCAGCGGCAGAAAGGGCGTGAAGAAGGCAATCCGCAGTGGTATAGGCTGTGCGAAACGCTTGTCCGCGAACACGGATTGCTTGACCAGCCAAAGCAGGGTGTAGGTGCCGTGCAAGCCAAGGTAAAGAAAAGCCGCAGCATTCCAATCGTGGAAATACCACATCAGGGCAAGAACGATTGGGGTGACGAGAATCTTGTGAGCGTTGATGATCCAGTTGACAGTGACCATAAATTCCTCCTGTCAATCTGATGTAGACAGTGTCTATATGATTCAGATATTTTATTCTTTTGGGAGCCATGGCCCCTGGTTCTGGACAGAAACGACCGGCAACGCGCAAAGGTGACGGATATCACCATGGAGACCTCCGTGCCGCCTTGCTGAAATCCGCAGAGGAGATCATACGGGACTCCGGTCTGGAGGCGCTTACGCTGCGCGCCTGTGCGCGTAGGGCAGGAGTCTCCCATGGTGCCCCGGCTAACCACTTTGGGAACCTCGCGGGCTTGCTGACCGAACTCGCCGCTGAGGGCTTCGAGCGACTTGCCGAAGCCATGGATCCGAAACTAGTGAAGAATGCGCAGGATGACCTCGAAGCGGCTGGACTGGGGTACATACAGTTTGCGATGCAGTGGCCGGAACACTTCCGGGTGATGTGGCGGAGCGAGCTGCTGGACGAGAACTCGCCTCGCCTTCGGCTTGCGCGGGAACACGCCGCGCAACGACTGCGTGATGCCCTGGTCAGTGCGAATAGTCAGTGGTCTACCATGCCATCGGAGGATGAACTCGCAGCGCGATTCCAGGCGGCTAGATGCTCCGTTCATGGTTACGCTTCACTGTGGGTGGAAGGGCCGCGAAAATCACGGTCCCTTGACGAGGCACGACGTATGCTCCGCGTGCTGGTCCCATCCCTCGTGCGGGGGTAGCAGTTCCTGGTCTGTCTCTGAATGTGCGGCTTGGGATGTCTGGCGCATTGTCGGCAAACCGAAAGTCGCATCTCCATCTTCCCCTCCGTGGTTTATCCGCTACGTGCTAAACCGGATTATCACGCGGTACCGGATGCAGGCGGAACTCAGAGAAGCGGTCAATGATCGATTTCAAATCTCACCCTCAAAACGCAGCTTACGAAGTTTAGGGTATCTTGAATCGGAGGTCCAAATACGGAAACAGATACCATGGAGCATTCACCCAAGATGTTTATCTCCTACCGTCGAGATGACACAGGAGGAGATGCCGGCTGGTTGAACGATACGCTCAATCAGCTTCTTGGCTCGGGTTCGACGTTTTTTGATTTGAGCAGCATCGTGCCGGGCAGAGACTTCGAGGTCGAACTCAAACGTGCTCTCAGTCAGACCAGATTTCTACTTGCGTTGATCGGCCCGAAGTGGGAGATGATCGAAGATTCTGTTCATAGGCCGCGCCTCTATGACGAAGATGACTATGTTCGAATGGAGCTGCTCGCCGCAATCGAAAACTGTGTCCCTATTGTTCCAGTCTTGTTGAACAGGAACTCCGTTCCGAACGCGACAGACCTGCCTGATGTCTTACGTCCGATCACAACGTTAGAGGCATTCGAAATCCGAAGAAACCGCTGGGTCGATGATGTCTCAGCATTGTTGAAAAAATTAGATATCGCTTTGGATCCCGATGAGGATCGGCAGGCCCGGCAAGTTTCGGCTATGGCCGAGTGGGATGACATTCACTGCTGCAGCGGCGCCGTCATTCTCGGCCCTGCAACGCGCGACGGCAAGGCCATCCACGTCAGCTCAGAGGATCAGCATTTCTTCCCGCAGGAATACCTTGTCACTTTCATCGCAAACCCGGCAGATCCCCGCGCGAATCGCTACACAGTCACGGATTCGGCTGGCGAGATTGGCAGCGAGCATGCGCAGAATGAACACGGTCTGACCGTGAGCGGATATGCTGGCGGGAGTGTGGGCATTCTTGGGCCGACACTCGACGCACCCTTCACCGGTTACCGCAGGCCGGGTCTGGACTGGCAGCTGGGAAACTTCTACGCGGCTGCCTTTGCCCAGTCGGCCCGGCAGGCTGTCGAGATCCTCACCGTCGGCCGCGCGGAATACCGAGCCAAATCAGGACACAAAACTGTAATCGGAAAGTGCACACGGGGTGTGAACTGGGTGGTTTCCGATCGTCACGAGGCATTCGTTGTCGAGAGCATTCAGGCCGATGAGAAGGGCGTCGCGCGCTATGCGATTCGCGCACCGGGCGCAATGGGGGAGACAGGCGGTCATTACGTGGTCTCCACGAACAATGTTGAAGCGAAGGACAGCTACAACGAAGACAACGTGCACGACCCCGGTCATCCCATGAAACAGCATGGAAACGGCGCACAAAATCCGACCCAGTTCGGGCTCAGTGGCACCGGCGCGCGCTTCTGGACCTTGATGACGCTCATCCAGAAAAACTTCGGACAGATCACCGTGGAGATGGTGCAGGAGTGGCGCCGAACGCATTTCATCTACGACGCTTCCGGCACCCGCCACGATTACGTTGATGACGGGGGCAATCGCATTCCTGTCCACCTCGCCCCAACAACCGCAAATCTGTGCCGGCACAGTTCCGGGCCAGCCGGCGTAGACACCAACATGGGAATCAACACCTACGTCAGCTTATCCGTAGCGGACGACCTAACATCCTTTCGGACCAAGGGCAGACCCTGTGAGTGGGACGGCCCTTGGGATCGCCTGTCGCTGCAAAGTCCGCCCCGCTCTACTTAGGGGCTCTTATCTGCTTTCGTCGCGCCGAGGTGGTGCTCCCGTGAACAATGACAGCACCATGTGCTGACGGTAAGGACCGTTACGACATGCGCATGAGAACAATGCTGGCGGCGGTGCTGCTGGTGGGCGGCGCGATGACCGCTTGCGCGCAGAGCGAGGTGGTTTCCGTAACGGACTGGCGAGTGCATGCGGGCGACGACCCGTCGTGGGCGCGGATCGATCTGGATGACTCAGCATGGGCGCGGACCAGCTTTCCGGCAATGGCATTCGGCGACACCGGCGCAGCCGGTTGGCATTGGTACCGTGCCAGCTTTTCGATTCCGGCGGATCTGCGCGGACGACAGACTTCCATTGGGATCGCTGCATTGGACGATGTCTACGAGGTCTATGTGGAGGGCGTCCCGATTGGGCACTTCGGCAGTTTCACGCCAGCCCCGCATGGTACTTATCCGCGGCACATGGCGTTTCCGATTCCCATGGGCCTGCTCGACGGGACGGTTGTCCACGTTGCCGTCCGGCGCTGGAGGGGCGCATGGACGGTACGCGTGCTCGACTTTGGAGCGGCAGGAACAGTCCAATTCCCCCATCCTCCCCAGATAGGTCCGGCGGAAGCAATCTCGGCGCGCGAGCAGCGGGATTTGGCCAGAGGCGCCATTCAAGTGATGCCCGCGAATCTGACCTGCATTCTGTTTCTCTTTGCGGCGGCGATCAGTGTGGTGTTGTTCAGCGTCCAGAAGCGCCGGTCGGAGTACTTTTTCCTCGCGCTGTTTTGCCTTGCCAGGGGCGTACCACACCTTGTTGGCGACTTTATCTCTACTAGCCAGAGCATCGACAGTCGCTCGTGGGGCCCGGTGCTGATCTTCACAATTACAAGCTCCGCGAACGTGTTCTCCAATCTTTTTCTGTCCGCTCTTTGTCGGCGTTTCCGGAGGATCCTCGTAGCCGGCGCCGTGCTCTCCGGTATCATTGCGGTCCTGCTGGGCGCTGGCATGGCCTTGGACGCTGGATATGAGCTTCCCGTGATCTACATGATGTCGGTTGTGCCTTTGGCATTCCAGATGGTGGCGGTGTGGGGTCTTCTGTGGGATCGGGAAAGGGGCTCGCTGACCATCGGCGTTTCGCTGTTTGTGGCGAGCGGAATCGTGTTCTGGGCCAGCAACAATATATTCATGCACAGGTCATCGAATCTTAGCATCGGCCCGTTCCTCGTTGACTACCGCGATGCGGCGGGCGTGGCCTTCATCTTCGTGGTGCTGGCGGTGTTGTATCTGCGCTACTGGGATGAGCAGGTGCGCCAAGCGGCTGCGGAGCAGAATCTGGCCGCGGCTCGGCGCATGCAGGAGCAGCTTCTTGGCGCAGGCGCCGGGGACACGCCAGGGTTTGCCGTTGAGGTGGCCTACCGCCCAGCGCAGGAGGTGGGCGGCGACTTCTACCGCACCGTTGCCCTCAACGATGGCTCGCTGCTGGTGGTCATCGGCGACGTGAGCGGAAAGGGGCTCGACGCGGCGATGCTGGTGGCGGCCATTCTGGGCAGTCTGGCGAATGAAGTGGAGCGGAGCCCGGCTTTACTGCTGGAATATCTGAACCATGCTGTCACGGGACGCACCGGCGGCGGATTCATCACGGTTTGCTGCGCAAGATTCTTCCCCGACGGACGCGTGGTGATCGCGAACGCCGGGCACATTTCTCCATATCTTGCTGGCCGCGAGGTGCAAATTGAAAGCGGACTGCCGCTGGGAATCATCCCCCAAACAAGCTACTGCGAGACCGAGATTGAAACCCACGAAGCCATAGTCTTTCTCACCGACGGGGTGGTCGAAGCACGAAATGCAAATGGTGAGTTGCTGGGCTTTGAAAAAATGGCAGCCCTGGCCACAAAGACAGCCTCTGAAACTGCGGACGCCGCTCAACGCTGGGGCCAGGAAGACGACATCACCGTGCTATCCGTGATCCGCATAGGCGCACTCAAGCACGGACTGGCATGAAGGATACCGCTGTCTCGGAGCACGACAACCGGCCGACCCGTGAGATGCTAGACAGACTCGCAAAGGCTGTGTTCTTTCCGACTCGTTCTCAGGAGGAAGCTTCCGCAGATTTGAATTCAACCTGACGCTCGCAAAGCAGCCACCTTTACAACTCTCTCTCTGTATGATGGGTACACACGTCAGCCTCCATCGATCTGAAGGAGCAGGCCTCCGAATTGACGAGTCACCCGTCTCCATGGCGAACACTTTCCATCTGGGCATTCCTGCTTCTGAATGTTGGTTTCGCATGCGAGGCACAGCAGGCCCCGGCCCCACTCCCCAGCGGTCTGGTTTGGCTAACGGACGGCTGGCGCTATCACTCCGGCGACAACATCGCGTGGGCTAATCCGCAGTTCGACGATGGGGACTGGGAGCGCCATTCTCCAGAGCAAACCGACACGTGCGCGCACGGGTGTTGGTACCGGTTGCCCATCGAACTTCCTCCTCATGGGAACACCCCACTCGATCTGCTCATGCTGGCGCAGAGTGGCGTTTTCGAAGTGTACGTCGATGGCCACCGCGCCGGGTCGGCGCATTTCGAGCCGTGGTGGCTGACTCGGGAAACCGTGGAGTTCATTTTGCCGTTGAGTGTCCAGCGCGACTCGGTTCTGCTTGCCATCCGCATTCGTCCACCGCGCATCGCCTTCGACGCGAATGAAGCGGCTTCACTGCGAGTTGCTCTGGGCGGTCAGCAGGCTATTAGTGATGCGGCGGACGCTCACCACGCTCGCCGAGTGATTCGATTTCTTCCTTCAGGCGCAGTTAGCTTTGTCATTGTCCTTGCCGGGTTCGCGGTGCTTCTCGTTTTCGCCTTGCAGCAACGGGACCGGGAGTATCTCTGGCTTGGCATTTACTTGACGATTCTGGGCAGTTCGTGGGGCATCTTTACGGCCGCCGTTTATGCCATCATCCCGGGAGATGCAAACGAGATCTACGCCGATCCTGCGATCTTTCTCGGAATGCTAACGCAAACAGAATTCACGTTTGCCTTCATCCGCCGCCGGCCCAATCGGCTATGGCGGAGCTATGAATGTTTTCTGCTCGCGTGTCCCATTCTTTCGTTCCTCTGCAGCGCGGGATTGGTGCGGAATGCGCTCTACTTTTCGTTCGAATCGGCTGCCCTTGTCCCCGCTGCCTTGGCCATACCCGCTCTGCTCTTTTATTGGCACCGGCATGGCAACCGAGAAGCGCGCTGGCTTATTGTCCCGAGTTTGGCTCCTGCAGTTGGGATGATTCTCGTTAACCTGCCCCAGATTGGGAGTCTTCTGGGAAGGAATCTCGATTTTCTTTCTGGCCCCGTGCTGCTATGGGGAATCGCGCCGCTCTCCCCTGCCGATGTGGCCGACGCCATCTTTCTGCTGGCCATCGGTGCAGTCATGCTGGTTCGTTTCACCACGCTGCACCGTGAACAAGCCCGCGTCTCGGGAGAACTAGCTGCAGCACGCGAAATGCAGCTTGAACTGGTACCTGCAACCCTGCCCGCGCTGCCCGGTTGGCGCCTTGATGCCGCTTACATTCCTGCCTCCGAGGTAGGCGGGGACTTCTACCAGGTCGTTTCCAGGAACGATGGATCTTCGCTCCTGATTGTCGGGGATGTCAGCGGTAAAGGACTGAAAGCTGCCATGACTGGGGCGCTCGCCATCGGGGCCTTTCGCAGTTTGGCTTCCGAGGGACTTTCGCCGGGTGTGCTACTGACTCGCCTCAACGAAAGCCTGTGCGGAGCGAGCCACGGCGGGTTCGTTACATGTCTGTGTGGGCACACTTCGCACAAAGGTCGCCTGACCTTGGCCAATGCGGGGCATGTTCCTCCCTATCGGAACGGAGAAGAGATACCCCTCGAAAGCGGACTGCCACTCGGCATCGTCTCCGATCTTGAGTATCCGGAGACCACCGTTGACCTCGCTCCTGGCGACAGGACTGTCATCGTCACTGATGGTGTGGTGGAAGCACAATCACCTTCCGGTGAACTCTTTGGTTTCGCACGCACCCAGGTCATCAGCGTCCATCCAGTCGCGCAGATCGCCGCCGCCGCGCAGGCGTTTGGACAGCAGGACGATATCACTGTGTTATCCCTTACTCGCCAATGCACTCACCCATGACAGCATCGGACCCACATGTCCGTTTAGTCGGCAACATGGACACTTGCCGCTTTTATGGCCAGATGCATCGGATTTGTTTAAACGGGCTGACTAGTGTGGACTAGCCTGCAAATCTCACAGGTCGATTGTCGATTTGGATGATTCTGGAAGAAGGAAATAGGTAGAAAGGCCGTCTTTTCTGTGTCATAACTACGTTGTCGAAGCGTGGTTCTGGCTGCGGAAAGGGCGGCCCTTCTCATGACAGAGTGTAATCAAGAAGTCTTCTCGTTTGCATCTCATTTTTCGCGGCGCGTAGAGGCCAGTTTCACCGCGGGGCAGATATCGAGCGATGGCGGAGCGCTGTTGTTGCGTCAGGCCGATGGCAAGATCGGTTTGCTGAAGCGTTTGGCGTCCTGTTTCACCGACCGGCGGTCGCCGCTGCTGGTCTCGCACCAGCTCGGTGAGATGCTCTCGCAGCGCATCTACGGGCTGGCGCTGGGCTATGAGGACCTGAACGATCATGAGCAGTTGCGCCACGACCCGCTGATGGCTGTGCTGTCGGGCCGGCGCAAGCTGGAAGAGCCGTTGGCCGGCAAGAGCACGCTGAACCGGCTGGAACTTCCCGGCGGCAGCAAGCGCTATCACAAGATCGACTACGCGCCGGAGAAGATCGACGGGCTGCTCTGCGATCTGTTCATCGAGTCGCACGCCGAAGCGCCCGAGCAGATCGTGCTCGACCTGGATGCAACCAACATCCCGCTCCACGGCCATCAGCCGGAGCGGTTCTTTCATGGTTACTACGACAGCTACTGCTACCTGCCGCTCTATATCTTCGCCGGCGATCAACTGTTATGCGCTCGGCTCAGGCCGGCCAACATCGACGGAGCGGCCGGCGCGCTGGACGAGGTCAAGCGCATCGTGGCCCGGTTACGGGCGAAGTGGCCCACGGTGCAGATCGTGCTGCGCGGCGACTCTGGCTTCTGTCGCGAGGAGCTGATGGCCTGGTGCGAGGCCGAACAAAATCGCGTGGACTTCCTGTTCGGTCTGGCGCGCAACAGCCGGCTTCAGAAGATCGTCGGCAAGCAGATGCACGAGGCCAGGCTGCAGCACGCCGAGACTGGCAAGCCAGCGCGTGTCTTTACCGAGTTCGACTATCAAACGCACAAGAGCTGGGCGCGGGCGAGGCGGGTAGTTGCCAAGGCCGAGTATCTGGACAAGGGCGAAAACCCACGCTTCGTGGTAACTTCGCTAACTCCGGATAAGTGGGCGGCTCGCGAATTATACGAGCAGTTCTACTGCCAGCGCGGCGAGATGGAGAACCGCATCAAGGAGCAGATGTGCCTGTTCGCCTATCGCCTCTCGACGGAAGAAATGAAGGGCAACCAGCTCAGGCTGTACCTGTCGGCGCTGGCTTATACGCTGGTTGAAGCGCTCAGGCGCCTGGCGCTCAAGGGCACCGAGTGGGCCGAGGCGCAGGTGGATACGATCCGGCTCAAGCTGTTCAAAATCGGCGCCCTCGTACATATCAGCGCCCGGCGCGTGTGGTTGGAACTGAACTCCAACTATCCTTGGAAGAAGATTTACGTTCGGGCCTTCGACGCGCTGCGATGCTGAACGTCTCCACCGCGAACAAACAACTTTTTCACACGAACCCAGGAATCGGCCTGGCGGAGCTATCCGACAAATCAGGCATCGACCTGCGATGAGCCTCTCCGCGTACTTGCCGAACCTGTCGCCAAGCCGATCTCAAGCCGCTTGATGGCTCTTCCCGAATGCTTCGCAGCGCTAACCGCCATCAAATCGATCCCCTGTGAGAAATCGCGGCTAGTCCAGCGTCGATGAGTTGATCGGCGAATTCGTTCGCCCACCAAAATCCTTCATACGTCCGTTTTGTGGATTGGCGGCTTCATGAGAAGGGCCTCGTTTTCGAGTCTCAGGGCAACGTCGCCGGTACAAGGCTCATGAGAAAGCTTGTCCGTCGCGCCACTTCTTCCGCAGGCGCTGTGCGCTCCTGGAGCATCGGGCCGTCAAAGTGTCGGTAGGACCGAACTTTGGAAGATGCATCCATTTCTGCGAATTCGACTGACACTGGACGGTCTGGAATGCGGCCACCGAACCAATGCGGGTCTTCGCGTTGAGCCCAGGTTAGAAGAGCGATCACACTCCCGACGGGATATGCAGGCGGTTTGCCGAAGTTGCCCCCGCGATTCCGCACAGCCTGCACAGCGATGTCGTTGCCAAAGAGCGTCGACATGGTTCGAGTCTTTGGGTCGACAAACATTGTGATTGCCGTCCATTGCAGTGGCAGGTAGGGCAGACTTTGCGGAAGCGCGGCGGCTCCATTGTTTACAGCTTCTTGTCGACCTGACTTTGCTGTCGTAATGGCTAATGTGTACACGAAGTCATCGCCGCGGACAGGCGCGTGACAGCCGGTGCATTCAGCCACGAAATGAGAACCTGTTCCGTACGGCTTCAGGTTCAATCCACGCCAACGTCCCCATCCCCAGCCATCCGTGTCCCGGTACTGCGCGGCTTGCTTCACCATGAATTCCACCTGCACGAATCTGCCCGGATAAACAAGCCCGTCTTCGCCTTTTTCCTGTTGCCATGCAATCTTGGCAAATCGCGCTCCATCGGGCCAGGGCGAAATGCTTCCGGTCTCTGCGGCTTTCACTGCGATCTCATTGCCCAGGATCATGCGAAAAGTGTTGTTGTCACCACGATCCGTGAAACTCAGCGGTTTCCATGATTCGAAGCCGGGCTCGAACGGCAGTCCATTCAACTCTGCGGGAATCGTGCCCAGGTTGGTTTGGAATGAAGATTCGTCCGCATTCGACCTCCGTGCGGTTTCGCTTCCGTCAGCAGGATTCCATGGCGCAAGATAGCCCTTCAACTCCATCAACTCGGCCGGAGTCACTTTCGCGTCCGGGTGCAGGCAATAAACTGCGGCAGCGGCATCACCCCCAGTTGGATCATGTTTACCGCTTCAAAGAGCGTGGCTCTTTGTGCCGCGACTGGCTCTGATCCCATTGTGGAGAAATTGAGATGTTCCCGGGCAGCGAGAATGTCGTGACGAACCAGCCAGTAAGGGGACGTGATCTCATCGAACCAGGCCAGCCGCCGCTCGTTTGAATGACAGCTATAGCAATCTTTCTGAAGTATCTGGCGCACGCGCGGTGGGACTTGAATCTCCGAAATCGCGGGGCCGGATGGAATGCCCGGTCGTACAAACTGAAGTACGGCCAGAGCGCTCAACCCAGCCACAGCAAGCTTTGCACGCGTCTTTATAGCCATGACACTTAACCTCTACTTTGTCGATTGAAGGAACAGGTTTTCCGTGTGGACTGATTCTTTCTCGTGACGTTGCTGCAAAAGCTCAGCGGCTCGTTCTCCGATGATGACACAAGGGGCCATCGTGTTCCCCGTCGTTACGCGAGGCAGGATAGAAGCATCTGCGATACGAAGCCCATCGACACCATGAACCTTGAGTTCGCTGTCGACGACTGACATGGCGTCGCGACCCATCTTCGCAGTGCCCGACTGATGCCAGAAAGTGACCAGACCGTTACGAATATATTCTTCAAGCGCCAGGCCTGTCAGGTTCGCTGGCGCGTGTTCGCGTTTCGCGTATGGACGAAGTGGCGCGGCATTACCAATTTCACGAGCGCGTTGCACACCAAGCTTAAGATCCTCAAGATCGCTTGGTTCCGCCAGGTAGTTCGCTTCAATTCGCAGAGGGTCAAAAGGTTTGGCACCCGTCAAATGAATTGAGCCACGACTCGCGGGTCGCATCCCTGTGAAGAGCGTCCATGCGGCCGGCGGCGGCGGATACTTGGCTGCGTTCTCGGGCGTGAGGAACGGAATGCCGATTCCATAGGTGTAGAAGTTCGGCGCATCCAGTGCGGGGTTTGTCTTCCAAAACGCCACGGCGGAACTTCTCGCTATCTGCGGCAGTGGCGCGTCGGTTGCCTCCCAAACAAGAGCCAGCGCGACATGATCATGCATGTTACGCCCTACACCGGGCAAGTGTTGCCGCACCGGGATGCCGTACGTTCGAAGCTCTTCCTGATCGCCTATGCCGGACTGCATGAGCAGTTTGGGTGTTTGAATCGCGCCTTGAGAGAGCACGATTTCTAACTTCGCGTCGACTTGGCGAAGCTGACCGTTATGTACGAACTCGATGCCGCTTGCGCGACTGCCATCAAAGAGAATCCTGGTTGTCAGGGCGCCGGTCAGAACGGTGAGGTTCTTCTGCAGCAGCCGGGGGTAAACGTAGGACCGGTAAGCAGACTGCCGCTTTCCATTGTGAATAATGTTATCCACGATGGAGCCTCCTCCGTCGGCCTTCATCATCTGGCCACCGGAGTTCGGGAAGCGCTTCAATCCAACGGAGTCTGCGGCATCGAGCATTGCGAGAGAAAAGGCGTCAGGATGATCGACAGGCTGAACATGCATGGCTCCGCCGACCCCGTAAAACTCCGGATCAGGAACACCGGTCCAATCTTCCACTCGGTCCCGATAAAGTTTGATGATGGCGTCATAACCCCAGTTTTGATCACCGGTATCGGCAGCGTAAAAGTCCCAGTCAGCCTTATGTCCTCTGGACCACGTCCCAACATTGATGCTTGAGCCGCCGCCTAAAACCTTACCCATGGAATAAAGGATGGAACGCCCGTTCAAGTTAGGATTTGGTTCCGTGAAGAAGCTCCAATCGAGTTCACCGCCGAAGTTCATGGGCCAGCGGTCGGTATCTAAAACCATCTCCGTTTCGTCGCTTCCGCCCGCCTCAATCAGCAACACGCTCACATCGGGATTGGCGGCCAACCTTCCGGCGACAACGGAGCCAGAACTGCCGCTCCCACAGACGATGTAATCAAACTCCCTGTCTAACTCAGAGGCAAGGCGATCCTGGTTTGCACGAGCGGCATTTTCGAAGGTCCGATTCGTTGAATCACGCATATGTCCTCCTTGATTCCGGGCAAGCAGGAATCTGTTTGCAGCGTTAGTGGTAATCTTCTTTGGGGACCTCGCTCGTTCTGAGAAAGCCGTCAGGCGATGCTTATGGCAAACGGCTTTGAATACTTTCCCAAAGAAACGGACGCATCGTCGCGACGATCTCTTCCAAATGCGTTTCGAGCGCGAAGTGTCCCGTGGGCAGAAATTTAACCGTGGCGGTCGGGATGTCCTTCTTGAAGGCTTCTGCTCCCGCGGGGATAAAGAATGGATCAAACTTGCCCCACACCGCCAGCAGCGGGGGTTTTGCCTCTCGGAAGTATTGCTGCCACCTGGGGTAGAGCTTGACGTTATTCGCGTAGTCAAGGAAAAGATCGAGTTGTATATCAACGTTCCCCGGACGGGCCAGGAGCGAAGCGTCCAGCGTGTAGCCCTCGGGCTTGATCAGCGACGGGTCAGGGATTCCGGAAGAATACTCGTGGCGCAGGCCTTCCAGGTTAAGCCCCTCGCGGATCGCATTCCGATGCTCAAGCGTGGGCTCACGCCAGTAGCGTTGAATCGGCTGCCACGCATCCCCAAGACCTTCTTCATACGCGTTTCCGTTCTGCGAAACGATGGCGGTCACGCGTTCAGGCGCCATCAACGCCAGGCGGAAGCCGATTGGCGCGCCGTAGTCAAATACGTACATTGCATAACGGAAAAGCTTCAGCGCCTGTGTAAACACAAAGATCGTTTTTGCCAGTGCTTCAAATGTGTATTTGTATCTGCGCTCCTCAGGCACATCCGTGAAGCCGAATCCCGGCAGATCTGGAGCGATCACATGATAGCGATCGGCAAGGCGCGGAATGAGCTCTCGATATTGGAACGAGGATGTCGGAAATCCGTGGAGCAACAGGATGATCGGAGCGTCTGCCGGCCCTGCTTCGCGGTAGAAAACTTCAATCCCATCCGCTTCAACGCGGTGGTGAGATGTCAACGGGATGTTTGGAATGTCTGTCATGGAGTTCTCCTTCTGAGGGTTGGCTGGCTCGTATTGAGCAAATATTCGTCCGGGGCGAATTGCGCTGAGCGTTACGGAACATGAGCGACAACAGGGACACAATCACTTGCTGGCTAGCGAAGTTCAAGAACCACCTTCCCTCGACTGCCTTGGGCGACCGCTTCGTAGGCAGCCGCGATGTCCTGACCAAAGTCTTGTTCCGTGAGCAGTGGCTTGAGTTGATTCTTCTCTGCGAGCTTCGCTGCTTCACGAAGAATGTGTCCGTGATGAGCGCGACCTGAACCGGACAAAAGAGGCAGCAGCGTGAATACGCCGGAGTAGGTGGCTGCTCGAAATGAGAGCGGCGCAAAGCGCGTGCGTGCCCCACCCGAGACAACTGACCACGTGTCCCGTGTAACGTTTGACGGCGAGGAAAGAGGCGTCGAGGATCACGCCGCCGAGTGTGTCGTACACGATGTCGAAGCCTTCCCCGCCGGTGTGTTCGGCAACGTAGTCGTTTACAGGCGTGTTTCTATCGATCGAGATCGCACCGAGATCTTCGACGATGGATCGCTTATCCTCTGAGACGGTGGTAAACACGTTTGCGCCACGTGCCAGAGCAATCTGCGTCGCGGCGTACCCAACTCCGCCTGCACCGGCATGTACGAGTACGGTTTGCCCGGCGTATACGTTGGCCCGATCGACGAGGCCCTCCCATGCAGTGATGGTGACGAGCGGCATGGCGGCAGACTGGCGGAAGGTGAGTGCCCTGGGTTTGAGTGCGAGCAGTGCTGCATCGGCGACGATGAACTCTGCGAGTGTTCCCTGCAGGCCGCCTACACCACCGACCATGCCGAAGACTTCGTCTCCTGGCTGGACGGTGGTTACGTCATCGCCGACCTGGACAACGACGCCAGCCATATCCAGCCCGAGCACTGCGGGCAATGGTTGTTTCGCGTGGCCGCCTTGCCCTGCGCGGATCTTTGTGTCGAGCGGATTGACCCCGCTGGCAGAGATCCTGACCAGCGCCTGCCCCCTCCCCGGCTCTGCCGTAGCTGCTTTAACGGCGCGGAAGGGGCCGTTCGCAAATTCCACAACGTACGTCTTCATATGAGTTCCTTCTGCGCCGGATTAGCAGGCGCGAAATGGCATCTCTCGCCGTCACGTTTCTCGTAGCGTGCCTATAAAGGCCGGTAACGACAACAGGTCACGACCAGTGGCATCCGCAGACGCTCCAAGTTGTTCCACCGGCGCCCCGAGTCGGTTGACCCAGTACGTTGGATAACCGAATACCTTCGCGCCGGCTGCATCCCATCCACCGAACGCCACGAATGCTATCTCATGCTTGTCCAAATGAAAAGCGCTGAGTCCCATGGCGTACGTCGTAGGATCGGGCTTGAACGCCTTCACCCGATCGGTGCTGAGTTGGAACTCGAAAAAAGATTCGAGGCTGGAATGCGTCACGCAGGATTGCAGCATTCCTGGTGTTAGATTGGCGAGAAGTGCCATCCGGATACCGCGATTCTGAAGCGTCTTCAGTACCCCGACAACGTCAGGCCACGGCTTCAACTGCAGATAAGCCGACGTCAGCAGCAGCTTCTGCTGTGGGTTGAGTTGCACCTTGCTCTCTTCCGCCGCGTAGTTCAGCGCGTCGTGGGTTACATGCCAAAAATCAGCATATCGATGCATGGAATTACGCAGCCAGGTGTACTCAAACTGCCGTACACGCCATCGATTGCACAGTTCTTCACCACGGCCCGGGACGACCTCTTCCATCAAGCGAACCACAGAGCCCCTGTCGAAGATCGCAAACGCATCGAACGCCACTGCTTTCATGCGGGAATGGCCCGCTTCTACCTTGACCGCGCTTGGCCTGAGCGCAGACGCTGTCACAAATGCTGCGGCATTCCCTAAAAACTGACGTCGGTTTGTTTCTGCTCGCGTTTCCAACATGCCGGTCCTCGCCTTCGTTCTTCTCACGTCAAGATCTGTTGTTTAAAGCCTAATTCCAACGCCACGGGATCAAGCTTCAACCGAAACCGGAGTTGAAGAGAACAGCACAACCAATCCTTCCATGAGCGTCGGGTGAGTTAGAATTGCGTCGCGAACCGCTGTGTACGGCAACCTTCCAATCATCGCGATCTGCACCGCCGACATGATCTCTCCCCCATCAACTCCGAACACCGTGAAGCCGAGGATTCGATCGTCGCCGCCAACCAACGCTTTCATGAAGCCACGCGTCTCTGAGAGCGTGCGTGTTCGCAGCACGGAGGCCATCGGGATTTTGAAAAGTCGATACGCAATGCCTTGCGCCTTGGCCTCGCGCTCACTCAGCCCAACCCGCGCCAACTCGGGATCTGTAAACATCGAGAACGGCACCAGGCGACCGGTGGTGACCCGATTGCCTCCGCTGAGATTGTCGCGCAGGATGCGGAAGTCGTCGAAAGCAATGTGCGTGAATTGCGGGCTGCCGGCAACTTCACCGTTTGCCCACACGCCATCTGCCGTAGTTTTCAAGTGCCCATCGACCTTGATATACCTGTGTTCCGTGACTTCCACGCCGGCAAGCTCAAGGCCGATTCCAGCGGTGTTTGGCACACGGCCGGTCGCAACCAGCAGATGGCTTCCGTCCAGCGTGTTCACTTCACCGTTTTGCCTGTAGGTAAGACTCACCGAGTCTCCCGAAACACCTGACACCTTTTCCACGGAAGCGTTCAGAATCAATTCAATCCCTTCCTCCTGAAAGAGGGCTTCCAGCGCGGATGAAGCATCAGGGTCTTCGCGGTGAAGCAAGGCCCCGTTCCGATCCAAAATTGAGACCTTGCTGCCGAGTCTGCGCATGGCCTGAGCGAACTCCAGGCCAATATAGCCGCCGCCCAGCACCACCAGGTGCACCGGCACCGATTCAAATTCCAGAGCTTCAATGTGAGTGAGCGGCTTTGCTTGTGCGAGTCCAGGAATCATGTCAAGCCGGGCGTGCGTTCCTGTACCGATCACAATGTTGCTGCCATGCAGCCGTCGAGTTCCGCCCGCCAGCAGATCTACCTGAACAAGCTTCGGTCCGACGAAATATCCATGACCGCGAACAAGATCCACGCCACTGTCTTCGAAGTTGCGGACGTGGATGTCGATGAGACCCTTGACCATGGTTCGTTTACGATCAGTTACCTTGGCCATGTTGACCTTAAAGCCGGCGGTTTCGATTCCGAACTCGTCAGCCCTCGCAAAGTACGACGCGACCTTCGCACTGTGAATGATGTTCTTGCTGGGCAGGCAAGCGATATTTGGGCAGGAGCCGCCGATCCATCTCTGCTCCACAACGGCGACACGTTTACCTAGTCGGGCCAAGGTCCAGGCGAGGAATTTCGAACCCTCGCCGCTGCCCAGAACAACGAGGTCGTAATTTTCAACAACTATTGACTGAGTGCTTTCGATGCTTTTCATGCTTCGCTCCTGTGTTCTGTTCGCAGTTGAGGCTACTAACGTCGTCAGACTGAGGTGAGCTCAGACTGAGCCCTGCTGTCTTGTACGGCCCGCGTTCTTTGGAAGTAGCCCCTTCGCGAAGCCGCTTGAATAGCGACGCAAGCAAGAATTCCAACGATCATGGCCAGGATTGAGCCGTCTGGGCCGAAGCTGCCACCGGTGAGGATGGCGGACCTGCCGGGCATTGGCGTGCTGAGCAGAAGACCATGGTGGGTATTCACTCCGAGGAAAGACTCCTCGAAAAAATCCCACGCCGTATGCATGCTGACCGCCATCCATAGCCGGCCGGTCACCATGTAAAGCAGACCTAGGGGAAGGCCTGCATTGACCGCGACTTCCAGCAGCGGAACCAGGGAACCATGGGTGATATGTGCAAGGCCGAATAGCGCGGCGGAGAGCACAAGCCCCCAACGAGGACCAAACGCGCGCGCCAGGAGGCGCAACAAGATTGCCCGAAAAGCCAACTCCTCCAGCATCCCGGAAAGATAACTGTCGAAAAGAAAGCTGTCGAAAACGTGGCTTAGGTGATTCCACTTCACCTGATAAAGTCCCAATGACCACAGCAATGCAACAATGAGGCACAACATAACCACGCTGATGATTGCGCCGGCCACGATTTCGCAAATCGTTCCGGCGCCCGGTAGCACTTCGATCGGTGCACGTTTTTCGGCAGCCCGGACGACATAGGCGTAGACGAGGAACGCGAGAACCGGCAGCCCGATCACGATTGCCGGTTGGGAGTTGGGCGGTAGATGTAACCAGTATCCGAGGCGTTGGGTCGCGACAAAGAATGCGGTCGCGCCTGCAAACAGAAGAGTCGCCCAAAGTATGGCACGGAGGCGCCGCCAAGGACCTGCGACGAGAACACCTGCGTTGCCTAATTCGATGGGCCAGGTTGCTTCATTCTTCATTGCTTTTCTCCTGATGGTCGATGTCGACTTCCCAGCTCTTTTCGTTCCGGCAAAAGATGGTCCCGTCCGCAAGGTCACTCTGCGCCGACGGAAGCATCCTCGATTACTGATGGAACTTCTTTGGGATGGGCCAGCATTGCCACATGGCTGGAGGAAAGCGTCGTTGTGGTGGCCCCGATCCGTAATGCCATGTCTGCTTCCTGTTCGGGAGCAATCATGTGGTCGTTCGCGGCAACGATGTACCGCGATGGCTTGCTGTGCCAGGCAGCTTGAGTTGGCTGTGCTGCAAAGATGGATCCGTGTGTGGGAGGCTGATCGGCTATGAGAAGAGCCTTCTCTTCCTTGCTCAAGTCTTGTGCAAAGGCGGTCTCGATGCCGTCCTGTGACAAAAGCAGAAAGCCTTCGGCTTGTGGAACAAGCTTCTCCAATCCAATCGGCTTCGGATAATCTTTGCTGATGTCCAAAATGGACTGTCCTGCATCCGGGGTGAATGCAGCCACGTAAACCAGGCCCACGACCTTGGGATCGTTGCCGGCTTCGGTGATTACGACGCCCCCGTATGAGTGGCCAACCAGGATAGTTGGACCGTCCTGCGCAGCAATCGCGCGCTTCGTGGCGTCAACGTCGTCCTTAAAGGAAGTGAGCGGGCACTGAACAGAGGTCACCCTGTATCCCTTTGCCTGCAGTAGTGGAACTACCTTGGACCAACTCGATGCATCTGCGAAAGCACCATGAACGAGGACGATATCTTGAACCTGCGGTGTTTGAGACATGAGAGTTCCTCCAGTGATTGGAACGCGAAGCGTAAGTCGTCGCTTCCAGGTTGGGCGCATCTTGTTCCTTCATCGATGCGGGTTGTCTGATTCACGAAGCTTCCAGGTGCGGGCATGTTGGCGCTTGTGGCTTCATTTCGAATTGAAAGGAATGCGGAGTTACCATTCGTTCTTCGTTTTGGCCAGGTCCATGTAGAGCTTCGTCCACAGCGCCATCTGCAGCTGAAGCGACCGGCACCATGCGAGATGCATGGCAGCCACTTCATCCGACGTGTTTCCCCTGCTTGCGAGGTATGGCTTGATGGTTTCGTTCAACACTGCGACGAAAGCCAGAATGTCGCGGAAAGGAACGTAGGGTGTTGATTCGACTCCATCGACCTGGTTCTTCTTTAAACTTGTGTGTCTCAAGGCGATCTCATGTTGATAGTTCAGCCAGTCCTGGTCGTAAGGACGAAGGCAAGTATCCAGAATCCACTGTTCAAAACGCAGATTGCTCTGCGCAAGATACTTTGGGATCGGCTCCCCGCCAGGGGTTCGCGAGTGCCGAGCCAGGTGTGGAATGCTGGCGATGATGCCGCTCCTCCAGTGCCCCACAATCTCTTTGGTCTGGCCATCGAGCACCTCTCCCGCCATGCGGAGGTAGTTCTCGTCTTCTGCCGTAAAGCCGACTGAGACTTTCAAGTCTTCCAATTCCTCAAGCGAAACCGGAGACCGGCTCACTTCCGCGGTTCCATACGAGTAAGCGCACATTCCTGCTGCAGGCTTCGTCATCGCAATTCCTCTCCGTGGTGACACAGGTTCGGTGAATGTCGGGCTCGACTCTATTCGGCAGCCTGAGCCGCCAGGGCTTCTACGATTGCCATGTTCTTTACAAGCTCGGGCGGCAACCCGTGCCTCTCAGCAAGATAGCTTGGACTGTTGTACGAGAGCCACACCTTCCCGCTGGCGTCTTCCCAAATCAGCAACTTCAATGGCAGGTCGATGGCGATGCTTGGAGCAGCCAGCATCAAGGGAGTGCCGCCCCTGGGATTTCCGAAGATCAGCAGTTTGGTCGGACGCATCGTCATTCCCACCTTCTCTGCCTCTCCGCTGTGGTCGATGACGGCGAACAGAGTGACGCCTTTGGCTTGCAGGATCTGTTTGGCCCTCTCCACTGTTTCGTCGACAGAATGGTGGCTAGCAATGGTGACAATTCCGTTGTCATCTTTAGCGGCACGGGCCAGGGCGGGCAGCGCAAGGCTCAACATCAGTGCTGCGGAATACCACATTCTCATGACTTGTCTCCTCGAGTCCATTTATTCGGAATTGACTTATGAAGTGTGCCGGTTATTGGTAAATCATCGTGTATCCCTGCTGCTCCAGTTCAGTCAATCTCACCATCGCGTTGAGGTTGACCTTCACTCCCGGGAGCAAGTTCGCATTTCCCCAGTGATTCCCGGCCGCGGTGGCTCCGCACATCTCTAGCTGTATGCCATGAACCATTAACTCGGCCAACAGTCCTTTGAATGGGTTCCCCGTGGCTACGTGTCGAGTTGTGTTGTACGTTTCGTCGTTGAGCGCCAGATAAGCCGCGTCTCCGTGAAAGATCACAACGACCTGGCCGTCGGCGTTCCATTCACGAAGATTGTTCGAGAGCAGGTGAATGTCTCCAAGCGCGAAGGGGAAGTCGCCTCCATATACGGCATGGCCGAAATCGACCACGATGTTTGCCTTTCCGAGCCGGGTTGGAATGTCAATGTGAAGAACCGGTCCACTGGACACGGCTGCGTTGTCCTGCCCGAAGGTGTTCATGCAGAAGCTCAGGCAAGAGACGATAGCGACTAACCACATCTTCTTGAACATGGATCATCTCCTTGGGTTGGTGCGCGTTGGCCCAGTTGATACTGCTTTCCCAATGAAGCAAGATTGCGCCTTGCAGGAAAAAGCCACCACCCTGAATACGACAGTCCGCACACTGCATTTTTCTGCAGTTTCGTAGCGCAGCGATCTAGAACTTGATCGGCATCGAAGTGGGCTCTCCCTGCACACGGCGCGGCGCAGTCTATTGAACTGATTCGCTTTTTGCGGGGTCTTGTCTCCTGTATGCTGATTAAGAAACAGGTGCCGCAGGATGCCCGCCATTCCCACGGGAGAGTCCGATGACCTCAACAAATCCGATCCGGGTCCTTATCGTCGAAGATCATCCGATCTTTCGAGAGGGTCTCAGCACGATTATCGGCTCGCAGGCGGATATGTCCCTCGTCGCGCAGGCAACAGAGAGCAGCGGAGCAATTGCAATGTTTCGTCAGCATCGACCGGAGTTGACGCTGATGGACCTTCGCATGCCGGGCATGGATGGAATAGCCACGCTGATTGAAATCAGAAAGATCTTTCCAGATGCGCGCGTAGTCATGCTCACCACATCGGAGTCCGACGGCGACATTCAACGTGCCATGCGTGCAGGCGCCGCGGCCTACATTCTGAAAAGTATGCCGAAAGAAGAGATTCTCGCAGTGCTACGCTCAGTGCACCAGCGCGGCCGATTTATGCCAACCCAGGTTGCAGCGCTCATTGCGGAACACATGGGCGAAGAGCAGTTGACCGCGCGGGAACTGGACGTCCTTCGACTGATCCGGGACGGCTACCGCAACAAGCAGATTGCAGATCGGCTTTGCATTGCGGAGACAACGGTAAACTTCCACATCAAGAATCTGGTCGATAAGCTGCAGGCGAATGATCGAACACATGCGGTAACAATTGCGATTCGTCGTGGCCTTCTTCAGGTCTGATCTGTTTCCCTACCTATAGAAAACTTCAGGGCGGCAGCTATTGTTCCTCATATGCCCCCTTCGGCGCGAAAAGTGTAAAGTCGAGGCTAAGAACGTGATTACCCGACGCTCCATTACGCTCCTTCTTTTCCTTTTGTGCCTTGCAGTGTCGCCGCTACTCGCGGTTGATCCGGATCGGCGCATCTCCCAATACGCGCATACGGCATGGAAAGTACAGAATGCTGTCCTCAGTGCCAATCCGATCGTCGTCTCCCAAAGCAAGGATGGATATATTTGGCTTGGGTCCCAGTTTGGACTGGTGCGATTTGATGGCGTGCGGTTTATGCCCTGGACCTTCCCTGCGGGAAGCCATCTGCCATCGCCCGACGTCAGCGCTCTTTTAGGAGTGCGTGACGGGAGCCTTTGGATCGGCACGCGTGGTGGCCTCAGTCATTGGACCGGCAACAGGCTGATTAACTTTCCCGATGCCAGGGGCATAGTTATATCCATCGCTGAGGATCGCGATGGGACAATCTGGTTCACGCACGGAGAGGGCTCCGCTCCGTTGTGTCATGTTAGCGATGACCAAATTCATTGCTTTGGAGCCGCGGATGGAATCCCGGATCTGGGCGGCCCCTCACATTTGCAGCAGGATTCGCTCGGAGACCTATGGATGGGGGGGAGCGCGGCGATTGCCCGGTGGAATCCGGATTCTCACGCCTCTTACCGTCCCCGCGTGCTCGGGTCACGTGGGAGTTTCAGTGCCGTGGAGGGGGATCTTATAACGGATGCCGAGGGGTCGATCTGGGCGGGGATGAGCGTGGCTGGCTCGGACGGGGGTCTGCAGCATCTGGTCGGGGGGGAATGGAAGCCATTCATCACTTCAGAGTTGGACGGTCGCACGCTGGAGATCCTCGCCCTGTTCATGGACAGCCATGGTGCTCTTTGGATCGGAACTCGGGAGCGAGGGATTTATCGCATTGTTGGGCAGAAGGTGGATCATTTCCAATTTGCGGACGGGCTGACCAGCAATAGTGTGAACGATCTTTACGAAGACCGTGAAGGAAATATCTGGGCATGCACGCCCAGAGGGCTCGATAAATTCAGCGATCTACAGGTCGTCACTTATTCAGCAGGCGACGGAATCGGCGCGGAAGAGATTCATTCAGTCATCTCCGCTCGGGATGGAACACTCTGGATTGGCGAAGTGGGTGTGCTGCAATCGCTCCGTAACGGCAAGACGTCGTCCATCAAGGCTGGGACGGGATTGCCGGGAGATTATGTCAATTCACTGTTCGAGGATCATAAAGGCAGGCTGTGGGTTGGCATCGACAAGGGTCTGGCGATTTATGAAAGCGGTAAGTTCCGCATGGTCAACCGACCGGATGGGACTTCGAGTGGAGTTGTAACCGGAATTACCGAAGACACCAACAATGACGTTTGGCTCGAAACTACCGGATCTGGCCGTGCGCTCGTCCGCATCCACGAAGACAAAATCGTCGACGTATTTCCTCCACCGATGATGCCGCAGGGACGAAAGATCGCGGCCGATCCAGCAGGTGGAATCTGGATCGGCACAAGGAGTGGAGACCTTATCCACTATCGCGACGGTCGAAAGGACTTGATACCTTTCCGGCAAGATGTTGACATGCGTGACGCAACTTCCTATGTCGAGCAGATCATGACGGAGCCTGACGGTTCGGTGTTAGGTGCAACGGGTTTCGGGCTCATCGGATGGAAACAAGGAAGGAAGCAGACGCTCACCGTTCAGAACGGACTGCCCTGCAATCGAATTTTTGGAATGATCCACGACAATGCCGGCGCGCTATGGCTCTCTACGGAATGCGGGCTGGTTGAGATTGCAGGCGCTGAAATGCAGAGGTGGTGGCAACAGCCAAACAGTCATTTGAACGTCCGGCATTTCGATCAGTTGACCGGAGTCCTACCCGGATGGCCGCCGTTCGAGAATGCCGCGAAAACACCGGATGGGCGACTGTGGTTTGTCAACAGCTTTCTCTTGCAGACGATTGATCCGCAGCATTTATACAAGAATGTGTTGGCGCCTCCCGTCACAGTTGAAGGCGTGGTGGCAGATGGCAAGCTCTATGCCCCGACGCAGACTCTGGCTCTTCCGCCACTTACTCGCGAACTGCAGGTCGACTACACGGCGCTCAGCTTTGTGGTTCCGCAGAGGGTGCGGTTCCGCTACAAACTGGAAGGGCACGATGTCGACTGGCAGGATGCCGGCACAAGGCGGCAGGCTTTCTACAACGATCTCAGTCCCGGTACGTTCACGTTCCACGTCATTGCGTGCAATAACGATGGCGTATGGAACGAAACCGGTGCGAGCCTTAGATTTTTCGTCGCGCCAGCGTGGTTTCAGACAATTTGGTTTCGAGTTTTATGCGCTGTGTCTTTATGCCTGCTGCTTGCAGCCATCTATCAGCTTCGCGTCCGTTCCATTGCAAAAGCCATCGGCGCGCGTTTCGACGAGCGGCTCGACGAGCGGACGCGGATGGCGCTTGAACTCCATGACACATTCCTGCAAACAGTGCAGGGCAGCAAAATGGTGGCCGACGACGCGCTCGATCCGGACGCAGACCAAGTGCGCATGCGTCACGCATTGGAGAGGCTATCGGTCTGGCTGGGTCAGGCCGTCACGGAAGGCCGGGCCGCTCTCCATGCGCTTCGTGTCTCGACTACGGAACAAAACCATCTTGCCGAGTTCCTCGATCGGACGGCCAGGGAATACGCGCAAAGGACATCCATCTCAGTCGCATTGACCGTGATTGGCGACGCCCGGGACCTGCATCCGATTGTGCGTGACGAAATAGCCCGCATTGCTGAAGAAGCGATAAGGAATTCCTGCCTCCACTCCAAAGCAAGCCAATTGAGCATAGAACTTCGCTATGGCCGCGATCTGATTCTACGATTCAATGACAACGGAGTTGGCATTGACCCCGATGTGATGGACGTGGGTAAGCAGGGGCATTTCGGAATCCAGGGAATGAAAGAGCGCAGCGCACGCATCCGTGCCAGGATCACGATTACAAGCACTCTAAGTGCCGGCACTCAAATAATCTTGAACGTCCCTGGGGACGCGATTTACAGGCAAGAGAAAAAGAGCCGCTTCTTAGCGCTCCGAATCCTGAAGCTTTGGCCCCGCCCTTTGAATGGCCAGAGGCCGAATGCCGACCGACAAAGCAATTCCGACGACGAATAATGCGCTGTACACACGGCGCAGACCTGTCGCATCATCCCCCTCGCCGAACCTGAAGAGAAATACAGTCACAATCCTATTACCCTTCAGGTGTTGAGAAATCATCGCTCCTATTAAGTTTGCTAGTGAAGCACCGGAATCACATCGTGCTCCACAGGCGCTTTGAATTGGATGACATGAGGGCGCCTAAACAGGATGTGAGCCGGATGGACATTTGTTCTTCTTTGCGGAGTACCAATCCGCCGCGATGCGGCGAAAGAGATTTCAGAGCACCGCCCTTCCAACATCAGTTGGGAGTTCCAGTTCTTCGATGAGGAGATGTGTATGAATTCCGCTATTGCCCCATGCACTGTGGTCCGGGAAACCGGGAGGTCTTTATGGCAGGTTCCCTTCGATGAAGGCTGCCGCGACTTGTTGAGCCTTGAGATGCTTGTCGCCGAGTTGGTCTTCAAAAACCAACAACTTCGCTTCATTATCCTCTCAGTGCAGGATCAGATTGAAACAGCCCACGAGATAATAGCCGGCTTGTACATTGAGTTACCCGAACACCCTGACATACGCCGATTGCACGATGCGCTAAAACCTGTTTCGCAGGCTTTGGATTCATAGTCAGCTCCCAACAATCGGTATGTGCTCAGTTTGAGCATTGCCGATCTCACCTTGAAAAATGCGGCGGAGTTCGGGATTCGACCAGCAAGCATGATCCAGATTTCGAGTGTCCGCAATGAACGGATCGATGATGCGTCTGGCATCGAATACGCGCGATCATCTGGACCACTCCTCTAAAAGCGCACAGTGCTTACTGATTTCCGGTAAGTGACTCTACACCTGGACGAAAAGTCGGCTTGTCGTACAGTGACACAAAAAACGGCCGACTTGCCCGCCCCCAAATAGCCAACGTTAAGGGACATTATCGCGCACAATCAGGCGGCTTTGACTGCAATGCGGGCAGATCGGGAGCTTGGCTTAGATTTGACGACGATCTCTACGTCTTGTCCAAGTGCCACGAGAAAGTGCATCAAGCGCTCGACGGAAAAGCCTTCCAGTTTGTAATTCAGTAGGGCGGAGACCTTCGGCTGGTTGATGCCGAGGGCAGTCGCAACCTCAGTCTGGGTGAGCCTCTGCCGTTCTACAATCAGGTTGAGGGCGGCTCCCAACCGGGCTTTGGTATCGAGCTCTGCCGCATCCGGCAGTCCCATATCAGCAAAGACGTTGCCGCTGCTGCGAATGATTTGTCCTGGGATGCTCTTAGCCATATTTCTCCTCGTAATCCCTCTGCGCCAACTTCAAACGCTCTTTAACCAAAGCGACGTCGGATTGTCGGGGCGCAATCCCGTGAGGTGACTTCTTCTGAAATGCGTGCAGAACGTAGACAGCATTCGTGAAACGAACGGTGTAGAGCGCTCTGTACGTGTCTCCGTCATGGTCTTTGACGACCTCCAGAACTCCCGGCCCTTCGCCCTTCCACGGTTTTGCCGATGGATGCTTCCCGCCGTATTGAGCCGCGCTTAGGGCAAAGCCAACAGAGCGCTGAACCGCCGATGGAAATCGAGTGATGTCCTTGAGTGACGATCCAATCCAGAAGAGAGGCTTCTCACCCGGCACAAGCTTTCGTGTCATTATTTATCCCATTTCTGGGATGATCCGTCAAGCATAATCGCATTCCTTCAAAATGGCTCAGCGGTTCCCTGCATTTAAGTGTCATTTACAAAGGCCTTGTCCCACAAGCAGCCATATATGCTGGCAGTTTTCATTCTAGCCAGCATCTCAAGAATCTCGGATTGCAGTAGCTCGTCGGACGCAGCTATCCCCAACCGTGAGTGGATCACGGGCTTTGCGAAGAGATTGCCAATGCTGAGTCTTGACGTCTCGACAGTAAGGTCTCACTGCACACTGAGTGAGATTGGGAATCGATCATTGACCGCTTCACTCAGCTTCTGCTTGCACCCGATATAGCGCTCTGTCGTTTGTACAGATGCATGGCCAAGGAGAAACTGAATCTGTTCTAGTTCCCCTCCCACGTCATGGCAGAGGCGGGCGCAACTACGACGTAAATCGTGGGGTGCCAGGTGATCGATGCCCGCATTTTTGGCGCAGCGTTTCACTACATCCCAAACGACGTTTGGGGTGACTCCCGCCTCCTGCCGGAGCCCATTCTTCAGAATCCGCCTGAATACCCTGCCTTCAGCGACTCCTGAATTTCTGAGCCAGACATCGACCAGACTTTTACACCACGCCGGCATAGGCACAGTCCTCAATCGTCCTCCTTTCCCGGCCAAGTCGACGATCACCCAATGACGTTCCCTCAATTGCAATTGATCAACTCGAAGGTTCACGGCTTCCGAGCGGCGCAAACCACATCCGAGAAGCAGGCCCAAGAGCGCCGCATCTCTCTTACCTCGCAGGGTGTCTCGATCGGTAGCATTGAGCAACTCTTGTGCCTGGTCGCCTGTCAGCCAATTGCCGAGCCTTCGCCCAAGCTGCCTGACGCCTTTGACCCGTCGGATCCCAGTTGCGGACTCGGGGCTCAGCCATCCACTCTCGGCAGATTCGTCGGCCAATCGACGGATCGCAGAAAGGTGAAGATTTATCGTGGCCGCTGAAAGCGCGAGACCCTCAAGGAACGAGCGATATCGAACTACGGCACAACGATTAAACCCAAGTCGAGGCTCGGAGCAGTACCAATCAATGAACCTTTCAATGGCGTACCGGTACGTCCGGCGGGAATGTGCTGACGGCAAGGTGGCGAGCACACTGATCTTGGACTGTTCCAGTTCAGGCACGGTGAGGTTCGCAGTGGGCTTTGTCAATTTGTCTTGTTGTTTCGTAGTCAGCATAGGAAGCGGCTCCTTCGACCGCTCCCTATGAGAATGCTTACGATACCAAGGCCCTGCCCCAAATCCAAGCATCAATAGATTCGACCCGATTCGGCAAAGCGAAAACGAGCAAGAATCGCTGGCGACAAAGGACATTATCACGCGCAAAATAGAGCATCGCGACGCCAAGATCGCAGAAGCAAAGAGAAGACGCGGCTGCGACACTACCGCTGCGAAGGAATCCTCCATGTAGTGAAAATATCCGGGAGCAGGGAAGTGTTTGATAACTGGATCTTCTCAGACGTCAGACGTCTGGACGATTTCAATCGACAAAGAACGCAAAGTGAGGATCCCTTCACCCTAGCCGACTTCGCGGTACTGATCCGGAATTCTCTCTCCGAGACTAAGAAACCGCGGGCATCAGATCGAGAGATTCATGTATCTCGCATTCACTCAGAAAGGGGCTATCGATGCGTGCTTAAGGAAGGCCGATGCTTTCACGGTTCCTGACAGAGAGATTACCTACTGTTCGCGTCAGACAGTTTCTCCGCAGGCCTGAACATGATACCCATAAGGTGCTTTGCAACCCCATTTTCAGCGGGGGTCCTTTCCAGAAAGGCTTTCGCGGGGGCGTCGTTTTTCAGGTTGGCGTCCAGGAAATTCAAGGTGTAGAGCGCAACCCATGCATAACTCGTATTGGCGTCGTCCCGTCCGTAATCGGCTACCTGGTTTTCCGCAAAGCGCTGCGCGCTCTCCCTGCGCTGAAACATCGAGCTGAACTCTGAGTGTGCCGTGCCGAGCATATTCACGGTGAAGAGATCGCCATGTATCCAGGCATTCAAAACGTTTGGACCAAGTTTGTCTGTGGCAGGGGCGTCGTCTTTTGCCAGGGATTCAAGGCTGAGACCTCCCCGGTTAAAAAAGAGAAGCGGTATGGTCATTTTCCCGGGATGAACGTCCCCGACCTGCTGCACGAGGCCTGGATAATACCGCATGCTGCCGTCCATCTCCGCCAGGGCATCGATGCGGGGGTCTCGTGCCGCTGCAAACAGGCTCGAGATGCCGCCCCAACTCCAGCTCAATACAGCGACCTCCGATAGATCCGCGTCGGGGAGCGATCTGGCATATGTGATGAGAAACGAGATGTCGCGGGCTTGCGCATTGATCCCATCCAGGTCGTCCGTCATGTCGCGCGTCGAGGCGCCCAGCGACGGGCTCGCAAGAACGACGTAGCCATGGCTGGCAAGATACTCGCACAGATCGGCGCTCTCCCATGAAACGGAAGAATCGCTGGGCGCGTAAATCACAACTGGATAATGCCCTTGTTTCGGCTTCGCATCCCGCACCGCCCACAACGGAATACCGGACGAGGCCCTCAACAGCGAACGCCATCGATTCTGTTCGGGATCGGGCGCGTCGAAGTAGATCTCCGTATCGGCCAGTTGGGTATAGTCGCCAACCGTCATCGGTTTCCTTCTGCTTCTCAGCGATGGATACCAGATCAACGTTTGCAGGGGACGGGCATCATCCCCAATTGAGGACTTTGACGAATTCCTGGGGGAAGCGGGGTAGGCGCGAGACTGATCATACTGATCGACGACCCTGAGCCCTACGGGATACGGTCCGGGTCTTTGCAGGAATCGGAATGACGATGGTTGTGTGGCCGCGAATACCGAGCCAGAGCATAGACATAACGCAACAACTACATGTGAGATTCGAGTTCTCAATCTGGCCTTTCTCACGATCTGATATACGGCTCACGGAGCTAAGAAGTTCCGAATCGCCACACACCATTCCTTGCCCAATCACCAGATCAGTTCCCCGAAACGGGGATCCGGCCGGAAATAAGCCACCAACAAGGGCAACAGGAATCCCGGACGCTGTCCGACATTTCGGTACGAATCGACTTCTCAAGGAGTGCTTCGGCTCGAGCTCTTAGGCCGCGTTCACTAGCGACTGGTCTGGACGCCTGTGTCAAAGACGAGATATCGGGCGAAGAATGGCAGGACCTCGGTCATGAATCGTCCATCCGCGCCCCAATCTGGTTCCCCAGACGTATCGTTGAATTCTTCTGCTTGATGAACAATTCCGAATTCATTCAGCTTGTGCGTGAAGGCTTGATTGGCGTACACATGGTCAAAATTGGCATCGTTGCGCGACCAGTCGAATTTGAACCCTCTTAGAGATTTGAGATTGTCCGCATATTTGCCAATCATCGTTTCCAGATAGAAGTTATTGCGGAAGCGTTCCATGAGTTTGGCATCGATGGTCAACTTATCCCCTTGCTGGCGCGCCAGGAGATCCATGAACAAAGGCGGCTTGTCGGGATCGGGCAAATGAGCCTGGAACATGGTGGTAAAGATCTGTGTACGGAAATCTTTCCTCACATCATCCATGGATTTGGCATTAACCAAAATATCCCATTTGGGAAGTGACGCACTGACGCTGACACCGGTCCCGGTCCCCACCGGATGCATTGCATACACAGAGCCAAAGACATCCGGATGCCGCATACCGAAGCGGATAGCTCCATATCCTCCAATAAAGATTCCTGCGACGCCTCGTGAATCCCTGTTGGGAAGG
Source organism: uncultured Acidobacteriaceae bacterium (assembly GCA_963704415.1). Classification (GTDB taxonomy): domain Bacteria; phylum Acidobacteriota; class Terriglobia; order Terriglobales; family Acidobacteriaceae; genus Telmatobacter. The sequence goes on along the minus strand of OY969908.1, from coordinate 4,571,935 downwards.
GTGTTGAAATTTGCATCGATGTACGGCACCAGTTCCTGAATCATGAAATCTTCCCAGTTGCCGGTGACCGGGGAGTTCACATACCACGAAGATCCAAGTGGCGTATTCATGTCGACCGCTACGAGGATAAAGTCCTTGATCACACCCTCTGCAATGGCCCGATCAAACAGGCCCTGAGCATCTCTGTGATCAAAATCGAAACGATAGTTTTCCTCGAAAGGGTTCGGTAGAAAATAGATCACCGGGTATCGATGCGTCGATGTGAGATAACCAGAAGGCAGATAAATCACCATCTTGCGTACCGGGCTGACACCGATCCTGTTATCGGCAAAGTTCATGGAGGTGATTTGCCGGTCGACGATCTGACCCTTCGCCGATTGCGCTAGGGTAGAAACAGCGTTAAATGCTATGGCAAGCAAAGCGGTTGCGCCGAGGATCTGTCGCTTCTTCATGACACTATATCCTCATTTCGGTGAGCCGCCATTCGATCCGGCCGGGTCGGCAGAATGGCCAGATACCACGCGGGCGCAATCAACTCCCAATTGAGCACCCACAGATGTCCGCGAACTGCCAGCACAGCCATGCAGATTGTTGCTCCCAGAGCCAAAGCGAAAGCCCGGCGCCGGTTGATTCTCCTGCCGCGCCTGCTAAAGCAAACCCCTGCGATCGCGGGAAACAAAAAGAACAGGAGACAGAACCGTGGCAGCGATTCCTGTCGAAACCGTAGCAGACAAAACAAACATGGTAGAAAGCAGCAGATTGCACTGACCAAAAACGTGCGGCGCGAAACCGATTCGACGATGAATCCGGCAGCCCATGCGCATATCAGCAACACAAGAACCTTGCAGAGAAGCGATATGAACTCCCACGGTTCAGTCGAAAACAGACCCAGCTGCCATCCATGTACCAAGCGATTTCGAAGATCTGAGCTGATAGCAAATGAGAATCCCATCAGCAAAAAGCTGCACGGGAGCGCCAGGCCGGGAGCGGCAAACCAAGGACGCCAGTCGTTCCACAATCGCAACTGACGACGCGCCACGAGCCCAGATACTTCTCGCACCCCTCGCCACGCAGTCTGACGCGTTTCGATCAGATCGCCAAGGACGATCTCGCGCTCTCGGGGAGTTAATTGCAGGGCCATGGCTTCGATGAGCTTCCATGCGATATTTCTCATTCGGTCTCTTCCGTCCGCCGCGCCCAGGGCGCACGATTGCTCATGCGGATCATGGTGTCGTAGAACCTTCTTGCCGCGGCGGTGCCGGCGGAGGTCACGCGGACCATCCTCTTCGAGCGGCCTCCTCGTTGAGGCGTCCCCTGTCCCATCCAGGTCTTCACCAGCCCTTTGGCCTCAAGCCGGTCGAGCGTCGTATACAAAGCGCCTATCGAACAACTCCGGCCTGTCGCCTTTGCAATCGATTCACGCATAGCGGCGCCATAGGCGTTTTCGCCCAAAGTCACTGCCGCCGTGATCAGAAGGTATTCGAATTCGCCGAGCATCGTTATAACTACAATGTGATACTAATACTCGACCTTGTCAATAAAAAAGAAAATGGAAGCGAGAGTTCAAATGGCGCGAACTACCCAAATGTGCTCATGGACCGCGAATTGGGTCGGAGTTTGCGCGCCGGATAGAGAACGGTTAATGCCGCGGCGCCAGGCGATGCTGTCACTGCGAGGCATCCACAAGACTCCAAGATACTCGCCGACTTCCCGTTTCCGATCGATTCTCGACGAGTGATTCGGCGGTGACAGGGCAATTTACCTCGCCAAATTCCCCCCTTGCGTTCATAGGGGAAGTGTGAGACTCTTTCCCATGAAATCCAAGGGGAACGAATGGACACCACCAAACTCGAATTTCTGCGTGGCACATTGGATGTACTTATCCTCAAGTCGCTGGTATGGGGTCCGCTTCACGGGTATGCGATCACTAGCCTCATATGTCGGCAGAGCGATGACGCGCTGCTTGTCGAAGAGGGGACGCTCTATCCCGCTCTCTGGCGATTGGAAAGCAAGGGACTGCTCGAGGCCGAATGGGGGCTCTCGGAGAATAATCGCAAGGCCAAGTTTTACAGGCTCACTACGAAGGGCCGGCGTCAACTGCGCGAAGAGGTGAAGACCTGGGAGGCATACGCCGCGGCCGTGGCCAAGGTCCTGGGCGCAACGCAACCGCCGCTTCCGGAGGAGATGGCATGAGGCAGGCTCCATTGTGGCGGCGGTACGACCGCCTGACGGGCTTCGATCCGGCAGCAGACGTGAAAGACGAGCTGCGCTTTCACATCGAATCGAAGGTCGATGAACTTGTCGGCAAAGGCTGGAGTCGCGAAGATGCCCGCAAAGAAGCAGAACGCCAGTTCGGAAATATTCTCGCCGTCCAGCATGTGGGCGAGCGCATAGGAGAGCACATGGACCGCCGCCGCCGTTTTAGCGATTACTGGGCTGACGCTGTTCGGGATTTCCGCTTCACCCTCCGCACCCTCCGCCGCGACGCTGGTTTTACGGTTGTTGCCATTCTGATTCTCACGCTCGCCATTGGCGCGAATATTGCAGTGTTCGCCGTGGTCAATACCCTCCTGCTGCGCCCGTTGCCCTTCCCCGACGCGCATCAACTCGTCCGCCTTCATCGGAAGGACCTCAAGGTCGGCGATTTCTCCACCGACGCTATGCAGGCTTTCCAGCAGCAGGATAAGTCGTTTCAGCAAGTGACCGGCTATTTTGCGTTTTCTGGCCCTGACGATGTCAAGCTCACCGGGCACGGCCAGCCGCAGCCTGTCACCGGAATGATGGTGGCCGGCAATTTCTTCCCCACGCTTGGCGTCACGCCCGTCCTCGGACGTGACTTCACCGCTGAAGAAACGCTGAAGAACAGCCGGCCCGTCGTTTTGCTCAGCTATCCCTTCTGGAAACGCCAATATGCTGGCGATGCCTCCATTGTCGGCAAGAGTATCGGTCTCGACGGTACCCAGGTCACGGTGGTGGGAGTCCTCCCGGACACATTTGATTTCGGTGCAGTCTTCGCTCCAGGCACCCGGGTCGACTTGTTTACACCTGCCATTCTTGGCGACATGGAAGATTGGGGCAACACCATGGCCCTAGTTGGCCGTCTTAAGCCCGGCGTCACCCTCGAGCGGGCGCAGGCGGAAGCGGCCTTAATTTTTCCCAAGCTTCTTATGAACAACAAGCACCCGGAAAACGGAGGTAATTACGATGCGACGCTCGACGGCCTCAAGGACTACGTCAGTGGAAAGCTGCGGCAATCGCTGATCGTCCTGTGGTGCGCGGTGGGCATGATCCTGCTCATCGCCTGTGTCAATCTCTCCAACCTGTTGCTGGCTCGCGCCGCCGCCCGCGCGAACGAGTTCGCCATGCGCACCGCGCTCGGCGCAGGTCGCGTAAGGATCGTCCGCCAGTTGCTTACAGAAAGCCTGGTACTGTCGCTCTGCGGCGCTGCGTTGGGATTGGCCATGGCGTGGGCGGTTGTCGCCTGGCTCGCCCACCAGGAATCGATCGCCCTGCCACTTCTTAGCAGCCTGAGCATCGATAGCGCATCCCTTGCGTGGACGCTGTTGATCGCCGTCGCCGCTTCGCTTTTCTTCGGCCTCGCGCCCGGCTCACGAGTGACCTCCGGGAACCTCAAATCTATCCTCGCGGACAACGGCGCGGGATCTGGACAGAGTAGACGGCACGACCACGTGCGTTCTACGCTCGTCGTCTCCGAGATCGCGCTAGGCTGTGTATTGCTCGTAGGCGCTGGTCTTCTATTGCGCAGCTTTCTCCATGTCCTCGATGTCGACCTGGGCTTTGAACCGTCCCGCGCCGCCGCAATTAGTGTGAGCTATGACGATAGCGGCGGCGTCGCTAGGCGCGGAGTGATACTGCAACAAATCATCCAGCGCATCAAGCAGATTCCTGGGGTAGAAACTGCCGGCATCTCCGACGAGCTGCCCATGAGTGCGAATCGCACCTTGGGCATTGCACCCAAGGGGTGGGACTTTAGGAAGCAACCATTCCCGGACACTTTTGTCTACGCCATCACTCCCGGTTATCTGCATGCAATCGGAATGCGCATCGTTGTTGGCCGCGACTTCACCTGGAGCGACAACGACAAGAACCTCGGCGCGGTCATCATCAACGAAACTGTCGCGCGTGGGATGTTTGAATGCTAAGTCAGTGAGGAGCACGAGGGTGTTACAAAGGCTGAACTCAGCTGTGAGGCTGATTCAGAGAACTACCCAAGGAGGCTCCTCAGAGACTTTATGTACTACATCGGACTTGATGTTCACAAGAAGACGATCAGCTATTGCGTGAAGGACGCGGCCGGCAAGATCCATCAGGAAGGCAAGATCGGATCGACACGGCGCGAACTTGATGCCTGGATCAAAACTCTTCCCCAACCCCGGATGATAGCCATGGAAGCGACGATCTTCACCGGCTGGATCTACGATCACCTGGTTCCGCATGCCGAAAAGGTGAAGGTAGCCCATCCCCTGATGCTGCGTGCCATTGCCGCAGCGAAGAGGAAGAACGACAAGATCGATGCCAGCAAGATTGCCGACTGTCTTCGTTGTGATTTCCTTCCCGAGTGCTACATGACTTCGACCGAGATCCGGGACCGGCGGCGTACACTGCGCTATCGCGGATTGCTCGTAAAGCAGATGGTTCAGATGAAGAACCGGATCTCGGGCCTGTTGATGGAGACCGGTGCGAGTTTCAACAAGCAGCGATTGCACAAGGTGGGCTACTTCACCGAGCTGATGGCGGGCAATGAAGAGATCGACTGTGTCAGGCCGCTGTTGAAGCTGAGCCGGGAGACGATTAATCGATCGCAGAAGCTGGACTATGCACTGATCAGCTCTCTGGAGCGGGACCCGCTGCTGGCCGAGCGGCTGGCGCGATTAAGAACTGTTCCCGGAGTGGGTCCGATTACGGCGCTGACCTGGGCTCTGGAGATCGGCGATGTTGCCCGCTTTCGATCGATCAAACAGGCTATCAGTTATTGCGGACTGTGCGGAGCCGAGAAGCGTTCAGCCGACAAGGTCATGCGCACGCCGATTTCCAAGCAACGCAACAAGCATATCCAGCAGGTGCTGGTGGAAGCGGCGAAGCTGGCACCGAGATACAGCCATGAACTGAGCTTGATTCACGAAAAGGAAAAGCAACGGGGCGATCGCAACCGCGCCACCCTGGCTGTAGCCAGGAAGATGGTGGCCTGGATGGTTGCGGTCGAACGCAGAAAACAGGATTTCGTGCCTGCCGAGAAATTCGGAGGTACGGCGGCAGCCTAAAAACCTGCCCAAGAATGAAAAACACCAGGATTATTCCGATGCGCAGACTGCCAGGCCCCGCAAGTAGGCCACTGGGCGAAGGAGTGAAAACTCCGGAGGCTCCCGTTGGATTGTTTCGGGGCTGGCAGAGAACACAAACTCAATCTTCTGTGCGGACTCTTCGGAGTCTTAGACAGCAAATGGATGTGTGGTTCTGCTTGATGCAGGAATCATCGGCCGAGAGGCACTGTTGCGTAACGGCAGATCCTGATCAGATCAAGTGCGCGCCCTCCGGAGCGCGCCCGGGAATTCTGTGCTTTTCTCTTGACTTTGACTTACATAGATGTGGCCTGACCAGGACGCTGTGGGAAAAATCGCCAACGTAAACGGGAGCGATGCCCGGGTCATAGGCGTTGTCGGTGATGTGCATGAGACCAGCGCCGAAACCGCGGCCGGCTGGCAGATGTATATCTCCCAGATTGCCCCGCAACCGCAATTCGGACCTGTCGGCGCGAATCTGGTCATCCGAACCAAGTTGCCGCCCGCTTCGCTTGGCTCTGTGGTGATGACCGTTTTACGCGAAATCAATCCCCAGCAGCCGGCGAATGAGTTTAAGCCTATCCAGATGCTGGTGGATAACGCCAGCTCGCCACGCCGCTTCTTTGTGATACTGGTCGGCGCCTTCGCCAGCCTTGGATTGTTGTTGGCCGCGCTGGGGATCTATGGTGTCATCTCCTACTCCGTAACCCAACGGACCCAGGAAATTGGCGTCCGTATGGCCCTCGGTGCAACGTCGTCACAAGTCCAGTTCAGCATAATCGCCAAGACACTCCGCCTCGCATTCATCGGAGTTTTTGTGGGCACAATCGCTTCGTTTTTTCTATCCCGAGCTATCGCGGCAATGTTGTTCAACACCGCGCCAACTGACCCTGTAACGTTTATGGCTATGGTTCTAATTCTCGGCTTGGTCGCTCTGCTGGCCGGCTTCATCCCTGCTCGCAGGGCCTCTCGCATCAACCCCATTCAAGCACTACGAAACAATTGAAGGTTCACGGAAAACAATGCGCCAAGGAAGCACCCATACCGATGCATCGGCTGATCGGGGCAAAGAACAGGCTCCATTGTGGCGGCGGTACGACCGCCTGACGGGCTTCGATCCGGCAGCAGACGTGAAAGACGAGCTGCGCTTTCACATCGAATCGAAGGTCGATGAACTTGTCGGCAAAGGCTGGAGTCGCGAAGATGCCCGCAAAGAAGCAGAACGCCAGTTCGGAAATATTCTCGCCGTCCAGCATGTGGGCGAGCGCATAGGAGAGCACATGGACCGCCGCCGCCGTTTTAGCGATTACTGGGCTGACGCTGTTCGGGATTTCCGCTTCACCCTCCGCACCCTCCGCCGCGACGCTGGTTTTACGGTTGTTGCCATTCTGATTCTCACGCTCGCCATTGGCGCGAATATTGCAGTGTTCGCCGTGGTCAATACCCTCCTGCTGCGCCCGTTGCCCTTCCCCGACGCGCATCAACTCGTCTGGATTGCTCCTGTGCCGCGCAAATGCGGATTCGCCTGTAGCACATATTCAGCCGATGCCTTCAGCCGCTTCCGCGCGCAGAGCCGCTCCTATCAGGACGTCACCGGCTACTATGCCTTCTCCACTGCCGACAATCTCCGCCTCATGGGTCACGGCGATCCGCAGCCGGCCACGGGGATCATGGTTATCGGCAATTTCTTCGAAGTTCTCGGCGTCCAGCCCTCCCTCGGGCGCCTGTTTACTCCTGACGAGTCGCGGCACGGCGCGATGCCGGTCGCCGTCCTCTCCAACGCCTACTGGCGCCGTCAGTTTGCCTCCGACCCATCGATCGTCGGCAAAGGAATCGATCTCAGCGGACAGTCCACCACCGTTGTCGGCGTGCTCCCCGCCAGCTTCGACTTCGGAGGGGCGTTTTCACCAGGCGGTAAGGCCGATCTCTTCCAGCCACTGATCCTTGAAGACATGCGCACTTTTGGCGGCATTGTCACCATGCTCGGCCGCCTCAAGCCGGGCGTGACACTGTCCCAGGCGCAAGCGGAGGGCACAGCCGTCGAGCCGCACCTCTGCTGGAGAGACGACATCGCTGTCTCTTGCGGCTTCTACCACAAAGATCCCAACCCGATGCGCCTTCGGACACTTAAGGACTACGTTGACGGACGCCTGCGGCGCTCACTCATTGTTCTCTGGTCTGCCGTCGGCGTGATTCTGCTGATCGGATGCGTGAATCTCTCCAATCTGCTGCTGGCCCGCGCTGCGGCGCGCGGCAAGGAGTTCGCCGTTCGCGGCGCTCTCGGCGCCAGCCGCGGCCGCATTGCACGCCAGCTTTTAACCGAAAGTCTTGTCCTCTCCTCGACCGGGGCACTCTTTGGCCTCGGGCTCGCTTTCCTGTTGCTCGAATGGCTGGCGCACCAGGGTTCGCTTGCGCTCCCGTTGCTATCAAGCTTGCGCATCGACGGCGCGGCGCTTGAGTGGACCGCGCTTACAGTTGCGTTCGCCGCCATGCTTTGCGGCCTGGTTCCAGCTCTGCGCATGGCCGGCGGCCAGCTCAGCGAGGCTCTGAAAGACGCAGGTGCGGGTTCTGGCCAGGGGCGCTCCCACCAGCGTATCCGCTCCCTACTCGTCATCTCCGAGGTCGCTCTCGCCTGCATGCTCCTGGTCGGCGCCGGTCTTCTGCTGAGAAGCTTTCTTGAAGTACTCGACGTCGACCTCGGCTTCCAGCCAGATCGTGCCGCCGCCATCCAGATCGACTACGACGATGGTGGAAGTCTTCCCAATGCGAAACTGGAAGACGTTATCGCGCGCCGCACGGCGATCTTTCAGCAGATCCTCTCGAAAGTTGACGCTCTGCCGGGGGTGATGGCAGCCGGCATGGTTGACTACCTTCCCATGGAGCAAAACCGCGAATGGGGCGCTCCCGTCCCCAGAGGTTCAAGCCTCAATGGCAAAAACCTCCCAGACAGCTTGGTCTACGTGGTCACTCCTGGCTACTTCCGTGCCATGGGCATGAGCCTCCGGGGACGCGACTTTACCTGGGACGAAGGGCCGAAGGGCCCCGGGGTCATCATTCTGAACGAAACCGTCACCCGCTTCCTGTTTCCCGGCCAGGATCCGATCGGCAAAGTTGTCGTCGTCAACGGATTCGATCGTCAGATCGTCGGCGTCATCACCGACGTGCACGACAGCAACGCAGAAAGTCAACCAAGCTGGCAGATGTACTTCCCTATGCGCCAGGAAGGCCCTAATGGGATGCAACTTGTCGTCCGCACCACGATGGCGCCCTCCGCGTTGGCATCGAGCGTCCTTCAAGCCTTGCGCGAGCTCAATCCCAATCAGCCCGCCGCCGAATTCCGGCCTATTCGCGGCATCGTGGACCATGCTTCCTCGCCGCGCCGCTTCTTCATGGTACTTGTCACTGCCTTCGCAATGCTCGGACTCATCCTCGCCACGCTCGGCATCTACGGCGTCATCTCCTATTCCGTCACCCGCCAGACGCAAGCCATTGCAGTCCGTATGGCCCTCGGCGCTAGTGCGGCGCGGGTGCGGCGAGCGGTTCTCGCCGATACCTTCCGGCTGACTTTCGCCGGCATCGTGCTCGGCGGCGCGGCCTCAATTGCCTCAGCCCGGTTCATTGCGGCAATGCTTTTCAAGACTTCGCCCTGGGATGCCACCACTTATGTCCTGATGGCCCTCGCGCTTCTTGCTGTAGCTTTAGTCTCCGGCTATTTGCCGGCCCGGAGGGCCTCTCGGATCGATCCAATTCAGGCTCTGAGAAGCAACTGAGCGTCCGCTGTCAAAAAATGCACACCAAAGACCCGTGCCGATTCGTCAAATGGATCCAGTGCAAACACAGATGAAATGAAGGTTCATGCGCAACCTAAAACAGCAGATTCTGCAGGGTCGAAGAATATCCGCGTTCATGCGGTCTCCTAATTCTTGGACTCCTGAGAAGGGGAAGAACGCCATGTCTCATGCGCTCTTCCCCCATTTTTAGTAAATATTGCAAACGATTGCCGATTGGCGACCCTCTCATCTGCTCAGAAGGCTCAGTGAGCGCATCATCGCCAATTGGCAATCGACCTTGGATTGGCCGGGTAGCCCTACTCGGATCTCAGGGACGAAGCTCGTGAGGTGTTCGACAGGAAGGCGATAGTCGCATGAGCTCTGTTCAAACATCCTACTGGAGCGCGCGTCAGAGGGAGCGGCGCATTGAGCCACGCCAAATGGTCGTCAGCGCGACTCAAAAGTTCTCGACCATCCAGGCATTATTGTCGCCCGGGGTTGGCATTTCTAAAATCCCATGCCGGCCGTCAGGAGATTGAATGAAAAAGGTGAAATTCGAATGCGCTTGCCCTTCAATAACGACTTCCGCCTTCTCTGACCCATTGAGGGCAAGAATCACGGGGACGCCTGCCGACGTGATGCTCCGTACGAACACCCTCGCGCCATCGGCTGCCCAGTCGATGTTAAACACCGGCCAGTCGTTCAAGCTAACATCGTGAGCGGCACCGGTGTCCGGTGAGAGAAATCGAATTCGATGCGGGCCGAGGACGATTGCAAGCCGCGATCCATCCGGGGAAAGGCTCCAGTGAGATAAGCCATTCGGAATTCTCGTAACCTCGCGACCTGCACCGTGCTCCAGATCGAACGAGACAAGAATGTGGTCGTCCCCGACGAGCTTGCTGAAAATGCACAGTTGCGATGGAGCCCGCGCACATTGGTAATTGCTGATTCCGTTTTCCCGCAGAACTAACCGGGGAGGACCTCCGGCCAAGGGCTTGGACATCAAAGAAGCAGGTGACAAATGATCGCCGGGCTGCGATTCAACAAGATAAAGTACCTCCAAACTATCTGTGCTCAAACGCGGGAAACGCATGCTGCGCCCTTCGACTAGGACCTCGGCCGTAGTCTCGTCGATATTCTGTTTGAAAAGTTTCCAAGTGCCATTCCGATCGGAAACGAAAAGGACTGCTCTGCTGTCAGCGGTCCACGCCGTGGCCAAGCTCTCGTTCGTGTCCAGGGTCAGGCGGCGAGGCGCCTTCCAACCGTGGTTGCTGCTCGGATCGGATTCGGTGATAAATACCTGACGCGTTGTGTTCTCCCTCGATACAACAAGCCGCTTCCCATCTGCCGTGGCGCTCAAACGGCCGATCCACCCTTGACCCTCGGTCACCCGTTGCAGTGGGGCGGCGGCCTTCCCTGTACGCTCGTCAATCGAAATCGAGTCAATGCCCGTGGCTTCGCGTTCGCTCGTCGGATCGCTAAGGTAGGCGAAAAGAATACGGCCATCCGCAGTCCAACACATGGCCGGCCGCAACCGGGAATCATCCTTCAATACAAGCTGTGAATCACCGCTGTTCAAATCGCGGGTGAAGAGCGAGTTAGCAAACACAGGGGGATCAGGTGTTGCGAGGTGGACTTCGACATACGCAAGACGCATGCCAGTTGGCGACCAGGCGGCGTGTTGGATCCAGCCATCCCCCAGGTTTGGCTGGTCCGGCTTTCTAGCCAGGACGACTCTTCGGGAGTTTGCACCATCGGAGTCCATGACCCAGAGCTCGCTTCCGAATTTCGGCCCGTGCTCATAGGCGATCCGCGATCCATCCGGGGATACAGATCCCTCTGCCGCATCGTCCATGAGCTTTTCCGGATCGCCGCCCAAGAGGGAAAGCTTCCAAAGACTGAGCGTTCGGGACGGACCTTCGCTCCGTGTCACCAGGAGGTGAATACCGTCGGGGAACCAATCATCGGGCCACGCAATGAAGTCCTTCGGCAGACTCCAAGCGCGGGTTTCGCCGTTCGAGATTTGCCGCAGATATAGCCCCGAATTGTCGCGAAAAGCGAGATAACTGCCATCGCGCGATACGACGGCATTTTCAACGGGCGCTTCAGGAGGGTTTGAGGTGATTCGCTCTTCGATAGCCAAATGTGGAACGACGGGTCCGTGTTTGTCGCGCGTGGCGGCATCGCGTCTCAAGTAGCCCGCTGCGGCGATTCCGACCGCCAAAATGCATGATCCGGCGAGGAACAAACCAGGTAGTTTCTTAGGGCGGGGGCCGGATTGTGGCTTCAGCCGCTCCTCTTCCTGGGTATGGCTATAGGAATCGATCTCCAGCGCCAAATCAGTTTCTTCCGTAGTGCATCCGTTGAGGCCCTCTTCCGACGCGACCACATCACACAGAAATCGGTACCCTACCGTGGGAATAGTTGCGATGAATCGTGGCTCACGGCTGTCATCTCCAAGCAGCCTGCGCAGGGTGGCGATGCTCCGAGTGAGCGAGTTGTCAGTCACTGCACAGTCATCCCAGACCGCGTTCAGGAACTCGTCTTTTGTGATCAGCCTCCTGGGATTTCGCAACATAAGCAAGAACACACGAAACGCCTTCGGTTCCACCTGCAGGGCATTTTCACCCTTGACCAGCAGGAACTCGCGCTCCCTGACCTCGATATCTTCAAACCTGAAAACGGAGAACTTATAGTCCGTCACGAATTCGTCACTCGCCTTTCAGAAAACCGTCAGACTTGGGTCATTACCCCGCAATCGCATCGGGCGACATTGCATTCAGCCAACTCGGCTGAGGTGATTTTCAATGTCGCTCTTCAATCGCTTTGCCGCCGCGAGTCTTTTCATTCTGGCCATTTCCGCGCTTCATGCTGAACCGCGATGCCCGGGGAATGTCGCCGGTTTAGCCTTGCGTCGCATTCAAGACGACCTCATCGTTGTCAGAGTCGGGATAAACCGCACCGGACCCTACGACTTCCTCGTGGACACAGGCTCCCAGATCACGACGATTGACCCCGTACTTGCTTCAGACCTTCATTTGAGAATCGAAGGCACAACAGGAGTGAGCGGCGTTGCAACCCAATCCCGGAGCGCGTTTGCCTTTCTCGATTTGATTGAGGTTGGAAGTCATTCGGTCCCGCAGTCTCTCGCTGTCATTCAGGACCTCGCAGAGCTAAAGGCGGCAGATCCTCGCATCCGCGGAATACTGGGCGAGAACTTCCTTTCGCACTTCGATCTGCTCATCGACAACCGCCAGCAAATCCTGTGCCTTGATGAGACGAGGACCCTTGCGCAGGCGGTCAAGGGCGAACATATCCCGCTGGAGCAGCCCCACGGTCCGCGAGACAATTTGCCCTTCACGCGGCCCATTATTGTCTCTGTGCGACTGACCACCGCCGACGTGGCCCCCGTGCTGCTTCTACTGGACTCGGGGAGCAACGCGGCACTGCTGTATTCGGCCCAGCCGCGCCTTCTGGGAGCCTCGGTGAGTAGCGCTCCTGTGCTCAAGCGCGTAGTCAACGGAGTGGGGCAGGCATTTGCTGTTCTACCCGCCCGGGACATCCTTGTGGGGGCGTGTGCCATGAGACAGGTGTCATTCGTAATACCCATGAATGAAGTTGGCAAAGGGCCCAGTCCCCGCGAGGACGGCCTGCTTCCAACGAGTGCTTTTGAACGTGTTTTCATTAGCTACTCGAAAAACTATGCAGCTTTGGACCCCTGGGCTCGATAGATGAAGCTATCCCCCAAACAATCGGGTTGTTCCCATGTTGGATGAGCACGTGTGACGCCAATTTCGATGTAGCGTATGTCGTTGCAAATCAGACTTGCGTTTTCATCGATGCATTGGGTCTGTGTCCAAATGCGCACACGCTGTCCGAATACGAACTATCGGTGCGAGTGTTGAGCGGCTCAGCACCCGATCGCGTCCCGCACAAAAAAAGCCGGCCCGCGCGCGGCCGGATACCGACACGCGCGCGGGACCGGCCGAAGCGAAATCCCTTGGTGGGACGCCGGTGCAGCTAGGCAATCAAAACCAGCCCCCGGACGGCTCCAGGCCATTGATGCGCAGATACGTGACCAGATTGCCGTAATGCAGCGCGTCGTGATTTCCCACCTGCGTCAGGATGAACATCTTGTTCGTCTTCATGCCAAAAAAGTCCGCCGGGTCATTCAAGTGCGCATCGCTGAACCCGGCGTACACGCCATCGCAATAATCGAACGAGCCTTTCAGGTAGGCCAAGATCTCGGTCTTCGAAACCTTCGCGGTAGACGTTGCGGGGTTCGCTGCACCCTTCACGTTTGAACACAATGTGTAGGAAATATCCGCCAAGTGAGTCACGATCTCACCAAACGAGCGAACCTCCTTCGTCGGCCGGTAACTGTACTTCGACTCTGGCATCGCCTCCGCCGACTTCATGATCTTGTCCTGCATATTGCTGCGAAAAATTGACAGCGTCATCGTCAGCGGATTTGCCGCCGCGATCGGATTGGGTAGGTTGGGCGAGATTTGGGCATTGGCCACAGACGCAAGAACGGAAACAGACAGGATGCCAACAGAAGCCGCGACGTGAGCAATGGATCGGAACATCATCGCAACAACAAAGCGCGAAGTCCCAACTGTTCGAGACTGAGAAGTATTCAGTCTGGTAAGCATCTCGGTTGAGTCACGAGTCACGCAGGAGTGGTTTTTCGGGAAGTTTTGCATTTGACGTCCTCCTGCGTAGCAACGTATGCACGAAAGGGTCCAGTTGGCTCGGTGAGTTCTACCTCTTTGTAATCAGCAGACAACGAGATGGCGAGGGCACTAGAGCCTAGACCGCACTGTCCATTTTCGATCAAAGCTGTTCGAAAGCGGCCAACTCTGTAGGCGCCGCAGTCTAATGAACGGGTTGACATTGTTAATATCTCAGTGCAATATATCGCTATGAAACATATAGCGACGCAAGCTATTGATCGGGAATTGAAGAAGGGTAGCGCTGAGTTGCTGATCCTTTCCCTGATTGAGCACCGTGCTCGCCACGGCTACGAGATCGGCAAGCTGATCGAGGAGCGGTCCGAGGGAGTGCTGAAGTACAACGTAGCCTCGTTCTACCCGCTGTTGTACCGGCTAGAGGCGCGCGGCCTGATCGAGGGGCGATGGGTCGAAAAGGCCGGCCAGCGCCGCCGCCGCTATTACAAACTGACAACGAAGGGCAAGAAGATGCTTGCGACGCAGCGTTCTACCTGGGCCAACCTGGTGAACGCAATCCGGCTGATCACGGAGGCCGAGAATGCATGACTGGTCAAAGGAGATCGAGGTCGCGATCGCTCCATTGAATCTTTCGGCAGCGCGCGAAGCAGAGGTCGTCGAGGAACTGAGTCAGCACCTCAATGATCGTTATGAAGAGTTGCTGATCTCAGGTGTCGGCGAGGAGCAGGCCTATGGAATCCTGAAGCACGATTTGACCGACGGCAAACTGGTGGCGGGATTGAAAGCTACCGTACGCAAGACGTCGGCGCCTATCCCCATGGGCAGGGAGAAACAGGAGCGCCTCTTGGCTGGCATCTGGAATGATTTGCAGTATGGTGCCCGTCTGCTTGTCAGAAGCCCTAGCTTTGCCGCCGTCGCGATTCTTTCGCTGGCCTTGGGGATTGGCGCGAATACTACTATTTTTCAACTTCTGGACGCAGTGCGGCTCAGAACCCTTCCGGTAAAGAAGCCTGAGCAACTTGCGCGGGTGGCCATTGTGAACTCGCCCCATTGCTGCACTGGGGATTTCTACTCGTCCAACTCGGACCTGACGGGCGGTCTATGGAAGGGCGTGCATGACGAGCAACAGGGTTTCTCCGCGATTGCGGCGTGGGCCGATACCCGCCTGAATGTTGGTGAGGGCGGAGAGGTTCGTTATGCGAATGCGCTTCTCGTGAGCGGAGAATTCTTTCATGTTCTCGGAATACAACCGGTCGTAGGCCGTTTGATCTCTCCCGCTGACGATTACCGTGGATGCGGTGTGCAGGGTGTGGCGCTCAGCTACCCTTTCTGGCAACGCGAGTTTGGAGGGCGGCCTGACGTGGTGGGCAGCAAACTCATACTCAACGGCCATCCATTTCAAGTCATCGGCGTTGTTCCGGCAAGCTTCTATGGCCTGGAGGTAGGGCAGAATTTCGATGCGGCCCTTCCCCTGTGCAGTGAGCCAGTCTTTTCGACGAACCTCAGCAGACCCTCCTTGATGGATAGTCCGGATGTCTGGTGGCTTGCTGCCATCGGCCGCCTGAAGCCAGGTTGGACCCTCGAGCGAGCCTCTTCGCAACTCGATGCGATCTCGCCCGGAATCTTCGCTGCAACATTGCCTGCAGGTTACGACGCGATTGCGAAGAAGGACTATCTCACATTCCACTTGGGCGCACTGCCGGCAGCCACGGGAGTTTCAAGCCTGCGAAAGGACTATGAATCTCCACTGTGGGTATTGTTGGCGATGACCGGATTGGTTCTGCTGATTGCCTGCGCGAACCTGGCTAACCTGATGCTCGCTCGCGCGAGCGCGAGACAGCGCGAGATGGCCTTACGGCTGACGCTCGGGGCATCGCGGAGCAGGTTGATCCGCCAGTTGCTGGCAGAGAGCTTGCTGCTTGCCACGCTGGGGACGTTGGGAGGCGTCGGCTTGGCCCAAATCCTGAGCCGTGCGCTGGTCGCCTTCTTGAGCCCTCAACAGAACCCGATCTTTGTGGAACTGACTCCCGACTGGCGTGTGCTCGGATTCGCCGCCGGTTTGGCGATTCTGACCTGCATCCTGTTTGGGCTCGCGCCTGCGATTCAGGCGTCCCAAACCGAGCCAGGCGCAGCGCTCAAAGCCTGCACGCGTGGAACAACCGCCGGCCGGAATCACTTCCTGATGCGGCGAACTTTCGTCATCTCCCAAGTCGCGCTCTCTCTTGTATTGCTAGCTGCTGCTCTCTTGTTCGTGCGCAGCTTTCGAAACATCGTCAATTTGAACGCAGGTTTTCAGCAGGATCATATCCTGATTGCCGATTTCGAGTTCGCTCCACTGAAACTAATGGCTGAAAGCCAGATGGTTTTCAAGCAGGAATTGCTTTCGCGTATGCAAGCTATTCCCGGTGTAAGTTCTGCCGCCGAGGTTCAGATGGTCCCCTTGAGCCAGAGCGGATGGGATGGCAATATCGATATTCCGGGTGGAGCTGAGCGGCAAGACGTGACCTTGAACCGCATTAGCCCTGGATATTTTCAAACGATGGAGACTCCGCTGCTTGCTGGGCGGGACTTCGATCATTCAGATGTGCCGGCCGCACCGCGCAAGGCAATCGTGAATCAGGCATTCGCGCGCAAGTATTACGGCGGGGCCAATCCGGTTGGCAAAGTGTTTCACGATTCCGACGCGCCCGGCAAAACGTACCAGATTGTGGGCATGGTGAAGGATTCCAAATTCCACGATATGCGCGAAGACCCGTCACCCACGGTTTATGTATCGTTTACGCAGTCGAATGGTCCTGAGCAACGCTCGACGCTTATGATTCGATCGGACGAATCTCTGTATTCGCTGATCCCATCTATCAACAGGGCGGCAAATCAAATCAATCCCTCGATGGAGATTGAATACACCGTCTTCAAGACACAAATTCGCGAGAGTCTCATGCGCGAGCGCTTGATGGCCACCCTTTCGGGTTTCTTTGGTGTGCTGGCGACGGTACTGGCCGTAATCGGCATCTACGGCGTGATCTCCTATGTCGTCCTCCAACGCAAAAATGAAATCGCCGTGCGCATGGCGCTCGGAGCCGATCGCAACCGCATCGTGCGAATGGTCTTGCGGGACGCTGCAATTTTAATATCCGTCGGCGTGGCGGCCGGCACGGCGATGACAATCGCATCTGGAAACGCAGCTGCTTCGATGTTGTATGGGCTAAAGCCGAGGGATCCAGTCACGTTGTCAATTGCAATCGCTGGAATCGTGGTGGTTGGTCTGGCAGCAAGCCTCGTGCCGGCGCTGCGCGCGGCGAATATACATCCCGTGGCGGCTTTGCGTGAGGAATGAAACTGTTTGCCTCAACCCGTTCGCTAGCTTCGGTCAAAAGCAGCATGTTCTACAGGGCCGAAGAGTACCCCGTTCATGCGGTCTCCGTATTCTTGGACTCCTGGGAAGGGGAAGAATGTCGATCCGTTCTTCCCCCCTTTTTCAAAATGTTCCGGATTACTCGCGCAGAACGGTCTTCGATTCGTATAGCCGTCGCCAGTTTTTACAAGGAAGCCATGCAAAACCGTTTCAAACTCTTGCCCGTTGCTCTCGCTCTTGGGGCAATCATTAGTTCGTCCACACGGCTCTTAGCGCAGCCCGAGCAGCCAACACCAGACGAACTCCGCGCAAAAATCAGTCAGGATCTTCCCGGGTGGCTCAAGCAATACAACGTTCCCAGCGCTTCCGTCGCTTACATCGCGAACGGCAGGCTTGCCTGGACAGTTGTCGCGGGCGAGCAGAGCCCAGGTGTTCCCGCTACAGACAAGACCCTTTACAACATCGCCTCGCTCACCAAGCCCATCGTCGCTGAAACAATCCTGCGCTTGGCCTCCCAAAACAAACTTCAGCTAGACGAGTCCATCTATCCCTACTGGGTCGACCCCGACATCAAAGACAATCCCTGGAACAAGCTCCTTACCCCGCGTCTCTGCCTCTCGCACCAGACCGGCTTCGCTAATTGGCGTCGCATGACCAACAACGTTCTCACCTTCAAGTTCCAGCCGGGTACCCAAAGCAGCTACTCAGGAGAAGGTTACTTCTATGCCGCGCGCTTTGTGCAGAACAAGACACATGAGCCGTTAGATCGTCTTGCACAGCAATATGTCCTCGGCCCCATTGGCATGAAGGACACCGCCTTTACCACACAGGAGTGGTTCACCGGCCGCCTAGCCCAGCCTTATACCAGCAATGGCTTCCAGCCACCTGTGCTGACCTTCAACTGGAACGCTGCCGACCTCGTCGAAACGACCGTTTCCGACTACGCACACTTCATCGCCAGCGTGATGCGCAACGAAGGCCTTAGCCCCGCCATCGCGGCGCAGCGCCTGGTTATGACCCGCGACTGGACCACCGAAGACGCACGTAAGCAGGTTTGCGCCCACGAAACGCCCGGCTCTGCCTGCCACATCTCCGCGGGCATGGGTCTCGGCTGGCAGATCATTATCCACAATGGCGTCACGATCGCAGACCACTCGGGTTCCGACACGGGTGTGAACACCCATGCCTTCTTTGTCCCTTCCAAGCATGTTGGTGCCGTCATTTTTACCAATGGTGAAAACGGCTCCAAAGTTATTGGAGAGATCGTACACGTGCTCTCCCCCGACCCAGTGTATTCGGCGACAGTCTCACACTGAAGTCTTAGGTTGACTCCTTTCACATGACCTTGCCTCCTCCAGAACCCTACGATCACAGTACATTCGGCCCGACAAATGCAGTTCTCCGAAGTGATGAACAAAATGAATGGATTCGCGCGGAATGGGCGGCGACTGAGGCCGGCCGAAAGGCCAAGTACTACGGGCTCACTGCGGCGGAGAGAAAGCAGTTGGCTGCGCGCGAGAAGAGTTGGGAGCAGATGGTGAAGGGCGTTCAGGCAATTCTGCGTTACACGTGAGGTGATCTATGGGTTTATTCCGCCGCATTTGGGCGCTTGGCAATCGCCACAGTCTCGAACACGAAAACGAGGATGAACTGCGTGAGCATATGCAGATGCGCATCGACACCAACCTGGCGAAGGGCATGAGCCCGGAACAGGCGGCGCGCGCGGCGCGGCTACGCTTTGGCAACCCCGCCCTAGTCAGGGAGCGCGTCGACGCAGAGGATGCGGCCTTTGGCCTGGACGGCTTCTTTCGCGATGCACGCCACGCCTAGCGCGGATTCGCGAAGAGTCCCGGCTTCTCCTCGGTCGTCATCCTCACTCTCGCGCTCGTCATTGGCGCCAACACCGCCGTCTTCCAGTTACTCGATGCTGTGCGGCTGCGCAGCCTGCCCATCTCCGCGCCCAGCGAGCTGGCCGAGCTGCGCATCGCGGCGGCAATCATGGCTTCGGCGTGAACAGCGGTCCGTACGCGCAGTTCACCGCACCCATGTGGCAGGAGGTTCACGTCAACCACGAACCTTTCTCCGGCGTCTTTGCGTGGCGTCCCACAGAAATGCTGGTGGGGAAACACAGCGAGGGAAAGCGTGTTCAAGGCCTCGAGGTGAGCGGGGGATTTTTCAACGCCTTAGGCGTCTCTCCGTCTGAGGGACGGCTCATCGAACCCCAAGACGAAGAACGGGATTGTCAGACTTCCAAAGTCGTTGCTAGTTATCCCTATTGGAAGAGCCAGATGGGTGGCCAGCCCATTACACCGAATACTTCGTTGATACTCGATGGAAAATCGGTGCAGGTCTTGGGCGTTACGCCGCCGTCCTTCTTCGGCCTGATCGTGGGAGATAGATTTGACCTCGCCTTCCCCATGTGTAACCCTCCCAATCCGCCCCGCGAAGTCTTCGCCTTCACTGTCATGGGCCGGCTCAAACCAGGATGGACCCTCGATCGCGCGTCTGCTTACTTCGGCGCGCTCCTGAGATTACTCACGCCTACGTCGTGAGCAACTGCCTCGGAAAATGCGTTCACCAGCGTTGAAGCATTCAGCTTTTGCGCGAGGATGCCCTCGACCCTCTCAAATGTCGTCGCGATTGCAGCGAATGATTGGAATCGTGCGATCGATGCTGGCTTCGGTGTCCAACATCATTTTCAACGACGAGCAGATCAACCAAAATCGGCCTGCAGGTGCCAACCGGCGCGCTCCGCTTGTTCAGAAACTCAGTGGAGTCGTGTCGAAATCATTCGTTAGCAAGAACCGACTGAACAATCACAGATCGCAATTGCTTGAGTGCCGCATAAACGCATTTATCCTTCGACCCTACTGAACTGTCAGGGCTAGACAGTTTCGTCATTCATTGCGCAACGCCTCCATGGGGTTTATCCGCGACGCTTTCCACGCCGGAATCAAACAGGCCAGCGCCGCCACCGCCAACAGCGTTGTCGCCACGGCCGTGAAGATCGCAGGATCGAGTGGTTGGGTTTCATAGAGCATGGACTCGACCAGCCGAACCGCTCCGGCGCTCGCTGCTAGGCCCAGCGCCAACCCATAAAGAGCGGGACGCATGCCATCGCCCAGCATCAGCCGCATCACCTGCTCGCGTTGTGCACCTAGCGCAATGCGAACTCCAATCTCACCGGTGCGCTGCGTATTCAGGTAAGAGAGCACACCATACAATCCCACCGACGCCAGCATCAGTGACAAAACCGCAAAGGCCAGCACCAGGCTGGCGCTAAGGCTGGCGTTGCCAAGTGACCGCTCGATGATCTGCTGCAAAGTAAACACATCGCGGACCGGCATCTCCGGATCGAGTGCCGCAATCTGTTTCTGCAGCGGAACGGAGAAGGCCAAAGGGTCAGACGCCGTACGCACCACCAGCGTGATACCTAACGGATTCCCCCCCAGAACAGGAAAATATATTGTTGCCTCCGACGGCTTGCCTACCTGGTAGAGTGTGTCGGCAACCACCCCGACAATTTCATAGTTGGTGTCGCTGACCGCTCCAACATTGAGATGCTTTCCCAGCGGGTTCTCCCCTCGAAAATACTGCTGCGCCAATTGGCGGCTCACGATAACGGTTTCCAGATGCCCGGCGCGGTCGTCATTGGTAAAGAAGCGCCCGCTCACGAGCGGTATCTCCAGCGTCGTAAAGAAGCCGGGATCTGCTCTTCCGTACAGTGCGACGGGCAGTTCCTGGCCGGGCGGGATGGGTGGATGCTCGCGAATTGTGAAGGCATCGTCCCCCATGGGTCCCGCTCCGGGTACAAGGAAGCCGAGCCCCGCCGCGCGTACGCCTGGCATGATGCGAACCCGCTCCAGTAGTTCTTCGTTAAACGCGTTGGCCTTGTCCGGAGTGTCGTATTTCTTTGCGGGAAGGCTGAAGCTCATCGTCAGCACGTTTTCGGTCACGCAGCCTACGTTCGTCGCCCGCAGCCGCCAGAAACTCTTGAGGAGCAGACCGGCTGAAATGAGCAGCACCACGGTCGCCGCAATCTCAATGGTCAGCAGCGATTTGCGCAGTGCCGTCCGCGCCTGGCTGCCGGCCCCACTCCGCGCCGAAGCCTGCAGCGCAGCAATTGCCCGCTTGCCTGTGGATGAGATTGCCGGCATTAGCCCTGCCAGCAAGGCCGCGGCAAAGACCAGCCCACAGGCAAACAAAATCACGACGCCGTCCACATGGATACTCTGCGCGCTTGGAAGATCTTTCCATGTGTGCACCAGCCACCCCGTTGCCGTCAACGACAACAGCACTCCGGCCGCTCCTCCGGCAATCGATATCAGCAGGCTCTCCATCAGTTGCGTGCGAACCAACGTCACTCTTTGCGCCCCCAGCGCGCTCCGGATAGAGATCTCTTTCTGCCGCGCCGCCGATCGCGCCAGCAGCAGGTTGGCCACGTTCAGGCACCCGATCAGCAGCATGCAGGCCACAGCGCCGAGCAGCACCATCAATGGCTTTGTCACATCTTTCGCAAGATCCTGCATGAGCGTTCGCGACACCACGTCCTCGGCCACCGGGTTGTTCAAATACCGCATATGCAGCCGGTACTGCACCGCCCCCACCTGGCTGAGTGCATTAGCAAGGCTCACCTCCGGCCTGAGCCGCGCCACTACATAGCTGATGTGATGATCGTGATATCCAAGCATCTCCGGTGACATTCCCGACGCAAACGGAACCCATATTTGTACCTTTGCATCCGGATAGGTAAACCATTTGGGAAGGACGCCCACCACGGTGTAGGGCTTGCCATCAAGATGGATCTGCCTTCCAACAGTCGACGCGTCTCCTCCAAACCGTCGCTCGAAAATACTCCACGTAAGCATGACCGCGGTTCCGTCCGTACGATCTTCGCTCTCGGTAAACGTGCGGCCAATCGCGGCCTGCACACCCAGCAGCGGAAACAGGTTCCAACTCCCCCCGCGTGCGCTTACCAGTTCCGGCAGCTCCCCGTGCTCGCCGGTCAAGTTGTATTGCCACCAGCGCCAAGCGGCCATGTCTTCAAAACCATGAGTCTGCGCGCGCCAGTCGTAGAAGTCGGCCGGAGCAACCGAGTTGTAATTGAATTGCTGCGCATTCATGATGGGTGCGCGAAAATGCTCATAGATCATCACGAGCCGATCCGGTTCACGGAACGGAAGCGGCCTGAGCAGGACCGACCGCATCACCGTGAACAGCGAAGTAGTAGCGCCGATGCACAACGCCATCACGAGAATGGCAATGATTGAAAAGCCGGGCGACCGGCGCAGCGTGCGGATGCTGATCTTTAGATCGCGCAAGAGATTCTCCAACATGCTCCAACTCCACACTGCGTGGGTTTGCTCGCGAATGAGAGTGGGATTACCGAAGGCGCGTAAAGCGGCATAGTTGGCCTCTTCCGGCGATAGGCCCCGTTCCCGCTGCTCTTCCGCTTCCAGTTCAAGGTCAGACTGCAGTTCGCGCTTCAGGTCCGCATCCCGTTTGCTGGTCCATCGCATCTCAGCTCTCCTCGATGGCGGGCCACATAACGCGTGCGACCGCCTCCGCCATCTGCTTCCATTGCGATTCTTCGATTACAAGCTGTTTTCTGCCTTTATCTGTCAATCGGTAGTACTTGAATTCCCTGTTGCGGTCTGGAGCCGTCTCCCACTTCGACACCACCCATCCCCTCTCCTCCAGACGATGTAGCGCAGGGTACAGCGACCCGTGCTGCATCTGCAGAAATTCATTTGTCGTTCTCTGGATATGCTTGCCAATCTGGTGCCCGTGAGCAGGACCGTAAAGAAGCGTTCGAAGAACCAGCATGTCCAGCGTGCCCTGAAGAAGATTCGCTCGTTGCTGCACCTGTTTCGCCATGGAAGACAATCGACCCTCAATCTTGCCATGATGGTAGATAGTCGACTATCGATTGTCAAGACGCGGGAGGTGGTGTGGACGCTCGAATGACGATTTCAGGGGGCAAATTGCTCATCGAGCTCGCTTTGCACCAGAAAACCAGGATAGGTATCGACAAACGCTCAAGGCGACGCCGATTCTCAACGGTGCTTCGGCTCACAAGATCTCAGTCTCAATGCCGACAATTTGAGGACCTATCCGAGTTCGATGGGTGCCTATTTGGCTTAAGGCGAGGACCGCTCGTATTATTGCCAACTACGTCCGGCATGCACTCATTGGTCAGGGCGCTGAACTGCCTCAGTCTTCCCGCAGCAGGATCAGAGGATTGACCGACAGCGCGCGCTGCGCGGGAATCCACGTGGCCAGCAGGCCGAGAAGCAGCATCGCCAGCACGACGCCGGCCAGCACAAACGGGTCGCGCGGCGTGGCCTGGTACACGATGTACGCGAGCACCTTGGTGGCCAGCAGCCCTAATACCAGCCCCGACGCGGAACCGATGGCCAGCAGCTTCAACGGACGCCCCAGCGCAGCCTGCAGCACTTCCTGCTTCTTTGCTCCCAGAGCCATGCGGATTCCCAATTCGCGCAGCCGCTTGCTCACCGAATAGGCGGCCATGCCGAAGATGCCGGTAACGGAAAGCATGGCGCCCAATGCGCCCATTACGCCCAGCGCCAGAGTCGCCATCCGCGAGGGAAACATGACGGGCTCGAGGAGGTTGGTCCACGTTTGTGTTTCGACAGGCAGGCTCGCGTCGAGCTGGTGAATTTTATAGCGCATGGCTTCAGCAAGCTCTTGCGGATCGCGGTCGGAACGTACCATCAGATAGGCTGAAGTCGATGGGGATTGCAGGAAAGGGAGAAACATCGCCGCCTGCTGATCCTCGGTCAGGCTCATGTATTTTCCGTCTTCCACTACTCCCACCACCCGGGCTTCGGTTCCATCATGAAGCTTGAAATTCCTGCCGACTGCATTGCTGACCGAGCCGAAGATCGTGCGGGCAAATTCGCGATTAATAACGGCAACCGCGGGAGCATTTTTGTCGTCCTGCCAGGAAAAGTCTCTGCCTGCAAGCAGGCCGGTGCCGGCCGCAGCGAAATAGCGGGGGGAGACCTGGTAGTGGAACGGCAGGAGCGCGGCATTTGCGGGCCGCAGATCGCTTGTCCCTTCCTTGAACACGTTCTCCCGCTCACCGGCTGTATAGACAAGGGGCGGGTAGCCGTTCACCAATCCAACTGACTCGACGCCGTGGATGGTTTGCAATGCTTCGATCATGCGGCGTTGCATGGCCGGCGCCTTCTCTAGGTTGTAGCCAGCAGTGACGAGGTTGACTCCGGCGGCCATCGTGTTGTGCGGGTCGAAGCCGAAGTTGCTGTGCAGGGAGCGGACCAGTCCGCGCACGGCCACCATCGAAGAGGTGACGAGAATGGCGCAGATGGCGATCTGGACCACAAGCAAGACATCGCGGACCGTGATTCGTCTTCCCAGCCGTGCGCTCGCGCCCGCCTTGACGATCTCATAGGGATTGGCGCGCAGCACCTGGCGCACCGGAACAATTCCAAAGAGGAAGGCACTGACCAATGCCAGACCCAAAGCCACCAGGTAAAGTTTTGCGTCGGGACTTACAGGTAAATGGATGGGAACGTCGGGCATGGGCTGCCACACGCTGAGCCGGCGTAACAGCACCATGCTGGCGATGAGGCCGAGGGTGCCACCGGCGCATGAAATCAGCACCGCCTCAGTGAAGAGTTGACGCAGGATGCGGCTTCGGTTGGAGCCGAGCGCCAGGCGCAATGCAATTTCACGGGAACGGTCGGCAGTGTGCGCTGCGAACAGGCTGCCCAGGTTGGCACATGCGGCCAGCAGAATCAATGCCGCCAGCAGCATGAGCGCTGAGACGAAGCCAAGAGCGGCAGGGGCAAACGAGGTGAGGCCCTCCCGGGTAAGGGCCGTGCTTTTGTGGGCGATTTGCTTGGGGTAGGTCTTTTCTAAATAGGCTGACACCGCATTCACATCGGCGACCGCTTGCGCGGGCGTGACACCCTGCTTCAGATGTCCCAGGGACTCGAATATTGAATGTTCGGTAAAGCGCGTGCTCAGGCTGTCTACGCCGAGCTGTTCTTGATTGACGATGGGCATAAAAAAGTCAGGCGCGAGGAAGGAGATGGTTCCCTGGAAACCGGGCGGCGCTACACCGATGATGGTGTAGGGATGCTGGTCGAGGCGGACCTGACGGCCAACGACCCCTGGATCGCCCTGGAAGTGGGCATGCCAGTACGCAGAGGTGAGCACGATATAGGGAGCGCTATTGGGCCCGCGCTCATCGGAGGCGTGGAAGAATCGGCCGAGCAAGGGTCGAATCCGCAAAACGTCGAAGTAGTTGCCGGTGGTGGCAAAGCCGTTGACGTTCGATGGATCCTTGCCCGTATCCAAACCGACGCCCAGCACCATGTTGAAGGCCGCCAGATCTTCGAAGCTGTGGTTACGATCGCGAAGTTCAAGGTAGTTGGGATACGACTGCCAGGTAGGATTGTTGCCGTAGTTGGTGCCGTAGAGGTTTTCCGACTGCGGCACGTTGAGCGGTCGCAGGATGAGACCATCCATGAGGCCGAAAACGATGGCATTGGCGCCGATGGCCAGAGCGAGCGTGAATACGGCGGCGAGGGTGATGCCGCGCGATCTGCGCAATTGACGAAGAGAGAACCGGAGGTCGGCCCAGATGGACTCGAGTGTTGGCCATTGCCACACTTCGCGGCTGCGCTCTTCGAGCAGTGCGGCGTTGCCGAAGGCGAGGCGGGCCTGCCGTGCGGCTTCCTTCGCGCTCATGCCTTCGCGTATCAATTGCTCGGTACGCTCCTCAATATGGAGGCGAATTTCTTCAGAGAGATCGTTGTAGATTTTGTCGCGGCGAAAGATCTGCGGAATCCAGTCCATTGGAAACCTCTTTCAGCTGATCCCTTCAGCTGGTCGTGGCTTTGCGCGGGTTCAGGACCAGCGAAATGCCTTCAAACATACGTTCAAAACTCGAGATCTGCTGTTCAAGACTGCTCAGACCCGCGGCCGTGATTTGATAGGTTCTGACGCGCCGATTGGTCGCCGAAAGGCCCCACTCCGCCTTCACCAGCTTTGCCTTCAGCAGCCGCTGAAGCGCCGGATAGAGCGAGCCCTCTTCCACCTGAAGCAGATTTTTCGATCGCTGCTGGATATGTTGCACCAACGCATAACCATGCGCAGGCTGGCGGCGAAGCGACTCAAGAATCATCATATCGAGCGCGCCGGGAAACAAATCGCGTGCATTGCTTTCCATCTTAGGCCTGTTCGCTACAGGCATAGACTAAACAGGTGTAAGATACTTGTCAAGGCAAGATTCCTCGCCCTTTATCCTGGAACGCCTCACCGGATCAATTGTTGCCAACAGACCGCAGCGCTCATCCAGCTTCGGTTTGGGGTATCCGAGTGGACTGATAGCGAAAAACGCCCCAGCGTGAGGGAGTCCCCGAGACTCTCACCCGGCGTCAGATCGCCAGATTCCAGTCGCGATGCCGACTTTTCAGGACTTATCCGGCAGAATATACCGGAGACACATGCCTATTTGCAAGGAATCTAACGAGGGTCGACGAGGCCCCTTGCGATCATTCCCAAGGCAGTGATACTTGGCAGGAAGAAATAATCCCCGCCACGTAGTTCTACAAAGTCCGGCAAATTGCTGCAGACGAACGGAGGATTTGTAAGGCTCGCATCCCCTTGCACAACAAACCTGCCGTGGCCTCCATGATTGCCCAGCAGGAGATCTTTGTCATTACCGAGACGTGCGTCGTTGCCGTATTGAATCCATTGCTGCTGCACGAATTCAAACTGGCGTGAGAGGCTCGCATTCAACGCCATGAAGATGACGCCGCGCTCCTCTGAATCGGAAACGGGTGTGCCTTCGGGAGCGAAACGTCCGTACGGTAGTCCTCTGCGCGTAATGCGGCGACGGTTGATGAGCCGGCCATTGAAGCCGAAGGCGTCGCGTGGATGAACGCGACGGATGTGCGCTCCCATTGGGCACCGCGTGCCCTCTGCATCTGCGCCGAAGGTGAAGTTGGTGCTGCGATTGGGATCTTCGACAATGGTGGGATCGGGATTGTCGCAGGAAAGTTCGATCGGTGTTCCGTCTCGCCAGCGACCGACAAATTTGGCGGCGAGTTTTTCTTTGCCGCCTGCATAGGTCGTTGCCTGTTGCTCGAGAAAGTTGCGAAACGTTGCTAGATTCTGATGCAGTTTGCGATAGACCATGAAGGTGCCATTGCTGGCGAGAAGGTGTGGCACGGGTGCGACAGGCAATTCGCCTGCTTCGTCCGCATATCCTAGCAGCAGTTCTCCCGTTGCCAGAGGCGCCCACCTTCCATTGGGTAATAGCTTGCCTTGTCCAGGCTGGGAACTGCGTTCGACGCCGAGGTAGTCGGGATTGCCGAAGCCATCGGTAAAGCCGAAATGTTCTTTGGTTGTCGGCTTGCCGTCGATGACTTCGGCAGCGGCTTCCTGGGAGCCGAGCACGGATACTCCGCCGGTCTCCTTGATCGCGGTAATGATAGCCGCTGAGCGGGCGTCCAAGGCCTCCAACGCAAGGCCGTTGATGCCGAGCCACGCGTGGACGCGATCGTCGCGCCAGACCTCGTCCCATCGATCGGGGGAATTCACTCCCGAGTCTCCGAGGATTTCCGCGCGATGCTTCATGCCCTGCTGAAACTCAACCGGAAAAGCCAGAAGCGTAGCGTCCGGCAGTTCCAGATGCTGAAGGCCGCGATGAGTAAATGCGATGTTCACCGTGCTCTGCGGCTTTGCTCCGTCCCAGCGCTGGCCAGTGGTAACATGGCTGAGCAGGCGAGCGATCAGGCTGCGCGCCCGCTTCGCGTCTTCAAAGTGAAGAAAGAAATAGCGGGCGACGGGCAAGGCGTAGCCGCGCAGAACAAAGCCCTGAATATCGGTCTCGTTGAGCTTACTCATTTCGGCCGCCAGTCTTGATATAGCGATGAGGCCCCATGGATCCCGGTCGGGGAGGAGGCTGCGATTTGAGAAGCGCCACGAACTGAAGGAATTCCCGTTGCAGCGTGGCGGCATCCGCACCCTGGTGCGTTGCGATGAAGTCGGCAACTGCCGTCTGAGTCTGCAGCGCGCGTAGCGTCTCGGAGACGGACTTGTCGTTGACGGCTGCGAAGTAGAACGTGGTATCGAGTTGACATGCCTTCATATAGTCGATGAATGCTTGCCGGTTGGCTGCTCCGGGGTAGCCGACACAGTGCTTCCAGATGGCGTCGAGATGATCCGGTATGGTGTCGACAAGGCTGCGGAGATAGCCGTCCAAGTCGCCATCGCAGTTCGACTCAAAGACAAGGTACTTCGATTGAAGGTGCTCTTCACAAGCCGGCATGCCAACGTAGATCACGTCATCCATTACAACCAGTCGGGCAAGGTGTGTGCCGGGAGCTTGCGCGAATGGACTGTCTTCCCGGGTTGAGAGTTTTGCCAGGTAGTCACGAATCTGCAGATCGTGGGAGGGCGTGGCCTTCTCATCCTCGATGATGGGCGAGAGGATTGTAAGTCCATAGACGTCGCCGCTTTTGTTAGGCACGGATGTCTTCTCTATCCAGCGATTGGAGCTTCGCCTGTTTCGCCGAGGTGGGACTGGACTTGCAGCACGAAGCGTAGATAAGCATCGGCAAACTGCTGCGGGCTGCACTGCTCGGCCACGAGGCTAAGTTGATCCAGCGACGACTGCACGATGTGCGCTGATTTGATGTCATTAGCTGTGGCATGGGGATATGCGGTGAAGTAGTAGTCGGTATCGAACTGGACCCGGGCGATGTACTCCTTGAAGGAGGTCACGGGAACCGAACCGGGAAACTTCTCGCTCCAGCGCCAGACAAGATTCAAGCCTTTGCTCAGAACCGCGGAGAAGGCGTCGATGTATTGGTTCCATGTCCCATTGAAGTTGCTGAAGAACAGCAGGTAATCGTATTTGAGGTCTTCCTTCACTTGGCTGTTGCCGAGGAATGGAAATCCTTTGCGCGGCAAGACTACCCATCGCGCGAATTCGATAAAGGACAAGTCGATCAGGTCTTTCTGTAAAGGTTTTATATGTCCGAGCAAAAAGAAGAAACCGCGGAGAATCCAGGTCTTCCATGGCTTCATGGGAGTGATGGCATTCATTGCGTAGACCTTGCCGTTAATGTTGCTCATTGGACCTCTTTGGTCGGGAAGAGATGGGCCGATTGGGTTTCGAATACTCTCTTTTCTCTTACCAACCCAGCTAAAGCCGTCGAGAAGTGAGCCAGCAAATTATGTCACAAACCAAGGTGCATGGACACAAAACATCACGATCTCCTTGCTTCTACGCCTTCTCGCGATTCTTGTAAGGTATCGTTCGACCTCTTAGAAAGCGACAAATACTCTTCTCAGAAGCGGAGAAACATCGCCACCAATCAGACATCAAGGTGGCGAATCATTATCTAGTCGCGCACAATTCCTAAACTATGCCGTCCATTGCAGGCCCGCAGGCCGGGCGACCTTGGCTACCATGCGTAGACTTCCTATCGTGGGATTGTTTGAGGTTTCAACTCTTACTTGCAGGCTCGTCCATTGACCGGTCGACATGTAACGGGAAACGCCATAGGTACGAGATTGAAAGCTGAATCATGCTATTTGCCACGGCAATTGGAGGCCGTTCTCATGGCAAAGAGCAAGATGAAACGTAAACGCGCGCGGTCGACACGCATGGCACGACGCGCAGCAATGGGGTTGCCGCTCGACAAATAGTGCATCATAGCGGTGAGGTTTTTGCTCTCACATCCGGAGTCGTCATACCGGAAAACCGGTCCAATTTCGTGCACGTGCAGCAGCGGCGAAGCCGCATTCAAGCAGAGTCAGATGCAGCGCTTGAGATGGGGAACAAAGGCAATCCATGACCGATCCATGGGGTCGACGCTCATGCGCGCACCT
Source organism: uncultured Acidobacteriaceae bacterium (assembly GCA_963704415.1). Taxonomy (GTDB): domain Bacteria; phylum Acidobacteriota; class Terriglobia; order Terriglobales; family Acidobacteriaceae; genus Telmatobacter. The sequence continues at coordinate 4,541,925 of OY969908.1, read as the reverse complement.
GGTCGCTCGAAGCGGTACTTGCGCCCGGTGAGGGGGCTGACGACGGTCAGCGCTGTGGCCCCCGTGTATTCGAACTCTGGCGGCCGGGTCCGCTCGGGAGTTTGTGGGACTGGTCGAGCAGAGATGTAAACCCTATTTGCGACTCTCGCCATCTGGCTCGCGTTTCTACCGCAGCACATGTTTTTCCTCCGCTTCCTCTTCGTAGTATTCCGCCGCAAGCAGTTGGGTTCGCGCGCTCATTTTCTCGAGCAGGATGGCCGCTCCGGAGAGCGCGGGCCAAAGCAGAAAGCGCTCGAGCCACGTGTGCCCGACGAGAGCCGCGAAGGGCAGTGCAATCCAAAGGCTGAGGCAATAAAAGCAATCGAGCAACCGGCCGAAAAGGCCTGATCCAAGCCATCGCCGCAGGCGCGTCAACACTTCGGCGGGGCCGGCCTCCTGGTTGAGCAGGTGCGTTATGCGCCAGACACCCAGAGTGCCCAGGACTAGCAGGTAAAAGCTCATGGTGAAGCAACCTTCGCGCAGATCGTTAGCGCCATGGCCAAAATTGAGGGCCTGAACCGCCTTCCCGCCCGATTGCCGTCTGGCATTCGGGCGGGAAGGCCGCTCAGTGACGGGTTAACTGGTCAGACTGAGTGCAACAGCTGCGAGAACTTCCGCGTCGAGGTCGTCGAAGTGCGAGCTTCCATCGGTGTGCTTGCTCGTCACATACAAATCAATGGCGAAGCTGCACGCTGTGGGCGGTGGAGTTGGGGGCGGCCCGAGCAGAGTGGACAATAGACCGTTGGCTGCCGGAGACTGCTGCGGCGGGCCTGCGGCGCGCGTGGAGGGCATGTCGATGTCTCCACCCGAGTCGAGAGATCCGCTGGGGCCGCTCAAGCCGCGTTCCCAGGTGAGGCTGAATGACTCCATGAACGACGTTGGAGGCAGTGGATTTGGCGAGGGCGGGCTGGGCGGCGTGGCACCATCGTCGCTGAGCACAGCATGGTAGGCACGGTATCCGACCTGGAAGCTGTCCGAGGCCGAGCCGCTGAGGAACTGGCATTGCGCGTTGCTGGTGACTCCGTTGAGCGAGAAGTTGTCGATCTCACCCACAACGGGACGATTGTCAGCCCAGAATAGATGGGTCAACGCCGCTTGAGGCAAGTTTGCCGTGCTTCCCGGACCGGAGGCAGCGAGCATTCGCAGGTACTGGAAGCTTACCTGTGAATCGCCCGAGCCGGGTGCAACGGGTGCGGGAACGAGACGATTTCCCTTCTTGTCGAAGATCTCAAGCGCGAGCAGGAATCGCCCGCATCCGGGACCCGGAACGCCGCTGGCCGTCGCATTGAGGGTGGTGGTGTCGAAGTACTGGTGGAACTGGCCGGAGAGCCAATCGGCATCGGCGTTGTACGGGATCTGGAAGAGGCCGCCGACCGTGACGCCCCCGTTGACCACCGAGTTCGGTCCGAGAGTGACGGGAACTATTTCGATCTCCGGGATGCCGCCGACAATGACCTCAATATACTGACTCCACGCGATGGGATTCTGAATCGGTTGCATGGCGCCGACGGGATTGCCGTTGAGATCGGCAGGCGCGACGCTGAGCCGGTAGTAGTAGGCGCCGAGCGCTTCCATGCCCGGATCGAAATAGAGCATGAAGAACGGCGTCTTGCACCATGGAGCGTTGTTGCTGTTGACGAGCCCGCCGCTGGAGGGAGGGGTCTGCACGCTGTATGGTCCGGTCTGGGTGAGATCGTTGTTGCTGCCGTCCACGCCACCATAGTTACTGTGCAAGGCGTAGCTGAGCGTACCGCCAATCTGCTGCAGGATCACAAAATCAGTGCCTGGAGGGGGTGTAACGGATCCGCAAGCATTGCCAAGCAGCGTGGTGAGGTTGGCGGTTTCGTCTGCCGAGAAATACTGCCCGGCCGCTGAACCGTCGTAGATATACTGCCATGATCCGCCCACGAGCTGCTTGACTTTGTAGAAGTAGCTGTGGCCACAGAAGAGCCATGGGAACAGGTACGCGTCAAAACAGTACTGGAAGGTGCCGTTGGCATTGAGCGGGGCTTCGGCCAGCTTGGTGCTGGAGCAGTGGCACCAGATCCACCATAGCGAAGGGTGAGCCTGGAAGTAGGCGACGGCGTCGGCCGTGGAACTGGCCTGAAGCGCCTGCAGATCCTGGTGAAGCTGTGTGTTGGGGACAAAACGCAGGTCGGCCTTGCCGTGGGCGATGGCGCGGTCGACGGCAAGCTCAGCCGCTCTGCCGGCCGTGGAGTACGGGCCTTCGGGAGGAGGGGTGGGAAACATGAGGGGATTTTCCGCCAGGACGTTCTGGATCTTCGAGATCAGCACGGGGACATCTTCGAGGAGGAAAGGGAAGCAGCAGCAGGTGCTCTCCCAGACCTCAACGACGCCGTTGCAGACCGGCGTACAGTACCCGATCGGATTGCGAATGACGGTGTTTCCCAATGCAATCGAGCGCAGGGCACCGATCTTGTCTTCGAGGAATAGGAAACACTTGCTCACCGAGCCGGCGAGGCAGATGTGGATGGGGAGCCAGGGACGCCAGAACTGCGGCGGAATCTCCTGAATGGGATTCTTCTCCCAGGCGGCCAGTTGAGAAGCAGTCTTGTAAGTGACCAGGGACTTTGGATCCAGAGTGCTCGGATCGGCTACATCGGGGCCGAGCGCAATAAGCGATCCCAATCTGGCATCATCGGTTTCGAAGTTAAGTTTCTCATCCTCCGAGGTTGCGATTTTTTGGGCTTGTCCCCGGATGTTGAGTACGTACAGAGCTATGCTCGGGGTTTGTTCATTCGCTTGCGCACCAACGAACTTAATTCGCAGCTGCATAAGTCCTCCCTTCACCGTTCGGTGATTTCTTTGGAGCGAGAAATCAAAGAGAGAACTCTCAGATCGATCAAGGAGTAGGCGCTCTACGAAGTCCATCTCCACTTGAATAGTGAACGGAAGCATGAAATCGTTTCGTTGGTATAGGGAAATTCGCAGGAATCAATCTGACCGGTCGCACCATGTTTCAGTGGTAGATAGTCTGGTCCTGGATTTCTCAATAGTAAAAAGGCAGCATCTCAAAGATGCGAACCCAACTTGATTCGACGGCGGGTTCTTCGGGGGCAACTGGCGATTACAGCCCAATGCGATCATCCAGCTTCAGTTTGGGACTTCCGGGTGCATTAGTAACGGGGAACGCCCCAGGTAACGGCGATCTTGATCAGCGATAGGTCACGAGATTTCAGTCGCAATGCCGACGATTGGGGAGTAATCCAGTAGAGCCTCCGGGATACCGTTTCCGGCCTGTGCTGGAGCAGATGTCCGAGATGGCGACTTCTACCAAGGTCACGCCTGATGAACGAAATCCATGAACTACTGTTGAAACGATAAGAGCCTCAGACGCACATTAGCTTAGGAGGATTCGCTATGTCATCCATACCTTCAGGGTCAACCGAACCCAATCTCAAGAACGGTGTCATCAATCCCTTTGCGCTCGTCGAGCTCCGATTGAGGCGTGTGATCGATTGGAATATCGTTGCCAATCCTCGGCTGGTGCTTGAGACCGTGCTGGGCATGCCGTACGAGAAATTATTCGATCCCCAGTTCGGATCGCCTTTATTTCGGGGCTATCGCTTCGATGTAAAGCGGAAAACCATGGTCCGGGATCACTCCATCCCCGATGCCGCGACCCTCGTTCATCGTTACCTGACCGAGGAACCGGACGAATCCGCGCAACGCGCCGGCGCCTTGCGCCTATCGACAACTGCCGCAAAGCCCGGTCAAGGATTTCGACCTCGCCCATTTCCCCTGCCGAGTTGGGAAACAAAGGGAAACTTTTTCTTGAACGGTGCGGATTATCGTGCTCCGGTGCAAGGCGCCACGCCAGATTGCCATTTCATTTCAGCTCTTGCGTCGCTCGCGTGGGCATATCCACCTTGGATCTCGCAGCGAACCCGCCCACTGAATATGACGGATACCCTCGCGTCCGGCGATTCCATTTTTAGCCCGGAGCCGGGCGGGGTGGACATGATCCCGTTCTACAGCTCCGCCGGCGTGGCGCCGTTAGATATCCAGGTCGACGAGCTTGTTCCGGTTTCCCAGCCGGGCGCGAACTTCATTTATGCGCGCTCCGCAAATGCCGGTGAAACCTGGCCGGCGATCTACGAAAAGGCGTGGGTGAAATGGTTCACTGGCTTTGCCGGCGTCGATACACCCGATTACAGCCTGATCAGCGGCGGCGATCCTATTGCCGATCTGGTCAGTCTCACCGGCTGGGCCTCCACCTCGAAGTCGACGAGCGGCGTGACTGCTGACACGATCTGGAACGATGTGCGATCAAACTGCCGAGGTTCCTGGACCTTCAATCCCATGGCGGCCTGCACTTATGCGAGCGCAGCAGCGGCCCCCTCACCAGTCACGTTCAACAACTCGGGTCTCGTCGCCTGGCATTGCTACTCTATCCTAGGTTGGATTTACGCCAACGGCGAACAGTACATCGTCGTTCGCAATCCCTGGGGGAACACACCCGCAACGCTGGATGTCGACGACGGTCTCTGGACACCTATCGAGCAATTCGGGCCGAGCGAAGTGCTCGGACTAAACCTGCCAGCCAACGGAGTGTTTGCCTTAAAGGCCAACATCTTCCAACAGTGCTTCGCAAGTTACGGATGGGTGACGGCACCAGCAGTTCCTGCCGTGCGCTAGTGAACCGTCCTCCTCGGCAGACCAAGTCCGCAGATCAATGCGCGCCACGATCATTATCTGAGCGAGTTTGTTCCGAGTCCAGCGTGCCCCCAGGAGGTGGCCCTCGGCTCTGTCCGGATGGTCCGCTACTCGGAGAAAGTTTCCAGGCACGCATTTTTGACGGTTAACGGCCAACACATCGAAATGGCGGGGCGACTCGATTCGCGGACACAGATAGGTAATGGAAAACGCCGATTGCGACGGTAGTCATCCGTTGCTCGCAGTCCGCGACCTCACAGACGCCATGCCGATCTCCAGTACCACAAGTCCCACTAGCAAATGGCCGGCACCGGCGTCAGTGGAGAGGTCCGGAGAATACGCCGGTTTCCCAGGTCTGAACCAAGTGCGTCGTTGCCGGCGGGGTCGGCGACTGCCACCGACGAGTATTCAGCTTGCAGTTCCTGAGATCGCAAATTGCCTCGTCCGCGAGAGTCGGACTTGCCCAGGTCGTCCCCGGGAAGTAGCTCCACGGCGAGCACGCTTAGCGGCGTGAGTTTGGAAAGGCGAAGCTGAGCCAGGATCGATTCGACATGTTTCTCGGAAAAGGCGGTTGTGCCGATGAGGTCGCGGGTCTGCGGAGTCGGTCTGACAAAGAACTCTCCCGGAGTCTGTTCCGGGATCTGCGGCACGAGCACGCGATGGGTGAGCAGAATATTGCGCCAAGACTGACCGTCAATCTGCATCACCTGTGCGTAAAGCATGACTACGATTTCAGTGCGAGGATCGCCGAAATAGGTGTCGATGAAGCGCACGCCGTTATCGACGGTTGTGGCATAAGGCGCACTGACGAGGATAGCCTTTGGCGTGTGCTGGACTGCGCAGACGAGATGCGGCGCTGGGTGCTGGATGCCGGAGACGATCAAAGGTGCGCCGAATCGACCCTGTGCGGTCGACCAGCGATATTGCTCTATCCCTCCTGAATCTTTGCCCAGGTCATATTTGTGGCCCACCCGAAACTCGTAGGTCCAGAAAGAGAACAGTTCGAGAGCTTCGGCCGAGACACCGGGGGGCAAAGGCAACAGGTAATGAAGTCCCTTGGTGTGCGAAGTGGCGGGGGTCAGCTGCGTCATCGCATCAATTCCGGCTGCATCGTCGCTTTCACCAGGCGAGATCACGCGGATCAGTTCCGGGTCAATGGGCAACGGCGGTGAAACGGGTTCGGCGAGCGGGCTGGGGATAAGGTCGACGGAGAGCAACGGGTCGGGCCCGGAGGCGAGGACACGCGCAAAGTAGATGTCCTCCGGATCGGCAACGGGTTTGTCGAATTCGATCCAAAGGAAGCGCTGGCGCGGATCAGTAGAGCTGTACGTGCTGTCGTGCTGGAAGGGTGAGAGTGCGATGCCCGTAGCGGCGATCTTGGGCGTCTGCGCCGGCGGGACCGTGATGGGCAAACGAGTTGCGTAGAGCTGCAGGAACTGCGGCGCGGAGGGGAAGTTGCACTGCACATTCCACTGCGGGTTGAGCTCCGATGGGAAATCGCCGAGAGCTGGTTTGGGTTCCGCCGCGTCGAAGAAGATGATTCGCGTGGTAGAGCGATCCGGCGCCGTCGTCAGATCCCCCAGTGCCAATTGCGAGACGGTGGGAAGGTAGCTGATGGTACCGGGAGAGCCGCTAGATCCTGTGGGACGGATCGTGAAAGCGGGTTCAGCGAAGCCATCCCACGTCCAGTCACGATCGAGGTCGAATTCAAGCGCGACGATCCAATGATTAAGAAACTCTGGTTGGTTGGCGAAGGTGATGGACGAGTAATCGGAGGCGAGTGTGTGGCGCAGTGCCTGCGAGCAGCCAAAGACCGTGCGGGTGCCGGGCATTCCGGTGAACACCAGGTTATCGGCTTTCAGATCGAGAGCCTGAGCGAGAAGCTGGACCATATTGTCGGAAGGTTGAAGGTAGATGGCTTTGACTTGTGAGACAGGATCCACAGGGAACAGCGCTGACTCGGCAGTGGCCTCTTTACGCACCACAAAGTCAGTCACAAGTCCTACTGGCGGCGCGGCGTGGGCATAGTAGTTGAGCCGCGGTTGACAGAGGGCTTGCAAACGGATCCGGATGTCGCGTGCGGTGGGAATGGTGATGGTGGTTCCTGCGGGCGTGAACGTCGCCAGATCAGAGATCTGGTGAATATCTTCATAGTCGAGATTGATGGTGACGCTAGGATCCGGATCCGCGACGGTGGCGTTGAACGGAATCTCAACGCGATAGACCACCCGATAAAGACCGTCCGTCATGTCGGGAAGGACGCCTGGCGTGCCGACATCGTGAGCGGGCATGCGGGCTTCGACAGTAATTGCGAACCTGTCTACGTCAGGGTCGGGCACGTTCAGTGTGGAGTGATTGGCGAGAGCGTCCGCAATCAGGGCATCGAGTGAGGCTCCTGTAAACGTGGCGGGAGTTACTCCTGCGAAGATTGCCTCCGGGTATCCGAGGCGCGGCCGCTGCACGGTGATGGTCTGGATTGCCTGCGTGGGATCGGGGACAGGAACTTGCGAAGGAACAGCAGGAAAGGTTCCGCGGATGATAGCCGAAGGCGCGGGGGTTTGTGAGGTAACAAGGGCCTTGGGTGGGAGGTGGCGCACAAAGGGGCATTTGCCAATGGGAGCAAGCGCGGGGTTGGTGGAAGAGTCACTGGAATTCGGGCCTCCTCCGGTCAGGTCGGCGAGCCGCACGCGGAATTGGTAGTCGAGGCCGTAACGGAGGACCGGCACGTTGCTGAGGAAGGCCTGGAGAAAATTGCTCGGCAGAGTCTTGGTGCCCGGGGTGATCTTTGAGGTCGTGTCGTCATGCACGACGAGCGAGGATCCTCGCCATTGAGCAAAGTAGAGGGGGAGCCAGGCTTCAGCCGTATTTGGCCCAGAGGTGGGTGTCGGGCGAATTGGCGTCGGCTCGATCCACAGTTCGCTAGGGGCGGGCAAAGGCGTTGTGCCCGTCGCGTCTGCGGTGGAGCCGTTGAATTGCAGGGCGCCCGTGACCAGGCACAGCGATTGCCAGGCGTCAGCCGCGTTGTGACGCACGTCGACGCGATAGCCTTGCACTCCGAGCGCGGCCTCAGGATTGTTGGGGTCTGCCGGGGCGCCCAGGCGGAAACGCAGCAATTCGAGCTGCCGGTTGCACCAGATCGTCAATTGCTCGTCGTCCCATCCGATCTGAATGCCAGCCTCGGCGCCTGGAGCGATCTGATCGGCTTGGGCAGTAGCGGCGTCGATGTTAGCGGGTTGGTTACAGTGGATAATCTTTGCGAATCCGTCGTCGTACTCTTCGGCTTCAGCTTGTACGTCGTCGTAGTTGCCAGCGGGCGTATCCACTACTGGGAACAGTTGCACGGCGAAGAGCGTGCGGTCGTCGGTGGGCGCGATTGCGGGAATGCGCGCAGCATACCGGCGAAGGAAATCGAAGTTGCCGGCTGCCTGCCATTCCGCGGTGTAAGGATTGGCGCCAGGCGTGGTATCGACGGTGACGTAGATCCAGCCGCCATTCTTCAGCAGCGGAGCTGTGATGGTGAGGGAAAACGGATAGGTCAGTCCGAGCGCTTCCGCCAGCACAGGCTGACGCAGAGCGAATGACAGAATCTGTCCCCACTCGATGACTGGCTTCGGCGGGTTGGGATCCGTATTTGGTTTTTGTCCACGAATTGCGCAGCCAAACCCATCGCCAACCAGTAAGTCACTCGTGCGCGGCTGAGAGAAAGGGAAAGCGCTGGTATAGCTGGACGGAAGCGACTTCCTGATGCGAACGCCATCGGGGGAAGCCGGCGCGTTGGTATTCACCGTAACGCCTTTGTTGGTCAGATTTTTCTTGAGCAGGCTGAAGAGAGCTGTGGCGTTGGCGGGCGGAGCGGCCGTAAAGGGCACTTGAAGCGCGATGGGTGAGCTGTTGGTCGGGAGCGATGCCAGGCTATCGATCACGCAGGCGTTTAGTTTGAGAGTGGTTCCGGCAAAGGCCGGCCAGCCTGCATCAATCGCGACAGTGGGATCCCCAAGAGGCAACATGAGCAGGCGCAGATCGATTGTCGAGGACGTGCCAGAAGGCGTCACACGCTGGGGGAAGGTCATCAAGCTGAGGCGAAGATCGTTGAGTGCCATGCGGTGCTCCAGTGCTACAGACTGACGTCGATTTCGGGAGTTGTGAAGCCTTGACTGAACTGCCACGAGCCGTCCCAATCCACGCTGACGACCCAGGCCACAGTGAGGTGAATGCCGACGGAGACGGTGGCGATCATGGTGATGGTCTCGGAAGGAAAGTCGATCTCTGGCGGAAGTATCTTGATCGTTGGAACAGGAAGCGGATCGATGCTGACACCGATGCCGGCGGTAAGCGTGAGCGAAGCGCTCGCCAGCCCATCAAGAACATCGACAGAGGCCTGTCCGGTCAACAACACCATGAGTGTAATGGTGGGTGGATTCACATCCACGTTTAGCGCGATGACGATCGATGCTGAACCGGACGCAATGCCGAGGTCGATCGCCAAGGCCAGGCCGATCCCGGCCTGCAGGTCGATGTTGGGCGCATTGTTCTTGAGGCCGATGTCGACGAGGCCGTTGCCGGCCAAGGGCGAAACGATCCAATTGAACGGGTTGTCGGGGCTGCCAATCCCGACCGTGAATCCGGCGCTCAGAGGCGAGAGTTGAATGGCTAGCCCCAAGTCCAGGCTGATGCCGCTCAGTTCGCCGAGCCCAAGGGGCAGAGTTGGAAGCGCGAAACTGTCTTCCACAGTTAGCTTTCCGTCAGAGAGCGCAATCTTGAGCCCCGCGGCTTTGCCTCCAGGAAGAAAGGACGCGATTGCCTCGATGCGGCTGAAGACAGTTTGAATCACGTCGAGCGCGCCGTTGAATTGGACGTTGAGGTTAGTGACGTGCGGTTTGGTGTTCTCGTCTCCGACGAAGCCGCCAACGTACGCGGTGGGATCGGCGTCAAATCCGGCGATGATGGTCAGCAGCGGGTCGGGAGAAAGTGACGGAATAGTGACCAGCAGGCTCAGAGGAGTAATCGAGATCGACCAGCGCGGTGATGCGGTTGGATCGATGATGAGCGTGATCTTGGTAGGCTTGGATGTTCCCTTGCTTGTGTCGGCGTAGGCCAGTTCGAGCTTGAAGACGTCGGCGAGATCGGCGAGCGTGCTCTGCTTCGCTCCTGTCGCCGTGGAAGGATCAAGCGGGTAGGTATATTCCTTCTTGTATTTGAGTCCGCCAGCCAGGTTTTCAATTTGCTCCACAGCGCCCGTGACAAGCGAAAGAGCATTGGCAATGTCGGGAAACAGTCCGGTGGCATTGAGCAGCGCTCCCATGTCGCCGAAACTGGGAGCAGCAGGGAGTTGCAGTCCTGGCGCTTGTCCACCACCGCTGCTCGCCACTCCGGCCTGCGGGACGTTCGGCTGTTCGAACAAGACCTTCTGGGTGCCGGTCGATTGCAGAAAGCTGTAAATGCTATCGGGGCTACCGAGCTGCAACACATCCGTCGTGTCGGCGAAGTGCCACGCGGTGGTGTCGGCCGAGTTCTGGACCAGGGGAATCGAAGCGTTCGGCGGCAGCAGGTGGGGAGCGGGTTCAGTGGATGCGCGCTTGCCTACTCCCCACGCCCCGTCCCGCGGAAGTTGCGGTGCTCCGCGAACGGCGACTGCAACGGCGGGTGAGTTCGCGCCATTCAGAGCCATGTTCACCTCAACCGTGGTGCAGCGAAGGCCGACTCCGGGCTGCGCGCCCAGGCTTGCCACCGCCATGACGCAAGGCAGATCGGGCGTCAAGGGGCCGCTTTGAGCGATCAATGAAACGATTTGATCAAGCCCGGGCAGATAGCCCAGGTTGCCCGGATCTACCGGATCAAAGACAGGCGACAACTGCACATAACCAACCAGGTCGCGGGAAGGGACGAGGGTAATCGGATTTCCGGACGCGTCGAGGATGCTGCTGACCGTACCGCCCGCGACCACACTGGTGCGGTTGTCAATCCCTATCTCAGCGTCGAAGAGGACTCTGCGGAACTGGAATGGATCTGTAAACGGCGGAGGCGGAGCGGGTGTCGCCGTGATGACATTGCTCGGTCCTTCAAGATCGCGAATGTTCCGGACGTTGTAGACGCCGAGCACTGCGCCCTTATGTACATGGCCGGTGAAATCGGGGGTAAGGAACGCGAACTCGCCTGGAGTTGCGGCCTGCCATCCAGAGTCCTTCCGATCCACCCATCCCGCCAGCTTGCGCTGAATGGTGACCGTCCGCACCAGGCGCACGCAGTAAGGATAGAGTATGGTTTCCGCCTTGATTACTTCGTATCCAGTTCGGCCGGTGATGGTGCTGAACTGCACTTTGATAATGGCCGGAGGCTTCTGGTCATCTCTCCAATCGCTGAAGATGCTCGCGCCATAGCCTGAGAAATCAATGCGCCGCAGGGGAACCGTTCCCCCGCTGCCAAACTCACCCTCGAAGATCTGGCCGACATCCTGGCCAAGCACGGAGTAACCGTACCCGGAAGGACCAGGATCCGGTGGACTTGGAAAGACATGCGTGAAGCCGCCAAAGCTCGCATTGGGTTGGTCAGCGTTGGGCGGCGTGGTGTTAGAAGGTGCGATCACCTTGAGTTGGTGGCCGCCGCGAAGATCAAGGCCCATGAACTCCGGCCGATTGAGACCGAATGCCCCGAGATTGGCAAACAACTGCGGCACCAGGCCGGCCTTTGTTTTAACCAGTGCGTTGGGCTGCTCGATGCGTGCGGTGAGTCCGAAGGGAAGACTGAAGGTGGCATGGAACGGCTTGCCGGCTAAAACGTTTTTCACTTGCGACGTGAGCACGGGGATCGGGGCCAGAGGAACAAGTTGCTGGAAGTTGATGGAATGAACTACCAAGGGCCCGCCGTCTCCCGCGTCGATGCCGGCGGAGATTAAGCCGTGAGGCAGTTCCTCGGAAACCATCGGCTCCCACGAAGTCTGAGGAAGCGCGAACGTGGCCAGCAATCCCTGATTGAAGGCCAAAGAAAGACCTGTGAACCCGAACGCGGGTGCATCTCCCTGCGCGTTCGCGGGCCCCTGATCGCTACCTGAATCGTAGTCAGCGGCCAGTTTGACGCCGAACAGATCGGCCCGGCTCGAAAGATCGAGCAGTACCAGCCCGCCCGCTCGGCGGCCCAATGCAATCTCTTCGAGGAATCCACCTCCTGCACCGGTTTGCGAAAATGACGCCAGCGCCAGTTGAATGCTCGGCTGATTCGAAGCCCCAGCCCACTGTATCTCGATGAGCAAGATCTCAGTACTCTGCCCGCTCTCTTGCGAGCGAATTGTTTCGACGGTATCGAAGTTGGCGGCGTAGGGATCGGGCAAGGACGGCAGAAGCCAGAAGGCGCGGAAGAAGAGTGCAAGCCGGCATTGAAGCACAATCGCTGTCTGAAGTTGCAGCGTTCCGATAAAGACCAGCAATGACGGTGGTTCGACTCCCAGGAGTGCGTTCTTGAATGCAACGGAGAGTTCTTTCAAGTAGATCGACGGCTTGGTGTTGGGAACCGCTATCAGAAAGGCCCGCGTCTGGGTCGCTTCCGCAAAGAAGATTGCCAGCGCGTTCATCTTGAGGAAGGGTAAGCGGGATCCATTGGCCTCGAGCGGCCGGTCGAGATAGGCGTTCAGCGTTCCGCTTGCGTAGAGCAGCTCCGTGCTCGTCGTCGCCAGGTACTCGACCGAAGGCTTGGAATAGATAACATCGATCGTCGAATTGCGAGTCAGCGCGGCTGGTATCTCATCCCATAATTCGATCGTTGAAACAGCAGGTTTAGTGCTTGAGGATGAAGCGAGGATGGACAATGTTCCAGGCGATGCTTCCAGAACTACGCCATCGAACGCGTAGGGTTGAGGCTGTGTCTGCCAATAAGCGGAGATACCGAAATTCAACCCGAGGTAGAGGTAGCCCGCGCCGTCCGCCTCGCCAAGATTGGCGATGGTAGTCACGGGCGCCGGGAGTGCCCATCCTCCAGCGGCAATTGCAGCCGAGCCGGAGGGAATGAAAACCGTCGACCGCACATTGCTGAATGCGAAGCTTGCAACATCGGCGTCGCAAGGGATAGCAACCTGTCCCGATGCGAAAGCCGGCGCCTGATGATTCCAATGATGATTTACCGTAGTGCCGTAGGCATTGAGCGAGCTGTCGCCCAGCGCAACCAGCTTTGCGGAATTCTCGGCGAAATCAATTTGAATGTTGACCGGAGTCTGAACTTTCGAATGATTGGCATCAGCGCCGGCACCATTGGCAGGCGTTGGCGAAGGATGCGGCGCCAGTTGCGCAGAAAGCGTAAAAGTCGCACCGGAAGGCACGACTACGACGCCGGAGATGAGGCTGACGGGAACACTGAAATCCAGAGCTCCGCCTTGAATCTGAAATCCGGTGAAGCTGCCGGAAGGCGAGCCGGCGGCGAACCAGGGAGCCGGAAACCAGATGCTGCCCGCTCCCAGGTCCAGATGTACCGGTGTGTCACCGATGTCGATCCTCACAGGGAAGACACCAAAGACATTGGCGGCACTCCCGAATGCAAATTGCAGCGAGAACGTTAGGTTGAATATGTGTAACCAATAGGGTATGCCGGAGTTGTCCTCGAATGGGCCGAGAGTCTTGGTCACAGCCATGCCGGAGGCCCACGCCGGCGCCGAGGTACTGGGCGCAGCGAGCGAACTCAGGTAGGCGAGTTGAGTAGGAGTCGCAGCGGGATCGTGCCCGGCGAGAACACTGGTCGCGAGCTTCTGGATTTGCGACTGTACCGTGTCATCGAACGTGGCCGCATGGACTACCGCTGGTTTGGCTGCTCCGGTAGCCGGCTTCGAGATGAGCTGTTCCGGCGCGATCCCGTGCAGCAGCGTCTGGGCGAGAATGGTGCGGGTCTCTTCGAGATCAGCGACAGTTGTGAAGCTCGCAGGCTTCAGCGACCCAGTAGTTTGTAACAGAACCTGAGCGATAGCAGTTTCATTCATCTGGGGGGACTCCGTGTGGGAACAGGGGGCGGCAGATTCATGCAGGGTGCAATGGATCAGAGGGAAAGCACGTGGCGCCGAAGAATAGCGAGAACACGGTGGACAGTCAATGAATAAAATCGAGGAGTTTCTTGCCTAGCGCTGTGAGGCGAGGTCAACGCGCAATAAACGACCGCTTTTGGAAGCGCTCCTGGCTCGCTGAAGGGACGCAACCCGAGCCCTTGAATTCTCTCATGGCCATAGCTGCTTCACCGCATTCCTTATGAATCAATAGTGAATTCAAGTCGTGATTCGTTTCGGGCTGTTCCCAGTTTTAAGGATCTTTATCGGATTAGGTACTCGAGAAGCGCCCTTGATAACGTCGGTTCGCCACGGTACGTCAGCCCCCGGATTCACGGCGCAAGCCGACTCCTCGGTATCAATCCTGACGCCCGGTTGAAGATGTCGCTCAACTGTTGATCGAGTAGGTAAATTCCGAGCGGACGGTAACCCACGGGCGGAACATCGACAGCGCTTCGATCCTGTGAGCAGAGGTATGGCTTTAAGTCTCGACCGTCGATTGAGCGATAGATCATGCGCCTTACGAATGGAGGTAGCCCGGGAAGGGCTGGTCCAGGCGTCGATGAAATTGAGGGGAGAGAAGGACAACGTTAAACAAGTCATTTAAGGCAGAGATACTCAAGAGCCCCAAGCTGGGGCTGGACTTATGTCCTCTGGCCCGAATCCGTATCCTTTGCGCAGGCGCGGGCTCGTGAAGGCCGGCAGCTGCGAAATGTTTGAAGAATCGAAGCGTTCCGAGTGGATCGTTGCCCACCGAGGAGAGTAAATGGTAACGAGCAGGCGGCGTTCCGTCCGCAGATCCAAACTTGAATTCTCAAGAGTGAGTGCCTGAAGCAGATTTCAGGATTCGGCACCCGCGGTATAGACTGTTGCGGATGTTTGGAGGCACGACCATGTCCAAACGAACTCTCACATTTTTGTCGCTTTTGGCGGCGTTGAGAATCGCCGCTCTTGCTGCGGATCTTCCCGGCTCGAAAGACCCGCCGGGAATGAAGCGCTACGAAGGAAGCGAAATCATCGGATACAGAGAGCCAAGGTTCGACGAATTCCTGCTGCCGATGGGTCCGCCTAGCTCGCAAGATCCTCCGAAATATACAAAGAGCCTGAAGATCGAGGGATTGGTCAGCAGGTACACGTATGTGGCCCCGGCGGGCAGAACTCCAACGGAACTTCTTCGTAACTACAAGCTCGAATTCCAGCGCTTGGACCTGGTGACGCTCTACGAAAAGAGTACGAGCGATAGGGGATGGTTTGGACCGACCCTGAGCCCGATAGCAGTGGAAGACAAGATCGGCGACATTCTGTCCTACAACGAAGCACAGGAGCGCGTCCTGGTGGGCAGGACGAAGGATGCTTCGCCTACCTACTACTACATTTTTGTCACTTCCTATCGAGACGGAAATATGCCGGATCGACTTCAATCAAGGGTGACGAAGGATACCGCGCTTGCGGAGTTAGTGGTGGTGACGCCTCAGCAGATGGAAAAGAAGATGGCGTTCGTGAATGCGGGTGAGATGTCGCGGTCGTTGGCCGATTCCGGCAAGATCGCACTGTACGGAATCTATTTCGATATTGACAAAGATTCCGTGCGGCCTGATTCGCAGGCTACCTTGCAGGAGATTGCGAAGCTGCTCGCCGCCGACCGAAGCCTTCGAGTTTCGGTGGTAGGGCATACGGACAATCAGGGAGGGCCGGATTACAACCTCGACCTGAGCCGCCGCAGAGCTGCCGCGGTAGTTCGCGAGTTGACTTCGAAGTACGGTATTGCGGCTGATCGGTTGAACTCGTTTGGTTGCGGTTTCTACGCGCCGGTCGCATCGAATGATACAGAGGATGGCAAGGCGAAGAACCGGCGCGTGGAGCTGGTGAAGTGGTAGCGTACGGAACTCTCTCAGCTCAAAGAGCGGGCGACGCTGGCAGCTTCCCAACGCCGGCATTCTTTGACGTTCACGCGAGGAATGGTGCAACCTCAGGGTAGACGGGTGGCTCGACCGGAAGAATGACCGCGCATGGAAATCCTTCCGACGAACCAGTTTCCGAGCGCTAATTGCGACTATTCGCAGTCGGTCGATGAGTGTTCTGTTCTCGTGAACGCTGCACATGGTGCTGAAGGACCGCACCTGAGACCATGATTGTGGTTGCAGCCTACACGATGATCAATCGAATCCACCGGGAGTGCGCAGAAACGAGAACGACACGCTGATGCCAGAGGATGATGAGCAGCGATGCGAAGATGAAACCCGAGATTAAGTAGGGTCCGTAATCGTTAACCAGGATGAACATGCTGATGAGCAGAATGTTGGCCATCACCGGAAGCATCGCGAGCGTCCCAAGGAGCGTGGTCATTCGGAAGAGCAGCAGGCTCGCACCGCACACTTCCGTTAGCCCGAGAACTGAGGCGTAGATCCTAGAGAAGCCGAAGTAGAACCACGTGAGCTGATGGCCGTTCAGCGAGCCGATCACTTGCCGAGCAAGCTGAGATTGCATGTTGAACTGCAAGTGAACGAGTTTGCTGATGCCATACATGTAGAGCATGAAGGCGCAGAGGTAGCGCAACAAATCGAGCAACGGAGGGTATGTTTCAATATTCGTCTTTAGCTCTGGCATTGTGCTCTTCACGCACCTGAACTTCCCGGAATATTGCTCGTGTTGTTTTGGGATACGACGAATCTCTGCTGACGGTTCCGTTCAATCCTCTTGCATGACCGCCCTGGGGGCCTGGAATAGAGTTCCGTCCCGGATCGTGGCCAAGCCTTCAAGAACCACTCGGTTGAGGAAGGCTAACGGTGATCCGGGAATCAACCTCACCGTTCACATCTTGCGCCCTCAAATTCTCCGTCTTCTATCTCGCCCTTAAGGTAGACTTTGGAATCGGCAACGGAGGCCCCATGACCGACCACCTGCCCATCCGCCCCGATCCGGAGAATGAGATATTGCGCACCCACCCTGGCGGTCCCACCCCGGAGATCAACGAAGTCGACGTCCGCCGCTATCTGGCCTCCCTGGAACACTCCCTCGACGAATGCACCCAATGGGCAGTCTTCGAGCCCAATGGCGAGGCTCTTTGGGCACGCATCCGCACTACCGTCACAGATTTCCTCACCACTGAATGGCGCTCCGGCATGCTCCATGGCGCCGCGACGGAACAGGCTTTCTTTGTACGCTGCGATCAAACCACCATGACAAAGAACGATCTCGATAACGGGCGGCTGAACATCGTCATCGGCGTAGCCCCCGTCGAGCCCGCCGAATTCGTGATCATCAACATCGGCCAATGGACCGCCGGCCACAAGCCCTGACCCGTTCCCTCAAAGGGTGATCCCGTAGCGAAGCCGGATCGACAACGATCTCACCATTTATCTCGCTCTCAGGGGTTGCCAACGGGCCTAAGAACGCTTCCAAGCCCAACCGCCCTCGAAACGCGCATTGGCGGAGATAACCGGCCAATATCCCGGATCATGCCTGGTAAGAAGTTATATTTTCTTTCAGTTGTATTTTCTTCAGGAGGCGGGGCTCCGCTTCCGGCGATGATCTTGGCTGGTCGAAGCCAGCGGCGGAACCCCTGCGAGGTACGATCCTCTTTGTCGCAGTTTCCGCTGCGCCGGGCAAGCTTGCCACCGACTGGGCAGAAGACTGCGACAAGATCATCTTACGCCGCTGTCCAGTTTGTAAACGGGATTCGATCATTGGTCACGGACGGCGCCGCAAGCAGGCGCACGACGAGCATCACGACTGGATTTGGATCCATCGCGGCCGCTGCGCCGATTGCGGGACAACCTTTACCTTCCTTCCGCTGTTTTCTCTTCCTTACACGCATTTCAGTTTGCTGGCGCGTTGCCAGGCATTGTTGCGGCGCATTGCGGAGCACTGTTCGTGGGAGAAGGCATCGCCCAAGCTGAGAGACCCTGATCGGTTGCCGGACCCTTCCACAGTTCGGCGCTGGTTGAGTGGCCTGGATTTTTCTCAGCCGGCGCTTTCCTTTCTCAACCGGACCGTGACCCGCGTAGCTCATTGGCTGGCTCACGGGCTTCAGGTTCTTGACGAAGCGGGGCCGCTGTCGTGGATAACTCCTACCCTCGAAGTTCTCTGTCGCTTGCGTCTTTGAAAAAAAACGTTCACCCACCATCCTTGCCTGGGATTGCCGACGCCATTCTCCTACGCTTGGCTCCGGAGGTAAAAGAGCGTTGTGGGCGAAGACGTCGAAACACTCAAGCGGCGCCTGCCGCTGATTGAGTATCTGCGGACGCATAACTGGAAGGGCTCACCTATAGGCCGCTCCGAGATCGTCGGTCTCTGTCCGTTGCACGAGGAGACCCAACCCTCGTTCTATGTCAACACGTGCAAGGATGTCTTCTATTGCCATGGCTGCGGACAAGGCGGCGACCTGGTTCGCTTTATCCAGTTGTCCCGCCGACTGTCGTTCCGCCAGAGCCTCGCCTGCCTTGATCCGCAGACCAGTCCTGCAGTCGATTCCGCCGCGGTGCTGGAACAGGCTGCCGTTTTCTATCAGCCGCAACTCGATAACTATTCCGAAGCGATGCGTTATCTCAACCGGCGCGGAGTGTACGATCCCGCCCTGATCAGAGAACTCGAGATCGGTTACGCTCCGGGCGGGAGTCTGCGCCGACATCTCACGGCACAGGGTTATTCCTCCGATCTGCTGCGGCAGTCCGGCCTGCTTAACGTGAACGGCTCTGATGCTTTCTATCAGCGCATCGTCTTCCCATTGCGTCAGGGCGAACACATCATCAACATCTACGGCCGCAGCATCGGTACCGCCTTCGCGCATCGCTTTCTGCCCGGCACCAAGGGAGGCTTGTATGCATGGGAGAAGGTCCGGCATTGCCCTGAGGTGATTCTGGTCGAGGGCCTCTTCGACTATGTCGTATTACGCCAGGCGGGCTTTCACAACGTCACCTGTTCGTTGGGAACCCATCTCAACGCAGACCAGTTTCGACAGTTGTGCGAACAACCGCGCACCGTCTATCTCACTTTCGATGTCGATCAGAACCACAGCGGCCAGCAAGCCGCCGAACTACTGGCCCATCGTCTTGGCACTCGAGGCATCGCAGTTCGCCGCGTGCTCCTGCCTGAAGGACAGGACCCCAACTCCTTCTTCGTCCAGGGTGCAGATGCGCGACAGTTCCAGTCTGTTTTGGAGGCAGCTCAGCCATGAAGTTTCGCGTGATCAAGCAGAAGAACTCATCGGACGCACACAGTCCGATTCAGGTGATTGAGCAAGACACCGGCGGGGGAGTTCGCTGGATTAATCATTACCTGGACCGCGAGTATGTCCGCCGACTCGCAGACAAGAGCCTGTATAGCTACGCCCACAGCCTGCTGCACTTCGTGCGCTGGTGGGAGAGCGTTCACCACACCGGCGACATCGCGAAGGCCGACCTCACTGAATCGACCCTGCTCGATTACATGCGATTCCAGTCCAGTCAGCAACCTGCGCTTTCTGCCACCACCATTAACGACCGCGTCGCTACCGTCGATCGCGCCATCCGCAACGAGTTCCCCGACGCGCCCTGCCAGGTCGCGCAAGGCTTTCATCAGCCCTTCCTGCACCGCAGGCCCATGGGCCTGGGACGTCCGAGGTTCGAGATCAGTCGGCTACGCATGCGGGAACCCAAGCTCAACATCGTCCCCCTCTCCGTCGACGAAGTGGCGCGCTTCTGGTCCAGCTTCCGCAACGCGCGCGATCTGGCCATCGTGGGCTTGATGCTCATGCATGGACTTCGCTCCGCCGAGGTCATGGCCTTGAATCGCGACGACGCGTTGTTGTCCGAAGGTCAGATCCGCGTGCGCGGCAAGGGCACCAAGCTGCGCTTGCTACCTCTGGCGCCGGAAACGACGCAGCTGATCGATCACTATCTGCGCCTGGAACGGCCCGATCCCTGCTCCGCAGCTCTGTTCGTTGCGTTGAAAGGGCCCGCTCGCGGCGCCCCCATGACGCCCGCCGGATTCCGCTCGCTGTTTCGGCACCATCGCAAGACAACCGGCATTCAGTTGGCTAATCCTCATCGTTTTAGACATACCTTCGCTTCCGATATGGTGCGAGCAGGCATGAGCTTGCCTGCGCTCATGCAGCTGATGGGTCACGCCGACATCGAAACCACGCTGCGCTATGTGAAGGTCTCCCCACAGGACGTCTATCTGCAGTATGCCCGCGCGGCAGCGCAGTGCATCCATCCTCAACCGAGGCTCTCGTGATGCGTTGGCGCCGTCCTCCACTCCAGCATCCTCTGGCGCATACCTTCGCGCATGCGGTCGAGTCTCTGTCGACCGCACTCACTCCTTCCAGTAAACGCAACTACAACATCGTGGTGCGCAGCTTCCTCGTCTATCTCGGCACCGAACACCCGGCGGTTACGCGGCTCGACCAACTGCACCGCGATCCTCATCTCCTCGGATGGATGGCGCACCTGCGCACCAAGAATCCGCCTCTGGCCACGGCAACCTGCATCGGCCGGCTCTTCGCTCTGCGCACCATCTTCCATCAGTTGGCTCGCACAAACCGTCTCCCTGAACTGGCCCACTTGTTGATGCGCGAGGATATTCCGCGCTCGCCTCACACTCTGCCACGACCGCTCACCGCCGAGCAGGATCAGCTCCTCCACCAAGAGTTCATGCGCCGCAACGATCTCGGCGGAAATGTCTTCTTGCTACTCCGCTACACCGGCATGCGTATCGGCGAATGCGTCGACCTGTCCTACGACTGCCTACGCGCCACAGGCCCCAACCAATGGGCCATCCATGTTCCCCTCGGCAAACTGAAAACCGAGCGCATGGTCCCCGTCGATGCCTTCGTCCGTGATCTTGTACACCGCCTGCGCTTCTTCCGCTCTCTGGATCCTCTGCCTCCCGATGGACGGCTCCTGGCACGACCCGGAAGCAAAATAGCTATCCTGGTTCAACTTCGTGATTACCTGCATCAGGTCTGCCACTCTCTCGCACTCGCGACGCATATCGTCCCCCATCAGTTCAGGCACACCTACGCCACAGAGATGCTTCGCTCCGGCATCAGCTTCCCCGTCCTGATGAAGTTACTTGGCCACGTCGATCCGGCCATGACTATGCGCTACCTCGACGTGGCTCTCACCGATCTCGAGCGCGAGTTCCAACTGGCCCGCTCCAGGCCCAGGCATCTGGTTCCACAACCCAAAACCTCTACCGGACCAGTTCGTGCAGGCCTCGACGGCCTCATCGACTCCTTAATCGCCGCGCAACACGTCATGGAAATGTTCCGCCGCTCTCTCCCAAACGGTAATGCCCGCAATCGTCTCCTCAGGCTCTCCAACCGCCTCATCAAGATCCTCGCCGAGATAAGAAAACTCCAGAGCACCTGAATGAAAATGGGAAGCGATTGGCCGGTTATGGAGATGATGCGCTCATTGAGGATTCGGAGGCACCTCAAACGCCGATCTGCCGGTACTGAACCGAAGATTATTTAGTTGTACAGAGCATTACTGACGAGCGGGCGACAAACCGGGTGCGGTTTTGTAGTCAGCTCCAGCGGCTTGTTCGGTACCGACCTGTCTTTTGTCATCGTCTACGAACCTCGGCTGCTAGTATCCCTTCATGCGTAATCGTGTGCCCCTGGTATCTATGCTGCTTGCATTTTTCTCCATCGCCGCCCTGGCGGAGGAAAATCCCTGAAAGCCCACCGTGACCGGCCATCTGGACGTGTTTCCTATCGTCAGCGCATCATCGAAAGCCCGTCGATGTTTGTCGGAAATGGACGGCTATTGCGTGACAGCGGCTCTCTGACTAACGCCCCTCATCGCATTGCGCTTGGCATCGCATTCCGGCGATCTTCGTCTGCTCCAAAAACCTCCAGCCGTTTCTGTAATAGCGGCGGCTGTCGGCCTCGAGCCGTCCCGTTTCCACCCATTGAAGGAAATCCTTCAAGTCTTCACAAAGCGTGGGCGGCTTCCTGTCGAGCGGGTCGCCGCCCTTAATAGTGGCAGGGAGTTTGAGAGCGGCAGCCTTCTGCGCTCTCGTTTCGTCGGTCTCCTTGGTGGACCCGCGGTAGCGCTCGCCGCGCACCGTGAAGTCATACCAGTAATACTTCGACTTGCTCTTTCTGAATAGTTCCACGAGAACACCTCCAAGCAGCCCGGCACGGAAGCAACTCGTGTGTTCTGCCGAACGGATCGGAGCGGAACGACAACATCGTACATTACCTTTCCGTCGAATCCAATCCAGTCAGGCGCGCCTCCACTGAATGCCAACGCTCGACTGCTGCGACAAGTTTGGCTTTCCGCACGCGATTGAGCGTTCCGGAAACAGCGTTGTCATCTTTATCTAACCAGCGAAGAGGAGCGGCGAGCTTCGCAACTGTTGTTGATGCTCGCGGGCAATCGAACCGTCAGCGCACCTTGGCAGGTTGAATTCCTTTTTTAACGCGTTTAGCATTCTTCGGCGAGTTTTGGATGCACTCAATAATGGATAAACGGAATGAGCGCCTTGGCCAGATGGCGTCAGCTGAGGATGATCCTGGGCAAGCAGATTTGCGAACCACCAACCTATATCGAAGACAGAGATTGTGCCGCTCTCGCCAAAAGCGGCATCCCACGTCCGGATCATAGAATACAACCCTAGTTCACGCTTCCGGCTTGCTCCGAATTCTTCGTCGGTATCCGATCCCGATCGGTGTTATCCTCGGCTGCATGAAATCGTCCCGGATCATCGTATTGATTCTGTCTCTGGTCGTGCTGCAGAGTGGGGCCACGGCGCAAATGAAGAGCCTGTGTTCCCTGGTGACAGTCGAGGATGCCCGGGCATTCTTCGGGGGTCCGCCTCAGCAAGACATGAGTTCGCCACAGATTTGCGGGTACAGTTCAAAAGGCCAAACAGTAACACTCGCAATCGTGAATTACACTGTCGCCGCCAACGCGAAAATGCTGTTTGAGATGAACAGGCAGGGAATGAAGGACGCCAAGGGTTCGCCGAAGGATGAACCGGGGTTGGGCGCGACCGCGTTTTCGGCGTCAACGAAGTCGACCTTCGAGATCTTTTTGCTGAAGGGAAACGCCACCGTTCAGCTCACCGCGGCGAGCGCGAACGATGGCACCGCGATAGCTGCGACGGAGCTCGACAAGCTGCGCGAGGTGGCGAAAAAGGCAGCCGGCAGAATGTAGTCTGCCACTAGGCCGAGCCCCCGTGGTCCCGCTTCTGAGACCTGGGAAAGGACGAACTCTGCGCCTATGGCGAAAGGCATCATTGGTGACACTCCTCACAGTTATGCCTAGATATCTGCGGCAATGTCGAGTCCTTCGCGCCGAATGGCCTCAATCCGCTGGATCATCTAACCGGATCACTTTCCCGTCATACACAATCTTTCCGCCCACCATCGTCAGCACCGATTCTGTCTTCGGAAGATCCGAAGTGTCGACCGTGAAAATATCCTGCGAGAGAACAGCCAGGTCAGCAAGTTTCCCTGGTTCCAGACTGCCTTTGTCTTTTTCCGCAAACTCGGCGTATGCCGAAGTCAGGGTGTAGGCGATCACTGCCTGCTCCCGCGTGATGGCTTCGGATGGCCGGTTCGGATCGAGACAAGCAAACATGATATTCAGATACGGATTCGTCGGACCGTCGGAACCCAATGCGACGGGAATGCCCGCGGCGAGCAAGGAGCGCAATGGTTGGACTTTCAAGTCTTCAAAAAAGCTGCGCAGATCGGGCTTCAAATTCTCGACGGTGAGATGCGATGGATTCTGTACTACGACGATTCCCAATTGCTTCACCCTCGGAATCAAATCCGGTGTCAGGCCGTCGCCGTGCTCGAACCGGACTCGCTGTTTGGCCCAAACCTGCGTTCCGCCCGAGGATTGCATCGCATCTACCATAGCCGCAGCAGGCGGATAAGCGGACACGTGAAGCAACAGTTGATCATGGTCCTGCAACGTCTCCCGCAGCATGCTGGCGAGCTGATCTTTTGGGAATGTCAACTGCTCGTGCAGAACGAAGTAGCCCACCGTTGCTGGATCGTTGCGCGGCGCAAAAGTTCCTTCAATCGGAGTTCCATCGAGCATCCACTTAGTGCCGCTCACTGTAATAAGAGGATTCGAGCTCTGTGGCACCGGCCTGCCCTCTTGAATATTGCGGCCGGCAGGAGTCGTTCCCGGCATCCTCATTACACGAATCCGAATGGGAGTAGGCATTTTTTCAAGGAGGGCAACGCAACGCTGGGGAGGCATATCATTCGACATGTCCTGTATCGAAGTGATCCCCCACTTGAGAGCCTCAGAAAGGGTGTTGCGCAGTTCGGCAATTGCGTCAGCTCCGCTGGTCTGGTCTGCAAACGTGCGCTCTACATCGAACACGGCATATTCGCGGAGGACACCGGTGAGCCTTCCGCCGGGTGACCTCTCAAACCGCCCACCCAACGGGTCCGGCTGGTCCTCTCGAATTCCAGCTTGCGCCAGCGCAGCACTATTCATGATCCAAGCATGATTGGTCAGGGTTTGCAGAATCACCGGGTTGTTGGGAGCTACCTGGTCGAGCGTGTCCCGATCCACTGCAAGGTCGCGGAAGATCTTCCAGGCCATCGCGCCGTTGATGAACGCTCCTTTCGGCGCCTTGAGCACGGCGGCGGCAATGGCAGCCTTCATTTCAGGCCAAGCCGGGTCCGGGCTCGCAAGTTCCAAGTCAATGTGATCGGGAGGAGCGACTCCGAGGTGGTTGTGTGCGTCGTTGATTCCCGGAATCACGGTGCGGCCGCCGAGGTCGATCTGTTTGGTGTGCGGCCCGGCAAGAGCCTTGATTTTTGCCGAGTCTCCGGTCGCCGCGATTCGTTCCCCACGGATGGCGAGAGCTTGCACATACGGATGCACAACATCACTGGTAAAGATCTTTCCGTTGAGAAGAACCATGTCTGGGGCAGCTTGCTGGGATGCCGCCGCGAGGGACGATAGCACCAGGAAGAAGACGGGGACACAAGTTTTGATTGACGCGCTCTTCATATTCAGCCTCGTGCACTTATCCGAATCGGGAAGAGGAGGACCTGTTTGGGTTGCCCGAATACTTCTCAAGTGTCTTGATTCAGGAAGTGAGACCGTTTTTGATTGTTCCGCTATTCATCTTTGCCTCGCTCTTGTCCAAATCAGTTGGCGATGTCTACAACGCAGCGCCACTCGCCATCCGCATCGCGACGCCAGACGGATATGCCTCGCGTATGAACTGTTATCAGCGCCCCTTTTGAGTCTGGTATTGTCATCTCCTCCGCGCCTGGCATATAGGCCATTCTCCCATCTGGGGAGAAGACGGGATCCCTCGAAACCCAATGGATATGGAAGCCCGGAATCTTCAAACTGTCGGACACAAATTTGCGGATCTCCGCTTTGCCCTGGTGAACCGGCTGTCCAGGCTCGATTACCTGCGCGTCATCTGACCAATACGAGAGAATCTTCTCGATGTCCTTCCCTTCCGATGCCGCTTGGGACCACTCGGCATCCCGTTGCAGGAGCTTCTGGCCCTCAACGGCTGGGTCAAATCTCGAATGAGAACATCCGCTGAAGAACAAGGTGCAGAGCGCAGTTAGGGTCAGATGCAAGCGTGCCATTGATGTTGACCTCGATTTGCGTCTTCGTCGCTATAGAGGAGTGTAGCGCCATGTCTGCAAACCGGGCGACGCCTCTCTTTCAACGGCCAAACGCCCGTGGCCGAGAAAAACCATCGGATTCGGCCATGCGAATTCTTCGGCACGAGTGCAACTCCTGATTTCAGCGAGCGGCTTTTCGGTTCCGGTGGATTGTCGCAATCTTTCTCCGAGAGAGGGATTCAGCGGCGCAATATCACGCAAAAGATCGCACCATTCATATCGGGCCTCATGTTGTGGCTTTCTTGAAGTCTTCCTCTGTCAATCTCCCGCCAAGGTAATCCACGTTGTACTTGGCGTAAAGGGCGACCATTTCTTCGTGGCTGGGAGGGGTGGGACCCGGGTTTCTGCGTCGGCGGGCGCCTTCTTCGAAGAACTCCTCCAGCCTGCCACCCGGAGTAAGTCCGACGAATAGGGTTCCGGATGTCGGTCCGTTGATGTACCGGTGCGGAATCTTCTGAGGGGCCACCAGACTGCCCCCTTCGACGACGCGATACAGCTTTCCTCCAACTTCATATACGAATTCACCTTTGACGACATAGAACCATTCGTCGCCGTCGCGGTGACTATGAAGAGGTGGCCCCTCCCATGGATTGTGATCAGCCAGCATAATGCAAAGGCGACCTCCAAGGTCTGCTGTTCTCACCTTGCACTGCAATTCGTCTGGAACCACAAGGGAACGACCGTCTGCATGCCGTGTCTGGCCGGGTCCCACGATGATGGGCTCAGTTCTGGCCACTTGAGCCTCCTGTCCTGCGCTGGACAGCGGCAGTGAACCTGCAGACGCTGCCATCAGTTCGACAAATGATCTCCGGTTCATTGAACACGCTCGCTAGACTCGCACCGAATTATAGATCTCTTGGCCAGCTACATTTCGTCCCGTCGTGCGGTGTCTTTCAACCCCACGAAGAGTCACAACTTTCTTGAAGGAGCCGCAGGTATGGCTCGATGGGACAAATGAGCCTCGAATTGCGATGACAAAATGCCCGACAATGATTGCCGGTAACCCGGAATTTGCGCGATTTTGGTGTGGCTGGCGCCAGAGACTTCCAATCTCGGATGAAAGCCGCGTCGGGGTACATCCCGCGTCCGAAAGTTATTTCGGATGCGATTTTTCCATGTTGGAAACGCTATACCAGGCGATTCTCCACGATCGATCGCTTTGACGCTTGAACTCCGCAATGAAATTCGTCTTATGCGTCAGAACCGCGCCTGCACTACCGTTTTCCTCGTTGTAGGTGCCACGGTATACCGCCAGGTCACCGCTACTCGCAACGTCGACAGTCTCATCGATGAGACTGACTTTCCAAAACGGGTCGTGAGCAAAGCCCGTCTTGAAGCCTTCTCTGTCGGCTTCGACCCCAACAGTTGAGGGGCCGCCACATTCCATGGAGATGATATCCGGGGCGTCAAAGGCTGTTGTCTTGACTGCATCGTGGGCATTGATCCCGGCGACGACTTGAGCGACGTCCGATTTGATTGTTTTGGCGATGGCCGCCTTATCAGTCGACATTTCGGCGGTCCATGACGCAGTCCCAACAGCCGCGATGGCAAGCAGAAGTAGACTTGGTTTCCAGTATTCAGAAAGGTTCATTTGCAGCGCCTCCAGTTTGGCCAGTTCCCGGCTCCGATGCAGCCATTGCCGGAGTCGGGAGAATCGTTCACGAGGATTGAGGACGCAGTGGACAAGCTTCTCGAGATTCCGTCGCATTAGAACTCAATTGCGTTCCCGATTCAGTGCGTCGGCTTTTTGGGAGCAGCTACAGAGAAACAGTGCTCTACCCAGTTTTACACAACTCAACTTTCCGATCGAACTCGGGGAATTCATGACAATCTTGCGCTGAAAGCTGCGGTCCATTTCGAACCCGGCACGCACTTCACTGGAATGAATCAAGAGTGGATAAAGTGGTTTCCGTCGAACCCACCTGCGGGACGAGGTGCGAAGTTACCCGTTCGAAACCCTGGCGTGCGGGTGTCAATCCCCTCCGTCGCCGAGGCCTAGTCTTTTCCGAAAAACTGATTAGCCCGCGCCAGTTCAGGAAGATCTGAATCGGCGCGCCTGCAGTTTGTAAGAAGCCTGCGGTAATGCTGCTCCGCGGCAGACCGCATTCCTGCCTCCTGGGCAGAAACAGCGGCGCCGTATTCCGCTCTGAGGCGTCCCGGGGTAGATTTCAGGGCCGATTCATAGGCCCCCAACGCGAGCTTCGGCTGCTTGGCCAAAAGCAGCATATCGCCCAGCATCTCCGACGCAGGAGCAATGGAACCCGGACTAACAGGCGATCTGTCGGTTGCATCTTCCATCGCCGCGGCCACTCTCATCTCTTGCAAGGCCGCACTATGATCACCTTCTTCCCACTTGATCCAGGCGGTCACAATCTTCAATTGAATATTTACCTGGACCGCATCGCCGTCGCCGCCCTTCGCGAGCGCGTCGCGCAAAGAGAGCAGCGGTTTCATTGCCGCCTGCGCCGCGTTGATGTCCCCGAACCTTGCAGCGCCAAGTGCTCGGGCGAAATAAAGAGTCGCCTCAGTTGACGCATATGGATCCTCTGGTGAGTTTTGCAAAGGCAAAGGGAGCGTCGCGGCAGCGCCCCACTCCTGTCGCTCGATCCAATACCGGGCTGGTATGGCGGCTGTTGCGTAGAGCCCGGCATATCTGGCCGCATCGCCCGCTTCGACAACGGGAAGTTGTTGGGTCAGTTTGCGGGCTTCAGCGATGCGCCCAGTTTGCAGATACGCATAGACCAGATAGTCCAGTGCGTGTAACTCGTCACCGGCCAGCTCTTGTTTGCGCGCGCTGGCGGCCGAGGCCAGGTTTGAGGCAATGGATTCCTCCCATAAACCAAGCCTGGTGAAAATGTGAGAGGGCATATGAAGGGCGTGAGGCGAGTCTGGTGCGATCAGGGAATAGCGCTGCGCCGCACTTAAGGCGAGCTGCGCCAGTGCCGGATTATCGTCGGCATGGATGATGTAGTGTGCGAGGCCCGGATGTTCCGGCTGCTGCTTTAGGATCGGTTCGAGGATTTGGGTCGCGTTCCTCTGATTCGCATAGGTCTTGTCATTGAGGGGAGCATTCGCGATCAAGGACAAGGCGTAAAAGATGGCCGCTTCGGTGTCCTTTGGATACCGATTGTACAGCGACTCCATCGCACTCTCATATCGTTTGGCACGGGCATTATGATTCTCTGAGCCTGCACCTTGATAGAAACTCAGAATGGCGCCCAGATAGTCGCGTTCCCTCTGAGTCGTCGGTTTTATCGACAAACCTTTTTGAGCGGCCTCCAGGCCAATCCTCAGATCGTCCCCGGTCGGCGGATCCCACAGTTGGCGGTAGTGGCTCATCGCAATGCCCCACTCTGCCATGCCGCACTTAGGATCCTTGCTCAGGACGTCGGCAAATAACTGCGCCGACTTCCGGTAGCCAAATGAATGCAAAGTTGCTACTGCAAGATCGAATTCATCGTGCACCTCAGGACTACAGGACGTGTCGAAATGAACAGTTCCCATTCGGTCCGATGGACCTGACTCATGGTCGTGCTGACTCGCCCTTTCCACCCGGACCGGTTCAAGCACCAAGAAGGCTACGAACAATGTGAAAACAAAGTGCCGCATAATGCAAGTCTCCTCAATCCATGGTAGTGGGCTACTTTAGCCCACTACCCAATCCATTGATGACAAAAGCTTGGCTCACAGGATCTGCGTTGGCGACTCATCCAACGTACTCGGAGCACCCCTACAACATGTCGGTTTATCCCGGCGCACGGTGAGTGACCCTCCAACCATCAATTGATATGTAGTGACCGGTCAAGGTGCGCTGGTCGCTCTTTTCGTTCTAGGACAGGATCAGCAGCAGCCGTGGCAGGTAATGGCAAACTCAGCCTAAACCCACGACCAGCGCAGCGGGCCGGTCACTACATTGAGGTCTCCCCCACCTGCTCTCCCTCGGGTTCGGACGCCGCCGCCCACACTTGACCGATGATGCCGAACAGCACAAGCACCCCGCCAGCTTCCTCGAAGAGCTTCCAGAGATCGAACGCTCGCATGATTGGTAAGAGTCTGCGACGTAACAGTTGGCTGCGCCGGTATACGCTGAACACACCTCTCGCGAGCGCGATGGGATGGCTTTAGTGGTTGCCGGCCTTCTGAACAAGCAAAGGTGGCAGCCGCCTCGGCACCCGAGTTTCGAAATGGGCAGAGGTCTCTAGGGCAGAGGTCGAGGGTCCGATAAGGGTCCAATAACGGTTACCAGTGGTATCTCAGAGCGCCTCCTGCCACCTTTATCTCGTTCGGATATCCTCCCGAGAAGTGCATCGGACACGCATGCTGCAATCCGGCGCATCTGAGGCTCAGCAATTCCCCCAAGGCTGTTCCTGCCCCACAGGTCACGAGCTTGTTTCCGATGCGCACGTTTACGACGCGACCAACCCCGAGGCGCGCGACATCTACTGGAACAACCTGCCCGGCAAGCTGCTGGCGCAGGGGTGGGATTCATTCTGGCTTGATAGCGCCGAGCCCGAAGAGTACTGGCCCCACATGGGCGACGCCATCCTGAGCCGCCGAAAACTCGCCATCGGTAATGGAGCCGAATTTACGAACGTCTTCCCGCTCGCGCACACCCTAGGAGTGCAGGATCATTGGAAGGCGCAAAATCCAAACAAACGCGTCTTTCTGCTCACGCGCTCTGCATTCCTCGGCCAGCAGCGCGTAGGCGCCACCGTCTGGTCCGGAGACGTGTACGGTACCTATTGGGGCTTGAGTCATCAGATGCCCGCCGGTCTCAATTTCGCTCTGTCCGGGTATCCATATTGGACCACTGACATCGGCGGCTATTGGCCGCCTCATGACGATCCTCTCGCCGACCCCGCGTTTGAGGAACTCTACGCGCGCTGGTTCGAGTACTGCACATTCTGTCCTATCTTCCGAACTCACGGTCACCGGCCGCACAACGAACTCTGGAGCTTCGACAAGGTCGAGCCCATTCTGGTGAGCTACGACAAGCTTCGGTACCGCCTCATGCCCTATCTCTACTCGATGGCTTGGAAGGTCACCAGCGAGGACTACACCATCCAGCGACCGCTCGTGATGGACTGGCGCACCGGTCCGAACACCTGGAACCTTGGCGACGAGTTCATGTTCGGCCCTGCAATCCTGGTCAACCCTGTTCTCAAGGCAAACGCAACCAGGCGCGGCGTCTATTTGCCCGAAGCCGCTGCGTGGTACGACTTCTGGACTGGTAAATCGCTCACTGGCGGGCAGGAGATCGAAGCCGACGCGCCCCTTGAACGTATTCCGCTCTTTGTGCGAGCTGGTTCAATCCTCCCTATGGGCCCGCAGATCGAATACGCCACGCAGGATCCCGAGGGGCCCATCGAGCTTCGCATTTATCGTGGCGCCGATGGCAAATTCGACCTTTATGAAGACGCGGGTGACGGCTACGAGTACGAGCAGGGACAGCACTCCGTCATCCCCATCCGCTGGGACGATCGCAAATCTTCACTCTCAATCGGCGCGCGCCAAGGCCCGTATTCCGGAATGATCGAACACCGCAGATTCCGCGTCGTTCTGGTGGCAAGCGGGCACGGTGTCGGTTTGGATGTGGCCCCCACGGTCAATGCGGAGATTACTTACGACGGCCACGCGGTTGAGAAAGCGATTCAGTAATTCGTCGCTGCTCAGTGCCTGGCAGATGCAGACTGCCGGCGCAGCTTCACTCGATTCGCGGCAAAGAAGGCTGGCTACGACGCAAGCGAAACTTTTGCGTCTGCGTTTAGGCACAATTGCAAATCGGATTGCCGGAATCCGTAGTCAACTCCGGATTCGTCTTCAATCCCGCTATCTTCAGCACAAAAGCTTCCTTACGCTCCGCTGAATCGGGCAGCGTCACTGTGAGTCCGGCGGCACCTTGTTTGAACTGCAGAGCCCCGCTGCCAAGCAATGTCACAGAACGCCCCGAGCCCGCCGGCCCACCCTGGGGCAACGAACTGATGACGACCTCAGATCCGGCACTCTTGCCCATCACGATCGCGTAGAGATCGCGCTCCTTCACGGTGAAGTAGATGTGATCTTTGCCAGTCTCTTGGAACTGGGTCCAAGCGTGCGTATCGTAGATCGCCTCGCCGTTGGTCTCAAGCCATTTGCCGATGGCGAGAAGCGTATCCTGCTGGTCCTGGGGAATCGTTCCGTCTGCCTTGGGCGAAACATTCAATAGAAGAGTGCCATTCTTACTTACCGTATCAACTAGCCACCCAATCACAGTGGGGGGCGAGTTAGCCTTGAGTCCTTCGACATATCCCCAACTTCTGGTTCCGATTGGCCGGTCCACCACCCACGAGCCGCCGCGAATTCCGTCCGGCGGACCGCCTTCAAAGTCCATAATCGAGGCGATTGTCTTTATGTTCGTGCCTGAGGGAGCAAACGCCGCCTTCTTGGTGGTGAATGAGACCTCTTTACCCCAGCTCCTGGCGCGGTTGTAGTAATACGCGGCGATCTGCAGCTTCAAAGGATCAATGTGCCGTTGATCCACGCCGTTATCGAAGTAGATGAGGTCGGGCTGGTACTTGTCGATCAGTTCAACATTGCGTTCATACCAGTTCACCAAAAAGCGCTTCATGGCAGCATTGCTGCGGTCAGCGTAATTGTAAAAATCCGCCCACTGCGGGTCGTAGAGATCGGCCTTCTGTTCCTTCATTTTCTCGGCCAATTCAAAAGGCGGGTTGATGAACTCAAAGTTTTCGATGCCGTGATTCGCAACGCCGACCTTCATCCCGTGTTTCCGCACGGCCGCCGCAAGTTCGCCAATGATGTCGCGCTTTGGCCCCATCTGCATCGAGTTGAACGGCGTCACCTTGCTATCCCACATCGCAAAGTTCTCATGATGCTGCGCACCAGGCATCACGTAGCGCGCACCTGCCTTTTTGAATAACGACGCCCAGGCATCGGCGTCGAAATGCTCCGCCTTGAACATCGGGATGAAGTCCTTGTAACCGAACTTGTCGGGTGGACCAAAGTGCTCCGTATGCCAGGCACGCGTGCTGTCAGCACCCGTATTCACGTCGAGCGCCATATCGTTGCCGCCGAGCACCTTCAAGACACTGTCGTTGCCTCCCGCATAAAGGAACTTCTCATACCACTCGTTGCCATGCGCCGGCACCGAGAATATCCCAAAGTGCATGAATATCCCGAATTTCGCCCCTCTGAACCAACCAGGAACCTTGTAGTTCTCTCGCAGCGAATCCCAAGTCGGCTTTATCTGTCCAGGAGCCATCGGCGTCGGGATCTGCTTGACGGCATCTTCGACCACCCGCTGACTGGTCTCCGGCGCCATGTCGAAGCCCAAGCTGTTCCCACCCTCGCCGGCGCACTGCGCATGCACCTGGGTCGGTTGGATGGATACTGTTGCGGCAGCTCCATCCGCTCTGGAAAGCTTTGAGATCGCGAGAGCGGAACAGATTCCACCCACCCCTCGAAGTAGCTCACGTCGGTTGATTGACATTGCAAGTTTGCGCCTCAAAACTCCCCCGGCTCTGGAGTTTCAACTGCTTAGTTTACGCGCTCATGGTCGCCAATTATGCAAGTGTTCGAGCTTTTATCCACCGCGGACCTCGATCGTCCGCCAATTACGTCGCGCCGGAAAAGGGGCAAATTGAGTTTTAAAAGCGCTCTCAAACGGGCCTCAAGACAGTCAGCCGATCAAAGCATGAACGCGCCGCGGTTTTCCGGTTTCTGGAATGCTGATGTTGTGCTGTCTAAAACGGTAGTCATTTACGAAAACATATCCGCTCAGTTCCGCGTGAATGCGTTCAATGCCTTCAATCCAAGCCAGTTCGCTGGCAATCCCCAGTTTGCAGGTTTTGCAACAGTAGATTCGGCAACTGCGGGAAGAATTATGGCTATCGCAAATGGGACGATTCCCCACGGCTCGACTTCCGCTTTCCGGGTCTGAGGGTGGTTGATGTTACGCCCAGAGTCCTTGGAGCTACGCGCCGCCATTTGTGGTTTGCAGGCTGCTTCGGCCTTGATCCCGATGGCCCAGATGAAGCCCAGCAGTTCTCGTCCGATCGCCGTCACGATCTTCCTCTGATCCTTGCCTGCAGCCATCAGCTTCATGTAGCGGCGGCAGAGGAAGAACGACAAGATCGATGCCAGCAAGATCGCCGACTGTCTTGGATGACTGCCAGGCCCCGCAAGTGGGCCACTGGGCGAAGGAGTGAAAACTCCGGAGGCTCCCGTTGGATTGTTTCGGGGCTGGCAGAGGACACAAACTCAATCTTCTGTGCGGACTCTTCGGAGTCTTAGACAGCAAATGGATGTGTGGTTCTGCTTGATGCAGGAATCATCGGCCGAGAGGCACTGTTGCGTAGCGGAGCCGGAGAAAACCAAGAAATGCGAGCTATCAAGCCGCCTGGCAGAAGGATTGGAACTCCTCAACCGGCAGTGCTTGACTGAATAGCCATCCCTGAAATGAACTGCATCCGAGACGGACGAGAGAGTCCCGTTGTTCTACGGTTTCTACCCCCTCAGCAATCACAGACAGTCCCAGAGCACGCCCTAAAAGGATGATCGATTCTGCGATGGCGCCGCTGTTCGCATCAGTGACAATGTCATGGACAAATGTCCGTTCGATCTTCAATTCGTCAATCGGCAAGCGCTTCAGGTAAGACAAGCACGAAAAGCCGGTTCCAAAATCATCGACAGAAAACCTCAAACCATGAGACCTGAGAACCGTCATCTTGGCAATGATCTCCTCAAAGTTGTCCACAAACAAGCTCTCTGTAAGCTCCAGCGTCAGGTGGCGGGGATTTGCTCTTGTTCGTTCCAGCGTGGTGAGGACTTGTTCAACGAAGTTAGGATCGCGCATCTGTCGCACGCTGATGTTCACTGAGACTGAGAGATATGCCGTCTTCTCGTTAGATTCCCACGAAGCTAACTGCATGCAGGCACCTTCCAACGCCCAGTTTCCCAATGGCAGAATCAGGCCCGTTTTTTCAGCCACAGGGATGAACTCGCCTGGAAATATAATGCCTCGTCGTGGATGACTCCAGCGCAAGAGAGCCTCCGCGCCGCTCAGACGGCCGCTATCCATCTGAGGCTGGTAGTAAAGCACAAACTGATCCGTTCTGATCGCTCGGCGAATCGCGTCCTCCGCCGACGCGCGGGCATTGAGAGCGACTTGCAGACTTGGCGCGAAGAAGTGAATCGTATTCCGCCCTGCCGCTTTCGCCTGGTACATCGCAATGTCAGCTTGTTGCAACACGTCGTTCACGTTCTTTTCGTTATCTCCAAACACAGTAATCCCGATGCTGGACGCACTGCTGCAATCGTGGTTATCGAGCTTATACGGAAGCGCGATTGCAGTGAGGATCTTCTCGGCGACTGCCCTTGCCTGCGCAGTAGCATGTTCGGAGTTTTCGCTGAGGTCCTCGAGCATGACAACGAACTCGTCCCCACCAAAGCGACCAACGGTATCGTTTTTACGAACGCAGCCGGCGATACGTCTAGCAACCTCTTGGAGCATGAGGTCGCCGATATGATGACCGAGGGTGTCATTCAGAGTCTTGAAATCGTCGAGGTCGATAAACAGCAGAGCCTGCTTGCGGCTGCTTCGCGTGCGTGTCACCGCGGTCGGCATCAATCGTTCCAGGAGCAAGCGGCGGTTAGCCAGGCCTGTCAATGGATCACAAAACGCAAGGTCCCTGATTTTCTTCTCTGCCACCTTGGCCTCGGAGATATCGCGTGCGAAGGAGAGAATGCACCGAGATCCGTCAACCTCTATAAAGGAGACAGACAATCGGGCCCAGAAGATCTCGTTGTCCTTTCTCCTGAACCGGAACTCCATATCCCGGCAGTATGAGTCTTGACGCAGCACTTCGACTAACCTATAGCGATCGCGGGGAACAACCCAAATTCGAAGTTGTGTTGTCGTTTTTCCGATGAGTTCGCTTCGTTTATAACCGGTGACATCGAGGAAGGCCTGATTCGCGTCGAGAATGATCCCATCGCTCACCCGGGCAATTGCGACTGCCTCCGGACTGGTCTGGAACACGGTGCGATACCGTGCATCACTTGCTTTCAGGGCTTCAGAGCTGGCCTGCAATTCGTTGCTGATTTGCGACACCAGAGCGTCTGCGGTACGTTTGCGATCTGTAATATCGCGGATGACTTCCACATATTCGATGATCTCGCCGGCCGAGTTTCGAATCGCAGTGAGCGTGCTATCTGCCCAGAATCGTGAGCCGTCTTTGCGGACCCGCCAACATTCGTTCTCCACGTGCCCCTGAACCGCTGCATGATTGATTAGTTTTGCGGGTTGGCCTCGATCCTGATCCTCTTGAGTGAAGAAACCGGACAGATGTAACGCCAAAGCCTCATTTCGTGTGTACCCAGCGATGCGCTCAGCACCGTAGTTCCAGCTTTTCACGTGGCCCGCGAAATCGAGAAGATAGATGGCGTGGTCGAGGACATTATTCACAACAGTGCGAAACTGCTCATCATTGCGCTGCGCAGCTTCCCGAGCCGCGTGTTGCGCGGTCATGTCCCGCACAAAGCTGATTACTACGCTGCCGAATGCACTCTCGATCTTCCTGAGCATAATGTCGACCGGGAATTCGGTACCATCTTTACGCAATCCGAATATGCTCAATGACGCACTCATCTGCCGAATTGTGGAATGGGCAATAAAGTCCTTTCGATGCCTTGGATGGTTCCTGCGAAAGCGTTCAGGGACCAGACAGTCAATTGATTGAGCAAAAAGCTCCGGAGGCGTATAACCGAACAACTCCTCCGATCGAGGATTGGCGTCGCGGATCACCCCTTCAGAGTCAGTGATGAAGATCGCGTCCGGCGAAAGGGCAAACAGGTTTCCGAGTACAGACTGCAGCTGAGCGGTGGTGGGTATCTGACGGGTAGGAGCTCCCTGTTCCGGTTGGCGGGATGTCCCGCGGTCTTGTCGACGAGGTCCCGATCCGTGGCGCACAAAGTGCCTCCGTGGTCCGGAATTATGCGCCACAAAAACGCTCTTGTGTTACACAAACACTTTTGTAGAGAAAGAATCTTTGAGAAAGGTAACTCTTATCTAAATACAACTGCCCTCTACCTTGCCTTGCGAGGTTTTGGGGGAGAGAGCACACTTTGCCGTATATCCCGGTTCTCAGGCTCGATCTCGTGCTTGACGCCAACGCGGATGAGCCTGGAGCCGTTCCCGCCGATCTCGCCGGCAATTCGCAGAGGCAACTGTAGCCACCCACGTTTGGACCTCCTAGCTACGAGGGTTTGAACGAAGTCGTCAGTTTCCATGGGATAAATCAGATACGAATGTAAACGTTAGTCGCGAATGTGCAGGTCACGAAGCTGAAGTCGGAAAGAAGATTCGGTCACGCCTCGATTTCGTTGGACATATCTGGTTATTCAAGACCAATGCGCGATCTCCTAACATTGCAGCAGGGAATAGGTCTCGTGCGAACCAAAGCCAGTTAGGTGCGAACGTTTACAAATCGCCGCGGGTGTTCCCAAACAGTTAGTGGCATCTTGACATACTAAGCTTTTTGGAGTAATAGTTAACCAGCTTGCATGGGCTATCCCCTTTCAGATTGTCTGACTGTCCGACGATCTGAGTAAGACCGAACCCGCAGCGGTTCGACAAAGAACCTCGAAGAAGTCTTTCAAGCAACTTGGCGGTATCGAATGTCATGCTGATGTTGTGCAGGCGGCAGGGTACCCCAGTTTCCGACAGGAGGTCTCCCCCGATGCCCCTCGTCATGAGTTGTAACAAGAGTAATTCTCAATCCGCGGTCCGGAGAGAGCCAGCCGCAATCCGGAATAAGAAGAGTATTTCGGTTTCCGCCCATGTCGAATTGGGAACCGCGATCCTCTCGAAAAACGAGACGAAGGATCCAGCAAGACTAGCTTTTGCTGAAGACTTTCTTTGGGAACACTCCTTTTCTGTTGCACAGGGCGGCAATCCTCATATTCTGGGCCGTGCTAGGAAATCAAACCCTGAGCGGTCAGCACCCAGCGAATTCTGTGGATTCTGTTCGTGAGCTGGTCAGTTGTGTTTGTAAAACTGCCGCCCATTTCTTCAGCCGAGTCAGATCCTCTCCACTGACTAGGGCGTGCTAACACTATTGCCATCTAACTTCGATAGAGTAGGAAGTAGATGGAGATCAGCGAAGATCAATACCGCCAAAGAAGCGCCTTCGGCGTTCAAATCTTCACCTTCACATGCTCAAAACAATTCTTGTGAACGCAATGTCCGGTACGCAACAGATGGGCGTATATTGTGATCAATCGTGCGGACGCTCTTTCGACGCAGCGCCCCACGATGCGACCCGTTGTGAATGGCGAGTGGGTTAACGGCTAGGAATAACGGGACGAGACTCACAGGCGAAGTATTCCAGTTGCTCCACTTGCATATCTGGAGTCGAGCAATTAAAAGCTGCGTCTGCAATTCGATCCGCCCACTGAAGTGCAGTGGCAAAGCAGAGTAGCTCGGCACTCGAGCGCGGTTCGATTCATAGCGATCGACCTAACCCCATAGACAAAAACTGGAGCGCGGTTCCGGGCGAGCGTTGTTCGTCCACGAATTGTTCCGTTTAGGCTTTGGACGGGATTCTGTTTAAGTCAATCCGGTCCTTGCGCGCGCTCCAAAATCGGAAAACCGGGCGGCGAGATGCTGTGCGTACTCGCGCTTGCCCGGCGTTGCGCTCGTCAAGCGCCATCGAACATTCCAGCGCGATGGCCAATGTATGACTGAGCATTTCTTTGGCTCAGCTTCGCACGATTGACGGGCAAGTGAAACACGCTCGGAAAAGTGTCCGTCCTGCGCAGTGCAGCGCGCGTTGCGCGCACCATGGGCGGTCCTTTTCCTCATCCCCAAAAGGAGAGACACATGTCGAATATGAAGAGCATTCCAATCAAGGGCACGGAACACACCGCGCTTCCAGGCACGCGGCCAATCGGGCCCACAGATCCGCATCAACAGATCGAGGTATCTGTCGTGCTTAAACACCGTCAGGCGCTGCCGCCGGCCGGAGATGACGCTAAGCATTTCAGTCACGGCGATTTCGCCAAGGCACATGGCGCAGACCCGGCGCATGTGGACAAGATCCGTCAATTTGCCCACGAAAATAATCTGCAGATACTGGAGAGTGGAGATGAAGTGCTGCGGCGTACCGTCACACTCTCCGGGACTGCGGGCGCCATGGAGAAAGCATTCTCAGTCGAACTGACCGAGTTTGAACATCCAGATGGGACCTATCGAGGTCATACGAGTGCGATCCAGATGCCCGAGCAATACGCATCGTTTGTTTCAGGCGTCTTTGGGTTGGACGACCGCGCCGTAGCCAGGCCGCATATCCGTTACCAGAGCGCCAGCGGCGCCTTTGGCGCACGCGCTCAAAACACCTCCTACACTCCGGCGCAGGTAGCGAAGCTCTATGGATTCCCGCAAGATGCAAACGGAAGCGGACAGAAAATCGGCATCATCGAACTGGGCGGCGGCTACCGTATGGCCGACACCCGCGAGTACGTCGAGTCGTTGGGATTGCCGCCCCTCTGTATCAAGTCCGTCACCGTGAATCATGCCCATAATCGGCCCAGCACATCGCAAAGCGCGGATAGCCAGGTGATGCTGGATATCGAAGTGGCTGGCGCTGTCGCGCCGGGCGCATCGATCGTCGTCTATTTCGCTCCCAACACTGCTCAGGGATTTCAGGAGGCTATAAGTACGGCCGTTCACGACCAACTCAACAAGCCAAGCGTTCTATCCATCGGTTGGGGAAACGCCGAGGCCAACTGGACTCACCAGTCGATGGAAAACTTCCACCAGGTTGCCCACGAGGCAGCTCTGCTGGGCATCACCGTCATAGCGTCGTGCGGCGACAACGGAGCCAGCGATGGAATGGATGACGGCAAAAACCATGTGGACTTTCCAGCCTCTTGTCCGCATGTGCTGGCCGTGGGAGGCACCAGGCTTACAACCGCCAATGGATCCGTCGAAAGTGAAACTGTGTGGAACAACGGTGTTCAGGGCGGTGCAACCGGCGGCGGATATAGCGCGGCGTTTGGCCGCCCGGCCTGGCAAGCAAGCGTGGTTACCGAGTCGGGCCGCGGTGTTCCGGACGTAGCTGGCAACGCCGATCCTGAAACCGGCTACAGCATTCTTGTCGATGGGCAACAGCAGGTGGTCGGCGGAACAAGCGCGGTGGCTCCGCTGTGGGCGGCTCTGGTTGTACTGCTCAACCAGAAATTGAATCGCCGGCTTGGCTTCATCAATGCCGCGCTCTACAGGATCGACCAGTCAAGCGGATTCCGCGAAATCACTTTGGGAAACAACGGTGCTTATTCCGCGACGTATGGCTGGAATCCGTGCTGTGGGCAAGGAGTGCCGATGGGCAACCAGCTGCTCCAGGCGCTGCAAGGAACGGTCCAGGTCGGAGCCGGCCATGTGCAGAAGGAGCGTGCGCCGCAAGCAGTTGCGCGTTGAGTTAAGACAGCAACGAGGAATAACCCTGAACCCTGGGTTCAGGGTTATTCCGAGACAGCATCTTTAGCCAGCGAGAGCGCAAAGACCTTGGTGATGATTGCGTAGCCGGCTTGCCGCCTGGATTCCGCCGATCGTGCGCCCATCGCCGGCGCTCGCCATCCGGAAGTTCACCAGCCGCAGATTCACCATCGACGACTTGATTGCTCGCGGCACTCTAACGCCTGCGCTTGCGGAGTTCCTGGGAGAACAGATTGCGTGCGGAAAGACGTTGCTCATCAGCGGCGGAACGGGAACCGGAAAGACGACACTTCTGCGGATTCTGGCCGACTTCATTCCCGATCATGAACGCATCGTTGTCATCGAGGACACGCCAGAACTCCACATCCAGGGTTTCGCCGGATCAGGTAAGACCACGACACTTTCTGTTATCTGCAGCGCTGCAGAATCTCAAGGACTCCAGGTCGAGGGTTTTGCCCCAACGTCCCGTGCAGCACGGCAGCTTCGCGAGGCCGGCATCGAGGCCGGAACGCTGCAGGGATTCCTTGCCCGGTCGTCTACTCCGGCCGTTCCAGAGCAAAAGCACTTCTATTTTGTGGATGAGTCGAGCCTGGCATCCACCAACCAGATGCGCGAGTTTCTTTCCCGTCTCACTCCTCAGGACCGCGTGCTGTTGATTGGGGATATGCGGCAGCATCAAGGCGTCGAAGCGGGTCGGCCATTCGAGCAGTTGCAGGAGGCCGGAATGCGAACGGCGAAGCTCGATGAGATTGTTCGCCAGAAGGACCCAGAACTCAGGTCCGCCGTCGAAATGCTTGCGACTGGTCAAGTCTCCGCCGCCTTGGATTCCCTCCAGAAACAGGGACGCGTCATGGAGATTCCAGAAACAGAAGAGAGGATTAAAGCCATTGCCAGGACCTACGTTGATTCGCCTGAAAAGACACTTATTGTCTCGCCGGACAACGCTTCGCGACGCGAGTTAAATACCGCAGTGCGTCAGGAGTTGAAAGCGAACGGAACTATTGGTTCGGAGGAACACAGCTTGCGAATTCTGATACAGCGTCAGGAAATGACAGGAGCTGAGCGGTCATGGGCCAGCCGCTATGAGCTCAACGATATCGTTCGTTATGCGCGGGGCAGCAAGAGCGCCGGAATAGAAGCAGGAGAGTATGGAAAAGTAATCGGCATTAATTCCAACCAGCTCACAGTCAAAAGCTCAACGGGGAATATGGCGAATTACGATCCCCGGCGACTCACCGGCGTCACCGTCTATCGCGAAGTTACGAGGGAATTTTCCGTCGGCGACCGCATCCAATTTACCGCTCCGGACAAGTCGCGTGGCATCGCCAACCGCGACCTTGCCGCTATTGAATCCATAGCGCCGTAATTCTGGAACGAGAAACCCGCGCCAACCGATTTCCTCGCCGATGACGGTCGCAAAATCTCGAATGACGGTGAAGGTCGCCGTGAAAATGAAGTAGAGAGTAATGCTTGCCCATGCCGGAATCGGCCCGAGGCCCAACGAATTCGTAACCTGATCCAGGAAGCCCTTGTTGTATACGCCGCCTAGCCCTGTTAGCCACACAAATCCATAAATAACTATGCTGTATGCAAGCGGTATGAGATAGCCAATCACCTCATACCGCGTCTTGCCCCATCCCCAGCCGAGACTACGCAAATCACGACGGAGAAGCTTACAGGTGACCAAGGCCGCAAAACCTGGAGACCACATCAATCCGGCGACATACGCGCCCCAGCCGCCGCCCATGTGGCCTGATTTGATGATGAGGAAATAGAACACTGAACTGATCAGAAGCGTCATCAGCAGGAATATCGGGATCGCTCGCGATTCGGCTAAACCGCTGCTTTGAACCTGTTTGTCGATGGTCAATGTCGGCCTCCTGAACACTCTGATGCCCATCCCACGATTATTGTTCGCCGCTGCAGGTCTTGCGGGCCGCCACCCAAGCGCGTTAATGACTCACTTCAATGTCCTCGGCCTATTTAAATCCCATAGGTGGTAGATCACCGCGGCCGCCGCAAACGCCAGAAGCTCAGCTCAAACGTTGCGCGTCGGTAAGACCTTTGGCGGTCATGCGCGTAGGGAGGATTCATACGGAAATCGCCGAAGTGAAGCTTCGGTTTCGGAACTTCTTAACTTCGCGAGCCGTATATTAGTTCAGGAGAAGCGCCAGGTTGAAAACACGGATCCCACCTGCCGTTCTTGCACTATGTATATGCTCCTATTCAGTATTCGCGGATTCCCAAACATCCCCATTTCAGTTCCTGCAAAAGCCTGGACCTCATCCGGTAGGTTTGAAGGTCGTCGATCAGTACGATCGCTCACGCCACTACTCCGCGAACGGCTCATCGCGGTCCTCCGCAGGCGATGAAGCACGGCCAATGCAAACCCTGATCTGGTACCCGTCGCTGAGAAGTCCATCCAAACCGATGACGATTGGCGACTATGTCCGGCTGGCAGATACTGAGATCCACTTCAACGCTCCGGATGAAAAGCAGAACCGGTGGCGTTCGCTCTTGAAGACGTCCTTCGACATGCCGCTTTGGGCGGTGCAGGATGCGCAGCTTTCGAAAGAACGTTATCCGATTCTGATTTACGCTGCCAGCGATTCTTCCGTTTCATGGGAGAACGCCGACCTGTGCGAATACCTTGCCAGTCACGGCTACGTCGTTCTTGCAAGCGCGTCGATGGGGGTGTCGACACGCGACATGACAGACGATCTCGCTGGAATCAATGCGCAGGCACGCGATATCTCGTTTCTCATCACGTATGCCAAAGCGCTTCCCGATGCCGATGTATCCGAGGTCGCCGTGGTGAGTTGGAGCTGGGGCGGAAATTCGAGCCTTTTTGCGGCAGCACGAGACCCCCGCATCGATGCTCTAGTACGCGCCGAACTTTATGTATAAGATTGACCAGATTGTTGTTTTGGGGACGAGATACAGTTTCACGGTAATTTCGCTGACGATACGCGAAATACGATAGGGGTTTAAGGGCCCGCTGGGGTACCTCCTCCAGCGGGACTTTTTATCTTCCGAGGCACCACACTTCGTGTGCGCGGA
This sequence comes from uncultured Acidobacteriaceae bacterium, assembly GCA_963704415.1. Classification (GTDB taxonomy): domain Bacteria; phylum Acidobacteriota; class Terriglobia; order Terriglobales; family Acidobacteriaceae; genus Telmatobacter. The sequence goes on along the minus strand of OY969908.1, from coordinate 4,499,031 downwards.
GAAGCGAGTTTTAGTAGTTCAGACTGATGATCACGAGTATCCACACCCTGATTTATTCCGACGATGCCCCCGCAACGCGAGCATTCCTTCGCGACGTTCTCGGTTGGCCCTACGTCGAGGATGCGCTGGGCGGAGGCGCGGGTTGGCTGATCTTCAAGACCGGGCGGAGTGAGATGGGCGTGCATCCGACCCACAGCGTCTACGATGGCAAGACGTACGAATCGCCTCGGCACCATCAAATCTCGCTGATGTGCGACGACATCTCACACACGGTCGCTGAACTGAAGGGCAAAGGGGCGGAGTTCCACGGCGAAGTTCAGGATCACGGGTACGGACTCGTGGTCATGATGGCCATACCAGGCGCGGACGACATCATGCTTTACGAGCCAAAGCATCCGCAGGCGTATAGCCTTTGACCGATTGCAAGGGTATCAGAAGTTGACTAGCGAGGAATTACTGTACGCTTGGAGCAGTCTGACTGCCCCAACCGGCAGGTCATTGCCTGCCAAATACTTCCTCGTAAGAAAACAAATCGGCTGCCAACTGTTACGAGCCTGAAGGCAGCCAAAGACGCGATCCCGATGTGGACATTCGTACCCATCACCGCGTCGAAACGACTGCCTTGAGTGGCTTCGCTCCCCTGTCATGGCCGGGAAACGTGTTGGCAATCGCGCTAACGCCTCTGAGAAGCTGGCGTCATCACTCACCACCAGTAGTCGCGGTCGTGCCGTCCCAGCTTGTTGAGCGAGTCGAGCCATGTCCACAGCATCTCGTGACGGCTTGGAACGCTTCGCTCTATCGTCAACCGTCTTGCCAATGACGCGCGTCTTCCGTTTGGTCTTCGTGCTGAACTGCCATGGTCTCTGGACCACGATCCATCCGAGGCCTTCCAGTCGCTTGACGCTATCGGCAATGGCATCGCGTTTGCAGCCAAGACGGTCGGCCAGCGTCAATTGGCTATCGAAGATGAAGTGGTCCTCTGTTTGGCGTAGGACTAGGTACGTTAGCAAAGCCAGGTCAATTGGTCTCAGCTCTGCTGGTTTGCTTTCGCTGAAGTAAAGGTTTTGAAGCAGCGCGATTGTCGATCTCTGATTCATTGGTTCATACCCTTTAACAGAGCAGGGAATGTATTCAACTGAACTTCCCAGCAACCTTGCTTTTCTTGCTTCTCTGGAAGGTAATCAGCCCCTCCTTCTTCAGTTCGCGAAGGGACTTTTCATAGGTCGATCTGGAAATGTCCACCTTCTTCATCACGTCTCGACGGCATGCGGCGGAGAACAATTTATACATGGTGTGCTGTGCGTTCAACCTCGGCGACGGACGAGTGATGTCTTGATTACGTGCCAGCCTGACAGCGGTAGTGTGGACGCAGCGATCGCTATCAGACAGGCTCGACCAACGCGTCGGCGTTTTCAGTTTTTCGTTGGAAAAGAATGTGTCCTTCTTCCGAGAATCATGTAAAAATCTTTATGAATCCATGAGGAAATCTTTATCTCCTCCCCGGCTCAAGGAGAGGCGCTAATGTCTTTCACTGCAAAGGTTAAGGGAACCAGAGAATTGTTCATTGCGACCACTGATCTAGTGTAGTGTCTCATTAATAACATCTTTTATATATCGAGTCTCATCTTATGATGAGGAGACTTCGATATGCGTGTAGCTCAGCCCATTTTTCTGAAAGAAGAAGTGCGGCGGAAGCTGGAGCAGCAGGCGCGCGGGCGTTCGACGGCGGCGCGTGTGGTCATGCGCAGCCGCATCGTGTTGCTGGCTGCCGACGGGCTTCAGAACAAGCAGATCGCTGAGAATCTGAAGGTTGCCCCCCGAATGGTCGGGTTGTGGCGGGGACGGTTTCTGGAGCTGGGCGTAGAAGGATTGCTGAAAGATGCTCCCCGGCCTGGACGCACACCGTCGATCTCCTCAGAAGTGACTGCGGCCTTGATCGAAAGAACTACGCAGAGCACGCCTGCGAACGCGACCCAGTGGTCCACGCGTACGATGGCGCGGGAGATGAGCATATCTAAGGCTTCCGTTTCGCGCATCTGGCGGGCCAACGGCATCAAGCCGCATCGTGTCGATAGTTTCAAGGTGAGCAACGACCCGCAGTTTGCAGACAAACTGGAAGCAATCGTTGGACTCTACCTCAATCCGCCCGAACACGCTCTGGTGTTGTCTGTGGATGAGAAGAGCCAGATTCAAGCTCTGGATCGCACCCAACCTGGGCTGCCGATGAAGAAGGGCCGAGGCGCAACCATGACGCATGACTACAAGCGCAACGGCACGACGACCCTGTTCGCCGCGCTGAATCCCGCCAATGGAGAGGTCTTCGGCCTGTGTCAGGAGAAACACCGTCATCAGGAGTGGCTGAAGTTCCTGCGCATGATCGATCAGACCATACCGGCTAACAAGGAAATCTATCTGATCTGCGATAACTACTCGACTCACAAACATGCACGAGTCCAACGTTGGTTGGAAATGCACAAACGCTTCCATGTTCACTTCACGCCGACATCCGCTTCTTGGCTCAATATGATTGAACGATTCTTCCGCGACCTGACCCATAACCGCATCAGACGCGGAGTCTTCCAGGACCTCGAGCAGCTCATCACTACCATCGCAAGTTATATCGACGTCCATAACAAGAACCCCAAACCGTTCATCTGGACAGCCAAAGCAAGCGACATCCTCGAAAAGGTCACCCGCGCTCAGACCGCACTTAATAAAAGACGATCTGCGTGAGACACTACACTAGGAACGAGAGAGACGCCTACCGTGATGCTCACCGTCCGCTGGACCAAAAGGTGTTCTATGCCGGTCATCTTTTTCTGGATTCCCAGCCGGGCGCGTTACATTACGTGAATTTCCAGGAGGCAACATCCGCCGTTTTTCACGGGAGTGAGTTGGTAGAGGATCACGGGGAAATAAGACTTGTTCCGTTTATACGAGGCGCACAATGAAGGTATCAGGTGTCGTAAGTTTTGAAGGTTTGACCTCTGCTGGAGTGCGCGTACTGCGCGAATTTGAGCGCAAAAAGCTCTCCGGTCTTGGCTTCACATTTGGCTCGGCTCCCGACAGAGCAGTTGTCCGCTGGGATTCAATCGTGCGCCTGGCTTTGGTTTCGCGGATCGCAGCAATCGTGACGAGTCGGCAGGACGATCCTCAAGAGGTAATTCTCTCGCTGCCCGATTTCAATTGAGACGCTGTTAGCACATCTTCACAGCCGGGCGCGGCGGCTTGGCTCACGTCCTCGCGCGGTTTCTTTGAGCAACGTTCTTGGTGCACTCCGCGAATCACCGCGCCTGCCTTATCCCGACACGGCTGCTTCTTCTTTGCGAGGCACTTTGGACACGGTCGATCAAAAAGCAGATTTTCCATGGCTAGAGTCTACGCCACGATTGAATACATCGCTAGGCGTTCCTCTTCACTTCTGGTCATAGCACCATCACCGATCCAGTGACGGTAAATGACTCGGTTGTGACGACACAGACATCAGCGTGAATTCCGCCGCCGATTAATGTCTTGTTCTCTAGCTCTTGATACATACTCCGACCTTTTTCAGTGTCGTCGAATTTCAGAGTTCCAAACCCTCTTCGGACGCCGGGAACCCCATCAACGAAATCTTGCGTCTCGGTTAGGTTGAAGCGAATTTCTGCGGTGCAGCCAAATTGATCCATCAGAACGCCCTGTCCCCATGGAATCTGTCTGATGATCTTGGTTGCGGTGTTCATAATCTTCTCTCGGCCCGGTCTTTCCGATTCAGCGCAGTTCGATGCGACGAAACTCACTCTAAGTTGTGCAAACCTCATATGGTCTTCATTAAGCCTCAGAATTGTCGGTTCCAAGGTGATGTGCATCACTTCTCCAATCATCGGCGAATGCCATTATCTGTCATTGGTCAGGCGATCATGCCCAATCCAGGCGTGACAGCCGAAAGAGGACAGGGAGTGAAAGAAAACTCATTCGCAGCGAAGAGTAGCCTGTTTGAATCCCTAGAGAATCGCTCCATGCCTGCATCCCGCGAGGAAGACCGCCCTCTCTTTAAGCACGGAGATAGTCCCGCCGGTGTTTTCCTTGTAAAAAGCGGAGAGGTTGCCCTCACGATGGAATCGTCGTCCGGCAGGTCGTTACAGCCGGACAGCGGCAATCACAACGGGCACGCAATGGACCCAGACGCGTTGTTTCGATTGCGACGATTTTTAGACTGGACGCTTCGGGTCGCGGGGAGCGGTGTTCCTCGATCACCTGCTTTTTGAAAGCAGTGCCGACAGATAGTTTTGAATTGGCGTCAAACGCCAGTCTGCAAACGGAGCAGAGTTTCATTCCATTCAATTCGACCGGGTGTGGCGGAAGACTCGGTTCCCCGATCAGCGGAGTCTACACCCAACAAGGCCGCATTGCGAGCCGTTGGTGTTTGGATCGGTTCCCGGCGCGGTCTAAGCTCCAGCAACTCTTCCACGATATACCCGGCAGTCGTCCCATCGGACAACGTCACGATCAAACCATCTTCACCGTCGCGTTCAACTGTCACTATTCGGATTGGCTCGGGCATGGAAGGCATTTTACCCGGGTGCCAATTTTGAATACTGTTCCGTTTTGCTCACTGTGATCGTCGGCAGCGCAAAATTGAGCCTAGTCTATGGTTACTGGGCTTGTGCCGATCACCTGTTGAAGGGCTTCATACAACGCAGCTTCGCCTTTCCACTTGGATACGAATGCGTCCACATGAAAGAGAGCGCACAGTTCTCGGTTGTGCTCCCCGAGCGCAGTCCAAACAACCATTCGCATCGCTGAGTTTTTCCATTTGGCTTGCCAATGGCGTAGAGCCTCGTAGCCGCTCTCATGGCCGAGATCGAGGTCAAGGATGATGGCATCTGGGAGCGGTCTCTCGCCGCTCAGACCATGCTCGATGCGCTCAATGGCGCGTTCCAGGGAGGTGAACGCCTCAACGTCCTTGAAGCCAGCCATACGGGCTACCTTCGCAGCGATACGAACATGGTCTACGTCGTCTTCGATGATCAGCGTTCGCATGTCGCTCACCTTCAGGTGAGAATGAGTTTGCGCTTAAAAGCGAATGTTCACAGTTAAATATTATGGCTTCAGCTTAAACCCAGCTCTTGCATGTAGCGACCGCACATTCTATTCGCCCTTGACCTGTTCCGGCACTCGTCTGAACACAAGGTTGAAAACCTCATGCGCCAAGTCCACGGATTCCTCTATGGCGAAGATAGCGACTGGCCCGGAAGACCGCAGCTTAGTCACATATCCTCACACGTTTCAACGCTATTCGTTGATGCAAACAGCGCGTTAACTTATTGTAAGTCAATGATATATAAATGCTTATGGCGGAGAGGGGGAGATTCGAACTCCCGATAGCCTTTCGACTATGCCTGATTTCGAGTCAGGTGTAGTGTCTGCAACGAACGTGTTTACTATAATTTGTGGAGCGCTCATGTTGCGGTGCTACCTTGAGTGTCACATCAATCTCCGGAATCTCGTCGTCGCGGTCGGATCGTAAATTGATATGGTGTGACCCTGTCAACATCTTCGAAGCGCCGGGGTGGTTTTTGTATTTGTCCTTTCGAGGACAAGGTCAGCAGCAGCCGTGGCAGGTAATGGCGACGATTGATCAAGCTGATATTCGCGGGTCGGAACCGCATAATCATGATCCGTCGGGAGCTGCCTCTGACTACTACCGCGAGTCCGGCTGAGCCTGTCGCAAATTTCCGCCGAGGATTCTCCTTCGTGCTTGCTCCGGCTGCGGCTGACCCTGTCCTCGAATTGGATGACGTTGTTCATTGGTTGACTTGTTTTTGCTTTTTTCTTATTTGGAAAGTCTTTGCTGTTGCTCTTTCGATTTCTCTCATGCCGCCATTTGTTGTTTGCAGGCCGTCGCTTCGGCCTTGATCCCGATTGCCCAGATAAAGCCCAACAGTTCGCGTGCAATCGCGGTCATGGTCTTTCTCTGATCCTTGGAGATGGCCAGGCACAAAGCGTTTACAGTGGCCACCGATGTGAAAGTGTACTTCTGCGATCCGCAAAGTCCCTGGCAGCGCGGCACGAACGAAAACACCAATCGACTGCTAAGACAATACTTCCCCAGAGGAACCGACCTGTCCATCATCTCTCAAGCGCAGCTCGACCAAATATCGCTACGCTTGAATCAACGTCCAAGAAAGACATTGGGCTTCCAGACTCCTGCAAGTAGACTGCAAGCAGGTGTTGCGTCGATCGATTGAATCCACCTGGACTAGGATTCGGTAGCAGCGTCGTATTCAACGAACTTGCTTCCTCCGAAACGCCCTTTGTCGGAATACCAGACCTCCGCTCCCCATGTGACGAATGTCTCATCCACGTATTCAATCAACAGTTCCGTTCCTCCAAATGATAGTTTGGCAAATGAGGAGACTGCCGTGTTAGTTCCAGGAGCAGTCGCCTTCTTGTTAAAGAAATCGACTTCATCGCAGCCGTGGTCTGCTGCTTTTTCTTTCTGGACCTCGTGAGGGATGCATCCATTTCCAATCAGCCGAGCGTTGAACTTCAACGCGCTGTCTCGATATAAGGCGCATCGATGCTCATGACCAAAGAACCACCCAAAAATCGCATCATCACCGATTCCATCAATCTGCAATAATTCGTTGATGTCTTCGCGAAGGGGCTTTGAATCGTTCCACTCCGCTTGATGGGCAGAAACCGGCTGATGATGCGTTAAGAGTATTGTCGCCTTCCCACGTTTTTGTAGCGTTTCAATCAACCAATTCCATTGAGCATTCAAAGGGTCAGTCGACGATTGTGGTTTCAACCTTCCACCGTTATAGGCAGTGTCCAGTCCGATAATCCGCCAATTCGAATTCTCTAAGCAGAAGAAAGGCAGCTCTTGCTCAAAGGCTGGTAGAACCGTATTGAAGTAGTACTCGCCCCCGCTATACATCTCATGGTTTCCGTTCAGTGCGAAACTTCCCTCCGGCCGAAGCGCAGATTTCGGGTCTTGCAAATTCACCCTCATCGGCCACATATCTAGGAATCTGTCGCATTCGAACTTGGTGCCGCCGTAATAAATGTCTCCAAGATGGATGATGAAGTCGGGTGCCTGTTTGCGAACGACAGCAGCGATCTTTCTTGCCGCATCGTTGTATCCTCCCCAGTCAGCGAGGAGAGCGATTTTGAAAGTCTCAGGTAAATGGATCGGTTCTGAAGTGCCCGAAGGGTAGGGGGCTCTGTCATCGAGTGTTTTCAAACGAAGGAGTTCAGACACGATAGCCGACCATACCGGCTGCTTCTTGCCACTCTCGTCTTCATGAATGTATTCAAGAAAGGTTTTGAGCTTCTGGACAAAGACCTCAATCTCAGTGATAACCCAAAGCGGATTCCAATCCCCATAGCCTTGAAGATTAGGAACATTAGCGAAGACTTTTGACAGCGCCGATTGGAAAAGGCCGAGACCATCAAATCGGGATACAAAGTGTTTGTCTCGGTGGGAAGGTTCATTTTGAGCCGTAGTCGCCAAATCGTCAAAATGCGCCAAAAGTTCGGTTCTCTTGCCCTCTATCGTTGCTGCGTCATTGGTACCAATCCCCGTTCCGATTGCATCAGCGACAGCTTGGGACGGAGTCGCAAGTTGAGAGCGGATGTGAAGAATACTCTGCAAGATGAGACGTTGATCCCCCGCTGCATCGTGCATGGGTGGGGCTCCTGATGAACTGAGTTGCTAGGGTTCAAGCCAGAGTCTAGCACTTTAGAAAACTCGGGGCGCATGGAGTCGGTCTTGTCTATTTTCGAACGACCTGCCGGGGATTCTTGTCAGTCCTCAGGCCGACAAAATTGATAACTCAGTCATGATTTCGCCCCATTGGACGAGCACCGTATCGCGCTGATGAATTGCTTCTGCTTTTCGCATCGGCGTTATCTGTGGGGAATCGATCTCGAAATTCAACGCAGACAGTGCGATTTCGCACACCACGAGTCGCTCTTCCTTGGCATTGATCAACAACGTCCGAAATATTTGTGAATATACTTTGCCGACAACCCGTTCTATTTCATCCCACTGCTCTATCAACGCTCTTGTTTCCAGACGCATTTCGAACCTCAGATTTTATGAGTCTCGGGCTAACTAGTCGGTTTAGATGTGACGCTCGACACGCGAATCTCGGGCTTTCTATTGCGACCGTGTGGCTTTCTGGGCGAGAAAATCTAATAAACCAGTGGTTCCCGGTGTGGTCTTAGCTCCACTAGTTCGTCCACCAAATACCCGGCTGTCGTGCCGTCCGAAAACGTGACAAGCAGCCCGTCATCTCCGTCGCGCTCGACCGTCAGTATCAGGATTTGGTCTTTCATGCAGGCACTATGCCGCTGCCTCAGTTCGCGAACTGTCTCGATTTGCTCAATTCGACCAGCGTCAGGTGCATGCAGACACTATTGCCACGTGTGCAGTATGAGGCGCGTTCATCCTCCGAACCGGTTCCACATATTGCTTCAAGGCAAACGCTCTAATCTCATCAGCCAGAGTCATGGTGCCTCCGCAGAGAAATCATAGCCCTTTCCTCTATCGATGAGGGGGATACCCTTTCAATCGGTCAAAGGCTATACGCGAGCGGATGCTTTGGCTCGTAAAGCATGATGTCGTCCGCGCCGGGTATGGCCATCATGACCACGAGTCCGTACCCGTGATCCTGAACTTCGCCGTGGAACTCCGCTCCTTTGCCCTTCAGTTCAGCGACCGTGCGTGAGATGTCGTCGCACATCAGCGAGATTTGATGGTGCCGAGGCGATTCGTACGTCTTGCCATCGTAGACGCTGTGGGTCGGATGCACGCCCATCTCACTCCGCCCGGTCTTGAAGATCAGCCAACCCGCGCCTCCGCCCAGCGCATCCTCGACGTAGGGCCAACCGAGAACGTCGCGAAGGAATGCTCGCGTTGCGGGGGCATCGTCGGAATAAATCAGGGTGTGGATACTCGTGATCATCAGACTGAACTACTGAAATCGCTTGAATTGTACTATTTCGGTCGATTGCCAATCAAAAGCCGTTCATCACACTGGAGATCGAAATTATCCACCCGAACATAAACTGAAGTGCAGCCTCAGAAGATAAAAAAAGTCCCGCTGGAGAGGTACCAGCGGGCCCTTAAACCCCTATCGTATTTCGCGTATCGTCAGCGAAATTACCGTGAAACTGTATCTCGTCCGAAAAGCGAAAATCTGCTCAATTTTATACATAAAGTTCGGCGCGTAACGTAGCCGCCAAATGTGAGGAATCAACCGTCGCATCCGTAACATTAGCGGCTCTAGGAAGTGGTGCAGTACTGGCTCATCGTGAAATCAGCGCCCCACGTTCTCATTACGCAGCCGCACCACCGGAATCTTTGGATTTGTTACCGAAACACGTTCGGCACAGTACAGGTCTGCCTTGCGTCGGCTTGAATGGGACAGCTGTTTGGTTCCCGCACTCCGAGCAGATGACGTGCGTTTCGATTCGACCCCCAACCCTACCCCGCATAGCCAGCTAAGGCTGGCGAGAGGTTGGAGCGCGGCGTAGACTTTTGCATTATGGCGAAGAAGCCGGAATTGTTAGTTGAATACAATTCAAGTTCGCATCCCATCTCTGCAAGGTGTTCCGTTTGCGGCGTTCAAATGCCGCTCATGGAATGCAAAGGCGCTTCGCCAGCGGAAAGCACCAAATGGTTCGCAATTCAATTCGATCTCCACGTGAGACAGAAACACAAGTGATGTGGGCTATAGGGTGGGTCTATCGGCTGCGATGCGCCGAAGTTCTTCGACTCGTTGCAAGGCAACTTCTAGCACCATCAGGCGGTGGAGTAGAAAACGCTGAATGTCATTTTTACCGAGGACGGAAGGAGCCCGGTCATCCTGATTAATTACAAGATGCAGTGTCAAGCTGACCGGGACTAACGAATGCTCTCCCATGTGAGGTGTCGAGAGAGTGTCATGCCGTTGAACTAGAGGATGTGCGCCCTGTCACAATGAATTGTTTGCTCGGCTTGTCAACCGTCGTTGATTTCCCCTACAACTTCAGGTGTCAAGGGTTCTTTCGAGGTCTCCCGATGAGAATCGCGGACTGGGCGGCTTAGATTCCCTGAAATTGAAGCTGGCGTGGCGTCGTCGCGTTTGACCCCGCATCAACGAGATGCACACCACGCCCACTCGCTGCGAGTCAGAGGATTAACCCGCCTCCCTGAGGGGAGGAAGGCAGGAGCGTGTGGCTCAGTACAAAGGAATAGTTAAGTGGTTTAACAGCGCCAAAGGTTTTGGATTCATTGGACGGGACGACGCGCCAGATGTATTCGTCCACTACTCAGCGATTAAATCGGACGGGTACAAAACGCTCGAAGAAGGTGACGAAGTCGAGTTCGACATTGTCGAGGGGCGAAAAGGTCAACAAGCGGATGCCGTGACCTGCCTTAAGCACACTGACCACGGGACAGCCTGACATCGTGCCGGTCTGCGATGACCGACTTGCCGCGGCGGAACCTCCCAGCCATCAGATAACTTTCTTGTAGGCATCAACGACGTTTTGAGCCGCCGATTTGAGCGTAGACGTTACCGCATCTCCGGCGTCAAGTGTGTGCCTGAGAGCCGATTTTCTCCGCGTTCCGCTCTGCGCCACCGGAACGGTCTCAATCCCGCCGCCGAAAATCGCGTACGTCTCTTCCAGCCGGTCAAGCGCCGAATTCAGCTCCGCAACCACCGCGTCGGCTTCTTCGGAAAAAACGACCAACTCGACGTTGATTTTCTGATAGCCCATACAGCCCACCTTTTCCATAATTCTACTCGCCCATCGCTTTCGGCTTAGAGGTCCAGCTATTCGTGTCCGCAGGATGCGCTTTAACTGAGCAGGGACAGCCTCGTATATTGGCAAACCAATTGCACTTTTCTTTGGGGAGTTGAGCCGAAGAAAGGAGCAATGAGGCCGAATTCCCGAAAATTGAGAGTCAGCACGTCTGCGACCCAGACATCTTGGAAAGATTCGAGCGGTTGAATCTTCAAAGACACAAGTGGGGTATGAACAGAGTTCAGTTTAGGTAGTTTTTACATGCGTCCTGAGAACACACAGTGGTGGGAGTCGGCTTGCAAATCCGAATATTGACCGTTGAGCGTGACAGTGATGATGGGTTGATTGTGACGTTCTCCGATGGGACAACCGCCGCATATGTGGTGGAGGAATTACTGGAGCTAAGACCGGGCCGGGAACCAATCCGAACGCCCGCCATTCCGGCCCGCTGACATCCGGGACCGCGCTAATACGCGGCGGGCCGTATTCTTACCGGAGTCAGCCATTCGCGCAACTCATCGTCCAACAACGGACCCTTGGTCCCTTGCCAACCGTCCCGCCTGAAGTGGAACGTCATACTGTTTTTGGGCACCCCGCCTTGCATACGGCGCACGCGCACCAACAAAGCGTATCCAATCCCCATCGGATTACATGGGGTAAACATCACTTCATAATCATCTGGCATGTCTAGGAGCAAAGCTGGGAACATTTCGCTTTGCTCGGTCGCCACCATTGCGCTTGGAATGCCGATTTGTGAGGCAACTCGGGTTGCGCGACCACCCATCGCTTCAGCAAGCGGCATAATGCGGCTGTACAGCGCCTCCAGCGCCGTGTACTCTTTTTCGAGGATTGCCTGTCCAGTCGCCACTCAGAAATTCTACGCCGAGAATGCCTCGCCGTCGCGCTAGGAAGCCTGTGGACGCATCCGTGAAAAGTATGGCGCCCCCCCCTAGCGATTGTTTTGACCGGGTGTAGACGCGGGATCGGATTGTCCCGATTCCCAAGACGGATTAGAGCGCGGACATTGACCTGCTTCTCCCGAGCCAGACGAATCCCTGCGATGAGGCACGCGCCGAGGTAGACCATGCCCTTGTTAATTCGGGGTAAGTGAGCGTCCGGATCAAACATCACCGGCCCTCCGGCCTTCTGCTGATGAACCATGAGTTGGTCAGGCCGTCCGAGGAAAACCTCGGTGGGGAGGTGCCGGCGCAACTCGCCGCAGGTGTCTACGTAGCCGATTGCAGAGGAACTCTCGCGTGCGAAGGCATTCCAGTCCATTTATACGCGACGGTGGACTACTCCTAGCGACGCCGTTTCGCTTGGTGGACATTAGTGATCCAGCGAGCTACGGAAAGGCGCCCAGGCCCAACGATAGAAGCCGCGCTTTCCGTTGTCATGCATCCCGGCCGTTGTCATGCAAAAGGTGTCCCAGATGCCGAATTGGACGGATAATGCGGACAAGGCGGAGGCGGCGGAGAGCGGACAACATTCGCATTATCTATGACTTGCTAAATGAAACAAATTCGGCCGCACGCAAGTGCGCCGCTTTTTGTTTTCGTGATGATCTCCGCTTGTACGCGGCACTGCCATTTTGTTCGCGTGTTCAAAATTGACCACCATCTCTGACCGCGCGATGGTACAAGACTGAAATGCCCGATTCCTCCTTGGTCATTGCTTGCCCTATTTGTGGCGTGCAACCTCAAGAAACGTGCCAATTGTTGTCCGGCGCTCCCCGCTTTGAATCCCACATTGAACGCAAATGGATCGCGCGAGACCATCTTGCGGGGTGGCCACCTGCAAAACTGCCCGTCGCGAAGAAACCGCTTCATCGTTCGGCTGCCTTAAAGTGAGCGCCACATGGACCAGACGGAAGAGATCGAAGAACTCCATGGAAGTTTGAGGATAATTCACGATCTGGAAAGGGCAATCCGCCTTTGGGAACTGGTCCGTGATTGCGCGCAGCAAGTAGTAAACGAAAAAACCGCACGTCATGAGAAGCGGGGAGATTCCATTGAGACCAACCAAAGAGTTGCTAGAGCCCGCGCTTTTATTGACGCCTGCGATGCGTCGATTCTTGTGACCAAGGCGCGAATCGACGAACTGGAAAGAGCAGATATACCCTAGCGGCTATTTGACAGCAGACTCACCCGCTCATGCACTGCCTGCAGGTCCGCCGTCACAAGGTTGGCATAACGCCGCGTCATCTCCAGCGTGGAATGACCAAGCACCTTTTGCAGATGGAGTACGCTGCCGCCCCGCTGGGGCAAAACCTGGATTTTCTTCGGCTAGGTGCCCCGCAATCGCGCTAGGAAGCCTGTAGGCGCGTCCGCGAAAAGTCAGGCGGCACCCCTAGCCGCGATTTTCGAGGTCGCGAAAGGAATCTCCGCCCGGTTTGCGTTCACAAGAGTAGGGGCCACTGTGAGCCACGACGCGAGGTCGTGGCACGCGCTTCTCATCGAACACCTTGAGGCGATTCTTGTCGTGCAAGAGATCGAACTCGCCGGGCTCAACTTTGCGATTGATTCACTGCTCAATTCGCCAGAAGAGAAGGGGGAGGCCATCGCACGCCGGGACGCCGTCATCGTTGAATGGGGAAAGACTATGACGGAACTGGAGGACGCCCGGGCCGGGTTCGGTCGCGCGGTACTCTAGGCGCGGACCGAATGGCCGAGAAAGCGATTTACACCGTCCGGGAAGTTGCCGCGCTGACCGGCTTCTCGCGGAACACCGTGATTCGAATGTTTGAGCGAGAGCGCGGCGTCCTCATCCTTGGGCGTCCCGAGTCCATGCACAAGCGGCGCTATCGCACCATCCGCATTCCCCGCGCGGTGTATGAGCGCGTTGTCGGCAGGGTGATAGTGAAGTGAATCGGCTACACGGGGGAATGTGGCAAGTCTAGTAATCACAAATTAGCTGGACAAACGTTTGTCGGGGATAGCTATAGGCGGGGGAAAATTCACCCCTCCCCCGATCGGCGGGTTTTTTGGGGGGGGCGGCCAATGTCTGATCGCGCGAGCATAGAATTGGCGGGGCTTTTCTGTAGAATGAATCTACATTGGGAACGAACCGCACTCCATGACAGCTATTGTTCGTAAAGGCTCCGAGGTCAGATTCGTGACTCGCAATGATTTTGAAGACCTGTTTCGAGCGGAGCCTTTGCTGCAGCTCAAGGTCTCGCTGATCCTTGCAGCAGAGGTTCATTCCACACGACAAGCGATTTCAGAGGCTTGACTCTCTTCGGTCAGAGAACAACCCTTGCAAGAAGCATCCTCGCCAGCCCAATACTGTCTGGAACAACTGACGCCAACCTCGGCGACGGCCGACTGATGTCATCTCTCGCAAGCCGCACGGCAGCGATGATCGACGCCGCGATCGCGAGTGTCGACGCCCGTCAAGGCACTCCCCTGACGCTGCTCTTGGACTCCAATCCGCCCCAAGCGGCGACATCAGGAGCACCATATGCAGTTCGTCGGAAAAAATGAACAGCTGCTCTTGTTTGGCTTGAGACTTTAAGCGACCTGCCGTCGATGCGCGCCCGAGCGTGCACGGATGGTACTACGACCTTCTGACCGGACGGATCGAGCGCTACGACGACGGATTGCGGAGATTCCCACCGCTCACCACCTTGAAATGGCTGCCGCAGGAACCATGCGTGTGCATTGCACAGAAATGCGGGAAGCTATTGTGGGGGATTCGAAACGCCTTGGCTCGCCGGGCCGGGAGTCGCGCCCTGCGGCGCCGGAGTATCGCTTGATTGCGCTCCCGGTGCACTTTCCTGGATCCCGATTGCAGCACCGGAGACTACGAGCTGCACGCGGCGATTCTGCGCTCGCCCCGAATTGGTTGAGTTATCGGCAATCGGCCCGTTCTTTCCGTAACCTTCTGCGGCGATATTGCTGTCCGGCACGCTTTGCGCAACCAAAAAGTCGCGCACTGTGTCCGCACGTTCCTCTGAGAGCTTCTGGTTGTAATCGTCGCTACCGATATTGTCGGTGTAACCCTCGACTTGCAGTTTGAGATTCGGATAGGCGAGGAGAATCCCTGATACCTTGGCGAGCTTTACCTGCGCATCCGCCTTCAACGTATATTTGTTGAAATCGAACAATACGTCCGCCATGTTCACGATCAAGCCCCGAGCCGTTTCGGTGGTCTGCAGCACTTGATTCAACTGCTGCTTCAGCCGCTCGCGCATCTGCTCCGTCTGTTGAGTTGCTTGCTGCGTGGCTTGCTCGGCCGCCTGTTGTTCCTCGCGGGCTTTTTGCGCACGAGCTTCCGCTTCGGCAGCGGCGGCGTCAGCTTGTGCCCGCTGTGCCGCCTGCTGGTCTGCTGCCGCCTGTGCTTGCTGCGCAGCTAGTTGGGCCTGTTGCGCGGCCTGTTCGGCGTCCTGGCGAGCCTTCAACTGCGCCGCCTCGTCTTCCGCTTTGATCTTGCGAATCGTAATGAGTCGCGCGTCTTCAGCCGACTGCACCGCTTCGCGCGCGAACGTAATGGTCTGCTTCCGGTTGTCCTTGTTGGAGTCCAATCCCTCCGCATTCTGCAGAGCAGTCTTCGAGGTGGCCATCGTGTCGGCTGCGTATTGCTCCGCTCCAGCGGCATCGGCAATCTGCACGGCATTCTCGGCTTCATACAGTTCTAACGGCGAGCGCTCGTCGCGCGTGATGGGATGCAGCACCGAATGGCGTCCAGCTGTTTCGGCGTACGCCCCGCGCGGTAACAAGGTGTAGTGGGCATTGACCTGCTCGATCACTCCTTGAGTCTTGTCAATTACGACGTTTTGCATCACCACCAGATCGCTCGGTACCGTGACGGCGAAATATGGTTCGGCGGTTACGATGAGGCCGAATGCCTGGAGGTTGGTCGTCACCGTCATCTCGTTCTTGTCTTTTGAACCCGTGGGTAGCACTTCGCCCAGATTGACCGGCCGGCCTTCCGGCGAAATCGCCCAAAGCACATAGGTAAGATACTCAGGCCCGAAACCATTCGCAGGCGTGAGTCCCTCAATGTGCAGGTTGATCGTGGTGCGCCCTGCCGCGGCTTCCACCTTCGCATCGCCTTTTGCAGTCGGCAACAGCGAGGTTCCCTCGAAGCCGATCTTGGTCGAGCCTTGACGGTGGAAGTAGTTGATCGCGGGAATGTCGTGCGCAACCACTAGGATCTTGTAAACGGGCACGCCGTCCTGGTATTCCGATGGGCCTTGCGGCGCGGAGTTCGATGGAGGCGCCGTCGCGGTGGGGTTCAACTCTTGCGCGCTTGCAAGTGCGGCCGCAGAAGCCAGCAGTACAACTGAGAGTCCGAATCTTTGAAAACTATACATTGATGCCCTCCCGACAGCGAATGGTTCCCATTTCCCCAAAGCTTCACAGTAGAAGCTACGTCCTGGTTCCCTTGCTGAGTGGAGAACCGGTCTTTGGAAAGGCCGCTTCATTGCGCGGCTTCTTCTTCGTCGAATGACTCTTCCAGAAACTCAATCTGCTTTTTAAGCCGCGCTATATCTGCCTTGGTGAATTGTCCCGTGAGCATCAGTTGAGCGTTGACACCGCGAGGGACCGACAGAGGCCAATTCCATGAATGGAGCGATATCGCTTTGAGCACCTCGGTAGCCTGCGCTGAGGCTGCTGTCGTATCACTGTCGCGCTCGACGGTCAGTATTCGAATCGGTTCTGTCATAAGAAGCAGTGTAGCGATGTTTCAAACTGACGACTGTCTCGTTTTGCTCGGTATGATCACAGTCTTACCCTTCCTGCGCGCCGTCCGTGTTGTCCGCGGATGGAAATCATGACGCATTCACTATGTGATGACATCGCTCAATCGCTAGCTACGCAGCTATACGAACATCGGCAGTTGATTTCTGACACAGTATTTCGGCGAGCCGTGCCGGGCTGACGTCCACAACGATGCTTCCACCACCCACAAAATGAATCTTCGTGGCTTTTCGGTGCCACCGATGCTCCTGGAATCAATGAGTTACAACCATGGGCCTACTGTCACTGCAAAGGTCGCGGGCTGGGCGAGATTTACACGTGCCAATTCCCGTGCCGTTCCCACTGCATTAAATCGAAAAGGCCGTTCTGCGTGCCATCTGCTGCGCTGTAAGTCGTTGAAATTACGTTCTCGTGCGGATTCGATTCCTACCGCGTCCACCAGATTCCAAAGCATTTAGTAGACTCGCTGAAATCGCTCAACCCCACAAAACCCCACAGTTAAGAACCGATACGTCATGCCGCAGATTCTTGCCCCGTCCTCGATCTGTCATTGCTCATCACCAGATCTGTCATTGCGGAGGAAAGGGATGCCATTCCGTCGATGTGTCGATGTAATCATGAGCTTCGGGCATTTAGTCCTCAGCTTGCGGCTCTTCGGTTCTAGTCGTTCTGTTGCTTCCGTCACGATCCAGAGTCTACTGAATCTGTTCGCGGGTAAAGCGGTCGCGGCCTGCCCAATATGGGCACTTCGGTCGTCCAGGATCACGATCAGGTCATGCTTACGCTCGTCCTGAAACCAATGGTGTTCGCTGACATCTCTGCTCATCCTCTCCGCAGTCACGATAGGGATCTATCGTTTCCCAGGACTAATCACTCAGATTTGGAGCTGCAAAGCCAGCCCGGTAAGGCTCTAATCAAGTCTGGACTAAGCCTAGGGAAAGAAGCATAATGTCGTGGTCAAAAAAGCCCGGCACGATGACCCCGTAGAAACCGGTGTGTTCGATATGGCGGACGATCTGAATCAATTCTTTGCAGAGGATATTGGAACAAATAGGGAGGCTGGTCACGGCCGAAGGCTCATTCGAAGGCTGGGCATTGAGAGTTTTCAGGACGATGAGCGGTACGCGAGACGACAGCCGACACGTGTAACGACGTCCCCAGCGCAGCCGGGTTTGACGCACGGCTGGGATACAGGCGCAGTTGGCTTCTGATTGGCCGTTCGGTGGAATTGCCACATGGGATCGGGCTTGGTTCGCAAGGTTCACGGCGCCAGCGAAATCCAGGCGTGGAGGGAAAGAGCCATGGAATATGAGATTAAGCGCATTTCGAAAGCCGGGATCGCCGAGGCCGTCGCGAAGGCGGAACTCTATCGCTCACTCAACGAACCGGAAGAGGCAGAGTCGATCTGTCGCGATATCTTGACTGTCGAACCGCAGCATCAACTCGCATTGCGCTTACTTGGTCTCACCCTCACAGATCAGTTCACCGGCGGTGGGTCCGATCATTACCGGGAGACCGAAGAGATTTTCCGGCAGCTGAAGGATCCTTACGAGCGGCTCTACTACACTGGGATTCTGCACGAGCGACGCGCGAAAGCGCAGCTGAAGGCTGGGCAGCTACCTCATTCACTTGCAGCGCTTTTCGACCACGCTCTACGCCTTTTCGCCCAGGCGGAGAAAATCAGTCCGGCAGGAAACGACGATGCCATCCTTCGCTGGAATCGTTGCGTGCGGCTGCTTCAAAATCAGGCCTATGAGTGGGGTCAACTGGAACAAGAACTGGTTCCGTTCGACGCCCAGGACACCCCGCCGAGATAGCAAACCTCAGAGGATGCTGAACAGTTGCTTCAGGGGATCGAAGTAACGGTCCACCAGGCGCTCTTTGAGTGGAATGATCGCGTTCTCGGTAATCGTTATCGACTCGGGGCACACCTGCCGGCAACAAGTTGTGATGTTGCAGTAACCGATGTTGTGCTTGTGCCTCAAATCGCTGACCCTGTCTTCGGTATCAAGCGGATGCATTTCGAGGGCAGCAGCATAGACAAGCAGGCGCGGACCGATAAATTCGTCGTGCTTGTGGTGTTCTCGCAGGACATGGCACACGTCCTGGCAGAGAAAACACTCGATGCACTTGCGAAACTCCTGTACGCGCTCGACATCCGCTTGTTGGATGCGCCATGTACCATCGGCTGCGTCGGGCGGGCGGGGCTTGAATTGCTTGATCGTCTTCTTGGCCCGGAAATTCCACGAGACATCCGTCACCAGATCGCGTAGGACCGGAAACGCGTGCATTGGCTCCACGATAACCGGCATATTCAGGTCGATGGCACTTAGCCGGGTCATACACATGAGCCTGGGCATGCCGTTGATTTCGGCAGAGCACGATCCACACTTGCCGGCCTTGCAGTTCCATCTCACCGCCAGGTCGGGCGCTTGGTACGCCTGGATGCGGTGCACCGCGTCCAGAACAACCATGCCCTCCTCCACAGGTGTTTTGTAATCCTGGAATGCGCCGCCCGCAGGGTCTCCGCGCCAGATGCGAAATGTCGCTGGTGTGGCCATCTCTTTCGTCTCCCGCTACTTCATCTCTTCAATCACTTTCTTCAACTCATCCGGCATCGGCGTAAGTGCGCGCGTCTCGACCTGCATCTCACCATCTGCGCCGCGACTGATGACGATGTTGTACTTTCCCCACTCCGCGTCCTTGTTAGGGAAGTCTTCGCGGAACTGCGCGCCGCGGCTTTCTTTTCGCAGCACCGCGGCACGGGCAATTGCTTCAGACACGATCATCATGTTTCCGATATCGATCGACGTGTGCCAGCCATTGTTGTACTCGCGATTGCCTGCTATGCCTGCCCGCTCCGCCCGCGCGCGTAATTGCCCGATCTCGTCGAGCGCCTGTTGCATTTCACTCTCGACGCGCACGATCCCGACGAGGTCCTGCATCGTCTCCTGCAGATCGTATTGAATCTGATATGGATTCTCGCCGGAACTGCCGCGGTCAAAGGGAGCAAGGGCCGCGGTTGCGGTAGTCTGAAGCTCCGCCTCGTCGATCGTTACCGGGCCGTTAGCATTGGCGAATTCTGCGGCAAAGCGCCCCGCGCGTCTTCCGAATACAACGAGATCAGACAGGGAATTCCCTCCCAGCCTATTCGCGCCATGCAATCCTGCTGCCGCCTCCCCCGCGGCGAAAAGCCCGGGCACATTAGACATCTGCGAATCGCCATCGACATGAATTCCACCCATCATGTAGTGAGTCGTGGGACCGACTTCCATCGGCTCTCTCGTGATGTCAAGATCGGCGAGTTGCTTGAATTGGTGATACATGCTGGGGAGCTTGCGCTTGATATGTTCCTCTGATTTCGGCATGCGCTCCTTGATCCATGAAATATCGAGGAAGACACCGCCGTGCGGCGAGCCCCGGCCTGCCTTGACTTCGCGATTGATGCACCGCGCAACATGATCCCTGGTGAGCAGTTCAGGCGGACGCCGCGCATTCTTGTCGCCCTGGGTATACCGCCAGCCTTCTTCTTCAGTGTCCGCAGTCTGCTCCTTATACAGGTCAGGGATGTCGTCGAACATGAATCGGCGGCCTTCGCTGTTGCGCAAGACGCCGCCTTCGCCGCGAACACCTTCGGTTACGAGAATGCCCCTCACGCTGATCGGCCATACCATCCCGGTGGGGTGAAACTGAACGAATTCCATGTCCTGGAGTTCGGCTCCGGCTCGATACGCCAATGCAAGGCCATCGCCTGTATATTCCCAACTGTTGCTGGTCACCTTGAAGGCACGCCCGATTCCGCCAGTGGCCAGCACCACTGCCTTCGCCTTCCACAACTGGAAGCGACCCTTCTCGCGGTCGTATCCGCAAGCTCCCGCAATGCGATTTCCGTCGAGCAGGAGGCTGAGTACCGTGCACTCCATGTGGACTTCCATCCCCGTGTGGATGCCGTGGTCCTGGAGTGTGCGTATCATCTCGAGCCCCGTGCGGTCTCCGACGTGGGCCAGCCGCGGATACCTATGTCCGCCGAAGTTTCGTTGAAGAATCTTGCCGTCCGTCGTGCGATCGAAAAGCGCTCCCCATGCCTCGAGTTCGCAAACGCACTCCGGCGCTTCCTTAGCGTGGAGTTCTGCCATGCGCCAGTTGTTGAGATACTGGCCGCCGCGCATGGTATCGGCGAAGTGGACCCGCCAGTTATCGCGGTCATCGACATTGGCCAGTGCTGCCGCGATGCCTCCTTCGGCCATCACGGTATGCGCCTTGCCGAGGAGCGATTTGCAGACCACTCCCACTTTCGCGCCGGCGGCTCCAGCTTCGATGGCGGCGCGCAAGCCTGCTCCACCTGCTCCAATCACCAGTACGTCGTAGGAGAACCGCTGGAATTCCGGCATCTAGAGAATTCTCCAGTCATGCCAGATGCCCATCGAACAGAGACGAACGTAGATATCCGAAAAAGCAACCCAAAGAAGGCTCGCCCATGCCCACTTCTTATGCCCCGCATTCAGCCGGCTCACGAAGTTGTAGAGCTTGTGCCGCACGGGGTGATGCGAGATCTGGTCGAATGTTCCTCCGATCAGGTGTCGGAATGCATGACACCCGAATATGTATCCGGCCAGAAGCAAAACATTTACGACGAGAACGAGGCTTCCAATCCCGATCCCAAATCCCTCCGGGAAAAAGAATGACCGCAACGCGTCATAGACCAGAAAGCCCCAGACAAGGTACGAGAGCCTCAGAAAATAGCGATGAAAATTCTGCATGATGAGCGGAAAGGTTCTTTCCCCCAGATAACTCTTCCGTGGCTCGCTCACCGCGCACGCCGGAGGATCGGCCCAGAACGATTTGTAATATGCGCCGCGGTAGTAGTAGCAGGTTACGCGGAACAGACCTGGAATCCAGAGAATGAGCAGCGCTGGAGAAAAGGGAAGAAAATTCGGATACCATCTCGGTTTCGGACCAAACAAGGCGTGCGGGGAGCTGCCAAAAAGCTCGGGTGAATAAAACGGCGAGATGTATGGACCATAGGTGTAATGGCTGTTTTGGAATGCCGCCCAGTTGGCGTAGACCAGAAACGCACCGAGCCCTAGGAAGATTGCCGTTGGAGAAAGCCACCAGGAGTCGCGCCGGGACGTTTGGCCAAACTTGCCGTTCTTCCAGACAATATCGGGAGTTGACATCGACCCTCCATGGCGGAGGGATTCGCAAGACTGTGCCCTTCCCGCCCGATGGCATCGCATTCTATAGCAAGAACTCTGCTGTCAGCCACCTGCCATTTGAGCCAGGCGGAATCCGGACCGACAGTCATGCCAGCCGCAGCGCTAACTCTGGTTAAGGCTTGGAATTTGTACGCGAGAGGCGAGAACGCTTCGTCTTCAGGATCATCTTCAGGCGCACGAGGTAATATCGGGTATACCTTGACCTTCTACACATTGAGGCGTATATGTAGAAGCCAAAGGCATGAAGACTGAAGACCGATTCGATCTCCCGCAGGGCACGCTAGATCTCCTCATCATGAGGGTTGTTTCGCTTGGTCCTATTCATGGTTATGCCATCGCACAGAGAATTCAGCAGATGTCACGCGAGGCCTTGCAGGTCCAGCAAGGCTCGCTTTATCCCGCTCTCCACCGTCTCGAATACAAAAAGCTGCTCGCCGCCACTTGGAAGCCCTCGGAGACCGGGCGTGAAGCCAAGTTCTACGAACTCACCGCTAAGGGTCGAGCGCATCTCAAGACCGAAAGTGAGAACTGGAAACGCCTGACGGAGCTGGTCGGCCTCATTCTCAAGGGAACACTGGAAGGCGTCTCATGAGTTGGCTACGAAGGCTTATCTATCGCAAGAAAATGGAGATTGATCTGGACAAAGAGCTGCGATTCCACTTTGAATCGCAGGTCGCCTACAAAATGCGGTCCGGGATACTGGAGGGTGAGGCTCGTCGGCTTACCCGCCTGGAATTCGGCGGCATCGACCGGATCAAAGAGGACTGCCGGGAGAGCCGCGGAACACAGTGGCTCGAATCGATTGCGCTGGACATCCGCTACGGCATTCGTCAGCTGCGCAAATCACCCGGATTCACTGTCGTGGTGGTACTGACGCTGGCGCTGGGAACCGGTGCGAATACGGCAATCTTCACATTCGTGAATGCGGTGATGCTACGTTCGTTGCCGGTCAGCGACCCGCAACGGTTGGTCGTGGCGGAGTGGTCAGGACGAAACCGGCCCCACCACCTTGGGACGAGCAGCTTTGGGGACTGCCAGGACTATCAGGGCATGCGAAGCGATTGCTCCCTGTCGTATCCGATGTTCCAACAGATTCGCGATCAGAAGAACCTGTTTGCGAACGCGATGGCGTTCGCCGGCCCTGTGCAATTGGACCTGAGCGGGAACGGGGCGGCAACCATGGCACAGGGCGAGCTGGTCTCAGGGAACTATTTCGAAACCCTCGGGGTAATAGCGGCCTTGGGGCGGACGCTGGACTCCGAAGATGAGAAACCGGGAGCCGAGCCAGTAGCCGTGCTTGATTACGGATATTGGAAGCGCGCGTTTGGCGGCTCGCCAATCGTAATCGGACGAACGATTCGCCTGAACAACTCTGCATTCACTATCGTGGGCGTCGCAGATTCGAGGTTTACCCGGCTGACACCGGGAAAGTCCGTCGATTTGTGGGTGGCTCTGACCCAAGGAACGGAACTGGGACAGGTCTGGACTCAACGCGCAGATGCCAACAATTGGTGGCTTGTCGTCGTTGGTCGGCTGCAGTCCGGGGTTTCACGAGAACAGGCGCAGGCAGCAGTGAACGCACTCTTTGTAAACGACGCACTTCATGGGGCGAAACCGGTGTGGACCGCAGCCGACGATCCGCATCTTTGGCTTCTGCCAGCCCAGCAAGGGCTGACGGGAATTAGGTCCGAGTACGGCAAACCGTTGATGCTTCTGATGGCGGCCGTAGGCATCGTACTCCTGATTGCTTGCGCGAATGCTGCTGGGTTGATGTTGGCGCGCAGTGCGGCTCGTGAACGGGAGATGGCGGTGCGGCTGGCCGTAGGCGCTGGTCGGCAGCGGCTGATTCGGCAGCTACTAACTGAGAGTCTGCTCCTTTCGTTTCTAGGCGCAGCGCTCGGTGCTCTGCTGGCGTATGCAGGAGCGGCAGGTCTGGAAGCTTTCTTTTCAAAAAATGCGTATTCACCGCTGCGGCTGGATCTGGAGCCCAATTCAACTGTGTTGCTGTTCGCGATCGGCGTGGCAGTACTAACCGGAATCGGCTTTGGGCTGGCGCCGGCGCTTCGTGGAGCGCGCGCTAATGTGGCCTCGGAACTCAAGGGAAACACGGCGTCGGCAACCGGGCACAGGACGGGGCATCGTCTGGACCTGGGAAAATGGCTCGTAGTCATGCAGGTGGCGCTCTCGATGGTGGTGCTTGCCGGAGCGGGCCTCCTGCTGCGAACGCTCAATAAGCTGCACAGCATTGACCCGGGATTCGATGCGCGCAACATTCTGCTCTTCTCGATCAATCCAGAGCTGGCTGGCTACAACAAGAAACAAATCCCCGATCTCTACGCAAACCTTCAGACGCGCCTCGCTGCACTCCCAGGAGTCGTGAACACCAGCTACTCGTCGGATGCGATTCTCGACGGAGGTTTGTCGACTGAGGATATGCGAGTCGAAGGGCACGCGGATAAGAATACGGTTGAGTCACAAATGCTGTCTGTCGGTCCGGATTACTTCGATACGATGAAGATTCCAGTGGTGGATGGTCGCGTCTTAGCGGAATCAGATATGAGTAGCACACAACTGGCGGCGGTTGTGAATCGGGAGTTCGTGCGGAAATTCGCCGGCGGGAGAAATCCGATTGGATTGCACTTCGGTGGCACGGATCCGAAAGATCCGCAATGGCAAATTGTTGGCGTCGTCGGCGATACCAAGTATGAGAGCTTGCGGGGAGCGAACGGCCCCACGGCATACGTGCCGTTGACAGCCGGCGGCGCCACCTTTGAGTTGCGAACCGCAGTTTCGCCGGTTGGGCTGATGCCTGCAGTGCGGAACGTGGTGCATGAGGTGGACAACAATCTTCCCATTATTCGCATGAGAACGCAGTCCGATGCGGTCGACCGATTGCTGTTCAACCAACGGTTAGTGGCGAGGCTGTTTGGGTTGTTCGGAGCGCTGGGGCTAATGCTGGCCTCCATCGGACTCTATGGGCTGCTTTCATACAACGTAACACTACGCACGCGTGAGATCGGCATTCGAACAGCACTCGGAGCGCAGCGGCGCGATGTGCTGGTCCTGATTCTGCGGCAGGGAATCGTGCTAGTCATCGTAGGCGTGGCATTAGGTGCCGCTGCGGCGATGGGAGTTACGAGGCTGCTCGAAAGCTTGCTTTATGATGTGCGGCCGACGGATCCATTCACTTTTGCGCTCACAGCTTGCATTCTGATCGCGATTGGACTGGTCGCCTGCTCGCTTCCTGCACGTCGCGCAACACGCGTGGACCCGATGGCAGCACTGCGCTGTGAGTAATTCTCGCTCGACGGGCCTCGGAGCACCATCGGAGGGATCAACAGCGATGCCGGATTCAGAGAAAGATAGAGCCGCAGACGAGGTCGCGATGCGCCGGGCAACTTTCGACCTCGCACTTTCAAACAAGCGAATATATCCGGTGCAGGAATTCAGAGCCTTTGTGCAGTCGGCGCGCCGCTACATCGCGATGACCAAGAACGACCCGATGATTCACAAGAGCGTAGCTCGAGCTGTGAATGGGCTACGAGAATATCTGGCAGTTGAGAGGAAGCGAATACCGGGGGATGTTCTTTTTGAGGCAGACAGGTTGGAGTGCTTGCTTTTTGCCGGCTACGATCCCTCATTTGGGGGCGATGAGCCCCCGGGATTATGAGTGACGGGATGCTCAAAGCGCGGGACTCACGTCCATGATCTCACGGAAAGCGGCTCAGACCTGCCTTGACGGAGTGAGCACGGGGCCCCCGCTGCATGTGACTACATCTTTTTGTGTAGTTCAGTGTGTTTTCATTCGTATTGACGGCCTACCCAAAGCAAGGGACACTGGGGCAGGAGAATCCAAATGAGCTCGTTCGGAAGGCCGCAGAGGCCTTCGCCCGACAAGCCCACCTTTCTCATGTGTCCTCCCACGCTTTATGACGTGAATTACGTCATAAACCCGTGGATGGTTGGAAATGTGAACCGGTCATCGCGCCAGCGGGCCACAGATCAATGGAGAGTGCTCCACAACGCTGTTGCGAAAAAGGCAGAGGTACTCCTGGTGGAACCACAACCAGGTTCCCCCGATATGGTCTTCACCGCCAACGCCGGCTTGGTCTTCGACGGCACAGTGGCTCTGAGCAGCTTTTATCATCCCGAGCGGCAAGGGGAGGAACCTCATTTTCGCCGCTGGTTCCAGGAGTCCGGTTTCGCGATTTGCGACGTTCCGCGCCGCACGCCTTTCGAAGGAGAAGGGGATGCGCTCTTCGAAGCGGATGGCTCCCGCCTGTGGGCCGGTCATGGGCCGCGCACGAACGAGAAAAGTCTCCGGCAATTGACTGACCTCTGGAACATAGAAGTGATTCCTCTGCGCCTTGTCGATCCGCGCTTCTACCATCTCGACACTTGCTTTTGCCCGCTCTCCAACGGCGAAGTCATGTACTATCCCGCCGCCTTCGACCCCGAATCGCAAAAAAGGATTCAAGATCGCTATCCGAAGGCGAAGAGAATCTGCGTCTCCGAGGCTGACGCTCTGGGCTTTGCGTGCAACGCAATCAATATTGGTAGAAACATTCTGCTCAATCGAATCAGCACTGATCTTTCCACCGAATTGCAATCGCTTGGTTACCAGGTTATTGAGATCGAACTGACGGAATTCCTCAAAGCTGGAGGTGCCGCAAAATGCCTCGTGCTCAGGCTCAGTGAGATGGACGTGACCCATCGCGCAAGCGTCTGAATTGCCATCTTGTGCGCGGAGCAGTTGCAATCCACACTTACGATTCGGATCCGCTTCCGATAAGTCCCGAGATGTCGGCAAGTGCTATGGGATCTCACGACAAGCAAAGGTTCGACATCCGAGCCACTCCCATCGCCATGCAACGATCAGCACAGCGATGATCACCATCGCAGGAATAAGGTGGATCGAATTATGTTGTTTTATTTGTTTAAGTTATGGCGGAGAGGGGGAGATTCGAACTCCCGATAGCCTTTCGACTATGCCTGATTTCGAGTCAGGTGCATTCAACCGGGCTCTGCCACCTCTCCGTTATGTTTTCAACAGCCCGGGAAGGCTGCGAAAAATCGGCCGGTATTCTCGTGGATTTATCCAAAGTCTGCTGCGTGAAAGACGTCCCTCGTCTCCGCGGCCCTTGGATGACCCTTGGCACTACATGAGAATACCGCATCATCATTTAGATCGTCGAATGCCCGACTTCCAACTCAACAACTTTGCACGATGAGCCCACCAACCCTCAGACTTCAAGGAGAAGAGCCCGCACGGTTTTGCGAACTGACATATCTCTGCCCTACTGCACCCCATCGTCAGGCCGAGGTTTTCTGCCAATCATGTTTCTCGATCGCATTTACCTCAACAGGGCATGAAAGATGCGATCCGCCACCTGGGCGCTTCCTTTGCGTCCCTCATCGCATCCGACCGCACACAGTCGTCGTAGTACTCGAATCGACCCGCGCGAACAGTCAGAATTCGTCCCTCCGGTGAGCCCATAGGGACGAACCCTCGTTCTCCACCTCGACGAACGTGGTGGAAAACTGCCTAAGAGGCTATGTCTTGCATCCAATAGTGTGCAAGGCAGTTGCGTTTGAGAGACTAGAAAACTGTGCCCTCGCGGTTAGGCCGGGATGCGCAAATTGGTTCGCCTTGGTCACGCCGACCGCTCTCCTGGCCAGCAGAAAAGCGAAAGGGCGAGCTCAGGTCCAGGAACCCTAAACGTCGCAGGCCTTGACGAACCCACCCCTCCTGATCCCTCATAGTGATACTTTGACGTTGGCCGGATAACACAACTTCGAACAGGATCAAAGCAAGGTGCTTTTTTCTTTGGGTACGGCCTGAAATTTGCAATCGGCATCGAAAGTCTGGAGCGCGGGTTACATGATGGAATTCCATATTTCGCGAACAGCACGGGAACGTTATCGGTTTGCGGATTCGCTGTTTTCCTTTAACGGCAACGTAGTCTTTGCCGACCTCGCCGCATGCCGCACCTTCGCCCACCAGATGAATCAGGTTCGCGATTCAGCGCGGTTTCCCGATCGCGCCGTACATGCGGGCCAGTTGTTTGCTATGGGCTTGATCGACGAGGCAAGCCACGTCGTCATGGCGCAATACCGCAAAAGATTCGATCCCGAAGTGATGACGGCTGCTCTCGATTGGTTTTCTGCCCAGGTAGGCTCCGCCGAAATCGACAAACTTCTCCTAACCTTCGTCGAGCATTTTCCCGGCCAAAGCGTGATGCGTGGCCAGGAAACGCCCCAGCAATGGCTCGCTGGAAGCACCGAGGGCATGCCTCATCGTGCCGTCGCTCTCGAAGAACTCCTGCTCCTCTGGACAGCCAACCGCAATGAAGCCTTCAAACCCTTCGACGAGCTGTTCGAAGAGAAAAGCCTTGCCGAGAAGACCGTCTACCGGCAGGTCACGAAGGAATTGCCCAAGTATTTCGCGACGCGTCCGCTGATCCCGCTCGAGGGCAAGGGCCAGGTAAGCCTGATCGACCTTTTGCGCGCGCCTGCGACGGGTGCTCCACGTTCCCTGAGTGAGCAGATTTCTCTGATTCGGAGGCTCTGGAAATCTCTTCTCGGCGACAGCATGGATCGATTCCTGATGATTGCCGGCGAAATCCTGCGCGAAGAAGAACTAGCCATCTGGATGCAATTCAATCCCGACGCAGGCCGCGCGCGCGCCGCGGCTGAAGAGGCTGCACGCCTCCGTCGCCTGCGAGGTGAGCAGCAATGGCCGTCGATTGTCAGCCGGTCGGATGTGCCGGTCTTTGGCGACCCCGCGTATGAGTACGAGAAGTTCAGCGCCGACACGGCTTGGATGCCAAGCACGGTTCTGATTGCCAAAAGCACCTATGTCTGGCTCGCGCAGCTAAGCAAACAATACGGCCGCCATATTAGCCGACTCGATGAAATTCCCCATGAAGAGCTGGCCACCTTGGCGCATCGCGGCCTCAACTCTCTTTGGCTCATAGGCGTCTGGGAGCGCAGCCGGGCCTCGAAGACCATTAAGCTGCTCTGCGGCAATTCTGACGCCGTGGCCTCCGCCTATTCGCTCTTCGATTACCGGATCGCTGATGACCTCGGCGGGGAACGCGCCTATATCAACCTTCGCGACCGCGCCTATCATCATGGCATTCGACTGGCCAGCGACATGGTCCCGAATCACATGGGCATCGATTCACCTTGGGTCGTCGAACACCCGGAGTGGTTCATTGCGCGCCCCCAGCCGCCCTATCCCGCTTACACCTTTGAAGGGCCCGATCTTTCCGGCGACGGTCGCGTCGAAATCAAAATCGAAGATCACTACTTTACGCAAACAGATGCCGCTGTAGTTTTCCGTCGCCGCGATAAAGCTTCTGGCGAAACTCGCTTCATCTATCACGGCAACGATGGCACAAGTTTTCCCTGGAACGACACCGCGCAGTTGGACTACCTGAATCCGGCAGTGCGCGAGCAGGTCATCCAGACCATCCTTCACGTAGCCCGCTTGTTTCCCGTCATCCGCTTCGACGCAGCGATGACACTCGCCAAGCGCCATTTTCATCGTCTCTGGTTTCCGGGTCCCGGCTCCAGCGGCGCCATTCCCTCGCGTGCCGAATACAGCATGACCGACGAGGAATTCAACCGCATCATGCCCCATGAATTCTGGCGCGAAGTTGTAGACAGAGTGGCCGCAGAGGTTCCTGGCACATTGCTCCTCGCGGAGGCTTTCTGGCTCATGGAGGGCTACTTCGTCCGCACTCTCGGCATGCATCGCGTTTACAACAGCGCCTTCATGAACATGATGCGTGATGAAGAAAACGCCAAATATCGCTCCGTTATCAAGAACACGCTCGAGTTCGATCCCGACATCATGAAGCGCTACGTCAACTTCATGAGTAATCCCGACGAGCGCACCGCGATCGATCAATTTGGCACGGGCGACAAATGTTTCGGCGTAGCAGTTCTTATGTCCACCCTGCCCGGACTCCCCATGTTCGGTCACGGCCAGGTGGAAGGATTCACCGAAAAATACGGTATGGAATACCAGCGCCCACGCTACGATGAGACCCCCAATCCCTGGCTCGTCGAGCGCCACGAGCGCGAGATCGCGCCTCTGCTCAAGAAGCGCTGGCTCTTTGCCGAGAGCAGCAACTTCCTTCTCTACGATTTCTTCGAGCCTTCTGGTTCCGTCGACGAAAATGTCTTTGCTTATTCCAACCGCAACGGCGATGAGCGCGCTGTCGTCATCTATAACAATCGCTTTGGCACAGCACATGGGACGATCGATTTCTCCGCCGCCTATGCCGACAAATCAACGTCGCAACTTAGGCAGCGGCGCTTGCGCGAGGGGCTAGACCTAACCGGCGACCCCGGCGTAATCCTCGCTTGGAGAGACTCGCTCTCCGGGTTGCAATATCTGCGGCGCGCCAACGTGCTCGCCGAGCGCGGCCTCACGTTCGATCTCCACGCTTACCAGTCGCACGTCTTTCTCGGTTGGCACGAACTGCGCGCGACAGCAGAACAGCCCTGGGATCGGTTATGCGATCAGCTCAACGGCCGCGGCGTCCCGAACCTCGATGACGCTCTCGTGCAGATGGAGTTGAAGCCCGTCCACGACACGTTGCACGCCTTGCTTGATCCCGAGGTCGTGCGCCAACTCGCCGACTTCGCAGAGCATCCCCCCGTTTCAGTTTCTGTAGACCGAAAGAGCAATCGCGAACGGACCGAATTCATCGAGTCCGCGTGGACGCGCTGGGAGGCATTCTTTGTGGCGGCCCAAGAAGGCTACGGGGCACGTGCGAATAAAGAGGGCAGGCCAGACGCCAAAGCTACCAGCACGCAAACCCTCGGTCCCGGTTTCAGGGATTGCATGCGCGCGACAATGCGCATTCCTACGATGGAAACATTCTTCCCATCGCCGTGGCCGGCAGCGGCTCGGCGCGTGCTTCCTAGTTCGAGCCCCGAACATGCCGCGACGGCTCTCTGGGGACCCGTCTTTGCGTGGTGCGCGATCGATTGCCTTTCATCCTCCATTGACTCTGCCCGTCCGAAAAGGACTGCTCTTGAGATCTATGATCGCCTGCGTCTGCGTGAGCCGATGGCCCATGCATTCGGCGCCCTGGGCATGGAGGGCGAGGAAGCATGGCGCGCCGCCGCCCGCATCAAAGTACTGCTGATCGCGCGCGCCGATGCGGAAGAATCGAAGTCCATCCTCTCAACTCCATCGGCGAGAACCGCTCCCGTCGCCACGACACAAGAAGCTATCGAATCGCAAAAGGCTGCCTCTGGCAACGTGGCAGCGCTATCGACGGAAAAACGGCCACAATCCTCCGGCGCGGAAAAGAAGTCTTCCTTCGTGCCCGCGTTCTGGCGCGATTCTGATGTGCGCTGGCTGACCGGGATCCACCATGCCGAAGGCCATGATTACCTCGTGCAAGAGCCCTTCGAGGAATTGCTCTGGTGGCTCCAGCTGCCCGCTCTCCTTAAGCTCGCAGGTGATTCCGCGCCAAAGAAAACAGATGCTTCGGCAATCAGCGATACAGTCCAGGAAGCCTTGGCCGAGGTGGCTGCCGCTGGATACCGGGCAGATCGGCTACTCGCGTTTGATCGGCGCAATCGGAACAAAGACGCTGTCGCAACAACCGGGAGGGAGCCCGGGGTCAGCAAACACGAGCATCCTCGTTCTGCTGCCACATCGCCGTCGGAGCCGAGGATAGGGCCGCCGCTCGAGCCTGCAGGTTCAAAGAAGGAATAGGCCAACCGGGGTGGCACGGCGGCAACAACAACAATGTAGGGGATCAGAATTAGCGTAATTCTGGCCACACATTCCAAAGGGGTTAGTATGCGCCATCGGGCTTCACGTCAACATGTTTCCGTCAAAATAAGTGCAGATTTCCTCGGGCGCTTGTAACCGGCTCATAATGCAAAGGTTGGACGGGATGATATGCGCCGGTAGGGAGAGTAGGTCCGTCCTTCCCAATCCACCTGATTTCTGAATTGGTTTCTTTTCCGACGGCGACAACGAACCGAGGAAGAGTGTCTCTTGTTGTTTACTACCCGAGTACTGCGGCCGGAAGTGTTCGCCCGCCGTAAATTCCTTCGTTCCATGACCTTGAGATTCAAGTTTCTGAAACGACGGTTATTGCCCCAGATCGGGAGGGAGCACGGTGTGGGCACGCTAACACGCGAGAAGATCCAACTGCCTTAACGGGATTCCCGGGATAGGATGGGACGAAGAGAAAGGCTTCCCGTGTCTGAGGATGATCGTCAACATTTGGACGTGCAGCCTGAGAGTATCTGGCTGGTGGACAGAATCGTTTCCCGGGCCGCCGGCACGGAATCCGCATTCCTGCGTGACGGGTCTGGCTTTCGCCTCGACGGAAAAGACCCTTATCTCCGCCTGCATTTCGTCAGCATCTACGTGAGGGACCAGGAACGGAGCCTGCATTTTTTCGTCGATCTACTTGGCTTCAGCTTGATCTCCGACTCACACTTTGCTTCCGGCCGCCGTTGGATCGAGGTTGCTCCACCCGACGGCGCGGCGATCCTGACTCTCGTGAAACCCATTCCGGGGCTAAACCAAGACCATTTTGTCGGGAACTCCGGGATGGTCACCTTCCTGACCGAGGATGTGGAAGCCAAATATCGGGAATGGTCCGGGCGCGGTGTGTCTTTCTCTATGCCGCCACAAACACCGGCATGGGGCGGCACCTACTGCGCGTTTCATGACCCCGACGGCAACACCTTCGCGCTTGCCGGTTTCGACGCGACCACCCGTGAACTGGACGCGCGCCGCCGCGCTTACGCCGACCGCATTGAAGCAGAGACGCGTGCCGCGCGAGAACTGGAAATCGCCAAGCAGGTACAGGCACGTCTCTTTCCCCAGCGTTTGCCTCCGGTTCCAACGCTGGATTACGCGGGACTTTGTATCCAGGCCCGCTCCGTCGGCGGAGACTACTACGATTTTCTGGAACTTGGTTCTGGCCGCCTGGCGCTTGTCTTGGCCGACATTGCAGGCAAAGGCATCGCGGCATCCCTGCTGATGGCGAATCTGCAGGCCAACCTGCGCAGCCAGTGCGCCGCGGCCGCAGATGACCCGCAGAGGTTTCTGAATTCGGTCAACCACCTGCTGTTTGAAAACACGGCCGAGAACGCGTACGCCACCCTCTTCTTTGCCGACTTTGATCCCCGCAGCGGATGCCTGCGCTACGCCAACTGCGGTCATCTGCCCGGTCTCGTGCTGCGCCCCGATGGGAGCATCGAGCGGCTCGACGCCACCTGTACCGTGGTCGGACTGTTCGACCATCTTTCCTGCGCGGTCTTGGAGAATCGCCTCGATCCGGGCGACATTCTGGCTATCTACTCTGACGGCGTCACCGAGTCCTTCAATGCCAATGGCGAGGAATTCGGTGAGGCGGGATTAACGAATGCTCTGATGTGTCATCGTTCGCTGCCTGCAGAGCGGCTAGTCGCTGCGATTGTGGAAGAGGTCAAGCAATTCGCCACCGGAATCCAGTTCGATGACATCACGCTCATCATCGCCAAGCGCAGTGGTGCGCTCTAGTAACTGCCAACTTGGCAAGTGAGTCGCCCCACCATCCACACCATTTTGGCACCCAACAGATCCGAAACCAAACTGGACAATTTGATATGGGCTTCTTCCAGCAGTGCCTCCAGTTGATTCTGCAGACGAACCTTGTCGCGAGTCCGTTGATACCCGGTGCGGGTGAGTGTTCGCCACAGACGTTGTTCGGCATCGGGCACGAAGCTCAAGACTAGCTCCGCTGATACGAGCCGCTTCACCAAACGTTCGGCGTCTCGAAAATCTGACTTGCGGCCGCGGCGGCCGCGGTTAGACTGCGCCTGCGCCAGATGTAGCGTCCCTGACATCCGGCTTGCACCTTCACGACTCTGGCACTTCGCCTTCCAAAATCGCTCCAGCGCTTCCCATACAGGCTTCCAGTATTGCGCGGTCGATTCCATCACCACTTCCTCGACCTGCTGCTCGATGAGCCATTCCGACAGCACCCCTAACTGTTCAGGGTTGCTGCCGTACCAGCGTCGCTCAAATCTATACTCATCTTCCTCGACGTCCGCCACAACTACGGCCAGCTTCCTCTTGTGAACATCGATCCCCGCCACCCTGTAAGGCATAGCTTCCTCCTGGCGGGAATGGAGAACGTGCCGGAATTACATCAACCTGGGTCTCGGGCTATTGCCGCTCCCGCGAGGGAGAGACAACGCGCCATTTATTCGCTCAATCACGCACGCTCCGGATCAAACTTACATTCGGCTTTAGAAGCTCCACTGTCTAATCGATCTCGCCACTCCCAGCCGTGCTCAATTATTGCTTGGGTCGCAGCGATTTTCATGGGATTCCGCGGGCCGGAGGCCCAACTTAACTTACATGATCGAGGCAATCAAAACCCTACAGCAAGCTATTCAACACTTTGGCGACAGAGAGAATTGCCGCCGCTTCATGGTGTTCGTGCGCTGGCCTGATGGCGTGCCGACTTGCCCGTATTGTGGCGCAACTAAGCTGACTTGGCTCGCTAAAGCAAACGTATATCGCTGCTATGGCGATCATCTAAAGCAGAAGTTCTCGCTCAAGGTTGGCACTGTCTTCGAGGATTCACCTATCGGCCTCGACAAGTGGCTCCCCGCCGTTTGGCTGCTCGTCAATTGCAAGAATGGAATCTCCAGCTACGAACTTCACCGTGCAATCGGTGTAACTCAAAAATCAGCGTGGTTTATGCTGCACCGTATTCGGCTTGCCATGGAATCGAAGTCGTTCGTGTATTCCGCCGCACGGATCCGAGCGGAACAACAACATCGTACATCAACTCTGCCAGCCGTTCTTATCGTATGCGGCCGCCTATTCTCACCGAAGCCTGCCACCAGCAAGTGTGGAGTATGAGCTACCTCATCCGCGCCGGAGGCGGGTCTGGACGAGCTCCTTAAAATGATGTACGCTTTTAATAAGTACACAAGGAGGAATCTATGCCTAGAGTGGCCGTGGACGACAACCCGCGAATGAACCTCCGGCTGCGACCGGAACAAAAGGCTACGCTCGTGCGCGCTGCCGCGTTGAGACACACGGACCTGACGGAGTTTGTTCTCCAACCCGCCTTGCGGGAGGCCAAGGCAGTGATCGAGGAGTCGGAACGTATCGTCTTGTCCGAGCGTGACAGCCTTTTGGTGCTGAACCTGCTCGAAAATCCGCCAGCGCCGAACGCTAAGCTGCGGGCAGTCATCGCTGCATTGCCAAAACCCACGCGGAAACGGCGATGAGCGTTCCCGCCTGGCACGAAGAGCCAGTCTCGAAAAAGCATGATCGGAAGTCTTTCGATTGCGGCGATCCGGCCATGAATGACTTCTTCGAGCGTTACGCCCGTCAGAGCCATGAATCTGGTGCCGCGAAGACCTTTCTCGCAATTGATAACGCGGACAACAGGAGCATTCTTGGTTTCTACAGCCTTGCTCCAGGCGCTCTGGCCTATGCTGACACGCCGGAGATGGTTCGCCGCGGCCTCGCCCGGTACGAGGTGCCCGGGTTCCGGCTCGCGCGCATTGCTACAGACTTGCGTTGCCAGGGCCAAGGTATCGGCGGCCAACTCCTCGCCGCCGCCGCGCGGCGCTGCCTGCGCGCTTCGACAGAGGTCGGCGGCGTTGTGCTCATTATCGATGCGAAGAACGATCGCGCGGCCCGATGGTACGTCAGTTACGGCGCTGTGCCTTTGAACGGCAAGCCTTTGACGCTCATAATGTCGCTTGCCTCGTTTGCCGCCGACTTGAAGGCTGGAGGGCAGTTATGAGCGACGAGGTGTGGAAAGGACGGCTTGCTCCGGAATCTCCAAAAACGTAGGTGGCAGCATAAAACGAGAACTCGTGGAAGCACCTGATGTTTGCCGGGGCTCGCCTTGCCAATCTCACAATCCCGGAATTGGAACGATCGCGGGCGGCAGTGCTCAATACGGTCGCCTCCGCCCCAATCGCGCCGGAGCCCACCATCACGCCGTCGAACGACTCATCGAATGGTATTTCGGGATTCTCACCTTTGCGGAAAGCTTAGCGCATTTTGGGCGCCAGAGTTTTGATATGAATCCCCTTTGTCATTCACTACTTGGGTTGGCAAGCGTGCAGCCTGTCGTTGGAGCGGATTTGCGGCCCAGTGAAATGTCCGCATTCATAGACACTTGCAGGCTTCTTGCGATTAAACAGGGAAGTTAGACACGAATGATTTCATTCCGGGCGGCATAGATTTTGAGGCGCATTGATCAATCTCCGATCTGGTTGCCAAATGATTCCAACTCGATGGCACGGGGAAAGAGGATGTTGTTCTCAAGATGGATATGTTGATGCAGGTCCTGCTCGAATTCTCTCAAGCCATCATAGAATGCGCGAAAGGTCGGGCAGGCATCTTCTGGAGGCGTGAAATTTCCGCTCAGGCGGCGGATTTCAGAAGTCAGGGCACCCGCAGCATCATGTTCCTGCGTCATCATCGCGATTGGATTCGCAATCGTGCCAAAGCAACTACGGGGCTTCGGGGTTCCAATGGAAACGGACCGCTCCAGGCCAGCGATGTAGGGAAACAGGACGGCTTCTTCCTTCGCAAGATGATGGATGAGCTCCTCATCCAATTGCATGAGAGTAGCTGCAATCACCGGCAGTTCCGGCTTCGTCGAGCCGTGACGATTCACGACCTTCTGAGCCAGCTGGGCCAGCCGCGGCAGTTCGCGTTTCACGTATGCGTGATGTTTCGTTATGATGTACGAGGCCAAGCTCTCCAACGATTTCTCGGTCCAATTCTCGACCTCAGTCCCAGGCTTCTTTTCCGCCTCCTCCAGCGCCGCAATAACCGCGTCAATTTCCAGGTTCCCGGCAGCACATGCCTCTGCCAGAGGCTTGCGGCCCCCGCAACAGTAGTCGATTCCAAATTGTTCAAAGACACGTATTGCAGTGGGTTGTTCCAGTGCGATTTCGCGGACGGTTTGTGTGGTTGCGGTCATTTCGATCTCCTTGAACTCCAACTTACAGAGATCGCAATGTCCGCCACAGCGACTTTGGTCACTCTGAAGCTCGATATGCCAAAAACTGTTGGAGGGGATCGGTGTGACCAAAGTCGCTGAGATCTCCGTTCTGTTCGCCTAGGCTTGCGCTTGGTAGACAGAGGGTCAATTCGACATGGGCACAGCAGCCATCGCGTCAATCGACAAGCAGGAAGGAAAAAAGAAACTTGTCCGCAGGTCCAGTTCGGCAACCTCGCAGGACATCTCTCCAGTTGACAAACTGAACTAAACCGTTCAGTATTGAATCTTCCCGGAGGATTCTCAATGATCCGTGTCCAGAACCTCACCAAAACCTTCGGCACCTTCACAGCTGTCAACAATGTCTCCTTTGATGTCGCCTCAGGAGAAATCTTCGCCTTCCTCGGACCCAACGGGGCAGGGAAGACAACCACCATCAAAATGCTTACCACGCTGCTTAAGCCGACTAGCGGCGAGATCGAACTCGACGGCCTCAACCCTCAGACACACCAGAACCAGGCCCGCCAACGCTTCGGCATCGTGTTCCAGGATCCCAGCCTCGACGGCGATCTTACGGCGTGGGAGAACATGGAAATCCATGGCGTGCTCTATCACGTGCCGCACAAAGTTCGCCGCCAGCGATCGGAGGAGTTGCTGAAGCTCTTTGAGCTGTGGGATCGCCGCGATGATCAAGTCAAGAAATTCTCAGGTGGCATGAAGCGCCGTCTCGAAATCGCTCGTGGCTTCCTCCATACGCCGAAGATTCTCTTCCTCGACGAACCAACCCTGGGTCTTGACCCGCAGAGCCGCAACCAGCTCTGGACGCACGTAAAGTCCGTAAACGAATCGGAGCGTGTGACCGTCTTCCTCACCACCCATTACATGGACGAGGCCGATCGCGTTGCGCATCGTATCGGTGTCATCGACCACGGCAAGCTTGTTGCCCAGGGAACACCGAAGGCCATCAAGGAACAGACCGGCACTGAGAGTCTCGAAGAGGCTTTTCTCAGGCTGACCGGCTCAACCATTCGCGACGAAAGTGCGAATGCAACCGACCAACTACGGCAATTTGCAAAAATGTGGAGCGGAGGCAGACGATGAGCGCAATTTATATTCTCTGGCTGCGTGAGCTGAAGCGCTACACGCGCTCAAGGGCGCAGATCGTTGCGTCCCTTGGTCAACCCATGTTGTATCTCCTCGTGCTGGGTTTTGGCCTCGGGCCAGTATTTAAGCGCGCTGGCAATGGCGACTATTTTCAATTCATTGCGCCGGGAGTCATCGGCATGTCCGTGCTGTTTTCGTCGATCTTTTCCGGGCTCGGTCTTCTTTGGGATCGCCAATTCGGCTTTCTCAAAGAGACACTCGTTGCGCCGGTCTCGCGCATGCAGATCATGATCGGCCGCACTTTGGGCGGAGCCACCGTGGCTTGCATCCAGGGCCTGTTGGTGATGGTCATCTGTCTGATCGCCGGCTTTCGGCCAGCGCACTTCTCCGCTATCCCGCTGGCCCTCGGATTCATGGTGCTCATCGCGGTTCTTTTCGCCGCGCTCGGTATGGCCATCGGCTCCGGCCTCCAGGACATGCAGGGATTTCAGCTCATCATGAATTTTCTTGTCCTGCCCATTTACTTCCTTTCCGGCGCCATGTTTCCGCTGGCGGATACGAAAAATGTCCTCAAATACATCACGCGCGCCGACCCTCTTTCCTATGGCATAGACGGGATGCGGAACGTGCTCGGCGCGTCCAATTCCGCCTTCGATCCGCGGCTTGACTTAATCGTGCTGGTGGTCGTCGGCGTCGTCTTTCTCGTTTTCGGCGCGTACCGGTTCTCTAAGATAGAAATCTAACAATGGCAAGAGTCCGCAGTTCCGCTGCCCATGAAAAAGTCCTCCACGCCGCGCTTGCTCTCTTCAGCGAGCGCGGCATTGAGGCCGCCAGCATGGACTCCATCGCCGCGGCCTCCGGCGTCAGCAAGGCCACCATCTACAACCACTGGGCCGATAAGGAAGCACTACTGCTCGAAGTGATGTTGTGGGTCAACGGTCTCACTGGGGATCCGGAAGACGTTGACACAGGCGACCTGCAGCGGGACTTGACCACGGTACTCACGCGAAAGCCGCCCGACAAGTTCGAAGTGGCACGGGATCGCATGATGCCATCGTTGATTTCCTACTCGGCGCTGCACCCCGAGTTTGGCAAAGCCTGGCGTCATCGGGTGATGGAGCCGCCGCGGCAGTGCATCCGGAACATTCTGCGCCGCGGCATCGAGCGCGGCCAACTACCGCACGACCTCCATATCGATTCAGCGATCGCGTTGCTGCTGGGACCTATGCTCTATGCGCACGTCTTTCAACGCGAACAGAAGACGCAGTCGCCAGATCTCGGTCCACTAACCGCCCAAGCATTTTGGCGCGCACACCACCAAGCCCGTCAGCAGCACATCAAGAAAGCCGGAATTAAAAAGCTCTCGAAAAAGAGGTAGTTTAGCCTGCTCGAAGTCGTATCCCGCACGGAAGTTGGCTCTAGAATCCCGCCGGACGCTCCCCCGCAACCCCGAAAGCCTTCTCCAGCGCCCTCCCCGCCTGCACTACCGTGCCTTCATCGAATAAGCGCCCAATCAGCGTGACGCCATGCGGCACGCGCCGCGGCGGGGAAAATTTCGGCAGAGGATGCTCAGGATCAGGCGCCCAGTCGCTGCGAGCCTCCGACACCTCCACAAATCCTGCCCGCAGGGTCAGAGAAGGGTAGCCCGTGAAGTTGCCAATCACCAGCATCTCATCGCGCAATGAAGGCACCAGCAACAGGTCAATTTCAGAAAAGATTCGTGCCATCTCCTGCGCCACTTTACGGCGAAACCGGTCCGTCTGCACGAAATCCACGGCTGACAAGAAGCGTGACTGGCGAAACGCATTGGGCCACGCATCGGGGACCTGCGCCTTCAGCTCATCCACCCGATGACTCAGCGTCAGTTCTTCGAAGGCTGCCGCCGACTCTGCAAACAGAATCACATTGAGCGAGTCGTAAGGCCAGTCGGGGAGTGCAACCTCCGCGGTCTTCATCCCCAGTTTCCGCACCATCTCAAGCGCCCCCCGATCCACATCGGTAGCCGGGCTCTCTTTCATCCACGCCGGAAAATAGCCGACACGCAATCCACTCACACTCGCACCCGCGTCGAATGACAGGGAGCTTGGCACGCTCGCCAGATCGCCCGCATCCGGCCCGGAGATCGCTTTGAGCACGAGCATCGTATCTTCAACGCTGCGTGCCATCGGCCCCAGCTTGTCGAGCGACCAACACAACGTCATTGCCCCGGTGCGCGGCACGCGTCCAAAGGTCGGTCGCAATCCGGTCACGCCGCAGCGCATAGAAGGGCTCACGATGCTACCTTCGGTTTCGCTCCCAATGGCAAATCCCACCAATCCTGCCGCCGTCGCCGCGCCTGGACCGGCACTCGATCCAGACGCGCCCTCTTCCAGCAACCAGGGATTCATTGTTTGCCCGCCAAACCAGATGTCATTTAGCGCCAGTGCACCCATACTCAACTTTGCCAGCAGTACTGCGCCCGCTGCGTTCAGCCTCGCAGCCACCGCTCCGTCTTCTGCCGGAACACGATTCTTGAATGGCTCCGCGCCATAGGTCGTCGGAATTCCGGCCGTATCCAACAGGTCCTTGGCGCCCCAGGGAATTCCATGCAGCGGTCCGCGATAATGTCCTGCTGCAATCTCCGTGTCCGCTTTTCGGGCCTGTTCGAGAGCATGTTCCCGCGCCAGTGTAATCACACACCGCAGCTTTGGATCGAACCGCTCGATCCGGCGAATATAAATCTGAGTCAGCCTCTCCGAAGTGAGCTCACGCCCCTCGATCCACCGCGAAAGCTGAGCCACGGACGCATACGCAATGGCAGCCTCATCGCTTGGCAACGGCACGTGCGCATCGGCGCTCCGCTCAAACCGATCCGCTGAGGGCATGCCGCGCGCAAGCCCCGGCAGCGACGGATTCCACTGAGTCGCGGGTGCGATCGTGGCCTCGAGCTCGACTTTGCGTGGTCCCACGCGCCGTTCATAAAGCGGCGCCATCTGCATACGCCAGTTTTTGGCAGCCTCCTCCAGATCGGCAGCCGTCATCTCCACATCCACCAGCTTCTGGGCTTCTCTAAAGGTCGCGGCCGTCACCTCCGGACCCACCGGAGCAGCCGTACCAAACGCAGGTGGAGCGCCTGGTGTTGGGGTTTGGTTCTGCGCATCGGGCGTTTGTGCAGGAACCACACCCGCTAGAAGACCTAAAGACCCCAGGGCAACAAACTCTCTCCGTGAAGTAGGCATAATTCCTCTCCCCAACATGGTTGACAATGCGGCTCGATAGAGACTAGGGGAAATATACTATCGCGCTCAGCACACTCAAGTTCCGACACGCGATTTGTCGCAACCGTCCCCGCGCCGTAAAATCACCTTTGTGCGCCCGGCAGGGAATCGGAAGCAAATATCCCGGAGGTCGCGCATCAGGTGCTGATGAGAGAGCAAGTGACAGCAAGTTCCCAGCCGGTTGAGCCAGTCTCGCCTGCCTGGAGCAGAATCGAGAGGGCGCGCCATCCCCAGCGCCCGTATCCCATGGACTTTATCGAACGGGTCTTTACGGATTTCAGCGAGATTCACGGGGATCGCGCTTACGGCGATGACGAGGCCATAGCGTGCGGCATGGCCCGGCTCGGCGATGACGAGGTTCTCGTTATCGCGAATCGCAAGGGAGGCAGCACAAAAGAACGAGTCCGCCGCAACTTCGGCATGCCTCATCCCGAAGGCTACCGCAAGGCGCTGCGCTGCATGAAAATTGCCGAGAAGTTCGGCCGTCCCGTCATTAGCTTGATCGATCTTCCGGGAGCTTATCCGGGTCTTGGCGCCGAAGAGCGCGGCCAGGCTGAAGCTATCGCACGGAACATCCGCGAGATGTCTCGCCTCCGCGTACCGACCCTCTCCGTCATCAGTGGCGAAGGTGGCTCGGGTGGAGCGCTCGCCTTGGCAGTCAGCGACCGCGTGCTCATTCTGGAGAACGCCCTCTACTTCGTTATTACTCCAGAATCGTGCGCAGCCATCATGTGGCGCGATGCCTCCAACAAGCAACTCGCGGCAGAAGCCATGCGCATCTCCGCGCCCGAAGTCGCCGCACTTGGCTGCGTAGACGAGATTGTCCAGGAGCCGCCCGGTGGCGCGCACACAGACCACGAGACGGGTGCCGGTGTGCTTGGCACCGTGTTGCAGAAACATCTCGCCCAATTGAAGTCCGTTCCCATCGAGAGCCTCGTGGCCGCACGCCAGGAGAAATTCCGCAAGATCGCGCAGTTCTACACGGAAGGTTAGGTTTGGTGGTTCAACGCTTCGGCAACACGGCCAGCGGCTCCTTCATCTGCGCCGCCTCCATCATGATTCGACGCACCTGGTTCCGCCCCGCTTTCGCTCGGAGCCGGCGATGACCACGCTCGCTCCCCTCCGGGGACGTACGCGCGCATACCTCGAGTTCATCGCCGCAGTCATCTACTATTTTCTTGCGCGAGCGTTGGCCCGGCGCAGCGCGTTCGATCTGGCCAACGATGCCTGGATGTCGCTTGCCGAACAGGTCATCCTGCTCCTGTTGCTCCTGGTCGGGTTCGCCGCGTTCGGCCGTGTCTTCG
The DNA here is from genome assembly GCA_963704415.1 of uncultured Acidobacteriaceae bacterium. Classification (GTDB taxonomy): domain Bacteria; phylum Acidobacteriota; class Terriglobia; order Terriglobales; family Acidobacteriaceae; genus Telmatobacter. Next base: position 4,456,655 of record OY969908.1, on the reverse strand, counting down.
ATCGGCAAAGACATCCAATCTCGGAGCAAGGATTCCCCTTCCGCCCGGGATGGCCGACGGAGGCCGGGCTGGGCATGGCTATCGGCTGGGGCGCCGCCATCGCCTGCGTTTTGCCTCTTACCCTCTTTGGCGGAATCGCAATTGTTCTTACCACGCAGCGGTCCGCATGGGGATGGTTCGTTGCCGACGCAGTCTTCTTCGCGATCGCGGCCATGGTGGAAGAAATTGCTTTCCGCGGCTACGGATTCCAGAGATTCGCTCAGGTTGTCGGTCCGGTCGGCGCTACCCTGGGCTATGCCGCCTTCTACGCTGGACTAATTGCGCTTCAACCGGGATCCAGCAAGGTCAGCATTGCAGTTTCCGTCTTGTTCAGCCTGTTGCTATCAATCGCCTTTCTGCGGACCCGCGCCCTTTGGCTCAGCTGGGGCGTGAATTTTGCCTGGAAGGCTAGCCGCGCTCTCATCTTCGGTCTTGCCCTCGGCGGAGTAAGCAGCCACTCCTCCGTAGTCGAGGGCGATCCGATGGGACCGTTTTGGATCACCGGCGGCGGGTACGGCCTCGACGGCAGTTGGGTGACCCTCTTTATCTTGCTTGCCGCCTTTCCCGTGGTCTACCGTGTCACACGAGATCTCGACTTCCGCTACAACGCCCCGGTCATCGTCCCCGGCGGCGTGGCCGTCGATCTCGACGCGGCCGCGCGCCGCCAACATGAGGCAGCCATGGGCCCCGCTGAACCATCCGCCCCTTCGCTGGTGCAGATACTTCCGGTTACAACTTCTCCCGCATCCAACGGGATGGACAAGATTTCTGCCACTGAGCAAGACAGGCCCCGTTGACACCATTCCGGACTTCGCTATCGTCGATCGTATAGCGAAACCAGAGTCGATGTTTCCGGAAGCCACAGCGTTCAAGTCGACGCGACCACCAGGAAGCGGCGACCTTGCACGAAATTCAAGAGGACACAGTTACTCTGGTTTCGCTCTAGACGCGCCCGATGCCGGTTCGAAACAAATTTGACCATTGTGCTTGAACGGAACTATCGTTTGGGCAATGCTTGAAGCAAGATCCATGGGAGGTTCCCATGAAATGGTCGTTCCCCGCGCGTAGCGGTCCGGGCCCCGCCAGCCCACAGACTCGCTCAAAATCCTTCAGCATTTTTCTGAGTGCTTTTTTTGCTTGCATTCTCGCTGGATCTGGCTGCGCTCCATCTGCTTCTGCCCAAGCCATCACCATCGACACCACCGGCAAGGCCACGGACAGTCCTGGTCAGGCTGGCACCGTCGACCGCCGCTACCGCCAGATTGAACCCACAAATATCCCTCTGCCGTCCACTCAACTCGATCCCAAAACACGCCTCGAGCTGCTCCGCTTTCTTCAATCCGACCAGGGCTTCGCCATGCGTCCTTTCCCGCGCGGTCACAAGGGCCTGACGCTGCTGGCCAACGGCAAGCTCGAGCCCGCGGGGGAAGCATATCTTTCCATGGTCACCGCGAATGGGCTCTCCGCCAAGCCGGGCGACCGTCTGGTCGTCAGCGACGTCAAGATTGATCACACGAGGATTGTTTTTGAACTAAACGGCGGACCCGATGCCAAGCACCGCTTCCTGCGCCATGTCCAGATCGGAGCGGGAGGTCCCGATACGTCCCCGGTGGTCCAGCAAGGCGACAATCAGGAACCCGTCGGTTCACGCCTCACTCTCTCGTTTAAGAATCAGATTCCCGAGTTGACGGGCAAACAGGTCGAAGCCCTCCTGGCGCCGTTAATTTCCTTCGAAGTCAAAACGCCCATCCAGGCATTCACTGACACCTTGCCGCCCAAGCTCAAGGAGGCGATTCTCGATCACAATGTTCTGGTCGGCATGAGCACCGACATGGTGCTTTTTGCCAAGGGCCAGCCGCAAAGAAAGATCCGCGAGATGGACGGCCAGATGCCGTTCGAGGAGTGGATCTACGGTCAGCCGCCTAGCGACATCGAATTCGTCCGCGTCAACGGCAATCGTGTCATCCGGGTCGAGGTCGCCAAAGTCGGCAAGACGCCCGTGATCTTCACCAAGGACGAGGTCGAGGGCATGATGCGTACCGACGGTACGCCGCTCACTCCCGGCGACCCGCCTGGAGCCCACACCGTACAAATGGGAGACGTCCAGCGTAACCCTGACACCCAGGCCCCCGCGCCGCCGCCGAGCTTGCGCAAACCTGGCGAGACCATTCCCGCGGACGACGGGAAAGACAGCCGGGTGAACGTCATGAAGCCCGTCCAGTTCCCCAAGCAGACGCCGGACGACGAGCCGAATGCGCGTCCCAATGGTCCAACTGATTCCCCTCAGCCTTCTGCGCCAGCAGCATCGCAAACTGCGGCGCCCCCGGCAAATACTCCGCCTCCCGGGACCTCACAGTCCACACCGGACAAGCCGCAACCTGCCAACGGAACCCCACCACCCCAATGACGTTGTCATTAATATTCGGGTAGACTAAACAGAGCGAGTCTCCCTTCCTCCGGACACCTGAGGCAAGATTTGACCGCGCCGTTGAAGCCGCGCGCAGCTGGTTTGCGCGTGCGAGCAGAGACACTTCACGAAGGAGAAACACCCAAGCAATGGCCAAAATCGCCAAGACCGGTGATCGCAAGAAGGTAATGGACACGACGAAGTCGACTGACTGTCCCAAGTGCACCAAACCAACGCGCATCGTCAAGCGCGTCAAAGACCGCGAGCGCGGCATCCCTGGTGGTGTCTATATCTCGTGTTCTATCTGTGATTTCTACGAAAAACTTTAAGTGCTACCTGAAGTCAATTCATTACGCGAGGCCCGGCAATGAGCCGGGCTTTGCTGCCTCCAAGGTGCATTCAAGTCGTCATACTTCGCAGGCCCGCAGCCATCTCCTGCACAATCCGATCCGCCGCTTCAGCCGGATCTGGAGCCTGCGTAATCGGCCGTCCCACCACCAGAAAGCTCGCGCCTTCGCGCAAAGCATCGCCTGGAGTCGCAACACGCTTTTGATCGCCCGCTGCTGTTCCCGCAGGCCGAATCCCAGGGATGACCAACACCGCGTCCGCGCCCGCCAACGCGCGCAAGAGGCCTACCTCCTGAGGCGAACAGACGAATCCGCGAATCCCTGCCTCAAGACCCACCTTGGCCAAGCGCTCCACTTGCTCTGAAGCCCGATCGCTTAAGCCAACCGAGCCCAACTGGAATCCATCCATGCTCGTTAGCACGGTGACCGCGAGCAACTCCGGCGGATTGGCTACCCTTGCTAGCGCATCCCGCGCCGCCGACAACATCGCCGGGCCTCCAAGGGCGTGCACGGTCATCATGCGAACGCCACAATCGGCCGCTGAACGCACCGCGCCAGCTACGGTGTTGGGAATGTCGTGGAATTTCAAATCGAGGAAAACCGAATGTCCGCGTGCCGCCAGTACATCGAGGATTGCAGGACCCGCTTGGACAAAAAGCTCTAGCCCGACCTTGAACCAGCGGCAGCGGCTCTCGAGTTGGTCGATCAAGCCAATCGCGGCGCTCGCAGACGATACATCGAGCGCAACGATAAGCCGTTCGCGGGCATCATCTTCCGGGTCCCTGGCCGCTTGTCTGGAATGCCGCGACGAAGAATTCAGCTGCTCCGGGATGGACATACTTGAATCCTATCCGAAACTGCACTTCCGTCGCGGCCTTCTTTAAGCTTGTGCAACCTGCTTGGAGAAACTTGTCTCTTCGTTCGGTTCCTGCATGGGCAAAAAGCGTCGCAGGTACACGAAGGGGTCCTCCGCTGCCGCCATCTGGCGCAAGTGATACTTCCAGACGTCCGGCTTGATCGTTCGCCGGGTGAATGGCTTTCTTGTCACCTGGACCACCTCACCCCTTCGATTGATGCGGGGATAGGTGATGGAGGGAACAACAAAACTGATCCGCGCGCCTGTTCTCCAATAAAATCGTGCAAAGTCGTGAGAAAAGAGCAGAGCATAATAGCGGCTTTCTGTTGAAAGTACGTTCAGGGCCTGTTCCGTTCCCGGCCAGGTCGGACCCACGTGTATCTGGTACCAGTTCCGGAACTCGAATCCGTTAAACTGAGCTTGATTGAGTAACAACCGCAGCAACTCTTTGCGATGATTCATCAAAATTTCCTTCTTGCGCCGGTATTGAGTTCGTTTCTCGGGCAGGTCAACCGAGTCATAGGGGATCCAATCCTTCTCGCAATGGAGAGGGTTCTACCTTGCCAAACGTCAAATGCGGTCCCCTTTCCTTTTTTGAAGTTGGGATATCTTTGGCTTCATCTCGATTTGGGATTTTCGAAGCCGAGTGCGAACGGATACGCGGATATGACAGGACTATGAAGCGCGGGCGCTGGATCTTGAGCTTGGCAATAGTCCTTCTTTATCTCTTGGCGACCTCGGCTGCGCGGGCTGCTGCGACACACACAAATCCACTGAATCTTGACCCGCTGGTCCGCGAAGCCTACGTCCACTTTTACAACCTGGATTTTCCGGGCGCCGTCGATCGCTTCGAACGCTTTCATGCCCAGCACCGTGGTGATCCGCAGGCCACTGCATTGCTTTTGAATGCAGAGATTTTCAACGAGCTCTACAGCCTCGATCTCCTCGATACCACCTTCTACGCAAACGATGGCTTTCTCACCGGGCGCCACGCTACACAAGAAGACCCCAAGGCACGCGACCGTATCTTCTCCCTCGCCGACGAAGCTGTGCAGGAAGCCGACTGGCGCGTCGGCAAGAATTCCAATGACATTGATGCTCTCTTCGCCAGGGGCTGGGCGCGCAGCCTGCGCTGCGCCTATATGGCAATGGTCGAACGCGCGTTTGGCGCCGGTTTTCGTTTGGCCACCAAGGCCAAAGACGACGAAGTCCGCGTACTGCAGCTCGATCCGGAGTATGTCGACGCCAAATTGGTCGTCGGCGTCTACGAGTACGTAGTCGGAGCCTTGCCGTGGCCTTTCAAATTCCTGATTGGGTTCGCAGGCGTCACCGGCTCAAAGAGTCGCGGCCTCGGAATGCTTTACGACGACGCCAATCGAGGCATCCTCACAAGCGTAGAGGCCCGGACAGTGATCGCTCTGTTCTTGCGCAGGGAAGGCCGCTACCAGGAAGCAATTCAGGCCGTACGCACTCTGAAAACGCAGTACCCGCACGACTACCTCTTCCGCCTCGAAGAGGCCAATCTTCTCAAGGACGCGGGTGCGGGCATGGGTGCCGTCGAAGCCTACCGGCAGATTCTTGTCGACGCCGTCAAGCCAAACTACTTCTCTCAGGCACGTCTCGAATTGACCTATTTTGGCTTGGGCGACGCTCTCAGGGGACAGAGACACTACGGTGAGGCGGCCCAGTCCTATGAACAATCTGCCGCCGAAAAGAATGTTGGGGCGGAACTCAAGATCAGATCGTTGCTGGCAGCCGGGGAGTGCCGCGATTTGAACGGTGAGCGCTCGAAAGCCATTGCGGACTATCAGGCCGTGATCGTCGCCGGCCCCAAAACGTCGCGAGCCGATACTGCGAGAAAACTTCTGCAAAGCCCCTACCGTGGAAACTAGATCTCTGACCGCTTGAATTTGTACGAGCTCCCGTGCCCCATCCATTCGCTTTCTTCTGGCGAATGGGTGGGAAACCACGAGCGTCGATAAGTCGATTCGATTGACGACGGCTTTAGCCGCGGAGGGATGTATTTCACAAATTCTTCTCGCAACCTTGACTTTTTCCGCAGGCTGTCTATCTCCGATGAAGACGAAGTCTGCGAATCCCGCCGCAATGTTGCAGTGTCAGGAACCTCCCCGGTTCAATCTGTCAGGGATGTCACCGGTCCATACCGTCCGAATCGGGGGTACCCGGGGTACCCGGGGTACCCCCCCTATACCACCCTCTATACCACCCCACCCCCTATGGGGGGGTACTACTTCGCTAACACCCAGCGGCGATGGTTTAAGGGCGAGAGCAATCCCACCGCTCCAATTGCTGTTATCCACGGCGGATTTGCAGAGAATTACACGCTTCTGGGTAGGAGCGGGAGCTTGCCCGCATCACTCCGGCCCGCCCAGCGGGAACCGATGCACCACGTTCTGCGTATGTTTACGATGAAATGGACTTGGTAGGATGAGGAAGTCGGCATGAACTTCTATTGCTATCGTTGCGGAACGGGTCTACCGGCAGGAGCTCGATTCTGCTCGAGTTGTGGCGCCGTCGTCTCCGCTACTGCGCCTCCGCCAGGCCGGCCCCTGGTCCGCCCCATCATCGGCCGCCAGATCGCCGGCGTCTGCATTGGGCTTGCTCAGGCCAATGGCTGGGATGTCAGCATCGTACGTGTCGTCGCCGTTGTCGGCTTCTTCTTCACCGGCGGCCTGGTTGCTGTCGGCTATTTGGCTGGATGGATAGGCATCCCGGAAGAACCAGTCACTGCTCCCGGCGTTTACCCGCCCCGCGCATGACCTATCTGTGAATCGAAGATCGTCGCCTTTGCTATAAGAAAGCAGAGGCTACACGGTGAATAGCAAGTCGTACATCGCAGGCGGAGCACGTCTCAATTGTCTCGATAGCGCGGGAAGCGGCGTTCCGGTCATCTTTCTCCATCCAACTCCTCTCGATCACTTTTACTGGCTTCCTCTGATCAACCATCTCAGCAACGTGCGCGCCATCGTTCCCGATTTGCGCGGACACGGCGCCTCGGAATTGGGAACAGACCTTCCCACCGGCGGCTTTGCGCTCGTGCCCGACGCACCGATGCTCACGATGGCGCAACTGGCCTCGGACATCATCGATCTCCTCGATCATCTCGCTCTACGCGAAGCGGTCTTTGTCGGCTGTTCCATCGGCGGCTACGTCATGCTGGAACTTTGGCGTCGCGATCCGGAGCGCATGCGCGGCCTCGCCTTCATTTGTTCCAAGCCGCAACCGGATATCGAAGCCAACTTCGTCAAGCGCGTCGACACCATCACCAAAGCCCGCGCCGGCGGCAGGGAAGAACTATTCGATGGAATGGCGCAGGCATCGATCGGCGCCACTACCCGCGCCCGCCGTCCGTCGATCGTGCCTGAGCTTCGGTCGCGCATGGTGCTCACGTCCGAGGCGATCGGTGCCGTTCAAGCCGGCCTTGCCGCGCGTCCCGATTCCGTTCCCACCGTCTCCACGATTCGTGTCCCAGTTTTCGGTATCTCCGGCGGCGAAGACTTCGCCGTTTCTCCCGCGGATATGGAAGCCCTTCGCTCTGCACCGGGCGGGTGCGAACTTCATACACTTGCGGACGCAGGGCACTTCGCGGCTTACGAGCAGCCAGAAAAGGTTTCAGCTCTTCTCGCCGCGTGGCTCCATCAATTTGGCGTTTGAGGCAACATGCCACACAGCGCGCAACGAAGTTGCACTCAAGTGCGATAGGCTCACAACAACGACTTGTTTCTGGAAGCCCACTTGACTACGGCATCAATCGGATCGTCCCGCCCCTTTCATCACCCGCATGCCAACAGCGCCCTTCACTGCGGCAAAGTCTCTCTGGAATCGTTGGCGCGCAAGTTCGGCACACCGCTTTACATCTATTCCGCGGACCAAATCCTGGAGCGCTTGCAGCTCTTTCAACAGGCCTTTGCCGGTCGCGATCACCTGATCTGCTATGCGGTCAAAGCGAACTCCTCGCTTGCCATTCTGAAGCTGCTGGCGGACAAAGGCGCGGGATTCGATATCGTTTCCAGCGGCGAACTGGAGCGCGTGCTCGCCGCAGCTCCCAAGGCCATCAACCGCGTCGTATTTTCCGGCGTGGGAAAGACAACGGTGGAGATCGATCAGGCTCTTCGAGCAGGAATCCTCCAATTCAACGTAGAGAGCGAAGCGGAGCTTGAGCTTCTCGCCGCTCGCGCGCGGAAACTCAAGACAAAAGCGCGATTCGCACTTCGCGTGAATCCGGACGTCTTCGCCGAAACGCACCCTTACATTTCGACGGGCTTGCGCGAACATAAATTCGGCATCGACATCCGCCGAGCCCTGCGAATCTACAAAAGCTCCGCCGGCAATTGTTGGCTTGAGGCGCATGGGGTCAGCGTGCACATCGGCTCGCAGATCCGCTCCGCAGATCCATTTGGCGCGGCGATGGAGCGAGTCAACAAGCTGGTGCGGCAACTGCGCAACTCCGGAATCGAGATCGGCGTCGTAGACGCCGGAGGCGGCTTGGGTATCGACTACCACGACGGCGGATTCGATGCTGGCTCGAAGCTAAAGGAGTATGCTGCGGCACTCGATCAAGCCCTGGATGGTTTCCCGGGTCAATTGCTCCTGGAGCCAGGCCGTTTTCTCGTCGCCCAAGCAGGCGCGCTCCTTACCCGCGTCCTCCACATCAAGCGCAACGGCACCAAGACCTTCGTCATTACTGACGCTGCGATGAACGACCTGATTCGCCCCGCACTCTATCAGGCGTATCACGAAATCGTCCCGATCCGGCGGCGTGCCGGGAAGGCGCGCGTCGTCGATGTCGTGGGGCCCGTGTGCGAAACAGGCGACTTCTTCGCCCGCGACCGTGCGCTGGCGCCGCTTCGGCCGGGCGATCTGGTTGCGCTTCTTGACGCGGGCGCGTACGGCATGGCGCAGAGTTCCAACTACAACTCGCGGCCTCGGGCGGCTGAAGTGCTCGTTCAAGCACGAGGTGCGCGACTCATTCGACGACGCGAGACCCTTGATGATCTGCTGGCTCCTGAGAGGATTGGTAGGGAAAACTGATCTTTCACTTTGAAAATGGACGGTGCAACTCGGGCACGGTCCAATCCGTCCTGTTAACGTATTCCGCGGAGGATTTTCTGATGCAAATTCGTACGATGGCTACATGTGCCATGGCAATGGCAGCTTTGTTGCTTGGGTTCTCTAGGATCTCTTATGCCGACCCACTCAAGGTAAAAACCGAACAGGGCAAGGTGCAGGGCAAAACGATCAATGATGGCAAGGTGAACGCGTTTCTTGGCCTGCCCTATGCGGCGCCTCCAGTGGGCGACCTGCGCTGGAAGGCGCCCGAGCCCGCGGCCAAATGGAAGGGCACGCGAGATGCGACCAAATTCGGAGCGCATTGCGCGCAAGGCCGCGTTTTCGATGACATGATCTTCCAGGACAGCGGTCCCAGCGAAGATTGCCTCTTTTTAAATGTCTATGTTCCGGCTGGTAGCGACGACAAGAGCAAGCTGCCAGTCATGTTTTGGATTCACGGCGGTGGGTACTCCGGCGGAGCAAGTTCGGAGCCGCGTCACAATGGCGACTTTCTTCCGCTGAAAGGCGTGGTCCTTGTCACCATCAACTACCGTTTAGGCGTTTTTGGTTTTCTGGTCACAGACGAACTGGCCAGGGAAGGCAATGGCGCAGCAGGGAATTATGGCCTGTTGGACATGGTCGCGGCACTCCATTGGGTCAATGCAAACATCAAGAATTTTGGCGGCGATCCGGCCAATGTCACCATCTTTGGCGAAAGTGCCGGGTCCTTCGCTGTCAGCACGCTGATGGCTTCTCCGCTGGCGCAAGGTCTCTTTGAAAAGGCGATCGGGGAGAGCGGGGCAGCGTTCCCGGGCGGCCTGAGCCTGGGCGGGGACACGGTGGCGGAGCGAGCAAAAGCTGACGGCGCCTGGATGGATTCGATTGGCGCCAAGTCGCTCAAGGATCTCCGGGCAATGTCGACCGATCAGCTGCTCGAAGCAGCGAAGAAGAAAACTCCGGGAGGTTTTCCACCTGTAGTAGACGGGCGGTTGCTTACAGAGCCCGTTCCGGACACGTATGCGGCTGGCAAACAAGCGCACGTGCCTCTTTTGGCCGGTTGGAATGCCGATGAAGGGAGCTTCTTTGCAATGCGGGGCATGACCGCGACGCAATGGAACGCAATGGCAGATGGGCTCTTCAAAGAGCGCTCGGCGGCATTTCTGAAGCTCTATCCAGCGGACAGCGACACGGAAGCACTTCGCTCAGCAATCGATTACGGCAGCGACAACTTCATCGCGTTGGGCACATGGAAATGGCTTGAGGCACAGAAGAAGACCGGCGAGGCACCCGTCTATCGGTACCACTTCGAGCTCGCTGCGACCCCTAGCAAGTTTCATCCTGGAACGTTCGCTTTTCACTCCGATGACATTGAATACGTCTTCGGAACGCTGGACACACGGCCCGGCTGGACGGTGCGTCCGGAAGATCGAAAACTCAGTGACGAGATGATGAGCTACTGGACCAACTTTGCCAAAGCCGGCGACCCGAACGGACCCGGATTGCCATCATGGCCGAAGCTTGGCGCGGACGACGCCCTGATTCACCTCAACGACCCGATCACTTCAGGACCGGATACACTTCGGGCCCGCTATGAGTTTCTACTCGAAGGAATACCGCCAATGCGATTTTGAAAGGGCAGAACAGTCCTGACGCAAGAAAGGCCACCGTCTGGTGGCCTTCCTTGTTACTGCGCTTAGGAGATACGAATGTATGCCGGGAAGAATCAGCGGTCGGTCCCTGCTGCGGCAGCAAATCCAGCGGCTTGGTTTGCAGGGATCGTTGAAACAGGCGGAGGGTCCGAAAACGACGAGGTCCGGGCGTTGATGGCCGTGGAGTAGTCCGCGCCGAGACCTAGCTTCTTGAGTGCACGCGAGTCGGGCATCAACTTGGTCTGCCAGCCCTGGTCGGCCTGGTACTTCTGCATTGCTGCTTGCGTCGCGGCGTCCCATTGCCCAGTTGCATCGCTACTCAGATAGTGTTCGCGGATCAGCGCCTGCTGAATCTCCGTGACGCGAGCCGGCTCAATAGCTTTCTGTCCATGCAGAATATGACTTTTTCTGGAGGCATTTTTCGAGCCGGGATGGCCTTTGTGGCTGCGCGAAGTCTTCGCCAGGTGCGCGTGGCTGCTGCTCGGAGAGACTTTATGCACACGAGAGGCGAGTGCTGGGACCGCAACCAACGCCGAGGATAAAAACAGAGCCAGGCTTGCTCGGAATGAAAGCATGCTGGTTTCCTCTCAGAATAAGACTTTCCGGAACGGCTTTTCCGGAATTCTATCGGAACTTAAAATTCTACGCAAATCAAAACTCGTTTCGCATGAAGAAAATACGAGAAATCTCTCAAACGTAACTTGAAAGCGCTAAGGTTCCCGCCCTCTTCGCTCGCATTTCCCTGGTCGGCTCTTCAAGTGATTGCAGGGATTAACTTTTGCCGGGCGGAGGGGCTCAACAATCGCCCCCCCAGCCGCTTAGGTCGCTATTGCAACGTACCGCCGATATAGTTGATCCCATCTCCGGGACGCCGCGGATCGACCACTTCAAATACGACATCGTCGCCTGTCTTCAGCTTGCTGACCACGGCATCGTATTGTGCCTTCGTTGCCGTCGACTGCTTATTGATCCGAATGATCACCAGTCCGGGCTCGAGCCCTTGCAGATCGGCAAAAGAGCCCGTCCGCACTGACTGAATAACCATGCCCTGGGCGTGGAGACGGCTGGCCACTGCCGGCGGCGCTTCACGAACGACGATCCCGAGCTTGCTTTCGCCTGCATCGCCTTCTTCGTCCGGGGCCGCGTTCGTTTGCGGATTATTCAGCTCTGCAAATACCTTATCCCGATCGCCGACGGTGACCGTTGCGTCGGTCGGTTTGCCATCGCGTATGAAACCGAGCCGGATGCTGGAGCCAGGTTTGCGGCTGGCAATCTCGTTGACCAGATCGTCGCCATCCTTGATCGGCCTGCCATCCACCTGGGTGATGATGTCGCCCGGCTTGAGACCAGCCTTATCGGCGGGGCCGCCCGGTTGGACTTGCTGCACCAGAACGCCTGTTTTGAATCCGTAAATGCGGTTGACCGCGCCCGACAGATTGGGCCGGAACTGAATGCCGATGGAACCGCGAACCACTTTGTGACTCGGGCTGATGAGGTCGTTGTATACGGAAACGACGGTATTGGATGGCATGGCAAATCCGATGCCCTGATAGCCGTTTGATTGCGTGAAGATGGCCGTGTTGACTCCGATCACTTCACCGTTCATGTTGAGCAATGGGCCACCAGAGTTGCCAGGGTTAATGGCTGCGTCTGTCTGGATGAAGTGCTGGAACTGGCCGCTGGCACCGGGCTCGATGGTGCGGTTCTTTGCGGAGATAATGCCGGCGGTCACGGTCTGTGCTAATGCGAAGGGACTTCCTATAGCTTCAACTGAGTCACCTACCTCGGTTGTCTCTGAGTTACCCAGCTTGACCGTTGGTAAGGGGGAATTTGTGTCGATCTTGATAACCGCGAGGTCCGTGGCCTTGTCCGTCCCGATCACGCGGGCGGGCCGGCCCAGGTCCTGGGTGTCAGGATCGGTGGAAAGCTTAACGTAGATCTTATCGGCCTTTTCGATCACGTGATTGTTCGTGATGATGTATCCCTTGGCATCTACGATGAACCCTGAACCAAGCGATTCACGCACCTGACCGTCATCGCCGCCGCCGTCTTGGTCGGGAATTTGCCCACCAAAAAAGCGGTTGAAGAAGTTTTGGAAATCGTCTGATCCTGGACCCTGTCCCTGTCCTTGACCCGGCTGATCGCCGTTCTGATCGTCATCGCCGCCATTGGGGTTTTGGGGCATCTGCTGAAAGCCATGCGGATTTCGGCGCTTATTCGTCGATTGCTTGGGCAGAGTCTCGGTGTTGATGTTGACTACCGCGGGGCCGACTTCTTTAGCAATCCGGACGAATTCATTGGGAGGCACAGAGGAATTCACCACGTGAAGCGGCGTGGCGTCGGTACTCTCGTTCTGCTTTTCCTGTCCGCGCACACCATGCGCGACAAATGAGCCGCCCACAATGGCAGCCGAAAGCGTGGCAAGCACGACAAAAGTTGATGCGAGACGGCGGGCGCGCAGCCGTTCGAAGAGCGATTTCATGAGTTCGATGACCTCGTATTGCGTAACCAGCCTCGGTGGCTGGGACGTTCATTCCACATTCTTACAGTATAGCGACTCACAAGGGAGCCGGGAGGAAACTCGCCTGCCTCCTGCAAGCTCTACCCGGCGAAAAAGAGGATGTTTTGATGATGGCTTTCGACCTTGATGCAATCGACTGGATAAGACCTTGATGCAATCGACTGCTTAAGTGGATTAGACGCAAGTTGCGCGCAAAGAGTCGTTCTGACGGCGTGCTACCATCCTGCATGGAATTCTGGCAGAGATACAAAGAACTTATCGCTGTTGGAGTAGTTGCAGCGGGCGCAACAATACTTGCGGGGCAGAATCCTCCACCCGGCAATCCCCCGAGCATAATGGACCGGCTGAACGCGATGATGGGTGGCGGCAAGAGCGCCTGGACGCCGGAGCAAATAGCTGCGATGGAGCGCCTGCGCACACAGGCGATGTCGGACACCTACGCCCTCGACGAGCTTCGCTATCTGACTGACAACATCGGGCCGCGGCTCAGCGGCTCGCCACAGGCACAGCAGGCGGTGGACTATGTTGCCGGCCAGATGCGTGCGCTCGGCGCGGACGTCACGCTGGAGAAGGCGACGGTGCCGCATTGGGTGCGTGGTGAGGAGAAGGGCGAACTGATTTCCTGGTCAGGCCAGACGCCCGGCACAACCCAAAAAGTTGTACTGACGGCGCTCGGCGGAAGCGTGGCTACACCGCCGGAGGGAATTTCTGCAGAAGTAGTAGTTGTGGATAATTGGCAGCAACTCCATGCGCTGCCGCCCGACACGGTGAAGGGCAAAATTCTCCTGTTCAACCACAAGTTCGACAAGGAACTGGCGGCACAGGGTGACGGCCTGAACGCCTATGTGGGGGGAGTCGTCTATCGCGGTGCAGGCCCTATTGCTGCAGGCGCGGTTGGTGCGGTTGCCGTCCTCATTCGCTCGGTGGGCGGTGCTGATTTTCGGCTCCCGCACACGGGCATGACGCAATACGCCCCGGGGGTACCGAAGATTCCAGCGGCCGCAGTGACAGCCGAAGACGCCGATCTGCTAAAGGACCTCACCGGCCAGGGGCCAGTGATGATGCACTTGACGCTGACGCCGCAAACCCTGCCTGATGCGCAGAGCTATAACGTGATCGCCGACTGGAAGGGAACTGAGCATCCTGAGCAGGTTGTACTGGTGTCCGGCCATTTGGATTCATGGGATCTCGGAACAGGAGCGATCGACGATGGCGCGGGCGTTGTGGTATCGATGCAGGCCATTCATCTGCTGAAAGAGCTCAACATACATCCAAGACGGACAGTGCGGTTCGTGGCTTGGATGAGCGAAGAGGAAGGTTCGGAGGGCGCCGCGGAGTACATGGTCGACCACAACGATGGGATCGAAAATCATGTCGGGGCCATTGAATCGGACCTCGGCGCGGATCATCCCGCCGGAATCTATTACGCGGGGAAGAGCGAACTGGGACAGTGGCTCCGGCCCGTTGCGCAGGTCCTGGATGCGATTGGCGCAGAGACTCTGGTGAGCACGCCCGAAACAGGCGAAGATATTGCTGGGTTGACCGCCAAGGGCGTACCGAGCTTTGCTCCAGTGCAGGACAGCCGATTCTACTTCAACTATCACCATACGGCGGCCGATACGTTCGACAAAATCGATCCGAAGCACTTGAACGAAAATGCGGCGGTAATGACTGTGCTCGCGTATGCGCTGGCCGACTCGCCGGAACCAGCTCCGAGGTAAGACCAAGACTCGTCAGGATTCGCGGATGTCCCGGCTGCCCGCTTTGACCATTGCCTCGAGGCGGCTGAGGAATTCTCGCTGTGAGGAATGGATCTTTTTGTGTGCGTCCGGCAAAGTGAACCACGAAGCGCGGTCGACCTCGGGAAATTCCTGCATCTTGCCGGATTTTGGCGGCCACTCCATCGAGAATAGGTTGCTGCGAATCGCGGTCGCCTCGCAGTCTCCCTCAACTGCCCAGGCAGCGACTACCTTGCCCGAGTTCAGCTTGACTTCAAACAGCGAGTGCAATTCGCCAGCGGTTGGCACGAATCCCGTTTCTTCCTGGAACTCTCTTTTTGCCGCGGACAGTGGGTCTTCTCCGGCCTCGTATTCGCCCTTGGGAATAGACCAGGCGCCGAGATCCTTCTTTTTCCAAAAAGGTCCACCGGGATGAACAAGGAAAACCTCGAGCGCGCCGTTGCAGAAGCGATAGAGGAGAATTCCAGCACTCAGCTTATGCATTGATCAAATCTCTTCAACTTAGACGAGGCCGGAGTTTCCACGATTGCATTTTTCCGCGCGAACCCATCAAAGCTCTTGCTACAGCAGTTCCACAATTGCTGTATCCCGAAGCCACCGCTGTCGAGTGTCATTCTCCTTAAGAAAATGACACCTTTCGCGGAACTGAAAAGGGTACGTGAATTGTGGAACTGCTCTAGTGTCACATCTCATGCTTCGTGCGCTGATGGGACGTGCGGTTGCGGAACTAGCTCGGTTAACGCTATTCCGGAAAGGATCAGAAATGCACCCACCGCAGGCCTCATTCCCAGGCGCTCGCCGGTGAAGAGAAACGATGCGATCCACGCAAACACTGGCTCCATCGTTAAGAGGAGGGCAATGTGCGTCGAAGGCAGAATGGCCTGTGCCCAGCTTTGGATCGAGAATGCAGCGGCGGTGGCAAGAGCCGATGCAATAGCCAGAGCAACAATCAGCCTCGGTGTGAAGTGAATTTGCGGGTGCTCAATCATGGGCAGACTGATGGCCATGAATAATGCGCAGAAGCCCACCTGCAAAAGTGCCAGCGGCTGAAATGGGATGCGCGGCGATATGTGGCTCAACGCGAGGCAGTGAAACGCGAATCCAATCGCACATCCAAAGGTGAGCATATCTCCCAGATTGATGGACGAGAAATCCGGAAGCATGGCCGCGATTCCACCCAATGCTGCAGCATGGCCGGGTGCTCGCACGCTGGCTGGGGCTGTCAACAGCAGAATGCCGACAAACGCCAAGGTAGCGCCGGTGTACGCATTCCAGCGGGGGGAACGCGCATTGGGCGGACGCAACACCGGAACTGACGAGAATAGTGGAACCAGCACCACCACGAGCCCGGTGATGAATGCCGACTTCGACGGTGTCGTCCTCACGAGTCCAATGGTTTGGAACTGATACCCCATTGCCAGGAAGAAGCCGACCACCGCACCCGCTGCCAGGTGACCCCGACGAATACCTCTCCACGAACGGTGATAAGCAACCGCGAGCAACCCGAATGCCAGCGACATGCGCACAAGGTTGAACGCCGCCGGAGTGGCGTCGACCAACGCTCCCTTGATGAGCACGAAGGTCGAACCCCAGACCGCGACCACGAACAACATGAGCAGATAGGCGCGCAGCTTCATGAGTTTCGAATCCTGGTGCAACTGCGGAGAGCGTTCAGGTCGGCGGATTCACTGCCCATCGGCGCTTGCAATGTAGGTCTGCTTGCCCGCGACAAATGTCTCGATCACCCTTGTTCCAAGGATCGTGGGCGCGTCAACTTTGTAGAGATCGCGGTCCACAAGCACAAAATCAGCATCGTATCCAGGCGCGAGTTTGCCTTTATGCTTTTCTGCAAATTCGGCATAGGCTGAACCCTGTGTATACGCGTAGAGTGCCTGACCCCGCGTGATCTTGTTTTCCGGGTAGTAGGTCTTCGTACCGCTCTCGTTCATCCGCGTGACCGCTGCATAGAGGCCGCGAAAGGGTGTAACTGGTTCCACTGGATAATCGGTTCCGAAAGCCAGTGGCACTCCCGCATCGAGAAACGCCTTCCACGCATAGGAATACGCGGCTCGTGCGGGACCGAGCCGGTCTTCCGCCCAATTCATGTCAGTGAGCAGGTGGTTGGGTTGCATCGATGCAATGACGCCGAGTTGTTTGAAGCGCGGGATGTCCGCCGGGTCCACCACTTGCGCGTGCTCGATCCGATTGCGTGCCGTTGTCGGAATTCCCGGCTGCGCATAGGCGTCGAGAGCCATCGCCGCGGCCTTATCTCCAATGGCATGAAACCCGAGCTGGAACCCGGCCTGGGCCCGCTCCACCGCCATCGTGTTGAGCTGCGCCTGTGTGTATTGCGGCAGGCCGGAATTATTTGGGTCGTCAGAAAACGGCGCTTTCATTGCGGCGGTGCGCGAGCCAAGCGATCCGTCCATGAAACCCTTCAAGAACCCGGTATGCAGCATCGGATCGTTCGGGTCATGATGAGCACGCATTTTGATCAATTCCGGAAGAGAATCCTTGAAAGGCAGCCATTCCGTAACGCGGACCCTGAGAGCGCCTCCCTTTTCCAACTCTTCGAACACGAGAAAGTCCTGCCAATCGCTGAAATCCTGCACGCTGGTGACGCCGTGCGAAACAGCATCGGCAATGGCCAACTCGTCGCCGCGTCGACGCTCTTCGGTCGTCGGAGGAGGAATGACCTTGTAGACAAGTCCTTGTGCGGATTCACGAAGAATGCCGGTTGGTTCGCCGTTCGCGTCATGATCGATGGCTCCGCCCTGCGGCGGCATCGTTACGCCGGTAATGCCGGCTACCTTGAGAGCCGCGGTGTTGGCGATGGAAATGTGGCCGTCAATGCGATCGAGGAATGCGGGATGATCCCCGGTGACTTTGTCGAGGTCCTGACGGCTTGGCAGCGTTTTGTCCGTCCAAAGGGTGTGGTCCCAGTTGCCGCCGGTGAGCCAATGTCCTGCGGGAGCAGCGTCGGCAAATACCTTCACTTTGGCCAGCATTTCATGGAGCGATTTGACCCCGGTCAGGTCGACATTCAGCTTGGTTTGCCCGGCGCCGCCGAGATGGGTGTGCGCGTCGTTAAATCCGGGAAAGACAAATGTGCCGGATTTGCCCGCATTCAAGTCGCGGAGCACGGTCTTCGGTCCGGCCGCACGCTTGATTTCCGTGTTGGTTCCTACCGCAATGACCTTGCCGCCACCGATTGCCATCGCTTGAACGGTCTGCGGATTGTCTTCGGCGAGACCGGCTCCGGTGTAAATGATGCCGTTAAAAAAGATGATCTCAGGTGGATCCGCGGTTTTCGCATTTGTAGATTTGGCTATGTCCGGAGCGTCTTGGGATGCGGTGGAAGCCTGTGCAAAGCACCACGAGGTCGACGCGACCAACGCGGTCAGCAGTAGGGAAGTGGCATGCATGGGCGGAGTCTACCAGAACGGCGCTACTGTTCTGCGGCCCAGTCCGCGATGGCGAGTGTGAGGAGCAACGCCCTTCGCAAGCCGAGTTCACGATTCTTGTCGTTGTACCACTCAGCCAAAGTGTGAGCGCCTCCGCCATCGCCCCCGGCGCCCATCGAGAGAGCCGGAATTCCCCGAGCGATCGGAACGTTGGCATCGGTAGAGCCAAGGCGGAGGTCGGTGCGAATTCCAAGGTGCCGATCGACCGAACGAAGAGTTTCAAGCATTGGCGAATCGGGGGGTAGCTGCGCCGCGGGGCGGTCTCCGATTTTGTTGATTGAAAACGTGAGTGGTCCTCGACTTCGGCCGCGGAGTGTTGCGGCAATCTCATTGGCACGACTCACTGCATCTTCAACAGCACGGTGAAGGGCCACTTCAAGGCGTATGAGCTCGTTGGCGCTCGTAGAACGGAAATCAATCGAAGCGGCCGCGCGCTCGGGAATGGAATTGACGCTCGTGCCGCCGTGAATGGTACCGATATTTAGCGTGGTGCGCGGCTCGTCGGGAAGCTGGGTTTCGCCGACGACGGCAAGTGCCGATGCAAGAGCGGATATCGGGTTTGGTGTGCCTGCATCGGTAAAGCTGTGCCCCCCCGGACCGAAGATTTCGATTTGAAATCGCAGGCTGCCGAGGGCCTGTGTGACCGCCGAGTCTGCTCCGGCGCCATCGAGAACAATGTGGGCAGCCACGCGGCTCGCCAGAATCGAATCGTTGTAGAAATGGCGAATACCTCGCAGATCGCCTTCCCCTTCCTCGCCCACATTCCCAATCACCACCAAGGGCAGAGGCAGCTCAATCTCCGCGTGGATGAGCGTATGTGCAAGTGCCAGCATGCCCGCCACACCGGCGCCATTGTCCGAGGCTCCTGGCGCTTCCAGGCGAAGACATCCGTCCGTCTCAACCACTCTTGCGTTGATGAGCGTGTCGGCTGGAAAAACCGTATCAAGATGTGCGGAGAGTACGACGACAGGACCGCTGCTCTCTGCCGGCAGATGCTTGGCCGGCACGAGGCCGATTACATTGCCAGCGCCGTCGGTGTTAACTTCTGACAGCCCTGCTTTGATGAAGCATTCGGAAATCCATGCGGCCCGCGCCATTTCGCCAAATGGCGGCGCGGGTATCGCAACAAGCTTCGTCTGCCAGTCCATGATGGTGCGCGGATTATTGTGCATCCAGGCGAACGCCGCGTGCACCTGCCGCCGTGCAGCGAGCGCGGTGACTCTGGAGAACGCCGTATTGCGAGTGAAAAGCACCATACGGATGTTTTCAGGGTAGCAGGGTGGCTAATCCTCTGCTGGTCGCGCCTTTCCATCTTTTGGCTTGACGCTTACCGCGATGAGTCGTAGCCATACTCGACTGAATGCAGGAACAGTCCCCGAGCTGGCGCCGTCGGTCCGGCAGCGGAACGCGCCCGGGCAGCGAAGATAGCCGGAATTTCTTCTGTCTGTCGGTATCCACGACCCACATCAAGCATCGTGCCGACAAGATTGCGCACCATGTGATGGAGGAAGCCGTTTCCTCGAACGCGATAGACCAGCAGATCACCACCTTCGATCGCTTGCTTTGTCCAGGTCGAAGAAAAAATGATGCGGATGGTCGAAGGCTTCTCGTCCGGGTCTGTGAATGACGCGCTCTGATTTCGCGCGGTCAAGTCGGGGTCGCTGGCAGCGAAGCTCAGGAAATCATGCTCGCCCACAAGAAGTTGCGCCGCCGATTCTAGCTTATCGAGATCCAATGGCCAGGGGAAGGCGTAGACGTAACGAGCGAGAAACGGTGAACAAACGGCTTCGCATCCCGGTTTCGCAAGCCTGACGCGATACTCGTATGTTTTTGCGACGGCGGAGTGCCGAGCATGAAATGTATTCGGTACGGTATTCGCTTCCAGTATTCGGATCGATTCAGGCAATGTCCGGTTCAGGGCGCGCTGCAGGTTTCCCGGGGGAATTGGTGCGCGTAACGGAAAGCTCGCTACCTGTGCCAAGGCATGCACGCCGGCATCGGTTCTTCCTGAGCCTTGGGGTAAGGGGGCCTCGCCTGTGATGCGTCCCAGCGCACTCTGAAGCTCGCCCTGGATGGTGCTTTCGCCGGGCTGCACCTGCCATCCGCGAAAGTCCGTCCCGTCATAGGCGAGAGTCAGCTTCCATGTGAGCAAATCCGCCGCAAGTGGATCGGAATCAGTCATGAGTATCTAGCTGGATAACAGGGTAATTGACCAGAATGGACGCAGAAGTTAACTCGACCGCTGGGATATACTCAGCTTTCACGAATAATACTCATCTGGGACGTACTGAACCTCGAGGATCCAGGCAAGGGAACGAATTGTTGATAGCGCGCGTATTGCTGAAAGTGAGCCTCCTTGGCAAACGCACCAGTCATATTACGGCCGGAAGCCTCACAAAGTGAGTCCGGAGGAGTTCTCCGGACGTCTTGAAAAATGGCACCCCACATGCCCTAGCGACTCGTGGAGAGGAATCATGCATTCGTTCGATACCGGTGTGTTTGAACAGCAGGATGTGGTAGTGCGGCAAAGAAAGAAGAAATCCGAAAGTCCACTGCGTGCGTTTGCGGCGACATTTCTAACTTTGGCGGCCTGTGTGCCCTCTGGGTATGCACAGCAGGTACCTACGGCGACTACGAACAAAGCCGCATCGGAATTGCCCTCGGCTCCGGTTCCCACGCAAACGGAACCCTTGACACTGCGCCAATCTGCTCGCGACTTTTCCAAGCCTGCGGGATCCCTGCTTGGCGATCCGATCAATATGTATCGGCCTACAACGATTGCCAAAGCGGACTTCAACAACTCCGTCCGTCTTCAGGATCTGGTGAAGGACGGCAAGATTTATCTGAGCCTTTCGGACGCCATCGCGCTCGCCCTCGAGAACAACTACGACATCGCCATCGCGCGGTATTACCTTGACATTGCGGACACCGATATTCTGCGGTCCAAGGCTGGTTCGGGTCTGCGCGGCGTCGGCGCATCCGTCCTGCAGAACACCCTAGGCGGAACATCGAACACCCTCAGTCAAAGCGGTGCGCCGGGAACTGTGAGCGGCGCTGCGACCGGGAGCTTGGGAATCGTGCTTTCAGAAGATGGCGCTGGGCCGACGCCCGAGAACCGCGATCCCGTCGTAGGCGGCTCGCTACAGTTCGACCGGCAGGAATCGCCGCAAACCAGTTCGTTCTCTCCCCGCGCGTTCACGAACACAGATACGTACAACTTTACTTACGCGCAGGGCTTCGCTCCCGGCACGGCGCTGAATCTTAGCTGGAACAACAGCCGCACGACGACGACGAATTTCTTCAGTTCGTACAGCCCACAGATCTTGTCGAACTTTAATGCCAAGGTAACTCAGCACTTGCTCCAGGGAGCGGGCTTCTGGGTCAATAACCGCTTCATTTATGAAGCGATTCTCAATCGCCGCATTACCGACTCCACATTCCGGCAGCAGATTCTCACAACCGTGAATCAAGTGGAGAATATTTACTGGGTCGTGGTCAGCGCGTATGAAGACGTACAGGCGAAGCAGCGTGCCCTCGAGCAGAGCACAAAGCTGGACAGCGACACCCGCAAGCAGCTCGAT
Source organism: uncultured Acidobacteriaceae bacterium (assembly GCA_963704415.1). Lineage (GTDB taxonomy): Bacteria > Acidobacteriota > Terriglobia > Terriglobales > Acidobacteriaceae > Telmatobacter. The sequence continues at coordinate 4,434,982 of OY969908.1, read as the reverse complement.
ATCGGCACGATGGCGCCGCTGGACGTTGTGAACGCGGATTCCACAGTGGCCACGGACAAACAATCGCTCATCAGCTCGCAGAGTAACCTGAATTATCAGCAGCTCGTCCTGAAACAGGCGATCGCCCGCAATCTGAACGATCCCGCGCTGGTCGCGGCGCCCATCATCCCAACCGATCGCGTCAATCTTGATCCGCTGCCGGAAGAGAAGCAGACTCCCGACGAGCTCGCGCAAGCTGCGTTCAGGAATCGTCCGGAGCTCGAGCAGGCGGTACTTTCAATCAAGAAGGACGAAATCACATTGCGCGGTGCGCGGCAGAATCTGCTGCCTACGCTCGATGTTTACGGCTACTATGGCGCGCAAGGCGTTGGGGGCGCCTTCAACCCGGCTTCCTGCCAGCTGGCGGTAGCTTTCGGCGAACCGTGCACACCTTTCGCCACTAGCGGCTATTCGGACGTGCTGGGCAACCTGGTCAACAGCAGTTCCCCGGACAAGGGTATCGGCTTCACCTTCCAACTTCCGATCCGCAACCGCACCGCCCAGGCCGATCAGGCGCGCTCGCTCATAGAATATCGCCAGGCTGAAATGCACCTCGAGCAGCTCTACACGCAGGTCCGCATGCAGGTCGTAGCGCAACAATATGCGCTCACCAACGACCGGGCGCAGGTGCAGGCATCCATTGCCGCCGAGGACTATGCGCGACAGAGTCTGGAGGCCGAGCAGAAGAAGCTGAACCTCGGAGCATCGATCACTGCTAATGTGCTTTTGCAGGAGCGCAATCTTGCCAATGCCGAGAACGCTCGCATTACGGCGAACCTGACCTACGCGAAGGACCGCGCCCTGCTATATCAAGTGCTGGCGTCGACGCTGCAGCACTATGGGATTAATTTGAATGACGCCGCCTCCGGAAAAATGGGAACCGCCCCCGTCATTCCAGGATTACAGCCGGCGTCGAACACAACTGTTGCTCCCACGGCTCCGCCAGCGAGCAATTAACCCGCCTCACGCAAGATTCGAGGGCCCGGCACGCGTTTCCGGGCCCTTATCTTTGCTCGCTGCATCGTCGCTTGGCCTATGAACGGTTCCGGAGTACCTCGAGCCTGATGCGGCGCGCACATAACCGTTGAGCCCACTCGCCTCTTGCAGAATAATTCGCGTGTTTTTCCATACTGGAAGCAGGAGCCAGGGCTGCAGCCGGGACAGAGATATTCCAAATTGAGATTCTTCCCGCCGAGAAGTCTGCTAAGTCATTTGCTGAGAGGAGCCTGCGGATAACCTCAATTGGCAGAGAAATTTAGCCATAAACCGTTCACTTTAAAGGGGTTACCGTAAGTTATTGATAACCATAAACCCAGTTGAATGAGAAATTTACCCAAAAGGTGGAGGAGGGGGGGCGCCGAGAAAACCGGTCGGTGCAATCAACTCTGAAATTACTTTGGTGATGCGCCATTGATTCTTACCGATCGGCGACGCGATCCAGCAAATCGAAAAACTCCGGAAAACTGATGGCCGCGGATTCGGCGCCCTGAATCAGCGTTTCTCCTTCCGCGCGGAGAGCAGCAACGCTGAAGGCCATGGCGATCCGATGATCGCCGCCCGAGTCAATGGTCGCCCCATGCAGAGTCTGGCCGCCAGGCACATCCAGGCCATCCTCAAATTCCGCGACTTCCGCGCCCATCGCGCGAAGATTTTGCGCAACCAGTGCAATGCGATCTGATTCCTTCACACGCAGTTCTTTGGCGTCGCGAATGCGGATGCCGCCGGAAGTATACGGTGCGATGGCAGCCAGCACAGGTAACTCGTCTATCAGTTGCGCCGAAAGGGCACCGCTGATCTCGGTCGACCTCAACCCTGCTGATGGAGAAGTGATCTGCACCGTGCCGACCAACTCGGCATGTTTTTCCTCGAGATCGAGCACCGCGATGTGCGCGCCAAGAATTGTCAGAACGTCAAGCAGGGCAGCGCGCGTGGGATTGAGCCCGAGTCCGTCCAACACCAGCGAGGAGCCGGGAAAGATCGCAGCAGCGCATAAAAAGAACGCGGCCGAAGACAGATCGCCGGGGACCGCAGCCTCGATGCCATGCAATGTTTGTGGACCAGTGATGGAAACTGAATCAATCGCGCGCTCAACTTTTGCGCCGAACGCGCGCAGTGCCAGTTCACTGTGGTCCCTGGTGCGGATCGATTCGCGCACCACCGTCGAACCCGTGGTCTGAAGACCAGCGAGCAGCACACATGTCTTCACCTGCGCGCTGGGAACCGGTGTGGAATATTCAATCGCGTGGAGTTGCGCCCCGTCGATTTCGATCGGTGCGTGGCCCTCAGTGAGCGTCAGTCGCGCTCCCATGGCGTCAAGAGGCTTGCGAATGCGTTCCATCGGCCTGCGCGAAAGTGAAGCATCGCCGACCAAAGTGAATTTGCCTTGCTGGGGAGCAAGCAGCCCGGAAATCATCCGCATCGTTGAGCCGGAGTTGCCGCAATCAAGCGGATGGTCTGCGGGAGTCACGCAGCCCCCCACACCCGTCACTTCAACGGTGCCATCGTCTAAAGTGCGCACCTGCGCGCCAAGACCCTGCATGCAAGCCAAGGTCGAAGCACAATCCGCGCCGGTAGAGAAATTGCTGAAGCGCGAGGTTCCCTCAGCAAACGCAGCCAGCATGCCATAACGGTGGCTGATAGACTTATCGCCCGGAAGGCGAAGGCTTCCCAGTATATTTCGGGCGGGTCGGATGATTCGTTCTTGCGTTGCGGTGTGCAAAGCGGCTCCGAGAGAGACTCTTTTCCAGTCTATCGGAAGACCGGCGAACATCGGGGCAATGGTAAGCCGGGAAGACGCTTTCGGTCAGCGTACCTTCAGCACAATGATCGTCTCATCGTCGAAGCGCTCCTTCCCGTCCTGAAATCGCGTAACGTCGGCCATGATGGCGTCTGCAACCTGGCTCGCGGATTGTTCGGGGTTTGTGCAGAGGATCTTCGACAGCCGCTCCGAGCCATACATCTCGTTTTGAGTATTTTCCGCATCGAGTATTCCGTCGGAGACGAAGACGACCACATCACCGGGTTGCGTCACGACCCTGATCTCGTCATACGTGACGTCCGGGAAGAGCCCGAGCGGAAATCCCTCAGCCTTGATTGTCAGAGACTGGCCCTCTCTGCAAAAAACAGGTTGAACGGCTCCCGAATTCGCCACCTGCAATGTCCTGTTCTCATCGTTCCAGAGTGCGAAGAGCATAGTCACATATTGTGAATCGAGTTTGCGCTCCTGCAGGGAATCGTTCAACATGCAAAGCATCTCGGCTGCCTTTGGCCGCTGAATCGCCGCCGACCGCATGAGGCCGCTTACAAGCGCCGCGAAGAGCGCTGCAGGGGCAGCCTTGCCGCTGACGTCTCCCAGCATAATTGCAGTTTGATTGGGCTCGTACTCGACGAAATCATAGAGATCGCCCCCAATGGTGCGGGCCGGGAGAAACCGTACCGCCAGATCGGCATGGGATTGCACGGGGGGTGCCGTGGGAAGCAGCCTTAGCTGCACTTCACGCGCCATCGCAATGTCTCGTTCTAATTGCCGCTCTTGGCGCCTCACCGCCTGGTAGAGGCGTGCATTTTCGATGGCGATGGCGACCTGTGCCGCCATGGTTGTCAAGGCGCGCTCATGGTCTTCATTGAAAAATCCGGGCCGAGTATGCTCCAGGTCAAGCACGCCGATGATGCGTCCCTTGTGAAAGAGCGGCACGATCAGCTCCGAGCGCGTCTCGGAATTCATGGGCAAATAGCGCAGATCTTTACGCACATCCGGCACATTGATCGGGCGCCACTCGCGCACCGCGGCGCCAACCAGCCCGCTCGTGATCGGAATGCGGCGTAAAGGTGCGTGGGCATAGCCAAAGCGCCAGGCGTAGCGCGTAATCAGCGTCTCTCCCTTGTCATCGAGCAACATGATGCTGAACATCTGATAATCGATCAACCGCCGCAACAGCTGGCCTATACGCGCCAGAAGGGGGTCGAGTTCGAGAATCGAGGTGAGCTCAGCGGAAATCTCATTCAGCACTGTCAGTGTCTGCGCCTGCCGTGAAACACGCGCATAGAGACGGGCATTTTCGATCGCCTGTGCGATACGCGAAGCGGTGAGGGTGAGCAGGTGTAGATGTTCCGGCCTGAAGTAGCCCGTCTGTTCGCTCTCGATATCCATCACGCCGATAAGCCGGTTTTTAGCGATCAGCGGCACGGCGAGTTCCGAGCGCACTTCGGGATTTGCGGAGATGTAGTTTTCGTCTTTCGTTACGTCGTTGAGCAAAATCGCCTGGCGCGTGAGGGCGACTTGTCCAACGACCCCCTTTCCGAGCGGAAAGCGCATGCGCTCGACTTCCGGACTGTGCCCAATCTGAAAGCGCATGCGGAGGTCGTGGGTGCGGTCGTTTAGAAGCAAGATGGCAAAGATCCTATAGTGAATGATGGACTGTACCAACTCCGAGGTTCGGCGAAGGAGAGTTTGCAGGTCCAGAGTAGTGTTGAGCGCGTCGGCCATCTGGACCAGGTAGGTGAAGTCGGCCGTCTCCACGCGGACATTGGCCGGATCGAGATGCGCATGCGGGTTTTCGGCATCTGCGGGCCGATAATCGCCTTCGTACTCAGGCTCTTCGCGGGGCGTTATTGGAGTGGCGGGCATGAACGTAGAGGGAATCATAGCTGAACCATGGAACGGCTTGTAGCTCCTAACGTCTACGCTTAAATTTGGACGAGTCTATTATCAGGATTCCGCGGTCGTGGTGGAGGCAATACATTTTGGAGGCTGCGCACGGAATGCTCAATGCCGCCGCTCTGCAACGCGCAACCGCATTTCCCGAAGGCCGAATCCGTCAGGTCGTGGCGGGGTTCGAATATGGAAACCTATTCCGCCCCCATCTCCCGAACGATCGCTACCGAGGAAGACGCGCCGATCCGATTCGCACCGGCTTCGAGCATGGTGCGCACATCAGCGAGTTTGCGGATGCCGCCGGAAGCCTTTACGCCGCAGCGCCCGCCGGCCACGCCGCGCAGTAACGCCACGTCGGCTGCGGTGGCGCCTCCCGATGCGAAACCGGTGGACGTCTTGAGAAAATCCGCTCCTCCTTGAATGGCTAGCTCAGCGCCGCGAAGTTTTTCCTCCACGGTCAGGAGTGCCGTTTCCAGAATCACCTTCAGCAGCGCACCGTGATGGTGGGCTACGGTCGCAGCTGCATGCACGGCGTGTTGGACAGCGTGGTGGTTGCCGCTCTTAAGCTGCCCAATAGAAACGACCATATCCAACTCCCGCACGCCCATTCGGGCCAACGCGGCTGCCTCTTGACGCAACGTGGAGACGAGCGAAGCGCCCAGAGGAAAACCGATCACAACACCGACGGGAGTTCCCGTCCCTGAGAGCATGCCAACCGCGGTGGATGCCCAGACCGGATTCACCATGGCACAGGCGAAGCGATAGCGGACAACTTCATCGCACAGAACTTCCACTTGTTCGCGCGTCGCATCGGGCTTCAAAAGAGTATGGTCGATCACGGCGGCCAGCGTCTGCCAATTCGTCATTGCTTGGCGCGTGAATCCTGCTGCATCAAAGCTTCCGTGATCAAATTCAAGGTCCGCCTCACCGATCGGCGTGATAACAGGCATAGTGGTTTTCCCCATGGGGCTGGCTCCTTTCTAGGTTCGCCAGAGAATCTCCGGGAAATGAGTATAGTGCTTGCGGAACAGCCGGCCAAGTAACAGGATCACAGTTACCAACGCGGACACCCACTGCTCCAATTAGGTTATTTACTCGATGTCCATTCGCTTGATTAGCCCGTCTTCAAAGCGGTACGCATGATGAACGGTTGTGTCCAGCAGAACCAACCCCTTCAGATCTCGGACTACTTGGTGCACCTCGATAATCACCCGACCCGTCTCATCAGGTTCGATGCTCACTGGGTCAACGTGCGGATCGAGAATCTCCCACTGGCGGGTCCAATATTCGCGGACACCGTCACGTCCATGGACGTGGCCGCCCTCCATTCCGTTTGCCCACTCGACTTCAGGATGGAGACGCTCCAAGACTGCTTCTATGTTCCGCGCATTGAAATCCCGATAAGCGGACATCAGCTGCAACCGCAACTCGTTCAGATTTGCTGTCTGGGGCATCCTGTCTCGCAGTCTGAAGTCTATTCCGGATGGCTGGGGGACATGAGGCAAATGTCCGGAAGGTTGCGATAACGTTCCGCGTAATCCATCCCATATCCGATAACGAACAGGTTTGGGATCGAGAAGCCGACGTAGTCCGCGTCGATCCGCTCAATTCTTCGCGAAGGTTTATCGAGCAAGGTTGCAATCCGGAAGGTTTTGGGGTGATGCTGCAGAAGAATCTTGCGCAAATAGGCAAGCGTAAGGCCAGTATCGAGGATATCTTCAACCAGCAGGACGTTTTTTCCTTCGATCGGCTCATCCAGATCTTTGATCAGTTTCACTGCGCCGGATGAACGCTGCCCTTTGCCATAGCTGGATACGGCGACGAAGTCGAACGTTGTGTCGACCTGGATAGCACGTGCCAAGTCTGAGAGAAAAATGGCGGCGCCTTTCAGCACTCCCACCATCACTGCCTTTTCTCCGTTCAGATCACGCGTGATCTCGGCTCCCATTTCAGCCACCCGCTCGGCGATCTGCTGATGCGTATAGAGGATCTCAAGCCCCTGATAGGTGATGGTTGACATGCCCTTAGTATCTCGCGAATCCGCACTTTACGGTTACGTGGCTGTGTGAAAATCGTCTGAGACACGCGCTGGTTCGATTCGCTCTGGCCGACGTCTATACTCAATAGAGATGATTCCGTATCTCCATCTTTGGGGTCTGAACCTACCGACGTTCGGCTTGATGTTGTGGCTGGCCGCGGTGGCTGGGGCCTGGGTAATGCATGCTTCGTTTCGACGAGCCGGCATCGACGCTGACGCAGTCGGCATTGTAGCTATCGCAGTCGTAGCAGGCATCGTGGGCGCTAAGGTATGGCACGTTTTGGATACCCCTTCCGAGTTCCACGAAATCGGTTGGCGTGTCTTGTGGGATCAAGCGGGGTTTGCATGGTTCGGCGGCCTCACCTTCGGAATCGCGGCCCTTGTCTTTCAAGGTTGGCGTGCCCGGATCGGCGCATTGCGTACTCTCGACTTGGCAGCACCGGCGGCGGCGATTGGCTACGGGATCGGCCGCATCGGCTGCTTTCTTTCGGGAGACGGATGCTACGGGATTCCCACTAACTTACCCTGGGGCATGAGTTTTCCGAACGGGCTCGAACCGACGCTGGTCCGGGTGCATCCAACGCCTCTCTATGAGCTTGCCGCTGGCTTGGTGATTGGTTGGTTGCTCTGGATTCGAGGTGGAACGCCAAGGCCTGCAGGCAGGATCCTGGGAGAGTACCTTGTCCTCACCGGAACAGCTCGTTTCTTGGTTGAATTTATACGACGTAATCCAAAGATTTTGGTCGATTTATCGAATGCCCAGCTAGCAAGCGCAGGTTCGGTGATTGTTGGATTTGCTCTGATATTGTGGACGGCAACGCGCAAAATCCCGGGCGCAGAGGAAGTGACGAGGCCGGTACAGAGAACAGCTTAGGGTGAGATTTCGCCCCGATCTTCTCGCAACACTAATCTTCAGCGTGCGATGAGTCGCCAACCAAGCTTGCGAGCTCTCCACTGGGGACCACCGGCGGCGAAGCTGCCAGGTTGCGGCGATCGCGCTGCACCTGCCGCCAACATGTCCAGACGCGCTCCCCATCCGATCCCTCAATAGGAAGAATGTTGAAGAAGGCAAAGCAGAGATTCGCAAGACCGAGCTTCGGAGATAATGGCCAAAGCAGGAGCAAAGTCAGGTTCGTCAATGGCCCCGCAAGCGAAACGATTAAGTTTTTAGCCGGCGGTCCGGCCTCGCGCACTGTGTAAAGTCCCTTCCACGTTAAACCGATGGTTTTAATTTTGATGCCAACTAGCGGAGCCGTCACGATATGACCGGCCTCGTGGAATGCCATCGCAATGATCCCGAGAAGAAGGCCTTGGAAAAAGGGGAAGAGCCAAGCGAGCACGTGCATTGAACCTCCCGTCCGATTCCTTAGATGCACATACTACTCTCTTCGCCGGAGAGCGAGGAAACCGAAAGGACATGCGACCACTGTAACTCGGGGCTGGTTACCAACTGAGGAAAGACGCTTCCGTTATGGACTTCCATTCAAAACTGAAGAGGCGCGCGTCGGAACCATCCCCGTGATCCGAGTAGACCGACCCTGCTTCTATCGGAGGAAAGGGAGCACTTTGAACGTTCTCACATAGCAACGCTCACCGAGATCGATCCCGCCAGCAGATCGGCTTTCGGGTCTCAGGTTCAAAGGCTCCCTTTGCGCGCTTAGTTAGAACGCCGGCGGGCTGCCTGTCGCAGGAAGCGAGACTGTGCCCTGATTGGCTAGTGCAGTAGCCAGCGTGAATCCAGGGCCGGTGCTGGAGGTCAGGAATGGCGTTAGCGCCGCCACGGCGGAATTGGGCCCGTTGTAGACCGCATTCAAACCATCAGTTTGTTCATAAGCGAGATTGTTCGCGGGATTGTTGTTGCCGATCACGCGGCCCAAGACGCGGTGTTCGGCTTCAATTCCCATAATTGTAGCGGCCACTTTGGCGAAATAGTCCAACTGCTCCGTGGTGTATTTCATTCCATCTCGATCACGCCAACCGGCGTCCCAGCGTGCTCTCGCGGACTTGACGGCCAGCTCCTGAATCGCATTGAGGTACGCGCCGATAAATGCATTCTCGAGAGCGTTCAAGAGACCCAGAAATGTACCTAGCGAGTCAAAGCTGCCGGAGGGAAAATAGAACGTTTGCACGGGGTCCTCATTCGATCCGGAGATACCCAGCAGCGACCGAAAAAGATCGGCATGACTGATCTCTTCGCTCAGCGCCGCCTGCAGATAATTCACATTGCCCAAATTACCCGCACTCGTCACGTTGGTGGCTGAACCGCCGGAGCCGGCAAGGTTCGGGTCTTGGATGACAGTGCCGATAAGCCCGTTGTAGTAGAAGGTGCTGGCAAGGTCCTCGGCAATTAGAGCCGCAGTAAAGATTTCTTTGACCGTATCTTTTGCCTGCTCCGTCTCCTCCGTTTCTTCCGCCGACGATTCGTGCTCTGCAAACGCGATCTTGGCGCCGCCCGCGGCGAGCGTGGTTGCTGCACCAAAGCCAAGAACTCCGGCCTGAGTGAGGAATGTGCGCCGTCCGAGTCGTGCTTCCACGATTGAGGTGGTCGAGGCAAAACGCTCCTGGTTCTCCATAAGTCCTCTCTTTTCGGTTCAATTTGTGAACAATCGTTGGGATTGGGGTTCAAACGCGGCGGACTTCCGCTCCGCGGTCACCAGTGGTTCTGGAAGACGAACGCAGGCTGTGGAGGAATGGATTGCTAAATGAAGTGAATTTGTGACGATGCGCCCACTCGGCAAAGTGCTCTTTTGGGCCAATTCGGCTGGCGGCGCGAGTATAGACTCACTTCCGCCTCGAGAAGCTCGCCTCAGAACGACTGCGGAGACGGGATTTGCGAATCCAGCCCGTCTCAGGAGACTACAAGCGCTTGATGAACGCCAGAGCCTCTTTGAGCTGCGGGAATTGACGCTCGTCCGCTTTGAATGCGGCGGAATGGACACATCGGCGAAGCCCGCGCATTCTGACTGGATGCTTGAGGTGGAGCATTTCGTGATAGAGCAAGTACTCGATAGCGTAACGAGGACTAGAGGGCCGATCGAATACGCGGCTCACGACGATAGTGTTATGGGCGGCATCGTAATGGCCCAGCGAGCGCCGAGCCAGGTTCTCACTCCAGGTGAGTTCGGGCCGCCCTAGAAGACCGCCGAAGAACCTGAAGTTGAGTGTTTCGAAGACTTCCTCGAGGTTGTAGAAGCGGCCTTCAGGGCCGGAGAAGCGTTTGGTGCCTCGGGCATGGCGAATCAGTTCCGTCTGCCGCGTGACGGCGGCGCTGGACGCGAACCTCTTGAAGCGCAAGTTCTGAGAAGCATCGATCGGCTTGCGGTAAAGCTTGGCCAGCAAAATATGAGCAATGGCACGAAGGACGCTTTCCGGAGCTCCTTCGAGGAGATCGGAAAGGCTGACCAGGATTCGACCTTCCCGTAGTCGAATTGTGGTATTGAGGGAAGTGAAGCGGCGGAATCGAACGACAATGGGCGGCATGGGCGCCCGGGGACGAATCGCTCGGTACTCCTCCTGAAAGATGGTCTGAAAATCGACGGTCACCAAATTGAAGTTAGCACGAGGAAGCCGGAGGTCAGAGGCTCAACCTCCTATTTGGGCTCGACGCGCTCCTGCCCCTTTTCATCCTTGTGCAAAGCAAAGTAATCCGTTTGCTCTTTTAGCATTTGCGCGACCTCATCGGCCAAATCCTTGCCGCTATCAAGTGCCTCTTTTCGAGAAAGTTCAAATCCCGGCTCGCTTGGCAAATCACGCAAAACGTCTAGCCAATGCGGGGTGGATTCGTTCAAGGATTTCAAGGATTTGCGAAGATCAGCTTTCCGCTCGCCATATTGGTCAAGATTCGACCCAAGTTCGTCCATGAGTGCCGTCAGATCCTGCAGCTCATCGTCCATGCGTTTGGCGCGAGCGCCTGAGTGAATTCTGGGGATTAGTCCGTTAATCGAGTCCACGTGCTCCTGGAGGAATTTGGTATAGAGCTTGACGCGCTCATCTGGATCGATACCCGCTTCACGAATTTGCTCAACTTGCGGTTCGGTGAGAGGCTGACGCTGTTGCTTTTGCGCGGCTGCCAGCATGACAAAGAAGGGCAAGACACAGACCGACACTGTGAGCCTTCGAGCGCGCATCCTTGAACTCCGACGGAATTCATTCAAGCACACTCCCCTCGCACGGCGAAAGCAGGGTACCGCTTCTGTTCGAAAATTGTTTGAGCTTTGAACGCGAGCTGGAAAAGGCCTACTTCTTGAAAACTTGCAGCATGGCCTCGTTTTCGGCCTGATTTACCTGCGCCAACGTCTGTGCGACGAGCGGCCGATCTTCAAAGCTGCTCGAATGCAACATTTCATTGAGCCGGAACGCGGTGTGCCGAAGAAGAATTTCCGCATTTTTCAGCCGCTTGTTGTCATCCGCAACCGAGAGGTGGACTCTGTGTGCAAGTCCCTGGATTTGCTTCAGAAGATCGCTGGCTTTATCAACGTTGCCAGCAGCATACTGGCGTACGCTGAACTCGGTCATCTGGTGGATGAGCTCGGCATAAAGAAAGCACTGTTCTCGCGGCTGAGCCTGAGGAATCTTCGCCTCTAACGCGGAAATGCTTTCCTGATCGGGGACCTTTTCGTCTGGAGTATACGCACAAGCCGGTACTGCGATTACCGGGAGGAGGATGAGGACCGCCAACGAGATCTGAGCGCGCATGAGGAACCTCCGCTGGTGCGGAAAACCAAGAGCGGCTCGATTTCAGGCGACCGCCCTACCCCACGCCGTAACAATAGGAGCAATTTGAGAGAACATGCAAGGAAAAACCGAAGTCTCCCTGGTTACTACCTAGTCGCCGCGACGCATTTCCTGCCTTGAACTGTGGAAAAGCTCCCCTTGAATCATCGAACACGTCAGATTTTGTTTTTGAGCAAAATGAACCACTATTGGCTCTTTTTTTCCAACAAGAGAAGCCTTTGCTTGGCCTGCCATTCCTGATCCGGGAACTTGCCTCCGGCCGATTCGAGAAAGTGATGGTAGTAGGCAATAGCCTGTGCCTTGTCGTGCATCGTATCGTACGATGTGGCCCAAAGGAAATAAGTTGACGGGACCTCCGGCAGAAACTTTGACCGCATCGTAAGGGCGTGCAATGCAACAGCGGGTTGACCTATTTTTGATGCGGAGAAGGCGAGGCCGCTCCACGCGTCGCCGTCCGAGGCATCAACGCGTGTGGCCTTTGCGAAGACGGTCAGAGCTTCACTGTATTTCAAAAGCCGAATCAGATTCTGGCCGTGGGCCACGAGCAGATCGATGTCATCTGGTCGTGAGGCCAGCAGAGTTGTGTAAAGTCTGTCGGAACCAGCTGCGTCGCCGGCTTGCGCTTCCACGTCGGCAAGCATACGCGTGATAGCAGCGTCGTGAGGATGTGCCGCGTAGAGTTTCTGCAACAAAGGAAGAGCTTCTGCCTTGTCTTGCGCAGCAAGAACGGTGGCTAGCTGCGCATTTAAGGTCGGATCGTCAGGTGACTTGGCGATCGCGGCGCGCAGCGAAGTCTCGGCTTCAGGATATTGCTTGCGGGTCATCAGCACATGGGCCAGGCCAGTGTTGGCCGGCACAGATCCAGGATCTTTTGTCAGCAACCGGCGGTACGCGGCCTCGGCTTCCTCCGTCTGGCCCGCGGATTCCGCTAAGCTCGCGGCGAGCAGAGTATCCGCTGGCGTTTCCGGAGAGAGTTTGAGCGCTTCCAGCAAATCCGCTGAAGCCCGAGTTGTGTCTCCGGGATGGTCTGGGCTGGGCTTATCGATTTCGGCCAATGCGCGCCATGCGCGCGCCTTCAGCACTACACCCGCTTCGCCAGGATCCAGCGTCGTCGCTGCCTGAAGTTCCGGACGAGCATCGGTCAATTTGCCCTGTCGCGCCAACAATAGCCCCAGCGAAAGATGCGCTTCGAAGGATTTGGGATCGGCTTCAGTGGCGCGACGATAGAGTCCCGCTGCGTCATCAACCCGGCTTTCCGCATCGGCCACGTATCCGGCGTCGAACAGAGCGCGCGCATCGTTGGGATGGGTCGCCAGCCATGCGTCGAGCTTTGTTTCGGCGGCCTTCCAGTCGGACTTGCCTATGGCGGCTTCTGCTTCTATCACTTGCCGGGAGAGGGAGGAGTCCAATGCGCCGCCATCGATTGAGGATGTGGAAGCGGGTCTCTTAGGGCTGGCCTGGCTTTCAGTCTGGGAGGTCGCGTTCAGACTCGCGCTAACGACGAAGAGAAAGGCGAACGAAAAGACAGCAGAACGAACCACATGATACCTCAACTTCATTTTAGTCTGGAGCACGCATCGGTCAGCCCCAGCGCCAGGTCCTAAACCGACCAGCGACACAAACGGGTGCCATCCCTACACTCGAAGTGGCCACGGGGGAACCTACAACGTCGTTGCGCTGATTTCGCTGGAGTACATCCGATTGAAATCACTGAATATGGTTGCTGTCACATGGATAGCGGCGCCCCGCTTTGTTGCGAGCAACGTTGGCAGAACTTGCGCGTGCAATTTGCCGAAGAGGCATGGCTGAGACAAATCGCTTGAAAGTCTAACCGGCACAGTTGCTTCGGCGCGTGTTTTGCGTTCGGGGAGCGGAGTGCATCTCTCAGTCGCGCAGGTAGCATCGAAATGGCCTGAGGTAAAGAACACATGGTGGATACGTCGAAACGAGTTCCCGTGAGAAAGCCTGAACCGCGGACAGATGCATCAGTCAAGCCGGTCACCGCTCCGCGAACGAGAGATGAAAAGAGCGCGGACGAAGCGGCCCACAAAGCAACAAAAACGGAGCAGGAATTCGATCAAAAGAATTCAATCTTTTCCAAATGAGCAACGTAAGGGGCGCTGGAACAACAAGATTCGGCGCCTCTTTAATTATTGAGACCGGATAGTAACCAGACTGCGAGGTGACCAAACTGTTACAAAATGAATCCGCATAGTAACCGGGATTTTCACCACAATGGGGAATAGAATTCAACACTCGATTCGATTAACCTAGATAATCAGAGAGGCTGGAATTCGGCAGGGATTGGTTCAGAATTCGAAGCGGCTTTTCACGCACTTTGTGAGGACCACGAAACAACCATTCCATGTTGAGGCCCATCCACCCTGTTAGGGATCAGCGAGCGACGCGCGAGCATGCTCGCCAAGTGCCAATCTAGTTCAACCAGATAGGTGAAACGATGACTTCCCCGATGCTGCAGTACATTCCGTTGACTTCGGCTTATCTTTGCCAGGATTGCGATTGCGTTGGAAATTCCGCGACACGTTGCCCAGCGTGCGCCTCTACGGCCTTGTTGGGTTTGGCCTGTGTTCTGAACCGCAATGAAGTCGAGACCGAGATTCCGATGGCCAATTTGGCATTTGTCGGTCCATCTCGATCTGCTGCTCTCGCAGCTTAGGTTAATTTCTCACTCAAATCCTTTGCCGTACCGAACACTTCGGTACGGAGAGGTATTTGTGTGCCTCGGCCTCGGTAGAGGCCTAAACGGCGATCTCGATTTTTTCCTCTTCGGTTAAAGATGGCACCGCTCCGTACCCAAGCAGGGCCGGCCCGGGTCGCTACGCCCTATAATAAATAGTGGATGTTTGTGTCCTTTGCTTCTCTAAGGGGGCAGGGACGCTGACAGACTTCCTTCCGGTGTTTTCCCATTGAGCTCATCGAACGACGCAATCGTGATCCGCGGCGCGCGGACCCATAATCTGAAGAACCTATCCTGCGAAATCCCCCATGGAAAGCTGACGGTGATCAGCGGTGTTTCAGGGTCGGGCAAATCCTCGCTCGCCTTTGACACGATCTACGCCGAGGGGCAACGGCGCTATGTGGAATCGCTTTCGGCGTATGCGCGTCAGTTTCTGGAACGCATCGAGAAACCGGATGTGGACGAAATCGACGGATTGGCTCCGGCGATCGCCATTAAGCAAAAAAACACGACGCGCAATCCGCGTTCGACCGTAGCCACAGCAACGGAGATTTACGACTATCTCAGGCTGCTGTATGCGCGATGCGGCGAAGTGCATTGCATCTACTGCGATGGCCTCGTGAAGCGCGACTCCATCGACGAAGTGGCCGAGGCAACATTGGCATTAGGAGACGGGGTGCGTCTGAATGCATTGTTTCCTGTGCGGCACGAAGCGCAAGCGGCAGAGCCGGGTAAGTCTGCCAAGCGAGCGACAAAACCTGGCTCGAAAACAGGCACAAAAACGAGCATCGCTGAGCCGATCACCGATGCGATGAAGGCGCGGTTGTCGGAATTGAGGTCATCAGGATTCAACCGCCTTTATCAAAATGGCCAGATTTTCGAGTTCTCATCCCCCGAGTCTCTGTTGGATCTTGATTTTGATCTGCCTGTATACGTGCTCGTGGACAGAATCGTCGTGAACGCGGAGAATCGGCCGCGAATAGTCGACGCCGCGGAGATCGCTTATCGCGAATCGGGCGAAGTGATTTTCGAGGAGGTTCCACGGGACGAGTCTCGAGATCGGAGGCAGCACCGGTTCTCGGGCGACTATCGATGCGCGAAATGCCATCGTGCGGGGAAGGAACCCGAGCCGCGTCTCTTCAGCTTTAACAACCCCTTCGGCGCCTGTCCGCGATGCCAGGGCTTTGGCAACACAGTGGACTACGATCTCAATCTCGTGATCCCGGACAAGGGTCTGAGCCTGAACGACGGCGCCATCGATCCATGGAACCGGCCAAAGTATCGCACCTGGTTCAGCGACCTCAAGAAGCATGCCTCGGAGCATGGCATTCCAATGGCTGTGCCTTGGCGCGAATTGACAGAGTCAGCACGCGAAACCGTGCTGCGAGGCAACGGAAGCTTTGTTGGCGTGCATGGTTTCTTCGCCCAGATGGAGCGAAAGAAGTACAAGCTGCATGTCCGTGTCATGTTGAGCAAGTATCGAGGCTATGCCGAGTGCCCGGATTGTCGTGGACGGCGCCTTCGTGCAGAAGCGCGCGCAGTGCGGCTGAATGGGCTGAACATTTGTGAGGCGACCGCGCTGACCATCGCCAAAGCCAAAGAATTCTTCTCCGCGCTCCAACTCTCGCCAATGCATGAAGAAATTGCCGGACCCATTCTGGATGAAGTCAGGCAGCGCCTGACTTTCTTGGATGCAGTGGGGCTGGAATACCTGACGTTGGACCGTTTGGCTTCGACGTTATCAGGCGGCGAAGCGCAACGAATTCAACTGGCCACGTCGCTCGGTTCACGGCTGGTTGGCGCTCTCTATGTCCTCGACGAGCCATCGATCGGATTGCACACGCGAGATACAGAGCGGCTGATCCGAATCTTGAAGGAGCTCCGCGACCTGGGCAACACGATTGTCGTTGTCGAGCATGATGCCGACGTACTTCGCTCCGCCGATCATCTGCTGGACCTTGGGCCCGGTGCCGGAGAATTTGGTGGCAAGTTGCTCGCTGAAGGTCTGTTGGCAGAAGTTGAGGCGAATCCCAGTTCGCTGACCGGACGATACCTCTCGGGCAAGATATCAATTCCAGTACCGACACGGCGTCGCTCACCAGGACGTGAACGGCTGGTGTTGCGGGGAGCCGAGGCAAACAATCTGCATGGACTCGATGTGGAGATTCCACTTGGCATGCTGGTGGCCATCACGGGCGTCTCAGGTTCGGGTAAATCGACGCTGGTGCATCAGGTGTTGTATCGCGCCGTGGCTCGAGCGTTGGGGCAAACCGATGGTGGGGACCCTGTCGGTGTCTTCAAATCGTTAACCGGAGTCGAGCGGCTGAACGATGTCGTGTTGGTCGACCAGACGCCCATTGGCCGAACGCCTCGCTCAAATCCGATTACATACATCAAAGGCTTCGATCTGATCCGCGAACTTTTTTCATCGCAGCCAGAGGCCAAGAGGCTGTCGCTGACGCCAGGGCATTTTTCGTTCAACGTGCCAGGCGGTCGCTGCAATACCTGCGAAGGCGACGGCACGGTCACCGTGGAGATGCAGTTCCTCGCGGACGTTGAGTTGCCCTGCGAGGATTGCAACGGCACGCGCTACCAGACCAAGGTGCTTGAGGTGCAGTACAAAGGCAAGAATATTCATGAAGTGCTGCAGATGACTGTGAAGGAAGCACTCCGTTTCTTCGCCGGACAAACGAGGCTTCTTGAGAAGCTGGCTGTCTTGGACGAAGTCGGCTTGGGCTATCTCAGGCTCGGTCAATCCGCAACGACCCTGTCGGGCGGCGAGGCGCAACGCGTAAAGCTGGCTGCACATCTCGCGCAGGTTCGCTCAGCCAATGCGAATGCAAAGCCTTCGCAGGCTAGCCGCGTGCTGTACATTCTGGACGAACCGACAACGGGGCTGCACTTTGACGATGTGTCAAAGCTGCTGACGGCTTTTCGTAAGCTGATCGACGGCGGCGGTTCGTTAATCGTAATTGAACACAACCTCGATGTCATCAAAAGTGCGGACTGGGTGATAGACCTGGGCCCGGAAGGCGGCGAAGGTGGCGGCAAAATTGTTGCTCAAGGAACACCTGAACAAGTTGCCGCGAACTTGTTGTCCCACACGGGGAAGTGGCTGGCAAGGGTGTTATAGAGCTTCCGGCTTGCCGTCGCGGAGGCGCCGAATGCCAAGCGGATTAGCGTCCTGGAGTTCGGCCGGCAGCATCTCCTGTGGGAATCCTTGAAAGCAAACCGGGCGCGCAAAGCGGTAAATGGCAAGACTTCCCACCGACGTGAAACGCGGATCTGAGGTGGATGGATAAGGCCCCCCATGAACCATGGCGTGGGAGACTTCAACGCCAGTAGGGAATCCGTTGAAGATCAGCCGCCCTGCCTTTTGTTCCAGAACCTGAATCAACTCGCGGTTCGCAGCAAGGTCGTCTTCATCGCCGAGAATGGTCGCTGTCAGATGACCATCGAGGGCGCGGGCGGCGCTCAGATAGTCCTGCGTGTTGCCACAACGCACGAGGAGCGTGTCCGGACCGAAGATCTCATCTGCCAAAGACGAGTTTTTAATCAACTCGTCGAGGTTCGCGGAAAATAGCTTGGCTGTAGCCGTATGTGCATTATTGGTCTTGGCTTCGGCAGCTTCAGCCGCGAGGCGGGTTCCCTGAGCCCTCGTCTTTGTGGCGCGCGAATACTCGTGGGCAATACCTGCCGTGAGCAAAGCATAGGGTTGTGCCTGAGAAACGCATTTCTTCAGTTCAGCTAGAAATGCCTCCGTTTCGCTGGATTCAGACACGAGAACGATGCCGGGCTTGGTGCAGAACTGGCCTGCGCCCAGTGTGAAAGATCCGAAGAGACTCGCAGCGAGCGCGGCAGGACCTTTACGCAATACGCCGGGAAGAACGAAGACAGGGTTGCCGCTGGACATCTCAGTAAAGCAGGGAATGGGATCCGGTCTAGCCGCGGCAAGGTCCATGAGAGCCCGGCCTCCACGCAACGAGCCGGTGAAGGCGACAGCGCGAACAAGCGGATGTTTGACGAGAACCGTGCCTGCTTCAACTCCCGCATCGAAAAGCAGCGAGAAGACCCCGGGGTGGAGACTCTCGGCGGCGATAGCTTCGGCGATGATCTGGCCAGCTAGCTCGCTGGTTCCGGGATGGGCAGGGTGAGCCTTGACGATGACCGGACAGCCGGCAGCCAATGCAGATGCTGTGTCCCCGCCCGCGACCGAAAATGCGAGTGGGAAATTGCTGGCGCCGAAGACGACAACCGGGCCGAGGGGGCGCAGCACCGAACGGATGTCTGGTCGAGGCAGCGGTTGGCGGTCAGGCAAGCCCGGATCGATACGCGCATTGACCCACGAACCTTCTTCGACCACACTGGCAAAAAGCCGCAGTTGACCTGAAGTCCGGGCGACTTCGCCAAGCAGACGAGGCATAGGCAGAGCGGTTTCAAGATTTGCACGCTCGGCGAGCTCATCGAGGTGCGAATCAAAGCCGTCGGCGATATGGCGTAAGAAAGCAGCTTTGGCTTTGCCGGTGGCTTGCGAGTACCCCGTGAAGGCCTCTGAGGCGAGCTCTGCGGCTTCCTCTATTTCGGTGCGCATGGCTGAGAAGTAAGGCGGTTCCAGTGCGCCACCGGTTTGCGGGTTAGCAGCCGCGAAGCTCTTGCCGTTGCGCGTGCCGCGGCGGCCGCCAATCAGCGATTGTCCAGAAAGTTCCATCGTTTTAATTATCCCGCATCGGCTGGCATTGGCGATTTAGCATCACTCAGCGGTGACTGGATTCGAAAGCGAGCCAAGCCCCTCGACTCTGACGGCGACCGTTTCCCCCGCTTTCAGCCAGCGTTTCGGTGTACGTCCAAGTCCAACGCCTGCCGGCGTCCCGGTGGAGACGATGTCGCCGGGAAGTAATGGTGTGATAGACGACAGGTACTCGACGAGCTCGGGAATCCCAAAGATGAGCTCGCGCGTATTCGAATTTTGGAGCAATTCGCCGTCAATGTTTAGGCTGATGGCGAGTTGGTGAGGGTCCTCGATCTCGTCGGCCGTAACGATCGCAGGGCCGAGGGGGCAAAAGGTAGGAAAGCTCTTGCTCAATGACCATTGCGAAGTTGCGAACTGGACGTCGCGCGCACTGACGTCGTTGACGATGGTGTAGCCGTAAACGTGTTCCCGCCAAGCCGAAGCTGGAATGTGATAGCCGGCTTTACCTATGACGAACGCGAACTCGGCTTCGTAATCGGGCTGGGTTGAGTTTTTGGGCAGCACAATGGCATCGCCCGGTCCGATGATGGCTGTGGCGAGCTTGAAAAAAACGACTGGCGTAGTCGGAATCGCCATGCCCGATTCCTTTGCATGATCTCGATAATTGAGGCCAATTGCGAAGACGCGCGGTGGATTCGAAATCGGTGCATGGAGCCGGACACTGTTAACGTGATGCGTCGGGCCGTCAGGGACGGTGTTCAGGCCGGATGCAATCACCGACAGGGTGTCAGCGCACCCTGATGTGGAGAGATCGATGACGGCGCCGTCTTCAAGCAATGCGCCCGGGCGAATGTGGCTTGACGTGGAAAAGGAAACGAGCTTCATAGACCTCGATCTTTCGCATTTAGAGCGAACATTTCAGTTTACGCAGCAGTCCAACCGCCATCGATGTTGAACAGCGCACCGGTGATGAAAGCGGCTTCGTCCGAGGCGAGGTACCGCACCATCGATGCGATTTCCTCCGGCTGGCCAAGACGGCCGATGGGCTGGCGGGCGCGCAGTTCGGCGCGGACCTCATCCTTGTTCTCTTTGTGAAATTTCTCGAGATAGCCTTCGACGAAGGGCGTTTCGACGGTGCCAGGACAAATCGCGTTGACGCGCAGTGTCTTCGGGTATTCGACAGCCAGTTGGCGCGTCATAGCTATCACTGCCCCCTTGGTGGTGCAGTAAGCGAACCGCTGCTTGATGCCGACCAGACCCGCGACCGACCCGATATTCACGATAGTCCCGGTGCGGCCGCCTTCAGAGCCGGCGGCAAGCAGAAGTGGCAAGAAAGCGCGAGTGACGAGATAGACTGCGCGCACGTTGACATTGAGCAGTCGGTCGAAGTCCGCGGGCTCAGTCGCTTCAATTGAGCCCACGTGCCCGATGCCGGCGTTATTGATCAGAATGTCGAGTCGATGCACCTGCGCCACTGCCACCGCGATGGAATTGGGATCAGTCACGTCCAGCGGCAGCGATCTAGCTGAGCCAACGGACGCGGCCAGTGCTTCAGCAGCAGAAGCGTTAATGTCAGCGATCCAGACAAAGGCTCCAGCGCGCACCAATTCCTTGGCGGTAGATTCGCCGATGCCGCTTGCACCTCCGGTCACAAGTGCGTGACGTCCATCAAGGCGAAACGGCTGCGCGTCCAACGAATCCTGGGGATGGCTCATGAGAATGTAATCCCTCTGCTTTCGATTTCGAGTTGTGCACCTTCCAGAATAGCGAGAGAAGCGTCGGCAGTGGTGAGAGCGCGTGTCACGACACCATCGATGATGCGGGCGAATGCGGCCAACTGCGGCCCCGAAGGCAATTGGCGCGCCACGAGAGAAATGGATTCGATCTTACTGTAAGCCGGAATCCGGGCTTGGAGTGCTCCGTTGCGCCATGTGGAAAGCCGGACGCCAACCGTTCCGTGCTTTGTAATACCGAGATCACGCTCAGGCCTGGCGGCGAAGCGGAGGAATTCCCAAGCAGTCTCTTTTTCGTTTGAGCCAGAGCCAATGGCAAGTGCCCAGAAAACGGAAAGTGACACTGGCGCACGTCCGGCTTGCGAAGGGATCGGCGCGATCGAGACCTTTCCCGCAAGAGGAGAACCCTCGCGGTCCGAGCGGGCGGCAAATCCGAACCAGTTGACCATCATGGCGACCTCGCCGGCCAGGAAACGATCGCCCGACTGCGTGGAGTCGAGTTGCGGCGAAGCGGGGTGACAGACTGAAACGTCAGAAATGATGCGCCGATAGAAATCGAGCGCCGCTATAGCTTCGGAGGCGCAAACCCGCGGTTTGCCGGACGAATCCAAGAGTTCGCCACCGCGACTCCAGAGGTGCAACGCAAAATCGTAAAGTGTGTTGTGTCCGTCAGGGAAGGCAGCAAAGACCGTTCCGTAGAGCCCGCAGGGCGGATCGGTGAGGAAACGCGCAGCCTCCTCGAACTGCTGCCAGGTCACGGGCGGCGCGAGGTCGCGGCCGAATTGTGCGCGATGGGCGGCCTGGCGGTCAGGATCGGCGAAGAGATCGCTGCGATAGACGAGGCACTCCGGGCCGTCATGCCATGGCAACGAGGAGAGTTTTTCGCCGAAGATCAGCGGACGGACCAGCGATTGTGCCCAGCCATTGGGCCAATAGGGAATCGGAAACCGGCTTTGCCACGGCGCCAAATCTTCGAGAGCCCCCGTGCCTAGACCTTCGGAAAGCCAGTCTGTGACGAGGAGAGCAATGTCGAAACGGCCTTCGCGCAGGCCGCCTTCGGTGAGCGTTGATCGATACAATTCGTGAATACTGACCGAAACGAGTTCGACACGGACGTCGGAGTGCATTTCTTCAAAGAGCCGCGCCTCTTCTGCCAGCGCGTCTTCAAAATCCTTATAGTTGCGGAGTGCGATGCGGAGTATCGTCATTCAACGTCCGCCTGCACTTCGATGCATGTAAACCGTTTCATTGGGCAGCCGAAGTATATCGCGCGCCGCCGCGATAAGTAATACTTGAGAGAAAGAGGCAAGGGGAGACCCGATTTGGCACTGTTGCACGAAGACCGGCTTTTTCCGCCGGACAAAGGGACACGCGCGATTGCGCGACGGCTTTACGACCGTATCCGCGGATTGCCAATCGTGAGTCCCCATGGGCATACGCAGGCTTCATGGTTCGCGCGTAACGAACCTTTTGCCGACCCAGTGGCGCTTTTCGTCCAACCGGACCATTACATTTTCCGCATGCTTTACAGCCAGGGAATTTCCCTCGAGCAGCTCGAGATTGGCAAAGCGCAGATTGCCGAGCCGCGCAAGGTGTGGCAAATCTTTGCGAACAACTATCACCTGTTTCGCGGAACGCCGACGCGGTTGTGGCTGGATTTTGCTTTTCAGGAATCGTTTGGTCTGACGAAACGGCTCTCGTCGTCGACTGCCGATGAATACTACGATGCGATCGGAGCGAAATTAGCGGAACCGGAATTTCTTCCCCGATCGCTTTATAGCCGCTTTGGAATTGAAGTGCTTTCAACAACCGATTCTCCTCTCGATTCCCTGAGCGAACATAGGGCGATCCGCGATTCGGACTGGGAAGGAAGAATCCTTCCGACTTTTAGGCCCGACCCGGTCGTGGATCCGAGTTTTCCGGGTTTTAGAAGTGGTATTGAGACCTTGGGCGTTTTGACGGGAGAAGACACGACCTCCTGGCGCGGTTATCTGCAGGCGCTGGCGTCGCGGCGCCAATTCTTCAAATCCCTTGGAGCGACAGCGACGGACCATGGGCACCCGACTGTGCGAACGGCCGACCTGAGTCAACGGGATGCTGAGGCCGTGTTTACCAATGTGCTCAGCGGCGATCCAAGCGATGAACAGCAGGAGCTTTTTCGGGCTCAGATGTTGACGGAGATGGCACGCATGAGCCTTGAGGATGGGCTCGTAATGCAAATCCATCCTGGGTCGGTCCGCAATCACAACGCGCAGTTATTCGAACGCTATGGACGTGACATGGGGGCGGACATCCCAAGACCGACCGACTATGTCAACGGGCTGCGGAGCCTCCTGAATCGCTTCGGAAACGAGTCAAAGCTGACGATTATTCTTTTCACCCTGGACGAGACGACCTATAGCAGGGAATTGGCGCCCCTGGCAGGGCATTATCCGTGCCTCCGACTAGGACCGCCCTGGTGGTTCCACGACAGTCCCGAGGGAATGCGGCGTTTTCGCGAGCAGGCAACTGAAACGGCCGGGTTCTACAACACAGTCGGGTTCAACGATGACACGCGTGCACTCTTATCGATTCCAGCGCGACACGACGTTGCGCGGCGCAAAGATGCGGGATTCCTTGCCAAACTCGTCGCGGAGCATCGCCTCGATGAGGATGAAGCGGAACAGCTGGCGGAGGAGTTGACTGTCGGACTTGTCCGCAAGGCATACAGACTGTAACTGGGCGGAGCTCGCGTTTCAGTTTTCTGGCTTGATATCGATCTGAAGTGCAAGAGCCAAAGGGAAAAACATCCGTCAGAGGTTTGTGAGGAACTGGAACATCCGCAAGCGAACAAACTGAGAGCTACACGCCAGGACCCGCTTGGCTGCGAAAATCCGCAAAGACCTTCAAATATGCACGTGCCGCTTCCGTAATAGTTTCGGGATGACCGGAATCGACGGCCGCAAGATTCACCAAGTCGCTGCCAATGCCAAGAGCGCTGGCTCCGGCTTCCAAAAAGCTTTCTGCAGTCTTCAGAGTGACTCCGCCAGTAGGGATGAGCCTCAAATGAGGGAATGGCGCCAAAAGAGCTTTGAGATAGCTGGCTCCGCCGACTGCAGAACAAGGAAAAATCTTTACGTAGTCGGCGCCCGCTTCCCAGGCCGCATAGACCTCGGTAGGCGTGAGCGCACCTGGAATCGAAACCTTCCCCTTGCTTTTGGTTGCTGAGATGACATCGAGGTGGAGGCTAGGACTCACAATAAACTCCGCACCGGCTTCAATCGTCTGTTCTGCCTGCGCTGCATTGGTTACCGTCCCGGCCCCGAGTAAAAGCTTTGCACCATGCTCCTTCTTTAGCTCCTTAAGCAAATGAACTGCGCCGGGCACGGTCATTGTGACTTCGACCACGGTGATGCCTCCAGCAATCACGGCCTCTACGACGGCATGAGCCTGGGCTGAGGATTTGGCACGTAGAACGGGGATCAGTCCAACCCGCTCGAGAATCGCTTGTGTGGTTTCAGGCATAGCTTCCATTATCGAGCGATCCGGGCCGGGCCGCCCTTCATGGCGCGTTCCACCTCAGCGAGTGTAACCATGCTGGTATCGCCGGGGGTGGTCATGGCAAGCGCACCGTGGGCAACGCCGCAACGAACAGCCCAATCAATCGGCTTGCCCGCAAGCAGGCCATAGATCAAGCCGGAGGCAAAGCTATCGCCGCCACCGACACGGTCAAGGATGTCAATGTCGCGCTGTGGCACATGGACGATTTCGTCTCGATAAAGTGCGATGGCGCCCCAACCATTGCACGACGCAGAATGCGCTGTGCGCAAGGTACTGGCGATGAGTTTCAGATTCGGATAGGCCGACGCGACTTCGCGAAGCATCGCTTCATATCCGGCGATCGGCAATTCTACGAAATCCTCACTCACCCCTTTGATTTGGACCCCGAGCATCGCAGTAAAGTCCTCTTCATTGCCCAGAAGCAAGTCGACCTTGCGCACAAGTTCCCGGTTTACTTCCTGCGCTTTGACTTTGCCTCCGATGGACTTCCAAAGCGAATCGCGATAGTTCAGGTCATAGGACACCGGAGTGCCTCGAAGACGAGCCGCATCCATCGCCTCGTCGGCCACGATCGCTGTCGTCTCGGAAAGTGCGGCGAAGATTCCACCAGTGTGAAACCAGCGCGATCCGTTCTCACCGCCGAAGATCTCCTCCCACTCAAAGTCTCCCGATTTGACCTGGCTGATCGCAGTGTGACCGCGGTCGGAGCAGCCCGACGCGGCACGAATCCCAAATCCGCGTTCAGTGAAGTTGAGCCCGTTGCGCACAGTACGTCCGACCCCGTCAAAATCAGCCCATTGGAGCAGGGAAGTATCGACTCCGCCTTGAAGAATGCAATCTTCTACGAGTCGGCCGACCGGATTATCAGCAAGTGCCGTGGCGATAGCCGTTCGGAGTCCGAAGCATCGGCGAAGACCGCGAGCCACGTTGTACTCTCCGCCACCCTCCCATACCTGAAACTGGCGAGTTGTGTGGGTCCGGCCTTCTCCGGGGTCGAGGCGCAACATAACCTCGCCTAGACTGAGGCAATCCCAGCGTCGCGTCGAATCAGGAATCAGAATCGCGTCCATAGATGTAGCAAAATCTTCCCATCCACTGTACCGCATCACACGTCCGACGAATTTCTCGGAATCGTATAGGGGCACCGAAGAGAGAGACGCGGAACCTGGCCCTGATGATAGAGTTTTGGGGCAGGCTCAAGAGCGGAGACGACACGGGTGTAATCCGGCTAAGATTGCCGTGAACAAACTAAAAGGAAGAATTCATGACCAAGGATCTCTTCGATCTGCAGGGAAAGGTCGCGGTGGTAACCGGGGGGACAACCGGACTTGGATACGCGATTGCAATCGGCCTTGCCGACGCTGGCGCGGATGTAGTGCCGAGTTCTCGACGGCTGGAGCAGGTTAAGAAGGTTGCAAGTGAGATCGAGGCCGTTGGCCGCCGTTCCATGCGGATCACGAGCGATGTGCAGAGCAGGGATTCTTTGCAGGCGCTTCACGATGCTGTGCTGAAAGAATTTGGTAAGGTTGACATTCTTGTCAATGCAGCTGGCGTTACAGCGAAGACGGCCACGCTCGACGCCGATGAGGCTGAATGGAATCGAGTGATTGACACCAATTTGACGGGTACCCTGCGCGCTTGCCAGATATTTGGCGCAACCATGGTGCGCGCAGGCTACGGGCGAATTGTGAACGTAGCCTCTTTGACCTCTTTTGTAGCGTTTTACCGTGTGGCCGCCTACGCGGCCAGCAAAGCGGGAGTGGCGTCGCTCACCAAATCGCTCGCCGTGGAGCTTGCACAATCCGGAGTTTGTGTGAATGCGATCGCGCCTGGAGTTTTCCCCACTCCCTTGAACGCGTCCCTGATTCAGGGCACCCCGCGTGGTGAAGAGTTACTTTTACGAACCCCGATGCGGCGATTCGGAGAAGCAAAAGAAGTTGCGGGTGCGGCAATTTTTCTGGCGTCGGAAGCGGCCTCGTTCGTGACTGGAGAAATCATCGCGGTTGATGGCGGATTCCTGGCTAGCGGAGTAAATCAGTAGGAGAAGCTGCAGCGGTCGATGAATCTCACGCTGCATACGAGTTCTTAGCCCGAGAGAGCCGGACGCAATGAAAATCACAAAGGCCTACGTTAACATCACGTCGCCAGGTCGAAACTTCGTCACGCTCAAAGTTGAAACGGATGAAGGCATTTACGGCTTGGGCGACGGAACACTCAATGGACGGGAGCTGGCAGTCGCAAGTTATCTGACAGACCATGTGATCCCCTGCATTCTTGGACGCGACCCGTTCCAAACCGAGGACATCTGGCAGTATCTGTACCGCGGTCCCTACTGGCGACGCGGACCCGTAACCATGGCCGCGATCGGCGCCATAGACATCGCGTTGTGGGATATCAAGGGCAAAGCGTTGCAAACTCCTGTCTATAACCTTCTCGGCGGCAAAAGCCGTGATGGAGTCATGGTGTATGCCCATGCCAACGGAAAGGACATCGATCACGCGATTGAAGACGTTGCCCGGCATCAGGAAATGGGCTACAAGGCAATTCGCGTGCAGAGCGGCATTCCGGGTCTATCAAGCACTTATGGCGTAACTAAAACCCCCGGGCGTTATGAGCCGGCAGAACCCGGGCTGCCGCAGGAATACGAATGGGCCACGGAACCGTACCTTCGCCACGTGCCCAGGCTGTTTGCCAAAGTGCGCGAGACCTTCGGTGAGGAGTTACATCTTCTTCATGATTGCCATCATCGCCTGACGCCCATCGAGGCCAGCCGCTTAGGGAAAGAGCTTGAGCCGTTTCACCTGTTCTGGATGGAGGATCCCACTCCGGCAGAGTTCCAGGAAGGCTTCCGAGTCATTCGTGAACACACCACGATGCCAATTGCTGTAGGCGAAGTCTTCAACTCAATCTGGGACGCGCACGACCTGATGCGCAACCAATGGATCGATTACATCCGTATGACGCCTGTGCACGGCGGCGGTATCACACATCTGAAAAAGGTCGCCGATTTTGCGGACCTTTATCACGTGCGGACCGGATGCCACGGTGCAACGGATCTTTCTCCCGTATGTATGGCAGCTGCATTGCATTTTGATACAGCAATTCATAACTTCGGAATCCAGGAACATATGCCCCACACAGAGGAGACAGACGCGGTCTTCCCGCACCGGTACACATTCGAAAATGGCATGATGTTTCCGGGCGATGGGCCTGGATTGGGTGTCGATCTCGATGAGTCGTTGGCGGCGAAATACCCGTATCAGCGGGCGTATCTGCCGATAAACCGCAAGCTCGATGGAACTCTGACTGACTGGTAGCGTATGGGTAAATCGGCGGCAGACATGAATCATCGAGTCGAGGGAGCGGCGCTCTCTGGACGCTGGACAATTTGTTCCATGCTCTTCGTGGCGACGACGATCAACTACGTGGATCGCCAGGTGCTGTCGATCTTGAAGCCTGTGCTAGCGGGGAATGTGCTCCATCTTCAACCGCTGCTGCCAGGCTGGCCAACGGTCGAGGCGTCCATTAACCTCACCGACGTTCAATACGGCAACATTCTGGCTGCATTCCAAGTTGCCTATGCGCTCGGCGTGGTCTTCGCGGGCCGGCTTGTCGATCGATTGGGTTGCCGCAAAGGATATCCCATTGTCACCGGGCTGTGGAGTTTGGCAGCGATGGGTCACGCCCTGGTGAATTCTGTCACGGGATTTGCCGTGGCGCGATTCCTGCTGGGACTCGGGGAGAGCGGTAACTTCCCGGCCGCCGTCAAGGCAACGGCCGAGTGGTTCCCGCCAAAAGAAAGAGCTCTGGCAACAGGGGTATTCAACTCAGGCGCCAGCGTGGGAGCGATCCTGGCCCCGCTGGCAGTGCCTTGGGTGGCATTGCACTTCGGTTGGCGGGCATCGTTTCTGATTACCGGTTTGTTCAGCGCGATATGGATCGTTTGGTGGTCGATTCGATATCGAACGCCGCAGGGCAACGCCGCGACGACGGTTGCAGCGAAGACCGCTGAGATACGGGTGAAAACGGTCGCGTGGTGGGAACTGTTGCGTTACAGGCAAGCATGGGGGTTCATGCTAGGCAAGTTTCTTACCGACCCCGTATGGTGGTTTTTCCTGTTTTGGCTGCCGCAGTACTTCAACTCACGATTCAAGTTGGACCTCTCGCATTTGGGGCTGCCGCTGGTGGTGGTCTATGTGTGTTCGACAGTGGGCAGCGTTTTCGGGGGATGGCTTCCGCGAGGCTTCACACATCTGGGGATGGCGCTCAAGACCGCTCGACTCACGGCGATGCTCACATGTGCGTGTCTTGTTGTCCCGATCGCGGTCGCAGGCGGATTACATTCCGTTTGGCTCGCTGTGGGTCTCCTGAGTCTGGCCGCCGCCGCGCACCAGGGATGGTCCGCCAATATTTTTACGACGGCTTCCGATATGTTTCCTGCACGGTTCGTGGGAACGGTTGTGAGCTTCGGCCAGGTCGCCGGAGCCCTGGGCGGGGCGATATTTCAACCCGTATGCGGCCATATTGTTCAACTCACACACAGCTTCGTGCCGTTGTTTATCTATTCTGGTAGCGCTTACCTCGTCGCACTCTTGCTGCTGAGAGCATTGGCTCCAGGACTGAAGGAAGCCTTACCCGGCGATTGAAACCTCATGGCGGAAGTGAATAGAAGCGCGCTGATCGGCCTCGTTCGTCTCTTTGTCTCGATGCTGCTGATGGTCTTTCTTCCTGCATGGACTGTGCGTTACTGGGAGGGTTGGGTTTGTCTTCTCATCTTTTTCGCGTCTGCTGTCGGGATTACGGTCTATTTGGCGAGAAAGAACCCCGCTTTGCTCGCTCGCAGAATCAAGGCCGGAGCAAAGGCTGAATCCACACGGATTCAGAAAGTGATTCAGTTCTTCGCGGCGATCGCGTTTGTTTCGCTGTTCGTCCTTTCGGCATTGGATCATCGTTTTGGCTGGTCGCGCGTGCCAATTGCACTCGAAGTCGCTGGCGACATTCTAATCGCGCTCGGATTCGCATTTGTCTTCTGGGTATTCAAGGTGAATTCGTTCACCTCGGGAGTTATTGAAGTTGCACCCGGTCAACAGGTGATTACTTACGGGCCATATGCGATGGTGCGCCATCCCATGTACCTTGGGTCGTTGGTGATGCTTTGCGGGATTCCGCTGAGCCTTGGTTCCTTATGGGGACTGCTGACAATCTTCTTCATGGCGACTGTGATCATTCTGCGTCTCCTCGACGAAGAACGGTTTCTCGCAAAGAGCCTAGACGGGTATGGTGCTTATATAAAACAGGTGCGCTACCGTTTGGCGCCTTTTGTCTGGTAAATGGCTTTTGGGAAAGGAAGGGAAATGACTGTGGCGCGCAAACTGCGCATGGGAATGGTGGGTGGTGGCCCGGGAGCTTTCATCGGCCCTGTGCATCGAATCGCAGCGGAACTGGACGGAACGATCGAGCTTGTTGCCGGCGCCTTCTCGCAGTCTGCCGAGAGGTCACGTGCAGCCGGCGAATCTTACAAGATCGAGCCCGGCAGAGCGTATGCGAATTACCAGGAGATGTTCGACGCGGAGCGACGCCGGCCCGATCCGATCGATTTCGTAGCGATCGTTACCCCGAATCACCTACACCTGCCAGTTGCGGAAGCAGCACTCCAGGCCGGGTTTCCCGTGATGAGCGACAAACCCGCGACAGCCACCTACAAGGAAGCACTTTCACTTGAGAAAGCGGTGGCAATGTCGGGACTGCAGTATGGATTGACGCACACCTATGCGGGGTATCCGTTGGTTCGCGAGGCACGAGAAATCTGCGCAAGCGGAACGATCGGCAAAATCCGCAAGATTGCCGTCGAGTATTTGCAGGGCTGGCTAAGTCAACCGATTGAAACGACAGGGCAGAAGCAGGCTAGCTGGCGCGCCGATCCGGAACTGAGCGGGCCAGGCGGCTGCATAGGCGACATTGGCGTCCACGCTTTCCACCTTGTTGAGTATGTCACGGGGCTTAAAGTCACCGAACTGTACGCGACCCTGCTTTCAGTGGTCGCGGGAAGACGCGTCGACGACGATTGCACGGCTTTGCTGCG
This sequence comes from uncultured Acidobacteriaceae bacterium, assembly GCA_963704415.1. Taxonomy (GTDB): domain Bacteria; phylum Acidobacteriota; class Terriglobia; order Terriglobales; family Acidobacteriaceae; genus Telmatobacter. Next base: position 4,404,774 of record OY969908.1, on the reverse strand, counting down.
TCTCGATAACGGAGCAAATGGAGTACTGATGACATCCCAGGTAGCGGCGGGTGAGGGCAACGGACTCCGTTTGCGCGTCTATGGCGAGGTGGGTTCATTGGATTGGAAACAGGAGGACCCGAACCGGCTGCGCCTGAAGTGGCAAAATGGTTTGGAAGAGATTCGCCACGCTTCGGGAACCTGTCTCGGGAAGGACGCGCGTGCCGCTACTCGGTTGCCGGGGGGGCATCCAGAGGGTTATCTCGAGGCTTTTGCGGTCCTATATCGTGAATTTGCTGACGCCCTGGGGGCCTGGAAGGCAGGGCAGCCGGGACCTCTGCCTCCTACCTTGCCAGGTATCGTTGCGGGGGTGCGCGGGATGCGGTTCATTGACCGAGCCATTGAAAGTAGCCAACAAAAAAGCTGGATTGAGTTTTAGCGTCGGATTTAGACGCATTGGGGAAATGAAATGAAAACGATTAAGGGACCGGGAATCTTTCTGGCGCAGTTTGCGGACAACAATGCACCATTCAATTCGCTGGAAGGGTTGGCGGTTTGGGCTGCAAAGCTGGGATTCGTAGGCGTACAGATTCCCACGTGGGATAAACGGCTCTTTGATTTGAAAGCCGCAGCAGAGAGCCAGGACTATTGCGACGAGATACTTGGTGTGCTCAATGACGCAGGCGTTGCCCTGACAGAACTGTCAACGCACCTCCAGGGTCAGCTTATAGCTAGCCATGCAGCCTATGATGTCCTGCTGGAGGGATTCGCTCCACGCGAACTGGCTGGAAATCCCAAGGAAAGCCAGGCATGGGCTGTGCAGCAGTTGGAATGGGCTGCAAAGGCGAGCCGGAACCTGGGCCTGAATGCGCACGCCACGTTTTCCGGCGCACTGGCGTGGCCTTTTTTCTACCCGTGGCCGCAGCGTCCTGCCGGACTCATTGAAGAGGCCTTTCAAGAATTGGGGCGGCGATGGCTTCCAATTCTCAATGACTTCGACGACGTCGGAGTGGACGTATGCTTCGAGTTGCACCCTGGCGAAGACCTGCATGACGGAGTGACTTATGAGCGTTTTCTCGCACAAGTGAATGATCACAAACGTGCCAACATTCTTTACGATCCCAGTCACATGGTTCTTCAGCAATTGGACTATCTTGAGTTCCTGGACATTTATCATGACCGCGTCCGCGCATTCCATGTAAAGGACGCCGAATTCCGACCCAATGGCAAAAGCGGCGTCTATGGCGGATATCAGGATTGGATCGACCGCCCGGGACGCTTCCGGTCATTGGGTGATGGCCAGGTTGATTTTCGATCGATCTTCAGCAAGATGGCGCAGTACGACTTTCCGGGATGGGCAGTTTTGGAGTGGGAGTGCTGTCTGAAGCATCCCAAGGCCGGCGCTACCGAGGGTGCGACGTTTATTCGGGACCGAATCATTCATGTGACCGACCGTGCATTCGACGACTTTGCTGGTTCAGGAGCTGATGACGCGAAGAATCGAAGGATTTTGGGTCTCGAGCCTCTTCCGGAGGTCAGGGTAGACTGGCCACGCGGTGGAAATAGATAGCGCTTCTTCGCGGCCACCTCGCTTTGTAGCCAAGACACCTACACTTCAATCCATCCGCTGCGCAGCCGTTCGTCGTTCTACCATTGAGAATCATGGAAGCATTAATCCTGAATGGTCAGGCGCTCACGCTGGCGCAGATTGAGGCTGTCGCATTCGCGCTCTGTCCAGTTACGATTGCGAACGCCGCCATCTCCCGCGTTGGCCAAAGCCGGGCCTGCATTGAAGAGATTCTGGCAGCAGGCGAAACCGTCTATGGCGTAAATACGGGCTTTGGCAAACTATCCGATGTTCGTATTCCGCCGGACAAACTGGCCGAGTTGCAAGTCAACCTTGTGCGCAGTCACGCAGGAGGCGTCGGGAACCCATTGAGTGAGGCGGAATCTCGTGCCGTGCTGTTGCTGCGTGCCAACGTGCTGGCCAAAGGATTCAGCGGGGTTCGCCCGGTTCTGCTGCAATTGCTGATCGAACTGCTCAATGCGGGGGTGCACCCCGTGATTCCGGAAAAGGGCTCCGTCGGAGCAAGTGGAGATCTTGCTCCGCTCGCGCATTTAGCGCTCGTCCTGATTGGGGAAGGCGAAGCGTTTTTTCACGGGGAGCGCCTCAAGGGCAAAGAGGCTTTGAGTCGGGCTGGGCTGCAGCCCTTGCAGCTTGACGCCAAAGAAGGTCTCGCATTGCTGAATGGAACGCAGGCGATGACGGCAGTTGGTGCCCTCGCTGTGGCTCGCGCTCAGCGCGTAGTACGGCTCGCCGATCTGGCGGGAGCCATGTCGCTGGAAGCCTTGATGGGCACCCCGGCGGCCTTCGACAAACGGATTCACCTGGCGCGTCCGCACGCAGGACAAGTGGCCTCCGCTATGCACCTCCTCACTCTGCTTGAGGACTCGGAGATCCGTGAATCGCATCGCGAGCACGATCTTCGCGTGCAGGATGCTTACTGTCTGCGCTGTATGCCTCAAGTTCATGGAGCCGTGCGCGACGTGTTGGCGCACGTGGCGGGTGTGATTGAGATCGAAGCTGGATCAGCCACGGACAATCCGTTGATCTTCCCTGATACTTCCGACACTTCTGGAAACCGCGGAACAGTGCTCTCCGGAGGCAACTTCCACGGCGCACCTTTGGCTTATGGGTTCGATTACGCAGCTCTGGCGTTGACCGATCTCTGCGGCATCACGGAACGGCGCATCGACAGGCTGCTGAATCCAGACATCAACGAAGGGCTTCCCGCCTTTCTCTCAAGTGATCCAGGCTTGTCGTCTGGGTTCATGATTGCGCAGATTGTGGCCGCGGCACTCATTAACGAGTGCCAGGTGTTGGCGCATCCATCTTCGACTGGCAGCATTCCTACCGATGGCGGCAAGGAAGATCACGTGTCGATGGGCATGACAGGGGCTCTTAAGCTACGCCAGATTGTAGAGAATGCTGAGCGGATTCTGGCCATTGAATTGATGTGCGCCGCGCAGGGGTTGGAGTATCGCAGGCCGCTGCATCCGAGCCGCGAGATCGGACGCGCCCATGCCACTGTCCGCGCAGTGGTGAAGCGTCTGGAGAGCGATCGAGTTCTTGCTCCCGACATCGATGCATTGGCCGCAGCCATCAGAGGTGGCCAACTCGATGCGTGGTGCGACTGAAGGGGACGAATCTAATTACGCGGATCCGGCATATCAAGTTGTGAATGCACGCACTGCATGTAGGATGAAGGGCGAGCACTGGGAGCAAAAAGTGAAACTCTATCGCACGGCAGATGGATGCGTGGTCGAGGAAGATAACGAGTTCTTCTTGCTTGGCGGGATACCCATAGATTTTCTTCTGGCACGCGAGGACCTGCCGGAATATCTTTCGGAGTTCATTCAGACGATCACGCCCTCCGGCGATCTACCTAAGACGGAGATCTTGGCGCCAATTGGGCATCAGGAAGTCTGGGCGGCGGGCGTAACCTATTTCCGCAGCCGTGGCGCGCGCATGGAAGAAGCGAAGGACGCGGGCGGAGGCGATTTTTACGATCGCGTGTACTCCGCTGAGCGACCGGAGCTCTTTTTTAAATCGACGGCAAGCCGCACGGCAGGCTCTGGCGGCAAAGTGCGTATTCGCGCCGATGCAAGTTGGTCTGTCCCCGAGCCGGAATTGACGCTCGTAGTCAGCCCGAAGGGAAGAATCACCGGCTACACGATTGGCAACGACATGAGCTCGCGCGACATTGAAGGCGAGAATCCGCTCTACCTGCCGCAGGCAAAGGTTTACAACGGCAGTTGCGCGCTTGGGCCGGGCATATTGGTGAGTGAAAACCCGTTGCCGCATTCGACAGAGATCCAACTGGAGATTGATCGACGAGGCCGAGTGGAATTCTCGGGCTCAGTGGCACTGTCGGAGTTGAAGCGCGATCCCAAATCTCTCGTCGAGTATCTGCTCCGCGACAACTCATTCCCGAGCGGGCTTTTTCTGATGACGGGAACGGGCATTGTGCCGCCCAGCTCGTTCACTCTGGCGAGCGGCGACAGGATCCGGATCACGATTGAGCCGATCGGTACGCTTGAGAATGAGGTTGCCTGAAGAAGTCAGCGAGCCTCTACTGCAGATGCTTTTTCAAAAAAGCCAAGGCTCGGCCGCGCGCGAGCGCTGCGGCCTGCGGGTTGTAACTGGCGCGCATATCGCAGTTGAAGCCGTGTCCAGCGCCTTCATACCAGTGAATTTCAACTTCAGGATGCGCGGCACGGACAGTCTCTACCTGATCGGCGGGAATGTGGGTGTCGAGTTTGCCAAAATGTAACTGAACCGGCACCCTGGGAATTTCGCCTGCGAAATTGCCAATGCGTCCCGCATAGTAGCCGACCGCCGCATCGGGATGTAGGCGTGCTGCGCTGAGCCAGGCCAGCAGGCCACCGAAGCAATAGCCAATGACGCCTACCTTCCTATCGGTTTCGTTCCGGGCCAAGGCGAGGGCGGCATCGACATCCGCAAGAGCTTTGGTGATATCAGTTTTTTGCAGGAGAGCCACTCCTTTTTTTGCATCCTCACCCTCGTAAGAAAGCTCGACACCTCTTTCGACGCGATCAAACAAGGCTGGAGCAACTGCAAAGAAGCCATCCTTCGCATAGCCGTCAACCACTGACCGGATGTGCCGGTTAACCCCAAAGATTTCCTGGATGACCACCAGTCCAGCAAGAGGCTCTCCTGCAGGTTTCGCGACATAGGCGCTCAAGTCGTGCCCGTCGACCGCTTGGATCGTTACCGTCTTGCCCATGATTCTCCCTCTGCCGAAAATAGACGTCCTAACTCAAGGTTTTGACCGGCTAATTTGCATCGCGCACGCATCGGAAACCAATCCCGCCTGATCTGTCGTAGGAGGGTGCCATTAAGAGCGCTTTGCTGTGTTCGTCGTTGCGATAAGCCTGGGGAAAGTACCAAATGGAGCCTTGGGGTTGGTAGTATTCGCCTCCGCGGACGATGGCCGCACGAGTGTGTTCGTCGACAAATTCATCGGTCCATTGCCAGACATTGCCCACCATATCCATCACGCCATAGGGGCTGGCTCCGAGGGGATGCGCTTCCACAGGGTCGGGTCCACGCATCGAACGAGACGCATCCGCAAGGGGCACGGCAGCCGCATCCCACTTATCTCCCCATGGAAAGGTACGACTATCCGTTCCTTGAGCGGCCATTTGCCATTCCCACTCGTGGGGCAGACGTTTGCCCGACCATTGTGCATAGGCTCGTGCATCTTCAAGTGAAACCCAGGTCACAGGACGGTTTTCCCAGCCTTGTGAAAAGGTTCCATTCTTCCAGTCACGCAGGAAATTCAGCTTGTCACGTGGCATATAGTGCGCGGCATCGAGAAACTGCTTGAACTGCGCATTTGTGACCGGGAATGTGTCGATGTAGAACGGCTTGATCTGCATCGCATGTTCGTGGAACCGACGTGGCGAATCTTCCCACGGGTATTGCACGTCTACGCCAGGATCCGCGCCCCCTTCGATCTCTGTGCCATGGACTCTGAAAATGAATTTCCCGCCGGGAATGCGTACCATGCCGGACGGATCCTGAGCGGTCGGCGTGGTCGCAGGAATGTCGACGAGTTTCTGCGTGAGGACCGTCCATTGGTGCGAAAAACTTGCGAGCGGTTTGCTGGTCATTGCAGACATGCGCTCCATAAGGTCCTTCACCCTATCGCTGGGCTCTTTGGGCGTTGCCAAGACCGCTCCATAGCCATTGGCTTCAATTGAGAAACTGAGCACTGCAATGGCTCCGTCGGTTTCGGGCTTGAGTTCCGTTCCGTGATAGAGATCGAAGTAGTGCATGCCAGGCCTGAGCGGCACATCCATCTGCCTCCCTTCGATGTCATATTCGGTCCGGTTCACGATGGTCCAGACTGTCTCATGTTCGAGTGGCCAGCGACTCGCGTATACGCCATAGTTGTGCATGGGATAAAGAGGCTCCCAGTCCTTGCTGACCAGGAAGGACGCAATCCCGCGCTCAATGGCCGCAACACGCCGCGTACCTTCGGCATCACGCGGGCTGATGCCGTTCCAGATACCCCAGATGTTTTCCCAGCTCTCCCATCCCACGCCGTTGAAGAATGCGAACTGCAGGTCGTTGGTCTTGTCCTTAGCCCACCGATCGCTGATGTTCACCATATGGCGCGTCTCGAGCCACTTGAAGCGGTCGACCATGGGAATGAACGGGAACGCGTATTGTCCCCACGTCATCACATTCCAACTCACTGCTTCGTCGCTCGGGCTGCCCTCGGGCTCGAACGCCAGGGGATGACCAATTTTCTCCGCTGCTAGGGAGAATCCCAAGGGAACGCCGTCCTGCGTGTCGCCGTTGATCCCGTCCGCATCGATCTCCTTCATCAGTTCGGCAATCGCTTCGGGCCACGGCTTGCCGGGCTCCTGGGTTCCTTCGTCCCACATCATCATGGGAAAAAGGACGCGCACGCCGCGGCGATGAAAATCGGCGACCATTTGACGAACACCCTCTACGCCGCCCGGCATCGACTCAACCATTTCCAGCTGATTTCGGTCGTCTATTCCCATGTTCGGATAAGTGGCCCAGACCAGAACCGCGTCAATGCCACCGTAGCGCTGGTTTAGATCGTCCAGGTAACGGTCGACGGTGTACTCACCCGCCACGGGATCGTAGAAGTATCGATCCTGCACCATCATTTGCGGTTGGATAAAGCTCGATTGAGTCCAGCGCAGGGCGGGCAGATCATAACGAGATGGATCGTAAGCGATCCGAATGCGGCGCTCATTCCGCCAATGCTGCAGATCCGCCAACCATCGCTCGTGCGTCAACGCCGGACAGATGAGTTGATTGCCTTCCCAGGCATTGTGCAGGCTCATGCATACGGGGGCAGGGATCTGTTGGCCACGGGCAGGGAACTGCGTGTCCTGTGCAACTCCAAGCACAGTCATTGCACCGACCGCGACCCCGATGCAGACTTTCCGAAACATTTCGATGGTTCTCCTTGGTTGAACTGAGCGAAACGGCCGGAATGGAAGACTCACGCTCGTTGAGCTAGAAATGTCTCCACCTCCGCCCTCGTTGGCATGGAAGCCTGCGCTCCGTGCCGACTGACGGAAATGGCTGCCGCCGCGGAAGCAAACCGCGACGCCGTCCAAGGATCATTGCCTTCGAGCAACGCGACTGCGAAGGCGCCGTTGAAGCAATCGCCAGCGGCCACTGTGTCGACCGCATCGACGCGGAAGGCCTGCACCCACTTCGCCTCTCCATCCACGACGGCCACATAAGCGCCCGCCGAGCCGCGTTTCAGAACCACGCCATGTAAGCCCGTTCGCAAAAGGCGTTTGGCTGCGTCTTCGGGCGAAGAGCTATTCCCAACATAGAGATCTGTCTCAGTCTCGTTCGGTGTAAACCACGTAACCTGCGTCCAAACCTTCTCTGGCAGGTCTGCCGCGGGCGCAGGATCGAGCATCACGGGAACGTCAGCATTCGCACACATCTCGAGTGTGTGGCCCACTGTTTCGAGCGGCAACTCTAGTTGGCATAGAACCATTCCAGCAGAGCGTATGAGATTTGCTTGTTTTTCGACGACTCCTGGCGTCATTCTCCCATTGGCGCCTGGTACGACGACAATGCTGTTCTCCCCGTTCGATGCCACAAGAATCGGGGCCACACCCGACGGCCCGGCAACACGGTGGACGGCTTCGATCCCGACTCCGGCGGCCTTTAGATTGTCGAGCAGCGCTTGACCAAAGACATCGTCTCCGACTGCCCCAATCATGTGGACCGGATAACCGAGGCGAGCAACCGCCACCGCCTGGTTTGCGCCTTTCCCACCCGGCGTTGTTACGAACCCCGTGCCAATGAGGGTCTGGCCAGCCAGCGGAATGCTGGGCGTGCTCGCAACAAGATCCATGTTGATGCTGCCCACTACGACGATTGGCTTTTTGGAAGATGTCATTCTACCGGTCCAATGTCTAATACAGCGGCGCGAGAGCAATAGCTCCCAGCCCGAAAAGGAAGAAGACAAACATCAACACCAGGAACCGCCTCGCGATAGGTGGAGCGCCGGCAAACTCGTGCCAAACGAAAACGCCCCAGCATGCCGAAACCATCGTTGCGCCTTGCCCGATGGAATAAGAAACGGCTGGCCCCACTTTGTGGGCTCCGGATCCCAGAAAGTTTGCGACCGCGCCAGCGCACCAGATCATTCCGCCGAAGATCCCTGCGAAATGCCAGCGCCACAAGGCGCTCCAGTAATCCGATCCGAGGACGCGTGGCTTTCCATCGAGCGGTTTCCACATCAGAAACAGGTTCGCCGGCACGGTGGACAGAAGGACGCCGACCGAAAAGAACATGGCGATCGCATAGGGGCCTGGACCCGGATTTCCGCGCTGCCCGTGCATCGCGTGCGCCACAAGGGGATAGAAGCTTCCCATCAAAACTCCCGCCACAAGGCTCAATACGATCCCTCGTGTCGGCGTGGACTTGGAGTTCCTCTCACGGGCACGATAAGCCGCCGCATCCAGAATGATCGCAACGGTCACAAGAGCCACTCCGCCGAAGAGCAGAATAGGATTCGCCTTTGGATTGACCAGGTAGCTCCAGATAGACCCAACGACAAGCGCAAGCCCGATTCCCACTGGAAAGGCCACCGCTAGACCGGCAATGTCGATCGCGGCCACCAAAAGGAGATTTGCGAGGTTGAAAACCACTCCTCCAAGGGCCGCCATTTTCATGGATTCCAGAGGAGTCTCAACGATGTCGCTCAAGAAGGGTATTCCCGCCGATCCGTGACTGCCGGCAGTCAGACCGAGCAGCAGAGCGCCGAGCACTACGCCGAGAGCGTAGTCCCAATAAAAAAGCTGGAATCGATATCCTGGGCAAAGTTTCAGTGTGTTGGCCCACGATCCCCAACAGACCATACTCAGCAGCATCAAGAATAGCGCAGCCTGATATGTCTCAGGAAGAAGCATCCCTCTTGCCCCCGGTATACGCAGACGCTAAGTGGTATCGAGGGAACCATAGCGCTCTCCCCCACCCAAGCGCAAATGATAAAAGTGCACACTTTACTGGCGGGTTCGGCCGCAGAGAAATCGATTCTATTGTTTTGCGGCTTTCACTGCTTCAGACAACGCCGGAACCACCTCGAAAAGGTCGCCAACAATTCCGTAATCGGCAATTTCGAAGATCGGCGCATCGGGATCCCTGTTGATGGCTACGACGCACTGCGATCCTTTCATGCCCACCAGGTGCTGAATGGCTCCAGAAATGCCGACAGCCAGATAGAGCTTGGGCGAAACAGTCTGGCCTGAACTGCCGACCTGGCGTTCGATGGGCAACCATCCGCTATCGCAAATTGGCCTTGAGGCAGCCAACTCCGCACCGAGTGCGGCTGCGAGCTCCTGCACAATGGGAAGGTTTTCAGCCTCTTTAATGCCGCGGCCTACACTCACAATGAATTGTGCCGAACCAAGATCGACGGTCTGTGCTGAGCCACGAAATGGCGGGCCAGGCTTGGTGCGAATTTGTGCCGCTTCGATTTTGGGTGTAAGCGTCTCGACAGTCGCCGAAACTGATTCCGTCTGGTCCGTACGAAATGCTCCAGACTGGACCGAGACAAAGCAAATTCTACCGGACGGTCGATATTCACCACTGAGCCGGCCCTGCATCAGCTGACGCACAAAGACCGGGGTCCCTGCGGACGGGTCCTTGTCCGTGGGATGTAAGAGGGGGCCGGCGCCGATTCCAGTCACATCGCCGATAAGAACCTGGCCGAACCTTGCGGCCAGTGCTGGGGCGTAATCTCGCACCTGATAGGTGTGCGGAAAGACCACATAATCGGGCTGTTCGGCGCGGATGAATTGTTCCAGCGCAAGAGTGAAAGCATCAGACGTATACGTGGCCAACGAGGCGTGCTCGAGCCGCACGACCCTCGCCACCTTCTTAGTTGCGGCTTCTGCGGCCAATGAGTCCGTTTGCGCACCCGGCAGGACTGCCTGAACCGGCAGGTTCAGGTGCTCGCCAAGCGTATGTCCGGCGGCCAAGGCCTCCCAGCTCATGCGCCCGATCCGCCCGTTTCGTTCTTCTAGCACCACCCATATGCCACTCATAGCACCCTCGCTTCAAACTTCAACTTTTCAACAAGGGCCGCTGCGGCCTCTTTGGGTGAGCCACCCAAAATCTGCGTGGACTTTTGCTTCTGAGGTGCAAAAACTCTGTCAAGGACGACAACGGGCGCTGCCGCCGATCCAAGCTCTTGCGAGGTTATGCGTCGAATCTCTTTGGTCTTGGCCTTCTTGATTCCCATGAGCGTTGCATAGCGAAGCTTGTTGCCCCCTGACTGGATGGTTAGAACAGCCGGTAGCGGTAACTCGATCGTCTGGAACCAGCCCTCCTCGAGTTCACGCTTCACCGCGATACCGGCCTCGGTTTTCTCGACGTGCAGAATGAGCGAGGCGTGCGGCAACCCGAGCAGCTCCGCCAGGATCACTCCAGTTTGCCCATAGCCGAGATCGTCCGACTGCAACCCCGTCAAAGTGAGGTCAGGACTCTCGGGAGCAATTGCGGCCGACAGCAACCGAGCTACCCCGAGCGCGTCAAGTTGGCCGAGATCATCGCAATCAATATGTATGGCCCGGTCGGCGCCCTTGGCCAATGCCTCACGAATCGTTGAACCCACCCGCTCCGGTCCTGCACTGACCACAATGACTTCGCCGCCGTGCTTTTCCTTCAATTGCAGTGCCTCTTCAAGCGCGTAAGCGTCGGACTCATTCAGAGCCCATTGCATATCGCCTTCTTCGATCCATTTGCCGGTTGAGTTAATGTGCACTTGTGCATCGCGTTCGGGGACTTGTTTGATTGCAACGATGATCTTCATAGAGTGAATCTCTCAATTTATCTTACGGTGGCGTCGCTGGGCATTGCGGCGGGCAAATTGCGCGCGGTCAGCTGGGCGATATCGAGCAATTGCGGCGCGTTTCCGCCCTTTGTGGCCAGCGCATCGCGAAACATGGTGTTACAAAATGGGCAAGCAGTGCCAATGGTGGAGGCACCGGTCGCAACCAATTCCTCGGCCCGGACATGGCTTACGCGCGCGCCCGTCTCTTCACCGAGAAAAGCCAGCCCGCCACCGGCTCCACAGCAAAAGCTCCTCTCGTGCGAACGCAGCGCTTCGACGAGCTGTCCCGAGGCTCGAATGGCAGCGCGCGGCTCCTCGTAGACATTTCGATAGCGGCCTAAGTAACACGGATCGTGATAAACGATCTTTTCCTGACTTTCGACTGGCGGCAGTTGGCTGAGATGCCGAGCGATGAATTCGCTGTGATGTTCGATTTCAGGCGGCGTACCGTATTCCTTCCAGTCTTCCTGAATCGTACGTACACAATGAGGGCAGATTGAAACCACTTTTTTCACTTTGGCCTGAGCCATCGTTTCGAGATTCGACTCGGCCAATTGCTGGTAGACAAGATCATTTCCTAGCCGTCGAACCGGGTCGCCTGTGCATTTCTCTTTGCGCAACACGCCGTAGCTGGCGCCTAGATATTTCATCACGCGCACAAAGTCCGCAATGATCTCCCGGCCTTTGGGATCGTAGCCGCCCATGCAACCGAGCCAGAGACAATACTCCTGCGAGCCGTCGAAATAGGGAAGCTCTTGCTTCTGGATAAACTTGTCACGTTCGGCTGCGCTCATGCCGAGGGCGTTCGAGCCGCGCTCCAGGGCAAGGAAAAGCTTCGCGCCGTGATCGTCCTCCCATGCCCCTGTATTGACCGCGCCTCGGCGCAGTCCGACGAGTAGGGGGACATGCTCGATACCGACGGGACACTGATATTCGCAGGCGCCACACGTCGTGCACTGAAACACCGCCTCCTGCGAGTTGTATTTGCCGAGGAGAGGCTCGGCCGAGGCTGGACCGCACTCGTTGAGATAGCTGCGAAGTCCTAGAATGATCTCCTTCGGGTTAAGGAGCTTCCCCGTGTTGGCCGCAGGACAATGTTCGGTGCAGCGCCCGCACTCGACGCAGGAATAGGCCTGAAGGCTTACGAGGCGAGTCAAGTCCGTCCCGGCGACGAGACCAAAGTCCTCATCGCCATCCAGTGGCGGAATACGGCTGAAACCTCCGCGCGAGAGAAACACGGTGGCCGGGCTAAGAACCAGATGGAGATGTTTCGTGTGAGGAATGATGGGTAGAAAGACAAGCAGCGTTATGGTATGAACCCACCAGAGAAGGCGCGCGGAGGAACTGGTGCCGGAAACATAAAATGCCGCGAGATACGTGGCCATCAAAAGAAAGATCAGAAGAGCGATAAAACCCGATTCCCATGAAAGCTTGTCGCCGAGCCATTTAGGGCGAATTATGAACCGCCGAACGAAAAGCCCCAGGATGCCGACTGCGCATGCAACAGCGAACAGTGCAGCGAGATAAAAATAGAAGCGTCCAAACCAGCCGGACGGATCAAGAAAACCGATGCCGAGCCCGACGGCACAATGGTTCAGCGTGACGAGGGCAAAGGCGCAGAAGCCCCAGAACACAAAGGCATGAGCCAAGCCTGGCAAAGGTCGCTGGCGGATGACCTTGGCTTGGCAAAGCACCTCCCAAAAGAAATCCCACATGCGCTTACCCAACGGAAATAAGCGAAAATCGGCGTCCTTCTTGGAGGCGAGAATCCTTTTGAGGATCGGGCCAAAACGGCGCCAGAAAAGAAAGCCAGAGCTTACCGCGAGGGCGATGAAGAGCAATTTCTCCTGGAACGCAAAGTGTTGAGGCTCCGCAAGTGTGGGAACGAAGAAAATCATATTCGAACCAACCAACAATACATGATCGAGGGTCGGCCCGTCGCGCGAGCCCGAAACCCTACTCAGCCCACGAACTCCTGCTCTGTAAGCTTCGTCGGGAGGCCGATTTGTAGATTGGATGGCTACTCTTCTCTCCGGTCCACGATTTTATATTCATCCGGAACCACGAAGAGACTTGGCTCGGGTGGCGTGGTAGTTAAGTTCTTCACGGTGAATACCTGTGTTCCGACTTGTGGCGAGTCAACGATTGAAACCAGATTCAATGCCAAGTCAGGCGAATACCAGAATTCCCGTGTAGTCACCATGGGCTTGTCGTTTCCCATGATTCCAGGATTGATCGTCAGCGTCTCTCGATAGCCATGGGTATCCACGCCTTCCGTGCTCCCCACGCCGAGGTCCTGGTGTACACGAGACCCTCTGCCGTCGGGCAATGGACCGGACGTGCCGATTGCAGGTTGGTAGTTGTCCTCCTTGGTGAGACGGTACTTATACAGATCGCAAACCTTTGTCGCCGTTTCGCAGTTATACCAGGTGTGCATCTCGGGATCGGTAATCTGGAACACATTCATGTGAGATTTGATATTGCCGCCTTTAGGTACCAGGATCCAGCGCTCCTGGTAGATACGGCCGGCGTTATCGCGCACGATGCGTCGCTCATTCGCCAAGGTGAATGTACCCCCGTTGCCCAGGGGGCGCGACCACTCGGTGGCCAGAATAAGGCTGAAAGGTGCGCCGGCTTTCGGGGGGACGAATATGCTCTGCATGGGACCATTCGCTCCGCCATCGATCCCGCGAACAACGGCAGGCTGATTCTGGTCCTGGGCAGGGAGGGATGGGACAAGCGCCAATGAGATCAGGGCGAAAAGGTATGGTCGGACTCGCATAGCACCTCCGACATCGCGGACAGTATATTCCGAAAAAGCGATCGCCCGTCTCTCCCAAATGGCGCTGCGATGGATAAGGCCCAACCCGCGCAAAAAGACAGCCGACAAACTGACGGACCTGAGCGTATACTCCCTGAGCCCAGGAGGGGCAAAGTATGCGCATGTTATTGAAAGCCACGATCCCGGTGGAAGCCGGAAATGCGGCAGCTCGAAACGGTACCCTCGGGACCACAATTCAAAAGATATTGGCGGATATGAAACCTGAAGCCGCTTACTTCACCGAGGACGGCGGACAACGCACCGGATACATCTTCTTCGACTTGAAAGACTCGTCCCAGGTGCCGGCTGTCGCAGAGCCCTGGTTTCTGGCATTTAACGCAAATGTCACCTTTCGTCCCGTAATGACTCCGCAAGATCTGACGGCAGGCTTGTCGGGGTTGAAAGAAGCAGTGGAGAAATACGGGAAGGCGTAGCGAACTGCGCAATCGACCACGCGCACAGGCTCAACATCTCGTCAACTCCCCCAGGAGATGCCACCAAACTGATTTCAAATTCAACACCGCACAATTTTCGGAGAATCGATGCCCTTGGTCGCGTTGCGGGTATCCACAACAAGGCGCGCCTGTTCGACAATTGCATGGTAATCGTAGCTCGAATGGTCCGTAACGATGACGACAGCATCGTACTGGCCGAGATTGTCGAGCGGCGTGTTCGTCATGTTGAGAGCGTAGTGACGGCCCTGTCCGACGGTGGGGAAAAAAGGATCGTTATAGGCGACGATTGCGCCCTTTTCGCGAAGCAGTTCGATAATCGTGAGAGATGGAGACTCGCGCAAGTCGTCTATGTCTCGCTTATAGGCGAGGCCGAGGACGAGGACCTTTGATCCGTTGATGGATTTGCGAGCCCGATTCAGGCCCTCGGCGAGCTGGTCGATCACGAACCGGGGCATGTTGATATTGATTTCGCCCGCGAGTTCGATGAACCGGGTACGAAAGTCAAACTGGCGTGCTTTCCATGACAGATAGAAGGGATCGATCGGAATACAGTGACCTCCAAGTCCCGGCCCTGGGTAAAACGCCTGGAAGCCAAAGGGCTTGGTTTTGGCCGCGTCAATGACTTCGTGGATGTCAATACCCATGCGCATGCAAAGCTGCTTGAGCTCATTCACCAAGGCGATGTTGACACAGCGGTAGATGTTCTCGAGCAACTTGGTCATCTCTGCGACCGAAGGACTGCTGACAGGAACTACGCGCCGAAAGATCGCGCCATAAAGCGTACCGGCAAGTTCAGAAGCAACCGAACCGCAGCCCCCAACAACTTTGGGAATGTCATGGCGGGCAACTGTGTCATTTCCCGGATCTTCGCGTTCGGGTGAGAACGCCACGTGAATGCCTTGCTGCTCCGCATTCCGAGCGACCTTAAGACCACATGGATTGCCTTGCTCGAGTAGCGGACCAACCAATTCTTCCGTGGTGCCGGGATAAGTCGTGCTCTCGAGAACGATCAATTGGCTATCGTGAGTATGGGGCGCTATGGCTTCGACTGTGCTGGTTACAAAGCTGAGGTCAGGCTCATGGAACTCATTGAGAGGCGTCGGGACGCAGATAATGACGACATCCATCCGCGCGACCTCAGAGTAATCGGCCGTCGCCTGGAAACCGCTCTTTTGAGCTTGCCGAATCATCTCCGGCAGGATCCGAACAATGTACGAGCCGCCGGAGTTGAGCGTGGCCACTTTATCAGTTGCAATATCGAAGCCGGTAACCCTAAACCGTTCGCCACTAAAGAGCAGTGCCAGAGGTAAACCTACATAGCCCATGCCGACAATTCCTACGCGGGCTTGCCGGGATTCGATCTTACGCTTCAGTTCTTCGAGTGGACTGACTGCCGCAGTGGTCATAGCCCAAATTCTATGACATCGACAACGAACGCGGATCGAGCTTTTGGAAGAAGGGCCGCTGACACAACGGTCCTGAATCGGGTCCTGTATCCTGTCGCTTGCTGCCTGCGCCACTTCTTCGGCACAGGCCATCAATAGCGGAGGAGAAATTGGCGAAGTACCTGGTAACAGGCGTTGCAGGGTTCATTGGGCGATCGATTGCGGCAGAGCTGCTCAAGCGCGGCGAGAGTGTTCGCGGTATCGACAACTTCATCACGGGCAAACGGGCAAACCTGGTTGGCTTGGATGCGATGGAGTTCTTCGAAGGTGATTTGTCCGACCCTGATGCATGCTCGCGCGCATGCGATGGCATTGAGATCGTGTTTCACGAGGCAGCGCTCGCGAGCGTGCCGCGCTCCGTGGCCGATCCAGTCGCAACGAATCTGCACTGTGTGACATCGACTCTCAATCTTCTAGTCGCAGCCCGCGCGGCCGGAGTTCGGCGAGTCGTGTATGCGGGCTCATCATCGGCATACGGCGACACGCCGACACTGCCAAAGCGTGAGGACATGTTGCCGAACCCAATATCGCCTTACGCTGTGGCTAAGCTCGCGGGAGAGCAATATACGAGAGCCTTCGCTCGAGTCTACGGGCTGGAGACGGTTGTACTGCGCTACTTCAACGTCTTCGGACCCTTCCAGGATCCCACATCGCACTACTCCGGTGTGATGGCGCTCTTTTGCCGCAAAATGCTGGCCGGAGAACAACCGACGATTTACGGAGACGGAGAACAAAGCCGCGATTTTACCTATATCGACAATGTCGTTCATGCCAATTTGCTGGCCTCTTATGCCCCCGCAGAAAAGGTAAGTGGGCAGGTCATGAACACAGCGACGGGAAGCAAAATCACCTTAAACAGAATCTTCGAATTATTGTGTGAACTTACTGCTTTTAAAGGAGAACCACTTTACGCTTCACCACGCGCAGGAGATATACGGGACTCGCTGGCGGACATTCAACTGGCCGATAAACTAATCGGATATAAGCCGATCGTCGACCTTCGAGAGGGGTTGTGCCGCACTGTCGACTGGTACCGGGTGAGCAGAGCCAACCCATGACGGCGAGATGCGGTTACCTGCGGGTGGGTGCACGACCTCGGACGTGACAAAACTCACCTTGTTTTTAAAACAAATTGCGGAGACTGGGAGGTAGTCCTTCGCAGCGGCTCTTGGGCGAGTTCGACAAAAAAACGCCTTTTCGAAGGAGTCGTGGAAGGGGTCTTGAGAGTTGTCCGGCCTGTCAGCAGCAAAGCGAAAACAATCCAAATCACCGAAGCGGAACCAATCCAATTCTCCAGACGTCCGATTGCAGACTCACCCGGACCGCGAGAATTCTTCCGCTACCTTTCGCCCCTTGAGGATGGCTCTATTTCGGCACCGTCGCCTTGTAGTTTGCTTAGTGAGCGGACTGTCGGCCGCGCCGACAATGAAGAACCCGCTATGGATTTGGCTGTGCGCTTGCGTTAACTGCCGGAGTTATCTCAACGTCAGTCGGAGGCCTCAATGTATGTGCAGCCGCCTCCGAAGCATGAAGTATCTTGTCAGGCACGATCCCAAGCATAAGCGTGGCCGCTGCCGCGAAGAGAAGGGCGGCACCCACTGCGACGCCCATCGAGGTCGACTGATCGGGTACACCTGATTTCTGCTCCCCGGGACGGTGTGCGGCTGCAAAGGCCAGTCGCAGGTAATAGGCAGCCGCAACCCCTGAATTGAGCAAACCGATAATGGCCAGCCAGACGGCTCCTCCGCCCACCGCTGCGGAAAAAGAATAGAACTTGCCAAAGAATCCGCCGGTGAACGGAATGCCGACCAGAGAAATTAGAAAGAAAATCAGCAAACCGCCCAATACGGGCGAGCGGTAGATCAACCCGCGGAAATCCTCAATCAGCGGAAGTCTTTCGTCATATCCGCTAACGATTGTGACCACGGCAAAGATCCCGACATTCATCGCGGCATACGCAGCAATGTAGAAACTGGCAGCGGCGATGCCACTGGTGCCCAGGCCTGCAAAGGCCGCCAGCAAATAGCCCGCGTGTGCGATGGAAGAGTAAGCCAGCATGCGCTTGACGTTCTGTTGCCGGAGCGCAGCAAGATTGCCCACAGTCATGGAGAGCACGGCCACAGCCCAGAGAACAGGGACCCAAATCGAATGCAGGGTAGGGAATTCCTCATACACAACGCGCAGTAAAAGTGCGAAAGCTGCAGCCTTCGGTGCCGTAGACAGAAGAGCAACAACGGGGGATGGAGCACCCTCATATACGTCGGGCGTCCACACATGAAAAGGCGCCGCGGAAACCTTGAAGAGGATGCCGACGAGCATGAGGCAGAGCGAAGAGAAGATAAGCGGCAGGTTAGGCACATTCGGCATCGGTGCCAGGGCGCGAGCGATCTCGTAGATTTGCGTGGTGCCCGTAGCCCCAAAGATGAGGGCAATTCCGTAGAGCAGAAAAGCCGTGGCAAACGACCCAAGAAGGAAATACTTGATAGCCGCCTCGGGGCCCCGGCCCGTTTGCTTGCGATAGCCGGCGAGGATGTATGTGG
Source organism: uncultured Acidobacteriaceae bacterium (assembly GCA_963704415.1). Taxonomy (GTDB): domain Bacteria; phylum Acidobacteriota; class Terriglobia; order Terriglobales; family Acidobacteriaceae; genus Telmatobacter. The sequence continues at coordinate 4,386,603 of OY969908.1, read as the reverse complement.
CGATGGAAGAGATCTCCAAAGCAATGAAAGCGACGAGAAGCTCCACCGCGCTGGTCAGCATGCACATGCCAACGGCTCCAAAGACAACCAGCGCGTAGTATTCGCCCTGATGGTGGCTGTCCGCGGGAAGAGTGTCGAGAGCCAGCAGAAGCGCAACGAGCACAATCCCACAAATCAGCACATGGAAAAACACGGTGAAGGGACTGGTTTCAACAGTGCCATAGAAACCCGTGCCCACGGGAAGAGAAAGCTGCCAAAGGCTGGCCCAGAGCGCCACGGTGGTTCCCAGAGCCGCAACCCACCCAAGAGCGCGTCGATGCCAGCTCTGCGGCAGCGACGCGTCAATGAGCATGACTAGTACGCCAGTTAGCGTGAGGATAATCTCAGGGAGGATGCGGAATGAGTCGCCAGGATTCATGGCCGGATCTCCGCATGCGCTGCGACCGACAGGCCGGCTTGCGGCGAAACGGCGGAACCCTTCAGGGCGGGTGATCCAGCACGATTCTCGATGGTGTTGATCCAGAGCGACGGTACGATGCCCATCACCAGCATGAGTACGGCAAAGGGCCAGAGGATTGCGAGCTCGCCGAAATGCAGATCGACTGAGGGCCTCGAAGACGCGAGCGCGCTTTCCGGTCCGTAGAAGAGACGCTGGATCAACCAGAGCATGTAGGCCGCACTGAGAATCACCCCAAGCGTCGCGACGACGGCCCAACCACGGCTCACTCCGGAAAACGTGCTCGAGAGAATAAGGAATTCGCCGACAAATCCGTTCAGCATGGGCAGTCCGATCATCGCAAGCGAGGCGATGACAAAGAGCGTCGCCGTCTGTGGAACCTTGCTGGCGAGCCCTCCGTAAGCTGCGATTTGACTGGTAAGATAGCGTATTTCGAGGGCCCCGAAGAGAACAAAGAGCGCCGCGTCGATCAATTCGTTGTTAAGAATTTGGTAGACCGCTCCGTCCCAACCGACAAAAGTGAACCCGTAGATTCCGAGAACGATGAGACTGAGATGGCCCAGGGCCGCGAATGCAAGCAGACGCCAGAAATCTCGCTGCACTAACGCCAGACAAGCGCCATAAAGAATACCGATGACCGCAAGAGCAATGAGAATCGGCGCAATTTGTCGCGCCTGCACCGGGAAGAGCCCCACATGGAAGCGAAGCATCGAGTACAGCCCCAGCTTTCCCGCCACCACCATCGCCATCGCAACCGGCGCTTCGTTGAACGTATCCGCCAGCCACCCATGCAGCGGGAACACCGGCACCTTCACCGCGAAGGCAAAGAGAAACGCCAACGCCGTCCAATACAATCCGCTCATCGGCAACCCGCCCGTGGCAATGACGATCCGCAAATCGGCAAAGTTGAACGTGCCAGTCCTCGCATAGAGCCACAGGATAGCCACAAGCAGCGGCGCTGACGGAATAAACGTGAAAAGGAAAAACTTCATAGCCGCCTTGGGGCCGTCTTTTCGTCCATACATTGCGATCAGAATCGCCATCGGCACCAGCGACAGTTCCCAGAACCCGTAATAGACCATCAGATCGAGCGACAGAAACACTCCGTACATCGCCGCCTGCTGCACAAGGAAAAGCGCATAAAAAAGCTTCCTCCGTTCCTTGATCGCATTCCAACTGGCCACCACACCGGCAGGCGCGAGCAAACCAACCAGCACCACCATCCACAGGCTCAGGCCATCGATGCCTACGTGATAATGAATCGCAGGATTCTCGATCCACAGTCTGTCGATCTCAAACTGGAACCCACTCTGCCCATGCACAAAATGCATGGGCAGGTGCAGCGTGAAAATAAACGTGATCAGCGAAGTGAGAAGAGCAACCCAGGCAGGAAGCTTGCCACGATCCGGCAGCAGGGCCACCACAACAGCCCCCAGCAGCGGAGCCAACAGGATTAACGTGAGAATCGACTCGTTCATTGGTGCGTCACCATCCCCACGTGAATTCCAATTCCTGCCAGTAACGACGTCCATGGCAGCAGCACAAACAGCAGCAGAGCCGCAGCGCCAAACGCCAACCAAGCTGCATACGAGCGCAGATTGCCCGATTGCCATCGCTGCAGAATTGCCCCGCCCAGCATCGCGATTCCTCCCAGCAGCCACGCAAGCCCGCCCAGAATGGCCACATCGACAACCCACTCAAGGAAGAATCGCGACAGCGCCAGCACCGGCTTCACGATGAAGAGGCCGTAGATTTCGTCCACATAATATTTGTGGACCAGCAGGTTGTATGGACCCGCAAACGAAGTCGCCAGGCTCGCTGCGCGTTCTGGCTTAGCGCGATAAATCTGATCGGCGATATACCAGCCCACCGCTGCGACAAGAACCGCGACAATACTCAGAATCAGCTCCAGCGATCCGCTGCCCGCCTCCGCTGTCTTTGTCCCAACAGCAGGTGAAAGGAATTCGCCGAATCGTCCCGAGCCAATCCATCCTCCGCACGCCGATAACACCGCCAGAATCACCAGCGGCCCCGTCATCGACCACGGGCTCTCATGCGGATGAACGTCATGATTTCGCGACTCGCCCATGAACGTTAGATACCAGAGCCGGAACATGTAGAACGATGTCAGAAGCGCCGTCACCAGCCCCACAAACCACAGCACACGTGATGTCCCGCCTTGCGCAAACGCCGCGTAGAGAATCGCATCCTTCGAGAAAAACCCCGCGAAGGGGAAGAACCCGGCGATCGCAAGCACCGCGATCGTCATTGTCCAGAACGTCACCGGCAGATGCTTGCGCAGCCCGCCCATCTTCCGCATGTCCTGCTCGCCGCCGATCCCGTGAATCACTGAGCCCGCCGCAAGGAACAGCAACGCCTTGAAGAACGCGTGCGTCATCAGGTGAAAGATCGCCGCAGAATAGGCCGCGACGCCGCATCCCAGAAACATGTACCCTAGCTGCGACACAGTCGAGTACGCCAGCACGCGCTTGATGTCCGTCTGCACCAGACCAATGGTCGCGGCGAATAAAGCCGTCGCCGTGCCGATGATCGCGACAACAGCGAGAGCGTATGGCGATCGGTCAAACAGGAAGTGGGTCCGGGCAATCATGTAGACGCCCGCCGTCACCATCGTTGCCGCATGGATCAGGGCTGACACCGGAGTCGGACCTTCCATCGCGTCCGGCAACCAGACATACAGCGGAAGCTGCGCGCTCTTGCCCGTTGCGCCCACAAACAGGCACAACGCCGTTGCTGTCAGCACGCCGCCCGTCCAAGCGGGATTCGCGGTTAGCGTCGCCGCAATATCGCTGAACGTCAGCGTGCCGAAGTTCGCGAGCAGCAAAAACATTCCGATCAGAAAGCCGAAGTCGCCAATGCGGTTCACGACGAAGGCTTTTTTGCCCGCATCCACAGCCGACGTCTTCTGGAACCAGAAGCCGATCAGCAGGTAGGACGCAAGACCCACGCCCTCCCATCCCACAAACATCAGCAGGGCATTACCGGCCAGCACCAGCACTGTCATGAAAAACAGGAACAGGTTCAGGTACGCGAAGTACCGCCAGTATCCGTCTTCGTGTTCCATGTACCCGACTGAATAAATGTGAATGAGAAGGCCCACGCCCGTGATGATCAGAAGCATCACCAGCGAAAGCTGATCGAGCACGAAACTAAAATCCGCATGGAACAAGCCCGCATTGATCCAGGTGCCGTGGTTCTCAACGTGCGGCAGCGAAATGTTTACGTAACCGGGTCCGGGCGGCACAAAATGCATATATATGGATGACGCCGCATTGAGTACAACGCCAAACGCGCCCAGCGGCGCCAGCAGCGCGATCGCCGTCACCAGCGCCTTCGGAAGCTTGCGCCCTAGAATTCCGTTCAGCAAAAATCCCGCAAAGGGAAGAAGCGGGATCAGCCACAAATGGAGGGAACCGTTCATAGTTTCATCAAGTCGATTCGGTCAACCGCCAGTGTGGCGCGGGCACGGAAGACGGCAATGATGATGGCCAGACCCACGGCTGCTTCAGCCGCTGCAACCATCATGACAAAAAAAACGAAGATCTGGCCTTTCACTGCATGCCACTGGTGGGCGAAGGTGACAAAGGAGAGATTCACGGCGTTGAGCATCAACTCAATCGACATAAAGACCGTGATCAGGTTGCGCTTGATCAGGAAACCCACAATTCCCAGGCAAAACAAAACCGCACTCAGCAACAGATACCAGGTAAGGGGAACGTCTTGTTGCAGCAATTGAGCGTAATTGGAGTTCATTCGCCTGGCGTCCTTTCTCCCTCACCCGATCTTGCCAGTGCAACCGAGCCGAGGATCGCGATAAGGATGAGCACCGAGGTGACTTCAAACGGAAGCAGCAATTTAGTGAACAGCACGGTACTCAGCTCCTGCGTGGATGTGATCCCGTCGCGCATCGCAGCCGTGCCAAGGCCTTGAGTATGAAGGATCACTGTAGCCGCCACCGCAAGAAGCGCGACCACCGCAGGAAAGCCGACAACAATCGCCGCCCGGCTTCCGAGTGTTCGTTCTTCGCGGCCGGCATTCAGCAACATCACCACAAAGGTGAACAGCACCATGATTGCCCCGGCATAAACGATTACTTGCGCGGCGGCAAGGAATTCAGCTCCCAACAGAAGATAGAGCACGGCAAGCGAGGTCATCACAACAATCAGCGAAAGGGCGCTGTTGATGGGATGAGTCTGGAGGAGAAGATTGACGGCTCCGGCCAGGCAGAATCCTGCAAACACAATGAAGAGGATCAGATGCATCGTTCGGTCACTTATACGCGAGCCACAGGCTCGTGGCGACAATGTTGAGGATGGCAAGCGGCATCAGGTAGCACCATCCGAAGTTCATCAGTTGGTCATAGCGAAAGCGGGGCAACGTCCCTCGCACCCACACATACAGAAACAGGAACGTAAAAACTTTGAACACAAACCAGAAGATGGGCAGAAGCGCCTGAACCAGAATATTCTGCGGCAACGGAATGAGGTTGCCGAAAGGGCTAGTCCATCCGCCGAGAAACAGCAGCGTGGCCACGCAGCCGACCGTAATCATGTTGGCGTATTCGGCCATGAAGAACATCGCGAACTTCATCGAGCTGTACTCGGTGTGATAGCCCGCAGTCAGTTCGCTCTCCGCCTCAGGCAGATCGAAAGGCGACCGGTTCGTCTCAGCATACGCCGCCATCAGATAGATGAAAAACGCCACAAACTGGAATCCGCCAAACAAATTCCAGGACACTATCCCGTGCTTCCCCTGGCTCTGCACAATTTCGCGAAGATTGAGCGAGCCTGCGCGCAGCACCACGCCCACAAGCGAAAGCCCCAGCGCCAGCTCATAGCTTATCAATTGCGCCGATGACCGAAGCGATCCGAGCAGCGAATACTTGTTGTTCGACGACCAACCCGAAAGCGCAATTCCGTAGACGCCGATCGACGTGATGCCGAGGATAACGAGAAGACCAATATTTATATCGGAGATTTGAAAAAAGTGAAATCCTCCAGGACCCGTCACATCTGGCGAGCCAAACGGTACGACGGCGATCGAGATCAGCGCGCAGCCGAGAGCAATAACTGGAGAAATGAGATAAAGCGGCCGATAAACCGCGCTCGGAACCAGGTCTTCTTTCAGAAAAAGCTTGGCTCCATCAACCAATGGCTGCAAAAGACCGAAGGGGCCGACGCGACTGGGTCCCCAGCGATTCTGAATCCGCCCTACCAGCTTGCGTTCAAGGAGCACCGTGTAGGCGACGCTCATGAGCATCACCACCGTCACCACGATGACCTTGAGCAAGCTCCACAAAAAGAACTGCAAAATCGTCACAAGCCTTCAGCCTCTCTTACAATGACCCAAAATCAATCTGCTACAGCTGCGGCCGATGCCGCATTCTGGTGTTGCTCAAGCTCGACCAAGGCCGGGCTATACCGCCCCAGTGTTCCCGAAGTGAAGAGGCCGTCGTGGGCAGGAACGATTGCACTGGATCCCCTCAGCGCAGAGACCGGGACAAATCCAGGCTCGGTTGGCACATCGTTTCCGCCGAAAAGATTAAGACGATCGAGCTTGTACCCAGGAACGAGCCGCTCAATTTCATCCAGCACGGCGAGCGGGTCGAACGGGCTCAACTTCGGTTCAAGCCCATTGGCAGCAAGCCAGACTGCATGCCTGTCTGCTTCGCCCGATTGCGCACCGCGCGACTGCCCGAGGTCGGCGGTCGTTCCAGCACTTATGCCAAAGGGTACGAGCGTTTTCACATCAACCCCCATGGAACCCGCAAGACGAACCAGTATCTCAAAGTCGGGCTTCACACCGGCATGGTCGGCGGCCTTCTTTGCCATTTGAAGATCGCCAAAGGTATTCGTCACCGTGCCGGTCTTTTCATAAAGGCTGGCTGCTGGAAAGACCACATCCGCCAGCGCGGCAGTCTCCGTGAGAAAAAGGTCCTGCACGACAACAAAGGTGTCTTTCAGCACGCTCGGATCAACGCCTGACCCCGCATGCGCCGGATTCGCCCCAACCACGAGCACGGCCGCAAGCTCGCCCGCAAGCATTTCGGACCGTGTTTTTCCCACCGTTGTCGGCATCCCCGCATATTCGCCGTCGAAAGCATCAGGCGACGCGACCGGCACATAGCCCGGCAGAAGATCCGGCAAAAGTCCCATGTCGGCGGCCCCTCGGGAATTCGCATGATCCCCGAGACACGCGAATTTCACACCTGCACGCCCCAGACCCCACTTGACCAACCCATCGAGATCGCTGCCGCTGAACTCCGATCCAAAGACGACCACGAGCGATTCCTCGCCAGCAATGGACTCTCGGAACGCCACATCCTTCAACGTTGAATCATCGCCGGCGAGGAACGCAGCGATCTTCGCGTAACCGCCCGCAGACAAGCGTAACGTCGCTTTCGCTTGACGTTCCAGTTTGATCCGCTCCTTATGTGCGATGTAGAGCCGTGCCTTGTTCAAACGAACATTCGTGCGGATTTCCCACGCGAGCAACGGATGCTCTTCCGTGGGGTTCCCGCCGATCAGCAGAATCGCCGGAGCGTTCCCAACATCGCGCAAACTGGCCGCTCGGTGCGGTGCCCCCGCCATCGCCCGCCCAAAGGCCACATAATCCGCGGTCCGCTCGTGATCGATGTTGTTCGTCCGAAGGATGGTCCGCGCAAACTTCTGCAACAGATAATTCTCTTCGTTTGTCGTGGTGTTCGATCCAATCACGCCAATCGCCGCGCCGCCCTTACTGTCGCGAATTTCCTTGAGCTTGTTGCCCGCAAACCGCAGAGCATATTCCCACGTCGCAGGCTCGAGCTTTCCTTGCGCGTTGCGCACCAGTGGCTTCGTCAAACGATCGGGACTCTCCACAAAGTCAAAACCGAATCGTCCTTTGGCGCACAGAAAATCGCCGTTGATGCCACTCTTGTCGCGATTATCGGCGCGGACAATCTCCGAGCCGTCATTCGACTGCCGCACGCCCAACGTCACCTTGCATCCATCGGCGCAATGCGTGCAAACCGTGGAGACGTGATTCATCTCCCAGGGGCGGGTTTTGTAGCGATAACTCCCACTGGTGAGCGCCCCTACCGGGCATACATCGATACACATCCCGCACTGTTCGCAATCCAGCTGATTCCCGTCATTCGGCGCGATCACCGAACTGGCTCCCCGGTTCTGCACCCCCAGTGCCCAAACATCCATGCCTTCGCCGCACATGCGAATGCAGCGGTAACAGAGGATACAGCGAGGGCGATCATAAAAGACCGCAGGCGACCACTGCTGCTCGTCGCGGTGATGTTTCGCCTCGGTGTAGAGGCTCTCGCCCGCACCATACTTGAAGGTCATGTCTTGCAATTCGCACTCGCCGCCCGCATCGCACACCGGGCAGTCCAACGGATGATTTCCCAGCAACAATTCAATTGTCGCCTTGCGCGCCTGCGCAACCTCGGCCGACTCGGTAATGAAAACCTGTCCCTCGGCGACGGTCGTCGTGCACGCTGTCTGCAGCTTTGGCACCTTCTCCTGACGCACCACGCACATACGGCAAGCGGCTTGCAAGCTTAGCCCTGGGTAATAGCAGAAGGCAGGAATCTCTATTCCCGCTTTGCGGCAGGCTTCAATCAGAAGCGTCCCCGCGGGCGCCGTCAGCTTCTTTCCATCGACTGTGAATGTTACGTCAGCCATTCGTCTCCAGCATCTCTATACCATCGCCACTTCAACATGTTTCGCAAACGGGCAAGGCTTCCCACCCAGATGCTCTTCAAATTCCTTGCGAAACTTCTTCACGAATCCTAACGTGGGCATCGCCGCCGCATCACCCAGGGGGCAAAAGGTGCGGCCCATCATGTTGTCCGCCAGGTACTGAATGTTGTCGATATCCTTTGCCGTCCCGAACCCCGCGTGGAATCGTGTCAGCGACTTCTTGAGCCAGTCCGTTCCTTCGCGACACGGGATGCACCACCCGCAGGACTCGTGTTGGTAGAAGCTGATCGTTCGCAGCGCAAACTCGACCATGCAGGTCTGGTCGTCAATCACGACCACACCACCTGAACCCAACATCGAGCCAGCCTTGCCAACCTGGTCGAAGTCCATCCCCAGGTTCTCGATTTCTTCGGGCAGCAAAACCGGAGTAGACGAACCGCCCGGAACCACAGCCTTCAATTTGCGTCCGCCGCGCACCCCGCCGCCAACCTCATAAATCATCTTCTTCAGGTTGTAGCCCATCGGCAGTTCGTACACACCCGGCCGTTCGATGTGGCCGCTCAACCCGAACAATCGCGTTCCTCCATTGCGAGGAGTGCCCACGGCCGCATACGCTTCGCCGCCCATCGCGATCACATGCGGCACCGACGCAATCGTCTCTGCATTATTAATGACGGTTGGCCCGCCATAGAGACCCACGACCGCAGGGAAGGGAGGCTTGATACGCGGCACCCCGCGCTTGCCTTCGAGCGACTCCATCAGCGCTGACTCTTCGCCCACTTCATACGCGCCCGCGCCCGTCTGCGTAATGATCTGAAATTCGATGTTCGACCCAAAAATATTCTTGCCTAGAAAGCCCTTGGCGTACGCATCCGCCACCGCCTTCTCCACAATTTCGAGGAGGTAACGATACTCGCCACGGAGATAGATAAATCCGACCTTCGACCCAATCGCCAACCCCGCAATGATCGTTCCTTCAATCACCGCATGCGGATCGTGCAAGAAAATCAGGTGGTCCTTGCAGGTGCCTGGCTCGCTCTCATCGCCGTTCACAAGCACGTACTTCGGCTTTGCGCTCTGCTTCGGCACAAATGACCACTTCATGCCCGTCGGGAATCCCGCGCCCCCGCGTCCTCGCAGGTTCGAAGCCTTCATCTCGTTGATGATCCACTCAGGCCCCTGCGCAAGGCACTTCTTCGTGGCCTCGTAGCCGCCCAGCTCGATGTATCTATCGATCTCCGCCGCGCCGTGTCCGAAGCGCCGCGTCACAATCTTCACCTCATCGGGATGCGAAACAAGCCTAGGCATGGGAACCTGTCCCTTCCGTCTTTGCTCGATAATTGGCCAGAAGACCGGGCACTTGTTCGGGACTCAAATCGTCGTGAAAGGCGTAGTTGACCTGGATCGCCGGCGCCCAGCAACAGGCACCGATACACTCCACTTCCTCAAGCGAAAACAACCCATCCTTTGTGATCCCCTTGTGCCCAATGCCCAGCTCTTCCTGGAACCTGTCAAACAGATCGTAGGCGCCTCGCAACATACAGCTGATGTTGGTACAGACCTGCACGTTGTATTTGCCCACTGGCTTGAACCGAAGCATGGAGTAGTAAGTGGCTACGTTGCGCACATCGAGCTCCGTGATGCAGATCCGCTCGGCAATCTCAGAGATCACTGCATCGGACAAATACCCCACTTCATCCTGCGCGTAGAGCAGCATGGGAACCAGCGCCGACCGCTTCACCGGATACTTCTTCACCAGCGCGTCAAAGCGTGCCGAAAGCTGCGGCGAAAAGACCGGCATCGTTTCAGGACTCATCGCATTAACTCCCGCGCCCAAGCCTCGGCGGCCATATCCATCTCTTCTTCCATGCTGCCTGATCGCAATGTCCCGGCTTCAGTCAATTCAAGAACTCCGCTCTTTCCATTGTCGCGCAGCCAATTCACGCGCTCTCCGGTTCGCCGCAAATCTAGCCAGCTATCGCCGTGGCGTACAGTGATTCTTTCCTCTCCCAACTCCACCGTGGCTTGTCGATCCCCATTCAGTCCATGTACCGCGGTATAACTGCGCAGCAGGGAAGCCAGCGATACCCAAAGCTCCAAATACAACCGCGCCGTCTCCGGCACTAGCGGTCAATCTCCCCAAGCACAATATCAATCGACCCGATCACCGCAACCACATCCGCCAGCATGCGTCCCTTGCACATCGTTTCCAGGGCCTGCAAACTCGCAAACCCCGGATACCTCATGTGTACGCGATACGGCTTTGCCGTCCCATCGGACACCACATAGTAGCCCATCTGTCCGTGCCCAGATTCAATCCCTTGGTACACCTCGCCCGCCGGAACGTTGAAGCCCTCCGTCACAATCTTGAAGTGATGGATCAGCGCCTCCATCTGCGTTTTCATCTTCTCGCGATCCGGAAGCACAATCTTCGGCGCATCCGCCTTCACCGGACCCGCCGGCATGCCATCCAGTGCCTGCTGCACAATCTTCACACTCTCGCGCATCTCCCTCAGCCGCACTTCATACCGCGCCCAGCAATCGCATCCCGTCGAAACCGGCACCTCGAATTGAAACTTCTCATAGCTCGAATACGGCATGTCCCGCCGCAAATCGAAATCGATACCAGAGGCACGCATCGTCGGCCCTGTCACTGCCAAGGCAATCGCGTCCTCGGCCGAGAACATGCCCACCCCGATGAGCCGATTGCGAAAAATCGGATTTCCCGTCAACAGATTCGAGTACTCGTCAATCTTTTCCGGTAGCGTCTTGATGAACGCCTGAATCTTTGCGAGCAGTCCCAGCGGTGGTTCCATCGCCAACCCGCCAATGCGGAAGTAGCTGGTCATCATTCGCTGCCCGGCCACTTCTTCAAAGATGCGCAGAATCTCTTCGCGTTCCCTGAATGTGTAAAGAAACACCGTCAGCGCGCCAATATCCATCGCATGCGTGCCCAGCCAGATCAGGTGCGAGTTCAGCCGCGTCAGCTCCGTGAACAGCACTCGCAGCCACTGCGCGCGCTCCGGAATCTCCAGTTGCAGCAGCTTCTCGACAGCCAGGCAATAGCACAGGTTGTTCGCCATCGGACCGAGGTAGTCCACTCGATCTGTCATCGGAACTACCTGTTGGTAGAATTTTGCTTCGCAGGTTTTTTCAATCCCGGTGTGCAGGTAACCGATCTCGGGATAGAGCCGGACAATAATCTCGCCGTCCACCTCCAGCACCAGCCGTAGCACGCCATGCGTCGACGGATGCTGCGGCCCCATGTTCAGGACCATGTGCTGATCTTTCGCGCCCTCGGCCCTCGGCGCTTCGAGGATCGGTGTACCCACGTCGAAATCCGCCATCAGAGCACGCCCCATAGATTCCGCGCCCATGCCCCCAATACATCACGCGCTGCGACGATCTGACTTGAAATGTCTTCTCTCGTCCACTGCTCTTGGCTTCCCAATGCTGTGTCATCCTGAGAGTCCGCGCGTTTGGGGCCCCACGAAGTGGGGTAAGCGTGAAGGATCTGCTGTTCGGCTTTGTCCCAACACACACTCTTCGCGGCCATCACCGGTATCCCTCCACCGGATAGTCCTTACGCAATGGATGCCCCACCCAATCCTCCGGCATCAGAATCCGTCGCAGATTCGGGTGTCCTTCAAAACGCAAGCCGAACAAATCGAAGACTTCGCGCTCGTAGTAATTCGCCCCCGGCCAGATCGAAGTAATCGAATCCACCGCCGGATCGTCTCCACTTACCATGGCGCGCAAACGAATCCGTTCCTTATAGGCATGCGACAGAATGTGATAACTCAATTGGAACCGAGGCTCGGAAGGATACCAGTCCACCGCCGTCATGTCCTCGAAAGCGTTGTAGCCTGCGCTCCGAAGCGCGCTGAGCGCCGCGCAAATACCGTCCGGCGCAACCATCAACGTCAGTTCTTCTCGGTCAAACCGGGCATCCAACAAAGCGTCCCCATTCCAGGCCAGCACCGCTTTAATCGCGGGATGCTCCGGGAGACCTTCGAGGACTTCGGCACGGTTGGCCAAGGTCTTTTTGAGAACCTCAGCCATAACTAAAGATCCGCCTTATCCAAGCTCCAATTCAGGATGCCTTTGCGCACGATGTAGTAGAGGCCGACAGCAACGAATCCCAGATAAACGACCATCTCCCAAAAACCAAAAAGCCTGTTTCCCGTGATCTGCGGAAGCTGGCGGTAGATGACTGCCCATGGCATCATGAAAACCGCTTCGACGTCGAAGAGAATGAACAGCATCGCCACCATGTAAAACCGTACGCTGAAACGTCCCCGCGCGTCGCCCACCGGCTCAATGCCGCATTCGTACGCGCCCAATTTGGCTTTGGAGTTGCGATGGCGCCCGATAAACCGCGAGGCAAACACCATCATCCCGGCAAGCCCGATGGCCACCACAATCTGCATCAACAACGGGAGATACTGCCAGTAGTACGGGATCATCTTCGTCCTGTTCCAGAAGTGTGCTGTGAGAGCGAAACCTGCGGGCGCGGCATCCCGCCTGGGTATAGACAAGCCGCTGATTTGAGATTAGGTTTTCGCCCTCCTCCCGTCAAGGCAACCGACCTCCGCCCGATAACCGCGTCCCATAAACCTGGGCGCCTCCCAAGTGCACGGCGAGGTTATCCTTCGTCAGAGGCGTGACCGCACCAACCATGCAAGCGGGCAGGCGAGTAGCAGTCTTCTTTGCAGAACATTAAGCCAGGTTCTTCGACATTCTATGTGTCACGCGAAGTGAGGGCTTCATCTCCTTGCGAATTCCATCGAACGGCCCGCAGCGCTTCTCCTGCAACGGAGGCATCCGGGGTGCGGCCGGAGGACCACCCCCACTCCCGCCCACGCTCCAGACCCACCCCCTACCCCTTGGGCTGCGTTCCCCATGCAGCAAGAACTTCCGTGCGAAAAATCCGCGCAGACTTGTCGAACATGACGCAGGTCTTTGCCGACCCTCCGGCCCGCGCAGTCTACCGCGAACCGGCTTCATTCCTCGCAAATTCCCGTCAACCCTTGTGCTCCCCGATACAAATTGCCTCAAACACAGTTTGCGATAAACTGCGCAACCCGCATGAACACTGGTGATCATCGATACAATTGTTCCGCGTGGAACAATTTGAAGTAACATGACCTCTCCATTGCAGCCACGCGAAGCCATTGCCTGGACGGCCAGTCCTGTTCCACGTGGAACATTTTGAAGTAACGCGACCGATCCATCGCCGTCTCGCCACGCGAAGCGGTTTCCTCGACGGCCAATCCCAATCCGCGAGCCGTTTCCTGAAGAGGAAGAAATGTTTGCGACGTTGTGGCTACTGCCCGACTACCAGCACAGCCAGAAGAACCACCCAGGCCAGTCCCATTGTGTGCCAATACCAGGCTGTAGCATCCACCGCGATCTGCCGCAGCTCGACCCTCTTGAAGAGGCTCATAGCGCAAAGGCACACAAGAAGAGCGGCGAGCCCGACTAGAAGATGAGCGGCATGCAGCCCGGTAATGATGTAGAAGAAGTAGCTGGCAGGCGTCGACCAGCGGTCGAAAGCAAATCCCTGCGCTGTCAGCTGACGCCACGCCACCCATTGGCCCGTGAGGAAAATCGCACCGAGTGCGAGGGTCCCGCCGACCCACGGGAGTGTGCGATGCAGCGCCGGCCGTCCGAGTCCAAGCCATTCCTCGAGCACATCGAATTCCCTGAAGATGTTGTGGCGCGCGAACTCCATCGTCACGCTGCTCAGTAGCAGAACGGCGGTGTTCAAAAAGATGATGGGTGGCAGAAGGATGGGATGCCAGTCCCCGATCTGTTCGTGCGAACGAGGATCCATGTGTGTGCCCGCCTGCCGAGCGAAAAAAAGCACCACAAGCATGGCAAAAAACATCATGTCGCCTGCAAGGCCGAAGAACACAAAGAACCGAATGCGATGAAGCAGCTCGCGCGGTCCTCTGCGCTCATGGCGCCAGTCGTCATCACCGCCGCCTCCTCCGCCGCCGGTCGGGCGCCGATCAACAGGCGGTTTTCCGCCGATTCCGGGTTCTTTCCGTTCCGTTTCCGCTGGGGAGTGCGTAAAGGTTGCGGGCATGCGCAGTCCTCTGTGAAAATGAGCATACTCTCACTTTGGCTTGGACGCATTTCAAAAGAAACAGTTGGTTTCCTAATGCGGAATCGCTCTTTCCCCAAAAATTAGAAGTCTTTTATTTTCGAATCGCTTCGATTACAACCTTCACGAATGCCTTGTGCACTCGCCGGTCGGCGGAGAGCTCGGGATGAAAAGTGGCTGCCAGAATATCTCCCTGCTTCACCAGAGTGGGGGAACCCTCTCGTCGCGCCAGCACCTCGACGCCTGGACCGACTTCTGAAATGCGGGGAGCACGAATGAAGACCATCTCAAGAGGGCCACCGGAAAGGGAAGTTTCGGCACGCAAGATGGTGGAATTGATCTGACGGCCGTAGGCATTGCGCTCGACGATGGCATCGAGAACTCCCAGGCTGCGTTGAGCCGGATGGCGAACTTCGCGCGCAAGCAGGATTGTCCCCGCGCAGGTTCCGAATACAGGACGCGCATTGCAAAACTGTTTCAGGTCATCGAAAAACTGATTCTTCTCAAGAAACTTGAGCACCGTCGTTGATTCTCCGCCGGGCAACACCAGCCCGTCGATACGAGCCAGCTCTTCCGGTTTACGCACTTCGATCGCGTTTGCACCAACATCGGCGAGAGCTTCGGCATGAGCAGCATAATCACCTTGAATAGCCAAAACGCCGATGAGTGGGCGCGTGATGTCGCTCAAATCCTGCTGCTCCTGTTTTCGAATCCGTGATTCGGAGATTGAAGTCGATCACTTCCGGACCTCAAGTGATCGGACCGATTCGGAGGGCCGTAGGATGTCTAGCCCGAAGATCCGCCGAAAGGGCAAGTGCTACCAGCCGCGAGTCTGGAGCAGCTGAGATTCTTCGATTGCAGCAGCGGCGAGCCCCTTCATCGTGCCCGTTACCTGTTCGCTGGCTGCGGCGAGGGTCTTCGGATCGTTGAAGTGCGTTGTCGCGATGACGATTGCCTTGGCGCGAGAAACTGCTTCTTCGCGCTCCTTGGAATCGTGCTCGACGTCGAGAGGGGTAGCCCGCTCCTTCATGAAGATTCCCGATCCTACAAATATGGCCTCTGCACCGAGTTGCATCATCAGAGCTGCATCCGCAGGAGTTGCGATTCCGCCCGCTGAGAAATTGGGCACTGGTAGTTTTCCGTTTTGAGCGACCATCCGCACCAGTTCGTAGGGTGCCTGCAGTTCCTTGGCAGCCGCGTAAACTTCCTGTTCCGAAAGGACCGTAAGATCCCTAATCTCCTTCACGATTTGCCGCATGTGTTGTACCGCATGGACAACGTCTCCCGTGCCGGCTTCGCCTTTGGTGCGAATCATGGCTGCACCTTCGGCAATGCGGCGCAATGCTTCACCTAGATTGCGCGCTCCACATACAAAAGGCGTTGTAAAGGCATGCTTGTCGATGTGGTGTGCCTCGTCCGCAGGCGTCAGGACCTCGCTTTCGTCGATAAAATCGACCCCCAGCTCCTGCAGAATCTGTGCCTCAGCAAAGTGGCCGATTCTTGCCTTCGCCATGACTGGAATTGACACGGCCTCGATGATTCCCTTGATGAGCTTGGGATTGGCCATGCGGGCAACACCACCCTCTACACGAATCATGGCTGGAACTCGCTCCAGAGCCATTACGGATACGGCGCCGGCTTCCTCGGCGATGCGGGCCTGCTCCACATTCATCACATCCATGATGACGCCGCCCTTCAGCATTTCCGCCAGACCGATTTTCAAGCGCAGGCTTGCGGTTCCTAAGCTCTTATTCCCATTCATTTCTGTCATTTGACCGACCTCGCTCCAGGGTCTTCGCGAGATAACACAACTCGCTGAATCTTGTCTATTAATCCCTCCTAAGTGTAGCAGTGATGACGCGCCACTGGAATCGAGCCGGAGAGAATCAGGCCACTGCAGTGTTCATTTATGAGTCCTTTCCAATGTATTGATCGCTACCCTGGCCGCTCTTCTGCAGCAATCCCGATGGATGGCAACTCAATCCCCCTTATCGGTGCTAGCACACGAGCTTCTTCGAGCTTCGGAGTCGCTGCCAGCCTCGGACATCGAAACCCTCGGGTCCAATTCGGCCCCAATGATGAAGGAATCGCCGACGCTCAGCCCGCTTGTCGTTCGACTGCCTCTCGAACTTGAGGCCGCAGTTCCCGTGCATGATCTCGCAAACACGCTCGGCGCGGAGGTCGAGCTTACGTAGTACCTAATGGATCTCGTCCCGAGACCACTGAGAGGCCATACCCAATCTATACTCGAGGCAGAGGGAATAACTTGTTCGCTCCCCTTCGATTCATTTGGAATGCGACGCGTGGGCATCGTTTCGCCCCGTGGCGAAGCGAGTTTCTTCGCTGGCGGGTCGAAACGTATTCCGGCAAACGCGCCGAGACACTGAAGGCGAAGGACGTTTTGAGTTTCGTCTGGAGTTCGCGTTGGGAGCTGTTAAGTTTTCTTGCATGGACATCTCGGCTCGAAAAAGAGGCGCGCAAGCGTGGTTGAGATGCGCGCGTTGGCCCGTCAAGGATGTTCGAAGCCGTTGATTCAAACCAATGCAGCACGTTACAGCGGTTCGAATGTCCTTCGCCTATTTTGGACGCTCCTTTTCTTGTTCGCTCATTTTCAATTGGCTCGCGCACAGCAGTTGCCGTCGCCCGAACCTCCGATGCCCTTGCCTGGCTCGGGAGAGGCGGTAGGCACACTCCGCGTGACCACCAATGAGGTGCTCGTTCCTACACTCGTTGAGAAGAAGGGGGGCGGCATCCTATATGGGCTTAAGCAATCTGACTTTCTCGTCGAAGACAATGGGGTCCCACAGAAGGTCCGTGTGCAAGAGGAGATGGACACAACACCCGTAGCACTGGTGATTGCGGTGGAGCAGGGCGGCGTGAGCGCTTTGGAATTTGGCAAGGTCGCGAAACTCGGGCCTCTGCTCGATCTCTTTCTTTCGGACCCACGCAGCCAGGCTGCCCTCATGGGGTTCGATTCAAAACCGCATCTGCTCCTCGACTACACTCATTCCACAGAGGATATGAATGATGCGCTAGAGCATCTTCATCCCGGCGACGGGGGCGCGGCGATTCTGGATACGATCGGCTCGGCACTTGATTTGCTTGAAACACAACCAAAGGGCTATCGGCGCGTTCTCCTTATGATCAGTGAGGAGCGCGATCATGGAAGCAAACATACCAAGCCGCTGCAATTGATCCAGAAGATCGGACGCACGAATGTGTTGGTCCTGAGCGTCTCGTTTTCGCCCTCGCGAGCGGAGTTTCTGCACGACGTGAAGGACTCCGGAGACGACCGGTACATTCATGGTGAGAATCCTCTCGCGACTGTTGAAATGCTGGTAAAGTCCCTCAAGAAGAACGTCGCGAAGGAAATCGCGCAGGAGAGCGGCGGAGAATATACAACGTTCACTGGCGACAAACGGTTCGAGCAGCGTGTGATCGATGCGGCCAAACACGTCCGCAATCGATATCTGATTACCTTCAGCCCCACGAACCCGACTCCCGGATTGCATACCATCCGCGTAAAAACGACACAGGATTATGGAGCGCGCATCGTAGCCAGGGCCAACTACTGGTTTCAGCGGGAAGAATGAAGACAACGTCCGCGCGGTCATTGATTTGGCGCATCCAGCCAAGGTCACTCCGGATGGCGCTGAAAGCCCGTTCATGGTAGTCTCACATTAGACACTTGAGAGTGGACTGAGAACGCAAGAGGAGTAACAACCGCCGTGCTGGCGACTGCAAAGAAAACTACCCTGATTGAACGCTTCCGCACCCACGAGACGGACACCGGTTCGCCGGAAGTCCAGATCGCGATTCTGAGTGAGCGGATAGGCGAACTGACTGAGCATTTTAAGACGCACAAGAAGGACCACGCTTCCCGTCGTGGTCTGCTCATGCTGGTCAGTAAGAGACGCCGTCTGCTGGACTACCTGAAGACGCACGATTCAGACCGCTATCGCGACGTCATCGGCAAGCTCGGACTCCGGAAGTAACAAGAAAGCAAACTTTGACCCGGAAGCGCCCAGACCGAAGCCTGGTCACGGCCCCCATGCAACACAGGACCTGGGGCCACGGTGTACCTGACGAATTCAATCTGCCGCAAGGGCAGGGCAGTCTACATGCGCGGTGTCGGGGCGCATGGAGGGACGCCAAGTGCCGTCACGGGAATTCAAAAAGCGCACACACTCCGCGGCACAACCCGTCGCGGACGTTGCCTTGCGCTCTGCTTGAAACTCCCCCCACAAGTTTCCCAAGTGAAAATACGAAACGAGGACTCTATGTCTACGAAGCATGAAGTAGCTGTCGAGCTTGCAGGCGGCAAGCGGCTGGTATTTGAGACTGGCCGCATCGCAAAGCAAGCATCCGGCGCCGCCTTGGTGACCACCGGCGAAACCGTCGTCTTGGCAACTGCAGTGGCCTCTCCGGACCCAAGGGAAGGCATCGATTTCTTCCCCCTGACCGTGGATTATCGCGAGTACACCTACGCCGGCGGACGCATTCCCGGCGGATTTATCAAGCGTGAAGGTCGACCCAGCGAGAAAGAGATTCTCACAGCGCGGCAAATTGACCGGCCCATCCGGCCGTTGTTCCCCGATGGTTTTCGCAATGAGACGCAAGTAATCGCACTCGTCTTCTCCGCCGACAAAGAGAATGACCCCGATGTAGTGGCGATTAACGCGGCATCGGCAGCCCTGGCCCTTTCGGACATCCCGTTCAGTGCGACCGTCGGCGCAGTGAGAGTGGGTCGGATCGACGGAGAGTTCGTCATCAATCCAACTTACGCCGAGCGCGCCTCCACCACAGTGAACATCATGGTTGTAGGCCACAAGGACGGCATCGTGATGATCGAATCGGGCGCCAAGGAAGAGACAGAAGATGTAGTATTGGCAGCCATCGAATTCGCTCACGTCGAGATTAAAAAGATTGTTGCTGCTATTGAAGAACTGGTTGCAAAGGCTGGGAAACCGAAGCGGGCTTTCACTGCGCCGGAGTTCGACGAGGCTTACTACGCGGACCTTAAGGCCAAAGTAGGCGATCGTCTGAAGGACGCCCAGGACACGAAGAAACATGGCAAAACTGATAGCTATGCGCTGATCAAGAAGATCAAGGACGAGCTAGCTACCGGACTTCCTGCAGACGATCCGACCGCGAAAAAGAAGCTCGCAACTTACTATGAGCATCTGGTCGAGCGGCTGTTCCGTGAGCAGGTGACGAAAGACCGCATTCGCCCGGATCGCCGCGCATTCGACGAAATCCGAGCCATTACCATCGAGACGCGAGTTCTACCTCGCACCCATGGTTCCGCGCTTTTCACCCGTGGCGAAACGCAGGCCCTGGTTACGTGCACGCTTGGAACAAACGACGACGGCCAGCGATTGGAGAGCTACGAAGGCGAGCAGCGGAAGAATTTCATGCTGCACTATAATTTCCCGCCCTTCAGTGTCGGTGAAACCGGCCGCATGTCCGGTGTAGGCCGGCGCGAGATCGGGCACGGCGCATTGGCTGAACGCGCGATTTCGGCGGTGCTGCCGAGCGTGGATGAATCGCCTTATTCGATTCGCGTCGTTTCAGACATTCTGGAATCGAACGGCTCTTCGTCGATGGCTTCTGTCTGCGGCGCAAGTCTGGCGCTCTTCGATGCAGGCATTCCCCTCAAGGGCGCAGTGGCCGGTGTCGCAATGGGACTCGTGAAGGAGGGTGACGACTACGCCATTCTCACGGACATTGCCGGGGCAGAGGATCACTACGGTGACATGGACTTTAAGGTCGCCGGAACTCGGAAGGGAATTACGGCTCTGCAAATGGACATCAAGATCGGCGGATTAACTCGCCAGATTCTTGAACAGGCCATGGAGCAGGCGCGCCGTGGGCGGCTGTTCCTTCTCGACAAGATGGATGAGGCTCTCGACGGACCGCACCAGGAACGCTCGCAGTATGCTCCCCGGATCGAGACGGTCATGATTCCCACCGACAAGATCCGCGATCTCATCGGCAAGGGCGGCGCCACCATTCGTGGAATCGTCGAACAGACCGGCGCCAAAATCGATGTGGACGACACCGGCAGGGTGAGCGTTGCATCGAGCGACGCTGATGGCCTGAAAAAGGCGCTCGCCATGATCAACGACATCACAGCCGTTCCTGAGATTGGCAAAACGTATTTGGGCAAAGTCGTCCGGCTGGCGGAGTTTGGTGCGTTTGTCGAACTCTTTCCGGGCACGGATGGCCTGCTCCACATCTCGGAAATCGCAGAGCACCGGGTGAAGGAAGTCAAGGACGAGCTTCGTGAAGGGGATCAAGTGATGGTCAAAGTTCTGGCCATCGAAGGCAACCGAATCAAGCTCAGCCGCAAGGCGTTGATCAAGGAACAGCGCGCAAAGTTGGCACAAAGCGCTCCCGCGACGGAGACCGAAGAAGCCACTTCGGATTCGCCTGCCGTAACACCGCCGGCACGACCGCGCAATGAGTTCGACGAGCGCCAGCCACAGTCCAACCAGAGCACGATCCTTATCGAGGGAGGAGACGACTTCGATGAGGATGAAGGCGAAGAGATCGATGAGGAGAACGAACCAAACTTTAACCGCGTAGAAGGCGCGCCAGTGGCCGTGGGTGCGCCACCGACCGGCGGTGCTCGTCCACCAGCCGGCGCAAACAATCGCCGTCGCCGTCGCCGTCGCGCTGGTCGCGGTCCAGGTGGCGGACAGAGTTAAGGGTTTTCACCACGATGACAACAAGAGGCCCAGGCAATTTCGCTTGGGCCTTTTTGTTATGAGCGGTGCCCGTCGATTTTTTGCCGTAGTTTGCAGCCGCCGGATCGGCGGTCGAAGAAAATGCGATTCAGATCAAGCGCTGTAGCGTTCAGGCGCTATGCGAAGATCTGGCTGCACCGCTTCGTTGACGACCGGCTGCGGAGGAATCTTTCCAGGCGCGAGTTGCTCGCTCCGACCGCGGGCAAAGTTCTTCTCATCGTACATGCGCAGATCGGCCGCAATGCAGAGCGACTCCATTTCAGCGGCGTCATCCGGATAGACGGCGATGCCGATGCTGGCGCCGACGCGGATTGTCCTTCCCTCCACGGTGAGCGGCTGGTTCAGATTTTGCAAAAGGGCCTGAGCCACCTGATGAGCGCTATCGACGCTGGCCGTTTCTTCCAAAATGACCGAAAACTCGTCGCCACCCGTGCGCGCAACGGTGTCGCAGTTTCGAACCCTTCCGAGGAATAGCGCGCCGACTTGTTGCAGCAACAAGTCGCCGGCGTGATGCCCCAGAGTGTCATTTACCTGTTTGAAGTGATCCAAATCGATCACAAGCAATGCCGCCTTGGTGCTAGACCGGCGCGCACGTTCCAATGCGACCGTCAGTCGATCCTGGAAAAGACGGCGATTCGGGAGCCCCGTTAGCTCATCGTGCAAAGCCAAGTATTTGTTGTGCTCGAGCTGCTCCTCAAGCAGCAAAAGAATCATGCCTACCGCCACCACGTATTTGGGCAGGTTCCAAACTTCGCTCTCAATGTGAACAGTTGGGTAGTAAGTCTGCGTATACGGACCGACCACAAATACAAGGGCCCAGGTAAGGAACCCTGCAATCGTAATAAAGGCTCCTGCACTCGCGCGGCGATAGGCGAACCAAAAATGGATACAGCACAACGAATAAACGGTGAAAAGAACGGCATTCAACGCGAGATCGATGCCTATGCCAGGTCGATGCTGCACAATCAACAGAAAAACTGAGAGTGAACAATAAAGAAGGACAACCGTCCAGCGGAGGATATGTTGGAATTTGCTAGCCGTGAAGAGAGCCAACCCAAGGGGAATAGCACCGAACAAGATCGACGCAGGAGTAAGCGCCCAATCCAACGCCGGGCTCACATCAATCAGGCAAATGTAGAGCGTATTTGCAATCACGAGGGATGCCAGCATCACTTTACTGGAGCGCTCCTGGCGATAGGGGACGGAAGCATAGGAGAACAGGATACCGGCCGCAGTCAGCGCCGCCGTTCCAATGTCAACCGCTAGAATGCCAAACATGCCGGGAGCTGCCAGAAACATGAACGCAGCAAAATGCAGCGCGATCAATAGCCAGGCGTTGAGCCAGATTCTGGAAACTGGCGTCTGCCCGCGCCGGGCGACAGAAGCGAACGCGCAGGTAAGGAGTGCGACTGCGGCTAGATCCGGTAGTTTGGTCCAATCCAACACGTTCACCCCACGGCTACCTGAAGCGGTTTCGTAACTGATGTGCGCAGAAGCCACTGCCGCTTATTGGCTTCTCCGTACGTAGGTCCCCAGTGAGATGTCTGCGTCGGGTGGGCGGAAGACAAAGCAACTTTGCTCGAAACGACAGCGGACGCGCGAAATGGGGGACTGCTCCAGGTGGCTCAATCAGTTTAAGGTTGCTGGGGGGGGCCTTCGGTATAGCTCTTTTGTGCCAACGCTCGGGTTTGACAAACTTGTGTAACTATGGAATCCCGAAGCCAGGAATTGGCGGTAATTGATTGGATGACCGCCTCCGAATTTGCGTAATGCTGGCTAACTCCCAGATTAAACTCGCCTTGATGGCCGCTAGCCTCTACATCGTCGTGGAAGGAGAAGACCCGGGGTTTGACATCTTCGTGAATGGCCGCTCATTAGCCCGCAATGAGGAGGCTTTGGACCGGTTGGCGGCGACCCTGCGCATCACTCCACTTCTGGATTTTTTCTCCGCCGATCGGAACTCCATGGCGCTGCTGCTGGAGCAGGGAACTGGCGAACCCGAATGGGCCCAGAACCTTCCGCAGCCACAGTGGTACTCACCTGCCGACGGTTTAGCGACCGTCCGCGCACTAATTGCCTTTCTGATACGAAATCCTGGCGCGATCGGCTCGGAAACCTTACAAGTTTTGTCGGAGCTCAGAGAGTACGAACGGGTGCTCAGAAAAACAGCCGATTACGGGCTCCGCTGGCATCTAGCAGCAAGCTGGCGATGACAGCTCACAATCGCGATTTCAGTCCGCAAATGCCTCAGCTTCCCTGGCCGGGAAGACATTGCCCATGCGCTGAATCTGCGCGCCCAAGCCCTGAAGCTTTTCCTCGATCCGCTCATAACCGCGGTCCATGTGGTAGACGCGGTCCAGGATCGATTCGCCATCTGCCACCAGTGCAGCCAATACCAGCGATGCTGAGGCGCGCAGATCCGAGCACATCACCGCCGCGGAGCTGAGCTTCGCGGGACCGCGCACGGTCGCGGTGCGGCCGTCCACTTTGATATTCGCCCCCATCCGGACCAGTTCCTGCACATGCATAAACCGATTCTCGAAGATGTTTTCCTTTACGAGGCTCACGCCATCGGCCTGCGTTGCCAGCGCCATGTATTGCGCCTGCATGTCGGTTGGAAACCCCGGATACTCTTCGGTTGAAATATCCGCAGCCTTGAGATGCCCGTCAGAACGCACACGAACAGTATCTGCACCTACCTCGATCTTGGCGCCTGCCTCCTCCAGCTTGGAGATCACCGCTCGCAAATGATCGGGGTTACAATCCGCAACCGTCACGTCGCCGCCGGTGATGGCGCCGGCCACCAGAAATGTCCCTGCCTCAATGCGGTCCGGATTGATGCGGTAGATCGCGCCATGCAGGCCGGTCACGCCTTGCACATGGATGGTAGATGTTCCAGCGCCTTCGATCTTGGCCCCCATGGCTAACAACAGCGCTGCAAGGTCCGTGACTTCAGGCTCCCGCGCGCAATTCTCCATCACAGTCTCGCCATCGGCGAGCACGGCGGCCATCAGAAGATCTTCGGTTCCGGTGACCGTAATCTTGTCAAACATCAGGTGTGCGCCCTTGAGGTGTTCGGCTCTGGCCTCGAGATATCCGTGCTCTTGAACGATTGTCGCGCCCATCTTTTCCAGGCCTTTGATATGCAAATCGATAGGTCGACCGCCAATAGCGCACCCACCGGGCACGGCCACACGCGCCATACCGGCACGCGCCACAAGCGGCCCCAGGACGAGGGAACTGGCGCGCATTGTCTTTACAATTTCGTACTTTGCTACCGGGTCCGACAGGTCGCGGCAACTGATCGTCGTGCGGTGCTGATTCTCCCCTGAGCCGAGCTCGACATCCGCTCCCATCGACGAGAGCAGGCGCCGCTCGGTTTGAATGTCGCGCACTTGCGGAATGTTCTCGAGAGTGACTTCGTCCTCTGTCAGGATTGCCGCAGCCATGCAAGGCAGGGCGGAATTTTTGGCCCCGGAGATGCGCACGGTGCCAATGAGCGGGTTTCCGCCGCGAATCACAAACCTGTCCATAAAAAGCAAAACTCCTGATCTTTTCAGTTTAAGACCAGGAGCACACGCAACGGCTACGCGGAGCGGAATCCGGAATATCAGGAGCCAACTGCAATCAGATTTTTTGTCGCTTACAGCTCGAGAACGTTGTCCTCAATGGCCAAACGCACATTGCCATCGGACTTCGCCAGCCGACGGACAGCTTCCGGCTTGTCAACTTTGGCTTTCAGCATCACGAGTGCCACAGGAACACTGCGCCCGGCACTTTTGATGGTCTCAACAGCCGTCGGCCGATCGATGCCGCATGCGCACATCAAAATGCGAATGCCGCGCTCGACCAGCTTGGAATTCTGCATGTGCACGTTGACCATCAGGTTTTCGTACACATAGCCCAAACGGGTCATGGCGCCTGTGGTTATCATGTTCAGCACCATTTTTTGAGCAGTACCGGCCTTCATGCGCGTGGAGCCGGAAACCACCTCGGGACCGACCTCGGCGATGATTGCCAGGTCGGCTGCGGCTTCCAATGGCGTGCCATGATTACAAGTAACGGCGGCAGTATGAGCTCCGCGCGCGCGGGCGTAAGCCACAGCGGCAACTACGTAGGGAGTCCGTCCGGAAGCAGAAAGCCCGACCACTACATCTTTGCGGGTCGGGCGGCGGCGGGCGATATCTCGTTGTCCAAGCTCTTCTGAGTCCTCGTTCACTTCGACGGCCGAGGCCAATGCTTTAGGTCCCCCTGCCATGATGTATTGAACTTGTCCGGGCGCAGTGGAGTAGGTGGGCGGACATTCCGACGAGTCGAGTGCGGCGATGCGACCACTCGACCCTGCACCGACGTAGATCAACCGGCCGCCGTCGCGCAAACTCCGCGCCACCTGGTCGATGACCTGGGCGATTTCAGGAATCGCTTTTTTGACCGCCGCTGCAACCTTCGCGTCCTCATGATTGATGATGCGAGCGATTTCAACTGCAGATTTAGTGTCAAAACCTTGAGATGCCTCGTTCTGGCTCTCGGTGATCAAATGCTGAAGTAAGGAGGCTGGATCTATCCTTGCCTCTTCTTTCTTATGTGCTTCAGCTACATCCTGCGTCGTCGTGCTGGTAAGCATCGAGTCTGTCCCCAGCCTCATATTGTATCTCTATTTTGTGCAAGTCCATAACACAAATTAGTGACGCTCTAAGTTCGAGTCAGCAACAATTCGACCCTGCGTTCCAATCTAGAAACACAACCAAATGAGGGACTTGCATCAGGCAAGAATGAGAGACAACCTTTATTTGTAAATCGATTTCAAGGCATCGCGCACAGCGTCATGAAAGGCAGGGCGCACGTCGCGAATCAACTGGCTCTTGCGATCCGGCCAAGTGCGATTGGTGAGCAGGATTACGGCTATCTTGGCGTCAAGATCGATCCAAAGGGAGCAACCGGTGTACCCCAGATGCCCGATCGAGTTCGCAGAAAAGTACTGGCCGGCAGATGACTTCTCAGAAGGCGTATCCCAGCCCAAGGCGCGGGAACTACCCTCTGGACACTGGCGTTTGGCGAACTGTTGGACCGTTTCTCCGGAAAACAAAGGTTGGCTTGGGGCACGTCCGCTCTGATCGGATTCGCCGCCGAGGATTGTGCCGGCAAAGCGCAGCAAGTCTGGCACGCTTGAGAAAACTCCCGCGTGTCCTGCTATGCCCTTCAGCACCCATGCATTTTCATCCTGCACTTCACCCTGAACGCGGCGATAGCGCAGAGACGTGTCCTCCTCTGTCGGCGGGATGAAAGGACGCGCGCTGGGCGCAGGATTGAAACAGGAGGCAGCGAGTTGAAGTGGACCGAATACCTCTCTCTCAGTCCACGTCGCCAGCGATTCGCGTATCAGTACTTCAAGCGCCTTGCCCAGCAGAATGAATCCCGGATCGGAATACTCGGCTCTCGTTCCCGGCTCCGCTTCAATCGGCAATTGCAGAGCGGCGCGCAACAAACCCTCGGAAGTTCTCTCCGTCCGAAAGAGGGCAACATAACCGGGCAACCCCGAATTGTGGCCTAAGAGATGCCGGATTGTGACATCGCGCGCGCGTTCCCCAGAAGAACGGCCCACGACGAACCCAGGGAGCAGCTCACCAAGAGGTGTGTCCAGATCAAGCACCCCGCGCTGAGCCAGCAGCATTGCCGATGCAGTCGTAGCCACAACCTTCGTGATGCTCGCAACGTCGTAGATGGTTTCCGCGGTAACGGCGAATGAATCGCTGTCGTAGGTTGCTCGCCCAAGGGCATCCTGAAGCACGACTTTGCCATCTGCCAGAACTCCAAAAGCGCACCCTGGAAAAGTTCGAGCGGCAATGGCGTCCGTCAGAACGCTGTAGACAGACGCAAACTGACCATCAACAGGAGGAGCAGAGCCGTCAGACTCGATTGCCTCGGTCTTCATCTTGTCTTGCATCGTAACTCCAAACTCGATTGAATTGCGGCGATTCCAACCATTTTGTCGCGAGCCCATCAGTTGCGCTATCTTTGGATGCGACCCGCACGTCTATCTCAGTAAGCGGTCCACAAGGGGGGGGGGGCAAGATGCGGTTGCTGCGCGAAGTCATGTCCATGGGACTTCTGCTGGGACTCGTGTTCGAGGCCTCAGGATCAGCTGCCGCGCAGGCTCAGGCACCACAAACGACGTCCGCGACAGAGGCGCAATCGCCGTCAACCGCAGATGGGACAGCATCTCCCGACAAGGATTCGCCGAATGTCTCGGCAGCCGCACCGCAAACCTCGAAGCTGGAAAGGAGAGTTTATACAGTCCCCGCCGGGACCAAGGTTCTCTTGCAGCTTCGAAGCGGCATCAATACGAAAAGCGCTCGGGTCGGGGATGGTGTTTACCTTGCCTCCACCTTTCCGGTCGTCGTGGGGAACCGCGTAATGATTCCCGCCGGTGTGTATGTGCAGGGCGTCGTGGACCGCGTCGCGCGCGCCGGTCGCGTGAAGGGGAAGGCTCAGCTCGACATGCATTTTACCTCCATCATTTTCCCGAATGGTACAGTGGTTGAGATTCCAGGCGTGGTGAATAGTCTGCCTGGCGCTCGAAAGCAGGAAGTGAAGGACGACGGCGAAGGAACCATCGAGCAGGATGGCGATAAGGGCCGAAACGCGAGTAAGACGGCCGAAATTGCGATCCCCACAGGCGGGACAGTTGGCTCCATTGGGGGACTTGGTTCAGGACACCCGATTGCCGGCGGAATTGCCGGGGTAGGCGCGGGTCTCGCGACGGTTGGCATTGTCTCCTTGTTTACACGCGGCGCCGATGTCAATATTGACAGTGGATCGCAGGTGGAGATGGTATTGCAGCGGCCGTTGCTTCTTGAGGAAGAGAATCTCGCCGGTGTGGGGGCTCCAGGGAGCGCTCCGAATCTGGTACCAGCGGCAAACCAGCCAAGGCCTGTGGATAAACCCAATCGCGCGCGCATTCTCTGCCCGCCTGGAGGTCTCGGCTGCGAGTAAAGTAAAGCAACCGCGGATACACTAATAAAGATGGAATTGCCTTCTGAAGATACGCTCGATCTAGATTCCCCCCACACCGCAGTGCCGGAAACCTTTCAGGCCACGAACACCGTCGTCCTGCCCACGGCAAGATCCGGCGGTGTCGGGCTTTGGATACGCGACCTTCTTATTTCAGCCGGCATCTCCATTTTGATCATTACGTTTCTCTATCAGCCGGTCCGCGTCGAGGGAACCAGCATGCTCCCCCGACTGGAAGATCACGATCGCCTGTTCATTAACAAATTTGTCTACCATATCGAGTCCATCCAGCGCGGAGATGTAGTTGTGTTCCACTACCCGCGCGATCCCGAAAAAAGCTATATCAAGCGCGTGATTGGCCTGCCTGGCGACCGCATCTGGATAGACCACGGCAGCGTGTGGGTGAACGGCGTGCCCTTAGGTGAGAACTATGTTCCCGAGCGTTACCGCGATTCCAGGTCGATGGCGGAAATGGTGGTCCCCGACGATACTTACTTCATGATGGGTGATCACCGCTCCATCTCTTCAGACAGCAGGGAGTTCGGACCAGTCGAGCGAGACCTGATTTACGGCAAAGCCGTGTTTGTCTACTGGCCGGCAAGAGATGTGGGTGTCGTGCACTGAGCGAATTCTCCTCAACTTCCTCCGCATTCAAATCTCGGAGAATGCCGGGGCTGGCAGTTATTCCACAGCCGTCGAATCGCTGCGATCCTTCTTGGGCCGGAAAGCTGCTAAAATCGATTGAATCCACTCCTCGGAGAGGCAATGCAGGCAATTCTTGCGCTCGAAGACGGGCGCATCTTCCACGGCCAAGGCCATGGCGCACCTGGCGAATGCCAGGGTGAAGTTGTTTTTAATACCTCCCTCACCGGTTATCAGGAAATCGCCACCGATCCTTCCTACGCCGGGCAAATTGTCGTTCTCACGAATCCTCAAATTGGCAACTACGGGACC
Source organism: uncultured Acidobacteriaceae bacterium (assembly GCA_963704415.1). Classification (GTDB taxonomy): domain Bacteria; phylum Acidobacteriota; class Terriglobia; order Terriglobales; family Acidobacteriaceae; genus Telmatobacter. The sequence continues at coordinate 4,357,608 of OY969908.1, read as the reverse complement.
AACCACGCAGATAACGAGGCCGCGAGGCCATATATTGAGGGCCTGATCGTCCGCGAGTTCTCTGTCGTCAGTTCTAACTGGCGGTCGGAGCAGGTGACCGACGAGTATATGGAGCGCTATGCGGTTCCAGTGTTGGCTGAAATCGATACGAGGGCACTCGTGCGACATCTGCGCACCCATGGCGTCATGCGCGGCGTGATCTCGACAAGAGAATCGAATCCGGAAGTGTTGGTCCAAAGAGCACGAAACATTCGAAAAATGGATGGGACGGACCTGGCACGCGTGGTGTCGACCAAATCGGCCTATCAATTCGATTCGAGCGACATCCGGAACCAGACCGGGGATCCGCTGCTACCAGACTCTCTCGACCCAAACGAGAAAGAGCGGAAACTCCACGTGGTGGCGTACGACTTCGGGATCAAGCAGAACATTTTGCGCATGCTCACGCGAGAAGGCTGCCGGGTTACGGTCGTTCCGGCGGAAACCACCGCCGACGATGTGCTCGCACTCAAACCCGACGGCGTATTCCTTTCCAACGGCCCCGGCGATCCGGAGCCGGTCGACTACGCCGTGAAAGCGATCCGCGACATGATGGGCCGCGTGCCCGTCTTCGGGATTTGCCTCGGCCATCAACTCTGCGGATTGGCGCTTGGTGGGCGCACCTACAAGCTGAAATTCGGCCACCACGGTGGGAACCATCCAGTGCGCAACAATCTCACCGGCAAGGTTGAGATTACAGCGCACAATCACAACTTCGCCGTCGATCCGGACTCAATCAACGCCAACGACGTAGAGCTGACCCACGTCGACCTGAACGACCAGACGCTCGAAGGCCTGCGCCACAGAACCCTTCCGTTGTTCAGCGTGCAATACCACCCGGAAGCAGCGCCGGGCCCGCACGATTCGCATTATCTGTTTCGCGACTTCAGAAATTTGATGGAGGAGTGGAAGGGATGATGCGATTGCTGGACATGACCTTCAATTTTGCAAAGGCAGCGGGGCCCAGGCTCCGCTGTTTTTTGAGCGCAACCAAGCGAGAGACGCCAAGCAAACTTCGCTAGAACAAACCTGAGATCGAATCGGAACCGAAGAATAAGAGCGAGAAATGCCACGCAGAAATGACATTCAGAAGATCCTGGTGATCGGCTCGGGGCCGATTGTGATCGGCCAATCGGCGGAGTTCGACTACTCCGGCACGCAGGCATGCAAAGCCCTCAGACAGGAGGGCTACGAAGTCGTGCTGGTCAACTCGAACCCGGCCACCATCATGACCGATCCGGAGCTCGCCGACCGCACCTATATCGAGCCCCTTACGCGCGAATACGTTGAGGAAATCATTCGCATCGAATCCGAAATGCTCGGCCCGGGTGCAGGAAAATTTGCACTTTTGCCAACTGTAGGCGGCCAGACAGCACTGAATCTCGCCGTGGACCTCGCCGACGCCGGCATCCTCGACCGCTACAATGTTGAACTCATCGGCGCCAAGCTCGAAGCCATCAAGAAAGCCGAAGATCGCCTTCTCTTCAAAGATGCGATGATTCGCATCGGGCTCGAAGTTTCAAAATCCGCCCTGGTCAACAACCTTCGTGACGGTCTCGACTTCGCGGGCAAGCTCGGCTTCCCGGTGCTCATTCGTCCAAGTTTCACGCTGGGCGGATCGGGCGGCGGCATCGCCTATAACCGCGAAGAACTGATGGAGATTCTGGCTCGCGGATTGGACCTGTCTCCAGTCCATGAGTGCCTGATCGAAGAGAGCGTGCTCGGCTGGAAGGAATACGAGCTCGAGGTGATGCGCGACCTCGCAGACAACGTCATCATCATTTGTTCCATCGAGAACTTTGATCCAATGGGCGTGCACACCGGGGACTCTATCACGGTGGCTCCTGCGCAAACACTCACCGATCGCGAATACCAAAAAATGCGCGACGCTGCCATTGCTGTCATGCGCGAGATCGGCGTCGAAACTGGCGGATCGAACGTGCAGTTCGCCATTAATCCAGTCGACGGCCAGATGACCGTGATTGAGATGAACCCGCGTGTGTCGCGCTCTTCCGCTCTGGCATCCAAGGCAACTGGTTTTCCGATCGCCAAGATCGCCGCCAAACTCGCCGTTGGTTACACACTCGACGAAATCCCGAACGACATTACGCGCAAAACGCCGGCCTGCTTCGAGCCGACCATCGACTACGTCGTCGTAAAAATCCCCAAGTGGCAGTTCGAGAAGTTTCCCGGAGCCGACGACACCTTGGGACCGCAGATGAAGTCCGTCGGCGAAGTCATGGCCATCGGCCGCACCTTCAAGGAGGCGCTGATGAAGGCATGGCGCGCGCTTGAGACGGGGAAGAAGACTGGTGCGGAGATTCTGGATCCGCGCCGCCTGACCCAAATGCTCGTCACGCCTCGACCTGAGCGTCTTGGTTACATTCGCTTCGCCTTCGAGCGAGGCATGAGCGTGCGCGAAGTGGCGCGTTACACCGGCATGGATCCGTGGTTCCTGTTCCAAATGCGCGAGATCACCCTTGCGCAGATGGAAATCGCGCACACTACTCCAGAGGATATAAGCGCGGACCGCCTTCGCCGCGTCAAGCGCCTCGGCCTCAGCGATGAGCGGATTGCAACCGAGTGGAAGCTTGAAGGGCAGGAGGGCGTAAAGCAGGTGAGGGAACTGCGCGAGGGCAAAGGGATAAGGCCCGTCTTTAAGCTGGTCGACACATGTGCCGCTGAATTCGAGTCGATGACCCCGTATCTCTACTCAACCTACGACGAAGAGGACGAAGCGCCCCCGACGCAGACGCCGAAGATCATCATCTTGGGATCAGGCCCGAACCGAATCGGCCAAGGCATCGAATTCGATTACTGCTGCTGCCACGCCGCGTTCGCGCTTAAAGATGACGGATACGAAACCATCATGGTCAACTGTAATCCAGAAACGGTTTCCACCGATTATGACACCAGCGATCGGCTTTACTTTGAGCCGTTGACACTCGAGGACGTGCTGGCTGTCTACAACCATGAGGCGCAGTCGGGTGCGAAGATTGGCGTGATTGTCCAATTTGGCGGACAGACGCCTTTGAACCTTGCCCAACGTTTGCGCGCTGCCGGCGTGCCCATCATCGGCACATCGCCCGAATCGATTGATCTCGCCGAAGATCGCAAACAATTCGGAAAACTGCTCGAGGACCTGAAGATTCCACAGCCCGCCGGAGGTACCGCGACGAGCGTCGATCAGGCACTGGCTGTTGCCGAGCGCATAGGCTATCCGGTCCTGGTCCGGCCCAGCTATGTCCTGGGTGGCCGTGCCATGGTGATCGCCTATGACGCCGCCTCGGTCGCTCAATACATGCGCGAAGCCGTCGAGTATTCGCAGGAACGCCCTGTGCTCGTCGATCACTTTCTCGAGGATGCCGTCGAAGTCGACGTCGATGCCCTCTGTGATTCCGAGGACATAATCATCGCCGGCATCATGCAACACATTGAAGAGGCCGGAATTCATTCCGGCGACAGTTCGTGCGTTCTGCCCGCAGTCAGTATTCGGGAAGAAACACTCGATACTTTGCGTAAGTACACACGCAAACTGGCGCTTGCCCTCAAAGTCGTCGGTTTGGTGAACCTGCAGTTCGCAATTCAGCGCGATGCGGACGGGCAGGACCATGTATACGTCATCGAAGTGAATCCACGCGCGTCGCGCACTGTACCCTACGTTTCCAAAGCCACGGGAATTCCGCTGGCTAAGATCGCCTCGCGATTAATGACCGGGCGCAAATTGCGCGAGTTGCTTCCAGAGCAACTCGCCGACGGGAGAGACCTCGAAACGGGCTCCCACTACTACGTGAAATCACCCGTCTTCCCGTGGTCAAAATTTGCCGGTGTGGATACAGTTCTTGGCCCCGAGATGAAATCAACCGGCGAAGTGATGGGCGTGGCAGCGACATTTGGCGAGGCATTTGCGAAGGCCCAGCTTTCCGCCGGACAAGTCTTGCCTGTCAGCGGAACAGTGTTTTTTAGCGTCAATGACCATGACAAGGCGGCCGCAATTGATTTGGCTCGCCGCTACGTTCATCTTGGTTTTCGCCTCGTTGCCACAGAAGGGACAGCGAATGTTCTGGAACACGCGGGACTCATTGTCGAACGCGTTTTCAAGGTAAAAGAGGGGCGACCGAATGTCGTCGATCTAATTAAAGGCGATCGCATTCAACTCATCATCAACACGCCTCGCGGGCAGGAAACAATCTTCGACGAGAAGGCCATTCGTCGCGCCGCGGTGCTGGCGCGTGTTCCCACAATCACAACAATCGCAGCGGCACAAGCTGCGGTCGAGGGAATTGCTGCGATGCAACGGCGCCAAACAACGGTCGTCGCCCTGCAGCAATTGCATGCTTCCTTTGGACAAGCAGCCGGTAAGGTCCCGGCCTGATTTCGACGTTCCGATTCTCCGCTCGATTTGAAGGCTTCCCTGGACATAAAATGAATACATGCTGATCGAAGGGCCTTTCGCAGCCGTCACCACGCCGTTCTATCCAGACGAGCGCGTGTACTTCCGCAAGATCGAAGCCAATATGGCGCACTACTCGCGCAGCCCGTTGGCGGGGCTGGTGGTGTTAGGATCCACTGGCGAAGCGGTCACCCTGGATGACGAAGAGACGCGCGATGTCTTGCGCACCGCAGCCGAAGCAACATCTCCTGAAAAGGTTCTCATTGCCGGGGTCGGGCGTGAGAGCTTGAAGTCCACGATTCAGTTGGCGGAGGCCGCAGCTCAATATCTTTACGATGCAGTTCTTGTTCGGACCCCAACCTACTATTCTCCGCAAATCTCGTACGAATCTGCGCTGACTTACTTCCAAGCCGTTGCCGATCGTTCCCCTCTCCCAGTCCTGCTCTACCACATCCCGAAGTTTGTTCCCTATCAGATGCCGGTCGAGTTAGTCGCGGAGTTGGCGCAACATCCAAACATCATCGGGATCAAGGATTCGACCGGCGATCTCGAACGCATCAAAGCCACGATCGCCGCCACCCGCAATGCGCCGCGGAGAGCCGTGACCGTAACCAATATCTTTGAAGCAGTGACCGCTCGGAAGCTGAGGCCATCCGCGACCGAGCTGGCGCAAGCCACGTTCGTTGCCGCAGGAGATCTCGCCGGAGGCATTGCATTGGCTGCTCCTCCGCCGAGGGAGTCGATGAAGACGCGAAGCAGGGAAGTCGGCTTTCAGGTGCTCACGGGCTCGGCGTCGATCGTCGTGGAGTCTTTGGACGCTGGAGCTGCGGGCGCCATCCTTGGCTTTGCCGCCTGCGCTCCTCAGGCTTTCCATGAGGTCTATTCGACCTGGAAGGACCACGACCTAAAGTTGGCGGCTGAAAAGCAGAAACGCATTGCGGGCCCGGCCAAGCGCGTCGTGGGCGATCTTGGAATCAGTGGGATCAAGTATGCCTGCGACTTTAATGGCTACTATGGCGGGCGTCCGCGCCTGCCCCTCCTCCCGCTTTCCGCCGAACAGAAGCGAGAGATCGAGAGCCTTTTGGCCAATCTTCGCAACTGATCCTCGGATTTTTGAGAAGGATGTTCTTGCGAAGCATTCAGATTTAGAAATCGTGATGGCGGTCGACGAGCAGAGCGTTGGTGTCCGCAGTGTTTTGGATCTGCGACGTCCCGGCATTTGGATTAGCAGCGTCGGCTTTCGCGCGGACCTTCGCAACCGTGAGCCAGTTGTCCTTGTGGGGATTCACGGGCATCCAGGGCGGAAGAGGCATCCGAAGATAACCGCCGAGAGCTTCTGCGTAACCTTCATAGAGTGCTCGCATTTCGCGAAGCCGCTCAAATGACGCGTCGTCACGGCAGACGCTCACCCCGCTCTGACAAAGCAGGTTGTACAACTCTTCGTATCTCCCCTGTGGAAGCCTATCCGCCGCTTGATTCAGCGGCGCCAGCGAGAATATCTGCGCCAGATCAACCATTGCATGGCGAGCCATCGCAAAGGTCAATTGCGCCTGACGCGCCTCATGGCCGCGAACACCCGCGATAAGCAAAGCCGACGTATCCAGAATCGCCGTCAGAGCGCTAATCCAACTCTGATTGGTATGCTGCGACCTGAAATAGCAGAGAAGCGGATAGGAGATATGACTCTCCAACAATTCTGCCGACCAGCGTTCCCATTCAACCAGCAAAAGGGACAGCGCCTGTTCTGCGCCCTCGTAGGAATGACGCCGCAGTAGCTCCGAAGCTGTTGGTGGGGAGCCGGCACGCGCGTCCAGGAGCGCAATGCTGACTTCGCGACGCGAGAATGCGCTGTAGAGTACCGGAAAATAGCCCATTACCACGGCGAGAAAACCGAACCCCGTGCCAGCCTCGAGGATCGTGAGCGCACGGGCCCAGAGGCTACTTGGCGTTACGTCGCCTAATCCAAGCGTAAAAATCGTAGTTCCGCTGACGTACAAATCTGAACGAAAGCCGGGTTTCAGCATCGCGTCGTTGAATGGGCTTCCGAGGGAATGGAAAATCAAGGCAAAGCCAAACACCATGCCAGCTGCCCAAACAATAAGGAGGAAAATCAGTGAGAGCGGTCCGTAGTAGCTGAAAACGGATTCCTTCTTGCGTGGATCGTGCAGAAGCGATGTCAAGAATACCCACGGCTTCCAGGTCAGCAGATAGAAGATGCGGGTAATCCGAAACCGTCCCGTTGCACGCCTCGGGAGAATGATTGTCTTGAACGCATCAAGCAGTACCGCGATGATGCAGCCGATCCCAGCGAGCAATGTAACAATTTGCATCGAATGCCCCTCCCACGTGAATCCACAAGTTAGGTCCGCTGGGCCCGTCCTTGTATCCTAGCCGAAGTAAGTGCGTTGAGACTGCAGTCCATGAGTGAACTCGGCAAAGCTCTTCTTGGAATTGGGCTATTCCTGGTCTTGCTCGGAGCATTTCTGCTCCTTGCAGCCCGCATCGGGTTACCCCTAGGCCGGCTCCCGGGAGACATTTCCTACCGGGGAAAGAACTTCTCTTTGTTTGCCCCTCTGGGCACGTCAATCCTGCTCAGTCTTCTCTTGTCCGCTTTGTTCTACCTCATTTCGCGTTTCCGCCGCTAAACCAATGCCGATTCGTTGGGGTGCGGGGGTTGAAAACAAAGGTCAGTGGATTCTTCGCAGACTTCGCCGGAATCCACAGCGGCCCTTCAAGAAACTTTCATGACATTGCGATAGTCTTAACCTTTTGTAGGGATATTGCACGGGGATCACAAGCATGTAAACGAGGGCAGGGAAGACGCGCATCGATCGACTTTTTCTTCGATCGCGCGCATCAGAGGAGATCGGTATGACGACAGTTGTCGAAAAGAACACAAAGAGCCCGAGTATCCGTTCATTCACCAGGCGTGACGCTTTTAAGGCTCTGCAAGCGCACTACAAACAGATCCGGATGAGGCATCTGCGGGAGCTTTTTGTCGAGGACCCAGGGCGCGGGGAGCGCATGACGGCAGAGGCAGTTGGCCTGTTCTTCGATTACTCGAAGAACCGCATCACCGACGAAACTCTTCAATTACTTCTCAAGCTTGCCGAAGAGTCAGGCCTCAGACAACGCATCGACGCGATGTTTCGGGGCGAGAAGATCAATGTCACCGAGAAACGGGCCGTGCTCCACGTCGCCTTGCGCGCGCCGAAGGGTACCTCTATACTCGTCGACCGGAAGGATGTCGTACCGGAGGTTCATGCCGTCCTCGACAGGATGGCTGCTTTCTCGAACCGTGTTCGGAGCGGCGATTGGACAGGGTACACCGGCAAGCGAATTCGCAACGTAGTGAACATCGGGATCGGAGGCTCGGATCTCGGGCCGGTTATGGCATATGAAGCGCTGAAACACTATAGCGACCGCGATATGACGTTCCGATTCGTTTCCAACGTGGATGGAACCGACTTTGCCGAAGCTACACGCGACCTGGATGCTGAGGAGACGCTTTTCATTATCTCGTCAAAGACCTTTACGACTTTAGAGACGATGACCAACGCACACACTGCGCGCGTTTGGGCACTTGAGACCTTAAAACACTCTGCCGCCATCGCCAAACACTTTGTTGCCGTGTCGACGAATGCGGTTGAAGTGGGGAAATTTGGAATCGACACCGCCAATATGTTCGGCTTCTGGGATTGGGTTGGCGGGCGTTACTCGATGGACTCCGCAATCGGCCTTTCGACCATGCTGGCCATCGGTCCGGAGAATTTCCAAGCCATGTTGAGCGGTTTTCACCAGATGGACGAGCACTTCCGCACCACACCCTTCGAACGCAATTTGCCGGTGCTGCTGGGGTTGTTGGGCATCTGGTATGTCGACTTTTTCGGGGCTCAGACGGTCGCGGTCTTACCCTACGAACAATATCTCAAGCGCTTTCCCGCGTACCTGCAGCAACTCACCATGGAGAGTAATGGCAAGCACGTGACCCTCAAAGGCATTAAGGTCGGGTATGCGACCGGTCCGATCTATTGGGGAGAGCCGGGGACCAACGGCCAGCACTCTTTCTACCAGCTGATCCATCAAGGCACTAACCTGATCCCGTGCGACTTTATTGCGTTCTCCAAGAGCCTAAACAACCTGGGCCGGCACCATGACATGCTGATCGCGAATGTTTTCGCACAGACCGAAGCCCTGGCATTCGGCAAGACGCCGGAACAGGTGAAAAGCGAAGGCACGCCGGATTGGCTTGTCCCGCATCGCGTCTTCGAGGGAAATCGTCCTTCGAATACAATCTTTGCCGATCGGCTCACCCCGGACGTGCTGGGCAAACTTGTCGCTCTCTACGAGCACAGCGTTTTCACGCAAGGAACGATTTGGCAGATCAACTCTTTTGACCAATGGGGCGTCGAACTAGGCAAGGCGCTTGCACAGCGCATCATCCCGGAACTGGAAAGCCCGAATGAGCCAACATTGAGTCACGACAGTTCAACCAACAACCTCATCAAGCGCTACAGGAGAGATAAGGAGGGTGCATGAGTCCGCGTGGATACGATCGACCTCTGTATATTCTCCCGTTCGATCACCGGGGCTCGTTTGAAACCAAAATGTTCGGCTGGCATGAACCTCTCTCTGCTGAGCAGACCGCGCAAATTGCAGCCGCAAAGCAAGTAATCTATGACGGGTTCAAAGCAGCCGTAGCCGGCGGCGTACGCAAAGAAGATGCCGCGATCCTGGTCGATGAGCAGTTCGGCGCGGCCATTCTTCGCGACGCCAAGGCGCAGGGCTACCAGATCGCTTGTCCGGCCGAGAAGAGCGGCCAGGAAGAATTCGACTTCCAATACGGCGAGGACTTTCCTGCCCACATCGAGGCATTCCAGCCGACATTCTGCAAGGTTCTCGTGCGCTACAACCCCGAGGGCGACGCCGCTCTCAACCGCCGCCAGGCAGAGAGACTTGCCCGGTTGTCTTCCTATTTGCAGAAGACCGGACGAAGCCTGTTCATGTTCGAGTTGCTCGTGCCTCCAGAGGAGGCGCAACTCGACAAGTTGAATGGCGATAAGAAGAGATACGACGTGGAAGTGCGTCCGGGTCTCATGGTGCAGACGATTCGCGAACTGCAGGATGCACAGGTCGAACCGGACATCTGGAAGATCGAGGGGCTGGACCGGCCGGAGGATTGCGAGAAGATTGTCGCCGCCGCCCGGCGGGTCGGGCGGGAAAAGGTGGGCTGCATTATCCTCGGCCGCGGGGAAGATGAGCAGCAGGTCCAAAAATGGCTCACCGTTGCTGCCAGCGTCGAGGGATTCATCGGCTTCGCGGTTGGACGGACTGACTTCTGGGATCCACTGGTTGCCTGGCGCAGCGGGAAGATGACTCGCGATGGAGCAGTTGCGGAGATTGCACGACACTACCGTGAGTTCGTCGATATTTTTCAGGGTGCTTCGCGAAGCGTGACCAAGTGAGCCCGGGGGGTTCGCGATTCGAGATCAGCCGACCTCGGCAGGTCCCGTTATTGGCGAAGTTGAGAGATGGAACAGAGCGCAGCTGCCTGCGCCATCTAATGTCTGATAACAGATATTCTGTATACTCAATCAGAATACTGGAGAAGCGGCTCTAAATCCTGGCGTACCAGGGGCTGTACTCTCTTCCCCGTAACGCAGATTGTCTACATTTTGTAGCGGCCCATGTCCTCGTCATTGAGGCCCTCGAGCCAGCCACGCAGTTGCTCGGCCGTGGGCCCTTCCGCGGGTCCCGACGTATTCAGTTTGGCCGATTGCATCACCTGCTCCGACACATAGATTGGGCAGTCCGCGCGCAGCGCCAGTGCGATTGCATCCGAAGGGCGCGCATCGACGGTGATCGGCTCATTATCCTGCCGCATCCATAGGATCGCAAAAAACGTATCATCCCTAAGTTCTGTAATGACAACCCTTTCAAGCGTCCCATTCAAGTGACGGATGAGATTTCTCGTTAAGTCATGCGTCATCGGCCGCGGGGCAGCTAGCTTTTCGATCTCAATCGCGATTGCATTCGCCTCAAAAATCCCCACCCAGATCGGCATTACTGTATCCGATGCAACGTCCTTCAGGACAACAATAGGCATATTCGTGGCTGGGTCCATCATCAGTCCGCGAATCCGAACTTCAACATCCATGGGCTCCCCTCCTGCGTCGTCCTGCTATTAGACGGCCTCACCAACAAGACTGTTGGGGAAAGCCCCTGTGATTCTGACTTGCACATAACTTCCAGGTGCGGGTGCGATGGGTTGCAGGTGAGTAAAGTTCACAGGTTTGTTTTGGCTGCTACGTCCAGAAATTTGTCCTCGCGCCGGATTTTGACCTTCTACCATCACTTCAAGCAGTTGGCCTATCTGTTTCGAATAATTAACTCTCTGAATCTCGCGTTGCCGATCCAGCAACACTTGAAGTCGATTCGCCTTCTCGCCGTCCGGGATTGAATCAATCATAGTCAGCGCGGGTGTATTCGGCCGGGCCGAATATTTGAAACCAAACACGCAATCGTACTGGACCTGCTGCAAAAGGTCCATCGTCTCGATAAAGTCTTCAGCCGTCTCGCCCGGAAAACCCACGATGATATCCGTAGAAAGAGAGATCGGCCTTTTCGCTGCCTTGATCCAGCCGATTCGTTCTATGTACCAATCGCGGGAGTACTCCCTCGCCATCATCTTCAACACGCGAGACGAACCCGATTGAACCGGCAAATGCACATGATCGCAGAGTGCGGGATTGGCATCGATCGCTTCAACAATGTCCCGGGTAAAGTCGCGGGGATGGCTGGTTGTGAAGCGGACCCGTCGAATTCCGTCTACCCGCCCCACCGCGTCAAGCAGTTCCGCGAAGCTCGACTTCCCTTCCGGGTCGCGATAACTATTGACGTTCTGGCCCAGCAGCTGAATCTCCGTGTAGCCCTGATCGGCAATCCGTCTGGCTTCTGCGAGCACGGATGATGATCCGCGGCTTCGCTCCTTGCCTCGTGTATACGGGACCACGCAATAGGAACAAAACTTATCGCATCCCTCAATGATAGTGATGTAGCCGCGATAGGGATTCTGCCGCGCCGTAAATTCGGTTTCGAAGGTTTCCTCTGTCTGCCGATCGTCAAGCCCCGTAATGCGCGACTCGCCTGACTCCAGCCGCGACAGCATCTCGGGTAATTTCCGGTAAGAGGCAGATCCGGACACCAGAGAGACATACGGGGCGCGGTCGAATATCTTCTCGCCCTCTTGCTGTGCAACACAACCGAGCACGCCAAAGCGCTTTCCGGCCTTGTGCAGCTTCTTGTAATCATTCAGGCGATTGAAGACCTTCTGCTCGGCTTTATCGCGGATCGAGCAGGTGTTGTAAAGGATCAGGCCGGCGTCAAGTTCCGATTCAACCTGCCGATAGCCCTGTTGCTGGAGCGTCCCGATCACCTTCTCAGAATCATGGGCGTTCATCTGGCAACCGAACGTCTCAAGATAGAAGGTTTTTTCCGTCGGCATAACAATCCTGAGTATAGAGCATGAAAAGAATTCCTCGGATCTGGCAGGGACAGGCTGTTGTCCCCAGCACCGTTCATTTGTGAACAGCCAAGGACGAAAGCGGACGTTTCTAATCGTTGAGGGTCGATCTCCCTTCACAAAATCAAAGGGTTATCGGCATGTGCTTGGCCGTTCGCTTGCTCTTACCATCCACATGTAGTCTCCCTGGGGACAGTTGCCAATAGCACTCACAAAGGCAAGTCCCCTCCTTTTTGTTTTTTGGGGGTTGATGTCGGCTTTTTTTGAGCCAGTCGGCCTCCGGATGGAAGACCCAGCCGACGCGCCCGGGTTCAAGCCAGTTCTATTGATTCAAGTGAACCGCAAAAAAGCGGCATATGGAGGATTTGATGAGAACCCTGCTGCAGGATCTGCGCTATTCGTTCCGCCAGCTCGTCAAGTTGCCGGGGTTCACGCTTACCGCGGTGGTTTCGCTGGCGCTGGGGATAGGCGCAACCACCGCTGTCTTCAGTGTTGTTTACGCAATTCTCATGGACCCATATCCATATAAAGCGCCCGACCGGATGATCCACATGCGACTGCTTACTCCAAAAGGCGATCTGCGCGGTTTTGGCGTAACCGGCACGCAGTGGCAACAACTCCGCAAATCTCCTGTTGTGGAAGACACCTTTCTTGAAGACGACTGGAACCTCACTGTAACCGGCAGCGATGTGCCGGAAGACGTGAATGCCGTCTATCTCTCGTCCAATGGGTTCAACTTTTTTGGCGTCCCGGCGGCACTTGGGCGTGGCTTGCAGCTTTCCGATGCCGTCGACGGGCAAGACCCGCAGCCCGTTGTCGTCTTGGGCTACAAATTCTGGCAGCGCCACTTCAATTCCGACCCCGCCGTCCTTGGCAAGACCATGCAAATGGTCAGGAAGAACTACACCATCGTGGGTGTGGCAGCCTCGCGCTTCACCTGGGGCGACGCGGACGTCTATTTGCCTCTCAAGGTGACGCAGGATCAGGTTCGGAACTACTACGCAGGCGTACGCCTGAAGCCCGGCGTGACCCACGCCCAGGCGGATGCAGCTCTGCAACCCCTCATTACTGAGTTTGCCCGTGAGACCCCCACCCATTTCCCCCACGATCAGCTGCGCCTTCACGTCGTCGGCCTCAATGAAGACTTCATCAAGCAGCTGGGCGGAACGCTGTACCTCCTGTTTGGCGCAGTTGCTTTGCTGCTCCTGATCGGCTGCGGCAATGTTTCAATCTTGCAGCTCGCCCGCGCCACAAGCCGGCAGCATGAATTTGCGGTTCGTTCGGCGATCGGCGCTAGCGGCAGACGTATTATTCGCCAGCTTCTCACTGAGGCGCTCCTGCTCTCTATCACAGGAGCCGCGATCGGTCTCGTACTCGCGTACAAGACTCTTGCCGTAATCGTCGCCAACCTGCCCGAGTTCTCCTTCCCTCATGAAGCGGCAATCCAGATCAATTTACCTGTTCTCATCTTTTGCATTACGGTGGCCGTCACAACGGGGGTTCTCTTCGGTTTGTGGCCGGCGTTGCAGCTGTCGCGGCCCGAGGTCAGCCAGATCATGCAATCAAACACCCGCAAAACAACCAGCGGCGTGAACGGCCGAAGGCTGCACCATACTCTGATCGCCTCGCAGATTGCGCTCACTTTACTCATGCTCGCCGGAGCAGGAGCAGCGATTGAAGGTTTCCTTCGAGTAGCCCATAGAGACCTCGGATACGATCCGCATAACGTCATGTCGGTTGGAATCCCAATCCACGACGGCACGTATAAGACCTGGCCGGAGCGTGCGGCGTACTTTGAGAAGCTCCACTCCGCAGTGGCGTCCGTCCCTGGTGTTTCGATGACGGCCGTGTCGAGCAACGCCACGCCTCCGGACAACGGTTTCCAAACCAAGTTCGAAATTGTCGGAAAGCCATCGGGAGAAGATCAGTCTCTGCGCGTCAACATCGTCAGCCCATCGTATTTCAGGATTCTGAGAATTCCGGTTCTCCAGGGACGCATCTGGGACGAATCGGAGAATCATCGCGGCGCTCCACTGGTCGTCATCAATCAGACGCTCGCAAAGCGCTATTTTCCGAACGGTGACGCGGTGGGGCACACCCTCCGCTTGCCCGAGGTCAAGGAACAGCCGCCCTTCCTCCTCTTGGCGCCGGGGTACGAGAATGGGGTTCTCATCGTAGGAGTCGTGGCCGACAAGCTCAACGATGGGCTTGCAAAGCCGGTCCTTCCGGAGGCCTTTGCGCCGTTCACCTTTGCGATGGGCATGTACACCCAGATCCTGGTGCGATCTGAAATCCCGCCACTGACGCTTCTGCACGCAATACGGCAAAAGGTAAACTCTGTCGACCATGACCAGCAGACAAATGGGGACGTACGCGACCTGGAGCATTGGATCACCCGGACACCGGAGTGGGCCCGTGGGCAGCTCGTCGCATGGCTCTTCGGCGCATTCGCAGGCTTGGCACTTGCGCTGGCGGCTGTCGGCCTCTACAGCGTTGTCTCCTACACCGTCGTGCAACGCACCAACGAATTCGGAATTCGCATTGCTCTTGGAGCGCAGCGAAGCCATGTCCTGCGCATCGTCTTCCGTTCCATGGCGGCCAGCGTTGGCGGAGGTGTTCTCGTAGGCATCGTGCTCACGCTTTCACTTAACAAGGTCTTGGCTGCCTGGGCTGCCGAAAGTTCTCGCGATCCGCTGCTGCTGCTCGCGTCTGCAATCGTTCTCTCTTTGGTTGCAGCTTTGGCTTGCACAGTTCCGGCTCGTCGAGCTGCCGGGCTCGATCCAATGAAGGCGATCCGGTACGAATGAAAGGATAAGATTCGTTCCCGGCCATCTTTAGCCGTTTAACGCAACCTCGTATGCAAGTACGCGATGAGCGCGGCCATCTGTTCGTCACTGAAGCGTCCGGCAAACGAGGGCATCATTCCCTTGCCTGACAGGACGACACGCCTCACTTCCGGATCCGTGGCAGGCGCTCCGCTGGGAAGAGTGGTGTGCGCGAATACGTTGTGCAGGTCGGGCGGAACCTTCTTCAGAGCCAGATCGTTGTCTTCGTGGCAATGCGCGCATCGCACAGAGTAGAGATGCTTCCCTTCCGCTTCTTGAGGTGTCAACGGTGGAACACGATGACATCCTGCCATTCCGTAGCCGAGGCCGACCGCGATTCCAAGGAATAAAAAAACTCCGCCGCCGAAGATCCAACTTTGCCGAACTTCATAGTTCCCCATTGGCCGTGATCCCCTTCTCCAGGACATCCTCGAGCTTCGGCCATCCGTACGCCACTTCTTCCAAATGGGCGCCGCCAATATTGATCTGTTTGCTTGCGATCCGCACGCCACCTAGATGCTCATAGAAGCGTGCGGCAGGATTATCCTTCAAAACCCAGAGCGCCATTCCCGAATATCCCGCCTCTTGCAGCGAAGCTACAAGCGCTTCAAATAAGGCGCGTCCAGCTCCCCTCGTCTGGCTTTCGCGCAAAAGATAGATCGCGAATAGCTCTGCGTCGTAAGAGTCTAGATCTTCCCTCAGCTTTCCTCCGCAGCAAAAACCAAAGACACTAGCTTTCTCTTCGGCGACGAATATCAATCCATCTTCAGCCGCAAGCATTCTCTCCCACATCTCTGCACGCTCGTCGAGATTGAGCGAGGCCAGAATCTCTTCTGGGACGATTCCAGCGTAAGTACTCCTCCAGCTCTCGACGTGCACGCGCGCAATCGCGACGGCGTCGGCTGCAACGGCTCTCCGGATCCGGAATTCCATGAGCCCGAATCTACCACGGCCGCATTCTTGTTAAGGCCACCTCCGATATGCTGGACGAATGAACCTCCCGACACTCCCTCAAATTGAGGACGCACAGGCAATTGTCTATCGCTACATGTCCCCGACGCCTCAATACACGTGGCCGCTCCTCAATCAGCGGCTCGGAACCGAGGTCTGGATCAAGCATGAGAACCATACGCCCGTGGGCGCCTTCAAACTGCGCGGAGCACTTGTTTACATTGAATGGCTCAAACAGACGCAACCCAGCGTCGCCGGCGTTGTCGCTGCCACGCGGGGCAATCACGGCCAGGGCGTTGGCATGGCTGCGCGGCTCATCGGATTGAAGGCTGTGATTGTCGTGCCGCACGGCAACAGTCCTGAGAAAAACCGTGCCATGCAGGCGCAAGGGGTCGAACTGGTGGAACATGGCCACGATTTCCAGGAGTCGCTTGAGTTCGCGCGTGGTCTAGCGACAGAGCGGAGCTTTGCCCTGGTCGATTCATTTCACGAACGGCTGGTAATGGGGACCGCCACCTATGCCCTGGAGTTCTTCAAAGGTGCACCGCCGCTGGACGCGATTTACGTTCCCATCGGGCTCGGATCGTCCATCTGCGGCGTTGCCGCGGCACGCAATGCCTTGGGGATCAAAACGGAGATTATCGGCGTAGTCTCCGCACAGTCGCCTTCCTATGCGCTGAGTTTCTCACAGCACAAGATCGTCGAGGCACCGGCTGCCACTTTGATCGCCGATGGCCTCGCCTGCCGAAAACCGAATCCGTCCGCAATGGAGAGTATCTGGAACAACGTTGCCCGTATCGTTGAGGTTTCCGATGCCGAGATCGTCGACGCGATGCGCGTGTATTACCAGGACACCCACAATCTCGCCGAAGGCGCTGCAGCAGCCGCGCTGGCCGCTTCAATCCGTCAGTCTTCAGTTCTGGGAGGTCGACGCATCGGATTAGTTCTTACCGGCGCCAACGTCGACGCAGCTGTCTTTGCGAGGATCCTCGCGGGGAATCTCACACTATGATGCGACCTCATTTCGACAACCTCACCCCCTTCGCCCACGCCGCTCAGAATCGATGCTTCGGTTGCGGCCAGGCCAACGCCGGCGGGCTTCAACTTGAATTCCTGCTTGCGCCCGACGGCACCGTCATATGTCCAGCAACCATCCATGATCGATTCGAGGGTCACCCCGGGTTTCTCCATGGAGGCATCATCGCAACGCTTCTTGACGAGTCGATGAGCAAGGCAGTCCGCGCCAAGGGCCTCACTGCCATGACACGGCATATGGAAATTGATTACCGTCGTCCTGTACCTTCTGGCGCGCTCGTTCGAATGGAGGGCAAAGTTGTTCGAAGCGAAGGGCGCAAGCATTGGGCCGAAGCCCGCATCCTCGACAACGAAGGAAAACTACTAGCGCAGGGCAAAGGGCTCTTCGTGGAAGTCAGAAGCCCTAAGCTTTCCTAGTTGGACGAACAACGAGAGAGCGCTGTGCATACGAATGATATAAGAGCAGAGACTGCGCTCGCAGCATCAGAAAACACAAATGCAGGCGCTCTATGAAGTAGAAATCCGGTTCATCGGTTACAGGGTGAAGTCAGTCCATATGATCGAAACCTGAGCAGTTCGCGCGAACACCCCGCTGGTCGCATGGATATGCGTCCAAAGCAAGGCATTCGTGTTAACTGTTGGATCGACAATTGGTGTCCAGATCGATTAGTGGATCATGTTGATCGTTTCCTGTGTCACGGTATCGAAGGTTGTCACTGCCTTGAAATTCGCCTCAAAAGCGCGTTGCGCAGATCGTCGGCACCACGATCCAGGCAACGGACCCGCGTGTCCATTTCCTGGCGTGCGGTCAATACCAATACCGGGAGATCGGCGTCCGTCTTTCGAACATCGCTCAGAACCTGCTCGCCATCTTTGATCGGCATGTTCAAGTCAAGAATCGTAAGATCGGGAAGATCTTCATGAAATGCTTCGATTGCTGCCGCGCCATCCAATGCCAGACGAACTCGATAGCCGTCCGCCTCCAGACCGCGCCTTAAGAACTCCCCGAGCGCTCTGTCGTCCTCGGCAACCAGTAACTTCATTTTGGCCCTTCTATGCGGCGGAAGCTGAATTGAATTCCCTCTTCGCCGCCTGAGTTAGCCTGCACTAACCTTCGGCTGTAACCACATTGCGACGCAACGAAAGAGAACTCAAGCGGGATTAGAGAAATCATTAAAGGCAGGTTCCAGCGAGGGAAAATCGAAGCTAAATAGGTTCCAAAATGGAACTTTGGGACTTGCGTTGAACGACAGAAATCACGTCCTATTCACCACGAAATCCAATCCGCAAAAACCGGGTCGACAATCTTCCCCCCGCCAGCACCCAAGCTAACTAGAGAAGTCGGAATGGTCACTTTCCCTTCTTGATCCGCCTTGAAAGAAAAAGCCTGCAAAGTCCAGCCGATTCGCTTTTTGTTCGCTATAATTCGCCCATGGCCGTTACTCGCAGGCAAAAAGAGATCCTCGATTTCCTCGAATCATTTGTGGTCCGCAATGGCTATTCCCCTTCCTTTGAAGAGATTGCCAGGGCTATGAGCCTCAAAAGCTTGGCGACCGTTCATAAGCACATCACCAATCTCGAGAAAAAGGGCATGCTCGATCGCGTTCACAATCGCAGCCGTTCAATCGACGTCCTCCCGCCGGGTGCACGCACTCGTTCAACCGACCGCCTCCCCCTGGTCGGAAGAATCGCGGCAGGATTGCCGGTGGAAGCCACTCAAACCCTTGAGACCATCTCCTTGCACGATGTGGTTGGCAACCGCGATGTCTTTGCTCTTGAAGTTCGTGGCGACTCCATGCGCGATGAACACATCATCAATGGTGATTATGTCCTCGTCGAACGAACGCGCACCGCACGTCAGGGCGAAATTGTTGTCGCGCTTGTGCATGGTGCGGAGACTACGCTGAAGCGTTTCTATTCCGAAGGACAGGTAGTGCGGCTGCAGCCTGCGAATATCGAAATGGAGCCGATTTACGTTCAAGCCGCGCATGTCGCGATCCAAGGCCGTGTGCTCGGCGTCCTCCGCAAATATCGTTAACATTCGCAGGTGGGACTGGACCTACAAAAAAGAGAGGCCGGCACATGCCGACCCCTCTCTCGAAACCATCGCTTTCTGCCCTTCTTACGCCAAGAGGCGCTGCACCTTCTCTTCAATCACGTTCTGGGGCACATAGCCCACTACTTGATCGGCGACCTTGCCACCTTTGAAAAACAGCAGCGTTGGGATGCCCCGGATGCCGTAGCGCGACGGCGTCGCACCGTTCTCATCCACATTCATCTTTGTCACTTTCAGTTTGCCCGTGTAGGTGGTGGCCACACTATCCACCATCGGTGCAATCGCTCTGCACGGTCCGCACCAAACCGCCCAAAAATCGACCAGAACCGGCTGCTCACTCCGCAGCACTTCCTGATCGAATGTCGCATCGCTTACTTCCATAACTCCCAGCCCCGCCATGATCCTCCTTGCACGCTCTCCGATTAGTCTAATCGAAGTCGCATATTACTAGATGCGCTGGGTGCTCAAACGTCGCAGTCCGCGACTACACCTTGGTCCAACCCAATGCAGGAGAACGGGCGCTCATTCCAAATACTCGAAGCTTCTCTAAATCGCGACTCTATAGCTTCAGGTCATGCAAATAGAAGCGCCCGGATCCCAATAAGGATCACGGGCGCTAGAGCAGCCCTCCCCCAGAACTGCCCACGGAGCGAATGTAGGTGTTCCAGGGCCGAATAGCAAGTAAACTTAGGTAATACAAGGAGTAATCACCGACAGGTGATTAACAAAAGAGATAACCGAACAGAAGTCCAAATTATAGTTACGATAACTGCCTGCGCGGATGAATGGACCCTTGCTATCTGACCCGAGGGAGCTCACTGTCGTATCCGTACGAAGATAGCCCACTGTCATGCCACGACATCTCTCAGCAACCGTACTGCTCCTCCGAGCTCAAAGTTGCAAAGGTGGAGCTCCGGCACCTCCAAGCCGCTTACAGCCTCATAGATAGCGGTAGACGCTATATCCAGATTCCGTGCCCCGTCGACCACGACAAGCATCGCAGGGCCCGCCCCGCTCAAGGCCGCGCCAAGTATCCCATGGGAGCCAGCCAACGGCAGGATTCGGGAAAGCAGCGGGCAGATCGATTGTCGATAAGGCTGGTGAATCCGGTCGCTCATCGCGACGCGCAACAAGTCGCCCCGCGCCTGGGCGAATGCCAGACCGAGCAGACTCGCCGACTGGATGTTTGCAACTACATCCAATCGTGAATACAAATCGGGAAGAACCGCGCGCGCTTTGCTCGTCGCGAGCGGCCTCGATGGCAGCGCGATAATCGCACGCCATTCGGAAGGCGGAGAAACGCGCGCAGCATGTACCGTTCGGCCCTCGCATGCCGCAGCAACGAAGCCGCCTAACCAGCAGGCAGCTGCATTATCGGGATGCCCCTCTAATGCGCTGGCCTCTTCGAGGATTTGATCAGAGCTCCATCCGAGCTGACCAAAATGCACAGCCATCGCAATTGCTGCAAGTCTTCCTGCAGCCGACGACCCGCACCCCATTCCGAGCGGGATGCCATTCGCCATGCGTAAAGCGAGTGGAGTTTCCGGTCTTCCATTCTCCGCGAGTAGCTTGCGATAAACGCCAAGGATGAGATTATCTTCCAAGTGCGAACAACGCACCGCGTCGCGGCCCGTCGCGTCAATCGAAAATTCTTCCGCGGGCTCGGCGTCTATTTCGAGAAAGAAATCGAGAGCCACAGCCGCAGCATCGAACCCCGCCCCCAGGTTTGCTGATGTAGCCGGAAGGCGCAACCGAAGGCCCCGGCCGCTCCCAGTCGGGACAGTCGTCATCCGGCATTTCCCCTCATGGCCGTCAGTACGGCGGTCGGGTTTGCCTCTACGGCAAACGCGTTGCGCCGCAATCCATCAATTTCCGCTTCGCGACCGACGATCTCCTGTTCTTTAAGCAAGGTCCTGCGGTGAAAATCGATGGTGTAGTCGGCATCCTTCAACGTATGTCCGGTCAGAAGAAGCACGACAGTCTCCCCGGCACCTACTCTTTCATCGGCACGAAGCTTTTTCAGACCCGCAAGCGTGACCGCCGACGCCGGCTCGCACCCAAGTCCCTCAGCTCCCAGTTCCGCCTTCGCGATCGCAATCTCCGTTTCGGTGACATCGAGGCACCAGCCATCCGTGTCCTGAATCACACGCACAGCCTTGCGCCATGAGGCGGGATTCCCAATGCGAATAGCCGAGGCGCGCGTGTGAGCCTCCACCGGCTCCAACTCGCTTCCATGGCTGTGAGCAAAGCTGCGCACAAGCGGATTCGCGCCCTCAGCCTGGATCACCGATATGCGCGGCATCCGCGCCACCAGTCCAAGCTCTTTCAATTCACGGAAACCCTTACCTAAAGCCGAGCTGTTGGCGAGATTACCGCCAGGAACAATCAGGTGATCGGGAACCGCCCACTCGAGCGCTTCGGCGATCTCCATCGCCGGCGTCTTTTGCCCCTCAAGCCGATAGGGATTCACGGAATTCAGCAAGTAGATAGGCTCGTGCCGCACAATCTCCGCCAGCACCTTGACACAGCCGTCGAAATCGGTTTTGAGCTGGCAAGTGACCGCACCATAATCCATGGCTTGCGCAAGTTTGCCCCACGCAATCTTCCCTTCAGGAATCAATACCAGGCTGCGCAGTCCCGCGCGAGCGGCGTAAGCGGCCATCGCCGCCGAAGTGTTCCCCGTCGACGCGCATGCTACCCACTCGAATCCTCGCTCCTTTGCCACACTCAAGGCCGCCGTCATCCCAGTATCCTTGAAAGATCCCGTCGGGTTCATCCCCTGGTGTTTCGCGAATAACTGGTCCATCCCGAGACTGCGCGCGGCACGGGTCAACGCATAAAGGGGCGTGTTCCCTTCCCGCAGCGTTACGGCATTGCCGTAATTCTCCAGAATTGGCAGCAGTTCCCGGAATCGCCAGACACCGGATTGATCAAGTGCCTCAGAAGAGCAGCGCCGCTCCCGCCAAAGCCACTTCAACGCACCGGGGTTCGGCCGATTCGTTCCCTGCCGTAGACTCCATCCCGCGTATTCCACTTCGAAAAGATCGCCGCATTGCGCGCACCTAAAATCCGGCTGCGCGTCTGACCCAGCGATGCGGTCGCCACATCCGAAGCAGCGTAACTGATGCAGATTGTCGTTCATCCTTGGTGTTAGCCTACCAGCGTGAGACGATTTTTGCTTGCACCGGAGACCCAGAGACCCACGATGCCGCACCGGTTTCTCATTTCGCTGCTTGCTGTGCTCGGCCTCCCCTCACTGCTTGCGCAGACACCGCTGCGCATCGCCGCAGCTGCTGACCTTGAACCGGTCTTGCCTCCGATCCTTGAACAATTCCACGAAGCCACCGGCATTGACGCCGAAGCCACCTACCAAGCTTCGGCCGTGCTGACGACACAAATCCAAAACGGGGCCCCCTTCGATCTCTTCCTGTCGGCGGATTTGAGCTACCCAAAACGCCTGATCGATGCCGGCCTTGCCGATACAGCGGGTTCATCCGATTCGTCGACGCCGATTACCTATGCCAAAGGAACCCTCGTCCTATGGACACGCAAAGACTCCCAACTGTCGCCGTCGCTCGATCTCTTGCGCGATCCTCATCTAAAGCG
The DNA here is from genome assembly GCA_963704415.1 of uncultured Acidobacteriaceae bacterium. GTDB lineage: Bacteria > Acidobacteriota > Terriglobia > Terriglobales > Acidobacteriaceae > Telmatobacter. The sequence continues at coordinate 4,335,181 of OY969908.1, read as the reverse complement.
CCTTGCAATCGCAAATCCTGAGCGCGCGCCCTACGGCCGTGCCGCCGTCGCCGCTCTAGCCAACCTCAAAATTTACGATGAACTCAAAACCCGTATCGTGACCGCGGAAAACATAGCGCAGACAGCGCAGTTCGTTGATTCAGGCAATGCGGATGCAGGACTCATCTCCCTCACGTCCGCACTCACGCCACGACTCAGCGCGAGCGGCGCCTACTTTGTGATTCCGCGCGATCTCTACCCGCCAATTGAGCAAGGCGCTGCCATCGTGAGCAAAACAAGCCAGCGCGCAGCCGTTCACAAGCTTCTCGATTTCCTGCTTTCTCCGCCAGTGCAGGCACAGCTTGCCAAGAGCGGCCTCACGCCTGTGAAATGAGGGTTCGCTGAACGATGGATTGGCAAGCGCTGGCCCTCACGCTCCGGCTCGCAACAATTACCACGGCAATCCTTCTTGTTCTGTCCATTCCTCTATCTGCGCTCTTGGTCCTCGGACGCAGCCGATGGCTCGCTGTGCTCGAAGCCCTGGCAACCCTGCCCTTAGTTCTGCCCCCGACGGTGCTCGGATTCTTTCTGCTAGTTCTCCTCGGACCGCGCACGGCCATCGGCCGAGGTGTCACCGCGCTTCTTGGCCACCCACTCGCCTTTTCCTTTTCTGGATTGGTCGTCGGCTCGGTGATATACAGTCTTCCCTTTGCGGTGCAGCCTCTCGTCGCTGGTTTCGCCGCCGTCGAGCCCGCGTTGGTTGACGCTGCACGTCTCCTCGGGGCCAATCCGTTCCGCATTGTCTTCACCCTGTTCGTTCCCTTGGCTCGTCGATCGCTGCTCGCCGCTGCTGTGTTGAGCTTTCTGCACACCGTCGGTGAGTTTGGAGTTGTACTCATGCTCGGCGGCGATATTCCCGGCGCCACGCGAACCCTCTCCATCCTGCTTTACAACCAGGTAGAGAACTTTGATTACGCGGCAGCAAACCGCACCGCCTCGATTCTCCTGGCGCTCAGCGTCGTGGCATTGGCAGCGATCTACAGCGGCAATCGGAAGCGCAGAGGTTCCCATGCTTGAGTTCGCCCTCGAAGTGCGTCGTGGCAGCTTCCATCTTCAGGTGGACTGTCACTTCGCCTCCGAGTGGACGGTGATTTTTGGACCATCCGGTGCAGGCAAAAGCACACTTCTGCGTTATCTCGCCGGTCTTGATCTGCCCGATCGTGGCAACATCGCACTCGATGGGCACGCCTTGAGTGATTCCGCGCGCCGCATTCACCTGAAGCCGGGCCATCGCAAGACCGCACTGGTTGCGCAGCAGCCTGCGCTTTTTCCTCATATGAGCGTTGCCGCCAACGTTGGATATGGACTCGCTGGCCTCAATCGTGGCCGACGCGCCGAGCGCATAGAGGAAATGCTCACGCTCGTCGATGCGGCGAATCTGGAACATCGTCATCCGCATGACCTTTCTGGCGGAGAAGCCCAGCGAGTCGCTTTGGCCCGTGCACTCGCGCCCTTACCTAGATTGCTTTTGCTGGATGAACCCTTTTCTGCACTGGACGGGGCGGCGAGCGATGCCCTCCTTGCAAGGCTACAGGCGTGGCTTCGCGGGCGAAATGTGCAAACGATCCTCGTCACACACGATGCAACCGACGCATATGCCTCCGGTGCAGAGGTTGCACTCATGCGAGAAGGTCGCGTGGTCGCGATCGGCCCCCCCGAGATTGCGCTGAGCGCTGAGCGTCAACGAATCATTGAACGCTTGGGGAGAGGGATCGAACGCAACTAGTCCCGACCATCCTCAAATCCCAACAGAACCGGCTCCCTCTCAAGGCGTATACCAAAACGAGCCTCGACGGCGGATGCGATTTCATCAGCCAGCGCCAGAATCTCCGCGGCCGCAGCTCCGCCGCGATTGATCAGCGCTAATGTGTGCCGCGCCGATATTCCGGCGGCGCCCTTCGTGTAGCCCTTGGCGAACCCCGCCTGTTCAATCAGCCACGCCGCAGCAATTTTCACGCCACCGGCGGCCTCCTCCTGCGGCCCGGCAGGAAAAGACGGAGGCCCCTTCCCACATGCGGTCGCAATCTCTCCGATCCGCTTCGGGCTCACAATAGGATTCTTGAAGAAGCTCCCCGCGCTACGGCAGTCCGGATCACCCTCCACGAGCAGCATCCCCTTGGATCGACGAATGCGCCGCACCGCATTCGCAACTTCGTGCAGGCTCACATCCGAGCGCGCCGAAAACTCCTTTTGTAAATCGGCATAACGCAGAGTCGGTGTCCCGCCGGGAGTAAGTCGATAGTCAACCCGCGTGACAACATAACGGCCCCAATCACTTGTGTTGAAGCGGCTGCGGCGATATGCAAATCTGCAATCCGCGTTCGAGAACTCGACAAACTTGTCCATCTTCTGATCGTAGGCCCGCACCTTCATGATGCTTGAAGCGACTTCCTGCCCATAAGCGCCGACATTTTGAACCGGCGTCCCGCCCGCCGTTCCGGGAATCCCAGCCATGCATTCAAGGCCAGCGCAATGATCTGCAACGCTCCGTTCCACAAAGGCGTCCCAGTCTTCCCCGGCGCCGACTTCATAAAGGTCGCACTCTCCTCTTTCGGATTTCCGAACTCCACGCAAGCCCACATGCAGCACCAAGCCCGCGAACCCTGAGTCTGCCACGAGGAGATTGCTGCCCCCTCCCAGCACAAAAAGAGGCACGCCTCGCACACGCGCCCAGGCGGCAGCCTCGGCAACATCGTCCTCGCACTCGGCCTGCGCAAACCAGCGCGCCGGGCCGCCAACGTCAAACGTCGTGAACGGAGCAAGTGCCTTGTTTTCTTCCACACGCATTTCTTCTCAAGGCTACACCTGCACTTTCGGATAAAATGAAATCAGGCACTTTCCCAGCCGGAGGCATTCATGTATCCAGAACTGATGGTGATTCCCATGCGCGAAGAGCTCGTGCGCGCCGGAATCAAGGAAACTCGCAGCGCCGAGGAAGTAGATGCGGCATTGGCTAAGCCAGGCACGACGATGTTGGTCGTGAATTCGATTTGCGGATGTGCAGCCGGCAAAATGCGCCCCGGTGTTCGCCTGGCGCTGGCTAGCGCCGCCAACAAGCCCGACCAGAGCGTTACCGTGTTCGCCGGTCAGGATCGCGAGGCCACTGAGCGTGCTCGCAGCTACTTTGACGGCAACCCGCCCACTTCACCAGCCATTGCGATTCTGCGGGACGGCAAGCTGGCCTACCTGATGCAGCGCTACGTCATTGAGCAAGCCACAGCGCAGCAGATAGCCGGCGAGCTCGTCCGCGTCTTCGATGAGTTCTGCGCGAAGACAACCGCCTGATACGGTCTTCGGCGACAAACAGAAGGGCCTCCCGCGGGAGGCCCTTCGCAGTTTCCAGGTACAGTGAATTCCCTTCAATCCCCTTCAGGCGCGACCGCCAGCGCTTGCACCTTGCTGTGCTTGATCGAATACCCGAAGTAAATCAGCAGCCCCACCAGAAGCCAGCTGATCATGACAATCCAGGTAATCATCGCGAGCCGTGTCATGAGAAAAATCGCAGAGAGAATCCCAAGAATCGGCACCAGCGGCACAAGGGGTGTCCGGAAAGGCCTCTTCATCTCGGGGTGACGCACGCGCAACACCCAGACGCCCGCACTCACAATCGTGAAGGCCAGCAAAGTCCCGATATTGACGAGTTCCGAAAGACGCTCAATGTTCAGAAAAGCGGGCATGATCGCGGCAAATGTGCCGAAGACAATTGTGGTGATCCATGGTGTGCGGAATTTGGGGTGCACTGCCGATGCCCACTTGGGAAGTAATCCATCTTTGGACATCGAGTAGAAGACGCGCGTCTGACCAAGCAACATGACAAGCATGACGGTGGCCAAGCCAAACACCGCGCCGATCTTCACGAGAAGGGATCCCCAACCAACCCCTGTGGCATCGATTGCAAGAGCCACTGGTGCCGACACGTTCAGAGTTTTGTAGCTAACCAGCCCAGTCAGTACAAGCGAGACAAGAATGTAGAGGATCGTGCAGACGACCAGCGAACCGAGGATGCCAATCGGCATATCGCGCTCGGGGTTCTTGGCTTCCTGTGCGGCAGTGGATACGGCATCGAAACCAATATAGGCGAAGAAAATCGATGCAGCCGCGGTTGGTATGCCGAGCCAACCGAAGTTGCCGTGTCCATCAGGAGGTGGGATGAAAGGATGCCAATTTGCTTTTGCCACTTCGGGGTGCTGAAAGAGAAAGTAACCGCCGACGACGAGAAAGACCCCGACGATGGAGACTTTAATGATGACCACGGCTGAGTTGAAGTTGGCCGACTCCTTGATGCCGATCACGAGAATTGCAGTGATGACCACGACGATGCAGACAGCAATCAGGTTGAAGAACCCAGTGGCATGGGGCAAGCCCGCATCGCTCACGCCTGGCGGAAGAGACATCAGCTGAAGCCATTGGTCGTGATAGAAAACCAACGGAGTACCGGTGGTGGCTGTGAGTTGCGGTGGAATGTAGATGTGAAATTGCTGTAGCAGGCTGTTGAAGTAGCCTGCCCAGCCTGAAGCGACAGTGGACGCGCCAAACGCGTACTCGAGACAAAGGTCCCAGCCAATGATCCAGGCGACTAACTCGCCGAGCGTGGCGTAGCCGTACGTGTAGGCCGAGCCGGCGATCGGAATAATCGAGGCAAACTCCGCGTAACATAGCCCCGCGAATCCGCAGGTCAATCCGGCCACCACAAAGCTCAGCGCGACCGCCGGTCCTGCACGCAGCGCGGCTGCCTGTCCAGTGAGAGTAAAGATGCCGGCTCCGATCACAGCGCCGATGCCCAGCGTGATTAGATTCAACGCGCTGAGCGAGCGTTTGAGGGTGTGTTCGCCCTCTTCGCACGCCTCTTGCGTCAGCATGGACATCGGTTTGATACGGAGTAGTCGGGACATGGACGAGGGCAATCCTCCTCAGGAATTGATTTGAGAATCTGCAACCAACGCGCGCGCGGAGTGCCGCGACCAGAAAAGATAGACCGGGATCCCGAGCAGGACGAGCACGAGACCTGGCCACGTGTACTGTGGCTTGTAACGCAATAATACGATACAGATCCACGACGCCATCACGATGTAGAGTGCCGGCAGCACCGGATAACCCAGCGCTTTGTAGGGTCGCGGTGCGGCGGGCTCTTTGAAGCGCAAGACAAAGAGCCCAGCAATGGTGAGGATATAGAAAACCAGGACGGCAAAAATGATGTAGTCGAGCAGCTGGTTGTAAGATCCCGAGACGCAGAGCACCACCGTCCACACCGCTTGCACCAGCAGGCCAGCGGCCGGGGTGCGATAGCGCGGATGCAGCTTGCCGACCGATTTGAAGAATAGCCCGTCCTGGCTCATGGCATAGTACACACGCGCCCCGGCCAGCGACATTCCATTCGCACAGCCAAAAGTGGAAACCAGAATTGCGGCGGCCATCATATACGCGCCGCCGGTATGAAAGATCACTTCCAGCGCGGCTGTGCCCACACGATCTTCAGACGCATATTGCAGACCGCGCGCCAACGCTGTGGCTCCGTGCGGATCGCCGTGCATCGGCAGCACCAGGAGATAAGCCAGCGACGCCAAAAAATAAACAACGAGAACGAACCCTACGCCGAATATCAACGAGAGCGGAATATTGCGTCGCGGATTCTTCACTTCCCCTGCTGTGAATGTGATGTTGTTCCACGCATCCGCCGAAAACAACGACCCAACCTGCACCACCGCCAGAATCACAAGCAGATTCACAAGGACGATCGGACCGCCCACGCCCACCTGCACCGGATGCAACGAGCTCCATCCCGAGTTCTTCCAGAAAGCGCTCAGACCATCGCCAAAATTGGCATTCCACGCAGTTGCGTTGCGCCCCACGGTAAACGCCAGCACGACCAGCGCTGCCAGTGAGAGCGCCTTGGCCGATGTGAAAACGTTCTGGATCAGCGCGCCAAGTTTCACGCCGAATACATTCACCACTGCCAGGAAAAGGACAACAATCATTCCAGCCAGATTGGCCGTGTTCACGCCAATGTCCATGTTGCCGAGCACCATGGGTCCGACTGGAATCGCGGGCACATGCGCGATGTGCCAAAGCCAATGAGTCGTTGACACCGAAGGAAAAAAGACACCGAGAAACTTGCCGAATGCCACGCAGACTGCTGCGATCGTCCCAGTCTGGATCACGAGGAAAAGGGTCCAGCCATAGAGAAAGCCCCAGAGCGGCCCCAGCGATTCCCGCAGATAGACGTATTGCCCGCCTGCCTTGGGCATCATCGCCGCGAGCTCGCCGTAGCTGAGCGCCCCAATCATCGTCATCACGCCGGTGACCACCCAGGCAGCGAGAAAGAGCGCCGGCGAGTTGGTGCCACGCGCGATGTCCGCATCTACAAGAAAAATGCCGGACCCAATCATGGATCCGGCGACGATCGCGGTCGAACTGAACAGTCCAAGGGTTTGCACCATTTCAGGTGCAGCGGCTGTGGCGGCAACTTTCCTTTGAGTTGTGGGATTAGTGGTGGTCACCTTGCACGGTTTTACCGGAAATACATAAGAATGTCTTGTCTTTTTTGCCGTCGCGGTGCCAAGACCCCGACCTCAACCCAGCGCGTCCATCCAGTGCCGAAACTCGGCCGCAGGGTTCGCCTTTCGGAAGATCGCCGCGGAAACAGCCACGGCGTGCGCACCCGCCGCGAGAATCAAGGGCGCGGTATCCAACGTGATGCCACCAACGCCAACCAGCACCGCGTTGGCTCCAGCCTGCTCCCGCAACCGCCGCACGCCCTCCGGCCCGATGCTTGCCTTGGTTGTCTGTTTCGTCGTCGTTGAATAGACAGGGCCGATTGAAAGATAATCCACCGGCTCGTTGAGGATTCCCGGCACGAGCATATCGCTGCCCCCAAAGGTGCCCACAATGCGGCCCGTCCCGAGAATTCGTCGCGCCTCCGCAGGCGTTACATCACCGGCGTCGACATGCACGCCATCAAATCTTGACTGCTCAACCAAATCAACTCGATCATCGAGAATCAACTTGATGTTCTGCGATGGCATCGCGTCGCGCAAGATTGCTGCGTCCGCCAGAATTTCGGCATCGCTTCCAGCCTTGTTCCGATATTCCATCAACGTCACTCCCACAGCGGCCAGCGCCTCGCCGAGCGCTTTCAGGAACGTTGCCCTGCCTGTCGAGGGAATGCAAGACGAATCCAGGATGGGATAGATCTTTGGAAAGAGAAAACCCATGCTCACAGACTAAAAGAGGAGCCCGTCCTTAGTCTGTGAGCAGTCATTCCAGCTCGATCCCTGCGGTGCTTCACATCTCGTCCGCCGAGGGTCCATACATTCCGGGTACCTTCTGGCCGAGCAGCCGCAGATAGACTCCCAACTGTGCGCGGTGGTGCACCAGGTGATTCACAACCCAAGTCCGCCACACATCGTATTTCGAATCGTCAATCCACACCTGGTCACCGGCGACGAACTTCCAGTTCGAGTCCCATTTATCCGGCGTCATCTTCGCAAGCGCGCTCTTCGCGTCAGCCACTGTTTTGTCGAAGAGTTCCAAAAGCGCAGCCTTTGTCGCTGGGTCTTTAGGAGTATCCTCGGGCTTCCAATCCATCCGGTCCACGGTAAGGGTATGCACCGCCCAGTCCCCTGCAGTGCCCGCCACATGGGCTGCAAGGCGCCCAAGCGTCATCGATTTGTCGTGTGGTTTCCAGCCAAAGTCAGCGCTCTCTGGAATCGCGTCCAGTATTTTCCGCGTGCTCACGGTCTCACGCTCATATTCGGCGACCAGTTCTTTTTGAAAGTCCATTCGGCAACCTCCAAGTTGCCCAGCAAGCATACCGGAGATTGCTGTGAAAAGGCGAAGAAAAAGCGATAATCGGTGGGGTACGCGGTATACCCCGTCCCCCTCGTTTCTTGCTAAAGATCTCTGCCCATTGGACTTAGCTTTATCAATAACTTACGTTAAACTTAATTAAATCAATCGCTTATGGCGAAAGATCTCTCGGCAAAGGACTTAGCAACTTTCCGCCGTTAGCCCTTAGCTTTCGTGCTTTGGGCTAGCGTCTATTGTGCGCTGGGAGTTGGGAATTGTTGGCAACTGCAACGCACCTGTTCCCACTTTTGAACGTGTATCTTTGGAGGCAACGAAACACTGAGAAAGATGTCATGGCGATTGATCCAAAGAAGGCTCAAGTAGCGAAAATCGTCTGCAACCAATTCACTCGTACTAAGCGAGGAAGCCAACGTCATCCCCTCATTGTCGCTATCAGAGACGGATCTCTGCTTGATCAGATGGAAACTCAGACTCTGCTTCGTGCTGAGGAGGATAGGACCCTTTATTTCCCCACTCTTGGCACGTTCGCTCTCCTTCCGGACAGCGATCCGAATTTCATCGTCGCCAAGCAGGCCACCATTCAAATCGTTAGCTCCTTACGCCACCACTACGAGCGAGAGGGGCCGCGTCCCAATCTGAGCCGCAACCAGCTATTGGAAGCCGTCGAGAACCGATTAGGGATTGTCCTTCCGGATATTTTCGATCTCGGCCTCTACCTCATGGACTTCCCTGGACTCGGCGCAGTACAAGGTTACGCTCGCGACACCGATCACGTCGGGGTCAAGTTCGTGACCGTCTCCGAACGGATCATGATGATCGATGATCCCGAATCTGCGTGGCAAGTTTGCGTCAACCGTTGTCGACAGAATGCGGAGCTTCCAGCGACCCCATCGTCGTCTGCTGTCGCTGACCCTATGGCCCTCCATCCTGCCCCGAAGCGTCCAGAATCCAGGCAGAAACCGTGGTTGCCAAAAGACTGGATCTTTGGGAAGCTCATCGACGAAGGTGGACAAGGCAGAACATACAAGGTGCGGCGCAATTCTGACCCGGAGGGAGACTGGTTCGTCTTCAAACGGCTCAAGAATGCCAACCGCGCGGACCGCTTCCACTCTGAAATCAAGGCCTGCGCGCCCTAAACCACCCCGGTATCCTGCACGTAGTGGAGAATGGCACTCTCGAAGATAAGCCTTACTACATAGCCGAGTATTGCGAGAACGGCGACCTTTCCAAGCGCAACCTCAAGGGAGTGACAACGCTCGAAAAACTCCTGCTGTTCCGACAGATCTGCTCTGCAGTGGGAGCTGCCCATACGGCAAAGATCGTTCATCGAGACATCAATCCCAGCAACATCCTCGTCCGCTCAGACGGCACGATCGCGGTGGGAGATTTCGGGCTTTGCATTCACCTCGATGCAGAGGAGCGACTGACATTAACCGAGGAGGCCGTGGGCGCCCGGAATTACATGGCGCCGGAAATGGAAGACGGCCGCAGAGACGAAGTGACGCCAGCTTCCGACGTTTATTCCCTTGGGAAGCTGCTTTATTTTTTCCTAAGTGGTAGATCTTTTTCTCGCGAAAAACAGCGCGAGCCTGCTTACGATCTGACGCACCCCGCCGAAGGCCAACCCGAAAACGGCATTCAGTTCGTGTACGAGCTTCTCGATAAGAGCATTGTCGAAAGCCCCAAACCACGATTCCAAGATGCAACGGCGCTACTGGCTGCGGTCGATGGAGCAATTCGCAGAATTGTTCTGAACGCACATGTACTCGACATGAATGTCACAAAGGCCTGCTTGTACTGCGTTGACGGCGAATACCAGCCGATGAAAGGAAGCCAAACGGACCAGCACAACTTGACTCTTGTCTGTCGGCGCTGCGGGAACACTCAGCGGTTCGGTCCGCCATATAACGGCTGGGATGCCTGGTGGATGAGGAGATGACTTGCCGCGCGGAGCACACGATTGTAAGTTGCTTTCACAGGTCGCCGAAGACTAATTCGGAGCATGGGGACTCGCATTGCGCGTTCAAGATTTGCTCGAGGATCGCTGGGGACCCCGGTCAACCACCCCAGCGAGGAGCTGTCGCTGGGGACCCCGGTGTAGCGCGTTCGGGGCCCTTTTCGCTCCTGTTGAACGGGATTATTGAGGTTTGTGCTTTCCCACCCATTCGCCAGGAAGAAGGCGAATGGATGGGGCACGGTGCGTTCGTGGTTGGTCTGGCCCCGGTTCATTTCGGCGGTAACTCACGGAAAGCGAGTAAGGATGCTCAGGATGACAGGCTCTGTTTGTTATGAACTTTAGAGACTGGACGCAAGCGGTCAACTAACGTGGCAGCGCAAAGCTTACATACGCGCCACCCACCGGGGATTTTGGATCGCGACCGCCACTCGAAACGGTGACAACATATTGGCGCCCGTCAATCATGTAGGTGGAAGGCGTGGCCATTCCCGCGAATGGCAACTCATATTCCCATAGCAACGTGCCTGTTCTCGTGTCGAAGGCGTGGAATCTCCGGTCGTAGACTGTCGCGCCGATGAACAGCACACCGCCAGCCGTTACAATCGGGCCGCCATAGTTCTCAGTGCCCGTGTTCTTCATGCCCCCCTTGGCCAAATCTGGGTATTCGCCGAAAGGAATTTTCCACAAATACTGTCCAGTTTTGAGGTCAATTGCGTTGAGTGTTCCCCATGGCGGCGCAATCGCCGGGTAGCCGTCTGGATCGAGGAATTTTCGATAGCCAGTGAAGGTGTAACGGTCCTCCCCGGCTGTCTCGGGCTCAGTATGCGCGCTCGCGTGGACCCCGAGATAACGCAGCAATCCTTCCAGTTCTGGTCCCTCGATGTCGGGCATCGGCGGCATTCTTCCCTTGCCCTTGTGAATCATCTCGATCGTCTGTGCTTCAGAAAGTCGTTCACCCAATCCCACCAGCACGGGAAATGAAGGTGGAATTCCTTCTCGATGATCGCCATGGCAGATTGCGCAATGGTCGCGATACACGTCGGCTCCTGCTGCGTCCGTTCCTTCCTGTGCCTGCGCTGAGGCTGAGCTCAACTCCGTCTTCGACCCAGAAGCGCTGCCGGTGTGCAGGAATTCAAGCAGCGAATGCAGATGCGCGGCCTCGATATTTGGAAAAGACGGCATGCGCCCTGTTCCCTTGTGAATCGTGTCGGCGATCTTTTGCTGCGTTAGCCGCTGGTCGACGCCGATCAATGACGGAAACGCCGGCGGCGAACCGCCTCGATTGATGCCGTGGCAAATTGCACACTGATGCCGATACACCTCTTCGCCGGCGCTTCCTCCACTAGAAGCAGGAACCAGGCCACCAAGCCATGCCATTTCGTTCTCGTTGACAAAGAGAGTCTTCGAAACGGGATCGATCGCCGGGCCGCCCCACTCGGCGCCGCCATCGAATCCCGGGAACACAACAGTCTGCTGGCCCACAGTCATTGGGTAAAACTGACCGTCGCTTCTTAATTCGCGAAACGTCTTCAACGCCCACGCATGCGCTTCGGGAGTGCGCGTCGTCAGCATGTCTTCGGTCAACTGTTGCCGCTCAGCAAAGGGTCTGGGCCAATCGGGCAGCGGCTGCGTGGGTGCGGTCACTTCACCGGGAACTGTGCTGGCAGGATACGGATGTTCGTGAATCGGGAAGAGCGGCTCTCCGGTGAGGCGGTCGAACAAATAGAGCCAGCCCTGCTTGGTCGTTTGCGCCAGCCCTTCCACCGGCTTGCCATTGCGCTTGAGGGTGAAGAGCGCTGGCGGCGAAGGAAAATCGCGATCCCAGATATCGTGATGAACGCCCTGAAAATGCCAGAGTAGCTTTCCGGTTTCTGCATCGAGAGCCAGAAGCGTGTTGGCGTAGAGGTCGTCGCCTACGCGGTCTCCGCCATAGAAATCCATCACTGCCGATCCCGTCGGCGCATAGAGTATCCCACGCTCGGCATCGAGAGACATCCCTGCCCAATTGTTAGCCGCGCCCGCTGTTTTCCATGCATCCTTCGGCCAGGTCTCGTAGCCCGGCTCTCCGGGCAGCGGAATCGTATGGAAGGTCCAGCGCAGTTGGCCAGTGTGCACGTCGTAGGCGCGAATGTAACCCGGTGGTGCAGGGTGCGTCTCGGGATTGCGTCCGCCCACGATGATCAGGTCTTTGTAGACAACTCCTGGGGTGGTCAGTGCGATGGACTGTGTCTCGAAATCGCGTCCCAGATCCTTGCGCAGGTCAATGCGGCCTTCTTCACCGAAAGACGCGATCGGCTTGCCGGTCTCCGCGTCGAGGCAATAGAGAAAATTCATCACGCCGGCAAAAAGGCGCTTCTCTTTGCCGTCGGTCCAATAAGCAAAACCGCGCGCAGGCTGGGTGCCGCTGATGCCTGAGTCGAATTTCCATTGGAGCTTGCCTGTCGCGGCATCGAGCGCAATCACCTTCTGCGTCGGCGTGTAGCCGTAGAGCGTGCGGCCCAGGATTAGCGGATTGGTTTGTATCTGGCCGGTTTCGCCAGTATCGAAACGCCACGCCAGTTGCAAGTTGTGGACATTGGCGCGGTTAATCTGGGCGAGCTTCGAGTAGTGGTCGCCATCCACGCCGCCGTTATACGCAGGCCAATCGACGGACTCTTGCTCTTTGGCATGGGCTCCCAACGCCATGAAGATTAGAGCAGCGATGAATCCGAGATATCTGCTCTTACCGCTGATGCGACGACCGACATGGTTGGTCAATTGCGCGAACCCGTAGTTCATGTGGAGTTTCTGATTGCAGTGCAGAACGAGGCGATTGTTACACAACGATGCTCAGACCGCGAAGCGCGAACACAGCTTCCCTTGGGAGTGGGGTAATTCCAGGTCAGCTGGTGATTCGGCTAAGCAAAACGAGCCGACCGCAAAGTGCGCTGTGAATGTGCCTGCATTCAATCTCCCGCATCGCGAGCCGGCATTTCAGGCACAATCTGGTAGGTGCCGTAGTCGATGGTCAGCACCGCTGTGCCTCCGATCCGCACTTTGGTTTCGCTGCGGCTCATTTGCGGCAGCCAGAAATCGCCAATCTTCGCGCTCGTATACCGAATGAGGGTGCGGGAAATCCAGAACGATGGGCTCTTCGCTGGCGATGCCTCGATCCTGGCAACCGCAAAGTCTGTTGCGTCCACCCATATCTTGCCACGGTACAGGAATTTGCTTTCCTTCCATGGCGCCACTTCCAAAACGTAGACGGGACGGCCATTCAGGCTCTCGGTCCCCATCAGTTGAAACTTATAGTTCGCTGTGGTCAGTGCAGTCGAACCTTTGTCCCGGGATGCCTCTGTCTCGCTGTCGACCGCCCGATTCAGAACCTTCTCGCAGAGAAGCTTCGACCCACTCTGCGAGAGAACATGAAAGCTCTTTCCCGTGGCAGCGTCGAAGCTAGCCTCAACTTCCATTCTTGCTTCAACGGTAGTCGCGAACCCGTGATACTCGGCCTGGTAATGCCGGATAGCACGGTAGCGCTTCAGCGCCTGCGCCTGTTTCTGATTGTGGCGCTCCATCTGCTCCACAATTTGCGCTGCGGACAAACTCGCCGGCGCTGACATCTGCGCTTGCGCATGCAAACCGGCGGCTGCAGTCAAAACCAGCACGATCGCAGGAAGAACGCCTCGTTTTTGAAGAAGGCCCATCAAGCATCCTGTCGGAGCACCCGAATCGTTAGCGGCGATGATCAAGCCGAATGTCTCGACATGGACTATCGTGAATCCGATCGCTTCGCCAGAAACCGTTCCATGAACTTGGTATCGAACTTCCCTTCGCGGAAATCTTCGTCTTGAAAGATGCCCTGGTGCAGCGAAATCGAGGTCTCGATTCCCTGCACTACGAACTGACTCAACGCACGCTCCATGCGCGCCATGGCTTCAGCTCGATCACCGCCGTACGCGATGAGCTTAGCGATCAATGAATCGTAGTAAGGCGGCACAACGCCTTCAGCGTATTGCGCGGTATCCACGCGAATGCCGTTGCCACCCGGCACATTGAAGGCCGTGATCTTCCCTGCCGATGGTGTAAATTTCTGCGGATGCTCGGCATTGATGCGACATTCGATGGCGTGGCCACGAATCTCAAGAGTCTCAGGAAGAATGGCATCCAGCCTTTCGCCCGCGGCGATCCGCAACTGCGCTTTGACTAAGTCGATGCCGGTAATGAATTCGGTCACCGGATGTTCCACCTGGATGCGCGTGTTCATTTCGATGAAGTAGAGCTGGCCATCCTCATCCATCAGGAATTCGACAGTTCCTGCATTTTGGTAGCCAATGTGGGTGAGACAGCGGCACAACGTGCGGCCAATCTCCTCGCGCATCTGCGGGGTGACCTGTAGCGATGGCGCTTCTTCAATCAGTTTCTGGTGACGGCGTTGGATGGAGCACTCGCGTTCGAAAAGCGAAACTACGTTGCCGTGTTCGTCGGCAAGGATCTGAAATTCGATATGGCGGGGCTGCTCAATGAATTTCTCCATATAGAGCTCGCCGTTGCCAAAAGCGTTCGCCGCCTCAGTAAATGCGGCATGAAAGAGATTCGGCAGTTCCTCATCCGTGCGCACGATGCGCATGCCGCGGCCACCGCCTCCCGCCTTCGCTTTCAGGATGACGGGATAACCCACCGTCTCCGCCCACTCCTGCGCTTCTTCGGCGGTGGAGATCACACCATCCGACCCCGGCAGAATCGGGACTTTGGCCTCCTTCATGGTTTGGCGCGCTTTTTCCTTTTCACCCATCAGGCGCGTAACTTCAGGCGGTGGACCGATGAACTTGATGTTGGAGGCGCGGCAGACTTCAGCGAAATTCGCATTCTCGCTCAACAGGCCATAACCGGGATGGATCGCATCGACGTTTGCGATTTCAGCGGCCGAGATCACCGCAGGCACGTTCAGGTAGCTGTCGGCAGGGCGCGGCGGGCCAATGCAGATTGCCTCATCGGCAAAGCGAACGTGGAGTGAATTGCGGTCGGCTTCGCTGTAGACGGCGACAGTACGTATGCCAAGTTCGCGGCAAGCGTTGAGAACCCGCAGCGCAATTTCGCCGCGATTGGCAACTAGAATCTTACGAAACATTCAAAACCCTTTGAAGAACAGCGGAGTTAGTCGAGTTAGCGGAGTTAGAAGAGCTTGCGTGTGCCTTGGCTGTGGAGTTTTTCAAGCAACCGACCAACCCGATCAATCGGTGAGTTGATAAAGTCAGGCCGTCGATATCCAGCTCCCGAAACAACGCTAACTCGCCCGAATGGAAAAGAGCGGTTGTCCAAACTCGATGGGCTGACCATTCGAGACGAAGCACTTCACGACTTCACCCGCAGCATCGGCTTCAATCTCATTCATGAGTTTCATAGCCTCGACGATGCAGATGACCTGCCCCTTCTCAACGTGATCTCCCGGGGCGACAAACGGAGGTGCACCCGGAGATGGCGAGCCGTAAAACGTGCCGACGATCGGCGATTTGACGATGTGTAGCTCCTCGATGGGTTCGGGAGCTGTGGGTGTAGCCGGTGTTGCAGGCTGCGAGGGCGGAGCTGGTGGGTAACCAGGGGCCGGCGGAGCGTTTGCCAACACTCGGGCCAGATCGGATAAGCGTGCCGATGAACCCTCAGGCGGACTGAATTTGAGCCGAATCTTGATGTCGCCGCGGTCCAGGTCAAACTCGGCGACCTGGTAGTGCTTCAGAAACTCGATCAGCTCTTTTAGATCCTGGATATCTTCTTGTTTCATTCGTTCCTTGTCGCCCGCACGTGCCAGCGGGATGAATTCTTAAAGCTCGATCAGAGTCTTGGGTGCGGGCGTCAGCACCTGCCCTCCAGACCGGGTGACCGCGACCATATCTTCGATGCGAACACCAAATTGTCCAGGAAGGTAGACTCCGGGCTCAATCGTGACCACCATTCCGGGGGCTAGTCGCGTTGTCTGTCCGCTGCCAATGCGTGGTAATTCGTGAATCTCCAACCCCACTCCATGTCCGGTTGAATGAGAAAATGCTTCAGCCAAGCCAGCTTTGCGGAGCACGGAACGAGCCGCCTCGTCGACATCGCCGCAACGGGCGCCGCCGCTTACTGCCGCCACGGCGGATTCCTGCGCTTCGAGCACTGCCTGGTAAGTTTCGCGCTCCTTTGCATTCGGTTTCCCAAGATGCACGGTCCGCGTCATATCGGAGCAATAGCCATCACGGATTATACCGAAGTCGAGAGTGAGAAAGCCCCTGCCGGGCAGCAGGCTCGCGGTCGCTCTTCCGTGGGGGAGCGCCGAACGCGGCCCTGAGGCGACGATGCTCTCGAATGACATGCCCTCCGCGCCGCGCCGGCGCGCCTGGTATTCGAGTTCGGCCGCCACTTCGAATTCGGCCAAGCCAGGCCGGATGAAACCGAGGAGATGTTCGAATAGTTTGCAGCCAAGGAGAGCCGCCTCACCGAGGATGCGCAGTTCGTCTTCGTCTTTTATCCAGCGCAGAGGCTCAACAAGAGGGGCGGCCAACGGAGTGAGAAATGCGCGGCGCAGATGCGACGGTAGAGCCGCGCGCAGGCGGGACAGCTCGGCGACCGTTGTTCTGGTGGAATCGTATCCCGCGAACTGAACACCCTGTTGTGCAGCGAGCCACGCAACGGCGTTTGTTGCGGGCGAACTCGCGACAATTTGTACCTTGGCCGCGCTCACTTCTTGAGCTGCTTGGGCGGTGTAGCGGCCATCCGTAAAGAGGCGTGCCGCGCGGCGTGTGATGGCCAGAACGGCACTGGAGCCGGTGAAGCCGCAGAGGTAGCGAACGTCGGGGAGGTGAGTCACCAAGAGGCCGTGCAGGCCCGTACACGTGATGCGGCGGCGCAGCTGACCTAGGCGACGATTGTGGTCCATCCGAGAAGATATATCATGCGGGAGCGAAATCCCAGGATTGATGCCATGGGAAAGCAATTGAGTCGTACGATCGGCCGTTGCTGTTTTGATTCCCTTGCAGCGAGAGCCCTGATCCTGCTTCTACAGCGCGGGCCGCACAGGTTTCTTCTGGTGCGGGTCTAGCTCCGCATCGGCGGCATGGATGTCCGACTGCCGGTCCATCCATTCGTCGAGCCGCGAGCGCTTGAAGCGCCACCGGTTGCCCAGCTTGAATGCCGGTACAAAGCCCTCCGAAGCGTACTTATAGAGCGTGTCCGGCGAAATACCAAGGTAGTCGGAGGCTTGACGAATATCCATCACCTCACGAACTTCAGGAACGAGCAGATTGGAGCGGGCAGCGGCGTTACGCATGATTTCCCTCCCCTGATAGGCGAATCTGATAGGCGAATCGCCCCAGGGTGAATTCCGGTAGGCAGACCGGTACTCCTGTATATAACGCGGTTTCACCTGCCGCTTCAAGGAATTTCAGGAAGTTATGGGAAATTTACAGGCTTTCAGGTCACATCTCTGTAACCGCAGGCCCTTCGCCGTCACACGAGGCGCAGCCGGTGGGGTCGGTTAAGTCAATCGAACGCAAGGCGTTGTGCCGTTGAACCGGAAGATGCGTGGTCAGACCAGATCCGTCGATTGCCCTGTGGAAAACCTGGAGGCAAAAGAAAGATCCCTCACCCCAATGCGAGTGAGGGACCTGGCGAAACAGTTGGACTAATTCTGGTCTTCGCGGCGGTGCAGCGTCGGACGGTCGTCGCCGTTTCCGTTGCCGTCGCTGGCCTGGGTGTTGCCGTTGTCATCGGGAGCGTTGCTGGCCCGACGAAGCGATGGCTTCTTCCCATCCTTGGTATCGACCAGACGCCGCTTGTTCTCAATGCGCGCCAAGCGAGCCTTGACGTCGTCGAACTCCGATGTCGTCACCGTGTACTCGTCCTTGGCGGGAAGGATGCGGGCGATTTCCTCCTGCGAATGGAGGATGCGATCAGGCGTCTGCGGATGATCCGAGAACGCTTTGGCAACGAGACCGGGTTTGCGTTTCTCGAGGGCCTGAATCTTCTCAAAGAAGCTGATAAAGGCCTGTGGATCGTAGCCGGCGCGATACATGTATTGCACGCCGAGATAGTCAGCCTGGGCCTCAAAGTCACGAGAGAACTGCAGGAATGTGATCGGCACGGCCAGGGATGCGGCTTCGTAGATGCCATAGCCTGTCCAGCCGCCGATAAAGATCAGCGGAATAGTGCCGAGCTGCGCGTAGTTCATACGCGTCATTTCCCTTGCCGCATGGTGGGCGCAAACGTGGGCCGTCTCGTGGGCCATCACGCCCGCGAGTTCCGCTTCCTCATCGGCATTCAGGATCAATCCGGAATTAACGTAAAAGAAGCCACCCGGCAGCGCCATGGCGTTGATTTCGTCAGAATCAATCACTTTGATTGTGAACGGAACCTTGCAGTCGGAGTTTTTCACGATGTTCTGGCCGATGCGATTGACGTATTCCGTCACCGTGGGATCGGTGATGAAGCGCGTGCTCTTTTCAATCTGATCGGCGTACATCTTGCCCATCTTGATTTCGGTATCGGTGGAGTACCAGTTGCCCAAGCCCCTGGCGCCAATGTCCCGGTTGCCGACTGCATTCACATCTTCGATGCTTCCGGGCTTGACCTTAATGGCCTGGCTGCCAGGCTCGACCACCTTCTCGGGGTCGACGTCTTTCGCGGCCACATCGCCTGCGACTGGAGCGGTGCCGGGCGCAGGGTCGTTCTTTGAGTTCTTATCCTTCTTCGAGTCCTTTGGAGAAGGTGGGGCTGGAGGTGTGTCGCCGGCGACGGGCTCGGTTCCAGGCGCAGGCTGTGCCGAGGGCGGGTTAGAAGGAGTGTTGGCGGGAGGCTGCTGCGCCTGAGGAGCGCTGGCCGAGGGCGGTGTGGTTGCAGCCGGAGCGGGCTGGGCAGTCGGATCGGTCGGCGTGCTCGTCTGAGCCGACGGGGAACTGGAAGGAGCGTTCCCGGCTCCGGATTGGGACGTCGATTGCGCGCACAGTGTGGTTGCGACTGCCAATGCCAGCCCTGTGAGCATGCCAGCCTTGAGCCCGTTGAAAGCTGCTCTCATGTTGAATCCTCCGGCCCGTTCATGTCCCCCGCGGGATTTTTCGCTTCGCTCGATCTGTTAGACGCTAGTATCCTCCCGGACGGGAGCGAAACGGAAGAGGAAATCAATGAATTGGTACCTTACTGCAACGATCGATGCGTAAGCGATTGTGTTTTGCGAACCAGATTCGTCCCACTGATCCCATTCCTTTGGATGAGGCCTCTGGGTAAATTAGAGTGGAGTTCACGTGGAGATTGGGGAGGGTACGTGGGCTGGCGATTTCTGACGGTGGCCATTCTGGCCGTGTGCGGAGCGGTGCAAGTGGAGGCCCAGCCGTCCCAGAAACCCCCGCCAGGCCCGCTAGGTGGAATCCTTGCTCCTCATCGTCATTCCCGGCCTGCGCCGGCAAACGCCCCCCATATCCCGGATGTTTCGCTGGATGCGACCAACCTTGGCGCGCCGCTCGTCCTGGACAAGAATTGGCGCGTTGGTGTGACTGCCGATCCGGCTGCGGCGTTGCCGGACTTTGACGACTCCACCTGGGCTGTGCGCGATGCGAAAAACGCCATTGCGGACGTTCCGGATGAGGACCACCCGGCCGACAGCCCGACGAGCGAAGCGATGGATTCCCCCGAGAATCTACCCCAAGGCCACAAAAGGCCGTTCGCCTGGTTCCGCATTCATCTGAAGCTTGCGCCCAATCACGGGCCGATCTCCCTGTTGATCGAGCTTCCCGTGACGCAGAACACCAACATGACCATTGGTGCGTCGGGGCCCGGGTTGGATGTTTTCGCAAATGGTCGCAAGATTCAGCCGGAAGGACCACACGGCGACGCCATCTTCAGGTACCAGGAAATCTCGCGCATCTATAACCTCGGCCTGGACCCCAGTGCAACCGACCTGACGTTGGCCGTTCGAACCCTTTACGTTCCATTTGGCTATTACGCGTACACTTCATTCTTCTCGAAGCGCGCGTTCCGGATTGGCAACCCGGAAGACCTGCAGCACTCGTGGGACCTGTGGTTCATGCACAGCCTCTTCGAGCGCTTGCCGCGACTCGTGAATGCAATCCTGCTGACCGTCCTGTCGCTCTTCCTGCTGGCCCTCTATTTCACGCAGAAGGGGCATGTGGAATACCTATGGCTTGCGTTGCACGAACTTGCACAGGCTCCCATCGGCTTCATCGATTTGGCCGGCAGTCTCGCGCATATCGACCAGATCTGGTACGCGGCCCTGGTCTTACAGTTGGTAGCGCTTTCAGCTTATCTTTACTTCGAATTTCTGATCGCATTCCTGTCGTTGCGCAAAAGATGGACAATCAAGGCACTTCGTTGGACCGCGCCGGTTCTCGCCGGGATCGGTCCTGCCCTGTTCCTGCTGGGTGGCCACGGTTTTCTCGTGGTAGCGACGCTGATTGTCGTCGGTCTCGGCAGCGTGCTCTGGATGATTGGATGGTCGCTGTTCATTTTTGTGACTCTTATTGCCGCAACCATCCGCCGCAATTTTGAGGCCGGCCTGCTGCTCATTCCTCTCGTGCTCACCATCATCGGCATCGCTGAGCCAATCATGACCAGCATCCTCAGCGACTCAGAGGGTCATCCCTACCGCTCACCCCTCACCATCCAGGCTGGACCGGTCCCGATTCACTTTGCTTCAATCGCCGACTTCACTGGGCTGCTGGCGATTGTGCTCATCATCTTTGTCCGTTTTCTCCGCATCCAGCATGAACGCGAACACGCCCAAAGCGAGCTAGCCGCCGCACGCAGCGTGCAGGAGTTGATGATTCCCCGCGAAAAGCTGGAAACTCCGGGCTACGAAGTCGACTCTGTCTACAACCCAGCAAACGAAGTGGGCGGGGATTTCTTCCACATTCAGCCCGCGAGCGACGGCAGCCTGCTTGTCGTGATCGGGGACGTGGCCGGCCACGGACTGGTGGCGGCGATGAACGTCTCAATGCTGATGGGCGCACTGCGACGAATTCCGGAACGAAGCCCGGCGAAGATTCTGGAGTCGCTCAACCGGGTGCTCTCGGGAAGCGAGAGCCTGACGACATGCCAGGCGATCTGGTTCGGAAAAGACGGCGAGCTGGTGATCTCCAGCGCGGGCCATCTGTTTCCCTACTTGAACAGCCAGGAGATCATTTTGCCCGGAGGGCTTCCCTTGGGCGCGGTGCCCGAAGTCAGTTACGACGAAGTGCGGTTGTATCTGCACCCTGGCGATCGGCTGCTTCTGCTCTCAGACGGTGTGGTTGAAGCACGCAAGCCGACTGGAGAACTCTTCGGCTTCGACCGCGTGCACAATCTGAGCAATCAGACGGCGTTTTACATCGCCGACGCAGCGAAGGGTTTCGGACAGGAAGACGACATTACTGTGCTGACGGTGCGCAGGCTTGCCGAAGCTTTGGCGGCCTGAGTCACTCATTGCACTAAAACGGCTTGCCTTCGAAGAGAAAGAACAGCTCGATCAGCAAAATCAGCACGACCGTCGCCTCCAGGAAGAATGCGCGGCTTTGGTTGAACTGCTCCACCATGTCGTGATAAAGATCCTCGGCCGTCTTCAGTTTCTGCGCCACCAGGTCTTTGTAGTCCGGCACGCCGACCTTGGCCGCAGCCAGCTTGTAGAAACGCGCGGCGAACATGTCGCTCAGAAACTTGATGGCATTGTCGGCACGCTCCGTCAACTCTGCAACATCAAGCAGCACCGTGTGCAGGCTGGTCGCAGAGCGGGCAAGACCCCAACGCGCAAGAAACCCCCTCTTCTGACCGAGACGGTCGTAAACGCTGTCAAGGATGCCAGTGAGCAACTCGTCATAGTGGCGGAATTCGAGCAACTGCGAATTCGCGTATTCGAGCAGCTGAATGGAAGTCTCCGCGCCAGCCGTGCTGTCGTATAGAAATGCCGCGTTCCATCCAATCACCGCCACGTCCCCGGCGTAATAGCTGACTTGCGATTGCAGAACCTCTCGTGTCTCGGTATCCGACAGCAGGAGCCGATCGCCCCGCACCACCTGCGCAATGTGCGCGCCATGCTCGCGGATGAGTTCGGCAGCCGTGGGTCCGCCTGCTGCCTCGCGCACATGAAAGATGAAGTAGTCTTCGCTCAGCCATTTTTGGTAAGGCTTCACCATGGCGCGCTTCACGGGCTCCAGCTTTTGCCGAACAACCGGCTCCACGTGCGACGCAAAGTCGATATCCCATACCCAGCGGCTGGCCAGGTGCACCAGGCTCTCCCAGGTTCCCGAAAACGGCAGCTGATAAATCACGCTGGCGACGCCGTAGTCGTAGTACTTCACTTCCCCTTCAAGACGCTCGCCGCTTTCGAGCACGATCGGTTCGAGAGGTCCAATCACCGGCGGCCTTTGATACCGGACATACGCCGGCGCCGCATGCTTCATGCTCGGTTGCTGCTGGGTGCGCGCATTCACCGACTGTTGCAGCTGGTCGAGACGCAGTTCTTCGCAGACGTCGAACTGAATGAGAATCAGCATCGAGCCGCTCACCATCGACGAGATCTGCGCTGCGGAGACAGTGGACATCGTACTCAAGGAATGGTACTCGATTTCCAGATGCGGAGCTGCAGTGCGTCGGAATCTTTCACCCGATGTAAATGCAACAAGATCAAGCGGAAACCGCATCTTAGGAAGCATGAGCCGAACGTTGCTGCCAGGAAAGCCCTATCCTCTGGGCGCTACTGCTCTCAAAAAAGGAACAAACTTTGCCATCTTCTCTGAAGCCGCCTCCCGCGTGGATGTGTGCCTCTTCGATGCCGAGGGCAATCAAACCGACTGCGTCACGCTAAGAGAACGAACGGCGTTCGTGTGGCATGGACTCATTCGGGACATCAAGCCGGGTCAACTCTATGGCTATCGCGTCGACGGGCCGTGGGAACCGGAAAAGGGCCATCGCTTCAACTTCAACAAGCTTCTCGTCGATCCGTATGCCAAGGCGGTCTCTGGTCAAGTTGACTGGAAAGCTCCGATCTTCCCTTACGACCTGGCGTCCGGCGATCCCCTCAAAATGGATACACAGGACAGCGCCGCGGGCGTTCCCAAGTCCGTGGTAATCGATGGAAAATTCGACTGGGAAGACGATTGTCCACCTGATACACCGCTGCCTGATTCCGTGATCTATGAAGTGCATGTAAAAGGATTCAGCAAACGCAATCCCGAGGTGCCTGAGAGCCTGCGCGGCACCTACGCCGGCCTCGCCCATCCATCGAGCATTGAGTACTTCAAAAACCTCGGCATCACGGCTGTCGAATTGCTGCCCATCCACCACTTCATCGATGAAGGACATCTGGTTGAAAAAGGCCTTACCGACTATTGGGGTTACAACACCCTTGGCTATTTCGCGCCCATGTCGCGCTACTGTGCATGCGGAGATCGCGGCGGGCAGGTCGGCGAGTTCAAACGGATGGTCAAAGCCCTTCACGCGGCGGGCATCGAGGTGATTCTCGATGTGGTCTACAACCACACTTGCGAAGGGAATCACCTTGGACCTGTGCTGAGCTGGAAGGGCGTATGCAACACAACCTATTACCGGCTCGTCGAAGACAAGCCGGAGTTCTACATGGACTACACCGGCACCGGAAATACCTTGAACGTGCGTAATCCACAGGTCCTGAAAATGATCACGGATTCGCTCCGCTACTGGGTGACGGAGATGCACGTGGATGGGTTCCGGTTCGACCTTGCGGCGACACTGGCACGCGAACTCCACGACGTCAGCAAGCTGTCTTCATTCTTCGACACCATTCACCAGGACCCGACGCTCGCAGAGGTAAAGCTGATTGCTGAGCCGTGGGATGTGGGCGATGGCGGCTACCAGGTCGGCCAGTTCCCTGTTCTGTGGGCAGAATGGAACGGGAAATATCGCGACACAGTGCGACGCTACTGGAAGGGCGATGGCGGTCAGCTCTCAGACTTCGCCTACCGACTCACCGGCTCCAGCGATCTCTACCAATTCGACGGGCGCAAGCCATACGCAAGCATCAACTTTGTGACCGCGCACGATGGCTTCACGCTCTGCGACCTCGTCAGTTATAACCAGAAGCACAACGAAGCCAATCTGGACGACAATACGGACGGCACCGATAACAACGACTCCTGGAACATGGGCGTCGAGGGCCCGACCGACGATCCGGTCATCAACGCAATGCGCGAACGCCAGATGCGGAACTTCCTCACGACGCTGATGCTCTCGCAGGGTGTGCCGATGTTGAACGGTGGCGATGAAGTCGCGCGCTCGCAGCGCGGTAACAACAACTGCTACTGCCAGGACAACGAGCTGACTTGGTTCGATTGGAATCTCGACGAATCACGCACTCGGTTGCGCGAATTCACCTGCAAATTGATACGGCTTCGCCTTTCCCACCCCAACCTGCATCGCCGCAAATTCTTTCAGGATCGCGAGATTCGAAAGAAGGGCGATGGCTCTCTCGTCCGCGTGGTCAAGGACGTTGCTTGGTTCAACCCCGACGGCAACGAAGTTTCAGACGAGGCGTGGAACGCTGAATGGAGCCGTGCCATTGCGCTGCTGCTCAACGGTCAGACTTTGCAGGTTTCAAATGATGATGGCGAGTGGATTATCGACGACAGCTTTCTTCTGCTCGTCAACGCCGCTCACGAGGGAGTTGAATTCACTTTGCCACGGTCTCCGTGCGGGAACCCCTGGGTTCAGATCATTGACACAGAAAACATCGAAGATCCCTTTGTGCGCGCTTCTGTTGGGGAAAAAGTCATTCTTGGTGGCCGATCCTTGAAGCTGCTGAGCGACAAAGCTGGTTAGAACTACACCTGCCGAAGCGGGTGCCACGCCCTCCATGCCCATGGAGGATCCGCAGAATTAACTTGCCAATATTCCGCCATCTGGCTATATGCTTAACCGGTCGCCCCAGTCATCTGTTTTCTTTCCCCATTTCCCGTTCCGGTGCGGCGCGCCTCGGGGCGACGTGGAAAAAGCCACGCGTTCCACATTTCATTGAGAGGGTCACCAACTCGGAAAAGCAAGGAGAATGACATCAAATGGGTGAAATTGCACAGTTGCTGGAACAGAAGGGCCTCAGCGCGGATCAAGCGCAAGAAGCAGAAAACGCCGTAATTCAACTGGTAAAATCCAAAGTCCCACCGCAATTCCAAGGAATTCTGGATTCGGTTCTTGGAACCTCACAAGAAGCCGCGAGCAGCGATGGCGCGCCGGCAGCCTCGCCAGGGGGCCTGGGTGGCCTACTCGGCATGGCCGAAGGGATGCTTGGAGAACACAACAGCTAAGCCAGAATGCTGACTTCCCTGCTGTCCAGGGATATCCGCCCAGCCATTGAGGCGGTCTCAACCGGATTCATGTCTGCACGATTTGAAGGAAAGAGGAAAGACAAAATGAAATTTGCTCACGTTAAATCGATTGTGCTCGGCTTCGCCGCCTGTACATTGCTCGGCATCCTTCCCGGGATCGCCGCTCAAACCAAGCCTGCCGCGAAAGCAACGCCGGTTGCCGCAGCCGCCGCAAGCAAACTTGTTGACATCAATTCTGCTACGGCCGATCAACTCAAGGCGTTGCCCGGCGTAGGCGATGTCTACTCGCAGAAGATCATCGCGGGCCGCCCCTATGCCAACAAGACCCTACTGAAGAGCAAAGGAATTGTGCCCGCGGCCACGTACAGCAAGATCGCGGATCTCATCGTCGCCAAACAACCGACAAAAACAAAATAAACAGCGCAGCATCCCGCTCCTGACGGTCAGTGATTGATCCTGAATTGTCCAGATCAAAGAAAGCAAAAGCCCTATCCAAAAGGATGGGGCTTTTGCTCTTGCCGACCAGCGGGAGGCAGTTGACCCCGCCCGCAGGTGCTGCTAGTCGTAGTACTCTAGGCCAAGGTGCGTGATGAGGTCCGCACCCATGATATGGCGCAGCGTGTTCTTCAGCTTCATCGATTGGATAAACAAGTCGTGCTCGGGATAGAGTCCTTCGCGCGTCTGGGGCGACTTGAGATAGAAGCTTAGCCACTCCTGGATGCCGATGGAGCGCAGTTCCGGTGTCCGCTTGGCTAAGTCGAGAAAGAGCACGAGGTCGAGCGCGATTGGAGCGGCGAGGATGGAATCGCGGCAGAGGAAATCGACTTTGATTTGCATTGGGTAGCCAAGCCAGCCGAAGATGTCGATGTTGTCCCAGCCCTCTTTGTTGTCGCCGCGCGGAGGATAGTAATTGATCCGGACCTTGTGGAAGATGTTCTTGTAAAGGTCGGGGTAAAGCTCGGGCTGAAAAATGTATTCAAGCGAACCGAGCTTCGATTCTTCTTTCGTCTTGAAGGATTCGGGATCGTCGAGCACTTCTCCGTCACGATTCCCGAGGATATTGGTCGAGTA
Organism: uncultured Acidobacteriaceae bacterium; assembly: GCA_963704415.1. Lineage (GTDB taxonomy): Bacteria > Acidobacteriota > Terriglobia > Terriglobales > Acidobacteriaceae > Telmatobacter. The sequence continues at coordinate 4,309,015 of OY969908.1, read as the reverse complement.
CCAGCCCGAGACACCCAGGAGCCGCGCCTTGAATGCCGGAGCAAGCACGGTCTTCATGAAGGTCTGGCCGGTTTTGAAATCTTTCCCGCAGATGGGCGCCGAGTTCCTTTTTGACAGCTCAATGAGCGCAGGCGTATCGACGGTAAGATTCGGCGCGCCGTTGGCGAAGGGGACGCCCTCGCTCAAAGCCGCGTAGGCGTAGATTTGCGAAGGCGCAATGCCGATGTCATCCGTCTCGAGGCCCTTTTCGAAGGCTTCTATGGACTGATGGACAGCCGTGGGCTCGAGAAAGATTTCCGTGGATCCGCACCAGATCATGACCACTCGATCAACGGTCTTCTTGAATGCTTGAATATCGGCGCGCACCTGCTCGGCAAGATCACGCTTGTTCTTGCCCTTCTTCACGTGCGTGCCATGCAGGCGCTTGACATAGTACTGGTCGAATACGGCAGGCAACGGCTTGATAGTTTCGAGATAGGGTTTCAACTGCTCGACTAAATCCTTATCCAGCACCTTCGCGTGTGCGGCAGACTCGTAGACGTTGTCCTCAAAGATGTCCCACCCTGTGAAGACAAGATCGTTCAATTGCGCAATCGGCACAAAGTCCCGAATCAGCGGCGATTTGTTGTCCGTGCGCTTGCCCAGCCGAATGGTGCCCATCTGCGTGAGCGAGCCAATTGGTTTCGCCAGTCCGCGCCGCACCGCTTCCACTCCAGCGATAAACGTAGTTGCCACGGCGCCGAGACCAACGACCATCACTCCTAGCTTGCCTGTGGGAGGCGCGATCTTTTCCGCCCCTGTCTTCGGGCCGCTTTGCTCCTCATTCCCCATCTCTTTCCTAACCTTCCTTTGATTGCTGCGGATTCTTGTTTTCCGGGACGAATCAGTGTACGCCCAAGCAGCGTACTTAATCCTCATTACTTAGCGCGGAGCCAGCTTGCCGCCTGCGTTGAATGTGCGACCAGACAAACCATACGACGGCTGCCACCAGCGCGATTTCCACCGCAAGATGAAAGCGATGAAAAGCCTGTTCGAAGCGCGGATCGGTATGCCAGCGTTCCCCAAGCTTCATTCCTGCATAGGCCAGCGCGAAGCACCAGGGCCACGATCCGACAAAGGTGTAAATGTGAAAGCGGACTTGCGGCATCTTTGCGATGCCTGCGGGAAGCGCAATGAACGTGCGCACCACCGGAAGAAGACGACCGAGCAGCACAGTGATGGACCCGTACTTTTGAAAAAAGTAGGTCATCCGGTCCAGGTCGTGATGGCTCATCAGAACCCAGCGGCCGTAGCGCTCTACCAGTGGCCGTCCACCCTTGGCGCCGATCCAATACGCGATCACCGAGCCGAGATTGCACCCGATGGCTCCGGCTGTTGCAGCCCAAACGAGATTGAAACGGCCGAGATACACGAGGTACCCGGCGAACGGCATGATGATTTCAGAAGGCAGTGGAACGCAGGCCGATTCAATGCCCATCAATGCTGTAATGCCGGCATATCCACCCATGTCGATGACGTGCGTGATGAACTGCACTAAGGCTGCAAGAATCCGTTCGCTCATGGGCAAAGTCAAGTATATAGGCCGATGGCTGGGCGGTTGCGGTGTTGCCTCTCGACCTAGCTGGGAAGCTTTTGGAGGTCAAAGCGCGAAGCTCCCTTTGCTACCATGAGGGGTGTTCCCAGGAATATGTGAGGTGGTAGATTGTCCGACTTTCCCCCGGTACCGTTAACGCTGGAAGGCGCGTTTGTTCTGCATCAATTCTTTCGATTCAACTGGGCCAAGTGGCGGTCGCATGCGGAGGGGCCCTTCGCGGACGCCGAACGTAAGAAGATCGCGGACGAGTTTGCGTCGATCCTGCACAAACTGGAACGGACAGGCGCGGAAGGACCAGTGCAGACGGCGTTATTTTCGGAGCTGGGACACAAAGGCGATCTGATCCTCGTTCATTTTCGCGAGTCGCTCGAGGCGCTGAACCAGGTGGAGCTGAACCTCGCCCAGACCGCGCTTTTTGATTTTCTTGAGTTGAAGCACTCGTACGTATCCGTGGTGGAGTTGGGATTGTACGAGTCGACTCGCAAGACCTATGAGGCTGCAGCGGCGAAAGGATTTGCTGTGCACTCGCCGGAATGGGATGCGGAGATTGCCGAATCGCTGCAACGCGGGGCCGAAGCGATGAAGCCGCGGCTGTGGCCCTCTGTACCGGAGGCGAAATACCTGTGCTTTTATCCCATGGATCGCAAGCGCGGCGAGCAGGTGAACTGGTACACCGTTCCTTTTGCCGAGAGGCAGCGGATGATGCACTTGCATGGGCTGATCGGACGGCGGTATGGCGTACACGTGAAGCAAATCATCTCCGGGTCCATTGGGATGGACGACTGGGAATGGGGCGTCGATCTTTTCGCCGATGACCCGGTCGTCTTCAAGAAGCTGATTTACGAAATGCGCTTCGACGAAGTCAGCGCAGTCTACGCGCTGTTTGGGCAGTTCTTTATTGGCCTGCGGCTGCCCGTGGAGAAATTGGGCGGCTGGCTTGAGGGAAAGCTGTAACAGAAGGGAAGGCATATTGGTCATGACGACCGAATAGACGCGACCGTCATCGAGTCTGAGGTGGAAAAGGCTCTTCGGAAACTTTTCAAGGACTCAAATCCGAAATAGATGTGCAGCGTCGCCTGATTCTAAAGCCTTAACTAATGCGGCCAATCTTCACGCTGCATCCAGAATGAGCCGCTTTCCGAGAGCCCGCATCGCGGCGTCGATCCGGTCGATCTTGGTGGCGTGTCTGAGGTCCGTTAGCCGATTCACTTCCTGCTTCGTTGTTCCAATCCGCCGTGCCAACTCAATTGGGCGGACCTTCTGGCGCAACATCTCATTGAGCAGGAGAACCTTCGCCGCGACGCTCACGGGTAACTCCACGACCGCCTGACCGCGTCTGGGTCGAGAGGGCGGAGGAACCGGGCGCTGATCTTCAAAATAAAAATCCAATGCCACTTCGAGCGCTTCTTTCGCCATTTCGAGCGCATGGGGGCGATTATTGCCCTGGGTAATTGCCTCGGGTATGTCCGGGAATGTGACGAGGATGAACTTTCCATCCTTCCGAAGGTTTACGGGATAGCCGCGCATCGGATCACTCCTTGTCCTTGAGATCGAGTTGTTTCTTGATCGTTTCAATGAGTCCCTTGCCAAGTTCCTTGCAGTGAATGGGCAGGATCGACTGACGGCCGTTATAGAAAAGCTTGAGATGCTATCCCTTCTGGTCTCCGAAGGTCACACCCTTCTTTGCCAACCAGCGCCTGAACTCGGAACTCTTCACGGATTCAGGGTACACATTTTTGTTTACCGTGGCAAATTCCCTGGAACAAACGGCTTCTATCGGGCGGTAACGTTCCTGCGATGCCACGGGCGGCGAGATGGGTTAGAGCAGTTCCACAATTCACGTGCCCTTTTCAGTTCCGCGAAAGGTGGCATTTTCTTAAGGAAAATGCCACTCGGCGGCGGTGGCTTCGGGTACAGCAATTGTGGAACTGATGTAGCATGACTCTCAAACGAGAAAAACATGCCCACGACTGCAAAATCTGCCCCCAAAACCGTCTCAAAAGAGACCGTGCCCAAGACTTCAACCAGAAAGCCAACCCGTGCGATGGGCGGCGACCTTGCGCCGGAGCGGATAGCCGCAATTCTAAAGGCGCTCGACGAGGCGTATCCCGATGCGGTGTGCGCGTTGACGCATCGCACACCGTGGGAGCTGCTGGTGGCAACGATTCTTTCGGCGCAGTGTACGGATGTGCGCGTGAACATTGTAACTCCGGAATTATTCAAGCGCTTCCCCACTCCGGCGGCGATGGCCAAGGCGAAATTGCCGGAGCTTGAAGACCTGATCCGCACCACCGGATTCTTTCGCAACAAGGCCAAGTCGATTCAAGGCGCGGCGAAAAAGATAACTGCGGAATTCGGCGGCAAGGTGCCCGAGACGCTGGCCGAGTTGATCACTGTTCCCGGTGCGGCGCGGAAAACGGCCAACGTGGTGCTCGGCGTGAGCTTTGGCAAGGCCGAGGGCGTGGTCGTGGATACGCATGTCTTTCGCATTGCGCACCGGCTGGGATTAGCCAAGGGCGACACAGCGCAAAAGGTGGAGCAGGAGCTGATGCAGGTGCTGCCGCAGGATCGCTGGATCAGCTTTTCGCACCAAGTGATTCATCATGGGCGACAGGTCTGCATCGCGCGCAACCCCAAGTGCGATCGCTGCAACCTTGAGCAGCTCTGCCACTCCGAGGACAAGACCTGGCATTCGTGAAGAGGGAATTCGTCGTGTGTTCCGCCCTGCTCCTCGCGAAAATCTGCGGCGAATTTGCGCATCATTTCCCAAAGCTGCGATTCGAAAAAGGAACCTCAAGTCCAATTACTCGGCACGCAACGCCTCAGTAGGACTCACCGAAGCGGCTCGGCGCGCTGGAAGAAAACTCGCGGCCAGCGAAGCCGAACCCAGCACCAGGGCCACTCCAGCCAGGGTGGGAACGTCCCAGGCCTCCACGCCGAACAGCATCTTGCGCATCAAGAGTGAAGCGCCGACCGCACAGACCAGCCCAACGCCCACGCCGGCCAACATGAGCCATCCCGCCTGCCGCATGACCAGCTTGTACACCGAAGCGCGCTGTGCGCCCAGCGCCATGCGGACGCCAATTTCGCGGGTTCGCTGGCTCACAGAATAGGCAACCACGCCATACAATCCCACCACACCCAGTACCAGCGCGATTGCCGCAAATCCGCCCACGAGCCACGACGCAAAGCGATGCAACAACGAAGACTGCGATGACTCGATCTGATCCGTCATCGTGATCTCGCCATACACACCGAGACTCGGATCGACCTTGTGCAACGTGCTCACCAGCACCGGCAGAATCGACTTCTCATCCTGCGCTGTGCGCACGGCGACCGCAAAACTCGTGTCGATTCCGTGATAAATCGAGAAATATTCCGACGGCCACACCTCGTCATCCAGAGCCCCTTCGCGAACATTCTTGATGACGCCCACAACTTGCCGCATCGACTTGGGAGACAACGCGCCGTCGCCGATCATCTTGCCGATCGGATCTTCGCCTGGAAAATACTTCTGTGCCAACGCCTCATTGATCACAACGACCTGCGGCTTGCTTGCATCGTCAGACGCGGAAAGCATGCGGCCTCGCACGAGTGTCGCTCTCAGCGTGGCGAAGTAGTCGGGACTTACATCGCGCAGATCCACTTCGTTGTGCTCTCCATGAAATGGCTTGCCCACAATGCGAATCCAATCGGTATTGCAGTTGCATCGCACCGGCAGGTCCGTGGTAATGCCGACGGACTGTACACCGGGCAGAGCCGACGCCTGGCGCACGATCTCGCTGTACAACGAGGTTGCTCGCGCCTGATTATTGCCGTAAGTGCTGTCGGGCGCAATCACCTGGACGGTTGCAAGGTGCGTGGTGTCGAAGCCGTCTTCGACATGGAGCAGCCGATAAAAACTCTGCCCCAGCAGTCCCGCGCCAACCAGAAGCACGACCGCGATCGCGAGTTCCACAACCACAAGATTCGCACCCAGCCGCTGCCACAGCCGTCCCGCTGCCGCGCGACCGCCTTCGCCGAGCCCCACACGAATGTCCTGGAACGAAAGCCGCAGCGTAGGTGTCGCAGCAAGCAGAATGGCAGAAAGCAATGCTACTGCTGCTGCGAAAAGGGCCGTGTGCCCATTAAGGCCCACGATGCGGAGGAACGGTACGTAATCGGCCATCCCCTTTGGCACCATCCGTGTCAGCAGTGTCATCAGCCATCCACCGATCAGCAAACCTCCAAGACATCCGGCGGTCGCCAGCAGTAGCCCTTCGGTGACAAATTGCCGCACCAGTCGGATTGGCGTTGCACCCAGCGCACCACGCACGGCGATCTCACGTCTCCGGCTTTCCGATCGCACCAGCAGCAGACTCGCCACGTTGATGCAGGCAATCAACAGAAGGAGTCCCGCAGCAATCAGCAGCGTGAGCAGAATGCCACGCACATTGCCGACGATGATCTCAGCGAGAGGAATCACGCTCGCGCCCTGACCCTGGTTCGAACCGGGATATTGCTTTGCCAAGTGCGCCGCAATGGCCTGCATCTCCGATCGAGCCGCCTCGACCGTCACCCCATCGCGCAGCCTGCCGATGCCGTCCAGGTTATGGCAGCCTCTCCGCTGTTCGCATCCATTTTTCTCGAGCAGTGGAACATAGAACTGAGCGATTCCGCGCGGGGCGAAAACAAACTCGCGCGGCAGCACTCCCACGATCGTGTATCCATCACCGCTCAAAGTCACAGATTGCCCCACAACATCCCGCCGCCCCCCGTAGCGCGTCATCCATGTCCCATATGTCAGCAGGACTATTTTCGACTTACCCGGCTGATCTTCACCGGGCAAGAATCCACGGCCCAGCATCGGCTTCACGTCTAGCGTGCTGAAGAACCCGTCGCTCACACGTGCTGCAGGAACAGGCACGATCCCAGACGACGTACCGAGCAGAAAACCCGTGCCGCCAAAGGCCTCGATTGAGCTGAAAGAATGATTCAGCCGCTTCCAGTCGTCGTAATCGTCGCGGGAAAGATTCGAGCGCGGAAACATCGCACCTGCTTCATCGACCGCCATCAATCGATCGGGGTGCGCGTAAGGCAACGGCTCCAACAGTGCCGCATCAACAAACCCGAAGATGGCGACGCTCACACCCATGCCCAAGGCCAGAATAAAAATCGCTGTGAAGGCAAATCCTGGATTCTTTCGAATTTGCCGAAAAGCAAATCGCAGATCCTGCACCACCGTCTCCATCCGAAATCCCACCACCTCGTGACTCTGCTCCTGCAGCGCCGACGCATTGCCGAAGCGCCGCTTCGCAGCGTAGCGGGCAGCCTCCGGGGGCATGCCGTCCGCGACGAACGCCTTCTCCGCTTCAGCGCGGTGGAAAGCCATCTCTTCGCCCAACTCATCTCGAAATCGAGTGCGGCGAAAGAGAATCGACAACTTTTTCAAGAACCGAAAAACCGGATTCATCTAAGCCTCCTGCGCATCGCTAAGCACGCGGCCAATCGCCTCGATCATCTGTTCGAATTGCGACACTTCGAGTCCCAGCTGTTTGCGCCCAGTTGCGGTGAGCGTGTAGAAGCGAGCGCGCCGATTCGTCTCGGTCATCTTCCATTCGGCCTTCACCCAACCCTGAAGCAGCAGCCGCTGCAACGCCGGATAGAGCGAGCCTTCTTCCACCGTCAACACGTCGTCTGAGAGCCGTTTGATTGAAAGCGCAATGCCATAACCGTGCAGCGGCGCGCGGGTCAGCGTCTTCAGAATCAGCATGTCGAGTGTGCCGGGGAGCAAATCTGGTCTCTTCGCCATTGCCTACCTATAGATTGGCTATGGATAGAGTGTCAATGGACTTGTGACGAATGGACGGATGGGTGTCCGAAAACAAAACAGCCAGGGTTGTGACCCCTGGCTGTTGTCTTCGAAACAATTGGGGAACTGAAAAGCGGCGAGGAGTCTGTTCCCTATTCCCTGTTTCTCTGCTTTGCTGTCCGTCTGCTTTTCAATGCTTGTTATACATGTCCATCACGTCCCTGCGCAGTTCCAGACGGCTCGGCATGCGTGTATAGAACATGTGGCCGCCCGAGTATTCGTGCACAGCCACGCGCGTCGGATCGCCCATCAAGGGCATCTGCTCGACGGTCAACACTGAGCCCATGAACGGGCAGGAGAGATCGTTCCATCCGTGCGCAATCAGGACCCGTATCTTTGGATCGGCAGCCACGGCCTGACGCAGTTGCGTTACGGAGCCGTTACGTAAATCATCGTCCCGGTCCCACATACGATTTACGTCGTACGAGAGTGCGTTGTAGCGCGCGTCTATTTTCCAGCCCACGGTGCGCGTGATGAAGTCCACCATCGCCGTGGTCATGGGAGCGACGATACTTGCCAGGATTGGATCGCTCGCCCGCTGCTCCGGTGCAAAGGGAAAAGGATCGAACGACGTCACATTTGAGTCGTAGACCGATCCCAGTTTGCCCTCTTCACGAAACACCTCTCGCAGATACGCTCCTGTCTCGATTCGGCCGCCCGAGACCCTCACAAACGCTGGATCGAGCCCCGTCAATTCCGTCACGTGCTGAATCATTGCCTTGGTCGCATCCGGATCCGACCGGCCCTTGAGCAGCGTTGTCGCGTATTCACCCTGCGTATACGCGATCACATCGGCCATCGCCTGCGGCGTCAGCTTCTTTTCACGCTCCAAGTGTGCCGCCGTAATGGAGGGAAGCGTCATCATCCATGGCAATGGAGAAAGATCGCCGTTATCATCCACAGTCGGATTCAGATAAGGCGAGACGAGCACCACGCCATTCAAAGCAACACCAAGTTGCGACTGCAGATAGTAAGTAACACGCGGCCCGCGAAATCCGCCGTAGCTCTCGCCGACAAGATACTTTCTGGAACTGAGCCGATCGTTTTTCACCAGCCAGTCGTAGATCACGCGCGAAAGATACTGGATATCCGGGGCGGTGCTGTAGAAGAGCTTCTTCGCATCGGCCTCCGGGACCAGAGCGCGGCTGAATCCAGTGCCGATCGGGTCGATGAATACCAAGTCAGTAAAGTCCAGCCACGTGCCGGGGTTATCGATTAGAGATGTTGGATCCGAAGGACTGTCGCCCTCATTCCCTGCTTGTAAATGCTTCGGTCCAATCGCGCCAAAGTTCAGATACACCGAGGAGGCGCCCGGACCCCCATTAAGGGCAAATGTCACCGGCCGATTGTCGCCTTCCACGGTGTACGAGGTCACGACAACTTCGCCGGCTACCTTGCCGTCTTTGTCTCGAACCGGCAAAGCTCCCACGGTTACTGTGTACTTTAGCGTCTTGCCGTCCAACTGGATTGCCTGTTGCGTGTGCGCATCCGCAGGAAGCGGAGGCAAGGCAGACTTGTCATCGGCGGGTTTGTCGGGCGCGACTGTCTTGCTTGCTGCGGCCGGTGCTTTGTCCGCTTGCGCCTCGGTCCGGGCCGTGGGAAAGATCAGGCAACAACAGGCGAACGCAACCGCGGCCCGCTCGATAGGAAATCTCAAGGGAAAGACGCTCATTGACCTACAATACATCGCCCACGCAAGCCGCTGGCAGAGCCTATGTCCCATGATTTACTCTCAAACACGGCATGAGATTCGTACAAGTGCTTTTCGCCCCCGCCTTGGCTGCGGCGTTCACCGCGGCAGCGTTCGCACAGGATGCAGCCAAGCCCGCCCAGGAAATACCGGACGCGCCGCAAGCCGCCGCAGTCGCAACGATTCATCCCAATGGACCGACTGTTGTCATGGATACGTCAATGGGCCGCATCACCTGCCAGTTCTTTCAAAAGCAAGCGCCCAATGCTGTCGCGAACTTCATTGGCCTCGCCCAGGGAACAAAGGACTGGACAGACCCGGCGACCAGCAAGAAGCAGCACCACAAGCCGCTCTATGATGGAACCACTTTTCACCGTGTTATTCCCGAGTTCATGATTCAAGGGGGCGACCCCGTCGGGACAGGCATGGGAGACCCTGGCTATACCTTTGCCGACGAATTCGACCCGGACTTGAACTTCGATGTACCGGGCCGCCTGGCCATGGCCAACTCCGGACCTAATACCAACGGCAGCCAGTTCTTTATTACCGAGCAAGGTTACGATTCCCTCAATCAGCACTACACCATCTTTGGACAATGCGATGATCCTAGCGTTGAGGTCGTCAAGACTATCGCGCGTGTTCAGCGCAATGGAGACGACAAGCCACTTGTCCCGGTTGTGCTGAAAAAGGTGACCATCGTTCCCGAAGGCCAACCGGTGCCTCCGCCCCCAGCGACTGCACCGCCGGCACCCGAAACACGTGAATGCTCCACCGCCTAAGAGGCGGTGGCTTCGGTTACGGCTGGAAGCCGGATTGATCGGCCGTACGGCCGATTGGTTGTTCGAGCATTTCTTCGCTCGTCTTAGTAGCGATAGTGTTCCGCCGATGCATGCCGAGACTTGACGAAAGCTTACTGGGGGGCGGTCGATGCCGATAAAGCTCAGATCTGCAGCCCAAGAACTTATCCTTCGCCTAAAGGCGAGGGGTTTACCGATCCCCTATCGGGGACTCTAAACCTTAATTACCCGACGAACCCACTTTCAGGAGCATTCATGGCCCTCGCAGCAGGAACCTACGCCGTCTTCAACACCACGGAAGGCAAAATCACCGTCCGTCTTTTCGAATCGGATGCGCCAATCACCGTAAAGAATTTCATTGAGCTTGCCGAAGGCAGCAAGGAGTGGACACATCCCACGACGCACGCCAAATCAACGACCAAGCTGTACGACGGGACGATCTTTCATCGCGTGATTCCCGACTTCATGATCCAGGGCGGCGATCCGGCCGGCACGGGAATGGGAGGCCCCGGGTATCGTTTCGAAGACGAGACCAGAGGCTCCAAGCACAAATTCGATCAGCCGGGGAAACTGGCCATGGCCAATTCCGGACCCAACACCAACGGCAGCCAGTTTTTCATCACCGTCGCGCCGACTGCCTGGCTCACAGGCAAACACACCATCTTCGGCGAAGTGGTCGAAGGGCAGGACAATGTGCTGAAAATCTCCAAGGTTGCCCGCAATTCACAGGACAAACCACACAAGCCCGTCGTCCTGGAATCGGTGACAATCGAACGCGTCGCCTGAAGTCTGTTCTGCCTCGCGTACCGCCTCCGCGCGGCAGGAGCGCTGCTGACAATGGACGAGTCCTCTAACGCCAAACCCCGGGCCAGCCTGAGCGATTATCTGGCGGCAGAACGAACTCTGCTTGCATGGATTCGGACCGGGCTGGCCTTAATGGGATTCGGATTCGTAGTCGCACGCTTCGGGCTTTTTCTGCAACAGCTCCAGTTGGTGCGAGGAATGTCGCCCACCAAAGTCTACGGACTGTCGCTCTGGCTCGGCACTGCCCTGATCGCTGTTGGAATCGTTGTGAACCTATTTGCAGGGTTCCACCATCTGCAATTGGTAAGAAGGCTCGACCGCGGAGAGACCTCGTCCTCGCATTCCACTATCCAGGCCGTCGCAGTCGCCTTCTTTCTCGCATTGATTGGAGTTGTAATGGCGGTTTATCTCATCCTCATTCGAGGTTGACTGATTACGCGTCGAGACAGGCAAAGGAGAATTGCATGGCACAGGCGAAGGACAACGGCATCATCACCATCCCGAGCAACCACTCTGTCGATGAGACGGTCGAAAAGCTCAGAGGCATTCTCACCGCAAAGGGTGTCATGCTTTTCGCGCTTGTCGATCACAGTGGCGAGGCAGAAAAAGCAGGTCTCAAGATGCCGCCAACCAAGCTGCTCATCTTCGGCAGTCCCAAGGCCGGCACACCGGTCATGCTTGCTGCTCCCAGCATTGCTATCGACCTTCCCCTTAAGATTCTCGTCTGGGAAGACGCGAGCGACAAGGTGTGGGTCTCGTACAACAGCCCTCAGTACCTCAAAGAGCGCCACAGCGTACCCGACGACTTGCTCAAGAACCTCGCTGTTGTCGAGGCGCTGGCATCGAACAGTGCAACTTGATCGTCGCGATCATTCTGCGGGCATCATCCAGTTCCAGACACTCCCTTGCATAGTTCCAGAATCGCCTCTCCGAACTTCTCGACCTTTGCCGGTCCGAAACCGCTCACGGTGAGCAATTGATTCGAAGTACTGGGCCGCGCCAGAGCAACCGCTCTTAGAGTTTTGTCGTGCAGGATCAGAAACGTTGGAACGGCCAAGCGTTTTGCCTCCGACGAGCGCCACTCTCTGAGTTTGAGCACCAGCAGTTCATCTTCCGAAGTCAGCACTGCCGGCGATATTCCAGCAGTCTTCGCGATTTTCGGTTGACCCGAATCTGTCTTCTCCGCAGAACCGCTTGCCTGTCTCTTTCGTTTTGTAACTTGACTCGTCTTAATGAACTCCTCGACTATTCCCTCGCTAATCAAGAGCTCTATCGATGAGCCGGACCGCATTTCCGATCCTGCCGCAGTCAGGCTGATCTTGCGGAACTTCCGTACCTGCCCGTCTTTCTCGTACTCAGCATCTTCGACCGCAATGAACCCAGGGCGCGCCATCGCGTCGAGCACTCCCTCAAAGTCGTCGCGGCTCATGCGCCCCGTTGGGTCGACCCCACGTTGCAGCGTTCCGGCAGCCTTGTAGTTGACCGATCGCAGGTCGTTGGCAATCGCCAATGCCATTCTCAGTTCCTCGGCGGTCGCCCGGCGAAACTGCTTCAAGACTGCATCGGCCGGATTGCACACATCGCATTGACCGCACGCCTGGCTTGCGTCCTCAATATCGCCAAAGTGCCGCACCAGCGTCGCCATCCGGCACTCACTCGACTTAGTGAACCGCAGAACTTTCTCAAACTGTTCCGCCCGGTACTGCGCCTGCACCGCGTAAGTCTTCTTCCAGCGAAGTCCGCCCACAGTGACATGGCGCTCTGAACCAAAGGTCAATCGCGCTCCGCCATGGATTTCCAGTTTCTCAAGCGCCCTGTCGAATTCCTCTTCCGACAATTTCGATTTCGACCGCAACTCCTCAACCGGTCGGGGCTCCTCACTCAGATTGCGAAACACTTCCTGCAAGTGATCCGTCGGTGGATAGTCGCGGCCCAGAAAAAAATCATGTGTTCGCTGGTCCGCATACGAGTGCATCAAAAAGGTCCGGCTTGGCGCACCATCCCGGCCTGCCCGTCCAATCTCCTGATAGTAGCCCTCCAGCGTCCCCGGCAGTCCGGCGTGAATCACGGTCCGAATGTCCGCCTTGTCGATCCCCATGCCAAACGCGATCGTCGCCACCACAACTTCCAGCTCGCCCGCTTGAAAGGCCGTCTGCACGCGTTCTCTGGTCGCCGCATCCAGCCCCGCATGGTAGGCCGAGGCCCTCAATGTACGCGAGAGTTCCTCGGCCAGGCTCTCCGACTGTTTGCGCGATGTAGCGTACACAATCGCGGGCCGCCGTTCAGGATTCGCCAGCAAGCCGCAAATCGCCAGCACCCTCGCTGGCACCGGAACCTCTACGACTTCAATCGCCAGATTCTCGCGTCTGAATCCGTGAATGAAGAGCTTGGGCGCAACCATCCCAAGCTGCGCGACGATATCCGCCTGTACTGCGGGTGTCGCCGTCGCCGTGAGCGCGAGCACCGGCGCCGGCCTCAATGCCGGCAAGTATTGCCCCAGCATCCGGTAGTCGGGACGAAAATCATGCCCCCATTGCGAGATGCAATGCGCCTCGTCCACAGCGACCAACGCAGGCTTCACCTTGGCCAGCATCTCCGGAAAGCCCGGCACGCGCAGTCGCTCCGGCGCGATAAAAAGGAATTGCAGCGTTCCTTTGAGATAGTCGACGCAGGCCTGTCGCGCAACGGCGCGGTCCAGGCCGGAATGAATTCTCGCGACCCGCAGTCCGAGCGCGAGGAGCTTGGCCGCCTGGTCCTCCATGAGCGCAATCAGAGGCGAAATCACCAGCGCGGTTCCACCCAAAGCGATCGCCGGCAACTGGTAGCAGAGCGACTTCCCTGACCCCGTGGGCATGACCAGGAGCAGGTCGCTGCCCGCCAACGCGCACCGGCAGACCGCCTCCTGATTTGCTCGAAAGCCCGCAAACCCAAAGACTGACCGCAGCAACGTGTCGAGCGTGTCCTTGGATGAAACCTCTGTCGTCAACTCGGCCCGCCTGCCCGCTGGAGCACCGCACACATTGCATGCGATTCAACTTCGACTTTAGCAGGATTGGTTGTGCTCCAAGGCGATGTTGCAATTCGCTCCGGTACCTGAGGATGAGTCAATCCGGAACTGATTCACAAGGTGGCCTTTTATGGTCCGTCAGGCGTAGGATTCCCTGTGTTTACCATTCAACTTGCAGCGAAGCGCAACTGCTTCGGCGCTTCTCTGTTCGGAGGCAGTTCCGCGTGAAAGACTTTCTCTTCCGTACCGCGTTCATTCTGGCCCTTCTGATGGGCGTAACAGCGGCGGGCGCTACCAATGCCGAGTTTCTTCACAACTACAAAGGCACGCCCTATCACGACGTGCGATACAACGGTGGCGCGCAGAAGATTCCCGGCAAGGTGATGTGCGCTTACTACGATCTTGGTGGCGAAGGCGTGGCCTACCACGATGCCGACGCGAAGAACCATGGCAGCGGCGAGTTGAATCCCGCGGATGGAAGTTATCTGAATGAGTTTCGCATCGGGGAAGGCGTGGACACCTCTTACACCAAATTCAAGCGTGACCCGATCATCGATGACAACCCGTATGACAAAGTCACGCCACCAGCTGACCTGCTCTATGTCGGTTGGACCGAACCCGGCGAATGGTTCAACGTCAGTGTGGATGCGGCCGAGGCTGGTGACTATGCAGCCGATCTGCTCTATACCTCGAATCGTGGCGGCGCAATTTCAATCGATGTGAACGGCGAGCCTGCGACGGGAGCGCTGCCGATTCAGACAACGTACGATGCGGCCGATCCCTTGGCGTGGCGGCAGTGGCATCACTGGAACATCGCACCCAACATCGCCAAGCTTCATCTCGCCGCTGGAAAGAATGTACTGACCATCCACATCGTCGCCGAGGGGCAGATGAATCTCGCGACCTTCGATTTCAGGAAGGCGCTCTGACCCGGGCCGGACCCTGCATCCCGGTATACCCCCTCCCTCCCTTTTTCGCTATATCTCATTTGCTTGAAGTTATCGGAATCAATAACATACGTTAACTTAAATCGTTTCAATGGCTTAGCGCCAAATATCTCTTGGAGCTAGAGTTAGAGAAGAAGTTGCTCTTAGCTCCGTTTTATTGTGCGACGGATGGGACTAATACTTTGCAGCCCGGTGGATAATTTTCGCCTTTTCTTCGCCTATACTGGGTCGCGTGTGGAACCTGCCCGCATCCGCGGTTTGCGATTACACGGTCCGCTGCAAAGAGTGCGGCGAGAATATCCCTGCGCCGGTGCGGACGATGCCTGACACCTGGATCGTCGCCGATTGTCCTCTCTGCGGGGCGAGACGCCGCTACCTGCCTCCGGACATCTTCCGTGGACGTTTGTCGAACCGGCTCGACAAGAAGCCTGTGCGATCGCAGCGGGTCCCGCCATGGGCCTGATGCGATCCTGACCCGAAGTTCGATCCGGACCGGGACATCGCTTCCTGCCCTAGCGGAGCTAGGACGGGGCACCCGGCACCCGTCCGTTCATAAACCGGATATGTCAGTGCGTGCGGGCTCTGTATATGAACAGCAATACCGTTCAATTAGTGCTTAGCGTGGACAACATGAAGGCCAGCGTGTCCGGGCGCGAGTCCTGGAACAGCGCGGCCGAACCTGGACACGATCTGCTGGAAATCGATGTCTTCGAGGTCACAGAATTGGTGCGAGCGAAGAATCGCTGCCATGCCAGGGGCCTCGAAACGGGTGGCTGAACGTTCACCAATTTTCTCAAGCTGTTCGGCCCGCGCCTTTTCTATCTGCCTTAGCTCTTCGGAGAATGCCTCGGGAGGTTCCATGTAGTCGAACACCACCTCCGAGTTCTGGATTGACGAAATGTAGTCCAGAGTGCGGCCGATAGCGTCCTCGGTCAGATAGGGCACAACCCCGAGCCAAGTGAAAAACGCGGGTGAGTTCTGCTGAAAGCCTGCGCCGACGAGCTTCTCTCCGACATTGTCCCGCTCGAAATCGACCGGCACGAAAATAAGCCATGGCGGAAATGCAATTTGAGCTTCGGCCAGGCGCTCGCGTTTCCCCGCCTGCGTCGCGGGGTGGTCCACCTCATAGATACGGATCTCGCCATGGGGATTCCGGAGAGCGAAAGTGTCGAGTCCTGCGCCAAGGATGACGACCTGCCGAACCCCTTTTTCTACCGCTTTCGACAAAGCATCTTCCGCAATCCGGCTTCGCGCGGCAGTGAACAGGCGTCCGATGCTGGCCAAGGGGTGTTGGTTCGCAAATTGAAGCACGTCCTTTTCATCTTCACGCAGAATCTTCATGGCAAATGGGTCATCGAGGATTGAGCCATGATCGAGCACCTGATGAGCAGCTCGTTGTCGGGCGATCATCAGGGCTGTGCGGCTCGGTTGATTCGGCTTCATGTTTGAGGTCTCCGTTTTCATCAATCGCGGATCGCACGAAGCGGTATCCGCTGATTCACAGTTCGGCGCTCCCCATTTCCGACTAAGTAAGCAAATGGTATTTTTTGCAAATCAATCGCGATGAATCCTAAATCACCTTCCGAAGATTCTCGTCACAGCCGCGATGAGTCCCTGTATGTCGTGGGGATCGGCTTCGGCGGCGGGGGGCCAGTTTAGTTGGCGAAGCGTCTGTGTCGTGACAGGCCCGATGGAAATGGCGCGCACTCCCTTCAGCGGAAATGGCATTCCGCCAGCCTGGGCGGCGTGGGCCAGATGCGTGACGCTGGAGGAGCTGGTGAAGGTGGCCGCGTCGAGACCACGCGCGTAGGCGTGACGCAGTTGATGGGGCGCGGCTTCCGGCATCAAGTTCTGGTAGGCGTCGACCACATCGACGCTCGCGCCGGCCGAGCACAGTGCGTCGGGAATAACGTCACGAGCGATGGCAGCACGGGCGAGGAGAACGCGTTTGCCCGCAATCTGATTTTGCAGAGATGCGACGAGCTTCTCAGCAACGTAAGTGTCTGGGACGAGGTTGACGGTCATTCCGGAATCCCGCGCGGCTTGCGCGGTTGCTGCGCCGATAGTGGCTACCTGAAGACCCGTCGGCGGGGCGACGATTCCCAAAGATGCGGAGCGCTCTCCGAAAACCTGGACTGAGTTTGAGCTCGTGAAGATCAGCCAGTCGTATTCACCGAGATTGCGGAGGGCGGTATCCAGAGGTTCGTAGCTTTCGGGCGGGCGAATCTCGAGGACAGGGACCTCAACCGGAAGTGCGCCCAGAGCGCGCAGGCCATCGCTGAGCTTGGGAGCTTGCGAGGCTCCGCGCGTGACGAGAATGCGACGGTCGGCGAGCGGTAGTGGAGTCACTTTGCGACTCCTCCCGCAGCCTCCAGTAAGGGGCCTGCTCCTGCCACAATCAGCTTTTGCGCGGCGACGCGGCCCAGAACCTCGGGATCGCTTCCCTGGCGCGGAGCGCGATGGAGGATGCGTACTGCTTGTCCAGTCTCGGGAGCGGCGACGACGGCAAAGACTTCGTCCCAGCGGCCGTCAAGTACGCCATCGCGCGAGCCAGGGACGACGCGGCAGTGGACGCCGATGGGTACCTGGCAGCCGCCGCCGAGAGCAGCCAATGCCGCACGTTCCGCTGTCACCGCGAAACGTGTGTCGGGATCGTCGAGAAAGGCGAGGGCGGCGATGGTCTTGCGATCGTTCTTTCGAGTCTCGATGCCAAGTGCGCCTTGGCCGGCGGCAGGGCAGAAGTCGGCCGGATCGAGACGCTCGCGAACCCACTCGTTTTTCTCAAGCCGATCGAGCCCGGCTGCCGCCAGTAAGATAGCGTCGACCTGCCCCTCACCCAGCTTGCGGAGGCGCGTATCGACATTGCCGCGAAATTCTACCGCGACGATGTCAGGGCGGAGGGCCTTTAGCTGCGCGCGACGGCGCTGGCTGCTGGTGCCAACCTTCGCGCCTGCGGGAAGTGCAGCGAAACTCGCGTAATTCGCGGACACGAGGACATCGCGCGGATCAACACGAGGGGGCGTGGCGGCGAGCACGAAGGGTTCAGGCAGCTCGGTGGGTAGATCCTTGAGCGAATGCACGGCGAGATCGATCGTGCCTGCGTCAAGAGCCTCTTCGATTTCCTTGGTAAACATTCCTTTGGAGCCTACCTGCGCGAAGGTGACCTCCTGCAAACGGTCACCGGTGGTCTTGATGATCTGGATATCGACGCTGTGGCGCTTGTCGCGAAGCAGGCCCGCAATATGATTCGCCTGCCAGAGAGCGAGCTGTGAGCCACGGCTGCCGATGCGGAGGTTCATTTGCGTCCTACTGTGCTGGGTTGGTTTTCGCTGCGTTTTGCGTCTTCAGACGCCTCCGAAGTAGTCCCGGAATCCGTGGACGCGGATGGGATCTCGGTCAGGTTGGACGGCCGATCAGCAACCGTCGGAAGCGACCACGCGTCGCAGAGCGCTTCGACCCGCGTGGCATCGTTTTCGCGAGCCGCCTGCTTGAGTGCCTGCATGGGCACATGCAGGAATTTGTTGACGATCCCGCGGGTGAGGGCTTCGACGGCGGCAATTTGCTCGTCCGTGAGTGTTCCCAGCTTGGCATGCATGCGCTTCAACTCGGCCAGGCGCATCTCCTCACCCTGTCGCTGAAGACTGACGATGGCGGGGGCGACGTTAACGGTGCGGCGGCGCTGATGGAAGCGCTCGACCTCTGCGGTGATGAGGGCTTCGGCGTCTCCGGCTTGACGGCTGCGCTCGGCGATATGCGCAGCGGCCACCTGTTGCAGGTCGTCGATGTCATAAACAAAGATGCCTTCGATCTGATTGACGGCGGGTTCAACGTCGCGGGGCACGGCGATATCGATAAAAAACATGGGCCGGTTGCGGCGACGATGCATGAAAGCCTGGCCGTGTTCGCGACGAAAGATCGGATGTGGCGCTCCGGTAGAGCTGATGACGATATCGGCTTCGCTGGCTGCATCGTAGAGCTTTTCGAATGGAATGACGCGGCCATTAAAGGGTTCCGCGAGCTGGCGTGCGCGCTCCTGGGTGCGGTTGGTCACGAGGATGGCGCCGGCTCCCTGCTGGACAAGATGGCGCGCGGCGAGCTCGGACATTTTCCCTGCACCCACAAGGAAAACTGTGCGGCCCTGGAGCGAACCGAAAATTTTGCGCGCGAGTTCGACGGCGACGGAAGCGATGGACACGGAGTTGGAACCGATTTCTGTTTCCGAGCGGACGCGCTTGGCTGCAGCGAAGGTGCTTTGGAGAAGATGTTCGAGCTGGCCGCCGATGGCGCCTGCCGTGCGGGCCACGCCGTAAGCCTCCTTCACCTGGCCCAAGATCTGCGGCTCACCAACGACCATGGAATCAAGGCTGGCGGCTACGCGGAAGAGGTGACGGACGGCGTCCTGATCGTAGTGGCGATAAATGTGAGGCGCGAGGAGCGCGGGATCGAGGCCAAACTGGCGATGGAGGAATCCCGCAAGATCAGTGTCAGACGATTCGCCTTCGGGCGAATTGAGGACGGCAAGCAACTCCACGCGATTGCACGTGGAGACGATCATGCATTCGGAGACGCCGGGCAAATCCGCCAAGGCGCGGGTGGTCTCAGCCAGCTCGTCGCGCGAAATGGCGATCCGCTCGCGCAGCTCGATGGGCGCGGTTTTGTGATTCACCCCAATCAGCGCGAGCGTCATGGGGCACCAAACCTGTGAACGTGACTGACGAGGTTGGCGGCCCAGACGGCCAGCATGACTACCAGCACAGCGCCGGAAAGATAGGCCGCTTTTCGGCCACGAAGCCCGGCGGATTGGCGCAGGAACAAGAGCAGGACGTAAAGGCCCCACATGGCGAAGGAGGCGAGGACTTTGGGGTCGAGGAAATAGGCTGCGCCCAGCGCGGTCTCCTGCACCAGAACGGCGCCGAGAAGCAGGCCGACGGTCATGCAAGGAAAGCCGAAGAGCAGCATGGCATGCGCGATGCGTTCCAGGGTGTCAAGAGGCGGAAGCCAATCAAGCGGCGCCCACCAGGAGTCTTCGCCCGCCTTCCTTTTGGCCTTAAGGCGGCGCTCCTGCGCAAGATAAAGAACGGAGGCGAGCAGGCTGAATCCGAGAGCGGCGTAGGCTGCGAGCAATGCGGAGATGTGGGCGACCAGCCAGCTGGTGCGCACTCCTTGGGATGGGAATGTGTAGTGAGTGAGGCCCAGCGAAGGCACGAAGACCAGGAAAAAGGTTACCGGTAAGGCAAAGATGCCCAGGGAGATGGCGTCGTATAGCCACCATGCGAGGAAAAAGAGGCCTGCAACAGCGAAACCTAGCAGCGATTCAACCTCACGTGCGCCAACTGGTACTAGCCGATGGGCTGCGGCGAGCATTTCGACGGCGGAGACGAAATGAAAGAAGAAGGCAAGGCCGCCGAGATGCACGCAGATTTTCCGCCAGCGCTCGATGGAATAAAGCACGGCGGGGAAAATCGCGACACTGGCCGCGGCGTAGAGGACCGCCGCGACTCGGAGCCAAAGTAGATGCATGCCGTACTCAATCCTAAGGCCTTATGCACCAGTATACTGTGATCTAAATCACCAATTTGGCGCCGTGTCGCGGCGAATCAAGGATCCACTTTTTCCGCTGACTGTGGTTGTTACTTCTTTGTGGCAACGTACGTGGAAGTACGGTCCGTGAGTTTGTTGGTTGCGATCACCGTCATGGTCTTTCCGTTGGCGGACACGGTCATCTTGTCGACTTCGACCACCTGGCCGCCGCGCTTGTCGGTTTCTTCAATGGTGTGCGCATCGACTTTTTTCAAAGAGACCGTATCGGTGGAATAGCTGCCTTTGTAGGGAGCATCGGTACCGTCGAGTTTGGCGGTGTAACTTTCGCCCGAAGGTTCCGTCATCGTGATTTCATCGCCATTCGTCTTGTAGGTGGTGTCGAGGCCGTTGTCGCTCTGCTTGATTTTGTCGATCGCCCATGCGCCAGAAGTGGCATGGACTCCGGAAGGCGCCGGACCAACCAGCTTTGCGGTAACTTCCGTGGTGATCGGCTGGTCGCTGTTCATGGGGTGAGAAGTCGACTTAACGGTCAGAATCTTGCCGTCCGCAGAGACGATGCGGGTCTGTTCGTACACGACTTTCCCGGCCTTCTTTGTAGTGACAGAGATCGTCTTGGGATCGACTTCGGTGATGCTGACAGTGTCATACGCCTGGCCAGTCACAGCCTGGTCGGTGCCATCGGCTTTCGCATCATAGGTGGGGTTGCAGCTGACGCAGTGGTACCAGCCCTGGCTGAGATAAAAGACGTTCGGTTTGGGCGAAATTTTGGACTGCGCGAGATTTGTATGCCAAGTGCCATCGAATGGGGACTGGGCAGGTGCGCCTTGGGACGCACACACTCCGGCCAGAACAAACAACGCGCAAACAAGGGAACGGGTCGTCCTATTCATCAGAAACTTCCTCCGTTGAAACCGTTTTTCAAGTGTTCGATTGGGGATTTGGGGATGCAGTTTCACTGGTCAATTCGACCGCAGCGATTCTACATGGGGATGTCAAGTGTAAGGACGTTTATTCCGAGGTGGTCCGAGGGGATCAAACGGCGGCGGAATGGAACGGTGAGGTTTTTGCTTCTTCTGCACCCTCGCGGGGTTGCACTGAAAACGCATATCGCGCATAGATCCACAAATAGAAAACGCCCATGGCAAGGAGGCTGAGAGGGACGGGAAAGTCCCAAACGGCCGTCAAGACGCGGCCCGCCGGGGACCAATGCATGTGATGCACGAACGCAAGAAAGGCGACCCAGGGAAGATCGCCATTCAACACGAAGGCGGCGGTCGTCACGAGGAGAGCAATCCAACCGGTTGCGCCGCGTCGAGCCCAAAGCTGCGCGCAAGCGGGCACGGCGAGAAGGATGAGCTTGGCGTCGTATTGGCGGTGATACACGGGGAGCATCGAAAACGCAGCAATGGTAGCCAGTCCGAGCCAGACAGTTGTGGTAGAAGGACGCGACCGGAGCGTGATGAATCCCCAGAAAAGAAAAAGTGGCGCACAAATCACATAGCTGGCCAGGTCATATGTGTGGGGATCAGGCCAGAAGAAACTCGTGACGGTCTGAAGGTTTGTGAGAACCAACGCCCCATGACCAGCGCTGGGATCGTTCATGCCTCCGCGGCCGTTAAAGAGGTGAAGTGTCGAGGCAATCGCGCTCGGCCAATGCGGCGAAATATGCGTGACCCAGAACGCCGCGGGAAGGCTGAAGGCCGCGAAGACGGCAAGTGTTTGCAGGGCGCGTTGGCGATAGACTCCCCCGGCTAGTAAGAAGAAGAGCCATACGAAGCCAGAATCGTGAGGCTTGAAGGCGAGACTTGCAGCGAGGCAGGCGATACCCGCAAAAATGACCCTTTCGCGGACAAAACACCAGACGGCAATGACGCACAGCGGCACAACGAATCCCGCCGGATTGCCGAAGTAGATCACCGAACCGCTGTTTGCCAGGCAGAAGCCGACCAATCCTCCGGCCACCAGGGGGGCATCGTTGGCGGCCATGGAACCGATAAGAAACGCCGCGAGAATGAAGCTTCCGGCGATGAGAAGACACCACAGTACCTGCGCCACATCGAACGGCAACAACGCAAGCGGAAGGGTGAAGGCGAAAGCCGAAGGCGGATAGATGTTACGCGTGATGACAGGGAGGTTGCGTTCGGAAACAGGCCAGCGCCCCACTCGTTGCGCATAGAGGCGGGTGATGTCAGCTTGATTGTACGGATCGCAATGTCGAAGGAGACATTCGCCGCTGTAATAGGCCGTTCGAAAATCGAGAAGCGGCACACGGTTGAAGTTCATCAGGACAACGCCCAGCAGGAGAAATGCCGCCGTACCCAGCAGCATCAGGTAAAACCCATCTTTGCGCGCCGCCGTCGTCACCGCCGTCATGGTTCAAAGGGTACTCGCCGGAACGTTCGAACGGGCGCAGAAATCGCAATCGGGTGTTTGCTTTGTGGTTACCGGCGAGTCGTTCCGGCGCGGCGTCGAAGTTGCAGCACCAGCATTCCACAGGCGAAGTGAACGACACGCGCAAAGGCCCGGAGTGAAGGGTTAATCTGGAATCCAACGTGATTCGAGAAGACATGGAGACGGGCCCTGAGTTGATTCCCCTTGCCGCTACGGGCTCGGCGGAATTGCCGTTGCCGTGTGCACCGGAGAATTCAACTGACGGTGAGCCGGCGCGTGTGAACCGCGCCGTTGAGAAAACTGCCGAACCCACTCCTTTCATGCGCCAGTGGTCGGCGGCGAAGCAGCAGAATCCCGATGCGCTGCTCTTCTTTCGTATGGGGGATTTCTACGAGCTTTTCTATGACGATGCAGTGGTGGCCAGCCGCGAATTGCAACTGACGCTGACGGCGAGGGACCGTGAGCGGCAGGTGCCGATGTGCGGCGTGCCCTACCACTCTGTCGAGAGCTACCTGACGCGGCTGCTACGAAACGGGTTCCGCATAGCCATCTGCGACCAGATGGAAGATCCGAAGCTCACCAAGAAAATTGTCCGTCGTGAAGTGACGCGTGTGCTTTCGCCCGGCACGGCGCTCGACCCCGGGCTGGGGCAGGACAAGAACAATTTCCTGGCGGCCTACTTTGAGACCGGGCCAAAAGAGAAACGCAGCGGCGGACCCGTGTGTGCGGTTGCCCTGCTCGATGTGTCGACTGGAGACTTTCGGACTGCCGAGTTTCAGGGTGCCGCGGCACGGCAACAAGCGAGCGACGAGATTCTGATGTCGGGCGCGAGCGAAGTGTTGCTGGCGACGAGCGCCGAGTCTCCGACAGCGTTGGAGCGGATTGCGGCGCGCACGCGCGTTGACGATTGGGTGTGGACGCGCGATTTCGCAGTCCCCCTCGTGGAACGGCAATTGAAGGTAAAGTCCCTCGAAGGGTTTGGGCTGCTTGGGCGCGAGGCTGCCGCGATTGCGGCAGGCGCGGTGCTGCACTACGTGCAGACGACGCAGAAGAACGAAGCGTTGCACATTGATTCGCTGCGCTTCCAGGAACATTCGACGGCGCTCGAGTTGGACCAGGTGACGGTGCGGAATCTGGAACTGGTCGAACCTTTGTTCATGGGACAAGATCCACGTGCGACCCTCTTTCACACGCTGGACGAATGCAAAACACCGATGGGCAAGCGACTGCTGCGGGCGACGATTCTGCGGCCGTTGGTAGACGCACAGATTCTTGAGGCGCGCTATGAGGCTGTGGCCGAGGCGCATGGGGATCTGCTCAAACGCGAAGAGGTGCGGCGCGCATTTTCCGGAATTCTGGATCTGGAGCGGCTGTTAGCACGGTTGAGCCTAGACTCGGCCAGACCGCGCGATGTGCGAGCCTTGGCCGCAAGCCTGGCGCGGCTTCCGGCGCTGAAAACGACACTCGATGCGATGACCGCGCCTTTGTGGAGCCAACTCGCAGCAAGACTGGACATACTCCACGATGTGACGGTGCGGGTGTCAGCTACGCTGGTCGAAGAACCTCCGTTGACGATGGCCGATGCCGGAGCAATCGCGACGGGCGTGGATGCGGAACTGGATGAGCTGCGCGCGATTTCAACGACGGGACGCCAGCAGATTGCGGCCATTGAAGAGCGTGAACGCAAACGAACTGGAATAGGTTCGCTGAAGGTCCGCTATAACTCGGTCTTTGGTTATTACATCGAAATCACGAAGGCCAACCAAGCGCTGGCCCCCGCGGACTACGAGCGCAAGCAGACGCTGGTGAATGCGGAGCGGTTTACAACGCCGGAACTGAAAGAGTACGA
The DNA here is from genome assembly GCA_963704415.1 of uncultured Acidobacteriaceae bacterium. GTDB lineage: Bacteria > Acidobacteriota > Terriglobia > Terriglobales > Acidobacteriaceae > Telmatobacter. The sequence goes on along the minus strand of OY969908.1, from coordinate 4,284,544 downwards.
GCGCAAGATTCTGACGGCGCACGATCGGTCGATTGAAATCGAAAAACGAATCTTTGCCGAGTTGCGGAAGTTTGTCCTCGACGCGGCGGGTAGGATTCGGCGCTCATCGGCTGTTGTTGCCGAGGCGGACCTGTTGGCGAACTTCGCGCATCTCGCTGCGGGGCGCCGCTATGTCCGGCCGCGTCTGACCGACGAACCGGTGTTGGAGGCCGTCGCAACAAGGCATCCTGTGATCGAGCAATGGATGGAGGTCACGCGTGAGGGTCGATTCATCGCCAACGATATTTATCTGGATTCCGGAGAAGCGGGGCCGAGCCTGCTGCTGATCACCGGACCGAACATGGGCGGTAAGAGCACGTATCTGCGCCAGGCCGCAATGCTGGTATTGATGGCCCAGATGGGAAGCTTTGTGCCCGCAGACAGCTTACGTCTCGGCCTTGTAGACCGCATTTATACACGCATTGGAGCCAGCGATAATGTGGCGCGGGGCCGGTCGACGTTCATGGTAGAGATGACGGAGACAGCGACCATCTTGAATACCGCAACCAAGCGGTCACTGATCCTGTTGGACGAAATGGGGCGCGGGACGGCCACGTTTGACGGGCTAAGTCTCGCATGGGCGACGGTTGAGTACCTACATGCGGAGACGGGCGCGCGCACCTTGTTTGCGACGCACTATCATGAGCTGACTATGTTGGCGGAAAAGCTGAAACGCGTGCGAAACCTGCGCGTCGGCGTGAGAGAAGCGGCGTCGGGTATCGTTTTTCTCCACACGATTGAGCCGGGCGCGGCGAGCAAAAGCTATGGCATTGAAGTGGCCAAACTGGCGGGACTGCCATCCGCAGTGATTGAACGGGCAAAGCATGTTCTGCGGCAGCACGAGAAGCAGGAACGACAGAGCGTACAGGCGGAGACAGTCGCTGAACCGATGCAGTTGACAATTTTCACGCCTCTCTCGCAACGCATCGTCGATCGCATCGAGGCTGTGGACCTGAATGCGCTAACGCCATTGCAGGCGCTGAACCTCCTGGAAGAATTGCAGCAAGAGTTGAAAGAAGCAAGGGATTAGGGATCAGGAGAACAGAAGACCAATGTGGGAAGGTCGGGAGCCTCGATGACGATGACAGTGCGCCATGCTGCGGGAAGCTTGCTTGTAGTGGGACTAGGCGGCGCTGAACTAACAGGGTTGGAGCGCGCATGGCTGCGGCTGGTGCGGCCCGGCGGGGTGATTCTGTTCAAGCGCAACATTGTGGATGCCACGCAAACGCAAGCTCTCCTCGATGAGGCGACGGGGCTAGGGGCGCCGCATGCTGTGCGGTGCGTTGATGTGGAAGGCGGCACTGTGAACCGGTTGCGCGATGCGCTCGCCCCCTTGCCTTCCGCGCAGGCCGTGGGAACGATTGTCAAGAAAACGAAGAAGACCACCTGGGCGCGAGAACATGGCGAACTGATCGCTCGCGCCGTGAAGGCATTCGGCTTCAATACGACACTGGCGCCGGTGGTCGACCTGGCATTGCCCGAATCGACAGAAGTCTTGGGATCACGGCCGCCGGGCGCAGATGCGGCAGATGTAATTGCCTATGCGCGAGCATACCTTGAGGGTCTGGCCGAGCACGGAATCATCGGTTGCGGAAAGCATTTTCCAGGGCTAGGCGGTGCTTCGGGCGATACACACTTTGTCACGCCGGAGATCGGTCGCACATGGGAGCAACTCTGGGGCGAGGACGTGGTTCCATACCGCGAACTGCACAGAGCGATGCCGATGGTGATGATGAACCACGCGGCTTATCCCCACGCACCCAGCAAGAATGTGCCGGCGAGCGCATCGCCTTTTTGGATCACCACCGTTCTGCGTAAGCGCATCGGTTATCGCGGCATCATTCTCTCCGACGATTTGGAAATGGGCGGAATTCTCAAATTCCTTCCGGTGGATGAAGCAGCGGTCGAGGCGGTGCGGGCCGGGAGCGACCTGCTGGAAATTTGTCATAGCGCGGAGCTGATTTTGCGCAGCTATGAGGCGCTGATCGCCGAAGGAGAGCGCTCCGCGGCATTTCGCACGCTGCTGCTTGCGAGGGCACGCGAAACAGCACGAAAACAGAAGCGTCTCTATTCCCGGGGTGTCGCGCGCGAATTGACAGCCAAACAGCTTCAATCGCTGCGGGAACGGATACTGCGCTTCGGCGAACGAGTGACGGCTACGGCCGCAGCAGCAGATGCGATCGCGCCCCGTGCGACTTCGCCAGCGGAGACGTCGTGAGATCGAAGGCAATGATCGTGGCCGGCGTGATGAGCGGCACATCCGCCGATGGAATCGATGTAGCCATTGTGCGAATTTCAACTGCGCAGCGGCTGAAGGTGAAGCTGCTCGCGCATGAGGCAATTCCCTACCCTGCGGCACTACGGAGACATGTGCTTGCAGCAATGAACGCATCCTCCCTATCGACGGCGGAATTGGCGCGTTTGAATTGGCGGCTGGGAATTGCGTACGCAGAGGCTGTACGTGCGACTGCGGAAAAACATTCTCTGAAGCCTGAGATCATCGGCTGCCACGGGCAGACTCTGTATCACCAGGGGCGTGCCGAAACGTATGCGGGGCGACAATTCTCTTGCACGTGGCAGGCAGGTGAGGCTGCGGCGATTGCAGCGGCGACTGGTGTCTCTGTTGTTTCGAATTTTCGGCCGGCGGACATGTTCGCTCTCGGACAGGGCGCGCCATTGGTTCCGTTACTCGATCATTTGCTGTTCTCGAGCGAGAAGCGGGGACGCGTCCTACAGAACATCGGTGGTATCGCAAACCTGACCGCAATCCCTGCCGGAGGGACGATTGATGACTTGATTTCGTTTGATACGGGCCCCGGTAACATGGTGATGGACGCTTTGGCACAAGAGTTATTCGACAAGAAGTACGACCGGAACGGCGCGATCGCGGCGCGCGGCACTGTACTGACACAGGTGTTGGAGAAGTTGCTGAAGGACGCTTACTTCAAGCAAAAGCCGCCCCGCACTGCGGGACGCGAGCAGTTCGGACGCGATTACGCGGCGAGGTTTTTGAGCGAGTGCCGGCGCCATGCGAAGAATCCCGAAGATGCGCTCGCAACTGCAACGGCTCTCACGGCGGAGAGCATTGCGAAAAGCTATGCGACGTTTGTTCGCGCGAAAATGAAAGGGACTCCTGTCGACTACATCGTTTCGGGCGGTGGGGCGCGCAATGCCACGCTGATGGCGATGCTGTCGCGATGGCTGGAGCCGATGGGTTGCCGGGTGATGGCGATCGAAAAGTTCGGCATGCCTGCAGAAGCAAAGGAAGCGGCGGCTTTCGCGCTTCTCGCTTGGATGACGTGGCATCACCTTCCCGGAAATGTTCCGGCGGCGACGGGAGCGAAGCGGCCCGTGATTCTGGGACAGGTGACCTATGCGTCTTGAATTCTTGGCACTTTCGGTCCTGATTGCGCTTGCGGGTAACATCGCCCGTCCCTCCGCAGCGTCCCGATAGGAAACTCAGTTTCGCTCGCCAAAGGCCACAAATGCGCCGAGGCCGATCATGCCTATCCCAGAAGCAACGCCTTGCCTGCGGCGGAAGCGAGGATTCAACCGTAGGAGGGTTCCAAGCGGCGAAGCGCACATGACGACGATGAAGTCGGCCAGCGTATTCAAAGAGACAGACACACATCCCAGGACGAGAAATTGCCCAACGACATGACCCAGGTGCGGACTCACGAATTGCGGCAAGAAGGAGAGAAAGAATAATGCAGTTTTGGGGTTCAGCATTTCAGTCAGAATTCCCTGGCGAAAGACATGTGCGCCATGGATCGGCGAAGCGGCTGAATCGAAGTGTTGATTGCGAGTACGAATCATCGTGATGCCGATCCAGACAAGATAGAGCGCACCCGCATATTTCACGACAGAAAATGCCAATGCGGATGCAGCGAGGACTGCGGAAAGGCCGAGAGCGGCGGCGACTACGTGGACAAGGCCCCCGACAAGTGTCCCGAGAAATGAGACAATGCCTTCGCGACGACCGCCGGAAAGTGCCCGTCCCAGCACGTAGAAGATCCCCGGACCAGGAGTGGCGGCAAGGATCAATGCAGCGGCGACAAATAGAACAAATAGGTCGCGGTCCAGCATAAGTAGGATTTTAAGCTTGGATCCTCGCAGACCTTTTAAGTGAACGGCCGGACAGCCAACAATACAATAGCCCTTGGCCCTCTTAAGCTCAACCTTTTGGCCCGCTGGCTCGTCTACCGAAATAAGGAAAGCCATTCCTGGCCGGATTGGTTCAAGGTCCAGCGAGATAGGGCGTATGACGGGTAAAACATTGATTCGACAATCGGCGTGGAAGGTGTGGCTAGCCAGCTTCCTCCTGCTCACATTCGCTGGGCAAATTGCTCACGCCCAGGCCGCGTCTGGACGATTTGTGGGCACGATCACGGCGATCAACGGCAGCACGTTGACCGTAAAGGCAGATTCCGGCGACGTGCGTCAGGTAGAAGTCCCCTCCGGCGCGGTGTTGAAGCGCGTGGAACCGGGGCAGAAAGACCTGAGCGCTGCAGCGACGATCCAGCTGAGCGACTTGGCTACCGGCGACCGTGTCCTGGTCAGGCTCGATCCGAGTGCTTCGGGCGATACCCCGCAAGCGGCGCAGATTGTCACCATCAAACAGGCGGACGTTGCCGAGAAACAGCAACAGGATCGCGAGGCGTGGGCGCGCAGCGGTGTCGGTGGGCTTGTCACGAGCGCCGATCCTTCAACGGGCGTCATCGTTCTGACGACTGGCTCTGGAGCAACGGTGAAGATCGTTAAAGTGCATGTAAGTCCCTCGACGCGGCTGAAGCGCTATGCCCCCGCCTCGGTGCGTTACGACTTGGCGCAACCCGGTCCGATCAATGCGATCCAGCCCGGAGATCAACTGAGGGCCCGCGGCACAAAAAACGCCGACGGCAGCGAGATCGACGCAGCCGAAATAGTATCGGGAAGTTTCAGGAATATTTCAGGAACGATTGCTTCACTGGACGCGTCGAGTTCGAGCTTCACGGTGAAAGATTTGCTCACCAAGAAGCAAGTGACGGTTCGCATAACGCCTGATGCTCAGATGCACGCACTTCCAGAGATGATGGCGCGCGCAATGGCAGCGCGCTTGAAGGGGACGGCACCTGGCGCGAACGGGGCTGCTCCTGCGGCAGCGGGCGCAGAGAATGGGCAGCAGCGTAACTGGGGAGGCGGCAATGGTCCGGGGGGCGGGCAGGCACGGGGCGGCGACATGCAGCAAATGTTGAATCGCACCCCTGTCATTCATTTCTCCGATTTGAAAAAAGGCGATGCGGTGATGGTGGTCTCCACTACTGGAAGTTCCGATGTCACAGCTATCGCTTTGCTGACCGGCGTCGAGCCATTGCTCGAGGCGCCCGAAGCAAGCCGCAACCTGCTCTCAAATTGGAGCATGGGTTCGGGCGGCGGGGGCGAAGCCGAAGCTCAGTAAGGTCAAACGGAAACCGATTGACGATTTACGGGAGAATTGTATTTGCGATCTCATAGCTTTTTTTTCCTTTTGACTGGGTGGATCCTTGCCCTGGCTTCTGTCCTCGCTGCAAGCGGACAAACAGCGGCTCCGCCGGTTTCGGCACCACAGACGCCCGCAACGGCGCAAGGGCCGGCTACAGCAACTTTGCATGGGCATGTGGCGGATCCTTCCGGAGCATTGATTCCCGGCGCCCGTGTCACGATTGCCAATTCGGCTGGTGTGCCCGTAAAAACCATGAAGGCCGACGCAAGCGGTGCGTATGACGCGCGTGGGCTCACGCCCGGCAGTTATTTTGTGCAGGTATCGTTCGCCGGTTTCGCACCGTTCCAATCGCCGGCGATACAGCTGGCTCCCGGCCAGGTGAAGCGGGTTGACGTCGCAATGGCCATCGAGGCCGAGCAGCAAAACGTCGTCGTGACCGACGAGTCTCCATCGGTCAACACCGAAGCGGGCGGCAATGCGAATTCTGTTGTGATCAAGGGCAAGGATCTCGATGCCCTTTCCGACGATCCCGATGAGTTATCGAACGAGTTGCAGGCCTTGGCAGGTCCTTCGGCAGGCCCGAATGGAGGGCAGATTTACATCGACGGGTTCACGGGCGGGCAGTTGCCTCCAAAGTCGGCGATTCGCGAAATTCGGATTAACCAAAATCCATTTTCTGCGGAGTTCGACCGACTCGGGTATGGGCGCATCGAAATTTTGACCAAGCCAGGAACAGACAAGCTCCATGGACAAGTGTTCATGATGGGCAACGACAGCGCATTCAACACCGGGGATCCTTTTGTACGCAGCATTCCGCCCTACAACCGCATTCAATACAACGCCACCGTGAGCGGAGCGATAAATAGGAAGGCGTCTTTCTTTCTGAGCGTGGAACAGCGGGATAACCATGACGAACAGGTTTACGATTTTCAACCCGCTTTTGCGGGAACCTGCGACTTCGGATACGGGGTGTATTCGAGCGCAACGGGAATCTGTTCTGGCGCAGAGGCCAATCCGCACAACCACATCAACGTGTCGCCACGCATCGATTTGCAACTGGGCGAAAAGAACACCCTGACGCTGCGCTACCAGTTTTATTACGACGCGGAATCGGGCGATATCAGCAACACACAGTTGCCCTCACAATCCATCTCCAGCCACACAACCGAGCACACGCTTCAGCTGAGCGATGCACAGGTCATCAACGACCATATCGTGAATGAAACACGGCTCGAATACAGGCGGGCGCTTGAAACGGATACGCCGGTGAGCACGCTGCCGACCGTCAAGGTGAGCGGGAACTTTACAGCCGGCGGCGCATCGACGCAACTGTCAAACGATCACCAGGACCACATCGAGTTGCAGAACTTTACGACCATGAGCGTCGGAAAGCAGGCGATCAAGTTTGGAGCCTGGCTGCGCGATAACCGGGACGCCAACACGTCAACATCGAATCGCAACGGGACTTTGACCTTCTCGCAAAACGGCTATCTGGATGCGCTGAACAAGCTGGCGGCGGGCCAGAATCTGAATTCAGTGGGCAGCGACCTGGTGAACTTCAGCGTTTCCGCGGGCCAGACCAACTACGTGGCCAACGTGTTCGACGGGGCGCTCTTTCTGCAGGACGACTGGAAGGTGAATCCGCGGCTTACGCTCTCCGGCGGAATTCGCTGGGAGACGCAAAACCACATCGCGGATCACAATGACTGGGCGCCGCGCGTCGCCATGGCCTACGCGCTGGACGCGAAAGGAAACAAACCCGCGAAGACCGTTGTTCGCGCCGGTTATGGAATTTTCTACGACCGCGTGCAGATTGCCAACGTGCTGGCAGCCACGCAGCAGAGCATCAACGCCGGCCAGGTGCAGGTGACGGCCACCTCGCCCAATTGCTTGAATGCGACCACCCTGACCAGCATCGATTTTTCCGGATGCCTGCCGCCTGCTCCCTACAAACCCGGGGCCAACAGCACGATCGTGGATATTGCGCCGCACTTTCACGCACCGTATACGCATCAACTAGGCGCCAGTATTGAACGGCAGGTGACCAAAACGACCACGGCCACGGTGACCTATTTACGCTCCTTCGGCGTGCATCAGGTGGTGACACGCGACTCGAATGCCTATGAGCCATTGCCGGGAACTTTCTTTTACAACCCCACCACCGGTCCGCGGCCCAATCCCTCGTTGGGGATTGTGAACGAATACTTCCCTGAAGCGGTGTACAAGCAGAATCAGATGATTGTGAATGTAAACGCGCGTCTGTCGCCGAAATTCAGCTTGTTCGGCTTCTACAATCTGTCTTTCGCGAATACGGATGGAGCGGGTGGGGAGGTTTCCAATTCCTACAACCTGAGCCAGGACTACGGGCGCGCGGGATTTGTCTCGCGACACATGGTGTTTCTGATGGGAAACTATTCGGCGCCGTGGAATCTCCGCTTCAATCCATTTATTGTGGCGCGCTCCGGCAGGCCCTACAACATCGTTACCAGTGAGGATCTGACCGGCGACAACTTTATCAACGATAGGCCGGGATATGCAGACAGCTCGGAGTGCGGGTCTGCCTCGGAATTCGTAACCACTCCTTTCGGTTGCCTTGACCTGACGCCGGGACCGAACGAGAAACTCCTGGGAGTGAATTTAGGAAACAGTCCCGCGTCGGTCGCTGTGAATCTGCGCGTGAGCCGCGCGTTTGGAATTGGTCCGAAGGTTGAGTCGTCGGGCGCGCAGCAAGGAGGAGGTCCTGGTGGCCCTCCAGGAGGTGGACGCGGAGGCGGAGGTCCGGGCGGCGGACTTGGTCCGGGAGGTCTCAGCGGAGGAGGAGGCCCACCGCGTGGTATGTTTGGCGGCGGAGGCACTGGCCGGAAGTACAGCCTGACCTTCAGTGCGCAGGCGCTGAATCTGTTCAACAACATTAACTACGGAACGCCCACAGGAACCATCAGCCCTTCGCCGATTTTCGATTCTTCGGGCGACGTAACCGGCTACGGACCCGGCGGCAACTTTGGAAAGTCGCGCGGACTGGCGGGTCAGATGTTCTCGCAGGGCGCGGCTTCGAGGCGTATTTTCCTTCAGGCGGTGTTTTCGTTCTGATTCGTTGATTGAAAACGAGGGGCCGAAGCCATCGCTTCGGCCCTTGCCATCCGAGTTCTATCGTGTGGCTCCGGCTGTCGCTGGAGCCGAGGGCACAAAGGCATCGGTGAGCGAAATAACGCGCAGTTGGGCCTTGAGCTCTTCAAGCGTTGAGGAGCTGCTCGCTGCGATTTCGCGTGTCTGGCCGGGAAGCAGGTCGAAGTAATTATCCGATACCTTTGCATCGATCGAACCAAAGGAAAGATAGACGCTGCGAGCGAGGACAGGGGACGTGATGCGAATGCTGTAGTGGCCATCTGCGCCGGCTGTTTCGACGGCGAGCTGCGCCGGCTTCAGATGTACTTCTTTCGTGGGCGCCAAGTAAATGAGATTGCGCGAGAGCTCTGTGCTTCCCGATGTCAGTTCCGCAACCACGAAGACGGCGGAAGTGTTGGCTCCGCCTGCTTGCGCGAGTTTCGCCAGGGGCCAGTCGAGATAGACTTTGCTGGCGAGTGGATCGATGCTTACGTCATGGTTGTCTTCGAGAAGAACCTTGCCGTCGAAGTCCATGAGGCGAACGCGCAATGTCGCCAGCTGCGCGGCCGTTTTGTCGGAAACGATGTAGACGCGTAGCAAACCGCCCTCGATGTGCGGCGAGACGAGGATAGGCGCGTAGAAGCGCCTCGCATAATATTGCAGTGCCTTCCAGCGTCCGTAATAGTCAATGCTGGACCACGAGGCAACCGGCCAGCAATCGTTCAGCTGCCAGAAAATCGAGCCCATCGTGTCGGGGCGGTTGCGGCGAAAGTGCTCGGCGCCGATTTTGATTCCTTCCGCCTGCAGCACCTGGCTCACATAAAGAAAGCTCGGAAAATCCTTCGGCTCCGGATAGTCCTTGAGCAGGTAGTCGTGGATGATCGCGTTGCCTTCATTGTTCTTCTGATGGGCGAGCATCACGGGCGTAAAGATGTTGGCGCGATCTTCGGGCTGTGTGAAGGCTTCGATCGTTCGCATATCCGGAAACGACTGGAAGCCGTATTCGGTGACGAAGCGCGAGTTGTGCGTTTCGTAAGTGGAGAAAGGCACACGGCCATGCCAGACGTCCCACAGGTGCGCATCGCCGCTTTGGTATTTATCGCTGAGGGCTTCGTAGTCGGAGCTTGGCGAACTGGGCCAGTAGGGCGTCTCGGGTTCAAGCCGCTCGACGACGCGATTGAGGATGCCACTGAATTCGGTGAGATAGTCCTGCCACATCTGGTACTTCACTTCGAGGGGCAATTTGTCTCGCGGAGCCCAGCCGAGGGCTGCTTCGGTCTCGTTGTTGCCGCACCACACCACGATACTGGGATGGTTCCTCAGACGGCGGACTTGATCCTCCGCTTCCGCTTCCATGGTGAGTTTGAAGTTGTATGTGCCCGGCTGCCAGTCGTTGCCATACATGAAGTCCTGCCAGACCATGATGCCGAGTTCGTCGCATATCTGATAGAACTCGTCGGTCTCGTAGTAGCCGCCGCCCCAGTGGCGAATCATGTTCATGTTGGCGTCACGCGCGGACTCGAGAATGCGGCGATAATCGGCCGTCGTCACACGATTCGCAAAGCTGTCGAAAGGAATGACGTCCGCCCCCTTGGCGAAGACCGGAATGCCATTGACGACGAGCTGGAAGCTGCGGCCCCACTGATCGAGATGGCGATCGAGGACGATCGAACGCAGGCCCGCTTTGGCTGTTCTTTTGTCGGCCGTCTGACCTGCGGCAGAGATGCGCGCCGTGAATTCATAGAGTGGTTGTTCGCCGTAGCCCGCTGGATACCAGAGTCTCGGATGGCGAATTTCGATGGGAATATCGATGACGTTCTTGCCTGTATGGAGCGCGACGAGCCGATTTGATACGACCGTAGCCCCTGAGCCCGGAGCAGAATACTGCACACTGATCTGCGACGGGCCGTTCGACGAGGAGTCGATTTCCACTTCGGCATCGATGTGGGCGACATCCTTACTTACATCGCGCTGACGAATAGCGAAGTCAGCGATGCGCGCTTTGTCCCATGCCTCGATGCGGACGGGGCGCCAGATGCCGCTGGTGACGAAGCGCGGGCCCCAGTCCCATCCATACTCATAGGCGGCCTTACGGATGTAGGTCTTCGGTTCGGTCTTGGTGCGGGGCTGCCAAGGATCCATGGCTGCGACCAGTTGCGCCGCGGTGATGGGCGACGGAAAGACAACGCGCAACAAATTGCTGCCGGCGTGCAAGTGAGCTTTCGCGGGCACTCGCCAGATGCGAAATGAATCGTCGGCACTGAGCACCTGCGTGCCGTTCAGATAGACCTGCGCTGCGGCGTCGAGACCGTCGAACACCAGGTCGACATTGGAGCGCGCGAGCAGTGCTGAGCTCACGTCGAAGGTATCCCGGTATTCCCAGCTCGCATTCTCGATCCATTGCAACTTCGATTCGTTGTCGCGGTAGAACGGATCCTCGATCTTCTTGTTGGCAAGCAGATCGAGATGAACATCTCCGGGAACTATGGCCGGCAGCCACCCTGCCTCGGCATCCTGCGGGGTCGAAGTAATCTGGCGGAATTGCCAATCCCGATTCAACGGCAAGACGGCATTCTGTGCCCGGCCAGTTTGTGAAGTACCGGATTGCGCCCGTGCTACGGAAGAACCCAAGCCCATGGTCATCCCAGCTACAACAAAGCACACGATCTTTCTGCGAATTGTTCGACGCATCGCACTTCCTCCCGGCCTTCCGCTGGACAACATGAAGTGCGGAGGGCGACGAAAAAATTCCGTTGATAAGGTTATCATGCGAGATTTCGCGTCAGGCCCCGCGAGTCTCATAGGCAGAACGATCGATAAAATGCTTCCCACTCCGGAAATCGAATCGCTGTGTTGAAGTGGGTGACAATGCGTGCGCGCGCTTCGCGGCCTTGCGTTCTACGCGTAGCGGGTGTCTGCTGCATCACCTTGAGCATGGCTTCCGCCAGCGCGTCCGGGTTTCTTGCCGGAACCAGTGACGCGGTATCGCCAACAAGTTCGCTCACGCCTCCAACGTCGGTCGCGACAACAGGCTTTTCCATGGCCATGGCCTCGCCGACAACAAGCGGCATTCCCTCCCATGCAGAAGCGAGGACGAAGCCGTCGGCGGCATCGAGCAGCGCAGGCATATCGCGACTGAGACCGAGCCTGCGCACGCGATCCATGGTGCCCTTATGGACCGCGAGGGCTGAGTAGCGGGTCTTGCGCGATGAGTCGCCTGTGCCCGATCCGGCGATCCAAAGCTGAGTGTGTGGATGAACGCCCCAGACCTCGGAGAAAGCCTTCAACAAATTGACAAAGCCTTTTGCTGAGACGATACGGCCTGCCGCCAGCCAGATAAAATCGTCGCCTGCCCCGAATTTGTCTCGCGTTTCTATCCGCCTTTCTCGATCCGGTGCGAATGCATTGGTATCGAACGCGTTCGGAAAGACAAGGCATTTCCGAGCAGGCACAGCGTGGCTCTCGATGGCATGCTGTGCGACGGCCTCGCTGACAGCGGTGGTCCGACCCGCAAGAGAGTCGGTCAGGCAATAGGCGAGCATGCGCAGGCGCCCGCCCTCGTAGACGTTGTGCATTGTGGAAACCACCTGCGTCGGAGTCAGTAGCTTCAGCAATCGCGCTACAAGATTGGCGTGGTAGGTATGGCTGTGCACCAGATCGGGCCGAAAGGCTTTCAAAAAACGCCGGGCACGAATCAAGCCAATGATGATGCTCCGTGGAGACTTGAAGATGTCGAGATAAAGAACATCGAGACGCGTGGGCCACTCTTCCGGTTGATGAGAGCGCAGGACGACAAAAGCAATCGTGTGTCCCCGCGATGCCATCCACTCGGCCAGGGCAATCGTTTGACGCTCCGCTCCGCCCATGCCAAGCGATGTGAGCACGTATACGATGCGCATGATCCCTGAATTCTGAAGTGCAGTTGGAGGGATGGTAAACGCGCAGGTTCAGTTCTTGATGTGTCCCTCGACACGACGCAGCAGGAGCGTATCGAGCGCGATTGCACCTGGGCCGAGAATCAGAATCAGCAGCGCGGCAAACCAATAGGTATAGGGCGTTGCGCCGTAGAAATCCTCGGGCTTGGAGAGGATGTGGGAAAAGTTGACTCGATCGTCAGGAACACTCAGGTAAGCCATGGTCATGTTGACAAAGAGCACCAGCGACGTGAGGCGCGACAGAATGCCGAATGCGAAAAGAATTCCGCCGAAGAATTCTATTGACGCGCAGGTGAGTGCGGTCATGTGCGGCGCGGGCAGATTGAGACTGGTGAAAAACTCCGTGACTTTGTCGAGGTGGGTAAGCTTGCCCCAGCCATCCTGAGCAAACTGAAACCCCCAATAGAGACGAATCGCCAGCAACAGCGGACTTTGCAAGCGTGCTGCGACCGCGGCAAAGCTCAGGTATACATTTTTCAAATCGCCCACGAGCTTCATTGCTTGCCTTTCTATTCCTTGCCTGCCTCAACTTCGACGAGCGATTCGAGGTCAGGGGCGCAGATCCAGCCCAACTCGGCCCAGCTGCCAAACCATTGTTGAACCAACCCTGCACGCTTGGGCTGTGGGATACGCGAGCCGATGAATCCGGACTCCAGCGCATCGGCGAGGGAAAGACCCTGGCGAATGGCGGAGAGCGTGAGGAACTCTTCGCGCTTCAATCGCAGATAGAAAACAGCATTCTCGACTCGATGCGCTGCAACCCAGGTGGGGCGAGGACGCAGTCGCTGAAGCTTCACTGGGGCCGCGTCTTCATCCTCATGGCTGACGCCGGCCTCGGTTGGCTGGCGCTTGTCGCGTTTGTGCAAACCAAGCACAACGTCATCTGCGGGATAGTTGAGGGCAGTCAAGATCAGATGTGGTTGCAGAGCCAGGCGCGATCCGGCATCCAGGGTTGCGACTTGATCGACCGTCAGCGGCGTGCGCTCGCCGTTATCGAAGGCCTCAATAAAGGCCCATTCAATCCGAGTCACATCGATAGCGAGGCGATGACGGCGGCCTGTGGCCTGGGGATTGGCGAGCAGCCAATCTGCGAGTTTGGAGCCGAGATTGCGCAACGTGAAGGAGCGGCTTGGATGCGCTGTCAAGTAGGCGATGGAGAGGGCTTCGAAGGCGCGGGCACCGACGACTGCGCGGAGGGCCGGGAAATCTTCAGCGAGTGAGCCGAGGACGCGGAACCAGTATTGGCGGTTATAGATTTCGAGGCGCTCGAAAGAGGTGAGCTTGCTGTTAGGCGCAATGAACGATGCCGCAACCGCATGCATGTCGCGGCCATCGGGAGAAACGGCGCGCATGTCTTCGTCCGCAGTGAGCGGCTGCATGACGGCGCCAGCCATTTCGCGCTGCAGTTCGGCAAGGGACATGGAGTTCGCGGTCATTTCGCCGCCTCCGCGAATTCTGCAGCGTGCTGATGCAAGTAGCGCTCGGCTTTCTTGGCTTCAGCATGGACTTCGTCGAAGCTCGGAATGTGATCGTCCCACTCGAGGAGTGTCGGCGTCGGCCCGCAACGCTCGACGGCGCGGGCATAGAGCTCCCACACCGGATCGATGACTGGATGGTCGTGCGTGTCCAGGATGTACTTTTCGTAGCGCGAATGGCCGGCAATGTGAATCTGCGCGACGCGATGCGCGGGGACGGCATTTACATAATCCATGGGATTGAATTCATGATTCACCGAGGAGACGTAGATGTTGTTCACATCGAGAAGAATGCCGCAATCGGCGCGCTCGACGACTTCATTCAGGAATTCCCACTCGGTCATCTGGGAGCCGGAGAAGGCTGCATACGAACTTACATTCTCAACGGCAACCGGGATTTCGAGGTAGTCCTGGACATGACGAACACGTTCCACGGTGCGCTCCACGGCTTCCCATGTATAAGGCAGCGGGAGCAGATCGTGCGTATAGGTCCCGTCGACTGAACCCCAGCAGAGGTGGTCGCTCAACCATGGAGTATTTGTCCGGCGGACAAGCTGCTTCAGTCGGCGCAGATGTTCCGGATCGGGAGCGGTCACTGAGCCGAAGTACATCGAAACGCCGTGTTGAACCACGCGATACTGCTCGAGAATCTGATCGAGCACCGCAAGCGGGCGGCCCGCATCGACCATGAAATTCTCGGAGATGATCTCGAACCAATCGACAACCGGCTTCCGCGAAAAGATGTGCTGGTAATGGGGAATGCGCAGGCCAATGCCGATGCGGTGATCCGAGTACGCGTTGAAACGATTTCCAGACATGAAAGACCATTCTCAGGGACGAGTTCGTGATTCACCGGGACGAACGGCGACCGATGAGTGATAAGTGGACGGTGGTGGGAGATAGATGGGACCGGCTGCGGATGGATGCTGCGTAGTCCGTGGCCGGTCCCTTTGGGAAGTTAGACCAGCTTCGGCATCTTGGAGCCGTCGGTTGCGCAGCCGCCCTTGCCCTTGCAGCTGTTCTTGCCTTTGCAGCCGTTGTCGCTCGATTTGCAGCCGCCCTGGCCCTTACAGTCATTCTTGCCTTTACAAGAATGCTTGGTGGTGTCCTGGCTGGTATAGCGCAGGCCGGCCTTGGCCACCTTGGCCGAGGTGCCCTTCGCCGTTGTTCCCGGTGTGGCCGCGTGAGCCGCAACGGTTCCGCCGATGAGACCGGAGAGCGCTGCGGAAAGCAGCAGAGCATTGAATTGGTTCTTCATTTGAATTGACCTCGCTTGGGGTTTGGGGCGGAGGGGCTCCGCCGTTTGCGGCGTTGCGGGAAGGACTGACAAGCGATCCCGCACTTTCCGTGGCACGCACACTTGGAGTGGCTGCACGGGCCAAAGGTTACAGCGAAAAGGGTACGGGTGAAAATGAATTTCTTTGCTCCGGACCCTCTGTTGGATGAACGGGCCCCGAGGGCAATTGGATTGGCCGGAAGATTCCCCGGGGCGGCGGTGGGTTCCCCGTACTTTAAGCTGATTGAGACTATCACGCGAAAAAGTGTGCTGGCGATGGGAGGTTGCCGGTGGATTCAAAGAGATGGAGCGCGGTTGGCGGTGCGAGCCTGATCGTCGCGATAGCGCAAAGCCTGTGCACGGCGGTCCTCACCATTAGCGGCATTCGCGTGGCGATTGGGCTGTCGGCCCTGGCAGCGGCGAGCGGCATTTATGCGCCGGCGAAGGGTTTTCATCAGGACGCCATTCGCATTCCCATGTTGATTCTGGCGACTGTGGGAGCGATGGTGAACCTGGCGGTGCTGGCCTGGATCCGGCATCTGCGGTCCCGGCCTTCCGCACAATGGCGCAGGCGGGAGCCGACATCGAACGAAAAGCGAAGCGAGAAGTTGCAAATTGCAATGGCGATTTTGACCTTGATCCTGGTGGGGCTCGAGACATGGACGCACCCGATGGTACATCGGACAGGTCCCCCGCCCCCTGCGGTCTCCCAGCACCCGCATTCGTAGAGGACTCAGAGACCAGTTCCCTTCCGAGGCACTCTGAGGCAAGCGCGCATGCATCTTAGCTGAAGATGAGAGCCACCCCCGCCATTGAACCCAACAGGAAGCGCAGTCTGCGAGCGCTCGAAGCCACCAACTTCTTCCTTGCGGACGTACAAACAGGAGTCGGCCCGTTCCTAGCGGCTTACTTGGCTGGCGCGGGTTGGAATCCGGGACGTGTCGGGGTGGCACTAACCGTGGGTGGGGTTGTCACGGTCGCGCTTCAAACGCCGGCCGGCGCGATCGTGGACAGCCTGCGTTCGAAACGGGCGATCATTGTGCTCGGTGCACTCGTGCTGGGAATGGGCGCGGTGCTGCTGGCACTGAACACAGCTCCGTGGGCCGTGTACTCGGCGCAGGTGCTGATCGGCGGAGCGGGGCCGTTCCTGGCGCCGACCCTGGGCGCGATCACCCTGGGTCTGGTGGGCAGGAAATTCTTTGACCGGCAATTTGGCAGAAACCAAGGCTTCAATGCAGCCGGCAATGTGGCGTGCGCCTTGTTGATTGCGGGGGTGGGTCGCATGTTTGGCAATGGCGCGATCTTCATTACCACCGCCATGCTCACGATTCCAACGATTCGGTCGCGGTTGTCGCATTTGCTCTACTGCAGTTTTGTGTGCCCGACACGCTAACAAAGGATGGCGGGTCGGACGATTCTCCGATGTTGAATCTGGAAAACGAGAACTCGCCGGCATGAGCGCTCGCCCGACTCGCATCAATTCTCAGAATGTGCGGAGCGGAAAATTCATCGAGCGGTAGAGAAATTGAACGATCCAATATTAATTAACTATGAACTAGCCCTCAAATGACCCTGTCGATGCGCTCGTGCAGACGCTGGCTGAAACCAACCGGAAGCTCGAAGACGCGATCGTCGGCCAGAAGGATAACCACGTTGCGGGTTGAATCCAGGACCGCTGAGCATATCTCACAAGTCTCGAGATGTTTGTCGATCTCCGCGCGAAGAACCGCGTCCACGTCGCCTTCAATGTAGGCCGAGATGTGCTGCCACACGTGTTTGCAGTCGATCCTCATGCGCGCCCCCAAAAGAGGCCTTTGCGTTTAGGTGCAAACGCTTTCAGTTGCGGGGCCAGCTCCTTTTGCAGCATTCCGCGGGCCCGATGCAGCCGGACTTTCACGGCGCCTTCGCTGATGCCGAGGGCTGCGGCGGTTTCGCGGATATCCATTTCTTCGATGTCCCTGAGGAGCACAATGTTACGGTAAATCTCCGGCAATCCTTCGATTGCCTTGCGCAGGATGGCTCCCAACTCCTTTTGTTCCAAGGCCTCCGTCGGCACCTCGCGCCAGCTGGTAAGGATGGCCGGCGTGTAGTCGCCGGTCTGATCGTCGCTTGCGGCGTCAAGCGATTCTTCGCGGCGGATTCCCTGCTTGCGCAAGCGGCCAAGCGCCTCATTCCGCGCGATCGAAAGCACCCAGGTGCGAAACCGCGCGTCCCCTCGAAAATGACGAAGGTTCAGGTACACTTTGATGGCAGTTTCTTGCGCAGCATCTTCCGCCTCCGCTTCGTTTTTAAGCAAGGAGAACAGGAGGATGTAGATCGAACGCTCACAGGGTCGAATCAGGTCGTGAAAGAGATGTTTTTCTCCGGCAAGGATCCGCCGGATGCATTCGGCCTCGAGTTCGGAGTCAACAGCCGGCATATTGCTTTTGAAATAACCGGGCCTAGACCGCTTCGCCGGATAGTTCACTAACGAATATAGCTTGTGTGACCCTCCGGCCTGTCACTGAACCGTCAAGGAACTTAAAGTATTAGTTGAGATCTCTGCTTAAGTTTTACGTTCTAAATACAATCCTTATGCAAAATTGGCTAAATGGGCGGTACAATCTCCCCACGAGGAAACCCCATGGCAGGAGATATTCAGCTCACTTGCAGCGACTGCGGGCAGGACTTTACCTTCACCGCTGCAGATCAGGCGTTCTTTCAGGAACGTGGTTATTCGACACCAAAACGCTGCAAGCCATGCCGAATGGCAAAGAAAAACGACCAGGGGGGTTCCGGCGGCGGCTATCGTTCGGCTCCTGCACAGGGTACGCCTGTCATCTGCTCGGGCTGCGGCCAGCCAACGACTGTTCCTTTTGAGCCGCGCGGCGATCGGCCCGTATTTTGCCGCGATTGCTACCAGGCTCGCAAAGGCAGTAGTGGTGGAGGGGGAGGCGCCGCCCGCGGACGCGGACGGTACTAGAATTCGGCCACTTCTCTTTCACGATAGATTCGGACCCGCGTGCGGTCGAGTTACGACCACCCGGATTCGAGCAATGAACGACAGGACCACTCCTGCGACATAAAACCAAATGGGGCGGATGTTTCCGCCCCACGAATCCCTACGGTTATGAAAAGTCCTGTCCGGATAGCAGCCCTCTTCGCTTTGACGATCGGGGCCACGCTAAGTGCCTGTCCAACGCCCCCCACTGCAACTTCGACCCAGGGATGCACTCTGCGCATCCACGCGGACGGTTTGCGGAATGGCAACGGTGTGGTCGGGGTTTTGCTCTTCACTTCACCCGCGGGATGGCCCCAGGATGTGTCGAAGTCCTTTCGACATGAAGCAGCTCCGATAACCAATGGCCAACGAAAAGCCGACGTCGCCTTCAATGACATTCCGCCAGGCGATTACGGTGTGGTCGCACTTCACGACGAAAACAGAAACATGAAGCTCGATAAGAATATGTTTGGGTGGCCGAAGGAGGGTTTTGGGTTCGCCAACAATCCGCATATAGGCTTAGGCGCGCCGGGGTTTCAACAAGCTCTGCTGCACGTCGCGTGTCCGGCCACGGAAACGGAAATTCACATCATCTACAAGTGAGTTACCGTTTGTGGGCAAGTCTTGAAATAGCAGATAGACACCGTGCACGAACGGCGGATACACTTTCGCTCAGGGTCTTCCCTTACCAATTCAGAATGAGATTGCTGGGTGTCGACTGATTGATTGCCACACATCGGCCTGTAACCGTGTCAGGCCTCTAGGGCTCCTATGAACCTGATCGTCCTGTCCGCGGGTTTCGTTTTTGCACTACTCCTGGCGGGCATTCTCTATCAATGGGTCGGTGGGCTTCGGGATCGTAAGCGCTTTACAAGCGATGGGCGATGGATCGATATCGGCAGCGGTCGACGCCTGTACCTGCTTGAAAAAGGCACGGGCACTCCAACGGTGATTTTCGAATCGGGAATCGCGGCGACCAACCTGAATTGGTTTCGAATTCAGGAAGCCGTATCATGCTTCTCCGCAACTGTGTCTTACGATCGTGGCAGCCTTGGCTGGAGCAGTACATGCCGCAGTGCACGAACGCCGGCAAATATCGCTGCGGAATTGCACGAGATGCTTCAGCGGGCGGGAATCAGACCGCCGTACGTGCTTGTGGGACACTCCTTCGGCGGACTGGTGATGCGTCGCTTTGCGCTGTCGCATCCCGATGAAGTGGCAAGCATAGTGCTGGTGGACCCCATGCGTTGCGAGGAGTGGCCGCCATTGAATCCAAGCCAGCAGGCCGCGGTCGATCGGGGGAATCGGCTCTCCAGCTATGCGATTCCAATTGCGCGCGTCGGCGTTGCGCGGCTGGCCATGACTTCCCTGTTTTGCCGGTCGGGACGATTGTCGCGATGGCTCGCGGGCGCGAGCGGTAACGGCGCCCAGCATGTGCTCGGCCGCGTGCGCCAGGAGATCGGAAAGATGCCGCGCGAGGTTTGGCCCGTTGTGGCCGCACACTGGTCGCGTCCTGCGTTCTACGCGGGCATGCGACAGCATGTGAGATCCGTTCCCGACTCGGTGCGGGAGATGGTTGCGGCCGATCCCATTCGCTCCATTCCAGTGCTGGTGCTCACGCCCGACAAATCGACGCCGCTCTCGGAAGAATGCCTGCGTCAGATCGGCGAGAATGTGCGGCAGGCCATCGTGCCACAGAGCGGGCACTGGATTCACCTCGATCAGCCCGATCGAGTGATCGATTTGATCAGGACCGTTGTCGACTCGGTTTGTGACCAACCCGTTGCCGTCATGCCCTGATTTACTGTTTCTCACCTGCAGTGAATGTGGTCCACGGACCTGCCTTCATATCGTGCAGAATTGGTTTCTGCCACGCAAACTCAGGATGGGCAGCCAGAAATGGCTCAGCGAGAAAATCTTCGCCGCAAGGATGCCCTGCTCTTCCGGTAAAACTCAGCTTCGCCGCCATATCCGAGTCCATCACTTTGCCCGTCACCGCGCCGCCTGGATCATAGGGCGCGTCACCCCAGACTTTTTCGCCCACCGGCGACGTATCCTCGTGCCCGCACAGGCTGCGCTTGCCGGCATCGATCTTGTGCTCATAGCTGTCGTAGTGATCGGAGAGATAGGCCTCGGCCAGTGTCGTATCCAGCTTGCCGTAGTGCTCTTTCACGAACTGTTCGGCACGAATATGCCGAGCGTTCATCGAGCTTTCTGGGTCGTTCGGATTGAACCCGCGCGTGTCATCGCGGATCAGCGCCGGATCTGCGGCGAAATTCGATGAAACGAAATAGCCGTCTTTCTTCTTGGTCAGTGGTGTTTGGTGCAGACCTAGTTCCAGATAGCCAATCTCGCCGGTCTTGCGGTCGCCAACGAGCCAGGAATTCGCATAGCCGCCATTGTTGCCCTCGCGCATGATTGCCGCGTATTCATCGATCGACGTCGCATATTGCATCGCCTTGCGCGAGCGTTCGAACTCCGGAATCCCATTCACATCGAAGCCCTGCATCATCGGCAGCGTGGTCTCCGTAATCATCAGCCCGGCGGCGTTGACCCCAAAGTCGTCCTGACTCGTGATCACGCCTGGTAGCCCGTCCATGAGAATGCGCTGACCTTTGGCGGGCACGATATCGAACACCACCGTCCACCGCTCGCCCTCCGCGTAGGAAGACCAGTTGCTATGAGCAATCACGATTTTTCCGTCTTTGGTCGCGGAGCCCGTCGCAATGAAGGCGCTGCATTTTCCGGGCGCGACTGCGGCCGGTGGATTGGGCTTGCCTTCAGCCTTGTTTACTGTGGGCAGGTAGTAGTTGCTCAATTCAATGTCGCCGTTCAGCGCGACGATGTCCCACAAATCCAGCTTCGACCCCTGTGCCTGCAGGCCCTCGACGATACCCTTCAATTCCGCCTGGTACTCGGGATCGATGTGCGGCCATAACACCGTCTCCGCCGCATCGCGAAAGAAACTCCACGGACGCTTGTCCTGGTTCGGCGCCGTCACCATGTAGACACGAACGTTGTCTTCAATCTCCCGTGCCAGCAGATATCCATGCTGGAAGCCGACCTGTTCCGGTGTGCCCTGGAGATGGACATACGTCCATCCACCCTCGTTGAATTTGTAGGCCCTGTTGAGACGAGAATCGGACGACTCCGCTGCGGAATACGAAGCTGTGGTTGTACTGTCGGGAAGCGTTCCAGCCGCCAGCGATGGTGCCGTGACAAGCGCCAGCGAGAACAGGACGACAGACAAATCGCGAGGAAGTCGGTAAAGGATCAAGGTTGCCCTCCGGAATGCCCTGAACATATCACGGAGGGTTTGCCGGGGCGAACGGCAATCGGTCAAGCCAGAGGACTAGCGCTTCTTCGCACTCTTGGACGCCGGCTTCTTCGGCGCCGGTTTTGCCGGTTTGGGCGCTGGCTTCTTCTTTGGCTGAGCCGCTTTGGCGGGCGCGTGCTTCGCCGGTACTTTTGCCTTGACCTTCGCCACGGCCTTGGCTGGCGGTTTGGCCGCAGGCTTGGCCGGAGCCTTTTTTGCCGCTGGCTTTGGAGCAGCAGCAGACTTCGCCGGCTTTACAGGAGTTGGAGCAGGCGCGGCTTTCTTTGCCACGGGGACCGGCTGCTGCTTGCCTTTGGCCGCAGGGACTGGCGGCTTCGCCGCGGGCGCCGAGCTGGCCGCGACTGCCTTTGCGGCGGCCTTTGGTTCGGGCTTGGTTGCGACCTTCTCCGGATGCGCCGACTTTGGCCCAGCTTGCTTCGCAGCTTCCTTCGCTGACTTCGGAACAGCGGTTTGCGCAGCTCCCTTCGCGGCCTTCGGAGGCGCTGCTCCCGTCTTGCCGCGTTTGGGCGTTGGCTCCGCGTCTTCTTCGTCTTCCGCCTCGGCCTCGCCCTCGTCTTGGTCAGCCTCGACGTCGTCCCCCAGTTCCACTTCCATCTCCAACTTAGGGATCCCGAGGTCGATCTCTTCATCGTCCCCGCCTATGTCGTCGAGGTCAGCCTCTTCTTCAGCGCCCGCCTCGTCTTCATCGTCGAAGGAGCGTTCCTTTACCTTCGCCTCAGCGCCGCGCTTGGCGCGCGAACGTTTGATTGTGATCTGCGGAGGCGGCGCCGGGGGCGAATGCGGCTCGAGGAAGGTCCGCGTCTCTTCCGGCGTTGTCAGGCGTCCGTCAATGAGCTCAAGGAAAATCTTGTGGACGATTTCGTTGTACGTCGGTAGGTCAGGAGTGATGCGCATCTCCTGCATCAGCGCATATGGGATGCGCTGCTTCGCTTCTGGCCAGACTTTCAAGAATTGCTCATAACGCTCTTTCACCGCCGCCGACGTTGCAGTGAATCCAAGCCAGAGAACTGCTTTTGGATCATAGCTCGTAAAGAGCTTGAAGCTTGCCGAGGGCGTCAGGTTTGGCTTTGCCAGCAGCACCTTCGAGAAGCTCGAGGCCAGAGAATCGAGGCTGTCCCATTCCTCCACGAATCCCGGGCGAAGTAATAGCTTCTTCAGGGCAGCTACGTCCTTCGAAGGCAATTTGGCCGTGAGCAATTGCATCTGCGCCGCGGACATGTCGGGATGGACGCCCTGCATCTGCAGTTCAGCCTGCAGGTCATGCAGCGCTTTCAGCTTCTCGTCGTCAGCCTTGGCAGCCGTCCATGCCGGGAAGAGCGCCTTCATCCAGCCCTCGGCTTCCAGCGCGGTGAGCACCTTTAGCCCATCGTCTTCGTGCCCTATCTGTTCGAGCTCGTAGCTACGCGCGTGCGCAGAAAGATGCTCAATCACTCCCTCTTCCTTCGCATTCTCATAGCGGGATTGGGTGCGAGGATCGAGGTCCCATCCAAGACGCGTCCGATAGCGGGTAGCCCGGATCAGGAGCGCGGGTTCCTCAAGAAAGCCGTAGTTCGATACCAAACGCAAGGTGCGCGCTTCAATGTCAGCCGCGCCGTTCAGAGGGTCCATCAGGAGACCGTACGAGCCCTCATTGAGAGAGATAGCCATGGCGTTCGCTGTAAAATCGCGACGGCGCAAATCTTCCTGGATGGATGCGGCGTGAAATACGGGCTTGCCTGGCTTGGGGTATTCAGCGCGGCGCGTGCTCACAACATCGACGCGAACGCTGCCGGGAAAACAAACATAAATGGAGCGGGAGGTCTCATCCTCTCCCCAGAGCTTGCCGCCAACTTTCTCAATTGGTTTCTTCAGCTTGAGAGCATTTCCATGAACTGCCACTTCAAGATCGCGTACCGCATGACCGCTGGTCAGGTCCCGGACGGCGTCGCCGGTGAGAAAAAGAATGACTCCAGCGTCGCGAGCCACATCACGCAGCTGAAGGAGAGCGTGCCTCTGATCGGCCGACAGCCTGTTTTCGAGAAGGTAAATAAAGTCGGGCATTCCGTCCTTCTGCTACCGTTCCGCCAAATCGCCCTCAAATACCTGATGTGGTTACGCTTACAGAGCGCAATGGCAGAGGTTGCAAACCAGTACCTTAACACAAATGACACCTGTTGGCTAGAGCGATCTGCACTGAAACTGCTGCTTTTAGCCTCGCAGCAAAAGCTCCGCCGTGCGACAATCCAGGGGAATGGCGTCGCAGCGTAAACCCGTGATTGTGCGTAAGTTCTCCCGCGACTGGCTGGCAGGCTATGCGGATGCGACTTTTACCGGCGGTCTGCCCTCGCTTGAGATTCTCGACCCGGTCGGAAGAGTCATTTCAATCGGCTGGGACGCCGTGAAATGGGTCTGTTTTGTCCGAGACTTCCCGACCGCCGAGCAAACCAATCCAGAAAGGCTGCTCCAAAAAACATTCAAAGTCAGGCCCCGCGCCTCCGGACTTTGGCTGCGCATGACGTTGACGGATGGGGATGACCTGGAGGGGTTGGCAGCCAATGACCGCTCGCTGGTCGATGGCGCAGGCTTGCTGCTGACGCCTCCAGACACGCGGTCGAATACGCAGCGTATCTACGTGCCGCGCGGATCGATCCAGACGCTGGAGGTGGTGAGCCTGATCGGGGCGGGGCGAGGCAAGCGCGCGTCAGCCGCCGGCGACATTCCGCAGCCTGAACTCTTTCCAGACGACCTGGAGCGCGACTGAAAGCGCCCGAGGATTGGATTATCGGTTTCCAGTACAATCGCTTCGATGAAACTTGGCGAACTGGCAAGCCGATTAGGCGCCGAACTGCACGGCAATGAGGACGTGGAAATTACTGGCGTCAAAGGAATTGAGGAAGCGGGCCCCACTGAAATCACGTTCGTGGCCAATCCGCGCTACACGGGACTAGCGCGCACCACGAAGGCCGCAGCCGTTCTGGTCGAGCCCGAGTTCCCGGAGATTGCCTCAGCCACTCTGCGCATCAAGAATCCCTATCATGCATTCTCCCGGGCACTGGGCATGTTCTACCAGCCCCCCGCCTATCTCCCAGCCGTCCATCCGACGGCCGACATCGATCCTTCGGCAGAGATCGGGCCCGATGCTCACATTGGCGCTTACGTGGTGGTGGGTCCGGGAGTGCGGGTAGGCACGCGCGCTACATTGCTTCCCCACGTAGTGCTCTACCCTGACGTGCACATCGGGGACTTCTTCTTTGCCCACGCGCATGCGGTAGTGCGCGAGGGATGTGTTCTCGGCGATCATGTCACGCTCGAAAATGGGGCGATCGTGGGCGCCGACGGCTTCGGTTTTTCGAAAAACGAAAAAGGTGAATGGGAGAAGATTCCTCAGTCAGGACCCGTCCGGCTTGGAAACCGCGTCGATGTGCAGGCGAATGCTTGCATCGACCGGGCGACCGTCGGCGCAACCGAGATCGGCGATGGAACGAAGGTCGACAACCTGGTTCAGGTTGGGCACGGCTCGAAAGTAGGCAAGGACACGCTGCTTTGCGCACAAACCGGATTAGCTGGGTCGTCGGTTGTCGGCAACAACGTGATCCTGGCAGGGCAGACGGGCATTGCGGGGCATTGCACCGTGGGAGACGGGGTCATTTTGACAGCCCAGTCCGCGGTGAGTCACGATGTGCCTCCCGGAAAAATGATCTCTGGCTCGCCGGGGTTCGACAACCGAATCTGGCTGCGGGCTGTGGCGATCTTTCAGCGGTTGCCGGAGATATTAAAGCGTCTTGACCGCTTGGAAAAGAAACCAGGGGCGCAGGATGCGACTGCGCAGGCGAACGGAGACAAAGCGTGAAAAGGCCGTCTGCTTTTCTCTCGGCGTTTCCTCTGCTTGGCGTTGGATTCTTTTGCGGATGCCACTCCTATCAGATCGACGCGACTGTTGAAAATCGAACCGGCGCCGCGATCGAACTGCTCGAAGTCGATTATCCGAGTGCGAGTTTCGGGGCCGACACGCTCAGCTCCGGAGCCGATTTCCACTATCGCTTTCAGGTGCGCGGCAGCGGGCCCGTCAAGGTGCAATACACCGAGGACGGTAGCCACAAAATACGGCAGATGAGCGGCCCGGAAGTGTTCGAGCAACAGGAAGGCCGTCTGGAAATCGTCTTGCTTCCGGAAGGAAAGGCCGAGTTTCATCCGCAGTTGAGTCCTCACCCATGAGGCACGAGTCGGTCGGCAACTCCCCTACGCAGAAAGGAATTTGATTCCCGCTTCCATCGCCCGGAAGTATGATCGCGATCAGGAGGGCCGGTGCAGTGGCCGCGCGATCCCACAACATTCAAAGGCCACTCGGTCGATCCGCGGTCAAGATCTTTGGTACAAACGAGCGCGTGAACCAGATTCTCATCGAGCATCTTGATCCTGCCGCCTGGAACGCCAAGCCGCCGGGGAAAGTCCGCACCATCGCGGCGATCTTCACGCACATGCACAATGTCCGTACCAAGTGGATCAGGCTTACGGCTCCGCACCTGAAGGTTCCGAGCCAACTCAATCGTGCGAACTGCACGCCGCACCAGGCTCGTGCTGCACTGGCAGAGAGTGCCGCTCGTTGCGCGGAGATGCTGGCGGAAGCCCTCGATGGCGGTGGTCGCATCGAGAAGTTTGTGAGAGACGGCTGGGCGCGGCCCTGGCCGGTTGGCATGGAGATGTTGTGCTACATGCTGGCCCACGAAGCCCACCATCGCGGACAGGTGTGCATGCTTGCGCATCAGCTCGGATTTCCGCTACCGAATGAAGTAATGGCCGGGCTGTGGAATTGGGAAAAGCTGTGGAATGAAAGCGGGGCCGTGACTCTTGAGGCCCCGCTTTAATGAACCATGCTCTGAAACAGCGTCGACTTGAGCAGGTTGTTGAATTCCGAGTCGGACGACTGGAAGTGCACGGATAATTGACCCGAATTCGAACTGATATCCGTTGCGGAAAGCGCGGATTTCTCAGCATCGGATCCGCTCATCTTGCGATAGAGCACTGCCGCATTCAGGAGCGATGAGACCGTAGCTGCCGCGAAGTTGTCGCCGGTAGAAATCGTGAGATCGAACCGAACCCCATGCTGAAAATTCATTGTGTACCATGAGCCGACCAGGCGCTTGCGCACGGAATCGTAGTCTGTGACCGAGCCGGCCTCGCCCAGGATCTGGCGCATCATGGTCTGCGTGCCCTTCTGGTCGAGAATGCTCCAAAGCGGCTCAGACTCCACGGTATTCATTGCATCCATGATGGGACTGTTGGTCAACATGCTGGGCACCAGGCCGTCGCGGACGTCCAATGCCTGCTTGACGGCTTCGGAGCTGCCGAAGACCATGGTCGACGGATCGATGAAACAGAGCACCATGCCGGTTTTTCCCATGGGATAAACGCGGTTGGTGCGAATCACCGTGGGGCGTACCTTTTGCTTGCGGAAACCGGCGATCAGGTCGTCGACGGAGAATTGGCCTTGCGCAACGCCTACGGTCTCTAACTGGTCACCACCGCCGGGCACACGATAAAGCGCGAAAGCAAGACTGTCGACATCGTGATTGTCGTTGATGCCGGACTTCTGAAGCGCCTCGTCGAATTGCTTGAGGTCGGGTGGCATCACGCGGTCTTTGAGCTGCATGGCAGAATCGGAGTTCTGCATGGCCCGATAGTCCACAACCACGAGCTGTTGCAAGTCGTGCGGAATGGCGCCACGGGCATCGCCGGACAACTGGGCTGCGAACACCGGCGAGGTGACGGCTATCGCAGCAGCCGCAATCGAAATTCGAAAAAGAAATCTGAACACGAGCATCCTCCAGGAATGTCGAGCGCGAGCCTGGCAAGTCGAACCTTGCAGTTTTCGTAATCTGCCATCGTTCTTAACCGCTGGAATCCACAAAGTCTGACGTGGAGAAGATCGAATCATCAGCGGTTTTCGAATGCCCGATGCAGCGTGACTCCGCCGCCAAGCTGGCAGAAGCAGGAACATTCCTTCTTCCCTATTTTACTATCCGGTGAATTTCCGGAACACTCCGCGTATTGATCGGGAGGTTACTTTTCTCCAGGCCAGTTGAGCGGAGATTCAAGCCGCCTTTCCAGAATCTTGGTGCGCGGATCGAACCCTATTAATTGACGCATCCACTCGCTTTCCCGCTCACATGCGGCCTCCGGGACGAGGCCGATAATCTCCCCCTCGACAGGCGCCGCCTTGTGCCGAAGGCCAAGCCGCGACAGCGTGCGAAAGACTTGCGACACAGGCGTAGCTTCGAAGTCGGTGATGTTCATCGCCAACTGCGCTCGCCCATGTGCCAACACCCCTATCGCCTTCACGCCTTTCAATCCGCCGGACGCTGCACGAATTTCGCGCGCAATCGCCCGGACCATGGCCACGTCGGTCGAATCGAAGTAGACGTTGTAGGCGACAAGGAATTTGCGGGCCCCCACGGCACAAGCTCCGGCCGTGGGATGCAAACCCGGGCCACCAAGATCGGGCCGGCGAGCCGCCTCTTTGCGCACGACATCCCGAAGTCCCTCAAACTGGCCTCGCCTCACGTCGTCCAGATTTGCGCGATCGGGCCGCGCCGCAGCAGCTTCGTAAAAGTAAACAGGTACCCCGAAACGCTGCCATATCTCCTGGCCCGCCTGGCGGGCTAGCAGGACGCATTGCTCGAGCTTGATGCCGGCGATGGGGACAAACGGAATCACATCCGCCGCACCAATCCGTGGATGGGCCCCTTGCTGGCGGGTCAAGTCAATCAGCTCAGCTGCTTTCCCTGCACCGCGCACAGCCGACTCCACGACTCCAGCCGGGTCTCCCGCAATCGTGACGAAAGAGCGGTTGTGATCGGCGTCCATCGACCAGTCGAGTAGATGCACCCCCTCCATGCGCATCGCCGCCACAATGGCCTCGACACGTTTGGGGTCTCTGCCTTCAGAGAAATTGGGCACGCATGCTACGACTGCGTCTTTCCTGGTCATTTCCAGAACGTATACCCCACCTGAATCTGGATGCTGGCGTTCACTCCTGGATTATGGTCGCCCAATGACGCCGATGAAATGTGCACTGCGTTCACACCGAGATCGATCGAGCGTCTGGAGCGGAGAAAGTAGTGCATACCGATTCCGCCCTGAGGAGAGAAATTCCAGACCGATGTTCCTCCGGGGTAGCCATGCTGAACGAGCACATCGGGCGGAAACTTATGAGTGGTGTAGACCAGCCCACCCGCGCCCTGGAACCACGGCTGAATGCGACGCGACCGCGTCAGGAAGTTCCAACGAAAGATCACCGGCGTAAGGCTCAAGCCCACAAACGTGCCGCCACCAATCGGCTGCGTGTAGACAGTGCCCTGGTAAGTAAACGTTTGTTCGTGCGCAGCAGGCGTGAAAGCCAGCCAGAGTGGCATGATGTTTCCGCCGTATTCGAACTGGCCGCTGAAAATGCCGGCGTGCATCACCGGCGTCAGCGTTTTCCCCAGCTGCGCGCCACCCCATAGAAAATTGAAATCGGAGCGGTCGCCGACGCCCTTGCCCCAGTTGATGAACGGACCGTACTCCCAGCTTCGCGCATTGCGAACCTCGGCAACGGGGCTCTCAGGCGCCTCGTCCCCCGCGCCGTTTGCAGATTCGGCAAGCGCCGCGAGGCAAGGCAGCAGAGCAGTGGCCATCAGGACAGACAAAAAGAACTTCGCTCTTGAGCTCAACTTCTTCCCTTCTTGTTTATCGGTTCTTCATTTCTCACAAGAAAGGCCGACCCACCGGTCGGCCCCCTGGACTCGATTACTGGAACAAGCTCAGCCGGCGACCTGTTCCATCTGCTCGGCTGTCATATCGAAGTTCGAGTAGACGTTCTGTGTGTCGTCGAAATCTTCCAGAGCCTCCAGCAGGCGGAGCATCTGGCCTACGGCCGGTCCTTCCAGCTTGGTGTATGTTGAGGCAACCATGGTGACTTCACTCATCACGGTGGGAATGCGGGCCGCCTTGATCGCATTCAGCACTGTTTCGTACGAAGCTGGGTCGGTGATGATCTCCCAATTGTCGCCTTCGTCGTTCAGGTCTTCACCACCGTGCTCAAGTACGATGTCCATCAACTTCTCTTCAGTGGCAGCCGACTTTTCAACAGCGATGACACCCTTCTTCGAGAACATGTGCAATACCGAACCCGTCGAGCCCAGATTTCCGCCGTTCTTTGAGAATGTGTGGCGAATCTCGCTGACCGTTCGGTTGCGATTGTCCGTGGTCGTTTCGACTATGATGGCGACGCCGCCAGGGCCATAGCCCTCGAAGGTGATCTCCTCGTAGTTGACGCCTTCCAATTCGCCGGTACCGCGCAGAATGGCTCGCTTGATGTTGTCCTGCGGCATATTTTCGGCCTTTGCCGCCAGAACCGCAGTGCGAAGCCGAGCATTGGTGTCGGGGTTACCACCGCCCTTTGCGGCGACAGCGATTTCCTTGAGCAGGCGGGTGAAGATCTTGCCGCGCTTCGCATCCAGCGCGCCCTTCTTGTGCTTGATTGTGGCCCATTTCGAGTGGCCGGACATGGGAACCTCAGTGACAATAAAAATGCGGGCGCCGCAGGCGCGCCGCCCCTGTGAGTATAACACCGGGAAGGATGGGCGAAATGTGGCAGTTGCGAGCCATCCTGGCCCCGTCCTGCCGGGCAAACGGCGACAATAATTGGCAATGAATGCTTCATCCCCCAATCCGGCTCCAACAAGTGCGCTTTCCCCTGAGGTAGGTCGAGATTCGAATCCCGGCCAGCCCACAAACGCGAGCCGCAGGCGCTTTCTTTGCGATCTGTCGCTTGCCGGAGCGGCCACACTGCTCCCGCCGTTCCCAACTGCATACGCATGGTCTCGGTTTGGACAAGCTACGTCTCTGCCCGGACAGTCCCAGGCACCCGACTTCTCGATAGAAATTGGCGAGATTGAGTGGGAGCTTTCACCCAAGAAGAGGGTCCGCACGACCGCTTACAACGGACAGATTCCGGGAAAGCTATTGCGCCTAACCGAAGGCAAGCCGGTCACGATCGAAATTGCGAACAAGCTGGACAGGCCGGAGATTGTCCATTGGCATGGACAGTGGATTCCTCCCGAAGTTGACGGGTCGATGGAGGAGGGGTCGCCGATGATTGCCGCAGGCAGCAGCACCCGTGTCACCTTCACGCCGAGACCGTCAGGCCTGCACTGGTATCACACCCATGTAACCGCGCATCGTGACCTGAAACGCGCTCTCTACAGCGGCCAGTTCGGGGTGCTGCTGGTCGAGCCGCCATCAAATCCCGCTCCGTACGACCTTGAACAGTTTCTAGTTCTGCACGACTGGGAGCCGTATTTCGTGACCAGCGACGATGGCTCGCAGATGGTGAATTACGACATCTCCTCTATCAACGGACGGATGCTTGGGTACGACGACCCGATCCAGGTCCGACAGGGACAACGGGTGCTTTTTCACATCCTGAATGCGAGCGCCACCGAGGTGCATTGGCTGGCTCTTCCGGGGCACCAGTTTCAGATATTGGCGCTTGATGGCCGCCCCGTGCCAACGGAGACGAAGGTCGATGTCTTGCGTCTCGGTCCGGCGGAACGAATCACTGCAATCGTCGCCATGAACTCGCCGGGCGTATGGATCCTGGGCGAGACGCGCAGTAGTTTCCGCGACGCAGGCATGGGAACGATCATCGAATACGCGAGGGCCTCGGGAAAACCTCAGGCTCCTCCGCAAGTTCAATTGTCATGGGACTATCGCGTATTCGGCGACGCGAGTGTCACGGCGCACAAGCCAGACGTTACCGTTCCTCTCGTCTTCACTTCTCGCTTTCAGGGTCACGGTGCGTTGGACCGCTGGATGATTAACGGAAAGTCTTTTCCTGACACGGACCCGGTCATGCTGAAGGGAGGCCTGCGGCACCGCCTTGTATTCGACAATCGCAGCACAGACGATCACCCAGTGCATCTGCACCGCCATGCTTTTGAATTGGTTTCGATTCGCGGTTCGGCAACGAGCGGCGTCTATAAGGACGTCGTGATCGTCGAATCAAGAAGCGCGGTCGAGGTCGATCTCGTTGCAAATAACCCCGGCAACACCTTGTTTCACTGTCATCAGCAGGATCACATGGACTCAGGATTCATGGCATTATTTCGCTACGCGTGACCAAGCTTTGCGTGGAACGCTTCGCCCACCCATTCACTGAGGAGTGCACTTGAAATCGTTTCACATCCCTCTTGCTGCGTTCGTCGCCGTCATCATCATTCCGTTCGCGCACGCACAGGGTAACTACGAAATTCAGGTGTACGGGGCCGACACGGTGCCTCCGCGTAGCACCATGGTTGAATTGCACTCAAACTATACCGCCGACGGGCAGAAGTATTTCATCGATGGAGTGGCTCCTACGAATCACGCCGAGCACGAGACCATCGAGATCACCCAGGGGATCAACAACTGGTCCGAAGTTGGTTTCTATATCTTCACCAGCGAGCAGAGCGGAACGGGCGTGCAGTGGGTTGGCGACCACATTCGCCCACGGGTGCGTGTGCCGGAAAGCTGGCGCTGGCCTGTGGGCGTAAGCCTATCGACCGAGGTCGGCTATCAGCGCGCGTTTTTTTCCAGCGACACCTGGACCTGGGAGATTCGGCCCGTCGTCGACAAGACCGTGGGCCGCTGGTACTTCGCTGTTAATCCTGCTCTGGAGCGAACCTGGCATGGTCCCGACGTGAACCTGGGGATTGGCTTTTCGCCGGCGGCAAAAATCAGCTACGACTTCACCAAGCAGATCAGCGGCGGTCTCGAGTACTACGCCGACTACGGCAGCATCACAAACATCGCCAGCCTCCACGACCAGCAGCAGCAGTTCTTTCCTGCTGTGGATCTGAATGTGTCGCCGAAGTGGGAGATCAATTTTGGCGTTGGGATTGGACCCACCGCGGCGACCGATCACTGGATCGTAAAAGGAATCATCGGGCGCCGTTTCGATTGGGGACGACCAAAGAATCAATAAAGCTAGTCGTCCCCTGTGTTGCGCGATCCGGTTAAGTCAAAGCACGTCGCCGCCGCTGTCGAAACCTCCGCCGTTGTCGTCGAATCCTGACCCATCGTCCATGTTGGAGTCATCGAATCCCGAGTTGTCCAAGTTCGCGGAATCATCCGTTCCTGAGTGATCCGCATTGTCGGCATCGATCTCGTTGCGGTCATCGCCTGCCGTGTTGTAGCTGGCCTCGGTCAGGTGCGCGCCACCCTGGTCGGCCGACTCGTGGAAGTGCTGCTCGCCGCCCCGTTCGAAATCGTGATGTTCGCCACCCTGCGCGTTGGGATCGTCATAGTAATTGTTCACGACGGTTTCTTCAACGGGACGATCCAACCCGCCGCCCATCATGCCGCCGCCCATGCCAAAGCCGCCGCCTCCCCATCCATATCCCGGATGACCGCCGAGCCCGTGCAGGACAGTCTCAACTCCTTCAAAGGCGAGTGCGCCGGCGGCTACTCCGGCTGCGGTTTGCATGGCGCCCCGCAGAAAACTCGGTGGACCGGATGCGACGTACTGCGGCTGCTGATACTGCGGTTGCGCATATTGGGGCGGTAGTGGCGATTGCGTGTATTGCTGCGTGTACTGGGGATTGACTGGCTGATAAGCAGGCTGCGTGGCCTGAGGCGGCGGCTCTGGATCGCGATGGCCGAGCAGGCTTCCGAGAAAACTTGTCGCGTGCGCAGGTTGTCTCGCCTGCTGCTGGAGCTGCTGGAGCTGAGTCACCTGGGCCTTTGCCTGTTCCAGCGCGATGTTCTGGACGAGCACGGTCTGCGCCAGGATATACAGCGCATCCGGGTTTGGCCCCAGCGAGCGATTCAGCAGCGCTTCCGCGTCGGGGTCCTTTTCCTGAAGCTGTGTCTGGTTAACCCGCTCGACGAGCGAGTTGAGAAGTTGTTCTTCCTGGGGAGTCACTCCGATAACCTCCGGCGATCGGCAAATGGCGAGGTCAATGCCGCTTCTCAGAATGAGACGCGGTCAAGCCCGCAAAGTTGCGCCGCCGAAGTGACAGTACGATGAAAGCCGATGAGCGGTTCCGTTCGATGGGATCTTGATGGAATCGTTCAGCTCACCAGCTCAAAAGCCCGCACTGCTTCCTTGCGCACCGTGAGCCGTTCAATCAGGTCATACCTGACTTCATAGCCGCGTCCCGGTGTGTCAGGAATGGCAATCTCGCCCTCCGGCGAAACCGTAACTTCGGGCTCGATGATGTCTTCCTTCCAGTAACGGGCCGAGGCGGACACATCGCCGGGAAGCGTGAAGTTTTCCAGTGTCGAGAGTGCGATGTTATGCGACCGGCCAATCCCCGATTCCAGCATGCCGCCGCACCAGACGGGAATGCCCCGCTCCTGTGCCGCGTTGTGCACAGCGATTGCCTCGGAGAATCCGCCCACGCGCCCCAGTTTGATGTTGATGATCCTACAGGATTCCATTTCGATGGCAGCCAGGGCATCGCGCCGGTTGCGTATTGATTCGTCCAGGCAAATCGGCGTTTCGAGCTGCCGCTGCAGCATGGAGTGGTAATAAAAGTCGTCGTGCCAGAGCGGCTGCTCAATCATCAACAGGTCGAATTGGTCAAAGCTGGCGATGTGATCCGCATCGCGAAGCTTGTAGGCGGAGTTGGCATCGCAGCTGAGCGCGATTCCCGGCCAGCGGTTGCGCACGCGTTCGAAAACTTCGACGTCCCAGCCCGGTTTGCATTTGAGCTTGATGCGCTGATACCCCCCCGCCAATTCTCGCTCGATGATCGCGAGTAACTCTGGAATCGAGGACTGAATGCCCAGCGACACGCCGCACGGAATCGTCTCCCGGACGCCACCCAGCAATGTCGAGATAGACAGACCCTCGCGCTGCGCTTCCAGATCCCAGATGGCGTTCTCGAGTGTAGCTTTAGCCATTTGATTGCCGCGAACGCGCTTGAAAATGCGCGGGCAATCGCCGCCGTGTTCAGGGTTTTCGGAAGCAAGCATTGGGCCGAGCTCATTAGCAAGCACTTGCCAGGCGGTGTCGGTTGTCTCGCCGGAAAAAAACGGGCGCTCTCCCGCAGTACATTCCCCCCAGCCGATGAGGCCCTCTGACCTGACCTCCGCGAGCAGAATTCTGCGCTCGGAGGTGACACCGAAGCTGGTTTCAAATGGACGCACAAGGGGAAGGCGAAGTTCGCGAAGGACGATTCCATCGATTCTCATAAGAATTGAGTTCCTTGGGACTGCAGCAATGAATTAGAAGTTGTTTCGATCAAGTTCGAGGCCTGAGCGTGATGATTTCTCTTCAATTCATCTCCGTCTGAGTCGGGGAACCCAGTTCGAAGACTCCGTTACCCTCTGCGTCGCGTATGAATCCCAGCACGGCTAATCCGCTGCTAAACGCTTCTTGAAACCTGCTGCGATTTTCCAACTGTACCGCCATGGCCCGCTCCCGGTCTTTCTCGGATGCCTTCCATTGGTAGATGGATGCTGGAACCAGGATTCGCTCCTGAATTGCAAATGCAGTTTTGGGTTTTCCTTCAAGAGTCGCCGCTACATGAGGAGAGCTGAGATGCCACTCTGCCACCAAACGATCAGTAGGCAGGCCTCCTTGCAACCGACTTGAGGATACACCATAGAAATTCACAAGGTAGCAACGAACCACCGCTCCCAGCTTGTGGATATTTAAATAGGCGTTCTTGATCTCCAATGGATCGAAGGTCCATTCCATCAAGTGGATATTGCGAGAAATAGCTTCAAGTCTCTGCTGCAACTTGAGTTGCGCCCCGAGCCCCCGATTACGGTAAGATTCGCGCACTGCCAGCATATGCGAATGCAAATAAGAGCGAGGTTCGCCGCTGCCCGTTTTGACGCCCGGCAAAGACATGGCGAAACCAATCAAAGATTCGGGACTTCCGTTCGGCCCTGCGCCCGGCAGGTCCGTGTCGAAGGCGCCAATCACCTGGCCACCAATCTTCTGACCGACAAGAAACGCCTTGCGCGGAATCACGTCGCTGTCGTCGTAACCCCAGGTCTCGATCTGAAGCTGAACGCATGCTTCGAGCTCGTCAAAACCAGAGCAGTTGCGGATCAGGATCATGGCTCGCGCACCGGCGGGTTTGCGGAAGAGGGTGAATCTATGGACGGCGACGCGAGCTTTCGCTTGGCGTCAGTCCACAGCGCTTCGAGCTCCGCAGGATCCAGCTCTTCGAGCGGACGCGCTGACGCCAGTTCCATTTCACGGAAGCGTTGGCGGAAACGCAGATTGCAGCCGCGCAAAGCCATCTCGGCATCTACGTGCAGGTGTCGGCCAAGGTTGACGACGGTGAAGAGCAGGTCACCCAGCTCGGCTTCCACAGCTTCGCGATGCGTTGCGGTGTCGGGGCTCTGGTCGACGCGCGCCGCTTCCGCTTCCAGCTCCGCTGTTTCTTCGGCGAGCTTTGGAAGCAGGTCGCGCCAATGCGGCCAGTCAAATCCCGACTTCGCTGCCTTTGCTCCTAGCTTCGCGGCCTCGGCGAGCGCAGGCATTGCGCGCTGGACTGCGTCGAGTCGAGAAGATGTCAAAGAGTCCGCTGCATGCAATGCCTTCTCTGCCGCCTTGATCTCTTCCCAATTGCGCAATACACCATGGGCCGAGGTTGCGACGGCTGGGTCGACATGCGCTTGATTCCCCGCGGCACGGGAAGCCTCTTCTCCAAACACGTGCGGATGTCGGCGGATTAGCTTGCGATTCAGATGGTCCAGCACGTCAGCGATGGTGAAGTGGCCTTCGTTGGCTGCCATCTCTGCGTAGAAAAGCACTTGGAGCAGCAGGTCTCCGAGTTCCTCCGCGAGATGCGGAAAATCCCGTCGCTCAATCGCGTCAAAGACCTCGTAGGTCTCCTCCAGCGTGTACTTACGAATTGTGTCGAAGGATTGCTCGCGATCCCACGGGCAACCACCAGGCGCACGCAAACGCGCCATTAGAGCGGCCGACTGCTCAAAAAGAGCCGCGGCCCGCACCGGATCGGTAGAGAGTGCGAGGTTGCGAGGGTGGGAAGAAGATTGTGGACTGTCTGCGTCTCGTGCAACGTCCATTCTTCTCAGTTTAAACCCGCCATCTCGAAACTCAGTTCGCATCGCGCGACGGCCGCGCGATTGACCTCCGTGTTGCCTGATCGGAGTCGGTTTGCGAAAGACGAGCAAAACGACACAGCGTTTTTGCATCATAAGATGCGATAGTTGATTTTCGACCACTGGCCCTCCCCCATGATTCGAACTCTCGGAACAGTATTTTCAATACTGGCTGGCCTTGCTTTCGGCAGCTTTATGAACGTCTGTCTGAGCCGCTGGCTTGCGAGCAGGAGCGTCGTCAATCCGCGATCCCGCTGCCGTGGCTGCGAGTCGTCCCCGGCGTGGTGGGAGAATCTGTCGTTGATGAGTTGGCTCGTCCGGCGCGGGCGCTGCAGGCACTGCCACACGCGGATGAGCTGGCGCTATCCGCTGGTCGAGCTGTCGGTCGGCGCCATCTGGGGTCTTCTGGCCTGGCGACTGATGGACCTGATCGTCAATACGCGCTATGGGTTTACTCTTCCCTACCTCAATCTCGAGTACACCGCCGGCATCATGATCTTCTGCTGGACGCTGGTGGGGATCGCGACGCTCGATGCCAGGCATTTCAACCTTTCCGACCTCATCACTTTGCCAGGCGTGGCCATCGGCGTTGTGTTTTACATTCTCACTTCGGAACAGATGGTATGGTCGTTTGTCACTGAGCTAACGCCGATCCAAGAGGTCGGCCGGCGCTTATTCGCGGTGATTGCGGCAGGCGGACTGGTCATGCTCATCCGCTGGGTCTACTGGCTCATCCGGCGGCAGAAGATCCTGGGTCTCGGCGAAGCCAACCTGATGGCTATGCTCGCGGCTTGGCTGGGTCTTCCTGGAGCGCTCCTGGCGTTCGGAATCGGCGTGCTCCTCGGCACCGCGATGACTCTGGCCTATCTTGCCGTACGCGCTGCCGGGCGAAATCCCGAGGGATGGAAGATACCGGAGTTGCCTCTGGGCACCTTCGTCTGCACCGGCGGAATCGTCAGTTGCCTCTGGGGACCGCAGATCATCTCGGCGTACATACACTTTTCAGGCCAATACTGATTCCCTCTCTAATCTGTTTGCATTGTCATTGCTCCCCGCTGCACTCGGCGGGGTTGAATTCCGACGAATCGGCTGACGAGTGGCCAAGCGTTGAAGGCCATCTCCGCGTCTGAAGACTCGTATACTCAAACCCGCACATGATTCGCATCCTGGGCACGATATTTGCTGGGTTGGTCGGGCTGGCCTTCGGCAGCTTTCTGAACGTGTGCCTGAGCCGCTGGCCTGCGGGCGAGAGCATCGTCAAACCGCGCTCCCATTGCCGTAGTTGCGGGCGGACGCTGGCATGGTGGGAGAATGTGCCGCTGCTCAGTTGGCTGGCGCTGCGGGGACGCTGCCGGTCGTGCGGCGCTTCCATTGGCTGGCGCTACCTGCTCGTAGAGTCAGGGGTCGGATTCTTGTGGGCGTTCAACCTCTGGCAGACCGCAAATCATTACGCCGGCATCGAAGTCGTTTCGTTCAGTGTGCTAGGCCTCACGGAGAAAGTTGTAGCCGTCTGCGGAACGATGCTGCTTGCGTGGCTCCTCGTTGGCCTTGCGGCTCTGGATGCCGAGCATCTCTGGCTCCCCAATTTCCTTATCTATCCTGGCATTCTTCTTGGCTTGGCTTATTCCATAGCCAGCCTAGGGCTATTACGGCCGTTCGATGGCGATCCTAGAAGCCTTCGAATCTTCGCCGGGAGACTCGGCTTCCTACTGCTGAACAGGCTCATCGCGGTGCTCGTCGCCGCCGGCCTGATCCTTCTCATCCGCTGGACCTACTGGCTCATCCGCCGCCGCGAAGGCATCGGCCTGGGCGATGCAAAGCTGATGGCCATGCTGGCGGTGTGGCTAGGCCTGCCGGGCGCGATGCTGGCGTTAGCGATTGGTGTGCTGCTGGGCTCTGTAGTGGGAATCGCAATTCTTCTGGTCCCTCGATTGCGGCGTTCCGACGATACACCGGCCCTGACCAAGCTACCCCTCGGTACATTCCTCTGCATTGGCGGAATCATCAGCAGCCTTTGGGGCCGGCCGATCCTCGCAGCCTACCTGCGTTGGTCAGGACTGTCCTGATGCATCACTGCTGTTGGGTTTGCGGAGGAGCAGCATCCGACGAAACGGCTTTGGCGTTGGCTACCTCAGGCTCCTTGAGAATCTTCTTCGCATCTTTCCCGTGCTTGCTGTCCGGGTCGAACTCCATCACCTTGAGGTAATTTGCTTTCGCATTGGCAAAGTTGCCGATGTGCCGCTGCGCCTCTGCCAATCCCCAATAGACATCAGGATTTTCCGGATCAAGCACCATGGCCGACTCAAAGCGCGACAAAGCCGCTTTCCAGTTCTTCTGGTCGAGGTAGTAGCTGCCAACGGTCTCGTCCTCCTTGGGACTGTCATGCGGCATGCCGTCATCCTCGTTGGCCTTCCGGCCTTTTGCTGACTTCTCTGTATCCGGCGGCGGCTTCAGCAGATTGTCCAGTCCCGCACTACTCGAGCTTGAGCCGGAATCTTCCCCTCCTGGAGCCGCGTCGTCCGGGCTCTTCACTGGATCGCCGTCCTCGCCGGGCAGCGGCACGCGACTGCCGTAATCCGTCCAATCCGGCGCAGGCGTGCCTGTTGAATTAGCCGACGGCAACACCGGCACGGTGTTCGTATCGTCGGGGAAGGGATTGGCGTCCTGCGAGTTCTTCGGCTTTTGGTCGTTCGGAGCCTTTGCGGATCCACTCGGTGACGACGGCGTTTGCTGCGGCGAAGAATTTCCTGAAGCCTGCGCAGCGTCCCGGTTCGCCGCTATTGCGCAGCAACAGGCGAATGCCAACGCCGCGAGAAAAACCCGTCTCTTCCGTTTTTGCGACTGCTGCTTCATCGTCACTTCAATGGTAGGATGCGAAGCATGGTGTGCTCAAGTCACACCCCTTTTCCCATGGGACTCATCATTCGCTCATCCGCCATTCATGCCGCCGGCTGCTACGCCACCACACCGATTCGCAAAGGCGCTCGGGTCGCCGAATACACCGGCCCTCGCCTCACCAAGGCGCAAGCCGACGTCGCCTACGACGAACAGCCAATCACCTACCTCTTTGGACTCGGCGACGGCTCGATCGTCATCGACGGCCACTGCATGGCGATGTTCATTAACCATAGTTGCGATCCGAATTGCGAGACCCATGAAGAAAAGGGGCGCGTTTGGATCAAGGCCGTCCGGAAGATCGAGCCGGGCGAGGAGATCACCTACGACTACTGCCTCTACGATGGCGACGAAGACGAAGCCGTCTGCAACTGCGGCGCAAAAAAATGCCGCGGAACCATGTATTCGCGTGAGGAGATTCGGCGGCGCAAGCGACTGGCGAAAAGGGCAAGCCTTCGCAAGACCGGCTCCAGCCGAAGGACGAAGAAAACCCAAACGAATCGAATGAAGACAAAGTAGCGCCCGAACGCGCGGCCGATCAGGCCACGCGTCCCGACCCATGCGATAACAGATTGCCCAGGCGCGAGTGGTAGCTTCGGCTCATCGACAGCTTGTGTCCGTTGACGAGATGCACCACGAAGTCCCCCTGTGCTTCCGTGCGCACTTCCTTTACAAATTGCAAGTTCACGATGGCGGAGCGGTGAACGCGCAGAAACATCTGCGGATCCAGCTTCTGTTCCAGGCCCGTCATCGTCTCCCGCAGCAGGTGCGTCTCCTTGTCTGTGCAGATGCGAACATAGTTCTCTTCCGCACCGATCCAGCGAATATCGGTCACTGGCAGAAAGAGAATGCGCCCGCGCGATTTGAAAACAATTCGTGCCGTATAGGTCTCCCGGCCGTTGGTCCGCGGTGGATGAGGCCTCGTGCTCCTCTCCTTCGTCGAGACGCGATCCAAAGCCCGCTGCACAGCGGAATGCAAGCGTTCCGGCGTAAAAGGCTTGAGAAGATAATCGACGGCGCGGAGGTCGAAGGCGCGTAACGCGTAATGATCGTAAGCCGTCGTGAAAATGATCTGCGGCATTTCGATCTGCGGATCGGCAGTTAATGCATCGATCAGCTCAATGCCGTTCATTCCGGGCAGGCGCACATCCAGAAACACCAACTGCGGACCGCTTGCCTTGATGAACTCAAGCGCCTCTGAGGCTGTGCCTGCCTCACCGACAACCTGAATCTCCGGTTCATCCCGAAGCAGCCTCCGGAGTTTACGTCTGGCCAGCATTTCATCATCAATAATCAGTGTTTGGATCACCTGGACCTCTCGATCGCTCGTCGCGAGCAATGCTGATTAAGATCGAACAGTTGGGAAACCTCTGACTCCATTCGTCCGCAAACAACATGCCATTGAGATAGTTGCGATTGGAATTGCGGAATCAATGGCTTACGCGCATCCTAGACGGCCCGGCTTCAGAATTTGTGTCCACTTTCAAGATCGACTGTTCGAAACCGAACACTTATCGCCTCATCGTGCTCACTTACCTTGCAGATTCGCCCTTCGGTCACCGCTTGACGGAAATTCTGAATTTCATAGCCACTACTGAATGCAGGTTAACGCGGAGGACCGAAGAGCGAACTTCAGCCGCAGTCTGTATCCACGGTCCCGCCACTCGTCACTGAATACGTGTTTCCGTACGATGTGGTTCCCGCCTTCCCATTCAAAGAAGGTCGCAACGGGAAGCGAACACCTGCCTTGTCAGAATTCTGTCGCGATTCTGAAACTGCTCCCACATTCGCAACCGCTCGTCACGCGAATCCTCGATCTGTCACTTCCCGGCGAGCATGAGTGGCATTGGAGGGACAGATGCACATCCCGGCCTGGAAGAGTAACTCCCCGGAGTGATCATGAATCGAGTCAATCGTTGGATCGCACAGTTATCTTTCGCTGTAGCAGTTGGTTTCGGAGCCCACAGCAGCCTCAGTCAGGGAATTGTGACCGGATCGATCGACGGAAGTGTGCAGGATCCGAGTTCCGCGGTCATTCAAGGCGCCACCGTTACGGCGGTACAGGTCGGAACCAATTCCAACTTCAAGAGCGGCACCGGTGCAGCCGGCACATTCCAGCTCCCGGGCCTTCCGGTTGGCAAATACGTCGTGACCGCGGAGGCTCCCGGCTTTGTTGCCCTGCGCATCGAGAATGTTCAAGTTCAAGCTGGGACTGCCACGCCGATAGGCGCTCTAACCCTCAAGATTGGCGCATCGGAGGCCGTCACGGTCGAAGCTGCTTCCGCGATCCTGCAGCCAGACTCCGTCCAGATCAGTCAGGAATTCGATACCGAGAAAACCCAGAACCTTCCCATCGGAAACGGATTCGATTTTGTCGCGCTCCTGACACCTGGCGTTGCGCCTTCTGGAGGCAATGTCTTCACCAACAACAATGGTGCTGAGTTCTCGACAAATGGAATCCGCGATCGCAATAACAACTTCCAACTCGACGGTCAGGCCAACAACGATACAAATATTGGCGGGCCCAATGTGTTCTTTGGAAACGCGGACGCCATCGCTGAAGTGCAGGTGATCACTGCGGAGAGCGCCGAGTATGGACGGAACAGCGGCGCAGTGGTCAACTACATCACCAAGGCCGGCACCAACGAATACCACGGCTCAGGCTATGAGTTCTATAACGGAAGCTGGGCTGACTCGCTTGCCAATCAAGAAAAAAGTCCGGTCTTCGGCTATTGCCTTCCAGGCGTAAGCCCCTCGACTGGGTGCCTCCAGCCAACCATTCCCCGCTATGTTGATAACCGATGGGGCGGCACCGCCGGTGGTCCGATCAAGCGAGACCGTCTCTGGTTCTTTGGCTCCGGCAATTTCGAACACCTGCGGACGGGCGCCGCGCCATCGTCGTCCGCTCCATTTGTGACCCCGACGCCCAATGGCATTTCCGAGTTGCAAGCCGC
Organism: uncultured Acidobacteriaceae bacterium; assembly: GCA_963704415.1. Classification (GTDB taxonomy): domain Bacteria; phylum Acidobacteriota; class Terriglobia; order Terriglobales; family Acidobacteriaceae; genus Telmatobacter. Next base: position 4,242,003 of record OY969908.1, on the reverse strand, counting down.
ATTTCCAAATAACGCCTCAGTCGGCGCGCTCGCCGCAATTGGGCCTGCATCCATAAAGACCGGCAACCTCACCTTTGGAACACCCACCGACATCGATGTGCTTGGGGTCCCGATCGAGTTTGCAACCGCGCGCCGAACGGTGCCGTCTCCCTTTAATGACAATGAAGGAATGGGCCGCGTCGATTATCAGCTTTCATCCAAAGACCGAATCTTCGGCCGCTACATCTATCAAAAGTCGTTCTACTACAACTACAACTACTTCACTCCAGCCGAGGATGTCATCGGCAGCTTTGTGAATGTCGGTGGCGTGAGCCACTTTGTCGGGGCCGATTGGAGTCACACGTTCAATGACCGCATCTTGAACCAGGTGCGCTATAGCTACTCGCATGCCACCAGCACCTTCGAGGGCGGAGGTTTCTCCAATTGCACGACCACCAACATCCTCGATGGATGCCCGATTCGTGCGAGTTTTGCCGACTCCACCGATCTTTCAATCGGTCAACTCAATAACTTCTGGCCACAAGGAAGACTCGTCGAGAGCTCGCAAATCCAGGACAATGCGACCTGGCAGGCGGGTAAGCACAGCATCAAATTCGGAGGTGAATTCGACCACTTCCCCGAAACGGATTACGGCATTCCCAACATAAACGGCCTTTTCACGTTCGCAAGTTTTGGCGATTTCATCCAGAGCAACCCAGAGCTGACGAATTATGCAGAAGGACCTTCGACTTATCCGCTGACTTATAACGCGGGCGCGCTGTATTTTCAGGACGATTACAAGGCAACGCCGACGGTAACACTGTCCGCCGGACTTCGCTATGAGATCCAAAGCGAGCCTATCAACGGCCTTCATGACCTGACCGTCAAGCGTGAATCCAATCCATCCACTGCTTTCTGGGATACAACTTTGCCACTGAGCCTGCGCACCGTACAATCGCTGCCGATCGTGAAACACAACTTCGGCCCCGTGATCGGCTTCGCATGGCAGCCACTTGCGCACGGCCGCAGCGAGACCGTGATCCGTGGCGGATTCCACATTGGCTATGACTCCACCTTCAACAACCCGTTCTCAAACATTGCGCAGAGTACACCGACAGTGAACTCGGTGGATCTGCAAAGCTGCACTGCGTGCATCCCCTCCAACGGCTCTGCCGCCACCTTGCGCGGCATCATCAATCCCCAAGTGCCCCTCGGCGGCAATCCGGGATTCCGCGCCGAGGAAAATACCGATCCCAACCTGCACAACCCGTATGCCGAGCAATGGACCCTCGGGGTGCAGCAGGCCTTCACACTTCATGTGGTAGGTGAAGTCCGGTATGTAGGGAACCACGGCGTCGGGCAGTTTGAAGTGCGGAATGGTAACCCGGCTTTGAGTCCGCTCATCGCAGCAGGTTTTCAGAACCTGATTCCTGGGGGATTGACCCCATGCACGACGGCAAACTCCCCGGGCGCGACAGCCGGCTATGTGGATTGCAATCGTACCAATGTGGTCACTCTGGGAAACACGGGCTTCTCCAATTACAACGGATTGCAATCGCGCTTGTCGATCGAACACTGGCACGGCATTACGGCGGGCTTGAGCTACACCTGGAGCAAGGACATCGATAATGTCTCTGAGATTTACGCTACAGGCACCGGAGGCAACACCAATGAATTTGCACAGAATCCATTTGATCTGACGAATGGGGAGCGCGCTGTGAGCGGTCTGGATTACCCGCAACTCACATCCGTGTATTTGCTTTTCGAGGTTCCGATATTCCGCAATAAGGACACGCTTGCGGGGAGGCTATTCGGAGGCTGGCAAATCAATCCTGTGTGGCGCTTTGCCAGCGGACAACCATACACGGTTACCGAGAATCCCGCCGCGGATCGACTTCTTTGCGACCCAACCCAGGATACCGAGACGCCCGCTGGAACCACCTGCAGGCCGATCCTCACCACTCGCAGCGCACCTATTTACACCGTCGGCCAATGTACCAATGCGGCAGCGAGCGATTGCGGCTTGGTGGATTACTACACTGGGAATCCGATCGCCAAAGAGAATGTCCACTGGATCGTCAACGACGATGTGTCGGCCGCTTACTTCGGCACTCCCTTCGCTGGGGTTGGAAGAAACCAACAGCGCGGAGACACGATCAACAACGCCAATCTTGCTATCCTGAAAAATTTCAAAATCAACGACCGCGTCACGTTCGAAGCTCGCGGCACCGCGTACAACGTGCTCAATCGCCAATATCGTGGAACGCCCGGCGTCAATATCGACTTCGGCAATTATCCGGAGGCCGGCGGCTCCTTTGCCAATACGCTGTTCAATCCTGATGGTGGTGCACAAACCAATACTGTCTTCTCCGGAACAGACCGCAGGCGTATCGAAGTGGGTGGCAAGATTCGGTTCTGAGACTAGAGCCACCAACCACCAACCCATGTGGAAGGATCAATCAAGGCCGGCCGTTCGAGCCGGCCTCTCTTTGCTCAAGATCAGAACTCTGAACCGCGTCCCTTTCTAAAGAAATGCGAATTTGTGACGAACTGCTGTATTCAAAGGACGAGCCGTTCAGCACGCCGGTTATGCAGGCGATAGGTTGCGACGAGGCCCGTCCTTCCGCGAGAACCACGCGATAACCTGCTCGTAGAAACCGAGTCTAGAAAGATCATCGCGTCTCTTCGGCAATTTCCCGGGCTTGAAAGTGAAACAGTCCACAACGTGGGGTGAGCCTATGATGATCCTTTCGCACGATCCCTTTAGAAGCACACGAATCGCTGCTTTGTTCGGAGCTTCCCTTATGTTGGTCGTGAGTGCGGAGCCCGCGAGAGCATCGAATCCTGATGTTCCAGAAATCCAGACCAGGGCAGACGGACGCTCGATCCAGCACGAGATCGAGTTGGCTGCTGCATACCTCACTGGCCGCGGCGTACAGAAGGATGAGAAGCAAGCAGCGTATTGGTGCGAGAAAGCCGCGGAGGCAGGTGATCCCGAAGCGCAAAAGGAAATTGGCTACTTCTATCAGATCGGGCTAGGTGTTCCAATCGATCCTGTGCGCGCTGTCCATTGGTATCGGCTCTCCGCCGCCGGAGGCCTGCTCAGTGGGAAAGTGAATCTTGGCGTGGCCTATGTGTGGGGCGTTGGCGTTCCCAAGAACACTTCGCTCGGCGAGCAACTCTTCCGCGAAGCCGCTGAAAAGGGCAGCGGCATGGGTGCATGCTATCTGGGAGACCTGTATTTCCTCGGCATCGGCGTGAAGCAGGATTTATCGGCCGCGGAGCATTGGTTTGAGATAGGAGCGAAGTTACACGAGCCGAGAGCGGCCTTTCGGCTTGGTTCCCTGCTCTCTACCAGAGTAGATCAACCGCGAAATTTCCCCAGGGCTGCCGACGTTTTGCGTAAGTCTGCGGATGAAGGATATGTCCCGGCAATGCATGCTCTGGGTCTGCTGTTGGCCAACCATCCCGAGCCCGCCAAGTCTCCGGGCGAAACTATCGCGCTGCTCGACCAAGCCGCCAACGCAGGCACGTGGAAGTCCTCTGCGACCTTGGGGGTCCTGGCGCGGGACGGCAACCAAATGCCGAGAGACAACGAGAAAGCGTACTTCCATTTTCGCGTCGCCACACTGCAAGGCGGAGAACCCGCCCGCCAACTCCTCCAAAACGATCTGTGCATCGAGACCGACAAGTTGGGACCGGTCGACACGGCGCGAATCAATCGCGAAGCCGATGAATGGTTTCAGCAACATCCCCAGGTGCTTGAATTTGTGTACAAAGGTGGTGACAATTGGAAGCGCTTCCCCGCATTCGCTCTGGCGGCTCCCGCAGAAGGGTTCTACGCAGGCAAACTTATCCCGACCCAGCCTTACTCGCCAATCGAGGAAAGCTCGGCTCCCGATCAGAAGATACAGACGAAGTGAAAGAAAGTCGAGGACACCATACCAAGCCCTGTGGGTAGCGACAGCACCCGAACCGAGCCGGGCTTCATGCATCCGGCGATCTTTATCGGCACCTACAGTCTCGTAGGGGCTCTGTTTGCCCTGCAGGAGTGGATATTTATGCGCCGCTGGGCATTCCAGTGGAACTACCACTTCCAGGCCGTCATTACGTTCGCGGAGTATATCGTCTCTTATTTCCTTTGGGGCGCCATTTGTTGGATTCTTTGGTGCTTCTTGAGACCTTCGATCCAAAGTGCGAGTGTCTCCAAAATCATCACCCGTTTTATCCCGTTGAGTATCGCCGCATCTGTACTGCAGGAGATGACATGGGTTTCGATGTTCCCGACGTTACCGCTCAATCGGCCTCACATGCGCTACTGGCAAAGGCTCGAGTTCAACCTGGAAGGCGATGTCTGCAACAGCATGGTTATATTTTGGAGCGCTTTTTTTCTCTTCCGCGGCATTGGTTATTACCAGAGATTCCGAGAACAAGAGAGGACAGCAGCCCAATTGGAAGTCCAACTCGTGAACGCCAAGATGGCGGCGCTGCGTATGCAGTTGAATCCCCACTTTCTCTTCAACACGATGAACAGCATTTCGAGCTTGATGCGCTTCGATATCGAAGCCGCCGATATCATGCTGGAGCAACTGAGCAGCCTATTGCGTATCACACTGGAGCGCGGCGACGTTCAACTCATTCCGCTGCGCGATGAGATCGAATTCATCGAGGTCTATCTCGCGATGCAGAGCCGGCGATATGCCGGCCGAATTAGGGAGAGTGTTACGGTCGATCCTGAACTGCACGACGCCCTTGTTCCAGCAATGTTCCTGCAACCTATCGTGGAGAACGCGTTCGCACACGGGTTGTCGAAGATCGAGGCCAATGGGATTCTTTCAATCGACGTGCATCGGGACGGTAAACAGATGCGGGTCCGCGTTCTCAACAGCGGCCGAGGCCTGACGACGCCCCGGGTGCAGCGAACCGACGGTCGAGGTGTCGGGCTCACAAACGTCAGGAGCCGTCTGCAATTGCACTATGGCGCCGATTGGTCGCTCTCGCTCGCCGAGGCTGACCCGGCGCATGTGCAAGTCACTATTCTTCTACCCCTACAGTTTGCGCAACAAGAAACAGAGACGCTGACAAGGTTTGGTGTGTGATGATTAGCGCTATTCTGGCTGACGATGAAGTACTGGCGAGACAAAAGCTGCGCCAGCTCCTTCGCGACGAACAGGACATCGAAATCGTTGGAGAATGTGCGAGCGCATCCGAAACAATTCAGCTCGTAAGCGCGACCAATCCGGAGCTGCTTTTTCTCGACATTCGCATGCCCGATATGGACGGCTTTGACGTCCTCGGCGCGCTTTCAATTCGACCGGACCTGGAGATGCCCGCGGTCGTTTTCACCACCGCATACGATCAATATGCAGTGCGCGCTTTCGAAATTCACGCCATCGATTACCTTCTCAAGCCATTCACCTCGGAGAGGCTGCATTCCGCGGTCCAACGGGTACGCGAACGGATCGAGGGTCATTCACAGGGCGGCAACGATGAGCCCGCCCAGGTAACTGGCACTGCCTACACCACGCGCATTGTCTTCAAATCGCGGGGCCGTATTCTCTTCTTGCCGGTAAGCGATATTCGCTGGATTAGTGCCGAAGAGAACTACGTGCGCATTTGTACCGGATCAGAATCGCACTTACTCCGCGAAACCATGGCTCGGCTTGAAAAGCGGCTTGATCCGCAGATGTTTTTGCGGGTGCACCGGTCTTCGATTGTGAACCTCCAGTTCTTGAAAGAGGTTCGCAGCGAAGCGGACGGCGAATCGACGGTCGTTTTGACAAGCGGCGAAAAGATTCCCATGAGCCGGAGTTATCGCTCCCGGATGCAAAACCTGCTCCATCGCTGATCCTTCAGTTTTTTGAAGATTCTCGGGCCGCTTCCGTAACGCAGCGCTTGTGTGTTCAGAAACTCAGCCTAATGCTGGTGCGGCCTGTCCCTTGCTGCCGCTGTTCGTCCCAGAATATGCAAATCCGGAGCAAATACCCGCAATCTTTTGGACTTTCATAGTGGCCTGAATGATTACTCCGGATTATGCAATGCTCACGGATTTGAACTGCTCATCGAAGCTGGGTTCTTCATCCCGGAAAAACCGCGGCTGTCACAAATCCGCACGAATCTGCTCACGCGGAGTACGAAATGCACTCCAAACGATCGATGAGTGCAACGACTTTACTTCCGCCCCCTTCAAGCTTCCACCCTTCCCACCTGAGCGCCGCCCGCTCGTACACTCGTGAACGCCAGATCGCGATGCGCGCCACGTTGAAAGCGGACAAGCGCAGAATCTTCGACGCGCTGACGCTTCCCGAATATATGGAGGCATGGCTCTGTCTCCCTTGCAGCCATTTCAATTGCCACACGACTGCCTCGCAGACCGGCAGCCGCTTTCGCTTCGATCACTATGTAGCCAATGCGCTTGATCTCAGCATTACCGGCTGCTATCACGTATGCCGTCGAGGAAAAATGTCATTCTCCTGGCACAAGACCGACGCTCGGCTTAAGCCCGGGATTTCCGCGGAATCTCTAGTGCTGATTCGCCTCTACGGCGAGTTTGCGAGCAGTGCTCTCGACTTGACTCACACGGGACACTTCTCCCCGGACGAGTATCGATGGCACTGTGACATGTGGCAGTTGTCCCTCAACAAACTCCAGTCGCTGTTTTGATCCCGTGTCAACTTGTGCGAAGCATCTACCAGCCGTGCGCCTAACGACAAAGAGTGCAAATCCAGCCTGAATCGTTTTCGTCTCCTGAATAAGCCGACGGCTCCCTGCATGCCCACCCCCGCCGGACCGTTCTACAATCGCAGCGAACAGATCGGCGGCAAGATTCGAGCGCGCTTAAGCACTTGTGTTCGAATTCGAACCAATCGCCGATGACCTCTACTCGTCGTGGGAGACAAAACCTGATGAACAGCAGATCTTTTGACCGGCGCGACTTTTTGCGGCAAGCCGGCACCTTTGGTTCGATAGCAATGATGGCTGGCCTGCCCCAGGCTCCGCCGCCTTCAACCCCGGAAGCGGCAGCGTCATTGAAGACGCTGTGCAAGCAGAAGATTCGAACGAGAAGCCGAAGTATCACATTAAGTTTGCCGTGTGCGGCATGAGCCATGACCACATCTACGGCATGGTTGGCGCGGTCGAGCGTGGCGGCGGTGAGCTGGTGGCAGCCTGGGGCGGCGAACCAGACAGGCTTGCAGCCTTCACCAAGCACTTCCCCGATGTAAAGATCGTCAAGACGCAGGATGAGATCGTCGACGATCCCTCGATCCAGCTTGTCCTGAGCTCGCAAATCCCCAATGAACGCGCGCCCCTCGGCATCCGTGTCATGCGCCATGGCAAAGACTACTTATCTGACAAACCCGGGATAACGACGCTCGAGCAACTCTCTGAAGTGCGCAAAACGATTGCCGAGACCAAACGCATCTACGCCATCATGTACAGCGAGCTACTGGAGGTGAAGGCCGCGGTGTATGCCGGCGAGCTCGTGCAGCAAGGCGCCATTGGCAAAGTGATTCAGACTATCAACATCGCGCCCCATCAGATTTTTCAGAAACACGGTGATGCAGGCGGAGGCTCAGGGCGACCCGATTGGTTCTGGATTCCCGAGCAAAACGGCGGGATTCTCTGCGATATTGGCTCGCACCAGGTGGCCCAGTTTCTTTTCTACACCGGTTCAAAGCAAGCCGAAGTGGTTGAATCGCAGATTGCCAACGTGCGCCATCCCGATCACCCACGCTTTCAGGATTTCGGCGACATGGTTTTGCGCGGCGATCGCGGGCTTGGTTATGTTCGCCTGGATTGGTTCACACCCGATGGCCTCGGAACCTGGGGCGATGGCCGGCTTTTCATCCTCGGAACGGATGGATACATCGAAGTCCGCAAATACACCAATGTGGCCGTCAGCAAGCAAGGCAATAATCTTTTCATCGTCGACAAGAACCAGGCACGTTTCATCGACTGTAACCAGATGCCGCTGCCATTTGGTTCTGAGTTTGTCGCCGATATCGTGAATCGGACTCATGTGGCGCAGGATCAGGACCAGTGCCTCCTGGCCGCCGAACTGGTCATCAAGGCGCAAAACAACGCGAAGTTCGTAACCCTGAAAGACTAAACATTCCTCGCGAGGGACCCATGGAGATTTCAAGACGAGACGCGGTGATCGGGCTGCTGGCCTTGTCCAGCGCATTGAGCGCGATCGCCGAAACAGCGGAGAGCCAACCGATTCCAAGCCGGCCCATTCTGGGGCCCACCGTTTTCAAGTGGGAAGACATGAAGCCGGTCAAAACCGCGACAGGCGAAGTGCGCTCGCTCTGCAAGGCGCCCACAGCAACTGTGGATCAGCTCGAGATGCATGTGTCCACTTTGAATCCTGGACTGGCTTCGCACCCGCCGCATCGCCACGTGAATGAAGAGCTGATCATCCTGCGCGAAGGCGAATGCGAGACTTTGTCGAACGGAAACTGGATCAGGGTTACGCCTGGTTCGGTTGTCTTCAACGCCTCCAATAGCCTGCACGGGTTCCGCAACGTGGGCACTGTGCCAGCTGTCTACCACGTCATCAATTGGAGTCCGAATAAGGACACCGCAGCGAAACAGACCGCCTGAATCCGCATCGATTTCCGCACCGGCGCTCCCCACCCCGGAACGATACAATCGCCCTGAGCCGTCTGTAATCCGCAACGGCCAAGGGAGGGGAACAATACATGGGATATCAGGTCCTGGCCAGGAAATACCGCCCACAGCGCTTTGCCGATGTGGCGGGCCAGGATCACGTCACGCGCACCCTTCTGAATGCGCTGACGCAGAACCGTGTCGCGCACGGCTACATTTTTTCCGGCCATCGGGGCATTGGAAAAACCACCATCGCGCGTATTCTGGCGCAGGCCTTGAACTGCCGCCGGGAGATCGGAAGCACGGAGAGGCCGACCCCCGAGCCCTGCGGTACCTGCGACTCCTGCATTGAGATCCGCCAGGGCAACGCCGTCGACGTCATTGAAATCGATGCCGCGACGAATCGCGGCATCGACGAGATTCGCGAACTGCGCGATGCGGCACGCTATGCGCCAGCACGAGACCGCTACAAGATTTACATCCTCGATGAAGCGCACCAGATCACCGAGGCGGCCTTCAATGCCCTGCTGAAGACACTGGAAGAGCCACCAGCGCATGTCATCTTCATGATGGCGACGACCGAGCCCGAGAATATTCCGCAGACCATCCGCTCTCGGTGCCAGCACTTCAGCTTTCACGCTGTCAAGTTCGACGACATCCTGGCGCAGTTGAAGATGATCGCAACCCAGGAGCAGGTAGAGGCCGAAGAAGCTGCCCTGGCCCTGCTCGCGGAGGCCGGTGACGGCTCGATGCGCGACGCGCTTTCCATCATGGACCAGGCCATTGCCTCGGCGCCTTGCGATGAGAAGAACCGCCCTGTCCTATCGACGGCGCAGATTCGCGAACTGATGGGTGCGGTGCCCAACGCCGTGTTTGAGCGCCTCCTCGAGGCCGTTGCTGCCGGTCTAAGCGCGGAATTGATGGAACAGCTGAACGTGCTGCTGAACGCCGGCCACAGCGCCTCATCCCTCGCGCGCCAGATGGTGCGGTACCTGCGCAATGCGTTGATGGCTAAACTTGACGGCGAACAAACAGAGCTGTTGCAAATCTCCGCGGACGAGCGGGCTCGGGCCGCGCGCTCGGCGCTTCTATTTACCGAAGAGGATTTGACGCGCAATCTGCAGATCGTGCTGCGCACTTTCGACGATCTGAACTACCGGCAGGAGCAACGCTTTCATCTCGAACTGGGGTTACTCAAGCTGATTCACGCCCAACGGCTGCTCCCGCTGGAAGAACTGTTGAGCGGAGTGGCGGGTGGCGCGGGAACGCGCAGTTCGACCGCTTCCGCCGGTCCTCGGCCCGCTGCCGCAACTCCTCCGCGCGCGTCTGCGGAACCGGCGCCTTTGCAGGCTCCTAAGCCCACTATGTCGCCGTTCGGCGGCGCAGGCAGTTGGGGTGGTAGCCAGCCGAAGCAGAGCGCAGCTGCAGCTGCACTTGAGACAGTTGTCGAGGCCGTAGTTGAATCTGCCCCATCTGTGCGTGTACCCTCGCCGTTTCTTGTTACCTCGCGTCCGAGCCCGGGGGACAGACCTGTCGAGGCGCTGAACGAAGACGCGCTGACAAAGACCCAGGAACCGGCAAATGGAGCTCCGACCAGCGGCAATGAGCCACCGGGTACAAAGAGTATGGAGCTGCCCAGCGAGGAGCGCCTGCGAGATGCGGTATGTGCGGCGCTTGCGACTGCAGGTCACGTCACTGCCTCGCAGTTATTGGGAACGGGCGTTTGGGTGCTCGACGCCGCGAGCCTGCGGATCGAAGTCGCCGGAATGGGCAAAAAGATGTTGAGCCTCACAGTGAATGCGGCAGCGGAGAAGATTATTCGCCAGGAACTGCAGCGTCTGGGAGCGTCTTCGCGATTCCTGATCGTACCCGGCGCAGCGAACGGCTCGGCCCCCGCGGCGCTGCCCATGCCACTCGCAGGCAGCGTGCAGGAGGATGCTCTCAAGAATCCTCTGGTGCAGCGGGCCAAAGAAATCTTTCATGCCGAAGTTCGCAGCGTGGTCGATCTGCGCGTCAAATAGCAAGCGGAGTGGCGATCCAGAAGGAGGCAGAATGATCAACCCTCTTAAAATCCCCGAGATGCTTTCACAAGCCAACCAGATGCAGGAGGAGATGCAGCGCAAGCTGGCCCAGACAGTGGTGGAAGGGACCACGGGAGGCGGCGCGGTGACCGCGACCATGAACGGGAAGAAAGAGCTGCTGAAGCTTCACATCGAGCCCTCGGCGGCGCTCAGCCTGACAGGTGGGCAACCGGATGTGGAGATGCTGGAAGACCTTGTAGTGGCTGCGGTCAACGATGCTGGACGCAAGGCAGATGAGGCAATTCAATCCAGCGTGCAAGGGATGCTGGGCGGCCTCAAGATTCCAGGCCTTACCTGAGAAATGGGTTTCACAGGTATTTTGGAGTTCGGTGGATGAGCATGGAGATGAATCGTCGAGGCTTTTTGCAGCTGTGTGCTTTTGCAGGCGCAGCCGCAGTACTGCCGCGCTGGATGAATGCCCAGTCTGCGACCCTTCCCGACCGGGTTCTACAGGGCCGCGCCGCCTCGCTGAACAAACCAATCGTGACGACCAGGCTCTATGACAACGTGTATCTGCTGCTGCAAGGCGTCGGCGGCAACATGGCTCTCCAGACTGGCCCGGAGGGCGACATTCTTATCGATTCCAACTTTGCTACCGCCGTGCCAAAGATCCGCGAGGCGATCGCGGCCGTCAGTCACGACGCTCCCGACGCGCTCATTAATACCCATTGGCACTACGACCATACCGACGGCAACGAGAGCTTGCACGCTGCGGGATTCACCGTCTTTGCACACCGGAACACGCGCGAACGCATGTCGACACCGCAGACCATTCCGTTCTTTCATATCGTCATGCCCGCCTCTCCGGCTGGTGCGCTTCCATCCATCACCTTCGACGAGTCGATGCATGCCTGGCACAACGGCGACTCGCTCGATCTGGTCCATTTCGATCCGGCGCACACCGATTCCGACATCTATATTCACTTCCACAATGCCAACGTTCTGCATGTAGGCGACATCTGGTTCAACGGCATGTATCCATTCATCGATGAGGCCACAGGAGGTGCGATCGGCGGCATGATCCACGCCTCAGAGAAGGCACTCGCCGTCGCGGACAGCAGTACAAAGATCATTCCCGGGCATGGCCCCATGGGATCAAGAGCAGACCTCCAGAAGTATCGCGATATGCTTTCCTCTATTCGCGACAAGGTCGCGGCTCTTAAGGCTTCAGGAGCAACCGAGCAGGAAGCCGTAGCCAAAAAGCCCACGGCGGAATTCGACCCCATTTGGAGCAAAGGCTTCTTCGTCAACGGCGACGTCTTTACCGGACTTGTGTATCGGACCTTATAGGAGGCACCCGCGGTGTCACGATATGCCGAGCCAATGGCGCGGCTGATTGAAGAATTGAAGAAGCTCCCGGGGGTCGGCACGAAATCCGCGCAGCGGTTCGCCTTCCACATTCTGCGATCGACCGATGAAGATGCGGCGGCGCTGGCCGAGGCTGTGCGCGGGCTCAAGGAAAGCCTGCGCCTGTGCTCCATCTGCAACAACATTACCGATGTAGATCCTTGTGCCTATTGTGCAAGTCCGACGCGCAATCAGCGCCTTGTGTGCGTGGTTGAGGAACCGACGAACATCGAGTCCGTGGAGCGCACGCGTGGCTACAACGGCGTGTACCACGTGCTGCACGGAACGCTTTCGCCGTTGCATGGCGTTGGTCCCGACCAACTCCGCAGCAGGACACTGCTACAGCGCGCCGAGCGCGGCGAGATCGACGAGGTCATTCTTGCCACCAGCCCCACGCTGGAGGGCGAAGCCACCGCCAACTGGCTGGCCGGAACCTTGCGGGGATCTCAAGTGAGGCTGTCGCGCATCGCTACCGGCGTACCGGCGGGCAGCGATATTGAGTATGCCGACGAGGTAACCATGGCCCGCGCAATCGAAGGCCGCCGCGATCTATAACGCCGGACAGCCCCGCGCGGAACTTATGCTTGCAATCTGCTTAACAGATCCTGGGGATGGACTGGCTTTGCCAGGATTTCGAACTCGTAGCCCTTTGCCCGCGCCTTTTCCAACAGATCCGCCGTTGCAGCTTGTCCGGAAAAGAGCAGGATTTTGATCTTGGGAAGAATCGATCGAATCATGATGGCCGCATCAATTCCATTCAGATCGGCCATGATAACGTCTGTGATGAGCATGTCCGGGGTGAAGCTGGACGCCATCTCCACCGCCTTCTCTCCGGAATAAACAGCGCGCGCGTCGAAGCCGCTCTGGTTAAGGATCATCGCCAGCGTATCGGCAATGACACGTTCATCGTCGACAACGAGAACCTTGGGTTTGACACGATTTTCGTGCATACTCTCCTAGACGCTGATTGCTGCATTTGCGATTATGCTGCTTCTTAGGTCACGCCGCTGAACGCAGCTCGGAAGGGCCCCTGGGGACGAACCGCGTTCGCAACTCTTCTTTGTAAATGATACCCTCTGTCCGGCGCCAGCCTGGACAGGTCTTCAGACCAAAGGGCCGGCCCCAAAAAACGCTGGGCCGGATCGAAACCTGTATCCTCCTGATGTTTGATGCATTCAATCAACGGATTCATCTGCCAGAAATCCGCCAATCATAGACTTGCAACACACCCAACCCGCATCTGTATGAGGCGGACCCCGACCCGGAGACCTTTGCATGCAGGAAGCGGCCATCCAGACCACTGCGGAAAGCGTGAAAACCGACGCGATCATCCGCGCGGAACGCATTGAGAAATACTACGCCCAGCCCAGCGAGAACCGGATTCAGGTCATCTCGGCCACGGATCTCAGCATTGTGCCTGGCGAAATCGTAGCCCTGCTGGGACCGTCCGGTTCAGGCAAGTCGACCATGCTGCGCATGCTCACCGGGCTATCTCGCCCCTCGGCGGGGCAGGTTTATTGGCACGAGAAACCCATCGCCGGTGCGGAGATCAACGTCTCGATTGTCTTCCAGAGCTTTGCGCTCTTCCCATGGATGACCGTGCTCGAAAACGTCGAAGCCCCGCTTCAGGCCCGCGGCGTTGACCCCGACGAGCGCCACGAGCGCAGCATGAAGATGATTGACACCGTCGGCCTTGACGGCTTCGAGTCAGCGTATCCGAAGGAGCTTTCGGGGGGCATGCGACAGCGTGTCGGCTTTGCGCGGGCTCTGGTCGTCGAGCCCGAAGTGCTCTTTATGGACGAGCCCTTTTCCGCGCTCGACGTGCTGACCGCCGAAAACCTGCGCAGCGAACTGCTTGAGCTGTGGGAGAAGAAGACCATGCCCACAAAGTCCGTCTTTATCGTGACCCATAACATCGAAGAAGCGGTTCTGCTCGCAGACCGCATCATCGTCCTGGGGCGCAACCCGGGCCACATCCGCACCGATTTCCGCGTGCAGATTCCGCAGCCGCGCGATCGCAAATCCGAGCCGTTTACGCAGCTCGTCGACTACATCTACAAAGTGCTGACGCGCCCCGACGTGGCCCCAGACCAAGCTCCCGATCATCAGCACCCTGGCCCGCGCCAGCGCGATCAGCGCCAGATGCATTACCAGATGCTGCCGCATGCACGGCCAGGCGGCATTGCCGGGTTACTCGAACTACTGCTCGACAAGGGTGGGCGCGACGACATTTACCGTCTCGCCGACGATCTGGCCTTCGAGATCGATGACCTGCTGCCCATCGTGGACGCAGCCCAGTTGCTGGGCTTCCTCAAAGTCGAGGAAGGAGACGTCTCCATCACCGAAAAAGGCACCGAGTTTGCGAACTCCGAGATTCTGCGTCAGAAGGAACTCTTCCGCGACGCGGCCTTGGAGAACGTCCTGCTGCTGCGGCAAATCCGGCGCGCCCTTGAATCGAAGAGCGACCACACGGTACCGGAAGATTTCTTCCTCGACATGATCGACGAACAATTCAGCGAAGATGAATCGCAGCGCCAGATGGAAACAGCAATCAACTGGGGCCGCTATGCCGAGCTCTTTGACTTCGACGCTTCTCGACGACGCTTCGTCATGCCCGATGCTCTTGACGAGGTCGCCGCCAACGAGGAAGTCCAGTGAAGCTCCATCCCCTCGCGCGAACGCTCGTCACCGCGCGCACCTGGCCCTTCGTCATCGACGTCGGTGTCGCGGCCTGCGCGCTGGCTGTCTTTTTTGCCGTCATCAGCACCGGCACATACTGGCTCGGCAAGCCCATTCCTGTGGTGCCCATCTCGCACTCCATCAGCGCCCTTCCGGCTTATGCCTTCTATTCCGTCGTGCGGATCGGAATTGCCTACTTCCTGAGCCTGACCTTTGCCGTTACATATGGCTACACCGCGGCCTATAACCCGCGCATCGAGGCGTGGATGATTGCCGCACTCGACATACTGCAATCAATCCCTGTGCTCAGTTTCCTGCCTCCGGTCGTGCTGGCCATGGTCGCACTCATCCCCGGACATCAGATGGGCATCGAGATGGGCGTCGTGCTGCTCATCTTCACCGGACAGGTCTGGAACCTCGCCTTCAGCTTCTACTCGTCTCTCAAGAGCATTCCGCGCGAGATGCTCGAAGCCTCGCGCATCTATCGCTACTCTGCCTGGCAGCGTTTCTGGCAGCTCGAAATGCCTTACGCCACCATCGGACTGGTCTGGAATTCCATCGTTTCGGTCGCGGGCGGATGGTTTGCCTTGATGGCGTGCGAAATGTTCACCATGGGCGATCGAAACTTCCAATTGCCTGGCCTCGGCAGCTACTTGCAAACAGCCGCGGATTCCGGCGATGTCCGCGCGCTGGTGGCCGGATTCGCGGTCGTCATCCTCATCGTTGTGGCCACCGATCAGCTGGCGTGGCGACCCTTGATCGCCTGGAGCGACAAGTTCAAGTTTGAACAGGTCGAGTCGTCCGATCGCGTGACTTCGCCCATCCTGAGTCTTCTGCAGCGCTCGGCTCTCTTTACTTCCTTGCCCGACCGGCTCTTGTCCCGCATCGAAGAGCCCATCTATCGCCGTTTCGCACGCACGAAAGAGGCCCAGGTTGTGCATCCGCTAGATGAGGAGCCTTCCCGCAATGCAGCATCCCCGGCGCTCTGGACCCTCGGCCTCGTGGCCCTCACCGTACTCGGCTGGGGAGCCCTGCAGGCCATACTCATGCTCCGCACCGTAACCTGGCCGGAGCTGAAGCTGCTGCTCGAAGGCGCCGTAGCCACATTTCTCCGCGTGAACGCCGCCCTGCTCATTTCTGCCCTGTGGACCATCCCGGTCGGCGTCGCCATCGGCTTCAATCCCAAAGTCGCACGCTTTATTCAGCCGCTCGCGCAGATCCTGGCGTCGGTCCCGGCGACAGCGTTCTTTCCCATCCTGCTTATTGGTCTCGTCAAGATCGGCGGGGGCCTCGGCATTGGATCGATCGCACTCATGCTGCTCGGCACGCAGTGGTACATCCTCTTCAATGTGATCGCCGGCGCCATGTCAATCCCATCGGACTTGCGCGAGGTTTCCTCCCTCTACCGATTCACCCGCTGGCAACGATGGACCCGCCTCATCCTCCCCGGCATCTTTCCCTACCTCATCACCGGAATGGTGACCGCATCGGGCGGCGCCTGGAACGCCTCGGTCTTCGCGGAGTACTCCCGCATGCCGGGCCGTACTCTGCAAACCGTCGGCCTGGGCGCGCAGATCGATGCCGCTACGGACAGCGGCCGCTTCCCCATCCTGCTGCTGGCCACCATTTTCATTTCGCTGATGGTCGTTACTATGAATCGCCTGGTTTGGCGAAGGCTCTATCGGCTCGCGGAAACGCGATATAAACTTGAGGGCTAGCAAAGCAAGCCTGGCCGAACTTAGGCCTCGCATCTGGAGAGTGACCAATGATCCGAGTGGGGCTGGTAGGTCTTGGCATGGCAGGGCGTGTCTTTCATGCGCCTCTCATCTCTTCCGTCGAAGGACTGGAACTTGCAGCCGTCGTCGAGCGTACGACCGATAATGCCGCACAACGGTATCCGGGCATCACGACCTATCGCAGCGTCGACGAGTTGCTCGCCGACGCCTCCATCAAGTTGGTCGTCGTCGCGACGCCAAACGCCACCCATTACGAAGTTGCCCTAAAAGCTCTCGAAGCCGCCAAGAGCGTTGTCGTCGACAAGCCAATGGCTGTTTCGTCGGCACAAATCGCCGAGTTGATGCAATTGGCGGGCGGCATCGGCCTCCAGTTCATCCCATTTCATAATCGCCGCTGGGATGGCGACTTCCTGACAGTTGAAAATGTGATTCATGAAAAATCTCTCGGCCAACTCGTCCACTTTCAATCCACCCTGGACCGCTGGCGTCCCGGGGTCTCCTCGCGCGAGTGGAAGGAAGACCCGGAACAAGGCGGTATCCTTCTTGACCTCGGCACTCATCTTGTCGACCAGGCGCTCATTCTTTTCGGTCTACCGGGATCCATCGGCGCTGAAGTACTTCGCGAACGAGACGGGGAAGGCGCAAACGATTCGTTCACGATTCGGCTCCATTACCTCACCGGCGTCGCGGTCACACTGAGCGCAAACTACCTTTCCTCGCTGGCCCGGCCACGCTATCATCTCCGCGGCACCAAGGGAAATTACTGGAAGTGGGGACTCGACATCCAAGAAGAAGCACTCACCAAAATAACGCGCGTTGAGTCCCCGGAATGGGGCAAGGAGCCACCTGATCATTGGGGCACCCTCTGCGTCGATACAGACGGCAGCTCGGTGACAAAGCCCGTTGAGCCCGTTCCCGGCGATTATCGGCTCTTCTACGCCGGAGTGCGCGATGCCCTGCTGGGCAACGGAAACCCTCCGGTAAGGGCCATCGACGCGTGGCGCACCGCGCGTGCTCTTGAATGGGCACTGGAGAGTTCAAAGGCCCACCGCGACGTCGAGTGCGACTGGAGCACCGAACCGAGTTAGCCGATGAAACTGGAAAATGTTCGCGGTTGCTTTACCCCATTGCTGATGAATTCTCCTCCACCAGCGGCACCCAGAATCGAAATACCGTTCCCTCCGCGGGTGAACTTGACACTTCAATCGATCCCCCGTGGGCGGTGAGGATGGCGCGCGCAATCGCCAGGCCCATACCGGTGCCTTTCCCTTTTCCCATGCTCTTTTTGCCGCGGTAAAACTTTTCGAAGATCAGCGGCAGATCCACCGCATCGATGCCGGGACCGTTGTCCTCCACGCTGAATTCGAGCCTGTCTCCAGCGCGATGGCTGCGCAGCGCGATCCGACTTCCAGGCGGACAATAGCGCGCTGCATTCTCGAGCAGATGCCGAAAAACGCGACCCACAAGATGCGGATCGAACCACACCGGCGTATCGGGCTCCTCGACACTGATGACCACGTGATGAGCGGCCAGCGCTGCCTGCGATTTCTCCACCGCGTGTTCCATGAGCGCGCGCGTGGACAGCGGCTCGGCGTGCACCTGTAGAACGTTGGCGTCGATTTCTGCCATTTCGACCGTTTCGCCGATCAGTTTGTCCAACCGCGCGCTTTCCTCGTCCACGATGGCGACCAGTTCCTGCTGCGCCGCTTCATCCAGCCCTTCGCGCTGCTGAAGCGTTGTCGCAGCGGCGCGAATCGACGTCAGCGGCGTGCGGAGTTCGTGCGTGATCGAGTCGATCAGTGCGGTTCGCAGCCGCTCGCCCTCGCGCGCAGCCTCAAGCCGCGCCGACGCCTCAATCGCAACCGCCCGCGTTAGTGCAATCGCCACCTGCGCCGTAACGGCTGTTGCCGCTTCGCGCGATAGTGTTGCCGGACGCCAACCAAGCGCACCCACCGGCCGCATTCCCACCACCAGTGGCATCGCGGTAAAGTCTCCTGGTAAGGCATGCGTGGAGTGCAACCCCATGCTCACGGCACTCAGGCTTGCCTGAATACTCATCGGCAGTTCGGACGTCGAGGAGAAAAACAGGTCTTCGTCGCGGGAATACAGAACAACCCCCTCCAGCACGAAGATTCGGCCGATGATCCTCGGCAATTCCCGCGTAAGGGTGGCGGCGTCATCGTAAAGCATCATCTCCTGGCTCAGCGTATAGAGCCGTTCCAAATCTTCGCGGCGCTGCTCTGCCTGTTCTGCCTGCCGTCGCGCACGCTCTGCCACGCGGCCCGCAACCAGCGAGCTCGCCACAAACGATAACATCGCAACCCATTCCGATCCACCCGCCAGGCGAAACGTTCGATACGGTGGAAGAAAGAAATAGTCGAAGCAAATCGCGCAGGCAATCGCGCAATACAGGGACACGGCAATCCCCGCCTGAGCCGCTGTCCACACCACGAGAACCAGAAAGACCAATCCTGCCGCGGTCGAGTCGGCGCCGAGCCAAACCATCAGCGCCGTCGTTAAAACAGCGGCAAGCGTGGCGCCCAGCCATCGTGCGGGGGCTCCCAAGTTGGAATTGATCTGCATTGTCGTCTCAATCGGAATGATACCCGCGGAGGCATATGATGTAATGTTCCTCTGAAAGCAGACGGATATGCCAGGAAGAATTTTGGTCATCGACGATGAGCCGCAGATTACGCGTGTGCTGCGCGCCTCGCTCACCGCGCAGAGCTTCGACGTGCGCACCGCGAACGATCCCGAGGAGGGCTTGAGAATCTTCCGCGAGTGGCCACCCGACCTGGTGATCACCGACCTCATGATGCCGGGCATGAGCGGCGTGGAAGTATGCCGCGCCATCCGTACTACATCGTCGACTCCGTTGCTGGTTCTCTCGGTTCGCGATCACGAGCGTTCCAAAGTAGAGGCGCTTGATGCCGGAGCCGATGACTACGTCACCAAGCCATTCGGCATACAGGAACTCCTTGCCCGGGTGCGTGCTCACCTGCGCCGGGCCCCTGAGCGTTCCACTGCGGCAATCGAAGCCGGAGACTTCGTCGTCGATACAGAGGCGCATTCGGTCACTGTGCAAGGCAAGCCGGTTCACCTCACCCCGAAGGAATTCGAGCTTCTGGTGCATCTCGCGCGCAATGCCGGCAAAGTCATGACCCACCGCGTTCTTCTCACCGCTGTCTGGGGTGCGCAATCGGCCTACCAGCCCGAATACCTCCGTGTCTTCGTCGGACAGCTTCGCAAGAAACTTGAAAACGAAACCGGTCGCCAATACATTCAGACCGAGCCTTGGGTGGGTTACCGGTTCGTTCCCGAGGGATGGGTCGGCAGCGAAGAATAAACTCTCGTTCCGCGCTAACAAAGCGCTTTAGCGACGTCTTTATTTTTTCTTTATAACTCCCTTCTGTCCCTACAACACCGCCTCATCCAGAATCTGTTTTGGGCATCCGATTGTCCATCGCCTCCCGCACGCCAATCTGGATGATGGTCCGACACAGAGGTTTCGCGATGCAAGATTTGACAATGCTTTTCTTCACGCTGGTTTTCTTCGTCTTGGCGTTTCTCTACGTCAAGGCCTGCCAGAAGCTGAGGTAGACCAATGGATCTCATAACTGCAGCCGCACTCATTCTCTCCATTCTGCTCCTTGTCTACCTCACCATCTCCCTGCTTTTTCCGGAGAAATTCTGATGACCGCCAATGGCTGGCTGCAATTTGTCATTTACTCCATTGTTTTGATCCTGACCGTCCGCCCGGTAGGCATCTATCTCGCTCGAGTCTTTGAGGGCGAGCATACCTGGCTCGATCCCCTCCTTCGCCCCATTGAGCGACTGACGTACCGGATTTGCGGCGTGAATGCGGATCACGAAATGAATTGGCGCGAATACGCATTCGCCATGCTTGGTTTCTCCGCCATCAGCATGCTGGTCACCTATGCGATCGAACGCCTGCAGGCTATCCTGCCATTCAACCCGCAGGGACTGCCCGCCGTCGGTACTGACCTCGCATGGAATACAGCCGCCAGTTTCACCACCAATACCAACTGGCAGTTCTATACGCCCGAAGCGACGATGAGCTATCTCACCGAGATGGCCGGCCTGGCAACGCATAATTTCTTTTCCGCGGCTGTGGGAATCGTTGTCGCCATCGCAATCATTCGCGGAATCAAGCGGACGAGTTCCGGCACGATCGGCAACTTCTGGGTCGACACCACGCGCAGCCTGCTTTACATACTTATTCCGGGATCGCTGATCTACGCGCTCTTACTCGTCGCACAAGGCGTTCCGCAAAATCTGCATGCCTACACCGTTGCGCATACCCTTGAAGGCCAATCACAGACCATTGGACAAGGACCCGTGGCTTCGCAGGAAGCCATCAAGATGCTGGGCACCAACGGCGGCGGATTCTTCAATGCCAACAGCGCGCATCCCTACGAGAATCCAACCCCCTTCTCCAATTTCCTTCAGATCCTGTCGATCTTCCTCATCCCCGCGGGCCTCACGTACACGCTCGGCCGAATGACCGGTTC
The DNA here is from genome assembly GCA_963704415.1 of uncultured Acidobacteriaceae bacterium. Lineage (GTDB taxonomy): Bacteria > Acidobacteriota > Terriglobia > Terriglobales > Acidobacteriaceae > Telmatobacter. Next base: position 4,221,039 of record OY969908.1, on the reverse strand, counting down.
GCCAGGACACGGTTGGGCCGTCTTTGCCGCTATGTTCGTCTTGTTCGCGGCAGGATTCAGTGCACTCTACTGGGCCGAAGCGCACCCCCATCCAATGATCCACGGTGCACAGCAGGCCGTAACCGCTACTGCGCCCGGCGGCAACATGGAAGGCAAGGAAGTCCGCAACGGCATCGCTGAGACCGCGCTGTTTGCCACCATCACGACAGACGCAAGTTGCGGTGCGGTGAACGGCATGCACGACAGCTTTACTCCTCTTGGTGGCCTTGTACCCCTTACCAACATCATGCTCGGTGAAGTGATCTTCGGTGGCGTGGGCGCCGGTCTCTACGGCATCCTCATCTTCGTCGTGCAGGCAGTGTTCATCGCCGGCCTCATGGTAGGCCGCACGCCGGAGTACTTGGGCAAGAAGATCGAATCCTATGACGTGAAGATGGCAATGCTTTACGTGCTCATCTTTCCGCTCATCATTCTTTCGCTCACGGCCGTCTTTGTTCTCTCACCCAGCATCGGACTTGCCACCACAAACAATAATGGCCCGCACGGGTTCAGCGAGATTCTTTACGCATTCACCTCTGGAGCAGGCAATAACGGGTCCGCTTTTGCCGGCCTCGGCCCCAACTGGTGGTACAACATCGCGATGGGCTGGGACATGCTCATCGGCCGCTTCCTCATGATGATTCCTGTGCTGGCACTCGCCGGTAACCTGGCGATGAAGAAGAGCATTCCGCCCTCTCCCGGCACATTCCCTGTCAACACGCCGCTCTTCACTGTGCTCCTCGTCAGTGTGGTCCTCATCCTCGGCGCACTCACGTTCTTCCCTGCTCTGAGCTTGGGTCCGATCCTCGAGCACCTTCTTCTCAAAGCTGGCCAACTTTTCTAAACGATCACGTACCGGAGCAACGAGAAGACACTCATGGCACATAAAACGAATCTTTGGAACACGCAAATCGTCATGCAGGCTCTGCTGGACTCAGTTCGCAAACTGGATCCGCGCTGGATGGTCAAGAATCCCGTCATGTTTGTCGTGGAAGTCGGTAGCGTGTTGACTGCGGCGCTCCTCATTGACAACACGGTGAATCATCGCGTGGGATTCGGCTTCAATCTCCAGATCACGCTCTGGCTCTGGTTTACCGTCTTGTTCGCCAACTTTGCTGAAGCTATGGCAGAAGGCCGCGGCAAGGCGCAGGCGGAGACTCTCCGTAAAGCCAAGGGCGAGACCATTGCCAAGCGCTACACCGCCAGCGGCGGTTTTGAAGATGTAGCCAGCGGCCTGCTGCGCCTAGGTGACGTGATCTATGTCGAGGCGGGCCACTATATCGCCGGGGACGGCGAGGTGATCGAAGGAGTGGCCTCGGTCGATGAATCGGCCATTACAGGGGAATCGGCCCCCGTCATTCGCGAGGCCGGCGGCGACCGTTCCGCAGTCACCGGCGGGACCAAGGTTCTATCCGACTGGATCAAGGTGCGGATCACCTCCAATCCAGGCGAGACTTTTCTCGATCGAATGATCGCTCTAGTCGAGGGCGCCACGCGTCAAAAGACACCCAACGAAATCGCACTGAGCATCCTGCTCTCCGGACTCACCATCGTCTTCCTGCTCGCCGTCGTCACCCTGCAGCCATTTGCCATCTATTCCAAAGCGCCGCAAACCATTTTCGTGCTTGTGTCATTGCTGGTGTGTCTCATTCCCACGACCATCGGCGGCCTGCTTTCTGCCATCGGTATCGCCGGCATGGACCGCCTGGTGCAATACAACGTACTGGCCATGAGCGGCCGCGCCGTCGAGGCTGCAGGAGACGTCAACACTTTGCTACTGGATAAAACCGGCACGATTACCCTCGGCAATCGTCAGGCGACCGAGTTTCGTCCTGCCCCCGATATCTCCGCGGAGCGTCTCGCCGATGCGGCTCAACTGTCATCCTTATCCGACGAAACACCCGAAGGGCGCTCGATCGTCGTGCTAGCCAAGGAAAAGTACAACCTGCGTGGCCGCGACTTGGCAGGCATTCACGCAGAGTTTGTTCCCTTCACGGCGCAAACCCGCATGAGCGGCGTGAATCTGCCCGGCGTCCGCATTCGCAAAGGCTCTGTCGATGCCATCTCCCGCTTCCTGGAAGACCAGGGCTCATCACTGCCCAAAAAAGTGCGCGACAACGTGGAAGACATCGCACGTGCCGGTGGAACTCCGCTGGTGGTAGCTGAAAATACTTCTGCACTCGGCGTCATCCACCTCAAAGACATCGTCAAGGGGGGCTTGAAAGACCGTCTCGCCCGCCTCCGCGCCATGGGCATTCGCACCATCATGATCACTGGCGATAACCCCCTGACCGCTGCAGTCATCGCGCGCGAAGCCGGCGTCGACGATTTTCTTGCTGAGGCGAAGCCGAAGGACAAGATGGACCTGATCAAGCGCGAGCAGGGCAAAGGCAAGCTGGTTGCGATGACCGGCGATGGCACCAACGACGCACCCGCACTGGCGCAGGCTGATGTAGGGGTCGCGATGAACTCGGGCACCCAGGCCGCAAAAGAGGCCGGCAACATGGTCGACCTCGATTCGAACCCGACCAAGCTCATCGAAATTGTCGAAATAGGCAAACAGCTGCTGATGACGCGTGGCGCTCTAACAACATTCTCGATCGCCAACGACGTCGCGAAATACTTCGCCATTATTCCCGCCATGTTTGCTGGCGCATTCCCGGTTCTGAACGCGCTCAACATCATGTATCTCCACTCGCCGCAGTCGGCCATCCTGTCAGCGGTCGTCTTCAACGCCATCATCATCGTGGCGCTCATCCCGCTCGCGCTCAAAGGCGTGAAGTACGAGCCGAAGGCCGCTGAAGCTCTGCTCCGACAAAACCTGCTGATTTATGGTGTCGGTGGCGTCATCGTGCCCTTCGTCGGCATTAAGGCGATCGACATGTTGATTGTCGCTCTGCACCTTGCCTAACCTTTGCACCTTGATCAGAGAAGGAGAACTCGAAATGCACTCCACCTCCACATTGCCGGTTGTCGCAGTCACTCAGACAGCGGCGGTCAAGCATCCACTTTGGGGAACATCGATTCGCTTCACCCTTCTCGCAACAATCGTCTGCGGCCTCGCATACCCGCTACTGGTCACCGGCATCGCCTCTGTCCTCTTTCCCCATCAGGCCGCAGGAAGCTTGATTCTCAAAGACGGCAAGGTCATCGGCTCCGAGTTGCTGGCACAGAGCTTCACGTCCGATCGCTACTTTCATCCCCGCCCTTCAGCAGCAGGCAATGGCTACGACGCCACTTCTTCCGGCGGATCCAATCTCGCGCAATCCAACGCCAAGCTTGTGCAGCGCATTCAAGGTGACATCGATAAACTGACCGCGGCGAACCCGGGCAAACCGGTCCCCATCGATCTCGTCACGACCTCCGGCTCGGGACTTGACCCCGATATCACGCCCGACGCCGCGTTCTACCAGGTTTCACGCGTCGCCAAGGCGCGCGGTCTAGGCGAGGATCAGGTGCGACAGCTCGTTCAGCAGCACATTACCGGTCGACAACTCGGCCTGCTAGGCGAGCCGCGCGTCAACGTGCTCGCGCTGAACCTCGATCTCGACAAGCTTGCGAAGTAAGTATCCGGGTAGCTTCCCCTGGAAAAGGGGAGGGGGAATATTCCCTCCCCTCTTTTTTCCGCCTTCATCTCCAAGCCATTTCACCGGCAATACGATTGCCTCCCGTGCTCTTCCCTTCAAGCTGCGGATCCGCTGAAGAGCGGCTCACGTGAATCGTCTCACGTGGCCCTCATCGGCATGGAGTGCACGAGAGCGTAGGCTTGTCCTAGCATCTTGCGCTAGACGATAAGCACACAGACGCTCGTTTCGAATGCAGAACAATTCGAAATTGCGGTGTCCGTTGCAATAGACAAAGGATATTCCTATCGAATACCATACCGTTTCCGACTCGGATGGAAGCGGCGGGAGCAATCATGCGGGCGTCCCTCTTCATCACCTGCTACAACGACACGCTGTTCCCCGAAACGGGCCGAGCCGTGGTGCGCCTGCTTGAACGGCTTGGCGTCGCGCTCGAATTCAATCCCGGCCAAACCTGCTGCGGCCAGATGCATGCCAACACCGGTTTCCGTGCCGAAGCCTTCTCCCAGGCCAAACGCTTCGTGCGCCTCTATCAGAACGCGGAGACCGTCGTCATTCCTTCCACTTCCTGCGTGGCCATGATCCGCGATCAATACCCCGGACTATTTGCAGAACTAGGCAACAATGCGCTCTGCAAGGAGTTCGACGCCCTGCTGCCGCGCGTCTACGAACTGAGCGAATTCCTCATCGACCGCCTGGGCGTTGACGATGTAGGCGCCTATTTTCCGCATCGCGTCACCTACCATGCCAGTTGTCACGGGCTGCGCGGATTGCACGTTGGCGACCGCCCCTTTCGCCTGCTCGCAAAAGTGCGCGGTCTCGAGCTGATTCCTCTCGAGAACCTCGATCGTTGTTGCGGCTTCGGCGGGACTTTTTCCATCAAAAATGCTGAAGTCTCATCGGCCATGCTCTCGGATAAGCTGCACGACGTACTCTCCACGCAAGCTGAATTCTGTACCGCGCTCGACAACAGCTGCCTGATGCATCTCGGCGGCGCCTTGCACCGCGAGTTTGCTGCCACTCGCACCCTCCACGTCGCACAGATCCTTGCCAGCACACAAACAAATCCCGCGGAAGGCATCGCATGATGCGGATCGACCTCGATCCACGCACCGCGCCGCCCTTTCCGCAGGCGGCCCTGCCCATTCTGCGCAATACGCAATTGCGCAAAAATGTGGCTCACGCCACCGACGTGATCCAGGGCAAGCGCGCACGCCTCGTTGCCGAAAAGACCGACTGGCAGGCACTGCGAACTGCCGCGGCAGCGATCAAGGATGATGTCCTCGGCCATCTGGATCGATACCTCGTTGAATTCGAGGCCCGTTGCACGGCGGCTGGCGGCCATGTCCACTGGGCCTCTGACGCAGCCGAAGCCCGCAGCATCATTGTCGAAATTCTCCGCACGGAAAAGGCGACCGAAGCCATCAAGATCAAGACGATGACTTCGGCCGAGATTCAACTTAATCCCGCGCTTGAGGCTGCTGGAATCCAGGCTATTGAAACCGATCTTGCCGAGCTGATTCTGCAGCTGGGCGAGGATGAACCGTCGCACATTGTCGCTCCTGCGCTGCACGTGAATCGCAGCCAGGTGCGCGAAATCTTCGCCCGCCGCATGGGCCGCACCGATCTCACCGACGATCCGCAGGCTCTGACCGCTGCAGCGCGTTCCTACTTGCGTAAGAAGTTTCTCAGCGTCGACGCGGCGATTTGCGGTGCTAATTTCATGGTCGCGGAAACGGGCGCGGTCACAATTATCGAGTCCGAAGGCAACGGACGCATGTGCCTCACTCTACCCCGCACGCTCATTGCCCTCGCGGGAATCGAAAAGGTCGTCCCCACATTTCGCGACCTGGAAGTGATGCTGCAGGTCCTCGCGCGCTCCGCAACCGGCGAGCGCATGAACCCCTACACGTCCCTCTGGACCGGCGTCACACCCGGTGACGGACCGCAGAATTTTCACGTAGTGTTGCTGGACAATGGCCGATCGTCGATTCTTGCGCGACATACCGAACGCCAGACTCTACGATGCATCCGTTGTGCTGCCTGCCAGAATACCTGCCCGGTCTACCGCCAGACCGGCGGCCACGCTTACGGTTCTGTATACGGCGGTCCCATCGGCGCCATCCTCACGCCGCAGTTGATGCACATGGACCACGCGCAATCCCTGCCCTACGCATCGTCCTTGTGCGCCGCATGCTACGAGGTGTGCCCGGTAAAAATCAATATCCCGGAGGTGCTGATCGAGTTGCGCGCACAGGTGGTCGATCGGGAGCGCAAACAGGCCGCCCGCGCCTTCGACCTGATGTACATCGGCATGCGTGTTGCGAACAGCATCTTTGCCAGTGCCTGGCGTTTCCGACGAGCACAGCGTCTGGGTCGCATCGGGCTGCTGCTGTTCACCAAGAAGGACGGCTGGATTCATGCCTTGCCTAGCCTCGGCGCTCGCTGGACGATGACCCGTGACCTGCGCGGCTTGCCCGATCAAACGTTTCGCGACTGGTGGGCATCGCGTCCAAAGGACAGAGTATGAGCGACGCGCGCCAACAGATTCTCGAGCGAATTCGCCGCGCAACGTCCGACAGTTCCGCTGCAGAGCATTCTGACCTGCCGCGAAACTACATCCGGCATGGAAGCCTCGACGAAGCAGCGCGTTTGAACTTAATGATTGAGCGTTTGCAAGAATACGACGCTGATGTCGTAGAGTGCGCACCGGACGATCTTCCCGCCTGTATCGCCTATCGCCTTCGCTCGAGCGGCAAGAACATATTCGTGGTGCCGCCCGGTTTGCCAGCCGAATGGCTCGCCTCCGGATTCGATTGGAAGGTCGATCGAGGCCTCACCCACGCGGAAATCGAAGCCTGCGATGGAGTCGTCACTGCGTCCTTCGCGGGCGTGGCGGACTCGGGCACGATTGTGCTCCATCATTCCGCCACTGAGGGCCGTCGCGTTCTCACCCTTTTGCCAGATTGGCATCTCTGCATCCTGCGCACCAGCCAGATCGTCGAAACATTGCCCGAATACTTCGACCGTTGCCGGCAGCCTCCGACACTCGCCACCTATATCTCAGGTCCCAGCGCCACCGCCGACATCGAAATGACGCGCATCAAGGGCGTCCACGGTCCACGCTTCCTCCATGTGATCCTCGTCCACGACTTAGCCTGAAATCACGGAACCGCTTGCAGTGCCTCGGCCGCTCGCAGCGCTAAGCCCCTTGCCACCGAGGTAAACTCGTTCCCGCTGCGAATCCGATCCTCGCCGAACCGCGTCGCAAAAATGCGCCGCACCGCAGGCACAAACGAAGTGCCCCCGGTCAGAAATACGCGGTCCACATCCCGAGCATCGACGCCTGTACTCCGCAACAGCGAATCCACACACTGCTCGATGGATTGCAATTCCTCCGCGATCCAGGACTCGAATTCGCCGCGCTGCACTGGGATTCGCAGGTTCAATCCTGCATCGTGAAACCGAAACTCCGCATGCTCGCTGCGTGACAGTTCGAACTTTACCTGTTGCACGGCCTGGTGCAGCTGGTAGCCGAGATCATCTTCCACAACCGCAATGAGCGCTTGGATCTTCTCCGGTTCCAACGCACGGATTCGTGCACTTTTCAGAATCTCCCGCACGTTGTTGGTACGAAGGAATGACAGATAGTGCCAGCGTTCAAGGTTGGCATAGATCCAGGCCGGGACCGCCGGAAGCAGCTTGTTCAGCGAGCGCGCCTCAGAATTCGATCCCAGTGCCGGTGAAACGAGTTTGCCCACGATGCGCGCATCAAACGCGTCTCCTGCCAGGCCGATGCCGCTATTACCCACCAGATCGTTCGGAGCGCGGCCGCGTCGTCGCACGCCTGGGCCAACGCGCAATAGCGAGAAATCGCTCGTGCCGCCGCCGAAATCCCCAATCAGAATCAACTCATCATGATCCAGTGTGGCTTCGTAGGAATACGCCGCTGCGATCGGCTCCATTTCAAACTCGACACGCTCGATACCGGCAAGAGCGAATGCCTCGCGCAACCGAGCAACGGCGAAGTCATCGTCCTCGTCGGATTCCGATCCTACGAATCGCACCGGCCGCCCGACCATGGCAAACGCGATTGGCCGCGCAAATTGCCGTTCCGCTGCCTTGCGCAGGTCGCTCAACAACCGCGAGATGACTTCTTCCAGCTTGTGCCGTCGCCCGAAGATCTCAGTGCCGGTCAGCATTCTGCTGGACAAGTGCGACTTGAGCGACTGGATGAGGCGCCCTTTTTCGTCCGCGTTGAGATAATGTTCGATGGCAGCCGGGCCCGTGAGCCCGTGCGTTCGCTTAGCCCCGCTGGCCGACTTGATCTGTTCGAAATAGAGAACGGACCGATACGACTCCGTCGGAACACCACGAAATGTGAACGAAGCCAGCTCCACGCCAGCACCATTCACGCGCGCTACCGAACTATTCGTTGTCCCAAAATCGATACCGATCGCTGCAGCTTCATGCACGTCTTGAGCATTCCTCGTCTGATTTCTCAAATCGCATCAGCTCATCACCTGCACAGTTCCCTTGCCCACCAAATCCTCTACGCGTTCCACCCAACCGCGATCAGCCGCAACGCTCATCTGCTCAGGTTCAAGAATCACTTCGTACTCACCCTTTTTCTGAAGATGCAGCATCACCTTGCCCGGGCCCGGCGCCGCATCTGCCGCAGACTTCAACGCCGCCATCATCTGTTCCGTCGCGCGATCGAGATTCACGCGAATCCGAATTCCGCTCGGGAGCTTTACCTGCACTTCTTCCAATGCCTGGATCGCGCTCACCGACAGCTTCGGCGCGGAATCTTCGTCGCCCGAAAGCGTTCCGCGAATCAGCACTGGCGCCTCTATCTTCAGTTGCTCCGATAGCTTCTCGTAGTCCCGCGGAAAAGCGATCAATTCGATTTTTCCCGTCGCATCCTCAAGGACCGCCTGCGCATACAGCTTTCCTTCGCGCTTGGTCTTCTGCACACGCAGTCCCTGCATGATGCCCGCGACCTGAAGTTCATCCGCCGGATCGGAATCCTTGCCCCAGCGTCGCTCCGGAGGCTTGCGCTCCAGCGCCTCTGCAACCGAGATCACGCCCGGCAGATTTCGCAGCTTATCTGCATATTTGTCCAGCGGATGCCCCGACACAAAGAATCCGAGCACTTCTTTCTCATTTGCAAGCCGCTCGCCCTCTTCCCAATCCGCCGTGCGCGGCAACTCATCGCCGCCATGTCCATGCGCAGGAGCCTCATTGAACAACCCAAACAGGCCAGTCTGTCCGTGCGCCTCGTCGCGCTGCGCTTTTTGCGCCCGCTCCATTGCCTTGTCTACCGCGCTGTAGAGCGGCCCGCGCTTGCCCAGAGAATCGAGAGCACCAGCCTTGATCAGCGATTCAATCACCCGTTTGTTCATCACCCGCAGGTCGACCTTCTCGCAAAACTCCCAGAAGCTTCTGAACCGTCCGCCCAGTTCTTCACGCGCCTTATTAATCGACTCAATCGCGTTGCCACCGACGTTCTTGACCGCGGCCAGCCCAAAACGAATCGCCTGACCTTCCGAAGTGACATGCGGCGTAAACTGAGCGCCCGAAACCTGCACGTCCGGCGGCTCCACGCTGATGCCCATCTCTTTGCATTCCTGGATGTACTTGACCACGTTCTCTGGCTTTGAAGTTTCCGAGGTCAGCAGGGCCGCCATGAACTCCACCGGATAATGCGTCTTCAAATACGCTGTCTGATACGCCACCAGCGCATACGCGGCCGAGTGCGATTTATTGAACCCATAGCCTGAGAACTTCGCCATCAGGTCGAAGATTTCGCCCACCGGCGCCTTCGGATGTCCCAGAGCCGCCGCGCCATTCATAAAGCGATCGCGCTGCTCCGCCATCGCCTTCGGATCCTTCTTCCCCATCGCGCGCCGCAACAGGTCCGCCTCGCCCAGGCTGTAGCTCGCCAGCACATTGGCGATCCGCATCACCTGTTCCTGGTAGACAATCACCCCCAGCGAATCCTTCAGAATCGCCTCAAGCTCCGGCAGCAGGAACTCGACCTTTCGCCGACCCCACTTTCTCTCAATGAAGTCGTCGATCATGTCCATCGGACCCGGCCGATAGAGAGCATTCAGCGCCGTCAACTCCTCCACCGTATCCGGCTTGTAGCGCCGCAAAATATCCCGCATCCCGCTCGACTCAAACTGAAAAATCCCCGACGTCAGCGCCGTGTGGAACACCCTTTTGAATGTCTCTGGATCGTCGAGCGGAACCATCTCGATGTCCAGCTTCTCCCCGCGAGTCTGCTCGATCAGCTTCACGCAATCGTCGATCACCGTCAGCGTTGCCAGGCCCAGAAAGTCCATCTTCAGCAGGCCCATCTTTTCGACGGCTTTCATGTCATAGGCGGTGACGATTTCGTCGTTCTTCGTCCTGTTCAGCGGAACGAGTTCCGTCAACGGGCGCGGCGCAATCACCACCGCTGATGCATGGACTCCAGCCCCCCGCACCAGCCCCTCCAGCTTCTTCGCGGTGTCAATCAGCTCGCGGATCTGCTTGTCGTTGTCATAAGCCTTGCGCAGATCGGGAACTTCTTCGAGCGCCTTGTCAATCGTCATTCCCACCGTCGGAGGCACCAGCTTGGCAATGCGGTCCACATCGCCGTACGGCATATCCATCGCGCGCCCGCAATCCTTAATCGATGCCTTCGCCGCCATGGTGTTGAAGGTGATGATCTGCGCCACCTGCTCGCGTCCATACTTCCGCGTCACGTAGTCGATCACTTCACCGCGCCGGTTCTGGCAGAAGTCCACGTCGATATCCGGCATCGTCACGCGCTCAGGGTTCAGAAACCGCTCGAAGAGCAGCACGTTCTGCATCGGATCGATGTTGGTAATCTCCATCGCATAGGCCACCAGCGATCCCGTCGCCGATCCGCGCCCCGGCCCTACCGGAATGCCGTGATCGCGCGCATACTTGATGAAGTCCCACACAATCAGGAAGTATCCCGAGTACTTCATCTGCTTGATGATGCCGATTTCATAGTGCAGCCGCGCCTCATACTCCGCGGTTGTCGAGCGCTGCACGCCGCGCAGCTCCAGTTGTCGCACGGCCGTGTCGAACCGCTTCCTCAGTCCCACCCGGCACACCTGTTCGAAGTAGCTGTCAATCGTATGCCCCGCCGGCACAGCAAACTCCGGAAACGGATTGTCGACTGCATGCAATTTCAGCTTGCAGCGCTCCGCAATCTCCATCGTCCGCTGCGTGACTCCGGGAAAATCGGGAAAAATGCGCGCCATCTCGTCGGCCGACTTCACGAAAAACTGGTCGGAGTCGAAGCGGAAACGGTCCGCATCGTGAATCTTCGCGCCTGTCTGTACGCAAAGCATCACATCGTGCGCATGCGAGTCTTCCCCGCACAGGTAGTGCGAGTCGTTGGTGAGGACCAGCGGAATCTCCAGCTCTTTCTCCAGCCGGAACAGATCCGCTTGAATCCTTTTCTCCAGTGCCAATCCCTGGTCCTGAATCTCCAGATAGAAATTGCCGCGCCCGAAAATGTCCTGGTACTCTCGCGCCACTGCCTTGCCCTTTTCGTAGTGGCCCGCGCTCAGCTCCTCGCACAGCTCGCCGCTCAGGCAACCCGAAAACCCGATCAGGCCTTTCGAGTTTTCAGCCAGATATTTTTTGCTCACGCGCGGCTTGCGATAGAACCCATGCAGGCTCGCCTCGCTCGTCAGCCGAATCAGGTTGCGGTAACCCTCTTCGTTTTCCGCCAGCACCAGCAGGTGGTTGTACTGGTCATTGGGCGTCTCGGCGCGATGATCCTCGGCCTTGCAGACGTATAGCTCGCACCCCAGGATCGGCTTGATGCCCTTCGCCTTCGCCGCATTGAAAAAGTGCACAGCCCCGTAGATGTTCCCGTGGTCGGTCATCGCGACTGACGTCTGCCCCAGCGCCGCCACGCGATCCACAAGCTTGTGAACGTCGCACGCCCCATCCAGCAGCGAGTATTCCGTGTGCAAATGCAAGTGAGTAAATTCAGACATGGCTAGATTGATTTTAAGCGGCCAGCGCATTCGCCACGCCTGAATACGACGACGTCCAGAGGAATTGCGAAACCTGCATGGATCTTATTGAGTACGGTGATGTAAGAAAGGCGGAATATCCCGCGCGCCTTGGATTACGCCCACGATTTCCACACGCTTGTTCCGGACACGGGACAGGATCACGTACGCCTCCACTGGCCAGAACAGAATGGCATGCTCTTGGTTAGATCCAGTCGCTTGTGCCCTATCCCTGGGTTGCGCGCCAGCGTAGTAAAGGCGGTGAAGAGTCTCTATATCCAGCGATCGCCAACCTTGCCCGCTTCACTCTGGACCGTCTCGTTGAGCCATAATCGGGTAGGAGGCAGGGTCACCCCTGCCGTCCTCCCACACCACCCGCCGTGCGGTTCCGCAACGGGCGGTTCCTGTCTTCCGTTTCCGGAGTGAGCTTCGTCTCGTTGACCATTCGCCTGCTGGTCTCTGGACACTTGATATAGCCATCGGGACTTCCGGCCCCTACCTCCATAACAAGTCCTCTTGCGAGGCTTCTGTCCAACCAGTCAGAGAGATAGCCCTCTATCCGCTCGTGACAGGTTCAGCCCTTCGCTCCAAACAGGCAGCTACTATGGCCTCTGCTGACTTCTGCCATGGGATCAGAGCCCCTCTCGGCGCCCTCAGTCACTAAAGACAACATGGCAGATCTCCCCGGGTATTGCGCACTCACCTTCACGCTTATGCCTGTCGGATCTACGTCACGGCGTTCCGTGCAAGTACTGGGCTTTACGTCTATGGGCCCGCTCACCCCGCCGTGCCGCCTCTATCCGCTTCCTGTTCGTCAAGCCAGCGCTTTGCCTGCGGCTTCCTCCAGATTCCGCCTCGCGACGGGCACCCTTGCCGTTCAGCTAACACTTCCCCTTGCCGGGTGTGTAGAGGACTTGCACCTCCAAGTAAGTGCGCCCTGCCGGGCGCACCCAAAACAAAAGAGGCCCATCCTCGCGGAATGAGCCTCTTTGTCACTGGAGGAAGCGCTGTTTACTTCTTCCCCCAGAAATCCGGCGAAGAGCTGATCCACGAGTCGGGCACGTAGCTGAGTTGCGCATCGAATGCGAACAGATCGCTCTCCGAAGACTCGACAGCCGCATCCAGACCCTTCATGAGCGTTTGAAGCTGCTCTTCACCCACGCCCTCGCTGAATTTCTTGTCGCCGCTGACCATCGCGTCCGCGACGGCGAGCGATTCCATGGGAGTGACGAGGATATACACGTTGTCGCTGCCAACACCATACATCTTCTGGAACATGGCCCAGCGCGCCTCGGGAAGAGTCGTCTGATAGGCCTTGGCGAACAGCTTTGCCAGGCGCCGAAAGTCCGCATCATGGCCGGAGCGGACGTGGAAAAGCAGAATCCGCATGAAGCGCATCTTGGAGAGGTCAACATTCGGGTTGAAACTCAACTCCTTCTCGTAGGAGTAGATGCTGTCGTGCTCGCTCGCCACCAGCGGCGCCTGCCCGGCCTCCGCCGTTTTCAGCGTGTCGATCATCTTGGGCAGGCCGAAGGTGTCTTCGTGTCCCTTCTGCAAATCGGCGAACGAATCGAAGCCATGCAGATAAAGCACGTGGTTCGCACCGGTAATGCCCCACATGCCGACGAAGTGTTCCGGGGCTTTGGCCTCGCGCATCGCCTGCGCCTCTTCCCCTTGCGACTTGGCATAGGCGAACGACGTGTTGGGTTTCAGCTCATCGTTCTCGAGGAAGAGATATTTGCTGGGGCCCTGGGCCTGTCCAGCTTCATGCTGTGCTTCGGCCATCGGGGCCGGGCTGAGAGTGAGTCCTGCAAACAAAAGACAGAGAGCGGCTGTTGAATTGAAGCGGTACCTCATGGGAACTTGCCTCCTGGGGATTTTTGATTTCGGGGGAGCCCCAAGCATACGCTGACGGCAAAGTCTTGCGGGGAAAAGATTCCCCGGCAGCCGCTCACCTCTCCTCTCCACCTCCTCCACCATTGACACGGGCGCGGAGCGAACGATCTGCCTCAGCTTGGATAAATCCAATGGGTAGAGGAATCTGGCGACATCGGCCCTCGGCAAATCTAGCAGAATGAGGAACTTCCACCCAAAGGCGAAAGGAGGGCTCCCACTCCACACGGGTGGCCGAACGCGCACATCACAGTACCTCCGGGCGTGCTCCTCCCACTCTCCTCTCCGCGTTTCTTTCAGCCCCAAGTAGACTCAGAAAAACACCTATATAGAGGAAACATAGATGAGCAAGATAAAAGGTCTGTGTATAGCTATCGCAGTCTGTTGCTCAGCGTCTTGTGTTCGCTCGGCCCCCGCGCAAAAGCTGGATGCCACCGTACTTTACCGCCAGAACAGCGACTCGGATTACAGCGCCTTGATCCCCGGCTACTCCAACCCGGACAGCCCTGACTGCGCCGCCGACTTGGCCAATGCCGCTTGCTACAACCCGACCCAGGCCGCGGCAACCGGCTCAACTCCGAATTCAACCTCCTATTACGTCACGGGCACCACGCTGTCGCTCCTTTTACCAGACGGAAAAATCGCTGTGGTCAACTGCATCAATAAGTATTCGTCCAAAGGCACGTATATCCTGCGCCGCAATTGCGGCATGCCTCTCGTGGAACACGTGCAAGCGGAGTTCAAAGGCAACGTCGCCAAGCTCGAGTGGCCCGTTGGCCCCGACGCAAGAAAAGTCGAATCCGAAAAGTACAAAATCTTGGCCGTGCTCGACAAGCGGTAGCAGATTCCGGCGCCGCGCCCCGTGCCAAGGTCACCCTGTGCAAATCTTTTCAGTTGCACAAACTTCACATCCCTCTGATACGTTGTCTGCGGAGGAAATCAGAATGAATCTTCGCAAGCTAACCTTCGGCACAGCGCTTTCCCTCGCACTCGTCGCGGGCGGCGTCACGGTCGCTCAGAACGTCAATCCCCATCGCCATCCCAACCTGGCAGCCGCACAACGTTTGATCGATCAGGCCATGGGCCGCATTGACGCCGCCCAGCAGGCCAACGAGTTTGATATGGGCGGCCATGCCGCCAAGGCAAAGGATCTACTGGCGCGGGCAAATGAGGAAATCAAGGCCGCCGCTATGGAAGCCAACGAACATCGCCACTAACCCCTAAATCGCCTTGCAGAGGAGTGCGTGCAGCGGCGAGTGGCACGGACCTCTGATCAGCTTCGATCCGGGCGCCCCAGGTCTCCTTGTGGAGACCTGGGAAAGCACAAGTGCTAAATCCGTCCGGCAATCAGGCTGGCGATGGCTTTCAGTTGACTGTCGGTATTATCGGCAAGATTAAGAAAAAACCGAACATTTCCCTTGCGCACATGCAGCCCGTGATTGGGATCGAAGTACGCCTCGTCTCCCAGGCCCGGAACCGGCGTCGGCGGGCTGTAAAAGAACTTCAACTTGGCGAACAGGCCCGTCGCATCCGCTGCAGAAGGATCGAAATAGATCCGGAACAGCAGTTCATTCCCCCCGCTCGAGGCGGAGTAATGGCAGTCCGTTCCCTGCACCGTATTCGCATAGGGTCGCGGAGCAACGGTCTTTTCCGGTGCGCCGTAGGTTTGTCCCATGCTCTTGCTCACGTCCGCCGCAGTGAGCAATGAGCAAGGGTCTGACGGGGCAGTCGCTGCCCTCGCCATCGGAAGCATCGTCGCCGCCCCAATCAAAGTGGCGGCAACCAGCAATGCTTTTCCAGACCCAGCCATTGGAAATGACCTCCTGGCGTCTCAGCCGAAATTCTTCATTTTCGGTGTCCCGGAAATGTCCGCGATTTTACCGTGCCTCAAGCTGCCCGCGCCAAGAAAAAAAGCGTTCAACGCTTAAGCTCAATGCTGTTAAATTGTCGCCATGCTCGCCAATCGCTCCGTGCCACCGTGCACCGTCATTCCCGTCCTCATCTATCCCGATCCCAGCGTCGCCGCGGACTGGCTCTGCGCCGCCTTTGGATTCACGGTGCGCCTCCGCATCGCCAACCACAGAATCCAAATGAGAGCCGGCAACGGATGCATAACGATTGCCGAAGGAAACGTCACTCCCAACAACTCGCACATTGTTCAGATCCGCATTGAAGACGCCAATGCCCACTGCGAGCGGGCCCGCCGGCACGGCGCCAGAATCCTGACGGAACCCGTCGACCATGTCTACGGCGAGCGCCAATATAACGCGGAAGACTTCGCCGGTCACCGGTGGGATTTTACCCAGACCATCGCCGACGTGGCTCCGGAACAGTGGGGCGGCACGCCGGTCGACCTGTAGCACGCAGCCCGCAATTGCCTCAGTGCGGCTTGAACGTCTTGCCGGTCTCAATCGGCGTCTTCAGCCGCGACAGAATACGCGGCCACCCATCCGCGCAGAAATCGTAATTCGGATCGTCCTCCGCCCACTCATCGTGCGTCACGACAACCTTGGTCGCTTCGGTTTCCGGCGTCAGCTCCACAATTGCACGCGAAAACCGCTCGCTCTGGCTCGTTGCAAAGGTGTACTGCAAAACCTTGGGCGCATCGGCACGCAAAATTTTCCCGTGAACATAAGGAATGATCTTTCCGTCTTTCCCTGGTCCCATCCACGCGATTTCCCCGCCAGGTTTGAAATCGGCTTTAAGTTCCGCTCCCAAAAAAATTACGCGGTTCGACTCTTGAGAAGTGAATCCCTCCCAAACTTTCTCCGGAGTCGCAGCAATGTAAAAGGTGTAGGTCAGTGGCAATCGATCGGCCATTGTTCCTCCTGAAGCTTCTCGATTTAACTCTATCGCCATACAACTTAATGCAAGAAAGCAGCAGGTGGATTCCTGAATATCTTGGGGCCCGCCTAACTTTCACATTCCCAAAAGGCTCGCCGTCCGCGGATCAAAGCCGTGCAACCAGCCCCAAATGCAGAACAGTGAACTGAAATGCAAAAAACAACTCCAACCAACCTCGCACCATGTATCTTGCAACAAAGCAATACAGAGGGCAATTATGGGTTCCATTCACACAATGAGGAGACTCTCAATGATCGAAGTGGGCCAGGAAGTTACTGTGATTAACGAAAAGGGCGTCGCCTACAACGGCTACGTCATGGCGACCGCGACCAGTGTCGACGGCACGAAAGCCTACAAGGTCGCGATCGACGGCAACGGATTGCAGCAGCTTGGGCAGTGGCACAAGGCCTGCGATGTTTTTGTAATCGATCCGCCCACGCCTCCACGCGATGAGCCCATCCAGATAAATCAGATGAAGAGTTTCCTGCGCCACTAGGCGCAACGGCGTCCTCACGCCAACTCCCCGCAAATTCTCACCGTCAATCGCAAGATGGGCGCTTCGGACCCAGCCCGGTCCCGATTGTCCTATCAAGTCTCCGCTCTCTTCCCCGCCAATCCACTCTCTTCGTCAAGCTATACTTACGCCAAGCCTATGCAGACCCGCGCCTCGCTCGCTCTGTCCGCGTCCCTTCTCGCGATTCCTTTCATGCTTCTCGCCCAGACCCCGCTCCAGACATCTCAAGCTTCCTCTGCCACCAAAATGAGTCCAAAAAGTCAAACCTCAGAAGCAGTGCAGAAGTCCGCCATCGTCATCGATACACATGCCGACACACCGCAGCGCTTCGTCGATGAGAATTTCGATCTCGGCGATCCTCTGAACGGCGGCAACTTCAATCTGGAAACGGCTCGAAAGGGCAATCTGGGCGCCGAGTTTTTCTCGATCTGGGTTGACCCCGTGCCCAACAAGGGCCACTTCGCGCGGCGCACACTTATCCTCATCGACTCAGTCAAACAACAAGTCGCCAGACATCCGGATCAGATGATGTTCGTTACCTCGCCCGAAGGCATTGAGCTGGCGCATCGTGAACACAAGTTCGCCGCTTTGATGGGTATCGAGGGCGGCCACTCCATTGAGGATTCCCTTGCCTTGCTGCGCGACTACTACGCGCTGGGCGTGCGCTACATGACGCTCACCTGGGCGAATTCCAACGGATGGGCCGACAGCTCCGGCGACGTCGATGACACAAGCGTGCCGCACACCAAAGAAGGCCTCACAGAATTTGGCAAGGATGTGGTCTATGAGATGAATCGCCTCGGCATGATGGTGGATATCTCGCATGTCTCCGACCGCACCTTCTACCGCACTCTCGTTATCACGCGCGCACCCGTCATCGCTTCGCATTCATCCGCAAGAGCTCTGTGCGATGCGCCGAGGAACATGACCGACGACATGCTGCGCGCCGTGGCAAATTCAGGCGGGCCCAACTCCAAAGGCGGCGTGGTGCAAGTCAACTTTTACTCCGGGTTTCTTTCGCAGTCCTATCGCGACGCGCAGAAAGGCATCAAGCCCGAAATGGATAAGGCTGTCCATGAACTGAAAGACAAATACAAGGCCGAAGGCAAAGATGCGCCCGACGCGGAAATCTCAAGGCTGCAACGCCAGTTTGCCGATCGCATCCCGCGCCCGCCGCTTTCGGTGCTCATCGACCACATCGACCACATCGCAAAGGTCGCCGGGGTGGATCACGTCGGCTTGGGTTCGGATTTCGATGGCGTAAGCGGCCAGTTGCCCGAGGGCCTCGACTCTCCCGCGGACCTGCCGAAGATCACTGCAGCCCTGATCGAGCGCGGCTATTCTGCTGAAGATTGCCGCAAGATTCTCGGCGGCAACCTGCTCCGCGTCTTCCGCGAAGTCGAGCAGGTAAGCAAGGAACTGCAGGCCGAAAGCCGGCCCCGCATCGCTGAGAAACAGCCCTTCGATAAGCCTCAAAAGTAGCTTTGATACGATCCACGCCCCGCGAGCCGTCACATTTCAAGGAGCCGTGCGTCGCACAAGCGTCTATACTGGCCCTTCGAACCATCCTCGATCTCGCACCATCCCCAATCTGGAGACATTCCATGCCCTGCCTTCGTTGCCTGAGCCAATGTGTTTTTGCCGCTTCCCTACTGCTGTTGCCTGAAGCGATTTGCGCCGCGGATGACGCGCCTGCAACAAAAACATCGCCCGCCGCGGAAAAAGCTCCCGAAGTACCGCCCGCCGACGTCACCACGCAAGGTTCCGTGGATGTGAAGGGACAGCACATTCTCTACACAGCGACTGTGGGAATCATCACGGTCGGCGCCAATGACACCCAGGATGGGCAGCTTGGGATGGATGGGAAGCCGCTGCCCGGGAGTGAACTTGCGATCTCCGAACCAAAGGAACCGAAGGACGCGCCCCCGGTCGCCCGCATGTCTTACGTCGCATATTTCAAGAAAGATGCGAAGGCCGACGATCGTCCGGTTACGTTCTTTTACAACGGCGGCCCGGGTAGTTCCACCGTGTGGCTCCACATGGGATCGCTCGGTCCCAAGCACGTGGTCACATCCGGCGACCAGCACTTGCCCGCAGCGCCGTACAAGCTGGTCGACAACGCGAATTCCCTGCTCGACGTCAGCGACCTCGTCTTCATTGACGCACCGGGCACTGGGTTTGGCCGGCTCGTTGGCAAGGATGCCCAAAAAGCTTTCTGGGGCGTGGATGAGGACGGCGGCGCCTTTGCGCGCTTCATCGCCCGCTTCATCACCAAATACGGTCGCTGGAATTCGCCCAAATTCGTCTTCGGCGAGAGCTATGGAACCACCAGATCAGCCGTGCTGGCGAAAATTCTCGAAGAGAAGAAATCGATCGATCTGAACGGCGTGATTCTTCTTTCGCAAATCTTCAACTTCAACACTTTCATCGACGCCGCAAAGACCAATCCCGGTGTTGACCTGCCTTATGTTCTCGCGTTGCCGACTTTCGCAGCTACGGCCTGGTACCACAAAAAACTCCCGCAGCAGCCATCGGCGCTCGAGCCCTTCTTGAAAGAGGTAGAGGAATTCGCGCTTGGTCCCTACACGCATGCATTATCCCAAGGAACAGATCTGCCCGACGCCGAAAAGCAGTCCGTCGCGGAGAAGATGCACGACTACACCGGTCTGCCCGTCGCGTACCTGCTCAAAGCCAATTTGCGCGTGAGCGGCGGCGAGTTCGAAAAGACCTTCCAGGATGAGACCGATCAGACCATTGGGCGCTATGACACTCGGTTCACCGGTCCCACCATCAATCCTTTGAGCGAAAATGCGGATTATGACCCGCAAAGCGCAGCCATTTCGTCGGCCTACGTTTCACTCCTGAATGATTACATGCGGCGCGATCTAAAGTACGGCGAGAACCAAACCTATCTGCCCGACATCCCGGAGTCGGACGGCGGCGAATGGAATTTCAAGCACAACGGCAACCCATTCGGTTTGAATGTCTCGAGCGATCTCGCCGACGCGATGAAAACCAACCCTCGCCTCAAGGTGATGCTGAACGGCGGGTACTACGACATGGCGACCCCTTTCTTCGGGGCGGAGTACGAAGAGAAGCATTTGCCGATTCCGCAATCGCTCGCGAAAAACATTCAGTACTCATGGTACGAAGCAGGCCACATGGTCTACGTGCGCGACGAGTGCCTGGAGCAACTCCACGACCGCGTCGCGGCCTTCATCAAGAACGCCGTCTCTGACAATAAGTAGGAGCCAAGCCGACGCCGGGTGCGAAGCGAGACTCGGCGCATTCCGTTCGGGTCTGCGTTGCCTTGTATAGTAGCTGCCATGAAACGGATCGCACTCGCTCTGCTCTTTTTTGCTCCCGCTGCCTTCGCGCAGTCGTTTTCAGTCAGCTTTCCCGGCCGCCTAAGTGGCCAGCCCCTCGATGGCCGCTTGCTGCTCGTTCTTTCGACGGACCCCAGCGATGAACCGCGCAACCAGATCGACGATTCGCCGCGATCGCAGATCGTCTTTGGCGTCACAGTCGATGGCTGGCAGCCCGATCATCCACAACTCGTCGACAACACTGCATGGGGCTACCCCATTCGGAGCCTGAAAGACCTGCCTCCGGGCGACTACTTCGTGCAGGCCGTCCTCAATAAATACGAGACCTTTCATCGCGCCGACGGCAAGACCATCAAGCTGCACATGGACCAGGGCGAAGGCCAACATTGGAATAGCTCGCCAGGCAATCTCAATTCAAAGCCAGTCAAGATTCACGTGGGAGCGGAGACCGAGAATTATCCCATCGTCCTCAGCGAAGTCATTCCACCCATCGTTACACCCGCCGACACCAAATACGTAAGGCACATCCGCATTCAAAGCCAGGTGCTGACAAAGTTCTGGGGACGGCCCATGTTTGTGAGCGCCATCGTGCTTGTCCCCGAGGGATTCGACGATCACCCGAATGCGCGTTTTCCGCTCATGATCTTTCACGATCACTTTGACAAAGACTTCGATGACTTCCGCACTACACCACCCGATCCGAATCTCAAGCCGGACTACAGCGAGCGCTTTCATCTGGCGGGTTACAACCGCATTCAGCAGGAAGAAGCCTACAAGTTTTATCAGCGCTGGATTTCGCCGGGATTTCAGCGTGTGCTGATCGTGAAGATTCAGCACGCCAATCCGTACTATGACGATTCCTACGCGGTGAACTCGGCCAACGTTGGCCCCTATGGCGATGCCATCGAGAATGAGCTGATTCCCGCCATCGAAAAACAATTTCGCGCAATCGGTCAAGGGTGGGCGAGGTTCGTGTACGGTGGATCGACCGGCGGTTGGGAAGCTTTAGCAGTCCAGGTTCTTTATCCCGATCACTACAACGGAGCATTTGCCGCCTGCCCCGATCCCATCGATTTTCACGCCTTCACCAACATCGATCTCTACGATGATGACAATGCCTTCTACCTCACCGGCGCACACAAACGCGTGGCGCAACCCGCGATGCGCGACTACCTCGGTCACACGTTCATCACCACGGAAGAGATCAACGCTTACGAGCTTGCCCTCGGTGACAGCGGGCGCAGCGGCGAGCAATTCGATATCTGGCAAGCTGTCTACGGTCCGGTGGGCGACGACGGATATCCGCAGCCCATCTTCGACAAGGTCACCGGTAAGATCGATCATTCCGTGGCTGAATATTGGCGGCGAAATTTCGATCTTGAAGCAATCCTGGAACGCGATTGGTCGAAACTTGGACCAAAGCTTGAAGGCAAGATCCACATCTACGTTGGCTCGGACGATACTTATTTTCTGAACGACGCCGTCTATAGGATGCAGGATTTTCTCGACTCCACAAAGAATCCACCCTACGGCGGAGAAGTGGCGTACGGTCCACGTGCGGAGCACTGCTGGAACGGAGACCAAACTCTACCGAACGCCTATTCGCGCCTGCACTACGAGACCCAGTATTTGCCCAAGATCCTCGATCGCATCCAGAAGACAGCACCGCCGGGAGCGGATTTGACGAGCTGGCGGTATTGAAACTCGGGCGCAGCGTGAGGCCGATCCGACGAACGCCCTGTCCATCAGCTGACAAGCACGCTGTGGAGCGCATCCAATTCTCTGGCCCGGTCAAGGGCGGCCTGAACGTTGGGCACAATATTTTCGTGGCCAACATGGGCGATAAAGCGCGGTTGCTGCAGCAGCTTTGACGGCTGTTCCATGGCGCCGCAAAGAATCAGGCTTCGCCCCGAGTCGCGCAGCCGCCGGGCAAATGTTTCGATGGCGTGAATGCCTGTCGCATCGATCGCCGTCATATTGCGCAGGCGCAGGATGACCACTGGCGTGAATGCCTCGATGTTCGCGGTGGCTTCGACGAGCTTCTCGGTCGTACCAAACAGAAACGGGCCGTGGATGCGAAGCAGCGTGACGTAGGGCGGGATGATGCGGCCTTGCAGGGTGTGCGGCAGGCCGTCGCGAATGTAGTCCTCCGTGACCGGCGAGACCGTGGTGGTTTCGGCGATGCGATAGATATAAACCAGCGCCGCGAGAGCCATGCCTACGCTGACCGCCACGGTCAGGTCGGCAAAGACAGTAAGCGCAAAAGTGACCAGCCAAACCGCTATGGCGGTAAAGCCCATCTGCAAGATGCCGCCGATTTCGCGCCACTCGCCCATGTTGTACGCCACCACAAACAGCACCGCAGCAAGCGCGGTCAGCGGGATATAGCTTGCCAGCGGCGCGGCCACGAGCAGAATCACAAGCAGCGTGAGGGCGTGCACCATGCCGGAAACCGGCGATCGCGCGCCGGATCGAATGTTGGTTGCGGTGCGGGCAATCGCGCCGGTTGCGGGAATGCCTCCGAAGACCGGTGAAACCATGTTGGCGATGCCCTGCGCAACCAGCTCCACGTTGGGATTGTGCCGGTCTCCTGTCATGCCGTCCGCCACTACAGCGGAGAGCATGCTCTCGAGCGCTGCCAGCAGCGCTACGGTGAAGGCCGAGGGAATCAGTGGCAGAATGTGTTCGGCGTGAAAGTCCGGAATTGCGAAGGGCGGAAGGCCTCGTGGAATGCCGCCAAATCGAGTGCCAATGGTCTCTAGATGAAGATGGAACAAAACGCTGACACCGGTGCAAACCAAAACAGCAACGATGGAGCCCGGCACGCGCTTCGTGAGCCGCGGCATACCAAGCATAATTGCCAACGTTCCTGCGCCCAGCATCAGAGCCGATGGGTTCAAACTGGCAGAGTGGGCAATCAACGCCTTCATGCGCAGCAGGAACTCGCTCGGAACCGCACCAATGCGCAAGCCGAAGAAATCCTTGATCTGCGTGGAGGCAATCAACACCGCGATGCCATTCGTAAATCCGATGACGACCGGCCGCGGGATAAAGCGCACTGCCGAGCCGAGTCCAGTCAGGCCCATCACCAGCAGGATGACTCCAGCCATCAGCGTAACCATGGCCAGACCGCTCATACCAAAACGCGCTACGATTCCGGCAACGATGACCACGAATGCGCCGGTCGGTCCGCCGATTTGCGTACGCGAGCCGCCCAGCGCAGAGATCAGAAACCCTGCGACAACCGCCGTATAAAGGCCAGCTTGCGGCGTGACCCCGGATGCGATGCCAAACGCCATTGCGAGCGGCAATGCGACGAGTCCCACCGTGATCCCCGCAAGCAAATCGTGCAGGAATGCCTGCCGCGAATACGAACGCAGCGCCAGAAGCGCTTTAGGCAGGTTTGGATTGCTGACTGACATTGAGATTTGGTTCTATTCTACTTCCAGCCAAACATCTCCTGACGCTTTGTGCCTGCGCAATCAGCCGGAGGTACCCTTCGTGAGCTGCTTTCGATAGACGTACGCTCCCCGCCCCGGCGCATAGTAGTTCTCCTCGTCGCCGGAACGCAAAAAGCCATTGGTTTCATAAAGGCAAATCGCGCCAAAATTTCCGACATCTACGTGCAGCCAAATCGTCGAGGCTCCTGCTGCCAGCGCAGAGCCTTCCATATGCTTCAGCAAGGCGCCGCCCACACCTTGTCCGCGCAACTCGGGAAGAACTTCTATCGTCTGGATGTACGCGCTTATCTCATGGATCGCCTGCGTCCATTCGACAATGGCGAAGCCCGTCAGGGCTCCGTCGTCTTCGGCCACCCACGTGGCTGCATTTTGCGCCTGCACGAGCCATCGCATGTAGCGTCGACCGAACGTCATTGGCGGCTGAAAGCAGACTTCTTCGATGCCATAAACGGCCTCAAAGTCTTCCGGCTTGTAAAGGCGGTATTTCATTCCGTTTTCAAATCCGGCGCCACCTCGCAAAATGCGGTGACAGCAAAAGAGCCACCCTCCGCGAGAGGATGGCTCCGATTGTATGCAGTGCGCTTAGACTTTGGCTTCCAGATCGCGAATCACGCTGAAGAAGCGCTCATCGAGCCGCCGGTTCGAAGCGATCGCTTCCTTGATGGTGATATCCGTGATGTCCAGGCCTTTCAGAACCGCAATCCGGCCCCATTTCTTCTGGTGCACCATGTCGATCGCATGCAGACCATAACGCTGGCCGAGCAAACGATCGTAAGCGGTCGGCACACCACCACGTTGTGTGTGTCCCAGGTTGACAGAGCGCGTCTCGAAGCCCGTTTTCTTTTCGATCAGGTCGGCAAGTGCTTCTCCGATTCCGGAAAGGCGCGCGTGGCCGAAGGAATCCACCTCGGTCGAACCTGTCACCTGGCCCACTTCGGGCAAATGGCAGCCCTCCGCCACGACCACAACGCCATAGTGCTTGCCATGATCGTAGTTGTACTTCAGCAGTGCGCAAACATGATCGATGTCGATTTCGAGCTCCGGAACCAGGACAACATGAGCCCCGCCGGCGGTCCCCGACGCATAGGCAATCCATCCGGCGTCGCGGCCCATTACTTCGACAACGATCACGCGGTTGTGCGAGTCGGCCGTAGTGTGGATACGGTCGATAGCCTCAGTGGCAATCGATACTGCGGTGTCAAAGCCGAATGTCACATCGGTGCCGCTGATGTCATTGTCGATGGTCTTGGGAACGCCCACGCTGGGCACGCCGTTTTCGCTCAAAAACAGTGTGACCGATTGCGTATCGTCGCCGCCGAGGGCGATCAGCGCATCAATCTTGTTGAGCTTCAGAACCTCCTGCACCTTTTCAATGCCGCCCGGAATCTTCTTCACGTTGGTGCGGGAAGAATGAAGAATAGTGCCACCCTTTAACTGGATGCCATCGGTGCTTTCAAGGGTGAGTGGAATCCAACTGTTGTCAAGTACGCCACGCCAGCCATTGAGAAATCCGATGAACTCGTCGCCGTACGTTTGAATCCCTTTTCGAACGGCAGCGTAGATCACCGCATTCAAGCCGGGGCAATCGCCGCCACCGGTCAACAAAGCAACTCGCATGCAAATTCTCCTGATCGAATTGGCCCGGCTCCCCGAAAGGCCGGCCGGGATTCACTCCCTGCCTGCGGAACACGCAGACTAGCGCCGCCGGACCCGCGACCTTAACCAGTGTACTCCGCCCCTGTAAAGCAGAATCGTGATAGCGCTCACTTCAAAGGACCTTAATCGATGACCTGACCTGGATCGATGGCAGATTTCGTTGCGGGAATCCTGCGCCGGAATGCTTCAATAAGGTATGCCCGGCACCGGAGCGCTCTTATTGCTGGTTTTCGCCAGCCTGGTCGTAGTTCTGCTCCTGGTACTGCTTCAGCTAACCCGCCTGGGCTTTCTGATCCGCTCCACAATCCCAGACCGCCCCCGCCGCCGCATGTTTATCGCATCGGTCTCGTTCCTGATTACGTTCATCGGGGTGCGGCTTCTGGTCAGCCTGGTCATTCACCAGCACGGCCCCTTTGAATGGGTCATGGTGCGCGGCCGCCACATTCACCACCTCGTCTGGGGCATACTCATCTTGCTCCTGGTGGGCTATGGATGGCTGCTCGATCTCGGTCGATCCCACTCGCCCATGTCGATTTTTCTCAGCCGCCTGATGTCGGTCAGCTATGGCGTCGGCGCTGCCCTCACCCTGGACGAATTCGCCCTGTGGCTCAATCTGGAACCCGACGCCTACTGGTCCAGCGCCGGCCGTCTGAACATCGACGCGATCATTCTGTTTGGAGGAATCCTCGCCATGGGCGCCTGGGGAGCACCCTTCTTTCGCGGCCTCCAGATCATGTGGACCAAGCGCGTGCTGCTGCGCCGCGAGCTGACTCACACCAGCCCACCTATTCGGCGCGTGCGGTTGCTTCGTCGGCGTAGAGTGCGGCGACCTCCGCCTCGTATTTCTGAATGAGAACGCGCCTCTTCAGCTTCATGGACGGCGTCAGCTCGCCCGACTCCTGCGACCACTCCTCGGCCACCAGCTGGAATCGCTTGATGGTTTCGAAGTTGGCTAGACCACCGTTGACTCCCCTGACAATTTCACTGTAAATCGCAACCACGCGGCTGTGGGTCACGAGTTCCGACCGATTGCCGACAACAATCCCCTCGCGCTCCGCCAATTCCTCCAGGGCGGCAAAATTCGGCGAGATCAGAGCCGAGATGAATTTGTGTTTATCCCCTACCAGTGCCGCTTGGGCGACCAGCACGCTGTTCTTCAGCTTGTTTTCGATCGGCTGCGGCGCCACCAGCTTGCCGCCTGAAGTCTTCAACAGTTCTTTTTTGCGGTCCGTAATGCAGAGAAACCTGTCCGGATCCAAGTGCGCGATATCGCCCGTCCGGAACCATCCCCCTTCATCGAAACATTCCGCGCTTGCCTCCGGCTTTTGCCAGTACCCGGCAAACACGGAGGGGCCGCGAACCAGGAGTTCTCCGTCATCCGCAAATTTAAGTTCGATGTTCGGGAGCGGCTTCCCCACCGCGCCCATGCGCTGATTCACGGGGGAATTGAGTGCGATCACCGGTGACGTTTCAGTCAGGCCATACCCCTCCCACACTGCAATCCCGACATCGGCAAACCATTTTGCGGTGTCGATGCCCAGAGGTGCTCCGCCCGAAACGAAATAGCGCACCCGACCCCCGAAAGCTTCACGCACCTTTGCGTAGACGAGCTTACTGGCCAGCTTCCATCGCATGGACGTGGGCTTTTTCCCCGCATACACGGTTGCACGGTTTCTTGCACCCACTCCCAGCGCCCATGCGAGAATCTTCTTCTTCACCGGCGAAACCGAGGATTTCTGCTCTACCGCCTGGCGAATTTTCTCGTAGACTCGCGGAACGCCCACAATGACGGTGGGGTGCACTTCGCGCATAGCCTGGGGAAGCTTATCGAATTGCGAACAATACGCAACCTGCGCGCCGCAGCCATACATCACGTAATCCAGCGCGCGCGCCGTGATATGCGAGAGCGGCAGAAACGAAATGCAGGCGTCCGTTGAATTGAAGTCGAATTCGGCTGCAGCAAAATTCTGGTTGGACGCAATGTTGCCATGCGTCAGCATTACGCCCTTGGGCTCACCGGTTGTGCCCGATGTGTAAATCAGCGTGGCCAGATCTTTCGGCTCCGCGGACCGCACCAGGGCATCGAAGGTAGGATCGCGCTCGCTCTCACGCGCATCCGCGCCAGCCAGCACCTCGCTGAACGGAATCGCACCCGACGGCGCCGTCGCAGAATCCATCATTACGATCCGCTCCAGCGATGTTTGCCCACGCACCGCGTACAACTTGTCGAACTGTTGCCGCGTCGATACCACAGCAATGCGGCAGCCGGCGTCCTGCAGCAGTTGTGCAATCTGTTCGCCTGTCAGGGTGGGATAAATGGGTACATCGATCGCCCCAATCGCCAGGGTGGCAAAGTCGGTGATCGCCCACTCCCACCGATTCTCGCTGATCAGCGCAATGCGATCGCCCTTGAGTGCGCCCCAATCCAGAAGGGTCTCAGCCAGCTTACGCACGCGCTGATAAATCTGGTTCGACGAGATAGGCTGCCATTGGCCAAACTCGTCCTGCCACAGTACTGCGCGACGATTGCCGGCCGAGGCAACACGAATAAACAAGTCATTCAACGTGGAGAGTCGTGCGGATGTCGTCATGTTTTGCAGCACAAGGACCCCGGTTAATCTGCAAACAAGGTCAACCGAGAGTGTAACAGCGTAGAAGCCGGAACCGGTCGCTCATTTCCAAAGTAACGCCCCCCTTTTCGCTAGGTAAATACTTTGTCTTCACAACCGCATGACCAATTGTTGTATGCGGCCCGAAACAAAAGTGGCATTCCTTTGCGCACATTTTTCTTGCTATAAATCATTGACGGGCAAGCGACACATGAGCGAACTCTACGCTTCCTCGTCCGGGTTCCCCCAAATGCTCCATCGATCCTCGACCGTCGGCCCCAATCAGCCCGATCCTGACTTGCTCCATCGGCTATTTTTCATTCAGCAGGTCTGTCTTGCTCTCGTTATTCAACTCGCGATTGTTGCACTTTGTGCTCGTCCCTTCACGTCGCTCAGTCGCCTGCTGCCGGCGAGTATGTCTCAGATGCGCATCTCATTTGCCTTGGCCGCTCTCTTTTCGGCCTTGAGTCTATTTTTCTCTGATTTGGATCGTTCCGCGCGTTGGCAGACTTTCGGCCGAGTCTTCGCCGTGCTCACAGCCGCGTCCGCCATCGGCGCATTTTTCGATCGAGCCCATCCCGTCTCCTCAGGACTAGCCGGGGCCGTTGCTACACATGCCGAGGCATTGCATCACGACAGGGCTCACATCGTTACCGGTATTGCCTTAATCCTGATCTCCGTGGTCCTGATCCTGATCCGCGCCGTGACCCCGATCGCCGGCCGCATTGCCGACATCGCAACATCCTTCCTATGTCTTCTGGTATTGATCCTGTTATCGGAATCTCTCTTTGGCGCGTTCCATGTTCCCGGATCATCGCCAGACGGGCTCACTTCCACGGCTACTTTGGCCTGCCTAGCACTGTTGACCGTTGTGACAGTCCTGCGCCGGGCCGAACGTGGAGCATTCTCGATATTCCTCGGCTCCGGTATTGGGGGCAGGATTGCCCGGTCTCTGACACCGGTCCTTTTGATCTTGCCTTTTTTGCGCGAGGCTGGCCGGGCGCGTCTCGTCAGCGCACAGCTGCTTCCCTCGCCCTATCTGACGGCGATCCTGGCCTCCGTGGCCTCTGCCGTATCCTTCCTGCTTTTGCTGTATCTTGTGTCGCGCATCAACAAGATGGAAACTGAAATACACGATCTCACGTTGCGCGACGAACTAACCGGCCTCTACAACATGCGAGGCTTCAATCTTCTTGCCGGGCAATCCTTGCGCCTTGCTCAACGAGTCGAAGCCCCCTTTTCCGTCCTCTTCATTGACCTCGATAACCTGAAACGGATCAATGATGAGCTGGGACACACCGCAGGCTCGGCATCACTTTCGGAAACAGCGCGACTCCTCGATTCCACATTCCGCGATGCCGACGTAATCGCACGCATCGGTGGCGATGAATTTGTAGTAGCCGGCCAGTTTGACCATACAGCCGTCGCGGCGTCGGCGCAGCGCTTGCAGCAATCTGCAGCTGCACGGTTCTCCGATCCCTCAGGGCGTTTCCCGCTCAGCCTCAGCATCGGCTACGCCACCGCATCCGACATCCGTTTCGATTCCCTCAAGGAACTCGTCGCACAGGCGGATCTGGCCATGTACGAGAAGAAGCGCCGCAAAAAAGTCGCCGTCGGGTAGGCTAAACAACATCTACGCCTTGATCACGTGTCGATAGACGATTCTCCGTGCCCCATCCTTTCGCCTTCTTCCTGGCGAAAGGGTGGGAAACCGCAAATCTAAACAGACAAAATCATGCGGTCGGAAACTATGCGGTTCTCCAGTTGGTGTGGAGGAAAGTCCTATCCGCTGGGTAGTCTTCCCTCAAAAAAGAGCCGCATTGCAATCACGCCTGCGGGCACGGAGTCATGCGCACAAATTTCTTCGCTTCGCGTTCCCAGTTCGCAAGAAGCCACTGCGCCCGCGTACTGGCCGTTTTAGAAGCATGCAGTTCAACCAGCTCGCGAATTGACTGCCGCACCGTGTGGTCGAGTTCCCCATAAGATTCCGGCAACAAAAATGCCTTATGGTAGCGGTTCTGCCCGATGAAGCTTCCATCCTCGTCGTAGATCCACGCGAGCCCTCCGGTCATCCCTGCCCCGAAATTAATCCCCGTAGCCCCCAGCACCACCGCCAGTCCGCCGGTCATATATTCGCAGCCATGATCGCCCACGCCCTCCACAATCGCCAGCGCCCCCGAATTCCGTACGGCAAAGCGCTCTCCCGCACGGCCCGCCGCGAAGAGCCATCCGCCAGTGGCCCCATACAGCGCGACATTGCCCAGCAGTGTATGCTTTTCGCTCTCCAGCGCCGCGCGTCCTTGGCCGCGGATCACCAGTTCGCCGCCGCAAAGCCCCTTGCCGACAAAATCATTTGCCAATCCTTCCAGCCGCAGCGTCATCCCCGAAGCCGCGAAGGCGCCAAATGATTGCCCTGCGATCCCCGTCAACGTGAAGGTGAGGTTCGAGCCGGTTGTCGTCGGATTCTGCGTGCGGAACAGCGCAAGCTCTCCCGCAAGACGCGCCCCGAGGGTGCGATCCTCGTTCGAAACACGCGATGCGACGTGGTAGGGAATTCCGGCCTTGTACGCTTCAAGAGCGGGCTCGACCCAGGCGTCGTCGATCGGCGGATGAGGCTCGGGACGGTCGTTGCGTCCACCTTCCCACCGAACCGGCCCTCCGGTCTCCGCCGCGATAGCCGTGGCCGCGAGCAGCGTCTTCAGGTCCAGACCGGCATCCCAGCGCACCTGCTCAAGTAGGTCGGTGCGTCCTGTTGCTTCCGCGAGCGAGGTCAAACCCAGCGTCGCCAGCAGCTGCCGCACATCCTCCGCAAGCTCGTCGAAAAATCGAACCAGATGCTCCGGCTTGCCGCGAAACTTTGCGCGCAACTCCGGCCGCTGCGTGGCAATTCCCGTAGGGCAAGTATTCAAGTGACACTGCCGCGCCATGTCGCACCCCAGCGCGACCAGCACCGCCGTACCGAACGCGAACTCGTCCGCGCCAAGCAGCGCCGCCATCACGATGTCCCGTGCCGTACGCAGTCCGCCATCCGTCCGCAGCCGTACGCGCCCGCGCAGTCCATTGTGGATCAGCACTTGTTGTGCTTCCGCCAGCCCAAGCTCCCACGGATTGCCCGCGTACTTGATGCTCGACAACGGCGATGCGCCAGTGCCACCAGATTGCCCTGCAATCACGATGTAGTCCGCATATGCCTTGGCTACGCCCGCCGCGATGGTGCCTACGCCGCAGCCCGAAACAAGCTTCACGCCGACGGCCGCCTTCGGGTTCACGCGCTTCAAGTCCCAAATCAGCTGTGCCAAATCTTCAATCGAGTAGATGTCGTGGTGCGGCGGCGGCGAAATCAGCTGCATGCCAGGCTGTGCGTGACGCAGCCGCGCGATCAATTCGGTCACCTTGTGGCCCGGCAACTGTCCACCCTCACCGGGCTTCGCGCCTTGCGCAATTTTGATCTCCAATTCCTCGGCATGGGCCAGATATTCGGCGGTCACGCCAAAGCGCGCGCTGGCGACCTGTTTGATTTTGTTGTTCAGCAGCGAAGGAGCACCATCTATCGGCGCATAGACCGCGGGATCCTCGCCGCCTTCTCCAGTATTCGAGCGCGCGCCCAGCAGATTCATGGCCTGTGTAATCGTCTGGTGCGCCTCAGGCGAAAGCGAGCCGAACGACATTGCGCTGGCGATGAAGCTCTTTGTAATATTCCCCGCAGCCTCCACTTGATCGAGGGCGAGTTCCGGCCCCGCCGGACGAATCTCGAGCAGATCGCGCAGATTCGACGGCGACGTCTCGGCGACTTGCGTCGTAAAACTTGAAAACGGCGTCAACGCCAGAGCCGCTCCCTGCTTGGTCGAACCCACAACCGACTGCAATGCACGCACCGTCTGCGGTTGCCAACCATGCGACTCAGCCTCGTCGGCCTTCCGGAAACGAATGAATCCGTAGTCGGGCAATTCCTTTACCTGCGTCGCCGACACAACGGCACCGTCGCTGTCTGTCGGTTCTTCAGGAGCAATCTGTTTGAGCCAGAGATCGCGCACATACGCCTCGATCTCGTTGAACCCGAAACCGCCAATCGGCGCCGGTACACCCGTGAAGCACTTGTCCACAACGGACGAAGAAATTCCGATGGCATCGAACAGATGCGCCGCGCAATAGCTGTCCAGCACACTGATGCCCATCTTCGACATCACCTTCGCCAGACCCAATTCGAGCGCGTGGAGCAGGTTCTCCTCACCCTTTTCTGGATTCAGGCCGCGCGCCGTTTCCAGCGCCAACCATGGACACACCGCGCCGGCGCCCAAGCCAAGCAATACAGCCACGTGGTGAATCTCGCGACAGTCGCCGGCCTCCGCGGCAAGACCCACCTCGGCGCGTACACCCGCCCGCGTCAGGGCCATATGCACGGCGCCCGCCGCCATCGCCATCGGGATCGGAATCGCCTCCGGGGACGCATCGCGATCCGAGAGAATCAGCAACGATGCGCCGGTCGCGACCAGTTCCACCGCACGCCGCGCCAGGATGTCGACCGCCACTTCCAGCGTGGTCTCCGGTGAGTAGAGGCACTTCAGCACCGCATGGGCCAGCTTGCCGGCTTGCCCGTGATGAGCGTGCCGAAGCGCATGCATCTGGCCCAGGGTAAGAATCGGCGAGCGCAGCGAAAGACCCGGCAGGGGCTCGCGCAGTTCAAAGAGATGCGGCCATGGACCAAGCCGCGTGTGCATTTGCAGCACCACCGTCTCGCGCAGGGGATCAATCGGCGGATTCGTCACCTGCGCAAAGCGCTGCCTGAAGAATGCATAGAGCGGACGCGGCGCACGGGCCAGCGGCGCGACCGCCGTATCGTCACCCATCGACCACACGGCATCCTTGCCCTCCGCTGCCATCGGCTGCAGAATCATGCGCACGTCTTCACGCGTGAACCCAAACCGGCGCTGCAGGCGATTCAGCTCGGATGCCTCCAGCGGAGCCGGCGTCTCATCGGAATCTTCAAGCGGCGTGTCGAGCTGGATCAGGTCCTGGTAGTGCCGCTTCGTGTCGTAGATCCGAAGAATCTCGTCATTTTCAAAAAAGCGATTGAAGTCGAGATCGGCGACGATCATCTGGCCAGGCCCGAGGCGGCCGCTATGCACAATGCGCGCAGGATCCATGTCAACCAAACCCGCTTCAGAGCCGGCAACCACGAGCCCCTGATCGTCCAGCGCAAAACGGCAGGGACGCAATCCATTGCGATCGAGAATCGCTCCCACTTGTCGGCCGTCTGTGAAAGCCAACGCTGCCGGACCGTCCCATGGCTCAATGCAGTCGCCGCTGTATTGCAGGAAGGACGACTTGTTCCCCGGGTTCGCCGGAGGCACCAGCATCCGAAGCGCCTCACCGACCGTCCGGCCGTTGTGCGCGAGCAATTCCGTAATTTCATCGAGCGAGGTCGAGTCTGACCCGCCCTCCGACAGCACCGGATGCAAATCCAGTGGCATCGTAGCCGCCCGCGCTTCCATATTGGAGCGATTGCCCCAGATCGTGTTGATCTCGCCATTGTGAGCCAGGGTGCGAAAGGGCTGTGCTCGATCCCATGACGGCAAAACATTGGTCGCATACCGCTGATGAAAGAGTGCGATGGCAGTTTTGAACTCAGGATCGGCCAGGTCGGGATAGAAATCCGCAAGTAGCCGCCCGGCGCAAAGCGCCTTGTAGACCATGGTGGCAGAAGAAATGCTCGCGATATATCCAGGAAAGCCCGACCGCTCAAATTGCTTGCGGGCCAAAAACAGTCTTCGATTGAAGCCTGCCTGTTCGTCGGAGGTGATCAGCAGGTGCCAGATCGCAGGCCGCATGGAATTGGCAATTTCGCCCAAAACCTCAGGCCGCACCGGCACCGGACGCCACAATAACGCTTCCATTCCCTGCGCTCGAAGTGCGGATTCAATCTCGGCTCGCGAATCCCCATCCTCGGCGGAAAGAAAAATCACGCCGACGCCCAACGGCTTCCACGCTGGCAGGATCACTCCGGTCTGCGCCAGCAGCCATTCGCGGGGAATCACGACAGTAACCCCGACGCCATCGCTCGATTTTCCGTCCGCGGCCACCGCTCCACGATGCTCCAGTCGCGCCAGGGCCGTGAGAGCACGCTTCAAGATTTCGTGAGAAGGTTCGTCGGAGAGCCTCGCAACGAATCCCACGCCGCAGGAATCAAAGTCGAAACGTGG
Organism: uncultured Acidobacteriaceae bacterium; assembly: GCA_963704415.1. Classification (GTDB taxonomy): domain Bacteria; phylum Acidobacteriota; class Terriglobia; order Terriglobales; family Acidobacteriaceae; genus Telmatobacter. Next base: position 4,186,868 of record OY969908.1, on the reverse strand, counting down.
ATCGACGAGGCTGTTTTCCAGATAAGGTGGCGCCTGCCTGCGGGCATGGCTTCCATGCTGTTCTACCGGGGCAGCATGCGTAGACGACGATGGGGAGGGAGCGGGGAAGCCCATGAACCAATATACGACCTTTGCGGATAAATTTCCGCTTCCAGCGCCATCTTTTCAAGAATCGGAGACCGGATTGAACGGAGCCGAGGATGCCTCTCACCGGCGCGATTCTGGTCTCATCAGGGCCGTGCTCCACTGCCCGTTCGATTCCGAATTGAGTCCCTGTTTTGTCTTGGAAAATGACGCGGAAGCTACTTGCATACTTATACAGAAGAGTTGTATATTTATGCAAGCGCGGCCGCGGACTGCAGCCGCGCTTTCACTTTGTTTGGAAACTTTTATGAAGTTTCAAAGACACAATGCGATTCGTGAACTGATCGGCCATTCTCTCGTGGCCAACCAGGATGAATTGCGCCGCAAACTCCGTCGCCGCGGCTTTGCGGTCACTCAAGCCACACTCTCGCGCGACATCCATGAGCTGCGCTTGTCCAAAGGCCCCGGCGGCTATTCCCTGCCCAACGGACACAGTAATGGAAACGCAGGTTCGGTCGCCGTAGAAGACGACACGCCTCCATCCGTCTCTGAAATGATCGAGAGCTTCGGCCTGCGGGTGAAGCAGGCAATGAACCAGGTCGTTGTAGGCACCGTCATGGGCGGCGCGCAGCCAGTGGCCGCGGCTCTCGATTACGAAGAGTGGCCCGACGTCGTTGGCACCGTGGCTGGCGATGACACCGTACTCGTCATCTGCCCCGATCAGCGCAAAGCCGCTGAAGTCGAGTCCCGCCTCAGGACGATGTTGGAGTCATGAAAGAGAAAGTTCAAACTGCGGTTGTTGGTGTCACAGGCTACGCAGGCGCCGAACTGGCCCGTCTCCTGCTTCACCATCCCCGGCTCAAAGGCACTCCACCGGTCTTCGCCGGACGCGTCGATGCCAACGAAGCGGCGCGTGGCGGAATTCCGCTCATCGATATCCACCCCCAGCTCGGCGATAACAATGGCGCAGGCTCGTTAAAGCTCCAGCCCTTTTCGTGGGAGTTGCTTGCCGATCGCGGCGTCCAGGTTCTGTTCCTTGCTACACCGCATGAGCAATCTCGTGAGTGGGTGCCCGAGGCGCTCGCGCATGGCCTGCGCGTCATTGACCTCAGCGGCGCGTGGCGCTTGAACGAAGCGGCCAACCGCGCCGTCTATGCCTTCGAGGACGACGGCTCTCCGGTTGCCACGAAGATTCAAGCCCAATCCGTCTACGGACTCCCCGAGCTGCATCGCGCCCAGATCGCCGGTGCGCATCTTGTCGCCAACCCCGGCTGTTACGCTACCTCGGTCATCCTCGCCCTGCGCCCGCTCGTCGCGGCCGATCTCATCGATCGCACTCACGGCATCGTGGCCGATTCCAAAAGCGGTGTGAGCGGCGCGGGCAAGGCGCCCACCGCGAAGACGCACTATATGTATGCCGCCGACAATCTTTCCGCCTACGCAGTCTTTTCGCATCGCCACACGGGCGAGATCCGCGAGCAGATCGGCATCGGCGGAGATGAAATCGTATTTACACCGCACTTGCTGCCGATCCCACGCGGAATCCTGTCGACCATCTACGTACAGTTTCGCGAGCCACAAACGCGAGAATCCATCGCCCACACGTATCACAGATTCTTTGCCGGCAGTCCAATGGTGCGGCTCTACGACACGGCCCTGCCCCAGATTCAATATTCCGTGCGGACCAACTACGCCGACATCGGCTTCCAGTTGTCCGCCGACGGTCGCCGCGCGGTCATCGTAAGTTGTCTCGACAATCTGCTGAAAGGTGCATCCGGACAGGCCGTGCAGAATCTTAATGTGATGCTGGGCTACGGCGAAGCCGAGGGGCTCGAATGAAGTACGAAGCGGAGGGGCTCGAATGAAGTATGTAGTCAAACTTGGCGGAGCAGGCCTCGAAAATCCCTCGCTCTACGACGCCTGCGTGCGCGCCATCGCCGATCTTGTGCGCGACGGCAACCAGGTCGTCGTGGTGCATGGCGGCGGTGTGCAACTGACGCGCATGTTGAAACAACTTGGCAAGCAAAGCGAATTCATCGCCGGTTTACGTGTCACCGATGCCGAAACCCGCGACGTAGCATTGATGGTCCTCGCCGGCAAAGTGAACAAAGGCTTGGTGGCCGCTCTCGGCGCAGTCGGTCAACCCGCAGTTGGCATGTCCGGCGGGGACGGCCTCCTGTTTCGCGCTCGAAAAAAACGCACCGCACCCGACCTCGGCTTTGTAGGTGAAATTGTTTCGAGCGATCCGCGCTGGATCGAGGCCATCTGGCAGCTCAACGGCGTACCTGTAATTTCGTCGATGGCTCTCGGCTTCGACGGCGAGTATTACAACATCAACGCGGACGAAATGGCCGCAGCCTGCGCCACCGCCTGCCACGCTGATGCGCTCGTCTTCCTTACAAACGTTCCAGGCGTCAAAGGTTCTGACGGCGAAGTGCTGCGCTGGCTCTCGATCGATCAGATTGCCGAGATGACCAAAAGCGCCGTTATTACCGGCGGCATGTTGCCAAAGCTCAGCGCCTGCCGTGAAGCTCTATTGAATGGCGTAAAACGCGTAAGAATTCTGCCCGCCGAAGCCGCCGCTTCCCTGCCCGACTTGTGCAGCTCGCGCGTGGCCCACGGCACTGAAGTGATGGTGGCCTAGCGGTCCGCAGGACAAAACGGACTAGGAGGAAAAGAAGTGACGAAGCTCGATCAAATTCGCGCCGCGGAAGAACGGCTGCTGCTCCCCACCTATGAGCGCAATCCGATTCTCTTTGTGCGCGGCGAAGGCGTTCATCTCATCGATGAGCAGGGCGACCGTTATCTCGATCTGCTCAGCGGCATCGGTGTCAATGCGCTCGGGTACGCGCATCCCGCGATTGAAGAAGCCATCGCCCGCCAGAGCCGCGCGCTGATTCACACCTCGAACCTGTTCTTCCATGAAGGACAGGCCGAACTCGCAATTCGCCTGACCGAACGCACCGGCCTCGACCGCGTCTTCTTCGCCAACACCGGCACTGAAGCCTGGGAAGGCGCGCTGAAGTTGGCGCGCGCGCACGCCGGCTTGCTACGGAGCGAAGGCAAGAACATCGGTACAAAATTTCTCGCGCTTGAGCAGAGTTTTCACGGCCGCACGTTCGGTTCGGTTTCGACCACCTATAAAGCGAAATATCGCGAGCCCTTCGGCCCCGTTGTTCCTGGCGTCGAATTCGTCCGCTTCAACGATGTCGCCGATCTGCGCACAAAGTTTTCGAACGAAGTCTGCGCCATTCTCGTCGAAGCCATACAGGGCGAGGGCGGCATTCGTCCCCTGTCGGAGGAGTTCTTCGCGGAAGCGCGCGCCCTCGCGAGTTCCACCGGCGCATTGCTCATTGTCGACGAAATCCAAGCGGGCATGGGCCGCACTGGCAAATGGTGCGCCTACCAGCACTACGGTGTCCAACCTGATGTGACCACCCTCGCCAAGCCCCTCGCTGGCGGCATCCCTCTCGGTGCGATCCTGTGTACCGAAGAGGCTGCGCGCGCCATCCACGCAGGAATGCATGGGACGACTTTTGGCGGTGGACCGCTGGCCTGTGCCGTTGCAATTGCGGTGATCGATGCGATCGAAAAAGAGAACCTCCTCAAAAACGCGACCGAAGTGGGTGACTACTTCCAGGCGCAGCTTTGCATCCTCGCCTCCCGGCATGACGCCATCAAGGACGTGCGCGGCAAGGGCCTGATGCTTGCAGCCGAGCTTGACTCGGCCGACCTCGCCAAGCTGACCGTGGCGGAGATGCTGAAGCGCCGTATCGTGATCAATTGCACCAGCGACACCGTGCTGCGCTTCCTGCCGCCATACATTTTGGAGCGCAAACACGTGGACACCGCCATTGCGGCGTTGGACGAAATCTTCACTGAACACGCATCGCACGCCTCAACTCAATCCGCAGGAGGACACACCCGTGGCTAGTAGAGCAACCATCGAACATCGGGAGCCAGCGGTTCCCGTTGAGAAGGATCCCGATATTCTTGCCGCAGCCGCACGGTTGGCCGGCGAGGATATGTGTTCCGTCTCCGACCTTTCCAGCGGCGAAGTGCGGGCGATTCTCAAACTCAGCCATGACGTGAAGAAGAATCCGCGTGAATATCGCCATGCTCTCGACGCCAAGCAGATGGTGATGATGTTTGAAAAAGCCAGCCTTCGCACGCGCATGAGCTTCGAGGCCGGCATCAACACCATGGGTGGCAATGCGATCTTTGTCGACCACACCAATTCCCCGCTTGGCGAGCGCGAGTCGATTTCCGACGTGGCGCGCAATGTAGAGCGTTGGGTGGACGTGATCGTGCTCCGCACCTATGCCCATGACACCATCACGGAGATGGCCGCAAACGCGCGCGTGCCGGTCGTCAACGCGCTCTCTGATTTTGAGCATCCGTGCCAGGCGCTCGCCGACTTCATGACCCTACAGGAGCACTTTGGCACCGTCTCCGGCCTGAACTTTACTTATGTCGGCGATGGCAACAACGTGTGTCACTCGCTGATGCTTACAGGCGCACAACTGGGCGCCAATGTCACCATCGCTACGCCGCGCGGCTACTCGCCCGACATCGAAATCGTGACCATCGCAAGGGAAATCGCTCAGGCGAACAATTGTGAACTGCGTCTTCTGCAGGATCCACAGGCTGCGGCAGAAAATGCAGATGCGATCTACACCGACGTGTGCGTCAGCATGGGCTTCGAACATGAATCGACGAAGCGCGCCCCGATTTTCCGCCCGTTCCAGGTGAACGACGCGCTGATGCAGAAAGCCTCGTCGCATGCGGTGTTTATGCATTGCCTGCCCGCACGCCGCAACGACGAAGTGACCGACGCCGTCATCGACGGCCCACAGTCCATCGTCTTCGATCAGGCTGAAAACCGCCTGCACACGCAGAAGGCGCTTCTGCTCCTGCTGCTCGGCGGCTTGGCCAATGTAAGCGCTTTTAGCTGCTAGCCTCTAGCTCCTAGCTTCGCATCGATTCCAACTAGGTCCTTGGCTAGCAGCTAGAAGCTAGCGGCTAGAAGCTTAAAAGGAGATGCATGTCCGTAATTCTCGAATCCGTACCCGTCGGCCAGAAGGTTGGCATTGCCTTCTCCGGCGGGCTCGACACCTCCGCCGCTCTGCACTGGATGAGGCAGAAGGGAGCCATTCCTTATGCCTACACGGCGAACCTCGGCCAGCCCGACGAATCTGACTACGACGCCATCCCGCGCGCGGCCCTCGAATACGGCGCAGAGAAGGCACGCCTCATCGACTGCCGCGGCCCGCTCGTGCGCGAAGGCATTGCCGCGCTCCAGGCCGGCGCCTTCCACATCAGCACCGCCGGCGTGCATTACTTCAACACCACTCCCATCGGCCGCGCCGTCACCGGCACCATGCTGGTCGCCGCCATGAAGGAGGACGACGTCCACATCTGGGGAGACGGCTCCACCTTCAAAGGCAATGACATCGAGCGCTTCTACCGCTACGGCTTACTCGTCAATCCTAGCCTCAAAATTTATAAGCCTTGGCTTGATGCCGCTTTCATCGACGAATTAGGCGGCCGTGCCGAGATGTCTGCCTTCATGCAGCGCTCCGGCTTCGCCTATAAGATGTCTGCCGAGAAGGCCTACTCCACCGACTCCAACATCCTCGGCGCAACGCATGAAGCAAAGGACCTGGAGCATCTTTCTACCTCTATCAAAATCGTTGCCCCCATCATGGGCGCGGCCTCGTGGCGCGACGATGTCGAAGTTCAGCACGAACAGGTCGCCGTCCGCTTCGAAGAGGGAATTCCCGTCGCCCTCAATGGCCGCCACTTCAACGACCCCGTCGCTCTGCTCCTCGAAGCCAACCGCATCGGCGGCCGCCACGGCCTCGGCATGTCCGACCAAATTGAGAACAGGATCATCGAGGCCAAAAGTCGCGGTATCTACGAGGCGCCCGGCCTGGCCCTACTCTTCATCGCCTACGAGCGCCTCATCACCGGCATTCACAACGAGGACACCATCGAGCAGTACCGCGACAACGGCCGCAAGCTCGGTCGCCTGCTCTACCAGGGCCGCTGGTTCGACTCCCAGGCCATCATGCTCCGCGAGTCCGCCCAGCGCTGGGTCGCCAAACCCATCACCGGCGAAGTCACCCTCGAGCTGCGCCGCGGCAACGACTACTCCATCCTCAACACCGAGTCGCCCAACCTAACCTTCCATCCCGAGCGCCTCAGCATGGAGAAGACCGAATCCACCTTCTCGCCGCGTGACCGCATCGGCCAGCTCACCATGCGCAATCTCGACATCACCGACACCCGCGACAAGCTCCTCACCTACGCCGCAACTGGCCTGCTCACGCTAAGCAATGGCAGCGAAATGCCCCAGCTAGCCGGCGCTCGAGAGAAGAAATAGCGTGGCGCGCAACGACTCGGAAAGGCACCAAAACACGGCTCAGCCCATGGCAACTGACAAACAACCCGCAAAGATGTGGTCCGGCCGCTTTCGCGCGGCCGCCGATCCGCAATTCGAAGCTTGGCAGCGCTCCATCGGCTTCGACTGGCGGCTTCTCGATGAAGAGATAGCCGCCAGCAAAGCGCATGCGTCAGCCCTCCACAAGGCCGGAATCCTTACCGATGCCGAAAGCGCGGAACTCCGCGGTGCGCTAGACACGATAGCTACTGCTCATAGAACGACAGCAGGCAAGGAAAAGGTGCGCACCCATCCGACCGCTGAAGACATTCATCATTTCGTTGAATTGTCTTTGGTCGAACGCATCGGCTCGCTTGGACTCAAGCTTCATACGGGCCGCAGCCGCAACGAACAAATTGCAACAGACCTGCGTCTCTATGTGCGCAACCAAATCGAAGCCGTTGTCGAGTCCTTGGCTGCCTGGGCTGAGTCGTTGATCGAGCAGGCGCGTGCCGCGGGCAATGCAGTCATGCCGAGCTACACGCACCTGCAACGTGCCGAGCCAGTGCTTGTCGCGCACTGGATGCTGACCTACGTTGAGATGATTTTGCGCGATGCTTCGCGTCTGCGGGATTGCGCAGCGCGGCTGAATGTTTGTCCGCTCGGGTCGGGCGCGGTCGCCGGCGCAACGCTCAAGATCGATCGGAATATCGCTGCGCGCGAACTCGCCTTCACGGCTCCGACCGCCAATAGCATGGATGCGACCAGCGATCGCGATTTCATTCTCGAGTATCTTCAGGCTCTAACGTTCGTCGGACTGCACCTGAGCCGTTTCGCCGAAGAAATTACTTTGTTCGCTACGGCGGAATTTGGATTTGTGAATTTGCCGGAAGCCTTTTCGACCGGATCAAGTGCGATGCCGCAAAAGAAAAATCCCGATTTGACTGAGCTGATACGCGCCAAGGTGGGACGTATCAACGGAGCTGCACAGGCTGTCACTTTGCAGTTGAAAGGCCTGCCGCTGGCCTACAATAAAGACATGCAGGAGACCCAGGAGCCGGCATTTTCAGTCGAGTTTGTGCCGCAATTGCTGGTGCTCGTGGCGCGCTTCACCGCCGCGTTGCAGTTCAATTTCGCTCGCATGCGCGAGGCATCGGAGTCGGGCTATCTGAACGCGATGGCCGCGGCCACTTATCTCGTGCACAAAGGAGTTCCCTTCCGCACGGCGCACGAAAAGATCGGCAATGCCGTTCGACTTGCCATTGAAAAAGGCGTCGAACTTGGCGATCTGACTCTGGATGAATTGCGGCAGTTTGGCGAGGAATTCGCCGAGGATTTCTATGCCGCAGTCACGCTGCAAGCAACACTCGATTGCCACGATGTCATTGGCGGCACGGCACAAAACCGCGTCACGAAAGCGCTGGACGAGGCGTTGACACGCGTTCATTCCCTTACGCGGGAGGCCGTTCATGCTGGTGCGTAAGGCTCTGTTGCAGGATGCCTCGAATGTTTACGATTTAGTAAACTCCCTCTCTGGCGATGGAACGCTGCTCAAGCGTCCGTTCGCCGAGATCTGCGAAAACATTCGCGACTTCACGGTAGCCGAATCCGACAGCGCAGTGTTTCTCGGCTGCGGCGCTTTGCATCTTTATGGGCCGCATCTGTCGGAAGTGCGGTCGATTGTCGTGAAGCCGGAAGCCAAAGGACAAGGCGCAGGCGGGCGGATCCTAGGCGCGCTGATTGAAGAAGCGGAGGAACACGGCATCCAGTCTGTCTGCCTCTTTACGCGGATTCCAGACTTCTTTTTCAAATTTGGTTTTCGCACGGTGGAAGACAAATCGGAGTTGCCGGACAAGATTTTCAAGGATTGCCAGACCTGCCCGCGACTGCATCGCTGCGACGAAGTTGCGATGGTGCGCGGGCGCATTCCGCGCATCTCGATCCTGGGGCCGCGTCGCGAAGCGCAGGAGTTGGTACGTCTCTCCGGCTGAGTGGAACTGGCGGTGCGAACGGCTGTTCGCTCCTCCGAGATTGTTCCACGTGGAACAATTGTGCAATTTGGCACACGACATTTCCACATTTTGCGAATTATTTCGAGGAAGTGTGATCGGCGGTTTTGCTGCGGCGGGCGTCCACAAAGGATGCGGCAAAGCTGAAGACGATTACTCCAAAAGCGGCGAGAACGGGCTTGATTTTGAGGGTATCGAAAACCGTGGATGCGACGGACCCGCAGTAGCCAAGCTCGGCACAAGTTCTCCAATTGAGAATCGAAAAGGTACTCAGATAGCCAATGGCGACGATGGCGTGCAGAATCAACTCGAGCTTCTGCGCTTTGACGAAGAGAAAGATGAAGAAACTCGCGACAGGAAGCACGACATAAATTGTCGAGGCCAGCGTGTCGACGCGGAAGTCTATGCCGTACGCCCCACCGAATCCTCGGATAGAGACGAAGAGACTGCATACACCCGCAGCGGTTCTAAGACCGATCCAAAGCAATTCGCGTATTTTCATTGCCCCTTCCTCTCCATTTCGTTCGCGACGATGATGCCTCCGGGGGCTTAGGCCCCTGCTCCCTCCGATTTCTGAGGATTGCGGCGGCGACGACGGCTTGGCCATAGCTTAGCCCTCCATCGCCGGGACTCACCTGCCGATGCTGAAAGACCTCAAATCCTTCCGACCCGAGACCCACTCGCAGCAATCGAGACAATTGCCGGTTGTGCATACATCCGCCGCTCATCGCCACGTGGTGAATGCCCGTCAATGCCCTCGCGCGACTAGCTGCCTCGACAAATGCGTCTACGACTCCAGCGTGAAAGCGGGCTGCGATGCGAGCCTTGCTTACTCCTGCGCGCAGGTCGGCCAACAATTCGGTCCATAAGGTCGCAACGGAAATCTGCATCGGTTCGCGGTTATTCCAATCACCGTCTTTCAATTCGCAGGTATAGCCTGCCACGTCGGGCTCGTTCCCGCCGATGCCTTCCAGCTCAATCGCTGCTTGCGCTTCGTAATCCACCTCGCGCTGCGCGAGCACGACCGCTGCTACGGCATCGAAGAGCCGTCCACAGCTCGAAGTGAGAGGCGAGTTCAAACCTCTTTCGATCATGCGCTGCATCAACGCAAGTTCTTTTGGTGTGGCTCCGAGAGATTCGGCGATGGCTGGATCGTTCAGGTCGATGCCAGCCGTGTGAAGGTGGCCCACAGCCATCCGCCATGGCTCGCGAATGGCAGCTTCACCGCCAGGCATCGGCACATATCTGAGATGAGCGAAGCGTTCGAACTGATCGAGTCGGGAGATCAGTACTTCCCCGCCCCAGATCTTGCCGTCAGTTCCAGACCCGGTGCCATCGAGGCTCAACCCGATGACCGGCCCCTCGAGCCGGTGCTCGGCCATGCAGGCCGCTATATGTGCGTGATGGTGTTGGACCGCAACAACCGGGAGCCCTCGAGCAGCCGCCCAATCATTCGCCCACGACGAGGAGAGATAACCGGGGTGCAAGTCCCGCACGACCACCTCCGGTTCGATTTCAAAGGTGCGCATCAGGTGCGCGAGCGATTCCTGAAAGAACTCGAGACCGGCAAGGTTTTCCAAATCGCCTAGATGCTGGCTTTGATAGGCGAAGCGTCCCCGCGCCAGCGTGAACACGCTTTTCAAGTGGCCGCCCACGGCAAGCATGGGCGGCACGTCAAATGGGAGTTCGATGCCAAGAGGCACATGCCCGCGCGCGCGGCGAATGAGCTGAGGAGCGCCATCGACCAACGCGATCACGGAATCGTCGCAGCGCTGAAGAATCTCGCGGTCGTGCATCAGGAAAGCGTCGGCAATCCTGCCCAGACGTGTGCGCGCTTCGTCGTTGTCGATGGCGATGGGCTCCTCGCTCAAGTTCGCGGAGGTCATCACCAGCGCTCTCACGCGCCGGTCGGCAAAAAGAAGATGTTGAAGCGGCGCATAGGGCAGAAATATGCCGAGCCACGGAATGCCAGGCGCAACCTCGGGAGCGATTCCATTGTTCTCGCGAGCGCGCGCCAAGACAATCGGGTGGGCGGACGTTTGTAACTGTGCTTCCTCCGCAGGTGTAAGCAGACAGAGTGCACGCGCTGCCTCCATGTCGCGGACCATGAGAGCGAGGGGCTTGCCGTAACGGTGCTTGCGCTCACGCAGACTGCGCACTGCGTCGGGATTGGTCGCATCCACAGTCAGATGAAACCCGCCGATGCCCTTGATGGCGACGATTCCGCCGGCGAGCAGCCGTTCGATCGTGACCGAGACAGGGTCGTCGGCCGGAATGGGTGAGCCGTCGGGTGATTCCATCGAAAGATGCGGGCCGCATTCCCAGCAAGCGTTTGGCTGGGCATGGAAGCGGCGATTCAAGGGATCGTCGTATTCGGCCTGGCAGGCCGCGCACATGGTGAACTTGGCCATGGAGGTCTGCGGCCGGTCGTACGGGATGCGGCGCGTGATGGTGAAGCGCGGGCCGCAGTTGGTGCAGTTGGTGAATGGGTAGCGATAACGGCGGTCGGCAGGGTCGAGGAGCTCACGCAAGCAGTCCGCGCAGGTCGCGGCATCGGCGGGGATGCCGGTCGAGACCTGCCCTATTACCTGACTCGAGATAATCAGGAAACCCGATTCGCCTTTCACTCGCAGATCCTGAGTTGCAACGGAATCGATTCGGGCCAGTGGAGGGATCTCTACACGGAGACGGGCAAGGAAAGCCTCAATGCGCTCAGTTTGGCCTTCGACCTCGATGCTGACCCCGTCCGTATCGTTTCCGATGAAGCCTGCGAGTCCTTCCTCCGTGGCGAGGCGGTAGACGAATGGCCTGAAGCCGACGCCCTGCACCACACCGCGAACAAGCACTCCTCGCCGTTCTGGCTCTGGACAGGTATTCTCAATCACGGAGAGCGCCTCGCACCGCACACAAGAATAGCGTATTGCGGTCTCGCGCACAGGTGGCATCCAATGATTGACGGGCGTCCGGAGCAGGGAGATTTGTGCTTTCCAAGGACTCAAAAGCGAGTTCGCCTACGGTCGCTTGGCCGACCTGGCGCGGGATGACATCATGGTCGGCATGAAGATTGGAAACGGAACACTCGGGTGATTGGACTCAGGCGGTGGTTTGCAATCGGAGGGTGCGCAGCATCCTTCTTTGCGGCGACGTCCGGACGTACTCCGGCTGTGGCCCAGCAGCTCGACCAGGCAGCGGTGATTCGGGGTGTGGACGCCGCGGTGCTTGCGCGAGTGAATCGCATTGCCGGGTACACGGTGACGGAGCATTATGCAGTGTTCCGCGGAAACGACGAAACGCATTCTGTCACCGACATGACCGTCAAGACGACCTATCGCAGGGAGACGGGCAAAAGCTATGAGGTGGTCTCGCAGGGTGGGTCTGCGATCATTCGGCGGCTGGGTCTCGACCCCATCCTGGACAGTGAGAAAGACATCAACCGGCCGGAAAATGTGGAGTTCTCCTGGATCACTTCAGAGAATTACGAAATGACACTGAAGCCAGGGATCCAGATGCAGGATGGGCGTGAATGCCTGGTTCTTTCCATCAACCCCAGAAGAAAGGCGCCCAACCTGATCGTCGGCACTCTGTGGGTGGATGCGAAGGACTACACCATCGTGCGGCTGGAGGGTGTGGCCTCGAAGGCGCCCTCTATTTTTGCCGGAGCAACGCACATGATGCGGCAGTATGCCATGGTGGATGGCTTCTCCATGGCGACGCATGCGCGGGCGGAGTCGACCACGTTTCTCTACGGCAAAACCGTGGTGAAGATCGACTACTCCAACTACGATATTGAGGTGCGGCCGGGTTTTTGAGGGCACGGGACAGGCTGTTTTTGTGCTCTCCAGCCCAGCCTCATTGCGATTCTGCCCATGATTCTGGTGATGGATGCCACTCCGATCGGACCTGACCTGCTCTATACTGGGCAGCGTGACGCCAATTTTTGGTGACTGGAAACTCGATGCTGCGCTTGGCTCCTGCCTGCTGCTGGGGCTGCGCCACGGCTTCGACTACGATCACCTGGCGGCCATCTCGGATATCACAGCGGTACAGCGCAATTGGTGGAGCGGCCTGCGCCTCGGGATGACCTACGCCTTGGGGCACGCCTTCACTGTGGCTGCGCTGGGCATTGCGGTTCTTGAACTGCATATGGGATTGCCGGAGGGGCTGGACCACTGGACCGAGCGGTTGATCGGGCTGACATTAATCGTGCTGGGAATCGGCGTGGTGGCGGGGATTCTGCGCAAGGATGCACATGGCCACCGGCACAGTCGCATTGAGAGCCGGCTTGCCATTGCGATCAATGGGTTCCTTTGGATGGCGTGGAAGGTCCGTTGCATTTGGAATCCGCGGGCGCCGCGACCAGAGCGCTTCCAGTGGATGTATAACGGCAAGTCGGTCTTCCTGATCGGCGTGCTGCACGGCGTGGGCGCGGAGACACCGAGCCAGCTGGCGCTGTTTTTCCTCACGGCCAATCTAGGCGGGACCTCGCGTGGAATGTTGGGCCTGGCGGCATTTGCGGTTGGTCTGGTGACGATGAATGCGTTGATGACGGCTTCGATGGGCGGGGCGTTCCGGGTGAGCGGGCATCACCACCCCGGTCTCTATCACGCCATTGCCTGGACCGGGGCAATCTACAGTTGCGTGATCGGGCTCATCTTCCTCTTTGGCATCTCGGACAAACTGCCTGCCCTGAGTTAATGGCGGTTTCCGGTCGAGAATCCGTCGAAACTCGTCGTTCTAATCCGCCGCGACTTCAGGCGTATTTGTAGCTTTGGTTTCGCGACCCCGCTCCTCATCTATTGCATCAAATATCGCCTCTTCCTCAATGAAATGGAAAGAATTAGGAGATGCTACCGGCCCCTGCCGCTGCTCGGCGCCGGCTAGGAAAGCAAGGTCCCGTTTATCCACAACGCGAATTCCGTTTTCCGTGAGCAGTGCGCGGATTTCGGGCTCGGTCATCGTGTTTGTGTCAGGAGCGTTTTTCAGGAATTCGATGGCCTGGCGCGCGCCTAGTTCGCCGTCGTGACGAGCTAGGCCGGCGAGGCCGGTGCTGGCTTTACGCGCCCAGCCGACCACGAATTGTCCCGGACGAACATTGCCGCCCGCCGGATCCCAGACTTCGAAAGAAGTGGCGTCAGCCTTGGCATCGGGCTCACTCGACTTAGGCTTGGTTGCATAGCCGTCGGGACCCATCGGCAGGCCGATCTGAGGATCGTGCTTGTCGCCGATGGCAAAGAGAACCGTGTCGACGTCGAGGGTTGCGGTAGCTGCGGTGGTGCGGGCGGACGTGGTCCCGTCGGCTTTGAGGATGAGCTCGTTTTCCGCGAGGACCATCTGGGTCACGCGGCCCTCTGCATTGGCTACGAAGGCTTTCGGTGAAGAAAGAAAGCGGAACGAGAGGCGCGGTGAAATGGTAACGAAGGCCGGATCGTTGAGATGCGGGAAATGAGTGGCGATGACTTTATCTGGCGATACGTCCTGATTGGCCTTGGCGCAGCGATCTTTCACTCGCTCGAGTTCGGCCACCAGTTCGGAGCGTGAAATGTGCGGTTCGACGTGCTCGATTTCCTTCTTGTCGAATTTGACTTCGAGAGGGCCACGGCGGGCGACGATAACAACGCTCTCGGTGTATTTGGCGGGCTTGTCGAGCAGCAGCCAGCGCGCAACGTCGATGGCTACGTTGCCGACGCCAATGACGGCGATGCGCTTGTGCGCGGAGAAGTCGCGCGGTACATGGGATTCGAGTTGGTTGTAGTTGTAGACAAAGTCTTTGGAAGCATAGACTCCTTTGGCATCCTCGCCCGGAAGACCGAGGCTCTTGGCGCCTTGCGCGCCTGAGGCGAAGACGATAGCGGCGGGACGAAATGCCTCAAGTTCGGCGAGCGAAAGATCGTAGGCTGCACCGATCTGCACGTGGCCGAAGTAGTGGACGTTGGGGAGAGCGAGGGTCTGGTCGAATTGCTTGCGGAGCCCCGATTTCATCTTGGTCTTGAGCGGGTAGATTCCGTACTGTGCCAGACCGCCAGGGCGTATATCCCGATTGAAGATAAAGGTTTCATATCCTGCGAGAGCGATCTGACGGGCGGCAAACATGCCTGCCGGCCCAGCTCCCACGACAAAGACGCCCTTCATTTCCGACCCCCTCCGACTCTGTTGACGCTTAACTGCAACCTGTCGAGTGCACTTTCATGGAAGAATTCGACAGTTGCAGCGCCTGGCTCAATTATCGCAGCCGCGAATCTTATCCGGATAAGCGGCCCAGAATTCGTACTGCGCAGTGGGATTGCGTGGCAAAGCTGCCCCCGGTTTCATCTGGCCGATTCCAGTGAGATTTCAATACGTTGGAGCTCGCTGTGCCATAGCATGGGATGCGATATCGCCCCAAGTGATGAATGTCACCAAAGAATCGCAGGTCCTCCTTTTAGAACTAGACTAGACGCACCGCGAAAACGCAGACATGGTGCAACTTCCAATCGGTCTGCGAATGGAGGAACCGTGCCAGTCCTGACCCCTCCGCCGCTACCAAGCGACGACAAACGATGGAAGATCGTCAACGGCACCATGCGGAAAAATGGATTTGCCCGCCACGCGCTGATCGAGACCTTGCACACGGTACAGTCTTCGTTCGGCTTCTTAGACGACGATGCGATCCGTTTTGTAGCCCAGTCGCTGCGCGTGCCGCTGAGCCAGGCATACGGCGTAGTGACCTTTTATCACCATTTCAGCCTCAAGCCGCCGGGTAAGCACACGATGACGATCTGCACCGGCACGGCCTGCTACATCAAAGGCACGGACAAGCTGGTTGCTGCAGCCGAAAAGCGTTTGAGCATTCCCCAGGGGCAAACCACGAAGGACGGAAACATCAGCCTGATGACGGCTCGTTGCGTGGGCGCCTGTGGCCGTGCGCCGGTGGTGCTGACCGATGGCGAGTTGCAGGGACAGATGACCGGCGAGCAGATGCTGGCACAACTGGAGAGGTGGGCTGTGGAATGACCATCGAAGAGCTTGAACAAATAGCCGCTTCTGTGCGCGCAGAAAATGCGAAGTACGACCACGAAGTGAATGTCTGCATGGGCACCGGGTGCCTGAGCCAGCACTCGGACAAATTGAAAGACGAGCTGGCGAAGGTGGTCGAGGTATCGGGCAAGAAAGCATTTGTGCGCCGCACAGGCTGCATGGGATTGTGCGCCGCCGGGCCGCTGGTGCTGGTGAGTCCCGAGGAGACACTTTATCAGCATGTTCAGGCGGCAAATGCCGAGTCGGTTGTTGCGAGCCTCGGTGGAGAACCGGTCGCGGAGCTGCAATGCAACTTGCGCGAGCACTTCGATCAGCAGGTGCACGTGGTGCTGGAAAACTCGGGCCACATCGATCCGGAGAAGATCGACGACTACATTGCCCGCGACGGCTACCAGGCCCTGTTGACGGCCTTGACCGACATGACCCCGGCCGGCGTGATTCATCAGATTACTGCCAGCGGGCTGCGCGGACGCGGAGGCGGCGGTTATCCAACAGGATTGAAATGGGGCACGGTCGCCAAGGCTACCGGCGACATGAAGTACGTGGTCTGCAACGGCGATGAGGGCGACCCCGGTGCATTCATGGACCGCAGTGTACTGGAAAGCGACCCACAGCGCGTGCTCGAGGGTATGGCCATCGCGGCATACGCGGTGGGCGCGAGCAAGGGCTACATGTATGTTAGGGCCGAATATCCGCTGGCAGTGGCCCGGCTGCAAAACGCTCTCCGCGACGCACGGCGACGCGGCCTGCTGGGCAACGATATCTGCGGCACTCCGTTCAGTTTCGATGTGGAAATTCGTCTGGGAGCGGGAGCTTTTGTATGCGGCGAAGAGACGGCATTGATTGCCTCGATTGAAGGCAAGCGCGGAACGCCGAAGCCGCGGCCGCCTTACCCGGCCGTAAGCGGCCTGTGGGGCAAGCCAACCCTGATCAACAACGTCGAGACCTTCGCCAACATTGCACCCATTATTCGCAAAGGCGGCAAGTGGTTTGCGAGCATGGGTTCTGAGAGAAGCAAGGGCACGAAGGTTTTCGCGCTGACCGGAAAGATCACCAACACCGGCCTGGTTGAAGTGCCGATGGGTATCAGCCTGCGGAAGATTATTGAGGGGATTGGCGGCGGCGTGCCGGATGGGCATACGTTCAAGGCGGTGCAGACGGGCGGGCCTTCGGGTGGATGTCTCCCAGCTGAGATGCTGGATATCGGAGTCAGTTACGACGCGCTGCTGAAAGTAGGCGCGATGATGGGCTCGGGCGGCATGATCGTGATGGACGATACGTCCTGCATGGTCAACGTCGCGCGCTTCTTCATCGAGTTCTGCATGACGGAGTCGTGCGGCAAGTGCATTCCGTGCCGCGCCGGTACAGCGCAGATGCACACGCTTCTGACCCACATCTGCAAAGGCCAGGGAACCATGGGCGATCTCGACCTGCTTGTGGATCTGTGCGCTACCGTCAAAGAAACCAGCCTGTGCGGTCTGGGGCAGACGGCGCCGAACCCGGTGCTGAGCACGCTGAAGTATTTCAGACACGAGTATATCGACCATATTGTGCATAAGCGCTGTCCGGCAGGCGTATGCAACATGGAAGCACCAGTGGCTGCCGAATCCGCCGTGGAGGTGTTGGCATGAGCACCAGTGTGGACGTAAAAACGCTGCTCATCGACGGCCAGGAAATCAGCGCGCGCTCCGGCCAGACCATTTTGGAAGTGGCGAAGGAAAACGACATTTACATCCCCACTCTCTGTCATCTCGACGGGCTCAGCGATGTAGGCGCATGCCGGCTGTGCGTGGTCGAGATCAAGGGCAATAACAAGCTCTTCCCCGCTTGCGTGACCAGCGTCTTTGAAGGGATGGAGGTCTCCACGGTGACCGAGCGGCTGCAGAAGCACCGCCGGACAATTCTCGAACTATTGTTTGCCGAGCGCAATCACATCTGCTCAGTCTGCGTATCGAATGGGCATTGCGAGTTGCAGACTCTGGGCCAGGAGCAAGGTGTGACGCATGTCCGGTTGCCTTATCGCAACCCCGAGCTGCCTGTCGATGCCTCGCATGAGCGGTTCACTCTGGACCACAATCGCTGCATCATGTGTACGCGCTGCGTGCGGGTGTGCGCGGAGATTGAGGGCGCCCATGTGTGGGATGTGATGGGCCGCGGCATTGACTCGATGATCATCTCCGATCTGCACGAGGAGTGGGGAAAATCAAGTTGCACGCGGTGCGGTAAGTGCGTGCAGGTATGCCCCACTGGCGCTCTCTTCGACAAGAGTAAGATCGGCTCCGATCATCCGAAGTACCCCGATTTTCTGCCGTACCTGAACCTCATGAGGGAGGCACAATGAGCAAACTGAAACTGGCAACGGTGTGGCTTGACGGCTGTTCCGGCTGCCATATGTCTTTCCTCGATATGGATGAGCGATTGATCGCGCTGGCGGAACTGGTGGATGTGGTCTACAGCCCGATTGTCGACGCGAAAGTGTTCCCTGACGAAGTGGACATCGCTCTCGTCGAGGGCGCGGTAGCATCTGTCGACGATGAGAAAAAGATCAAGAAGATTCGCGCGCACTCGAAACTTCTGGTCGCGATGGGGGACTGCGCGGTGGCGGGCAATGTGCCGTCGATGCGCAATCCAATCGGCCCTGAAGCCATCCTCGACCGCGCGTACAAGGAAAATGCCGACTTCCAGCAGCAGATTCCCTGCGTCGTGGTGCCCAAGCTGCTGCGCGTTGTCCGCCCGATTCACGAGTTTGTGAAGGTCGATGTCTTCCTGCCCGGATGCCCGCCCTCGGCCGATACATTTCATGCAGCGTTGACTGCGCTGGTCACCGGTGAGCCGCTGGATGTTCCGGCGCTCACGCGTTTTGGAGCTTAGAAAGCGGAGCCTGTCCCATGAGCCAGACCATCACCATCGATCCTGTTACGCGCCTCGAAGGGCACGGCAAAATCACCATTCACCTGAACGACCAGGGTGAGGTGGAGAACGCGAACTTTCACGTAACCCAGGTGCGCGGCTTCGAAAAATTCTCCGAGGGTCGGCCGTTTTACGAGATGCCGAGCCTGATGGCGCGCATTTGCGGCATCTGCCCGGTGTCTCATCTGATTGCCTCGGCCAAGGCATGCGAGGCGATCATGTCGGTGCGCATTCCGCATACCGCGGCGCAATTGCGTAGAATGTTGAACCTCGCGCAGATGGTGCAGTCGCACGCGCTCAGCTTCTTCTATCTCTCGTCACCAGATCTGCTGCTTGGCATGGAATCGGACCCGCAAATGCGGCATATCTTTGGCGTTGTGGGGGCAAAGCCGGAACTGGGACGCGCTGGGATTGCGCTGCGGCGTTTCGGGCAGCACATCATCGAGTTGCTGGGCAACAAACGCATTCATCCTGGATGGGTGGTGCCAGGGGGCGTGACGGAACCGCTGGCTTCGGCCAAGCGTGATGAGATTCTTGGCATGATTCCCGAGGCCTATGCCAACATCCAGCTCGCGCTGACCTGGTATAAGCAAATCGCCGAATCCTTCGCTCCGGAAATAGATGTCTTCGCCAACTTCGCATCGCTTTACATGGGACTCATCAATGAAGACGAGTCGATCGAATTCACCGATGGCGCTCTGCGGCTGATTGACGCGCGCGGCGAGATTATCGCGGACGGGATCACTGCCAATCAGTTCTCAGAGGTGATCGGCGAAGCCGTTGAGCCTTACAGCTACACAAAATTTGCTTACTACAAACCGCTCGGCTATCCGGAAGGCAGCTATCGCGTGGGGCCGCTCGCGCGATTGAACATCGTGAAGAGCATGGGCACGCCGATGGCCGACGGCGAACTCAGCTTATTCAAGCAAATTTCGGATGATGGGCCGGTGCAGAGCTCCTTCTACTATCACTACGCGCGACTGATCGACATTCTGTATGGCATCGAGAAGATCGAGCGCATCCTTACCGATCCGCTCATTCTCGATAAACATGTGCGGGCGACTGCCGGCGTGAACCGGCTGGAAGGTGCGGGTCAGGCCGAAGCGCCGCGCGGCACACTGCATCACCACTACAAGGTGGATGAAAACGGACTGATCACGTGGGCGAACCTTGTAATTGCGACCGGCCAGAACAAC
This sequence comes from uncultured Acidobacteriaceae bacterium, assembly GCA_963704415.1. Classification (GTDB taxonomy): domain Bacteria; phylum Acidobacteriota; class Terriglobia; order Terriglobales; family Acidobacteriaceae; genus Telmatobacter. The sequence goes on along the minus strand of OY969908.1, from coordinate 4,167,273 downwards.
AACGCGATGAACAAGGGCGTATTGCAGGCCGCGAAACACTACGTGAAAGACGGCAAATTTACCGAGGGAATTCTCAATCGTGTAGAAGCGGTCGTGCGGACGTTCGATCCGTGCCTGAGCTGCTCGACCCATGCGTTTGGGCAGATGCCGCTGGCCATCTCGCTGGTGTCGGCTGAAGGCAAGATTGTCGATCGCGTGATTCGATAGCGTACTTTGAAAGTATGAATTCAAAGCCAGCCCGGTGCCTCATTCTTGCCTGTGGGAATACGTTGCGCGAGGATGATGGCGTCGGGCCTTGGCTTGCTGCGTGGGGATCGGAGAGATTTCGGGCTGATGACGGCGTAAAGGTGATTGCAAGCCAGCAATGGACGCCTGAGTTGGCTGAAGATATTGCACATGCAGAGTCAGTGATCTTCATTGACTGCGCGATGAACGCGGAGACGGGTTCAGTACGATTGATGCCCGTCGAACCCGGCGGCGATGAGCCCCGGCTCGCGACACATCAACTGGATGCATCGCAGCTCTTGTCGCTTAGTAAGGAGCTATACGGCGCGATCCCTCGCACTTCCCTGCTGCTGACGATCGGAGCCGGATCATTGGAGTTACACGAAGGATTCAGCGAGGCGATCAACGCGGCTCTTCCTGAAGCATGCGCACAATTGGAGAAGGCTGTGCAGAGGGCGCTCGCGGAGTCTTGAGGTCAGCGGGCGTAGCCAGCCAACTTGAAAGCGTAGACGTAGTCTCCTTTCAACGTGCTCCGCGGAACGATGCGTATGCCGTCAGTCTGAACCTTCGCGCCGAGTTCATTGTTATCTCCGAGTTCCGTGACTACGATTCCCTGTTTGGCTGGCAGATCTGTGATTGTGATGGTCTGGGCCTTCGGTTTTCCCAGCACCGTCACATATAGATCGTCGCCCTTGCGCGTAAAGCGCAGGTCGTCCCCTTCTGCTGACTTGCCGGCGGCGCGAGTCCATGGAGTTGTGTCGTAAATGGCTTCGCCGTTCTGTTCGAGCCATGCACCTAGAGCCTTGAGGCGCTCCATTTGGACAGGTGGAATAGCGCCGTTGGCTTCGGGGCCAACGTCGAGAAGCAGGTTGCCGTTCTTGCTGACGATATCGACGAGCAGAGCAATCAGGTCTGCGGGAGAGATCGTCTCATTTTCTCCTTCTGCGCGGTTGTAGCCGAAGGAGCGGCCGAGGCCGCGGCACTCCTCCCACTTTTTCTCGCTGATCTGGTCAAGCTTGGCATATTCCGGCGACGTGAAGTCGGCATGTTTTATGCCGAAGCGGTCATCGATGACACCGTCGGGCACTGCGTTGTAGTAGTCTGCCTCGACGCCGAGCGCGTCGCCGGTCTTCGGCCAGTCAATGTCGTTCCAGAGAACCGATGGGTGATAGCGCTCGATGAGTTCGTGGATCTGCGCGTTGGCGTATTTGCCGTAGGCTTCGGTTTCGGGCTTGACGGACTGGTAGTCGGCTTCGGTTTCGATCGGACCGGTGTTGAACGTCCAGTCGTAGCCGCCGGAGTAGTAGAGGCCCATGCGCAGGCCTTGCGCGCGCACTGCCTTGGTCAAGTCGCCCACGATGTCCCGCTCCGCGTGGAGTTGATTCGGCTTCAGGCTTGGGTTCGGGTTGGGCGTGGAACTTGGCCAGAGCGTGAATCCTTCATGATGTTTGCTGGTCAATACAACGTAGCGCGCGCCGGCGGCTTTGAAAATCGCGGCCATGGCGTCGGGGTTCCACTGTTTCGATTCGCGATTGAATTGGGGCGCGAAATCGTAGTAGCCGAAGTCCGCTCCGAAGTGTTCTTTGTGATAAACCTCGGTGGGGGAACCGGGAATGCGCATTACGTTGAGATACCACTCGGCGTACGGGTTGTATTTGATGTAATCGGCGGATGAGAAATCGTGCTCGGGGTGCGAGAGCGGAGCCCATCCTGGGACCGAATACAAGCCCCAGTGGATGAAGATGCCGAGTTTCGCGCCGGCGTACCAGTCGGGGAGCGGGTGGCGGTCGAGAGATTCGAGGTTCGGCTCGTAGTGTGTTGGAGCCTGAGCGGAACACAATGCGCCGAAAGCAACAAGTAAGACACCGATCAAGACTGGGAGAATCGGGCCGGCAAAGCATTTCATTTTCATTTGTGGCCTCGCAAAGAAGTCACACGCATGATACGGGACCGGGGTGCCGAAGTTCAGGTCACGGTGCGGCTCCTGGCATGCGCTTCGAGTTCTCAGAGAGCCCAGTCCCCTCCCCCATGTTTTGGAGGAAATATCTGATTCCATTGGATTTAGGATTATCAATAACTTACGATAACCCATTTACAATGAATGGGTTGTGGCTAAAGATCTCTAGCAGTTCAAGTTAGGACTGGTCCCTTCGATCGGTTCCCTGGCTCAGGGCAGGCGGTCCAGGCGACCCGTCGCGGAGAGCACGGACAAGAGAGCGTGCCCGAGCCAGTCTCCAGGACGAGTTGAGTTTTTGGGGATGGATTCAGGGTAGCGGAAATGGGGCAATTCATGCGCAATCTCATTCGACTTATGAAGCACCTGAGAAAGGGGTGTCTCCCGAAGAGTACATGACGAGTATGCCAATGCGCCCGGAACTTCAAACGGTCTTCCAATCTGTTTGCGACGTGATGCGCATGGAGACAATTTCCATGAACGACCGCGCCTCTGGCGTCGGACTGCGTGGATAGAGCAGTACGCCTTTCACCTCTCCGCTAAAGTTGCTGATTTCTGAGAGGACAAGAGACCTCGACACACTCGGAAGTATTCGCGGAAGAATAGTGGCGGCAACCCCGGCCTTGACTATCGCAATGATGGTGCCTACGTCATCTACTTCCATGAGCACTTGGGGGTGAGCGCCGGATCGCTTCAGAGCGTCCTCTAACAGGACGCGAGTCCCGCATGATCGCGGAGGAAGAACAAGAGGGAACCGGCAAAACCGCTCAAGGGTCAGAGATTTCATTGCCTTCATCGGTGGCGCGGAAAAACCGGCCATCGTTGTGCTGAAAACTTCTTCTCGTGTGATCAGAGACGAATCGGGAAGCTCCAGACCTAGGCACAAATCAAATTGGTCTTCTTCCAAGCCACGGAGAAGCTGCTTAGGCAGTGCTCTCGTGACACTGACCAGAACGTCTGGATGCCGTTTGTGAAACGACAGAAGGTTTCCCGGCACCAAGTGCAACGATGCAGTGATGCTTATTCCAATCCTCAGCCTTCGTGTCCCCGTCTGCCCTAGCTCAGAGATGGCCGATTGCGCAGAATTGAATGTGGAGCTTATACGACGAGCAAATGGAAGAAAAGCACGCCCCGCCTCAGACAGCGTCAGACCGTGAGGGGAGCGGAGAAACAGAACTGCGCCCAAATCACGCTCCATCTTTTGAAGCTGTTGCGTGAGCCTGGGTTGAGAAGTGCCGAGTTCTGCGGCTGCTCCCCGAAGGGAGCCTGTCCTAGCCAGCGTTTCCAAAAGCCTGAGGTGCTGAAGATTCATGTCTTAACCATCATATAAGAAAACGTTATTGCGATATATCGAGAGTCCAAGTGCACCGTTCCACACATCTTTCCCTCTGAGCGGGTAATAGACCGTTACGCCAACTAGAGGTGTCCGCCATGAGCATCGAAGCAAACAAAATCACAATGCGCCGTTTTACCGAGTTCATCAACACGGCCAATCAACAACTGGGCGAAGAACTCATTGCGGCAAACGCAGTGTTCTGGGTTCCGGGGCAACCCGAACCAATGAGAGGCTTGGCCGGGTACATGAATGTCCTTGGGATGATACGAAGCGGGTTCTCCGACATTCAGTGGTCACTGGAAGAGATCATTGCGGAAGGAGACAGGGTAGCGGCGCGATTCACAATGCGCGGGACAAATGACGGCACGTTCTTCGGCGTTCCGGCAACGGGAAGGAGGATCGAAGTCCGTGCGATGAACTTCTATCGACTTGCCGACGGGAAGTTTGTGGAAGAATACGGTCAACCCGACCAGCTTGGCTTGTTGCAACAAATCGGCGTAATGCCGGTGTAGTCGAAGTTCCGAGTGGATCACCCGCAACCCGGAAATAACCAAGTGAGCAACACCCGAGAGCAGTGTTATAGAGGATGACGCGGGCGGGATGGGATCGTGCGTTCCCACCCTAGACCACCCCAGCGACGAAGACCTGTCGCTGGGGACCCCGGAGCTTGGACGGGGCACCCAGCATCGTGCTGACTCATCATCGTACTGATCTTCGTGCTGATTGATGCTTCGCGTACGCGGGATGGGTTCGTTGCTTTCCCACCCAAGCAGAGCTTGGATGGGGCACCCATCATCGTGCTGTACCGATCATCGTACTGATCGCCGTACGGATGGGTACGTTGCGGATGCGCGATCTGGGATCGGGTAGGAGGCAGGGTCACCCCTGCCGTCCTCCCACACCACCCGCCGTGCGGTTCCGCAACGGGCGGTTCCTGTCTTCCGTTTCCGGAGTGAGCTTCGTCTCGTTGACCATTCGCCTGCTGGTCTCTGGACACTTGATATAGCCATCGGGACTTCCGGCCCCTACCTCCATAACAAGTCCTCTTGCGAGGCTTCTGTCCAACCAGTCAGAGAGATAGCCCTCTATCCGCTCGTGACAGGTTCAGCCCTTCGCTCCAAACAGGCAGCTACTATGGCCTCTGCTGACTTCTGCCATGGGATCAGAGCCCCTCTCGGCGCCCTCAGTCACTAAAGACAACATGGCAGATCTCCCCGGGTATTGCGCACTCACCTTCACGCTTATGCCTGTCGGATCTACGTCACGGCGTTCCGTGCAAGTACTGGGCTTTACGTCTATGGGCCCGCTCACCCCGCCGTGCCGCCTCTATCCGCTTCCTGTTCGTCAAGCCAGCGCTTTGCCTGCGGCTTCCTCCAGATTCCGCCTCGCGACGGGCACCCTTGCCGTTCAGCTAACACTTCCCCTTGCCGGGTGTGTAGAGGACTTGCACCTCCAAGTAAGTGCGCCCTGCCGGGCGCACCCAGAAAAAGCGGCACCCGAGGGCGCCGCTTTTTAGAAATACCGTTCGGATAATTCCGTAGCAGTCAGAAGGCGGCGACGGTTTGGCGCAGGCTGTAGGAGCTGAGCGTCTTGATGTAGTTGCCGCGATCGAAGGGCGACGTGTCGGGGACGGAACGGCGGCTCAGGCAGCCGCGTGTTTCCCAGAGCGAGGTGTACTCGCGCTTCTCCAGCCAATACTGCATGTCGGAGAGGACGCGGCCGATGTGCTCGATGCCGTGAATGTGCAGGGCCGAGGCCATCATGGTCATGTTGGCTCCAGCCATGATGCTCTTCAACACATCTTCCGCGGAGTGAACGCCGCCGGTGATGGCGAGGTCGATGTTGAGATGGCCATAGAGAATCGCCGCCCAGTGCAGGCGCGGCAGCAGCTCAGACGGCGTGGAGAAATGCAGGGTGGGGCGGACTTCCAATGTTTCGATATCGAAGTCGGGTTGATAGAAGCGGTTGAAGAGAACTACTCCGCGGGCGCCGGCGTCCTGCAGCCGCGCGACCAAGTGCGGCAGGCTGGTGAACGACTGCGAGAGCTTGACAGAGACCGGGACTTTAACTTCCTGACAGACCTTTTCAACCAGTTCGAGGACGCGCAGTTCGATTTCATTCGAAGTCTGGCTGCTATTCGTTGCCAGTGCGTATGTGTTCAATTCGATGGCATCGGCGCCGGCTGACTCCATCTCTTTTGCGAAGCGTACCCAGCCACCTACCGTATTGCCGTTCAAACTTGCGATGATCGGGATCTTGACCGCAGCTTTGGCCCGCCGCAGATGCTCCAGATAAACCTCCTGCGTCATGCGGTAGTCGGTCTGATCGGGCAGGTAATCGAGTGACTCTGCGAAGGATTCGGTGCCGCGCGAAAGGTCTTCATCGAGAGCGCGCGATTCGAGAGCGAGCTGCTCTTCAAAGAGCGATGTGAGGACGATCGCCGACGCACCCACATCTTCCATGCGGCGGATGTTATCGAGCGACTCGGAGAGCGGAGTGGAAGACACCACGATGGGGCCGTTCAGCTTGAGCCCCAGGTAGCGAGTTGAGAAATCTATCATTTCGTGCCTCCGGCAGGCGTGCTTGTTAATTGCTCCTCGGGCGTTTCGGCGGGAGCGATGTTCGGAGTGTCGCCACGGCCCGCCATGGCTGCGCGCGCCGAGTAGACGCGCCATTGGCGCTCGACATCGTCCTGCGCTTCCTTGAGCAATATCGCCGCCCGTTCGGGATTGCCGCGCGCGAGCATGGTGTAACGCGCCTCGCGGTAGGCATAGTCCTTGAGCCGGATCGAGGGGGCCTTGGAATCGAGTTGGAATGGATTTTTGCCTTCCGCGCGCAAGGCTGGGTTATAGCGCATGAGAGGCCAGTAGCCCGATTGCACAGCGAGCTTCTGTTGCTCGAGGCCGTGCACGAGATCGTAGCCGTGGGCGATGCAGCTTGAGTAGGCGATGATGATCGACGGACCGTCGTGGGCTTCTGCTTCCTGGAAGGCCTTGATGACATGGGTGTCGTTGCCGCCCATGGCGACCTGCGCGACGTAGACGTAGCCGTAGCTGACGGCTTCCATGGCGAGATCTTTTCTGCTGCTGGTTTTTCCGCTTGCCGCGAATTTGGCTACCGCGCCGCGCGGAGTGGCCTTAGATGCCTGGCCGCCAGTGTTGGAGTAGACCTCGGTATCGAGCACGAGGATGTTGACGTTTTTGCCCGAGCCGAGAACGTGGTCGAGACCGCCGAAGCCGATGTCAAAAGCCCAGCCGTCGCCGCCGAGAATCCAGACGCTCTTGCGGACCAGGTTGTCGGCGATGGCGAGCAGGTTGTGGGCGTCGGATGAATCGATGGAGAGCAACCTTTTCTTCAGGTCGTTGACGCGTTCGCGTTGCGCATTCATCTCTGCTTCGGTCTTCTGCGGTGCGTGGAGGAGCGATGCCGCGAAGTCCGGATCTATGGTCGAGGCGAGGCGTGTGACGAGGGTTTCAGCGAAATCCTTTTGCTGGTCGAGGGCGGTTCTCATCCCGAAGCCGAATTCCGCGTTGTCCTCGAAGAGCGAGTTGGCCCAGGTTGGGCCGCGGCCTTGTGCATTGCTGCTGTAGGGCGTGGTGGGCAGGTTGCCGCCGTAGATGGACGAACAGCCCGTGGCGTTGGCGATGTAAAGCCGGTCGCCGAAGAGCTGGGTGAGCAGCTTGATGTAGGGCGTTTCGCCGCAACCGGCGCACGCGCCCGAGAACTCGAACAGCGGTTGAAGAAGCTGGAGGTCTTTTACTTGTCCATGCGAAAGCTTGCTGCGGTCGACTTCTGGAAGGCTTAAGAAGAAGTCCCAGTTCTCGCGCTCTGGTTCGCGCAAGGGAGCCTGAGGAGCCATGTTGATGGCCTTGTGGCTGGCGTCGCTCTTGCTCTTGACCGGGCAAACTTCGACGCAGACCGCGCAGCCGGTGCAATCTTCAGGAGCGACCTGCAGGGTGTAACGATCCTGCTCCATGCCTTTCCATTTGGGCTTGGCCCACTGGAAGGTGGCCGGAGATTTGTCGCCTAGGTCAGCGCTGTAGACCTTGGAGCGAATGACGGCGTGCGGGCAAACCATGACGCACTTGCCGCACTGGATGCAGAGATCCTTGTCCCACACGGGAATGAATTGCGCGATGTTGCGCTTTTCCCACTGTGTGGTGCCGGTGGGGAAGGCGCCGCCGGCGGGGATGGCGCTAACAGGAAGCAGATCGCCCTGACCTGCGGCGATTTTGCCGAGCACGTCGTGGACGAATTTTGGCGCTTTGCCGGAGATGGCGCCAACGATGTCGAAGTCGGAGTTTGCTGCTGAGGGCAACTCTACTTTTTCGAGGTGCGCAAGAGCGTGGTCGACGGCTGCGAAATTTTTCTGGACGACGGCTTCGCCGCGCTTGCCATAGGTTTTTTTGATGGCCTTCTTGATTTGCTCGATCGCTTCTTCGCGCGGAAGGACACCGCTGATAGCGAAGAAGCAGGTCTGCATGATCGTGTTGATGCGCGTGCCCATGCCCGCTTCGCGGGCAACTTTGTAGCCATCGATCACGTAGAACTCGATCTTCTTCGAGATCATCTCCTGCTGCATGGTTTTGGGCAGCTTGTCCCACACTTCCGCCGCCGAGTAGGGCGAATTAAGCAGGAACACAGCGCCGGGGATCGCCGCTTCCAGCACATTCATCTTCTCGAGGAAGCTGAAGTTGTGGCAGGCGATGAAACTGGCGCGGGTAATCAGGTAGGTCGAGTGAATCGGATTAGGTCCGAAACGCAGATGCGAGGTGGTCATCGATCCAGACTTCTTCGAGTCATAGACGAAGTAGCCTTGCGCGTAATTCGGTGTTTCGGTACCGATGATCTTGATGGAATTTTTGTTTGCGCCTACGGTGCCGTCGGAGCCGAGGCCGTAGAAGAGGGCGCGCACGGTCTTGGGATCTTCAGTAGAGAAGCTGGGATCGTAGGTCAGGCTGGTGTGGCTGATGTCGTCGTCGATGCCGATGGTGAAGTGATTTTTCGGAGTGGCCTTTGCGAGCTCGTCATAGATGCCCTTGACCATCGCGGGCGTGAATTCTTTCGAGGAGAGGCCGTAGCGTCCGCCGATGACGGTTGGTTTGCCGAACGGCAGAGTGGCCGAGTTTTCGGACAGAATCGTGACCAGGTCCTGATAGAGAGGCTCGCCGGCGGCGCCGGGCTCCTTGCAGCGATCGAGAACCGCGATGGACTTGACGGTCGCGGGAAGCGCGGCGAGAAATGCGTTGGCATCGAGTGGGCGATAGAGGCGCACTTTGAGGAGACCGAGTTTTTCGCCCTGCTTGGTGAGGGCGTCGAGAGCTTCTTCGGCAGCTTCTGCGCCGGAACCCATGATCACGATGACGCGCTCAGCGTCGGGCGCACCGACATAGTCAAACAGGTGATAGTGGCGGCCTGTGACAGCGGCAAAGCGATTCATTACCGACTGAACGATTCCGGGGACTGCGGCATGGATCGGCGTGCAGGCTTCGCGCGCCTGGAAGAAGACGTCGGGATTCTGCGCTGTTCCGCGAATGATGGGGCGGTCAGGACTGAGCGCGTTCTGACGGAACTGGATGATGTATTTGTCGTCGAGAAGTGCGCGGATGGTCTCGTCTTCGATGGGAAGGATTTTGCCGACTTCGTGCGAAGTGCGGAAACCGTCGAAGAAATGGATGAATGGAATACGCGATTCGAGCGTGGCAATCTGCGCAACGAGTGCCATGTCGGCGACTTCCTGCACGGAATTGGAAGCAAGCATGGCCCAGCCCGTGGAGCGGCACGCCATGACGTCGGAGTGGTCACCGAAGATGGACAGCGCATGCGTGGCCAGGGTGCGCGCGGTGACATGCATGGTGGCCGGAGTTAGCTCGCCGGCGATCTTGTACATGTTTGGAATCATCAGCAGGAGGCCCTGCGATGCGGTGAACGTAGTGGCGAAAGCGCCGGCCTGCAACGCGCCATGGAGAGCGCCCGCAGCGCCGCCTTCGCTCTGCAGTTCTTCCACGATGGGAAGTGCGCCCCAGATATTCTTCTTGCCTTCCGAGCGCCACTGATCGGCCCACTCGGCCATCGGCGACGAGGGGGTAATCGGGTAGATCGCGACCACTTCGGAAAGTCGATAGGCAACCGAGGCCGCAGCCTCGTTCCCATCCAGAATCACCATTTTCTGTTCACTCATGCGTAATGCTCCACAGCGCGGCCAGAGGAGAAAACCCGCTACCGGAAGTCTCGCCGCTGAGGGCGCTTGGGGCTGTGATGAGAGACACACGGAGGCAGGTTGAATTCATAATGCGGTATGGAAGTGCGGATTGCGGTCGCGGCTTTCTGATGCAAAAATGGAGCGTTGTCTTCGCACGTCTGGTCAACATAGGCGGTTTCGTCTGCGAACATCGAGGACAACGATGGATCGCGGTTACATTGCTGCATCGACGCCGGTCGTTGGTCGTGACGATCTTGAGGCATTGCATGCAGCGTTGGCCTGCAAAGTTGTGGATCCGCATGCGGAGATCTTCGGGCCGGACTCGATCAGCTGGCGGATCAATCGCGAAGCTGCATTGTTTCTCGGAGCCGGACGTGCTGCCCTGCTGCAACTCGCTCATCCCTGGGTGGCGGTGGCACTCAAGCAGCACTCGTCTCTGATGAACAACCCTATTGCGCGCTTTCACAATACGTTTCGGGTTGTGTTCACAATGATCTTCGGATCGTCGGCTCAGGCGTTCGCGGCCTCGCGTTCTTTATACCAACTGCACACGCGGGTTCGTGGAGAGCTGCTTTCGGCTGTCGCGGGCTATGCGCAAGGTTCGCACTACGAGGCAAATCACATTCCGGCTTTGCGATGGGTCTATGCCACGCTGGTGGACAGCGCCGTACTGGCCTACGAGTACGTGCTGCCGCCGCTGACGGAGTCTGAGCGCGAAGGATATTACGCGGAGAGCAAGGTGCTGGTGGGGCTATTTGGTATACCTCCGGAGGCGCTCCCGGCGAACTGGGTTTCATTCAAGACATATGTTGACGAGATGTGCGCGTCGAGCGCCCTCGGCGTGGACACCCTCTCGCGGTCAATGGCTCACACCATTCTGTCAGGGGCCGGTTCGTGGATCTATCCGCCGCACTGGTATCGGGCGCTGACGACGGCATGGATGCCAGAACGGTTCCGCGAGGAGTTTGGGCTGGAGTTTGGTGAGGCGGAAGAGCGGATGGTTAAGAATGCGCAGCATTGGTTACCGCGTGTGTATCGATCGCTTCCCTCCTCGATGCGATTTACGGGGCCGTATCACGAGGCGCGTGCACGGCTGGCGGGGCGCGGACTCGGAATGCTGGCGCAAGCGAGCAACCGGTTCTGGATTGGGGAGGCGAGGATGCCATTCGGAGAGTAGGCGCGCTCGTGGTCGGGTCGCGCGAAGGTTATCGAATGAGGTACTGACGGTGAGAGGGTTATTCGCCCGGAAGCAAGACCTTCTAATGCGAACGGATCGAAGAGTTGTTCGGCAATGATGTACTCACTGGGCCCTCAAGGCGATTATCTTCCACTTCATCGGCCTCTTTGGAGAGTGAGTGAAGGGCAGGGTGTTTCCAGCAGTCTTATCTGTCGCCTTGGCTCGATTCATTCAGCGCATGACGAAGCCGCCGTCCACTGAGATGGATTGGCCTGTGACATAGCTTGCCGCATCGCTCGAAAGCCACAGAACGGCATCGGCAATCTCTTCGGGACGTCCAACTCGTCCCATGGGGACGCTCTTCTCCATTGCCTTGAGCGCTTCACCTTGACCGCCTGCGACCATCTGATCGGCCATGGGGGTCCAAATCAGCCCCGGACATACGGCGTTGATGCGGATGCCCCGCGCGGCGTATTCGAGGGCCGCGCTTTTCGTGAACCCGATGACTCCATGCTTGGCGGCGTGGTAGACGCCGCGCTCGGCGCCACCCACCAGTCCCCCAAGCGAAGAGCAATTGACGATGGCTCCGCTGCCTTGTTTTCGCATTTGCTGCAACTCAAATTTCATGCAGCTCCACACGCCACGGAGATTGATCCCCATAACCCGGTCATAGTCTTCGCGGGTCGTATCAGCGGTCTCGGCGAGGATGTTTTGAACGCCGGCATTGGTTGTAAGCCGCGTCAAGCCGTCCGAAGGTGGCGACCGTCTGGCTCACCATGGCCTCCACTTGCGCGTCATCGGAAACGTCACAGCGGATAGCCAGCGTCTTGTGGCCTTGCGATGCAAGCTCTTTGGCTGCCGCTTGTACGGCCCCTTCATTCCAGTCCACCAGCACCACGGACGCAGCCGATTCAGCGAAAGCTCTCGCTGTGGCAAAACCCAGTCCTGATGCAGCTCCTGTAACGAGCGCCACTTTGTTTTCAAACGATGTATTCATGACGATGCCCTCAGTTTTCGAGTGGATTGTATCCGGGCTTCTTGTAGATGGTGTTCCACTTGTCCTGAATCTCTGGCTAGTACACTTTCTCAGCCCAATCCTGCTGTTCGACTTCTTCAAACGCCCCGGAAACCGCATCTTCTCCGCAGTTCAACACCTTCACAACCTGTTTCGCGATTTCTTCTGCGAGACAAGTCTTCTGCTCTTCCGACTTTCCGGGGACCAGCTTCACGAGGACATGGGGCATTGTTTTCTCCTTCAGATCCGCTGAAAAGACTCCGCCGCTCAAAGGAATTCTGCGAGCAAGCCCTCATCTGCTTTCGTGTTTCGGCTGTCCTCAGCGGTTGGTCATTTGTTCAAGAGCGGCTGGATAACGATCTCCATAGACGGGGATCTTCGCGGTGGCGGCGTCGAGTTCGCGAAGATCATCCGCAGTGAGTTCGATCGCAACCGCTCCGATGTTCTCTTCAAGACGCTGCAACTTGGCCGTGCCGGGAATGGGAACAATCCAGGGTTTCTGACCGAGGAGCCAGGCGAGTGCGATCTGAGCGGATGTGGCATTTTTCTTCTCAGCAAAAGCCGCAATCAGATCCACCAAGGCTTGATTTGCCTTACGGGCTTCCGGTGAGAAACGCGGAAAACTGCCGCGATTATCCTCCGGGTCAAACTGCGTGCGTTCTGTAATCGACCCGGTAAGGAATCCCTTGCCAAGCGGACTGAAAGGAACGAGCCCGATGCCAAGTTCTTCGAGCGTGGGAATGATTTCCTCTTCCGGGCGTTTCCACCAGAGTGAGTATTCACTTTGAAGCGCGGTGACTGGGTACACGGCATTGGCTCTGCGGATGGTTTGCGCGCCTGCTTCAGACAAACCGAAGTGCCTGACCTTGCCTTGCTGAACCAGATCCTTAACCGCGCCCGCCACGTCTTCAATGGGCACGTTCGGATCGACGCGATGTTGGTAGAGCAGATCGATGGTGTCGATCTTGAGCCTTTTCAGGGATCCCTCGACACTCTCCATGATGTACTCTGGGCGGCTGTTCAGACTCACAGGGTGCGGATCTTCTTCGGAGTCGATCTGGAAGCCGAATTTGGTCGCGATCACAACCTGGTCGCGCACCGGAGCGAGGGCCTCGCCTAGGAGTTCTTCATTCACGAACGGGCCGTAGACTTCAGCGGTATCGAAGAAACTGATGCCACGTTCAACGGCTGCTCGAATGAGGGCAATCATCCCCTGCCTCGTCCCTGACACTGCTCCGTGACCGGGACTTAATCTCATGCAGCCAAGTCCCATGGCCGAGACTTCAAGACTGCTCTTTCCTAGTTTCCGTTTCTTCATGTCTATTCCCTCGGCGCGCATTGAACTCGTGCGACATCCGCAACGCTGCGCTTTCGCGCAATTCAAATGATAGAGAGGAGCGCAAGACTCGCACTTTCCCGATCCTGCCAATTGTTTGCCTAATACTGTCTGAATGTCAGGCTTTCCTTGATTGCTTCTCCCCGTCGTTAGCCCCTGGGCTGGTTCTCGATTCCGGTTGGTGGCCTGCCCTTCAATGTCGGCAGCAAGTAGAAATGTCCGCTTTTGAGAGCAAATGTAGCGTCCGGTTGTTAATAATCAGCCGTAGTAGAGACGGTGGGAAAGTGCGAATCCCGCGTAGTTTGCGGAAGTGCAAGTTGAGAGGGAAAGTCCGTATTTGGACTCCGCTGCCTGCCACCACTTGATCTTGCCCGATGTCGCTCGTAACAGCACTTCCTGCAACTTCATCGCCCGCTCCGCCGGGGTCCTCGGATAGGTCTCCATGCTCGTATGCATGAAGCCATCCTCGCCGCCCGCTATGCGGACATTTCATTTGCTAAAAACACCGGAAATATTGGCTAACGACTTAGTCAACACCCTTGACGCCATCGGCTCCTACGGGGCGACCGCTAGTTTGTTATGAGGATGCCCGCCACGAGAGCCTCCCATTCGGCTTCGAGGGAAGGCCGGTGATAGCCCCGACCGGCGCGCGCATACCAGTAGTCGGCATTCGACGCTGCGCCTTCTTTGCGATGCAGGTAAGCATGCACGGCCATTCCCTGCTGGGTTTCGAGTTCGTCCACCAGGTCGTGCGCCTGGGCCCATTCACCCTTCGCGTCCCACCACAAGGCAGCCAGAGGAATGCTCAATTCGTGCGGAGGAAACTGCTGGGCCAATCTCTCGCGAAAACCCTTCACATCCATAACATCTCCAAGACATTGACGCATAGACCCAATGGATGTTTTGCCGGACTAACACCCTGTCGACGGGTGATCCAAGTCACATCCCTGAATCGCAACCATTGATAAGAATAGTGCGACAGTCCGATGAAGGAAATACAGGGCTGTCGACGTTCTTCGATGGGCGGCAAGGTGCGGCCAGCCAGCCGCTTTTTCCGGGAGGTCGGGTCATGGCTCATTGGGATGCGCGAGCGATTTTCCGCGTGGTTTGCAACTCAGACCGAAACGGTCGTATACTGAATTCCGACTATTCCGGTCGCAGTTTAAGGGTACTTCCATTTCGAAGACCCTCGGGAGTCCGGCGGTTGAGTGTGCTAAGCGAGTTGCATATTGGCGAGAGCGGGGTCCTGGTAGCGCTTGACCTGCCCGAATCTGTCCAGAACCATTTGATGCATATGGGCTTTGTGCCCGATGCGCACGTCACTGCGCTGCGCCGCGCCCCGGCTGGCGATCCTACAGTTTATGGCATCGACGGCATGGAGATTGCCTTGCGCGTTGAGACGGCGAAGGCGATTCGCGTGCGCAACCCAGAAGCCCATCTGCACACATCCAAGGTCAAAAAGTTGGCTGAGGCTGCGCAATGAACGCCTGCTGTGAGACCCCCGTCTTTGAGCTGCCGGTTGGTCCGTCAACGGATGGCGCGCTGCATACCGTTGTCCTGATTGGACCGCCGAACTCGGGCAAGTCCACACTTTTTAATCGATTGACAGGACTGCGGCAGAAGGTCGCGAACTATCCCGGCGTCACCGTAGAACAGCGCATGGGGCTGATGGCAGGCGTGGGCCGCGATGACCTGACCCTGATCGATCTGCCCGGCGTTTACTCACTCACACCCTATTCAGAGGATGCGCGCGTTGCGGTCGATGTGCTGAAGGGCAAAATGCCCGGCACGCCGAAGCCTGATGCGGTGCTCCTGGTTCTCGATTCCCTGCACCTGACACGGCAGCTGATGCTTGCCGCGCCGGTGCTGGCGCTGGGTCTGCCGACTCTTGTGTTGCTCAACATGAGCGACCTGATGGAGTCCCGCGGCGGTGAAATTGACACGCTGAAACTGGCCCGCGAACTCGGCACTCCGGTTGCGCAGATCAGCGCCGTACACCGCACCGGTCTCGATGCAATTCCACTCTTTCTGAATCAGTGTGCCTTGAAGCAAACCGGCCAAAAAGCGGAACAGCGCCTGACCCTCCCGGTGCTTGGCAATGCGGCAAGCACGCACTCTTGGGCAGCTCAAGTGAGTCGGCGCACTGGCTATCGCGCTCCCCTTTCGGCGGAAAACAGCCGCAAGCTCGACAACGTATTGCTCCATCGCCTTTGGGGTCCGCTGCTGTTTCTAGTTGTGGTAGTCGGCGTGTTTGAAGTGGTCTTCTCTATCGGCCAGCCGCTCTCGGATGGTTTCGGCGATGTGCTGGCCCGCGCCGGCAATCTCGTGCGGCCTGTGTTGCCAGCAGGCTGGATTCAATCGCTCGTTCTGGACGGCGCCTGGAAAGGCATTTCATCAATTTTGGTTTTCCTCCCCCAGATCCTCCTGTTGTTTCTGTTCATCGGAGTTCTCGAAGACTCGGGCTACCTGGCGCGTGCAGCTCTGATTGCCGATCGCGTCATGCGCACCATCGGCCTCAATGGGAAGGCTTTTATTCCGCTGCTTTCGGCGTATGCCTGCGCGGTTCCGGCCATCATGGCGACGCGCACCATCGAAAACAAGCGCGACCGGCTGGCGACCATTCTCGTGACGCCCTTCATGACTTGCTCAGCGCGGCTGCCGGTATACATGCTGCTGATCGCGGCGTTTATTCCCAACACCTTTTTCCTGCACGGAGTGCTGGGACTGCGCACCGTCGTGATGCTTGGTCTTTATGTGGCAGGTTTTGTGGCGGCGATGACGACTGCGTGGCTGCTGAAAAGCTCCATTCTGAAGTCGAGCGAGACGCCGTTCATCCTCGAACTGCCGCAATATCGCATGCCGACGCTGCGCTCACTGGCAATGCGGCTGGTTGACCGGTCGCGCATCTTCTTGAAGAACGCGGGAACCGTCATTCTTATGGTCACGCTGGCCTTGTGGGTGCTGGCGCACATTCCGCCGATCCATGTGGGAACCGGGGCAGGGACTCAGACCTGGGCCGCGCCGGAACTTGCCGACAGCATGATCGGCCGTCTTGGGCATTTCATCGAGCCGGTGATCGCGCCGCTTGGTTTCAACTGGAAGATCGGTATCGGCCTGCTTTCGAGTGTGCTGGCGCGCGAAGTCATGGTGAGCACCATGGGCACTTTGTATGGCGCCGATCCTGAAACGCAGTCGATGCATTTGCAGACTGCTTTGCATCACGACATGACTCTCGGCGGCGCACTGGCGCTGATGATTTTTTTCGCGTTCGCCATGCAGTGCACGTCAACCATTGCCGTGGTGCGGCGGGAGACCAACAGCTGGAAGTGGCCGGCGTTTCAGTTCGTCTACATGCTGCTGCTCGCTTACGGGGCTGCGTTTACAGTGAACTATGTTGTGACGGCGCTCCTTGGTTAGACTGTCCGTTGGCGTCGACCTGTTCATTCCAAAATCAGAACATTGCGGCTGAACTTTGGGCCAGCCAGAAACTTCATTCCCTTGTCCATCGATACGAGGATGCCGTTGCGCCTTACCGCGAGTCCCAGCAAATAGGCATCGGTAATCTGCTGGTGGCCGAAAACTCGTTCCCGAAAGGGCGCAGCGAGTTCTGCCCAGCCCCATGAAACCGCCCAATATCGATAGCCGGGATGACCGACAAGGCTCGCAAGCACAGCAGATGCTTCCTCGACCGTGATATTTCCGATGACCGGATTCACCAGGGCTCGCAGAAGACCAGCCTCTGAAAATGCGCACATTCCCCAGCCGCGTCCTGCTGTCTTGAACCAGTGCACTGCTTTCCGGTGATGCAGATGCTCTTCTTCAACCAAGGCCACGAGAACGTTCACATCCAGGAGAAATCCTGACATGTTCAATCATCCTCTTCGAGAGCTGTCTTCACCATCTCCGGAGTAATGGCCCGTCCGCGAGAGGCAACGACGAGAAGCCCACTGGGCAGCCTCTTGAGTCGCGGCGACGGGGAGCCGGAAGGCTGTGCACTCTGCCCCTTTCGTACCAGTTCGCCGATCGCGGCTCCGAGCGTGACTCCTCTTCCCTTTGCGTAAAGCGACGCCACCTCGTAAACATCCGGGTCGAGATTGACTGTGGTTCTCATAAGTCTATTGTGCACCAACATACCTAATGATGCAAACTATATAGAGTGATGCTGTTACTCCATTGGTGCATCATGTTCCACTTTGATGCTCCCTTAGGGAAAAGAAAAAGGCGCGACGGCAATTGCCGCTGCGCCTCCTCTGTTTCTGCAGGTTGTTAGCTAAAAGAGGAACTTCCCTCCGAACTGCATCACGCGCGGATCGTATGTGCTCGTGACTTGTCCGAATTTCGAGTCCGTGTAGCCGGTGTCGATGTTGTTGAACTCGGTGTGATTGAAGGTATTGAATGACTCGAAACGAATCTCGAAGTGCGGACCTTCATGCGAAGTGAGCGGGATGCTCTTGAACAGGGAGATATTCCAGTTGAAGAGCCCGGGGCCGACAATCGCATCCTTGCCTGCACTACCGAAGCCCTGGTTCGCTCCGCCGGCCCATGGCGCCGTAGGAGGTGCGAAAGCGCCGGTGTTGAACCACTGCTGCTGCGTCTTGGGGCCTCCTGCCGTGCCGACCAGATTCGGCCGGTTGAGCGTGCCGCCACCCAGACCGAGGGTGTCAGTTGAGTAGGTCACGTTCACAGGAGAACCCGCTTCCGCGACCGTGACGCCGGAAAGCTCCCACCCACCCAGGACTTCCCGTTCAACAAGGTTGGCGCCTGACTTGAAGAACGGCAATGCGTAGTCGTAGTTGGCGCTGAAGATGTGCCGGCGATCGAGTACACCGGAACCGCGATCGTATCTCAAGTTAAATGGGTTGGAGACAGATCCGCTTGAACCGGAGATGTTGGTTGAGCCAAGGTCGCCGCTCTGGATATCGATCTCGTGCGACCACGTGTAGGAAAGCTGCGCGGTGAGCCCGTGCTTGTTTTCCACGCGCATTCCCGCCTGAAGCGAGTTGTAGTTGCTGTTTGTCGCGCTTTCAACCTGGTTGATGCCGGCATAGCCCGGAAAGAGTCTGTAAGCGTTGGGAGGGGTGCCGCTGGCCACTGCTTCGCGATCGGTCAGATCCGCGAGCGGCAGCGTGTTGATGGCGCGCTGATCGGATTGGTTCCAACCTGTCGAACCAACGTATTGGATGACGCCGACAACAGCGGGAGCCAACTGCTGTTGAATTCCCAAACTGTATTGCGCCGTGGCTGGATTGGGATAGTAGTAGCTAAGATCGGTGAGCCCTGCAGGCACGGTCGGCGGCCCCGGAGGCGCAGGCACACCATTCACCGTGGTCGTTGGCGTGGAGAAATAGACGTCGTTGGCCGCCGGATGGAAGGAGAACGGCGGATTGGTTGCGGCGCCGTAGATATCGTTCCCCTGGACGCGTTCAAAGAACATGCCACCGCCGCCGCGGAGAACGGTTCTTCCGTTTCCATACAGATCGAGGGCGAAACCGACACGCGGCTGGATGGTCATATAAGTGTTGCTGACAATGCCGCGCGGGAATCCATTCACGCCGGCCAGTTCGATGCCGTTGAGGTAGTACGGAACTGCGGCGCCCGGCAGCTGGCTGAAGCCCGGCCCGGTTGGATTGAGATTGCCGGCGCTGTTCGGCACCTGCGCCTGGGCAGCGGAGAAATCTCCCGGCACAAAGTTCGCTACACGGTTGTTCTTTTCGTATACATGCGGCAATGCGTCGTAGCGAACGCCAATATTCAATGTCAGCCGCGGGAAGATGTGCCAGTTATCCATGCCGTAGCCTGAGTAGGTGTTGTTGATCCAGTGATTGGTGTTCAGACTCTGCAATTGCTGATACGAGTCCGAGAATCCGAGGAGGAAGTTCAGATAGGAATCACCTGAGAAATCCGTGCCGAACGAGTAATCGCCCTGCGTGTCTGCCTGCAACTGCTGATTCTTGTCGACACGCATATAGGAGTAGCCAAATTTGAAACCGTGCAGACCGCGATTCCAGGAGAGATCGTCTCGAACCTGGTAATCGAGGAAT
The DNA here is from genome assembly GCA_963704415.1 of uncultured Acidobacteriaceae bacterium. GTDB lineage: Bacteria > Acidobacteriota > Terriglobia > Terriglobales > Acidobacteriaceae > Telmatobacter. Next base: position 4,147,987 of record OY969908.1, on the reverse strand, counting down.
GCGTTGTGCCATGGCGTGTAATTTGTCGTCCAGGTGGTGTTCAGTGGGCCGGCAAAACCGAGCTGAGGCAACCGGTTGTCGGCATTATTTCCAGTGAAGAATCCAGTGGCACTCCAGCCGCTGGGTTCGGCATACGTGCCCGTAGGAGACATGTCGATCGTGTTTCCATTCACGTCGAACGACGTTTCATTCAACAAAGATGGGGACAGTGTCTGAGTGAGTTTGATGACAGCCGACCAGGAAGGATTGGCGAACACAGTGCCGACCGTGTCGTAGTTGTCGCCGCTCCAGATGCTGGGAATGATGGTCTGCGACATCTGGTCGTGGATCCAGTGACCCATCAGATGCATTTTGCTGTTGATGTCGTGATCGATGCGGACTACATCTTCACGCACATCGGTTGGCTGCTTGGGGGAAGCAACGTACTGCGGGTTGGTGACGGTGCCGGCGTTCGGCATGGGAATGGCGCCGGTACCCATGAAGAGAACCGCATTCGGATCGAGCAGATTCGCAGGAATCACATTGCCGGGAAAAGGCCCGCCTGGCGTGAGACCGTCGGCTGCGTAGGTTGCGAGTTTCGCCGGATCGGAAGTCTTCGGAACGCAAGGTGCCGCGACGCCCGGGTTGCAAACCCCAGACGGCAATGCGCTGGCAGCGAGCTCGTTGAAGGGCTGATAGGCGAGCGGTGATCCAGCTGTAGGAAAGTCGGCTGCCGGTGCGGTGCTGGTGGGCGAAGGATTCACGCCCTAAATGAAGCGGCGCCATTCTTCGCTCTCAAAGAAGAAGGTCTTGCTGCGGCTCTTGGGATAGATTCCCGGAATAAAAACAGGTCCGCCGATGTCTCCGCCAAAGATATTCAGACGAAGTTCGGGAGTGGGCGTGTTCGATTGCTTGGCGAAGAAATAATCGGAGTCGAAGGCGTCGTTGCGGTTGAACTCCCATAGTCCGCCATGGAACTGCTTGGTTCCGGACTTGAGGACCATGGTGACCGTGCCACCGGAACTGATGCCGTAGTCGGGACTGTAATTGCTGCTGAGTGTCTGGAATTCGGCGAGGACGTCCATCGAAGGCATGAGGTCGAATTTGCCGCCGCTGCCGCGATCGTAGGCTTCGCCGCCATCGATGAGCCAGTCGTTGTGGTCGGGCCGCATGCCGTTGAAGCTGAGCCCGAACCCGCTGCCCTGCGCAGTGACACCGTTGAACGAGGGAAGGTTGTTGGAGACGCCGGTTCCCAGCGTGGTCAGCGATACCATGTTCCTGCCGTTGGTGGCGAGCTGCGTCATTTGCTGGCCGGTGATCAGGTTGCTGACCTCGTTGGTCTCGGTTTGCAGGTGCACCGTGTCGGCTTCAACCGTCACGGTCTGCGTTCCTGCACCCACCTGCAGGACGGCATTTTCCTGGACGGTCTGGGCCACGTTCATCACGATGTTGGACCGTTGAAAGCTGTTGAATCCCTCCGCCTCGACTTTCATGTTGTAAGTGCCGTGATTCAAGCCAGAGAAGTCGAAGAGCCCGGCCCCGTTGCTTGTTACGGTGCGAGATTCGCCGGTGGCGACGTTGGTGATGGTGACTTTGGCGTTGGGGATAACAGCGCCTGTGGGATCGGTGACGGTACCGCTCAGTTCAGCATTTTCCTGCGCTCGGGCCATCGAGACACACAGGAGTACAGCCAAGACCAAACCAAGCATCGATTTGGCAAACTTCATGTGATCCTCCAAAAACTAATTCATCGCTAAGGTTCGGGTGGGCCGCTCTCTTCTGGAACGGTCAAAGCGAACAAGAAAAGACCGCATGCGCGGTGCGCAGCCGCACGTCGGCCCGCCCCTGGGACGCATGCCAGCGGCGGGACCTTTCGTCAGAAAATTTGTTATCCGCTTCGTTCGTTGGATTTGCGAAGGAGTGCGTACGTCTTAAAGAAAAAGAATTGAACACTGCGGCGCGGATATGCCGCTGCCCGCCCTTGCCGCGCTGGAGCGGGGTTCTGCCTCATCTTTTCCAGTTCCTGTTTGACCCCCCGTTGGACGTATAGAAACAGTCGCTGCGATCCGAGCCCGAAACGGCGGACAGACTCACAAGCTGGCGGAGCCCGACGCGCAACCTTCCGGGTCCCCTTCACTGTTTTGCAACGATCTGGGTGCTTCGATGCACGTTGTTTCTGGATGGTTTTCTCTGTTTTCCGATGAAGAAATTCGATTTACTAGAGGCTTAAAGTGCGATTACACTCGAAGCCTTGAGAATAGGAAATGAGATATCTCGTGCGCTTGGGAAGGTGCGAGTTTATGAGTAGTGACGGATGAGAGGCTTGGGGCAAAACCAGGGTAACTGTGTCCTCTCGAAATCCTTCCAGGTCGCCGCTCCTTGGGGTCGCGTCGACTTGAGAGCTGCAGCTCCGGGATACATCGACCCTGGTTTTGCTGTAGCCGCACTGGAACGAGCGATGCTGCCAATTATGAGAAAATGGAACGCGTAGGATCCTTCGGGACAGCACTCGCTGCGTGTCTCAAATCGCGATCAGTATTCAGTTTGGATTCATCCGGCCTTTGAAGCCGACAACTCACTGCGGCCCTCCGTTAGGAATTTCTAGACAGATGATCAGTGTCAGCAATGTAACCATGCGCTATGGCTCGAAGGTGCTGTTTGAGGAAGTGAGCACCACTTTTACCCCGGGCCGCCGCTACGGGTTGACCGGGCCGAATGGCTCCGGCAAGTCCACCTTCATGAAGATTTTGACCGGCGACCTCGAGCCGCAAAAAGGCACCGTCGTGCGCCCGCGCAAGCTCGGCGTGTTGCGCCAGGACCAGTTTGCGTTCGACAAATATCGCGTCATCGACACGGTGATTATGGGCAATGCCCCGCTGTGGGCCGCTCTTGAAGAGCGCGATCGCATCTACGAGAAGCCGGAGATGACGGATGACGACGGCATGCGCCTCGGCGAACTCGAAGGCGTGATCGGCGACGAAGACGGCTACAGTGCGGAGAGCGATGCGGCAGTGCTCTTACAGGGTCTCGATATTGCCGACGAATTGCACGAGCGCAAAATGGGCGAGTTGCAAGGCGGGCAAAAGGTTCGCGTATTGCTGGCGCAGGCTCTTTTCGGCAAGCCCCAGGCACTGATGCTCGACGAGCCGACAAACTATCTCGATCTTGATTCGATTCACTGGCTGCAGGATTTCCTGCTCAACTACGACGGAACGCTGATCGCTATCTCGCACGACCGGCACTTTTTGAACAGCGTAACCACGCATACGGCCGACATCGATTACGAAACGATCATTACCTACACCGGCGGCTACGACGACATGGTGATGGCGAAGACACAGGTGCGTTCGACGCTGGAGTCGCAGAACGCGCAGCGCGAAAAGAAAATTGCGCAGCTGAACGAATTCATCGCGCGATTCGCGGCCGGAACGCGTTCCTCGCAGGTGACGAGCCGGCGCAAGGAAGTGGAGCGGCTGCAGACCAATGAGCTGGCGCGCTCGAACATTCAACGGCCGTTCATTAAGTTTGACCAGGTGCGCCCCAGCGGCCGCCACGTGCTGGAAGTCAAGGGCCTGTACAAGAGCTACGACGACCTGAAGGTGCTCGATGGCTTTACCGCCAACATATTGCGCGGCGAAAAGATCTGCTTGATGGGCCGCAACGGCGCAGGCAAATCGACCCTGCTCAAGAGCCTGCTCGCCAACTATCCGGGCCTCGCTGATCCCGGATTCACGCTTGATTCAGGCGCGGTCTTCTGGGGCCACGAGGCACAGGTTGGCTATTTCCCGCAGGACGTGGGTGCCACAATTGAACACGGCCTCACCGTCGCTGAGTGGTTGCATCGCTGGGATCCCGCCGCCCACATGGAAGATATTCGCGGCATTCTTGGCCAGATGCTTTTCAGCGGCGAAGAAGGCGCCAAGCCGACGAAGGCGCTCTCCGGCGGCGAACAGGCGCGGCTGGTCTTCTGCAAGCTGATTCTCACCAAGCCGAACATTCTGATCTTCGACGAGCCGACCAATCATCTGGACCTCGAGGCAATCAATGCGCTCAATATCGCACTGCAGCGCTACGAAGGAACAGTCCTGCTCGTGACCCACGATCACGATCTGATCGACGAAGTGGCAACGCGGCTGTGGAACTTCCATGAAGGTGGGATCGAGGATTTCCAAGGGCCGTACTCTGAGTGGAAGGGCAAGCACAATTAAGGTGAAGCCGACCATCGACCGAGCGTCAGGACCTGGGTTTATCTTCTGTCCTCTTCCCCGCCTCAAGCTCGCGCTTCAAACACCAGATTGAATGGCGTCTGGGCCGCCCTGCGGAACCGCTTGAAGCCCGCCGCGGTCACCACGTCGCGAATGCGATCCTCCCCTGCCTGCGCACCCAGCGCCGTTCCGACTTCCTGCGCCAGTGAAGCCGGCGTGCAGATCATGGTTGAAGCGGAGTAGTAAATTCGTCCCACCGGATTGTGATTCTCCTCCGGTGTGTCGTTCGCGAAAGGCTCCACGATCATCCACGTGCCGTCTTTCTTCAGCGACTCGAGCACGTGCGCGGCCGCCCCTTTTGGATCGCCCATGTCGTGAAGACAGTCGAAAAATGTCACGAGGTCATAGCCCTCGTTCACCGGATAGCTTTTGGAACTCGCCACCTCGAAGTTAATCTGGTCAAGAAGCCCGTCACGGCCAGCCACGTGCCGCGCGTATTCGATCGAGCCGCTGTGATAGTCGAAGCCAAAGAAGCGCGATTTCGCAAATGCCTTGGCCATCAGGATCGTCGACGAGCCATGCCCGCAGCCAACATCCGCAACCGAGGCGCCTTTCGCCAGCTTCTCCTTCACACCCTCGAGGGCTGGAATCCAGCTGCTCAGCAGGTTGTTCTCGTAGTTTGGTCTGAAAAACCGCTCTGTCCCGAAGAACAGGTTGGCATCGTGCTCATGCCAGCCAACTCCTTCGCCGGTGCGGAACGCCTGCGTGATCTTCGGTTCGTCCTTGAAGCACGATGAGATGATGTGGAACGCACCCGGCAGGTCCTGCACTGTGAGCGCAAAGGCTTGTTCGGCTGGCAATTCGAATCGCTTCGTCTTCGGATCGTAGGTCACATACCCGCTCGCCGCGTTCGCGTTCAGCCATTCCCTTACGTACCGCTCGGATGTATTCGTTTTCTCCGCCAATTCCTTTGACGTGAGGCCGCCCGCGCCTGCCATCGCTTTGTAGAGTCCCAGTTTGTCTCCGATCACAACAAGAGTGGCGTGCATGGCAGCGCCCATGTCCATGACCATCTTTCCCATAAAGGCGGTCAGCTTCGCTTCATCCATTGCGGTGGGAGCTAGTTGAGCATCCATCTCGACCTCCAGATGCACCTGTCTTATTCCCGGGGAGAAAGAATTATGTGTCCGGCGAAAAATGGCTGTCAATCAAAAACTTTCGTTCCGCTATGAGTCCGAGATAAGGAGCCCAATCACACGCCGAACTGACGTAGGTGGTGATCCATATGTCGGTAGCCAAGGCGCTGCCACTCCGCATCGCTCATATGCCCGAAGATGGCATGCTCGCACCACTCGAAGCTTCTCGGTTGTTCGGTGAATCGCGCGAAGAGCCGATGCAGTTCGGCCATGTCAGCTTCGAATTGCGTGGGCGCGGTGCCACCGATCCTCTGGTCCCATTCAGGACGTGCCGGAAAGCCGTGCGGCCATGGAAACGGAAGCCACAATGCAGCCCATCGCATGGGCAGGCGCGGAATCCAGCTGCTTGCGCGGCTCGCTTCCCTTTCTCCCATGCTGGAGCGGAATACATCGCTCAAATGGCAGATCATGTGGTGGGCGGACATCTTGCCCCAGCGGTGAGGGAGCGCTGGCCCGATCACTTTCAGCCGCCGGACAATTTCGGCCTTGTCCTTAGGATTGGCGAGGGTCTTCATGCATTCCCGCGATCAAGTTGCCCTTTTGCTTCTCAGTGAAGAGACGTGAAGGGTGAGGCTGGCAGATCCTCCGCATTGAAGAGGTTGCATTGCGGGCTGTTGGACCAGCCGTAGCGGACAGAAACGGGCTCGGGCACCGATGGGCTCGATGCGACCACTGTTTCGCCGTCAATCTTCGCCGTAGCGGGCGCAAATTTTCCGTCGGCTCCCGCGACCTCGAAGCCAGTGACCTCGCCTCCCTTGGCGGTGAGTCCCTTGGCGTGATCGAACCAGACGCGAATCGATGCGCCTTCGGGCGTGGCCTGGCGAAAGTCCGGACCCTCATACTCGACCGACTCCCCGTACGTGAGAGCGCGGGCGGCGCGGGCCATGCGCAGGCCCACGTCGACTTTGTCCGTGGGATGCACGTCGTCGGGGTTGCCGATGTCGATGGTGACCGCCATCGCGGTGTTGCGCATTTCGAGTGTGCGGCGCTGCTGTTCGCGGAGAGCGGCCCAATCTTCCGCGGGTGTGGATTTGAAATTAGAGATCTGCACGTAGAGAAATGGAAAATCGCCGATGGCCCACTCGCGGCGCCAGTCTTCAATCAATGCGCGAAAGATGTGGTTGTAAAGCGGCGCGCGTTCGAGTGCGCTGTTGCTCTCACCCTGGTACCAAAGCACGCCGCGGATGGGAAACGGCGTGAGCGGCGCGATCATGCCATTCCACAAGAGTCCAGGTCCCCAGCTGGCGAGCGGGGGATGCCAGCGGAACTGCGGAATGGGTTGACCGGCGGCTTTGGCTTCGTCCCGTTGTCGCTGTTCGTCTTTCTCTTCGAGCGCGTCCAGGCCGCCGTGGTCCGTCATTTTTCCGCGAGAGATGAAGAGGGGTGCGAGCGAGGCGTCCTCACCGAGAGCTGTGAGTCGCACCCATGATTCGGCCAAAGTGCCGCCCCAGGTGGAGTCAATGACACCGACAGGCACGTGCTCGCGCTTCTCTATGCCGCGCGCGAAGTACCAGGCAATGGCTGAAAAATCCTTTGCCGATTCGGGACTGGAGACGGCCCATCCGTCGGTATCGAGATCGGTCTCGGCAAAATCGGAGGCGCGCTTCTTCACCATGAGGAGACGAATGCGCGGGTTTGCGGCATTGGGCAAATCCTGCGCTGCGGTGGCCGCGCGGCTCATCGGAAATTCCATGTTGGATTGACCCGACGCCAACCAGACATCACCGACAAGGACATCATCGAGAACGATCGGGGCTTGAGCGGGAGTGCTACTAGCGGGACCCGTGGTCTCATTCTGCACGGTGAGCTGAAAGGGTCCACCCGCGGTGCCGGGCGCGAGATATACGCTCCACAGGCCCAAGCGGTCGGCATGCGTGGTGCGCGATTGGCCGCGGAAAGTCACGCTGACTCCTTCATTGGGAGCGGCCATGCCCCACACGTGGACGGGGAGATTGCGCTGAACCACCATGTGTGAACCAAGAACTTTGGGAAGAGAGATTTGCGCGAACAAAGTTGAAGTTGGCATCAAAGAATGGAGGGCCAGCGGAGCAAGAAGGAAGAATGGGTGCAGTTTCAAAGTAGGCCTCACGAAGGCGGATTCCCCGACAGCTTCGAATCGCGATGTACGAAGAAATTGCCGGAAGGAGAACGTTATCAGAGCTGGCAGGCGGGAGCCAGCCAACCCACGCAAGTAGAAGGCGATTCGTGAGGAAAACATTTTCGGCCGATTGGGGTCGAAGTCATGAGATGGGCGTGAGCAATCGCCGGAGGTTCTGCCCGGATGTTTGCCCCGCGCGAATGGTTAGACCCGGAGATCGACCCAGAGACAAATGCCCTATGCGCCCCCTTCGCACAGTTGCGTTCGCTCTCATGGCCTTTGCGCTTTTGTCGCTCGTAAGTGCGCGGGGCCATGCCCAAGCCGCCTTACTGATGGAGGAGCCTTACGGCTTCTTCGGCACCGTCAACCCGACGGGGCACACCGCGATTTATTTCGAGCACATTTGTGCCGAAACTCCCGTGAAGCTGCGTCGCTGCCAGCCGGGCGAGATTGGCGCCGTGGTTTCGCGTTATCAGGGAATCAATAACTACGATTGGGTCGCAATTCCGCTGATTCCGTATCTCTATTCCGTCGAGAATCCGGAGTCCGTTCCAACCCATGCGGATCGCGCGATGGTGAATCGGATGCGCGACCGATATCACGAACAGCATTTGCTGAGTCTGGGCGACGATGTGCGGGCCGGCAATTTGCTGCATGGCGGCTGGACCGAGCTGGTGGGCGTAGCCTACGAGCGCAGGATCTATGCGTTCCGCTTCGACACCACCGCGGAACAGGATGACGCCTTCATCGCAAAGATGAACGACGCGAAAAACCAATCGCATTTTCAACTGCTGTTCAGCAACTGCTCCGATTTTGCGCGTGTGGTATTGAACGAGTATTTTCCAGGGACGTTCAAGCGCAGCATCTTTCCCGATGCGGGGATGACCACGCCGAAGCAGATCACCTATAAGCTCGTCCGCTACGGTCAGAAACATCCCGACGCCGAATTGAGCGTGCTGGAGATTCCGCAGATTCCGGGGTACCGGCATTTGAGCCGGTCGAACAAGAGCATCTCCGAGTCGTTGATTACGACGGCCTATGCTATTCCGATTGCGGTGTTCAATCCATATTTGGCGGGCGGCCTTTTTGTGGATTACCTGGTGCGCGGCCATTACCGCTTGATCCCGAAACAACCCGAGATCGTGGAGCCGAATGATCTGTCGGCATTGACAGCCTCCGGGGCGCGCGAGCAGAATCCGGGAAGCGCGAATGACCAGGCCACACGCGCCGCTGTGAGCGGCTTTGCGGAGACGCGGACGTCCTCAGCCAATCCCGGCCTGAAAGAATTGACGTCCGCGCATGAGTAAGGCTCCGCAGAGTGCCAAAAACCACGGCAGGTTCGATCCCCTATTCCACTTTTTTCTTGCACCGGTGTCCTTGGCAAACGTGATCGTCGCGATCGTGGCGCTAGTACATCGGCAGGATTTCTTCCATTGGTGGATGCTGGTGCTTTCGATCGCGGCGTTCATCCTGTTATTCAAGCTGCGTAACTATCCTTTGAAGGTGCAGGATCGGGTGATCCGGTTGGAGGAGAGGCTGCGGCTGCAGGCGCTGGCTCCGGTGGAGTGGCACGCACAGATTTACCGGCTTACCGAGGATCAACTCATCGGACTCCGTTTCGCAAGCGACGACGAAGTGGTGGAGCTGGCCAAGCAGGCACTCGAGCACAATCTGAATCGCAAGCAGATCAAGGAGCGGATCAAGAGCTGGCGGGCGGACGATTGGCGGGTGTGAGGACTGGCCGTCCAGGCAATAGCTTCGCGTGGCTAGCCAAGGTGTCGGAGGCAGCTTGAATCAGGCCGGGCCGATGAGTTTCAGGTAGTCCGGCTCGTCGGCGATGGTCTGGTAGCGAAAGCCTCGTACGATTCTGCGCTCTTTCAGGAAGAACACACCCGGCATTTGATGTCCGTCTTCCTGAATGCTGCCGATTCCGTATTTGCGCAACGCGCCCGAAAGCCAGCCTTTCCAGACCTTCAGACTCAGAAGATTCAGATAAGGGTTCATGCGCGATAAAGCGAAGACCGGATGCTGGTAGAGGGAAGCGTCGGGGTTGCTGACGCGCTCGACGGTCGAGAGCTGGTAGTAATCGAAGTAGGGCTTGGCGCGCTCGGGCGATCCGAGATGGACAAAGACGGGCTGTGCGCCTCTGGCTGCAATCTGAGCCCGGATCTGGGCCACCTGATCGAGTGCCTGCCGGCAGAAAGCACATCCGAAGTGGCGAAGGAAGATCAGCAGAACCGGAGACTGATCGACGACCTCAAGCAGCGAGCGGCCCGTCTCCGTTCGGTACTCGCGCAGGACCGCAACCAGCTGTTCTTGCTCGGCGAGTTTTGCGGTTGATGGCGGCATAGTTCGGATTCCCTTGCGAAGGTCGGGCCGGGACACGGCTGACCAATTTGCCGTTGGTCTCTGCTGTCGGTTTCGGTCAGATTAACCCATTTGCAGAAAAATGCGGGGCTAAACTGTGAACGCTCGGCGGCTCGCATTGGATTTAAGAAGACAGCAATTCTCTTGGAGATATCGGAGAGGACTAAGAGAGAGGACCTGAGGCTAGTCGCTGGAGGATTTCGGGCCAGCGTCCCCAGGATCGTTATCCGACTGCGGAATCGAGGCCGTATCCAGCGCGTGCTCGTGCTTGTATTGCTCGACGGGCATCTTTCCGTCCCACCAGGCGCCATTCATTGGATACACATCGGGATCGAAGAAGACCTGGTAAAAGTGCCACACCACGATCGCCAGCGTAGCGAGGATAGCCTCGTAGTAGTGGATCGCAGTGGCTACATCGACCCACCAGCGTGCGAACAGGTCGCCCACCCAGACCTTGGCCCAGAGCATAATGCCGGTCAGCCCCATGAGCCCGGTGCCCCAGACCAGAGCCCAGTATTCTGCCTTTTCGGCGTAGTTGAAACGGCCGAACGCCGGCTTCTGCTTGCTGAGGCCGAGGTAGTAAAGCATCGTCCCCCATGCATCGAAAGCGTCTTTGGGACGCGGAGCCAAATCGCGAATCAGGCGGCGCCCCTCGTGCCAGGCAGCGACATAGAGAATGTGGTAGATACCGGCTCCAATGAGGACCACGCCTGCGATGCGATGGACGACGCTGCGAAGATGTTCGCCCATGCCCAGCAATTCAGCAAACCAGGACTCAGGAAATTTGAGAGCAAAGCCGGTAATGACCAGAACAATGAAGCTGGTTAGCAGAATCAGGTGCTGCCAGCGCTGATTCATGGTCATGCGCACCATCATCGGATTCTGCATTTTGCGGCGCGCCACCATCTTGCTGCGCCAGATGATGGCGTTGTGAAGGAACATGCCTGTGATGACGAGGAAGATGAGCGCGATATAAACGATGCGCACCCAGCGCACTGCGACGGAGCCGATGTCTTTGGGGTGGGATCCGTCTTCAAGATGAACACGGGTGAGGATGAACTTCTGCGTGACACCTTTGTGGCATTTGCCGCAGGTAACCTGAAGATTGGCGTGGTTGACGGTGGAACGCGGATCGCTCGAGGGGAGAATGTCGTGGACGCCATGACAACTGGAACAGTTGGCGGCGACGATGGAGCCGCCTTCGACTGCGAGGCCGTGATAGCTGTCCATGTAACTGGAGACGCGGTTGCCGGGGAGTCCGAATTCGCTGGACAGCCGCACGCCCTCATGGCATGGGGCGCAGGTGTCCCGCGAAACGTTCTGTTCGGAGACGGAGGCGTTGGGATCGCGGTGATTCTTAATGGAGTGAATGCCGTGGCAGTCTGTACAGACAGGCGCAAGGTTATTGCCTCGGGCGATTCCCTGCCCGTGGATGCTGGCCATGAACGTCTGTTGGATTGCGCTATGGCACTTGCCGCAGGTCGCGGGGACATTGAATTTTGCAATCGTCGAGTTCTGTTCGTTGGCAGCGAGGATCTCGTGCGACCCGTGGCAATCGGTGCAGACGGCGGCCTTGGTTGAGCCTTTTTCGACGGCGCGGCCATGCACGCTTTGCTGATAGGAGACGAAGGGCTGGGCGCTCTCGCCGTTCGACTCCATGAGGAATTTCTGGCCGTGACATTTTCCGCAGGTGACGGGAATGTTGGCGTGATTGACGGGCGAGTGCGCATCGTCTGCAGTAACGATCGCATGCACCGAGCCATGGCAGTCGGAACAACCGGCCGCGGGGCCACCGGCCACAGTGGGTTTTGCATGGGTGCTATGCGAATACGCTGTAAGTGCGTCGGCGTGGCAACCTGCACAGGTGAGTTTCTTGGGCGGTGTTTCGTGGGCCAGGCTTTTGACGTCGGTGTGGCAGTCGACGCATGTGAACATGGAGCCGTGGATCGAGTGCTTCAGCTTGGTCGCATCGACAAACAGGCTGTGCGCCTTGCCGTTGACGGTTTCGGTGATCGTGGCGTCGCCGTGGCAGGCGAGGCAGTCTTCATTTTTGAGCTTGTGCTCGGCATGAAGAGACGGGGCCCAGACGAGAGAAGACACAACGAGACTACACGCCAGCAACCAACGAACCGAATTCACGTATTTAAGATGGGCTTATTGTGGAAGACCTCGCTGTGACTCGGATCACGAACGGCGGCCAACAACATGACGAAATGCCGAATCGGGCTGTGCGCGCCATCGCAGTGCCGGAGCTGGCGGAGTTCGCTCCGTCTCAGACCGTGTAGGTCGGCGTGTCGAGGTGAGTACTTTCCCAGGTCTCAACCTCCCCAGCGACGAGGACCTGTCGCTGGGGACCCCGATCAGAATCGAGACCTGGGGCACCCATCTTCGTGCAGGTTTAAGTAGTCAGAAACCTCACTTCCTACTTAGCGGAAATAGGCAGTCAGCGTAAGGATCAAAAGAATAAGGCCCACGGAGATCGCGAGAAACCCAACAATCTGCGAGAAGTTGACGAACCACTTCTGCGGCTTCTCGGCGAGCCGGGATTCGAGCTTTCCTTCCGCCACCATGCGCTGATACTCGAGCGGACGCTTGTGTTTGAACTCCTCTTCGCTCTCGACGCCGGTGAAGATCACCATATCCATCGGGAATGAATCGGGACGCAGGTGCGTGTTGACGAAATGGATCGAGAAGATAAATAAGATGGCCAGCAGGCCCTCTTCGCTGTGGATGACGAGCACTGCATTCAACGCCCATCCGGGCAGGAAGTGCGCGAAGAAAGGCGCGAACCACATGGCATAGCCGGAGAAGCCGATAACGATCATCCCCCAGAACACCGCCCAGTAGTCGAACTTCTCCCAGTAAGCGTATCGATCGAAATTCGGTCTTTGGCCGAGCCCGATGAACCAGCGCATGTGGGCGAAGATGTCTTTGACATCCTTCCAGTTGGCGACCATGGAGGTAGGGCCCCAGAAGACGCCCTTCTCTCGCTTGACGAGCGCGCGCTGAAAGATGTCTTTGACGTGGACGAGAAATGCGATGGTAAGTGCGATCGCGCAGAACTTATGGAAGAAGAGAATCGCGCCGAATCCGCCTACGAATTTGGCCAACCCGCGCGCCCAGATGCTCTCACTGAACCGCAACGGAAGGCCGGTGGCAGCGAGACCGAGAAAAGTGCTGAAGAGAACTGCGTGCATGGTGCGCTGCGCAGCGGTGAAGCGCGCGAAGTGGCGGTTTCCGGTTGCCTGCTCGGGTGCGGAGGTTGGGGTGGTTTGGACCGAATCAGGCATGGTGGTCTCCTTCAGCCGACTTCTTCTTGATCTGGTCGTACCGTGCGCGGACCAGCCACAGGATGGTGTGTATGACAAAAAACGTGAGCGTGCTGGCGAGCAGCAGGTTCATGAACAGGCGCACAAAGTAGAGCGCGGGGTTGAGTTTCCGATCGTGCGCGTTGGCATGTGGCTGGTAGCGGACGAAGCTGGCGTTGGCCCCGGCATGGCAGCGGCCGCAGGTGACGACGAGATTGGCCGGTGCGATCGGCGAGCTTGGATCGGAGGCGGGCAGAATTTTGTGCGCGCCGTGGCAATCCCAGCACCGGGCCGTCTCAACGTAGCCACCAAGCGAACCGAGCTGCGAATGGAAGGTGTCGCGGTAGGTGGAGAGCTTGTCCTTGTGGCAGGAGCCGCAGATGGGCGTGGACTGCATGCGGAAAGCGGATTCTGTCGGTTGCAGGATTGCGTGCGCGGTGTGGCAGTCAGTGCAGACGGGCGCTTTCATTTTGCCCGCAGCGATGGCCTTGCCGTGGGCACCATCTTCGAAATCCGCGTCGATTTTAGCGTGGCAGCTGCCGCAGGTCTTCGGGATGTTGGCCTTGAATGTCGGGCTTGCTGGATTGGTATGGCTCAGGATGCCATGGGATCCATGACAGCTTTGGCAGTTGGCGGCGACGAGCAGGCCCTCTTTGCTGAGCGCGAAGCCGTGGATCGAATCCATGTAGTGCGGAAGGACGCTGGCCAAGCCATGCTTTCTCGCGTCGCCGTTGTCGCCGTGACACTTTCCGCAGGTTGCAGGCACATTCAGGGGATAAACGGCGGAGCGGGGATCAGCCTTGGGGAAGATGGCATGCGCATCGCCGTGGCAACTGGTGCAGGGATGCTCTTTGCCGTCGGCGTGGACGCTGCCCTTAAGTTTGTCCTGCTCGTCGATGTGGCATTTGGAGCAGTCAACCGGGGCAAGGTGCTCGGGATGTGGATATTCCTTGATGTCGGCGTGGCAGTCATTGCATTTGAGGCTGCCGTGGATGCTTGCTGAGAATTTCTGGCCGTCGACGCCGATGTTGTGGCCGTTGTCGTCCTTCATGGTGGCGTCGCCGTGACAGGAGAGGCAATCAGTCTGGGCGTGGAGCGGGTGCGTATTGAGAAGAATGAATAGGCCGAAGACTAGAGAAACCGCAGAGCGGGACCAGAGGCTTGAACGGGTCCACAATTGCCCAACGACGAGGCCGCTTTTGTTGAGCGGGATCGTCCTTAAGAAAAGGACGCCCTGCGTCAGCTTGACCGGGTTCGTGATTTCTGGAGTCACTTTTATTGGGCCCGAGGCGGGTCCTGAGGTTGAATGATGCCCTCGCGGATCGGCTGGCGAGACTGTGCTGCGGGCTACGGCCTGGATCATTCTGCCGTCTGCTTTCTCCGGAACAGAGGGGACCCAAAGGCTGCATGAAAGGCCCGTCTCTCCGGCCCGCGCGTCGCAGGAAGCGGGCGCAGGATTGGAGCTCAACAGGTGAGGAGAACCCATCTGGGGTCCGCCGATCAGTGATTCCGATCACGAACGGGTGGTGTTGGAGAGGTGGTCCGGCGGATTGAAAGGAGATGCGGATCACTCAAATGACTAAAGGCTGAATCGCGGGGGTGAGGCAGGACACATGGGACCACGCCAGAGTCGATGACGGGTTTGCCTTGTCAAGGTCGAAGGCCGGATTGCGAGCGCGATTTTTCCACACAGGGACGCAAACACCCACGAGTGCGATACACTGGCGCTCTTCCCGAAGGCGATTTGCACTGGAGGTTTTAATGACACGTTTCCGATTTGCGCCAGTATGGTTCCTGCCTCTCGCAGTTCTGTTTATCACCACGCTTGCATCGGCAGCTTCCGCATCAAGCGACAAGGATGCGATTGCGGCGCTCCTGGAGCGAGGGCGGAAGGCATTCGATGCCCACGACGTGAATGCCATCATGGCGAACTATGCGCCGGGCGATCAGCTCTTTGTTTTCGACGTCATTCCACCGCGCGAATACCCTAGCTGGGACGCCTACAAGAAGGACTGGCAAGAGCTGTTCGAGCAGTTCCCTGGGCCGATTCACAATACGATCTCCGAGTTGAGTATCACGGTGGATGGATCGACGGCTTACAGCCATTATGTGGAAGACGGAACGATGACGGCGAAAGATGGGTCGACTTCCAAGTTGGCCGTGCGGATGACGGATGTGTATCGAAAGATCGGCGGGAAGTGGCTGATCGTTCTCGAACATGTCTCGGTGCCCGTGGACCTGGCGACGGGCAAGGCGGATTTGCTGTCGAAGCCGTGAGGGACTAGCCGTCCAGGCGATGGCTTGGCGTGGCTTCTCGATAGGTCGCAGAGAAGGCGGTCGATATTACGTGCAGAGAACGAAAGCAGAACTGCATTTGCCCGCGCTCGGCGGCGTTTCACGTTCATTTTCCGCTGATTTCGTTGTGTTAGCGTATTGAACGGGAGTTACGAAAAGAAACATGTCTGCAATCACTTCGTTTATCAAGCATCACTATCGGCACTTCAATGCCGCGGCCCTCATCGACGCAGCCCAGGCCTATAACGACCTGCTCGCTTCGGGCGGAAAAATGTTTCTAACCATCGGCGGCGCCATGAGTACCGCCGAGCTGGGCCTGTCTCTTGCCGAGATGATTCGCCAGGATAAGGTGCACGGCATCTGCTGCACCGGCGCGAATCTGGAAGAGGATGTTTTCAACCTCGTCGCCCATGATTTCTACGAACGCGTGCCGCACTATCGCGACCTGACCCCGGCCGACGAGGCCAAGCTGCTGTCGCGCCATATGAACCGCGTGACCGACACCTGCATTCCCGAGATGGAGGCGATGCGGCGTATCGAAAATGAAGTGCTGAAGGAGTGGGTGCGCGCCGATCAAGCCGGAGACCGCTTTTTTCCGCATCAGTTCTTTTTCAAGATTCTGCTGTCAGGTGACCTGAAGAAGAGCTACCAGATCGACCCGAAGAACAGCTGGCTGCTGGCTGCGGCGGAAAAGAATTTGCCCATGTTTGTGCCGGGATGGGAAGACTCGACGCTGGGCAATATGTATGCGGGTCACTGCATCGCAGGCGATGTGAAGAAGGTGCATACGGTGCGCACCGGCATTGAGTACATGATGGAGCTGGCCGACTGGTACACCAACACGACGGCGAAAGCGCCACTGGGATTTTTCCAGATTGCGGGCGGGATCGCCGGTGATTTTCCTATCTGCGTGGTGCCGATGCTGCACCAGGATCTGCAGCGCACCAACGTGCCGCTGTGGGCGTATTTCTGCCAAATCTCGGATTCGACGACGAGCTACGGGTCGTATTCCGGCGCGGTGCCGAATGAGAAGATCACGTGGGGCAAGCTGGGCGAGAATACGCCGAAGTTCATCATCGAGAGCGACGCGTCGATCGTGGCCCCGCTGGTGTTTGCTTACGTCCTTGGTTGGTAGGGATTCGGGGAACGGCTGCCAGTCTGCAGCTTTGAATGACGCGGCCAGGCACTTGTGGTCTCGCCCTCGAGACATAGGGAGATAACCGCGATGCGCGACTGCGGTCCAAAGCCGGTTTCTTCTACGTCCCACCCGCGGTCACGACCAGCTGAAACTGTGTCGTCGCCATCGCCCCGGCAGAACTCACCTCAATCGTTGGCATATAAGTCCCGACCATCGCCGCCGGACTGCCGGTAAAAAACAGAGTGCCGGAAGGGTTGGTATCCGACGCCCGGTAAGTCTCCTCAATGCCTCCTGGCAACCCCACAACCATCACGATGGCCGTTTCACTGGTCGAATCGATCTGGATCGGGACCGTCACCTGCATCCCGTCCTGCGACACAACGACGCGAGGGTTTGCCAGCGAAACCGAGATTGCCGGCTGGGGAGCATACATTGCGTGCCCGCCGCATCCGCACGCGGCCGGGATCGCGGCCAATCCCAGAGCAGGGCCTAGCCATCGCAGCGGCGTCATCATCCACTCCTGTCGAAGAGGATTATTTTCCGCTGCTAAGTTTCCGCCCGGGGCAGGGCTCTGTCCAGCAGTTTCCCGCGCCGCTTACTGCTCGGCGATCACCACAAAGGGCACCGACATCTTCCCGCCCGCCACCGCCGCCTCGGCGAGCTTCGGAATCCCGCGGTCCCACACCGGCCCCTCGAGTTCGGGCATGGGGGTGGCGCGGAAGAGCTTCTTGCATTGGTGTGCCGTCCAGCGCGCCCACCTCTTCGACTTTTTGCGGCGCGCGCTATCGGTCGAGATGCCGGTCCCCGCATACATTTGCCGGTAGAGCTTCGACAGAAAGATGAATCCGAGACGGGCGCGCAGTGTTGGCGTGCAGGCAGACCTTTCCCAGATGGCTCCCCAGGTGTAGAACCTGTCCCATACCTTTTGTGTGCGCTCGCGAATTTCGTCGGAGCTCATGGAGGGATGGGGCGTAAACATCTTGGGGCGAACCTCGGTAGGGATCAGCCAGTAACGCGTGATAGGCACGTCGCCCACCATCATGGGATCCTTGGCCTGTTCTTTTTCCCATTTGCCGAAATCGACGGTGCCGGGGAACGGCGTCATCATGACGAATTGCGCGAAGGTCACGCCCGCTTTGAGCGCCATTTCGACTGTCGCATCGAAGGTGGCGGGCTTGTCGGTCGGCAGGCCGAAGATAAACGAACCGAGGACATGAACGCCATGTTGCTTGAAGGTCTGTAACTGGCGGGCGAGAGCTTCACCGGAATAGTTCCAATCCTTGAAGACGGCTTTCAAGCCTTCGGGGGTGACGGCCTCGACGCCGACGAGCGCGCCTTTGATATTTGCCTTGTGCATGGCGTCGAGATACGTTCCGTCTTCGCCGGCTTCCATGGTGATCTGCGTAAAGAACACCATGTCCTTGGGAAGCTTCGCGAGCTCTTCCATCAGCTGGAATCGTTCAGCGCGGATCGCATTGAGTTCATCGAGTTTGGCTTGATTCTTTTGCTCTAGGGCCAAGCGAAGGTCGGTCAACGTGACCGGATAAAAGTTGTCATCGGCCAGGGCGATAAAGCGAAAACCAATCCGACGCAGTTCGATGATTTCATCCACCACGCGCTGATGATTGCGTTGCCGGGGCTTTTGACCGTCCGTGCGCCAGACGCTGCAGAAAGAGCAATGTTTCGGGCAACCGCGAATCGTCTGCACCGAGGCCCACATGTACTTCTGCGGATCCATCAGGTCCCATCGCGCGGGCAGAAACTCGCTGCCTTCGAGCCGCCCGCCTGTGTATACGCGCTCGGGCTTACCGGCTAAACAATCGTTGACGGCTTTGCCCCAGGCGACATCGCCGTCGCCTGTGACGACTGCGTGGGCTTCTCCGCGCTCGAATGCTTCATCTGGAAACAGGGTGGCGTGAATCCCGCCATAGACGACCCACGCGCCACGGCTTCGGGCCATCCGGCCCACCTGGTAGCCGCGCAGAGCGTTGCCGGTGTGGACACTGATGCCCACGATGTCCCCGGGGAGAATGGACTCCGGCACGATCTGCTCGAGAGATTCGTCGATCAGAATCGGGTCGCCAGCCGTTTGCGGCGTTGCGGCGGCGAGAACAAATAGCCAACGGGGTGTGATGACCGCCGTTCCAAAAGAATTGTCGCTTGGGTTAACCAGGTGGACGCTCATTGAATCCAATCTTTGTTGGCGCGAGTTTTGTGGCCCAGAGAGCGTCTCAACGATCGGAGGTATCCATGCAAGAATAGGCAGGATTTCCGTTGGCGGACATCCCGCCGGAGATTCCCTTAGACTGTTTCGCTGATCTTACAGGTTTGGATTGATTCGGTATGGTCAATTCTGACCACTTTGGGATTAAATGATCGCATTCAGTGAAAGCTTAGGGTTATCCTTTGCCGTTCCAATAGGCAAACACGTGAAATTCTAGTATCCCGGCCCCACCAGTCACATGAATGCAGGGGCCGCTGCGATCATAACGCCATGGTGGCACAACCTGCATTTTCGGGTCGTGAAGAAATCGAAACAACGCTAGACGCGGCTGCACTCTTCGATCGGAATCGGAACCTGCTCCACGATTTCAAGGCCGAATCCCTCAAGAGCAGGAATGTGCATGGGCGTGTTGGAGAGCAGTCGAATGCGCTGGATGCCCAGATCCGAAAGAATCTGGCCCCCCAGCCCGATGGCGCGGAGGATGCGCCCGGTACGGGCCTGTGAGCCTTCGCGAGCGCGCATCGCCTGATGAAGAATGATGCGTGAAGCGCTGCCTTCGGGCGCATTCGCCGGAATGACAGCGCCGCCCGGTTCGAACGTGGAGTCGGGAACCGGCGCGTGGTCGATCTCGAAACCGCGCGAGGTGTTGTGAAGGTAAAGAATCACGCCGCAGCCTTCCTCGGCGATCATGCGCATGGACTGGTCGAGGACCTCGCGGCAGCGGCAGTCGGCCGCGAACACATCGCCCGCGGTGCAACGGGTGTGTACGCGCACCAGGACGGGATGAGAGCACGGCGGCCGCGAGGCGCCATCCCGCGTCAGCAACCCTGAAGGTCCTTCGTGAAATGCGGGGCAGCCTGGACAGAGATCGCCGCGCACCAGTGCGATGTGACTCTCGCCGCCATTCACCTCGCTCTCGTAAGCAATCATGCGGAATTCGCCATGACTGGTTTGAATGAGGGTTTCGCCGGCGCGCACAATGTAGCGCTCGTGGCGGAGTCGATAGCGAATGAGCTCGGCGACAGTCAGGATCTTGAGCCCATGCTCCCGCGAGAACGGGATCAGGTCGGGGATGCGCGCCATTTCGCCGTCGTCGCGCATGATCTCGCAGATCACGCCAGACGGATTGAGTCCCGCCATGCGAGCCAGGTCGACTGAAGCCTCAGTCTGCCCCGCGCGGACCAGAACACCGCCTCGGCGAGCACGCAATGGAAAGATGTGGCCCGGTCTAGCCAGATCGCTATAGGTGCTTTTCGGATCGATGGCGGTGCGAATGGTTTGGGCTCGATCGGCAGCGGAGATACCTGTCGTGACACCCTCCCGCGCCTCGATGGTCTCCGTGAAGGCGGTGCCAAAGCGCGAGGAGTTCTGCTGGGTCATGGGAAAGAGGCGCAGATGATCGGCGCGTTCTTCCGTCAAGGTGAGGCAGATAAGGCCTCGGCCGTAGCGGGCCATGAAGTTGATGGCTTCGGGGGTTACGTGTTCCGCAGCCAGGGTCAGATCGCCCTCGTTCTCGCGATCCTCATCATCGACGACGATCACCATGCGGCCGGCACGGATCTCCTCCAATGCTCCCGGAACATCGGTGAATGGAGGTTCGATGGTGCGGACAGTCTCTGGCATGGCTATGCCTTATTCTGAACGATTTAAGCCGGGACAGCAAAAGCGGGGTCCAGGACCGCGAAAAACGGAGCCCACAAAGTAATCGAGACGGCCGGCAGATGAGGAGAACCGGATCTCAAAGCAAAAGCGCCGCCCGAGGGCGGCGCTTTTTGACCTGACCGAGAAACCCCTACAACGTCGATTCGATCTCAAAGCCCCACGCCTCAAGGAGTGCTTCGGGGATGTACTTTGAGTTCTTGTTCCGGCGTGCCCACTCACGGAGGCGGGTAGACCGGATGTACTGATCCGGGGTGAGTTTGAACTCCTTCACGATTTGCTCGAAGGAGGTTACGGTAGGCACAACAGGCCCTATGGGCTCAGGTTTGCCCCAATTCGGATTTCCACGACGCTTTGCCATTGTTTTTGTTGTCCTTAAGAAAGGAGTGATTTGGTGAAACATCCTCGGACGGCGGCTGGGGACCCTCTCGGTCCTGAGGAACGCTAATGGTCCTATTTTAAGGATTTTTTCTCCAAAAATCAATAGTAAATCGATGTTTTTCAGGCAATTACGATCGGAACCGTGAGCGCTGAAAAAGGTCCGCCTATATTGTTGTGCAATATAGCCTTACTCGCGCTATGACCCTGTTCTAGACCTCCTAAATGATCGCAGAAGTTGTGCAAAAGTGGTCGCCGCAAGGCCACCCGTGTAACGATTACTCCTATGACAACAACTCGGGGGACTTTAGCACTTGGATTGGTCGCCCTGATCACAAGCTTGGTCACATGCCTGACACCCTGTCAGGCGGTGGAGCTGAAGGTGGGCCGGGACGCCCTGCAACGCACCCTGCGCCAGCAGCTTTTCAGCGGTCCGAACGGTCGCTATTTCCTCAAGGGCAATGCTCAGTCAGCCTGCTGGGTTTATGCCGACGACGCGCAACTGAGCTTCGTGCAGGACCGGATCGTGGTCAAGATCAAGACCCACGCGCGGCTGGGACAGTCCGTCCACGGAGCCTGCCTTGGCATATCGCTGGCGCCGACATCTGAGGTTTCACTGGCGCCTTATGGCGAGGGAGAGAGCATTGGATTCCGCGACGCGCAGATGATCAAGGTGAGCGATCGAAGAGAGCTCAATTTTCTGCTGTCGCCGTTTCTCAGCCACCAGGTGCCTTCCAGCATGAAGGTCAATGCGGCAGAGCTGCTGCGAAAAGCGCTGGAGGGCTCGACCGCCTCGTCCGGCTACAAAGTGTCGCTGGACGAGCTCAAGATTCACTCCATCCAGATTCAGGGGGACGACCTGGTGGTGGATGCGGATGGGGACATCAGCGTCAAGTGATCCTGGTGTTGAACGGAACCAATCGCGACTTCGCGACAATGTTAGTTTGGAACACATATGCCCTCCCCTACCGCCGAAATCCTAGGCGAAATCGGATTGTCGGTTCCAGTTCGCGAGTTGGCTGCCCAGACTTGGGACGTCATCGTGGTGGGCGCGGGCCACAACGGCCTGGCTTGTGCTGCCTACCTTGCGCGGGCCGGCCAGCAGGTCCTGGTGATTGAGAGCCGTGCACGCGTTGGCGGAGCCTGCACAATTGAAGAGCCGTTCCCCGGCGTGCGCATGTCTCCGTGCGCCTATCTTGCCGGGCTCCTGCATCCTCTGGTGATCGAAGAATTGGAACTGCCGCGGCGCGGATTCCGTTGGACACCTGCGGTGAATGGATTGTTTGTTCCCTTCCTCGATGGCACCAGCATTCAGTTGTGGGACGATGACGAGCGATGCTTGGAGGAAGTGCGCGCACTCGCTCCCGGCGATGTGGACGGGTTCCGCGCGATGAGCGATGTTGTCCGGCGGCTGCGCGATGCGCTGCGGCCACCAAGCGGTAAGAGCGGCAATGATCCTGTGCGAGAAGAAGATTCTTCTGCCCGAGACTTCTGGATCGGCGACGCGCCCACTCGCGATCAAATCGAAGACCGGCTCGGCAACGATGACGAGGCCTGGGCGCTGCTCTTCGACTGGTCGATGGCGGAATTCGTGGAGCGATATCTGCGCGACGAACGATTGCAGGTCGCGTATCTCGGCCAGGGCGTCATCGGCACCAACGCAAGCCCGTTCGACAAGGGCACCGCTTCGATTCGCTTCCATCACGCCTCGGGGCGGTTGGGTGGCATACCCGCCATGTGGGGCTACGTGCAGGGTGGCATGGGCATGGTCTCCTTCTATTTCTGCGACGCAGCGCGCGAAGCCGGTGCCACGGTGGTGTCGGGGGTGCCTGTCGCGGAAATTGTGCCAGGCGAAGGCGTGCTCCTCGAAGGTGGCGAGCGCATCGCTGCGCGCACCATCGTGTCGAATGCGGATCCGCGCGTGACTCTGCGACTTCTCGGCGACGCCGCCGACTCCGCGTGGCGCGCAAAGGTCGAGCAGACCCCAATCGAAGGCTGCACGGTGAAGCTCAATGTGCATCTGCACGAGCTGCCGAATTTCACCGCGCGGCCCGGAGTCAATGAACCGCACCACTACGGGCAGATCAATGCGCCGCTGACAAAAGACGAGTGGAAGGCGGGGTATGCCGCCGCAAGGCGTGGCGAGCTTCCAGAGCATCTGTGGTGCGAACTGTATTTTCAGAGCGTGCATGACGGCTCGGTTGCCCCGCCAGGCACGCACACCATGAGCGTTTTTGCGCAGTATGTGCCCTACAAGTTTGCTCGCGGCACCTGGGACGAGAGGCGCGAAGAAGTGCGACAACTGGCACTCAGTTCCCTTGCCCGCTTCTGCTCCAACATCGATAGCGCCGTAATCGATACGCAGGTGCTCGGTCCTCCGGACATCGAGAAGAAAGTGGGTCTCACTGGGGGACACATTTTTCAGGGCGAGTGCCTGCCGCCGTACATGTGGGCCAATCGGCTGTCTGCACGCACCCCTATGGCGGGCCTGTATCTCTGCGGCGCGTGCACGCACCCCGGCGGCAGCGTAATCGGCATCAACGGTCGCAACGCGGCGATGGCGGTGCTGAAGGATATAGGTAATCGCTAAAACACAATGCCGAACGCGCTGCACATGGAGTTGAGCTTACAAAGACCTCGCCTGCCACTGAAGCGGGCAGAACTGCGCCAACAGGGCGAAGTCCCTCGCGTTGATGGAGATCACCTGAATGCCGTTGCGTGCGGCGCTTGTGGCGATGAGGGCGTCGTTGGTGAGACGCGCTCTTCCGATCTTCTCGTATCCGTACGTCTGAGCGATGCCAGCGAGAATCTTGCCTGTGAAGGACCAGTCGCTGAGGCTTGGCACGACAACGCGATTGGCTTTGGTGAAATCGCGCTCGAGCTTTTCGAGCACTCTGCGATCAGCCGGCTTAGAGCCCGCGTAGAGCTCCTCGATCACCACCGAACTTAGCCACAAGGGAGATTCCCTGGCCCACCTTTGCAGGACGACGGTCGCATCGCCACCGGAGCGCAGCCCGGCGATATAGACAGAGGAGTCGAACAGAATAGGCATCAGCTACTGCGACAAGCTTCCGAACGCGTCTCGGATGCGAATCCCGCTTTTGAAGAATCGCTGATTGGCTTCGGCTGTCATGCGATTGCGGGCGGCCTCCGAGATGACGAGATCGAGCGCGCGCACAATGGTTTCGGTCTCTGTTGAGGCTCCAAGGGCCTTTTGCGCAAGTGCAATCTGCGCTTGATTGAGTCTGATGTTTTTGCGAACAGCGGAAGTCCTTGCGGCTGCCATGAGGCACTCCTGTGAATAGAGTACGCCATGTCTGTATAGAAAACAATATTATCTGTACACCTTATCCGACTGCATAAGCTCGAAACGCCAAAAGTTCCAATTGTCTGATCTGCGCCGCTCTGCTATCCTCCGCCGTACATGCCCGCGGCTTCTTCACTAGGAAAAATTCCCGCACTCAAGCGAGGCATCCGGTTCCGCGACCTCGTGCCCTTCTACGTGGCCACGGTTCTGAGTCTGCGCTGGACCGCCACCGCCGCGGCCGCGGGGCCGAGCATTCTAGTGGTTTGGATTGCCTCGGTCAGTTGCTTCTTTCTTCCACTGGCCGCGAGCGTGATGGAACTGTCGTCGCGGTATCCCGAAGAGGGTGGCATTTATGTGTGGACACGCGAGGCATTCGGCGACTTCTCCGGCTTTATCTGCGCATGGACTTACTGGATGTGCAATCTGCCTTTCTTTGCCAGCGTCCTTTATTTTGGCGCGGGATCGGCGCTTTTTGCCTTCGGGACACGGGCGCAAGTGCTGAATGCAAATCCGGTTTATTACATGACATTCGCAGCTTTCTGGCTGGGGGCGATCACCTTGATCAACATCCTCGGCGTGAACGCGGGTAAGTGGTTGAACAATATCTGCGCGCTCGGAGTCGTGCTTCCGTTAACCGCGCTGATCCTGATGGCCGCAGTTTCTTTCTGGCGATTCGGCCCGGCAGTCCGCTATCCGCCGGCGAGCTTCGCTCCTCATTGGTCTTTGGGCAACGCGGTCTTCTGGTCGAGCGTTTTTTTTGCCTTCGCCGGAACAGAGTCTATCTCCGCCATGGCGGATGAAATCGAGAATCCCCGCCGCACGATTCCGTGGGCCCTGCTTGTCGCCGGGGCCATTCTGACCGTTGGCTATGTAGGCGGGACGGCTGCGCTGCTGGTGGCCCTGCCCAGCGATGCGGTGGGCGGTCCGGATGGCTTCGTCAACGGGGTTCATGTGTTGAGCGACCGCCTCGGCTTGACCTGGCTGCTGGCGCCCATGGCTCTGTTGGTCGCACTCAATGCTATCGGGGGCGCCGCCGGAAATCTTTCTTCGAGTGCGCGGCTGCCTTTCGTCGCCGGGGTCGATCGCTATCTTCCCGCGGCGTTCGGATGGGTCCACCCGCGGTATCGCACACCATGGGTCGCGCTCGCCGTCTATGGGGGCTCGGGCGTCCTGGTGGCGTTGATCGGGCAAGCGGGCACAACAGTACGTGGCGCTTACGACGTGCTTGTCAGTATGGCGATTATTGCGAATTTCCTGCCGTACCTGTTTTTGTTCGGGGCGATGATCAAGATGCAGAGAAGGCCCGTGGGACCCGAGGTACGGCGGGTGTTGGGAGGCAGGCCGGTTGCGATCCTGCTGGCGAGCGTGGGCCTGGCCAGCACTGCGCTCACCATCGTTCTTTCTGCTTTCCCGGCGCATGACGACCCGAACAAGCCGCTCGCCGTGGCAAAAGTTGTGGGCGGGACCATCGTCCTTGTTGGAGCCGGCGTTCTGGTGTTCGTCGTGGAACGGCGGAGAGCGCGAACGCACGCGCCCCTAATCTGATCGGCGCAGACGCACCACTTCGCGCCGAACCGGCTTAGGCGGTAGAAACTCAACCTGCGCCGGTGTCACTTCTGTCCCCGCAATGAACACACGCGGCCGCGCAGGGGCCGCAATGAAGTAGGCCAGCTCGCGGTAGTCGTCGAATTCATGGATCGCAAAGTCGGCTTCCTTGCCGGGCTCGAGCGAACCGAGACTATTGCCGAGATCGAGACTGTAGGCGGCATTGATGGTCGCCGCCATCAACGCTTCAGCAGGGGCCAATCCCATCCGCAGGCATGCGAGCGAGAGTATCATCGGCATGGATGCGATGGGCGAAGATCCAGGATTGAAGTCGGTAGCCAATACGATCGCAAGTCCAGCTTCGATCATTTTTCGAGCCGGTGGGTACTGCGTGCGGCCCAGCGCAAAGACCGAGCCCGGCAGCAGCACCGGTTGCACACCCGCATTGCAAAGCTGGCGCAAGGTTTCATCGGTTACGGTCTCGAGATGGTCTGCGGTTGCCGCGCCAAGTTCCGCAGCGAGCGCGGCGCCGGTGCCGGGACAAAATTGCTCAGCGTGAATCCGAAGCCGCAGGCCCTGGCGACGCGCAGATTTCAACACCGTGCGCGTCTCGGCAAGGGTGAAGGCATGATCGTCGCAGAAGGCGTCGCAGTAGCGGGCCAAGCCTGCGGCGGCGACCTCGGGAATCAACTCATCGGCAACCCAGCTCACATAGTCCGCGCGCCGCTCGGCAAACTCCGGCGGAATGGTGTGGGCTGCAAGCAAGGTGGGAACGAGACGCGACGGTCCCTCCGAGTCGATACGCGCGATGACTTGCAGCATGCGCATTTCGGTGGCGCGGTCGAGACCATAACCGGACTTGGCCTCGATAGTGGTGGTTCCGGAGCGAAGCATCCAGTCGCGATGCTTGCGCGTGGAGGCGAGTAATTCGTCTTCGCTGGCTGCACGTGTGGCCGCAACGGTGCGGAGAATGCCCCCGCCCGCAGCAGCGATTTGTTGATAGGTGGCTCCTGCAATGCGCTGCTCGAACTCGGCGGCGCGGTTGCCTGCAAAGACCAGATGCGTGTGCGCATCGACGAATCCCGGAGTCACACATTTGCCGCCCGCATCGATGACCACGGCGTGAGGCGGGATGTCAGGCAGTAGTTTGACGTACGGACCAGCAGCCTCCACACGGCCCTCTTCTATCAGCAGTGCGGCGTCCGGAATCAATCCCAACTCACGCAATTCTGCGCCGACGCGTGGGCGCGGCGGACCGGCGAGGGTGACAAGCTGCCCGATGTTGACGAGTGCGATGGTTCCCGGCATAGCTAATTCCCTGCCATCGGAATATGGATTCCCTTTTCGCGTGCAGTCTGCCGGGCGAGATCGTAACCCGCGTCGGCGTGCCGCGCAACGCCAATGCCAGGGTCGTTGTTCAACACGCGCTCGATGCGGCGGGCAGCATTGTCTGTCCCGTCGGCTACCGTTACTTGGCCCGCGTGGAGCGAGTAACCCATGCCCACGCCGCCCCCGTGATGGAAGCTGACCCAGCTTGCGCCCGACGCCGTGTTCAGCAGCGCATTCAGGATCGGCCAATCCGCAACTGCATCTGTACCGTCGAGCATTTTCTCCGTCTCGCGATAGGGGCTGGCGACCGATCCTGTATCGAGGTGGTCGCGGCCTATAGCGATAGGTGCGGAAATTTCTCCTTTGCGTACCAGTTCGTTGATGGCCAGGCCCATCTTCGCGCGCTCACCGTAACCAAGCCAGCAGATGCGTGCTGGCAGCCCCTGGAAAGCAAAGCGACCGCGAGCAAGCTTTAACCAGCGGGTCAGGATTTCGTTTTCAGGAAAGAGCTCCAGCGCCAATTCATCTGTCCGGTCGATGTCTTTGGGATCGCCGGAAAGAGCGACCCAACGAAACGGGCCGGCTCCGGTGCAAAAGAGCGGGCGAATGTATTCGGGCACGAAACCGGGGATGAGGAAAGCATCGGCGCAGCCAGCATCGAAGGCGAAACGGCGAATGTTGTTGCCATAATCGAAGGCCACGGCGCCCGCGCGCTGCAAGGCGAGCATTGCGTCCACGTGGACAACCATAGACGCCGTCGAGCGACGCACATATTCCTCTGGATCGCGCTGGCGCAGTTCCGTGGCCTGGCCGAGAGTCAACCCTTGAGGGACGTAGCCATTCAGCGGATCGTGGGCGCTGGTCTGGTCCGTGACCACATCCACATGCACGTCGCGGCGCACGATCTCCGGCAGCACATCCGCACAGTTGCCGACGAGACCGACGGAGAGAGCACGCCCCCCGCTGCGAGCCGATTCACAAAGCTCCAGGGCCTCATCCAGGTCGTCGGTCACCGTGTCGCAGTAGCGCGTATCAACACGGCGCTGAATGCGTGATCGGTCGACGTCAATGGCGAGGACCACGCCGCCGTTCAACGTAACGGACAACGGTTGCGCACCGCCCATCCCGCCGACTCCGCCCGTCACCACCAGTTTGCCCTTCAAAGTGCCAGATCCGCCGGAATGGGCAAAGTGCTGATCCGCAAGCGCGGCAAATGTCTGAAATGTGCCTTGCAGAATGCCCTGCGTCCCTATGTAGATCCAGCTGCCGGCCGTCATCTGGCCATACATCATCAGGCCTTTGCGGTCGAGTTCCTGAAAGTGTTCCCAGTTTGCCCATTTGCCAACAAGGTTCGAGTTGGCGATGAGAACGCGCGGCGCCATGTCATGCGTAGGAAACACGCCAACCGGTTTGCCGGATTGGACCAGCAACGTCTCTTCGTTACCGAGGTGCTCGAGCTCGCGCACGATGGCATGAAAGCACTCCCAGTTGCGCGCAGCCTTGCCGATGCCGCCGTAAACAACCAGGTCCGATGGGCGTTCGGCCACTTCCGGGTCCAGGTTGTTCATGAGGCAGCGGAGGGCAGCTTCCTGCTGCCAGCCTTTGCAGCGGAGTTGACTGCCGCGCGGTGCGCGAATTGATGGGGTTGCCAGGGTCATCGGGGGGACTCCTGCATTCGACGATAGCGCTGGAGGGGTTTCTTCTGCCAGCCGGTTAAGGGCAATTCACAATTGTAGAGCCAGCGAGTGCCCCACTTTCAGCATCGAAGAGGATATGAAGAGTGTTTTCGTAGGGACTCTTGCTCTGCTCTGTCTGGCCGGTTGTACCCAGACGAATCCCAGCCCCGAAACCATCCGCCACGACACGGCCAAGGCAACCAGCGAAGCTGTCACCGATATGAAGGCCGCTGCCAAAGGCGTTGCAGACGGCTTGAAGCAACAGAGAGACTCGAAGGGTGCGGTCGACATCAACAAGGCGTCGGCGGACGACCTTCAGACATTGCCGGGTATCGATGCTGTTCGCGCTCGAAGGATCGTGGACGGCCGGCCCTATGACGATCCCGGCGACCTGGTGAAAAAGCGAGTCGTCTCAAAGTCGGAGTACGACCGGATCTCGGATAGGGTTGTAGCGCACTAGAAGCGACGACAGGCTGACAGGGAGTCACGGCGCACGCGGTCGCAGGCCAGCCGCTGATTTATCCTTCTTTTCGTGCCTACCACTCTTGTTGAATGTGTTCCAAACTTCTCCGAAGGCCGCGATGCCGCCAAGGTCGATGCGATCGTCGAGGCGATGAAAGTGCCCGGCGTCTATCTTCTCGACCGGGAGATGGATGCCGACCACAACCGCTGCGTGATTACGCTGGTGGGCGAACGCGAGGCGATTGAAGAAGCCGCGATTCGCGGTGTTGGCAAGGCTGCAGATCTAGTCGATTTGACCAAGCATTATGGCGCGCACCCGCGCATGGGCGCCGCCGACGTAATCCCTTTCATCCCCATTGACGGCGTCACACTCGAGGATTGCGTCGCGATGGCCAAGCGCGTCGGGGCGGAGATCGCAAAGCGGTATCAGATTCCCGTTTACCTTTACGAGGCCGCTGCCACCTCGCCCGAACGGCAGAATCTCGAAAACATCCGGCGTGGCCAGTTTGAGGGGATTCGCGACGAAATCGCGACAAACCCCGCGCGCAAGCCGGATTTTGGCGAGCCCCGTGTGCACCCAACTGCAGGCGCTACCGTGGTGGGCGCGCGAAAAGCCCTGATCGCCTACAACGTCTTTCTGAATACGTCGAACGTCGATATTGCGAAGAAAATTGCCAAGGCCGTGCGCTTTTCTACCGGTGGCCTGCGCTTCGTGAAGGGCGCGGGATTCCTGGTGCGCGGACTCGCGCAGGTCTCGATGAATCTGACTGACTTCGAGCAGACGCCGATCCATCGGGTATTTGAATTTGTGAAACGCGAAGCAGCGCGTTACGGTGTAGTCCCCGTCTCGAGCGAGATTGTCGGCCTGATCCCCAAGCTGGCTCTGGAGCAGGCCGCAGAGTGGTTCCTGCAAGTGGAGAATTTCGATTCTTCACTGATCCTGGAGAATCGTCTGGCCGCGGTGATGAGCGGCAAAATGGCGATCGGAGGGCTCCGCGCGGGCATTGAACCATTCATCGAGCAGCTGGCCGCGCCCACGGCGACCCCAGGAGGCGGAAGTGCTGCAGCAGCCAGCGGCGCCATGGCCGCAGGGCTGGCCGCAATGGTGGCGAGCATGTCCCGCGGAAAGAAGGCGTACTTGCAGTATGAGAGCCAGCTCAGCGAGGCCCTCGCCCAGCTCGGCGTGCTGCGGGAAGAGCTGAAGGCCGCCATCGATGCCGACGCAGAGTCGTACAACTTAGTCATGAAGGCTTACAAGATCGCGAAGGAGACGAAAGACTCCGGCAATGGGGAACGGACGATCAACGGCGCTCTGCGGCAGGCAACTAACGTGCCGCTCAGCGTCGCCGAGATGGCGGTCGAAGTTGTACAGATCGCCAAGACGCTGGAGCCGGTGACCAACCCCAACATGAAATCCGACCTCGCGACTTCGATTGCATTGGCGAATGCCGCCATGACAGGAGCGCTCGCCAATGTTGATGTCAATCTCGATTCGATTAAGCCGGGGACGACTGAGGACGACGCTTTTGTGAAGCGAATCCGCGATCGCGTTGCGGAGTTGAAGGCCTCCGCTTGAGGGCTCTCTCGTGACGTGAAGTGGCTATATCCAGTCGCGGCGACGAGATTTCGTCTTCTGCCTTCGTCACTTCCAGATGCGCCCACCTAAATTTTTCCCTGCCGCTTTCCCCATAACCGCCAATTAATCAATCGCAAACACTTCCTTGAGTTGGTTCCACCGAGTTGTGGCACTACGTTTGCATAATTCATTGGCACACGCTGGCGAATTTGGAGATCGCGAGTCCCCAAGTTTAAGGACCGAGAGGCATGAAGAGGAGACCGTTGCGCTATGTTCCGTCTCGACTATCTTTCTTGTGTCCTCACCGTTCTAGGGACCATCCTTGTGGGACGAAAACTATGGAGTGGCCTCGTGATCTCCGGCGTGAATAGTGTGATTGTCTGCGTAATCGGTGTACAGACTTCCCAGTTCGGGTTCATCCCGGCAAACCTGTTTTGCATTTGTATCTACGGGTTCAGCATCCGTTCGTGGATCAGAGAGAGGGAGGAGGCGCGGCGGAACCAGGAGCTGGAATCAAGCTGTGACCCTGTCGCAAGCCTTCCTCATGCACGTGCGACCCGGCCGCAACCCATTCGCATTCTGACTCAACTCTGGTCCAGGTGAGTTAGCCAGGCTTTTGGAAATTCGCTTTCCGCAGCCGTCGCCAAAGCGCGGTAATGCCAAGTGGAGTAACAGCCCTAAATACAAAGCCCGTTTCCCCTTGGAACCGTTAAGGGATTATGCTGTTGAACGACATAAAAACAGCTCCCTTGAGGTGCTCAGTGCGCAAGACAGGAGTTTTCCTGTTTGTAGTATTTGCAGTTCTGTTTTTAGCCGCAACGTCACAAGCGAATGCAACCGGTGAGGCCCAACAGAAATCGGCCTTTGTCCGGCTGGACCGGGTCACCGCTTCCCGGCCAATTACCAATGGCATTGAGACCCGCTCCGGCACCGCCGTGATGCTGATTACGGCTCTGCGCGACGACGTAGTGCGGGTCCGCATAGGGCCAACGGGCCAGTTGCCGGAAGACGCTTCATGGGCCGTTCTGACTGCCTCTCGCACTGCGTCTGTTGCCGTAACGCCCGAGACCAGCGGTTCCACAGTGGGATTCAAAACGGCTAAGCTTCACGTTTCGGTCCGCAAGGATCCACTCGAGATCAGCGTGACAGACATGGACGGTCATGTCATCGCCGAGCAGCTCCCGGGCAGGCCGATCGAGTACAACGGCGCGGCTTTTCGCGTGTTTATGAAGTCGCCCGCGGATGAGCATTACTTCGGACTCGGCGACAAACCGGGCCCACTCGATCGGCGCAATGAAGCCTTCACAGACTGGAACACCGATGCGTTCGGCTGGCAGGAATCGACTGACCCTATCTACAAATCGATCCCCTACTTCATCACCTTTGACAAAGGCATCGCGGCCGGAATTTTTCTCGACAACACCTGGCGCGCCAGTTTCGAATTCAACAAGGTATATCGCGACGGCTACTCGTTCGGCTCCGAAGGCGGCCCGCTGGATTTTTATGTGCTCTACGGTCCCGAGCCAAAAACGGTGGTCGAGACCTGGGCCTGGCTTACAGGACCGACACCGCTGCCGCCTCTGTGGTCTCTCGGGTATCAGCAGTCGCGCTATAGCTACTATCCCGAGTCGGAGGTGCGCCGCATCGCGGACAAGCTGCGCAGCGAGCGCATTCCGGCGGACGTGATCTGGCTGGACATCGATTATCAACTCAAGAATCGCCCTTTCACCGTGGATCCGGAGCGGTTTCCGCACTTCGACCAGATGATCAAGGATCTGAAGGCCGAGCACATCCGCACAGTGTTGATCACCGATTTGCACATCGCTGACCTTCCGAACGCAGGATACAAGCCCTACGACGAAGGTGTGGCAGGCGATCATTTCGTTAAGAACCCCGACGGATCGACCTACGTGGGCGTGGTGTGGCCGGGCAAATCGGTCTTTCCAGATTTCACGCAGAAGGCCTCGCGCGACTGGTGGGGCACGCTGTACTCCGACTTCGTCAGCAGAGGCGCTGCCGGTTTCTGGAACGATATGAATGAGCCTGCCGTCTTTCTGGTCCCGTCAAAGACCATGCCCGACGATGTGCAGCACCGCATCGAGGAGCCGGGATTTACGACCCGCACCGCGAGCCATCTCGAGATTCACAATGTGTTCGGAATGCAGAACACGCGCGGGACGTTTGAAGGGCTGCTGAAGCTACAGCCGAATCTTCGCCCCTTTGTGATGACGCGCGCGAGCTATGCCGGTGGGCATCGCTACGCCGTAACGTGGACCGGCGACAATTCAAGCAATTGGAGTCATCTGCGCCAGACGGTGCCGCAACTGCTCAACCTCGGCCTCAGCGGCTTCGCCATGGCTGGAGCGGATGTGGGCGGATTTGCCGCTTCGCCACAGCCGGAATTACTGACACGATGGCTTGAGGTCGCAGCGTTTCAACCTATCGATCGCGACCACACGGCCATTGGCACCAAGCCGCAGGAGCCATGGGAAAACGGCACGCCGGAAGATGTAAATCTGCGTCGCCGCTATATCGAGGAGCGCTATCGATTGCTGCCCTATCTCTACTCGACCGCTGAGGAGATGAGCCGTACGGGACTGCCGATCGATCGCCCGCTCTTTCTCGAGTTCCCGAACGGTTCGGTGGATGGCCAGCCGCTCGACTTGAGCAATGGCGGGGCGTTTCTGCTTGGGCCCGATCTGCTCATCGCACAGAGTCCGTTTCCCGATGAAGTGGATGACTACACCGTGGGTCTGCCGCCTGTCGGGTGGTATGACTACTGGACCGGAGCGCGTGTGGATGCAAGCACGGGGCGCAAGGCAATCGACAATACCGCGGTCGTACAGCCGGAGGTGCGCATTCATCGCACCCTCGATACGCTGCCCGTTTTCGTGCGCGCTGGAGCTATCGTGCCGGAGCAGCCGCTGGTGCAGAGTACAGACGAGAAGCCACAAGGCCCGCTCACGTTGCGCGTTTACCCGCCGACGGCGATCGGCAATGATTGCGGCGGCACGCTCTATCTGGACGATGGCGTGAGCTATGACTTCAAGAAAGGCCAGTTCCTGCGCGTGAAGTTCACGTGCCGGCTCAGTTCGCAAGGAGTCACTGTGACTGTAGCGCCGCGCGAGGGCAAATTCACGCCGTGGTGGCGGCAGCTCTCGGTCGAGGTCTACGGGGCGGCCAAGCCGGCTGCCAACGCGACGGCGTCTGCGATCGATGGATCAAACGCGACGACTGTTTCGACGGGTTTCGACACGGAACATCACTGCATTACTGCATTGGTTCCGGATGACGGCAACGGGCTGGAATTGCAGGTGGCATATTAGGTCTGGTCCGCCAAAGAGGGTGATTGGCATGGACGCAAGCTGATACCCTAGTGTCATGAAATTCGGCGTTCTGGTCTTCCCGGGCTCCAATTGCGACCACGACACCTACAACGTGATCGCCGAAATCGCCCGCCAGCCGGTCACGTTTCTCTGGCACGATTCCGAGGACCTGCAGGGCGTGGATGCGGTCCTGGTGCCGGGCGGGTTTGCCTACGGCGACTATTTGCGCACCGGAGCCATCGCGCGCTTTTCTCCTGTCATGCAGGCTGTGAAGCGGTTCGCCGATCAGGGCGGACTGGTGCTCGGCATCTGCAACGGATTTCAGATCCTGACCGAAGCCGGCCTGCTACCGGGCGCTCTCATGCGCAACGCCGGTCTGAAGTACATCTGCAAACAAGTGAATCTGCGCGTGGAAACGACGGACAGCCCCTTTACCAACCAACTGAAGGAAGGAGAAGTCCTCCAGATTCCAATCGGGCACATGGAGGGCAATTATTTCTGCACTCCCGAGGACTTGCATCTGCTCGAAGCGGAGGACCGCATTGCGTTCCGGTATGCGACGCCAAAGGGCGAGATCACGGGCGAGGCGAACCCCAATGGCTCCTTCAGTAACATAGCCGGAATTCTCAATGAGAAACGCAATGTACTCGGCATGATGCCGCATCCGGATCGATCCAGTGAGAAACTCCTCGGTTCGTCCGATGGCTGGAAGATCTTTTCATCGATGATCGAGGCGCTGGCGGTGCGATGAAAGTGTCGGGGTCCGCAAGAGCGAGCGCAGCGCGATGATCGACATCCATTCACACCTGATCTATGGCGTCGACGATGGTTCCCCGGACCTCGAAACGTCTGTCGAGATGGCCCAGAAGGCAGCCGTCGAAGGGGTAACCCATATCGTCTGCTCGCCGCATGCGAGCAATGAATACCCCTATCAGGAAGCCCTCATCAATGAGCGCTTCGCCGAGTTACGCGACAGACTAAGCGGCATTTTGGACATAAGCCTTGGCTGCGACTTCCATATGAACGCAGCCAATATCGAGGATGCGCTGGCGAATCCGCTGCGCTACTCGATCGATGGCAGGGGATACCTGCTCATCGAGTTTCCCGACATGTTGATTCCGCCGCAGCTGAACGATGCCATGCATCAGTTGCAGGCAGCGGGATATACCCTCATCGTCACTCACCCCGAGCGAAACTCGGCGTTGCAGCGCAATCCTGAATTGCTGGCCGAATGGATGCGCACCGGATGCCTTGTCCAGGTGACTTCCGCTTCCCTCTATGGACGCTTCGGCAGCACCGCAGAAGCATTTGCCAATGCCCTGCTCGAACGCAAATGGATTCACTTTGTGGCCACGGATGCGCATCATCCCGGCTGGCGGCCGCCTCATCTGCGCAAAGGCTACGAGTACGTGGCGCAGCTGGCTGGTGCGGAGACTGCGGAGCGGCTGTTTGTCAGCAATCCCCGTGCCGCCGTGGAGGGAGCGGCGTGGCCCGCACAGCCTGAACCAATCGGTCTCTTTGAGCAGGTGCCGCTCACGTTCGACAAGAGAGCCTTCGAACGAAAAAAGGCCTTGCAGGAAAAGAAAGAGAAGAAGGACAAGAAAAGGGAGGCCGCGGGTAAATCAGAGAAGCGCGGCTTCTGGAGCCGTCTTCTTTCACGCTAAGAACTGCTCTTTTTGCGTCTTTCGAAGTTATCGCAATAGTCTTAAAGGCCCAGCCCGCCGTCCACTGTAAGCACCTGGCCCGTCACGAATCCTGAACTCGCCGCGAAATATAAAACCGCCTCGGCTATATCGTCCGCTGAGCCATTGCGGCGCATGGGTGTCTTTGCCGCGAAGCGAGCGGAGGTCTCATCTGTGTGGTCGTCGAGGTCGATCCATCCCGGCGCAACGCAGTTCACGCTGACCTCCGGTGCGAAGGCCTTGGCCATCACCTGCGTCAGCATGTGCAGCGCGGCTTTAGACGCGCAATAGTGCCCATGGCCCGCCCACGCGCGCAGACCCCCAAGCGAGCCGATGTTGACGATTCGGCCTCGGGCCGCGCGGAGATGCGGCAATGCCTCCCGTGCGACCAGAAATGGCCCGCGCGTGTTGACCTCGAAGACCGTGTCCCATTGCTCCACACTGATCTGGTCGAGTGGAACCGACCCATAGACCGCCGCGTTGTTCACCAGAATGTCGATGTGCTTATGGAATGAAGCCGCAGCCGCGATTGCAGCGCGAACCGAAGTTTCCCAACGCACATCGCATGGGACAGCCTCAGCGCGCCGCCCCAGGGCCTCGATCTGTCGCACCGTCTGCTTCGCTTCCGACTCGGATTCGCGAAACGTGATCGTGAGATCTGCGCCGGCCCTTGCAAGCTCGAGAGCGATCGTACGGCCAATGCGCCGCGCGCCCCCGGTGACCAACGCCGATTTTCCGTTCAAGGCGAGAGTTGGCATGGCGCGATGCGGGGAGATTGGGGTCCTGCTGACCCAGCCAGTGTAAGCCTACTGTGGCTGGGGCTGACTGGAATCGGGCTTTGTGTCGGATTGGTTGGCAGACTCCGCAGGCTGATCCTTTGACCCATCCTTTTTGCTCGAGTCGGAAGGTTTGCCTTCTGTAGCGCCGTCTTTGGAATTCGCCGCCTCGGGATGATTGTCGTAGATGGAGTATTGCTGGCCGGGCCGCTTCAGTTTCACTTCAAAAGTCATTTCGGGCTTGTCTATCTTGTAGTCGCCACCAAAGGTTTTGTAGCCTTTGGCGATCACCTGCAGCACCACCTTCGATCCCGTCGGCAGCACGTCGATATTGGCTTTGCCGTCTTCGTTGGTCTTCAACTCCATGTTGCCCTTGTCGCCTTCCAGTTGAAAGACAACCGCGGCATTCTCGATGGGCTTTCCGTCGTCGTTGCGTAGGATGGTCACCTCGACGCGCGAGGTCGGCGGCGGCGCCTTGTACTTGCGCCCTCGATGAGTGGTCGAATCCTGTGCGAAAAGGGTGAGGCCGACTGACAGTCCTAAGACCATTGCGGACGCGAGAAATGGATGTAAACGACGGAAATCCATGATTCTTCATTGTACCCGTTTGCGCATGGCTCCGGCGAGGCATCGGGGGGAATCAGCCGCCCCACCGAAAGGCCTGCAATCAGAGTCAGCATGCGCTCCCGCCCGTGTTCACATTTGTGTTACCGCCGATCGAGAAATTGCACCATTTTTGGTAACGTCCGGTTGGATAGCTACAAACCGACCGGAGCCCCTTTTCCGGAGGCGACGCAGGATTTTCGAACGGTCCCGCGATTCGGTCCGAATGGCTCGTCACTTCTTTCTTGACAGAGATCTAATACCATTTTACTCTAGGCCTGTAGCAAAAAGGCCTACGTTGAATACCTTGCCTCGCGATCTGTTTCCTGGCGCACTCGAAATGATGATCCTCGAGTCACTTCGCCGCCAGCCGGCGCACGGATATGCGCTGGTGCAGCACATCCAGCAACGGTCCAACAAGTAGAAGAGGGTTCGCTCTATCCCGCGCTGCAACGATTGCTGAAGACGAAACTGGTCAAGGCGGAGTGGCAACTCTCCTCGACCAATCGGCGAGTGAGAACCTATCAGATAACAGCTGCGGGGCTGCGCCGCCTGGAGCAGCAGATTTCCAGCTTTGAGCGCATGTTTGAGGGCATCTCACTGGTCCTGAATCCAGGTAGAGCCACAGCAAGTTGATGGGCCAGCTGAAAGGAATCTCCAATGGACTGGATTCCGCAGATTTTCCGCCGCCGTAAGTTCTACGAAGATCTCTCCGAAGAGATTCGCCTGCACATTGAAGAGCGTACCGAGCAGTTGATGTGCGATGGGATGAGTCGTGAGGAGGCAGAGCGAACGGCACGCATGGCGTTCGGAAACCGGACCTCGCTTGAAGAACGGAGCCGCGAGGTATGGCAGTGGCCGACTCTCGAGTCGAACTTGGGCGATGTGCGATTCGCGATGCGGCAACTGCGCAAATCTCCCGGATTCACCGTCGCCGCCGTGCTGACGCTGGCCCTGGCCATCGGAGCGAACGCCGTGGTCTTTGCCGTCCTGAACGGTGTCATCCTTCGTCCGCTCAACGTGCCCCATGCCGACAGTCTCTACGGGCTCGAACACTCTGACGATCACATGGGCCAGGAATCGTATCCCAACTATCTCGATCTCCGCGATCGCAGTCGCGGCTTCGAGAGCCTCGTCGCATGGAACATATCGCAGGTCGGAATTGATATTGGTGGCGATCCCTCGCGCGCCTGGGTCGCCGCCGCTAGCGGGAATTATTTCGACGCCTTGGGCATCCAGCCTTTCATCGGCCGCACCTTTCACGCCGGCGACGAGCACGGCCTCAACAGCGCGCCCTACATCGTACTCGGCTACGCCTATTGGCACAGCCATTTTCAAGACGATCGCAGCGTGCTGGGCCGCGTCATCCAGATCAACAAGCATCCCTTCACCGTGATCGGCGTTGCCCCTCCCGGCTTTCGCGGAACGCTTCTATTTTTTAATCCCGATTTCTACGTGCCCATCGTCAACCAGCCCCAGGTCAACAGCGAGTTTGACCTCAATACGCGTGGCCTCAACTGGATCTTCGAGACCATGGGCCATCTCAAGCCCGGAGTCACTCCGGGGCAGGCCACGGCCGATCTCAACTCCGTCGCCTCGTATCTTGGCAAAACATACCCCGTCGACGATGGCG
This sequence comes from uncultured Acidobacteriaceae bacterium, assembly GCA_963704415.1. Lineage (GTDB taxonomy): Bacteria > Acidobacteriota > Terriglobia > Terriglobales > Acidobacteriaceae > Telmatobacter. The sequence goes on along the minus strand of OY969908.1, from coordinate 4,109,225 downwards.
GCATGCAGTTCATCCTTGCCCGCCCCAGCTTGTATGGCGACTTCATGGGCAAGCCGATGCTGGGATTTTTGACCGCGTTGATGACGTTATCGGGGCTCATTCTTCTCGCCGCATGCTCCAACCTTGGCAGCCTCTTTGCCGCGCGCGCGGCAGACCGCTCGCGGGAACTCGCCTTGCGGCTCGCGCTGGGATCGAGCCGCAATCGCATCCTGCGCCAACTGTTGACCGAAGCCACTCTGATCTCGCTGGCCGGCGGCGCCATCGGACTGTTGGGCAGCGTGGCCATCTTGCGCCGGCTCAGCGTGTGGCAGCCGTTTCCGCAGTTTCCTGTGCAGATCCCTGTCAATCCCGACGCCAAAGTCTACCTCGTTGCCCTCGCACTGGCACTGATCAGCGGCCTGCTCTTCGGCATTGTTCCCGTGCGCCAAGTCTTCAACACCAATCCCTACGAGGTCGTCAAAGTCGGCTCTGGGGGTGTATGTGGCCGCCACGTTACTCTGCGCGACGTATTACTTGTGCTCCAAATTGCCATTTGCGCGGTTTTGATCACTTCTTCTATGGTCGCCGTCCGCGGACTAGCGCGCTCCATGCACAGCAACTTCGGATTTGAGCCTCAAGGCGTGATGATCGCGGATACGGGTTTGGGAATGGCCGGATACAGCGGTGACCGGGAGGTAGCAATGCAGCGGCGCATGATCGAGGCTATGAAAACGATCCCCGGTGTTCAGTCGGCAGCATCGATCAATTGGGCGCCCCTGTCTGGCGGCGCGAACTCATGGAACGTCTTTACCGACGAAGCCAAGAACCTGAAGCCGTCCAGTGCCGCCGCTGGGCCGTATTGGTACAACATCTCTCCGGATTACTTCCAGGCCGCGGACACAACTCTGTTGGCCGGCAGAACTTTCACCTGGCAGGACGACAAGAATGCCCCGCTCGTTGCTGTGGTCAACCGCGAGTTCGCCCGAAAACTGTTCGGCTCAGACAAAGACGCCGTGGGCAAACATTTCCAGGTAGCCCTAGGAGCGGACATCAAGCGCATTGAAGTCGTGGGCCTCGTTGTGGACGGAAAATATCAGAACCTCACCGAGGATCAAGCGCCCGCTGTCTTTGTTCCCCTGCTCCAGGAGCCGATGAGCCAAACTTATCTGGTCGTACGCTCCAACGACGATCCGCAGCAACTGGCGGCCGCCATGCGTGGCAGACTGCACGACCTGGATGAAGCGCTTCCGGTGAACATCCAGACATGGACACAATTGATGACCGCAGTTCTGTTCCCTGCCCGCATCTCTACAGTGGCTCTGGGCATTCTCGGCATGATGGGCGCCATGCTTTCCATCACCGGAATCTTTGGAATGGCAGCGTACTCGGTGAGCAAGCGGCTCAAAGAGCTGGGAATCCGCATGGCTCTCGGCGCTCAACGCAAGGAAGTGTTGCAGACAGCGCTGGGACGTGCGTTCAAACTGTTGGCGATTGGCTCGGCGGCGGGAATGGTGCTGGGAATCCTGGCCGGAAGGGTTCTCGCTTCTATCGTCTATCAGGCCACACCGCGCGATCCAGTCGTGCTGATCGGCGTTGTTATGGCAATGGCTGCTCTGGGCCTGCTAGCTACTTGGATTCCGGCGCAGCGCGCACTTTCGGTGAATCCTCTGGTTTTGCTGCGCGAAGAATGAGGGTGCGTTAGCAGTCGCGCAGGAAGCTGAAAACTGTGCTCCGGTTGAGTCACCCTCCAACCGGCAGTTACTGGTTGATAAGCACTGTTTCAGGTTCGAGTTGCTGAAAATACTGCCTCCTCAAAAACTAGTCGCCCACTACGCTCATTCGCAATGATTTCCGGCAAAAGTCTCGGAAAAGGTAAACTAGAAGTGAGGTAGATATGCCGGATATTCAACGCAGGAAGACGCCCACCGTCAAGATCGGACACGTTCGCGTGGGATGGGAAGTCCCGGTCGTTGTGCAGTCGATGACCAACACCGATACGGCGGACATTCCGGGCACAATTGAGCAAGTGGCAGCCCTTGCTCTTGCAGGTTCGGAAATCGTGCGCGTGACGGTGAACAACGAAGATGCCGCCGCGGCCGTTCCGCATATCGTGGAGGGCCTCGACAAGCGCGGCCTCCGCGTCCCCATCGTCGGAGACTTCCATTACAACGGCCACCTGCTGCTGAAGAAGTTCCCTGCCGCCGCAAAGGCTCTTGCCAAGTACCGCATCAATCCCGGCAATGCCTCCATCGGCAAAAAGGATAACGACAATTTTCAGGTCATGGTGGAGTGCGCCGCCGAGAACCAGAAGCCGGTGCGCATTGGCGTCAACTGGGGATCGCTCGACCAGGCTCTTCTGACCCGCATGATGGACGAGAACAGCCGTCGCCCCGATCCTCTGCCCGCGCGCGAAGTAATGATGGAAGCGATGGTGGTGAGCGCTCTCGAATCGGCGAAGACTGCGGAGCGCTACGGACTTGGCCACGACATGATCATCCTGTCGGCGAAGGTCTCGGGTGTTCGCGATTTGATCGATGTTTACCTGAACCTTGCCGCGCGCTGCGACTATCCGCTGCATCTCGGGCTTACCGAAGCCGGCATGGGCACCAAGGGCGTGATCGCCTCCACGGCTGGCCTCGCTCCCCTGCTCCTCGCCGGCATTGGCGACACCATCCGCGTGAGCCTGACGCCCAAGCCTAACGGCGAACGGACAGAAGAAGTACAGGCCGCGCAGCAGATTCTGCAGTCGCTCTCCATCCGCAGCTTCATGCCGCAAGTGACAAGCTGCCCCGGCTGCGGCCGCACCACGAGCACTTATTTCCAGGAGCTGGCCGAACAGATTCAGACCTACCTGCGAACCTCGATGCCCGAGTGGCGCAAGAAGTACGCCGGCGTGGAGGAACTGAAGCTGGCTGTGATGGGGTGCGTGGTGAATGGCCCGGGCGAGTCGAAGCATGCCAACCTCGGCATCAGCCTGCCGGGCACATTCGAAGAACCCAAGGCTCCTGTCTATGTAGACGGCAAGCTCTATACGACCCTGCGCGGCGAAACCATCGTAGCGGAGTTCAAGCAGATTCTCGACAACTACGTGGAGAGTCACTATGGGCAGGGAGCCAAGAACGAGGAGCTAGTCGGGACGCGATAGTCCGGCACACTGCCCCAGCTTTAGTGCGTAATGCGGACCTGCGGCATCTTTCGCTGAGGCCGCGAGCAGCGTAAGCTCCAGGAGAGTTCCCCGGAAAGACGGCTTCATGCGGCGATTTGCGCTGATTCTGATTCTGTGGCCGGGGATAGCCTTTGCAGGAAACTCCAAACCCTGTGTGCCCGTGGCGCAGGCTTCGAATTATCTCAACAAAGACATCTGCATTGCAGCGCATATCTATGAAATCGTGGAGCTTCCAGACGGAACGAGATTCATGGATGTATGCCCGCCCGAGACAACGGATGCGGAATGCCGCTTCACGATTGTGAGCCTCCGGCGGGACCGCGGCGATGTGGGCGAACTCGACCAGTACCGCGCAACGGACGTAAATATCCGCGGAATGGTGGAGCCGATGCATGGCAGGACGGAAATGGCTCTCAGCCACGTGCGGCAGTTTTACGGAGGACCTCCGAAGTTCAAGCCCAACCCACGGCTCCTGCACGGATTTCAAGGAGATGCGGAACGCCCGGCGGTGAATGATCCGGAATTGCGCCCCCGCGGCGGTCACCGGGCCTTTATGAATCCGCGCGATCAGGAACCGCGTTCCACAAAGTAAGTCACAAGCGGGCGGCTTCCACGACCGAGACAATCCCAGACGCGGTTTGGCCGCGCGGGTATACGAAATTCCGTGGAACGGGATCTTGTGGAAATCGACCGGTCTTCTAGAGGGTTCCAGCGGTCTCCGGCGTGGGCTTTACCGCAACAGCAGGACGACGACTCTGCGGCCTCATCATGCTGAATGCGAAGCGAAAAATCCCATATGCCAGCAATACACCAAACGCCATCGAACCCACAGAAGCGCACACCAACATGAACAAATTCAATAAATCCGCCATAAATCTCTCTTCAGTCTACTGCACAACATTCGCAACATTCTTACATATCTTTTCGATTGGCAAGGACCTACACGATGCTTTAAGCCAGATTCTCTCAGAAAAAACGCCCGCGTTGACCCTTGTTTCTATTGCCAAATAGAATACCTCTGGGCTGTTGCAATTCGGTAAAGCAGTTCTCCGGCACTCTAACACCAAAGTTTTTTCCGGGACGCTCGCCTCCCGCGGTCCCAAAACGGCAATTCGTCGTCGAAACTGAACGAACCCCAAAAAGCAGGTGTAGGGGAGAATGGTTCCAGAGCCCTGCAGCTCTGGATTTGCCTGCCACTGCATTACCCGACCATGTCTATCACTCACATTTCGGTGCGTGGGGCGCGCCAGCACAATCTGCGCGACATTAATGTGCGCATTCCCCGCAACACGTTGACCGTGGTCACCGGCCTGTCGGGATCCGGCAAGAGTTCCCTCGCCTTCGACACCATTTATGCCGAAGGCCAGCGCCGCTATGTCGAGACGCTATCCGCCTATGCTCGCCAGTTCCTCGATCAGATCGAGCGGCCGGACGTCGACTCCATCGAAGGCCTGAGCCCCGCCATCTCGATCGAGCAGAAGACCACCAGCCGCAGCCCCCGTTCAACAGTTGGAACGATCACCGAGATTTACGATTACCTCCGTCTGCTGTACGCCTCGGTGGGCACGCCCCACTGCCCCAACTGCGGCCGTCCCATCGCCCGCCAGACCGCCGACCAGATCGTTCAGCGCATCTTGCAGATGGGCACGGGCGAACGCGTGACCATCATGGCGCCCATCGTCCGCGGACGCAAAGGCGAGTTCAAAGATCTGCTCGACCAGCTCGATCAGCAGGGCTTTCGCGCGCGCGTCGACGGGGAAATGATCGACCTCTCGGAGCCGCCCGCGCTCGACAAGCGCAAGAACCACACCATCGAAGCCGTCGTCGACCGCATTCTGTTGAAGCCCTCAGAGTACTCAGGCGCTGTTTCGTCGACGACGACGATGGGTGCCGCAGGTCTCAACGAGACCTTGGAAAGCAAGAAGGTCGGCGTCGCCAATGACCGATCGGCCTCCAACAAGCCTTCGATCGAAAAGCGCCTCGAAGCAGCGGTGAGCAAGGCCCTGCAACTTGCCAATGGCCTGGTGCTGGTCGCGTTGTCAGGCGGCGGCAGTGGCCAAAAACCTGAGGAACAGCTCTTCTCCTCGTCCATGGCATGCCCCGACTGCGGCCTCGACGTCCCCAAACTTGAGCCGCGCAGTTTCTCCTTCAACTCCACCTTTGGCGCCTGCCCCGAGTGCCACGGTCTCGGCTCGCTCTATGACTTGGACCCTTCCAAGGTAATCACCGACTGGTCGAAGCCCCTGCTCGATGGCGGCCTCGGCCCAGGCTCCGCTTCGCAGTATCTCCTCAAGCTCATCCATCTGGCAGCGGAGCGCTACAAGATCGACCTCAAAGTTCCCTTCGAAGACCTGCCTCCCAAGCAGCAACACATCCTGGTCTACGGACCACCCAAAGGCGAAGCCCCGCGCACCGGTTTCCACGGCATCCTCGCTTACCTCCGCGACTCCATCACCGAGGCCCGCAGCGAAGGCTATCGCGAGTACATGATGAACTTCATGTCCGCGACCCCTTGCCCCGTCTGCCGCGGGAAACGGCTGCGACCCGAATCATTGGCCGTCAAAATCGGCGGCCTTTCCATCGCCGACTTCACCGCGCTCCCGCTCAATCGTGCGCTCTCCGCCGCCATCAATCTCACCTTCACGTCACGAGAGGCTCTCGTCGCCGAGCGCATCCGCCGAGAAATCGCCGAGCGCCTCGAATTCCTTTGCAGAGTCGGTCTGAGTTATCTCTCCCTGGATCGCAACGCGTCGACGCTCTCAGGCGGCGAAGGCCAACGCATCCGTCTTGCCACCCAAATCGGTTCCCGCCTCCGCGGCGTCCTCTACGTGCTCGACGAGCCCTCCATCGGTCTCCATCAACGCGACAACGAACGTCTCATTCAGGCTCTCGAACAACTTCGCGACCTCGGCAATACTGTCCTCGTCGTCGAGCACGATGAAGACACCATTCGCCACGCCGACTATGTTCTTGATCTTGGACCAGGGGCCGGTCGCCTGGGAGGATATGTTGTCGCCGAAGGCACTCCGGAACAGATCATGGCCTGTCCCAGTTCACTCACGGGCCGCTATCTCTCCGGAGCCTCCGGCATTCTCCATCGCGCGGATCCGCGTTCCCTCACCGGCAAGTGGCTGACTGTGACTGGAGCCCGTGAGCACAACCTGCAGGACATCGATATCCGCATCCCCCTCGGCGTGATGACCGTTGTCACCGGCGTGAGTGGTAGCGGCAAGAGCACACTTATTAACGATATTCTTTACAGATCGCTAGCCAAGAATCTTTATGGATCGCGCGAAGAACCGGGCGCCCACGAGTCCCTCGCCGGCCAGGACCAGATCGACAAGGTTATCCGCATCGACCAGTCCCCCATCGGCCGCACCCCGCGCTCCAACCCGGCCACCTACACGCAGGTCTTTTCGCCCCTCCGCGACCTTTTCGCCATGCTGCCTGAGGCCCGCGAGCGCGGCTACAAGCCTGGGCGCTTCAGCTTCAACGTGGCCGGAGGAAGATGTGAAGCCTGCCAGGGCGACGGGCAGCGCCGTATTGAAATGAATTTCATGCCCGACGTCTACGTGCAGTGTGAAGTCTGCAACGGACGCCGCTACAACCAGGAAACCCTCGCCGTAAGATTCAAGGGCCACTCCATCGCCGACATCCTCGACCTCACCATTGAAGACGGGCTCGCCGTTCTCGCTGACGTGCCGCTGGTCCGCCAGAAACTTCAAACCCTCGTCGACGTGGGCCTCGGCTACGTCCATCTCGGCCAAAGCGCCACGACCCTCAGTGGCGGCGAAGCGCAACGGATGAAGCTGGCGCGCGAGCTCTCCAAGCGCCAAACCGGCCGCACCCTTTATCTCCTCGACGAGCCCACCACTGGCCTCCACTTCGACGACGTGCGCAAACTTCTCGAAGTTCTCCACCGCCTCACCGACCTTGGCAACACCGTCATCATCATCGAGCACAACCTCGACGTCATCCGCAACGCCGATTGGATCCTCGACCTGGGCCCCGAAGGCGGCGAAGATGGAGGCCGCTTGGTCGGGGAAGGCCGTCCGGCCCACATCGCCCATATTCCAGACTCATATACGGGTCAATTCCTCAAGCGTTACTACAGCTCTCACGACGGCCATCTGGAGCCAACCGACGACACTGCAGCCATGCTCGCAATCAACGGATCCGCATCTCAGGGAGGGTCAATCAGCAAGACCACAGGTACCCCAGGTCTCGGTTCGAACCGGGGTCCCCAGCGACAGGTCCTCGTTGCTGGGGTGGCTCAGACCTGGAAAAGCACGAACGCATCCACCCCCACAAACGGGAAATCCCCAAAGAAGGCCACCCGCAAGAAAAAGCCGGTGGTCTCATGAGCGAACTTCCCGAGGAGCTCTCTTCCCGGCCACAAGACGCCGTTCTCCCCGAGGAAACCTCCGTCGGAGAAGCGCTTCCAACTCGCGAAACAGGGTCCGAAATCACGGAAACTTCAGCCGTCCTCGTCGTCCCCATCGCTGATCCAGCCCCCCAGAGCCCAGCCCCCCAGAGCGAGGACGCGCCGCTGCTCTTCCAGAGCTTCACTCGTCCCATCGACCGTCCACAAGAGCGCATTCCGCACATGGGCCACATCGGCATCCTCATGCTGCTTGCTCTCGGCTGTCTCGCCGTGGCCGCCCTGCTCGCGCGCGCCGCCATTTCATACCATTTCTTCGGCGTCACCACCCTCACCGAGGCCGCCAATGAAATTCACTACACGCTGAGCACCGAAGCCGTCTTCTACTTCCTCACCTTGTGCTGCAGCGTGCTCCTGTTTCCCCTCCTTTGGCACCGAAATTTCTTCGCCGCACTGCAATGGCACGCAGAACGCGCTCGCAAGTACGCCGGTTATCTCCTCGGCGCAGCCGGAGTGTGTTTCGTTCTCGCCATGTTCGATGGCATGCTCCTCCCTGGGCCTGCGGACGCACCCATCGACCGCATCTTCCGAACGCCCGGCGCGGCATGGATTCTCTTCGCATTCGGCGTCACACTTGCTCCTTTTTTTGAAGAGCTGGCGTTTCGCGGATTCCTGCTCCCCGCCCTCTCCACCGCATTCGATTGGATCGCCGAGAAATTTACCGACGAACCGCCCCACCCCCTCGATGAATACGGCCATCCCCAATGGTCGATGCCGGCGATGGTGGTCGCGTCCGTCATCGCCAGTCTCCTGTTCGCAGCCCTGCATGCGGACCAGACCGGCTACTCGCTCGGGCCCTTTCTGCTCCTCGTCCTCGTCAGCCTCGTTCTCTGCGGAGTGCGCCTCGGCCTGCGATCACTCGCAGCCAGCGTCCTGGTCCATGCCACTTATAACTTCCTTCTCTTTTCTTTCATGTTTTTCGGAACCAGCGGCTTCCGCCACCTCGAGAACATGTAGGGACTGGCGTCCAGGCAACAGCTTCGCAGCAACATGGGATGCGTCGCCCAGTGCCTAGGCCGGGTGCCCCATCCTAGCTCCCCGGGGTCCCCGCGAATGGGTCCATGTTCGTGGGGTGGTCGAGGGTGGGAAAGCACGAACCGAAATCCGCCATTGTCATCTTGAACAGGGCGCTTTGGGGCCCATTGCGCACGTCTGCGCAATGGGGTAAGCGGAGTGAAGGGCCTGTTTTTGCATTTCGCACCCATCAATCCACACGAACATGGGTGCCCCATGTCTCGATTCTGAGACGTGGGAAAGCGAGACTCGCGCGCAGCACGGCTAACTCCGCTAGCACCGCCTACAGCTAAAATCATCCTTGATGACCGAACCAACTCACGCCCAGCAGCTTCTCGCGCTTCTCGCCCGCCTCAGCTTCCGCCTCGGCCAGTTCAAACTTTCCTCCGGCGGCACCAGCGACTATTACATCGATTGCCGCACCACCACGCTGCACGCCGAAGGCGGTCGCCTCACCGGCCACGCCATCCTCGAGCTGCTGGAAGCCAACCACATCGACGCCGAAGCCGTCGGGGGACTCACCATGGGCGCCGACCCCATCGTCTCAAACGTGGCTACAGCCAGCGCCCAACGTGCACAGTCTGACCCTCAAGCTCGATTGCTGCATGGTTTTCTAGTCCGCAAAACCGAAAAGGCCCACGGCACTGGCCGCCGCATTGAAGGATTCTGCCGCGAAGGCGCCCGCGTCGTGATCGTGGACGACGTCTGCACCACCGGCGCCTCGACGATCAACGCCATCGAGGCCGCGCACGAAGCTGGCATGAAGGTTGTCGCCGTCGTCTGCATCGTGGAGCGCGAAGAAGCCAACGGCCGTCCTGCTGTCGAAGCAGCTGCGCAGGGAGCTCCCTTCCTGCGCCTCTTCACCGCCAACGACGTCCGCACCGAACACGTGAAGGAACTGCGTCCAGCGGATCGCTAAACCTCTTCGGAACGCACGCAAAGCAAAAGGCCATCCGTTTCCGGATGGCCTTTTGGAGTCTGGCGTACTTCGTGTTGGCTTAGTTGCCCGATCCTGAAGGTGCGGGAGTCGCCGGCGCGGTCTGCTGATCGCCGCTCATGTTCGAGAGCAGCTGAATCTGCACGCGGCGGTTCTGTTTGCGGCCATCAGCGGTCTTGTTGTCGGCGACGGCATTGTCCTTGCCGATGCCGATGAGATAGAAGCGGTGTGCCGGGATGTTGTACTTCGCGGCCAGGTATTGCACCACAGCATCCGCGCGGCGCTGGCTCAGATCGTAGTTGTATTGCGCCGGCCCGATCGAATCGGTCCCGCCGGTGACCTCAAGGATGTAGCCCTTCGCGGAGCTCAATTGCCCTGCAAAGCTGTCGAGCTGATCCTTGTCGTCCTTGGTGAGAACTGCCTTGTCAAAGCCGAAATTCACAGTCGCATTGGCCATCGGCTTGTAGTTATCCAACCCTTTGACCACGCTGTCGAGCGAATCAGCGCGATGCACTGCATCGTTGGCTGCAGTCTCCGCATCGCCAGCCGCCTTGGTGGCCGACTGTGCGTTCTGGGTCGCGCTATCAGCCGCACCCTGCGCCTGCTTAATTCCCGCCTGCGCCCGGTCGTCTGTATCGTGAATCGCACGGCCGTTCGCCGCCGTCTTATCTTCCAGTTGACCGGTGTGTTCCACAATCGGGGCGGTCTGGGATTTAACCCAGTTTTTGCTCGCACAACCTGTCACACCCGCCACTGCCATCGCAGTTGTCGCCATCCAAAGGCCAAATCGGTAGTTCGCCATCGCTCTTTCCTCCCGCCGCCCTTGTCTCCACTTTAGCCACACCACGGGCGGTGATGTTCCTTCTAATCATTCTGTTAGTTGCATCTACCAAGCCAAACGTTGTGGGATATGGCAAATAATTGAATTCATATCACTTAAATTGCTCAAACAGCCTTCGCGTGGGCTCTGGAACAGTGTAATTTTTACGCTCGTGAGTAAGGATTGCCGGTACAAGTCCTGTAGTAAGCGCTACTTCCGTCCAACAGATATTCTTGAATCTGGCACTTTTTCCAACCGTTGCCCATGGATCTCCAGGAAAAAATCCGCTCATTGCCCACCCAACCAGGCGTGTATCTCTACAAAAACGCCGAAGGCGAAGTGATCTACGTAGGCAAGGCGAAGAGCCTTCGCGCGCGCGTTCGATCCTACCTCCTGGAAGCCTCGCAGGCCAATGCGAAGACCGGCTCGCTCATGCGCGAGGCCGTCGACATCGATTACATCCTGGTGGCCAATGAGCATGAGGCGCTGGCGCTCGAAAACAATCTCATCAAGCAGCGAAAGCCTCGCTTCAACATCCTGCTCCGCGACGACAAAACCTATCCCTACGTGAAGCTGACCCTCGCCGACCGATTTCCCAAAGTCTTCGTCACGCGACGACTGCGCAAGGATGGTTCGGCGTATTACGGTCCTTACTTCCCCGGCAACCTCGCCTATCGCGTCGTCGAACTCATTCATCGCAGTTTTCTGCTGCCGAGTTGCAAGGTCGATCTCTCGCGCTTTCACCCGCGCGCCTGCCTGCAGTACTACATTCATCGCTGTCTCGGTCCCTGCGTCGAGGGCTTCACAACGCCTGAAGCGTATGCGCAGGCAGTTCGCGATGCGCAGCTTTTTCTCGAAGGCCGTCACACGGAGTTGGAGCGCTCGCTCACGGCGCGCATGGCTGCAGCTGCCGAGGCCGAGCAGTTCGAGGCCGCGGCGCGACTGCGCGATCAGCTTTCCACGGTTCATCAACTCCAGGAAAAACAGCGCATCGCTACGGCCGAGCAGGGCGACGATGCCGATGTCTTCGGCTACCACTTCGAGGACGGCAGTCTTGCGGTCAACCTCTTCCACATGCGCGCAGGAAAGATCGTCGACCGCCGCGAATTTTTCTGGGAAGATTTGCCGGAGCTGCTGGAGATCGCTTCATCCGAAGACGGAGGAAGCAGGCCATCGGAAGACGGAGGGAGCAGGGGCTTTCAAGCCCCTGAAAACGGCGCGCAAACAACCGAGGGCTTTAGCCCCGGAGAACAACGGCCCGGTCCCATCTTCAGCGCCCTTCTCAAGCAGCTCTACATCGACCAGCAATATGTTCCACGCACCATCCTTGTCCCGGTCGATTTCGACGACCGCGAAACGCTGGCCGCACTTCTCAGCGAGCGCACCGGCCATCGGATCGAGATCATCGTGCCGCAGCGCGGAGAAAAACGTTCCCTTGTCGACCTCGCCGGGCAGAACGCGAAGCAGTCCTACACGCAGCGCTTTCGCGTCCTCGAGCCTTCGCGCAAAGCCGTTCAAGAGGCTCTCGCCGACGCACTCATGCTGCACGAGTTGCCGCGGCGCATCGAGTGCTTCGACATCTCGCACATCCAGGGCGCGGAGACCGTAGCCTCGCTGGTGGTATGGGAAGACGGCAAGATGAACAAGTCCGCCTACCGCAAATTTAAAGTGATGACGGTGCTCGGTGTGGACGACTTTGCTTCCATGCGCGAAGTGGTTACGCGTCGCTACAAGCGCATCCGCGACGCCGCCAACGCCAAAGAATCCAACCGAGCTTTAACTGTGGTACGAGATTCCCGTGCTCCTTCCTTGGCGCGTTCTTCAGCGCCAAGGGTGGGAGACCACGAACCTGGGGGCAAGGCCAGCAAAGAGCCCACCACTATGCCGTCCCTCGTCCTCATCGATGGCGGACTCGGCCAGCTCCACGCAGCCGCCGAGGCACTAGAGTCGCTCGGCTTCACATCACAACCCCTCGCCTCCATAGCCAAGAAGGAAGAGGTGATTTACCTCTACGGCAACGAGGACGAGCCCGTAGTGCTCGACCGTCGCAGCCCGGTGCTGCATCTGGTGCAGCTCATTCGCGACGAGAGCCATCGCTTTGCAGTCGGCTATCACAGGCAGCGCCGCGCCATGCGCGACAGAGACTCCGAGCTCCTCAACATTCCCGGCGTCGGCGCCCAAACACGCCAGCGCTTGCTCACGCATTTCGGCAGTCTGCGCGATGTGCAGCAGGCAACGGCGGAATCGCTGGCCGCTGTCGTTCCGCGGAAGACGGCGGAGACGATCTGGCGGCATTTTCATGAGCGACAACCCGTAAGCTAAAGAACGTAGCTACGGCATAGGAACGCAGTTCGCTCGGCGTCTCTATGCCAGCGGCGAAAAATGTGCCTCGCCTCCGCCGGCCGAGGCGTTAGGGTTCTGTCGCATCGTGCTACGCTCGCTGCTTATCGCGCACCCGCCACCGCGTGCGCGCCCACCGCAAACTTCGCGCTGCATGTGGGGCAGTCGTGCACCTTGCCGTCGCCTATCGTAATGACAGTGGTTCCGCATGCGGGGCATTTGCCTTTATGCTCACCCATGCCGAACAAGGGTCCAGCGAGCGGCGCGAGAATGCCCATGACAATGATCGGCACGCCGAGAAACACGCCCCAGCCGGTAAGGCTGATCATGATGCCGGCGGTGATGAGAATGGGCGCAGCGATCAAGCCATAGAGCAGTCCACCGAACGCGCCGCGCGCCGGGATGTGTTCCTGTGGCTGTGCCTCAGCCTTGTGCGATTCCTGCGGGACGTGTTCGCCGCAATGCGGGCAAAAGATCCAATGCGGAGCGATCTCGGTTCCGCACCTTGAACAATTGGCATCCATAAGCGCCCCCCCTTCTGGTCGGCGTGAACAGGCGATGCGAACGGTCCTTCTTCGCGTATGGTCGGGGACCTGATCGTCTGTAGCCCGAGAGTCTACCCCTCGTTCACGTTGCTGCCGGTGATTGCGATCACCATTCCATATCGCTTGAAGACTCAGAAAGTAACGGCTGGCCGGGTCCGCAACGGAAGCACTTAAGGCAACCTCGAGCGCCAAGCGAGCCTCCTATCAATTCGAGCGTACCGGCCCCAGAGGCACGGCGTTCATTAGAGGGCGGGGGCGCTGGGTTTTCGCGATTTCCCTGGCTCGCTGGTGACGAAGGAGAATCGCAATGGCAGTCACCAGACCCTGCCCCACATTCTCTGTAGCCCATCCCCTGTAGAGCGATCCGAGAGAGTCGAAGGCAGTTGGCCCCACCGCAGGTAGTGGCCCTACTGCAGGGGTCGTGCTACCCTCACATCACCCCATGAGCCAGGGCGCCATCTCACCAACTCAGACAGCAGCCGATCTGCCACGCGTGCTCGGTGTGAGCCAGGCTACGGCGATTGTGGTGGGCACCATCATCGGCAGCGGCATTTTTCTAGTGCCCAGCGAGATGATGCGCGATACGGGCTCGTCCTCACTTGTGTACCTGGCGTGGATCGTCGGCGGGCTACTATCGCTGTTCGGCGCGATGACCTATGCGGAACTCGGCGCGATGCTGCCCTACGCGGGCGGTGAGTATGTCTACCTGCGTGGCGCGTATGGCGACACAACCGCATTCCTCTATATGTGGACGTGGTTCGCAGTGGCCAAGCCCGCGTCCATCGCCGCTGTCACCAGCGGCCTGGCGCGCACACTCGGAGTTTTTCCGGCGTTTCATTGGCTGACCGCGCAAATTCCTGGCCTGCCACTGGTCTGGTCGCAGGTTTTCGCCATCGGCGTCACCTGGTTCATGACAGGGTTGAATTATCTCGGCATCAAGAAAGCCGGAGACTTTCAGCTTGTCTTCACGATTCTGAAAGGCATTCTCATCTTGATCGTCGCGGCGCTGTGCTTTGCGTCGGCCTCCGGCTCGTGGACCAACTTCTCAACCAGTCTGCCTCATGCCGTGGGCGGGTTTGGCGGATTCATGCTCGCGCTCATCGCCACTCTGTGGGCCTACGACGGATGGAACGACCTCACCATGGTTGCCGGAGAAGTGCGCAGTCCTGAGCGCAGCCTGCCTATCGCACTCATCGGCGGCCTTTTTATTGTGGGCGTGCTGTTCATGGCGACGAATGCGGCGATTCAATACATTCTGCCCGCCGCGCAGATAGCCGCAAGCGAACGGCCTGCGGTGGCGGCGCTGTCGATTGTAGCCGGACCGAGCGGGGCGGGATTCGTAGCCGCTGCGATGGCCCTCAGCATTTTCGTCACGCTGAACGGAACGGTGATGTCTGGCGCGCGTGTGCCTTTTGCCGCTGCGCGCGACCGCCTCTTTTTCAAACAATTCGCGCACATCCATCCGCGCTTTCAATCTCCGTCGACTTCGCTCGTTGTGCAGGGAATTCTGTCGACAATTCTGCTGCTCTTCCTTAGCCAGTTTCAGCAGCACTTCGAGCTGGCTGTTTTTGCGGAATGGCTTTTCTACATGCTGACGACGACCACGGTCTTTTATTACCGCCTTAAGCGGCCAGACCTCGCGCGTCCCTATCGCGTGTGGGGCTATCCGGTTCTGCCGGGAATTTTTGTCTTGTGCGCTGCAGCTGTTCTCGTTTGGAGCTTCGCGGGGAACCTGGAAGGCTCGCTGATTGGAACCGCGCTAATCTTGCTTGGACTGCCGGTTCTGTGGATCGTGCGCAAGCGATACGGGGCTTCCGTTCCCATGGAACAAAGCCATCTCGGCTCATGAGGCAGCGGCATTTGCGTCTGCAGCATAGGCGAGGATTTGAGATCTCCGCATCGCCTCGGCTTCTCCGTTCATCTGAAAGCCATGCCCGCGATCGAGCTCCTCGACAACCCCATCTGGAATTCCCTGTCTACGGCGCATAACAACTTGGCAATCGGTAACGGGCTGGCGCGGTGCTATCCACCAGAGATCGGTCCGCTCAGCGGTTTGTCCGAGCAAACTTCGGCGGCTTACGAGACTTTGCGCACGTTGATCGGTCCGGGTGGAGTTCAGGTCCTGTTTTTAGATGAGCCTCCACAGCCGCGATCTCAATGGACGTTAATCCGGGGCGGATTACTCACACAGATGGTTTATGCAGACCCGACAACGCTACGGCCGCCGATTGCGGACCCGCCGATGCGGCTTCTCACAGCGAACGATGTTCCGGCGATGGTGGAGTTGGCAAAATTGACCGAGCCGGGTCCCTTTCGCAATCGCACCCGTGAGCTGGGCATATTCTTCGGCATTTTCGAGAACGGACGACTCGTTTCGATGGCCGGCCAGCGCATGCGCGTTCCCGGTTTCGTTGAGGTCAGTGCCGTCTGCACCCATCCCGATGCCCGCGGGCGCGGCCACGCGCGCACACTGATGTCGGCCGTCATGGAGAAAATCCTGCGCGACGGCGACATTCCCTTTCTGCATTCATTCGCCGACAATCATGCGGCGATCCGCGTGTATGAAGCGCTCGGATTCACGCATCGACGGCACTTTCACCTGGCGGTGCTGAAAACCGAAGCCTGATCACACATCAAAGAAAGCGGCCAACGCCTTTGGGCGCACGTTGGCGAAGCCGCGCCCGCCCGTCGCGGTGGTCTACCATCGTGATTGTCGATGCCCACCAAACCTAAGCTCGGTCAGAATTTTCTTCATGATGCGCAAGCTGTCCAGCGCATTGTCGCCGCGCTCGGCGATTGCTCGCATGAAACCGTGATCGAAATCGGACCTGGCCGTGGCGTGTTGACGCACGCTTTAGCCCCGCGGGCCGGGAATTTGACTGCTCTCGAATTGGACCGAAAACTCGCATCGCAACTACGCACCGAGTTTTCTTCCGAGAACCTCACTGTTGTAAATCAGGATGTGCTCGAATTCGACTTTGCCTCCATTCCTGTCGAAGATGGCAAGCGCCTCGTAGTCGTTGGGAACCTGCCCTACTACATCACTTCACCGATTTTGCTGAAGCTGGCGGCAAGCCATACGGTGCTTGATCGCGCTGTGCTGATGATGCAGCGCGAGGTTGCCGACCGCGTTGCCGCCGAGTCAGGATCGCGCGATTATGGCCTGTTATCCGTAACCGTGCAGATGTATGGGCCCGTCGAAAAGCTCTTCACGTTGCCACCGGAAGCTTTTTCGCCGCCCCCTCAAGTGCACTCCTGTGTAGTGCGCTGGCGCTTCGCACCTCGGTTCAATTCCCTTGGAGTCGAGGAATCCGGGTTCCTGCCCTTCGTCCGCCAGGCATTCGCGCAGAAGCGGAAGACTCTGGCGAATAATCTGCGCGCCGCAGGGATGGCGCCGGCGACTGTAACTCAGGCGCTGACCCGTGCGGGCATCGACCCGCAATCACGAGCGGAGGCTCTGCCCATCGAAGCGTTGGCGGAAATCTGGAAAAAGCTTCAAGAGAAGTGAAGCTCTTTCGCTCGCCCCTTTTCAATCCGCAAAAAAAGAAAAGGCCGCAGGAGAAGGCTGTCTCCCTGTGGCCCCGTTGAAATGCTGGCAACTTACTTGTGAGATCCGCCACCACCACCGTGCGGCGCACCGCCTCCGCCTCCCCCGGACGGATGACTTGCCGGAGGACTGCTGTACGTCGGCCGGCTCGGCGCGGAATAGTGTGGAGCGGGAGCGCTGTAATTGCCGTAGTGTGTTGGCGGGCGATATGCGCTCGATGGAGGGGGCATGCTCACACGTCCACCGGGTCCTTGCGGAATACCATAGCGCACGCCGGGATTCGGCGCGCCATTACTGACAGACCCGCGATTCATTCCTCCCGAGGATTGCCCGCTCACGAACTGGCCGCCGTAGACAGGTCGCGACGACACCGGCCTCAGCGGTTGCACCGTGTTCCCCGCGATGGTGACCGGGGCATTCCTGACGTGTACCGGAACTCCGCCGAGCCCGTTCGGCCCATTCGGCACGCGATTCACCGCGACTACGGGATACGGTTGATAGCGCCCGCCCAGTCGAATCGGATTGCCGCCACCCGGTCGAGGTCCTCCAATCGGACGATGCGGCGGACGATAACGAATTGGAGTGGGTCCAAAATTGAATCCCCAACCCCCACCACCCCACCAGGGAACGCCCAGACCAGGAGCCCACCCCCAGCCGAGCCCGTCATAGTAGCCCCAGGTTCCGGAGGCGTAAGGCATATAACCCCACTGCTCGCAGGAAACCCAGATATACCCGAAGTGCGGCGTCCACATCCAGCTGCCGCAGCCATAAGGATCCCAGTTCGCAGCTCCCGCTTCATACGGCGACCAGACGTAACCCTGGCCCGGCACGTTATACCAGTTGCCGTTGGCGTCGAGATCGCTCCATGCAGGGTTGTTGTTATTGGGGAGACCGTTAGTGGCTGCTGTCCGATCGGCTTCCTGCGCCGTGAGTGCCTGGTCGCGATCGGAGTTCCACGTATCCCAGGAATCGGGCTCGATGGTTTCTGACAACACGTAATTTCCCGACTCGGGTCCGTTCAGTTTCGCGCTCTCGCCACCGTGCAGGTCCACAGCGAGCGAGTTGCCGCCGTCGACGTGGACGTTGCCCGAAAACACGGCGACTTCCCCAGGAGGATAGTCCAAGTTGACGCGGAGAACCGTGAAGCCACTTGCCGTGGCCACGCTGTCGCTAAAATGAATGCGAATCTGGCTCGTCGAGGAGTTGCCCTGGATTTCGAAATAGCCGAGGCCGCTGTTCAGCACCAAATCCGTATCGGTAGTGTTGCCTTGCTGGCCCAGCGTCGCGAGAGTCAGCGAGCTATTCGGCGAAATGCGCGCTACGCTGCCGTCTTCGAGCTGGATTTCTGCGCGCCCGTCGTCGGCAGTCGAGATCTGGGTGCCTTCAAAGAGGGGTGTGTTGGGCAAGGCGGGAGAAGCCAGGACCTGGTTGCCCTGGGCGACCTGGACCTGCCCATCGACGCTACTCAACCGCACCGCGCGAGCGGCTGGACCACCCTGTCCTCCCGCCTGTGCCCCGGGCGGCGCATCCTGTGCCGCGACAAACGACCCTAGCATCAGAATTCCAGCGGTAATGATACTTAACCCGAAATGCGGTTCCAATCGCCATCTCAAATTGCCCGAAGCGCTTTTCATGGAGCCCACCTTTTTCCTACGTCTACGCAATAAGCGCGCCAGACAAGGAGGCCAACATAGATTGGACACCTAAATCACGATTAAAGTCGCGTCAAATCGGCAGCGGAGGTCGCTTATTTGGAAGATTCAGCAAGCAATAGACGTGCCCGGTGTCGCACCCGCTCCATCACGCCGGGGTCCTCCTCCAGCTTCGTCAAAATCCCCTGGATAGCGCAGATCTGCTGCAATCGCCCATCGGCCGAGGCATCTTTAAGGTATTCCATTTCCTTGTCGAGACCCAGCGGATCATGCTGCAGCAGAAGCTCCAGCCGGGCCCCTTCGATGATGGTCGACGCCACTGCGACAAGCGACTCGCCCAAGTTTTGGATGTCTTTGCTTTTTGAATAGTTGAATTCGCAGCTTCCGTCCCCATCCGGGCCGGAATAGGTCATCTTCTTCCACCCCTGAAACGCGACTTTGAGATGGCTTTCACACCCGTCGTTCAGCAGGTGGTGATGATGGATCGTATCGAACGCGCGATTGACAAATTCCGGGCTCAATTGCACATCGCGGTCCACCGCGGGAGGCTCAATCACCTGCGCCCGCGCCGCCGTGATGGCTCCAGGATCGCTGTGGAAGTGTGCGCTCCCGTCGGCGCGCAGCACCAGCGTCCATTGCGCAGGAGTGAGTCCGGGGTTCGAGAATTCTACCTTGAGGACTGAACTGCGATTCCCTTGCGCCGGCAGCGCCAGGACCGCCGACGCCAACGCAAGACCCAACCACTTCATTGCACCGCCCCCTGATGCAAGATTGTTTGCGCAGTATGGATGTGACAAATCGCGATCGCCAACGCATCTGCGGCGTCCGGCGGCTCGGGCAGCTCGTCCAGCTGCAGCAGCCTTGCCACCATAAACTGAACTTGATTCTTTTTAGCGAGCCCGTAGCCCACCACACTTGATTTGATGCGCAAAGGCGCGTATTCCGCAACCGGTGCTCCGTACGTCGCAGCGGCCAGCAGAGCCACTCCCCGCACTTGGCCCAGCTTCAATGCGGACTTGGCATTCACGGAGTAGAAGACTCCCTCTACCGCGACAACCTCCGGCTGCCAGCGCTCGAGTTCCTCCGTCAGCTCGCGAAAGACCTGGGCCAGCCGCTCGGGAAGAGGTTTCGATTTTGCCAGGCGGATGGCGCCCAGCGCGCAGCACACCAGCCGGAGCTCACGCGCGGACTCACGCGTTTCCACGACGCCGAACCCCGTTATCTCAGTTCCGCAATCAATTCCGAAGACGCGCATCCGTCCCTGAGTTTACCGCAGGGACGCAGTTGCTTTCATCCATTGATGGATGTTCGACCCCGTTGAACCTCCTGGACCAATGACGGCGGAAGACTTCCCAAAAGCAACAACGGCCTGAGAGTGGATCTCAGGCCGCTGCCGGTGAACTGTTGGGATTGGACTAAGGCCATCGCGCTTGAAGCGATTGCCAGTGGCCCGGCGGAAAAATCTGCCGCGGGGGCTTACATGGGGCTTGGGGCGCGATGCCCTAGGCCTCAGTCACCTCACGTAACCAACTACTGGAACAATCTTTTTTCATAGGCTGGATCATCCTCCTTTCCCGTGTAGCCCCAAATTAAACTGACGGGCACGAGGAGTCAAGCCACCTGGCGAACCTTCTCAAACTTCAAGTGGCCCTCGTAACCGACAAACGGAGCCATGCTGCGCAGGCTGACTGCGTTTGGAGTCAGCCGGAAAGCCGAATCTCTCAATCGGCACAGGAAGGACGAACTGAGTTGACCGATGCGCCCCATGCGCCGGGAGGCCAACACTACAGAGCGCGTGCGGAGAATGCGGCTGGCTTCATAGGCCTTGAGCCCCGTCTCAGCATTCGGCGCAGCGTGAAGAAACTTGGCGAGTTCCAAAGCATCTTCAATGGCCTGGCAGGCGCCCTGGCCTAGGTCCGGCGTCATCGGATGAGCCGCATCTCCAAGAAGAGTGACACGTCCTCTTCCCCAGCTTGGAGTTGGTTCGCGATCATAAATATCGTTTCGCAGCACATTTGTTCCGGATGCCCGAATCAAGGCCTCTATCGGTTCGTGCCATCCCTTGAAGAGCGAAAGCAGTGTTTCTGTCAGTCCACCCTCTGAGTCACGTTCACCTTCTGGAGCATTGCTGGCCGCGTACCAGTAGACCTGCCCATCTCTCGTGGGGAGAATACCGAAACGCCGTCCACACCCCCAGGTTTCCGCGGGAAGAACCGCGGAACCATCAAATCGAACAATCGAGCGCCAGGCCGTGTAACCGGAATAGCGAACCGAGTCGTTCCAGCCGAGCGATGTGCGCACGACCGACTTCAGGCCATCTGCGCCGATCAGCACGTCGGCCCCCGCAGTCTCGCCGTTGGCGAACTGGGCACTGACGCCGTTGGCATTCTCATCGATTTGAGTACAGGTGTGACCTAGATGAAGGCGCTCGCTGCTGACGCCTTCTGCAAGGATCTCGAGCAGTTCTGCCCGGTGAAAAATGAGGACGCCGCCTCCAAATCGCCGTTCCAATTCTTTAGTTGGAGTCGTGGCAATCACAGTGCCGTTCCATCGACGAACAGCAAAATCCGCATTCCGGCGGCTGATTGAGTGTAGGCGTTCTCCGAGTCCGAGTTGCGCAAGTGCTTTTACCGCGTTTGGCCAAAGCGATATACCGGCTCCGACTTCTCTGAGAATCGGGCTTCTTTCATGGACATCGGCTTCAATGCCTTTTCTGCGCAATGCAATTGCCGCTGTCAGACCACCAATACCGCCACCAATGATCAGGACCTTCATTGCGATTCACCAATGCATAAGGGGCGATTCGATGCGGATATTCTTGCGCTGCGTCTGCGATGCGCCAAGACCATCACCGCCGATTCTTCTTCTTGTTCTCAAGGCGAATCCAGTATTGGAATTCGTCCGCATACAATTCGCCGTTCAGGTCGGCGACGCGCCCGGCGAGGCGCGCTTGCGCGTCGGCGATGGCCCTGTTGTAGATGGCCGGCCCTATCTCTTCGAGAATGAAATTCAGCAGCAGGCCTGCGGGCAATTCGCCAATGGGCTTCGGCAATTCCTCGCGGAAGTATCGTTGGATGGATGCAACGGCTTCGGCGCGCGCCTGTTTCGATAGCTCAATGGTCATCATGATCACCTCATGATACTTCACTATCTTTTTTCTCTTGACATGCACCCATTGGTTCGTGGTAGCTTACCGTTAGTTTGAGCTTACCGTTCGTGGACACTTACCTACAAGCCGGACTCGATGCCTTGGGTGACGCCACCCGGATGGCAATCTTTCAAAAGCTGTCCAGCGGGCCTCTAGCGGTCAACGAGCTGGCACGCACGCTCCCCGTCAGCCGGCCCGCGGTCTCGCAGCACCTCAAGGTGCTGAAAGACGCCGGGCTGGTGCTGGACAGCAGGGCTGGCACGCGACGGCTCTACCAGTTGAATCCCGAGGGTGTCGCGCGTTTGCGCGCGCACTTCGACCAGATGTGGACTAAAGCGATGAGTAATTTTCAAGCGGCCGCAGAAAAATCACCGATAGGAGAGAAGCATGGCAAACCCAGTGGCAGAAGCCGTCGTACGTAAAAGTGTGCGCGTCAACGCTTCGATCGAGCGCGCGTTCTCAGTGTTCGTGGAGCAGATGGAGACCTGGTGGCCGGCAACGCACCACATAGGAAAAACTCCATTTGAAGCAATCTTCGTCGAGCCGCGCGTGGGCGGACGCTGGTATGAGCGCAACGTCGAAGGCGCGCAGTGCGATTGGGGTACGGTGTTGAAATGGGATCCGCCGCACCGGGTAGCTTTCTCGTGGCATGTTGGCCCCGGACACGATTCGCCGGATTGGGTCTGCGATCCGGATATCGCGAAAGCGAGCGAAGTGGAGATTCGCTTCACTGCGGCAGGACCATCGACGACGCTCGTCGAGCTCGAACATAGCAAGCTGGAGCGGCACGGCGAGGGCTACGAACAGTTGCGCGCAATGTTCGACGGACCGGGCGCGTGGAGCGGCATCCTGGCGCTGTTTGCCGAGACCGTCGATGCAAAGGCAGCCGAGAATGGAAAGGATCGTGCATGAAGCCCGTGCTCTTCCTCCGTGTTGCGTCGATTCTGACGTTGATCCACGCAGTGCTGCACACGATTGGCGGCGTGTTCGGGCACATCGATCCAGGCGCCGCCTCCGTGGCGGTCGAAGCGATGAAGGTCAACACGTTTCCTCTGATGGGCCACACGCGCAGCTTCTGGGACTTTTACAGGGGTATGGGGATCGGCGTTTCGATCTCCCTGACCGTGGAGGGCGTCGCGTTCTGGCTGCTTGGCTCGCTGGCCAAGCGCCATGCGGCGCTGCTACGGCCCATTCTTGCGGCCTTTGCTGTGGGTTATCTGGCCCTGTCGCTGAATTCGTACACGTACTTTTTTCTGGGTCCGGTGATCGTCGAAATTCTGATCGCAGCATGCCTGCTCTTCGCCATCTTCACGGCGAAGACGCAGGCTACAGCTTAGTGGGTCACGCGAAATTAGCTGCGCGAGGCCGTGATCCGTTCTTCTAGCAGAACCCTCACGGTATCTCCAACTTCTTTTCCGATGCTGCGGCGAATGTCCTCTTTGACTGGAAGCTTGTGTGTCCCGTTGCCAAGCGCCATGAATGAGCTTTGAAATGGAACGCCGTCGATCTTCCCTCGCACCTTCACTAGACCACGCGTCCCGAAGAACTCAACTGAGGCAGGCCACACCACGTAAGTCCAGCCGCCTTTGGCAGGACTCTTCTGCAGAGTGGCCGTAAATCGCTTGTTCAACATCGATAGCTATGCGAGCGCCAGGTTCAGGTTGTCGATGGCTTCGTCTATTTCCTGCGTGCTCTTGAATCCAACCGTCACACAATCCACCCCTGCGTTCTTGAACGCAAAGCGCATTGCTGCCTGACGATCGCTGTGCTGTGTAAACGTCCCATCGCCGCAAAGCTTCATGCTGACGACACCCATGCCGTCGCTCTTGACCTGCTTGACGTGCGCAACCACTTCGGGGACGATGCCGAGGTTGTCGTCGTCGGGAACGGGACCATCCATACGCGTGCCCTTGTGGTTCATGCGAATCATGGCGACTTCAAGCCACTTGTTGCCGGGCATCTGACGGAGCGCGGGCAGTCCGTGCACCGAAGCTCCGCGCGAGCGAATTGTCTTTTTCTGCTGCGCTTCGAGGATGCCGTCTTGCCAGCGGGCAGTTTCGGAGACCCAGCTGTCGGTGTGCTGCCAGTGGAGCAGCATGATGTCGAAGTATTCGGTCCGCGAGATGCGACGCATCTCATCGAAGCGCACATGGGGATCGACGCCCTCGTCCGTGGTGACTTTGTTCATCAGCACGTAGCTCTCGCGCGGGTAAGGCTTGAGGGCTTCGCCGAGCATGGCGGGCGTCGTGTACGACTCGGCGGTTTCAAAGAAGCGGATGCCCCGCTCATAGCCATAGGCAACCAGCTTGCTGAACTCCTGTTGGCCCAAGGCGGACTGGACATGGCCATTGTTGCTGCCGGTGCCGAAGGCGAGCCGCGTGACCTGCACGCCCGACTTGCCCAGAGTCACCATATCGGTCGCTGTGGGCTTGGCGGCGTGCAACGGCAGGGTGCCGACGCTCGCGATTGTTCCAACGGCAATTCCGGTTTTGAGGAATTCTCGTCTTGAGTAAGGGCTCATGGGACCTCCGACAGGCGGCGGGAAGGACGGCCTGATGCCGGAATGTTACCACGGCGCCAAATGGGCTGGCATCAAGCCAAATCGATTTTTTCAGTTGATCCGAGTTAGTTCGAGATACTCGAAGTGGGCACGCAGGCGAAACGGCGGGATCTACCAGCTATGCAGCCACTCCTCGTCGTGGCCTATGCGCACCGGCGTATTGAACAGGTCGCTGAGCCGCGGTGCGGTGAGGAACTCGGCGCGCGGGCCATCCCCCACAATCCGGCCTCCACGCATTAGGATCACCCGGTCAATCTCGGGAAGAATATCGCCCAGGTGATGCGTCACCAGCACCAATCCCGTGCCCTCGGCGGCAAGACGCCGCAGTGTGTCCCGAAGCTCGCGTTGGGCGGCGAGGTCAAGCGCATTCGAGGGTTCATCGAGGAGCAACTGGCGAGGCCTGTGGACAAGGGCGCGGGCAATGAGGCTGCGGCGTTTTTCGCCGGCTGACATTTCACCCACAAGCTGGGCCGCTAGATGCGAGGCTTCAATCCGCGCCAGGGCTTCGGCTGCACGGTCCCGCATTTCATCGGTGACATGCAGATTGGGCCATAGAGTCGATGCGGAGAAGAAGCCGGCAATCACGGCATCGAGGCCGGTGGTCACGGCCGTACGCTCGCCCGGAAGATCGGCGCCGACGACGCCGAAATGCTTCCGCAACTGCGTCAGGTCCCAGCGGTCGCGCCCAAAGATGCGGACCCGCATCCCCGGCTGAACGATGGGGTAGATCTGACAAGTAATGGTCAGGATCAGGGTGGACTTGCCGCAGCCGTTGGGGCCCAGGATGGCGACATGCTCACCGGCGCGAATGGTCAGGTTCACGTCGTGGAGAACGACACGATCGCCGCGCGCCACGTTTACGTTTTCCAGTTCGAGAAACTGATTTTGATCGATTGGGGCAACGATATCGCTTGTGTTCTCTGAGAGGCTATCCACATTTGTTAGATTAAATGGGTCACTCCATGACTGACCCTTCACGATTCCTCATTCCTCAAGGCTTCAAGTTTGGCGCCACCAAGGCGGGGCTGAAACAAAGCGGCCGCACCGATTTCGCTGTGATCGTGGTCGACACTCTCGCCAGCGCAGCTGCCGCGTTTACGTCGAACCGCGTAACTGCCGCGCCTCTCAAAATCGACAAGGAACATTTGAGTGCGACAGGCGGGCACGTGCGTGTGGTGGCAATCAACGCGGGCAATGCAAACTGTGCCGCAGGCCAGGCGGGGCTGGATGCTGCGCGTGCAACGTGCAAGGCGGCTGCGGAGACCTTTGGCTGCAAGCCGGAAGAAGTCTTCCCTTCCTCGACGGGGATCATCGGCGTGCCTCTGCCGGCCGAGAAACTCATCGCAGCGCTGCCGGAACTGGCGGAGCGCCTCGGCTCGGATGGCGAACACTTTCAGCAGGTGGCTTCGGCGATCATCACCACCGACAAAGTGGAGAAAACAGCCTTCCTCGATTTCACGTTCGTGGATGAGAAAGGCGCGCAAGCGCCGGTGCGTATCGCCGGTCTGTGCAAAGGCTCAGGGATGATTCATCCACAGCTGGTTCCTCATGCCACGATGCTTGTATACATCCTGACCGACGCGGCAATCGAGCCGGCCATGCTGGACCGTTACCTGCGGGACGCTACCGAAGTAAGCTTCAACCGCATTTCGGTGGATGGCGATACCTCGACAAACGACACCGTCCTGGTACTGGCCTCGGGCGTGAGCGGCGTCGATCTCGGCACGCAGCATTGCCTGCCTTTCGCGGAGGGATTGAAATATGTCTGCAAGTCCCTCGCCCGCCAGATTGTGGCAGATGGAGAAGGCGTAACGCATGTCGTCGAACTTCAAATCGGCGGAGCAGCCAGCGACAAGGATGCCCTGCGCATCGCCAAATCCATCGCCCATTCGCCCCTGGTCAAAACTGCATGGGCGGGTTCCGATCCCAACTGGGGACGTCTGGTTGCTGCCATCGGCTACTCCGGCGCGCAGATCGACCCGGAACGCATCGACATCTGGTTTGGCAACCAGCCGGTGTGCTGCGACGGCGGACGCGCGCCGGAATTCGATGAGGCGGCGGCGCATGCTTATTTGAAGCAGCCGGAATTTTCTATTCGCATCCAACTGAATCAAGGCGCAGGTACGTGTGAATTTCTGACCACGGACCTGACGAACGAGTACGTGCACATCAACGCCGACTATTCGACGTAGGCAGGTCAAAGAATTGATTTCTCGCGAAAAGCTGATACAGCTGTATGCCACGATGGTGAAATCCCGCATGATCGCGGAGCGGACGGCCGAACTGGCGCGGCAAGGCAAACTCCCGCAGGAGTGGGAAAGCGAAACCGGCAGCGAGGCAACGCTCGCCGGCATAACGGCGGATTTGCGCCTCGACGACACGGTGAGCGCGCCGGGCAATCGGCTGCTTTGGTCCGTGATCCAGGGAATTTCGCTGGAGAGGATTTTTGATCCTGTCTCCGCTACGCTCAACGGCAACAGGCGCTCCGTTGCTGGACGAAATGGGAACTTGTCGGCAGGAAAAAATGGACACTTTGCGCATCTGACTCCGACCGGCGCCTTAGAAATTGACCTGAGCGGAGCCACCGAGGCCGCTGCAGCGCACAAAGCGGCAAACGACGGGCGCATTGTTCTGGTTTTCCTCAAGGATCCCGCTGCATCGGATGTTCCCGATAAGGAGCTGCAGGTTGTCGGTCGTCGCAATCTGCCTATGGTACTGCTTTGTCATTTCGGCTCCGAGGCGAGTCAGCAGAACTTCCTTTCAGCAAGGAAAAAAATGAACGGCGCCCCTGAAGCGCTGGCCTCTGGCATCGCGCGTATCGCAGTGGATGCACGAGACGTGCTGGCGGTGTATCGCGTCGCCAGCGAATCGATCTCGCGCGCGCGACAGAGACGCGGTCCCACTCTCATTGAGTGCTTCGATGAAGCCTTGCCCGCACCGGTGGGAATCCGTGTCGCAGAGCGCAGCCGATCCGCCGTCGCGGATCCGGTGCGTTTGATGGAGTCGCATCTCGGCAAAAAGCGGCTATTAACCGCGGCCCTGAAGCAGCAAATCGAAAGCCAATTCTGCAGGGAAATTGATGCGGCAACAGCACACCTGATGAATTAGAGCAATTTCGGAATACACGTCGCCTGTTCTGCGCCAATGAAAGATTACTTCGCTCTCGGATGCGTCGCGTCGTAAACGCGCTCGACCTGCGCATTCGTGAGCTGTGTGTACCGTTGCGTTGTGGACAGCCGCTCGTGGCCGAGCAATTCCTGGATCGCCCGCAGATCGGCGCCCTCTTCAAGAAGATGGGTGCCGAACGCATGACGAAGCGTGTGCGGATGCACATCCGATGAAAGGCCGTGAAGAATGGCAATGCGCTTGACGATGCGTCCCACACTGCGCGTCGTGAGCCGTGCGGTACCGCCGGGCTTCTCGAGTCCGCGCATGCGCAGGTTCAAAAGAAGCGCTGGAGTGGATACGGCCACGCTGCGGTTGATTTCGGCTAAGCGCAGCGAACGCTCGGCGATGTAGATCCGAAGAGCCACAGCCGCTGCATCGCCCAAGGGAACATAGCGTTGTTTCTGTCCCTTGCCGCGGACCAGAATCGCTTCGTTGGCCCAGTGAATGTCCTCGAGGTTGAGCCCCGTGAGCTCGGCGTTGCGGATGCCGCAGCCATAAAGCAACTCGACGATCGCTCTGTCACGGGCAGGCCAGCTGACTGCATCATCCTTGACGGAATCGACGACGCGATTCAACTGCTCGATGGAGGGAACACGCGGCAGATGTTTAGGTAGGCGTGGGGTCGAGACCAAGGAAGCCACGTTCTGCCCGACATAATCCCCGCGAGCAAGCCATTTGAACCAGCTGCGAATCGCTGCCAGCGCGCGGGCCGCAGAAGCTTTCGAAAGGCCGCGATCGTAGAGCGTGCTCAGATAGGCGCGAATGTGCGTGTGCTCGATTCGGTCGACCGCTCGGATTCTGCCGTGGCTCTTGGTCATATACGTTGCGAAGCCATTGAGTTCGCGTTGATAGGCGCGGAGCGTGTGCGTCGATGCGCCGCGCTCATTGGTCAACATTCGCAGATACGCATTGACCAGCGAGTCGAGCGAAAGACGCGGGGCACGATGCGGCGACGCGGTCATGCGGGTTCCTTGGATGGCCGCGAGTAAACAAGCATGAGCTTGGGCTGCCCCGCTTTCCTTTCGCCGGCAGTTTCAGGAAGTTGTTCCGGAACGGCTTCATCCGGAACAGTTTCAGATGCCGGGGTTGCTTCAGGCGCGCTTGCTTTCACGACGCCGCGCGGATGGTGGCCGCGATGTACGGCTTTGAGTCGTCCAAGCGCGAGATGCGTGTAGACCTGCGTCGTGGAGATGTCGGCGTGCCCAAGGAGTAGCTGCACACTGCGCAGATCGGCGCCATGCTCCACCATGTGGGTGGCGCAGCTGTGACGCAGCCGGTGCGGGCTGGCAGTCTTGTCTGCCGCCTTGACCATATGCCAGATCCACTGGCGGGTGAGCGGCATACCGCGCAGGGACAGGAACAGGCCCGCAGCCTCCGGCAGGGTACCGCGAGATTTGCGCCTCGAGCTGATCCGCGCGAGGTGCGGGCGGCCTTCCCGCAGATATTCCTCCAGTGCCTCGAGTGCAGTACGGCCAAGCGGAACGATGCGCTCCTTGTCCCCTTTGCCGCGAACCTGCACACGCCCCGCATCCAGCATGAGGTCGCCCGTCGAGAGTCCAGTAACTTCAGAGACGCGCAGCCCGCCGGCGTACAGCAGTTCAAGGATGGCGCGGTCGCGCAGTGATGTGGCGCGCGCCTTGGGATGCGATGCGGCCATAGCGGCACGCTCCAGCATCTCCGACACTTCGGCCTCGGCCAGCGATTTCGGCAAAACCTTCCAGGCCTTGGGAGATTCCACATTCACGGTCGGATCGTGATGCATGCGCTTGTCGAGAAGAAGCCATTTATAGAAACCGCGCAGGCAACTGAGCTTGCGCGCTGCCGAACGGGAATCGACACTATGCGTGCGAAGGTGCTCAAGAAAACCGCCGACATCCTCTTTGGCAGCAGTCAGCAGGGTTCGATTGCGCTTTTCGAGGAATTCGGCAAAGGTGCTCAGATCGCTCTCATAGGCTTCGCAGGTGAGCGGACGAAGGCCTTTTTCTACGCGCAGATATACCTGATATTCCTTGAGAAGAGCGAGATTGTTTCCGGAGCCCATCTTTCGATTATCGGCTCGGAGCAGGACGCCCCGAGGAGTGCCCGGAATGGTCGAACCTCGTTCATCACGGAATCAAGACCGGCAATACAAACCTAGGCTATATTCGCAAAATTGGAGGGGTACAGCGCATCAGCTTTAGAGGCTTAGTCAAGGCTGAGCAAGAAGCTGTTCGAGTTTCTCCTCCATGTCTACCGACTGCGATTCCCCCTCAAGGCGCGCCGCGATCGTCCCATCGCGAGCCACCAGAAAAGTGATCGGAAGGCCGAGCACACCCCCGTAGCGCTCCCCGATGGCGGCATCCCCCATGACCACGGGAAAATCCAGAGCGAAACTGCGCACCAAAGCGCGCACAGGCTCTGCGTCATCGTCCATGGAGATGGCGATGACCTGTAAGCCCTGCTGTCTGTATTTGCGCTGCCATGCGGCGAATCGTGGGAGTTCCAGGCGGCAAGGAGCGCACCAGGTGGCCCAGAAGTTGAGCAGCACAACTTTTCCCCGGTAGGCACTGAGGCGGATGCGATTGCCGCTGAGATCACGGCGCACGAATGCCGGGGCACGCTTGTGTACGAGGGAACCCCGGGCGGGGAGGCGGGCTGGGGAGCAAAAGACCAGCGCGCAAGCGCACAACACCAGTGTCAGACTATTTGCCCGTTTCAACGCTATAGCCTTTGTTCACCCAATCGTCGCCGAAGTTGCTGGCGATGTAGAGAACCTTCACATTGACGAAGCCGCTTTGGCGCAGCTGGTTGAAGGCCGGCCCGACATTGGGGCAGCGGTTCCATGGACAACAGCCGCAGTAGAGAACGATAAAGGCGTCTTTGGGCAATGAGACGACTTTGGCGGCGAGCGATTCCAGGCCGGCAGGCTGCGAACCAGGGCCCGCATATTGGGCGCCAGGGATGTGCGCCTGCTCGAACATGACCCGCGATCCCACTTGCAACACGAGCGGCTTTGCGGACCGGCGGGAGTGCAGGATCTCGTTCAGTTCGCCTGGCAGGATAATTTGCGCTTGCGGAATAGAAAGCGCGCTCGAGGCTGAGACGGCGGACCCGGAAAACTGCCCTGAGCATAGCGCGGGACCAAAAATGAGCAAGAATCCGAAGACGAATGCGAAGGAGAGCGATCGACACCCGCACTGAAACGGCATGGCAACATCTCCATGAATGGCTGGTTACATTCTAGGCCGCCGGGGCCACCTCCGGGTTCTCAGATCCGTGTTTAAGAGCCAACGGCTTCATCTGGTCTTCATCATTCCGGACCATACTTCTTGAACAGGCTGGTTCCCCACGGGTCTGAATCGTGCAAAGACAAGGCCTGTTGAACGACAATAAAGTTGGACATCGTTTGGCTTAATTGAGGGAATCTTGACAGCGATACAGATGCAAGTGACGAAATGGAGTGCCAAAGAGTTCGAGCGGCTGGTTCTTGACAGCAAGCCGCGCGTGGCAGTGTTCGATTGCGATGGAACGATCTGGGCCGGTGATTCTGGGTACGGATTCATGGTTTGGACGATCGAGCAGGGATTGGTTTCGCGCTCGACCAGCGATTGGATTGACAACCGGCACCGCGCTTACCTGGCTGGCCATGTCACAGAACTGCAGATCTGTGGCGAGATGGTGCAGATGTACTCGGGCCTGCATGAGCCGGAGTTGCGCGAGGCGGCAGCCCGCTATGTGAGCGAATTCGTTCGGCCTCGCGTATTTGCCGAGATCGAGTCACTTCTCGAGCGGCTGCGCAGCAAAGGCGTGGAATTGTGGGCCGTAAGCTCGACCAATAAATGGGTTGTTAGTGAAGCCGTCCGCGCGTTGGGCATTCCAGAAAGCCGCGTGCTTGCTGCTGAAGTTTCGGTTCATCAGGGTATCATCGGCAGCGATCTGGTCGACGTTCCCACCGATGAAGGCAAAGCAACGGCGCTCAAGCGAGTTGGACTCGTTCGACCGGATGCTGTTTTTGGCAACTCTATTCACGACCTTGCCATGCTGGAGATTGCGAGGCATGCCTTCCCCGTAAACCCCTCTCCCGCTCTGCTGGAAGCAGCGGCGAAAAATGGATGGGGCTACTTCCGGCCGGGAACGGCTGAGGGGATAGAAGCGGCGGTGGCCGGAGAGTAAGTATCGGTTGAGTTTTTGCGGCGAAGTCTCTGAAATCCAGGAATTTCCCGGCAAGGAGTCCTAGTGGAACGTAGGTCTGCCCGCGCGCCGGCCAGCGGCGATTACACTGGAAGTGTGGAAGACGGTCTGCCTCACTCCAGTTCGCGGCCTGCCGGACCTGCACTTCGCTTTGTGGCGGCCGCGTTGATTGTCAGGGCCGGCGAAGTCCTGATTTGCCAGCGCCGTCCCGACCAGCCAATGGCCCTGCAGTGGGAGTTTCCGGGGGGCAAGATCGAGCACGGCGAAAGTGCCGAACAGGCCCTGGCGCGCGAGCTCAACGAGGAACTTGGCATCGTGGCCACAATTGGCGGACGCGTGACCCACATCCGGCATAATTATCGCCATGGCGGAGCCGTGGACCTGCAGTTCTTCGCAGTTCACGAGTTTTCAGGCGAACTCGAGAACCGGATTTTTCAGCAGTTTAAATGGGTGCGTCTTGAAGACCTGCCGAGTTACGATTTTCTGGCCGCTGACCGCGATCTGATCAAGGATCTGGCTGCGGGCAAACTCCTCTAGGAGCCAGATAGCCATGCGGTCCACCGATTTCGATCATCGAACTCTTCGATCTACGCCGCCCGGTTAGTCATGGAGTTCGCAATCTCCGCGATATGCAGGACCGCGCAATCGATCGCTGGAAACTCCGTATTGCCATGATTGAAAAGGAGTGCAAGGTCTGTGCCTGCGAGAATGATCGCATCGACATTGTCCCGCTGTCGCATCTTTTGGGCAAGGTCCGTCAGGCTTCGGTGCTGCTTGTCGGTGCCTGCTCCCCGCTGCGCTAACTCTGTGTAGGTGGCGTGAATGGATTCAATCTCGTTCGGCGGCTGTAGACAAATCTCAACATCCCGGGCAAGCCCGAAGAGTTTCGACTCGATGACGAAACGTGTGCCCAAGACTGCTACGCGTTTCGCTCGTTGCGAGGCAAGCTCGCGAATGAGGGGATCGAAGATATTCAAGATTGGCAGCGGGGATATTTCGACGAGTTCGCGTATACAACAATGCGGCGTCACAGCGGGAATCGCCGCGAACTCCGCACCGGCGGCCTCTAGCCTGTCGATAAAGCCGGCAAGATAATTCGCCAGGCCGTCGCGATCGCCGGCTTGAACGTACGCAAACACCTGTTCCGTTTCCGCGTGCACCATTACGATATCGAGGGTGTAACCGCGCTCTGTGTGCGCCTTCGCCAGGCTGCGATAGTAGTGAATCGCCGCACCAACTCCGAGTCCGCCCACGAGGCCTAAGCATCGTCCCTTCTTCATAATTTCAAGGGCTCCGTCCTGATTTGACGCAAGCTGGTTTAACCGCAACTCAGTGCCCCGGCATCAATCCCCACAGCATGACAAGTGTCATGCCAATGACGATGAGACTCGTACTCCAGGCAATCACGTCCCAGATGCGCGAGTTTTTGTGTTCGCCCATCAAGTCGCTCCTATTGATCAGTAGGAGCATGAGAATGATGATGACCGGTAGGAGTACGCCGTTGAGCACCTGGGAGTAGATTGCAAATTTAACCAGGCGAGCGTCCGGCAAGATAAGCACCGTGACTGCGCCGCCGGCGATCAGCAGCGTATAGAGCCAGTAAAAAAACGGCGCTTCCTTGAAGTTCTTGTCTACGCCGGATTCAAGCCCCAATCCTTCGCACACGGTATAAGCCGTCGACAGTGGCAGAATCGAAGCAGCAAAAAGAGACGCATTGAAGAGCCCGAACGCAAACAGGATGAAAGCATAGTCGCCGGCCAGCGGGCGCATGGCTTCGGCCGCATCGGACGCCCACTGAATCGCACCCATCCCGTGGACATAGAGCGTGGCTGCGCAGGCCACGATGATGAACCAGGCGACGATGTCGGTGAAGAAACTTCCCACGATCACATCAAGCCGCGAAGCCGCATAGTCCTTGACGCGGATTCCCTTCTCCACGATCGAGGATTGCAGGTAGAACTGCATCCACGGGGCAATCGTAGTGCCGACTACCCCGATGGCCGTGTACATATAGAGTTTGTCGCGCCAGACCGACTTTTCAGGAAGCTGAACGGTGGCCAGCAAGGCCGTGTGCCAACTCGGCTGCGAGAGCACACCCGCGAAGATGTAGGCGATGTAGACCACCGACGCCACGAGAAAGATCTTCTCGGTGCTCTTATAGTTGCCGCGCACCACCATGTACCACACCAGCAAAGCGCACAAGGGAACGGAGATGAACTTCGTAACGTGGAACAGCTGCAGCGATCCGGCGATGCCGATAAACTCGGCCACCACGTTGGTGTAGTTGACGACCACCAGCGCCACCATGAGCAGGAAGGTGAGACGCAGTCCGAATTCCTCGCGGATGAGGTCGCTCAATCCCTTACCGGTGACTACCCCCATGCGGGCGCACATCTCCTGCACGACGATCAAGGAGATGGTGATGGGAATCATGGTCCACAGCAGCGAATAGCCGTACTGCGCGCCTGCCTGGGAGTAAGTGAGGATGCCGCCGGAGTCGTTGTCGACGTTGGCGGTAATGAACCCGGGGCCGAGGACGGCCAAAAACAGAAGTATCCGGATTCGCCAACGTTTGAGCATGCCCGCGGGTTCCTAAGGTGGATTCATCTTTTCTTTTCTTAGAGACCATAACAGGCGAGGGTGCGATGCGGGAAACTCGGTGCGTTGCGGTTCAAACATAGGAACAACACCGGTCAACTTGACAGCCGCCGGAGTGCACAACTACAACACGCTTTCACGCGTTGATTGGAAATTAGGAGGCCGCAATGCCAGCAAACGATCCGAATCATCCGGCTCCAACTCGTCGACGTCTTCTTGGCGC
Source organism: uncultured Acidobacteriaceae bacterium (assembly GCA_963704415.1). Lineage (GTDB taxonomy): Bacteria > Acidobacteriota > Terriglobia > Terriglobales > Acidobacteriaceae > Telmatobacter. The sequence continues at coordinate 4,074,917 of OY969908.1, read as the reverse complement.
GATTGCCTCCGTTGCCGGAGCATCCACACTTCTGGGTACTGCAGCGTCTTCCGCACAGGCGCCGGCAATGCCTGATGTACCGGCGCCCGAAGAATTGTTTGCCCCGGCGCGGCTCCGCGATTACAAAACACGCCGCTCGTCGAGCTGGGATCGGACCGGAGGCAACGGCGATGCGGTCCCGGTGGATCCCGGCAAGGAGGCGACACTGCTCGATGTAACCGGCGCTGGTGTGGTGACGCATCTCTGGTTCACCATCAACTCGCCGGATCCGATGCACCTGAAGAATCTGGTCCTGAGTGCCTGGTGGGACGGAGAAACCGCGCCCTCGGTCCAGACGCCGATCGGGGATTTTTTTGGACTTGGGCTGGGCGAGTACTACACCTATCAGTCTGCTTTATTGGTTGTAGCGCCGATAAAGGCGTTGAACGCGTACTTCAAAATGCCCTTCTCGAAATCGGCTCGGCTGACGTTGACGAACGAAGGAACAATCCGCACCGACAATCTGTATTTTGCCGTCGACTATGTCACGCTCCCAACCCTGCCCGACAATCTTGGCCGCTTCCATGCGCAGTATCGGCAGGCTGCTCCGTGCAAAGGCTGGACCGATAACTGGACCAACGAATACGCGCCTGACATCAATGGCAAGAAGAATCTCAACGGCGAAGGCAATTATGTCTTTATGGAGGCGACGGGGAAAGGTCATTTCCTCGGAGTGACGCACGCCGTTTTGCAAAATCAGGATCAATGGTTCGGCGAAGGCGATGACATGATCTTCATCGACGGCGACGCGATGCCGACCATCAACGGCACCGGGACGGAAGACTACTACAACGGTGCGTGGGATTTCGGCGGTAAGGAATTCGCTAACATGCACCAGGGAGCCCCTTACATGGTCGACCCGGAGCGAATCGGCGGACGCTATTGCCTTTATCGCTGGCACACCGAGAGTCCAATCACCTTCGAAAAATCGATTCGAGTGACCATCGAGCACGGCCACGCCAATCATCGGTCTGACAACTTTTACTCGACGGCGTTCTGGTATCAGACTGAGCCGCACGCAGAGTTCCCTGCCCTGCCCAAGCCGCAAGACCGTGTGCCCAAGGTGTTCCGCGTCGGTGGAGCGGGCGCTGCGCCAGTGACTGGCAGCTGACCGCCCCGACATCGGGTCCTCCCCGCCTAGAATGCTGTCGAAGTTCAATTGGAAAAATACTGAAGTCGCCACTTGACAATTAGCGGGCGCTGCTGGATACTGAAGCTGCCACTTCAGTATTGGCGGAATGGAGAAGGTCATGGCCGAACCGAGCACAGTTCACAGCACATTCACGATTGAGCACAACTATCCTCAGCCACCGCAGCGGGTGTTTGCCGCCTTTGCGGAACCCAGCCGCAAGCGCCGCTGGTACGCCGAAGGGGACCACGAAATCCGGGAATTCGAAATGGAGTTTCGCGTGGGAGGAAGCGAACGGTTCCGTTACCTTTTCAAGGAAGGTAACCCCATTGCCGGCTCCGAAATTGTGAACGAGAGCACCTATCAGGACATCGTCCCCGAGAAACATATTGTCATGACCTCAAGGATGTCTCTGAACGGAAAGCCTGTGGTGGTTATGCTGGCGACGATCGAGTTTCTGCACGCAGGCACAGGAACGGACGTGATCCTCACCCATCAGGGAACATATATCGAATGGCCGGGAGGCCCCCAGATGCTCGAGTCAGGCTGGCGTGCCCTCCTTGATCGCCTGGCTATGGAACTGGCAAGTTAGCGATCTCCGAAAGGTATTCCGAATGAAAAGATCGCCTATCGACATGGATCGCTTGTTCCACGCATTGGGGGATCCCACGCGCCGAGCGATCCTCGACAGGCTCGTCGAAGGACCTGTGTCCGTTTCGAGGCTTGCAGAGCCGCTCGGCGTCACGCTCACCGCAGTTGCCCAACACCTGCAGATCCTCGAGGAGGTCGGCTTGGCGCACACCGAGAAGCTGGGCCGGGTTCGCACTTGCCGCATAGAAACCGCAGGATTTCGCGCCCTTGAGCGATGGATTCGCGATCATCGCACAGCCTGGGAACGAAAGCTCGACCAACTGGGCCAGTTCCTCGCCGAGGAAGAGGAAAGCCGATAGCCGAAAACTGGAAGGCGTGGCAATGAACGATGCAAACCTGAATTCTGCCCGCAAACAGCCGCCGCGAAGGAGAACAAGTGTGTCCGGAAGTCAAGGTTTCAGTCGCCGCCAATTGGTAGTAACAGCATGTTCCGTGATGGGGTTAGCGGTTTTGCCAACGTACGCGATAGCCGAAGCCTATACCGAAGACGAGAGGAGACAAATGACAACCTTGACGCCCTACCTGTTATTCGACGGCTCTTGCCGCGAAGCCATGGAGTTCTACCACACCGTCTTTGGCGGCGAGCTCAGCGTGACGAAAGTGAGTGAGTCCCCCGCGAAAGACCAGATGCCCGCCTTTCAACAGGGCAAGACAATCAACGCGCGCCTGAAGACCCCTTCAGTCGAGATCTCCGCATCCGATTGGCTTATGCCCGACAGGACTCCGGTTCGAGGTAACACGGTTTGTCTCTTTCTTTCTAGCGGGACGATCTCGGAGCTGAAGTCTCTGTTCGAGAAGCTCTCCGACGGAGCCAAGGTCACCGATCCGCTGAAGGAGGTTTTCTTCGGATGCTATGGAGCGCTGAATGACCGATTCGGAATTCGGTGGATGTTTCAGGCAAACCGGCAGAACGGGTAACATCGATCTGGGATAGAGCTTTTCGCGCACAAAGACGCGATCAGGTGGCCTATCAGTCCGCTGCCACAGCGGGCTGCATCGATGAGACCCCACTTAGCCGCGATTTCTCACAGGGGATCGATTTGATGGCGGTTAGCGCTGCGAAGCATTCGGGAAGAGCCATCAAGCGGCTTGAGATCGGCTTGGCGACAGGTTCGGCAAGTACGCGGAGAGGCTCATCGCAGGTCGATGCCTGATTTGTCGGATAGCTCCGCCAGGCCGATTCCTGGGTTCGTGTGAAAAAGTTGTTTGTTCGCGGTGGAGACGTTCAGCATCGCAGCGCGTCGAAGGCCCGAACGTAAATCTTCTTCCAAGGATAGTTGGAGTTCAGTTCCAACCACACGCGCCGGGCGCTGATATGTACGAGGGCGCCGATTTTGAACAGCTTGAGCCGGATCGTATCCACCTGCGCCTCGGCCCACTCGGTGCCCTTGAGCGCCAGGCGCCTGAGCGCTTCAACCAGCGTATAAGCCAGCGCCGACAGGTACAGCCTGAGCTGGTTGCCCTTCATTTCTTCCGTCGAGAGGCGATAGGCGAACAGGCACATCTGCTCCTTGATGCGGTTCTCCATCTCGCCGCGCTGGCAGTAGAACTGCTCGTATAATTCGCGAGCCGCCCACTTATCCGGAGTTAGCGAAGTTACCACGAAGCGTGGGTTTTCGCCCTTGTCCAGATACTCGGCCTTGGCAACTACCCGCCTCGCCCGCGCCCAGCTCTTGTGCGTTTGATAGTCGAACTCGGTAAAGACACGCGCTGGCTTGCCAGTCTCGGCGTGCTGCAGCCTGGCCTCGTGCATCTGCTTGCCGACGATCTTCTGAAGCCGGCTGTTGCGCGCCAGACCGAACAGGAAGTCCACGCGATTTTGTTCGGCCTCGCACCAGGCCATCAGCTCCTCGCGACAGAAGCCAGAGTCGCCGCGCAGCACGATCTGCACCGTGGGCCACTTCGCCCGTAACCGGGCCACGATGCGCTTGACCTCGTCCAGCGCGCCGGCCGCTCCGTCGATGTTGGCCGGCCTGAGCCGAGCGCATAACAGTTGATCGCCGGCGAAGATATAGAGCGGCAGGTAGCAGTAGCTGTCGTAGTAACCATGAAAGAACCGCTCCGGCTGATGGCCGTGGAGCGGGATGTTGGTTGCATCCAGGTCGAGCACGATCTGCTCGGGCGCTTCGGCGTGCGACTCGATGAACAGATCGCAGAGCAGCCCGTCGATCTTCTCCGGCGCGTAGTCGATCTTGTGATAGCGCTTGCTGCCGCCGGGAAGTTCCAGCCGGTTCAGCGTGCTCTTGCCGGCCAACGGCTCTTCCAGCTTGCGCCGGCCCGACAGCACAGCCATCAGCGGGTCGTGGCGCAACTGCTCATGATCGTTCAGGTCCTCATAGCCCAGCGCCAGCCCGTAGATGCGCTGCGAGAGCATCTCACCGAGCTGGTGCGAGACCAGCAGCGGCGACCGCCGGTCGGTGAAACAGGACGCCAAACGCTTCAGCAAACCGATCTTGCCATCGGCCTGACGCAACAACAGCGCTCCGCCATCGCTCGATATCTGCCCCGCGGTGAAACTGGCCTCTACGCGCCGCGAAAAATGAGATGCAAACGAGAAGACTTCTTGATTACACTCTGTCATGAGAAGGGCCGCCCTTTCCGCAGCCAGAACCACGCTTCGACAACGTAGTTATGACACAGAAAAGACGGCCTTTCTACCTATTTCCTTCTTCCAGAATCATCCAAATCGACAATCGACCTGTGAGATTTGCAGGTTAGCAGCGCATCGACCACATCCGCTGCAGAGTAGGAAGGTCGACCCGGCGCAAGGAATTGGGCGACGGAGTTAAGATCGTCACCGACGGTCACCAGTACCGGTTCGGCGGTTCCAAAAAGCTAAGCCTTGAAAGACTTGCATTGCAAGGTGAGCGCGGAATGGCGCTATTGTGTGGTCAGCGAAAATGTCGCTGCATGTTGCAACGAACCGGATGTCGCAGTGACCGTCACCGTCGATGTGACCAGGCTTTGCGGGCGAACCGTGAAACTCGCGCATCCGGCCAGAACCGTCAACCCGATGACGCCGAGCATCAAAAGACATAGTAGTTGCAGAGTCTTCCGTTTCCTCCAACCCAGGCGGCAGAGAACAAGAGCGAGAGTGGCCGCAGGAATCGTCGGTTGTGTATCGCGTTGGTGCGCCTCGCTCTGCCCGGAACTTACCACTGTCAAAGTCGTACTCATCGTCGTCGAACCTGATGGCGTGAACCCGGACGGAGAAAATTTGCACGATGTCCCAACTGGTAATCCGGAGCAGGTGAGCTGCACCGCGGAATCGAATCCGTTCTGCGGATTGATGCTGACGGTCGCAGCCACGCTTTGATCAGGCAGCACGGTCAGCGCCTGTGGAGTCACTGCGATCGAGTAGTCCGCCGCAGGCAAATTGATCGCATAGCCGGCGGAACTAACAGGGCTCTCGCCATAGCCCGGAGCCATAGCCATGGCCCGGATGGTTTCACTTTGACCCACTGTGATGCTCCCGCTGTATTTGGCGGACTGCGCGGTCGGGGTCGAGTTATCGATTGTGTAGTATATCTGCGCTCCGGAGGTCGCGTCGCCGAGCGTGACTGTCTGCACGGACGTGTATGTGCCGGCTGCAATAGAAAAAGTCGGAGTGGCTGCCAGCGTCGTGGAGGGCGGTGTCGGTGGTGTCGGCGGTGGTGTTGGCGGTGGTGTTGGGGATGACGGCGACCCAGCTGCCGCTACAATCCGAATGGTGGTTACACAGCTATTCGCATTCAGCGTATAGGTAGATTGATTCGGCGTGCTCTCGGTGACGGTTCCATCGGACTTGAAACTGGAGACGGAAGCAACGGTCGTGCCCGCGGGCAGCGTGAGCGTCAACGCCTGCGGCGCCAGTAGCGTGGCTTTGAGAGAGTTCACGTCATAAATCGATCCATCGAGCCAGACGTTCAAGTAAAAATCGCCGTTGCTTTTCTGAAGGAGCAAGCTATCGACGCCGCTCATCTCGCCGCTTAGCGAGTAGTCAAGCGATCCTGGCGCGAACTGCGTGTTGTCGTCCTTGAGGATCTGGAGCAAATTGCTGATTGCGGTAAAGGCCGGTTTCGGAGACAAATCGTAGCGTAATAGTCCATAGCCCGGCTGGGTCCCGGCTGGATCATCAATCAGTTCGTAAAAATAGGTCTTGGGAACGCCGCTCTTGAAGGAATACAGCAGCAACCGTGGTGCATACGTACCCGCTACAGTCTCCGGAACTTCATTTCGCGTCGGAGTACTGGTCGTCTGGTAACCCGTCTCGGTCGCATAGGCCGGCAGGTTGGGGCCGTAGATGTGGACCATATCCAGATTCCATGCCAGCGAACCGTAACCATTTCCTTCGGAATCGTCGTTGCTCCATCCCGTCGTTTCCGGATTGCGTCCTCCGGTGTAGGAATGCATGTTATCGACATTCATGTACTGGGATACATCGCCGAGTTTCTCGGCGTCGTTGGTCTGAATGAGCGACGGTCCCAGCACGGTCAGTCCGAGATCCTCGCCTGCCTGTTTGATCAAGGGCAGCTGCGCCAACAAGGTAGAAGACCAGTTGGGGCCTCCGTTTGCATCCCATTCGTTTGGCGGCTCAATGGCTTCGAGTCCCGGATATTGTTGCAAACCGGACTCGAGTTGGGAAAGCGTTTGACCGTTGGCCACGATCAACTCCGCTTTCATGCCATTCGCGGCCAGCTGCGAATAAACATTGGTGATCCAAGGCGGGGTGTTGTATCCCTGCGCGAATTCTCCATCGCGGAAGTGATAGATTCCGGCCTGCTTCATTAAGTTGATCAGGTCCTGGAAATGCGGCTGGTACTGAAAATCGTCGCCGTAGTACCAGTGGGTATTCACTCCGACAGAGTTGTAAAAATCATAGCTGCGGCTCGCCCGGACTTGAGCCGGAACCTCGGTACACAGCAGAAAAAAGACGATAAAAATCTTCCAGGAGTAACTCATATAAAGGGCCCTTGCCTTTTCGGGGCACAGTTGGATCGAGCGCAATAAATAAAAGCGAAGCTGAAAGCTTTAGTTAAGCGCAGTATGACACAATACGGCCCGCAAAGGAGAGCGAATCCGACCACAAAAAAACGCTGATCGGACGAGCTAAACGTAATCTCGCGGGCTGGAAATCGGTGAGGCGCTCGACTGCGTCCGTAGCGCGATGCAGTGCAAGGATTTAGCAGTTAAGCGACCCGGCGGCTGGATGACTGCGATGAAACCGTACTAGTCAGCTGCCAAAGCGGGGCGCCTCGACTCGACCCCGCTTAGCAGCGTATCAACCACATCGACCGCCGAGTAGGAAAGTTGGCCCGGAGCAAGAAACTGGACTACAGAGTTAAGGTCATCGCCGACGGTCACCAGGGCTGGCTCAACGGTTCCATCTTTGCGCGTTTGCGCGTGACCAATATTGGACAGCAGTGCGTTGCACAAACACTTCCGGCCAACCGTGTCCTCTATCTTGCCACCCTTGGAGAGATAGTTGGCGACGGGCTCGGAGGCGCAGCGATAGCCAATGCCCCCATTTTCAGTGGCATAAGGTTCACGCAAATAGCCGAGGTCGCAGACGCGTTTGCGCGCCTGGTAGACGCCTGCATCTGAAGAGGTTCCGTGCAACTGCGCGACCTTAAATGGGAATCCGGTTGGCGACGCGAGCGGGTCGGTGAAGACCTCGCCTGTTCCTGCAACCGCTTGCGCGATGAGGGTTCGCTTCAGATCCGGACGTAGGCCGGACTCGTTACTGAAGGCGAATGCTGTACCCACCTGGACGCCGGCCGCTCCTTCGTTCAACGCCTCGCGCAGCTTGCTGGGACTGCCCCAGCCGCCCGCCAGCCAGAATGGAACGCCCAGCGCACGCAGTTCTGCAAGGTCGACCTGATCGCGCAGCCCGTAGATTGGCTCGCCCGTCGTAGTCAGTTGCAGCTTGCCGCGCGGCGGCGCATTGTGTCCGCCTGCTGTTGGGCTCTCAATCACCAGGCCGTTCACCGGACCACTCGCGCGACGGAGCATCGTCGCAGCCAGCGTGTTCGACGAAACGATTGCGAGGAACTTGGGCCGCGACAGCAAAGGCCGCACCCCGTCGGTGTAGTCGGCGGGATCGAAGTGCATCATGGTGTCCTGATCTGCCGAGGCTCCTGCCACAGAGAGCTTGTATTCTGCGGAACGGCCGGCCGCATACGCGTCGAGCACTCCGGGAATGTGCAACGGGATGCCTGCACCCATCAGCACATAGCCCACACCTGCCAGCATCGCCCCGTAAATCGACGCGAGATGCGGAAGCTGGACCTTCTCAAGGAAATTGACGCCGACAGAATTGGCATGGCCTTCGCGGGCTAGAAAGACCTCAACAAAGTTGGCGACCATGCAAAGCTCGACAAGCTTCCGCGGCTCCACTTTCTGATGCATGGGAGCAGGCGTGTAGGGCGTGCCTTCGGGCTTTCCGCCATCGACGAAATACTCCTGCCACACGCGGCGAGCCATCTCCGGAAACGGGAAAGCATTCAAACCCCGGCGCATGTAGCCGCCCTTGTCGCCATCGGCGAGACGGCGGGTAAATAACGAATCCAGAGCTGTGCCGGAAACGACGCCGAGCTGGCCGAGGCGCGAGACGGTATTCGCAAGGCGCCAATTCGACACACCCACGCCCATCCCGCCTTGAATTATTCTCGGTAGCTGGAGCATAGGAGGATTGTTTCACAAAAGCGGGTGCGGACCACTTATTTCTTCACTTTGGTCACCGGCCTGCCCAGTTTAGGCCGAAAGCCCTAAGGATCATTCCCAGGGCGTTTCTTTGAAGGCTTCTGCCACTCCGGGAGAAAAAGCCAGATAGAGAACAATTGCCAGGTTCAGAATCGAACTGACCTCCAGAGCCTGGGTCTGCGCCGCTGTGAACTGGGTGTCGACTCCCGAGGCCCGGTCGGCGAGGAGATTAATTCCGGTCTTTAGCAGAGTCGCACCGGCGAGGAACATCGTGCCCCACCGTGCCAGCCAGAAGCGGGTCAGCCACTTCCACGCGACGACGGAGTAAACGAGGCCGACCAACAGAAACCCGATCATCAGGAAGTCATGGGCAGACTGCCGGATCTGCTCGACCGACTCGAAGTGATGCGGGCGCTTGAAGAAGAAATCGGAACTCGTAACCAGATAGGCGCCGATGGCCGAGTCGGGAAAGCTCCACAGGATGAAGGCGAACAGGAGGAAAGTCAACGCCCGCACAACGAGAACGTAGGTGATCAGTCGCAACAGCAAGGGATCTTTCTTTTCCGGCGCCCGGTGGCGCTCGCGCAGGTGAGCCGGCATCTCCAGCGGCGGGGACACGTTGCCCTTCATTTCTCCGGCCATGTTGTTCTTCTCCTCTCGCCCGGCAGGCACCCATCCGGCGCTGCGCGGGTTGGCACGCGGTTCTTGGGGACGGCACAAGACGTATCGATTAATCTGCAAGGAAGAGTAGCAGAGCGCCCGCTGGGCATGACGTGATGGCAAGTCTCTCCGGAAACTTCATCAGCTCTTCGACCTGCCGGATGCGATCGTCCACGACAATGGCAGCCTGAGGACTGTCTGCCTCGATGTAATCGAAAATCGCTTCGCGGTCGGCCTGGGCAAACCGAGACCGTTGCCAAGGACCCGCTCATCGCGATTAGGCCGCGATGAACGGGGCACAGTTCCTGATGTTGATGAATGGGCCGCTTGGGCCGGCCGCTACAGTTTTTCACGCAGAAAGGCGATGACGTGGTCGGCATGAACGACGCCCACCATTCGGTTTTGTGAATCGACAACCGGAAGCGCGTGCAGATTGTATTTATCGAATATCTCCGCCAACTCATCCTGCCGAGTGTCCGCTGGACAAGAGAGAATGCGCGGCTCGGCAAGGACGGAGAGACGTGTGTCCGGTTGCGCCATCACAAGACGGGCAAGCGGAATAGCGCCGCGCAGAACCTTTTTTTCGTCGAGCAGATAAATCTCGGTCACGCTCTCGGGGTCCCCGTCGAAGGTACGCAACGCCTGCACGGCGTTGGCCACCGTCGCGTTCACATTCACAGCAACAAAGTCGGTGGTCATGGCGCCGGCAGCGGATTTCTCGTCGAACTCCAGCAACTCGGCAACTTCCTGCCGCTCTTCCGGCTCCATCTCTTCGAGAATTGCGTCCGATTGCTCTTCCGACAACTCGGCAAGCAGGTCAGCAGCCGCGCCCGGATCCATCTCCTCCACGATGTCCGCAATACGTTCTTCGTCGAGTTTCTCGAGGAGAGATTTCTGGAGCTTGGGATCGACCTCTTCCAGGGTCTCAGCGGCAACCTCTTCATCGAGCGAGGTAAAAACAGCGTCGCGCTCGGCGGGAGCCAGGTCTTCCAGGATCTCTGCAAGGTCGGAGGGGTGCATGTCAGCCAGCCGCTCGTGCTCGATACGCAGCTTTACCCGGCGCGCCGGATCGACCTCGATCACATCGACGAAATGCCAGGGAATGCCCTTATAACGGAATTTGCGCGAGAGCGATTCGAGCGTGGACCGTGGCAACAAGCCTTTAAACACCCGGCGAAAGGCCCCGCGCAGTCCGACTTCGACTTCGGCAACACGCAGCAGCCGGGAATCGCCCTGCATCACCCATTCCAGATCGACGTCGTTCACGCGCACAACTTTGCGGCCATTGATGTCGATGATCTGGCGGTCAACCAGGTCTCGTTGCAGGAAGAGGAAATTGCCTTCATCCTTCAAAGGAACCAGGGCGCTCGTAGAGAGGATTTCCAGTGTGCCGACGGGGGTCTCGATCACTTCCTGCGCGGGCACAATCGACAGGCCAGTGCGGGATTTCAACACCAGGCCCGCCACCTTGCCCGCGTCGGGCCCGGTAGCCACGGCAATATCGTTGAGCCGGCCGCGCAACTGCCCTTGCGCATCGGTCACCGGAATGCCGAGCAGCGCGGTAAGACTCACTCGTCCTGTGGCGCGGACCTGCATGACGTGAGTTTAGACCGACTGCGGCGGTTTTCGCTTCTGATGCATCTGAATGGATAACTTGAACGGGGGCACCTTAAGTGACCGCAGACGTCGCGCTTGACACCGGTCGCTTCAGCCCTGAAACTTCCAGCAAGGTTCCTCGGACGGTGCGGCACTGCCTTCCCTGTTCCGGCAGAGGTGGAGAGGCCTTTGGAAAAACCACGAGCAGGTCGGTTGAGTTTTGCACTGAGCTCAACTATGGATAGCGTGAGCGAGGTGGAAGCCGCGGCGGAAAAGTTCGCTGCCGATGCCGGCCTCGATGAAGACGAGAGATTCAGAACCACGATGGCTGTGCGAGAAGCCGCCGTCAATGCTGTGCTACACGGAAACGACTACGACCCTGCCAAGCAGATTGCCGTCAGCTTTGAAAATGACGGCAAGGACCTTGTGATCAAGATCAGAGACCAGGGCAAGGGATTGGATCCTGCGACGCTGCCCGATCCCCTGGCGCCTGACAACCTTATGCGCGGCACTGGCCGCGGCATCTTCCTCATCCGGTCTTTTATGGATGAGGTACACTTCCGACAACTGCATCCTGGCACCGAGTTGACGCTGGTAAAACATCTGGCGCCAGCTAAAGAAACGACCTAACCCACCCGCACGCGCCTCCTGAGGAGAGATTCATGAGTCCGTTCACGGACTTTTCCGATGGAAGCCGCTTCCACTCCACACCGCGCGCAAAGGTGCTATAACCGTATCACCGAAAGAAGGAGGAATTTCCGTGGCTCTAACAATTGCTTCCCGTGAAGTGGATGGCGTGACCGTCCTTGACTTAAGCGGGCGGATTACTCTCGGCGAAGGAAGTGTGCAGTTGCGCGAGGCCATTCGCGACCTGATCAGCAAAGGACAAAAGAAAATCCTGCTCAATATGGGCGATGTGAATTACATCGATAGCTCGGGACTTGGCGAATTGGTAAGCGCCTATACCACGTCAAAGAACCAGGGCGCGGCATTGAAGCTGCTGAGCCTGACCAAAAAGGTCAAAGACGTTCTGCAGCTGACCAAGCTCTATACGGTCTTCGACATTTACGACGACGAAGCAAGCGCCATCGCATCCTATAAGTAGCGTCCAAGGGGCGAATGCCGCGGCCTCCGACCCGATTCAAAAGGCCATCCCAGGACGGGATGGCCTTTTTGCGTCGCTTGCACGATCATTCCGGTCGATGCGGCCCCAACTTTGCAGGGCAAGATGGGGAAGCTAACAGCTAACCGCGATTTCTCACAGGGGATCGATTTGATGGCGGTTAGCGCTGCGAAGCATTCGGGAAGAGCCATCAAGCGGCTCGAGATCGGCTTGGCGACAGGTTCGGCAAGTACGCGGAGAGGCTCATCGCAGGTCGATGCCTGATTTGTCGGATAGCTCCGCCAGGCCGATTCCTGGGTTCGTGTGAAAAAGTTGTTTGTTCGCGGTGGAGACGTTCAGCATCGCAGCGCGTCGAAGGCCCGAACGTAAATCTTCTTCCAAGGATAGTTGGAGTTCAGTTCCAACCACACGCGCCGGGCGCTGATATGTACGAGGGCGCCGATTTTGAACAGCTTGAGCCGGATCGTATCCACCTGCGCCTCGGCCCACTCGGTGCCCTTGAGCGCCAGGCGCCTGAGCGCTTCAACCAGCGTATAAGCCAGCGCCGACAGGTACAGCCTGAGCTGGTTGCCCTTCATTTCTTCCGTCGAGAGGCGATAGGCGAACAGGCACATCTGCTCCTTGATGCGGTTCTCCATCTCGCCGCGCTGGCAGTAGAACTGCTCGTATAATTCGCGAGCCGCCCACTTATCCGGAGTTAGCGAAGTTACCACGAAGCGTGGGTTTTCGCCCTTGTCCAGATACTCGGCCTTGGCAACTACCCGCCTCGCCCGCGCCCAGCTCTTGTGCGTTTGATAGTCGAACTCGGTAAAGACACGCGCTGGCTTGCCAGTCTCGGCGTGCTGCAGCCTGGCCTCGTGCATCTGCTTGCCGACGATCTTCTGAAGCCGGCTGTTGCGCGCCAGACCGAACAGGAAGTCCACGCGATTTTGTTCGGCCTCGCACCAGGCCATCAGCTCCTCGCGACAGAAGCCAGAGTCGCCGCGCAGCACGATCTGCACCGTGGGCCACTTCGCCCGTAACCGGGCCACGATGCGCTTGACCTCGTCCAGCGCGCCGGCCGCTCCGTCGATGTTGGCCGGCCTGAGCCGAGCGCATAACAGTTGATCGCCGGCGAAGATATAGAGCGGCAGGTAGCAGTAGCTGTCGTAGTAACCATGAAAGAACCGCTCCGGCTGATGGCCGTGGAGCGGGATGTTGGTTGCATCCAGGTCGAGCACGATCTGCTCGGGCGCTTCGGCGTGCGACTCGATGAACAGATCGCAGAGCAGCCCGTCGATCTTCTCCGGCGCGTAGTCGATCTTGTGATAGCGCTTGCTGCCGCCGGGAAGTTCCAGCCGGTTCAGCGTGCTCTTGCCGGCCAACGGCTCTTCCAGCTTGCGCCGGCCCGACAGCACAGCCATCAGCGGGTCGTGGCGCAACTGCTCATGATCGTTCAGGTCCTCATAGCCCAGCGCCAGCCCGTAGATGCGCTGCGAGAGCATCTCACCGAGCTGGTGCGAGACCAGCAGCGGCGACCGCCGGTCGGTGAAACAGGACGCCAAACGCTTCAGCAAACCGATCTTGCCATCGGCCTGACGCAACAACAGCGCTCCGCCATCGCTCGATATCTGCCCCGCGGTGAAACTGGCCTCTACGCGCCGCGAAAAATGAGATGCAAACGAGAAGACTTCTTGATTACACTCTGTCATGAGAAGGGCCGCCCTTTCCGCAGCCAGAACCACGCTTCGACAACGTAGTTATGACACAGAAAAGACGGCCTTTCTACCTATTTCCTTCTTCCAGAATCATCCAAATCGACAATCGACCTGTGAGATTTGCAGGCTAAAAGCTAGCGGATGCTTTCAGAACTTCACACTCGGCACCTGCTGCGCTGCCGGGCTTGCCGTGAAGTACGCCGAATTCTGCTTGAATCCCGCAATCCCCGCCCAGATGCTGTTGGGAAACTGCAGCACAAACGTGTTGTAGGTCTGGAGCGCATCGTTGTAGCGCTTGCGGGCCACACCGATGCGGTTCTCGGTTCCGGCCAACTCGTCCTGCAGGCGCATGAACTGCTCACTGGATCGCAATTGCGGATAGTTTTCCGTGAGAGCCAGCAGTCGACCAAAGGCTGAATCCAGCGTGCCATTGGCCGCGATCTTCGCTGCAGGACCCTGCGCATTCAGCAGGCCGGCACGCGCATTGGCGATATCGCCGAAAACGGTGCTCTCTTCCTTCGTGAAACCTTTCACGGTCTCCACCAGGTTGGGAATCAGGTCGGCACGCCGCTGCATCTGAACGTCCACCTCCGACCAGGCGGCCTTCACGTTCTGGTCATAAGCGACCATCTGGTTCCGCGCACTGACATAGCTGCCGAACACCATGAGAGCCGCCAGCAACAGCACGCCAAAAATTCCAAGGACAACCCAAAGTCCCTTCATATCGTTCCTTTTCTCCTCCGGCCCCCGCTGAAGAGAGCCACCCTTCAAAGCTGTCTAGACCCTAGTCCCCAGTCCCTGCCCTACCAGTCTCCCCCGGCCCCTCCACCACCAAAGCCGCCTCCGCCGAAGCCGCCAAATCCTCCGCCGCCTCCACCACCACCGCCCCCGCCGCCAAAACCTCCTCCACCGCCAAATCCGCTGCCCATCCAGGGACCTCCGCGAAACCCGCCTCCGAAAAGGCCGGCGAACAGCAGAAACCGCAGCAGCGAGAATCCGCCAAAAAACAGGAAGATGAGAATGAACACTATAAATGGGAAGGCGCTCGAGTGCTGATGAACGCGCGGCTGGACGGCCTCTTGCGGTTCGTCCGTCAGGGTCACACCGGCATCGGCCGCAATAATCTGCGCCACCTGGCCGACCGCGAGAGTGACCGCACTGTCGTAGTCGCGCGCGCGTAAATAAGGCACCATTTCGCGGCCGATATCGCCGATTTTCGCGTCGTTCAGAATGCCTTCAAGGCCATACCCAACATCGATCCGGTATTTATGGTCATCGACGGCCAGCAGCACCAGAACGCCACGATCGGTGCCTTTCTTTCCAATCTTCCAGGCGTCTTCAAGTTGGTTGGCCCAATCGGCAGCATCGTCGCCGTCGAGGTTATGGACCGTAACAATGGCGACTTGCGCATTCGCCTTCGAGTGGTCGAGCTGGCTGCATAAGCTATCGAGCTGAGCTACCGCCTGCGGCGAGAGAACATGAGCAAAGTCGCTGACATAGTCTGTGGGCTTGGACAGGTCCTTGACCTGCTCGGCTTGGAGGGCGGGAATGAGTGCAGGAACAAGTGAAATGAGAAATCCTGCCAGCATAAACCGGCAGGTGAGCGCACGTGCGAATCGAAATGCGGTCATCGCTCTTAATTGTACGGGTCCGGGAGGCGGAAAGTTCCCGAAGCCCTTGCACATTGGATCATGCGCACACGGCGGTTTCAGGCACTGCAGTTCATCGGCAGGTGTGGCGCGTCGCCCTCGACCGCGAATTGGCATAGCGCAAACGCTACACTAAAGAACGATATGACCGATTTGCATCCCCCCATCGCTTCCAGGAAGCACACAAGAATTCAGATTCACGGCAAAACCCTCACCGATGATTACGCATGGCTGCGTGACAAGGAAAATCCCGAGGTAATTGCTTATCTCGAAGCGGAAAACAAGTATGCGGAAGCTGAGATGGCTCCGCTGGCCGGCCTGCAGGAACAGCTCTACAACGAGATGCTGAGCCACATCAAGCAAACCGACGTATCGGTTCCCTTTCGAGACGGCAGTTGGTGGTATTACACGCGAACCGAGGAGAAACTGCAGTACTCGATTCATTGCAGAAAAGCCGGCAGCGCAGCTGGCCCATCTCCAGATGCACCGGAACAAGTCATTCTCGACGGAAACAAGCTGGCAGAGGGCCACTCTTTCTTTTCTGTCGGCGCAACGGACATAACCGACGACGGCCGCTGGCTGGCATACACCACCGACACGACAGGGTTTCGCCAATACACTCTGCACGTCAAAGACCTTGAAACCGGCGAGACGCTTCCAGGGACAGTGGAACGCGTGGGCTCAGTGACATGGACGGCCGACAATCGGACGCTGTTCTATTCCGTCGAGGACGAGGAACAAAAGCGCCAGTTCCAGTTGTATCGCCATGTACTCGGCACAGAACACAGCGCCGACGTGCTCGTCTACCAGGACGACGACGAGCGCTTCAACGTGGGCGTTGGCCGCACGCGCGATGGGAAGTACCTCGTCCTTGAATCGGGAAGTCACACGACGTCGGAATGCTGGACGCTCGCGGCCGATCATCCGGAAAACAAGTTCGCCTTAATTGCCGCGCGTGAAGACGAGCACGAATACTCTATCGACCATCGCAACGGCCTCTGGTTCATCCGCACCAATGACAAGGGCCGCAACTTCCGTCTCGTCACAGCTCCCGTCGAGACGCCAGGGCGCGAACACTGGACAGAGCGAATTCCGCATCGCGCGGACGTGATGCTGGAAGATGTAGACCTGTTTGCAGGCTTTTTGGTGGCGTGCGAACGCGAGGACGGTTTGCCTCGCTTGCGGATGTGGTCGTTCGCGGACCGAGGACCGGAAGCGAAACAAGTCAACGAGATTGCATTCCCCGAGCCTGCTTACAGCGCGCACCCGCACATCAATCGCATCTTCGATACCACAACTTACCGGTACGGCTACCAGTCTCTGGTAACGCCTAGCTCGGTGTATGAGTATGACGTTGCCGGCGGCACTTCAACGCTGCTGAAGCAGGTTGAGATTCCCGGTGGCTTCGATCGCACACTCTATGTAAGCGAGCGCGTGCACGCGACGGCCCCCGACGGCGTCGAGGTGCCGGTTTCGCTCGTTTATCGCAAAGACTCGCGTGCGCCAGGCAAGAATCCGTTGTATGTCTACGGCTATGGGTCGTATGGGTATTCATTGCCGCTCGGATTTAATTCGAATCGTCTGAGTCTTCTCGATCGCGGCGTAGTGATGGCTTATGCGCACATTCGCGGTGGAGGCGATTTGGGCAAGCCGTGGCACGACGCGGGTAAGATGCTTGTGAAGCGCAATACGTTCACTGACTTCATTGCGGCGGTTGAGCATTTGACGAAAACTGGTTACGGCGATCCGGCGCGCGTGGCAATCGAGGGTGGCTCTGCCGGCGGTCTGCTGATGGGCGCCGTTGTGAACCTGCGACCGGATCTGTTTCGCGTCGTGCTATCGCATGTTCCCTTCGTAGATGTCATGAATACGATGCTCGATGCCTCATTGCCTCTGACCGTGCCCGAGTACGAAGAGTGGGGCAACCCGAACGAAGAGGCCTACTTCAACTACATGCTGAGTTACTCTCCCTACGATAACTTGAAGCCGGGGAGTTACCCAGCTATGTTAGTCAAGACCTCGCTCTATGATAGCCAGGTGATGTATTGGGAGCCGGCCAAGTACGTAGCGAAACTCAGGACGCTCAAGACCGATGACCGGCCGTTGCTGCTGGTGACCAATATGCAGGCCGGCCACGGAGGCGCGAGCGGGCGCTACGACTACTTGAAAGAGATTGCGTTTGATTATGCGTTCCTTCTTCGGGAAGTTGGCTTGGTCTAACTAAAGGCTTACGGCAGCCAGCCTGGCAGGAGCCGTTGCCGCAAGCCGCGACGCATGAGCCCACAGCCCCAGCCCCGGATTGGCGATGAAGAAAATGTCTTCTCCATCAACGTGGTTATAACCGTGGGCCAGCTTCGCCGGATCGTACCGCTTCAGCATCGTCTCCAGGTCGCCGTATTGAAATCCGGCGCCTTCGATCTCTTCTTTAGTCAGCTTCCCTGGGCACCAGGTAATCGTGAATCGTCCTTCCGAAGAAGCATGAATTAGGTGCGCCGCTGCGCTCAGGTCCGCCGCAAGGTCGGGATTGGCATCCACCGCGGCCAGCGTCGCCGGTGTTCCGCGATAGCCGTACTTACGAATTAACCCGTCGATGCCCTTGTCCTCGCCGAACTCCTTCACTGCCGGGGCGAGGATGATAAGTTCCCCGCCGTCTGCAAGACCCATGCGCGTGCGGTAGACGGCCTTGTTGCCGATCCACGTGGAATGAAACTCGTGCGGGTCGAGATAGACGACAGCTTTGCGAATGGGCTCGTCCACCATTTCAAAATTGACTTTGATGCTCAGCTCGGCGGCGCGATGGAAGCACTCGATGTCGTCCCCGATGAATAAACCGCGCACTGCGAGACCACCATCGGATTTCCGCCCCACAACGGTCTGCACATAGACAATTGGCAGGTCGCGCAGAAAACGATCGGATGCATAGTTGAGCACGGCACGCACAGGATTGTCGGCACGGCCCATGATCCGCTCCATCCCATAAACTGCGCCTAGATAATGACTGCGATTGATTCCTTCGCGGCCGCCGGTCCCGACCAGGATGTTCTTGGTGTAGTTGGCCATCCCGATCACTTCATGCGGCACCACCTGGCCGATCGAGAGAATCAGGTCGAATCCGCCTTCGACGATGAGCCGATTCACCTGGGCAGGCCACGGAAAGTTGAGCTTGCCTTCGGACTGCTCGTAAATGAACTCCGCCGGAACCTCGCCCAGCGTGACAATATCGGTGCGCCAGTTGTGTACGCGGAAAAGATCGTGCGGCATGTCGCCGAACATGGCTTCGATCTGCGCGGGCTGCATCGGTGTATGCGTTCCGATCGCCGGCAGCACGGACCGCAGGCGATCCCCGTAGTGTTCCCAGGCAAAACGCGTCAGCATGCCGGCCTGCGAATGATACCTCGTAATATCCGGCGGCACCGCCAGAACACGCTTGCGCGCCCCAAGCTTGTCCAGGGCCGTGACGAGCAGATTCTTCAGTTGGTCCGCGAAGAGATCGGCATCGGGAGCGCCCACGGCACAGTAGAGACTCATGCGCCTATCTTCACCCCAACCAGCGGCGGTTGTAAATGCTGTGCCGAAACCGAGCTTGGACATGGCCGGAGCGTTACAAGAAGACGAACCTTATGCCTCAGCCCTGCCGTAGACTCTCCTCGTATGCGGCTCTTTGTCGGAATTCCGCTGAGTTTCAAGGTTCGCGCCGAGCTCGCAGCCGTTTTAACGGCCGCCATGTCTAAGCCTGACGGATGGCGCTGGGCCTCCGCTGAATCGTGGCACATTACCCTCCAGTTTCTGGGCAAAACTCCCTCGGCGAACTTCGAACTCATCTCAGCCCGTCTCCGCGCTGTTCAGTCTCCAGCCGTTCCCATCCAAATCAATGAGCTGGACTTCTTCGAGCGCGCAGGAATCTTCTTCGCCGGCGTATCTCTCAGACCGGAACTCGCTGCGCTTTATGAAAAGGTGAAGGAAGCTGCCACGCAATCTGGATTCACACCCGATACACGCGCCTTCCATCCGCACATCACGCTAGCCCGCACGAAGGATAAGATCCACGGGCGAACACTCCGAACTCTTCGGGAGCGACTGCCTGCGCAGCCGGAATTCTCGCCCTTCCTGGCCGAAGAGTTCTGGCTCTTCGAAAGCTTCCTCTCGCCGGCAGGGGCGCGCTACGAGATCCGGGAGCGATTCGCTCTGACCCCAGACTGAACTTCGGCCACAAACGAACTGCGAGCCGATCAGTCCCGCCTCGTGACGGCCCGCACATAAAAACCGCCGCTCTTCTGGGTAGACTGCTCGTTGAATACCTCCTGGTGCCGGGATCTGACGTCAATGCCGAGCATGCATTTCCCTTGCACGTGGTCAATTCGATCTTGCAGCGAGAGCGGCTATGTCACTAAAACAATGGCTCAATCGCTCTTTCCCGACGAAGCAGCGGTTGGGAACACGACGGCCCGCAGGCGGTTTTGCCGCCGGTCATTGGACCGATTCCGGCCTGAAGCGCGATGTGATCCGGGACATCAGTGCGACAGGTCTCTATTTGCTGACGCGGGACCGTTGGCAGCCGGGAACGCCTGTTTCGCTCACATTGCAACGAGCTGGCTTTCAAGGTGAAAATCTCGAGCGTCAGATTACACTACAGGCGCGAGCAGTAAGGTGTGATGAAGAGGGCGTTGGCTTAGCGTTTGACATTCCCCCAGGTGTGGAGCCCCAGCTATGGGTCAACTTGGTGGAGAGCTCGACGAACGATGCGACTCCAGGCGACATCGTGGGTCCTTTCAAGCTCGCGAAGTCTCTCGCATTCCTGAGCCGAATCAGCGCCCCTTCAGGAACCGCCATCCGTCAGGAGATTCGCACCACCCTCACCGGCCATCGGCTATGGAACGCGATCGAGGTCGCTTTGCATGCGGAAAGCCTTTTAGCCTCTTGGCCCGATGGGGAGCAATTACGTTGCTGCCCACCGCTGCTTCTCCGCATCCTTCGCGACGGATCTTGGGCCGATGAAGATTCGATGCAGCAATGCTGGGCAGGACTGTTGGCCACAGCTTGCACGATCAACGGCGACGATCAATCGAACCGAAATTTCGTCGATATCTTCAGTCAACTTACACCGACTCACGTTCGCCTTGTGACGGCGGCTTGCGCGAACGCGGCAAAGCTTCTGAATGAATCGGGCGCCGTCGCGGCGCGCGAGCTGACCTGCTCAACCGACGAGATCATGAAGCTGTCGGGCACGCGCGACCTACTCCGGATGGGACGTTCCCTCGAGCATCTCTCCGGGCTCGGATTGCTCGAGCAGCGATTCAAAACTTCGCTGTTCGTACCGGTCGAAGGGATCAATATCACCCCGACACCCCTTGGGCTTGAATTGAATGCACGTTGCAACGGCTATCGGAGCGCCTCCGAAGCATTCTTTGGCGTTGTTTCGACGAGTGGTGCCGCTGTGGCCGGATAGCGATCGCAAATCCTGGCTTCATCATTGAAAAGCGGCCCGTGCCCGGAGATTTTTCGTTGAAGGCGCTCGGAGAGAGTCTCTTCCGCGCCGTCGAGGTCGAATTTCCTCCCTCTGGAGGTCGGTAGGTTGACGTCGCTTAATTCCTAGAATCAGTGGTTTGACGGATGTGATTCACTCTTCCATTCCAGGATTCCATCCGTCACTTCGGAGTATCTTCACCCCAAATTCTTGCTTGACCTTGACTCCTTAGGAGTGCAAAACTGCGCCAAGTGGGTGTGAGCGATCAAGCCTTCATCTTTCGATTTTTCATAGTTTTAGGATCGATGGGCCGAACCTGAACTTGCAAAACTCGAGATCGAACGTTTAGATCGTTATCCCATGGGACTAAGGTTTGAGGTAACTTCAAGAGAGAACGTCGCGGAAGACGGGGGGCTAAGCCCCTTCCAGGTTGGTTCTCTGCTCAGGCAGCGGGCTCAAGAAGTTCCCTCATTCTAGAGCGTTGTGAACAACGTCTTCTTCGTAAATGAGGAATTGTGGACACGAAGATCATCAATGCGTACCACGGCAAAAGCCAGAGACTCCTCAGCTCTGGGCTGGTCATTGTTGATGCGGCGCTTGAGCCTTTGAAGGTTCTTAAGGTCCTCATGGAGGGCCTGGGGCCCGATCGCAAAGCCGGGTTGTGGCTGACAAACTTCAGGGGAGTGCCCGTTGCGCGCACTCTCTCTCCGTTTGACCTGATCTATCTGGACAAGGACTACGGCGTCGTTCACTGCGTTGAAATTTCCACTGAGGGCGAATACGAGCCCTTCCGTGGTGACCCGGCCAGCGCGTTGGTTCTTCCTCCTAAAACGATTGCGATGTCAAAAACCCGTGTCGGGGACAAGCTCATGTTCCGCACGGTCGACGATCCACAGGTCGCCCCAGCCGAGCCCGAACAAACCGCGGTTTCTCAGGACGCTCCCATCCCAAAATCGCCGCCAGCCCAGCCGGCGACCGCGCATTTTTTCAATTCGGCGTTTCCCGCCCCTCCAGCGCAAAGCGGCGGATCGCCACTCGACCAGTTTCTGGGCGCACGGTCCATATCAGCAAGAGGCTCCACGCCTGCCGCCAGCGCAACCGCGGTGGCAGAAGCCCCAACCGCGCGTGGAGCCAGCGCAAGTCCCTCGGGACGGCTCACAAAGAGCGCGAAGTCGATTCTCGAACAATCGCCGATCCTCCGGCCGTCCGGCGACGGTGAGTCCATCGCAGCGGCGTTGGAGGGCTCTCAAGTTTCAATTCTGATTGCGTCGGAACCGGGGGCGCATGCTTCCCACACTGCCGCTGAACGCGCGACTTCTGCGCCTCTCTCGTCCCGAGTAGTCCCTGCTTCGACTAGGAATAGCTTCAACGGTGCGCCAGACCATGGGCTGGAGGCCCGCACGCCGAACGGATCGGTTTCCGGACGGCTTATGAAGAGCGTCAACCTGGCGCCGGCGATGCCTCCGGAGGTGCAGCCGGAGCCTCCGATTGCTGAGGCCACTACCGCGATCGTCCCCAAGCGCCAGACGAGCCCGAATTCCAAACGGCGCACGGCGAATCCGGCCGTCGCTCCGGCAGTGGAACGGGACCACGAATCCCACCCGGAACCAACTCTGGGTACGGTCATTCCGATCACGGCGGCGGTCGCGCACATCCCGCAGAGCGAGCCTGTGTCACCCCTGCCTATCCTGGCACCGGCTGCAGAGACCCACGTTGCGTCGCCAGTTGCCGCAGCCGCTCCCGCTCTTGTCCCTGGTCCCGTTCCTGTCCCGGCGGAATTGCCCACGCCGGCTCGCAATTCGCTGCCGACCGTCATTTCGCCCGCGCCGGCGGTGCGGACGCCCGCTTCACAACCGTCGTCTGCGGGGATTTCTCCACGCATCAAAGAAATAGCGCCACCCCAAGCGCAGCCGAAGGCGGCGCCAACGGTCCTAGCCGCGAAGAAAGAAACCGCCGGGTCTCCAAAAACCGACATCCAGATTTCAACCGGAAGGAACGGCGTCGAGGCTCCTCGGAAGGCAAAGACCTCGTGGGACGTGCAGCTCCTGTATTTGCTGTTTCCGGAATTCGATCCCTCGCGGCCGCCGGAAATTCGTATCCCGCGCATGGATCAGCAAAAGGAAGCTGTCCCCGATGAGGACGAAAAGCAATCGAAGAAGCTTCAGTTTCTTTGCTGGTTGTATCCCAACCTGCATCTTGACAAGGTAGAACAGAAGCGCAGCGAAGAGCGCCGCGCCGTTCGCCTCCCGTTGCCTGGTTTGGTCGCTTATTTTTTCACCGGTGGATCACCGCGGCCGCACCCAATCAAGGACATCAGCGTCACCGGATTCTATATGTGCACCGACGAGCGTTGGCTACCCGGCACGATCATCCGCGTCACGTTGCAGATGGTGGGCACAAGCGGCGAGGGTGGCCGAGACACCATCACCGTGCACTCCAGAGTTGTTCGCTGGGGCCCGGATGGCGGAGGCTTCGAATTCGTCCTGCCCGGCTTCCTTGAAACCTGAGTAGGCGCCCTCCCGCTCCACTCGGCGAGGGTTCCGCCTGCAAATTCGAATCGATGCCTTGCCCAGAGTTCGTCAGCGGGGGAATAAAACAGTTGCAAAACTTGGTCGCATCGCGCCCGCTTGGATCGCGGCTCCTCCTTGCCTGTTGTCTTGCTCTTCTCATTGGCGAATTAGCGGCGGGTCAATCAGCGTCGATCGGTTCGGCGAGCCGCGCCGTTGACAAGGCGCAGGTCAAATCCCCAAGCCGGCAGCAGGTTCGCGCTCTTTTCGTGAGCGATATCCACTTTGAGCCCTTCTGGGACCCCAACAAAGTACCCCAACTGGCGAGCGCGCCGGTGAGCCAATGGAAGGCAATTCTTTCGGCTCCGATTTCACGCGATCGGATGGAGCAATTTTCCGCGCTGCAACTCACTTGCGCGTCGCGGGGCACCGATACCTCGTACGCTCTTTTCGATTCGAGCCTCCACGCAATGGAGATGGCGGCCCCGGACGCGAAATTCATCACCCTGAGCGGCGATCTGATCGCCCATCGCTTCTCCTGCAAATACAAGAAACTCATGCCGCAGTCGACTCCCGAGGAATACAGGCAATTCGTCGAGAAGACCATCAAGTTCGTTCTCGACAGCTTGCGCACTGCATTCCGGACAGCCCCCGTTTATGCAGCACTCGGGAACAACGATTCGGACTGCGACGATTACAAGCTCGATGCGAATAGCGACTTCCTGGCGCAAACAGGCGGTTTAGTTGCCGAAGGGTTTCCGACGCCTCAACGAAGGGCCGCTCAACGCACGTTTGCAGCCGAGGGATACTACAGCGTCTCCCTGCCTTTCCCGCTGGAGCACACCCGGTTGCTCGTATTGGACAATCTTTTCATGTCGCGCAAGTACACGACTTGTTCTGGGAACGCAGATCCGGCGGGAGCAGAAGCGCAGATCGACTGGCTTCGACAAGAACTTACCGAGGCCCGCCAAAAGAAAAATCGAGTCTGGGTGATGGGGCACATCCCTCCCGGCATCGACCCCTTCTCGACCGCCATCAAATTGCGCAACGTATGCGGCGGCAAGCCTCCGGACATGTTTCTCAACTCGGATGCCTTGCCAAACCTGCTGGCCGAATTCGGTGACGTCATCGAACTTGCGATCTTTGGGCACACCCACATGGACGAGATGCGCCTGCTGAAGACGAATGTTGAGGATGCCGGCGCATCGCAACCGGGGGTCGCACTCAAGATGGTTCCGTCCATCTCGCCCATCGATGGAAATATGCCGTCCTTCACGGTTGCATTGGTTGATTCACCGAGTGCCAAACTCGCCGACTTCCAAGTATTCGCTTCGTCGAATGAGTCCGGAATCGATGCCACTTGGAGAGAAGAGTACGACTATGCAGAAGCCTATAAGCAGAGCGATTTTTCCGCAGAGTCTTTGACCCGGCTCGTCGCAGGATTTCAAGCCGATCCTGACGCTTCGACCGAGGCCTCCAAAACCTACCTCCGTAACTACTATGTCCGCGATCGTTCCCTTGAGTTGAGGTTGTTTTGGACGCAATATGTCTGCGCCGTCTCGACCTACAGCATCGATGCTTACAGAAACTGCCGGTGTTCCAAATCCAAGGAATGATCGGCTTTGTTCCCCAGCCAGCGACGAGCGCTTCGCTTCCCCGACCTCCCCGGTATAGTCTGTTCAACGGGCGCCCTTGGGAATTGCTCGCGAGGTTGAAGTGGTTCAACACCAGTATGTCGAGAAGGTTATCGATCTGATCGATCCGGGAATAAACCAGATCTTTGGACAGTCAATAGAAGAAGCGCGGAAGTCCCTGTTCCTGGGCACGCCCGGCGAAATCGGACGCATCGCGGGATCGTTTGCTCTTGTTGCTCACGAAGGAAAGACGGTACGGATGGCGCGTTCGCTGGACCGGCCCATGCGCTACTTTCTGGCCAAGCAGCAAGCCGGCCCGCTATTGATTGTTGCCTCGAGGATCGACGCTATCTATGAATGGCTGTGCCGGGCAGGCCTGGGCGCGCAGTTTCATCCGAGCTACACGCGCATGGTGCCTGCGCATCACATGGTCGAGATTCAGTTGGTGGGCTGCCCCGACCCTGACCCGGTCTACACACGTTTTTTCACGCCCGAGATGGGCACACTTCCGGCAGATCTTGGCGTCATTGGCCGACGCTACATCAGCGCCCTCGCCGACGAGATTGCGCAGTGGCTCGATGCCGTTCCGACCCAGGAACCGATTGGCGTTTGCTTTTCCGGCGGAATCGACAGCGGCAGTGTCCTCCTGACCACCTACCACGTGATGCTCAAACGTGGCATGCATCCTGGAAGACTCAAGGCTTTCGTCCTGGATCTCGGGGATGGCCCCGATGTACAGCAGGCACGCGCGTTTCTAGATTCTCTCGGACTCGGATTGTTTCTTGAGCCGATTGAAGCCGATCGGTCATCGCTCGATGTGCAGGAGACGATCCGCATCGTCGAAGACTACAAGCCGCTCGATATCGAATCGGCCACCATGGCCGTCGCACTCTGTCGCGGCATTCGCGAACGCTATCCGGGATGGAAGTTTCTTCTGGATGGAGATGGGGGCGATGAGAATCTGAAGGACTATCCGATCGAGCAGAATCCCGAGCTTACGATTCGCAGCGTCATCAACAACCCGATGCTCTACCAGGAGGGCTGGGGCGTAGGCAAAATCAAGCACTCGCTGACTTACAGTGGCGGCTTGAGCAGGTCCTATGCGCGCACCTACGCGCCTGCGCATCATTTTGGATTTGCCGGCCTGAGCCCCTACACGCGGCCGAACGTAATTGCAATCGCCGAGGCAATTCCTTTCATCGACCTGACGGATTACAGTGTGGAAAAACTCTACGAGCTCAAGGGCGAGATTGTCGCGCGCGGAATTGCTGCAGTGACAGGAATGAAAATGCCTGTCTATCCAAAGCGCCGATTTCAGCACGGCGCGATCCCGGAAGAAGACTTACGTCGCAGCCTTCCCTTTCAGGAGGCTGAATATCGCAAGCAATTCCTGTCGCTCTATCAGTGAGGATGATTCTTGGACCCGCATTATCCCGCCGAGCCAGCGGAACGAACGGAATGGATTCTCGCCCAGAGACCGCAACGGACGGAACTCGACCCCGCCAAGCCGTACGCATTTTTCGTGGAAGAGGAATGCTCGTCGGCGGGTGAGGTTGTCCCCGTCGCGACCATCTTCCTGACCAACCGCGAGTGCCCGTGGCGGTGCGTGATGTGCGATCTGTGGAAGAATACCTTGGCAGAAACCATCGCACCTGGCGCCATTCCGCGCCAGATTGCTTACGCACTGGAACGGCTGCCGGCGGCTCGACAGGTGAAGCTCTACAACAGCGGCAGCTTTTTTGATCTCCAGGCAATTCCTTGCGAAGATTACGCGGCAATTGCGACACTCGTCGGACATTTCGACCGGACGATTGTTGAGTGCCACCCCGCATTGGCGGGGCCACGATGTTACGAATTTCGCGATCTTCTTCCTCATACCCTGGAAGTTGCCATGGGGCTGGAAACTGCGCATCCAGAAGTACTGGAGCGCCTGAACAAGCGCATGACACTGGAACTCTTCACATCGTGCGCCGAATCGCTGCGTGCCCACGGCATAGATCTGCGCGCGTTTATTCTGGTGCAACCGCCATTTATGCAACCGGTCGAATCTCTTCATTGGGCGCAGCGTTCCTTGGATTTTGCCTTCGACTGCGGTGCTACGGCTGCGAGCCTCATTCCAACGAGAGGCGGCAATGGAGCGATGGAATCGCTAGCAGAAGCGGGTGAATTCATTCCTCCAAAACTTGCACCGCTGGAGTCCGCGGTCGAGTACGGTATCAAGCTGCAACGCGGGCGTGTGTTCTCCGATCTGTGGGATCTCCGGAATACGGCGCCCGTTTGCGCACACTGTTTTCAAGCTCGCATTGCGCGTCTCAACGCGATGAATCTTCACCAACAGGTACTCGACGCCGTCGAATGCAGCGAATGTGAGAGACAGAGTTGACCGAGTCCTACGACATCGCCATCGCCGGATCCGGGTTCGCCGGATCGTTGATTGCCATGATCACAAAACGGCTCGGGTATTCCGTCGTGCTGCTGGAACGGGCCAAGCATCCACGCGTCGTCATTGGGGAATCGTCGACTCCACTGGCAAATCTTTTGCTTGAAGACCTCTGCCGTCGCTACGATTTGCCAGCGGTAGCGCCGCTCGCAAAATGGGGTAGCTGGCAGCGGAATTGTCCGCATATTGGATGCGGGCTTAAGCGCGGCTTCACGTTCTATCGCCACCGGCTCGATATACCCGACGATCCGAACGCGTCCTATGACAATCAACTTCTGGTGGCCGCAAGCCCTCGCGACGAGATCTCGGACACCCATTGGTTCCGAGCCGACTTCGACTCCTTCCTCGTCCAACAGGCCCAGGAATTGGGAGTCACTTATCTCGACGAGGTGAAATTCGATCACTTCGTGTGTCGCGAAACGGGCGCGATCCTTAGCGGCTTTCGACACGGCGCAACACTTTCTATCGAGGCACAATTCCTGATCGATGCAACGGGCCCCCGCGGCCTGCTCCATAACGCGCTTGGGCTTGGCGAGTCGCCGCTCCCGCACTTCCCATCCACGCAGGCCCTCTACAGTCACTTTTCCGGTGTCACACGACCGGTGCCGACGAGCCGTAGCGAATCAGCGCCGTATCCACCCGAAGACGCCGCCGTCCATCACGTCATGGATGGTGGATGGATCTGGGTGTTGCGCTTCAACAATGGCATCACCAGCGCGGGCATAGCAGCAACCGATAAGTTGGCTGCACATCTTCGTCTCGATGAGGGTGAAAGCGCATGGGATCGCCTTTTGAACAGAATCCCAACTTTACAGACTCAGTTTGCGTCCGCGAATGCAATACAGCCCTTTCGCCATGTGCCTCGGCTCTCGTTCCTCAGCAGCCGCATTACGGGCGGAAGATGGGCCATGCTTCCCTCGGCGGCGGGCTTTGTTGATCCGCTTCTCTCCACCGGTTTTCCACTCGCATTGCTTGGAATCGAGCGATTGGCGCGCGTTCTCGAGTCAGGCCTCGACTCGCCGAGTCTCCAATCCGATCTTGAGGCCTATGAGAGAAAGACCAGGGACGAGCTACTTGCGACGGCCCGTCTAATCGCTGCGCTCTACGCGAACATGAGCAATTTCGCGCTCTTCAAAAGTCTATGCCTGCTTTATTTTGCCGCGGCCAGCTACTCCGAAACCGCGAGGCGGCTGGCTAAGCCGCAATTGGCTTCATCGTTCCTGCTCTATGACCACCCGCAGTTCGGACCTCGCTGCCCCGAACTCGTCGAACGGGCGATGCATGTTTCTGCGGGCGCAGAAACTGACGGACTCATCGATGACATCCTCCGGGCAATCGAGCCAATCGATGTGGCCGGGCTCCGCAAACCGAACCCGTGTAGTTGCTACCCGGTCGACGCAGCAGATCTGCTTGATTCCTGCTCGAAGCTCGATTCGACACCGGAAGAAATCGAGTCGCTGCTGCAGCGCTGCGGTTTTCATCAGCCTCAACAATAAGGATGACTCGCGGAAACCTAACGCGGCTGCGGCCCGGTCACGGAGCCACCCGAGAAGAGAATCGGCTGCATCGACACAATGCCCTTCCCTTCCTCCAGCGTCAGCGTCTGGTCGGGTTTGATGTCCTTGAATGATTCTTTCTTTCCGCTCGGCCACACGATCTGCAGACTGACAATCCGGTTGGCTCCCGGTCTTCCAAGCCCGAAGGTGAGCAGCAGCTCGCTTTGCGATAGATAACTCGACCCGCCCTTCACCATCTGAGAAAGTCGCACACCATTGTTCAACGCAACCGTCACTTTTGCCCCAATGCCATCGCGATTGGAGCGCGTGCCAATCGTCTTCACACGAAGCATCTCGTTCTGGTTTCCGTTGTCGTTGCGCAGCAGGTTCGCAGGGCCATTATTGGTCGAGACGATCACATCCAGATCCCCATCATTGTCAAAGTCTCCATAAGCCGCGCCGCGCGCGACGATCGGTTGTTCCAGCGCCGCCCCAACCTTCTGCGACATGTCCTCGAACTTACCATTGCCCCGGTTGCGAAAAAGAAGCAGCGGCTCCGCATAATGAATCGTCGGCTGAATCACGCTGATGTCATCAGCAACATGGCCATTCGCTGCGAAGATATCCGGCAAGCCGTCGAGATCGTAGTCGAAGAAAAAGGTACCGAATGTAAGTGATCTTGCGGACGGAGAAGCGATGCCCGAAGACACGGATTGATCTGAAAACAGGCCTGAGCCGTCATTGTGATAAAGTGCGAGGCTCTCATTGGCGAAGTTTCCGATCAAAAGACCCTGGCGTCCAGAGAGATCGTAATCAGCCGCGTCGGCCCCCATGCCCGCACGCGCTTTGCCGGCATCGCTGAAGGCCACGCCGGCAGAAAGCGCACTCTCGGTAAAAGTCCCATTGTGATTATTGCGGTACAGCTTGTTCGGTTGCGTGTCGTTGGCGACGAACAGATCGATCCAGCCGTCGTCGTCGAAATCCAGTAAGGCAACTCCAAGCGATTTGCTCGATGGATCGTAAAGGCCAGCCTTGTGGGTGACATCCTCAAACCTGCCGTTGCCTAGGTTGTGGTAGAGGGTCCCACTTTGCCCCTTATAGAGTTCCGGAGTGCAGTACGATTTGTTCTTCCCATCGAGCTGGCATGTCTGATCGGTAGCGATCGACCAATCGACATAGTGCGAAACGAAGAGATCCAATCTGCCATCATTGTCGTAATCGAACCAGACCGCCCCTGTCGAGAACCCTCCATCACGCACACCGGCTTTGCGCGTCACATCGACAAATTTGCCGTTGCCTTCGTTGTGAAAAAGGTGATTGCCATCGAGCGCAGTGATGTAAATGTCGTCGCGCCCATCATTGTCGTAATCCCCCACAGCACAGCCCAGACCGTACATCTCAACGTCCAAGCCTGCTTCCTTCGTGACGTCCTTGAAGGTTCCGTTCCGTTCATTGTGATAGAGAGCGGAATACGATTTCCTCGAACCATGTCCTGGCCAATCCATCGAATTCACAAGCAGGATGTCCTGCCAGCCGTCATTGTCGAAGTCAAGCACGCACACGCCGCTCCCCATCGTTTCCGGCAGGTATTTCTGGCCGAAAGCGCCGCTGTTGTGCCTGAAGTGAATGCCCGCCTGCGCTGTGATGTCGGAAAAGCGAATCGGTCCCGACGGACGAGCTGACATTGAAGCAATGTCTGCCGGTCTGGACGGTTGCATTGCAGAAGTTGCGACTGGCGATGAGGGCTCGCCTTCGCGCGAAGGAGGACTGGAGGCCTGCTTGCAACCCGCAGCGATGAGCAGTAAGCAGCATAGAAATAGGAATGAGGAAGATCTCAAATCGGTTCCTTCGATGCAGTTAAGGCAGCTATGGCTGGACAGGATTTGCCTGCACGATCGTTGTCGAGGCCCCCACCGGAGACCGGCGCGAGGTAATCCACATTTCGAAGGCGAGCGCTACCGGGCCGACAAAGAAAAGCGCGTAAAGCGGAGCATAAATGCTTTGACCGAGCCTGAAAAACATTTCGACCAACGCCACCAGAAAGGCAACCACACATTGGCCCCATTTTGATCTCACGGTCGTCTTCGGGTCGGTGATCATGAAAAAAATGAAGAGCTGATACTCCGGACCGGTGATCGGAGAAACCTCAGAGAGCCACGGATCGCCTGTGATCCAGGCACGCACAACAGAGAGCAGTAGGAAGGACACGACATAAGTCGCACAAATATGGAAGCGGCGAGCACGCCAGATGATCAGGGAGCCAAGGACCCAGATCACCGCCATAGCGCCTAGATTGTTGCCCCATTGGATGCTCAGCGTGGCAACGGCGTCAGACGCGAGAAAGAGCATCGCGCAGATGCCAAAGTTCGAGGGATTGAAAAGGTGGCGTCCCTTCACTCTCAACACGTATTTCGATGTGATCGCGAGCATCGCGCAGACGGCATAGGGCCAGTAGCCGGGCGACCGCAGGAGAATGCCCACGCTGATTCCGGTGATGTAGGAGCTGGCAAGGTTCGGCCATTTATGCAGAAGCAGACGGCTGAGCACGAGTTCGCAGGCCATGCTGGAAACAATCGCGAGAATCGTCTTCTGGTAACTTTCGAGGATTCCGAACGAAAGGTGACCGACAAGCAGAATAAGCGTGATAAAAATCGGCGGAAGATATGGATTGAGACGGCTGGAAACAGGTGTCCACCCCCGGAAGAGCGGCCCGCTCGTGGGCTCCGCCGATCGCGTTTTGGATTGCGTCGTCGGCTGGCTCATTTCGGCTCCTCGATCGTGTACAGCTTGTCCGGGGTGAGCGAGTCAATCGTCTGCAGTTTGCCGGAAGGCCAGTGAATGACGGCGCTCTTCAGTTGAACGTTCTTGCCCAGCCCAAAGTGGAGCCGGCGATCATTCTGGGCAGAAAATCCGCTTCCGCCGGAGACTTCCTGAATCTGCTTTTGATCGTTCCATGCCAGTTCCACTTGTGCGCCAATCGCACTGCGGTTGCTGCTGGATCCTTTTAGGTCGAATTCAATCCAATGATTTCCAGGTGCCACCGTATTCTTATACAGGAGCAGCGGGCCGCGCTGGTTGGCAACGACGACATCGAGCACACCGCGATTCCACAGGTCCGCGAGAGCGACGGCACGTCCGTCATATGTATCCGTGACACCAACCGCCTGCGCTACATCCACAAACCTGCCGGCTCCGTCATTCAGCCAGACATGCTTTTGCTGATACCCGGAGAGACTTCGGCCATCCATGGCCGGCCAGTCTTTCGCGTCACCGATGATCGAAGAATTGCCCCCCGCAATCTTCGTAAAGTCGTACCAATAGCTTCTTGTGCGATCGAGCGAGACATAGCCGTTTGTCAGGTAGAGATCGAGCGTGCCGTCGTTGTTCAAGTCACCGAATTGAGCGCCGAAACTCCAGCCTCCCAGTTCAACTCCCATATCGCGCGCCAGGTTTTCAAATGAAATCGTACTTGACGGAGAACCGTCTTTGGGAACCCAAAGATTGTTTCCCTGAATCAACGCACCATTCTCAGAGATATTGGAGACGTACACGGCGAAGTGTCCATCGTTGAGGATATCGCCAAAAGCCACATTCATTCCGCTCTTGGGAGCGAAGCCAACCCCCGACTGCTCGCCGGCTTCATGGAATCGCTTTCCGTCGTTCAAATAGAGTTCCGATACGCCATAGTCGTTCGCAACAAAAAGGTCCGGATGCCCCGTTCCCCGCAAATCGGCCGCGGAAGCTGCCAGGGCCCAGCGCCGGCTGCTGATGCCAACCTTCGCACTGACTTCTTCGAATTTGCCATTGCCCAGATTATGAAACAGGTATTTCCGCCCGCCATTCTTCGCATACTCAAAACTATCGGGCATCATACGCGTGTTCTTCAGATGCCAGAGATCGACGTCTTCGGGATAATACCCGCCGACAAACAAATCCAGCAGCCCGTCGCCATCGTAGTCAAACCAAACTGCTGTGTTGGCATTGATCCATGGCGGCAATCCTGCCTGCTCGCTCACCCGCGTGAAGCCATGTCCGTGATCGTTATGGAATAACTCCGGACGGCCCCACTTGATTAGAAACAAGTCCTCGTATCCGTCATTGTCGTAATCGCCCCATACCGCGCCCATCGAAACACCCGTACCGGGCTGATTTACATCGGCAACCCCAAGCTCCTCGGCCACATCCTTGAACGTTCCATCGTGCATGTTTCGGTAAAGATGATTTTTGCTTCCTTCTTTGCTGTTGGTCACATAGATGTCGGGCCAGCCATCGCGGTCGAAATCGACGATACTGACTGAAGCGCCCATGGAAGCAACTTCCGGCATGATCTGATTCAGCTGCGCATCAAGTGTGGGAGCCTGATGAACGAAATCGATGCCGGCAGCATGGGAAACTTCTTCAAGATAGAAGCCATGCCGGGCAAGTGCTGCCTGGCGATCGAGCGTAGTGTGCGCCGCCAGCGTCCGTTGTGCCAATCGCCAACGCATGACAGCAGGAGTCGCCAGTAATCCAACAAAGAAGATGCTCACAGCAATGCGAGCCCATGGAATTTGCTTCATTTGCTCTGCTTGCTCCTCAACGCATCTTCAAAAATTTCAGGAGACACATACCGCGTCTGCCAGGTCTGCCAATCCTCAGGATGATGCCGAACCACCCACTCGTCTTCGAGTCTTCCCGGCGGCGTGTCATAGACCTGGCGCGCGTGATAGGGATACGGCAGCACCGTAGCGGAATAAGTTGAGTTGTAATCTCCGTCCTTGATCCATCCGTCGCCGGCGAACACGTAGTCTCTCACATACCCTTGAGGGGGTGGCGCAGGTTCAGCGAAGCGAAGCCCCAATTCATCCCCGGCATTCATAATTACGTAGCGATCGTCGACCTTAGCTAGCAGTTCGCGCACATCCCCATAGCGCGTGTAATAGCCGCTCAGATCGCGCCAAATCTGAGTCGTCGCGGCAAGATGCTGGTAATCGGGAATCTCCGGCGAAGATGGATTTGCCTGGTGAATCACGGAGTAGCCGCGATAATGCAGATCCGCCGTCACCGGAGCAAGCTGACTGATGTTGAGCGGAGTGGTCGGTGCGCCCACCGCCCATTCGATTGCATCCCAGTACACTTCGAGATTCGTGCGCAGGCGCAGCTTGTGCGTCGATCCGGTTGGAAAGAGTCCCGTAAGGTCGATGAGACAGGTCTTGTTCCGCCCCGCCGGAAAACCGAGATTGCTCTTTGCGATCCGCCAGCCGCCGTGTCCATCGGGAACTTCGAGACTCAGCGGGCGCGGCGCGTCATGATGCCCCTGACCCATCGCGATATTGAGGGACGAGTCCGATGGATGCAGCCATCCGGTCGCGATCAGCCACACCGGTCCGTTCGCGGGCAAATCAGGACCCAGATCGATCTCGACGTAGTGATCGCGTGTGACACCCTGGTACTGCCCCCGCCCAAACGTATCGAGATACTTTCCGTCAACGGACTGCAGGATTTCGGTTACGTCCTTCCCGTTGTCATCGACGGCGCGCGCGATTGGGTGCGGCGTCTCGACCGCGGTTACTGCGAGCTTGACGGGAGGCACGGCAAAGCGCTCATCCGTGAAGATCTCCGTTCCTGCAGGATGGTCCACGGTTATGAGTCGCAGCGAATCGTAGTAATAGGTCTCCCAGAGTTCTCCGGTAATTCGAAGATCGTAGAAACCGTCGCGCGGCGCGAGCTGGTCATGTCCAATTTTGTACCACTCCTCTGTGGCTGCCACGCGGGCCGGGCCAATCGCGTTGATGCGCAGGCCAATCGCGGAACCCCACGGAACCGTATCCTTCACAAACTCCATCGCACGGCCATTCCAGGCAAAGAGAAACGGGCAGGAGCCTTTCAGCCGCTGTTCAGTCAGGATTGGTTGATCGGCTTTCAGCGCGAACTCGGCCCGCACCGAGCCGTTGGGCCACACAATGCGCGCCACATCCACGCCGGTCTGATCGCCGAGTCCGAAATGAAGCTCGGGACTTCCAATCGACTGCTTCTGCGGAAGGAGTCCCGAACGAATCTCAATCTCACCGCCGATGCCGAACGAATTCACGCGCTGATCCCCGTTTGTCTGACGGGCGCGCGGCCGGATGGTTTGCCAGTGATAGCTCTTCGTCCCATTGTTGACTGCTTCGAACGCCTGCCCCGACGCCGAAACCCCCAGCAGATCAAGGCGGCCGTTCGCCTGCAAATCGGCAGCTGCGATAGCGGAAGCAGGGGCAATATGCGCCGTAATTTGCTGAAACTTGCCTCCCTCGCCCTGCAGCCAAATCACGGGATGTTGGGCGGCCGATGCAGACGAAAGCAACAAATCGAACGCACCATTGTTGTCAAAATCGCCGACCTTGATCCGCAGATCGGAAAGGAGCAGATTGTTCGGAACCGCAACTCCATCCAACGTAGACGTCGACCAGCCGCCACCGTCGCTCTTGATATTCATCGACGTCACAGAGCCGTTCGCGTTTGCGACAAGGAGACAGAGAGGGCCGGAGTGATCGGCATCGGCCACAGCTATTGCCTTCACCGCTGCCGGCCCCGTCGGAACAGCCACTTCGCGGAAGTTGCCGGAGCGTTCGTTAATAAACACATGCAGATGGCCTGCGCCATCGATCAGCGCCGCATCGGGATTGCCGTCTCCGTTGAAGTCAGCCCAGACGAACTGACGAATCCCCGAGATACCGTGAAACGGATAAATCGCGAGAAACGTGTCGTCCCCATTGTTTCGCAGCACAGCCGGAAGGCCGCTCGCCTGCCCCAGAACAATGTCGAGGTCGCCATCGGCCTCAATATCAACTGCCCATGCTCCGGTGTATGCCGCGTTGACGAATGTCGCGGGCAGCTTCGTCGCAGCAGTGACGTCGGTGAATAGATCGGCCTTGTTCTGTCGATAAAGGCGAACTCCGCCCGCACCGGCAAGCACCAGATCCGTCCTGAAATCGTAGTTAAAATCCACCGGCAGAATCCCGTCCGGCGCAGGATTTGCAGCGCCTTTCCCTCCGGGAAACGAGAGCTTCGCGCCCGTGGACAAGCGAACTTCGCGTCCGTTCGCAACCGCAATCGCCGGCGCCCCATTTCCGTCCAGTGAGATGGCTCCAATCCAGTTCCAGCTGCTACCGGCAAATTGCGGCAGCGGTTGCCCTGCGAAGCTAAGTCCCAGATCTGGCGAAGCAGGCGCGAACGCCGGTGTCTGCAGTCGTACAAAATGCGTGAAGGGCTGCGCCTCGTCGCCAGGCTGGGATTTCAACTGCGAAAGGCTCGCACGAAACTCGGGAACGCGCATCAATACGTTGCGAAGGAAAATTGAGCGCGTTGCAGCTGCTTTTGGATCCGGTCCGTTGGCCGCGGCCTTCAAGGCGTCAAGTTGCTGCTTCACCTCCGCAGGCCACCCACTGGATTGGGCTTCGACGCGACTGACAGTACTCCGGAGTGCTGCAGCCTCTCCGCGCTTCGCGGTAATCCTGCACAGCTCGAGGAGCGCTGCCAGATTATTCGGTTCCGCAGCCAACAACTGCTCCATCAGTTGCTGAAACTCCGCTTCGCTGTGTTCATCGCCCTGCCGCTCCACCTCGGAAGCGAGGAGATAGATCGCGCGAAGGTCTCTCGGATTGCGTTTGACAGCCTCGCGCAAGTCTGCGATCGCCTGAGCCGAGTTACCCCGATCGCTCTCGAGCAGACCTTGCAAATAATAGATCCGGTCATCTTCTTTATCCAATGAAAGAGCACGATCGAACCGTTGCGCAGCCACATCGAAGTTCCTTTGCCGCAATGCCAGGATGCCCCAGTTCGCCCAGCCTGCTGGCTCTCCATGGACAAGGTTGGTTGCCTCTCCGAGCTTGGCATCGGCGCGCACATCGTCTCCAACCTGCAGCGCGGCCAATCCAACATAAAAGGCCGAAACGAAATCAGCGTAGGTCTTGGATGATGGCTCCGGCAGCTTTTCTCCTCGCCTGCACCCAGCCAAAGCAAGCAAGGGAACCAGGAAAAGCGCACTCCAGAGCCGAATTCGGCAGTGGTCTGGACCATTTAATCGCTGATGGGGAATAAGGGCTGCCGAAATCTTCATTGCACATTCATTCTGACGGGTGCAGCGCGCTGCCCGCAATGACCACTTCTCTCGGCTCGCACAAGGGTTTCATCCACGAACAATGGCCCGTCGCTTGGCTCAATCCACATTCCGCTCAGATCAAGCAGCCAAAGCAATTCCGCAGGCCTCTGTTCCTCATCATTCCAACATGTGAACGATGGCAAGAGACTCGTCGTTCCGGTTGAGTTGGATATCAACCGTCCGATGGATGCCGTCGCGATTGGGTTCCGTTAGAGTGGATTGACTTTCCCCACTTCCCTGTTGGAGCAGATTCTTGTCAAAAACAATTGCGACCTTGGTTCTACTTGCGGCCGGTGCAGGGACCACGCTCTTTGCGCAGGATAATTTCTTTTCCCAGTGGGAAAAGCGCACCTCGCGAACGCAGTCGAAGCAGCCGTCTTGGTCGGTGCCTCTGGTAGCGCCCTACCCGATGCTGATTCAGGTTTTTCGCGCTGATTTTACCCGCCAGGTCACTCCGGCACTGACTGACACTTGGAACTTCGGAGGAAGCCGCGGGTTGAATCTGATTCCGGGATTCAACAGCGAGTTTGACTTCTACTATCCACCGTACATCCAGCACAACGCCAAAGGCGCGAAGAATAGTTTTGGCGACGTCGGGTTCTTGTACAAGTACCGCATTCTCTCGGCCAACGAAAAAAGTGGGAACTACATGCTGAGTGCGCAGCTGACGGCTACGATCCCCACCGGCAGCTATAGCAATGGCAGCACAGATGCGTCGGTATCGCCCACGCTTTTAGCCGGCAAAGGATTCGGACACTTCGATGTAATCTCTTGTTTAGGCGGTACCCTTCCCACCTTGGATACGGCGAAACTCGGACGCTCTGTTGCTTGGAATACCACGGCCCAGTACCGCATTCACAAATACTTCTGGCCGGAAATTGAGGACAACGCAACATTCTTTTACGGCGGGAAGAATGGCGGCAAAATGCAGAACTTTGTCACGCCGGGAATCACCTTAAGCAAATTCAAGCTTCATCCGGGCAACGAAACCAGCCGGCTCGCCGTTGCGTTCGGCGGCGGGGTGCAAATCGCTACTTCTCAATTCCACACCTACAACCACAACCTGGTACTTACTTCGCGTTTTATCTTCTAACGTCGGCGCTTCGCGGGCTCTGCGTATGCGGCTAGCGTTCTCGCGAGCCCGTTGTTCTCAACGTGCGCTGCCTCCACCTTTCGATGGAGGCATGCGCCCAGCGACTCGAATAGCATCCACGTTGGAACGGGCTTCCTAAAACCTTCCCCTCCCGAAGGAGATCGAACGATGCGAGTACCCGTCTGGTTGCGTCCGATTCTCTTCCTCATCACGTTGCTGGTCATCTGGGAGATCTCTGTGCGCATGCACCCGGGGCTCATTCTTCCTGGACCGATCGCAGTCTTCGCTGGTTTGGAAGAACTCCTTCACCATGGCTTGCTTCTGAAGTACGTCGTCGCGTCGCTGTTTCGCGTCACCTGGGGCTTTGTTCTTGCCGTAATCGCCGCGATTCCCACGGGGCTTGCGCTCGGCTGGTACCGGCGCGGTGAAATGGCCTTCAATCCGCTAAGCCAGATCTTCCGCCCCATTTCGCCCCTGGCCTGGATTCCGATCGCAATCCTCTGGTTTGGTGTGGGCGATTTATCGTCGATCTTTCTCATTTTTGTAGGGTGCTTCTTCCCTCTCTTGCTCACGGCCATGAGCGCGGTACATAACATTCCGGCGGTCTACATCCATGCAGGACGTAACTTCGGCCTGTCGAGCACAGCATTCGTCGCCAGAGTTCTTTATCCCGCTGTCATCCCCCAGCTACTGGTGGGAATGCGCATCACTCTCGGCGTCGCTTGGTTGGTTGTGGTGGCAGCCGAAATGATTGCTGTGAACTCCGGCCTCGGCTTTCTCATCGTCGATGCCCGCAATGCAGGCAACCGCTACGATTTGGTGGTTGCGGGGATGGTCGTCATCGGCGTCATCGGCCTCTTGCTCGATCTCGCGATGCGTTCTCTCGAGCAAATTAAGACATTTCGCTGGAGGTCATCGGAAGACTAGTGTCTCTTGCACAGGCAGGGTTAGCGGCTTTACCGAACGGCTATAAACTGCGAGCCGAGCAGCTCGGCATGGTCTATCACGCCGACGGCAAGAGCGTCGCAGCGCTCGAAGATATCAATCTGGACATCTCGGACGGTGAATTTATATGCCTGGTCGGGCCTTCCGGTTGCGGAAAATCGACGTTGTTGAATCTAATGGGGGGATTCCTCTCCCCGTCCTCGGGCTCGGTCACGATCGACGGAGAGGCCGTGACGGGGCCGGATCAGAGGCGCATCCTCGTTTTTCAGGAACGCGGCGTCTTCCCGTGGTTAACGGTGGAGGGCAACATCGGATTTGGGCTATCGAAACTCTCCCGTGCGGAACGCGAAGGTCGCATAGCCCACTATGTGCAGTTAGTGCGTCTCCAAGGTTTCGAACATTCCTATCCCTCCGATCTTTCAGGAGGCATGAAGCAGCGCCTTCAGGTCGCCCGCGCGCTTGCAGTCAATCCCGACATTCTGTTTCTCGACGAGCCCTTCGGCGCACTCGATTCCATCACACGGGTGATCATGCGCGGCGAGCTTCTGCGGATCTGGCAGACTGAGAGACGCACCATCGTCTTCGTCACCCACGACATCGATGAAGCCGTGCAACTCGCCGACCGCGTGGTTGTGCTCAGCTCGCGTCCCGCCAAGATTCAGGAGATCCTCAACATCGATATTCCACACCCTCGCAATATCAGTTCCCCGCGCTACCTCGAACTTCGCGACGAACTGCTCAAGCAGATCGGCTTGGCCTACGAGATATGAGTGAGCTCAAGAGCCCGCGCACCTGGGAGCGATTCTTTTGGCCGATCGCGGCCGCAGCCATGTTGCTGTGTGTCTGGCACTACTCCGTCCTGTGGACGGGAACAAAAGTCTTTCCCTCCCCGCTCAGCGTCGAAAAAGGGATCGCGGAGTTGTTCCACAAACACGTGCTCTGGGCCGATATCGCCGACTCGCTGCGCCGCGTGGCCATCGGCTACGGTGCTGCGGTTTTGGTCGGGATCCCCTTGGGCCTATGCCTCGGCTGGTTTCCCGCCGCGCACCAGGTGGTCAATCCACTACTCCAACTTCTGCGGCCCATCAGCCCCATCGCGTGGATTCCGGTCGCCATCATCTTCTTCGGCATCGGCGACCCTGCCGCCATCTTTCTGGTTTTTCTTGGAGCATTCTTTCCCATCGCCGTCGCCGCTGTGGGCGGAGTTTCCAGCGTGCCACTCATCTTCCGGCGCGCCGGACGCAACTTCGGCTTGTCGAATTTCCAACTGTTGCGCAAGGTGGTTTTTCCCGCAGCTATGCCGCAAATCCTCGTCGGCTTGCGTATTGCGCTGGGAATCGCGTGGTTGGTCGTCGTGGCGGGCGAAATGATCGCGGTGGACTCAGGACTGGGCTATCTCGTCATCGACTCGCGCAACTCCGGCAAACGCTATGACCTCGTTGTCGCCGCAATGCTCATGATCGGAGTCATGGGTCTCCTCCTCGACCTCGCGTTTCGTCGTCTGGAAAAGATGAAATCCGTCCGCTGGGGGTTCCGCAATGCATCTTAGAACCAAGGCAATCCTTCTGGTGGTCTCTTGGTTGGTGCTGATCTCGGCTCTCCACTCGTATCTCAACGTCAATTGGGCCGCTGTCCTCAACGATTATCGTCCGATCGAGAAACGCAAAATCATCGTCGCTTATCTCCCCGTCACCTGCCAGCTGACCTGCCCCGTGACCGATTACATCTCGAAGTACTCCCAGTCAGGCGAAGAGTTTCTCCCCAGGATGTTTCAAGGATTTCCAGAGATGAAAGAGGCTCTCATCTCCAATCGTGTACAGGCTGCTTTCATCGTCGCCCCCATGGCGCTCGCTCTCAAGGCCCAGGGAGTGCCGATCAAGGTTGTCTATCTTGGGCATCGTTACGGCAGTGCGGTCGTGGTGCGCAAGGATGGGCCGATCAAGACGTTCGCCGATATGCGCGGCAAAACCATTGCGATCCCCAGCCGCTTCTCCGACGAGCGTCTACTGATCTTCCGCGCAATGAAGGTTTGGGGAATCAAGCCAAGCGAAATCAAGATGCTTGAAATGGCTCCGCCCGATGTTTCCGGCGCGCTCGCAGCCCATGCCATTGATGCGTTTGTCATGGGCGAGCCATTCCCATCGCAAGCGGAGATGGGCGGATACGGCCGCGTGCTCTTTCAGGCCCGTGAATATTGGCCCGATTACATGTCGTGCATATTGGTCGTTCGCCAGGACCTGATCGATCGCAGGCCCGACATCGTGCAGGTACTTGTGGATGGCATTGCGCGCTCGGGGTTGTGGCTCGACACCAGCAAACCGCACCGCGAGCAGGCAGCAGATTTTGTCGGCCGCTTCTATTACAACCAAAAACCGGCCCTGCTGCGCTGGGCTCTTACCAAGCCGATGGATCGAGTTACCTATAGCCCGCTTGCGCCGCGCAAGGCTGATTTCGACTTGGTACGCGACATGATGATCGAAACCGGCGTTCTGAACAAGAAGCTCGAATTCAGTGACTATGCCGACACCCGTTTTTCTGACAAGTCCAGTGCTGAAACACCATGGAGATACGAAGCAGCAACCGGCTCGGCCCAGTAGCCGTTCCCATCCCGACATCGCCCCAGGAGAAGCCCATGTTTCGTAGGCAATTCATGCAGGTCATCGCTCTCACGAGCGTAGGTGCGCTCAATCCCGTCGAATCAATGGCCCTCGGCGCGCACACCACTCTGATACTTCAAGTGAAAGGCTTCACCTGTATCACGTGCGCGGTTGGACTGGATACCTTGCTTGGCAAAGAGAAAGGAGTTGTGTCGAGCCGGTCCGCCTATCCCGAAGGAAAAGTAACAGTCGTCTTCGATCCGAAAGAATGCTCAGAGGAAACGATCCGGAAATTCATCGCGGAGATGGGCTTCTCGGTTGTCAGCAGCCACCCCGCTTAGGGTTGGAAAAACCGTTGAACCCGGAATAAGGAAACCCATCATGGAAACCTACGCCGCATTGTCCCAGGAGCTGACTCAACTGCTGCATCTCGAACAGGCCCCTGTTGCGATTTCATTCACGAACACGCCGCCGGATGGCGTAGCGCGGTATCACGGCACAGCGCCCGCAGGCTGCCGCTTCTGGCAGGATGCAGCCACGTCCACATTCACAACCTCCGCGCGTGACCACGAGTTATGCGCCATCGGAGTCCACACCCATAACCTGCAGCCATCGCCGGCACAACAGAAGGATCTGACGGATGCACTCAAAGTCTTCGCCGAGATCGGCTACGTCCGGCCGGAAGATGTACCGCAGATTCCAGTTCTCAAGAATCAACCGCAATACGTCACTTACTCCCGCCTCGCCGAAGCGCCGCTGCCGCCGGATCTGGTCATCCTCTTCGTTCGCGCGGACCAGACTCTTATTCTGACTGAGGCAACACAACAGCTCGAAAACCAGAACGCCCCGGCGATGGGCCGGCCAGCCTGCGCCGTTGTTGCGCAGGTGATGAATACTGGCCGTCCGGCAATGAGCCTCGGCTGTTGCGGTGCGCGTGCCTATCTGGACAATTTCACCGACACGATCGCAATCTTCGCGATTCCAGGATCAAAGCTGGAACCCTACGTCGAACGCATTGGCTCTCTTGCCCGTGCCAATGCCCTTCTGAATCAGTTCCACCAGCTTCGCCGTCGCGATATCTCCATGGGCAATCGCCCAAGCATCCAGGATTCGCTCACTGCATTCGCGGCGTCCCAATCCTAAACCAACCAGAAACTCAAATCCTGGTGATCAATTCTGCAGAGTCGCCTGAAGACGGATTTCGATCACTTCTAAGTCATTGACTTCCAGGCGCACGCCGACGCGACAGCTGAGCCATCCTCAGCGTTGCGTCAGTGACTGCCCGTGCTACATCCATCGATTCGTTCGTCGCAACTGGATTCGACTTCTCAAATGTCTTTGACAATTGCCATCCCCATTTCATATGGTTTTCCAGTAGTAAATAATTTCATTTGGGGAGCGCGAATCACGACTTGCCTGAGGGCCAGGTCGCAGAGGGCTCTGATTCGTCCCAATGGGCCTGATATCTCCATCTATATCGAGGGGCAGCATGAGACAGATTCTTCTGCGCGGAATAATTTGGTGCGCAACATTGAGTTTTGCGGCAGTGCCAGTCTGGGGACAGGAGGCTTCCGCGCGTGGGCCCGTAGAATTGCGCGTTGACACGCTACGATCTCCTCTGGGAATCGACGATCCTGCACCCAAGTTCTCCTGGCAATTGCACGACCCCGCGCGCGGAGCAAGTCAGAGCGCCTATCAGGTGCAGGTGGCCTCATCGGCTGCCGGCCTGACGGAAAACAAGAGCGACATGTGGGACAGCGGCCGCATCTCTTCCCCGCAGTCCTTGAATGTCCGTTATCACGGCTCAAGTCTGGCGCCCGGTACGCGCTATTTCTGGCGAGTCGTTGTTTGGGATGCCGCGGGCAAGCCCTACAAGCGCAGTGAAATCTCGTGGTGGGAAACAGGCCTGATGACGCAAAGCGGCTGGCACGCTTCATGGATCGGCTACGAAACCAAAGAGGAAGCTGCTGTGCGCGCGGCAAATGCCGCATGGATCGCGAGCCCCGAAGCGAAAACTGTGG
The DNA here is from genome assembly GCA_963704415.1 of uncultured Acidobacteriaceae bacterium. Taxonomy (GTDB): domain Bacteria; phylum Acidobacteriota; class Terriglobia; order Terriglobales; family Acidobacteriaceae; genus Telmatobacter. The sequence continues at coordinate 4,031,373 of OY969908.1, read as the reverse complement.
AAGCTGAGAAGTTGCCCGAGCAGCATTTCGCCTACCGGGCAACCACGAACATCACCGGCGCTGTGCTCCACGCAGCGTTGTACGCGACCTGTGAGGACACGGTCTCTGCCTGGGTCAATGGAACAGAAGTCCTGAAATCCAATCCCCTGCCCCCTTACAAACAAATGCCATGGAAGAAATACGTACGCGCGGATGTGACGAAGCAGTTGAGCGACGGCGTCAATTCCCTCGCCCTTGAGTGCGTGCACTACGTTGTGAATCCAAATGGCATGGCCACCCAGGAAGCTCCCCCTCTCAGCGCCACCCTGTACATCGAATACGAAGATGGAAAAACCGCGACCGTCGTCAGTGAAACCGCGTGGAAGTCTGCGATCCATGCGCCGAAAGGCTGGCACGAAAAGAATTTTGACGACGCAGGATGGCAAAACGCCGTCGCTTGGACAGCAGCGCCCCAACCCAATTCTGCGCCACTCGGGCATCCCTGGATTCCGGATTCCGTGAAGTCCCTGCGCAACAACTTCGATGTAAGCAAGGCAATCAAATCCGCTCGGCTCTATTCCACGGCGTTAGGTGCATACGAGATGTACCTGAACGTCAAGCGCGTCAGCGAAGATCTGCTTGCGCCCGGTTGGACTGACTATCGCGAGCGCGTGATGTACCAGACGTACGACGTGACTTCGATGATCGCCACCGGCAAGAATGCCATAGCGGCGCTGCTGGCACCAGGATGGTACGCGACGCCGCTCGAGTGGTTTCAGCAACCCAATAACTACGGCGACACGCCGCCCGCGTTGCGTGCTCAATTACGAATCCAGTACACCGACGGCAGCGTCCAATGGGTCAATAGCGGTCCCGAGTGGCAAGCATCTACCTCGCCAATTTTGCACTCCGAACTCTACGACGGCGAAACCCAGGATGCTCGCCAGTTACAGCCCGGGTGGGACACCGCCGAATTCGATGCGAGTGGCTGGCAGCATGCGGTTGCGATTGAGCCAAAACCGGTTCCCATCGAAGCGCAGGACTATCCCGCAATTCGAGTCGAAACAACAGTCGCAGCAAAGCCTGTCACCGAACCCAAGCCCGGCGTCTACGTCTTTGATTTCGGTCAGAACCTCGCTGGAGTGGAGCGCGTACGCCTTCAAGGTCCAGCGGGCACCGATGTGCGTCTGCGCTTCGCCGAGATTGTGAATGACGACGGCACCCTTTACACCGACAACCTGCGCACCGCAAAAGTCACTGATCATTTCATTCTCGCGGGCAAGGGCGTCGAGGAGTTCACACCCCAGTTCACCTTTCACGGATTCCGTTATGCCGAGATCACCGGGCTTGCGGCGGCTCCCGCAAAAGACGCAGTCGTCGCCTTGGTGCTGCACACGGCCGCGCCGTGGGAGGCCAAGCTCAAAACCGGCAGTCCAATGATCGATAAACTGTGGAGCAATATTCTTTGGGGACAGCGTTCAAATTTTGTCGGCGTTCCCACAGACTGCCCGCAACGCGATGAGCGGCTGGGCTGGATGGCGGATGCGCAGGTCTTTTGGCGAACCGCAAGCTACAACATGGATCTTGCTGCATTCTCGCGTAAGTATGCGGGCGACATGCGTGGCACGCAGGCCGGCACTCCTTTCTATGGAATCTATGCGCCCGGCACCGTGCAAAGCGCTTCCGGCTCAGGCGCTGGGTGGAGTGATGCAGGCGTCATCATCCCCTGGACATCCTGGCTTCAGACCGGGGACACCAGCGTGATTGAGCAAAACTGGGACGCGATGCAAAAGTATCTCGATGCTATTGAAGCAGCGAACCCCGATGGGCTTTGGAAGGTCGACTCCGGGATACCATTTGGCGACTGGCTCTCGCCCGAAGGCAGAACCGACCAGGTTCTCGTGGCAACGGCTTACTGGGCCTACGACGTTACGCTGATGCGCGAAATGGCGCACGCCACGGGCCGTCTTGCCGACGAAAAGAAGTACGGTGAGCTATTCGAGAAGATTCGCTCGGCCTTCCAGCAGCGTTTTGTACACGATGATGGCTTCATCGCCGGCGCCGACAATAGTCCGTCGCCATTCGGCCAGATCAACAATCCCGACGCAAAAAGCAAGGGTGGAGACACGCAGACAGGCTATGTGCTAGCTCTACATATGAACCTGTTGCCTGAGTCAACTCGCCCCCTCGCCGTGCAAAAACTCGTCGCGAAAATCGAGGCCAACCACGGCCTGTTGGCCACCGGATTTCTCGGTACGCCCTATCTCCTGGAAGAACTGTCCAAGGCTGGCCAGACGGACCTGGCCTACAAGCTCTTGCTCAACACGCAGTATCCGTCCTGGGGCTACCTGGTCAATCATGGCGCCACGACGATGTGGGAGCGTTGGAACGGCGATCAGATGAAAGACGACCCCAGCATGAATTCTTACAATCACTACGCCTACGGTGCTGTCGCGGACTGGATCTATCGCTACGCCGCCGGCGTGGATACCACGCCACTCGACACGGGCTTTCACACCGTTCTTCTGCATCCTGTATTCAGCGCCCAATTGGGCTCTATTGCTTTCGATTACACCTCGGCATACGGCCCGATTCATTCCGACTGGGCGGTTGTTGGCAAGACCGCCGCATGGCATGTGACTTTACCCGCGAATACGACGGGGTGGCTGAACGCGAATGAGGCGAAGTACAAGTTGGACGGCATCCCGGTCAGCAAGAGTCCACTCGCGAAGACCTCTACTCTCGATGGTGAGTCAGGATTCGCGTTGCCAGCGGGAAGTTACACCTTCCAGGCAGACCTCAACTGACACAGAGAATTTGAGTTCTTTTTGATTGTTGGAGCGGAAATTGTTTCAGACGAACCCGCTACGCTAACGGAATTCTCGATCCTCTAGCGGGATTCTCGATCGACGAAAGCCGTTTCGCCCATCGGCGCACGGCTTCAGCCTGCAACGGCTTCCCAGGCAATTCCGTCGCAGCCAACTGCACGGCAAAATTGCCCACAGTTGAGCTTTCAACATTCCCTGTCTCTACGGGCAATCCTGTGCGTTCCGCCGTGAGCTGTGTCAACAATTGGTTCAGAGCGCCACCGCCGAGAATGTGAATGCGTTCCAGAGTTCCGCCAAGTATCTCCTCCAGGCTGCGCAACGCAGAGACGTAGCGAACTGCCAGGCTCTCGAAAACGATCCTTGCGAACACCGGCTCATTGCCCGCGCAGTCATCAATCGCCGAGCAACCACAGAGTTGCAACTGCTCGTTCAATCGCTCAGGCATCTCGTCATCCAACAGCAATGAGGGCGCATCCACGGGCACGATGCCTCGGCACTCGCAACGCGCGGCCTCTGCAATCAGTTTCTCAATTGTCCACGGGCGTCCCGCTTTACGCCAGCCTTCGAGGCACTGCTTTAGGATCCACATCCCATTCACGTTCGTGTGAAAGCAGAATCCGCCACCTGCCGCGCCTTGATTGGTGAATCCAGCCCGCATCGCTTCCTGTGTCACGATCGGTTTCTCGATGACTGTGCCCACAAGCGACCACGTTCCTGAACAAATGTAGGCCGTCTTATCAAGGAGTGCCGGGATTCCGGCGATGGCGGAAGCCGTGTCGTGACACGCGGGCACAATCAGCTCCGTCTCGGAAAAGGCCGGGAGTTCAGCGAGGCGTCCCTTCAGTTTTCCAACGACCGTTCCAGCAGACACGATGGGCGGAAGAGCGTCTTCCGAAAGTCTGAGGCCGTCCAGCAGAGCCTTCGACCATTGCCCGCTCTCAAGGTCGACAAGCCCCGAGTGTGTCGCGTTCGTATATTCAGCCACGCGGCGGCCGCCAAGCCTGTAGAGCACATACTCGGGCAGGTTGATCCAAGGAGCCTGCGAATTCTCAGCGGAATCAGCAAGCAACTGATACACGGTGTTGATGCGCAGCGGCTGTGCGCCGGTCTTGCGAAACATCTGTTCCGGGGCAACGATGCGGTCCGCAATTTCCTTCGAGGCGATCGTGCGCTCATCACGATAGCAAAATGGACTGGCAAGGGCCTTTTCGTCAGCGCCGAGCCGCACATAGTCCACCGCCCAACCGTCCACGGCGATCGAGGCAATTCCTTCGGGCGCTCGTTCCGCAGCTTTGCGAAGGCCGTCCTCCAAACCCGAAAGAACTATGTCGAACGGCCAGCGCAACGATCCGCTCACATGCACTGGTCCATTGGGAATGCGATGAACCACCTCGATGGCAGGTCTCCCATTGCGCCATCGCAAAAGCGAGACACGGCAGCTCTCGGCTCCCAAATCGATGGCAACGCGCGCGCGATCGGCAGGCTTGACGGGTTGCGCAGATTGGCCCGATCGCTTGTCCGGCGAGTTCACCGCAAGAACGCCTCGGGCAAGCCGCCGTCCACCGGAATCAAGTGCCCCGTGGTGCAGCGCGACCGCGGGCTGGCGAGAAACAGAATCGCCTCAGCACAGTCGGCCGGGTCGATGGGCGTGTGTGTCAGTGTCCGCTTGGCATAGAAATTCGCCAGCAATCCGCGAAGCTCTTCGTCGTTCATCGACTCATCGAAGGTAATACCATACTTCGTCAGCGACGCGCGCACCCGATCCCGCGGAAACATCGTCGAGCCTTTCACCACCGTCGCCGGTGAAATGCCGTTGACCCGCACCTTTGGAGCAAGTTCCACGGCCAGTTCACGCACTAGGTGGCTGAGAGCGGCTTTGCTTACGTCATACGCCTCACTGCCCCGCTTCGGCACCACGGCATTAGCCGAGCTTGTAAGCACAATGGCGCCCTCCAGATTCTGCGCCGCGAAAACCTTTGCCGCTTCATCGCAGAGCAGGTAATTCGATGTCACGTTCACATCGAGCGTCATGGCCCATTGCGCTTCTGTAATCACGCCGTCCGGCGAAGAAGGAAACATCGCCGCAGTATTGATCAGGATGTCGACGCCACCAAATGCGGCAATTGTCGCGTGGAGCGCACTGCGAATCGCGTCGCGGCTACGGATATCCACCGCCGTCGATGCGACCGATTCCTTCGAGGTCATCTTCGATAATTCGTCCTTCACGGTTGCCGCCGCTGTGGTGTCGCGATCGGCGATCATCACATGAGCACCACGCGTAGCCGCGAGCAACGCAACCTCACGGCCGATCCCGCTTCCTCCACCGACAACTAAAACAATGGATCGGCTCAGTTCCTTCTCTGCGGGCTGGCGTCGTATCTTAGCCTCTTCCAACGCCCAATACTCAATGCGAAATGCCTCGCTCAGCGGCATCGCCACGTAGTTTGTGAAGACCTTGAATGTCGTGGGGTCCATGCCTTGGCCGCACTGCGGTACCACGCTGGTCTTCGATCCTGAGACGGCTCCGTCTTCCAACTGGCTCGCGCCTTCCATCACGTGAATCGCATTTGTGTAGAACTCGCCTGTGATGCGCGCTTCTGTCTTCGACTTGCCGAAACTGAACATGCCGAGGCCGGGAATCAACACGATCGATGGGCTGGTATCCCGAAGTGCCGGGGAGTCCGGCAGCGCATGCTCGTGATAATAACTCCTATATTGCTCGCGATATTCGGCAAGCGACGCATCGATCTGCGCCTTCAGCGCATCCACGTCTTCGTCCTGCTTCCACGGAACAAAGAGCGGACGAATCTTGGTCCGAATAAAGTGATCGGGGCAGCTCGTTCCAAGGAATGACAAATCCTTCGCGTGCGACGAATTCACAAAACGCAGCACATCCTCTGCATCGCTGAAACTCGCTATCCATCGACGCTGCGCGCTGATACGCCCGCGGAGAAAGGGCAGGACCTCGACGGCCAGATCCTTGCGATTGGGTCTCGCCTTGATGGCATCTCCGCCAAAGCTGCTCCCCCCTTTGCGATTCCGGTGATTCACAATAAACTGCCCCAGTTGATCGATAACCGTCAGTGTGTTTACGTAGCACTCGCGCTGTGTTTCGCCCCACGTAAAGAGGCCATGAGCTCCGAGCACGATCCCATCGCAGTCCGGGTTTTCCTCCACCGCACGCTTCATCATCATCGCGAGCTCAAAGCCCGGGCGCTGCCACGGAATCCAAATCAACTTATGATGGAACTCGCGATTGAACTCCTCCATCTTGTCCTTGCCGTTGGCGGAGGCAGCCAGCGCAATGCCCCAATCGGGGTGAAGATGATCCACGTGAGGGAATGGAAGAAAGCCATGCAGCGGCGTATCGATCGATGCCGCCACGGGATTGTTGCGGAAGGCGCAGATCGCGTGCATCTCCACCATCGAATCTTCTGTTTCCTGGCCCTGGTAGAGATGTTCGAGCGCCAGCAGCTTCTCCTGGTAAAGTGCGGCGAACCCCGTGCGCTTGATGCTGCCCAGGTCGCCGCCGCTTCCTTTCACCCACAGCACCTTCACCATTTGCCCGGTGAGCGGGTCGATCTCGTCGATCTTTGAACTCGTGTTTCCCCCGGCAAAGTTCGTGATGCGCAGGTCCGAGCCAAGGAGATTGGATCGGTAGCGCAAGAGCTCGGGCTCATCCAGTTTGTCGGCTACGGCTGGATCCCAGCGGTCTTCCAGGAATTTGAGCGAGGGCGAAGCGACGGCTGCGAAAGTCATAAGGTACCGCCTTGTTAGTCTGCAATCGGATTTACCCTACCATAGAAGAAAAGCAATAGGGAATGTGTTTCTCGCATGAATTCCAGAAGCACCCGGAATCGAGTCGCTTTATAAAAACGCGAACTCTAGGCTTTCGAACTGCCGGCAACCTCCGCAAGCGTCTCCGGAGTCACGACATGATGCCGAACATAGTTGTACGGTGGAACAATGTGTCCGCGAAGCAATGATATGCCCAATTGGATCAGCCGCGGTCCATACGTCTCGGCGCCATGGGAGACCGAACCGATGATCGCGCTGGTCCCCTTGCGCATCTCGTCCAATACCTCGGGAATGCAGTCTTGTCCCACAATCGCGAAATCCTGCTCGCGCCCCAATTGGCGCGCCGCGTCGAGAACGCCAAGTGCGCTTGAGTCCGTAGAAGCAGCCACCAGAATCCTCTGGCCTTTGCGATGCCGCAGGAATTCAGCGACAGCCATTAAGCTGGGTTGCCGCATTCCTCGGCCATCGAGCCGCAAATAGTGATCCGATGGAATCTTGTCGAGCCGCTCGCGAATCCCTTCAAACGCGCCTGCAATTCTGCTTTGGACAAAGCTGCCTGCCTCTGAGAATCCGATCCCGAGCACCCAGTCAGCTGAACCTTTCCATCTGCCGGTGGCGTATTTTGCCAGTAGGACCCCGGCCTCGTAGCCCACTTCAAAATTGTCAACGCCGAAGTAAGTTGCGTTCGGGTGAGGAACGTCAATCGCGACCAACGGGATTTCAGCTTTTTTGAAGATGTGCGCCACATGCGGCGCAACGTGCTCCTCCACCTGAAACTCCAACACCAGATCGACGCGCTGGCGAACGAATTCTTCCGCGTTCTTGATTGCTACATCCGGGTCATAGCGATTGTCCAGTTGCAGCAATTCCACTCCGGCTGCTGCGGCCGCCGCTGTCACGCTTGCGCCCACGGCGACAGAAAACGGCATCTCAGCGCTCTGTGCAGCGAACCCGAAACGCAGTCTTTTGGGACGCGAAACAAGGCGGTACTGCCCGCTCTGCCCTTGTGCTACGTAGCCGCGATGGACGAGCGTCTTCAAAATCCGGTACACGCTGGTCTTGGAGATTTTAGTTTGCTGGTACACATCTTCCAGCGTGATCGGGCCGCCGGTCTGCTCCAGTAATTCCAGAACATCGAGAGCCTTCGAAAGAATCGGAATCAGATATAGCCGTTTCAGCTTCGGTTTAGCCAACCTGCCGTTCCTCCGTGCGCTCGTGGCTGCCAGTTTGCTTGGACTAATCTCAATTCTAAGCGTACGAAGTGACGGGTGCCATCTTCCCGCCGCGTTCCGCGCTGATGCGTTGCACGTACCCGCTCTCCGCCAACGCCGCCAGCGGATCCTCGGGGAGTCCCCGCATCTTCCGCCACTCTCGCAGCAGCGGCCGCACGTCGTTCCAGAATGCGCCACGGAACAGCTCTTCGGCTGCCACCAATTCGCATTGATCCTGCAGCCGCTCCAGCTTTTGATGATCCACAAACGCAGCTTTCAGCCATAATTCCTGAGCTGTGACCACGGTTTGCACCATGGCTTCCATTTTGCCTTTCAGGTTGTGGCTCTGATCGATCATGAAAGCGATCTGCGATAACACCTTCCGCCCCGACAGCTGAATTTCATGAAAGATGCGAAATATCTGATATGGATCAATCGAACCTAACGTCAGGTCATCATCGGCATAACGCCGATCGTTAAAATGAAAACCGCCCAGCATGCCGGAATGCAAGAGCCACGCGACAATCTGCTCGATATTCTGCGTCGCATAGTGATGCCCCGTATCCACCAGAACACGGGCTTGCGGACCCGCCTTTGTAGCCAGGTGCGACGCCATTCCCCAGTCGGCAATATCGGTGTGATAAAAGGCCGGCTCAAACGGTTTGTATTCGATCAACAACCGCTGATTCGGCGCCAGCTTCTTGTGCGTCCTCTGCAGCGCCTCCTCAAGCCATTCAATACGTCTCCGAATGCTCTGCGTGCCGGGATAGTTTGATCCATCCGGAAGCCACAGCGAGACATCGCGCGACCCAAGCTTGCGCGCGATCGACACGGAGTCAAGCATATGCGCAATGGCCCGCTCTCGAATTTCTTCGGAAGGATTGCATAGCGAGCCAAACTTGAACTCCTGATCTTGAAATAAATTGGGATTAATGGAGCCGGAAGCAACTCCATACTTGCTTTCCAGGCTATGCACGCCCTCCACGTCCGAAGTTCCATTGGGCAAATCCCATAGAACGTGCAACGCAAGTGTGGGCGTGACGCCCGTGAGCTTGTGCACCTGGCCGGCATCGCTGAATTTCTCTTCAAGTGTCGAAGCGGCCCCGGGCTGCAGATACTTTCCAAACCTTGTCCCGGTATTGGCGAATCCCCAAGACGGGATCTCAATTTGAAAAGAGTCTAGTGCTTCAAAGGCTAATTGTTGGAGATCCGATTCTGATTTCATGGTCCCCCTGCGTCGCGCGGATTCTCGGTTCTCTTCATTCACAAAGTATTGCGCTTTTCAAAATCGCTATCGTTCTTGAGAAATTCATCCGTCAGAAAAGCGGCGATTGCTTCCGATTCGGCGCCTTTGCAGCGGGGAACTGCGTCAGGCGTGCACATTCCAATGTTTAGCGGCCTTGCTCAATGCTATCAATCGACTCCCGCGTTCCCTTACCTCGCCTGCCACAATCATGAGAACTTCCCCGTGAGTCTTCCAAAGGTGCCCCTTTACGCGATGGAATCCGAATCCTAACGCATCCAAAGTCAGTTTGTCTAATGGAACTTTTTCAATTCTTCCGTCTGCTTAGAAGCCGACGTGTCGATTCAACAGAGCTCTCAGTCACCAAGTTGCATCCTCGTTTTCGCGCAACTCTCTCCCTGCGCGAGTCGATGGAAGTCGTGCATTTTTCGATGTTTGGACCGGAGACAAAAATAGAAAACCGATTTTCTCAGCCTCTTTCTTGAAACCAAACTCAGCCGGGCCGAACTGATCACAGTTTTCAAATGAGAAACAAAATTCTGCTTGACAATCATCATCACGGATGGCTAGCCTCGCCGTGCATTTGGATTAGGCTCTTCCACCATTCCGCAACCTTCAAGGTAGTGGTCTACCCGAGCATTCAAGCCGAGCCAATGCAAGCCAAATCGAGCACGACTTTTCAGGAGGTTTCAGGAGATGCGAATCGTTCGTATCACTCTTTGTTTGACGATGCTGCTGCTAATGACCGAGAGGTTGTTCGCGCAGGGAGGCGCTACAGGCACGATCCTGGGTACCGTGACCGATAGCTCAGGCGCCATTATCCCCAACGTCAGAGTCACGGTAACAAATACCGCGACGAACATCTCCTTCCGAACCCTCACCAGTTCGGCTGGCGACTACTATGCCTCGTCGCTCAACCCCGGCACCTATACGGTCTCGGCAGAAGCAAAGGGCTTTCAAAAGACGGTAACGACCAGCTTCACACTCGCTGTCGACCAAAAGGTTCGCGTCGATTTGGCCCTCAAACTCGGAGCAGTTACCGAGACGTTGGAAGTGACAGCCCAGGCCGTCACACTGGATACGGACAGCGCTGACGAGTCAACGCTGTTGAGCCAGCAGCAGGTGGAGCAGCTCCCCTTGAACGGACGCAACTTTATGCAGTTGCTCCTGGTGAGCGCGGGCGCCGTGACCGTGGGCGGTGAGCAGGGCACGATGCGGCAGGGCGAAGGCAACGCCGTAAGCATTAACGGTGGTCGGCCTGAAGGCAATAACTACACGCTCGACGGGCTGATCAATACCGATCAAGCACTCGTAACTCCGGCCGTCATTCTGTCACAGGATGCCATTCAGGAATTCAAAGTCGAGAGCGGTACGTATTCGGCGGAATACGGATTCTCAGCCAGCCAGATCAACCTCATCAGCAAAGGTGGCACCAATAAACTCCACGGCTCGATCTTTGAGTTCAACCGCAATAACGCATACGACGCCAAACCCTTCGCGACCGCTACCGATTACCAGGCTGGGACGGCCACGACGCTTCCAATTCTGCGGCAAAACCAGTTCGGGTTTGTCGCCGACGGCCCAGTCTACCTTCCCAAGTTATATGACGGCAGGAACAAGACATTCTGGATGGCAAACTACGAGGGCTGGCGCATCAATAACGGCACCAATTTGTACGATTCGACGCCGAATCCAGCCACTCTGACAGGAGACTTTTCATCCGAGACTTATACAGCGCCCGCCGGTTCCGGATTGCCAGGCGGCCCACTGCCGGCGTACGGAACTGCCGACTGCAAGACTTTGTTGAGCCTCGGTCATAACTGCATGCCCGTCGATCCAACCACCGGCGCGGCATTCCCCGGCAACATGATTCCCTCAACGGACATCACGAACCGGTTGGCGCAGGTAGCCATTCAGAATGGCTACTTCCCTGCTCCAACCCTGGGCAACACGCAGCCTGAAGGCGTCACTAATTTCATTAAGTCAGCCGGATTGCCCTTGACCACGAACCAGCAGACATATCGCGGCGATCAGAACCTCGGTAAGTTAGGTTCGGTCTTCTTCCGCTACACTTACTCCAAGTACCAGAACGCGTCCTATCTCAATTCTCAATCGCTGGTCTATGGACTCCTGACCCAGTACGAAACACAGAAGAACTGGGAAGTCTCGCATACGATCAATATTGGCGCGGCAAACGTCAATAACTTCCGCTTCGGCCACCTTGACGCCCAGGCGCCCCAGGGCGCGCCTGCTCCGCCGGCTTCGGCAATAAGCGCTCTTGGCGAAACCGGAGTCTTTACCAAGTTCGCCGCACTACAGGCATCATGGCCCAGCCTCCAGTTGTCGCAATACTCGCTCTTCGGCGGCCCGATCAACTCTTACACAGGATCCGATAACCCATCATGGGAATATGCCGACGGGTTCACCTCGGTTCACGGAAAGCACACCATCGGCCTGGGCATCGACTATCGCCGCTGGCGCTTGATTCGTAACCTCGACGATGATTTCTTTGGCGACTGGTCCTTCAGCGCGGCAAACGTCCTGACCAATGGCACCAGCTGTCCCAACGCCACAGGTTTGTGCGGTACGGGTAACGCAACTGCGGATATGCTGCTGGGATACTACAGCGGCGCAGCCGGTTATGTGCCGGGCCCGTTGAGCCCGACCGACCAGGCCGGTAATCCTCAGACACACGTTTTCAGTTATGTCGCACCCTACGCGGAAGACGATTGGAAAATAACGCAGAAGCTTACCCTGAACCTTGGCCTGCGCTGGGACTTCCGTGCCGCGGCTTATGAGGCGTCGAACCATTTCTTCTGGCTCGACACTAAAAATGTCAACGGCGGTCTGTGCTACGCCGACCCGAAACTGACAACCGACGGAGTCGCGCCAGGTGGAACGGCCACCGATCCGGTCCTTCGCTATTGCGGTTCCGTGCCGCACCCGGGCTCGAAGACGCCCTTCGCGCCGAGATTCGGATTTGCCTACCGGCTGAACGATAAGACCGTGGTCCGCGGAGGCTACGGCATTTTCTTCGACTCCTACGAGGGACGCGAAATCGACGACTCGGCCGATATCTACCCTTACAGTATCCGCAATAGCCTCAATCCCACGCAGGACTCGACGCTTCCTAAGTTCGGCAACCAATTGTTCCCCAGTTATTCCACTCTGTCGCCATTCCCCTTATCCACACTGTCGTTCATCGCGGTCATCGAGTCCGAGAATCCGCTCAATCCGTACGTCCAGTCCTGGACAGGATCGGTTGAACGCGAGTTAGCGAGAAGCACGACTCTCGAAGTGAACTACATCGGAACGCATGCAGTACATCTTTTGGACCGGCGTAACATCGCTCAACCCTACAGCATCGCCGCCACTGATCTGCCCTTCTGCCAAGCAGACCCAACCGATGTAACTCACAACTGCCCAACTTCAAGCCGGTTGCCTTATCCGAACTTCACCGGGTTCTATATCGACAGCGACTTCCACGGTTACTCCCATTACAACGCGATGAACATCAAGTTTGAACATCGCGCTCACGATCTGGCCGTGACCGCGATCTATACCTGGGCCAACAGCAAGGACGACAAGTCCGCCGCAGCCGGAGTCGGCGCAACCGGCAGCGGTTATCAGGGCACGATGGACAACCATGATCCGTCGTTGGACTACGGTCCTTCGGACTTCGATGTCGACCATCGCTTTGTAGCCAGCTACGTTTACCAGCTCCCGTTCGGACGCGGCAAGAAATTTGCCAGCGGAGTGAATCGCGTCGCCGATCTGGCGGTTGGCGGTTGGCAGGTCACAGGCATCACCACATTCCAGACCGGATTTCCATTCAGCATCGGAGCGACGGATGCGTCCGGCCTTCTTGACACACAGTTCCAACGCGCGAACCTGACTTCGGGCTGCAATGTTCACGGTAATCTCACAGGCAAATTCCAACGCCTGAATATGGGCTGCTTTACTCAGCCGGCGATCGGTGTGTACGGCAACACATCTCGTAACTTCCTGCGCCAGCCCGGCATAAACAACTGGGATATGGGCTTCGGCAAAGATTTCAATTTCAGCGAGCGCGCAAGGTTCGAATTGCACGTGGATACCTTTAACACGTTTAACCATCACCAGTACTCCTATAGCGTGGGAGGCCTGGCGACCGGAGGATCGGGGGGCGGCAGTTCCATCGACAACACTGTTGGCGATGCTCTCGCGGGAGATATCACCTCTTCCGGTGTATCGCGCGTAGTCCAACTAAGCGGGAAAATTACTTTCTGATTCTTGAACCGCAGCTTCACATCAACTCCGCCATGCTGCGCAAGCGTGGCGGAGTTTTCTGTAATGGAGATACACTCAACCGATGAGGTGCAAACGTACGAGGCTGTGCTGGGCAGCCACTTTGTTGGGCTGCCTGGCGCTTTCAGCTCCGGCCCAAACAACCAGCGATAGTCAGGCGGCGCAATATGCAGCAGCCGGACAGCAAGCTCTCGCCGAGGGTAACTACGCGGAGGCACAAACTGATTTTGAATCGTTGGCAAAGCTCGCGCCCCAGGTTGCTGAGGTGCATGCCACGCTGGGCGCCATCTACTTTAAGCAGCGCAAATTTGAACTCGCGGTCCGCGAGATTCGGACCGCGCAGAAGATTAAACCAAGCCTTCCCCGGCTCGACAGCCTCCTCGGCCTTTCCCTATCCGAACTGGGCCAGTTCTCGGAAGCGTTGCCCCGGCTCGAAAAGTGCTTCAAGGAGACGACGGACGACGAAGGCAGGCGCTTGTGCGGCCTGCAACTCCTCCGAGCCTACACCGGCTTCGATCGCGATTCCGATGCCGTCGCGACCGCTCTAATGTTGAATAAACTCTACCCCGACGATCCCGAGGTCCTCTATCACACAGGACGAATCTACGGAAATTTCGCCTATGTGACGATGGAGAAACTGCATGACAAAGCCCCAAACTCGATCTGGATGTTGCAGGCCCAGGGCGAAGCGAACGAAAGCCAGAAGGATTACGACGCAGCCATCATCGCATTCAATCACGTCCTCACAATTGAACCCAACCGCCCTGGCATTCACTACAAGTTGGGGCGCATTTATTTGACTCGCTTCCGGGATTCGCAGAAGCCCGAAGATCGGGATGCCGCCATCCGCGAGTTTTTGGCCGAGTTGGCAATCGATCCGGGAAACGGAAATGCCGGTTACGAGTTGGCAAATCTCCAGGTAGCCGATGGCAAACTGGACGACGCGACAAAGCAATTTCAGGCAGTGCTTCAGCGTTACCCCGACTTTGAAGAAGCGCTTGTAGGCCTCGGGGGCGTTTACCTCGAAATCCAGAAACCAGCAGCGGCAATTCCGCTTCTTGAGCACGCAACGCGTTCAAGGCCGGGTGATGAAGTCGCATGGTACCGGCTGGCACAAGCCGATCGAGCGACTGGGGACAAGCAGGGACAGGCAAAGGCCCTCGAAGCTTTCACACGTCTTCACTCCTCAACACCGGGCACACTGCGAAAGCCCAATGCAGACGACGAGGTTACTCCACAGCAGCTTGGTTCGGATGCGGAGACAAAGGCCCCGCAGTAAATCCCTCTGCGCCCAGACTCAACCTGAAGGGGATTCCCTCAACCATCAGCAAATTTGGACAAACGGAATCTCCATTAATCGCGCCAGTTTGCTGAGGTTTCCGGCCACATGCCCCACGCCGACCGCACAATGATGCGCGGGACCTTGCGCGTTCCACGCTTCAACAAAACCCTTGGCGCCAATCGAAAAACGGTAATGACTGTTCGTGTTTCCAATGCGAAGCACTTCGCCTGGGACGCTTTCGCCCTCTGCCGCCAGCAGTTTGAAACCGCGTCCAGCATCCTCTACGACAGAAAGCAGCGTGACCGGACCGTGCTTGACACTCATCTCAACCGATAGGCCGTGACCCACCTTTCCGTGATAGACCGCGAGAGGCCGCACCTTGGTCTTGCTTTCGGCAATCGCAATGTGGCCCGGCCCATCGTGCCCCATCAATGCGGTGTCTGCTTTCAGATCCAATGCGTAGTACTCGGTGAACGACCCACCCGCGCCCAGGCAATCCATGATCTTCATCGCGAGCACGTTCTTCACCTCGTACTCGCCTGCCACCGGAATGCCGCGCGCGGTCAGGAGCGATGTGCCTAGAATGATCGAACTCATCGTGTCCTCGTTCGCCCCCATTCCGCTGCCCATGTAGTAATAAGCCAGTGAATGCAGATCGTGGGTCGCAATCAACTGGTCCAGAGCGACTGAAGTGCGCGCGGCCTGCGCCAATTCCTCAAGCAAACAATCGGGCTGCACATCGAAGTAGTTCCTGAAGTCTTCAATCCGTCCCGCAATCTGATCTTCACTTACGCCGACGCGCAATGTGCTCAGTTCGTCGACTTCAAGATGCTCAATGTGGCTTCCAAACGTGATCGAAACCTGCGTCAAATCAGTTTGGATATCCAGCATCCCGCTGTAGTAGTGTCCCATCAGCCCGAGCCGGTTTTCGCTCAGCGCCTTTTTTACGTGTGCGGCAGCGATCCATCCGCCAATCTCCTCCCATACTGCATCGTCTTTCAGAACACCAGTCACCTGCTGAAACGCGATCCCCGCGCGTGAAAGCACGTTGGCAATTTCCGGCACTGGGCATGCCGAGCAAAAGGCGAGCCACTCCCCGGTCATAGCCGTCCTGTTTGGCAGTCGATTGAAAGCTTCGTAGTCAATGGACGCATCAGGCTGCAGATTCAGGATCAGCACAGGAACTCGCGCACGCTGCACTATTGGCAACACGGTACTCGACAACGCATAGGTCGTGACATAGATGATCAGCAGATCTACGTCTGCACGACGGCAGGCATGCCCCGCCTCACGCCCGCGCTGCGGAGTGTCCACCATGCCCAAGTGCTCAATGGCGGCGCCGAATTTCTCCAGCCGCGCGGCCGCCTCGCGCACGTAGGACTCCAACCTTGCGCGTAGGCCCTCAAATTGAGGCCAATAGGCATCGAGCCCAATGCCGCACAAGCCTACGCGCAGATTGGTTTCCGGCATCAATCGCTCCTGATTGAATCTTAGACAGTCTATTGAGCGTTGAGAACGGTTACGGCGAATGGCGCCAGCTTCAACTCCGTGCCGTCCACCTTTCCGGCGCGTGGCTCATCGTCACCTGTGGCTTCGTCCACTGTGAGCGAAGCTGCATTTTGTAACTCCGAACTTAACATAATGGTCCTTTCGGAGTTTGTCTTATTCACCAGCAGCGCCTTTTTTCCCTTCGGAGTGATGAATCCCTGGATCATTACACCGGAGGAACCAGAACCGTGCGTTGGCTTCTCCGACACCAGCTTGTCGCCGGCGTGGAAGTTATCCTTGATCAGCTTCAGCACCCAGTAGCGCGCATTCGGCTTCCCATTGTTGTAGTCGATCATCGATACGCTGGGAAATTGCGAAGGATAGCCCACCAGTTGCGATTCGCCAATCACGTCCACGCCCAGCTTCGTCAGTTCCACAAACAGATATCCGTACAGCGCCCCTGCCGCATTCCAATAACGATGCGGAATATGGTCAGGCAGCGGCTTGGAGGCGGCAATCTCCAGTCCATCCGTCGGCAGGATCACGCCCAGCTCATCCGTATCGATCTTCGTCTGTGGCGACAACCGATCGCGAATGGCGAGAATATACCGCGTCGTGGCCAAAAAGCCTTCAGCCTGGTTGAAGAAAGTATGCTGCCAGCCATCCAGAGTTTCGTCCATCGCCGGTGTCGCATAAAAGTGAAATGAAATGTAGTCCAGCGGAATTCCGGGTTTGTGGTTCTTCGGGTCGAGGAAATACTCAAAGTATTTTGGATTGGTTCCGGGTGCCGCCAATGCAAGACCAACGAATTTTGTCTCCGGGCTTACTTTGTGAATCCCTTCGACAATCGCATCATAGCGCTTGGTGTAGTCCTCGGGAGTCGTGCTGTGCTCAAAGTCGATTTCGTTCAGCACCTCCCAATAAGGAAACGTGTAGTGGTTGCCCGACTCATGTCTCTTTCCGTTCTCATCGGTGAAGCCACCTTGCGTATACCAACTCACGAGACGGCCAAAATAGTCGCCCAGCTCTTTTCCGGTCGGATCGCGCAGTTCAGTTCCCTGGGTGTAATCCCAGAACACTTGGCTCGGGTCGTCGGGATACTTCACCGGCTTGTCCGTCTTAAACATCCAAGCCGGAATAGTGCTGAAGTTAATAATCGTCGAATGACCCTCGGTTGCCGCCAGAAAGTCCTTCGTTACCGGATCGATATAAGTGAAATCCCATGATGTTTTGTCCTTCGACGGAGGTTCCAATTCTGCAACCGCAATCTTGGGATACGGAAGCCATGGTACGTAGCGCACGTAATCCGCTCCAAGAGATTTCAGCGCAGCAAACGATCCATCGTGGATCGGCGAGCCCGGATTGAGCATCGGATTGGTGACCACCTGCAGCGTCGGGGTCGACTTCGAAACAATCACGGTCTTGTCCCAGTCGATTGCGACTTTGGGCTGACTCTCCTGGGCCACCACTGGCAACCCCGATACGATTCCCGTCAGGACTAATACGGAAAATCTGGATACCCTGCGAAGGACGGACCGATTCACACTTACCTCCCGTTCGAAATCTCCGTGCGTCAATTCGTGCTCTCTCGAACCACCGCCACTGGTCCCAAAAGTCCCGATGGAAGCAGCGGCGAGTTAGCCTTGTAAGGTTTCACATCGGCAAAGGTGTATTTGGTCGCACCCGGCTGCTCGTCGCCGATGAGCCGATTGACCCACGCGTTAACCACTTTCACGCTGATCTCGTTTGTGCCCGGCTTCAACGCCGTGGTTACATCCACCCGATAAGGCGCGTGCCAAACAACTCCAAGGCTCTTTCCGTTGACAGTGACTTCGGCAAGATTCTTCACATCGCCAAGATCGATCCAAAGGTGTGAACGCTTTCTGAACCAGTCCGAAGGGGCTTGAATCGTGTTTGTGTAAGTGCCCTCGCCTGAAAAATACTTAATGCCGGGACCCGCGCTGTCACTCCATGAAACAAGTTCATTCAGCGTCGTGGATTCGGGTGCGCCGCGGCCTGACTGGAAACTCACCTTCCAAGGTCCGCCCACGTCCGCCACCTTTGACTCGGTGAGCTTCGGCAGTTCACGCGAAGTTTCGGTTGTTGACTTGCGAAAAACAACGAACACTGTTCCCCACGGTTCCAGGTGCAGCGGCACAGTGGTGCGCCCGTCCGCGATCTTGAAAGACACAGGCTTCGTTGTGCCCGTCTCCGCGTACCAAAGCTCCGGTGCTTTCCCCGTCACCCTGAAACTCGCATCCGTAACTTCGTCGCGATCGCTTCGGTTATCCACGAAATAAACATCGCTGCCGGGGAGCTTGCGATGCAGAAACTCGAGACGCGCATCGCTTTCCGGCTTCGTGTAGTCAAAATCCGGCTCAACGTGCAGAGTATTGAACACCTGCCCAAGGTCCTGGCCCGCATACACGGTGCCCTTGCCGACTTTACGTATCCCGCTTCCGTCGCCGAACAACTCATCGTTCAATTTGCGAAATTCTGCCTGGTCATCGGCCATGCTTGGGTCGTCTGTGGGTTTAGGCCCAGCTACAACAGCGCCGGCCTCCACCAGCTTATGAATTGCGCGCAGGACCGGTAGAGACATATGTTCGCTGTAAGGATCCAGACCGAGCACGCGATAACTCATGCCGCTCTTCGTCGTGATGCGTCCGTTCATTGCGGTTAGTTCATGAATCAATCCATCGGCGTTGACATAGTCGAATCCATACCCCGCCGGCACATTCGGCGACTTATCCGCGAAGATCGCCGTAAGATTCGAGTCTTCACCATAGAAGTAGATCAAGTCCGCGCCAAAGTGTCCCTGCTGCAGGATAAAGCTCGTACGTGCCAGATAATCGACCCATGGGCCAGCTTCTGCCGCCCACGTCTCGTTGCGGTTGAACCACTGTCCGAACGGCCCCAGCGTGAGTCCCGGCGCTTTGCCTACCAGTGGCTGATGCGCCGACTCATGGATTACGAATCTGTTGATGCCGTTCAAAAACTCCTGGTCAGCCGTTGGCTTCAGTGTTGCAGGAGACCACGCCCAGGGCGCTGCCGCCGCAGTCATCGATTCCGCAGCCGCCAGATTCTGCCCGTAGATATGGGCCACCGACGCCGATTCGCGGTCGTCCGCGTTATATCCGAGCTGCTCTTTATTCACGCCTGGTGTCTGCGTCCACATCGCGCTCATGGGCACTTCGTTGAACTTCTTCACTTCCATCCCATCGGCCACAAACGCGCGTCCGCTCTCGTGCGACTCGCCATAGTGCCCCATGTGCCACTCGTGCAGAGTCTCCTCCAACTGCCCATAATGTTCATCTGCAATCAGGTCGGCGATTGTCTTACGAAAATCCCACAGGAACCTGTCGCTTGCCTCAGCGCTCTCGACCACCTGGCCTGCAAGGACCGGCATCCAAGGCACCGGATCGTAGCCGCGCCGCTTCTTGAATTGCTCAATCATGTGATCGGTCCAGTTTTGCGAACCGGCTTCCCAGCTGTCGTTGATCACGTACCGGATGCCGCGCTTGCCTATGAAATCTGGTCCCACTGTCTGCTTGTAACTGTCGAGATACTTCTCCATATAGGACTTCACAAACGTGCGGTCCAGCTTGTCGACTTCAAGTCCCGTTGCTTCGGCAGTAGCCGGATGGTTGGTGATTCCAAGCAGCGAATAACCAAAGCGCAAGATCACCCAATCGCCTGCCGGCGGCGTCCAATCCAGCGTCCCATCGGGTTGCATCTTCGAGGTAAGGTCGATAACATCCGACTTGGCCACGGCTTCATTCGCAGAGACCTCCGGCGTAGCAAAACCATATAAGTCGCCCTCTGGGACAAACGCCGCTTTCTCCTCAAAATGGTTCACACGTGCACCGGGGTGCAGAACGAGTTCGGCAATCTCAAATTCCGTCGGAGTCGGTGGCAGCTTGATCCCCAGCGAGGCAGGATCGATCCCTGCGGCCCACGCTGGAATCGGTGGAGGCGGGTTCCGTTTGAAGGTCACGCGAAAATATTTCGCCGTCACAGCCGGAAACGAAATCGTGTGCTCCGGAGAATTTCCCCCACTGAGCTTGGCCACTAATCGATAATTCTGCCCGTCGTCGCTCGCCTCAAGATTCTTCTCCGGAGCCGCGATCCCCGCCACCAGGGCCTCAATCCACCCAGGGTCCTTGGTAACAAATGTGATCGCACGAATCGCCTGCGGCTCCGGGAATTCGTATTGAATCCAGGAAATCTCGCCGACCGCCGGAATAGGAATTCCGGTAGTCTTCTCCAGGTCTCCATCCGCCAGCATTGCAAAATCAGGCGACCCACCGCTCGCCGTTATCTTCGGGTGCAGCGTTTCGAGCGGCACATCGCTCGCCGTGCGGCGATAAGCCACAACCGCAGCATCGCTATAAAACTGCGGAGCGGGTTTCGCGTCGGCCGGCCCCGCCAAGGCATCGCGAATGGACAGATTCTGGAATGCACCAGTATTCGATGGCGGATGCGCGAGCACACCGTGGAACGGCTTGCCTCCTTCGACGACGGTTTCGCTCCACACATACTTCTTCATGCCTTCGGGCCCCGGCACCCACGGCCCACCCGATTCGCTCCAACCTGGCGAACCTGCGATCGCTTCCTCCATTCCCAGTTGATCAGCCAGCGTCGTGGCATATTTAAAAGCGTCCTTCCACTCCGGCGTCATGTATACCAGGCGATGATCGACAACCTGCGGAGTCGACAGGGCCGCATCGAAATTCTGGAATCCGCCAATGCCCGACCGATGCATCCATTCGAGATCGAGTTTGATCCCTTCTTTGGTGATGTTCCCATTCATCCAATGCCACCACACCCGTGGCCGCGCGCTCTCCGGAGGATTCTCAAAGCCGCTCTTCAGTGGGTCCGCAGATGTTTGGCTCCACGCAGCCATTGTTCCCTGAACTAAGAGCACCACCGCAATCGGAATCAGTCTCTTCCATGCGCTCAACATGTCGCTATCCTCACCTGGCGTTTGATCGGAGCTCCCATCCCAACGCAAAAAGACATCAGGGATTCAGCACCGTGTCCTTAAAAAAGGCTGCAGTGCAAACATCAGAACAGGAACGTGCGAAATATAGGTGTCCACGTCGGCGGTGTCAAGAGGAATAAATAATTTTCCTATTGAAATCATCCGCACTGCGATCTGGACTCATTCTTCCATTGGGCCGGCTCACTTCAATCCCCTTCTGCAAGCCCGACCGTGTGTAAACCGAGAATCGAGGCGCCTCCTTTAACGGGGTAACTTATCCCACCGAAGACGGCCCGGCACGCCCCTCATCCAGCCAGGAGCAGCTATATTTATTGTTTCGTAAGAGGAACAGGATGGCTGATTCGCGGCGTTTCCCCATACGCACTCTGTTGGTCTTTTGGCTGTTCCTGCTCAGCGCGATCGCTTTCCTCGACCGAACCAACATCTCCATCGCCGGCGCGTCCATCCGCGACGATCTTCACATCGATAACATTCAGCTGGGTTGGGTCTTCAGTTCGTTTCTATTGGGCTATGCGGCGTTCCAGGTTGTAGGCGGATGGCTGGCCTGTCGATTCGGTCCGCGTCACATCCTCGCAGCCGGAGTCCTCTGGTGGGGCCTCTTCTCCGCTCTCACAACGATCGCTAACCCCCGCCTCTCCCACGCACTTTTGATCCTGATCATGGTCCGCTTCTCCCTCGGCGCCGGCGAAGCCGTAATGTACCCAGCCTCCAATCAATTCGTCGCGCATTGGATTCCCGTTGCCGAGCGAGGCCGGGCTAACGGCTGGATCTTCGCAGGGGTCGGCGCGGGAGCCGGCCTCAGCATTCCAATCCTGACCTGGCTCATCAGTCACTACGGTTGGTCAGCTTCCTTCTGGTTCAGCGCTGCACTTGGCATCATCGTAGGCCTCATTTGGTACGCCATGGCTCGCGACCTGCCGGAACAGCATCCACTCGTCTCTGCGGAAGAATTATCGCTGATCCAGGCCACGCGATCGACAGAAAGAACGCGCCGTTCCGATACTCCCATCTCGTGGCAAGCGGCACTCTTCAACCGCAACCTGGCTGCGCTAACCTTGAGCTATTTCACCTTCGGCTATGTCGCTTGGATTTTCTTCAGTTGGTTCTTCATCTATCTGGCCCAGGTCCGCCGACTCGACCTCAAGGCAGACGCCTTCTTTTCCATGATTCCGTTTCTCGCCATGACAGTCTGTTGTCTAGGCGGAGGAATCGCGAGTGACTGGCTATCGAAAAGATTCGGAATGCGCTATGGACGTTGCGGCATCGCTGCATTTTCCCTGGTCCTGACCGCAGTTTTTCTCATCATCGGTTCGCACGTACGCGGACCGTACACCGCGGGCATCATTCTCGCGGGAGGTGCGGGCGCACTGTATCTTTCCCAAAGTTCCTTCTGGGCCGTGAGCGCGGACATCGCCGGCGAGCGCTCCGGAGTCGTCTCCGGTGTGATGAACATGGGATGCCAGGTTGGCGGAGCCTTGACCGCGTCTCTCACCCCATATCTGGCAAGCCGCTTTGGTTGGAATTCCGCCTTTATTTTTGCTGCTGCGCTTGCGACTGCGGGAGGCGCCTTGTGGCTTCTGGTTGACCCCAACCACCCGCTGACTGAAGCCTGATCCGCAAACCTCGGGACGAATCGGCCTGCTGGCTCAACAGCAGGCGAACTTCCACTTCCAATTTGCTACACTGCGGATTGTACTTCGCGGAAGAAGCTTGCTTTGCGGGCTACCTGCGATGAGCGTTAGGTCAGGAGACGACGACAAGATGAGGGCGATCAATGACGTTCTGCGGACGATCGCACATGCCCCAATTCAGAAACGTGCGATAACCAACCACGGTGTGCTCAATGAAGCATATGCTTACGCCAAGCCGAGTTCGTTCTCACGTGGCATGATGATCGACCTCAACGGACTCACAATACTTCTCATTTCGGGCACCGCATCGATCGACGAGAACGGCAAGACTGTGCACATCGGAGATTTTCGCGCGCAGATGCGCAGGACTCTCAGCAACATCACCGGACTTCTTGAAAGCGAAGGGTGCACCTGGCAGGATATCGTGCGCACGACCTGCTACTTGCGCGACATCGATCGCGACTATGAAGCCTTCAATGAAGAGCGGACTGCCTTTTTCAAAGAGCATGGTCTCGATCCTCTTCCGGCCTCGACCGGCATTCAAGCCCACTTGTGCCGCCCTGACTTGCTGGTCGAGATCGAAGCTATCGCGATGTTCCTAACCGGCGCGCGCAGCGAATAACTTCAGCCGTTTTCAACTTTGAGTTCGTTGGATCAGGCGTACGAAAGGCTTGACAGAGCGCCGGAGAAAGGCAAAAAATCCTCTGCATCCGGCAAGCGCTTCGGCAGCACGCCCGCCAATCGAATCAACCCAAGAAAGTTTGTTGGCAAGTGACAAATTGAGAAGGATGTATCGTGAAGGTGCATGGTATCGTTATCGCTGCGGTGGGAGCAGTTCTCGCAACTCTGTGGAGTGTGAGCGATCGCCCCCGGCCCACCGTTTTAGCCGCGGAAGAGAACCCCGCGGCAATCATCATCGATTATCCCCAAAACGATTCCATCTTTCCAACCGAAATCACCCCGCCCACTTTCATCTGGCGCGATAGCATCAAGGACGTAAATCGTTGGCGCATTGAAGTACATTTCAGCGACGGCTCATCGACGATTCGCGCCGAGTCGCCCGGCACTCCGATCAGCATCGGCGAAATCGACCCGCGCTGCATTTCCGCGCGCAATGAGTTGCCGAAACTGAGTCCCGAACAGGCTGCCGCACACACGTGGATTCCCGATAGCAGAACCTGGCAGCGGATCAAGCAGCACTCCGTGACCGGCCCGGCGCACTTCACCATCACTGGCTTTACCTCCGAAGATATGCGCCACCCCGTCTCAGACGGAAAAGTTGACATCTCCACATCGCAGGACCACGTTGGCGCGCCGATATTCTACCGGGACGTCCCGCTGATGCCGTCTGAAACCGAAAAGGGCGTCATCAAGCCGCTGGCACCGACAGCGATTCCGCTGATCCAGTGGCAGCTCCGCTCCATCGATCAACCCCAAAGCCGCGTCGTGCTTGAAGGCATGCATACTTGCGCAAACTGTCATTCATTCTCGCGCGATGGCAAGACTCTTGGCATGGACATGGATGGACCGCAAAACGACAAGGGTCTCTACGCGGCGGTTTCACTCAAGCCGCAGACCGAGATTCGCAGCCAGGACATGATCTCCTGGAATCCGACCGGCGATCGCCAATTCGCATTTAACCGGGTTGGATTCATGTCACAAGTATCCCCAGACGGCCGCTATGTGTTGACCATGGTGACAAGTGCCGAACGCCCATCTGAAAACAATTACTACGTGGCCAACTTTCTCGACTACAAATTCCTCCAGGTGTTCTATCCAACGCGCGGAGTTTTGTACTGGTACGACCGAACGACAGGTGAGCGGCATCCTTTACCTGGCGCCGACGATCCCAACTATGTGCAGGCCAACGGCGTGTGGAGCCCGGACGGCAAGTACATCGTGTTTATCCGGGCGAAAGCACAAGATCCGTATCCTCCCGGCCGGCCCATCGCGACGCGTTCGAACGACCCCAACGAAATCCAGATTCAATACGACATTTATCGTGTGCCGTTCAACGGTGGGAAAGGCGGCAAAGCCGAACCAATCGCAGGCGCGTCTGCAAACGGGATGAGCAATTCGTTCCCGAAAATTTCGCCCGACGGCAAGTGGCTCGTCTTTGTTCAAGCGCATAATGGATTACTGATGCGACCCGACGGCCAGCTATACATCGTGCCGGCCGAGGGTGGGATTCCGCGCAAAATGCGCGCCAACATGTATCCCATGAACTCGTGGCACAGCTGGTCGCCGAATGGACGCTGGCTCGTGTTTTCATCCAAGAGCCGCGGGCCCTTTACGCGCATGTATCTGACCCATGTCGACGACCAGGGTAACGACAGTCCGGCAATTTACATCGACAACCCTACCGCCTCGAATCGAGCCGTGAATCTGCCCGAATTCGTAAACATTCCGCCCGATGGCCTCGTCAAAATCAACACGCCCGCGGTCGAGATGTATACGCAGTTTGATCATGCCGTAGAACTCGCCGAGAAAGGCCAGGAGGCAGAAGCTATTACCGAATGGATCAAGCTGAAGAACGACAATCCGGACAATGCGCGCATCGTGAATAATCTCGGCGTCGCGCTCACGCGAGCCGGCAAATATGACGAAGCAGTGCCGCAGTTCGAGAAAGCTCTGGAATTGAATCCTCAATACAACCTGGTTCATGTGAATCTGGGGCGTGCGCTGATGGGCGCGGGCCAGACCGATGCCGCTGTGGCCGAATACGAGAAGGCCGTACAGCTTTATCCCGATTCCGCGGACCTCCACAACAGCCTCGGCAGCGCGCTTGCACGGCAGGGGCGCATCGACGACGCAATTGCTCAATTCAAGAATGCGATTCAGATCGATCCCAAACTCGCGGATGCGCATAACCATCTCGGCTTGGCACTCCTCTCGCAAGGACAAGCCGGCCAGCAGGCCGCGGCACAACAGGAATTCAAAACCGCGATTGCGCTGAAACCTGATTTCGCAGACGCGGAAAATAACCTGGGCACCCTTTATGGACAGGAAGGAAACGATGCCGCTGCGGAACAAATGTTCCGGGAGGCAATCAAGAACGATCCGGCATTTCCGCGAGCAATGGTGAATCTGGCAGCTACGCTGGCAAGCGAGTCGAAGTTCTCTGAAGCGGATGCGGTCGTGCAGCAGGCTCTTCAACTTGACCCCGCAAACAGAGAAGCCCTCCAGCTTCAGGCCATGCTGAAGGGTCAAGGAAGCCAATAGACCAGTTTCATGGCTTCGAAGAAAATGAGCGCCCCTTCACTATGCCGGTGCCCTCGCGGATCGTAACAAGTTGATTCGCTCGCTGCGCCTTGTAATTCTCGACGGCGCCAGATGGCCAGTGAACCTCAACGCCGGCGGTGCTCTCAGCGCCCAATCCAAAATGTAGTCTTGGATCGTTTGCCGAGAGATAACTCGTCTGGCTCATCACCTGCTGCGCCTGCACGTGTTCGCCATAGCGAACCAGAACCCGCGCTCCAATCGCGCTTCGATTGCTCTTCGTTCCTTCGAGTCGAATCTTGATCCAGTTGTTGCCCGGCGGCGCATCGTTGCGCAACAACGATGGCGCCTCGTTCTGATTCATTACCAAAATATCGATATCGCCGTCATTGTCGAAGTCGCCGAAAGCACATCCACGGCTGCAATGGTGTGCAGCCAAAGCAGGACCTCCCTCATTGCCTATCGCGGCGAAGGTTCCATTGCGCAGATTGCGGAAGAGCATCGGCTGGCTGCGCGCAGGAAAGCGGCTGAAAACGTGCTCGAGCTCGGGATAAACATTTCCCGTGACATAGAAAATATCCGGCCATCCATCATTGTCGAGATCCAGAATGCAATCACCCCAACTCACAAAGCGACGCTCGGTACCGATGCCCGATTCCACTGTCACGTCGTCGAAATCTCCTTTACCCGTGGCGTGATAAAGGCCGTTTGACTGCAGCTGGTAGTGCGTCTTGAAGACGTCGATATGTCCATCGAGGTCGTAGTCGCCAGGCGCGATGCCCATTCCCGCCATCTCCTGACCGTTGCTGCTCACGGCGAGCCCGCGGACCAAGGCCTCCTCGCGAAATGTGCCGTCGTGATTGTTCATGAAGAGCAAACTCGGCGTGGAGTCCGCCGCAACCATAATGTCTGGCCAGCCATCTTCATCCACGTCGAGCGACACAGCCGTAAGTCCGTAAGACGTTTTCAATGCGGCAATGCCGGAAGCCTTCGATACATCTGTGAAAGTGCCGTCGCCGTTATTGCGATAGAGCGCATGGGTTGGAATGGGAAGTCCGCGCGGGCCGCAGTAGACCGCAACTCCCTGATAAGAGCACGTCGCTACGTGAATACTTGGCTTCGGCGCCGTCGCCAAATCGAATTCGACGTAATTCGCCACAAATAGATCGAGATGACCGTCGCGATCGTAATCAAGAAACGTGCAGCCCGTGCCAAAACGATCGCCGCTATGTAACAGTCCCGCCTGCGCCGTCACGTCAGTAAACGTGCCGTCGCCATTGTTGCGATAGAGCCTGTTGTGGCCGTAGTACGTGAGAAAGAGATCCTCAAACCCATCGTTGTTATAGTCGCCCACACAAACGCCGTTGGCCCAGCCTGGATCGCCCAATCCCGATTTTGCCGTGACATCGGCGAATGTTCCGTCGCGATTGTTGCGGTAAAGACGATTGCCCGATCCAGATGGCACGCTATCGAGAAGACGGCCGCCGAGGATGAAGATGTCCATCCAGCCATCGTTGTCGAAATCGAAAAAGGCGCAGCCACCGCCCATCGATTCGATAATGTAAGGAACTTCGCCCGTCGGACCATACACAACCGCTTGCGTGAGACCAGCTTGCTCCGCGACATCTGTGAATCGAGAGAACGACGGAAGAGAAAGTGATGCTGCTTGTGCGGCACGCGCAAGACTTGGAGCCAAAACCGGTGCGGCCGCCATCGCGCTTGTCTGAAGCAGGCGGCGACGAGACCATTGACGATTGTCAGAAGAAGCCATGGATTCGTTAACGCGGCCTTCGAGCGGATGTACTGCTCGTGCTGGAGCCGGTGCGGTCGCTGCTCGCCGCGGCAGCCAGCATCGCACGAAGGCGCAGGGCATCCGCATCCTGCGGATCGATCCGCAATGCCGAGTCAACGGCGGCGCGCGCTTCAGAGAAATGTGATTCGCTGGCGAGAGTCGCTGCCAGGTTCACCCAGGCTTGTCCAAAGCGGGGATTCGCCGAGACGGCGGATCGTAAAAACGCTTCGGCTTCGCGGTCACGTCCTTGCTGGCCGAGAAGTGTGCCCAGATTATTCGCCGCTTCAGCGTAGCTCGGGGCTCGAGCAATCGCATCGCGGAAGTGCTTTTCTGCTGTGGATTTTTCTCCCGCACGCGCTGTCACGAGGCCTAGTTGATTTTCCGCCTCAGCAAAGCCTGGCCTCAGTTGCAGAGCCTTTTCGAGCGCGGCGCGCTCTGCGGCCGCGTCGCCTACCCGCTCCAGTGCAAGCGCAAGGTCATACTCAAGCACGGCGTCCTGGGGCAAGGCATCGATTGCTTCGCGATAGAGTGAGATCGCCTGAGTGGCGTTTCCGGCGTCAAGAGATTGCGCAGCCTGGCCGGCCTTCGTTTGGCCCAGAGCAAGCATGGTGGTGGCCTGTTGACACTGTTCAAAAAGCTTCAGCTGTGCTTGCGCATCCGCGGTTCGACCGAGTGAACGCAGTACCTGCGCAAGATGGAAATGAGCTTCAGCCTTCGAAGAATCGAGAGTCACAGCCTTCGCTAGCTCATCGCGCGCGGCCTCGTTCTGTTTCAGGTGCGCGTATGCCGTACCGAGATTGAAACGCACATCGTAGTGGTTTGGATTCAATCGAGCCGCGGCCCGCAAATGTTCAACGGCTGCGGCATATTGTTGCTCATCATTCTCTACAACACCCGAAAGATAAAGTGCGTCGAAATCCTGTGGGTGCTCGGACAACATTTTCTGCGCTAACGGCTGCGCGTCGGTATCGTCATCCTGGAGCACAAGCAGCCGCAGGTAGAGCAATTGGGTTGCAACGTCATCGGGATGGGCATTCAACGTGACATGAATCAGGTTCGTTGCGTCCTGGTAACGGTGCGATTGGACATACACCGTCGCGAGTGCGCTGCTGATACGCAATGCGGCCGGCGATCGCACAAGAGCAGCACTCAACGTGTCTGCGGCCTTATCGAAACTTCCCGATTCGGAATAGGCGAGGGCAAGATCGAGCGTAAGATCCTCGTCCGCAGGCGCTGAAGAGAGCAATTCAATCGCGGCCCCGAATTGACCGTCCGCGATCCGTGCCTTGGCCAGCCAGTCGAGCGCCGTCGTCGAGTTCGGATCAATAGCCAGAGCACTCTCCCAGGCTGTCTCCGCATCGGCGGCACGGCCCAATTGGTGATACGCCACGCCAAGAGCGAGACGTGCTTGCACATCGTTCGAATCCAATTCGACAGAGCGATGAAGCTCTGTTATCGACGCATCGACCTGACCAGATGAGTATCGGGAAAGTCCGAGGAAGTAGTGCATGCGGGCCGAATTGGGATCAAGTCTGACAGCCGACTCAAACGCAGCAATCGCGCATGCGTAGTCGTACCGTTCGCCGAACCACCCACCAAGTGCCCCCCAGGTGCGGGCCGAAGGATGAGCGAGAACCTGCGTTTCGAGGGCGTCCGGCCCTTTGCATGGGCCGGACGCAGAGCGAGCCGTTCCCCCAACACCCAGCAGAACAAACACGAGAATGGTGAGCTTATGGGCCATCACGGAGCGAACCAGCTCGTTGGGGATCCTGGATTGCCGCCTTCGCCGAGATATCGCTACCACTTCGCCAGAATGAAGCGGCACCCACAAGCGGAGCCTTATCGAGCAACCTCGATGTTACCAACTTGAACCCGAAACCGTTGAGCTGATTTCGCGCGAAGGGAAGAAAAAGCCTTGCAGAACGAGAGATTCCGCCCCCAAGAACTACAACGTCAGGAGCGAAAGGAGCGAGCACATCGCGAAATACCTGTCCGAGGGTGAGTCCAAACCTTTGGAACACAGCTCGTGCCTCCGGATCGGAATCGGCTCCCGAGGCAATCGATATCACGTCTTCGTCTCTTCCGGTGAGCGCAGCATATCCTCCCTTGATCGCGCGCGTCGAAAGCAAATCTTCGACGATCCCGTTGCCGTAAGGGAGATTCCAGATTTCGCCGCCCTCCGGTATTCCCTCGCCTTGCGTGACCCACTGGCCATCGCATGCAAAGGCGGAGCCGATTCCCGTACCGAGAACGATTCCGATTGCTCTCCTGGCGCCGCGAGCCGCTCCGCAATGGACTTCACCAAGAAGGAACGCGACCGCGTCATTGACAAAAAGGAATTGGCCCGAACCCCATCCCAACCGCTCTGCCAGCGCTTTTCGCAGGTTCACGCCGTAGAGTGATTTTAACTTGTGCTGCATGTAGCTGACGCCGGAAACGAGATCGAAAGGGCCCGGAACGGCAAGAACCGCCCCAACCGGCGCCGACGAATCCGGCAACATCTCGTGACTGAGACTGTGAATCAGGTCCAGAAATTCGTCGCAGGAAGGGTCCAGCGGGAGCGCGGTCCTGGCAGTCCGAAGAATCCGAAAGTCCTTGAGATTGCAGCGTGCGACCGTGATGTGACTGCCACCAACATCAAAGGCGAGAACAGAACGAGCATCGGAAAGATCGACCGCCACAGAAGCTCCAATGATTTCGATACCATTTTTAGCACACAAATAGGCGATTTTGTCGAATTACAAAAATCCGCTTGACAAAGGTACTTCCGAAGCCTTATCTCTTCTGTTCGTCGATGATAACGCTATCATGGCGACGCGAATGATAGCGATATCGGATCGCAGATTCCAGGGAGCTCCTTCCATGGCTCCCGCAATTGCGTCCGTCATCCATCGGCATTCAGGAGGCAGTATGCGACTACAACATTGGTTCAACAGCCTGATCGTCCTCGCCTTTCTGGGTGTCTTCGCGCATGCACAGACGCCCACCGGCATCATCCAGGGGTTGGTAACCGACAAAACAGGCGCGGCAGTTCAGGGAGCCACGATCACCATCACCAAGACGACGACCAACGAGGAGCGCAAGACAACCACCGACGCGGCAGGCCGCTTCAACATTCCCTTTGTAGAGCCAGGAACCTACCTCGTTTCTGCTTCCGCAACAGGCTTCCGCAGGAGCGAAGAGCAGAACGTCCTGGTGCAGGTGACTGAGACGCGTGCGATCAACTTCGTTTTAGAAGTCGGAACCGTCTCCCAATCCATCGAAGTCAACGCGACAACCGAATCGCTCGATGTCGACACATCCAGCCTCGGACAAACCATTCAGAGCCAGACATTGCTCGAGCTACCCGACAACGGGCGCAATCCCTTCGACTTCGCCACGCTGGTTCCAGGCGTCACTGTCAGCAACAATTCAACCGGAAATGCCTCCACACCGCATATTGGCGGCAGCCGCAACGGCAACAATGAGCAGGAAATCGACGGCATGACCAACATTCTTCCGGAGAACAACGTCGGCAACAACGAATCAGCTTACCAGCCGATCGAAGACTCAATCCAGGAAGAGAACGTGACGACCAGCGTACCGCCGGCCGAGAACGGACGCTTCTCGGGCGGTATTATCAGCCTCGTTACCAAGAGCGGCGGCAACACATTTCACGGCAGTTTCTTTGAGTTCATCCAGAATCAATCGCTCGACGCTCTGCCCTTCGGCGCGCCCGGCGTAGCAAATCCCAACGAAAAAAATGCGGCTGCACACCAATACCAAACCGGTGGCACGATCGGCGGACCGATCCTTCACGACAGAGCCTTCTTCTTCTTCGATTTTGAGGATTCACGTGCTTCCGCGGGCCAGACGAGCACTTACTCTGTGCCCAACCCGGCGTGGTTTAGCGGAGACTTTACCGGTCTTTATGGGTCGACGACGCCCATGCTCTTCGATCCCGACACGGTGGCCAAGAACGCCAGCGGCGTCTATGAACGCACCCCCTTCATGACCAACGGAGAGTACAACGTCCTGCCCCCAGCGCGCATCTCGCCCGTGACGCAGGCCGCCTTGGCGTATTTTCCAAAGCCCAATGTTTCAGGCGCGGGCACATACAACAACTACCAGCAGACCGGATCCGTTCCAACAGACTACTGGCACTTTGACTCGCGCGTCGACGTTGACGTGACAAAGAAGTGGCACTCGTTCCTGCGCTACTCTGAGCTGAATCAGACTGGCTCAACGCTGAACGACTATAACAATGCCGCTTCGCCCGGCAACTACGGCGGCACTTACCATACTCCTGACTTCAGTGGTTCGTTTAATAACACATTCACCTTCACCCCTACACTTCTCGGCGAATTCCGTTATGGCTATTCGAAGCAGAACTACAATCGCGTACCTGTTGGCGGTAGCTTCGATCCAGGAAAGCTCGGGTTCGATTCCGGCTTCGTGTCGCAGGCAGGCCTTGAAGGCGAGATGTTCCCGCACTTCGGCTTCGGAGGAAATGGGAGCTTCTCTGACCTGGGCCCATTGGGCTATGAGGAATACCAGGAAGACCCGCTGGCACAGAGTATTAACGCCAGCCTCGTGAAGATCGTCGGTGCGCACAGCATCAAGGTTGGCGGAGAATTCCGCGCGTTGCGGGAAAACTTCTATCAGTGGAGCTACCCCTCCGGCACCTTTACCGGGGATGACAGCTGGACGCGCCAGTTCCCGCAGAGCGCCGATAAGTCCGGCTTCTCAATCGCCTCGTTGCTGCTCGGTTTGCCTTCGGGTGGCGACATTACCGAAGACGAAAAGACCATCTCGACCAGCCAATACTGGGCCTTCTACGGGCAGGACGACTGGAAGGTCTCTCCCAAGCTGACTCTCAACATCGGCCTACGTTACGACTTCGATACTCCTCACGTGGAGTATAAGAACCAACTGACCTACTGGGACCCCAACACCCCATCCCCGCTGCAGGGCGCAGGCATCGCGGGCAACCTCACTGCCGGAGAATCCTGCCCCGCTTGCAGCAACCTGCTCGGCGCCATGACGATTGTGGGCACACCTGGCGCGAAGTACGGCAGGCGCCAGGTGCCGTTCCCCAAGAAAGACTTCGGTCCTCGCTTCGGCTTGGCCTATAACCCGACGCCGAAGATCGTGCTTCGCGCTGGCGCCGGCATCATCTTCCAGCCATCGGCCTTCCAGGCTTCCGGAACCACCGGTTCGCCGGGCAACGAAGGATTCTCGACGCAGACCAACTTCAATCCGTCGTTTACCAACCAGGACAGCCTGCCTGTCGCCACTCTGTATAGTCCGGATCCTGTGATTCTGGCAGCAAATCCTGGCGCGGGGACACCGTTCCCGTCGTATGCCTCTCCGCAGGGTCATCAAGCTTCGTGCCTGGCCTCCGCGGCGTGCGTTGCGGGTATCGACCTCGGCAATGGCCTGCAGAACTCGTTTTTTGACAACGACCGCACCCCCTACTCCATTCAGTGGAACGGCAATGCGCAGTTCGCGATGCCATTCAACATCAAACTTGAACTCGGATATCTAGCCAACAAAGGTGTTTTCCTCATCAATGGCGATCCGGGCAAACCCTACGACCAGTTGCCGCTTTCCACGCTGGCGCAATATGGCTGCACGCCTGGCGCGCCATCTAGTTCCTGCCTGTTGCTGAACCAGGTGACAAATCCCTTTAACGGCGTAATCGGCCC
Organism: uncultured Acidobacteriaceae bacterium; assembly: GCA_963704415.1. Lineage (GTDB taxonomy): Bacteria > Acidobacteriota > Terriglobia > Terriglobales > Acidobacteriaceae > Telmatobacter. The sequence continues at coordinate 3,997,923 of OY969908.1, read as the reverse complement.
AGGGACGGTATATTCGGTGGCGTCTTCCGGCCTGACCAGCAGTGCAACTATCGAGCAGGCGGCGCTGTTGAAGCACTGGCCGCAGTACTCCGGCGTTTCGAGCTTCCGCAAGCCGGGTGCGGCATCGATGTACAACGCCTTCACCCTGCGCGCGGACAAACAACTGACGCACGGGCTGACTTTCACTGCCTCGTTTACTGACGGACGCGAGTACGACAATGCAGCATCGGCGGTGAACTACCTGGGTAATGCCAGCCAGACCTACGCGGACCAATACAATCCGAAGGCTGAGTGGGGCATTGGCACTCAAAACGTCTCCTACCAGATCGTTTCGAGTTTCCTGTATCAGCTTCCGTTGGGCCATGGACAAATGTTCCTCAACAACGGTGGCCTTGCCGACAAGATCGTCGGCGGATGGGGAGTGAGCGGTATCGAGACTTGGTACACGGGAACGCCGGTCTATCTCGCCTCTGCTGACAACGGCACCACCAAAGAGACCGATCAGAATCCATTCGGTCAACGCCCCGCCTGGACCGGCCAGACCGCGAAACTGCAGTCTCCGACCTATAAGCAGTGGTTCAACCCCAACGTCTTCAGCATGCCCGCGTCCTTTGCTATCGGCAATGCACCGCGCGCTCTGTGGGACGTCAACAATCCGAGTTTCCAGAATTTGGACCTCGCGATTTTGAAGAACACGATGTGGGGCAACAGCGAGCGTTATAACGTCCAGTTCCGGATGGAGATGTTCAATGCGTTCAATCACCCCTCACTCGGCACTCCAAACAACAGCATCACGTCCGGCCAATTTGGCGTGATCAGCAGCTTCAACGGCACTGCGCGTCGAATCCAGCTGGCCGGCAAGTTCTACTTCTGAACCAAATGGAGTCCGGTTCCGCAAATCCCGGACTCCGCAAACCTGAAAATTGGAAGAGGGGATCAGCTTCAATCGAGGGCCGGTTGAAGCTGATCCCAGCAATTTGAGTAGGAAAAGACACTCTCTATGCATCGGGTTGGAAAGAGGGCGCGGCCACCTTTCAATCCGATCTTTTGCTTTTTGTTGCGGAGCCGCAACCCAGCAAGACGAGTTCAGTTGAAACACATTAGGATATTGCTCGCGATGCCAATTCAATCTATTCCTGCCTTGAACCTCCGTCTTCCCTCTTGCGTACGCAGTTTTCAACTTCACTTTGCAATCGGGGCCATACTTCTTTCATTCGCGGCATCGGCCCGCTTTGGCCCCGCGCAGCAGATTCCTGCTGAGAGCTACGGCTCATACAACGCGGTGTTTCTGCCCGACGGACCTGGACTGACAAAGCAACTGGCCGCTCCGTCGCCGTTGGATAGCCGAACCGCCGCGTTGCTGGATCGCCTCGGGTTGAACAAGGAACCGGACAAACGCGACGTATTGCTCGAAGGGCGCGCCACCTGGACTCTGGCCTTCTGGTTCCGTTCCTCCGAACCGCTGCAAGGTTCGTTGCTACTGGCAGGCATCGGTGACCCGACGGCCGAAGACGCGCGCTTCATCGGAGCGCTCGATGGGCGGCTCGCCCTTTGGCTCGGACATGGCGACGGATCGGCCAAGCTGCTCGTAGCTGACAACGCGTTGAGCAATTCCCCATGGCATTTCGCAGCCCTCGTCGGCGACGGCCAGAACGTCACCCTCTATGCCGACGGCAAGACAGTCCTCACCCACGTGCTTGCGCAAGGCGACGTCGCAGGCCGCCTGGAGATGGCGCCTGCGCGGCTTGATGGCATAACGGACCATCACTTCGGCGGCCAGATTTGCGGGCTCCGCGCCTATCGCGACTCTCTGACTGCCGCACAGATCCAGGCAATCGACACTGCGCCCCCGGACTTCGCGTTGCCAACTTACGAAGAAGCCTCGCGGCATTGGCCTGTGCAGACCTTTGCCCAGGCCGGCTATGCCGCTCCGCAGGACCCATCCACTTACCCACGCGGCAAAGGCGGAATTCAGAAACCTGCGACGAAGCCGCCTCGTCCGGAAGACCTTCATGCACAATTAGTCGGCCAGAATCCTTGGACCATTCAAGGCGGCTGGAAACTTGCAGCCGCGCCAACAGTGAACGCAACAGGCGAGGAGATTTCGAAACCGAATTTCGCAGCAAAAGACTGGTTGACTGCGACCGTGCCTGGCACGGTTCTCACCACAATGATCGATCGCGGAATCTATCCCGATCCCGATTATGGCCTCAATAATCTCGCGATTCCCGAGTCCCTCGCGCATCAGGACTACTGGTATCGCGTCGCATTCAAAGTGCCTGCGGCAGCGCGCGGCCAGCATCTGACGCTTACCTTCAATGGCGTCAACTACGCCGCCGAAGTCTGGCTCAATGGCAAAAAACTTGGCGGATTCACCGGCGCGTTCTTGCGTGGAAAATTCGACGTCACATCCCTCGTCTCCGCGTCGGATGAAAACGTGATGGCACTCCGTGTGAGCCCGCCGCCGCACCCCGGCATCGCGCATGAGCAGTCCATTAAAGCCGGGCCCGGTGAGAACGGCGGGATCGAGGTAATCGACGGACCCACATTCTCGGCAGCCGAAGGCTGGGACTGGATCCCCGGAATTCGCGATCGCAACACCGGCATTTGGCAGGATGTCACGTTGTCCGCTACCGGTCCAGTCGAAGTGGGCGACCTGCAAGTCATCACCACGCTGCCCAAGCCCGACCGCAGCGAAGCTGACATTGAGATTGAAGCGCCCTTAATCAACGCTGCCGAGACGGCGATTGACGGAGACCTGACTGCGAGCTTCGACAACGTCAGCGTCACAAAACACGTGCACCTCGCGCCCGGCGAAACCGTCGTCCGGCTCGAGCCCGCCGACTACGCGCAACTCAAAGTGCAGAATCCAAAACTGTGGTGGCCTAACGGCTATGGCGAGCCTGCGCTTCACACACTGCGCGTCGGCCTTTCCATCGGCGGCAAAGAAAGCGCTGAGCGCCAGATTGACTTTGGTATGTGCGAAGTGAGCTATGAGACTTCTCTTTTCGACGCAACCGGCCATTTGCGCCGCGTCGAAGTGCTGCCCGCCCGGACCCATGATTCGGGCCTTGCGCTCATCGATGAAAGCCACGAAGGCATCCGTCAAATCGACGACGAAACACCCAACCTGATGCCCCCTGGACAGCCGTTGCCGGAATACTTCCGCCATGCCTGGGTGCATTCACTCGCCTCGGGCGCACTCGACTCTCCATCAATCCGGCCCGTCGAGGGGGGATGGCCTGGAACGGACATCGTGATCAAGGTGAACGGCGTACGCATTGCCGCGCGCGGCGGCAACTGGGGCATGGACGACAGCCGCAAGCGCGTCAGCGTCGAGCACCTCGAGCCCTATTTCCGCCTGCATCGCGAGGCGCACGTCAACATCATCCGCAACTGGATGGGCCAGGATACCGAAGAAAGTTTCTACGCGCTGGCCGACAAATACGGCCTGATGGTCTGGAATGATTTCTGGGACTCGACGCAAAACTACAATCTCGAAGCGCAGGATCCGCAGCTCTTCCTGGAGAACGCGCGCGACACAATCTCGCGTTTCCGCCACCATCCGTCCATCGTCGTTTGGTGCGGCCGCAATGAAGGAGTGCCGCAGCCCATCATCAACGAAGGTCTCGCCACGCTGGTGCGCACACTCGATCACACGCGCTACTACACAGGCAGCTCGAATCAAGTGAACCTGCGCAACTCAGGCCCCTATCAGTTCCAGCCGCTGGAAACCTACTACCGCATCAATCGCGGCTTCAGCGTCGAACTCGGCATCCCCAGTGTCCCCACCCTCGAGAGCCTCGAGTCCTTCATCCCGGAGCCGGACCGCTGGCCCATGAGCGATGCCTGGGCATATCACGACTGGCACCAGAGCGGCAACGGCGCAGTAGCCCCTTTTCTCGCCCACATGGATACAGAATTTGGAGCGCCCAGCAGCCTCGAAGATTTCGAACGCAAGGCGCAGATGCTCGATTATGTCGGTCATCGCGCGATCTTTGAGGGATTCGCCGCGCATCTCTGGGAGCCGAATTCGGGCCGCATGATCTGGATGACCCAGCCCGCGTGGCCGAGCATGGAATGGAATTTTCTAAGCTGGGACTACGATACGCAATCCAGTTTCTACGGAACGCAAAAGGCATGCGAGCCTGTTCATGCGCAATTAGATCTCGCCGACAACTCAGTCGACTTAATCAACCTCGGCGAAGCGCATTCGTACAAAGTGGAAACGCGCGTCGTCGGCCTCGACGGCAAAATCCTGAGCGACCAAACCAATCGAGTCGAAGCCTCTTCCAACGCGCGTACGCCTATTGGAAAGCCCGACCTGGAAAAACTCGCTGATGGCCATACAATCCTGATCGCACTCAAAGTCGCCGATGCCGACGGCGCACCAGTGAGTGACAACCTCTATTGGTGGTCAAAACAGGAATCAAGCCTTCGCGAGCTCGACGCACTCGCCAACGTAAAGCTCTCTGCCTCCGCAACCATGGCCGCCACAAGCGGAGAACGTCAGGCAAGCATCAAACTCGAGAACACCGGGACCGTGCCGGCGCTGCTTGTGAAGCTCACGCTTAAAGACGCCGCAACCAACGACCGAATTCTGCCGGCCTACTACAGCGAGAATTATGTTTCGCTGTTGCCCGGCGAGTCGCGGACTGTCACTGTCGCCTTCCCTGCCGGTGAATCCAAGCCAGAGATCGCCTTGCGTGGATGGAATCTGGAGAAGGAGACGATCGCCGTGCGTTGAACACGAAGCGTCCCCGATTACTTTGCGTGCAAAACGCTCTCTGCCAGCTCCCGCTTTCTCACACTGGTTGGCTTCTGATGCGTTCCGCAGGATTCACGGAGAACCAGCTCGACGGGCAGCACGATGTGCTTTCCTCTTTCGGTGCGGTCGTTGTTCAGCAGGCGCGAAAACAGAATGTTCGCTCCCATACGCGCCAGGTCGGTAATCGGCTGGCGCACCACCGTAAGCGGAGGGTTCAGGATGTTTGCTGTCTCAAAGTCGTCAAACCCGACCAGTGCGACCGATTCCGGAACCCGTACTTTAAGGTAGGCCAGAGCGTGAATCGCATTGCGCGTGATCAGGTTATTGCTGCAATAGAAGGCAGTCGGCGCGTTCTTGCCATCCAAAACGCTGCGGATGGTCGCCACCATCTCCGCCTGCGTTCCATTGCCGAAATAGAACTCCGGCTTCAGGTTCGCCTTCTTCAATGCTTCTCGATACCCCTCAAATCGCGCACGGATTGTGTACAGATTGCGCGAGAGGCCAAAAAAAGCAATGCGGCGATGCCCATGCTGGATCAGGTGATTCACGCCCAATTGCGATCCGAACTTGTTCTCGACGACCACGCTGTCAAAAGAACTGTTCTCGATCGGCCGATCGAGGGTCACCACTGGTGTGCGACTAAATTCACTGCCGGCGATGCGAGAGACCCCTCCCGCGGCAGGAATGATGACGAATCCTTCCACCTGGCGGCGGAGCATCCGACTGGCTTCGTTGTATTCGATGTCGGGGTCCTCGTCTGCCGTCGCAATGATGACAGAATAAGCATGCTCCTTTGCCACCACGCTCACCGTCTGAGCGCAAATCGCGAAGAACGGGTCGACAAGATTCGGGACGATCACCCCAATCTGATGCGACCGCTGATCGCGCAGCGCCCGCGCCACTTCGTTCGGACGATAGTTGAGAGTTGCAATGGCGTCAAAAACGCGCCTCGCCGTCTCCTCACTCACCTTCACGCTACCGCTCAGCACCCGCGAAACCGTCATGGTGCCAACGCCGGCAAGCTTGGCAACATCGCTCATGCGGGGAGGCCGACTCATGGCGTTCATTTCTCGTGCAGCCTTTCAATCGAAGGAAGTACCCCTCAATCTTTCACGGAGCAGAGCAGGTGGTCAAGGTTCGGATGAACTGCTGTCAACGTCGCTCGAAGCGTCGGAGCCCCCAAAAGCGCGAGCCGGGCGTGCGATCGGACCGGTTGCTCTCATCGTCCGGCAAACGAGTGCTTCCGCACTCTGGATTTTGCTGAAGCAATACGAGAGGAATATCGCATGAAAATCATCAGGAATTTAGCGGTGCTGTTCTTCGCCGTTGCTTGCGTCTGCATTTCTGCAAGCGCGCAGGCTGCGCCGGCAGGCTCTCCCCATGCCGCTCCGGTTAACTCGAGCGCCACTCCGGAAGCTCGCGCGCTCCTCAAACAGATCGACCAGATCTCCGGACAATTCACTCTGACAGGTCAACACAATTTCCCGGATCACGTCTCTCGATGGTCCGATCGCATCTACGACCTCACAGGAAAATTCCCCGCCATCTTCGGTCAGGACTTCGGCTTTTCCGGCGGAGAAGACAAAGATTCCGTCGAGGGGCGGCCGTCGATGATCGAAGAAGCGAAGCGACAGTATCGCAATGGCGCGGTGATTGCGCTAACCTGGCACGCTGTTCGGCCCACCGACGACGAGCCCATCACTTTCCGCGACAGCGTGCAGGGCCATTTGACCGACTTTGAATGGAATGAACTGCTGACCCCAGGCACCGATCTCAACAACGGCTGGGTCGAACAGGTCGACGTGATCGCGGGATACCTGCGCCAGTTGCAGGACGCCGGTGTGCCTGTTCTCTTTCGCCCCTATCACGAGATGAACGGAAACTGGTTCTGGTGGGGAGGCCGCCCCGGCGAACATGGCTCCGCTGCACTCTACCGCCAACTCTATAACCGCTTCGTCAGCGTGCACCATCTCAATAATCTTGTTTGGGTTTGGAACGTAAACAGTCCCAGCGAGAATGCTGGCTCCATCGCAGAATACTTCCCTGGCCCTGGATTCGCTGACGTCGTCACCATGGACACCTACGGCGAGTTCAAGCAGAGCTACTATGATGACATGGTCGCGCTGGCCGGCGATAAGCCGATCGCGTTGGCCGAGGTCGGCGCCATGCCGGGCCTTGATGTGTTGGCGAAGCAGCCCCGCTGGGCATACTTCATGATGTGGAGCGGGCTAGCCGAATCGTCGAATTCGCCCGAGCAGTTGCAAACCATGTTTCATGCGCCGAATCTGCTGAATCGCGGAGACGCGCCGTTTATCGCGCCTTCTACCCCGGCGATGGGCGACATCGAACCGGCCACTCCCAAAGCAATTCCCCAGGTCAAAACCGTCATAGATCGCCTCCATCAGACCAGAGGAACGCGGATTCTCAGCGGCCAAATCAACCCCTCAAGCTCGCTCACCGAAGCCACGCAGCAAGTCTTCATGGAAACGTCAAAGTATCCGGCAATTTTTGGAGGCGACATCGATGCGGCCGGCGATTCCACTGCGTCAAATCAACTTGTCGACGAGGCAGTCCAACAAAACGCCGCCGGTTCGATCGTGATGCTGCGATGGCTGGCCCCAAATCCCGCGGACGTCAATCAAACCGGCAACGCAGGTACCAGCCACGACAGCAGAACAATCGCGCTTACCGATTTCGAATGGAAAGAGCTGATGACGCCCGGCACCCATCTCTACCAGCATTGGTGTGCGCAGGTCGACGCGGTCGCAGCTTCGCTGAATAAACTTCAGGACAAAAACATCGCAGTTCTCTGGGCGCCGTATCCGCAGTTGAATGGCAAGCAATACTGGTGGGCCGGACGTGCCGGCATCCATGGCAGCGCCTCACTCTATCGAATGCTTTTTGACCGGCTGGTGAATCACGACGAGGTCCACAACTTGGTCTGGGTATGGCAGGTAGCGCCGGGGGGATTCGGTCCCGACGCAAATGGACCCTATGGCGAATTCTTCCCAGGTTTTCTATATGTAGACGCGCTGGAGCTCAGCGTCGGCCGGACACAATCGAGATTCCGCACCGATACATTCCTGCAAGGTTTCGCAATCGACAAGGTGATTGGCATCGAGATCAATGGTCCCGTGCCCGATCCCGCATTCTTCTCGCGCGAGACAAACTGGGCATGGTTCCTGCTCGGGCCGCAGCCCTCTGGCACCGCAAATGACCCATCAACCGCACAGGCCTTGCGCACACTTTACGGCAACCCTCGCGTTCTTACACGATGAACCGTCGTGCTGCGTCGGCTGGAAATCTCAGTCGCGGGGACCTTCTGGCAGATATTCGTAGCTCACGAACGCTACTTTGGCGCTGTCCGGCGACCACGAAGGCACATTGATGGTTCCCTGCCCACCAAAAAGCTTGGCCAGAACATGCACCGATTTGTCGGTCATCGACATCAGGTTCAGTGCAACATCCTTGTCCGGCGGGTGCCCCGTGACATCCTTCCCATACGAGAGAAAAACCATCCACTTGCCGTCGGGCGAGATATGTGGAAACCAGTCGTTGGTCTCGTCTGTGATCACCTGCTCCTGGCCGCTCCCATCCGGGTGCATGCGCCAAACTTGCATATGCCCGGTGCGTTCCGAGTTGAAATAGATCCATGCCCCATCCGGCGAATACTCCGGGCCGTCATCGAGTCCGGGCGCTGTGGTCAGTCGCTTCTCTTCTCCGCCACTCACGGGAATCGTGTAAATGTCGAAGTTGTCACCGCGCTGCCCGGTGAATGCGAGAGTCGAACCATCGGGCGACCATCCGTGCCAATACGACGGTGCGTTCGCGGTCACCTGGTGCGGCGTCCCCCCTGCAATCGGCAACGTGTAAACCATTGACTTTCCCGTCTGCGATGAGTCACTGACGGCAATCATTGTGGCGTCGGGCGAAATGCCATGATCGTTGTTGCACTTACTCTGTGCGCCGGTATCAATGCGCGTAGGCTCGCTGCCAGTCACAGCGAGACGATAGATTCCGCCATCCTGATTGAATAGGAAATACGAGCCATCGCGGGCCCAGTTCGGCGCCTCAAAGTGCGCCCGCGCCACGTAAGCCACGCGCCTGTCTCCTGATGCAACCGGCACCGTCTCCAGCGTGCTGTAGAGGACAACCTTTGCCTTGTCCAGCGGGACAAGGGGCTCCACTTTTACATCGGAGAAAATCGCTGTCTGCAGATCGTCCTTATCGTGCGCGGAAACGCCAATGCCCACATAGAAGTCTCCGCCGAGCGCGAGTTTCGTTGACGCTCCGGCAGGATGGAGCTGTCCGTCCTTCCCCGCCACAAAGGCATAAATGCAATCCCCTAGCTTCTCCAGGCGCACCCGCTGTGGCGCGACGACATTCGTCTGCACCTCGCGCGTATCTGCGCCAGCGGTGTCGCGAAATTGCAATGAAGTCAGTCCATCCCCGTGACGCGCAATGTCCACCGATGGCGAGTTGCCATTGAGACTCTGCCGAATCATAAGGACCGCTTTGCGGTGGTTATTGCCTTTATCGCCCACAAACGCGATATTTGCCGAGATCGCAACGTCGCCCGACATCTTCTTCCATACGAAGTGAAAGTCGTCGACGCTAAACCACATATTCTCGCCACTCCCGGTCACGGTGTATTCACTCTTTGCGGGATCAAAGTGCGCAGATCCCACATGGAGCACCGTGCCAACGTCGCCGTGATCCTCGAACGCGCCGAGCGGTTCCGGTCCCGATTCCGCCAGCGCACCGGCAAAACAAACCCATGCTAGTACTCCAATGAGAATCCCCGTCCGGTATTTGCTACTTAATGAATCGTTCATTGAGTGTTCTCGTTCCTTCGCAAGCGACCATCATTCCACCCCGAAATCAGAATTCCCATCAATTCGATGGGAACGATATCATCCAATTAACGCCCCCGTCAATGAATGAGATTTCAATGAATTAGGGATACATCCGGGGCGCCGGGAGGCCGCCCGCACAACCGCTCCAATGAGCGTATGGTTGAAGTAGCATTTAAGTTCCGCTTCTCGCCTTCAGCACTCCAAGCTTCGCTCCAGACGAGCATCGTTCAAGCACGCAACCGAACGTCTGGAGCACGAATGGCCCTCATCAAAAAGCGCGACGTAAAGAACTATTTCGCTTCCCGGCGCCAAAATGGTATCCACCTGCACCGGCCAGCGAGCCAACCCGATGCAACCGGTTTTTCGGGAGAGCAGGCGGGGCGCGGAGACTCAAGCAAATTGGCGGATAGGACCCCAAAGCAGCCGTCTTCGACCGAACTCGAAACTCCGCCGGCTTACAGTCACGTTGACTCCAGCCACGTCGCTCCGATCGCGAAGATCAAAAGTTCGCAAGCGTGAATCTTCACTCCGTTTTTCTGCGCAATGAGTGCCCCCTGCCGAAACGCCTGGATCCGCTCCGAGCACCAATCGGCGATCACTGGATGCGCGTGGAGGAGATTCCAGCGTCGGTGTTCGATACTATGATTCGCCAGGCGGGCTGGCACTTCATGTGGGTTGTACGTCCATGCGTCCGAAAAGGTTTTGGGCTAAGCCGGGACGCAGCGACAACCCGGGCGTTAGTTCGCGCACTTAGAAGTGTGGCAAGTCGATTCAATGCCGCGGAGCTTGATTCCATTACTGTCGCAAAGTATCCAGGTTTTTACATAGCGAACGTCATATTGCAGTCGCGCCAGATCCAGGAACACACTTCGCTGGACTATGTCGACGGGCGGCATCCTCAGGCTGCTACGGCTGGATAGGACAACCGATGCAGGGACGTTGAAAGGAAGTTGGGATGAACGTCGATACGATGATCTGGCCGAATTGGCTACCAAAAGTGTTGTGGTTTCGACACAGATGCCCCCGCTGCACCTCCGTCAAATTCAAACCGGGCGAGTCGCATTCGTTCGACGGTCTTCTCAGCTTGTTCGCGCTTCGCCCGGTGCGTTGTATGTTCTGCTGGCGGCGATACTATTGGTTCTCTCTGCGAGACGCGGAATGAGTGTTCTTTACTATGATTCTGGTCCCACGTCGAATGATCTTCTGCACCGCCTCATGGCGAATCATTCCCTGTCCGAACCGCGTTATCAAATCGCTGCGCAGAGCGCCGAAGAATTGCAGAACGTCGAAAACGCTCCCGCCGTCAGCATGGGACCTTATCTTTCGAATTCTGGACAAACGCGGCTATTGACGAATATCAGCATCTATAGTCTCCGCGGGGACAGCCGTGAGCAAGTCCGGCTGCTTTACATGAATGCGACGGCGATTCGTGTTTGGGAAGAAATGGGGAAAGCGCCTCAGATCATTGGTACGCAGGCGCGCCCGCCGCGTTCAGCTTTGCTGACTTATGGCGTTCCGTTCAGTCAATAACTGGTCGACAGCTTCGTACTTCCTTCACGGGCAGTAGGATCCCTGCTTACAAAGTCGAAACATGCTGAAGCCGACCTATTATATGGACCCATTCCCCATGAAGTGCCAAATCTTCAAGACATCTCTCGCTGCAAAGGCAATTTAAGAAGACTAGAGTATAGAAGACGCGCCCGATGAGCCCTGTAATGACTCGTGGTTCAACGCTCTTGTGTCTCGGGTAGCGACTGGCAATCCGGCAAGACACGGGCCAGGTGGAGATGAACATGCACGAATCGATTGATTGGCCGAAACGACCACTGCCGCCGCGGCGTCGCAATCGCAAATTCCTCGTTCTTCTTGCGATCATTGCATTCATCTTCCTTGCAAGCCGGACCATGCTCTCGTATTGGGTGGAATTGCTTTGGTTCCGGTCGCTCGGGTACGGCGAAGTATTCGTTCGCCAGTTAGCGTTGCAATGGGGAATCTTTGCGGCTTTCGCAGCAGTCACCTTCTGCATCCTTCTTGGAGTCTTTTCCCTTCTCAAGCGGGCACATCGCGACGAGTTGCCACTCGACCATACCATCGCCTTCGGCGGACGGGAAGTAAACCTGTCGGTCAGGCCTTTCCTGAACATCCTCGCGATGGGCGGTTCGCTTTTAATTGCTCTCATTACCGGTGGCGCCATGGCGTCAGAATGGCCAACGCTGGCTTTATTCTGGTTCGCCCCCGCCGCAGCCGGAACCGTAACTGACCCGATCTTCGGCAAGCCGCTGAACTTTTTCCTCTTCACGCTGCCCGCATGGAACCTTATCGGTGGATGGCTGCTCACCATTGCGGTGATCTCGTGCCTCCTGGCTGGTTTGTTTATTCTCATCACCAGCGGAGCGCGCACATTCGGCGAACGCCGTGCCAACTATATTCCATTGCCTTGGCGCGGACTTTCCATCGCATGCGCATTTCTCTTGTTCGTCGTTGCTCTTCGCAAGTATCTCGGCCGGTTCGCCCAACTCTATGAACATCACACGATCTTCGATGGAGTGACCTACACCGGCGCGCATGTCACGCTTGCCGGCATGCTGGTTTCCTGCTTTGCATTGCTTCTGGGAAGCCTCATCGCCATAGTGAGCGCGATATGGGCGCCGCGCGGCCGCTGGCTCATCGCAGCCATCGTTCCAGTCGTAGTCACTTATGTCGCGTTTGCCGTGATCGGCTGGTATGTGAACAGCTTCCTCGTCAAACCCAATGAGCTGGTTCGCGAACGTCCCTATATTGCCAATAACATCGAGATGACGCGACAGGGCTTTGGTCTGGACAAATTCGTGCAGCGCGAGTTTCCGGCAGAGACCACCGTCGAGGCGGCTGATCCAGCCAACAATCAAGCCACCTTGCAGAACATCCGCCTGTGGGACTGGCATGCTTTACAGGACACGCTTCGGCAGATCCAGGAAATCCGCACTTATTATGACTTCCCGGACATCGACATCGATCGCTACCAAATCGATGGCAAGATGCGAGAGGTGATGCTCGCCGCCCGCGAACTGAATGTCGACAAGCTCCCCGAAAGCAGCCGTAACTGGATCAATGAAAAACTAATCTACACCCATGGCTACGGCATCACCATGAACCCTGTCAATGGATTCACACAGGAAGGACTGCCCACTCTATTGCTGAGTAACATGCCAGTCCAAAGTACGGTGGCGGACATCAATATCATGCGGCCAGAAATTTACTTTGGCGAACTGACGGACACCGATGTCTATGTAAAAACCCGGCAGCAGGAGTTCAATTACCCGCAAGGGGACACGAACAACCTCACGTCGTACCAGGGCAACGGTGGAATAGTCCTCGGCAGTTTCCTGCGACGCGTCTTGCTGGCTTTTGACCGAGGAGACTTGGCAAAATTGCCTTTCAGCGATGACGTGAATTCACAAAGCCGTCTTCTAATGCGGCGCAATGTTCGCGACCGGGCGGCGGCTCTCGCTCCATTTCTTACTTTTGAACAAGATCCCTACATCGTGATCGGTCACGATGGCCGCCTTTCGTGGATCATGGATGCGTTTACGACATCTGACAACTATCCGTATGCATCCCATTACGGCATTGGCAGCCGCTCCATCAATTACATGCGCAACAGCGTCAAGGTGGTGATCGACGCTTACAACGGCACCACGACTTTTTATGTATTCGACCCGGTCGATCCCATTCTCGGTGCCTATCGACGAGTCTTTCCGTGCCTATTCAAGGACGCCGCAACGATGCCGGACGACCTGCGCAATCATCTGCGTTACCCCGAGTCCTTGCTCAAGCTCCAAGCAGAAGTCTACGGTCTATACCACATGACTGACCCGGAGGTTTTCTATAACCGCGAAGATTTGTGGACCGTTGCCAGCGAAGTCGGAATGGCAGATGGCGGAGAACAAACCACGCAGGCAATGCAACCGAACTTTGTTCTCATGAAACTGCCCGGTGAAGTTAGCGAAGAGTTCGTTGAGATACTTCCCTTCACGCCCGCGAACCGGAACAATCTCATTGGATGGATCGCCGGACGCAGCGACGGTGCGCATTACGGCACGTCAGTTGTCTACGACTTCCCAAAGACAAAACTCGTTGATGGCCCATTGCAAATTGAGGCGCGCATCGATCAAAATGCTCAGCTCTCCGGCCAGCTCACACTGTGGAATCAACAAGGCTCGCACGTGCGGCGCGGAAGCCTGTTAGTCATTCCGTCCGGTCGCGCACTCCTCTACGCGGAGCCAATCTACCTGCAGGCCGAGCGCAGTCCAATGCCGGAGTTGCGACTGGTTGTGCTGGCACTCCAGGATCGGCTTGCCTATGGCCCAACATTTGAAGCTGCCCTGACATCCCTCTTTGGCGGAGGTATCTCCTCACTCAGCGCGAGTGAACCGGCCCGGTCGGTGCCTGAATCTGCCGCAGCGACCCAGCCTGCTGACAATCTTCATGGACTCATTGCAGAGGCTGCCAAAGACCTGGAGGACTATCAGCGGCTCACCGCGCAAGGCAAGCTGGGTGAGGCAGGAAAGAAACTCGATGAGTTAAAAAATACGATCAACCGGCTGAACACCCTGCAACGATAGCAGGTTTTTTGAAGGGAAAGAACTAACCTAGGCCTTGCCTACATCTGACAATCCAGCATGCACTAAGTTATCCGCGATCCTTGAAATTTGCTTCTGAATTCTGTTGCGCAGCTAACAGATTATCCACGTGCCGCTTGGTTTGCTTCGCGACATACATCGCAGCATCCGCCGCGTTCAAGAGGGTGTCCTTTGTTGTGCCGTCCTCGGGGTACAGGGCAACCCCCACGCTCGCGGAACCATGCAGGACGTAGCCCTCCAAGGGACACGGTTCGTCGAAGCTCCTCTCCAGACGCTCAGCGATCTCTTCGGCCTCTCTGCGGCTGTGGATACTCGGGAGCACTGCCGCAAATTCGTCGCCGCCGATGCGCGCCAGCATGTCGACGGCGCGGAGCTGGCGTTTCATTCGAATTGTGACTTCTTGTAAGTACAGATCTCCCACCTGGTGACTGTAAACGTCGTTGACCTGCTTGAACTCATTGAGGTCGATGTAGATCAACCCGAATACACCTCCGGTTTGACGCGCATGCACTATTTGCTGCTCAAGGTTAATTTCCAGCGAGAACCGGTTGTGAATGTCGGTAAGCAAGTCGAATTCAGAGCGGCGGCGAAGGTCGGAGTAAAGGCGCCGCGTTTCAATGGCCAGCGTGGCCAGCCCCGCCGCCATCGAGAGAATCGCGGGTTCATCCGAGCGTGGCTTGGCGAGCGGATCGAATGCGGCATACATCGTTCCGAGCGGCGGCCCCGAGCGGGCCGGAATCGGTTCACTCACAATGCGGAACGGAGTGAGATTGGACGGGCTGTTTCCGAGCTGCGCTCCTTCGGCGATCTGGCACCAGCACGGCGCGCCACGAAGCTTGAAAGAAATCAGCTCCGTAATTTGCTCGATAATCTCCGCAAGAGGACGAGAACCGTTAATGTCTTCAAGAATCCGTCCGCGCCGCCTCTCTGCGTAAGCCACCTCAGCATTTTGATGACGTACTTTGCGCTCCATTACCCACGCCCTGACGCCTGCGGCCAACAGCAACACGAGCAGTACGCCGACGATCAGAACCAGGTTGCGAACGTTCAACATGGACGGCTTGGCGATGACGGAAATATCGTCGAAGGACCGGAGCAGAATATTGAACGGCGCCTCTTCACCGGGATTGATTGCATTGCTGTCGATAACTGTGCAAATGCCGGTGACATGAACACGCGAACCCTGTGCGATCCACCCCATAGGTGGAAGAGCATCGGAACCTCGCGGGTGACGGTAGATCGCAGTGAATAGTCGACCATCGGAAGCGACTACATATTCATCCTGAGTGGCCTGGCGAACCGCAGTCACGATTTGACCGTCGATGGAGACCAGATCGTTCTGATGCCCGTCGGGTTCGTTACTGCTCCAGAAACCCAGTTGCCGCCAGGTCGTCGGCTGAGGCTTGATTGGGGCAAGAATGTGGCTATCCTGAATTTCGCCGTCGGTAAGGGTCAGCAGACGATCGTGCGCATCTGGAAAGCCGGATCCGTCCGCGAGATCGCCGATCTGTAGCGGCTCACGAGTGTGGGTTGAGATCCACAGGCTCTTAGCTCCGTCCTGAAGCACAACTGCGGAGCCAGGCTGGTAGTACGTGATAGTTCCGTGAACTTGCACCCGGCGGGTGGAATCGCGCACATGGTAGCCCGAAAGAATCTGATCCATGGGCGTAATTGGAAGCGACCAAAATCCGGCGTCGACGTGCTTGAGAACTTTAATATTCGCAAGTGAGGAAACGTAGAGCACGATTCCGGTTTCTTGCATCTTGTCGTCGAATTTTCCGGCAGCGACTCCGGTGATCTCCACATCGGCCTCCAGCAGGCTCTTAAGAGCAGTTTCATGCGCGTCATCTAAGTACGCCTCGATGTGGCCGCCTTCCATCAGTAATTGCACACAGGCCGACCGTATTGGTGCAGCCGGGCTCACAATAAGGTCAGCGGCGCGGACCGTGGCTTGTACAGTAACAAGCCGGGAATCGTACTGAGCGCGAATGAGCTGATCGAAGGTCACCGGCTCAGGCTTGGGCAGCGGACCATGGTGAAGCAGAGTGATAACACTCGCGACGACAAGCGGTCGAAAGCTCCCTTGTGTTTTGCCCTTGATAAAGACGCGGTCGCCCGGAAGGAATGTCGTCGTCGCGGGGGGCCGAACGAAGAGCGCAGCATCACCGTCCTGTACAAACAGCAGGCTCTCATACCCGCGCGAATAAACAACCGTAGCCTCGGCAGCGACGGGAATCGCCTGACGGGCTTCTTCATTGCTGAGAAGGTGCACAGCTTGAATCGACGTAAGGACTCTGGGCTCAGCAGCTCCAGCCACAAATAAGAATAATGTGGCTAACACAAAAGCGGCCACCAGACTTCGAGCAGGAACAATCTCAGACGCGCGCACTAAGCACCTATTAGCTACATCGGCGGCTCTGATCCCTTGAATCTTCCGGGATCGCGTCTGCCCGAGTACCTTCGTAATGCTGAATTCGACAACTTCACATATCATCGAACTTCTCCAACGAATGCGCCTTCTCTTGCATGCTCGAATTCTGTGGATCCTAAGCAATGAGTGGCCGCTCAGCTAAAGGTACGGGTCCGACTACCTTTCTCACGCAATCCTATATGAATACTTGGTTTAGGGGTTCTCCCGCCATCCCCCTTTTGAGGGAGCTTGGACAGCGGGCCAGGCTCACCGTCGCGCCGGTAGCAATGCGACAATCTACGTTACCTTGCTCGTGCAACTTGAGTGGAATTCTAATGTTCGGTTATTTGGACTTAACTGGAATGGCATCTTCGTTAATACGGAGAAAGCTCTCAATCCATAGCGCCTTTCCGGGCTGACATAGAACGCATAAGATTTGCCCGGGATCAAGACTTCATCGACTTAGGCTGGCATCAATGGCTGGGTGGCACATACTACTGAGGGCATCCCTTGTCCTGGGTTCTACAGGAACGATCTCTCGTGGACAGACACTCGCATTCGACACCTCGGTCAGCGCCTTTCTGAAATCGATTGGTGCATTTGCTTTCCTGCCTTCGCACGCCTCTCTCGCATCCTCAAAGGGAATGGCAATTCCCTATTTGACGGTTGCCGGAACGATGGCTTTTGCAGTTCTCCTGATCGGAATTACGACCGTACATTTGATGCAACGTTCCATCGCGAACGAGACCAGCGCAATCGGAAAGCTCTCATCCGACGTTCGAGTACTCGCGCTACGAGCCGCTGCGATCGCCGCCGGCATCATGAGCTTCTTTGAGTTATCGAAGATGGTCTTTTTCCCCAACATCACAATATGGGCTTCTCATCTCGTCACAATCCTCGCGGTCGCACTGCTCGTCTCCATCGCCAGCTTCTCTGTACTTAAGAAGCAAGAGCGACTTCGTCTGGAGATGGCCATGAGTGAGGACCGCTATAAGCTACTGTTCGAAAGCAGTCTGGCGGGCGCATACAGAACCACTCTCGACGGAACGATCTTGGATTGCAATGCCTCATTTTGTCGGATGTTCGGTTACACGTCAAACGAGGAGTTGATTGGGCGTCCGACCAACGACGGCTACTTCAGTATTTCCGACCGAGTCCGGTTCATCGAGAAGCTTTCCGCAGAAAAGAGCGTAACCAACTTCGAGCAGCGCCTCCGCCGACAAGATGGCACTGCGGTGTGGGTTCTGAATAGCGCAATTCTATCCACCCGTGAGGACGGAACAGAACCGGTCATCAAGGGGACAGTGACCGACATCAGCGATCTGAGAAAAGCAGAACAGGAACATCGCCGATTGGCAGCCATTGTGCGCTGCTCAGACGACGCCATCATTTCCTGTACTACCCAGGGCGAAATTGAAACTTGGAATGCCGGCGCAGCACGCATCTTTGGATACTGCGCCGAGGAGGTTATAGGAAAACGCCTCGACGTCCTGGCTCCAGGAGACCGCCCGGACGAGTACCTGCAGATCATCGAGAGGATAAAGTCCGGACAAGAAGCAGGAGACATCGAGACGATCCGCATAATGAAAAATGGCCAGCCGATTATGATTGCCCTCTCCGTCTCACCCATCACGGACGCGGCAGGAGAGGTCATCGGGGCGGCTGCTATCGCCAGAGATATCACCGAGCGAAAACAGGCGGAAGAGAGACTGTTACTTAAGACCGCGTTGCTCGAAGCGCAATCCGAAACGACGATCGAGGGTATCCTGGTCGTCGATGAGTCAGATCGTATCATCCTCGCAAATCGGCAATTCGCGCTTCACTTTGGAGTGCCCGACGATCTGCTCCTGGCAAAAGAAGATCGCCTCGTACTCAAGCACGTTACGGATAAAGTCGAAGACCCCGATGCGTTCCATGAAAGAATCAAATATCTGAACAGTCATCCGGATGAAAAGAGCAGCGATGAGTTCAGACTCAAGAACGGAAAGACCTTCGAGCGGTATTCCGCGCCCCTTGTAGACGCGAATGGACGCCGCCGAGGACGAATTTGGTACTTTCGCGACATCACAGACCGCAAAGCTGCCGAAGAGCGTATCCAGTTCCTCGCTTATTTCGATGCTTTGACAGGTTTGCCGAATCGCTCTCTTCTGAAGGATCGGGTATCGAGGGCATTGGCCGGCGCTCGTCGCAGAGGCGATAAGGTGGCTCTCCTGTCTTTGGATCTGGACCGTTTCAAACTCGTCAACGATTCTCTAGGCCATGCGATAGGCGATCTTCTCCTGAAAGATGTCGCCGAGCGCCTCAAGCGATGCACCAGGGAACAGGATACCGTCGCAAAAGTAAACGGTGACGAATTCGTGATCGTCCTGAGCGGCGTGAAGGACGAAGCTGAGGCAGCGGTTGCGGCTGCGCGGATCACAGAGGCCGTGGCTGGCAAATTTTCCGTTCAGGGGCACTCACTCAGCACCAGTTGCAGTGTCGGCATAAGCATGTTCCCTGAACATAGCGCCGACTACGATACGCTCATCCGCTATGCAGACCAGGCCATGTACCGCGCCAAGGAGAATGGGCGGAACAGATTTCAATTCTTCAGCGAAGACATGAACGTCCGGGTCATGGAGCGTTTGGGCCTGGAGAATGACTTGCGGTTGGCGCTGGAAAGAGATGAATTCTTCCTTGTATATCAACCGCAGATGGGAATTGCTAGCGGAGAAGTCACGGGAATTGAGGCACTCATTCGCTGGCAGCACCCGACGTTAGGCCTCGTTCCTCCAGATGAATTCATCGCAATCGCCGAAAACAGCGGCTTGATCCTGGCCATCGGCGAGTGGGTACTTAGAACCGCTTGTGCCCAGGCACAAAAATGGCACCGCGAGGGATTCCTGACTTTTCCAATTGCAGTCAACGTCTCCGCGGTCCAGTTCCGCCAGGAAGGCTTCTGTCAACTAGTCCGGAGGGTTCTTCTCGAAACCGGTTTGCTTCCTCAATTCCTGGAACTGGAGCTAACGGAGACTCTTCTGCTGTCCAACGCGGACGTAATGTTCTCGGTCTTGCAGGAATTGAGGGAATTAGGAGTGCTGCTGGCGATTGACGACTTCGGCACTGGCTATTCGAGTCTCAGCTACCTCAAGCAATTTCGAGTGAACAAGCTCAAGATTGATCGCTCATTCATTCGAGATATCGCAATCGATTCCGACGACGCCGCGATCACGACGGCGATCATTAGTCTGGCAAGAAGCCTCAATCTGAAAGTTATCGCCGAAGGGGTAGAGAACGAGGCTCAAATGTCATTCCTGCGCAAACATCACTGTGATGAAATCCAAGGGTATTATTTCAGCAAACCGATAGCGGCCGCCGAAGTAACCGATAAATTGATGCTCGCACCTGTCGGACTCAACAGCGCCCCGATTCCCGCTCGCGCCGCCGCCATCGCTCGTCCAAAACTTCGCTCACGCGCGCATTGAAGCTTGGATTCGACCGATCCTACCGAACACTCCCGATGGATATGCAGTCAATTCAACAAGTCGTTGTTGGCCCATTGCCCCGCCCAACCTTCGCAATAACTCGATCGCTGTCCAGCGGATGCCCTTCCCAAAAAATGGCCAGGAAAACCTTCACATACCTCTTCCCAGCCTAGGCGGCGCGAGCCAGCCAACTCTTCATCGTGCCCGAGTCCACCAGGCCTGCTTGCTGGAACTGAAGTCTGCCGTTGGCGAACACCGCGAAGTTCGGAATGCCTTGGACGTTGTATCGAGCCGCAAGTTCCGGGTACTTCTCTGTGTCGACCTTGAGCACGACAGCTCGCCCCGCGAGATCTCGAGCGACTTGGGCAACATGAGGCGCGGCCATCCGGCATGGGCCACACCAAGAAGCCCAGAAATCGACGAAGACAGGGACTTTGCTTTCGCGAACAACTTCGTCAAACTCCGCGGGGCTGACCTCGATGGGTTCAGCCAACGCGGGTAGCGCTGCCTTGCAGGCGCCGCATCTTCCCGTATCGGCAAGGTGTTTCGCAGGAATTCGATTTGCCTTCCCGCACGATGGGCAATTCCGGATAACGGCCATGACGATCTCCTTGATTGGCTGCCGCGCCAAAAGAAATTTGCAGGCATCTTCATGATTCATCCGACATGGCTGCGAATTCCTGTTCGCTGATTTGATTCAGCCCGTGGCCTAAAGACGCATGCTCAAGCCAGATTCTTCAGTTCTGGATATCGCGCATAAATCCGACGCTGATCTTCCTGGCTGAGCTGCCCCAACCGGACCGGCCTGTCCTGGGGTCGAATTCCCTTCTGGTTCAGCACGTTCATCAGGCTCCACTCTCGCTGCAAATCCTCGGGTTCATGAGCCGGTAAATCATATCGAGTAAAGTCAATCACCATCGGAGGGCTGCCCGATGTCCAGTTTCCAAGCAGTCCCAGCCGAAACTCCTGGTTCATGAACCATTGAATTTCCAGTTCCCTTTCCGACCCTGGCGCCCCGGTACCCTTCGCATCAAACCGATAATCAAGCTTCGAATTGTTGGGTGTGTGCCTTCGCCATTCCAAGCCAAACGATCCTTCCGTCATCACCTGGGTATCCGGCCATCTATCCCTCACTGTCTGCAGCCACCATGCCAGGTCCTCATCGTGGCCGACGGATACCTCCCAGATCCCCGTCACCCAACCAAATCCATCCAGATCGTGACCCCGGTCGAAGTGCATTGCGGTGGTAGCCATCATCTCTCTGCGGCCTGCTTCTTTTCCCAGGTTGCCAACTGTCTCGATTGGACCCACCCCCATGCGGCTGTTGAATCCGCCCTCGAAGCCATTGCGACGTGCGGTCAGAAAATCGCAGGTCCAGCCATCGAGACAAACACAGTCGATGAAATCAGCCGCACCCTGCGCAGGTTTGAGATAGTGCTCGCGACTGGGGAAGTAGGGATAGCAGATGCCACCGTCGCCATCCCCATTGTCGATGCCGTGCTGACTCCAGATCTGCCCCTGGCAGACATGAATGCCCTCTTCACTGGCGAGCGACCGTTGGTTTTCCGCATCCATAAATCCCGCTACCAGGCACTTCGGTCGATACCCGTTCCCCACCATCGCGGAGATCGATTGAAGGGCTTCGTGAATTGTCCGGCGATTGTCTTCGCGAGTGTCGTACATAGGTGCAAAATAGCCGCCAGGGATAAACGTGATTTCGTCACCATATTCCTCGTGATAAGACGCGAGCAGACGCCGCGCGTCCTTATATTCCTGGCGCGTATCATGCAGAGCGAGCCAGCTGACCGCCCAGGTCATGTTGCCGTTCGGACAGCCGCGCGCAAACGCCTCTCGCCGCGCCCGGATATGACCGGTGCTATTATCCGGTGCCTCGTCTTCGCCGATCGAGCGAGTCGGGGTCACTTCGATCTGATTCACGCGAACAACTGAAACATGAGTAAGAAACCTGCCCCGCAGAGCTGCAGAGTCCGCGGCCAGAGCGTGTTCCCCTGGCCCCACAAACGGGAGAGCGGCGGCCGCCGTCGCCCCGCTCAAAAACTGTCGCCTAGTCCACGGATTGCTCATGCGCTTCGTGCCAACCCTTCTTCCCGTGCGGAGCGCCAAGAGAAACAACCTTCTCTCTCGGTTCAAATCTCGGGGCAGATCCTCTCTAGAGACTACTGCGTTCTACCGGGCCAGATCGAGTGACTCCCGCGCGTCCCGGAAACTGCTCCAGTGATCGGGTGGAGACAATGAGTTAGCCAAATCGGCGACGCTGAGTGATCGCCAACAACCGGGAAAGACCGCCTTGCTACCGGCGTCCTCAGAATTCATGAATATCCGCCGTAGTAGGTCCGAGCTTAAGCATGCCTTAAGCTTCGCGGATTAGTCTTTATCTTCGCTGATGAACCGAATGAAAAAATGGTTCATGCGGGGAAAGGCGAGACAAATCGTAAAATGGCCCTATCCTTCCCGCATCCTTCGAGCGGAATTCGACGACAGTCATCGTCCGTTTCCTCCGGGGTTTTTTGTCATTTTGCTGGCTATCAGCGCGATGCACGGTCAATTCCGGTTCCAGTAGTCGGGCTCGCTTCCGGCCGCTAAGATTGCTGTACATACTTCACAGCATCTCGCTGCAGATTCTCTAACCCAAGGCTAGCTCATGCGCGTACTGGTGGTGGAAGACGAACTCAGATTGGCGGAGAATATCGCGACCGCCTTCAGGGAGGGGCCGGGCTTTGCGGTGGATGTGTCCCACGACGGAGAAGACGCGCTCGACCTCATCAAGGCCGCTGATTACGACCTGATCGTCCTCGACTTGATGATTCCCAAGGTTCCTGGCAAAGAAGTGGTTCGCACGCTCCGCATCCGCGATGGCGTAACACCCGTGCTCATTCTGACTGCGGTTTCTGAAACCAGGAGCACGATCGATCTGTTGAACCTCGGCGCCGATGATTACATGACCAAACCATTCGACCTGGGAGAACTGATCGCCCGAGCGCGGGCATTAATTCGGCGAGGCAAGAACCTTAAGCAAACGTCCTTGACCATCGGTGATGTCACCTTGAGCCCGACGGAACAGACGGTCAGTGTTAAAGGCCAGATCGTGGATTTATCTCCCACCGAATACCGTGTTCTCGAATATATGATGCACCATCCCCGCAACATCATTTCGAAACGCGAGTTGCTCGAACATCTTTACGACTTTACATGGGAACATCATTCCAACGTGATCGAGGCACACGTCTCCAATCTTCGCCGCAAATTGCGAAACGCGACAGAATCGACGGTCATCGAAAACCTTCGTGGCCGCGGCTACCGACTCAGTTCCTTTGATGAATCCGTCGCATGAAGACCAGATCACTTGTCCAGCGCGCCACCTTTTCCGTTCTTGGAATCGAGTTGTTGTGTGCGCTTTGCTTCGCTGGAACGGCAATCTGGCACGAGAGACGGGTACAGTTCAGAGCACTCGATGTGAGTCTCCAGGGGCGCTCAGACTCGCTCATCGGGGCCGTGCAGGATGCCGAGGATCCCGAAGATCGAGTCAAGATCGACCCCGAGGAGTTTTCCCCTCCTGGCAGCGATGTCTACGCCGTCTACAGCGCTGACAATCGACTGGTGGGCAGTTCCAGTGCGGCGCCTTCAGCCGTAATCGCTCAGGGCCGGGACGGCATTCGCACGGTAAATGCGGGCGGTCACTATTACCGCGTGCTCCAGCGGCCGGCCCTCCGCATCATCGATCGCGAGGAGAACGGCGGCATCGGTCTTCGCCGCCCAGTCACCGTGATCTATGCAATTCGTACGGATCACGTCTGGCATGAGGTCATGGAAGCCGCCCGCTTCAATGTCCTTCTGAGCCTCGCACTCCTTCTGGTTACTGCGATTGCGCTTGTCTTCCTGCTCCGGAGGCTGTTGAACCCGCTGAAAGAACTCGCGGCTGGAGCGAGTTCGATCAGTGCGGCGTCACTTCAGTTCTCGCCACCGGCTTCGGCGCTTCGGGTGCGTGAACTGCGGCCGCTGGCCGAGGCTTTATTGCAAATGATCGCGCGCCTTCGGCACGCCTTTGAGATTGAGCGGCGATTCATCAACGATGCGGCTCACGAATTGAAGACGGCTGTCGCGGTTGTGCGTTCAACCGTCCAGGTGCTGTCGATGAGGCCCCGGACCGCCGACGAATATCGGAGTGGCCTGGACCAGGTGCTTTCCGATAATAGTCGTGTCGAGGATCTGGTTTCCCGCATGCTTACTCTTGCCCGGTTCGAGGAGCGCTCACAGGCCCCACCCCCTGCGATCGATCTCGGCGAGCAGGTCAACGACACGCTGAAAAGCCTTTCAACCTATGCTGAATCGTGCGGTGTTTCTCTCAAGCCGCATCTCAATTCGTCGATCGATGTTCGCCTCACGCGCGATTCTGTCGAGGTCCTTACTTCAAATCTGATGATGAATGCCATTCAGCATAGCTCCCCGGGATCGGAGATCCTGGTGACGGTCCGTCTCAACCAATCCGGGGAGACACGGGCTGAGCTTCAGGTCCAGGATTTTGGCTCTGGGATTTCGCCGGAGAGCCTTCCCCATGTTTTCGAACGATTCTTCCGCGAAGATCAGTCTCGTTCCCGCGAAACGGGAGGCGCTGGTTTGGGCCTCCCTATTTGCAAAAGCATCGTTGAAAATGCCGGCGGCACAATCGAGATTCAAAGCGTTAAAGGGGAAGGAACGGCGGTTACAGTTCTGTTTCCGTTGGCCTGATGCCGTCTACGTTCCATGGTTTGGCAGAGCCAGCCCGACGCCCCTAACGAATCCCTGACTCACTCGAGACTGCGGGAGCCTCGTGGCGGGTGAGAAGAAAATACACTGCAGGCGTCACAATCAGACTCAGCACCATCGAAATCAGCAATCCGCCGATGACCGCGATAGCCAGGGGTTGCAGCATCTGCGACCCGGCGCCAAGCGCCAGTGCCAGCGGTAGCATTCCCGTAACTGCAGCCAGCGCTGTCATCAGGATGGGACGAAGACGGCGTTGCGCGGCATGCAGCATAGCGGTGCGCGCATCGGCTCCTTCGGCGCGATAGCGCTCGTCCGCATCCAGAAGAAGGATTCCGTTTTTGGCAACGATCCCGATGACCATGATGAGACCCATGAAACTCGAGACGTTGAATGTCGTCCCAGTAATGAGCAGCGCTCCAACTACGCCGGCCATCGAAAGAACCGATGAGGAAAGAATGGCAAGGGGCGCCGCGAAATTGCGAAATTCAGTGAGCAAGACTCCGAAGACAAGCACCAATGCAAGGACCAGGACTCGCGCAAGTTCCGCGAAAGATTTCTGCTGTTCCTGATAGGTGCCCCCGTACTCCACGCGAACGCTGGACGGCAGGTGCATGGATTGCACGCGCTGCTGCACGCGTTTCACTGCCGTTCCGAGATCCGTGCCTTCAAGACGCGCAGTAACGACCACAAGGCGTTGCAGATTTTCGCGGCGGATCTCATTTTGCGGAGGTAGCTGAGTGATGGTGGTCATTGAGCCCAGCGACGCAGTGTGGCCGGAGCTGGAATTGAAAACCGTATCCTCGATGGTTTCCAGAGATCGGCGCGACTCGTCTCCCAGACGCACTCGAATCGTGTACGGCTTGCCGTTGCTGATCAGCGGATTGGGGGCCTCCACCCCATCGAGAATTGAAGTAGCGTCTTCGGCGACTTCCTGGGTGGTAAATCCAAGCCGCGTGGCTAACTGCGGATTGACCTCGAAGATCGTAGCCGGTCCGCTGACGGTGTTGTCGATTCCGTTCTCGATGTCCACCACGCCTTGGACTTTGCCGATCTCGGTAGCCACGCGCGGGGCGACATTCGAAAGAAGCGTTGCGTCAGGCGAGAACAGCTTGATCTGGACCGGTTCAGGAGCATTGGACAAGTCGCCGATCATGTCCTGTAGCACCTGTGTGAACTCGACATCGAGTTCCGGTTCCGAGGACTTGATTTGATGTCGAACGTCGGCTATCACGTCTTCGATGCTGCGCTTACGTTCCCGTTTCAGCTTCACGCTGATGTCGCCGGTGTTGGCTTCAGTCACCGCGGCAAGCCCTAGCTGCAGGCCCGTCCGGCGGCTCGTGCTCTCCACTTCAGGAGTGTCGCGAAGAATCTTCTCCACATGATCGAGTACCTTTCCGGTGGATTCAAGCGAGCTGCCTGCTGGCATCACGTAATCGAGAATGAAGCCCCCTTCGTCCATCTCCGGCAGCAGGTCCGAGCCCAATCCCTTAAAAGCGAAGTAGCTGACCGCGACGAGCAGAACACAACACAAACCGAGCCAGACTGGCTTCTGGAGCGACCATTCAAGAGCCGCATGATGCCATTTCGTAAGGCGCGCCAGGAAGCGGCCCTGCGGATGTTCTCCAATGCGGTTGGCCTCGGCCACAGGTTCGGAATCCTCTGCTCGCGCAGTAAGCAACATCATCGCCAGACCAGGCGTCCACGTGACGGCCAGTGCGAGCGAAGTCAGAAGAGAGACGGCCATGGTGATGGCCAGCGCACGGAAAAAGCTTCCGGTCACGCCCGTGACGGCAATCAACGGAATGAAGACAACGACGGGCGTGATGGTGGAACCAATGAGCGGGCGCGAGATCTCAAGCAGTGCCTTGCGCACCGCTTGGACGCGGCTCTCGCCTGCATCGCGATGAAGCACGATGTTCTCTACAACAACGATGGCATCGTCGATCACCAACCCGATCGCCGCCGCAAGGCCGCCGAGTGTCATCAGATTGAAACTCTGCCCCATGAGCCAAAGCGCAAGGACGGTCACAGCCACGGTGACTGGAATGACTAAACCCGCAATGAGCGAAGAGCGCCAGTCCCGCAAAAAAAGAAAGAGAATGACGCATGCGAGAAACAGGCCGATGAGGATAGCATCGCGAACGCTGGCGATGCTCTCGCGAACAATCTGGGATTGATCGTAGAAAGGCTCAAACACGACTCCAGGCGGCAGGCTCGCACGCAAGCGGGTGATCTCAACCGCTACTCCGTCCGCCACAGCAACCGTATTGCTCGATGGCTGGCGCGCGATGTTGAGAAGCACGGCCGGACGTCCATTCGCAGAGACGAAGGTGTAGACCGGCTCAGGCGCCCGCACAACATCGGCGAGGTCGCTCACACGCACCGGGGCCCCACTGGTGGTCGTCTTCACCGTCAGTTGCCGCAGACCCTCGATATCGTGAGCCTGAGAACCCACCAAAGCAAGCACAAGCTGGTGGTTTTCGGAGTAAAGACCCGGAGAGTCGATGGTGTTGGCCGCACCAATCGCGTTCGCGAGATCGAGCACCGTGATTCCCGAAGCCTGCAGGCGCGCCAGGTTGGGAACAACGTGATACTCGGGAACCTGTCCGCCCTGGACAGTCACGGTTGCCACTCCGTCCACGCGATTGAGCGGTGGCTTCAGCGTGTAGGTGGCCAACTCCCAAAGATCGCTTTGCGACACCGAGCTGTTTGTAGTCGTGAGGCTGTAGCCAAGAATTGGAAAGGTAGCAAAGGTCAGCCGATTCGTCGTGATCTTCGTCGTCGCGGGCAATTCCTGCTGGACGCGGCTGATCGCGGAGTTTACCAGTTCCAGCGTCCGGAACATGTCCACGGACCAGTCGAAAAAGAGGCTCACTTCCGCGGAGCCGCGGCTCGTCGTAGAGCGCACCGTCTGGAGACCTGGGACAGAGTTGACCGCATCCTCAATCGGCTTGGTGATGGTCACCTGCATCTGCTCTACAGGCATCACACCGTTGTCGACACCGATGACGATCCGGGGGAAGTTGGTCTCTGGAAAAACGGCGATCGGCGTCTTGAAAAAACCGAAGATGCCGACTGCGGTCAGAACCAGTGCGACAAACAGTATGGTTCGCAACCAGCGAGCAAGCCAGAATTTCTCATCTGGCTCATGGAGACGAGACGCGGGAGTATCGGCAGACACTATTCCTTGCTCCCGCCCGCAGCATCATTTTTGCCGCCTTTGTCGTCGTTTCCGCCGACCTTAACCTTTGTGCCCTCATCCAGGCCGTATCCGCCTTCCGTGATCACCAGGTCTGAAGTCGTAACGCCGTTGAGGATCTGGACCTTCTTGGATGTGCGCAAGCCAACCTTGACCGGGTGTTTGTGCGCCGCGCCATCGCTCCCAATCACCAGCACATTCGTCGAACCATCGTCGGCGGGCAGAATCGCCGCAACGGGCAATTGGATCGCGTTTTGGATTGTGGCTCCATGAATGAGGACGTGTACAGGCGTGCCAACTTTGTATTTCCCGCCAGGGTTCGATAGCTTCAGCCAAATCTCGACGGTGGTGGAACCGGGATCGAGCGCGGGGCTCACCAGCGAAATTGTCGCTGGCTGCGGATCCTCAACTCCTGGAATTTCAAGTTCCGCAGTGCCCCCAACCTTGAGCTTCTGAGCCGCTGCCTGCGAAATATGCGGTTTCGCCAGCAGCGATGTTGTATCCATGACAGTGATCAAAGGCGTTCCTGCAGCGGCTGTTTCGCCGGGAAAGAGTGGCCGGTCGGTAACCACGCCGTCGATGGGGCTACGCAGGCTTGCATAGCTTACCTGCGCGTCTGCGTTTTCAAACTTGCCTTGGGCCGATGCAAGCTGACCCTGTGCGGTGTCGGTGTTGGTCCTCTGGGTGGTCTTTTGCACGTTGGCCAAATGCTTGGTCGCCGTGTCGAATGCGGCCTGCGCTTGAACCGCGGCTGCCATCGCGGTGTCCACATCGCGTCGGGCAATCGCGCCCTGGTCGAGCAGGTGCTTGCGCTCCTCCGCTGTCCGATTGGCAACCTCCAAGTTGACCTGAGCCTGGGCCAGGTCGAGTTCCGCCTTCTGCAAATCTTCCGGAATAATGGCGAGCGTTGCGGCAGAATAGGCTGCCTGCGCTTGAGTCAGGTTTCCCTTGCTATCCAGCGCGGCGCCTCGAAGGTCCCGGTCCTCGAGCGTGATGAGCAATTGGCCTTTGTGGACCCGAGTTCCGCGCTGCACCAGCTCCGACACGATTGGTGCGCTGATCCGTGGTGCGATCGCAGCCTGCGCGAGAGGAGTAAGAATTGCGTCCGCGGCAATCTCTTCAGAGATGGGTCCGACGGCGGGATGTTCCGCCTGAACCAAGACAATGGGTTCGGGCGCTTCCTCAGCCTGCCTTTTACATCCGCTGAACGCCATGCCGACAAGGAGCAGCGCGCATACACGTGCGGCTTTCGCGTAAATATTGCCACGAGGCATGTGGTTAAAGCCTTCCTGTAAGTGTTTCAAGCTGGGCCAGTGCCAGCTCGTAGCGGACGGATCCATCCGCTTGCGCATTTTCTGCCGTGACCAACGTGTTCTGCGCGTCCACCACGTCGAGAACAGTGCTTTCCCCATTCACATAGCGCAGGCTCGTCAAGCGTAAGGATTCGCGCGCGTCGGTCGCGCTTGCGTCGAGCGAAGCAAGCTCCTGCCGCGCTACGTCTGCCTCGTTGTAGAACTCGGCAAGGTCGGCGAGAAGCCGGCGCTGCGCGGCTGTGAGCGCGACCCTCGTTGCCTCGGCGCGAAGATGCGCCTCTTTTACTTTGCGCTCGGAAGTCAGCCAGTCCCAGATGGGAAGGTCAACGGTTGCGCTTGCAGAATAGCCTCGATTGAGCGCTCCGTCCGGACCATGGCTCGCAACCTCCGGCGCATCGATGCCGTAGGTGTAGTTCAGGGCGAGATCCGGCAGAAGACCTGCCCACGCGTTCAAGGATTCAGCCTGGCTGGCCTGTAACGCTGCAAGGGCGCTCCGCACGTCCGGATTGTTGGCACGTGCCGCTGCCTCAACCTCGCTGCGTTCCGGCAGCATCGGCGGGGTCGTCTCATCGGCAATCGAGAATCGAGTTCCAGGATCCGGGTAAAGGAGAACGCCCAGTTCAAGCTGCGCCTTCTCGTTTGCCAGGCCGGCATCGGCGAGGTCGCGCTGGCGTTGCTGCTGGCCTAGACGGGCCTTGATCACATCGGCATGCGCAGACTCGCCCGCAGCCTCGCGTTTATGGGTGAGATCGACGAATCGATTGGCCTCATCGACTGCGCGTTGTGCGATAGCCAACCGTTGCGCGCCGTTTCTGACGTTGTAGTAGAGCCCCACAACAGTGGAAATGAGCCCCCGACGGGCGATTTCGAGTTCGGCTCGGGCCCGTGCCGCATGCGCGTCGGCAAGTCGGACCGCGGCAACTCCGGCGAGACCGACGGTTTCGTTCACCATCCCTTGGCTTGTGTACTCGTGAACAGCATTATTCGCGATGAAGACCGGGAGCGATTGGCTAACTCCGCCTTGCGTGGTGGCCGCTTTAGTGTGATTGGATTCGGTAAAGAGATACTGGTTATGGAAAGTAACGGCGGGCAGAAGTCCTGCCTTGGCGTCTTTGCTCTCGAGCGAAGTGGCGCGGCTTTCTGCAACGGCGGAGGCAAACGAAGGTTCGTTTGCCTCCGCAAGCTTGATTACGTCGTCGAGGGTAAGGGGCGCGGTTGACGTCGGTGAAGGAGTCTGGGCCGTCCCCGCCGCGAGCGCGAATCCCGACAAAAGAACCGCAATCGATCCCAAACGAACGCAACGCATCTTTCTAACTATAGGTGACCATCCTTAAGAATTGCTGAAGGTTAACGTATCCCGTCAGGACAATCGCATGAAGGATCTTCGTCGGTGGGACTGGATCTGCTTGCCGTCAAGAATGGAGAATCGATCTCCGTTCTCCCGGAGGGCGAACACGAGAATAGCCCAGGGTGCAGCGCAGCGAAACCCTGGGACAGGATCCAGCATGAATTTGCGCATCCCAGAGGGCCGCGCTGAACAATGTCCTCTTCATGCGATTGCCTGGTCAGGTCACCCGAAAGTCGTGCATTTCCGGATACGGGACTTCACGATCATGTTCGGCGGTAAACTCGGACCCTGGGCTTAGGTCTGCGGCTCTCAGTGTGCTTTCTGGACGGGCACACGAACGATCTGAGCTTTGCGGAAAACCGGATTACGGCCCCGGAGAATGCAGAGGTCGGGCATTACCATCGTTCCCCCGGATTAACCCAGGGAAGTCACGCGAGCCCGGGAAGATGGCGGCCACGGCGGCCACGGATACGACCGTTAGTCGATGAAGTACCCGATATCCGTGAGGACACTGTCACTCAGATCCACTCCTAGCAACCGGGCGCTGAGTCGGGCGTGAAGCTCCGCTTCAAAACGCTGAAGGACATAGGCAGGTAAATCTGTTTGTTTTCGAAGCAACTGCAAGAGCGCAGCGCTATCAGTTGGGAACTCGTAGTCGCCGGGTAAGCCGCACGCGGGGCGGATCGTCAGCGAGAGGGGAATCGTGCCCGTTCCAGATTCAAAGCGATTGGACGGTTGGGTGATCAGATTGACTCGCATGCGGGAAAGCCTGACACGTGTCTGAAAAACTCTCAATGACACGAATGTGTGATCGGAGCCGGACGAGACGGGGCAACGAACCGGGTTCAACAAGAATTGCAGGTGCAGCTATCCCGACAGAACCGGTAAAAGGAGAGCTGCTGTCCGAAGAGACTACCGGCCCCGCGGGAACCCCACCAAACCTTGCGTTGACTTTTGACTGGCCTATTCTTAGAGTCTAGTAACCAGCGCATTCGATCCAAGAAACCACCTTAAACCGAATTATCGAAAGGGGTTTGACGATGAACCGCATGACGGTTAGCGCGCAGTGTCCTAGATCGGTGGAAGGCCAGGCCGATACAAAACTCCGCAAAATCCTACTCCTCCCTGTCATCTGCTTTCTCGCCCTGATGTTCTCCCCAGACATGCATGGCCAGGCCACTGGAAGTTTCTCGGGCAATGTCATTGACAAATCCGGATCGGCTGTTCCCGGAGCTACCGTGGTCGCCACGTCTGAGGGAACCGGCCTGGCTCGTGACGGTAAGACGGACAATACCGGGCATTATCTGATTCCTCTACTGCCTGTCGGGACCTACACCGTGCGCGTCGACGCGGCGGGATTTCAAAGCGCCGAAACCAAAGATCTGCGTCTCCAGGTGGATGAAGCCCGCGAACTCGATTTCTCGCTCGTGCCCGCCACCGTCGTCATTACCGTGGCAGTCTCCGGCGACGCCGTAGCTGTCGAGACCGCCAATCCATCTCTCGGTCAGGTCATCACTTCGCAGCAGGTCACGCAGCTGCCCTTGAACGGCCGCGATTTCGTTCAGCTCGCCACCCTGACCGCCGGCGCGACTTCCGAAACCAACCCCAACAGCTTCTTCACCCAGGGCAGCGACAGCGAGGTGGCCGCGCGCGGTTCGTTCTCGCTCTCAGTGGGCGGCTCGCGTCCCAATAGCACAGACTGGCTGCTGGATGGCGTCGACAATAACGAGCTGACCGCGGGCGGCATCGGCGTCTTCTCCTCAATCGACGACATTCAGGAATTCAAAGTCCTTACCTACACCTACTCCGCTGAGTTCGGCACCCGGGCGGGTCCGACCGTGCTGGTCACGACAAAATCAGGCTCGAACGACTGGCACGGATCGCTCTTCGAATTCGTGCGAAACACCGACCTCGACGCGAAAGGCGACTTTGACACGACGACCCCGAAATTCAATCTGAATCAGTTTGGCGGCTCGGTCGGCGGCCCAATCCTCCACAACAAGACCTTCTTCTTCGTGGATGGCGAGCAGAAGTACCAGCGCGAGGGCATTACCTTCACCGGCCTGGTGCCTTCGCTGGCCATGCGCGGCGGCGATTTCACCAACGATCCATTCGGCAACCCCGTCGCCCTTGCCATCGCCAACCCGAACATGGTCGGGGCGGCGGATGCCTACTTCCAGTGCGATTCGTTGGGAAACCCCATTCCCGCGGCTGCCGATGGAAGCCAGCCAAAGGGAACCGACTGCGCCAAGATCCCCTCCAACCTGATCGACAAAGTCGGGCAGGGGATGATCAACATTTATCCCGCCCCCAACGTCAACGCGGGCAGCACCACTGCGAGCTATAACTTCGTCAACGAGCCTGTTCGCGTTTTGAATGAAACCAAATTCGATGCCCGGCTGGACGAGACGCTCACCGCGGCGGACAACCTCTTTGCACGATTCAGCTACGACCAGGCATTCTCTTTCGTTCCGGGCGGCGCTCCGGGTCTGGCCGAATCCAACGCCTTCGGCAGCAACGAAAACCTCATTAACCACGGGCGCAATATCGGCGTCGGCTGGAGCCACGTATTCTCGCCCCGCACGCTCAACCAGGCCTCCGTAGGCTATGACCGCATCTTCGACTACATCGACTCGCTGGGCAATTTCACTTGCGAGTCGGCTAAGCTGGGAATTCCTAACGCCGATTTGGGATGCTCATCCACCGGGACACCGATTTCTGGTGGCTCCTACAGTCAAGGGTTGGTTTCCGC
Organism: uncultured Acidobacteriaceae bacterium; assembly: GCA_963704415.1. Taxonomy (GTDB): domain Bacteria; phylum Acidobacteriota; class Terriglobia; order Terriglobales; family Acidobacteriaceae; genus Telmatobacter. The sequence continues at coordinate 3,964,427 of OY969908.1, read as the reverse complement.
TCAAGTCCAGGGCGGCTATTGGTCCCTCGGCGATCGCGGCTACTCTCCGTTTCAGGGTGGAACCAACATCTACTCGTTCAAGGACGATCTGGATCTGATCCGCGGCAAGCATGAAATTCACGCCGGCCTGGATTTCCGCGGCAATCAAATGAATGTTGGAACCGAGGAATTTCAAGACGGCTTCTGGCTCGTCGGGACCTTCGGAAACTTCTCCGGTGCGGGCGTCGCCCCCGGCAATCCCGAGGCGGACCTGCTGATGGGAATTGTGGGAGGGGCCATCCACGACCAGACCTACGGCGGCCCTATCACCGGTCGCCGCTGGAAGATCTATCGGCCCTTTGTTGAGGATGACTGGCGCCTTCTCCCGTCGCTCACCCTCAACCTTGGCCTTGCGTGGGATATGACCACCCCCATCACCGAAGTGCATAACCGGATGGCCGACTACATCCCGTCAACGGGACAGCTTCTCATCGCCGGCCAGAACGGAGTCAGCAAATCGGCGGGCATCAATATGTTCTGGGGCGCCTACGAACCCCGCGTCGGCCTCACTTGGAAAGTTCTCGGCAGCGACAAGACCGTGCTTCGCCTCGGCTTTGGCATCTATCACGATTCATCCTGGAACCAGGGTGCGCAGGGCCTGTGGCAAAATCCGCCCAACCTCGGCGAGTCTGATGTATTCCCCGCTACTTTTTCAGCGGGCTGCGCCTTCTCAACTTCATACTGCGCCACTCTGCCCGGCGCGACACCCGAAAATCCCCCTACTGCCTCTGGCGGCTTTCCAGCCCTCCCGACGCCGCAAAATGTGGCCAGCTATGTCGGCACGTACAGTTACGAGCCGAGGAATATCCAGCCCGGCAGAGTCCACCAATACAACGTAAACGTTGAACGTGAGTTGCCGGGCAACGTCTTGCTCACCGCGGGCTACGCCGGATCGGTGGGCGGCCATCTGCTCGTCATCGGCAACGACCTGAACACCAGCAGCCCCTCGGGTTGCGGAACCATCTCCGGCTATACACTCGGCTGCCTCCCTGGCGGCGCTCCCTACATCTATCCGTATGCCCCTCCGAACTTCAACGCGATCCTGCTGATGGGTGACGTGGGCCAGACAACCTACAACTCGCTGCAGGTGAAGGCAGAGACCAAGACGCCAAAGCACGGCCTTTACGCTCTGTTTGCCTACACCTACTCTCATACCTATGACAATGGGTTGTCCGACGGCCTGGGTTCGGAACTGAGCGCTCCGTATTTCCCCCTGCCCAACTGGCAGAATCTCGACTGGTCCCTGTCGCAGATTCACCTCGCAAACAGCTTTACCGGCAGCGTCATCTACGACCTGCCTTTCGGCAAGGGCAAGGCGTTCGGCGGCGACTGGAACCCTGTCACCAATACGCTCATCGGCAATTGGCAATTGACGCTGATCGAAAGGATCTCTTCCGGATTCCCCGTTCCCCTGATCGACAGCGACAACACGTCGGGCGTGGCCTTCAATACCGGCGGCGACAGCTTCAACTTCAACCGGCCCAATCGGGTCGCCAACTGCAACCCCTACGCCGCCAACCACGGCCAGTATCAGTGGATCAACCAGGCTTGTTTTATCGCGGCGCCCGCCGGCGAACTCGGCAACGCCTCCCGTGTGCCTGTTACCGGACCGGACTTTGTGAACTCCGACTTCTCGGTCATCAAGCAATTCGCCTTGCCCTGGCGCGAAACAGGCTTAAACTTCCGCGCCGAGTTTTTCAACCTGGGAAATCATCCCCAGTACGGCGCGCCGATTGCAGACATCAACGAGGGATCGTTATTCGGCAAGGTGAATTCAACCGTCAACAATCCTCGCCTTGTGCAACTGGCTCTCAAGCTATCTTTCTGAAGCGCACAAGCGAATTGAGTAGGCCCTGCGGAAGATTTCTTCTGAGGGGCCTTTTACTCCGCTGGATCAGGAAAAGGGTCCTACAGGTTCAACCGAGGGGCAAACCTACGTAATTCTCTGCCAGGGTAGTGGCCGCAGCGCGCGAACTCACGACGTACTCCAACTCCGCGATTTGCCGTTTGCAATCGAATGGTGAAGCTTCGGCAAAAAGGTGCAAGAGCGAAGTCATCCACCAGGAGAATCGCTGAGCTTTCCATATCCGGCGCAGGCAGGTTGCGGAATAGGCATCGAGCTTCGTGCAGTCGTTCTCGCGATACCGTGCCCGGAGCCCCGCTGCAAGATAATGCACATCAGCCAACGCGAGGTTCATCCCTTTTGCGCCGGTTGGTGGAACTATATGGGCGGCATCTCCTGCCAGGAACAAGCGGCCGAACTGAAGGGGCTCGACGACGAAGCTTCGCATGCCAGTTACGCCCTTTTGCAAAATCTTGCCTTCCGTGGGTTGCCAGCCGTCCAAGCATCCCAGACGCGCATGAAGCTCGCTCCAGACGCGGTCATCGCTCCACTCCGCGATATCCTCATCAGGCTTGCATTGAAGATACAACCTGGTGATTTGCGGCGATCGCATGCTGTAGAGAGCGAATCCCCGTTCGTGATGCATGTAGACCAGTTCTTCGCGGGACGGTGCCGCATCGGCGAGAACCCCAAGCCACGCAAAAGGATAGGTGCGGTCGTAGACGGTGAGTGCTCCTTGTGGGAAAGACGATCGTGAAACACCATGAAAGCCATCGCATCCGGCAATGTACTCGCACGAGATGAGATCGACATTGCCTTGCTTCTCCACGCGAATCCAGGGACGACTTCCCCCGAGGTCGTGTAGCGAAACCTCGCCACATTCAAAACGTAGATCGCCACCGTCGCTCAAACGGCGAGCAATCAGGTCCTTCACAACTTCCTGCTGACCATAGACCGTCACGGCCTTTCCACTCAGTTCGACGAACGGAATGCGATGGAGCCGGCCACTGAGACCCAATTCGATGCCCTCGTGACGCAGGCCCTCGCGGTCCAGGCGCTCGGCGACGCCCGCGCTTCGCAGCATCTCGACGCTCGTGTGCTCCAGGACTCCTGCGCGTACGCGCTCCTCGCAATAAGTGCGCTGCCTTGCCTCCAGCACGATCGATGCGATGCCATGCTGATGGAGCAAATGCGAGAGCATCAAGCCGGCCGGTCCTGCGCCGATGATTCCCACCTGGGTTTCGAACTTTGCCATGTGTGTCTCTGCTATTTCTGCTTCTCGCGCTCGCTCAGAACTTCCTTGGCGGCATGGAAGGCCGCATTGGCCGCGGGAACACCGCAGTAAACCGCGCAATGCAGCAGCACTTCGCGAATCTCTTCAGCGGTCACACCATGGTTGGCTGCAGCCCCTAAGTGCAGCCGCAATTCTTCTCCACGATTGAGCGCGACCATCAGGCCGATTGTGAGCAAGCTTCGCGTGTGTGGCGGAAGGCCGGGACGCGTCCAGATCTCACCCCAGGCATAGCGTGTGATGAGGTTCTGAAATTCTTCATCCAGGGCGCTTTTTGCAGCTTCGGCGCGGTCTACGTGCGCATCGCCGAGAACATTGCGGCGCATACGCATCCCTGCTTCATAGCGTTCGTTCTCATCCACGGGCCCGCTCCTTTCGGTGGAAACAATCGAGAATGTTGCCTGCGAACTGCGCCGATCATGACGCCGGAAATCAGCGATGCGCGTCAGGCGCCCGTCAACACACGCTTGATAAAATGCCGAGTGCTGCCAAGGTACGCGCGGGGCTGCAAAAGCAGATCAATTTCCCCGTCTGTCAGATGCGCAGTCACTTCAGGAACGGCCTTCAAGATGACGGAAAGATGCTGCCCGGTCTCTCTCGATTTGGCAATCGCTTTGCGCAGAATTTCATGGGCCGCAACACGTCCGACTCTTTGTGCCAGCGCCGCACTCACCGCCTCTGACTGAGGCCGCCCAAGCATTGCTTCGAGATTTGAAGCCATTCGCCTCCCATCAACCTTGAGCCCAACGGCTATCTCAATGGACCGGGCCAGCGCCGACGCCGCAAGTTTGAATATCTCCGGCAGAGTCTCCCACTCCGCTTGCCATAGTCCGAGTCCACGCTCGTGTTCCTGCGGCATAGCGACCAGCATTGTCGCAACTAGCCCCGGAGCCCGCGCTGCGCAAGCAAGAACCGTCGCGCAGGCAACGGGATTCTGCTTCTGCGGCATGGTCGAAGAGCCGCCCCGGCCTTCGCCGGTAGGCTCCGAGGCCTCTCCCACTTCGGTCTGCATCAAGAGAGCGGTATCCTTGGCAAATTTGCCAAGGCTTCCAACCAGCAGAGCAAGTACTTCTGCCATCTCGGCAAGGTTATCGCGCTGGGTGTGCCAGGGAATTTCGGGTTCTTTCAGTTCGAGGATTCGAGCCAACTCTGTCGAAACTTCAACTCCCGCGGATCCAAGAGCCGCGAGAGTTCCGACCGCGCCTCCAAACTGAACCACGAGTGCGCGGTCGGCGGCAGCGTGAATACGGGCCCTGTGCCTGCGTAAAGCAGCGAGTGTGCCCGCCAACTTCAGCCCGAACGTTGTCGGAGGTCCAGGCTGCAGCCACGTTCTTCCCGTCATTACCGTCTCAGCATGGGTCTGTACTTGTTTTGCGAGGGCAAGATCCAAGCGATCGATTGTAGCAAGGATAAGTCGCAAGGCTTCCTGCATCTGGAGAACCAGCGCTGTGTCGAGGACGTCCTGGCTGGTCGCACCAAGATGAATCGCTCGTGCTGCAGGCTCGTTTTCGCGCTTTACCTCTGCCGTGAGCTGATTCACGAACGGAATGGCGATGTTCCCAGCTTCAAAAGCATCGCGCTCCAGAAGCTCTTTCTCGACGAACTTTGCATCCAGCAATTTCTCCAAAACCCTTCCGGAGCCTGCTTCAGCGATGCCTTGTTTTTCCAGCGCGCAAGTGAGCGCCCATTCAAAGCGCATCATGGCGCGCAGTTGTCGTAAGAACGAGAAGGTCTCCGTCATCTCCAGCGTAGAAAAAAGGAAGGCGGTACTTTCAGAACCCATAGTCGGTGTCCCTTCTACCACGCGAAAAATACGGTCTCGTTGTCACCTTGCAGGACTATGTTCCACTCATACACTTGCGGATCACTTGGATCGAAAGAAGCAATAAGTGTGCGCCGGCGCTCGGCGGTTATTTCAAGCAAAACAGGGTCTACAGCAAGGGTTGGGTCTTGATCGAAATAGACGCGGGTGATCAAGTGCCGCAAAAGACCCCGCGCAAAGACGAGCACAAGCATGTGAGGAGCCTGGAATCGCCCGTCGCCAAGCGGAGTCGCGCCGGGTTTGATCAGCGTCAAAGAAAAGCTGCCATCGACCTCCGTCCCCACGCGGTGAAATCCGACCGGGTGACCATTCAAATGGGAAACGGCATCGGAATAAGCCCCGGACCAATCTGCTCCCCAGAATTCCAACAGCGCATCCGAAACAGGCGTACCATCACGATCCAGCACTTTGCCGTGGACCTTGATCGTTTCAAGCGCCGGCTCGTTCCCAGGCCCTTTACCAACGAGGTCTTCGAGTCCGATGCGGAAATACGGACCCACCGTTTGGGATCCGCTCGGGACCATCTTCTGAGTGCTCATCGTTTGGCACCTTCAAATGGGGTATCGTGCGAGCCCCGCAGCACGATGTCGAATGCGAACGCGAGTGCGTAATCCGGTTGTGAGCGCGCCATATCGAGCTTGGAAACCAATCTCTGTCGCGCGCCCTCGTCAGGAATGCTGTTGAAGATCGGATCGAACGGTTGCAGCGGATCGCCCGGGAAATACATCTGGGTGACTAGACGGGAAAGAATCCCTGCGCCAAAAAGAGAAAAGTGAATATGAGCTGGACGCCACGCGTTGTAGTGGTTTCCCCAGGGATAGGGCCCAGGCTTGATGGTCTTGAAGAAGTACCGCCCTTCTTCGTCCGTGAGTAACCGGCCTGCGCCTGAAAAATTCGGATCGAGCGGCGCATCGTGTCCGTCCACTTTATGCCGGTAGCGGCCCGCAGCATTAGCCTGCCACACTTCAACGAGCGCACCACGCACTGGTCGTCCATCCTCATCCCGCACGCGTCCCTGCACGAAGATGCGTTCGCCCAAAGTCTCACCCTCATGTTGCGCGGTTAAGTCATGATCATTCTTACGAATCACTTCGTGTCCAAAGACAGGCCCGGTTCTTTCCGTAAGCGTTTCAGGAAGCAATACCAGCGGCATGCGCGGCGATCTCGCAATCGTCGACACGTAAGGTGGAAAGTAGAAGTCCGGCTGCGTTCCCGGAATAGCCGTTTGCACTGCGGGCAATTCGATCAACACTTCCTCCCTCACACGCGCTCAATAGCTAATGCGATTCCCTGTCCGACCCCGATACACATCGTAGCCAGCGCAAGCTTGCCACCATGTTTTTCCAACTGATGTGCCGCCGTGAGCACCAAGCGGGCGCCGCTCATCCCAAGCGGATGGCCCAGGGCGATTGCTCCACCGGTTGCATTCACATGTTCGGCATCATCGGGCAAACCGAGCTGGCGCAAACAGGCGAGCGACTGACTCGCGAAAGCTTCATTCAATTGGATCCAATCGAAGTCGGAAATCTTCTTTTGCAATCGAGCGAGCAATCTGCGCGTAGCCGGAACCGGACCATTCCCCATGACGCGCGGAGCCACTCCCGCCGTTGCCATGCCGACGATACGCGCTCTGGGCCGCAACCCGTGACGGCTAACCGCTTCTTCCGAAGCAATGACCATTGCGGCTGCTCCGTCATTGATGGCCGATGCATTCCCGGCTGTCACCGTCCCTCCAGCGAAAAGCGGCCGCAGTTGAGCGAGGTTATCAAGAGTCGTCTCCGGGCGCGGATGCTCGTCGAGCGACACGATCGTTTTGCCCATCTTGTCTGATACCTCGACTGGAACGATCTCCTCGGCAAAGAATCCGTCCTTCACTGCGCCTGCGGTTCGCATTTGGCTGCGCCAGGCGAATGCATCTTGTGCCTCACGCTGCACCGCGCAATCACGAGCCACGTTTTCCCCGGTTTCCGGCATGGAATCGACTCCGTAATGCTCGCGCATCTTCGGATGGATGAATCGCCAGCCGATCGTCGTGTCATGGATTTCCATCGACCGTTGAAAAGCTGATTCAGCCTTGCCCATGACGAAGGGGGCGCGTGACATCGATTCCACCCCGCCGGCAAGGACAAAGTCCGCCTCGCCGCATTGGATTGCTCGAGCAGCAGTCCCGACTGCGTCCATGCCCGACCCGCAAAGCCGATTCACTGTCACGCCGGGGACAGATTCCGGCAGCCCCGCCAGAAGCAACGCCATCCGGGCCACATTCCGATTGTCCTCGCCGGCTTGATTGGCGCAGCCCAGCATCACTTCGTCGAGCGCAGCCCAATCGACACTCGCATGCCGCTTGATCAATTCGCGGATGGGGATACTGGCGAGATCATCTGTGCGTACCCGCGCTAGCGCGCCGCCGTATCTCCCGATCGGCGTGCGGACTGCATCGCAGATGAATGCGGGCCTCACTCTCGATCTCCCGGTGTGCCATGAACTACCGCCGTGCGTGCCTTCAGGTCACGCAACGTATCAAGCTCAGGCGCGGTCGGGCTTGGCGTCTTCTCACAACTGTCCGCGAATCCAATTCTCCATCCGGTGTTCGCTACGATCGTTTCTCGATTCACGCCCCAGTGAATGCTCGTGACCTTTAGTTCTCGCGAATCTGGATCGGGCCGCAAAATGCACAGATCTGTAATGACTGCCGCCGGCCCGTTTCCGCAAAGTCCCGCTGCCTCGCGAGCGTTCCCTCCGGTAAGAAATCCGACCGATGTGACAAAGTCGAGCTTTTCAACGAAAGTCCGCTTCGATTGCTTCACAATGATCAGTACTTCTTTCGCTGAAGAACTGATCTCCGGAGCGCCTCCCGCTCCCGGTAAGCGGACCGTAGGCCTCCCGTAGGGTCCGACAACGGTGGTGTTGATGTTTGCAAACTTGTCGAGTTGGGCCGCTCCAAGAAAACCCACGTCAATCCTTCCACCCTGGAGCCAATAGCGAAATATCTCTGGAGTCGATACAACTGTGTCCGCTGTCTCGGCAAGATTCCCATCTCCAATCGAGAGTGGCAACACGGTAGGCTTGGCTCCGATCGGTCCGGACTCGTAGACGAGCACCGCGTCTGGCGCGTGGGTGAGCCGAGCGAGATTTGCCGCGGTAGACGGCAGTCCGATGCCCACAAAACAAACCGCGCCATTGCGCAGCATGCGTGCCGCGGCCACCGTCATCATTTCATCCGATTTATAGGCCTCGCTCATTGGTAGACCGCCTGCACCAGCGGATCGCGTTGCAATGCCAGGTATTCCTCAAAGTCTCTAGTTTTGAGAATGTGCTGATCGAGCCACGCGTTAAATCGCTCACGCTCTCTCGATATCCGGTCCCATTCACGATAGAACACGTTGTCTCGCTCGTAATATCCATGCGCATAGGAAGGCGTCGCTCCTCGAGGCACTTCGCAGACTGCAGTTACGACCCAATGGGGGAGAATGCAGGCATTGGGCGGAGCGTTGAGTAATTCAACTCGCTCCTCCACTGTCACGATAGCGCGCTTCGCCGAAAGCACAGCCTCTTTTTGCACCCCGAGAATACCCCACAGAAGGACGTTCCCCTTCCAATCCGCCTTTTGTGCGTGGATCACCGCGACGTCGGGGCGCACCGCGGGTGTGGCTGCGAGCACTTCACCTGTGAATGGACACGTAATGGATCGGATCTGCGGATTGACGCGTGGAAAGTCAGAACCGGTGTATCCGCGCAGCACAGCGAACGGAAGGTTGGCGGCGCCGGCGACATACGCATTCGCGAGGTCGCTGTGGCTTCGCTCTTCGATTGCGAGTGGACTTGGCCAATCATTCTCGACTGCATCGCGAAACCGGTGAAGCGAGCCCACTCCCGGATTTCCGCCCCAGGAGAAAGTAAGCTTCGCGGCACAACCTGCGCCAATCAGTTGGTCGTAGATCAGATCCGGAGTCATCCGGATGAGCGAGAGGTTCCGGAGTCCTTGCCGCATAACTTCGTGCCCCGCCGCGAACGGAATGAGATGGGTGAAACCTTCCATTGCCAAGGTATCGCCATCGTGCACATGGGCGGTGATCGCCTCGGCCAGTGTCATCCACTCGGCCATTTGACCCCTCTTGATCGAGAGCCGTATTATTACGCGATCGCGTAACTTCGTACAAGATGTGCGATAATCGGCCGCCGAAGAGGAGCCATGCCCCGCAAGAAGGTTGTACCTCCAGGATCTGAACCCGGTTCCGCTGCCGACCTCGCCAAATACGCGGGCAATCCCGACTTTGTTCTGTCCCTGGCTCGGGGCTTGCGAGTGATCGAGAGCTTTGAAGGATACCTCGATGGTCGCACCATCGTGGAGATCGCGCAGTCCACCGGGCTTTCGCGAGCATCCGTCCGCCGAATCCTGCTGACGCTCGAGCTTCTCGGATATGTTGAGCGCGCCCGGCAAGTGCACCGGCTCAAGACACAAGTCTTGCGGCTCGGGTTTTCCTTCCTGTCATCCTCTTCCGTCATCGAGGCGGCGAGGCCAGTCCTTGAACGGATCACCGAGGTCCTGCACGAATCGTCATCAATGAGCATGCTCGACCGAGGAGAGATCGTATACGTAGCGCGGTCTGCTGCCAGTCGGGTCCTCGCCGCAGGCCTGTCGGTCGGGAGCCGCCTGCCCGCTTATTGCACATCCATGGGGCGCGTGTTGCTTGCCGCCCTACCCGAAACTGACCTCGAGGCCTATCTCAGAGACTTGAAACCGAAAGCGTACACTCCGCGGACGATCGTCAAAATACCGCAATTACGAAATGCGATCCAGGGGGTCCGTGACCGGGGATACGCAATTGTGAATGAGGAACTTGAGGCAGGATTGAGATCGATTGCGGTTCCGGTCTATACCCGCAGCAATCGCGTTGTCGCCGCAATCAACGTTGGAACGCATGTATCACGCGTTGATCAAGGTACGCTCGTCAAGACTTGCCTGCCTGCGTTGCAAAATGGTGCCCAGACGCTCCGCAACATCCTGATTTAAGCACTGGTTGAGGGAGTCGGCGCGCTCTGATGTTCAGGAATTGAATCGTTTCTGCTTAGGGGGAAGATGCCTTTTCTATTCCGCGCCGATCACGTAGGAAGCTTTTTGCGCCCGCCAGACTTGCTGGCAGCGCGTCAGGCTCATGTCCCTTTGCAAGAACTCGAAGCGCTTGAAGATCGGCACATCTCTCGTGTACTTCAAAAGCAGCAGGAAATCGGGCTCGGCGTCTTCACTGACGGCGAACTGCGGCGCAGTAATTTCATGAGCGACTTCACCGACGCAGTGGATGGATTTGACCCTGGCGACGCAGTGCCTCGGAACTGGAGCGACAACGCCGAAAAGTCCACCGCACCCCCGGTCGCCGTCAGCAGCATCAGCGGCATTGTGACTGCGCCGCTGAAACAGCGCCAGCCCTTGACGGGCCGCGAGGTGCCGTTTCTGCGCGAGCACGCGCTTGGGCCGATCAAAATCACCCTGCCCAGCGCAACCCAGTTCCCGGCAATTTCCTTCAAGTACGGCATTACAGACGCAGTTTATCGGGATCCCTACGCACTGCTCGATGCGGTCACAAGCATCATGGTGGAAGACATTCGTATCCTGGCGGAAAGCGGCATCTCTTATCTCCAGATCGACGCGCCGCGCTACAGCTACTACCTCGACCCGAAATGGACCTCTTGGATGGAGAAGGAACTGCGAGTTGATCCTGAACAAATGCTTACGGCATCTTTGAAGGCAGACAATGCGTGCCTCGCCGCCGCGCGCGGAACCGGAGTCACGCTTGCGATCCACCTATGCCGCGGCAACAATCGTAGCCACTGGTACGCTGAGGGCGGCTATGACGCGATTGCTGAGCGTCTGTTCCACGAACTTGTAGTCGATCGTTTCCTCCTCGAATACGACGATGAACGCTCCGGCACCTTCGAACCTCTAAGACTCGTCCCCAAGGAGAAGATTGTGGTGCTCGGACTGATCAGTTCGAAACGCGCCGAATTGGAGCGCAAGGAAGACTTGCTGCGGCGGATTGACGCTGCCGCCAAAGTACTTCCACTTGAACAACTGGCGCTCAGTCCACAATGCGGGTTTGCTTCGACCATGGAAGGCAACCTGCTGACCGAAGCCGATCAATGGGCCAAGTTGCAGCTGGTCGCAGACACAGCCAGGGAAGTGTGGGGTTGACCGCGGTCACCGGAATCAAGAGACCTTCTTTTAGGCGGTCGATTATCGCTCAGCTTGTACAGATCTGTCCGTTCGCGTAATAATGCTCCCCTCAATTGACTGACCGGAATGCGACGGCGATTCAATGGGCTTGGCCATAATCTGCCCAAGAACTCTTGAATCACTGGAACTGTTCGTCTTCAACGAAGACGGCAGGACGAGCACGACGTGCCTGCCGCAACATTCTCTGCACAGGAGTTCTTCCATGTCACTCCAATTCCAGAAATCTACATGGGCACTTGTTTGCCTTATGGTCTTTTTTCGGTGTGCCAAGCTTTCGTTGGCTCAGAACACAAGCTCAACCGTGCCTCCGATCATTGACGTTCACGTCCATGCCATGGACGAATCCTTTCCCGGCGGGCCATGTGTCCCAACGAGTCGGAGTTTCTCGCCTCCGATCCCAGCACCAAGGAGGCTCCGTTCGGCTGGAGCCAGGAGGAATGCACCCCAAAGCTCTATCCTGCCGCCAAGGGCGAATACATCAAGGACGTGGTCGCTGAAATGGAAAGGCTGAATGTAACAGCCGTCGTCTTCGGCGACCCCAAAAGCGTCCAGAAATGGAAAGACGCCGCGCCGGGACGTGTCATCCCGGGCACAAGCTTCAACGAGGGAATGCAGCCTGGCGCACGCGTATCCTTTGATGAACTTCGCAAGGACTTCACCAAGGACGGCTTCAAAGTCATGGGCGAGATCGGCCTGCAATATGAAGGCCTCTCCCCTAGCGATCCATCAGTAGATCAATACTTCGCTCTCGCCGAAGAACTGGACATCCCCGTTGCGATCCATATGGGCACTGGCGGTTCTGGCCGCGCGAATTTTACCTCGCCGAAGTTCCGAGGATCGATGGGAAACCCACTGCTGCTCGAAGACCTGCTGGCGCGGCACCCCAAGCTGCGCGTCCAGGTGATGCATGCCGGCTATCCGATGATCGACAACATGCTCACTCTGCTCCAGGCCAACTCCCACGTCTATGTGGACGTCGCAGGGCTCATCTGGAGCTACCCCCTCAAAGAGGTCAACCGCTACATCCAGCGCCTCGTCGAGGCAGGCTTCGAAGACCGCGTGATGTTCGGGACTGATCAATTGCAATGGCCCAGGTTGATGACCTATTCAATCAGCGTGATCCAAAATGCCGACTACCTGAGCCCCGAGCAGAAACGCGACATTCTCTATAACAACGCCGCACGATTTCTCAGGCTCGACACCGCGCAAAGCAAGTAGCGGAAAGCCAAGAGGCCGGCCGCCTTCAGACTTACGAAGAGAACGATGGAAAAGAATCATGCTTCGTCCTTGATTGGTACTTGCCGGCATCGCCGCGTCCCTAGCCCTGATTCGCCGAAACAACTTGCACGAAGACACGGCGGACTTCACCACCGTCATCGATCGGACGGGTGGCATTTTCCGGTGAATTATCCTATCTTTATCGGAAACGGGTCGCTTTGAGCGATTCGCACTCAGGAGGTCGAAATGGCAACTCCAGCTACTTCGCAGAAGGATCAGCCTCTACGTGCCGACATGGAAGAATGGGACCAGTTTCTTCAAGGTCGCTATCGCGAGGGAAAGTCGCAGGCGGAATTCCGGCAGTACGACGAAAAAGCAGACCCCGGGGTCGCGCGCTTTTACCGCTTAAACCACGAGCATCAAACCTTCGACTATGTCCTCGCGAAAGAGAAAGAGTACTTTTCCTTGAAGAAGGGAAAGAGATCCATCTGGGAAGCTGCTGAGTTTCTCAACACTCTTGTGGATGACAGCGACCCTGACACCGACCTGACGCAAATTGAACACCTTCTCCAGACCTCAGAGGCAATTCGCGCCGACGGCCACCCACGCTGGTTCGTACTGGCAGGATTCGTTCACGACCTCGGCAAGGTGTTATGCCTGTGGGGTGAGCCCCAATGGGGAGTAGTCGGCGATACCTTCCCGGTAGGTTGTGCATTCTCCGAACACATTGTGTTCCCTGAATATTTCGCCGCCAATCCCGATCTGCATGATCCTGTGTATTCGACTAAGTACGGCATCTACGAACCGAACTGCGGGCTCGACAAGGTGCACATGTCCTTCGGCCATGACGGGTATATCTACGAGGTGATGAAGGAGTATCTTCCAAAGGAAGCGCTCTACATGCTGCGCTACCACTCCTTCTATCCCGCTCATAAACACGGAGCGTACCGCCATCTGATGAATGACGAGGACGTAGCTATGTTTCGCTGGGTAAATGAGTTCAACAAATACGACCTTTACTCGAAAGGGCATGCCAAGCCAAAGCTCGCAGAAGTAAAGCCATATTACGATGCCTTATTTGCTGAATTCTTTCCGCCTGTAGTTGCATGGTGAGTCTTGCCACGCGGTCTCTGCTTTCGGAAGCGGCCGGGGTAAACCGGGAGGCGGAATTTACCCGATCGCTCGATGAGCGCACTGACGGAAATCCAAAACTACACACGCCCTTGGTCTCGATGCCAATTGGGAGCGTGGTCGCACCAGCGTGCAGGGGGAAATCCAACGGTTTGTTATGCCCTGCAAGGCCATTCCCACGTTTCGCGAATCGGCCGGTTATCGCGAACTGAAACAGGCTCTGAGCCCGCGATGGCCAGAGATCTTCCCTAAAGGAGACTCCTCGTGTCGCGGCATCTTGATGCAATCATCATCGGGACCGGGCAGGCAGGGCCGTCCCTGGCTGCCCGGTTAGCGTCCGCGGGTAGCTCGGTCGCCATTATTGAACGCCACAAGTTTGGCGGCACATGTGTGAATACGGGATGCATACCCACAAAGACGCTCGTTGCAAGCGCATATGCAACCCATCTTGCGCGCCGAGGCGCCGACTTCGGATTTGTGGTCAATGGCGACGTGCGCGCGGACATGAAACGCATTAAAGCGCGTAAGGATGAAATCTCCGGACGGTCGAACCGGGGCGTCGAAGAATGGTTGCGAGGACTCAAAAATTGTACGGTCATCCAGGGCCATGCCCGCTTTGAGTCGTCCCACTCCGTCGCGGTCAATGATGAAGTCCTCGAAGCCGACAAAATATTCATCAACGTTGGAGGGCGCGCCATGGTTCCCGCGTTTCCGGGGATTCATGATGTGCCGTTCTTCACTAACTCCTCAATGCTCGATGTCGACTATTTGCCGGAGCATCTCGTGATTGTCGGCGGAAGCTATATCGGGTTGGAATTCGGCCAGATGTATCGCCGCTTCGGAAGTGAGGTCACGATCGTTGAGATGGGACCGCGCCTGATTGGACGCGAAGATGAAGATGTCTCCGAAGCGGTGCGGGAGATCGTTGAGCTTGAGGGGATACAGATTCGATTGAATGCGAAATGCATATCCCTGGTGAAGCGCGACAGCGGTATCGCAGTGCGCATGGAATGCAGTGAAGGTTCGCCGGAAGTGTCAGGCACGCACGTTCTTCTCGCTGTGGGACGTACGCCTAACACGCACGATCTGGGCCTGGACCGGGCTGGGATTGCGACGGACGAACACGGCTACATTATCGTTGACGATCAATTGCAAACCAACGTTCCCGGCATCTGGGCGCTCGGGGACTGCAATGGCCACGGCGGCTTTACCCATACTTCCTACAACGACTATGAGATCGTCGCCGATAATCTGCTCAACGCAGACCATCGGCGCGTGTCCGATCGAATCCACACTTACGCTTTGTTTACAGACCCTCCGCTGGGCCGATGCGGAATGACGGACGCCGAGATACGGAAATCAGGGCGCGCCGCACTCATTGCGAAATATCCGATGAGTCGAGTAAGCAGGGCGTATGAGAAGGGTGAGACGCAAGGTTTCATCAAAATCGCAGTGGATGCCGAAACAAAACAGATCCTGGGCGCCGCGATTCTTGGAACCGGCGGCGATGAAGTAGTTCAAATCTTGCTGGACGTCATGTATGCGAAGGCGCCATATACGGTCATACAGCGCGCGATGCATATCCATCCAACGGTTGCGGAATATCTCCCCACGGTCTTATCCAAACTGGAACCCTTTGCATATCCGCGTGCATGAGTAGGCCAGCACCTTACCTAGGAACTGACCGTCCATTCTTTCCTCCGACGATTCCCGTTCAAATGGTAGGTCTTCTGCGTAGTCAGCAGGAAGTCGCAGGTACTTTCTCCCTCTGTTTTCTATGCGTTGCCTTCAGTGCTGGCAAAATTGCGGTGGATTCTGCGGGGACTCAGAGAGCAATCTGGCAGAGGGTGGCATCCCCCATTCGACCGGGGTGGGTGCGAGCGTGTACCGTCTGCCTCCGACATTTTTCCCACAAAAGAGCCTCAGAGGACGCCCCAACGGGCCAGGTTACTTTGCCCTGCGTTAGGCTGACTTGCGGTTGCCCACAGAGGCTAGAGGTTGTGATGTGGTCTCGCGCCGAAACTGAGAGTTCGTTTTAGACGTCCCGTAATCCTGAGCCAGCCCAAGGGACAGAAACAAGAGCAGCACGGCCAGCAGATCCAGCAGAATTGCAACATCCGTATCGGGAACGTTCACTGCGAACGAGACGATCCCGAGCGATAGCAGACCCAGCATGAGAAACAGAGCGATCTTCATGCCTTCCCTCCAGACTTCGATTCGCCGGCCTCGGCGGAATGTTTCGAGGATAGATTCGTTGACGCTGGTCTCGAAGCGCGGGCGCAACGGTATTCTCCAGCCGGAAATGGCGGCGAGTTTGCCCTGATACTGAATCTCGTTGCGATTGCAGTGCTGTTTTACTCATTCCAAGCCGTCTTCCGGTTTCCGTCCGGTCACTGGAAAAAGTCCATCCATCGTCGCTGGTCCGATACTTCTGTCAGCCTTCTGCGAAAACAACTATACGCTCGCGCGTCGAATTGGATTTCCACCGTCGAATTGGATTTCCACAGTCACCCTTGGTCACGCCGGTTGCCCTTAAGCAAAGCTAAAGCCAAATTGACCGACCGCAACGGCGGGACGTGACGTACCTCGTGTCTTTTAGCGGATGGATGTTCGCGCTCCCCAGGGAGAACACGGGAAAAACTATAGCGCGCCATAAAAAATCTGCCTGTTCATTTTTGTACATTCGGAAAAACCTCCTGCCGTTGTTGTCTCCGGCGGGAGAAGCCTTGTTCGATTTCGCGTCTCGTCTGCATGGGATCGATGGGGGCAGGCGGGCTGGTGATTGCCGCATCCCGCCAGGGTGAGGAGCACGATTTGGAATATTACCTTAGATTTTCCAAGGCGTTCCGAATGGGCGTTTGCGGGGTATGATCGGTAAACCATGATGACACCTTCAGACTTCTGGCTAGCGGCGATTGCCGTGATCCTTCTGCTGATTCTTATGCGCCTATCGGCACTCGCCAGGCGCATTCGCCCTCACTTCCCGACCGAGAAAGAAGCGGGCTACAGGTCCCCCGCCCATCTGGAAGCCACTGGCAAATAATCCGCGGCTTTGTGAACGCCCTCGGCAAGGTCATGTCCTAACGGACATGGCATCTCTGGAGGCTCGATTCGCAGGTAAGCGCACACGCCTTTGGGCTTCGGGTCGGGCCGGGTACCTCAGCACAGTGTGATGGGAGTGTCCGGTCTTTTGCGCAATCGCCGATGCGCTCAATCCGTCCGAGGCGAGATTCTCGAATTGCAGCGCGCTGCGTCCACTCGCCAGCGTCGAACCTCGCTGCGCTCGTCGTCTGGTGGCGTTCGATGGCGGGCGCGGAAAACGTGCAAAACGCAAACAATCGCTGAAGGATGGGACTGCCGGAATCCGCCGTCAATCTCGCCCGGACCTACTCGACACAGCCGCTACACAGTGGCAGCAATCGAAACAACCCAAATGGTCCCCTAAGATGCGCCGAGGCGGAAGACCCTTCCAGACCGACCGGTCGATCATCCGTAGCATGTGACCCTCAACGAACAGCAGCTCCAGCGTTGCAAACCGTTCCAAAAGGCCTCACCGATCTATTTGCCGGGTTTGAAGTGAAATAGGTCGCTCCAGCCTCATCCATCGGCCAGCAAGCTCGTAGTGCTTGACCCGCGACATCAGCGACCAGGATCATTTCTCGCATCCCCACTCGGTGCGCAAGAAAGGAATCGCCGCGATGGGGTTGAAATGCCTGTCGTCGGGCAAGCACCGTCTGACCATCGATCGAATAGGCTATGATCTCGATGATCCGTATTTGCACAATCTGGAAGTGGGCAGTCCTGATCGATCTAAGCCGTGAATCGGTTCCGGAGCTGATTGAAGTGTCATCGGAAATCGGGTCTCCGAAACCTTCCATGATCGTAAAGGACGACAGAAAATCTTCCACCATCCTGCCATTGCGCAAAAAAGGAGGACGCCCAGTTCTTCACCCTTGCGCAAAGACAGCAATGATCTGCAGAATTGACCCTCAGTCCACCGGCAATTCATAAGGACGGTATGTCGCGATTAAATCCGTATGTCGTTTTGCTGACCCTCATCGCCACGTTGGGCGGATTGCTTTTTGGATATGACACCGCTGTAATCAACGGCGCGGTGGACAGTCTGAAGGCGTATTTTATCGATCCACGTTTCACCGATCTGACCAACCCCGCGCAGGCCAACGCCGCGAATTCGTTGCTTGGCTTTTTAGTTTCCAGCGCTCTCATCGGTTGTATCGTTGGGGGACTCATTGGCGGCTGGGTGAGCACTCGCTTCGGTCGCAAACGCGGATTGGTCATGGCGGCCGTGCTTTTCCTGGTGTCGGCCCTGGGCGCTGCGGCGCCGGAGTTTCCGTTTGCTCCCATCGGCCACGGCGGATCGGGATACATGGCGAATTTCGTTCTTTACCGTATTCTTGGCGGCATCGGCGTGGGACTGGCTTCCATGTTGTCGCCGATGTACATCGCCGAAATTGCGCCGCCCAAGATTCGCGGGAATCTGGTGGCTTGGAACCAGTTCGCCATCATCTTCGGCATGCTGGTGATTTACTTCGTCAACTTCGGAATCTCCAAAACGGGGAGCGGCGATGCCTGGCTCAACACCATCGGCTGGCGCTACATGTTCCTCTCCGGCACCATTCCTGCCGGTCTCTTCCTGCTGCTTCTTCTCCTCGTGCCCGAGACTCCGCGTTACCTGATGCTGAAGGGAAATGAGCACGGCGCACGTGCGGTGCTGGCCAAACTGGTAACGCCGGAGGAAGCCGAAAAGGAATTCGCCGAAATCCGCAGGTCGCTCCAGGTGCATCATTCCGGCAAATTGCTGTCCTTCGGTATGGGTCTCATTCTTATCGGCATCACACTGTCGGTCTTCCAGCAATTCGTCGGCATCAACGTGGTGCTCTATTATGCGACGGATATTTTTAAAGGCATGGGCCTGAGCACCAACGCCTCACTGTTCCAGACCATCATTGTCGGTGCGGTCAACCTTACGTTCACCGTGGTTGCGATTCTGGCCGTGGATAAGTTTGGTCGCAGACCGCTCCAGATCGTTGGAGCTCTGGTGATGGCGGTAAGCATGATTTCCTTGGGCACCAATTTCTGGCTCGGCGGTACTGGCACGGTCGCGATCGCGTCGATGTTGGTCTACACCGCTGGGTTCGCCGTATCCTGGGGACCGGTCACCTGGGTGCTGTTGAGCGAGATCTTCCCGAATCAGATTCGGGGCAAGGCCATGGCCGTCGCCGTAGCGGCGCAATGGATCGCAAACTATCTCGTCAGTTGGACGTTCCCTATTCTCGATAAAAATCCCTATTTGGTCGACCATTTCAAGCATGGGTTCGCCTACTGGATCTATGGCGGGATGAGCATCCTCGCGGCCTTGTTCATGTGGCGCGTTGTCCCCGAGACCAAAGGGCATTCCTTAGAGGAGATAGAAACGGTGTGGCAGGGGGTTGGCAAGAAATAGGAATAGGCAAGATGGCATTGGGTCCTCATCAGAAAGGTTTATCTTGCCCCCAGCGATTGGATTTCCGGGGAAACACGATTCCAACGTGTTTGCACTGTGCTGCGATCTTTCACAACGGAAAAATGGCAGATATAGACCTAGTGTAGTGTCTCACGCAGATCGTCTTTTATTAAGTGCGGTCTGAGCGCGGGTGACCTTTTCGAGGATGTCGCTTGCTTTGGCTGTCCAGATGAACGGTTTGGGGTTCTTGTTATGGACGTCGATATAACTTGCGATGGTAGTGATGAGCTGCTCGAGGTCCTGGAAGACTCCGCGTCTGATGCGGTTATGGGTCAGGTCGCGGAAGAATCGTTCAATCATATTGAGCCAAGAAGCGGATGTCGGCGTGAAGTGAACATGGAAGCGTTTGTGCATTTCCAACCAACGTTGGACTCGTGCATGTTTGTGAGTCGAGTAGTTATCGCAGATCAGATAGATTTCCTTGTTAGCCGGTATGGTCTGATCGATCATGCGCAGGAACTTCAGCCACTCCTGATGACGGTGTTTCTCCTGACACAGGCCGAAGACCTCTCCATTGGCGGGATTCAGCGCGGCGAACAGGGTCGTCGTGCCGTTGCGCTTGTAGTCATGCGTCATGGTTGCGCCTCGGCCCTTCTTCATCGGCAGCCCAGGTTGGGTGCGATCCAGAGCTTGAATCTGGCTCTTCTCATCCACAGACAACACCAGAGCGTGTTCGGGCGGATTGAGGTAGAGTCCAACGATTGCTTCCAGTTTGTCTGCAAACTGCGGGTCGTTGCTCACCTTGAAACTATCGACACGATGCGGCTTGATGCCGTTGGCCCGCCAGATGCGCGAAACGGAAGCCTTAGATATGCTCATCTCCCGCGCCATCGTACGCGTGGACCACTGGGTCGCGTTCGCAGGCGTGCTCTGCGTAGTTCTTTCGATCAAGGCCGCAGTCACTTCTGAGGAGATCGACGGTGTGCGTCCAGGCCGGGGAGCATCTTTCAGCAATCCTTCTACGCCCAGCTCCAGAAACCGTCCCCGCCACAACCCGACCATTCGGGGGGCAACCTTCAGATTCTCAGCGATCTGCTTGTTCTGAAGCCCGTCGGCAGCCAGCAACACGATGCGGCTGCGCATGACCACACGCGCCGCCGTCGAACGCCCGCGCGCCTGCTGCTCCAGCTTCCGCCGCACTTCTTCTTTCAGAAAAATGGGCTGAGCTACACGCATATCGAAGTCTCCTCATCATAAGATGAGACTCGATATATAAAAGATGTTATTAATGAGACACTACACTAGCGAAATCGTATCCATCCCAGGGACCATCGGGGACCGTAATCGTGGATGTGAGCATTACTTGTCGGAATGGGATGGCATATAGGAAGGGTACTTGGTGGGCAGTGAGGGACTCGAACCCCCGACTTCCTGCTTGTAAGGCAGGCGCTCTAACCAACTGAGCTAACCGCCCACTTGGGTGGGTCACCGCGCGGTCTACTTGTCATGATAGCAGCGTCTAACTCCAGCGCGTCGCGCTCCAGAGCCGCGCCCCGCATTGGTAAACTTGCCCGATGAGCAGTCTCATTGTAAACGCCGATGATTTCGGCCTGACCTCCGGCGTGAACCGGGCAATCGTCGAGTTGCATCAAGCTGGCGTGCTCACCAGCACCACTCTTATGGCAAAAGCGGCCGCCACCGCCGAAGCCATCGCGCTCGCGCGAGCGAACCCCTCGTTAGGCGTTGGCTGTCACCTGGTGCTCGTCGATGGCCAGCCGGTCCTGCCGCCGCATCAAGTTCCCACCCTTATAGACTCCCACACGGGCTTCTTCCCTCCCAGGCTGACCACGTTTCTCCCTCGCCTCTTCACGGGCCGCGTCCGCTCCGACGAAATCGAGGCCGAAGCCGCCGCACAAATCGCGTTGCTGCAAAGTCGCGGCTTACACCTGACGCACATCGACACCCATAAGCACACACACATGTTTCCCCAGGTTCTGCGGCCCGTGTTGCGCGCTGCATCTGCCGCCCGCATCCACGCTGTACGCAACCCATTCGAACCGGAATGGGCCGTCCGTGCATCGCCCCGCGCCACGCTTGTCCGCAGCGCCGAAGTCTTCGCACTCCGCCGATTCGGACCGTACTTCCGCCGTATCCTCACCGAGGAGGGCTTCCGCACCACGGATGGAACCATCGCCGTCGCCGCTACCGGGGTCGTCAACACAGACACGGTCCGCGCTCTCTTGCAACAACTCCCGCAGGGCATATGGGAACTCGTGACGCACCCCGGCTACAATGACGCCGACTTGGACAAGGTACGCACGCGCCTCCGCGCCTCGCGCGAAATCGAACGCGATGCCCTGCGCGCCGTCAAAGAATTCCCGGTGGTCGATCTCATTTCCTTCGAGAACCTGAATCCGGCACGCACAACTTCCAGAATCGTGTAATCCCGGGGGAGCACTGGTGTTTGAATTGTGGAAGAGCCGCGATTCCGACGTCTATTCAAGCATTTCCATTGACCGATGTGCTCCCCCGTCGATTCAACACAGCTCCCTCGATTTATGTGCAAATCGACGCTTGCACCGGAGAGCAGCTAGCGCGGGCTCTGAGCGGTGTTGGCGAAATGGAAGATGCAGTTGACTTCGTGGGTGGCAGGGTCGGCCTTGACGTCATAGGTGGTGATGACTGTTTGCATCCATTTCGTCATAGGCTTGTCTTTCTTTTGTGCCAGCGTCGCAAAATTTGAGACGTAGCTTTCGTCAAAGACGTCGCCGGGTGCCATCTTCCAGACGAGCTTAAGTTTCGCGGCTATCACGTCGGGAGCTCCGTCGAATTTGACCGAGGCTAGCCGGTACGGCGAGCCCGGAGTGATTTCGAGGCCGTAATTCACAGTGTGAGCAGCCTCATTAAAGGAAGGATGCGAAACGATGGAGCAGTCCAAATAGCCATTCGCATGGTATGCGTCGCGGACGGCCAGGAGAAACAGATCGAGCGGCCGTCCAGAACCGGCCGAGTATTTGGACAGGATTTTCTGAACATCTGCGCGCGTCACCAGCGTGTTGGCCGGAAAGTCGATGGTTCCAAGCTTGTAGGTCCCACCTTCCTTGATCGTTACCGCATAGGGAATATCGACAGACTGATCCGAGACCTCGGGAGGGTCAACCTCGGCAACATCGACGTGCACTGCCGCATAACCTTGGTCTTCGTAGAGGTCCTCGAAAGCTCGCTGAAGACCTGCAGCTGTGTTCTCTGTGTCGAAGCTATTTCCGGTTTGGCCGCTGGCCAGGAGGTTGGCCTTGGTTTGCATGGCGGACGAGATGCCGGCCAGCTGGATGCGGCCGATATGCACCGCCGGCGAGACGACTGTGAAGTTGATAGCCGTGAGCTTCTGGGGGCCCAGGCCGCTGGTGAGAGCGGCTTTCACCGTTGCCTTGATGCTTTTGGCCGCCAGCATCTCTTCGATTGTCTGGCGGATTCCTTCGAGCATGGAGCCACTGGCAGGTAAGAGGCCGTGATAAAGCGGGAACCGCTCGTGAAGTTTGGCGTCGAGTTCTTTGCCCGGCGTCAGAGGCACATTCTCCAAATGCATGAGGAAAAGCTGGCTGGAAGGCGTCAAAGTGAAGAGCAGTGTCTTGCTGTCGGAGGTAAACTTGATCTCCCTGAAGAGACCAGTATCACTGAGCTGCTTGGCATGCGCTTTCACCTCGCGAGAGTTCAGGCGTGCGTCAGGCTTGAGGCCCGCAGCCACGAGCAACTCCTG
Source organism: uncultured Acidobacteriaceae bacterium (assembly GCA_963704415.1). Lineage (GTDB taxonomy): Bacteria > Acidobacteriota > Terriglobia > Terriglobales > Acidobacteriaceae > Telmatobacter. The sequence continues at coordinate 3,941,630 of OY969908.1, read as the reverse complement.
TTGCGTATATTGTGGTGCGCCTTGAAAGCGGATCGCCTTGGGCGGGATTTGTTTCTGCGCCAGCAACGGAAGAGAGCAGAGCAGAAGCAAAGCTACACTGACTGCGCCAGACTGTTGAGTCATGTTGCGCCAAGATTAGCAAATGGAGTTCGACGCTGCCAGCGGGTTTTCTGGCAGGCCGGAGAGGGACTCCGCTGCCTACACCATCTTGTCTTCAATGCGCGAGGCGGACCTGGAATCGGGACAGAACATTTTGACTTGTAACCTTGATCTGAACGCCCTAATTTCAAGGGTTCCACGGATTTTGGAAGGCCTGCGACTTTGGAGTTCAGGCAATCAATGGCCGTTCGGCCGTTGATTGTGCGTAAAAAATCCCGCCGATGCACGGCAGGCCAACGATTTTGACCGTCTCCGACATAGGCAAAGCGGCCCTTCTTGCGGGCGATCGCAATGAGCTGGGGCACCAGTCCGGTATCGCCGTCGCCGTGAACTGACGGCGCAGGCCGAATCATGGTTGCACGCACGCCGAGCGAAGCCAGGGCCTCGACATTTTCCTCCGTCTTTGCACGGGCGATGCTCGCTGACAACGGATCGGGCTCATCCTCTTCCGTCTCCGGCTTTGCGGCACGGAAGCCAACATGCGAAAGGCCCATGGAGCCAAAGGTCGTAACCAGCGGGCGTCCCGAACCTCGCAGGGCGGCGCCGAAGGTATCGATCGCGCGACGATCTGCTTCGGAAGCGACCGCCATGAACCGGCCGGCAATGTTCGACCGTAGCCGTCCATCGATTTCCACTTGACATCCAAGTGATAATCCATGTTCACTTGAAAGCCAAGTGAAGAAAATGCCTACCCAGATCCTGCAAGGCACTCTCGACCTCATGATCCTCCGCACTCTTGCCACCATGGGCGCGCAGCATGCCTATGGAATCGCCAACAGGCTCCTGCAGGTCTCGGAGGACGTTTTGAATCTCAACCAGGGCACCATCTATCCGGCTCTCGTGCGTATTGAGCAACGCGGCTGGACCCGCGGCTCGTGGGGCAAGACGGAGAACAACCGCGAAGCGAAGTACTACACCATCACGAAAGCGGGCATGAAGGCGCTCGATGAGGAAACCGAACGCTGGCGCCAAATGGCGAGCGTGGTTGAGAAGCTGCTCGCGGAGGAACAGTAATGATGGCGCGCTGGAGAAGGATCATCGCACGACTTCACAATCTCCTCGGAAGCAAGCGCGCCGAGGAGGAGTTGGCGCGCGAAGTCGCGTCGCACCTCACATTGCTTGCCGACGACTTCGAACGGCGTGGTATGTCGCCAGAAGAAGCACGGCTGGCAGCGCGACGAGCGTACGGCGGCGTGGAGCAGGCAAAACAGGCACATCGCGACGAGCGCTCTCTACTGTGGATCGAACAAACCTTGCAGGACCTGCGCTTTGGCCTGCGCACCTTGAACAAGAGTCCCGGCTTCACCATCACCGCGGTGCTCACGCTCGCCCTCGGCATCGGCGCGTGTACGGCCATCTTCAGCCTGGTGAATGCGGTGCTGATTCGCTCGCTACCGTATGGAGATCCTGAGCGCCTGATTTATTTGTTTTCGCCGAATCCCAGCCTCAAGATTCCTGCGGAGGTCATCTGTCCCAGCTACGGTGACTTCTACGACCTGAAGCGCGAGGCCAAATCCTACGTGGATATGAGCAACTTCGAACAAGCTCAATTCAGTGTGACGCAGGAGGGCACAACCCAGCGCATGGGTGGGGCGCGGGTTGACGACCACTTTTTCTCGACCTTGCAATCGACGCCCGAACTTGGCCGCACATTTACCGGGGAAGACAATCTGCCCGCCCATGCGAAGGTTGCCGTGATCAGCCATTCGCTTTGGGTGTCAATGTTCGGAGCAAGACCGGACGTGCTGAACCGCTCCCTTCAGCTGGACGGTTCGAATTATCAGATTGTCGGAGTGATGCCGACGGAGTTTGAGTATCCCTTCAAGTCCGATCTGCCCTACGGAGATTCTCATATCAAATCCACGCAGATCTGGGTGCCTCTCGCGCTTAGCTCACAGGCCAGAACTTCCCGAGGCGTCGCGAACAATGTTTCGGTGGCACGGCTCCGGTCCGGTGTGTCGATTCATCAGGCGCAGGCGGAGATGGCCGGCATCATGGCGCGGCTGGATAAGCAATACCCTCCGGACCCACGCGACGAAGATATCGCGCGCGAATGGGGCGCGCTGGTCGAAAGTTTCACCGAGCTCTCCATTGGGCCCGTGCGCCCGCTGATGCGGTTGCTGCTGGCGGCGGTTGGCCTGGTATTGCTGATTGCATGCGGGAATGTGGCCAACCTCCTTCTGGCGCGCGCCGCCGAAAGGGCGCGCGAACTGGGTGTACGCGCCGCCCTGGGTGCGGGCCGTGGCCGTATGGTCCGGCAGTTGTTGACCGAGTCGATGCTGGTTGGCGTTGGCGGATGTGCAGTAGGCATTGTCCTGGCAGTGCTCTTTCTCCGATTGCTGCCGAAGCTCGATCCCGGAAATATTCCGCGGCTGAACGAAGCGTCTCTTGATGCACGAGTGTTTCTGGTTGCGATCGGTGGGTCGCTTTTGACGAGTTTGCTAGCAGGATTGATGCCTGCGATCGGCGCTTCACGGATGGAGTTGACGGAGTTTCTGAAATCGCACGCCATGCGCGGGAGCACCTCTGGGTACAAACGCGTGCAGAGCGCGTTGATTGTTGGGCAGACGGCGATGGTTGTGGTGCTGCTGGCGGGGGCGGGACTGCTGATTCGCAGCTATATCAATGTTGAGTCGATGGACACCGGGTTTACCCGGTCCGCGGTGACCTTCCACGTGAGCCTGGACCAGCGCTACAGCAAGCCCGAGCAGCATGTCGCATTTCTCAAAAAGTTGATGGCAAAGATTGAGGCGTTGCCTGGCGTGCAGGCGGCGGGATCAGTGAATTACCTGCCGCTGACTAACTCGGAAAGCCTCACCTATATCTGGGTCGACGGTTATGCGAACAAGAATTATCAGCTCTCGGAAGGCCGCGAGGTCACGCCGCATTACTTTGCGGCGATGAATATTCCCCTGCTCGCCGGGCGATCCTTTACCGACGACGACGCCGCCATTACGACCAACCGGCCGGTGATCATTAATCAGAAGTTTGCGGAGACATTTTTCCCGAATCGCAACCCCATTGGAGGGCGCATCACCGGCGATTCGAAGCTCGCGCGCTGGTCGACCGTGGTGGGAGCTGTCTCGAATGTGCGCAACACCAGCCTTGAAGAGGAGCCACAGCCGCAGATTTACAACGCGAGTTACGACGCGGGCGATGCAAGCGTAGCCGTGCACTCGACTCTTCCGCCCGCCACCGTCGCGAATGAAATCCGGGTAACCCTGAAGTCGATCGACCCGAATATTGCTGCGACAGATATTCATACGATGGGAGAAATGATTTCGATCGCTACCGCGCGGCGGCGTTTTCAGACCTCGCTGCTGACGGTGTTTGCCGGGACTGCGTTGATCATGGCGCTGGTGGGATTGTCGGGTTTGATGAGATTCTCAGTGAGTCGGCGCACGCGTGAGGTGGGTATACGCATGGCGCTGGGTGCGGAGCGACGCGATGTGCTGCTGCTCATCCTGCGAGACGCCGCGGCGCTGGTGGTTTGGGGGCTGGGCGTGGGACTGGCGTGCACATGGATCGCAACGAAGCTGCTCAAATCATTCCTGTTTGGCGTGGGCCAGCATGATCCGTTTACCGTCGTGACCGTTTCAGCGCTTCTGGTGGTGTGCGGCCTTATGGCGGCGTTTGTGCCTGCTCGCCACGCGGCCACTATCGATCCCATGCAGGCGTTGCGGACGGAATAGAACCGCTACTTATCAGTTGGCGGTATCGCCGACCTACGGCAGCCTTGCCGGAACGGTCAGCTTTGCGGTCACTGGTCTTCCAACCGGGGCAACGGCTACGTTTTCCCCTTCGTCACTGCCGGCGAATAGTGAAAACAAGGTCGTCGGTGTCGCAATTCAAACGGCTGCTACCACAGCGCGTCTGGATTCAATGCCGCGGACGTCGAGGTTCAGCGGCGTGGTGCAGAGGAAGTATCCTTCTTGGGCTTGGAGGCCGCTGCAATTTTTGCCGTACTGCGCGTAGTAACCCGACGTGGGTGCCCCCGTCATCACGTTCAACTGGGACTGCAACGCCTGGGTAATGACACCCGGGTTTGAACTCGGCGGAACATAAGCGCCCGCAGGAGCCGACGAGAACGCCAGATCTCCCATGGGGTTCTCCAGCGTGAGACCCGAATCGGAATTGCCATTCGCCAAGCTCACGAGCGGCGAAGACTCAGTCACGCCGAAAGGACCGCCGATCGAACTGCCGGCGGGCTGCGAGAGATAGGCGAACAGCTCCCCTCGATCGTAGTAGAGGCCCGCGCCGCCGCTGATCACAAGATTCCCGTGGTGGGCCTTGGGAGAAAACGCGAAGCCGACACGACACCGGTCGCCTGATCTTCATTGACACCGCGATGCGCAACTGCATCCACCATTGATCCAGTAGCGGTCGCAATCATGCAGACAAAGATGCCCAACGGGCAGTATCTGGTTCCTTCGTCTCAATACGCAACAAACAGGAAAAGCTTGCTGGTTTTGAGCGGACCGCCCACTGTAATTCCAGCGGTCGAGCGGCGAAGCCAGGGGTTGACGAGCGACTTCGGAAACACGCCAATGCCGTCCTGGTGCAGTTGATAGGCCTGATTGAAGAAGAATGGCGAAGCATTCAGTAGATTATTCGCGTAGTCACCGTAAAACTGGCCGTGCCAGTTATTGGTACCGGTGCTGGTGTTGACGTCGATCTGCGCACCGCTTGTGGCGCCCTGCTGCGCGTCATACATGGAGGCGTTCACACGCAATTCCTGCGTGAACTCAGGCGGAGGAGAAGGAAGGCTGTTCCCGTTTGATCCGTAGACTGAAGTGCCCACCGAAAACGTTCCACCCGCTGTGGCTGCGCTTCCGATGTTGAAGTTGTACCGCTGCGAAGAGTCTCCGCTCGAACTCTTTCCGTTGAACAGGTTCGTCGAATCGACGCCAGTAACCTGGAAGGTGTTGGACGTGTCGCGCTGTCCGTTGGCCCAGATAGGCTGGTTTCCCAATCCCGCATTCGAGTCGAGGTTCGACAGAAGTTCGGCGTTCACTCCGGGCGTCCCACAATCACAGACCAGCGGCGACTGAGAAAAGATTCCTGCCAGGTTTGCTGGCGAACCATGACGATGGCAAAAACGGTCGAACCCGGCACTCTTGAAACCTGTAACCCGGAATAGGCTTAAAAGCCTGCGTTACTAAGTAGGACAAGAGTGCAGCGCATTCCATCCAGGGCCAGAGCGCTCGCTCACACAAAGGCCGGATACATTTCGCGCAGACCTACATGTCATTCTCATTTTTCGCTTGCAATGCGGCGGCGGACCATACATTCCGGGTTGCGGGTCATCCAGGCATAACGAGCCTGAGGCGCACGGTTCTCCATTTCGACTAGGCCGAAAGAGCGCAGGCTCGTTTGAAGGGCAAATGCTCTCTATCAGCCGGCCTGACAAAGTGTCACCTGCCCGGGGCCATTCACACTTGCTTTAACGTCGTGACGGTGATGTACTGCATGGGTCATTCCAACAGAGCGAACGGGCCCACGGATTGATTCAGGTCGTTGAGGGTCCTGCTGTCTGAACATCCCGCAAGGTGGACAACCCATCGATGAACGATATCGAACTCAAATCTCTTCCAGAAAACGCCTACCAGACCCTGAAGACCGGCGAAACATACAAGCCAATTGTTCCTGCCGAAGCGAAACAACCGGAACTCACGCTGCGCTCTGTCTTTTTGGGGGTCCTGCTTTGTGTCATCTTCACAGTTGCTTCGGCTTACTCGGGTCTGAAAGTCGGTCAAGTGATGGAGGCTGCAATTCCCATCTCCATTCTGGCCATCGGGCTCGCTCGAGTTTTCAAACGCCGCTCGAGCCTGCTTGAGAATGTCATCATCACGGGAATCGGTGGCGCCGCGGGGGGCGTGGTTGCCGGCGCTGTTTTTACTCTTCCCGCACTTTACATCCTCAATCTCGATCCTCACCCGGTGCAGACCATCTTCATCTGCCTCGCTGGAGGCTGCCTCGGTGTTCTGTTTCTGATTCCGCTGCGGCGATACTTTGTGCGCGAAATGCATGGGGTGCTGCCCTATCCCGAGGCAACCGCGATCACCGAAGTACTCGTTACCGGAGAGAAAGGCGGCTCCCAGGCCAAGCTTTTGCTGCAGGCGACCAGCATCGCTGGCATTTACGACCTCTTCGTCACTACATTCCAAGTATGGAAGGAATATGTTGATTTTCAGTTCCTGCCCGTAATGCATTCGCTTGCAGACCGGGCCCGGATGGTATTTCGATTCGATGCTATCGGTTTCATCCTTGGCCTTGGCTACGTGATGGGTTTGCGCAGTTCCATGCTTCTGTGTGCAGGCGGAGTTCTTTCCAATTTCGTCCTTGTCCCATTGATCTGGTTCGTCGGCAGCCACATTGACTCAGCGGTGTTCCCCGCCTCGATTCCGATTTCGAAGATGACCGCAGTCGATATCTATCGCAACTATGCGCGCTTCATCGGGGTGGGCGCCATCGCTTCTGCCGGAATCTTCGGCATCATCCGATCGCTGCGAGTTGTCGCAGGATCATTCGGGATCGCGCTCCGCACGTTTCGCCACGGTGAAGTTCCTCAGCAGGCGCGAACTGATCGCGATGTGCCGATGATTTCAATCCTTATTGGCGTCGTGATCGGCGCGATCGCAGTGGCGGCTTTCCTCGGAAACCTTCCAGGCTCATGGACCGCCGTCGCAGTGGGCCTGATACTGACTCTCCTTTTCTCATTCTTCTTCACCTCGGTGGCGGCAAACGCCATTGCGACAACGGCGCGTAATCCTGTATCGGGCATGACGATGCTGACAGTCATTATCTCGTCAATCGTATTGCTTCGCTTCGGGGTATCAGGAACAGCCGGTATGTTCTTTGTGATGGCGATTGCGGGCATGGTATGCACCGCCTTGTCGGTCTCGGGCCAAACTATCACAGACCTGAAAGCCGGATATTGGCTCGGATCTACTCCGGCAGCGCAAGAGAAAGTGAAGTTTGTGGGCGTATTTGCATCGGCGACTGCCGTCGGTTTAACCATCGTTATGCTGGCCCACACGTTTCAATTTGGCGAGGCTCTCATCGGCGATGCGCGGCCGGTTCTGGCATCACCGCAGGCTTCCATTATGAAAGCGCTGGTGCAGGGGTTCATGAGCCACCAACCAGTTGCCTATGTCCTGTTCGGGGTGGGGGCAATGGTTGCGATCATCATGGAAATGCTTGGCCAGCCGTCCTTGATCTTTGCCTTGGGCATGTACCTGCCACTTGAACTCAACACTCCGGCCCTGGTCGGAGGCTTCCTGTCTCACTTCCTGAACAAGCGCTCAGAAAGGACAGGTGGTGCGCCGAGCAGGAAGATTCGCGAGCGTGGTGTGATCATTGCTTCAGGGCTTATGGCAGGCGGCGCGCTCGGCGGTGTGTTGGGGGCCGCCATGCGACTCTTCCCCTGGTATCGAGAGGATCTGGTCAAGACTCCTTTCTATTCTTACGACCCAATTTCGCAGTCTATCTCTGCACTATTCTTTTTTGCACTCTGCATGTACGTCTGGTTCGGCGCATTGAAGAAGGAAAAGGAAATTTGATGGACAAGGTTGGACGGTATGTTGCTGACGCAGTCCTCGGGATTGACACTCTCTGGGGCGGCGACGTCATGTGCCCCTCGGGCACCGGGCGATTCATTGCTGATTCGTGGTTTTCCGACGAACCTCTCCCCAATGCTTACACGCATCCCGCTGCGAAGAGGGTGCGGGAGTCCGGCGGCGTGTCGAGCAAAAGCCTCGATCAAGAGGCGTTGAAGCAGTATCTGCTTGAGGTGAACCTTCCAAAAGCGATCGCCGGAATTCGTGATGAAGCAGAGAAACTGGGCGAGACACGTCGGTCTTATCTTGCAGGCCTGGCGCTCTCCCTTGAGACAATGTGGGACCTCGCCATGGAAGTTTTCGGCAAGGGCGATCCGGTGTCGTACGCGCGAGCAGTCGAGGCATCCACGGGAAAGCCACCCCAGCCTTCTACTCCGCAGCAAAAACGAGAACGCGTTGCCGAGTTGTTGGGCCGTGCCGGATACGCCAGCACCGCTGCCCGCGGGTTGCTGGCTGCGGTGGATGACTGGCGCCGGGAGCGCGTCGTTCCGATGGCATCGGTGCGCGGCTTGGGTGCTGCAGTGATTGCACATTTCGATCAGCTCAGCGCGAAAAATCTTCTCCCCTACCTTCCCAGTGAACTCGCGCATGTTCCACGCGCCAACATTAGCTTCCTCCCCATCAAAGACGCATGGTTCTCCGGCTCAATGAACTACATCGGACGGGCGCAAGGAGGACGGTACTCCACAATACGAAGCCTCTTACGAGATCAATGCTTCGTTGCAGATTTCGTTCCCTGAGTTCGAACAACTTGTGAGCCACGAAGTTGTTCCTGGGCATGTGACAACGTTTGCGTATTTGCAGAACTTGTACATCCGAGGCAAAGCGGGCTTCGAGGCTACGGTACTCACCATGAATACGCGGGCCGCCACGCTGTTTGAGGGAATCGCCAACAATGCGATCCTGATCGCACATGGCGTCACCGAAGTCGAACAGTTGCCCGATGAAGACTTGCAAATAGGCGTGCTGCTGGCCTTGTTGCAAGATGATGCCAGGAACCAGTCGTCATATTTGACGTGGGAGGTGGGAAAACCGCAATCGGAAGTGGCCGTTACTTTGCGGCAAGATTTTCTTGTGACGGAAGAACGCGCCGATAAGCTGTCTGGCGCATGGGGGCTGCATCCCCTGTTGGGCCGAATGTATCTACCTGCGTACCGTGCCGGCACGGAAAAAGTTGCGGAACTTCGCCGAGCATACTCCGCCGATCGCTTGCTGCTAGCAATATACGGATGCAGCGGTTTGGTTGATATTCAGACCGTCGAAGAAGTTCTAAAAGGTCAGGTTCTTTGACGAGAGAAGACCCGATACATGTATCCGCCCAAGGGTCTCACGCAGACGGTTACGAGCACAATAAACAGGAGGTATTGAACCGCACTAAACCCGGTCATCGCCACGATTCGGACCTAGCCTTTCGGGCGAGCGATGGCGTCACGGCTTTGCCTATCTACCTGATCTGCTTCTCCAGCGCCCAAACCACCCAGAGCATGAACGCCAGAGCCGGGACTATGGGAATGAGCAGCAAGATGAAGTCGGAATCGAACATGACTAATGCCCTCCGATGCCGCATCCAAAAGGCGCGACAAGAGGCTGCCGTGCGCGCCTCGGAACGGAAGACTCTCTTTCCCTATTGGAGATCGCCGCACGTAAAAATGGAGCAGCCAACTTGTAATGACTTTCTAAGGGGCGAAGAGAGACAATGCGCTGGCGGCGGTGTTCTTCCCCCTGCTTAGCCTTGTGGCTGCCAGCTAATCTTTTTGATCGTTCTGACCGGGTACATCTGTGAGTGGCGGGGGTACTGCTCGTCGCTATTTGATGCAACCTTTCCACTCGCCAATTTGACGGAATGGTTCGATAACGGATCCTGCTTCCTATTCAGGAGGACTTTTTAGCCCACTGCTGCTGGCCGAATGGGTGATGGTGGGTTCGGTTCCGGTTGCGGCGTCCCGCCAGTGCGCCCAGGGCCCTCGCCATGCTGACGGTGCACTGGAATGGATCGCCCGTTCTCCTGCCTCCATCCTGGTTCGTCTACGGGCCGCCGGTCACGTATGTTTCGTTCTCGCAATGCCCTGCTAACAATGGCAATCGCGTTGGACACGGAAGAGGAACGGCGGAGGAAGTCGCGAATGGCCAATAAAACCGGTCGGTAGTAACTAAAGCTAAACGGGCCCGGACCTCAGAGTGAGGTCTGAGGTCCGGGCCAAATCGCCTTGGCATCGCGCGATCACAAAGAACTGATACTTCAAAGTTACGGGTTGTTATGAGGTTCATGCCGAAATCGCCCAGGGAAGAAAGAGATGCCGATTCGCCGGAAACCGCCTAGCAGTTGATATCGTCCTTTATCATGCACAAGGCTCAGCGCAAGCCCGCAATAGGTCGCTGAGTCACATGTCCGACAAGCCCCCAAGTCGTCCACTTGTCAATGCAATGTTGGAGGAAAGGCGTTATGCATCCACACGAAATAGAGCGGATCGGTAAACACAAGTCGACATGCAATAGGACTGGCCGTTCCTGATCGGATGTTGCAGTGGCGATCGGCTGAGTGGAAATAGGTGCAAATCACTTCACGAACGCAGCGTCGATCCCATCGTGAAGAGCCTGACGAAAAGCTTCCCATCCGCAGGAACCGTCAGCCTGGCCGCAAGCCGGTAGAAACACCGGCATCCGTTCGGGAGGTTGGGCAAGGCTCAACGGCGTTGAATCACGCATCTGGTCGAGCGTCTGCGCTACGTAGTAGGTACGCACCGAATGGGCTGAAGTGCTTTGACTCTTCCACATTTCGAATACCAATGCTCCGCCTGGAGGGGTATCATCCCGACGCCCGTCGACGATCCAGGAGAGGTTCAGCACTCCACTGATGTTGGCAATGTTCGTATCGTGCCCGACCAGAATAAGAAGACGGTCGCCCGGCTTGGTGAGTGCGCCCGTCACCAGATGTTCTTGAACCGCTTGCTCCATGGACTGAAGAACATGGAAAAGCAGATTCGAGGATTCCACTTGCGCTACATATTTGGCGCGCGCCGTGATGTCCTCGTAGGCCGTGTGGAGTTGCATAAGGTCGCGCAACTTTTGAAGGTCGACACCCCCCCAGCCGACGTTTGATGCATCCATGCCTTCGGCATATTCCAGCAGCATGTTCTCGGACATTGTGGTGGCAATACCAAGGGGCGTGCGCAAGTCCACCAGATGCTCGCCTTTCCCGATTGCAATCGCGGATGGAATCTCGAAGATCGACCGAGGCGCAGGTTGTGCAGCGCCCGTGCAGTCGGAGCCTGGGCTGCAACCGCCCAGTACGGTTTCGAGCGCCTCGAGCTGCAGGCGATACGCCTGCGCCAAGGACTGCGGGTTGCCTCCGATGCGTCCTGTAATCGCCGCCACTGCCAGCGACTTGTCCGGATGGCCAACCCCTGCCGCCAGCGCATGAAAGAGGGGATCAGGAGTTCCTTCAGGAAGGGCGCCTACTTCGATCGCACACCCTGGCGCCAGACCGGCAGCAAGCGCTTTGCCCGTTTCGCGCGTGCGTTGGTCGGAGTCGGCGATGATCCGCACATGTTGTGCATCAGCACAGCCGCCAGGTGCGAACAGCCCTTCGGCGGCGAGTTGCTCCCTGTCGTAAGCGCCAACGAGCGTCATCAGCCTCGCGCCATGCTCGGTTAAGTATCCCGGAGCGACGCTCCATTTCGGCCATGGCTTGCGAGAGTACTGGTTGAGCAGGTCGGTTTTGCCGGTTGGAGAGCGCACTCCATGGCGGGTGATGACGACAACGAACTCCAGCTTCGCTTCATTCTCCAGATCATTCTTTGCCTGGAAGACATCATCCGACGTCTGAGCACACAGAGGACACCCGCTGCTCAATGCGATGCAGGAAATGATAGCGAGGAGCCAGCCAGGATTCGGAGGCTTCATTTCTTGGCCTCGACTTCAGCAGTTGAATACTCTCGAATCTCCACGGCATGGCCGGCCGTGCCGGGAACACCCAGATAGACCAGGTTCCGCGATGGCACGAACAATGCAGTCTTCGCTCCAGGCACGGTTTGCAGGACGCTGAGCGAGCGTACGGTGCGTCCTTCGTCCACCTGAAACAAGTCTACTTCGCCAGCTCCGCTGATCAGATAGACTCGCCGGAGCGCTGGGTCGTAGAACAGATCGTCAGCCTTTCCGGCCGCAGGCAGGCTGGCAATCTCCCTGCCGGTCAACGAATCCAGAGCGATGAGAGTTCCGGGAGTTCGACAGGCGACGAAGACAAGGTGATGTTCGCGATCGAACGCCATCGGCACATTCTCAGCGGCTTTGGTGACCTTCCATTGAGAGGAGAGCGCTTTAGCTGCCGTATCAATCACAGCAACTTCGTTCGAATCCGCGACGTTTACAAAAAGGCGCCCTGTCTCTCGATCGAAGTCAAGCCCTTCCGGATGAGAAGCCACGCCGACGTTTGCAATCAAGGCGAAGTGATCCGTATCGATCACGGCGACCCTTGCCGGATTGGCCGTATCGCTGCCCCCGTGACCCACAAAGAGCATGTGATTGGCGTCGTCATACATCATGTCGTCCGCGTCGACAGAAAGCTTAATTGTCCCTGCGACGGAAAATGGCTCCCCTTTGTACGCTCTCAGCTCTGCTAGCGCACCATCAGTGACGTAGAGGGTTCCGGTCGACGCATCCCAAGCGAGGCCGTGGGGCTTAACCAGGCCTCCAATGCTCTCCCGCACTTTGTCAGTCTCCAGGTCAATCACTTGCACGGAACCGCTGCCGGTTGCGGCGAGAAACAAGCGATTGCCTGCAAGATCAATGGCAAAGTGATCGAGTTTCCCCTGCACGCCGGGAAGCACGATCGTCTTTGTGAGACGCATTGCCGGCGCGAGCGTCTGCGATGTCGCAGAAAATGAGACAAGACCAAACGCTAAGACAAACAGTGCGTTAGTCAATATGCGGCAACCGGCCACTCGGGAACGGGATTTCCAGCTTTTGTCTGCATGTGTGAACTTCACCGATGTTCCTCTTCCTCTTTCCTATTTTCGAGATGCAGAATTCTGTCCGCCTCGCTCGTTCATCTGTGAGCGAGGCGGTTGATGTTGGGCGTTTCCTGGTTCTTGTTTGGAGTTCGTTATTCGCGGTGGGAGGTCCAACGCAGGCCACCCGCATAGGTCGGGTGATAGTACTCGCGCTGGACGACGTATTGGGGGCTGCCGTTGTAGAAGCCGAACACTTCGTTGTTCAGGTTCAGTCCGTAGGCGTACACCTGAAAACCCCAGGGCAACTTATAGCTGGCCTGCGTATCGAACTGGAAGTGGGAATAGAGGTAGTTGTCCCCAGCTGGACCGGCGGTGCCATTGACTTGAGGGTTGGCCGTTGTCTCCTGCTGGCCATTGCTCCCGAGAATTGGATTACCGCTGTCGTCGTACGCGTAGGCCAGATTCTCGTATTGATAGGCGTAGATCATCTTGTCGTCGAATGTCATACCGACGCGCAGCGAGAATTTGCGCGTGTCAAACGTCGGGCTGATATTCCAGCTGTTGGGAGCCTGACGGAGCAGGGCCGGGCTGTCGGTGCGGAGTGGGTCGACCCCATTGGCCTGTGAGGAGGTATAGCTGTAGTTGCTGGATAGACCTGCTCCGTGAAGGACTCCAGGGAGATACGAGAAACGTTGCTCGAATCCGATTTCGACCCCTTGCACATGCGCGCTGCCCGCGTTCGCTGGTTCAGAGACGAGGGTTGGTGCGCCCGGGTTGTACTGGTAGCTGTTGGTCAGTGTCTGCCGCGTAACGATCGGGTTCGACAGGTCCTTGTAGAAATAGCCGGCCTGGAGCAAGCCTGCATTATTGAAGGACCGCTCGTACAGAATGTCGTAATCGTTGGCATATTCGGCTTTCAGGTTGGGATTTCCAATGCTGACCGTGGCCGGCGTCGTCGAGATGTCCGGTTGGCCAACGGCGGCGGTGACATCTTGAGGATCGGGCCGCGCTAGCCCGCGGCCGTAGACGAGGCGCAGGTCCGAGTCCTTGTCGACCGCAAACCTCAACGAGGCGCTAGGCAGTACATCCAGATAGTCACCCCCGGCCTTGTAAGTAAGCGTAGTTGGCGCGGGAGTGAGATTAGGATCGAAGCTCAGGGTCGTCAGGTGCGTGGCTTCAAAGCGAACCCCAGTGACAAGTCGAAGCCGGCTCGCAAGCTCGATGGTGTTCATCACATATCCTGCCGGAATCCGCTCGACGAAATCGTAGTTATTGGCATTCACTCCGGGGCCGCCGCTCAGGCTGAAGAGCCCCTTGTTGCTGTTCACGTAGCTTTCCACCTTGTTATAGTCAGTAACTGGGCCTATGTGGTACGTCTTGTCGTAATAGTTGGAATCGGTGAAATCGCTGTCCCACTCGGGATGCGCTGAAACAAGCGTGGTTCCGTTCGGCTTGAAAGTTTCGTCATAGGTATCGTCGAATTTATGTGCATTGCGAATCTTGCCGCCGAATTCGAATGTCCCGTACCGATGCCCTATGTGATAGAACCTGGCGTACGAGGCAGAAGCCTGAAGGTCTACCTGTGCGCTTTGCCCAATCGTGGGCGGCGCAAAGGACTTCAACTTGTAGTTGTTGGGGTTTTCAGAGTTGTCTGCGCCTGTGCCGAAGCATCCAGAGCTCCACCCAGGGCGATTGACGCTGACACCCGGAGCGTTGGTGCAGTTGATATTGGGGTCACCGACCCACGAATACTTGATGCTGCCGCTGCCGCTGAGCGACCTCGAACGGCCAGCAGAGACGCTCCAGTTGATGGTGGAAGCGTTGAAGACATGTTTCCCTTGTAATGCAAGGCTGCCAATGGCCATGTTGGGGCGGCGCCAATCCTGGCTATAACCCGGGACATCGCCATCGTTCAGCGTGTAGACCCACTTGTTGCCCCAGTTGCGGAACGTCGAGAAGAGTCCGCGTAACGAGATATTCGAGCCATTTTGCAGCTTGTAATCGGCACTCGCGGTCGCACCCCAGCGCGTGCGGTAGTAGATGTAGTCGCGCAGATCCATGCTGTCGTAGTGCGGCGTGGCGCTGGTGGCTGTTGGCGACGGTTCGATGTCGTTGATGCCGCGGCCATTGAAATCGTAGGTTCCGCCGACTAACAGGCCAAGCTTCTTGTCAGCGCCGAACCGCTTGCCTACTGTCCCGCCCATCTGGTCGACCGTGCGGCCTCCAATAATCGGCGTGTATCCTCCCACGCCATAAAGAGTGGCCGTGGGCTCTTCGCCGGCGGTCTTGGTGACCAGGTTGACAGAGCCGCCGATGCCGTCGGCATCGATGTTGGCTTGCAGGGTCTTGTTAATCTCGACCGATTCCACAAGATCGGAGGCGATAGTGTCGAGTTTGATCTGGCGGACACCTGATTCGGGCGACGGAACTGTCACGCCATCGACCATGGTGTTACTCAAGCGCGGCTCCGTGCCGCGAATCTGCACGTATTTGCCTTCGCCCTCGTCGCGCTCGATTGTGACTGAGGCCATGCGGCCCAATGCGTCGGCGATATTTGCGTTTGGCAGGGAGACGATGACGTCGGCAGGCAGCACTTGCAGGATGTTATCCGCGGCAAGTGTGCGGTTGATCGCTTCCGCCTCGCCGCGCGGGCGATCGGCGGTGACGATCACTTCGTCGTTTCCGTTTGCAACTTTGAGCACAGCATCGATCTGCGCAGTTTGACCCGCGACTACTGTAACGCTACCCGTAAAGGAGGTGAAACCTACGTAGGAGACAGTCACGGTGTATGTGCCCGAGTCCACTTCAGAGATTGAGAACTCGCCCAGCTCGTTGGAACTGATCGGTCGCCCTTGCGGCTGCAGTTCGATCTTCGCTCCTTGCAGCACCGCGCCACCGGAGTCTTTGACCACCCCGCTGATGATTCCTTTGTTGGACTGGCTCAATGTCGGAATCGACGCAAAGAGACAAACTGCAAGGATGGGCAGACAGAAAAACAGCTTTCGCATGGCACTCCTAGTCTCGGCATTGCGCCGAAGGCTCAAACAGGATTGAGGTTTTTCTGATGAACCTGTGAGCAGCGTAGGAGCGATTCGTGGAGACGCGTTAACAACGCGGTGAATATTACCTAAGGTTGGCCACAGCAGTGATCTGCGTCACAAATCCTGAGTAAGCGACTGATCTCGCTGTGATTGGCCGCACTAATCGTGCTTGATCGATGGTTTCTGTACACCAACATCGTGCACAATGGCGCGCATTTCATCTTGCTGTATTCAACGCAGCGTTAGCGTAGAGGGGTGATGCGCACCCTGGTGATCGAAGACGAGCCGCGCATGTTGGAGTTGTTGCGCAAGGGACTCTATGAATGCGGGTTCACCGTGCTCACGGCGCCTGACGGGGAAACTGGCCTGGAACTCGCGATGGTGCACGAGTTCGATTCGATCGTCCTCGATATCGGCTTGCCGCGCATGGACGGTTATAGCCTGATTACAACCCTGCACGCGCGAGCGCGAATGACGCCGGTGTTGATGTTGACCGCCCGCGATTCCGAAGACGACATTATTCGTGGACTTGAACTCGGCGCGGACGACTATCTGACGAAGCCTTTCTCCTTTGCCGAACTGGTGGCGCGGCTGTATTGCATCACGCGGCGCCTCCACCGGGAAGATGACGGCACGATCAAAGCAGGGGAAGTCACGGTCGATCTGAAACGCCGTACAGTGATTCGCGAGATGCAGAACATCGGCCTGACCCGTCACGAGTTTCAGTTGCTGGCTTGCCTTGTACAGCGCATGGGCCAGTGCGTGCCACGGCCGGCGCTGATCGAGTCTGTGTGGGGCCAGGACCATGCAGTTGGCGATGGCTCCCTGGACGTCCTGGTAAACTCGCTGCGCGTTAAGCTCGATACTCCCTTTCGGACAAAGCTAATCGCTACCGTACGCGGTACTGGGTATGTCTTCGTTGGCACCGCACTTCAAAAAGTGAGATTCATGAAATGAATTCAATGCCAATTCGTCTTCGGCTTACGTTATGGTACTTCGCGATGTTCGCCTCGGCTGCCGTGATTCTGTGCCTTGCTAGTTTCTGGATGCTGCAGCGCGCCCTCGACGAAACCGAATATCACGGCCTGCAGGAGCGCGCGGATGATGTTCGAGTGCTTCTCAGTCAGGAAGACCCGGGCCGAAGTCTTGAGCAACTCAGCGACGATCTTGCTGCAATCTATAACCTGAAGGATGACGGAAAGTACCTTCAGATACGCGACGATCGAGGAGACTGGATCTTTCGTTCAAAGCGCATGAGCGCCGCGAACCCCGATCTGCCTGCACCCCGCGACCTGCCAATGGGCGGCAAGATTATTGAATTCCGCCAAGGAATTCACACTGTAGGGACTCTCGCATATCCGATCGAAGCGAATGGGAAGCATTTCTCGGTGCAAACGGGCATCGCGCTGGACAAATCCATCGTCCTGCTTTCGAGTTTTCGCACCAGCCTCTTGCTCTTGATGCCGATCGTGATCCTGCTTGCTGGGGCCGGAGGGCACGCCATGAGCCGCAAAGCGCTTCTGCCGGTGGCGGCTCTTGCAGCAGAAGCTCGCCGCATCAACGACCGAAATCTCGACATTCGGCTTCCCGTTTCGCGAGCGCAAGATGAAATCTCGGACTTGTCCCGGACGCTCAATCAGATGCTTGAGCGGATCGACAAAGCATTCGCAAGCGTGCGATCGTTCACGGGCAACGCCTCTCATGAATTGCGGACCCCGATCGCTCTCTTGCGCACCGAGCTTGAGGTTGCCCTTTATCGACCTCGCGCCGCAGAAGAGTATCGCGAAACTTTGATACGGATGCAGGAGGAGACTGTGCGGATGACGAGCCTTGTGGAAAACCTCCTTTCGCTCGCGCGCGCCGACGGAGGAGCTGATACATTACCGCTAGCTCCTGTCAATATTCATTCTCTCGTTCGCTCGATAGCCGAAACATGGAATGGGGCGATGCGTCAGGCAATGCTCGAATTCAATATAGCGATGCCTTGCGACGACCTCTTCGTTTTGGGAGACGAAACCGGCGTGCTGCGGCTGCTTTCAATTCTTCTGGAAAACGCCTGCAAATATACGCCTCCTGGAGGCTCGGTAGAGCTTTGCGCGGCCGTCGATGGGAAGCGCGTTGCTTTCCACGTCAAAGATACGGGCGTTGGGATTGCGTCGGAGCACCTGTCTCGAGTCTTTGATCGCTTTTATCGCGCACCGTCGGATAAGGCGGCCGCAGGCTCCGGTTTGGGTCTCGCTCTCGCAAAATGGATTGCGGAACGCCACGGCACGGAGTTGACGATTGAAAGCGAGTTGGGCCGCGGCAGTTGCTTCTCCTTCAAGTTGGAACTCGCCGATGCAGCTGACCTCACGACAAATACGCCCGATCCGTCATTCAGCGCTTGCGGTGCAAAGGGTCAGGGTTTGTCATTCTGAGATCGCGCAAATCAAGACTTTCCCAAGGTCCTCCTGCTTCCTCCGAGCGTATGGACTCGCATCGACCACGCGAAATGGGTTACCCGAAGGCGCGATTCGGCTGCTTTCTCGAAGAGAAACGGCTGACTCAATACGGGCATAATGAGATTTCCGAGAAGAAAACCAATCAGCTCTTAAAGTTTCTTTCCTATTTCTGGAGTCCCATTCCGTGGATGATTGATTGCCTCGGCCTGGCTGAGGCCGTCTGGGGACGAACCCAGTATCTTCTGCAACTCCGGCATGGGTAGCGACTTGAGATCGTCCTCGGAATCAGGCTTCGACCGGGGCTTTGTAGAAATCGATGTCACTTGTAATCGTTCTCCGGACCGTGCTCCTCCACCAGGGCACCTGTATCAAGGCAGACACGACCACGCCAAATTGGTAATTGATCCAATCGATGCCAATTCGGGGCGGAGTGTGTGCGAATTGTTCATTTTGTAAAAAGAGAGTGATCCTTGTCGTAGTTATTCTCTGTTTTCGAGGCTTTCTCTGCGGCCTTCTCCGCGAGGTGATCAACCCTCTTCTCGGCTGATGCTTCCGAGACTATCTTGTCTTCGAGTTTCGTTGCTTCAGAGTTCTCAGATTGTTCCGGCATGTCGGTTTTCTCCTGGTGTCACCATCAACCTTCACTCGTACATAATGCTGGTCAGTTTTGCTCGCAAGCTCGAATCTTGGAGCCCAGATTGTCTTTCTGTGAGGCGGCAGAGAATATTAGCTGTGCAAATTGCTCTGCATACTCCCCATTGGTTCTATGCGTCACGCCAGCTGTTACCAGTCGGAATTTGTTCGTCAGGAGATGCGCAGACGAGCGAAGACCGGTATCTTGATCACGTCCAGCAACACACCGAAGACAATCGCTGCGGCAAACTCACTGGCGATCACTGCGAGGGGCAATGGCGTCATGGCGATTCCCAGTAGGGCGAGGGTCGAAATGATAAGAACGTCGGCCACCGAAGAGAGCACAAGCCAAACGCTGGGGCGCAATCCCCAGAGATGCTGACGCCCGCGAATAACGTAGGTTGTTGCCTGGCTGCCAAACACAATGCCGACCACGCAAAGTGTTTGGAGCGCCTCGACACCGAAATGCAGTTCATATTTGCCAACCGCCAGGATTGCCGTCGAGAAGGCAAGAAAG
Organism: uncultured Acidobacteriaceae bacterium; assembly: GCA_963704415.1. Lineage (GTDB taxonomy): Bacteria > Acidobacteriota > Terriglobia > Terriglobales > Acidobacteriaceae > Telmatobacter. The sequence goes on along the minus strand of OY969908.1, from coordinate 3,922,271 downwards.
CAGATCCCGAGGACAACTCCTGCGACCGTAATGCTGCCGATTTGCCACGAATTCGGCGTCTTCGAGGGCCGCACTCTATCCGTTGTCAGAGACATGGCGAGGAAGTCGCCGGTGATCATCACAATCACCATCAGCATCGGCGTGAGCACCGCGTGTCCGGTCATGACCAGGCCGACTGCCAGCAGGAGCACTTGCAAGATCTTTTTCATTACAGAGTTCAGCGTGCAGGTCAGGATACGCTGAAACGTGATTCTGCCTTCTTTTACGGCCGCTACAATTCCGGCCAGGCCCGCTTCGGTCAATACGACACCCGCGGCCGATTTCGCCACATCGGTTGCCGACGAGACAGCAATACCGATCTGCGCCTGGCGAAGCGCAGGAGCGTCATTGGCGCCATCGCCGCACATTCCTACTGTGTGTCCATTTTTTTGGAAGGCTTTGACTAGATCGTATTTTCCTTCCGGAAGAACGCCTGCGAAAACCGCGAAGTCGTCCGGTTTGATGTCGTCGGGAAGCTTTCCGGGTGGACAGACAGAGCCATTCAACCCAACTTCCTTGGCGACGATCGCCGCGGTGACCGGCGCATCTCCTGTGACCATCACAGTTCGTACGCCGAGGGTTTGCAACTCCGATATGAGATCGATCGAATCTGTGCGCGGTGGGTCGCTCAGCGCGATTAGACCGATGATTTGTACGCTGGCCTGAGGGCCTTTGGCTACTGCCAATACCCTGAAACGCTGCTTTTCCAACTCGTCAGCGATCGAAGCCGCAGCAGGCGACGGAGCCGTCAGGGCCGCTACCGCAGTAAAGGCGCCCTTGATGATCCGTTCCGTGTCGTCTTTCTCGTCCGTGGCCGTAGCTTCCGAGGTTTTCTTGACTGGGTCGAATGGTACAAAGGTGGCGAGTCTTGGCAACTGCGATGCGACCTTGTGTGAAGCGGCGGCGCGAATAGCCGCATCAACGGGGTCCTGACCGCCCACGGAGCTTGCCAGAGCCGCTAATCCCAAGACGCAGGCTTCGTCGAATCCCGGCATTGGACGCACGCTGGTTACGGAGAGCTCATTGCGTGTCAGAGTTCCCGTTTTGTCCGAACACAAGACATCGATCGACGCAGCTTCGTCCACCGCGGTAAGCCGGGTAGGCAAGACGCCGAGCTTGGCCAGAGCCTTCGCTCCGATCGCCGCCGCAAGAGTAAATGTCGCGGGCAATGCCACGGGGATGGCCGCCAGAATGGACGTGAGCAGCAGTGGAACAATCTCGCTCCAAGGCATGGCATGGGTATAGGCAAATATACCCATTGCGAGGATTATGAAGCTGTTGAAGATCGCCAGGTTGCGCACAATTTTGAGCACCGCTTTCTGTTGTGTGCTCACCACGTGCGCAGTGCGGACAAGCTCCGCCGTCCGGCCAAATTTCGTGCGAACGCCTGTGGCCGTCACCGTCGCTGTTGCTTCACCCCGCCGAACAAGGGCTCCGGCATACGTGTCGGCACCTGCACCAGCTTCAATTGGAAGTGATTCGCCTGTAAGCATCGACTGATCGAGCTCGACTGATCCGCCGTTCACGTGCACATCGGCAGCGACCACTCCGCCGAGCGATAACTTCACCAAGTCGCCACATACCAGTTCCGCCGCCGGCACGGTCTTCCATTCACCATCGCGCTGGACCGACGCGTTGAGCGCAAGGCGAGATTTGAGAGCGGCTAGAGTAGCTTTGGCGCGGCTCTCCTGAAAGTAAGCAAGTGCCGCATTGAATACCAGCAGGGCAGCGATAACTGCAGCCTCGTAGTATTTATGCAAAACGATCTCCAGCACAATTGAAGCTTCGAGCAGCCACGGAACTGGAGCCCAGAATTTGGCCAGCGCGTTACGCAGCGGATGAGCCGAGGTATCAGGCATTGCGTTGGGGCCGTCTTTTGTAAGACGCGCGTGGGCCTCATCGCTCGCGAGGCCGTTCGGCGCAGTCAGCTGAACCGTCTCGACTGCCGACTTATCTGGCGAAGACACGACGGTGCTGCTTAGGCTCACATGGCTACCTGTTCCTGTGCTTTCGCTGCCACTATTTCGGAGACCGCCCCATTCTGAGCTATTGCACTTGTCTCGGGGTTGGCTGAGCGAAGGAGCAAGAGCGGGCATTGCGCGAGCTTGACTACCTTTTCGGCAATGGAGCCGAAGACCAACGGACGCCACCCGGAGATGCCGTGCGTGGAAATGACGACCATGTCGATATGTTCCTGCTCCACCACTTCCATGATGTTTCCCGCTACGTCATTGCCAACTTCGATACTGGAAGTTGACTTCACACCCTTGGCCCTAAGAGTTGCCTGGCACTTTGCCAGATGGCCTTCTGCAAATGTTCTCGCCTCCTGAAGGAATTCGCCTTCAGGAACGAAGTCAGGGAGAGTGGTGGTGGGAAACATTGGAATCACGTTCAGAAGGTGGAGTTCGGCATGAAAGTGCTGAGCCACATCAGCTGCCATCTCCAAAGCCGCCTCGGATGATGGACTAAAGTCAATGGGCAAAAGGATCTTTGTGGGGATGGATGGGAAAGCCCGAACTTCAGACATGACAGTCTCCCTGGCCGCCTGAGTTAGGCGGCTGGAATCTCATTTTCCTCCTGGCACAGCAGCAAAGGCTGTGCTCTTTTGGCCACTTCATGGCTGAGCGGACCCCACATCTGCGAGCAAATATGACCATCAATTGAGAATCCAAGTCTGACACTATCTCTGTGGACATAGCAGAACCTGTTTGAACAGCACCTCAATCGACCTCAGACAACCGACCAGCATGGAGAAGAGAATGACCACGACCAATTCTGTAGTAGCAATCTATGACACCCACGAGCAGGCGGAGCACGCCATCAAGGAACTGCAGCAGGGTGGTGTCGACATGAAGAGCCTCTCGATTGCCGCGCGAGACACACACACCGACGAACATGTGGTCGGCTATTACAACGCCGGCGACCGTATGAAGTACTGGGGCAAATTGGGCGCGTTCTGGGGTGGATTTTGGGGACTGCTGTTCGGATCCGCGATGTTCGATATTCCGGGTCTCGGGCCGATTCTCGTGGCCGGCCCGCTGGTGGCATGGATCATCGCCGGTCTTGAAGGGGCCGCAGTTGTCGGAGGAGTTAGTGCAGTGGGGGCAGGCCTCGTAAGCATCGGCATCCCAAAGGACAGCGTCGTGAAGTATGATGTTGCCTTGAAGACCGACAAGTTCTTGCTCGTTGTCCATGGCACACCGGATGACATAGACAAGACCAAGGACATCATTGCTGGAACCGAACACAGGTCTTACACCGTTCATGGCGAGACGGTCTACGCCTGAACAAATGGAAGATCCGCACGCCGCTGGGCTGGAAGCCGAACCTGCTTAAGCCTAGCCGGCTCGGCACAGGATGAGAGGAAACGGCGTTCAATTCGGAACCTGTAGCGCATGTGGTTGGGATTATCGATGTCCACCACTACTTCCAACGATGAGCAATCCCAAGGCGCTCTGGATCGAGCATTCGATCAGCATCGCTGCCAGGAACATGTTCGCCAGAAGAAGAAACCGCACAGGATCAAAGACGGATCCATCGCGCCGGAGCGTGCGGTGGGGTAAGGAGTCCTGATGAGTGCGGTGACAGCTGTCATTATAACGACTTCGGTAATCGAACAGTTGAAGGAGACGGAGACTTTTCCGGTGATCGAATTTATCAACCGTCGCGCGCGGGAATTCGCGAGTTCAGGTGAATTTGTGGAAGTGAGCCGATGGGCACGAGGAAAGCCCCTCGAAAGCCTCATTTTTATCGCTGGCTTGAACTTCTGCGATCTTGGGCTGCTTCGAACGGTTCTCGAATCGGCGCCATGGCGGAGCCCCGAACGAGTTCAGATCCTTACCCGTTCAGGTGAAGCGGAGCGCTTCGAATTGTGCGCCTGGCCGAAAATTGCCGGCACGTCTGTCGCGCCATCGCTCGCGTGATTGAGGAAATCCGTGAACGCCGTGCCGCGCGGGAAAACCAGAGCGCAGGTAGTCTTTGGCATGGTGGAGGGACTGGGCACCCATGTGGAGCGCAGTTGCGACTCGGCTTCGCACGCGTCGACTCTTGGTGAAAAGCACTTTGCCGCCGCTGATCTTTTTCTCGGACAGAGCCCCAGCCAGGAAGCAAACGCTGAGGCGTTTCGGAACCGAGAGACGTCGGTACCCACTTCGCAGAGGATGGTTTGAGCGGTGACCACGCTGATGCCGGGGCCGTTGGTCAGGTCCACTCCGAAGATGCGGTAGAGCTCTGCCCGAAGGTCAAACATCTTTGGTACCCTTAGGCGCAATGAATCCCCCTTGATTCGCAGTTTCATTCCTTCACTCCCAGTGATGTCGAGTTATGCCGATCGATCCGCTCGCTGCCGTTGTAGATATTGAAGTGGTTCTCACGCAGAAACCCTACCAAGGTAATATCGAACTCTTTCGCGACCTGCACAGCAAGGCTTGATGGAGCCCCGACGGCTACCACCATTGGAAATCCGCCCATCAGTGCTTTCTGAAGAAGTTCAAAACTGGCACGCCCAGAGAGGAAAAGCAGACGATCACGCAAGGGCGTACGGTCTGCAAGGAATTGAGAACCGATAAGCTTATCCACCGCATTGTGACGGCCTACATCTTCTCGAAGCGCCAATAGATTCCCTGCAGCATCGAAGAGCCCCGCACCGTGTAACCCACCTGTACGATCAAACACTCCCTGAAATGCGCGGAGACGATCGGGGAGATGATAGAGCAGCTGCGCGTCGAATCTAAAACGGTTCGGAGTACGCGGTGGGCAAACGGTGCGCAAGGCAAGAAGAGATGCCTTACCACAGATACCACAGCTTGACGTCGTGTAGAAGTTGCGTTGGAGGCCCCCTAGATTCACCTGGACATCCGGTGCCAAGCCTACTCGAACGATATTCGGTTTGGAACCGAGCTTGAGCAAATCCATCGCTTGAGGGGCAGGGTTGCTCTCATTGAATGACTCTCCGGCATACGCAATTTGCTCAATGTCGTTCGCATCTCGGACCACTCCTTCAGTCATGAGAAAGCCGGCTGCCAGGTCGAAGTCGTTGCCGGGGGTGCGCATCGTTGCCGAGATCGATCGAAGCTGCCGTGAGTCGGTTGCCCCATAGGCGAGTTGGATCTCCAGAGGCTCTTCGATCGCGAGAGTGTCCAATACCTGTTGGGATGTCTGCCCAGTGACCCTTTCGACAGGCATTTGCAACATTGGATCGTCAGCCGCTTGCAAAGGACCGCTCAAATTTGGAGCATTCATGATGAGTGACCTTCTCCTGTCATGGGCCCGGCGCAATTTTAGAAATTCACATGCATACAGATGCCTGCAAGAAGTCATAGACTACGAAGCGTTCGGCAGACGTGGGCCGGACGCTGTGTGGGCCTTTACGGACTCTGAGCCTTGAAAATCATTCAAATGAATTTTTCATCTCAGAGAATTGCCTTCACCACTCCGCCGTCTACCCGCAGCGCGGCGCCGTTCGTGGCCGAAGAAAGCTCGCTGGCGACATAGGTCACCATGGCCGCAACTTCATCCACGGTGGCAAAGCGCTTGAGCAGCGACGAGGGCCGGACATGCTCGAAGAACTCTTTCTCAATCGCTTGCTTCGATTTGTTTTGCTGCTTCGCCATCGCCTCGACGAAGGCGCCGACTCCTTCCGACTCGGTCGGTCCGGCAAGGATACTGTTGACCGTCACGCCGGTCCCGGCCACGGCCTCCGCAATGCCCCGCGCCACGGCCACCTGCGCTGTCTTGGTCATCCCGTAGTGCACCATCTCAGGCGGAATCTGCACCGCCGACTCGCTCGAAATGAAAAGAATACGGCCCCAGTTCTTCTTCAACATTCCCGCAAGGTAGTGTCGCGCGAGCCGCACTCCGCTCATGACGTTGATCTCGAAGAAGCGGTACCAATCCGCATCGGGAATCTCGGCAAACGGCTTCGGCTCGAAGATGCCCACATTGTTTACCAGCACATCCACTGCAGGTAGATTCGCAATGACCGCCTCAGCTCCAGCTGAACTGGAAAAGTCCGCTACGATGCCGTCGACTTCAGCGTTTGCAGCTTGCAACTGGATCGCCGCCACCGCCGCATCCACGCGCTCTTGTGTGCGTCCGTTCACATACACATGCGCGCCCTCGATAGCGAGCGACTGGGCAATCGCAAATCCGATCCCTGCAGTCGATCCAGTTACCAGTACAACCTTATCGGTGAGCTTCAGGTTCACAGTGTCCTCCAAGAAAGCCAATGCCAATTCGATTCACCAACCGTCTCAAACGACTCGAAGCGGCGCACGTCGAGCGATGGACTCGAAAAGTGGGACACATCGCTCAAAGGTATTGGGACCGCCCCCCCAGCAGCGTGACTGTCCCCGCCTCGACGGCCAGTGTCGATCCAGAGATGGCCACATCGAGAAGGCTTACCCCTTTTGTACGAGCCTCCCGATGCAGGTCACGCGAGAGTTCTGGCGAGATCGTGCTCATTTCGAGGATGAGGCTCCCGGCATGATTGAAGAAAAGACGCCGCCCCGCGTGTCGAGTTGATTGAATTTTGTTACTGGCATATGAATGACGTTATCTCCTTATCGTACTGGCCGTCGCTTCGCCTTCCGCGATTGGACCCGCGAATCCGAGTTGCACGTATCTTGCCATCCTAGGGAATTCGGATGAATCCAGAATCAGCCCCGTAGTTTGCGTTGCTCGCTGGATGACTCTTGCTACTGTCAGGGCCTTGACATGCAATGACGGATAATCGTCACGAGCAGCCATATCCGTCGACGAAACGGTCCTACAAACGGAAAGTTAGTCGTTGGATAGAGTGGCCCTGAAACTGCTCATCACCCGATCGAAGCCCGAAGCCGGCTGTAGACCTCTCGGCACCTGATACGGGGTTTGCGCCATCAAAGAGGAGTGTCCCGAAGCGTGTCGCAACGGAGCTTTACGTGTCCTCATCACATAGGCTACTATCCTGAGTCATTCCCGGAGGTCGGACAGCACATGATAGTCACGATTAATGGCCGGTCACAGGTAGTTCAGCCTGGAGAGCGCCTGATCGATCTGATCAACCGAAGCGGACTCGAAGTGCCGCATGTCTGTTATCACCCCCAGCTTGGGCCGATCCAAAGCTGCGATACGTGCATGGTTGAGGTTGACGGCAAACTAGTGAGAGCCTGCGGCGCCATGGCCGCCGAGGGCATGAACGTCGTCACATCTTCGCCGCGTGCGGATGCCGCGCAGCGCGAAGCCTTCGATCGCATCCTCGGTAATCATCTGCTCTACTGCACTGTGTGCGACAACAACAACGGGAACTGCACCGTCCATAACACCACCAAACTGCTTGCGGTTGAGCATCAGGAGATCCCTTACAAACCGAAGCCCTACGAAGTGGATATGTCCAATCCCTTCTACCGCTACGATCCTGACCAATGCATTCTCTGCGGGCGCTGCGTTCAGGCGTGTCAGACTCTCGAGGTTAATGAAACACTCAGCATACGGTGGGAAGACGAGCATCCCCGCGTGCTGTGGGATGGTGGAGCGCCGATCGGCGAATCGAGCTGTGTCTCGTGTGGTCACTGCATCAGTGTCTGCCCCTGCAATGCGCTGATGGAAACGTCGATGCTTGGAGAAGCAGGTTACATGACCTCCCTGTCCAAGCCCGCACTCGACGGAATGATCGATGTGGTCAAGGGCATCGAACCCGAGATGGGCTATGGCGCGATTCTCAAAGTTTCCGAGGTGGAATCGCACATGCGCGAGTCGCGCATCAAGCGAACCAAGACCGTTTGCACTTATTGCGGAGTCGGTTGCAGCTTCGATGTCTGGACGAAAGACCGGCATATTTTGAAAGTCGAGCCCCTCGAGGGCGCGGCCAATGGCGTCTCGACCTGCATCAAAGGTAAGTTCAGCTGGGGGCACATCAACAGTCACGACCGCCTCACAAAGCCCCTCATCCGCGAGGGCGATCAATTCCGTGAAGCTTCATGGGATGAGGCACTGACTCTTGTGGCACGCCGATTCTCTGAAATTAAAGCAGCCACCGGCCCCGATTCGCTGGCCTTCATCTCTTCTTCGAAGTGTACGAACGAAGAGAGCTATCTGATGCAAAAGCTGGCCCGCGCTGTTATTGGCACCAACAATATGGATAACTGTTCGCGCTACTGCCAGGCGCCGGCAACCGCGGGCCTCTTCCGCACAGTTGGGTACGGCGGCGACTCCGGCTCGATCACCGATATGGAGAAGGCGGGACTGGTGCTGATCGTCGGCAGCAACACTGCTGAGAGTCATCCGGTGATCGCAACGCGCGTCAAACGCGCTCACAAAATGCATGGCCAGAAACTGATCGTTTCTGACCTGCGCGAGAATGAGATGGCGGAACGCGCGGATGTGTTCCTGCACCCGCGGCCCGGCACCGACCTTATCTGGCTCTCCGCGGTGACCAAGTACATCTTCGACAATGGACTCGCAGACGAGGAGTTCATCGCCCAGTGGGTCAATCGCGCTGACGAGTACAAAAAGAGCCTGGCGTCCTTCACGTTTGAAATGGCCAGCGAACGCTGCGGCCTTCCCATGGAAACACTCACAAAGGTTGCCCATATGATCGCGGAAGCAAAAGGGGTCTGCATTCTCTGGGCGATGGGCGTGACCCAGCACAGCATGGGTTCTGACACCTCAACGGCTATCTCCAACCTGCTGCTCGCAACGGGCAATTACATGAAACCGGGGACCGGCGCATATCCCCTGCGCGGGCATAACAACGTGCAAGGCGCCAGCGACCATGGAGCCATGCCGAATTACTTTCCCGGCTACCAGGACGTAGCCGATCCGGCGATTCGCTCCAAATTTGAAAAGGCTTGGAACGTTACCCTGCCTCCTAAGCCGGGCCTCGACAACCATATGATGATCGAGGCCATTCACGAAGGCAAGCTCAAGTCCATGTACGTTTTCGGCGAAGAGATGAGCCTGGTGGATTCGAACGCGAACTATGTTGCGGATGCGCTGTCTAAGCTCGATTTCTTCGTAATGCAGGAGATCTTCTTCAGTGAGACCTGCCGCTTTGCGGATGTGATACTGCCAGCCAGTCCGAGCCTGGAAAAAGAAGGTACCTTCACCAGCACAGAGAGGCGCATCCAGCGTCTTTATCAGGCTCTTGACCCGCTGGGAGAAAGCCGTCCCGACTGGATCATTATTCAGGACATCGCTAACCGCCTGGGCGCAGGTTGGAAGTACGAGCATCCTTCTCAGATTTACGAAGAGATCGCCGCACTTACTCCGCTGATGGCCGGCGTCACGTACGAGCGCCTGGAAGGTTATAAGACACTGCAGTGGCCGGTGGCTGAAGATGGCAGCGACCAGCCTCTTCTCTACACGAAGGAATTCAATTTCCCAGACGGAAAGGCCCGGTTCTACCCGGTTCCCTGGTCGGAGCCGACCGATCAACCGAATGCCGAGTACGATCTCCACTTGAATAACGGACGCCTTCTGGAACATTTCCATGAAGGCAATATGACGTACCGAACCGAAGGCATTCGCGAAAAGACGCCATGCACCTTTGTGGAAGTATCGCCGGATCTTGCTGGCGAGCGAGGAATCCAGACTGGAAGCTGGGTTCAGCTGACATCGCGCTACGGCAAGGTGCGCGCACAGGCCGTCATCACCACAAGAGTGCATGGAAAAGAGCTATATATGCCCATGAACTCCACGGACGAGGCAGTTAACCGTCTCACCAGCAGCCATACGGACAAAGCGACCCACACTCCGGCTTATAAGGAGACTTCGGTGCAACTCCAGGTATTGGGAGAGATCGGCGCTGACCCGCTACCGCGCACGAACTCCCGTCACGGGCATCCGACGCCGCAGACAGGCGTCGAAGTGGAACGCAAGTGGAAGCGCAAAGATTATCGCCAACCGGGCGATCACCTGGTTCAAATCGAGAATGCTAAACCATGACTGCAAGGAAGGAGAATAAACATGGCTCGACCAATCCCTCTTGAATTACCGGTCCGCGATCCGCGCGAGGAATTGCGCAAGCGCTTGGAAGAGGCTCCAGCTAAGCACGCCGAGGCCCTGCTCGACTCCTACGAGTTACTAGGAAAGCTGCACGAACACGGTGTGTTCGAACTGTTGCGCGGAGCACTGGGAGCAAGCGACAAATTGATCGAGACGGCTGTGGACGCCGCCAAGTCTGACGATGCGATTCGTGCAATCCGCAACGCCATCATCCTCGGCAAGATACTGGGAGCCATCAATCCAGACGTACTGCAGAGTGTCGCTGTGGCAGTTAGCGAAACATTGGGGTGTTATGAGAAGCCGATTATCGAGCCGCCAGGCCTCTTCTCGCTGATGGCCCAGTTCAGTCATAAGGAACTGCGCCGAAGTATGGCTCTCTTGAATAAGTTTCTGGAATCGCTTGGCAATCAAATCAAATTGCAAGGCGCCTGCAAGTAAGGCGCATCTAAGTTGACGATCGGCGTTGGAGGAGTTTATGTCGAATACAAATCGCTGGGGGATCGCGGTGGCGGGCTTCCTGATGCAAATGGCCCTTGGCGCGGTTTACGCGTGGAGCGTCTTCCGGATCCCCCTGGCAAAACAGTTTTACTGGTCCATCGAGGAAGTGACCTTTACATTCACAGTCTCAATTTTTGTCCTCGGAGTCGCCTGTTTCTTCGGCGGCTTATGGCTGAATCGGAAAGGACCGCGCGTCGTTGCGCTCACCGGCGGATTTCTCTACGGCCTAGGCGTCTTTCTCGCGAGTTTTTCGGCCAACAAGCTGTGGTGGCTCTATCTGAGTTATGGCGTTATCGGCGGAATCGGCGTTGGATTCGCCTATATCGTTCCCATTGCGGTGCTCGTGAAATGGTTTCCCGATCGAAGGGGGTTGATCACCGGCATTGCCGTTGGCGGCTTTGGTGCCGGAGCGTTGGTAACTGCGCCGGTGGCTACCCGCCTGATTCAAAGCGTCGGCGTTTTGCAGACGTTCGCATACCTCGGCATTGCTTATCTCGTGATTACCATGGCAACCGGCTATTTCATGCAGAACCCGCCCGATGGGTGGAAGCCGGCAGGCTGGGTCCCTAGCACAACCCAAACCAAACAGCGTGCGGCAATGGACTACACCCTAGGCGGCGCCCTAAAGACATGGCAGTGGTGGGCGCTTTGGGCGCTGTTATTTCTAAATACCTCGGCGGGCATCTCGATCATTTCGCAAGAATCGCCAATGTTTCAGGAAATTGCCAAGGTCAGCGCTGTCGTAGCCGCGGGAATGGTCGGCGTTGCCAGTATTGGCAACGCCGTGGGCCGGATCTTTTGGGCCTGGATCTCCGACGCAATCACCAGGCGGTGGACCTTCGTGACGATGTTCCTTCTTCAGGTCGGCCTCTTTTGGATGTTTCCAGGAACTTCTTCGGCAGCGATTCTTACCGTCCTGTCGTTCATCGTCTTGATGTGTTACGGGGGCGGCTTCGGCACCATGCCGGCTTTTGCCGCCGACTACTTTGGATCGAAGAATGTCGGGCCGATCTACGGCCTTATGCTCACGGCCTGGGGCTTCGCCAGCGCATTTGGACCGCTGCTCATCGCATATATGCGACAAATCAGTGGATCGTATACGAGCGGTCTCCATGTGATCGCAGGCATCATGGCCGTATCGATTGTTCTCCCTATACTCGTTTCACCGCCCAAATCCCTACCGACAAAGGCCGCAGGTTCACGCTTCCCCGCTTCAGCCGTGCATTCGAGATAACCTACGCGGAATGCATCGCTGCCCCCGCAGCTTTGACGCTGGAGTTAGGCGGCGCTGTCTTTGGCGCAGCTCGGTTACAGGGTCATCCCGTAGTTTTCTCGGCTGCTGCTGGATGAACCCGTGCCCGTTGATGGAAAAATGAAGGTTCCACGGGCTTCCGGCGTCCGTCTCGATTCGGAACGCAAGCTACAGCCGCCCACTTGCCATCTACAATAGGGGCAATTCAACGAACAAACGGCCGGGTGATGAAGGTGGCTATCGAGCACAATCTGGACCCGCGGAAAATCGGTTAACGGTGATGCGAAGACGAGATCTCTTGAAATCCGTAACCACACTTGCGGCCGGATCAGTTGCCATGCCCCTGCTTCGGGCAGCCAGCGCATCTATCCCGGTGATTGATGCCCACATACATCTCTTTGATCCATTGCGGCCTGGCGGCGTCCCCTGGCCTGAGGAATCCGACACGGTCCTGTACCACCAGGCATTGCCCGATCGCTATGCAGGGCTCGCCCAACCGCATGGTGTCGTTGGAGCAATCGCGGTCGAGTGCAGCCCCTGGCTGGTGGACAATTTCTGGCTTCAGGATGTGGTGGAGCGAAACCCAATCATGCTTGGTTTTATCGGTGACCTGGAGCCCGAATCTCCGGCGTTTGCCACAACGCTCGATCGCCTTCATCGAAGCCAGTTTTTTCTTGGTATACGCTACGGTAACTTGTGGAATCGTGATCTCAGCGCCGCCCTTCAGAAACCCGAGTTCCTATCGGGGCTCAAGCTGCTGGGTCAGGCAGGATTAGTGCTTGAAACGGCTAACCCTGACCCTGCCCTCATAACCGCAGTTCTCGATGTCTCCGATCGTGTTCCGGACCTCCGCGTGGTCATTGACCATTTGCCGCACGCCGATCCACCGACCGATATTAGAGACCGCGCTAATTACGAGGCAAAGTTGCTCGAGTTATCTCGCCGACCCACTGTTTTTGTAAAAGGATCTGAGATCGTCCGTCAAACTGGTAGTCACGTCAACCTAGACGTAGGGTTCTACAAGGCAGCGCTTGACCAGATTTGGGATCTGTTTGGAGAAGACCGCGTTCTCTTCGGAAGCGATTGGCCCAACAGCGACACGCTCGCTACCTATGACGGCACATTCGGTATTGCGAAGAGCTATATTGCTACGCGCAGCCAAAGTGCACAAGCCAAATACTTTTGGAAGAATTCGACAGTCGCATACAACTGGTGCCCGCGCACCTCGACTCAGGCAACCCTGCAGAGACGCTAAGGATGAATTCAAATGCAAATACCAGGATATCTACATTACCGATGCAGGTGAGAATTCAAATTATTCCAGCTCGCATGGACCTGCTGCCCAGGGAAGTCGACACGGTTGCCAACCTGCTGCGCGGCACGCTGCTCAGTCTTATCAAGGTGCGTCTACAGCCGAACTATCTGATGGTCCACAACATTGACACGGTGGCGGCTGCGTGCCAGGCCACCACCGCGTCCTCGAGTCGCCGGGCAATCACTTCCGTGATAAGCGCCACGCGGCCCCGAATCGATTTGTTCTCAACGCAAACTCTTTTGCCCGCACGAATTGAATACGCCCTCCGCTGCGTTAGGCTTTCTTCCCAGGGGCACTTCTGCGCAGCAATTCTAATGGAGTGATCGCGAATCGAATTCATGTTTTTTTTACTGCAACTCGATTGCACAAGAGCCCGCACGCGGCGCCTAAATCAAACGATAATCGACTACTTGGGTAGGGGCTGAACGGGGTTGAATGTGGTGTCGAGCAACCTTGCTTCTCCTGAAAGTGAAGTGCGGCCCAGTCCCCTTAAGCTACCCATGAAAGAATGAACAGAACACCTTCTCCCTTCTGCAGATATGGACCAACCGTTGGAAATATTCCTTCCCCGCGGTAGTATGGGTCTAAGCGAGCAATTCGGGTGTTCCGAAAGCCAGACCCGAGTTCACGCAGCACCGCGTTCGCCAAAAGATCGCGCTTGTCCCCAATCGAACATTTGGCCACCGACGTCCGCATTTGTGTTGCTGTTCGAATCGCCTTCGCGCCGCATCAAATAGCAGAACAGTAAAAAGAACAGTCTCGGGTTTGCAGCCCAACGATACCATCCAACCCAATGAAACGAATTCGAGTCGTTCACTACAATCACACCGAAGTTGTCTCGGGTGCGGAACGCGTACTCTTAAGTCTTTTGCCGCGCCTCGTGAATCACGGCTTCGAATCGATTCTCTTGTCGCCTGCTGGTCAGTTGCAAGAGGAAGCGCAAGGACTTGGCATAAAGGTCGCCTCTTGCCACTCTCTTCAGGCTCGGTTTACTTCGAACCCCTGGAAGTTGGCTCAATACCTTCGGTCGTTCGTGTTGTCGATTCGCAACATTCGTCGAAAACTCAACGATCTCGGTCCGGACGTTGTCCATGCGAATAGCGTACGTGCCGGACTTGTTATGACTGTGGCGACGATTGGTCTCGATACGCCAATCATCTGGCACGTACATGACGCACTCCCAAGTCACCCGTTCTCCCCAGTCATCCGCATGGTCGCTGCTCTTTCTCGGCGCACCAGTTCCGTAGTCGTCTCGCGCTCTACAGCTCGCATCTTTTCCAGAGGACTGTTCCATCGCATCATTTCTCGGAAAACGGAGGTACTTCATAACGCTGTGGAGCTCAAGCCCAACCTGTCAACAGCTCAGGAAAGGACACAGCTGCGCGATGCTCTCGCTGTCGGCGATCGATTTCTAATTGGTTGCGTCGGTCAAGTCTGCCTACGAAAGGGACAGATCGCCTTGGTTGAAATCTTCGCCGAAGCTCTGAAATCGAATCCGGAGATGGCGCTGATCATCGTAGGATCTGCTCTCTTCGCTGCAGATAAGCCCTATGAAGAGAGGCTCCACCAGCGCATCGGCGAACTCGGCATTGGTGAAAGCGTTCGGATGCTCGGCCGCCGTAACGATGTTCCGTTATTGCTTCAAGCAATGGATGTTTTGGTGCTTCCGTCCGTACATGATCCCTTCCCGATGGTCCTCCTCGAGTCCATGGCTGCGGCACTGCCGATCGTCGCATACTCTGTCGATGGTGTGCCCGAGCTCATCGACGATGGAAAGACAGGCTGGCTTGTTCCGCCGGGCGATCGCTCGCAGATGGTCCGTGCGATTCTTGCAGCAGAAGGGAATCCTGATCAGCGCCAGCGACTCGCAGAAGCGGCGCGCCAGGTCGTACACAAACATACCCTGTCGAACTACGCGGGCACGTTCGCGGAAATCCTTCGAGGCCGCGTGACACAATTCGACAGAAACCAGTGCGTTACGGATGAGGCCGGGCACGAATCTCACGCCAAGAGCGGGGTCGCATGACAGCGAAAGCACTGACGCAGGATTGAAAAGTGGCGTGGATCGCCGTCCTGGTAAGCCCTCAGCATGCAAGTCTTGTAACTCGCAGCAGCAGCCGAAGGCTGAGAAGACCCCTTATCTAATCCGCTCAAGACGTGCTCGTCGGATCCCGGAACATGGCTACGTCAAGCGCTCGACGAGGTCAAGAAAAGGAACAATGCCTCCGTGCGAGTCTCGGGGGGTCCCACGCCGGATGGGAACTCGGATTACTGAGGGTCTACGGTCACATAAAGCCGCGATTTGCCATGCAACTCCTCTAGAAAGGGCATTTTCGCCACACAAAGTCAACTTCGTCCACGAGAATTGCATCGGATGACATTGGAGTGGTGCAGCGGGCTCGCGGACATTCTACCGCCGACAAGCTGCTGTTCACGAAACAGGAGGAAGTGTATGAAGAAGCTGGTAGGCGTATTTGTCGTGACGATGACGATTGGAATGTCGTCGCTCACGGCTCGTGCCGCAGACGATGTGCACAAGCTGGATGCACGATTGAGCGCGGCGAAGGCGACTATTGACGAGATCATGTCGGTGCCCGACAAGGCTGTTCCCGATGGAATCGCGCGGAAAGCTGTTTGCGTTGGCGTGGTGCCTGGCATGGTGAAGGGCGCATTTATTCTCGGCGCCGAATATGGCCAGGGCGTGGTCACCTGCCGCACGGGAGCAGGCTGGAGCGCTCCAGTCTTTATCCGTATGGCCGGTGGATCATTCGGTTTTCAGGCTGGCGGACAAGGCACAGATCTGGTACTAGTAGCGATCAACCAGAAGGGATTTCAGGACCTGCTTCATGACAAGTTCAAGATCGGCGGCGACGCATCGGCAGCGGCCGGTCCGGTGGGACGCGACGCCCAAGCCTCAACTGATTTGAGCATGAGAGCGGAGTTGCTGACCTGGTCGCGCAGCCGCGGAGTGTTTGCCGGTATCGATCTCAATGGCATGTCCGTCAGCCAGAACCGAGAAGACACCGATCAGATTTATGGCGCAGCACATCCCTTCAATGAAATCCTTCACGGATCTGTGGCCCCACCCGAGGTTGCAGAGCCGTTTCTGCATGCGGTCGCGCAATACTTCGGAAATGCCCAGGCAAGCCGCTAGCGCTTTGCCAGCTAAAGCTCCCTACAGAGGCGCCCACGCCTCTGTAGGAAAGAGCGCCGACCTCCGCCGAGTGCATCCAATAGCCCGGTGAAGAAGGCTAGTTTCCGCGGCATGCATTCGGACCGTCCCTAGCAGCCTTCTTCCTATATGAGTAAACACGTGATCTAGATCACGGCGAAGGAGTCCCTGCGCATCCACAATGAGTGGCAGACATAGGGAATAGAATATGCGTGTGGGCAGAAAAGGCGCATTCTTGTTGCTGGCGATTGTGACCCTGTGGGCCACTATTCCGCTGTTCGCGTGTGCCATCCCTGCCGCTCAGCATAGCTGTTGCCGCGCTATGATGCGGATGTGCAATCCGTCCGTCATGATGGATCGCTCCTGTTGTCAGCTTCAACACCCGAATTCACCTGCTACGCCAACGAGCATCTCAGGACCTGAGAGACCACCCGTTCAGGCGGGGATTCTCCTGCCACAGTTCAAAGTGGAGTCATCGGTCCCCAGCGCTGCCAGGCAGGCGCTCGCCAAAGCATCTCCGCCGCTCAGCCTTTCCGGCAGCCTGCCAATTCTCCGCATCTAGAGCTTTCTCAATAGCTGTTCATGCTTTCTTGTGTCTCTGTGCGCCGTGGTGCGCCAGACCCACGATCGTTCCGTGAACCCTACCGATTTGAGGGAGTAATGAGAACTCTTCTTGTAGCAATTTTTGTTTTGCCCCTGTGCGTCCCTCCGAACCTGGGCCGCGCACAAACACCTGGCCCCGACTATGGGCCAGCCGGTTTCGATACGGCCGCTCTGGACGTGGCTAACTTTGACGCGGTAACTGCCGATCGACCGTCGTCTTCTCCTTCCATCCGCGATCTGACTCTCGATGAAGCAGAGACCATCGCGTTGGCCGAGAACCCGGCGATTCGCGTGGCGGTTGGCCGCGTCGCAATGGCCGAGGCCCATATTCCTGCAGCGGGCGCACTAGACGACCCGCAACTTATGTACCGCGGATGGCAGGTGCCCCTTAAGCATCCCTGGGACTACAACTCAGCGCAAAACATGCTGATGATCTCACAGGCGCTTCCCGGGCCCGGCAAGCGCGGACTGGAGACGGGCATAGCGAGGACCGAGGTCCAGGCGCAGAAAGACTCTCTCGAAGCGACTCGATTGCACGTTCGCGTCGAGGTCCGCAAGGCGTTTTACGACCTGCTGCTCGCGCAGGACGAAATGCACATTCACGACCAGCATGTGGCCATCGCTCACCAGGCTATTGAAGCCGCCCGTATCAAGTACACAACCGGCAAAGTGCCGCAGCAGGACATGTTGAAAGCGCAGCTCGCTCTTACCCGGCTAGCTGAGCACATGATTCGGTTCGATCGGGATGCCGACGTGGCGCGTGCGCATCTGAACACACTGCTCGGTCGCGACCCTACCTTGCCGGTCACACTGCGCGGTGATTTCCAGCTCGATCAGCCTCTGCCTTCCGCGCAAGATCTAGAGAAGACTGCGCTGCAATCTCGTCCCGATCTTCTAGCCGCCGAGGTTGCCGCCAGCAAAAGCCGACAGGAGCAGTCATTGGCGAAGAAGGCTTACGTGCCGGATTTCACGGTATCGGCTGGTTACATGTTGATGCCCTCTGGCTCAGACCCGCGCAATAACTACATGATCGAGGGTTCCGTAAGCCTTCCATGGCTCAATCATCGCAAGCATGACGGCGATATCGCCGAAGCCGCGGCCAAGGTCACGGAAGAAGATTCAGAATTGTCCGCAATGCGGAACGAAGCCTTCGGGCAGATCGAGGAGGCGCTGGCAGATGCCCGTGCGGCACAGCGCCTCGCAGCCATATACCACAGCTCACTCCGGCCGCAAGCCGACGCAACTCTTCACGCGGCGGTGATCGCGTATGAGAACAATCAGACCGAACTGCTCGACCTGCTCGATAGCCAGATGACGGTGATCGATATCGATCTCTCCTGGCGGCAGGCAATGGGAGACTTCAGCGCCCGCATGGCCGACCTCGAGCTTGCCGTCGGCATTCCGCTCGAACAGCAATTCACGGCCCCGGAGGAAAAGAAATGACTCAACGTCCCTATCAGTGTGCATTCTTCCTGGCCGGCGCTCTTTGTGCGTCGCTGGCTGTTGCTGTCGTGTATTTGCTCCTGCATCGGAGCGCTCCCGCGCATGCCGCTCCCGATGCCAACGATCCGGTGGTCGCACGAGGGCCCGAGGCTGTTGCACTTCCCTCTCCCGCAGTAGTACCTGCAGGTTCCGAACCAGCACTCACCCAAGTGCAGATTTCGCCAACTCGGCTCCAGGAGATTGGCGTAACCACGGCGCAAGTCGAATTGAGAAATGTCACCGACGAACTGCACGTACCCGGCAACGTGGACATTGACGAGCAACGACTCTCCTACGTACAAACGCGCTTCACTGGATGGATTCAGAATGTCTCCGTCAACGCTACCTATCAATATGTCAGCAGGGGTCAGCGGCTGTTCACCATTTACAGCCCGGACCTGGTCAGCACGGAGCAGGAGTATCTTCTCGCGAAGAAAAATCAAGATGCATTCTCGACCGATATGCATGGAACCGCGACGGAGGAAAGCGGCTGGCTGTTGCAGGCTGCCGAGGAACGCTTGCGGCAATTCGATGTTCCACCCGCCGTCATCGCAGCATTGAAACAGACTGGCGAAGTCCAGCGCGAGATCGCCGTCAACTCGCCGGCATCGGGATACATCACCGAGCGCAATGCCCTTCCCAACGCCTACGTTCAACCGGACATGAAACTCTACACCATTGCCGATCTCTCCACGGTATGGGTCTATGCCAACGTCTTCCAGAACGGCGTCGGACGTCTCAAGCCCGGTGATGCCGCACAGGTCACCATCGACGCCTATCCAGGGCGCACCTTCACGGGCAGAATCGATCAGATCCTTCCCCAAGTCGATCCCACAACGCGCACTGCGAAGGTCCGTCTCGTCTTCTCCAATCCTGGTCTGGCCCTCAAGCCCGGTATGTACGTCAATGTGGACATCTCTGTTCCGCTTGGCCGTCAACTAATGATTCCCGCATCAGGTGTGCTGCAGGCTGGCTCGCGCAATGTGGCGTTTGTCGATCATGGACAAGGCAATCTCGAGCCGCGAGAAATTGAGATCGGTCCGCAGCTGGACGATTCCATCGTCGTGCTCAAAGGATTGCGCGCCGGCGAGCGCATCGTCAGTTCAGCAAATTTTCTCGTTGATTCCGAGGCGCAGCTTCAGGCGGCGATGGGATCATTTGTCCCTCATACGCAAAATGCGAATTCAGCCGCCGATTCCGCCGCGCAGCCGCGAATCGAGCTGATCACTCTACCGTCGCCTCCACGCAAAGGCGGGAACACAGTCCAGGTGAAACTGACCGGTACGGATGGAAAGCCTGCCACAGGCGCTCAGGTCGCCGTGACCTTCTTTATGGCCGCAATGCCCGCCATGGGCATGGCCGCACAGCACGCCGCGGCCACACTCCAAGACAAGGGACAAGGTCTTTATGAAGGTCCCGTCGCATTGGATTCAGGAGGCATCTGGCAAGTGACTATCACCGCGCAGCGCGGCGGACAAATCGTCGCTACCAAACAACTCAGCCTATCAGCCTCGGGAGGCATGTGATGATCGCGAAAATCATTGCGTGGTGCGCCCACAATCCATTCATCGTTTTCGCCGGAGCCATTCTGCTTGCGGTTGCGGGCGTTTGGTCGCTTCACAACGTGCCTCTCGACGCGCTCCCCGATATTAGCGACGTGCAGGTTATCATTCACACCGAATGGGCGGGCGAGCCGCCGGATGTGGTCGAAGACCAGGTCACCTATCCCATCGTCACGTCTTTGTTGTCGGCACCGCATGTTAAAAGCGTCCGCGCTCAAACAATGTTCGGCGACTCATGCGTCTTCGTCATCTTTGAAGACGGCACCGATATCTACTGGGCCCGTTCGCGTGTGAACGAGTACCTGCAGCAAATCTCTGGCCGCTTGCCGGCAGATGTGCATCCCGCCATCGGCCCTGATGCCACTGGCGCAGGCTGGGTCTACGAATACGCCATCGTCGACCGCAGTCACACGCGCAGCCTGGCAGACCTGCGTGCACTGCAGGACTGGTATCTGCGCTATCAGCTTGAGACTGTCGGCGGCGTGGCGGAAGTGGCGAGCATCGGCGGCTTCGTGCGTCAGTACCAGGTCAACCTCGATCCCAACAAGCTCTTCTCCTACGGAATTTCCGCGTCTACAGTGATCGATCGGGTGCGACAGAGCACCAACGAAGTCGGAGGGGACGTGCTCGAGGCGGGCGGCGCAGAATACATGATTCGCGGCCTCGGTTATCTTCGCTCCATCTCCGATCTCGAAAATGTACCCGTGGCCACTAAGGGCGGAACCTCCGTGCTGGTGCGCAATCTTGGCACTGTGACATTGGGTCCCGAAATACGACGCGGCGCCGCAGAGTGGCAAGGCAACGGCGAAACCGTCGGCGGCATTGTCGTGATGCGTTATGGCATGAATGCTCTCGATGTCATCAACAATGTGAAGGCCAAATTCAAAGAGATTGCTCCCTCGTTGCCGCCCGGCGTCGAGATCGTGACCGGGTATGACCGCTCATGGCTTATCGATCAGTCGATCCACACGCTCAAGCGCGATCTCATCCTCGAAGCCATCATTGTCAGCATCGTATGCATCGTTTTTCTCTTTCATTTCCGCTCCGCGCTCGTTCCTATCCTTACGCTCCCTATCGCGGTTCTGGGAGCATTCATTCCGATGCACTACCTGCACGTCAGCTCGAACATCATGTCACTCGGCGGACTTGCGCTCGCGATTGGCGTACTTATCGATGCTGCCATCGTGATGGTCGAAAACGGATACCGTCATCTCGCCGAGCGCGATGATGTGGTGAGCCTGACGAGCCGCCAAAGACGCGGAATTCTCGTGGGTGCTGCACAGCAGGTGGGGCCGGCACTTTTCTACTCGCTCATCATCATCGTCGTTTCGTTCCTCCCCGTCTTCCTGCTTGAAGCACAAGAGGGCCGCATGTTCCGCCCTCTCGCGTGGACTAAAACACTGGCACTGATCTTTTCTTCATTGCTTTCGATCACGCTCGTCCCAGCACTTATGCCCTTGTTCCTGCGTGGAAAGCTGCGCCCTGAATCGAAGAATCCGGCCGCGCGCGTCACTCAGGCGATCTATCTGCCCGTCCTGCGCTGGTCCTTGCGTCATTGGAAGCTCGTCGTCGTCCTCAATCTCGCTTTTCTCGCAGCCACCATCCCTCTCGCCTTCCGCATCGGCAATCAGTTCATGCCTGCGCTTTATGAGGGCTCGGCTTTGTATATGCCGACCGCGTTGCCCGGCATCTCGATCACGCAGGCCGTATCGCTTATGCAGCAGCAGGACCGCATCATCCATTCGTTCCCCGAGGTCGCAACGGTTTTTGGAACCGTCGGCCGCTCCGACAGCGCTACCGACAACGCGCCCCTCGATATGTACGACACAACGATCATGTTGAAGCCGCGAGAGCAATGGCGACCTGGCATGACCTACGACAAGCTGATCCAGGAGATGGACGCCAAGCTACAGTTCCCCGGCCTGACCAACACCTGGACCATGCCCGTCGAAAATCGTCTCGACATGGAGCTGACCGGCATCAAAACGGCTATCGGCATCAAAATCGAGGGTCCCGATCTCTCCCGCATTCAGGATCTTGGAGCAAAGATGCAGCAGGTTCTCTCCGCCATGCAGGAGACGAGTTCTGTCTTTGCCGAGCGTGTTTCTCAAGGCTTTTATCTGAATGTGGACGTGAATCGCCCTGAAGCCGCGCGCTACGGCCTGTCAGTGGCGGACGTCCAGCGTGTGGTCACATCCGAGATTGGCGGCGCGGATATCGCGCAGAACATCGAGGGGCGCGAACGCTTTCCAATTTCCGTTCGCTACCAACATGACTTCCGCAGCACCTCGGATGCTCTCTCGAAAGCGCTGATTCCGACTCCATCCGGTGAGCAGATCCCGATGAGTGAAGTCGCACGCGTCTACTATTCACGCGGCCCAGCCATGATTCGCGATGAGGATGGCGCGCTCACCGGCTATGTCTATCTCGATTTGAAAACCAACGATTACGGGGGATTTGTCGATCGCGCGAATCGGCTCATGCGGCAAAAGCTTACGCTGCCCGCGGGCTACACATGGCGCTGGGCGGGTGAATACGAATTCGAGCTGCGCGCCAAGCAGCGCCTGCGCATCATCCTGCCCATCGTTTTCTTCGTGATTTTTCTGCTGCTCTATCTCGTCTTCAAATCCGCTGCGGAAGCCGCAGTCCTCATCTTCCCCACCGTCTATGCCCTGTCTGGCGGCCTCCTGCTGCAATGGTTCCTCGGCTACAACTTCAGTGTCGCCGTCTGGGTCGGCTATATCGCGCTCTTCGGCATCGCCGTTGAGACAGGGGTCGTCATGGTCGTCTATTTGCATGAGGCCCTCGAGCATCGCCTCGCACAAGACACCCCTCTGACAGAGGCCGCTCTCGAACAGGCTGCAATCGACGGCGCCGTACAACGCCTCCGCCCCAAGCTCATGACCGTGACCGCAGTGATTTTGAGTCTCGCTCCCATTCTCTGGGAATCCGGCATCGGATCCGACGTGATGAAGCCGATCGCTGCGCCTATCGTTGGTGGCATGATCACATCAACCATTCATGTCCTGATCCTCGTGCCGGTCTTCTTCTTTCTTATGAAACGGAGAGAATTGCGCCGGGGCCAGCTTGATAGGTCTCGTGCGAAAGGATCTTTGACGGAACCTGAATTGAAGGAACAGAACCGCGCGATGGCGGTCTGAGCACCGCAGAGGTTACCGCGCAGGCCCGTACAGTAGCGCATCGCGACATATTCGAATAACCGTATGCGGGCACGTGAAGTTGGCGGATGATTAAGGAACTACGGACGTACTGCAGCTAAGTCCTGCGGATTCCCTTTGTCTCAAGAACTACACCGCTTCCTGCACGGTTTGCGTCTTTTCCTGCATATTGATATTTCTCTCTCCCACCTTTCAGGATTATGGGTGAGAGGTTCGACGTGAGCTTGATGTCAAACTCCGGGCTGATTCTCCTATTAGCGGGAATGTCTCTCGCATTCACATCCTGTTCCAGGGTCTCAGCGAAGACCAATGCCGACAAAGGTGACGAAGTGCCGATTCGGGCTGTCCAGGCCATCACGCTGGATGTCCCGGTTGACATTTCGGCAGTTGGGACGGCTGAGCCGACCGACACCGTCGAGGTCAAGTCGCGCATCGCAGGGCAGGTCGAGCGAGTTGCATTTCAGGAGGGCCAAACCGTCACGAAGGGACAGTTGCTGTTCACCATCGACCGGGCTGCTCTCGAACGTCAGGCGGCCGAACAGCGGGCGGAGCTGACTCGCGACGCAGCTCTGGAAGAGCAGGCACGCGCTGTCGTAGCGCGAGACGCTGCTTCGCGCAGACAAAGCGAGTCTGAGGCGGAGACCGCTGTCCAGCTTGGCAAGCTCGGGGTAATCTCAGGACAGCGGGTCGACCAACTGGTGACAGCGCACGATGCAGCAAGTGCGGGAGTTCACTCCGACCAAGCGGCCGTTGAAGCCGCGGCGGCTGCGCGAAAGGCTGACGAAGCCCGGCTGACCGAAACTGAGCTGCAGTTGAGCTTCACCAACGTGGTTGCCCCAATAACCGGGCGCGCAGGCGCCGCGATGGTCAAGGGCGGCAACATCGTTGGAGACAGCAGTACAACGCTGGTCACCTTGCTGCGGATGACGCCGATCAATGTCAACTTTGGAGTCCCCGAGCAGGTTTTACCAGAGGTACAACGGCTTAACGCTCGTGGGCCGTTGACTGTGGAAGTGACTTATGGCGGCAACTCACCAAGGGAAGGCCGCCTGGCGTTCATCGACAACGCGGTGGATTCGACGACAGGGACGATTCGACTGAAGGCGGTCTTCCCGAATGCCGATGGCGCTCTCTGGCCCGGAGAGTTTGTTCACGTTCGTCTTCGTCTGCGCATCGACCCGTCCAGAACTGTAATTCCGAATGCATCTGTTCAGGATGGGATCAACGGAAAATTCATCTGGCTGGTGCGGTCGGGCCGAGCAGCCATGACGCCAGTGACTTTGATGCGCACCTACGATCCGGAGAACGAGCCCGTACTGGCTGTGATCGGAAGTGGCGTTCGTCCCGGCGATTTGGTTGTGACGGAGGGACAGCTTCGACTCACCGCCGGTTCGCCGGTCTCTCTCATGAATTCTTCCCTCGGCGCAGCGAGCCAGGTCTCCACTCGGAATAGCACGTCTGCTCCGTAATCGAACAGCCGACCAGAGAATGCTTGAGGAAACTCGAAGATGAGTTTGACTGAATTCTTCGTTCGTCGTGCGACAACTACAACGCTGATGATCGCGGCCATCGCAGGCTTCGGTATTCTCTGCTATTTCTCGCTGCCGGTCAGCAATCTGCCGGAAGTTGAATATCCAACCATCCGAGTAAGTGCGGACCTCCCGGGTGCGAATCCCGATGTGATGGCCTCTACGGTGGCGACGCCGCTGGAGAGCGAATTGTCGATGATCCCTGGGATCGCTAATATGACGTCTTCGAGTCAGACGGGCGAAACGAATATTGTCCTCCAGTTCGATCTGAACCGCAGCATCGATGCGGCGGCACAGGACGTGCAGGCAGCGATCGCTCGATCCGCGGGTTCGCTGCCTGCCAGCATGCCCTCGCCACCGTCGTATTCCAAGCAGAATCCAGCAGTCAACCCCATCCTGTGGCTAGAGATGTCTTCGACGACCCTGTCCCTTCGTGACTTTGCGAATTATGCGGATCAAGTCCTTGCAAAGCGGATTGCCATGGTGAGCGGCGTGTCACAGGTCCCAGTTTGGGGACCTTCCCATCCTGCCATTCGCGTGGAGGTTGATCCGGCGAAGCTCGCGGCTTATGGGTTGGACCTGGAACAGATTCGGACGACGCTCGCGAACAACAGCTCAAATCTTCCTTCGGGCACACTCTATGGCGATGCCCGCGACTATTCTCTGCAAGCGAACAGTCAGCTCACAACCGCTGAGCAATTCTCGGAACTGATTGTGACCTACAGGAACGGCGTGCCCCTGCGGCTGAATCAGGTTGCGAATGTCAGCCTCGGTTCCCGTGATGACAAGAGCACCTTCTGGATCAACGGAAGGCCCAGCGTAATCATTGCGGTGCGGAAGCAGCCCGGCACGAATACCGTGAGAGTCGCCGACCAGGTAAAAGATGTCATTCGTTCCCTGCGCTACGCCATGCCTCCCGGAGTTTCGTTCGGGAACGTCTCAGATAGCGCCGATGTCGTGCGGGAATCCATTGCAGAGGTGAACAGAACTCTGTTTATCACCATCGGCCTCGTGGTGTTTGTCATCTATGCGTTCCTTGGCACAACATCTTCCACGCTTATCGCCAGCGCAACCATTCCCGTGTCGATTCTCGGCTCTTTCATCGCCATGCGGTTGCTGGGATATTCCGTGGATATGTTTTCCATGATGGGCATCACTCTATCCGTCGGCTTTATCGTCGACGACGCCATTGTGATGATCGAAAACATTGTGCGTCACCGGGAAGTTGGCAAAACTCGACTCCAGGCAGCGCTCGACGGAGCAAGCGAGGTCGGCTTCACGATAGTCTCGATGACCGTTTCTCTGGTGGCGGTCTTCCTCCCCATTCTTTTTCTCAATGGAATTTTGGGACGGCTGCTGCGTGAATTCGCGGTCACGATTTCTGTATCGATCCTGCTTTCCGGAATAACCGCGCTGACATTGACTCCTATGTTGTGCAGTCGATTTCTGACCTCGCGTGAACAAACGCACAATCGGTTCCAGAAGTATTCAGAGCGAATGTATATGGCGCTGGAGAGCATCTATCGGCATTCTCTGAGCACGGTCTTGCGACACAGGCGCGCGACCATTGGCGTGAGCATCGGCATGACCGCCCTCACGATCATTCTGTTCGTGGAAATGCCGAAGAGCTTCATGCCGCCCGTAGATGTGGGGGCCTTTAGCGGCCACCTCGAAGCCTCGCAGGACAATTCGTTTGCGCAAATGATTGCCTATGGAGAGCAGGTAAATGCGATTCTCGCGAAAATACCCTGGATGGAGAGCAATTTGTCCGGGGTCGAGTCGCAGAACTCGGGTTGGTTCTGGGTCAATCTGGTCCACAATCGGCATCGGCCCAACGTGCAGGTCCTCATGGCTGATCTGCAGAAGCAATTGAATCGAATTCCCGGGTTGAACGTATATCTGCGCCAGGGAGACTACCTGAGCCTCGGACAGAATGAAACTCGGTCTCAATATTCAGCGGCACTCGAAGGACCAGATGCCGAGGAGCTATACCGGTCTGCGCCCAGATTGCAAGCGAAGCTGCAGTCGCTACCGGAACTGGCCAATGTATCGAGCGATCTCGAAATGAGCGCCCCCCGCGTGAACGTCGATATACGTCGGGACCTCGCAATGTCGCTCAACATAGACCCGTCGAACATTGCCAATACACTCTATGACGCTTATGGGAATCGCCGCGCGAGCACGATTACGGTCGGGTCGGAGCAGCAAGATGTCATCCTCGAAGTCCTCAAAGAGGATCAGCGCGACCCGGAGGCTCTGGGAAATCTATACCTGCGATCGAATGTAGGTCGTCTCGTTCCTCTCTCGGCGGTTACCCGCCTCACTCAGACCGTTGCGCCCCTGAGCATCAACCACGTAGGTCAGTTCCCCGCTGTGACATTCCAATTCGATCTGAAGCGCGGCGTCTCACTGGAGTCCGCAACGAGATTGATTCGGCGCGCCGCGGAGGAAATTGGTATACCTGCGACCCTGTCGCTTTCGTTTCAGGGAACAGCTGCGCAGTTCGAGAGCTCTCTAAAAGGACTTGGGATCCTCCTTTTGATCGCGGTCTTGGTTATCTATCTCGTTCTTGGGGTACTTTACGAAAGCTTCATTCATCCCCTTACCATTCTTTCGGGATTGCCGTCGGCGGCTATCGGCGCACTCCTTACCCTGCTACTGTTCGGACAGGATCTCAACCTTTATTCATTTCTGGGCGTGATTCTGCTGATTGGAATCGTTAAGAAGAATGCGATCATGATCGTGGACTTCGCGCTGCAAGCGGAGCGCGTTGAACGCTTAACTCCTGAAGCCGCCATCTTCCAAGGCTGCATGCAGCGTTTTCGTCCCATCATGATGACAACGATGGCTGCTCTGCTGGGAGCAATTCCCATTGCGCTGGGGGGAGGCGAAGGTGGCGAGGCGCGGCGTCCACTCGGGATTGCAGTTCTCGGAGGACTTCTTCTCTCTCAGTCCCTCACACTTTATGTCACCCCGGTGATCTATCTCTACCTTCATCGATTTGAAAGAAGAGGTTCCCGCAAAGTCGAGGATGAGATATTTACGATTCGTAATGATGGCCGAGAACGTGCGATCGCCAACTGAGTCAAATAGCCTTCAGAGAATAATGGCACCGACGTTGTCTATGAATTCGGCAATCGATTCAGGTCTATCCGTCCAACTCGAAACTTCGCACCGCGGGACTACGCACCATATTGCTCGTCGCTCACCTGCTCCATCCATTCGACGGTTTTGCCGTTCAGCTTCTCCTGAATAGCGAAGTGCGTCATTGCTGTCGTTGGGCCGGCTCCGTGCCAATGCTTCTCTCCCGGCGCAAACCAGATGACATCACCTGGGCGGATCTCCTCGATTGGACCACCCCACCTTTGCGCCCGGCCGCATCCGGAGGCGATGATGAGCGTCTGGCCGAGCGGGTGAGTATGCCACGCGGTGCGGGCACCGGGCTCGAAGGTAACGCTGGCGCCGACGACGCGCGCTGGATCCGGCGCGTCAAACAGCATGTCGACGCGCACGGTGCCTGTGAAGTAGTCTGCCGGCCCCTTTCCCGAAGGCTGTGAGCCGACTCTCTTGATCTCCATTGGTTCCGTTCTCCTGTTTCAATGAGCGTCTCGATTGACCGCTCAGAGGCCGGTCATTTTTTCGATGTGTTCCGGATACCGCGCGCCTTCAATCTTGATCTTCGATGCAGCACTTTCGATCTGCTCGAGATCGCCCTTCGAAAGCTCAATGGCAACCGCTCCGACGTTCTCTTCCAGACGTTGGATCTTCGTTGTGCCCGGTATAGGAACAATCCACGGCTTCTTCGTCAAGAGCCATGCTAACGCGATCTGCGCCGGCGTCGCTCCCTCGCTTTTGCCAATCTTCGCCAGCAGCTCCACCAAAACCTGATTTGCCATCCGGGCCTCCGTGGTGAAGCGCGGAATACTGCTGCGGATGTCAGTTTTGTCGAATGTCTTGTTCTCGTCAATCTTTCCGGTAAGGAAACCCTTGCCCAGCGGGCTGAAGGGAACAAAGCCGATGCCTAGTTCCTCGAGGATCGGAATGATCTCCTCCTCGGGCTTCCTGTACCAGAGCGAGTACTCACTCTGCAAAGCCGCAACCGGCTGCACGGCGTGGGCGCGGCGGATGGTCGTAGCTCCCGCTTCTGACATACCGAAGTGCTTGACCTTGCCCTGCTGGATGAGGTCCTTGACGGATCCGGCGACGTCTTCAATAGGAACTTTGAGGTCGACGCGGTGCTGATAGAAACGGTCGATGGCGTCGATCCTTAGACGCTTAAGGGACGCTTCGGCAACATGGCGGATGCGCTCCGGGCTGCTGTCCAGACCCTTCGGGCCGTGACTTCCGTCGGGATTGATATCGAATCCGAACTTGGTGGCAATGACAACCTTTCCCTTGTAAGGCTCAAGTGCCTCGCCGACCAGTTCTTCGTTGTTGAAGGGGCCGTAGACCTCCGCCGTATCGAAGAAGGTAACGCCCTTATCGACTGCGGCGTGTAAGAGTGCGATTACCTCATGCTTTTCCGGGAACGGTTTGTAGGAGAAGCTCAATCCCATACATCCGAGCCCAAGAGCCGATACTTCCAGACGGCTGTTTCCCAATTTGCGTTTCTGCATTGTTTCTCCTGGATTGTCTAAAACTGTTATGAAACGCACCAGACTGGCGAAGCGAAGCATCGTCGTTCTGCGGTTACTCCGATTTGAGAGACGCCAAATCAATGGAAAACCGGTATTTCACATCTGACTTGAGTAGTCGCTCATAGGCTTCGTTGACCTTCTGGATGGGGATGACCTCGACGTCGGCGGTGATGTTGTGTTTGCCGCAGAAATCGAGCATCTCCTGGGTCTCCGCGAGGCCGCCGATGGGAGAGCCCGAGAGGCTTCGGCGTTTGAAGATGAGGCCGAAAACAGAGACGGGCAGCGGCTTTTCCGGTGCCCCCACCATCGTGATGTTGCCATCGCGGCGAAGCAGATTGACGTAGGCATTGATGTCGTGTTCGGCGGCGACTGCGTCGAGGATAAAGTCGAAGCTACCCGCGTGCTTGGCCATCTCGTCGGCGTTGCGGGAGATGACAACCTCATCGGCTCCGAGGCGGAGCGCGTCATCCTTCTTACCAGGAGAAGTGGTAAACACCACAACATGCGCTCCGAAAGCATGCGCGAACTTGACTCCCATGTGACCGAGTCCGCCTAGACCGACGACACCGACCTTGTGGCCCTTGGTCACGCCCCAGTGCCGCATGGGCGAATAGGTGGTGATGCCGGCACAGAGAAGAGGCGCGGCTCCAGCAAGATCGAGGTTGTAGGGGACGCGGAGTACAAAGCGCTCGGTGACGACGATACTGTCAGAGTACCCGCCGTACGTGACGCCCCCGGTGTGCTTGTCGGGGAAGTTGTAGGTGAGAGTCATGTTGGGGCAGAACTGCTCGAATCCGGCCTTGCACTCTGGGCATGTGCCGTCGGAGTCCACGAGACAACCGACTGCCGCGAGGTCGCCGGGCTTGAATTTGGTCACGGCGGACCCAACCTTGGTGACGCGACCGACGATCTCATGACCGGGGACGCAGGGGTAGACGGTGGGCATGACTTCCTTCCACTCATTGCGCGCCTGATGGAGATCCGAGTGACAGATGCCGCAGAAGAGGATATCGATCTGAACGTCGTGCTCGGTGGGATCGCGTCGTGTAATCGTAGTGGCAGCAAACGGCGATGTCGCGCTGGGAACGGAATAAGCTCTTGCCTTGTACATGAAGAACCCTCAACTTCCTGGGCAGAGGTCGAAGAACTCGCCTGTGCATCAGACTACGAAAGAGTATCCTTCCAGCGGTATCCTGATCCTGCCAATCTCTTGCCTATTCCTGTCGACACCTGCATTTCTATGCACGGTATCCTGAAATCAGAGTTAACTTGGTTTTGAGGGAGTCAAGTGGATGAGAGGGTTTAAACGCGACGGAGCGACCGCAGATCAACGCGTGGTTGCGTTGCGGAGGGAGTTGGCTCGCAAGATTGCTAATCGTGCTCTTGTGGAAGGAGACACGGTCACTGAGATACCGGGCCTGCGCGTCTACCGCCGCTCCGTAACTACCGCTTGCACCTCGGCTGCTTACGAACCCAGCCTGGTTGTATTTGTGCAGGGCAAGAAGCGAATCAACGTTGGCAAGACGACCTACGTATGCGACGGTTCGAACTTCCTACTCACATCTGTCGATCTTCCGGTTGTCAGCCAGGTAATCGCAGCATCAGAAAAAGAGCCAATCCTTGGATTGCTGCTCAAACTCGAGATGCCGGCGGTGAGAGAGATTCTTTCCCAGCAGGAGTTTCATTTGCGCGAGGAACCTGCTGACGCTCGCGGCATGGCCGTCGGTGTAACTTCTCTCGAACTCCTGGACGCTTGTTCCCGGCTCGTGAGTCTTCTGGACACGCCGCAGGACATTCCATTTCTCTGCGGCCTGATCCAACGTGAGATCGTGTTCCGTTTGCTTCGCAGTCCGCAGGGAAAGCATCTCCGCGCTATTGCCACGCTTGGCGAGCAAAGCCACAGGACCGCAAAGGCGGTCGAATGGCTCAGGATGAACTACACGAAGCCCCTGCGCGTCGAGGAACTCGCAACCATGGCGCGGATGGGCGTATCGACATTGCATCATCAATTTCGATCACTCACCGCGATGAGCCCGCTGCAATATCAGAAGCAGCTTCGGCTGCATGTAGCCAGGGAGCGCATGCTCAACGAAGGCCTTGATGCCGCAAGTGCCGCCTTCGAGGTTGGCTACGAAAGTGCGAGCCAGTTCAGCCGGGAGTATAGCCGCTTTTTCGGCCAGCCACCGATGCGCGACGTGAAAGCACGTCGTGTGGCGGACTCTGAAGCAGCTCACAATTGAATTGCAAGTGACGATCGATGGCGACCATACTGACGCGCAATATGTAATGGTTCATTCAGTCGGCCGACAAGTTCATCGACCACACTCCGCCGCAGTGGGTTGCAGGCGAACTAGAGGATTTCCCCTCCTGCCCCTCGGTCGCGGCGGTCCTTACTTGGTGGCGATCCTGAGTCGCCGGAATGATGTTTGATTCCAAGCTACGGGCGAATTGCCCATGCTAGCCCATCCGGCTCACCGCCAACGTCGATGTGTCCTGTCACCTCAAGGGTCTTCAGATCCAGCACGGCGACGTAGTTGTCCGGCCCACAGGCGACGAAAGCGCGATTGCCAACGGGATCCATCAGAATGCCCGCCGCGCCGTGCCCGATTTGCACTCGTTTGAATTCCTTGCGCGACGTTGTGTCGTAGATGATCAGATCGCCATCGCCCAGCATTGAAATCAGCACAAGCTTTCCATCCGGAGTAAACTTCAGCCGGTTTGCACCAAATGCCTTCGCATCGAGCGTGGCCGTGACGGTCCTTGTCGTGAGGTCAACCACTGAAAGAGTTCCATCCTGCGCATTGGCGGTCCACAGCTCGTGCCCATCTGGCGATACATCAAATCCTTCATCGCCTTTGCCGACCGGAATGATGGTCTCATTCCAATCCATGCGCGGTTGATTCCCTCCCGGTGGTGGAGGGGGCGTCGAACCCGGTGGTCGCTGCATACCCGGAGGAGGTCCCATCGGCGGGAGAGTGACCATCGCCAGGATGCTAACCGTCGCAGAGCTTACGTTTGTCGTGTAAATCTGCTTCTCGTCTGGCGCGACATAAATCATGTGGGTGCGGTTCTGCCCGGTGCCCATGATCCAATCGATCTTTTCGGAAGCGGGATCATACCTCGCAATCGCCTTTGCGCCTTCGGCCGTGAACCAGAGCTTTCCTCCAACAAATGTAAGCCCGTGCGGGCCATTCAAGGCTCCTGTATCGACGTCAGGGAGCGCTTTCTGCCCAACCAAGTCGATAACCGAAAGTGCATGATAACGGCCGCCACCATAGATCGAGACATAGGCCGTCTTCCCATCCGCAGACGCGATCACTTCATGGGGATCAGGACCGACAGGCGCGAGGGCTATAACTTTTAATGTGTTGGGGTCGACAATGGCGAGCATGTGGTTACGTTTCGACAGCGCCAACAGAGACCGACTCGGCGTCGGCTGAGCCGTTCCGATGTGCGGAGTAGAGAGAAATGCCGCGATGGAAGCGCTCGCGATCAGCGATCTTGTCGATCTGGTTCGCATGTTTGTGCCCCTTTCCCCCGGAGTATTCACTTCCCTGCCGGATTTATCCCGATTTCGATATTGCTATAGATTTCCGGTCCTTTGAATTCTAGACTCAGACGCGCCCCGCGATCTCATCCTCACCGGATTCGGGTCTCTCTGCCCAACGATCAGTCGTCAACTGAGCCATCGTTTCCATCTGGGTCCTGTTGGACCTTCGCCGGTTCGTTGGCTGAAGTCCGCGAGTATCGAATGACCTCGACACGGGACATTGCAATCAATCCCTCTTCTACCATCATGTCCAGATGTGGAATCAGCTTCTCGATTTGTTCCTCTTTGTCGATGATCGTGAGCATCATCGGAGCATCCTTGGAAAACTTCCAATGGCTGCTATGGTGAATCCTGGTGCTCGCCCCGTATCCTTCAATTCCTCGATACACGGTGGCGCCGGCCATTCCCAGTTCCATGCATTTCGCCACAATTGCCTCATGCAGGGGCTTACCTTGCCATTTGTCACCTTCGCCGAAATGGATGCGCAACATGCGTGCTTGGAATTGGTCTTTCATGATCGAGCCTCCGCTCATTGGGGCTTGCTGTCCGACTGCGACTCTGGCTGATCAACATCCTGCGCGCGATAGGAGTACTTGATAATGTCCACGTCCGAAAAAACGACCAAACCTTCCGCCACGATCTGATCCACGAGGGGAAGAAAGGCTCGGAGCTTTTCTTCGCTATCAACCGCCGAGAGCATGATGGAACAGTCGTGAGAAAGGTGCAGAGCCGTATCCTTGTGCATTCGGCGGTGCGCACCGTACCCGAGGATGCCGCGATAAACGGTGACTCCGGCAATATCGTTGGCCCGCATGGCCTCTACGAGAGCCTGGTAGAGTGGCTTATCCTTCCAGCGATCTGATTCGCCGATGTAGATCCGCATCATCTTTGCCTTGCCCTCCATCTTTAGATGAGAAGGGGAAACAGCGGCCCTTTGTTTTGAGACTTGGGCGGGTTTTGCAACGGTGGTCTCCTGCACTTCAATCATGCCTGTGCCAGCAAGTTCTTCGAGTTTGCCCAGAATCGCATTCACCTTCTCGGGCGTCTCGATGAACTCGATCTTGAGCGGCATGTGGTCCGAGATTTCGACGATGCTCGCGGAGTGCATGTGATGATCGGCCCCGAAACCAGCGATGCCCTTGACGACTGTGGCTCCAGACACACCCCTATAGAAGAGAAAATCAAGAATGCTGGAATACACTGGGATTCCGTGATGCTTCGATCCCTCGCTGACGTAGATTGAAACCTTCAGAGCTTTTCCCGCTTTCAGCATTTACCCTCCGTTACACTCCTAATCCACGTTGCGAGACGAGGTATTCCGCGGCTCGCCCGAGTACACCCCAGCCGCTCCGATCTAACCCCGACTCGTGGCGCAACTGATCCAGTTCTGCCTTCAGTTGCTGCCGATAATTCTGCACCATCGCATCGACCGCGCCTGAAACTCCTTCAGAAATTTGCACAAAAGGCATCCAGGTTCCCGCAGAACCTGAAGGGTCGACTGATACACGACAAATTGTCGATAAGTTCTCACCCCAATACCTCCGCGAGAAGAGAGCCGCCCCATACTGCGATCAGTCCGAGAACAAGGCTGCCGACGGCGTACAGCGCAGCGATCAGAAAAGCGCCTGAGCGAAGATTTGAAAGCGTTTCCCATTCATAGGTGGAAAACGTGCTGTACGCTCCGATAAAGCCAACCGGAATCAGAAAGCGCCAAGCCGGGCTCAGTTCAGCACGTCTGCCCAAATATGTCAGTGCAAATCCGATGATGACGCACGCTGTGATGTTGATAACGAACGTCCCGTAAGGGAACTTCGTGCCGAGGCGACCTGAGATCGTCGAACCTACCCAATACCTTGCGATCGAGCCGAGCGACCCTCCGATCGCGATCATCAGATATTTCTCCAACGTCTATCCTCCTTGTTCACTCTCGTATTTGAACGGTCTCCATGTTACCCACTGCGTATTCCCGGCCACGCCGCCGTGCGCAAATCCGAAGAGCCCGGTAAGGAATACGCCGATAACCAGCTGCGCCACCGTGCCCACCACAATCTCAGAAAGCGCCGTCGAAATCTTGAACCAGATCGCCAACGGCGTCGCCGCCGACGCGAGCCACACCCAGAGCGCACAAAGAGCCCAAGTGTTCGTCATGAATACGAACTCCTACATTGTCATTCAGGGAACTCGGCCGGGACACAACTCCGTAACAGGGTTCCCTGTCAGGAGTCATCATCTGTCCGGCCTATCGGATGGGACAGCGGTTAAAGGTGAACTCCTTCACCTCAACGTTGCCTGAATCCTAGGATCTTGGGTTTCTAAAGTCAAGTGACCGGAGATACGTCAGTCGACGACGCGAATCCGCTGCCGTCTCAGTTGAGTGCACGTGGGACCGATCAAAATTGCCCGAAACGTTGGCGGGAGCGACGGGCTCGAACCCGCGACCTCTGCCGCGACAGCACTGAAGTAGGCAGTACCCTATTGCAACTAAGCGTCACGGATGGCTTCTTTTGGCGCTCTGAGGTACCCCAAGTAACCGTTATTGGATCCTTATCGCACCTGCGACCTCTACCCTACAGACCTCTGCCCAATCTAGAAGCTGCCGAAACAGCAGTTGAGACTCGAAGGCCGAAATTCGCTGGACACTAGCCTGGTCAGGGAGTTCTCAGCGGCTACTCGGAGAAGTCCAGCACGACCTTTTCCTGTCCTGCCTCACCATCTGCTAGGCGAACTGCCTCTTGGAAGTCCATGAGTGGATACCGCACAATCGCCGGCGGGGTGAGCGATCCGTTCGACAACATGGTGAGAAGATCGCTCGTCGCTGCCCTTACTTCGGCGAGCGGCTGCGACGGCACCCAACGCGGAAGCCACCACCCGCGTACCGTGGCGGTCGAATCAGGTTTGGCTCCGTGCACTTTGAATCGAGTTCGGTCGGTGCGGAAAGAATCAAGTAACTTTCCTTTTGCCGATGATCCTTCGCCACAGCGGCGTGGATAGGATGACTGACGTCGTTAGATCCCCAAACGGCGCCAGCCGATCCAAGAGGTTCTGCAATTCCTTGATGTCAGGAACAGCGACCATCAAGACGCAGCACCGCCCGTTGCGCGGTGGCATTCGAGCACTTTGGGCAGCGAGCAGAGAGTGCGTGCCGCTTTCTCAAGCCCTTGTCCAGGAGCCCTAATGCTTACCAGGGCCTGGACGCCAAGGCTCACATGTTCCAAACCAATTTCGGCGCGATAGGCTCGAATGACGTTCCGCTCCTCGAGCCGCCGAGTGTGGCAGTCAAGCGACCTGTGGAGCTTGCCCCACCCATGGTCTCGCGACCTGCGTGCGAGCCGGATCTGCGGTGGCGAGGGCTTTCGGCCGTTCGTCGGCGAGAAGGCCATGGAACTGCTCGGCCGCGACAGGGCGTCCAAAGAGCCAACCTTGGCCGTATATTTTTTGCTCGACAGGGGAGAAATAATCGGCCTGGTGGTCGGTTTCGACTCCTTCCACAATTACTTCCAGGTTGAGTAATTTGGCCATAGATAGAATTTGCGGAAGGATGGCCACGGTGACCGACTCGGTGCCGATGACTCTGGTGAAGGCCTTGTCAATCTTGATAGTGTCAGCGAAGAGATAGAGCAACTTGTCCAGGTTTGAGTAGCCGGTTCCAAAATCGTCTATATGGATGCTGTGTCCCTTCCGCCGTATTTCGCGAATTGTTTCCATGGCCACCGCACTTTCGGCCGTTGACCTTTCAGTAATCTCAATCACCAGACTCTTTGAGTTCAATCGTTCCCGCTCAAGAGATTCGTCCAACATCGCTAAGAAACCAGGGTCTACAAGGTCTGCTGCGGCCACGTTAATACTGAGACGGAAGTCAGGACAGTTACGCAGAGTCTCTGCGAAGTCACGCAAAGCGCGCTGCAACACGATCTTTGTGATAGCCCCGACATAGCCCTGTTCTTCGGCGATCTTGATAAAGACGTCAGGAGAAACCGGATTACCTTCCTCATCGTTCCACCGTGCCAACACCTCTGCCCCGACGATTCGTCTCGTATTCAAATTCACAATAGGCTGATAGACCAATTGCAGTTGGCCGCGTGAGATGGCCCAGCGAAGCTGCTGAGAAAGGTCGCGGCTACGATCGTAGATGAACGAGAATGCCATTCCGAGGAGAATTCCGGATAGACCTCCAACCACCGTACATCCGGCAATGATGCTGCTTTCGCCACGCAGTGCGGCGGAAACAGAAGCAAAAGCCGTCACACAGCTGGAGTGAAGGGTGGAGCACCGCGTCGCATAGAGCATGTCTCCCAAGCTCTCTGTCCCGTCAGTAGTCAGATCCACCTCTGGGCCATGAGTCGTTCCGCTGACTCGTCGTTCCGAATGCTTGAGAGCAGAGTCCTTCATGGTGCTGCTTACGAGCATGGGAAATTGCCCGGCGCTAGCGGGGAGATGGGAACCAAATACAACGTACGCGGTGCCCAGCTGCAGACCAGCTCTTTTCAAGTTGGCATCTCGAATCGGGACAAGATTTCCGTAGGCAATCGTGCCATCCTGCTGGGTAGATTTTGAATTAAATTGCTCCATAGATCGCATTGGATGACCCGCGGTGGCAGAGCACTCGATCCTTCCGTCATGGATGCGCCCAGCATCTTTCAGGTATTCCGAGCGAAAGACCAGCTCTCGAAAATACGCGATCTCGGCCTCTGAGCAGAAGGAATAATGCGAATCTTGAAGTACGCCGAGCAGGCTACGCCCCTCCACAAAGGAGGCGTCATTTTGCATCGTTGTGAGCTGTGAGTACTGTTCCAGCCAGCGTTCGGCCAATTGAAGTGCAAGAGCGTGCCCCAGGAGGTAGCCAGCCGCCAGTCCACACGCTGCCAGCGTGAACTTCGTTGCCCGGGCGACCAGAATGCGCTGCTTGCGAATGCGGATCATCAGACCTACTTTCGTCTGTATTTCAGCGAAATCCCCATGGAGACTATTTACTTCACTATCTCCCTTTTCAACGGAGCGAACAATCCCACTTAATGGGCCTCATCTAAGGCACCTAGTAACGTCTTAAAGATTATCTAGGTAAGGCCCATGCTCTTATTGCCGGCGGCTTGCCCATCTTTGGTTACGGCGAATGGTCTCAGGGATGGTTGGGTGACGCAATCGGCTGATCATGGCCACATTGAGCGCCTAATGAACCAGCGGTTTCGTGGTCCATGTTCTGGGAGTGCAGAAGACAGTTCGCTTGCCTCCGCGGAGACACGCTCACTGCATCAACTGACACAGAGTACAACGTAAGTTGCATTGAAGAGATGGGCGCTTTCCGAAAGGAGCTCTCTGCGAAGAGGCTATTCAACTGCTCCATGTTGGGGCGTCAATCACGAACGAGGCTGCGTGGTTACCGGCTGGCATATGCGACTTGGTAAAGACCGTAGAGGCAGAGAGCCAGTGCACCTTCCAAGCAAAGTCCGACAAGGAAACCTTGCAGACAAATGCCGTAGTGGCGGATGGACAAATGCGCCGGGGGCTCTTGATTGCCAATAGCACGGGATTCCCACGCGGAGGAAGGGAACATTGAATCGGTAGGAGCGTCCCTGAGCATCGAGGCCGTGGTTCCCATGATGTGTATCTCCTGGCTGAGCTCGTTCAGAGCCCTTACAGGCACGATCATCGGATAGACAAGGGAGTATTGAAATAGCACTTACGCCTAATTCAGTGGGAGAGAAGTGCTACCGAACTACCACCAGAGTGCTAGGTGGCTGGGTGCGCGTCGGCTAGTTGTGACACTCGAACGTCATAAGTCTTTTCATAACGTTTCAGAAATTGTCTAGCCATAGTGAGCCTATCGGACCCAGGGCTCCGGCATACAGAACGCACTTGCAAACTGCTGTCGATGATTGGACTGAGGTCATAGAGTCTTCACTCCAATTACAAAGGTAATAGGAGAAGCTGCAGATTGCGCTCTGTTTTGCCTTCCCTCAGCTCGAAACGCCATGTTTCGCAATACAATGATATTAGTGAACCCTAACTTACATGAGCTCAATGCAAGCAAAAGCGATCCCGTTGTGTCGATACTTAAATCCTTCTCGACGCCAGTTTCTGTATCGGATGCTTGCTTCGCTCTGTGTACTTCTCGGGTTGCGTACGGTCTTTGCGATCACCTCCGATGCGCCGCGCGCACAACGCGAAGCGGCGGTAATCCAGGCGCGCAATGGTGCCACTGAGGAAGGTCTAGTCGCATTAGAGGCTTTGTTACACAAATACCCAGACGATCCTCGACTTCTCGCAGACGCGACGATTGTGGCCAATTGGGCGGGGAACGACGAGTTGGTGCTGGATCTTTATAACCGACAGCAGACGCCTAAGGATGATGGCGGTGTTGTCGAAGCTGCAGCGCGTTCAGCCCGCAATCTTCACAAGTATGACAAGTCAATCGAGCTCTACAGACGCGCCGAGATCCTAGACCCGACTCGGTGGCAACCCTTCCTTGGAGAAGCGATGGCATTGACTGATCGCGGAGACTACGCGTCCGCTGCCAGCCTGATGGAGCCATTGTTAGATCTTCACAAGAATGAAAGAGACGTGATTCAGGGCGAAGGTTATCTTTGCAGCCGTCAGGTTGACTTCAGCTGTTCAATCGCCATGTACCAATACTATCTGGAGAAGTCTCCTGATGACATTCACGTGCGTACTGACCTAGCTTTGGCGCTTTCCCGCCTTGGTAGCGAGACATACGCCTCGGCTTTCTATGCAAGAAATGTTGTCCCTGTCGCGGCGGAGACGGAACTGAATCTGAACGGGGCGGCAGCAGGCGAAGAGGTGGGTTGGGGCGAGAATTACGCCCCTACCCGAGCACAGCAGCGAGCTGATAGCGAGATGGCGCTCGCGCGCTTGAACGGCGTGATCGCCGCCTCCAGCCCCAGGGGTGTAGTCCGGAGAGCGGCGCAGTTCGATCGCCTCATCGCCTTGTACGATCTGAAACAGGTGCATGAAGCCGTCCATTCGTTCGAGAAACTTGAGCGGGATGGGCTTGATGTTCCGGAATATGCCCTACAGAGTGTGGCGGGGGCTTATCTGGCCATACATGAACCGGAGCGAGCTGAAGTACTGTACCGCAAACTTCTGGAGAAGTCACCCACAGATGGAAGCCTGTGGAGCGGCTTAGCCTACGCGCAAATGGAGCGTTGGCATCCCTCTGAAGCACTGGCGACCATCGACCACGCCGCGAACTCCGCCGCACCATGGTTGCAGTCTCCAGGATTGAGTGCGCCAAAAGTCAACCAAATGCGCCTCAGTCTGGAATCGCAAGCGGCACAGATGCGCCGCGACGTTGATTTGCTGGCCGAGCAGCAGAGGCGTTTCGAACGCCTGGTGGCAGCGGCTCCCGCCAACGAGAACCTACGCTGGCAACTAGCCACGTCCTATCTTGTTCGTGGCTGGCCATTGCGCGCGCTGGAAGAGTCCGGCATCGCCGACACTTATGCAACGTCGGACGAGGTTCCTTCACTTGCTGGCGCTGAGATACATGAACTCGCGGGACGCCGGGATGACGTCGATGCGATGATCCCAGCTCTGCGCGATCGCGAGTTTGACAGTCCGGTGTTCAAGCAGTTCCTGGGCGAAATGAAAATTGAACGGGGTTGGCAATTTGAGGCGGAATCCGTCTTTGGATGGGGAAGTGGCGTCGAGATCGGCAGTAGCGACCAGCATTCGGAAGCTCGTCTCTCTAGC
Organism: uncultured Acidobacteriaceae bacterium; assembly: GCA_963704415.1. GTDB lineage: Bacteria > Acidobacteriota > Terriglobia > Terriglobales > Acidobacteriaceae > Telmatobacter. Next base: position 3,881,762 of record OY969908.1, on the reverse strand, counting down.
CCGCTGATCAATAACCGCTGGCGTGTGTATGGACACGAACTGAGCGACAGCGGTGACTTCGGATCCGAGTCCGCAGAGCGGACCCGAGGAAGCGTCGGCGTGCGCTATAACTACGACCGCCAGGAGGCTTGGGCAGAATTTGGCCATGACGCAGGCACCGATCGCACCGCCGGCAATGTTGGTGCAAAGCTGAGCTTGAACGATTTCTGGACGTTGCGCGTAGAGGCGGACAACGACAGCTTCGACGTACCGGTCCGCGCCGTGACTGGCAATACGCATGGCCGCAGCCTCGATCTGAGCGCTGGCTGGCGCGCCAGTGAGCTACTCTCTGCGAATGCGGGCTTGCAGCGCGTGCTCTTCAGCGACGGCAATCAACGCGCTGCGATCTCTGGCGACTGGGATGGACGTGTAAAGACTACCCCGCGCTGGCAGACGAACATCGGAGCCCAGGTGTGGGCATCGGGCAATTCGCTGGACGAAGACCGGCCTTACTTCAATCCGAAACACGACTCTTCGCTCGGTCCATACACTTCGCTCAACTGGCTTACCTGGCTGCGCTATGATCGCAGCTTTCACCAGAGAGTTGAACTCCACGCTGCCCCGTATTGGCAAGAGAATTACGGGACAGGAATGAGTGTTTCCGCGCAGTACGGACAGTTCTGGAAGTTGCGTTCAGGATTGGAATTGCGCTGTGGATTGATCTGGAACACCCAACCCTATGATGGCAGTAACGAACATCGCACCGCGCTTAGTACGGGTATCACGTGGGGAAGCCAATGAAATGCTTGCTGCTGTTTCTCTGCGCACTGCTTGCATGCTACTCTGCCTCGGCGGCCGATACTCCCGCTGCAGTTGTCGTCCTTTGCTATCACGACGTACGTAACGATGTAGGAGCCAAGGCGGTCAGGAGTCCTGCACAAAGTGGTGGGATTACCGCCTCGGGCATCAGGACTGCTCTTGATCCGGATCAATACACTACCAGTACTCGGAACCTCGCTGCTCATTTTGACTGGCTTATGGCACATGGCTATCACGTCATCAGTCTGCAGCAACTTATCGATGCTCGCACCGGCCATGGAACGCTACCCAACAAACCCGTGCTCTTGACCTTTGACGATGGTCTTCGCAGTGCCTACACAGCAGTATTCCCACTTTTGAAGGCCTACAACTATCCGGCCGTGATGGCCGTCGTAGGTGCATGGACCGACCTGCCCGCGGATGGAAAAGTTGAAAATGGTGGGCACCCTCTACTTCGCTCTGACTTCGCCACATGGGATCAATTACGCGAAATGCAGGACAGCGGCCTGGTGGAGATTGCTTCGCATACCTACAATCAACACCTGGGAATCACCGCCAATCCCCAAGGGAATCAAATTCCTGCCGTCGTCACACATTTATACAGGCCACAAACACACGACTATGAAACCGATGATGAATACATCCAAAGACTGCGTGCGGATCTTGCCCATAACTCGGATGAGATTCGCACCAAGCTTGGCCATGCGCCGCGCGCCGTCATGTGGCCCTACGGAGAATACACAAGGGTAAGTGATTCAATCGCGGCGTCCTTGGGCGCACCTGTAACATTCACTCTCGGCGACCAAATTTCATACACTGCGGCAAGCATGCAGGCCATCCCGCGGATTTTGATGATGTCTAACTCCTCCGTTGGCGACCTTGCGTGGGAGTTGCAGCACGCGCAGACCAGCCGCATTGTACGTGCCGTCCAAGTTGACCTTGATTATATTTACGATCCAAATACGGCGCAGCAGGAGCGGAATCTGGGACTCTTGTTGGACCGGATCAAGGCTTTGGGGCCTACAGAAGTATGGCTGCAGGCTTTTGCCGATCCAGGCGGCGACGATTCCGCAAGCGAAGTGTATTTCCCAAATCATGTTTTGCCGATGAGGGCCGACCTTTTCTCCCGTGTGGCCTGGCAACTGCGCACTCGCTGTTCCGTGCGAGTCTATGCGTGGATGCCGGTCCTGGGCTGGCGCTTACCGGATCGAGCGCAGCAGGCACGTTTGGAGATAAAGCCCCGGCAGGGAGTGCCGCCGGAAAAGCCTGAGCGGCTCAATCCATTTCTGCCGGAAACCCGCGCCATTGTGGGAACGCTGTACGAGGACATGGCGCGGTCTGCGCCCATTAGCGGCGTCCTGTTTCATGACGACGCAATCCTTCGGGATACCGATGAGTTGGCCGTCGGAGCTCCCGCACCGGGTCCAGAGCGCACACAGGCGTTGATCGAGTTTACGAACGAGCTCAAGACGCGTGTGCAGCGCTGGCGTCCTTCGATCAAGACCGCGAGAAACCTCTTCACTGAACCCGTACTCCATCCTTCGAGCGAGATTTGGTATGCGCAATCACTGCCTTCTTTTTTGAAAGCTTACGACGAGGTCGCGTTGATGGCCATGCCGCGCTTGGAAAACGCGAAGAACCCAAACGCGTGGCTGCTCCAACTCGCTTCGAAAGTGGCTTCCGCTTCCGGCGGACTGGAGCATACCGTATTTGAATTGCAAACCGTGGATTGGAGAGCCCACGGGCAGGCCATTCCGACTGAAGAAATCGTGCGCCAGATGCGTCTGCTGCAAGGTCGAGGTGTGCGTCACTTGGCTTATTACCCGGATGACTTTGCGAAGGACGATCCAAACCTGAAAGGATTGAGGCCGGAGTTTTCCGCCTCAGATTCCTTGCCCGCAGATTTCGGGGCGAGCAGGTGATCAATGCTTAAATTCTTCCTGAACTTTGCCTTTTATTACCCGCTTGCGATGGCATGGTTCTGGATATTCGGCGCCATCAACTACTATCTGCGCCGGGAGCGAAGGGGGCCGACTCGTACCCATCCGCCGGAGCTTCCTTATTGGCCCAAAGCAACGCTCGTTGTGCCATGTCACAACGAAGGAGATAACGTACGCGAAACAGTGGGGTATCTGGCCGAACAGGATTATCCTGACTTCGAGATTATCGCCATCAATGACGGAAGTCGCGACAATACAGGCAGTGTCCTGGACGAATTGACAACCATCTATCCGAAGTTGCGCGTCCTCCATTTTCCTAAGAATCAGGGGAAGGCCATGGGTTTGCGCATGGCCGCACTGGCATCGAATAGCGAATTCCTGATCTGTATTGACGGTGATGCGCTGCTCGATCGCTACGCCACTCGCTGGCTCATGTGGCAGCTTGTGACGTGGCCCCGGGTGGGAGCCGTTACAGGCAATCCGCGCATTCGGAACCGCTCTTCTTTGCTCGGGCGTCTGCAGGTGGGAGAATTTGCATCCATTATCGGTCTCATCAAACGCGCGCAGCGAACCTCTGGCCGCGTTTTCACTGTGTCTGGAGTAATTGCCGGTTTCCGCCGCTCTGCTTTGCATCGGATTGGTTATTGGAACACAGATATGGTGACAGAAGACATCGATGTCAGCTGGCGCCTGCAAATCGACCATTGGGATATTCGATATGAACCCAATGCCTTGTGCTGGATTCTAATGCCGGAGACACTGAGAGGTTTGTGGAAGCAACGCCTTCGCTGGGCGCAAGGCGGAGCGGAAGTCTCTCGGCGGTATTTCAAGAATCTCCTGGTTTGGCGGAGCAGGCGCATGTGGCCCGTCATGGTTGAATACATCTCGAGTGCAATCTGGTCCTACGTCATGCTCGTAGTATTGGTTTTTGGTCTGATCGGCACGATTGTTCCACTGCCCACGTGGCTGAGCATGCCAGGTCCATTTCCAACCTGGTACGGAGCCATGCTGGGTGCGACGTGCATCGTTCAATTTTCTATCAGCATGCTGATTGACCGTCGCTATGAAGAGCAAATCGGCCGCCTGTTCTTTTGGATCATCTGGTACCCGCTCGCCTTCTGGCTCCTCGGCATGTTGACAACTGTGGTAGGCGTACCTAAGGCATTTTCAAAAAAGATCGGTACCCGGGCAGTGTGGGAAAGCCCGGACCGGGGGATAAGGTAATGCGCGCGGAAAGGCCCATTGTCTCCTATCCGGAACGACAGTCGTGGAAGCAGCGTCTTACTTCAAGGACCATTGGTGGCTTTGCCTGGGCAATCTGGCTGTACTTATGGCTGCCGGTGCTATCGACCGTTCTTTGGATTCTGGGCCTGCGTACCGCGTATATCCATATTGTGCGCGCGCCAGATGAAAGAAGCTTGTTGCTCATCTTCGCGATCATGCTTATATGCAACGTAATCGTTTCAGGCTGGTCCAGCTATAACTACCTCCGCTTTGTCGGGAACACGAAGCGGCGGGGGACAGATGTTGTTCCTCATGAAGAGGTCGGAAGGTTATTTGGTGTAACCGACCCTGCTACTTTGTCCTTGCTCTTGCACGAGAGACGGCTCAATCTTTACTTCAATGATGCAGGCGCCCTCGTCCGCGTGGATGCCTTAGAAGACTTGGACGCTGAGCAGGTGCCCACAGAAGCATCCACAGTCTGATTAAATTCCCTGTCGACCTTCGCATTCGGCGACAGTGAAGTTCCGAACTACTCGCACTTCGCTGGTGCGATTTCGATTTTGAGAACCTGGAACTCCGTGTGACGCGGTCGATCTGGCATCAAGTTCTAGGAAACTGGAAGACGGAAGCCTCAGCCAAACCTGTCCCCATGGACAGCTATATGGCCGAGAACCTTTTGCGCTGGCGTGGCCAGAGCGTTTATGCGTCAGACGATCACTACGTCTTCGCTAGCGAGACCATGAAGGAGAAACAGCCCTATTGGCCGGAAAACCTCATGAAGCGGCACATTCAGCCAGTTGCAAAGATGATTGGCATTCACAGGAAAATCGGATGGCACACTTTCCGGCACTCCTTCGGCACATTGCTGAAGGCAAACGGAGAGGATGTCAAAACCGTTCAGGAGCTCTTGCGACACGCGAACAGTCGGATCACGCTGGATGTTTACACGCAGGCAGTGACCTCGAACAAGCGTGCAGCACAGAGCAAGGTTGTAAGAATGATCGTGTCAAACGTGGGTCAGAAGGTAGAAGAAAAATACCCGCAAACCAGGCAGTAGCGGGCTTATTGGACCTTTATCGGACCCAGATTTGGTTGTCACTGTAGGTCGCCAATTGATTCTAAGATCTTTGGAATCAATGGCGGGGACGACGGGGCTCGAACCCGCGACCTCTGCCGTGACAGGGCAGCGCTCTAACCAACTGAGCTACGTCCCCACTTTTTTCCCTCGACTTACACTAAGTCTAAGAATTTGTTGTCCATCGCTGATGTCGGTCTTTTCTCCCGCTTCCACGTTTTCCACGGAATCTAACCGAATTCCGCGATCAATGGACAGCATGGAGAGCACGAAATCTTGCCGTCAATGCCGCTGCAGGCTATCCGCAACCCAGAACATCTGTCCATGTCCCGTCATTCAAATTGTACCAAACAAGTCCGTTGAGAAGCCTTCATGCCTGCATTCCATCTGCTCGATCAGTTGCAGGTGTGCCCCAGGTCTACTCCGCGACCACCAATTTTGAATCACTAACTCTCGCAATTCCCCCACCCTCCAGAGTGGACGATGGTCTTGCGTGCGAATTCATCGCTACAATACAACGCCGGAGCAAGTAGATGGGGCGGTCCTCCAGCTGTTAGATATCGGCTTTCGAAGACGTTACCGACCGCAAGAAAGCTGCGGAAGCCAAATATAGTCGGCTGAGACTGCCCGGGACGGCATCGTCATTATCGATCCAGAGACCGAGAAATCACAGACCTGCATCCCTTCGTGGGCCGGTTGCCCGGATCAATCGCATTGCCGTAAATCGCTCTGGAAGATTCTCCCGCTAAGTCATCTGCTGAATGGCGAGGAACGTTTCCCGGCCGAATCTCGCCGGTTCGAATCCATGCCTCTTCAGCTCCGCGATGCGTTCATCGTCTACCCTTCTACTATGAACGGAATTCAGCTTCTGGCCTGTGCCTTGGTAGGACTCTCGACGGCGGTTGCGCATTCTTCAGTCGGCAGCAACGCTCGCGTGCGCGAGCTGATCCGCGTACTCCATCTTCAAGTTTTGCCCAGAGAATCGGGATATCTCGGCTTGATAGGACAATCTGCGCAAACAGTCAGCGTCGGCGGTCGTCCGCTGGCTGTTCAAAGCCAGGTCTACTACATGCTCACTCACGATCGGCCGATCAATTATCTGCATTGGCTGGCATCCGACGATACACACATACTCATCGAAGGCGGCCCGGTTGACTACTTCATCTTTCACCCGGATGGGCATGTGGACAAGGTTATCTTGGGGCGCAATGTGGCGGCGGGTGAGCTTCCAGTCGTCGCTGTTCCGGGCGGTTGCTGGAAAGCTCTTCGACTTCACCAGGGCGCGAGTTACGCGCTGATGGCCAATGCTCTTTCGCCTGAATTTACACCGGACCGTGTGAAGATCGGCGCAGGTCCTGCCTGGGTCACGCGCTTTGCCGGCAAAGCGACGTGGGCGAACCCAGTTACGCTTCGCGAACTTGTCGGACCCAATTGGATCCCTGAGCAATAGTAATCACGGTTTGCCGAGAAATTGCAGGATTGAGCCTACGCCGGCCACGCAACGCGATTGCTACGCCCGGACGAAGTGAAACCCATGTCAATAGAAATACCTCGTACGCATTGCACGAGATGATTCGCAATCGAAGGAAGCTTCTGCGCCGTAACCCGGAACGATGGACCGGAAACACTCACCGCACCAACCGGCAAACGCTGCGCATCCAGCAGTGGTACAGCGATGCAGCGTAACCCTTCTTCAAACTCCTCATCGTCCACGGCGTAACCGCGACGACGTGTCTTCTCGATCTCCGTCCGCAATGCCTCCGCCGAAGCGATGGTTCGCTGCGTAAAGCGCTCAAACTTCGTCCGTCGCAGAATGTCGTTGATTCGTTCTTCCGGCAAAAAGGCGAGAATAGCCTTCCCCACCGAGGTGCAATGAACGGGATTGCTGGACCCGATCCGCGTAATCATGCGAACCGATCGGGCGGGCTCGATTTTGTCGATGTAAATAACGCGCGCCTGCTCTAGAACGCACAAGTGCGCAGTCTCTTCCGTTTCAGCGACGAGACGCCTGAGGTGTGGCTGAGCCCGCTCGCGCAAGTCGTATTGCTCGATAGCACGGTTGCCAAAATCGAAAAGCCGAAGCCCAAGGCGGAACTTGCCGCTTGTTGTGCGTTCCACCATGTGATGGCGTTCGAGCACCATGAGAAAGCGATGCGCGGTGCTCTTGTGGAGCTGCAATGATGAGGCTACTTGCGCCAGACCCAGCGGTGTCTCGCTCTCGCCAAGCAAATCCAGGACCGCAAATGCTCGGTCCAGGGCTTGAACTCTATAGGTCCCTTGCGGAGTTGCGTCTCGCATAATGGTCCTTCGTTTCGCGCTTTGATTGCAAACTCAGTCTCTCAAGATATGAGATTCGCGTCAAATTCGATTGATTTTAAGCCGTTCAAAATGGCGGACGAGTCTTCACGCGGGAATTACATCGCCTTCGCCGGGTGCGAGAAAGAGGTTTGCCTCGAGTCCGTGCTGTCTTGTATAGAGGTCGTAGTAGCGCCCGCCAAGCGCAAATAGTTCGCTGTGGTTGCCCCGTTCGACGATGAGACCACCCTCGACGACCAGGATCTGGTCCGCGCGGCGAATGGTGGAAAGCCGATGAGCGATCACGAACGTCGTACGCCCCTGCATCAGCTGGTTAAGCCCTGCCTGAATCATCGCTTCTGATTCAGAATCCAGCGAGCTGGTCGCTTCATCGAGAATCAAGATCCGTGGCTGCGCCAGTAAAGCGCGCGCGATAGACAGACGCTGACGCTGACCGCCAGAAAGCTTAACGCCGCGTTCGCCCACAATCGTATCGTACGCTTCGGGGAAACGCTCTGCGAACTCATCCACTCGCGCCGTGCGGCAGGCGAACAAGAACTCATCTTCTGTCGCCTCCGGCCGCGAAAACATCACATTCTCGCGAATTGTTCCATCGAAGAGAAATGAATCCTGAAGCACTACGCCCAGTTGGGACCGAAATGTATGCAGGTCCACCTTCGCGAGGTCGAAATCGTCCACCAGTACACGCCCCTTCGACGGTGTATGAAACGCACAGAGCAAGCTGATGATGGTGGACTTTCCAGAACCGGACGAGCCGACCAGCGCAGTTACTGTTCCCGGCTCGGCAACGAAGTTAATGCCGTGCAACACCGGTTTCTCGGGCTCGTAGGCAAACTCGACATCCTCAAATCGGACTGTTCCCTGAATCGGGGGCATCTTGATCGTCCGGTCGGGAACCTTATTCTCCTCCATCTCAGACATGATCTCACCGGTTCGGTCGAGTCCTGCAAACGCTTCGGTCAGTTGTGTACCGATGTTCACAATTTGAAATACAGGGGCAATCATGAATGCGAGAAACATGTTGTAGCTGAAGTAATCACCCACCGTCCACGTATGGTTGAGCACGCTATGCCCGCCGAGCCACATCACCAGTGCCGATACCAGTCCCAGCACCGTGGTTGATGCGGAGCCCAGCACACTGGTCATCGTCAGGGATTTCATGACATTGGTCAAAAGCCGGTCGACGCCTTCGGAGAAAACGTGGTGCTCTCGCTCTTCGGCGTGATAACCCTTGATGACCCGAACTCCGCCGAGCGATTCCGTCAACCGGCCTGTCACCTCGGCGTTGATCTTGGCACGCTCGCGGAAGATCGGACGGATCACTTTGAACGCGTATTGCAGAACAAAGACAAATGCTCCCACGACCGAGAAGACGGTCAGCGTTACGGTAACGCTTCGGTGCAACAGATAAATGAACGCCAGTATAGCGGTAAGCAAGCCTCCAACAAACTCAACCAGACCCGTGCCGACCAGATTGCGGATGCCTTCCACGTCCGACATAATGCGCGCAACCAGGGCGCCCGTTCGGTTCTCGTCGTAGTAGGCCACTGACAGCAGGCCGACGTGCCGTTGCACTTGGCGCCGCATGTCGGCGATGAGCCGTTGTCCTGCTTTTGAAAGCAACTGGGTGAGTGAGAACGAAGTGATGGCCTGTACGATCATTGCCGAAAAAACGATGACGATGATTCGTGGTAACAGCTCCGGGTGGGGATGAGCCTGATTTAACACACGATCTAAAAGAGGCTTGCTCGTGAAAGGCAAGACCAAACCGGCAAAACGATTCACGGTCATCAAGCCGAGCCCCGCCAACAGCAGACCTTTACGCGGCGCGACCAGCGCCCGGATCTGCGGCCAGAGTTTCTTGACGTTGATTTTGCGTTTCGGTTGTTCTGTTTGACCGGCGCGCGCGCTACGCCCGTGGGGCATGCGCTCTGCGCGCATGCCGATTCCCATCCCGCCGCCGCGCATGGTCCCCATTCGTTAGACCTGCCTCGCACGCTTCGCAGCAATGAACGAACGCACGCAAAGCATCACGTAAACGAGAAGCAAACACGCCATGACCAGTTTGGAGCCAAGTGCGATCTCGTTGACGGGAGCAGGCTGGGAACCTGACATCACGGCATTCAGGTTCAACGTCGATACAAACGTGCGAACGACCTCTGCGGCCGCCCCCAGGAACCCGAGCAGACCGATCGTCACGTTGATATGCATGAAAAGTTTGCGCCGCGACTCGTTGGGGCTGATTGCAAGAAATCCAAATACGCCCAACGCCAATCCAAACCATGTCGGAATAAGGGCAGTGGGATGCTGGCTGCCTGTGCCGAAATACCCGGCCAGTCCCAGGCACACCAAAAGAACCCCAAACACCAACGTCACTTTTGCCATTGCAGATTCGTCCTATGTTCAGGTCTAGGGTATCAGTTAGTTAGATGAATCGCCCTCTAGCTCGATGCAGAATTCCCGTGACGCCGGGGATCACTCCCCGTTGGCTGCCTGCTTCACGTCCGCCACCACCTGCTCCGGGGTCCAATCGTTGCCTGGGTAAAAGCGCATCACCTTGCCATCGCGCCCAACCAATGTGGTTGAGAGTGTGTGCGTAATCGAGTCGTCCGGTCCCTCTGTCATTCCCAGGTCAAAATATCTGGCCATTTCCGCAAGAATCGGCTTCTGCGGAACCCCAAAGTCCCAATGAACAAAAGCGCTCTTCGCATCGCTACCTATGTATTGGGCCCCGTAGGCCCGCAGCCTCTCCGGCGTATCGTGTTCTGGATCAAAGCTCACACTCAAGAGGTGTGTGCCCGCAAAGAGTGCCGGATCTGTAGACAACTGCTTCTCGATCGTAGCGAAGTTGTGCGTCACGCGGGGGCAGAAGTTCGGCAGGGGGCAGCGCGTGTAAATGAATGTAATAAGCAACTCCTTACCTCGGAATTGCTTGATATGAATCTCCTGCCCATCCTGATTGCGCAATGCGAAATCAGGTACTAGGTCGCCCGGCGCCGGTACATGGTAGGCTACCACCGGCTTGTAATCCGGCTTTCCTTGCGCCACCACAACAATATGGTCCAGCACGACATCGGCATCCGCGTCTTGTGAGACGAGGAGATCGGCCGTGATCACATCTCCCGGATGCAATTCGCTCACGATGCTCGCGTCCTTCAGCTTGTACGGCATAGTCATCGCATCCATAAGACCGGGTATCGCTTCGTGATCGAGAGTAACTTCGCCCGATGTGGGGTTTGTGGACACAACTTTGCCCCGCAGCTTGTAGATCTTGAACGAGGGGCTCGCCTCAGTCGCCGAGGCATTCTGGTGACCTGCATGGCAACCGGCCAGCGCAACCGCGAGCAGAGAGATAGCAAGAAATCGGCGACTCACACCTCAGTTTACAACCGCGATTTCCGACGGTATGCCCGATAGCGCCCCCAAGCCCGGACAGCGTATAACGCAGGTATGGGGCCTTCGCGTCCGGCGCAGATCGACAATTGGATTCGCGACGGCGGAATTGTCATCGCGGCCAGTGAACGCGCGGCTCGCGTAATTAAGATGGCCTACCATCACCGTCGTCGCGTGGAAGGCTCGATGGCCTGGCCAGCGCCAAAAATTCAGGCATGGGCGAGTTTTGTTGTTGCCGCCTGGGATATATACGCGCGGGACGAGCGAATGCGCTTGAATTCCGCACAGGAGCAGGCACTCTGGGCAGATATCATCGGGCGCGAACAGCGCGTTTCCACCGCGCTCGAAGCTCCGCGTCAGCGGCTCGCGTCCATGGCGATGCGAGCGCACGAATTGCTGTGTTCATTCGCCCCAAGCTATTTGAAGGAGTCCGCTCGAATCGGCTGGGACAATGATCCGGGAGTCTTCAGTGATTGGCTCGCCGCTTTCGAGAAGAGATCCCATGAGGCGGTGCTGATCAGCGAAGCACGCGTGCCGCTGGCGTTGATTTCCCTTCTTCAACAAAACACAATGCCACGCGCCCCGCTATTGGCAGTTGGCTTCGATCGGCTTCTTCCGATCCATAAAGCGCTCTTCGATGCATGGGGCGCATGGCAGGAGTTTGCGCCGGCTGAGCCGGCCGGTGAGATTCATTTCTATGCTGCTCCTGATGAAGAGTCGGAGATTGCAGCCTGCGCAAGCTGGTGCATGAACCAGATCGCCGCTAAACCCAGCGCGCGTCTTCTCGTTCTTTCTCAGGACATCGCCAGTCGCCGGGGTGAAATCGAGCGCGCTTTTCTTCGCTGCGCCAAACCGGGGGCGCGATCTGTTTTCGAATTCTCTCTCGGAATCCCTCTCGACCATGTTCCGCTTGTCCTCGCCGCTCATCTCCTGCTTCGATGGATCGACGGTCCGCTCACGGAAGCAGAATTGGACTGGCTGTTCTCAGCGGATGTTCTGGGCACGGGATCGAACGCTCTGCAAGCACGCATGAGGACGATTCGCCGCCGAAACCTTGCCCGACCCGAATGGACGTTGCAAGCTTTCGCCGGCCAACGCATCGGAGCGGAAAGCCACTCGCTCGATTGGCTTCGTGGCTTGATCGAGGCTCATCGCGTATCGAAGGACCGCCGACAAAGCCCCGTTGATTGGGTTGCGCAAATTCCAGTGCTTCTGCGTGGCGCCGGCCTCCCAGGCGAACGCGCCTTGTCGAGTGCTGAATTCCAGGCTTGGCAAAAATGGGAACAGGCATTAAATCTCTGCGCCTCGTTGGGATTCGATGGCCACTTGATGACTTGGCCGCAGTTTCTCTCATCTCTGGCTCGCATCCTCGGACAGACTTTGTTTGCTCCCGAGTCCAGTGACGCGCCGATCCAGATTACCGGCCCCACCGAATCTGCGGGCCTCGACGCGGATGCACTTTGGTTCCTCGGCGTCGATGAAGAGGTTTGGCCCGCATCGGGATCCTCGCATCCCTTTTTGCCGCAATATTTGCAGCGCGAATTTCGCATGCCACACACTTCGGCGCGCTACGATCGGGATTTAGCGGAGTCCGTTACGAAGCGGGTGCTCGAGTCTGCACCTGTCGTCAATTTCAGTTACGCCTCTCAGAAAGCGGATGCCGAGACGCGTCCTTCCAGCTTGGTCGCTCGCTTTGCTGGATCCCCGCAACCGCTTCCGCCGCAGCTAGTCGCGCCTAGCACTGGAACACAGCTTTCGGCTTCGTTCGCCGACGCAACCCGCGTTCCCTTCGGGCCCGGTAAGGTTCGCGGCGGCTCCGCCATCCTCACATTCCAGTCGCAGTGCGCGTTTAAAGCCTTCGCTACGGCGCGGCTCGACGCGCGAGGTTGGGAACGGGCTGAATATGGACTTTCAGCATCCCAGCGCGGTCTCTTACTGCATGCGGTGTTGCACGCCGTTTGGGCCGGACCGCCAAATGGATTACGTTCCCTCGATGACCTGGTCGCATTTCCAGATTTGGGTTCCTTTGTGGAAGAACATGTCCGAGCCGTCCTTCGGGAAAAGCTGCCCGATGGAATCGCAGACCGAATGCCGCGCCCCTATCTTGAGCTTGAGGCAACGCGGCTCCGGCGCATCGTCAGCGAGTGGCTGGCTTACGAGTCGACTCGGCTTCAATTCAATGTCTCAGAAACTGAGTCGGCGCGCACCATCCAGATCGCCGGGCTCGAACTGGATTTGCGCATCGACCGAGTCGATCGGCTCAATGATGGATCGATGCTGGTCATCGACTACAAGACTGGCAACGTCACTCCCAAGGCATGGGAACTGCCTCGCCCCGACGACGTGCAGTTGCCGGTTTATGCCGGTTTCGCGCTCAATCAGCCAATCGGCGGCGTAGTCTACGCCAAAGTTCGCGCGGGAGACTTCGAGTTTGCCGGACACGTGAACGATGCCAACACCACTCTCTTCTCCGATCCGAAGGGCGCCGTTGGGCTCGCCAGAAATGCCCTCACTGCCGAACAACTCGATGAATGGAAGAGCTACATCGAACAGCTTGCGCGCGACTTTGTCGCCGGTCGAGCCGACGTCGACCCGCGCGAGTATCCAGCCACCTGCGATCGATGCAATCTACATACCCTTTGCCGCATTCACGAAAACAGCTCTCCACCGGAATCGGAGGACGAGGGCAGTGTGCCGGCCGATGAGTAAGCCTGCGATCAAGACCGCCCCTCCCGATCAGGCTCAGCGCGAGCGGGCGCTCAATCCAACGCGGTCGATCCTAGTGCAGGCGCCGGCGGGCTCGGGAAAGACCGACCTTCTGACCCGCCGCTTCCTACGATTGCTCGGTGAAGTAGAAGATCCAGGCCAGATTGTCGCTATTACGTTCACCAAGGCTGCCGCAGCTGAAATGCGCCACCGCATTCTCTCTGAGCTCGAGAAAGCAACGGTCGCCGGCACACCCGCTGCCTCTTCTGACGAGTTTTCCATGGAGGCTCTCGCTCATCGCGCTCTCCGCCGGTCGCAGGTGCTCGGATGGCAGCTTCCCGATCTTCCCGCCAATCTCCGCATCTCCACCATCGACTCCTTCTGTCGGGAGCTGGCGATCCAACAGCCATTACTCTCCGGTTTCGGCGCCGAGCTACGAATTCACGAAGAGCCATCCCATCTGTATCGCGTGGCCGCACGCAGTGCACTGAAAGAGATTGGCGGGAACAATTCTGTCTTGAGCGCTGCGATCGAGGATTTGTTGCTTTGGCGCGATAACAACTGGACTGAACTGGAGAATTTGCTCGTTGAAATGTTGGGAAAGCGCGATCGCTGGATGCACGATTTCGTCCTCGAGCGGGAGCCGAATTGGGGTCTTTTACGCGAGCGCCTTGAAAAACCGTTTGCGAACGCCCTGCAACTGGCAATCGGCGATCTCAATCGGCTCCTCGATCGGGCGCCGGGCGCGCGAGATGAGGCAATTGAATTGGCACGCTTTGCGTGCGAACAGAGTGGAGGCATGCTCCACCTGGATCTTGCGGAGCTCGCTGAATTCCCTACCGGTCCTTATGAATGCGCCGAATCGCTCGCCGAGGCACGGTGCGCATTCCTCTGTCTCGCCGACCTCGTACTCACCAAGGAAGGCACCTTTCGCATTCGGATCGACAAGAGCAACGGCTTTCCTGCGGATCGCAAAGCCGCAAAAGCTCGCCTCACCCGTCTGATCAGCGATCTGAAGAATGTTGATGGTCTCCAAGCCGCGCTCGCCGAAGTCTGCGCTCTTCCGCCGCCCCGCTACACAGAAGAAGATTGGCACATTGTTCGCGCATGTTTCACACTGCTTCGCCACGCTGCCGCCGAGCTGCATACTGTTTTCGCCGAAACCGGAGCGATGGACTTCGTTGAAGTTGCCCAAATCGCACAGCACGTCCTTGAAGGCGACGACGGTTTACCCAATGACGCTGCGATTGCGTTCGCCGACGGAATTCGGCACATTCTGGTCGATGAGTTTCAGGACACGAGTCGTCGTCAGCATCGTTTGCTCACCAGCTTGGCCGCTGCGTGGCCCGACCAGGCAAACCGCACAGTTTTTGTTGTCGGCGACCAAGTCCAGTCCATCTATTTCTTTCGTGATGCGGATACTGAACTCTTTCCCCGCGTGCGAAGATTCGGTCTGGAGATCCCCGGCGGTGATCCATTCCTCTTCGATTTCGTCCAGCTTTCCGCCAATTTCCGCACCCAGCCCACCTTGGTCCAGAACTTGAATGAGACCTTCGGTCTCATCTTCGCGGGAGAAGATGGCAGCGGTATCACGTTCTCAGCTGTCGAACCGGCTCGCGATCCACAAGCCGACGCCTCTCAGAAGCTCACTCTGCACCTGGAGTTCATGCCGCAAGTTGCGTCGGGGGATTCTGCCAGCCCCCAGGCTCAGCAACAGAAGCGTGAAGTCGTGGCAACGCGAGAAGAAGCCCGCGAAAGTCAAACTGCAGAAATCGTTGCACTCATCCTCAACCACCTGGATCGCATCGAGCAGGCGCGATCAGCCGGAGCGAAGTATCGCATCGCGGTCTTGGGTAGAACCCGCAATTCTCTTGAACCTCTCGCCTATGCGCTTCGCAGGGCGCGGATTCCATTTCGCGCCGTTGACCTGGAACGATTGGATGAGCGTCCCGAGGTTTTGGACGCACTCGCTCTTGGCCGCGCACTCTTCAATCCTCTCGATCGCGTTGCATGGCTCGGCATCCTGCGTGCCCCATGGTGTGGACTGGCGCTGGATGAACTTCACACGCTTACCGGCGGCGATCATCCTGACCTTCTCGAGCAGCCTGTACCACAATTAGTCAGCGAACGAATTCACCTTCTTGGCGCCGAAAGCCGTCATTCCGTCGAACGCGTGCTGCGCGCAATTCGATCCGCGCCGTCTCTGTCCGCGGCATTGCCAACTGCGTCTTTTGGGACATGGCTCGAGCAAATCTGGCGCAGCTTGGGAGGTGTCAGTTGCGTGGATCAAGGGGCGCAAGCAAATCTCAAGCTTCTCTGGCGCTGCCTTGACGGGCTGCCTAATGGAGCACAGGATTTTTTCGGACCCGCCCTGGAGTCGGCCCTCGAAGGCCTCACGGCGATGCCAGACCCCGCAGCAAGCACAGAATGCGGGGTACAGCTAATGACCATTCACAAGTCTAAAGGACTTGAATTTGAGGTCGTCATTGTTCCGGAATTGCAAGCCCATGCCGGGAACACACGTGGAAAGCTGCTTTCGTGGCTTGAACGCGGGCTCGCAAACACGGATTCCTCGGGCGAGATCACCGAGTTCCTAGTCGCACCTATCCAAACCCGCGGTGCGGAGCGCGGCTTGTCTAAGCAATGGGTCGATCGCACGTATCGTGAGCGCGAATCGCAGGAAATGCGGCGCATCTTGTACGTTGCTGCGACGCGCGCTCGGGAAGAACTTCACATTTTCGCAAGGCCCGAGTACAAACATGCCTCGGCAACGACCAGCCTAATCGAGCCCAACAATTGTCTCCTCGCGACCGCATGGCCCGCGTTCAAAGATGAGATTCGCGCGCGCTTCGAAGAATGGCAATCCTTGCAGCCAAAACTGCATCAAGAAATCGAATCCGTGGTCGAAGCGCTTGCGGCGTCTTCCGGCGCCAGCCTTGCAGTGATGCCAAGCTCTGCCAAGCCAACTCTGCTCCGCCGGCTTCCGCCAGACTTCACTCCTCTGGAATCCGCTTCCGGTTTCAGCCTGGTCCGCGACCAGGATTATGTTCGGCTCAGCGAGCCCGAGCGATACAAGCGTCACGAGGGCGGAATCGCTTCGCGCGCACTCGGCACTGCCGTTCACGAACTGCTCGAAGAGTCAGCTGGGCTACGCGCAACCAACGATTGGGCCGCCACGCAAGTCGCGGTCTTGAAGTTGCTGCCGTATATCAAGGCCCAGATCCGCGCCACCGGCTTAACGCAAAGCGAATCCAGGTCCATCGCCACCCAGGCTCTTGACATAGCGCAAAGAGCTACGAAAGATCCAGTCGGTCGGTGGATTCTATCGCCACATGCCGAAGGCGCAAGTGAAGCGGCGTGGACGGGCATTGTCGCAGACGCGTTCCGTTCAGTTCGCGTGGATCGCGTCTTTCGTGCAGGGCTCGAACCTCTGTCCGAAGGGGAAGATGCCTGGTGGATCATCGACTTCAAGACCGCTCAAGCCGAAAATCTTGATCCGTCGGTTGCACTGTCGGCTCTTCGCACTCTCTTCGCACCACAGCTTGAGGCATATGCAGAAATCCTGCGCAGTCTCCATAGCAACGCAGTGCCGATCCGAGCAGGTCTCTATTATCCGCGCGGATCGCTGTTTGATTGGTGGGCAGTTAGTGGCTAAGACGCAACACTAAATGGCCGACTTCCCATCTCTCTCTTTTTGCGCAGCCACGCTCTTACGATGACGCACATCATCGCCTTGCACCCAGAAAATCACGTCCTCTGCAATATTGGTTGCGTGATCCGCCACGCGCTCCAAGGCCCGACTGATCATCAGCGCGTTCAGAGCTTGCGGCGCAATATGGCTCTGCTCTTCCATCACCTTCGTTAGTGCCTTGTAGGCAGCGCGATTCATGGCGTCCACAGCATCATCCATGGTCAGTACATTCCGAGCGATATCTGCGTCGGCCTCGATGAATGCCTGCAAACTTTTCCGCACCATCTCGGCTGAAAGCGCGGCCATTCGGGGAATATCAACCGGTAAATCCGCTACCGCCATTTGCTCCATGCTGCGTACGCGATCGCTGATGCTCTTGGCCGCATCGCCCACCCGTTCCAGATCGGCATTGATTTTGATTACGCTCAGAATGAATCGCAAGTCGATGGCCATCGGCTGCTCCATCGCAAGCAGATCCAGAGCCGCTTGATCGATATCGCGCTCCAGCCGATTGATCGCGTTCTCGCTCCGGCTGACCAGATCGCAGATCGACAAGTCGCGGACCCGATATGCCTCAATCGCTCGCTGGATGGCTTGTTCTGCAAGACCTGCCATCATCAGCAGGTTCTCCTTCAATTCGTCGAGGCTTTGCTGAAAACGAATGCGTGTCATCCGAACCTGCCCGTAATGTAATCCTCAGTGCGTTTGTCGCTGGGATTCGTAAAGATCTTGTGCGTCGAGTCGAATTCCACCATGCGGCCATTCAGAAAGAAGCCGGTCTTCTCTGCGACTCGGGCCGCTTGTTGCATGTTATGCGTCACAATCACGATAGTGTACTGCGACTTTAATTGAAAGATAAGATCCTCGATCTTCGATGTCGAAACAGGATCGAGCGCCGAAGCCGGTTCGTCCATCAGCAGGACCTCGGGGTCGACGGCCAGCGCGCGTGCGATGCACAGGCGCTGTTGCTGTCCGCCGGAAAGACTCGCTCCGGATTTCTTCTTGAGATCGTCCTTTACTTCGTCCCACAGAGCTGAGTTCTTCAGCGATTTCTCCACGATCTCGTCGAGCACACGTCGGTTTGCGTACCCGTTCAATTTCAACCCAGACGCCACATTGTCGTAGATGGACATAGTGGGAAACGGATTTGGCCGCTGGAAAACCATTCCCACGCGCCGCCTTACCTGCACAGGTTTGGCGTCGTTATAGATGTCAAGCTCGCCGATGCGGACTGTTCCCGTAACCCGCGCGATGGGGTTCGTCTCATGCATCCGGTTGAGGCATCGAACAAACGTACTCTTCCCGCAGCCAGACGGGCCAATCAGCGCCGTGGCATGGTTGGCTGGAATATTTAATGTGATGTCCTGCAACGTGTGATTGGTGCCGTACCACGCGTTCAGACTTGTGACGTCGATGTGAACGCCCACTTAGCTTGCCCCTTTCAATACACCGCGGCTGGTCACGTAACGCACCAGCGCCACCGCGGTCACAATCAACGCGATCAACACCAGCGATCCCGCCCACGCCATACGGTGCCAGTCGTCATAAGGCGACAGGGCATACACGTAGATCTGCAGCGGCAGTGCCGCAATCGGACGGTCCAGGCTCGCGCTCCAGAACTGGTTACCCAGTGCCGTAAAGATCAGCGGCGCGGTCTCCCCTGCCACGCGCGCAAAGGCCAGCATGCATCCCGTAATAATTCCAGGCGACGCTGTCTTGAGCGTAATCGACAAAACAGAGCGCCAGTTCGGTACGCCGAGCCCCAACGCCGCCTCGCGCACCGCGTGTGGCACCATCAGCAGCATCTCTTCCGTGGTCCGGCATACCGTCGGAACCATCATGATGCCCAGCGCCACGCCGCCCGAAAACGCCGAAAAGTGCCCGGTAAAAGGTAGAAACGGAATCTTGGGCTTCACGATCAGAACATAGATGGCCATGCCCATCACGATGGAAGGAACTCCGTTCAGCACATCGGCCGTGAAACGGATCGTGTTCGCGAGAGCTGTACCGCGGCCAAATTCAGCCAGGAAAATCCCGCCGCCAATTCCGGTGGGAACGCCGATCAGGCTCGCCAACGCCAGAAGAATGGCGGACCCGAGAATCGCATTGGCCATGCCGCCGCCCGGCTCACCCACCGGCGCAGGAGGCTTTGTGAAAAACGCGAGATTCACCGAGCTTGCGCCCTTGTAAAGCAGATAAATAAAGATCGCCACCAGCGGCGCCACCACAAGCACCGTGGCCAATATCGAGAGCCCGGTGATCAACCGGTCCACGATGCCTCGGACTTGTGCCCGAACTTTGAAGTTCTCCGCGCTCAATCCAGTCTCCTCAACGCGCCTGCGAGGGCGTTCCACGAGTCACTGCCCATACCAGTAGCTGAGCGATGATATTCACCACAATCGTCACCAGAAACAGTGCCAGACCGAGTTCCGTGAGTGCGCTGTAGTGCATGTCCGACACCGCCTCGGCATACTCGTTCGCAATCACCGAAGCCATCGAACTGCCGGTCGAAAGCAGCGAGCGATGGATGTCCGGCGTGTTGCCGATGACCATGGCAACCGCCATCGTCTCGCCCAGCGCGCGCCCCAGTCCTAGAATGATGGAGCCAACGATGCCGATGCGCGCGTTGCGCAGCACGGCCATCCGGATCATCTCCCACCGGGTCGCACCCAACGCCAGCACCGCCTCCCGCTGCGAGTGCGGCACAGCCGACATCACCTCGCGTGTCAACGACGAAATGATCGGCAGAATCATGATCGACAGGATCACGCCCGCCGCAACAAAGCCCAGCCCAGTCGGATTTTCGTCCACAAACAGCCCAGTCCACCCCAGCAGACGGACCAGTACTGGATTCACGTGCTGGCGAAGCAAGGGTACCAACACCGTGTACGCCCAGAACCCATAAATCACGCTCGGAATGGCCGCCAGAAGCTCGGTAAGGAAGGCCAATGGCCCACGCAGAGCACCCGGACACATCTCGGTCAGAAAAATGGCAACGCCGATCGCGAGCGGAACCGCAATCAGCAGTGCAAGTCCCGAAGAGACCAGCGTCCCATAGACGAACGGTAAGGCACTGAACCGCTCGTTCACAGGATCCCAGTACATCTTCATAAGGGTATCTGGATCGGTGAACGACTGATAGAAGAAGCTAAACCCGAACTTGTGCCAGGACAGCGCCGACCCCTTCAGCAGCGCGTACAAGATCAGCAATACGATGACGAAGATGCTCAGCCCGCACAGAACCATTAGCCAGCGAAACCCTCGATCCGCAAGGGCCGAGCTTCCACGCGAAAGCAGATACTGTCTGATGGGAGAGACCGACTCTACCGCACCTGCCCGGCCTGCGGTCGAATCAGCCGTCAGGGCTGGCTCACGTTGGATGGGAGGTTGAGCGATTCGGATCTCAGGCACAGGTTCTTTCACCAACCGTAGCCTAACGGGGAAAGATGAATAGGAGGTTACAAGGCCGCAAAATCAAGCGCATACAACCCAAAAATCGAGCAGCGGCTCAACCGCCCTTTCGTAATCCTAGGCACCGACCTCTCACAATTGTTCTAATCTTGTGTCTGTCGAACGGAAGGTCTGGTATCGTGCGCAAGTCCTTTGCCCTATTCGCCCTCGTTCTCAGCACCTTCGCGTTGCGAGCCGAATCCCCCCTCCAGCCCGACACGACCCAAAGGGAATGGACCGCTTCATGGATCACCCATCCAACGGCGCCGCTGCGTGAACCCACTGTTCTCCACTTCCGCCGCAATTTGAATCTGAGTTCGGCCCCCGTGAGCTATCGCGTCCGCGTCAGTGCCGACAATCGCTTCATCCTTTTCGTTAATGGCCATCGAGTCGGTGACGGCCCAGCCCGCGGCGACCTCACACACTGGCGCTATGAATTGTTCGACCTCGCGCCTTTCCTTCATACCGGCCAAAACCTCATCACAGCGACCGTCTGGAACTTCGGCATCTTCGCGCCGATCGCCCAAATGAGCGATCGCACCGCATTTCTGCTCGAAAGTGAAGCGACCGGGGCAAACTCCAGCAGCACCCCCGATGGCTGGCTCGTCGAGGAAGAGCACGGTCACCGTCCACTGGACCGAAGCTCCGTGACTCTGCAGGCATATATGGCGGCGGGTCCAGGCGAAGAGATCGACGCCGCGCTCTACGATTGGAACTGGAACTCCGCGAATGCCTCCAGCCCAGCCTGGGTACCCGCCGCGTCTCCCATTCGCGACAGCATCTACGCCGGAGTCAACAAAGCGCATTCGGTCGAGGTGACAGGCGACAACCCCTGGGGTCTCCTACCGGACAGACTTCCGCAAATGGAATATTCGGACACCAGCGCGGGTGAAGTCGTCCGCACCAATCTTCCCGACCTCAAAGGATTCCCAAGCACGCCGATCACTGTACCCGCCAAGAGCGAACTCCACCTCATGCTCGATCGCAAGACGCTCACCACCGCCTACCCACAGCTCACCGTCTCCGGCGGAAAAGGTGCCCGCATCCGACTCACCTATGCGGAAGCTTTGTACGACAAGAACCAACAAAAAGGCGACCGCGACGCCGTGGGCGATCGTTCGGCTTTGGGCCTCACTGACGGTTTTCTGCCTGACGGAGGCGCGCATCGCACCTTTGAGCCGCTCTGGTGGCGCACCTGGCGCTATCTCGGCATCGACATTACTACCGGCGCGGCTCCGCTTACCCTCGACTCTCTAACCGCCCAGTTCACGGCCTATCCCTTCGAAGAGCGCGCTACCTTCAAGTCCGGCGATGCCGATCTCGACAAGATCTGGGAAATCAGTTGGCGCACGGCGCGCCTCGATGCCCATGAAACCTACATGGACACTCCCTACTACGAACAGCTCCAATACATCGGCGACACCCGCATACAGGCGCTCATCTCCTACACTGTCGCCGGCGACGACCGACTCGCGCATCAAGCCCTTGACGCATTCAATGACTCGCGCATTCCGGAAGGACTCACCCGCAGCCGCTATCCAAGTTCACTGCCGCAGACCATCCCTACGTTTTCGCTTCTCTGGATCGGCATGCTGCACGACTGGTGGATGTATCGGCCCGACCCCGAACCGGTCCGTTCGGCGCTTCCGGGCATCCGCGGCGTTCTCGGTTGGTTCGCGCACTACGAACAGCCCGACGGCCTGCTGCGCAAAGTGCCCTGGTGGAGCTTCATTGATTGGGTCCAGGAAAAGGAGGAAACGCCGACCTATGACGCGTACGGCGAATCCTGCATGACCACGCTCGAGTATCTCGGCGCTCTCGACGACGCAGCGGCACTCGAGAAGAACCTTGGCGACCCCAACGCTGCCGACCGCGACCACACACGCGCTACCCACGTCCGCTCCGGCATCTATGACAAGTGCTGGAGTGCGGACCGCGGCCTGCTCGCAGACAATCCCGATCGCAAAATCTTCAGCCAGCAGGCCAATATACTGGGCGTTCTCTATGATGTCATCCCCAAAGAACGCCAGCAGGCGGTGCTTCGCAAGATCCTCGCCATCGAGCCCGGGATGACACCCAATGGCGTAATGAGCGCTTCGTACTACTTCCGCTTTTACCTCGCTCGCGCGCTCGATCACGCGGGGCTGGCCGATGAATACCTCGAATCGCTCGATCCCTGGCGCAAGCTCCTGCCGCTGCACTTCTCCACGTGGCCTGAAGTACCAGGAGATACCCGCTCCGACTCCCACGCCTGGTCGGCGCATCCCGTCTACGACATGCTGACTCTGGTCGCTGGAGTACAGCCAGCGAGTCCTGGGTTTGCCTCCGTGCGCATCGCTCCGCATTTAGCCAATCTCGGTTCGCTTACGGCGAGCTTTCCTCATCCCGACGGGGCGATCATCCTGGAATACAGGCGTAACGGATCGGGCCTCGACGCCGCCGTCACCTTGCCGAGTCGACTCGCGGGAAGCTTTGTGTACCACGACCACACTTGGCCGCTCGCGCCGGGCGTGAATCGAATCCACGCGCAGTGATGAGAAAAGAAGCCTCGGCGAGTTTGCGGCACTCTCTCCTCGAGCAGCTCGCCTTGATCTCTCATGGCAAATCGAATTATTTGACTGCTAGAACCAGTTCCCGCTTTCTTAAAAACGTGTTACAACTCCAACATGGCAAAGGGTAGGACTTCGACGCCGCCAGGGCACGTCAACCTGAGAATGCTAGCCGAGCATCTGGAGCTCTCGCAGACCACCGTCTCTCTCGTTCTCAACAACTCACCATCGGCAAAGTCAATTCCACTGGAAACCCGGACTCGCGTTATTGAAGCGGCCGAACGTCTCAATTACCGCCCCAACTACTTCGCCCGTTCGCTCCGCCAAAGCCGTTCCATGAGCGTCGGTGTTCTTGCCCCAGACCTGAGCGAGGGGTATTTCACGCGCGTCATGAGCGGCGTAGTCGAGGAACTGTCCCATGCTCACTATTTCTTCTTCACGGCCTGCCATGACTGGAAGCGGGAACTCATCGAGCAGTATCCGCGCATGCTGGTGGAGCGCGCCGTTGATGGCTTTTTGTTGTTGAATACCCAAGCTGACAATATTGACGTGCCAGTGCCAGTAGTGGCTATTTCAGCGCACATCCCGCTTCAAAACGTGACCA
Organism: uncultured Acidobacteriaceae bacterium; assembly: GCA_963704415.1. Lineage (GTDB taxonomy): Bacteria > Acidobacteriota > Terriglobia > Terriglobales > Acidobacteriaceae > Telmatobacter. The sequence goes on along the minus strand of OY969908.1, from coordinate 3,858,016 downwards.
ATATTGTCCTCGATCATCACAGCGCGGTCGAAAAGGCCCTGATTCACCTCTACGAACTTGGCCATCGCGATATTGCTTTTATGCGCGGTCCGCGCGCTATTCCGGATTCCGAATTCCGCTGGGAAAGCATTCAGACCGTTGCACGCGAGATGGGTCTTCGCATCGATCCTGCACACGTAATCCGCATTGATGCCGCGGGCTGGTCCATGAAAACCGGCTATCACCCGATGGCCCCGGAGATCGGCTACAAACCGATGCAGGCTTTGCTCGAGAAATCCCGTGACTTCACCGCAATCTTCTGTTTCAACGACATCGCTGCCATTGGGGCCATCCGCGCGTTGCGCGATGCGGGGCTCTCCGTTCCGAGCGATGTTTCTGTGGTTGGATTTGACGACATCCTATCCGCGGCCTATTCCACGCCATCCCTTACGACAGTGCGTCAACCTTTGTTTGAGATGGGGAAGCGTGGAGCTGAAGTACTTCTCGATCGCATCGCCAACCGCGAGAAGGAATATCCCGCGGAAATAGTCGTGGCCCCGGAGTTGGTCGTGCGCGAATCAACAGGACCTGCATCTGCGAAGGCCGGCTCGTGATCCGAGTCGTCATCCGCAGTACGACTGAAACCACCTGCTGATGTAAACCTGTGCATGCGCTTCACCGCAGTAGTGGCGCGCGTGAGGAGCGTCCGCGGCTTCTTTCGTCCATTTGAAAACCGTCAGATGCGCGTCACTGCAATGGATCACGATCCATCCCCTCGGGTGCTCGCTCTCCAAACCGCAAATCTCACATCGATAAACCGTATCAATCACCCTTCGCCCCCGACCAGTTGTTCTAATCGCTGATCACTAATCCGGCCCACTGTCCACCGGATCATTCCAACATCTGTAAATCCAACGGTTCCTCGAGCAGACAATCCATCTTCCCGATGCTTGTCAGGGCTCGCTTCAGCGCCGAAGACCTACACGGCTCCACTGTTACCACGAAGGGGAGTGCGTGTGCCGGATATCCGGCCTTCTGAACGATGGCCCGAATATTGATTCGCTCCTTCGCCAGCGTTCCGGTAATCTCTGCTACGATTCCTGGCCTGTCGACCACAAGGAAGCGAATGTAATGTGGAACTTCAAATTCCGCCCCTATCTTCGCAGGAACAGAAGGGACTTCCACTCTTCGCGAGCCATGCGCCAGAGCAACCAGATCGCTGACGACAGCAACGGCGGTGGGATGACCTCCGGCACCATGGCCCGAGAAAACTACATCCCCGCCGTAGCGGCCAGTGAGAATCACCATGTTTTCCGTATTGCGCGACCAAGCTAACGGCGAACGCAAATCCACTAGCATGGGCCCCACAGTGGCAGCCACATTGCCATCCCGCTCTTCGGCTCGCGCAACCTGACGAATCGTACAGCCCAGATCGCGTGCGTAGCTGAAATCCACTGCCGTCACTGCTGTAATCGATTGCGGAACAATCTCTTCCGGATCGACGATGACCCGGAGCGCCAGCCGCATCAGGATGGCGAGTTTCGCACGTGCGTCGAAGCCGCCTACATCCTCAGTGGGGTCAGCTTCCGCATAGCCCTTTGCCTGCGCCGCCGCTAGCACTGTCGCATATTCAGCGCCCGCCTCCATCCGGCTCAGAATGAAGTTGCAGGTCCCGTTGAGAATGCCTTGCATGCGTTCGATGCGGTCGCCCGCGAGTCCTTGCTCGAGTCCCGGAATCACGGGAATGCCCCCGGCTACCGCCGCGCCATACTTTAGATGGCCACCTTTTGCCGCGGCAAGCCTCTCCAACTCCACACCGTGATAGGCGATCAGTTTCTTGTTAGCGGTCACGACGCTCTTGCCGGACTCAAGTGCCATGCGAACCCAGTTGCCCGCTGGTTCGAGCCCACCTGCCAGTTCCACGATTACGTCAACGTCCGAACCCAATACCGCTTCGGCATCCTCAGTCCATTTCAGACTCTCTGGCGCCCAGTCGACGCGTTTTCGCGCGATATTCCGGTTAAAGACATGAGTCAGTTCCAGCCCTTCAGGTCGGGACTCCAACAGAATCCGCGCGACGGAACTCCCAACAGTACCAAAGCCGAACAAAGCGACGCGCATTGGTCGGGTGATGCGCGAGGCATGGGCTGAATCGTCCTTTTGCACTGCGCTAGCTGTCTCCATTTGTGCCATCGAACCCTTCTAAAAGCAAGCCAGGATTTGCAATGCTTCGATGATACCTGACACATAGGTCTTACCCCCCGCGGAGCAGGCTTGACCATCGCCCCATAGTCACCTCGTTCTTGATGTACCATCATGAGCAGATGCGGCGCGTGCTTTCAATCATCCTCGTGGTGTTCTTCGGGATTGGCCCGTTACCCGCCAGCCTTGGAGCCGGTGATGACGCGCGCTTGCCCGCCTGCTGCCGCCGCCACGGCGCGCATCACTGCGCAATGAGCGAGAGAACCGCCGAGCAAATGGTTCGCAGCGATTCTGGCTCGACGCCGTTTCTGTCTTCCCCGTCGCAGTGCCCATGGTACCCCGACAGTTCCGCCGCCAACACGTCTCCGGTTCACGCGCTTGCCAGTCACTTCGCGAATCTAATCGCTTCCGTTATCCAAAGACACGCGCTTGCGGCCCTCGAAGCCGTCAGGTGCAATGGCCTGATCTGCACACACCCCGGCCGCGGGCCTCCGTCCCCGTCACTCACCTGAAAATCCATTGGGAAGCCGGTTTGTGTTGAGGTAGACGCAACAGCCTCAGTTTGTTCCCCGACTGTTTCTTCTACCGGTTGTTTTTCACCTGTGAGGCCGCGTCTCAACCTGCCCTTCCCGCCGGTTTCATCGTGATAATCACGCCACGTGATGCTTGCCTGCATCCCCTGCTCGGCAACGGAGGTCGCCCATGCGCGGTTCTTCTCTCGCGTTCGCTCTAATTTTGCTGGCTTCATCCATATCAGCTCGCGCCACAGTTTTCGCCACTGTCCACGGTGTCGTTCACGATCAGCAGCACCGCCCCATCGTTGGCGCGGAGGTTAAACTTCAGGCGGCCGACTCTGCGTTCGTCCTTCACGCGAAAACAGACCACGAAGGCGAATTCGAACTGCCGCAGGCGCCCATCGGCGTCTACCGGCTCGAAGTCTCCGCTGCCGGCTTCGCTGCCAGTACGCAATCGATCGCACTTGCCTCGGGCACGAATCCGCTTCTGCACATTCCGCTCTCCATCGTTGGCACCTCAGAGTCCGTTCACGTCGAGGCGACGCCCAGCAGCGCCGCCGCCGACACGGTCACTCCCACCACGCTCATCACGCGTGAACAGATCGACGAAACTCCCGGCGCCGACCGCACCATCGGCACAGAAATGATCACCGATTACGTCCCGGGCGCGTACATGACCCACGACATGCTGCACATGCGTGGCGGCCATCAAACCTCATGGCTGATCGACGGCGTCTCCATCCCCAACACCAAAATTGCGTCCAATGTCGGCCCGCAGATCGACCCCAAGGATATCGATCAACTTGAAACCCAGCGTGGCAGCTACGCATCCGACATTGGCGATCGCACCTACGGCGTGTTCGATGTTCTTCCTCGCAACGGCTTCGAGCGCGATCGCGAAGCGGAGTTGCGCGTCTACGGCGGCAATCTCTACACCGGCGAAGCGCAACTATCTCTCGGCGACCACTCCGCAAAAACCGCGTGGTACGCCAGCCTCACCGGCTCGCGGTCGAACTACGGTCTGGCCACGCCGGTTCCGCAGATCTTTCACGACGCCACCAACTCCGGCAGTGCCTTCGTCTCAGTCATCCGTAACCAGACCGCAAAAGATCAGCTTCGGCTTGACGGCCAATATCGCCAGGACTTCTTCCAGGTTCCGTACGATCCGGATCCGAATGATTACGAGTGCGCTTCAGGCTACTACTGCTCATTCGGCCTGCGCGACGGCCAGACCGAACGCGACTCGTTCATCATCGCCAACTGGATGCACACCTTCACGCCCAAAGTGCTGTTCTCGTTCGCCCCTTTCTATCACTTCAACCAGTCCAACTACGATTCATCCCCCAACGACCTGCCTGCTTCCACCACCTGGCATCAGACTTCCAACTACATCGGCGGACAAGCCGACGCGCACGACGAGATCGGCCCGAACAGCTTCTCGGCCGGCGTCTATACCTTCTACCAGGCGGAGGATGATCTCTTCGGCGCGCTCATCAATGACGGCTCCGCGCCCTCGGCGCCCAACACCCAATCCAACGCAGGCGCATCGCTGTTCGAGTTCTATCTCGCCGATCATCTGCGCCTCGGCCGCTACGTCACGCTTCTCGGTGGCGAACGTTTCTCCGTCTACCACGCCGGACTCGATGAAAGCGCCATCTATCCCCGCATCGGCGCCACTGTCGAAATCCCCCGCCTGCACTGGGTCCTGCGCGGCTTCTACGGCCACTTCTTCCAGCCCGCGCCCATCGAGACCGTCTCTGCATCCGTGCTGAATTATGCAAGCAGCCTTCCCGGCGGCGAAAACACATTCTCGCCGTTGCCCTCCGAACGCGACGAAGAGCACCAGTTCGGCATTCAAATTCCGTGGAAGGGCTGGATACTCGACGTTGACACCTTCAAGAATCGCGTTAATAACTTCCTCGATCACTCCAACATCGGCGAGTCGAATCTTTATTTCCCCATCGCCGTCGACGGCGCCCTGGTGCGCGCCTGGGAGATGACGCTTCGCTCTCCCGAGCTTGCGCATTTCGGCCAGTTCCACCTCGCGTACTCCAACCAGATCGCCGAGCAGCGCGGCGATATCATCGGCGGCTTTACCTGCAGCATCCCGACAGACCCGGCCTGCGCCTTAGGTCCCGACTACACGCCCGTCGATCACGATCAACGAGATACGCTGAATTTCGGCTTTACTGCTAACCTCCCGCTGCGCACATGGTTCGCATCCAATGTCTACTACGGCTCCGGCTTTACCAACGGCCTGGCTGACTCAGGCCAAGGCCCCTATCAAGGCGCCAATCTCCCAGTACACACTACTTTCGATGTCTCCGCCGGTCACGCTTTCGGAGAAAACTGGAAGGTGTCGGCGAATGTTCTAAACGTCACCAATCACCGCGTTCTGCTCGACAATTCCATCACCATCGGCGGCTTCCACTACAACGATCCGCGCATGATCCAGGCCGAACTGCGCTACCGATTCCACTTCTAAGGGGGTGGATTCCCGAGTCGCACAGAATTCGGGAATCCACATCTGTACCGGCTAACTCTCCTCGACACTCCGCGTTTCATCACTGGAATTTATGGAGGAAAAGATGATCAATCGGCGCTCTGTCCTGAAAGCTCTCGGACTCACCGCAACCCTCGCCGCCACACCAAACGCATTCAACACCACTGCTCTTGCGCAAGCTCCTGCCGCCCCACCCGCTCCCAGCGGCCCTTTCACGCTCCCGCCCCTCGGCTACGACTACGACGCGCTTGAGCCATTCATCGATGCCACCACCATGCATCTGCATCACGACAAGCATCACGCCGGCTACGTAAACAACCTGAACATTGCCGTGGCCAAGCACCCCGATCTCGGCTCAAAATCCGTCACTGAGCTGGTGTCGAATCCCGACGCCGTTCCCGAGGACATTCGCACCGCTGTGCGCAACCAGGGTGGCGGCCACGCCAATCATTCCTTCTGGTGGCTCATCCTTTCAAAATCCGGCGGCACTGAACCCAAAGCAGAACTGGCCAAAGACATCTCTACGCAGTTCGGCAGCTACTCAGCATTCCAGGATCGATTCTCCAAAGCCGCCGCCAGCGTCTTCGGCAGCGGCTGGACATGGCTCACGCTCGTTGACGGAAAACTCCAGATCGAAACGTCGCCCAATCAGGACAGCCCTCTCACTCTCGGCCACACGCCGATCCTCGGCATCGACGTCTGGGAACATGCCTACTATCTCAAGTACCAGAACCGCCGCCCCGAGTACGTCGGCGCCTTCTTCCACGTTGTCAATTGGGATTTCGTCAGCGGTCAATACGCGCACGCCACATCGCCTTCGCACGCTTAAGTCCAAAGGAAATCGAATAGGACCGACATGGACCGCCGCAAGGCATCGATAACATCCGACGCATCATCTTTGACAAGCTCGTAGCAAACCGATTGCAGAGGTCATCTCAATGAATCGCAGAGAACTCCTTAAGCGTTCCGCAGCCCTCGGCTTGACCGCCACTCTACCTGGCGAGGCCGCCGCAAAGTTCGACGCAGCCCGAGAAAGCGCCGCGCTCAATCCGCTTACCCCTCCGGCCAACGCGTCCATTCCGGTCGCTTTTCTGATCTCCGAAGGCGCCGTCGTTATTGATTTTTGCGGCCCATGGGAAGTTTTCGAAAGAGTCAACATTCCCGGCCGGAAGTATGATGCCTTTAGTCTCTACACTGTGGCGGAGTCTGCGGATCCGATTACTGCGGGCGGTGGATTGAAGATTACGCCTACCTATACCATTGCCAATGCCCCCGCACCTAAGGTTATTGTTATCCCCGCACAAAGTCCTGCCAGCGAGGCCACCAAAGCCTGGATTCGCGATGCGACCAAAAGCACCGATGTTACGATGTCCGTTTGCACCGGCGCCTTTGTGCTTGCGAGCACCGGTTTGCTTTCTGGCAAGGCTGCCACCACACATCACGGCGCTTACGTCGACCTTGCGATGCAGTATCCGGACATTCATGTTCAGCGTGGAGCCCGCTTTGTTGAATCGGGCAATTTAGCCACTGTCGGCGGCCTCACTTCTGGAATGGATCTCGCCTTGCGGGTGGTCGAGCGCTACTTCGGCCGGGATGTAGCAAGCCAGACTGCCTCTCTGCTTGAATATCAGGGCCAGGGCTGGCTGAACCCGTCTTCCAACGCCGAGTATGCCGCACCCATCAAGCAGACGGCGAATCATCCTGTCTGCGCCATCTGCGGCATGGAAATTGATCGATCTCTGTCGTCGACTTACAAGGGAAAGACCTACTATTTCTGCGTGCGAGCGCACAAACAAATCTTCGATGCCTCACCAGAAAAGTTCGCCGCCGAATGACAGTTCCCGCGGAGGTGAAAGCCCCCATGGTCCAATTGCTTGCAGAGTTCGTGAAGAAGTCCGAGGCGTTGGAGATTGCAAAGAAGAGGTGATCGCTGATTCGCTAGACAAACAACCCAGGCATCACTTCCCCCGCCTTACCCAGCACGACATTCGTGAACGCATGGGCGTTTAGCGGCTGCTCCGGCCCAATATAGACCGTCCGCGCGCCGCCCCGCCGAGCCCAGTGCACGAAGTTTGCCGCGGGATACACAGACCCTGAGGTGCCGACGACCACCATCAACGTCGCCTTGGCAATCTCGTCCTGAATCCGTTCCATCTCTAGCGGAATCTCACCGAAGAAAACAATATGCGGTCGCAAGCGACCACCGCACGCACAGCGTCCCACTTCCGCCAGGTTTTGATAGATCGAGCGGTCTTCCAGCGGATCGCGCCCGCATTCGCGTTCGCAACGCGACTTTGCCAGCTCGCCATGCATATGCAGCAGCCGCAACGAACCTGCCCGCTCGTGCAGGTCGTCCACATTCTGCGTACAAAGAAAGAAGCGGTCGCCAAGTTGTTTCTCAAGCTCGGCTAGCGCAAAGTGCGCCGGGTTCGGCATCGCCTTGTCTCCCGACGCGCGTCGCGCCGAGTAGAACGCCCAAACCCCCGCCGGATCGCGCTGCCACGCATCCGGTGTACACACATCCTCGACGCGAAAGCCGGCCCAAAGACCGTCCTCCGCGCGAAATGTCGGCAGCCCGCTCTCCGCACTGATCCCCGCGCCAGTCAGCACAAACACGCGGTCACTCGCACCGATTGAAATTCGTTCCATCGTCCTATTCGCGACTGATTCAAGTTCGCGATTGCAGTCCAAGAATCGAGCGCCGCAAAGCGTGCTGAGAACTGTGAACGGACAACTGCGAACTGCTCTTAAGGTTCCAGCAAAATCTTCCCCGTGGTCTTCCGGCCTTCAAGATCGATCTGCGCCTGCGCTGCCTCGGCCAATGGGTACATGTGCTCCATCCGCAGTTTCAACTCGCCAGTCGCCACCCAATCCAGAACCTTCCCGGCACGCCATTCCAGTTCCGCACGCGTCGCCACGTAATGCCACATCGACGGCCGCGTTAAGAACAGAGATCCCTTGCCGCTCAACTGAATCAGATCGAAAGGCGGCACCGCCCCGCTCGACGCGCCGAACAATGCCAGCATCCCGCGCGGACGCAGACAGTTCAAGCTCTTGTCGAATGTCGTCTTCCCCACAGAGTCGTAGACTACGTCGACGCCTTTGCCGTCTGTGATCCGCTTGATTTCAACCTCAAAATCCTGCTCCGTATAGAGAATTACCTCGGTTGCGCCCGCCTCGCGTGACAATTCTGCCTTCTCTTTTGTCGACACTGTCGTGATAACTTTGGCGCCGAGTCTCGCAGCAATCTGCGTCAGCAAAAGTCCAACGCCTCCGGCCCCGGCATGTACCAGCGCAGTATTCCCCGCTTTCAACTCGAACGTGGAATAAGCAAGGTAGTGGGCCGTCATCCCTTGCAACAGGGCGGCGCCGGCCTGTTCGGGACTTAGGCGCGTTGGAACTTTAATGAGCTGCGCGGCTGGCACGAGCGCGTATTCTGCGTAGCTACCCAGCACGCTCACGGAAGCAACAAGATCGCCTTCCTCAAAACCTGATACACCGGGCCCGAGTTTCTCCACCGTACCCGCGGCCTCGCTGCCAGGTGTGATCGGCAACGTCGCCTTGTACACACCCTTGCGGAAATAGATCTCAACGAAGTTGACGCCAACCGCCTCGACGCGAATCAGGACTTGTCCAGGCCCGGGCTCGGGAATCGGCAGTTCGGCTAGCTGGAGGACCTCGGGTCCTCCTGTCGTATGAATCTGAATGGCTTTCATCAACGCAAGGATGCACCTTGAGGTCGGTCGACTGCAAGAACAAAGCACTGACGGCAAAGCCCACGCACAACAACTTCAAGAAGAAACCCCGCCTGGACAATGTCCAAGCGGGGCTGCTGAGTTTCGATTTCCCGTTTTCCGAACCTTATCCCCCGCCCCTAAAAGCTGTCCTTTTCTCCCGACAGCATCCTAGGCTCTTCAGGCGTCCGCAACCGCACGATGCGATCGATCGCGTACGGCACTCGCTGCTGCGTCGAGTAATAATGACGCACCTGCAACTCGCCCAAAAGCCCAATAGCAAGCATCTGGATGCCGGCCAGAATCAACACACCGGCAATTACGAACAACGGCCCGTGCTGGTCCATCACGTTCTGATGCGGGTTCAGCAATTTCATTCCAAGTAGCAATGCCGAAATAAAGCTTCCGCCCAAAATACCCAGGGCCCCAAAAGTGCCAAAAAAATGCAGCGGTCTGCTCATGTACTTGAGCAGAAATCGAATCGTCAGCAGGTCGAAGAACACGCGAAAAGTACGGCTGATTCCGTAATGGCTCTTGCCGCGCTCGCGATTCACATTTTTGATCGGAATCTCGCAAATCGAGGCGCCATACCAGCTGGCAAGCGCTGGAATGAACCGATGCATCTCCCCATAAAGCGGAATATTGGTGATGACTTCGCGGCGATACGCCTTGAAGGTTGTCCCGAAGTCGTGAATGTCAACGCCGGAAAGCTTTGCCATCAGCCAGTTCGCGCAGCGCGATGGAATTCGTCTCATCACGAAGTTGTCGATGCGCTCCTTGCGCCATCCCGACACCACGTCGTACCCCTCTTCGAGCTTCTCGATAAAACTGGGGATCTCGTTGGGATCGTGCTGCAGATCGCCGTCCATGGCGAAAATAAAATCGCCCGACGCGTGATCGAAACCCGCTGCCAGCGCCGAGGTCTGCCCGAAGTTGCGACGCAGCTTCACCACCAGCACGCGGCTATCCACTGCTGCAATCTCTTCCAGCAGTTTATAAGTGCGATCACTCGATCCGTCGTCAACCAGGACCAGCTCAAAACTGTTGCCCACCTGCTCCATCACTTGTTTCAGGCGCGCATACAAAACGGTCACGTTCTCCTCTTCATTGTGAAAAGGAACAACGATGGAATATTTCGGCATGTTGGTAGTATAGACGCTCACCCGGTGAATTAGATGCGAGTCGCGCTTCACCGGAAACGAATGTGATAACGAAGCAATCGCCTCAGCCGCGAAACCCTCTGACCCAATGGACTTTAGCGATCCAATTCGTCAAGCATTGCCTGCATCTCGCTGAGCGCATGACGGTTTCCTGTACGGGCGGCACAGCTGATTCCGCCCTTCAGTCGTTCAATCGCTTCAGTCTTCCGTCCCACGTTTGCGAGCGTCTGCGCCGACATGAAATACGCTGCGGTGTAGTCAGGATCGTTGGCCAGCAGGATGTCGAATTCCTGCAGCGCCTCTTCGGCATCGCCGCGGCCAGCCAGTTCCATGGCGATGCCGTAGCGCGCAAAGCTGCTCTTTGCGTCTAGCGCGAGAATTTCCCGCAATCCTGCGATCTTGTCTGTGCTGCTCATGTTGGAAAAACTTTCCCCGAACCGATTTGCGTAATTGGCGAGGATTGCCGAAACTGGACTTGTCTCCCCATGGACCAGTCGTCGCCACAACCATTGTAGCGAAGAACGGTCAAATGACGGTGAACGAATGGAGCAAGCACGCAATGAGTTCCACTGAGACCAGTCCGGTCGTCCGCACTGTCGCCAGCACGCAATCGGAAATGACTGAAATCATTCTGCCCAACGACGCCAATACTCTTGGCAACCTTCTCGGCGGCCGCCTCATGCATTTTATTGACTTGACAGGCGCCATGGCCGCCTATCGTCACACGCGGACGCACGTCGTCACCGCCGCAATGGACCACATCGATTTCATCCAGCCTGTGCATGTCGGCGATCTGCTCATCCTCAAATCAAGCGTCAATCGTGCCTTCAACACATCGGTTGAAGTCGGCGTAAAGGTATGGGTCGAGGATCCCCAGACTGGATCTTTGCTTCATGTCGCCAGTGCCTACCTGGTTTTCGTTGCGATCGACAGGAATGGCAATCGCCAAAAAGTTCCCGGTCTGCAACCGGAAACAGCAAACGAGATCCGCCGCTACGGCGATGCCTTGCGGCGACGCGAGCACCGCGAAGCCGAGGCTGCCCGCCGCAAGAGAGCGAAAGCCGCCACTGCTCCGCAAAGCTCCGACCCGGTTACTACTTCGTAATTCTGCTATACACAAGACGCAAGCAAACGAACTTGCGCAACCGCTATGTCAGCCTCCATTCCATCGCCGCGACATCTCTCAGACTTTCCGCGTCGCATCATCTGCCTCTCCGATGAGACGACGGAAACCCTCTACCTGCTGGGCGAGGAGGATCGCATTGTCGGTGTCTCGGGGTTTACAACGCGTCCTGCAGAAGCGCGAAGCAAACCCCGGGTATCGGCATTTCGCGATGCCAACGTCGACGCGATCCTCGACCTTAAGCCGGACCTGATTCTGACTTTTTCCGACGTGCAGGCCGAGATCACGCGCAATCTCGTTCTGCGCGGCGCCACTGTGTTGAACTTCAATCAGCGCACCATCGCAGAAATCTTCAACATGATCTCCCTGCTCGCACGCCTCATCGGTAAACCCAACGAAGGCCGGGCGCTAATGGAAAAGTTGCAAAGCGGCCTTCGCGAGATCGAGGCTTCGGCACAGAAATTCGCCTACCGCCCGCGCGTTTTTTTCGAGGAATGGAAAGATCCGCTCATCAGCGGCATTCGGTGGGTCGACGAGCTGATCGCAATCGCCGGCGGCGATCCAATCTTTCCCGAACGGTGCGACTGCGGCAAAGCACAGGATCGCGTCGTCGATCCGTACACCGTCGTGGCCCGCGATCCCCAGGTCATCCTCGCCTCGTGGTGCGGAATGAAGGTCGACATCGATGCCATCCGTTCGCGCCCTCGCTGGGCCTCCACAAGCGCCGCCAGGAGCGGTCACATCTACGAAATTCCATCGAGTTGCATCCTGCAACCGGGCCCCGCAGCCCTGACTGAAGGCGTGCGACGGCTGCACTCCATCCTCGCGCGCGTGGTCCATGCTGTTGTCGCACCCGAACTCAAGCCGACGCCAATCGGCAACACCGAGCCTCCTGTAAGATTCTAAGTAGACCCGATCGGCGGAGGCTACCGCCCGCGGCGGGTCGCAGCATCGCGAAGCCGCAAAATCCCCAGCGGAAATTGGCTTCCCAGAGGAGTAATTACACTCAATGGCTCATTCTCACGCCATGCCTGCGCCGGTGGCATTGCCCGGCGTCTCCAAAATCATCGCCGTCGGCTCGGGCAAAGGCGGCGTCGGAAAAACCACGGTCGCCGTCAATCTCGCCATCGCGCTTTCCAGGCTCGGCCAACGCGTCGGCCTCATCGATGCAGATATCTACGGCCCCAACGTCCCCTTGATGATGGGTTCGGCGCAACAACCGCTCGTCGGCACCAATAACCAGATTCAACCCAACGAAGCGCACGGCATCAAGACCATCTCCATCGGCTACATCTCGCCTGGCGACAAGCCAATGGTGATGCGCGGTCCGATGCTTCATCAGATCATTCGTCAGTTTTTGCAACAGGTCGAATGGGGAGAACTTGACTATCTCATCGTCGACTTACCACCGGGCACGGGCGACGTGGTGATTTCGCTTGTACAAACAGTGCCACTGACCGGGGCCGTTGTCGTCAGCACGCCCAGCGATGTCAGTTTGCAGGATGCACGCAAGGCTCTAGAGATGTTTGCACAGGTGAATGTGGAAGTCCTCGGCATCGTCGAAAACATGAGTCACTTCACCTGCCCCCATTGCCACCACGAAATCGACATCTTCTCCAAGGGCGGAGCCGAGCGCACCGCAAAACAATTCAATATTCCCTTCCTGGGATCAATCGAACTCATACCCGCCATTCGGGAGGGCGGCGATCGCGGACTGCCCGTCACATTGGCTGGCCCCAAGAGCCCGCAGGCATCCGAGTTTTTCGGTATCGCCCAAAAGCTGATGGAGCGCGCCGAATCGGCAGCAGCCGCAAGCACCGATGTGCTCGAAATTAGTTAGCTGGAGCGATGTGAGGAGTAAGTGTTGGTCGATAGGTTGCTGATCCGGGACATTCAAAGAGGCGACTTTGATCGATGGAAGCCGCTTTGGGATGGCTACAACGCGTTCTACGGCCGCGAGGGTGAAACAGCGCTACCGGAAGCGATCACTAACATGACGTGGACTCGCTTCTTTGATACCTATGAACCCGTTCATGCGCTGGTCGCCGAACAGGCAGGAAAGTTACTCGGCATTGTTCACTTCATCTTTCACCGAAGCACGATTTCAATCCAGCCCACCTGCTATTTGCAGGACCTTTTCACGATGGAAGCTTCGAGAGGCAAAGGCGTAGGTCGCGCCCTGATTGAGCAGGTCTGTCGACGCGCCGAGTCCGCAGGCTGCGGCCGCGTGTATTGGCACACCCACGAATCGAATGCGAACGCAATGAGGTTATACGACAAGGTCGCGGAGAAATCCGGGTTCGTGGTGTATCGAAAGATGCTCTAGTCTCGGACCAGAGTTCCTGCTCAGAACCAAAAAGAAAGCGGAGCCGTGGTGCCCCGCCTTCTCGTCCGAAATACGCCGTTACCGCCAGTGCCCTTCCACTAGTACCCATCCACCATGGCGATGGACCCAGTGATGCTGCACCCAGACAGCATGTGGCCGCGGCGGATGTTCATAATGTCCAGGTACCCAGATATAGCGTGCGCCATCCCACCGATGATAGCCGCCGACCCAAACAAATCCCGCACCCGGAGGTGGCCCCGGATGCTCAACAATGGGTGCCGGCGGGCCGATGCGCACATACACCTGCGCCAACGAAGCCGCAGGAAGCAAAGTGAAAGCAAGCAAAGCTGCGAGAGCAATCTTCTTCACGGCGTTTAAACTCCTTCAGCGATGAATTTGTACCGAAGTCAGAGAATCTCTCCGGCTCTCTGCCTATTTGAACCTTATTAGAGGGCAAAAGTTGCGCCCGCGCTCATTCTGCTCGAATGAACCTCGAAGAGCAACTGCTACTTTTTCACAGGCACGAGGGCTTCGATCTCCTCGGTGAGAACTTCCGCGGCCGTCACGCATGCTGCTCGACTCACGTCGTAATGGGTAACCAGGCGAATCGCATTGGAGCCAATGGCACTCGCGAGGATCCCGCGTAGTTTCAGCCGCGCAACTATGTCTGCGGCGCCCAAGCCGTCCACAACCTTGAAGATCACGATGTTCGTCTCCACCGTCTCTGGATCGATCACCACGCCTTCCATGTGCGAAAGGGCTTCGGCGAGCAGTCGCGCATTGGCATGGTCCTCGTGTAAACGAGCGGGCATCTGCTCAAGCGCAATCAACCCCGCCGCAGCCAGCACGCCTGCCTGGCGCATCCCGCCGCCCAACGCCTTCCGATAAATCCGCGCTCTCTCCATCAGTTCTGCCGACCCAACCAGCATCGATCCGACTGGAGCACCAAGGCCCTTCGAAAGGCAAAACATGATCGTGTCGAACCCGCGGGTCAGCGTCTTTACATCCACGCTCAGCGCTGTTGCCGCGTTGAATATCCGCGCTCCATCCAAATGCAGCGGAATCTTCCGCTCCCTCGCGTGCCCGCATATCTCTTCCAAGACGTCCATTCGAGTGCAGCGTCCGCCCGCCAAATTCGCAGCGTTTTCAATTTCAATCAACCCAGTGGCTGCGCGGAACGAGCTACGCCCGTAGATCACCGGCTCGATGTCTTTCCAGGTCAGCGTGCCCGATTCAGTCGGAACTGCGCGAATCAAGCAACCGGAAAAAACTGCCGCCGTCGCCATCTCCCAATCCAAAATGTGCGAACGCGACTCGCAGATCACTTCCTGGCCCGGGTCTGTGTGCAGACGAATTCCGATCTGATTGCCCATCGTTCCGGTAGGTACAAACAGCGCCGCCTCGCGCCCGAACATCTCTGCCGCGCGCTTCTCCAGAAGATTTACGGTGGGGTCCTCGCCGTACACATCATCGCCCACCTCGGCTGCAGCCATCGCCGCGCGCATTTCCGGAGTAGGCCGCGTCACCGTGTCCGATCGCAGATCAATCAATTCTTCCATCCGCTCTTCCCTGTTCCCCGTTTCTCTATCCACTGGTCACTGTTCACTGCCCACTGCCCTCACGGTATCTGAGCCATCGGCAGTTCCATTACCGCCGTGAGCTTTCCATCCTTCGATGCTACCGCCCAAAGCCCATGAAAACTCTCTCTCAGCTCTGGATGCGCCTTCAGTAATGCGGTCAGCACCGCAATTGCCTCAGTCCGCGAAGCCGCAGGATCCGTGATTCCCAAGGATTCGTAAGTCACGCTTAGATCGGCTTGGTGCAACGTGGTATCGATGCGAATCCCATCGATCTTCCAGTTGCGCGGCCCGTCCCCGAGCGAGAGGGGAAACGGCCCGGGCACATCTTTCAACTGAGCCTGCTCGTGGTTCAATTTCTCCATGTTCGGTGAAGAGAGAAAATCCACCGGCAGCAGCAAATAGCGCGCCAAATCGAAGCTGTACCACGCACTCCAGGGTGCGCCTGTCGTAGCCAGCGTTCGGGCGCGTGTCCAATACCACACGCCGTCGTGCCCGTCGATGATCCCTTGTCTGACCGAGACACCGCCGAGCTTCCAGCTTGGATTCGCCCCAGTCGGATCCCAAACTACGATGAGACCGATCTGCCCGCCCAAGGGCGCCCCTAGCGCATTTGCCAGCACGATCGCATATTTTCCCGGAGGAAGCGCGTGCATGCTCACCGTCACCGTCAGCGAACCATTCGCATTCGAACAGAAAAACTGGTCATCGGTGGTTTCGGTCTGGGAAGAGGCATCCAGAAGGTAGATGGCCTGAACCTGCGCTTGTCCACCCTTTACCAGTGGCGCTCCCAGTTCGACTTCACCATGGATTCCATCCCACTGCGAAGAGATTGCCGGTAGAAGCTGCGCCTGCAGGGTCGGATAATCCTGCTGCAGAATGGCAACTGACAACCGCTGGCCGATTGCGGCCAACGCGTTTCTGTCCTGCGGCTGCAACTCCGCTTGTGTTGTGCAGGCCACGGCGAAGCCCGCAGCAGGCGCACAACTCAACAGCACCGCGATTAAACCGCTCCAGCAGAGGCGCATCAGTTGCGAGTCCCTCCCCGCCCATGAAACCTTTGCGAGCGCTTCCGGGCCACTGTTAGTCTAGTACGTAGGGCGCAACATCAGCGAACCGTCGCCAGGTTTCCATCCGCCCAGGGAGCAGATTCCATGCACCATTCGATCTGGCATCGTAGCCTCACTCAGCAGGCTCTTCTGCCGCATCGTCTGTCGATCGCAAAGGCTCTCCTTGCGGGCGGATTACTCGGCGTCACCGTTCTCTCCGCACAGACGCCACCTGCCCAAACTGCCCCGGTTCCGGCGCGGCGGCTCACACATCGGCCAAGTCACTCTGCGACCCCGCAACTTCCCGCTGCACAAGCTGCCATACCGCCCGCCCCTGCGTGGCCCATTAACGACCACCCAGTGCCAGCAGCGGTTTCATGGAATCGCGACGAACTGCGGATTGACGCGGCAAACTCAAGTTTGCAGCAGATTCTGACTGACGTTGCGACGGCCACCGGATCGACGGTAGAAGGCGTTTCCAAGGACGAAAGGGTTTTCGGCAGCTTTGGCCCTGCCCCGGCCCGTGATGTCCTCGCCCAGCTCCTTCAAGGCTCCGGCTACAACATCCTGATGGTTGGCGATCAGGGCCAGGGAGTGCCGCGCCAAATCATTCTCAGTACCCGAAACACGAACAAGAATACTCAGGGTGTGACTCGGCCATCCCAGGAAGATAACGAAGACGATTCCACCGATTACCCGCAGTATGATGCGCAGCCGCCGAATCCGCCGCAGATCCCTCAGCCCCCTCAACCCTTGCGCCCCGGCTTCCCTCCTGACGGCTCCGTGCCGATGCGCACGCCGCAGCAGTTGCCTCAACAGCCGCAGACACAGCCTGGGCAATCGCCGAACAATCAATAAGTGCTCGCAGCGTTCTGGAGCTAATGGACCGAAGCCGAGACGTCTTCCTCAAGTGGGGGAGCGACTCGCGATCCTGCGAAGAGAATTGCACAGGAAATTACGAGGAATATGAGGGTCGAGCCGAGACCGATGGAAAGATTCGTGCGGTCGCTGATGGCTCCGATGATCTGGGGCGAGAACGTATCGCCAAAACAGTGAATGATGAAGAGGTTCAGGCCCACGGCGGTGGCGCGGACTTCGGCACCAACCGAATTCACGATAGCTGTGTTGAGCGGGCCGGTATTGAGGAAGAGAAAGAACTCGGCGGCGAAGAGCGCCGGTACGGCCCATTTTGCGGGTCCGAAGAAGAGAAGCAGGCCAAAGGGGAGTGTGAGCGCAACGCTCCAAAACGAAAGCAGGTAGAGTGCACGGTGGTTGGTGCGCAGCCATCGCTGCGCGATCATGCCCCCGATTAGGGTCCCGGCAATGCCATCGAGTACGGTACTCGCGCCGACGAGCTGGCTCGCGTGGCTAACAGAGAGGCCCGCTGACCGGCGCAGAAACTCCGGAACCCAGGACGAGATGCCCCCCATCGCAAACGTGAGGGTGGCCAGGCCGAAGGTCGCAGTGAGAAAAGCTGGATTGGTGAAGAGGCCGGCAAATGTCGCGCGACTGGGCGTGGCCTTCAGGTGATCGCTTGCGCCGCGCCTGGGCTCACGTCCGATGAACCAATAGAGCAGAGCGACAGCAAGGCCCGGAATCGCGCAAATGAAGAACGGCGCGCGCCACCCCCAAAGAGGGCCCATTTGTCCGCCAGCCAGGTAGCCGAGGGCCGCCCCGACGGGGATGGCGATGTAGAAAATGGACAGAATCCGATTGCGATCGCGTTCGGGATAAAAATCGGCCAGCACAGTAGGGGCAAAGATGCCGAATGTGGCCTCACCCACGCCGACCAGCGCGTGGCGAATATAGAGTGTCCAGTAATCGTGGACCCATGCGGTACCCAGCGTGGCCACGCTCCACAGGACAGCACCTGTAATAATCAGCGGCTTGCGCGAAAAACGATCGCCGAGCCAGCCAGTGAGTGGCGCGGTAAACATGTAGCAGAGAAACAGCGCTGTTGTCAGCGCGCCCATCTGCTGATCGGTCGAATGGAATTCGCGCTGGATGAGCGAGACTTCGCCGGGCAGGATGTAGCGGTCGATGTAGTTGAGCAGGTTCAGGCAGAGGAGCAGCAGAAAAGTGCCCAAGGCGGGGTTAATGGGAGCGCGGAGAGGTTGGGAGGAATCGGCCAATCGGTCTCGCTTTAGTAGTGAAATTCGTGAGCAGGGAGATTATCCCACAGCCCTGCGGGGATGGGCGTCGATCCCTTTTGACGAGTGCTTCGAACGGCGTTAAAGAGGCAGCTCGAATCGAATCGAAGGGACATTGCAGGAAACAAGCACTGGCCCAGGCTAGAACTTGGCGCTGGAAACCGCCGCCCTTTGAAAACTCGACGCGGCGAGGGAAGAATGAATTCTCAACCATTTACTCACTTGCCGTCGCAACAATTCTGCCTGCGGCCGAGACAACCATAATCCCGAGGAGAAACAGCGTGATCGAAACTAGAAGTGGAATCCCAGCCCTACCGCCCGACGATCTCAATCGCAATTTGACCTTTGCCCAGCCTGATGACGACGGGAAGGTGCCCCACGTGGGTCTCGTCGGCGATACGTATACCGTAACCGTCTCCGGGAAGGACACCAACGATCGCTTTTGCGTCATCGACATGCATATCCCTCCGGGAGGCGGCCCCGGTCCGCATCGCCACAACTTCGATGAAACGTTTATTGTGCTTGACGGAGAAATCGAAGCAACATTCCGTGGCAGGAAAACGACCGTGCGTGCTGGCGAAACCGTCAATATTCCATCCAACGCGGCGCATCGGTTCCAGAACGCCTCCTCAATGCCCGCTCGCCTGATCTGCGTCTGTTCCCCAGCTGGAATTGACCGTTTCTTCACGGAAGTCGGAGTGTCCGTCGCCACGCGAACGACGCCCCCACCCCTATTGGACGAAAAGCAGATGGCGGAATTTTTCGAAAAGGCGAGAGCGCTGGCGCCCAAGTACAGCATGGAACTTCTGAAAGAAGGCTAGGCAGTTCCGGCTCGGGGCCACTCGCCGCAAAATAAAGTGCGAGATAGCCATGCACATGCTTTACGGAAGTAAGGCAGCTCCCTTGTTCACTCCTTGGGCCGAGGGAAACGCGCTTCGACGGTAGTGGCGATACCACCGCGAGGCCGGAATTCGCCGCGAACAACGGCCCACACGGGGTCACAGGCCTTAACCACGTCTTCTAGGACCTGGTTGACGATGTTTTCCTGGAAGATCCCAAGGTTGCGGTAACTGAAGAGGTACTCCTTGAGAGATTTGAGTTCAAGGCAGCAGTGGCGGGGCATGTAACGAATATTGAGGACGCCAAAGTCGGGGAGGCCTGTTTTTGGGCAGACCGAAGTCAATTCCGGATCGTCGATGGAGATTTCGTAGCCGGGGAACTGATTTTTCCATGTTTCGATGGCCGGAAATTTGAAGTCGAGTCCGGCCTTGGCATGGTCATCGGTGTAACGGGGTAGCGTAGCCATAACCCCATTGTACGGGCCGCCGAGATGGCAAATGGATGACCTGAATGCCGATTTTTTGCTCCCTCGGGTTGCGTTCAGGAGTCCTATATACTGACTCAGGTCAACCGGATGATTAAAGAAAGAAAGGGATTGGACCGCGGATGGCTTTGGGTGGGCGTTGCGGTCATTCTGGTTATAGTGTTCTTCTCGGCGCGGTCCCTGACACGGGAACGATTGCCGGTCCGCATCGCAACCGTTGAGCGTGCGCCGCTGACCAGTACTCTCAGTACCAATGGGCATGTGGAACCGGTGATGAGATACGAATATCCTTCTCCGATTGCGACCACGGTCAAAGCTGTCTACGTGCAGCCTGGAGATCGCGTGGCAAAGGGAAAGCTGTTGATGGTGCTTGACGATGCGGAAGCGCGAGCGCGATTGGCAACCGCCGAGAGCGGCGTGAAGACTGCTGAGGCAGCGCTCGAAGCCGCGACTCAAAATGGGACGCTGGAGCAGCGCCAAGCCTCGGCGGCTGAGTTGGCACGGGACCGGATCGATCGCGACCAGGCGCAGCGGAATTTGGACGCACTGACCAAGCTCAGCGCATCCGGCGCCGCTTCCCCAAGTGAAGTGGCAGCTGCCCGGCAGCAACTGGATACGGTGGAGGCAAATATCCACGCCGCCGAACTTAGCGCGCAGGGTCGCTATTCGGCCGCAGAAATGGCGCGTGCGCAGGCGGCGCTCGCCGACGCGAAAGCGAATGCGGATGCGGCCCGCGAAGTGCTTGAGAAGACCTCGTACCGTGCGCCAATTGCAGGGACGGTCTACACGGTAGATGCCAGGCCCACCGAATATGCTGAAGCAGGCAAAGTGCTTTTGCAAATGGCCGATTTGGAGCACGAGCGCGTGCGTGCATATTTCGACGAACCAGACATTGGGCGTCTGTCCGTCGGGCAGGAGATTCAGATCAAATGGGACGCGAAGCCGGGAGAAGTGTGGCACGGTCACATCGTGCGCACGCCCATCACCGTCATCACTTACACCACACGAACCGTCGGTGAAGTGATGATCGATATCGATGGCGGGGACGGCGACTTGCTGCCGGATACGAACGTGACGGTGACCGTGACGACCGCGAGCGAAGCCGATGTGCTGACCATCCCGCGGGAATCCCTCTACTCCGAAAACGGCAAGCCATACGTGTTCAAGGTGGTGAATGACGGGTTGGTGCGGACTCCGGTGACGACCGGCGCGATCAACCTGACACAAGTAGCCATTCTCGCTGGCCTGAGCGCTGGTGACATTGTGGCGACTGGAACCACGACTGGACAGCCCTTGCAAGTGGGCGTACCGATCAAGCGGGTGCAGTGAAGAGGGTATTGGGAACAGGCCTGCTGACGGGCTTGATTGCGGTCTCTGCCGCAGCCTTGGCCATTGCCCAGCGTGTGCAAGCTGTCGCAGGCCCGTTGTCCGAGGCCCATGCAGCTTTGCAATCCGGCGAGGCGGACAAAGCGCTCGCGTTGCTCAATTCCCTTCCCGCTTCCGCGCAAGTGCATAACCTCCGATGCCGCGTGCTCTTCACGCTCGAACACTGGGATGCGGCTTCGAGCGAATGCCAACAGGCAGTCAACATGGAAGGGGGGAATTCCGAATATCACTTGTGGCTTGGCCGGGCAGTTGGGGAGAGAGCGTCGCGCGCGTCGTTCATGAGTGCCTTCGGACTCGCCAAACAGGTCCGGGCCGAATTGGAGACGGCAGTGCGGCTCGACCCGCAGAACGCGGACGCACTGGCGGACTTGGGGGAGTTTTACAATTCTGCTCCGGGAGTTGTCGGTGGTGGCGAAGACAAAGCGGAGGGCGTGGCCGCCTCACTGGAAAAAATAGACCAGGCTCGGGCATTCCAGTTGCGTGGTTGGATCGCTGAGGAACACAAGGACTATGGGACAGCCGAGCACGAATTGAAAGAAGCGATTGGCGTCGATCCCCATCCAGCCTCTCCGTGGATGTCCCTTGCCAGCTTTTACCGCAGGCGGCAGCGTTGGGCAGAGATGGATGCAGCCCTGCAAAGCGGTCTGACAGCGGCAGAACGTGATCGAAAAGCTGGAATTGCCTTTTACAACGGCGCGATGGTGCTGATCAAGGCCGACCGCGATCTACCGTTGGCAGCCAAAGTGCTCGAAGAGTATTTGAGTGGCTCATCCATGACAGAAGAGGCCCCTGCATTTGCGGCGCATGTGCGCCTGGCGCGTGTACTGGCGCAGCAAGGTAATAAAGTGGGAGCCAGTGTGCAAAGGGCGGCGGCATTGGCGTTGGCACACGATTACAAGCCGGCATTGGAATTGAAATTCTGACACGAGATTTTCATTGGAACGAGCTGGATGACGATTAAACACAAAACCCGCGCGGTCATCTTTGCCGGAGTACTGTCAGCGATGGCGACGGCTGCGCCTGTGAGCGGGATAGCACAGGTATCGCTGGCGACGGTTGTGGATCTTGCCGAACGCAATAGCGCAGCGGTGCGGATCGATCAGGCCGAACTGCGCAAGGCAAAGGCGGCGCTTGATGAATCGACCGACGCCTATATTCCTACTCTGTCTATTGGTTCAACCGTGGGACCGCCAACGATCGGGTTTCCTACTGGGCAGCCTTCAATTGCGAACGCTTCCATGCAATCGCTCGTATTGAGCTTTCCGCAGAAACAATATATTCGCGCCGCGCGGGAGGGCATTCAGGCCGCTACGCTCAACCTGAAGGACGTCAGGGAACAGGTAGCTCTGGATGCGTCGACGGCGTATATCGAACTTGACACGGTCAACAGTGAAATGGAAGCGGCGCATCGGCAGGAGTCCTTCACGGAGCGGCTAGTCCAGGTAGAGCAAGAGCGGACAGAAGCCGGGGTCGATCCACAAAACGAACTCCTGCAGGCGCGGCTGACGTCGGCGCAGATCCGCTTGAAAAGGATCCATCTGGAATCGCGGGCGGCAACGTTGGCCAAGCAACTGGCGAATCTGACAGGGCTACCAGTAGGTTCGATTTCCCCGGATCGGGCTAGCATTCCAGAGATTCCTGCGGTCACGGCGGATAATCCGCCTGCCACGTTTGGGGCGCAAGCTGCACAAGCCACAGCCCAGTCAAAGCAACTGCAGGCAAAGGGCGACGCATATGTTGGCCGACGACCAGAGATTTCCTTTGGCGCTCAATACAACCGCGACTCGAATGCATTGAATAACTACAACACGTACTACAAGACCTTCAAAGCCGACAACTTCAGCCTAGGATTTGAGATTGAGGTTCCGCTTTTTGATCTGGCTCACCGCGCGAAGGCGCGCGAATCTTCGGCCGATGCCCTGCGCTCAAAGATTGAGGCGGAACAGGCCCAGCGCCAAAATGAAATCCAGATTGCAGAACTGACTGGCAGCCTGCGTGAGCTCGACACGCTGTCGGAGATTGCGAGCTTGAAACAACAGATCGCTAGCGAGCAACTTAAGAGTGTGCAGGCACAGTTGGAACTGGGCAATGGGACAGGCAGCGGCCCCGGATCAACGCCGCAGCTTACACCAAAAGCTGAGCAACAGGCGCGCATAGAGGAGAGTGAGAAGCGAGTAGACGCTTTGGACGCGGGATTTGAGCTCGAAAAAGCACGTCTGAACCTGCTGCGTGCTTTAGGCCACATGGAAGACTGGCTGCACGAACTCAGCTCCAAATAGCAGCGTAACTCCTTTAGGCACCGGCAAAAACGGGAAAAATGGTAAGATTGAAGGGATGTCTATGCCACTGAAAACACTGTTTCTGAATCCGCCCTCGTTTGAGAACTTTGACGGTGGCGCGAGTTCGCGCTGGCCGGCCACGCGCGAGATCGAATCCTACTGGTACCCGGTGTGGCTGACCTATCCTGCTGGTCTGCTGGAAGGCTCGCGGCTGCTGGATGCGCCCCCACACCATGTTTCTGCGGAAGAGACGATCAATATATGCAAGGAATACGAGTTCCTTGTTCTCTTCACATCGACGGTGGGCTGGGAAGGCGATCAGCGGCTGGCGGAAGCCATCAAGGCGGCCAATCCTGCTATCCGCATTGCGTTTGTAGGGCCGCCGGTGACGACGGACCCGGACCGCGCGTTGGACGAATGCCCAGTGCTGGACTTTATCTGCCGCCGCGAATTCGATTATTCCGTCGTCGAGTTTGCGCAAGGCAAGCCACTCAACGAGATTCTCGGGATCAGTTACAAGCTGAACGGAAAAGTGGTGCACAATCCGGATCGTCCGCAGGTGGAAGATTTGGATGCGATGCCGTGGGCTACAAAGATCTACAAGCGCGACATGGATGTGACGAAGTACAACGTGCCTTTCCTGCTCCATCCGTTTATCGCGCTCTACTCGACACGTGGATGCCCGGCGCAATGCACATTCTGTTTGTGGCCGCAAACGCTCAGTGGACATGCGTGGCGCAAGCGTTCCACCGACGATGTAGCAGCGGAGCTGGCATGGGCAAAGCAGAATTTTCCCCAGGTGAAAGAATTCTTCTTCGACGACGACACCTTCAACATTCAGAAGCAGCGCACTATCGAGCTCTGCGAGAAGCTCAAGCCGATTGGTGTGACGTGGAGCTGCACATCGCGCGTGACAACCGACCGCGAGACCCTCAAAGCTATGAAAGATGCTGGATGCCGCTTGTTGATTGTTGGTTTCGAATCCGGCGATCCACAGATTCTGAAAAACATTAAGAAGGGCGCAACAGTTGAGCGCGCACGCGCTTTTGCTAAGGACTGCCACGAGCTGGGCCTGACCATTCACGGCGATTTCATTCTCGGCTTGCCGGGTGAAACGAAGGAGTCCATCCAGAACACGATCAAGTTCGCGAAGTCGCTGGATGTGGAAACGATCCAGGTTTCGATCGCCCATGCCTATCCTGGGACGGAGTTCTACGAGTACGCGCGGGAAAATGGATTCATCAAGAATACGACGTCGATGAGCGACGAGGGTGGCCATCAGATGGCGCACATTGAGTACCCTGGTCTGCCCACCGACTACGTGCTGGAGATGGTACATCGTTTCTACGACGAATACTATTTCCGGCCGAAGGCCGCAGCGCGAGTGATTTGGAAAGCCATTGTGAATCGCGATGTCCCTCGGCTTTATGTCGAAGCTAAGTCCTTCCTCAAGCTTCGCGCACAACGCAACAAGATGGTGAAGGATGCACGCAGCCGTCAGGCCGATCCACCGGCTCCTGTTGGCGCGGGCGCGTAGGCGATCGGAAATAAACACGATCAAGGGCGGCGCTCAAAATGAGTCCGCCCTTTTTCTCTTGCATCTGAAAATAGAACCGCTCGAAATGGCGCATCACACCCTCAGGCCGCGACAGTATTTAATTCTTGGATTGGTGGCAGTTTGCGCACCACTCGGCGACACCTGCCTGTCGCGCGGAATGACGAACCTGCCTCCCATTTCTCTAGCCCATCCTGGCACATTGATTGCCGCGGTTTTCACGCCATGGGTCGGGGCTGGGATCGCGCTGCTGATCGGCTTCTTTGCCAGCTACCTCACCGCGCTTTCGTGGGCCGATTTGACATTTGTTCTGCCGACCACCGCCTTCGGGAATGTGATCGTGGCTTTTCTCGCGCGCTTCTGGCTCCATGAGCCCATTTCGATTCAACGGTGGGTAGGAATCATTCTTATCACTGTCGGCGTGGGCTTTGTTGCGAATGGACCATCGCTCACGGAAAGACCAGCAACGCCAGCTTCCAATATCGCAGAGTTGGGAACAGTCGTCGAAGAAGAGCAGGTGCGATGACCGCTTCGTTCCCCATTTCAAATCCGAGTCCATGGGCCGCGGCAGTAATGATCGCCGCTGTGATCGTGACCTCGACGGCAGGAGAAGTCCTGACCGCAGCTGCAATGAAGTCCATTGGAGACTTAGATGTGATTCGAGCGCGCTCGGGCTTGGCGGGGGCTATTCGCGCTGTGCTCAGCTGCCCGCTGTTCTTCGCGGGGGTGAGTTTCCTGGCCTTGGCGTTCTTCTCTTTGCTATTTGCGCTGAATCACCTGGATTTGAGCCTGGTGGCGCCGGCGTCGGCCTCGCTGACACTGGTGACCAATGCCATCGCAGCGAAGTTGTTTCTGAAAGAGAATGTCGATCGTCGCCGTTGGACCGCCGCAGTGCTGGTATGCGTTGGCGTGTATTTCCTGGCGCATTGAGGCTTCCGCCAGCTATTTCTATTGACCGGCTGCGGTTCCCTGTTTCACCCACCGCATGAATCCCGTAGGTTTCAAGTCGGGAACAAAGAAGGTTTGTGGGGCATTAATCGCCGCACAGATTGCTTCTGCGGCGAGGTGACCCGAGCGCGCAGCGCTTTCCATCGTAGAGGCCCAGCCGGTCGCGGTCCAATCGCCGGCAAGCACGCAATTGGGCCAGGGTGACACGGGACCCGAGTCGGCGTTGATGCCGGGGGGGGCGCAGGAAGTAGCGTGCATTTCCTTGATCAACGCAGCCTTCTCCAATTTGGCTGAACTCATGGCCGGGAAAAACTCCGCCAACTCGCGCACCGCCCGTGCGATTGCTTCGTTGCGATTCAGAGTCGCAAAGGATCGCGAAGCACTGACGACCAATTCCAGGTAACTGCCACGGAGCTTTCGCCAAGGTTGAATGCGGCTCTTGTTGTACATCCAGTGAATCTCTCGGTCGAGCAGCACTGCATGGTCCAAGTCCGTGATTTCCCGATCGAACCATAGGTGCACACTGCAAATCGGCCAATGTTGACGATAGCTAAGGCGATGCGCGAGGGAGTTTGCACCCTCGGCCGGAGGCATATGAGGCACCAGTCTCGCGGTGGCCTCAAAAGGCAACGCGAGCACGAGGAAATCGGATTGCAACACACCTTCGCGCGTGGCGACCCCCCATTGCGAAGCCTCTTCATCCCACATAGGAGAATCGACGTTAGAGTTGTAATGCACCGAGCAGCGGCGGCGCTGGAGATAGCGATCCGCATCACCATAAAGCTCGCTGAGCGGAACGGTGCTCACGCCCATGTATCCGGCTCCCGCTGATTTCAGAAACACCTCGTGCATAACGTGGGCCGCGTCGGGGACTGAGATGGCATCCAGATCCGCGTTGAGCGCGCTGGCAATCACGAGCTTCCAGAAGCGCTCCATTGCGCAGGGGGTCTGGCCGTTTCGCTTAAGCCAGGATTCCAAGGTTTCGGCGGAATGTTGGGTGACCGGACGCATCAGTTTGCTGAAAGCTTTGGCGAGCGCAAGTTTGTCAGCTCGCCCAAACGCCTTGGCGGCGAGCATTCTCGGTAAGCCATGAAACGGAGCGGGCAGCCAGGATGGTCCGAGCACGGAACGCTGGCCGCCCGGCTCAATCATCGTCATCTCGCGCGTCCAGTGAATTTTCTCGAGAACGCCTATGCGTTCGTACAAGCCGATGAGATTCGTACAACAGCCGAAGAGCACGTGCTGGCAGTTATCTATGACCTCGCCGATGCCTGGATGGGAGTAGGATGAGGCGCGACCACCAAGATAACCGCGGCGCTCGACGAGCTGCACACGAAAGCCAGCCTCAGCGAGAGCACAGGCAGCACTGATGCCGGCTACGCCGCCGCCTACGACAGTCACCGTTCTATTCGGGCTCTGCTTTAAGTTCTTCAACTCTTGTGATTGTCCTACCTTGAATTATGCAAGCAACCGCGTTGCCGCAACGCGCAGTAATCCCCAGGAGAAGATGGCGAGTTTCTGCGTCAACGGAACCGATGCCCTTTGCGAAAAGACATCGTAGTTGGCGCGTTCAATCCGGCGGAGCAACGCGTGATAGATCGAGATCAGAACCCATAGCGCCGGGCGGCTTTCGCGATGAATGAGCGGAAGCAAGGCGTGAGCCGATCGATAGTAGCCCTCCGCCCGTGCAGCGACATCTGTGAGCAAGGCCCTTTCGTCCGGCGTAGGAGGAGAGCCTGGACTCCTTTGCAGGAGCGACTCGAGAGAGATGCTGTGCTCTGCAAGATTCTCGAGCGGGAGATAAATGCGATTGCGCGCTGCATCTTCGTCAACGTCGCGAAGAATGTTAGTGAGTTGGAAAGCGATGCCCGTCTCCTCGGCAAGCTTCTCAGCTGAGGGGTCGGAGTAGCCGAAGATGTGAATGCAAACGAGCCCCACAACTGAGGCAACTAGATAGCAATATCGATAGAGATCGGCGAAAGTAGCGTAGGTGTCGGGGGCGCTGTCGGAGGTTTCTCTCAGATCCATGGTGGTCCCGGCAACAAGTTCGTCGAGCAAAGCGAGCGGGATATTGAACCGCTGCGTGGCATCGCGGACGGCGATAAAGACTGGATCAGAAGTAGGACCACCCCGGCTCGTCACGTGCCATGCTGCAAGCCACGAGTCGAGATGACGACGACGTTCCTCGTGAGGCAAAGTCTCGTCGTCGCTGAGATCGTCTGCCTTGCGCATGAAGGCATAGATCGCACAGATGGCGTTTTTCCGCGGCGCTGGCAGAGCCAGGAAGGCGTAGTAAAAATTCTTTGCTTCGCGTTTGGCGATGGCCCTGCAGATTGCGTAGGCTTCATCCAGTGCCAGTGATTGCGTCAAGTCGCTTTCCCTATTCAATGCGGACCCAGACGCAGGAAGGGCAAGAACTTGCCACTCACGGCGCGAAGCGCAAGGGCCATTTTGGTCCGTTTCGCGATGGCCGGGCGCGTGCAGAGCACATCGTAGTCTTGCCGCTCGATGGCGCGGAGAATCGCGAGTCCACCTCGGCTGAAGAGGTCGAGGTCGACAGCAAGTTCCCTGCCCACCATGCCAATCAGGGGCAACCCTTCTTCAAAGAGACGGCGTGCAAAATCGACCTCATAATCGAGAAGTGCCCGGAAGGGCGCGGTGGCGACCCCGGCGGCAATTGTCTCATCAGTGACGCCGAAGCGTTGCATGTCTTCCTGTGGGAGATAAACACGGCCTTTGGCGAAATCGACGCGCACATCTTGCCAGAAATTTGCCAGTTGCAGCGCCGAACAAGTCGAGTCGGACAAGCGGAACCGTTCTTCGTCGCTGTAACCGCAGGCATACAGCACCAGGCGGCCCACGGGATTTGCCGAATAGCGGCAATACTCGAGGACCTCCTGCATCGTGCGGTACCGCGAGACAATCTGGTCCTGACGGAATGCAGTGAGCAAATCAGCAAACGGCTGCTTAGGGATAGTGCACGCGCGGATGGTTTCAGCAAGTGCAACAAAGACTGGATGACGCGCGCAACCTTGGTAGCAGGCGTCCAACTCCCGACCCCACAAATCAAGCAGGGCCAGTGCCGCGGAGCGGTCGCCGACTTCATCGCCGAGATCGTCGGAGATGCGGCAGTAGGCATAGATCGCATGGAAATGCGGGCGCAGCGCTTTGGGCAGGAACCACGTCGCGACATGAAAGTTTTCGTAGTGCGATTCGGCCAATTGCTTGCACCAGGCGCGCGCCTGATCGAGCGTTGGCGCGACCTCGGGCATACGATACGAAGCCGGAAGCGCCGCCCAGCCGCTGCGCAGCAACGCATCGTTGTCCGGAGGCAGAATGGCGGTCGTCACGCGAAGAACCTCAAGGCATGATCGCAGTCTTGATTTCGCTGCTTCGCTTCATCAGCTTCTCAAAGACACGATTCAATTCGTATAGATGGGCGCGGCCAGTGATGAACGCACTCGCCTGGAATCGGGCACTGGCAATGAGATCGAGAGCCTTGCGACAGATAGCCGGGGTATGGTGAAAAGTGGCGCGAAGAGTGATATCGCTGTAGTGGATTCGATTGGTGTCGAGGTTCACACGAGTTCCCACCGCGCATCCCCCGAAGAAATTAACGGTTCCACCCTTGCGCACCATCTCGACTGCTTCTTCCCACGCGTCGGGAACCCCAACCGCTTCAATAGCGATGTCGACCCCACGGTCTTTAGGCGTGAATGTGCGGGTTTCTCGGATGGCTTTGCGAATGGAGGAGGTCTGGACTACGTGCGTGGCTCCCAACTGCTTTGCTGCTTCTACCTGGCCGTCGTGTTTAACGATGGCAATGGTCTCGCATCCTGCCAACGCAGCCACGTGGAGAATCATCAGACCCAAGGGCCCACCACCGATGACCGCCACCAAGTCTCCGGGGCGCGGATGGGAGTCCTCAAAACCGTGGACCGCGCAAGCGAGTGGTTCGGTGAGAGCCGCGTGTTCGAGTGGTACATGATCGGGCACGTGGAGAGTGTTTTTTGCGACGATGCGCGCTGGGATACGGATGAATTCAGCGTATGCACCGTTGTTGAAGAGCAGGTCGTCGCAGAGGTTTTCTTGTCCGCGCTCGCAAAAGTAACATGCACCACAGGGAGCGGAGTTGAGCGCAACGACTCGATCGCCGGGACTGAAGTCTGTGACGCCAAAACCGGCCTGGACAACCGTGCCCGCGAGCTCGTGGCCAAACAGAGCTGGGGGCACGATCATGCGCGCATGGTATCCGCGGCGAAAAACCTTCAAGTCCGTTCCGCACGTGAGGGCCGCGCCGACCCTGACAATCAACTCTCCCGGAGCCGCTTTGGGGACGGGGACGCTTTCGATGCGAACATCTTCGCGCCCGTGGAGAACTGCGGCCCTCATGGTTGTTGCCATCAGGTGCCTCCTACTCTGCTCCCGCACCCAGGTGAGGCTCGATCATGATTTTCATCGAATCCGCCTTGGGATGAGAAGCCACCTCAATGGCTGCTACCGCTTCGTCGATCGAGTAGCGGTGTGAAATGAGCCGAGTGAGATCAAATCCGTTACGATAGCCACCGAAAACCAGTTCGGTTACTTCATCGAGAATGCCGAAGGATGATGAATAGGAGCCGAGGAGCGTTTTCTCGTCGACGCAAACAGCCGCAGGGTCGATGATCGCCTCGCCGTGTTGCGTTTGTGCGAACAGCATAACTTTACCACCCGGACGGGCTGCATCCATCGCCGTACGAATCAATGCAGTACCCCCCACGGCAAGAATTACGGCGTCAGCGCCACGTCCATCGGTCTCTGCGAACACGCGCTCGACTACGTGTTCAGTACCTGCATGAATTGGATGTTTCAAACCGTAATTGGCTGCAATCGCATGGCGCTCGGGGTAGAGGTCGGAGGTGAGGACCTTGCCCGCGATGCGGCTCGAGAGGACGGCATGCATCAGGCCTATGGGGCCTTGGCCGATGACGAGCACCGTGTCATCGGGCGCGAGATTCAGAAGCTTGACGCCTTTGAGGACAGTATTGACGGGCTCGACGAAGGCGGCCTGCTCAAAGGGAATACCCTCGGGAATGCGCACGACGCCGCCGTTCGAGACCACGAAATCCATCACCCGGATGTATTCGGCAAACCCCCCGCCCGAGGGCTCGAAGCCTGCGGTGACGCCCGTCTTTTTATAGAGTGGACACTGCGCGGGCGTGCCTTTACGGCAGTAGTAGCACTCACCACAGGGTACATGGTGGAAGGTCATGACCCGATCGCCAATTTTGAAACCGGAAACGCCCGACCCGACGGCCACGATGGTGCCAGCCATCTCGTGACCGAAGATGCGAGGGGCGGAATGGGAGCCAAAGTGAATCTTCTTGAGATCGGTTCCGCATATGCCACAGGTGGCGATCTTGACCAGCAGCTCGCCCAAGCCGATGCGAGGGACTGGAACGGTCTCGACCCGCATGTCGTTGACGCCGTGATAGACCACGGCCCGCATGGTGTCGGGCAGTTTATGTTCCAGTTGGCGCAGAGGGTTTGACGTTTGGGTTGCCATGCGTCGGGCTGATGGGACCTCATTCATTCAAAAAATTGGAGAGCGACTCCGTGATGCTTTGGGAAGCCTTTCTACTATTTTCGCCCATCCGCGCCAAGGAGGGCCAGTACCAAGGTCGTATTGCGGCAAATATCGCAAAACGAAAGAGTTGAGATTGCCCCTGCGGGGACAAAAATCGATTGAAATCGGGCAACTTGGCGTCGAGTGGGTCGCTTATGCCCTTGATCGCATAGAAAGGGATGCCGCGCATGTGGGCGAGGCGGGCAATGGCTGCGGCTTCCATGTCGACGAGGGCGGCTGAATAGGTGGAGGCCAGGCGGCGTTTTTCGGCTTCGTCGGCAACTTTGGGGCTGGTAGCAAGCCAGAATTCGCCGGCTCCAGCATCGCAACGGAAGCGCTCGCCGGTCTGGATGTCGATAACGCCGGCGACATTGTGTGCGCTGCCGGGCACGAGATCCGGTGCTAGTGCCCCGGCCCAGCCGATAGAGAAGACCAGGTCGATGGGGGCGTCTTTCTCGACTTCGGCGAATGCACGAGTGGCGGCGGCTTGGCCGGCTCCGGCGCAAGCGGCGACGTAGAGGTTGTCGTCGCGGTGAGCCCAGGTGTGAACGCCATTGCTGGACTTGTGTTGCCAGCCGCGAACCAGAGGCTTGATCTCGCCGGGCATGGCGGCGATTAGCGCGGTGCGGGTCATGCGGGGACTGTTGCCTTGGCCTGATGCTGAATGATTCGCAGCAGCCTCGAACGGTGACAGCCGGATTCCTCCTCGCAGAAGCAGCCAATGCTGATGGGTGTTCGTTTAGCGATCTCGGCAAGAAGTTCGACGGTTTGACGTCCGGGGGTGTCTGCCAGAAGTTCGCGCTCGTACCGGTCGAAGAGTTTCTGGCGCTCGGCGGATCTCTCGGGCGCAAGCGCACGAATTTGTGCAACGAGCTTGGCATTTGGTGCAAGCGTGGGCAGCCAGACATCGAAATAGCCGTCGGCGGTCCAGCGAATTTTGGGCACACCGCGCGGCGGATGACGGGTAACCCCGATGCGAAGCCCTTGCTCAGGCTTTGCGGGTGTGCCGATTTGAAATGTCGAAAGTGTCAGTGATTTGGTCATGGCGCATAGCCATTGGCGCGGAACCAGTCAATGGCGGCGCGCATGGCGGGGTAAACGGGAACGATGCGGAAGCCGAGTTCTTGTTGCGCGCGGGCCGAAGAGGCAAACATTTTCTTGCGGCCCATACGGACCTCTTCGAGGGTGGCGCGGGGTTCCTTGCCGCGGATGCGGCCGGTGATCCACTCTTCAAAAAAGGCATAGGTGGCGGCGACGGCGAAGGGGATTTTTGTCGTGGGTGAAGGGATACCGGTGATGGCGGACATCTTGTCGAGAATCTGTTTGAGGGTCAGGTTTTCTCCGCCTAGGATGTAGCGTCGGCCGGGCTTGCCTTTGGTTAAGGCAACTACGTGGGTACGCGCGACTTCGGCGACGTCGACGAGGTTGAGGCCGGTGTCGACATAGGCCGGAAACTTGCGATTGAGAAAGTCGACGAATATACGGCCGGTGGGCGTGGGCTTTGCGTCGTTGGGACCGATGGGCGTGGTGGGGTTGAGAATGATGACTTGCTGGCCGTCCTGAGCAGCCGCGATAGCCTGCTGCTCGGCCATGAACTTGGAACGCTTGTAATGCCCAACCATGTCCTTGAGCGAAACGGGTGTGTCTTCATTCACGACAATGCCGTCGGTGCGGAAGTGCATGGTGGCGACACTGGACGTATAGACGACGCGCGGGACTTTTGCCTGGCGAGCGAGGCGGAGCAGGTCGCGCGTGCCATCGACATTGGCGCGGTACATGGTGTCGGGATCGCGAATCCAGAGGCGATAGTCGGCGGCCACATGCATCACGGCATCGCAGCCGGAGAGAGCGGGTGCGAAGGATTCGGCGCTGGCCAGATCGCCGACAACGGTGTCGCCTGGAATGCCTTCGAGATTTTTGAGGTTGCTGGTTTTGCGGACGAGGAGACGAAGGTCGGCGCCTTCAGCGGCAAGAGCTTTGGCTACGTGGTGGCCGACGAATCCAGTGGCGCCTGTCAGGAA
Source organism: uncultured Acidobacteriaceae bacterium (assembly GCA_963704415.1). Classification (GTDB taxonomy): domain Bacteria; phylum Acidobacteriota; class Terriglobia; order Terriglobales; family Acidobacteriaceae; genus Telmatobacter. The sequence continues at coordinate 3,824,580 of OY969908.1, read as the reverse complement.
GACTTTCATAGAGGCAGCGAACATCGAGCAGCAGAGAGAACAAGAATCTACTTCTTATCTTTTTCTCGGCGCTTCGTCCATTATCCATCGCTGCCAGCTTCGCGGGAAAAGTGCCAACCGTGGTCCACTGATGTAGCTGCCCTTTAAATAGCCAATGGAGACGAAGAAAGAGCGTCCGATCATGTAGACGGCTACCGCGAGATAACCGACCAACTGCAACCAGATCGGAAAACCACAGGCAAGCCAATGGCTACCCCTCCAGCGCAGATTGCCAGAATCGCGATTCCTATGAAGTATCTCCCCATTCTCTGACGCACTACACCAATGCGTCGGGAACCAATGCGATGTTCTTCTCGCCGGCGGCCTTCTTCTCGTTATAAGCCTTGACCCAATCTTCCCAGTGCTTGCCTGCCGCTCGATCCTTTCCGCTGAATTCGAGACGAGCGATATCCGCGTAGCTCACCTTGCGCTTTTCGGGCGCAGATGGAGTGAAGTACTGAACGCACGAATCGGCAAGCGTCGCACCGGGGATCCGGTTGAAGATGTAAGCTTCAATCTTTTCGCCTGATTTGAGCGTGAGAGTCACGTCGCCGCGGTAGTCGAAGGCCTTTTCGAGGGCCTGGCGCACGTCTTCATCGCTGGCCAGTTCGGGAATCCAGCCTTCCAGATTCTCGTGTACAGTGCCAGGAGCAATTTCCAGCGCCTCAACCTGCTCGCGCGTGTATTTCAGCACCTCGGCGCTCATGCGTTAGTCTCCTCGAGGATCTCGTTGGAGTTGGCGATCTGTACGAGTGACGCGGGCGCATGCGTTCCCCACTCATTGAGCTGCTTCATCGCGTGTTTGTTCTTGTAAGTGCTGAACGTTCCCTTGACCATGCCCCAGAAGCCGCTGAGCGACAGGAATCCATCGAGGACAGCGGTCGGCTCGTATCCGCAACTCACCATGCAGTTGGCGCATTTAGGGTTGCCGCTGCCGACGCCGTATTCCTCCCACTTGGTGGTTTCCATCAGCTCTTTGAAGCTGCCCGCGTACCCATCCTGGAGCAGATAGCAAGGCTTCTGCCAGCCAAAGATGTTATAAGCCGGCGAACCCCAGGGCGTGCAGTCATAGTTCCGGTCCCCCATCAGAAACTCGAGGAAGAGCGGTGACATATTAAACTTCCAGGACTTCTTGCGATTGGACAGGATGGCGCGGAAGAGCTTGCGCACACGCGCGCGACCCATGAAGTGGGTCTGGTCGGGTGCCTTGTCGTAGCTATAACCTGGCGATAGCACGATGCCTTCGACACCGACGGCCATCATTTCGTCAAAGTGGGCGCGCACGCTATTGGGATCAGTCCCATCGAAAAAAGTCGAATTCGGCGTGACGCGGAAGCCCCGCTTGACAGCCTCTTTAATCCCTTCTATCGCGATGTCGTAACCGCCTTCGCGACAAACGGCATAGTCATGGTGTTCCCGTTGACCATCGAGATGGACCGAGAAAGTCAAATACTTCGAGGGCGTAAATTCGTGCAGACGCTTCTTCAATTCGAGCGCGTTGGTGCACATGTAAACATACTTTTTGCGCGCGACCAGACCATTCACGATTTCGACGATCCGTGGATGCAGCAGTGGCTCGCCGCCCGGTATCGCCACCATGGGCACACCGCACTCTTCAACAGCGGCGAAGCATTCTTCAGGAGACAGCATGCGCTTGAGGACGTGAGGCGGATACTGCACCTTCCCGCAGCCGGCGCACGCCAGGTTGCAGCGAAAGAGAGGCTCAAGCATCAGCACCGTAGGATAGCGCTTGACGCCCTTGAGCTTCTGCTTCCAGACATAACTGGCAACCGTCCACACCTGGGATATCGGAATAGCCATCTTTGAGAAACCCCTCCAGCGCCGAATCTACGACGCGTGTTCCATTGCCCGCTTGTAGGTAGTGAGAGCCAACAGCGGGAAATACTGGCGATACATCGTGTAGGCCAAATAGAAGACTTTGGGAAAACCTGTACCCGTGATGATGCCTTGGCGCGTCGGACCTTCGCCCATCGATTCGACCCAGCTCCCGTCATCGCGCTGGCGCTTCAGCAGCCAACGGATTCCCTTGGCAATGGAGTCGGAGCGATCGTCGCCCGCAGCCAGCAACCCAAGAAGAGCCCAGGCTGTCTGCGAAGGAGTGCTAGGACCAACGCCGCGCGTATCAGGATCGTCATAGCTGCCACACGTCTCGCCCCAGCCTCCATCGGAATTCTGCACCATGCGAATCCACTCGGCAGCCTGCTGCACTTGCGGCTCATGATGATCGAAGCCGATTGCGTCAAGGCCACGCAGGACGAGGAAGGTGCCGTAAACGTAGTTCACGCCCCAACGACCGAACCAGCTGCCATCGGGCTCCTGCTCGCGCAGAATAAACTCGATCGCCTTTTGGATGCGTTTGTCGTCGCGCGTGTACCCGTATGTCGCGAGCATCTCAAGCATGCGCCCGGTAATATCCACAGTCGGCGGGTCGAGCATAGCGTTATGATCCGCGAAGGGAATGTACTGGAAGATCATCTTCGTGTTGTCTTTGTCGAAGCTGCCCCAGCCACCGTTGCGGCACTGCATGGCAAATTCCCAGCGGATGGCGCGCTCCGCAACAGAAATCTGATAGCGCTCGCGCGGATTGTCGACCTTGTTCAGAGCGAGCAGCACCTGCGCGGTGTCATCGGTATCGGGATAGAACTCGTTGTTGTATTCGAAATACCACCCGCCTGGCTCTGTCTTTGGAACTTTCACAGCCCAGTCGCCCACATGGCGAACTTCCTTCGAAAGCAGCCAATCAGCAGCCTTGATCATGCGCGGCTCGTTGCGCGGCACGCCTGCCTCGCCGAGCGCATAGACAGCCTGCGCCGTATCCCACACTGGAGAGGCGCACGGCGTCATGCGGAAGGTGGGCTCTGGCATTTCCGGCGTCGCTGGCTGCTCAATCCCAAGCTTTTCGAATTCGTCGCGCGCCCGAATGACCTGCGGATCGTCCTCGGAGTAGCCGAGGCAACGCAGCGCGATGATCGCGTTGAGCATCGCCGGATAGATCGCGCCCAGGCCGTCGGTCATCTCCAGACGCTCAAGCATCCACTTCTCCGCGCGCTTGAGAGCGAGAGTGCGGAGCGGGCGGATATGGACAGCCTCGGCGAGATGAAATACGCGATCGATAAGAAGAAACGCATTGCGCCAGGAGAAAAGAGACTTGCGGTCGATCCTGAGTCGCAGAATCGAATTGGCGCGCCCCCCGACGAAGAGCTCTTCAATTCCCTGCTCCGCTGGAATTTTCTTGAATGGCTTCTTCGCATAGATGATCGCCAGGGGGACAAGGATCGAGCGCGACCACGCGGAGATTTCGTAGATGTTGAAGTAGAACCAATTGGGAAAGAGAACAATCTCCGGTGGAATGGCTGGGACCGCATCGTAGTCATACTGGCCCAGTGCGCAGAGATACATTTTCGTGAAGGTGTTGCACGCGATGACGCCGCCATGGGCAAGCACCCATGTACGACACTTCACGAGGCGTGGATCGTCCGGACCAGTACCCAAGAGCTTTGCAGCGAAGTAGCACTTTACTGAGAGCGAGAGATTGCCGGGTCCGCCGGGATAGATGCTCCAACTGCCGTCTTGGTTCTGATAGCGCCAGATTTCGGCGAGAGCACGCCGGAGGCGCCCAAGATCTCCCGATTCGAGCAGCGTATGGAGAAAGATGTAATCGGCTTCGAGCATCGCGTCGGCTTCGAGCTCGCCGCACCAGTAGCCATCGGGATGTTGCTGCGAAACGAGGTAATCGCGCGAGCGAACAATGGCAGCATCAACTTCCGCCAGATCCGCATCGATACGCCCGAACTTCGGAACTGCGGATAGTGTCTTCAATTGGGAGAGACTCATGCGAATCAAATGCCTCAGTTTCAGCTGCCGAGAACGATGGAATGCTCTTGAGACGCTGCTACTTGTTTTCCCAGAATGCCCGGTCGTAAGAAGAGCCGCCAGCACTCGATTTGCGTCGCCGACCACTCAACCCGTTCAAGTCCAAAGAATCAGAAACCCCAGCGTGTCGCAGCGCCAAATCGGAGTCCCGGAGCAACGGGCAGCAAAACTATCGAACCGGAACTGGCTCTCCGCCCCCTGGGTTGCCAATTGCCTGAATAATCTCCGGCGGAAGTCCGAAGCGGACGTTTTCCGGCATCACTTCCACTTCTTCGACGCTCGAAAATCCGTTTTGACGCAGATAATTCACCACGTCCTCGACCAGAATCTCCGGGGCCGACGCGCCCGCCGTCACAGCCACTGTGGAAACACCTTCCAGCCACTTGGGATTGATCGCCTGGGAGTTATCAATGAGATAACCGACCGTGCCGAGATTGCGCGAAACTTCGACGAGACGATTTGAGTTGGAGCTGTTGGTCGATCCGACGACAAGCACCAAGCCCGCATCGTGAGCCACATTGCGGACCGCAACCTGCCGATTCTCGGTGGCATAGCAGATGTCCTGCGAGTGCGGTCCGACGATGTTTGGGAACTTGAGCTTGAGCGCGTGAATGATATCCCGTGCCTCAGAAAGGCTCAGAGTAGTTTGAGTCAAATAGGCCACGCGGTTGGGATCGGGAACCTGGAGTGCCTCGACTTCAGCGACGTTCGAAACCACCTGGGTGACATCCGGCGCCTCCCCAAGCGTGCCTTCGATTTCATCATGGTCGCGGTGACCGATGAGGACCAGCGAATAGCCTTGCTTTGCGAATTTGACTGCCTCGATGTGCACCTTCGTGACCAAAGGACACGTGGCATCGATGACCTTGAGCCCGCGCCCCTTGCTGCGATCACGGACGGCCGGTGAAACCCCGTGTGCGGAATAGATGACTCGCTGGCCATTGGGAACATCGTCGATCTCATGAACAAAAATGGCGCCCTTTTCTGCCAATTCATTCACGACATAGCGGTTATGCACGATCTCGCGTCGGACATAAATTGGCGCACCAAAAGTTTCGAGGGCGATCTTTACGATGTCGATCGCGCGCACCACGCCAGCGCAAAAACCGCGCGGTTTCAGAAGCAACACCCTTTTCTGGCTCGGGGAAGCCGCCTGTTCGCTACCGTTGGAGATGGAGTCGAGAACAGAAGTCGTCACTTCAACAGTATACCTGTGGGTGGTCAATTTGCGGACACCGCCGTTTGGGTGCGATCAACATGTGGTCGACAGATGGTTACTCGATCTGCGTTCACTCGAACAGATTCGTAAACACTTTTCCCGTGGCCGTGCATTTTCTTGTTGCAGTGTACTAGTTTTCTAGTACACTATTTCTCTATGACGAGGCCCACCGAGATCCAATCTTTCGAATTCGCCTTCCGTCTCGACGCCCACAGTGGCGTGCCCGTCTACCGGCAACTGATCGACCAGGTGCAAGCAGCTGTGGCGACCGGATCCCTATCTCCTGGAGATCAGCTGCCCACGGTCCGCCAGGTGGCGGTCGATCTGGCGATCAATCCCAATACCGTCTCCCGAGCATATCGGGAGATGGAGATTCGAGGGATCCTCGATACGCAGCAAGGCACCGGAACTTTTGTTGCCGAGCGGCCAACCGAACCTTCAAAGGATGTGCGCGAGCGCCAACTGGGTCAACTGGTGAACGAGTTCGTGTCGAGAGCCGGATCGTCTGGGATCACGGTGAACGAGCTGATCCATGCATTGCGTGAATTTAGTCAGCAAGGTCAGAGGAGGTAGTTGTGTTCCAGCCAAATTTGGTGCGGTCCAATCCCTTCACAGCCGGAAGAGTGAGCGGCGTCGGGTTTCTGATGTTTTTCCTTTGCCTGTTCGTAGGAGCGGCAGGGTCGGTGATCACAAAATCTCCGGCGTACCTGTATGCCGGCGGAGTTGCCGGCATTTATCTTCTTCTCGCGATCAAGGTCGTCGACCAGTGGGAGCGGGTCGCTGTGCTTCGTTTCGGGCGCTATCGCAAATTGCGCGGTCCAGGTGTGTTTCTCATCATTCCCATCGTGGACACGCTGAGCCGCTACGTAGATCAGCGCGTGCGCGTAACAACGGTGAGTGCAGAGTCGACGCTGACGCGCGACACAGTGCCCGTGAATGTGGATGCGATTGTCTTCTGGCTGGTCTGGAATGCGGAGAAGGCCATCCTTGAGGTAGAGGACTTCAACGAGGCGATTGCGCTGAGCTCGCAGACGGCATTACGGGAATCAATTGGGCGGCATGAGCTGGCGCAAATGATTACGGAACGCGAGACCTTGGGGCGCGAGCTACAGAAGATTCTGGACGAGAAGACGACGCCTTGGGGCATCACGGTGCAGTCGGTGGAAATTCGCGATGTGCGGATTCCGCAAGCACTCGAAAATGCGATGTCACAGCAGGCGCAGGCAGAACGGGAGCGCCAGGCGCGCATTATTCTCGGCGATGCCGAGGTGCAGGTCTCCGCGCAATTCGCGAAGGCGTCGCAGATGTACGCCGATAACCCGGTCGCGTTGCATCTTCGCGGCATGAACATGCTATTTGAGGCCATGCGCGAAAAAGGATCGATGGTGGTGGTGCCATCGTCGGCGATTGAGACCATGGGGCTCGGCGGAACGCTGGCTACTGCAGCAATTGCGAAGCAGTAGACCGCTACAGATCCCATACAAAGTGAAGCCGTTCCCACGGACACATCATAGGAATAGGCAAGTCGTCACTCGAATAGTATACCGCTGCAAGCGGTCAACTTGCGGACGTTACGCTTAAGGCACGGGAGGGGTCAATGGCCTCAAGAGGCGACCTTCTGAATCGCGGCGTTTCTATCGTTTCTACATTGAACGCCAGGTCAAGTCGACGCGGACGGGATCTCGTTCTTGATCGGAAGGGTCGAAAACGTAGGGTGTTCAATTTTGAAGTCGGCACGAAGAACCGACACCATTCCTGTGCCTCTTACCCGTCACTTTGCTGAACGTCGAGTGAATGGACAGTGGTGGCGGCCCTGCTTACCAGCGGTTCGATGCGCCACTTGGGCGCGAACGATAAATGACGGCACCGCCGATCTGCTTCCATGGCTCAATATAGCCCTTGCTGAGCAAGTATCGAGCCGGGGTGTTGTCGGCAGTCCGTTCGTCGAGAACATAAAACTTGGGATGGTTGGCAAGAAATGCAGTTGCATCTTCGACGGGCAACTTGGGATCGATGACCTTCCAACGAACGACCTCGTGTTCGTCGGTGGGATCCCCGACAGCCACCGACGGCGGGACAACAAGATAGATCAGTCGCGCACGGAAGTCTGGCGGAGCGGTCTCCTGCAGTTGGAAGAATTCATTCCCATCAGCCGCAACCACTGGATATGAACCGGGAAAACAACCATAGGTCGCGGAATGATCGAACAGATGCATCGAAGGGACGCCCCATAAGAATGTGAAGCATGTTGCAACGAACAGAAGCAAAGGAACCAACGGACGAAACAACGGAAAGCCACCCAAGGTTTCCGTAAGGATGGCGCTAGCGCCGATCGAACCGGCAATCACATATCGAAGGTTGAATGTCTTGGTAACAAAATAGCTGAATAGAAAAACGATCGCTGGGAACAGGATGACCCCGATGTTGACCGCCCAAAAACTAGCTTGCCGGCTCGCAGTAATCGAAGGAACATCTGGCGTGATCCTCAGAAATCGCCCCAACCGATTCTCCGCGAATCTACCGAAAGGAAGGAGGCACAAAGCAATTACAACAATTGAAGCATTGATGCCCAGATTACCCAACAAGTGGGAGTTTGCGAGTCCACGAAAGAGATATGAGTACATCGAGACGAGCGCATCGAATGTCGGCGACGGTCCATAAGTAGAACCTGTCGAATCCGCGGCGTTGAGCCTGGTAATCGTCCGTATGAGCGGCAGCCAAATGAATATAGAGGCTCCAGAGGCTGTGAGACTCAGCCAGAGAGACCATCGGACTTGCCGAGTGCTTTGAAGACGAAACAGCTCGATGAGCGCAACACATGGAACAAAGAGGATGGCGTAGAAATGAAGCGATCCTGCGAAAGCCAAGAGAAGACCAATGAAAGTGATACTGCCCCGAGAGTAGTGGAACTCCAGACCGTCCCAAAGCAAGAGCACAGCGGCGAAACAAGTGGTGACAAGGGCATAAGGTCGAATCTGAAGACCGAACGGGCTCATTGTTTCAAGGATCATGCAGCACGCAAAAGCCGCTGATCGCATCCCCAGATAGCGACGAAAAAAGGAAAATGAGAAATATGCCACAAGAAGCTCTGCCAGGATCGAGGGAATTCGCAACGCCAGGTTCGAGTCGCCGGCGAGCAACGAATAGAAATGAAGCAGGATATGGTAGGTCGGTGGGGCGAATTCCGATCCATGCATAATCGCCAAAACAATCTGTGGTACGGATGGAAGGCGCGCCACCCACACAGCGTAGATCTCATCGACATACAGAGGGTTCCGCGTCGCCGCCTTCAGACTGAGCACGATAAAGAAGCTCAGGAACATTGTCGAGGCGACCCAAAGAGGTAGATCGTGGGTCCTTCCGTGTGAAGGCCGAGGAGGAGAATGCAGATCTTGGACCGCCATGACGCAATCTCCGAAGCCACATTTTGCAAGCGACCGTATCTCGATCCGAACGAAGCCTATTCCGATTCGTAAACTCGGAGGAAAGTGACCTGCAGATCAGTATAAGCGCGAAGATGGGAGTTGCGAGGACGGGGCTATAACAAGTCTTATGCACGCGGGACGCTGCATAGACATGGGACCGTGTTGCCAAGCTTTGATTCCGAAGAGCACTTTCCTACTTTCCTACATCGAGCGCCATGTCATATCGATTTGCACGGGGATTTCGTTGTTGATCCGAACCGTGAGGAAGGACGGAGGGTCAATCTTGAAGTCCGAGGAAGTGGCAGCATTGTCCCAGTGATGTGGACACCACTCCCTTCGTTGACCCGTTGGAACGGGACATGTTGGTAGTGGGCGGTCTGACCGGCAAATTGGACTTCAAGATCGGCGTAGACGGTTCGCGAAGATGTTTCTGCCTCCCGAAGCTGCGTCCTAACCACAACCATGAGAAACTGGGCCCCCCGCGCGGTTTCGAGCATGTGCAGATCACGGTTTGTGTCGCCTGAATCGAAAGTTTTGACCGGCACACCAATGAGGAAATCGCATTGACCTCCGTGACAACTTCCCTTCCCTTTGGCCGCGTAGCTAGTCGATCCTGAAAAACCGGTAAAAGCAGTATAAATGTAGGTGAAACACGACGAATTCGGGTTTAGAATTCCCCATAAGAAGCAGCCATTTGAAGAGAAACTGGGGAAAAACGATGCGCCCGAAGAGCGAGCCGAAGCACCCGCAGCGCGAGTTATTCCAGTCGGAGTTGGAACAGATTATCGACATGCGTCATCCTCTGGCGCGGTTGGGGATGTGCATCGACTGGTCTTGTTTTGAGGAGACTCTTGGCAGCACTTACCACCCCACGCAAGGGGCGCCGGGCATCTCGACGCGGCTGATGGTGGCGCTGCACTATCTGAAGTACCAGCACGATCTGAGCGACGAGGCGGTGGTGGGGTATTGGATGGAGAACCCCTACTGGCAGCACTTCTGCGGCATGAAGTACTTTCAGCATCGGCTGCCGATCGACGCGTCGAGCATGACGCGCTGGCGCGGGCGGTTGGGCGAAGCCGGTGCCGAGCAGATGCTGCGCGAGACGATCGCGGCGGGGATCAAGACGGGCGCCATTCGCGCCGCGGATCTGAAGCGCATCAACGTGGACACGACCGTGGAGACTAAGGCGATTCGTTATCCGACCGATGCCAGGCTCTATCATCGCTGCCGCGAGCGCCTGGTGAAGGCAGCGCGCCGCGAAGGCCTGGCGATCAAGCAGAGTTATCGACATGTGGGCAAAAAGCTGCTGCTCGGGTCGAGCCGCTACGCCCATGCCCGGCAGATGAAACGTGCCCGGGCCTGCACGCGCAAGCTGCGCACCCACTTAGGGCGAGTCACTCGCGAGATAGAAAGGCAAGTTCGAGAACCTTCTGAGAAGTTATCCAAGTTACTGGCGACGGCGCATCGGATCTACACGCAACAGAGGCATGACAAGAATAAGATCTACTCGGTGCACGAACCCGAGGTCGAGTGCATCGCCAAGGGCAAGGCGGGCAAGCAATACGAGTTCGGCAACAAGGTCAGTGTTGCGGTCAGCAGCCGCGGCGGATGGTTCGTCGGCGCCAAGAGCTTTACGGGGAACCCTTATGACGGTCACACGCTGGACGCGCAGATGAAGCAGGTCATCGCATGGTCGGGGATCGGGTGAGCGAGGCGCATGTGGACATGGGCTATCGCGGCCACGACTACGACGGTGCGGCTACGGTGCATATCGACAGGCGGCGAGGCCGAACATCGCCGCGCCTGTGGCGCTGGATGAAACGCCGCGCCGCGGTCGAGCCAAGCATCGGACATCTGAAAAACGAACACCGGTTGGAGCGCAATCGGTTGAAGGGCGCTGACGGCGACGCGCTCAATGCGATCCTGTCAGCTGCGGGTATGAACTTTCACAAGCTTTTCGGAGCTTTTTTGCGCTTTTTTCTGCGCTGCCTGTGGAATGCATGCAGCAACCTTCGCACTATCGCGGCCTCCGAAGCCCGCCAGAATCAACTTCTGCGTGCCTGAAGGAGACTTTTTCAGGATCGACTAGCTAATGCCGTCCACTTCATGCATTGGGTGCGAGATGTGGTACGAAAGCGTCGTTTGCTCCAGGACCCATTGGGTGGAACTCTGTGCGAGGAGTGGTGGCACCGCAAGCAAAACGAGAGTAGCCAGCCGCCTTTCATTGCTTCTCTCAGAACTTCCAATGAATCGGCCATGAACCCGCAACGATGGCAGCGCCATAAGACGCGGACGTGATATACGCAACGATGTCGTGTGCCGAAGCGATTCCATGGACCTTTTCGCCAGCATTCTCTTGCTCATAAGCCATGTATCCCAGCACAGGCCCGAGGACCATGCCCGGACCGTGAATGAAGGCCAGGGCTTCATGCCATCGAATGGCGCCGTGCTTCTGTGTTCCCGGGATCCGCGGAGCTGCGATCGCGAAATAGGCGGTTGAGAAATAGAGCACGGTCGTTGCGCCTCCATGGCGGCATGAAAATCAAGGTTAGTCTGGGTCGGTTCTTTGATTGTTTCGCCGTTCTTGCCCTTAGCCTTCGCCATTGGACCTGTAGTCACCGCGGCAGTCATTGGAATCGTCGTAATGAGTCCTAGGCGCCGATGGATTTTCAGCATCTCAGTGCGCCGAGCAAGTATGGCCTGCAACCGTGAATTCGCCTGCGTTTGCTGTGCACTGAAACCCAGATCGTCCGTCGAAGGTGCCCTTGGAGCGTTCGGAAGTTCACTCAACGAAACGTCGAGCGTATGCGATTCCGCAGAAAGACCTATGTTCGCATTTTTGGCCGCGAAATGATCGGCCTTGACTGCGACCGTGTAATTCCCCGGAGTCATGCCCTGCAGCAGATATTTGCCATCAGCACCCGTCTCAGCGCTGACGGTTGCCGCTTTTGCGGCCACCCCACAATTCTGTCATTGGCTTATGGACGCGTATCCGCGTCCCGCGACACCCACCACAAGACCTCTCCAAAAATCTTCCATTTCGAAGCGTTGCTCACGTCGACCGGCGGATATTTGTAGTTCGCGGAGACAAGCAAATCGGAGCCGGAGATGCGCTGAAAGCGAGCGACTTTGAATCCCAGGTCCCGGTGGGACACGACTGCAATCCGCTGATGCAAGTAGTCTCTGTCTTTAGCGGCAGTGTCGACAAAAAGGATAGAACCAGGCGTGATTGCGGGCAGCATCGAGTCACCCGCAAGGTGCATGGCAATCATGTTCTCAGGGTGTGGACACCAATCGAGCGGTGCAAGAAGAAGGTCCTGCACCTCAACCTGGGAAAGACTTACGTTTTCGTGGGGAGGAATTCGATCCCCGTAGGCAGTCGCGTTTAGGAGTGGAATCGCAACCGCGATAGCTTTGTCTCCCACGAGCCGGGAGAGCTTGCGGCCCCCGACCAGTTTGAAATCGCGAAGATTGACCTGTGCCGATGTGAGGTCTTTCAGGAAGCCGGCTTCAATAAGACCGCCTGCATCGAGGCCCGCTCGCTCCCAGAAGTAAACCCCTTCCGGTGGACGGGCGAGATTTCCGAGGGCGACATAGCTCTCTGCCGTCGGTTCGTGGCGCCCTTGCAGCCATCGTGAGACAGTGGGCGGCGAAATCCCCAGTCGCTCAGCGAGGCCGGCTTGACTCAACTGCAAATCGCTGAGGAGGCGACGTATCCGTCCAGCCCATTCGCTCGACGATTCCTTCATTGCCCCCACACATGACCTCTTCCCAATAAGATTTCACTTGCGCAATTTCGCTAATGAAATGAATGGCTTAGCGCCTGTGCGAGATATCCTAACAAAGCTGTCGGCAGGTGGTGGGCAGACATCGCCTGCATAGCAATCCTGCATCGAAGCGAAAGACAATGGATTCCGACGTCGCTTCATCCCCAATGTTGGCGCGGTGGGTCCCCGGGGGCAACATTTATGTCAGCGAATCCTGCACCTCGCAAGATTCTGATCGTCGACGACGAGGCTGCGGTCGCGGACTCCCTGCACCTGATCTTTTCAAACCGGGGGTACGAAGCGCGCGCGGCTTATTCGGCGGAGCAGGCCATCGAGGTCCTTTCGGAATGGCAACCGCATGTTGCCATTATCGATGTGATGCTCCCGCAAATGAATGGGATCGAATTGGCAGGAATTCTAAAGGGGAACTATCCGAGCTGCAGAATTCTGTTAATTTCGGGTCATCCGGGCACGAGTGAACTTCTGAACGATGCGAGGTCACACGGAAGCTCGTTTGAAATCCTCGCCAAGCCCCTTCATCCCACGTTTGTCCTGGCTACCGTCTCCGATCTTTTGCCCGGCAATCGGAATGATGCTGATGCATAGCGGGTCGCGCCGTGGAGGATCCGAGACGCAGCGCTCCGGAAGAAGGTTTATGGCAAACTTTATCGGCTCGTGGCAATCATCTGCGCTGCGTGCTGCAGGCTGGTGTCAGTGACTTTGGCGCCTGAAAGCATGCGGGCTACTTCGTGCGTCCGGGAGCGATCATCAAGAACACGGATATGTGTCTTGGTTCGACCATGCTCTTCGCGCTTCTCGACTACGAGGTGTTGGCCGGCGAACGCCGCGATCTGCGGAAGATGCGTGACGCAGAGCACTTGCTGACCGCGGGCTAGAGTCTTTAGCTTCTGTCCGACAGCTTCTGCCGCGCGCCCGCCGATGCCAATATCGATTTCGTCGAAGACCAATGTGCGCGGGGTTGGATTTGTCTTCCTTGATTTGGCCGATGCCTCTTCAACCGCCACCTTCAGAGCCAACATCACGCGGCTCATCTCACCGCCCGAAGCGATCTCGTGAAGCGGCTTGAGAGGCTCTCCAGGATTGGTGGAGATAAGGTACCTGACTTCGTCCCATCCATGATTTGTCCAGTTCGCCTCTTGCTCGGAGGGCGCGACATCGATCTGGAAGCGAACCTTCATCGCCAGAGCATTGATGTGCGCTTCAGCAAGCTTTGCAAGCCTGGCTGAAGCGGTCTTGCGCTGGGCGGATACGGCCCCGGCAGCTCGCTTGTAGGCATCGGATGTTTCGTTAACGGCAGCGCGTAGGGCCTTCAGAATTTCATCGCGGTCTTCTATTTCAGCAAGCTTGCTGGAGACGTCTGCTCCGAAGTCGATGACGTCCGCCACGGTCGCACCATACTTTCGTTTCAGCCGATCGAGCAGGGCCAGGCGATCTTCGATTTCGGAGAGGCGTTCAGGGCTAGCATTGATTTTTTCGGCATAATCGCGGAGGGTCACACTGGCATCCCCGAGAACCGCACGGGCGGAGGCAAGCTGTTGCGCAAATTCGACAAATCGCGCGTCGAATCGAGCCAGTTCCTCGACATAACGCAACGCGGAGCGCAACGACCCTTCCGCTGACGCGCTTCCCTCATAGAGCTGGTCATAAGCCCCCATGGCGGCGGCATAGAGCTTTTCGGCGTTGGCAAGGACGCGCTTTTCCGTTTCAAGGGCTTCGTCCTCGCCGGCAACGAGTTGGGCCGCCTCGATTTCCTTGCGTTGATAGGTCCAGAGGTCGACCATGCGCAGCCGATCCTGTTCACCCTGGAGCAGGTCTTCGAGTTTGGCCAGCGCGCCGCGCCATTGGGCGTATGCCGCGGCGACACCCTCGGTTGCGACTGCGCCGAAGCGATCGAGCAAAACGCGCTGCTGGTTCTGATCGAAGCTGGAGAGTGTCTCCGTTTGCGCGTGGACTAGAGCCAATTCCGGCGCAAGCTGGCGCAGGACGGCAACCGTGGCCGGCTGATTATTGACAAAGACCCGGCCTTTTCCTGTTGAAAGAATCTCGCGGCGAAGAATGATCTCTGTGCCTTCCGCGTCTATGCCGTTTTCCTCGAGAATTGCCTCCGCTCCCGAGGTGGACTCGAAGACACAGGCAACAACCGCCTTTTCGGCGCCGTGGCGAACCACTTCCGACGACGCCTTGCCACCCATCAGGAGCGCCAAAGCATCGACAAGGATAGACTTGCCTGCGCCGGTTTCGCCCGTCAGCAGGTTTAGCCCTGAGCCAAATGTGGCGATGGCATGATCGATAACCGCGTAGTTCTCGGCGCGTAACTCGACGAGCATTCGGTGCGACCCTTTTGATAGCTGGTCGAATAGGCAACTGTATCTCTTTCGACCCGAGCGCAGCATAGCACGGCGCGATGGGATGAGTGATCATTCACTTTCGGCACAAAGCCGAGAAAGCCGGGGTTGGACAAGCTCCGCGCGGGGACCACATCGATAACTTGGAAGGTACTATCCCGTCTGATACCGTGAATACTGAGGTGAATTGCGATTTTTACCTTTGCTCTCGCCATCGCATTGCAGGCTGACAGCGCGGCAGCTCCTCCGATTACACCGGTAACCCAGGGCGCGGGCGCTTTGATGGACATGATGAACACAGTCAGTCCGATCGCGATGTTTGTGCTCGGACTGCTGGCGATTGCCAGTCTCTATTCGTGGACCGTCATTTTCGGCAAGCTTGGAAGCTTCCGGAAGGCAACGAACGAGAGCCGGAAGTTCATTCGCGCCTTTCGTAAAGCGTCGCGGCTGAACGAGATTTCTGCGCTCGCGGAAAACTACAAAGCGAGCCCGTTGGCGCAGGTATTCGAGGAAGTGTACGAAACCTATAAGCGCCAGACCGGCGGCTCGGGACCACCGCACAACATGACGGCACTGGAACGTTCGGCTCAGACGGCGGCCAGCGAGTCGATCACAAACATGGAACGTCGCATGACATGGCTGGCAACAATCGCCGCAACCAGCCCGTTTGTAGGCCTGTTTGGAACCGTCATGGGTGTTGTCGAAGCGTTTCACGGCCTGGGGACGGCAGGCGCGGCTACCCTGCGCGCCGTCGCGCCAGGCATGGCCGACGCGCTCATCACCACCGCCGCCGGCTTGTTTGTCGCCGTACCCGCCGTGGTGGCCTACAACCAGTTCACAGCGAGGCTGCGCGTTCTAGCATCCGCGACCGACGATTTCTGCCGAGAGCTCCTCAACTCCTTTGACGAAATTCCCGACCGCGCTTCTGGCGCCCCGCAGCGCAATCCTCCAACGGAGACAGCGCATGACTTTGAACGCGGCATGTTCAAGTAGCGGGGGGCGCACCCTGCACTCCGCGTCCGCAAATCTGACCGAAATCGATAGAGAGGGCAATCGTGGCTTTTACAACTAGCGCCGGCGGAACACGAACATCCTTGGCGGAGATCAACATCACGCCTCTCGTGGATGTGGTGCTGGTGCTGCTCGTGATCTTCATGATTACTGCGCCCGTATTGCAATCGGGGATTGAAGTTGCGATTCCCAAGACGAAAACGGTGAAGGAAATCACCGAACAGCGGCTGGTGCTGACAATTGATCGAGATCAGCAGGTTTTTCTGGGCGACAAACCTGTCAACCTGCACGATCTGCCGGCGAGGCTCCGTCAGCCCGGCGCCAACCCGGCAAAGCAGGTCATCTATCTGCGCGCCGACGAGCGAGTGCCGTTTGGCGCCTTCGCGTCGTTGATGGACGCAGTGAAGCAAGCCGGAATTACCAACATCTCCATTGTGACCCAGCCGCTCGACACCAAGGGGCGCGCATCGAGTGGGCAGTGAGTCGGGAACCTGGCCATCCGTGAAAGAGCATTTGGCAAAGTGATGAGCGTTCTGCTGGAAAGAACCGAGCACCTGGAACAGGAGCTGACTCCTGAATCCGTGATGGCGCCGGCCGCCGGTTCGCTTGTTCTGCATCTCGCGCTGGTTGCGGCAATCGTGTTCTATGGCATCCTCGGAGGTTTTTTTCATCACAATATGTGGGGCAGTCCGGGGATGGGCGGAGCCATCCAGGTGAACCTGGTGAGCAGTGCCCTGCCCTTGCCGTCAAATCAACCGGTCAATCAGAACGTGCTCTCGACCGAAACGCCGAGCCAGGCTCCCGCACCCCCGGCGCCGAAGGCCAAGCAGGCCGAGGACGAGACAGCAATCCCTCTATCAGGAAAGCAGAAGAAACCTGAGCACGAGACCGCGCCCAAAACACCACCAAAGCAACAACAGCCCCCTCCAACCAATCGTGCCAACTATGGTGAGCAAGCTGGGTCGTCGATCCCCCGTGCAGCGCAACAGAGTCTCGCAAGCGGCCCAACCACCGTGAATAACGGCGATTTCGGCAGTCGGTTTGGATGGTATGTGGAAGGCATCAGCCGGAAGATGTCGGCAAACTGGTACAAGTCTCTCGTGGACCCGAACACGCCGCGTGGTGCCCGCGCCTACATCGACTTCACGATTTCCCGCGACGGATCGGTCGGCAATGTGCGTCTGGATCGATCGAGCGGCAGCTCAACACTGGACGGTTCCTGTGTGAATGCGGCGCGGCGCGTGGACACTTTCGGCTCGCTTCCTGCAGGTTACAACGAAAGTACCTTGCTGGTTTCCTACTACTGCGAGTACTAGAACAATCCCAGGCATCCAATTAGAATGAAAGCTAGGCATTGGGCATCAAGCTGCTCGTCTGCGAGCAAGCACGCGGCGAAAACCTCCAGTCCGATGCGCCGCGCACGACCCGCACGATTCAACCGAGGAAGGATTGCGCACTGCATGAAGTTTGGTTCCCGGTTTTTCTTTCCCGCATTATTCTTTCTCGCAAGCCTGAATTGCATGCCGTCGTCCGCACAGGATTGGGTGCGCATTGGTTCCAATTTAGGAAATGCGAAAATTCGCCTTGCAGCCGCTGATTTCAAGCCTGTAGGCGTCGATCCGCAAACTCCGTCACTGAAAGCCGAATTCGATTCCACGCTCTATAGCGATCTGAGCGGCGCTGGCATCTTCGACGTAGTCTCAAAAAGCTTCGCGCCCCCGGGGACTCCCGGTTCTCCGCAAGAGATGAATTTGTCGCAGTGGTCTGCGCCACCCGCCAGCGCCGCGATGGTTGCATTCGGTGCGTTGTCGGCGACCAACGGAAGGCTGGTTGTTTACGGTTGGCTCGACGACACGAGCAATACCGCGAATCCGCAGGTGCTGGGCAAGCAATACAACGAAGCCGCCAGTCTGGACATGGCGCGCACCATCGCTCATAGGTTTGCAGACGAAATCATTGCCCGGCTTGGCGGCGGGATCAACGGCATTGCAGAAACGAAGATCTTTTTCATCAGTGCCCGCACAGGATCGAAGGAAGTCTGGGTGATGGATTATGACGGCGCCAATCAGCACGCAGTCACACACCTCGGCAGCATTTCGCTCTCGCCGCGCGTGTCGCCCGACAATTCCCGCGTCGCGTTTGCCACCCTCGGCCGCGAAGGTTGGTCCGTGCGGATGTATTCTCTGGAACTCGGACGGCTGGTCGCCTTCCCTGCTGGGACAGCGGGCGGCGCCAACCAATCGCCGGCCTGGTCCGCGGATGGAGCCAAGATTGCATTCTCATCGTCGCGTTCGGGTGACCCGGAGATATGGGTTGCCGATGCCAGTGGATCCGCCCCGAAACGAATCACATATTTCAAAGGCCCCGACGTTTCCCCCGTGTGGAATCCACGTACCAATGCGCAGCTTGCGTGGGTAAGCGGGCGTACCGGCCTGCCGCAGATTTACACCATGGATCAGGACGGCGCCAATATTCAGCGCATGACCGACGGCGGTTATGCGGTGTCGCCATCGTGGTCCTCGAGCGGCCAGTTTCTCACGTTCAGTTGGAATCGCAAATATGGGCCCGGCGCTCCAGGCGGCCAGGACATCTACATCATGGACATTGCGACCAAACGCTGGCAGCAACTGACGCACGACGCCGGCACAAATGACTTTCCTTCCTGGGCTCCCGATGGACGCCATATTGTTTTCGAGCGGAGGCAGGGGAGCCACACGGAAATCTGGTCGATGCTCGCCGACGGGACCGATCAGCACCAGTTAACGCATTCGGGAAACAACTTTATGCCGAACTGGAGTTGGAAGTGAAGGCAGGCACAGAGAATACGCACTGTGCCCGCAGTTTCATTTTTAGAGAAGACCGTTCCAGTGCCGATTGGCCCTGGGGATCTCACAACTTGTAAGCCGAAGCCACATTTCATGCGCGAATCGGATGCGGCGTCGACCAAAAACCACAGCGCAATTTCAGCCGATGCTATTCGCATGCGCCATGTACATCCTCATGTACTGCTGAGAAGCAGTGCGGCTGGTTGAACACAGGCATAAAATAGTGATGTCATCTTGAAATTGCAGAAGGAGCGATGCATTGAATCGACGTTTACGAGTTTTCACGCCAGTTGTACTGCTTGTCGCCTTGGTTGCTGTTGCTGGTTGCAAGAAGAAGCAGCCGCCACCGCCTCCCGCCGCAACTGCGCCGCCAGCCACACCCGCGCCTACTGCGCAGATTACAGCGACGCCCTCCCAGATCTCGGCGGGCGATCAGGTAACG
Organism: uncultured Acidobacteriaceae bacterium; assembly: GCA_963704415.1. Classification (GTDB taxonomy): domain Bacteria; phylum Acidobacteriota; class Terriglobia; order Terriglobales; family Acidobacteriaceae; genus Telmatobacter. The sequence continues at coordinate 3,805,592 of OY969908.1, read as the reverse complement.
TTGAGCTGGCGCACAACCGACGCAACGAGCGCGACCATTGATGGAATTGGCGATGTGCCTACCACAGGCGTGAAGACTGTGACGCCAACCTCGTCGACCAGCTATCACCTTGTGGCGCGCGGCGACGGAGGAACTGCGGACGCAACAACCCAGGTGACGGTGAATGCTCCGCCCGCTGTTTCGGCGCCTTCGAATTCGATGTCGGCTGAGGAAGAATTCAGGGCGAATGTCCAGGACATTTTCTTCGATTACGATACGTACGACATTCGCAGCGACGCGCAATCCACGCTGTCGCACGACGCTTCGTACCTTGCAAGCCATCCGAATATCAAGATTGTGATCGGCGGCTATTGCGACGAGCGGGGTTCCGACGAGTACAACCTGGCGTTGGGCCAGAATCGCGCAGACGCCGCGAAGAATGCCCTTGTAACCGCCGGGATTGCGGCCAGTCGCATTCGCGTTGTCAGTTACGGCAAAGAAAAGCCTTTTTGTACCGAATCGAACGAGCAATGCTGGCAGCAGAATCGCCGCGCCGGCTTCTCGCTCGACCAGTAGCAGCAGGCGGCGGCATCGCCAACGTGCGGTGCCGCCAAATTTCAGAGTACCTGGCACCCAGAGCTTGGCGCCAAGTTTGAGAAGTCATCAGCCATGGGTGAGCATCTAACGGTATAAGAAACTGGGACGCCGTTGCTGACGCATGAGCCGGCAGCAGCTGTTCCACTCGTAGGTGAAGGATGCAAATAGGACGATCTTTTCGCAACAGTCTCTTCGCCGCCCCGGCGCTCGCGTTGCTTTTTTGCATGGCGCCGGTTCGTGCGCACGCGGTCTCGAAAGAGATGGTTCAGATGCAAACCCAGATCCAACAACTGCTCGACATGGTGCAACGGCTGCAGACCACGATGGACACGCGTTTCGCCGTGCTGCAGAATCTGGCCCAGCAAACGGCCGATCAGGCGACGCAGATGAATGGGACCGTGAATGCCCTACAGCAGAAGCTGAATACGCAGGTCGACTCCCTGAATGGCAAGCTCGATACCAGCTCTGGCCAGGTGCAGTCGTTGAACGATTCGGTGGATGAGCTGAAGACGCGCATCGCCAAACTGGAAAAGTCGATTCAGGATCTGCAGAGCCAGTTGCAAAATGTGCAGGGCGCTCCTCAGGGTGGTATACCGAATGGGACAGCACCCGCGCCCAATGGGGTCAACCCGGGCCCAGGTGCCATGAATTCCGCTCCACCCATCAGCCAGACTCCCCCGCTGGAACAGTCGTACCAGGCGGCATTGAGCGACTTTAATGCAGCCAAGTATTCGCTGGCGACAAGCGAATTCCAGGACGTAATTCACTACTATCCGATGGATCCAATGGCAGGCAGCGCCCAGTTTTATCTCGGCGAAATTGCCTACCGGCAACACAACTACGATGAGGCTGTGAAGGATTACAACGTAGTGCTCGAGCAGTTCAGCGGAAGTCCGAAAGCCGCGACGGCGCAGTTGCACAAAGGCCTTGCGCTGATCGCTCTGAGCAAGCGCGATGCCGGCACGCACGAACTGCGCACCTTGATTCAGCGTCATCCGCAGACTCCCGAAGCTGCACAGGCGCGAGCGAAACTGAACGAGATGGGTGTGCGCATCACAGCCGCCGCCCGGTAGTCCTCGCGCTTTCGCCGCTCCCCTCCTGATTCGCTCCTTCCCCTGCCAATTCTGTACCAACCGAGCCGCCGGCTGGCCCGAGCGAGCCCCCCTCCCCTCTTTCTTGGCAAGTATCTGATTTTACGTGGTTTACGTTATCAATAACTTACGATAACGCTTTTGAAATGAGGGGGTTGTGGCTAAAGATCTCTGCTAATTGATGTTAGGTGGTTGAACGAGAAGTTGGGGAAAACCATGCGAGGCCCCGTCTTACCGTCCCCGATCTACGCATTCCTACTTTGCCGCAAGCCGGCGTAATTTTGCGCAAAGAGGGGTGTTGGGATTGCGGTGGGTGCGGACCGGAATCGAAAAGCAACACTTAAGGGCGGAAGCCCGATCAAACGGCGACTTGGACCATATCAGTTCTTTGTGCGCTGCTATGAGTTCGTCAGTGAGTCAGTTTCGGCTTATCGATAAACACTGGCCGCCGTCGAGACGAGTGATTTGGCGATCTAGCGCCAATGCAGAATCACCAATTCTCGTCCTGAGAATCGACGTACTTTTAAATCTGCTGAGTGGGCAAGGCTACTCGCTGCGCTATACAAAACGAGGTAGACGATCTACCTCCTTTGGGAGTAGAGTATCTACATCTATGAGCGAAAAAGACCAGTATAAGAACCGGATTGAGTTGCTGCAGGGAACACTCGACATGCTTATTCTTCAGACCCTGCAATGGGGACCGCAGCACGGATACGGAATTGTCCAGGCCTTACGTTTGCGATCCGGAGACGTGCTTCAGGTGGAGACCGGATCACTGTATCCGGCTCTCCATCGATTGGAGCGTCAGAGCTGGGTGCAGTCTGGGTGGAAGCAGTCAGAGAGCAAGCAAAAAGCCCGATATTACCGAATCACGGCCAAGGGGAAAAAGCAGTTGGCCTCGGATCTGGGCCGATGGGAGCGAATTGTCGAAGCGATTGGGTCGGTGATGTACGTCAAGCCGGAGGAGAGTGAGTCATGAAGTGGTTCCCGAGCTTCGGTTTTCAGCGGCGCAAGCGCGAATTGCAGGAAGAGATTGATGCGCACTTGCAGATGGCGATTGCAGATCGAGTGGCGCGAGGTGAGACGGCAGAGACGGCGCGACAAGCGGCGGCGCGGGAATTTGGAAATATTCCTCTGGTGCAAGATGTGACGCGCGACATGTGGGGCCAGGGCTGGCTTGAACAACTAGGCCGGGATTTCCGTTACGCGTTACGGCAACTGCGCAAGAGCCCCGGCTTTACGATCACCGCGACGGCGATGCTGGCAGTAGCTATCTGCGCCAACAGCACCGTATTCAGTTGGATCGACGGCACCATGTTGCGTCCGATTCCTGGCGCGCGAGACACGGGCGACCTTGTGAGCCTGCAACGGGGGGAACGGAACTTCTCTCCGACTCCGCCCTTCTCGTATCTCGACTATCGCGATCTGCGCGAGCAGAACCATACCTTCACCGGAATACTTGCCTATCATCACGATTGGATCACGCTGACTGGCGGCGCACAGCCGGAGCGTGCCTATATTGCGAACGTGTCGGCGAACTATTTCGATGTGCTCGGCATCAAGCCGATGCTCGGGCGTTTCTTTCTGGCTGAGGAAGAGACGCGTCCAGATGCGGTTCCCAACGTGGTCCTTGCTTACTCGCTCTGGAAGATGCGCTATGCCGCAGACCCGGCAATTGTGGGCAAGTCGATCGAGATCGCACGGCATCCTGTCTCCGTGATCGGTATAGCGCCGGAGGGGTTTGTCGGAGCAATGCCCGGGATCCGTGAAGATCTGTGGGTAACGCTTGATCCCCTCGGGACGGACATGTGGCGGATGACGCATCGCAGTGGTGGTGCGGTCTGGCTGAACGTAATAGGAAGATTGCGGCCCGGCGTGAGCCGTGGCCAGGCAGCTCAGGATCTCGACACCGTGATGCACAATATTGTCGCGGCGTTTCCGGACGATCATCTGGGCGAGAACCGGATCACGCTCGATCCCATGTGGCGCTCGCCATTCGGCGCCAACGGATACATGGCGGCGACGCTGCCCATCCTACTCGCCTTCGCCGCTGTGGTGCTGTTGCTGACCTGCGCGAACGTGGCTACGCTCACGCTGGTGCGGTTTGTATCCCGGCGGCGTGAGCTTGCAATCCGGCAGTCGCTCGGGGCGAATCGCATTCAACTCGTGCGGCAGATGGTGCTGGAGGGCGTGGTGCTTTCCATCGTCGCAGGAGTCGTGGCCCTCGTCTTGACATCGTGGACGTCGAAGACATTCTCATGGTTCTTTCCGGCGAACTCGAATCCCCTCATACTCAACGGGAGCATGGATCACAAGGTCGTGATCGGGATTGCGGTATCTAGCCTGTTGGCCGGCATGCTCTGCGGCGCGCTCCCCGCCTGGCGTTCGTCCCACGCGCCGGCCGTTGAGGTACTCAAGGCGGAGTCTGCAAGTATCTCCGGCGGCTCACGCAACCGGAAATTGCTCAGCGGGCTGGTGGTGGCGCAAATCGCGCTTTCACTTCCTCTGCTGTTGTGCTCCGCGCTATTTCTGCGAACTCTGCGGAATCTCGCCGGCGCAAATCCCGGATTTGAGCAGGACCACATTCTCACTGCGTCCGTGGGGCTCAATATTGCCGGCTACAGCAACGACGAGGAACGGGTGATCCGTCACAAGATACTTGATCGCGTGTCGGCACTGCCTGGCGTGAAGGTTGCGTCTTTTACGGACTGGATTCCGATGACCCTGAGCCACAAGGGGGAGGATGCGTATCCGGAAGGGTATGTGCCACACCCCCATGAATCTTTGCAGGTGTACCACGCCGAAGTGGCCCCGCGGTATTTCGAATCTCTCCATATACCCATTTTGGAAGGACGAGAGTTCACACCGGATGACGATGAAAAGGCCCCGAGGGTACTTATCGTGGATCAGACTGCGGCGAGGCGCTACTGGCCGGGACAGGATCCGCTGGGAAAGAAGCTCAGGGTGTGGGGCAGCCTTTTCACGGTTGTCGGCGTCGCGAGAAATTCGATACATATGTTAATGAATGAGTCACCCGAGCCTATGGTGTATATGAGCTTTTTCCAGGTGGGGTACGAGACGATCGTGCAGGTGAAGACCGAGGGAAATCCGGCCGAGCTGGTGCCAGTGGTGGAAAACGCCATCCACGAAATCGATACACGGCTGCCGGTTTTCGATGTGCGTCCCATGCGAGAGAGTACCCAGATGGCGAGCAGTTTCGCTGTCATACAGAGCGCCCTGGCGGGAATGTTCGCGCTGATCGGGCTGGTTCTTGCAGTAACGGGGATCTACGGAGTCGTGGCATATCGAACCCAAATGCGAACTCACGAGATCGGAATACGAATGGCGCTGGGCGCTTCGCGCGTCGATGTGCTGAGACTCGTGCTGTTGCAGGGATTGTGGCTCACAGGCACTGGGGTGGCGCTGGGATTGGCGTTTGCGTTGGGACTGACACGTATCATCGTCCGGCTGTTGTACGGAATCGGCGCCAACGATCCAGTCACCGTCGTTTCCGTCGTCACGCTCCTGGGAGCAATGTCGTTGGTAGCATCCTACCTTCCGGCACATCGGGCGATGCGCCGGAACCCCGTGACCGCAATTCGCGAATTGTAAGCTGCAGTTCAGATTCGACCCAAATTGCGCGAATTCCGCGTGTGCGCGGCCTCCAATTGATTGGCGAGAAGGGCAACCGGATTTCACAGGCCAGAAACCAATCTCCGCCCGGTGGGTCTTCATTGTGCGTTGACGTGAACAGGCCAATGCGCTCATCTAGCGTGCTTTATGGAATGGCATCTGGATCGGTCCTGAAAAACGCCCATTGCGTCAACAAACCGGGCGCCCCAAAAACAGACAGCCCCGCTTACGCGGGGCTTTTTCGTGAACCTTTGAAGATGAGCTATTGCAGGTTAGCCATCAGCGCGTCGAGCGCTGACTTCGGAGGCCGCGTCAGCGACTCCGGCAGCGTGGCCAACGGCTCGTCGACCAGGTTGAGCAGGTCGGTGAAGGTCGGCTTCTCCGTGTTGATGTAGAAGACTCCGGTGAGGACTTCGTTCTTCTCCTCAGCTTCCATCAGGGTCCGGACAGCGTTGGCCTTGTCCGTCGGGTCGTAGTCCTCGTGGAGCTTCCGCAGGCGCAGGCTCGAGCCATCATGCATCTCGACGTCGTAGACCTGGCCAGAGTCGTAGTCCACATCGATCTCTTCAAAGCTCGCAACGAAGCCTATTTCATTGATAGGCTCGTCGTTTTCCTGCATGAACTTGTAGCTCTTGGTCGATCCTTCGTGATCGTTGAAGGTGACGCAAGGGCTGATGACATCAAGCATCACGGTGCCCTTGTGCGCGATGGCAGCCTTCAACATCGCGAGCAATTGCTTCTTGTCGCCAGAAAATGAGCGGCCGACAAAAGTGGCGCCGAGTTGAATTGCCAGCGCGCACGTATCGATTGCAGGAAGATCATTGATGACGCCGGTCTTGAGCTTCGAGCCGATATCGGCGGTGGCGGAAAATTGTCCCTTCGTCAATCCATACACGCCGTTGTCTTCAATGATGTAAATCATGGGGAGATTGCGGCGTAGCAGATGTACGAACTGTCCGATACCGATGGAAGCGGTGTCGCCATCGCCGGACACGCCTAGCATGGTCATCTGGTGGTTGGCCATGATCGCGCCGGTCGAGACCGACGGCATGCGTCCGTGCACGCTGTTGAAGCTGTGCGAGCGGCTCATGAAGTAGGCGGGGCTTTTGGACGAGCAGCCAATGCCGCTCATTTTCATCACACGCTCAGGCTCGACGCCCATTTCGAACATGGCGTCGATAATGCGCTCGGAAATCGCGTTGTGGCCGCAGCCGGCGCAGAGCGTAGACTTGCCGCCACGATATTCAAGAACGGGCAGGCCGATGTGATTGAGCTTCGGGCCCGGCGTAGAGGTCGGAGTTGCGGTCGCCATGATTACAGGCCCTCCTTGGTTACAAATTCATCCGTAATGCTGCGGGCGTCAATGGGCAGCCCGTTGTAGAACAAAATGCTGCGCAACTTGACGACCTGGTCAGCCGGCAGATCGAGCTTGAGCAGGCTCGCCAGTTGTCCGTCGCGATCCTGTTCGACCACATAGACCCGCTCATGCGACGCGACAAAGTCGTGGATCTCATGCGCAAAAGGATAGGCACGGATGCGAAGGTAATCCGCATCGAGCTTGTATTCTTTCTTGATCTGATCGAGGCTTTCGCGGAGCGCAAAATCTGTGGTGCCATAGGCGATGAACCCGACCTTCGAGGTTCTATCTTTCACCACGAGCGGAGCCGGTACCAGCTTGCGCGCGTTTTCGAACTTGCGGGTGAGGCGATCCATCACTTCCTGGTACTCATCGGGCTTTTCTGTGTAGCCTGCCGCGTCATTGTGACCCGAACCGCGTGTAAAGTAGGCGGCCTTGGGATGCCGCGTTCCGGGCAATGTACGCCAGCCGATGGCGTCGCCATCCACATCGCGATAGCGAGCGAAACCGCCGAGACGCTTCAGATCTTCAGCCGTGAGTACCTTGCCGCGATCCAGCGGCTTTTCAGGATATTTGAACGGCTCAGACATCCAGTTGTTCATGCCAAGATCGAGATCGGTGAGCACGAACACGGGGGTCTGCATCCGCTCGGCCAGGTCAAAAGCCGCCATCGAAAACTCGAAGCACTCCTTCACCGAGCCTGGAAGCAGGATGACGTGCTTGGTGTCGCCGTGCGAAAGGAACGCCGTCGAAAGCAGGTCGGCTTGCGAAGTGCGTGTCGGCATGCCGGTGGACGGCCCACTACGCTGCACATCGAAAATGACACCAGGGATTTCTGCAAAGTAGCCGAGGCCGGCGAATTCCGACATCAGCGAGATACCCGGGCCGGAGGTCGAAGTCATGGAACGCGCGCCTGCCCAGCCCGCTCCCAGCACCATGCCGATTGCAGCGAGTTCGTCCTCAGCCTGAACAACAGCGAAGGTCGCCTTGCCCTCGGGGGTCACGCGAAATTTCTTCAGCAGATCGGTGGTCGCTTCAATCAGCGATGTGGACGGCGTGATCGGATACCAGGCAACGACCGTTACGCCTGCGAAGACCGCGCCCATGCCGCAGGCCGCATTGCCGTCGATGATGATCTTGCCCGCGGTCTGATTCATCCGCTCGATGACGTAGGGATCCTGCTTGACCAGCTTCTGCTGCGCATAGTCGAAGCCCGCTTTAACGGCGCCGAAGTTGAGATCGAAGACCTTCTGCTTCTTGGCGAATTGCTTTTTCAGCCCACTCTCGACAACTGTAAGATCCAGCGACAACAACTGCGCGGCGACACCCACGTACACCATGTTCCTGACCAGCTTGCGCAGCTTGGGCTCAGGGCAGATGGCCGCAGTGATCTTGTCAAATGGCACCGGGTAGCACGCGACGTCGTCGCGATACTGCTTGAGGTTGAAGCTTTCTTCGTAGATGGCCGCGCCGCCCGCATCCATTTCCAGCATGTCCTGCTTGGCCGTTTCTGGGTTGAGCGCAATCAGGACTTGCGAACCACGCTTGCGCGCCACGTAGCCATCTTTGCTGGCGCGTATGGTGTACCAGGTGGGTAAGCCGGCGATGTTTGAGGGGAAGAGGTTTTTCCCGCTGACGGGAACTCCCATTCCGAAGATGCTCTTCAGCAGAACGCTATTGGCGGATTGCGAGCCGGAACCGTTTACCGTTGCTACGATAATGCTGAAATCGTTGGATACGCGCTTTTGCGCGCTTAAGGCGCCCTGCTCTTGACCCAGGGCCAGGTCTCCTGTCGCCATTTGGCGGGATTCCCTTCGAATAAATTCTTGTAAGAGCCGAACCGCTACTCTACTTCTGTGATTATAGTCACCTCCCGGTTAACTCGTACCGTCAGAGGGCACGACCGATTCGCTCAAAGTAACTGGATCGACAACTATTTATTGACGCGCTCAAAAAGCGACCTATTCCGGCCCCTGAATCGAGACGCAAGTTGCACTACAAGAAGTCCGAAGATGCCCATTTCAGAATGAATTGAGATCGATCCAAGTGCAATCGATTCAAGCAGTCATGGCCATTCGAGCCGAATCGTTGCGCCACCGGATGAGCAGAGACGATGCGATGACTACCAGCGCAAGCGTCAGCCCGATCCAAGTGCCATAAATTCCCCAGCGAAGCACGAAGCAGAGCGTGAGCCCCAGCGGCAATCCCATGATCCAATACCCGATGAAATTTGCGACCATCGGCACGCGCGTTTCGCCCAGGCCGCGGAGTGCTCCCGTACAGACGGTCTGAATGCCGTCGAACACCTGAAAGGCTGCGGCTATCCAGAGCAGAGTCGGCCCGACCGCAAGCACACGCGGATCGTTTGTGTAAAGCGAAATGAGAGCCCGGGGCGCGATGAGAAACACCATTCCTGCAACCAGCATGAAGCTGGTGCCCAGACCCAAGGCAAGCCAACCGGCGCGGCGAGCACGAGCCGGGTCGCCCGCTCCCACAGCATGGCCCACGCTCACAGCAGCCGCTGCGGAAACGCCAAGCGGGACCATATAGCTGATGCTCGCGTAGTTGAGCGCGATCGCGTGCGTGGCGAGCGCGACCGGGTCAAGATAGCTTGCGGAAAATGTCGACAGATTCCATGCGCCTACTTCGAGGAGAATCTGGCCGGCAGCCGGGGCGCCAAGACGGATCATCGTCCGCAAGCGGTCCACTTGCGGAGCCGCCCAGTGACGAAACAACGGATGGCCCCGCTTGCGTTCGTACCGCCAGGCAAATAGGAGGAGCGCCGCAGCCATCGCAAAGCGCGCAATGCAAGTGGAAATAGCCGAGCCATCGACTCCGAGGGCGGGAAAACCAAGTTTGCCGTAGATCAGCACCCAGTTGCCGCCCCAGTTGAGCAGGTTGGCCAAAACGTACGTGACCGTGATAACGCGTACCTGTCCCACCCCTTGCAGGTAGCGCCGAATGCCACCGTAGAGGAGCAACGGCAACGTGCTCCAGTTGAGAATCCTGAGATACGTGCTGGCCGGAGTCGCAATTGAAGAAGTCACGCCGAAGCGCGCAAAGTTATAGCTCATTGCCGCGATCAGCAGCATGAGCAACGGCGTAATGAAGCAGGCGAGGTAAACGCCCTGCGCAAGCCATCGATGACATTCATCATGATCACGACGGCCAAAAGCCTGCGACACAAGCGTGTCGAGACTGAGCAGCAGGCCAATCCCGAAAAGAGAAGGCGTGTAGTAGACCGCGTTACCCAGGGACACAGCGCCAATGGCTTCGGGGCCGAGACGGCCGACCATGATGTTGTCGACTACGCCCTGGGCCATCCAGCCGAGTTCGCTCAATACCACCGGGACCGCGAGCACGACCATCGCGCGCAGTTCCCTTCTCCATTCGGCTTGTGCGTGACCCATTGTCATGATGGTACCGGCGACGGCGATACGGATGGTTGATGCGAGAAGACACGACGGTTCCAGCGTCAGACCGGATTCAGAAAAACTCGCGTTGCGAAGAAAGGAACGACTCGATCTACGAACCGGATCCCGTTCGAACCGCCTCGTGGCAGAGTTTATCTGCCCGGGCTGAGTCCTTTGAGACTGGACGAGTAGGCACTCTGAAGCTCGCTGCCTGCGCGGACTTCATCTCGTGCAGCAGCTTCACCAGTCGCGCGAAGCCCTGTTCACGGGCGGTTTTGTTGGCGGGATTGGTATTGGTTGGATCTTCCCCGGCCCTCATGAAACCATGACCCGCACCATCGTAGGTCACCGGCTCGTAGACCTTGCCTGCGGCTTTCATTGCTGCCGTTGTGTCAGGGACGGTAGCTCCAATGCGTGCATCATTGCCTGCGTAGAACCCATAAACCGGCGCCACCACGGTGGAGACGTCCGCTGGGCCGGGGCCATAAAAAACAAAAGCCGCAGAGAGGTCCTTACGATGGGCAGCAAACGCAAACGATTTGCCTCCGCCCCAGCAGAAGCCCACAACTGCGATTTTGCCGTTTCCGGCTGGGATCCGCCTTCCGTAGTCCGCAGCCGAGTCGAGGTCTTCGAGGACAACGGCCGGGTCAAGCCCGGAGACTGCTTTTACGGTAGCGTCCTGACTGGCGAATTCACTCGAGCCGCCGCCATTGGGACCGAATCCGGACAGCAAATCGGGAGCAACCACGATGAAACCTTCCGCAGCCAACTCATCAGCCATCTCTTTCGCCCAATCGGAAAGGCCGAAGATCTCGTGGATCAATACCACGACTGGGGCCTTTTCTTTCACCTCGGGATAGACGATGAAGGCTTGCACGGCACGCGAACCATGTTTCAGCGTGACGTACTCGTGATGACGCGGAGACGCATCCAGGCGCGCCTTGGCCCAGTCCTGCGCTTGAGTGCATGTTGCGGCGAGGAGAAGCAGAGCGAAAATCAAAGCGGGGAAAGGGCGCACTTTTGTCATGGGCAGGAGTCTAGCGTGTGGCTCGATTTTGCCGCAAGAGGGGAAATTTCAGACAGGAGTTTTTAAGGCTCGTGAGGCTGCGGGTCTGGCCAATAGACTATTGAATCGGTCTGGACTCGACGAGCGTTACGGGGCCAAGCAGGCCCGACGGCAACGGATGCAGGTCATTCATGCCCTGGGGAACGAAACGCATACCGTAACGCGCCCAAAGAAGCCGGTAGTCGGGCAGCGACTGGCCGGCCAATTCGTTGATGGCAGTGTTGGCAACGACGATGCGCAGCCGGTTGGAGCCGGCATGAATTAAGCCCGTGACGTCGACACGGTAAGGCGGCCGCCAGATTACTCCGGCGCGCTGGCCGTCGATAGATACCTCGGCTACCTCTCGGACGGGCGGGTCGAGGTAGGCGCGCATGTTGTTCTGACCCGGCGGCGATGGCATGGGCTCTGTGGTTGCGGTGCCGAAATCGAGGAGAACCCGCGTACCGGACGCGATTTGCCCGGGCTGAAGTTCAAAGCTCTTTTCATAGACAGCTTTGCCGGAGAAAAACTGCGTCTTCGAATCGCCTGTCCACGATTTAAGGGTTTCCATCTTGCAGGTAATTCCGGTATCGCCGAAAGCGACCTTCCATTGCTGCGAAAGGTCGGTCAGAACGGCCTCGCGCCGGGCTGGTTCGGGCTCCCCTGTCCTGGCTTCGTTCGAAAAGAAGATGAGCCGCGACTCGTCTGGCGCAAGATCGAGTGCAATATCTGCCGGATTGGGAAGGCCGATGATTCCGCCAGCGAAGGGGTCCCATTGCTCGGCGTGTTTGGCAACGTCACGAAAATGCGCGCGGACGTGCGTCGCCTCGTTCGATGCGTTAGTCACAAAATATAGATCGCCCGCGGCGAGCTTTCGATGAATGAATCCGATCGCCGGCGTGCGCGGGGATAATGTCATGTCCGGCCTGGCATCTTTCTCCAGTTCCGCACCGAGATCACTATCGTTCTCAACAAAATGCGCCGAAGGAATGCTGCCGTGAAAAAGCTGCTGCGAGAGCTCGTTGATGCGCGCGGATTGCTCGGTCGCATGCAGTAAGCCGGGAGCTGTGGCAGGCAGGTGCCGCGTCGCGATCACAACTCCGCCCTTCTGGGCAAAAGCAAGAATTCTTTCGTACGTTGCTGGCGGCAGCCGGTCGATGTCCGGGAGGATGAGCGCCTTGTAGGGAATCCCAACGGAATCGATTGCATCGGCATCAATGAAGTCGAGGTTGAATCCTGCATCGAGAATCTGCGCGACGACTTGCTTGCCGAGAAACTTGTCCATCGACTCATCGACGCTCACGTTTGACCCCGATTCATCAAAACCCGCGGCTGACGTGGGTGACTGACGCTTCGAGATCGTGGCGTGGAAGGAGGCCCAAACATCGTCATTCGGCAGCAGCAGGGCTACGTCGTTGGCGGGTTGCCCTTGACGCAGAGCAAAACTGACCCGCTGCAGATAGCGCGTCAAATCCGGCAGGACAAAGAACCAGGGGTTGTGCGCATTGAAAGCCGCAGCCGCATACATACGCCAGCCAGGCTCGCCGGCAGAAGACGGGGAGTAGGGCCATCCATGTCCGACAAGCTGATTGATCCCCTGGAGAAAATGCAAGTCCGCCTCAGCCTTCATGTCGAGCGGCGTGGCGCGGAAGGCAGGCGAATGCAGCCACGTCCAGGTCTCCGAGGAAATAACGGGGCGATGATAGAGGTGGCCCGCCGATGCGGCCCAGCGGGTGTCAGAGAATTCTCGCCACATCATGAATGTGGCTTTGCCTTCGCCCTCGGGCAGATCTTCAAAGCGATTGCTCGACAATGTGACGGGCGGATATCCGTAGCTCTGCGAGCGCAGTTGCGTGTGATGCTCAACTGCCCAGGCGCGCATGGGCTTGAGATAGTTGTCGTCAGCCATCTCAGTAAGCGTTTGGCCCCAATCGTGGCGAATCGCAGCAGCCTCAGGTCCGGTGTCCATCACAAGCGAGAGCAAATGCGGCCGAAGATCGTACCCTCGCCGGCGCTGGAACTCGTCGAGCAGCGCGGGACTCCAATCGGACCCGTAGTCCTCTAGGCTGTCGCTGAAAACCGCGTAGGGCGGGTGATCCCCGAAAGCCGACAGCAAGCGATCGCCGACCGCATGCAGATGGTTCTCGATAGCTCTCCGATCATAGTGGTCGAGGACAAATCCTTCAGCCCCGATGGACGGCCTCTTCACTGTCATACCGGTGCGGCTGGCGACGAAGCAGACGATCTTGCGGGGCCAGTCTGCACTAGTGAATGAGTAACGACCCGAGACTGGAGCGGGGAGCGGCTCAGTGTGTGCAGGTTCGTCCGCAGAAGCGGGATCAGGAACTAGAAAAGCCGAAATCAACGATTCGCCGGTGTCGATATGCGGGGCCAGTGCGAACGTTGCACCAGGGGCGACCATGTTGACGTCGACGCGCAGTTTGCCTGCCGACTGAGTGACTGGAATGTGAGGGCCCCCGAAAGGCCAGCCGCTACCCAGCGTCGCATCGACACGCAGGCCAAGACGGCGCGCTTCCTGAGCGGCGTATCTCAGTGCGGCCACATGCTCCTCGGAAAGAAACGGCGTGTTGTGGAAGCCGCTTTGAGGGTCGTCGAGCGCCAGGGGATAAAGATTCGCAATCTCTACGCCGCCGATTCCCGCCGCCTTCATCTGTTCCAGTTCGCGGGTAATCTCGGCATTCGTGGCTGCAGGCCCAAACCACCACCAGCGCATCATGATTCGGCTGGAATCCGGCGGATCGGCGAAGCTGCGGTGCAATTCTGAAATGGACTGCGCACCCAGTGTTCCGGCGCAATGCGTCGCGAGAATAACGAAAAGAACAGACAAGCGGCGCATGCACATTCTGGAATTCATCCTGACTATATCCAACCTGGAGATCAGTTCCATGCCACTCCCGCTTGAGCGTTTCATTGATACCAAATGCAAAGTCAGTGTGCAAGGCATTCGGATGCAAATCGAGGGCGGCCTGATTTTTCGCGGCCAATCGACCCACCCACTGCTGTTATCGTTATGGAAATCGCCGCCAGATACGGGACGACGGCGCCGCCGGAGACAAGCAAGTCCTTGGCAGGAGATGAAATCAGCGCATGAAGCAGTCCGCGATTGCAAGCGAGCCTCTCTCGAACACCACGCCACCCACAACGAACAAGCACCTGATTCGGTGGGTAGAAAAGATGGCGGATCTCTGCCGACCCGACGCCATCCATTGGGTTGACGGTTCGAAGGCCGAATACGACGCAATCTGTGAGCGCCTCATTGCCACTGGGACCTTCGTCCGCTTAAACGAAAAGAAATGGCCGGGCTGCTTTTATGCGCGTTCCGTTCCTGGCGACGTGGCTCGCGTCGAAGATCGGACCTTTATCTGTTCTTTCTCGCGCACCGCTGCCGGCCCGACAAACAACTGGGAAGACCCCTACATAATGAGGCGTCGGCTGAAGCAATTGTTCCGCGGATCGATGCAGGGGCGCACGATGTATGTGCTGCCGTTCAGCATGGGCCCCGTGGGCTCGCCGATGTCGGGCATTGGCGTGCAGCTGACGGATTCCGCCTACGTAGTGGCGCAAATGCGCACGATGGCACGAATCGGGGCTCCCGTATTTGCTGAAATTGACAAGGACGAGAAGCGGGTAGTGCCCTGCATGCATTCGGTGGGTATGCCTCTCAAGCCAGGCGAATCGGATGTGCCCTGGCCATGCAACGAGACGAAGTACATCGTCCATTTTCCCGAGAGCCGCGAAATCTGGTCCTATGGCTCGGGTTACGGCGGCAATGCCCTGCTCAGCAAGAAGTGTTTCGCGCTCCGCATTGCTAGCAACATTGCGCGCGACGAAGGCTGGATGGCCGAGCACATGCTGATCCTCGGGGTCGAGAATCCCGAGGGCGAAAAGACCTACGTGGCTGCTGCGTTTCCGTCGGCTTGCGGCAAGACCAACTTCGCCATGCTGATTCCGCCTGCGGCCATGAAGGGTTGGAAGGTCTGGACAGTCGGGGACGACATCGCGTGGATTCGACCCGATGCCAAGGGCCGTCTGCGCGCCATCAATCCCGAGGCAGGCTTCTTCGGCGTGGCTCCCGGAACCGGCTTGAAAACCAATTCCATGGCCATGGCCACGCTGACAAAAAACTCGATCTTCACCAATGTGGCGCTCACACCCGACGGCGGCGTGTGGTGGGAAGGAATGACTGACAAGCCACCCGCGGAATGCCTGGATTGGCGCGGCGAACACTGGACCCCTGAGATTGGAAGGCAGACCGGACGCACGGCAGCTCATCCCAACGGACGCTTCACAGCGCCCGCGTCGCAGTGCCCCTCGATCGATCCCGACTGGGAGTCGCCCAACGGTGTGCCGATCAGCGCAATTATTTTTGGTGGCAGGCGGTCAACCACTTTACCGCTTGTCTATCAGTCATTCAACTGGTCGAGCGGTGTCTATGCGGGGGCCACAATGGGCTCGGAGACCACCGCAGCGGCAACCGGCGCCGTGGGACAGGTGCGCCGCGATCCGATGGCCATGCTTCCCTTCTGCGGCTATCACATGGGCGACTATTTCCGCCATTGGATCCGTATGCAGCGCGACCTCGAGGTGACGCCTCGCATCTTTAATGTCAACTGGTTCCGCAAAGACGGGGAAGGACATTATCTATGGCCGGGCTTCAGCGAGAATATGCGCGTCCTGCGTTGGATTGTCGATCGCGTCCATGGCCGCACCCAGGGGCGCGAGACGGCGGTCGGGTGGGTCCCGCGCTATGAGGACATCGACTGGAGTGGTCTTAAGTTCTCACGGGAGGCGTTCGATGAGCTGATGGCCGTCGACCGTGCAGCGTGGCGGAAAGAAGTGATGGCGCATGAGGAGCTGTTCATTAACCTGCACGACCACTTGCCGCCGGAGATGATCTACGAGCGGGAACTTCTGATTTGCCGGCTTTAGATTCCGCAAATGACTATTGATTCCAAATAGCTTCTGAACGGCTTCGGCGATTCGACAGATTTTCATTTATAGTAGAGAGTTCAGGAAACCCCAGACGCAGTGCGGTCCATATGGGTGGACCTCTTGAAAATTTCTTTGGCGATACCGAGTCCGGGGCGCCAGGGCAGTTGTGTATTCCGGAGTCTGAGCAACACCGCCGACTCTATTTTGCAGATCAAGAAGGTTGCTATGGATCCTATGGGTCGATCGAACAGTCGCCACCGCATACCGCACCCGCAGGGGCTCTATCATCCGCGTCAGGAGCATGATGCCTGCGGAATGGGGCTAGTGGCCAGCATTCGCGGCGAAAAAAGCCACGACATTATCCGTAAGGGCCTCGAGGTTCTCATTAACCTGACCCATCGCGGCGCTGCCGGGTGTGACCCCGAGACAGGGGACGGCGCGGGAATCCTGATCCAGGTTCCGCATGTCTTTTTTGCGCGCGAATGTGGCGAGCTGGGCATACAGTTACCCGAGGCCGGTGACTATGGCGTGGCCATGTGTTTCCTGCCAGTGGACAAGAGCAGCCGCCTGCAATGCGAGGGTGTTTTCGAACGCATCGCGCAGGAAGAAGGCCTGACTGTCCTTGGCTGGCGCGATACGCCGGTGAATGGGGACGCCATCGGCCGCGAAGCCCGCGCCTCTCAGCCTTACATCGAACAGTTATTCGTCGGTCGGCCAAAGGATCTCGAAGAAGAGGCATTTGAGCGACTGCTTTACCGCGTCCGCCGCCGCACGGAGAACGAGATTGTCGAGTCAGAGATTGACGGCAAAGACGACTTTTTTGTGCCCTCGTTTTCCTGTCGCACCATTGTCTATAAAGGGCTGATGCTGGCTCCTCAGATTGAGAAGTTCTACTTTGAGCTGGCCAATCCCCTGGTGACGAGCGCTCTCTGCCTCGTGCACCAGCGATTCTCCACCAATACTTTTCCAAGCTGGAAGCTGGCGCACCCTTATCGCTACGTGGCCCACAACGGCGAGATCAATACAATTCGCGGGAATGTGAGCTGGATGAACGCGCGTCAATCCGTGCTGGAAAGCCCGTTGCACGGCGATCAGATTAGCAAACTCTATCCCGTGATTGTGCCGGGTGGGAGCGACTCCGCCTCACTCGACAACGCGGTTGAATTCCTCTATCAATCCGGCCGGTCCCTGCCCCACGTGATGGCGATGCTGATTCCCGAAGCATGGTCGGGCAATCCCGACATGAATGAGGACAAGCGCGCCTTCTACGAGTACCACGCCTCTCTGATGGAACCGTGGGACGGACCGGCCGCAATCGCATTTACTGACGGACGCGTGATCGGCGCAACCCTCGATCGGAACGGGCTGCGGCCGGGCCGCTACATCGTGACCAAGGATGACCTTGTTGTGCTGGCATCCGAGGCCGGCGTGCTCGAAGTTCCCGCAGAAGACGTGCGCAAGAAAGGCCGTCTCCAACCGGGCCGCATGTTCCTCGTCGACACGGTGCAAAAGCGCATTATTTCGGACGCGGAAATCAAGGAACAACTCGCTGCACGGCAGCCTTATGGAAAGTGGCTGGAAGAACAGCAGGTCACGCTGGAGCAACTGCCGGAGCCTTCGCGCACCATTGCCTCCAATCCTGAGACTCTGCTTCGACGCCAGCGGGCGTTCGGCTACAGCGAAGAGGACATGCGCATTCTCCTCGGGCCAATGGGCGCGAAGGGCGAAGAGCCGGTGGGCTCGATGGGCACCGATGTGCCGCTGGCCTGCCTCTCAGACCGCCCGCAGCCGCTGTTCAACTATTTCAAGCAGCTTTTTGCGCAGGTGACCAATCCGCCCGTGGATCCGATTCGTGAAGAGCTCGTAATGTCGCTGATCAGCTACATCGGCACCGAGCGCAACATTCTGGACGAAGCGCCGGACAATTGCCACACGCTGAAGCTGCCCCATCCGCTGCTCACCAACCGCGACCTTGAAAAACTGCGCCGTGTTTCTTCAGGCGATCTGCTGGCGACGACGCTTCCTGCGCTGTTTCGCGCGACGGATGGCGAAGATGGACTCCGGCATTCGCTCGAAGACCTAAGCAACCGTGCCGCTCATGCTGTGGCGTCCGGCTACACACTGCTCATTCTTTCCGACCGCGGCGTCGATCCAACTTACGCGCCCATTCCGAGTCTGCTGGCGATGGCCGCAGTTCACAATCGCCTCGTCCGCGAGAAGACTCGGACTCAGGTAGCGCTCATCATTGAAAGTGGCGAGCCACGCGAAGTGATGCACTTCGCATTGCTCATCGGCTACGGCGCAAGCGCGATCAATCCGTATCTGGCCATCGAATCGCTGCACGATCTGAAACGTCGCGGCTTGTTGCCCCACAACATAACAGGCAATCATGCCGAAAAGAATTTCATCAAGGCCATCAACAAGGGCTTGCTCAAAACATTTTCGAAGATGGGAATCAGCACGCTGCAGAGTTACCGCGGCGCGCAGGTGTTCGAGGCTGTTGGCCTGAACCAGGCTCTGGTCGATGCCTACTTTGCCGGAACCGCATCGCGCATTGAGGGTGTGGGATTGGGTGTACTGGCACGCGAAGCGCAGATGAAGCATACCTATGCTTTCCAGCCGCTGACCGAATCGGAGACTGAACTTGTCGTCGGCGGACATTATCAGTATCGCGAAGGCGGCGAGTATCACTTGCTGAACCCGCTGACGATCAGCAAACTGCAACATGCCGTGCGACAGAACAATGCTGCAACCTTCCAGGAATACACCGATCTGCTCGACGATCAGAATCGCAATCTCTGCACCTTGCGTGGGCTGTTGAAACTCAAATATGCCGATGAGCCGATTCCTCTTGAGGAAGTCGAGCCGGCGAAGGAGATCGTCAAGCGGTTTACGACCGGAGCGATGAGCTTCGGGTCGATCAGCAAGGAAGCGCATGAAACGCTTGCCATAGCGATGAACCGCCTGGGCGGTATGTCGAACACCGGGGAAGGTGGCGAAGACGAAGAGCGCTTCAAGCGCGACGCAAACGGCGATTCGCGTCGCAGTGCTGTGAAGCAGGTAGCCAGCGGCCGGTTTGGCGTGACCACCAACTACCTTGTGAATGCCGACGAATTACAGATCAAGATGGCACAAGGCGCGAAGCCAGGTGAGGGCGGCCAGTTGCCCGGCCACAAGGTCGACGAAATCATCGCGAAGACACGCCACTCCATTCCGGGCGTGGGATTAATTTCGCCGCCTCCGCACCACGACATCTATTCCATCGAAGATCTCGCGCAGCTGATCTACGACCTGAAGAATGTGAATCCGCAGGCGCGTATCGCAGTCAAGCTTGTTTCAGAGGTCGGAGTGGGCACGGTGGCGGCAGGTGTCTCCAAAGCGCACGCGGACGTCGTGCTCATCTCCGGCGATAACGGAGGCACCGGAGCTTCGCCGCTAAGTTCGATCAAGCATGCGGGCTTGCCCTGGGAGCTCGGCCTTGCTGAAACGCAGCAGGTGCTTTTGCTCAACGACCTGCGCAGCCGCATTCGCGTACAGACCGATGGCAAGCTTCAGACCGGGCGCGACGTGGTGATTGCTGCTCTGCTGGGAGCCGAGGAATTTGGTTTTGCCACAACGCCGCTCATCACGATGGGCTGCATCATGATGCGCAAGTGTCACCTCAACACCTGCTCGGTGGGCATTGCGACGCAGGACCCCGTGCTGCGCGCGCGCTTCAGCGGACAACCGGAGCACGTGATCAACTTTTTCTTCTTCCTCGCCGAGCAGATGCGTCAGCACATGGCCAAACTTGGCTTCCGCACAGTCGACGAAATGGTCGGCCGCGTGGACAAGATAGACGCCTCGGTCGCCGACGCACACTGGAAAGCCAAAGGTATTGATCTCTCCTCGATTCTCTACGTGCCCACGGTGCCTTCGCGCGTAGCACGGCGCAAAATACAGGCACAAGATCATGGGCTCGATCAGGCTCTCGATCACGCACTCATCGCCAAAGCGGCCGCGGCGCTTGAATCGAAAACGCCGGTCACGGGAAGCTTTGCGATCCGGAACGTGCACCGGACAGTCGGCGG
This sequence comes from uncultured Acidobacteriaceae bacterium, assembly GCA_963704415.1. Classification (GTDB taxonomy): domain Bacteria; phylum Acidobacteriota; class Terriglobia; order Terriglobales; family Acidobacteriaceae; genus Telmatobacter. The sequence goes on along the minus strand of OY969908.1, from coordinate 3,785,454 downwards.
CATGCTGGGCGGCGAGATAGCGCGGCGTCACGGCTCGGCGGGGCTCCCGGATGGAACGATTCATTTCAAGTTCACCGGCTCCGCCGGCCAAAGCTTCGGCGCTTTTGTGCCCACGGGCGTAACGCTCGAACTGGAAGGCGAGGCAAACGACTACGTTGGCAAAGGTCTCTCGGGTGGACGCATCATCGCCTATCCGCCAAAGACTTCAAGCTTCCTGCCCGAAGAAAGCATCCTGGTCGGCAACGTGGTTCTGTACGGCGCGACAAGTGGAGAAGCATTCCTGAATGGAATCGCGGGTGAGCGATTCGCGGTGCGCAACTCCGGCGCGACAGCAGTGGTCGAAGGCGTCGGGGATCACGGCTGTGAGTACATGACCAACGGCCTCGTCGTGGTGATTGGCGCGACCGGCCGCAACTTCGCGGCGGGTATGAGCGGGGGACGCGCATTTGTCTACGACGATCGAGGCGACTTCTCCACGCGACGCTGCAATCAGGCCAGCGTCGATCTTGAGGCGCTTGTCACCAATGAAGATGTCGCCGAAGTCAGAGGTCTCCTCGAACGCCATCGTGATCTCACTGGTAGCCCGCGAGCTGCTTGGATACTGGAGCATTGGACCGACGCGCAACAGCGCTTCATCAAGGTCTTCCCTCATGAATACAAGCGCGTGCTCGGCGTGCCCCGCGTTGAATCTGTTTATCCGTCGTCTATTCCTTCGTCGCCTCCGGTGACGGCCACTGCGGAGGTGCGCCATGGGTAAGGTAACTGGATTCCTTGAGATCGAGCGCGAGCAGCCGATCCGCCGCAAGCCCGAAGACCGCGTTCATGACTGGTTCGAAATCTACGAGCCCTTTCCTGAAGAGAAGCAGCGCGAACAGGGCGCACGGTGCATGGATTGCGGCGTTCCCTTTTGCCACACCGGTTGCCCGGTGAACAATCTCATTCCTGACTGGAATGATCTGGTTTACAACGGCCGATGGCAAAGCGCCGTTCGCCGCTTGCACGCGACGAACAATTTTCCTGAATTCACCGGGCGCATTTGCCCCGCGCCGTGCGAAGCTTCCTGCGTACTGGGCATCAATCTGCCTCCCGTGTCGATCAAGCTCATCGAGCGCAGCATTGTGGAACGAGCCTGGGACGAAGGCTGGATTCATCCTGAGCCGCCGGAGCAAAACACCGGCAAGCGCGTGGCCGTTGTTGGCAGCGGGCCTGCAGGCCTGGCGGCAGCGCAGCAATTACGGCGCGCGGGGCACTCCGTAACGGTTTTCGAAAAGAACGACCGCATCGGCGGGCTACTCCGCTACGGGATTCCGAATTTTAAACTTGAGAAACGCGTAATCGATCGCCGCATTGAACAAATGCGCGCCGAAGGCATCACATTCCTGACCAATGCGCACGTGGGCGTGAACGTCCCGGTCGACGCGCTCACCGGACATTACGACGCAATCCTGCTCTGCGGAGGCGCCGAACATCCCCGCAATCTTGCGATTCCCGGCCGCGAACTCAAGGGCATCCATTATGCAATGGAATTCCTACCCCAGCAGAATCGCCGCAACGAAGGCGATTTCATTGACCCTGCAGCATCCATCACCGCCGAAGGGAAGCGCGTACTGATCATTGGTGGCGGCGACACCGGAGCTGACTGCCTCGGGACGAGTCATCGTCAGGGCGCAAAGAGCGTGCATCAGTTCGAGATTATGCCCAAGCCTCCGGAACAGCGCGCGGCCTCCACACCCTGGCCTCTCTGGCCGCTTCAGCTTCGCACAGAAAGCGCGCACGAAGAAGGGGGCATGCGGGACTGGAGCATCAACAGCATCCGATTCACCGGAAATGAAAACGGCGAGGTGCAACAGTTGCACGCAACCCGCGTTGGTCCACCGCCGAAGTTCGAGGCAATCGCTGGCTCCGAGTTCACCCTCGATGTCGATCTTGTCCTGCTGGCGATGGGCTTCCTTGGCCCAGTCCGCAACGGCATGATTGAGCAACTGGGCGTGGCGCTCGATGCGCGTGAAAACGTCGCCACCACGGATTACATGTCCTCCATCGATGGCATCTTTGCCGCGGGTGATATGCGTCGAGGTCAATCGCTGGTTGTATGGGCCATATCCGAGGGGCGAAAGGCGGCAGCCGCTGTCGATCGCTACTTGGCGGAGAAAGAGGCTGGAACTTCAACCCAACTCCTCCGCGCACGCGTCTGACAAATCAGCCGCTGCAATCACTGAAGCCGCAGCATCGCTCCAGCCTTCAACCGGAGAGTCGCCTATGACGAGAGAAGAGGCCTGGAATCTGGCCAACCATTGGGTGGCGGCTTGGAACAGTCATGATTTGGACTCGATCATGATGCACTATGAGGAAGCAAGCGAGTTGATTTCGCCGGTTGCCGCTCAGCTCTTGGGCACATCAGGTGGAAAAATCGTCGGAAAGACGAACTTGAGAGCATACTTTCAGCGCGGGTTGGAAGCCTACCCGGAACTTCACTTTCATCTTGATGACGTGCTCTGGGGCGTAAACAGCTTAGTGCTCTACTACACAAATCAAAAAGGGACACGCACAGCAGAGTTCATGGAGCTGTCAGCGGACGGAAATGTGGTTCGAGTGGTGGCGAACTACAATGCCTAGCAAGGATGAATGACCGTTCGGCAGAGATTCCCAAAGCCGCTACTGCTGAATAGCATTTTCCTTAAGAAAACGCCACCTCGCAAAGAACTGACAATGCCAAATGAATTGTGGATCTGCTTTAGTCGCTGCAACGCAGAGCTAGGATGAAAACATCTCCGCCTGTAAATGATCTTCCATCACCGCGCGGACCGGCTTTTTAAATGCCGTCGGGTTTTCCTCTGACATTCGCATCTGATGATCTTGAGCAACATCATAGCGGTCGGTATGAGATTGAAATCGTGGGCCACCACTGTTCAACCTGCATGCTTCCTGGGGTCTCGCACCGCAAGCTGGACAAGCAAAATCTCGGGCTGTAAACAGAATCGCCATCTCAACCTTTTACCAGACGACACCTAACTCCGGCAATGCGTTCTGTGGAGATCACTTAAGCGGATTGACGAGCCTGACAATGCGTCTCAGGGCATGGTCCGCTCAGGACCATATATCCTGCGTTGCTAGGTGCCCACGCGCTCCTGAGTGATCCGCATCAAAATTTGCTGACTTCCTGACGCCTCGGGCCCATCGCCGTCTCCCTCCGGGCGGAGTTGCGTGTAGCGTTCCTCATCGTCGAGTTCCCAGGCCTGTCTTCGATCGCGCAGGCTGACATCCAGGATCTCCCAGAGCTTCTCCTTTGCGGACGCCGCTCGAACAGGCGTGACTACCTCAATTCGCTTGGAGAGGTTGCGGAACATCCAATCTGCGGATCCAATGAAGAAACTCCCCTCCACGGGAATCTCGCTTCCGTTGGCAAAGTAAAAGACGCGCGAATGTTCGAGGAATCGCCCGATGATGGAACGAACGCGGATGTTCTCTGTACGCCCGGGAATGCCCGGACGAAGGCAGCAGAATCCGCGAATGATGAGATCGATCGAAACGCCTGCAGCCGAGGCATCACAGAGCGCTTGAATCATCACCGGATCTTCAAGCTGATTCATCTTGGCTACGATTCGCGCGGGCTTCCCCGCTTTCCGGTTTTCGATCTCGCTTTCAATCAGCTGAAGCAGGCGAGGTCGCATCGTGGTCGGCGCAACCAGGAGCGAAGTGCACACGGGGGCCTGCGCATGGCCAGTGAGATAGTGAAAAAGATTGACCACATCCCGCGTCAGCTGTGGGTCGCAGGTGAACAATCCGACATCCGCATAGAGGCGCGCCGTTTTCACATGGTAGTTTCCAGTCCCAATGTGGACGTAACTACGCAATCCCGCTCCCTCTTTTCGGACCACCAGCGCAGTCTTGCCGTGGGTCTTCAGGCCACTGACACCGAACGCGACATGAGCGCCGACTCGCTCTAGTTCCGCGGCCCAATGCAGGTTGCGCTCTTCGTCGAAGCGCGCCTTGATCTCCATCACGCAAGCGACCTGCTTTCCGTGCTCAGCCGCACGGACCAATGATTTGACGAATGGTGTATCGTCTCCAATCCGATAGGCTGTCATCTTGATGGCTACTGTATCGGGATCGTCCGCAGCCGAACTGATGAAATGTTCGACGGTCGCGTCAAAGCTTTCATACGGATGATGCACGAGCACGTCGCCTTCCTGGATCGCCGTAAAGATCGGCCGCTCGGCCAGAGAGAGCTTGAACAGTGGGGTCCACGGCGCGTCGCGAAGTTCGGGCACAGGCAGGCCAGCAATTTCGAACAAGGTTGTGTAATCCACTTCTCCATCAACTTCGTAAACGTCCGCTGAAGTGAGCTGAAATCGCTCGCGCAGCAAGTCGCGAATTCCCTTGTCCGATCCCGGTCCGAATTCGAGCCGCACGACCGGCTCGTATCGTCTCTGTCGAATCTGTTCCTGGACCTGCAGGCGGATCTCCGCGTCCGAAGCTTCTACCAGTTCCACCTCGGCGTCGCGCGTAATGCGCACCAGGGTCATCGCGGAGAGTGTCATGCCGCCGTATAGCTTGTGAATATTTCCGCGAATCAACTCGTGGAGCGAAATCAGCAGCCGCCTGCCGTTTTCCACTCCCACCGTCAGCGGAATCCACTGTTTCAGTCCGCTGGGAACCTTCAGCCGCGCTACCATCTGCTCGGCGCGCTCGGGGTCATACAGTCGGAAGGTCAGCGACGTGGAGAGGTTTGAGAGAAATGGAAATGGGTGCTCAGGGTTGATCACGAGCGGAGTCAGTGCAGGAGAAACGCTCTCGTCGAAGTAGGATTCCCCCTCTTCGCGCTGCGCGTCAGACAAGTCGTCCCATCCACGGAGAAAAATTCCACGCTTCGCCAAGCCGGGAATGATTGCATGATGGTAGCATTCCGCCTGCTTCTGAAGCATGGGGAGGAGTCTCTGCCGCAGTTGAACAAACCGGGCAAACTGTTCCTCGGTCCGCCCCCCGCGCAGTATGGACACCCGCTTCATGAAGAATTCGTCGAGATTCGAGTTGAAGATGGCCAGGAATTTCGCCCGTTCCAAGAGAGGCGTGCGCTCATCGATCGCTTCAGCGAGGACCCGTTCGTTGAAGGCAAGCCAACTCAAATCGCGATCGATCCACACCTCAGAGAGCTCCGGGGTGAGTCGCTCATTTAAGACTCCATTATCGCCAATCGATGCGAGGACAGGGGAGACCACAGAAGTTGCCATGCCATTTGCTCCTGAGCCTCTTCTTTGGAATAGGATTCTGAACGCGTGTTCAACGAGGCTGTGAATCTTTGGCTGCAACCAGCATAGACGAGTAACGCCTCGCGCCAACCAGTGCGAGCCGCGTAGAGTCCGCTCTTATCCCAATTTTTAAAGGCATATTCACATAGCGCTGCCTCCCTGGATGGTTGAGTCCAGGCTGAACTTGAGGATCGAAGTAGGCGGTGGGCCAGGATCCGTCTTGGACACGCTAGATGTGCAGCTTGCAGTTCGGTTTTCCTCGAAGTTGGCAACGATGCCGACAGGGACCAAAGCGCTTTTAGTATGCCTCGGGGCACGGCTTCAGAAAAGGCTTCTCATGTCTCCCGAAACAAGAATTCTCTCCTGCAGCAAACGAACCCGTGCCACTTCCCACGAAGTCTGAAATGTTTCTGCGACTTCGCGAATCAATGCCGAGCCGTCGAGCGAGTGATCAGACAGCGCAGCGTGATCCAGATCCCGGGCGTGGCGAAAGTGGCGTATGTGCGCGAGGAGTGGGCCGATCGGCATCAGCAGTGCTCCGCAAACGAATCCGGCCTGCCACTCCATCCAATCTCGGTCGTTCAAAGGAAAAATCGAATCGCGATGACAGCGATTGGTCTGGGGGAGAGCGTCGGGGAAATCCTCAAACAACGAGAGACACGACGCATCCTCGGTTTGAAACAGGAAATCGTGAAACCGCACGTGGCCGTACGCATGCGCGAGCGTCGCACGGAGCCGGTTTTCCAGACCCGGAGTTCCTGCCAGCTTCGCTGCGATCCGTACCACGGGCCTTCTGCCTCGGCGAAACTCCGCGACGACCTCCACTTGTTCGCTTTCCTTCGTGAAGTCGGAGTGAAGGTCGAGATGTTGTGTGTCTCGTTCCAGCAGGTACCGAAGATCGTCGGTGCGAATCGGAAAAACAACTCTTCCATACCTCTTTTGCAAATAAGCGAAGAGGATGGATTCGCATTGCATGTTGAGCTCTTCGGTCGAATAATGTGGCCTCATCCGGAATCGATGTGTCTTGTCCCAGATCCATTTCATTTCTTGTCTTTCAGGCTCCCTCCGAATGGCACAGAATGCTTGAGGACCGTCTCCGGCGAGGAACGCTCCATTCCCTTCACCATATCGTTGGGCGAGATCTGGGTGAGACCCCAGAGATACTCCGGCTCTAGTTTGAGAGCACTCGCGCAACGAAGGAACAGGTGTTGAGACGGCGTGCACTGACGCTCGGGTTCAATATGGTTCGGTACCGCGGCGATATCTTCTCCCCATCTTCCTTTTTGATGCGCAACGCAGTTGGGGTCGGCTTAATCCCAGAGCCTTCCTTGCTGGGGAAAGCGCCTCGCCGAATGTCACCATCTCTGGTGATCAGCGTATCACCGTGAGCGGGTACATCAATCGCCCCTTGATTGAATCGCTCCTGGCCACTCGCCCGTTTGCCGCTTCTTCCGCTGGTTGAACACGGCCATCCTGAAGACCAAACAAGCCACGCGATCTTCAGAAAGCAAAAAACGTGAGGATTCGTTTGGTCATCTCTGCAAAACGGTTTTAGATTCTAAACCGGCGCATCCCACTACGGAACCGTCGCTCGCGCGCTGCGCTTCAATCTGTCGGCGCATTTCTGACTTCCCTAAGCTCATCCTCTATTTCTCAGGCATCCGAGTTAATGAGATGATAGAAGCGTTATCCGTTTCCCACCTGAACAATCCTAGAGAGTCCCGTCGAAATAAGAGGTGATCCATGTTGATCCGGCTCGGATACGACATCCAGTTCCAGATCCCAACCAGTGTCGCCATAGTTGCATTGCTTAGCGTCCATCCTTCTCGCGCGTGCGATCTGCTGGAGCCCGATGAATTGAAGACGGAGCCGGAACTGAAGGTCACCCATTATGTTGACAGCTTTGGAAATCGCTGCTCGCGCTTTGTTGCGCCTCGAGGACTGCTGCGCCTATCGGGCTCGACACTGATTCAACACTCCGACGAGCCGGATGAGGTGAACCAATCTGCCGGCGAATCACCGGTTGGCGATCTGCCAGATGAGGTTCTGTCGTACCTTCTGAATAGCCGCTATTGCGAAGTGGATCGGATTTCAAACATCGCCTTTGAATTGTTTGGAAATGCGGCGCCAGGCTGGAGACGGGTGCAGGCAATTTGCGATTGGGTCCACAACAAAGTTTCGTTCAACTATCAGCATGCTCGGCCCACGAAGACCGCTCTCGATGTCTACACTGAACGCGTCGGCGTGTGTCGCGATTATCAACATCTGGCCATTGCATTTTGCAGAGCGCTGAATATTCCAGCTCGCTATGCGACTGGGTACCTGGGAGACATCGGAGTGCCATTGCGTCCGCCCATGGATTTCAGCGCATGGTTCGAAGCCTATCTCGATCATCGCTGGTGGACCTTTGATGCTCGGAACAATCAACCCAGGTTGGGGCGCATCCTGATGGCTACAGGTCGAGATGCGTCCGATGTCGCCATGACCACATCCTTTGGACAAGCCGACCTGTGCAGATTCTTCGTCGTGTCTGAGGTGGAGGAAGCTACGATTCCAGGCTGATCGACGCGATCAGGCCTCGGCACTGAGCTTCGGAACATCGCTTAGGTCCCGCAGAAAGTCTGCGCGACGCTCTCTTCAGGACTCGCTTTTAAGGAGAAGCGTTCTTGTCCCGGCCTATCGTCGAATGGCCGTGATGTTATCTCCAACAATTCTTCAAATGGCTGAAAGTCCTGACGTTCCACTGCGGCATTGAGTGCAGCCTCAACCAAATGGTTGCGAGGGATAAATGCGGGATTTACCTTGCGCATCGCTCCAGCGCGGTCTACCCCCGAAACGGACTCTTCCCTTAGGCGCTGACGCCATCCAACAGCCCACAAGTCATAAGCTTCAGGATCGATGAAGAGTGCGCGCACTTCCCCATCGCCTTCAGGACTCTGTGCGGCATCGCAGAGTTTGCGGAAGGTCAGGGTAAAGTCGGAGTGGTTGGCGGCCATGCGGTCAAGCAGATCCTGGACCAACGCCAGGTCGCCGTCGCGCTCAGAAAAAAGGCCAAGCTTGCTGCGGAAGCCAGAGAGTTGAAGTCTCTCGAATGTTTGAGGGAACGTGGCGAGCGCCTCATTCGCAGAGGCTAGCGCCGCCTCGTCGTTGCCTTCCTCCTGCTGGAGTACTGGCAGCAGCGCTTCGGCCAGGCGCGTCAAGTTCCAAACCGCGATCCGGGGTTGATTACCGTACGCGTACCGTCCGTTCGCATCGATGGAACTGAAGACTGTTGCCGGATCATAGGCTTCCATGAAAGCGCAGGGGCCGAAATCGATCGTCTCCCCTGAGATGGAAGTGTTGTCGGTGTTCATCACGCCATGGATGAAGCCGATGAACATCCATTGTGCAATTAACTTTGCCTGGCGCGCGATCACAGCATCCAGGAAAGCTCGATAGGGCCGCTTTGATTGCGCGGCTTCAGGGTAGTGACGGGATATCGCATAGTCGGCGAGAGTGCGTATGCCGTCCGTGTCGCGCCGGACAGCAAAGTATTCGAAGGTGCCGACGCGGAGGTGGCTTGCGGCCACCCTGGTGAACACTGCTCCTGGCAAAGCTATTTCGCGCAGCACACGCTCCCCGGTAGTCACCGCTGCCAGCGCCCGCGTGGTGGGCACTCCAAGCGCTGCCATCGCTTCACTCACGATGTACTCACGCAAAACAGGACCAAGAACGGCTCTGCCATCACCGCGGCGTGAGAAGGGCGTCAGGCCCGAACCTTTGAGCTGGATGTCATAGCGCACACCATCCTGTCCCATCACTTCGCCCAGGAGGATGGCTCGTCCGTCGCCCAGTTGCGGGACAAAATGACCAAACTGGTGACCCGCATAAGCAAGCGCGATCGGCTCGGATCCTTCGGCTACTCGATTACCGGCGAGAATGTCCACGCCTTGCGCACTTATCAAGGCACTGGGATCAAGGCCCAAGCTGCGAGCGAGTTCCACGTTCAACTTGACGAGGTGCGGGGCTGCAACCGATGTCGGAGTCACTCGGGCATAGAAGCGCTCCGGCAACCGAGCATATGTGTTCTCGAAACCGAATCGGACGGGATGAATGTGGGGGTCGGAGCCGACGCGCGACTCGATCACAGGAGCGTCTGGGGAAGTCATGGTTTATCGAATGCCCAAAAGTCTATTTTGGTCCCTTCTGAAGCTGCGTGTCTCTATGCTGCCACAGATACACAATCAATATTGGCAGCGACTTTATGGCGTCCGAAGAGGGACTTAAACCCCACGGAGGGTCGGCTCCGCCGGATTCTAAGTCCGTCTTGCGCGACTTTGCGGGACCTTACGCCGATTTGCGTTTCGAGGCAGTCTTGACTTGCGTCTTGACCAGTCCAATCTTCTTGCTGGGAAGTTCTTTCTCGCTCTTGGGCGGTTTCTTCCCCAATCGGGTATCGGGGCCGATGCTCTTGCGAAGCGCGTCCATTAAATTGACGACCTTCGCCGATTGCGGTCTCGGCGCCTCGTCGATCGGAACAGGCAGGTTGTTGACCTTCGCCTCGACAAGTGCCTTCACAGCGACTTCGTAACCATCTTCGAACTTACTTAGATCGAGTTTTGCCGACATTCGCTTGATTAGCGTTTCGGCTAGGTCGAGGGAGTCTTTGTCAACCGCCGTGGGCTTAATGTCGCGAAAGTAGTCGCTCATGTTCCGGAGTTCATTCTCAAAGCGCAACGTGTACGCCATCATCCCACGGTCGTCCCCGCGCGCAGGCACCACGGCGACAATATTCTCCCGCCCTGCGAACGCCACTTTCCCAATTGCAGCTTTGCCTGTGTCAACTAGTGCCTGCCTTACGACCGTGAAGGCCTCGGATTGAGAATCATTTTCTGGAACTACAAAGTATGGCTTCTCCACGTATTCAGGGTTCAGTTCTTCCAGGTCGACAAATTGCGATACGGCAATGGTGTGCTTCGACGGTACACGAAGGTTCTCTAACTCGGCGGGCTCGATGATGACATACTGGCCTTTCCGATATTCGTAGCCTTTGACTATCTCGTCCTTCTCAACCGCGGTCGTCGCCTCGTTGTTTTCAGCGGCGCTTTCGAGAACTTTCTGGTGGCGGATGCGCTCGCCAGTTTTGCGACTAATCTGATGAAAGCTGATCTGGCTCTTGCTTTCGGTGGCGACATATAGACTCACACCAAAAGACACCAACGATATTTGTATATTTCCCGTCCAGTAGGGACGTGCCATGTGACCCCCTCAAGTTCCTTCGCTCGGAGAATTCAGCCCTGTAGAGTCAGGAGTTTATCGCATTCTGGCGCGTCAGTGAAGCAGAATCCGCCTTGAGATAAAAGCTTCGCCATGTCTTCGCCATGAATGGAGCCTCTTCCCGGTAGTCGCGAGACCATGTCTCAGCCGAGCGTTCCAACATAGAAAGAAACTTGTTACTTCAACTTCACACCCAGCGCGAGGAGTGTTTCAGCGGTCAGCCGCTGGTTAGACTCCGACATTGCCTTCCAGGGATCGCGGTCCATACGCTTCTTCCAGCGGTCGAAACCGGATAAGTAGAACCTAGGTGCGGCGGATGACTCGAGTTCCTTCCACTCCAACGGCAACGCTATCGGGAGGCCCGGCCGAGCACGAGTCGAAAACGGCGCAATGGCTGTCGCCTCGCGGTCATTCCGAAGGTAGTCGAGATATATCTTGTTTGTGCGGGCAGCCTTCGTCATCTTTGTGATGTAAAGCCTAGGGTCACTCTTTTCCATTTGCAAAACAAGGCTGTGGGCAAACTGCTTGATAATCGGCCACTCGTATGCGGGCTGAATTGGAATGACCACATGCAGCCCCTTTCCGCCGGTGCTCTTCAAAAAGCTCGTCAACTTAAACTTTCTTAAGCGCTCTCGAAGCGTCTGTGCGGTCGACGAGAGTGCGGCCCACGGTACCGCCTCATCCGGATCCAGGTCGAAGATGATTCGATCCGGTTTCTCGATCGAATCATTCCTCGAGCCCCAGGGGTGAATTTCAAGAACTCCCAGCTGGGCGAGACCGAGCAACCCTTCCACCGTGTTCACGGTCAGAAACTCCTCCTTCTTGCCGGATTTCCTGTTCGCGATTGAAACCTTGTCTATGCCGCGCGGCAATCCGGGCCCCACATGCTTTTGAAAGAAGCATGGTTTTCCGATCCCATCCGGACAACGGACGACGCTAAGAGGTCGATCGGAAATATGCGGCAACATATGCTCGGCAACCGCGAAGTAATATTCGGCAAGTTGTTGCTTTGTTGCAGCGCTTTCCGGATCCACGACCTTTTGGGGGTGAGTGATGCGAAAGCCGTTCAACGACTGTGTGCTTCGTTTCCCATCTGGAGTCGTTGCGGGTTTCGATGCATCCGTTGAATTCTGCGAGCATTGATCTTTAGCAATTGCCATTTCGCGACTAACTTCCTTGGGGGGTCGATCTTCTCTAATCCCTTTGAACGATGCCTGGCGTATAAGGTTATCCCTGGTCCAGGCAGAGAAGGAAATCTGCGCGACGATTTCCGGTTTCACCCACATGACCTTTCGCAGAGACTCCGCCGGAAGCTTGGCAAAATCGGAATGCTTCTGGACAAGCGCGTCGAGGCGATCGCGCAGGGAACGATGCGTTCGCTCGGTAAAACCCGTGCCACAACGTCCGGCATAGCGGAGAGTGCCGCCGTCATAGTAGCCGAGTAACAGCGCACCAATGCCGCGGCCACCTTTCTCCGGCGTGGTGAATCCACCCACGACGAATTCCTGTTGCAGTCCGCATTTCATTTTGAGCCAGGTGTGTCCTCGGCCCGAAGCATACGGTCCCGAAGCTAGCTTTGAAACGATACCCTCTGCGCCAAGTTCGCAGGCCTTGGCGAACACCTCGTCGCCCCTTCCTTCAATGTGTTCACTGAGTCTTATCTGTGATCCCGGATCCACGCTCGAAAAGACCTCCGAGAGGATAAGCTTCCGTTGCGAGAGCGGAAGCTTGCGCAGATTGTGTCCATTCAGATGGAGCAGATCGAAAGCAAAGTAGATGAGTGATTCCTGCCCTGAGTCCTGGAACGCTGCTTGCAGATCGGAGAAGTTAGTTCGACCTTCATGATCGAGCGCAACCACTTCGCCATCCAGGATGCAGCTTTCTACGTCCAACTTTGCCGCAGCGGCAGCAAGGTTGGGCATACGGGCGGTCCAATCCAGCCCGGTACGGGTGAATAAGGTCGCTGCGCGCGATGTACCTTCACGATTCTTCTTTAATTGCACATGCACCTGGAGCCGGTAGCCATCGAGCTTTAACTCGTGGATCCAGTCGTCCCCGTTGGGCACCCTTCGAGCCTGCTGTGCCAGCTGAGGAGGAACGAAACCGGGAAACGCCTCACGCGGCAGGCCGCGAAGAGAGCGCTCGAGCGATTTGTGTTGTTGGGCCTTCGATTTGCCTTGTGGTACAGAGGACGATTGCTCAGCGTGATTTGTGTCGAGAAGAAGCCCTTGCTTCGAGTCCCAGACGTGATCCTTGCTCTCGGCAATTTCCTCCATCGTTCGGTGCGTGACGGCGCTATTCGGAGCTTCGTCCGTGATTGCGGGAGCATCTTCCGTTCGGACGTACTCGTCTCTCTCTTTGATGAGGAGCCAGCCTGGCTTGTCTGACCGATCGAGATTTCGGTGCATGCGGACCAGTGCCCATTTCCCCTTGAGCTTTGTTCCAAACAACTCGATTTTCAGGTTTCCATTTTCGAGCTCCCGATCGACGTCGCCTATCGCTCTCCACTCGCCGAAATCCCAGATCATCACGGTTCCGCCACCGTATTGGCCCTTGGGTATGGTGCCCTCAAAGCCGCCATATTCCATCGGGTGGTCTTCAACCTCCACAGCAAGCCGTTTGTCGCCTGGGAAGTAACTGGGGCCTTTGGTTACAGCCCAGCTCTTGAGGACCCCGCGCCAACCAAGACGGAAGTCGTAATGGAGCCGTGTCGCGGCGTGCTTCTGCACGACAAACGGCTGCGGACCGGGAGTCTGAAGGCGACCCGGTCCACTCGCACTCCCTTGCGGCTCCGAGGTTACTTGGAAATCCCGCATGGAGCGATAGCGCTCGAGTTGGCGGTCAACCGCTTTTGCGTCCTTGGAACGCGACTTTGCTCTTGTGGGCATGGCGATTTTTTGCCGGACTTCCGATATCTGGGCCTTCGGGATATGCGGCGATGTTCTCAACTTATCGCTTTTGCAAGTGGGTTGGCTATCGATTGAGATCTCGTGCGTGTCCAGTTAATGGATGAAAGAAAGGAAAGCCGGCACAATCTGCGCAGTCAACTGATTGCAATTTCGAGCGGTCATCAGCTCGTGCCCAGCACCGGGCACTGGAATCAACTTTATCGGAGCGGGAATTATTTTCAGTGCCGCTTCCATCTCTCCAATGGAGCCGAATCCGTCTCGCGCGCCATGAATAAACAAGGCCGATATGCGGAGAGCAGGAAAGTGCCCGGTGCGCAGTTCTGCAGGTCGCTGTGGCGGATGGAGCGGGTAGGAGAGGAGTAGAAGCCGCTCGACAAAATCCGGTTCGTTCGCAGCCAAGATCGACGCCTGCCTTCCTCCGTAGGAATGACCTCCCAAAAAGATCCGGCCTCCGGTACGAGATCGCATCGATTCAACGGCTGCCCGCAGTCCTTCCTGGTCGCGTTCCGCGCTTCCTCGAGGCGGGGGCCCATGAGGCCGGGATTGGCGGAAAGGAAGGTCACATCGCAGCACGGTAAGCCCCGCAGCGCAGAACGCATCCGCGAGTGTTGTGAGAAGTAAAGTGCGGCAGTTTGCTCCGGCGCCGTGCGTCAGGATCAGACCGTCTGTCCCTGGGAGAACAGGGCGGTGCAAGAATCCTCGAACCGGTGCATTTTTGTTGGACGTATCAATGAATTCGTCAAAGTCTTGCATAATCCCTCGGCGAATGAATTGGAAGAGCAGCCGGTTCCCTGAAAAGCAAATTCCCGTTTCGACGGAAATAAATCCGCTCTCGACGCAACGGCAGTGGCGACGACCCATCCTGCCTTTATCTTCATTCCGGTTGTTCAGTGGGAAATTCGATCGACGGTCCCTAATCGCTGTCGGCGACCTGGAGCATGCCCATATCAAGCAGGTTTTGACCTGCGTTGCGCCTGAGAACCTCGGCAACATTTTCGGCCATCCCTTTATTTGACGCGAAGAATCGGAAAGTTACGACTTCCTTGGCGAATATGCAGGTTATGTCGACGCGCGTGTTGACGATCCTGTCGACACTCCTGACCGTCACCAATTCCGGGGACTTCGCAAAGGCTGCCTTCCGGGTATCGAAGGGGCCAGCGCCTCCTTGAGGCGGCCAACCAGGCAGACTCGACAACTTTGGCATGCAGGGCTCCTACACACTTGATGGTACGCTATGCCCTGCGACGCGGCGCTACGGTCGCGAACCAAGGTCGACAAAACCGGAGCAAGGCACACTAGGCTTTTGCCCTGATTTGTTAGCGCGAAGTGTGCACTATTCCTTGTTACTGACGAGAGAGAACATGGCTCCCTGAGGGTCCTGGCCGTTGATGATCCAGCTCCCGCCGGGTACCTGCATTGGGCCGTTCAAGATCTTCCCTCCCCCAGATTCAACGCGCTTAACGGCCGCATTGATCGAATCGACGTTGAAATAGAAGGTCCAACACGAGACGGGTATATGCGGCGCTTTGGTCATCATGCCGCCGTCGCCCATTTCTTTGTGGTCGCCTTCATCGAAGATCCGGTAGATGCCCATGGGCCCCATGTCCATATCGCTGACCTTGGTCCAGCCAAAGAGCTTGTTGTAGAAGGCGAATCCGCCTTCGAGGTCAGTAGTATAGAGCTCGTGCCAGCCGATGGTGCCGGGCGCCGGTGGCGCGGGGCGTTGCGGCAAGGGCATGCTCGGGTTGGGAGTGAAAACCACGATGGCAGCGCCCTGCGGGTCCGACAAGACGGCGAAGCGAAGCATTCCGGGAACGTCGGTCGCGGGTTTCAATAGTTTGCCGCCCGCCTCGACAATCTTTTCGATGTGAGCATCGACATCATCGACCACGATGTAACCAATCCAGCCGGAGTGCCCGGACATGTGCAACATTCCCGCGATTCCAACGTTCCCGAGGTTGAAGGTGGTGTACGGTGGGCCGCCCGTAGCGGGCATCTCCTGGGTCGTCCAGCCCACAACGTCCGAGTAAAACTTGCCTGTGGTTTTCGTATCGCCGGTCATGATTTCGTACCAGCTGAACTTTCCTTTTGGCGTGAACATCGCGACGGTTCTCCTTGTTGTCGGACGTGGCAAGGAATCGCCACCCAACAGACTGGCAACGTTGATATCAACTCACTGAAGGGTATGTCAATCAAGTCAAATATTAATTTTGATGTCGTTTCTATACAAATCTATGGTGCCCGGAGGGGGACTTGAACCCCCACGACCGGTTAAGGTCTGCGGATTTTAAGTCCGCTGTGTCTGCCAATTTCGTATTGATAATAATACATTTAAATAATTTTTGATTGTCGCATGTGTAACACAATGTGTAAATGTTCTGTGCCGGACAAAGTTCTTACCCCTAGGCTGTTAGATAGGAGTGGATCATGGGGGTTGCGCGCTGATGGATCATTTAGATCATCCGTCAAAGATAATTTGGGATTGCCGGCGTTTGTGGTTCGAGTCCAAGGCAGAGTCGCCAGGGGCCGGCGGATATTTACTCAGTGAGCAAGCCTGCGCACTGGTGGCAGACCTTCAGTGCGCGTTTGTGCAGGTGCTTGGATCGCGGTAATCGTCCTGGCTGCTGCTGCAGTGGTCAACTCGCGATGAGCTTGAGAATGAGGCCCGTCACGCCATAGAGCTTGTCTTCCGAGCTTTCTACTCTGAGCCATGGGTTCGGATTCAGTTTTTCGATCGAGTGCCATTCCGCATGAGCGTTCCTTCGGAGTTACTGTTGGCAGCAATGGAGTGAAGTATAGTTTCACCATCGATGAAATCATCGGCGCAACGAGAACGAATCCTCATTTGGGGGAAGACCTACCCTGAGCTCAGTAGCAAGTACCTTGAAACGGTCTGCACCGCCGGGGTTACGGAGACGGGGCGACCTGTCCGTCTGTTCCCGATTCCGTACAGATATCTTTCTCAGGGTTTCGAGAAATATCAATGGATTACTGCAACCATATACAAGAACCCCGCCGATTCAAGACCTGAGAGCTTTCGGATCGACTGCGAATCCATCGAATACGGCGATAAGATTCCAACTACCGCCGATGAATGGGGAAGACGAGCAGGCGTCATGTTCCGTGACTGCAGCTGGCAATTCCCCAATGTTGAATCGCTTTATGAGTCCCAAAAAATAAACGGAACTTCTATCGGTGTTGTGGCGCCGCGCACGATCAAGAAAATCGAGATCGTACCTCGCGATGAGAGTGACGCAAAGAGTTTCGAAGAAAAATTCCAGCAGCTGAGTAAGCTACTTGAGGCGAAGCGCGCTCAACTCACATTATTTGAAGAGTCAATTCCGGCAGAAATGAAGCGGTTAGACTTCATCAAGGCGCGATTCCAAATCACGTGGGAGTGTAATGATCATCACTGTAAAGGACACAAAATGCAGGTGCTCGATTGGGAAGTTTGCGAACTTCAAAGAAAGCACGGTGACGAACGAGCACTGCGGAAATTGCGAGAACTGAGCGACCTAACTCAGTATGATTTGAAATTCTTCCTTGGAAATCTGTTCCTATACCCGAACAGTTTCATGATAGTCGGCCTGTGGTACCCGAAGCGGGCGGACCTTCTCTTTCGCTAGCGCCTGTAGGTGGATAGCGGTCACATTGGCAGAAGACTTGTGAAGAGCCGTGGCCAGGATCGATCTATGGCATTCGTGCGGCTCCCTTTCATAGCAAGTCAGACACGTAGATTTTTTCCGCTTCGCCGCGAGCTTGATCACCTCCATCAAATCTGCTACCGCTTCCGGATTGCTCCTGAGATGTTTTCGGTAACGCTTCAGACACTCTTCGGGGGTGGGGGCGGTACGACGATTCTCCTTCGGATTGCCGGCTGAGCGGACATGTATGTACTCTATCCCGGCCTTTGAAAGCTCAAGGGAAAGTGCGCTCTTGCAAAATGAGCGCTTGTAGCTCCATGGGGTTTCCCGCACATCGACAACTACTCCAACGCCGGCATCCTGCAGCGTTCGGACGTAGCTACACACATCAAGTCCTTGATACCCAAGCGTATAAAGGTTCACGGTCGGTTGCGCGAATTGTCGTCAGAGCTAACGAAGGAACAGATTACCATGCGCAGGATTCTTGGGGTAGTACTGATCGAGAGTCGCCGACACTTTTCCAAAACGTAGCATGAGTAATCATTTCCCGCTCAAAGAATCAGATTTCCTGCTGTGCGGTACTTCCTAAGACTCTCATGTCGCCTGGACTATCGGGACGGTCTTGTTCGACGATCGCGGCTTCCGCTTCCGCTTGATTCCAGCCAGGCTCTTCGATCCATCTTGTATAAATACGAGACGGCAATCAGTCGAGTACATCCTCAGTCTTCTTGCTGCACGCATCAGGCTCACGCGGGAGAACAGCGGCAGGTTCTCGGACTTATTGCTCTTGTCTTTATGCGTTACAACGCAAAATACAACCCGAAATCGCTGGCTGTCGCATGGGGCTATCAGCGCTTCGGCGCGGTCCGGATGGGCATTCTCGGCAATAGCCGTCTTGAGTCGCTGAAGACAAACGGTCTCGCCTTTGATCAGCTCAATGGAATTCACGCCTTGGTTAAACAAATGGCTGAGCTGCATCGACACTGTCGATCTTTTCACGTGATGGAATACGGCGGTGCCATCTTCAACCGAATACAAATCACAGGGTTCAATCATCGTCTGGCCAGGTGGGGCGATGCTCGACTTGTGCAGGCAGACCATCGCGGCATCCGAGCTGGCGACCGCGATATTATAATCACCCTCGTCTGCATGGTCATAACATGGCAGGTTGAGGTCGAAGCATAAGGGGTCGATCACGCCGCTTAGCTTCGCAATATAAGAATTCTCTACCTTGTACCACTGTCCGTCGGTGAGGTGGAACGACTGCGTACCGGCATCCAAAGCCGTATCGAAGATTAGGCATTTAAGAAGAGAATAGGACTTTCGAGCTTTGCCATCGCCGTCAGTGAGTTTAAGGCGGTGTGAAGCAAGCTCGGCACCATCGATCGCATCGATCGCGAGTCCTTGGGATTCAAGGTACTCGTAATACTTGTCGATGAAGACATCCGGATATTGCAGACTAGATCCCGCTCCGGAGAATTCTGCGAAATATCCAATCTGTCGATAGTCAAGAATGTCTGGAATGGTCAGATATACGCTCTGACTCCTTTCCCGCAATGCCTCAATCAGCTTGTCATCTAGCCGAGCGAGTACCGTTGGATCCCGGACGGGAACAACATTTTCAATCTCCGGGAAGGTCGTGCGATAGTCATCTCTCGTGTACAGATCGAGAAGCACTTTGCAGAAGTTGACTAATCCTTCGACTGAAATCTCCGATTTGATGAGCAGGCTGCTTGATCCTGTGACGTGGGTGAATAGGTTCTTATAGACATCGAGTACCTTTCCGGTGAGACTTTTCAGGATGGAAGTATCCTTGTCAAAATCGAAGAATGTCAGGTCTGAGCCGACAGGCAGTTGCGTTCGTTGACGTCTCGCTGCACCGGGCTCAAGTGTGTCGGTACTCTTCAGCTCTTTCGGGTCGACGCAGTTCAACGTTACCTTGAGGCCGAAATCATGCTCGTAAGCCTCGTCTTTAAGATTGTGATAGACATGCCCAAAGGAAAGCGCAAAGAAACGATCACCGACGGGAAGAAAGACAAGTGCGCCTTTTCCAGCCTGCTTCAATTCGAGACCGAGCCGGAAGTATGTCTTCCACCACGGCTCGGTTGGCATTTTATCCAGAATGTAAATGGAAGAGCCTTCCGGCAGAGCAGGAGAGTCAGCTTTTTGCAGGGTATGGTCCTGACTTAGAGAGCTTGTCGCGCTGAAACCCGGCCTCAGGAGGTAAATCGAAAACGGCCTAATCTTGCTCATCGTGAAGCTCGCCTGTCAGCAACTGAATTTGAAAATCAAGCGTGATTCGAAAGCAAATCCTGACCGTCAAGTTGCGGCGATGGCTGTCATCGTCGCAACGTGACGGTATTCCCGATCAAGCGATCATCTGAATAGTCGGGCCGCTGTAATTTGTCGGCGGCTTGATCGAAGGCCAAACGTTTGTCACTTCCTCACAGGAGGTCTCCATGGTCCTTAGAAGCCGAACTTGAGCAGTCATCGCCCGGTAGATCCTGGCATTGAAAACATCGATCGCCATACACAATGAGGGATCACAGGTGGCGGCGGTGTTGCCTTGCGATTTCAACAATTCATAGATGAGCAACGCGATGGCCTTGCAGCGAGTCGCCATCTCCCTTTGGTTGGGTCGTCCTTTCGAGAACACTAAAATCGCGGCGCCTATTGAACGTTTGCCGTCCCTCCGCGTCTCTTCCGTCATCATATTGATAGAAACGGAAATGTTTACCCCAGAGATCTTCAGCTTTGTGTTGTGAATCTCGGGCTTCTTGAACTTCGTCTTGCCCATATCCAGATTTGCAATCGCTGCTTGGAAGGATTCCATCGCATCGATACAGAGCTCGCAATTTTTCTTTCCATAATCGGTCAGACCGTCGGTTTCCGCTTTTCTCCGCGCTCGCACGATACCATTTTCGAGCGCGCTGGCCGCTCCGGTCATGAAGCCAACGACGGGAGCTTTCGCATCCTCATATCGAATGACAATTACGGTTGCGGGGAATTTAGCTTCCTGAAGAATGCGCTTGCGACTCGGAGCGGTCGCCTTGAGATATTCAGCCAGTTGGTTGGCTGAGAGGCGCGGATCTTGATGGTAGCGGTGTTTGACAATGACGGAATTCGCCACGGTGAGTGCCCCCAACTCTCCGCGAGCGATGTTCATGATACGCGGACAGGCTATTTAGCGACAACCTTAAGAATAGCGCTGTTTATTTTCCCATGTCTTGAGATGAAAGAAGGGCGCGAACCAAGTTAGTAAACATAGTTATCTTGACCAGCCAGAACGTATATGTTTGGGCGTATCGACCGTGACGCCATGCGCCTTTCAGCTTGTCTCAAACTCCGATACTGACATCGATGCTTTGCGTGCGTGCAGGTTGCGGCTATTGCGCAACATCTTCCTGGACGGGAGGAATCGCCCTCTCCGGTTTATGCGCACTCTCGTGAGAAACATCTCGGCTTAACGCCTCGGCGAGTCTGCCACGGTCATTGGTGAAGATCTGAGCATCGGAGGCTCCCCGTGAGACGGCGACGTAGGCCATCCGATTGTTGATCAGATCTTTCGCCGGTAGATCTGTATCAATGTGGATCAGAACGCGGTCTGCGGTCTGCCCTTGCCCGGAATAGCTGGTGACGGCGTAACCATGGTCCAGATGTGGATGACGCTGCGGATGGATTTGCAAGTCTCGTCCACTTTCAAGCCGAATCGCCATTCTCCCGGTCTCATCAATGGCTGTTATCGTTCCAAGCTCGCGGTTCGCGATTTTCAGATCCTGATTCGGGGCTGTGAACTGAACTCTATCGCCGACAGAGAAGGCGCGCTGCTCGTCCCGATAGACCGATACTCCGGTGTGCCGTCGTGGGTCATACGTGCGCTCGCTGCCATCCACTCGCGAAACTGTTAGCAGGTTGCTACGCGCGTCAATCCTCGTGACGCGCGTGTACTCCCCTTTTCTAATGCCAGTTTCGTTGGACGTTCTGGCATATCGCAATACATCATTCTGCTGATATTTCTGTGCCCAGCTCCGGTCGGCCCCGGTCATGTCCTGGCGAGCAATGAGCGTGATCACTTTGTGTTCATGCTTGCTCACTTTGCCGTCCGCCTGGAGTTCCGTGTGAATCCGCTCGTTTATTTCCGTACGGGAGCGGTTATCAGGAGAAATCACCAATGTATTGCCGGGAGTCTTCACATACTCGCGAGCAATAGCAGCGATGCGGTCCGTCCGCCCAGGCATCTCATAAACCCGTCCTTGTCGTTCAAGGCTTGCCACGCCTGCCTGAACTTCTCCACGGGCTAGTTGCTCTACGACCTCCTTAAGGGCTGGGTCGCGTTGCCTAACGATCTCGTCGAGCCGTACCGTTTTCATGCCTGCTTCTTGAAGTTGAGCGAAGGGTCGGCCCGCTTCGACTGCCTCGTGCTGCCGCGTGTCGCCTACCAGGAGCACTCTTTCACTCGGATGCAGCCGGCTCGCGAACGCGTGCATCTGCCGCGTCGAGGCGAGAGAGGACTCGTCCAGAATGTAAAGGCGTCGATCACCGCTATCGGGCTGCTCGCCGCTGACGAGGTGGCGCTGCAAAGTTGTGGTTTCAATTCCGGCTTCGGCAAGCTTCTGTGCAGCACGAGATGTGGGCGCGAATCCTTCAATGCGGTAGCCCTCGGCCTCGGCAGCCTCTCGAACGACTGAGAGGGTCGTCGTTTTTCCGACACCCGCTCTACCGTCAAGTCCTACGAACTGTTCGCGCGAATTCAATATTTCATGAACAGCGCTACGTTGGGCAGTATTCATCTCAGAGTGATGATTTAACACCGCGGTACCCGTCTCTGAGCGAACGAGCGGTGAGTTGGTTACACCGTGTTGATTGCCCGCTTCCATGCGGCCGAGGGTTTCTTTCTCAAGCCGGATCATTTCTGCCGTTGAGTATCGCCGCCCGGCCTCTCCCTCTTGCGGTTCGAGTATGCGGAACTCACCCGCCTTCACCCGAAGCTGGAGCTCTTCGCGCGCTTGCTGAAAACTAATTTGGCCCATTCCCCGATCGAGCACAGAGTGAAGCACAACTCGCTCGTCGCGAACAGCAGCGCGCTCGAAGACGTGGCTACGAGCGTAGGTCACCGCCTGTTGAGCGATCTTCTCGGGCTGGTGAGAACGAGTTGGTATGTGCTGGCGGGCCTCTGCAACGACACGATCTGGTTGATGCCCATACTTGGCGGACAACTCCATGTGTCGTTTAAGGACGGCGTCGGCCGAGAGCAGTTCTTTTTGATCGCGCGTCCTATGAGCAGCGACTTGGGCTGCGCCAGCGCCTTCCATTCCGATAGACCGCAAGTGTTCCTGAATTTGCTCCCGCCGTGGGCTGGAGGCATCCAGGTATTCCTGCGTGTAGCCCCTAATTTCTGGTTGTCCATACTTGCCCCGCTCGATCGAATAGCCCAGTCCTTGAAGGCGCAAGGCGAGTTCCGAACGGTAGACACTCGTCACATAATGCTGTGACTGGAAAAGGCTGCGCTCCTGGAGTGCCCGGGGTTGGCCATTGTCGCGAACGGTCACATTGAAAATGACAGCGTGCGTGTGAAGCTGCGGGGCGGCATATCCCTCGACTGGCCGCGCGGTGTCATGCTCAAAAGTTGCGGCAACGAACTTCCCTGTTGTTTCCGGAGTGCGGGTATTGCCCATCCTGGCCTGCGTATATCGTTCCAATTCTGCCAATGCAACGCCGACGCTCTCGCGATGTGCTTCGCGAATCCGATCATCGCCGCCGACGAGTGCGGTCAACGAGACTGATTTCGGCGCAGAGAAGGTGGCGTCCCACCCGGCCCGGTGCTCAGCACTGGTGATCTGCCTCCCATATTCGTTCTCGTATGTCCGAGCAGGCTGGTGTTTGACCAGTTGCTCGCCTGTTTCGGGGTGTTGACCTTCACTCAATCGCGCAAAATGCGATGCTCCCACGGAACCCTTCAAATCCCATTCTTCCGCTAGTGCCCCGCGCCACTCGCTGTACGCGCGACGATCCTGGCTCCAATAATTCTGTTCTTCAGAAGTGAACTCACGAGAGTGGTACGTTTGCGCCTGCCCTGCAGAGAGCGCCTTCGAAATGGTCAACATAGCCCTCAACTCCAAAATTCGAAACGGTCCAGAGGCTGCCTGAATTGGGCAAGAGAAACTCAGTTAATCCACTGAGATTCGTCCCAGACAGCGGGTTCGTCGTTCGCGACCTTCCGCTGCGTGGGAAGGGGGAATATGTCTTGTCTTCCTGCCGGACTTTTCGGCGGCATTTCGATGACTACTTCGTGAGGACTAGGCGTAGCCCTCTCCTTGACCATCCCCGGTGTCGAAGTGGCGACAGTTCCTCGATCCAGAAAAGCGGGCTGGCGCTCAATCGCACGAATGTATGGGAATCGGGCCTTGACGACAAGATTTTCTTGTTTGATATAGCCGTGAAGGGGTTCCAATCCCGCTATTTCGGAAGCCATCACGAGCGGCTTGTTCACGATCTCCATCGAGTATTGCCGGTTGCCGGGTAACAAGCTGTGCCGCTGCGACTCCTTGAGGCGCTCCACCTCAATCTCTCCAATAGCATCAGAAACCCACTTCGACGAATGCGGCTCCGAAGTCTTCAAAAAGAGCTTTGTCGCTGGCTGGGAAAGCATTGTTTCAGCATCCTTCCCGTACCTTTTCTCGATTTGGCTACGTCCCTGAAAACCCAGCACCACCGGATTTCCTGATTTTCGCGCCTCCGTGACTGCTGTATGGAGCTGAGGCAGTTTATTCAGGCTCGCGACTTCATCGAGAACAAACCAGACGGCCTTGGCGCGATGTATTGCCGGTTCCATTGTGCGGAGGATCAGCATGTCCAGCCATGCGCTGTGAAGAGGCAGAATCTTTTGTCGAGAGGCCGGACTGGAAGTCAGGAATATCCACTGACGCCGTTCAGCATTCCAGCGCCCCGACGAATAGACCGGGCGGGCTTCCTTGGTCGGCAAGAGTTCAAGGCTTTCGGCGATCATATTGAAACTCGAAAGCACACCTCCTCTTTGGGCAGGCGCGCCAGGATCAAGGAACGACGCATAAGGTGTGCCCTTCGCCATCGCCTCTATCTGCTCCGAGTTGCTCATCCACGTGATCAGCTGCTGAGGACTGGGCTGACGGCGCATCAAAAAGCTAAAGACTCGGCGGGGCGCGTCAGTAAAATAGTCCTTTTCGAAATCCTTATCTGGGAATAGAGCCGCCGCCATAGCGGCGTTGGCGTCGTCTGATTGTGATTCTTCTGCAATGTCCCAATAAGGGCATCTATCGTCGAGAGGGTTCAGAATGACGTCACCGCGCTCTGGTGAATAAAACTCGGGTGTGAACTCAAGAGCTGGATCGTAAACAACTGCTACGTCCTGCCGGGACGCAACCTGACGAAGGATCTGGCGCATGGCAGAGGTTTTTCCGCTGCCGCTGTCGCCCATAATAAGGATGTGGCTCGATTCAAGATTCTTGCGAATCCCGAGTGAAGGAGGGCGACGGCCAAGGAAGCGAGACTGGATTTGACTGAGCGTGGAAGTATCCAACTGGAGGCGAAGACCATCTGGCCGCAGCTTGGTATTCCAGTCGCCAGCCGAAATCAGTTCAGGACCCCTGGTCCGCCTTCCATGCCGCTCTTCGTGACTTCGTGAAACTCTCGATCTGCGCCTGATCGCGATCACCACAGCTACCAATCCAGCAACTGGGAGAAGACCAAGCAGTAGCGGTTCGGCAACTACCCACCCGTAGCTGTGGTCGTTGTAGATGTTCGCTCGTAGGAGCGCTTCCAATTCTGCCGAGTTCACTCGCTCCTGAGCACCCGCCTCAATACCTGTCCACCCATCCGCCAAAGCCGCTGGAGAAAGTCGAACACCGAGAGTTCCACTATTCGTTGCCTGGACGTCGCGCTCACTGAGGAGAACATGGCGTCGACCGGGAGCGGTCTTGTAAAGCCAGACTACCGGAGTCGTCGCGCTGTGCTGGCCGGCGATTTTTGCACTTTCTACGTAGGCGAGCAGATAGTGCCGCTGAAGCGGCGGCTCCACGAAGAACATGAAGGATCCCAACAGGGGAAGGGCGGGAAGAGCAACCAACATGCCCAGGAATATGACGAACCAGAACAGGGACCGTCGAGGAAATCGGAGCGGTGGCACAGTATGACCTCCTAGATTTTTCCGGTCTTGCCTTCCTTTCGACTTGCCAGGAATTCTTCAGCTTTTTGAAGTTTGATCGAATCCGCGTACGCAACCATCTTGCGAATGGAGTCTTCGCTCAACGGACCCTTCGATGCAGAGGCAAACAGATTCACAAACAGGGTCCGGATGGCCATCAGCTCTGCCAATAAGACCGGGTCCGTTTCGTCGGCGCGGCGTCCTCGGGCCTGAGCGAGGGCAGCTTCGCGAAGCCACTCTGCGACCTTCTTGCCCTGGGCCGAAGCGGCTGATTCAATCTCGACGAATTCCGTCTCGGTAATCCGGGTGGCGATGGATTTGGCCCGAAAACTCTCACCTGCCCGGGGAGCGGACACAGCTGGCGGGACCACAGAAGGCGGTCTGGTATCGGGGGAAGACATCAGCTCAGTCGCCTAGTCGCAAGGTAACCCGGAGCCTCGGTCTTGTCAAACTTGAAGGCGCTAAGTCAGTCCATTGAAACATGTTCACATTTGTAAACGTGGGAGGCCTGGCGGAGGTATTCGCGTTTACAAGCGGAAGCACAATTCGTCCAAATACCTCAAAATCAAGATGTTCACAAATTGAGGCGTGCGCGACCCCGTCTGGGGATGACGTGTCACCTTTCACCCGCTGCGTAGCAGCGCCGCTTGCATTCCGGAAGCGCGTCGGGCCTCGCCAGCGGGCAAGATGAAATGGAGCAATCGCGCCCGACACACCGGGAACAGGATCGCGTGTCGCATCGCACTGCCGACGGGCACTTGCCCGTCGGGTGGGGAAACATGACGGCCCGGCGCTTTTCTGGGGCATCGCTAAAGGGTGGTAGACGGGCTCGGGACAAATCTTTTCGGTGCGCCGAGCCGCGTCACTGAGCTGCGGTACCGGCCGTCAACGACCTTGCCACAATTCAGTCGCTGACGACCGGCAATGCCGTGCGTTCCTGCCGAGAGCGTTCGGCGCTGCCCGTCGGGTGGGCCAGAGATGACGCTCCTGCCCCCAGGCAGGAGCATCGAACAAGGGTGGGAAGACGGGCAGGCGGGTACAAAAATGCGGAGCCTGTATGAGGCCAGGCTCCGCCGAGTGCTTTCTTTGGCTGACGATTATGCGGCGGTCTTCTTAACAGTTTTGGCCTCTGGCTTGGCTGGCGGTTTCGGCTCCGGCTTAGCAGCCTTTCTCGCCTTGTCTTTCGCGGTGAACTCCTGCTTTACCTTGAGGGCCACGGCATCGGTGTCGATCCCGTAGACTTGGGCGGCGACACGAAGCGTCTTTCCGCCGTCAGCCTGGGTTCTGGCCGATAGCAAGATTAAGGCTTCAACAACCAGCTTTCCGATAGTTCCTTCGTCGGCCTTGCGGACAAAAGCTCCTAAAGGTTTGGCGACGGATTCTCCTTCTTTAGCCTTGATGCTCCGATTCCGCGCGACCATCTCCAGCCGTCTTTCATCCAGCAACAGGAGCAACTGTTCGGCGACAAAGAGCAGGTCGCGTTTCATCAGCCGAACGGGAACGGCGGCCACGATGGATTGCAAGACGCGAATTCCGGTTGCGTTCGCCAGCGCTTCCTCCCGGCGACTCTTCTCCTGCTCGATTTTGAAGCTGGCATTGGCCTTCGGCGTCTTTTTCTTGGGATGGTGTACCGGGCAGGTTGGCTCGGTGCAAACCTTCCGCAATTCGCCCTTGTCGATGCCATCCGACACGATGGCTTCGGTGGTGTACTTGCAAGTTTTGAACTCCGGCCAGTTCGCCTTCTCCGGCGTGTCGGGTTTCTCCTCCCGGATTTCGACGTACTTATTGCGCGGAATCGTCTTCTCGCCCTCCGGTTGCTGCTTGTATCCAGTGCTGATCTGGACAAGCCCCGGCTTGGCCGCAACCTTGGCCTTTACGTGCGTATCCAGTTTGGCGGCATAGCAATTCGGGTCGGTGCAAGCGTCTGTATTGCCGCTGACATCAGCAAAAAGAAGCTTATTGTGTCCGGTGCGCTTCGGGCACTCAACGCAGCTTCCTGCGGCGGGAACGAGTTGCGAATCCCGTTTGTTGAACGGCGCCTGTTTCAAGAGCAAGAGAACATTATGCTCAATCCACTGTTGCAGGTGCCGAACAGGAAGCAAGACGCGCTTGGCCTTGGCTCCGGCTCCGTTCCATTCTTCGCGGAAGCAAATGCCGAGTGCCTGTTCCTGTTGCGCGGGCTGCAATTTGGCGAGTAGTAAGGCATGGCCTACTCCGATCTCCTCGGCATAGAACGCCTCAACCACTGGCGCGGTAAGCTCCGTCAACCGAACTCTGGCGACGCAATATGTGGGGCTCTTTCCAACCTTCGCGGCGATCTGCTCGATGCTGTACTTCGGGTCTTCCAAGTTGAGCAGGGCCTTGAATCCCTGCGCCTCCTCCAGCGGGTGAACGTCGCGGCGTTGCAGGTTTTCGATTAGCTGCGCCTCCAATGCCTCGGCGTCGGTGAGATTCACAATGCGGACAGGGACCGTTGGTGCATCTGCCATCTGAGCTGCGCGATAACGTCTGGCTCCGGCGACAATCTCAAAGCTCTGATCGGTGAGAGGCCGCACGAGCAAGGGAGAGAGAACTCCCTGGCTGCGGATGCTCTCGGCCAGTTCCTTGAGAGCGGAATCCTCAAAGATTCGGCGCGGGTTGGTGGTGGACTCGGTGAGGACGGCAAGCGGGAGATTGCGGTATTCAGTCGCAGTGTTCGTGTTCATGGATTGCTCTCCTTCGAGCGGTTGGGACGTGCGGGGGAGTTGAGCGGACGGCGCGGGGCCGTCCGCAACGTCAAGTCCGGGGTTAGCTGGCTTGCGCCAGTTCCGGCTCCTGCTCTTCGGCTGTCTCTGTTGCGGGGTTTTCAATTGCGGAGAGAATGAGGGCGGAAGTCTTCTGAATCACTTCCAAGCTCTCGGTAAGCAGCGCGGCGTTTCCGTGGTACAGGTGGATGTAATCCGCTGATGTCCTGCCGTTCTGAAGGCCGATGGTCTTTCCGACCACAAAGGCCACTGCCTCGGCCTCGGTTTCGCGTACGGTTTTGGTGGTGGCGGTGCGGCGTTCGGCCTTGTGCAACATCTCGTGCGCCAGTTCATGCACAAGGGTTGAGAACTCCTCGGCGGAAGACTGGCCGGGAAGTAAAGCGATCTTTCCTCCGTAGCTCATGCCAAGGGCGGGGGCGATGCTCTCTTTGAACTCCAGCGCGATGCCCTGAGCAATGACAAAATCCACAAGGCGGTCGCGGTACTCTCCTGCGCTGCCGGAGACTCGCTCGGAGAATTCTGGAAGCTCCTTGCCTTCGGTCTGGCTCACATCGAAGACATAGGCGGCGCGGAATCCAACCAAAACGGCCTGATTCTGAGTGCGGATGTCCTTCTCGGCTTCCTCGTCCTTCTTGCGGCGAATGCCGATCACTGGAGCAAGAATGCGGATACCGTGCTCGCCCTTCTTGACCTTGCGTCCAAGCTGGTTCCACGCATAAAGGCCAGCAACGCGGGTTGCGTCCGGCTTCTGCCGTGCAATCTCCAGAATGTTGCCAAAGCTGTAATTGTGAAACCTGCCCATTGCGGTGAGGTAGGCGGTGAGGGCTTCGGAGTGCCCCTCCTCCAACTGCTCGATGAGGGCTTGCACGTTGGCCGCGATTACTTCTTTCGCGGTCTGCTTCTGCTGCTTGTTGGTGTTGGCGGTGGACTGGTTGACGGCTGCGACGGTGGGGTTCATGGGTGCTTCCTCCTTGGGCTGTTGCACTGGCCTTTGCCCTTAAATCGGGCGGCGGCGTGTACATACATGCCGAACGCCTCCTGGCGAAGGCGGGGGGTAGCAAGCGCAAGGGGAGGGGGATCTCCCCATAAGCGCTAAGATAAAGAAGCGAGTTGCGGCCTCCGCTTGCGGCTTGGCTCGCTAAGAGCGGCGGCCACTTGATTCCAGCTGTTCAATACTGCGTTTAGGTGCAATGGCGGAGTGATAGCGGTGACGACCTGGTGGAAAGCAAACTGAAATTCACGCCATGTACTTCGAGTGCGTGGTTTCGGGCAGTAAGTAGCCCCAGGGGGAAATAGTTTTTCCTACCTGCGCCAGCCTTTGACTCAACAAGGCCACGAATAGTTTCCCGTATAACCAGGCGCGACTGCTCTGATCATCATGTTTCGGCACGTGTCCGATCTGTGCGATCGACTTCAGTCGCTTGAAGGTCAGTTCGACTTGCCATCGCAATCGATAGGCCTCCAGGATTTGTTCGGTGCTGGCCACCGAGGTAGGAAGCGTAGTGAAAACCAGCACGTACTCTGCGTACTTTCGTGTTTCCGGACCCACGCTCTTCCCGTCCTGCTGCCTTATATCCAGTCGGCGCTGGGCTCGCTCTATTGCTTCCCGACTCTTGCGAATCGCACAGATCCTTCCCGCGATTTCCGTTTCGCCCGATCGCACCCATATTGGCCATTCCGCCACCTGCCCTGAAGATCGCAATTTCGCCAAGGGTTTCAGCAGCGAAAACAGATTCCCGGATTCATCCCACAACGGAAGTGCATGGGGATTCAGACGCACGCATACATCCGCCTGTTGCTGGACCACAGCAGCGATTCCAGCAGGATGACAATAACCTGCATCGGCCAATACCAATTCGTTGGCCTGAAAGCGAAAACGCCCGAACCGCTCTGCGCTATTTGGGCCTTGGGTCGAGGTGAGATCGAAACAATCGCACTCCAAGGTGGGCAAGCGAAGACTGTAGTGAATTCGCCACTGGCTTCCCGTCTGGCCGGGCTCTTTGACCACCGTGGCGTCAAGCAACCGTACCGTTCGGCCGTGAAGGCCGGGTTGCAACTCAACTCCGTTATCTTTCCACAGTTGCTGACACAAATGTCTCAGCCAACTCTCGGAGTCCCGCAAACGATTCAACAACGTCACATCGGAGACATCGGCAATCCCTGCTAACTTAGCTTGCACCGCCGTTTCACGCAGCGACCAACCGCAGCCCACATGCATCAGCAATGTACGCAACAAAGCTTCCAAGGATGGAAAACCGCGCAACCGCCTCACCGCCCCGCTACTCCTGCCCAACTGTTCCCATCCAGATGGAAATAGACCACGCAAGACTTGCCAGTTCTCAAGCTCGGCCATGCGCCAAGATTAGCCCCGATGCTGAAACCAGTCAATTGTTATCTTAGCGCTTATGGGGGATCTCCCACCCTTGGAACGCGAGCGAAGCGGGAGTGGAAAGGGCGAAGGGCTGCACAAGCGAAGCGCGGAAGCCTGGGGAAACCCCTTGCGGGCGCGAGGGGCGGAGCTCCTGAGCATACCGGGGAGATGCTTTACAAAACAGACCGGAGACATGGTTTACACCATGGCGGAGAACAGTTGGCTTTCCCAGCTTTGGCTTGACGCACGAAGATGCGTTTATGCCTTGGAAAGAGACTCGAACCGTGGACCAACGCCTGCAGTTTTTATCGAGCTATCAGAAGGAAGAGATGTCCGTGACCGATCTTTGCCACGAGTATGGCATTTCACGTCCAACTGCTTACAAGTGGATCAAGCGTTACGACGAAGTTGGGCCTGAGGGCCTGCTCGATCTGACGCGCACGCCGCACAGTTCCCCATACGCAACGTCGGCTGAGATCGAGAACGAGATCCTCGCGCTACGGAAGCGATTCCCTTCATGGGGAGCGAGGAAGCTCAAGGCGCGACTGGAGCGCATGAACCCGAACGAGAGCTGGCCGGCGGCAAGTACGGTGGGTCAGATCCTCAGCAGGGCCGGGCTCACCAACCCGAAGAGGAAGAAGAGGCGCGCAACGCCCAGCTCGCAACCGTTCTCGATGGTGACCGCACCCAACCAGCTTTGGTGCATGGATTTCAAAGGGTACTTCCTGACGGGCGACGGATATCGATGCGATCCGTTCACGATCACAGATGCACACAGCCGGTTTCTACTCCGATGTCAGGCGGTCGCACGCATGGACCTGGCCCAGGTAAGCGCCGTTTGCGATGCTGCGATGCGGGAGTTCGGCGTGCCAGAACGTATCCGCACTGACAACGGAGCGCCATTCGCGGGCGTCGGCCTGTTGGGCCTCTCGAAGTTATCGCTCGGATGGATGAAGCTCGGCATCGTTCACGAGCGCATCCAGCCAGGCCGACCTCAGCAAAACGGAAGGCACGAACGGATGCATCGCACGCTTAAAGAGGATACCGCGAAGCCGCCAGCTCGCACCGTGACCGCGCAACAGAAGAAGTTTGATCGTTTCCGCTTAGTGTTCAACCATGAACGTCCGCACGAAGCGTTGGCCAACGAAACGCCAGGGAGCATCTACGTTCCCAGCACTCGGCTCCTTCCCAGCAGGATAGCGAGCTTTCAATATCCCCGATCATTCCAGACGCGGCGAGTGAACAACAGCGGGGACATTAGCTGGCACAAGGGCCGTGTTTTCGTCAGCGAGGTTTTCCGCAACGAAGAAATCGGGCTGGAACAGATGGATGAGGACGTGCATCGCGTCTTCTTCTGTAATACCGAATTGGGTGAGTTCAATAGCTCCGAGATGAGGTTCCGCCCAGCGCTTCGAGCGTAAACTCTGGCGTCAGGCTTAGAGGTGCAATTGAGAGGCGCTGCCATCCTATAATTACGATTCATGAGCCTTCAGATGAACGACCCTTCGCCAGCAATACGGGAATATTGCACGCTGCACGGCTTTTCCAAGCGCGTGTGCGATGGCGGCCTGGAATACCTCATGCATGACTGGCAACGGACCGTAGGTGATGTTGTCGGAGGGTTCACAGGATTATTCGACGAGTATCTGAATGACATGGACGGCCGCAGGATCATCGATGAGCTATTACCGCTCGCAGAAGATACCGAGCGGAGGATGGTGGCTTCTTCTCTTCCCGCGCTGGATGATGGCTTCTTGAACGCGACGCTTCCTACCAGTTCATGCATTTGGGGTGAAGATGTCGCAGCAAAACATAACTACATCCCGGGGCGCGATTGGTGGTACTACCGAATTCCCTCGAATTTAGGCCGTGTAGAAGATCCGGACGCGTGGCCTAAAGTCCACCCGCTCGAAAGTTGAAACGCGAACGCGGAAAAAACAAGCCATGGAAATGCCGGGGTATGGAAAGCATGGAAAGCCATAAAGCCGGCTTTCCACCCTTCCCACACCCCTTGGAAATCCCTGCGGGGATTCCCACATTACCACGGCTACGACGGCGACTATCATGTATTTGAAGACCGGCAAAGCCCCGCCGGAAACCCGCAATCAAAGCCACTCTCACCGCAAGGGGCTTGTAAACCATGTCCCCGGTCTAAAACGTAAAGGATGTCCCGGTACTCTCACTCCCCTTAGGAGTTTTTGCTGTTGCTGTTGTTCTTCAGAACATCAGGGCCGGCGTTGCGGGCAGGAACAGGCCCGCTGAGGTGGGTAGTGGAAGACGCAAAGCGTCTGGAGCTAGGGAGGAACCTTCCTCCCTCATCTAACGACGCAAACCGCACTGCGCCTGACGGCCTATGATTCATATAAACATGCGCTCCACAAAAGGGAGTGCATATAGCCCATGCAGTTAGCAAGCGAGCCCAATGATCGAAAAGCCCGTACAGATACTTCAAAGGTTGGCTCACGAGAAACATAACGAAGTGACGACGTGGTTGGCCGCTCTCAATCCATACGACAGGCGGGCCCTCTTCATTGAGGCCTGTCGCGCACTGGACTACGAGCAAGTACGACAAATTTCCGAAACACCCGAGAACAAATTGCCCTATCCCGAGTTCGACTTGATGCTTCGAGGGTGGAACGAAACCGTGGTCGCAATGCTTACGCCCGACTTCCACGCGGAAGGGATACCAGCGCGTCCTAGTACCCACGACTCACTTCGCGTCGGTCGTTCGATTCTCCATGAGCTGGGGTTGTCATCTCTTCTGCGGAAGACTGCGAGCATGGTCCGACTCGGTATGGCGGAGATTGCGACCGAGGGGAACACACTTTTTATCCGCAGCCTGAACTTTGCCACATCGGATCATTTTCTTGACCAGATTGATATTGGCGCACTTCCAAAGCTCAGCGAGCTGGCACAGTCATCATTTGAGGCTTCGCCCAAATCCAGTCAAGTAATCCAAAGGGCCATGGAGGACTTGGTATTTCCTTGGAAGGGTGCTCCCGGTGTAACAATGGTCGGATACGGAGCGACTCCTGAAATTGACGCATATTTTCTATCGGCAACAGCTGACCAGTTGCTTGATTGGCGCAATGAAGCTGGAATACATCCTGACACGAATGTACTGGGCACGCCGGGGGATCTTCTCACTGGTATAACTGGGCTTCTCGCATCCAATTTCTTGAAGCATATTCAGTTTGTAGGAATCGGGCACAAGAAAATGAAAGATGTAAATTTTGCTGTAAGCCTAACGCTGTGGGAGCCACGTAGCGACCTCATTGATTCTGTGAGTTCCTTCATTGGAGGAGATGCGATAGAAGTTGCCCTAGCGCTCGACAAACTAATCGTGACTCCGGAGGATACGCGTTACTTCGCCGCATCTGAAAGGCCTTACATTCCGCTGCTCATTCAGATTTCCAACGTCCATGTACTGAGACCAGTCGCAAGCATCTTTCGGAATCCACTACACGGCGCGAGGATGATGCTCGAATTCAATACACCTGTTTCTGAAGCATCTTTTCGAGCGCCGCGCGAAGCTTGGATGCGGCAAGAGCTGAATCTTCTTTTTCTGGGGACGCGGTGTCAGATGTTGGTGCGTCCGACAATCATTAAACACAAGGGCAAGACCCTGACAGACATTGACGCCGGTGTGTACGATCCTGATAGTCGCTGCCTAGCGCTCTTTCAACTTAAGTGGCAGGATTTTGGAGCAGCGGAGGTTAAAAAGCAAAAGAGCCGCGCCAAGAACTTTGTCTCGCAGGTAGATAGCTGGACCGAAAAGATTGAGGCTTGGATTGCCGACGTGGGTCTGGAGGCGGTGACGAAAGCGTTGCAACTTGAGGGAAGCATTGCGACGGTACGTTTATTCGCAGTAGGAAGGTTTGTGGCCCGTTTTAGTAGCTACGGTTATACTCAGGCTTCATCAAGCGTTGCAGTATGCTCATTGCCGCAACTGTCGAGGATTCGGAAGCAGCTAACCAGCGAGAAGGATATCCTTCTCGCTCTTTATGAGAGCGTGATTCGGGAACGGTCTAGGGTCATTTCGATAACAGCTGTTCCGTATGAAGTCATGATCGGCGATACTCGACTCGTCTTTCACAATATATGGAATAGCTTCGACGACGAAGCAGCCATCTGAGTCGCATCCTCTCGCTCGTTATCGCCCCATATATCCCTCAAGCTCAAGTTTTTCCTTGATCTTGACTAGCCGGGCCGACTGTTTCTCACTTGGAAGTTTTCTAGGAATAGTACACGCTAGCGCTACGAATGATTCCTCTTCTGGACTGAGAAGATTGCGCGCTTTAGCCCAAGCAGACAGTTGTTTCCAGTACAAGCCTCCCAAATTTACAACAAGCATCTGGGTTTGAATCCCACTCAATGTCTCTTGTCGATCTTCCGCTTCCCTCTTCACCAAGCGGTCATCTTCACGAGCAACGAGCTGCTTGGCGAGCTCCTTGTGGAGCGGTATGCGGAGCTTTTGTACCTGCTGCCAACATACATCCTTCTTGGCCCACTCTGTGACATTTTGGAATCCGCCCTCGGGCGAAACGATCACCTCGAATACTTCGGCTGCAATCAAAATCAGTTGACTCTCGATGGCTGGAGTAAGCCCCTGTCGTGTCCAGCAAGCCTTGAAATCGAAGAGTTCTCCTGTCCCTTCAAACTGGATCAAGTGTGCAAACTTTGCGATGGCATATGCAACGATGTTTGCCCGGTAGCCGCCTTGATACCAGGGTTGCTTGGATACCAACTCTTCTGTCTTCCAAAAGAGCATAGCCTTCACGACGACGCGCTTGTAGTACTCTTCGTTGAATTGCTCCGGATTCTTGTCCCACTCGACTTGTGCGTAGTTGCTGAACGCAACAAAATTCTTCTGTGCTCCTTGACTCACGATGTTCGGAAGAAACCGCCAAGCGTTCTCAAACTTTGCCAAATCAACTTTGGTAATGAGCTGCCCAGGCGGGTTTTGCAGCCGGAATAAAGCTCGTTGGGCGGGAGTGAGCTTTGATTGCTCGTTCATATAGGTTCCGCGTGCCCTTTCGTATCGCCAATGCGTCCCATACTGGGCTCCACCCAGTGCGGGAGCCCGGAGGAGCCGCGAAATTTGTTCGATTCTTTGGTGGAATTCCTGGTTGGAATAGAAGTCCGCGTCACTTACCTTGTTCTGGCTATTCGCGTATCTCGCGATGAGGGGAGTGTATTTTCCGTTGGTTTCGGGCGTGACCTCGGAGAGCTTCATCTGAACAAAGGTGTGGGCTAGACCCGCTTCTTTATCCGCCAATGCGCTCGCGAGCGTTGCCGTTGTCTGTCCACCGTTGACAATCTGCAAATCGGTGACCTCGGTCAATCTCAGACCATCACCATGTGTGACAACAACGGCCTTTGTCGCCGTGGCTGAAATACCGTTATTGTAGGCAAAGAACATCGTCGGTTCTGTTGTCACGGTCTTGCGGATCAGCTTGTTAATACGTCCGCGAGTACCGAGATATGACCGAACATTGCCTTCCAGAAGTCTGCTGCCAAATTGCTGATAGATGTCTGCAAGGACGGTGCCAGGAATGACACACAAGAACGCACGGTAATTGTCGGCTTCCACACTGGCGGCGAGACACGGTAGACCTCCCGGAACAACTTGAGTGAAATCCACCGTTAGCTCGTCTCTTCCGGTCCGTGATTCGTTGACTTGGTGAAACCGGTTGATGTCCCAGATATGGAACTCGGTTGGAATGCCGCCAGCTTCTCCCTCCGGCCAATCACGAACCCGCGTGCTTAATGCAGCGTCGGTTATCAGATATAGTCGCAAGCGCGAGATATGTTTGCGTTGCTCTCGCAACAGAAGAGCTAGTGAATGAGCGGGAGAAGACTCGTCCACCTCATCCAACAGTCTTCCCGAAAAGGCGTCCTCGCAAAACGCAACGAGTTTCCCGAACATGGACCGCGCTTGTGTCTGATTCAGGCTTTGCAGATCCTCCGCTCCGCTGAAATCCGCAACTACAAGGCGAAGCGAGCCGTCCACCGTGTCCTGTGCAAAGCCGTCCACGGCCAGAGATCTATTTCGGGAACCGCTTCCGCGGAAGTAGCACGACTCGAAATCCGAAAGTTCTTCTGCTTCGCTCAATAGATCAGCGCACACGTCGACGAATTCCGTGTGAGTGAAATTCGAGGCGACGCTGGCGCGCGCCCTAATGTCCTCCAGAAATTCCCTTCTATAGTCCTCAAGCTGCATATGTGAAGTCACTCCGGTAAGTTCCGCATTTGTGCAGATCAAGATCGTATGTAACTCTGGAGACCCCGGATGGAAGTTCAGAAACCGTGATGCGGGGGAACGGGTCTTTAACTGGATAGTAGCGAATGTCCTGTACAGTGAACTGAAGGTGATCCGATTCACTTCGGTCAGAGTAGCCGACCTCGGCTAGTCTTAGATCGAACTCCGCTGAGGCGACAACTTCTCCCTCCAACTGATGGCGAAGATCCGCAACCAATACGGCAGGCGAGATTCCTTTGGATGTGTCGATAACGATCGCCGCCAACAGCAACGGTGTTGATCCATTTTCGAGTTGCTCCGCTGAAGAAATGGAGACAGTGTGTGCGCCAGGAAGCAGGGTCTTGACCTCCACCAATCCATCCCCTAGTTGGAAATCTTGCGGCGCTCCCAATGGACCATTCCAAGCGAATACGGCTGTGAGGGACCCGAACTGCGGTATCGCAACAGTTTTGAGAAACCAGAGTTCTCCAAACAGACCTCGCAGTTGCTCTTCACTCAGACCTTTGCTCGGTCCTGGTTCAAGCAACTTTCGCCAACGATTCAGTCGGAGAAGAAGCCTAGCCGTTCCGTTGTGCTTGTCGCTGACACGGCTGGTCTCGACCAAATCCTGGCACAGCCTCCCGAACAGTTCATGGAATTCGCTGCGCGCAAGTCGGAACACAAGGCTGAACCTTCCGTCGCCGCGTTGACTCAGCGTAACTTCGATTACACCTGGAGCCGGAAGGTCCTGCGGGGCTTCATCCGTGATGAGCATGAGTACGCGCCTACCCTCCGGGTCGATCCCCGCAAACAGATCTAAAGGGTGTGAATCGTCAAAAAGCCGAAACGCTCCAGCGGGTGTCGGCTGCTCGGAGATTTTGGACCAGAGCTCTTCAATCGAGTTCATCGTCCTCTCCTTCTATATCGAGGTCTTCTTCGTCTTCAGCCTCATCGCCGGATCGTAACTCGACCAGATTGATCCGGTACTCAACCTGCTTTGCTACGTCAGAGTCGTCAAAATCTCGGAAGCTGAGACCCAATGCGAGCAGCTGTGGGATTTGAGTAGCCGCATCGTGGCCCTTGAAAAGAGGTTTGATTACATGGATGAGTAGCAATGGGCGAGGTCGCACGGCGCGAAATACTAGATCGGGTACGGTCTTGTTTGGCTGATCCCTTCTGTATTCAGCTATGAGTTTCTTTACCATCTCGTCGGGCAAGCCCTCTTGTTCAATTCCGGGCGAGGCTATGCGAGCGCTCTTGCCCGAGATGAGGACACTGTTTGGGTAGACCCGGACAGAACGTTCTGTGGGATAAATGCTAACCCCGCCGATGGAAGTTTGCTCACCTCGGCCTTGAGGAATCACCACATCCCATTCCTGCAAGAAATCCTCAGTGGTGTTCGCTATGAAGGTTGCGAGATCCTTTGCTTGGAATTTGACGTTCGCTGGGTCTACGGCAAAGTCTCTGACAAAGTTTGCCACAAGGTGCTTCGGAACACCTCGCCACATAGGGTTGCCAAGATTTGATGGCTTCATCGCAAAGCCATCAGCTTCGAGCTCGCGGATGAATCTCTCTGTTACGACCTTATTTGCTTTGACCACATTCTCGTTAGTTCTGACATATGTAGTTTCCAGGCTCTTGTTCGCGATACTTACGACGCGCTTGATGAGAACAGAAGTTCTCATCTTGTTCTGGGCTGTAACGAGCAGCGCATCCGGGTGGGCCCTGACTTTGAGGCCGAAGTCGATCGGCTTCCGCCCCTGGTCGCGCATCTTTCTCAATTCCTGGCGCAATTCTGCTGTAGCAGACGTGATGTGCGTGTACCAATCAACAACGTCGTCAGTAAGCCAGATACGGCAGAGGTCTTCATATCCGTCCCGATAACCAAACCATCGGCCCATTTGGAGAAGACTGTCATACATCTTGGTGAATCGGAAAAAGTAGCTGGTGCTTAGGCCCTCTAGAGTCAGGCCCCGCGACAGACTATTGCCTCCAACGACAATGACGCGAAGACCCGAAGCCTCATGCTGCTTGAAGTCCAGACTCGCAGCCCCGGTTCTTTGATTGACAGCCTTGACGCTGATGGGAAGAACCCCATCGACGAGGCCAGCTTGCACCTTCTCCCATGGGTAGCCCGCTTCTCCAAACTCACGTTGCCACGTTTCATGGAGGGACGCGATGTTCCTATTGCGGAGTGCGTCAGGGACAGCCAATTGGCTGTAGTTGCGAATGTCCTGCTGAATCTGCGATAGCCAAGTGTGAAGATGCGCGGTGACTTGATCTTGTACGGCAGTGAAATGGCTGACGTTGACCAGCATGGAACGATGAGTGGGGCCTTCCACCCGCAAATCGCGCAAGGTCGTTGCAATCAAGAAGGAACGGGCTGCCTCAAGAAGGCTTTCGGGCAAGTTGGCCACAACGAGAGACGATTTATGCTTGGCTGGAAATGCGGCGTCCGCATCTTCTACGGGTCGGAGAATATTCCGCACGGAGTCATCTCCAAAGACCGCTTGCGGGCCAACATAATTTGATGGAGGTTCCAACCCATAGATGAAGTCTCGCGGAAAGAGGTCGTTGTCGAGCATTTCATCTTTGGTGTCGGGATCGATAAAGACGTTCGCAAAGGGGGTGGCCGTGAAACCGACATAGCTGGAATGGGTAAACTTTGCGAGCAGTGAGCGGATACGCCGATTGATCTCAGCCGGGTCTTCACCACCCTTTCGAGTATTCACCGATGCGTTGTCGGCCTCATCGTCGATTACGAGCACGGGAGCGCTAATCTTACCGTCCGGTCCAGCATTAAAATCTCCCAGCCATTTTTCAAGGTTTTGAAGAATGCTCTTGTTCTTCTTGATGACAACAAGAACTGGAATCTGGAAACCATCCAGGCGGAACCCGAGACTTTCCAACAAGGTCTTGTTGAAGTCCCTGAGTC
Source organism: uncultured Acidobacteriaceae bacterium (assembly GCA_963704415.1). GTDB lineage: Bacteria > Acidobacteriota > Terriglobia > Terriglobales > Acidobacteriaceae > Telmatobacter. Next base: position 3,745,926 of record OY969908.1, on the reverse strand, counting down.
TTGAAGTGAATACCCCCGCGGCGCGGCGCGGATCAATGATGCCAACGCCGACCGCCCGACTCGTTCTAACTGTCGTCAACTCCCCCGAACTGTCCAAGCCGACGAATCCTTCGTCCAGTCGCTCTTGAGTCTGCCTGCGCAAATTCTCTAAGGTACCAGTTAGAAGAATGATGAGACGATAGCCGGCGTCGCCTGCCTTGCACGTGAGCGCGGTGTAGGTAGCCGTCTTGCCAGATTGAACGTCGCCGACCACCAATCCCCGCCGTTTGAAATGCTCCGCTTGTGTGGGATTTCCCATCAAGTCGAGCAGCTCATCGGTGACGCTATCGAGTCGCGTAACCACTTGTGGCGGCCAGCTCTTGTTAGTGAGTAGCTGTTGAAACCGCTGCCAATAAAAAGGATCTATGTTTGGTTTGCTGGCGTTGAGCCAAGGCCGGTGCTCTGAAACGAGAGCGATACCCATGTCCATTGAGATCGACACTTTTGTGTAGACGCGCCGAAGCAATGATTCAAAATCGTCTTCAGAAACCGGAAAGGCCGCACGAAGTTGAGTCGCAAAAGCCTTTACTTCGGCTTCCGTTGGAGGGCGATCCGAAGGTAGAAGGACAGGCAGAGTGCGTTCTATATTGCGGACGTTAGCATCATTCATGGGAGAGCCTTAGCGCAATTTGCTTTGCGATTTCCGGATGGGTATTGAAGGGTTCGATTGTAGAAAGGGCTTCGAGAAAACGGCGACCCGCATCGGTGTTCTTTCCGATCGAAGACAAAATTTGATTCGCAAGCCTCTCCAGCGTCTTGGCGTCGCCCTCTGCATCCTCAATGATCGGTCGAATATGGGACGCCATATCGAGATAGATAGCGTCAAGCGGAAGAGACCTTTCCAGGAGTGCAAAGACCTCTTCCCACAAATTGTTCTGGCCCTCTTGAGTCTCTGTCTCCAGGACAGACAAGAGAGGATGGTCCCTGTTGATTCTGTAGGAAACACCGTCTCGGACGATAATTCGATCCCACGCATGAACGATCTTGCTGTCGGAAGCCTTCTTGCCCTTGAAGACGAATACGCTTCGACTACCCTCGGTGATGCGACCGATGATTTGTCGCAAGCCTTCCCTCAGAGCCTCAGGAGGAGACGTCGTGGATTTCTTGATGTCCAGTTTCCAGAGGTGATCTAGCTGGTTCGAGAGATCCACCCGCACCCGCGCGAGCTTCGTAAGTTCCTCTTGCCGAACCAGTCGAAACCAAGATCCCCAACTAATGAGCCTGCGATTTCTATAAACGTAAAATCCTTGATTCCTTCGCAAGCCGTCTTCTCCGCCAGCGAGTTCCAAGTCAGCATCTGTCAGCCTGGAAATATGGGGCAAGATGTACGCCTGAACATGAACTCTTTCGCCCGCGAGCGGAAATGCTTGCGGAGGCAAGAGCTGGGTTGCCTTGTTTTTGGTCAAGAACGGATCAATCGCCCGAACCTGAAGGTTGTTGATCGAGATTGTCACAGCGGCAGAACCTGCCTCTGGTGCCAGGAATCGGTGAAATACGAGGGCCAAGTGTTCTCGGAGCAAATCCATCCGATTGCCGAGCGCCTGCTCAATTGAATGTTCTCCGGCGCCAAGTCTGTCAAAGTTCTGCCAGAGCACAAGCGTTCCATGGCCCTGCTTGGACAGTTGATCGACCATTGGGAGACTGACAATATCGGCTTCCGAGAGCTGCAAGAGCATCCAATCTTGTCGAGCGGCGACGTGATCCAAATCCCAGCATCGGCCACTGATGAGACCTTCCCGGATGGACACGACAGTCATCCGTCTGCATTGCGAAAGCGATGCTGTCTTAAGCCCCAAGCCGAAGCGACCTAAGTCCCTCTCCTCCCTTTTGAGGATCGGATTCTTGCTGCCGTGGCGCATTGCGGAGGTGAGGACCGATGGCAGCATTCCAGTTCCGTCGTCAAGAATTGCCACGAATGGCTCGTCAAAAGGCGAAAACCGAATGTCGATAGTGCGAGATTCTGCTGAGAGGCTATTGTCTACCAAGTCAGCGACGGCAGACTCAAATGAATAGCCCAGAGCCCGCATCGACTCAAGCAGGTCTGACGCCGCAGGAGGCATCCATATTTCGCCTCCGATTTCCTGCTGATCGGGATTTGGAGACAGGTTTTCGATAATGAAAATCCTATCCTACGGGAGGGCGATGGGGCGCAAAATCCAATTTTTCAAGCGTTTTGGAAAGCCATTCCGATGTGTCACATTCAATTGTTGAGGGTATGGCTCTTCGCACCCGGAACCATTTGGCCATTTTGTCAGCGATACGAACTTTGAGACCTAGATCGCAAGATTTGGGACGACCGTTCGCGCTCGCTCGGGCTGCCACCCCAAAACTTCGATCCATTGCCGTCGGTCTGGGCGTTGGAGGCTGCTTGGAGGAGAACACTCACTGCTTCTCCAATTTGCTTGGCAAGGAAAGGCGGAACCGCGTTGCCGACCTGAATAAACTGCTCCGTTCTGTTGCCCTTGAACAAGTAGTTGTCCGGAAATGTTTGTAGCCGCGCGGCCTCCCGCACGGTAAGAGAGCGGCATTGCTCGGGGTCGGGATGAATGAAGTAGTGTCCGTCTTTAGAAATGTGGCTAGTCACGGTTGTGGAGGGCTGCCCCCACACCTGAACGCGGAAGCGGTCTGCAAACTTCCCGGACGCCCAGTTGGCATGTTCAGGAGCCAACGTTTCTGGAAAGTCGTCTGCTTTGGGAGAGACTGCCATCAGTTCTGCATACACGGCGGCAAAGAGGTATCGCGCCAGATCCGACGTCATATGGCCCCTACTCTCATTGTTGGGTAGGACATCCAATAGGGGGTCGAGCAGCCACTCTTTCAGCGTCTTCGGACACTTGGAACCCAATCTTGCGGGCCTGGATGCCGTGCGCGGAAGCGGCCTTGCCGCATCTGTCGCGACCTCGGCACATTCCTTGATTCGACCGCGAAATTCCTCTCTCTCCTCGATGGGGAAAAATGCAACGGACTTGCAGACGGTAACAGCGGCGTCTTTGATTGCTTTTGCCCAATCTGCGTGAGAATCGTCTCGGCTCAGTCCACTTCTCAGCTTTGGCATTCCTGCAAGAACATCCTCGACCTTGGTTCTCGTAGTCCACTTTGGTATCAGTTGAACGAAATGTGTCGTTTGCGTCGGATTGACAACATCTTTCCGGATTCCGACCACAATAACGCGGTGACGGGCTTGGGGAAGACCAAAGTCCTCGCCGCGAATGACAAAATCGGTAGGAAGCAGTACAGGTTCAAGCAAATCCTGTTGTTGTCGGACACGAGGTGTGAGAGCCACGAGTGTGTACCCGTCCCCAGCGGAGCGAAGATCGCTCAAAACCCGTTCAAAGATCAGTTCGTGGTTGAGAGATGAGGAGAGCATTCCCTTCACGTTCTCCATGACAAACGCAGCGGGCCGGAGTCGAGTCAGAATACTGATGTATTTTTCGTACAGATGGTGTCTTGGATCGTCTTCAGCAACGTATTCCGCGATGCCACGGTTACGAGCGCGACCGACGAGTGAATAGGCCTGACACGGCGGGCCACCGATCAGAATCGTGTTTTTCCCGTATTCTTGACGAATCTTTTCGATTCTTACCCCGAGGATTTTATCGGTCTCGGCTGTACCCAATTCTAGAAGTAGCGCATCCTGATTTGCTGCCCGCCACTGGGACGGGTAGAGGGCCTTCCAATCGGGTTCGGCTGTGCCTTTGGTCAAGAAGTTATAGTATTCGGGCGGTAACTGCCTTCCAAATTGGCGCAGGAATGTCCTCAGAAGCAGGGTTGAGTGGGCTGCTTTCTCCTTCTCAACTGAAAGAACGACTTTGAAAGGATGTTTACCACTCGGGTCGGAAACTGCGGAGAATCCTTCGGCCAGTCCGCCCGGACCGGCGAACAAATCGACCACGGCGAACTCAGCGGTCGGTTGCGCCGTCTCTCTGGTAAGAGGGTTGGAGCCGCCGTTGCTTTTGCTGAAAGGATTCTGAGTGGCCGATGTAGTCGACAAGTTGACCCGTTCGCGAATGATGGCCGGCATTCGTGGCAAGAACACGAAGCCGGAAAAGGTTATACGTTCAGCACTGCATTCGGCCGGCTTCCGTTACCGAATCCATGTGTCCGATCTTCCGGGCAAGCCCGATCTCGTGTTTCCCAAGTATAAAGCTGTCATCCTGGTTCACGGATGCTTTTGGCATCGTCACCCCGGGTGTTGGTGGAGCACCAACCCATCGTCAAATGTCGGTTTCTGGGCGGCCAAATTCGATCAGAATGTATCGCGGGATGCAAAAAACATCAACGAACTACGTAAATTGGGGTGGCGGGTCGCAGTGGTTTGGGAGTGCGCTATGCGCCTGAAGCAACCTGAAGCAACGGCCTTGACCATTGGGAACTGGCTTAAGGGTCGCGGGAGCCTGCTGAGGTTGCCATTGAACTCCAAAATGAGGCGGTCTGCCAACCAGAAGAATCCGAATGTCTAGGTAGCCATGGCTCGTTTGACATAAGCCTCAGCGCTCGGCCAGTCTCCCGAAACATAGAGAAATGCATCGGCGGATGGCGTCGAGCGCCTCACGATGAAAAAGGATCGCGTATGTCCCTCTTCTGTCGCCGAGTCGCACACCGCTTCCCAGAGAAAGTCGTGGATTTCAGCGGGGGAAGTCGGAATGTCTTCTGGTTCGAAGTTCTCTTCGAGGCGCAGAGACGTTGAGAGATGCGCTAAGGCATCCTCATCCATGCCTGAAAACGCCTCTCTGGCAAGAATAGCGTCGTAGCTCTTGATGACTTGAAAGTGGTTCAAGCCAGACTCCTGCTCGAGGTAGATTTCCTGAATAGGCATTGTCGATGGCCTTCCCCGTGGGTCTTGTGCTAGTTCCAAGGTAAATCTCCAATTTACGCCTGTCCAGGAGTGCATTCCTGTTCTAAAGCAGGTTGCGAAGCTCCATAAAACGGGCTTGCACGATCTCCCAAGACGGGTGGGAAGCGAAACAGAGAATCTCACACTGGCCTTTGTATTCGCGGCCAATCGCGACAGAAAGGTCTCCCGTCGCAAAGAGCGCGTCGCTGTTCGCAAAGCTCATTTGATCCGGGCAGAAGTAGCTGCTAGGAAAGTGTGCGCGGCTGACGCGGTCGTAGTCCTGCTTGATCTCGCCATACTCGGCAGATTGCAGCATCTCTAAAACCTCGGGGCGTGATGCGAGTTGAAAGAGGTCGTAGTAGTGCCGAGCGTAGGTGCCCAGAGCGCGTCCATCCCGTTTGAGGATTTCCACTTTGCTGTGAATGGCAAACATCTTCTCTACGAAGGTCCGCCTGAAATGAAGCAAGCGCATCGGGAACGAGCTTTCGTCTTCTGCCCCGAGCGTGATTCCTTTTTCCTGTAGAAACTGGCCGAGGTAGGAGCGCAGCTCAACATTCGCGGTAGGTTCCCGTCCGCTGGCTGCTCCTGCTTCGAGGAGCACACGGTTGGCGACTTCACCGGGACCGCCGTGGAGCTGGTGATAGGAGAACCCGTCATTGCGTCCGAAGCCTCCTATGGTTTGGCTCTCCTCGGGAACGAACTGAAGAGCCGGATGCGCGGCTACGGCATCACGCAGACTCTTTAGTTCGCGGTCGATGCCGCGTTTTGTCAGGGGCGGCTCGAAGGCAAGCGGGTCGAGAAAGATGTCGATGTCCTCTGAAAACCGCTGAATCAAGTTCCGGCCTTTCGAGAGGCTGGTTCCGCTTTTGAAGATAACTTTGTCGCCGGCCGTAGCGGCGATGATATGCAGCACTTCGGTGACGTAGTAGTCCTTCTCGATGATCGCTGGGCGGAGCTGAAAGCGCTCTGCGGCCTGAAGGATCACCTGATCGAAGTCAGGATGTTCAAACAGTCTCACGTTTTGGGCCTTTCCTTGGCCTGCCACTCGCGCGCGTGCGTCAGGGATGTGAATTGTCCAAAGTCGAACCGGGAGAGCGGATTCAAAGAGGCGCGCAGACGCGCTCGTCCGGCGGGATCTCGCTCAAGCTCTTCCGCTAATGCGCCGAGTAGAGCGCGAACCCGTGGCGGCTCCGAATCAGCAACCTTGAGCAGTCGTTCAAGGTGACGATCCGTTGCCAGTAGGGCCATGGTCTTCTGAATGGTGCGTTCGGCAGACAGTTCGCTTGTGTTACCGCCCCTGCGTAAAAAGTCGAGGAGAGCTGCTTCTGTCTCAGACAGGTTCTTCCACGCTACCGGCCTCCGTGGATGAACGCGGGTCTCGGCGCCGATGAGTTTCCTGGGGAGACTGAGTGAGCTTGTTGCCAACTCGCTTCGCCGCGGTGTTTGCGTGCTGAAACCTAGTAGGTTGGCGGCAGCGGTGCCGGATGGGAAGATCGTCTTGGTTCCCTCTGCCAGTTTCTTGATTGCCGTGGGGCTGGGACGGCTCGGCCCGAAGGCTGTCGAGCGAGGACGATAATAGACCCCTTTGCTCAGCCGTTCTAATGTCCCGTTGCGGGTCAGGCGTGAGAGCGTCTGGGCAACGGCGGGAAAGGGCTGATCCCGGAAGTCGTTGTGCCGCCATAACTTCTCGCCGCCGCGTTCAATCTGTAGGCGGATAGAGCTGGCGGTGCTGCGGGTTTTGGCGGCCCTTGGCATCTCCTTTACTCTGTTCCACCTACGCCATATTGTCAAGTTTTGTTGCGATAAAACTTGACATACCCGTAGCCGGAATCCATCCATCAGTCGGCTGTCTTTGGGTAACTGGGCATTCGCCTGGTTGGGTGCGCCATTGGATCACAAGCTCAATCCCTGCTCGTTGCCGATGGTTCCTTTAGCGATGGATTGAGTTTGAGAGATTTCGTTGACCGCAAGCGTGAGATGCCCAGCATGTTCTAAAGCGTGTTCCTTCGCTATCGGCTGGGCGTGGCGGTCGTAGAACTGACCCTGCGGGTCGATGTGCAACCAACCGGCGGTCTGGCATTCATGGCGTTTCCTCCATGGCCTTGGCCGTTGTTTTTCATGCCATGCGTGGCATGTACCTACATGCCGCTAGCGAAAACGTTACAGTTGGAAGAGTCGTTCAGTCTGTTCCCTCAGAAATCGGCTTGACCTCAGCCTTCCGCGTTAGGCGTGCGGCAATCTTGCTGAACTGTTCCAATGCAGCCTCCAGATCATCAACGAATTCCTGGGCGAGCACATCGGGTGCTGAAAGAGAATCGGTAGTCGCATGTCTAATTTGCCGAGAGCGATTGCCCCTTCTCGCGCACCTGGTTCTTCCTCAAGATTCCGGTGCGCTACGGAATGCTCCGTCCTGATGCCTGTAGAGCATCAGTCTTGACGAAAAAGGTATTGGACGCCTGGGGAATTTTGGGGCACTCTCGTGGAAAAGGAGGTCGCTAATGGCACAGGTGGTCGCAAAATGTCCCCCTCGCTCAGTCGACAATCATTCATTCGGCATTCCTGATTTTGAACCTCTCCTTAACAGCTACCAGGCCGCACAACTTTTAGACATCCATCACAAGACGCTACAGAAGTTGGCTCGACGCGGTGAGATTCACGGCTCCCACGTTGGTAAACTGTGGCGTTTCCGCGCTTCCGAACTGAATGCATGGCTGGATCGTCAGGAACGGTCGAGTTGAATAAATGGCCTGGAGGGATTGCGTGAAACTCAATCTGATTGAAGAGCTGGAAGCCCGGAGTGGTGGCATCAAGGTTTCCGACCTTGCGGCCATATTGGGAGTGGACGATAAGCACATTTACCGCATGGCCGCGCGCGGACAGATTCCGAGTTTTCGCGTGGGTGGGGCGGTACGATTCGATCCTCAGGAGGTCGCGAAGTGGCTCCGGACCAAATACGGCCAAGAGCACCGGCCCTGAGAGGAAGCCGTCGCGTTCTGCCGCGCCTGCAGAGAACAAGGCTTCCTCCGTGGCATAGAAGTTTAGGTGGCTTGGACCTACCCCATGTCTGGTTCACTTCGCCGCCATTGAATTGGGCGAAGCCATCCCACATTTACGAGCGAGCGAATACCAGGAGTGGCCCTATATCGTTTTTGTCTGCGGCGCGAAGAGCATCGATATAGCTGCGCCGAAAATCTCCATGCTGCACAATGTCTGCGCCTCCCCAGGTAAACACAGGCATGTGTTGGGTCTTTGCAAGAACGTCCGCCATGAGCCTTCCGTGGCGACCGTTGCCGTTGGAAAACGGATGAATGAAAACCAGACGATGATGAAACCGGAGGGCGATTTCATCAGGCGGAAATGTCCGGTGTTCGAGCCAATGGCGAGCGTCGCCCAATAGAGCGGCGAGTGCCTCGCGGATTTGGTAATGCGGTATGCCGATATTCTTCTCAGTCGTTCTGTAGAGACCCGCCCATTTCCACGTCTGATCAAACATTCGATGGTGCAGGTCTCGAAGGTAGGGCTCAGTCATAGGGTCGTTTCGACGAAGGTTTCGTGGGCTCAGCGCCCAATCATAGGCAACAAGAATGTTGGTGCGTTCCCATTCGTTCAGTTCGTCTCTCGTCGAGAGATTCGGAATAAGGTCCGCTTGTTCGTCGGGAGACAGCGGTGTATTGCCGTCTCCCGTGGTGAAGAGCGTCATCGGCCGGCCCGCTTTCGAATGATGCGCCGGGTTTCCGTTTCGATCGCTTCGTCTACATTTCCAACCGCCTGGTCTTCAAGCGCCATGGAGTGTTCTACCCCGAGCACGTTTTTCTTAGCTTGAATACGAGCGCGGTTACTCATCAGATCTTCCAAGGAAGCGGCTCTCGGAACCAAAGCGTAGACCAAGTCGCAATCAAGCGCGCTCGCCAAGGTTCGCAGACTCTTGAGAGTGATCCTGTCCTCGGCTTCGGCCTTTTCCTGTTGTAGTGATAACTGACGACTTGTTCCCATCCTATTAGCGAGATCGGCGGAGGAAACACCGATGGCTTCCCGGATCGCGCGAACCCACCCTTTGACGGGACGAGCGACGGAAACGGCCGGGCGGAATGGGGCCAGGGCGCGGTTCAGTTGTTTTAGCCTGAGATTCCTGAAATCGTCGCGCATTTGTTTGATCCTCAATAGATGACAATCTAAACATAGGCGATATTAGCTATAGTGTCAATTTATACATTGCATTATAGATCAAATAAGCAATGAAACGATTGTCACATCAGTCCTCCGACGATTGTTTCGGCTCAGCCGACGTAGCCCGCCAGCTCTCCGCCATTGATTCGGGCGAAGGGTTCATCCAATCAGGCCTCGTTACCTTCCGCGCAGGCGGTCGGAATGCAGCCTCCATCATTCGCAAGCCACCCGGCCAAAGAGGAGGGCAACCGGCAATGCATGCGTGTTCCGAGGCTGGCGCTGGTTAGGCGGTGCAGGGATTGGGGTCGTCGAGGCTGTCGGGGTTCGCATTCCCCGACTGACCAATGCTAAAGTGAAAGGCACCTCACCGCAGTGCCCGGCAAGAGCCACGATGGGGCACCGAATGTCGATCCCGAACGGCGATATTTCGTTTGGCGTCGCAATCGAATCCGATCTGCGGAACAATCAAAATCCTGTAAGAGCAAGAGGTGAGACAGAGCCACGACCATTTCATTAGCGAGGACTTCCCCCCATGAGCATCCTTCATGCTTCCACAAGAGCTGCCGGCATTGCGTGGAACGTCGCGCAATTGATTAACCGTTCCCTACCAGAGGGACAACTACCCACACCAGTCTGGTCCTCAATCCCACTCAAAAAGAAACGAGAACGCTTGTCTCCTCCGCTTGGCCCGAGGACGACGCAGTCCGTTTGTCCCAAATGCTTGGTTGAAGTACGAGACGGCGTCTTGGGCGGCAGGATGAATGCAACTGACCTGATCGACCATCCTGGCGTTATTGACGCGGAAGTTGTCGAAGAAGCAGGTACTGTTTTGCTTCGAAAGGCCTGCGATCGACATGGCCCATTCGAAGACATGCTCGCGACAGATGCAGAGTTCTTTTGGAAGATGGAGGGTCTGTTCCCTGGTTGCGACTTCGAACGAACCGAGGCCGCCGTGCATGGTGTTCACAGTGTCCTTTATGGGCGAGGTTCCTACGTCCTGGTGGACCTCACGACACGTTGCAACATGAAGTGCAATCCATGCTTTATGGACGCCAATCGGTTGGACCATGTTTACGAGCCCTCATTGGATGAAATCAAATCTCTTCTCGACCAAGCGGCCTCGGTCGAACCGAAGCGCGAGTTCAACATTCTCTTTTCGGGAGGAGAGCCTACGTTGTCGCCTCACTTTTTGGCGGCGGTTAGCTACGCGCGGAGCATTGGCCTTAATCGCTTGCATGTCGCAACAAACGGGATCAGATTTGCAGAGAGCCCGGACTTCGCGCAAGCTGCACATGCGGCCGGCTTGCACGGCGTGTTTCTCCAGATTGATGGCATGACAGAAGAGAAGAACGCTCATCGTGGCATCGGCAACTACCTGGACATCAAGCTGAAAGCCATCGACAACATCAGCACCGCGGGAATGCGCGTCACGCTGCAAGTCACGGTTATCAACACCGTGAACAACGACGCGGTCGGAAGCATTGTCCAGTTCGCTGCAGAGAATAGCGAGAAGATCTTCGGCGTGCTGTTCCAGCCAATCATGTTTGCTGGGCGGGATGAAAAGATCGACGATGAGTCTCGATATCGGGAGCGCTACACACTTTCCCAGCTCGCAAGCGATCTGAAAGCACAGTCCGCGGTGCGATGGGAACCTCTTCGCGACTGGTGGCCCATGGCGTGCTACAGCACGTTTTGTACGTTTGTGGACATGATCCATCCTGAACGAGAACGCGGTTCAACATTTGTTAACGCGCATCCCGATTCGGCAGTTTTTAGCCCGCTGATTGTGAACCGGTTGACTGGAGAATGGTACCCGATTGCTTCTTTCTTCAATGTCGCTCGATTCCTCGATGATGTGAACACTATCATCGACTCAGCACGGGGACCGCTTCTCTCCAAGGCTCAGATAGCGCTGGCGGTTCTACGAAACCTCGACGCAATGCGTTCTCCCAAAGGCTTACGCGTTAAAGACCTGCTTGGCATCTTTCGGCAGTGCGAATTACGCTCGACCAGTCAACGCGCAGATTGGTCATCAGCACTTTATGATCAGCAGCCATGGACAGTTTTGATCATTGGTGGCATGTGGTTCCAAGATTTGTTCTCCTACGAACTCCACAATATTCAAATGTCCACCGCGGTGGTCGTAGACGCGGGACTCGATCCAGCATTTCCACAGAATGCGGAAGTGTCTTTCTCCTTCAAGAATGCAGGCGGGTGGCGACAAGTCGCAGAGTTGGCACGTCACGCTCCGACGCTGTCGCAGTGGCATAAGCAGCACGGACGCCATCGAATCTATGCGAATGGCCAAATCATCCCCGTCGATCAGCTTCGGTCATCTCTGACGCCTGGGGCGTCGTTGACGCAAGCTGCGAGTGCTGCAGGTGAGGAGGCATTGGTCAATGTATTGGAATGACCCCCGATCCGAATTCTATGGGGCCAAGCTCGACAGGCTTGGCCCTATTCGCCTTCGTCTTGCCGTGGCTGCACTCAGCGTGCTTGATTACGTCATGCAGCGGATCACAGCAGGGACCATCTTCAATCTCCTGCCGGACGATTTCGAATTCTCTGAGCGTTGGCATGGGTCGCGGCCAACAATGGTAAAGCGCGCAAAGCATACCCTTCAACGGAGTTGAAAATGACACCATCTCAAATGAACAAGCCTGGCAGAGACCCGGACGGAGCCGAGGTCTCAGCTCTTCTCAATGGACTTCTCGGCTTGACTGGCAACCTGAAGGCCATAGACGTTTCTCTGGTGCGCTTACGCAAAGTGGCGCAGAGCTATTCGGATCACGAATTGAAACGATTTGCTGAATTGATCGTACTTTTCGAGCACCCACCTGGTGAGTGGCGGGAAAGCCTACTTGCTGAGGTTGCAGAGCGCGACGACGCTTTGAAAGAGATTGCAATGTCGATTGATCATTCTTGGATTCCTACAGAGGCCGAGGATGATGCTGCAATGGAGGAGCTCCGCAACCAGATCATCAGATCCTTCCCGAATCCGGACCGCATTGACTGTCCGAACGAGTCCGACCTGCGAAGGGTCGTGCTTGGCGATATCAATCAATACCCCGATTCCAGAACCTTGATCGAGCACACGCTCACGTGCGGGCCTTGCACGCGGCAATTGTGCATACTTCTGAAGGAGAAAGTGCGCCTACGGTCAACAGCATGACGGCTGTTGGGTTACTGCTACCCAAGAATCCGATTGTCGGGTTCACGGGGGGCATTGCGATAGAGAAGTTGATACATTTGCTGGTTGTGTCGGCAAATTCTCGCGACAGCGTCGAGAGAATTCGTCAGACACCGTCTGACGAATCTGCCAGTCGAAAGTTTGCAGACATGATCGGCTTGATGATGGGTCGTGAAGGCGTTCTTGGAGACTATCCGCGATTGGGAGGGGTTTCTGCGATCCCAGGCCTCAGAGTCGAGGCCTGGGGCACCCAGTCTTCTGCGGATTGGTTAAGATTCGGGCCTCCCTCCTCAAATTCCGCTACGAGGATGAAAACCGAGCCTTGGTCTTGCGTGGACGGGGCCAGCCGGACTGCCGAGATTTCGGCCTGTAACTTCATGGGTACGTATTTTGGGGTCGATTCGGGAGAGCGCTTGAGTTTGACCACGACGGTCGATTTCTGCCGCGAAGAAATACCAATAGGCAAAGACGACAACCAAGTATCGCCGCCTGCGAAACTTCTCAAACTTTGATTCTTCGGAATAAAGAATCGGTCACGATCGTAATATGCACTGACAATCCTTAGTCTGGGTTCAGAGTGTGTGACAGCATTCTCAACATGTCTAACTCGCAGCCATATCTTAGTGAGCCCGGAGGTCATGGGTCTCTTGGCCGTCACCTGAGTCAGAAGCGCCAGGGGCGAAAGGCCAACTGAGGAAGCTAAACGGAGCAAATCGAGAGGGTCGGACAAACGCCGGAAAGATTCCTCGATCTTAGCTCGCCCTTCAGGCGAAAGTAGGAGCTCGGAGGCGAACCAATTCGCGAACTTCTCCCTGCGCTCAGTGTCCCACGCGCGGAAAAGAAGAGAGTGTTCCTTGAAGAGCACGAAGTGCCCGATTTCATGAGCGATGGCGAATCTACGCACATTTTGGTCCATACCGGGCCTCAGGATGATCGCACTCTCCTGCGCATCCCCGGTTGTAAAAATCTCGAGTTGTGCGCGCTGTTGAAGACCGTCTCGCTCCTCGATCCTCAAACCCAGCGCCCTCGCTAGGTCAACAACCGGCACTCGAATCTGGTCGAAGAAGAATGGGAAACGACTCTGGACCTCCCGCGCGTCCGAGCGGGCAAGGTCTACCTCAGGGCTAAACGAAGTTGAACGGCGGTGGTCCATCCCTGCGCCTATTTCCTGAAAAGGCTTGGCTGATGCGTCGCCAGTAGTTCGTTGGATATCTTGTCGAGTGCCGCCAATGTCACCGTGTCCTTCGTGCCGTCCCCTTCGCGCCCCTCAACAATGAGTTGCTTCTCAAATTCGGACGCTTGGTTTGAGAGCGAATCGGGGTTGGCGAATCGATCTCTGATCATCTCTATTGAGCCTCCCCCGTCAAGAACCTTAAGCAACAGCACAGCTCTCAGGGCATGCTCGCCCGAGTTCACGGTGCCGTTGGAAGTCTCCCGTCCGGCAGAGATGAACTGCCTCCATTCAGGCGTCCGCGGTGAAATCAATGCCTGATACTTGTGGGCTGCTGGCCTTTGTAGTTTGGGAATATAAGTGAACCAAGCGGCGTCCGCGAGGGCCTCGGACGCCTTGTTCAGATCGATGTCCGGCCATAACCCTTCAAGGAGGGCCTCAACTGCGTTTGAAAGGCCGACGTCCTCAGCTGAGTACTTCGGGTGTACAAGCAGGATAATCCTCCAAAGTCCCTTATATGCCTCGTTCAAATGAGTCACATCATCGATAACGGCGGAGTGAGCTCCAAGTGTAACGACGCCTCCCCCATCAAGGGCCCCGGTTTCGATTCCCTTAGCTTGGCTTTTGCGGGGCGGGACATAAAGTAGGAGGCTATCTTGAGGCCAGCCCGCAGCGTTCGCCATCGATGTCTCAATGGTTCGGCGAACGCTTTCATTCTTTCGGAGCCAATCGTTCTTCTCGCTGATCGCGCGTTCAATCTCAGCTTTCTGATGGCTTCCCGTGCAGAGTTTTTCGAAAGTGTTCTGATCGATTGTCAAAGACACCTTGTAGAGATTCCGGTGCGCGATGCCCTGCAGTAGCGAAAGGCCGCGCAGACACTCGGCGGTCCTGACCGGATCCTTGGTCCCCGCTGCCGCAGAGAGAGCGTCCCATCCGCGTTGCTGCAACCAGAAGAGTAATGTCTCATCGCCAATTTCCGGGCTAAGGAGGTGGTTTGGGGAACATCGGCTCTTCAGTGAAGCGGCCGCTCCTTTGGTCTTCACGATTTCCTGCGCGAGCTCTTGCACCTGGCTGATGTCGATCGTTTCGCCAACGGGCCCTATTTCATCCGGTTTTCCGATGAGGTTAAATGCCTTTGCAAGCATCGCGGAAGCCGCAACTTTGGTTTTGTGGTAGTAAATGATCTCGGCGAACCGGAACCGCTGACGCACCAGCTCCACAACGCCTGTACACGTGTCGAGACGAGGCTTGCCCCGCTTATCGACGAGGGCCAAGGCCATGCGCAAGAGTTGATTCGCATCTTGGCCCACGAAAAAACGGGCCGCAACGCGGTTGTCCCGCAGCACATCAAGGCCGACATTGGTCGGATCCCTTCTGAGGTAGTCAAAATAATCAGCGCAAATGGTATTCCCCACAATGTCAGCCATGTAGGGGAAAAACGTCTTGCCCTCGGTCGCCTTCAAGGCATCCTTCAGGATCCTGACGAACTGTGGTTCGGATTTACCTTCGGGTGGCTTTTCATTCAGCAGCGTTTTGAAGCTTGTCCGCACGCCACTCGAAGTGATCTTCTCTTTGTGTAAGCAAATCAGCATCACTGACTGCCACGCCGCCTCGCCGTCGATCCCAAGGTCCTGGAGAGACTTGGGCAGGAGTTCGGCACGCTTGAACACTCGGCGAATCTCCGAGTCCATTCCAGGCGCTGTCTCAAGCCAGAGGTAGGGGATTCTGGGTGAAGCAAAGTCATCATGCTTCTCGTAGATTCCCTCAAACTCGTCCTCGAGAGTGTGGCCCAATGGCACGTGCCCCACGTCATGCAGCAGCGCCGCCCAAGAAACGAGGTGCCTGAGTGCGTCCCAACGAGAATCTAGATTGTCCTTGGCGGGGCTTTGTTTCCCGGAGCCGCGCGGCAAAAAACTCTCTACCTCGACGGCGCCGCGGGGAAGATCGCCGGCCTGAAGGTAGTTCTGCCGAAGCTGGTCAACCAGCCAACCGGCCACGTGACTGGCGCCCATCACGTGACTTAGTCGCGTGTGAGTTCCGCCCCTATAGACGAGGTGCGCATAGCCAAGCTGGTAGACCCTCCCCAATCTCTGGAGCGAGCTAGTATTGAGGAGTGCTACTGCCATTGGATCGAAGCGTACATCCCCGTGGACTTGGTCGCGATGAATCATGACATCCAAATGCCCCCAGTAAACTTACTATACGCCCGACTTCATTCTAAAGAAACGCGCCCAAGATGAGGGTGTGAATAGGGTTTCGCCAGCTCCAACTTGTAGACAAGACTCTACTTAGAAATCATTTGCTTACACCGTGCCAAAGCAGCACGACTCTCTGGCCAGCCAAGCAAGAAGTTAGTGCGGGGTTTTCGACAGACTTTTCAACCGTTGGGAAGGATCAGGGCGTGCCCAGAGCACGAGGAGCACTGCATTCGTTCGTATGCAGAAGCACTCTACAGCGCCGTCCTGAGCGAGGGCCGAAGCGGCCCTAGTCTGGCGCTGGAAAAGCACGTCAGGATGGTTCCATCCTGGTCCGCTTAGAGAGCTGATCTGGGGCGGGCGGAGGGAATTGAATCCTCACGGCTTTGCGGCCCGCGAATTTAGGTAGCGGTTCAGCTTTCGCCTTGGGACACAGTCTTCGTCTTCTTGATCTTTTGAAAACTCCGAAAGAGAGCGAGGGGTATATTCACCCTGCGATTGAGCACGGTTGGAGCCTCAATGTGCTCGTCCATCAAATCGAAAGCCGTTTATATGATTGGGAGGGATCAGGGCGGGGGCTATGGAACGCCTAAGAGGCGTTTCGCCGCGAACCAGTCAGCCTGAGCGGAATCGCTGCTCCGACCACCTTCAATCCATAACCGATATGCCTGCGTCGCAATTTCAGCATGCGAGGGAGCCCAACGAAGCCCACCCCGAAAGACGGGCGCGAGGGAGTCGAGTTCGAGCACTTGTTGATTTGCTGTCAGCCACGATTCAACTAGTAGAGATCTCAACCTTACTAGTTCTAGGATGCGATTGAATTCCTCGGCCAGGTTCCGCTTGAAGATCGGTTCGTGGTGTGCGATCCGATTTCTCAATTTGCGAATTGCGTCCAAATCGCTGTAAATCCGCTTTCGAAGATCGCGGACCGTCATTGAAGGCAAATGCTCGGGAAATATGCTCTTAATGTGGGCATTCCAGAGACGAAGGTCATGCCGCTTGGTGAACATCTGTTCCCAAAAGACGAATTTAAGTTCCGGAATAACCTTGCCCGTCGTAGGTTGTTCATTTGCAACCTTTTGCAAGTCGTCGCGAGGGCTATATCCAATATGTGCAGGCACACTGGGTAAACTGGCCTGAAATCCCGTTTGCCACGGCCATCGAGGACCGTGAACTCGTTCGAGGGCCTCGGAAACCGCGTTTCGAACCGTCACTTCGCAAATATGGAGAGGGACCATGAAAGCGGCTGACATCTGCGCATTCCACGCATAGAGAGCCGCGGCTTGGGAATCACCAGAAGCAGTCGCGCCTACCAGGGTCTCGTAAGTGCTTAGCCTAGTGTCGGATAGTGCAGATCGGATTGCATTAAGACAATCTTGAGTTGTTGACATTGGCGGAGTATTCAATATAATCAATTGTACGAGCCACTGGGATTCGCGGGCCTAGAGCCTCCACCCGGGGACGGTAGATAATTGGCACGAAACCCATCCGAGAGGATGGGTTTCGTGCTTTAGAGGGACCTGATTGGCGAGCCGCAGTCGGCGTTGAGATCGAGGAGCCTATTGGCCTGGACGGTTGAAGGCGTCCGCCGCAACCGGCAACTTCAACTCAGAACCTATGCCAGTGCTTGTTTTAGGGAAGTTCTTTGAAGCACCAAGATTGTTTCAGCGCTGCTGAAATAATTCTCCAGACACCGTCTGGAGAATTTGTCAGATACTGTCTCGTGAATCTGCCGACAACCGGGATTTTTTGGATGGTGCATGAAGAATCGCGGTCCGGATCAGGCGAGCATTGGCCGACAGGCCCGGTCGTAGCTGCCGAGCAGCAGAAGACACGGAAGCCTGTATACGGTCGAGCCAAGACCCCGATCTGGTTGCTACCAGACATATAACGGATGAGGTCTTACACCATCACCAGCCAGTTTCTCAATGAAACCGGCGGCTCGATATTCCACCTTCAGGCATTGAAATCGCTTGGAAATCTCAATGTGGTCCCCAACAAATCTCTCACCTGTCGATGCCTCTAACAGGTAGCTGTCTGGCGCAACTGTAGATGCATGGATGAAGAGCCGTCTTATTTCTGATGATCCAGACTTGGCGTACTCCGCCCTATGCGCAAGTTCAGGCCCCTCAAATTTAGGCGCAGCGGCTGGCGTCCTTCGATCCTCCCAATTCGCAATCTCCCCCAATTGAACAGTGTTCCCGTATCTCTTGTTGACCTTAATGCGAAGAGGACAAGCCCCCTCGGCAATCTCGATAAGTTCAATCTCTCCACAATCTGCGTAGGTAACCCAAGCTTGACTTCCCTGCTGCATCGGTTGAAAGAGTGCAACGATGTTGCTATCGGACACTTCAGCGATTCGTGGCGCAGTCGGCCAACGTGAATTGTCTGGGTTAAAAATAACAGCAGGGCTTCCAAGGTGCTGGCGCAGTTTCGTTGCGTTCTTTTCAGCGACTGTCTGTGGCCGCTGCATTTGCTTCGCAATTTCTGCTAGATGTTCGTTGCGTTCTGCCTGTAGATCCTGAAGCTGTCGTTGAAGTCCATTATTCTCTTCAGCCAAGTTGTTCCGTTGATCCTCTAGCTCATTGTTGGCTGTCGCGAGGCGGTTGCGCTCGCCGCGCAACTCGTTCGCCTCTGCCGAATGGCTCAATTCGATGATCGCGATGACTGTGCCAGCGTCGGGCAGGATCAAAATCAAGGCTTTCCACCATTCGAGTTCCCAATGCGCTTCTCTAAGCAAGTTGTAGATCATGAGCAGCGAGAAAGCGACGACGACAACCAAGAACAACTGAAAGAGTTTTCGCATCTACGCTCCTTGGTTTTGTCGATGATAACTCTCGCTATGAGCCAGAATCGAACTGCGAAGAACGCGTCGGAGTCGAGGTCGGCAAGCGAGGGCCGAAGCGGGTCTCGTCCAGGAGCTGGAAATACTAGGATGGTTTCATCCTGACCCGCTTGGAAAGCAGGTGTGGTGCGGGCGGAGGGACTTGAACCCTCACGGGACTTGCGCCCCAACGGATTTTCTTACCCCTACGACTTTCGCCGCCCTGTCGGAAAGCGCGTCCGAGGGACGCTCCGGCGGGTTTGTGGTCTGGACTATACCTTCACCGTGACCGTTCGGTCTTTCGCCGTTCGGCGGTAGGTGCTGCCCGTCTAGTCTCTACACCTTCCCCTCCGGAGTTCTCCGTCGGGGCTTGGCTCGGGATCGCCATTTCACAGGGTTCCCCGAATTTGAGCAGTTCTGCATCACCGATTTCCCGGCGAGCACTCAAGTTGCGCTTAAGTCCGATGCGTCTGCCGATTCCGCCACGCCCGCGTGGCCAACTTAAGTATAAGGCTAAGTCCCGGTACGAAGTTCCTTCGCTACAACCTTGGCCACCTTCTTCTTACGCATGATATTGATGGCCGCCGCGTCAAGGCGGGTCTTGATGTGCGAAGCATAGAATTTTTCGATCATCTCGACCGATGTCCTGCAATTCTTGGCGATCTGGTAAATATCCGCCCCCTCCATCAGGCGCAGGCAGATGTACGTATGGCGTAGGCTGTAAGCGGTGCGCGCTTGACCATCGCGGTCGGTTTTCAGTTTCTCTTCGTCGAGAATGGTGTTGAACAATTCGCGCTGCCATTTGGGGAAGAGAAGGTCTGTGGGCTCAGGCAAGCGAGTCCTTTCATTGGTTCCTCGCCGTCCCGGCTCGTCGATCCGCAAAGGACGGAGACGGCTCTTCAGGCGCTCGAACGGCCTGACCGCGCCAGGCATGCTCTTGCAATAGCCGACTCCACGCTTACCTCTCACTTCGATTTCAAGGATTGTTTCGCCAGTGGCTTCGTCTTTGACAATGGTCACGTCGCGGAATTGGAGCGCCCACGCTTCGTCGGGTCGGAGTCCAGTATTGACGGCGAACAGCACATAGTCGTGGAGTTGCTCGCATTCCCATTTGAAGCGCTCCTGCTTTGGCTCATGCGCGCGCCTGCGCGTCGCCTCATAGAGCTTCTTATATTCCTCCGGTGAGAACCACGCCCGGTGTACGATTTTGCCGGAAGTCTTGTAGGGCACCGACATGTCGGGGAGGTACTCAATCCAGCCATGTCTCCTGGCAGTCTTCAGCACCTGACGGATGCAGACGATCTCCTTGTGTACCGTGCTCCGCGCCGGAGTGCCGCCTGTCTTGCAGTTCTGCGCGCGCCAGATGCGGTATTCCTGAATAACGCCGGATGTAATCTCGGCAAGATGCTTCTCGCCAAGAAACGGAAGGATGACGCCGTTCAGCTTCAACTCATGCTGATTTAGCCAAGTCGGGCCGCGCTGGCCCTGCGTGAGGATGGGAGCCTCTTCGAGGAATTTCGCGGCGGCTTCTTTGAATTTCTTGCCTTGGCGTCGCGTCTCCTTTTGAAGAAGTCCGGCGTGCGCTTTGCCGCGCAAGGCGAGATACCAATCTTCGGCAAAGTCCTTCGCCCGACCGAGGCTGTCTTCATGCGTTGAGACTCGCCAGTTGCGCCCGTTAAGGAAGGTCGAGCACTGCCAGTTGTCGCTGTTTTCGCGGCGGTAGATGTTGACCTTGCCGCCCATGGTTTTGTGGGTTTCTGCTTTGGGTTTTGGGCTTTCTAAGGATTCGGACATTGTTAGCTCCTTCGCGCCTCAAAAATGCCGTGCACATGTGTAATTGTGTAGCAGATGTGAAATGAAAAGTAAAGCGACAACCAACTGATTTCAGGCAGTTTATATATGTATCACTTGGATTTTAAGTCCGCTGCGTCTGCCAATTTCGCCATCCGGGCTTTCAGAACGAACACGAATCCTGGTGTCTGAGCCTATCTCTTATGATACCGTCCACCCTCCGCCAAAATCGAAACGGATTCCATGTTCTTCGATCCTAATCAAAGGTCCATACTGGAAATCTTCGCAAATCGGGTGGGTGACGAATTCTGCTTCGTTTCCGGATGCAGAGCCCGGTCTTTTCCTGCGAATGCCACATGGACTTTGTTACGATTCGCTTCGGTTGTGATTCTGGGTCCGGAGCCTCGCTGATGCGCACATCTTTTGCCGCCGTTCTTCTTCTGAGTTCGGCCCTTCGCTGCTGCTACGCTCAAACGCCGGCGACGGCCCCTGCATCACCTGCTCCAACCGAAGAGCAAATCAAAGCGGCGGGCAGCATGCCGTTTGGCAACGCGAGCCTTCCTATCGAACAACGCGTGGATGATCTGGTTTCGCGCCTAACTCTCGAAGAGAAAGTCTCGCAATTGATCGATCGCGCTGCACCGATTCCTCGTCTCGATATCCCCGCTTACAACTGGTGGAACGAGGGACTGCACGGCATCGCGCGTTCCGGATACGCCACTCTTTTCCCACAGGCCATCGGAAATGCAGCGACCTGGGATGCACCGCTGTTGCAGAAGATCAGCACGGTGGTTTCGACGGAAGCGCGGGCCAAATACAACGACGCGATTCTGCACGGCAATCACGATCGTTTTTATGGACTCACAATCTGGTCGCCCAACATCAACATCTTTCGTGATCCACGCTGGGGGCGCGGCCAGGAAACCTACGGAGAGGATCCTTTCCTCACCAGCCGACTTGGGGTCGCATTTGTGAAAGGCATTCAGGGCGACGATGCCAACTACTTTCGAGCCATCGCGACTCCCAAGCACTACGCCGTACACAGCGGACCGGAGACAACACGCCACAAGGTCGACGTCGATCCCAGCGATCACGACTTATGGGACACTTACCTTCCCGCATTTCGCGCCACCATCACGGAAGGTAAAGCCGACTCGATCATGTGCGCCTACAATCGCGTCGATCAAGTTCCCGCCTGCGCCAGCAAGATGCTGCTCGGCGACATTCTCCGCGTTGACTGGGGATTCCAGGGATTCGTCACATCCGATTGCGATGCCATCGACGACTTTTCGCAGCCCAATGGCCATCACTACTCGAGCGATCGCGAAACCGGATCCGTTGCAGGCATCCTTGCCGGAACAGATACCGACTGCGGCACAGCCTATCGCGCGCTTACGGACGCCGTGCATCAAAACCTGATCGCTGAAGCGCAACTCGACGTCTCGCTCAAGCGGCTCTTCACAGCCCGCATGCACCTGGGCATGTTTGATCCGCCGGAGAAGGTCCCATATGCGTCCCTTCCCTTCTCAACCGTAAACTCTCCGGAGAATGCTGCCCTTGCGCTTACAGCTGCTCGCGAGTCCATGGTCCTTCTCAAGAATGACAACCATTTTCTGCCCCTGAAAGCTGACGGCGGACAAACAATAGCTGTCATCGGCCCATTAGCCGCTTCGCGCATCGCGCTTGAAGGAAACTACAACGCCATCCCGATGCATCCCATCCTTCCAATCGATGGAATCATTCAGGAATTCGGCGACAAGCATGTTCTCTATGCCGAGGGAGCGCCCTACATCATGGGCGGCGAAGTGCCGGTTCCACGGACCATGCTGCGCGCTTCAACAGACTCGACGGTCGAAGGCCTGCAAGGAGAATACTTCGCACAGCCCAGCCTCGATGGCCACCCGAAGTGATTCGCATCGACAAAGAACTCGACTTCGATTGGGCATTCGCGAATCCAGTCCCCAGCCTGTCCGCCGACACAACCGCCCAGAGTTTCGCCGTTCGCTGGACGGGCGCCATCGCTGCGCCAGTCGCAGAAACCGACAACTTTCAGGTTCGGCTCCCGTTTTGTTATCCCTGCGATGGCAAGCTGAAATTCGCGATCTACCTTGACGGCAAAGCGCTGGAAGCGCTTCCTCCGGATACACAGGGTTCGGGCAAGCTTCCACCAAGTGGGCGCAACTTTGGAGCCATTCAACATTTCTCGATTCCCTTCGCCGACACACGTCCACACGCATTGCGCATCGAGTACATCCAAGGCGGCCGCATCCCCGGCGGTGGCTTGGTCTTCGAATGGAGCCCTCGCCACGAGCTTCTTCAGGATGAAGCCGTCGCTGCCGCGAAGAAAGCCGATGTAGTCGTGGCCTTCGTCGGCCTTACCGCGCGCCTCGAAGGCGAAGAGATGCGCGTAAACGCCAGGGGTTTCTCGGGCGGAGATCGGACCGATATTGTTCTTCCCGACGTGCAGGAGGAGTTGCTCGAAGCCGTGGCAAAGACAGGCAAGCCGATGGTGGTTGTACTGCTGAATGGCAGCGCCCTCGCCGTGAATTGGGCACAGCAGAACGCGAAGGCGATTCTCGAAGCTTGGTATCCGGGGCAGTCAGGCGGACAAGCGATCGCCGAAACCCTAAGTGGCAAGAACAATCCCGCGGGCCGCTTGCCAGTCACCTTCTATACCGGCATCGACCAACTGCCGGCGTTCGAAGACTACTCTATGGCCAACCGCACGTATCGCTACTTCAAAGGGAAGCCGCTATTTGCGTTCGGCGACGGGCTAAGTTACTCGACGTTTACTTACTCTCCAGTTAAGCTCTCAACCGAAAAACTGCGTGCCGGGCAGACCCTCACCGTGGAAGCCGACGTCAAAAACACCGGATCGTTGGCGGGCGACGAAGTTGCGGAACTGTATTTACGGCCCCCGCAATCCGCAGTCGCACCCAAAATGGCGCTGGCAGGTTTCGAACGAATTCATCTGAACCCGGACGAAACCGGTCATGTCACCTTCAAACTCGATCCCCGCACGCTATCGCAGGTTGATGAACGCGGGGATCGCGCGGTAGTTCCCGGCCGATATCAGATCTCACTCGGCGGATCGCAACCGGATGGAGACGCAGGCCAGGGGGTGCGATCGAAGGAATTCAACATCGTGGGCACGGAACAGATTCCGCGCTGAGACGAAACAAGAATTGGAAAGAACAGTTCTACTGCGCTCGTCTGAAGTTAATATTCTCGCCGTCAAGCCTGTATTCGGCCGAACACTTATCGCCACCGCAGATCATGGCTTCGCCTGCGCAAAGTTGACGGCGCGTAATCAGGCCCATCGTGCCGCAACGCGGGCACGACATCACAGCGACATAGGGATTTTGCGCATTGCCGAGTTTAGTTTGGTTTTCAAGGACGAATACAGTACCCGGGTCCATTCGCTCCGGGATCCATTCCTCTAGATACTGCAAATCGGTTGACATCCTGCCCTCCGAGAGTTTGACGTGACGGAGCGACTTTTGATGAACCCGCCGCTCTGTTGTGCACCAACAGCAGGCTGCGAATGGCTATGGCAAAACGGTGAAGATATAGACTAAGGAGCTTTCTACTCGACCGACACTCTTTGAGCGGTTGCGTCGACTTGAAACCCACAGCTTCGGAATACAGCGTCCCTACCTTAGCGCTTGCCAGAGAGGTGCTTTTTTCCGGTTGCAGATCAGTGTTGCCGGAGCCTGGCCCACGCGTCAATCGGAAATAGGGGGATACCAGTATCGAACGGGGTACTCTCGACACACACGAACGTGGGATTCATCTGCCGGCCGTTTCCCCGCCCTTCGACTCCGCAACTGTATCGATCGCTCGATAGGTCTCAATGTTGCGCAGAATTGCCTCGACGTATTCCCGCGTTTGCGTGAAAGGAATCGACTCAATGAACTCATCCATCCCGTGGTAGGGACCGGCGGCCTCCCAGTCCACGACGCGCGAGTCGCCGGCGTTGTACGCTGCCAGTGCGTACTCCTGCACGCCGCCGAAGTGATCGAGCATCTGGCGCAAGTAGCGCGTGCCAAGACGGATGTTGGTTTCAGGATCGAGAAGCTGGAAGGTTTGAAAATTCTTCATTCCCTCTTCGCGGGCCATGGCTCGGCCGACAGAAGGTTCGAGTTGCATGAGTCCCCACGCATTTGCGTACGAGACAGCCGCCGGATTGAACTCCGATTCCTGCCGAATGAGTGAAGCCACCAGATAGGGATCGAGGCCATTCTTTGCCGACTCGGCCTTGATCGTGTCCCAGTATGGCTCCGGAAATAAAATGCGCCAGTAGACCAGTGGAATGGAGTTGATGGACACCGTCGCCGCATAGGGTAGCGCCCGCTTCAAGGCGCGCATGGCGCGATACGTCTCGCCGAAGGACGCGTAGATCTGCGCCTCGGCGAGCGCGCTCCACGACCCTGAATCAGGATCCGCGGCAATCTCGCGCGGGATATATTCGTTCAACCCGGCATTGGCGAGCAGCCGTGCTTTTGCGAGATGCTCGCTGTCTTCGGGAAAGCTGTCGTCGAGCGGCGGCAGTTCAGGCGCGTTGATGCGATCGGCATCCGGGTCCGCGACCGGTTGCATATTCCCTAATGCTGCCAGCCGCTGTCGCGCCATCTGCGCATAAAAGAAATGCTGGTAAGCACGAACAATTGCCTTGTAATTCGCCGCGGCGACGCCCGGTTTGTTGTCCTGCGTCTCGTAAAGCCGCGCGCGCCAGTAGAGAGCGGCAACGGTTTCGGTCGCGCTGGGATAGAGGTGAATCTGCTCATCGAAAGTGTGCGCCGCATCCGCATAAAGACCCTGGCGGTAATTGAGCCAGCCCGCGCGCCAATGGGCTGCAGCTGCATTTTTGTTTTGGGGGAAATGCTCTGCGAGATATCCGTAATACGCAACGGCCTTCGCGTAATCGCGCGACAGAAGGTACATGTTTCCACTGGAAAAAAGCGCTTCAGCCAGCCACTCGCTCTGCGGGAATCGACTCTCCATGTCGGTCACGATGCGCTGTTGTTCTTCCCCATCGTTACGGCTTCGAGCCAGCTCCAACAGCAGATAGGCCCGCCGTGCGCCGTTCTCATCCGGTGTATCAGCAAGAGCTTCGGCCTCGGCCGTGGTCAGTCTCTTCAACTTCAGGTCGCACGCAGCAGCGGCCACAGCAAAACCGGCACGCGCCTGCTGGGGCAAACTTGCCTGGCGCGCCAAGGCGCGATACTGCTCCTGCGCAAGGGCGTAGCGGCCCGCGTTGTAATACGCGTCGCCAAGGCTGCGCAACTCACTGGCAGTCAATAATTCCTCTGCGCCACTCGCGGTCAAATGCGCTCGGGCAGTCTCGGCCTCCGGGCTGAGCGGATGACTCAGCAAAAGATCCTTGAAGATGCGGTCTGCTTCCGCCGCCTGTCCAAGCGCCAAAGCCACCTGGCCGTGAGCAAGCTGATAGCCGGGCCGATCGGTCGCAGCTCCATGCCCGCCTGCGGAAAGCACCCGCTGTGCGCCTTCCAGATCGTGCATGCCCAACAGGACAGTCGCCTCGAGTTCGGGTGCTTCTACATCAAATACGCTCTCGGGATATTTCTGAATGAAGTTATGCAGCAAGGCTTCCGCCGCGGCCTCGTTCCCTGCTTCATGTTCTGAGCGCGCCGCCAGAAAATCCGCATAGTCGGCGAGAACATCGCTCGCCTGCCGCGCTTGATGCAGATTCGCGGTGGCCTCCGCAAATCGACGGTCCGTCAAATAGGCGTGACCGAGCGCCAGGTAAGCTGCGGCCGCGGCATCGCCGGTGTGCTTTCGGGCGTAGTTGCCGACGCCCTCGTAGGCCGCAGGCGTGCGCAGGTTGGCCAGTTGCTGTGCCATGGGGCGCAATTCGCTTGAAGCGACGAACGCCCGCTTGATTCGAATCGCACGAGCCGATGGGTGTCGTTTGCGCCGGGTACTGCTCGTTCGTGCCGACCGCGCTCCCGATCGGCCTGCGCCTTTTCTCGTCGTGGCGGTCTTCTTCGATCCTGTTTTGGCCGACGGCTTCGCGGCGGCGCTCGACGCAGAAGCCGCAGGTTTTTTGGGCGACGAAGTGGAGTCAGAGGTCTGAGCCGCAAGAGGTGCGACGAAAAACAGCGCGGCCACTATGCCCGCAATCGCGCGGATCCCCATGGTCGCGAGAATTGAAAATGTGGGGGACTTCATAGATTCACTCTAAGCGGAAATTTGGCCGGGCGACAGTCCCTAACCAGTGCCGCCGCGACCCGAAGTCATGCACGTGTAAAAGACCTTTCATTGCCGTTTGGTTCAACTCCCCGCCGTCCGTTACACTACAGATGTCCCCAACCGGGCATGCGGCTCCAGGGCCCCGGACGATTTTCCGCAACTAACTCCCATGGCGACCATCCAACCTATTGCAGGAGAGAACGAGCAGCACCCCGACGTAGCCCTTGTAGAAAGGGTGCGCGGTGGTGACGTGTCAGCATATGACACGTTGGTCCGTAAGTACGACCGGCAGGTTTTTCGGATCGCGCAGCACATTACGCAGAACCGTGAAGATGCGGAAGATGTGGTGCAGGACGCGTTCCTGAAGGCCTATGAAAAGCTCGACCAGTTTCAGGGAAACTCGAAATTCTATACATGGTTGGTAAGGATTGCAGTCAACGAAAGCCTGATGCGGTTGCGGAAGCGGCGCACAGGCAGAATGGTCTCGATCGACGAAGACGTCGAGACCGAAGAGGGGAGCGTTCCGCGCGACCTGGCCGATTGGGCTCCCGATCCGGAGCAAAACTATACCCAGGCGGAACTGGCAGAAATCCTACGCAAAACCATCCAGGGGCTGCCGCAGGGGTTTCGAGTGGTCTTCGTCCTCCGCGATGTAGAAGGACTCTCCACAGAAGAGACGGCGGAAACGCTTGGTTTGAGCGTGCCGGCCGTCAAGTCGCGCCTGTTGCGCGCACGTTTGCAACTGCGCGAGCGGTTGACCCGCTATTTCCGCAACAAAAAGGGTCCAAAGGAAACTGGAGTTGAAAAGTGACCTGCACTGAGTTTTTAGCCCAGCTCGACGACCTGATCGACGACGCCGTGACCAGCGAGATGCGCGCCGATCTGCAGGAGCATCTGCGAGGCTGCGAGCACTGCGAGGTTACGCTGAGCACCACCCGCAAAACGATCGAGATTTACCGCTCCCACGAGATCTACGACCTACCGTCCGACCTCCGTGAGCGCCTGCACGCCGCCATTATGGCCCGCTGCAAAAAGGGATGCTGAAGCTCATTAGGTGCAACGAGCAAAGGTCGCTTCTTCAAGAAGCACTTGAAATTTCTTCTGGTTTACCTTCCACCTAAATCTCTCAGAACCCCGACTTGCGTCCCCCCCTCAAGGCAAAAGCCCGAATTCCGCCACTCCGTTCGGCGTTCCCACAAACACCTTCCCGTTCACGATCGTCGGTGTAATGAACTTGTTGCCATTGCCGAAGTGGTCGCGGCTGCTCGCCGCCTGGTTGCTGTTGTAGAGTTCCTGCAGGCTTGTGGCGTCGTAGGCGTGCAACACCGCCGGCGAGGCATTCTCAACCGCCCAGACAATCCCATTCGTGGTCCCGTTCGCGCTCACGGCCGGTGTTGATCCCGGATATTGGAAGCTGTTGGCGCTTTGCACGCTTGCTGACGTAGCCAGCTTGGCGTTGGCAATCGGAAAGGCCTTGAGGTTATCGTTTACAGCTCCGTAGTAAACCGTATTGTTGAAATAGGCGGGCATCGAGAACACACCGCCGATCGCTCCCGAGATCACCTGGTAGATGGCGCTATCGCTCGAGGAATTGAACTTCCCCATTGAGTCGCGATTGACGACGTAAATCTTGGAATCTTTTCCGGCCCCCACGGCCAGATGATGCACGGTGCCCGCAGTGTCCGTTAGATCCGGCAAAACAAGAGCGCCTCCGGAACCAAGATCCTCATCGCCGGCCGATTCGGACACCGTATTCGAAGTCTCGAAATAGTCCGCCGCGCTGAGACTGTTGCTCGCCGTCGAAACTTTCATGAAGGCGTTGCCGAAGTCGTGATTGGTCGGAAAACCATTTGCATTGAGCGACGTGTCAAACGTCCCATTCGCGTCGAGAAAATAAATGTTTCCGCTCGCATCGGCGGCAAGACCCGCGCCTGCCATCCAGATCGATCCTTCGCTGCCATTCGGTGTCAGATTGAGCACGCCGGTCTGCGCCAGCGTCGACTCGCTGTAACCCATTAGCCAGCCGGTGTAAGGCCCCTCATCGCAATGCGAGGTCCACCCCATATAAATCGCGCCATTTAAAAGCAACAACCCTGCGCGCTCTGCATACTGTCCTGGATCGAAAACAACCTTCCCGGACGAGCTGTTCGCGCCAGTCCCCGGATAGCTCGCGGCGATCTCGGTCGGGCTGCCGGAAAGCTCCGCCCCGGTAGTCACGTCGAGTGCATGCAGTCGCTGATGATAATTACCAGACTGATCCTGAGACATTCCCACTACGAAGATCGTGCCATTGGCGCCAGCCTTCCGATCTATGACCGGAGTAGACGTAATGCCGATCTCCGGTGTGATCTGCCCGCACCCGTGATCGCCGCTGGTGGATTCACCGCTGCGGAGGATCGAAGTCTTCCAGAGCTGCGCACCGGTGTCCGCGTCGAATGCGTACACACTGTCATGCTCAGTCACGGCATAGACGACATTGTGAGACTGGCCCCCGATCGACAAACCGGACAGGTACAACGGCTGGCCATCCACCTTGCCATCGACGGGCAGCGTCCTAAGCAAACCGAAAGTCGCCGCGGCCACATTGCTCGTCGTCAGGGTTGTTTCGTTTGGATTCAGGCCGGTTCGTGCGACATCGACGTGATACGTCGTAACGTCCACACTCCCCGTCGTCGGCGGAGTAGGAGTCGGGGGGGCAGGCGTAGCAGCTGCTGTAATCGTAAGCGCCACCGACGCGGTATGCGACCGTGCACCCGAACTCCCTGTGAAGACGATCGTCGCGCTCCCGGCCGCGGCTCCCGAGCTCGCGGTCACCATCACCTGTTGCGGAGTTCCGAGGACCAGCATCAGTGTGGAAGGAGAAACAGTCACGCCCGAGGGAGCGCCACTCAATGAAACGCTCACGTTGCCGGTAAATCCCGAGACTGCCGTCGCTGTAACGGTGACCGATTGTCCCGAGGCGCCCGCCGCGAGACTCGCGCTCGTAGGAGTCGCCTGAAGGGAAAAGTCAGCAAGGGTCGATGTGTTTGACGATGTGTTTTGTGTATACGAACTGCAACCGACGGTCCATGCCGTCAAAAGTAGTATCCAGATACTGTATTTCTTCAAGTGCCAGCCTCTCCGCATGGGGGTCTATCATCCTTCCGCAAGGATTAGGATGCATGTTGCAAGCCGGGCTTATCGATTGGCCATCAACTCTTTGGAACTCTCGGTAAACGACATTAAACGAAGCGGTCTGAAGTAGATTGAATCGATCATACCCGTCTGCAACCTAGTTTTCGGTTAAGTTCCATCGAGGAGAAGTGACTTTGGACAGCTTTCCCTCCACAACTTTCTGCGTAAAATCCCGTTATCTCTTGTAAGGGGACGAGGTCGGCGAGATCCCCTCAAAACAAAGCAATTGAAGGAATTGTGAATGCAGCTGTTGCAGAAATCTCTGGCGGCGCTTCTGTGCATTAGCCTTACGCCCTCGCCGGGTTGGCCGCAGAGCCCCTCTGCCAGCGGCAAACAGCCTGCCAATAGCACCAAATCCAGGCCGGAGTACCAATCAGGCGAACTAGAAGGCGATGCCCGCATTCTGCACGCCCTGAACCGGTTCACCTTCGGACCGCGGCCCGGCGACATACAGGTCATCCGCACCATCGGACTCGATAATTGGTTCAATCAGCAACTGCATCCCGCCAGCCTCGACCTCACCGACCTGAATGCCCGGCTCGCCGAGTTCCCTGCCATGCAATGGACTCCTGAAGACCTGCTCTTCCGGATCCCAAGCAATGCGATCATCCGCCAGGCGATCAACGGCAAATTCCAGGTACCCGAGCGTGGCGCTCTGCATGCCGTCTATGAAAACCAGATCTACCGCGTCGCCCAAAAGAAACAGGAACAAGCCCAAAAGAAAGAAGCCGAGCTGAATAAACCGGCGCCTCCAATCGCCGCAGTCTCTCCCGCAATGAATTCCGGGATGTCAATGCAGGCCGAAGCCGAAAACTCTGCGACGATTTCCAAAGATCCCTCCCCCATGCAGGCCGCCGGCGAATCCGGCCAAATGAACATGGTGCCCGCAGCGCCACAGCCCGGGACACCCCAGTTCGACCAAGCAGCACTCAATCTGATTCTTGACCTCCCGCCGCAACAGCGCCTCGCCCGCCTCGCTTCCATGCGTGAGCCGGAGTTCGATGAATTCTTCAGATCATTGAAGCCCCTGCAGCGCGCCATGCTCGACGCTGGTCTCACCCCCGACCAACGCGAAGTAGTCGGCGCCCTCGAGAATCCCGAGCGCCTCGTTGTCGAGGAATTGGCCGCCCAACGCCTCACCCGCGACATTTATTCCACCGCCCAGCTGCAGGAAGTGATGACCGACTTCTGGCTGAATCACTTCAACGTGTTCCTGCGCAAAAACGAGACCACGCCGTATTACCTCGTCAACTATGAGCGCGACGTAATCCGTCCACTCGCTCTCGGAAAATTTGAAGATCTGCTCGAAGCCACCGCGCATAGCCCGGCGATGCTGCTCTATCTCGATAACGCCGAGAGCATCGGCCCCGATTCCCTCGCCGCTGAACGCGCGGAAATTGCGAGCGCACGCAAGCCCGGCAATCAGAAAAAGGTGCGCGAGGGCCTCAATGAAAACTATGCCCGCGAGTTGATGGAGCTCCACACCCTCGGCGTGAATGGCGGCTACACCCAGGCGGACGTCACCCAGGTGGCGCGCATCCTTACCGGCTGGACGGTCGAGCGCCCTGAGCGCGGCGGCGGATTCGAGTTCAATCCCAATCGCCACGAACCAGGAACCAAGAATGCGCTAGGTCAGAAATTCAAGGATCATGGTGAACAGGAAGGCCGCGAACTGCTCCACTACCTGGCAACGCGCCCTGCGACAGCCCAATTCCTCTCCCGCAAAATCGCCGTTCGCTTCGTCAGCGACGATCCCCCTCAATCGCTCATTGACCGTATGGCAAAGACCTATCTCTCCAGCGGCGGCGACATCTCCGCCGTGCTGAAGACGCTGTATCATTCGCCGGAGTTCTGGTCCACCAGCGTCTATCGGGCGAAGGTGAAGACCCCCATCGAGTACGTCGTCTCCGCAGTTCGTGCCAGCGACGCCAACATCGACAATCTCCGTCCCATCGCCAACGAACTGCGCACACTCGGAATGCCTCTCTATGGTTGCGTTCCTCCCACCGGCTACAACTGGAAGGCATCGGACTGGGTCAGCACCGGCGCACTGGTCGATCGCATGAACTTTGCCCTAGGTCTTGCAGCTAACCGGCTCCCTGGGATTACAACATCGTGGAGTCCGCGAGCAGACGATAGCGCCGGAACCATGCTGGCGACAGACGATGTGAGCGCCGAATCCGAGGAATCGCGCCTTGAGTCACTGCTCGTCGCGGGCGGCATCAGCGAGTCAACCCGTACCGCCGTCCTGCAACAATTTCAGCAGCAAAGTGCACAAGCGCAGCAGGCCGCTTCAGCCCAGACAATCGCAGCCCAGGCGCGTCCTGCTGCAGCCCACGCTCAAGCTGCCACACTCGAACGCCAGGACCAACTACTCGCCGGACTCCTCCTCGGCTCACCGGAGTTCCAGCGCCGCTAGCCGATTGGCCGTTTGATTCAGCACGAATATGGGTGCCCCAGGTCTCGATTTTGAGACCTGGGAAAGCAAGAACTTCAAGGGTTTGGCATCACGCGGGCACGATCTCAAGGAGACTCCATGCAGATGAATCGGCGATTCTTTCTTCGTAACGGCGCCTTCGCTATCGCAGGCACAACCGCGATTCCCAGCTTTCTGGTCCGCTCCGTGCTCGCGCAAACGGTGACTGCACCCAATCGTCGGCTAGTCGTCATCTTTCAGCGCGGCGCCGCTGACGGTCTCAACATCGTCGTTCCCTATCGCGAAAAAAATTACTACTCCATGCGCCCCAGCATCGCCATTCCGCAAAATCAAGTTCTCGATCTCGATGGATTCTTCGGCCTGCATCCCTCGCTCGCCTCATTCAAGCCGCTCTACGAGCAGGGTCACCTCGCCGTCGTCCACGCCGTCGGCTCGCCCGACATGTCCCGCTCCCACTTCGACGCGCAGGACTACATGGAGTCCGGCACGCCTGGCCTCAAGAGCACGCAGGATGGATGGCTCAACCGTGCTTTGCAAGCCGAAGACGCGCGCTGCCATTGCACCCACACGCCCTTCCGCGCCGTATCTCTGGGAGCCGATGTCCCGCGTACCTTGGCCGGCAGCGTCCCCGCAATCGCCCTCAGCAATCTGAATTCTTTTGCCGTAGGCGGCCGCGGCCCCGCTCCCTCACCCGCAGCTAGCGCCTTTGAGGCGATGTATGGCGACAGCGGCGACCGAATCTTTCATCCCGCCGGCGAGGAGACATTCGAAGCCGTCAAGATGCTGCGAACCGCCAACCCGGGCCAATACACGCCCACAGTCGGAGCGGATTATCCCAATTCCGAATTCGGAAACAACATGAAGCAGATTGCGCAACTGCTCAAGGCCAACCTCGGCGTCGAAGCAGCCTTCACCGACGTCAGCGGTTGGGACACGCATCAGAACCAGGGCAGCGTGAACGGCCAGCTCTCCAATCGCCTGAAGGATTTTTCCGACAGCATCAGCGCCTTCTGGCGCGACCTCGGCGATAGCGCCGCCAACGTCACGCTCGTCACCATGTCGGAGTTTGGTCGCACCGCCCGCGAAAATGGCACCGGCGGCACCGACCACGGCCACGCCAATGCGATGTTCGTCCTCGGCGGCGAAGTGAAAGGCGGCAAGGTCTACGGGCGCTGGCCCGGTCTCGACAACGATCAACTCAACGAAGGCCGCGACCTCGCCCTCACCACTGACTACCGCGAAGTCCTCGGCGAAGTCGTCTCACGCACCCTCGGCGCAAGCAATCTGGAACAAGTCTTCCCCGGTGCACGCCTGGCGCCCAACAACTTCCTGCATCTCGGATAACTTCTCCCCTCATGCTGTTAGAACCTTCGATCTGGCGCGACAAAGTCGTCCACGAAAGCCCGCTGCGAGTCGCTGCACGCATAGAATTCCGCGATCGCTCGGAGCTGCGAAGCACCGGCCAGAGGACTCGCGCGCGCTCGCCGGCCGGTGGGTCCTTGCAACGTGAAACTTCCAGTCAGGTTCGGAAGGCGTCGCCGCCATCCCAATAGTGGTAACAGGCCTTAATACAGTGTCAGTTCGTAGAGCGTACCACCGCTGTTGTTGAAGCCGGCGGGGCTGCCGTTGCCGCCGTAGATGGCTATCCCGATGAGCCTATTCCCGTCCAGCACCAGGCCGTCATCAGGGGTCGCACCGTCGGCATTGGCTCCGGTTGTTGCATTCGTGGCACTGAAGGTGTGCAGAACCTCGAAGCGACCGTCTTCGCTGAGGCTATAAATCACGCCGTTTCCGTTTCCACCCCCGTAATCGGCGTTCGAGTACAGAGTCCCATCCGGCCCGAGAGCTAGCGGGCCATCCGGGGCCGCACCGTCCCAATTCTGTCCAGCCGAGTTCATGGCGCTGAAGTTGTGCATCACCTCGATGCTCCCTGGGTTCCAGAGGGAATACCGGAACAGGACGCCATTGCCATTTGTTCCGCCATAATAGACCGCCCCATAGAAGACGCCGGGCCTCGCCTCGACCAGCGGTTCGTAGCACTCAGCGCCATCCGTGTTCTCGCCGCTCGCGTTCGTCTGACTGAATGTGTACAGCACGTGGAACTCTTCGCCCCACCGATCCATCCGGTACAGGATCCCCGAGGGCAAAGGCCCTGGAGGCAGAGAGGTAGCCGGCCACACGGCGCAGCCGTAAAGGTATCCATCTATTCCCTGAGTGAGTGACGCTGCGTGGCCTTCATCGGCAGTGAACTGATGTAAGACCGTAAAGTTGCCCCGGCCGCTAATCGTCCATGCGACTCCGCAACCATGCGTGAAGAGGCAGGTGTTTTGCCCGCCAATCCGGGTGGTGCCGTAAAGGTTCCCATCATTGCCGACAACAATCGTGCGCAGCGGTCCCGCTCCGTCCTCGTTGTGTCCGTTTACATCCAGTGCGCTAAATGCGTGAAGCACGGTGAATTTACCCAAGCTGGTGATTTGGAAAATCGTGCCATTTCCGTTCGGGCCACCGAGATAGGCCATGCCATAAAACACACCGTTGCGACCAGCCGTCAGTCCATTGCCCGGAGCAGCTCCGTCCGCGTTGTCTCCATTCGCATCCATCGCGCTGAAGGTATGCAGGACTGTGTACTGATGCGAATCCCGGTCGAACCGATAGATGACACCATTGCCATACTCGCCCCCGACACTGGTCATCCCGTAAATGGCGCCGTCCGGACCTATAGCCGGTGTAGTGTCTGGTTGAGACCCGAGAGCACTCGTGAAGGTTGTAGCGGCTGGAGCTTCGAACCTATAGAGGGTCGAGAATTGTTTGTCCTGCGCGAGCGCACTGCTCGCGATCGCTGCGGCCGCCATGATTGCCACCAAGGCGGCGCACAGATTCATCGATCGATGTTGCATAAGTCGTCCTCCTAGCTGGGATTTGAGTTTTGATTTGTAGAGACGCTTCGTCTCGCGCACCCTTTCCATGGATTTACAAATGCAAACTGAAGCTCAGATTGTCTGGAGCATGAAGGGCGCGCGGAAAACGATCAATGCAAAGGAGGTGATTTTCATATCACACGCGTATAACAGGCCAATCGATTGAAGGGTCACGATTTTCCCTTTGGAGCGGCTGAGAAAGCTCAGTGATAATATGCTCCTGACCAACCGACGCGCTGATAGCCTTCCGGCCTGTTGAACAGGATTTGTTCTCCAAGGAGATATTCGTGGAGACTTTGTCAAACCAACGCGTTCGCTTCAAGAGCTTCGAATTTGATCTTGGGACGCGGGAACTGCGCAGGAACGGTTTGAAGCTGAAGCTGCAGGGCCAGCCCGTGGAAGTGCTGGCGATGCTGCTGCTCCGTCCTGGCCAGGTGGTGACACGTGAGGAGATACAGCGGCGGTTGTGGCCGAAAGACACCTTCGTTGATTTCGAACATAGCCTCAACAGCACGATTCGGCGGCTGCGAGATGCATTGGGAGACAGCGCCGGCAATCCGCGATTTATCGAGACGGTTCCACGGCTTGGCTATCGGTTCATTGCGCGGATCGAGACGGCAGCTGAGTCCGAAGGCGCGATTCCGAAGATTGCGGCTACGCCGAATGGGAAGAATGGGCATGTTGCTCAAGCCTCCCCGCGCGCAGAATTGCCCCTAGCGCAGAGCGCGGAGTTGCCCGGCATCCAACTGGGGTCAGCTCAGGAACCGGCTGCCGCAAACACGTCGAGTGGGCCGAAAAGAAGGCGCTGGTCGCTCGCTGGTGCTGCAGGCGCCGCTGCCGTACTCGCCGGAAGCGCGGTTTGGTTGGCGCATCTGCCGCTGCCGCCTCCGCGCATCACTGAAGTGGTGCAACTCACCCATGACGTTCGCTTCCATCGAAAGCTGGTGCTTGGAACCAATGGGGAACTTGTTTATCTGAGCTTGGAACCGCCTGCGCTTGGTTCCGTACCGATTTCCGGGGGTGATATCACGATTATTCCGTTCGCCGTGCCCGGAGCAAAGCCTGTCTATGCTGACTGCCTGGATGCTGTTTCACCTGATGGATTAAGCTTTATCGCCTGCGGAGCCGTAAAGGACGGAGTGTGGGACATCTGGGTTGTGGGTACCTCTGGAAGCCCAGTTCGCTTCCTGACCGAGGCGCATGACGTTGGTTGGTCGCCGGACGGCAAGCAGGTGGTTTACACGAACGCTCATGGCAATATTTACGCGATGCCGAGCTCAGGTGGCGAATCCCGTTTAGTCCTGTCTGTGAACGGAGATCCTGGGGATTTTCCCAAGTGCCTTATCTGGTCTCCGGAGGGAAAACGAATTCGCTTTGTGCGCGATGCAAGAATATGGGAAGTTTCATCGAACGGAGGCAATCTTCATGAGGTTCTTCCGGAATTGGATGCCTCGATAACAAAAGGATGCGGCCGTTGGACTCCAGACGGAGCCTTTTACATTTTTCTGGCAGAGAAATCGCGTCGATCCGGATTTCAGATCTGGGCGCTCGACGAGCGACACTCCGGCGTGCGCCCTCCGAACCCCGAGCCCGTGCAGTTGACATCGGGTCCGAACCCATGGTCCCTGCCTACGATTTCGAGTGACGGGCGGATATTGTATGCGCCCAATGAAGTACGGCAGGGAGAGTTGGTCCGTTTCGACAAGAGCGCCGGGCAGTTCGATCGCTATCTGGGCGGTATCTCTGCTGAGTGGCTGGACTTCTCCCCGGATGGGAAGTACGTTGCCTATGTTTCGTACCCCGAAAGCACTTTGTGGCGGGCAAACCGGGACGGATCGGAAAGAATTCAGTTGGCCACGCTTCCACCGGACGCAAATGCGCGCGGGCTTCACTGGTCACCGGACGGGAGCCGCATCGCGTTTGCGGAGAGCCACGCAGGAGTCGATGCGATCTATCAAATCCCTTTTGAGGGTGGCACGCCAACACGGGTCTTGCCCGACGCAAAGGAGTCGCAGTCGGGTCCGACTTGGTCGCCTGACGGAAAACGCATGGCCTATTGGGTGAACACGACCGACGAGACCAGTATGACCGAAATAAGGATCGCGGATCTGGACGCCCACGCAGTCACGCATCTTCCTGCTGCTCCAAAAAACGCGGAGTGGCCGCTATGGTCGCCAAATGGGCGATACATCCTGTGCCGGATGGATTGGCTGAATGCAGCCGACTTTGGATTCGCGCTTTTCGATATGAAGACCCAAAAATGGAGTATCCTGCGTCAGCCGGCGCCGCCCAGCCACCCAAACTGGTCCCATGACAGCCGCTTTGTTTACTTTCTCCGTACTCAGGACGCCCAACCAGGCGTATATCGGATGTCCGTCCCAGATGGACAAACCAACTTAGCTATTGATCTGAAGGACTTTAGAACCACAGGATCCATGAGGAGAGCCTGGCTTGGGTTGGACCCGAGTGACGTGCCCCTGCTTTTGCGCGATGCAGGAAGTTTTGAGATTTACGCTCTCACATTGGATCGAAAATGAATTGCGCAGGTTGGCGCGCCCTCGTCGCTCCAAGCCCCAAAAGCACCGGCCAGAGAACTCGCGCTCCCCGGCCGGTGGGTTAAACCTTGCGGACTGATTCCCTGGCTCACGCGAGGTCGAAGCGATCGAGGTTCATCACCTTGCTCCAGGCCGCCACGAAGTCATCTACGAAAGCCCGCTGCGAGTCACTGCACGCGTAGAACTCCGCAAGCGCTCGGAGCTGCGAGTTCGAACCGAAGACCAGATCGGCGACGGTGCCGCTCCATTTGAGTTCGCCGCTGGCCCGATCGCGCCCTTCGAGAACTCCCTGCGATACGCCTTCCGGTGAAGTGGACTTCTGCCACTTGGTGTTCATGTCGAGGAGATTGACGAAGAAGTCGTTCGTCAAGGTTCCCGCCCGCTTGGTGAAGACGCCATGTTTGGAATGCCCGAAGTTGGCATCGAGCGCGCGCAGCCCGCCGACGAGGACCGTCATTTCGGGAGCGGTGAGCGTGAGCAGGTTGGCCTTGTCGACGAGCAACTCGGCTACCGCTTCCTCCTGCCCCTTGCGGACGTAGTTGCGGAAGCCGTCGGCGATGGGCTCGAGCGGAGCGAAGGAAGATACATCGGTCTTCTCCTGCGATGCGTCGGTGCGCCCCGGCGAGAATGGGACCTTGACATCGAAGCCCGCCTTCTTCGCAGCCTCTTTGACGGCTGCGCAGCCGCCCAGCACGATGAGGTCAGCAAGCGAAACCTTTTTCCCACCGGATTGCGAGCCGTTGAACTCCTTCTGGATCTTCTCGAGCGTTCGAAGAACTTTGGCCAGTTCGGCAGGCTGGTTGACTTCCCAATCCTTCTGCGGGGCCAGGCGAACGCGTGCA
This sequence comes from uncultured Acidobacteriaceae bacterium, assembly GCA_963704415.1. Taxonomy (GTDB): domain Bacteria; phylum Acidobacteriota; class Terriglobia; order Terriglobales; family Acidobacteriaceae; genus Telmatobacter. The sequence continues at coordinate 3,707,576 of OY969908.1, read as the reverse complement.
CCGTTCGCACCGCCGCGCTTGTCGCCGCCACGGAACGTCGAAGCCGACGCCCAGGCCGTCGTCACCAGCTGGGAAACGGAAAGTCCTGACGCCAGGATTTTCGCCCTGAGGGCAGCAATGTCCTGCTCATCGATCAACTCGTGATCCACTGCAGGAATTGGATCCTGCCAAAGCAATTCCTCCTTGGGAACAAGCGGACCGAGATACCGCGCAATCGGCCCCATGTCGCGATGCGTGAGCTTGAACCAGGCCCGGGCAAAAGCATCCGCGAACTCCTGGGGCTGGTCGAGGAAGCGCCTGGAAATCTTCTCGTAGGCCGGGTCCACGCGCAGGGAGAGGTCGGTCGTGAACATAATGGGGGCGTGCTTCTTCTTTGGGTCGTGCGCATCCGGCACAGTGCCCGCGCCCGCTCCGCTCTTGGGCGTCCATTGGTTGGCGCCGGCGGGGCTCTTGGTCAGCTCCCATTCATAGGCGAACAGGTTCTTCAGGTAGTCGCTGTCCCACTTCACCGGGTTGGCGGTCCATGCACCCTCAAGCCCGCTGCTTATCGCATCTACGCCCGCGCCGCTGCCATAGCTGCTCTTCCAGCCGAGGCCTTGCTCTTCGATGCCCGCGCCCTCTGGTTCGTGACCCACATACTTCACCGGGTCGGCGGCGCCATGCGCTTTGCCGAATGTGTGTCCACCAGCGATGAGGGCAACTGTCTCCTCATCATTCATCGCCATGCGCGCGAAGGTCTCGCGAATATCCGTTGCCGCGGCGATTGGATCGGGCTTGCCATTAGGGCCTTCCGGGTTCACATAGATCAGGCCCATCTGCACAGCGGCGAGAGGATTTTCGAGCTGACGGTTACCACTGTAGCGTTCGTCTCCCAGCCACTTGCCCTCGGAGCCCCAGTAGATGTTTTCTTCCGGCTCCCAGACATCCTCGCGCCCACCGGCAAAACCGAAGGTCTTGAATCCCATCGACTCCAGCGCCACATTTCCCGTAAGAATGATCAGATCGGCCCATGAGATTTTGCCGCCGTACTTCTGCTTGATCGGCCAAATCAACCGGCGCGCTTTGTCGAGGCTCACATTGTCAGGCCAGCTGTTGAGAGGAGCAAATCGCTGTGATCCGGAGCCCGCGCCGCCACGGCCATCGGCAATCCGATAAGTGCCTGCGCTGTGCCATGCCATGCGGATGAAGAACGGACCATAGTGACCGTAGTCCGCCGGCCACCAGGGCTGCGAACTCGTCATCAACTCACGGAGATCCTTGATCACGGCATTCAGGTCGAGGCTCTTGAACTCCTCCGCGTAATTGAACTTTTCGCCCGTGGGATTGGACAGTTCCGAGTGTTGATGCAGAACCTTCAGGTTCAGTTGATTGGGCCACCAACTCGCGTTAGTCGGTGTTCCACCAGCCACTGCGTGTTTGGGCGCGCCGTTCGAGAACGGACATTTTGCATCGCCCGACATGGCGTTCTGATCGTCAACTATGGGAGGTCCTGGGTTTGTAACGGAGCTTTCAGGCATGGCACATCTCCTTGGGATCTATGTGTGAATGTCGGTTGGGTTTCGCGCCAGGCTGCCTGCGGCATCCTGCGCCGTTGTATGAGTTGCTGGATCGCGGCTCTCTCACGACCGGGCGATCTTCGAGAACCAGCCTACATCCTCAGGGTAGTCTCGCCCCCTTCATAAGTAAAATGAATTGTTCCTACAGTGACGATTGCTCTGCTCTATGATGAAATCGGGAACGCCAAGGGCCCCGAGATGAATCTTCAGGATCTTCGCTATCTGGTTTCATTAGCCGAGTACTGCCATTTTGGCCGTGCCGCCGAGGCCTGCGACGTAAGCCAGCCGACCCTGAGTAGCCAGATTCGGAAGCTGGAAGAAGAGCTTGGAGTGAAGCTGCTGGAGCGCACCAACAAGCGCGTGCATCTCACTCCAGTCGGAAGCCAGATCCTCGCCCACGCGCAGCGGGCACTGGCCGAGACCCGCCAGATGGTAGCAGTAGCTCGTTCGGCGCGCGACCCGTTGGTGGGCTCGCTCAAACTCGGCGTCATCCCCACGCTTGCTCCATACTTGATGCCGCTCATTCTCAAGCCTCTGCAACAAAACTATCCCGGCTTGGCCATCGAGCTATGGGAAGACCAGACACAGGCGCTGATTGACTCGCTGCGCAACCACAGACTCGACGCAGCTCTGCTCGCAACGAAAACCGAGGCGCCGGAGATCACGGAGATTTCACTCTTTGTGGAGCCTCTACTCGCCGCCCTGCCGAGCGACCATCGGCTGGCAAAGAAGAGCCAGATTCATGAAGAGGACCTGACTGACGAACTTCTCGTCCTGGCCGAGGGGCATTGCCTGGCCAACCAGGCGCTGGCTGCCTGCGGATCGAAACATGGACGGCACGCCGGGTGGCAGGGTTCGATGCGGGCGGCAACGCTGGACACGCTAGTGAACCTGGTCGCGGCGGGCTACGGAACGACTTTGATACCCTCACTCGCGGTCGACTCATTCCGGCGTCGGGACATCGCCGTCAAGCCGCTTGCCGGGCACTCCGTACGAACCATCCGGTTGGCAAGCCGACCGGGATTCCCCCGCCCCCAAGCATTGAGGGCTCTCGAAAAGGTCATCCGCAAAGCTGTCGGAGCAAGGGCGGAGTGCGGCTGATCTGTGGATTTCCGGCTTGTGGAAAAAGTGGCTGAAACTCCAGAATTGACGGAGATTTCCCGCAGATTCCCTGAAAATCCCGAATTATCAGATTCGGGCCCCTATTATCCACAAAAACACCCCATCGTGTCGTTGACCCCACTTCCCCGGCTCCTTAGAGTCTGAAATCGAAGGACAATAAAAGAGGCGGGTAACCCGGGATTCGGGCCGTCGCTGAAGTGTACTTTTTTCAATCCCTGAATCGGGAGTAGACATGCTGAAACTGAAAAAAATTCACATCCTCGGCTTCAAAAGCTTCTGTGACCGCACGGAATTGACAGTGGCGGGCACGGGCATTGCCGTCGTTGTGGGACCGAACGGGTGCGGAAAGTCAAACATTCTGGACGGAGTGAGCTGGGTGCTGGGCGAGCAGAGCGCGAAATCCCTTCGCGGAACCCACATGCAGGACGTGATCTTTGCGGGAACGCGCGATCGCAAGCCGCTGGGCATGGCCGAAGTGACGCTGACCCTGGTGGATCCCGAGGCGTACGAAGGGCCAGTGCCCGTCGAGCCGGAGGTGGAGATCGACCATGACGGTCCTGCCGATTGGGACGAAAACAGCGTGCGCCAGCAGCGCGCCGCCGAGGCCGAAGAGATTATCGCCAACGAGCAGCCTGGTCAGGTGATCGAAGAAGATGAGACCGAGACTTTCGGTCCGCGGCCAGTGCCCTCTGTGCAGCCGGCGACGGCGGCAGAGGCGCAGTTGGCCCCGCAAGTGGTTTTGAAGGTTCGACGGCGCAAGTTTCAGCAGACGCCACAAAAGGGCGAAATCGTCATCACGCGCCGGCTGTTCCGGACCGGCGAGAGCGAGTACCTGCTCAACGGAAAGCTATGCCGTCTGCGCGACATTCAGGACATCTTCATGGGCACCGGCCTCGGCCCCGAGAGCTACGCCATCATCGGGCAGGAACGCATCGGGCAACTGCTCAGCTCCAAGCCGCACGACCGCCGCGCGATTATCGAGGAGGCCGCCGGCATTACGCGCTTCAAAACGAAGAAGCGTTTGGCGGAGCTGCGTCTCGAAAGCGCCAAGCAGAACCTTGCGCGCGTAGACGACATCTTTGAAGAAGTCACACGGCAGATGAACAGCTTGAAGCGCCAGGCTTCCAAGGCTGAGCGGTTTGTCGCTGTACGCGAAGAACTGCGCAGACGGCTGCGCGCTGTGCTGGCCAGCCGCATGGCGAGCATGGACGCGGAGCAGGCGCGGCTGGAGCAGGAGATTGCCGGACTGACCGACCACATTCACGCCTCGGCGGCAGAGATCGAAAAAACGGAGACAAGCCAGCACTCGCTCACAGAGCGCGGTTATGAGCTGGATCACGGCGCCCAGGAGGCACAGAACCGCGCCAACAGCGCCGCGGTGGAACTGGAACGGGCCGCAGCGCGCGAGCGTGCGAATGCAGAGCGTGTGAGCGAACTGGGAGCGCGGCTTGCGGCCGCTGCCGGCGAACTGGAGCAGACGCGCAATCAACTGGCAAGTATCGAAGAAGAACGAACCCAGCAGAAAAGTTTTCTCGAGACTGCCGCCAACGAGGCGCACGCCTTTCATCAGCAGGTCGAGACGAAACAGCACGAAGCGCGCGCGGCCGCCGATCAGGTTTTCAACGCGGAGCGCGAACTTGAAGCCAATCGCAGGCACGCAATGCATCTGCTGACACTGGCCGGAAACGCACGCAACAGCACTGCGCAGGCGGAAGAGAGCCTGGCGGCGTTGGAGCGTGAGGCAGAACGGCTGCAGGCCGAAACGAACCAGGCACGGCACGAATTGGAAAGCCTGGGCGTGCAGAGCGGACAAGCGAAACTGCGCTTTGAATCCGCGGCCGAGACGTTGCAGAGGCTCGAAGGCGAGATTGCGACGTTGCGTGAGGACTTGCAGTCGAGCCGCGCCGAAGAGGATGCGCTACGAGCCAGTGCAAACGAGCTTCGCAGCTTGCAAGCTACGGCGGCGGGAAGGCGGAGTTCACTTGAGTCGCTGATTCGGGATCACAGCTACGCCACCGATTCGGTGCGTCGTTTGCTCAAGCCCGGCGCACTGGCAGAAGGAATGAAGCCGACGGGCACGCTTGCGGATTTTCTTGAAGTGCGCGGCGAGCACGAAGGCGTGGTGGATGAATTTCTGCGCGACGAGCTGAATTACGTCGTGGTCGAAAGCTGGGGAGCGGCGGAAGAAGGCGTGCGCCTGCTCAAATCCGGTGTGGATGGCCGCGCGACGTTCCTGATTCACGACGCTGCACAGCAAGGCCTTTTCGAAGAGAGCGAAGAGACGATCGGCGGCCACGGCGTGACGCCCTTGAAGGACGCCATCCGCGTACTCAACGGCTTTGGAAGATCGCTCGAAACCATCTTGCCCAAACTGAAGCACGGCTATCTCGTCGAGAATTCAGCAGAGGCGCAGCGGTTGGCCAATGAACACAGCTATGCGTTCTTCCTGACGCCGGATGGTGAGTGCTTTCACAATGCGACTGTAACCGGCGGCAAGCCTGCGACCGAAGGACCCCTGGCGTTGAAGCGGGAACTGCGGGAAATCGATGGCAAACTGTCCAGCCTCGAGCAGAGCCTGGGACAGGCCGAAACCGAAGCCGCAGCACTGACCCGGAAGATTGAGGAACTGTCCGCGCAATTGGAGACGCGGAGCGAAGAGCGCCGGCTCGCCGAGCGGGATACGGCGGACCAGGGAGCAGCCCTGAAGCAGATGGAGGCCGAAGCGCAGCGGATCGAACGGCGCCTCCAGGAGTGGACACTGCAGGCCGCGCGCAACAAGGATGCCCGCGATGCAAAACATGAGGCGATCGCACAAAAACGCGAAGAGGCATTCCGGCTGGAGGGAGAACGCGAAGCAGCGGAGGCGGTTCTGAATGAGCAGCAGACGCAGCTGGGGACCTTGCGACAGAAGCGCGAAGGCCTGCAGCAGGAAGCGGCGCAGGTCACGGCCGAGCTGGCCAAACTCGAAGAGCGGCGGCGCGGCGCGGAAGCGGCTTTCCAAAGGATTGAACGGCTCCACAATGACCTGGAGCGGCGCGTGCTGGCCATCGAGCAGCAACGGGCCGCTGCAGATGCGGAGCGTGAACAACGGACGCGGGAATCGGCCGAGCTGGCGATTCGAGAACAGGAATTGACGGTGCAACGCGAAGAGGCGCTGGCCCAGGGACAGAAGCTCACCAGCGAAGCGCTGGCACTACGGCAGAAACTGGCAGAAATCGAGTCGCAACTGAAAGCCGGGCGCGCCGCTCTGGATCAACTGCGCGACGACCGCAGCAACCGTTCCAGCGAAGTGGCGAAGCTTCGCTCGGACCTCGAGCACCTGGAAGGAAGCTGCCTCACCGAAGTGAATCTGGAGGCAGCCGTTTTGCGGGCCGATGCTGAGATTGTGCGCCTCGCCGGCGAGGAACTGGCGGCCGAGGAAACGGTCTGCCAGGAATTGCGGCAGCGCATCGAGCAGATGGGCCCCGTGAACATGATGGCGCTCGACGAGTACAAGGAAACGGCAGAGCGGCATGGTTTCCTCGAGACACAGCGCAGAGACCTGATGGAATCGATCGACAACACGCAGGAGACGATCAAGGAGGTCGATCAGATTTCGCGGACAAAATTCGACGAGGCCTTCGCGCAAATCAACCAGAACTTCGGCGAGGTGTTTACTCGGCTCTTCCACGGCGGCCAGGCATTTTTGCGGCTCACGGATGAGGAGAATCAGGCGGAGAGCGGGCTGGATATTGTCGCCTCACCGCCGGGAAAGAAGCTCCAGAACGTACTGTTGCTTTCAGGCGGCGAGAAAGCCCTCACAGCTCTCGCACTGCTCGTCGGTATCTTTCAGTTCCAGCCCAGCCCCTTCTGCGTACTCGACGAAGTGGACGCAGCGCTTGATGAAACCAACGTCGGACGTCTGGCCGACCTGCTGCACTCACTGAGCCGCGAAACACAGTTCCTGCTCGTGACACACTCCAAGCGAATGATGCACTCCGCGGACATGATCTACGGGGTGACGATGCAGGAGCCGGGCGTGTCCAAGGTGGTGAGTGTCAAGCTGGGCGGGCACCACGAGCAACAGCGGGCGACGGCGTAGCTCCGGCGGAGAAGGGGCGCGTCAGAACAGCTCGTCATAGGCGGTCTTCCGCAACAACTTCGTGGTCCAGTACTGGTTGTGCGCCGCAATCGGTTTGGTCGCGCCCGGATCGATCATGTTCTGCACGTGTCGCGGATCGGTTTGCGGCACAGTAGGCTTGTCATAGTAATCAAGATGCCCGCTGATGATATCCATGCGCGACCACAAATTGATCCATTTCGGTCTCTGCGGCGGCGGCGCGGGGTTGAATCGGTAGCTGTCGTAGTCTGAAATCAGCGGCTGCACAGCGCTCACCATGGTTTCGCGGAGTTCTCCCTCACTATCCAGCCGACCGTCTCCGGTGTTCAATTGAACGCGAAACAGGAAGGCCGTCTTATCGAGGGGTGAGCCGAAGGTGATCAGGCCTTTGGTTCGCTCGACCGCCGGATTCGGCGCGCCCTTGGGCAGCCGCGCCGCTTCAATGTTGATCATTGCATTGAGCGTGTCATAGGCGATAACCGAGCCCAGCGAATGGCCAAGGATAAGGATCCTGTCGTACCTCGGAATCCATCCGGATGGAAGCTTGTACCCTTCATAAACCAAACAGGCAATGTCCAATCCCCGCTGCTGAATCTGATGCCGCAGGTCTTCCCATTTACTGTCCTTGTAGGGTGAGAGATAAGCGACAAGGGAGCCGGCATATTGCGTCAGGATTCCTTTAAACCAGAATGCCAGTAGAACCAAGCCAATCCACACGCTGAACGCCACCACTGCGTAGATCCAGTGCGCCCACGACGCGCCCGCTGGAAACATGAGGCTTTGCAACCATTCGGGTTGCATAGAATTGCCCTGCAGATGAGCCACAACGCGGCCTGCGAATTGCAGTATGCAATTCCACGGAACCGCAACCTGGTCGTAGATAAACGTCGCGACATTGGTCCATTGCTGCCGGACGGGCCCTGTGCCGATCTGCTTGGCAATTCCGGCAACGGCATCGGCGGCCATGGCAATGATCAGCGCGATAAAACCGACCAGGCCCATCAACACCACCAACAGAGGCAACGTACCTGCGGTCACTTTCAGCGGCCAGAATTCGCCAAACAGCCAGCGGTTGAACGTGCGCCACTTTCCTGAAAATACAGTCCCGCGCAATCCATTCCATCCGGCGGCGGCAAGAAAACAAACTGTCTCCCAATAAGTGACCTTTCCCGCGGTCAGCGGCGCCCAATACGACTCGTATACATGCACGTAGCGCTTTGTCCCGTCGGCTTCGGTCCAGCCAAGCTCGGCGCGGACCTCAAGGTCCGTCACGGCCGCGTCCTTCGGAACCGGGCGGATCACGACAGAAATATCCTTGGCGCCGCGCTCTTCGGCTTCAACCAGCAGCAGAGATGCCGCGCGACTCAAAGTTTCGAAACGCACCTCCTCGCCGATTCCGTGAAAGACCAGCACAGCAGCCGGCAGCGCTTCCTGCATTTGCTTGAAGTAGGCGGGATGAGTTTCTCGTCCCGCCAAGGAGGGAGGAGCAATAGTGGACGCCCAGCGCATCGCAGTCTTGCTCATGGGAACCATGCCTCCGGGTGTATTGGGAGAGTGTGCGCACTATAGCATCGAGGCTATAAAACAGCCCACAGAAATCTTGTATTTATTAAGGAGTTACGAGGCTATGCACTGCTATGCACCGTATTTACTAATGAGGTTTTTCCCTATCGCTTCCAGGGGCTCAGCACCTTGTACTCGGGTGTCGCCGTGACAGTCGCCTTTGCGACGAGAATCAACTTCCGCTGCGCGAGCCAGGCCACTGCAGCCTGGGCCGCACTCTTCGACATCCCAATTGATTCGGCCAGTTCCTGATAACTGATCTGGACGGAGGAACGTCTGCGTTCCTGCTCGGCGGTAAGCCATAAATACACCAGAAAACTCGCGGGCCGCTTGTCATGCCCCACAAGATCGCGCATCAGCACATCGGTCACATAGTCATCGATTGAGATCATCGCTATACCAATCGTTACTATAGCAATGTCAACCAGATTGCATCGCTGATTCTGCGCGGATATATTCCGAGAATCTCAACCAGGGGGACGTAATGATACGTGGGATCAAACTCGTCAGCATTCCGGTCAGCGACCAGGAGCGAGCGCTTAAGTTTTATACCGGGAAGATGGGATTCAAGGTTGCTACCGATCAGGCCTTTGGCCCCGGACAACGTTGGATTGAGTTGCTCATTCCCGGCTCCGATGTGAACCTTGCGCTCTTCACACCGCCGGGGCACGAGAGCCGCATCGGTGGCTTTCAACCGCTGACCTTTTGGTGCGAGGACGTCTTTGCGACCGCGAAGCTTCTCAAGTTAAAGGGCGTGGAAATTACCGAGGAACCGAAGAAAGAAGTCTGGGGAACCATGGCCAAATTCAAGGACCCCGATGGCAATGAATTTGTATTCTCCAGCAGGTAGAGTACAAAAACCTGAGACTGTGATCAGCCACGGATTTGGACGAAAAATCACCTCCGAAGGATCACGTCTCTTCGGAGGCGCTTGCATTACACAAGTTAGAAGCGGGGACCAGTAGCTGGCACTGGAGGTCGGTAGTGCGCAGCTACTGGCGATCCCTTAGAACGAAGCTAGCCGCGGCTTCCCCTTTCCACTGCTGCCTCGTGTCTCCCGGCTCAAAGAAGGCCTTCTTACGTGCCCTCCGAACCATGTTGACAACTGGAGTTTCGCCTAAGTTCGAAATTCGGTCCGTGATCGCTGTCACAGGGGTTAGTGTTCTTCCCGTATCCCGCCTTGCTCTCCAATATCGACACTTTGCCCCAGCCCTCCGGGAAAGTCTGTCGCACGGGTTGTGCATTGACAAATGAGGGACTGCCCTTGAAAATCGGAGGTTCAGTTCGAACATCAGCAAGGCCCCTCCGATGACCGCACTCCTTAAGACAAATCTGGGTTCAACGCCGCTGCTCGGCAGGGGCAAGGTGCGCGACTTGTACGCGGTAGACGATGCGCTGCTGCTGGTTGCGACGGACCGCATTTCGGCCTTCGATCATGTGCTGGCCACAGGAATCCCCGGCAAGGGAAAAATCCTGACCCAGATCTCGCTTTTCTGGTTCGATTTTTTATCGAGCCTTGTCCCCAATCACCTGATCACCGCAAATGTGGAGGAGTTCCCTGCCTCGCTCCGCCCCTACGCCGACCAGCTCGAAGGGCGGTCGATGCTGGTGCACCGGGCAAAGATGTACCCGGTGGAATGTGTCGCCCGCGGCTACCTGGCGGGATCGGGCTGGAAAGAATATGAAAGGAGCGGGACCGTCTGCGGAATTCCACTGCCAACAGGATTGAAGGATGCATCGAAGTTGCCTGAGGCTATCTTCACACCGGCAACCAAAAGCGAGGGCGGAGAGCACGACGAGAACATTTCGTTTGCGACCACCGAGAAACTGCTGGGCGCGGAAGTCGCCTCGGAGCTTCGACAACTGACACTGGCAATTTATGCTCGAGCGGCGAAACATGCGGAAGCACGCGGACTGATTCTTGCGGACACAAAGTTCGAGTTCGGCGCGACGCCCGAAGGCATAATTCTCGCGGATGAAGTCCTCACGCCGGACTCATCCCGCTTCTGGGAAGCCTCTGCATGGAAACCAGGCGGAGCCCAGCCCTCCTTCGACAAGCAGTTTGTGCGAGACTATTTGGAAAGCATTCATTGGAATAAACAAGCGCCGGCGCCCGGCTTGCCGGGTGACGTGGTGGAACGTACATTGGCCAAGTATCTCGAAGCGTTTCACCGCCTCACCGGGCGGGAACTTGCGCTTTAAAGGAAGCAGCGGAGCGATCATGACCGTAGTGGATTGGATCATCGTGGCGATCCTGGCTGGATCGGTTCTTGCGGGCATCGTGCAAGGATTCCTTCGCTCGGTCTTTTCGCTGGGTGGGCTGATCCTGGGGCTGGTGGTGGCCGCATGGAACTACGATCGCATTGCCCGATACATCAAGCCGGTATTGCATAACGATAATGCTGCGAATGCGATTGGATTTCTTTTCATTGCACTCGTGGTGGCGGCTGTTGCGGCATTGATCGGAATATTTCTTTCGAAGGCCTTTCATAAGCTGGGCCTCGGCTGCCTGGATAGTTTGGCCGGCGCACTCTTCGGTTTCTTCCAGGGTGTATTGTTGGTGACGGTATGCATTCTGGTCACGGTGGCTTTCTTTCCGGAAACGGAGTGGCTGACACAGGCGAGGCTCCCAAAGTACTTCTTCAGCGTCTGCCATTTGAGCACGCAGGTCAGCCCGTCGAGCCTGTCGGCGCTGGTCCGCAACGACTTGAATCGGCTTGAACGAGAGTCACCTGCCTGGATGCATCCGAGGCCAGTCGAGAAATGATTTTTTTGCTGGGCCGAAATACGGTCCGGTGTGGCAAGCTATTAGAGCAAGGGGTCGACGTGAGACGAGAACTGGATAGCCTGGTGACACAAATGCATTCCAGCGGCATTCGCTATGACGATGCCGTTCGCGAGTTCAAAAGACAGTATCTGCGCGAAGTGCTGGTAGCGAACCGGGGAAACCAGTGCAAAGCGGCGGAGGAACTTGGGATCCACCGCAACACGCTGAGCCGTACGATGGCGGAGCTCGGCCTCAGTCTTGCCGAAGTCCGCGCAGGCCTCAAGCGTCCGCCGCGCAGCGAACGTCTTATGTTGGGAGCGACACGCCAGGGCTATCGCCAGGGCTAACCTCGCCGAGGCATGCAGACGATTCACAAAAAAACTGAAGCACGCATCGCGATTGCGCCGGGATTCCCCTGGGACAGGCAGGACGCCTATCTCTTCGACATCGACGGCACGCTCCTCCGCAGCCGCGACCGTGTGCACTTCGAATCCGTCGCGAACGGTGTGCGACGCGTGACGGGATTTGAAGTCACGCTGGCCGGCATCGCGCTGCACGGCAACACCGATACGGCAATTCTGCGGGAAGCATGCATTCGCGCCGGCATCTCAGCCGACGTGCTGGAGCCGCAGATCGCAGCCATCCTGGATGCCATGTGTGCAAGCGTCGAAGAGCGGCGCCACGAACTGGATCCGATTCTCATGCCCGGGGTTCAGGAGACATTGCGCCACCTTTCCAACCGCGGAGCTCTCTTGGGCGTGGCCACCGGCAATCTCGAAATGATCGGCTGGATCAAGATTGAAGCAGCTGGACTGCGCGAGTGGTTCCAATTCGGCGGCTTCAGCGATCACTTCCCTGTGCGCTCGGAAATGGTGGGCCATGCCACGCGCAAAGCCCGCGCCCTGGCAGGAGAAGGAGCGACGGTCTGCGTGGTAGGGGATACTCCACGGGACATAGAAGCAGCGCGAGCCAACAATCTGGCGGTGATCGCCGTGGCCACGGGCAGTTTTGATTTCGACGCGCTTTATGCACTACAGCCTGATGTCTGTGCGACCTCGCTCGCCGACCTGATCGCAGCGACGGGGAACCCGCAGTGAGAACACCTCTCGTGCTGTGCCGTGTAAGCATTGCGGCTGCTCTGGCGGCCCTGCAAGCCGGAGCAGGAGTCGCTCAGCAGGTGAATTCTCCTGCGCCGGATCCGTCGAAGAGCACCGCAAACCCGAGCCAGAACGCAGGTTCTTCCGATAGCGCAGCCCAAAAAGAGAGGCAGACAAAGCCGATAAGCGGAAAAGATCGACGCCGCGCGGTAAAGCTCTACCTGGAAGGAAGCAAGCTTTTTGAGCAGAGCAAATTCGAACAGGCAATGCACGACTACGAAACTGCCGCTGCACTCGATCCAGAAAACCGGGATTACGCTTTGGCGGTACAAGTAGCGCGCAGTCATGCCGTCGCAGCGTTGATTCAGGCAGCAGCCAAGGCTCGCATTCGCGGCGATCTGGGGGCAGCCCGCGGAGCGCTGCAGCGTGCCCGCGAGTTGGATCCAACCAATCCGCAAGTCCTGGAACATGTGAACGAATTGGCCGATACATCGGTGCTCGATGAAGCAAAGCCGCTGTACGAATCTTCCGGCGGCACCGTGGGTGATGTCCCGGCTCTGGAGCCATCGAAGGATCTCAAAAGCTTTCACCTGAAAATCGATCGGCGGCAGCTGATTCAGCAGGTGTACAAAGCGTTCGGAATCGACGCGACTCTGGATCAAAGCGTCTCTGCGGTGCCTGCGCGATTCGACATGGACAATGTTTCGTTTCTTCGGGCCCAGGACCTGCTGGACTTAGTGACGGACACGCTCTCGGTCCCACTGGATGCGCACCGTGTGCTGGTGGTGCGCGATACCCGGGAGAACCGGCAGCAATTTCTGCGCCAGGAATTGGAGACGGTGTATCTGCCCGGTATGACCCAGGCAGAGATGACGGAAGTGAGCAACATCGCGAAGAATGTGTTTGCGGCACAGCAGGTCGCGGTGGAACAGAACCTGGGGACTGTGACGGTCCGTGCGCCCGCGAAAACATTGGACGCATTCAACGCGACCATGCATGACCTGGTGAATGGCCGCAGCCAGGTGATGCTGGATGTGCGGATCATTCAACTCGCCCACAACAACCAGCGCAATATGGGGGCCCAGCTTCCGCAGCAAGTGACGGCCTTCAACGTTTATGCGGAAGAGCAGTCGATCTTAAACGCCAACCAGGCGCTGGTGCAACAGATCATCAGCTCCGGGCTCGCCGCTCCAGGAGACACGCTCGCAATTCTGGGGATTCTGCTGGCCTCCGGGCAGGTTTCCAATTCGATTTTCTCCAATGGCATCGCGCTGTTCGGCGGCGGACTCACGCTTTCCGGGTTGTCCCCCGGACCGGCCACATTGAATCTCAATCTGAATTCGTCCGATACGCGCGAATTGGACGCCCTCGAACTGCGACTGGCTGATGGAGAGGACGAAACTCTGCGCAGCGGTTCCCGCTATCCGATCTTGTCTGCGTCGTACTCCGGGCTTGCGACCAACAGCGTGAACATCCCCGGACTCACCACAGCGGGCACTTCCAGCGGCCTGTCTTCCCTGCTCTCGTCGATCTCAGGAGCGACGACGCAGATTCCCCAGGTGCAATACCAGGACATCGGCCTGACGTTGAAGGCGACTCCCAAGGTGATGCGCAGTGGCGATGTTGCGCTCACGCTGGACCTGAAAATCACAGCGCTCTCGGGCTCATTCTCGAATGGAAATCCGATTCTGAACAACCGATCCTATTCAGGCGTAATCACCTTGAAGGAAAACGAAGGCGCTATCCTGATGAGCGAACTCGACAAACAGGAGAGTGTGGCACTGAGCGGTACGCCGGGACTGACGGAGATTCCCGGTATGAACAACCTTACCGAAAAAGAAGTGCAGAACGATTACGCGACACTACTCGTCGTGCTGACACCGCACCTTGTCCGTGGACCCAAATATCCGGAAGCACCCGAACAAACGCTTCGCATCGAGCGAAGCACACAGGCGCAATAGCGCTCGACACATTGGGCTCAATCAAAGAGAAACCCCAACCAGGTTTCCCATCAGGGGGCGACCTGGTTGGGGCTGCAAAGATTTGGCATCGGTGCGAATCGACTACGGCGCGATGCCGTCCAGCTTGGCTTGGTACTCGACAATCTGCTTGATTGTTTCGTACGGAAGGCCGCCGATCGGGACCTGGCGGCCGTTCACCATCAGGGTCGGTGTCTGATTCACATTCAGTGACTGCGCCAGTTTAACCGAGGCTTCGACCTGCGCTCCTGCTTCGGGTGTAGCCGCGCATGCGGTGACCTTGGCTAGATCGACTCCCGCCTTCGTCACGGCGCTGTTGAGCGTCAACGTGGCGCCGTCCGTGGTCGCCAGTCCATCCTGACCCTCAAACACTGCCGAGGCGAATTGGAAGAAGGCGTTGCTGCCTCCCACCTTGGTTACGCAAACACCGTACGTGGCTGCGGTCACAGAAGCCGGATGAAGTTTAGCGAGCGGGTAGTTCTGAAAGACAATGCGCGCCTTGGGAAAATCGGTAGCGAGCTTGTCTATGTTCGCCTGTGCTTCTTTGCAGTGGGGGCATTGAAAATCCGCGAACTCGACTAACTCAAAATCCTTCGAGGCCGACCCACGATAAGGGCCATCCGCACTTTGCTGCAGCTCCGTACGATAGTCGGCATAGGGGTGTTCGCCAAAGGGCAGAATATCGTCACCGGCGATGATGTGTTTGCCATCGGGCAACGCAAAGAATTGAAGAGCAGCGACCTTCTGTTTACCTGACTTGTCTCCGATGAGAATGACGACCTTGCTGATTCCTTCAACCGGAGTCTTCAAAATTGCCTGGATTTGCCAGACGCGATTGTCATCGTAGCCCCAGCTTGTTTGCAGGAATGCGTTGATGACCTCTTTGGTCGGCAGCGACGCGGTGAAGTTGATCGGATCGGGCTTCGGAAAAGTAGGCGCAGCTGCCGGTGTCGGCGCGGCAGGAGCTTGCGCGGAATCTTGAGGAGGCGCGGCAGGAACCTGCTGCTGAGCCGAAACGGTGAGAATGGAAAGGGACAGGACCAACAGCGCTGCCGCGCCGGTAAAGCAAGACGAACGACGGATCAAGCTGAATCTCCTTGAAAGGCGGGAAAAACCACCCGCCTTTTAGCTTATACCTGAACTTTGACGGCAATGGGAAATCGGCGGCCCATGCCGAATGACTTGGAAGTGACCTTCAAAACGGGCGCGGCCTGCTGGCGCTTGTACTCGGAGCGCTCGACCAGATGCACTACATGTTGGACGAGCTCGAGAGGAAAACCGTGCTTGGCCGCAATGCATTCCGGGGTTTCGTAGCGCTCCACATAGGCCTCGATGATCGGATCGAGTATCTCGTACGGGGGCAATGAGTCCGTATCTTTTTGATCGGGACGGAGTTCGGCCGAAGGGGGTTTTTCGAGGATCGGCCATGGAATGATCTCGCGGTCTCGGTTGACCCACCTGGATACTGCATATACGCGGGTCTTGACGAGGTCGCCGATCACAGCCAGCGCACCGACCATGTCGCCGTACAGCGTGCAATAGCCCACGGCCATTTCAGACTTGTTGCCTGTCGTGAGCACCAGCGCGCCAAACTTGTTCGAGAGCGCCATCATCAACGTTCCGCGGATGCGCGATTGGATATTCTCTTCGGTCAAGTCCGGCTTAAGACCAGCAAACATCGGTCCAAGCGCCTCAGTATATTTCTGAAAGAGCTCGCTGATGCTGATCAGCTCAAAACGAATGCCAAGATGCGCGGCGAGCTTGCGGCTGTCGTCGATTGACCCTCGCGAAGAGTATGGGCTCGGCATCCCGACCGCCGTTACGTTTTCAGGACCAAGCGCTTCGCTGGCGATGGCGGCAACGAGCGCCGAATCGATACCGCCGCTGAGAGCAATGAGTCCCTTGCGAAAGCCGCATTTGTGAACATAATCGTGCGTGCCGAGGACAAGCGCGTGATAGGCGGCTTCGGTATCGTCGCTGGGCGGAGGCTCGATTCGCGGCGCCTCGAATGGATCCAATACGACGAGGTCTTCCTGAAAAGAAGCGGCCTCGGCAATCAGTTCGCCGCGTCCATTGAGAGCCAACGAAGAGCCGTCAAAGAGGAGGCTGTCGTTCCCACCGACCTGGTTCGACATCAACACCGGGATACCGTCGCGGCGTGCAATCGCGGCGAGCATCTCGTGGCGAATTTCGCGCTTGGAATGCCAGAAGGGCGAAGACGAAAGGTTGATGTGGACATCAGGATTCTGGCGCATCAACTCTTCCATCGGGTCGACCGAGTAGAGACGACGCGGCCAGAAGTTTTTATCATTCCAGGCGTCCTCGCAGATGGTAATGGCAAGGCGGACGCCATCGAGTTCAATGACTTTTTGCGAGCGGGATGGCAGAAAGTAGCGTTGCTCGTCAAACACGTCGTAGAAGGGCAGGAGCCTCTTGTGCTGCTCGAGGAGTAAATTTCCTTGGTCGAGTAGAACTGCGGCGTTGACCGCTGCCTTGCCGGCGTCCGGAGGAGCGGGCAATGCGACTCCGGCGAGGACTGCTGTGGGAAGCTCGCTTGTTGCGGCTGCCAGTTCATCCACTGCGGTTCGACAACGGGCTAGAAAGCTTGGTTTTTCAAGAAAATCCGCCGGAGGGTAGCCGCAGATGGAGAGCTCGGAAAAAACCGTGAGGCGCGCCCCCTGAGCCGCGGCTTGGCGGCTGGCCGCGACGATCTTTTCGAGGTTTCCTGTGAAATCCCCGACGGTGGGATTGATCTGGGCGAGCGCGATCTTCACTCTTCTAGTTTAATCCGGGCCACTGCGCGGACCAGAGCCACGAACTGCCATCGGGAACGCGTCATCGCTTAGGTGCCGTTACCCGAGAGAACCACGCCGACCGTCTGCGCGACGATCTTGAGATCGAGCGCGATGCTCCAGTTCTCGATGTAGGTGAGATCCAACGAGACATAGCTCTCGAACGACGGGTCGTGGCGGCCCTGGATCTGCCACAAGCCCGTAATTCCGGGGATGACATCAAGGCGGTGCAGGTGACTCGGGCTATATTCCCTCACCTCACCGGCGACCGGTGGCCGTGGACCCACCACGCTCATGTCACCGAGCAGAACATTCAAGAACTGCGGCAATTCATCAAGAGAGTATCTGCGTAGAACGCGGCCGGCCCTGGTCACTCGCGGGTCGCTGGAGATTTTGAAAAGGATGGCGTCGCGTTCATTCAGGTGCATTACTCGTTCCTGCTGGCGCTCCGCATCGCGGACCATTGTGCGGAATTTGAAGCAGTGAAAGGCGCGGCCGTATTTCCCAACGCGCTCCGAGATGTACAAGATCGGTCCAGGTGAATCGAGTTTGATCGCCAGCGCGATGACCAATAGAACTGGCGAGAGCAAAAACAAAGTAAGAACTGAAAAAACGATATCGAGGGCCCGCTTGATCATGCGCCCCGATGCAGACAGACAAGGAATTTGGAGTGGGCTCGCCGGGAATTGCGCCACGCATTCGACCGAGGCGTGACGAGCCAGGGGCAATCCCACGAGTTTGGGCGGGCGCGGAGCCACCTTTCCAGGCCATTCCACAGCCCTCGGAACAGACGGAGATATCGGTTTCCACAATTCCGGCGTCGCCATCTTTGATCCGCAGACCTCTGGTCCAAAAGGACAAGGGGCTCAGAACTTATCCCCACGCTCACTAGACTCTATTAAACCGCGATCGATGCGAACCAATTGTCTCTATTTTGCAATCATTGCGGCGGTTGAAGCTGGGTCGGCTCTCCGGTCGCCGGCAGTGCGTAGGCGTCGAGGGTCAGGAAGAGCTGGATATTCTCGTCGGTCGAGGCGAGAAAATCGCTGAGCGGCCCAAAGAAAGCGGCGCGGCCTTGGTGAAGGAACAGAACCGTGTCTGCAAGCCGCTCGGCAAAACGCATGTCGTGGGTGACGACGATGCTGGTGAATCCAAGTTGCCGTTTGAGCCGCTGAATAATAGTTCCCAGGCGACGGGCAATGATGGGATCGACCATAGTAGTCGGTTCGTCGTAGAGCACTACTTCGGGCTGCGCGGCGAGGGCGCGCGCCATCGCTACGGCGCGGCGGCGGCCGGTCGAGAGGCTCGCTGGAAGCGCTTCCTCAACATCCTCCGCTCCTACCATGTGGATGAGCCGATCGACGATCTGTTGAATCTGGTCTTCATCGAGAGAGCCGCGCTCACGTAACGGAAACGCGACGTTTTCGCGAACGCTCAGCGAATCGAAGAGCGCGCCATTCTGAAAAACCATGGTGACCCTCTTGCGAATCTCCTGCATGCCGTCCTCATTGAGATCCGTGATCTCTCGCCCCTCTACCTGAACCGAGCCAGAATCCGGCTTGAGGAAGCCCATGAGAATGCGCAACGCGACCGACTTGCCGACACCGCTACGGCCGAGAATGCAGAGCGTCTGGCCGCGATCGACCGAAAAGCTGACGTCTTGCAGGACTGCGTGATCCCCGAAGGAGATGGACACGTTATTGAAGACAATGATGGGCGCAATAGCGGCGGCTACGGGATCGGGAGCGGATGGCTCGGACTTGGACGACGATCCGCCAATGGGCTCGGGCAGAGCCGAATGAAACTCCGGGTTCGAGGATGTGTCGGCCATTGCCTTCAGATTACTTGATTCGTGGCGACAAGCGGGCGGGCGCGATCCAGGTCAGCCGGCGTATTGATATTCAGGAACCAAAGTGCGGGAGGCAGCCCGTTGGGATGTTCGAGCTGGCCGGCCTGGACAAGATTTTCTACGGCGAGACTCGTGAAGGGTTTGTTTAGATGCACTGCAGCCGCCCGAAATGCAGAGAAACAACCATCGTTGCCGGCCTCGAATTCCGATTCCAGCGCGGGCAACACGGCGCGCTGAAGAACACAAGGAAATGTCTGCGCGAAGCCATTCACAGACGGAACGGTAACCGCCGAGTGAGTCGAGCGGGCGTATTCCACGAGGACCAAAATGAGGGAAGAAGGCACGAGTGGCATATCAATAGGAAGAAGAACGGCATACTCGGCGGAAGTCGAAGCCAGGGCCGCACAAACTCCGCCAAGAGGGCCAAGTCCGGCGTCGTCGAGCACAGGGGCATACGCTGACAAGTCAGAACGGGCTCCAGCGATCGTCGCCGGCAAACCCGCGCCTCGAAGGATATTCAAAGCGTGAACAACCAGGTGCTGGCCATTGAGCTTGATCAATGCTTTATCGGATCCCATCCGGCTGGATTGTCCGCCCGCCAGGACAAATCCATCGACATCCCCAACCGCTTGGCCGTGCGGTGAATTCAACCGCCAACCTCTTCCAGAAACCGGATGAGGGACTGAATGCCAAGCTCAAAATTCTTCAGGTTGAATTTCTCATTTGGCGCGTGAAGATTATCGTCGGGCAAGCCAAAACCCATCATCACACTGGGAAGATTCAGATGACGGGCAAAGTCGCCAACAATTGGAATCGAGCCACCAGAGCGGATAAACACCGTATCGCGTCCCCAGACTTCCTTCAGGGCCCGCGTTGCCGCCTGGATGTACGGATTGTCGACTGGAATCAGGCATGGATCGCCGGAATGAATCAATCGGACATCAATGTCAACGCCAGCGGGGGCGATCTTCTCGACGAAGCTCTTATATTGTGAAAAGGCCTTCGCCGGCGTCATCCCGGGGACGAGGCGCATGGAAACTTTGGCCTGCGCCTTCGCAGGAATGACGGTCTTTGCACCCGCGCCGATGAAACCGCCGGGAATGCCATGCACGTCGAGCGTGGGACGCGCCCAGGTGCGTTCCAGCACGGTGTAGCCGGGTTCACCAACCAGCTTCTTCGAGCCCACCTCGGCGATCCGGTATTGCTCTTCATCGAACGGAAGACTGCGCCACGCCGCCAGCTCGGCGGGGCTCGGTGGGATGATGTCGTCATAGAAACCGGGAATGAGAATGTGGCCGTCTTCGTCTTTCAGGCGGGCAAGAATCTGGGCGAGCGAGACAAAAGGATTGGGTGCGGCGCCGCCGTACATGCCGGAGTGAAGATCGGACTTCGCCCCACGCACTTCAATTTCTGTGTAGATCATGCCGCGCAGACCCACACAAAGTGTCGGCAGGCCTGGAGCGAACAACTCTGTATCGGAGACGAGTGCAAAATCGGCCTTTAAATCAGGCGATTTCGACGCGACAAAGGCCGCAATTCCCTCTCCTCCTACTTCTTCTTCGCCTTCAAATAGGACGCGCACATTCAGCGGAAGCGCATGATTGGCGGCGAACAAAGCCTCGAGCGCTTTGACCTGCGCCCAAACCTGTCCTTTGTCGTCGACGGCGCCGCGCGCGTAGATATTGCCATTGCGCTCTGTCGGCTCGAAAGGCGGTGAAAGCCATTCATCCAGCGGATCGGGCGGTTGCACGTCGTAATGGCCGTAGCAAAGCACGGTGGGCTTACCTGCGGCATGCAGCCAGTCGCCATAGACGAGCGGGTGCCCTTCGGTCTCAATCAGACGCACATTCTCCATGCCGATACGGCGAAGCTCCGCGACAAGCAACTCGGCAGCACGGCGGCAATCGGCGGCATGCTCCGGTAGCGTCGAAACCGAAGGAATGCGCAGCAGTGTCTTCAGCTCTTCAAGAAAGCGCGGATGATTTTCGCGGGCGTAACCGGCAGCGGATGAAGACATGGCGGGCTCCTGAGGTGAGGCTCAACAGAGGAGAGTATAGGTTGTCAGGGTCCGGGAAAGCTGTGCGGGCCTTCTGAACACCGTCAATAGCGGGCAACCGTCGGATCGACTTCGACCGACCAGGCATCGATGCCCCCACGCAAGGATTGGACCTCCTCGAATCCCTGGTTACGCAGCCACACGGTGACATTCATCGAACGAACCCCAGCGTGACAGAAGACCACAAGCCGTTCGTCGGGATCCAGCTCCTGATGCGCGCGCGCCGGCACATCGCCCATGGGCATCGGCACAGCGCCCTCAATGTGGGCAGTGGCCACCTCCCACGGCTCACGGACATCGATGAAACGAGCTTTCTTGTCGCCAAGAAGGGCTGCCGCGTCGGAGGGGGAAATCTCGTAGTCGAGCATAGGACAAGTCTAAAACGGCACCGGCCAACAACCCCACTGCTGCGCAAAAGAACACCCGTGCACTCCAAAACAAGCGCATATCGAATGGATTGCATAGAATGCACTTATGCAGAACCCGGTGAAGGTCCTCATAGTCGAAGACGAGCCCCACGCGCTGATGGGGCTGGCGGAGCTCATTTCCGGCTGGGGTTACCGGACGGAAACCGCCCGCGATGGCATCGAGGGCTGGGAGAAGGTCCTAGCCTGGGAACCCGCCATCGTGGTGACCGACTTGAAGATGCCCCGCATGGACGGGCTCCAGCTTCTCGCGAAGATGTCGGAGGAATCGTCCACGATCAACGGCAATGTGGCCGTCGTGCTGTTGACGGCCCAGGGATCGATTCAGGTGGCCGTGGACGCGATGAAACTGGGCGCTTACGACTTTCTCCAGAAGCCGGTGGATGCGGCCCGCTTGCGGACCATTCTTGCCAACGCGACCCGGCAGCGGGATACAGCGATCGAGCTTGAAGTGGCGCGCCGCCGCCTGCGCGAGACCGGCGTGCTGGGCTCGATGGTAGGCACCTCGCGAGCCATGCAGGACATCTTCGGGCTGATCGAGCAGATCGCGCCCTCCAACGTCTCGGTGCTGATCACCGGCGAAAGCGGCACAGGAAAAGAATTGGTGGCTCGGACACTGCACGATCTGAGTCCCCGCAAGCCTCGGCCCTTTGTTGCGGTGAACTGCGCGGCCATCCCTGAAACCCTTATCGAGAGCGAACTCTTCGGACACGAGAAAGGGTCTTTCACCGGCGCCGTCGAACGTCGTGCCGGATGTTTCGAACTGGCCACTGGCGGCACGCTCTTGCTGGATGAGTTGGGCGAGATGCCAGCTGGCACACAAGCCAAATTGCTGCGTGTTTTGGAAGAGCGCAAGCTGCGACGTATCGGCGGGCGCACGGAGCAAGACGTGGACGTGCGCGTATTGGCAGCAACGAACCGCGATCCCGCCGAAGCAATTGCGCGCGGCGAACTGCGGAGCGACCTCTTCTACCGGCTGAATGTCTTCCATATCGATTTACCGCCCCTGCGCGAGCATGTCGAAGACTTGCCCGCGATGGCCGAAGCGATGATCAGCGAGATGAACCAGAAACACGGTAAGAAGGTTTCCGGCGTCGGGCAATCGATTCTCGATCGCATGATGGCATACGACTGGCCGGGCAATGCGCGCGAACTGCGTAACACCATTGAACGCGCCGTGGTTCTCTGCCCCGATGGCGCGCCGTTGGAGGCAGCTCACTTGCCGCCGGCCTTTGGGAAGGCGCAGGCGCAATCGATGCCGGTCTTCGACGCCAACATCGTTTCAGTTCGTGTCGGGACGACTGTGGACGAGGCAGAACGGCTATTGATTATGCGAACGTTGGAGTCGACGGGCCAGAACAAGACTCGCGCCGCGGAGATCCTTGGAGTCAGCCTGAAGACCCTGCACAATAAGCTCAAGGAATATAGCCATTCGCGCGAGGACCAGCCGGCTTGAGCTCCTTCGCATGGTTGAATTGATGGCGCCCCAATGCGTCTAAAGACAAAACTCGTCATTGCCATCGCCAGTCTGGTTCTCCTCATCTCAGGATTGGTCTCGCTGGTGTATGTCACGCAACTTCTGGATGCGGCGGTAAAACAGACCTACGAGACCAATAAGATGGTCGCGAACCAGGTGCGGTTTGCATTGCAACAGGCGCTTGAGACGGGTCTGAAGGACCAAACGGTCGATCCGAACAATCCTGCGCAGCTTCGCAATCTCGAGGCACAGGCGATTCACGACAGCGCAATTCTCAAATCGATGATCGATTCGGTGAACCTCTATTCGTTGACGGTCTACGACATCAACATCGGCGACGCTCAGTCGAGAATCCTGCTGAGCACCAACCCGGAGAATGTCGACAAGCCGCTTCCGGTTCGCTCTGACTACAAGGAATTGTTGAACGCCGACGCGATTCGGCTTTACCGATTGGTGTTTGGGCCGCCGCGAGTCTTCGACGTCGTAGTACCGCTGGATCGAAACGGCGAACCCTTTGCCACCGTTCACGTCGGTGCGCGCACTACGCTTCTGCGCGAGGCGTATTCGCCCTGGCTTCGTGAAACATTGACGCTGACTGGTTTCGCTCTTGGAAGCGCACTGCTCGCGGCTCTTCTTTTAAGCAATCTGGCGCTGCGTCCGATGGAAGAGATCAGCATGCAGCTGGATTACTGGACGGCCGCCAGTGAGGCTTCGGATGAAGCGGACGCGATCCAGAAGCGCGACACCGCGGAGCGTGTCTCCACCAAGATTGAGCGGATCGGGCAGCGCATGCGGAACGTCGAAGAGGTCTTCTCCGCATTGAAGGAAAACCTCGACCAGATTCTCGGCAATCTGCAAGACGGAATTCTCTTGTTTACCGGTGGCGGCCGGGCCGTGCTCGTTTCTGAAGCGGCGCGCCGCTTCCTGCACGTGGAGAGCGGACCGATCCTTGGCTTACATGCGCAGGAGATCTTCGATCGCTCCACGGTTTTGGGACGGACACTACGAACGGCCTTCGCCAACGGAGCGACTTTGGACAAGGAAGAAATTCGCACCGAGACCGGGCACCGGATTCAGGCTTCGCTCGATTTCATTTACGACGACGAAACCCACAAGGACATTGGCGCTCTCGTCACGCTGCACGATCTGGAGTCGGTCGAGGCAATTGAGTCTGAACTTGAATTATCTCGGCGCATGGCTGCGATCGGGAGACTGACGTCGGGCGTAGGCCACGAAGTCAAGAACCCCATCAACGCTATCGTTGTGCATCTGGAACTGCTCAAGAACAAGCTGGGAGACAGCAACAGTCCCGCAGCCCGCCATCTTGACGTGATTGACGCTGAGATTCACCGCCTCGACCGTGTCGTTCAGACCCTTGTGGATTTTTCCAGGCCGGTGGAACTTCAATTAAAAGAACAAGATCTGCGCCAGCCAATTGGCGACGTGCTGGCCTTGGCCTTGGATGAATTGTCCACTCGCAACGTAACGCTCGAGAGTTCCATGGCGTCTAGCCCCTTGATCGCGAACGTCGACGCCGACCTGCTCAAACAAGCAGTTATCAACGTCATCCAGAATGGGGCACAGGCTATGCCGGATGGAGGCAGGCTAAGGGTAGTTTTGGAAGAGGACAAGAAAAACGCCGTGTTGCGCATCGCAGATGAGGGAACGGGAATATCGGAGGAGATCCGGGACAAGATTTTCGATTTGTACTTCACAACGAAGACCGAGGGAAGCGGCATTGGCCTGGCAATGACGTATCGCATTCTTCAGTTGCATCATGGGAGCGTAGAAGTACAATCAAATGTAAGCCGTGGTACGGAGTTCGTGTTACGGATTCCGCTCGCCGCCACGGAATGGGGACGCCGGCATCTTCTGCCGGCGAGTATGGGAAATTCGGAAGGGAATGTTGGATGAAAGCGCTTGTAAAGGGCGTGGCATTGCTGCTGCCGTTTGTACTGACAGCGTGCGTGCACAAAAACGACCAAGCGAAGAATCAGCCGCTCGCGCCGCCGATCATCGACACGCCGCCCACGACGCCTACACCTTCCCCGACGGAGTTGCCGCCGCCAGTTGTCTCTGTTCCGCCGGCACCGACGGCACAGATCACGCCGCCCGCTCAGCCGGAGCAAAAGCCTGCCAAAAAGCCTCATCATCCGAAGACGGACACAAAGAACACAGAGCAGGCTTCGAATGCCTCCGGCGAAGTTGCGGAGGTGAGCGCGATCGGTCAGCTTTCTCCCGGAGATCCCTCCGACCTGCGGCAACAAACGGTAGAATCGATTTCCTCGACCGAGCATGGACTGAAGGACATCAATCGTCCCCTGAACGATCAGGAACAAAAGACGGTCGCACAAATCAAGGAGTTCCTGAAGCAGGCGCGCACTGCGTTGACTTCAGGCGATGTGGATGGCGCGCACACCCTGGCCGTAAAAGCGAAAGTTCTGTTCGGCGAAATCAGCCAATAAGAGCTGCCTTCGGATGGGGCGCCCAAGCCTGTCCGGGGATTGTTCTAATTCGGGAATTGCTCGAATGATGATTTCCGACTTGGCACAACTCAGAGCCAAAATGGAAAGATGGTTGATTTTTCCTCAACCCGACCGAATGCTATACTTCGACTTCCCCTTGGGAGGTTCTTATGGCGCGGCGGTCATTTCTTCGCCAGTTAGTTGCGCTACCTCTGGCCGGAGTAGCGTCTTCGTTGGGTCAAGGAACATCGCATAAATCCCTGAATGTCATGATGAAAAGTGCCTGGGGATCGGATGATCCGACCAAGGCAGCCTTTCCTTTCCTTCATGGCCTGGCGCTTTCTGAAGCGGGACATTCGGTGCAGGTTTTCTTGCTTGGCGAAGCAGTTTCGCTCATGCGGAAGTCCGTTGCCGGCGCAGTCGTCCCGGTTGGCTGGCCCCCGTTAGAGCAGACCCTCACGAAAGTTGCTGAGAGACATATTCAGATTTATGCCTGCGGCGCCTGCAGCCGTGCACGGGCGGTTCAGCAAACAGACCTTGACCAGTGGGGGGCGAAGTTCGGCAACCCGGGAATCTTCGTTTCGCTCGTGGAATGGGCCGATCGAGTAATTACTGAATAACTCGGCAGACTCCTAAACCAACCAGCTCGTTATCGCTCTCCCCAACTCAACTTGCTGCGCAGCGCCTCAAAGAAACCGCTCTCCTTCAGCCGCACAAGATTGACCGTGTTTTCCGACCGTCGGCAACGAATCTCATCGCCCAGTTGAAGGTTCACAGCCTGTTGCCCATCCACCGTCAGCAAACAGTTGGTCGGAACGCCTTCAACGCGCACCGAAACAGAAGCCTCGCCACGCACGACGAGCGGCCGAAGCGTCAGTAAATGAGGACAGATCGGCGTAATCACGAGGGCATCCACGTCTGGCGTGAGAATAGGACCATTCGCAGCGAGCGTATAAGCCGTTGAGCCCGTAGGCGTGGAGACAATCACCCCGTCGGCCCTGAAACGGGCCACAGTTTTTCCATCCAACTCCACTGCAAAATCGCCCATGCGCGCAATGTCGCCCTTCGAAACGACGACCTCGTTCAATGCTTCGAAAGCGGCGTATTCTCTTCCCTCGCGCCACAGGCAGGAACGAAGCATGGCGCGGGCGTCCAAGCTGTGGCAATCGTGGCACCATCCCTCGAGCGTCGTATAGAGATCGCTCAACCTGATCTCCGTGAGAAAACCGAGAAATCCAAGATTCACACCGAGGATAGGTACACCGGTTGCGGCGAAGATGCGTGCCGCAGCGAGAAGCGTTCCGTCTCCTCCGAGCACGATCACGAGCACCAGCTTGTGCCGCGGCAGCTCAGCCCGATCCGCTGCGGGTGCGTCCCGACAGTAGACTGCTCCCTCGCGGTCCAGAATGGGCTCGTACCCGTGGTCCTTGAGCCATGCAACCAACTGCGGGAGGATCCGGGCGAGCTCTTCCTTGTGTGGCTTGCTGACGATTGCGACGCGATTCATGCGGTCTCAGTGTAATGGATGAGAGTGGAACGGGGCTCAACGCGCGCGGGAGGAGTCGGGCTTCCGTGCATAGAGCAGGAATTCCTGGTTGCCTTCGACTCCGGTAATCGGCGATGGGATCGTCTCGACGACGCACCAGCCCAGTGCAGTCACGGAGGCCGCGACTCTATCGATGGCCAGCTTGTGCGCCGCTGGATCGCGCACGATTCCTCCCTTCCCGACATTTTCGCGCCCTGCTTCGAACTGTGGCTTGACGAGAACGACGGCCTCGTTCAAGTGAGGAGCCGCGGCCATGACCGGCTCGAGAAGCAACGTCGCCGAGATGAAAGAAACATCCATCACAAGCAACGTGAGCACGGGAAAACCCGCATCGGCAAGGGCAGTGGGCGCCAGGAATCGCGCGTTCGTCCGCTCCACCAGCCGCACGCGCGGGTCGTTGCGCAACTTCATCGCGATCTGGCCAAATCCGGTATCGACAGCGGTCACCTGCGCCGCGCCTCGCTGTAGAAGGCAATCGGTGAATCCTCCAGTAGAGGCTCCAATATCAAGGCAGGCGCGCCCCTCGGTTTGAATCTGCCAATGGTGCAGCGCCGCCGCCAGCTTGATTCCGCCCCGGCTCACGTACGGCATATCCTCGCCCAGCAGCCGAATCGAGGCATCCTCGGCAATCACCGTGCCGGGCTTGTCGACCTTCTGTTCGTTGACGAGAACGCGGCCCGCAAGAATCAGGGCACGCGCACGCTCCCTGCTCGGGACGAGCCCACGCTGGACCAGGACTACATCGATACGTTCCTGTTTGTTGAGGGCTTCCTTCGCCATCCCAATGCACGTTCAATCAGTTGACGGCTCGTAATGCCATCCTTCCGTCGACTGATTCTAGAGCAGTCTGCGCGCGGCTTATGGAAGCGTCTGGCACGAAGCCAACGTTGCCGCGGCGGTGGCGCCCGGCAAATAGCAGGGCTGACCGGCGCCTGGGCGGCGGCTCAAAGTGTTGCTGTTCCCTGTTGTGCCAGTCTGCGAACTCACGCGCACGTCCACGACATCGCCCTCCACCAAAATCGTCGTGTCAACAATGTCTTGGTCCGTCCGAATGATGGTGAGATAGGGGCTATCGGGTGAAGCAACATAGACCTTGCCATACAGGGAATTCGACGTGGAGACAACAGTCCGCGGATGACCGACGACTGCGAGCGTCTTCTCCACCGTGTGACTGAGCAGGTTCACGATTGTGACTGTGCCGTCCGCCTGGTTGGAAGTATAGGCCCGGCTACCATCGGCGAGCGCGGTCACGCTGGACGGGTTGGCGCCCACGGGTATGGTAAAGGTGGTGCCAAAGGTCGGACTGTCGTTGCCATACTCGTCGAGGCTGACGTCAATCACGGTGATGGCGTTGCCGTCATAATTTGACACCACCAACTGCTGGGTCGCGGGAATGTATTCGCCGTAGACCGGCCCAGCCGTCGCGGTCATGCCCGCCGTTCCATTCGGCGGAGTGACGCCGGTGTTCGTTACGGCCGTCGTCGAAAGAGGAAGCGTGGGATGGCAGGTGACCGGCTGGCCATTCTGGTTCGTAAACGGAGTGCAGGAATCCAGCGTGTTGAGCTGGCTGTTGATCACCGTGATCGTGTCGCTGCCCCGATTGAGAACATAGAGACGTCGGTTGTCGTTGCTCTGGATGGCGTAGACCGGGCACGCCCCGAGAGGGATGCGCGCCGACACCGTGTAACTCGTGGTTTCAAGTGCGTCAGCCTCTCCAGTCTGTGTCTCCGTGGAGGGTGCTGTGTTGCAGGTCATGTCCTGGTAAGTGAGAGCGCTCGCGAGAGGTGTTGCCGAGGTATTCAAGCTGAGAGCATAGTTGTGCTGCCCGAGGACCGGCGACCCCACAATCGCAACAGGTGTCGGGGCGACAGGGATCGAAAGCTTGAAAGTCTCCGGGCTGCCCGTCATAACGTCCGCCACATTTCCATTCAAATCAGCCACCCAAAGGCCGGCAGAAGGCGAAAACAAGCCAACGGATTGGGAGGCTGCCGGGAGCGTCGAGTAGGTAACGAACTTCTCCTGCAACTGGCTTGAAACGGGGAAATTGGTCAAGGTTCCATCGCTGTTGACGGTGTACCCGGTCGATCCACTTTCGTCCAGCGAGAAAGCAAGCGGACCGGGGCCAATGGGCGCCTGGGCCACAATGGTGTCGCCCGCATAATCAAGAACGGTAGCGATGCCGGCAGTAGTCGGCGACGGAGACGAAATAACCACTGCGAGCGATTGCGGCTGCGGGGCCGGTCCGGTGGGATTGATCGGGGTAACAACGGGGCGGTACGTGCTTCCGCAACCAGAAACAAGGACAGCGACCGCAATGGCTACGCCTGATTGAATTAACAGCACACGCGTCCCGCGTGAATTCATGGGAAAAAGACTCATTCAGATTCTTTCCTGCTTACCTCGTGATTGTAAATCAGTGAGCTCGGAAACTCGGTGGCATGGGAGTGACGGCACTCCCGTCGGCAAGTGCTGTAAGAGCCTGGACATATCTCGGCCGGACGATCGTTTGTGCAAAGCGGCGTAGGGCTCCTTGTGGCTTTAGACGCTGCGTCGGAGTCATTGGTATCCCAAGGCTCCGCCGGTCCGCGCGACCGCCTTACAGGGATCACCGGAAGGTAGGGTGGCGCGTCAGCGAGAAACGATCTCGACAATTGAAGAGTCTGCGCCATTCCAAGCCGAGGCTCCCTCGTGCGTGAGCTCATGCTTCGCGTCGTCCCAGTGCAAATGTGTCACCGATCCAGCGCCTTTCTCATAGGCGTAGGTTGTTCCGTCATCGGAGAAGAGCGTGAAATTGGCATCGGCGCCGGGATAAACGCGGATCTTCTCGATCGACTGCTGCTGGTGCGTGCTCTCCACCTGTGTCCCGAGCGGAACGATCGAGCCCGCGCGCACAAAGAGAGGAATCGTGTCGATGGGGGCGGCGACTTCGATCGTCTGCCCGCCATGCACACGTTCGTTGGTCCAGTAGTTGTACCAGTCGGCCCCAGCCGGTAGATAAACTTTGCGGCCGGTCGAGCCCTGCTCCGTGATTGGCGCAACCAGGAAAGCCGGTCCGAACATATACTCGTCCCGCACATCGGCGACATTGACATCGTTCGGAAAGTCCAGCGGTAGCGCCCGCAAGAAGGGCGCCCCGGTCAGCCATGTCTTGTAGCCAAGCGAATAGATGTAAGGCATCAGCCGATAGCGCAGCTTGAGATATTTCTCAAGAATCGGCTCAGCCTGT
Organism: uncultured Acidobacteriaceae bacterium; assembly: GCA_963704415.1. Classification (GTDB taxonomy): domain Bacteria; phylum Acidobacteriota; class Terriglobia; order Terriglobales; family Acidobacteriaceae; genus Telmatobacter. The sequence goes on along the minus strand of OY969908.1, from coordinate 3,677,557 downwards.
TTGCCGTAGGACCAGACTTCATTCTCCAGGCGGCTCCCGTGCGTCCGCATAATCGGCAAGAACGTTGCGAATTGGAACCAGCGCGTGTAGAGCTCGGGGTAATCGTCGTAACCGCCCACATTAGCCCTCGCGTCGGATGGGTCAAGCAGCGGCGGATGCGCCGGATGGTGCTCCGGCGGCAAGTACTGCCATCCCCCGGTATCGTTCGACCAGTAGGTAATTCCCGAAGCCGCGAAATCGAGCCCCGTCGGAATCTGCCGGCGCAGTGTGTCCCATGTGGGATAAATATCCGAGGACCACACAATCGCCCCGTTGCGCTGCACTCCAAGGAACGCATCGCGCGACAGGATCAGCGCACGTCGATTCGGCTCGTCTTTACGGAATCCGTCATACAGCGCGCCCGTGTGAAAGAGCGGGTAGACGTTGAAGAATTCCGTGCCAGGTCCGACATGGAAGTAAGCGCCGTTGGGAGGCAGATCGGGCTCCGTCTCATCAGCCCAAAGCGAATCGAAACCCTGGCTCAGAATGTTTTCACGAATCGTCTTCCAATACCATGCAGCGGCATCCGGGTTGGTGGTGTCGATGTCGGACCCGGCACGATCGTACGGCAAGCCATCGATGGGTTTTCCATCAGCAGTATGAATGAACCAGCCGTTCTTCAGAATCTCGGAATAGAAACGATCATCCGGCACAAAGCGCGGCCAAACGCTGATCATGGTCTCAAATCCCATGTCATGGAGCTGCTTGTTCATCGCCGACGGATCAGGCCAGAACTTGGGATCGAGGTCCATCTGTCCCATCTTCGTGTAGTAGAACCAGTCGACCACAATCACATCGGCAGGAAGATGCCGGTCGCGGTACCCCTTGGCCACGGCAAGCACTTCCTCCTGGCTTGCGTAGCGCTGTTTGCATTGGATGTAGCCATAAGCAGCCTTGGGCAGCATCGGCGTCGGCCCGGTGAGGAGCCGAAAGCCTTGATAGATTTCGTCAGCCGTCGCTCCCGCAATCACGAAAAAGGAAACACGGTCACCGACCTCGCTGATCCAGCGGGTCTGCTCGTTGAAGCCCGGCTCGATGGTAGTTTTCGAGGGATTGTCCCAGATGAGACCGTAGCCTTTGTTTGTGATGAGAAACGGAACGCAACTGCTCGGAGCAGCGGGAGCCGTGTAGTCCTGCCAGCAGCGGACTGCATGGCCGCGGTGATCGAGAAATCCTTCCTGGTTCTCGCCCAGGCCGTAGTAGTGCTCATCATCTGGCGAAACAAATGTGGCGCCCACCACATAGAAATCAGGATCGGTTGGACGCCGATCGTTGGCCAGTTCCGCGGTGCCCTCTTTGTGGTTAGGAACGGCCTGTGACCACCCCGTCATTTCGAGCAGTTTCTCGCCTTTCGGCGTGGTAAAGGTGATGTGCGCTCCGGGAGTCGACCCGTTGAAGTACTTTCTGATATCGACTTCGGTTTGCAAGCGCGGGTGGGCAGATGGGTTTGGGCGTTCTACGGTAGCGACGATTCTGGAAGACTGATAAACATCGGCTTTTTCCGTCTGGCTCGAGCTCCATCCGGAAACATCGGGCGATCCGACGAAACCATAGCCCGGTCTGGCAACAGCTGGGTCGTGCTGCAGACTCAACGTCACGCGGAGAATGTTGGGCGCGTACGGTTCCAGAACAATCGTTTCGCCTTTCCTATCGAGCTCAAGCCGCTGTCCCCCGTTTTGCGCATGCAGGCATCCAGCCGTGAATAGAACTGCGACGAAGAGCGCAAGGAAGCGTGAACACCTTTTCATGAAGGTCTCCCAAAGAGAAAACTGGACCGCATTCAGGTACATGGTTGCGATGCGCAAATGAGTGTAAACCGATTGACCCCTGAACCACATCTGCTCAGCCTCCTGCAGCACCACGATAGGATGAGGCGTGGACCAGTTGAAGCTGAGATGGCAATCGAAAGCCGTTCTTTTATTCGTGTTGCCCGTCGTGGCCATCGACGTGATATTCCAAGCCCGCTGGTGGGCGGCCCAGGCGCCATCGGTCGCGATCTGGACCCTCGGCTTGAGCACCCTGCTGGGCTTGTTGGCCTGGACCGCACGATCTGCGACACTCGGAGCCGCCGTTACCGGCGCTGCAATCACCGCGAGCCTCATGTTTTCAACTGCCATGATGTTCCCCTACGAACCATGGCGCACTGGATTAATGCCAGTCTTAGCAGTTTTGATCCTGACATCGATCTCTACGCGCCTCGGGCGCAAACGCAAAGAGCATTTCGGAACAGCCGAGAGTCGCCGTGGACGCGAGGCCTCCCAGGTAGCCGCGAATTTAGGCTTGGCCGCCTTGGTTTCGTCTGGTGTGGCGCAGAGCTGGCAGAACAATCAAGGTTGGCTCGGGCTCGCGAATCTCGGCTCTTCGGCTGTCTTCGCGGCAGGGCTTGCGGCCCTCTGCGAGGCCGCTGCAGACACGGTGTCGTCTGAGCTGGGTCAGCTTCTCGACAGCAGGCCCCGCATGATCACGACACTGCGCGAAGCAGAACCGGGAACGGATGGCGCGATCAGCTACGGCGGCACCATGGCAGGCGTAGTCGCGGCTGGGGTGGTGGCCCTTGTAGGGTCAGCTGCGCTTCGGGCAGACCGGACAGTGTTTGCCGTCGGCTGGGTGGGCGGAATCTTCGGATTGCTTTTCGACAGCGTGCTGGGCGCCACGTTGGAGCGGCGAGGCTGGCTCAACAACGATGCAGTCAATTTTTTGTCGACCGCGAGTGCGGCAGCATTCGCGCTCGCAGCCCTGTCTGTTCTCACGCACACGAACGTGTTCCGCTGAACTGCCGAATCCGCTTCATGTGCGGCCCTCACTCGATGTGAAGCCGCCAGGCGGTATAACTCAGAATCTCGTGAAGAATGGACTCCGCTTCGGAGTTGCCGCCTTCAACGATCACGCGCGGCCTTGGTGACGTGAGCACATCCAGCCCGTTCGCCGCACAGATCGCATGGATCCGGAAGAGATGCGTATCGTCGCTCACAACTACAAGACGGCGGAAGCGGTTGGTACGCGCGATGACTGCCAGACGGCGTGCTGCTTCCGCAGTACTGCGGCTTTCGGTTTCGGCAATGATGGCGGACTCGGGAATCCCGACGCTCATCAGGTATTCCCGGCCTACTCCGCCCTCTGAAAACTGGTCGCCGCCATCGCCACCCAGCGCAATAATCAGCGGAGCGATGCCTCGGTTATAAAGGGCTGCGGCATGGTCGAGGCGCGCGCGAAATACCGGGGATGGCCGGCCATCATATTCTGCCGCGCCGAAAACAGCAATTGCATCGGCGGGGCCAGCCTGGTCTCGACCTGCAAACTGGTCGATCTGGCCATAGACCCACGCACTCCACGCGAGAGCTCCGAGCATCAGAACAAGAACGGCGATGGAAACGACACGAACGATCCAGATATGCTGCTTCGAACTGGATCGTGCTGCGGCCATGCGGACAATCTTAACGCTGGAGCACCATGACAATCTCGTGCGTGGGAATAGCTCCCTCGCGCAGAATCTCCCAACGGCCAGGTCCAAGCGACAGGTCCACGATCGTCGTGGGCAGAGAACGCGCCGTTGGCCCCCCGTCGATAATCAGCGGAATACGATCGCCGATCTGGTCGCGAACACAGGCAGCGTGGGTGCACTCCGTGGCGCCCTGCAGGTTCGCTGAAGTCGCCGTAATGGGAAGCCCGAACTCCTCCACCACAGCGCGCGGAATGGCCGCGTCAGGGACGCGCAAAGCGACATTGCCTGTATTCGCTGTTGACCGCAAGGGCAGCTTGGTTCCTGCCCGCACAATAATGGTGAGCGGGCCAGGCCAGAAACGATCCGCCAGCTTGTCGAGCATTGGATCGCTGTCGCGGGCCAGCGTATAGGCCTCTGATAGGGACGAGATCAGGAGAGAGAGCGGTTTGTGCTTCTGGCGAGTCTTGATGCGGTAAATGCTCTCCACCGCTTGAAGATTTACGGGATCGACAGCGAGGCCGTAAAAGGTATCGGTGGGCAGTGCGACGACGTAGCCTTTACGCAGACAGGAGACAATGTAACTGATCCGGTCCGGTTGGGGCTCATCGGGATGGACGCGCAATATTTCCGCGGACAAGAAAGTCTACCTCGGTTCCCGAATTGCAGAAGCCACAAAGACGGAAACTATCACAGCACCAGCCTTGGTGCAAGCGTCCAGCGCACAAGCGTGGATCGAACCGCACCAAAACAGCATAGAATCTGCATGGAGACTCGGCCGAATCGCCATTATGCCTTTCCGTATTGTACAGAGTAAGCAGAACAGCCGCGTGAAGGAGTTGCGGCGCGCGCTCGCGAATCCGAGCCGCGAAAAAGGCGGCCTGGCCGGAATCGAAGGACCAAATCTCCTCATTGAGGCTGTGCGAGCGGGGCTGCGGATTCATTGCGTCTTTGCATCCGAAGGGAATGAAGAGTGGCTGGAACGCCAAGCTCTTTCCACCGAAACGGAAGTGCTCATCGTGCCGCAAGAGGTGCTGCGCACCGTGCTGAAAACGGAGACACCGCAGCCGATCGCGGCACTGGTTGAGCCGTTCGATTGGATTTGGCGGGACATCCTCGAAGGCGGTGTCGATGGCGAGGACAAGACCGAGCCACTTGTGCTTGTACTTGCTGGCTTACAAGATCCCGGCAATGTGGGCACCATCCTGCGCTCCGCCGAGGCTTTTGGAGCCACCGGAGTAATCAGCCTTCCCGGTACCGTGAGCGCATGGAATCCGAAGTCAGTTCGCGCATCGGCAGGAAGCGTCTTTCGCGTTCCGCTCATCGCGGCGAATCCTGAGAACGCCGTTGCGTACCTTCGAGAATCCGGAATTGAAGTGTTGGTCACGACCGCTGTCGCAGGCCTCTCCGCCGATCGCGCCCGACTGGCTGACCCCGTAGCCTTCCTGATCGGCAACGAAGGCAATGGCGTCCCTGAAGGGATCGCCGTTTTGGCCGATGGTGCGATCACGATTCCCTGTCCTGGGCCGGTCGAGAGCCTGAACGCAGCCATCGCGGCGAGCGTGTTGCTGTATGAGGCCTCACGACAGCGCTCGACCCAAATCAGCGACGCTGCAAATCCTCAACGGGAGGTGCGATGAGCCTCTTTGATGGCGAACCGGAAGGCCCGCCCACTCCCTCCTCCAAAAGTCTGCCCTCCGCAGGAGCGCCCCTTGCCGAGAGAATGCGGCCGCGAACCCTGGAAGAATACAGCGGTCAGGAGCATCTGCTCGGCCCCGGCAAGCCGCTGCGCGTGCAGATCGAACGCGACGCGCGAGGCACGGGCGAACTGGGCTCGATGATCTTCTGGGGTCCACCGGGCGTGGGGAAAACCACGCTTGCCAAAATCATTGCTGAGACCACCAAAGCCAGCTTCATCGAGTTCTCCGCCGTCATGAGCGGCATCAAGGAGATCAAGCAGGTTATGGTCTCCGCCGCACGAGCCGCCGAACTGCACTCGCGCACCATTCTCTTCGTCGATGAGATTCACCGCTTCAACAAGGCCCAGCAGGACGCCTTCCTACCCTACGTCGAGCGCGGCACTATCCGGCTCATCGGCGCGACGACAGAGAATCCTTCGTTTGAAATCATTTCGGCGCTGCTCTCACGATGCCGCGTGTATGTGTTGCAACCGTTGAGTGACGAGCGCGTAACGCAGTTACTGCGGCGCGCAATCGAAGATCGCGAGCGAGGCCTCGGCGCGATGGAATTGAAGGCCGATGAGGATGCTCTTGCGCTGATTGCCAGCTATTCCAGCGGCGACTGCCGCAGCGCCTACAACACGCTGGAAGTTGCCGCGCAGCTGGCGCTGGAGGGAACCAAACGCATCGACAGGGCCCTCGCCACCGAAGCGATCCAACAACGCGTACTGGTCTACGACAAGTCCGGCGAAGAGCACTACAACCTGATCTCGGCGCTGCACAAGAGCGTCCGCAACAGCGACCCGGATGCCGCTCTTTACTGGCTGGCGCGCATGTTTGCCGCTGGGGAAGACCCTCTGTATCTCGCGCGCCGCGTCGTGCGCATGGCCGTCGAGGACATAGGCCTGGCTGCCCCCGAAGCGTTGAATCTCTGCCTGTCGGCGAAAGAAACCATCGATTTTCTTGGCTCGCCGGAGGGCGACCTCGCCCTCGCGGAAGCCGTCGTCTATTTGTCACTGGCGCCGAAGTCGAACGCCGTCTACACCGCCTATGGCGCAGCCCAGCAGGAGGTTGAACAGACCCGCCAGGAACCGGTCCCACTGCATCTGCGCAATGCCCCAACCCGCCTGATGAAGGAGCTGGACTACGCCAAGGGCTACCGCTACGCACATGATGAGGAAGACAAAATAGCAGATATGGACTGTCTGCCCGATTCCCTGCGCGGGCACACCTACTATCACCCCACGCAGGAAGGCCGCGAGAAGCTGCTTGCCCAGCGCATGGAAGAGATTAGGCGTATTCGAACCGCCAAGCACGGCGGCTGAAGTTGATCGTGCTATTTTTTGCGCGGAATGGACTCAATGAGCTTCTCTAAGGTGCTTTTTCTCGCTCTACTGATCATGGGCGCCATTTCATTGGCATCCCTGCCAGCCGGAGCGAAAGTGTCAACACAAGTGGTCGAACAACCGTTCTATGTCGCGGGTTTCGTGGTGCGCACCAACAACGCCGCCGAAGCCAGCGGTGAAAGCAAAATCGGTCCGCTCTGGCAGCGCTTCATGCAGGAAAATCTCGCCGCCCGGATTCCGAACCGTGCTGATAAGGCGTTCATCGTCGTCTATTCCAATTACGCCAGCGATGAAACCGGCCCCTACGATTACCTGCTCGGCGCCCGCGTTACATCGGTCGATCATCTCCCGGCCGAAATGACCTGGAGAAAGGTCGAGCCTGCAACCTACGCCGTCATTCTTACGGACAAAGGCCAGATGCCTGGTGTTCTGCAGGCAACGTGGGACCGCATCTGGCATATGTCACCCGGTGACTTGGGCGGGAAGCGAGCGTTCATCACCGACTACGAGATCTACGACCAGCGCACTTCGAACTCGCAGAACGCACAGGTCGAAATCCACATCGGCCTAATGCCCGCCTCAAAATAACGAGGCCTTCTCCTAATCCGGGTATTTCACCGAGCATCCATACGAGCGCGTGTATGGCGTAGCTACAGGCTTGCCCGCCATGGCCTCGCTCAGCGCCTCTGACACGTAGTTGTGCGCGCCGTGAACGTCGTCAGGATCGGGCGTAGGCCGGTCGTCGATGGCGCCTGCATAGATCAACTTGCCGGAAGGGTCGATGACGAACATGTCGGGCGTTGTTTTCGCGTTGTACAGGTGGCCGAGCTTGCCATCGGGATCCAGCAACACAGCCGTCGGCGCGGCTTTCATCTTCGCAACGTAGTCGTTTTCCTGTGTTGGAGTGACGTATCCCTGCTGACCGGGTGCGGAGGAAATCACCGTGAACCATGCAACGCCTTTCGCGGTCCACTCTTTCTGCAGAGCCTGCATGTTTCCGGAGACGTAATGCTTCCGTGTGTACGGACAGCCCTGGTTGTGCCATTCAAGCACGACATACTTGCCGTGGAATTGATCCAGCGCTTCAGTCTTTCCTTGAGAATCGGTCGCAGTGAAAGCCGGTGCAGGCGCGCCCACGCGGGCTTCTTGTGCAGTTGCGGACAGAGACAGCGACGCAACGGCCGCTAAAACCAATCCAGAAATTCGAGAAAGAGACGCCATGGGAGTCAACCTCCTTGGGAAGATTGGGGATGATTTTGAAGGCAGCGTTCCGGACTTGCTTCAAACTGGGCTTACTTCGAATTGGACGTTGCTGCCGCCGACTGGGTTGCGGAATGCGGCAGATTGACGAGGGCGTCCGTCACAATACCAGGCGTCAGCACCTCCGGCAGAAGCCGTGGACTGGCTTCGCCGGGAACATAAAGGACGTACGCTGGGACACCACTGCGGCCGAGGCTGGCGAGCGCCTGGCCAATTGCATCGTCGTGCTGTGTCCAGTCCGCGCGCAGCAGGGCAACGTTCGCTTCAGCAAAAGCCCTCTGCACTTCAGGTCGACTGAGAGCAACCCGTTCGTTGACCTGGCAGCTCAGGCACCAGCTTGCCGTGAAGTCCACAAAAACCGGGCGGCCTCGCGATAGATAGTGGCTCACCGTCTCGGCAGTCCACGGTTCCCAGCCGCCTTGCGTCGCAGTGGTAGCGGAGGCCGAGGGTGTAGCGGCTAGCTTGGCAGGTGCGAACACGCTCACGGCGACAACACCAAGCAAAACGAAGGAGGCAACAGCGGTTGCCCACCGTTGCGCGGGCCAGCGACCCAGAAACCATCCGGCAATCGCGACAAGCAAAAGGCTTGTCAGAAGCGCGGCAAGAATAGCCGCTCCGTACGCCTGCGCCAGCACCCAGGCCAACCAGATCACCGTAGCGAAAATCGGAACGGCGGTCGCCTGCTTCAGAAGATCCATCCAGACGCCGGGGCGCGGAAGGAAGCGCGTCCATGCTGGTTGCAAGGTGAGCGCAACGTAGGGGGCTGCGAGACCGAGAGCCAGTGCAGTAAAAACTGCAAATGTGACGGCGGGAGATTGCTGCAGCGCATAGCCAATGGCCGCCCCCATTAGCGGCGCGGTGCAAGGTGTAGCCACCACAACGGCAAGAACTCCAGTAAAAAAGCTGCCGGCATAACCCTGTTTGCCGGCAAGTGATCCCCCGGCGCTCGTGAGCGTCAGGCCGATCTCAAATTGGCCGGCCAGCGAAAGCCCGAGGAAAAAGAGCAGCGACGCCATGAGCGCCAGGAACACCGGCGATTGAAATTGGTATCCCCACCCGAGATGCGTGCCTGCAGTACGAAGCACAAGCAGCGCCGCAACGAGCGTCCAGAATGAAACCAGGATTCCGGCTGCGTAAATGAAACCATGGGCACGCAGAACGTGCCGCTCTTCGTTGCTCGACCGCACCAGCGCGAGCCCCTTGATGAAGAGCACAGGAAATACGCAGGGCATCAGGTTCAGAAGCAAGCCACCGAGAAAAGCCAGTCCCGATGCTCTGAGCAACGCGGATGCGGACGCGACCGGAGCGTGAGGAGCGATGGGCTCGCCGGATTGCCCCGCTGATTGCTGGGCAGCAACCGGCGATTGCGTCGGCGCGGCCGCACCTGTTGGCTCCGTAGCTGCAGAGGATGCGCTTCCGCCGCCTGCGACGACGCCCGGCACCGCGACCAAGTCGAATGCACGGCCACCGGAAAGTTCTAGAACGCCGCGAAGTTGTCCGGGATTGGCAGTGAGATTCGCGTCTTTTTTCAGGTCGAGAATCAACCCCTTGCTTGTGGATGTCAGCTTTTGAGGAGATGGGTTATCAAGAACATTCTGATCGGACGGAAAAAACTCCGCAGTCGTCTCGCGTTGGCCGGTCGTGATGGCGAGGCGGAATCCCGATCCCGCCGGCTGAAAAACGGCTTTGACGCCCGCCGGAGATGGTTTCGGAAGTTGCGCCGTAAAACGCTTGATAAGCGCCGCATCTGCGTCCGACGAAAGCGAACTCGCCGGATGGTCGGAAACGTTCTTAGTCAGATCCAGTTCTGCTTTGCCCGGAATGCAGACCTCCCGGCACACAAGCCAATCCACCTTGGCATGCAGATCTGCGGGACCCGCCTTTGTCGACTTGGCAACTTGAATTGAGAACGGAAACACGACCTCGTTCTCATACCCGAAATCCATCAAGGGGCCGAGTGGAAGCCGCTTGGGCGGCGGAAACTGAAGTGCGCTTGCGCTGACTCCTTCCGGAAGTGTCCATTTGATATGCGGCGGTTCACCCGAATCTCCCGCATTTTTCCAATAAATGTGCCATCCCGGCTCAAGCTTGAAATGCAGTCCTGCGGGATTCGGCTTGGATCCCTTGCCGAGAGAAGTTCCGGGCACAAGCAATTCGACATGCAAATGGGCGCCATCAGCCGCTGCATGCGCATTCTTCGGCTCATCGGATGCCACGCGGCTGACGGCCGACGCCGGCAAAGCGATACCAATGAGAACTGCGAGTGCGAAATGAAGCCGGGTTAGATGCATTTTCGATAGAAGGGCTCTTCTGTTGGACGGTCTCCGGCATGCATTGGTCGCGGAAAGTTGAAATCCGCACACAGGCACATCCATCTTTGGCGGCGTCATTGGCCGGTCGCGAACCGAGCATGCTCACGAAAGATACAGTCGTTCTGCACACACTTGACTCCGGCTGCGCGAGCCCGTGCGACCGCTTCGTCGTGAATCACATCGTCCTGCAGCCACAAGTAAGGAATGGACAGTCGAATCACATCGTCGACAAGGCCGGGGACATGTTCAGAGGCGCGAAAAACATCCACCAAATCGATGCCGGCACTTGTTTGTTCGCGCGCGGCCGCTTGCGCCGACTCGAGATCCGGATAGCAGGCTAGCCCTATGACTTCCTTAAGAGCCGGATTCACGGGCAGCACGTGATAGCCGTTGGAAGCAAGATAACTGCCGATGTGATGGCTGGCACGCCAGGTCTTGTCGCTCATGCCGACAACGGCGATGGTGCGCATTGTGCGCAGAATCTCTTCGATAACCGCTGGATCATTCATCCATTTAGCTCCGAAGTTACACGTCCAAATCGTCTGCTTCTGCCGCAGCCACTGCCGTCCCCCGCCGTTTGGCTAGCAAATAACCGCGCAGAAAGGGCTCCAAATAGCCATTCAGCACCTTGTCCACGTCGCCCACTTCGACTTTGGTGCGATGGTCCTTCGCCATCCGGTATGGCTGCAAGACGTAGGACCGAATCTGTGAGCCAAAATTGATCTCGAGCTTCGAGTCTTCGAGCTTCTTGCTTAAAGCGCGCTTCTTTTCCAGCTCGTACTCATAGAGCCGCGACCGGAGCATCTTCATCGCCTTTTCACGGTTCTTGTGTTGCGAGCGCTCATTCTGACATTGCACCACAATGCCCGTGGGCAAGTGCGTCATGCGGACCGCAGAGTCCGTGGTGTTCACGTGCTGGCCGCCCTTGCCCCCGGATCGGTACGTGTCGATCCGCAGGTCTTCCTGCTTGATATCGATTTGGATCGAGTCGTCGATCTCCGGCGAAACATACACCGACGCGAACGAAGTATGCCGCCGTTTGGCCGAGTCGAACGGCGAGATGCGCACCAGGCGATGGACGCCGCTCTCGCCTGCAAGCAGTCCGAAGGCATACTCGCCCGTGATGGTAAAGGTCGCTGACTTGATCCCCGCCTCGTCGCCATCCTGATAATCGTTCATCTCTGTTTTGAAGCCTTGCTGCTCCGCCCAGCGTAGATACATGCGCAGCAGCATCTCCGCCCAGTCCTGGCTTTCGGTACCACCTGCGCCTGGATGCACGGTGACGATCGCATTCAGGGGATCGGCTTCTCCGGACAACATGGTCCGAGCCTCGAGCTCCTCAGCAAATGTAGCGAGAGCCTTGATGTCGCGCTCGAGATCCGCAAGCACATCTTCGCCTTCGCGGGCCAATTCGAAATAGGCTTCGATGTCGCTGGTGCGGCGCAGCAGTTCCTCGTCATCGGCAACCAACGCTTCAAGCCGTTTGCGATCGCGCATCAGGGGTTGGTTCGCCCCGGTGGTGGACCACATCGCCGGATCGGCAAGTTTGGTTTCTATTTCGGAAAGTTCCCGGCGGATACGAGCTGGGTCAAAGATACTCCCGCAGGTCGCGGACTTGGTCGCGCACGGGAGCATAGGCGAATTCGAGATCGTTTAATGACACGGTTTGCTCTTATGACCTGACTTTGATTTGAAGTTTGGGATCGAGGCTGGCGCGCAAGGCCCAACCCACAATGCCTATTGCCAGTATGGCACAAGCCCACGCAAAAACGTCTCCATGCTCCGTGTAGAACGTGATGTCATCGCGGAATCCGTAGAGCGCGGGCAACGCATCCGTCCGGTGGCGCGGAATGCTCTGGCGCACCCGGCCGTACGGATCAATCGCCGCTGTGACCCCGTTGTTGGTGTCCCGCAAAACCCATCGCCGATTTTCGATCGCCCTCATGCGGGCCATGTTCAGGTGCTGCCATGGAGCACTCGTATCGCCATACCAACCATCGTCGCTGATATTCACCAGCACCTCGGCGCCGAGCCGCGCGAACTGCCGCACCTCGTCGGCAAAAACAGCCTCATAGCAGATGAAGACGCCGTAGCGATGTCCATTGAGGTGGAAGACCTCGCGCTCCTTGCCGCGTGTAAACTCAGCGACTCGTCCGGTGAGCTTGTGCGCAAAGAACAAAAGGTCCTTGAAGGGGATGTACTCTCCAAAAGGCACGAGGTGGATTTTGTCGTAGCGACCAATCCGGACCCCGTCCGCCCCAACGATCATCGCGGAGTTGTAATCTCGCCAGGTCTGATCTCCCGGAGCAACATCCATCCCAACGGATCCGACCACCACTGGCGCCTGAACTGTCCGCGCGATAGACGCCATTCCCCGCTGAAACCGAGGATCCTGCTCCGCAAATGGTGCCGGAGATTCGGGCCACGCAACGAGATCGGGATGCGTGGGATACGGTGGACAAACGATCTCCCCAGCCGGCGCACCCGTCTGCGGAATGCCTGCGATGTAGATCTTGCATTGCTCTTCCGCGAGCTTCACAAACTGATCCATGTGCCGCTGCCATTCAGCACCGGGCCATGCGTCTTCAGACCCGACATCGAGATTCGGTTGGATCAGTACGGCAGTAGCGGAACTCGGCGCGTTCGGCCCAGACAGAAAAACTCCAGCCCACCCAACGATGAGCAAAAGTACCCCTACTGCACCGGAGGCAAATCGCTCCCTTCGGCCGCTCAGGACCAGCGAACCGGCAACGAGTGAATTGACCGCGACAAGCGCAAAACTGATCCCGTAAACTCCTGTCCACGGGGCGAGTCCATTGATGAGCCCGTTGTCGACCTGCGAGTAGCCCAGTTGGTCCCACGGCACACTCGTAATCCGCGCAGCCGCAAGCTCAAGCGCAGTCCACAAAACAGGCACAGCCGCCAGCGCAAGTCGCGCGCTGCCCGTCGCGCGGCGCACGAGCATCACGCTCAGACCGAAAACACCGAAATAGAGACCAAGCACCAGGCTGAACGCGATCAGCAGCGATGTCGGAGCCAACGGCGGCATGTCGCCATAGCGCGACATCGTGTCGCGCACCCAATAGCAGTTGCCGCAATACCACAGGAAGCCACAGACGTAGGACAACAAGAATGCCCGTCGCATAGGTCGCGGGCTCTCGATCTGTGTGGGCGACAGAATTGCCCAGAGAAGTGGGACAAGGCCGAACCAGGCAAAGATGCCGCGCCACGGGGGCATGGGACCAGCCAGGGGGAACGGTAATTCAAGCAAGCCGGCAGAGAGACCGGCGGCCGCCCACAATTTCCACGAACCAAGACGCATTCTGGGGCGAGTTTACTGCATCGCGTTCAAACACGTTGCCTTGCCCACCGCCGCCGGCATATTGACGCTATGGGGCCGCTCCAAGATCGGGCCGTAAATCTGCCGGTTTGTTTGTGGAATTGAGGCGAAAAGCCGCTACAATCGAAGACATGCAACTTGCAATCCTTGGCATGCGGCTTCTCGAAGTAATGTTCTTCGTGGGACTCGCTGGGTCGACCATCGTCGTCTTGATTAGCTTCGTTGAAGATGCGAAGGAACTATTTGGAGATGAGTAACCGGCTCATCGTGACTCTGGGAACATGCATGGAGTTATTTAGGACAATCTCGCCATTTTCATTGACTAAGTATTAATTCAGAAATACACTCAGCCGAGGGCGGACGGGATTTTTCGCTCCTTCAAGACTCTGAAAGACCGACAGTAGTGTCGGTACTTGCTGATGGCATCTTCTCGAACGACCGTAGCCCCTCCTTCGGACCGCGTGCGGCTCATCGTGGCATCCTCCGTGATGCTCACGTTCATCTCCTTCTGGCGTGCCGCCGCCATCGTTCTCAATGACCTTGGATCATCGGCGTTTTACGCGGGTGGCATCGCCGAACAGGCAGTCGGAGCGGCCGCTCCCTGGTTCATTCTCGGCATCATGCTGTTCAGTTTCGCGGTGCGCGCGGTCTACGTCGAGAGTTGTTCGATGTTCACGCGCGGCGGCGTCTATCGCGTCGTCAAAGAAGCTCTAGGCGGCACGTTTGCCAAGCTGAGTGTCTCGGCTTTGATGTTCGATTATGTCCTGACGGGCCCGATCTCGGGAGTTTCGGCGGGCCAATATATTACCGGGTTAATGAACGAGTTAATGACTGTTGCGGCGCAGAGCCACTGGCTGCCCCCGGCATTAATGGACGCCCACAACAATCCCTTTCAGTTCGGCATGAATTCCACCTCGGCCGTGTTTGCGGGCGCAGTCACCATCTATTACTGGTGGCAAAACATCAAGGGTATTGAAGAATCAAGCGACAAGGCTTTGCGGGTTATGCAAATCACCACCGTCATGGTGGTCATTTTGCTGATCTGGGGAAGCTATTCGATACTTATACGGGGCGCACATCTTCCGCCTGCGCCCATTTCATCGAATCTCAAGTTCAGTGACGATGCGCTGGGATTTCTTAAGGGAACGCGGTACGTCCCGATCCTGGGCTTGTTCGGAATCCTGATGGCATTCGGCCACTCCATTCTCGCCATGTCCGGCGAGGAGAGCCTCGCGCAGGTCAATCGCGAGATAGAGCATCCGAAGCTGAAGAATCTCAAGCGCGCGGCAATCGTGATTGCGATCTATAGTCTGATCTTTACAGGCGGCGCAACACTCTTAGCTTCCATGCTCATTCCGACATTCGAGCGAACCCACATCTATCAGGACAACCTGATTGCGGGCCTCGCAATGTACATGGTGGGGCCCGCGTTTTGGCGCATTGCGTTTCGCATTTTCGTTGTGTTCGTAGGTTTTCTCATCCTCTCAGGCGCCATTAACACGTCGATGATCGGTTCGACAGGCGTCTTGATGCGCGTAGCGGAAGATGGAGTTCTGACCGACTGGTTCCGCAAGCCACATCCAAGATTTGGAACCAGCCACCGGATCGTCAACCTGGTCTTCGGACTCCAGATGTTCACGATCATCGTGACCGGCGGCAACGTCATCACATTGGGCGAAGCTTATGCCTTCGGCGTTATCTGGTCATTTACATTCAACAGCCTTGCCATGCTCGTCCTGCGCTGGAAGTATCATGGCGAGCGCGGATGGAAGGTCCCCCCCAATATCAAAATCGGCAAGACGGAAGTACCTGTCGGACTCTTTTGCGTCTTCCTTGTCTTGCTTTCAACCGCAATCACGAACCTCTTCACTAAGTCGGTGGCTACGGTCAGCGGAGTGCTGTTTGCCGCCGCATTCTTCATTATTTTCACCATATCGGAACGGCAGAACCTCCGCAAACACGCCCTGACTGCGCGCCAGATGAGAGACCACTTTCAACTGGAGCATCAGGACAACATCAGCAGAGAATCGGTTGCGATTCGCCCCGGTGCAATCATGGTCACGATGCACGATGCGGCCAACCCCGTTGCGCTCAAGTGGGTGTTGTCGCGGACCAAGACCGAAGATCGGGACGTTGTCGTATTGAGCGTACGCATGATGGGCGTCGGTGGCCCTGAGTATCTCAGTGCCGAGCAACAGAGCTTCAGCGAGCACGAGCAAATGCTCTTCACCAAGGCTGTTTCCGTTGCCGAAAGCTTTGGTAAAAAGGTTTCCCTGCTCGTGGTTCCCGCTGGCGACATTTTCGCCGCCTTGGCACAGGGCGCCAACTCGCTCGAGGTTGACTCGGTTGTCTCAGGGATTTCCAGTTCCATGACTCCAGAGGATCAGGCATTTCACCTTGGACAGGCCTGGGAAGCACTACCCGAACCGAAACGGCAGTTCAACTTCTTCGTCATCAGCGCCACCGGCGAGACCAGCGTGTTTTACATTGGGCCTCATGCCCCGACCCTCAGCCCCGACGATGTTCAATTAGTGCATAGGCTGTGGTTGAATATGAAGCGCGATCCTTCCGTCCAGGATTTGCACCACAGCGACATCATCACCTATGCATTGACGCGGTTGGCCGGCCAGTACGCGCGCGAAAAGGCCGAGATTCTGCGCGAACTGCGCAACTATCGTGCCGCCGAGGCGCCCAGCCTGCGCATTGGCAGCCAGGAGAACTCCGGATCTCCCTCTACCCAACCTAGTCAAGGTTCGCAGCCGGTGAAATATACACGAGAGCTTTAGTTCTTAGTTGAGATCGAAGTTACAGCGAAACCAGAGTCGGTGTATCCCGAAGCCACAGCATCCAAGCCGACGCAACCACCATTCCGCGGCAAGAATCCAGGCAGAAGAAAATAGAGCTCCATAGGTTAAAGACTTATGAGGATCACCCATCTCACATATTGCTTCATCTTCGAAACGAAGTCTCATTTCCCATCGTTAAGTGACTTTAGTTACATAGTGCCTTTGGTGCCTTTCGAAGGTATCTTTTCGTGCCGGAGCTCACTTATTTCACACTATTTGGTTTGGTTACCTATCCCACATCAAGACCGACTGACATCACAGACGACGTTGCTTTTTTGATTGTCAATTGGAGACTATTTGCGTATTGTGATTCAGAACACTAATTGCCAATCGCGAATACTTGGTGAAGTACACGCCACGCTCAGTGGGCCACTTATAAGCGCATGTTAGGAGGAAGCAGTGGGAGTTTCAGAGATTCTAGCGCAAATTGATCGCGAGATTGCCCAGTTGCAACAGGCGCGCGCCATGCTCAATGGAGCATCCAACGGGAAGTTTCGCGTTGGCCGGCCGGGTAAACGAGTTGCTCGCAAGAAGCGCAACCTCACACCTGAAGGTCGCAGGCGCATCGCCGAAGCCGTGAAGAGACGCTGGGCCGAACAGAAGAAAAGGGCTGCAGCCGGCAAATAACTCGCGTAAGTAAACAAGAAGGGCTGGCGCATGCCAGCCCTTGTCTTTTGCATCGACTCGGAGGAACATCCTTACTCAATCGCTTCTCCAGGCTCGCAAAACAGCACTTGAATACCCGGATCGATGAGGGACGCCAATTCTTTTGGCGTGCCCTTCAACGGTGGAAATGTCCCGAAATGTATAGGTAAAACGATCTTTGGCCTGAGAAACTCAACCGCGAGTGCTGCTTCCTTCGGCCCCATCGTGTAATAACCACCGATCGGCAGCATAGCAATCTCGGGATGGTAGAGATCGGCAATCAGTTTCATGTCTCCGAAAACGTTTGTATCTCCTGAGTGATAGAGGATCGGCCCACCTTCGATCGCCACAACGTAGCCCACCGCCACTCCGACGTAATGTGTTCCCTGCTCGTCTTCAGCAGCCGCGGAGTGCGTCGCCTCGACCATGGTCAACGCCACATCCTTCAGTTGTACTGTTCCGCCAAGGTTCATGCCCATCGTGTTCTTCACGCCCTTCTTCGCAACGTAGGCGGAGAGCTCGTAGATCGCGACGACTGTCGACCCATGTTTGGTGGCAACCGGTACGGCATCGGAGATATGGTCGCCATGTCCGTGAGTGAGAAGCACGTAGTCGATCTTTTCCGGCAAAACATAGTCTTTCGGATATTTCGGATTCTGCGCGATGAACGGATCAATCAGGATATTGGTGCCGTTCGCCGTTTGAATCAAAACCGATGCGTGGCCAAGCCAGGTAATGCACGTTCCCTTGAACAAACTCATGGGTTTTTCCCTCTCCATGACGCTATTTTAAGGAGCATCCGCCGCAAGACCCGTTCCAGCTTTTCCGATCTTCGTCTTTTGCGAACGTTCCAGGCCAGATTGGACGCGAAACACCGGAAAGTCTCCGCTCAACCCACAACATCGTCACCGCTAAACCCGATAAGTCCCATTAACCGATCAAGCTCAAATCGAAAATCAACAATCTCGAAAAACAACGCCATTGACGACGCGCAAAAGGCGGGGTATTCTCCCAAAAGGCGAACAAATGGCGAATATTGCTCCCCTCTTCCCCATCCTCGATGCCAAAAAGATCTCTCCCTTGGCCCGCACCGCCGCCGACGCACCTCTCGACTCGTCCGGCTGCCTCACCGAATATCGCCCGCTGGCCTCGCGTTCCATTTTGTGCAAAGTCAACTCGAAACGAAAACTGCCCTTCACCTATGCCATCAATCCGTACCGGGGTTGCGAATTTGCGTGCCGGTACTGCTACGCCCGCTACGCACACGAGTTCCTCGAACTCACCCCGGAAGACTTTGAACACAAGATCTACTTCAAAGAGAATGCCGCATGGCTCCTAACGCAGGAACTGAAGCATCTGAGACCGGGAACCGACATCGCTCTGGGCACCGCAACGGACCCTTTCCAGCCCCTGGAGCGGAAACAGCTCGTCACACGATCACTTTTGGAGGTTTTCGCGCACACTCGCGGTTTCGGCCTGGGCATCATCACCAAATCCACGCTCATCCTTCGGGACATCGACCTCCTCAAAGAAATAGCGCGTCGTCACAAATTGACGGTTCATGTGACAGTGACGACGACCGACCAAAACCTGGCGCGTATCCTCGAGCCGCGCGCCCCTAGGCCCGATCTACGCATGCGCACGGTGGCACGTTTGCGGCGTGCCGGACTCCGGACCGGCGTGAATTGTTCCCCACTCATGCCGGGTATTACCGACAGCCCCAGTTCGATCAGGGCTGTAGCGAAAGCCGCTGCTGCGGCAGATGCAAGTTTCCTCTTTGCGGGAGCTCTCTTCCTGAAACCCTGTTCGCTGCCTACTTTCCTCAGCTTCGTAGGTCAAAATTTTCCGGACCAGCTGGAAGCCTATAAAAGGCGTTACGGGAACAGCGCCTTTGTTTCCGCCGAGTACAAAAGCCGGGTCGAGAAGCTTGTGAATTTAATTCGCACCGAGAACAAGCTGGGGAACCGCCGCGCAGACGTTCACCTCAGCCCAGATACCACAACGAAGAACGAGCCCCTCGATCTGCAGCCGTGGCTTCCCTTCTCGTGATGGCTCTAAGGCTGTCTAACGCGTGATCAGGACTTCGTAGACGCCGTCTTTCGCGAGGAATTGCCTGAACCCCGACCAGCGCGAGAAGAGGGCCTGAATGCTGCGATTGGTGAAGGCGCGTTGAATAGGAAACGGCTGTGCCTGTTGCATCTCGACATCATCGGTGGCCGTGACATGAAAGCGGCAATAGGCAGTTTCTTCTTCTTTTGAGCGAGCATGAAAAAAGGCCAGCACCTGGCCGCCGGGGTTCATGGCAGAAAACAGGCGATCGACTACAGGTGCGACCAGCGCTTCGGGAAGGTAGTCGAGGGCAGTCCAAAGCAAAACCGCATCAAAGGTCCTGCCTGAAAACTGGAGCGTGTGTTCGAGGTAGGCTTCAACGTCCCAAATCGGATTCTCGTCTTCATCCTTGCCGGCCTGCCAGGTCCCGGTCAGCGCTTCGTTTACTGGATCGCAAAGAAAGATACTGTGCCCAAGTTCGGTGAGGTAGTTGATGTTGGTAGGCGACGTGGCGCCGGCGTCAATGACGCGGAGCCCCGGCTCGGTCTGGAGACGCTTCCGCAGCGCTGCCCACCCCCCCGAATATCTCGGGTACTTCGGACCGTACGGGCCGTTAACAGAGAGATTCGTTTCGGCTTTCTTCTCGAACAGACGCTTGATCACTCGAAGACCCCTTGCCAGGGCAATGGAAGTTGCCTTGACTCGCCTGCAAATTGGACCTTGGACGAATCAGGACAATATTGTGCGACCCAACAGGCAGGAGCGCGTGCAAAAAGCGAGCACTCGCCTGGAAGCTATGATCGAAATGGCCTAGCCTCGTGGAACCGCTCTAGAAGCCACCGCCTGCGCTTGGTCCCGAAGAGCCTTCAGCGCCCTTCGCCCCCTGCGTCAGGTCGACTTTGCCGCGGAAAACTGCATTCTCCTCGACGGCCAGCCTCAATGCGCGGACATCTCCTTCAACCACACTGCCCGCCCTCAGTTCGACGCGACCGCTGGCGACGATATTGCCCTGGAGCCTGCCCAGAATCAGCACCTCTCTCGCCGTAAGGTCGGCTGCCACGTTTGCATTGGGCCCAATGGTCAGGCGCCCCTCGGAAAGATTAATTGTCCCTTCCAACTGCCCGTCTACAACCAAGTCCTCACTACCCTTTAGTTCGCCCCGAATCACGACAGTCTTTCCAATTCGAGCGATACCATTCTCTGTTGCCATGGTGGTTTTCCTTCTGAGGCATGTATTCGAGCATCTTCAGGGTATCAAGACAGTGTGTAGACGAAATCGCCGGCGCTCCCGGCCAAGCTATCATGATCCTTTGACGAGTCCTGAAAATCCTAAGGCCCTGCCCGAACTATACGCAAGAAACCCCCGTTGCTTCAATTCCAGAAACCCGGAAGTAACCGTAGCGTCTAATACTTTATGGATCGGCACAAAGTGGATCGGGTCTGGAATGGCCGTTAGTCTGCCAGGATTTCGCGGCATTCTTTCATTGCTCGTCCTCGGATCGATGGCAGTCGGAACAGCTCCCGCCAAAGAGGACGTTGCAGATGCGGAATTAGTGAAGCGTGCTCTTGGCCTCGAATTGACCAGCATGCAGGACACACAGCATCCGATGCGCTACCGGTTGCGCAAATCCAGTCCTCGCCTAACCACGACCAAAGAGATCTTCGAGACCAGGGATGGCGCTGTTGCCCGCCTCATCGCGATCAACGACCAGCCGCTGAGCTTGACTGACGAGCTGAAGGAACAAACTCGCCTGAGCGGCCTCCTGAGCGACTCCAGCCGCCAGCGCCATCGCAAGCAAGCCGAAGACGAAGACACGAGCCGTGTGTTGAAAGTGATGCGAGCCCTGCCTTACGCGTTCGTCTACCAATACGCGGGCGTTGCGGATGGTCCCAACGGAAGAGTGGAGAAATTTTCCTTCAGGCCGAATCCGAAGTTCGATCCGCCCGATCTGGAAACAGAAGCCCTCACCGCGATGACCGGGGAAATCTGGATTGACGCCGCGCAAGGGCGCGTGGAAAAGCTCGAAGGCCACCTGCAACAGGACGTCGACTTTGGGTGGGGCATCCTGGGCAGGCTGAATAAAGGTGGATGGATCCTCCTCGAGCAGGCCGATGTGGGAAATCACCAGTGGCGCATCGTGCATTTTCAAATGGTGATGAGCGGTCGCCTGATCTTCAAGACCAGGACTTTCGACACAACGGAAGACGAAACTCAGTTCGTCCCCGTTCCCGTCGGGCTGGGATACAGCCAGGCAATTCAAATGCTACGCATTGATCCAGGAAAACCCGATCCAGCAGCGCGATAGCTCGTCCCACCGCGAAAGAAGATGCGCCTTCAGCAAATAAAAAGGCCCCGTTCGCCGGGGCCTTTCCTTTTTGTAATTGCTCCGACCTTGCTAGATCTTGACGAAGACAATGACCAGGGTGAAAAGCGTGAGAGACTCGATGAGCGCGAGGCCGAGCACGAGGAAGGTGAAGATTCCAGCGCGCGCGCCAGGGTTGCGGGCAAGTGCTTCCACGGCAGAGCCGACGGCTTTGCCTTGACCCAGTCCGCACAGGCCGGCCGCGATCCCCATGCCGATGCCTGCGCCAATCGGAGCAAAGCTGGCTGCTCCCGCTCCGCCGTCCGCGAACACCGGAACCGCGAAACAGAGAATCGCCAGCGCAATAAACACGTATTGAAGTTTCTGCATAGTTCTCCAGCTTCCCTTTAGATTGGCTGCCAGTGGGTGGTTGAGGCTCACCGAGCTGGCCCCCTCACGCTTGCAGCCTTCCGTTGGTCCGAAGCGGAAGCACTCTTCGGCGGAATCTTTTTGAAGCAGCTTCTAGCTGCTAGCCCCTAGCCTCTAGCCCGTTTCCGCGACATACCTGCATCTCGCTGTTACCCCAGGCTCCCGCAGCTCACGGGTCAAGCTAAAAGCTAGTAGCTAGCGGCTAACAGCTGTTCTTAGTGCTCGTGCGAAACCGCCAGCGACAAGTAAATCATGGTCAACAGCATAAACACGAAAGCCTGAATCACCGACACTGCAACGTGCAGTCCGATGAAAAGCGCCGGAATCGCGATCGGAATAAGCGAAAAGAACACCAGCGTCACCAGGTCGCTGGCAAACATGTTGGCGTAAAGACGAATCGTGAGCGACAGCACTCGCGCAAGATGCGAGATGACTTCAATGGGAAAGATCAGCCACGCCATCCACCACACAGGCCCGGCGAAATGCTTGATGTAACCCACCAGTCCCTGCTCGCGGAGCCCGTGAAAGTTGTAGTAAAGAAACGTCAGCACCGCCAAACCCAGCGGCACAACTGGATGTGTCGTTGGAGCCGGAATTCCTGGAATCGCACCCAGCAGGTTGTTGATCAGAACAAATAAGAAAATGCAAACGACAAACGACTGGAAACGCTCATACCCGTGCCCGATAATCTGTTCCGACTGGCTGCCAATCGCCTCATGAATCATCTCCGACACTTGCTGCACTGCGTTCGGATTTTCTACCGACAGGCTGGCGCGCACGATGATGAAGAAAACGATCAGACCGAGCGCCACCAGCAACTCCAGCGCAAACGCGTTATCGATTGCTGTCGCCGGTGTCGATTGAATCCCGACGGCGTGCTGCAACGAGGAGACCGGTCCCCCAAAAAGCGCATTCAACAGGCGGGTAATTGCAAAGGAATCCTGCATGAATCGTGAGTTCTTTCTGCTTCCGGTAGGGATTTCGTGTAGCCACGCATTCCGGGTGCTGGACTCTTACTCCCGCAACAAACGGATCACTTCCCAGCCTATCGACATAACCGCCAAAGCGAGGCCGCAAAGAAGCGCGACAACCGATCCCTGGAAACACTTCAGGCTACCATAAATGACCCCGGCGAAGACGGTGAGCCGTATCACAAAAAAGAACACCACCGCGGCAGCGCTAGTCGGTGTCCGCTGCTTGTCCATCCGCGCATTGAAGATGCGAACAAGGTGCCGCCACTCCAGAATGCTGGCTGCCGAGATCGCCGCGCCGGTAAGCAGCATGGCGCCGTTGCGCCAGTTCGATCCAATCGCAACGGCAGCCGACGCGAGCGCACCAAGCACCACGGTGATCCAGAGTGCGCGCTTGAGCATCCCTTGCAGCGCCTCATCGGTCAGATTGACGATGGGATGAGTTTCTTCGGTTGTCATTTGGGAACGCCCGAACCGTTTTCTTCTTTGCCAGAACCGTTTCCCTTTTTGATTGCTACGTCCGATGCGCCGGCGCTCTTTTCTGCATCCATCGCCAGCCGAATCACGTAGTACAAGCCCGCAACGCAGCCAAAGATCACCCCCACAATGGTCATCCACGACTGATGCAATTTGCTGTCAGCCCAGGCTCCCGCCAACCATCCGATGATCATCGCCGATGGAAGCACGAAAGCAACCTGCAAGAGCTTTTCAGCTTGGACAAGACTCTGCAACCCGCCGGCTGCTTTGCCGCGCGTCTTGCTCTCGGGAACTGGATTTTGGAACGGCATCGAGACTACACCCAAGCATACAGTGTCATCGGATGAGCAGGTATACTTCCCTATTGAGCTATCGCCGTTGAAGTGGAAGGGTTCCAGTGTTTGATTCCGAATTTGAGCGCAATCTGTTTGATCTGCGCAGGACAAAATTAGCCGAAATTGAAAAGCTGGGACAGTCGGCCTATCCCAATCAATTCCCTGCCTCGCATACCATTCCTGCGGTCCGAGCCAAGTGGGATACAGCGACAAGCGAAGAGCTCGAGGCAAATCGAGTAACGGTTGCGGTCGCGGGACGCCTCATGGCCGTGCGCGCCCAGGGCAAGGCTGGATTTGCCACGCTGCAGCAAGGTGGCGAACGTCTCCAGATTTATGTCCGTCTTGATGCGGTCGGCGAACAAGCCTTCGCCCTGTATAAGCTGCTCGATCTCGGTGACCACATTGGTGTGACCGGCTATCTCTTCCGCACCCGCACCGGCGAGCTCACGGTGCATGTGGAGCGACTGACGTTCCTCTCCAAGGCAATGCTCTCGCTGCCGGAAAAGTTTCATGGCCTGGCCGACGTCGAGTTGCGCTATCGCCAGCGCTACGTCGACCTCTTCACCAATCTCGACAGCCGGGAAGTCTTCGTGAAGCGCGCCAAGGTGCTGCGCGCACTGCGAACATTCTTTGACAGCCGTGATTATCTGGAAGTCGAAACGCCGATGATGCAGCAGATCGCCGGCGGTGCAGCGGCACGACCCTTCCGGACGCATCACAACGCCCTCGATATGGATTTGTTTCTCCGCATCGCACCGGAGCTCTATCTCAAGCGCCTCGTCGTCGGCGGCATCGATCGCGTCTACGAGATCAATCGCAACTTCCGCAACGAGGGTGTAAGCACCCAGCACAATCCCGAATTCACGATGCTCGAGTTCTACCAGGCCTACGCCAACTACCACGACATGATGCAGATCACCGAGGATCTCATGGAGTTCGTAGCGCGCGAAGTGAATGGAACCACCATCGTTGAATTCGATGGCAACACCATCGATCTCGCGAAGTGGCAGCGCCTCTCGATGCGCGAAGCCATCCGCGAGTTCTGGCCGCACGAAGCAGGCTCCAAGCCCGCCGAGGCCGCGCTCGCCTCGGCGCAGGTCTTGCAATCGCGGCTCCACGCCGCAATGAGTTCTCTAGAAAAGGCTGCCTGCCAAACCACGACCATCAGTCCCGACCGGCTTGGCGAGCTGAAAACAATCCACGGTGCGATCACAGCCGTCTATTACGATTCGATGAAAGGTGCACCACTCGGCAAGTCGGTTTACAACCTCTTCGAAGCCGTCGTCGAGCCTTTTCTCGTTCAGCCGACCATCATCTACGATTACCCAACCGTCGTCTCCCCACTCTCCAAGGCCAAACCGGACGACCCCGAACATGTCGAGCGCTTCGAGTTCTTCGCCGGAGGCTTCGAGCTCGGCAATGCTTTCAGCGAGCTCAACGACCCCGTCGAACAGCACAAACGCTTCGAGCAACAACTGGGAGAACGCACGCGCGGCGACGACGAGGCGCACCAGATGGACGAGGACTATGTCCGCGCCCTGGCCTATGGCCTGCCACCAACCGGCGGCGAAGGCATCGGCGTCGACCGCCTCACCATGCTCCTCACCGGCTCCAAGTCCATCCGCGACGTAATCCTCTTCCCGCTGATGAGAAATGCAGCCAGCAGGGAATAGGAAACAGGGAGTAGAAATGCCAATGCATCGATTGCCAACTTCTAAGTGGCCGCCCGTCGAAGACCTCATGGCCACCTCCGTGCCTGCTTTTCTATTCCCTACTCACTATTCCCTACTCCCCGTCTCCAGGAGCCTCGAGCTACTTTGAACATCCTCTTCGTCGGCGACATCTTCGGCAGCGCGGGACGCAGAATTGTGCGTGAGCACATCGGCCATCTGCGCGAGGCCCACAACGTCGACCTCACCATCATGAATGTCGAAAACGCCGCCGGCGGCTTCGGCGTTACCCCACAGATCGCCGAGGAGCTCTTCGACCTCGGCGCCGACGTCATGACAACCGGCAACCACGTGTGGGACAAGCGCGAACTGCTCGACTACCTCGCCGTCCCAGCCGACAGCCAGGAACGCCCCCGTCGCATCCTCCGCCCGGCAAATATGCAACCCGGCCTCCCCGGCTATGGTGTTTTCGAAGGGACAATCGCGGACGGGCCCCACAAGGGGCAGCCATACGCAGTGCTCAACCTCATGGGCAAGGTGTTCATGAGCGGGACCAACGACCCCTTTCACGCCGCAACCGATCTCCTCGCCGGAATCAAGGCCAAAATCGTTGTCGTCGATTTCCACGCTGAAGCAACCAGCGAAAAAGTCGCCATGGGCTGGCACCTCGACGGCAAAGTCACCGCAGTCCTCGGCACCCATACCCACATCCCCACCGCAGACGAACGTGTACTTCCCGGCGGAACAGCGTTCCAAACGGACGTGGGCATGAGTGGCCCCTACGACAGCGTCATTGGCGTGGACAAGGACTTGGTGCTCCACCGGTTCCTCACCGGTATGCCGGGCAAGTTCGAAGCAGCCAAGGGCAATCCGAAAATCTGCGCTGCCCTGGTGGCCTGCGATCCAACATCGGGGCGGGCCACAAAGATCCAAAGAATCATGCTGGGCGAATAGGCAAGATTCACGTCTCAACTGTGCCTGCCGCAAGCACCCTCATCGCATAAAAAAGGAGCAACCCTATTCAGGTTGCCCCTTGTGATTCCCAGGATGTGCGAGACTGAGCGCCGCTCGGATCCGGCGCTCAGTTGTCTCTCACTGCGAGCGCCCTAGCCCGCCTTCTTATGCACCGGCGCATGATGCACTGGAGCCTTCTTCTTCTCCGGCTGGACGAACCCATCTTTCAGCACGATTTCCGCTCTCTGCGCAGTGGCAGCGGTGGCGGGTGTCGTGTCCGTTGCTGGCTTGGCGTCTGCGGCCGGAATCTGCGTGTAGGTGTCGTAGGTGCCGTCCAGCTCGGCTGCAGGCTGAGTTTTGAATTCGAACCCAGGTGCAGGGATCTCGCTTTCCTTCAACGGCTCTTTCAAATTGACGATGAAGTCGGCGATCTTGGCATCCTTAGCGTCTTGGGTGACAGCGACCTTGATCTGTGAAGCCGTCGCGGAAATCACGATTCCTGGAACCGGCGTTTGTTTACCCTGGAGCAGGCTCCACAGTTTATCCGCGTCTTCCTTGGAACCGAAGGCAAGGATAGTTTCCTTATCGGCGAGAGCCAGGGTCGTCAGATCAGGCGTGGATACGATCAAGTCGTGAATCTGTTCCTGCGGACTCTTTGCCGGCGTGATCACAAACGTTCCCGGCGGGAAAAGCGACGCCTGAGCCTGCTGCTTGATCGCATCCAGGCCGTCGAGACCCCCGTGAAACTTCTTGTAGTAATACTCCAGCTTCGGTTCGATCTGGGCTTTGTAATTGGCGGGAGCAAAGTCCCAAACACGCGCGTAGAACCAAACCGCCTTGGGAAGATCCTGCGCAGGGCCGGGCTGACTGTAGGCCTGGGCCAGCAAAAGAGTGTCGTTCAGGCCGGCGATCTTGCTCTGGTCGTCACCGTATAGCTTTAGTTCCGCTGTGTACTCATCCTCTGCAGCCTTGAAATCCTTTTTCACTACCGTATCGTCCAGCGCAATGGCGGAGTGGAAAAGAGGATTGCCCACGGCAGTTTGCTTCGCCCATTCGTCGGCAGAAACCGCAGCCGGCTTCTGGACCTGAAGTCCCTTTTGAGCCAATGAGGCGGCATCATCGCACGTCTGAGGGTCCTTGGACTTGCCGGTGGCATCGACGCTTTTGGCGCACTGCGTCTTTTTAATAAAGACCGAGATGAAGAGCGCCTTCATATTGTTGGGGTCGACCTGGAGAAGGCGGCTGGCGGCGCTCAGGGTCTTGTCCGCATCCCCCACCTGTTGATAGGTATCGATCAACATATCTAGAACCGCGCTCTTGACGACGCTTTGAGGATATTGCGTTAAGAATTGTTCGAGAGCCGCGGCCTTGGCCTTGGGATCGCTTTGGGTGGTTGCCATTTGATAGGCATTGAACTCGGCTGGATCCTTGATTGAGATCGTGCCACCCGGTTGTTCCTGTGCGTGCAGCATTGGTGCAACAAGGCTAATGCTTGCCAATGCCATCACAGTTGCAAAGACTATCTTCTTCATTCATTGCTCCTGGGAGATGCGTAAAGTGGAATGAATATTCAAGCACTCTTTCTCGAAATGCACAACCCTTCTTCTTGGCGGTTGCACACTGATCATGCGGACGGAACCATGCCTCGGCTTCCGGTGCGGCGTTGGAAGGATTATAGAAACCGAAGGCCCATGTGACAAGCAAAGTTCTTGCTCGCCAACAGAAAGCCATCGACAGTTTCGGCGGGTGCGCTTCAGGCACGGCATCGGGCGGTCACCAGGCACCTGTTCGAGAGTCCCAGGCAATTCTCCCCCTCCCGGCGCACCTTCGCAACAGTTGGATGCGCCGCCGGCGAGCAGAGCATACCGCCTTAGACACCGCATGAGGGAAAACTGTTCCAGCCCGGTTTGTGGAGTTGATTAACGGGCTAAAGTTGTTTCAGAAACGCTGTTTCTCGAAACTGCCGCATTCCAGACAGGCGTCAATCTGTTACTGAAGGAGGCGAACCAGCTCCGCC
Source organism: uncultured Acidobacteriaceae bacterium (assembly GCA_963704415.1). Lineage (GTDB taxonomy): Bacteria > Acidobacteriota > Terriglobia > Terriglobales > Acidobacteriaceae > Telmatobacter. The sequence goes on along the minus strand of OY969908.1, from coordinate 3,649,446 downwards.
TGCTCCGCCAGGAAGGCATCGTGCCCATGAGAGCTGATCATTTCTCGATAGTCTGCGTCGACCCCGGTTGATCGGATGGTCTCGGCAAATTGACGGACCGACGCTGGAGGAAAGAGCCAGTCCGAACTGATCCCCACAAAGTTGAGCTTGGCCCGGATCCTGCCAAAGACCTGCTCCAAAGTTCCGCCCCCGCGAAGCGGGTCCCAGTTGTCCATCGTCCGCAGGATGGCGAGGTACGCATTGGCGTCAAATCGATCGATGAACACCTGGCCTTGATGGTCAAGATAGCCGGCAATATCGAAGCGCCCACCCACCAGCCCGCCTCCTTGATCATCGAGCGCCCAGGGGTCTTCACCATTTCGGTTCGGATTCCGTCCGAAACGCTCTTCGAGCAGATGTGCGGACTTGTAACTGATCATGCCAATCTGGCGGGCCAGCGCTAAACCCTGTTTTGGCTGCCGCTGGGGCAGATAATACCCTCCGTCCCACTCCGGGTCGTTCTGAATTGCCTGCCGCTGCAGATGGTTCAGGGCCAAACCCATCGCGGACAGAGGCGCAACCGCGATAATGGCCGCACTCTCAACCCGGTCGGATTCATACATCGCCCAATCCAGGGCCTGCATTCCCCCAATCGACCCGCCCAGAACCAGCCGCAGCCGTCGAATTCCAAGCGAATCCAGCAACTCTGCCTGCGCCCGCACATTGTCTCGGATGGAAACCAGCGGAAAGTCCGGTCCGTAAACCAGCCCCGTCTCCGGATCCACCGAACCGGGCCCTGTCGATCCGTAGCAGGACCCCAGCATGTTGATGCAGATGACGAAATCGTGCTCCAGCGACAGCACTGCACCGGGCGCAAAGATTTCAGGCCACCAGGAGCCCACCAAAGCCGACCCCGAGAGCGCATGGCACACAAGCACTGCGTTGTCGCGTGCAGCATTCAAGCGTCCGTACACCGCGTAGTGCAGTGTCGGCTTCGCCAGAATCCGCCCGCTTTCTAAAGGCAGGTGATTGTGGAGCACAAAATCGCCTTCGTAGGTCGGCTCCAACGCGCGCGACTCCGGCTTTTGGGCGCGCGCTTCGGTTTGGGCATCCGTCATAAGACTCATTGTGCGCCAGCGCCCACCTTTTCCGGCGCACCCTGAAAAGCATGTCCGTTGGCGGTTTCAATCGCATGGTCGAGATCCGCAAGAATATCGCGAATGTCTTCGATCCCGACCGATAACCGCACAAGCTCCGGCGTCACGCCCGTCTCCGCCTGTTCCTCAACCGACAACTGCTGGTGCGTCGTGGATGCCGGATGAATCACCAGCGACTTCGCATCGCCAATATTCGCCACCAGTGAGAACAGCTCCAGCGAATCGATCAGCTTCTTCCCTGCCTCGTAGCCGCCTTTAATCCCGAACGTGATCAACGCCCCATGCCCATTGGGCAGATACTTCTGCGCGCGTTTGTAATACTGGCTCGACTCCAGGCCCGGATAATTCACCCACTCCACACCCGGATGCTTCTCCAAATGTTTCGCCACCGCCAGAGCATTCTGCGAGTGCCGCTCCAGCCGCAAATGGAGCGTTTCAATTCCCTGCAACAGCAGAAACGCATTAAATGGCGAAAGCGCCGCGCCCGTATCGCGCAGCCCTTGAATGCGCGCCTTCAGGATGAAGGAAATCGCGCCAAACGTCTCCCAGTACGACAGACCATGATACGAGGGGTCGGGCTCGGTGAATTCCTTGAACCGCCCCGACTTTGCCCAATCGAACTTGCCCGCATCCACAATCACCCCGCCGATCGAGGTCCCGTGTCCACCCAGAAACTTGGTCGCCGAGTTCACAACAATGTCCGCACCCCACTCAATCGGCCGCACCAATGCCGGCGATACCGACGTATTATCGATCAGCAGCGGCAGCCCATTCTCGTGTGCAATCGAGGCCATTCGCTCAATGTCCACCACATCGAGCTTCGGATTCCCCAGCGTTTCGGTATAAATGGCGCGCGTCCTGTCGTTGATCGCCGCCCGCATCCCGTCAAAATCGTCGGCGTCCACGAAACGCACCGTGATGCCCAGCCGTGGCAGAGTGTAGTGGAACAGGTTGTACGTCCCCCCATACAACGACGTCGTCGAGATGATCTCGTCCCCGGTCGACGCCAGCGTCGTCAGCGTGAGTGTCTCCGCTGCCTGTCCCGATGCCGTCGCCAGCCCCGCCACACCGCCTTCGAGGGCGGCAACGCGCTTCTCAAATACGTCGGTGGTCGGATTCATGATCCGCGTGTAGATGTTGCCGAATTCCTTCAGGGCAAACAGCCGCCCGGCATGGTCGGCATCCTGAAAAAGGTAGGAAGTGGTCTGGTAAATCGGCACCGCGCGCGCCCCCGTCGCCGGGTCGGGCGATTGTCCGGCATGCACGGCAAGGGTGGCGAACTGCAATTGCTTTTCGTCAGGCATGTGTAGCTCCTTCGGTCAGATTGGCTGGTGTGTGCGGCGAAGCCTGTAAGGGGAGCAAGCCCTCGCCAAAAATAAAGAGACCCGGATCCTGTTCGGAGCCGGGCCGTTTGTTTCAAGATCGGTCGCGCTTAACGCATTCGCCGTTCCGGAACCGCACGGACAGGTCCGCCTGCACAACACATGCACATGGCCATGGCCTCAATTCCGTGTTTTTCAGGTTTCAGCATTGACGGCAGTATCGGCGGTCAGGCACCTCAGAGTCAATAGTTGCGTTTTTGGCCGCCTAGATCCACACGATAATGGGTGCCCCAGGTCTCGATTCTGAGACCTGGGAAAGCAAGAAAGCCTCAGAGGACATTTCTCGGAAGAAGAACTTCCGTGCCCCATCCTTTCCGCTTCCTTCTGCTGAAAGGGTGGGAAACCAACGAACCCAATCCACCGTTTGTCATCCTGAGCGGAGCGGAGTCGAAGGACCTGCGGTTGATCTGTCTTGTCGTCCTGAAAAATCCGGAGGCTTTAACCCTGAGGCCCTGAGGGGTTGCATTGATGCCGCCCACTCGTGAAAGCAAGAATGACGATTGGAAATGTATCCTGAGATTGCGGTCCTAACAGACATGGAAAACGAACAACTGCTTCCCAAAACCAAAGACCCGCTAGTAATCCGGACGGACTTCGAAAATGAGGAGGCTTGGAAGACGATACGTGAACTGATCAGTCAGCCGGTACGCGAAGCAGGCCAGGAGTTCCTTGCCTACGTCGAATTTCTGGATCATGCCAACTTCCGCGATCTCTCGGAACAAGAACTACTAGCACGGGTACCGACCGATTATTGGCACACATTCCTTTTTGTTGTTGATAAGGTCGCGACCGAGCGACCTGAATATCCAGTCCTCGTGATCGATCTACATCATGAACGTGGTCGAACCTTTCGAGCAATTCCCTCTCTAATTCAATGCATTGAAAACAGCTTGTCTATTTCGAACATGGATTTCTATTCATTTGCGGATAGCGCTGATGAGGACGGAGTGCTTCGCGGTTTCAGAGATTGATGAGAAGAGCTACTCTTCTGCCTTCCATACATACATCCCCGGCTGCGCCAACCCTACATGCGCCAGCACGCGAAACGCAAACTGCTTCGCCATCTCATCGGAGTTGACCGGCTTGTTATAAAACGCCGGAATCACGGGAAAAATCGTCGCCCCCGCTTCCGCCGCCAGCGTCATATTCCGCAGATGAATACGGTTGAACGGCGTCTCGCGCACGCAAAGAAGCAACGGCCGCCTCTCTTTCAGGGTGACATCCGCTGCACGCGCAATCAACGAGTCCGCCAGCCCCTGCGCAATGTGCGCCAGCGTCCCCATCGAGCACGGCAAAACGATCATTCCATCGGAGGGATGGCTTCCGCTCGCAATCGCCGCACCGATATCCGAATCGGAGAACGTAACGGTCTTCGCCGGCTTCGCTCCGAGCAGTTTTTCGACAAGATCGTTCCGCCCGGAGACGCCAAGCTCCTCGGCGATCACACGCAGCGAATTCTCCGACGCCACAAAATGAACGCGAGCCACTCTCGCGTCAGACTCAAGAGCACGGAGTGCCTCCCGTCCGAACACCGCCCCCGAAGCCCCAGTAATCGCCAGCGTCAGATGCATCGTTCCTCCGCACCCCATTCACAGATCGCCGCTATCTTTTGCAATTTCCGATCAACACTTGTGTCCGTCAATACAATTGTTCCACGTGGAACAATTTGGACTGGCCGTCCAGGCAGGGGCTTCGCGTGCGCCAGCGATCACAATTGTTCCACGTGGAACAATTTCGAGCTGTGGCACAATCCCTAGCTACCCAGAACGCGCTTAAAAATTGCATCGACATTGCCAAGTTGACGCGTGTAGTCGAAGGTCCGCAGAAGCTTTTCCGGACTCAAAAGCTTTGTAATCGCAGGATCACGAGCCACTTCCTCGCGAAATGTCAGGTCCTCTTTCCATGCACATATGGCATGAGCCTGCACCAGGCGATATGCGTCTTCGCGCAACATCCCCGCTTCCGCGAGGTCCAGCAGCAACTGCCCGCTGAAGATAAGTCCGCCAGTCGATTCGAGGTTACGCATCATCCGCCCCGGATACACCAGCAACTTATCAATCAAATCAGTAGTCTTGGCCAGCAGATAGTCGACCAGGATCGTCGAATCCGGAAAGATGACGCGCTCTACAGAAGAATGGGAAATGTCACGCTCATGCCATAGCGGAACATTCTCAAGCGCCGCCTGCGCATTGCCACGCAGCACCCGCGCCAACCCGCTGATCTGTTCTGAAGTGATGGGATTCTTCTTGTGCGGCATCGCCGAGGAGCCCTTCTGCTTCTCGCTGAAGTACTCCTGGGCCTCGCGTACTTCGGTGCGCTGCAGGTGACGCACCTCGGTGGCAATTTTGTCCAAAGTGCTGCCGATTAAAGCGAGCGTTGTGATATAGGCTGCATGGCGGTCGCGCTGAATCACCTGGGTTGCAACAAGCGCAGGTTTCAACCCGAGTGCAGCGCAGATGCGCTCCTCGTGCTCCGGCTTGAGATGACCGAAAGTGCCGACAGCCCCCGAAAGCTTGCCAACGCGCATGTCCTCGGCGGCCGCATCGAAGCGAGCGAGATTCCGCCCGATCTCTGCATACCAGTTCAGGATTTTCAGGCCGAAGGTCGTGGGCTCGGCATGAATTCCATGCGTGCGGCCAATCGTCGGCGTGTGCTTGAACTCAAGTGCGCGCCGTTTGAGCACGGCCTGCAACGCAACGAGTCCCTCACGAATCAAATGCGAGGCCTGCTTCACTTGCAATGCCTGCGCGGTGTCGACGATGTCGTTCGAAGTGAGCCCATAATGCAGCCAACGAGACTGCTGTCCGAGCCCTTGGGCGTTCAGGCTTTCTGCAACGGCTGTCGTAAAAGCGATGACGTCGTGTTTGACCTCAGCCTCGATCTCCTGGATGCGCGCGACTGAGAAGCTGGCTTTTGTTGCAATGGCCAACGCCGCCTCTGGTGGAATGATGCCGGAAGCAGCAAGCTCTGCACTCGCTGCCGACTCAACGTGCAACCAGCAAGCGTATTTGTTCTCTTCGGTCCAGATGCGCCCCATCGCCGGGCGCGTGTAACGTTCGATCAAGGGCGATCTCCCGGCTCGAGCCATCTCCAGGCACTCGAACCAACCTCTGATTGTAAGGGGTACCACTGCTTAAGACCGCGAAATGCCAAGGCGCTGCTCCAGCTCGTCATAGAGCAGACCGCGCCCGGGCTTATAGGGCTGGAACCACACGCCATCGATGACCAACTGCGGAATGGCTCTCTTGCCGACGTGCCGAATCAATTCATTGGAGGCAGCAGGATCGTTATCGACATTGATCTCGGTGTAGGGGATTCCATGGGAATCAAGAAATTGCTTGGCAGCCCGGCAATCGCGGCACCAGGCGGCCGTATAAACGCGCACGTCCATGTCTTCATATTAGCGGCATTTGCGCTGGTACCATCGAAATGGATGACCGCCGATGAGATCAAAGTAATGCTGAAGCTGGAGCCGCATCCCATTGAAGGCGGCTGGTTCCGGCGAACCTACACATCAAACGGCACGCTCCAGTTGCCGAGAGGAACACGAGCCCAGGGCACGGCAATCTACTACCTGCTGGAACCAGGAACGTTCTCGGAGATGCATGTCCTCGATTCGGACGAGATCTTTCATTTCTATCTCGGCGACCCAGTCGAGATGCTGCAACTCAATCCGGATGGGCGCTCCGCGCTCTTCACTCTGGGACCAGATCTGGAGGCCGGGCAACACGTCCAGCTCGTCGTTCCGGCGGGTATTTGGCAAGGCACGCGGCTGATTGGCGATGGACAAGTGGCGCTGCTGGGATGCACCGTCACGCCGGGATTCGACTTCGCCGACTACCGCAACGCACCGGCAGCCGAACTCATCGCCAAGTGGCCGGAGCAGGCAGGCCGAATCAGGGCGTTGACTAAGAGTTAGCGCAGTGACCACGAGGATTCGTGCTTTCCCAGGTCTCAGAATCGAGACCTGGGGCACCCAAATTAGCGGCCACGACTACGTAATCACGCGGTCACGGGCTAGACCGAGCGCCGCTCGCGAAAGAAGCTGCGCAACAGCTCGCCCGATTCCTCGGCCAGAATTCCCTGCTCCACGGACATTTTGTGGTTAAGCTGCGGGTGATTCAGCACCGACAACACTGAACCGCAGGCGCCGGCCTTGGGATCAGCGGCACCAAGGACCAGCCTGTCAATGCGCGCGTGAATCATGGCGCCCGCACACATGGCGCACGGCTCAAGCGTGACAAAGAGGGTGCAACCGTTCAACCGGTAATTGCCAAGGATTCTCGCCGCCTCTCGAAGACTCACGATTTCGGCGTGGGCCGTTGGATCGTTGTCGCGGAGCACCCGGTTCTGGCCCCGTGCGACAATCTCGCCGTCACGAACAACTACAGCGCCAATCGGCACCTCACCGGCTTCAGCAGCGGAGCTCGCTTCGGCAAGCGCAGCCTCCATGGCTTCGGAATCGGAGATCATGCTCCCGATACTAAAGCTGCTGGCTGCTGCTGCGTCATGCAATGCAGAGCGCCCAGTCCCCAGATCAGGTCCACGCTGTGAATGCCGATCACTTCGCGGTCGGGAAAAACATCAGCCAGAATATTCAACGCGACACGATCGTTGGGATCGTGAAATGTCGGCATTAGGACCAACCCATTCGCCAGATAGAAATTCGCATAGCTTGCCGGAAGCCGTTGCTTGAGAAAGAGAACCGGCCGCGGCAGGGGCAATTCAACTAACGTGAATTGCTTGCCGTCGCAAGTGCGAGCGTCTTTTAGTCGGCCCAGGTTCTCTGCCAGTGGCTCATGGTTCGGGTCTTTCGTATTCGGCTCAATCGCCGTCACGATGGTCGTGGGGCCGACAAAGCGGCTGATGTCGTCGATGTGTCCGTGCGTGTCGTCGCCGGCAACACCTCTACCCAGCCAGATGACTTGCTCGATGTCAAGATAGTCATGAAACGCCTGTTCCAATTGTTCGCGACTTACGCCTGGATTGCGCTGTTGGACATCGCTCAGAAGACATTCTTCCGTGGTGAGGAGAATTCCCTGCCCGTTTGTATCAATCGAACCGCCTTCGAGAACCAGGCGGTGCTTTTGGCCTTCGACTTCGATCGTCGGCTCCCACGTCGGGAGTCCGAGCAGCTTCGCCACGCGGCCAGGGATTTGATCATCGAGGCGCCAATCGGAGTATTTTGCCCACGCATTGAAGTGCCAGTTGGTGAGGGCTACTTGCCCTTCCGTGTTACGGACAAAAATCGGACCTGAATCGCGGGTCCAGACGCGGTCGGTGGGCCAGGAGTGGAAGCTGACCTGAGCAAGATTCGCGCCGGCCCGCTTGAGGATGCCGGTGGCGAGCTTCTCCGCCTTGGCGTCCTCAACGAGGATGTGCACCTTCTCGCGAGCGGCCAGCAGCCGCACAATTTCTGCGTAGACCCACGGAATGGGCTGAAACTTTCCGGGCCAGTCTTCGCGGTTGTGGGGCCACGCGAGCCAGGTAGCCTCGTGCGGCTCCCACTCCGCAGGCATGCGATAGCCGAGTTCACGCGGCGTCTTTTCGAGCGAGACTGGGTCCATCTCTTCTGGAGCCACCTTGTCTGGGGCCATCTCTATTTCGAATCTCCGTCGGCATCCCACGAGTGGCCCTGATCGAGAAATCGCTGCGTGATGGGTGCATACGCATCGATGCGGCGGTCGCGTAGAAACGGCCAGTTGCGGCGCGTGTCCTCGAGGAGCGCAACGTCGATCTCGCCCAGCAAGATCTCCTCGGCGTCGTGCGAAGCCTTCGCGACGATGCGGCCGAAGGGATCGGCCAGGAAGCTGCCTCCCCAGAACTGCAGGCCCGGTCCGGTGGCCTTATTGCCGAGAATATCGCCATGCTCATGACCGACTCGGTTGACTCCCGCGACATAAACGCCGTTGGCAATGGCGTGCGCTCTTTGAATCGTCTGCCACGCTTCGTATTGCGCAGTACCGAACTCATCTTTCTCTGCCGGGTGCCAGCCAATCGCGGTGGGATAAAACAGAACCTCGGCACCCTGCAACGCCGTCAGCCGCGCGCCTTCGGGATACCACTGGTCCCAGCAAACAAGCGTGCCGACGCGGCCGAATGCTGTATCGACGGCGCGAAAACCCAAATCACCGGGCGCAAAGTAGTACTTCTCGTAGTAGAGCGGGTCGTCGGGGATATGCATCTTGCGATAGACGCTGGCGATGCTGCCGTCCAAGCCGAGGGTAACGGCCGTATTGTGGTAGAGCCCCGGAGCGCGGCGTTCAAACAGCGAAGCGACGATAACGACGCGGGCTTCACGCGCAACTTCGCCGAGTTTGGCAGTCGAAGGGCCAGGTATCGGTTCCGCCAAATCAAAGAGGCGCAGATCTTCGCGTTGGCAGAAATATTGCGCGCGGAAGAGCTCCGGCAGACACACAATGTTCGCGCCCAGCCGGGCGGCCTCGCGAATGTGGCGGATGGCCGAGGCAAAGTTTACCTCCGGATCCGGACCCATGCGCATCTGCACCAAACCGACGTTGTATTTTCGTTTATCGACCATGACCGGCGAGTTCTTTCTCCCAAATGAAACAGCAAGGATGAAGCAACAAGGCCAACCCCGGCGGGCGGGATTGGCCTAAGAAGGTGCGGGTGCGCCTAGGCTTCGAGGATCAACACGGCTGCGGCGATGGTCGTAGTCCAAAGGCCGCGCTTATCGCCCACGGCGGACTGGGTCACGTTGCTGGTGCGCACAATCTTGTTGGAAAAGCGGTAGATTTCTTTCTTTTCATCCCAGCTCTTGTCGGGATCAAACTCGACGTCGAGAGTCGTCGCGAGCATTTCGGCAGCCAGTTCTTCTGCGTACTCGCCCGCCTGATCCTCGGTCTCGCCAAAGCTGTGGTGCTCGCTCAGGTAGCCGTAGGTATCGCGGTCGGCGGGGATGGCCACGCCGATGCTCGAAACCACCAGCCGGTGCGGCTCACGTGTGGAATTCTCCGCGATGACGGCGAAGACTACTTCGCCATGATCCAGGTATTTCAATCCCTCTTTGCGAGGGATGACCTTGCATTGTGGTGGAAAGATGGACGAGACGCGAACCAGATTCTGCGAAGCGATCCCTGCATCACGGAGTGCCAGCTCAAAGGAGGTCAAACGCTCTTTGTGCTTGCCTACGCCTTTTGTGAAGAAGATCTTCTTTGGGACCATGTTCTTTCCCAATTTCTATGTACCCTCCATGACGTCGGCGGAAGTGACTCTCGCAAACGTTCCCGCATGAGTCTATCGCATCTTGCCCGGTGGTGACAGAACTCAAATGGATTTCATCGGACGTTCACAAGAACAGTAACTTTTTTCGTCGAATCGCGTTTAACCCAGCATGAGATGGATCACGGTAGTTGGAGTGTGTCTGGTGAGCGCGGGATTGGTGCCGGTGACGGCACAGGCGCCGGCCGGCGCAACTGAAAATGGCGCTAAGCCGGCTCCTGGCACGCAGTCGCTGAGTGCGGCTTCGTCGTCTCCCGTTCCGCTCGAGTGGACGCCTCCTGCGCTCAATCGGCTGAACACGCAGGCCGCAGTGAAGTCGAGCTTCACGCTCGATCGGAACTTGCTCGGCGTGGCTGCCGCTATGGTTCCGGATTCGGAGGCAGAGGACCGCCAGATCATCCGGAAACTCGATGGAGTCAGCGTTCACACTATGCGGTTCGGCGACGCGGGCATTCCCGATGAGGCCGAAGTCAATTCGATACGTGTGGCCTACCATCTGCGCGGATGGAAGCACCTGGTGACCACCACAAAGGCCGGCGGACCGGTGCGCAATGGGACGACCGATATATGGGTCGTGATGGACGGCGTCAATGTGCGGGGCGCGGTGATCCTGGCCGAAACACCAAGGAGCCTTACGCTGGTGACGGTGGCCGGGAATCTGAACCCGGTGGATCTGCTCCACCTGCGGGGACATTTTGGGATACCGCGATTCGACGGCGGAAGTGTCGGCGATTTGCAATAAGTAAGGCAGTCCACTCCTCGGCGATTCATCCAAAGCGCAAGCCCGGAACTGAATGGTCTTGCAGTGCAGGCTGTCCCGTCTCAGCTTCATCCCCCGTTTCACCTCTTGAGCCGCTTCGATTTGCCGAGGGAAGCCTTCGTCTGCAAATGTATAGGGGAAAGGGACATCGCAAAGCCAATGCAGAAAAGTTATAACGGGCTCGAACTGCCCAGGGATGGCGCTGCCATTGAGTACAACAACCGCCAATACCAGGTTCCCAATAACCCAATCATCCCCTTTATTGAAGGCGACGGCACGGGGCGCGATATCTGGAAAGCCTCGCAGCGGGTCTTTGACGCGGCAGTCGAGAAGGCCTACGGCGGAAGGCGCAGCATCAAGTGGTTCGAGATTTTTGCCGGCGAGAAGGCATTTCGGCAGTTCAATACCTGGCTACCCGACGACTCTGTAGCGGCAGCGCGCGACCTGCGCGTTTCCATCAAGGGACCGCTGACGACACCGGTCGGCGGAGGCATTCGTTCGCTCAACGTAGCTTTGCGCCAGTTGCTGGATCTCTACGCCTGTGTGCGGCCGGTGAAGTACTACCAGGGTGTGCCTAGCCCGGTGAAGCACCCGGAGAAGGTTGACATTGTCATCTTCCGCGAGAACACGGAGGATGTGTACTCGGGCATCGAGTTCAAGCAAGGCAGCGCCGATGTTAGCCGCCTGATTGAATTCATCAATGAAGACCTGTTGAAGGGCGGCAAGAAGAAGATTCGTTCCGACTCCGGTGTGGGCATCAAGCCGATTTCGATCTTTGGAACCAAGCGGCTGGTGCGCTATGCGATCAAGAGTGCGCTGGAGACTGGACGCAAGACTGTCACTCTCGTTCATAAGGGCAATATTCAGAAATTCACTGAGGGCGCGTTTCGCGAGTGGGGATATGAAGTGGCGACCCAGGAGTTTCGCGACCAGACCGTGACCGAACGCGAGAGCTGGATTCTCGGGAACCTCGATGCCAACCCGGACCTGACCATCGAGCAGAATGCCGCGCTCATCGAGCCGGGCCTCGAGTTCGGCTCACCCAGCTTCCGCGAGGAGCTGTATGCCGAGGTCAAGCAGACTCTCGACTCCATCGGCACAACTCACGGCAAGGGCGCGTGGAAGTCGAAGATCCTGGTGAACGACCGCATCGCCGATTCGATCTTTCAGCAGATCATTATTCGCCCATCGGATTACAGCATTCTGGCGACGACAAACCTCAACGGCGATTACATCTCCGATGCGGCGGCGGCGCAGGTGGGCGGGCTGGGCATTGCTCCGGGAGCCAACATCGGTGACGGCTACGCGGTCTTTGAAGCCACGCACGGCACGGCGCCAAAATACGCCGACAAGGATGTCATCAATCCGGGATCGGTGATTCTTTCGGGAGTGATGCTGCTGGATTTTATCGGCTGGAAGGAAGCGGCGAAGCTGATCGAAACGTCGATGGAGAAGACGATTCTGCAGAAATTCGTGACGTACGATTTTGAGCGGCAGACGGCTGGTGCGACCAAGGTCGGGACGAGCGAGTTTGCGACGCGGATCATTGGGAACATGTAAGAGCGGAGTTAGCGGGGCTAGCGGAGTTAGTGCAAACAAAGAGGTCGACAATGGGGATTGAAGTCCGCGGCGTCTGTCCCTACTTCGAGGTCTACGACATGCCGAACTCGATCCGTTTCTATCGCGACGAGCTGGGCTTCGAGATCGTGAGCACGTCGCCACACCGCGGCGGTGACAAGGATCGCTTCCACTGGTGCTTGCTCCGGCTGGGCACAGCGGAGATTATGTTGAACACCGCCTACGAGTTCGATGAAGAGCGACCGCCGCTCCAGGACCACCTGCGCGAGCGCGGACATCGCGACATCTGCCTGTATTTCGGGTGTCCGGACGTCGATGGGGCGTATGCAGAGTTCGTCACGAAGGGCGTTGTCGTCGATCGGCCCCCGAGGGTCGCGCCGTACGGCATGAAGCAAATGTATCTGCACGACCCCGACGGTTTCGGGTTGTGCTTTCAGTGGAAGGCCGCATGAGGCATCGCATCTGCGAAGCCGCCGGCAGGCGAACCGCCGGGGCTGCAAGCGCGAAACCGATCGCCAGGCCCGGAGAAGCAGCGGGATAAAGGCAATGTCGAACTAGGCCGGTTTTTTCCGTGGCTCCGCTAAGTCCGTTAGTTTCGCTCTTTGAACCCCAGGAGAAATGAACATGCGAAAGAAAGTTTCAATCGTCGGCGCCGGCAACGTGGGCGCCACTGCAGCACATTGGATTGCTTCGAAGGAGCTCGCGGATGTCGCGCTCATTGATGTGGTGGAAGGCGTGCCCCAGGGCAAAGCGCTGGACCTGCTCGAAGCCATGCCTATTGAAAAACGCGATGTGCATGTGACCGGCGCGAACGATTATGCCGCCACGGCGAACTCCGACATCGTGGTGATCACGGCAGGCATTCCCCGCAAGCCGGGCATGAGTCGCGACGACCTGCTGCATACCAACTTCAAGATCATGTCGGATGTGGTGCAGAAAGTGGTCGCGCAGTCGCCTGAGTGCATCCTGATCATCGTGTCGAACCCACTGGACGCGATGGCGCAAGCCGCTTATCGGCAGGCCGGTTTCAATCGTGAGCGTGTAATAGGCATGGCCGGAGTGTTGGATTCCGCGCGCTTCAGGACATTCATCGCGGAAGAACTGAAAGTCAGCGTGGAAAACGTCACGGCCTTTGTGCTGGGCGGGCACGGCGACACCATGGTTCCACTTCCCCGCTATTCGACTGTCGCCGGAATTCCTATCACCGAACTTATCGCGCCCGACCGCCTGGAAGCGATTGTCCAGCGGACCCGCGATGGCGGCGCAGAGATCGTGAAGCACCTTAAGACCGGCAGCGCCTACTACGCGCCTTCTGCAGCCGCGACCGAGATGGTCGAAGCGATTCTCAAAGACAAGAAGAAGATTCTTCCTTGCGCGGCATATCTCCAGGGCGAGTACGGGATCGATGGATTTTACATCGGCGTTCCGTGCAAGCTCGGAGCGGCGGGCTTGGAAAAAATCATCGAAATCAAGCTGACACCCGAAGAAGATGCTGCGTTGAAGAAGAGCGCAGCGGCGGTAAAGGAATTGTGCGACGTGATTGGGGTTTGACCGCTGGCCAACTAAGTCCTTTGGTGTGTAATTTCGTACTCTGAAGTCGGGTTCCACCAATTCGCCAGAAAAAAGGCGAAAGGATGGGGCACGGAGATCGCACAGTGACATGCAATCAGAGACCCGACACGAATCGCCAGCCATCAGGTGCGGCCGCTTTACTGACGCAGGAACACGACCAGATTGGGCCCGATTTGCGGTGCGCACATGCTTGGAGCAAGGTGACCGCAATCCCGGATCACATCAAGCTGCGAGCCGGAAATCAATTTGTGCATCGTTTTACCCTCGTTGATGGGGGTGATGCGATCCAGCTCGCCCCAGACGATCAGCACGGGCATTTTAAGGCCAGGCAGCAGGCGATCTGTCGCGTCGCGGCCCGTCAACATGGATGCCAGCGCTCGGCGAATGACCCACGCATGTTGTTTTGAATGCCGGAGAATGTCGGTCGCAACGAAATCGGGCACATTCGGCGGATGCGGCATCAGAAGTTCATCCAGTTGCGACAATTCGTTCGCAGTTGCCGGAGTAAACAGGTCAGTGTTCCAGTCGGGCTTCAAGGCAAGGCCTGCACTGTCAAAGAGCATCAACTTGCGCACGCGTTCGGGGTGGTCTGCCGCAACTCGCTGCACAACCCAGCCACCCATGGACCAGCCACCAAGGTCCACTTGCTTCAGACCGAGAGCGTCTAAGAAACCAACAACTACGCCAGCTTCATCGGGCACCGAGTAGGAAAAACGGGCTGGATTTTCGCTTTGTCCGTAGCCGGGTAGATCCGGCAAATAGACTCGGTAGCCCGCGTTGCTGAGATAGGGAGCCAGATTCCGCCAGTCCTCCGCACGGCCACCGAGCCCATGAACCAGTACGATTGCGGGGCCTACGGCCGGACCAAGCGCGTAATAGTGGACCCGATAGCCTTCCACTATCATCGATCGGGACTCCGCACCGGCCCGCAGCAACCGAAGTTCGGAGTAGGTATTGAAAAACTCGACGGGGCGTGCCCAAAACGCGATTCCACCCAAAACAGCGAGCGCTATCAGAGTTCCGAAAATCCATAAGAGACGCCGGATCAATCGCCCTCCCTTGTCTTAAGCGCTCTTGCGCGCTGCCACCCATTCTCGATCACGCGCACTGTGACCGGATCGAGCACCAGCGCGCCCTCGACCGACAGGTCGCCCAAATCAGGTTTGTTCCACTCCTTGCGCTCAACCCAACGCACGGCATCGGCATCGGAGGCTGCCTTCAGCTCGCCACCAGTCACGCGGCAAAGATAATCTGCGATCACGTAATGGTAGCGAATACGTTCCCCTTCGCGATGAATGCGGTCGAGCAGTTCAATCAGTTCGACCGGCTCGACAAGCAAACCGGTCTCTTCTTCAACTTCGCGGATCACTCCAGCCAGAAGCGACTCACCCAATTCAACCATGCCGCCGGGTAGAGACCAATGCCCCTTGAGCGGCTCGCGGCCACGCTGAACAAGGAGCACGCGGCCTTCGTGGACAATCACCGCACCTACACCGACGAGCGGCGCTTCCGGGAACTCTCTTACCATTGGCTCGCCTACCTATCTCCTTTTATATGTTAGTGGTTCAGGCAGGACGCGTTTCATCCAATAGTAATCGCGATGCGTGGTTGTTAAGGGCTCTGCATCGTCTCTGCGGGCGTATCATCAAAGATAACCGGGGGCAAAATTGACAGAGTTTACGCTTCGGATCGATGGAATGCATTGCGGCTCCTGTGTTCGCCGGGTTAGTCAGGCATTGAACCTGGGTGAGAAGGTCAAAGTTGTCGAGGTTCGAGTTGGAGCTGCGCGTATAAGTTCCCCCCAAGAGCCCGCGCCAGTCGATATTGCCATTGCAGCGTTGGCCAAGGCCGGGTATACCGCGCATTTGGAGCAATAGCGTGTCGATGGCGACCAATTCCCCAGAAACCGTCACGCTTCCGGTGCTGGGGATGACCTGCGCGGCTTGCCAACATCATGTGGAATCCGCGTTGCGATCGACCGCCGGAGTCGAGTCCGCACACGTAGACCTGATGGCCAATCGAGCGACCGTGGTGTTTGACCCGCTTCGTGCGGACCCGCCAGCGCTCGTGGAAGCGATTCGCGGCGCCGGCTACGACGCAGTTCTTGCCGCACCGGGAGATTCCAGGTCATCGGGGGACTCCGAACACTCCGGGAACAAACAGGACTTCAAGGCTTGGCTCATGATCGTTGCCGGCGGGTTGGCGATGATTTTGGCAATGCCGCTCGACACGCAAATGGGGATATTGGACCGCGCCCTGATGCGGCAACTGCCGTGGCTGTACGCTATCCCACCAGATCTGGTTCGCTGGACACTCCTGATTGCGACCGCGGTCCTCCTGGTATGGGCTGGACGCCCAATTTTTGCGAACGCTGCGCGGGGCTTGCGCCACGGCACCACGAACATGAATTCGATGGTGAGCCTCGGAACCGGCGTAGCATTTCTTTACTCGGCATTTGCTACGATCGCGCCCGGCAACGGCAAGCAGGTTTATTTCGATGCGGTTTTGCTTATCCTCGGCTTTCTTCTCTTAGGCAAAACCCTGGAAGCGCGCGCCAAGCGCCGTGCTTTGGCCGCATTGGATTCGCTGAGCCGTATGCGGCCATCCACCGCGCGACGAATCGTCGACGGCCTGGAAACGGTAGTACCACTGGAAGAAATTGGCGTCGGCGACTACGTAAAAGTTCTCCCCGGCGAGCGCTTCCCTGTAGACGCGGAGATTTTCGAAGGCCGCACCACTGTGGATGAATCGATGCTCACCGGGGAGTCCACGCCCGTGGTCCGCGAGCGCGGCGCCAGAGTCTACGCAGGCTCCCTCAACTACGACGGAGTTGTCGTTTGCCGCGCACAGTCGCTCGGCGAAGATACGGTGCTGGCACAGATTGCTCGCATGGTCGCGCAGGCACAGAGCTCGCGCGCTCCAATGGAGCAGCTCGCCGACCGCGCCAGTTCGATTTTTGTGCCTACTGTGATCGCGCTCGCCGTTGTCACGTTCGTGATCTGGGTTCTTGCCACGAGGTCTATCGAAATGGCGCTTGCCAGCTCGGTCGCCGTCCTTGTGATTGCCTGCCCCTGTGCGATGGGGCTCGCGATTCCTGCTGCCCTCACCGTTGCGGTCGGACGTGGAGCGCAACTCGGCGTGCTGTACAAGGGTGGCGAATCGATTGAACGCCTTTCGAATATTGACGCAATGGTGTTGGACAAGACTGGGACTTTAACGGAAGGCCGCCCCGCTCTAGCCGCGATTCAACCATTGATCGGCTATCAAGAGAACGATCTGCTCCGCTTAGCCGCTGCCACCGAAGAACAGTCAAACCACCCCCTGGCGCACGCGATCGTGGACACTGCGCGCAGCCGAGGCCTGTCGTGGCAACCGGCTCGGGACGTGCAAATCATACCGGGTCGCGGCGTCACAGCCACGGTGGACGACTTCCGGTGCATGATCGGCAACGAAGCAATGTTTCATGAGCTGTTTGCCAAGTCGCCGAATAACTTCATGCCCGCAAAGCCGGGAATGACCAGGCTCTTCCTTGCGCTCGATAGTCAGCCTGCTGGATGCTTCGACGTTCGCGACACTCTCTGGCCGGATGCGGCAGAAACGGTAACATCCCTGCGCAACGCCGGGCTTCGCGTTATTATGCTGACCGGCGATTCCGCGGCCGCTTCTGCGCCGATCGCGAGCCAGGCAGGCATCTCCGAAATGGAGGCGGGTCTTGATCCCGCAGCCAAGCTGGCACGCATTCAAGCATTGCAGGACGAAGGATTGCGCGTGGCGATGGTTGGTGATGGAATCAACGACGCCGGAGCCCTCGCTCAGGCGGACGTTGGTTTGGCCATGGGATCGGGGACCGATCTAACACAGGAGGCTGGAGACGTGGTTCTCCTGCGCGCCCAGCCCACCTCAATCATTGTGGCCCGGGATCTTGCTCGGAATACGTTGCACATCATGCGGGAAAACCTGGCTTGGGCAGTGGGCTACAACATTGTCGGGATCCCGCTGGCGGCTGGATTGCTTTATCCGGCATTCCATATCCAGCTGAGTCCGTGGGTAGCGGCAGCGGCCATGGCCCTAAGTTCGGTCAGTGTGCTCATGAACAGCTTGCGCTTGCGGCGCTGGCAGCCGATTCCGCTCCCGGGTGCGCAAGCGCGATAGACTAGATCCAGAGCCCACTTGTGCGGATCCTGACCCGTTACATCCTCGGCGAAATCCTTTCTCACACGCTGATTGGCGGCGTGATCTTTACATTCATTCTCTTCATGCGCGACCTCGACCACATTCTTGAAATGGTGGTGCGCAACAGCTCTACATGGGCAGAGGTCCTGGAGGTTTTTCTCCTGACGATGCCCAACACGTTCAAAGTCACAATTCCCATGGCCGTCCTGGTGGGAATCCTGCTCGGGCTCAGCCGCCTTGCGGCCGATAGCGAGATCATCGCCATGCGCGCTTCAGGCTTGGGCATCGGCTACTTCGTGCGCGTCGCATCGATCGTGGCAATCAGCGGAACCTTGCTCGGGTTGGCGAATTCGATCTACCTGGCGCCGCGTGCCAATCAGGCCATCCTTGACCTGCAGCAGACATTGGAGACCTCGCAAGCGTCGTACGAGATACAACCGCGAGTTTTCTACGAAGATTTTCGCAATCGCGTTCTCTACGTACAAAATGTGCGCGCTGGAACCGGTGCGTCGAATTGGGACCGGGTCTTCATGGCGGATGTTACCGATCCAACGACTCCGCTGGTGACCACAGCCGCGTCCGCGACCGTGGTGAGCGATTCGACTCAGGAACTGCTCATGCGTCTGCGCAATGGCACCGAGCATGACTCCGTTGCGGGCCAGCCTGAGCAGTACAAGGTTTCCACATTCAACAGCACCGATCTACCTTTGCCGCTGAGTCAGCAAAACGATGTGCATCTCGGGCGTCTCGATACCGCCATTTACGCCATGCCGATGGCCACCCTTGAAAAGCACACCCACGGCGCCGATGGAAGGCGTTTCCAGATCGAGCTGCAATCCCGTGTTTCCTATCCCGCAGCGTGCTTGGTGCTGATGCTCGTCGGGGTGCCCCTTGGTGTAATTTCGAGACGCGGCGGCAAGAGCTCAGGCTTTGTTTTTACACTCTTACTGGTCATCCTCTACTACGTTCTCTCCTACACCGGGATCGCACTTGGGCGCCAGAACAAGCTCTCCGCGTTTCTTGCGGTGTGGTTAGCCAACATCCTCTTCGCCGCAGCCGGCAGTTTTCTGCTGTGGCAGATGGCTAGCGGTGGACGGGTTTTGAGCACGCTGGGACGGTGGATGGCGCAGCTTTCTGATCTGACGGCAAAGACTCAGGAGAATGCGAAAGCTTTCTCAGGGCTGTTGGACCGGCTACAGCCCATATCGGTGCGGCGTCGCGCGCGCGGCGTGCTCTTTCGCATCCTCGATGAATATGTTGTTCGTGAATTCCTGAACACATTTTTTCTCGTGCTGGCTGGATTCGTTCTTCTGATGCTGGTCTTCACGTTCTTCGAACTGGTCGGCGATATCATTCGGAACCATATTCCGCTGATGACCGTCGGCGAGTATCTGGTCAACTTGACGCCCAGCATGCTCTATCAAATTGCTCCGTTGGCTGTGCTGATCGCAGTGCTGGTCACATTTGGCGTTCTCAATCGCAACAGCGAAATCGTTGCCATGAAAGCAACGGGGATCAGTCTCTATCGCCTCGTGGTTCCAATCGCTGCAATATCCGCGGTCCTGGCGGTGGGATTATTCCTGTTCGATCAGTATTACCTTCCTCAAGCCAACCGCAAGCAGGAAGCCCTGCGCAGCACGATCAAGGGACGTCCGCCACAGACATTTCTACATCCTGAACAGAAGTGGATCTTTGGCGAACCGCGGGTGGGCGAAGTCAGCCGGATCTTCTATTACCAGTTCTTCGATCCTGGCAGCAATGAGTTCGCGAACTTTTCCGTGTTCGAATTCGATCGATCCACATTTGCCATTTCGCGCCGCATCTTTGCCTCCCGCGTCTTTTGGGATACACGCACCCGGTCTTGGGTTTTTCAGAACGGATGGGTTCGCGATTTCGATGGAGCAACGCAGACCCGCTTTCAGGATTTCAAATTCACTTCATTTCCCGAAATTCACGAGGAACCCACCTACTTCACGAAAGAAAGCCTGCAATCGCAGGAGATGAACTTCGGTCAACTCGACCGATATATTGGCGACTTGCGGCAGAGCGGCTTTGACACCATGCGATTGCGTGTTGCGCTATGGCACAAGCTTGCCTATCCGCTCATCGCCATCGTCATGGCGATTTTGGGCATTCCCTTCGCGCTATCGATGGGCCGTCGCGGTTCTCTCAGTGGAATTGCTGTGGCGATCGCGGTCGCGCTCACGTATTGGGTAGTCGATGGCCTTTTCGGGGCCATGGGCAACGTGAACTACCTACCAGCGGCCGTGGCTGCTTGGAGCCCGGACGTTTTATTCGGACTGACGGGAGGCTACTTTCTCCTGCGCACACCAACATAACCCGCGCCACGACGAGGCTCCTGGAACTGCGCTTGGACCCAAATATCTCCAGCGACACCGTACAATAAATTCATGCTTCGCGATCTCCGGCCACTCTTCGTTTATATGCGCCGCTACCGCTGGGGTTATCTCTGGGGAACGCTTTCGTGTATCGCCACCAATGGGGTGTGGGTACTTTTCCCGCTGGTGATTGAGAAGGCCATCGATGGTCTGGAGCACGGCGTAACGAGGCAAAGGATTCTTGTTTTTTCGGGGCTGCTCGTAGCAATCGCCCTCTTGAAGGGTATTTTTCTTTACTCCCAGCGCTGGATTCTCATTGGCATCTCGCGAGAAATTGAATTCGACTTGCGCAACGACTTGTTCCGCCAACTGGAACTTCAGGACTCAGGTTTCTACCAGCGCTATCGAACCGGCGACATCATGGCGCGTATGACTAACGACCTGAACGCAGTGCGCATGCTGCTTGGTCCGGCGCTGATGTATAGCGCAAACACAATCTTCTTCACTGTTGGCGCGCTCTTTTTCCTGCTTCGCATCAGCCCATATTTGACCTTGGTGGCATGGGCGCCGATGCCGCTTGCCAGCATCCTTGTTCAATATTTTGGACGAAAGATTCACGACCGCTTCGAGCGAATCCAGGAGAGCTTCTCGGAAATCTCGTCACAAGCGCAGGAGAACTACTCCGGTGCGCGCCTTGTTCGCGCATTTGCGCGCGAAGAATCGCAGATCAACTTGTTCGAGACTCTCAATCGCCGGTACATCGCCCGCGCTCAGCGTCTTGTCCAGCTGATGGGCATGTTATGGCCGACGCTTGAGTTCATTCTCGGTATCTCAATGATCATCACGTTGCTCGTCGGCGGTCATGAGGTCATTGCCCACCGCATTACTCCAGGTCAATTCGTCGCCTTCAATACTTATATGATTCTTCTCATTTGGCCTATCATCGCTGTGGGATGGGTCGTGAACCTGTTCCAAAGGGGCACCGCGTCGGTGAAGCGCATTGACGAGTTGCTCAAAGCCAAGCCGGCGATTGACGATGGCACGGCGGACCCTTCGATTCGTTCGAACGCCACTCTTCGCGGAGAAATAGAATTTCGCAATCTCAGCTTCAGGTACGAAAACTCCGAGGTGCTGCACGATATCTCGTTGCACATTCCGGCTGGCTCGACAATTGCCATTGTCGGCCCCACCGGGGCGGGAAAGACTACTCTGGTGAACGTCATTGCAAGGCTCTTTGAGGTACCGGATGGTTCCCTTCTGATTGATGGCCGTGAGATTCGCGATTATCCCCTCGCCACGCTGCGCCGGAACATCGGCATGGTTCCGCAGGAGACGTTTCTCTTCAGCGAAACAATACGTGGAAACATCACATTTGGAGTTCCGGATGCCAATCTTGAAGACATGCTTGAGGCTGCCGAAGCTGCGCATATTCGCCGTGAGATTGAGGAGTTTCCACAGGGATTTGAAACCATGGTAGGTGAACGCGGGGTCACTCTTTCCGGCGGCCAGAAACAGCGCACCGCCATCGCACGGGCCTTGCTTCGGCGACCGGCAATTTTGATTCTCGATGATGCTCTTGCCAACGTGGACACCTTCACGGAAGAGCGCATTCTTAGCGGACTGGGCAGCTATACCACTGCCGCAACAATGATCCTGATTTCGCATCGCGTCTCGACCGTCCGGAACGCAGATCAAATCGCGGTGCTGGAACGCGGCAGAATCGTCGAAATCGGCAGGCACGAAGAGTTGCTCGCCCTCGATGGCTACTACGCCAGCCTGTATCAGAAACAACAGTTGGAAGAAGAATTGACGGTTGCAGGCTAAGCGGTCCAGTGACCAGCTTCAGCCGAATCAAAATCCGGTTCAGAAATCGTCCGTACCAATTGAGGGCGCTTTGCCGAAGCTAGCGAAGGCTGCGGTTCGCCTTGATTCACCTCCTGGGCAACCTGTTTCCACGCATCTCGCACGTCGCGGACGCATTCGATCGCATGGTTGAATTTCTGGCGTGACGCCGACTGGGAAGCCTGCATGATCTGGGCGAAAATTGATGCGTAGAATTCGCTTAATGCCTGGGCGGGCCTGCCGCCGATATCCATCCGCAGTCGTGCCTGGAGATGAATGAGGATGTCCAGCGCCCGCTTGACGGCGATGCGGCGGCTGTCTTGATCGCCACGATCAACGGCATCCAGAGCGGCATACAGAAAGCGAATGATCCCGTCGTAGAGTGCGACTACAAGGTCTACCGCCGAAGCTCCATCCAACATATGATCTTGATAACTTCCCATTTGAATAAAGCTCCTTAGCCGCCCGTATTCTGGTTATAGCCAGTAATTGCCGAGTAGAGCTCATTGACGCCGTCCATTGCGAGGGCAATTCCTGCATAATCTCGTTGGCGCTGTTCAACTCCGCGGTGAGACTCTTCTGCTGTGCGGAGATCAGGCTCTCCTCTTTGGAGATATCGGCATTCAGCGTGGATTCGATATTGCTATTGGAACTTGAGGCAAGCTTCAAGACGCCGGTGGCCGAGCTGGTGCCCACGCTGGTCAGTATGTTGGAAAAGTTCTGGCCCCAACTATTGGCGTTCTGGAAAAACCCCGACACTCCGCCAAAGTCCGAGTTCAGCTGCGAATCGAGGGACGCGGCATCGAACGTCAGGGAGCCATCGTACTTTGAGGAGAGAGTGATGCCCAGGTTTGCCAGGGTCGAGACATCGGAGGAGTTGGTGTAGTTGAGCGTCGTGGTGGCGGGATTGGTGATATCGAGAATGTTTGAGGTCATGGTGATGGTGCCGCCAGCCCCGGGAGTTTGTGAAACGAATGCAAGGCACGGCAAGCCCTTGCTGTCAGAGCCGATTGTGACGTCGACTCCTATATTCGGTCTCGCGTCAATGGCATTCACCAGATCCTGTAAGGTTCCTCCCGACGAAGGCAGCGTGACAGTTTGCGCCGCTCCGCTACCCACTTGAATCGAAATCGATCCGATAAGCGTATCGGCTTTCGCTGCAACCGAAGTCAGATTGCCGGTCGAGGTCGTCAGCATTGGATTTCCACTTGTATCCGTCGAGGTCGCGCCTGCCGTTCCCGTATCACTCAGCAGCGCGTCGCTGGTGGCAGCGATGCTTGAGCTCACCGCTACTGCCCCACCCGGTCCGGTCGTTTGCGATTGCAGCGAAAGCGTCGATTCCGTGCCCTTGGTGAAGATCGTGGCCGTGACCCCAGGGCCGGCGGCAAGGATGCCCGAGCTAGCGGTCAATGCCTGGCCGTTTGCGGAGGTCAGCGTCATCGTCTGCAGGCCATTTGAGTCTGTCGTAACATCGGCCGTAACTCCAAGGTTGGTCGCGCCGTTGATGTCTTCCTCCAAAGTCGACAGCGTGAAATTTCCAGTCCCGGTGCCGGTATAGATAGTGTTCGGTAAGGCACCAGTGGCCGGTGGTGCGCCGATTACGATGCTTTTCGTCGTGCCGTTGCCCACGGCAAGCGAAATGGATCCCGAAAGAAGCGCCGTGCTCTCTGGTACCGCATCGAGAGTGCCGGTCGAATTCCCGGACACACGGGAATAGTTCAGGATCGTGCCGTTATTTGCTGCGTTAATAGCATTGGCCAGCCCGGCAAGCGTGTTGACGCCGCTCCCGGTGTAAAAGGTGGTAGAAGTGTTGGTGCCTGCCCCAACCTCAAACGTGTAGTTTGCACCGCCCACAGTCATGGACATGGAGCCGGAGAGCGTCGTATCGGTATTGGTAGCGATTGAATCCAGGTAGCCATTCGGATTCTGCAGGTTCACGCCACTCAGCAGCTGCTGCTGCAACAGAGAAAGCGTGGGAGAACCGAAAAGCGGCTCGGCGTTTCCCGACGCGTCGAGCCCCGTCTGCGTATTGACGGCGCTGATGAGCGCATTGTAGTCACTGACAAATTGGTTCACCGTGCTCTCAACGTCTGTATTGTCATTACCAATGACAACTTGGACCGGCTGCAGACTGCCGTCCGACTCCGTGGTGCTGGAGGCCAGCAGTTGCATCGTCAAGCCGGGGATGAGGTTGGCCACCGTGTTCGAGGAGTTTCTCTCGATTCCGATCTGCGATCCATCCAGGATCCATTTCTGAAGCAAGCGCTCATGCTCGCGGTCAACGGCACGGAACCGGTGGAATTGCGCAAAATCATGAAGGTAAGTCTTGACTCCACTGCGGAAAACGACGACCGCATGCCGTCCGTGTTCGAATCGGCGGGGGGGTTTTCGCCGACCATCGGAATTCTCGGTGCTGTACTCGGCCTGATCCAGGTCATGCAGCACCTTGACAACATCCAGGAAGTTGGTCGTGGAATCGCGGTAGCCTTCGTGGCAACCATCTATGGGGTTGGCGCAGCAAATCTCTTCTTTCTCCCCTTTGCGGGAAAGATGCGCATCCAGCTGCGTGAAGAACACCAGCGTCGCGAGATGATGCTTGAAGGGGTGGTCTCCATTCTGGAAGGAATGAACCCCTGGATGGTCGAAATCAAGCTCACTGGTTTTGTAAGCGAACCGTCGCGACAGGATTCGGTGCGCGCTGCATGAATCCGAGAGTCCATCGCAGCCGTGTGACACACGATCGGTGGCTGGTCTCCTATGCCGATTTCATCACTCTGCTCTTTGCATTCTTTGTGGTTCTCTACGCCTTCGCAAAAGCGGATCAAAAGATGCAAGCGGAGATTCCGACTGCGATTGACAGAGCATTTCGTTCGCTCGGGGCTTTGCCCGACAGATCCCCGAAACCGGGAACGCTGGCTAGCGACTCTCCTTTCGCAGATCAACCAATGCCGTTGTTGAATATCGTCACAAGCGAAGATGTAATGTCACCGGCAAAGGTGAAAGACGACCTTGAAAGCATTCGCCGCGAACTCGAGAAGTCTCTCTCAAATCAGGTAGCACAGCACGCCGTATCGATCCAGATGGGACGGGATGGACTCATTATCAGTTTGCGCGAAGCTGGGTTTTTCAACTCCGGTTCAGCAACGCCGCGTCCCGAGACTCTGAATACCTTGCAACAGGTCGCAGCTTCCGTGGTTCGCACACCCTACGACGTGCGCGTAGAAGGACACACCGATAACTTACCAATGCACAATGTCGCATTCGACTCGAATTGGGAGCTGTCGTCCGCCCGCGCCACAGCGATTGCTCGAATCATCCTGTCTCTCGATGCGATCCCACCTGAACGGCTCTCGGTTGCGGGTTTTGCGGAATTTCATCCGATCGCCAGTAATGCCACTCCAGAAGGACGCGCTGAAAATCGCCGCGTCGACCTGATTATTCTTCCGCGAACGAAACTCAATTTCGCCGCCGCCCCAGTTTCGGCGCCTGATGGCCCGTGGGCCAGGATTATCGACGCCCCACCGTCTGCGCAGAAACGGGGCCCGTAGAATGCCTCACTCGATTCCGAGAACCTTCACGATCACGCGCTTGCGTCGTTGACCATCGAACTCAGCATAAAAGACGCGCTGCCAGGTTCCGAGATCAAGCCGCCCTTCAGTGACTGGCAGTGTTGTCTCATGGTGCAGCAGAAGAGACTTCAAGTGCGCGTCGCCGTTATCTTCGCCCGTTTGGTGATGTTTGTAGTCGGGACGCGCAGGCGCTAATTCTTCCAGCCATTTCCCTATATCCTCGATAAGTCCACTTTCAAGATCGTTGACGTAAACCGCGGCCGTAATATGCATGGGCTAAACAAAACACAGGCCGTCCCTGACTCCGCTGCGGGCGACGATTTTCTCCACTTGATCCGTGATATGAACCATCTCACGACGCTTCCTGGTTTCGAAAATCAGGTATTCCGTATGACTCTTCATTGCACTCCTCTCGGTATCCATCGAGGTGATGGCAACATTGCGCTTCAGACTCTATCCTAAAGAAACAGCTTATGACCCAGACGAGTGCTCAAATCGCCGAGACGCTTTCGCAAAACGGAGTGGAACTGCTTGCTGCCGGACGCACGACCGAAGCGGTGGAAACATTTCGGAAGGCCATCGCCGCAGACCCAGAGCAATATGAGGCGTATCACGGCCTTGTGCGCGCCTTGCGCGACGCGGGTCAGCTCGAGCAGTCGATCGCAGCAGCACTTGCGCTTACCACGTTAACGCCCGACGACCCTCTGGCGCACACCGCGCTTTCAATTTCTCTGCAACGTGCCGGACAGGTACCTGAAGCGGAAGCGGCCGCCGCACGAGCGCGCGTATTGGAGTGGAAAATTCAATTGCAGTCACCGACCGACAGAGGTTTGTGAGTTGAAGCCCTCTCCATCGCGCAAGCCTGCGGTGCGCTTGCGTCGCATGCATGACTGGCTCGCGAAGGCTTATGGGCAGCAATATTGGTGGCCGGCAAAAACTGCATTTGAAGTCGTAGTAGGCGCCTACCTCACGCAGAATACGGCGTGGGCAGCCGTGGAGCGTTCGCTAGCGAATTTGCGCGCTGCGGGTGTCTTGTCGATTGACGGATTGCGAGTCCTCGATCTGGACAAATTGCAGGAACTGATTCGGCCTTCAGGTTTTTACTCGAGGAAAGCCCCGGCACTCAAGGCGTTCGTTGCGATGCTCGATGATGAGTTCGCAGGCTCGCTGGATGTGTTGGCCGCAACCGAGACACGCATACTGCGCGAGCGGTTGCTAGCCCTGCCTGGCGTAGGTGGTGAGACTGCCGATGCCATTCTGCTGTATGCGCTCGGCCACCCCGTTCCAGTTGCCGATGAATATATGCGCCGGATCGCGGAGCGCCATCGTCTTTTGACACCGGCGCCGGGAAGAAATCGCAAGGGATATGAATCTCTCGTTCAGTTGACGCGTGAGGCGTTCGCGAAGGACCTAATCGCAGATCAATCTCGGCTCTTCAACGAGTTTCATGCGCTTACCGTTGCGGTTGGTAAGAGGCATTGTTCGGTAATCGCCGACTGCGAAGAGTGTCCACTTGCCGCAGATCTGCCGACGAGAAAGCCTATACGAACCGAGAGAAATATCTGATGCAATACATTCCTTGTGTTGCATAAACTACTGAAAATAAACACCTATTTATTTAGTTTATCCACGCCTTGACAAAGGGAGCACACTATATGAATCTAGCGAATAAAAGGCGAAAGTCGCCTCATGCTTATGCCTTCCTCAGCCGCTCTACGCCTCCAAATCGAACGCGCCGTTGAACATCGCTTTCCTTCGGCGCTGACATCGGTCGCGCGAACGATCCGCGAAGTTGCCGCAACAGGGGTCGCAGAAGTGGACGAATTGCTCGACGGCGGTCTGCCCGTAGGCGCCATCAGTGAGTTCACAGGGCCGGAGTCATCGGGGCGCACGAGCCTTGCGTTGGCTTTTGTTGCGCAGCGAACAGCAATAGACCAAATGTGTGCCTGGGTGGATGTCGTCGATGCTTTCGATCCAGAATCCGCAGCTGCAAATGGTGTGGCTTTGCAACGTCTTTTGTGGGTGCGGTGCAGCAATCCAGATCGACAGGCGAAGACTAAGCCCTGGTCAAGGCTCGACCAGGCATTGCGCGCAACCGATCTGCTTCTGCAGATGGGTGGATTTGCTGCCATTGTGCTCGATCTGGGAGACACTGCGCAGGGGCATGGCAACAGAATTCCCCTGGCAAGCTGGTTTCGCTTTCGCCAAGCTGCAGATAGTTCGCGGTGCTGTCTTATCGTTCTAGGCAAAGCTGGCTATGCACAATCGAGCGCTGCTGTTGTGTTGGAGTGTTCGCCCGCGCGTGCACAAACTGCGGGTGGAACCCTACTGCGAGGATTCGAATACAACGTGCGACGCGGACGAGAACGCTTCGTGCAATTTTCTGCAGATGCTCGAAAACCACCAGGTTCCACATGGTCGGCAAGCGCGGCATGGAAATCGGACAGGCGCGCATGAAAGAGGAACTGTATGCATGCGTGCACGTCTCTGAGTTTCCTGCGCAGGCATTGTTGCGTCTGAGGCCAGATTTGAAGGGAAAACCTGTCGTTGTATTGCACGGTGAAGCCACGCAGGAATCCGTCTGCTCATTCAATCAGCTCGCACAACGGGGAGGTGCGACTCTGGGAATGACAAAGCTGGACGCTGAAGGCGTCACTGGACTCGTGTTGCTGTCGCGCTCTTTGCAAGGCGAAGCTACCGCACGAAATGTCCTTTACGAATGCGCGGCAACTTTCTCTCCACGTATCGAAGATGTCTCCCACGACACGTCGTGCGCATTTGTGTTGGATATTGCCGGCTCGGAGCGACTTTTCGGCCCGCCTATTCAACTCGCAGAACGTTTGCGCACTTCATTGGAGAATGTCGGCTTTCACGCTTCCATCGCAGTCAGCAATAACTTCGATGCTGCAAAGCTCAAGGCAGGCGCCTCACGGGCGATAGTTGTCATCCCCCATGGGGACGAAGCAGCCGCATTGGCAAACCTGTCGATCGCGGAATTGCCTCTGGATGAACAGCACCTTGAAACCTTTGTAATCTGGGGAATCCGCACCCTCGGCGCGTTGGCCACACTCCCCGAAACCGAGTTAGTAACGCGCCTTGGCCCGGAAGCCAGCGAATGGCGCAACCTCGCCAAAGGAATCGTAGCGCACACCTTTGAGCCCATCGAGCCCGCACTTTCGCTTCAGGAATTCTGTGAGTTTGAAACTCACGTGGAAGGGATGGATTCTCTGCTCTTCATTGGCGCACGCATGATCGACTGTCTTGCTGCGCGCGCTGCCAGCCATGCTCTCTGTCTTGCCTCGCTGGCAGTCGAGATGAAACTCGAAGGTGGCCGAGTCCATCGCGGAAAAATCAGACCTGCCCTTCCCTCGATCGATCGCAAATTTCTTCTGAAGCTTTTGCAATTGGAGATTGCTGCCCACCCACCGCCGGCCGCAGTTGTTGCACTCACTCTGACAGCGGAGGCAGGCCTGAGCAGCAAAGTGCAGCTTGGATTATTTGCGCCCCAGACACCAGAGCCTTCGCGTCTCGATGTCACGCTCGCGCGGCTCAAAGCTATTGTTGGAGACGATCGCGTAGGTTCGCCCGAACTGGATGACACGCATCGTCCCGGCAGCTTTCACATGACAGACTTCGCTGTTGAAGGAAAAGTGATTGCGTCAAAGGCCTCGCACGTCCGTATGGCGCTACGGCGCATGAGACCTCCCATGCCCGTACGCGTGGCAATGCAGGCTATGAAGCCGTCGATGTTACGCAGTTGGGAAAACAGCTTCAATGTCATCGCCGCCTATGGTCCATGGAAAACTGCGGGCTGCTGGTGGTCCACAGACGGATGGAACCTTGAAGAGTGGGATGTGCTGGCAACCGATTCCAACGGTAAATCAGTTGCCTATCTGCTGGTTCACGACTGCACGCAAAAGGAGTGGCGACTCGAGGCGTACTATGACTAGCGTCTCTATTCCCAATACGCACTCACCAGGAACACCCGTATGCCACCCTAACGATGCATGCAGGCCGCCCGTTGAAGCAATCTCAGCCTCTCCTCGAACGAGTAACTGCGACTATGTCGAACTCCACGCGGCCAGCGCATTTAGTTTTCTCGATGGTGCCTCACAGCCGGAGTCCTTAATTGAGCGCGCTGCTCAGTTGGAAATGCCCGCGATCGCTCTTGCTGATCGCAACGGCCTGTATGGCACTGCACGCTTTCATACTGCCGCAAAGAGTTTCAGTGTGAAGGCTCACATTGGCGCCGAGATCGCCGTTTCTTCCTTCGGCGACAAACTACAGCCACCCGAATGGCTTCCGCACCAGCACCCCAACAAGCCATCGCGCATTACATTGCTCTGCGCAAACCAGGCCGGATATCAGAATCTTTGCCAACTGATTACGCGTTTCAAAATGCGCGAATCGACCAAGGAGGAAGGCGCAGCCACGCTTGACGATGTAGAAGAATTTTCAGCGGGGCTGATCTGCTTGACCGGTGGCGGCGAAGGCCCTCTTGCGGCGGCACTCGCGCACGAAGGACACGGCGGCGCACGTAAACTTGCCGATCGGCTGTCGTCGATCTTTGGCCGCGGCAATCTCTTTCTCGAATTGCAACGACATCAATTGCGCGAAGAAGAATGCCGCAATCAGTCCTTGTTAGGCCTGGCAGCCGCTCTACACTTACCTGTCATCGCGACCAACGGTGTGCGCCACACGACTGCGAAGGACCGCGAATTGCTGGATGTATTCACGTCTATCCGCAATCACACGACACTCGATCAGGCAGGGCGGTTACTCGCCGCAAATTCTGCACGCCATTTACGCCACGCGCACGAGATGGCCGCACTCTTTCGCGACCTACCCGAAGCCATCGCCAACACGCGCATCGTGAGCGATCGTCTGGAATTCAAGCTGAACGATCTGGGCTATAAATTTCCCTGCTATCCCGTGCCGGAAAACGAAACCATGGACAGCTTTCTTGAGAAGCGTGTCGACGAAGGCGTGCGCAAACGCTACGGTTCACCGGACAAAAAGCATCTTCTCGACAAAGCCCGCGCGCAGGTACAGCATGAACTGTCCCTCATCAAAAAGCTCGGCTTCGCCGGTTATTTTCTTATCGTCTGGGAAATCATTCGCTATTGCCAGCAAAACGGTTTCCTGGTGCAGGGACGGGGCTCCGCGGCCAACTCGGCAGTCTGCTATGCGCTCGAGATTACTGCTGTTGATCCCGTAGGCATGGAACTGCTCTTCGAGCGCTTTCTAAGTGAAAACCGCGGCGAATGGCCTGACATCGATCTGGATCTTCCCTCGGGCGATCAGCGTGAACAAGTCATTCAGCATTTATATGAGCGCTACGGATCCCTTGGCGCAGCGATGACGGCCAACGTCATCTCCTATCGCGGCCGCTCTGCTGCGCGTGAAGTCGGCAAGGCTATGGGTTTCGACGAGGATCAACTCGCACGCCTATCCAGTCTGGTCGGTCATTGGGAGTGGCGCGGCGCGAATGACACAATGGCGCGGCATTTTGAACAGGCTGGGTTTGATGTGCGCCATCCGCGCATCGCGCATTATCTCGACATTTGCATGCGTATGCAGAATCTGCCGCGACATCTGGGCCAGCATTCAGGCGGCATGGTCATCTGCGCAGGTATGTTGAATCATGTTGTCCCCATCGAACGCGCGTCCATGCCGGGCCGGACTGTTGTGCAGTGGGATAAGGAAGACTGTGCCGATCTCGGACTTATTAAGGTAGACTTGCTCGGACTAGGCATGATGGCGGTGCTCAAGGATTCACTCGAGCTGATTCCTCGCCACTATGGCAAACAAATAGACCTCGCAACTTTGCCGGAAGATCCTGTTGTCTATGACACCCTTTGCAAGGCCGACACAGTAGGAATGTTTCAGGTGGAGAGCCGCGCGCAGATGGCTTCTATCCCACACAACGCGCCGAAGCACTTCTACGACTTGGTGGTGCAAGTCGCGATCATTCGCCCGGGCCCAATCGTCGGCAAGATGATGCATCCTTACATGCGTCGGCGTCAGAAAAAGGAAGAAGTAACCTATCCGCATCCCTCCCTCGAGCCAGTATTGAAGCGCACACTCGGTGTGCCGCTTTTTCAGGAACAGCTCTTGCGCATGGCCATGACGGTGGCAAGCTTCTCTGGCGCAGAAGCCGAAGAACTGCGGCGTGCTGTGGGCATGCGGCGATCGATGCAGCGCATGAAAGACCTCGAAGGCCGTTTGCGTTCAGGAATGACCAGCAACGGCATTGGCACGGAAGCCCAGGACAACATCGTGCAGGCGATTTCCTCCTTCGCCATGTATGGATTTCCTGAATCGCATGCAGCCAGCTTTGCGCTTATAGCTTATGCATCGGCCTATCTGAAGGTACATTATCTGGCCGCATTTACTTGCGGTCTCCTGAACAATCAACCAATGGGTTTCTACTCACCGGCAGTTCTCATTAAAGACGCGGTGCGTCATGGGCTTCGTGTCCGGCCAATTGACGTCCAACGTTCGCATTGGCTTTGTTCTCTTGAGGAGGAGCCCGACAGCTCTCATTCCCTGCGCATAGGAATGAACTACGCCAAGGGTCTGCGACAAGTCTCCGCCGATGCGCTTCTAGCTACCCGAAGCAGCGATGGCATTTTCGAGTCGGTCGATGACCTGGCAGCGCGTGTGCCCGAACTGAACCGCAAAGAACTTGTCCTTCTCGCACGGATTGGTGCGCTGAACTCGCTAGGCAAAGTCGAACATCGCCGCGATGCGCTATGGCAAGTCGAAGAAGCCGGTCGGCCCGTCGGCCCGCTGCTCCGCAACGCCCATACTGCGCAAAAACACGAAATTGTATCGATGCCCCTCAAGCGGATGACAACGGATGAACGCCTGGCTGCCGACTACGCCGGCACAGGCCTCACCACCAGCCCGCACCCCATGGCATATCAGAGGGCCACACTTCGTTCCAAAGGGTTTCTTTCAGCAGATGATCTGAGTCACACTGCGAGCAATCACTTTGTCCGAATTGCCGGGTGTGTTATCGCACGGCAAAGGCCAGGCACAGCCAAGGGATTTGTCTTCCTTTCCCTCGAAGATGAAACCGGCATCGCCAATATCATCATTACCCCTGACATCTTTGAGCGCGATCGCATCATCGTTACGCGCAGCCGCTTCCTCCAGATTGAAGGTCCGCTGCAAAATCAGGATGGAGTAATCCACGTCAAAGCCTATCGAATTGTTTCTCTCAATATCACCACTGCCGAAATGCCCTCCCACGATTTCCATTAGCGAACGAACGTCTGGATTCACCAAAAACGCCTTGGGATACATCTTGATCGAGTCGGCCACTATGATGACTTCGCGCGCCTGTCGGACCATGACGCGAAATACTGCAGCATCTTCCGGCTCGATCATCGTTGCCCCTCGCTCGGGATGCGACAATGACAATCGACATGGAGAGGTGAATGGCTTACTTTCTGGCCGTGGACGCGGGAGGAACGAAAGCGGAGTTCCTTCTTGCCGAAGAGGACCGTGAGCTTGCCCGCGTAACATGCGCCACCGTGAAACGGCTTAACGCGACCGAAGAGCAGGCGGCACACAATCTCGACGACGCGCTGGCGCGACTAACTGCACAGACCGGAATCCCCATGGACCGGGTCACGCGCACCTGCATCGGCACGTCAGGCAATACTGTTCCATTGGTTACGGATTGGCTATGCGAAAACTTTGCGAGCCGCGTCTCCGGCTCGTTGCGCATCGCGGGCGACGTGGAGATCGCCTTGGAAGCAGCCTTTCCTGGCCAACGCGGCGTTCTTGTTTTGTCAGGGACAGGTTCGAATGTCGCTGGGCGCGGCGCCGATGACAAAATCATTACTGCCGGTGGATGGGGTCCCATGCTCGCCGACCAGGGCGCAGGGCACTGGATCGGCTTGGAGGCATTGCGACGCGGTTTCCTTGCTATCGACGAGCAGCGGTCGACAACGCTACTCGAGCGCGCGCGAGACCATTGGCATCTACCTTCGGTGAAGGCGCTCATCGAATTCGCCAACGCGGAACCGCGCCCTCCCTTCGCTGACCTGACGCCGTTAGTGGTTGAGTGCGCTACGAAGGGTGATGAAATCGCCGGCGCAATTCTCGATCAAAGCGGAAAAGACCTGGCATACCTCGCTCGCCTGGTGATTGAGAGAATCATCGCTGCAGAAGACAACCTGCATCCGTTGCCCGGGGTCGCGATTGCGGGCAGCGTGCTCGGCAAGATCGAGCGCGTTCGCGACGTACTCATGGCTTCATTGCGAACGCACTACCCGACGATTCAATTTGTCCTGGAACCTGCGGACCCGGTCGTGGGAGCTCTCCACTACGCTCGCGCCGGGGCGTAATAGAAGATTGCCGAGCCGACTGAAATCAAGTTGCCGCGATCTCGAGTCCCGTCGCCCATTCGGAGAGATGTTCGCGTAAAGTCGCCGCATCGCGAAATGCCGATGTGCCGCCGCTCGCAGAAGCTGACCACGCGCCAGTCTTGTTCCCAAAGGCGAGTGCCCTTTCCACCGGCCATCCGCGCGTCCAACCATGCAGGAACCCCGCGTTGAAGCTGTCTCCTGCACCAACCGCGTCAACCACCTGGACCCTATCGGCAGGCGCATGCCAGCTCTTCGTACCGCTGAAGGCAGACGCTCCGTTGGCGCCGCGCTTGATCACAAGCAGCGGAACGAGTTCGCGCAGTATGGAAATTGCCTGATCCAAATCTGACTCGCCGGCCAGCAGGCACGCCTCGCGCTCATTGGGCAGC
Organism: uncultured Acidobacteriaceae bacterium; assembly: GCA_963704415.1. Taxonomy (GTDB): domain Bacteria; phylum Acidobacteriota; class Terriglobia; order Terriglobales; family Acidobacteriaceae; genus Telmatobacter. Next base: position 3,615,083 of record OY969908.1, on the reverse strand, counting down.
AGAACATCGACCTCTCGAATTGCCTCAAGAATGCTTCGATTCCAAAGCTGCGCCGGATCGTCGTTCGGATCGAGCGACAGGGTTAGATTCGCTTGCTTCAATCTCGCAAAAAGCTCAGGTATTTGAGCCGTAAGCGCACGCTGCAAATAATAAGACGACATATGGAAGTGGCGGGAGTTTGCAAGGTAGTCGAGATCAAGATCTCCGAAAGCGAGGTGCGACGTGGGTCCGGCGTAGGTGAACATGTGACGGAGTTGCTGGTGTTGCAGGTGCACCGTAACACCCGACTGCATTTGAGGAGCGGGCACACACCGCGACAGATCGACACCGATCTGCTGCAGCTCCGCTTGGCACATACGTCCAAAGTCATCACCGGGAACAGCCGTAATGAAGCCGACCGAATTTCCCAGCGCTGCGAGATTGTGCGCAGTAATCGCGCCCGATCCGCCGACGCGAATGGCGATTCCGTCAGCAAGCAACTCTCGCTCAAGTGGCAGTTCCTCAGGAAGACCGTACATCAGAACATCGAGAGCCGTATCGCCAGCCAGGGTGACATCGAAACGGCGCGGACCCAAATTGGATTGCTTGGCGTCTGGGCTTGTCATACAGCTTCTCCAGGGAGCACCGTCGAGCGCCGACGGACGATCCAAAGCAACACTCCGACCAGCGCCCAGCTCGTGCCTGCAGCCTTTGCCAGTGGCCCAAGATTCCACCACAGCAGCGCACAGGTAATCAATCCGCCCAGCGATACAAGGATGGGCGCCCACTGCGTAATGCGGCCGTGGCGCCAGCCGCGAAGCATAGATGCCAAGTTCACGCCCATAAAGGCCAGCAACGCGCCATAATTCAGCAACTCAGTCCCGAGTTGATAGCTGAAAATCAGCGCGCCTACCAGGCAGATTGCGCCGATGAGCAGAACGTTGTTGCGAGGAATGCGATTCTTCGGGTGCACGGCTCCAAAGAATCGCCGAGGCAAAGCGCCGTCCTGGCCCATGGCATAGAGAAGCCGCGCCGCGCCCAGTTGCGAAGCCATGCCAGATCCAACGTTCGCTAGCAGCAGAGCCGCGTTGACGATTAGAAAAAGAATCGGGCCACCCATCCTTCCCGAAACGTGCACGTATGCAGTATCGATATCAGGAAATGCGAGGCCACGAGGCCACACCAGCTGGGCGGCGTAGACCTCAATGCTGGCCAGAACACCGGTGATGAAGCAGGTGAGCACAATCGCGCGAGGAACGCTCCGCGCAGGATCTTTGGCCTCGTCCGTCAGTGTAGAAATGCCATCGAAGCCTATATACGTAAGCACGGCAATCGAGGTCCCGCGCAACAGCCCCGACGTGTTGAAGGTAGCCGGATCATAAAAAGGCCGCATGAAGTACGCAGCGCCTGGATGAGAGAGATGCAGCAGCCAACGGATTGCAGCCACCAGCACGAGCACAATCACGACGCCGAGTGCCGCAGCGATACCAGCGTTGAGACGAGCCGAGGTTTCAACGCCATTGCAGTTCAACAAAGTGAAGAGCAAAGCGAAGAAAACGGCCCACGCCACATACGGAATCTCAGGCAGAAAATTGATAGCTGCGCGGCTGCACCAGATTGTGCAGATGAGGGGATTCAAAACGTAGTCCATCACCAGGCACCAGCCGGTCAGATAGCCGAGACTTGGATGAATCTCCTTGCCGACATAGAGAAATGCTGAGCCGCCGTGTGGGTAGACACGAGCCATGCGTCCATAGCTGACTGACGTGAAGAGCATGGCCACCATCGCCAGCAGAATCGCAGTGACGGCGTGGCCGCGCGCCTCTTGATAAATTACGCCGAAGCTTGGCATCGGCGCAGTGGGCTGGATGAGCACAATGCCGTAGAGAACCAGATCCCTGAAGCGCAAACTGCGCTTCAGGCCGATTGCCTGAGGCTGGTGGTGTTCCGCGGCGATTGCCATCTGGTGCCTCAGCGCGCTGCGATGGCAGTTGGGGTAAGAGTGACGGAAGCAACGTTCCACCCTTCAAGCTGAACTTGCGGCACCGTCGATTCGCCTTCGGGCAAAGTCGCCGTGAGCGTGGTGGATTCACCGGGGATGAGCTCGATCCAGTTGTCAGACCAGAAGACCGGAGCAATCAGGCCGCCGGATGGAGTCCGCACCGCAGCATGCAACTGAAATGCTAGCGCGGGAGAGCTGTTGTTGAGATGCAAATGAAGCTCGCGACCGCGCGAGGTCTGCTCAATCTCCGCAGTCGCCTGAACGGTTGCAGCAGGAAGATTCGCAAGCGCCGTTAGGTCCTCATGGCGTGCGGCCGGTGTGTGCGTGTAGTCCGTCTTTGGCCAATTGAACGTCGTGAGGGTGCCTGGCACCCAATAAAAGTTGTGACTCACTAGCTGCCCGCGCGCGTCAGCAAGTGAAAGATCAATGAAGAAAACCCGCTCTGCTCCGGAATAAAGACTCTCCGGGAGCGACACCACTCTTTGAGCGCTATCCGGAGCGGATTCAATTGGACCTTCCGCGCTATACAACTCCTTCCACGACAAATTGTAAACATGGATCTTTGCATGAAGCCCCGCAGCAGGCTGATAAGTGCTGTTCACCACAACGATGGATTGATCGTCATAGGAATACTGGATGTGCAGCGGCTCACATGCCTTCTTCGTTGCGAAGTATCCCGCACCTGCATCGAGATAATAATCGTAGAGGTGCCATATCATCGAAGGCCATGCGTTGTTCAGCATCCACTGGATAACGCCCGTTGAAACATATTTGTTTTTGCCATATGCCTCGAACATGGCCCGCTCGGAGTCGTACTCCATCGTCTGCGCAATGCGTTCGTATTCAGCAGACGAACTAGGTTTGGCGTACACGGCTTCCATTGCCTCGTCGAAGACTTTCAAATTCACAAACTCGCCGCCTCCGAAATGCAAACTCCACGTAGACGAGGGGGGCCAGGCCTGCGGATCGGCCAGAAACTTCTGTCTACTGGCAAACGACGGAATCGCCGGGCCAGGGCTTGTTTCCGTGTTGAAGCCGAAGGCGCCGCCATTGTGCTGATCGACGTACCAATAACTCGGAGCGACATAGTCGTACGGGCCTGTCATCTTCACGCCACTCTCGCCGGTCACCGTGGTGGGCGTGCCCGACGCAGACGACAGGGTTGGGTTGGGCCAGTGCGTCTCCGATTCCACCTGAAGATACTCCCTCTCCACATCGGCCGGTGGAGGGTTATCGCTGCCATTGAGCCAGACGAGCAGGCTGGCATGCTGACGCAGTCGCAGCATCTGCGAACGCAACGAAGCTTTGGCGATCGTCAAATCATCCGGGGTCCAATCCTTCCAATGTTCCCAATGGTCGCAGCAGCACCAGCCGAGCATGACAAGAATTCCCTGCTCATCGGCTAGGTGGAAAAAATCTTCGGTATCGAGCTTGCCTTCGAGACGAATCGTGTTCAGCCGCATGTCGCGTACCATTTTGAATTGGTCGCGCAACCGCCGATCGTCGCTGCGCAGTAACATGTCCTGCGACCAGCCGCCACCACGAATCAAAATGGGTTTGCCATTCACCCGAAAGAGCCGTCCACCTGTCGCTGTATATTCCGACGTAATTTCACGGATCCCAAAGTCGACGCTCTGTTCGTCTGCAACATGACCGCCCGCACTGAACGACATCGTGAGGTGCTCCAGGTGCGGCTCGCCCATTTGATAGGGCCACCACGGCTTCGGATCGCGGATGCGCAATTGCGGAAAGCGCTCGGGAGTGAAGACCACAGTGCGATCTTCATGCGCAGCTAACTCGACCGGCTGTTCGAAGTGGGCGCCAGCCGCAGTTCCCGCGACTATTCCTTTCACAACATCGCCGGTCGCGTTGTGCAATTCCGCGTACACGTTCAGATCCGCGGTGTTCAGAGTCCCGTCACTGAAATGGGTCACTGCCATCGGCGAGCGCAGTGTTACCGGGCCAGTGGTCACTAGATCGACAGCTCCCCACAATCCCATGTCTTTGTCCGGCGGGCAAGGATTCCAGTCGACCCAGTTGATGCCAAGATCCTTCTCAGTCGGCGCACTTGTTTTCACGGCAAGCACGTTTTCTTTTCCGCCGCGGATGAGCTCAGTTACATCGAAATCATAGGTACGATAAGCACCGGCAACGGTGGTCGAATCCGCCACTTTGTGTCCATTGAGCCAGACTTCACCCCGATAATTGATTCCTCCGAAGTGCAGCCAGAAGCGCCCATCCGACGCTGAAGGTGCAGGTCCCATAAACTCCTTACGGAACCACCAGTCGCAGCGATAAGGGCTGTCCGGCGACATGGGCAGATTGGAAAAGTTAAGCCCAATCGGATAGGTCGTTCCGGCAATCTGCCGAAGATTATCGCCAAAGTACGGATCAGGCACCGTCCCCGCGGCAACTTGAGCGGCAAGAACGGTGCTCGGAACAGTTGTCTTCAACCAGCCATCCACGGAAAATCCGGGGGCCGTAATTGAATCGTCTGTTGCTTGAATTTTGCAGGCCGATTGCAGTTGCCAGTCTTCGTGCAAATGCGTCACGGTTCCTGCTTGTAGAACGATTGGCGCAACAAAGAGGCCTAAAAGAAAAGACGCGATATCCCGTTTCATGAACACCAACATTTCCGATTTTCAAATGCACAAACAGCCAGCGGACCTATCTCCGGCGCAGGACCGATCCAAATAGCGGTCCGTACTGAACCACAGGTTCAATCGTTTGAATAAAGGGAATATCGTGAATCTCGGCTCAATGTCAAGCCTCTTTTGTTTCTCTATTGTTTTTGTGCGGAAGAAAGGCGAAAAGTAGACATCCGGACAACCAGCTCCGGCAATGCTTTGTGCAGTCGCGCCGGATTCCTTTTCCCTTGCTCTCGCGCTTCGATTCCCTGCACCGCCCACCGGGCTGCCAACAGACCCATCTCCCGTAGTGGCTGGTGGATTGTCGTGATACCCGGCGTGGCGACAATTGCCGGCAGCACGTCATCAAAGCCGACGACGGAACAGTCTTCCGGCACTTTCAATCCGGCCTCGGTGAGACCCCTGACCACGCCCAGCGCCGTTAGATCGTCAAACGCAAGAACTGCGGTAAATGGACGTCGCGAAGCGAGAATTTGCTTCGCGAATTCCAAACCGCCCTCAAAACCGGAAGTTGGATCGGTGAGGTTCGGCAGTTGGAAGACCAGGCGGGGATCAATCTCGATTCCGGCTTCCTCAGCTGCACGTCTCACGCCGGTCCAGCGTGGTTCGCTGTCAAAGAGTTCCTCCGGACCACGAATCACAGCAATCCTGCGATGGCCGAGTTCGCTCAGATGCCGCAAAGCAAGCGCACCACCGGCCTCGTTATCCACAAAGAGCGAACTAATCTTCCTGCCCGTCAGGTCCCGGCCTACGATGACGATCGGGACATGATTCTTTTCGATGTCGGCGAGCAGATTAGTCTCCTCAAAGATCCAGCTCGCGATGACAATTACCCCTTCAGCGCGCCGTTCCAGGATCATTTTCAAATAAGTGTCGAAGAGTCGGCGCTGCGTCTGCGTGTCCATCAGAAGCGGCAGGTAGTTAGCCGGCTGAAGCCCCGCCTGAATGCCCCGCACGATCGGAATGCAGAACGGATCGGAGAGATCGTAGGCAAGAACCGCAATCGTCTGGCTCCGCCGGCGGCGAAGAGAACGCGCATAGGCATCGGGATGATACCCAAGCTGCTGCGCCATCTCGCGAATCTGCTTTCGCGTTGACTGAGCCACATTCTGCGAAAGCGGGGCCTCGCTCAGCACGATCGAAACGGTGGACACGGAGTAGCCACAGGCCCGGGCTACATCAAGGAGCGTGACATGGCCGGACTTTCGTTGACCCACTTCTCAGCCTCCTGGCTCTTCGTTACTCTGCTCGGCCCTGCGCCATTCTGCCACAAGCGATTATCAAGCTGGGGAACAGAAAGAAGCCGGCAAACTGGACTTCGGCGGACTCCAGACCTTTAGGCTCCAATACATTCGCCCCTCGCACGCATTTTTCCCTTGACATGAAAATAAATCAATCTTACAGTCTTTTAACCAAGATTCAAACGTTTGAATAGAATTGTTTGAAACGGGGATCGCTCATGAAATTCACTGACGCAGTCAGGTTTGCCGCACGGCACTCCGCTATCGCGGGGGTACTTCTCGCGGGCGCCGTTGCAGCTTTTGGACAGGCCGGAAGAGGTTCGATCAGCGGGCAGATCACCGATCCCAGCGGAGCTATTGTTGCCGGTGCGAAGGTCGTTGCCCAGGAACAAGCGACCGGAATCAAGTTCTCCACGGTATCGACGGCCGCGGGTATTTATTCCTTCGTCTCACTCCCTCCCGGCAAGTACCAGCTGACCGTGAGTGAAAAGGGATTCGAAACGGTCGTCCAAAAGAATGTTGCGGTCACCGTGGATCAGGAATCGACGGTGAATGTCACTCTCACGCTTGGCAGCGTGAATGAGGTGGTCACGGTAAATGAGTCAGCTTCGCTGGTGGACACAAGCAACTCAACCGTGGGCCAACTGATTTCCTCTGAAACCATCGACCGCGTTCCCCTTCTCACGCGCAACGTCTTCGATCTCGTGCAGCTCAGCGCCGGGGTTACACCTGCCAATGGGGCACCGAACTCCTCCAGCTCCTTTGCCATTGAGAACATCTCCAGCGGCCGTCCGGGCGTCGACGTCTCCTCGTACACCATCAACGGCGCCATCGTTGGATCGGTCTACTACATGGTCGACGGCAGCCCATTAGGGATTGCCGAGAATAACGTCGCAGCCATCATTCCCGCCCTCGACATTCCCGAGGACGGCGTCGAAGAGACGCGCGTCGAAACGCAGAATACCCCTGCCTCCTACCAGAGCGGTGGAGCCGGTGTGATTAGCCTTGTAACCAAATCGGGAGGCAATGAGTTTCACGGGGATGCGTTCGGTGTCTTCCGCCCCGACGTTCTCGCAGCGAACGAGTACTTCAACAAGCAAAGCCAGGTAATGAACGGTACAGCGAATACACCTCCTTCGTTCCATCGCTACCAGGAAGGCGGAGCAATCGGCGGCCCCATTCTGCACAACAAGCTCTTCATCTTCGGCGACTACGAGGCGACCCAGCAACAGCAATTCGATGGCTCCAATACTTTCACGGTCCCTACGACGGCCGAGCGCACAGGCGATTTTTCTGCCGACAGTTTCACCATCTACAATCCGCTCGTTCCCGACAACCCCGACGGCACGCGGCAGCCATTCGCTAACAACGTAATCACAAATCCCAATCCCGTCGCGCTGAAGTTTCTCTCTGAGTTCCCTAAATGCAATGTCGGGCCCAGCTGCGATTCCGATCCGAACGGAACCCAGAACAATCTTTATCTTCCGGGGCTCGACCCGACGACGGCGCAACGCTTCGACATCCGCGTCGATTGGGCCGAAAGCGACAAGCAGCGCATCTTCGGCCGCTTCTCCTTCGACCGTCTCTTCACTTCGACATTCAACGCATTTGGCAACATGTGGGACCTCAACTACGCGCAGAATGTAACTAACGGCCGCAACATCCTGCTGGCCGACGACCTGACACTTAACCCCACAACTTTCCTGCAGCTCCGCTATTCGTTTACTCGCCACTTCGAGAATCAGGGTGGAGATCCGCGCCAAGTCGGATTCGATATCACCACGCTTGGATTCCCTTCTTCGCTCGCGGCCCAGGAGGTCTATAAGCTGCTCCCCTTCGTGCTGTTCACTGACTACAACGGCGGCTCGGACGGTATTGGCGGCACCGCCGACTACAACACCTTCCAATACGCCAGCGAGAACAGCGACGCCAACGCCAGCATCACGAAGCTGAAGGGGAAGCATGAGATTTCAGCAGGCTTCGAATACATGAAGCGCTTCCTCAATGTTGGCCAGCCCCCTGCTGCCTCCGGTTCTTACGCGTTCGATATTTCGGCCACTGACCAAACCGTAAGTTCCGCAGCGGGGGGCAGCGATTTCGCTTCGTTCCTCGTTGGCCAAGGAACGGTACCCGGCTCCGAATCGAACAGCTATCCTAATTTCACGAAGGATCTGTTCGCGGCCGAATCCAGCCCGTACTACGCGGCCTTTGTCGAAGATACCTACCACCTCACGAAGGCACTTACCATCACTGCCGGTCTGCGCTGGGATATCTTCGGCGGCAAAACAGAACGCCACAATCGCGTTGAGTACTTCAATCCCACCGCGACCAACACGGAAAGCGGCGTCTCCTATACCGGTGCCGAGATCTACGCCAACGGCGGCAATCGCTCTCCGTTTACGGCAAACCTCAAAGACTTAGCGCCGCGCGTCGCTCTGTCGTGGCAGCCCGCTAACCATCTGGTTGTCCGTGGCGGTGGCGGCTTCTATTACGGTCCCAGCCCGCATATGGTTGGCGGCGTTGGACTCGACAGCGATGGATTCTCGGCGGACACTCAGTGGAATGCCACATGTTTCAACGCCGACGGCAACACTGTGATCAACGGAACCAATGCCTGCGCGACTGGACCGGAGAGCGCGGCACCCAGTTCCACTGGACCTTATTCGCTGAGCAACCCTTTCCCCAATGGCGTCGTCCCGCAGCTCGCTGCGCCGCCAGGCGGATTGGCGAACAACCTGGGACAGTCCCTGAACACCATGCTGCGCTCGCAGCGCACTCCGCTTACCTATAACTTCAACTTCGGAGTGGAATACGAGTTACCCCATCAGTTCGTCCTGAGTGCCGGCTATGTCGGCAGCCGCGGACTCTTCCTGCCGTTGGGCACGGCCGACCTGAACGAGTTGAACCTGGCTGCGATTGGGAGCTATGGCGCGTCCCTTTGCGTCGACCCATCCAACCCCGCCTGTGCCACCGTTCCCAATCAATGGGCGGCGATCCAGCCAGGCACCAACGCGAATGTCGGCTCTCCTACGGTTCCGCTGTGGGTTTCGCTTCAGCAGTTCCCGCAGTATGGAAACGGCAACTTTGGTTCAGGCAATGGAGTTGTCGCGCACGGCTATCCCGGCGGCGACTCCGAATACAGCTCGCTTCAGACCAAGGTGCAGAAGCGCCTTACTCATCACTTCACCGCGCTCGCCAGCTTTACATGGGCCAAGCTGATGACCGATGACGGCAATCCTCCACTCGGTTTCGTCGGGTCGCATGCGGGGCTGCCTCAAGACTGGAGAAATCTCAGCCTCGAGCATTCCATCAGTCCTCAGGACGTGAAGTACCAGTTCACTGGAGACGTCTCGTACGACTTGCCTGCCGGCAGAGGCCGCGCCTTGAATCTGAGCGGTGTGAGCGACGCAGTTCTCGGCGGCTGGACCGCGAACCTCATCGCGTATTTGAGCACGGGTGTCCCCATCGTCTCACCCACTTCGGGAGTAAGCCCCTCGTACTTCAACCAGCGTTCCGACCTGACCTGCGATCCGAGCAAGGGAACCCCCCGCACTACGGACAGCTGGTTCACTAACAATTGCTTCGCGATTCCGGCGAGCCCGTTCGTGGCCGGAAACGCGCCGGCCTATCTCGATCACGTTCGCACCATGGGCGCCAACGATTTCGATATGTCGCTATACAAGCACTTCTCGTTCGGGAAGGAACGCGATCTGCGCTTCGAGATTTCGTCGTACAACATTGCCAATCGCCCACAGTTTGGCGAGCCGAGTGTCCCCAACTTGACGGTAGGCGGCCTCTTCGGCCAAATCACGCAGACCATCAACAGCCCCCGTCAATTCCAGTTCGGATCGCGCTTCAGATTTTAGCGATAGAGAATCTCCATCCGGCCAGTCTTGACCGCTGCCCTTCTCTTGAAGAGAAGGGCACCCTTTTTGCGCCGGCCCTTCCAAGCAGGCCATTCAATCCAAGATTTATACTCCGGGCATGCGTTACCCGGCTTCTTTGGCTGTGTTCTCTCTCAGCGTCGCCTTGTCCATCGGCTTTGCACAAGAACCTGCCGCGAGCAATGCCGCCCCTCCGACTCCGGCCGAGGCACAAGCCTTCGTCGACCGGGCGAATGCCCTATTGCTGAAAGCCAATACAGACGCCTCACACGCGGAGTGGACCGCGGAAACAGATATCACCGATGACACCGAAGCGACGTCTGCACACTTGAACGAAGAGACGACAGCTCTCACTCTGCAATTGACCGCAGAGAGCCACCGCTTTGATCATCTCCGGCTTCCGGCCCGGCTGCGGCGCCAGATCATGCTTCTGCAAGTGACCGCGCCCGCCGCTCCTAAGGAGCCTGACCTCCTCGCCGAGCAAACTCGGCTCGCAGCGCAGTTGACAGGCATGTACGGCAAAGGAAAATTCTGCCCCAACACTCCAGCTGCAAATGATCCCGCACTCGGCACCAAGTGCATGGGCATCGACGAAATCTCCGCGATTATGGCCAAGTCGCACGACCCTCAGGAACTGACGAAGCTCTGGGTTGGATGGCACTCCATCGGAGCGCCCATGAAGGACAAGTACGCACGCTTTGTCGAATTGCAGAATATCGGAGCCAGGGAGCTCGGATACAAAGATACCGGTGAACTCTGGCGCGCCAACTACGATATGACTCCGGCCGAGTTTTCTGCCGAACTCGAGCGCGCCTGGAAACAGCTTGAGCCTCTCTATCGTGAGCTGCACGCCTACGTCTGCGCTCGGCTGATTGCGCAGTATGGCAAGGCTGCCTATCGGCCCGATGGAATGATCCCCGCGCAGCTGCTCGGCAACATGTGGGCACAGGAATGGGGAAATATCTATGACATCGTCGCACCCACAGACCCGAAACTTTCGCAGTTCAAGCCGCTCGACCTGGAAGCGGCACTGAAGCAGCAGATCGCAGCAAAAGACCCCGCCTCTGCACTGGCATTTGTCGCGACCGCCGACCTGAGTTCAGATCGAGGCCACGCCGCGCAGCTTGCGGCCGCGCGCGACATGGTCCATTACGGCGAAAACTTCTTCACCTCCCTTGGATTCGCTCCACTGCCGAAAACATTTTGGGAGCGCTCGCAATTCGTGCATCCGCGCGATCGCGAGGTCGTCTGCCACGCATCCGCCTGGGATGTGGATTTCGCTGATGATTTACGCGTGAAGATGTGCATCGAGGTCAGTGCCGACTATTTCACCACCGTGCATCACGAACTCGGTCACAACTTCTACCAACGAGCCTACGACAAGCAGCCGTTCCTTTTTCAAAACGGCGCCAATGATGGATTTCACGAGGCCATCGGAGACTCCATTGCCCTCTCGATCACGCCTGTGTACCTGAAGACTCTGGGCCTCACCACAACCGAGCCACCTGCCGAGGCCGACATCCCTCTGCAATTACGAACGGCTCTCGACAAGGTGGCATTCCTGCCTTTTGCACTCGCCCTCGATAAGTGGCGTTGGGGAGTTTTCTCCGGGCAGATCAAGCCCTCCGACTATAACAAGGCCTGGTGGGCGCTACGCGAGCAGTATCAGGGCGTCGCGCCTCCAGTCGAACGAAGCGAGGCAGACTTTGATCCTGGCGCCAAGAATCACATCCCCACCAACGTACCCTATGCGCGCTACTTTCTTGCGCGCATTTACCAGTTTCAGTTCTTTAAAGCCATGTGCGATGCCAGCGGATACCAAGGCCCGCTCAACCGCTGCAGCTTCTATGGCTCCAAAACGGCGGGCGACAAGCTCAACCGAATGCTCGAAGCCGGCCAGTCTCAGCCATGGCAGCGGACGCTGAAAGAAATGACAGGCACCGACCATCTGGATGCCCAGGCTATGCTCGATTATTTCGCGCCACTCTACGCCTGGTTGAAGGAGCAGAATAAGTCGACTCCGCATCCTTAGCGGCAAAAACGGGCTCAGTCCCAATCTCTGATTTACGCTTCGATCGTGGCGTCGATTGTGATCAACCATGAAGCAATCGAGGCACCGGACATGCCGGAGATAACCAAAACCCCGAAGACTCGTGTAATCCATTGGTTTGACCCAACTGCAGAATCCAAATATGATAATCAGGTTGTGCCCTGTGCGTTCGGCGTTCTGCCCTGACGTGATCACTCTCTGAAGTGTTCACGCTTCGCACATGTTGCCCCCTCGTTCAATGGTAGGACAGCTGACTCTGGATCAGCATATCGGGGTTCGAATCCCTGGGGGGCAGCCAACCCTGCAAACCACCATAAAATCAAATAGTTACAAGCAGGCTAAAACAGGCTTTTTAGGGCAAAAACTGCCTTGGTTTCAGGGGCATGTCAACACCATGTCAACACTCACACCCCAGCTGTCCCCTGAGTGATAGCTTAGAAATTTTTGCGTTGGAACGCAGCTCTGCGCTGCGCGCGTCGATCCACGTCTCAGTTTGCCCGGGCACCTCTTTGGAAAGCGCTTAGAACGTTGTAACCAGTGCGCGTCTCTGGCACCTTCGAGCCATCGGAGGACTGTCAATATGCGCCTTGTGCCCCAAGCCCCTTCGCCGACGCTGCTCGCCGGTGAGTTTTTTGAGCCTGATGCTTTAGCCAAAGAGTTGAATGTTTCGCCGCGCACCATTGCGCGCTGGCACGCGCGTCGCGAAGGCCCGCCGCGAGTGAAGCAGGGCCGCACCATCCTCTATCGGAAATCGGCCGTGATCGAGTGGCTGCAGAGCCGCGAGCGGGCTCAGCCGCGTGCGCGGGGCAGATAACAACGCACCATCAACCTTCGATAAGGAGTTACCCGATGACAATTCGCGAGCAAAGAACAGACATTCGCGCGACCGCGCCATTGCGAATGCTGATACCTATTGGAAAGCTGCGACGTCGACCCGAATCATCGTGAACAATCGTCTGTTGTCGAGCGAAAAGTCTGAATACCAAATGGCGCAGCCAAGTATATAGCTTTCCTGTTATTGCGCTTCTCGTGACCATTTGCCTTGTCTTCTTCTTGGGCCTGCATCTTCTCGCGAGCAGGCCCCGCGTCTGGTCACGGTTTTCGGTAAGGGTCTGCCCCGATCTCTTCGCATGCAGTTCATTGGCGCGATTCGGCCAAAAGTGGAAGCGCTATCCATTCGACGAGGGTATCGATGAAGGCCTTAGTATCCAGCGACATAGTGCTCCGGCATCCTCTTTGCGACGATACTCTGAAAATCAGTAGGCGGTTAATAGTGGCGGCACCACCCCGCCAGTGCCCGGGCGGCGACAGGTCCAAAAGTCTGACCGCTGCGTTCTTCGAGTCGTTCCTGGCCGCGGCATTCTGGTGATGCATATCGCATTTGCTCCGAATTGACAGATTCGGGAGTTCTTTATCCGACAAACGTAGCCGACGTTATAGAATTATTTGGGTCTTACGCAGCGTATCGGCAGGCAAGCCTCTTCGCGTAAGGCACCATGGTCCCCGGCGGCCCCTGCCATTCCCGACTATCGACTTCTGCCTTGTTCTTTAGGCAAGAAGTGAAATCTCTGATAGTCAGGTTTTTATGCTCGGGGCACTCACCTGCGCTGCAATTCTGATCGATCGGGAAGCGATTTCTAGTGGGAGGACGTGCTATGAATCGATCTCATCAGCCAATTTCTTTGGCCGGCTCTCAACTCGGTGAAGTGCGCCATGTTTGCGCATTTTTCACGAACGACGACGAAGAGTATCGCGTATTGCTTTCCGTCATCCGGGGAAGGTTTGCCCTGTGGAGACAAGGCCGTGCACGTCGTCAATCCAGAGCAAAGTCAGGAGCATCTGGTCCGTTTAACTGCCGACGGCATCGACACGAGTGCCCCTCAGGAAGCCCACAGTTTGAAATCCATAACAACACCGTTGTCTATTTGCAAGATGGATGTTTCGACCAGGACCGAATGCTGGCAACACTTGAAGAGGTAGCCAGCGCCGCAAGGACTTCCGGAGGATTTCCCTTAAGCCGCATTGTCTGCCGGATTGATTGGGCGTCATCCGGAGATCTATCGCGGATTGAGGATGTGATCGAATTCGAAGCGCACGTAAACGAGGCCTGGCGTCGCTATGACGACGCGGTTATCCGTACATACCAACTCTCAAAGCTGAGCGGTGATGCAGTGATTGACATCATGCGGACGCACTCCTTCGTGATTTTCAGCGCGCATCCTCAACGGAACCCCTTTTACATCCGTCTTGACGAATTTCTTCACGAATATCACAAGCAGCGTACTCGACGGACAAGTCACCTGTAGAGGCGGACCGATATGGGCAATGAACCAAACGATCCTGCGTCTGAAGTCAAACGCCTGCAGCGCTGTATGAATGATTTGGTCAGCGTCCTTGCGCTTCCTTCTGTTTGGAGTGGCAGCGAACCGAGTCGAATTCTGGATACCTTCCTCGATGCCCTTTTAGTGATGCTCGATCTCGATTTCCTCTATGCGCGAGTACAATTTCACCCACACGAAGCCCCGATCAACGCGCTTAGGACTGCCCCGCTCTACGAGACGAGCCACAGCCGGGACGACCTTAGGCGTGCACTGAATCAGTGGTCGGGAGAAGTCCGACAGCAGTCGCCTGAACAAGTATTCAGGCGTCTGGGAGAGCAGGTTTCGGTCTTTCCCATCAGAATGGGAATAGAAGGTCTGCCGACTGACAAATTCGACTTCACCGGCCGGACTTAGCACACCCAGGAATCCAGGGGTGCTGTCGATTATTAGGCGGAGCTGGGCTTCGCTCGCCCTTAGGGCTTCTTCAACTAGCTTTCGATCATGGATATCCGTACTGGTGCCGTACCAACGCAAAATCGCGCCGGATTCATCGTGGAACGGAGCCACGCGGATGAGGAACCAGCGATACTCTCCATCGTGACGGCGGATACGAGCCTCGATTTCCCCTCGTTCTCCCGAGACCAGTAATTCCTGCCAGCGGTTCATCAATGGCGGCAGATCGTCCGGATGGAATGACGCAGACCAACCCCAGCCGTGCGCCTCTTCGGGAGACATGCCCGTGTAATCATGCCAACCTTTGCTCAGGAATTCGTTCGGGCCATCGGGTAAATTGCACCAAGATAGGGACGGAATCGTATCGATCACTCGCCGCAGGTTGGCCTCGCTAGCCCCGAGTGCTCCCGCGACGCGTTTCTGGTCGTCGATGTCGGTGGTCGTGCCGACGAATTTCACGACTTTTCCCTCTGCGTCACGCAAGACCACGGCTTGCTGGAGGTGCCAGCGATAGATTCCGTCCTGTGCGCGGAGAGACCTGGTTTCGAACGCAAAACTTTGTCCCGTGCGTACTCCCTCCCAAAAGGCCCTCGATGCTGTCTCCCGATCCTCGGGGTGGACCGCGGTCATCCAGGCCTCGGGAGATGACCGGAGGTAACTGTCGCTGCGAGATTCTCTTCTCCATTTATGCTGTAGCGGATCGAATACTCACCGTCGAAACGACCGCAAGCCCGGCTCCATTACCGACTCGCATGTAGCGGCCACGAATGGCGGGCGTTCGATTTCACCGTGCCGCTTTAGACAGCGTGTCGACAACTCGGCCGATATTCCATTGCGCTCTTTCCTAGCAGCTGTCTATCTGATGATGTTGCGCCACTCTCTTAGAGAATGTCCATCGTACTTTGGTATCGGTCTAACCTTATGGAGGTTGCTTATCACACGCCAGCACAGTCGCTTCGACTTTTCCGGCTGCTTATCGAACAGCCGTAGGTTTCCGACACCTTGGTTTTTCGCGCCACTGAAACCAAGGTGTCATCGATACCTCGGTTCAATAGATTCACGTCGAACGTTCTGATGTGATCGCTACGGTGAGACGCGTCGGATTTGCCGGGAGGCGCGCAGAGGGCGTTAATTCACCGGACTCGGATTGCCTGCAAGGGAGAGCGGTTTCAGGTTGCCCGGAATTGACCTCGCCGTGGACGAAGGGTTGAGAGAACTGTGAGCCGGATTTTCAGACCATGCTATGAACTCTTCCAGGGTTCTTTCGGCCGACAGCCGGAATTGATCACGAGGTAAACCAAATTGATACCGGCAAACTCAACCGGCATCTTGCAACTCTCAGGCGAGCCTTCTCCGAAGAGTCGTAAGAGCTTGCATATCGGATCTGTTGCAAGAAACTCGGTACCAGCGATGGGCGCTCGATGATACACAAACTCAATGCGACATGAATTAGCACCGCACAAATGACAGGATCATAGAGCTACTGATTTCCCATCGCATGCCTTTTCCGGTGCTTGAGCTCTGCACCTCGAAAAAAATTCATCAACTTGCTGCCGCCAAACGGCCGTTCTGATGCGAGTCAAGACGGAAGGGCTTTACATAGGCTTCAACCGGGTAGCCTCTTGCCCTCCAACCGTCCAGCCCGCCATTCAGGAGCTTGATCCGTGAGAATCCCATTGCGAGCGCTCGACGCAGGACGGCACGGCTTGTTTTGTCGTTCGGGCACGTACAATAAACGATCAGTTCCCTTCCTGCTGGAAGAAGCGATGGGTCATCGATAACCTCTTGAGGGGCAAACCACAATGCTCCAGGAATGATCACCGAATCGCCCAGCAAGTCTAGGGGCTCGCGAACATCAACTACGACCAAGTCACGATCCGAGGCCAACAATTCATGTAGCTCTTCCGGCGTGACCGCGAGCCGGCCCAATTCGCGTCGATCTCTAACGCCTCTCACCAATGCGCTCGCGATTAGCAGCGCAATGCACATTATCGCCAGTTCGACAGCCATCTCATTTCTCCCAATAACACTAAGATTCGCCGGAAATCGAGAGGATTCGTGACCGGCATCGGAAAAATGAGGCGTCAGTCGATTTTAGGATGCGCCACGAAGACGTCGGTAGATACGTAATTGCACTAGTGCGAGGGACTAGATATGAAGTTCGAAGTCGTTGCAGTCCAGACCTCGCGCGTCGTCTGAACATCTCTCGCACGCCCACGCATCGGCTGGAGTAGAAGTTCTTCGTCAGCATGGCACTTCGGCGAGACTCGGATTCTCATCGCTTGCCATGATTGGATTGTGCCATCCTCCTTCGGGCGTTACTCCCGGCTCGACCTCGCGTGGACCCCAGGAGCGTTGCTCGTATTCGTAAACGGGAGTGTCGGCGTTTAACGCCTGATCCACGATGCGCCATGCTTCTTCTACATAGTCCTGGCGCGCAAACAAGGTGGCATCTCCTGCCATCGCGTCACCGAGCACGCGCTCGTACGCATCCATCTCGTCTGGGCAGGGATAACGGCTCGCCATGATTTCGACGTGCTGCCCCTCAAGCACTTCCCCCGCAGACATTGCTGTAGCCCCGATAGCGATAGCCATCTCGGGACTGATCCGAAACCGCATATGATTGGCCGGAGTGGTTTATGGGGCCGGCGCACATGACTCCCGAACAGGTTGTGGAAGTTCGCAACCAACTCGGCGCCGCTTATGCCCTCGCCATCCACTACGGTACATTCGCACTCGCAGACGATTCCCGAGCCGATCCTCCAGATCGCTTACGTCGCGCGCTGGCGGGGCGCGAAGACACCGATCGCTTCTGGATTCTCCCGGAAAGCGAAGGACGGCAGGTTCCTACGTTGTCCGTAGACATTATTGCGAGTTCATAGCATCGCAAAGTTCACGGTCAGTTTTACGCTGAATGCTGATCAGCCAGCTCGCACCGCCGCAGTCACTGGGTGGCGGGCTTCTTTGGGGAACAAGGGGAGGCTTACAACAATTCGAGCACCGCGTACTTCTCGATTTATAGCTTCAACCATACCCCCGTGGGCCTGGACCACTGCATCGACAAATGCCAAACCGAGACCATGCCCCGAGGAGGTTCGTCCTTTCACTCGGCCCAGGAACAGATGCTCCAGAATCTCTGGTTCGAATCCTCTGCCGTCGTCCTCTACTTTCACGATTGCCATGTCATCTCTAGATTGCAATGTGATGCTGACATTCGAGCCAGGTGCGAGGTGTTTAAGTTCGTTATCCAAGAGGTTGGCGATCATCCGATGGATGAGCCCCTCATCACCGTTCACCGCGACCCCGCTCTCACCGCTCACGCGAATTCGAATTCCGCGTTCGGCCATGGACGGCTCGTAGAGATCCGCCATCGTCTCCACAAGCCGGCTCAGATCAATCTCTGTACGCGTTAGGCGCAGTGCGTCGGCGCGAGCCTCCGCAACATCCAGTGACTTGTTGAGAAAGTCCGTGAGTTGGTCAAGCTCCTCAATTGCAGACACAATCGGTTCTGTTTGCTCCTCATTTTCGGTATGAGAAACGGACATCTCAAGTTTTCCGCGAATTGCAGTCAATGGGCTCCGGAGATCATGCGCCAGTGCGTCAGTGATCGTGTGCAGTTGATGCATGGAGCTTTCAATCCGATCGAGCATTCCATTCAAAGTGTGAGCCAGCTGGCTTACCTCATCGTTACGTTGTGTTGCCGGCACCCTCTCGCTCAGGTCAGAATGTCCGATTCTGGAAGCCGCTTCAGTGATTTTGCGGACATGGCTCAGCATGCGCTTTGTGACAAGGAAAACAATGCCAAACCCCAGGAATACGACTAGAAGCCACAGAAAAAGGAAGTGAAGTTGGAGCTTCCTTAATACCCTCAGCTCGTCGCGCTCGGAAAGTCCGAGATAAACATGGCTGCCGTCGCCCAACTGCAGGCATGCGACTCGAAACGGGACTGGAAAGCCCGATACTTGCACATCTGTCGGAGTGTCTGGCCGGAATTTCGTTCTCCTGATCGCTTCAAAGTTAGATTGTCCATCGCCGGCGCCCACCCAGAGCTGCGACTGTCGTTGGGCGTTGGTTTCCAAAAAGAATACGGCATCATTGGCACTGCCCTTAGAGGTTGATTTGTTTGGCACTTCGCGCGCGGCGAGTTCTGCGACTTCGCCTACGACTCGACCGTACAGTGCATCTCTTGGAGTCCGTGCGGCAACATCGCCAAGCACCTCGACTTCGCCGGAAAGCCATGCGTCGGTCCTGCGTTGAATATCGCTTGACACGAATTGGTGCAGGAAAACGAAGATGACCAGAGTGCCGCACGCGAATGCGATCGTCGCCAAGAACGAAATGCGCCAGGCTGCGCTGTGCATTGGTAACTTACCGGTCTTTGAGGACATATCCTATGCCTCGCATGGTCTTGATGAGGGGGTGCTGCCCTGCGCCATCCACCTTTCCACGAAGCCGGTATATATGGACGTCCACAACATTCGTATCAGGAACGATGCGCATACCCCAAACTTTGTCGAGAATCATCGATCGTGTGACCACACGCCCTGCATTTCTGCACAAATACTCAAGCAGGACGAACTCCTGCTGTGTGAGTTGCAGAAGCTGTCCCCCGCGACTGGCTTCTCTGCGCAAAAGATCGAGTTCAAGATCCTGCACATGCACTCGGGTCGCTTCACCTTGGGAAGGGGAATTGCGTTTTAGCAAGTTACGCAATCTCGCCAGCAACTCAGCCAAGGCAAACGGCTTGGTCAGGTAGTCGTCGCCACCCTGCTCCAGCCCGCGTACACGATCATCCACAGATCGGCGCGCCGAAAGAATCAATACTGGCGCTCGCATTCCAAGGTCGCGCAATTGCAGTATCAGGCTTATTCCATCCCGATCCGGTAACCCGAGATCGACAATGAGAATGTCGAATTGACTGCCGATGGCAAGTTGCTCCGCAGTTCGTGCGTTTGATGCAACTTCCACTTCATATCCCGCTTCTTCAAGAGAGCGCTGCAGGAATCCCTGTATTTCGATCTCGTCTTCCACAAGCAGCAAGCGCATAACGAAAGTTTAGTGCAATGGCGAAATAACGTCAGGTTAGTTGGAAAGCTGGCCAACGAGATCAAGATCAATCGCTACGTCATGCTCAGCTTTCCAGAACATGAAGCTCGGGTCCTTGAGACCCCACTGAACATAGGGAACGACGAAGTGCGCTCTTGCGGATGTCTTGGATCCATCGATGTGTATCTGCATCGGAATCGTCAAGTCGTGAGGACTGCCGAGTAAGGTGAACACTCCGCTTACCTGAATGGTTGAGTCACCAGAGGATGCGATGGTTCCCGTGTAGGTTTTCGGTGCAAAGGTGATGGTCGTGAATTGATCCACTTTCAGAATGTCATTATGCATCTTCTTGTCGCGGCTGTTGTTTCCGGTCTTTCCACTGTCGGGCAGCACAATTATCAACCCCGACATCTTAGAATTGCTGCGATCATACCCGACCGATCCAGATTGAATATGAAACGTGCCATTGACGACCTCGTGAGTCGTGTTGAGCGTCATCTTGACCTGGCTAGCATCGGAATTGACATCGAAGGTTTGATGCTGGGCAAGCGCGACTGGAGCGAGAATGACCGCGAAAGCCAAGTTTGCGAACAGTTTCATTGCATCTCCCCGCGAAGGTATGACTACCGACGATTTTCTTGTTGTAGCTAGATGTCAACTGGCAAACGCCGCCGGAGCGACAGCGGGCGGCTGGGTGACACGAGTAAGCCGAGCCGTTACCCGCATCGCACCGGGCCAAACCCTGAGACAGAACGGCAATACTGCGCGCGCGAGTGCGTTGCTCAAGCCATTGGCGGCGATTTCGGCGAGACGCATCTGTGGCACCATCGCCGCGCGCAATCTTGGCTGAAAGAGCGGTGCCGGCTCCCCGGCAAGATAAGCAGCGGCGGCACGCCGGGCCGTATGCAGGGCGATCGAAATGCCATCACCCGTGAACGATGGGATTACGGCTGCCTGATCGCCGATGCAGTAGAGCCCATCTTCGGTTGCGCGACGGAGGTAACCGTATGGGATATGAGTGATGGTGATCGGCTTGTCGAGGAGCGGCTCCGCGCCGCCAAGCCGCATCGCGAGGTGAGGACAGTCCTGCTGCATCTTTGCGAGGAGCCCCTCCCAGCGAAGACCCTCACGCGCGAAATACCGCCGCTGTACTACACAACAGAAATTCGTGATGTGGTGTTCCACCGGTTGGATACCACCGTAGCCGCCGGAATAGAGCGTCAACTCGGAGGCGTTCCCCAGGTCAGCCTTCTGGGCGGGAGACATCCGGTAATACATCTTGAAGCCGATCCATTGGTGAGCGTCCTTTGGGCGACCGTGGCCACGCAGATCGTGTTTACCCGTAGCGAGAAAGGCGGTTGGAGCTTCGTAGGTGGCGCCGTCGTCGAGCTTAGCCTGCCAGATGTTGGCTGCCGTGAAGCTGAGCGACTGCACACCGCGGCCGCGCTCAACGCGGACTCCAGCGGCGATGGCCTCGGCGATAAGCGCGGTATCGAGCGCCTTGCGCGTGAGCGACTTTGCCGGAAATGGCAAGGGGGCCGTCGCGGCGCGCCTTGCCGCGGCCAATCGAACGTAGTCGATGGGCACGGCGCCCAGCGAGGTCACGTCGATACCGAGCGCATGCAAATCCTCAAGGGCCTCACCGCTTAGAAATTCGCCACAGACCTTATGGCGCGGTGTGGGTTCGCGTTCAATTAGCGTGACGCTTCGTCCCCTTCGCGCAAGCGCAATCGATGCGGCGCAGCCTGCCACTCCACCACCGATGATCAGAACTTCGTCTTGCAATGCAATGCTCCCAATTCAATAAATGTTCAACCAACTTTTGGAGAGACTCCTCTCTCTAGTAGACGTCTAAAAGGCAGTTTGGCGGGGCATTCTGAACAAAACGTCATTTTGGAGCCGACCAGGTACATGTTCTTTCGACATCGCACAAAGCTAGACTCAGATTCGAGGCAGTGGATGGAGCGAGGCAATTGGCTTGTGGCTAGTTTGTTGGCGATAGCGCTGTGCCGCCCTGCAGCGCATGCAGAGCAAATCAGGGTGAAGCATGTCCAATTGCCAATGCACCGGTTTATGGTGGCGCGCTCCGAGTCTGGACAAATCATCGCCGATGTGGAGTTTTCGCAGGCCGTGCAGGGTGATCAAGTGACGATGCACGTGATCTATCGGTTTGTTGATGGCTCAATCGACGATGAGGAGACGACGTACATGCAGCAGGGTACGTTTCGGTTAGTGCGCGATCATCACGTACAGATAGGACCGTTTTTTTCGAAGCCTCTTGACTTTTCGGTGGATGCCTCTACCGGTATGTTGACCAGCCGCACAGACAAGAATGGCAAGATACACGTCGAGAGCAAGCATATGAACCTACCGGATGACTTGGCGAATGGCATAGTGGGGACGTTGCTGCTGAACGTGCCGCACAATACGACGCCCTTTCGGGTGGGGATGCTGACGCCGGTCGCCGGCGGTCGGTTGATTCGGCTCCTGATCTCGTCGGAGGACGAACAGACAGTTCACCTTGCCGGACAGAGCGTCAAGGCGACAGTGTTTCGCGTTCATCCGGAGTTGGGCGGCATCGTGAGCTTGATTGCGCGGCTGCTCGGCCTTCAGCCAAAAGACGTGATGGTGTGGGTACTAGAGGGTGAGGAGCCTGCGGTGGCCGTAGTTGTTGGACAACTCGGTGGTTCCGGGCCTGTAGTCAGCGCGGACCTGGTCGGGGCCAGTTTTGACAAATAGCGAGCATTTGCAACTCAATCCTGGATCACAGTAGCCTTACGAAGGAGACGAGACGTTACTAAAACATAATCGTCCTCCGGCAATGACCGACGGATTCGGCCAGTGAACCCGTTTATCCCACTAATTAGGAACGGCTATCAGCGTCGATGACGTCTCCATTTGTGCTGGCGACAAAGCCAAGCAACCGCCCCAGGAAACTAAATCCGATGATCAAGCCAGATGCTCCAAGACCGATGAACACTCCTCCAACAAACAAGATCTGTCTAAGTGAAGGCACCGAAGAATCTTCGTTCACCTCAGCTACATAGGCGAGAGCTCCAATCGCCAGCCCGGTCGAGGCGGCCAAGGCAAGTGGGAGGTATTTAGAGCGCGTAGGGAATGGCCGGTTCGGCCGAATCGACGCAGCTGATGAGCGAACTTCGGGCAGCCATGCTTTCACTAAAGCGGATACGGGGGCAAAAAGGAAAATGGCTCCACACAGGACAGTGAGAAGGTGTCCAATCAATCCAACGATAAGATGTTCCGGGTATACGGCCAACACTGCCAACATTCCCAACCAAACACTAGCAGCTCCTACAAACGAAGAATAGCCTCGAACCGTTTTCTCCCTTGCGAAAGCCAGTACTAGGGCTGCGAATAGGATCAGGCTCAGCTCCAAGGTCAGCAATGAAATCATCCCTGCGGTGCCGAGCCACATCGGGGCATGCCGCGCCATAGCCACCAATTCAACAGAAACAGTAACAAAAACGCAAAATGGAACGGCAGCTTGCGCTCTGAGTGTATAAATGGGTTGCTGAGGATCACCCAGCCGTCGAGGCAAATAGGATCGAAGAAGCGAAATCAAAGAAAGCAGAAATGCGGCGATTACTGCGTACGAACTGACCGCGTCATAAGGGTCTTCACCAAACGGGATGATATGTCGAAGCATGCTGCCATGTTTGGCAAACTCGAAGGCCCACCAGAAGAAGACAGCCAGCGTCGCCACAAGAACAGAGTTTCGCCTCAAACCACGCTGCATGTTCGACACTATACTCCTTCTGATTGTTAGAAACAGCAAACGCGCTTAGGGCACATGGCACCGTTCGAGATCATTGAGTCGGTTATTGGCGAGCCGTAAAACTGTCCACCAACGGAGCGTGTCCTTAGGCTCAACCGGTCTTTGACACTATACCGCGAGCGCAACCATAGTCTTTGATCAGTCACGACGGGTAGTGAGTTCCTGCCAGTTGAGGCCGATGTCCACGATCAGGAGCGAGGCAAGTGTGAAGGCAATCACGCCGACTGCCGAGAGAACATCGCCTAGGTGGCTCCAGTAGGCAGGCACAAGGTTCAGGACGCGGCTGGAAACGAAGGTAAACGTGACCGCGTAGGATCGAGCCATCCACTGCCGGTGTACCTTGATCTGACGGTTACGTGCGGTGACGACTGCAACGGTGGTGCACACCATCCAGGCAGCGGCCTGCATGGAGGTTCCAGGAAGCCCTGGCCGGCCGGCTGCGAGAGCAATTCCAGTGAAAGATCCGACAAAAACCGAGATGAAGTAGATATAGCCAAGGATGCGATGAAGCCGGAGGTGACGCTGGCGGATTCGCGAGGAGAAATTGATGGGGCCGATCAAAAGGGCGAGCGTTCCTGCGAGTGTGTGCGGGATGAGAAGATGGCGGTCGGCAATCACCTGCAGACGGTAGGCATGGTACATCGGATAGTCGGTGATGAGGAGCAGCTCTGAGGTAATGAAGACAAAGAGTGTCGTGAGACCAAGCGATACCCAGACGAAAATCTTAAACCTGGAGGCGGTGGATTTGGGCGCTGTTAGCGTAGAAATTGCCATTGTTCGCCTTTCAAATCATTAGACGAGATGAATTGAGCTAATGTGGCATTGAGCTGTGAATCACTCGAACGAGTGCACCCTATTGCGTTGCCGCTCACGATATACACAGCCTCACTTCCATCGCCCCACACACAACCGCCCCGGCCACCAGTGCTCGACCGTCACAGCTTCCTGGGGGATCCCGGCCATTGATAGTAATCGCGCCCAGTCCTCCTTCCGGAAGGCGCGCCGAAAGGACACTGACCCATCATGACGTACAAATCGGTGCCATCGCACCAGTCCCGCCACCAACTCAAACGCCGTGCAGATCCATTCCGACCGCTCCAAATCATTGATAAACCAGCCTGCTTGCGCAGTAGCTTCCATCCACCGCAGCTGCGCGATGATCTCCTCATCCTCCAGATGGTGCATCATCAGCGAGCTCACGACAATATCTATTGCCTTCTTCGGTCGATACTCCAAGGCATCCCCCGGTCAACCATACGATTCCGAGCTCCTTTGGCGTGGATTCCGCGGCAGCACGCGTTGCATAAGGGTTCAGATCGATTCCTGTTAGCCTCACCGCAATCCTGCGTCGCTGAGCCCAGACTGCAATCTGTCGCAGCAGATCGCCACCGCCACTTCCGACATCGGCAACGCGCACCTGTTCATGCGGCTCACGCGACATTCGCTCCAGCCAGGCCAGTGTGGGGCGATATCCCATCAGCCAGCAGTTGACCTGTTCCAGGCTGAGCAGGCAGTCGCGGAAATCCTCATAGTTGCAGTCACCATCCATCAACACTGGCAACTCACGCGGAGAAATCCGACGACTGAAATCACACTCACTCGACCACATGGAAGCGCATCGTCTCTTCGTCGCCAACCCCTGCATTCCTTCGGCCCCTCGTACAGCAACTTCGTCCAATCGAGGTCCCGTACCCCGCTGGCGAATGAGAATGGCTCATTCTTAAATTGCAGGGTATGTCGAGCAGGGCCCATCACTCAACACTGGACTTCAGGGGAGTAATCCGGGCGAAGTCGCGTCGAGCGTGCCGGAGTGTGCCGGGCGGTGCACAACTGGTAACTGGAGAGTGGCGGCTGGAGAGTAGAGGGTGATCCAACCGCACTCGAAGATTTCGGAAGTTTCGCGCTGAATGGTCAAAGCGTACATTGGCGCTAAACCTTACAGTTCGTTCTTGCGCTATGCGCTCTCAAGCATTCTCAATTTCGAGACGGACGGGAATCGGCGCACCTTGCAGTGCGACGAAGAGCGCGGGCTGACAACACGCTCTCGCCAGGTGCGCCAAGTCCGCTCGCATCTCGCGGTCTGCCTCGAACGAGCGAAGCGTTGAGTCGAGGATCGCGGCGGCTGCAGCGTCAGAGGGTCGCTCGATGCTGTAGTGCATCCATTTCCCTTCGCGCCGCGCCTGCACAATCCCTGCCCTTCGTAAGTAAGCCAAATGGCGTGACACCTTAGGCTGACTCTGCTTCAAAATCTCCACGAAATAACAGACGCAGACCTCGCGACCGTTCATCAGGTTGAGCAGGCGAAGGCGCGTCCGGTCCGCTAAGGCGGCGAACAGGCGAGGAAGATCGAAGGACTTAGCGGTGCGGTTCATCATTTTTAATATACGCCTTGACAGATACGTTTGCGTCTCTATATATTCGCTTTGGCATATACAAGGAGATTCAATGTCCACGATCGATGTGAAAGAGGAAGTCAATCAGAAGTACGGCAATGCTGCCCGCTCCGTTTCGCAGCCAGGAAGCCTTCAGGCCTGTTGCGATCCCGCTTTGCGCTGCTGCGATCCCATCACGACGAATCTTTACAGTGCACAGGAAAAATCTCTCATTCCCGAGCAAGCGGTGCTGGCGTCGCTTGGCTGCGGTAATCCGACCGCGCTAATCGAGCTGAAGAATGGCGAGGTAGTCCTCGACCTGGGCTCGGGCGGCGGGATTGACGTGCTCCTCTCCGCGCAGCGAGTCGGTCCCACGGGCAAAGTCTACGGTCTGGACATGACCGACGACATGCTGACGCTGGCCCGCGAGAATCAACGCAAGGCAGGCGTCGAGAATGTCGAGTTCCTCAAGGGCGAAATCGAGTGCATTCCACTCCCGGACAATTCGGTCGATGTGGTGATTTCGAACTGCGTCATCAACCTTTCTGCAGATAAGGGCCGCGTGCTCCGCGAGGCCTTCCGCGTTCTGAAGCCCGGTGGGCGGTTCGCAGTTTCTGACGTTGTGGTGCGCGGGGCGGTCCCGGACTCCGTGCGGAAGAGCATGCTTCTGTGGGTGGGCTGCATCGCGGGTGCGCTCGAAGAGCAGGATTACCGAGTCATGTTGATCGAGGCAGGTTTCGGAGACGTCAGCTTCGAACCTACCCGAATCTACGACATCGATGATGCACGCCATTTTCTCACGGAGGCGGGCGTCGACGTGGACGCAATCGCGGGCGAAGTGGGCGGCAAATTCCTGAGTGCCTTCATTCGCGGCACTAAGCCTGAGCCCGATGCATGCTGCACACCAGGCTGCTGCGGAACAGCGACGTTCGAGAAGGCAGCGATATGAGCGACAAGTACAACGTTTTGTTTCTTTGCACCGGCAACTCTGCGCGCTCCATCCTGGCTGAAGGCATTCTGAACCACAAGGGTAAGGGTGTATTCAAAGCGCACAGCGCCGGGAGTCACCCCTCCGGGAACGTGCGTTCAGAGGCGCTCAAGCAGCTGGAGCTCGCCGGGATAGCGACGGAAGGAATGCGCAGCAAGTCATGGGATGAATTCGCCGCTCCCGGCGCGCCAACCATGAACTTTGTGTTCACCGTCTGCGACAACGCCGCGAATGAACTCTGCCCGTTCTGGCCCGGTCAGCCGATGACAGCGCACTGGGGCGTTCCCGACCCTGCTTCAGTCAAGGGAACAGAGGCAGAGATTGAGCGCGCTTTCCGTGATGCATTCTCCATTCTCGACCGCCGCATCAGCCTCTTTGTATCCTTGCCCCTCGCGACGCTCGGGTCGCTCGCGATCCAAAGAGAGATTGACCAGATCGGGCATCAATGAGGCCCTCCCTTCCGCGCCGAATCGTCGCCGAATTCGGCGGAACCCTGTTCCTGCTCACGGCTGTCGTCGGCTCCGGCGTCATGGCCGACCGTCTCGCCGGTGGCAATGTGGCCATCGCGCTTTTGGCGAATACGATTGCGACCGGCGCGGCACTCGTCGCGCTCATCCTCGCCTTCCAGCCAATCTCCGGCGCTCATCTGAACCCCGCCGTCACGCTCGCTGACGCATGGATGGGCGGTCTCCCGTGGCGCGAGACTCCGATATACATCCTCGCGCAGCTCACTGGTGCCTTCGCCGGAGTGGTCTCCGCTCATCTGATGTTCGGTCTGCCCGTGCTTTCTGCCTCGACGCACGTTCGGTCCGGCCCGGCTCAACTCTTCAGCGAGTTCGTCGCTACGTTCGGCTTGCTGGCGGTCATCTGGGCTTGTGCGCGTCATCGATCGTCCTCAGTTCCCTACGCAGTCGGCGCGTACATCACAGCTGCCTACTGGTTCACCGCCTCCACGTCATTCGCCAATCCCGCCGTCACTATCGCCCGTGCAGCCACCAATACATTTGCTGGAATCCGACCCGCAGACGCGGCAGGCTTCATCGGAGCGCAACTGGCCGGTGCCTTTGTAGCGACGCTGCTCTTTCAGTGGCTCGCGCCTCGCCCCAAGGAGGAACCAGTGTATTCGCAAAGCGTACGCGACCGCGCGGATGAGCATTCAAATCGAGTCGTGTGATGGTCTCTTTGCAGTTCCGGTAGGGTTGGGGGCAACTCTTCGCCGGTTGTGGGGTGATCCAACCGCTATCCGGAAATTGATGTGTTCCGACCCGCCTTGATGGTTCCGCGATTTCTTTTGAGAGCGATCACTTGTCCGAGCAGCCGGATTTACGTCCACGTGGACAGGATTTCGTAGACACTGGCCGCCCCTTTTCGGGCATCATGCCTTTGAGGCCCATCCATCCTGCCCCACGATTCTCTTGAAGCACTCGTCGATCGCACGAACCAGAGGGGCGGACAGCGTTCGAATCGAGCTTCGGACGCGTCCATTTCGATCACCAGTGCAGGGCTGCCTTCCCCACTGTCGCCGCCGCTTCTTGCACGATGTCCATGGTTTTCAGCATAAGGTTGGTTACCTTGCGGAACTGATGTCCAACCACAAAGATCGACGCGATTATCGAGTCCATCTGAAGAGTCGCCGCGAATACGTCGCCGGAGCACTGAAGCTGGACTATGCGCTGGCGTATTCGCTGGAGCAGGGCGCGTTGCCGGCTGAGAGACACTCAAAGCGATTCCAGGAGCCGGGGTGATCGCCGCGCCGACTTGGGCGCTGGAGATCTGCGATGTCACGCCTTCGCTCGGCCGAATCATCCATAACTTCAGTGGTCGAAGTGCAGTGATCGTCGTCACATCCCGTATTGCGTGAGCCAGCTCACTCTTTTTTACTATGCAGCCTTCGAAGCTGTGATTCGTATCACTGAGGCCAAACGATGAATGGCAAATGGCTGTCCCTGCTCTCCGCTTCGATGTTCGCAGGCCTGTCGGTGCTAGCAGTCCTTTCGGTTCCGCCCAAAGCCGATGCAATTCCGGCGTTTTCACGCAAGTACGGCACCTCATGCAGCACTTGCCACTCCGACTTTCCCAAACTCAATGACTTCGGAAAGGCCTTCAAGGATGCGGGCTTCAAGTTTCCCAAAGACGATGAATCCTTCCTGAAGACACCGCCAGTCCTGCTTGGGGCCCCCGCGCAAGCGGAACTATGGCCGCATACGATCTATCCCGGCTCTATTCCCGGCACCCTCCCCGTCGGTTTGCGCTACAACACCTACTACCAACAAATAGGTGCAAACCGGAACAACTTCAATCAGGTTCTTCCCGCGGGCATGATCGGCAATTTCGTTCCCAAATCCGATTTTCAGCCTGGATTTTTCAGCATTTTCACAGCGGGCAATTTCGGCACTGGCATTTCGTGGTGGGTGGATGACGACATCAGCGTTGCGGGCGCCAATGCCAACGGAGCCCTGGGCGACGGCTATCTGAAATTCAA
Source organism: uncultured Acidobacteriaceae bacterium (assembly GCA_963704415.1). GTDB lineage: Bacteria > Acidobacteriota > Terriglobia > Terriglobales > Acidobacteriaceae > Telmatobacter. The sequence goes on along the minus strand of OY969908.1, from coordinate 3,585,821 downwards.
CGACGTCAGCCGCTTTCTTAAGCTGCCGAAGGATTCGCTGAATCTGCGCGCTGGTCAATTTGAGTTGGATCTGCCCTTCAGCCAGGCCCGCACCTGGAACTTGAGCGGATGGGACATCTTTAGCGAGGCCAACGTTGGCATTCAGAACGGACTTGGCCCGGCACAAAACGTGAGCAACGGATCGAAGCTCGAAGATGCGGCCAACGGTGTCGAATTCAGCGGCGGCCACATTTACCAGGGCTATCACTACTCCGTTGCCGTATTTGACCAGAACACCACCGGGGTTGCGCCAACTGCTCCGAACATTGGCCCGCAAAACGGTGTTTCGTTCAACTCGGACGCGAACTTCAAGGACCTCTACGGCCGCTTGGTCTACCGCTTCAACCTGGAGAAAGATCCAGCGAGCCGCAACGATGTCCAGGCAGCGGGCACAATGGGACCGCGCGATCATACTTACCTCGCTCTGGGAACCATCTACTTCTATGGGCGGACCGCTCAGCCCGTCAGTGGCGTGCAGGCCGACGGTGTAACGCCCACCGTACTGACCGCGCGCGAGCCGTTCTACCGCATCGGCGGTGATGTCAATTTCAACTACCGCAACTTGAATGTATTTGGCGTGTATGTGGCGGCTCATGATCACAACCTATTGCCGGTGACTGCGCCCGGAGCTGCGGGAATCACTGGTTTCGTTTCAGCGCCGGCAGCGACATTCAGCGGCGGCTTCGCGGAGGTGGACTATCTAGCTCTTCCCTGGGCGATGACCATCATGCGCTGGGATCAGGTCAAGTCGAGTGCGGACCGAATCAACTTCATTCAGTACAATCCGTCCGCACCTCCGGGATCTTCGTTCTTCTCGCCATATTCGGCTACGCGCAACCGTTTCACTCCTGGCGAGCAGTTCCTCATTCACGCCAACATCAAAGCCTCTGTCGAGTATCAGATCATGCCCCAACAGATTGTCTATAACCCCGCAACCGGCGAAATAATCACCGGGCCGTTCCGGACCAACGCACTGATCTTAGGTCTGGAATGGGTCTATTAGCCCGCGCTCAGGACTACCGCTTTCTTGAAGCAGGAGAAGAAATGAAGAGAATCGCTCTCGTAGCAATCGCAGTCATGTTGGCACTGGGCACGGCAGCCTTTGCCGGCACCCTTCACGGTAAGGTTTCAGGGGTTAGCGGCGAGTCCGTTGTCTATATTGAAGCCGTCGCAGGTAAGACATTCCCCGCGCCCGCACAACACATCACCATCGACCAGAAGGGCCTGATGTTTGTGCCCCATATTACCGTCGTCCAGCAGGGCGCAACCGTTGAATTCCTCAACAGCGACAGCGTCGCGCATAACGTCTTCTGGCCCGCGATCAGCGGCAACAAGAAGCTTGGGCATAACCTGGGCACGTGGCCACAAGGCCAGCGCAAATCTTTCAAATTCGATGACCCCGGTGTCGTCTCTCTACTTTGTAATGTCCACCCGGAGATGTCAGCTTACGTCATCGTCTCGCCGACTCCCTACTTCGCGGTGACAGACAAATCCGGCGACTTCAAAATCGACGGCGTGCCTGATGGAGCCTACACAGCGACCGCGTGGCACGAAGGCGCAAAGAATAAATCCAATCCCGTGAAAGTTGCCGGGGACACTGCGGCAGACTTCACACTCAGCAAGTAATTTCTCGGGCGGCGGACCAGACTCTGCCGCCCAAAGTTTTTTTGCCAACGGGATGGGCCATCATGCAGAAGCGATTCGTCGACAAAAAGGTTGACAGGGATTGGCTGAACACCAATTTCCCTTGCATGATGGCCTGTCCCGCGCACACCAACGCTGGCCGGTATGTCGAGCTTATTGCAGAGGGTGAATTTGAAGAGGCGTACCGGGTGGCGCGCGAGCCCAATCCCATGGCCAGCATCTGCGGACGCGTCTGCGCTCATCCCTGCGAAACAGCCTGCCGACGCGGCGAGATCGATAAGCCCATCGCGATCCGCGCGCTCAAACGCTTTCTCACCGAGCGCTATGGTCCGGAGTCGCGCCATCCCGTCGATGTGAACACCGGCCGCACGCAGCCCGAGCTTCCGTTTCGCATTGCTATCGTAGGCGCAGGCCCAGTGGGTCTTTCTGCGGCGCACGATCTCGCCCTGATGGGCTACGCCGTCACCATCTTCGAAGCATCTCAGGTGGCGGGCGGCATGCTCTACCTAGGCCTGCCCGAATATCGCTTACCCCGCGACGTGGTGGAAGCGCAGGTGCGCGAGATTCTTGCTACCGGCGACATTACTCTGAAATTGAGCCAAGCGGCTGGCCGCGACTTCACCATCGCCGATCTGCGCCGCGACTTCGATGCCGTTCTGATCGCCGTCGGCGCTCACCGCAGCCGTGACCTCACTATTCCCGGCGTGAACCTCGACGGCGTCTACAAGGGCATTGATTTCTTGCTCAATGTGAATCTCGGTTACCGGTTCACAATCGGCAAGAAGGTACTCGTCATCGGGGGCGGCAATGTGGCCATGGATGTGGCTCGGTCCGCTGCTCGCGAGGTGCTCCGCCAGCATGTGGGCGATGTCGAACACTTCGAGCCGTCGCAAGGGAACATGGACGCAGTGGCTGCCCGCGAGATGATGGACGTTTCGCTCTCAGCGTTGCGGCTCGGCGCGCAGGAGGTTCACCTGGTGTGCCTCGAGAATCGCGAAGAGATGCCCGCCGCACTCGAAGAGATCGAAGAGGCCGAAGAAGAAGGAATCATCATCCACGCGGGCTTCGGACCGAAGGAGATCATTGGCGAGAATGGCCGAGCCATCGCGCTCGAGGTGCTCAAAACCAAATCGGTTTTCGATGCCAACCGGCGTTTCAGTCCAACGTTCTACGAGAACAGCGAAACGCGGCTGGATTGCGACACCATCATCATGGCCATTGGCCAGGCGCCCAATCTGCAGTTCCTCGGCGCAGACGACGGAGTGGATGTCTCGCCGCGAGGCTTGATAGCTGTGAATCCTCAAACGCTGATGACTTCTGCCTCCGGCGTCTTCGCAGGCGGCGACTGCGTGTTTGGGCCGCGCCTCATCATCGATAGCGTTGCCGACGGCAAACGCGCGGCTGTGGGCATCGATGAGTTTCTACGCGGCACAGAGCACCCGGCCCCGATCGTCGAAGTGGAGGTGCTTGAGCGCCATCGCATGCCGCTGAATCTCCTCGATCTGGTCCGGCCGCCGATTCCCATGCTGCCCCTGAACCGCCGCACCGGGGTCACTGAAGTCGAGATCGGTTTCGATGAAGAAACCGCCATGGCAGAGGCGCAACGCTGCCTTCACTGCTGGATCAATACCGTCTTTGAAGGCAATCTGGATGACGCGACTTCCTGCATTTTATGCGGCGGCTGCGTGGACGTTTGTCCCGAGAACTGTCTGGAACTTGTGTCGTTGGATCGCGTCGCCTTCGATGAAGCAACCACAGGCCAACTCGCTGAAATGCGCCATCTGCTTGGGGTGGAACTGGACGACATTAAAGCGGAAGAGCTTGGTGTCATCGCCGGCTCGGTCATGTTGAAAGACGAAACGCGCTGCATCCGTTGTGGACTCTGCGCGGCTCGTTGTCCCGCGGGCACCATCACCATGGAGGCCTACGACCTTGTTCCGACGGTCCCGACGGGGCTCGTTTCAATCGAATCTATCGATCGCTCCTTGCGCTCTACGCCTTCGATGGCAAGCGCGGTGAGGAGGTAACACATGCCCGAAGAAGCGCTCAAAGTGACGCAGCCAATCCCTACAGAATTCGATCGCAGAGCCTTCTTCACCAAGATCGGGCTCGGATCGCTGGGCATCGCCGCAGCCGGCACGATTGTTTTTTCTTACGAATACCTTTCGCCCAACGTCCTGTATGAACCCTCGGCCATCGTCAATGCCGGCAAGCCCGAGAACTTTGCCCTGAACTCAGTCACCATGGACGTGAATTCCGGAATCTATCTGGTGCGCGCCGAAGAGGGTTACTTTGCGCTCAATGCAGTGTGCACGCACCTGGGCTGCCTGACCGCCTGGAATCAGGACCTGGGCATCATCGCGTGCCCGTGCCACGGCAGCAAATTCACGCGCACGGGAGAAAAGATTGAAGGCCCAGCACCGAAGCCGCTCCCATGGCTCAAGACCTGGGTGAGTGATGAAGGCGACTTGATGGTCGATCGCTCGGCGGATATTCCGCCACTGCAGTACCTGAGGATTTGAGCATGTCAGCGAAATCCGACCAGATTCTCGAACAGGTGCGCGCGAGCCGGGTGTGGCGATCCGTCTTCCGTAGCGGCGCGGGCAACAGCACGCTGCATCGCGCTCTGGCCATCCAGCAGAACATCTTCCTTCATCTTTTTGCGACAAAGGTCCGCAAGCGCATGGTGCGCTTCAGTGCCACATGGTACCTCGGCACGTTGACATTCGGAACTTTTTTGATCCTGGTCATCACCGGCATCCTGCTAATGCTCTACTACCACCCCTCGGTGCCTCAGGCCTACGCAGATATGAAGGACCTGCAGTTTGTCGTATCGTCCGGCCTCTTTCTCCGCAACCTGCATCGCTGGTCGGCGCAGTTGATGGTCTTCCTGGTTTTCGCGCACATGTTCAAGGTCTTTTATCGTGGAGCGTATCGCACTCCGCGCGAATTCAACTGGGTCATTGGCATCGTGTTGCTGCTCATCACCCTGCTGCTCAGTTACACCGGCTATCTCCTTCCATGGGATCAACTCGCCTACTGGGCGATCACTGTGGGCTCCAATCTCTCTTCCGCGGTTCCGCTGGTCGGCAGCAAAATTCACTTCCTCCTTCTCGGCGGCAACCAGGTCAACGCGAATGCGCTGCTGCGCTTTTATGTATTGCACTGCGTCGTTCTGCCGCTGGCCGCGATTCTCTTTATCGCCGTGCATTTCTGGCGCATCCGCAAGGACGGAGGCCTCTACGTGCAACAGTCCGAGCCCAAAGCGCGCGCAGTGGCTGACGACGCGGTAATTGCGAAGGAGGTTAAATGAGCGATCCGAAAGACTTCGGGGCTGGGATCGACTCGGACCAGCGCCGCTCACCCACGCGCGTTGTCTTCGTCACGCGCCGTACGTCCGCGCAGGTCAAGGTCAACAGCGAAGATCAGGTTCAAACCTATCCCGAGGTACTATTCCGCGCCGCCTTGGCCATCGAACTCCTCGCCATCGCATTGGTCCTCTTTTCGCTGTTCTTTAACGCACCGCTCGAAGGCATTGCCGACCCAACGCACACGCCGAACCCCGCCAAAGCGCCATGGTATTTTCTCGGCCTGCAGGAATTGCTGCACTATTTCCCACCCGTCGTTGCAGGCGTCCTGGTGCCTACACTGCTCATTATTTCGCTGGTGATCATTCCGTATTTCAACGTCAACATTGAAGCCAACGGTCTCTTTCTGAAGGATCGCACCAAGCGATTGCGACTGTTCTATCTCGCATCCCTGGGAATGCTGATCTTTCTTTTGGTGTTCCACGTCTATGTCGCTGTTCCGCCCACGGTGCTTGTGGCTCTGGCGATGATCGTCGCCGCCAACTGCAGCCCTGATTCACCTTCACGACTGCGCCGTTATCTGGCCCGGAGGCCACTGGCTTACTGGATCATGACCTGGTTTCTCTTCGAATTGATTGTGCTCACCGCCGTCGGCACATGGTTCCGCGGCCCGGGCTGGTCCTGGGTCTTGCCCTGGAGGAGTTAAGTGCAATTCATTAGGAAGATTCTCTGCTCTGTGTGGCAGGCGCTCTTCGGCGACCCAGTGCGGGCATTTGGCGTTGTGAGTGTCGCTCTGTTGCTGGCGCTCGCAATTGCGCCGGCAAAGGAGCATTTCAGCGAGTGGCACAGTTATCAGCGGCAGTATCTTGCACTCATCCACGATCGCGGAGAAGCCGTGAGCCTGCGGCGCCGCTTTCAGCCGGGCATTCATCAGATATGGCTGCCTGAGTTGGGCGTTACTGATCGTTGCACCACCTGCCATCTCGGATTGAACGAGGCGAGTCTTGCCGATGTAACCCAGCAGCCCTTCCGCAAACATCCGGTCGTGCCGCACTCCCTGGATGGATTCGGATGTGTCATCTGTCACGGGGGCCAAGGCGCGGCGACTACTGTTGGGGAGGCGCACCACAGCGAACGCGCAGGCGAGGAGCCAATCCTGCCGGCGCGCTACATTGAAGCCGGCTGCGGCCAATGCCACCAGAATGCGCTACCCGGAACGCCGCAACTCAACCTTGGCAGAACGATGCTTGCGCGTTACGGATGCGTGCACTGCCACGCCATCGTGCGGCCTGATGGAAGCAGGATGGTGGCTACCGATCATCCTCCGTCACTGACGCACATCGCCGACAAAACGACGCGCAACTGGATAATCACCTGGCTGAAGGATCCCCAGGCCTATGCGGCATCAACAACGATGCCCAATTACAAACTCAGCGATGCAGACGCGAGCGACATCTCAGCGTATCTGGTGAGCAGCAGCACAGCGGAGGCGGGCGATACTGCCGTTGCGAGCATCAAACCAGCGGCACTCACGGATCCATCCGCGGGGCCGAGCCTCTATGGCGAATCGTTTTGCTCGTCATGCCACGCCGTCCAGAATGCCGCCGGCAATCTCGTCGGTGGCGACGTAGGTCCGGAACTGACACGGATTGGAAACAAGGCGAAGCCAGAGTGGCTGGCTGCGTGGCTCGACAACCCGCGCGTCTACGATGCGACAACTCCGATGCCGCACTACCGATTTACGCCACAGGAGATTGTTACGCTGGCTACTTATCTACAGAGCAAGTCGGATTCAGACTACGGTTCGGGGGTCCATCTGGATGCCGCAAACACAAAGCAGATTGCCCACGGACGAAAACTCGTCGTCGAGCTGGGATGCGCGGCATGCCACGAGATCAATGGCGTGCAGAAGCCGGAGAACTTCGCGCCGGAACTCAGCACCCTGGGAAGCAAGCCGCCGGCGCAGATCGTCTTTCTGCCGGGTATGGACCACTCCTTGCCCGGCTACATCGGGGCCAAGATTCGTCAGCCGCGAGCATTTGGCGCGAGTGTCGAGATGCCGCAGTTCACCCTGACTCCTGCGCAGACAGACGCTCTGACCACCGCCCTGCTCGCACAAACAAGCCGTGCCCGTTCAATGCCCGACAGTTTGCGAGTGGCCGCAACTCCGGACACGACTTATCAACCTGCCGGACACGCAGGCAGGCTGATGACTGAACTCGCTTGCTTTAGCTGCCACCGCATCAACGGCAGAGGTGGCGAGATGGCGCCCGACCTTACATGGGAAGGCAGCGCGGTACAGCGGCAATGGTTGACTGAGTTTCTGCGCAATCCCAACACGGTGCGACCCTCGCTTATTCGGCGCATGCCGCGCTTCAACCTGAGCGACAGCGACAACAAGGAATTGACGGACTACATTCTCACCGTTTACCAATCGCCATCCATCGATCAGGAACTCGCGCCTGCGGCCTCGAATGCCACGGAAATCGTAGAGCACGGCCGCCAATTGTTTTACTCAAAATATGCGTGCCAATCGTGCCACATCGTCGACACCAAAGTCGACAAGGGATATATTGGTCCGACGCTGACTCAAGTTGGCTCGCGCTTGACGGCGGCGTGGGTCTACGCGTGGCTCAGAAATCCGCAGGCTCTGCGGCCAGGCACGACAGAGCCGAATGAAAACATGGGTGATGACGACGCGCGCGCTCTGACAGCATTCCTGATGTCTTTGAAAGGCTCAAGCAGCCGCGGAGCAAAGCTATGATAAGGCGATTCACAGCGCGCTTCACGTTTCGCTTGCCGGTATTGGTTGCGCTCCTTATGCTTGCCACTCTTGCCGGCTGCAAACACTCCGCCCCGCCCGAAGCGGGATTGAAGGCCATGGCCGCAGGGACCGCAATTGTCGAATCAAGCGGAGGCCACCAGGTAGGTGTCATCGGAACTGCGCTCAAGGATCCCCTGGTGGTGCAGGTCAATGACGATCAGGGGACTGCAGTGCCGGGAGCACTAGTTGAATTCCGCGGCACCGCGGGCGCGAGCTTCGATCGGGCCGCAGCGCTCACCGATTCCAGCGGACAGGCGACCACGTCTGTGACTCTTGGCTCAGTTGCGGGACGATATCATCTCAGCGCTATCACGCAGGGTAAGTCGAAACCGGCAACAATCGATGTTGTGGAAACCGCGCTTGGCTACCAGCAGCAAGTTGGATCCATTCTCGCGGACAAGTATTGCAGCCGCTGTCACGATCCCGAATCATCGCCTGAGCGTGTTTCTAACTACGACAATCTTGAGGTGAAGCCGCACACATTCACGGATGGCGCCACTCTGAATAAGATGAGCGATGCCGACCTGACAGCGATCATTCAGCACGGAGGCCCTGCGTTGAGTCGTTCGGCGTTGATGCCTCCCTATGGAAATACACTCAGCGCCGCGGATGTGCGGGCAGTTATCGCGTATACACGCGCCGTGGCTGATCCTCCGTATGAAACGGCAGGGACGGTTTATGCGCGTAAGTAGAGTTCCGCTTCTTGCAATGTTGCTTCTTGGCGCGCCGTTGCTGGCCGCTCAGGTTGTAGCCACGATCGAAATAACTGACCCTGCGTTACGCGCCCTTCAGGAACAGTCTTTCAATCACCTCAAGACAGTTGGCCAGAACATTACTGGCTATCAATTCAGCTTTCCATTCTATCTCAGCCGCAAACTGGATATCGACGAGAGAGTTCAAAAGCGCACTGACCAGCACTCCATCCGCTTTGAGCATTACAACGGATCCACTGTAATCGCCATCTCCGGGAACTACTACGGAGCGTACGCGGCCGACAGATTCAATGAGGAGCAGCGTGCGCGTCAGACCTTTCAAGACGTTGTGGTTCCCATCCTGAAGGCTGCAGTGCCGACATTCCAAGGCGACACAGCTGTCCAGGGGTACGCGGTTGAAGTTTCGCATCATGTCATCAGCAAAACCATGGGAATGCCAATCGAACGGCCCGAAAACCTCATGATCTATCTCCCGCAAGCGGCGGCGGTAAAGCTGGTGGCGGCGCAGACTAACCTCGCCATGCAAGGGGCCCTGCTAGATGCCGATGTTCTGCTCAATGCGAAACAGTTGAGCATATGGCTCACGGACGAAGACCAGGCTTCAGTGACGGGTGATGCGCCGACACCCCCGGGGATGGCGAGAACGAGCGCACCGCCTGTTGCCTCCACGGTAACGGGTTCCGGTGTTTCCGTGTCACCTGCCGCGGAAGGCGAAGCCGTGAAGCAGCCCGATTTAACACCAGCTTCAAGTTCCGCCCCACTGACTCCACCGCCGTCAATGCCATCTGCGCACGACACCTCACCTCAGGCACTGGCAACATTACAGTCTTCGATTCAAGGTGCGAGCAACCACATGCTGAAAGAATTGGAGCCTGAGGCACATTTCGTAACCTATGCGCCGCCCGCGTTTGTTCCATTTCATCGTCAGGTCTATTTGGAACTATCCATGACCACCTTGCTGGCCGAACCGCCGGACGCCTCGCGTTACAAGCTTGCTGCACTGGCGTTTGACGAACATATTTCACCGCTCATTCGCCGCGTGCTGACTTTCTTCTCAGGCGATCAGAACTTCGACGGAATCAGCTTCAGCACTACCGTCCGACCCCGCACAAGACCGGGCGTGCCCGGAGCAAAGGCTTTGTCGGTAGAGTTTTTCTTCCCCTTGGACGCACTTCGCCGTTATGAGTCCTACGATTGCACCGGGCAGCAACTCATCAATGAAGGAATTGTGCTCATCAACGGAGAGCGCGCTGGGCTCGATCTTGAACTGGCGCAAGGGGCTGGCCGCCCCTGAAGAAGGATGCGAAGAACGCAGGACAACCCGACGCCATTCCGGGTATGTCGCCGCTTCAGCCTTGATCCCGATGGCCCAGATGAAGCCCAGCAGTTCGCGTGCGACCGCCGTCATGACCTTCCTCTGATCAAGCCGCCGATGCAACTGGCGGACGTTCTCCTCGGCGTTGGTCTCGTACTCTGCATACGTGACCCCGTCGATCCCGACACTGGCATTCTTTCGCAGACTCCGAAATGCTACTGATGAGGTATTAGCCGTTGGGCTATTAACTACGACATAAATTTCCGTATAGCCACCACACAAGCGGAACTCTGAAATAGGCCTTGGGTCGGGGGGCGTTTTGGCTAAATGCGCCAAACGATGAGCCTGGCGATGTGTCCACAGACACGACCGACTTCCAAATGAGCTAAGGTCGATTGATATTCGGAGTCAGCCCCATGCGCTGAACCAGGTCGCGGAATCGCGGGTCGGAACGCAGCGAATCGAACGCGGGATCGACGTTCATCAGCGTCCCCAGAGCTTTGCGCTCTTCATAGTTGCGCTGCAGTCCTTCGAGAGCCTTTTCGTCATTGCCGAGCCGGGCTTCAACCTGCGGACCGTCGAACTCTCCGACGCGGGCGCCTTCCTCAGTCTGAAGCTGCAACCAGAAGCCCCTGGCACCGTGCGCCGCAAATGCCTTTCTGAGGCTGGCTTCCTCCGCTGCGGCCGATTTGACGCGCTCGTCGCCGGCCAGGAACCGTCCTTTTGTGAGCTCGGTGATGGCGTCCGGAAATTCCCCAAGCTGTGCATATAACCAGGCAAAGTGGTAGTAGGTGACAAAGAAACCTGGATTCAACTTGATCGCCTTGTTGAATTGCCGTGCGGCCTCGTCGTAGCGGCGAGCGTAAAGATAGATGCATCCAAACACGGTGTTATCGATCCGGGAAAACGGATCAAGTTGCAAGGCCTTCTCCATTTCGGCGATAGCCTGGTCTGACTTACCGAGGGGAGTGAGGTAGCTCCACGCATACCGAAAGTGAGCGTCGGCGTAGTTCGGGTCGAGTTCGATAGCTCGATTGAGCTCCTGTTCAGCGCCTGGCCAGTCATATTCAAAGTCGGCCTTTACCGCGCCCAGCACGGTATGTGCTTCGGCGAGATCGCCGTCCAGTTCGAGGGCCCGTGAGGCCGCGGCCTTCGCCTTGGGATCGAATTCCTGCGGGGACCGAATGGCATTGGCCATGTACGAATCGGCAAGGCCTGCATAGGCGAGGGCGAAGCCAGGATCCTTCTGGATGGAACGCTGAAAGTAATTCACGCTCGCATCGATTTCAGGAAACGTCCTCTTGTTCAAATAGAAGCGACCTCTGAGGTAGAGCTCATAGGCTTCGGGATTTGCGGCGTAGGTATTGATCGGCCGGTTCCCATACCGCTGCGCGAGTTTCACCTGGACCTGTTGCGCGATGGCCCGGCCCAATTCGTTCTGCAATGCAAGAAGCCCACCGGTTTCGCGGTCATAGTTGTGCGCCCACAGATGCGTTTGATCGTTGACGCGGATAAGTTGGGCGCTGATGCGAGCGACTCCGCCCTCGCGCCGGACGCTGCCTTCGAGCACGTAATCGACTCCCAACTCATGCCCGATCTGAGCAATCGTCTTGTTGGCTCCCTTGTAGGCCGCGGTCGATGTGCGTGCGATCAGGCCGAGTTGTTCCGGGTTGACCTCGCCCAAGTCGGTAATGGTCTCTTCGGTCAATCCGTCGCTAAAGTACTCTTGCTCGGGGTCATGGCTGAGGTTGACGAAGGGCAGCACTGCCAGCATGACACGGTGTGGCGTAGCGGCGGAGGTTGACGGCGCCCGCATGCGTACGAAGGAAATGGTGGCAGCCAGAAGTACGCCGAGAACGACTAGTCCGACAATCCATCCCGGACGCCAGAACGACCGCCCGCCGGAAGACAGTCTCGCGGGGGCCGATTCGATCGGTGGCGCTGCAGTTGGCGGGGCGCTGACAGCGTCAGGGTGAGGGTCGAGAAGGCGGTCCTCTGTGAGGGTCGCGATGAACCGGTAACCCTTCCCCGTAACGGTTTGGACATAGATGGGGTTTTCCGGATCGTCATTCAGTTTCTGGCGGATCTTACGGATCGCGGAGTTGATGCTGTTGTCCGTGTCGAGAAAGACGTCCTTACCCCAGACCCTTGCGATGATGTCGTCGCGGGAGACCAACTGCCCTTTGCGTTCGACCAGCAGGAACAGGATCTCCATGGGGATCCGTTCGAGCTTCAACGGCAGTCCAGCACGACGCAGTTCATAGGCGGCTCGGTCTAATTCGAGGTCGTCTCCGAATCTCACCAGGTCCCGAGGCATGGTCACCCCTGATCGAAGGGTACAGCAAGGCGACATACATCCTTTGTCGAATTCAACGGCATTGTTTTCAGTCGCTTGAATTCGTCATGAAAAAGTAACCCAATCGACAGGCGCAGGCCATTGGCAAGCAGACGGGGTTGCCGCAATCTACTCCCGACTGAGACCGGAGGGCCTCAGCAACTCATTTGCGAGAAAGGGAACTATGCGAGTATTGATCGGCAGAGGAATGTTGGCAGCGGCAGCAATCGCATGCCTGACGCTTGGGAGCGCACCCCTGGCGAAAGCACAGTGGTGTTCGAACGATTCATTGACAGGCAAATATGGCCAGACCATCTCCGGCCAGATTCTGCCGGGGCCTGGCGTGGTGCTCCCCCAGAACGGCGTTGCGATGACGGATTTCGACGGCAATGGGAAATTCACTCAAGTCGATTTCGTCGTGATCAATGGAGTTCCACAATCCACTGGTTTTCAAAGCGAAACCGGCACCTATCATGTGAACGCCGACTGCACGGGGACAGCGACCATCAATTACTCCGATGGATCGGTGATTGACCTTGCGCTTGTGATCGTGCGCAAGGGAGCCGAGTTCCGCACCGTAGTCCAATCGCTTTCGTTGGGCGGGCACCCCGTGGCAGCGAACATCGGCAGTAATGGCGTGCGCGTGCACGACGAGTAATGACGCGTTGGAAGAGCCAGGTTTCTCGGGAATCCTGGCTCTCCAATTCAAGCAGAGAGATCAGGGAGAAGGAGCGGAATGACCGGAAAACTCTGTATTTGCATGGCAGCCCTCGCGTGTGCTGGAATGATTTCTCCATTACGGGGACAGAGCAACGTGGAAACAGATCGGCAGGCAATCGGGACGTTGATGGACCGATTCATGGATGCGTGGAACCGGCATGACGCCAAGGCGTTTGCGGCAGTTTTCGCCGAGGACGCCGACTTTACGAACTGGCGGGGAAAAGGGGAGAGCGGACGATCGCGAATTGAAGAATTCCACGCGCCGCTGTTCGCGACCATTTTCAAGAACAGTCACCAAAAATATACAGCCATCAAATCCAGGTTCATTCGTCCCGACGTAGCAGCCGTGGACGTGCATTGGGAGATGACGGGTGCGATGGATGCCCAGGGAAACCGACGACCTGATCGTTTGGGTTTATTGAATTTCGTTATGGCAAAGAATGATGGACAGTGGCTAGTCCTGATAATGCACAATCTCGACTTGACAGCACTTCCAGAAGCGAACTCGGGCTCGACGATGTGCCCGTTACTGCGCCGTCCCCGGAAGGCTTGAAACGCCCGGATCATCCGGTCAATTTGAAATTCACTGAATGAGCCTGGCGACGGGGTTTGTCCCCCGTATGTTGCCTAACCTCAAACTCGAGCCTGAAGGAGGCCCTGGTTGCAGTTCCAGAATCAGTAGCCCAGATCGCATCGTGGAGCTTCAAACCGGCGTAGAGTTGATCCTCATGATGTATGGCGCTAGGTAAGTGCGTTTTTGCCGACCTCGTGCGGCTCGAATCGCGCGAGGACGTGGAGAGTTATAGCCGCTGCTCCGGCGTCAGCGACTACTTGCGGTCTGCTTGCCTGAAGCCGCTTCCATCGTACCCGGTTCAGTTCTTCCCAACGTGTCGTAGAGCGGTTGAACCGGGCTCACTTGCGGCTCTTCTTTAGCCACCGATACCGCGAGTATCCGAATGTCGCCATTCGACGGCAGCGTCAGAGTCTTTGTGCCCAGCGGCAGATTGATTCCATACACGAAGACGTAGCTGTACTGATAGGGCTCATTTAGTCCGTCGGGCGTATGGTGATGCGAGGCGTACCAGGCCAGGGCTGCGGGCTTGATGTAGCCTGGACGCAATCCGAGATAGTCTGCGGGATAACTCGGCGACCAGTCCGGCGATCCAGTGTTGTTCAGGTCCCACGTCGCGTGATTGGCTGAAACCGCCCAATCCGTTCGTAGTGGAACTTGATGTGCCGGTTCGCTGTCGTATCGCCCGCCGCCTTCAGTTACCGTAGCGGGTCGAGGTTTCCAGATGCGCGTATCCCATTGCCCGATGAGTCCACCCCAGTCCTCCACGTTTACTTTTTCTTGATGGGAACCGGCGCGGAAAACTGCTTCCTGATCCCCATCCGCGGAGGCCGTGAGCACATAGACGCGATTGAAATCGCCCGCGGGCAGGTCGATCGACTGCCCCTTGGCCACGACAGCATCGGGCTTGCCGGTCTCGGCCGGCCCGAGCCTGAAGTCAACACCATTTACATGCAACTCTGAGGGAAGCATTTCTGCCGGCAGAGCATTGCCCTTCTTGTCGAACCCTCCCACCGACTTTGTATCGTCGTTGCTCGCCGCTGCTAGATCGTAGTTGAGACTGACCGGCCGCGACTCGACCGCTTTCAACTGAACCGGAGCCGCGCCAAGCCGTACGGCAAAGGTACGTGGCTGATACGGTTTGAACGAAGTCTGGAGCGTGCCGTTCGCCACGGTGGCATCGCCGAGTGGTTGCTCCTGGCCGTTCACTTCCCGCGCTTCGGCAATGGGGCCTGCGAATTTTACCTGGACATTCGCAGCCGGCTTCCCTTGCATTTCAACCAGGCGCACAATCGTTTCGTCGCCGTTCTCGGCTTTCTTGAGTGCCAGTATTCTTATGTGCGGATCGTTAACCTTGACCAGTGAAAAACTGCGGCCCAAGGCTCCTGCGTGCCGTTCGGTTTCAAAGCCGATAAGCGGTGTACTCAAGCGGTAAGCTTGCCAGTCCGTTGCGCCCTCGCGCCAGTCGTTAGCATGGCCTGCAATGCCGAAGAGAATCTCGTGATGACCCCAGTCTTGATTTTCCTGGTCGGTGTAGTCGCCCTTCATTCCTGAAGCGGGGCCCGGTGTGCGAATGAGTGTGAGCCGAATCGTATGGTCATTCCGCTTGTCCGATCCATTCTTAACGTCGGTGAGAATAGTCGAGCCCCACGTGGCGCTGGCGTCGGTCAAATCGATCCAATGATGTGATGCGACTTCGAATTGTCTCTCACCTTCGGTCGGCCGTTCGATGGTGCCGATCTCCCAGTTGTACGTCGCGTTGCTGTTGGCTGCCGAAAGCGGAAAGACCGCCTTGAGATTGGCTCCGAGTGTTCGCCAGTCGATGGACTCGCGGAATTCCACACGATTGCCCGCGTCGCCTGCCGAGAGGCGCACGGTCTGCACAAATTTCGAACCTTGAGCCTCGCGAGTAATCTCCACGGCGACCCGCACTGGCCCGTCTTCCACGACGCGAATCTTCGCCGGCCCATCCACGTACGCTCGGGGAGCCGCCTGTTCCTGGTCGAAGTCCATGTTCCACGCCGGCCACAGTCTGGGGGCATCGTTGGAAATCGCCAGCCGGATTGGCGCGGAGAGAAGTTCCTTGTTCAGGGATTTGTCGAAGATGTTGGTCACATCGCCATCGCGGCCGATTGAGACGCGGTAACGCGCGTTCTCGAGCCCCGTCTCGCTCACCTTCAATCCACTTGCCGGCGCCGATTCTGCACGGCGAATGTCATAGACGGCATAACCCACCGACGGCGTTCTGGCGAGGAAGAGCACCTTTCCGTTCTCAATCTGGGCGGGGACCTCATTTCCGTCGGGCCCGACGACGCGCACGGTCTTCGGTATCCCGCCCGGGAAATGAATCGCAGCCTCCACCACATCCTCGCGTTCAATGTTGAGCGGGTTATAGACGACAACGGGAACTCCGCCTGCCTGCGTATCCAGCGCAGACGCCACCGATTGTGTCGCGCTGGTCAATACGTCCGCGAATTGGTTGAGTGCAATCACATCGTCGTTTTGTGCGAATTCATAGGAACGCGGTGTAGCCGTTCCGGCGCCGGTGTCATGAAACTGTCCACCCATCACCAGTGTCCATGCGTTGTTCAGTCGTTGCTGCGGATAAGGGCGTCCACCCATCCATGCCGCTGCGACTGAGGCTTTCTCGGCGGCGTCGGCGAGAATTTCGTTCTTGCGATTCCAGCGCTTGTGGTAAGCCTCAGAAGTGAGAGAGCCAGCCGAATGATTAATCAGCTCCAGGTCGCCTTTATATCTCGGCATTCTCGATTGCATCTCGGGCTTGATATCGAGGAACATTTGATCGGCTGCCGATGAGATCACGCGGACCGGCCCATTCCCCATGAGAACTGGATTGCCTTGGTTGTCGACAGTCGTTAGCGGCTGCCCGAATCCGAATCCAGGCGGAGGAATCACCGCGTTTCCGTGCGTAACAGTTGCCTCCAGCAGCTTCACTGATTCCTCATCCACTGCGCCGCCAATGTCTCCTGTGCCGATGTAGTGATAGTCGGCGAAAACTCCTGTTGCCTTTCCATCGATATCGATGCGTTTCGGCCAATCTGTCTCCGGCGTCTGCCGGCGACCGCTTCGCTCCGGAGGCGCCGCCGGTGGAGGTGTTTTGCTTAGGTCCGTGCGAATTCGGCTTCCATAACCCCCTGGATTCAATGCCGCCAAAACCGTTTCGCCATCCGGGCCTTCCCAAACGCCAACGTTGAACGGAATTCCTTCAGGAGTCTCTTCAGGCGATCCAGGACCACCGACCTTTGGTGCAGGCTGCCACGCCGCGCTCAGCTTTTGCGTGGAGAAACCTTTCACGCCGGCATGGGCCAGGATGGTCGGAAGCGAAGCAGGAAATCCGAAACAGTCGGGAAGCATGTACTCTGCGCTCGCTTTGCCGAACTCAGAGCGGAAATAGGTGTTGCCGTAAAGAACCTGGCGAATAATCGACTCGGCGCTGGGCAGGTTTACGTCGCCTTCTTCTACTGAAGAGCCGGCCGGATACCAGTTGCCTTTCGCAACATACTGTTTCATCCGCGCATAATCGGCGGGATAATATTCCTTCATCAACCGGTATCGATTCGAGCCAGTCCAATTGAAGACGTAGTGCGGATACTTATCAATGTAATCGAAGTTCACCCGCATCGTTTTCAGCAGATATTCGCTGATCACCTGCGGAAACTCCCATCGCCATTGCGTATCGAGGTGGGCGTAGGGGACGACGAAGAGCGTCGGCTGCCGTGCGATGTCTGGTGCGCTCATGGTCTGCGCGCAGACGGGAATCGCAAGGGTCATCGAGGCAAGAAACAACAATCTCTTCGCAAAGGGAAACATGGAACCTCCACCAACGCAAAATCAAAAATGTGAGCTTTCAATGGTTCGGACGGGAACAGGGCTTCTATCGACTGTGGAATGATCAAGGGATGGTATCGATTCCACCGGATCATCGTAGGGCCACTTATTTCGAGTGTCAAGCGGGTTTTGTCAACTTTCACAGCCCAACGCAGGTCCGTGAACGCTGGGTCGTTGCAGCGGCAGCAAATCTCAAGACGTTGAACAAGAATCGCGCACACAGACGGCCGGCTTAAAGGTATATTGAAAGCGCCGGGCTGGAGAACCCAACCTATCTCGGCGCTCGCGTGAACCGAATCCACTCGGACAGGTCGCAGCAACCATCGAGCGACCGCGTAGGAGGAGTGATGGATGCGCTTTCCGGATTCCGTTTTGAGACACTCATCCAGGATCTCGGATATGCGGCCCGTCAGCTTCGAAAGAATCCTGGTTTTGCCATAACCGCAATTCTTACGCTTGCGCTCGGAATCGGTGCGAGCGCCGCCGTTTTCAGCGTGGCCTACGGCGTCCTGATTGATCCGTTCCCCTACAAAGACGTACATACTCTGGCCACTCCGAAACTCTGCTGGCCCGAGCTGGGCGAGTGCAGCTGGCGTGCCTATACGCCACAGCAGTTTAATGAAATTGCGCAAAATACCGATATCTTCAACGGGGTCACCGCCTCAACTGTCGGAATGGTTGAGCTGACAGGAAACTTCGAACCCCAGCGCCTGCGCGGCAATTACATTACGCCCAACACCTTCGATGTGCTTGGCGTGCGGCCGATCCTCGGACGCGCCACCATCGACGCCGACGTCCTTCCTGGTCATGAAGAGGTGGCATTGCTGAGCTACCGTTACTGGCAGGCTCATTATGGCGGCAGTCCTTCAGTGCTTGGTCAGGTCCTCAACGTCGATCGCCATCCGCGCACCATCATCGGAATCATGCCTCCTCGTTTTCTATGGCGTGGCGCGGACGTCTACCTCCCCATTCAAATGACGAATGCGTACGAGGTGGATGGGCAGCGCTACTTCGCGCTCGTCGGACGACTCAAGGCTGGCGTGACTCAAGCCCAGGCTGCCGCCGAACTCAGGCCCATCTTTAATGACTTTTATCAGACGGCGCCCTTCATCTTCCCGAAGAACCTTGGCCTCGGCATTCTTCCCTTCGATGAGATGTTCAAATCGGACCTGGCGAGCACGCTCTATCTTCTGCTCGCTTCGGTCTTTGTTTTGCTCTTTATTGCCTGCGTGAATGTGTCGAGCCTTCTGTTGGCGCGCGCCGTGAATCGTGAACGCGAGTTTGTGGTTCGTGCTTCGATTGGCGCATCGCGCGTGCGGCTGGTCCGTTCTGCGCTCACTGAATCCCTGATGCTGGCGCTGACCGCGTTGCCCGTTGCACTCGCTTGCGCGTGGTTGGGCTTACAGGCCATTCTCCGCATCGTCCCGGCGGACACCATTCCGGACGAGGCAGTTGTGACAATGAACCTTCCCGTCCTGCTCGGTTCGCTGGGCCTCGCGTTGGCGACAGTATTGATCTTCGGTATTGCGCCCGCGTGGCATAGCGCCAATCCGCGACTAGCCGCTGCTCTGAGCGGTTCGAGGTTTGCGGGGAGCCGAACCCAGCGGCGCATGCTCAGCGGTTTCGTCGTCACGGAGATAGGGCTCTCCCTGGCTTTACTCATGCTCGCGGGGTTGATGGTGCGCTCGCTCCTGGCAGTCGAAAGTGTGCCCGTTCCATTCGCCCCCGACCGCACTCTCATGATGCGGGTGCCACTCCCCGATGTACGCTATCCAACGCCGGAGAGCCGCTCGATCTTCTTCCGCGACTTGCTCGATCGCGTTCGTGCTCTTCCTGGAGTCAGCACGGCAACAGTGGACGCGGCGTTTCCGTTTATGGATATCTACGGGGACCGGGTACAGATTGGCGGTCAGCCTGAAGACAAACGCATCGTTGCCATTCATCTGACCGATTCCGCATTCCTCGCGGCTTCGGGCAGAAAAATCCTGCAGGGACATTTCATCGATCAGCGTGAAATCTCTGCGCAGGCGCATGAGGCAGTGATTACCGAAAACTTCGCCAAACGCTACTTTGCCGGGGAGAATGTCATTGGCAGAACCGTCCGCCTGCCCGATTTCAAGCCGGACCGGAAGAACAAACTCGCGGATGATTCATTCACCGTCGTGGGAGTCGTGAGCGATCTTCCATTCTTTGTTGGATTCAGAGAAAACTATCCGCACATCTTTTTGCAGTACACCGTGGCTCCTGCGGCTGCCGACGCCTTGATTGTGTCAACGACTCTGCCTGCGGGCGATCTGACCAACCCGGTGAGGCAGGCCGTGCATGCGATCGACAAGGACCAACCCGTAGTCGATGCGATGACGCTTCGGCAGATGCTGGATATGTACGGTTATGCTGGCCCGCGATTCGCCCTGGCATTGTTCGGAACATTCGCCGGCGCGGCGCTCTTGCTCTCGCTGGTGGGCATCTACGGAGTTCTGTCGTTTATCACGTCGCAGCGAACGCAGGAGATCGGCATCCGCATGGCGCTAGGCGCCAATCGAGGGGACGTGATGTGGATGGTGCTTCGCCAGGCCTTTCTTTTGGCGCTGCTCGGTGTAGCCCTCGGGCTTCCCTTAGCCTTCACCGCCGGGGAATTCGCCAAGAGTGAACTGATTCAAACTTCGAAGCATGATCCGCTGGCGCTCTTCGCAGCAATCTGCATCTTGCCGCTGCTGGCAGTTGCAGGAACCTATATCCCGGCGAGGCGGGCCGCATCCGTTAATCCGGTGGCGGCATTGCGATCTGATTGATAATCAGAAACCTGCGACTTTTAACGGCGACCGACGCGAAAAGAGCTGATCGGGCCTAGCGAAACGACGCTTGCATCGAACGGTTGCCCTGCCAACCCGGGAGGAATCCCGACCCAGGTCTTCCGAATTATCCCCAACACAATCGGAATCCGGATATCGGAATACAGTCCAATCCGATTTCGCACTAAATGTAGTCAAAAAAGTCAATGCCGACATGGCGGTCGTTCTAGCAGGTCCACACCGTCTCCAGCAATCTGGCTTTCCGCCAATGATACCGAAGAGCGCGACCTGCCATGCCCGTTTCGGTATTCCGCCCGAATGACCCTCTACTCAGAAATTGATATGGTGTGCCCCTGTCAACATCTTCGAATCGCCGGGGTGATTTTTGTTTTTGCATTTGCCTTTTCGAGGACAGGGTCAGCAGCAGCCGTGGCAGGTAATGGCGACGATTGATCAAGCTGATATTCGCGGGTCGGAACCGCATAATCATGATCCGTCGGGAGCTGCCTCTGACTACTCACGCGAGTCCGGCTGAGCCTGTCGCAAATTTCCGCCGAGGATTCTCCTTCGTGCTTGCTCCGGCTGCGGCTGACTCTGTCCTCGAGTTGGATAATGTTGTTCATTGGTGGATTGGTTTTTGTTTTTTCCCTATTTGGAAGGTCTTTGCTTTTGTTCTTTCGGTTTTCGTGTTTGCGTGTGGTTACATCGCGACGCGAGCCATGTGCTTCCCGGCACAAGCATGTCCCTGCACGCGTGGCACACCTGGCTGCCAAGGATCGGTCTCAATTAACGACTGGCTGGAGGGAGACTGACTCAGGGTTCAGTCTTCGAATGGCAAAGATGAAACTTGGCTGTGCCGAGCGAGTTTTCGACCCAGCAAATTAGACTGGTGTTGATCAGGATTTCTTCAGTAGCTCTGACGACCCCGGATTAGAGTTAAGTTTCGCTTTCTTTTCGCGTCTTTTGCATCATCTGAGAATCTACAACTTTTGGAATCCCCCCATATAATGGCCGGTCGGCCATTTTATGCTCGTCTCGACAAGCAGCAGCAGCAGAAACGGAGCGGGACCGCGCCATGCGCATAGGCATCACCTGTTATCCCACGTATGGCGGCTCGGGCGTAGTGGCCACCGAGCTCGGCATTGAACTCGCTGCCATCGGTCATGAAGTCCACTTTATCTCCTATTCCCAGCCCTTCCGCCTCACCGGGCGCGACAACGGTATCTTCTACCACGAAGTGCCCGTCTCAAATTACCCGCTGTTCGAGTTTCCGCCCTACGACTTGGCGCTCGCTTCGCGCATGGCGGAAGTCGCGGAGTTTTATGAGCTCGATCTGCTCCACGTTCATTACGCCATTCCCCACTCAGTCAGTGCGCTGCTGGCGCGGCAAATGCTTGCGGCCCGCGGTCGTCGCTTGCCCTTCGTCACCACCCTGCATGGAACCGACATCACTCTCGTCGGCCTCGACCGGAGCTATCTTCCCATCACCCGCTTCTCCATCCAGGAGAGCGACGGCGTCACCAGCATTTCAAATTATCTGAAAGACAAAACGGTCGAAGACTTCGAAATCGCGCGCCCCATCGAGGTAATCCCCAACTTCGTCAATTGCGATGTCTACACTCCCTACAAGGACGAAGCTGTGCGCAACGAAGCGCGGCGCCGCCTCGCTAACCCTGGCGAAGCAATTCTGATTCACTTGTCGAATTTCAGACCGGTCAAACGAGTCACCGACGTGGTCAAGGTCTTCGCCCGAGTGGTCGAGCAGGTTCCTGCACGTCTTGTTCTGGTCGGCGACGGGCCCGATCGCTCGGCAGCCGAGTGGCTCGCACATGAGCTCCGAATCAACGACAAAATTCACTTCCTCGGAAAACAGGAACGCGTCAACGAGCTGCTCCCCCTCGCAGATCTCATGCTCATGCCCAGCCAGCTTGAGTCCTTTGGCCTGGCCGCCCTCGAGGCCATGGCCTGCCGCGTCCCCACCATCGCCACCAACGTCGGCGGTGTGCCGGAGCTGATTGACGCCGGGGTCAACGGTCTGCTTTTTCCCGTAGGCGACGTCGACAATATGGCCGAAGGTGCAGTCGAACTGCTCAAGAACCGGGAGCGCCTCGAAATCATGCGCGACGCAGCCCGAAAAACGGCGCGATCGCGGTTCTGCTCCACCCTGGTGCTGCCGCTCTACGTCGAATACTACGAACGTATCCTCGCTGCGACGAAGTGATGCTGGCGAGCACTAGATCTCCTAAAGCTTGTTCTCGCACTTTCTCCACGCCCCATCTTGCTGTCATCCTGAGCGGAGCGCAGCAAGTCGAAGGACCTGCGTTTCTCGAAGCTGAAACAAACACGAAAATGGGTGCCCCAGGTCTGGATTTTCAGACCTGGGAAAGCAACGAACCTCTCATCCATGCTGTCATCCCAAGCGCAGCGAAGTCGAAGGATCTGCGGTTCAATTTCCTGGCGAAAGGGTGGGAAACCATGAACCGAAAAGTGCGAAATCAAACTTGTCAGAGAACTAGCGAACGTCGGAATCCTGCTCCACTTCGAACCGCACCTCGAATCCAACCCGCACCCAAAAATCCCTCACAACGGCAACCGTCTCCGCAGTAGTCGTCGGCGTTGTCCGCAGCAGCAAGGCTGCGCCTGCCCCTTCTTGCCTTTCCGTCAGTTCTCTAGCTTCCGCCACGATGCCGACACATTTATCCGCCCGATACGTGCATGCCGCCAAATCGGCAATCGATAGCCGTGTCGTCGGTGTGGCGAACACCGTCCGTGGCGGAGCCATCCGGTCCAAGAGCCACAAGATTTCCAGCTTCGATTCGAGCTCGTCCGGCACACAGTCGATCGCCAGGTCCGCATCGCGAACCGCGTCCTCAATTGTGGAAACGAAATTCACGGCTGGCAGCGCCTCGGGACTCAATGCGCGACGTAATGCCTCACGCGCATGGTACAGGTTCACCGGCAGCACATCTTCTAGAAAAACGCCGTAGCCGGCGCGTGCAGCCGCCGAAGCAAGCCACCTGCCCAGCGGGCCCGCGCCCACAATCGCCACCGTCGTCAAGCAAAACCTTACTTGGCCTTCAAGGCCTGCAACACTTCGTCGGCACTGGGTTTGGAGCGCACAAGATGTTCGGCCACGCGCGCACGTTCGTCTTCAGAGAGCGTCGGCGCAAACGCCAGAATGCGGCGCAAAGTCACAGACACATCGTCAATGTAATTCATCAGGCGGATCGCTTCTCCGGACAGCGGCATCGTTTTCCTCGTGGGTTGAAGTCAGCACCCATTGTAGGTGTTTAGGTCCCGCAGGGGAAAGCCGCCCACCGCTGGGGTTTTGCGAATGATTGATCGGGCACGAAAATGGCTGCCCGATCCTGGCTCTGCCATCCGGGGTCCCCGCGACCGGGTCCGTGGTCGTGGGGTGGTCTAGGGTGGGAAAGCACGAAGCTGGCCCATCGCGAAGCTGAATCAGGCACGGCCATGGGTTTCCCAAGTCTCGCATCTGAGACCTGGGATAGCGCCAACCGCAATTAAGGAAATTATCCAGTGAAAACCCTACGGCAGTTCTCGCACCCAGATATTCCTGAAGCTGAGGGGCTCGCTCTTGTCCCCGTGCGCCTGTAGCTTGATCGGCGCCGCGTCGTACTTCTTGTAGAACGGCTTTCCGATGTAAAGCGTTTGCCCCTTCAGTTCAAAGTGATTGTCGACAAGGACGCCGTTCAGGAAAGCCGTGCAGTAGGCGGGCGTTTTCACCGTGCCGTCGTCGTTGAAGGTCGGTGCAGTCCAGACGACGTCGTAGATATTCCACTCCCCCGGTTTGCGCATGGGGTTGGCCAGAGGGATGCTCTGCTTGTAGAGACTGCCGGCCATGCCATTGACATAGGTCTTGTTGTTGTAGGAGTCGAGAACCTGAAGCTCATAGCCTGCATCCCCCGGGCCCGTCGAAGCAAGAAAAACTCCGCTGTTCCCTCGCGCCTGGCCGCTGCCGGTAATGTTCTCCGGAATTCTCCATTCAACGTGGAG
Source organism: uncultured Acidobacteriaceae bacterium (assembly GCA_963704415.1). GTDB lineage: Bacteria > Acidobacteriota > Terriglobia > Terriglobales > Acidobacteriaceae > Telmatobacter. The sequence goes on along the minus strand of OY969908.1, from coordinate 3,561,694 downwards.
CTGATAATCCCGAAACGTCCGCTTGGTTTCGATGTTGCCCGAACCGGACGTCTTGCTCACTGTAACAATGCCGTCATGCACGTCCCATTTCGCCGGTGAGTGATCCTGTGCCGAAACCCATTCGTCCAGGTTCTTGCCGTCAAACAACACAACCGCGTCCGACGGGGGAGCCGTTACCGGAGTGCCCGGAGTCACGATCTTCGGCTCCGGCTGCCACACTTCAGTGTCTTCCGGTTTGGGCTTTTCCTGCGCCGCGAGAGGAATAGCCATTGCAACAACGATGAGAAATTTGAGGTGATGCGGAATTGGAGTCTTCATGACGGAGATCAGCATACACCGCCGCCGAGCGAGCCAGCCCAGGCGCCCCGACCACGCACGAAAATGGGGCGGCGGAACTGCATCTAAGAACCCTCCGTGCCCCATCCTTTCGCCTTCTTACCGGCGAAAGGGTGGGAGACTACGGCCATCTCGATGGAGAGCCCGCTACCCTTCACCGCAAACTCGCCGGCGGCGAACTCACCGCCGACAACTCCTGAAACACTGCATCCGGCAAATGCAGTCCCGCCGCCTGAATATTCTCTTCAAGGTGCGCCACCGAAGACGTCCCCGGAATCGGCAAAGTCGCACGCGACCGCTGCAGCAGCCATGCTAGCGCCACTTGCAGCTGCGTCACGCCAAGTTGCTTCGCCACTTTCTCCAGCACATCGTGCGCCTGCCGATTCTGCCCCAGGGGCGCCCAGGGAATGAAAGCAATCCCATTCTTCTCGCAATGGTTCAGCAGGAAATCCCACTCGCGATCGGCAAAGCTGTACCGGTTCTGTACCGAAACAATCGGCACAATCTTGCGCGCCCGCTCCACATGCTCCAGCGTCACATTCGACAACGCGATATGCCGAATTTTCCCCTGCTCCTGCAGCCGCGCCAGCGTCTCCATCGAGGCATCGAAAGAAACCGCGGGATCGGGAATGTGCAGCTGGTAGACGTCGATCCGCTCCAGCCGCAACCGCTTCAGGCTCCCCGCCACGGCCTCTTCAAGATGTTTCGGACTTGCGTTATGAGTCCATTGCCCCGGCCCCACCCGTTCCCATCCGCCTTTGGTTGCAATCACCAGTCCCTGCGGATAGGGAAACAACGCCTCCGCTATGAGCTCTTCCGAGACATAGGGTCCATACGAATCCGCCGTATCAATAAAGTTGACGTCCAGCTCCACCGCGCGCCGCAGCGTGGCCAGCACAGCCGCTCGATCCGCAGGCGGACCCCAAATGCCTTTGCCCGTAATGCGCATCGCGCCGTAACCCAGGCGGTTGACAGTCAAGTCTCCGAGTGCGATCGTGCCCGCAGCAGCCGCTGAAACAACCTGTGTGCTCATGCTGAAAATCTCCTCATCTCTAGGATGAGGGATCAACGCTCATCGGTGCAAAGGAAGAGACTGCGAGCGCACTCAAAACCCCATGGGAGTTTCCGCGCATCCTGTCGAAAAGCACGTAAAACAGTGAAGCGGCCCACCCTCCCACAAGGGATGAGCCGCCTCATTGCATTCCGACGACAGCGCCTGCCGGAAACCTTCAAAGCTCGATGTAGAAACGGAATTCTGCTGATTTTGTTTCAACGCAAACATCCATCTTTCAGCGCATCTTTCCAGCTTCGCGTGGAATTTTGAGCTCTCATAGAGTGCGCTTGAAAAGCGGCGTAGCTATCAGCAGCGCGCCAATGCCGAAGGCAAACAAAAAAAGAAGATCGTATTGAATGGCTACAAAGCCTCCATCTTTAAGAAGCACAGCCTTAAAGCCGTGGACGCAATAGGTGAAGGGATCAATGACCGAGATAGCTCGGAGCCAGCGCGGAAAAGCAGCGATGGGATACATGCCTCCCGAAGGATAGAGGAGAAGGGTGTTCAGAACTCCGAACATGGCGCGGGGAACGAGCGGATCGTTGACGCGAACCATCAGTAGAAACATCATGCCGTTGAAGGCAATGGAGCCTGCAACGATCAGGCAGAAAAGTTCGGCCATGGCCTCAGGATGAAAGATAACTCCGAGACCGGCCATGAGCGACCCGATTACTGTGAGGCTGATGCCCGCCAGCACGGCCTTCACGGAGCCGGCGATGTTCATGCCGAAGACTAACTCGAACTTAGTGATGGGAGTTACAAGATAGCCCTCATGAACACCCCTTGCCTTGTCGTCGATATAGAGCATTCCCCCGCCGATCATCACCGAGATATACATGGCCAGGGCGACCGTGAGGGGCAGAAGAAACTTCAGGTAATTCACATATGGATAAAGCTCCACCACCTCGAGCGCGATCGACGTCGCCAGCCGGCTCTGGGTCTGCGGCGCATTCATCGCATCTACCAGCGACTGCATCTCGGCTTCCAGGCTCGACGACATGAACAAATCGGAGTTATCCACAACGAATCCAAGCTTGGGTGCGTCCTGCGCATACACTCGCCGCGAGTATTGCGCGGGAATGATCACTGCCGCGTCAATCTTGCCCGTGCGCACATCTTCGCTCGCCTGCACATCGTTCTGGTACTCGACGGTTGTGAAGGTCTTGATGTTCACGGCGATCGCGTCAAATGCCTCGCGTACCTTCACTGCCTCCGGCCCATGGTCGTGGTCTACCACCGCCACGTGTGTGCCGACAATTTTGCCGCCGAATGCGTTGCCCAAAATGATCAACTGCAGAATCGGCATCATGAGCGACATGATCATCAGCGTCGGTGAGCGGAAGAACTTGCGCATCTCGCGCTCGATAATGGCGGACATTCTGTTCATGGCTGTGCTCCGGGCCTTGGCGGCATCATGAAAACGGACTTCACCTGCTCGTCGCGGAGCTGGCGGCCGGTGTAGTGGACGAACACATCGTCCAACGATGTGTTCTGCACGCTCAACGCAGTAAGTTGTTCGCCAAGCGACGCAGCCATCTCAACAAGCTGGGTGGTCGTCCTGGAACCGTTCGCGGTCAGCACGCGATAAACGCCGGCCGATTGCGATTGCACCTCCGTAACATCGGGTAGAGCCTCAAGCCGCGCCTTCCATTCCGGATCTTCGCGATTGAACTGGACCTCGACGACGTTGGACCCGGGCACACTCTGCTTGAGCTCAACCGGCGTGCCCAGCGCCACAAGGTTGCCGTGATCCACAATGGCAATTCGATCGCAAAGCCGATCGGCCTCTTCCATGTAATGCGTGGTCAGCAGCATGGTGAGGTTGCGTGTCTTCTTCAGATTGTTCAGCATCTCCCACACCGCAATGCGCGACACGGGATCGAGCCCGGTAGTGGGCTCGTCGAGAAAGAAGATGCGCGGATTGTGGACAAGCCCGCGTGCGATTTCCAGCCGCCGCCGCATACCCCCGGAGAGCGTCTTGGTCTGCGCGTCCCGCCACTTCGTCAGATCGACGGCCTCGAGGACTTCGGCAATATTCTTCTCGCGCTGCGCGCGGGGTACGCTGTAAAGCTTGGCGTAAATACTAAGGTTCTCTCCGACGGTCAAATCAGGATCGCTGGTCAGCGCCTGCGGAATGACGCCGATCATGCGACGCACGTCGTCGGAATCTTTGCTCACATCGTGGCCACCCACAATGGCCCTCCCGCTCGTGACCGGTATCAACGTCGTCATCATGCGGATCAGCGTGCTCTTCCCTGCCCCATTCGGCCCCAGCAGCCCAAATATTTCCCCCTCGTCAACCTCGAAGTTGACCCCCTTCACGGCTTCAAACGTTCCATAGCGCTTGACGATGTTTTCGACAGCAATCGCGATGGGCGCACCACTTTTGCCATTGCTGTGAATGGCCGCAGACGTTCCCTCGGTCACTTTCGGCGATTTGGTTGCAGCCGCACTCATTGCTTCACCAGCTTGCTCTTCGGCACGTAGACTTCCGCGGTCATACCTGGCACATAGCGCTCGTCAGGATTCGGAATGAGCAGCTTGATCTGCACTGTCTTGATGTCGCGCTTGCGGCCGCCGTTGATGTCGCGCTGCGTGGCAAAATCGGCTAGCGAAGACTTCGCGATCACCTTACCCTCGACGCTCGCACCGCTCGGCATCACCACGCGCAAGCTGTCCCCTAACTGCACCGCATCGGCCTGTGTCTCCGGCAAGGGCGCGTAGACCCACGTCTGCGTCAAGTCCATGACCGTGGCAATCGTTCCACCCGCTGGCAGCACTTCGCCTTGTCGAGCCGCAAGCACATTTACCTTGCCGGTCACAGGAGCCAGGACTTGCGCATAACCCAATTCCACATTCGCCTGCTCGGCAAGAGCCTGCGCGTTCTGCACCTGTCCGCGTGTTGAATCGACAGTGCGCGCCGAGACGAGCGCCAACAATTCGTGCGCGTGCGCCTGCTTCAGTGCGGCTTCCGCGGCTGAGACATTTTCAGTCGCCGATTCCACCGCGGCCTGGTCAGCTTGCAGGCTGGTTGCCGCATCGTCCTTCGCCTGCTCGCTCATGATTCCCTGCTTCGCCAACGCAACAATCCGCGTGGTGTCTGCCTTCTGGTGATCGAGATTGGCCTGCGCCTGCGCAAGGGCCGCACGTGCGCCTCGCAACTGTGCCTCGGCATTAATCGCGGCGCTTGAAACCTCACCTTCGTTTTGCCGCTCCGTTTCGACGGTCTCATTCAGCTTCCACCGATTGCTCGAGACCGTAGCTTCCGCTGCTTTTCGTGCGGCCGCCAGGTCATCGCTCTCGATCTCGGCGATTAACTGCCCGGCATTCACCTGCTGGCCCTCTTCAACGGTCAGAGTCTGAATGCGGCCGGGGATCTTGGCGCTCACCAGAACCTCATTCGCGTCGACCGTGCCAATCAACTTCAGATCGCTCGGCGTCCGCGCCGTTACCAGATACCAGATGAGCGAGCCCAGCGTCAGCAAGCCCAGAATCATGAAAACTCTATTGCGCGCGTTCATCTTTCCTCCCAAACGTCAGCCGATCGGTATTCACTTCGGGCATCGGCGTGTCCGCAAGCACGCGTGCCGCAAGCTCAGCGCCATGCTGCCGATCGGCGAAAATCGCCTGTCCCAAAAATTCAACTAAGGCCGTCCTGCGCTGCGCCAGAGCCTCCGGAGCAAACGGCTCATAGGGCAGCAAAATGCGCCAGATCGGCGCGCTGAGAAAATAGAAGACATTGGCGCCGAGAGTGGCGAGATGGATCTGCATCCAATCCGCGTGAATCAGTTCGCCCGACTCGATGCCTTCCCGCACCATGGCTTGATACATCGTGATGACCGGGGCAAACACCCGCGTCACCAGCACCGGCAGCGCGCCCGATTCGCCCTTGTGCAGACGAATCATCTCCTGCTGCATCAGCCCCTGAAATTCGTGTTGCGTCAGGATCCGGTCGAAGTGCTCCAGGGCAGAACGAAGCACGCGTTCTCCCGGCGAGCTTTCTCGCAGGAAAACGGCCAGGGTCCTGTCACGAATCTTGGCGGAGATCATTTCGAGAGCTGCGAGATAAAGGTTCTCTTTGCTCTCGAAGTAGTAGTAGAGGAGCGCCTTGTTTACACCTGCCGAATTGGCGATGCGGTCGGTCCGGGCGCCGGCCAAGCCATGGGTGCTGAATTCGCCCAGAGCGGCGTCGAGGATACGCGCACGCGTTTCAGCCGCGCGGTCAGAAGAAGCGTGATTTGTTGTTGGAGTCATTTTTAACTAACTGGTTAGTAAAATAACTCTCCTTGATGCCGGAACGCAAGTCTCAATCGCACATTTTCTTGTAAGTTATTCACAACACTTGAATTCCGGCGGCCTCGGTTGTCCCACTCTACGCTTTGCGATGTACGCTATGGGAGAGATGAGTCACCCTCCCGCCGGTTCCGAGCCGATTCTCTGTGCGCCCTTGCTCCGCAAAGTCGACGGTAAGCTAATTGAGCTTCTCCGTTCCCTCGACCCGGCAGAGTGGGACCTGCCAACCACCGCGCCCCAGTGGAAAGTCCGGGATGTGGCGGCCCATCTTCTCGATACGGCGCTCCGTAAGCTCTCCCTGGTCCGCGACAGATGCGCCACAGAACCCGTCGAGATTCGATCGCAGCAAGACCTGATCGCCTTCGTGAATCGCCTGAACCAAGAGGGAGTAACGGTATTCCGGCGTTTGAGCCCGTCCGTGTTGATCGACATGATGAAAATTGCTTGCGCGCAAAACGCTGACTTTCACGAGTCGCTCGACCCATTCGAAACCGCTGCCTTCAATGTGAGCTGGGCAGGAGAAACGGAATCGCTGAACTGGTTTGATACAGCGCGTGAACTAACCGAGCGTTGGCACCACCAGCAGCAGATCCGTCTAGCCACCAACCGGCCCGGCATCATGACGCCCGAGCTGTATCACCCTGTCCTCGATTGCTTCGTGCGCGGGTTGCCGCATCTCTATCACGACGTAGATGCACCCTTAGGCACAACAATCGAGCTGATGATTGCAGGCGAGTGCGGCGGGGATTGGTACCTCGCGAAAGGCGCCACCGGTTGGAGTTTTGCTGCGCCGACCGCTCAACGCGCGACCCGCGTCATCCTCCCCCAGGAGATCGCATGGCGCGTCTTTACCAAGGGCATCGACCGCGCGCCAGCCCTCGCCCAGACCGCCATCCGTGGAGACATTGGCCTGGGAGAAAAGATTCTCCAACTCACAGCGATCGTCGGCTAAGGCGGTTCTGCAATTGGAGTAGAGCGAAATCGACGCAGAATTCGCTCTAAACGAACCAGTCGAAGCTTCCGTCGGACGGGCTCTCTGCAGGCTCCGCTTCGTTTTCGATTTCATCCTGCTCCGGGACTTCCTCTTCTGCGTCAAGCCCGCGGTCCGCAGACTCTTGCTTAGTAGAGCGCGACTCATCCCTCGTGCGTTCGGAGGCTTCGATCTCAAAACGCGGCGCGACTTTATCCGGTGCCTTCTGAACATTCAGAAGTGACACGGCGCGGATTCCGGAGATGGGAGCAAAGTCCATAGTCTGCTGCCCCTTCATGCGTCCTATCGGCCAGTCTGCGCCAAAACATTAGGATTTATGAAGATTTTTTCGCTCTGCCGTATCCCTATTGTCCATACCCAACACTGGATCGAGCAGGCGCGGCCCCGGCCCCTGCGCGCTAAGCTCGTCCCACGGATTCCGCAAGGGGCAGGCGCCGAGCGAAAGGCAGCCACAACCGATGCAGCCATCAAGCTGGTTGCGAAGGCGCGTCAGCCGGTTGATCCGGTCGTCGAGATCGGCGCGCCAACGAGTCGAGAGCCGCTTCCAATCTTCGGCCGTGGGCGTCCGTTTGTTCGGAAGCGTCGCCAGGGCCTCGCGAATCTCGGCCAGTGGAATCCCCGTGCGCTGCGCCACCTTGATCACCGCAACGCGGCGCAGAACTTCCCGAGGATAGCGTCGCTGGTTCCCTTGGTTGCGCCAGCTCTGGATCAACCCCTGCGCTTCATAGAAGTGAAGAGTTGAGACGGCCACACCACTACGTGCTGCGACCTGGCCGACGGTGAGTTGTGTAGGCACCTGGCCATGCTTAACTTCCACCATTCGCTTCCCTCTTGACCTCAAGATTACTTGAGGTTTTATCCTTAGGCAAGAGGCAGAAAAGGAGCGAGAATGAGCGCACTTATCAAAATTGGCTTGATCTACGGTTCAACCCGCGCAGGACGATTCTGCGACAGGGTCGCCCAATGGGCTGGCCAAATGGCTGCGACGGCCGGATTCGAGGTACAGGCGATCGACCCGGCAAAGACGACCGACGACACCGAATTGCAGCGGCACATCGAAAAATGCGACGGGTTTGTCGTGGTCACGCCGGAATACAACCATGGCTATCCCGCGCCTCTCAAATCCTTGATCGATTCAGTGGGTGCCGGGTGGCACGCCAAACCCGTAGCCTTTGTCTCCTACGGCGGAATCTCCGGCGGTCTGCGCGCGGTCGAACAACTGCGCCTCGTCTTCGCCGAACTTCACACCGTGACGATTCGCGATAGCGTAAGCTTCGCCGGCGCATGGGAGCAATTCGATAGCGCAGGCGCATTGCTCCAACCGGAACGCGCCGAGCGATCCATGGCAAAGATGCTGGATCGATTGCGTTGGTGGGCGGTCGCGCTCAGCACTGCACGCGCCCAATCCCCTTACCACGCCGCGCTTTGATTCGGCGTGGGGTTGCCAAGGCGTGACGGTCTCACCGGCTCATCAAGGCACAGCCGGAAACGACGCCGGCTTCACCATCGCAGCTGTTTGTGAAGGAGCCAGCAGTCGCATCCCCTGCGCGAGACTCATCTCTGCTGGAATAGGCGTGAAGCCGCCGCGCACTTCGCTGGTCTCGCGCGAAATCGTCTTCAGAAACAGAGCCCGGCCACTCATATGAATCTCCAATCGCTCTGTCTTCCAATCGGTTGCGCTGACCTGCGTCCGCTGGAGACGAAACCAACCTCCCTTGTATAGACGTCCCAGAATGCCATAGCCGAAATCGACGTTCTCCTCGAGTTGGCCTTCGAGCCGTTCCATACGCTTGGTGCGCGTGTCAATCCACAGTTCCCCGCGCATGGCGTGAAAGATGCGCGCCTCGATGGAGTGCGGCGGATAGTTGGGATTGGGACGAAAACGAAGATGAAAGCAGTCCTTCTCCACCCCGGCATCTTCGAAAAGAAACGCTTCCGGAAGAAGAGCCAGTATCCTGCCGATGCGCTTTTCGTCGTCGGTATAGTCCTGCCGGTGGCGAGCCTGCTCCTGCGGCGAACGAAGCAGATGTTCAAGGCGTTGTTCTTCTTCCCGCTGGTCGGCTGCGCTCAGCGGTCGTCCGCCATTTGAAACCAGCCGCGTCACCGGCCCATCCACGGTTTCCAACTGCTCCTCGACTTTGATTTGCTGCTGCGCCTGCTTCTCAATCCAGTAGCGCCAATAACCATGGCGTTGGTGGTCGTGCATCTCGTTATAGACCACTTCCCGGACAAGTTGAGCCGGCGATTCAGGCGCCTGCACCTGGGCATGCAAGGCAAACGGCGCGCAGGCGAGAATCGAGGCCGCGCAAGCCGCAATCGGGGAACTGGTCCATTGCACACGCATCGTGTTGTCTCCCGTAGGACAGGATGAGGAACCTGAGCGGAGTATGACGTCGAAGTGATGAAGGGTTTTCGATGAATTGATGAAAATGGTAAGAAAACCGGAAATAGCGGCTGCAGCACCCAAATAAAACGAACCAATTTGTGCAACACATGGCCCGCTCACCGGCCTTGTTACACTTGGGCCATGCAGGATGAGCTGGAGTTTCGACGCGCGGCAGAAAAGGCCCTTGAGCAACTGAAGAAGCACTTGATCGCGCGCGAGGAAGAAGACGAGGCGGGCTTTGAGGTCGAAGAACAGAACGGCGTACTCAACGTCGTCTTTGAGGAGCCCCCGGGCAAGTTTGTGATTACGCCGAACACGCCGGTGCGGCAGATCTGGATCTCCGCGCTCTCCACCAGTTTCAAACTGGATTGGGACGACAAGACAGGAACGTTTGTTCTGCCGCGCACCAGCGAGTCTCTGGAGCCACTCATCGACCGGCTGATTCAACAGAATGGGCAGGAAAAGACGGCAAGATAGAGGCACATATCATTGCTTCGTGAGCTACTGTGCCGGCGCCACGGTAGGTGCTGGAGTTGCCGGCTCGCGGGTGAATTCGAAAGTACAGGGCCGCCCGACGATGCCGAGACCTTCATTTCTCAAGCCGGTCCCATCCACGTCCTTGAATTGAGCTTTCACGTCCCATGTGTATTCCGAGCCTTTGTGAACGAAAACCCCCTTGGCGTACTTCCGGTCTTTCACAATGCCGTTCCCCGTCAGCTTCGCGCTGCCATCCCCGTTCACCTTGCCTTCAAGCAGAAAGTAGCCGGGCTCTCCCGCTGTGCCGCGTTCAGCGCGCAGGTTGCTGTTCTGGATCACACTCTCCATGTTCCAGGTGAAACCGTCGGTATTTCCCTTGGCAGGACAGGTAATTCTCGTCTGCCAGGTGGCGTCGAAGCGATCGGCTGCGACGGACGCTGCAGGCAGCGCGAGCAAGACTATGCCCACGAGAAGGCTGGCTGATTTCTTCATCATGTCCCTCAGTGGACCCATAGTATGCAGAACGACGACAGCTTGCAAAGCGGAATCCGACGTCCGAGAGGGAGCGCAGGTCGTGCCTGCGACAGAAGGAAAAGAGGGGGATCAGGAGCAACAGGACGGCCCGATGTCTCCACCGAACCGTCCGTGCCGCGCTATTTCAGCCCGTAGATCGTCTGGAGTTCCTTGTCCGCCAAAGCCTGCGGCAAAGGGGCGTACGAGAGCGCCTCGACTTCGCCCTCGCCCGACTTCACGATCCAGCTGAGCATGTCCTTCAGCACTTTGCGATTGGCCTCGTTGCTACCCTCTAACGGAATCAGCAGGTAGGTGAAGCTGGAGATCGGATACGCGGTCGCGCCGGGTGCATTGGTGATAGAAACGCGGTAGTCAGCCGGCATCTGCTTTATGCTCGCAGCCGCCTCGGTCACCCCGGGAATGGAAGCCTTCACCCAATTGCCTGCCGCATTTTTCACAGCGCCGAACGTGATGTGGTTTTGCAGCGCATAGATCAATTCCACGTAGCCGATACCACCAGGCAACTGGCGCACCAGACCCGCGACGCCCTCATTGCCCTTTCCGCCCACGCCAACTGGCCAGCTCGGCGAGGTGCCCTTGCCGGGACCGTCGGCCCATTCCTTGCTGACCTTGCTCAGGTAGTCGGTCCAAATAAAGCTGGTGCCGGAACCATCGGAACGATGGACCACAATGATCTTCTGATCGGGCAGTTTAGTGTTGGGATTGTCCTTCGCGATGCGACCGTCATTCCAATTCGAGATCTTGCCTAGGTAGATGTCGGCAAGCACATCGGACGAGAATCGAAGATCGGTTGCGCCGGGCACGTTGTACACCGGAACAACCGCTCCGAGAACCGTGGGAATATGGATCAGCTTGACTTTCGATGACGCAAGCATTTCGTCGGTCATAGGCATGTCCGACGCTCCGAAATCGACCAGCCCGGAAGTAACCTGGCGAATGCCGCCGCCGGAACCAATGGACTGATAATTGACTTCGACGCCCTGATGAGCGCCGCTGTATTCACTGAACCACTTCGAATAGATGGGATACGGAAATGTCGCGCCCGCACCGGTCAGTTTCTGTGCCTGAGCCGTGCTCAAGGCGAATGTCAACAATCCAACGGCGATCAAAGTTTTTTTCACAGATAGCTCCCTTGCAGAATTCGTGCCGAAATTGATTCTCCGCGCGCAATGTTACGGGGGTTTGAATAAGAGTCGGATTTCGACCCGGTCAGGGCTCTATCGCAACGACGCGATTGTCTTTAGGACCTTAGCCGCGATCGACTTCGGGAGCGGCGCATACGAGAGCGTTTCGGCTTCGCCTTGCCCTGTCGTGACAATCCAGGTCAGAAGCTCCTTGAGAGCCTTGCCTTTTGCCGGGTTCGAAGACCGCAACGGAACCAGAAGCCAGGTAAAACTCGCAATGGGGTAAGCATCTGCGCCTGGTGCGTTGGTGATAGACACGCGATAGTCCCCCGGCAATTCCATCGCGTTTTCGGCAGCTTCGGTAATTCCTTCGATCGAAGCCTTGATCCAGTTGCCGGTCGAGTTTCTCACTTCACCAAATTCAAGATGGTTTTCAAGAGCGTAAATCAGTTCCACGTAGCCGAGCGCACCGTCCGTCGCCCCAACCACGCGCGCCACACCATCATTGCGCAACGCGCCCACCCCGACCGGCCAATCGGGTGCCGCGCTCCTCCCTGGCCCATTGGCCCAGGCGCGGCTGACTTTGCTCAGGTAATCCGTAAGAATAAAGCTTGTGCCACTGCTCTCCGATCGGTGCACGACCACAATCTTCAAGTCCGGAAGGTGCGCGTCGGGATTATCGTGCGCGATGCGCGGATCGCTCCACTGCGTGATCCTTCCCAGGTAGATGTCGGCCAGTACCTCCCCGCTCAACCGCAGCCGGCTGACTCCCCGCACACGAAAGATTGGCACCACGGCGCCCATTAACGTAGGTATATGGATCAGCCGCGTTCGCGAAGCGGCCAGTTGGTAGTCGGTCATCGGGGCGTCTGTGGCGCCAAAGTCCACCACACCCGCCGCTACCTGCCTGATTCCTGCGCCCGATCCTTCAGCCCGATAGCGGATCGAAACGCCCGGATGCACCGCATCGTATTCACGGAACCATTTCGCGTAAATCGGGTAGGGGAAAGTAGCGCCGACCCCGGTCAGCTTCTGGCCCCACGCTGTTCCAACAGCCACGACGAACAGCACCACAGTCACCAACGTCTTCTTCACACACCATCTCCTCGAAGGCACAAGAACTCCCCAGGGCGTTCCGCAAAAATGCACGTCTTCATGAAACTACAGCGGTTCCAGAGTTGCTGTATCCCGAAACCACCACGGCTAAGTGGGTTTTTCCTCAAGAAAAAGCCACCTGATACGATTTCAGAAAGGACACGTGAACTCTGGAACCGCTCTAAGAGTCGGCATTCAATCCGCGGCACGCGATGCCGCAGGAGCGGGTTCGGTGGTCTCGCCGGCGCTATGCGCCCGAGGCGCAAGCGGCAGTGTGAAATGGAAGGCCGCACCCGCGCCCAATTCGCTTTCCGCCCAAATGCGTCCGCCGTGCGCCTGCACGATATGTTTCACAATGGCGAGCCCCAGCCCTGTGCCGCCCGATTCACGAGAACGTGCCTTGTCGACGCGATAAAAGCGCTCGAAAATTCGCTCCAGATGCTCTGAAGCGATGCCGGGCCCAAAGTCCTGGACAAAAAACTCAACTTCGTCTTCGAGCGACCGCGCGCCCACAAGGATTCTCTTACCGGTCTTACCGTACTTGACCCCATTCTCAACCAGATTGCCGAAAACCTGGTTCATCGCGTCGGGATCGGCCATCACTGCCGTATCGGGTGCCCCCGCCGAACCCAATTCGATCTCAGAATCGACAACAATGCCTCCCAGAGACTCAATCGCATCCTGCACCAGGGCGCTGGCTTTGATGGGCTGCGGCGTCAGCTTGTAATCGGGGCTCTCCACACTTGCCAGCGCGAGCAAGTCCTCCGTCAGGCGGTTCATCCGGCTCGCGTTTTTGTGAATGATCCCCAGAAACTCGCGCGTCGTTTCAGGATTCGGTTTCACGTCCTCGACTAGCGTCTCCACGTATCCCTGGATCGACGTAAGCGGCGTGCGCAGCTCATGACTTACGTTGGCAATAAAATCGCGCCGTGACTTTTCCGCAGCTTCAATGCGCGTCACATCGTGCAGCACGGCGATCGCCCCGCCCGACGGCAATGGAGCCGCACTAATTTCGAAAATGCGTCCCGGCGCGAGGGAGCTCGCGCGGCCTAAACGCACCTCCCCATCGTGCAGCGCTCCGCGAATACACGCCAGAAGCTCCGGATCACGCACCGAATGAACCAGCGGACGACCGGGTCGAATCTGCGTTCCGGCGATGCGTTGCATCACCGCGTTCGACCAGCGCACCTGTCCCTCAGGAGTGATCGCAACCACCGCCTCCTGCATCGAATCGAGCATCGTCGCCAGTTCGTGCCGGCGGCTCTCGATCTCGGCGAAACTCTGTCCCAGCCTCTCCGCGGTCTGGTTCAGCGCGCCCTCCATCGCTGCTAGTTCGTCGCCACCGGCAACGTCAAGACGAGCGCTCAGATCGCCCTGAGCTATGCGGCGCGCAAAAGCCACCACGCGCTGCAATCGCGCTGTCACCCCACTGGCAGCCCAGGCCGCCAAAGGCAATGCCACCGCAAGTGCGATCAGCCCCGACCAAAGCGATTGGCGATCGAGAAAATGCGACGTTGCCCCAGCGGCATTTCCGACAAAGCGGCGCAGAATCAGCTCCATCGCCACCGTCTGGAACACCAGCAGCAGGACGAACAGTCCCATCAGCTTGAAAAACACTTTGCGGGTCACTTGGGGCCTGCTCATCCGGGCTCTGAAGGCCTTAGTCGGTCTTGGGGATTTCGAATCGATAGCCAGCCCCTCGCACTGTTTTCAGGTAGCGCGGATTCTCCGGATCGACTTCGATTTTCTCACGGATACGGCGTACATAAACGTCCACTGAACGCGGCGTCACGAAGCGCGCGTCGCCCCACACAGCATCAAGCAGATGATCGCGACTGAAAACTCGCCCCGGATGCCGAGCCAGATAATCCAGAAGACGAAACTCCGTTGCCGTCGTCGTCGTCAACTCGCCGCGCACCTTCAACTGCATCGCATTCGCGTCAATGATTACTTCTTCAAAGCTGATAACCGAAGGGGTCGTGGGACGCTCAAACCGCCGCAACACGGCCTTGACCCGTGCGACCAATTCGCGCGTAGCAAACGGCTTGGTGATGTAATCGTCGGCGCCAAGCTCCAATCCCAGAACCCTGTCGTTTTCGCCCGCGCGTGCCGTCAGAAAAATGATCGGAACCGTCGAAAGGCCGCTGTGGCTCCTCAAGCGCCGGCAAACATCCAGACCATCCCCGCCCGGCACCATAATGTCGAGAAGAAACAGCGCCGGCGGTTGCCGCTCGGCGTCCGGAATCAGGTTGGAGGGGGTCTGAAACAACCGGGTAGAAAAGCCCGCTGCTTCCAGGTGATGTTGCACCAGCCTCGAGATATCTGTGTCGTCTTCCAGTACAAATACGGTTTGGCTCAACCGGTCTGCCCCTCACTCGGCGGCCTGTTGAATTTCAGTTGCCAAGGCCGCTCAGAGTCGTTAACAGACTAATGCAGAGGGGCAAAGAGAATGCAAACGTTTGATGAATTTGCCCCTTGGGCGTGAAGACGAATCGAGGCTTAGTCCGGTGCCACCGCAGACGCAGAATCCGCCAACGCCTGGAAGCTCGGACCCGCTGAACCCCCATGGAGAGGTCTCTCACATCGCGATTCCTTCTTTTCCTGCTCACGGCGCACGCGCTTCTTGCGGACCTCATCGGCGGCCACAAGAATCAGTGCCGTGAAGGTAACCACGAGAAGCGCGATCGCCGGCAAGCCATGTAATTGGTCCAGTCCATCCGCGTTGAAGTCTCCATATAAGAGCGCAAGACCGACAAATACAAAAAAGATGTGGGCGCAGAAGACCCGCAACGATGCCTTTCCAAGAGTCGGAAACGGCTCGATTGCGACCACACGCAGCACATATTTCCGCAGCCAATAGAAGAAGACAGCGAAAGCGATTAGATTCACGACCCGCAACGGCCCGATCTGCCACTTATCCAGCTCAACCGCTAACGCCTGGGTCGTGAGATGCGGTCCGAGCCATCCATAACGAATCCCGACAAAGAAGGCGCAAGTGGCAGCCGACAAACCCGCAATCCAACCCGGAAGCGGCCTGAACGGCTCTCGCTTCATCGCCGTCCTTGCGCCGAGCCACAAACCGACCACCCAAACCGCCTGCCATGCGAAAAGATTAAAGGCGCCCGTCTCCTGCAGCGGAATCTTAAGATGAGTCACGTGAACCACCCAGTTGTGCACCACGTCGCGGAGCCCAAGCTGGGCCAGGATCCAAATCACGGCGCTCACACCCAGGATCTTGCGCCACCCGAAACGTACCGACGCCGAAAGAACCATTGGAGTGAAGAACAGAAACGTGACATACATCGGCAGAATGTCGAGCAGCGGCGGACAATAGAGCAACAGTACCGAGCCCAAAATTGCCGCTTTGGGACGCGCTAGATAAAAATCCAGAAGGTTGATCAACGCAGCCTTATGCGTGTGAACTGCAAACGCCGCCACCACGGTAAAGGCGAACCCCAGCATCAACAGGTGATAGCCGTAAATCTTGAAGGACCGCTTCCATAGTTTCGAACGCGCATTCCCGGGGTCCAGCACGAATTCGCGGATATACAGCCGTCCCACCAGCAAAGCCGAGATAAAAACAAATCCCTCCGCGGAAGAGACAAACCCGATCGGCTGGTTCACAAAGTCGCTGAATCGCGTGGGAAGGTGCGTCAGCGTCATCCAGACAAGGAAGAGCCCGCGCAAGGCATCGAGTTCGGGACGGCGTTCGAGCTTGTGAAACATCGCTGGTTTCCACATCGGCGCCTGGACCGCCGAAGGAGTTTATAACAACATTAGACGCATCCTGTGCTTTCGAGACTCGGCGCACAAACAGAGAATTCCGCTCACGCTGTGCAAACCGCGCAGAATTCACCTTCTTCCCCTTGACTCCGCACGGCGCGCTCTGCCAAACTCCGAGCGAATATCCAAAGCAACAAGCGGAATCAGCTCCTCACTCCACCATCCGCCTTCAGCCGCCTTGGCCTCCTTCGACTCAACCCACGGCGGAAAAATGTAGCGCTCCGGCCTCGTCGCGCGGAGACGAACACAACAGGAGGGAATATGAAGAAATACCTTGCGGAATTGGTTGGCACCTTCATCCTGGTGCTTTTCGGTTGCGGAACAGCCGTGGTCGCCGGGGATAAGGTCGGCATCCTGGGCATCGCCTTCGCATTTGGATTTGCCCTTGTCGGCGCTGCGTATGGCATTGGGCCCATCTCCGGCTGCCACATCAACCCGGCAGTAAGCCTGGGCGTGTGGACCGCGGGCCGCATGAAGACTACGGAGATGTTCGGCTATTGGGTCGGGCAATTCGCCGGCGGAATCCTAGCCGCGTGGGTGCTCTCTTTCTTCATCGTCGGCGGCGTACCCGGCGGCTATAACATCGCCGCCAACGGCCTGGGACAAAACGGCTGGGGGCCAGGTTACCAGGGCGAATACAACCTGATCTCGGCCATTGTCTTTGAGTTCGTAGCGACCCTCATTTTTGTGGTGGTCATCCTCGGCGCGACACAGAAGGCAGCTCCCGCAGGCTTCGCCGGACTCGGCATCGGCATCACCCTGGTGGTCATCCACATCTTCGGAATTCACATCACGGGTGTGAGTGTGAACCCGGCACGCAGCTTTGGCCCCGCAATCTTCGTCGGCGGCAAAGCCCTTGCCCAAGTCTGGCTCTTCCTGCTCGTCCCAAGTGTGGCTGGCGTGGTTGCCGGTTTGCTCTTCCGTACCAAGGCGCTCGAGGCCGAAGAACCCATGCCGGAAATCAAGGACCGTCGCGCCGTCGAGAATGAACTCGCGGTGTAACTGGTCTCTCTGAGCCCGCAAAAGACATGGGGAGATCCGCTCACCCGGATCTCCCCACATGACACTCCTCAAACTAGGAGCGCGCAACAAACCGCAACCGCACATAGTCGGCGATCCAGTTCCCATCCTCGTCGCGAAGAGCCTTTGCGAGCAATTCGGTAGTCTCCGCAATCACAGGCTCGCGAAGTTTCTCGGGCAAGTTATCCAATACCCCGCGCCGAAATGTGCGTAGCCATTCAGCCATCCCGCCTTCGGCAAGCGGCGTCGGGCGTGGGATCAGCGCCATTCGCTCAACTCGGAAACCAGCGCGCTCAAGCCGCCGCGTGTATGCTTCGGCGGTCGGATAATAGTTCACTTCGTTTTCAAGCTCGCCGTGGCCATATCTCGCCAGCACGGCAATCAACGCCACACGAATGGCGGCGATGTTGCCGTGACCTCCCATCTCCGCAACAAAGCGCCCTCCGCGCCGCAGCACGCGGTGCACTTCAGCCAGCATCGCTTCCTGCCCGCGCACCCAATGCAGCGCCGCATTCGAAAAAACCGCATCGAAGGCTCCGTCTGGATACGGAAGCGCCTCTGCGGGCGCTTCATCCACGGCGACTCCACGCCCGCGAGCCGCAGCAGCCATCTGCGGCGAAGCATCCACCCCCTGCACACGAGCCCCGGTAGCCGCCAGACGCTGCGTCAACTGCCCATCGCCGCAGCCCAAATCAAGAATGCGCTCGCCGGGCTGAGGCTCCAGCCACTCCAGTACGCCTCCGGCCAGCCCATGAACAAATGCGCCATTCTTCTCATATGCCTGCGTATCCCAGGTCTGCGCCACATCCACCTCCGACTCCAGTCTCGCCATTCTTAATTTCAGGGATCGGGCAACATAAAGCAAAGTTACTCCATTTTGGATTTGGATAAGCAGAATTTATGCGCGGCCATCTCTGGACCGCTAGATCGACTGAACCGGCAGCAGCGTCAGATCATCCACGAGACCGACTTCCTTCTGCACAAAAGGCTCGCCATACCTCACTCCCCCAAGCAGGCCATAATGACGCGCTTCCGCAAAAGTCCGCTCGCGAATCTCTTCTTGGGGAACAAAGAGTCCACCACCCGCCGCCTGGTTCGCATACTGCGATTGGTAGGCCATCAGCGCCGCGTGGCGCTGCTCAATGAAAGGTGTGATGTCGACGATGAAGCTCGGGCGCACATCGGCGTAAAGGCTGGCGTACACAATCTTGAACGGACGATGCGGCGCGGTTCCCGTATCGATCTTCGCCAACCCGGCTAGGAAACATGCCTCGTAGCCTAACGTCGCCGTGATCGCATGATCTGGATGTCGTGCCTGCCAATACGGCAGAATCACTACCCGTGGACGCAAATCCCGCAGCACGCTCGCAATCTTGATGCGATTTTCGAGTGTGTTTTCGACCGCGCCATCCGGCAGATCCAGCGCATCCCGCCAACCGACTCCCAGCAATTTCGCCGCTTCCGCCGCTTCCCGCCCTCGTTCTTCGGCTGTCCCGCGCGATCCCGCCTCGCCGCGCGTCAGATCCAGAATCGCCGTGCGCAACCCCCGCGCTGCCATGCGCAGCAACGTGCCGCCGCATGTTTGTTCCACATCGTCGCGATGGGCTGCGATGGCCAGCACATCGGCCTGTGGAACCTCAAAGGCTTCGGCCATGCGATTAGTACACAGTGTTGTTGGAGTCGGTGGTGGCGTCCATGAAGGCCACATCCCAGGCAGTGCCCTGCACGGTCACGTACTGGTTATTGATCGACGAGCCGTCTTTCGTACTGAAGATGTACACCTGCCCGCCTTCCGCAACATACACCTTGTGATAGCCATCGACGCTTGCGACGCCGGTTGCATCGCCAAGATAGGGCTCAATCATGGTCACGGAGTTCGTAGACGTGTTGTACATCGTCAGGCAGCCATATTCCTGCCCTGTATTGAATCGCTCGCCGTTGTTGCACTTGGTCATGGCGATCCAAAGCGTGTTGTCGTCGCCAAGAGTCATGCGACTCACTGCGCCGGGCTCTCCATCGCTGATGGGGACGGGGCCTCCTGCCGTGTTGTTGGTGAGATTCAACACCGTCAGATTGCCCGTAAACAGGCCGTTCGACAAAAGCTGCTGACCGGCGACATACATCGTGGATCCGGTAACGAGAGCATTGCTTGAGCCGCCGGGAACAGGGATTGTTGTGATCTTTCCGGTTACCGGCAAAGTTCCCGACTGCTGTCCGGTGAGAAAGATCATCGGCGCCACAGGCAGCAGCGAAACAGAAGCTGCGGTCCCGCCACACTCCGGTCCGCAATTCAGGACGTAGGCTGTTCCGCCATCCGCTGAGAAGACAGCCTTGACGGGCCGATCGAAAGACAGCGGGGCGCCATACGTGTTCCCCGTCGCATCCGTAGCGTCGGGACTCTGCGCCTGGAAGAGGCACCAGAGCGGTCCGTTCTGCGGTTCACAATCCACCGCCGCCTTGGGCCACGTGCTTGAGCCACCGGAGTAAGCGATGGTTTGCGCGGCTGTCAGTTGCCGGGGGTAATAGACGTAGTTCGAGTTCTGCACGAACGCCAGGGCGGTTGTACCGCCGGGATCCACGCTGACGCGATAAATACCCGGAAGGCCGAGCGAAACCGCCGCCCCTGTACCCTGATTCAACATAGTCAGCACGTGGGACTGTTGTTGTGCGGCAATCACGTACTGCGTATTGCGGGTGATAAAGATGCTTGACGAAGGCCCGCTCAATCCTTTCACCGCACCGCTCGAATTCTCCTTGCCGTAGCTCACCAAGGTGAAGCTGCCGTCGCCCGACCCGTAGATCGCGCCAAGCTGCTCTTCAGGCATGTTCTGAATACTGACGGGAAGCGCACCTGAAAAGCCCGAGATCGAATAGGTCACGCGCGTGTTGTTGTACTTGTAGCGGGTGTCGTAAAAGGCATCGACAATCTGCAGCGCGCCCTTGGTCAGCGGACTTGGATTCTGAATGGCAATCAGCACGCGCGTCGTCAGACCGCTGGGCGGAAGATTGCGCCCTGCAAAGAAGGTTGTTGAACCACATCCCGCCACCGCGGCTGCAACCACCAGGGCTCCAGCGGCACTCAACCAAAGACTTCTCTTCTTCAAAATCCCTTACCTCGAGGGTTGAGCGATTCCACAATTGCTGCAATCCGGAACCGCTATTCTAAAGTGACTTTTCCCTCAAGGAAAAGCCACCCTACCAATGCCTGACAATGGCACGCATATTGTGGAACCGTTCTAGTGCGGATCATGCGGCAGCCGTAACGTGAACAAATGGATGGCGATTGCCGCTTCACCGAACGTCGCCTACCGCATCGTCCGGAATCGATTCCAACACCTGGTTTGACTCCCGAAGTATAACAAAGCAACCCACACTGCTGGCATCGCAGCCCTGCGTGCCTTAGCATGGCAACAGAATGCCGAAATTCGCCGACATATTCGCCAGCCGCCCCGTGCTCGCCGATGGCGCCATGGGGACTGTGCTCTATGGTCGCGGTGTTTTTATCAACCGTTGTTATGACGAATTGAACCTCTCCGATCCCAACCTCATTCTCTCCATTCACGAGGAGTATTTGCAGGCAGGCGCGGAGATTGTAGAAACCAACACCTTCGGCGCGAACCGCTTTCGTCTCGCACGGCATGGCCTGGCGGCGAAAGTCGGTGAGATCAATGCCGCTGGCGTCCGCCTGGCGCGTCAGGCCGTCGAACATTTGAGGGAGAAGCAAGCCGGCGAGGCTTGGGTCGCAGGGTCTGTGGGTCCACTCGGCGTTCGCCTTGAGCCGCTGGGAAAGACTGGCCTCGACGAAGCCCGCGTTGCGTTTGCCGAACAAATCCGTGCATTGGCTGACAGTGGCGTGGACATGCTCATCATCGAAACCATGCCCGCGCTCGATGAAGCCCGCGAAGCGCTGTACGCGGCCCTCGAGACCGCTCCGCACTTGCCTGTGCTGGTCATGGTCACAGTCGACGATGAAAGCAACTGCCTCGATGGTTCGTCGCCGACACAGGCTGCCGCGTTGCTGACGGAATGGGGCGCGGGCGCAATCGGAGTGAATTGTTCTACCGGCCCTTCCACGGTGCTTACGGCCCTCGAAGCCATGCGCCGTGCCACCGCGCTCCCGCTGGCCGCAATGCCCAACGCCGGAATGCCTCGCGCTGTCGAAGGGCGCAACATCTATCTCTGCTCGCCGGAATATATGGCCAGCTTCGCGCGCAAAGCGATCGCCGCGGGCGCTCAGTTCGTCGGTGGCTGTTGCGGCACCACGCCCAATCACATTCGCGCCATGCGTTCGGCCATGCGCGCCATTGATGCGCAAGCCCGTGTGGCAGAGGGCGGAGCAACGGTCGCTCTCTCCACCGAAACGCCACCCGCGCCGCTGGGCCAGCGCTCGAAGATCGGCTCTCTGGTCGAGCAGGGCCAGTTCATCACGCTGGTTGAGATCGTGCCCCCGCGCGGCATCAACTGCACCAAGGAAATTGAAGGCGCGCGCTTGCTCACCCAACTCGGCGTGCATGCCATCAACGTGCCTGACTCCCCGCGCGCTTCGGCACGCATGAGCGCGCAGAGCCTCTGCATCCAGATTCAGCAACACACGGGCATCGAGACGGTTCTGCACTACACCTGCCGCGATCGCAACATCCTCAGCATTCAATCGGACCTTCTCGGCGCATCGTCCATCGGGTTGCGCAATATTCTCTGCCTCACCGGCGACCCGCCGAAGCTGGGAAATTATCCCGATGCGACTGCAGTGTTTGACGTCGACGCCATAGGTCTGGTCAACCTGGTTCGCCGGTTGAATCATGGGCTGGACATCGGATCGAATTCGATCGGCGCCACCACCAACTTCACCATCGGAGTCGCCGCCAACCCCGGCGTTCCCGATATCGAGCAGGAATTGCGCCGCTTCGCCTACAAAGTTGAAGCAGGTGCGGAATACGCCATCACTCAGCCTGTTTTCGATTTGCGCCTGCTCGAGGAATTCCTCCAGCGCATTGAGGAATTCCGCATTCCCGTCATTGCCGGCGTCTGGCCGCTCACCAGCCTGCGCAACGCCGAGTTCATGAAGAACGATCTGCGCGTTTCCATGCCCGAAGAGATCATGCTGCGCATGGCGCAGGCCGAGACCCCCGATGCCGCTCGCCAGGAAGGCATTAAGATCGCGCAGGAGATGCTCGAAGCCGTGCGCCCCATGGTCCAGGGTGTCCAAGTGAGCGCGCCATTCGGCCGCTATAGCGCGGCTGCTGAAGTAATCGCCAGCGTTTTGCCGCAAGCCACTGTTGTTCCGGAGTAATTCTGATGCCGTCGTTTGAAGAGTCCCTCAAGAAACTCGAATCCATCGTCGACAAACTCGAGAAAGGCGACCTGAGCCTCGAGGAATCGCTGAAGCTCTTTGAAGAGGGCGTCGGCCTCTCGGCCACCTGTAAAAAAGAGCTGGAAGAAGCCGAAGGCAAGGTGCAGATGCTCATCAAGCAGCGCGATGGATCGCTGAAGACGGAGCCCTTCCCCACCGAAAAATAATTCCGGCCTCATTCCGCAACGGATTGCAGATTGAGCCGCCCGCGCATCCACTCCTGCATCTCGGACGAGATCCGCTCTAAATCGACCAAGTGAAAGATGGGTCGACTGTGCTCGTCGCGTCCAGACGCATCTCCGACGACCGCGTCAGCACCCGCGCGCGCCACCATCGCATCGCCAGAGGCCACAGCGCGGGCGAAAGATGATTTGTGATGGGCACGGTCCGGGACGCCCAGTACGAGGAGACAAAGATCCGGCCGCAGCTGGTTCAGAATCCGATTGGACTCGAAGATCAAGTTCGTGCCGCGCCCAAGATTTTGCCAAAACTGATCGAGAACGTCCAATTCCGTCTTACCTGAAGAGAAAGCCTCAGGCGCAGTAAGCAAAAATGCACGTCGCGCTCCCGCCGCCAAGTAGCGTCCTGTGTCCGTTCCCTGCCCCGCACCCTTCTCTTCCCAAACCGCCTCGCGCTCGTCATGCGCATGACTCGTGACCTTCACCGCTGTCCATGCAAGTTCCGGCAGCGCCGCGATCAGGCCACAAACCAGCGAGGTCTTCCCGACATTGCGCCCGCTACCGCCCACCACAACGATTGCCATCCCTCAATTCTCTTCGCAGCCTCGCCCGTCTCCGTGCCCCATCCTTTCGCTTTCTCTCGATGGGCCTCCACAGACGGGTCTTCGTCTGTGGGGCGGTGGCGAAAGGGCGGGAAACCAACGACTCACTCCTCAGCCGTCGTCTCTTTCTCCGTCTCGGATTCAGGACCCGAAGACTTCCGCCATCCCAACCGCGCCAGCCGCATCAACATCACCTGCTCGCGCAAAACCTGCTTCAACGGACGCGCCGGCGTCCCCCACAGCACCGTCCCTGGCCGCAGTCCCTTGTTGGTGACCGTCTTGCCACTCAGCACTCCTGCCTGGCCGCCAAGCATCACACCGGGTCCAACCTTCACGTGATCACCAATGCCCACCTGCCCGGCCAGAATCGCGCCCTTCCCAATGCTGCTCGATCCTGAGATGCCCGTGAGCGCCACCAGGATCACGTCCTCGCCGATATCGCAGTTGTGCCCCACATGGACCAGGTTGTCGATCTTCGTTCCACGCCGAATCCGCGTCTCCGCCAGCGCACCGCGATCGATCGTGCTGTTGGCGCCGATCTCCACATCGTCTTCAACCAGCAGCGTCCCCTGCTGCGGAAACTGCGTGTAGGCGCCGGTCGCGGCATCGCGCACATAGCCAAACCCATCGGCGCCCAGCACCGCGCCTGCATGCACAATCACGCGATCGCCGATCGTTGTTCCCGGATAAAGCACCGCGCGCGGATAGATCCGACATTTTTCGCCGGTCTGTACGCCATGCCCGACGATCGCACCCGCCTCCACGCGCGTATGCGCGCCGATGCGTGCCCCCGATTCAACTACCGCGCAAGCTTCTACTACAACGCCAACACCCAGGATGGCATCCGGCATCACTACTGCCTTCGGATGCACACCCGTAGAGGGCGTCACGGGAGTGAGCAGCTTCGCCGCCCTCGAAAACCAGAGCCGGGGATTGTCGAATTCAACAATGCACTTGCCGCGCGGATAGGACCCTGCAACCCCAGGGACCAGCACCACCACACCTGCTTTGCTGGAAAGTGCCTTCAATATCGTGGCCGTGTTGTCGGCGAAAACAACATCGAATGGGTTGGCGCGCTCCGCCAGGTTTACCCCATCGACCATCCACTCCGGATCGCCCTGCACCAGCTTGCCGCCCAGCCTGTCAATCAGTTCGCTCAGCGTCATGCGAGTCGCTCCTTCAGTACAGTCCAGCTTCGCCTGCAGGACGTGTCTTCCAGCGGCGATGAATCCAAAGCCATTGATCGGGATAACGCCGGATCCAGGACTCCAGTACATCATTGCATTGCTGCGTTGCCGCCAGAACATCAACTTTCGCCTGGCCGGTTCGCTCAAACTCCAGCGCTGGCCCAAAGTGCAGCACATAATTGCGCTCTGCCGGCTCCCAAACCATAAAGCCCGGCAACACGGCCGCCCCGGTCTTCAGCGCGATATGAGCCAGGCCTGAAGCGGTGCAAGCCTCAATCCCGAAGAAACCCGCAAATAGGCCCTGCGGCGGCGTCATGTTGGTGTCCATCAGAATGCCGACTGTTTCGCCCTTGCGCATCGCCGTCATCAGTCCTCGCGCAAAATCGTCCTTGTGCAGAACATAGTTCCCGTGCATGCACCGGATGCCATTGACGAATTCATCGAGCAAGCGATTATCGAGCCGCCGGATCACCATCCCCATCGGATAGCCCATCAGCGAGTGATAGAAGCTCGAAAGTTCCCACGCACCTAGATGGCCGGTCAGCACCAGGACGCCTTTACCTCGATCCCGCGCGGCAAGATAATGCTCCAATCCTTCCGTGCGGGTCCAGCCCTGAAGGTTCTTCGCTGTATACCGTTCCATGCGGCAAAACTCAACCAGTTGCCAACCAAGATTGCGATAAACCCCACGAAGCACCGCTCTTCTCTCGTCAGGAGTGAGTTGTGGCAACGCCATCGCGAGGTTGCGCTCGCCGACGCGGCGTAGTCGGCCAAGCAGCAGGTAAATTGCCCACGCAATCCCTCCGGCCAACTGACGCGCCATCCCCCGCGGCATCCATCCCAACGCGCGCGCCACCGCCACAACCACCCAGTATTCGATCTGTTCCCGCATCTGAAAGATCAAGTGTAGGCTATCGCTCCGTGACAACATCGCAGTCGAAATTGAATCTGAGCCTTCGCTTTAAACAGCAAGGGCGGCCTGTTACAAGCCGCCCTCCTGCATTCACTGCAATGGCACGTCGAACTACCTGTGCTTTGCCTCGACGAAGTATTGCGCCACCGTGCGCACGAACGAAGTCGCTCCCGGCGGCACTTCCACATCCCCTTTCAGAACGGCCTCAAAGTTCTCCGGCGCGCCATAATACAACTCCGTGTCTTCCTTGTTTTGGCTCACACTCGTTCCATCCAGATCGATGCCCGCAAACAGCCCCTTGTTGCGCGAGTAGCTCAATAGCTCCGCATTCATCTTCCAATCTGTGGAGGCCTGTCCGGAGCGGCCAATCGGACCCGCAGCCGCCGAAGCATCTCCACCAATCTTGAACTTGCTCTTCAGCAGGTCCTGCAGTCCCTTGTCGTTCACCGCCACCAGCACGAGGTCCGTCGACTGGCCGCCAATTTGAAATCCGAACGAACCGCCCGCCATGCGAATAAACACGGGACCGCTCCAGCCGTGCCCCGTCCGGCATGTCACAACCCCCTGGCCGTACTGACCGCCAAAGACGAACGCGCCCTTCAGCATTCCCGGCACGACCGCCACGCAGGTGGCCTGCTGCAGGATATTGAGCGGAATGCTGCGGTCATTGGCAGCCATAATCTGGTCCATAACTGTCTTGGCGCTGTCGACCCGGTCCTGCAAGTCTTGTTTGGAACTCGCGGCGAAAGCCGTTCCAGCTGTAAAAAAACAAAGGCAGATCGATGAAATTGCTTTCTTCATGGGGGATCCTTTCAAGTGCGCGCTTCTTTATCCACGCGGTAGAGAGCGTTTTCAACTGGACAACGCCCAGTTTGGCGCTGCTGTTTTCTCTGTGCTGATGCTCGTCACCCCTTCAGGGTCGGAGCGGTTTGCGTTCTTGGCAACGGCGCCGGGAAACGCGGATGGGTCACAACAGGTAAGACGGCACACTCCCAGCGATGTCGCGGCCCAAAGTCGTGATGAAACCAGAACCGTCAACAGCCCCGTCAGCCGTCTCAGCCAGGCTGACCAAGAGTGTATGCGGCTTTACATTGCAGGCGCAATAAGACCAGACGGAGGAAATCCCGCGATCAAACAGCGGTTGCCATCTTGGTCAAGGGCATTAAATCTGCATGGGGTAGGAAAACACGCGACCGACAGGGGTGCTCATCGACACGAGAGCAAAAAAAGAAAAAAGAGGAGTTCCCAGGCTTCATGGGAAACATGGCGCCTGGGAACTCCTTTCCCCAGATCTGCGTTGTTTCTGTAAGTGAGAATGCCTTGATTACCAAATAGGTACAAGAGTACGAAGGTGTGCCGCCTCTTAGTAACCCGCTTTAGCTGCCCTTCGTAACCGGCTCAAATGTGCCGGGCAACGAGTTAACCCTCGTCGAGACAGGTTTTCGCGGGACCAGCCCGTTCAGAGCCCGCATGGAAAGGTCGATCCGATTCTCGGCTCCGGTCTTCCGCATCAACCGCCCTACATGCGCCTTCACTGTCCGTTCCTCGATGCCGAGCTCTCGCGCAATCTCCCGATTCGACCGCGCCAGCAGGATAAGGTCCATGACCTGCCGCTCACGTGCCGTCAGCTGCGGCCCCATAGGGTTCGAGCCGCCCTCGGCGGATATCAGCAACCGGTCAATCAGGCGCGAAAGCAGCCGGCGAGGCGCCCAGATCGACCCGGACACCACCACTTCAATCGCCTCCCGCACCACGCGCGGACCCGCCGTCAGGTCAAGATAGGCACGGGCCCCGCCAATGATCGAATCCATCACCAGTGCATCGTTCCCCGCCGGGCCAATCACGATCAGGCGCAGCGCCGGACGCTGCCTCCGAATCTCCTTCAGCGTCTCCAAACCCCTGGGCGACGAATTCAGGTCAATAACCAGGTACTCCAGCTCCTGGTCCCCCAGCAGCTCATCGAGCGTGCCGATCACCGGAAGCAGAGCCGACTGCCCGAACTCCGGCTCCCGCTCAAAAATGCTCGTCAACCCTTCCAAGCGGATCGGCTCCCCCGCCACCACGCCCACGCGGATCGCAACGGCTGGACTCTTTGCGATCATCAGCATCTCCCGGCTCCATGGCACGCTGAACCAGGTCCAGGTCGCAGCCGCGCGTTCCCGCCGCGTCCCCATCCGTCGGATGAAATCCGCTCAACCTTGGAGTGCGTTCCCGGCCTCATAGCTTTGGGAGAACGATCCCCTGCTGTTTTTGGTATTTGCCTTTGCGGTCGGCATAGCTCGTTTCGCAAGGCTCGTTGCCGTGGAAGAACAGGATCTGGCACAGTCCCTCGTTGGCATATATCTTTGCCGGAAGCGGTGTGGTATTCGAGATCTCGAGGGTCACAAAACCTTCCCACTCCGGTTCAAACGGCGTCACATTCACGATGATGCCGCACCGCGCATAAGTCGACTTGCCGACACAGATCGTCAAAATCTCACGTGGTATGCGGAAGTACTCCACCGACCGCGCCAAGGCAAATGAGTTCGGCGGAATAATCACCGATTCGGCTTGAACCGATACAAACGACCGCTCGTCGAACTTTTTCGGGTCGATAATCGCGCTGTTCACATTGGTAAAAATCTTGAACTCGTCCGAAACCCGCAAATCGTAGCCATAGGACGAAAGACCGTAGGAGATCACGCCCTCGCGCACCTGTTTTTCGCTGAAAGGCTCAATCATTTTATGGTTCAGCGCTTGTTCCCGAATCCAACGGTCACTCTGAATCGACATGCCTCTCCTGTTCCGGACCCCTCCCGCACCAGATCCGGTCGGGTTCCGGCGTTCCCAGCCGGCCAAAATGCCCGCTTGAATGCTTCATCTTAACGAGACGCGCCGCGCCATGACAACGGGCCCCGGTGGAAGAACTAGCAAAAAGTCATGCCTCCGACGACGCCATACAGCGGCAGCCGGTTTTTCCTCATCCTACCCGTTGCGCGGCTTTCCATAAATGGAGCAAAATCTGTACCATCAACTGTGTAGGGCGTGGTACATTTCTTTCCAGTCGCGCCAGCGAGGTAACCGCTTTGATTAAGCAGGACATCGTTCATCACGTGATTGAGCGCACGGGGCTGCCCCGCACCAAGGCTGAAGCTGCTGTGGATACGGTCTTCGAGGGGCTGAAAGAAGCATTGGCGGCCGGCGAGCGCATCGAGCTGCGCGGCTTTGGCGTCTTCAGCGTCCGTGCCCGCAAAACCGGGATTGGCCGCAACCCACGCACAGGCACCGAGGTCAGCATCACTCCCGGCAAAGCCGTCCGCTTCAAGCCCGGCAAGGAGCTACATACGCTCACCGACGGAAACGGTGCCAAGAGCTCGCCCGCATCCAGCTAACTAATCTTCCCCGCGCGTCAAAGACCGGAATGGGAGACAGAAGCCTCATTTCGGAATTTCATCTATCTTCCGCTCCTGGAAGCAGAAGATAGATGGGGTTTCGCACGCGAGTTCATCTGCCCGCATAAATCCAGCCGTAGCCCGTATAGCATTGCTCGCACAGGACCGTTCGCGCAGCTACCTGATCAACGAGGCAATCGCCCAATACATCGAACTGCACGCCTACCAGGACGCATTAGTGCATCAGGGCCAGAAGGAGATGCGGCAACGCCGCGTCACGAGCCACGATGAGGTTGTAAAGCACATCCGGACGACAGGCCGCGCCAGCCGATGATCGAATGGACCGATCAAGCGGCCCGACAGCTGGATCAGGCTCACGATTACATCGCCCTTTCCAATTCCGAGGAGACTGCCTCGCGTATCGTGATGCAGATCGTCACCAACGTTCAGCTGCTCAAAGCTTTCCCGATGTCGGGCAGAGCTGGCCGGGTTCCAGGCACTCGTGAGCTGGTCATCGCGAACACGCCCATCATCGCCGCCTATGTCATCCACAAAGCCCGCATCGTGATCCTTGCCGTCTACCATGGCGCACAGCAATGGCCCCAGGTCTTCTAAGCATGGAGAACCGCGCTCAGTATCAATTCGCTAACTTGATGGCCGCGATTTTGCGGATCGCCGAAAGATCGCCGGCGCGGTGTACTACAAGTCGTAATCCATTTCCTTCGGGATAGCGCGGAGCCACAGCAATCGCTTCGGCGACTGCTTTGGGCAGGTGTGCTTCTTTCGCCGCTTTCAGCGCCTTGTCGCTCAAGACAAAAGACACCATAAAGCACCCATTCCCCGGCCCGAGGTAAACAATGTTCCGGCTCTTCTGTTTCAGGCGCAGACTCCACCCATACTTGGCGACGCAGATGCCTTTCCACTCCTGCCCGGCAACTCCCTCTTCCTTTGCCATCCGCGCAATGAGCTCGTTCCACAGACCCGCAGTCGGTCCCAGGGCACCTGTCACCTCGTCATCGCTCGGTCGATCCGCCTTGCCAAGAAATGCGTTAGCGTACTCCATCTCCCCACCTCGAAATGCGCCGGAATTCTAGCGCCCTTCGGCGGGAATGGCAGTGACGAACTGTCTATCTCGAATCTTCGTTGGCGACGTTCCCAATATGCTCATTGGCGTCGAAGGCGCAGTTGGCCCCACCGCAGGTGGCTACATCAGCCGTTGCGCATCCACGTCGACCACCAGGCTCCTCCTCGGTACTCCAGCCTTCTCCGCATGCGCCAAAGCGCCACGCAACGCAGCGTTAAGCGCCTTTCGCGAACTAGCTTTCAAAATCAGATGAAAACGGTAGATTCCCTTGATGCGCCCGATAGGCGCCGTACAAGGCCCCAGCACGCGAATGCCTTCCGGCGTCTCACTCTGAAACCACTTGCCCAGCTCCGCCGACCATTGCGCAGCTTCCTCCAGTTTTTCCGACTGGATCAGAACATTCGCCAGCACTCCAAACGGTGGATAGTGCAGCCACCGCCGATACTTCAGCTCCCGCTCGACAAAGCTCGCATAGTTGTGCGTACTCGCCGCCACAATCGCATAGTGATCGGGATAATACGTCTGCACCACGACACGTCCAGGCAATTCACCGCGGCCCGCACGGCCCGACACCTGCGTCATCAGCTGGAAGACCCGTTCCGCCGCGCGAAAATCAGGCATCGACAGCGCATGATCGCAGCCCACCACACCCACCAGCGTCACACCGTGAATGTCGTGGCCCTTCGCAATCATCTGGGTCCCCACCAGCAAATTAATCTCGCCTGAATGCAACCGCGCCAGCAGCCGTTCCAGATCATGCCGCCCGCGCACTGTGTCGCGATCCATGCGCCCGATTCGCGCTCCCGGAAAAATCTCCGTCAGCCGCTCCTCGCCCTGCTGCGACCCCGCGCCGAGATAGTAGAGATGTTCGCTGTCGCACTTCGGGCACTTGGCCGGAACCGTCCGCTTATACCCGCAGTAGTGGCACTCCAGCCGCTGCCCTGCGGGCGCAATTCCAGCGTCGTCATCCCAGAATTGAACCGCTGCTTTATGGTGCGTCAGCGCAATCGCGCAATTCACGCACTCCAGCTTCTCTCCGCACGCGCGACAGATCACCGCGAACGAATAGCCTCTCCGATTCAAAAGGATGAGCGCCTGCTCCCCTCGATCGAGCGCTGCTTGCGTCTCTGCAATCAGGGACCGCGAAAACAGCTGCTCCTTTCCCGTCTCCTGAAACTCCCGCCGCATATCGATCAGCTCGACCTCCGGCAGCGGTCGATTCATCACCCGGTCCTGCATCGCAATGCGTGTGTATTTGCCCTGCTCCCCGTTATGCCCAATGGTGTTCTGCCAGCTTTCAAGGGAAGGCGTCGCCGAACCCAGCACCACCATTGCGTCCGCCAATTTGGCCCGCATCACCGCCACATCGCGCGCATTGTAGCGCGGTGTCTCTTCCTGTTTGTAGCTCTGGTCGTGCTCCTCATCCACGCAGATCAGCCCCAGATTCGGTACAGGCGCAAAGATCGCTGAGCGCGTGCCCACTACAATCGGCGCGTCCCCGCGGTGAATGCGCCGCCACTGCTCGCTCCGTTCCTCCGGAGTCAGCGCCGAGTGCAGCAGTGCCACTCTCGCCCCAAATGCCGCATCCAGCAAGCCCACCGTCTGTGGTGTCAGCCCGATCTCCGGCACCAGAAGAATGGACGCCAGTCCGCGATCGAGCGCCCTCTGCATCGCGGCCAGGTACACAGCCGTCTTCCCCGACCCCGTCACGCCATGCAACAAAAACGCGTGGAACCCCCCGAGCCCCGATGCGATCGAAGCCAAGGCCTCCGTCTGCGATTCGTTCAGCCGCATCGGCTCCGTCGATGGCTCGATTCCACCCAAACGAAACGCCGCAGCCCGCTCCTCGATCCGCACCAGCCCGCGCCGCACCAGCGTCTGCAGCGTAGACGAAGGCAGCTCTTTGCGACGCAACTCCGCCAGCTGAAGCTCGCCCCCGCACGCCGCCAGTTCCGCGAGAATCGCCTGCTGTTTCTCCGTCAATGTTGGCAATCGTGACTCCGGAATTAAGACCGCGAAGCGTTCAGTCCGCCGCGCATCGCGCTCCATCGCCGAAGTCTCGCGCGCAATCCATCTCTTTCGCACCAACCCAGCCAGCGCAGGCAGTGAAACTGCGGTCGCGGTACGCAGAGTGGAAACCTTCACTGGTTCGCCAGCCGCCAATCGCTCCAGAACACGACGCTCCATGTCCAGCTCTTCTGGAGATACTTTGCCCCGCCTCCTCGAGCTGGGTACCCCAGGTTCGGGGCCCCCGGCGACAGGTCTTCGTCGCAGGCTTGGAGGACTCGCTTTTGAGACCTGGGAAACTGACGAATCTCCGTCAAGGCTCCGCGCCAGCACATCGCGCCCTAGATCCGTAATACGGTAGTACACCGTCCGTCGCACTTCTGCCGTGAGCGGCAGCATTCCCCGTAGAACCTCGCCCAGCGGAGCAAGGTAGTACTGCGCAATCCACTCGGCCAGTGTGAAGAGGGGCTCGCTTAGCAGCGGCTCCTCATCGAGAATGGCTTCAATCGGCTTCGCCTCAAAATCAACCGGCGCTGCATCCGACACCCCCGTGACCACACCGATCAACTTCTCATTGCGAAACGGCGCAATCACGCGCATACCGCGGCACACCGTCTCCCCATCGCGCACCGCGTAGGTAAAGGTGCGATCCAGTGGCACCGGCAATGCGACTTCGCAATAAGAGGGCATCGAGTCCGATAGATCAGTTTACCGGTCGATGCAGAAGCCAACGTCGCGCGATCGGCGATCTCTCGCCTGCGTCCTCACGCGAAACCTGAGATATCATTCCCTCACCATGATTTCAGTGCGAGCCGCTGTGCCCCTTGCTGCCGTGTTGCTGTGCCTTCCCTTTGTGTCTGCTCAAACTCCCGTTCCCACTCCAACGCGGGACCCGCTCCACGCCTGGGTCCATGGAAATGATCCGGCCGCCCTCGATGCCTGGGTAAATGACCGTATCGATGAAGAGAAGTCCGACGTCGACAGGCTGATCGCCGTCACCGGTCCCCGCACTGTCGACAACACGCTGCGCCTCTACGACGACGCCGTCAACCAGCTCACGCTCGCCGGCAACAACACCTACCTGCTCTATTCGCTTGCCGACGCAGCCAGCCTCCGCGACAAGGCCCAGGCCCTCACCGCCAAAATCTCCTCCGCCGGTACTGACCTCAGCCTGAACCAGAAAGTCTACGCGGCGCTTGCCGCAGTTCCCTTGCCTACCGACGCTCCGCCCACCCGCCACTATCTCGAGCGCACTCTCCTTGAGTACCGGCTCGCCGGCGTCGACAAAGACGAAGCCACGCGCAAACAGATTCGCGCGCTAGAGGACAAGATCACCGACCTCACCCTCACCTTCGGCCGCAACGTCGCCGACGGCACACTCAAAATCACTGCCACGCGCGCCGATCTCGATGGCCTGCCCGCCGACTACATCGCGCGCCACAAGCCCAACGCCGACGGCGCCTACACCCTCACCACCGAACAGCCAGACGTGAAGCCGGTGCTGAGCTTCGCCTCTAGCGCCGACCTCCGCCGCCGCATGTACCTCGCCTACAACACGCGTGCATATCCCAAAAATACGCAGGTCCTGCGCGACCTCCTCGCCACGCGTCAGCAGCTTGCCACCCTCCTCGGCTATCCGCACTTCGCCGACCTCAACACTGCCGACACCATGATCGGCTCTGCCGCAAATATCACCCATCTCATCGATCAGGTCGACGGAGTCTCGCGAGGCGTCGCTGCCCGCGAGTACGCCCAGTTGCTCGCCTTCGCGCAACAAAAACAGCCTGGCATCACCGCCATAAGCCAGTCCGATAACAACTATTGGCAGGAACAGTACCGGCGTGCCAAATACGACTTCAACGCCCAGGTCGTCCGCCCCTACTTCCCCTACACGCAAGTACAGTCCGGCATTCTCACCACGGCTGCGCGCCTCTTCCACGTCTCTTTCAAGCCAGTAAAAGACGCCGTCGTGTGGGACGCTTCTGTCGACACCTTCGATGTCTTTGACGCTGCACCAGGAAGCGAAGGCAAGCGCCTCGGCCGCATCTACCTCGATATGCATCCGCGCGAAGGCAAGGACAAATGGTTCTCCGCCGGTCCCGTGATTCCCGGCATCGCCGGCCGCCAAATTCCCGAAGGCATGCTCATCTGCAACTTCTCCGGTGGCACAGCAGGCGACCCCGGACTCATGGAATACAACGAAGTCGTCACCTTCTTTCATGAGTTCGGCCACCTCATGCATCACATTCTCGGTAGCCAGGGCCAATGGTCTGGCGCCGGAGGGTTTAACGTCGAGTCGGACTTCGTCGAAGCTCCCTCGCAGATGCTCGAAGAAATGTTCCACGACACCACGATCCTGCAATCGTTCGGTAAGCACTATCAGACTGGTGAAGTTCTGCCTGCCTCCCTCATCGCGAAAATGAACGCAGCGGCCGCCTATGGCCGCGCCAGCGATTTGCAGTGGTTCCTCCAGTTCTCTACCTACGCTCTTCAGCTCCACGACCGCGCCCCCGAAGGCATCGACTTCGATTCCCTCTGGACGGCAGACACGAAACGCTTCAGCCCCTTCACGCCCGTCGATGGCATCCACTACGCCGAATCCTTCGTTCACCTCGAAGGCTACGCTTCGAATCTCTATACCTACTTGCTCGACAAGGTCATCGCGATCGACTTCTTTGCGCAATTCGACAAACACAACCTCCTCGACGGCCCCACGGCGATGCGCTACCGCCGCGCCGTCCTCGAACCGGGCGCCAGCAAACCAGCCTCGGAATTGGTGCGTGACTTTCTCGGCCGTCCACAGGGCATCGACGCCTTAAGAAACTGGATGAACGAAGAGTTTGAAGCTCCACAAACCGCATTAAAGCAGGGACAAATGTGACCGCCACGGTACACCTCACGACCCAAAAGTGGGCGGGACTCGCGAAACCGGCGGCGCGGCGCGCCCGCAAAGAGCACAGGGGCACTGGTCACTGTCCACTGCTCACTGTCACCTGTTCCTGTTTCTCTGTCTCCTGCTTCTCTCTCTCGCTCTCTTTCAGTACAATTCATTGCTGTGACCGTCAAAACCGTCAAACCTACTCCTTCAGTGCCCAGCGCATCGTCCAACAAAAAGTCGCCCATTACTCTCGCAATCGACATCGGTGGCTCCGGCCTCAAGGCCATGCTGCTCGATCCGTCGGGCAAGCCGGTCAGCGAGCGTCAGCGCGTCGACACACCCGCCGTTCCCACGCCGCCACTGGTGCTCGCCGGCCTTGAGGAACTCCGCAAACAACTCCCCGCCTTCGATCGCGTTTCCGTCGGTTTTCCCGGCGTCATCAAGCGCGGCACCACCTACACCGCCGCAAATCTGCATCCGGCATGGGTGGGCTATCCATTGCAACTTGAACTTGAGAAGCGCTGGAAAAAGCCCGTGCGCGTGGCCAACGATGCGGCCGTTCAGGGCTACGGCGCCATCGTCGGCGACGGCGTCGAGCTCGCTCTCACTCTGGGTACCGGTCTCGGCTCTTCGCTCTTCACCAGTGGCCGTCTCTGCCCCGGCCTCGAGCTCGCCCACCATCCCTGGCGCAAGGGCAAAACCTACGAGGATTTCCTCGGTCGTCGCGGACTCGACAAATACGGCAAAAAGCACTGGAACAAGCTGGTGCAGGATGCCATCGAACAGACCGCAAAACTCTTCAACTGGGATCACCTCTACCTCGGCGGCGGCAACACCAAGAAGCTCGACTTCGAGCCCGGCAAAAATGTGAAGATCGTCTCCAACGAAGCCGGCCTGCTTGGCGGCGTCGCTCTCTGGCGTGAGTGGGACTGAGTCCAGAACATCAATTGGAATCAGCGAATCTTCATCGAGCATCTGCTCGAAATCTCGTCGTTATTGACTTCATCGAAATGCGCTTACCGGTACTTTTGTCATCCTCCGAGTGACTCGAATCACTTCCATTCCGCGCACATACCCCTCAGATTAGAAACAAGCAGACGCTTCAGCAGAGAATTCCACCAGGCCTGCCGCCGGCCGCGATTCCTTTTCGCTTCCGGTTTTCAGGATGGACTCTGCAAGAGGGAAAAATGATTTCTGGTCCAAGCGGTGCGGTTTCCGCAATAGAATTTGTTCGCAAAATGCAGGGCAAGTCTCAGGCAGCCCTGATTAGAGCCAGCGACAAAGAGCAATACGTCGTTAAATGGATGCACGGCCCCAGGTCCACCGTCAGTGTGCGGCTTGAGGCACTGCGTAATTCCGTATATCTATACCTCGGTCTTCCTGTTTCGACATGGACCCCCATCGACATTCCTGATGAACTCCTCGACGCCCATCCGGAGATGTGGATCAGTTCGCCGAAAGGAATGATCCGCCCCAACGCGGGCGTGCACTTTGCATCGCGCCTGGTCTCGCCTCCCGGCGGCGCGTTCTATGAATTCCTTCCTACCCGAATGTTTTCGCGCGTCACCAATCGCTCTGACTTCTGGGGCGCCTATGCGGCCGACGTGTGGACCGAGCGCTTCGAAATTCGTCAAGCTCTCTTCGTTCCCGATGATGCGCCGTCCAGCCTCAGGGCCATCTTCATCGACCATGGAAGTTCGTTCGCTCTACTGGGTTCGAAAGAAGTGGCTCGACTGACCTCTTGCCTCTATTCCGACCGGCTTATCTATCCCGAGTCCGAAATGGTTACCGGCCTTCACGACTGGATTGAACACATTCGCAAACATGGCCACGAGGCAGTCATGAAAGCACATGACAGTCTGCCTCCGGAGTGGATCACTGCTTCCGTCATTGAAAAGGAGTCCCGGCTCATCGAACGCATTCAGGAGTTGCGCGACATCGTCTTCCCGTCAATCTCGCGCTTTTCCTCGGCTGCGAGTCGAAAGACCGGCAGATGCTGCAGCATTCGCGTGTTACTGCGCGCCGGCACAATTCTCTGATCGAACGACCATATGCGGTCGCCCCGGCATTGGGTGCCCCAGGTCCGGGGTCCCCGGCGACAGGTCTTCGTCGCTGGGTGGAGATCTCGCTTTTGAGACCTGGGAAAGCACGAACCACGAAGAGAGATTTCACCCACCGAGTGACCTACCGCTAGCCCCCCAACTCCCGCTCAGCTTCGATCACATTCTCGGGCCGTCCAAGATCGCGCCACGCATATGCATCCGCTCGAAACGCAACCATCTTCTCACCCTGACCCGCAAGACGCAGATACGCAGGAATGATCGAAAAGGCTCCGGTCTCATTCATCATCGTGAACAGCCGCGGAGAGATCACATGAATCCCGGAGAATGCCAGCTCCTGCACAGAGCCGGCAGACCGCGCCATCTCCGGCGTTCCATCCCGCCCCAGCTTGCGTCCGCATAACAACCCCTGCTCGTCAAACAACAAAGGCCGCGAAGTCATGCGATCCTGCACCGCCATCGTTGCCAGCGCATTCTGCTCCCCATGGAAGTGCGCAATCCGCCGCAGATCGATTGTGCTGATCACGTCCACGTTGTGCAGCAGAAAGGGCGACGCCGCATCCGGCCCATCCTCGAGGAAAAACCACGCCGCCTTCTTCAACCCGCCGCCCGTATCCAGCAACTCCGCTTCGTGGGAAATCTCGATCCGCATCCCGAAGTTTTGGTTCGCCTCCAGATAGGCGCGAACCATCTCCGCAAAGTGATGCGTATTCACGATCACGTCGCGCACACCAAATTCCCGCAGGCGCGTCAGAGTGATCTCCAGCAGAGTCCGTCCGGCAATTTCTACCAGCGCCTTGGGCCGGTCATTCGTCAGCGGCCGCAGGCGCGTCCCCAGCCCGGCCGCCAGAACCATTGCCTTCATCGGCCCATTTTCTCCAACTCCACGTGGCGCACGACCACCGTCACTCCGGCGCTTCCCCGCAGATGCTTCGCCAACTGCTCGGCCAGGTAAACCGATCTGTGTTGGCCACCTGTGCACCCAAACGACACCATCAGATTCTGGAAGCCCCGACGCTGATAAGTCGTCACACTCTCATCCACCAGCGCGATTGCATTCGCAAGAAAATTCCCAACGCTCTCCTCGCCCTCCAGATACTCTTTCACCGCCGCATCCTTGCCCGTCTGCAACCGAAACTTCTCCTCACGCCCCGGATTCGGCAAGCTCCGCGCATCGAAAACAAATCCGCCGCCGTTCCCCGACTCATCGTTGGGCATTTCGCGATGAAACGAGAAACTGAAAATCCGCACCGTCAACACATTCTCCGGTGCAGCCAGACCTCGCAGCTTCTCTGATGCCGACAGGCTTCGCAACGCCTCCATCAGCGCAGGCAGCGCAATCGGGAGTTTCACATTCCCGGCAAGCCACCGCAGGTTCTTCAACGCGTAGGGCACACTCTGCAAAAAATGTGCCTTGCGCTCATAAAACCCTCTGAACCCGTACGCCCCCAGCGCCTGCAGAATGCGCACGTAGACGTACGCGTAGTAGTGCTCCATGAAGGCATCGCGCTTCAAATCGATGAAGCCGCCAAGACAATCGAGGTAATAGTCCAGCAGTTCCTGGCGAAGCGCCGGCGGCAGATCGGCCTTGCCATCGTAGAGAAGCGAAGCGATGTCGTACTGCAGCGCGCCCCTGCGCCCGCCCTGGTAATCCAAGAAAAACGGATTCCCTTCCCGCAGCATCACGTTACGCGATTGAAAATCCCGATACAAAAAATATTCATGCGGGGCACCCAGCAAAAACTTCGTGAGCCGTCCGAAATCCGCCTCCAACGCCTGTTCATTGAAAGCCACCCCCGCCAGCCGCAAGAAGTAGTACTTGAAGTAATTCAGGTCCCACGCAATCGATTGTCTGTCGAAGCTCGCGCGCGGATAGCATACCTTGTAATTCAGATCGCGGCCCGCCTCCACCTGGAATCTCGGCAACACGGCGACAACTTTCCGATACGCCTCAATCGCTCCCGGCGCAATCGTGTCACCATCCCGATGGGCACTCAAATACTCAAACAGCGTCGTGTTGCCAAGGTCTTCTTCAAGGTACGCACCCTGGCTCAAGTCCTCCGCATAGATCTCCGGCACCGGCAAACCCTTTCGCCGAAAATGCCGTGAGAACTCGATAAACGCGACGTTCTCCTCACGCACCGGATACAGAATCCCAATCGCGCTTGAGGCCCCACCCGTAAGCCGCAAAATAGCCCGCCCCGAGCCGCCTAGCTGCCCTTGCAGCGGCTTTACCTCCTCGGCTGGCGTTTTGAAATGCCGCTCAAAAAGTTCTTTAAGAACTTCCATCCAACTCTTTCACCAATGATTGAAGCTGCTCTCCAATCATACCCAGAGGCCGGTCAACGCTGGCTCAAAGTCGGTCGTGGGGGACCCTCTTCGTGCACCGTGCTGGACGCGTAAGCGATGTCGAGATGAAAGATCCGTCCGTCCGCGCTCTTAACCGTAGCCGACCGGATCTTCGCAGCCTCCGTCGAATCGTAGCTGTAGGAATAGACACTTCCATCGGCCATGGTCTGCCTCACCAGCAAGCCATTGGCATACTCATTGCGCATCAACACACGCGGTGCCGTCTTCGCATTCGGCGCTTCGCTGAAGGCGAGCAGGTGCTGGGTGCTGTCGTACTCGTAGCGGCACACCTCGCCCGTCGAGTACGACACGCTCGTCAGCCGATTTTGCCCATCGTAACCGTGGCGCACTGTCCGTCCGCGACTATCGGTCACCTCGGCAATCCGGCCGTCGCCTTCATACTGTATGCGTATCCAGCTTTGATTCGGCGATGTCAGGCGCATCAACCTTCGGCCATCTCCGCGCTCAAACTTGAGTTCCTGTCCCTGAGCATTCCGATAGCCCGTGAGATAGCAAAACACCGTCGGGCTCATGCAAGGAAGATACGTCTTCACAGTGCCGTCAAAGCGCTTCAGATCGTAGTGCTCAAACGGCGTCGGCTTCCAGCGCATCTCGTAGAGCCCGCTCTTCTCCGTGTCCACATACTTCACCAGCGACAGATTCGAAAGCCAGCGCGGCTCGCGCACCAGGTCGATACGCGAGGAGTCCGCCCGAACCAGCGAAATCGTGATGTTATCCGCGGACGACAGATATTCGTCGTAATTAACAGTCCCGCTGATGCCGAATGGATTGTTTCCCCTCCATCCATCCCGCGTCACGCGCTGAAAGGCAATCGGAATCGTGTCCGGCAGAAAGAAGTCCGTGCGCTTGTCCATTAGCAGCCCCAGCCGCAGGTCCAATTCGAACCGCTCCACCCCCTCGTCTTCGTCCGGATCCTCAACATCGGCGCACCTGCGAATCAGCGGTCCCGCCTTCGGCCGCATTCCCTGCTTCGCCGAGTACTCGAAATAAATGCATGGTTCGTCCAGCACCTGCCCGGCAGCCGAACGCGCTGGATCGAGATCCGATTCGTAAATATCCTCCGACGGCAAATCGGGATCAAGCGTGTCGTGCAGCAGGCTGCTCCGATCTTCGTTCACCGGCAAATGCCAGTAAAGAATCGCTACATCCTTCAGCAAAATCCGCCGCAGGCGCGCTTGAAAATGCTGCTCCGCTCTTTTCGCATCCGTCTTCTGGTCGCGACTTGCGTCAGGGTCGTATCGCCACCGCTCGCTCTCCTGCATGCCCTCCGCCGAAATCATCGCCGCACGCTCCATGTCCCGCTGCGTAAAGGACGACTTCCAAAGGAGGTGATCGGAATACATGTCCGCGTCCGTGAAGCCGATAAGGTAGGCATTGGGATCGGCAGCCAGCTCCGCGTGATCCCGCTTCATCTGCTCATAGAGCGCTTCCGCCACGTACTGCCCCCGCGCAGCGTCCCACGCCGATTTGTCCACGGCTGCAGCTGGAAGTACCCGCACGTCCACCTTGTACTTCGTGCGCAGCCACAGCGCAAAATCATCCAGGGAATACGGTGCCTTGTGGTCCCCCATTTGAATCAGATAAATAGTCCCGCTGCCGTTCAGCTCGTTCGGTCCCGCCACAGGCCCGTCGTGCCGCGGATAAAGCGGCTGCACTGGGTTTGCCGCCGCGTGCTTGGCGCGCTCCATCATGCGATGGCCCGCCATGACCAGCAGCCACGCGCCCACGGCGAGATAGGCAACCAGGCCGATGATCAGGTATCGAAGAGCACTCGATTTTTTCGTTTCGCCGAAGTAGCCCGGCCGATATATGCTGCCGCATCCCGGACAGCGGTTCTCCACCACCGGTTGGCCGCATCGCGGGCAGATCGCATTGGGCTGCATGCGAGCAAAGTTACCATGCGACTGCGCGCATGGAACCTTGAAGCCTCCCCGTTCGCATTACTTGGGAGATCGCTTGCGTAGCTTCAGAAACCAGCCGACATCCGCCGGAATCTGCAGCAGGCCAATTCTCAGCCGACCGACTCGCAAAGAAATCTACTCGCGCTCGCCTCGCGGGCTTTTACCGCCAAGGAACTTCCTTGGCTTCCGGCATCAAAAGCATGCCCATAAGAAGAAAGAAGGCTGCTCCCACCACCAAGAGGGTGAAGCTTCCCGCAGCGTAGTAGAGTCCCTTCACGGTTCTGCGTTGAAGCCGAAACGTTCCAACTCTCATCTGGCCCTTTTCCAATTCACTTTCTTGGGGATGTTTCCCCAGGCAATCAAAGCGTGCAAAGCGATCATTCCAACTTGCTCGGTTCAATTTCGCGGGCTTTGCCGCTCGCAGTGAGGAACGAACAGCCAGCCCGCAATTTCGCATTCGATTCGCATCTTCGCGGTATCGATGTGGGCAGAGCTCATTCTGGGGGAAAGGGTTGCACTAGATTAGCACAACCTTTGAGGCATAATTCAAGAATTTCTTCAGAAAATCTATCTAAATTACTTAAAATAATATCCTTAACGGCAAGCATGCAGAATTCGTTCGCTTGATTCAACTCTTAAGGACTTCATTTATGAGGCAGGCTTCATTTGATCGGGTTCAGTTAGACCCCGTCTCTCGGCACCCAGCTCAGGATGCGTCTCGTTCAGAAGCTCCTGGAGCACATTCTCGATCGCATCCACCGCATCCCGTACCGGATCCGTTACGTGTGGATGAGTAGCAAATACAAGACACTCAATAGCCTGCAGAGAATTTCTGATGCGATCGTTCATCCATCGGATGGTCTCGAACCGCCGCATCATTTCGATCGTCTGCTGCCGCTTGGCAAGTTGCCACCGTAAAGTGAACAGAAAAGTCAGCACCAACGCCAGCGCGCTTCCAACTACCCGGACCGGGCCATTGTCATGCATCCAGTCGTCGTAAATCAGCCATTGCAGCAGGATCGCAATCGAGAAAACCGAAACCGCAGCAAAAAACGAAACCAGCCAAATCGACGCGTAGGAGGGAATTTTTCGGAAAAGGGGAAGCTCAACTCTCAACTTCATCGAAGTGCCCATGCGCCAATCGATCAGCGACAAGTCCTGAAAAGAACCTAGCACACTCCTGAAGAACACATGCGGCCACATCGCGAAATCATCGTCTGCGCCAAACAAAACGAAATCCCAATCTTCCGGAACACACAAACCATCGTACCCAGCCAGACCGCGCAAGCCCTCATTTCGCAGTCAAAGCGGTGCTACCCTTTCCTTGGTTAGAGTCGATCGCTGCGCCATGCTCGGCGATCGCGTGTGCGTAGCAGGAAGAGGGAACGGGTGAAGTGGCGCCCGACAAACATCGAATTGGACGGGCGACTGGAATGGTGGCATCGAGTGCGGCCGAAGTTTAGCGCTGCATTTGCCTGCCTCGTAGCCCTGGCATGTTCTGTGGCTAATGCCCAGCGCCCCCTGATTCCGCTGCCCACTCTCCTCACAGCCCACCAAGTCCATAGCCTCCCCCCTGAAGAGGCTGCACGGCAGTATCCGGTTCACCTGCGTGCGGTTGTCACCTACTACGATCCCTACATCGACGCTAGGCGCGGCGCCATGTTTGTCCACGATTCGTCGGGCAGCATCTTCGTGGCTGTCCCTTCCCGGCTCGTTCTGCCTCTCCGCGCCGGCACTCTGGTCGACGTGACGGGGCTAAGTGGCGCCGGAGACTACGCGCCCATCGTGCAGCGGCCCAAGGTCCGGGTCCTCGGTCAATCGCACGTTCCATCACAGGCTCCAGCTGTCACCGTGCCGCAGCTGCTCACTCCTCCTGAGGACGGCCAATGGGTCGAAGTAGAAGGGCTGGTCCACGCAGTGCGCATGACAGCCGGAAACGTGGTTCTCGATATTGCCACCTTGGGTGGGCCGGTGAGCGCAATATCCCTCCGCGAGCCTGGCAAAGATTATGAGCGCCTGGTTGACGCGCTGGTCCGTGTCCATGCCAATTCAGCACCTGTTTTTAACCGCCACCGCCAACTGGTCGGCGTCCATCTCTTCTTTCCTGATCTTGGTCAAGTAAAAGTAATCGAGGCCGCCTCGGCCGATCCGTTTGCAGTGCCTGCAGTGCCAATTCCCGATCTGCTCCGGTATTCGCCGAATCGCCAATATCGTCGCCGGGTCCACTTGCAGGGTACGGTAACGCTGCAGTGGCCGGGTCAGATCCTGTGCATCCAGCAGGCCGCCAACGGGCTCTGCATGCAGACCGCGCAATCGACCCAGGTCAATGTGGGAGATCTGGTCGACGTTATTGGTTTCCCCACCGCCAGCGACTACGAGGCGACGTTAGAGAACGCCGTTTTTCGGCTTGCGGGCACCGGCACCTTGCCGACACCGAGAATGTTGACCGCCTCGCAAGCGTTACGCGGCGACAACGACGATGAACTGGTCACGATCGATGGCGTCCTACTCGGCGAAGACCGGGGCACCAGCAATCCCACCCTCTTCCTGCAAGCCGACAATGCTCTCTTTTCCGTAATTCTGCCCGCAAGCCCAAATAAAGGGCTCCCCCTCCCCTGGAAAGAAGGAAGCCGCCTCCGCGTCACAGGAATCTGCTCCGTGCAGATCGATGCCCAGGGTACAACTCTGCAGGAAGGAGCCGTGCGCACGCAATCCGTGCGCCTCCTTCTCCGCGCGCCCGACGACATCCATGTACTGCAAGCGCCTTCATGGTGGACCCCGGCCCGTGCACTGCTGACGGTAAGTGTGGTCGTAATCATCGCCATTACCGCATTCTTCTGGGTCGCCCTGCTCCGCAGAAGAGTCGATCAACAAACTCAGTTGATCCGCCGCAACGAAGAACGCCTCCGCCACATGGCGGAACACGACGCATTAACGAATCTGCCCAATCGCACTCTGCTCAATGACCGCCTCCAAATGGCTCTGGAGCGGTCCAGTCGCTTCCGGTCCGTCATTGCTGTCATGATGATCGATCTCGACCGATTCAAGGAAGTGAATGATTCCCTGGGACACATGGCCGGAGATCAGCTGCTCTGCTGGGTCGCGGAACGCCTCATCTCCCTCGTGCGCAAGACCGACACCGTGGCGCGCATCGGCGGCGACGAATTCATTGTTCTTCTTCAGGATCTGCACCGTCGCGAGGAGGCTGAACCAGTCGCGTCCAAGATCGTAGCGGCCCTCTCCGCACCCTTCGAACCTGGAAACCGGCAGGTTTCCATCTCCGTCAGTGTCGGAGTCTGCACCTATCCTGACGAAGGCGTCCACGCCGACGACCTGCTCCAGAACGCCGACGTTGCGATGTATCAGGCCAAGAGCCGCGGCCGAAACGGTTTCTCCATCTTCAATCCCGCCATGCCTCCCCAATCCCAGCCGGCAGCCCAGCCAGGCGTTCTTCCCTAACCGGCAAAAAATCATTCCATGGATGTTCGAAGAGACCGCACGACTTGCCCTGGGCGTACGACGTGTCGAACAACCGCCAAAGCCCTCAGCCAGTGGCGCCGATGATAGGAAATAACCACTAG
The DNA here is from genome assembly GCA_963704415.1 of uncultured Acidobacteriaceae bacterium. GTDB lineage: Bacteria > Acidobacteriota > Terriglobia > Terriglobales > Acidobacteriaceae > Telmatobacter. The sequence continues at coordinate 3,517,118 of OY969908.1, read as the reverse complement.
CCGCAAGCACAGAGCAATCAATCCTCCCAGCACTGTACAGAAGGTTCGCCGCTCCGCGACAAGCTGCCCCGGAATTTCATTCAGTGAAAGTAGGAAGACGATATAGCCGGTAACAGCCATCGAAAAAAGCGCATAGTTCACATTCACCAGCCCAAACGCGAGCCACGCAAACAGTACCGTGAAGGACGCCAGAACAATGGGCGTCGGATGCAGGTGTGCAAGGCAGAAACTCACCGCGATGGCCCCACACATGGTCCCCAGCACCCGCGCAAGGGCGCGGCTGACCGTATCGGTCAGGTCCGGCTTCAACACCAGCAGCGCGGTCATCGGAATCCAGTAGCCGCTGGGGTAATGCAGCCTGCGATAGATCTCCGTGGCAATCGCAATCGTAACCGCCAGCCGAATCGAATACGGCAGCGCCGAGTTCAGAAACCGCATCTGCCGCACCGATTCGGCAGTTTCCATCAACGCCGCGCGAAGAGCAGCTTCTTCTTCTGACAGGTAACGCGTGAGCTGAAAGAGACGCGCGCGCAAATCGCGAAACAGATCGAACAGGAGAGAGGAAACGACAAGTTGCAACGCTCCGCCCGCGAACAGCAGCAGGCCGCGAGCAACCGCCGCCTCGAACGAAGCCGGAAACGCCGACGTCACCAGGAACGTGATCACACACTGCTGGCCCACCCAACTGTATCCGTCCGGCCGCGTCGTGAGCATGCCATAACCGAAAGCCCAGAGCGCCGACACAAACACCAGCAGAAGATTTTCATGGCCAAGCAACACGCCCAAAAAGCCGGAGAACGCCATGCCGAATGTGACAAAAATCATCGGCAGCAGACGCGAATGATCGATGCACTGCTTTTGGCCGAAGCCAGTGTTCACCGCCCCGCCGGCTGCAATCATGCCGGCTGCAGGATGGCCGACCGCGATACCGATGCCGAGACAGAGCGCAACCGGCAGCGTAAGAATCAGATCGCCGCGGAGCGTCTGGTTCTCCCACCGGAAGACCGTACTGTCTTTGAAATAGGGAACGGGGACAACCGCCCCAGCATCGGGCGCCGACATGCACTCCAGCATGGCATAGCGGGGCCGCGGCCTCCTAGTGTCCTGTCCCCAAAGTTCGCAACATAAATATGCTGTCATCCTGAGCGAGTTTTGGCTTCGCGTGGTTGCAATGGAGAGGTCATATTACTTCAAATTGTTCCACGTGGAACAATTGTATCGAGGATCACCAGTGTTCATGCGGGTTGCGCAGTTTATCGAAGACTGTGTTCGAGGCGAAATGTGTTGGCGCGCACGGGTGTTGGCTGGAATTTGCGAAGAGTCAGTGGGCTTTGCGGTAGACTCCGCGCGCCTCTCGGTTCGGAACACCTGCACAAAGCGACATTCTGTTCTGCAAGCCGGCGCGGATTTTGTGCACGTTAGTTTTGGCTGCAGGGGTCATCCCGACAAAGGGGGTAGGGGGGTAGGCCCTGGAGTGTGGCGAGGGGGTAGGGGTAAGTCTGGTCCGAGGGGGAGGGGGTACCCTGTGGGGTACCCTGCGGTGTGCGGACCGGGGCCAGAAAAAATGGGCAGGAGCTCCGTGGGGCTCAGCATCGGTCGCTCCCTCGCGGGCACAGCTTGATCCGTAGTGAGCTGCCCCCTAGCCTTTACCCGGCGCTTTCAAGCCAAGTTCTTTCATGGCAATCTGCAGATCCGCCCAGGCTTCCTTCTTCTGCCGGGGATCGCGCAGCAGATAGGCGGGGTGATAGGTGACAATCAGGCGCGAGCCGCGCAGCGAATGCACCCGTCCGCGCAGGCCGGCAAGCGGCTGGCGCTGGCCAAGGAGATAGGTCGCCGCCGTCGCGCCCAGCGCCACCAGAACCTCCGGCCGCACCACATCAATCTGCCGAAAGAGAAACGGCGAGCAGGTATTCGCCTCCTCCGGTTCGGGCGTGCGGTTGCCCGGCGGCCGGCACTTGACGATATTCGCGATGTAGACTTCTTCGCGCTTCAGCCCCATCGCTGCAATCATGTTGTTGAGCAGTTGTCCCGCGCGCCCCACAAAGGGAAGTCCCTGCGCATCCTCGTCCGCGCCGGGCCCTTCCCCCACAAACATGAGCCGCGCGTTGGCGCTTCCATCGGCGAAGACGATCTTGTTGCGGCCCTTGTGGAGGGCGCAGCGCGTGCATTCTCCAATGTCTTCACGGATGAGGCGGAGGGCGGCTTCACGCTCGGCCGGCGCAGTCACACCGGAGATTTGCGGAGGGGCGGAAATCGTCTTGCGGGTCGGAATAGTCGTACTCTCCTGAATAATCTGTGGGCGCGCAGTTCCCTGCTCTGGCTCCGCGGCGAGTCCAGAATCAGCCGCAACGGAAACCGATTCCTCTTCGGTCGTCGCCGGGAGGCTCTGAAACACTGCTGGGTCGACGGGGCGGCGATAGAACTCGGTCAGCCCGAGATCGCGATAGAAGCGGAGGCGCGCCGCTAGAGCCTGTTGTGTAGCGGTATCGAGCGAACGGGGCAAGCGGGCTACTCCACGATAAGCTGGCGGCGCGAGCCGGTGGGAGCATCAGATTGGCTCAGCACCTGATCCTGCGGGGTCGGCCTGTCGGCTGCATCGTCGGTTTCCACAACCAGCGGGCGCGGCCTGCGCAGGGCAAGGATCTCATCGAGGATGCGGTCGGCAAGTTTCCGCTTGGGCATCTCGTGCAATTCAATGGCAGTGGAGTTCGTGAGAAACGTGGCGGCATTCAAGTCGGCATCGATGCCAACGCCGTCACCCGAAACATCGTTGACCACGATGGCATCCGCTCCCTTGCGCAGCAGCTTGGCGCGGCCATTCTCCATGCGGTTTTCGGTCTCGGCGGCGAAACCCACGATCAATTGGCCAGGCTGGCGGCGGCGAACCACTTCTGCAAGTATGTCTTCTGTGGGCGCCAGTTCCAGGGTCATCGGGCCAGTCCGTTTGAGCTTGTGATCGGAAACGTTGACCGGTCGATAGTCGGCGACCGCGGCCGCCTTGATGATGAGCGTGACTTCCTTCATTCGTTCGAGCACAGCGGTGCGCATCTCATCGGCAGTGGTGACCTTGATCAACTCACAATGCGACGGCGGATGAAGCGACGTTGGTCCGCTGATCAGAATGACCTTGGCGCCACGGCTCTGCGCCGCATCGGCCAGTGTATAGCCCATCTTCCCGCTGGAGCGATTGCCGAGAAAGCGAACCGGATCGAGGGCCTCGCGTGTGCCGCCGGCAGTGACCAAAACGGTCTCGCCCGCCATATCGTGCCGGCGTCCGAGGGAGTTGAGAACCGCGTCGGCGATCGCATCGGGTTCCGCCATGCGGCCGGTGCCCACCATGCCACAGGCTAGATCGCCTGTCCCAGGCTCGATAACCTTCACTCCGCGTTGGCGCAGGATGTCGAGGTTCGCCCGCGTCGCCGGGTGCTCCCACATGTTCACGTTCATTGCCGGCGCCACGAGAACGGGCGCCTGTGTTGCCAGGTACATCGTGGTCAGGAAATCATCAGCGATGCCATGGGCAAATTTGGCAAGAAGGTTGGCCGTTGCGGGAGCGACAACAAGCGCTTCAGTCCATTGCGCCTCTCCAATATGTTCGATAGACGAATCGTAGGCGCCCTCGGTGGAGTTGGTTTCGTCCCAAAGACTGGTGATGACCCTGTGGCCGGTAAGCGCGGCGAAGGTAAGCGGTTGAATAAAACGGGTCGCCGAGTCGGTCATCACGACATGCACTTCAAGCGCTTGCCGCTGCAGGGCCCGCACCAGTTCCGCCGCTTTGTAGGCGGCAATGCCACCCGAGACGCCGACCGTCACTCGCATAGATAAATTGTAGTCTGATTTGCCTTATGAAGTCGTCCGCGAGGCCGAAGCAGTATTGAACTTCGAAAATCCTGGCTTGGGAATTGGCGGCTCCGCGGAGATGCCGCTTACGAGCCTGTTAGTTGGATTTCCTCGACCGGCGGCGTATGAGAGAACTTGTATACGTTGATGATCCGAACGACGGTGCGGAGGGAGTCGCTCTCATTGAGCAGAGCTTTTACCAATACCTGGGTCTTGCCGTTGTATTTAAACCGAATGCCGCAGGTACGGACACCATCGTGGGTCCATTCCTCGTAGCGGAGTTGCCGCACAAGCTCATTATTGAATTTGCGCCGGCCAATCATGAAGCCCATGAACCAGGTCTGGATTTCCATCTTCGACTGCGAGACAAGGATCAGTTCGCGGCCAAAGAACGTACCAACTTTGACCTGTAATGCGCCATCGAGATTGGCCATCCCAATCGACATAACCGTTTCTGGATCATAGCACCGGGTTTGACGGGAAGCTATGAGAATTAGGTCATTGCAAGGGTCGCGCATCCAAAGTACAAGGTACCGCTCAGAATGTTACCTGGCGGGATTACGCGCGATAACTACTGCGCCACCTTTGACTAACTAGGATGCGGATGGCAAGCGTTGCGTCGGCCCGATGAATTACGGACAGTTTAGTTGGACAGAATAGGAATGCCGCGGTCTTCCACAACCGGCTTGGTAACCGGCACGTCCTTCTTCACATAGGAGATCTTGCCTGCTTCGATTTCGTCCTGGGCGATGCGGCAGGCCTTCGTGGAGTGACTGGGAACGAGCGCAGCGGAGCCGTTCTGCAACTGGCGGGCGCGGCGGGCTGCCACCAGGACTTTGCGATAGTTTGAATCGAATGTGGTTTCAATCGTCATCGGAATCATCTCCAAATGGAAGTTGTTGCTGACCGGAGGAACCGTCGATCCCAAATGCCTCCAGCACGGGTTGAAGCCGCTCGCGGGAATTTTCAATCCGGCAGCCTGCGGCGACCTCCAACACCCTGCTCGAGCGGTAGGCGATCGGTTCGCCATTGCGATAGAAGCGCTCTGCAAGCACAATGGCCTCCAATTGCGCCACTGCCCTATCCAGAATGTCGTTGACCAAAATATAGCCGTATTCGCGATAATTCTCAATTTCCTTGCTGGCTTCGCTCAGGCGGCGGTATAGTTCTGCCTCGTTCACGACACCCTCGGCGCGGCTGCGATTGCGCAAGCGTGTGCGCAGTTCTTTGGGCCGGGGCGGAAGCACAAAGATGCTCACCGCCTCGGGCATAATTTTGCGCACCTGGGCCGCGCCCTGCACGTCGATATCGAGCAGAAGGTCATGTCCGGCCCTTCGCGCTTCATCGAGCGATTGCCGCGCTGTTCCGTAGTAGTTGCCGAAGACCTCGGCGTACTCGAGAAACATGCCTTTGTCCCGCATGCGCTCAAACTCCTCACGGGAGGTAAAGTAGTATTCGCGCCCATTCTCTTCCGAGCCGCGCGGCGGGCGCGTAGTCCATGAAATCGAAAACTCAACCCCGCTGACCTGTTTGCGCAGCTCGCTCACCAGCGTGCTTTTGCCGGATCCCGATGGCGCCGAAATGATGAAAAGAATTCCTGCCACTTTCCGTTGTTCCCCTCATTTGTCGTTGGCCCTCATGGGGCTTTTCATTCCACGTTTTGAATCTGCTCGCGTGCCTTTTCGATTTCTGCCTTCATGGCCAGCCCAAGTTCAGTAATGCGTGTTCCTTTTCCGCCGACGCCGCCGGTCTTCGAAAGCAGCGTGTTCGCTTCGCGGTTCATTTCCTGGAGAAGAAAGTCGAGCTTCTTGCCTATCTCACCGCTGCCGGACAGCAATTCCCGGAAATGCGCGATGTGGGTAGTCATGCGCGCAAGCTCCTCGGCAATGTCGCTGCGATCAACCAGGACGGCAACTTCTTCGAGGAGCCGCTGGCGATTGAATTCGTTGCCGGTGGCAGCAGTGAGGCGCTGCGTCAATCGTTCCTGGTAACGCTGCTCGACCTCAGAGCGCAAGGCGGCCACGCCTTCCGTTGCCTCGGCGAGCCGGTCAAGCGAAGCTTGCAGGATAGCTTTGAGCGCTTCGCCCTCGCGTGCCCGCATGGTCTTCAATTCTTCGAGCAGCGGTCCGATTTGTTGCAGCACGCTTTCAGAGAGCGCGGAAGGGTCTTCGTCTCCATTACCGCGGCTATCGCTTTGCAGCACGCCGGGCATGCGCAGAATCGCGTTGAGGTCGGGCTCGTCGGCAATCGAGAATTCGTTGCGCGCCGACTGAAATGCTTCGAGATAGCCGGCAACGAGTTCGCGATTGTAGCCCGCCTTCTGGGTTGTCGAGCGATCGACAGAAAGCGCCAGCTCCACGTGACCACGCACGAGGCTTTCCTTGATCGCGCGGCGTAGTTCTATTTCCAACGCATCGAGTCCCGAAGGCAGGCGCAACTGAATATCGAGAAAGCGATGGTTCACGCTCTTCAGGCTGAGCGTATAGACAAGCTGATCGTGCACGCGCACCTGGGTGCGGGCGAATCCGGTCATGGAGTAGATCGACATGCGTGTTATTCCCCACCCTTCGTGGACATGGCTTGCTCAAATAGCAGTGGATATTGCGCCGAAGGATCGAGGCCCAACAGATCCGGTGGCAGCGGTTCTTGAATGTCCATGAATTGGAGCTGATGGAGCCGTTGGTAGGTGGGCGAATTGGTGAGTAATTCGTCATGTGAACCAATCGCCGTGATCCGTCCGTCTTCAAGCACGGCAATACGGTTGGCGCGACGAACGGTGCTGAGCCTGTGCGCAATGACCACAACCGTGCGGCCCTGCATCAGGTTTGCCAGCGCTACTTGGACAAGCGATTCGCTCTCGGCATCGAGCGCCGAAGTTGCTTCGTCGAGGATGAGAATGGGTGCGTCTTTCAAGATGGCACGCGCGATGGCGATACGCTGGCGCTCGCCGCCGGAGAGACGAAAACCCTTCTCGCCGATCACTGTGTCGTAGCCCTGCGGCATGCGCAGGATGAAGTCGTGTGCGAGCGCATTGCGCGCTGCCTGTTCCACGATAGAGTGCTTCACATCCGGTTGGCCGTAAGCGATGTTATTGCGCACGGTGTCATTGAAGAGAATTGTTTCCTGCGAGACTTGGGCCACCTGGCGGCGCAACGAACCGAGGGTCAGATCGCGAAGATCGCGATCGTCAATGACGATGCGGCCAGAAGTGACATCGAAGAAGCGAGGAATGAGATTGACCAGCGTAGATTTACCCGCGCCGCTTGGGCCGACGAGCGCCAGCACTTCGCCCGCGCGAACGTCGAGATCGACGTTGTGCAGGATCTGATGTTCGCCTTCCGCTGTGGAGTAAGAGAAGCCCACGTTTTCAAAGCGAACGGATCGCGCGAAGCCCTTCAGGACTGTGGCGCGCGGGCGCTCTTTTACGTCGTCTTCCGAATCAAAGAAGGTGAAGATGGAAGCCGAAGCGCCCATCGCCTGCTGGAAGCTGTTGTAAAAGTACGCGAATTTGCGCACCGGATCATAGAGCTTGAAAAGCAGGATGATGAACGTGCCAAACAGACCCATGGTCATATGGCCATGCTGAATCTCATTGCGTCCGATGAACAGAAACATGGCAATGGCCACCGCACCGATGGCGTCCATCAAGGGCGAGCTGATGGATTGAATGCGCACGCTGCGCAGGTTGGCGCGGAAAAGGCGGCGCGCCGCGGACTTGAAGCGAAGAATCTCCCACAGCTCGGTGTTGAAGGCTTTGACGATGCGGTTGCCAGTCACCGTTTCATGCAGGATGTTCTGAATCTCTGCGAGCTTGTCCTGTCCGGTGCGGGTGCGGGTTCGAACTTCGCTGCCGATCTTGCGCGCGGAGGTGACGACCACGGGAATAAAGAGCAGCAACGCCCAGCTGAGGTATCCGCCCAGTCGAATCACGAGAACCAGCCCGACAATGAATGTGAAGAACTGCTGAAGGAACTCACCGAGTACGGAACTGAGTGCGGTCTGCACCTTGTCCACGTCGTTGATGAGCGTGGAAAGGATGGTGCCTGTTGGGTGCTTGTGAAAGAAGCTCGAAGAGCGGCGTATCGTGGCTTCGTAGAGGTGATTGCGCAGGTCGGTAATGGTGCCGAAGCCCGCGTAGTTGACCAGGTAGGTGCCCAGATAATCGCAGAGGCCTTTGAGGACTGTGGAGACTACCAGCGCAAAGGCCACCACGTCCCAGGCGTTATGAATATGGTGGGGAATGAGTTGCCTTAGGTCGAAGTGCCAACTGCTATTGGGAAGACCGAGAAGGATGGGGCCTTCGGGTGCATCAGGCCGGAGGACCTGGTCGAAAATAGGCTGCAGGAGGAGAACGCGAAAGGTGTCAAGTACGCCGACTGCGGCGAGGAGTAGAACGCCGGGCAGCCATTGCAAGGAGTAGGGTAACCCGTACCGCAAAAGGCGAAAGAATCGCTTCATGCCCGGTGGCCTGCCTGTGGATTCATCGGCTGCAACGCAGGTTGGAAACGGTCACTGGACTGCATCCCATCATTGTAGCTGGGCCCCATGTATTTGGGCCGCAAGTCCCAGCGACAGCCCATCAGTGGCCCGCACCCTTTTCAATCAGGCGGGTGGTAGAGAAGCCCTCCACCAAGGGCACGATCTTAACTTCCCCGCCCCAGGACTGGATTTCTCTGGCGCCCACGATGGTCTCGGCTTTGTAGTCCCCGCCTTTCACGAGCACATCGGGTTGTACTGCAAGGATCAGTTCCAGTGGCGTGGACTCGTCGAAGACCACCACGGCGTCGACTGCGGCCAAAGCAGCCAGCACGCGCGCGCGATCGCCCTGGCGCACGATGGGGCGGCTCGGCCCTTTGAGGCAACTTACTGAAGCATCGCTGTTGATGGCGACGATGAGACGATCGCCGCAACGGCGAGCCTGTTCGAGCAGCGTGATGTGGCCTATGTGAAGCAGATCGAAGCAGCCGTTGGTAAAGACAACGCGTTCGCCATTGGCCTTCCATAAAGCTACGCGCTTGACGATCTCATCTCGCGTTAGGACGCGATCTTCGGCATGCAGCGCGATTTGTGGACTGAGTGCAGCCAGCAACTCGTGCTTCTCTATCGGCACGGTGCCGACCTTGCCGACAACGATACCGGCGGCCATGTTCGCCAACTGTACTGCGGTTTCCGGCTGCACCCCTGAGGCAAGGCTCAATGCAAGCACTGCGACAACCGTGTCGCCGGCGCCGGAGACGTCGAAGACCTGACGCGCTTGTGCCGGGGCAACAAAGCGATTGCCGGGACGCACGAGAGCGATGCCTTTCTCGCTCAACGTTGCGGTGAGGAATTCGATATCGAGCTCGGTGACCATCGCCTCGGCTGCGGTGAGCACGGCTTCAAGATTGGCAGGACTGAGGCGAGCCGCACCTGCCAGCTCAACAAGATTGGGACAGATTGTGGTGGCGCCGCGGTAGAGCGAATAATCGTTCCCCTTAGGATCAACGAGTACCGGAATGCCGAGCTTTCGTGCGGCCGTGATGAGGGACTGGCAGATCGCCGGCGTGATGACGCCCTTGGCGTAGTCGGAAAGAACGAGCGCGTGGGAGCCAGGCAGGAGTTCCAGCGCCTTTTTCAGGAGACTATCGAGGGCAGCTTGAGCGATTGAACCAGGGCGCTCAAAGTCCAGGCGCAGCATCTGTTGGCGTCCGCCAAGAATGCGCGTTTTAGTGATGGTGTCGAATTCGCCGGAAGAGATGAAGCAGGGTGTGACTCCATTGCTCCGAAGACGGTCAGCGAGGAGCCGCGCACTTTCATCATCGCCCGTGATGCCGACGACCGTTGTCTGGGCGCCGAGCCGGGCCAGGTTCATGGCAACGTTCGCCGCGCCGCCCGGCTTCTCATCCTGGCGCATGCCGCGCACGACGGGTACAGGAGCCTCAGGCGAGATGCGACCCACTTCACCCCAGATGTACTTGTCGAGCATCACGTCGCCGATCACGAGCAGGCGCTTGGCACCCCATTCGTCCTCGATTTCGTGGATGACGCGATGCAGCTGTCCGATCACTACGCCCCCTTTTCCGACCGCCCGACTGGTTAGACGGAAGCAGGCTGGCGTCCGGATGGTTGTTGCTATCATAGCGGGGTGGCGGACTCCGCAGGCAGTGCATGGTCAGGCACCCTTCGCACTATTTTTCTCGATCGGGATGGCGTGCTGAACAAAAAGATGCCGGAAGGAAGTTACGTCCGCGCGTGGTCGGACTTCCGTGTGCTTCCTGGCGCACCGGAAGCTGTAGCACGCCTGAATCGGGCAGGAATCCGCGTGATTGTGGTTTCGAATCAACGTGGAATCGCGTTGGGACTCTATTCATCGGCGGACGTTGAGGCGATCCACGCCAACCTGCAGGATGTTCTGAAGGCCGATGGAGCGCATGTCGACGCTTTTTATTTCTGCCCGCACGATAAGCAGGAATGTAACTGCCGCAAGCCTTTGCCCGGCATGTTCGAGCAGGCCCAGCTGGATTTCCCCGACATCAGCGCATCCACCAGCGCAATAATCGGCGATTCCCTTTCGGATATCGAATTCGGGAAGCGACTCGGCATGCGAACGGTGTTCATCAAGGGCGACGCCGAGCGGCAAAAGACGGGCGCGGAAAAGGCGGCAGAGCTGGCTGATGCACACTTTGCTTCGTTGGGCGAGGCGGTGGAAGCGCTCCTGCGGAAGGACTGAGGACTGGCCGTCCCCAGCAGTGCCTTGGCGATCTTATTGGCGACGTGCAACAGATCGTAGCGCCGATGAATTGTGGGTGGGAGAACCTGAGCGCAGTTGTATTGAGACCCTCCCTTTGCTAGGTTGGCGTAGATGCCGATGTCGCAGCCGCCACCCGTGCCCGAACAACTCAGCAGAACCATTGAGACTCTCTACCGGTCGGAATCGGGCCGGGTTCTGGCGACGCTCGTGCGCCTCCTCGGAGATCTAGACCTGGCCGAAGAGTCGATGCACGAGGCGTTCGCTGCCGCTCTGGAGTCGTGGACGCTGGCTGGCATTCCGGACAAGCCACGCCCGTGGCTTATTTCAACGGCACGCTTCAAGGCCATCGACGCGATACGCCGGCGCGCGCGCTTCGATGGAGCACAGAGAGATCTTTCGCTCCACCTCGAAGCGCGTATCAATGAGGCGCGCATCGGCGATGCGCCTGCGGAGAATGAAGAAATTGAGGATGATCGGCTCCGGCTGATTTTCACCTGCTGCCATCCTGCTCTGGCGCCGGAAGGACAGGTTGCGCTGACACTTCGGGAGGTCTGCGGCCTGACCACGGAGGAGATTGCCCGGGCATTTTTGGTGACGCCGGCAACGCTCGCCCAACGCATCGTGCGCGCCAAGGCAAAGATTCGAGAGACACCGATTCCCTACGAGGTGCCGACGCCGCAGGAGTTGCCGGAGCGGCTGGACGCGGTGCTTCAGGTCATCTATCTGGTCTTTAACGAGGGTTACTCGGCTGCGGCGGGAGCGGAGGTCACGCGGGCCGAGCTCACCGGCGAGGCGATTCGATTGGGACGATTGCTGACCGAACTTCAGCCAAGACCGGAGCCAGAGCCGGAGGTCCTAAATCCGGAAATACAGGGCCTGCTTGCCCTCATGTTGCTGCAGGAATCGCGTCGCGCCGCGAGGACCTCTCCCACTGGAGAGCTGATTTTGCTGGAGAATCAAGACCGCTCGCTCTGGAACCGGGAGCAGATCGCAGAGGGAGTGGCCTTGGTGGAGAAGGCCCTGCGCTCCCGCCGCTTCGGTGCTTACACACTGCAGGCTGCGATCGCGGCCGTTCATGCGGAGGCGGAATCGGTTGCTGCGACCGACTGGCGGCAGATTGTTGTGATTTACGACCAGTTGGTGCGAATTCAGCCTTCGCCGGTTGTCTATCTGAATCGTGCCGTGGCTATTGGCCTGCGCGATGGTCCAGAGGCTGGTCTGGCGCATATAGACGCGGTGTTGGCACACGGCGAATTGGCGAATTACTACCTGGCGCATGCAGCCCGCGCGGATATGTGCCGCAGGCTGGGCAGGACAACTGAGGCTCGGGCTTCTTATGAGAAAGCCCTGGCGCTGACCCAACAGGAACCGGAGCGGCAGTTCCTGCAGGAGCGAATTCGGCAGTTGCGGCAGCTGAAATAAAAATTGGAGCAGCTGTCGATTTTCCGTCTTCCCAACGACTATAGGACAAAAGAACGATGAGCTACGGCTCCTGGGTGAACAGGAAACGAGTCATCGGACGCAAGCCAACAGGAAACAAGCCGCAGAAACCAAGGAGAAAAGTCATGCCACAGTATCTGGTTTGTAACTACATGCCCGACGATTTCGACCCGTCGATCGTAACCGAAGCGATGATGGAACAGATTCACGCGCTCAACCGCGAAATGATTGCTGCCGGCGTGAGGAAGTTCGCCTGCGGCATTGCCCCGCCTGCCAGCGCAAAGACACTGCGCGCCCAACCCGACGGCAAGGTGCTCGTCACCGACGGGCCGTACACCGAGACCAAGGAGCACATGGGCGGATTCTGGATACTGGAATGCGCGGACATGGATGAGGCGCTGGCATGGGCGAAGAAAGGCGCCATCGTCTGCGATGTGGCCGGCGAGGTGCGCGAGCTTCTTTTCTTCCCGGCTCCGGAGACAGCAGCGGAATAAAGCGGTTCTCCAATTGGTGCAGAGCGAAACCGCGGCAGCTGAGTGGCTTTTTCCTTAAGAAAAAGCCGCCTTGCACGGCAAGGACACGCCACGGGAGTTGGAGAACCGCTCTCGTCTGACCCGCCGCGACTTCGGAAGAAGCACCACAGTGACTCCAGATGAACGAGCCGGCGCAAGGCTCTGCGCTGGCTCCCACCCGGAAGGACGAGGAGAAGAACAGTGAAATACGTCTGTTTTGGCTACTACGACAAAGGCAAATTCGAGGGCATGACGGAGAGCGAGCGAAACGCCATGTTCGATGCATGCTTTGAATATGACGACCATCTTCGCGCCAGCGGGCACTGGGCAGGTGGCGAAGCGCTTCAGGGGCCGGAAACCGCTCTCACGCTGTCTCGGAAGAACGGCAATATGGCAACCACGGACGGTCCCTATGCGGAGACCAAAGAACAACTCGGCGGCCTTCTTGTCCTTGAGGCGAGAGACATGAATCATGCTGTCGAGCTCATCGGCCAGCATCCAGCGCTGACGTTTGGCACCATTTTCGAGATTCGGCCGGCAGGAGACATGAGCGAAATCATGAAGGCAAGCGAGCAGCGGCGGCGAGAGGTCGTTGCACCCTGAAGACGGTTCTAGAGCGGTTCCTCAACTCATGTACCCTTGCCAGTTCCTTGCACGGTGGGTCCCAACTGTCGCCAACAGGCCGAGGCGCTCATTCAGGATTCTCGCTTCGATCCGGTACGAGCATGGGGATCGGCCCGAGGGTCAGTAGGCGCGGAGGTCCTGGATGGCTTTGAGGATCGAAGCCGGTTGGGGCAGTATGGCGTCTTCGAGCAGCGGCTGGTAGGCCACGAAGGTATCCATGGCGCCGATGCGGCGAACCGGTGCATCGAGATCGTCGAATAGCTCGTCGGCGATGCGCGCGGCGATCTCTGCTCCATAGCCCCAGCTGAGCATGTCTTCGTGGGCGACGATCACGCGGCTTGTCTTGCGCACCGACGTGGCGATGGCTTCCCAGTCATACGGGTTGAGGGTACGGAGATCGAGAATCTCCACATCGATGCCGTGCTCACGTTGCGCTTTATCCGCGGCCTGCAAGGCGCGGGGGACGACGGCGCCGTAGGTGACCAGGGTGATGTCGGCACCGGGCCGAACAATACTGGCTTTGCCGAACGGAATCGCGAAATCGGGGCCGGGATAAGGTGCGCGACCATAAGCCTCGCGATACAGACGCTTGTGTTCGAAGAAGAGCACCGGATCGTCGCAGCGAATGGCGGTGCGCAGAAGTCCGTTGGCATCGAGTGCGTTCGATGGGAAGACGACGCGGAGCCCCGGCGTGTGCGTGAAAAGGCTCTCGCCCGACTGCGAATGATAGATCGCACCTCCGGTGAGATAACCGCCGATGGGCACGCGAATCACTGCAGGCGAAGCCCACTCCCCATTGGAGCGCCAGCGCATAAGCGCGAGCTCATTGCGAATCTGGTGCATCGCCGGCCAGATGTAATCGAAGAACTGAATCTCGACTACCGGCTTCATGCCGCGTGTCGCATAGCCCACGGCCCGCCCGACGATGTTGGCTTCGGCCAGGGGCGAATTGAAGACGCGGTCAGATCCGAAGGCGGCTTGCAGGCCGGCGGTAAGCTTGAAAACTCCGCCTTTGCCCTTCACTTCCGCGAGGGCGCCTTCGCGACTGGCGTCGGCTACATCTTCACCGAAGACGATGATGCGCGGGTCGTGGCGCATCTCGTCATGCAGGCAGGCATTGATGAGGTCGGCCATGGTGCGCGGAGCATTCCCCTTGGCGCTGGCGGATTTGCCTGCCTGCACGGCGCCTTTGGTTGGCTCGGTGGCGATGGAGGCGCTAGTGGGGTTCAAATCCTCTGAGTAGACGTGGCGCGAAATTCCGGAGACAGGGGGGAGCGGCGCCTCGAGTGCTCGCTCCGCGGCTGCGGCGACTTCGCGATCGAGTTGCTGCTCGAGTGCGTTGATCTCGTCGGCGCTAAGAATTCCTTCGCGAAGAAGACGCATCTGCATTTTGGCGATGGGATCGCGCATGGCGTCTGCTTCGCGCTCCGCAGCAGAACGGTACAACTTGTCATCGTCCGATAGCGAGTGCGAATAAGGGCGAACGCAATGCCCATGGACAAACGCTGGTCCGTTCCCTGCGCGGCAATGCGCCGCAGCAGCCTGAAATGCGCGCAAGCATATCTCGGCGTCGGTGCCGTCGATCTCAGCAAAGTGAAAATTGGGGAAGTTCGCAACCAGCTTGGAGATGTTTCCGCCGGGCGTGTTGACCTCGACGGGGACGCTGATCGCGTAGCCGTTATCTTCAATGCAAAAAATGACTGGTAGCTTCCTGTTCGACGCGGTATTGAGCGCCTCCCAGAATTCGCCCTGCGAGGTGGACCCTTCTCCCAAGCAAGTCAGCGCCACTTCGTCGTCGTGGAATTCAACATCGCGGAAGGCGCGATAGTCACCTTCGGCCTTTGCCACCGCTTCGGGATGGCGGCTGAAATAGCGGCCAGCCTCGGCGCAGCCCACGGCATGAAGAACCTGCGTTGTGGTGGAAGACGAGGTACTGACAATGTGCAGGGGGCGGCTGCTCCAGTGCGCGGGCATCTGGCGGCCGCCGCTGGCCGGGTCGGTGGCGGCGCCGACGGCCTGGAGGAACATCTCTTCCGGCGTAACGCCCAGTGCAAGACACAGCCCGCGATCGCGGTAATACGGGAAGAACCAGTCGTAACCGGGACGAAGGGCCAATGCCGCCCCCACCTGCAGAGCTTCGTGACCTGCGCCCGACACCTGAAAGTAGATTTTCTGCTGCCGCTTGAGAAGAATCTCGCGGTCGTCGACGCGACGAGAGAGGAACATCAAGCGATAGATTTCAATCAGCTGTTGCGGGGTAAGTTGGCCGGAATCGGGAGCTGCTCCCGGTACGCGAGCTGTGGAAACTGCAAGTCCCATTCCCTTACTCCCTGAGGTAGGTCTAGCGCGAACAATCTCGATTGTATCAACGACTTATATTCAGTCTCGTGCAGCGCATCGTTTAGCCGGGGAAAACGATTGCGCCTGCAATAATTTACCGCAACTGTTGGGGAAACGGCTCTTGAAATTGCGGTTCATCAACAAGAGAGATGCTCATCTTCTGCTTTACGTTTCGAGCCAGTCTCTCAATATCTGAGATTTTGTGCAATTGCACCTGAGTAAGCATATTTGGGTTACCAGTTTCTATTTCGGAGTTCAATTCCCGGGCAAGTTTCAGCAACTTATCGGTGTCGGAGACGAGGGATTTCTGTCGTTCCGCGTTCAGCGTCCGCATTTGCCGGGCAGCCAACAAGGGGTCGTTGCCGCCGAAGCCGTCGAATGGATTACGCGACTGCCGATTCATTTGGTTGGGAACCGGCTGCTGGCCCGCCGGTTCTGCGGCCAGCGCCCCGAAGACGAGAATGGCGAACAGCAATAGAGTGTCACGGGCAGGCTTTCGAAACAGCCTCACCGATTTCCGCTCTTGCGACGATCCCGGTGCTTCCCGCATGGACCCTACCGTAGGAATAGACGCCCATCAGTCCCCAATGTTTCGTACGATCATCCGGGCCCGATAGTCAAGGTCATCTTCGCTTCTACATCACGAGCAAGAATCTCGATTACTTCGGCCTCACGCAACAGCATCGCCGGCAGAGGCTGTTCGCCCACCTTGTCCATTTGAGATTTCAGATCCCGTGCCAGAATGAGCAGCTTGACTGTTTCCTCGACAATCTGGCGTTGCCGCAAGGCATTGGCAGCATCGAAATTCTGAAGGCTTGTTTGGCGATTGCGCGATCTCAACTGAGCATTGGGGTCGGGTGGCTGATTGATCGGCGTGGGTAGGTCCGCCAAGCCCATTCGGAGCGCTCCGCCTGGCGAACCACCACTCTGAGCGAAGTCCGCATACGGGGAGAATGCCGCGAGACATGCGACATAACAAAGGCGAGCGGACCGGCAACACAAGCACCTGGCTCCGACAAATCGTTTTACGGCTTGCGGATTTCCTCGGTCGTGCATTGGCGCCTCTCCTACGATCGATCGGACAGCTGTCGAAGGCACCGGTTTTGCACGACTCCGCGCAGGACCAGGCCGAATCCCAAGTCCAATCGCTTCAGCCGCCCTTCACAGTCAGGGTCATCTTTGTCTGCACATCATGCGCGAGCAGCTCAATCACTTCAGCCTCGCGAAGCAAGCGGTTGGGAAGCGGCTTGTCGCCTAGCTTGTCCATTTGCGCCTTGAGGTCCTTGGCGAGAATCAGCAGCTTCACAGTTTCGTCGTTTATCTGCTGCTCCCGGAGCGCGTTAGCTGCGTCGAAGTTTTCCTTCTTCTGCTGCGACTGATTCATCCTCATTTGCTCGTTCGCATCGGGCGGACGGTTCGCTTCGGGAAGAATAAGGGAGTTAGGGTGAGGGGGAGCGGAAATTGTGTTCTGCCCCTTGAGCGCGACACTGGAAGAGCAGATCAGGAGAACCGCGCCGGCAACAACATAGCCAAGCGGGACCAGCGGGCGCGGGTGTTGGTCCAAGTTTTGAGAATAAGCTGGAGCTTTGGTAGGTCCGGGGTTTCTTTCCATGGCAGAACACCTGACGATTCACTGTGCAGATGAAGGCAAGGGGGAATTGCATTCACCTTGGTTTTGGCCCTAGCTACCCCCTACTGTGAGCTTCATTTTTTCCTTGACGTTGTGGGCCAGCTTTTCGATTTCGTCAGCCTTGCGAATCACATTCAGCGAGAGCATGTCTTTGTTGGTCTTGTCGACTTCGGCCTTCAGTGCCATGGCCAGTGTCAAAAGCTTGGCGCTTTCATCGGAGAGCTGCCTTTTCCGCTCGGCATTGGCCGCATCAAAGTTTTGTTGCTTTGCTTTCTGGTCGCGCATTTTCATCTGGTCGTTGGCATCGGGCAAACGATTGGCTTCAGGGAGGAGGTAAGGCTTGTCGACGTCTCCGCCCGTTGGCTGCTGTCCAGGCTGGGCAGCGCCGGTGAGAAGCGCAATCGCGGCAAGGGATAGGAGTCCACTCCCTATCAGAAGCCTGGAGCGGCGTGCACGCGGCGGGAAGCCGTTTGACTTGGACGATTGGTTTTGCAGTTGACTCACCTGCATGGGGACCTCCCGAACACTTCAATTGGATGTCAAATTGACACGCTGCGGAAATGCAGCTTTTCGACGGGGATGGTGCCAGCGGCCCGTCTGCGGACAGTATAGATAGAAAGAGGAGATTGGTATGTATGCATTTTTGATTGCGTCTTTTATCGCATCAAGGACGGGGTGGCTCGCCGAGGACAGGTTTATGGGCAAGGTGCTGGACGAGTGGGCAATCGACACCCAGGAGTTCGTCCGCGCCAAGCTTCCTCATTTGCTCATTTACATCATTATCGGCTTTGTTCTCAGTCGCTTACTGAGCATCATCACGGCGCGAATGATGCGGATCGCCGAGGTGCATGCGGCGAGCCGGGGCCGCGTGGCACAGGTGAAGACCCTGGCGGGCGTCATCCGCACCACCGGCCTCGCGATCATCGGCGTCATTGTCGGTTTGCAGGTTCTCTCTGCGATTGATGTGAACCTTGCACCGCTTTTAGCCTCGGCCGGGATCGCGGGCGTAGCCATCGGCTTGGCCGCTCAGAATCTCGTGAAGGATATGCTGAACGGCACACTGATCCTGATCGAAGACCAGTTCAATGTGGGGGACGTAGTGACGCTCGCGGGACTCACCGGAACGGTGGAGTTGATGACTCTACGCAAAACGACGGTGCGCGGCGGCGACGGGACGATCTACGTGATTCCCAACTCGCAGATCACCACGGTTGCCAATCAAAGCGTGGACTTTTCAGTGGCGACGATCAATGTGAGTGTGGACTTTTCCGCGAACCCCGACAAAGTGATGGAATTGTTGACGCGCATTGCGACCGACATCCGCACCAGCAAGGAATATCGAGACTTGTTTGTGGCGGATCCGCAGGTTCTCGGCGTCGATTCAATGAGGGGATCGCAGCTCATCTTTCCCGTGGTCTTCAAGACCAGGGCCACGCAGCAGTACGGACCAGTGCGGGAGTTTCAAAGGCGCGTACGCATTGCGCTCGAGGAAAATCACATGCTGCCGGGCGATCCGAACCGGGTCTTCAATTCATTCTTCGACCGAGTCGGAGGACCGCACAGCGCCGCGCCCACGATGGCGACGGAACACGAGACTCCGCCTGCGAGCGATCCGACCACGATCAAGCCGCAAGAGACAAATCCTTTCACCGGCGAGTCGAGCTGAGAGCTAAGTTCAATCGCCGTTGGTTAACGCATCAAGCAGCGTGTCAGCATCGGTAATCGGTGGCAGGCAAGTGCGTCCATGGCAAACCATCGCCCACGCCGCCGCACCTGCCGGAACGGGCATGTGCAGCAGTGTTTCAGCCAACGCATCGGGGAGATTCCCAGCCACGAGTTGTGTGGGCGCAAGGCGGACTACGGTCTTGTTCACGGCGAATCCGGAGACTGCGGTAGCTTCGAGGCGGTCGGCTCCTTCGCCTGTTCCGACGATGACAATCTGTATTGGATCGAGAAGCAGCCTTTCCAGAGCAAGCCCGTAGCTGCCGGCATACAGGCCGAAGTGTTCGACGATGCCCGCGAATGAACCGAGCGTGTCTTCGGCGATTTCGCGATATTCAGCGCGGCCCGATAGCACTTCGAGCCGCAACAGGGCGGCAGCAGCCGTCGGATTGCCCGCGGGGGTCGGGGAATCCTGCAGCGGCTTGCGCCGCGCGCTTAATGCGCCGAGTGGAGTGCTTCCCTTCTCGGGGGTCGCGGCATCGTAGAACGCACCGGCAGTGCGGTCGTAAAAGCGGGCGATCATGGCATCGGCAAGCTTGACGGCGGAATGGAAGAATTTCATCTCTCCACCGGCAAGCCAGCCGTCGATGGCGGCGTGCACGGTGAATGCGTAATCGTCGAGCGTGCCGGGAACTCGATCTGCTAAAGCGGGGCCTTCAGGATAGGCAATGACGTGGTAGAGCGAAGCATCCCCATCCCATGCTTGAGCAAGGAGGCGTGACAGCGTGAGCAAGGCAAAGTCGCGCGCGGCATCGATGCGGAGAACCCGCGCCGCTTCAAGATAGGCGGTGACAGCCATTGCGTTCCAACCGGTGTAGAGCGTCCGGTCGATAAAGGGGGTGGAACGCTGGATACGCGAGGCCAGCAACTTGCCCTTTGCCGATTCGATCAACGATTGCAATTCCGCAGCGGGCCTATGGGCCTCGGCAGCCAGTTCGTTGAGCGTGTATTTGCGGTGGAGAACATTGCGCGCCGGATTGTGGTGCATGTCGCCCAGTTCACCGATGTCCCAGTAGAGTGTGGCTACATTCAGCTCTTCCGAGCTCAACACAGTGCGCACCTCATCGAGCGTCCAGGTGAAGTAGTCGCCATCGTCGTCGAGATTGATGTCGGCGTCCTGCGAGGCATAGAAGCCGCCGCGCTCGCGGTCGGTCATTACGGCATCGAGCCATGCGATGATCTCGCGCGCCGTTTGCCGGAAATCTTCGCGAACGAAGCTCTGGAAGCCATGAGTGTAATTGCGCAGCAGCTCGGTGTTGTCATAGAGCATTTTCTCGAAATGAGGAACAACCCAGCGCTCATCGGTACTGTAGCGATGGAATCCGCCGGCGATCTGGTCATAGACTCCGCCCCGCGCCATCTTTTCGAGCGTCACATTAAAAGCTTCGCGGGCCGCAGCATTGCCGCGATTGAAAGCCAATTGCAGGAGCAGGTCGAGGGCCGCTGGGTGCGGAAATTTGGGCTGCGAACCAAAACCGCCGTTGCGCGGATCGAACTGGGCGATCGCCGAATTGGCAAGCTTGTCGACAAGAGCCAGCGTCAGTTCGCCGCCACGGCCGGAGAAGCTCTCGTTGTGCTCGATCGCTGCCATGACACTTGTGGCGGATTCGAGGGCCTCGTCGCGGCGGTCATGCCAAACCTGCGCCATGGTGAGCAGCACGCGGCCAAAGCCGGGGCGGCCATAGCGGTCGTCGCGCGGAAAATATGTTCCACCGAAATAGGGCCTGCCGTCGGGGGTAAGAAACCCAGTAAGCGGCCACCCTCCCTGGCCCGAGATCGCCGAAACGGCAGCCTGGTAGCGTGCGTCCACATCGGGCCGCTCATCGCGGTCGACCTTCACGGCGACATAGTGCTCGTTGATGATGCGAGCCAGTTCCGGATCTTCGTAGGACTCGCGATCCATGACGTGGCACCAATGGCACCACACCGCGCCAATGTCGAGCAGAATGGGCTTGTTTTCGGCCTGGGCTCGGGCAAACGCAGCTTCGCCCCACGGATGCCACTGGACCGGCTGATGGCGCGCCGAGCGCAGGTAAGAGGAGGAGGCGTGCTCAAGCTGGTTGGCTGTCACGATCGTGGTAGCAGGTTCCTGCATGCGGTGAGGATACATCCGACCATGGCACCCATGCAGTTTTCGGGGAATGTACCGGTCATCGAACGGGTAATTGGTTGGGAAAATACAACTTAGAAACGCCGCCTTGCATCGAACTAGATCGGTACTCTCCGATACAAAGAGTCTCTCTGCTCTTCGACGTGCAATAGGTTGGCAAGAATCGACGCGGAAGGAACTCGATTCCGCAGGTCGCGGGCCTCGCTGTGATTGGGAGCGAAGCGTCAATGGAACAAATGAACGCGGGAACCATTGGCCCTGACATGACAAAGCCGGACGCGCTTCTATCTCCGCGAATGTCCGATCTCGTCCGCAGCTTTGATTGGGCGACGACCCCTCTGGGACGCATGGAAGAATGGCCCGACGGACTCAAGAACACTGTCCGCATCCTGCTTACCTCCCGATTCTCGATGTGGATGGCCTGGGGTCCGGAGCTGACGTTCCTCTATAACGATTCCTACGCCAGGACGACGTTGGGCAAAAAGCATCCCTGGGCTTTAGGGAAGCCCGCGTCGGAGGTATGGAGCGAGATCTGGAAAGATATCGGGCCGCGCATCCATCGGGTGATGGAAACCGGCGAAGCCTCCTGGGAGGAAACGCTGATGCTGATTCTTGAGCGCAGCGGCTTTCCGGAAGAGACCTATCACACGTTTTCATATAGCCCTCTCGATGGCCCCGACGGCAAGATTGCGGGCATGCTTTGTGTGGTGATTGAGAACACCACTCGAGTGATTGGCGAGCGACAGCTTGCAGGTCTGAGCGCGTTGGCAGCCGAGTTGGCGAGTGCGATTTCGAAGCAGGACGTATTTGCGGCCGTTGAAGGCGGGCTCTCGAACCAGAAGGACATGCCGTGGACGCTCACTTATCTTCTCAATGAAGAGGGAACGCATCTCCACCTGGTTGCGCGGACTGGCATGGACGCCGATCATCCAGCCACGGCGACCACGATCGACCTAGGGATGGAGCCGGCAGCCTGGCCGATTTATGACGCTCTCGAGACCGATCGGGCAATCACCGTCGAAAACCTGTTCGAGCAGTTCCCCGACTTACCCACGGGATGCTGGGACAGGCCACCCTCGCGCGCGAGGCTGGTTCCGATCGCGCGACAGGGTCAAGAGAAGCCTGTCGGCGTTTTCATCGCTGCGCTCAATCCCTATCGGGATTTCGATTCGTTCTACAGCGAGTTCGTGGATCTTGTTGCCGGCCAGATTGCCGCGAGCATCACCAACGCCCAGGCCTACGAAGAAGAGCGAAAGCGCGCGGAGAGCCTGGCGGCGCTCGATCGCGCAAAAACGGCGTTTTTCAGTAATGTGAGCCACGAACTGCGCACGCCTCTCACGCTGATTCTTGGCCCAATCGAGGACGCATTGACTTCGCGGACGCAGCCATCTCTCACTGCGGTTGAGATGATGCAGCGGAATGCGCAGCGGCTGCTCAGGCTGGTAAACGGTCTGCTCGACTTTGTTCGCATCGAAGTGGGCCGGGCACACGCATCGTTTGAACCGACCGATCTTTCCCTGTTGACCGCGAACATTGCGAGCGTTTTCCGCTCCGCGGTGGAACGCGCCGGGCTACGACTCATCGTGGAATGTTCGCCGCTGCAAGAGCCCGTTTTCGTCGACCGCGAGATGTGGGAGAAGATCGAGCTCAACCTGCTATCGAATGCGCTGAAATCGACGTTCGAAGGCGAGATTCGTGTTGGCCTTGCCGAGTTCGATGGCGAGGTGCACTTCACGGTGACCGACACGGGGACCGGAATCTCGGAAAGCGACCAGGCGCACCTGTTCGAGCGATTTCAGCGAATTGAAGGAGCACGCCGCCGGAGCCATGAAGGCAGTGGCATCGGCCTGGCGCTGGTGCGTGAACTGGTGGAAATGCACGGCGGCACCATCCGCGTGGACAGCGAGCTGGGACGGGGAACGACATTCACCGTAGTGCTTCCTCAGGGGCACGAACACTTGCCACAAAATCAACTGGGCACCCCGACTCCGAAGCTGGCGGCTGTTCAGGGCTCAGCGATCGCCCACGTACAGGAGGCGCTTGGATGGCTGCCCAGGCAGGAGCCACTCGATAAGCTCAAGCGCAATGTCACGGGCGAAGCGAGTGGAGAGCCAGCGGAAGCTTCCGATACGGCGGAGCAAAAGCCGCTGATCGTATTTGCCGATGACAACCCTGACATGCGCGAGTATGTCATGAGTCTGCTTGGCTGGCGTTATCAGGTTGTGACCACGGGCACCGGGAAGCTGGCGCTGGAAGAGGCTACTCGGCGACGCCCTGACCTGGTGCTGACAGACGTGATGATGCCGGATATGGACGGATTCGCATTGCTCGAGGCCTTGCGAATGAATCCGGTAACGCGGACAGTGCCTGTCATCATGTTGTCGGCAAGGGCTGGTGAGGAGGCGAGCATTGAAGGCCTCGACGCCGGAGCCGATGATTATCTGACGAAGCCGTTTTCCTCCCGCGAGCTGATTGCACGCGTCGAAGCGCAATTGAAGATGGCGCATCTGCGCCAGCAAGCGCACGAACAGGAGATAGCGCTCACGCGGGTAATCAATGAGGCGAAGCAGTTCGCCTGGGAAGCGCTGGAATATATTCCGGACGCCTTCTGCACATTCGACCGGGAATTCCGTGTGACCTTTATGAACCGCGCGGCGAACGAGATTGCGGAGCGCTCGGGAATGCCGCATCTCGGCAAGACTCTGTGGGAACTGTATCCGATGCTGCTTGGAACCGTGGTGGAAACGAATTTCCGCAAGGCGATGGACGAGCGGGTACCAGTCGAATTTGAGCAGTATTTTTCCGGCGATGGAGCCGAGGCATGGTTCAAATTCTGCATCTACCCGCAGCCTGGCGAAGGGGTGATTCTCTATCTGCGCGAAACAACGAGCACGCAAAGAACGGAGCAGGCGCTTCGGGGCTCAGAGCAGTTAGCTGCAGTAGGACGGCTGGCCGCAAGCATTGCCCACGAGATCAACAATCCGCTCGAGGCGGTGACGAACCTGCTATTCCTGGCGAAGATGGACGATACAGTGGGCGGCAGCACGCGAAGCCTTTTGGAAGTGGCCGATCGCGAGTTGCAGCGCTTGTCGCACATTGCGGCGCGCAGCCTGAAGTTTTACCGGCAACGCACCGCTCCAGCCCTGACATCGCTCGAAGATCTGATCGAGTCCGTACTCTTCTTTAACGAACCGGATCTGAAGGTGCGGAACATCCGACTGGAGCGACGGCACAGGCAGGCGCCGCCAATACTTTGCCTCCCCGGCGAGATACAGCAGGTGATGACCAACCTTGTCAGTAATGCGCTGGATGCACTGCCGCAAAATGGCCGGATGATTGTGGCTGTCCGTCCGGCAACAGACAGCAGCGGCCGTAAAGGCGTGAGCGTGACGGTGGCCGACAGCGGACAAGGGATCGACCGCGCCACGCTGGACCGCCTTTTCCACCCCTTTGTGACGACAAAAGGAGAAGCGGGGACGGGATTGGGCTTGTGGGTTTCGAAAGGAATCCTCGACAAGCACCAATCGAAAATCATGATCCGGAGCAAGGTCGGATACGGTACGGTGTTTCGGCTATTTCTTCCTTTAGACACGACGGTCGGGCCAATCGGGTCGCAGAATCTCTGAGCGAATCGGTATATCTATTCTTTCGCAAGTTCAGCTTTGATGGCCTCCACGAATTCGGGCGCGTCCGGAGGTGTGTCGGGCGAGAAGCGTTTTACGACTTCGCCGGAGCGGCTGACGAGAAACTTCTCGAAGTTCCAGAGAATCTCGGGCTCCTGATTCGTCTCGATGCCATACCCGTTCAGCTTCTTGGCAAACGGAACCTCGCTGAGGCTGATCGCTTTCGGCTGGGCAGCAATCAAGGTTGCGTAGAGCGGGTGTTTGTCCGGACCGACGACATTGATCTTGCTAAACATGGGGAACTTGACGCCGAAGTTGGCGGTGCAGAAGGTCTGAATCTCCTCGTCGGTGCCGGGCTCCTGGCTTTTGAAGTTGTTGGCGGGAAATCCGGCGATTACAAACCCCTGGCCTTTGTATTGCTCGTAGAGATTCTCGAGGCCCTCGTACTGCGGCGTGAGCCCGCACTTGGAAGCCACGTTCACGACCAGGAGAACTTTTCCTTTGAATTCGGCGAGGGAAGCCTCGTCGCCTGAGATTTTGCGAACCGGGATGTCATAGATTGAAGCGGTCATGAAGTCTCCTTGGTTGGGGATGAGAATGGGTTTTTTACGAAAGCCGATCGATCAAGCCAACAACTGCATGGCTACTTTGATGTAAAGTTCGACGGCTTGTCGTAGTTCAGATTTCGCAAGTTTTTCAAACGGGGTGTGGGCTACATGGATGGAGCCGGGACCGAGCAGCAGAGGCTCACCCCAGTTGGAAAGTTGAGGAATGTCGGTGGTGAACTTAGCAATCATAGTGGGCAGGCCATCGACCGCGCGCAGGCGAACGAAGGGAATTTCCAGGGTGAAATCCACTTCCGCGAGACCGGCAGCAGCATTGAGGACCGCGGCTCGAACCGGCCCCGAATCGCCAACCAGGCGAATAAGCACCTGAGCTTCGGCCTTGTCGGCGATGACGTTGGGAGCGTGGCCTCCTTGAATCTGACCGATGTTCAGGGTGCTGGGCCCTACGTCTTCCGTGACGGGCAGTTCCATGGACAGCAGCTTCCCCAGCGCCTCGACCAACTTGTGAACTGCGCTCTCTCCCAGCTCGGGATAGGCGGAATGGGCCATCGTGCCCGTGGATTTGAGGACCGCACGGAGCGCCCCCTTTGAGGCCAATGCAAGACGATTGTCGGTCGGTTCACCATTGATGAGGAAGCGGCTTCCCTTGGGGCAGTCGTTCGCGACTTTGGCTCCGGCTGAATCCCGTTCTTCCCCTGAAACGAAAAGGAGGCCGATTCGAAATCCCGCCGCTCGCAGGGATTCGGCGGCGACAACTTGAGCAGCAATGATGCCCTTTGCGTCGGAAACGCCGCGACCGTACATAAAGTCCGCATCTTCAGTAAAAGGGATGTAGGGGGGGACGGTGTCCAGATGGGTTGAGAAAACCAGGTCGGGGGAAACGCCTGCAGGGCCCGCGTAGACATTCCACCGCTGGCCCGCGGTTGTGCTTTCGAGCGGTTGCGGAACGGGCGTTTTTTCCACACTCCATCCGCGCTCGGCAAGCAACCCCGCCAAAAAATCCCCCACTCGTCCCTCGTTGTAGGTCGTCGATTCGATCTCGACTAATGCTCGGGTAAGCCGTATTGGATCAACCTGGTCTGGCACGGACATGTTGCTGCAAGAATACCTTACGGGTGAAGTCCGTATCCTCGATATGAACCTTTTAGGGGCCCCGAGCCTCATGCCCTTTATGCAATCACTAGAACGATTTACTCCTCAATTAAAGCGAGATGTATAGGAGATCAATCTGCGCGTAGAATGGTGTGTGGAATGATCTCCACATCCACTCCCGCGGCCCCGGCCAAAACAGCTGGGAATGCGACATTGCGGAGCTTCACGATCAAGGGCCCTGCCGGCAGGCTGGAGGCGCTTCTGAACCAGGGAGCCGCCGACGCGCCTTATGGCGCGGTGGTCTGCCATCCCCATCCCAAGGGCGGCGGCAATCTGCATAACAAGGTGGTCTATCACGCTATGAAGGCGCTCAACGCGCCGGAGTTTGGGCTGGGCTGGCCGGTGTTGCGATTCAACTTTCGCGGCACTGGGCTCAGCGAAGGTTTGCACGATGGCGAGGTAGAAACTGGAGATGTTCTGGCGGCGATCGAATGGATTGAAAACGAATTCAAACGACCCATCGTCGTGGTCGGCTTCAGTTTTGGAGCGGCCATGGCGCTGCTTGCTTGTTGCAATACCGCCCGCTCGAAAGCGCGCACGAACCTCCGCGCTTTAGTAGCTCTCGGCCTTCCGACGCGTGCAGAAGGCCGGACCTACAGCTATTCATTCTTATCCGATTGTTCCCTTCCCAAATTGTTTCTGAGCGGTGACCGCGACCAGTTCGCCCCTGCCGCAGATTTGCAACGCGTGACCGCCACCACGGTCGAACCCAAAAAGTTGGTGCTCTTACCGGGCGCTGATCACTTTTTTGCAGGCCAGCTTGAAGCGATGCAAAACGAACTCGCCGGCTGGCTCAAGGAGCAATTGCAGTGACTCCTGTGAGTGACACCGCGCTTGATTCATTACACGCTGAGGCCGCAGAAATCTTTACCGGAGCATTGGAGGCTTGCAATATCGAATCAGCCTTCGACCGGCGGCTTCGATTCGAAGGAAAAACGGTCAGACGCCTGATTCCCGATGGCAGCGGTCCAGAGACGATCAGTCTTTCCGATTACAAGCGTGTGTTCGTGATCGCGCTGGGCAAAGCCGCGGCCCCGATGCTTGAGGTCCTGATGGACCGGATGAAACGGCGCAACGGATTGCGTGGCATTTGTTGTTCGAAGTACTTGCCGAAGAAGCGCAACTGGCGCTTTCGCTACTTCGAAGGTGGGCATCCGGTGCCGAATGAAGAGTCGTTTGACGCGGCCCGTGCGACCCTGGCAATGGTGAAGAAGGCGAAGAAAGACACGTTGATTTTCTTTCTGATCTCCGGCGGCGGTTCAGCAATGTTCGACCTTCCGCTTGATCCGCAGATCGGGCTGAATGACACCATCGCGTTTAACGAAGCCCTCCTGGCCTCCGGTGCACCGATCAACGAAATCAACACGCTGCGTAAGCATTTTTCCGCGGTCAAAGGCGGGCGGCTGGCGATTGCCGCACCGGAGGCAACGAAGGTTTCTCTGCTCCTGCCGGACGTACCCCTGCGAACCCTCGATGCGTTGTCTTCGGGGCCAACATCGCCTGATCACTCGACGGTTTCAGATGTCCGCGAGGTTTTGACCAAGTATGACCTGGCGCGAAAATTTCCCGCTTCGGTAAGGGCATTTTTTGAACGCGGAGACTTGCCTGAATCGCCCGGAGATAAAGGCTGGCGCCAGAACTTTCTCCCCAAGCTACCGCGCCTGATCGCATCCAACTCGCGCACATTTACGGGTGCGGCAGCGATGTCAAGCGAACTGGAAGCATTTCGCGATTCAGTTTTCGAACTCCTGCTCTCGAGCCACGATTTGGTTGAGTCGGCGCGAATGCTCGCCGAGAGAGCCGGTTTCCTAGTGGCAGTAGATAACTCCTGCGACGATTGGGATTATGCCGATGCGGCCCGTTACCTGTTGCAGCGATTTCATGAGATGCGTTCGGCCCACAAGCGCTTTTGTCTCGTTTCGGTCGGCGAGGTGACCGTCACGATGGACCGCACGCCGGGAGCGGGGGGCCGGAATCAGCAGTTTGCCCTGCAGTGCGCGTTGGAATTGGCGAAACACCCTGGCGAGTTGCTCACAGTTTTGAGTGCGGGGTCTGATGGCATCGATGGAAACACACAGAGCGCGGGAGCCATCGCCGACACCACGACGGTCGAGAGGGCGCGCGCTTTTGGTTTCGATCCGGAACAGTCGCTGCGCACATTCAATGCATGCCCCTTGTTCACCTCCCTAGGGGATGCGCTCGTGACCGGGCCGACGGGCCAAAATCTGCGTGATCTGCGGCTCCTGATGGCAGATGGGTCATGAATCCCAGGAAGTTGAATGTGAGGTAGATTTGTGCCTTGATGGGAATGACTCATTCGCGGTATAGCCGAAGTCAATCCCGATAATTTAACCTTCCCTTGATTTCTGCTTTAGGATTGGCACGTGGCAAGAAAAGGGACGCGGAAGCCCGTAGATAAGACCCCGGATATTCGCGCCGTGGCTGCGATGGCCAAGGTATCGATAGCAACGGTCTCTAGAACGATCAATGGTTCTCCGTTAGTCAGCGACAGGCTCACCAAGCGTGTATGGCAGGCCATCGAACAGCTGAATTATTTTCCCAATACCCATGCGCGCAGCCTCGTGTCGGGTCGAAGCCGTATCTTCGGGATCATCGTCGAGAACATCACGAATCCCTTTTTCCCGGAGTTGATACAGAACTTCGAAGAGATCGCAGTCGCCCATGGGTACGAGATTCTCGTCAGTTCATCGAACAGCGACCCCGCGGTGTTGACAACGTGCGTGCGCCGCATGATCGAGCGCAAGGTCGAGGGAGTGGCGATGCTGACCTTCGGCGAAGAGGAGCCAGTTCTCGATCAGCTCTCATTTCACGACATCCCGCTGGTGCTGGCTGAGTTTCACCTCGAGGACCCAAAGACGAGCACCATTCTGCTCGATTACGCCACGGGCATTCGTGCCGCAATTGACCACCTGTTGGAGTTGGGTCACAGCAAGATCGCCTTTCTCGCCGGACCGCACAAAATCCATTCAGCCATGACTCGTGAGAATGATTTCCGGACAGCCATGGAGGTGGTCGGTCTGCCAATTCAGAAGACATGGGTCATCGAATGCGACCACACCCTGAAAGGTGGCGTGGCCGGCTTTGATCGCCTGCAGGCACTCGCCGCAGGTCCTACAGCGATTCTCTGTTCGAATGATATGACGGCCATCGGCGTGTTGCGTGCAGCCTACTTGAAGGGGCTGCGCGTGCCACAGGATCTTTCGGTCATTGGCCTGGACGATATCGATTTTGCGGAATTCACGCTGCCGCCATTGACCACCATCCGGCTTTCGCGCGGGGACCTCGCACGCGCCGCGTTTGAAGCACTCCGCCAGCAGGCCGAGGAGGCTGGGAAGTCCCGCATACAGCGGGAATTCCTGGTTTCGACCAGCCTCGTGCTGCGCGGCTCCACCGCAGCTCCACCCGCGGGCGCATAGTTTCCCTCAATTTCCGACCAGACAAACTAGCACGGTGGGCGAATTTCGCTGGAGGTGCCCCCCGCCGCGGGGATGTAGCACTTCTGCGTGTAATCCATCACCATTCTGTCTGCGTTGAAGCGCCAACCCAAAGTGCGAATGGTGCGCTTCATGCGCTTGATCCAGCCTCGCGGGAGGCCGTCCCGATCGCGCTGGTAGAAGAGCGGAATCAGTTCGTCCCTCAGCACGCGATACAAATCCTCGCCATCGCGGGTGTCATGTACATCCATGTTGGAGTGGGTTCTTCCTGTGCCAATCGCAAATCCGTTGAGGCCATCGAAGGCTTCTGCCCACCAGCCGTCCAGCACTGACAAATTCAAGCCGCCATTGAGTACGACCTTTTGTCCGCTGGTGCCGGAAGCTTCGAGCGGGCGACGTGGGTTGTTGAGCCACACATCGACGCCTTGCACAAGAAAGCGGCCAACGTTGATGTCGTAGTCCTCGACGAATACAAACTTTTCAGAGAACTCGGAGTTGCGCATCAACTCCGCAATTTGTTGCAGGACCTTCTTGCCGGGCTCGTCGTGCGGATGGGCCTTACCGGCAAATACAAATTGCACCGGACGCTTGGGGTCGTTGACCATCAACGCCAGCCGCTGAATGTCCGCCAGAATAAGGTTGGCGCGCTTGTAGGTTGCGAAGCGACGCGCGAATCCGATGGTGAGCGCATCCGGCGAAAGCAGTTTGCTCAGCGTCTGCAGCGTCTCTTGAGGTTCGCCGCGTCGTTCCGCCTGCTCACAGGCCCGGCGGCGGACGAACTCAATCATCCGGGATTTCAGCGACAAGTGCGTCTCCCACAGCTCGCCATCGTCGACGGTTTCAATGCCTTCCCAAGTGCGCGCTGCGCTGCTCTTCCCTTGCCAGCCGACGCCGAGATGACGATCGTAGAGGCGGCACATTTGCGGAGCAAGCCACGAGGGTACATGAACGCCATTTGTGATGTGGCCAATCGGCACGGAGTCCTGCGGCTTCTCAGGGTAAAGAGACCACCACATCGCCCTCGAAACCTCGCCGTGCAAGGAAGACACCGCATTGGCGCGGCGGGAAAGTTTGAGCCCCAGGACCGTCATGCAGAATTGTTCCTGGTAGTCGTTGGAGCTCACGCGTCCGAAGCCCATCAGATTATCGTGCGAGAGGCCAAGCTCATCACGCAGGGGCCCGAGATGCTCTTCGATGAGATCGGCATGGAAGCGGTCGTGGCCCGCGGGGACCGGGGTGTGCGTGGTGAAGATGACTTCGCGCGGAATCTGGCTCGCGGCGGTCACAAAATCCATGCCCTCTTCCCGCATGCGACTGCGAATCGCCTCGAGAACTGCGAAGCCGCTGTGGCCTTCGTTCAAATGAAGCACTCCAGGCGAGATGCCCATGGCTCGGAGTGCACGGAAGCCGCCCACCCCCAACAGAAGTTCCTGGCGTATGCGGGTGCGGCCATCGCCGCCATAGAGGCGCGAGGTGAGATCGCGATCTTCCGGCGCATTGCCCTCCACATTCGAGTCCAGCAGAAGAAGATCGCATCGTCCGACCTTCGCACGCCAGACCTTGGCGCGGATAGAGCCGCCTCTTGTTTGAATTTCGACCACGACCGGTTCGCCATTTTGGCCGATCGCCGGCTGTATGGGGCATTGGTTGACGTCCGTGTGAACATACTCTTCCTGCTGCCAGCCGCTGCGGTTGAGACGTTGCAGGAAGTAGCCCTGGCCGTAGAACAAACCTATGCCGACGAGCGGAATGTCTAGATCGGACGCACTCTTGATGTGGTCGCCGGCCAGCACGCCGAGTCCGCCGGAATAGATAGGCAACGATTCGTGCAGTCCGAATTCAGCCGAGAAATACGCAACTGGGCGTGTCCGCAACAACGCTGCATGTTCCGCGCCCCAGGTGTTGTCGGCCTTCATATACTCCTGCTGGCGGCGGTAGACATAATTGATGCGGCTGTGCAGGGAAAGTTCCGCGGCCCGGCGCTCGATCTCGCTGAGGGGAAGTTCATTCAAAAGTGCGATAGGATTCTGATTCAGTTCGCGCCAGCGCGTGGGGTTGAGATCGCGAAAAAGGGCGACGCATTCGTGATCCCAGCACCACCAGAGGTTGCGCGCCAGCGCCCAAAGCCGCTCCTGCGCCGGCGCGATGAATCGATCAAGAGTGCGCGCCTCGCTGACCACGGGAGCGACCTGGCTGGCTGCCTCAGAGAGCATGCGAATCTCATCTTCGCGAAAAACCCGCGCTTCCTTGGTTTGAACAATCAGGACGCCCTGCAAGATTCCGCGATCGACGAGCGGGACTCCCAGGAATGAGTGGTATTCCTCTTCGCCCGATTCTTTGAAGTATTTGAAGCGGGGATGATTGCGGACATCGGCAACGGCGACGGGAACAAGCTGTTCCGCGACCAGGCCCGTGAGGCCCTCGCTGAGCGGCATGCGCAGGGTCCCGATCGCGCGCGGATGCAAGCCAAGCGTCGCAGCCAGCACGAGGTTCGAACGGTCCGGCTCCAGCAAATAGGCGGAGCAGACGTCCGTATGGAAGCGCGTAGCGATCAGCGCCACAACGTTCATCAGGGTGTCGGCTGGCTTGCCGCCCTCTTCGGTGAGGCTCGTAATCTCTTCTCTGGTCAAGACTCGACTGGCTTCGGTCGCTTCGTAGAACTGAGTCATACGCATTCCCTCGCGCTTCAATCGAATTCAGAATCCGTGCTTCGAAACTGCTCAAGTCCCTGGAAGGGATACGGATGCGCAACCAGTCAGGGGACCGGTATGGCATTTGGTTGAGGTAGCTTTCCTGGTGGAATGGCGCGCCCGCTATTCACTTTTGCGAGATAAACTAGACAATACCATTGCGCCGCTCACGGCGGCCAAAGAATTCTTCAGCGGGCGGAGACCCGGAATGGGCTAGGCCGGCTCTTCCATTTTGGCCGCACGCCTTCGCCTGCCGCTCAGCAGATAGATCGTTGCGCGCAATTCGAGAAGCGGATCGGCCGACGGCTCGATACCGTCCACCCTGGGTATCGGGTCGAAGATGATGTGCTGCTGCTGGGCTAGATTGTCGTCTACCGGAGCCGTCAACTCCAGAGCCCCCAGGTTGAAGAGTTCGCGTGATTCCGGCCAGTGCTTGGTCGCGTCGTCGACGATGTCGGCTGCTTCGGCGAGTTGCACAAGGATCCTGAATCGCACTGCATCTTTCTTCAGATGACCCATGATCTCTTCGAAATGGTAATCGGGGGAAAGCCGTGCTGCCGCCTCGTCGGAGAAAAAGTCATTTCCTTCTTCGGGTACGATCCGGTAGCGGCCAAATCGTGTTTGTCCTTTGGAATTCGTAAACACAAAGGCGGTCACGCCGAAGTAGGTTTGTCGCGCAAAACTCTTGGGGAATGGCTTGGGCGCCTGCACAAAAGCCAGCGCGGAGGGATGCGATCCCAAAAACGTTTCGATCGGCTTGGGCGAAGGAACATCGGGACCACTGGCCGATGCAGCTTTCAGGAATTCGAGAAACTCGTATCCATCGCGGGTCGGGAATCCGTCTGTCGAATGGCTCACAATATCGGTATGCTCGTGCTCGGCAAGGTTGAAGCGAACGGCCAGACCGCGCGGATTGGCTTCGGGCTTATTGTCGGGGATCTGCGGAAGGCCGGTGGAGTTAGAAAAACGTGCGGTGACCGGGGTGGATTCACGCAGGACGTGCGGCGCCTTGGTCAGGCTCTGTGCTCCGGCGGCCGGGGTAAACGTTCCCGTGAGCAACAATCCTTTGGCGTGAGCGGCACGAAAGCCTGAGTGGATTCCGAATATTTGGTCAAATTGCGCCAGCAGATCGTTGGCAAGGGCGACGATGCGTTCATCCTTCGGAAGCGGCATTTGGATAGACCCTCAAGCTTGCAGTTTACCGGATGATTTTACGCCGCTTTGTCTAATGGGAAATCGAAGGTCGTACAACTCTGGCGTGTCCAAACTGGGCAACCCTAGCGCAACACGAGATTGCTTTCGCGCATCGCAATAACTTCTTCGCGTGTCTGGTCGGCGGCGGCGCGTCTGTCCGAATAGACCTTCGGCTCGCCAAATCGAATTTCTGCGACGAAACCCACAGTGCCGAGGGTCTTCCAGAGGTGCGGCAAGAAGGCGTCGTCACCGAACCAGCACAGATCGCGCTCCTCGGAGCCGTCGGCAAGAACATATCGAATCGCGGCCGCGGTGACCGGTGCTCCGGCCTGAATCGCAGGCTCAAACAGGCGTGAGTGGAAGCGCAGGACGGAGCTGCCGTCGGTGCTGGTTCCCTCCGGGAAGAAAAGGACGGGAACCGGAAGCGCGAGACGTTCGCCGATCTCGGCTGCGACACTTTCGGCACTGGTAACGCTGGAGCGATCGACGAACAGAGTGCCGCCGGATCGTGCCGCTTCTCCAAAATAGGGCCATCTGCTGATTTCAGCTTTGGCGACAAAAAAGCACTTCATAATCGCGGAGAAGATGGCAATGTCGAGATAGCTGAGGTGGTTGGCGACGACAATGCCGCTCTTGGGGGGATCGCCTTCGAACCGGTAGGTTACTCCCAGGCTCGCCAGGACAGTGCGGCCCGCAAACTGCATCCATTGTGCGCGCTGCTCCAGCGCAACGGGGCCGCGCAGGCGCATAGACCAATAGCGGAGAACGCAGACTACCAAGGCGAATCCCAGCGCCACAGCGCGCCGGACAGCGCGAAGATTCAAGGAGTGAGGGGGGCCAAAAAGTGATTTCGTGCCGAGGACGAAAGCATTTTGAGATCGAGCAGAGTGAGAAAATCGATGGTGCCGAATTCGCGGTCCCAAGCCGGCGGCGCACAAATCCGCGCACCGATGGCGAGGTAGGTTCGGAGCAACCTCGGAACCTTGGGAAGAGCGGGCAACGAAGAAGCATCTTGAAGGGGCAGCGGCTGTGCGTCTGCGCCCTCCTGCTCGGTGGGGCAGGCGTACGCGGTAGTCGGCTCGGTGGCGAACTCGGGCGAGACCCGGTAGTGATCAAGCTGGCGGTACATCTGCCAGCCCTCGCACGGGTCCTGGGAGTTCAACGACGAGCAACCAATCAGGTAGCGCAGTCCCATTTTCGTAGCATACTGCGCAATGCCCCTCCATAACAGGGTCAACACTTCCGGCGTCCGATGTTCGCGATCGATCGAGGCTCGCCCTAACTCGAGAATTCCAGCGCGAAGCGCCTCGTAGGGAGCGAAGTGAAATTCCTGTTCGGAGTAATAGCCGAGGTTAGCAGCAGCTGTTTCACCCGATTGCATTCGGTAAGTGCCCACGATGCGGCGCGTTACTTTATCTTCAACTAGTAAGTGTTCACAGAATAAGTCGAATTGATCGGTGTCCAAGCCCGTTTGGTAGGAGCTTTCAAGCCCTTCTCCCATTTCAATATTGAACACTTTGAAGCGAAGACGGCATGCGTCTTCACGATCTTCCAGTGATTCCGCGAGCCGAAGGCGGTACTTACCGACTTCCGCATGAATGCGCGGCCTGGAAGGCGCCTCGATTAGGCCAGAAAGCAGGGATGGATTCGGAAGTTCCACCATGTGGGTGGAACCAGGTGATTGTGCGAGCGGAAACATCTTCCCAGCGTGCGTAATCACGGGAGTAGTATGCGTCGGGAATTGTAAGAGGAAAGTGAAGATGACGCAAATACGTTGCAAATCTTTGTTCACGTTGTAACTCGGTATTAATAAAAAGGCTCTCCTCGTCGGAGAGCCTTAAGTGATCCAGAGCACACTAAGTTAGCAACATCCACCCGCAATAGAAGGAATAACAAGGACTTCATCGCCTTCCTTGAAGCTGTATTTCTCGTTGCCCAGGAAGCGAATATCTTCCTCGTTGACATAAAAGTTGATGAAACGGCGAATCTGGCCGTCTTCGCCGCGCAAGTGCTGGCGCAACGCGGGAAAGCGGCCTTCAATTTCGGTCACGAGCTCCGGTAGATTGGCCGCGCTGCTGGATATCTCGCGAACATTATTTGTGTGCTTCTGAAATGCATTGGGCAATACGACTTTAACGGACATAACTCTCCCCCGCCAGGCTCCAATCCTGAGTTCCGGCGGAATGCTCTTCCACAAAACTCTCAAACTCACTCAGACGCGGCCGGATGGCGTGGCTCTGATCGTAGGCGCCGTGGAGAACATCGGTCGTCTTCAGGCCATTGCCGGTGATGCAAACGACGGTGAGATCGTCAGACTTGATACGGCCGTGCGCGTAGAGGCGAGCGGCAACAGCCGTCGTGACGCCGCCGGCGGTCTCGGTGAAGATTCCTTCGGTCTCTGCAAGCTCTTGGATTGCCGACACGATTTCGACGTCAGAGACATCCTCGGCCCATCCACCTGAAGAGCGAATGGCGCGCGCGGCGTAGAGGCCGTCGGCCGGATTGCCAATGGCGAGCGAGCGGGCAATGGTGTTGGGGCGTTGCGGCTCGATCACGTCCGTGTTGTTCTTGACTGCCTTGGCGATCGGTGAGCAGCCTGTGGCTTGCGCGCCGAAGAACCGGACCTCTTTGTTCTCGACCAGGCCCAGTTCGATCAGTTCGCTAAAGGCCTTGCGAATCTTGGTAATCAGCGAGCCGCCGGCCATGGGAACGACGATGTTATCGGGCAGGCGCCATCCGAGCTGTTCCGCGATTTCAAAGCCGACGGTCTTCGATCCCTCCGCATAGTAGGGACGCAGATTGCAATTGACAAAGCCCCAGTTGTAGCGCTCCGCGATCTGCGAGCAGAGGCGATTCACGTGGTCGTAGTTGCCGTCGACGCGTACCAGCGTGGCGCCGTAAACCTGAGTGTTGAGAATCTTCGCGGGCTCGAGATCGGCAGGAACAAGGATGTAGGTCTTGAGGCCCAGGCGCGCGGCGTGCGCGGCAACAGCGTTGGCCAGGTTCCCGGTCGAGGAGCAGCCGACCGTATCGAAGCCAAAGGCCTGGGCATTGGCCAGCGCCACGGCTACCACGCGATCCTTGAAGCTCAGCGTCGGCATGCAGACTGCATCGTTCTTGATATAAAGATTGGTCGCGCCGATGTGGGATCCGAGCCGCGGCGCCTGGACGAGAGGGGTCAGACCCGAAGGCGTCTGGGGAACATAGCTATCCGCGACCGGCAGCAACGCGCGATAGCGCCACATGTTCAATGGGCCTTGCGCAATCGATTCACGGGTGAAGCGGGTGCGGGCATACTCGAGGTCAAACGCCACCTCAAGCGGGGAGAAGCACTCATCACAGATGGAAAGCGGCTGCAGGCCAAAGGTCCTGCCGCATTCCCGACATCGCAACTCGTAAGCAGTCGTCACTAGTCCCTCGCATATGCGCGAGTGACTCAAGGTATACGAGCGCGTGACTGGCTCAAAAAAGAGCGAACGTGATAGGACTCGAAGTACCGTGCGAGCTGCTTCTGCAAAGAGTGCTGAAGCAACCCCCGAATCTCATGTTCCCCGTCTCCGGGCAAGAGTTGACACCATACTCCCGTTTTGCGCGGGCAGGTTGTCGTGGCGTCACAGGGCTCGTCCCTCAGCCACTCTGCATGAAACTCAGGCTTGCCCTTTGGAGGCAAAACTGAATGTATTGTTTCTACCATAAGCCGAATAGGGACGCAAGTCGGATTCCAGCGAAACGTTGACTCGGCGGGTCCGGAGGTCACAAAGCGGTCCTGAACAGGACGCCAGGTGCGGCCGAACCCTAAGGAGCGGGATGAATCCAAATGGCATTGCCGCCACCGGAAACCATGTGGACGTCGAGCACCGTGTTGCGTTCGACCGGCTGCTTTGCGAACGTGGTGTGGGTGGCCTCGGTCGCGGCGTCGGGCGCGTCGGCATAAATCTCAGCGACATACTTCCCGTCGCCCAGAAAGCTAAGAGGCACCTTCACCGTCCGTTGGTCCCAGTTGGTGATGGAGCCGACGAACCAGTCTTTGCCGCTGCGTCGAGCCAGCGTAATGTTTTCCCGTGGGCGGCCGTTGAGCACGCGCACTTCATCCCATGTGGTTGGGACCTGCTTGATGAATTCGAAATCGTGCTGAACGGCATAGTGTTCCGGATAATCGGAAACCATCATGAGCGGGCTCTCCAAAACGACATAGAGCGCAAGCTCGTGCGCTCGTGTTCCGAGCCCCATCGGCATCAAATTCCGGGCCACGAAGTTTTCGCGGTTGCTGTTGCCGAAGGCACCCGGCGTGTAGTCCAGTGGGCCGGCAAGCATGCGCGTGAAGGGCAACGTGGTGTTGTGCACGGGAGAAGTGCGCGCGGACCATTTCAGATACTCCTTGCCCATGACGCCTTCCCGCGTGATCAGGTTGGGCCAGGTGCGGCGAAGGCCGTCTGGCTTGTAGGCGCCATGAAAATCGATCATTAGATGATGCTGCGCCGCCAATGCGACTACGCGGTGATACCAGTCGACCATCTGTTGATCGTCGCGATTCATGAAGTCAATTTTGACGCCCGCAATGCCCCATTGCTCAAACAGCGGGAAGGCTTGTTCCATGTATTTGTCGACCGAGGTCCAGTGCGACCAGAGCCAGATCCGCACGTTCTTCTCTTTGGCGTAACGCAGCAACTCTGGCATGTCGATCTCGGGCGTGACGCGCGTGATATCGGCCAACGCCGAGTAATCCTGCGGTCCGCTGCGATTGGCCACCGCCCAGCCTGCGTCGATCAGCATATAAGGGAATCCTGACGCCGACGCGAAGTCGATATAGTGTTTCATCGTCGCGGTGTTCATGCCCGGTTTCGAGGTCATGCTTGGAGCCGCCTCACCGGACCACCAATCCCAGGCCGACTTTCCTGGCTTGACCCACGACGTGTCTGCGATCTTCGAAGCCGGATTCAGATTGAGAATGATGTTCGATTCGATCAGGCGCCCCGGCTCGTCGCCGATCATCAGCACGCGCCAGGGAGTCGTGACGGGAGCCTGGTCTACGACGGCAATGCTCGGCTGATCTAATCGCGGCGACAGTTCCGCGCACAGGCCGAATGCAGGCTTGTCTTTTCGCAGGTACATGCCCGCATAGTGATCGATGTCGGCTTCCGTCACAGCAATCCAGCCGATTCCCGGGACTTCGGCCAACAGCGGCAGGCCTATCAGCCAATCGTGGTGAATGCCACTGACTTGCCGCGTTTGGTATTCGTCCTCGTACGGCGTTTGAAAGCCCTCGAGGATCAGCGGATACAAAGTCGCATCTTTGACGTAGCGGAATTGCGTCAGCTCGTGCTCGATATGCACATCGTGGATGGAAGGTTGGTCGGGAACGATGTAGCGAAATGCGACTCCATCGTCGAAGGCACGGACTTCAATCGAAAGCTTTCGTCCGGAATCATCGACAAAATCCGCCAGCGCCGAATTGTAATGATCGCGCACGCTGCTGGTCTTTCCAACAGGAATTGTGTAGGTCTCATCGTGCTGGCCGGTTTGTACCTGAAGCTGCTTCATACCCGGGCCCAGCGCCGGCTGGCCTTCCAGTTTCAAACCAAGCACCGATTCATCCATCAGCCATTTGCCTTGGAAATCGACGGCATAACGGAGATCATTCACCCCCGGTTCAAGAGCCTGGCTGGCCTTCGCGTCTCCAAGGATGAAGACGATCTGGCCGTTCGGCGAAGCGACCTTGAGCCGCGCCACGGCGGGAGATTGGGCTAATGAATTCGCAGCGACGAGAAACGTCAACAGGCAGGCGGGAAGCACTCTAGAGGCGAGCATGATTTCTCCGAAGGAGAATCTTACCGCGTTCTACTCACAAACGATCAGCGGAATTCAAGTCATTCAAAGCGAGACACAACACTTTGAACAAATTTCCAGTCCCGTCAATTCGTGTACACACGCACGTAGTCCACCAGCATCTCTGAAGGGAACGGCGTGGTGGCGTTCGGCGGTCCGGGCCAGTCCCCGCCAATGGCAAGGTTAAGAAGGATGAAACTGCTTTGGCCCGCATCAAATGGCCACGTTGCACCGCTCAGAGTTGCGAGGCTCGCAGTCGTGTACGTGACGTAAGGATGCGTCGGATCATCGATGTAATAGGCCACACTCCCCTTGGTCCAGATCATGCCGTAGGTATGCCACTGGGCCGCAGTTTGGCCGGCGGGAAAGTTGACCACCGTGCCCAGACCAGAGTCGCCCGTGAATCCGATGCCGTGAACCGACCCTTCGTTCCAGTCGGGAGTCTTCGCGGCATTCACGCGCTCCAGCACGTCCATTTCGCCGCATGCCGGCCAGTCGGCGGTAACGATGTTGTTGCCCAGAAGCCACCCCGCGGGCCAGAATCCTTGCGCCTCTGGCACCATGGCACGAAATTCGATGCGCCCGTATTGGAAGCTGAAAAGCCCCTGCGTCTTGAGACGGGCAGAGGTGTACACGCCTGGCGAAGGCTGCTGCGCCGCGATGTGCAGGTAGCCATCTGTACCGACGTAAGCGCTGGGATTTGCCGTCGAGCACGGCGCAGCATTCGAAGCCCACGCACAGTAATTCTCGAGCTCATGGTTGCCGAAACCGCTGTTGCCGGTGTCGTACGTCCAGACTTGGGGGTTCGGTGCCGCATCAGCTCCGGTCGTGTTGGTGAATTCGTCGGACCAAACCAAGGTCCCGGGCGAAATGTTGGGCGCGAAGGACTGAGAATTAACCTTGCTGGGCGTGCCACCGCTTGGCACGGCGATAGCGTTGACTGTCAGGTTGGATGCGACAAGAAAGGGCGCTTCGTAAATCTGCGAAGCGGTAGTCGGAGTGGTGCCATCCGTGGTGTAGTAAACGGTGGCGCCAGGAGTTCCGGGTTGAAGGGTCACAATCACCGCGCCGTTCTGCGCGTTTGCGTTGAAGAAGAGTGGCGGGGTAGCTTGCGGGCTAGGGGTTGGCGGTGCTGCCGCCGTTCCGCTTCCACCACCGCATCCGCACATCAAAGCGCCAGACAAAGCCAGTGCTGCAAGCATTCCCTTCCCCACTTCCATTTTCGGTGCCTCAGCTTGTTCGCGTAGAAGGCGCAATGGCCTTCCATCCGCCGTCCATCTAAACACCGCAGATTTCCCCGCGTCAATTTGCAGCGATCATGAAAAAGCATCGCAGAATCCAAATCGGTCGACTGCTAAGTCGCGGGATCGTAGTTCAGATTCGGCCCGAGCCATCGCTCGACCTCGGCAACGCTCATCCCCTTCCGGTTGGCATAGTCCGCGACCTGATCTCGGCCAATCTTGCCGAGCGAGAAATAGCGCGACTCCGGGTGCGCGAAGTAGAGCCCACTGACGCTCGAGCCCGGCCACATGGCAAACGATTCGGTAATCATCATGCCGGTATTCGTCTGCACGTCAAGCAAACGCCAGAGCGTGCCCTTCTCAGTGTGATCGGGACATGCGGGATAACCCGCTGCCGGCCGAATGCCACGATACTTTTCGTGAACCAGGTCATCGATGCTGAGCTTCTCTTGTCGGCCGTAGCCCCACTCATCGCGCACGCGCTTGTGCAGGCATTCGGCGAAAGCTTCAGCCAGGCGGTCGGCAATGGCTTCGGCCATGATTGCGTTGTAGTCATCATGCGCCGCACGGAAGTTGTCGCAAAGTTCCTTCAGGCCAATGCCGCTGGTGACTGCGAATGCGCCGATATGATCTTGCAATCCGGTTGCTTTCGGTGCAATGAAATCGGCGAGTGATCTGCAGGGCTCGCTTCCCTCTTTGTTGGCTTGCCGGCGAAGAAAGTGAAAGCGCTCGAGAACCCTACCGCGCGTTCCGTCCACATACAATTCGACGTCGTCGCACAGTGCGTTTGCGGGGAACAGGCCATAAACGCCGCGCGCCGTGATCAGATTCTTTTTGATTATCGTATCGAGCAATCCGTTGGCTTCGGTGAAGATTTGCCGCGCCTGCGCACCTTGTCTCGCGTCGTCGAAAATGCGCGGATAGACACCTTTCAGTTCCCAGGTGTGGAAGAACGGTGTCCAGTCAATAAACTCGCGCAGAGTCGCCAATGGAAAGTCATCGAGGACGCGTACGCCAGTGAATTCGGGAATGGGCAGGTCTTCGACGCGCCACTCGATGGGGGTGCGCCGCTTGCGTGCGGTCTCGAGAGAGGCGAGTTTCTGGCTCGGCGCCGCATGAGTTCTGCGGAGGTTCTCGTAGTCGGCCCGATGCTGGGCGACAAATGCAGGCTTGCCATCGTCGCTCAGAAGGCTAGTCGTCACCGGGACAGCACGGCTTGCGTCAAGCACGTGCACCACAGGCTCGCTATAGTGCGGAGCAATTTTGACGGCCGTATGCGCGCGGCTTGTGGTGGCCCCGCCAATCAACAGCGGAAGCTT
Organism: uncultured Acidobacteriaceae bacterium; assembly: GCA_963704415.1. GTDB lineage: Bacteria > Acidobacteriota > Terriglobia > Terriglobales > Acidobacteriaceae > Telmatobacter. The sequence continues at coordinate 3,475,104 of OY969908.1, read as the reverse complement.
GAATCCCTGGCGCTCCATCTCGCGGGCCACATGCACCATTTCATCAAGAGACGGCGTAATGAGGCCGCTGAGGCCGATCATGTCCGCCTTCTCCGCCTTCGCGCGCTCGAGGATTTTTTCGCACGGAACCATCACGCCCAGATCGACAACGTCGTAGTTGTTACACGCCAGAACCACGCCGACGATGTTCTTCCCAATGTCGTGCACGTCCCCCTTGACGGTCGCGAGCAGGATTTTCCCCTGCGCCCTGACGACCTCGCCCGCTGCCACCATCGCAGCTTTCTCGGCTTCCATATACGGGGTCAGGTGCGCCACAGCCTTCTTCATCACGCGGGCAGACTTCACTACCTGCGGCAGAAACATCTTGCCTGCTCCGAAGAGATCGCCAACCACGCTCATGCCGGCCATCAGTGGTCCTTCGATCACCAGGAGAGGTCGTCCCAGCTTGACGCGTGCTTCTTCAGCGTCGATCTCGATGTAGGTGTCGATGCCCTTGACCAGAGCATGCGAGAGGCGCTCCTCGACTGCTCCATTGCGCCACTCCTCAGCCTTCTTCTCACTCACGGCCGAACCGGTACTTGCGGCCTTCAGCGCTTCGCCAAAGTCGACCAGTCGCTCTGTTGCATCGGGACGGCGGTTCAGCAGTACATCCTCGACCAGCACTTTTAGCTCGGGCTCGATCTCCTCATACACTTCGAGCATGCCGGCATTCACGATGCCCATGTCCATGCCCGCCACGATGGCATGGTAGAGAAAGGCAGAGTGCATGGCCTCACGCACTTTGTTGTTGCCGCGGAAGCTGAACGAAATATTCGAAACGCCGCCGCTTACCTTGGCGTGCGGCAGGTTGGCCTTGATCCATCGCGTCGCGTTAATAAAGTCGACCGCGTAGTTGTTGTGCTCCTCCATGCCGGTGGCCACGGTAAGGATGTTTGGATCGAAGATGATGTCTTCGGGCGGAAATCCGACTTCATTCACAAGAAGTTTGTAGGCGCGCTCGCAGACACGGATTTTGTCCTCGAAGGTCGCAGCCTGCCCCTGTTCATCGAATGCCATCACGACGGCGGCTGCACCGTACTTGAGAATGGCTGCGGCGTGTTGGCGGAACTTGTCTTCACCTTCCTTGAGCGAGATCGAGTTCACGATGCCCTTGCCCTGAAGGCATTTCAGACCAGCCTCGATCACTTCCCACTTCGAGGAGTCCACCATGAAGGGGACCTTGGCGACCTCGGGCTCGCTGCCCAGCAACTGTAAAAAGCGCGTCATGGCCGCGACGCCGTCGATCATGCCCTCGTCCATGCAGATGTCGAGTACGTTCGCGCCATTCTCCACTTGCTGACGGGCAACGCTGACGGCTTCTTCGAATTTGCCAGCCTTGACCAGCTTGGCGAACTTGGGCGAGCCGGCCACGTTGGTCCGCTCCCCGATCATGATGTAGACGCCGGGCTGCTGCGTGAACGGCTGCGAACCCGAGAGACGAAGAGGCTTCATCGAGCGACCTCGGTGACAGTTTCTTCGGAGTCGGACTCTGACGCTATTGCAAGCGACCGCGGAGCCACACCTTTGAGAGCTTCCGCGATTGCCGCGATGTGGGCCGGTGTGTTGCCACAACATCCGCCGGCGATATTCACCAACCCTGCTCGTGCGAATTCGCTTAAGTATCGGGCCATGTCCGCCGGACCAAGATCGAAGCCAGTTTCGGAAAGCGGATTCGGCAAACCGGCATTGGGATAACACGAGATTGCCACGTCGGCTTTCTCCGACAACTCGCTCAGAAACGGATACATCAGATCCGGACCCAGCGAGCAGTTGAGCCCAACAGACAGTGGCTTCACATGCTTCACCGCGTTCCAGAACGCCTCGGTTGTCTGCGCCGAGATCAGCGTCTCGCCACCGCGACCAACAGCCGCCGAAATCATCACTGGCAGTTCCCTCTTGTTCACAGAATGGCCGTCTTCATCGAACACCTCGCGGATGGCGACGAGCGCCGCCTTGGCATTAAGCGAGTCGAAGATCGTTTCCACGAGAAGCAGATCGACGCCGCCGGCGATAAGTGCGCGCACTTGCTGTTTGTAGGCGTTCTTCACCTGGTCGAACGTGACAACACGAAAACCAGGATCATCGGCATCGGGCGAGTTCGAGAGCGATACGGTCAGCGGCCCAATGGATCCGGCTACGAAACGTGGTCGCCCCGTCTCGTGGGCGACGCGACCGGCCCATTCCCGGCACTGCTTCGCCGACTGCTCATTGATCTCCCATGCCAGGTCATTCAGGAAGGGATCAACAATGATTTTCTCGTAGAATGCAGGATCCTTGCGGCCACCATGCTCGCGCGGATCGTCCACGAAGAATTCGCTTTGCGTGATGCTGGTAGCGCCGAAAGTATTGGTCTCAATAATGTCGGCTCCGGCTTCCAAAAAGCGGCGATGAATGTCGCCGATCATCTTCGGCTGCGTGAGAGAGAAAAGGTCGCCGTTGTTGAGCAGGTCTTTCCGTGAGTCCTTGAAGCGCTCTCCGCGGATATCGGCTTCCTTCATGCCATAGGTACGGATGGTCGTGCCCATTGCGCCATCGATGATGGCGATGCGGTGTTTGAGGATGTCGTACAGCGGATGTTCGCGGGGTATCGTCATGTCGTTTCGAGCCTCCGAGCAACGGGCGTTGGAGGATGCACTCCTCAGGATAGACGGAGGCATCGTGAAATCCAAAAGTACTTAGGGTATCGGGAAGGGTACGCCGGTTGGCTATTTCGCTGCGGTGAGCGACGCCACCGGCACCAGCATGTCCTCTTTGCGCATGACCAGGCTGGTCGCGTTCAGAGAGGCGAGCTCGAAGCCGTGGCCGTGGGTAATCGCGTCAGTGGGGCAGGCTTCAACGCAATAACCGCAAAAGATGCAGCGGTTGTAGTCGATGTTGTAGACCTTGGCGTAGCGCTCGGACGAGGAGATGCGCTGCTCCTCGGTGTTCTCGGCAGCCTCGATGAAGATGCAGTTGGCCGGGCAAGCAGCGGCGCAAAGAAAACAGGCGACGCACTTTTCCAGTCCGTTCTCATCGCGCTGCAACACATGCTTTCCGCGAAAACGCTGCTGGAACACTGCTCCGCGCAGAGGACCGGGACCGTCGGGGTAGTTTTCGACCTCGGTAGGCCGGAAGATTTCGCCGAAGGTGATGCTCATGCCTTTGGCAATGCCGGCCAGGTTGCGCACAATCGACATGGGTCCAGTATACGATGGATCGCGTCGAGGGATTCTGCATGCGGAAAACGGTTGGGGAATTTGCGGTGCTATTAGCGATTGGCTTCGCGGCGCCGAGTCTTGCCTTCGGTCAAAACCAGAGCAAGCCCATGGGAGCTCCGCCGGTGCCTGATACATCCCGCATACAAGAGGAGATGACGCACGCCACCGCGCCGTCTGGACAGCTGAAGATCACCTTTGGCGGGAAGACGGCGGAGTGGACGTCACCTAGTCTGGCAGCGCTGCCGCACACCACGATCACCGTCTACAACGAGCACGCCAAGGCGAACCAGACCTACTCCGGCGTCCCGTTGACGGACCTGCTCACGCAGCTGGGTGTCCCCAACAAGCCGCATGGCAAGGATTTCCGCCTCTACATTGTGGCGGAAGGATCGGACGGCTACCAGGTGGTCTACTCCATCGGCGAGATCACGCCGGACGTGCATGACGGCACGGTTCTGGTCGCCGACACTGTGGACGGCAAATCGCTCGCCAATAACGGGCCATTCCAACTCGTCGCCACTGGAGAGAAACGTCCCGCCCGGTGGGTACGCAACCTTGTGGGCATTCGCGTATTAACGGCGCCGTAGCACGCACTCCGTGCAGAATCACAATTACTGAGGACGCTTCTCGTCAGGCTTATGCTCCGGTGGCTTCGGCTGCGACTGCTGTGGCGCGGGACGGGACGGTGGTGGTGCATGCTCCGGCGCTGCAGGTCGTGCCGGCTCGGCGCGCGGCGAGGCAGGCCGCTGTTCTATATGCTGCGGCGCACGTTGTGGCTGAGGCTGAGGAGCCGGTCGCGCTGGTTCCGTGCGTTGTGGCGGCGTGCGTTCGGGTTGCGGTTGCGGCATTGGGCGCGAAGGCTGACTTGGCTGCGGTCGTGTGACTTGTGGCGCCGGGCGTGCCGGGAAAGGCTGCACATGCGGGGCCGCGGGCCGAGGCATGGGCGCACGCTCTTGCGGCTTATTCGCTGGATGGTTGATCTGCTGAGCCGGGGCCTGGTTGCGCGGCTGGCCGTTGGGCTGCGGCAACGGACGATTGGGCCCGCTCTGCGTGACTGGTTCGTGCGAGGGAGTTGCATTCGGCCGCATCGGCTGGGGAGACCTTTGAGGCTGCTGTTGCAGGCCGTTGCGGGTAGCGATTTGTGCCGGGGGGCGGATGTTGTGGTCTGCTGGAAGCGGCTGCGTTGCGACGACATTTGCCGGACGGCCTTTATTGACGGCAGCAAAATTGGCGCGGTCGTTGCGCGCCTGTTGCGCGTGCTGCACCTGCGCAGTCATGGGAGGCGCATGCTGCTCATGCATGGCGGCCAACTCTGCCGGCCTTGGCCGCACGTTGATCCCGCCAGAACCGCCGTTATAGCTGATCCGCGTGTTGTAGGTATCGTTGTAAACGACGGTGCGGTTGTAGACGTAGTGCACCTGGTTTACATTGACGCGATTCACGCTGCGGTTGTAATCGAAGTGCCCGCGATTCCAGTAGCCACCCTGGTACCCGAAGCCAACATAGCCAAACCCGTAATTGATGCCACCGTAGTAGCCGATATGCGGACCCCAATAGCCGCGATAAAACGCGTAGTGACGATGTACGTTGTCGTAGCCCCAATAGCCCGGCGTCCATAACGCTCCCTGATAAGGCGCTTCCACCCACGCTCCCGGCACCCAGTAATAGCCGTCTGACGCATAAGACCAATAGCCAGGGGTCCAGATGTAATCGTCGCCGGGACACTCCGGCTGATCGTATGTGGGCAGCGGAGGCGGCGGCTCCGGCGCAGTATAGGCGACCTGGTCGCCGTAGCCGGACTCGTTCTGAGATTGTTGATCCTGATACTGCTGGTCCTGATATTGCTGGTCGGGGCCAGAGGACGGTGCCCCTTGATCGCTATATGCTCCGCTCGTGTCCTGGGGCGCGTTGGCGGCGCTGGTCGACGCATTTGAGATGGGCGCGAGATTCGCCGACGTCGGGTCTTGCCCCTGGTCCTGACTCTGGTCAGGATTGGAAGGATTAGTGGTGGCCTGATTCTGGTTGCCGTGGCAGCCCGTAGCAATGAGGGCGACGAGAAGAGAAATCGATAGGCAGGATGCGTATCTGGAAACTGGGGTCATGATCTTTCGCTCCAGCAGCGTTGGATGCTCTATAAAGCAGAATCTTTGTATTGGTGGCGCCGATAATCCCGGATTCAGGTTGTTGTGCTGTCTAACTTTTGGGAGGCGAGGGACTTATCCGTAGAGCGGATCACACGCGGGATGGTACGCTTTTCTCCTGCGCGCTTAAACGTGGGTACACGCGGAATCTCGGAGCCGCGAGAATCTCTCAGCTCGCAGGTTTGCGCAGGTTCTTATGGGGCAATTTTGGTTTCAACTGGCAGAGGGATGAATCCTGCCCCCGCGCGAGACCCGCCACCGCGTCGGTGCCAGCGCAGATCCTGTGCTTCATTGCGTCTGCTTCCTTGCCGTTGAGGCGCTGGGTCCGCTCCAGTCCGCTCAGCGGATCCACATCGTACTGGTAGATGTAATCTTCCGGATCCTTCATCTTTCCATAATCGAAATGGTTCCATGTGCTCACAATCTCGTGGCCGTTGGGATCGGCCAGGACAGCGTAGGCCTGCGATACCGTCACATCCTGCGGAACGCTTGCGCTGGATAACGGAATGGCCTGTTTGCCACGCATCCAGCGCGCTGCCCAACTGTGTTGCGCAATGTCGTAGTAGAACGCCGTAAGATACGTCGATGCGTCGCACTCGTTGCAATCGTCATAGAGAGCGCCGAGATCGCGGGGGCGCCCTATCGCAAAAAGCATCCAGTCAAGCAGCCGCAAATTCGCTCCGGATAGCAGCAGATTCACGCTGTGGTTTGTCAGCGAGACGCTCCATACCGAGAACGAATCCAACATGGGAGGGGTTTGCGGTGTTTTGCGCAAGGTAGTCACGACCAGCGCGGCGTCATATTCGACGCCGATCTCGCGAATGGCGGTCCATTTCTCCGGATCAAGCGAGCGCGTGACCCAGACAACCACATCCTGATCCTGCTTGGAGTGGAAGTCGACCCAATGAAAATTGTCGGGAGATTGTTGGGCAGGAAGAGGGTTCGGGAGGGCGAGCCCGGTTGCAGCCAGAGCAACGAGAAGCCCGCGAAATACACCATGCATGCATCAGGTATATCAGAGGCGCTGTCGGCTTCGCGGGGTTTCAGTTTTGAGTCTGCAAGCGCGCGAGATTCGATTTGGCTTGTGGATGTTGTGGATCCAGACGCAGGGCGTGTTGAAACGCATCCCGCGCCGCGGGGAGTTGACCCATGCGGGCTTCGAGAACACCAAGATTGTTCCATCCGTCGGCGTCGTCCTCGAGAAGCTTGAGTGCCGTTTGCTGCTCGGCGATGGCTTGCTGCAAGCTGCCGGTCGCAGCCAGCACTTGAGACAAACCGGAATGGATCGTCGCATCGTCCGGCCTGAGTTCAGAAGCCTTTTCGAGTTCGGCGAGAGCACCCCGTAAATCGCCCGATTGAGCGTAGGCACGCGCGAGCTGCTCATGTGACTCGGCAAGAGAGGGATTGATGCGGGTCGCTTCGGTCAGGTGCTCCACAGCTTGAGTGGTCTGGTTTGCCTCGATTTCAATTTGTCCCAAGCCCGTCAGTGCTTCAGCATCGTTTGGGCATGCAGCCACCTCCATCCGAAACTCCTCTGCTGCTTCCGGCTGGCCGTGGCGAATCTCGGAGCTTGCTAGATCGAAACGAGGATCACAAGTGGAGGAGTCGTCAGTTCCTGCTGCTTCAATTGCGCTTCGAAAGCGCTGCTGAGCTTGCTGCCACTCGCCGGCGCCTTCCAACGCGGCGCCGAGCGCGGTCAGTGTTCGCGCGTCATGCGGGGATTGGTTCAATTCCTTCTCAAATGCCGGGACTGCTTCAGCGAACTTTCCCTGGCCTGCCAAGGCCGCAGCGAGGTTGTACAGGCTTACCTGATCGTTCGGGGTTTTGCTCAGTCGATCGCGCATCCAGGTCTCTTCGAGAAGGAGACGCGGATCCGGCGCGCCGGGCTGCACGTTGACGGGCAACACCTGGAACCACAGATGCGCCATCTCATCCTCTGAACGATTGCCGGCGCGCACACGAACGGGAGGGGTATGTGGGTTATGTACGTTGGCAGAGGAGTTGTCGTAAATGTAGCGCATGTGAAGAACGGTGCCTTTCGGCAACGGTACCGGCTCCTTGTAGCGATAGACCGCCTGCCGGTCGATATCCCAATTGCGAATCCAAATGAGCCATTTCTTTTTCCCGTCGGGCAGAATGGCCCAGCCCTGCATGTCGCGACCGAGGTAGTGAGCGTGGGGATAGACGCCTAGTACATCCAGATCGACCGGCAAGGTCAGCGAATCCTCCACGACGAAGTTCGCGGCCCCCGCAGGAATGTCAAGCGCATCGTCGCGGTCCAGTGAAATAAGCATGGGCTGCTTGGCAGGGGGATTAGGGGTAAAGTAAAGACCGACCTCCGCATCGAGTGTCTCGGCTTTGCCTGATGGCTTGAGGTGCATGTTCAGGATAAGGTCGTTCCCCGGATCGAGCCTCCATGGCATTCCCTCCGGTTCGATCAAAGCCGGAGTGTCAGGCTTCCAGAAAAGAAAATGACTATCAGGGTCAAACCGTGACCCGGCATCCACCATCAAATCCATGCCACTGATGCCGCTTTGCCAATCATTCGGAAACTGCCTGCGCAGAGAACCGGTGCGATCGATGGTGATGTTGGCATGATGCACGATCTGTGGCGTGCCGGGCCGGATTTCCATTGCGCAAATGTAGTGCGTCTGGGTAAGTGGATACGGCAGGATGAAATTGCGAAAAACGTCTGTTCCGCCACCGGGGAGCGTGAAAGGGCGAGCGACCTTGAGAATGAGATCCGGCTTGCCCATCAGCCAGTTGGCATCGTAGTGAGGCGGCTCGGGTGCGATGGCAGGATCGCCCTGTGGCATCTTATCTTCGACCCATAGCTTAATCAGAGCGCGATCGTGATCGCTCAAGCGGCGTACATCGGCAAAATCACCGTAACCGGGTTGGGGCAACCATGGAGGCATGAACCGCGACTGGGTGACCACCATGAGTTGCGGACCCCAGCGCTTTGCGTCGTTATAGGTAAGCAGGCTGAAGGGACCGGCTCCGCCGGGATGGTGGCACGTCGCACAGTTCTTGTAGAGAATGCTTGCGACGTCACGGCTCCATGTCGGCGCTGACGGGGGGCGGACGGTTGCCATCCTTCCAACGCCGGAAGAAGCGGCGGCGGGTTCCTGCTCAGGTGCGGGGTTTGCGCCGTAAACGGTCGATTCGCGCACATGGCCGAGCAAGAAGACGCAGGCGGCTAAGCCCGCCACCACCGAAATGGAATGGATCCTCTTCATCACTTCTGTAGATAGACGATCGAGCAGCCGACGGGCGGACCACCGGATGGAGGGACGGGTTTGTCAGCCAGAGCGGCTGAAATGGCTGCTTCAAGATCGTGCTGCTGCGACTGAGGGCGTTCCTGTCCGATGGAGAGATAACGATCGTCGATGCGGCCGCGATAGACTTCGCGGAGAACATCCCCATTCGACATGAAAACGGCCGCCTCTGGCGTGGTCGTTGCATGAGCAAGGTGGACGAGGTACTGGCGCGTGTCCAGCACCGTCGGCTCAGTAATGGCGAAGGCGTGATTGTGTTCCGCAACCGTGGACGAATTGTCCTCGGGGTTGGGAAATACCCACCATATCCGGACCCCCTGCTTTGTGAACTCACGATTTAAACGCGCGATTTCAGGGACGTAGCGGTTGGAGATAGGACAATCGCTGGCGGCAAAGATGAGGACCACGGCACGAATTCCCGGTCCGGCAAGTTGCTGGACAGGTCGACCTTGAAGATCCAGTCCAAAGGTCTCATTGGCATGTAACGACGCGCATGCTGAGACAACAAAACAAAGGAGCGTCGTTATGCGGAGGAGACAGATGCGCATGATTCATGGCGACAATCGAGCCTGGCGGAATTCTACCAAAGCGGGACAACTGTTCGTGCGCGGATCATGCATTTCTCAAAGGCCGAGTTTAGCCCACAACGCGTCAACTTTCTCTTTGGTGGCGCTGTCCATTTCAATCATGGCGGGCCAGGGGCGATCGAACCCTTCCGCCTTCCACTTCCGCGTGGCATCGATGCCCATCTTCGATCCGTAGTTGGGCAAGCGCGACGAATGATCGAGCGAATCGATCGGGCCGAGCGTGAACTGAATGTCCCGTTCGGGATCGATGTTGTTGGCTACGCGCAAAACTACTTCGCCCACATTCTGCACATCGCAATCCTCGTCGACAACGACGATGCACTTGGTAAACATCGCCTGCCCCAGCGACCAGATCGCATGCATCACTTTGCGCGCGTGGCCGGGATAGCTTTTGCGAATCGAAACAATCATCAGGTTGTGAAAGACAGCCTCGACGGGCAGATGAATGTCGACAAGCTCTGGAATCGTCATCTTCATCGCCGGAAGAAAGATGCGTTCCACGGCCTTGCCCATCCACGCATCTTCCATCGGTGGCTTGCCCACAATGGTTGCGGCGTAAATCGGATCCTTGCGGTGCGTGATGCAGGTGAGATGGAAGACCGGGTATTCGTCGATCATGGTGTAGAAGCCGGTGTGGTCGCCGAAGGGGCCTTCGCTGCGCAGCTCGCCTAGTTCCACATATCCTTCGAGAATAATTTCGGCATGCGCAGGAACTTCAAGATCGACCGTTTCGCACTTGACGATTTCAACCGGCTTTCCACGAAGGAAGCCCGCTATAAGAAACTCTTCGACTTCGGGCGGTGCGGGCACAATGGCGGAAAAAGTCGTCGCGGGATCGGTGCCGATGGCCACGGCGACCTCGAGCCGCGAGCCTTTGAGATTACCGAGCGACACCTGGGGCAAGCCACCAATCGAGGCGCTGGGAATTGCGACTGCTCCGCCGGCCGACTCTGCCATCGCGGCAACACCTGCGCTCTTCGGGCCGTATTGGCTTTGGTTTGACTCGTTGGCCAACGCAGCGTTGCGGAGCGCGTTGCGGTAGTGTTCGGCGGCAACTTTCTGCCGCTGCCAGTGCATGCCGGTAGTTTGCCCGTCGTACACCTGCATGCGGTACATGCCGATGTTGCGCTTGCCGCTGCCCCCTCCAGTTCCAGGATCGCGTGTGTGCACGCATGGCAGGGTGATGAACCTTCCGCCATCGTGAGGCCAGCACTTGAGAATAGGAAACGCGTTGAGGTCGAAGTTGTCGCGAAGAATGACTTCCTTGCAAGGTGCGTCTTTCGCGGCGACAGTCTTGGGAAACACGTTCGCCAGCTCGGCCAGCTGCGGCAGCATCTTGAGCTTATCGAAAAAGCCACCAGTCGGAGGCTTCACATTGATCAACGAGTGGATACGCGCGGCAATTTCATCAAGCTTTTCGACGCCAAGAGCAAGCGCCATGCGCAGCTCGCTGCCGAACTGGTTGATCAGGACCCTGTGACCCGGATGCCCTTTGACATTCTCGAAAAGCAGGGCGGGACCGCCGGGAGCGTATTTGGATTTTGCAGCAGCGTCGTTGCTCCTAGCGGTTGAATGGCATCCGGCTCCCATCTTGGACACGCGGTCGGTGATCTCCGTGATTTCCAGCTCCGGCGAAACTTCTTCGCGAATGTGTGTGAGCTCGCCGTGTTTTTCAAGCGTCTTGATCCAATCGCGCAGGTCGTCGTAAGCCAAAGTCTTCTACTCCGTTCGTTCCAATGCTCCCCACCATACTAAGGCTTCCACGCTCGTGGGCCTTTGCCTCTGCGAACGCGACTGTGGCATACTCGCCGCCGGACGACCAAATTTCGAGGAGAAGAAAACGCCATGGCTCATCCCCCCAAAGCCGGACGCAAGACTAGAAGCAAGCCGTACTTTAAGTTGTTGAAACCGGAAGCAGTGGCAGACGCTCCGTGGAGCGTCCCGGACCTCTGCGCCGCTTACAACTGGCCCACTAACCTGGTCGGTGGCGGAGTCATTGCCATCGTGGAATTGGGCGGTGGATGGGTGCAGTCGGACCTCAGTGCATTCTTTCAGTCGCTTGGCCAACCCACTCCGCAGATGACCGACGTCTCGGTGGATGGAACGCAGAACAGCCCGAATCAAAGCGTGGGCTCATCCGACGACCCGGACTACGAGGTTGCGTTGGACATCGAAGTGGCGGGGGCAGCCTATTTTGCCGCCACGGGCAAAGCGGCCACCATTCGCGTCTATTGGTCGCAGAACATCGATACGGCGGTGCAGAAGGCAGCCGAAGACGGTTGCGCTGTTTGCTCCATCTCGTGGGGCGCGGACGAAGCCGTTTGGGGCACCAGCGCCGTGCAGGAAATGGAGTCCGTCGCCGCGTCTGCAGCCAGCATGGAAATGGTTATCTTCGGCGCAGCGGGAGACAACGATTCGAGCGACGGCGGATCCACGCCGGCCAATGTGGATGCGCCTTCTTCGTGCCCGCATGTCGTGGCTTGCGGCGGAACCTTCAAGACTGCGACCACGGAAACGGTGTGGAATGACAACCCGGGCCAGACCGACGGCGAAGGCACCGGCGGCGGTTACTCGACGGTTTTCCCGGTGCAATCGTTTCAAATTGGCGCACCACCGGCGCCCGCAAACACCCAATTCGGGAGCGGCCGGATGGTCCCCGATGTTTCCGCGGATGCGGATCCCAACACCGGCTATACGATCTATGTGCACGGATCAACCACGGTGGTCGGCGGTACAAGCGCTGTGGCTCCGCTCTACGCAGGGCTATTTGCCAGTTTCGGAAGGAAGCTGGGTTTTGTGACGCCGAAGCTCTGGCAGAATCAGGGTGCCTTCAACGACATCACGCAGGGAGGCAATGGTTTTTATAATGCCGCGCCGGGACCCGACCCGTGCAGCGGGATTGGCACACCCATCGGTACGAAGATTGCGGCGCTGTTCGTGACGTCGTAATGGATCAACTCGTGGCGGGCAAGACTTGCACGAGTGGCATGACGGGCTCAATCGCATCAAGCGGATAGCCGAGCCGTTTCCACTCATCGTATCCGCCGCGCAACGGACGAACTCGTTCGATGCCAAGTTTGTGCAGAGTCATGGCCGTCTTGGCGGCGGTGGCTTCGCTGGGACACGTGCAGTAAAGAATAATGTCTCGGTCGCGCGGGATCTCGTGCACGCGTTTGGTCAGCGTTTCCGGCGAAAGATGCAAGGCGCCAGGCAGCGTAAATGGGTCGGGCAGCAGCTCCAGCGGATGCCGCAGATCGACAATAAAAACCGGCTCACCGGCATCCATCTGGCGCTTCAGTTCCTCGGGCTCCAGGCGCGATGCGACAAGCTTGCGCAAGAAACGGCGACGACGAACCAGGCGGCCGATGAAAAAGCCGATAATCCCGAGCACAAGAAGCACACCGGAGAATCGTCCCACCCAATTCAATAGGCTGGGATCGCGCTTCAGTGCGTCGCCGAAAAGCCGGCCGGCCCCCAGCAAAGCGCCCACCCAGAGTGTTGCGCCAATGGCGTCGAACAGAAGGAAACGTTCCAGTTCCATTCCGTTCTGGCCGGCAACCGGCGGGGCGAGTGTGGCCAGGCCGGGCACAAACTTCGCGATCATCAGGGTGATTTCGCGCCGGCGGCCAAAGGAATCCTGCGTTCTGCGGACACATATCGTGGGCTCGAGCGAAAGCTTGCAGAGAACACGGAGGACGTGGTGGCCCAAACGCCTTCCGACGAGAAACCAGGCAGTGTCAGAGGTTACGCAGGCGAAAACGCCCGCGGCCAACGCCAGGGGGAAACTCAGTTCGTGCTCCGCGGAGAGGGCTCCGGCTGCCAATAGAACGGGTGTCGCAGGCAGCGGAACCCCCATCTGCTCCACAAGCACCCAGGCGAAGAGCAGCACGTAGCCGTATGTCAGCAAAATATGTGTGGGCAAAGCCATAGGGAAGCCGCGCTCGTGTTTCGTCGTCTGGTTGTTACGCAACCCGATTGGTCGAGGGTGCTGACTATAGGATGACTCAGCTTCAATTTCGTTTCAAGCAGTGCGTGCGAGCGTTTGCAGAGCAAAAAAAAGGCCGCCCCGCAAGGCGACCTTCTCTCCACGCTTCGCGAATTTACTGCTGTTGGACGGTCTGGGAAACCGGCACCGCCGACGGAGTCGTGGCCGTCGATTGCGGGCCCTTATCGGCGAAATAATTACGGTCCCAGAGATTCTTGTAGAACTCGCCGGTCAGCTCCGCGGCACGAGGCCCGAAAGTGGGTCGCCCGCCCTCGAGAAAGAAGACCGTGACCATGCTGCCCTGCGGTGTGTCTGAGAACGAAACGAACCAACCGAACCGGGTGCCCTTGTCAGAGCAAGTCCCGGTCTTGCCAAAGACTGGCAGTTCCTGGAAGTTGGCGCGCAGGCGTCGTGCGGTCCCGTACTGGACGGCCCCGGCCATTCCATCCTGAAGATCGGGCACGAGCTTCGCGATATCCAGCGTGCGCTTCACACGCGGCTGGAAGCTGGCGACCTCCAAGGGAGAACTCGGGTGCTGCAGATAATAGAGGGTCCCGCCATTGGCGATGGCCGCAACAAACGCACCCAGCTGCAGGGGGGTCATGGAAACACCCTGTCCGAAGCTGCACATGCGACCGACACCGCCCTCCGATTGGGCAAGGGGTTGATCCGGATAGACACCTAACTGCTCGCCGGGAATGTTGTAGCCGGCCAATTCACCCAAGCCGAACTGGGTGGCGTAGTGGCGGACGCGGTCGAAGCCCAATTCGCGGCCAAGCTCCTCAAAATAAAGGTTATTGCTGTGGGCCAGAGCCTCCGTCATATTCATCCGGAAACCCGGCAGCCGCACCAGCGTGTCCCGCGTGACAATTCCTTCGGAGAGAGCGGCCAGTGCCACTGAGAGCTTGATGGTCGAGCAAGGCTCTGCACCTGGAGAGAGCGCCAGCTTCTGGTTCACCATGGCCAGGATCCTGCCATTGGATGGATCGATGACCACGGCCGTGCCGTTCATATCCCCGAGGGCGTCGATGGCGGCTTGACGGACGACCGGATTCTCGCCGGTGGTAACGTCATCGGCGAAGATATCGCCTGAAGCGAACGAGCTTGCGGTGAAGCGCTCATAGTAGCGATGGCGATGGACCCGCAAAGACGCATGACGCAGGGTCGCACCTGAGTTCGTCGATCCCGCCGCGTATTTGCGATGCCGGATGGTAGTGGTGGTCGAAACCGAATGATGCGCCACAGCGTGGTGGCTTCTGGAGTGGTTAGTCACGGACAGATGCTGGTTTGCCGGCCTGGCATGGCGCAGGGTGTGAGGAGCGTCCAGCGCAAAGGCTGCGACCTCGATCGATGTAAAAACTACCAAGGCCAGTCCACCGGCAAAAAAATGGGCCAATCTCATTCAGTCGACTCCCAAAAACGTCTCTTGCCATGCGCACGCCCGCTGGGAGGCGCACTTCGTACCTGGAATCCGCGCGGACTTGGCCGCGAATAGAGCTTCCCTGGACCAGCTCTTCCGGCTGTTGGCTGTAACCGAATGTACCGATGATCCCTTATGCGAAGGCAATTCTGTTACTTAGCTCTACAATAACCGATCTTTCGAAAATCCCAAACATCGATTTAGTAAAAACGCAGATTGATTCAGGGCTTTTGTTCAATTCTGAACTCATTCTCTAATTGGAACAAGAATTCTGCCGTGATGCAGGTTACCGAAGAATCAGAAGAGTATCCATACCACTTTAGAACTGCAGCCGGCGCATGAAAGCCGGCACGTCCAGATCGCGCTCCGCTTCATCGCCGACCTCCGTCACCGCTGGCGCGACATGCTGAGGCGTGCGGTCATCCGCCGACGCGCGCGATGCGCTCTCCAGTTCTGAAGCAAAGTTCCGGGGCGAAGGCGTGTAGGTTGGGTCTTCGTCCAGTTCCTCAAAATGCGGATGCCCCAAAACGCCGACAGTTTCGGTCTCCTCGACAACCCGCCGTGTGCGCGTGGACGAAGTCGCAGCTGAGTAGAATGTCGATTCGTCGCCTTCTTCCTCTTCACTCAGAAAGCGCGGAGCAGCTGAAGCTGAAGGTACGCGCTGAGCCTGACCGGGCTCCCGCATCCAGGTCTCCATGGCCATCACGGGAACCGAAACGACGGGTGCTTCTTCCACGCTCAACATGCGCGCGCGGCGTTCCGGCATCTGGTCGCGAAAACCGGTGGCGATCACGGTGATTTTGACCTCGTCGCCCATCCGTTCGTCCTGCACTGCGCCAAAGATGATGTTCGCGTCCTCGTGAGCCGAAGACTGAATTAGGGTGGAGGCCTGGTTCACTTCGGAGAGCTTTAACGAACTCGAGCCGGTAATGTTGATGAGGATGCCGCGCGCCCCATCGATTGCGCCTGCATCCAGCAGCGGTGAAGCCATGGCCGCTTGTGCCGCCTCGATCGCACGGTTCTCGCCGGAGCGGACTGCCGTACCCATCACGGCATGCCCCATGCCGGCCATGGTCGTCTTCACATCGGCGAAGTCGCGGTTGATGATGCCGGGGATTGTAATAATGTCGGAAATTCCCTGCACGCCCTGGCGCAGCACGTCATCGGCAATCCGGAAACTCTCAAAAAATCCGGCATCTTTGGCCACCGCAAGAAGCTTTTCGTTGGGAATCACGATCATCGTGTCCACGCTCTCGATCAGCTCTTTGAGGCCGCGCTCTGCCTGCTGCAGGCGGCGCTTGCCTTCAAACGCAAACGGGCGGGTGATGACGGCGACGGTGAGAATTCCCATTTCACTGGCCAGCGATGCGATGACCGGCGCCGCGCCTGTGCCCGTGCCGCCGCCCAGCCCGGCGGTGACAAACACCATGTCCGCGCCTTCGAGAGCCTCAATGATCTTCTCGGAGTCTTCGAGCGCGGCGCGCCGGCCTACGTCGGGGTTCGCGCCAGCGCCCAGCCCGGAAGTGAGCCGCACGCCAAGCTGCAACTTCACCGGAGCCTGAGAAAGTTTGAGTGCCTGCACGTCGGTATTCGCCGCGATGAATTCCACGCCTTCGAGGCCAGCCTGGATCATGCGATTGACAGCGTTGCCGCCGCCACCTCCCACGCCGATCACCTTGATGCGGGCGCCACGCACGCTCTCATCGTGAAACTGAATGCGCATTTCTCCAGCTTCTTTATCCTGTTCCATCGCGGCTTGGTCCTCCTTGG
The DNA here is from genome assembly GCA_963704415.1 of uncultured Acidobacteriaceae bacterium. Classification (GTDB taxonomy): domain Bacteria; phylum Acidobacteriota; class Terriglobia; order Terriglobales; family Acidobacteriaceae; genus Telmatobacter. The sequence continues at coordinate 3,458,687 of OY969908.1, read as the reverse complement.
CGCTATCCATAAATTCCTTCTAAAAACTTGCTGCAAAAATCGCGCGCAGTTTGGCGCGCAGGCTGTTGTTCTCCGCGGCGCGGGTCACGCGCGTCCGGTGGGAGTATAAAAGCATTCCAATCGGCATGGCGAAACCCGGACTCACCAACTCTCCCGGCATGTTGGAAAGACGCACCGGCATTCCCGTGCGAGCCGGCACTCTCAACTGGCTTTCAGTTATGTCGAGTATTCCGGGCAACAACGCTCCGCCGCCGGTTAGAACGCATCCCGCGCCCAGCGCTTCCACCACGCCACCCAGGCGAAGGCTCTCTTTGACAAACTGCATCAGCTCGCGCGCCCTTGGCTCCAGTATCTCAGCAATATTGCGCAACGCAAGCTTCTGAGGCTGTGGATTAGCGATCTCAATTTCGGATTCCTGGGGAACCGCGGTCACCACGCAGTGGCCGAACTGGCATTTCAGGTCTTCCGCCTGGGCCTTGGGCATCTGCAGGCCGACTGCCAGATCGTTAGTAAAGTGCGCGCCGCCGATCGGGACAGAGGCCGTGTGCACCACGGCGCCCTCAAAGAAAACCGCCAGATCACTCGAATGCGCGCCAATATCGAGCAGGCACACACCGAGTTCCCGCTCATCGGCGGAGAGCGTCGCCTCGGCCGCCGCAATCGACTCGAGGACAGCCTCGGTCACTTCAAGCCCGGCGCGATTCGCGCACGTCACTGTGCTTTGGAGCGCACTGCCCGAGCAGGTGGCAATGTGCAGATCCACTTCGAGCCGCGATCCCACCATGCCTACTGGATCGAAGATCCCCGGCTGATCGTCGAGAATGAACTGGCGCGGCAGCAAATGCAGAATCTCGCGGTCAGGCGGACGCTCGACCGCGCGGGCTCGCTCGATCGCGGCGCGCACATCGTCGCGCGTAATCTCACGCATGCGGTTTCCCAGGTCGAATCCGCCGTTTGTATTGAGCCCGCGAATATGTGGACCACCCACGCCCACGACGCAATCATCGATGTTAGCTCGAGCCACCCACTCGGCTTTCTCGTTGGCGGCTTTCACGGCTTTCGCGGCGGGCCCAAGATCGGAGACGAGCCCTTTGCGCATGCCCGCCGACTCCACGATGCCGTGGCCGCGATAGCGCAGCGCCCCTTCATTTAGATCAGCTGCCAGTACGCGGGTCCATGCGCTTCCAATGTCGAGAACTACGATCAGGTTGTCCTGTTTCTCGCTCATCGTTCGGGACTCACTGACCCTGGGGTGCTGCCGCGGGCGGACGGTTCTTGGTTGGTGATTTCCTGGTCTGTTTCTGTGCTGCTGGTTTGGTCTGCGCGTGCTTCTTGTCTTTGGCCTTTGCGGCCACGCTCTTCACGGATCCTTTTGTAGGGGTCTTGCTGTTAGCATGTTTCACTGCAACGGCATGGTTTATCGCCGGTTTCTTGGCGGCCTGGCTCGGGACTGGCAATTCGGCGCTCGCGATGCGCTTGGCAGGATCGGGCTTCGCCTTCTCGGCATGAGTGGGGGGCGTGGCAGCGGCGGCGGTTTTACCGTTGTCGGCAATGGAAGCAGACTGAGTCTGGTTCCCAGCGCCGGGTGTCATCTCCAGGACCACCTGCTGCTCATAGCGCAAATCAACGGCGGCGAGCTTCGGATACTGCTGCCGCCATTCGGCGATGTGTGCCTTGTAGCGCTGATAGCGATCGAGAAAATGATCTTCGCCAAAGTGCGCAAGCACGTCCGTTCCCTGCTCCGGCATCAGCACGCGCGCGTCTTCGGGATCGGTCAAATCAATCTCTGAAATCTGGTCCGACAGCCGCTGACCATTGGAATCCAGTTCGCTCATCAGCCGCAGATACAGTTCAACGCGCGCCCTCCGCGACGGCAACGGGTCGCCGCCGTCGATGCCCGTGAGAACGGGGAAAGAATAATGATGCTGGCTCATCGCACCAGGCGGCATCTTGAGAAGGACGCCATTGGAATCCACCAGGCCGATCTGCTGGCCGTGCCGCACAAACGCTACGGGCTGGCGCTCAATGACCGCGACACGAATCTGATCGGGCAGCAGCCGCATCACCGTCGCTTGCTGTACCCACGGAATCTGTTCCAACTGCTTGCGGCGCTCGGCGAGCGGCACAAAGAAGATGTTGCGACCGATATCTTCCCCGAAAACCGGCAGCAGCTCGGCGCGAGTCAATTCGGCGAGCCCTACGACCTGGATGTTGCTGGTCCCGGTGATGCGGAAATGCGGATCGTGATCGAGAAAAGACTTGCAGACATGAAAAGCGTAGGCGAAGGCCGTCGCGACGACGAGCAATCCGCATGCCAGAAATGCGCGACCCCAAGTGCTCGCGGGGCGCCACCACGGAGAACGCGGCGAAGCAAATCGTTTCTTCCGCGGTCCTGAGGGATCTTCTTCATCGTCTATTTCGAGAGGCAGGCCGCGTCCGGAAACAGGCACGCTCTGCTGCACGCGCCGGAAGCGGGACTCCGCGGGCGCATCATCTTCCCAAACAAGGGACCGGGTTCGGTTACTTCCTTGAGTCGCCACGCCTGACCAATTTCGTGAGATCGCCAGGCTCAACTATAGATCGCACAGCTGTGGGTTTCGGTCGGCTCCCGCGAGGGGGAATCCGCACCGTAACGGTCTCTCGGTAACTCGTGTGAACCAGGCGACCGGCCCGAGTGGCCAGACAGTTGCAGTAGGCATCATTCGTTCAACGAAGCCGCGTGAATCGCTCGATTGATTCGGCGCTCAAGCCCACTCCAGCGTGTGCACGGAATCCGCGGGCAGATCGATCTCCAGCGCTTTCCCTCCAAGGACCAACTGCGTCCGCTTCTGCTCGCCCGTGTTGGCCAGAACCACCACAAGGCTTCCGTCGGGATTACGGAAGCCCGCATGCGACACCGATCCGCCCGCTCCGTCGAAACCAACTCCATCCGTTGCGAAAACCCGCGCGCCTCGCTTGATGTGTTTCGAGTAGTGCGCAAAAGCCCAGTACTGCCCGCTACGCGTGATCTTGTGGGTCTCATTTTCGACCGTCACAACTCCGCCGCACGAGAACGGTCCCACATTCGGCTTGCCCTTCTCATCCAGCGCCAAATTCCATGACGTGATCGACCGCGCCCAATTGTTCAAAACGCCGTTGAAGGTATCGGCCCATTTCGTGAAATCCGTCTGGTAGTCGGGCTGACTGATGTCGGGCCCGCCTTCAGTCCAGTAGGCGCTCTTCTGTGGAAACGCATCGTGGACACGCGTCATCGCCGTAGGCTCGCCTACGTAGCCGTGCCAGGCGATGCCGTCGATGTATTCATACGCATCGGGATCGCTCAGCTCATCAATGGCGCGTCCCCACAGGCTGTAGTTGTGGTCGAGAACCCAGATCTTTGCCGGCAATCCAGCCTTGCGCAGTGCAGGTCCGAGATGGCTCTTCACAAAATCCATCTCCTGCTCCTGCGCCCAGAGGCAGGCGGGCATGTTGCCCTCCTGCTCGGCGTCGGTCTCGTTCTGCACTGTGACCGCGTCGATCGCGACCCCTTCCGCTTTGTAGCCATCGAGAAATTTCATGAAGTACTTCGCATACGGTCCGAAACTGGTTTTGCGCATGGCGCCGCCCAGCATCGAGTTGTTCGGCTTCATCCAGCCCGGCGGGCTCCACGGCGACGAGAAGAGAAACAGTCCAGGATTCGCCTTGCGCGCCTCGCGCAGCATGGGCAGAATGTATGCCTTGTCGTGGTCGATCGAGAATTTCTTCAATTCGGGATCGGGCTCGGGGCTGTCATCGAAGCTATAGACCGTGCGCGAGTAGTCGCTGGCGCCAATGCACGTACGGCACACGTTCATCGCCATCTCACCTGGCGCGAATATCTCGCGCATGAGCGGAGTGCGTTCGGCTGCGCTCATCTGGCTCAGCACGTAGCAGGTGGCATCCGTCAGGGCCGCACCGAAGCCGAGCACCTCCTGCTTCGGCGCCGCGGGATCCAGCGCGATGGCCTCGGCAGCAATCTGACCGGCCGGCTTCCAGGTCACGGATTCTCCCTGCACATGCCGACGGTCGCGATAGGTGCTCCATACCTTTACTTCCCCCGATGCGTCGGCCAAACCCGGGATTGTGCGCGATAACGTCATCGCCGCTGCAGTCCCTGTGGCCGCCTTCAAAAATCCTCTGCGTGAACTCTTAGCCATACTCGCCCCTTCGAACGCGCAAATTCATGCCCGCCGCATCATAGCAGGGCGATACGCTGGAGTGAAACGATTAAGCAGAAGGCTTTGAATGAATTGAGGCGCGTCTAGTCTAAGACTGTTTCGACTTTTCGAGGGCGGTCAGGATCTGCGGGCCCAGATGGCTGACACTGCCCGCGCCCAAGGTCAGAATCAGATCGCCTTCGTTAGCCTGGGAGGCTACGGCTGCGACCGCGGTTGGAAAATCAGGCGCGAACTGCACCACCGGTCCTTGAATGCGTTCAGCCAGCAGTTCCGCAGTGATGCCCGGTAGCGGTTCCTCACTGGCTGCATAGATCGGCAGGACAATTACCGTGTCCGCGTCGGCGAACGCCAGGCCAAACTCGTCAAGCAGATCGCGGGTGCGTGTGTACCGGTGCGGCTGAAAAACAACGTGAAGGCGCCCGCGACTCGCTTCGCGCGCCGCCGCTAACGTGGCGCGAATCTCCGTGGGGTGGTGGCCGTAATCGTCAACCACTGTAACGCCGCGCGCCTTGCCACGCTGCTGAAAACGCCGATCGACACCACGAAAATGCTTGAGCCCTTCAGCGATTTTTTCCGGCGTAACTTCCAGTTGATGCGCGATGGCGACAGCTGCAGTTGCATTCAGCACGTTATGCCGTCCCGGCACGTGCAGTTCAAACGTCCCGAGCGCGGCCGAGTTCGTCACGACGCGAAAGCGGGAAAAACTTCCCTCTTGCGACGCCAGGAACTCGAGACGATAGTCAGCCTCCGCGGCGACGCCATACGTGAAGACACGGCGCTGCACTCTGGGCAGAATCGCCGCAAGCTGCGGGTTGTCCAGGCATGCCGTCACTGCGCCGTAGAAGGGCACCTTGTCCATGAAAGTCAGAAACGCCTGCTCCACATCGAGCATGTCGCGATAACAATCCATGTGTTCGCGGTCGAGATTCGTGACCACGGCTAGAATTGGCGACAACTTCAGAAACGAGCGATCGCTTTCGTCTGCCTCGGCGATCAGGAACTGGCTCGCGCCGAGCTTGGCATTCGAGCCAAGTGCGTCCACGCGGCCGCCCACCACCACCGTTGGATCGAGTCCTCCCGCGGCCAGCACCGCCGCCACCATCGATGTAGTCGTTGTCTTGCCGTGCATGCCGGCGATGGCGATGCCGTATTTCAGGCGCATCAACTCGGCCAGCATCTCCGCGCGCTGAATCACTTGAATCTTGCGCGCCCGCGCTCCCAGCACTTCAGGGTTCGTGACAACGACGGCGGAACTGGTGACCACCACGGTCGCACCGACTACGTTGCGCGCATCGTGCCCTTCATAAATCGTGGCGCCCAATTGCGCCAGGCGATCGGTCACCGGGCTGCGACGGAGATCGGAACCGGAGACTCTGAAACCTAGACTCAGCAGAATCTCGGCAATGCCGCTCATACCGATGCCGCCGATTCCGATGAAGTGCGCGTGCTGTGACGTGGCGAACATTGGGGAGAAGCTCAAGATTACCATCCGCGGCGCGGTCATTCCCTCAGCAAGAATGCCGTTCAGCTGCACGCAGAATGAGCCGCCATAAACCCCGAAACCCGCGAAAGTTGCGGCGATTTATTTCGCTTCATAAGCGCAACACTGGGGCGCATCCGCTGTTGAATCGGAACATGACCGGCGCGCTGAAGGCAGCAGGATCCAAGCCCGAAGCCAGAAAGAACAGCCGGACTACCCGATAGGAAATCGGGCTGGGTGGGACGGAGGAAATATGTTCAGCATGAAGAAGTGGATGCTCGGTGCAGCGGTGTTGGCCGGCGGATTGGGCCTGGGAACGCAGGCGAAGGCCGCAGAGTTTGGTGTGTATGTTCGTGGGCCGGTGGCCTATGTTCCGCCGTGCCCAGGACCGGGATATGCGTGGGTCGCTGGATACTACGCCAATGGCTACTGGGTTCCAGGGCGCTGGAATTTTGGTGGCTGGCATCGTCCGGCTCCCATCGTGGGATTCGGATATCACCGCGATGTTTACCACCGTGGCTGGGATCGCGACCACTTCCGCCGGTAGCTCGCTCCGAACTGAAACGCTGCGGCCTCTCCTCAACGGAGGGGCCGTTCTGCCTGTAGAGGGGAACATCCCCAAACACACAAGTTTGCACTGCGGTAACTCGATGCGGAACGAGTTGTCTGGATTCAGGAAAAAGCGATTGGACGGCGTCGTTGCCTTGTGCGATTCTTGCTCGAATCACCGCAACTTATCGGCGCGTTTGTTGTTCAAATGTACAGATGCCGGATGGGCGAACAGACCCGATCCGGTGAGGTGCTGAGAAACGGACGTAATACTCCGAATTCCAGGTCCCGGACGGTAGGACAGGGCAGCACAGGGAGGATTTCATGAAAAATCTTAGGCTGGTTCTGATGGCAATGCTCCTGGCTCTGCCTCTGGCTTTCGCCTCGACGGCAAATGCCCAGGTTGCAGTCGGTGTTGGCGTCGGTCCGGCGGTGGTCGACGCGCCCTATGCCTATGGTCCCCCGGTTTGCGATTGGGGCTACTATCCTTATTACCCTTACGCGTGCGCTCCTTACGGCTACTACGGGCCTAGCTGGTTCGCCGGCGGGTTCTTCATCGGTGCGGGACCCTGGTACGGCTGGGGTCGTCGCGGTTGGGGCTACGGGGGCTACGGATATCGCGGCGGTTACGGATATCGTGGCGGCTACGGCGGCTATGGCTATCGTGGCGGATACGCACCGCGTGGGCCCTATAACGGTGGAGTCCATGCCTATGGCGGCGCAGCTCATGGCTATGCCGGTGGCGGTTACGCCGGAGGCCATGTCGGCGGTGGCTTCGCAGGCGGCGGCCACGTGGGCGGCTTCGGTGGCGGCGGCTTCCATGGTGGCGGAGGCGGAGGCTTCCACGGTGGCGGCGGTGGCGGTCACCGGTAATTGGAACCGATCTGAGTCAAGGGCCCGTCTGCTTCGGCAGACGGGCTTTTTTGTGGCTGCTGGTTCCTGTTGACAGGCTGGGCTCCTTCAAGGAAACGGCCTCCCGAATCTGCGAGACTGAGTGGAAGAGGCACAGCTTGGTATTGCGGGTTCTTATCGCCGGCGGGGGCACCGGTGGCCATATCATTCCGGCACTCGCCGTGGCGCGGCAACTGGTCGCACGCCACGCGGCCGAGGTTCTCTTCGTGGGCACGGAGCGTGGCCTGGAAACGCGGCTCGTTCCGGAAGCCGGCTTCCCACTTCGTCTCGTTCACGTAGGCCCGCTGAAAAACGTATCCCTCGCCACGCGCCTCCACACCTTGTTCGACATCCCCGCCAGCCTCTTCTCTTGTCGCCGCATCCTCCGCGAGTTCAAGCCGCAGGTCACGTTGGGGATCGGCGGTTACGCGTCGGGCCCTGGCGTTGCAGCAGCGCTTCTGCTCCGGGTTCCGACGATGCTTTTCGAGCCAAACGCCATGCCAGGGCTGGCGAACCGCCTCGTTGGCAAGCGAGTGCAGGCTGCCGCGGTCAACTTCCCTGCTGCTGCACGCTGGTTCCGCAACGCCGAGGTGACGGGCATTCCGGCGCGACCCAGGTTTTTCGCGCTTGAGCCTCCGCCTGCAAGTGCGCCGCCGCATCTGCTCGTCTTTGGTGGATCGCAAGGAGCACGGCTCTTTAATCAGACCTTGCCGCGCATTGTGCCCGCTCTACTGGAAGCCGTGCCAGGGCTGACGATTTTGCATCAGTGCGGAGCGCGCCACGTGGAGGCGACGCAGGCGGCTTTTGCCGCAAGCGGCGCCGACTCAGCCCGCTGGCAGGTAAGTGCCTTCCTTGACGATATGCCGGCATGTTTCGCGCGAGCCCACCTGGTCATGGCGCGCAGCGGCGCCTCGACAGTCGCGGAGCTCGCTGCTGCAGGGAAGCCGGCTCTGCTAGTCCCGTTTGCTGCAGCCGCCGACGACCACCAGAAGCGCAACGCGGAAGAGATGGCCAAGGCCGGAGCCGCCGTGATGCTGACCGAGCTCGATCTCGCTGCTCCTGAAAAACTGCTAGAGGCGCTGAAGGAGTTGCTCACGTCGCCAAAGCGACTCGCGGAAATGGCTGTTGCGGCGAAGGGACAGGCGCATCCTGGCGCGGCCGAACGCATCGCCGACAGGCTCGCGGAGCTGGCGGTTCGATCGCGGTAGCGATCGACAAGGAGCAGGGGCACAGAGTGGGGAAATTCTCTGCAAGAGATGTGCTGGAAACTGCGCATTGCGGAGCACTGCGGTTATTGATGAATTGATCACCCCCCATAGGGGGTGGGGTCCCATAGGGGGGTGGGTCAGAAGGAGTCCGATTTGGAGTACCGGCCCTCGGCGCTGGCCGCGACTTGGGCTGCATAGAGCATTTTCGAAGCCTCCCGGATGTCGAAAACCTCGATAGCCATGCCGTGAGCCACGCACGCTATGAAGTCGCGAATGTTTTCGGCGCCGCGGAGGGGTGGCAGAGCTTCGCGATAGGCCTTGTTGGCCTTTTTGACCGCACGAGCCGCCCCGGCGCGAAAGAGTTCCATCTCTCTTTCGTGGTTTGCTAACCAGCTTTCTTCTTTGAGGTTGATCGGCTGCTTCTCATCATCGAGGAGGCCCAGTTCCTCCATGGCCTGCTGGCAGACGCGCTCCATGGCGCCACGGCAAACGACTATGGCACGGTTGGCGAGGGCGGGAACATCAAGTCTTGCGGCGAGTTGGATCTGGAGTTCTTCGGTGGTCATGCTGACCTCTCTGGCCGAGGTTTCGGCGTTGCGAATCAGTGATCAGTGAACAGCAGTCAGCGATCAGATTTTCGGCTTGCGATTTCTATTGTGCGACGGAGGGAAGTAATTTTCCGCAAAGACCGTGAGCAGTGAATCACGGACAAGCGCACAGTCTGGAGCTAGCTGGAGTGCTTCTTGGCGAAGCCGATGCTGGACGGGATGCTGATGAGGGCGATACCCGCAAAAAAAACGGCAAGCGACGCATAATTCGTGGCGGAGATGCCTCCGACGCGGAAGAGGACGTAGCCTGCGACCAAATTCAGCAGCGCCCAGAGCACATTCACAGTGGGTGACGATAAACCTTTGCCGGGAGGATGGGCAAAGGGCGTGGGAAAGCGATCGCCGGAGATTCCATGAACGAAATGGGGAACGAAATTGGCGAGGAAAGCTCCGGCGAAGAAGCAGGCGAGGTAATTGTACCAGGGCATCTTCGGTCCTAATTCTCGCTGAACATGCCGCAGGCTCCGCCGCCGCAGCTCGTGCCACCGGATGCACAGGGTGGAGGCGCATCCGCATGGGCATGTGCTGACCCTTTGGTGATCGCGCCTGCGCCGCCGCTGATCAAGCGATGAACGTGTCCGCCGCACGCGGGGCAGACGTCGAGGGCCGGGTCAGACATTTTCTGGCGCTGGTCAAAACGGGTTTCACAGGCTTCGCAGAGATATTCGTATGCTGGCATAGTTTCCCTTTATCCATCTTAATCTCTCTCTTCATCCGTCGCCGAAATGCAATACCAACACCCACAAAGGGGTGCGCCTGTGTTGAATTGGGCATCAAGCCGGCGAACATCGGAAAAGCAGGTCCTTCACTTCGCTTACCCCACAAACGATCAATCGTCCACGGGGCCCAAACGCGCTCCGTTCAGGATGACAATTCATCAAGGAAGATGATTTACCGGGCGATCCCGCTAGAAGCATTACGCCCTGTTTCTTTCGGTCAACGTAGCAAGTTCAAGGCGCACGCGCTGCAGGACAGATTGCCAGTCGCCGGACTGGGGCTGCCGGAACAAGCGCATGGTGGGGTACCAGGGACTATCCTCGCGGTCCGTCAGCCAGCGCCAGTCCGGCGCGAAGGGAAGCAGGACCCAGGTTGGTTTCGCGAGCGCTCCTGCCAGGTGGGCCATTGCCGTATCCACCGTGACGAGTAGATCCAGATGGGAAACCAGAGCGGCCGTATCCGCCATGTCGGTGATGAAGGGTCGAAGATCGGTGACGCACGCCGGCAAGTTTTCGAGCACCTCTGCGGAGACGTCCACCTGTAGCGAAAAGAAATGGATGCCTTCCACACTCAAGAGGGGTGCAAGGGTCTCCGGTCGCATCGAGCGAAACCTGTCATTCGCGTGTTGCGGATTCCCGCTCCAGACAAGGCCCACCCGCAGGCCCTCCGAAGGCCAATGAAAATCTTCGGCGCGGCGGAGCGCATCGTCCGGAATGGTGAGGTACGGAACCTCTGCGGGAATGGAGTGCACGGTGGTTTGAAATGCCAAAGGCAAGCTCATGAGCGGACACTGCAGGTCGAACGGGGGGAGACTCTCCGCAGTCACAGCCAGATCAGACGCGCGGAGCAAGGGAGCAGCGAGCCGTTGCAAACAAGGGGGCACACAGAGCAGCACAGTGCCCCCTGCTGATTGCACCATGGGGACGTATCGCAGGAATTGAAGGGCATCGCCGAGGCCCTGTTCAGAATGGAGCAGGGTGCGCGCGCCGCCCAGCGGTTCTCCTCGCCAGAGGGGCTGGGAGAACTCCCGTGGCCGATTCACAGTTCGACGAGAACGAATTTCATAATCGCGAAAGCCTTCATAGTAGTTGCCTAACAGCAATTCGAGTAAAGAGCGGTTCCAGAGGGCCTCGACGTAACCGGGCCGCAGAGCCAGGGCCTGGTCATAGCTCTGCCGAGCCTCCGTGTATTGCGCCTGTTTGCGAAGCACATTGCCCAGGTTATTGTGGGCTTCGACATAAGTCGGCAGCACAGCAATCGCGCGCCGAAAATGTGTAACCGCCTCCTCCAGTTTCCCCTGATCCTCTAACACGCTACCGAGGTTATTGAGCGCCGCGGCAGAATCCGGACGCAGGGTGAATGCTTGCAGGAGGCTGATGCGGGCGTCGTCAAACTTGCCTTGACCTCGGAGGACATGGCCGAGGTTGATGTGCGCGTCGACAGCATTGGGATTCAAAGCGATCGCACGCCGATGATGAGCGATCGCCTCGTCCGACCTGCCCTGATCGGCCAGGATGTTGCCCATGTTGGTGTGTGCTTCGGCATACTCCGGCTTGAGAGCGAGTGCCTGTTGGCAATGGAAGGTTGCTTCCTGCAGCTTGCCCTCCTCGCGGAGAACAACGGCGAGATTGTTGTGCGCCTCCGCGTAGTCAGATCGCAGGGCCAAGGCCTTTTCATAAGCGGCGCGTGCCTCCTGCGGCTTGCCCTGGTCCACCAGGAGATTACCCAATCTAAAGTGCGTTGTTTCGTCTCCTGGCTCCAGGGTCAGTGCATGCCGGTACTCGGCGAGCGCGTCGTCGAGTTTTCCTGCCGCGTGCAAGGCTGCACCCAAGGCGGCACGATACACAGCAACTCCTCCGCTCGCCGCGACTGCGCGTTGCAGCATTCTCGCAGAGGTCTCGTAGGCCCCCGCTTGATAGGCGATCACGCCGAGCCCATAGAGACTCTGGGGGTGACCCACATCCTTCTCCAGAGCCTGTAAGTAAAGCCTCTTCGCCTCTTCGAGGCGTCCCGCGTGGTGCTCGCGAAGGGCAGCGGTTGCCAACCGGTCGACCGCTTTCCGGCTATCCCGTTCTGCAGACTTCTTCGCCATTCGCTTCGGCACCTTCTGTCACGAGTTTTGTAAGGCTACTTCCCGTTCGTCAAACGATTCGCTTGCTCTCCCACCGTTTCGCCAGGAGAAACGCGAAAGAATGGGGGCACGGAGGACGGCTCATAAACAAGCGGCAATGGAACTAGAGACGAGCCGGAGGCCACATGAAGAAGTCTTGTGAGCCGGCGGGTCGCTGGCGGAGATTGTCGAGCTTCGCGAGCGACGCGTACTCGAGGATCTTGTTGACCGTTTCGACGCGCGGATGTTTCGTCTTGTATGCCTCCGCGACTTCGACTCCCATTTCGAGCGCGGCCGCTTTGTGGTCGAGAAGGTAGGCGACCTGCTGCTGGAGGCTTTCCTTCTCGAAGCGAAAGCTGAGCCGTTCCTCGTGAGGCAGTTCGTGAAGGAATTGCTGTTCGTTGGTGAGGCAGAAGGTGTGAGCTCCGAATGCACGAACGACCCGATCGTGAGGCAGCGAAACAGTGTTGGGTGACAGATCGATTGTGCCGAGAGACTCGCGCACCAGGCCGATGGATTTGGTGTAATCGCACTCGTCGATGTAGGTTGCTTTCTTGCCTGTGAAGTCGAGGTGATTCCAGTTGTTGCCGCGTATCTCCACCGGGAGGTCCATCAGCGCTTCGGCCATCCGGGTGCATTTCAAAGCGCGCAGATAGTCATCGAGCTGGGCGATAAAGAAGAGCCGCAGTTTGAGCATGCGTTCGATGTCGAAACCCTGATCGTTGAAGTAGCGGACGATCAGGTCGTCGATCTGCGTGTTGGCGGGGTTGTCGAGATCGCGCTCCAGCTCGCTGGCCAGGTCATGGATGGCCTGCAGGAGCCGCGGCTCAAGACAGGAGGCCCATAGCTGCCGCAGCTGCGCCGGATCTTTTCCGTTCTTGAGGAAGAGAATCTTTCCGTTTTTCTTCTTTTCAAAATTGAGCTGCTCGATGGGGATTTCATCAAGGAGGAGGGGCCAAAGGGTATCGATGGCGCCGTTCACGTGGGGGAGGCGCTTGCGCAGATCACGGTGCTCGTCAAATCCGTAAATGGTGACGAATTTTGTGTCGGGGATGATGTGGCGATCGAAGAAGTAGGCCGGGGAATCTCCGTGAAAGGTGATGAATGGGATGCCAAGGTCCTTCCACAGGTCGCGCTCGGTGCCATCTTGCTGGCGAAGATTGATGCCGAGGCCCATGGAGGCCCAGGAGTAGATCAGCTTCACTTCCTCAAATTTCACCTTGCGCAGGTTTTCGAGCAAGTGCTCGTGATCGAGCAGGCTGATCTCGATAAAGCCCAGGCCGAGCGCACCGAAATCGCGCCCCAGGGATCGGCCGATGTTCTCGAGTGTGGCGCCCCTTGTGGTTCCCGAGAGATATAGGACCTTATTCACGACTTTCTCCTTGGAATCGCAAGTGCTGAAATCGCTAGTGCTCAGTCGACCTTCTTGGAAATGTTGAGGAGGATACCGATGCTGGCGAGGGTGAAAAAGAGACTGGTGCCGCCGGAAGAGATGAAAGGCAACGGAATTCCCTTGGTGGGAAGAAGCGAGAGAACGACCGAAATGTTGAAGAAGGCTTGCAGCAAGATGGCGGTGGTGATGCCGAAGGCGGTGAGGCGGGCGAATGGATCCGTAGAGCGGTAGGCAGTGCGCAGGCCGCGATAGCCCAGCACGCAGAAGAGCAGGACGATGCACATGGCGCCGAGGAAACCGAGCTCTTCGGCGACGTTGGCAAAGATGAAGTCCGTGGAGGCTTCGGGGAGATAGAACAGTTTCTGCATGCCCTCCATAAAGCCGCGCCCCGTCAATCCTCCAGTGCCCACGGCGATCAGCGACTGATTGATGTGGAAGCCGGCACCCTGCGGGTCGAGGTCGGGATGAGCGAAGGCGAGCATGCGGGCGCGGCGCCAGGGTACCCAGAAGAGCAGAGCGGCGAGCGGCGGCAGCGCGACGGCGATGGCGGCAACGAGATACTTCCACTCCATGCCGGCGAGCATGAGCATCATGGCGGTGACGCCGGCGAGGACGAGGGCGGTGCCGAGGTCGGGCTGCTTGACGATCAAGAGAATAAAGACGACGGGCATGATGGCAGCGCGAAGAAGGGTGTGCCGCCAGTCATCAATGGTGTCGAGGCGCTTGGATAGAAACCACGCCAGAAACAAGATGAGGACCGGTTTTGCGATTTCAGAAGGTTGAAAGGTGAAGAGCGAGCCGAAACGGATCCAGCGATGGGTGGCGTGGGAGTCGCGAAAAAAATAGACCATAACCAGCAGCACCGTGGTGATGGCGAGAGCGGTGAAGATGAAGCGCGGAGTGTTGTATTTGGCGTAATCGACGCTCATGAGGAAAACCATGAGGAGGACGCCGGCAAGGGCCCAGCCGGCTTGGCGTCCAACGAAGGCGTAAGGGGAGTGAAAGCGCTCCTGGGCCACGATGGCCGAGGCAGAGAAGACCATGGCGAGACCCACGACCACGAGGGTGAGAGTGGTGAAGAAGATCCATTTGTCTACGCCGATGCGCTTGGCCATGATGCTTCCTTATTTAAGTCGCGCCCTGTTACAAGATTGAATTTTTAGGTCTTGCTTTCCCAGGTCTGAAAATCCAGGCCTGGGGCTCCATGTTCGTGAGGATTGAAGCATCGAGAAACACAGATCCTTCCCGCTTCTAGGATCAAGCAGGCGAGGCGAGGCTGGGGCTGTGGAGACCGGCTCAGGGATACAGGTGGTTAACTGGTCCGGCTGCGCTCGACCGTTACGGGGAGGCCGCTGAGTCCGCGCCACTGATTCACCAGCTCCTTGAACACACGGCCGCGGTGCTCGTAACTCTCGAACTGGTCGAAGCTGGAGCAGGCGGGAGCGAGCAGGACGACTTCGCCGGGATGCGCGGCGGAGGCTGCAGCGAGGACGGCCTTCTCGAGGGTCTCGCAGGAGTGGAGCGAGACGACACCCCGTAGCTGCGACTCGATTTTGGCCGCAGCCGAGCCGATGGTGTAGATGGCGCGCACGCGTTCCCGCAGCAACGCCGAGAGCTGCGAATAGTCGGAGTTTTTATCTTTGCCGCCGAGGATGAGATGGATGCCGGTGGAGAAGGCGGCGATAGCCTTCGCAGTGGCGTCTACGTTGGTGGCCTTGGAGTCGTTGAAATACTCGACGCCGTTGAGCGTGGCAACGTACTCGAGGCGATGCTCGACGGCTTTGAATTTTTCAATGGCGTGACGGATGGCGGCGGCCGGTGCACCTGCGAGGCGTGAGGCGCAGACGGCTGCCAGAACATTTTCGACGTTATGTTCGCCTTTGAGCGGAATGCTGTGCAGCGGAAGGATGGACTCGGGATGCGCGTCTTTGTTGGAGCGGAAGACAACCTGGCCCGCTTCAACCCAGGCTCCCTGGGGCACGGAGCGATCGAGCGAGAACCAATACACCTGCGCATGGGAACGTGCAGCAGCCGCGGCGGCGCGGACGTTGTCTGCATTCAGCACCACGAAGTCATCCGGCGTTTGGGCGGCGAAAATGCGTTCCTTGGCGCGGGCGTAGTTTTCGAAGGTGCCATGGCGGTCGAGGTGGTCGGGAGTGATGTTGAGGATGACAGCGATCTGGGGATGGAACTGTTCGGTCGATTCGAGCTGGAAGCTGGAGACCTCAAGGACAGACCAGGTGTCGGGCGTGCTCTCGTTAATGAGGGCGACCACAGGGACGCCGATGTTGCCGCCGACGAGCGTGGGGAAACCGGCCTCCTCGAGAATCTCGCCGACCAGCGAAGTAGTGGTGGTTTTTCCGTTGGAGCCGGTGATGGCTAGGGTTTTGCCTTTGAGGAAGCGCGCGGCCAGTTCCAGCTCCCCAATGACAGGGCGGCCTAAGTTGCGGGCCTGGACAAGCTCGGGCGTGTCGAGGGGTACGCCGGGACTGACGACAATGAGGTCCTGACGGCGGAAGGTGAGCAGGCCATGGCCGCCGGCCTCGACCATGATGCCTTCCTCCAGGAGGGCGGGAATGTCTTTGGCCAGCGCATCGGCGCTGCGGACGTCGGAGACAGTGACCTGCGCGCCCTGATGACGCAGAAACAATGCCGCGGCCAGACCCGATTTTCCGAGTCCGACAACCAGGACCTTTTTGCCTTTGAGTTCCATCATTGGATTTCTTCTGTTAGATTTTCGCGACTTCTCTATTGTGCACCGGGAGGGTGCGGCTTGGGATGGGTTGGGCGATGGAATCTTCGGCCTGAGGTGAAAATTTCGCTGTTAGCGCAGCTTGAGGGTTGTGAGCGCAAGAAGCGCGAAGACGAGGGCAAGAATCCAGAAGCGGGCGATGACCTTGGATTCGCTCCAGCCGAGCTGCTCGAAGTGGTGATGCAGAGGGGCCATTTTGAAGATTCGCTTTTTGCGCAGCTTGTAGCTGCCGACCTGGAGGACCACAGACAGCGCTTCCAAAATAAAGATGCCGCCGATGAAGGGGAGCAGGAGCTCCTGGCGGATGATGACGGTGACCGTGCCAATGGCTCCGCCCAGGGCGAGCGACCCCACGTCGCCCATGAAGATTTCTGCGGGGTGGGCGTTGTACCAGAGGAAGCCGATGGAGGCGCCGACCATTGATCCGCAAAAGACGGTCAACTCCGCGACCTGGGGCATTCGTTGCAACTCGAGATAGTCGGCGTAGACAACGTGGCTGGTGACGTAGGTGAGGACGGTCAACGCGGCGGCCGCGATGATGGTGCAGCCGATGGCGAGGCCGTCGAGGCCGTCGGTAAGGTTGACTGCATTGGACGAGCCGAGCAAAACAAAGATGACGAAGGCAACGAAGGGCACGAAGATGAGAAACCCAAGCATCGGAATGGTAGCCGGCGCTCTCCAGATGAGATCAGGGTGCCAGGTCTTGATGAACGGTACGGTCAACTGCGTGGAGAAGAGCCGGAACTGGGTGAGGACCGCGAGCGCCGATGCGACGCCTGCCGCGACGACGGCCTGCCAAAAGAGTTTGGCGCGCGCGGTGAGGCCGAGATTGCGCCGCTTGACCACTTTGATGTAGTCGTCGGCAAAGCCGATGGCGCCGAAGGCAAGCGTGGAAAAAACAGTAATCCAAATAAACGGGTTGGACGGGTCGGACCAAAGCAGGGTGGGCAAAACAATGGCGATGACGATGAGCACGCCGCCCATGGTGGGCGTGCCGGATTTTTTCTGATGCGACTGGGGACCGTCTTCGCGAATGTACTGGCCGATTTGGAATTCACGCAACTTCTGGATGACGTAAGGACCGATGAAAAGCCCGATGAGGAGTGCGGTAAACGAAGCGAAGGCCGTGCGGAACGTGAGATAGCGAAAGATGCGGAAGGGATGGAAGAACGGAAAGAGCTTTTCGTAGAGCAGCCAGTAAAGCAAGGGGACTCCAGTGCGACGGGGAGAGATTCAGGACGATTTTACAGGGGACGGAGTGCGGGTGCAGGTGACGTGTGTGGTGCAGGGCGCGCTGGAGTCGCAACAGCAGATCCTTCGACCCGCTTACCCCATCGACGACTTAGGTCGTCGACGGGGCCCCAGGCGCGCGGGTTCTCAGGATGACGGGGCTGCGCCTCTTACTTGCCGGATTGCTTCTTCAATTCAGCTTCGAAAGCCTGTTCGCGATCGGCGATGTAGGCCTTGTAGCCTGCCGGATCGACAAAGGCGTTTTTGTCGCCAGCCTTGAAGCGCGGATATTTCTCAGAGAGGTCGAAATAGCCGCCATGCGCGCCGAGGAAGATGTCACAGGGGAGACTCTTAAGCACTCCGAATTGATGGCGGTAATCGGCGGCGATTCGGGGATACGTCGGGTTGCGCACAAGCTTGTACCCCGGATTGACGTTGGGGCTGCCGACGATAACGACGTGGAGGGTGCGGCCTGCTTCAGGCTCGTCGAGGGTCCAGGTGGTAGTGCCTTTGGTGTGGCCCGCTGTGAGGTGCGCGGTGAGAACTGTGCCCCCGAGCGAGACCGTATCGCCATCATGCAGGGCGCGATCGACGTGCGCCGGCGGGAAGCGCATCGACTTGTCGTTAGCGTAGTTGAAGTCGGTGCGGCCACCGGATTCGACGACAGAAACATCGGGCGCCATGACTTCATATTTGGCGTGGGTTTCGCGCAGAATCTCCGCACTGCCTGCGCAGTGGTCGTAGTGGCCGTGGCTGATGAGCAGGATTCTTATATCGCTGAAGTGGAAGCCGAGGGACTCGACACTCTTGCGTATCTGCGATGGAGAGGACTCGAGATTGCTGTTGATGAGAATGTCGCCTTTGGGCGTGACGATGAGGTAAGATGCAAGGTCTTCGCTCCCCACGTAATAAAGATTCCCGGCAATGCGAAAGGGCGGGAGAGGCGTGGTCCATGACGCAGGGATCGCAGCAAGCGCACGCGTCGTACAGACGAGCGAAACGAGGAAGGCAATGAGGACGACGAGTTTTATGCGGATCAATTTGTCTCCGGGGATTTGGGACGCGGCTTGATGGCTTCGATAGCCTGCTCCAGATGAACGCCGCGCGAGCCTTTCACGAGGACCGCGTCGCCCTCGCGCAAATTCTGTTTGAGCCATTGTCCGGCAGCGGCGGCGTCGGGCAGGAAGATCGCTTCCACGCCGGCGGCACAGGCTGCGGTGGCAAGGTGCTCCGCGTTGCCGCGCACGCCGACCACCAGGTCGAGCCCGGCCTCGGCGGCTGCTTTGCCGCATTGTGTGTGAAGATCGGGCGCGTAGAGGCCCAGCTCCAGCATTTCACCTGCGATGAGGATGCGGCGTTCTGCCTCTTGTGAGGCCAACGTCCGGATCATGGAACGCAGCGCTTCGGGGTTTGAGTTGTAACTGTCGTTCAGGATGGTTGCGCCGTTCACCTTCAAGACTTCGCCGCGCTTGTCGCCCGGAGTGAGGGCCTCGATCGCTTCGATGGCCGCGTCGAGATCGACTCCGGCTTCGAGTGCGACAGCAAGGCCGGCCATCGCATTTTGAGCGTTGTGCGCGCCGAGCAGGTGGAGCGTGAAACTTCCTTCGTGCTCGCGCGCGCGATAGCGGACGTGGAGGCCGGTGGCGTCTTCGCGCTGTTCAAGAATTTGCGGGTCGGCGCACGGGCCGCTTCCGAAATAGACGACGCGGCCTCGAAAGTCACGACCAAATTGCGAAACAAAGGGATCGCTGCAATTGAGAAACGCTACGCCGTTGGCGGGCAGCGCGGCGATGAGCTCGTATTTGGCGCGCGCGATGCCCACCTGGCCTTCTGCGAAGTTCTCAATGTGCGCCGTCCCAACGTTGGTGACGACACCCCAGTCGGGCGCGGCGATACGTGCGAGGGCCGCAATTTCACCGAGGTGATTCATGCCCATTTCGACGACGGCGTATTCATGCTCGGGCTCGAGGCGGAGCAGTTGCAGCGGAAGGCCGAAGGCGTTGTTCAAATTTCCTTTTGACTTGAGAACGTTGAATTTCGCGGAGAGTGCGGCGGCGATGCCTTCTTTGGTGGTGGTCTTGCCGGCCGAGCCTGTAACGGCGACGACACGTTTGCCCCACTGGCGACGAACATGCGCGGCGAGAGACTGCATGGCCGCGAGCGGATCTTCGGCGATGAGCAGCGGGATGGCGAGTGCGGCGTCAGGCAGGCCGGCAACTTTGGCACGCGAGACAACGGCGGCAATCGCACCGCGCTCGGCAGCGGTCGCGACGAAATCGTGGCCGTCGAATCGGTCGCCGCGCACGGCGAAGAACAAGTCCCCCTCGACGAGGGTGCGCGAGTCAATGGAGTAGCCGGTGACGGGGAGCGCACCCGGTTGATCGAAACTGGTTGGTGCTTCGAGCACCGCGCCAGCCCCAATGGCCGCTTCTGCGAGGGTGAGCTTCATCGTTCTTTACGGTACCCCAATTCGGCGAGCGCCGAAAGGGCAACCTGGGCGTCGTCGAAAGGGATGGTGCGATCGGCGAGGATTTGTTCCTTTTCGTGGCCCTTGCCGGCGATGAGGACGATGTCGTGCGGCTTGGCTTCAGCGAGTGCAAGGTGGATGGCCGTGGTGCGATCGGGCTCGACGGTATAGCGGACACCGCTGGCTTTGAGGCCGGGTTCGATTTCAGCGAGGATCGAGCGCGGATCTTCGGAACGCGGGTTGTCGCTGGTGGCAACGACGAAGTCGCTTCCCTCCCCTGCGGCGAGGCCCATCTTGGGGCGCTTGGTGCGATCGCGATCGCCGCCGCAGCCGAAGACAGTGAGGATGCGGCCGCCGGTTTGCGCAGTCATTTGGCGCGCAAGTGCCGTGAGATTACGGAGCGCGTCGTCGGTATGCGCGTAGTCGACGATGACAGTGAAGGGTTGGCCAGCGTCGACGGGCTGGAAGCGGCCGGGGACGGGCTGAAGCTGTGGGACAGATGCGATGAGCTGATCGAAGTCTATGCCGCGGGCGTGCGCGGCGGTGAGGGCAGCGAGGAGGTTGAGGATGTTGACTTCGCCCGCGAGGTGGGATGTGACTTCGGCGGAGCCTGCGGGCGTTTCGAGCCGGAGCCTTGCGCCGCCGGGAGTCAGCGAGTAGCTGGCGGCGCGCCAATCGCCGGCGGCGATGCCATAAGTACGGAGTGCGGCTCCGGCACGGCGCGCTGCGGCAGCCAGTTGCTTGCTGCGCTCGTCGTGCGCGTTGATGACGGCGACGCGCGGTGCTGGATAGACCGTGCCGTCAAATAGAAGTTTTTTGGCCGCGAAGTACTTCTCCATCGTTTCGTGGTAGTCGAGATGGTCGCGGGTGAGGTTGGTGAAAACGGCCACGTCAAATTGGATGCCGGCAGCGCGGCCTTGATCGAGCGCATGGCTCGAAACCTCAGTGACGAGCTCGGTGGCCCCACGCTGGACGCCCTCGGCCATGAGCTCGAAGAGGTCGCGTGACTCGGGGGTGGTGTGGAGCGAGGGGCGGACTTCGCCGGCGATGTGGTACTCGATGGTGCCGATGAGGATTGTTGTTCGCGCAGCGATGTTGAGGAGCTGTTCGATGAGGAAGGCGGTGGTGGTTTTGCCATTGGTGCCAGTGATGCCGGTGGCGGCGAGTTTTTTCTCTGGATGGCCGAAGAAGGCGGAGGAGGCTTCGGCAAGGGCGCGACGGCCATGCTCGACTTCGAGGACGGGAATTTCTGGATTGTAGACAAGCAAATGATCGAAGGTGGGCGCGGCGTCGGTGACGATGCCAAGAGCGCCCGCGGCGAGGGCCCTTTCGATGTAGCGATTGCCGTCGGTGGTGCCGCCTTTCATGGCGACGAAGACGGAACCGGGCTTGATGCGGCGCGAGTCGTATTCGATGCCGCTGACGGGTTCGGCGGAGTCGCCGGAGGAACCCACGGCCTTCATTTCCGCGATGAGGTCTTTCCAGAACATGACAAAGGTGATTGTAGCGGCAGAGGCAAGAGTATCTTCCTGAATCGGCATCTCGATAAGTCGTTCCGGCATTTGCAACGATACGGTGGATCAGGAGTGGTTCGTCGATTGTCTCCTGAGATATGATTTCGCGACGTGTGGGAGAGCGCAGGATGAAGATACACAGGAAAGTGATCGTTGAGATCGCCACCAGCGCGGACGGCTACATCGCACGGCGGGATGGAGATGTCTCATGGCTCGATCGTCCCCAGCCGAAGGGGCAGTATGGGATGAGCGCTTTTGTGAAGACCATCGATACGGTCTTGTGGGGGCGAAAGACCTACGCCAAGGGAATCGAACTCGGCATGACGGCAGGTGGATTCGACCCGAAGATCAAGAACTATGTGTTTTCCCGCCGCCGTCGGCTGTCGCTGTTAGACGGATTCGATCCGGTGACGGAACCGATCAAGGCGTTCATGCGACGCTTGCGGAGGCAGCGGGGCAAGGACATTTGGATGATGGGGGGTGCAGAAATCATCGCGGCGTTCCTGGACGCAGGAGAAATCGACGAGTTCAGCATCCACGTGATTCCGATTTTGATTGGCGAAGGCATCCGGCTGATGAAGCCTCAACACCGGTCCATCCCACTCAAACTGCTTTCGACCAGGAAGTTTTCGGACGGCGTCGTGCATTTGAACTATCAAGTGCTCAAACGTCCAGGTAAGAAGAAAGTGCGCTGAAGTCGGCACGTACTAGGATCTCAGGGCAGATAGAACGCTTCAACGCAACGCTTCAGCGCCAGAGCGCTGTAATGCCTCCATCGACAATCATCGAATGACCCACCACATAGGAGGACGCATCCGAGCAGAGCCAAAGAACTGCCGCGGCTGCCTCGGCGGGATCACCGATACGGCCGGAGGCGATCATGCTGTTCCATTTGGCTTCAACCGCCGGCCTGGCTTCGGGATCTCCCGCGGCGGCCCTGTCGATGGAACCTTCGAGCATGGGAGTGCGGAATGCTCCCGGGACGAGAGCATTGATGCGAACGCCCTGCTGTGCGTATTCCCACGCGGCAGACTTGCTCAGGGCGATGACTCCGGCTTTTGCAGCCGCGTAGAAGGAAGCTTGCGGGCAACCGCCAAGTCCGTTTGCCGAGGAGGTGTTCACGATCACTCCGCCACGAGGCTCCTGCGCCAGCATTTGTCGAATTTCATATTTCATTCCCAGCCAGACGCTCTTCAGATTGATACTCACGGATTTATCAAAGTTCTCCTCGGTGAGGTCGGTAAGCATTCCGATGGATCCGTCCGGGTTGGCTGCGTTGTTGAATGCGCAGTCCAGGCGTCCGAATACTTCGACAGTGCGCGCAACGAGCCGTTCCACATCCGCGGACTTGGATACATCTGTGGGAACGAAGATCGCTTTGCCTCCGGCCGCGGTGATTTCGTCCACGGTTTGCGTTCCCATCTGCTCGCCGCGCGCCGCAATTACAACGTTGGCTCCGCCTTTGGCGAACGCAAGGGCCGTAGCCTTGCCTATGCCAGAACTTCCACCAGTCACCAACGCAACTTTACCTGCGAAGGATTCCATCGCGGCCTCCATTGCCTTCAACTCGATGGTAAGACCAAACCGCGGCTGGGTTGGGTTCGTTGCTTTTCCACCCCAGCAGAGCTTGGATGGGGCACCCATTTTCGTGCGGATCGAAGCGCCGCGAAGATCAATTGGGACTGCGGTCAGCGGCCGCAGTGCACGACGATTTTCGTGCCGACGGGGACCTGCGTGCCGGGGACGGGAGCTTGTTCGCGGGCGGTTCCGTTGCCGATGATCTGAACGTCGAGGCCGGCGGCGGAGGCGGCTTCAACGACCCGGCGCATGGGCAGACCGATGAGCGTGGGGACGGTGAGCTTTTTGCCGTCGTTGATCGTGAGCACCTGCGATGTGGCAGTCTTTTGGACGAGTGATGCGACGGGTTGCGCGGATGACGACTTGGTTGTGGTCTGCGATGGAGTGGACGAGGCATCATCTTGCCTCGCGGTTGATTCTTGTTTGGCATCGGCCGTGGGGCTCGGCTTGGGTGTGGATGACTGCGCATTCGTTTGCGCTGGGGGCGCACGGAGCGGGTCGTCGGCCGGAAGATCGTTCACGGCGGCGAAGAGCGCATTTACGTTGTCCTGATCGGCGCCTGAATCATCTTCGGCGAGTTCGACTTTTTGATCCTTCTTCGCCGGCGTGCGTGGTTGCTGCACTTCGATGTCGTGCGGCACACCCAGATATTCGAGAACCTGCTGTGCGACCTCCGCGAAGACGGGCGCGGAGACGGCGGTGCCGTAGTACGATCCGACTTTCGGATTGTCGATGACAACGGCAACGGCGATGGCAGGATTGTTGACAGGCGCGATGCCGGCGAAGGATGCGATGTGCATCGTCTTCGAATAGAGGTGCGTGGCCGGATCGACCTTTTGCGCAGTGCCGGTCTTGCCGCCGGATGAGTAGCCATTCAGCTGCGCTTCCTTTCCGGTGCCGAAGAGGACGACGCCTTCCATCATCTTGCGCATCTGCGCGGCGGCCATCTCGGAGATCACGCGGTGCGGCACCTGCGCCCCTTGCAGGGGGGCAGACTTTTGGTCTGGCTTTGCGGCCGGGTTCAGTTGGTTTGGCATGAGAATCCTAGGGGGGAAATACGTTCCGCCGTTGGCGATGGTGGAGACCATGGAGACGAGCTGGATGGGGGTGACGCCCACTTCCTGGCCAATGGCGATGGAGCCGATCGAGGAGCCACTCCATCGATTGGTAGGACGCAGGAGGCCGCGGGTTTCACCGGGGAGTTCCATGCCGGTGCGCGCGCCAAAGCCGAAGTCGCGAACATATTGATAGAAGCGGTCCTGGCCTACCTTGAGTGCGAGCTTGACGGCGGCCACATCACTGGAGCGCGCAAGTGCAGTGGCAACGGAGACGACATGCATGCCGCGATCGCTTTTGTCGTCGTGAATGACGCGTCCTGCGAGAGTGATCTGCCCCCCCTGACAATCGATCATGTCGTCGGGTTTGGCGACGTGCGCGTCGAGCGCGGAGGAGTACGTGACGAGCTTGAAGACGGATCCGGGCTCGTAGACGTCGCTGACGGCATGGTCTTTGAGCAGCTTCGCCGTGGTGTGCCGAAAGTCGTTGGGGTTGAAGGTGGGGCGCATGGCAAGCGCAAGGATCTGGCCGGTGTGCACGTCCTGCACGACGATGGTTCCGTTGTCGGCGCGCTCTTTCTGCATCACATGATCGAGCGCGGTCTCGGCCATGAACTGAATATTTTCGTCGATGGTGAGCTGGAGATTCTGGCCGGGGTCGGGCTCATGTTCGACCGAGCCGAGCACATGACGGCGCGCGTCGATGGCAGTCAGAACGCGGCCGGGAGTGCCATGCAGGCGGGCATCGAATTTCTGCTCGAGGCCGCCGAGGCCGTTGTCGTCGATGCCGACGTAGCCGATAGCCTGGGCAGCGATGTCACCATTTGGATAGAAGCGCTGAAATTCTTTCTGGAAATAAATGCCCTTGAGGTTGAGGGCGCGGACGCGCGTAGCCACTTCGGGCTTGACGCGGCGGGCGACCCAAGCAAAGCCGTGGCCATCGTTAAGGCGCTTGGCGATCTGCTGCTCGGTTGTCTGCCCGTCGGCCGGGTCGATGTGTGTCAGGCCGGCGAGGGTGCGCGCGTAGGTGGATTTGTCCTTGTCGTCAATTTCATTGGGGACCGCATAGATGGAGTCCACCTGCACGGTCATGGCGAGCTCGCGCATGTTGCGGTCGTAGAGGATACCGCGGCGCGGCGCTACTTCAAATGTGCGCTGCTGCTGCTTCTGCGCGCGTTCGACATAGTCTGAGTGGCGTATGAGTTGCAGCCAGAAAAGGCGCGAGGTGATGGCGAGTGCCCACAGGAGGAAGAAGAGGCAGACGAGCCAAAAGCGTCTTTGGTTCATCAGCGCGGTTCGAGTTGTCGCGCTGCGCGCGCGGTTGGCGCGGAGTGGTGCTGACTGCATGACGGGGGAGACTGTACTCGCCATTTAGTTTATCGGGTCTAGCGTGTGGGTGCGGGAGGAGGCGTGAATTGCGCGTAAACAGGAGCGCTATTGTCTGCGTGTGCTGTAGCGTGGACGACCTGGCCCGGATCAGGCGCTGCCATTCCCATTTGATGGGCGAGGCCGTCGATGCGGGCGGGCTGCGCGAGCTGGGCTTCGCTCAGGCGGAGCTGACGATTTTCTTCGCGGAGTTGATCGAGCTGCTGCTTTTCCGACTCGACTCGATAGGAGCCTTCGATGGCGCTGAAGTGCTGCAAGCCATACACCATGACGAGAGAGAACAGAACGGCAACTGTAGCGGAGAAGATGCGCATCTGGCGCACACGGACCGGATCCGAGGCTTTGACGAGACGCGTGTTGTCAAAGTGCTTGGTGAACATGATCTCGGGCGTACGAACGCCGCGGCGGCGCAGGGGCTGCTGAGCAAACAGTTCCGCATTATGATTAGCGACTTGTGCAGGCCAGTTTTGCGTTTGGCCGAGGTCGAAATAAGTAGTGCATGCCGCCATGGTGGCTCCTTGCGATTACAGTGAACAGTGATCAGTGGGCAGTGAACAGTGGGGTCGTGCTCTGGTGAAAGCTGAGGCTTGCCTGCTGTTCTCTGTTCCCTCTTGTCTTATCGCTGTTCCCTGCCTTTCTGTTCCTAATGTTTGTCGCCTTTTCTTTACTTCTTCGTTCTTTCTGCTGCTCTCAGTTTTGCGCTACGGGAGCGCGGGTTACTTTCGATCTCGTCTTCGTCCGGTGTGACCGGCTTCTTGGTTAATATTTCCCAAATTCCTTTATGTGCGCCGTCGCGCAGACTGTCTTTTGCGATGCGATCTTCCAAAGAGTGAAAGCTGATGACGACCAGTCGTCCCGAGGGCTTAAGCAATGAAGGTGCGGCCTCGAGGAGCGCCCGAATTTCGTCCAGCTCGCGATTCACATAAATACGAAGGGCTTGAAAGGTGCGTGTCGCAGGATGAATTCTGTCCTGTTTCATTGCCGGGGCGGCTGTGGCGACGATGCGGGCAAGCTGCCCTGTCGTTGTCACCGGTCGCCCCCGCACAATGGCTCTGGCGATTCTCCGCGACCTCCTTTCCTCTCCGTATTCGTAAATGAGGTTTGCCAGCTCATGCTCGCTCGCCTCATTCACCACTTGTGCGGCAGTCGGTCCCTGGCGCGTATCCATACGCATGTCAAGAACGCCATCTGCCGAAAAACTGAATCCCCTGTGCGCCTCACCGAGTTGCAGGCTGCTGATGCCGAAGTCGGCCAGGATGCCATCTAACGAAGCCGGTTCGACGTGGCGCGCAATCGAACTGAAGGCCTCGCCGATCAGCGTGATCTTTGGCGCCTGACTGCCGAGCTCGTTTGCAACGTTTTCAAGCTGCTCTTTCGCAAGAGCCAAGGCTTCGGGATCCCGATCGAAACCGATCAGATGACCTTGGGCCCCAAGCCTGCGGACGATTTCCGCTGCATGACCAGCCATGCCCAGCGTGCAATCGGCTACCGTAGTGCCGGTTCGCACATGGAGAAACTCAATCGCATCTTTTAAAAGAACTGGCACATGGCGTAACCCTTGATTCGTCATGCGCTCCCCCTGAGGGGTTCATCACCCCAGCGACGAAGACCTGTCGCCGGGAACCCAGAAAAATTTCACTCCGGATCGCTCAGATATCCAGCGACCCTTCCCTTGCGCTCGTCGGACATGCCTGCGGGCGGCAAAGCCTTTTCAAACGTCTCGCGATTGTGAACGGCGAGGAACTTGACCTTGCCCATCACCGTGACTTCGCCGTCGAGCGTGGCCTTGTTGCGCAGGATCTGCGGCATCAGCAGCCGACCCTGGTTGTCCATTTCCACTTGCTGGCCGTAGTAGTTGACCAGGTTCATAAACTCTTCCACTGCGTCGTCGAGGGCGCTCACCTTGGCCAAGCGCGCTTCAACCTTTTCCCACTCCGATAGCGGCCAAATCTCAGCCCACCTGCCGTTGGTGCTGGTGACAAAGAACTGGGTCACATTGGCTGCATCCATCAGAGCCTTGAAGGCAGAGGGGACTTTGAGGCGCCCCTTCTCGTCGATCTTGGCCGGATGATTGCCACGAAACATTGCCTTTACCGCCGTTCCCGCTGCTTAAGACACAGCAGGTCAAATGCTCGTTTGAGGTGCCTTGGCAGATTCATGCATGCGCCGGAGCCACTCAAACGGGTGTACAGTGAAGGAACTTAGGGCGTTTTGGTTCTGTTTCGGCCCCTTCTTCCCACCGGACTCCATTTTTGACCACTTTCGAGGATCATAGCCCACATCGGGACCGGGTCCAACATGAAATTGGGGAGACTGTGCGAAAAAGTAACAGTTGCACCTGGAATGGGGCAGCCTGGATGGGCGAAATCGGATATGTGGGCACAGAAACTGCGATTACTACAAGATGTTGTGTTTATAGATTTGGTACAGGGGTGGGTCGGGCTCTTTTCAAGCGGACGGGAAAGGTATATAGGAGAACAAAAAGCGAAGTTAGCTTGATTGGCGGCTTTCGATCGGCTGCTTGCGGCTGGCAACGAGCTTCATTAGATACAAAAAGACCAGCACATTAATGATGAGCAGGCCGACCCGCACCCAGGTCAGGCGCCGAAATATCTCAAAAATCTCCCACGGCAGGAATGAGGCCGTGATGGCAAGGGTCAGCAGCTCGCCCCAGGCTTTCTCGAGATAGAGTCCGATTCCCTCCGCGAGGCTGAGGGCGGCGTAACTGAATGCGACGGCGCCAATCTTGCGCAACATGGGGTCGTTGACGAGCGCAGCTTTGTCGAGGAGGAAGTTGATGAAGTGGGACTCGGGATTGAAGCGGAGGGCCAAAGCGACCTGACTGAGCAGGTCGTCGAGGTCTTGATGAAGAAGACGGAACGCACCAATACCGACGCCGACGAAGAGAAGCGCCTGAAGCCCTTTGTATGCAGCAATCAGGATAAGGAATTTGTTGTGCTGCTGTCGCTTCTGATCCAGTCGAGCCGGGAATTTGGTCATGTTTGCCGGCGGCCCGGAGCGTGCACGAGCCGTCATCTTATCTTACGTCAGCCATTGCATGGCGGTTCGCGGATTGGAGAGCGGCGGTAACCTGCCCCTGGAAGAAGCCTCTCCATGAAGGAGTACGACACACGCACTGCTCTGCACGGCTGCCACAAAAAAACAAATCTCTTCTAGGTACGTTCAATGGTTGTTGCAGGGTTTCTCGAAGCGGCCAGTATGGGCGGGTTTGAGGTTTGATTCGCATTGATTTGGCATGGTGGACAAAGCTCATGCGGTTTGTTGGCGCAGCGGAAGTTCGATTGGAGCGAAAGAATCTAAAGATGAGCTTCGCGCGTTTCTCAGGTGTAGCCAACTTTGCACCGGAGGAATGCATGAATCGCACGAGAAAGAATCTGGCGTCAGTGTGTGTCGCTGTCGCCTTGTCGCTGTCCGCCGTGACCGTATTTGCGCAGAAGGACCCGGAGGTGGGCGGCGCTGCCATGTACCCGAGCAAGAACATTGTGGAGAACGCGCTCAACTCGCCGGACCACACCACCCTGGTTGCAGCAGTGAAGGCCGCCGGACTGGTGGATACGCTGGAAGGGCCGGGACCGTTCACCGTATTTGCGCCAACCAATGAAGCCTTCGCCAAGTTGCCTGCAGGAACAGTTGATACGCTGCTGAAACCGGAAAACAAGGATCAGCTTGTCAAGGTTCTGACGTATCACGTGGTGGCCGGCAAAGTGAGCGCGCACGATTTGATCAACATGATCAAGAAGGGCAACGGCAAGGCGGAGTTGAAGACCGTGGAAGGTGGCACGATCACCGCAACGCTGCAAGGCGGCAAGGTGGTGTTGATGGATGAAAAAGGCGGCATGGCTACGGTGACCATCCCCGATGTGAATCAATCGAACGGAGTCATTCACGTAGTCGACGCTGTTCTGCTGCCCAACTAGGCCGGTTTGAACCGGCCGAGATGATGCGGAGAAGTCGGAGAGTCAAGAACGACTTCTCTGCATTCCTGTCTGGATAGATTTGAGAAGGCGCAGAGTCCTGCATGGTTTCAGAGCATATTGCGACTTGCCAATGGGTCGAATTTCCGATCGGAATGGTCTTTGCCTTTTTCACAAATCCTTACAACCTGCCTTCTCTCATGTCTCCAGATTTGAAAACCAGAATTGAGAGCTTGGAGCTTGCGCCTACTTTGGCGGGATCTGTTGCATTGAATGCGCGGAACACGCAAAAAGCTGCGGGCGTGGGATCGGAGATCGTATTGAGTTTTCGACCAGTCCCCGCTATACCTCTACGCATACGATGGATGACACGAGTCAGCGAGTTTGCGTGGAACAGCCATTTTCGCGACGAGCAGGTGCGCGGCCCGTTCGCGCGCTTTCAGCATCGTCATGCAGTCAACGTTGAGGTGCGCAATGGGCGTCGGGGAACGCTGGTGACCGATGACATTGACTATGCGTCGCCGTTCGGCAGCTTTGGGCAATTCGCACGAGCGATTGTGCGCAGGCAGTTAGAACAGGCATTTGCGGTGCGGCAGGACCGCCTGCCGATACTGCTCGAGGCGATGGGCAGCAGTCAGCGTACGGGCTGAATCAATCTATCTCCTGGGCTTGAGGAGAGCGTCGCGATCCAATACATTGCCGTCGACGATCAGTGTTGAGATGTGGCGAGTATTCCAAACATTGGTGGTGGGATCGGAGTCGAGGACGAGAATATCGGCACGACGGCCGGGTGCGATCAGGCCGAGTTCGTTCCATCCGAATTGCAGGGAGTAGTTATTGGTGGCGGCGGCCAGGGCTTCGCGCGGCGAGAGCCCCAGGCGAACCAGCATTTCCAGTTCGATGTGTTCGGAGATTCCCGGCATCGAGCCCATGACGGGCGCGCCGGATGCGGCCAGGTAGTGCGGGTAGGATGCGAAGATTGTTTGGTTCATCTCCCAAAGATGAAGTGCGGCCTGATCGGCCTTTTTTTGTTGACTCTCTTCCATCCAACGTTGTGCTGCGGCGGGCAAGTGACGCGTCCAAGGCGCGAGAGGATAGGTCAATTCTCCCGTGGTGCGATCAGGCGGATCGAAGAGACCGGCTGGGTCGAGCAATGCAGCCGCGGGTTCAAGCCATAAGTTGCGATGGCCGGGAAGGCGCAAAAAGTAGATGCTGAAGGTCGGCATGAGCGCGGCGTGGTGAGTTGCAATGAATCGAGCGTACGTACGCACATGCAGATCGCTCGGGGGCAGATGCATTGAGTAATCGTAGGCTGTGGTGGCGGCGGTGCCATAAGGATCGTCGACGAGCGGCCGTTGCAATTCGTCAGGAACCAGGCCGAGTTCGTAGCGGCTCATGTGGAGCAGAGCGTCAACGCCCGCTTCAATGCCCACGGTGTAGGGAGTGGAGATGAATTCGCCGTAGGTAATGAGGCCCATTTGATGCGCATGCGCGATGATCCACTGCGTATTGGGGGCGGTGAGATCGCCGCCCAGCCACACGACGCGCCTGCCGAGACGAGCAGTGTCATTCAACTGGCGCGCGGTGTCTTCGGGACTGAGTTCGATGGGATGCGTTCCTTCGCGAAGTTTGGGAGCCCATTCCGGTTGACCGATGAGCAGGCTCCAGTCATCCGTGCTGCCGATGGAGTCGAGCAGGTAAAGATGCGGGCTGGGGCTGGCTGACCGATCAATATGACCGCGGCGCGCGTCGGCACTGGCGACGACCGTGGTGACGCCCATATAGAGGAAAGCGTTGGCCTGGCCTTGAGAGTTCATGCCGGCGAAACCATCGACTAGACCGGGGATCAGGTACTTCCCTGTGCAGTCGATGACGCGCGCATTGGCTGGAATGGGCAGGTCGGCACGAGCGCCGACGGCGACGATTTTTCCCTGGTCAACAATCACCACGGCGTCGTGCAGATCGCGCGCCGAGCGGCCCC
This sequence comes from uncultured Acidobacteriaceae bacterium, assembly GCA_963704415.1. Taxonomy (GTDB): domain Bacteria; phylum Acidobacteriota; class Terriglobia; order Terriglobales; family Acidobacteriaceae; genus Telmatobacter. The sequence goes on along the minus strand of OY969908.1, from coordinate 3,427,637 downwards.
AGTTGGTCACATCAACCAGGGTGCCTCCGGCGAGCACGAGTTCAGACGCAGGAGCGGGGTTGGGATTGGACGGCGGAGGCGCTTGCGACCAGGCTAGAACAGTGGCTGAGATCCATCCGCAGATCAACGCCTGAAAGAAGCAGATGTGTCGCATAGGCAAATCGGTCTGATGAGGATTGTCGCACATGGGGACTAGCCGTTGAGGGGATAGCGCATAACGGGAGCCGGAGCGGCGTTTACAGAGAATTCAAGATTCTTTGGCTGGCGAGGTAAGGCTCGATGGTCTATAACTCCGGCCGTAATTCAAGTCGCGGTGCCCGGTATTTGTGGAGCTTTGGGGAACGAAGTGAAATAGATGGTCATTGACGAATAGCCCACGACACTCCTGGAATGCCTTGGGTATGCTGAATCCCATGGCGACTCGAATCGCGGGGTTCCGAGGCGAGTTCCTGTGGGAACTCGAAATTGCAACACGGCAAAGCGTGGCAATGGCCGAGGCTATTCCCCCGGAGAAATACGACTGGCGTCCGGATGCAAAAGCGCGTTCGGTCAGCGAGATATTTGTCCACGTAGCGGCCGGTAACTTCATGTTGTTAGACGTGATTGGCGTAGCCGCCCCAATTGATCTTTACGCACAACTCCCAGCTGATGGTCAGGAGCGGTTTGCTGGCCTGATCCGCAGAAATGACGAACTGGCGGCGAGTGTCCGGGAAAAGAACGCGGTCGTGGCCCTGTTGAAGCGATCACTGCAGGCCGTGAACCAGTATTTCAACCAAGCCAGCGATCCCGAACTCGACCGGCGCCTGCATTTCTTTGGCGAAGAGACAACGGTACGGCGCGTCTACTTACGCCTTCTGGCGCATGCCCATGAACACATGGGTCAAATGATCGCGTACATGAGGTTCAATGGCATTGCGCCCCCGTGGCCGGATTGGAGACCGGATCGACGCGACCAGAGCTGAGCTGCGTACCTGATCCCAGAATCAACTTCGATTCCATTCGAGAAGCGAAAGCGGAAATCCTCTGGTTCTGACGAGGGACCCTATCGGAAACTGCACCATTTTTGGTTACTGCCGGATAGGCCACGTCTATGTAAGTCAAAGTCAAGAGAAAAGCACAGAATTCCCGGGCGCGCTCCGGAGGGCGCGCACTTGATCTGATCAGGATCTGCCGTTACGCAACAGTGCCTCTCGGCCGATGATTCCTGCATCAAGCAGAACCACATCTATGTAAGTCAAAGTCAAGAGAAAAGCACAGAATTCCCGGGCGCGCTCCGGAGGGCGCGCACTTGATCTGATCAGGATCTGCCGTTACGCAACAGTGCCTCTCGGCCGATGATTCCTGCATCAAGCAGAACCACATCTATGTAAGTCAAAGTCAAGAGAAAAGCACAGAATTCCCGGGCGCGCTCCGGAGGGCGCGCACTTGATCTGATCAGGATCTGCCGTTACGCAACAGTGCCTCTCGGCCGATGATTCCTGCATCAAGCAGAACCACACATCCATTTGCTGTCTAAGACTCCGAAGAGTCCGCACAGAAGATTGAGTTTGTGTTCTCTGCCAGCCCCGAAACAATCCAACGGGAGCCTCCGGAGTTTTCACTCCTTCGCCCAGTGGCCTACTTGCGGGGCCTGGCAGTCTGCGCATCGGAATAATCCTGGTGTTTTTCATTCTTGGGCAGGTTTTTAGGCTGCCGCCGTACCTCCGAATTTCTCGGCAGGCACGAAATCCTGTTTTCTGCGTTCGACCGCAACCATCCAGGCCACCATCTTCCTGGCTACAGCCAGGGTGGCGCGGTTGCGATCGCCCCGTTGCTTTTCCTTTTCGTGAATCAAGCTCAGTTCATGGCTGTATCTCGGTGCCAGCTTCGCCGCTTCCACCAGCACCTGCTGGATATGCTTGTTGCGTTGCTTGGAAATCGGCGTGCGCATGACCTTGTCGGCTGAACGCTTCTCGGCTCCGCACAGTCCGCAATAACTGATAGCCTGTTTGATCGATCGAAAGCGGGCAACATCGCCGATCTCCAGAGCCCAGGTCAGCGCCGTAATCGGACCCACTCCGGGAACAGTTCTTAATCGCGCCAGCCGCTCGGCCAGCAGCGGGTCCCGCTCCAGAGAGCTGATCAGTGCATAGTCCAGCTTCTGCGATCGATTAATCGTCTCCCGGCTCAGCTTCAACAGCGGCCTGACACAGTCGATCTCTTCATTGCCCGACATCAGCTCGGTGAAGTAGCCCACCTTGTGCAGTCGCTGCTTGTTGAAACTCGCTCCGGTCTCCATCAACAAGCCCGAGATTCGATTCTTCATCTGAACCATCTGCTTCACAAGCAGTCCGCGGTAGCGCAATGTACGCCGCCGGTCGCGGATCTCGGTCGATGTCATGTAGCACTCTGGAAGAAAATCACATCGCAGGCAGTCGGCTATCTTGTTGGCATCGATCTTGTCGTTCTTCCGCTTGGCCGCGGCAATGGCTCGCAGCATCAGCGGATGGGCGACCTTCACCTTCTCCGCGTGCGGAAGAAGGTGATCGTAGATCCAGCCCGTGAAGATCGTCGCTTCCATCGCGACCATCCGGGGTTGGGGAAGGGTCTTGATCCAGGCATCAAGCTCACGCCGCGTTGATCCGATCTTGCCTTCACTGTGGATCTTGCCGGCCGCGTCCTTCACGCAATAGCTGATCGTCTTCTTGTGAACATCAAGTCCGATGTAGTACATAAAGTCTCTGAGGAGCCTCCTTGGGTAGTTCTCTGAATCAGCCTCACAGCTGAGTTCAGCCTTTGTAACACCCTCGTGCTCCTCACTGACTTAGCATTCAAACAATCCAGACCCGAACCTAAAAGGCGACACCTCCTCACAGGATGAGCGTCATCTTCGCCGGGCAATTGTCTTGACGAACGATAGACATGAGACCCCCTATTGGGTGGCAACAAGGGCGGGCAGAAGCCGCTTTCTGGCATTCTTCTTCGCGTACATCGCAGCGTCCGCCGCATTGAGCATCGCGTCTCGGCTTGTCCCGTCTTCCGGATAGAGGGAGACCCCGATGCTCGCCCCTCCCCGAATCAGCGTCTCCGCAACCACAAACGGATCGGCGAAACAGCGTTCCAAACGCTGCGCAATATGCTCCACCTCGGTTCGGCTCTTCACCTCCGACACCATTATGGCGAATTCATCGCCACCCAACCGAGCCAGCACGTCGACCGGACGCATCTGTTGCCTCATGCGCATCGCCACCGCTTGCAGATACTGGTCTCCAACCCCGTGCCCATATTTGTCGTTGACCGCCTTGAACCCATCCAGATCAACGTAGATCAGACCGAATCTATCCCCCGACTTCTGCGTCGACTCGATCGCCGCGTCAATGTTCTTCTCCATCCAGAAGCGGTTGTGAATCTCCGTCAGCAAGTCGAACTCTGATCGGCGCACTAAATCCGAATGCAACCGCGATTTCTCCACCGCCAGCACGATTAGTTCAACCGCCCTCGACAAAGCCTCCCTGGTTCGAATCCTTGAACCGCTGCTCATGCCGCAGAGTGTGCCCAGCACGGCGCCTGACGTTCCGGCAATCGGACTGCGCTCCACTTCTGTCTTCTCCATCGTCGCAGCCGGTCTCTCCCCGATCCATGCTCCATCCGCCATCTCGCACCAGCACGACGCCCCATTCAGCAGGAACGACACCAGATCGCAGATTTGCTTGAGAATCTCCCCGAGAGGCTTGTTGGCGGTCATCGCCTCGAGAATCTGGCTTCGCCGACGTTCGATCGCAGCCATGCTCGACGTTTGGCGCTGCACCTTGCGATCGATTCCCCAACTCCGTATGAGAACCACGAACATGGCCGCGACAACAAGCGCTAGAAGCAGAATAAGGTGCCGAACGTTCAGCCACGGGGGCGGCGCAACCACCGCGATGTCGTCGAAAGAGCGAAGAAGCAGATTGAACGGAACGTCTCCTAAGAATGGGTCCGCGTCGGCGAGCATGCAGATACCCGTCACCCGCACTCTTGACCCCACCGGAACTTCTCGCATCGCCGGAAGCGCAGCGTGCGTGAGCGACCCGGGATGACGAAAGATCGCCGACGTCAGGTGGCCGTCGCTCGACAAGACATATTCGTCCTGTGTCGCCTGCCGAACCTCGGCCACAACCTCCCCTTCGATCGAAACCAGATCGTAGAGATGCCCATGACTGCTGTTGCCGCCCTCCGCAAGCGTGCGCCACGTATAGAGCCGAGCGGCCACCGGTGCTTGAATGGAACTGTCCCGGACTTCGCTGCGCGTAAGAGAGAGGAATCCGCCCTTCACATCCGGGAATCCGATCGCATCCGCCAGATCGCCCACCCGCAACGGCTGAAAACTGTCGGTCGTGATCCACAAACTCCGGCTGCCGTCCTGCAGCACCAGTCCCGACCCTGGCAGATAGTACGTGATGACCCCATGCACCCGCGTTCGCTGCGTTCGATCGACAATGCTGTAGCCCGTAATCACGCGATCCATCGACGTCACCGGAATCGACCACGGTTGGATGGTCGGCCGCCGCAGAATCTGGATGTCGTCAAGCGACCGAACGTGAAAAAGAACGCCGGTCTGCTGCATCTTGTTGTCGAAATGACCTGAGACAACCCCTGTGACCTCGACCTCGGCGTCCAGCAAGTTAGGAAGTACCGTCGCATCGCTGCCGCCCACTTCGGCATCCACCTGTTCCCCGTCGATTAGCATCCGCAACGCAGTCGCCGGAACCAGCAGAACCGAACTCGGCACGATCTCCGCCGACCGCACAATCGCCCGAACCCGTGCCAGCCGGCAATCGACTGCCCCATGAATCATCTGCTGATAACTGGCCTCGATCGGCACCGGCAGGGCATCGTGTCCAAGGAGCGCAATGTCCTTCGACTCGACATAGTTCCGAAAGCTGTCATGCGTCGTCCCCCGTACGCGCACGCGATCTCCGGGAACAAGCTTTAGGTCGGTCGTCGCGTTGACGTACATCGCGGACGGACCATCTTGGACGAAAAGCATGTGGTCATAGGACCGGAAGTAGGTCACAACAGCGTCGAACGACACCGGGAGTTGTTGGCTTGCTTCGCTACGACTGAGTCGGGTGATGGTGTCCACAGTGGTGGTCGCTGCTGAAGGAGCAGGCCTCGCAACCAGAGCAGATAAGAAATACACACCGAGAATTGCAAACGTCTTCTTCACGCGACTTCCGAGAACCGGACGCCCGCACACACGGCGCCAACCTATACCATCGGCGAAATCGAGGAAGATTCCAGGCTCCCTTCAGTAACCTCCCTCCTTCAGTCACAAGGCCAGGTTGGGACGAGAACAATACACGCGTTTGGATATGATCCCACCGCATCAGCGTAGGTAAAGGACCTCTGTTTACAGCTCACAAGAGAGGTCACAACGAGGATACCGATGAGCTTCGTGCAAACCTTCACGTGCCAAATAGGAGACTCTCCAAGAATCTGCACTGTGATTCCTCTATTCAGAAGAATACCGTCCGCACCTTCAGTGGGTTCAATAGCGAATCGGTAATGTTCGTCTTCGTCCGGCTTCCGGTCGAATCACCCATCTACTCGTCAATTACCTTCTGATAAACAGCGCGATCCCAACAACCGACCGCATGCACTCCAGACCCCAAGGCGTTTAGCTGGCGACCAGCGTACGCCGCTGGCGGCGCGCGAGCAGCGGAAGAACCTCGGCGAGGGCTGCGTCGACGGTGAGCCCATACTTGGCGCGGAGTGCGTCGACCTTGCCGTGCTCGATGAAGTTGTCGGGCCATCCGATGCGCACTACGGGAACCGAGACGCCCATCTCATCGAGAGCCTCGATGACGGCAGAGCCGAAGCCTCCCATCTTTACGTGATCCTCGAACGTGACGAAGACCGCGACGCGGCGGGAGTAGATCTCGAGTGTTTCGCGATCGAGAGGTTTCACAAAACGTGGATTGATGATGGCGGCGGAGAAACCTTCGCGATCGAGACGCAGCCCAAGTTCCTTGGCGAGTGTGATCATCGGTCCGAGTCCGAGGATGGCAACGTCGGAGCCGTCAACGAGCACCTCAGCTTTGCCCACCGGCAGCACTTCGGGAGCAGCTTTGCGCTCTACTCCTGCAACGGCGCCACGCGGATAGCGAATGGCACTGGGACCGGGAAGCGTAAGCGCGGTCTTCATCATGTCGGCGAGCTCGTCTTCATCCTTCGGGGCCATCAGCACCATCTCGGGTACTCCACGAAGATAGGCGATGTCAAAGAGGCCGTGATGCGTGGGGCCGTCATCGCCGGAGAGGCCGGCGCGGTCCATGCAAAAGACGACAGGCAACTTTTGCAGCGCCACGTCGTGCACGATGGGATCGAAAGCGCGCTGAAGAAACGTGGAGTAGATGGCGCAGACGGGACGGAAGCCGCGCGTGGCCATGCCTGCTGCAAAGATGACCGCATGCTCTTCGGCGATGCCGACGTCGAAGTAGCGCTTAGGATGATGCGGGCGGAAAAGATCGAGGCCGGTGCCGTTGGGCATGGCAGCTGTGATGGCAACGACGCGCGGATCTGCATCGGCTAGCTGGACCAGCGTTTTTGCGAAGGACTCGGAGTAGGTCGTCTGTCCGGCAGTGGTCTTGCCGGTTTCGGGATCGTAGGGCCCAAGGCCATGAAATTTCTTTTGGCCATCGAGCGCGGGCTGAAAACCGCGGCCCTTTTCCGTGAGTATGTGCAACAGGACGGGGCGGTCTTCTTTCTTGAGAAAGTTGAACGTCTCAACCAGCAACGGCAAATTGTGGCCATCGATGGGTCCGAAATACTGCAGGCCGAATTCCTCAAAAAGAATAGACGGCCAGAGCATGCTTTTCGCCGCTTCTTCGGCGCGGCGAACGACGGTCATCGCCGTTTTGCCGCCGAACTTTTCAACCAGGCGCGCCGCCGACTCATGGAAGTTTCGATAGCGCTCGTTGGTGACGATCCTGTGGAAGTAGCGCGCGATGGCGCCGACGTTGCGATCGATCGACCACTCGTTGTCATTGAGTACGACGATGAGGCGCTTGGTCTGTTCGGCAATGTTGTTCAGAGCTTCAAACGAGATGCCGTTGGTGAAGGCAGCGTCGCCGGCTACGGCGATCACGTGTTCCCTGCCCCCGGCAAGATCGCGGCCTACCGCCATCCCCAAAGCTGCGGAGAGCGCGGTGCCTGCATGGCCTGCACCGTAGCAGTCGTGCTCGCACTCCGTGCGCAGCATAAATCCGTTCAGGCCGCCGGGCTGCCGAATGGTCTCAAAGCGGTCGCGACGGCCGGTGAGAATTTTGTGAATGTAGGCCTGGTGGCTGACATCGAAGACGAGCTTGTCGGCCGGGGTATCAAAGACCATGTGGAGGGCAAGGGTGAGCTCAACGACGCCGAGATTGGGGCCAAGGTGGCCACCAGTCTTGGAGAGCGTCTGAATGAGGAAGACGCGAATCTCTTCGGCCAATTCGGTCAACTGCGCGTAGTTGAGTTTCTTCACGTCCGCCGGCGAGTGAATCGACTCCAGCAGTGTTCCCATGAACTTCCTTCCCCCGTTCGAAGCCGGGCGTCCGAGACGAAACACCTGGCGCATCGGGGTTTCGCGATTGTGGCGGCAGGATGAAAGCAGCAAAAAACTGTTCAGCTCGCCCTCTTGCCTACCCCACTGCCGACCGCGTCATTCTGTCACTTAAGTATAGCAATCCGCAAGATTGCAAGAGCCTTGAAGGGTAGACGGAAAGTAACTCCCAAAGTTGCGTGTTCGGCCTCGCGGCGGCCCTAACGCTCATGAAAGAAAGGAGGTAGCCGGCCATGGGGCCGGAACAGCGGGTCCATCTTATGGAGCGTGGGCAATAGCGTAGTCGAGGACCGGGTCCCTGCCGGCCTGGAAGTCCGTGGCGGATGCGGAGACAAACACACCCGGATCGATGCCACGGTCTTCGATTCCTTGCATCTCGGCGGTGTAGTCGATCCAGGTGGAGATGGTGAACTGCCAGCCGTTGGAGAGACTAAAGGCTACGGGATAGCCGGAGTGTCCACCTGACGTATCGCCGATGACGGTGACGTTGGGAAGCTCGCGGATCATGGCAATGAAATCCTCATTGGAGCTGTAACAGCCTCTACCGATGAGCAGGAGAACAGGCTTTGTGAACTGCCAGGGGCCGCGCGGAGAAACAGTGCGGGAGTTGAGCTGACCAAAGTCGTCGTGATTGGGGCCGCTGCGGAACTTGTCGTACCCTCCGATTGTTGTCTGGCCGGCAAAACGGCCTGCAAAGGAAGCGGCTGTTGAGCCGTCGCCACCGCCGTTCATGCGAACGTCGATGATCAGCGACGATGCGGATTGGAACTGACTCAAGGCGGAGTCGAGTTCCCCTGCTTGCGAGCCGGACGAGGGTTGCCACGAGGGTATGGCGATATAGGAGGCCCCGCCGAGCTGGCCGCTGGTGTAAAAGCTCGTCTGTTGGATATTCGCGCCACGCAATTGGAGGTATTGCTGCCACACGTTGGGGTCGAAGTTGATGAAGGCGGTGGCATGGAATGTGGGGTGGTAGCTACCTGACGGATCGATGAGGTTGACATGAAGATCGTGCAGGTTGGCGAGCATCGAGGTGACGACCTGATTGAACTGGTCCTGAGTTGTGACCTGTAGCGCCTGTGGGCGATAGGTGTCGCGCAAGGCGTCCCAGTCGATGTTCTTGTAGGTGAAGTAGGAGTAGCGCTGGTCGAAGGCGCTCCAGAGGAAGTCGAACTGGTCAGCAAACGAGGAAGAAGCCGGAGCCGTGGGCTGCGATGCCGACGAGCCTCCGCAGCCGGCTAAGTGGAGGATAGGGAGGCTGACGGCGAAGAGAACTACGAGGACAGGCCCGAGTGGGTGAAGGCAATGCTTGACGTCGTCTCCGATTCGGTCGGGCATGGTTCCTCCTCGACAACTGGCTGAGCAGGACCTGGGGAAGGGACATTCTGAACAATAGACATCGAGATTGACCCTCCGGTTACGGAAATTTAACGGAGGTTGCTGAAATGAGAGTCCGAAACCGACGCGTTGAATGATTTCGGGCGGAGGGTTTGGGTGGACAGCTGGGTTTGAGGCGGAGTCTAAGATGAACAGCGAGGAGCCTAAAGTGAGAAACGGAACGAAGCTCGTCTTCATGAGTACATTCATAACGGCATTTGCCCTGACGGCCATGCCCGTCAGGGGTCAGCTCCTGGAACCGGGGACGCAATCGGCTACGCCCAATCCCCTGGTCGATTCCACCATGAATGCGGGCAAGATGCTTCTTTTCGACCTCGAGGCGCGTTTTGCGAAAGATGTGGCCGAACGCGGCGGCGCGGCTTTCGCGGACTGGTTTGCCGGAGACGGTGTGGCGCTGGGAAATGGCGTAGCGCCGGTCGTGGGAAAGGTGGCGATTGCCAAATCCACGAAATGGTCGCCAAAAGATTATCAGCTTACGTGGACGCCGACCGATGCGGTGATGGGGCCTTCCGGCGATATGGGCTACACCTGGGGTCATTTTGATGGCCACAGCAAAAATGCGAATGGGAACCCCGTGGCGACATCGGGCCGCTACATCACGATTTGGCGCAGGCAGCCGGACGGGAGCTGGAAGGTGGCGCTGGATGCGGGGGCGAACGAGCCGGCAGCAGCGGGCGACTGCTGCAAACTGCCTGGGCCGGGGAATTGATCCGTCAACGGAATCAACCCCCGATGAATTGCTTTCCGATGGTGCGCCTTCTGCGGTTGGCTGTGCTTTCTCTGCTCTGGACAGCTGGCTTGCCCGCCGGTGCCGATGCCGGAGTATTTTTCGGAAACGGGCAGGATCTTCATCAGATCACATCGAAATCGATCACCTCGCCAGCATCGATGTCACGATCACGTTTGGACAAGGGATCGCGGCGAATCAGGGGAAGAAGTAGAAACGAGTAAGTCAACAAGCCATCGGTTCCCGTCGATCTTCGGCACTTTTGCAAAGCGCAGAAGCGCCGTTGATTTGGCGATTCGTAGGGATTGCTGTCACTTCCGATTTGCGCCGCCATGAGACAATGCCCTCGGCGGGCATCCGCAGCTCTTTCCCTGCAATCACAAGACCTCATGGCCATTTCCACGCGCATTCTCAATCTACTTTTTGGGCGGCCGCTGGCCACCAGCGAAGAGCGCGCCGAGCAGATCGGGCCCATCGCGGGGATCCCGATTTTCGGCCTCGACGCACTGAGTTCGGCGGCGTACGGGCCTGAAGCTGCGCTAACCCTGCTGATACCGCTGGGAGTGGCCGGGGTGCAGTACATCGTCCCGGTCAGCATGGCGATCGTGGTGCTGCTGGGAATTGTGTATTTCAGTTACCGGCAGACGATCGAGGCCTACCCGAATGGTGGCGGCTCCTACACAGTGGCCACTGAGAATCTGGGGCCGAACGCCGGCCTGCTGGCCGCCGCTGCGCTGATGATCGACTACATTCTTACCGCCGCAGTCGGCATCTCGGCGGGTGTGGGTGCGCTGATCTCCGCGGTGCCAAGTTTGCAGCCGCACACGCTGCCGCTGTGCCTGGGCGTGCTGGCGATTCTGACCATCATCAACATGCGCGGCGTCCACGACACCGGCGTCGTGTTCATGATTCCCACCTATCTTTTTGCCGGCACGTTGCTGATCGTGATCGGCGTGGGCATGTGGAACGTGCTCGCGGGTCATCCGCATCCCGTTACTCCGCTGCCCCCGCTGCCCCCAGCCACCGCGGTGTTGAGCTTGTGGCTCATGCTCAAGGTGTTCTCTTCCGGGTGCACGGCGATGACGGGCGTGGAAGCGGTGAGCAATGGCGTGATGGCGTTTCGCGACGACCGCCGGAAGAACGCGAAGATCACACTGACCATCATTATCGTTCTGCTGGCGGTTTTGCTGGCGGGGATCGCGGTGCTATGCCGTGCGTATGGAGTGGGCGCGACGGACCCCGGTGGCGAGCGCTACGAGAGCGTGTTGTCCATGCTGACGCGCGCAGTGATGGGCCACGGATGGTTTTACTACGTGACCATTGGGTCGGTGCTGCTGGTGCTGGCGTTGTCAGCGAACACGGCATTTGCGGACTTTCCGCGCCTGACGCGCGCAATTGCCGGAAATAATTATCTGCCCCATATTTTTCTGCTGCGGGGGCGGCGTCTGCTCTACTCCTGGGGCATCTACGTGCTGGTCGCGCTTACGGCACTGCTGCTGATCATCTTCGGCGGTGTCACGGACCGATTGATTCCCCTGTATGCAATCGGCGCATTCATGGCGTTCACGCTGTCGCAGGCAGGCATGGTGATGCACTGGTGGCGCAAAGGTGGTTCACCGTTCCGGATGGCGATGAACGGCCTGGGCGCTTTTGCAACCGGCATCACGACCTTGGTAGTGCTGGTGGCGAAGTTCGTTGAGGGCGCATGGATCACGGCGCTGTTGGTGGCCTTCATGATCGTCGCGATGCGGGCGGTAAACAGGCATTATCGCCGCGTGAACCGCGAAATCGATCTCAAGCGGCCGATTGTTGCCGCGGAAGTGACGAAGCCGGTAGTCGTGGTGCCGATCGATCGTTGGAGCCGGATCTCAGAGAAGGCTTTGTCGTTTGCGCTGTCGATGTCGGACGACATTCGCTGCGTCCACGTGCAGATCACGGAAGAAACGGATCAATTCTGCGCTGAGTGGGATGAGAAGATTGCGAGCCCGTTGCGTCAGGCTGGGAAGTGCGTCCCGAAGCTGATTACTCTGAAGTCCCCCTACCGCTATGTGCTGCAGCCAGTGGTGGACTACGTACTGTCCGTGGAGCGTGAGACGGACTATCACAAGGTATGCGTTCTGGTGCCGGAGCTGGTGGTGCGCCACTGGTGGGAGAGCCTGCTGCACAACCGGCGCGCCGATTTGCTGAAGGTCATTCTGCTTCTACGCGGCAACCAGAGGATTATTGTCGTCAACATTCCCTGGTATCTAAAACGGGGCTGACAGCACCGTAGGAAACGAATTTCTCCGCCGGCGCGGATTCCCTTCCCGTCTGCACGCGTCAAAATAGAGGGTGGGCCTTCGACTGATTCTGAGACTCTGTCGCCACGGGTGCACGGCTGCCGGTCGCTGCACTCTGCGATTCGGACGATCTGTGCGGGGGCTTTGGTTGGTGTTTCTCTTCCCCGCTCTGTTGCCCGCGCAACAGCTGGACCCACCGGCCACTGAAAGCACGTCCACTTCCATAGCACGGGTCGCTGTGCATGGCATGGTGTTGAATGCCGCATCGGGCGAGCCGTTGCCGCGCGCGCTGGTTCGCCTGACAGGGGACGGCAGCGCGGGCACCTTGACCGATGGCGAGGGACGCTATGAACTGGCGGACATCCCCCTTGGGCCGCAACAGTTTGAAATCATCAAACCGGGATTTCTGGACGAAACGGCCGAGGCTTCCGCGGCTGCGGGCGGCGATACGCGCGACTTCGCGCATACCGTGATCGTGGTTCCGGAGATGCCCGATGTGGTTTTCAAAATGGCTCCAGCCAACTCGATTCATGGACAGGTCCAGCTATCGACGGGCGACACGGCACAGGGAATCGAAATCACTCTGCTGCGGCAAACCGTCCAGAGCGGGCGACTCGCCTGGCAGCTGGTTTTACCCGGAGCAACGACAACAAGAACCAACGCGGATGGCGCCTATCGTTTTGGCGGCCTCGCCGATGGGACTTATGTGGTCTACAGCGCGCCGGCAATCGACAACGAGTCGGGCGGCCCGATGGTTTATCCGAGCAGCGCACGCACTATGGAACGCAGCGGGTACGCGAGCCAGTTTTACCCCGAAGCTCGCGACCTGGCAGGTGCGGCAAAGATTCATTTGCATGGCGGAGAACAAGCGGAAGCTAACCTGGCCCTCACGCTCGAACCCTTCCATGCCGTCATGGCGAAGGCGTTTCTTCCTGGCGGCAGAACAGCCCAGGAGTTCACGCCCGATCGGCCCGGCACAACCTTTTCTGCGGTGGTGACGGATAGCCAGGGACATCAGCTTCCCTACGTAGCGCAGTACGATCAGGCGACACGCACGGTCCAGGCTTTTTTGCCGGACGGGAATTATGTCCTTGTCGTTACAGCGGGCCGACCGACATTGGTTGTGCGGCGCGGCGGCACGGCTACGACATTGAGGGATGAGGGGCCTTTCACGGGTGCGGTTGAGTTCTCTGTTGCGGGGCAAGCTGTAGCAAATCTCCAGATTGCGCTAGCCAACGCACGCAGCAATTCCGTGCAGGTGAACCTGGCCAGGACGGGCACGCAGACGAATGGGCCGAGCCCAAGCACGGACGGCGGAGACTCGATTTTTCTTACGCTAAGCCAGACGGGCGGATGGATCGGCGATGGCATGATGAGTACGTTTGCGGTCGGCTCGTATACCGGCCCGCTGAACACATCGTTTGCGCAGCCCGGGACCTACTGGGTGCATACAAATCTGGCGGACAAGCATGTGTGCGAAGGTTCACTTACGGCCGGCGGTACGAACCTTGCGCGCGAGCCGCTGACGTTGGGGATTTCCGGCTCTTCGGCGCCGGTGACGTTGAACCTGCGCGACGATTGTGCCCGTCTCTCGCTCACACTACCGGCGACAGCTGCGGGTTCCGGCACTGGAGAAGAGCCTTTTTATACGGTGTATGTGGTACCGGATTTCGACACCACGGAAGACGTGATCACACAAACTCTGCGCCCTTCGACCGGGGGCAAGGCCACTTTGGAAGGACTGACGCCGGGCAACTATCACGTCTACGTCTTCGATAGGCCGGTCGCGCTTGCGTATCACGACCGCGCAACATTGAATGCTCTGCCGCATGCGGGACAGGCCATCAGTCTGGGCCCATCGGCGGACGCCAGTCTGGTGCTCGAGGTTCCGAACCAATGACGCGAATAGGTGCGAGTCTTGGGGCCGGTCGGGCGTTTTTGTCGGGCGCGGTGCATTTTGCGTTTCTTCTGCTCAGTGTCGGGTGTGCCACACTTTCGGCACAGGAGAAGAATTCTACCGCGCCCCATGCGGGCGGCTACCGCATAGCCGGAACCGTGCTCAATGCTGCGACTGGAGATCCGATCCAGCGAGCTGTTGTGTCCGTGCTTGCCGAGGACGACAACCACTCGATTGCCTCGGTTGTTTCGGATGCAGAGGGACACTTCGCGTTTGAGGGACTGCCTGCGGCGAAATATCCACTCACGGCATCGAAGCGCGGCTATCGAACCGCTCTCTACGACGACCACGATGGATACAACACGGCGATTGTCACAGGGCCGGACCAGGACACAACCCACCTGATCTTCTTTCTTGTTCCCGGTGCAGTTCTGCACGGAGTTGTCTCAGGAGACGGGGGAGATCCGGTGGAAGGCGCACGCGTGATGCTGTTTGAAAAGACACGCCACCATGCGCAGGACGAGCGAATCGTTCAGTCGGACTCCGCGGTTACAGACGACACCGGCGCTTACGAGTTCGGCGACCTCGCCGATGGGGATTACCTGGTGGCCGTCTCCGCGCAGCCCTGGTATGCGATGCGCGGTGCGAACGGCAATTCGGGCAAGGGAGGCAGCGAGGCGAACGCCCAACTCGATGTAGCTTATCCGATCACTTATTTCGATTCGACCACGGATGAAGCCTCGGCAGCTCCGATTTCGCTGGCGAAAGGCAGCCGCGTAGAAGCCGACATTGCTCTGCACGCGGTTCCCGCGTTGCGGATTGTAGTGGACACGACGCGGCGAGCGGATGGAAGGCTTGCCCGGCCAGAATTGCAGCAGCTTGTTTTTGGAACGCAAGTCGCGGCAGAGAGTGTTGGTTTTATAGATACGCTCAAGCGAGGCTCGGCCGAATTCAACGGCGTTGCGCCCGGGCACTACGAATTGACCGCGGGCGATCCGCCGCACATCGTGGAGCTCGACGCTACTCAAAGCGAACACGTCGATCCAGACTCGGGAAGCGCGACAGCTGCCGTGACTGGCGTGCTGCACATGCCGCGCGGCGGAGCGCCGCCGGACGAAGCCCATCTTATTCTTCAACCACAGGAGGGCGCACAGAGCCATGCGAGCCTGTCTACGGCGGCGCGCAATGGCCGATTCCATTTCGATTCGGTGGCGCCGGGAACATGGACTGTGATTCTGGTGGGCGACGGCAAGATCCTGCCGGTGCTGGCGGTGGGAACGGGCGGCGCTGCCCATGCAGGGAATGCGCTGACGGTGCGCGACCGTCCGATGGACGTGGTGGTGATGCTGGGGGAAGGCATCGCGAGGATCGATGGGATCGCTCAAAAAGGCGGCAAAGGCCTTGGCGGTGCGATGATCGTGCTGGTTCCGAAGCAGGCCGGCAATCTCGAGACGCTCGCACGACGCGATCAATCAGACTCAGATGGAAGCTTTTCGCTGCGCGATGTCGTTCCAGGGCAATACACGATTGTGGCGATCGAAGACGGCTGGGAACTCGATTGGACCCAGCCCGGAGCGCTGGCCCGCTATCTTCCGAACGGCACAGCCGTCACAGTGAATGACACTTCTGCGGACGTCTTGCATCTTTCAGGCCCTGTGGTGGTGCAGCCGCGCTGATCGGGCTTCGCCGGTCCGCTTCGTAGAACGGGGGGGTAAACGATAGTCTATGAAGGTACCGGATTCAAGTTACGGCGCCCGCGCATTCAGCGGATCGATGTGCGCAATGAAGAGGCGCCACCATGGGAGCGAGGAGAATCTGACATTGACGAGGAAGCTATTCTTTTGGATTTTGGCCGCTTTTGTGGCTCCACTGACGCCGGTTGCGGCAAACTGCCAGATCGCCCCCGAAAAAACCCCCAGCCAGCAGACAGGACCGGAGTATAAGTACACGGCCTTTGTCGGCTGGGGATACACCAGCTTGAACCAGGTGAACCAGTCGGAGAGCGGCTTGCAGGGCGTGAGTCTGTCGCTTACGCGCGACTGGGGCAAGTATTTCGGAGTGACGGCAGAAGGCGGGCATTACGCATGGACGGTTACTGAGACAAACCCGCAAGCCGCTTTAGTCGATCTGTACCTCGCGGGGCCGGAGTTCCACGCGGCGTTGTATGAGCGGTCGAGCATTTTCTTTCATGGGCTGCTCGGCGCCGCACATACCGGAGGCGTTTCGATCAAACCCAATGAGTCATTCGCTGGCGGCATCGGCGTGGGGCTCGACTACAAACTCAGTCCCCGCCTGGGGCTGCGCGCGTATGGAGACGATATCGGCTCATCTTTCACGTTACAGCCGTTTCAACCCGGCTTCTCGCCACATCGGCGCTTTAATGCGCGCGCCTCGGTTGGCGTGACGTACAAATTCTAAGCAGAACTGCCTGCCAAAGCCTGCAGGCCGCAAAGCTATACTTCCGCCATGCAGGCTGTCAGCGTGATTGCCACTGTTCTCAACGAAGCGGAGAACATTCCACGGCTCATCGACAGCCTCCTCCGCCAGAACCCACCGGCAGCTGAAATCATCGTCGTCGATGGCGGATCCAGCGACGGCACATGGGAATGGCTGCGCGATACGGCAGTGAGTCACCCGACTCTACGTGCGATCCGCGATGAAACGTGCAGTTTGAAGTTCACTGCGGGCCCTATTTCGAAGGGCCGCAATGTGGCGATTGCTTCCGCGCATTCGCAACTGATTGCATGTGTAGATGCCGGATGTACCTACGCGCCGAACTGGCTCGCGGAACTGACCGCGCCCCTGGGCAGCGGCGATGCGGAGTACTCGCTGGGCGGAGCGAGTCTCGACCTGACGGACCCGACGGTGTGGGACTTGGCTTCTGCTCCCTTCTTCGGTGTGAAGTTGTCGTTTGACGCGCCGACCAAGTCCTGCACCGCACGGTCGATGGCGTTCACGAAGGATTTGTGGCAACGTCTGGGTGGATTTCCGGAGACGACGTTTTTTGGCGAAGACACTCTGTTTGACTTGGAGGCACGGCGGGTGGCGCCGCCGGCTTTTCCGCGCAACGCGAAGGCGCTTTATCGTCCGCAGAATTCGTTTCTGTCGGCGTGCAGGCAACTTGCCCGCTATGCCGTCAGCGATGGGATTCTCGGTGTGCGTTGGTCACGACTGTTGCGTAATGCCGCGCGATGCATAGCGGAGGTTGCGGCGATTGCGGTGCTGCCTTGGACGTGGATTCCTTTGGCAGTCGTGTTAGCGCTTGCTCTGCATTTCGCCTTTCACCAGGATTGGCTGGTTACGCGAACCCTGAAGCCGCAGGCGCTGCTGGCGCGCTTTGTCTTCTCCCTCGCGGTGCCGTGGATCATTGTGGCGAACCAAATCCGCGGGGCCGTGACGAAGAAGAATCTCGCCAATCCGCAAAACACGACGGCGTAATTCGCGAGTGCTTGAGTTCGGTGTACGAGGACTCGGCATGGCGATTCGCGGTTCGAATTCCAGCTCGAAAGACCATAGTAGTTCTCCAATCAATATAGAGCGAGACCGCGGATGCCGAGCGACCTTTTCGTCAAGAAAAGGGCGTCTTCGTCGATACCGGAAACCATGCGGGAATTGGAGAACTGCTCTAAGATAGGGACAATTCGTCGCGAGGAGCAGGCATTGAAACGGTTGCTGGAATCGATACGACAGCACCAGAGCGAAATTTCGCTCGGCCTGATGATTGCGGCAGGGCTGATTGGCGTGTGGTCACAGTCCTATGCTCCCTCAAGGCTGGGCGATGAGATGTGGAGGCTCGCGGATCATCTTGCCAGACAGGGCACGTATGCAGATCCTTTCGGCACGATTGCGACCGGACCCACGGCAGCCAATCCGCCCTTGTGTCCTCTTCTACTTGCCGCGCTGATCAAGATTCTTCGAATTCCCTGGCTGGTTTACGGCGCAACCGTTCTGCTGAGCATTCTGGCAAACGCAGTCGTGGTGGCACAGCTGCCGCGCGTGTCTGAGGTGTTTTACGGAAGCCAGATTCCCGGAGTTTTTGCTTCGGTTCTCTGGCTTGCCGCGATGGAAAACATTCCGGGCTGGGATACGAATTTTACCGTCGCGGGGCTGTTGATGTTTTGCATCTTTACTTCGCGATACGCAAACCCCAACAGGCGATGGACCAGTTCCGCAACCTTCAATGGCGTAATCGCGGGACTATTGTTTTTGTTTAACCCTTCTTCTCTTCTTGTCCTGCTGCCGTGGCTCGGGTTCTTGCTCTGGCGATCGAAAGAACGACTGCGCTACGCGCTGAGATACTGCCTGATTGTCGGTGCGGTGATGAGTGTTTTTATCCTTGGGTGGGGCGGAAGGAACTACGTACAGCTCGGTTCGTTTGTGGTGAGAACCAACCTGGGAATGACGCTCTATGCCTCGAATAACGACTGTGCGCAATCGAGCATGATCAGGGATTTGATGAATGGATGCTACCAAACTCATCACCCGAATTCGAGTGCGGCCGAAGCACAATATTTGCAAAGAGTCGGCGAGGTCCAATACGACAAGAACCGGACAGCCGACGCCAAAGCATGGATCCGCGCTCATCCCGCGATGTTCGTGAAGCTCACGGCGCGGCGGATCCTCGAGTTCTGGTTTCCACCGGCTGAAGTGATCCCTCCGGAATATACGTTTAGCAATAATTTTGGGCTTGCCGATTACGACGAGCGGTGGATGCACCAGCAGCATGGTATCGACTACGCGATATGGGCGGTGACGGGACTTTCGATCTTCGGGCTGGCACTGATGGTGTTCCGGCGTCAGACGGTGGTTGTGTTTGTGCTGGCGGTATTGGTGGTTTATCCGTTGATGTACTACCTGGTTGTATCGGACGTGCGATACCGTTACCCGGTGTTGTGGTTGTCACTGTTGCCGGCGGGGTATTTTATCTGCGAATTGATGAGGGGCGGAGTTTTTCGACGGAAGAAGACTTCGATGACGCAGCCGGATCAGACGCCAGTACTGCGCTAAGGGCCTATCGCGTGAATTGAGGCTTACGTGGTTACGATCGCAACTTCGGGCCCGGCTCTCGCAAAGATCAAGCAGCCACGCGACCGCGATCTCTCCATCGACTATCTGCGCACGACTTTGACGCTGATGGTTCTTGCTCATCACAGCTGCCTGGCTTACACGAGCTGGGCGCATTTTGATAAGCAGGACAGTTTTCGTTCAAACGCTCCTGTGGTCGATGTCACGCGGTGGGCTTTCTTTGACTATGCGGAGAACTTCAACGATGTGTTTTTCATGTCGTTGATGTTTTTTATCTCGGGGCTCTTTGTTTATGCGGCGATCAAGAAGCATGGCACTGTCCGGTTTATTCGCGATCGGGGGCGGCGGCTGGGGATACCATTCGCCTTTGCCCTTGTGATCCTGATGCCGATTGCTTACTACGCGTCGTGGCAACTGTCCGTAAACAACCACGGTTTTGTGGATTTTTATAGGCGGCTGGCTGCGCGGCGGTTTTATGCGGGGCCACCGTGGTTCATTTGGACGCTGTTCTTGTTTGACGTGGCGCTCGCCTTGATTGTGTGGCCTGTACAGCGTTGGATTCCGAAGGCTGGACAGTTGATGACGCGATTGCAAACGAGGCCATTGCTGACTTTTGTGGTCCTGTTTGTTCTTGCGGTTGCTGCATACCTTCCGCTGCTTTCACGCTACGGGTTCAGTGCCTGGACCAGTTTTCCCTTCGCATTTCAGATATCGCGCATTGCACTTTATTCTCTTTGGTTCACGTTTGGATTTCTTGTCGGCGTGCCTGGATTTGCCGCGGGGCTGCTGGCGCGCGACGGAGGGTTGGCAAGGCGGTGGCCCTACTGGATTGCCGGATGTGTCCTTGCCTATGACGCGCTGTGGTTTGTTCCCAAATGGGGCGTAGTGCATCGGCTTTCACCTCTTGGACAGGGAGTCTTGTGGGCGCTGCTTTGGGTGCTGAGTTGTGTGGCGAGTTGTTTCGGCTTCCTGGCTCTGTTCCGCGCCATTGAGATGAAATCGCGCCCCTGGATGAATTCCCTCACCCGCTGCGCCTACGGGATGTACCTGGTGCACTACATCTACGTTTTGTGGATGCAACGGCTGGTTCTGGATCGGCCGATTCATGCCAGCATCAAGTTCCTCTTCGTGTTTCTCGCTACGACGCTGTTGAGCTGGGCGACTGTGCAGGCGGCGCTTCGGATTCCAAAGGTGAGAACGGTTCTTTGAGCGGCGATTTGCGTCCGGGATCGCGGTCCTCTTCACGGGTGCGACCGGCGCGGCGTTTAAGGGTCACTTGGCGGCGAGAGCTTGCAGGCGCCGGTTCTCAGCTTCCAGCGTTTCAAGGCGCAGACGTATGGGCGCCAGTATCTCGGTCAGTTCGGCTTCCGTGTAGCGCGGCGTAATGTGCTGCGGACAATTCCAATCGAAGCCCTCGACACGGATCAGGATGGCTTGCTCGGGAGGCGTTTTCTCTTCGGGTATACGCAGCTTTTCGATGAGCGCTTCGGCCTCCGCATCTCCTTCATGGATTTTGGCACGCCCCAGGATCTTCAATCGGCTCTGCGTTGGATAATCCATCAGAAACAAAGCGACGCGATCATCGTGCTGCAAGTTTGCGGTGCTGATGTATTGCCGATTGCCGCGCAGGTCGGCGAACCCGAGAGTCTGGTCATCCACCACGTGCAAGAACCCTGGTGAGCCGCCGCGAAATTGGATGTAGGGCCAACCGGTTTCGGAAACGGAGGCCATGTAGAAGCCGTCGCGCGCGCGGATGAAGGCCTGCTCGTCCGGGCCGAGACGGTCGACTAAATCGGGCGAGTGCTCGCCCCGTTCGTAGAGGTGCCGGCTCCCGTGTTGTTGCTGTTGCTCCTTCACGAGGGGCGTGAAGGCGAGTTCCGCAAAGCGTCGGCCCATGCGCCTCCTCCAGACCTGCGTTGGATGACGGGAAACGCCGCACGGGTTCAGGAAGTGCGTGAGACGCTCCTGTGGCAGGGCATCTCCGCGTGCAAGCAGTCGTTGGGTTTGAAAATTTCGCGCACGATCGGTGGCGCGGGCGCCGCTGTCGCTCGAGAACGGATTGAGCTGCGCTCAGCCCGCGGCGGGTGGAGAGGGAAGCGCGCCGAGTTGCTGCAGCAATCCCAGAGTATCCATGAGGATGCGGCTGTCGGCCATTTTGCCTGCTTCGAGGCGGTCGATCACAACGCCTTTCACCTCGACGTGCCTGCCGGTCGCGGGGATGCCGAGAAATGTGTCGCGATGGGTTCCGGTCCAGGTGAAGCGCGTGACGACCTTCTCGCCTTCGGAGACCATCTCGTCGATGCGCCAGCGGATGTCAGGGAAGGCGGAGCGAAACTGCATGAGGACGGCCTTGAGTCCTTCCCTGCCCTGTTGCTGGCCGGGCAGCGGATCGAGTTCGATGAAGTTCTCAAGGACAAGATCGTTCATGCGGTCGAAGCGGCCCTGGTTGAGAACCTCTTCGATGAAGGAGCGGATGACTTCCTTTTTGGCGGCTGACATGGGTCATTCCTTTCGTGCGGATTGAAGCATTGCGAAAAGCAGATCCTTCGACCCGCTTACCCCCTGACCAACTTAGATTGTTCATGGGGCCCCCAAACACGCGGGTTCTCAGGATGACACTGGTGTTGCCAAACGGAGCGCTGTGGACGACAGGATCACAGTTTTGTCAGCCCTCGTCGGCTTCGCGGAGTTTGGCAATCACGGTGAAGTCTTCAAGGGTGGTGGTGTCTCCCTTGATCTCGCCGTGGGTGGCTAGCTCGCGCAAGAGACGGCGCATGATTTTGCCGCTGCGGGTTTTGGGCAGAGCTTCGGTGAAGCGGATGTCGTCAGGGCGGGCAAGCGAGCCAATCTCTTTCGAGACCCACTTGCGCAACTCGTCTTTCAGCTCGTTCGAAGGCTCGTTGCCGCTTTCGAGCGAAACGAATGCAGCGATGGCCTGGCCCTTCAACTCATCGGGACGGCCTACGACGGCAGCTTCCGCGACCTTGGGATGCGCGACGAGAGCCGACTCGACTTCCATCGTTCCGAGGCGGTGGCCGCTGACGTTGATGACGTCATCGACACGGCCCATGAGCCAGAAGTAGCCGTCGGCGTCCATGCGCGCGCCGTCGCCCGTGAAATAGCAGCCGGGCACATCGGACCAATAAGTTTTCTGATAGCGTTCGGGATCGCCATAAACTGTGCGGGCCATAGAGGGCCAGGGCTTGCGGATGATGAGCAATCCGCCCGAGCCCGCAGGAACCGCGTGGAAGTTGCCGTCGGCATCGGGCTTGGTGACGACTTCGGGCTGGATGCCAAAAAACGGACGCGTCGCCGAGCCTGGTTTAGTGGGCACGGCGCCAGGGATGGGCGCGATCATGATGGCGCCCGTCTCAGTCTGCCACCACGTGTCGACGATGGGGCAGCGATTGTACCCAATCTTTTCGCGGTACCACATCCAGGCTTCGGGATTAATCGGTTCCCCCACTGTTCCAAGAAGTCGAAGCGATCGGAGATCGTGCTTCTCAACGTGCTGATCGCCCCACTTCATGAAGGCGCGAATGGCTGTGGGCGCTGTGTAGAAAACGGTGACCTTGTGGTCGTCGACTATCTTCCAAAAGCGCGAAAAGTCGGGCCAATTGGGCGCACCTTCGTACATCAGGACAGTGGCGCCGTTTTGCAACGGCCCATACACAACGTAGGAATGACCGGTGACCCAGCCGATGTCTGCCGTGCACCAGTAAATGTCCTCGTCGTGAAGATCGAAGACATACTTGGTGGTGAGGTAGGTCTGGACGGAGTAGCCGCCTGTGGTGTGGACAAGGCCCTTGGGTTTGCCGGTGGTGCCGGAGGTGTAGAGGATGTACAGCGGATCCTCGGAGTCAAGGGGCTCGGCCAGGCACTCGGTAGGCGCGTTGGCAACCAGGTCATGCCACCAGCGGTCGCGCCCCGTGACCATGTTGACGGGCGATCCGGTGCGTTGGTAGACGATGACGTGGTGGACGGTGGGGCATGCGGGGAGCGCCTCGTCGACTGTACGTTTAAGTTGAATTTCGCCGCCGCGGCGGTAGCTTGAGTCTTGAGTAATGATGGCGACGCAGCCGGAGTCGTTGACGCGGTCAGCGATGGCGGTGGCGGCGAATCCTCCGAAGATGACGGAGTGCACAGCGCCAATGCGGGCACAGGCGAGGAGGGCGATGGCAAGCTCGGGCGTCATGCCCATGTAGACCGCGATGCGGTCGCCCTTCCTGATGCCGAGAGCTTTGAGGGCGTTGGCGAACTTCTGGACTTCGGTGTGCAATTCGGAGTAAGTCAGGCGGCGAATTTCGCCCGGTTCACCTTCCCAGATGATTGCAGTTTTGTCGCGGCGTGCGCTGTGGGCGTGGCGATCGACGCAGTTGTAGCTGAGATTGATTTTGCCACCCACAAACCACTTCGCCCAGGGGAGATTCCAGTCCAGCACCTTGTCCCAGGGCTTGAACCAATGGAGCTCTTTGGCTGCGCCGGCCCAGAAGGATTCGGGGTCTTCAATGGATTGCTTATAAAGGGCTTCGTACTCCTCCAGGCTCTTGATGTGGGCCTTGCGGCTGAATTCTTCCGGAGGCGGAAAGACGCGATTTTCGCGCAGAGTAGAGTCGAGGTCTTGGCTGGGAAGGGACGGGATGGGAATGGGAGGCATGAGGATCCTTTATGGGGGACAATTGGCCGCGGACAGATGCGTATGACTGGGGCGTAGAAGAGAGACACTCCATCGAAACTCCGTGTCGGTCACACTTTACCGAGCCAGAGGCACGGGGAGCAAGTGACCCAAGCGCCGCCGGAAAATGGGGTGTTGCAAATCTCCATGTGCAAATCTCCATGTATGGGTAGAAAAAGAGCCTCAAGGAGTGCATGCCTACGTTGAAAAACAGAGCGAAATTAGACCCAGGCGTGAAGCAGCGCTTCAATGTGGAGTTGACATTTATATCTTTCAGATATATCTTGCAGATATATGGCCCTCAATCGGACTGCTTACGTTGTGCTGGGCATGCTTTCCATCGAGCGCAACAAATCCGGCTACGACATTCGCAAAGCCGTGGAAGGAAGCGTGGGCCACTTCTGGGGAGAGAGTTACGGGCAGATTTATCCGACTCTCAAGCGGCTGGCGGCCGAGGGGTTGATTGTGGCGAACAGTGCGCCGAGCGCCTCCCGAAAGAAGCGCCAGGAGTACTCCCTGACCGAAGCGGGACGGACCAGTCTCGAAGAGTGGCTAGCAGTTCCCTTCCAAAACGATCCGCCGCGCAATGAGTTTTTGTTGAAGCTGTTTTTTGGCCGCGATGTGCCCTTGAGCGTATCGATCGCACATGTGCGGGACTGCCAGGAAAAGAACCGGCAGATGCTGGCGACGCTGACAGGATTTGAAGAGTTGATGCGCAAGCAAGCTTCGCCCCATCCCCATGCGCCGTTCTGGACGCTGACGCTTGAACTTGGGATCGTGCTGACGCGCACCGCGCTGGAATGGTGCGATTCGGCCACGGCCACGCTTCTTCGTATGCAGACCGAAGAAGCAATCGGCAAACGCAGCAAGAGTTTTGCTGCAACGAGCAAGTAGCGAAGTACGACAGCAAGGAGTGTGTACGATGCCTGGAACTGACCAAGCCAACACGGGAGCTCATATTCGGATCAGCCGCTGGTCGCAAAGCGCGGCCTGCGCTGTTGCGAGCGTCTTTCTTCTCGGTTTCTTCATCCACGCAATTGGAATGTGGACTGGCATCATCCTGGGAGTTTGGTTTGTAGGTACGCAAAGACTGGGGCGTGGATTTCTCTGGATGGCGGCGTTGTCGCTTCTGCCCAGCGTGCTGGCCACGTGGCATAGGTTGTCGTCGACTGGACTCGGGCACGGTGTGTCGCTGTTGCCCTTGTTCGCGGTGCAGTTCGTTGGCCTGGCCGCGCTCGCTGTTCTCCTGGGGGTTCTGCCCTTCACCTTTCATCGCCTCATTAGCCCCCGGCTGCCTGGCTTGTTCTCCACACTGCCTTTGGCATTGGCGGCTGTGGCGCTTCCTGCGCTTGTTCTGGCTCTGGACCCGGCATTCCACGTTGGCCCCGCGCCAGAAAATGGTCTCCTGACGTTTTTCACTTGCTGGTTCGCCGCCGTAATGGTCTGGATGTGGAATCTGGAGTTTCGCGCGACAAAAATTCTCATGGGCGCTGCCGTTTTTGTTGCGGTTTGCGTCTTAGCCGTCGGCCTGTGGCTTGCTCTGCATTTTAATGCCGTGAGCCTGCCACAAAGCTGGAATGGCCACGGAGTTTTTGGCTGGGTATGCCTGGGCGGGGCTTTGATGCTCAGCATCTGGGCTCTCTTCCGCCCGGAGAAACAACGAACATGGGCGGAACGTTCGCAGACAGTCGCATCGCTGCGCAGCCCCTTCACAGGCGACCCCTTGCACGTAGTGAGCGAAGAGCATCGCGAAGCATTGGTCAGCAATTCCGGCGAGCGCTTCCCTGTTCGCGATGGAATTCCAACCTTTCTCAAGCCGGAGGACCTGACCGGCGATGACGGTAAGTACAACCACCTGTACGAAACCATCGGCGGATTCTATGACGACATCCAACGCGTCTTTCTCGCCCTCGCAGGGGTCGACCGCGACGCGCACTTCCGCAGCTATATGAATCGGCTCGAGGTGAAACCCGGCGATACGGTGCTCGAGACATCGGTGGGCACAGGGCTCAACTACAAGTATCTGCCGCGCGATGTGAAGCGTTCCGGACTCGATCTTTCCCCCGAGATGCTGGCCAACTGCCAGCGCAACCTGCGCCGTTGGGATCTCGATGCCGACCTCTACCTCGGCAATGCCGAGAGCCTGCCTTTCGCCGATGAGACCTTCGACGTTGTGTTTCATGTGGGCGGCATCAACTTCTTCAACGACCGCGCCAGGGCCATCCGGGAGATGATTCGCGTGGCCAAGCCGGGAAGCTTGTTACTTATCTCCGACGAAACCGAGAAGCATGTGAAGGGTGTGTACGAGAAACAGCCGGGCGGTTTGTTTAAGAACCGCAAGGAACCGGTGAGCCCGCCCGTCGATCTGGTGCCGCCCGCAATGACGGAGGTTCATCTCGAGGTTTTGAGAGGCGGCGACACCTATGCGCTCACGTTTCGCAAGCCTGCTGCGCATGACGGGCGCTTGCTCAATGCAACGCCGGCGACAGAGTCCATTCTGTGCGCGCAGGAGGATGCTTTTCCTGCTCTTCGCTGACAGCGAGGCCAGACTATTCGGACGGGCAGCAGAAGGGGCAGACAGAAGGACAAGGCAGAAGAATTTTCAGTCGGAGTCCGCGGCTTGCCGTGAGTTGTCATGAACTGCAGGCAGCGGCAGGGTTAGACCCCATGCCATCAGTTCAAGCCACACCAGGCTGATGGCCGTGACCACGAACTCGCCCAGCCAGAATTCGACGCCACGATGAGTTGGCGCATGGCCCGTGCCGATAAGCGGGCGGATCGCGGCCCCGACGAGTGCGAATGCGGGAATTGCGATGCGCGCGATCCGTACCTGCGCCGGCGGCACGGTGCTTCCGGCCGATACGCGTTGAATGGGCGCCGTTCGGGCCCAGTGCCGGAACCAGAAGAAGACAGCCAGGCAGCCGAAAACCGAACTCGCGTACTGGAGAAGCGTGTGGACATGCACCACTCCCAGCAGGGGAAGCGTGACTGCTTGCAGGAGGAACGGCCAGTGGCGCGCAGGCCAATGGTCGGCGTGGGTGAAGGCGTCCCACAGGAGATGGGTCAGGGCACCGACCAGGATGGACACCAAAACGAGCGCAAACTTCAACGGCTGGCGCGGCGAGAGGGGATACGGGTCGGCGGGAACTCTCTCGCGAGCGGCGCGAGGCAACAGTGCGGCCAATGGCTCTTTGACCACCGCGTGAAAAAGCCAATAAACGACGAATCCCACAGGCAGACAAAAAAGGAAGAGGCCCCGCGGGGTGTGACTGAAGGGACCTCGCGGCGCGAACCTGAGGAAGAATTCCAAATCAGGAGTGAACGTACCAATGATTAGCGCCGACAGAACCAGGCGAGTTCGCCGGAGGGGGTATGCGGCCGCAGCATGAGCCAGTGTGAAGGGCACTCTCCCTATTATTGCCCATGGCGCGGTTGCGATTGCACCCGGCTTGATTCCTTTCGACGCGTTGGGTGTGCGCGATTTCCAGCCCGCAGTCCGCGCAGCAGGACAATTTTGTTCATAGACGGCGAGACGCAGGATTTGTCCTGCTGAACGAGCCCCCCAAAACGCCTGCACGGATTTCTGTTGACAAGAATTCTCATACTTGTTTACTCTATGCCTGAAGTGAACAAGCCTATGATCGAAGCAACCGGCGGGTGAGAACCTACCACATTACGACTTCAGGTCTGCGCCGGCTGGACGAACAGATTTCCAGTTTTGAACGAATGATTGAAGGCATTGCCTTGGTCTTGAAAACGAGCAAGGCCACAACGAACTGACGAGTCAGCCCATTGGAGGTCCCGATGAACTGGATCCCGAACATCTTGCGCCGCGGCAAGCCGTGTGACGATCTCAGCGAGGAAATCCGCCTGCACATTGAAGAGCGCGCGGAGCAGTTGATGGGCGAGGGCATGAGCGCGGAGGAAGCGCAACGGAAGGCGCGTGTGGCCTTTGGGAACCGTACTGTGCTGGAAGAGCGCAGCCGCGAGGTGTGGCAGTGGCCGACGCTCGAATCGATCTGGGCCGACGCGCGATTCGCGTTGCGCCAACTACGCAAGTCTCCCGGCTTCACCATCACTGCCGTTTTGACACTGACGCTGGCCATCGGCGCCAACGCAGTCGTCTTCGGCGTATTGAACGCGCTCATCCTGCGTCCCCTGAATGTGCCTCAGGCAGAGAGCCTTTTCATCATCCAACATGGGAGCGACGTTGCGTCCCACTCCTATCCCGATTACCTCGATATTCGCCGGCGCAATCGCAGCTTCGACGATGTGGCTGTTTTTGCTATCTCTCAGTCAGGGCTGGACGCGGGCAAAGATCCATCCAATGTCTGGGAATACGAAACCAGCGGAAGCTACTTCGACGTATTGCGCATTCAACCGTACCTTGGGCGATTCTTCCACGCTTCCGATGAGCATGGCCCAAACAGCGCGCCGTATGTCGTGCTCTCCTACGCATATTGGCACACCCATTTTCAGGAGGATCGCACCGTGGTGGGCCGCGTTGTTCGGCTCAACAGGCATCCATTCACCATCCTTGGCGTGGCGCCTCCAGGGTTCCAGGGGACGATCTTGTTTTTCGCTTCGGATATCTTCGTACCCATCGTGAACCATGAGCAGTTATCCGGCGACAAGACGACATTGAACGCGCGCGGGAACCATTGGATGTTTGAGATGGTGGGACGTCTGAAGCCGGGAGTCACTCCGGCGCAGGCCACAGCCGATCTGGACTCCGTGAATTCGTATCTGAAAAAAACCTATCCCAAAGATGAAAGTAATGCCCCTTATACGCTGGCGCGGCCTGGTCTTCATGGCGACTATTTGAACGGGTCAACGCGGGCTTTTCTCGCCGGGTTGATGCTGCTTTCGGGTTTGATACTGTTGGCGGCCTGTGCCAACCTGGGCAGCCTGTTTGCGGCGCGGGCCGCCGACCGTTCTCGCGAAGTGGCCTTGCGCCTGGCTCTTGGTTCGACCCGCAATCGCATTTTGCGCCAGTTGTTCACCGAATCCGTGCTGCTTTCGCTCGCTGGAGGCGCAGCGGGACTCACGGTGAGCATTCTGCTTTTGCGCCGATTGAGCGTGTGGCAGCCATTTCCGCGATTCCCCCTTCATGTGCCGGTAAGTCCAGACGCCAACGTTTATTTGGTAGCTTTGCTCTTGGCGTTGGTGAGCGGAGTTCTATTCGGAATTGTTCCCGTGCGCCAGATTCTCCGGGCCAATCCGTACGAGATCGTCAAAGCGGGATCGACAGGCGCGTTCGGGCGTCGAATTACCGTGCGAGACGTATTGCTTGTCGTCCAAATTGCGATCTGTGCCGTGCTGGTCACTTCATCGATGGTTGCTGTGCGGGGACTCATGCGCTCCATGCACAGCAACTTCGGCTTCGACCCGCGGAACGCGATGTTGGTAGATACCGATCTGACGACAGCAGGCTACAGCGGCGAAAGAGTACCCGCGATGCAACGGCGCATGATCGATGCCCTGCAGGCGATTCCTGGCGTAGATTCCGTAGGATCGGTGCAATATCCGCCGTTAGAACCTCCCGGTAATTGGCAAGGGATCGTCTATACCGACACAACCACGGATCTGAGCCCATCGAATGCCGCGGCCGACCCTTATTGGTACAACGTAACTCCGGACTACTTCCGCGCAGCCGGGACAACATTATTGGCGGGCAGAACCTTCACATGGCAGGACGACACCAGCGCCCCGCGCGTAGCAGTGGTGAACCGGGAGTTCGCAAGCAAGATACTAGGCTCCGTACCGGACGCTGTCGGCCGCTATTTCAAGACGGCGGATGGAACGCGCGTGCGCGTGGTGGGTCTGGTCGAAGACGGAAAATATAAGAACCTAACCGAAGACCAGCAGCCCGCGATGTTCTTCCCCCTGCTGCAATCGCCGGCTAGTTGGACATGGCTGGTGGTGCGCTCAAAACGCGATTTGAGCCGCGACCCGGAGCAACTTGCCGCGGCCATCAGAAGTGCGCTCCGGGACATCGACCCCGCGATGGTTTTGGCGATTCGCCCGTGGAACACAGAGCTGGGCGGAACATTGTTCCCCTCGCGCATGGCGACAGTGTCGCTTGGCGTGCTCGGCGTGATGGGCGCGATGCTCTCGATCACCGGCATCTTCGGCATGGCTGCCTACTCGGTAAGCAAGCGCCTCAAAGAGTTGGGAATTCGCGTCGCTCTCGGCGCGCAAAGCAAAGAAGTATTGCAAGCCGCGCTGGGCCGCGCTTTCAAGCTTCTCGCCATTGGTTCGACCGCCGGATTGCTCCTGGGCCTTCTTGCGACGAAGGTGCTGGCTTTCATTGTGTATCAGGCCACGCCACGCGATCCCCTGGTCCTGGCTGGCGTGGTTCTGGCGATGGCTGCGTTGGGATTGCTGGCCACGTGGATTCCGGCACAGCGCGCGCTTTCAGTCAATCCCCTGGTCCTGCTGCGCGAAGAGTAAATCCGGCGAGACTCCAAAATCACGCGACGCGATCTCATCCCAGATAAGCGTGCCGCCCGTTTCCTTGAGCAGGACCACTCCGCAGACAAAGCAGAGCGCAGCAACCGCGATGGGGTAGTAGAGTCCCGCATAGATATTGCCGGTGGAAGCGGAGAGGCTGAGGCCGATGAGAGGCAGCAGCCCGCCGAAGATGCCGTTGCCGATGTGATACGGCAGCGACAGCGAAGTGTAACGGACTTTAGCGGGAAAAGCCTCGACCAGATAGGCGGCAATGGGGCCATAGCTCATGCAGGCGAGAGAGACCTGAAGCCAAACCAGAAGCCCGAGGGCAGGCAGGTTGGCGTTGTCGGCTTCATGGGCCGGCACCAGCTTGCCTGTGGCGTCGGTCGTGAGCGGAGTGAGGCGGATCGCTCCGGTGACACGGTCTTTGACGGAGCCGACGGTGACGACGTTGTTGTGTGCGGCCTTTTGCATCGCGTGATAGATCGGGAAGTAAGAAAAGGCGGCGAGGAGCATGGCGCTCATCATGATCTTTTTGCGACCGATGCGATCAGAAAGAGCTCCGAAGACCGTATAGAACGGAATGCCACAGGCTGTAGCGATGGCGACCACGATGTGAGCGGTGTGGGAATCCAGGCGCAGGATGGTTTGGAGATAAAAGAGCGAGTAGAAAGAGGCGGTGTACCAGACGACGCCCTGGCCGGCGGTCGCGCCGAAGAGCGAGATGAGCACCTGCTTCAGGTTGGTCCAGTTGCCGAAGGCGTCGGTGAGTGGTTTCACGGAGCGCATGCCGTTGGACTTCAAGTGCTGGAAGATGGGC
This sequence comes from uncultured Acidobacteriaceae bacterium, assembly GCA_963704415.1. Classification (GTDB taxonomy): domain Bacteria; phylum Acidobacteriota; class Terriglobia; order Terriglobales; family Acidobacteriaceae; genus Telmatobacter. Next base: position 3,396,802 of record OY969908.1, on the reverse strand, counting down.
GACTCGCGCATGCGAATGCGCACGTAGAGCGAGACAGCCACAAGAATCGTGGAGAGCAAGAACGGAAGCCGCCAGCCCCAGGCTTGGAATGCGGCGGGATTCATACTTTGCTGGGTGGCGATGATGGCTGCGAGCGAGAGCACGAAGCCAAAGCTTGCCGTGAGCTGGATAAAGCTTGTGTAGTAGCCGCGTTTGCTGTCGGGAACATGCTCGGCAACAAAGACAGCAGCACCGCCGTATTCGCCGCCGAGCGCGAGGCCCTGCAATACGCGAATGAGGATGAGAATCACGGGAGAAAGCCACCCCGCGGTCTTGAAGGTGGGCAGCAGGCCGATGGCCGCGGTGGAGAAACCCATGACGGTGAGAGTGATGATGAAGGCGATGCGGCGGCCGAAGAAGTCGCCGATGCGGCCGAAGACGAGCGCGCCAAAGGGGCGCGCGATGAATCCAACGGCAAAAGTGGCGAGGTACGCGATGAGCGCGAAGGTGTCATTGCCGGGAGGATAAAACTTCACGGCGAGGACTGTGGTGAGCGAGCCGAAGATGAAGAAGTCGTACCACTCGATGAGGGTTCCAGTAGAAGCAGCGAAGATGACGCGGCCGATCCGCACGGTTGTGCCGGTCGGGGCTTGAGACGTCAAAGGAGCTGCCATGGAGCGCTCGACCTCGCTGGAAATAACGCGCTTTGCCGCCATCGCCGGGAAAGAGTGGCGGGCGCCGCAAACCGGCCCTGGGGTAGCGTTACCTTGCTTGCGGGTGAATGTGCATGTCAAGTGAATTTGTGCTGCTGGACGGCGCGGTTTTTTGAGGCGGAAGTCGATCTGAGAGCAATTTCGGAATACACGTCGGCCTTTTGGGAGCATCGGATGGCGCCGTTTTCTTGAGGAAAACGGCCCATTGCAGGGTGCTTTCGGTCGAGACCAATTCCGAAACAGCTAGAGCCGGCACCGGGCGCAGAAAGTGCCGAATATCACAATCGGCGAAAGTCCATGACCTATATACTCATCGCGACCATGAAACCCCTTCAGGCGAGGCGCGAATGAAATCGCATTGCCGAGCCCTGAACTCCATGGAGGCACTTTGCAACTAGGCATTATGAAGGAATCGGCCGCCGGTGAGACGCGGGTGGCGTTGTTGCCGGAGAGCCTGAAGTCGCTGCTGTCGCAGGGGCTGACGGTGATTGTGGAGAGCGGCGCAGGGTGGTCGGCGGGCGCCTCCGACGCTGCGTATGCAGAAGCCGGGGCAACGGTGACGGACCGGGACGCGATCCTGGCAAGTGCCGACATCTTGCCGGTGGTGAACGCGCCGGGACCTCGCGACCAGGCACTGCTGAAACCGCACGCAGTGATGATTGGATTCCTGAAGCCGCTTGAAACGCCGTTGGCGCTGAGTGCAGCGATGGCGCGGCCTGCGACGCTTTTCAGCATGGAATTGGTACCGCGCATCAGCCGGGCACAAACCATGGACGCGCTGTCGTCGATGGCGACGGTGGCGGGGTACAAGGCGGTAATCGATGCAGCGGGCGTGCTGCCACGGCTGTTTCCGATGCTGATGACGGCGGCGGGAACGCTGGCTCCGGCGCGAGTGTTTGTGATTGGCGCGGGCGTAGCCGGCCTGCAGGCGATTGCGACGGCGCGGCGGTTGGGTGCGGTGGTTGAGGCCTACGATGTGCGTGCGGCGGCTGGCGAACAAGTGCGGTCGCTGGGCGCGAAGTTTCTGGATGTGGATCTGGGCGGCATCAATACCGAGGGCGGGGGCGGCTACGCGGCGGAGTTGACGGAAGAGGCTCTGGAGCGCGGGCGCGATCTGATCATTAAAACTGCGGCCCACTCGGACGTGATTGTGACCACTGCGCAGGTTCCGGGAAGACCGGCTCCTTTGTTGCTTCGGCGCGCGGCGGTGGAGGCGATGCGTCCGGGCTCGGTGCTTGTTGATCTGGCTGCACCGGCGGGTGGAAATTGCGAACTGACCAAGCCGGGGACAACGCAGACCCTTGGCGGTGTGACGCTGATGGCTCCCATGAATCTACCGGCGGAAGTGCCGGTGCATTCCAGCCAGCTCTACGCGCGGAACATTCTGAATTTTCTGGGACTGATTTTGAAGAAGGGTGAGTTGCACGTGGATCTGAGCGACGAGGTGCTCGCCGGAGCCTGCGTCGCTCACGAAGGCAGCCCCGTAAATCCGCGAGTGGCCAAGTTGTTGGAAGCGGCGCAGGCTGTGGCAAATTGATTGCGCGAAAAGCAGATCCTTCGCCTCCCTTCCCCAGTTGACGACTCGCGTCGTCAACAGGGCCCCAGGCGCGCGGGTTCTCAGGATGACACAGCGCTGGGGAGTTAAGGGATGTGGAGTATCGGAAGATGCCCACGAGTCTAGGAAAGAAAGAGACATGAATCCAGCAGTTCTTATCGCTTCGGTTTACGTTTTTGCGCTGGCGGCCTTTCTCGGCTACCAGGTCATCAGCCGGGTGCCGCCGCTCCTTCATACTCCATTGATGTCGGCGACCAACGCGATTTCCGGCATTTCCCTTATCGGATCGCTGGTGCTGGCGGGAGCGAAAGGATATCCGCTGCAGGCGCATATCTTGGGCTTCATCGCGGTGACCACAGCAACGATCAACGTGGTCGGCGGTTTTGGCCTGACCGACCGCATGTTGAAGATGTTCAAGAGCCGGACGGCGGCGAAGAAAGGGGAGGCCAAGTGACGCTGACCTCCTATTTCATGGAAGCCACTTACCTGATTGCGTCCATCCTTTTTATCTTTGCGCTCAAAGGCATGTCGCACCCGGAGACGGCGCGGCGCGGGATGTTCCTGGCCGAAGGCGGGATGTTCGCCGCGATTGTGGGCACGCTGATCGGCGCGCACATCGTGACTTGGGTCTGGATCATCGCGGGGCTCGCGGTGGGCTCGATCATCGGCGCGTGGATGGCCATCTGGGTTCCGATGACGGCGATGCCGCAACGAACTGCGTTGTCGCATGCCTTCGGCGCCTTTGCGGCCGCGCTGGTCGGCATTGGCGAATTCCTGGTGCACGGCAGCGAGATGACGGTTGTGACGCGCGGCGCGTTGGGCTTTGAAATCATGCTCGGCTCGCTGACAACGACCGGGTCGCTCATCGCCTGCGGCAAGCTGCAGGGCATCATTCATGGCAAGCCGATCCAGTTCCCCGGACAGAATTTCGTGAACCTGGCCATCTTTCTGGGAATGACGGGGTGCTTTGTTTCTTTCTGGATTCATCCGGAATCGCAAATTGTGTTTTATTCCATGCTGGGCATTGCGTTCGTGTTCGGCGTGATGCTGGTGATTCCGATCGGGTCGGCGGACATGCCGGTGGTCATGTCCCTTTTGAATTCCTATGCCGGCCTGGCTTCGGCGGCTACCGGATTTGTGCTCGGCAACAACGTGCTGATCATTGCAGGAACGCTGGACGGATTTTCGGGATTCATTTTGTCGGTGCTGATGTGCAAGGCGATGAACCGGTCGATCACGAATGTGTTGTTTGGCGGATTCGGCGCAGTGGTAGTGGAAGCGACGGCAAACGTGGGCGGCGTAATGCGCGAAATCAGCCTGGATGATGCGGCGATGCAACTGGCGTTTGCAAATCGCGTGGTGTTTGTGCCGGGCTATGGACTGGCAACGGCGCAGGCTCAACATGCGGTACGCGAACTCGCGGAGTTACTCGAAGGGCGCGGCGTCACGGTGAAATACGCGATTCATCCGGTGGCGGGGCGCATGCCGGGACACATGAATGTGCTGCTGGCAGAAGCCAATGTTCCCTACTCGGCGCTCTATGAGATGGAGCAAATCAATCCGGAGCTTCCGTCGACGGATGTGGTCGTGGTGATTGGGGCAAACGACGTAGTCAATCCCGATGCGCGCGACAATCCGAAGTCGCTGATTGCGGGCATGCCGATTATCGAAGTGGATCGCGCCAAGAGCGTGATCGTGCTGAAGCGCGGACAGGGGCGCGGATTTTCGGGCCTCGAGAATCCGCTGTTCTTCAAGGCCTGCACATCGATGCTGTATGGGGATGCGAAATCGAGCCTTAGCCATTTGGCGCAGGCCGTGCAACACGTGTAAGCACCCCACGGACGAAGACCTGTCGGTGGGGACCCCGCGCCGATGAGGTCGCCCCGTCGCTTCCTTCTGAAGAATGCACGACAGGGCTAATTCCAAACACGAGAAATTAGCAAACTGGTGACAAACGGATGACAACCTCCGTTCGCGCCCCGGCCTACGATCACGTGCTTAGAGGCCAGAGAAGGTTCCGTGCCTGTCGCTCCGACCGGCTCCCCCTCTGCTCCTGAATTTCCCCTGGAGAGTGAAATATGCTGGTTCGCAGGATCGCAGTCGCACCGTGCCTCGGCCTCGTTCTTCTTTTGGTTCCGGCCTTGGCCCACGCGCAGTATCAACTTACCAACCTGGTTTCGAATCAAGTCGATTCGCATGCCCCAACCATCGATCCACTGCTGGCCAATCCCTGGGGATTGGCTCGGAGCGCTGGTTCGCCTTGGTGGATCAGCGATAACGACACCGGCTGGTCGACCCTCTATACGGCAACTGGAACGCAAATAGCGCTCAAGGTTGTGATTCCCACCGCCGGGAACGGACCGGTTGAGGCGGCAGGCGCAAACGGCCCCGGCACACCAACGGGAATCGTCGCCAACGCATCGAAGACGGATTTCCTGGTTTCGGGTGTGCCCTCGTCTTTCATCTTCGCCACGCTCGATGGCACCATCAGCGCGTGGCCGGGCACGAACAAGAACCTCTCGACCCTCGTCGTGGATAACTCGGCCAGCAAGGCGAGTTACACGGGCTTGGCCATTACCAGCAACGCTTCGGGGAATTTCCTCTACGCCGCGGACGCCACCAACAATCACATCGATATGTTCGACGGCAACTTCCACTTGATGCAATCGTTTGGAGATCCGGCGATCCCGTCGACCTTCTCGGTATTTGGCGTCCAGGACATCAATGGCATGCTCTACGTCACGTATGCCGTACCGGGCGTCGGCGCCGGTGGCTACGTCGACATCTTCAAGGAGGACGGCACCTTCGTGAAGACACTGATCCAGGGACTGCCGCTCAATCAGGCCTGGGGCATTGCGCTCGCTCCCAGCAATTTTGGGCCGTTGAGCAATACGCTGCTGGTTTCGAACAACTCCGTCGAGGGCACCATCAACGGATTCGATCCTGTCAGCGGCAGGTTTGTGGGCACGATCAGAGACCGGTTCGGGAGGAAGATTGTCCTCAACAACCTCTGGGGAGTTGCCTTCGGCGGTGGAACCACAAACAATGGAGCTGCCAACGAATTGTTCGTCACCGTGGGTCAGGGAATTGGCACCAACGAATTGGCTGGTACCTTTGCCTCCATCGTCTACAATCCAATCCCTGGTTTTGGATGGTAGGGGCCGCCGAAATAGACGTTTCATCCCGAGGCTGCTGTAGCCACGCGACGGACGAAGAGCTGTTTCTCTTCCCCACGAACGAGGACCGTTCGTGGGGCTCGGTTTTGTTCCCCGCGCCCCTGTAACCTGAAAGCCAAGCGCATCCCAAACTGCATCAGGAGCGATCCATGCAAGAGGACGAAAACCGTGAAGCTTTGAACAGGCATTGGCACGCGTCGGCAGCCGGCGATATCAACGCGGAACACGATATCTACGCGGACGACGCCGTCTGTGATTATCCCCAGTCGGGCGAGCGCATCCTCGGACGAAGCAATCTGCAGGCCTTGCGAAGTCATCATCCCGGCAAGCCATCGGGCTTCAACGTCAAACGAATTCTCGGAAAAGGTGATCTCTGGATCACGGAGTACACAATCACCTACCAGGGGCGACCTGCATTCACGGTAAGCATTATGGAGTTCCGCAACGGTAAGGTCGTGCACGAGACACAGTATTTCGCCGATCCTTTCGACGCACCGGCGTGGCGAAGCCAATGGGTGCAGCCAATGGCGTAGCGCCGCATTGCAGCGAACCGTCTTGTAACAGGGCACAGCTTCAGTCGTGCCGCAAGGGCTGCAAGAATGCACGGGGCTTTAGCCGCTGCTCTAAACGCCCACGTGCTGCCAATTCTTGTAAACGAACTCAAGGCTATAGCCATCGGGATCGAAAACGTTGGCGGCGTAGTAGCGGGGATCGTAGTAGGTGCGAATGGCAGGTGCACCGTTGTCGTTAGCGCCCGCCGCGATTGCTGCGGCATAGGCCGCGTTCACCTGCTCGCGACTCTTGGCGACAAAGCCAATGTGGGCGGCGCGGCTGTCGGCTTTGCCTTCGCGAAGCCAGAAAAAGATGCGGCCATTGGCTCCGAATCCCTTCAGATCAGGATGGCCGGGCGGCCCGTTTCTGCCGTCGTAGTCAAAGAGCCGCTCGATGCCGAGGGGCGCCAAGGCCGCCGTGTAGAACGCGATCGATCGCTCCACGTCGCTCACCGTAAGAAAAACGTGATCCAGCATGTTTGTCCTTCGGCCTATTTTAGATATACGGTTCCACCGAACGATGCAGTTCGATGTTGTAGGGGAAGGCAAAGTCGAGCCTGAGCCATCAGGCACAGGCTGTGCAGCATGCATAGGCTTCCTCGTTGGCGAACAAAATGTTGACGAATCCTCCGCACCGAGCTCGATAGTCGGTCAACAATATTGCGCGCGCACCGCAATCCATCGGAACAATCGGGTAGGAGGCAGGGTCACCCCTGCCGTCCTCCCACACCACCCGCCGTGCGGTTCCGCAACGGGCGGTTCCTGTCTTCCGTTTCCGGAGTGAGCTTCGTCTCGTTGACCATTCGCCTGCTGGTCTCTGGACACTTGATATAGCCATCGGGACTTCCGGCCCCTACCTCCATAACAAGTCCTCTTGCGAGGCTTCTGTCCAACCAGTCAGAGAGATAGCCCTCTATCCGCTCGTGACAGGTTCAGCCCTTCGCTCCAAACAGGCAGCTACTATGGCCTCTGCTGACTTCTGCCATGGGATCAGAGCCCCTCTCGGCGCCCTCAGTCACTAAAGACAACATGGCAGATCTCCCCGGGTATTGCGCACTCACCTTCACGCTTATGCCTGTCGGATCTACGTCACGGCGTTCCGTGCAAGTACTGGGCTTTACGTCTATGGGCCCGCTCACCCCGCCGTGCCGCCTCTATCCGCTTCCTGTTCGTCAAGCCAGCGCTTTGCCTGCGGCTTCCTCCAGATTCCGCCTCGCGACGGGCACCCTTGCCGTTCAGCTAACACTTCCCCTTGCCGGGTGTGTAGAGGACTTGCACCTCCAAGTAAGTGCGCCCTGCCGGGCGCACCCAAAAGAGACGGCCCCCTGTTTTGGGAGCCGTCCCGAGAAAGACAAGAAACGAAGCCGCGGTTAGAAAAGAAACGGAAGCGGCGTGATTCCTTCGATCTGCACTGCCTTCAGTTCGTTCGGGTCGAGGCCCAGAGCTTGAAGAACAGTGGGAGCGACCTGTTGGTTGAGAACGTAAGTCTTCACGTGCCTGGGCGCGAAGTCTGGCATGGAGAACAGCAGCGCCACATGCGTATCGTCCTCGTTGAGGCCGCCGTGCTCGGCGATCTTTGAGCCGCCTGTGAAGATGACGCCGGTGTTGACCTTGAGGATGATGTCCGGTGTGCGCGGATCATGCAGCGGGCTATTGAATTTTTCCTGGAGTGCCGGGCCTGCGAAAATCTCCTGAATGCCGAGAGTGGCCTGGTTTGCCGGTGTGCTGAGCTGTTGAGCGATCTCCGCCGCTTGAGAAGAGTCGTTCAGCCAGATGAGCGAGCCGTCGTCGGAGATGTCAAAGGCCTCGCCGGAAGCAATCGTATTGATCAAAGTTGCGGGCTGGCCGCCGCTGATGGCAACCTTCTTGCTCTGATCGATCGGCGACTGGCCGTGCTTTGCCCCGATGATGATGAGCGTTTCGTCGTAAATGCCGGCTTTTTTCAGCGCGCTGACCATCTCCCCAAGAGAGTTATCCACAAATTCCAACTCGCTGAGCAGTCCTGGTGAAGGGGTTCCAAGGACATCGAGATAGCCATTGCCCACCAATTTTTCACCTACGCTAACGGACTGAAAGTTGGTGCCGAACAACGTTGGGATGGGCGCGCGCTGCGATCCATCGTGTGTGTAGCCGTTGATCTCATTGAGCACTGCCTGGACGTGGGTCTGATCGTAGCACTGGATGACTTTCAGATCGTTGGTCCAGCCATCGTCGGGAGTTGTATCGGGGGCGGGCACCGGGGTGCAGCCGGGAAATGGCAACGCAACCGGGATCGAGTTGATCTCAGGACCAAAGAAGTCATCGACACCCTGGCCGCTCGGACCATTGGTCCATTCATACGCGGGATGCTTGTCGGTCCAGGCCGTGTAACCTCCGTGGGCCCTCACCACCTCAAAGATGGTGTTCACGCGGAGATATTCGTGCGGATAGACCGGCGCACAACCACGATTGGGATCGCGGGGCAGAAAATTCGGATCGATGGATCCATACAACTTGGTCAAATCCTTGTCGATCGATTCGTCATACTCCGTGATGGTGCCGATTTGCCCAGGGCACGGACCGCCGGGGGCGCCCACGTAAGAGATGTACGGCGTGGTGAGAGCCGGCGGAGAGAGTTTGCGGTTATAGGTCACGTCGTACCAGAAGCCGGCAGTCGTCGGCGATCCGCCGGTAACCAAAGCGGAAAGTCCGGGGAAGGAGTCGGACGGCTGCGAGGTGGCAGCGTTGTCGAAGGTAACGCCATGCGAACTCAGTTGCGCGAGAGTCGATTGCGGGTGACTGCTGACATAGTTCGTAAGGTCGAGAGCGTGCATGCCGTCGACGCTGATGAGCAAAACGTGCTTGACCCTGGGTCTGGAATTGGAGTCTTGTGCCTGCAAACTCGCAGAGATGGAGAGAAAGATCAGAAGCAGCGGGAAGCTGCGCGCAAACATTTTCATAACTTTTCCTCGTCAGAAATGGACGTGCGGTGCAATTAGGCTGCCCGAGGATGAAAACCCCGTAACGGTAGGTTGAAAAGGAGATAAACAGTGGGGGAAGGCCTGTGGATCTGCGCCCGGCCCGTTCACAGAAGCTCTGATCGAATCGATCTTCGGCCTTCGATGCGAATAATTACCAGCTCCCAGCGCAGAATAGACGCTAGGCCGAAGCCCGAAAGCCGTGGGCCAACCACGAAAAGCTGCTAAGTCCTTTGCTGAGAGATCTTTCGCTATAAGCGATTGATTCGATTAAGGTTATCGTAAGTTATTGATAAAGCTAAGTCCAATGGACAGAGATATTTAGCAAGAAACCGGGGGAGGGGGTATCCGCAACCGCAGATCCTTCGACTGCGCCGTTCCCTCGGTGATCGGCTTCGCTCAGGATGAAAAGCGCTTGGTAGGTCCGTGCTCTCCCACCCTAGCGAAGCTAGGATGGGCACCCATGGTCGTGCTGATTGTCGCTGCGTGTCAGTGGATGGTCTTGGATTTGCGATTCATGTAGTCCATCAGCAGATATTCGCCGAGGTTGTGCGGCGTGGTGAAGTAGGCTTTGCCGCGGCACATCTCCGAGACTTTGTGCACGAATTGCACCAGGCTGTGGTCGTTGGTCAGCATGAAGGTGTTGATCATGATGTTGGAGCGTTTGCAGCGCGCCACTTCTTCCAGCGTTTCGCTGACGACGAGCGGATCGAGGCCGTAGGCGTTTTTGTAGATGCGGCCATCGGGCATGGTCAGCGCCGAAGGCTTGCCGTCGGTGATCATGACGATCTGCTTCATGTCCTTGCGCTGGCGGGCGAGGATGCGCTGCGCAACGCGCAGGCCTTCGCGGGTGTTGGTGTAGAAGGGGCCGACTTTGACGCGCGCCAGTTGCGAGACGGGCAGCTCCTCAGCCGAGTCGTGAAAGAGGACAAGGTTGAGCGAGTCGCCGGGATACTGCGTGCGGATAAGATGCGAGAGCGCCATGGCCACTTTTTTCGCAGGCGTGAAGCGGTCTTCGCCATAGAGGATCATGGAATGCGAGCAGTCAAGCATCACCACGGTGGCGCAGGAGCTTTGGTACTCGCATTGATGGACATGGAGATCGTCATACTCAAGATTCAGCGGCAGGCCGATGCCTTCGCGCGCGATCGCGGAGTTGAGTGTGGCGATGGTGTCGAGGTTCAGCGTATCGCCGAATTCGTAACGGCGCGGCGCACCGGTGGCCTCGATCCCCGTGGCCCAGTGGCGCGTGTCATGACGACCGAGGCTCGATTTGCCGAGAGAGCCGAGCAGATCGCGGAGTGTTTTGAATCCGAGAAAATCGAGACTCTTGTCGGTAACTTCGAAGCGCACTTCGCCTTCGACGTCGCCGATTTCGCCGCCACCCTGCGAAGCCTGCGTGGGATCGGGGCGGCCGGATGTAGAGATGTAACTCTCCTGCTGCATCCGTTCAATGAGCTTGTCGATCAGCTCGTCGAGTTTGCCCGCGGCGGACATTTCGTTGATCTGGCGTTGCGTATCTTCGTCGAAGAATTCGCCCGACTCGAGGATCTGTCGCAAGGCTTCGCGGAGCGCTTCGAGCGAGTTGTCCATCTCCCCGAAGTCCGAGTAGGGATCGTTGAAGCCGGAGTCGAGAAAGAAGTCGGAGAGCGCCTGGAGCAGGCTCTCGAGATCCATTTCGGAGGCCAGGTCACCGTTGTATTTGGTGTAGCGAACGCCCTTCATGGGATTCCTCTGTTTAGGTTCCGTGCTTTCCCAGGCTCTGAATCGAGACCTGGGGCACCCATGTTCGTTCTGCCCGAGAAAAAGCTAACAGCAGATCCTTCGCTCCGCTCAGGATGACATTGCTTCGCAATGTCAGTTGTAGCCGCCTCTGCCTGGGCGGCCTCGACGGCCACGTTCCCATTCTTCGAATTCGCGTTCGACGTCGGGTCGCTCCGGGGTACGGCCTGTCTTCTCCTGCGCTGTGAACACACGCTCTTCACTGCGGCTGAGTTTGCGGTGGGCGACCATGCCCTCGAGCAAAAACTCAGCGGCAGCAACGGCTTTCTGCGGTGCATCGGAGGCGCTGATTCCGAGCGGCGAGAGCTTGTCGAGGAGGCCGTGAATCTGCTTCAGGTCTGCAAGCGCGGCGGGCGTAGCCTGATTGTCGTCGAGCTTCACGGTGCCGCCGAGTTTGAACCACTGCTCGATCTGCAATGTGTCGACGCCGGAAAAATAGCGATCGAAGATTTTGCCGACCGCGGTGTGAATGAGCTCGTGAACGACTGTATCCGCGCCGCGCATCTCGCCCTCGTATTCGAGCTCAAGCTTGCCGGTGATGCCGGGCAGAGCCGCATAAAGGTCGCTGATGCGCGGCAGGACGAGCGGCTCGGTGTGAATAAGTGCGCGGCGCTCGGCACTGGAAACCATCAGCTCCAATGTGGAGATGGGAAGGCGCTGGCTGACGCCGCTGCGCTTGTCGACTTTCTTGTCAGAGCGCGCGGAAAAGGCTACCTGCTCGACGACCTCGCGAACATATTGAGGAATTTCGATGGAGGTCGTTCCGCGTTCGGACCAGGCCTCCTGCGCCGTGATCGCGATTCCCTCTTCGAGGGTTTCGGGATAATGGGTACGAATCTCGGAGCCGATGCGGTCTTTGAGAGGAGTCACGATTTTGCCGCGCGCGGTGTAGTCCTCGGGATTGGCGCTGAAGACGAGCGCAAGATCGAGGGGGAGGCGCACCGGGTAGCCCTTAATCTGCACGTCGCCTTCCTGCATGATGTTGAAGAGAGCGACCTGAATTTTTCCGGCGAGATCGGGCAGCTCGTTGATCGCGAAGATGCCCCGGTTGGCGCGGGGCAGAAGGCCATAGTGCATGGTGAGTTCGCTGGAAAGGTCCTGGGCACCCCGCGCGGCCTTGATCGGATCGAGGTCACCGATGAGGTCAGCGACTGTGACATCCGGAGTGGCGAGTTTTTCAACGTAGCGGTCATCGCGGGAGAGATACGCGATGGGCGTGGCATCGCCGAGTTCAGCAACGAGGTCGCGGCAGCGCTTGCAAATGGGCAGGTAGGGGTTGTCGCGGATTTCGCAGCCGGCGATGTAGGGGAGGCGTTCATCGAGCAGCGCGGTGAGCGCGCGCAGGATGCGGCTCTTCGCCTGTCCGCGCAAGCCGAGCAGGATGAAGTTTTGTTTGGAGAGCACAGCGTTGACGATTTGCGGCACGACCGAATCGTCATAGCCGACGATACCGGGGAAAAGAGGCTCGCGGGAACGCAGACGGGCAATGAGGTTGCGACGCAATTCGTCTTTGACACTGCGCGTTTTCAGGCAAGCTTCAGCAAAATGAGGGCTGGTGCGCAGTTGCCCCAAAGTTTGGGGAAGCGTGAGGGCTGCAGGCTGCATGAATGACTCCTCCGGGAACTTCGATAGGCCGACAACCTAGGGGAAGACGGCGCGCATAGAAATGTAGACGTGCGTGGAACCAATCCGGTTCAAAACTCGCGATCGCTCGAACGCCAAGTTTGGAGTCATCGAAGCATCGTTGGCGACGCGTGGTGCGAGAGCGCAGAAAGTACGGGATTTGCACGGACAAGACTGTGCCAAAAGACCGTGCCGATGGATGCGCCCCTGAAACTGGCTCTGAAGGCAGTATGCTCTCGTTCGGGGCGCGCGCCAAGTGGTGTGTGCAAAACAGAACAGGATTGCAGTTCTGCGGCTGGCTCGGTCTAATCACGTCGAGAGTTGGCCGGCCACTGGAAAGTGCGCGGAGTCATCGGCTATTCTGCTGTCTCGGGCAGAGATAACGGGTAAATACATTCCATGCGCAAAACCAATACAGCATTCGTCGTCGCGGTCCTTTTTTCGCCTTTGATTTTCTGCGCGTCACTGGCCCGATTTGCAGAGGCGCAGACGCAGGCTCTTCCGACCGCGTCGACGTCTTCGACGCCCAGCGATGTCGCGCCTGCTGCGGCACCTGCTGCAATCGCAGCGCCAGTGATTCCAACAGCGTCCAAGATTCTGCAGCCCTCACTCGATACGGTGCAGCAGACACTTGCAGGGTTGAAAGTGGAGCGGTGGAAGCGGGGCTCGGTGCGCGAAGAGGCCAGCGCGGACATCAACTCGATTCAGCAGGACATGCAGATGCACATCGGTCCGCTGCTGAAGGATGCGGATACGGCGCCGGGAGCGCTGAGCAAGACGCTACCGGTATCGAGACATCTGGATGCGCTTTATGACGTATTGTTGCGGGTGGTGGAGGCGGCACGCATGGCCGCTCCCGACGACCAGGCGAATGCTCTGCGGCAGGCTCTGGTCAATCTGAATACGGCGCGCCTGGCTCTGGATGACAGCATGGAAACGGCGGCAGGTTCTCAGGAGAAGCAACTGGTGGACCTGCGCGTGACGGTGCAGAAGCAGGCGGCGTTCAAGTGCCCTGCTCCGCCGCCTGCGCCGGTTTGCCCTGCGCCTGCGAAGAAGCCGGTGAGGAGAAAGCCGAAGCCGCCGGCAAACCCTGCGCCCGGGACGACGCCAGGGACCACGCCGCAGAAGCCGGCAACGCCGCCGACCAGTGGGACCCCGCCAAAGACGGGGCCGTGAGGCGGCGTGGATTCAGTTCCGGCCTGGAACGTTCAATTAGTTAGTGGGAGTCGCCGTCGTGATCGACGTCGTCAGCGTGCGTAGCCTTTTGAGCGGCTGGGCTCAGGGTGACGGTATCGGTGGGCAAAGATGCGGGTGAGGATTTCGAAGAGGCTGGGGCAGGAGATGCGGATTGGACCTGGGACACACCCGTGGAGTGAGCCGCGGGATTGATGGCTGACACGTTCATAGATTTCCTCCGAATGCCTTATCGGCCGGTCACGGTTCAATATCCATAGAAATGGAAATGAAGTTCTTGTCATGATCGCTTCGACGAATCGGGAGCTTGGCCGTTCGAGGCTAATCCTGTTGCTAGAGATGTGACACTTCTCCGAATACCGTTAGGAATGCGAGCCACTTGCGAGAACATGGTCTTGTGAGTGAGGTCGGGCTGCGCCAGGGCAGTTCGCGAGCCGGACGAATTGATATCGAGGAAACCTTTGGCGCACAAGACCAGTTCCACGGAGCCGGCCGTCCACCGCTTGCTGTCAAGCGCAATTCGGGAGCATCAGGCCGGCAGGCTGGAGGAGGCGAAGCAGCTTTACCTGCAGGTTCTGGCGATTGACATCAAGCATGCGAAGAGCCTCTATGGCTTGGGGCTGATCGCGCATCAGGTCGGCAACTTCGATGCGGCGGCAAGTATGATGCGACGCGCGATTGCTATCAGACCCAACGAAGCCGACTACCACGCGAGCCTTGGCGCCGTGCTGCAGGACCAGGGAAGAGCGGATGAGGCAATCGCTGCATACCGGCAGGTTCTGCAGCTCAATCCGAAGAGCGAGGAAGCGCACTTCAATCTGGCCAAAATCTTCCTCGATCAAAACAGGCTCCATGAGGCGAGGCCGCACTTCGAACAAGCGCTCGCGCTCAAGCCCGACTCGGCCGAAACCCACAACAACATGGGTATGCTGCTGGTGCGGGAAGGCAAGCCGGAAGAAGCAAGAGTCAGCTACCAACGCGCTCTTTCCTTGAATCCGGATTTCTTCGAGGCGCTCAACAATCTCGGCAACCTGTTTTGCACCGGCGGAAGACTCGATGAAGCGAGGGCCTGCTACGAGCGTGCGATCGCGCTTCAACCCAATATCGCCGAAGCGCATAACAACCTCGGTGTGGTCTTTCGCGACCTGGGCAAGTTCGACGAAGCCCAGGCATGCTATGCGCGCGCACTCGCGCTTAAGTCCGACTACGCCGATGCGCATAACAACCTGGGCATTGTCTTCCGGGACCAGGGAAAGCTGGACGAATCCGCTGCGTGTCACGAACGCGCGCTGGCGCTGAAGCCCGACAACTCTGAGGCCTATAACAACCTGGGAAACACGCGACGGAGCCAGCAAAGGCTGGAGGAATCGCTCCGAAGCTATGAACAGGCGCTGGTCCTGAACCCGGACAACGTCGAAGCAAAGTGGAATCGAAGCCTGGTCGAGTTGCTTGGCGGAAACTTCGCGGCAGGTTGGCTTGATTATGAGATTCGTACCAGGCGCAAAAAGAATGCGACGCGCACTTTTCCACAGCCAATCTGGCGAGGGGAATTCCTGAACGGTGCGCGCATTCTCCTTCACGCGGAACAGGGATTGGGCGATACGTTGCAGTTCCTCCGCTATGTGCCCATGGTTCAGGCCGCGGGCGGGGCGGTCATCCTGGATGTTCCAAAGAGTCTGCTGCGGTTGGCTGAGGAGCTACCCGGCATCGAGATCTTCGTAGCCACTGGAGATCCGGTCCCGCCCTTCGAATGGCATTGCCCGCTGATGAGCCTGCCGCTGGCCTTCGGAACGACGATCGACTCGATCCCTGCGCTGGTTCCTTATATCAGCGTTCCGGCGGACGCGCGGAAGAATGCTGAGTGCCTTGACTGGCGCGCCGAAGGCCTTCGTGTGGGTCTTGCGTGGAGCGGCAACCCCTTGTTCCCGGAAGATTGGATTCGTTCCATCCCTCTGCGCGGCTTCGAATCCTTGCTGGGTCTTGAAGGCGTGCACTTCTTCTCGTTGCAGATGGGACCGGCCGCGTCGCAACTTGACGAGGTTGACGCGCGATTGATCGATCTGCGAGCTGCGATCGGGGACATGGCCGATACGGCGGCGCTGATTGCCAAGCTGGACCTGGTCATCACGGTCGACACGGCTGTGGCGCATCTCGCCGGAGCACTGGGGAAAACGACGTGGACGCTGCTTCCCTTCGCGCCTGACTGGCGTTGGCTGACGGAGCGCGAAGACAGCCCCTGGTATCCGACGATGCGTCTATTCCGGCAACCCAGGTTTGGCGACTGGCCATCGGTACTTGAACGCGTTCGCGGTGGGCTTGCAGCGCTTGCCGTCGAGAATTGAGGTCCGAACGCGGCACAAATAGGAAAACCCTCGCTCACCATCTCGATCATTCTCGGATTGTCTCTACAATCAATTGCGAACGGGCCACGTTTGAGGGCAAAATTCTCACTTATCCACCTTCGATGGCCGTCGTCCTTCCACTTACGCGCATCTAACCGAGGCGAGTCGATTCATTCGGCAACAGTTTTCTGCAAGGAGTGGCCATGAAACGCAACTTGATGTGTCTCGTGATTCTGCCATTGGTTCTCGCACCTTTCGCCGTAAGCCAGGCTGCCCCCTTGAGCCCCGCTGAGGCACGCATCGCAAAAGAAGTCCGCCACGAACTCTTGATGCTTCCGTGGTTCGGCGTCTTCGACAACATCGCATTTCAGGTGAATGGCGACACTGTCACGCTGCTCGGACAAGTGGTCCGGCCGGTTACCAAATCGGACGCTGAAAATGCCGTGAAGCATATTGAAGGCGTCGACCATGTTGTGAACAAGATTGAGGTCCTGCCGACCTCTCCGATGGACGATCAGTTGCGCCTGGCGCTGTATCGCGCAATCTATGGATTTCCATCCCTCGAAAAATATGCCTTGGGAGTGCAAAAGCCCATCCGCATCATTGTGAATAACGGTCACGTCACTCTCGAAGGTGTGGTGGACTGCCAAGGTGACAAGGATACTGCCGGAATTCGCGCGAACAGTGTCCCCGGTATCTTCTCCGTGACGAACAATCTTCAGGTGGCTCCGAGATGAGCCTTAATTTGCCGCGGCGAATTTATGCATTGCGGTCGCGAGGGAATGACGGTGGGGAGTCCGCCGCGGGGCTTGAAGCATAAATTGGAACGTGTATCGGAGGTTGAATCGACGGCGCGTCGGGCAGGTGTGCGGTCGATTCAACATTTCTGAGCAGAATCCCCAATCCTCTTGCGCCGTCCATCTGGCTCTCCACCAGCAAAGCGTGGGCATCTTTGAGGAAGTCGATATGATGCTCGAAATGCTTGCTGGCTGCCTGGACGGTATGAACGACGTGGTCCGCGGAGAACAGTTCGCGCTGGAAACCGGAGACACCGATCAGCAGGCCTTTCATCAAAGTAAACTGCGCAGTGAGCACGGCAAACTCCCGGCTCATTGAAGGTGCAGCGCCGTTTCGTGCCCAGTCACTTCCGAAGGGAAATCGGCATCGGAAGATGGTATTGACCAGATAATTCTCCAGGATGTGCGGGTGCTTCCGAAAGAACGGCGCATAGAAACGGTCGTGCGCCCAGGCGTAATGGGCGGTGAGAGATTCCAATGTGGCTCCCGGACCATTTCCGATGCCCTGGGTGAAAGCCTGAATGCACTCGGTGAAGCGCGGCCGGATGTGCGAGCGGTGCAGCAGCATTCCAGCTAACCGCAGGACGACATCCAACTGCTGAGCGGGATCCACCGGCCAAGTTTCCATCGCAGGTACCAAGCTTCCCGTGGCGGCAGCGGCGGTGAAGCCGGCCAAGAGCTTTGGGACCTCTTCGCTAAAATCGCCGGGCGCGATGGCATCGAGCCGCCGGCTGAACAGGCCAAGCAGAAACAGTCGCTGCCACAAAGGTAGAGCCCGATTTCGCACCAGTTCCAGCGCAAAATCGCGGATGGGCCAGAAATGAGGGAGCCATAGATCGCTGCCCGACGCGGCATGGTTGCGAGTCGGCGATAAGGCGTTGGGGCCGGCGTCGGTTGGTAGGTGCGGATTGAGAAGCACCAGGCGCGCCGCCTCAGGGCAGGAAAGCGAAAGCGCCTTTTCCGTCACTTCCTTAATCGTGTAAACGGCGCGTGGATAGGTGGCGCACATGTGGGAAAGATAGGCGTCCCCGTGCTCGATCTGAATCCGGCAAAGGCCGTCCGCGGAGAGCATTGGACACTTCGCATCAGCGGTCATCCGGATCTGGGCGAAGGCTGCTGCTGGTTCCCCGGGCACGGTGGGTTCCTCAGGCGTGCGCAGGACGTTTTCGTCGATGATTGTGCGCAGCGGACCAGCAGGCAGGGCCCGATACTTTTCGAAGGTTGTCTGGTCGATGTGAACAGTCCACTGCTCGCAACAGGAGTCCTCGCAGGCCGGGCCGATGCAACGAAAGCCTTCTGTATATTCGGGGGTGAACTGCCTTGGATGGGACAAACGGCGCTCCTCGAGCGTGAGAGAACGCCCGCTTCATCGTGGGAGCACTCTGTCCGAGAATGAAGCAGACAGCATGGTTTTCCAAAGCAGAAACGGCTTGGAAGAAGTACCAAGGTCATTCGCGGAAGCCAACAAACTTCTCAAATCGGCAGCCGAAGACGAAACCTCCGCGAGCTCACGGGCTGGACTATTTTGCGTAGCGTTTCTGGTGCCAGAGCCAGGCGGTGCGGACGATGTCGTCCAGCTGAGCGTAGCGCGGTTGCCAGCCGAGTTCACGAATTGCCTTTGCAGAGCTGGCGACGAGGACCGCCGGATCGCCGGAGCGGCGCGGGAGGACCTCAGCCGGGATCGGATGGCCGGTGACGCGGCGGGCGGATTCGATGACCTGGCGCACGCTGAACCCCTGGCCGTTGCCGAGATTGAAGATGAGCCGGTCGTGCGAATCGAGCGCGGCAAGGGCGAGCAAATGGGCGTCGGCGAGGTCGGAGACGTGGATGTAGTCGCGGATGCAGGTGCCGTCCGCGGTGGGATAGTCGTCGCCATAGATGTTGATCGAAGCCCGACGGCCGAGGGCGACGTCAAGGATGAGCGGGATCAGGTGCGATTCGGGCTCATGGGCTTCGCCACGGATGACTCCGGATGGGCTCTCGGGAGCGCCCGCCACGTTGAAGTAGCGCAGGGAGGCGTAGCGCAGGCCGTGGATGCGGTTGAACCAGGTGAGCATTTGCTCGACCATCAGCTTGGACTCGCCATAGACATTGGTGGGATTGAGTCGCGCGTTTTCCTCGATGGGGACCAACTCGGGCTCCCCGTAGACCGCAGCCGTGGAAGAAAAGACCAGGCGTCTGGGCCCCTTGGCCAGAACGGCTTCAAGAAGAGAGAGGGTCGAGGCGGTATTGTTGCGGAAATAGAGGCTCGGGTTCCGCATGGAATCGCCTGCTTCAATGAGAGCGGCAAAATGGAGGACAGCGTCGAAAGGTGTGCCGGAATCGGTAGCAGAAACGAAAAGATTTTCAAGCTTGGACCGGTCTGCCAAATCTCCCTGGACGAATTCGATACCCGCGGGGACCTCCTCGCGGCGGCTATGGCACAAATTATCGAATACAATGGGATTGTGGCCTTTGGAGGCTAGCAGCGAGGCGACGGTGCCACCGACGTATCCGGCACCGCCGGTAACCAGAATCTTCACAAAAATACTGTCCTTTCACGAACACTTTGGTTTAGGGTAAGTCTATTACATAGGCAGGGCCGGAATAGATGTGTGTGAACTGGCCCGAAGACCGCGCGAGCGGCACGCCAAATAACGCATCCTGACGCCCTGACAACCCAGTTGCGTGAAGTGAATCCTCTTACAGACGCGGCACCGGGGCAATCCAGAATCGAACTTCCCTTCACTCTTACGGGCAGTTTGGGATTCGTTTTTCTCTTGCCTGGGACGTGATTGGGAGCATTTGGATGTCCAGGGTAAAGGCGAGCGAGGATAGATCTCGCGCAGCAGGTTTAAATAGGATGTCAGCTGCTGGCGGCGATTTTTTTCAAGCCGGCACTGCGAGTTTGGATCGATCTTCTTATCCCCCTCCAATAGCAAAGAATTGCCATGGGAGTATGAATCGAGTTTGTCTGCCCATGCCGCCCGGTGGAACGTTGCCCGCGGGCGCAACTTGGGATAGCGGAAATGAACCGAGGAGAGACCGGCTGGAGATGTCAACGTCGGCAATTTTTGGCGGCGATGGCGATTCTGGTGGAAGGTCAAGGCACTCGTAATCCCCGTAATCATTCTTAAGGAATTTGAGACATGCCGATGAATCATTATCCAGAACGCATCAGCTTTGGCTTACTTCCCGAGCCGGAGGGCAGGTCGGGATCGTTCATCACCGCGGCGGTCATCAACATGATGATCCTGGCCACGGTTCTGTATGTGGGAATGATGGCCAAGCGGGTCATCCAGCAACACCATTTTGAAAATACCGAACTCATTTTTCCTACCACGCCTCCGCCTCCACCCAAGGTGAAGGTGACTCCGCCGCCCAAGCTGCCGGAGCCGCCGAAGCCTGTGGAAGTGAAGCTGGAAGCACCGAAGATCAATCTGCCCAAGATTGAAAAGCCGGTGCTGAAGCCGATTGAGATGGAAGCGAAGCTGAAGATGCCGGAGATCAAGCTGGTGAAGCCGGCGATTACGCTGGCTCCGCAGCCCAAGGCTGCGTTGGCGGCGGCGATGCCCGCGCAGACTGCGCAGCAGAAGCCTTCGACGGCGCCGGTGCACCTGGGCGATACATTTGGCGTGACTCCCAATCCGAATGCGACTAAGCCCGCGACGGTTGCGGCGATTGGGAATCCCTATGGCGGTATGCAGGGACCTTCTGTCGCTCCTCATGGTGTGGTCGGATCGACGGGCCTTGGGAACGGAACGAAGTCAGGATCGAACAGCGGGGTCTACGGGCACGTGGCATCGGCAGGGCTCCCTGGAGCAACGGGAACGACGCAGGGATTCGGCGGCAAGGTCGGCTCGGCGGGAATTCCGCAAGTGCAGGCGGCTGCAACGCCCGCGATGATGAAAGCGACGCCTGCGTCGACCAATCTTGAAGTGATTTCGAAGCCGCCCGCGCAATACACCAGCGAAGCGAAGCAGCTGAAGGTGCAGGGCGATGTAATTCTGCGCGTCACGTTCACCGCCGCCGGTCATGTCGTGGTGGAAGGCGTAGTGCATGGATTGGGCCACGGACTCGATGAGGAAGCGCGGCGTGTAGCCGAGCAAATTCGCTTTCGCCCGGCTACCCGGAATGGGCAGGCGGTGGATCTGACAACCAACATCACGATTACTTTCCAATTGGCTTAATGAAGAGACAAACGAACTGGAATTGGCACAGGACGACCTCGGATTCCCCCGCATGGTGTCTGGAGCCAGAGAACGGTAGCAAAGATACTAGGAGCTCACGAATGATGTTTCGGAAGATTTCTCTCAGCTTGCTCACTCTGACGCTGGGTGTAACTTGCGCGTATGCAAAGAAAGCCCCCAAGTACGAGCAGGCGCACCAACTGACGCCGGAGCAGAACGCGCTGGTGGAGAAGGCAATTGGGCAGGAAAAGGTGTTGATCAAGGCCATCCAGGAGAAGACGCCCCTGGTGGAGACCTATATTCAGGATACACGGCCCGACGTGAAGCTTTATCAAGTTCCGGTGGACGACCAGTACACGCTGAGCCGCGTCGATTTCGGCAAGGGATTCTTTGACAAGACATATGAGCCGCGTAATTCCGCCAAGAAGGGCTTTTTCAAGGGCTCCTTTTCGGCGATCACGGGGCTGACCAAATCTCTGGGTCTGGACAAGCGGTTCACCTACAATCCAACCGGCTTCATGCAGATGATGTTCCTTGACCCGACGGGATTCGATCAGCAGCACTATGTGTTCAGTTATGTACGGCGCGAGTTTCTAGGGCAGGTTCGCACATGGGTCTTCGATGTTCACCCCAAGGTCAACGGCATGGGACGCTTCTACGGCCGCATCTGGATTGAAGACCAAGACGGCAACGTGGTGCGCTTCAACGGAACGTACACCGGGCCGTCGTCCGAGGATGATTCGCGGTACTACTTCCATTTCGATAGCTGGCGGATGAATGTGCAGCCCGGCATTTGGCTGCCGGTAGCGATCTACGTGGAGGAATCGAACCGCGGCGACAGCAACAAGCCGATCGGCCTGAAAGCGCAGACGCACTTCTGGGGTTACTCGCTCAAGCTGCCTACGCGTGACAGCGAAAACGTCAGCATGAAGATCGAAGACGCCGTGGACAAGAGCGACGACTCGCAGGATGTAAGTCCACTGCAGGCATCGCGGGACTGGCTGACACAGGCAGAGAACAACGTGATCGATCGCCTGGAAGAGGCAGGGCTGGTGGCTCCGCTCACGCCCAATGGTTTTGAGAACCAGGTGCTGGATCAGATCGTGATCAACTTGGCCGTACCGAGCAATATTCCTCTGTCGGCCCCAGTGCATTGCCGCGTGTTACTGACGACGACGGTCGAAGCGACGACGGTGGGCAACACAATTCTGTTGAGCAAGGGATTGATCGACAGCTTGCCGCACAGCGAAGCAGCGATTGCTTCGGTGATTTCGGTGGAACTGGCGCATATCGCGATGGGGCATCACATCGACACGCGTTATGCGTTCAACGATCGGCTGCTCTTCCCCGACGAAGCGACGTTCCGCCGGATCGAAATGAACCACAGCGAAATCGACGATGCTACTGCAGCGAAAAAGGGCATGGAGTATCTGCAGGCATCGATGTATAAGGACAAGCTTCCCGATGCGGGGTTGTTCTGGGAGCAGCTTGCGGATAGGGGCAAGAACCTGAGGGCTTTGAATACGCCCATGCTGGGCGATTCGTTGTTGAAGGCGGACGGGACGCCATGGATGGCAGATCTGTCGCACGAAGCGCCAAAGATCAATTGGGACGACCTGACGCAGATTCCCGCATCGCCGCTCGGAAGCTGGCTAAAGACGGACCCATGGGACGACAAGGTGCATATGTTGAACGCCAAGCTATATGCGCCGATGAACCCCCGCGACAAGATGCCGTTGGAGGTGACTCCCATTTATTTCAAGTTACAGCGGTATGAGGCGGCGAACGCAAGCCAGCCGGCCGCTCCGGGTTCAGCTCCAGCGGGTACTGCGCCTGCTGCGGCACAACCTGGCGCGGACCAGCCAGCGACTGCCCCACCGACGCAAGCGGCACCGCCTGCAAGCGGTGATCCGCCGCCGACCGGACCCCAGCCGACGGCCAACGCTCCGACGCCTGCGCCTCAATAGGCTCAGTCGTCGCTTTCATGAGCCGGGCTGGAGAATCGTGTTGCCCGGCTTCAAACCAAACTGCTGGATTTTAAAACGAAGCCACGCGAGTTGAGTGCTTCACCAGAATTGGATAACGCCGTCCCCATGAAGAAAAGCGCCGCTGTTTTGATTTGCTGCGTGCTGTGTGCCTGGGCAGGAATGGCCCATGCGCAAGTTGTTGCATCCGCCACCCGATCGCCGCTCTCGCTCAGTGCGGGCGGCATGGGGTCTATCTTTCAACCGGACTACGATGGCACAGGAGTCGCTGAGCAATCCTCGACGCCGCTTATCGGTCTCGGCACGTATGTGGATCTTCGAGTGAGGCATTGGATCCAGTTTGAGGCGGAGGGCCGTTGGCTGCGCTTCAACCAATACGAGAATATTTACGAAGATAACTACCTTATTGGTCCACGCGTGCCGATTCATGAAACGCGGCGGTTCAGGCCGTATGCGAAGGCGCTGATCGGTTACGGGAAGATGAATTTCCAATATAACTTTGCCTACGGCCATTTCACGGATGTCGCGCTGGGCGGCGGCGTCGATATGCCCCTGGGCAATCGACTGAGCTTGCGGGCTGCCGACTTCGAGTATCAGTTGTGGCCGAACTGGATTAATGGAACCGTGAAGCCGTACGGCGTGAGCGTGGGTATGGCTTACCGGATTTTCTAAAGCACGCCAACGCGGAGAGATCGTGCGGCAATGCGCGGCCCGACTTAGAATTGCGCCATCGGCAAGGAACAGGTCTTCGCGTTCGTCGATCCGGAATTGAAGCCGGTACTGGAAGAACTCCGTTGCCGCGAACCGATTTTTCATCGAGCTGCGTTCGGCGAAAACACTGCTGAATTCAGACGCAGAATGGATCCTTCCTATTGGGAAGTCGGAGCTTCGGGCCGCCGCTATAGCAGAGAATTCATTATGCAGGGCCTAGAGCATTATCCGCCCGTTGATGCCGAGGCGGCGGGATGGACATGCACTGATTTCGGGCTTCGCGCGCTCAGTCCCGACACTTATTTATTGACCTATACGCTCGATCAAGCGGGTCGCCTCACACGCAGCGCAACGATCTGGCTGCGGACCAATGAGGGATGGCAGATTCTCTATCATCAGGGGACGATCGTGTCGGCCAACGAGGACGATACGATTCCGCCCGGGGCCGATGCACCATGGCGTCGGGAGGCTCGCGGTTAGGTTTGGGGCGGCGAAGCTTTTCCCAGCGAGGCCTGCAACTCGAGGATCTGAAGCTGGACCTGCTTGACTTCTTTGAGTAGCTCCACCCGGTTCTGATAGATTTTGTATCTCAATTCGATCATCGCGCCCGCGAAGAAGAAGAGGCACGCACAAGCATCAAGGATTTGGACCTCCCGCGCGCCAAGCCTTTGCGCCCAGGGAGTGAAGGTCATCCAGAAAAGGCCCGCTGCAACCAGGGAAAGCACTGTGGCCGGGATCCCCTCCCAGAACAGCGCTCTTTTGTGTTTTGCCAGCAAGGACGCCGTCTCCTCCCGATAGGCTGCAAGATTCTCCGGCTGAGGCATACGCGCCAGCAAGCGGTCGCGCACATTTTCATTTTGCTTTTCCATAGATCCCTCCACTCAGAGCTTCCTTCATTGCCCGCTTGGCATAATGCATGCGGGATTTCACGGTTCCTTCGGAACACCCCACGACTTCGGCGATCTGGTCGATCGACAGGTCTTCAAGAAAATGCAGAACCAGAACCTCGCGATGCAGAAGGCTGATTCCACTCAATGCCTGGTGGATTGCCTCCGCATCTTCATTCGCAAACGAAGGCTCCTCAGCCTCGACAAACTCTTCGTACTGGAACTGCTCGGCCGCCTCACGCCGGGAGTTTTTTCTGATGCGATCCACAGCGATTCCATGGACGATGGAGTACAACCACGGCCGCAATGCGCCGGGGTCTTTAAGCTTTCGAATGCCACGGAATGTCTTGATCCAGACTTCCTGAAGGACGTCGAGAGCGCTGTCCTGACTGCCGGTAAGACTCATCGCGTAGTAGAGCAATGGCCGCTCCATGACCGCGATCAGGTCTTCGAATGCAGCCGGTTCGCCGGATTGGCAGCGAAGCGCGAGCCATTCGTACTGGACCTGCTTATTTTTCTCTGTGGGCATTCATCTCTTATGTCGAATGAAAGGTGCTTGAGGTTCAAATGATGGCTGAGGTTTATCGTCTCGACCGAACCTGATCCAACCGTAGATTTGAGAAAACGATAGCAAGTCCCTCTCAAAAACGCACAGAGTGAGTCCCTATAAACAGTTGAATAAAGAGTCGTGGTTTCCCACCCTTTCGCCGAGCGAAGGCGAAAGGATGGGGCACGGCGCCTTTTTGGGGCTATTGACTTCGAACATTTCTTCGCAACAGAAAAGGCCACTCCGAAGAGCGGCCTTTTGTTGAAGGACTGTTTGGCGGCGCGCGCCGCAATTGGCCCCACCGCGGGTGATGGTTAGGCCGGCGAGGGCGAGCCCTCGGGATAGCCGCCTGAACCGGGGCGGGTCTCCGGCTTGAGGACCTGCTGCGGAGTTCCGGTACCGGTGCCGTCGCTGGGAGAAGCAAGAATGGAGCGGACCGGCGGCAGTTCCTTGCCCTCGATGAGCAACCTTACTTCTTCAGCGTCGATGGTTTCGCGCTCAAGCAAAGCCGCGGCGATGCGATGCATCGCGTCCTGGTGAGCGTCGAGGATCGAATGCGCCGACTGGTAGGCGTCATCGATCAGGCGCCTCACTTCGAGGTCGATCTGGCGAGCGGTTTCCTCGCTGAAGTCGCGATGCTGAGCGATCTCGCGGCCCAGGAAGATTTGCTCTTCCTTCTTGCCGAAAGTCAGCGGACCGAGACGGCTCATGCCGTACTCGCAGACCATGCGGCGGGCGAGATCAGTTGCGGTCTCGATATCGCTGCCGGCGCCGGTGGACATCTGGTTGAGGAAGATCTCCTCAGCCACGCGGCCGCCGTAGGCTGTTGCGAGGCGCGTCTCAAGATACTCACGCGTGTAGTTGTGGCGATCGTCGGGCAGATAGATGGTGACGCCGAGGGCCATGCCACGCGGAATGATGGTGACCTTGTGGATGGGATCCGAGTTGTCGCGGAAGAACGAGACCATGGCATGCCCGGCCTCGTGGTACGCAGTCACCCGCTTCTCTGCGTCGGAAAGGAGCATGGACTTGCGCTCGGCGCCCATGAGCACTTTGTCTTTCGCCAGCTCAAAGTCATACATCAGGACCTGCTTGCGGTTGACGCGCGCAGCATTGAGCGCGGCCTCGTTGACCATGTTGGCCAAGTCAGCACCGCTGAAGCCCGGTGTTCCGCGAGCAAGGATATTGAGGTTGACGTCGTCGCCGACGGGAACTTTCTTGACGTGAACGCGGAGGACTTCCTCACGGCCACGAATGTCGGGCAGTCCCACGACTACGCGACGGTCAAAGCGGCCGGGGCGCAGAAGTGCAGGATCAAGGACGTCAGGGCGGTTGGTAGCGGCGACAAGAATGACGCCGTCATTCGATTCGAAGCCGTCCATCTCGACGAGCAGTTGATTCAGGGTCTGTTCGCGCTCATCGTGTCCACCGCCGAGGCCAGCGCCGCGATGACGGCCGACTGCGTCGATTTCGTCGATGAAGATGATGCAGGGCGCGTTCTTCTTGCCCTGTTCGAACAGGTCGCGGACGCGGCTTGCGCCGACGCCTACGAACATCTCGACGAAGTCCGAACCGGAGATGGAGAAGAACGGTACGTTGGCCTCACCGGCCACCGCACGGGCGAGCAGGGTTTTGCCGGTTCCCGGAGGTCCGACGAGCAGCACGCCCTTGGGGATGCGTCCGCCGAGCTTCTGGAACTTCTGCGGCTCGCGCAGATACTCGATGATTTCCTTGAGCTCTTCCTTGGCTTCATCAACGCCGGCCACATCCTTAAAGGTGACCTTCTTTTGCTGCATCGAGAGCAGGCGTGCGCGGCTCTTGCCGAAGGACAAGGCCTTGTTGCCACCCGATTGCATTTGCCGGAGCATGAAGAACCAGATGGCGCCCAGCAAAACGAACGGACCGATGTTGAACAGAAGCGGCAGCAGGATATTGTTCTGCGGATCCTTCAAATTGAAGGAGACCTTGGCCGCGTGCATCTTGTTAATCAGGGTGTCGGTGCTCGCCGGGATCGTGGTGTGGAACTGATCTTTCGGGTTGGCCTTCATGTGGCCGTGGAGCTCCGTACCTTGAATGGTGACGTCCTGCACTTGCCCCGCGTCGATCCTGTCCAGCAGGTCGGAATACGAGACCTCCGCGTCCTTGCCCCCCATGTTGGTGCCGCGCTGGACAACGCCCCACAGCAACATCAGACAGATGAGGATAAAGACCCAGAACATGATCGTTTTGACGGTAGAATTCACCAGGATTCCTCTTTCCCGGCGGGGGAGATGCCGCTACGAGCGACGTCCATGACCGCCCTACCCATCCCTTTTAGACGCCCGCACCTGCTTCAAAGTCACAGAAAGTGTGAAGGCTCGAAACGGGAGACACGAATAGCTCTCCGCGGGGATGAGCGGTAAAAAGAATTGTACTCCGAAGCGGATGAAAACGGCCAAGCCTAGAGGTGAAGACCTGGCCGTTTTTGAACAGTTTTCAGACAGGTACCTTCCTTGTCATTCTGGCCTTGTCATTCTGGGGCGGGGCTTAGCCAGAAGCCGAATTGTCTGCCGCGGAACCGAGAGGCGTGACGACGACGTCAATTCCCGGTTCCTGCTCGAGTTCTATCCCTTTCATCCAGAGGATGCGCCCATCGATTTCGAGAACCGGCCAGATGGCCCGGCCGCTGCCCGTAACTTTCATGCGTTCAAGCACTTCCTTCACTTTCCTTGGACCGCTGGAGTGCTTCAGACGGACCCGGTCCCCCGGTTTCCATGAGCGCAAGCAGGCCAATTGGGGGGAGTGAGAAGCGCCTCCAGGGACGGCAGTCACCTCAACGCGAAGACGAATGCCGAAGGCAGGGGCCTCCACATCGCAGGGAATCGCAGCGGAGTATTCGGGTGCAACTTTCGTACTCTTTGACCCAGCGGAACCCGCGGGTTGTGCACCGAGGTGCAGCTCGCGGTGGGAACGTTCCGCGCGAAGACCCTGCGCGAGCTCGAGCTTTTGGCCTGCACGGCCCGTCAGGGCGAGACCTCGCAGCGATTCGGTCGCCGCAAAATCGAGTGCGGCGCCGGTTTGTTCGGCCGCTTGACGAAGAAGCCTGCGCTGCAAAGCGGGATGCAATGCCGCCAGACGCGTGATGTCGATTGCGAGGCCGTTCGCTGTAGCGCGGCCGCCTCCGCGAACCGGGCGCCCGGGGAGTATCAACTGCGGGGTGAGGCGGGCCAACTCCGCTTGCCACCAGGCTTCTTCGTCCTGGGCCAGTTCCGCCATGTGCGCCAAATGCTCGCGCAGGCGCGGATTCCAAGTTTCCAGAATTGGGAGCAGCTCGTGGCGAATGCGATTACGCGTGAAGGTGAGATGGCGGTTGGTGGAGTCTTCACGCCAAGATTGACCGAGCGCGCGAAGATGGGCCTCGATTTCGGCGCGGGTCACGGCTAGCAGAGGGCGAACGATGCGACCCTCTGGAAACTCGATCACGGGATGAATGCCGGAGAGGCCTTCGGTCCATGCTCCGCGGAGAAACTTGGCAAGGACGGTTTCCGCCTGATCGTCGAGGGTATGCGCGGTAGCCACTGCGTGGAGCGGAATCTCGGACAAGAGTTTTCTAAACCACGAGTAGCGCAGGCGGCGCGCGGCTTCTTCGATGGATTCGGAGTTGGCTTGGGCTTCGGCATCGGTGTCGACCTGCGTGTGATGGAAGGGAATGTTGAGCTGCTCCGCGAGAGTTTTCGCGAAGGCGAGGTCGGCATCTGCTTCGTCGCCTCGCAGACCGTGGTGCAGATGGGCGGCGTGCAGCACCAGGCCCAATTCCCCGCTCCGCTCGGCGAGAGCGCGAAGGAGGGCGACGGAATCTGCACCGCCGGAAAGACCTACGGCGAGACGCATGCCCGGGCGCAGCAGGGTCGTATCGAGCGGAAGTGAGGCGTGCACGAAAGGATGATAGCTGGCTTAGCGACGTGGCGCGCGAGAAGTGCGCGGCTGCCTGCGGTCCGGAATGCCTATACTACGCATCATGCTCGCGACTCGAAATGCTACGCCCGCCGATGCCGGGTTGATTGCTGCCCATCGGCGCGCCATGTTTGCGGAGATGGGCAAGAGCGACAGTTCGACCCTGGACGAGATGAGGCGCAAGTTTGTGCCGTGGGTGGAGCGCATGCTGGCAGGTGGAAAGTATGTGGGATGGATTGTCTGGGACGGAGAGCGGGCCGTGGCATCGGGCGGGTTTTTCGAGTTGGAGTGGCCACCGCATCCGTGGGATCCGGCAAGCGAGCATCGCGGCTACCTGCTGAATTTCTGGGTCGAACCGGAGTTTCGCGGCCAGGGATTGGCGCGTTCTCTCGTGAGAGAAGCACTGGCCGAAGCGCGGCGGAGGAAGCTGCGCGTGGTGGCTCTGCATGCGTCCGATGCGGGACAGCGAGTTTACGACGCGATGGGATTTCGGGAGACGAACGAGATGATCTATGTGGAAGAATCGGCGGAATAGCCGTTGCCGCGGGAATGCGGCCACGGCGCGGGCCGGATTATCCGACACCCGCTACACCGTTGTATACTCCACCAGTTATGCAAGTATTTGTTCTTCTTCCCGCGGCGGGATTGGGTACGCGCATGGCCGGGCCGCAACCCAAACACCCCACCGACCCCGACTCTGCGAGTCACCCGTCGTTGGGGACCCCGCCGAAACAGTTTCTGGCACTGGACGGAATTCCAATTCTGATTCATTCGTTGCGAGCCTTCGCTGCGGTAGAGAGGGTAACGGGGATTTACGTAGCCGTGCGCAAGCCCGAGATGGAGCGGGTGGAGGCTCAGATCGCCGAGTACGGATTTGCCGGAAAGGTGCACGTGGTAGAGGGCGGTGACAACCGGCAGGAGTCCGTAGCGCACGCGCTGGCCGCTGTGCCGGCGGGGCCCGACGACATTGTGCTGGTGCACGACGCGGTTCGCCCCCTGATTGACGCCGCAACCATTGAGCGCACGATCGATGCGGTCAGCGAGCACGGAGCGGCGATTGTGGGGCTGCCGGCGGTAGACACGATTAAGCAGGTGGAACGCACGGCGCACGGCGCCTTGATTACCGCGACTCTTCCACGGGAATCGATCGTGCAGGCGCAAACGCCGCAAGGTTTTCGCTTTAATCTATTGCAGAGGGCCTTTGCCGAGGCCACGGCGGACGGGTTTGTGGGCACGGATGAAGCTTCGGTGGTGGAGCGGGCCGGACTTTCAGTGGCCGTGGTGCACGGTTCTCAGGTTAATCTGAAGATTACGCAGCCGGGCGATCTGGAATTGGCCGAGTTTTATCTCCGGCAGCGAGCCCGCTGAGTCTGGCTGGGAGACGGCTTCCCACGGCTGAATCGAAGCACGGGCACGGAGACCATGGACACACGGATTGGATTTGGCTGGGACTCGCACGCATTCAAGGCGGGCATACCGTTGCGCGTCGGCGGCATGACGCTGGACCATCCCGAAGGACTGGCCGGACACTCCGATGGCGACGTGCTGCTGCACGCCATTACGGACGCGCTGCTGGGGGCGATCGCCGCCGGCGATATCGGCAGCTTTTTTCCGCCAGGCGATGCGCGCTGGAAGGATGCCGACTCTTCGATCTTTCTGAAGCTGGCGCTTGAAGAACTGCAGCACGCCGGTTATCGCATCGTGAACGTGGATACCACGTTGGTGCTGACTGCGCCGAAAATCGGCCCAGTTGCCGGAGAGATGCGCGCGCGCGTTGCTGATCTGCTTGGAGTGGAAGTGGACCAGGTGAGCATCAAGGCCAAGACCCCCGAGGGAATGAACCTGGACCACGTGGCGCAATGCCATGCCGTGGCCTTAGTGGAGCGGGTGACAGATACCGACGAGCTGAAAAGCATGAGCGCGGTGATCGAAAGCCAGAAGCAGCTTGAAGATGTTGTGGATGATCTGCTGGCGTCGGTGCATGGCGTGCCCAAGAAGCGCGGCGAGCCACCGGTTTACGATACCGAGGACATCACGTAAAGGCAGTTCACAGTTCCGAGTTCTTAGTTCGCAGTGGACAGTTTGGCGGACGTGTCTGACTGTAATTGTCGGTAGTCTTCTTCAAATTCTCTGCATTTCATTTTGCTGGAGGTCATTTCCCGATGAACCTGCGCACCCGCTGTGTCTTCTTTCTTGCTCTGAATGCGACGATTCTGTCGAGCTCGATTGTGCAAGCGCAGGATTGGCGCACCCCGACGGAGATCAGCGACTACCGTACAACGCCGGATTATCCGGAGACTGTTGCGTACATTGAACGGATCGCGGCGGCTGCGCCCGGGCAGGTGAAGATTGAGAACTTCGGCAAGACGGGCGAAGGGCGCGACCTGAAGATCGTGATTGCGTCGAAGGACGGGGTCTTCGATCCGGCGGCGATTCATGCCTCAGGGCGCGCCATTCTGCTGGTGCAGAATTCGATTCACGCGGGCGAGATGGATGGGAAGGATTCGTGTTTGGCGCTGCTGCGCGATCTCGTAATCACGAAGAACAAGGCGGCTTTATTGGATCACGTCGTCTTTATTTTCATTCCTGTGTACAACATCGATGGACACGAGCGGCGGTCGGCTTACAACCGCATCAACCAGAATGGGCCCGAGGTCATTGGCTGGCGCGGCAATGGAAGCAACATCAATTTAAACCGCGACTATATGAAAGCGGATGCGCCGGAAACGCGGGCATTTCTCAGGATGTTTCACCGCTGGATGCCGGACTTCTTTGTCGACGATCACGTGACGGACGGCGCGGATTTTCAGTATGACGTGACCTTCAATGCGGATGCGACGCCAGACGTGGCTCCGGAGACGGCGAAGTGGATTCGCGAAAATGTGACGCCGGAGTTGGAGAAGCAACTGGATGCCGCCGGGCATGTGGCCTTCCCTAGCCTGATCAATCTGAATGACGACACCGACCCCGCAAAGGGGCTGACAAACATCTCCAATCCGCCGCGTTTTTCGACGGGACAGATGATCCTCGAAAATCGGCCGGGGATGCTGGTTGAGCTGCACATGCTGAAGGATTACAAGACGCGTGTGACTGGGAACTATGAGATCTTGCGGGCGCTGCTTGAGGTAATGAATCGCGACACGGCAACGCTGATCGCGCTGAACCAGGAGGCCGATGCGGACGCGGCGAAGCTGGGGACGCATGCGCTGGGCAATGCACCGTTCTCGCTCGCCATTGGATGGGGTGAAGGGACAACGCCAGTGGTTTTTCGCGGATATCAGTTCAAGCGGGCGCTAAGCGAGGTCTCCGGGACCATGTGGGTGAGTTATTCGCATGAGCCTTGGAATGTGACACTGCCGCTTACGTCCGAGGCTAAGGTCGCATTGTCCACTACGCCTCCGGCCGCCTACATCATTCCTCCGCAATGGACGCACGTTATTGACGTGCTGGCTGCGCACGATGTGGCGATGCGCCGCACCACCTCGGCGTGGACGGGCAAGGTTGAACACTACCGATGCACGGGAATGGAGTGGCAGGGACCGCCCTTTGAAGGACGCCACCCGATCTTTCATGGGGAAGGCGCGGGCGCGGAGCCGGGGCGTTTTGGCACATGCGCGCTGGCCACGGAGAGCCTGACCTTCCCCGCGGGCTCGGTCGTTGTCGCGCTCGATCAGCGGTTATCGAAGGTGGCGATTCATTGGCTCGAGCCCGAGGCGCCGGACTCGGCGGTACGATGGGGGTTTTTCGATCCGATCTTTGAGCAGCGCGAGTACGGCGAAGCGTATGTGCTGGAGAAGTTGGCGCGCGACAATATGGAAAAGGATCCGGCTCTGAAGGCCGAATTTGGGCGCCGCGTGCAGACGGATGCTCGTTTTGCGGCAAGCCCGGAAGCGCGGCTCGAGTTTTTCTATGACCGATCACCGTGGGGCCTGGCGAACCATGTAGGCGAGTATCCAGTGGGGCGATTGTTGTCGCTTGAGGGCGTGCCGTTGGAGTAGCGTGCAGACAGTTCATGGATAGCAAGAATTTGATTGCAGTTTCCAACGATTCGCCTTAGTGTGGCGGGGAGCTTCCATCCCAATTATTGGAGGATATTTATGCACCTCGCACTCATGGTGTTTCAAAATCAGATGGATCCGGAACAGATTCGCAAGATCGCGATGACGTTTCTGGCGGTAATGCCCATCCTCATCTTGATAGGCATGGCGATCGTCATTGTGCCCTTCTGGTTCATCTGCAAGAAGGCCGGATTTTCTCCCTGGCTGTCGCTGTTGAACGTGATTCCTCTCGGCAACCTGGTGTTGATTTACGTACTGGCGTTCGCCGATTGGAAGGTAGCTCCGGTGCTTCCGCCGCAGATGGGCTATCCGTATCCCCCCCCGCCGCCGCAGGTGTAAGTTCGGAGAACAATCGACTCCATCTGACGCGATGCTTTAGCATCGAAGAGGAACACCCTCATCGATGCCTGAAGAAAACCTCTCCCGGTCCACTCCCCCTCGCGTTCGCTTTGCGCCTTCGCCCACCGGCTTTCTCCATGTCGGCAGCGCGCGCACGTTCATTTTCAATTGGCTTTATGCGCGCCACAACGGCGGAACCATGGTGCTGCGCCTGGATGACACGGATGTCGAGCGCAACACCGTGGCCAGCGTGCAGTCAATTTTTGAAGGACTGCGCTGGCTGGGCCTGTCGTGGGACGAAGAGTACAAACAATCTGAACGACTGGCCCTGCACCGGCAGCAGGCCGAAGCGATCTTCGAGAAAGGCCTTGCCTATCGCGACTTCACGCCGGCGCACTCGTCCGAAGGAGAGGCATCTTCTGCGCAAGGCGCGTGGTTGTATAACCCAGGCATGCGGGATTTGTCGCGCGCAGAGAGCGACCGCCGCGCCGCCGCAGGGGAGGCGTTTGCGCTTCGCTATCGCGTGCCGCGGGGTCAGGACCGTGTTCTTCGATTCAATGATGGCGTGTACGGTGCGCAGCAAAAGCTTGCCGATGAGGTGGAAGACTTCGCCCTGCTGCGTTCAGACGGCATGCCGACGTATCACCTGGCTTCGTGCGTCGATGACGCGGATTTGCGGATCAGCCACATCATCCGCGGGCAGGATCACCTGACGAATACTTTCAAGCACCTGCTGATCTTCGAAGCGTTGGGGGCGGCGCTTGGCGCGGAGACGCCGCAGTTCGCGCATCTGCCGCTGCTGGTTGCGCCGGATGGGGCGAAGTTATCAAAACGGAAGCATGGGCCGGTGGTCAGCGTAACGACGTATCGCGACGCGGGATTTCTGCCCCAGGCGTTCATCAACTTTCTTTGCCTGCTGGGCTGGTCGCCCAAGAACGATCGGGAGTTCATGACGCTCGACGAGTTGACGGCGGCGTTCACGATTGAGGGCGTGAATCGCGCGAATGCGGTCGTCAACTTCAAAGAGGACGACCCCTTCGATCCCAAGGCCGTTTGGCTCAACGCCGAGCACATTCGCGCGCTGCCAGTGGAGGAGCTGAGTGCACGGCTTGCGCCTTTCTTTGAGAAAGCCGGCCTGCATGCTTCCGCGGAGAAGCTGCTGGCGGTGACGCCGTTGATTCGCGAGCGCATCCGGCTTTTGGGAGAGGCTCCGGCAGCGGCAGATTTCTTTTTCGTTGATCAGCTTGCGCCCTACGATCCGGCGGAGCTGATTCCCCTAAAAAAGGGAGAATCGACGGGCGATGCCGCTCTGGCGCGGCGCGTGCTTGAGACCGCGCAGAAGGTTCTGGCTGAGACACCATTCGATCACGACTCGCTGGATAAGGCACTCCGCGCGGCCGCCGCATCGCTCGGTCTCAAAGCCGGACCGATGTTTCAACCGATCCGGGTCGCTGTGTGCGGGCGGAAGAACGCGCCGCCGCTGTTTGAAACCGTGATCGTGCTGGGGCGCGAGGTTTGCCTGGCACGGATTCGGCAGGCGGAAAAAAGCCTCGATTTGCTCGGTTGAGCTGAAATTTTGGGTAGGCTTCTGGTTGACAGTTTGTAATCGAACGATTACACTTAGACCATGTTTTCCGTCAGGCCCCTTCCCGGGTTCACCACATGGCTTGATGGACTGAAAGACAACAGGGTGCGGGGCGCGGTGGCGGAACGAATCAAACGCCTCTCGTTCGGCTTGCTGGGTGACTTCAAGGCGGTTGGCGACGGAGTGATTGAGCTGCGCATCGACTTCGGCGCGGGCTGGCGCCTCTATTACACCCAGTTTGGCGCGCAGATCATCGTGTTGCTTGCGGGCGGTTCCAAACGCACACAGAAGAAGGACATCAAGCGGGCAAAGGCTTTGGCCGCATTGCTCAAAAGCGAGAGGGACTTGAGATGAGAAAAACCGTCAACGTAAATAACCTGCCTGAATTCGATCCCGCAAAGTATCTCGACAACGAAGAGAGCATTGCCGTCTATTTGACAGGAATTCTGGAAGCGAATGACGCGGCTCTTCTGGCTTCGGCGCTGGGGGACATTGCCCGAGCGCGCGGCATGACGGAGATCGCCAAGGCTGCCGGAATTACGCGTGAAGCTCTCTACAGAGCTCTTCGCCCCGAGAGCGCGCCGCGTTTTGATACCATCAGCCGCGTCTGTGCCGCGCTCGGTGTGCGTTTAGTCGCGCAGCCCATCCCGGGCGGCAAAGCAGCCGCCTGAAGGCGAGTCCCTGGCCGAGCAGCCCTGTCTGCGGAAGAAATACGCGCGGGCGCCTTTTGAAACCAGGTTCGTCCTCGGCCGCCAGGCGTGCCTCGAGCGCTCGCGTTGAGCGGAGCCCCCGGTGGAATAATGAATTAAAGCCATGACCATCGAAATTCCGGATAGCTCAATCCCTCAAGGACCCGAAGCCCAACCCGTCAACAGTTTTCTCCGCGAGCAAATCGCCGAGGATGTGCGCACCAAAAAGTTCGGCGATGCCGTCATCCAGACGCGCTTTCCACCCGAGCCCAACGGCTACCTGCACATCGGCCACGCCAAGGCCATCAGCATCGACTTCGGCCTCGCCGACGAGTTCGGCGGCAAAACCAACCTGCGCTTCGATGACACGAATCCCGAAAAGGAAGAGCAGGAATACGTCGATGCCATCATGGAGGACATACGCTGGCTCGGCTTCGAGTGGGAGCGGCTTTGCTACGCGTCAGATTATTTTGGCCAGCTCTACGAGTGGGCGCTGCAGCTGATCAAGGCCGGCAAGGCGTACGTGGACGATCTCACCGCCGACGAGATTCGCCAACATCGCGGGACGCTCACCGAGCCAGGCAACGACAGTCCCTACCGGAATCGCTCGGTCGAGGAGAATCTCGACCTGTTTGAGCGTATGAAGTCCGGCGAGTTTCCCGATGGAAGCCGCGTGCTGCGGGCCAAGATCGACATGGCGTCACCAAATCTCAACATGCGCGACCCGGTGATGTACCGCATCCTGCACGCCACGCATCACCGCACCGGCGACGCGTGGTGCATCTACCCGATGTACGACTACGCGCATGGCCAGTCGGATTCAATTGAGAAAGTCACGCACTCCATGTGCTCGCTTGAGTTCGCCGATCACCAGCCTCTCTATCGCTGGTTTATCGATAACCTCGGCATCTTTCCCTCGCAGCAGATCGAGTTCGATCGCCTCAACTTCACTTACACCGTGCTCTCGAAGCGGAAGCTGCTGCAGCTCGTACAGGAGCGGCGCGTCTCTGGATGGGACGATCCGCGCATGCCCACGCTCTCCGGCCTGCGCCGCCGCGGCTTCACCGCAGAGGCCATCCGCGCCCTCGTCACGTCGCTCGGCGCATCCCGCACCAATGTCGTGCAGGACATCGAGTTGCTTGAGCACTTCCAGCGCGATGATTTGAACCGCCGCGCGCGGCGTGCCATGGCTGTGCTGCATCCGCTCAAGGTGATCATCGATAACTACCCTGCTGGTCAGGAGGAATTTGTCGAGGTCGCGAACAATCCCGAAGATTCTTCTGCAGGGACGCGCCAGGTGCCATTTTCGCGTGAGCTTTATATCGAGCGGGACGATTTCCGCGAGGTGCCTCCGCCGAAGTACTACCGGCTTTCCCCAGGTAAGGAGGTGCGGCTGCGCAATGCCTACTTTGTGACTGCGCGGAGCGTGGTGAGAGATGCGACGGGCAATGTTGTTGAGGTGCACTGCACCTATGATCCTGCCAGTCGCGGCGGCAACTCTCCCGACGGGCGCAAGGTCAAATCCACCATTCACTGGGTTTCGAGTGCGCACGCCATCTCCGCCGAGGTTCGTCTTTACGACAGGCTCTTCACCAAGGCCGATCCCTACGATGTGGGAGAAGGCGAGGATGTGCTCAGCAATCTCAATCCGAATTCGCTGGAGATTCTGACGGGAGCAAAACTTGAGCCTTCTCTGGCGGAGGCGAAGGTTGAAGATCGATTCCAGTTTGAACGCGTCGGCTATTTCTGCGTCGATCGAGATTCGGCTGCGGGGAAGCTGGTATTTAACCGGACATTATCGCTCAAGGACTCGTGGGCAAAGATCGAGAAAGCCACCTCGGGTGGGGGAGACGCTCGCTAATCGCTCGCAGGAGTGTTGTGCCTTCCGTGCTCTCTCAATCCGTCGCACAGAGATCAGCGTTCACTGCCCATTACCGTCACTTCCCAATGACGTCGATGGGGACGGTGATGGTCTTGGGGGGCATACAGGCGTTTTTGTCGCAGGCCTGGTAGTGCAGGCTCGCCTGCACCAGGTGGTTGCCGCGCTGTGCGACGATGTGCGCCTGGATGGTGAATTCGCCGGTATAGACGCTGAGTTTAGTGCTCGGATCGAGCGGCAGCGTGAAGTCGGCTCCGTCTGGGTAGCTCGCGGACTCGAGACGTACGCTGGAGTCCTCGGGAACCGAAAACGTCGTCGGAATCAAGTAATCCTCTTTCGGCGTGTGTGAATTGATGTGAAAGCCGGGGGCAATGCGGAAGTGCAGCGCGACCGGGCTGGGCTTGCTCGCGGGCACGGTGATCTGCTCGGGGAATAGATATTCGACTGCGGCGCCGTGGAGGATCGAGCGGGTGGGTGAGTCGGCGAGCGGGGATTGAGCGGGCCCGGCGAAGGCCGAGAGGACGAGAGGTAGGAACAATGCAATCTTTCGAAGATCAAACCCGCATCCTGACGGTGCGCAAAAAGCAGATCCTTCGCTCCGCTTAGGATGACACCTCGGTTGATCTAGGTTCGTGCTTTCCCATGTCTCAGAAGCGAGACATGCGGCACCCATGCTGATTGGCGGACCCCAGTTCCCTCCCCGGATCATTCGCTGAGCGCCTTGCGGATGTTGCCCTCGATATCGTCCTTGGATGTGAGGCCGAGTTGAGCGGCGACGACCCTACCATTTCGATCGACGAAGTAGGACGTGGGCAGCGCGTCGAGCCCGCCGTATGGCTTATCGATCGAGCCGCCGTCGATAAGGACCGGGTATTGCATGTGCTCCTGTGCGGCAAACTTCGCGATGTCGCGCTTCTCTTCGGCAAGCATCTTCTTGTCATCGGGATCTAAATCGTCTGTGGAGACGCCGAGGATTTCAAAGCCCTGCGAGGCATATTGATTGCGCAGCTCGACGAGCCATGGCGTCTCGATCTTGCAGGGACCGCACCAGGTTGCCCAGAAATTGATGAGTACGGCCTTGCCCCTGTAACTCGCCAGCGAGACTTTTTTACCGCTCAGGTCTTCGAGCGCAAAGTCGGGCGCGGGATTATTCAGCAGGGGCGAGGCAAATTTCGGCACGTCGCCGGAGCTGTTGGCCACGAGCTCGGCCTTGGCAACCATCGCAAGACGCTTTTCGGCGGCCTGT
This sequence comes from uncultured Acidobacteriaceae bacterium, assembly GCA_963704415.1. Taxonomy (GTDB): domain Bacteria; phylum Acidobacteriota; class Terriglobia; order Terriglobales; family Acidobacteriaceae; genus Telmatobacter. Next base: position 3,358,105 of record OY969908.1, on the reverse strand, counting down.
TTACGGGATTCCCAGTTGGCCCAGCCCGCCCAGGCGAAGGCGGCGAGGAGAACAAGAACGACGGAAAGAACGATAGTGTTGCGCTTCACGGGGACGCGACCTCTTGTGTTTATTGTACGAAAAGCGCGCTGCGATAGACCGGATCGCGAGAATTTGAGACATTCGAATGACAAGCCCGGGCCGCCCGTAAGAAAGCGGCAAAGTCCCGGACAGGTCCTCATCTGCCGGGTGGTTTACCATCAGAAGCCGATGCCTCCAGAGAAAAAAGAAGAAGAGTGTATTAAACCGGCAGAGCTGGTGCGCACGGAAGCGGCGGCACTCGAGGGGTTGGCGGCACGCCTCGAAGGGGCAATGGCCCAGCCGTTTGAGCGCGCTGTGGACCTGATCGTGCGCTGCGGCGAGAGCAACGGGCGCGTGGTGGTCACGGGGATGGGCAAGAGTGGCATCATCGCGCAAAAGATTGCGGCAACGCTGAGTTCAACGGGCTCGCCGGCGCTGTTCCTGCATCCGGCCGAGGCGGTGCATGGCGATCTGGGCGTACTGATGCCGGGTGACGTGGTGATTGCGCTCTCGGCGAGCGGGGAGACCGAGGAGATTCTGAGGCTGCTGGCCACGCTGAAGCGCAAGGGCGATGCGCTGGTGAGCTTTTGCTGCAATTTGAAATCGACGCTGGCAGAGGCGAGCGATGTGGCGCTGGATTGCGGCGTGGAGCGCGAGGCCTGCGGACTGAATCTTGCGCCCACGGCGAGTACGACGGCAATGCTGGCACTGGGCGATGCACTGGCGATCGCGGTGAGTTTGCGGAAGGGTTTCAAGGCCGAGGATTTTGCGGAGTTGCACCCGGGCGGCAAGTTGGGCAAGCAGTTGGCGAAGGTGCGCGACCTGATGCATGCGGGTGATGAATTGCCTGTAGTCGCGACGACGACGCCGATGACGGACGTGATCTTTGAGATGTCGTCAAAGAAGCTGGGCATGACGACGGTGCAGGAAGGCGGGATGCTGCGCGGCGTGATTTCCGACGGCGATCTGCGGCGGCTGCTCGAGCGCGAAGGCGGCGCGGCGCTGAGCCGGACTGCAGGCGAGGCCATGAATGCGAAACCACGGACGATTGCGGCGGGAGAATTAGCGGCGAAAGCGCTGGCGATTCTGGAAGAGCGGAAGATTACGTCGCTGGCGGTCGTGGACGCGGGCGGCAAGGTCGAAGGCGTAGTACACCTGCACGATTTGTGGGGAGTGGAGCTGATTTAAGGGCAGTGGTCTGTGGACAGTAATCAGTGATCAGCTGCACCATGACTGTGCAGCAATTCCAGGGTGGTTCTGAATCAATTCTTTAAATGAAATGAACAAGACTGTGCTCATCACTGGGGCCTCAAGCGGCTTCGGGCTGCTCACTTCGATTACGCTCGCGCGGCGCGGGTGGCACGTGATTGCGAGCATGCGCGATCTGGGCCGGAGATCGTTGCTCGAAGATGCGGCGCGGACGGCTGGCGTCTTGGAGCGCATCGAGGTTCACGCGCTCGATGTAACGAATGCGGCGCAGATTGCCGCGCTGACTGAATTGATTGAACAGCGAAAGTCGCCGCTCGATGCAATCGTGAATAACGCAGGTTTTGCGGCTCCGGGATTTGCCGATGATGTGACGGATGCGGAGTTGCGCGCGCAGTTTGACACGAATTTCTTTGGCGCGGCGGCGGTGACGCGCGCGTTTTTGCCTCAGCTGCGGCGGCAGGGGTTTGGACACATCGTGATGGTGTCTTCGGTCTCAGGGCGCTTGGGCTTTCCGGGCGTGGGGAGCTATGCGGCATCGAAGTTTGCGCTGGAGGGATGGACCGAGACGCTGCGGTTCGAAATGAAGCCGCTGGGGATTCAGGTGGTGCTGGTGGAGCCGGGAGCGTTCGAGACCGATATCTGGACGCGCAACGCGAAGCTCTCCGCCGGGTTGCAGAGTCCGGATTCTCCGAATGCCTCGCGGATCGCAGGCTGGCGCAAACGGATTACCGGCGAACAGAAGAGGGCGAATCCGCAAGTGGTGGCGGATACGATTGCGGCGGTGCTTGAGAATCCGTGGCCCAAGCTGCGCTATGTGGTGGGTAAAGACGCCAAGGCCGCGCTGGTGATGCGCAAATTGCTCCCGTGGGCGGTCTTCGAGCGGATTATTGTGAAGAGTGCCGGGCTTGAGTAAGCCTCATCTCCCACAGCAAGTCCTATTCCGAATACTTCCTGGACGAGACTTGAGCAGAGCCTCCTCCAGAGCGTGTCAGCAAATCCACTTGCGTGTCGCTGCTGACACGACCCACGCTTCGGCGGGATGCATAGGTTGTTTGTTTTCAGTGGCGCCAAAATGGCCTCCGTCTTGCTTCATCTCGTGCAGGAAAGCAGAGGGGGCTCGAGGTGGCGTCAACTTCACTGACAACGTGGCTTGCTTTGGGAGGCACAGCACAAGCACCACCCCGACACCCGGAAGACTACGAACATTTAGAATGGGTTCTGGTTCATCCGAACGCCCTGCGTCCGTGTTCCACTCGGCGGCCCGAAGCTCAAACGCGCCGCACGCAAACGGACGGGAAAGCAAGTACGTCTTTTTCTATGCATCGTTGGTCGAAGCTCTTTATTCCTACTCTGCGCGAGGCCCCGTCGGAAGCCGAAGTGGCCAGCCATAAATTCCTCCTCCGGGCCGGGTATATCCGGCAGCTTGGCGCGGGCATTTACAACTATCTGTTTCTCGGCCAGCGGTCGCTGAACAAGATCATCGGCATCGTGCGCGAGGAGATGGACAAGATCGGGCAGGAGTTTCTGCTGCCGGGCATTCTCCCCAAAGAGCCGTGGGTGGAGAGCGGGCGCTGGACCGGCATGGGCGACAACATGTTTCGCCTGAAGGACCGCAAGGGCGCCGAGCTTTGCCTGGGCATGACGCATGAAGAGATCATGACGTCGATTGCGCGCAACGAACTGCGGAGTTACAAGCAGCTGCCGCAGATCTGGTACCAGATTCAGACCAAGTATCGCGACGAGCCGCGGCCGAAGGGGGGACTGCTGCGGGTGCGGCAGTTCCTCATGAAGGACTCGTATTCGTTCGACATCGACAAGGCGGGACTGGACCGAAGCTTTGACCTGCACGATGGGGTGTATCGCAGGATTTTCACGCGCTGCGGGCTTAAGTTTGTCTCCGTCGAAGCCGATTCGGGGGCCATGGGCGGATCGCAGTCGCAGGAGTTCATGGTGTACACCGATGCGGGCGAAGACCTGATCGCCAGCTGCCCGGTGTGCGAGTATGCGGCGAACTTAGAAAAAGCCACCTCGCAACTGGAGCCGGTTGTTGAGATGGAGCCAACTGGCGATGGCAAGCCGGAGCTCGTACACACGCCGGGATGCGGCGCGATTGCGGATGTGGCGGAGTTCTTCAAGATCTCGCCTGCGAGCGACATCAAGTGTGTGGCGTATATGGCTCTGAAGCGAGGGACCGCGGGGAAGGATCGCAAGCCGGACACATGGCACGGCGTGGCAACATTCCTGCGCGGCGATCACCACGTGAATGAGACGAAGCTTTTGGGCTCAATCGGGGCGGCGGAGTTGCGCACGATGCAGAGTGAGGAGCTAACAAAATATTTCAACGGGCCCGCGGGATTTCTGGGGCCGGTTGGATTGAAGCACGACGACAAGCCGCTTGGCGATGGACTCACGGTCATTGCGGACAAGTCGCTCGAAGGCCGGAAGAACCTCGTCGCGGGCGCAAACAAGCTGGACTACCACTTGCGCAACGTGGTGCCGGGCCGCGACTTTACGTGGACATTGAGCGCTGACATTCGCAGTGTGAATGAGGGCGAGGCCTGCCCTGTTGATGGTTGCGGGGGCAAACTCGTTGTGGGCAAGGCGGTCGAGGTCGGCCACATTTTCAAGCTGGGCTACAAGTATTCCGAATCGATGGGGACGCGGGTGCTGGACCCAAACGGCAAGGAAGTGATGCCGATCATGGGCAGCTACGGCATCGGCATCGAGCGCATTCTTACGGCCGCCGTTGAGCAGTCGAATGATGCAAACGGATTCTGGCTGCCGGAGTCGATTGCGCCATTCACCGTTGTAGTGACGGTGACCAATGTGTCCGATGCTGCATTGCGCGAGACCGGCGAAAAGCTGGCAACAGAGCTTGAGGCGGCTGGGCTCGATGTGCTGTTGGATGACCGAGACGAGCGTGCGGGCGTCAAATTCAAAGACGCCGATTTGGTAGGGATTCCTTATCGGATCAACGTGGGCAAGAAGGCGGCGGGCGGGCAGGTGGAGCTTGTGACGCGCGCACAAGCGACCAGTTTGGATGTGGCGTTAAGTGAAGTCGTTGCGCATCTGAAGAGGCTGGTGCAGGAAGAGGAATTGCTGGATACAGCCGTGTAGATGTTTCGACTGCGAGGCGAAGATAACCTGCTGGGTTGGCGTTTGTGGTTTCCCAGGTCTCAGAGTCGAGACCTGGGGCACCCAGCATTGTAGGCGGCGGTTGGACCGTAACGCGCTGGGTTGAGATTCGTGGTTTCTCACCCAGCATTGTTGATGGCCGTCGAGCCGTCAGGACGCGAATTGGGGTTTGTGCTTTCCCAGGTCTCAGAATCGAGACCTGGGGCACCCAGAATGCTCAACCTCGAAGCGACAAAGGAGTGAGGATGGCGTTGAAGATCAAGCTGGCGATGCCCTCGGGGAAATACCCCTGGACCATGCTGGCGCTGCGCGTCGCCCTGGTCGGAGTCGGAGTCGCGACCGTATTGATGGTGGGCGTGTGCAGTTTCTATTACCTGAAATACGAAGGGATAGTGAATGAGCGCCTGAAGCAGCCGCTGTTTGCCCAGACGGCCAAGATTTATGCGGCTCCCCGCGAAGTGCGGCCGGGGCAGAAACTTGGGATCGAGCTGATCTCGAATGAACTGCGCGAAGCCGGGTACACCGGCGATAATGCCGCGAAGAAGTCGCCGCTCGGCACCTACAGCGAGGACGGGCAAAACATTACGATCCGGCCAGGGCCGCAGTCGTACCACGCGGAAGATTCGGCAACGATTCGCCTGAGCGCCGGCAAAGTGCAGTCCATCACCGACGATCATGGGCAGGCGCTGGCCAGCTATGAACTGGAACCGCTGCTGATCACTGGGCTCAGCGATGCAAATCGCATCAAGCGGCGCCTGGTGACATATGACGAGTTGCCACCCAACCTGGTGCATGCCGTGGTGGCCATCGAGGACCGGCGTTTTTTCGATCATGGTGGCGTGGATTACATCCGCATCCTGGGCGCGATTCGTAACGATCTGACGCCGGGACATCATTACGTTGAGGGTGGGTCGACGCTGACCATGCAGTTGGCGCGCGGATTCTTTCTGACGCCTGAGCGACGGATCAAGCGCAAGCTGAAAGAGATCATCATTACGTTTCAGCTCGAACATCGCTTCAGCAAAAAGCAGATTTTCGAGATGTATGCGAACCAGATCAACCTCGGGCAGCGGGGCAGTTTTTCGATCAATGGCTTCGGCGAAGCGGCGCAGGCCTACTTTGGCAAAGATGTGCGGCAACTCGACCTTGCCGAGTGCGCGACTCTGGCCGGCGTAATTCAGAGCCCCAACCGTCTCAGCCCGTTCCGGCATCCGGAGCGCTCGATGGAGCGCCGCAACCTGGTGCTGGATTCGATGGTCGAGATTGGAGCCATTACCAAGGACCAAGCCGAGGAAGCGAAGGAGGAACCTCTCCATCTGACGCCAGGCAGCGTGGATGCAAGTGAGGCGCCTTACTTTGTCGACCTGGTGCGGGATGATCTGGTACAAAGACTCGGCGATCGCGACTTCAACGGCGAAGGATTGCGCATCTACACTTCGCTCGATCCCGACCTGCAGCAGATCGCGACGGCTGCGGTGGATTCAACCGTTCCCATGATCGATGCGCAGGTGGACCGGTTGCATGCGCGCGCGAGAAAGCTGAAGCAACCGTACGACAACATTTATCCGCAGGTGGCGTTGATTGCGCTGAATCCACATACAGGACAAGTGTTGGCGCTGGTGGGCGGGCGCAGTTACGGAACTTCGCAGTTAAATCACGCCGTGGCGCATCGGCCGACTGGCTCCATCTTCAAGCCGTTTGTGTATGCGAGCGCATTTGCCACGGCGGCCGAAGGCACCATGCTGCCAGGACAGGATCACCTGTTCTCGCCGGTGACCACACTGAACGATCAGCAGACGACCTACGGCGAGGGCACTCAGTATGAATACACCCCGCGCAATATGCACGGGCAATATCACGACCAGGTGACAGCGCGTTATGCGCTGCAGCGGTCGCTGAACAACGCAACGATCGGCCTGGCTTCGATGGTGGGCTTCGATCGCGTGGCGGCATTGGCGCGTGATGCGGGCATCAAGAGCGCCCGTGGCACACCTTCCATGGCGATCGGATCCTATGACGCGACGCCTCTCGATATGGCGGGCGCATACACCGTGTTCGCGAACAACGGTCTGCATCTCGATCCCTGGCTGCTGGCCAGCGTGCGCGCCCCTTCGGGCGACGTGATCCAGGACTATACGCCAACTTCGAAACAGGTGCTTGACCCGCGCGTGGCGTTTTTGACGACGAGCATGATGGAAGACGTGCTGCGCGGCGAAGGGACGGGCGCCGGAGTGCGGAACAGAGGGTTTGTTTCGCCGGCCGCTGGAAAAACAGGCACAAGCCACGACGCGTGGTTTGCCGGATTCACGAGCAATTTGCTGTGCATTGTCTGGATCGGCAACGACGACTACACCGACATCAAGCTCCAAGGCGCGGACGCCGCCGGACCGTTGTGGGCGGAGTTCATGAAAAAGGCGGTGCAACTGCCGCAGTACTCCGACACCCATGAATTCTCTGCGCCCGACGGCATCGAGGTGGTGAGCCTGGACAAGGCAACCAACCTGTTGAGCGACGCGGCTTGTCCGGATTCCTACGATGCGGCGTTCCTCGACGGCACCGCACCGACTGATCCGTGCGATCATCCGCCAGACCATCGAAATATCTTTCAGAAGATCTTCGGGATCGGGAAGCCGAGCAACTAGAGCAGGGCCGCGCCTTTCAATCTCAGGGCGTCTATTCCTGATTACGAAGTAGCCGACCGAAGATCACAGACACCGCCAAGGAACTGACTTAGACTGCTCACGGAATTTTTTCCAGAGAGAGTGAGCTCATGACAAACGTGCTCTCCATTCATGCAGTTCATCAAGGCGGAATGCGTGTAGTTGCCGGCAGCGACAAGCACCAGGTGGTGATGGATTACCCGCGGCAACCGGAAGACGCTGCAGAGGGCCTCACGCCGCTACAAATGCTGCTCGCGAGCCTGGCGGGCTGCAGTGCAAGTACCGTGAGCCTACTGTTAAAGAAGACGAATCAACCCTTCACCGGGCTGGAAGTCGAGGCCCGCGCCTTCCGCCGGGACGAACATCCCACTGTTTTGACCGAGATCTCGCTTGAGTTCCTCGTGAAAGGCTCGGGCGTGGCGCCGGAGAGTGTCGCACAAGCCCTCAAGGCTTCTGAAGAGCGACTTTGCCCGGTGTGGAACATGTTGAAGTGCGGCACACCCATCAAGGCTTCTTTCAGCATCGTCGAGGATCCCGTCGCTGCACACGCAATGCACTAACCATCGATGTCGCGGCCATCGGGCATGGGCTGGCATTGCTGGCACCAGAAGGTGACGCGCGCATCAGGGCCCTGGATACGCCGGCGAATGCGGTCGCCGCAGCGACGGCAGGGATCGCCGTTGCGGCTATAGACCCAGAGACTCTCGCCAGGACTGGATTGATGGGTGGTGCGGCGATGCTGGCCGCGATACGTCACGATGGTATCGCCGGAATCTTCGAGGACATTGGATGCCACCAGCTTTTTTGACGTGGCGATCAGTGCAGAGACTTGTTCCCGGCTGAGATCCGCGACTTTGCAAAAGGGATTGATGCCGGTGACGAAACAGACCTCAGACTTGAAGACGTTGCCCACGCCGGCGAGAACTTCCTGATGAAGCAGGACGTCGCCGATCTCTTCATGGGCACACGCGAGCATGCGCTTAGACGTGGCTTCGGCGTCAAAATCCGGATTGAGCAGGTCGCCGGCTGGCTGCGGAATGCGGCGGTCGCGCGCGAGCGTTTGAACAGTGTGCATTTGCGCAACCGGAACGCGGAAGCCCACAGCCTGGCACACGCTGTTCTCGAGCACGATGCGCATATTTCTGCCGGGCTGCTGCCACGGCTCGCCGATGCGGTAGATGTGCCAGCTGCCGCTCATGAGCATGTGAGTCACGAGAATGCCGCCGCCGGAAAAGTAGATGAGCACCCACTTGCCGCGCGATTCGACGCGCTCGACCTGCTGGCCGGTGATCGGGGTGTCGTCGTGAAAGCGCGTGATCAGCGGGTAATTGGAACGGAAACCGGTGATGGGGCGGCCCACGAGGGCACGGCCCAATGCACGCGCGGTGCGAAAGATGGTATCGCCTTCGGGCATTTTCTCGATTGTAGCGAGCGCGTCGCCGTAACGATGTGGAAGATTGGACTCGAGTATCAGAGACGTACATCTCTCGGATCGCTTGCGGATTCGTCACATCGGACTGCCGGGTACTCGGCGTAGAATCGCTCCGCCACGCAGCAGCGGCCGAAGGAGGATTATAGGCAATGAAGCGCTTATTCATTCTGATTTCCTTGCTTCTTCTTTTCCTGGTATCCGTCATAAATCTCGCAGAAGAAAACCGCATCGGCACTTTCAATCGGCAGGCAATCATCGTTGCTTACTATGGCTCTCCGCAATGGGCCGATGTGCTGAAGCAAAAGCGCGCCGCGCTGGAAGAAGCGAAACGCGCCGGCGATGCGGCGAAGGTCAAGGAGCCGAATGCGTGGGGCGGGGAGTCGCAGGAATTAGCTGAGAAACAGCTCTGGAGCGACGCTCCGATTACCAATATTCTGGCGGCTCTCAAGCCAACGCTCGATGAGATCGCGAAGACGGAGCACTTTGCGAGCATCGTACCCGCGCCTGCGCCAGACAAGAACGCCACACCTGTGGATGTAACGCCTCAATTATTGGACTGGCTGAAAGCAAGCCAGAAAACCCGCACGATCATTCAAAACTTTCCAAAGAAGTAGAGAGCCTTGAGCCATTCGACCGCTGCGCTGGCGCCCGTTTATTGCAATTCGCCGGTGAAGGAATCGTGATGCCCGACCGGGAGGGGGATGCGGCGGAGGTGCATGCCCAGGGGGCCGGAGTAGAAGCCCGCGTCCATGAGGAAACGGGCCATGAAATGGGCAGTGACTGGCTGGCCGTTGATCGTGGTGATCAGCACACCCAAATGCCTGGCGCCCTGCATCCGCTGTTGGCCGCGATCGCAGAGAAAATGAGCGAGACCGGCAGCGGCTTGCGAGCGTTCCGGCTCGTCGGCGGGAAGGAAGACGAGGATGTTGGGATTATCGCGGCGGAGCCAGGCGACGAGCTGGCCGTTGCGCAGGATCACTTCGGCATAGGCGGCGCGGGTTAATACTCTGGGCGCGGTCTCAGAGTCATCGTCCATAACCGGCAGGTCGGGCCAGCGCAGTACAGAGCCATAGGGATTGGCCGGATCGGTCGCGGCCAGTTGCACGAACTCCGGCTTCTCGGCTGGTGGCTCGGTTCGCAGCTGGCGGAGGAGATCGATGGCGGCGGGAAGAGCAAACTGCGTTGCGCCGAGTCCGGCAACAAAATAGCCACGCCGAATGCGACCTGATTCTTCGAGGGCCTTGAGCACGTCATAGACTGCGCTGAAGCCACCGGGAACGTTTTCGGCCGCGACGGATTCGCGCGTGAGGATGCCATAGCGGCTGAGGAGTTGAAGGGCGAGGGCGTGGGAGGCTTCGGTGGAGGTAGGGCCGGCTTCACGCGTGGGCTGGGATGGGTTCTTGCTTTCCCAGGTCTCAAAATCGAGACCTGGGGCACCCACTGTCGTGCGGGGACCCTCCGCAGAGGTTGGGTCAGGTTTGTGGCCGCCCACCCTTTCGCCAGGAGGAAGGCGAAAGGATGAGGCACGGAATTCCTCCGAAGCTCGTTGCCTCGCGTTGATGGGCAGCAGCGACCAGCGACCCTGTGCGTTGGGCGGCGTGGTGCGGCGGGAGCGGAAGACTACCCCGGTTTGCAGGCGGCGTGGGGCGCGGGCGCTTTCCGGGCGCAGAATGTAGGCGCGGAGAGCATGGAGTGAGTCGTTGGTGACGAGGCCGCGCCAGACCAGGCTCCAGAGTGCATCGATGGTTTCGCCTGGATAGCCGCCGCCTACCGCCTGATGCAACGGATCGAAGAAGCTGGCACCGGTGGATTCGAGGACTGCGAGTAGCTTGGCTTCCGTTTCGTTCAACGGCTCGGTAACAGGCCGTGATTGGGCTAATAACGGAAGTTTGTCGGCGAGGAAAAGAGCGATGCGGCCATCGCGTTCACCGATGGGCTCAACGCCCGCCCACGCGACTTCACCGGCGGCGATAAGTGTATCGAGCCCGGCTGGATCGTATCCCGAAACACGCGCAGGCAGAATGGACGATTCAAGGAGCGACGCAGGAATCGGCGCGCCCTGCAGATTTTCGATGGCATCGAGGAGAGCGTCGAGATGGGCATGGCCGCTCCGGCGGGGCGCAAGCAGGCCCTGCCAGTGGGTGAGGAAGCGAGCGAGAGTGTGCTGCTCGACGGGCTCGACTTCGCGGCGCAGCTTGGCGAGAGATTTGCGGCGAATCTGGCGCAGAATTTCCGCATCGCACCACTCCCGATGAAGCCCAGTGGGACGGAAACCGCCTTCGAGCACACGGCCTTCTGCTGCGAGAGACCGCAATGCGTTTTCGACAACTGCGGGATCGAGAGCAAAGCGATCGGCTGGTTCACTGTGCGTGAACGGGCCATGGGTGCGCGCGTAGCGACGGACGAGTTCAAGGACCGGGTGGGCGACAGGCTCGAGCAATGCGACCGGCAGGCCTGGCGGCAGAGGAATGCCCAATGCATCACGATAGCGGGCTGCATCTTCGGCAGCGACGAGGCGACGCTCGCCAGCAACGCGCAGTTCAAGCAGGCGGCGCGCGCGAACCAGACGGTCTATGGATTCGAGGACGGATGAATCCACTACGCGACGCGCAATTTCTGCCCTGGATAAATCGCCGAGACGGAGGCAGAGATCGTGGATGCCATCGGCGCTGCGGGCGCGGTAGTTCTCCGGCAGGCACTGCGCCGTCTCTTCCACTTCGGCAATTGCGTCGGGATCGAGGAGTTCGCGGAGGTCGGCTTCGCCGAGGAGTTCGCGTAGCTGGTCCTGGTCGATGGTCAGAGCCTGTGCGCGGCGCTCGGCCAGCGGGGCGTCTCCGTCGTAGAGGAAGTTGGCGACATAGCTGAAAAGCAGCGACGAGGCAAAGGGCGAGGGCTTGCGGGTTTCAACGATGTGCACGCGCAGCTGGCGTTGTTCGATGGCGCGTAGCGTTTCGAGCAATGCGGGCATGTCGAAGAAGTCGCGCAGACACTCGCGGTAGGCCTCGAGTAGCAGCGGAAACGATGGGTAGCGCGAGGCGACGCTGAGCAGATCGTAGGACCGCTTGCGCAATTGCCAGAGCGGCGAACGCTGGTCTGCGCGACGGCGCGGGAGCAGTAACGCGCGGCCGGCGGCTTCGCGAAAGCGTCCGGCGAAGAGTGCTGTTGTCCCGAGCTGACGCAGGACGAGGCGCATGGCCTCGGCAGACTCGATGAGGAACCAGTCGGGATCAGGCGGTTCGTCCGTATCGGGAAAACGGAGAACGAAGCCATCGTCGCCCCAGAGGGTTTCGACTTCAGGGCCGCCGGTGGCGCGAATGCGAGCGCTGACCGCCATGGCCCAGGGAATATGAATGCGGCTGCCGAATGGCGTGAGGACGCAGACACGCCAGTCGCCGAGCTCGTCGCGGACGCGCTCAATGACAATGGTCCGGTCGTCGGGGACCTGTCCGGTGGAGGCTTCCTGGTCGGCGAGAAACTGGAGAAGGTTTTCGGCGGCGTTGGGGTCGAGGTCGTGTTCGGTGACGAGACGAGTAAGGGCTGCGGGCTTGGGCAGGCCGCGGAGTTCGCGGACGAGAGCGCCGATGCGGCGACCGAATTCGAGCGGGCGGCCGGGGCCATCACCTTTCCAAAAGGGCATTTTGCCGGGCTCGCCGGGAGCAGGGACTACCAGCACCCGGTCGTGGGTTATGTCCTCAATGCGCCAGGTAGATGCGCCCAGGATGAAGGTCTCGTTGGGGTGGGACTCGAAGACCATCTCCTCATCGAGTTCGCCGACGCGGATGGATTTGCCTTCGGTGTGGGCAAGAAAGACGCCATAGAGTCCGCGGTCGGGGATCGTTCCTGCGTTCAGGATGGCAAGGCGGGCGGCTCCATCGCGGGCGGTAACAACGTTGCGGATGCGGTCCCAGGTGAGGCGAGGGCGGAGTTCAGCGAATTCATCGGAGGGGTATCTGCCGCTGAGGAGGTCGAGGACGCCCTCGAAGCTGGAGCGGGAGAGGCCGCCGAAGGGAGCGGCGCGGCGGACCAGGTCGAAGAGGAAGTCTACTGAGACTTCGGGCTTGGGGTCCGAATTCTGCGACGGAGTGTCCGTGCTTTCCCAGGTCTCAAAGTCGAGACCTGGGGCACCCGGCTTTTTGTGGCGGATGCGCTTCAGCGTTCTTGAGCCGTGGAGGCTCGGTGTACCAGGCGGGTGGGCGCAGATGGCGACGAGTTGCTGGCAGAGGACGTCGAGGGGGTTGCGCGGGAAACGGGTCGACTCGATGTGGCCTTCGTGCATGGCGCGGGTAACGGCGGCGCACGCGACCAGGTCGGCCCTGTACTTGGGAAACAGAATCCCCTCGCTGACGGCATCGACCGAGTGGCCGGCCCGGCCTATGCGTTGCATGCCGCTGGCGACCGACGGCGGCGCTTCGATCTGGATGACGAGATCGACGGCTCCCATGTCGATGCCGAGCTCCAGGGTTGAGGTAGCGCAGAGGGCTTTGATCTGGCCGGCCTTGAGCTGCTCTTCGATGACCGAACGCTGGGCAGCGGCGAGGGAACCGTGGTGAGCGCGGGCGATGGGTTCGCCTGCCAGATCGTTGAGCGCCCCCGCGAGCCGCTCGGCGACCTGGCGGCTGTTCACGAAGAGGATTGTGGAATTCCTATCCCGAATCAACTCGAGAAGTCGAGGGTGAATGGCGTTCCAGATGGAAACGCGGCGGGGCATCTGCGACGCTGGCCCGCTGGGCAACTCCTCCATGGTATTGAGGTGCGCCATATCTTCGACTGGCACTTCAATTCGCAGCATTAACTGCTTGATAGAACTGGCATTGACGATGGTGACAGGCCGATAGCGGAGGGATGTCGAGTCAGGTACATCCAGTCCCGGCTCTTCGAGCGGAGAGAGCTCATCTGACACTTGAGATTCGTTCGTGTAACCAATTGATGCTGCGCGTTCGGGCGGCGTTGTGGAATTTGGGGTCACGGCTTTTTCCACAGAGATTTCCACACCACCCAGAAAACGCGCCACCTCCTCGAGCGGACGCTGTGTGGCGGACAGCCCAATGCGCTGGAGAGGTTTCTTGCACCCCACGGACGAAGACCTGTCCGCGGAGACATTGCGGCTTTGAATCAGGGCTTCGAGGCGCTCAAGCGAGAGGGCCAAGTGGGCGCCACGCTTGGTAGGAACCAGGGCGTGAATCTCATCAATGATGACGGTGTCAACGGTGCGGAGGGCATCGGCGGCGCCAGATGTCAGCATCAGGTAGAGCGATTCGGGGGTCGTGATGAGGATGTCGGCGGGATGGCGGCGGAAACGGGCGCGTTCGCGCTGGGGCGTATCACCGGTGCGGACACTGATGAGGGGCTCGTGAAATGGAACGCCTCGGCGGCGGGCCATGTTGGCTATACCGGCGAGCGGCGAGCGGAGGTTGCGCTCCACATCGACGGCGAGAGCTTTGAGGGGCGACACGTAAACGATCTTGCAGCCTCGTTTAGCTCCTTCAGGCCGCGGGTGGAGCATCAGGCGGTCGAGGCACCAGAGGAATGCGGTAAGGGTTTTGCCTGTTCCGGTTGGAGCAAGGATGAGGGCGCTCTCGCCGCGTGCGATGACCGGCCAGCCCAGGCGTTGCGGGGCCGTCGGCGCGTCAAAGACCGCATGAAACCATTCAGCTGTGACGGGGTGGAAACAAGCGAACGGGTCGCTTCCCTGCCCGTCGAGAGTCAAAACAGATGGCTCGGGAAGCTGCGATTCGGGATCGGAATGGGGAGACCGTGGGGACATGCCTGCTCAAAGCATAACGCCGCATAGCGGCGAAGAGGAAGCGAAGAAGGCCGGAGATCCCCGGAGATCAAGGATCAGAGAGATTGGAATGCTTCCGGTCGTTGGCGCGAGTCAATTCGAGCTCTTTTTTGTCGAACATTTTTTTTGCCGACCGGGCAATACGGCATAGACGGTGCATCCTTCGTGCATTCACTTTAATCACAAGGGCATAGATTCAGGAAAGCAGCACGGCACGCTGCTGGCAGCCGATTGCCGGAGAAAGAATGCGCGAGCATCTCGCTACACTTTTGGACGATTTTCGCCGCTATGATCGCGGGATCGCCGTAGTCCGCATGGAGGGAATTCGGCGGCATGTAGCGACTTACGGTGAGATTGCGCGAATGGCGAGCCGGTTTGCGGCATTCCTCGAGCAGCGCGGCATTGGATCGGGCGACCGTGTGGTGCTGTGGGCGGAGAACAGTGCCGAGTGGGTCGCGGCTTTTTATGGGATCTTGCTCCGCGGGGCGATTGCCGTACCGCTGGACGCATTTGGCAGCAAAGATTTAGCAAAGCGCGTGGCAGCCGATGTCACCCCAAAACTGGTGGTAGGCGATGCCGAGCTGGTCAGAAAGCTGTGCAGCTGGCCCAAACTGGTATTCGAGGATTGGTTTGCCTCTCTACCTGCGCACGAAGCGGGCCCGGTTGCGGGGCTGAATCATGCGACGCCGCTGCAGATTCTCTTTACCTCGGGAACGACCGGCGAGCCCAAAGGCATTGTGCATACGCATGGCAATGTGCTGGCCAGCGTAGATCCGATCGAGCGGGGCGCACAGCCTTACATGCGCTACGAGCGGCTTGTACATCCTTTGCGCTTTTTGCACACGTTGCCGTTGAGTCACGTCTTTGGACAGACGATGGGGCTTTGGGTGCCGGCTATCTTCGCGGCCGAAGTGCATTTCGAAAACCGTCTGGTGGCGCCGAGACTGGCAGAGACGATCAAACGCGAGCGCATCAGTGTGCTGGCGGCGGTCCCGCGGGTGATGTCGTTGCTCAAGTCTCACCTGGAGATCACGCATCCCGGACTGGCGGAGCGTGTGGCATCGGCCAAGGGCGTGAAGCCGTGGAAGCGCTGGTGGGTGTTTCTCGACGTACATCGGGCATTGGGATTGAAGTTCTGGGCGTTAGTTTCAGGCGGAGGTGCGCTGCCGGGACCGCTCGAACAGTTCTGGAACACGCTGGGCCTTGTAGTCGTGCAGGGCTACGGCATGACGGAAACCACGGCGATGATCACTCTGAATCACCCCTTCCACGTGGCAGCCGGGACGATCGGCAAGCCTTTGCCGGGACGCGAGGTAAAGCTGGGGCCGGACGGAGAGGTCCTGGTACGCGGGCCGATGATTTCGGATGCAACGTGGACCGGCGGTGAGTTGCAGAAGCGCGAGAGCGATTGGCTGGCTACAGGGGATATTGCCGAAGAGCAGGCGTCGGGTGAGCTGAAGTTCCTGGGACGCAAGAGCGAGGTGATTGTGACTGCGGCCGGGGTCAACATTCATCCGGAAGATCTGGAGGAGGCGATTGAGCAAGAGCCGGGAGTGGCCGGCTGCGCGGTGGTGCCGGTGGAAACTGCGACGGGTCCCGAAGCCTATGCGGTGATCGCGATGCGCGGAACGTCAAACACGGCAGCCAATGCGGTAGCGCACGCGAACGAGAGGCTGGTCGAATTCCAGCGCGTGCGGCGATTTGCGGTATGGCCGGAACCAGATCTGCCGCGAACGTCAACGGGCAAGGTAAGACGCAAAACGGTGGCAGCGTGGGTGACACAAGAGCGCGCTACGACAAATGGACAGGGTGCGGCTGCCGGTACGGGATTTCATACGAATGGGGACTGGCTACTGGCGCTGATTGCATCCACCACGGGCGAGACACCTTCCAGCAGCGGGGATGACGTGCTGCTTAGCGAAGATCTGCATCTGGACAGCCTTGGGCGCGTGCAACTGGCAGCGGCCCTGGAGGAAAGGCTGGGGCGCTTGCCGACTCCCAATGCGCTGGATGAGGTGCGGACGCTCGGAGAATTGCGCAGGCTGGTGGGGAACGAAGATACACGGAACGCGGAACAGGAATCAGGGACAAGCGAGAACAAAGACGATCTTGGCAAGGTCGTATCTCCTCCTCCGAACGCTGAGAACCTAAACGGCTCCGCGTCGCGTTCCGTCGAGCATGACTCACCTTCACAAATTACCGGCGTTGCAGAACAGTCTTCGCGCAAGTACATCTATCCGCGTTGGCCGTGGTGGGCGCCGGTGCGATGGATCAGGGCGGCATTTCTCGAGACAGTCGCACAGCCGTTGATGTGGTTCCTCGCCAATCCGCGTGTTGTGGGAAGGTCTGTATTGACCGACTCGGAACCGATGCTGGTGGTCGGCAATCACGTAACGGCATTTGATGGGCCGCTGGTCGAGTACGCACTTCCTGGCGCGATGCGGAGACGCATGGCCGTGGCGATGTCCGGCGAAATGCTCGAGGACTACCGGCATTTCCGCAACCCGGAGTCCGGGAAAAATCGGTTCATGCTGCACGGGCCTCTGGCATATCTCCTGCTGACTGCTCTTTACAACGTGTTTCCTTTGCCGCGGCGCAGAGATTTTCAGCGCAGCTTTGCTCATGCAGGGGAAGCGCTGGATCGCGGGTTCAATGTGATGGTGTTTCCGGAAGGAACTCGCTCGGCGGCGGGAGAACTCGCGCGCTTTCGCCCCGGAATCGGCCTCCTTGTGAAAGAAGCGCAGGCTGCGGTGTTGCCTGTGGCGATTCGCGGACTTGGCGAGTTGAAGACGCGAGGACGGGGATGGTTCCGTTCAGGAATGATTGAAGTACATGTCGGGTCGCCGATGAGGTTTGGCGCCGAACAGTCGGAAGCGGAGATTACCGCCATCCTTCATCGAGAAGTGCAGCGACTGCTGGGCGAAGGGTAGGCGAGCTGCCAGGCGCTGCCATCGGGCCCGTGCATCTTGTGGTGGTAGTGCAGCTCGTTTTCGAGTCCTGAAAAGTGCGTTGGTTCCTTATTGCGGCGCCTCGTCCGGAACCACCAATTCCGGTTCGCCGGGAAGGCGAGGTAGCTGCGACCGGGAGACTCCGTAGAACTCCTGTGCCGCGCCTCGATGCCCGCTGCACCGGGCGAAGAGTTGCAGGCCGAGGCTGGTGGGAGCGATATTGGTGGTTTCGAGGGGAGAGAACGACTGAGATTTGACGTTGGTCGTCAGGAGTCCGAGATCGGAGAGATATTCGAGGTCCCGATGAATCCGGATAAGGTCGCGCGAGCCGGTCATGTGCGTCATATCGCGGGCGGACAAGGTGATGGGACGAGAAGAGATCCGTTCCAGGCCTGCCATGAACTTGGTTGCCTTGGTGCAGGCGGCGCTCAGGATCCGGATATGTGAGTAAGTGAGCTGGCAAAGCAGATTCACAAACGTCAAATTCGACTCATCCCGCCCATTGAGTGTGCAAGAAGTAGCCAGAAGGCCGGCCCACAGATGCTGTGTTGGTTCTGCGTCCGCCCAGGAGCCGTCGGACACGATACGCAAAACAATGGGAGCAGGAGCGCGCAACCTCTCCGGATACGAAGAGAAGGACACCATCTTTTCGGCAGTGAGCAGGATGGCCATCGCGCTGGCAACCCGAAAATTGCTTAGACCTTCACGAACCAGACGCCCCACCTCGTCGACCGCGTCAGGAGAAATCCGGCTCAAAAACGCGAGAGCACTCGCCATGCGGAATTCGCGCAGAATGTCCTCCGGCTCCGTCTGCTCGGCTGTGCTTTTCAGCGGGCTCTCCCACAGGCGAAGGTCCATCCCTGTCGGCAACTCGAAAGACATGCCGATTCCATCTTCGCCCCAGCGCACAGCCCGAGCCTGGACAGCAACTCTACGTTCGAAGTTTCCCTCGAGGGGTCCCTTCCTCTGCAGCGTCATCGAGACCAGGTCCCCGGGGGCCCAGCGCTCGTGCGTCAATAAGTACACGCCGGTGGAGCTGATGTCGCGAATGCCTGCCTGCTTCGGGAGCGTACCGATCCAGAGATAGGCGGCAAGTTCGGGCGAATTCCTGCGTTCGCTGCGGCGGCGATCCTGAGGGGAGTGTTTGAGGGACGAACCATTGGCAAAAGTCATGGAAAACTCCGGTCTCAAAACTGGGGGAAATCAGGCGTCCGCTGAGTTTTGCGATTTCTATTGCATGGCGCAGGACAAAAGGGCCCGGGTGAACAAACAGCCGATTCACGAAGAGGATTCTACTCCTGTAAATGCCCCTTTGGTATGAGAATTCCTGCTTCTTCCGTGGGAGGATCGCGTTACTTTGGGCATATTTGGAGGGGGTCAAAGGGGGTGGCGGGGCCGGAAATGGCAGGTTCCGCCAGCCAGAACAGGGTTCCACAGCGCAGGGTCGGAAGGCTGTTCAGCCTATCCAAGGAAGAGGACGCCATCCGGAGCGAGGAGCTTGTGAATGCCGGCCAACAGCGTTCGCCGGGTGCCCTGCGCAAAATAAATCATGACGTTGCGAAGAAAGATGACATCGAATCGCTCATGAAAGGGCAGCGGCGGTTGGCAAAGATTTGCAAGGCGGAAAGTGCAGAGCTGGCGGATTTCGGGTTTGGCGATCCAGTCTTCGCCAACGTGGTCGAAGTAGCGCACAACGTGGCGCGCGGGAAGACCGCGGTTCATCTCGATGCGGTGGTAAAGGCCGTGACGGGCTCGGTCGACGACTTCGTTACAGATGTCGGTGCCCTCGATGTGGATGTTCCATCCGGCTAGGGAAGGAAAATTCTCTCGAAGAAGCATGGCCAGCGAATAGGCCTCCTGACCGGTGGAGCATGCCGCGCTCCAGAAGCGGAGGGTGCGCGCGAGGCGGCGGCCCTCGATCAACGCCGGCAACAATTCAGTGCGGAGCAGCTCGAATGGGCGGCCGTCCCGGAAGAAGCTGGTCTCGTTAATCGTCATCGCTTCGGCGATGGCCCGTTCCAGCGCGGGATTCTTCCGGATGCGCAAGTGCTCGATAAGTTCCTCGAGGTGGGTCATGCCCTGGTTCCGCAAGAGCCGCGTCAGGCGTGTCTCAAAGAGGTAGTCGCGCGAGGGGTCGAGGACATTCTGCGACAGCCTGCCGACAATCGCGCGAAGGTAGCTGTAGTCGACGGCCGCAGATGTAGTGATCACAGGGCCACCGTCTCGCGCATTTCGATGCGTCCGCTCTGGGCGCGGGTGGAGAGCCGAAGGATTTCAGGAGCGATGTCCCGGAGAGAGAGAATGCGCTGCGCCAATCCGGCGCGGGCAACCGCGCCCGGCATTCCCCAAATCACGCTGGTTGCCTGGTCTTGCGCCAGCACGGTGCCACCTTGCGCGCGGATAAGACGAGAGCCGACGAGTCCGTCGGAATCCAATCGACAAGCGCAACCTCGAAGGGCTCTCCTCCCAGGACAAGATCAAGTGCTGCCTGGCCGTCGCCTGCTTCCTCGCAATCGATTCCCTTCTCTTCCAGCAGACTGCGCACGTAGCCGCGTACAAAGCGCGAGTCGTCAACGATCAGTGCTCGCATATCTCTCTCCGCAGCGTTAGGCTGCCTCGGCCACGCTAAGCCGCACCGGATCCAGACGCTCCGGATCAAGCATGACCATTACCCGCTTGCTTGCCGAGCGCCTCAGCCAGCGTTGTTTCCTCCGCGTGAGCGAAGCGGTCGAAGGCGATGCGGTACGTCCTGGCACCATCTCCATTGCGCGCGGAAACTGGCATCTCGAAATCCTTGGCGCGTCCCGAGCCGGTCAACCCCCGACCATGCACCTGACCCAGGGGCCGCCGGAGAATCATTGCCGCCCCGCGGTCGATGTACTTTTTCGCACCACTGCCGCACTCTACGGGTCCAGCGTGCTCGCGGTTGTGCTCACCGGCATTTCCTTGTATCCACTTGCCAGCGAAAAGCCAGCGCGGAATCTCCCAATGGCCTTATCGGATGGTTGGGTTCCAACTTGAGAAAGGTTCAATCGGACGGCCCTCCAGCTTCGAGCCATTGAGACCGGCGAACTGGAGCAACGGTAGAAGGGCACGCTCCGGGTGTACATGGAGAGCGGTGATGCTTTAGCCTCAAGTTTCGAATCCAGTTGGAAAAGCGGAGACCGCAATGGTACCGACAAGCTTGGGCGACGCGTCGCTTGAAAAACTGCTGGAGATAGCGCGCGAGGCGGCCCGCAAATCGTATTCTCCGTATTCGGGCTTTCGTGTGGGAGCGGCGTTGCGGCTCACCAGCGGCGAAATCGTAACTGGAACCAACGTAGAGAACGTGAGCTACGGGCTGACCATCTGCGCCGAGCGTGCGGCCCTGGTGCAGGCAGTTTCGCAGTTCGGCCCTGGAGTGCGCGTGAATGCGGTGGCGATTGCAAACTTGAACGACGCGGCAAGCCCCCCGTGCGGCGCGTGCAGGCAGGTGCTGGCGGAGTTTATTGAGCCGGAAGCGCCAGTGATTTTCCCGGCCGCGGATGGAGTGCGGGTCATGCCCTTCTCCCAAGTGATGCCTCTGGCATTTGAGATGAAACTGAAAAAGCAGGGAACAAGGATCAGGGAATAGGGAACAGGAACCTTCTGCGCGCCCGATGGGAATTCATATCCAAAAGGACGGACCATGCGTGCCAAAACCGGACCGGATGAAGAGAAGAGGAACTCCACCGATTGCGAAGATTCGCCGTTGCACATGATCGATCTGATCCGGAAGAAACGTGACGGCAGAGCGCACAGTGCGGGCGAGCTTGGCTTTCTGGTTGCCGGTGCAGCCAAGGAATCGATCCCTGTTGAGCAGCTTGCCGCGTGGCTGATGGCAGCGTGGCTGCGCGGCCTTACGCTTGAAGAGACGCGGGCTTTGACGATCGCTATGCGCGATTCCGGGGAGAAATTCAATCCCGAAAATCTCGGCAAGATTGCCGTGGACAAGCATTCGACCGGCGGCGTGGGAGACAAGACAAGTTTCCTCGTCGCTCCGCTGGCGGCTGCGTGCGGGCTCGCAGTGCCGATGATCAGCGGCCGCGCACTGGGCCATACAGGCGGCACGCTTGACAAGCTGGAGGCGATCCCCGGCTATCGCACGGCGCTCTCGCTGGCTGAATTTGAATTAGTGCTGAAGCGATGCGGCGCGTCGATTGTGAGCCAGACGCCGACTCTGGTTCCGGCAGACCGGATACTGTACGCGCTGCGCGATCGTACAGGCACGGTGGAGAATCCGGGATTGATCTGCGCGTCGATTCTGAGCAAGAAGCTGGCCGCGGGTTTGAACGCGCTGGTTCTCGATGTAAAGACAGGCTCAGGGGCGTTTCTGCGGAATCGGGAAGATGCCGATTATCTTGCCGCATTGATGGTGGCCACCGCCGAAGCGGAGGGAACGCGCACTGCGGCGCTGATGACCGATATGAGCCAGCCGTTGGGACGGGCGGCGGGGAACTGGATTGAGATTGCAGAGTGTGTGGAGCTGCTCCGCGGCGAGCGGCCCGCTGCCAGTGAAGATTTGCGCGAGTTGTCGCTCCAGCTCGCAGGCTGGATGATTCACCTGGGCGGCAAGGCCCACACGCCGGAGACCGGCTACAAACTAGCCGAGGCTGCGCTTGCCGACGGAACTGCGTTGAGTATCTTCTTCAAGATGGTGGATGCGCAGGGAGGCGACGTTTCGGTGTTCGAGGATCTCAAGGGTTTTCACAAGCCGGGCGCGACCGAAGTGCTAGAGGCGTGGCAGAGCGGCTACGTGACAGAGATGGATACGACGGCGTTGGGATGGGCGGTGCAGCGGCTGGGTGCGGGGCGCGAAAAAGCCGGCGCGCCCGTCGATCCGCATGCGGGTATTGAGTTCCATGCGAAGCGCGGGGCACGTGTCGAGAAGGGGCAGCCTTTTGCAACGCTCTATGCAACCAACGAAGAAATGCTGGCGGAACCGGCTGCCCTGATCAGAAAAGCAGTGATCCTCGCGGAGAATCCTCCAACCTCTGTCCCGCTCGTCGATCGGATTTTCACAAGAGAGTGCGCGGAGGAATATCTCGCCTCTGTATCGAGTCCTTAGAGCGGTTCGGAACGGGCAAGCACTCCGCCCGCCCTTTCAGCCCAAGAAACGCAACTCTTCGATCAGTGGAGGGCTTTGATCGAAGTCGCTGTAACGAATCCATCGTGGTTGAACAACAAGATGAACGAGTCCGGGCCAGGACAGGCGCGCGGGCCCATCCGGCCACGCGGCAAAGTACGCTTCGCGATAGCGATCCAATGCGGCACCCTGCGGCTCGATCGCGATTCCTTCAAGTTGCACAGTCTGCTCTCCACTCCACCAGAGAACAAACGAGCACATGGGGCGCTCGACGAGATTGGCATACTTTCTCGTTGTCTTCAACGTATCGAAGACAATCTCCAGGTCCGGCGTGATCGCGACGCCAACCAGCGCCGATTGTGGAGTTCCGGCACTTGCGATCGACGAGATCACGCCGTATCGCGACCGCGTCATAACGGAATAAAGAGCTGACTTTTCCATAGGGCGCTTACTGAAGACCCGAATTATAGTCCATGGCGCGGCACAGCCTCACGAACGGGTAGTGTCCCAAGTTAGGACATTACCCACGAACGCACAAGCTCGGACGGGAAATTGGATTTCCTCGATTAGAAGCGCTGATTGATCGCAGCCACAGGATCGAATCCAGCGCGGCGGGACCGTGAGTTGAACGAGGCCGGGCAAGGCTAATGGATTACGCCTTTAGCGTCATGAGTTGCACAATCCGGGTGATCGCGTCGGCAATTCGAGCGGTGTTAATTTAGACGACAGCTAGGTGTTGCACCTCAGCCGCACGGTGTGATTCAGATCCGAGCCAATCTTTCGAGGAACCACGCCTAAACCAAGAACGAAAGCCAGCAGAATGCCCAACGGAGCAACCCAAAGCAGCGGTCCGCTCGATCGTTTGCAAAGGAATCTGCGGAAAAAGAAGATTCCCGGCCTGGACGGGATTCGAGGCATAGCGGCTCTTTCTGTTGTCGGGTTTCACGACCAGCTTGCGAATCATCCCGACTGGTTTGGGCGTATCTACCCTGGACGATTTGCGGTCCACGTATTTTTCGTGATTTCAGGGTTGTTGATTACTTGGCTGCTACTCAAAGAAGATCAACGCGATGGCTCGGTGAACCGGGCAACGTTCTATTGGCGGCGTGCCTTCCGTCTTTTCCCTGCCCTCTTTGCGCTCCTGGTGTGGCAGCTATTCACAAATATTCCTTCTGCTTCAAGGGGCAACACGATTGCGGCGGCGCTCTATTTCGCAAACTATTATTCGATCTTTTACGGAAGACCGGGACTTCAGGGATTGGCGCAAACTTGGTCATTGGCTGTCGAAGAACACTTCTACCTGATCTGGCCGCAAGTATTCGTTTTCGTCCGGAACTGGCGCACTCTCTTGAAGGGTTGCCTTGTAGTGGTGGCTCTCCAGATTGCGTGGCGTCTTGCCGCCGGATTCCACGGAGCCCATGGTTACGCAGAGCTGTCGACCGAAACGGTGTCGTACGCGGCATTGGTCGGCTGCATGCTGGCCCTTCTCCTTTGGCATGCGCCACACCGGATGCCCCGGTTCGTTCTCCATCCCGTGCTGACACCGATTTCGCTGGCCGTCATTCTTGCTCTTGGGCTACTGCCCGCAAATGCACAGCAAATCTGGGGCATTCCGCTCGGACTCCCTTTCGCGGTGATTCTTATTCTTCAAGCGATCACCTATGAATGGCGCCTGCTCGAAAATCCTGTGGCGCACTACCTAGGGCATATATCGTATAGCGTTTATCTATGGGGATTGGTGGCGATCGAGATCGTGCGGAAGATTGGACATGATCGGTACCACTTGTCGGCGTTTGCAGTGGCTATTGCGGTCGGTAGCGCTTCCTATTTCATCATTGAGCGGCCGTTCCAATCGCTTGGTCGCAGATTGATATCGAGATCGAAGGAAGAGGTCCGCGCGTTTCCTGAGCACTAAACTCGATCGGTTTTCGAATTCAAATGAATCCTGCCGATCCACGTCTCCTGTTACAGAAAAAGACAACCGTTTGACATGATGCTGTAAGGTAGTCGAAAGAACCCTTGTGCTTGAGGAGATGCTGATTGGGCCGTTTTACGGGGGTGCTGGGGATATTGGCCGTGTTGCTGGCGGCGTGGCTGGGCTCGACCAATCGGGGACGGATTCGCTGGCGCACGGTGGCGTGGGGCCTGAGCCTTCAACTGCTCTTCGCGTTTCTTGTCCTGCGCTTCGATTTTGGGCAGCGCGCGATGGCGTGGGCGGGCGATGTAGTCAACAGCATGCTGGCCTGTACGCAGGCGGGAACGAAGGTGTTATTTGGCGCGCTAGGGACGCCCAATACTTCGCTGGGGTCCATCTTTGCGTTCCAGGTTCTGCCCACAATCATTTTCATCTCCGCGTTTTTCGCGGTGCTCTATCACATTGGGCTGATGCAGATCATCATTCGCGGACTGGCGTGGGTGATGCTTAAAACGATGCGGATCTCCGGCGCCGAAAGCATGAACGTGGCGGCGTCAATCTTTATGGGGCAGACAGAGGCCCCGTTGACGATTCGTCCCTTTCTCGCCAAAGCCACACGCAGTGAGCTGATGACGATCATGACCAGCGGCATGGCGCATGTATCTGGGGGCATCATGGCCATGTACATTGCGCAGGGCATCGAAGCGCGGCACCTGCTGTCCGCAGTGATCATGACTTCGCCTGGGACGATCCTGATGGCAAAGATGTTGGTTCCGGAAATTGACGTTCCAGCGACGGAAGGGCGCGTGGTCATTCCGGAGAATGAAGAACACAAGGAAGAGAATTTGATCGGCGCGATTGCGCGGGGCACGATCGACGGCGGCAAGCTTGCGATGAATGTGGCGATCATGCTCATCAGCTTTCTCGCGCTGGTGGCGTTGCTCGACAATCTGCTCGGCTGGGTGCACATCCACAATGGCCTGCACTGGATTCCGGGGAGTCTCGGTGAAATTCTAGGATTTGTGTTCGCGCCGGTGGCGTGGCTTATCGGCGTGCCGTGGCGCGACTGCGGGATCATCGGCAATCTGCTTGGCACGCGCATGGCGCTCAACGAAGTGATCGCCTACATCGCGCTCGGAACCCACAAGGCCACGCTCGATCCGCGCTCGTTTACCATCGCCACGTTTGCGCTGTGTGGGTTTGCGAATCTCGGATCGATCGGCATGCAGATCGGCGGTATCGGCGCGCTGGTCCCAGAGCGGCGCAACGACCTGGCACGTCTGGGTGTGCGCGCAATGCTGGCGGGGACGATGGCGAATCTGATTTCAGCCTCAATCGCGGGCATGTTTCTGGGATAGACCCGAGCCCTATTGCTGGACTGACGCCGAAATGCGACAGGTGCATTCCACACATCCATGCTCGGAGCATGTTCCGCAACAGCGGATAAGCTGCTTGCGTAAAGCAGCACGCGCGCGATGCGCACGCACCGCCGCGTTGCCCGGCGTGATGCCCCGAGCGCTCGCATAGTCGGCCAGACTCCCTTCCCCGAGATCGACTTCGCGCACGAGATCCGCATAGCCCGGCGTGATCACTTCAAGCGCTCCGGCGATGCACTGGCACGTCGTCTCCTGCAATTGGGGCTCGGAAGCAGGGGCCGAATCCAACTCGCGTGCCCAGCGCTCGAGGGCCGATCCCTCTGTGGTGCGTCGGCGGTAGTGGTCGATTACCGCGTTACGGAGAATGCGATAAAACCAGGCGACCGCCGACTCCTCCTCGCGCAACCGGCCCTTCGCTTCCAGCGCGCGCACATACGCGGCCTGCAGAATATCTTCTGCCATTGCACGATCGTCCACGCGGCGCTCAAGAAAGATGAGGAAGCGCCGGCGCAGATCGAGCAGTGATTCGAATGTGTTCTCAGTCATGAATTGGGAAGCGGCAGGAGCTTGAGCTCCTGCCTTTGTTGGATGACCGGACGCCGCATCAGTCGCGGAGGCTTTTGGCACAGGGGCAAATGGGGCATTCGCACGTGTCGCCGCAAGGGCAGAGTGCAGGATTATTGTTTCGCATGTTTCCTCCTTGGAACGCAATTCGTGCGTTCGACCATGCTGACGCGCAAGGACGGCGATTCTTACAGTTGGACTTAGGTTGCCTGCAAAAACTAGGCAATAAGCTATGCATTATCAGTAGCTTAACAAATGCTAATTAATCTGCATCACACATCTGGGGACGTGGGAATCACAGGGGGGAAAGGCAGCGAAAGGCTAATGAGAAAGACAAGCTGGTTTTCAATCGGTTTGGTGTTCATCCTTCTCACCCAGAGCAGCCGGCTCGACCACTCTCAATCGCAGGTGACACCGCCGCAGGCGCAGGAGAAACCCGCGCCTCCGACGCCGATGGCGGAACAAAAGGCGGAACTGGGCGACGACGAGACCTGGGATCCGGAGTGGGACAAAATCATCGAGGACGCGTTGCCGTCCGATCTACTTTCGTCGAAGATGTCGAAAGACGTCAAGAATTTCTGTCCTCGATTCAGCTCGCTTCCAGTTGCAGATAAGCGGGCGTACTGGGCATACTTCTTCCAGGCGCTGGCGGGAGCGGAAGCTGGACTCCGAACGACCGCTGACGTGCGCCACACGGAGCCGGAAGTTGCTGTGGTCGACCGCGTGAGTCACCGCATGGTGCGCAGCGAGGGCCTGCTGCAACTGACCTATGAAGACGCGGACCGTTACGGCTGCGAGTTCGACTGGGACGGCGACAGGCATCTGGATGAGCACGATCCCGACAAAACAATTCTGCAACCCAAAAACAACCTCCAGTGCGGAGTGAAGATTCTTACCAACCAATTGATCGATCAGCGCAAGCCGCTGCTGACGCGATCGAGTTATTGGTCAACGTTGCGGCCGGGATGGCCCGGCTACAGGACCTTCGTGAAGCAGATGGCGAATACTCCAGAAGCATGCGGACGCGTTCGGTCCCGGCACGAACAGCCCATTGAGGCGAGTTATGCGCCTGCATCGGGAACAATGGCCAAATCATTCGTCGCCACGCACTGAGAACTCCAAGAGAAGATTGGTCGCAGTTTTATGGCAAGTTCGCACGTCGCATCGGACGCACGCCCGGCGTCTCAAACCGGGCCCGCGGCACCGCGTAAAGCCGCGATTCGCTGGATTGCTTGCGCGGCCGCCTTGGTCGTGCTGCTAGCGCTCGGCGTCTATTTCGCGAATGCACAGTGGCCGTATCGTTACAGGATTGTGAAGCCGTTGCTCGAGGGCGTGCTCGCCAGCCAATTGCAGATATCGAGTTATCACCGCACGTACTTCCCACATCCGGGGTTCGTGGCAAGCGGGATCACGCTTCGCCGCAAGTCGGCGCCCGATCTTCCTCCTCTGGGGTCCGTCGATAAGTTATTTGTGCAAGGTCGATGGAGTGACCTGCTCATGCTGCGCGAGCGGGTAGCGCTGGTTGATATTACGGCCCTGCACATCGTTGTGCCGGCAATCGGAAGCCGCGCCAATCATGAGGATTTTCCACCGGGAAGCGCCTCCGATTTCAGCGGACCGGACACGCTCATCGATCAGTTGAAGATTCACAACAGCGTTCTCGACATCATGCGGGCCAATGGCCAGCGTTTCTCGTTCCCGATTGGGGAGTTTGATCTTCGCAATTTCCAGAAAGGGCGCGCCAATTCTTATGCGGTGAACATGCAGAACGCGAAGCCGTGGGGCGTCATTCAATCCACTGGAAGTTTCGGCCCGTTGAACGCGCAAAACCTGGGCCAAACGCCCATTACGGGAAAATTCACCTTCACCTCGGTCAAGCTCAGTGACATAGGAGACCTCCGTGGGACGCTGGATTCGTCCGGGCAATTCCATGGCAGTCTTGTGGCGATAGAAGCCATCGCAAGCTCCGAGACTCCAGACTTTGCCGTGGGCCGGGGAATGCCGACGTCTGTGTACGGCGAAGTTCAGTGCACTGTGAATGGGCTTAGTGGAGAGGTGGTGCTCAAGCGCGTTGCGGCGAAGAGCGGAGAGACCCTAGTCGTCGCCAGCGGGGGCATCGTTGGGTCACCGAAGATCACAAACATCGATGTCTCTGTGGTAAAGGGCCGCACACAGGATGTACTGCGTCCGTTCGTTCAGGCCAAAGTCCCGATTACCGGGCCGGTGTGGCTGCGCGCTCATGCGTACGTGGGGCCTGCCGGCAACGGGGCCGGTTTTCTGCAGCGATTGCAGGTCCATGGGGCTTTCAATGTCCCCGCCGAGCGGGCGACAGATGAGGCGACTGAGAAGAGTCTTTCGGATTTCAGCCAGCGTGCACAGAAAAAGAAAACGGAGCATGACGACGATGCTGCGCAAGATGGAACAACCGATGCTCTCTCGTCGTTGAAGGGCCCCGCGGAAATCCGTAACGGCATCGCCTCGTCGCCTCATCTGACGTTTCTTATTCCAGGTGCGCAGGCCACCCTCAACGGTACGTTCAACTTCCATGATGAGAGTGTGCATCTGACTGGCAATCTGGCGATGCAATCGGAGATCTCTCATGCGGTGACCGGCTTCAAATCCGTGCTCTTGAAGCCACTCGATCCATTCATGAAGAAACGCAAGGCGGGCGCGGTTGTCCCTATCGCAATTACCGGCGGACCGGGCCATTACAAGATTTCCCAGGATTTCTCGCACATGAAGTGACACGAGTGGGCCTAACGGCGGGCGGCCCCGCGCAAACGTCGCACCCGGTAAAAGAGGGTCAAAAAAGTGACCGTACCGCAACTCACCAGGCTGGCGGCCATGCCCAGAATCAGCGATAGATCCTGCTGATAGAGGCCGTGGACAATGCCGATGGCCTGCAGGATGCTGAAACCACCGAAGGTGATGAGCGAGATGCCTTCATCGGTTTTCTTGCGACTCACGGCAATCGCCTGAGGCACAAAGAGCAGCGCGTTGCACAACAAGCCCAGTCCGAAAATCACGGCAACAATCTGTTTCATTCGCGCATTCTCTCCAAATCGACATCGCGGTGGTCCTGTCGTGCGGAACTTCAGGCACGAAAGCGCGCCGCGCCGCGAGCCTTTGCTTTCGCTGCTTCCTCTTCGCGGTTGCGTGGGGGCGCATTGGTCGCGAGCGAGTGCAAGAGACGAGTTGAAACGGCGGTCACCTCATCGACGGCGAGCGCGAAGGCGTCTTCGTTGGCCTTCGAGGGATGTGTGAAGCCGCTGATCTTGCGCACGAACTGCAGCGAAGCGGCGCGAATCTCGTCCTCCGTAACGGGCGGATCGAAGTTAAAAAGAATCTTGATATTCCTGCACATCTCAGGAGCGCCTCCTTCCGTACTGCGCGTACAAGGCAACACGGTTACGTTTCCTACTTTACTTCGAACAGATTAGAGAAGTGAGTGCGTGCAGGCTTGTAAAATTTACAGATAGTCATTCTTAGGACGCAGGATTAACTTATGACCTATTTCGAAGCAGTTGCAGAGGCAGCAAAATTCTTGCTAAAGAAGCTAGGCGGGCTGACGCCGAAAGTGGGAGTCGTCTTGGGATCGGGACTCGGCGCGGTGGCCAGCGGTGTAACCGAATCGATCATTGTTCCTTATCGCGACATTCCCCATTTTCCGCAATCGACCGTTGAAGGGCATTCGGGCCGGGTCGTAGCAGGCCGGATGGGGGGCACGCCGGTCATCGTCCTGCAGGGCCGCGTGCATTTTTACGAGGGCTACTCCCCGGCGCAGGTAACCTTCCCAATGCGGGTTCTGGGGGCTCTGGGCATTGAAGGGGTGATTCTGACGAATGCGGCGGGAGGAATCGACGAAAGCTATGAACTGGGCCAGCTGGTGATGTTGACCGATCACATCAACATGATGGGATGGAACCCATTGGTGGGCCCGAACGAGCCGCGGTTCGCGAAAAAGAAGAATGCTGGACTCCGCTTCTTCGATATGACGGAGGCGTACTCGACGCGCTTGCGCGATCTGGCAAAGCAAGCAGCGCACGACGAGGGTATCGGCATAGGAGAAGGCGTCTACGTAGCCGTAAGCGGGCCAAGCTTCGAAACGCCGGCGGAGATTCGTGCCTTCAAAACCCTGGGAGCGACCCTGGTGGGGATGTCGACGGTGCCGGAGACGATCGTGGCGCGGCATATGGGCATCGAGGTTCTCGGCATCTCCTGCGTCACCAACAAGGCAGCCGGTCTGAATGCGCGGCCCCTGAGCCATGAGGAGGTCTTCGAGACCGGCAGGCTGGTGGAGCGACGGCTCGCGGGCGTGGTGGAACGGCTGGTGGTCTGGATTTCGACCCTGATGGAAGCCGAATCATGAACCTGTCCCCCGTCGGGGGCGGCGGACAGACGGCGCGGCTGCCGTTTCCGCCGGTTGTCTTGGGGATTGCAGGCGCTTCGGGCTCGGGCAAGACGACTCTGGCGGTTGAACTGGCGCGCACTTTGGGCGGGATCCATTTCCCTCTGGATCACTACTATCGCGACCTTTCGCATTTACCTTTCGAGGAAAGGGTACTCCGCAACTTTGACGACCCACAGTTGATTGAGAGCCCACTTCTGGCGGCCCAGGTGGCCGCACTGGCGCAAGGAAGGGCGATCGAACGGCCAATCTACGATTTTTCTACCTACATTCGAGTTCCAGGAGAGACCGAGCCGGTCAACGCAGGGGACTTCCTGATCGTGGAGGGGCTGTTTGCGCTCTACTATCCGGAGCTATTACCCCTCTATCAATTGCGCATTTACGTCGATACACCGGATGAGGTGTGTTTTGAGCGGCGGCTCAAGCGGGATGTCGAACAGCGCGGGCGGAACGAGGCATCGGTGCGGCTGCAGTATGACGCAACGGTCCGGCCGTCCAGCCTGCGTTACGTGCGGCCCTCGGGAAAAAACGCCGACCTCACCATCGACGGCACGGAGGCCCTGGACTGGAAGGTCGAACAGGTGCTGGCTTCGATGCGTGAAAGCGGGCTGCTGCACGCGGCAGGCTGAGGGCCCATCGGTCTGTTCTTTTTCCGAAAACCGCGTGAGCAGGTTCTCTATTCCACCTTCGGACAGCCCTATGCGCCAAAGGTGGTAGAGCTATTTCGATCCATTCAGAAGTATGCTCGGTGCGAGTGATGGGGTTGATTCCTTCACGAAAGATTCACCCTGGAACAACCCGCCGTTGGCACGAAGACGGTAGGTTGAAAGCAAATATGAACAGATGGCTAACAGCGTCGAAGAGTCAACTCACAGCTTGCTTGCGGGCGGGGATTTCGCCCCAAAAGCTGGCACTGACTCTCGCGCTTGGGTTCGCCATCGGCTGTTTGCCCGTGATCGGGATTCCGACTGCACTTTGCACCGTGGTCGCCGTTGCCTTGCGGCTGAATGTGCCGGCGATGCAAGTGGCAAATTATGCGGCGATGCCGGTACAGCTGACTCTGATGCTGCCGTTTGTCCGGTTGGGTGGTTGGATGTTTTCGTCGGGACAGCAGTACACGCTTGGCGGCGCGGCTATGCACACTCTGGCGGCGTGGCTGGTGATTGCTGGACCGATGGTTTTCTTGCTGACGCTTGGGTTGACTCCCGTGTTGCAGAGGATTCCGGCGCTGGCGAGCGGGCGCGGAGAGTAAGGCTCCGCATTCAGGTTTATTTAACTTAAATTACTTATCTACTTTTAAAGCACGTTAGGAATTTAGAGAACGTTAGATTTGCGGGGACGATAGATAGAGCAAGCTCAGGGGAAGGCCCACCATCGGTGCGATGACAATCTCACCCATGGTGGGCAGCAGTTTTTTTGGGGAAGCCCCTTTTCATCCAACCGACCTTTCAGCCGGACTTCATCCTCAAAACTTCAGCCGGCTTCGACGAGGCCGTAACGTCTTTGCCATGCTTCCTTGAGGCGCGCCCATACACGCGCCCGTTCAGCATCCGTGCCTTCGGCTTCCCTGCCCTTCTCCGAATCGAGAATGGGGCTGGCATTGGCAAAGCGATCGGCTTCCCGCTTGGCGAGTTCAAGCAGTTGGCGATCGCGGAGGAGATTGGCAACGCGGAAGTCGGGAAGCCCGGCCTGACGGGTGCCGAAGAACTCCCCGGGGCCGCGCATCGCAAGGTCGAGCTCAGCCAGCTCAAATCCATCCTGTGTGCGAACCATGGCATTGAGACGCTCTTCGGCGAGTGGGGTAACGCGTTCGCCGGTTATCAGAACGCAGTAGCTTTTCGCTGCGCCGCGACCGACGCGTCCCCGCAACTGATGCAGCTGCGCAAGGCCGAAACGCTCGGCGTGCTCCACGACCATTACGGTTGCATTGGGAACGTCGACGCCCACTTCAATCACGGTGGTAGCGACGAGCACATCGATCTCTCCGCGCTGGAATCGGCGCATGATGACTTCTTTTTCGTCCGCGTCGAGACGTCCGTGCAACAAGCCAAGGCGCAATCCCGACAGCGGGCCGGTGCGGAGCTTCTCGTGCATTTCGACGGCTGATTTCAGCTCCGCTGTTTTGCTTTTGGGAACAGTATTCCGAGATGTGTTCGCGGGGTCGGGAAACAGGTTCGCGGTTTTTGCTTTGCGGACGGCCGTTTTTGCGGACGGACTCAGGGCTTCGATCGCGGCATCCGCCGGATCGTGGGAGAAATCCAGCTCGGGCTGATCGTCTCGCGTTCCTTCAATAACGGGATAAACGACGTAGGCCTGGCGACCTTTCGACACCTGTTTGCGCACGAAGTCCCAGACATCTTCAGAGCGCTCACCCGGAACTCTGCGCGTGACGATGGGGGTGCGGCCGGGTGGCAGTTGGTCGAGCACGCTCACGTCCAGGTCGCCATAAAGGGAGAGTGCGAGGGTACGAGGGATCGGAGTGGCCGTCATCACGAGCACATCCGGCTCCGGCTGATTCGGTTTCTTCATCAATTTGAAACGCTGGAGGACACCAAAGCGATGCTGTTCGTCGACAACCACCAGGCCCAACCGGTCGAATTCGACTTTCTCTTCGATCAGCGCATGTGTCCCGATGATCAACTGTGCTTCGCCGCGATAGATCAGGCCGCGATTCGTGCGCTTG
This sequence comes from uncultured Acidobacteriaceae bacterium, assembly GCA_963704415.1. Taxonomy (GTDB): domain Bacteria; phylum Acidobacteriota; class Terriglobia; order Terriglobales; family Acidobacteriaceae; genus Telmatobacter. The sequence continues at coordinate 3,324,829 of OY969908.1, read as the reverse complement.
CGATCTTCGTCGAGGGAGCCGGTGAGCAGCACGATGCGATAGCGGCGCGAAGACCGTTCCAGCAGCTTGCGCGCGGCGAGATAGTGTTGGGTGGCCAGAATTTCAGTGGGCGCCATGAGCGCAGCCTGATAGCCGTTCTCCATGGCTACGAGCATGGCCTGGAAGGCCACGATGGTCTTGCCGGAGCCGACGTCGCCCTGCAGCAGCCGGCGCATGGGGCTAGGCTGCCGCATGTCGGCGACGATTTCGCCGAGGGTGCGCTTTTGTGCTGCGGTGGGATGAAAAGGCAACACTTCGCGGATGGCCTCGCGCACCTTGTCGGTGGTGGCGAAGCTGACGCCCGCGCGCTCGCGCATGCGGCGGCGCTTGAGTTCAAGCCCGAGTTCGAGAAAGAACAGCTCTTCAAAGATGAGACGCCGGTGTGCCGGTGTGCTGGAGGACTGTAGCTGCGCGAGCGATGTTCCCTCAGGCGGAAAGTGCACTTCGCACAGAGCCGTTTCGCGGTTAGGCATATCGAGCCGCGTCAGCATGGCCTGTGGCAAGCATTCGGGAACCGCGCCGCGCATGGATTCGAGGAGATTGAAGATAACTTTGCGCTGCCATCGCGAGGCGAGACGGCTGCCGCCCAGCGATTCGTACACGGGAGTGATGCGGCCGACCTCAAGCAGGCGCGTTTCAGCATCGTCGCCGGAATCGGGCAAGAGCTCCCATTGCGGCTGGATCATTTTCAGATTGCTGGTGGAACGCGACGGCTCGACTTTACCGTAGACGGCGACAGTCTGACCGGCATGAAATTTGCCTTCAAGATACGTCGCATGAAACCAGATGCACTTGAGCGCAAATCGGCCCTGGCCGACGGTCAGCTCGAAGAGCGGCATGCGCCGGGTCCGCATCAGAGCGGCGCCGCGGACTTCCCCGATTATGCTGGCGGTTTCGCCCGGCTTCAGCTCGTCGATGCTGCGCGGATTTTGCCGATCTTCGTAGCGAAACGGCAGGTGGTAGAGCAGGTCCTCGGCCGTCTGAATGTTTTTGGCCGCCAACATTTCGGCGACGCGCGGACCGACACCGCGCACGTACATTACCGGGGTATCCAGACCGGGCACACCCTGGATGCTAATGCATCGGACTGTCCGATTTCGTTTGAAGCGACTGCGATTGGGGTGGAAAACCGGACGGTTCAGGATCCGGAGAGGGCGCCGCGTGCGCTGCGCACTTCGGCGGCAAGGACGCTTAGCACCTTGAGAGAGAGAGCAGGGTTGTTGAGCATCAAATCGGAAAAATCCTCGCGGCTCACGAAGCCGAGTTCGGCGCCCTTCGAGGCTTCTCCGGTAAGGGAGTACGCTTGACCGGCGATGAATGCGGGCAAACCGAGGAGCGCGCCGGGTGTCACCGGGGTACGCAGGATGGTTTCGCCGGTCTGCGAAGTCATGCTCAAAGTGGCAGACCCGGAGCGAAGGACGTACAGGCCGGTCGGCGGATCGCCCTGGTTGAAGAGAACGCAGTTCTCTTCACAGACGATCAAGGTGGATCGCGTCTCAAGTGCGTCAAGCAGTTCCTTGTCGGCGACAAAGGCGGAGGGGTCGAGTTTCAAAGACGAACTCCAAGCGCCTCAGAATGGGAAAGCAGGGGCCCACGGTCTCAACGGCGCTACCTAAAAGGGATCCTGACAGCTCTTAGGCATGGCGCTTTGTGACGCGCATCACTTGGTATTGTTTGACGAATCAACAGACCACGAGTTTCAGCCGGGGACTTCACTTCACTGATGGGGCCTCATGCTGAGGGAGTGGCGGAGGCGGAGCGCACGCCGGAGAAATCGCCGAGCTGTGGCCCGTCCTGACAAACAGGATGTATTCCCCTTGCCACGCCTTTTCGCGCATCAGGACCTGCCAGTCCGGAGACTTTTCAATCAGGTACGTGATGGGCAGGTCATCCTTCAGGAGAGCGTGGTCGACCCGGTATTTGTCCATGAGCTCAATGGAGTTATAGGACATCATGATGCTTCGGTAGTCCTTCATGATTCCCAGATGTTCGAAGCTGTCAAAACGAGAGTCGATGAAGCTGGGCCTGGACTGGAAAGCCATACGGCCGCCGACATAATCGTAGTCGAGTGTGCGCCACGACGTCTGGATAGCGGCAATTTCATGAACGGGAAACATCATTTCCACCATTTTCTGGAGAGCCGCCTCGGTCGGAAACATGTACAGCATCACGCCAAGCGCGCCGGCCGCCAGGAGGCCGTTCATCACCGGAATGGTTTTCGTATCGGATTCGCTGCTGAAACTGCGGGCAAGGTCTCTTGCCAGCATGGGTGCGGTGAGCACGGCCGCAAAGTAGCAAAAGCGTACATGCGCGACAGCCGCGTACCAAGCGAGAAAGACGAAGACCATCTCGTAGATCTTCCATTTTCGTCCGCGAATGCAATTGGCTATAACCATCACGGCGATGGCGACGACAACGCCCTTGCCTTCCATGTTGGATAGATTCAAAGGCTGCCATTCGGCGATGGTGGAAACGCTCAGCTTCTGATTCATCATCATGTCGAGCGGGTTCCACATCAGGTGCCAGCCGTAGGGGTTCACAAACAGCGCGACGACGCAGGCGCCGAAGATGCCCAGGAGCCGGTTGCGCTCGGAAGGGGTGAAGGCTCTCTGCTCAAAGATTCCCAGGCTCACGGGGACCATGCCGCAGGCAATGTAAATCCCGAGCAAAACCAGACCCGCGAACCACATGCCATGCAGGTTGATCCAGAGGCAAAAGAGCGGCGGAAGCAGCCAGAGCCAGCGCTTGTTGCCCCGATCGGCGGCTTCGAGGATCGCCAGTTCCGCGGACATGGCAAGGTAGGCGAACTCGATCATGCGGGGACCGGAGTTCACGGTCATCAGCACGAATGCTATGGCGGACGACCACAAAGCCGCGTCGGCACTGCGACCCAGCCAATAACCCCGCCAGTAGACGAAGAGGATGTTGGCGGCGAGAGCGAACCAGGTGACGACATAGATCCCGCGCAAACCCAGGGCCTGGTAGCTGAACCAATAGGCCAGTTCCGAGAGCCATTCCCAGTTGATCCAGGGCTGCCCGACCACAGTAAAGGAGTAGGGGTCTGTGTGGATGAAGTGATGGGCGGTGACGAGGATGCGTGCGTTCGCAAGGTGCCACCAGATGTCGGGGTCGACGAAGAGGGTTCGCGAGCGGTTCAAGGTGGCTGCCGCCACCATCGGCAACATCACCAGGATGGCCATATTCATCAGGTGCCGGGAATAGAGGCGAACCCACGGCGCGGGTGTTTCTTGGGCCGCACCCTCGGCGGCGGCAGGTTCGGCAGCAGTGGCGTCCATATGCACTACAGTATCCCGGGTGTTTACTGGATTGGTAAGAGGGCGAGAGAGAAACCCGGCTTTCGGACCAACCATGGTAACGTCGGATGACGAACCCAGAAACGAACCAAGAAAAGTGCGCCAGGACGACGGGGAATTCTGCCCAAACGGCTTCATTGCGTCACCAGGGGAGCAAGAAGCACTCTGCGCCGACGAAATCAACGTGGCTCAAAACGTCCTCTTAAATTTGGACAATCGTGCCAGATAGGACGAGCCTGACTCGGGATCAGGCCTCAACGGTTCGTGTCACTTTAGACCAAGGGGAAGGCAGTGTAAAGGTCCGCTCACCGATTATCGGGAGATTGTCGAATGGCATTCCCGGAATGAAGCGTATCAAGCCCGCACGGTTACCTCCGTGTTACCTAGAGTCACTGGTGGGGTATTGACCGAACGGTACCAGGCGGCGAAAATCACGTTCACGTGGTGCCTTCTAAAAAGTTAACGAAAGACGCTTAACTTGAACCATTTCCCCGAAGAAGCATCCTGGCGGACTCTTCAATTCCGAAGGAAGGCCCTAGAGTCTGGCCCGTCGTTGGGTGTGCTTTAAACGGCGCCGACTTTGATTCCGGCGCAACTGGGAAAAGAGACAAATTACCTATGATCCGGATTGGCCTGCTTTCAGAAGATCGCGCGTTACAAACCCTTCTTGCTTCTGCCCTGGGTAAGGACTTCCAGGTTGCGTTAGCGACGAGCGAAGGGGAAATCTTGCGCCTGGTCGATTCCGGGGAGTGCGACGCACTGATTCTGGATCTGAATTCAAACAACGGCTTGATGAAAGAGCGGGTCGAGTGCTCGCGACGCATTATCGCGCAAGAGATTCCGGCCGTCGTCATGGCAGACGATGGTCTGCGTTCGACGGCGGTTGAACTGGTTCGGCTAGGCGCTTACGGCTATTGCCGCCGGCCCCCTTCGATTCGGGAACTGAAGGCCATGCTCTGCAGGGCGAGTGAGAATTCCTTGCTCAAGCGGCAGTTGCAGACAGTCCATCAGCGCCCTGAAGCGGTCACGAACTGCGACCGCCTGATTGGTTCGAGCCCCCAGATTCGGCAGGTATATCACCTCGTTCACCGCGTGGCGAATCTGAATGCTTCCGTGCTGGTGACCGGGGAGAGCGGCACCGGCAAAGAACTGATCGCCCGAGCCATCCACAATCTTGGCTCACGATCAGAGAAACCCTTTGTGGCCGTCTCTTGTGGAGCAATTCCGGAGACGCTGATTGAAGCCGAGTTGTTTGGCCACGAAAAGGGCGCATTTACCGGGACGGTGGGAGCGCGGGAAGGCTATTTTGAGCAGGCGCGTGACGGAACACTTTTCCTGGACGAAATTGGCGATCTGAGCCTCTACACCCAGGTAAAACTGTTGCGCGTGCTGCAGCAGATGGAGTTCAGCCGGTTGGGGAGCAGCAAGCTGATTCCGCTGAAGGCGCGACTGATCTTTGCCACGCACCAGGATCTGGCGAAACTGGTTGGGGAAGGAAAATTCCGGCAGGATCTCTACTACCGCATCAACGTGATGAAGATCGTCTCGCCCGCGCTGGCCGATCATGCGGAAGATATTCCTCAGATTGCCGCCCACTATTTGAAGCATTACGCGGAGATGTTCCAAAAGCCGATGCAGACGATTTCGACGGAAGCTATGGGCATCCTGCAAAACTATCCGTGGCCGGGCAATGTGCGCGAGTTAGAGAACACCATTCAACGGGCCATTATTCTTGCTCCAGGGTTGACGATCCGTTCTGAAGACCTCCCGTTGAACATGCACGCGGACAAGGTCATCGACATCAGCGAATACAATCCTGAGTGCACATTCGAACATCTGCTCCGCGACTACAAAGTGAAACTCGCCATCGACGCTGTACGCGATAACAACGGCAACAAGACCCTTGCAGCCCGCAGCCTGGGCATCTCCCGTGCTTATCTGCATCGCCTGATCCGGCTGGCCGAACCGGATGTTATTTTCGAACCCGAGAGCATCGGCTCGGAATCAGCTTCTGCATAGGTCTCGCGATTTTGCCCGTCCAAATTCAGAGCTGGAATACATCCATCGTGCGGTTCCGCATTCCGTTCGTCCTCGCCGTATGCCCGGCCGAGGTAGCTCGGAAGTACATAGCCAGCACTGCCAATAGCTTACGGAATAGCTGCAATTGAACTGCTATAGTGCGTACATCATGTCAAGGCGATGGGCGGTACTGATTGCGCTGTTTGCGTTGATGCACGCAGGCGCGGCAATCGCGGCACAGGATACAACCGACACCGCGCCTTCCCATTTGAACCCTGATGGCTCCGTTACGCGAACCCCGCGTAAGCCCGCCACGCCGACCGACGGCAGCGCTCAAACGAATCCGGCATCAGAAGAAACACCGACAAACAACCAGCCGCAGATTATCGTCAACCCTCCGGCGCCGCCCCCGGTGGAGTGGGGATGGCGGCAGCAACTCACCTGGGGTGCGACGATCGTGCTTGCCGTCCTCGGCTACGTCGGCATCATGCTTGCGCTGCGCACATTGAAAAGCATCGACAAGCACCTCGAATCGGGGGGCGCCGTCACCAAGGTGGCGATGGACACCGCCAATGCCGCGCTCGCGCTCGCCCAGGCGATTGCCAGCTCGGAGAGGCCGTGGATCGTGGTGACCGTGGAACCCTTTCTCACCATGGAAAACAGCTTCAAAGTGATGGCTTCGAATCGCGGACGCAGCCCGGCGCGCATCGTCTCTTCAGTGGACCAGGTGAAGATCGCGGTCGATGAAACCAACTTGGCCAAGACACCGGAGTTCGAGAAAGTGGAAGCGGGAGACGAACCGGAACCGATTGTTCTCCTCCCCGGCGAAGCCACGGGCATCTGGGCTCTGAACCGTGAAGATCTGGGAACGATCTGCAAGACCCCCGAAGTGTTGAAGAAGGTGGAGCGCTGGGAGGAGACCCTCTTCCTCTTCGGCCGGATTCAGTACATGGAACTCTCCGCGGTCGGCGAGGCGCCGATGCATGAAACATTCTGGTGCTGCCGTTACATTCACGGCGAAAAGAGCAGCGCGCTGGTGATGGCGGGGCCGCCGGCCTACAACAAGCACAGCTGACCGCGATCGGCGCCCAACTGATCGAATCGGAACTGCGCGCTCATTGCCGCATGATACGACGCGTCGAACTGGGTGACGCGCCTTTGCTACACTTCTCGCGGACCAGCGCCACGGTCTCTTCCCAATTCGATTACAGAAAATCTCAGGAGATTGGATGCCCGTTGTCGAACTCGTTCGCGTGACCAAGGCCTACGAGAACAAAGTTGCCGTACGCGAATTGAGTCTTTCGATTGAAGCCGGCCAGATGTTCGGCCTCCTGGGACCCAATGGTGCTGGCAAAACGAGCTCGATTCGCATGATGATGGGCATCACCCTTCCCGACTCGGGGCAAGTGAGCCTCTTCGGAAAACCATTCGAGCGGAAAAGCCTGGAGCGCGTAGGCTATCTGCCGGAGGAACGCGGCCTCTACAAGAAGATGAAAGTGCTCGAGCAACTCGCATTCTTTGGCGAGTTACACGGACTCAAGGCGTCTGAAGCGCGCAAGCGGGCCGCGGATTGGGCCAAGAGGCTGGAGATCGATGAGACCCTGGGCAAGAAAACCGAAGAGCTTTCCAAGGGCATGCAGCAGAAGATCCAGTTCATCGGATCGCTGCTCCACGACCCAGGGCTGATCGTGATGGATGAGCCATTCAGCGGACTCGATCCGGTGAACGCCAAGCTGCTGGAGAAGACGCTTCTCGAACTGAAAGATCAAGGCAAAGCGATTGTGTTTTCGACCCATCGCATGGACCAGGTGGAGAAGCTCTGCGATTCGATTTGCCTCATCGACAAAGGAGTAGCGGTACTCACGGGGACGATGAGGGAGATCAAGTCACGCTACGAGCGGAATCACGTGGTGGTCGAGTTTGAGGGCAGTGCGGAGTTTCTGAACAGCCCGGAGATCGCCGAGGCAAAGAACTTTTCCGGCCATGCGGAAATTCGGCTCAAGCCGCACGGCAACGCGCAAAAGTTGTTGCAGGAGGCTTCGGCGGGCGCCACGATCTACCGCTATGAAATTGTCGAGCCATCGCTCGAAGAGATTTTCATCTGGACAGTGGGAGGCAAAGCGGATGCGTAATATTCTGCTCATCGCAAGACGCGAATATTTGGAGCAAGTGCGCGGACGAGCTTTCCGGATGACGACCATTGGCCTGCCCGGAGTGTTTGCGCTGATTCTCGGCGTCGGGTATCTATCCAGCCTCGGCCTGGGCGCGAACCGGCATATGGCCGTTGTGGCGTCCGATCCGGCGCTGGCAACCGAGATTCGCAATCAGCTCGTCGGCGATAAAGAAGCCAAGGCACGAGTCGATGTGATTACGCAGCCGACGCCGCAGAAACGCGCGCAACTTGTGAAGCAGGTGCAATCCGACCAGCTGGATGGACTGCTTTGGGTGGATGCGGCGCCGGGGAAAACACCCGTCGGCGCGTTCATCTCTCAATCCTCGGGAGATTTTATTACCGCGGCGCGGCTGAAATCGGCATTGACGCACGCGGTGCTGGATGAGCAGTTGATGGGCGGCGGAATGAAGCAAGGGGATGCGGACAGGCTCGTGGACGGCGTCGCACTGAACACGCTCCAGGTGAAAAAGGACGGAAGCCTGGTGAAGACCAACGCCGAGGCCTCGCTCTGGAAGGGCTATGTAATGGCCTTTCTGTTGTCGATGACCACGATGATTTATGGCATGAACGTGGCCCGTTCAATCATTCAGGAGAAGACATCGCGCATCTTTGAAGTGATGCTGGCGATTGCAAAGCCCGGCGACATGCTGGCGGGAAAACTGATCGGCGTAGGCGCTGTGGGATTGACGCAGATTGCCATTTGGCTGGCGGCTGGCGCGGTGATTCTGTTCTCGCCGCTCGCGGCAGTCCTCATGACTGGCGAATTTGCAGTGCACTTCACGTGGACTGAAGCTGTTCTGTTTCCGGTGTACTTCGTGCTCGGCTATCTGCTGTACAGTTCCCTGTTTGCCGGCCTTGCCGCAACGTGCGAGACGGAACAGGAGCTCCAGATGTACATGCCCTTGGCGGCAGCGCCAACGTGGCTAAGCTTCGCCCTGATCCTGCTGATCATTAACGACTCGAACTCCTTCTGGTCCGTGGCAGCCTCGTTCTTTCCACCGACCGCGCCGGTCATCATGTTTCTGCGCATGGCTTCGGAGATCCCTCCTACGTGGCAGCTTGCAGTTTCGATCGGACTGCTGATCTTGAGTGTCTGGCTGGTGTTGTGGTTCTCCGCACGGCTCTATCGGGTGGGCATTCTCATGTATGGAAAGCGCGCGACGTTGCCGGAATTGATGCGCTGGCTGCGCTACAGCTAGCGAACGGTTCAATGTCCAGTCCGAAACACGCAGCTAGAATCGAAGCAGTGATCACCGAAGCGAGCCACAAATTCACCTTGGGTCAGCGTCTTGTGCTGGCCATCGTTCCGCGTATTGTGTGGGCTCTGCTCAGCGTGGTTGGCCGCACCTGGCGCTTCGATGTGATTGCCGAACCGGGCGTCATTCCAGTGCGCGACGGCAAGAAGGCCGGCCCGGAGATCTACTGCTTCTGGCACCAATGCGTCCTTCCCTGCGCGTTTTATTTTCGCGGATCGGGCGCTGTGATCCTGATCAGCCACAGCTTCGACGGCGAACTCATCACGCGAATTCTCAGGATGTTTGGCTTCGATGCTGTGCGCGGCTCCAGTTCCCGTGGGGCGCGCGAAGGGCTGCTGGGTCTGGCTCACGTCATCGAGTCTGGACGTACCGCGATCTTCACCGCGGACGGGCCGCGTGGACCGATTTATCGAACCAAAATGGGGCCTGTCAAGTTGGCGCAGATCACGGGCGCACCCATAGGAGCATTTCATCTTCAGCCGCAGAGAGCCTGGATTCTCAAATCGTGGGATCGCTTCCTGATTCCCAGGCCCTTTACGCGTATTTGCGTGAGCTGGGCGAACTGGACCAAGGTCGCTGCGGATTTGCCTCCAGAGAATTTAGAGACGAAACGCGAAGAGTTGAATGCGGCGATCGAGAGGGCGCGCCTGCGTGCGCTTGCACGCTTCGGGAAAGTTTCCTCATGAACCTTTCGGGGAGCGGTCTGCGGGTCGCCGACTTCGATTTCGATCTGCCCGGAGAGTTGATCGCACAGCATCCTCCAGCAGAACGCGGACAAAGCCGCATGCTGGTGATGGACCGCCTCAGTGGAAACTTTCGGGACGCCCAGTTCAGCGAATTCCCTACCCTGTTGCGTCCTGGCGATCTGCTGGTGCTCAACGACACCCGCGTGATTCCCGCGCGCCTGTTCGCCCGACGGACCTTGCCTCGAGAGCGGGAGAAACCCACCGGGCGTATTGAAGTCATGCTCATCGAACAGGCAGGCGAGGGTGAATGGCGTGCGCTGGTCCGACCCGGCAGGAAGGTCGGCCTCGGTGAGCAGCTGGTTTTCGAGTCGCCTTCAGGGCAGATTGCGCTCGAAGCTGAAGTGGTGGAGCGGGGCGGATTCGGGGAGCGACTGCTGCGCTTCGCGCCGGTGAGGGACTTCTACGCAGCTCTCGAACAGATCGGGCACATTCCGTTGCCTCCTTACATTCGACGCGAAGATGCAGTGGAAGATCGCGAACGCTATCAGACCGTTTTCGCGCGCGAGCGCGGTTCCGTGGCTGCACCTACGGCCGGGCTGCATTTCACCAGTGCTGTGCTCGACGCAATTGCTGCAAAGGGCGTGGAAATTGCGCGGGTCACTTTGCACGTGGGTCTGGGAACATTTGCGCCTTTACGCGTCGACCGGGTCGACGAGGTGCGTTTGCACCGGGAGCACTACACAATCTCCCCGGAGGCGGCCGAGTGTGTGAACCATGCCAAGCGGGAAGGACGCCGGATCATCGCCGCAGGCACGACTGTGGTGCGCACCCTGGAAGCGGCTGCGTTAGAGGCGGACGGCGGCCGGCTCGAGGCAAACAGCGGAGAAACGGAGATTTTCATTCAGCCTGGATTTCAGTTTCGTATTGTGAATGGTTTATTGACGAACTTTCATCTACCCCAATCGAGTTTGCTCATCCTGGTGAGCGCATTTGCCAGCCGGGAAGGAATTTTAGCCGCATACGCTCATGCAGTCACGAAAAGCTATCGATTCTTCAGCTACGGAGATTGCATGTTCCTGACCTAAGTAACCGGAAGCCAAGCTTCGAATCTCGCCTATGACCGGTTGACCATTACACTTGCCCTATCTCTCACTGATTAGACCGGCGACTCCTGGGTAAGAGGTCGCAGCGAGAATTGCCGGGCATGCTGGATCGCGGGTTGCAGGAGATTTCGTGTCCGCCGGGGTAAGGGGAATCAAGTATTGCACGGGCCATGCTTCAACCAAAGCCAGTAACTGGGCTGCAACGGGATATCCGGAGTTCTGGGGGAGTTAGGGGTCGGCTTTTAACTCAAGAAACATGATCTTGGGTGGCCTGAGAGTGTAACCCTACTGCTTCACCCGGCCTTGCCCGCCGTATACAAGCGTGTACACCAAGTTGTTACAACTTCAGTGTATCGCATTGAATTAATACACCTTGACTTATCATGATTTGGAGGGACAATTGCTTATAAAGAGAAGTATTCCGTATTCACAGTGAGGAATGAGGGGGCAGAGTTGCACTCGATCGCTTGGTGGCCGACTGTTCTCGTTCTTGCTGTGTCGACCTTCACCGATTTACGCAGCCGCCGCATTCCGAATTGGCTGGTGCTGCCCTTTTTGGCAGTGGGTATCGTTGTGTCATGCGTTCCCGCGGGTTGGCACGGAATCGGAATCGGCCAGAGTCTTGAAGGAATGGGTTTGGGGTTGTTACTGTTCGGCTTTCTCGCCTACATGGGCGGCATGGGTATGGGAGATGTGAAGCTTTGCGCGGCGATTGGCGCATGGGTCGGGCCGAAGCAGATGTTTGTGGCATTGGTATTGACAGGAATCGTGGGTGGCGTGATGGCAATCGGCTGGGCGGTCTTGGGCGGGTTTGTCGGAGAGCTCTTTACCGGCACAGGCGATTTGATGTTCGGGTGGAAAAAACGTAAAGGGCGTTCAGAAAAAAAGCATACGCTCTCAAATCCCGGTGCACGGAAGATGCCGTATGCGCCGGCCATTGCAGTAGGGACACTGGTTTCGTTTTTTGCCTTTGCGGGTTGAGACAATAGATTTGCGTTATGCAAGAGAGAAGAAAAATCGAGATGCGAGTTAAACCCGATCAACGCCGCAAGCAGCTAGGAGTCTCGGACCGGTAATGCAGAATCATTTTGAAGATTTAGAAGTAGCGGCGGGCGTCAGCGATTTGTCGATAGCCTTAATCGGCCCGAATGAAAATCGCAGGAGGATTGTCGCCAACGCCCTGGCCGGCTCAGGCAGCTCGACCGTGCGGGAGTTCCCAGCGTATCCCTCGAAGACGGGCGATGTTCCACGGATGATGGAACAGAATTTTGACGTTTACATCATCGATTTGGACGGCGACCAGCGCTACGCGCTCGAGCTGGTCGAAGAGATCTCCGCCAATCCGGCCGTGACGGTCATGGTCTTCTCGATGAATAACGACCCCAACCTGCTGATGAGCTGCATGCGTTCAGGGGCGCGCGAGTTTCTCTCGCAACCGGTGGCGCTGGGACCGCTGAACGAGGCGTTGTCGCGAGCTTCCTCACGCCGCCCAGCTACACGCATGGCCTCCAACAAGCCGGGCGGAAAGGTATTGGTCTTTCTAGGCGGCAAAGGCGGCTCCGGTGTCACCACCGTAGCTTGCAACTTTGCGGTGTCGCTGGTGCAGGAGTGCGCGCAAAGCGCGGTGTTGATCGATATGGATCTTCCCCTCGGCGATGCTGCGCTGAATCTCGGCATCAGCCCCCAGTTCTCCACCGTGGATGCTCTTCAGAACTACACCCGGATGGATCAAAACTTTCTTTCGAAGCTTCTCACCAAGCACAGTTCGGGGTTGTTTGTGCTCGCGGCCCCGGGCAAATTTCCCCAGGTGGAAGTGAGCAACGAAGCCATGGAGCGGCTGGTTTCCGTTGCCCGGATGGCCTATGACTTTGTGGTGGTCGACGCAGGTTCGCGATTTGATTTGAGCGGGACCACGCTGGTGGATCAGGCGGACACGGTCTACCTGGTGATGCAGGCCGGGATTCCGGAATTGCGCAATTCACACCGCGTCATCTCGGAGTACTTCAAGAACGGCGGATCCAATCTCGAGATTGTGCTCAACCGCTTCATGCCGCGTTCAGGCGGGGTGGACGAGGAACACATTTCGAAAGCGCTGACCCGGCCGGTGCAATGGAAGATTCCCAGCGATTACGTGACGGTGCGGCGCATGCAGAATGAGGCCACACCGCTGGCCCTGGAAGATTCGATGATCGCCCGGGCTATCCAGGACATGGCACGGACGGCGTGCGGCATGCCGGCGAAGCCTGAAAAGAAAAAAGGTTTCAGTCTATTCGGTTGAACGATGGGGTCTTAAAAATCCCGCGAATTGGAAGGTCGAAAAGTGGAACATCTAAATCTTGAGAATTTTAAATCGGAAGTACATCGCACTCTGATCTCGAAACTGGATCTGGAGAAACTGTCGCGTGTCAACTCGAACCAGGCGCGCCAGGCAGTGTCGAGCATCATCAGTGAAATCATCAGCGATCGGCGGGTACCGCTGAGTTTTGACGAGCAGGAAAAGATCCAAACCGATTTGCTGGACGAAGTTTTTGGACTCGGGCCGCTCGAGCCATTGCTGAAAGACCAGAAGATCTCCGATATTCTCGTCAACGACAAGGACCATGTCTTCATCGAGCGCGGCGGCCTGCTGACCCGCGCGGATGCAGCATTCCGCGACGATCGCCATCTGCTCCAGATCATTGACAGAATCGTGTCACGCGTTGGACGCAGAGTCGACGAATCGTCGCCCATGGTGGATGCCCGCTTGCCTGATGGATCGCGCGTGAACGCCATCATTCCGCCGCTGGCTCTCGACGGCCCATCGTTGTCCATTCGCCGATTTGGTACTGGCCCTCTGGCCGCGAATCAGCTGGTGCAGTTGAAGAGCATTTCCGCCGAAATGATGGAATTGCTCTCATCCGCGGTGCGTGCCCGCCTCAGCATTCTCATTTCGGGCGGCACCGGCGCCGGTAAAACAACCTTCCTCAACATTCTTTCGCAGTACATTCCGCAGAACGAACGCATCATCACCATCGAAGATGCGGCGGAATTACAGCTGGCCCAGGAGAACATTGTGCGCCTGGAAACGCGCCCGCCGAACGTCGAAGGCCAGGGAGCGATCCGGCAGCGGCAACTGCTCATCAACAGCCTTCGTATGCGTCCCGACCGCATCGTCATCGGTGAGGTGCGCGGCGAGGAAGCATTCGACATGTTGCAGGCCATGAATACGGGCCACGAAGGTTCAATGACAACGGTCCACGCCAACACGGCGCGCGATGCCCTCACCCGTCTTGAGTCGATGGTGGCGATGAGCAATCTGAACCTTCCGGAAAAGACCGTGCGGCAACAGATTGCCTCCGCACTCACCATCGTTGTGCAGTGCACGCGTTTGAGCGACGGCTCGCGCAAATGCGTAAGCATCCACGAAATCACCGGCATGGAAGAGAACGTGATCAGCATGCAGGAAATCTTCACGTTCCAAAAGAAAGGAATCGGGCCGAATGGAAAAGTGCTTGGCTTGTTCAAGCCGAGCGGCATTCGTCCGCGATTCCTCGAGCAACTGCGGACCGCGGGTATTTTCCTGCCACCGAGCTTGTTTGAGCGGGTCACCGAAGTCAATTAAGCAGAAAGGGGGCTAAGCAGCGATGGGACTGATCGTCGTAGTTGTATTTCTCGGGGTCTTCGCAGTAGTCGCTTTGCTGGCCGCTGCAACCGGCACTGGCGCCACAAAGCAGGACAAGGAAATGCTGGCCCGGCTTGATTCAGCTCTGGCCACGGGCAAGTCGAAGGGCGATATGTCCGACTTGCTGATTGACGTCCGCAAGAATGAGTTGCTGAGCACAATCCCTTGGATCGACAAGGCTTTGCGCAAAGTCGAACTCACGCCGCGCCTGCGCCGTTTGCTCTATCAGGCCGACTTGAAATGGACTGTTGGCGGCCTGATGATGATGTGCTTCGTAGCGTTTGCGATTCCGGGCTACCTTGTCTACTGGCGCACCGGCGCGATTCTTTTCGGAGTGCTCATCGGCGCAGTAACCGGATTTGCCCCCATCGGCTACGTGATGTTCAAGCGCACCAAGCGGCTGAGCAAGTTTGAAGAGGGGCTGCCGGAGGCATTGGATTTGGTCTGCAGCGCGCTTCGCGTCGGACACAGCTTGAATTCCGCGCTGGGGCTGGTCACGCGTGAGTGTCCCGATCCTGTCGGCACTGAATTCCGGGTCTGCTTCGATGAACAGAACTACGGCCTGGAACTGAAGACGGCATTGGAAAACATGACCAATCGGATGCCGGTCCAGGACCTGCGGATTGTGGTTACGGGAATTCTGATTCAGAAAGAGAGCGGCGGCAACCTGGCCGAAGTGCTGGAAAAGGCCTCCGAAGTCATTCGCGAGAGATTTCGACTCAAGCGGCAAATCATGACTCATACCGCGCAGGGACGGCTGACCGGATTGATTCTTACCTTTCTGCCGATTTTCCTGGGATGCGCGTTGTATTTCGTCAATCCTGAAATGATGAGCCTGCTGTGGACGCGCGAGATCGGAATCAAGCTTCTCTACGCGGCGGGCGGCATGATCGTGGTGGGCGGACTCATTATTCGCAAGATCGTCAACATGGACGTGTAAAGGGGACTTATGGGAGTTGCAATAGCATCATTTTTTGCGGTGTTCCTGCTGGTCTTGAGCGGCGGCGTCCTCATCTTCTATCGCGAAACCATTCAGGCGCGCATCAGCTCCGCGATCAATCCGCAAGTAAAGCAGCAGAAGACCCTGAAGACCACCATCCTGGACACCCGCGAAGTGCTGGAAGGTGTCGTGGAGCGGTTCGAGAAAGTCATTCCCCGGAGCGAAGCGGAAGTGTCCGTCATCCAGACGCGGTTGATCCGCGCCGGATTCCGCGAAGATTCTGCGATGAAGATCTTCTACGGCGCAAAGGTGATCACGCCGCTGTTTCTCTGCCTGATTGCCATGTTGACCGGTTTCGCCCGGCAGAATCCGTTCTTCATCTATGTTGCCTGCCTGGGCATCGGATTTCTTGGCCCGGACTTCTGGCTGGGAAGGCAGATCTCGAACCGCCAGATGAAGATCCGGCGTGGCTTGCCAGATGTGCTCGATATGCTCGTCATCTGCGTCGAGGCCGGCCTCAGTCTTGACCAGGCCACCGCTCGTACCGCGGAGGAGCTCAAAGTATCACAGCCGATCCTGAGCGATGAGTTGAGTGTCGTCGCACTGGAACAAAGGGCAGGTAGCGCTCGCTCAGAGGCCTGGAAGCACCTGGCCGATCGCACCGGCCTCGATATTGTCCGCAATCTGGTTTCGATGCTCGTTCAGTCGGAGCAATTCGGTACGAGCATTGCGAAGACTTTGCGAGTTCATTCTGACACGCTGCGAACGAAGCGCGTGCAGGAGGTTGAAGAGAAGGCAGCAAAGCTATCAGTCAAACTTCTCTTTCCGCTTGTTCTATTTATCTTCCCCTCTCTGTTCGTTGTGGTTCTCGGACCTGCCGTGATCCTTATGGCAGATTCGTTCAAATCTCTATTTGGTCACTAAAAGAAGGAGGGATTGCAATGGACAGCGCGACAATCATCCGAGTGGTTTCCGGAGTGCTTTTCGTTCTGGTTCTGGGCTTCTTAGTCCAGCGCCGCCGTAGCCGTGTTAAGTAACCACGATTCGTGAGGACCGTGGGAAACCTGCATTATTGCGCACCGTGTGAGTGAGACGGATCCAAACATGGAAAGGGGGTAACGCGATGGACACTGCGACAATTATCCGAATTGCTGCCGGCGTGCTCTTTGTTCTTGTGCTGGTCATTCTGATTCAGCGCCGACGCACGAAGGTTAAGTAGTTCACTACTCATCGAAGATCCTGTGGAGCCTGCAACACTTCGCACCATGTGACCCAGATGGATCCGAACACGCGAAAGGGGGAATCGTAATGGACACAGCGACAATCATCCGGATTGCTGCCGGCGTGCTTTTTGTTCTCGTGCTGGTCATCCTGATTCAGCGCCGTCGCACCCGCGTCAAGTAGCGGAGGCGACACGAGTAGAGAAAGTGGCCGGGCGGCAATACAGTCGGCGAATCCACCGTTCGCATCGCCGGCCGGAAGTTTCGTTTCTTTGAGTGGGAGAATTTTAGACTGTTCCATTTAGATAAGACTCCAGGAAACGTGACCCGGCCGGTAGCTTTAGAAGTATTGCCATTCAATCATTGCGTGAATTGAATTCAATAACAGGGAACAGAGACTAGTTAAAGAGCAGCACGCCCTGCGGTCGCGCGGAAAGGGTGAGGAGATATGGAAGGTCAAAGATACTGTGTTTACAATCAGACGCGCGAGAGTTTCCTGAGTTTAGGAGTTACTGTAGCCGACGCTGCCCCAGGTTATGTAAGAGAGTTAATCGATAGAGTGAGCGTCAAGCCGGATAGCGGCCTATGGATGATTCCCTATCGAGGCATTCTTCCAGCGCACGTCCATTCCCCAGTGGATTTGGTTTACCTGGACAGTAACTATCGAGTTATACAAGAAATCGAGTCCTTTCTGACTTCTACTGTCGAACCATTGAAGGACGAGGCGGCAAGCGCACTGGTGTTGCCGGCGCACACTATTTATTCCTCGCAAACGCAGCCGGGCGATCAGATGGTGATTTGCGTGGCGGACGAAATGGAGCGCCGCTTAGAGCGGCTGTCGGGCTCTCTTGCTTCCATGTCGAATTCCCAGAGCGATGCAACGACAAAGGAAAAGCATTCTGGCAACGGCTCCTCTACCCATGCCTCATTGCAGATTCGCTCGGCAGGTATGCAAACTACAGATCAGGGGAAAGACACTATGGATAACTTAGGTTTAAAGACCGGAAAGCGAGGTTCACTCTTAGGCTGGATCCAAAACTGGCTCTCATCAGATCGTCGGCGTGCGCCCCGCCAGCCACTGCCGGGGCTCGTTGCCTATTACTGGACGGGCAGCACCCCTCGCGCTTATCAGATCGCCGATATTAGTATTAGTGGCTTCTACGTGCTCACTGAAGAGCGGTGGTTCCCAGGGACCATGGTTCTCATGACGCTACAACGAACAGATAGCGCCGGGAAAAACCTCGATGATTCGATAGCGGTTCAGTCGCGGGTCGTCCGCTGGGGCAGCGATGGATTGGGCCTTGCCTTCGTTCTCTCGAAGGCCGTCGATCCGAACAGCGGCGAATCAATGCGGGAAAATGGCGCAGACAGGAAGATGCTCGATCGCTTCCTTGAACGGCTGAAGGAGAGCAACGTCGAGCTGCGCTTCGCAGGAAGATAAGCCGATCAACATCGATCGTCGTCTGCATCCGGCCGCGGCACACGAGCGAAGGCATCCTGAATCGCTAGTAGACCGACCTTGGCGCGCATTCCAAATAGAAAACCGGGAATCGAAACGAGCCGCTCATCATTAGAGCGGTTCGACATCCATGCGCCCTTGCCAGTTCAGTGCAAAGTGGCATTTTAAGGAAAATCCACTCGGCGGTAACGGCTCGGGGTCTAGCACTTGTGGAGTTGCGGGAGCCGCTTTAATCGGCGTCTTCCGGGATGATCAAGAGCACTTCAACGCGGGCAATTTGCCCATTGTGCTTCGCCGGCCGGAATTTCCACTGCTGTAGCGCCTGCAGCAAAAGCCGCGTCTGCGTAAACTCCGGCGGGAAAACAAGCGCCAGCGATTCAAAGTGTCCGGTTTCATTCACGAATCCATGAACCATCAAGGCGTCCGCATTTACATTGACCGGGCTGTCGCCGGGCCGAACGATGTAAGTCGGCCACGGAGCGTCGATGTGATTCACGTTCCCTGCTGTGGCTGCTTCTGTCTTAGACGGAAGCGAGTATTGCAGGATCCAGCTCCTCGCTAAACCTACCTTAAGATATACGGAATAGACGAGCCGTCCTCCCCAGAGCCTGGATGTCTCCGGAAATTCCTCAGCCATGGAAGAACCGACAACGACAACACCATACTGACCGTTTTGCGGCAGAGTCATCCGAGTGAACGTTGGCTCGGTTCCCTGCCCGCCGCCTCCGTTCCCAGCGCCGGAGTTACCGCTCGCGTTGCCGGAGTTTCCTCCATTTCCAGCATTGGCGCCGTTGCGCGTCCCTGCCGGGCCGGGCGAATTTCCAGACGCACCTTGACTTTGCTGAAGACCTTTTTCGGCACCGTTGCTTTTAGGATCGCCGGTGCCGGACTGGGAAGAATTCCCTGCTTTGCCCGGTCGCATGGCGCCGGACTCACTGCCAGGCCCGGTCTGATTGACAGCCGGCAAGGCGATGGTCCCCTTGGCCATCTCCTCTTCCGAGATAGATAGCATGGCTGCCGAACTCGGCTGAATAGAGGACTTGGACGTTGTCTCAGGCAGCAGATCGGAAACGGTGGCGCCCGAAACTACGACAGGCGTCGACGAGCTGGGCGACGGCATTGGCATCGACGTTGAAAACGGCGTTGATGTTATCGGAATATCCGAGACGTGGGTCTCGGGCGTCGGGCGCGTCAGGACCGGACGCGTATTGTTGATGGCAAGCTTTTGCGGTTGCGGCGGGGTGATGAGTTGCAGCTTGGGCCGCTGCGCCGACCAAAGCAGCAGGGACGGAAGCTTGGCTTTAGTAATCAGTTGATTCGGCGGAATGTCAGGCTGAACGATCGTCCTGTCGGCAAGGTGCAACTTTGGAACCTGGAGAGGACTCGACGTGGGCGCGGCGGGAAGATCATGAGCAGACGTCGTGTGCGCGGTCGAGTTTTGACCGGGGTACATCCCGCTGTTGGCTGAATTCTGCCTTCTCACGGGATCGGGAAGAGTAATGTCGACCTGCCGAAGCGTATAGCGGTCTGCGGCGGATCGCATGTTAATGCGAGGAGCGAAAATGAAGCCATAAGCAACAATGCCCACAACGAGAATGTGCACCAGGACCGATACCACAAAGGAATACGGTCTTTGGTGCCCTCGCGGCGGTACCGCAAAAAGTGAAATCGGGGGAGTCCCCATATCGGGATCGGATTCCTCTCCTGCTTGGCTTGATCCTACTTTACATGGAGAGAGACTCTTTGTGAGCAGGTAGATATAACAAATGCAGATGCCTTTTGTTACCTTCGCGATGAAAGGAACTGTGGACGATTCCGGATCGGGCTTGGGAGACTCTCATGGAGTTTCTTCTTGAACGAACCTGATGCAATCGGCATTTTCGATCCATAGGTAAGCCGAAACTCCGTTGGAGGAGGAAGTTTTTGCCCCGGGAAAACTGTGAGGAGTTAGAAAGAACGTGGAAGGGCTGAACCGAATCCGAAAGTAACTAGACAGGGTTATTGGCATTGCTCATAGTAGTGGCACAGATCAGCTTGCAGTAATAACGTACCGAAGGGACAAGTCAGGTGGGCTTGCGTTCAATTGAGACCGGTTTAATGACTAACGCTGAAGCTTCAAGCGGTGAAGCTGCGGAGCTAGACGATGCGGGCAACTACGCGCAATTTCTTATGGGAAAAAGCTAGGTGACAGCAGGGGTACTATAGGTTAAAGGTTCTTTTTTTTGTTGACGAAGCGCTCCTGCAGTGATGCTATACTTCATCGTCATTAATCCTCATTTGGAGCCCAACCAAGTGACTCCCTAACTCGGCGGACTCGCCCGCCGTTTCCTATGCGTTCGCGGACGCTAGGATAACGGGGCCGATGCCAAACCATAAAGTTAACGAAGACAGGATCTCTGAATGAACCGAAGATTGTTGATCATCCTCCTCAGTGCTTTCGTGATCGCAGCGATCAGCACATACGTCGTCTGGCGCATGGTGGGGACGCGTTTGAATGTTGCCAAGCCGCAGGCGTCGACGACCGTCGTTGCCGCTGCCAAAGACATCAAAATCGGGATGATCCTTGCCCCTACTGACCTGACAAGCATCCAGCTTGTTGGACAAGTCCCGCCAGGCGCCATTCTTGACAAGAAAAATGCGATCGGCCGTGGGGTCATTTCAAATATTTATTCGGGAGAGCCGATTCTCGATAACCGCTTGGCGCCGATGGGATCTGGTGGCGGACTGGCAGCGACGATCAAGGAAGGCATGCGCGCCTGCGCGATCAAAGTAGATGAGGTCGTTGGTGTAGCAGGCTTCGTCACTCCGGGTATGCGGGTCGACGTACTGGTTTCGGGTGTGCCGCCAGGCCAGGGGAATAGTCAAGACACGCAAACGAAAACGATCCTGCAGAACATCGAAGTTTTGTCGGCCGGCACTGACATTCAGAAGGACGCCGAGGGCAAGCCGCAGCAAGTGCAGGTGGTCAATCTTCTCGTCACACCCGAACAGGCGCAAATCCTGGCGCTGGCAAGCAACCAGATGAAGATCCAGTTGGTTTTGCGGAACCCGCTTGATACCACGACCGTGACCGTCCCGGATACACAGATGACCAACCTGTTTACAGGCGGAAAATCGCCGCAGAAGCCAGCAACAGCGGCGGCCGCGCCAAAGAGGGCAAAGGCAGCTGCACCGCCGCCATTCACGATCACGGTGATTAACGGTGCACAAAAATCTGAAGAGAAATTTGTTTCTCCCGGGGGGCAACAGTGAAAGTGAGAACCGGCGTTAGCATTGCCAGTCTTGGTATTTTGGCGTTCGTTGTATGCGCCCCGATGACAATCCGAAGTCAGGCGGCTGCTGAAGCCGCTCAGAGTGGAACACCTGCTGCTCAGGTAACTCCGCCGGCGCCGCAGAATTCTGCGCCTCCCGCACAGCCTGCCGCGGGCCCGACGCCGATGCAGCCGATTGGACCATCCAGCCAGGACTCCGCGAACGACCTATCTGTGACCGTCGGCAAGTCTGTCGTCCTCGATCTCGCGCGGCCCATCACGCGCATTGTGGTCGGATTGGGTGACTATGCCGAAGCCAGCGCCGTCAGTCCGACACAGGTCCTCGTGAACGGTAAATTGGCCGGAGAAACGACGCTCATTTTGTGGGACACAGGCGGCGGCCGTCAGTTCTTCAATGTCACTGTTCGTCCAAGCACCTTCGCCACACATGATCAGTTGGAGGCAGTGCGGCGCCAATTGCGCACCGAACTACCGGGCCAGGAGCTCAACGTGACTACGGAAGGAGGCAACGTCTATCTTCGTGGCACCGTGGCCGACTTGAGCAGCTCCAGCCGGGCCGTTCTCATTGCGGGCACGGCCGGGAAAGTCATCAACCTGCTGAACGTGAAGGTTCCGGAGCCGGAGCGGCAGATTCTCCTGAAAGTGCGCTTTGCAAGCATCGATCGCACCAAAGAGAGGCAGCTGGGCATCAACGTGTTCAGCACTGGAATTGGAAATACGATCGGCTCGGAGACAACCGGACAATTTTCTTCGCCCTCGGTTACCCCGGGCACGGGGGGCGCTCCTGCCTCGCTTAGTGTCGCGAACCCTCTCAACCTATTCGCCTTTTATCCCGACTTAAACATCGGAGCCACCATCGAGGCCATGGAGCTAAGGGGATTGGCTGAAACGCTCGCCGAGCCCAATATCCTTGCTCAGAATGGAAAACAGGCCAGCTTTCTCGCGGGCGGTGAATATCCCTTTCCAATGGTTCAAGGAGCCGGAGTCGGGGGAAGCGGCGCCGTCACGATCGCATTCAAGGAATACGGCATCCGCCTGAACTTCATTCCCACGATCACGCCGCGGGGCACAATCCGTTTGCAGGTCTCCCCCGAAGTGAGCGCACTGGACTTCGGCGACGCTGTTTCGATCGCAGGATTCGTGGAGCCAGCAATTACGGTGCGCCGGGTCAAGACCGAGGTGGAACTCGGAGATCGCCAGAGCTTCGCCATCGGTGGCCTGCTGGACAATACGGAAAACGAAACCTTTCAGAAGATCCCGTTCCTGGGTGACATTCCGATTCTTGGCAAGTTCTTCCAGAGCATGTCGCGAACCAAGAACAATACAGAGCTCATTGTCATCGTCACGCCCGAGATCGTCACTCCCGTGCCGGCTGGAACGGATATTGCGTTGCCAAAACGTCCACAGCCGTTCCTGCCACCCAACTCGAACACTCCTATGAACACACCCGACACGACGGCAATCGTCCCACCGGCCGCGCCGGCGACGATGCCAGTGGAGCAACTCATCGAGACGATGAAACCTGAGACGCCCTTGTCGGATAGCGGCGGCTACGGTAGCGGCGGAGGAGGCGGAGGTGGCGGAGGTGGAAGCGGCGCCAGTATGGGTGGTTCGTCGCCTCAATAGCTTCGACCGTGATTCGTCCGATCGCTCGAGAAATAATTCCTGTGTTGTGCAAGCCCTGTCCGCGACGGACAGGGCTTGTTCTTTAGTCCCGGCTCTTTACTTTTGATTGTCGGACTCGCTTCGTGAGTTCGGTCCGTCCTAAATATCCAGGCAACCAGGCTGCTTGGCCTACGAAGCTCAGAAGAGGTGATCGATCGATGTCTCTACGCGAGTGGTTTACGCGAAAACATGTTTCCGAAAAGGCTTCGAGGCTGCGAGTCAAGAACATCACGCGCAATACTCAAATTGCTACGGACGTCGAGCTTGCTGATAGTGGTGCTAGACGATCACGAGGGCTGCTGGGCCGCAAAGGGCTTGCTGCCGGAGAAGGGCTTTGGATCGTCCCATGCGAAGCGGTCCACACCTTCGGTATGCAGTTTTCGATCGACTTGGTGTACATCGATCGGGAATATCGGATAAGAAAGATCCGTAAGAACGTGCCGCCGTGGCGCTTGTCAGCTTGTCTTCGAGCTCATTCCGTAATCGAGCTCGCGGCAGGCAGCATTCAGGAGAACATCGCACAGCCAGGAGACATTGTCGAAATTGCGACCTTCCATCCAGAATAGACCGCATAACTGCAGCGTCCGAAGTTAGTTAGCAGAGCAGCGCATGCAATCCGTTCAAGTGGGAGAATCCGATTGGGGTCAGTATTGCCGGGGCGATTTCTCAGACGTTACTTTGATACTGTCGCATTTGCCTGAGGCACTCAAGTAGCCGGTGGTCCTTCGCCTGAATTCAAATTTCCGTCAGTGCGAAAGGGCTGACGAATCTGTATGTTGCCGCATTCTGTGAGCTAACACTTTCGTGTGATGTATACGAAAAGGGCAAACTCACGAGCAACTGTATACGGCAGTTTACATCTAATTGTTCTTGACTCCTCGTAAGTTATTGAGTTTTAATGAATGCAACGTACCCTTATCGAGTGGCAATGGATTTGCTATGAGATAGCTAGCTCAGCGTGTAGCTGGGACACAAACAATGCTTAGGAGAACTGGAGATGAATAAAATGATGCTCAAAACCTACTTGAAGTTGCAGGCCCTGATGAATCGGGAAGAAGGTCAGGACCTCGTGGAATATGCGCTCGTCGTTGCCTTGATTGCTTTCGGCGCGGTTGCCGCCATGAAGGGCCTGTCCAGCGAAATCAACACTGCATTCAACGTGATCAGCAGCGATCTGGCGACTTCCCTGTAATTAGTGTTGGTCCGATGGTAACTGCCAGAAGGACCGACTGAATATTTAGAGAGTGGTGAAGATAGTGTTCCCCAAACTCCATATTTACTTCGTAACTCTCTTAAATTGGGAAGAAGGACAAGATCTAGTCGAATACGCGCTCGTTGTGGCGCTGATTGCATTCGGTGCAGTCATTTCTATGAAGGGCCTTTCGACTGAGATCAAGACCGCGTTTAATGCAATAAGCAGCGATCTTGCCACTTCGCTCTAGTGGATTGAGTCCGGGGTATTCCGGGAACAATTGGCTTGAGTGAGACGTCAAGATCAAGACATGAACCGAGAGCGGCAAAGACGGATTT
Source organism: uncultured Acidobacteriaceae bacterium (assembly GCA_963704415.1). GTDB lineage: Bacteria > Acidobacteriota > Terriglobia > Terriglobales > Acidobacteriaceae > Telmatobacter. The sequence goes on along the minus strand of OY969908.1, from coordinate 3,300,492 downwards.
GGCGCTATTGCTTCGCATCACTTAGTACTCGTTGATGCTCGGCAGCAGGTTGCACGATCTGTTTGCGTCTCTCTTAGCAAGTTGTAGTGAACAGCCGATGGACGACTGAGAAACGTGCAACCACAGTTTCTGCAGTTTATTTATGTAGATTAGTTGGATTTACCTAGTGAGCTATTGGATAGGGGGGGCTCATGCCTCTGCCCCCCTAGAGCACGGCCTGCGCGTAGACGCAGCGGGCTGTGGGCTTTCCATTATCCTGCACGGTTGATCAGCCGGCTCAATCCTTGTTCCACCTCTCTTCGAAGTCCTACGGATCGCTCTTGCTTGCGATCGTCACTCGTGCTCTATGAAGCACAGACGTAACGAGCAAGTCTAATCTGGCAGCAAGATGGTGCGTCTCGATTCGGGAGATGCCCTCCCGCCAAGGTTATCTGGCGCCGAGAATCATCTCCGCGAATAATATAGAGAGTAGAGTTCGAGAATTGGCTTCGCTGAGAGAGGAAGCCCGGCGCAATAGAGGCGATATCTGCTCTTGCCTACCTAGGTTACCGCCTTCACACGGCGTGCTTTTACGAGCTCTCAAGGACGAGAATAGAAAATATCTCCATGGAGAGGCGATGATCAACGGAAAGCGCGTCGCGGTAGTGATGCCGGCATACAATGCCGAAAAGACGCTAGAGAAGACCGTCAGGGAGCTGTCCGAGATCGTTGACATCAAGATCCTGGTCGATGACTCCAGCAAGGATCAAACCGCTGCCCTTTCGCGGCAACTCGGCGTACAGACCTTCATCCACGACAGCAACTACGGGTATGGGCGTAACCAGCAGACTTGCTATCGCGAAGCTCTTGCTGCTGGCGCCGACATCGTAGTGATGGTGCATCCGGACTATCAATACACTCCATCGCTTGTCCCGGCAATGGCCGGAATGATCGCGAGCGGCATCTATGACATGGTCCTGGCTTCTCGCATCCTTGGAGGCGGCGCCCTAAAAGGCGGAATGCCGCGTTACAAATACGTTTCCAACCGTTTTCTCACTGCGTTTCAAAACCTGTTTTTGGGCGTGAAGTTGTCCGAGTATCACACCGGCTTCAGGGCCTTTTCGAGAGAGCTTCTTGAGACACTTCCACTGCTGGAGAATTCGGACGATTTCGTCTTCGACAACCAGATGATTGCGCAGGCCGTCATGTTTGGTTTCCGGATCGGCGAAATATCCTGTCCCACGAAATACTTCGAGGAAGCATCTTCGATCAACTTCAAGCGCAGCGTGGAGTATGGGATCGGCGTATTGGTGACAACCGCCAATTTCATCGCGCACAAATGGAACATCCGCCGCATTCCCCGATTCGATCCAGCGGGCAGAAAGATCACGCAGAACTATTACTCCGCACTCGCGCACCGCTCCTGAGACAAGAGGCAATGGGATCAAGCAAGAGGTGGATCCATCGAACGAGTCTCCTCCTGCTGCTTGTGGGCGCTGGAATTTCGCTCGCATTTGGCATTTCTCTGGAGCGTGGAGTGCGTGGCGGGGTCATGGGTTTCCCCGGGATCTATTTCGGCACGAGATGTTTAATGCAGGGCTGCGATCCCTACCAGGTAAACCAGATACGGCGTGTCTACCAGGCCGAGGGATTTCAAATCCCTTCAGAGTCCGTTGAGCGAATGCAGTCCATCAGCCTGTACGTTAACCTGCCCACCACATCCCTCTTCGTGGCCCCCCTAACTTTGTTGCCATTAGCGTGGGCACAGGCGGTCTGGCTATCTCTTGTCGTAGGGGGTTTCTTGCTCGCCGCGTTCTTGATGTGGCAAACCGGAGCCGTCTATTCGACGGGAGTTTCCCTCCTCCTGACATTCGTCACTCTTTCAAACTGCGAGATCATTTTCTCCGGCGGCAATACCGCAGGAGTCGTCGTGGGGCTCTGTGTCATCGCCGTGTGGTGCCTGCTGAAAGAGCGGTTCGTTATTTTGGGAATCATCTGCCTCGCCTCGAGCCTGGCAATCAAGCCCCATGATGTTGGTCTCATTTGGCTCTATTTTCTGCTCGCCGGTCGAGTTCAAAGAATACGTGCGCTTCAAGCTGGCGGATTGGCACTCGCGCTGGGAGTGATCGGCGCCATGTGGGCCACGTACGTCGCGCCGCATTGGGTGCCGGAGCTGCGGTCGAATCTCGCGACGATTTCAGCGCACGGTGGGATTAATGAGCCTGGACCCACATCGATTGGTGTCGGCAGCCCGGACATGATCATCGATTTGCAGACATTCGTCAGCATTTTCCGCGACGATCCGCACTTCTATAATCCGGTGACCTACGCGGTTTGCGGAGCCATTTTGCTTGCGTGGTTGATCGTCGTGCTTCGCTCAGGGCCATCATCGGAAAACGCGCTCTTTGCGCTTGTGTCGGTCGCCGCTCTGTCCATGCTCGTGACTTATCACCGATCGTATGATGCGAAGCTTTTGCTCCTTTCTGTTCCGGCCTGCGCACTGCTGTGGACTGAAGGCGGAGCTACCGCATGGCTGGCCCTTCTGATCAGTACTGCGGGTGTATTCTTCACCGGGGATCTTCCATTGGCGATCCTCATGCACTTGACCCGGCACCTGTATTCACCGGCAGCCGGATTAGCTGGAAAGATTGCGACCGCAGTGATCACTCGTCCGGCCCCACTGATCTTGCTGGTGACCGCCATTTTCTATCTGTGGGTGTACTCTCGTCGGACTCTTGCCAGATCGAGCAACGAGCAAACGTAACCGGCACCAACCATTCCTGCCGATTTGGGCCGATCAGATCCTGACTCTGCGATTCGCCCTTTGCGGCTTCAACCGATCCCTTGGCAAATCTGTCAATCGATCTTCAACGCTTTCCAGCCTCGCGTGAGTTCACAAAAAGCTCGTACCGATCCTGCCCCTGCCCTTCAGTTCGCACCACACTCCATCCGGGAGAGCGCTCAAGAACATAGGAAAGAGGCTCATCTTTCCTAAGCAGCGCATGATCAACCCGATACTTGTCCAAAAGCGGCAGTGGGTTGCGAAGACGAAAGATGTCGAGATAGTCGTTGAAAACGCCATGATGCTCGAATGTATCCCACCGCGTGTCAATAAACGTGGGCTTGAAATTGAAATCCATCATGCCGCCAATATGCTCTTCATTGAGCGTGCGCCAGGCAGGCTGAACAGATGCGATGGTTTGCAGAGGAAACCCTTCAACGAGGCCCTTCTGAAGCCGCGAATTGGTCGGAAAATACCAGACAATCACACCGATAACGCCGGCGGCCACCAGGCCGTTCATCAGCGGGATTGTCTTTGGGTTCGAGATAGGGAAAAAACTCCGCTTCATATCAGCGGCGAGCATTGGGATGGTCACGACAGCCGCAAGGAAAGTAAATCGTGCATGGTCGAAAGCCGCATACCACGCGAAGAAAATGAACGCGAGTTCGTAGATCTTCCATTTCCGGCTGTGGATCACATTCGCGAGGATGGTCAGGCTTATGACAATGATTGCAGCTTTGCCAACATTCCAGCTTAGATTCAGGGGCTGCCATTCCAGGACATTGGCAATGTTCAGCGACTGGTTAAAGACCATATCCAACGGGTTCCAGACCAACCGCCAACCGTAAGGGTTGACAAAGAGGAGCGCCAGACTTGCACCCAGCGTGACCAAGAGTCGATTGCGCTGCTCACTGGAGAATCTCTCCTGTTGGAAGGTGCCGGCGCTGACGCGGAACAGCCCGCAGACGATGTAAAGAACAAGCAGCCCAACCCCGATGAGCCAGCTTCCGTGGAGATTGATCCAGAGACAGAAGAGCGGCGGCAGAAGCCACAGCTTTTGAGGACGGCCTCGTTCCGCAGCCTCCAGAATCCCAAGTTCCACCGACATGACTAAATAGGCAAGAAGGATCGTCCGCGCATTGGTATTGACCCACATCAATACGAATCCGAGGGCAGACATCCAGAGGGCGACGCCGGCATGCCGCATGCCGAGGTAACTCCGCCAGTAAACGAACAAGACATTCGCGCAGACGCCCAACCAAGCCACGAGATAGATCCCAACTAATCCGAACGCCTTGAAGCCAAACCAAAACGGGAGCTCCGACAGCCATTCGGGATCGACCCAGCGCTGGCCAGCGACCGAGAATGAATATGGCTCGATGTGTATAAAATGATGCGACTCGCAAAGGATGCGCGCATTCGCAAGGTGCCACCAGATATCCGGATCGCCTAGGACGTGCTCTCTGTCGCGTAAACCAGACAGAACCAATGGAAGCAGCACCAGGATCGCCATATCCATCAGGTGGCGGCCAAAGATCCGCTTGACGACGCGCGTCAATCGAGCTTCATCTCCAACGCCTTCGAATCCTTCAGAAGAAGCTTCCTGCTCGACTGATTGAGGAGTCATAGAATCACGGTATCTGACCATCGAACAAGGCGGCAAGAGAAACACAGGCGGCGCAGTACTTTCGGCATTTCATCCGTCAACGCCACGAGCCCTTCCGCATTGTTGGCGTCGCCGCCGTCACCCGGAGGACCCTCGTTTCTAACCTGATAGACTCTGTAGCGTGCCAGACGAAGCCAAGCCGCCAGTCTTTCTGCTCGATGCGATGTCGTTTATCTTTCGCGCATACCATGCGATGCAGCGGAGTCGACCCATGTCGACGCGGGCGGGATTGCCCACAGCCGCAACCTACGTGTTCGTCAACATGATCAAGAAGCTCCGGCAGGACTTCTCCCCGCGCTACTTTGCCGCCGTGTTTGACGTCAGTGGCGAAGTCTTTCGCGACGAGCGGGCACGCGCGATGGGTATGTTGCGCAAGTGGAACTCGCGTACGAAAACCTTCGAAGACGTGAGTTACGAGGGATACAAAGCCCACCGGGCAGCGATGCCGGAAGATCTGCGGCGGCAGATACCGTACATCCGCCGCTCCCTCGAGGCGCTCCGGATCCCTGTTCTCGAGGCAATGGGGTTCGAAGCCGACGACGTGATCGGTACACTAGCGCGCGAAGCAGCCGAACGTGAGCACGAAGTCTTCATCGTCTCCGGCGACAAAGACATGATGCAGCTTGTCACGCCGCAAGTGAAGGTACTCAACCCGCAAAAGGACAATCTCATCCTCGATCCGGCCAAGGTTCTTGAAACGCTTGGCGTCCCGCCGGAGAAAGTGGTCGATGTCATGGCCCTGCGCGGCGATTCGGTCGACAATATACCGGGCGCGCCGGGCATCGGCGACAAGGGGAGCGTCGAGTTGATCGTTCAATTCGGCAGCGTGGAAGCTGTTCTGGACAGGGCGAGCGAGGTCAAGCGGAAAAGTTACCGCGAGAGCCTGGAACAGAATAGGGATGCTGTATTGCTCTCGAAAGAATTAGTCACCATCGACTGCCATGTGCCCCTCGAATTGGATCTCGAAGCCATGACGACTCTGCCGCCGGATATTGAAGCTTGCCGCGAACTCTTCACCGAGCTCGAATTCACTTCGATGTTGCGGGAGCTTGTGCCCTCTCCCACCGCAGCTCCAATTCAGCTGATCGAGAATCCGGATTCGGAGCAACTTGCTGCTTTCTACAAGGCGGCGCGTGCGCATGGTTTCGCGTTCGCGCTCGATGCCGCTGAGCCCCTGGAGGAGGAGACCGACGAAAACGCCCAGCAATCCCTTTCGCTGCTGGATGCGATCGAAAAGGCAGAGGAAAAGACAAGGTGCAATATTGGCGTCTCCGCTGAACGTGGCGTCGCGCTTCAGCTGCCTTTCACGCAGGAGCTGCGCGCATTACTGCAAGATGCAAGTGTGCCGAAGCGAGTCCATGACCTGAAGCTGGCTCTCCATGTGCTTCGCGGGTTCGACGTTGAGCCGGCAGGCGTAATCGATGACGCGATGCTGCTTTCTTACGCCTTGAATCCGACACACACAACGCAAACCCTCGCGGACGTTGCAGCCCGTCACGGCCAGGGGCAACCTTCCACACTCCCCGCAGCAGCTGCGGCAATCGATGCGTTGGTTCCAGCCCTTAGGACAGAAGCAGAGCGAACCGAAGTGGCACGTGTGTACAACGACATCGATCTCCCCCTGGCGCCGGTGCTCTATCGGATGGAGCGAGCAGGCGTGCGCATTGATGTCAGTGCTCTGGATGGCCTCTCGAAGCGGTTTGCGGTCGAACTGGAGCGAGTGGGCGAACGAATTTTCGAACTCGCAGGACGCCGCTTCAACATCAGCTCTCCCAAGCAACTCGGAGAGGTTCTCTTCACGCATATGGGCTTGCCTGCTCCGATGGTCCGAGGAAAAGGTAAGGTGGTCTCAACAGCCCAGGACGTTCTGGAACAACTAGCAGAGGTACACGAGGTCCCGCTCTTGGTCCTTGAGTTCCGGCACCTGGCTAAGTTGAAATCGAACTATATTGATGCATTGCCGCTGCAAGCCGACGAAGGGGCGCGTGTCCATACCACTTTCCAGGCAGCAGCCACCGCAACCGGAAGACTATCTTCGGTCAATCCAAACCTTCAAAACATACCGATTCGAACAGAGCTGGGCCGCGAGATTCGCGCCGCGTTCATCGCCGCGCCGGGGATGCAATTGCTCTCCGCCGATTACTCCCAAATCGAGCTGAGGCTCCTGGCTCATTTCAGCGTCGATCCGCTCCTGGTGCGGGCCTATGCCTATAACGAAGATATTCATACGCTGACCGCAAGTGAGGTCTTCGGTGTCCCGGCGGAATCGATGGACAAGGAAACGCGCAACCGCGCAAAAGCCGTCAACTTCGGGATTGTGTATGGGATTTCACCTTTCGGCCTCGCCGCACAGTTGGGAATCCCTCAGAGCGAGGCCCGTGCCTATATTGACCGCTACTTCGCGCGCTACGAAGGAGTGAAGGCATTCATCGAAAAGACCCTTGAGGGAGCGCGACGCGAAGGAAGCGTGCGCACAATGTTCGGGCGAATGCGGCCAATTCCAGATATCGAAAGCAGAAATCCAAACCGGCGCGGCTTCGCAGAACGCACCGCCATTAATACGCCCCTCCAGGGCACGGCTGCGGACCTCATCAAGCTAGCCATGATTGCCCTGGATCGCAAGATCTTGGAGCGACGACTTAGAACGCGCATGGTCTTGCAGGTTCACGACGAGTTATTGTTTGAAGTACCCGCCGACGAGACCGAAGAAGTAGAGAAGCTGGTCCGTGGGGAGATGGAAGGCGTTGTGAAGCTATCTGTCCCCCTCATCGCAGACTTGGGCTTCGGTCCAAATTGGCGGGACCTCTAGCACCTAAGGTACATATGTAATTCATCGTCAAACCTGCTTCCTTGTCTTAACCTCACCGGATGTTACGATGTCCACAATGGTATCCAATCATGATATTGAACCCTGTCTCACTGCGGTAATGCCGGTCTACAATGAGGCCGCAACCGTGGCCGACGTTGTCAGCGTGGTTCTCGCGCAACGCCCGGTGCAGGAGTTGGTGATTGTGGATGACTCCTCTACCGACGGCACTTGGGATCGATTGCAGTTATTGGCGACTAGCGACCCGCGCGTCAAGCTATATCGGCACGAAGTGAATCAGGGTAAGGGCGCGGCGCTGCGCACCGGCATCGCGCACGCGACTTCCAAGGTCGCCGTCATTCAGGATGCCGACTTGGAATACGATCCAACGGAATACTGCTTGTTGCTTGCTCCGATCTTGTCCGGCAAAGCAGACGTGGTCTTTGGTTCGCGGTTTCTAGGGAGTGCCGGGGCCCACCGGGTTCTGTATTTCTGGCACTCGGTTGGGAACAGCTTTCTCACCATGTGCTCGAACATGGCGACGGATTTGAATCTCACCGACATGGAGACAGGGTATAAGGCGTTTCGCCGCGAGATCATTCAGGCGATTCGAATTGAGGAGAACCGCTTCGGTTTCGAGCCAGAGATCACGGCCAAGATCGCCAAAGCAAAGGTACGAATCTACGAGGTAGGTATTTCGTACAATGGCCGTACCTATGCAGAGGGAAAGAAAATCGGCTGGCGCGATGGTATCAGGGCGCTATGGTGCATCTGTAAATACAATATAGTGCGCAGATAACAATCAGGCGAATTGACCAATGGGTAATTACTACACTTTGCCTCGGCGCCTTTTCATCCCGGTGCAAGAAGTCGCATCAACCAGGGAACTATCGTGACATCCACTATGAAGCGGCAATTGAGTGAAATGAATCCAACGAATGAAAGCACAAGGTGGTCCTTTTCAGCCGACGCTCTCCTTCTCATAATGTGCGTTGGAGTCGCTAACTTCACTTTCTTTCTGCTTGCCCTGAGGAATGCAAACCCTACGTATCTTGATTTCTCTGGCCTCTACACAGCCGGAGGTTTGATCGTCGAAGGGCACTCCGCTTACATGTTCAATCCACAAGCTCAGCTTGAATTCCAGCATCGAGTCCTCGGAAGACCGGGACTGATGCCTTTTATGCATTTCCCATACGAGGCACTACTTTTCGTACCTCTCGCATTCCTGCCGATGAAGCTTGCGCTGTGGATTTGGCGCGTCGTGTCCGTCTGTATGTTGATTTGTTCAACTCGATTTTTGGCGGACATATTCAACGTAGTCAGGCTTCACGTCTTCCTGCTCGCTGTCGGATTTTTTCCCGTAGTCGTCACGCTTTATCAAGGGCAGGATTCGATACTCGTTCTTCTGCTCTTCTCGTCGTCACTTATGTTCTTGTGCCGGGAGAAGGATCGACCTGCCGGTTTTCTCATTGCTGCCGCTATGGTCAAGCCCCAACTGATTCTTCCCTTAGCCGCAATGCTCATTTGGCGGCGTGGTCATCGATTCCTGCAGGGCTTTCTTGGAGGCAGCACTGCGATTCTGCTCCTTAGCCTTGGCATCGTAGGGCTCCGAGGCTTTCGCGATATGGAGGGGCTATGGAAAGCAGCCGCTTCCGGCTCGGGCAGGGTATTTTCCGGCGAGCCTAGCGCAATGCCCAACATACGCGGAATCGTATGGTCGCTGGGCTTTGGCGCGAATACGTTGTTGCTGACGGCTATCCTATCCACGCTGCTCTTTTTGGTTGTTGCGTGGAGATTGCGCCAGCAACGATCGCCAGAAGTCCTGTTTCCTCCGCTCATTGCGGCAGCACTCCTTCTGAGCGTGCATCTCTTCGCTCACGATCTGATTCTCTTAATCATTCCTGTGCTGGCATTGTTTGTCGCAAATCGGAAGGTAATGTCAATCTGCGCTGCAACGTGCCTTTGCATGCTGTTCTTTCTGTTAATCGGCCACTTTGGCTTATTCGCTTTTGTGACCAGCTCTGTTTTGCTCGTAACCCTCAAATATTGCAATGCGAAATGTCAAGCGTCTCATGTAATCTTACTTCCTGGTGGACGGCCCGTCCCGGGTAGCGGATCGGAGAGCTGAACAAGCAATTTAGATTATTCGTCCACTGATGACCCATTCGACCCGATGCATGGTTCAGTGAAAGCATTTCAGTCAGACGGCACCGATTTGGTCATTCCCCCCCTGGATTCGCATAGAAGGCAGTATGATTTCCGTCTGCTGCGCCCGGGTAGGTCATCACATAGACATACAGATAAAAACACCCCGCGGCAAGCAAGATGATAGGGACAGGAAATACCTGCATTGCTATTAGTAGAGGGCTAGGTAACCAACTAATAGAGGTTGAGAAATGCTTGAGGAGGCGAAAGAAGATCGCCCACGGAATTCCCGACGTAAAAAGAATCTGGAGAACATTCAGCAGGGCCGCGAGGCGCCCGATCGGTCCGCCTTTGACCCAGAGCATAGCGCAGGCTGGAACCGTCAGTAACAGGAGCTTGGCGTCATCCAGTCTGTGATAGATAGGAAGCATCGAAAGAGCAGCGATTGGGGCGATGGCAAACCAAGCGGTTTTGAGTGAACTGCGCGTACGCAGTGTCCCAATTGCCCACACTACGAGGAGCACACCGCAAACAACGTAACTTGCGGAATTGTAAAATCGCGGATCGTCTCTAAAAAAGCTGAATACCGTTTGGAGGCTGATGATCATCGCGATGCCATGTCCAGCAGCAGAAGCGGAGCCGGGGTCGCTCAGTCCTCCGTGCGCGGAATTGGCCGCCAGATTGGTCAGTAATCCGTGTACCCAATGGGGGGAAACATACGAAGTCCATGCCAGAACCGGCAAACTCCACACAACAATTACAAGTGCCGCCTGCACGGCCCGCTTTCGAAATGTTCCGCCGGCCAAAAAGAAATAGAGCCAGACCAACACTGAATCGTGAGGTTTCAACATCAGACTGATCGCCAGGCCGAAAACTGCCAAGATAACGAACCGCTCTCGAACAAAACACCAAGCGGCTGCGATGCATAAGCCGATCGCGATTCCGCCCGGGCCGGCGATCGCGAGGAACAACTCGCAATTTGCGAGAGTCAGCCCAATTAGAGCCCCGGAAAGAAGCGGTGCATACTGTGCACTGACCTCCCACATCAAAAATGCGCCGAGGATCAAACTCCCTGCTGTCGCCAGCAGCCACAGAATTTGCGCAGCCCAAAAAGGTAGTATCGCAAAGGGTATTGTGATCGAAAACGCGGTTGGCGGATAGATGTATTGAGTTTCAGTCGTACGAATCTTCGACGTATCGTGCGAGCTCTCTCCGCCTTCCGCCCGATAAATCTGCTGTAACTCGTTCGGGTTGTACGGATCGTGATGCTCGAGCAGGCAACGAGCACTGTAATACATCAACCGGAAGTCTGCTGTCGACACAGGTGCGGCATTTTCCAATGCAAATCCGAGCAAGAGAAAGACCGCCGTTCCCAGTATCATCAGATACAAGCCGTCAGTCCGTGCTTTGATCATACTGACCCTCTGCTTAAGTGGAGACTCATGCGATATGTTGGAATCATCCTGCCAATTTGTAACTCGGTATTCACACGTTTCACACGTTTCCGGTTTCGCTTGAGAGCGTCTCTATGCCGGCCGGAGAGCGTCGCACGAAGACCCATAGGAAAAAAACTCCTGCGCATAACACTGCGAGAGGTGCGGGGAAGACCTGCATAACTATGAGGGGCATTCCAGAAGAGATTGCTGAAGGTAAGTGCGCATGCTTCAGAAAAGCAAAGAAAATGGCCCACGGCACGCCTCCCGTAAACAAGATGCCAATTGCATCCACGATCAGAGCAAACCATGCTACCGCGCCTCCCTCTTTCCACAGTATTGCGCACGCAGGAATCGTAATGAGAAGGAGTCTGGCGTCATAGATCCTGTGGTAAATGGGCAACATCGAAAAAGCCGCAATGGGCGCAAGGGCGAACCAAGCCGTGTTTGGCGTGTTCGGCGAACGCACCACTTTAACCAACCAAGCAAGTAGAAGCGCCCCGCACACGAGATAAGTCAAAGGATTGTAGAATCGTGGATCGTCGCGGAAGACGCTAATCACTGCTTGAAGACTGATAACCATCCCAATGCCGTGAGAAGCCATGGAGGACGGTCCGGGATCATTCACATCACCATGCGATGAATAAGCTGCAAGGATCGATTGCAGTTCATGCGGCCAATTGGGGGCAACATACGAGACCCACAAAATTGCAGGGATGCTCAGAATTGTGACCACTAAAAGGATCTGCCACGCGCGTCTTCGGAGAACTCCTCCGGCCAACAGAAAATAGAGCCAGATCAGGCCTGAGTCATGTGGTTTAAGCATCAGACTTATGGCGAAACATAGTACCCCGATATATTCGAGTCTCTCGCGCATGAAACTCCATGTGGCTATAACGCAGAGACCGATTGCAACGCCCGCCGGATTGCCCAAGATTAGAAACAGCTCACTATTGGCCAGGGAAAGACAGACTAAGGCTCCGGCAAGAATTGGTGCGAATTGCGCCCCGATTTCCCACATGAGGTACGACGCGAGGACCACGCTGCCTGCGGTGAATGCAAGCCACAGAAAGTGCGCCGGGCCAAACGGAAAAATCGCGAACGGTAGAGTAATGGGAAAAGCGGTTGGCAAATAGTTATACCGTCTCTCGCTTCTGCGAATTTGGGGACTGTCCTTTGCCGTTACTCCACCTTGTGTCCGGTATATGTAATCTAAGTCTGACTCGTTGTAAGGGTCTCGGTTTTCCAGAAGGCATCGTGCGCTGTAATAGACAACTCTGAAATCCACGGTCGTGACGGGAACAGCAGTCTCCAATGCGGATCCGATCATGAGAAATACGGCGCTGCCAAGTAATACCAAGTAGAGACCGTCTCTGCGCGCGTTTGTCATTTTTGACCTTTCCTCACAAAGACGATTCCTCGAGGCGACCGAACTATTCCTCGAACGCCGGAATAGCTGGCTGGATCCGCGAGACCATGGAAGAGCAAATCAAGCGGGAGACGCGGCACCGATTTCCATGGTCGCATCTAATTAGCACGATAACTGAGGCGTCCGTGCTTTGGAGACCGATCTTTATCCATGAATCGGTAAAGGTAACGCCCGCTAAACTCCCAGTTCCTTGCGGATCGCTTCGGCAATCGCCTCAGCATGGCTGCGCATCGCCTCTTCGCTCTCAGCCTCGATCATGACGCGAGCCAGAGGCTCGGTACCGCTGTAGCGAATGACAACTCGCCCGGAATCGCGCAACTCGTCTTCAGCGGCACGAATGCGCCTGGCCACTGCGGGCATCGATTCCATGGGCTTCTTCTCGCGCACCTTTACGTTGATGATCACCTGCGGAAACACCTTCAGATCGGAGGTCAGATCATCGAGGCGCTTACCGGTCCTGGCGATCAGATCGAGGACGACAAGCGCAGTCAGCAGGCCGTCGCCCGTCGTTGCGAGATGCGGAAACAGGATGTGGCCGGACTGTTCTCCGCCCAATGCGGCGTCGTTTTCAAGCATCTGCTCGAGCACATATCGATCGCCGACCGGTGCGCGCAGCATGCGGATCCCAGAGCGCTTGAGTGCCGCCTCGAGGCCCATGTTCGACATGGTGGTGGCCACGACCAAATCTCCGGTCAAGAGGCCGCGGGACTTCAGATCCCGGGCTGCGAGCAGCAGGATAGCGTCGCCATTGACCACGTTCCCTTTCGCGTCGGCCAGCATGCATCGGTCGGCATCGCCATCGAAGGTGACTCCAATCTCGGCGCGGCGGCTGATCACTTCACTCGCGACCCAGGTGGGATGAAGCGCTCCGCAACCGTCGTTGATGTTGCGGCCGTTGGGCGCGATGTTGAGAAGCGCCACGTTTCCGCCGAGTCGAGGGAATAGCGTCGGCGCAATGGCCGCAGCGGCGCCATTGGCGCAATCAGCGACGATGCCCAGTCCCTTGAGCTGTAGCCCCGGAACAGAATCAATGAGGAATTGGATGTAGTCAGCTTGAAGGTCGGCGTTGTCTTCGATCGGAGAAAGCCTTGATGGATCCGGCGCGACCGTCGCAGCCGCGTGGTGAAGGATCTCATCTTCGATCGCAAGTTCGAGCGCGTCCGGGAGTTTGAACCCGTCAGCGCCAAAGAGCTTAATCCCATTGTCGCGCCATGGATTGTGGGAAGCGGAGATCACGATGCCCGTGTCGAATCCATGGGTGTGTGCCAGGAAAGCCACCGCGGGCGTCGGGACCACTCCAGCGCTTTCGACGGCCGCACCGGTTTCGCGCAAACCCGCGGCAATGGTGGACGCGATCCACACGCTCGACTCGCGTGTGTCCCGGCCTAGAATGACCTTTGGCTTTGAAGCGGTCTTGCGTAGAGAGTGACCAATTGCTAAGCCGGCAGCGAAGACCGTCGCCGTGTCGAGGGGCGGCTCGCCTGCGATGCCGCGAATTCCATCGGTTCCGAAAAGCTTGCGTGTGGTTGATGTGTTCATCGTCTCACTTTTTTGGAGTCTCACCTTTTTCTGGATCGACTCTTGGGTGGGGCATCGGTCGCAGTCTCTGGTTCTACCCTGCTCGAAAAGGAGCCATCGCTCAGGCGCGTCCTGACCAGGTCGCCAGGAACGACCTGAGCAGCGGAACGAACGAGAGCCCCGTCGGCGTTCTGCACCAGAGCATAGCCACGATGAAGAACCTCGAGCGGCGAAAGAGCGTGAAGGCGCGCGTCGGTTGCGTGAAGATGGGTGCCCAGATCGCGAACGAATCGTTCAAGCGTGCGGTCAAGTCGAGTACAGCTTAAGGCCAACCGTTCACGGGTCTCTCCAACCAGTCGGCGTGGGTCGTGCCGAATGATGATGCCGGTGAGTTCGGCGACCTTGCGCTGAAACTGGTTCAACCCATCGCGGAGGTCTGTTTCCAGGCGAAGGCGGCAATCGTCCAGCCGCTGTTCCAGCCGGTTCAACAGAGAATTCATCCGCCACTCGACACGCTCCGCGTGAAGGCCGTCAACTTTTTGGCGCGCGTGGAGAAGCTGAAAACGCGCAGCCCGTTCGAGCCGCACGTCCAGACTCGCGACGCGCTCGGCAACTTTGTGCTGGGCTTCGGTAATCAGCTCGGCCGCAGCGGAAGGCGTGGGCGCACGAAGATCTGCAACAAAATCGGCAATCGTAAAGTCCGTCTCGTGGCCCACCGCGGAGACAACCGGCAACTGCGATGCGGCAATGGCGCGCGCCACCCGCTCGTTGTTGAAGGCTGCCAGGTCTTCGAGTGATCCACCACCACGGGCCACAACAATCACGTCGACCAGGCACGAACCATTGAGTTGAGCCAAGGCCGCTTCGATTTCAAACGGTGCAGATTCGCCTTGCACGGAAACGGGATACAGCAGCACGTTGAGCCCGGAATGCCTGCGCCCGACGATATTCAGGAAATCGCGGATGACCGCGCCTGTAGGGGAAGTGACGATGCCGACGGTGCGAGGAAATGCAGGCAGCGGGCGCTTCCGCTCCGTATCGAAGAGCCCCTCCGCTTTGAGCCGCTCCTTGAGCTGTTCAAACGCGAGTTGCAGAGAGCCCGCACCAACCGGTTCCAGAACCTCGGCCACCAGCTGCAACTGGCCGCGTTGTTCGTAAATGCTGACCCTGCCGCGCACCAGGACATGTAAGCCGTCCTGCGGGCGGAAACGGAGCAGAACAGCCTGGCGGCGAAACAACACAACCGGGAGCTGCGCTTCAGCATCTTTCAGGCTGAAATAGATGTGGCCCGAGGGGGCCGGCCGAAAATTTGAGATTTCCCCCTCAACCCACACGTCAAAGAATTTCTTTTCGACGATGCCGCGCACCTGCTCGACCAATGCGCGAACAGGCCAGATACGGCGTGCGGAGCTCTCCTCAAAAACGAGGTCAAGTTGGCCGGCGGATGAGTATTGGTTGGTCACCATGGTCGAGTGTAATTGCTGAAGGGCAGTCTATTTCTCCCTTGTGGCGAGCATGGTTCTGAGTTGCGCGGCGAGTGCGGCGGGACGCCCGCTCGACATGGAAGGTGACGATGGCCCGCTTGAGTAAAGCAGTTCCGCTTCGCGCGCCAACTCTGTGCCCTGATCGAGTCCAAACGTGCCCAAAACCCCGGCGAGCTTGTGCGCTGCCGAAGCTGCCTCCTCACACTGGGAGAGGGTCAGAGATCCTTCAGCGAGTGCCGCTGCAGCGTCTTCCAAGGTCGACACTCGCTCTTCGATCTGCGGCAAGAACTGCGACCACAACCGGTTCATTGCCTCGACGAGCGCTGATGGATTGGACATTCCCATCGATAGACCTTCTACTTCCAGCCGAGGGCGCTCGCAATCTGCGTAGAGAGCGTGAGCGGGTCGAAGGGCTTCACGAGCACTGCGTGAATACCGAGATCGGCAAAACGGCGCCGGTCCGTGGCCTGCACCTTGGCGGTAAGAAACAGAACCGGAATCTTCGCCGTTACGGGATTCTTCCGCAACTCGCGAAACGTGGTGGGGCCGTCCATTCCCGGCATCATCACATCCAGCAGAATGGCATCGGGCTTGTAGGTCGCAGCCCGGGTAAGGCCCTGTGCCCCCGAGTTGGCAACCATCACTTCCCAACCGGCTACAGTCTCAAGACTCATCGCTGCAACTTCGCGAATATCATCTTCATCGTCGATGATGAGGATGCGGTGCGGCATTGTCGTTCACTCCATTAGCCGACCGAGGGTCCTGGTGGCTCAGCTGCCGGAAGGGCGCCAACACCCCGCCGGATAAGGTAGTAATCTATCGAACGCCTTTGGCATGCGCCCGGAACACATGGTGAGCAGGCCTCGAGGTCAGGCGCTGGACACACCGGATACATCGGCAACTTCGGTCGCCGATTCAATATGACGCGAGCCACGCAATATGGTGAGAACCAATTGTTCAAGCTGCTCTGGCTGCACCCGCGCCCGCTTCAGAAGCGTCGTAGGCTCCATTCCAAACTGGGCGCCGGCTGAGGTCAATCCACGGCCCGAATAAGCGACCAGAATAAGATGCGTCAGAATCTCCCGTTCCCGCAGCCAAGCCACCAGGCTCAGCGACTCATTGTCAGGCATGCCCACGTTAAAGACAAGCAGGTGCGGATGGAATGCGAGGCATTCATCCATCGCCTGTTCGCGGCTTCGTGCCATCCTTACTGTCGTGTTGTCGCCCGAGAAGGCCTCGCCTACAAGCAGAGCCATCTGCTCGCTCTCTTCGACGACGAGAACCCGCGCCATTTCGGTGTTGGCTCCAAGCGCACGAACCAGCTCGGACATCATGGCTTTTGCATTGGTCGATCGCACACTTCCGTTGCGGATCATCTCAGAAGCGTTCTGCTGTGTATCCAGGCTCAACACGATGACCGGTGTGTGAGCCTCCGGGGCCGACTTGCGCAACAGCGGCAGCAACTCCCATCCATTGATCCCGGTCGTCCCGGTGTCCAGTACGATTGCTTCCACGCCGTCGTGTGCTGCAACCAATGTCTGCTCGACTGTGGCAGTTTCGAGAATGCGATAGCCTTGCTCGGCGAGATGTGCGCCTATCAGCGGCTTCGTAGCGCCATTGTCGCTAGCCAGCAACACCACCCCCTGGCCTGGGGAGTCATTGGACGCGCTCTTGGTCTTCGTTGCCGCGGCCGGATGATAGGGCAGAAAGACTCTAAATGTAGAACCACGGATCGGATTGCGCTCCGCCCAGATGCGTCCATTGTGCTGCGAAACAATCGCGCGGCAGATGGCGAGACCAAGACCGCTACCGCCCTTCTGGCGCGAATCGGAGGCGTCGACCTGCTGGAAGCGTCCGAAAATGGCCTCCAGCTTGTCGGCCGGAATGCCACGGCCCTGGTCGATGACCGAGAGAGTCATGCCACTGGAGCCGGGGCGCAGCATGATCGAGACCGCCGAATTGGGTGGCGAAAACTTGATGGCATTGGAAAGCAGATTGGTAAGAACCTGGACCAGCCGGTCGGCGTCCGCGGTGATTTCAACTTGCGTTTTATCGTGAATCAGCAAGACTCCCGCAGATTCTGCCATCAACTGCATGCCATCCATCGACTGCCTAACCAGATCGGCCATCTGCACCGGGCGAAAGACCAGCGGCTCGCGTCCGCTCTGGGCACGCTCCAGGTCGAGAATGTCGTTGATCAGCCTCACCAGGCGATCGGAGTTGCTCAAGGCGATGCGAAGCAGGTTGGTCGCCTTGTCGCTGATATCGCCCAGAATGCCGGAAGACAACAAGCCGAGCGCACCGCGAATCGACGTGAGGGGGGTGCGCAATTCGTGGCTTACGGTAGAAACAAATTCATCCTTCAACCGGTCGAGCGCGTAGCGCTGGCTGATGTCGCGGAAGCTCAACACGGAGCCGGAGTACCGGCCCATGTCGAGGATCGGGTTCAGGAAGTACTCCGCGGGGAAGCCCGCCCCGTTGGCGCGGTAAAGAGTATCTTCGCCAGTCGAAGGGACGCGTCCGTTCGCAGCTTTCAACAGGGTGCAGTCATCGCCGCATTTCTTGCTGGCTGGAGCGGCTCCGTGGACAAGCTCGTGCACCTGCTTGCCGATCAGGCTCGCTGCCGGCGCTCCCAGCAGCCGGGTCGCAGCAGGGTTGGCAAAACGCACCAGCCCGTTCCGGTCTACGCCGCAAATGCCGTCAGCCACCGAGTGCAGGAGAATCTTCTGCTGTCGGCTAAGTTCTTCGGCGCGCTCTCGCTCGCGGGTTCTCGCAAGCATCTGGCCAAGCGAAGCTGCTACCGTCTCCATGGCTGCCGTGGTTTCGCGGTCTTCGCGCAGCCTCAAATGGCAGTAGAACTCCAGAACGGCGAGCACGTTGTTGCCCACCTGCACTGGCGTGGCCCATCCCGACACCATCTTGTGCTGCATCGCACTCTTGACGCGTGGATCACCGGGAGCCTTCGAAAGGTCGCCTAGCCACACTAGGCGGCCCTCAGACCAAGCCCGCCCTGGAAGGCTGCCCCCCGGTGTCAGCGTGGTGCTCACGCTTTCCTGGATCAGTGATTCCGTTTCTTTCCCCGGAACGCCCCATGCGGTGCTGAACTCGAGCTTGTTTTCTTCGGCGTTGATCTCCCATTTCACCGCGACGTCCCAACCCTGGGAAACGCACAGCGCCTCAAGCACCCGCATCGCGGCCATCTCGGACGAGACGTTTTCGCCAACAATCTGTGTGACCAGCAACTGCAACGCGAGCCGATGTTCCCGTTGCTTCTGCTGGGTGACATCGCGAACCAGGCATTGCACCGCCATTGGCTTCCCTGCCCTGCGCCTTTGGTGCAAGCTCAGCTCGAGTTCCTGCAAGTGGCCGTCTGCTGTTTCATTGCGAATCGGCGCGCGGTCGATGGTTTCGCCACTCATCACGCGGCGCAACAACGAGCCGGCCTCGGCTCGGCAGTCGTGACTGAAGACTTGTTCGAAGAACTCAACCTCGCTATCCTCGGCCTGGCCGTTGCTAAAACACCGTTTCCACGCAGGATTGACGTAAAGGAATCGGCCGGTCAGATCAAGCGTTGCTACCATTTCGCTCGAGTTCTCGAACACATCGCGGTAGCGCTCTCGCGCTTCGCGCTTCCACTGGTCTTTCCGGATCGTTGTACTCTGATCGAGAGCCACAGCGACAAGTCCGGCCGGTTCACCATCCTGGTTGCGCAGCGCGGAGAGATGCAGCTTGACGGGAAACAGCTCTCCATTTCTTCGTCGCAAGTGCGTCTCGAAGCTGGGAACCTGGCTGGGAAGCATGGCGCGCACGACCTCGGAGTACGCGGCAAGACGGCCAGCAGGCGTAGTTTCGTCATCCTTGTCGATGCCGCAGATCTTCTGCAACTCCGCGATCAGGCGTGCGCCTTCACCGGGCGCAAGAAGTTCCACGGTGCGCGACTTGTTGATCAGCTCCGCTGCGCGGTATCCCAACAACCTTTCGCCCGTCGGATTTACAAATGTCAGGCGGCCGTCGAGTCCGATGGAGACGATGATGGGCCCCGCTGAATCGAGCAGATCCTTGAATGGATCGCCCCCATATCGACCTGCCGCCTCGCGCTCAGAGGAGTTGTCGGCCAGTAGGCGCATGGCCACCGCGCCCGTCGAACCGATGGCGGTCATCAACAGGAGCCAGTCGAAGCGTGGACCCGCCTCGAGGCGCGCCGTGATGCCTCCCGCGGCCATTGCCAACGAGAGCACGGCAAGCGCGGACCACATCGATGTCGATGTGCCGCGTTCCGTTTCCTTTGTCCGTTGGGATCCGCTTGTCTCCATGCCTGTGCGGCTCTGATGCAATCGATTGCCTGCGCCTGTCCGAAACCTACAATTCAGGACCGCGCCCTCACCGCTCCTCCAATCAACTTTAGGTCATTCTTGTTATTGCGCGGCCCTTGAGGGGGTCTGGACGCATTAAGAAAGAAGGTCGACCGGCCATGATCTTTGGGCCGGATTCAGCACATTTGTTGCAGCAGGCATGCAAAAGAGCGCCGACCGCACGCTGATGCGTGCGACTCAATCCGCAAAAATATCTAATACGGCTCGTAGCTAACACGATACGCCTGCTGTTACATGTATGTTACTCAAAAAACGCCGGATTGAATCCAGAATGGAACAGCGGAGGTTACCGCAGTGATGTGGCAGTAGGCGGTTGGAAAACTGCCTCTGTCCATCCTGCGCATCTGCTCGCGCTGTTCCCAATCGTATACTGCCCGCATGTTCATCCTCCGGCTTCCTTTTCGCTTTGGTTTAGGTTGTCTGATTGGCCTTTTCTGTTGCTTCAGGCGGCGCCAATCGCCCATTCGTGGGGCAATGAGGGACATCGGCTCATCAACCGCCTTGCTATCAGCAGCCTGCCCTCCGATGCCCCGGCGTTTCTTCGCTCTGACGCTGCGCTTGAGGAGATCGAGTATCTAGGCCCGGAACCGGATCGTTGGCGCTCAGCTGCGGAGCCGGAACTGAACGCCGCCCAGGCGCCGGAGCACTTCCTCGATCTGGAACTGGCCGACGCTCTCGGTCCGTTGCCTAGCAACCGTCTGGACTTCGAGGCCAAGGTATTCGCTTCCGGCCAGCGCCCGGAGAAGATTGGCCTTCAGCCATGGCAAACGACCGAAGTTTGGGAACGCCTGAAAACGGCGCTCCGCGCATACCGCCTCCTATCGGCTGCAGGACAGAGCACGCGACCTGTCGAACAGGCCGTCCTCTTCTACGCCGGTTGGCTTGGCCATTATGTCGGCGATGGCTCCCAGCCACTACACACTACTGTTCAATACAACGGGTGGGTTGGTTCGAATCCGAACGGCTACACAACCGAACACAAAATCCACTGGCAGTTTGAAGGGCCGTTTATCGGCGCGAATATTTCTGCCTCGCAGGTGGAACCGAAGATGACGCCGCCGCGTGCCATCGAGGGCGACATTTTTACCAACTATGTCGCCTACCTGCGGCAGAGTGCAACTCAGGTGGAAAAGGTCTATCAATTGGAAAAAGCCGGGGGATTGGAAAAAGCCGGGGGATTTGTCGGCGCCGGTTCGCCGGAGTCGCGCGACTTTGCGGCGGCCAGGCTGGCCGCTGGGGCAAGCATGCTGCGCGACATGGTCCTGACGGCGTGGCTGGAAAGCGCAAAACCGGTACCCGATCCCTATGCAGGCAAATGAATCGAGGTCTTTGATTTGCCTATCTTCCATGGCATGCGAGAGGCGCTGCTACTCCAGCCCCGCTGATTGGGTCTGGTCGGAGGTCTCCACAGGATAGGTCTGAATTTCGAGATCGATGCTGGCAATCTCTCCGCCGCAGTCCCGGTAATTGAGGCGGGTGCACTGGCAGAGTTCAGTGAAGCGGATGTGACCGTTGCGGTTGAGCTCGATACCCGAAGCAATCAGGATCGTATAGATATCGACACAAGCCTGCCGCTCAAACTCGAACAGCATGTTCACCGCTCCTGAATCGTTGCTGCCCCGGCTCAGAACCCAGCCCCCGCATCCAAGAATAGCGCCGGTCAGCGTGTGTACCAGGCGGCATGGCTCTTCAAGAGAGATAGCCCTCATTTGCATGGCCCAGGGAACGGCATATTCATTCCGTTTATCGCCGAATAGAGCAGGCTCTCTCACGATTAAGTTCATCGGAGCCCGGAAGCTCAGCATGATGTATGTGCGAGAGTGGCACTTCGCTTGACCGTCTTTGACACATCCGACCTATCGATACCGATCGCTGTTCGCCACCTCCGTTGGAAGTCTGTCGAGGCTCTCGCGGCAGCGACCCGTAAAGAACGTTGGCGCATTCCTGGGATGTATGGTTTAGCTTGTTATGCAGGACGACACATCCAGGACCGAAATTCAGGACGCGATATTCACAATGATCGTTGGCAGCGGGATCGACATGGTCGAGATTAGTCGCATTCATCAATCGATGGTGCGGTTTGGTCAGCGGTTTCTCGACCGCGTTTTCACTGGGGCGGAGCAGGCTTATTGTTTGCGCAAGCGCAAGGCCCCCGAAAGCCTGGCGGCGCGCTTTGCGGCCAAGGAGGCAGGTGCAAAAGCGCTGGGAACGGGGATCAGCCGGGGCGTCCATTGGCTCGAGATCGAGGTGGTCCGCGAGCCCGGTGGAAAACCGTCGCTGCGTTTTCACGGGCGCGCAGCCGAGATTGCCGCCGCCCTCGGCGTGGCCCACACCGCGCTCTCGCTCACCCATACTGCCGATTTGGCAATGGCCAGCGTAGTCGTCGAAGACGGGCGCTAGAGCGGTTCCACAATTTATGTGCCTCTTCGGTTCCATGAACGGGGGGCATTTTCTTAAGGAAAATGCCACTCAGCAGCACCGGCTCCCGGATACAGCCGTTGTGGAACCGCTGTAGCCCTTTCTGTCTGCTATCCTCAAAAGGTTGAGGGTGATAGGTCCCGGGTCAAAATAATCAGGGGAGTGCCGTGCCAAGCCGCAAAGAGATCCAGTGGTCACAACTCAGAGTTGGCGCATTGGTCCTTGCGGCCGTGGCTGTGCTTGTCGGACTCATCTTCCTTATGTCCGGCTCAACCGGCGGCATCTTTGCACCCAAACTGAAACTCCGCTCGTACTTTGCAAACGCTTCAGGACTCAAGGACGGAGCGCCGGTGACGCTGGAAGGCGTAACCATCGGCAATGTTCAGCACATCCGTGTGGTTCCCGAGCGGAATCCGACCCCGGTCGAAGTGACCATGCGCATCGGCGAAGCCTATTTGCGCGACATCCATGTGAACTCCACCACGGCCATCGCGCAAGCGGGCGTATTGGGAGATAGTTACCTCGACATCGACTCGACCCATGCCTTCGGGCCGCCCCCGGGCAACAATGCCGAACTGCGCGCGACGCAATCGCCCAACATTCAGTCCGTGATCAGCTCCAGCCAGGACTCGATCCAGGATATCTCCACGCTGATACGCAAAATCGATATCCTCATGGACTCTATTAATTCCAAGAAGGGCACGGTCGGCGAGCTGATTAACGATCCGGCCTACTACGCCAAAATCGCGCGCATCACCGACCATCTTGAGAAGATTACCGATGAAATCGGCGAAGGTCAGGGCACGATCGGCAAACTGATCAATGACGATACGCTCTATACCAAGGCCACCTCCGCGATCGACAACGTGAATCGCATTACGGCTTCACTCGATCAGGGACAGGGCACAGTCGGCAAGTTGCTGAAGGACGAATCCCTCTACAACAACCTGAATACGACCGTCACCAGCGCGAATAATCTGATGGACGGTATCAACAAGGGCAAGGGCTCGATTGGGAAGCTGGCCAGAGACCCGGCCTTTGCGCAGAAACTCGACGATACGATCACACGGCTCGATTCGATCCTGACCACTGTCGATGAGGGCAAAGGAACCATCGGCCAGCTAGTGCAGAACCGCTCCGTCTACGATCACCTCGATCAGACCATGGATCAGGCGCAGCAACTGCTCAAGGCTATCCGCCAGGATCCGAAAAAATACTTCATCATTCGGCTAAAGGTGTTTTGAGAGCTTCAACCACGAAGGGCGATTACTGCGTTCCTGATCCTCGTTTTTCCGCGGCAAGGCGACGCAGAAGGAAGTACTCATTCACGGGGCGGTCGTCCTTCATTGCGGGTGTGGATGGAGAAAGGTCAATAAGCTGGTCTGTCGTCATCTCTTTCGATAGCGCCAACTGAAACTGTTGAACCGGTGTCGCGGCGGGTCCCCATTCCATCATGTCGGACACCGCGGCCGCCGGCATGCGGGCTACAAGTTCAGAGGGACTGCGCCTCGGGATAGGGCGCATGCTCGCTAGAAAATGCCATCCCCACCCCTCCATGGATTCGTATACGGTCACATACGGAAAAGAGTCCTTCAGGGCTTTGGCAACCGATGCCTGCACCTCCTTTTCGCCACCGGGAAGCCATTGCTGGAGAATTCCACCTGGCTGCAGCCGATGCTTTGCCACTGCATAGAATTCGTCGGAATAGAGCAAGCTGGACGCTGCCGCCTCAACGGGTGGAGGCGGGTCGATAATGATGGCATCGAACTTCTCGTTGGTGCGCTCCAGGAATCGCCTGCCATCGTCGACCACCACATGCGACTGTGGCGATTGCACGACTCGCTCGGCATCTTGATGAAAATAGGGGAACATCCGCGGGACGCTAGGCACCAATTCCGCCGCCGTTGACGAGATTCCCCAGGAAACCACCGATCTGTACGTCGTGCCCATTCCGAAACAGATGACAAGCGCGCTCTGAGGTTGATGATCGAGCGAGGCAAGCGTCAAGTGCGCCATCATCTTCGTAATCGGAGTCAGCATTGTCATCCCCATGCCATTGGTGATGAGACGTTTCCGCATCCCAGTGCCTGTCGCAATCACAGTCGCCGTGCTATCCCGCAATACCTCACGTTGCGGATAGATCGTTTCATAGTCCCGCGTGAAAAAGAAGACAACCAGGACTGAAACCACGATTGCGTAGGCTGTGAACTTTTCCCGAACACGAATATCTCTGTTCTTCGGCAGGATGAAAGCCATCAACATCCACGGCGTCGCATAGAGCAGCATCGAGATATGCTCGCCAAGCAGCGGCAACAAAATAAATCCAGAGAGCAACGGGCCTAAAATGCATCCCAGAACATTCACCGCATACCCGCGCCCTGCACGATCAGGATTACCGGCCGAATAGCGATCCACAAGCATTGGCGTAAGAAATCCAATTAACAAGGCAAATGGAGCGATACCGAGACAAACACGCTGCAATGGTTCGAACTGGAATCGAGGATCAGATGTCAACAGGGGTAAAATGCCAACAAGTGCCAAAACGACCCATGCCAGGTGATTATTCGGATCACCCTTTCGGCTCGCATCCCGATACAAAATGGACCCGATGAAAGTGGCCACGAGATAGCAGGCCAGGATCAAAGCGAAGGAATAAACAAGGGGGCCTATATATGGTGTGAAGAGACGAATCCAGATCACCTCCATACCCATCGTTGTTAGGCCAGTTAGGAATAGCAGGATCAAGACGCCCTTGCCCGGCAATAGTACGGCCACCGTCGGGCTCCCGACCTTGGGCACACGAGCTTCTCTACTCTCCAGCTTGCGAAGCGACAGTCCAAATGCCGTGAAAGCTATGACAGCGTTGAGTAGCGATCCGATGCGCAGTGTGCCATGGAATCCATAGAGTTCGATCAGAAACAACGGTACGATGGCCCCAGCGAACGCGCCCGCTACGTTGGACAAATAGAGATAGCTGAAAGAGCGGCGAGATTCGCGATTAGAGTCGCCCTCAATCGCAGACATTGCCAACGGATAGGTGGCGCCCATGCATACGCACCACGGAAGCAGGGTGATCGCTACAAGCGCACCCGAGGCAAGATAGTAGGTCCCGGATGACATATTGTTATTGCCTGTCAGCGAATCGAGCAACCGATGCCCAAGGGCCAGCTCACTGGGGACAGCTAAGGACGAACAGCCTATGAGGAATTCAGCGAGCGCGTATAAGCGCAGCGACGAGCCGCCCTTTGCACCAAAACGCCGAACAACTTCACCTGCCCCCCAGGACCCAGCACCCATGCCCAGCATGAACATGGAAAGCGTGATCGACACCAGCGCAGTCGTGACGCCATACTGTGCCATCGTCAACCGAAGCCAGACAAGCTCGTAAAGAATGCTGCAGAACCCCGAGAGAAAAAAGAACGCGAAATACCAACCCATCCAGGCTCCCTTGCTACGGTTCCACGATTGCTGTACCCGAGCCGCTACTGCCGAGTGGCATTTTTCTCAAGAAAATGCCACCTTGAACCGAACCGGCGAAGGTACATGAATTGTGGAACCGGTCTAAATCAACCTCACGACAAGGTTTCGATATCGCTGTGCGGCTATGAAGGCGATTGAATCACGGTTGAACGTGGCTCGCAATCAAGTTACATGCCATCGCATCCCCAAAGGTACCGGGGATGGACGCGGAGATTCGATCTCGACGCGATTTCGATCTTATCCACGAAAAGTTCGCCAGAATTCGATGAAACTCTTCAGCCGGACAACATGAAAATAGTCGCTTACGACCAGGTAGAAGAGCGTCGATCCGGCCCACACAAAATGCATGGCGTCCGGGCCGAGTTCATCGCTGAAAGGCAACGGTGCGGCGGAAAACACCATGGCCAGCACGATCAGCGCCAGCTTCACAATGCCCATCACCAGGTTGATCTCCATCAGCTTACTGGTAAACGCACGACCGAGTCCGAAGCTCGCCACAAACGCAGAGGCCGCACTTCGCTTTTCCAGCAGCATCAGCATAGGCGCGACCGCAAACGGCCAGCTAATCAGCGCCCATAGCGTGAAGAATCCCAGCGAAAGAAAGATTGCCCAGATCGAATAACCCACCAGGTCGGCGTCGCCATCGGGAGCGATATGTGTGGCAGCCACCCATTGGATCGAGTGGAACCATCCCCAGAAAACCAGGCCCAGCAGGACGAGCCACCCGGCCTGCAACGCCATCATCGCCAGCGGCCTGAACCGAAACCCCGGTTCGAGTAGCTTGAGCACAAGTCCGCGTCCCACTCCCGAAGCAACAATCCAGGCAATCGCAGCAGTCGGAACAAGCCAGTGAAGCGAATGCGCCACATAGGGTGCGTAGCGGGACCACGCATCGGCCAGTTGCACGACAGCGACCCAGGGATTCTGTGTATCCAGGTTCGAGAGCCCTGTGTAAGAAGGCGGCAGCGCAGTCAGGATCTTCTTCGCCTGCCCATAACAAACCCAGAGAAATGGCGCACCGAACAGCCAGTGCCACGCAATTTCAATGGCCGTGAGAGAAGGGCGGCGTAAGACCCAGCCCATCTGATCGACAAGTTTCTGCGTCGCCCGCACTGGCTGCGCCATCGGGAGGCCCGCTTTCATTTGACAACCAGATTCGCGGTTCTGCCAGGCACGACAATGACCTTCGCAATGGTCTTCCCCTTGGTGCGCGCCTGGACCTTTTCGTTGGCTAAGGCGGCAGCTTCGATCTCCTTGGGGCTGGCTTCCGCGCTCACTCGCACCAGTGTCACGAGCTTCCCGTTGATCTGAACAGGAATCTCGATCTCATCTTCCTTCGCCAATTCCGCGTTGCTCACCGGCCACGGCGCGCGCAGTATTGCGCCGTCCTCGCCGAGTTCCTCCCAGAGTTCCGCCGCGAGATACGGCGCAAATGGCGCCAACAGTAAGACCAGCGACCGCAGCAGTTCGTGCATCACTGGCGCGGGAACTTCACCCGCGGTGAGTTGCGCATCGGCAGCCTGCATCTCATTGACGAATTCCATGATGGCTGCAACACACGTGTTGAAATGCCAGCGCCCTTCAAAATCAAGCGTGATTTTCGCGATGGTCTGGTGCAGCTTGCGCAGCAACTTCAGCGACACACCACTCGGCGCCACAACCGTCTCGCCCTTCGCTGTGCGTGCAACCGGCGTGTACTTATTCGCCAGCCTCCATACGCGGGCCAGAAAACGGCTCACCCCCGCAACGCCGTCCTCCTGCCAATCGAGATCGCGGTCTGGCGGCGCCGCGAACAGAGCATACATACGCGCAGAGTCTGCACCGAAGCGTGCCACCATGTCGTCGGGCGAAACCACGTTGCCCTTCGACTTCGACATCTTGGCGCCGTCTTTGATGACCATGCCCTGCGAAAACTGACGCCGCACCGGTTCGTCGTGCTGCACCATGCCCAGATCGCGCATGACCCTGGTCCAGAAGCGCGAATAGATGAGGTGCAGAATTGCGTGCTCGACGCCGCCGATGTATTGGTCGATGGGAAACCAATAGGCCACACGCGCAGGATCAAACGGCGCAGTCGCGTTCTTCGCGTCGGTGTAGCGATAGAAGTACCAGCTCGAATCGACAAAGGTGTCCATTGTGTCGGTCTCGCGGCGGGCCGCGCCTCCACACTTTGGACAGATGACGTCAACGAACGAAGGCACACGCGCCAACGGCGAGCCGCCCTGCTGCGTAATCTCGATGTTTTCCGGCAGAATGACCGGCAACTGGTCGTCCGGGACCTGCACAAGGCCGTCGCGTTCGCAGTGGATCATCGGGATCGGCGTGCCCCAATAGCGCTGCCGGCTCACGCCCCAGTCCTTCAGGCGGAACGTCACTTTGGGTTCACCAAAACCACCGGCCACCGCTACTGCCTGGAAGCGCTTCACCGCTTCTTCACAGCCAAGGCCGTCAAATTCGCCGGAATTGATCACCACACCATCCTTGGTCGTGAATGGAAGCGTCGGTTCCTCGCCGCTTGCATCCCTGGGTGCAATCACGCGCCGAATCGGAATCGCATATTTGGTTGCAAACTCAAAATCGCGTTCATCGTGCGCCGGCACACTCATAATTGCGCCTGTTCCGTAGTCGCTGAGCACGTAGTTGGCAACCCAGATCGGCACCATCTCCCCGCTGTACGGATTGATGGCGAAGTGACCGGTGGGCACTCCATGCTTCTCAATCTCCCCGATATCGCCGGTTTCTCGCGCAAGCTTCTGCTCTTCGATGAGCTGATTCACTTGCGCCTTCAGGCCAGCGTCTTCTGCGGCTAAAGCTGTCACCAGCGGATGCTCGGGGGCAAGCTGCAGACTCGTCGCGCCAAAGATCGTGTCAACTCGGGTTGTGAACACCCTAATCTTTTCTTTTGCTAGTCCCTTAGTCCCTGGTCCCTGGTCGATTTTTTCCGCCAGGAAAAAGTCGACTTCCGTCCCATCGCTGCGGCCGATCCAGTTGCGCTGCATGGTGCGTACTTTTTCCGGCCAGCCCTCCAGCTTGTCCAGGCCATCCAGCAATTCCTGAGCGTATGCGGTGATGCGGAAGAACCACTGCACCAGGTCGCGTTGCTCGACAATCGTGTCTTCGTGGCGCCAACAGCGGCCGTCGATCACCTGCTCATTCGCCAACACCGTGGCGCACTCAGGGCACCAGTTCACCTTGCTCTTCTTGCGATAGGCGAGCCCGCGCTCGTACATGCGCAGAAAGAACCACTGGTTCCACCGGTAGTAGTCTGGCAGGCAGGTGGTGATTTCGGTGGCCCAGTCAAATCCCATGCCGAGGCGCTCAAACTGCCGCTTCATCCCGGCGATGTTGTTGAGCGTCCACTCGCGCGGAGGAACATTATTCTTGAGCGCCGCGTTCTCTGCCGGCAGCCCGAAGGCGTCCCATCCCATGGGATGCAGTACGTTGTAGCCGCGCATCCACATATGGCGGGCCAGCGCATCGCCGATGGAGTAGTTGCGCACGTGGCCCATGTGCAGCTGCCCACTGGGATAGGGCAGCATCTCGAGCACGTAGTATTTCGGCTTGTCTGTTCCGGCCGGATCGGCCGCGTAGAGCGCAGGGTCTGCAGCCCAGCGCGCCTGCCACTTGGCCTCAATCACCGCCGGGTCGTATCGCTGTTCTTTTTCTTCCGCCATCACCCTTCAGTGTAAACGGAGAACGAAGGCTCTATCCGAGCCGTGGCTGCCCTTCAAGAGGATCTTTAGAGAAGTGCACTCACTATCCAGCCATTTGCAGTGCCCGTGCCTGCTCAATCCGCTGGCGGCGTTTCGGCGTATGCAGCGCTTCCCAAAGATCCGTTCGACGCTGCACATTCAACCAGAATTCCGGTGAGTTGCCAAAAACGCGCGCCAGCATCAGCGCCGTATCCGCAGTCACCGCGCGGCGATTGTTGCACAGTTCGTTCACCAGCTTGCGCGGTACGCCCATCGCCTGTGCCAATGCACTTTGCGTCAGCTCCATCGGAGTCAGAAACTCCTCTACCAGCATCTCGCCTACGCTAACGGGCTTCCGTTCCGTGCTCAGCATGACCACTCCTCACCGGTAACTGTGATTGTCGAGGTAAACTTCGGCAGCTTCGCCTCTACTACCGTTCCATTGGAAGATCAACCGCCACTGGTCGTTGATCCGGATGGAATGCCATCCCGCGAGATTCCCGCGAAGCTTCTCAAAATGATTGCTCGGCGGTACTCGCAGGTCAGCATCCGACATTGCATCGTCCAGCAATTGCAGTTTCCTGAACAACCGCGACTCCAAATTCGACGGAATCTTCCGACTGTCCAGGTCGTGTAAGAAAAACTCCTGCAACCAGCGGTCTCGAAATCCGAGAATCATTCGGCTGCTTTCTTAACCCATTGTACCGTACAACGGTACACCAAGCAACGCACGAGCTATTTCACCAGGCTCTTCAGCACACGTACGTTCCGCTCCTCGTCGCCCTCTTCATCCACCGGAGTCTCGGCAATAAAGGCAGCGTGGGCGAAGCGCTTGTCGTTCAGAAGCCGTCGAAAGGGCTCTACGCCAATCGTTCCCTGCCCAATGTGCTCATGCCGGTCAAGCTTCGACCCGCGCGCAGCCTTCGCATCGTTGCAGTGCCAAACGCGCACCGCTTTGCATCCCACCGTTGCGACAATCTGCTTCATCGTATCTGCGTAACCCTGGTCGCTCACGATGTCGTAGCCGGAGACATGCGTGTGGCATGTATCCAGGCAGACGGCCACGGGCGCATGCGCCTGGAGCAACGCCACCAACTCAGCCACCTGGTCAAAACTGCCTCCCAGCGAACATTCTGAACCCGCCGTATTCTCGATGAGAATGGTGAACGTGGTTCCTTGCCATGGCAGCCCATCGATCGCCTTCTCAATCGATTCTGCGGCCAACTTGAGGCCCTCGTGACGCGTCATGCCCTTCCACGAGCCAGGGTGCAGCACCAGATAGTCGGCGCCAAAGGCCAGCGCCCGCTCGATCTCGCCGCGAAACGCACCCACGCTCTTGTCGCGAAATTCCTTCGTCTGGCTGCACACGTTGACCAGGTAGCTGGTGTGAATCACCAAGGGGCTGACGTCAAGCGCGGCGCGCTGCGCACGCATTCTTTCGCACTGCGCGGAGTCTGCCCGGGGGGCGCGCCACATGCGTGGGCTCGACGAAAACATCTGAAAGGTGTTCGCGCCGATCTCGCGTGCGCGTTGCACGGCATTCGATGCTCCGCCCGCCGTGCCAAGGTGCACCCCGATGCGCTTTACCATCCACACGAGTCTAAACGGCGACGCGTCATGTCCGGGGTCCCCAGCGACAGGTCTTCGTCGCTGGGGTGGTTACAGCAGCTTCATCGCATCCGGATCCCAATCGACCACGGCGCCCTTCTCCATACTGAGATTGCTCAGCAACGCCGCACCGGCCGCGCGATATCCAAACACCGCATCCTCCACCACAGGCTGCCGCGACCGAACCGATGCGAAGAAACTCTTGAAGTGATCGTAGCTGTCGCTGTAGCCCTCCGGCGCTTCATATTTTTCCGCTCCGCCCAGCGACTCCTTGCCCCCGTGCGGCGGATACTTCTCGTCGTAGGCTTCGATAATCTCTTTCTGCATCGCCTCGGGAAAACTGCCGATGGTGTAGCCGGGTGCGCTTGCAAGCGGCACGCGGTTGACAGTGACGGCGTTCCCGCCAATTTCCATCGTGCCCTCCGACCCGGTAAAGATCAGGCCTTCGCTCTCCTCGCCGCCATCGACAAAATTAACGTGCAGGCTCAAGTTGAATCCCTCGCGGTAATCGAAGAGGCCCAGCATCACATCGGGCACATCGCGGCCATCCTTCCAGAAGCGCAGGCCACCGGTAGCCATGCCGCGCGTGGGTCCATGCGAACCGGTGATAAAGTGCGTCCCGCTGAAAAGATGCACAAACAGATCGCCTGCGACACCGCTGCCGTAGGCCCTCCACTTCCGCCATTGAAAGAAATGCTCCGCATTGAAAGGAATCTTCGGCGCAGTCCCAAGAAACCGCGGCCAGTCGCAAGTCTCCGGCGATGCATCCGGCGGAACCGTGTAGTTCCACGCGCCCATCGACGAGTTGCGATCCCACCGCGCAGTCACCATGTTGAGTTGGCCAATCGCGCCCGCAGCCAGCAGTTCCTTTGCCTTCGCATAAATGATGGAACTCACGCGTTGGCTGCCTATCTGCAAAATGCGCCCCGTCGCACGCGACGTCTCAATCATCTCCGGCCCATCGGAATAGAGATGGATCATCGGCTTTTCGCAGTAGACATCCTTGCCCGCCTTCATCGCATCCACCGCCGCCTGTTTGTGCCAGTGATCGGGCGTGCCGATGAGGACCGCATCGATGTCCTTCCGCGCCAGGATCTCGTTGTAATCGCGCGTGGTGAAAACGTCGTCGCCCCAGACTTCCTTGCACCGCACGAGACGTCCGTTATAGCAGTCGGCTGCGGCCACCAGTTTCACGCCGGGCACCTGAACCGCGGTCTTGGTGTCGTACTGTCCCTGCCCGCCCGCGCCGACCAACGCAATCTGGATATGGTCATTCGCGGAGACCGGCCGAGCAGGTGCGTCCTGGAGTGCTGCAAGCGCATGGAGCTTTGTTCCGATCATCGAGCTGGCCGACGCGGCCCCGGCCGCCCTAAGAAAGTTTCTACGATTCAATGCGCACACATATCCCTCCGGACATCGAGAATTCTGCCGCATACAACCATACACGGACAGAATCAGGTGGACGGCCAAGGATTTTCTAGAAATTGAAGTTCACTCGAACTAGCGGAATTTAGTCGTCGTCATCCCGACGCGCCTTCGCTCTGTGCTGTGTCAACAGCGTCGGCACTGGCGCATCGCCCATGGCATCCTTCCACAGGATCACGTTCAGCTTTTGTGCGTCGGCGCGATCGGCATGGCGGAAATCCATCTTCATGCTTTCACTCGCTCCCGGCGCTCGCTTTTCATTCGCGGTGTAGATCAGGTTGTTGTCGCGATTGGACGTATCGGCAACAAACGGCGCCTGATCGCCGGGACCAGTAAATTCGCTCGAAATCAGCGAACTGAAAGCATCGTTGTTGTTCATCGGCGGCAGCCCCAGCAACGACTCCATCGTCCGTACCACGCTCACCGTCGAATAGAAATGGCTGTCGACAAATGCCCCGCCATCGGGTCCTTGAGGGGCGTATTTGCTGATGACCAGTGCATAGCTGCGGTGCGCATCCACATGATCGCCGCCGTCCTGCGCATCATCCTCCAGAATGAAAAACGCCGTATCGTCCCAGAACGGCGAATGCGAAATTGCTTCCACAGCGCGGCCCACTGCCAAGTCGTTGTCGGCAACTGAAGCCTTCGGCGTCGGCCCACCGGGGCGGGTTCCGGCCGTGTGGTCGTTGGGGATGCGCAACATCACAAAGTTGGGCATCGTGTCTTTGCCCTGTTGCTTGTCGGCGACCCAACCCTGCAGATGCCGCATGAAGATATCGACCCGAATCTGGTCGGGAATTGCCAGGTTGAAGTCCGGCGCCTCCTCGGCAAAATGCCCTACAAGTTCCGGCTTCGTCGCCGTGTTCGCCGCGATCATCGGAATCGGCCACGGCCACTTGTTCACCCCGCCGCCCCACTCGGCCGGCAAGGTCTCCCCGGGCGCCACAGCCTTGTGCGCGCAGCTGCGCCCCTTCAACATTGGCCCCAGTTGCGGATTGCTCGCAGCGGCTTCGTCGCAAAAAACCGACGAGATGAATTCGCCGAAGTGGTAATACGTTTTGCCGTGCGCTGCGAGATCGCCCCACAAGTAGCCGCTCGTCGGCTCATTCACGTCGGGAATTTTCTGCAGGAGCGGATATCCTGCAGCCACCACACCTTCAAAGTCGTAGAAGCGCTGGCCCCCGCGGTACGACTGCTGCCACGTCTTCTCCAGGTAATCGGATCCAATGGCCGCATTCGACCAAACATGGCCATCGCCGGAGACTTCGCCGGAATCAAAAAAATTGTCGAGTACGCCGAACTGCAGCGCCAGCTTGTGAATATTCGGGGTCACAGTCGCGCCATACATGGTGATGCTCGGGTCGCCGTTGCCCACCGGCTTCCCGTTCTGCTGCAAATCGCCGAGCACTTGGTCGTAGGTGCGGTTTTCCTTGATGATGTAAATGACGTGCTTGATGCGGCTCTCCGGCGATCCCGCAAACTGAATCTTTTCCGCTGCCGCCTTCATGCGATTCGAGCGCAATACCTCATCTGTCCATTCCGGCAGATTCTTCTCGATGTTCGCTTCATCCATCGCAGCCAGCGACCCATACAGCAGCGTCCCGATATAAGTTGACGGCCTTCGCATATGAATGCTCTGGGAACTCTCCGTCACCGGCTGCGGCATGTTGTTGGGCCCGGTTCCCTTCCCTTTCCCAGTCGCGACGTAGAGCTTTCCCCCGTCAGACGAAGACAGAAAGGCCAGCGAAAACGGGAGCCACTCAGTGGGAACAAATCCGATCGGCTCCACCATCCCTTCGCGCCCGGCCTTCGCCGTCAGCTTGTGCGGATCGATCACCGCAACGGCGTCGCTTGCCATATTGGCCACGTACAGCCTGCTTCCAGTGCCATTCAATGCCACCGCAATCGGTTCGGCGCCAAAATAACTTTGCCCCGGCAACCGCGTGTCAAAGTAGCCCTTTACAGCGAACTCATCCCCGCCCACGTTGATGGCCGCAACAGAATCGCGATTCGCCAGCGCGACGTAGAGCGTCTTACCGTCCGGCGCGAGCGCAAAGGCGCATGGATGCGTGCTCGCCGCAACCGGATTCGTGGGCTTTAGTAGCGCCAGCTTGCGGCCTACTTCATTCTTTGTGAGATCCAGTTCCACGATCTCTGACGCATTCCATAGCGCGACAAAGGCTCGATGCCCGTCCTGTGAAAGAGCCAGCGCGCCTGGATAGGTCGACGGCACAGCATCGCTCTCCGCCAGATCGAAGCGATGCTCGATTGCGCCGCTCGCCGCGTCCAGTAACAGCGCATCATCGGAGTAGTTCTCGGCCACCAGCAGTTTCTCCGCTTCCGCCGAACCGATCACCTCGATGGCCGCAGGAAACGGCACTCCCTGGTCGCCGTCCTTCTCTCCTATTAGTCGCGTGACGTGTCCGGGCGCGAGCTTTTCGAGCGGCAGGCGAATGATCCTCTCCGGCGTCACTCTGCCCGCTGCGAATCCATACACAATAATCCCGCTGCCTGTGTCGTCCTTGCCGGTGCCTTGTGGATCCGTCAGCGACCCGATACTCGCGTAGATGTGCGTGCCATCGTGGCTGAAAGCGAGTCCGGAATACAGCGTCTGCTTCATCCGGATCAGCGTGCGCGCATCGGGAAAATCCGTAATCTGGCCCGTCTGTGTATCCAGAACCGCGAGCGATTGATCGTAGTTCGATTCCGCCGTACCGAAGCCCGCATTCACCGTGACTACGTAGCGCTTGTCCGGTGAAACCGCAATCGACATCGGTAGACTGTTGATCTTCTTGGGAGCGCCCGGAACGGGCTCGATCAGTTGCTTGCTGGTAGGCAGATCACGCGTTTGGGCAGCGAGTTGGCTGGCAATCAGTACCACAGCCATCGGGAAGAGGATCATCGGAGCTTTGATGAACATGGCTAAAACGATAGCAGGGGCGTCCCCGTTCCATGTCACACAAATGTTACAACCAACGCGCCATGCGGACTCAACAGAGCCGCTCTACCTGCCTCTCCGTGGCCGCCTGCAATAATGAACCGTATGGGTTTGGTAGTCACCGCGGAAAGACTCTGGGATGGGAGCAGCTTCATCCATCGTCCAATCGTCACAGTCGAAGACGGACACATTCAATCCATCGCAAGCCAGGAGTCCACCGCCGCACCAACCGGTGCGCAGGTTCTTGATTTTCCCGGCGCATTGATCGCTCCGGCGTTTTTTGACGTCCACTTCCACGGCGCCGCCGGGCACGACGTGATGGAAGCGACACCAGCCGCGATCGGCGCGATCAGCACGTTTTTGGCGACAAGGGGGACAGGCAGTTTTCTCGCCACCACAGTCACCGCGGCGCTCGATGCCACCCTGAAAGCGGTCGCCGGGCTCGCAAAGTTGATCGCACAACCACCAGTCGCCGGTTGCGCACGTCCCATTGGCATTCATCTGGAAGGGCCTTTTCTCTCGCACGCAAAACGCGGCGTGCAGCCGGCCGCTCATCTGCTCACGCCGGACATTGCAACCTTTGACAGGCTCTACGACGCAGCCGAGGGCAATGTACGCTTGATGACACTTGCTCCTGAACTGCCGGGCGCCACCGAACTCGCAGCCCACGCGACATCGCGCGGCGTGCGCATCTCCGTCGGCCACTCGAACGCAACGTCAGCCGAAACACATGCAGCCATTGACGCCGGCGCAGTGAGCGCCACGCACACCTTCAACGCCATGCGCGTGCTCGATCATCGCGAGCCCGGCATACTCGGCACCGTGCTCACCACGGATTCTCTTTTCGCCGAAATCATCTGCGACGGCATCCACAACGCGCCTGAAATGGTGAAGCTCTGGTGGAACGCCAAGGGTCCCGAGCGGGCAATCCTCGTGACCGACGCGATGAGTGCTGCCGGTATGCCCGACGGCGAATACAAGCTTGGTGGTTTCGCCGTGCAGGTGGAGAATGGCCGTGCCACAGCCAACGGCGTACTGGCCGGCAGTGTGCTCACACTCGATCGCGCGCTGGCGAATTTTGTCCGGTTCACTGGCGGGACTGCGGAGCAAGGCGTACGCCTGATGACGGCCAATCCAGCGGCGATGACGGGCCTCGCAGGTAGAACCGGTTCCATTGCGGTCGGTCAATCCGCGGATCTCGTGGCCGTGAACGCAGCGGGACATCTCCTCGGATCAATCATCGGCGGCCAGCCAACTTCCGTTTCCTAGAAAATCTTGGCATGGAGCGCTGAAAACTTTGGGTGCCCCATCCTAGCTCCCTGAGTCCCCGCAAACAGGTTCATGTTCGGGGGTGGTCGAGGGTGGGAAAGCACAAATCCCGCCAGCCACCGTCCTCTCGAGCGAAGCGCAGCGGATAACGGCTGTCATCTTGAGCTAGCTGGACTTTTCCGCCAGCCGTTGCGCGCGCCAGATCGCCCCTTCAATGCCCGCGACCTCTCTCTCGCAGATTGGCATATCGGGAGACGCAGCGCGCAATCCGGCGAAGAACGGTTCGCGCACAAGCCGCGCCTTGCCAATCACACTGCCGATCCACGCCACAGGAACCTCCGCGGTAAGCTGATGTTTGCGTCGCAACTTCGCGCGGACAAGTAATACAGAATCAACAAGGTCTGAAGCAGCCTGCGCCATCACCCCTGCTGCAACGAGATCGCCTTCTTCGGCCAGTTTGCTGATGCTCGGCGCCAATGCCGCAAAGTCCGGCCCCGGTGTGCCGTCGCCCACATTCACCAGCTCATCAATTGTGGTCGTTCCCCAGATGCGTCCGACTGCCTGAAGAACGCGGGTCGGTTCTTCGCGGTCATAAGCCTTCAAGGCGCGTCGAACCGCATGCAGCCCGATCCAATAGCCCGAGCCTTCATCGCCGAGCCGCGAACTCCATCCGCCGGCACTCTCGCGGCTGCCGTCTGGAGCCCTGCCAATGCAATTTGAACCCGTGCCGGCGATCTGCAGAATGCCCGGACCACCTTTGAAAGCCCCGTCGAGAGCGATGACTTCATCGCCGACAATTTCAACCCGCATCACGCCCAATTCCTGCAGTACCCCGTGGATCCATTCCGCCACGCCCGGCATCTTGGAACTGGCGACGCCTACCGAAGCAGCACGCACGCCTTTCACACCCGATTGCGCAAATACTTCTTTGAGGAGTGCGCGCAGGTTGGTATCTGCAACCTCGACGCCCACGCGCAAGCGCTTGATCGACCCGTTCTCGGCAAAGGCGAGAACCTTCTCGCCCTCGACAATGGAAGCGCGCGTGCGCGTGCCACCGCCGTCAATCCCTAAGACTATGTTGCCTAACATAACGTTTCCAACCTTACGTTCATCGATCTGAGGCTCCCGCGATAACGGTTCGATTCTGCCCTTTACAGAAACCGGAAGGGCCGAGTGGCTTTTCTCTCAAGAAAAAACCACCCTGCACGATGACGGCGATGTCAACAAGTGAATCGAGAACGCTTTAATTCGCGGGCTCGCCGCCGCCGTCGCGCAGCGTTCCAGCCAGCACGTTCAGGCTTCCATCGGATTTCGGGGGAGTCAGTCCGAGCAAATGGGCGAGCCATGGATATAAGTTGACGTTCTCAAATGGCCGCACGGTGTGACCGGGGAGAATGTCCGGACCCGCGGCATAAAAACTCGCCTTCATCTCCGGCATCTTACGCGGATCGTAACCGTGCATGCCGACGGGGGGAGCCGATTCCTGCTTGCCCGCAGGCGGACCATGCGCGCGAATGATGAACGGACCCGTTGCAATCACGACTGGATCTCCTTCGCGCGGATTGTCGCGGAAGTTGAGTTCTCCCGGCACATCCTTGCGTCTATACACAACGAACTGTGGGGACGCTTTTTTCAACTGGTTATAAACGCGCGCTGTGTCTTCCTCGGTCTTCGCGTACAAAAGCGAGCCGGCCGTTTCGAATCCCGTGAGGTCGGCAAACTGGTCCAATGTGAGCCAACTTCCCTGCACTTTTGCCATCCCGTGATCGCTCACGACTACCAAATCGATGGGCAGACCGGTCGCGTCGAGCCCTTCTTTCAGCTTGCCGACAAGGTTGTCCACTTTGACGACAGCGGCTTTTGTCTCTGGCGCATCGGGGCCGAATTCGTGCCCTTCGTGATCCGGCTCGGCGTAATAAAGTGTGATGAAATGCGGCCGATCGGCGGGCGGCAAACGCAGCCACGCAAGCACCTGCTCGATGCGCGCGTCGTCGTCAATCTTATTGTCGAAGCGCAAATAATAGGTCGGCCGAAATCCCGCAATCTTCGCTTCCGAGCCGGGCCAGAAGAAACACGCCGAGCGCATTCCCTGGCTCTCGGCGAGACTCCACAACGGTGTGCCGCTATACCAGCTTCCATCGGTCACCGCAGCCGGGTCGTTGATCGCATAGTGCGCCTGCTTCGCCGGATCGTAGAAACTGTTCGCAACCAGCCCGTGGTGCTCCGGATACAAGCCCGTCACGATGGTGAAGTGGTTGGGAAATGTCAGCGATGGAAAACTCGGTAACATGCCTTCGGGCGCCCAGACGCCTTGTTTACCGAGAGCCAGCAAATGGGTTGCGCCATCGCGCTTGGCATAGTCCCAGCGAAAGCCGTCAAGCGAAACCAGCACGACGTAATGTGCCTTTTGCGCTGCTTCTGAATTCGGCCCGTTGTCGACGTGAATGACCGGCAGGGCCGCATGCGCCGAGACATTCTGGCCGGCAGCAAACGCTTGCCCGAGCGCCAGCCCCAGAAACAGCAGACATCCGCTGAAAACCGCACGGCCCCAAGCGCGCAATCGCATCGATACCCCCCGGATCAGCTTATCGCACGGGGACTAGCCGTCCAGGCAGCGGCTTCGCGCTGAATGGCGAAGGATTGTTCTGAAGCACTCAAATTGTTCCACGTGGAATAGTTTTGGGTGATCGAGGCGGTTGCGGGTCGCCATGCGAAGCTTTTGCCTGGACGGCCAGTCCCCGAAGTTGTTCCACGTGGAACAATTGTGTTGGCGGATACATAAGATCGGCGCCATTTTCGTACTCTTTCGTGGACGTGTAATCGCGAAAAGCCAGTCTGTGAAGCTCGAACAGAGGTATGCTGGCGCCATGATTCGCAATCGCTCTGTACTCACGGATGTAGTCCTTCCTCACGTCGTCT
Organism: uncultured Acidobacteriaceae bacterium; assembly: GCA_963704415.1. Lineage (GTDB taxonomy): Bacteria > Acidobacteriota > Terriglobia > Terriglobales > Acidobacteriaceae > Telmatobacter. The sequence goes on along the minus strand of OY969908.1, from coordinate 3,261,128 downwards.
ACAAAGATCTCGGTGCAGCGATCGAATGGCTGACACGAGCGTTTGGATTCGTCGAGCATTATCGGTACGGCGATCCGCTTTCGGGCGCGCAAGGGCGCTTCGCGAATGCCTGGGTCATGGTGTCCGCAGGCAAGCCGGGCTATCGAAATCCCCTTGAGCTGGGATTTGGCACGCAGAGCCTTTCGGTCTTCCTGGAAGATGTGGAGGGCCATCATGCTCGCGCCAGCCGCGCGGGCGCCCGCATTTTGGAGGAGCCGCACGAGACGGTCTACGGCGAGTTCCAATATGCCGCCGAAGACCTTGAAGGCCATCGGTGGCTCTTCTCTCGCCACGCGCGCGACCTTAGCCCCGACGTATGGGGAGCCACAATCATCCATCCGCTCTGATCACACGGTGGGCGGCCCCCGGTGGGTTGGGTTCGTTGCTTTCCCATGTCTCAAAAGCAAAACATCCACTCCAGCGACCAAAAACCTGTCGCCGGGGAACCGGACTTGAGGCGCCCAGCGTCGTGCGGTTTGCAAATTCCTGAAAGTGCCTATCCTCAAGCCGCAAGCACGTTATGCGGGCGGACCAAACAGAGCGAATGGGGCACGCACCTACCGGAGCTAATTGCCAGGAGCCGGAGCCGTGGTCGCTGTTGTCGGGGTGGCGGGCGCGGGCGCCGCAGGATGGTCCTTACTGAGCCCGCGGATAAAGATCACCAAGTTCCACACTTCATCATCCTTGGCCCTGCCTGTGTCTTCGGCAGGCATCTTGTCTTTGCCGTTGCGGATGATTTTGAACAGTTCCTGGTCCTGTCTGTCCGCGAGCGTCTTGGGATCGGTCCAATCGACCATCGTGAGTTGCATGTCCTTCGCAAGATCGGTCTTGCCGTCTCCCGAATCTCCGTGGCACAGGGCGCAATCCCGGGCGTAGAGTTTCTTGGCTTTGGCTTGCGAGTCAGCGGTCACCTTCGCGGAACCTTTGGCGGCCGCATCTTGAAGTGGAGCTGCGGGCGGCGGAGCTGCCGAAACAGTTGACGGAGCGATCGAGAACAAGGCCACTGCGGAAATAAGCAGGAATGGCTTCAACATGACACTCTCCTCAGTTGCAGGTGTCGCAAAGGCATCTGGCAGCTGTTAATTTGATTCGACAGCATTATAGGCCCATTTGGACGTGAGGCGCATCACTTGATTCACGGCCATGTCTCTGAGAATGCACTCCAAAGCTCCTCTCTGCCCGCCAAATACGCGCCGAATGTGGTATATGTTTCCGCATGTTTCAACGCACTTCGTTTTGCGCTTTAATTCTTTTCCTCCTGCTCTTTGGCCGGGGTTGGGGCCTGGGTTCGGCGCGCGCCGAGAAGCTGGCGGCCACGCCTCCGATGGGCTGGAATAGCTGGGACGCCTACGGCCTGACCATCGACGAGACCGATTACCGCGCCAATACGACGGTCCTCGCGGGTTTGAAGCAGTACGGCTGGAATTACTCCGTAATCGACGAAGGCTGGTACATGCAGGACCCGTTCGCCGACACGGTCGCCTCGCGCAAATACGTCTGGGATGCGAACGGACTTCTCATTCCCGTGACCAACCGGTTTCCTTCCGCGGCCAACGGAGCCGGCTTCAAGCCACTCGCTGACTGGGTGCACGCGCAAGGCCTCAAGTTTGGTATCCACATCGTGCGCGGCATTCCGCGCGGCGTCGTCGATCAGAATCTCCCCATTGCCGGTTCCAGTTTTCACGCCGCGGATGCTGCCGATAAAGACGCCCCGTGCCCATGGGACGAAGGCAACTGGGGTGTGCGCGACAACGAAGCCGGGCAGGCCTACTACGACTCCATGATGAAGCTCTACGCCTCATGGGGTCTCGACTACATCAAGGTCGACTGCATCTCCGACCATCCTTATCGGATTACCGAGATTCGCCAGATCGCGGAAGCCATCAAGAAGAGCGGTCGTCCTATCCTGCTCAGCCTTTCTCCGGGTCCAACGCAGCTGGAGCACGCGGCCGAGGTCGCGAAATACGCGCAGATGTGGCGCATCTCGGACGACCATTGGGATGTCTGGTCCGCTCCGCACAAACCCGGCGAGAGCGAGTTCCCCTTTGGCGTGCGCGACGCCTTCGATCGACTCGCAGAGTGGGCGCCTTACGTCAAGCCGGGAGCCTGGCCCGATGAAGACATGCTCCCCGAAGGCGCGCTCATGCCTCATCCAGGATGGGGCGACCCACGGCAGTCGCGCTACACGCACGACGAGCAGCGCACCGAGTTCACGCTCTGGGTCATCTCACGTTCGCCGCTGATTCTGGGAACCAACCTGACCAAGCTCGATGACTTCACGCGGTCGCTGATCACCAATAAAGACGCGCTTGAAATCAATCAACACGCCATTGAGAGCGGCCAGGGTCTGATGCCGATCAAGGACGGCAAGACAGACTCATTCCCGCAGCGTTACTGGTATGCGCGGACACGGGGACATCAGTATCTCGCGGTCTTCAACTTGCAGGATCAGGCAACGGCTTCCGACCTTCCCTGGCTGGTATTTCACCTGACCGAAAAGCCGCACGCGGTTTTCGACATTTGGAATCAGAAGCACATTCCGCGTGCAAAAACATTGCATGTGGAACTAGCCCCGCATGGGTGCGCGCTGTTCAGCGTGGAGTGAGCAGGGGTCAAAACCGTGCCCGCGTAGTCGAAAGGAGCGCGGGCCGAGTCGTTCGGCAAAGTGTGGTTGATGACCATCGCGGACGAGAACTGGAGATCGACCCACGGAAAGCGCATTGCCGAAATTGGACCGCTTCCGATCGTCGCAGGAGAGAAATACTCGGCGCAGTTTATGCAAGCAGACTTCACCCCTGGGATGACGGCGCCCGCACACCTCCACTCCGGCCCGGAGGCTTGGTATGCGGTGGGCGGCGAAACATGCCTGGAGACCTCCGATGGTCGCATGCAGATTAGCCAAACGGGGGGCCCCGCGGTAATCGTTCCCATGGGATTGTCGATGCACCTCACCGCGATTGGCACCGAAGAGCGCCGTCGATCGTGATCATCCTCCATCAGTCATCGCAGTCCCCGACCACGATGGACCATGATTGGACGCCAAAGGATTTGTGTAAAAGTAGCAAATGAGCTGCGCACCTGTAACCTTCATCTGACTGAAGGGCACGGTGGGCAGCGCCATCGTCGAAGGCCGCACCTCAGCGCATCGCAGCCCTCAATTGTGGTTCAAGATTCGCAGCATAGCCGTGCCCGTGCCATAGAGTTTGTCCGTGCGAGTCGAGGAGGAGGACGTAGGGCTCCCTGTCCGTGGTCACGCCGAAGTAAGTCCGCCATAACTTCTCGTCATCGGTCAAAACCACGAACCTATCCTGCGCCTCCGGAGAAAGCCCTTTCTTCATCCCACCGCGGATCATCCCGCGGATAAACCCCGGCGCACCCGCCAGCATAGCCACTGAATACACCGTTGCCTTCGCGAACCCAGGGTCGGCCTGGATCGCCTTCACCCAATCTCCTGTGCCATTGCCGCCCTCACGACTGAAGCCGGCAACCAGTACGGCGGTACGGCCGCGCACAGCGTCGGACAAGACAATGGGTTTGCCGCTCAGTGTTTCGCCAGCGGTAGAGGGAAGCGATTGGGCAAAGCAGGCCAGCGCGACCATCACCAGCGCGACGCAAAAGAAGCGAAGTATCGAGCGAAGCATCCCGGGCACGACCTCCTAACTACATTGAGGATACGCATCGGGTGGCGGGCACGTTCCTTTGGTGCTGCGCGAGCCCGTGGGATTGTGGTTCCTTGTGCGAAACTAGTTTGTCCGGACCGCGCCGCCGCAACCAACGGCTTGCGCCGGTAGAGTCGCCCAATGCCTCTTTTGCGTACCGCCTTTATTGCACTTTCTCGTAATCGATCGCTGCGCAATTTTTGTGAGCGCTCCCGCGTGGGCAACAAACTCAGTGGTCGCTTTGTCGCCGGAATGGAGCTCGCGGATGCGTTGCGCGTCGCCGAGTCGGTCAACAAACAGGGGATGTTTGTCACGCTCGATTCGCTCGGCGAAAGCGTGTCCTCCGCCGCAGAAGCGCACAAAGCCGCCGATGTCTATCATGAGCTCCTCGACTCGATCCGTGAGCGCCACCTGGACGCCAACATCAGTGTGAAGCTGACGCAGATGGGACTTGCCCTGGATCCGGAACTTGCCGAGGCGATTGCAACCAACCTTACGGAGCATGCAAAGTACACGGGCAACTTTGTGCGCATCGACATGGAAGACTCGCCGCTGACGCAGGTGACGCTGGACATCGTGCGCAGGGTGAATGAGCGGCCGGATCTGCGCGGGGCGATTGGGATCGTGATCCAGGCTTACCTCTACCGCTCGCAGGCCGACATTGAGCAGCTGATCGCCGATGGCATTCGAGTGCGGCTCTGCAAGGGCGCGTACAAGGAGCCGGCCGAAGTTGCGTTTCCGCGCAAGGCCGACGTGGATGCCAATTACATCAAGCTCAGCCAGACGCTTCTCGAGAGTCCCATCTATCATGGCCTGGCAACACACGATGAAGCCATGATCGCGGCGGCAAAATCCTTCGCCAAAAAACGGGACATCACACCAAGCCGCTTCGAATTCCAAATGCTCTACGGCGTGCGGCGCGACCTGCAGCGCAAGCTTGTTGCCGAGGGCTACAACGTGCGCGTCTATATTCCCTTCGGCCGCGAGTGGTATCCGTATTTCATGCGGCGGCTCGCAGAGCGGCCTGCCAATGTGCTGTTCATTGCGAAGAACATGTTGCGGAAATAGGCCCTGCGCGCGACGGACGCAAGCCCAAATCACACCTGCCCGCCATCGATCTCTTTGACTGTGTCGTACAGAGCCTTCTCTTCACGCGAAGGAACTTCGAACTGCCTGCACCAGTGCGCCAAGGCTTCCCGGTCGATGGGCGGATTCTCAAGGCCACGGCGCTGAATTCTTTCGAACAAGACTTCTTCCGGTGCGAAGAGGTAATGCAGTTCGACTGCGGCTCCCAACTCGCGCGCACGCTGCCGCAATGTGTCGCGTTCGGACTGCGCCCAGGTGCCCCACTCGACGATCACGGAGAGTCCCAACGTCAAAAGCCGTTCCCAGAGAGACCACTGCAACTGTTCGATTCTTGACCGCGCGGCCTCGTCGTAGATATCCACTGCCAGGGCCGACATCCACTCGTCGGGAGAAAATCGCACGGCATGCAACCGGCGCTCAAGCGCCTTGGCGTGGGTCGTCTTGCCGGCGCCCGGCAGTCCGCAGACCAAGATGAGCCGCGCCGCATTGCTCGTTGGCGATTGAGGCATCTGGATGTCCATCGTCTTCTCAACGGCGACGGTCGGAGGCTACTCTTTAATCGTCGCCACGCGCCCTTGCGTAGGGAATTTCTGAAATTGCAGAATGTCGTGTCCCGGAACCACGCGGTCCGGCGAGCCAGCCAGCTCGATCATCCTCGCCTGTTGCGCAATGTTGGCCGCGTGATCGGCATCGCTGAACGTTGCGCTGGCCAGATGCCGCGAGAGATTCAGGTAGAAGTAGACGTTGTCCGACGCGAGCACAAACGGTGGATGCCCCTCGATGCGCAGATACTGCGACGCGTAGGTGTGGCGCGATCCGGTGTAGGCACGGATGCCGGGAAAAATCTCGACGTTGTCTCCGTCAACCAGGTGCACACGTCCCTCGGTATTCAGCTTCACAAGCGCCTGCACGTCTTCCGGATCGATGCCGCCGTGATTGCCGCCCGGCTGCCATGCATCCATGGTGTAGTAGCGATATTCGTCTTTCTGAATCCATATCGTCGCCTTGGGAAAGAGATCGATGCCACCCATGTGATCCCAATGCGCGTGGCTGATCACAATATCTGTGACCGCATCGGGCGGAACGCCGGCAGTCTTCACCGCTTCGTCGGGACGCAGATAATCTTTCATCGGGAATTCCTTGAGGAACGTGTCGCGATGGAAGCCGCTATCGAAGAGGATGGTCTGGCCACCGCCGCGCAGGAGCCACACCACCATCGCGATATCGACTTTCTCGTTCTGCGGGCCGCCTACGACGAGCTCCGACACTGGAACATTGGGCGAGGTAGCGTACCGGATCGCCTGAATCGAATATTCCGGCGTCTGGGCAAACGACAACACTCCCAAACTGGACACGCAGAGTGCGGCGAGAAATCGAATCAAGGCGGTCTCTCCATTCAGCAGCTGATGAAACTTCTCAAGTGTAGCGGTGCTGACGAGACCTGTGAATTCGGCTCCTGGAAATCACTCCGCACATTGGGAACTGGACGGATCTTGCTCGAATTCTCTCTGTTCCGCGGGGATTCCTTCTGTGTAGACGGGAAGTTCGGTTTCGTCTGCAGGAATAAAGAGATCGTCGTCCCAAATTCGTCTCAGAACTCGCTTGCCGCGCAGGCGAAGATAGCGGATTTTGCGGCAGGCAAAACATTCCCAGGGGTAGAAACCGAGCAAGGGCAAGATCGCTCTCTGGAAAAAGCCGGAGCGCGCCAGGCGGCGCATGTGCGGGTTACCGCAGACCTGGCAAACGCAGGTTGTCTTCTCCGAAGCCGGAGTTGAAATGTATGTTTCGGACAATCTGACCCCTTAGAGCGGTTCCACAATTTAACGTGCCCTTTCAAGTTGTCGTGCAAGGTGGCATTTTCTTAAGGAAAATGCCACTTGAGGGCTATGCTTCCGGGGCACATCAATTGTGGAACCGCTGTAGACCGGCCTTGGGGGTAGGCTGACATGCTGCCAGTCCACTGTAAATACAACGGAGGGGTAACAGCTCCTCCAGCCACAAAAATCTTGTGGAAAGCTAAGCTTAGGTGAACGTCAGGCCTGCAGCCGTTTGAGCCCCTGGCAGGCCAGGTCGGCGACGGCTTTCGCCAGTGTTGGCGAGGCATTCAGCGATTCTGGGCGTTCGAGTCGGATGCCGATTTTGGCGGCGTACGCGCGGAAGGCGATGTCGACGTCGTAGAGGATTTCGACGTGATCACAAAGGAATCCAATGGACTGCAGGAGGAGCGTTTTCGCGCCCTCGGCGGCGATCTTATCCAATGTTTCCTCTACGGTGGGGCCGATCCACGGGCCGCCGCTGGCTCCCTGGCTTTGGAAGGCGAACCACCAGCGGGGGATTTCGGGGATGCGCTCGGCGACTAGCTCGGCGGTGTGGCGGGCTTCGTCGGCGTAGGGATCCGGGCTGCCGGCGGGCCACTCGCGGGGCTGGCCTGCTTCGGTGGGCTGCGGTTCTACAGTTCGTGTGGGCACAGAGTGCGCGGTGAAGAGCACGGGAACCGGCGCATCGGTTTCTGCCGTGAACTTGGCTTCAGCCGTGCGGAGGCGTTCGGCGAAAGCATCGGCGAGGATCGGGTGGCGGGCCCAGCCGCGGGTGAAGTCGATGCGGAGGCTTCCCGCTTCGGCCCTCACGGCGCGCTCGTAGAGTCCCACGCTGGTGCGGGAATTCTGGGGGGCGAGACAAATCACGGCAGCTTCTTCCACGCCGTCGGCGCGCATCTGCTTCACCACGTCGGGAATGTAGGGCCGCCAGTTGCGCATGCCGACGTAAACGCGGACTGGATGCCCTAGCGCCGCCAGTTCCGCTTCGACGAGTCTTCCTTGCTCCATGGTGAGCTCGGTGAGCGGGCTGCGGCCGATGAGAGCATAGCGGTGCTGAATCTCCTCGATGACGTGCTGCGGGAGCGGGCGGCCGCTGACCACGTTGCGCAGATATTCGGGAATCTGGTCGGCGGTTTCGGGGGTTCCGTGCGCCAGGAGAAGAACGGCTTGCTTAGGCACGCGCAACCTCCGGCAGCTTGAAGTTGCGGACCATCTTGACTACGGACTGCACGTTTTCTACCGGAGTGTTTGGAACAATGCCGTGGCCGAGATTGAAGATGTGGCCGGGACGCCCGGCGGCGGCGTGCAGGATTTCGTTGACGCGCTGCTCCAGCACTTCAGGAGGCGCGAAGAGTGTGATGGGATCGAGATTGCCTTGCACCGCATGGCTGTGCCCAACGGCGCGCCAGCCCTCGTCAAGCGGCTGCCGCCAATCGAGGCCGATGACATCCGCTCCGGTGGAGGCCATGGCGCTGAGCAGGCCCGCCGTCTCTACGCCGAAGTAGATGACCGGCACGCCCAACTCCTGAACGGCGCGGACGAGGCGCTTGGAAGCTTCGAACGCGTAGTCGCGGTAATCGGCTGTGCCGAGCGAGCCGATCCAGCTGTCGAAGATCTGGATGACGTCGGCTCCGGCCTGCACCTGCAGGCGGCAATATTCGATGAGCACGATCACCAGCTTGTCCAGAAGGAGACGCCACGACAAGGTGTCGCCATACATCATTTGCTTGGTGAAGATGTAATTGCGCGAACCGCCGCCTTCGATCATGTAGCTGGCGAGTGTGTAGGGCGCTCCGCAGAAGCCGATGATGCCGAGGCGGTCGCGGAAGTGTGCGGCGACTTTTTCAATGGCGCGCGCGACGTACGCCAGGTCACCGGCGCGATCGGTCCGCAGTGCGACTACATCGGCAGCGGTGCGGACCGGATGGTGCACCACTGGGCCTTCGCCTGTCTGAAATTCGAAGGGCAGACCCATCGGCTCCAGTGGCAGCAACAGGTCGGCAAAGATGATGGCCGCATCGACGCCGAGTTTTTCAGCAGCGGTGATCGTGACTTCCGCGGCCAGCTCAGGCTGCTTGCAGATTTCGACGAGGGTGTGGTGCTTGCGGACATCGCGATACTCCTGCATGTAGCGGCCGGCCTGGCGCAGGAACCAGACGGGTGTGCGATCGACGGGCTTGCGCAGGCAGGCGCGCAGAAACCGGCTCCCTGCGAGGAGCGAATCCTCGCCGTCCGGCGTTTGAATGATCGGTTCCATACGTTGACGATTCTAGCGGGTGAGGCTGGCTCGCGAGAGCCCCGTCAAAAAGTACGATACGCGTCAAAGTACGATACGCATCGCCTGCGTTGACTCAGGAATCGCCTACGGAACAGAGTTCGCGCGGCTGTTTTTCCTCGCGACATTTTTTGGGGATGGGGATTGCCATGCTGCCTTCCGGGAGGGCGAGGATGTCCTCGATGGCGATCTCGTGATCGGCCACCATGCGGGCTAGCTCCTCGGCACGCGCGTCCCGATCGGCCTCGTGTTTGTTGGTGCGGAATTTGTTGACGCGCGCCTCCATGTCCGCTTCTCTCTTCTGCTTGTCGATTCTGGGGCCGGGCAGGGCGGGCGACGGTGCGGCGTCGGGAGGAATTGAAAGAGCTGTAGTATCCGTTGCGGTTGCGGGCAGGGCCAGGGGCTCGCGCTCGGGGAGTTCGGGGCGGTTGTGCGCTTCATCGATGTGATCGCGGATACTCTTTTTGCTTTGCCGCGCGGCGTTCTCACAGCCGAACCGGTTGGTACAGGTGGGGCAGTCGGTGTGAGGCTCGCACACGGTCGCCTCCGGGTCGGCGATGTCGACGCCGATTCCGTCGCACGCGGTGGCCTGCACCATCTCCTGCGGCGGGGTTTGCGGGACGCGGTCGATGGCCTGGATGGCGACCTGCAGGCCATAGATCAGCCGTACGCCTTCGCGGCTGTCGAGGCGGCCTTTGGCCATCGAGTTCATGATCTGCATGAGGGCATGCTGGATGCCGCAGGCGTCTTCGATGGAGGCGAGACAGACGGGCCCTTTGTCGTCGCGGAGGCCGTCGCGGGTGTAGTCGTGGAGCTTGCCGTGGTAGTAGCAGTAGGGCCGACCCTTAAGGGCGGGCGACTTGCACTTCGTGCCCCGCGGCATGATGTGACGGCATTCGGAGTACATGGTTGTCTCCCTGACCCCCTCCCGGACTCAGAAAATTCCTTATTCTCTTCAGCCCGGCGATACTGACTTAACGTCGCGCGCGGACGAACCCAGGCAAGCCGGCTCACCAAACAAGTTTTGTTTTCGGGGATGGATTGAGGCTAGCGGAATCGGGGAATTAATGCGCAAAGAGCAGAGGCCTATAACCGAGAAGACACGGCCATCCGTGCCGGGGGCGAGAGGAGGTTTGTAGCTTTCCCAGGTCTCAAAGGCGAGACCTGGGGCACCCAGCTTCTCGCGGATTGATATTTCCTCACACACCATTCCCCTCTATGGTGTGCGAAGTATGTTTATGCCCTCGCCAGCGCCATGAAAACAAGGACTTTGTTCCCAGAGTCCGGGAGGGGGAGGGTTCCCACAAGGGTTCCCACCGCCTACCCAAGCAGGGCTTGGATGGGGCACCCCAGATTTGTGGGAGAGGGGGAACGTGCGCGGAAGAGGCGCGGCTGCCTGGACAGCTTGCCCTGAGCAGAGTCGAAGGGGCCCAGTCCAAACAAAAAACGGCCCCCGTTTTCGGCGGGGGCCAAGTTGCCTTGGTTCTCTCGTGTTGCGAGAGCTTTTTTGGCGGCCAGACGGCCGGGGAGCCGTCGGCGCGGTTAAGGAGCCTCAGGGGGTGGCTTTGCGGCTTACGCCGCTCCGCACCTAACGTGGACTACATGCCATGGGGAGACGTGGAGTCCTGGGCCGCCAAACTGTTTTCCATCAACCGAATGTGCACACTGCCTGCCCTGATCCGCGCCGGCTTCGCGTTGGGATCTGCGCCAGCGGTTTCAATAGGAGCATTGCCGAGTGCAACAAAGTGCATGCGGTAGACGGGAATCTGATGTTCTGTAACCAGGTAGCGCTCGACTGACTCAGCCAGCCGTTGCGAGTTCTGGATACCGACCGCTCCGGCACCCGGAGCGTGTGCTTCAATCTCTACGATGTAGCCCTGGTGGCCAGCGAGGCTGGATGCGAGGGTGTCAAGCTGCGCCTTCGCGTCCTTCGACAGAATGGCGCTGTGCAGGGGAACGTCGACGTCGCTGATCTGGTGATACTGATCCAGACCGTTGACCGTCGTGTTCAACTTGTCGACGTGACCAGAAGCGCCCTGGGCCACATTGCTGGCGTTCTGAGCCTGGGTTCCGGCCGCGGTGGCTGCCTGATTGGCGGCGTCGGCGGTCGACTGAGCGTGCTGGATGCCAGCCTGCGCGCGGGCGTCCACGTCCTTGATGTCGGCTGCGTTCTTGGCGTTCACCTGATCGAGCTCGGTGAGGCGGTCATTGATAGGATCGAGGCGCTTCTTCACCCACTTCTTGCGGGCGAAGGGGTTGACGTGGCCCCAGAATCCTTCTTTGTCCGAAGGCATTGCGTTGGAAGGCGAGGATGGCTGTTGCGACGTCGCTGCGGGCGGCGTGTTCTGCGCATCACTCGAGGAGGGCTGTGTCTGCTGCGCGACTGCCGGGACAACCAATGCAGAAGCCAGAAGAACAACAGCACATTGGCCGGGAGAAAGCTTACGAATTCCGAATCGCTTTGTCATTTTGTTTTATGCCTCTTTGATGTTGCATTCGCAGGGAAACCGCGAGAGCTTCTCAATCGGCTCGCCCTCTATACAGCAAGACCTATGCCAAAAGTGGTAGGGCCTACGTAACCGAGATAACCAGAAAGTAACTTTAATGTGATCAGTGATTTATGCCTGTGGCCTGGGCGGAGGCGCTTTGGCTCGAAGACCCTGCGGTGACCTGGCGGGTGTAATTTTTACAACTCAAAGTAAGTTCTACTAAGTAAAGGTGCGCGGCTCTCACGAATTACTTAGAAACGACACCGATGATGCGAATCTCTGGATAGGCGCCGTCCCAGTCCGGGGAGACGGCGTCGAAGATGAGCCGGAAGTCGTGTTCGTCGCCTGGTTGGAGCGGGGCGGCGGAAACCGGCTCCAGATCCACATAGGGATCGCGGGTACGGATCAGCTTGAGAGGTTGTGTCTCGTTTTGCGTGACCTCTTTGGCGGCGTCGCGGAAAAGAACCTGGACAGTGATGCCGGTGACGGTGCGGTTCCCCTTGTTCGCGATGTGGCCGTCGACATAGGTGACTTTGCCGCCGGCCAGGTTGCCGGACTCGCTCATGACCAGACCCGAGATGGGAAGGCTGGCGGCGTAGGGATCGGGAGCCGCCGAGACAGGCGTGACGGCTGCCGGCTTCCGTCCATGCTCGAGCAGAAGGACGACGGCTACCGCAATCACGACGACAACGCCGGCGGCGATGGCTAACGGAAGCCAGTTGCGTTCGCGGGTTTCGTCGCGAGGAACGAGTTCGATTTCGGGACCTGTCTCCACGAGGGGATTTTAGAGCAGTTCTCCCATTCACGTGAAGTCGCCAAGATCGAACAAGGCGCCGTTTTCTTGAGGAAAACGGCACTCAGCCGCATTGGCTGAATCTGCGCCAATGGGAGAACTGCTATACACCCGTTACTGAAGGAATCCCTCGTGGTCTGCCGATATGCAAATCAGTGTTGAATTTCGGCGATGATTGCCGAAGTAGAGAAACAAAAGCACCAAACAAAGAATCAGTGTCTCGTTCTTGTACATCTTTTGAGTGATTTTCAAAGTTGTATGAAAGTGGGCATAAGTAGATAAACTGCGCGGAACTTTTTGCCCGGCGGCGGTGTATTTACAGATGTAGCCCCCCGAAGTGGGAACCAGGGAAGGCCAGACGGATCATGCAGTCCTATCCTCAATCCGCAATGCCCCAGGTGGCGGCGCACCAAAGCGTGACGAAGCAGCCACGTCAACGCGGCGATGTGATCTACCAGGTGATGACGATTGCCGCGATGGTGATCGTGCTCGTCAGCGTTTGGATCTTCTGATCCGCCGCGGACGCGGGACTCCTCCCGCTGGACGCGTCGTCGCATGCTCTAAAAAAACCAAAGCATCTTACGAGATTTGAGTTTGTACCGGAGTGGGTGTGCTTTCTTGCACGCTTGGGCTTCGGCTAGACTGCGGCGCAGTCGTGCTCGGGTCTCAGCGCGCGGCGCGAAACATGGCGACGACGCTCCAGCCGATGGTGCCAAAGACGGCCGCGATGAAGAACGGCAGGATCATTGGAAACAGGTGGCCGTCTCCGCTGCGCGCTGCCTGAATCCAAACCCATTGGAGTAGCGCAAACAGGCAAACAATTTCGACCTTGAGCCAAAGGACCATGTTGAGGGTCACGGTTTGCAAGCGGGCGATGTTTTGGGGCGTGGTGCGGACCGGGTAGTGGAATGACTCCGGTAACCGGCTGACCAGGGACACCAGCAGGTAGAGCACTGTCGCCACTATCGGCAGCAGGATCATTCCGTTGGGCGAACCCCAGGCGTTGGGATTGCCTGCGGCGTCAAAATGCGTCGGGACGCGGTCGGGGAGGCGGTTGGGGCTGTAGAGAGCGCTCCAGGTGAACCAAAACAGGGTAACCAAAGCCAGGAGTCCGATGAATTCGAGGGTCTTGCGCATGATCTTTGTCCTCGAAAGAGTTACGGGGAGAATGAATTGAGGGTTCCCGCGGGAACTTGATTCGCCGAGTTGGGCTCAGCCGAATTTGGCACGGCGGACTTCAGTCTGGCGGAAGTCTTTTCCCGTCATCTGAACCTGCACGCACATTTCCGAAAGACGCGAACGCATGCGGTCGCCGATGCGGTCGCCGAGAGTCTGTTCGCGTGCGGCTCGCTCGGCATCGGTCTTTTCGCCGCCGCCTGCCGGCAGGTCAGGATAATTCGTGGTGATAAGGGTAGACTGTTTGTCGTTGTAGCGCGTGTTGAGGATGAGCGCGACGGTGTCCCAGACCCACTCATTGGGCTTTTGCGCACCGAGATCATCGAGGACGAGGACTTCGGCAGCGAAGACGGGCTTCAGCAACTCCAGTTCGGTCGTGTTGACCTGGGCGTTGTAGCTATTTTGGATGTTCTTGAGCAGCTCGCGGTAGTCGCAAAAGAGGCCGCGGACACCGCGCTCCTGGACCAGGCGGCGCAGGACACCGACGGCGAGGTGAGTTTTGCCGACGCCAATGGAGCCGGTGAAGAGCAGGCCCTTCCCTGCCGTGTCGACTGGGTAGGCCTCGACAAATTTGCGCGCGGTCTGCAGGGCTCGACCCAGCGAGCGGTCGGCCTCGTGGTAGATCTCGTAATCGTCAAGGGTGCATTCGCGATAGCGCTGCGGGATGTGGGCGGCAGCAAGGCGGTTTTGTTCGCGCTCCATCTGCTGGCACTCGCAGGCACGGGAGACCCAGAGGCCGGTAGCGGACACTTCCTCAATCAGACCGACGCCGCCGCAGATGGGACATGTGCTCATGGCTCTTTCAAAGCGTAGCGCATCGGGCGGATGCACTGTCCGGTGCGGATCAGGGCTGCTTATGTGGAAAAGGACTAGCCGTCCAGCCAATCGCTTCGCGTGGCTGGGGCGGTTCAACAATTTTCCTCGCACGGCAAGCAACCAGAAGGCGGGATCAAGCCGAGGATACGTCTCGGGTGGCCGATTCGTTACTTTCCCACGATGAGTGCGACAACATAGCGGCAGTCAGAGCGCGAGACGTTCTCGAATGCGCAGTCCTGCGCGCCTGCGAGCTGGAGGCAATCGCCTGGATTCAGTTCGTGCCGCTCCGAGCCTTCATGGAAGGTGAGCTTTCCTTCCAACAACCAGATTTGCTGATGAAGTGCGCTGTAGGAGACAGCAGGAAACTGGACTTTGGTTCGGGCAGGCAGCGAGACTTCGACTAACCGGAGAGGCATGCCGGCGCGCGGGGAAATTGCGCGCCGGGTGTAGCCGGTTGCGGGGTCCTTCCAGATTTGTTGTTCGGCCTTTCGGCTGAGACGCCTCTCGCTCGAATCGGCCGACAAAAGCAACTCGGACATGGACAAGCCGAATGCTCCGCTGAGGCGGCCGAGGACCACGGCGGTGGGGCTCGACTCGCAACGTTCAATTTTGCTGATCATGGCGCGGGAGATGCCCGAGCGATCTGCCAGATCCTGAATAGTCCAGTTGCGTCGCTTTCTTTCCTGCTGGACGCGGGCCGCAAGGGTACGGGTGATTTCTTCCTCCGGAACGGGCGGATTCACTGCAATTGCGGGGGTTGTGCGGCTTTTTTTCTTCTTCACTTGTTCCAATATAGTAGATTTTTGTCTATTTTAGTAGATTAAAGAGAGTAAAGAGAGGAGGCTCTTACGATGATGATCCGGCCTCTACAACGCGCGGATATTGAAGCGGTCACGGAGATTTACAACGAGGTCCTCATGCATACTACTGCGATTTTTCGTGACACGCCTGCGACGCCTCAGGAGCGAGAGGAATGGTGGAAGGCTCAATGCGAGAAGGGGTATCCGGTGATGGTCGCGGAGGAAGATGGGAGGATCCTGGGGTTTGGAAGCTTTGGCGATTTCCGCTCGTGGCCGGGCTATCGATTCACTGTGGAAGCGACGATTCATCTTTGTCCTGAGGCAAGGCACCATGGCATCGGAACCGTTCTTCTGAAGGAACTCATCGCGCATGCGAGAAGTCTCGGCAAGCACATGCTGGTTGCAGGAGTTGATGCCGATAACACGCCCTCGCTCAACTTTCTTGCGAAGATGGGCTTCGAAGAAACGGCACATATGCGCGAGGTCGGTTACAAATTCGGACGGTATCTCGACCTGATTTTTCTGCAGTACCGGTTGTCGTGAGGGGTTTGTTTTTGACGTAATTGAGCGTCTCTCAGAAGGACCCGCACAAGCTCTCGTGACGCATCTTCTGGCGGCGATGGCAAGGGCCTGACGACGTCCCCCTATAATCGGATGCGCAGTCGAAAACGCATTTTTCATTGTTGCCAAAGGGGGAGATTTCTAAGTGAATCGAGTGGCCCGGTTGACGGTGTTGGCAGTCCTTTTCTTTGTGTCTATTGCGAACCTTACTGCGCGCGCGCAGGAGCCGGGCAATGTTCCCGAAACGAAGGCGCGGGCGCCTACTCAGGTTGCGCCGGCGGCGGCGCCCGAGCCGAAACCTGCGACACATCCCGATAATGACTACTGGCGCAAACACGACCAGCAGATGCTGACGGATTTTCCATGGCTGGCGCGATTCAAGGAGGCGGATGTGAAGCTGGGACCGCCGGCGGCGGGCGAGAATCGCGTGGTGTTCATGGGCGATTCGATTACGGAGGGCTGGCATCTCGACGAGTCGTTTCCCGGCAAGCCGTATATCAATCGCGGTATCAGTGGGCAAACGACGCCGCAGATGCTGGTGCGGTTTAGGCAGGATGTGATCGCGCTGCAGCCGAAGGTGGTGGTGATTCTGGCGGGGACGAATGATATCGCCGGCAACACGGGGCCCGAGACGCTGGAGGAGATTGAGGACAACCTGGCGTCGATGGCGGACCTTGCCCATGCCAACGGGATTCGCGTGGTGCTGTGCTCGATTACGCCGGCATTCGATTATCCGTGGCAGCCGGGATTGACACCTGCGCCGAAGATCGACGCGGTGAATACGTGGATGAAGGGTTATGCGACGGATCATGGATACGTGTATGTCGACTTCCATTCGGCGATGAAGGATGCGCGGGATGGTTTGCCCGCAGCGCTCAGTCGCGATGGAGTGCATCCACTGCCTGCGGGGTACGCGGTGATGGCGCCGCTGGTGGAGGCGGGGATTGCTAAAGCTGAGGGACTTAGGGACTAGGGACTCTGAGACTGCGGGCTGTCAGTGGATTGTGACGGGCCATTGTTTTTTGCTAGCTTCCGGTTCGGGGACACCGGTGCGGTAGGCGCCGAGATCCTTGGTCATGGTTTCCAATTCTTCTGCATGGGCGGAGAGGCCGCATGGATGGCCCTCTGTCTCGAGCAGATGGGCGTTTTCGCGGATCATGGAAAAGAGCGGGCTGGCGAGAGCTTCGCGCAGGTTCGAGGTTCTGACGTTATGGGTGGCCAGCGGGGAGACGGGGCAGGCGGTGACGTCGCCGCTGGGATTCACATGGGCGAATCCGCGGCCTGCGGAGACACAGCCGCCGAGTGCCTCTTCATCTCCGGGCGAATGGATGATGTAGGCGCCTCCGGTGGCACGATCCCGATACTCGACGACGGTCTTGCGGAAGCGGGTGCGCTGTTCCTCAGTTAGCAACGTGCCGCTGGCGCAACTGCCTGTGGGGACTGGACTGATGGGAGCCGGATTGGTAGGAACCGTGGGGATTTGCTCGATGAACATAGCCAGGGGGCCGCTGTGGGCGATGAGCTGGTCGATGTTGCGCGGGTCGGTCCAGTACTCGATGTTTGCCGGCGCTATGGTCACGGCGATGCCGGTCAGAACGCCGGCCTGCTGGAGGCGCTCGAGGGAGCCGAGGGCTTTCTCATAGACACCACGGCCACGGCGCAGGTCAGTCAGGTCGCGATCGCCTTCGAGGCTGACCACGATGACGGTGTTGGAGCAGTTCTTGAGGATTGCATAATCGCTGGGCTGCAGGGCGGTGCCGTTGGTGAAGACGAGGAAGAGGCGGTCGGGGTGGTCGCGGAACAGGTTCACGATGCCCGGCAGCAGGAATGGTTCGCCGCCCGCGATCATGAAGGCCATGACGCCCAGTTGCACCGCTTCGTCGACTACGGCGTACCAATCGCGGAGGCTGAGCCCCGGATGCGCCGGTGCGGCGGTCACGGTGCCGATGGCTCCGGCGTAGCAACCGGTGCAGCGCAAATTGCATTTCGAAGTGACGCTGAGAACGAGGAAAGGTGGCACGCGCACTCCGTCGGCAAGGGCGCGGGCACGCACGCGGTGCGACTGCTTAAGGGTGTGGGCTAGGCGCAGGAATCCTGGGAGGTAGCGCGGATGTTGAATGACCCACGGGACGATGACCGGCGGCAACTGCGGGTCGAGACCCTCGATCCCGCCGATGAGGTTGAAGAGGCGGGACGTCAGGAAATCATCGCGAGCAGGCGGTTTGGTCGTGGCGTTCATTTGTCTTGAAATACGTCTCTGCGACAGTCTTTGTTCCTTCGGAACAGTAGACAGCTGACAGTGGGCAGTTGTCAGTGACGAGGAGCAGGTACGGGGATTGCATCGTTTGCGCCTGGTCCGGAATCAACTTACAATAGAAAGAACTGCAGGAAAGGTCTGTCTTCGAGATGCCCAAGGAAAAGATTCATCCCAATTACGACGCGGTGCGTGTGATGTGCGCCTGCGGAAACAACTTTGAGACCCGTTCGACCCATAAGGGCGACATTCACGTGGAAATCTGCTCGGTTTGCCACCCGTTCTTTACCGGCAAACAGAGGCTGGTGGATACGGCTGGACGCGTGGAGCGCTTCCGGCGGAAGTATGCCAAGGCGGGCGAGGCGACGGCCGCGAAGTAAGGGTGCTGCGGCTTACGGAATGAGTGGGCCTCCGCTGCGGCGGGGGCCCACGTTTGTTTTGGGAAAGCGGCTGACAGCTAGAGGCGTTTATGGCTGGCAAGGGATTCACGGTGAAGAAGAACTGGGACAACCCCAGGGAGCACGAGATGCCTGCGGGAACGCGGGTACCGGCGGAGATGCGCCTTGGTTCGGTTCTGGTATCCCCGGCTACCGTGCTGGCGCCGATGGCCGGAGTGACGGATACGGTGTTCCGGCGGTTCATTCGCCATGCCAGTTTGTTTTCGAGTCAGCCATCGTCCGCTGGCGGAATTGAACTGGTCTCCCAGGTCTCAGACACGAGACCTGGGGCACCCAGCGAGTTGGAAATTGATGCGGCGGTCACGAATGCGCAGTCGGGGTGCGGGCTGCTGATGACGGAGTTCACGTCGGCGGATGGGTTGTCGCGGATGCGGGAATCGAAGCGGCGGCGCTACCTGACTTTCTATGACGACGAGCATCCCATCGGGGCACAGCTGTTTGGCTCGAATGCCGAAACGCTGGCGGATGCGGCTCGGATCGTGCAGGACACGGGGTTCGATCTGATCGACTTGAACCTGGGGTGCCCGGCGAAGCGAGTGGTGGGGTGCAATGGCGGTTCGGGGTTGCTGCGCGACCTGCCAAAAATCGGCGAGATCTTCCGCGCGATTCGCTCGGCGGTGACAATTCCCTTCACCGTGAAGCTCCGAATGGGGTGGAACGACGAGCAGATTGTGTGTGTTGAGCTGGCGCGGATGGCGGAGGCCGAGGGGCTAAACGGCTTGGCGCTTCATGCACGGACCCGCGAACAAGGATACAGCGGGCAGGCGCAGTGGGAATGGATTGCCGCAGTGAAACAGGCGGTGGGAATTCCTGTAACCGGGAATGGCGATATTCGCACGCCGGAAGATGCGGCGGCGATGGTAGCCCAGACCGGATGCGATGGCGTGATGATCGGGCGTGCGGCTCCGGCAAACCCTTGGATTTTCAGGCAGATCGCTCAATATACCGCGACAGGCAGCTATGAGCGCCCCACGGTGGAGGATCGGTATCGCTTGATCCGGACTTATTTCCAGATGCTGCTGGCGGAGGCTGAGGCGAGCCAGGCGTTGCCCAACCACCCCAACAAGGACCCGTTGTTGGGGACCCCGGTGAAGGCTGCGCGCATGGGCGAAACCGCGGGCAAGATGAAGCAGTTTGCCTCCTGGTTTACCCACGGTGTTCCGGGTGGGGCGAAGCTGCGTGCGGCCATTTATCAGGCGCGGACCGGTGCGGAAGTACTCGGCCAGGTGGACGCATTTTTCCTGGCGCAGCAGGAAACTGGCTCGACCCTGGGCGGTGAAGAGGAACCGGGAGATGCGTCTGGTTTTCCGGAAACCGCTCTTGTTTGCGACTAAAAGGCCCTTTTCATTCTCCTCGAAGGCCTTTTCATTCCCCCTCGTTTAATGAAAAACGCGAAGCCGGTTCACGGTCGGCCTCGATTTCCACAAGGGTGAACGCTTCCGGCTCTTCGGCCCGGGTCTTCAGGGCCTGCGGCGCTTCGGCTTCTCCGACGGTGGGAACAACTCTCGCGTCCGATTTGGAAAAAGCGATTGAGTATTTAACTTGCAGGCACCGGGATTTATGGTTCTCTCAAAGCTGACCGCTTTTGAGACAAAAAGCCTCCAGAATCCCGGCAATTCCAGCCTCTGATGCGCACCGGTAACCTGTCCCTAACTCTAAGAACGCACAGCACCAATGAACTATGGCTTTCGACCTTTGTGTGATTTCGCGTTCCAAGAGTAATCTCTATAGTAATTCCACTGGTAATTGCGCCACGCATGACCAATCGAACGGTGCCGATGAGAATATCGGACGTTTCCGATTGGCGAGGTAGGCACCCTGCACAACGGCGGCCGTGCGAGAAAGGCAGCCAGAGGGGAAGTTATTGCGTAGGTCATTCAAACCTGGGGGAACACTCCGGCTGCTGATCAGCGGCCTCGCCACCCTTTGTGTGTTGGCGGTGAGCTGCCAGGCCCAGCGCTACAGTTTTCGCGAGTACACCCAGGGACTGGGCAATCTGAATATCCAGAGCCTTGCACAAGATCGAACCGGGTTTCTATGGGTAGGAACGCAGAACGGGCTTTACCGATACGACGGAAGCCAATTTCAGAGTTTTGGAGTGGCGCAAGGTCTGCCCGAGCGAATGATCCAGGATCTCTATGTCGGGATGGACGGGACCTTGTGGGTGGCCGCCTCGACGGGCTTTTTCTTTGAGCAGAAAGACGGCCGGTTTGCACAGGTGCAGCCTTCCACTCCCGGGGTTCAATATCTGCCACGGGCGGGAACGATCTTCGCCTCGAACAAAGTGGACGAACTGATTGCCCTGACAAAGGCCGGAGCGATCCGGTTGCGCCGTTCAAAGACGGAACAATGGATTGCGGAACCATTGCACCTCGATGGGAATCCCGTAAGCGTGCTGTTCGGACCCGATGGGGCGCTCTGGTACGGCTGCGATTCAGATCTTTGCCGGCGCGACAACGGAAAGACCAGCCGGCTTGGCTCTACGCTTGGCCTCCCAAAAGAGGAATGGAGCAACCTGCTGCTGACGCGCGGCGGCCGTATCTGGATCAGGGGCGACGTACACGCGGGAGAGATCGATCCGGCGAAGCTCCGCTTCGAGCAGCACGATCTTCCTGGTTCTCTCGCATCTGAGGCGTACCCCGCGTTGGCCGAGGACGCCCAGGGCAGAATTCTGACTCCGCAAGGACCGTCGCTTGGCATGTGGGAACACGGCCATTGGCGCATGGTGACGGAGCACAACGGGCTTTCTCGATTTGAAGTCCAGGATATCTTTGTCGATCGCGAGGGATCGGTCTGGATCAGTGTTGTGGGGCACGGACTGAAGCGCTGGGTCGGCCAAGACCGGTGGGAAGGGTACACGGCGGCGGATGGCCTGAGCGACGACCTGGTTTGGGCGGCGCTACGCGACCGGAAAGGCCGGTTGTGGATCGGCACCGAGTCGGGGCTGGACTGGATTGCGGCGGGGCAACCGAATCCCAAGATCTGGCGGCAGCCCGGTATCGTGACGGATCGCGCCGGCGCGTTGAACGAAGCCGCGGATGGAGCGATCTGGGTGGGCAGCGCGGCGGGCGCGCTGGTCCGGATCGATCCTAATTCGCTGGTCGGGCGGCAGTGGAAGCTTCCCGAGATTTACAGCGTACTTATCGACGACCACCAGGACGTATGGGCAGCGACCGATACTGGGCTCTACAAACTGGACTCGAATTGGACGCGCAGCGAGCCCAGCCTGGTGGAAGACACCGCGTTCGGCAACGTGCATCAGCGCTTTTCGAGCCTCAGTCTCGATGGGAAAAAGCGCATCTGGGCCGCCGCGGACCAGGGGCTATTCTTGCGGGACGACAAGGGCTGGCACCGCATCGACCTGGCCTCGTCGGGCGCCAATCCAGACACGATTGCAATAGACCACGATGGGTATGTTTGGGCTGCAGGATCTTCGCAAGAGCTGATGCGGCTGAAAGTGGATGGCTATCGTGTGACCGAGGTGAAGCATATCGCCCGGCCTCCCCTGCTGTCACAGCAAGTGGTCTCGTTGATGGTGGATCAGCGGGGATGGCTCTGGGTGGGGCAAGATGCAGGACTGACGGTTTTCGACGGGCGCGCGTGGCGCAGCTATACGCAGGACGACGGCCTGATCTGGAACGATACTGACAGCTTCGCTCTTGCAGAGGACACAGATCACAGCATCTGGATTGGGACGTCGGGTGGGCTGAGTCATTTGATCACTCCCCAGGACGCACCGACAGGGATGCCGCAGGCGCCTGCTTTTTCGCAGGTGACGTATGGATCGACGATGCTGGGCAATGGATCGGCTGTGGGATGGAGTTCCAGTCATTCCCTGGATATCTCGATGGCGCTGCTTTCATTCCGCGGAACGCAGGATGCGGGCATTCGCTATCGGCTGCTCGGCGGGCAAGGGTCGGAGTGGGAAGAAACGCGTGACATGGACGTCCACTTCCAGCATCTTTCGCCGGGAGACTACCAGTTTCAAGTGGCAGAAGTGGACCAGACGGGACATTTGATTTCGCCGACCGCGACCTATTCGTTTCGGATCGTTCCACGCTGGTGGCAATCCCGCGAACTGCAGATTACGCTGGGACTCATTGCGTTGGTTGTGCTGGTGGGGACGTGGAGGCATCGTGTCGGCGCACTGGTGATGCAGAAGAAACACCTGGAAGCTGCAGTGAAACTGCGTACGATTGATCTCGAGAAAGAAAAAGGCGAGTTGATGCGCACGCGAGAGCAGATGCGCCACTACGCCGAACACGACGACCTCACAGGATTATGGAATCACCGCATCATCGTTGAGCGTTTGCGGATCGAGGTCGACCGTTCGCGCCGCGAGGGCCTACCGGTGAGCATCATCCTGGCCGATCTGGACTACTTCAAGCGGATCAACGATACGTTCGGCCACCCGGCAGGCGACCAGGTATTGAAGGAGGCCAGCGCGATCTTCCATCGCATGGTTCGAACCTACGATTGGGTCGGTCGCTATGGTGGAGAAGAGTTTCTGCTCATCCTGCCCGGTTCCGGATTCATGCATGCCCGGCAACGCGCCGAAGAGTTGAGGATTGCAATTCAGGAAGCCTGCGTAAGAGAAGGCGAGACAGTGATTCCTTTGACGGCAAGCTTTGGTGTGGCTTCGGGCTTCCCGGCCGGACACGAAGAGCTGATTCGTGAGGCCGATGAGGCTCTTTACAAAGCCAAGAACAGCGGACGCAACCGCGTGGTGGCAACGGAAATCGATGCGCGCCGGGCGAAGATGCCACGCGTCGGCTAGGTTTCCCTATGAACAGGATTATGGAGGGTTGTGTTATCCCACCCATTCGCCAGAGAGAAGGCGAATGGATGGGGCACGGAGATGGTACGCGAACAAGGGCTTCAAGAAACCAGCTGCTAGATCGAGATCAGGCTAAAGGCAACCGGACGGTGGCGCGAGCTCCCTCGTTATCTTCCCGATTGACAAGGCGAATTTCTCCTCCGTGGGCGCGCGCGATTTGCTGTGCGAGGGCGAGGCCTACACCGCTGCCGGTTGGCTTGGTTGTGTAGAACGGCACAAACAGGTTCTCGCTGTTGGCGATTCCCAGGCCGCGGTCTTCAATGAAAACCTCGATAGCTGACTCCACGGCGCGCCATCCGATGCGCACTGGATTTGCGCCGTTCGACAGCGAGGCATCGACCGCGTTGGTGAGCAGGTTGATGAACATTTGTTCTAGCTGGTCGGGGTCCGCATGCAGTATCGCAGGGGGGCCGGTTTCGAGCTGAACAGGAACACGCTGCTCGAGCAGAGCGACGCGCTCGAGCAATGGCGCTATTTGCACCGGCTTGAGATGCGGGGGCGGCAACTGCGCGAGGATGCGGTAGGACTGCACAAAGCGATGGAGGGAGTCGGCTCGGCTCTCGACGACGCCGAGGCCACGCCGGAAATCGCGGACTGTATCGGTGTCGCCCTGGATCTGATCCGCGCGGGCGAGCAGACTGCCGGCGATGGATTTGATGGGCGCGAGAGAATTGGAAAGCTCGTGACCCAGAACGCGGATGAGGCGCTTCCACGCGGCCTGCTCTTCTTCGCGCAAAGGCTGGCTGACGTCGGCGAGGAGCAGGAGGATATGCGGCGCGCCATCCTGGCGGAAGGCGGCTTTACGCAATAACCAGCGGTTGGGCTTGGAACCGAACGAGTGAATGCTCTGATCGGGCGACGCGAGCAGGCCTTCAAGGCCCAATTCGCGTGCGGTGCGTCCGAAGCAACGGGCGTGCGGGACGCCGAGCAGTTGGACTCCGGCTTCATTGACGAGCTGCAGCACGTTTTCGCGATCGAAGGCGAAGATCGGCGAATGCATCACTTCAAGAATGCGGGCCAGCAATGCAGTTGCTTCGAGGGAGCGCACGCGCTGGCGCTGCAAGAGATCGGCGAGCGCATTGATCTCCGCGGCTAACTCACCGAGGGCATCGTGGGAACCGGCTCCGCGGGCGCGAAAGGAATAATCGCCTTCCCGCAACGACGACACCACGTTGGAGAGCGTTTGCAGAGGGCGAACGAGGCTTTCGATCATGGTGGCGGCGATGAATAGCAGGTAGATGAGCAGGCAGGTCGCAACCAGAATTGCCGGCGCGGTAGACACGTTGTGCTGGTAGAGAAGAATTGCAGCAAAGATCAGAGCGGGGAGCGAAAGAAGCAGGCAATAGAACCACGCCCGGCGTACCGCCGAGCGGCGGCGCCTCCGGTTGTGCCGTGTCCTCAGCTCGCTTTCATAGGCCATATTTTTCGATGCGGCGGTAAAGGGCGGCGCGGCTGAGTCCGAGCGCTTCAGAAGCCTGAGAGATGTTGCCGTCGCAGCGGCGCAGTACCTTGCGGATGAGAAGAGACTCAACCTCGTCGATGCTCATGTTGTCAAAGGACGGGGTATTGGAACGCACTGCGGCGACAGCGAGATTCGATGGTTCAATCTCCTCACCACGGCAAAGCAACACGGCTCGCTCGATGGCGTGCTCGAGTTCGCGGACATTCCCCGGCCATTGGTATTGCATCATCTGCTGCATGGCAGCGGCAGAAAAGCCGGTGACCTGCTTGCGGTAGCGGGTGCGATTCCTTTGCAGAAAGTGCATGGCGAGGAGCGGAATATCTTCTCGCCGGTCGCGCAACGCGGGCAGATGGATCTCGACGGTATTGATGCGGAAGAGCAGATCTTCGCGAAAATTTCCGGCGGCTGCTTCTTCATGCAGCAGCGCATTGGTGGCTGAGAGTACCCGCACATCGACTCGACGAGTTTGGGAGGAACCAACGCGTTCGAGTTCGCCGGTTTCAAGCACGCGGAGCAACTTGGCTTGCTGACGGATCGGGACGTTAGCGATTTCGTCGAGAAAGAGCGTGCCGCCATTAGCGAGTTCGAAACGGCCGACACGATCGGTGCGGGCGTCGGTGAACGCGCCTTTCACATGACCGAATATTTCGCTCTCGAATGTGCCTTCCGGTAAGCCGCCGGCGTTGACCGCGACGAGTGGCATGCGCGATCGTGGCGAAGCGGCATGGAGCAGCTTGGCCACAATCTCCTTGCCCGTGCCGTGCTCGCCTGTGATGAGGACGTTGGCGTCGGAGGGACCGACTTGCGCGATGAGCTCAAGGACCGGCTGCATATTGGGGGCACCGGCAATGAACTCAGGCATGCCTTCGGCGCGGAGCAAGCGGTTTTCCAATTCAAGCTGGCGCGCGCGGCGCAGAGCCTGATGCAGCTCAGCGTGGACGCGGATGAGCGAGATCAGGCGATCGTTTTCCCATGGCTTCTGAATGAAGTCGCGAGCGCCGCGCTTGATGCTTTCGACGGCGAGATCGATGTTGCCCCAAGCGGTCATCACGATCACCGGCATGCGTGGATCGATCTCCTGGAGGCGCGCAAGAAGATCGAGGCCCTCCTTGCCGGAGGTGGTGTCGCGCGTGTAGTTCAAGTCGATGAGCAGGACGTCGTAGTCGCTTTGGCCAAGGGCCTCGAGCAGGAGTTGCGGCGAGCGCGCAGTGTCCACCTGGATGCCCTGCGGCTGAAGCAGCAATTCTACGGCTTCGAGGATATGCGGCTGATCATCGGCGACGAGAACCCGGATCTTTGCTGGCTTGCGAGAGTCTGTCATGTGTTTTCCATCCGGTTCCGTGTTTTCTTGTTCCTCAACCTCCGTGAAGTCGAGTCAGGCTGCTCGATGATGATCTGCGGTGGCAGACCGGGCCCTTCCGTTGATTCTACGGTGCACGCGTCACCACGCCTGATTTCGCGTCGTCGATAGAGACGCCCGTGCGCTCGAGGGTTTCTCCGATGGCGCGGTCAATGTCGACCTTTTTCTTTTCGTAGTTAGTCGCTGCAACGTCGAGAGCGGACTCAGCCACGGCGAGGGCGCTTTCCGCATTCAATGTGTCTACGCTCGATTTGGCGCCGAGCACCTGTTCTTGCTTGACGATGTCGAAGGTTTTCTGTGCCAGATCGCGGGCCTTCAGCGCGGCGTCGACACTGGCTTGCGCCTGCTCAAGGGCAAATCTCGAGTCCCGGACATCGAACAGAATGTTCTTCTTTTGCTGCTCGTAGGCGATCTGGCTTTGGCGAAACGCGAGGACAGCGCGGAACTGATCGGCCTTGGCCTGGCGGTTACGAATCGTGATGTTGAGAGTGAAGCCGACCTGGTATTCGGGCGCGGAGTAGTTGAAGGCATCTTTCAGGACTCCAGGTGTGTTGCTGGGGAGAGTGCTGGAGCAGTAGCCAGGGCCTTCGTTTTGGTTGCAGTTCGGGTTCAGCGGACCGCCGAGTCCAGTTCCGCTAAACACGCCGTAGGCGTTGAGCGAAGGCAACAAGGAGTTATTGATGGCTTTCAGATTCTCCCGAGCGATTTGCATGCCGATCTGGTCCTGGGCAACATCGGGGCGGTTCTTCTCGGCCTCGGCAATGAGATCTTGAATGGACTTGGTTTCGTTTGGATCAGGCGCGCCTTTGGTATCCAGGGGAATCACTGGCATTTCGTCGATGGCCGGATCGTCGGCCTTGGTGAGCGCGTTCTTCAAGTTCAATTCAGCGGCTCGCAGATTCGCACGCGAGACGGTAAGATTGCCCTCGGCGGCAGCAACGGCGGACTGATCGGTCATCACTTGCAGGGCCGGGATGGCCTGGAGCTGGAGCTGCTTTTGATCGTCGGAGAGAGTTTGATTCGCGAAGCCGAGGGAGCGCTCTTCGATCTGCTCGTTCTGGTAGGCGTTCACCAGGTCCCAATAGATGTCCTCGACTCCAGTAACCGTGGCTATGACCTGCGCCTTGAAGGCGTAGTCGGTGATCTGGAGGTTCCTCTTTGCGATGCGAATATATCTCTCGTTCGTGCCGAAACCAAAACCGGCCAGCAGGGGCTGTGTGACCACAGCCTGCCAGAACAGCTGAATTTGTGGGTCCACGATGTTGAGTGGGCTGTTCGACGTTTGACGCAGTCCATTGATGGCCCACTGAATGCCAGTACCGGAAGGAAAATATTCCGTGAACTGCGTGGTGTAGCCGATCGTGTTGTTCTCGAGAAGAGGAACGCCGACAAGAACCGTATTCAGTTCCTGGGTTTTGGTGTGATCGACATAGCCTTTGACCGTGAGTATGGGGTCAAAGGGATTCACAAAGGTGCCCTCACCCAGGGTGGATGTCACCAGACCACCGGCACCGGCAGCCCCGGCTCCAGAGGAAGATACTCCCCCGCCGCCGGCAAGCCCGGACCCTGAGGACGCGCCCTGTGGGCTGGTAACGCTGGTGTTGACGCCGAGGGCCGAGTAACCCGCCTTGGTGCGAGCGAGATCGGTGAGTGCTGTGGGCAGGTTGTAGCGGAACGAGGCCAAGTCGAGGTTGTCCTCAATGGCCAGCGCGATCGCGTCCGGCAAAGAAATGTAGAGTTTGCCATCGCGGATGAGATTCTGCAGGCGTGGCGAATTGGAGAGATCAAGCTGAGGCACGGTACTGGGCCTGTACGGCGCGAGCGGATTTCGTGAATGGGGCAGCGGCACGTAAAACACATGCTGCGGAGCGAACGACGTCTGTTGCTGCTGCTGCATGGTTTGAGCCAGGGTGGGACCGGACGCCGGCGAGCCAGTCGTCGGTGCTGGGGCTTCGGGCGCGGGCTGCGTTGTTTGCGAATCCGAAGGAGTGGCTTGCGCTTGCGCCGGCTCGGCAGCGAAAGCCATGTTGACCTGCAGCAAGAGAATCGCGGCAACAGATTGGATACGAGTGCGAATTTTCAGAGCGTTCACTTTGTATTTCCCCTGAGAAGAATTCACTGAGCGCCGACCTCCGCGGAATTAGCCTGCGGCACTGATTCGTCGCGCGTGAGCCATCCGTCGCGCAGCTCGAGGATGCGCGATCCGTAGCGCGCGTTCTCTTCCGAGTGCGTCACCTGAACGATGGTTGTGCCCTGGCGGTTGAGTTCGCGGAAGAGCTCCATAATCTCGCGCGCCTGCGTGGAATGGAGGTTGCCAGTCGGCTCGTCGGCAAGGAGCAGCGAAGGCGCGTGGACCACGGCGCGTGCGATGCCGACCAACTGCTGCTGGCCTCCGGAAAGCTGGTTCGGGAATAGATCCTTCTTGGCGACGATCTGGAATCGGTCAAGAATGTCGGCGACCATGCCGGCCCGTTCCTTCGATGGGAGATTCTTGTAGGAGAGCGGCAGGTCGATGTTTTCCGCGACGGTCAGGTCGTCGAGGAGGTGATAGCTCTGAAAGACCATGCCGATGCGCTGGCGCGCGAGATCGGCGCGCTGTTTGCGATTCAGCTTGTGCGCCGGAGTTTCGTCGAACCAGTATTCGCCGAGCCAACCGTCGTCGAGAAGAGCGAGGACATTCAGCAGCGACGACTTCCCTGCCCCGGACGGACCCATGACGGTGACGAATTCGCCTTCGCGAATGGTGAGCCCTACGCGGCGCAACACCCAGGTTTCGGTGTGCCCAGTTCTGTAACTACGTTCGATATTCTTCAGTTCGATCATGATGATTACTCCAATCCCAATTCCAAACTTCTTATTCGACGTTACTCTGTGCGCAGCGCGCGCATGGGCGGAACTCCCGCGGCACGGCGAGCCGGAATCCAACTGGCAAGCAGGGACGCGCTGAGCAAGACGAGCGCGACGGCGCCAACTGCGGTGAAGTCAAGCGCGCCCACGCCATAGAGCG
Organism: uncultured Acidobacteriaceae bacterium; assembly: GCA_963704415.1. Classification (GTDB taxonomy): domain Bacteria; phylum Acidobacteriota; class Terriglobia; order Terriglobales; family Acidobacteriaceae; genus Telmatobacter. Next base: position 3,232,239 of record OY969908.1, on the reverse strand, counting down.
TGCTTTGCATGGCGCGCCCGACGAAGTATGCGCCGACGAGGCCCAGTCCCAGACCCACCAGCGCGAGTATGAGAGCTTCTTTGAGGACCAGGTTCACCACGTTCCCGCGGCTGGCTCCTAGCGCCATGCGCAGCCCTATCTCGTGCTCGCGCTGGGCCACGGTGAAAGCCATCACGCCGTAGATTCCGATACCCGCAAGCAGGAGCGCCACGACTGCGAAGGCAAGATATAGAGTCATGGTGAAGCGGTCGTCGCCGAGCATGAGGTTTTTGACGTCGTCCAGCGTGCGCGGCTCCGCTAGTGCGATCTGTGGATCGACGGCGTGGACTGCAGCCGCAATGCTGTTCATCATGGCTGCGGGATCTCCCGAAGTACGTACGCCGATGTTGGCAGACGGCCATGGAATCTGCCAGAAAGGAATGTCGATCTCCGGGAAGTCCTGGCGGAAGCCACCGGCGCGTACGTTGTGAAAGACACCGACGATCTGCCATGTGATGTAGGGCCCCAGTTTGGTGACGCCGGGGATCAATTCCTCAACATTGATGCGCTGTTGAAGCGGGTCTTTCCCTTTGAGGTACTTCTGCACGAACTCCTCGTTGACGACGGCCACTTTCACATTGGCCGCTGTGTCGTGTTCATCAAAGGAGCGGCCGCGCACCACCTGAATGCCGTAGGTCTTGAAGTAGTCAGGTGTAACCATTCCGAAAGCGGCGCCGGGCCGTTGGGAAGGATCAGCAAACTCCGGCTGCCCCGCGATGGTGAAGGGCATTCCAAAGCCGGGACCACGGAGCGGCAATCCGACAGACGCCGAGGCACTGAGAACTCCCGGCACCGCTTTCAGGCTCGCGAGCATTTGCTGGTAGTAGCCGGTGATCTGGGCGGGGTCTTTGGGGCGCGCGTCGGGTACGGGCAAAAAGAATGTCTGGACATGCTCCGTGCGGACGCCGAGATCGACCTGGGTGAGATTCCAGAAACTGTGAATGGCAAGACCTGCGCCTGTAAGTAGCGCAAGGGCGAGGGCAAATTCGCCAACCACAAGCGCCTTGCGGAGGCGATGACGGCCCGCGCCGGTTCCGGATCGTCCACCCTCTTTGAGTGCATCACCGGGATCGACCCGGGTTGCATACCACGCGGGCGCGCAGCCAAAGAGAAGTCCGGCCAGAGTTGATGCTCCAAAGGTAAAGAGCAGGATAGGAAGATTTAAAGTGAGGTCGGCTTCCGATGGAAGCGTATTGGGCGGCATGGACACAACGAGCCAATGCAGCGAAGCCGCGCCCACAGCGACGCCGAGCAATCCTCCGACGAGGGCGAGCAGCAGGTTCTCGGTCAGGAATTGGGCGAAGATGGTTTTTCGTGCGGCGCCGAGCGAAATACGAATGGCGATTTCCTTTTGACGCGAGGTTCCCTTGGCGAGCAAGAGGTTGGCCACGTTCGCGCAAGCGATCAGGAGCACAAAGCCCACGGCGCCGAGCAGGAGTTTCAGCGTCTGGATGCGCTCCTTGGGCATGAAGTCGTTCTTCAGCGGCTCGACAAATGCACCCCAGCCCTTGTTGCTTTTTGGAAAGGCCTTGGCAATATTTGCGGTGACCTCATCCATGTTGGCTTGCGCCTGCTTGATGGTGACGCCGGGCTTTAACCTGCCCATTGCCAGGAGCCAGTGGAAGTCGTGATTTAACTGATCGGGCTTGAAGACCAGCGGCACCACCAGCGACTGGTCAAGGCGATCCGACTGTCCGGGTGCCATGACCCCCACGATTGTGTAGGGAGTCCCGTCAATCTGAAGCGACTTACCGATGATCTTGGGATCGGAACCAAGCCGCTTCCAAAGCTTGTTCATCAGGATGACGACGTGTTCCCTTCCTGCTTTGCCTTCTTCGGGGAGAAAATCGCGGCCATACTGAAACGGTGAGCCCATCATCCGGTACATGCCCGGAGTGGTGGTCTGGCCCTGGACATATTCGGGCTGATCCTTAGTGGCGAGATTGAAACTCCCACCGCTGAATGCGTTCAGGTCCTGAAAGACTGTGTTCTGATTCTTCCAATCTACAAAGTCTTGCGCGGCGATCACATTGCGATCGCCCTGAATCTTCGACCAGACCATGACGAGTTGGTCGGGCTGTGGATAAGGCATGGGGGCGAGAAGCGTTGCGTAGACAACCGTGAAGATGGCGGTGTTGGCGCCGATGCCGAGGGCCAGCGTGAGCGCGGCGGTGATGGAAAACACCGGCGACTTGCGCAACTGTCGAAACGCGTACTGCAGATTGCGAAGCATCGTTTGCATCTCGGACCCTCCTTATCCTTCAGGCTATTCGGTACGCAACGCCTGCATCGGTTCGACACCTGCGGCACGGCGCGCTGGAAGAGCCGCGGCGAGCGCGACCATGAAAGCGGTCATGAGCACCGCTCCCATGAGCGTGATTGGATCGAACGCAGAGACGCCGTAGAGTTGGCTACTGAATAAACGAGCCAACGCGACTGTGGACGGCAACGCAACGACCGTAGCGATAAGAGCAATGATGAGCATTTCGCGCGAGATCAGCATGACTACCTGAGAACGAGGTGAGCCAAGGGCAAGGCGCACGCCGATTTCGCGGGTGCGCTGTTCGGTGGAGTAGGCGAGCACGCCGTATAGACCGACCGCGGCGAGCAGCATGGCCAACGCCGAAAACCCGATGGCGAGAAACGCGAGGGCGCGATTGTCAGAGGCGCTGTCGTCGATTTGCTCGTCCATGGTCCTAAGGCCATCGACAACCAGAGTCTGATCGAGGCGCTGGATCGTCTGCCGAATTGCGCCTTTTGCGCCAGCCGGATCCGCTGTTGTTCGCACGTACATCTGCATGCCGAGCGAATGCTTTTGCTGCAGGAATGGGCGGTAAACCGCAGGCCCCATCTCCGTGCGCACGTTCTCATGCTTCACGTCGCCGACCACGCCGACGATGGTTGTATCCGGCTTGACGTCGGGTCCGCGGCCTTCGGCGAGAACCCGGCCCAGCGCTTTCTGCGCCGAACCGTAGTAGCGCTGTGCGAGGCTCAGATTGACGATGGCGACTGGAGTTTGACCCTTGGTGTCCGCGGCGGTGAATTCCCTGCCCACCAGAATCGGCTGCCGCAATGTGGCGAAGTAGCCTGGCGCCAGGCGGACATCTTCGAAGTGCAGAACCTCATCTTCGGCAGGCGTGTATCCCTGCAGCGTGAACGAAGAGTGCTCGGAGTTTCCGGCCAGTTCGGGGTCGTTCGTGGCGCCGACCGAGACGACACCCGGAATCGCGCGGAGCGCGTCGATTGCGTTGGTGACGATTTGCGGCGCACGATCTTCCCCATAGCCGGAGCTGGAGGGATCGAGCGAAAACGTCAGTAGCTTAGTGGTATCAAAGCCGACGGCCTGATGGCGCAGGCTGTCGAGGGTGCGCACGAAGAGACCGCCTCCGGCAAGGAGCATGACGCTGATCGCAATTTGGACGCCGACTGCCATCTTGCGGAAACGCAGCGAGCCTTTGGAAGCAGTGCCTGCGTTTTGGCGCAGAGCCGCGGCGAGGTCGGGACGTAGAAAGTGCAGTACGGGCGCGATGCTGAAGAGCAGGCTCGAGACCAGCGCGACGGCGAGAGTGAAGAAAAGAATGCGCGAGTCGATCGCGGTCGAGTAGGGCTCATTGCCCGGATCGGCGCCGGTCATGAGGCGCACAAGCGCAGTGACGACCGCGGGCGCCAGCGCCAATCCAGCAGCGGTTCCGGCTATTCCGAGCATTGCGCCTTCGACCAGCAGTTGGGCCACGATGCGGCCGCGCTTTGCGCCCAGCGCATAACGCATCGACATTTCGCGCGCGCGGCCAGCGGCGCGCAGCAGCAACAGGGTGGCCACATTGATGACACACATTGCCACGATCAGGCCGGCCATGCTCATCAGGATGATGAGCGGCATCCTGAGTTCCACGCGTCCGGGCGAATAGCCGGTGGAATCGTCGAGCACTTTGAGATGCGAGTTGTCGAGAAACTCTTTGCGGAAGTGCGCCGTCGTGGTCTTGTAGAGGCTCAGCTCGTGCGCGCGCAGCGTATGCCACATCGGTCCCAGGCTCGCTTCGGCCTGTGCCTTCGTGACTCGGGGCTTGAGGCGCGCGATGAGAGTGAGCCACAGAGATTGATGATTGTTCAGATCATCGCGTGGGACCATCCAGGGCATCACGACCTCAACCATGCTGACGGGCAAGAACAGACCGGGCCGATAGCCGCCAATCGCCGAGTCGAAGTTTCTGGGGGCGACGCCCAACACGGTGAAGGGATGGCCGTTGACGAGCACAGTCTGGCCGGCGATGTCGGGCGCGGCGCCGAAACGAGTTTTCCAATAGCTGTAGCTGAGGACGAGCACCGGATTCGCATTTTTCGCGGTATCGTCCTGTGGCGTGAGCAGGCGCCCCAACGTGGGCTTGAGACCAAGAAGCTGAAAGTAGTTGCCGGTGACGACTTCCGCGTCTTTATTCTCGGCCGTGTTGCGCCAGGAAACGCCGACATTGGCGCGGTCGGCTGCCGCGATGGCGTCAAAGGCCTGGTTTTGGTCGCGCAGATCCTTGTACATGGGATAGGAAAAATAATTGTGCATATCGCCGCCAAAGCTGGAGGCAGAGCCGGAGAAGCTGCCGGTCCATTCGAAGCGGACGAGTTCGGAGGGGCGCTGAACGGGGAGCATGCGGAGGAGCACTTCATCGAAGAGCGTGAAAACCGCGGCGTTGGCGCCGATGCCGAGGGCAAGCGTGACAATCACGGTGAGCGTAAAGCCGGGTGACTTGCGCAACTGGCGCCACGCGAAGCGAATGTTTTGAGCCAGCGGGTTCATCGCGATTCTTCTCCGGTGCGTAAGTCTCGTCTCATGGCTATTCGGACCTTAGTGCCTGCATGGGCTCGATAGAAGCGGCGCGGCGGGCCGGCGCCCAACTGGCCCCCAGCGTAGCGACGCCCAGCAGAGAAAATGCGGCAAGCAGCGAGAACGAATCGAGGGGGCGCACGCCAAAAAGGACAGACGTCTCGAGGCGGGTAGCGGCCATAGCTAATACGAAGCCGATGGCGAGCCCGATGGCGACCATCCTCACGGTATCGCGCAGGACCAGAAGAGCAGTCGCCTCGCGCGATGCACCCAAGGCCATGCGGATGCCGATCTCGCGCCGGCGTTGGGTTACGCGGAAGGCGAGGAACCCATACAAGCCGACGATGGTCAGAAACAAGCCGATGATGCCGAGTGCGCTGACCAATTCGGCCAACATTTGATAGTTGCCCGCGGAGTAGCGAATGAGTTCGGGGAGCGAAGTGACAAACATGGGATCGAGCAGAGGATTGATGTGAATCAGAACCTGACGCACATCCTGGGCCAGGGACATGGCGTTCTGGCCGGTGCCGATCACGAAGGTGATCTCGCCCATGTTCGACAGCCGCGCCTGGTACTGATGAAACGGAATGTAAAGATACGGTTCCGGTATCTCGCCGATCTGGCTGATAGGCGCGTCTTCGGTTACGCCGATGATGCGCGCGTCCAGATGACCGTCAGCCAGATGCACAATCTGTCCGATGGGGTCGTGCAGGGGCCAGTATTTCTGGGCCATGGAGTGGTTGATCAGCACCGAAGCCGGGACATCGGCATCATCTGCTTGGGTAAAGCCGCGCCCGCGTACTATGCGTGTCCCAGTGACATCGAGGAAGCCCGGGCTTACTGCGTTGAATTTGATCTCAACCGGATCTTTAAGTTCAGGATGGCTGGGCAGCAGGACTTTCTCTGCGATGCCATTCTCAGAAGGCATCAGGGGCGAGCGAATCCCGTAGGCCACGCTGCGCACGCCCGGCAACGCGCGCAAATTCGTAAGAATCGTCTGGCGGATTGCGTCGTCCGGATCTTGAGTAAAGGCGACGAGCACCTGGTTGCGCGTCAGTCCTATTGGCTGCGTGCGGGTATTGAGGAAGCTCTGCACCAGTGTCCCTGTAGAGACGAGGAGCGCAAAGGAGATGCCGATCTGGAGCCAGACGGCGAACCGACGGGCCCGGGGGTTGCGATCGTCGGTGCGTTGCGAGGAGGCCGATCGAAGGACCGGAACGAGCTGCGGCTTTGCCACCTGTGCGAGTGGGACGAGCGCGAGCAAAAGCATTGTGACAAGCGCGAGGAGGCCGGCAAGGAAGAAGACGCGCCAATCGAGTTGGAAGTGTGGCGGCGTGTCGAGAGAGACGAGCATTGCCGGGCCGGAGACCAGCAGGCGCGGCAGCACGGACGCGACACCCGCCGCAACGGCGAGCCCGGCGACCCAACCGAAGGCGCAGAGCAAGAGGTTCTCCATGAGGAGCTGGCGGGCGACGGCCCACCGTGTGGCGCCGAGGGACAAACGCAAGGCAACCTCGGGACCGCGACTGAGCGCGCGCGCGAGCAGGAGGTGCGCGACGTTGACCGTGCACAGGAGGACCACGCCGCCGACGATGGCGAAGAGGACGATTCCCGTGGTGCCCGCGTTCTGAAGCCGGTAGTTCAGATCAGAGATGACGCGTGCGCTGCGTCCACGACTGTTGGCGGGATCAGCGGCCGCGAGAGCCTGTGTAATGGTTGCGACCTGATCGTTCGCCTGTGCGACTGTTGCGTGGGGCGCGAGACGTCCGATGAGATTGAACCAGCGGGAGGTCGTCGACGTGAGTTCCCCCGGATCGACGGTGGCGGCCCAGGTTTCGGCGGGAATCCAAAGATCGCGGTCACTATTGGGATCGACATCGCGAAAATCCGGCGGCAACACGCCCCAAATGTCTACCTGATTGATGCGATCTTTGCCGTGTCGCAGAGGGATCTGGCGACCGACGATGTTTGGGTCGCCGCCGAAGGTGCGTTGCCAGCAACGATAGCCCAACACCAACCCAGGATGTGAACGCAGGCGGTCAGAATCGGCGGCAGTGAAAACGCGGCCCAGCATTGGATGAACGCCGAGCACGCTGAAGAAATTCGAGGATACGACGTTGTTCAACAGCAGAGTGGAAGTGCCATCGGCGTTGGGCATGAGGCTGCCGCGACCACCCATCGCAACGACACCGGCGGACACCCCATGAAACGCAGTGGCTCGACCGGCGAGGGCCTGGTACTCGGGGTAAGAGAACAAACCATCCTGAGAATCCGGGGTGGTGGCGAAGATGCGTGTAAGCCGGTCAGAGTGAGGCACCGGCATGGGATGGAGCCAGAGGCCATCCATGAGGCAGAAAGTAGCCGAGCTCGCGCCAATGCCCAGCGCCAGCGTGAGCACCGCGGTGAGCGTAAAGCCACGCGTCTTATGCAACTGTCGCAATGCAAAACGAAGATCGCGGGCTACGGAGCTCATCTCTTTCCTCTTTACCTATTCGTTGCGTAGTGCTTGCATGGGCTGAATAATGGCTGCGCGGCGCGCGGGGACGAGTCCCGATGCGAGGACGGTAAGCAAAAGCAAAACTGCGGCCCCACAATAACTGATGGGGTCAAACGCGACGACGCCGAACAACATGGAATGCAACAGGCGCACGGCAGCAATGGATCCAAGGCCACCGGTCACCAGGCCCACTAGCGCGACGTTGGTTGCGCCTTTCAGAACGAGACGGAAAATGCCGGCGCGCGTGGATCCGAGAGCGATGCGCAAGGCAAATTCGCGATGGCGCTCGATCACCGAATAGGCCGTGACTGCGTAGAGCCCCATCATGGCGACAAACACGCTGGAAAATGCATAGACGCCGAGCAGTTCAGCCGGAATGCGGGACATTTGATACTGCTCGCCGGTGACTTCCTCGAGAGAGCGAACATTCTCCAGGGGCAAAAGCGGATTGAGAGCGCTCACGGCCCGGCGCAACTGCGGGACGATTGCGGATGCCGTCGTACGCGAGCGTAGCGCGACAATGATGTAGCCATAACCCGACGTGCCTTGCGCCAACGGAAGGTAAAGCACCGGCGAGGGCGCGTCTGTATCCGCAGGATTGTGATAGGCGTAATCCGAAACGATGCCGATGACCCGGCGAGGGCGCTTGTCCACGATGATACTGGCTCCGACCGCGCCTGTTTTCGGCCAGTAGCGGCGCGCCATGGCCTCATTCACAATGGCAACATCAGCGGACGAGGCGTTGTCGTGGACGTCGAAGTCGCGACCCTGTTGGAGCCGTATGCGCATGGTGTGGAAAAAGTCGGGACCTTCGAAGTCCGTCACCACCGCCATCTCTTCGTTTTTGGCCGGGACATAGCCGGGGACGCTGAAGTCCTGCGTGTTGCCGGAACCCTCGTCTCCCAGGGGCAAATGCGTGGTCAGTGTGGCCGAACCCACGCCTGGCGCGTTGCGCAGGCGGTCGAGAAGGGCGGCGTGAAATGCGAGCATGCGCTGCTCGTTATATCCAGAGCGGGAAAGGTCGATGAAGGCCGTAAGCGTATTGGTGCGGTCGAAACCGGTATCGCGATGGAAGACGTTGAGCGCCGATCGCGTAAGAAGACCGCAGCCGACCAGAACAACGAAACAGATGCCGAGTTGCAGACCGAGCAGGAGGCGCTGGCCGACCCGTCTGCGCGATGTGCCTGCAACTGCCGCACCACCTTCATGCAACGCCTCCTGCTGTGAAACACGCAACGATTGGCGAAGTGGATACATGCCGCACATTACGGTGACAACAGCGGCAATCCCGGCGACGAAGAGGAGAATGCGCGGGTCAGTGTGCAGATTGAAGACCAATGGAATTCCGAAGTTCGGCAAGAGGACATAGAGGGCGCGGGACAAGACGGTGCTTGCGCCCCAGCCCGCGAGCGCACCAGCGATCGCAAGTAACCCGGTTTCCGCCAGGATTTGCGATGCAATGCGCACGGGCTTTGCGCCGAGCGCCGTACGGATAGCAATTTCACGTCTGCGCCGTGCCGCATTTTGGCCAAGCAAGGAAGCGATGTTGATACAGACGAGGATCATCAGTAGCCCCGATGCGCCAAGCAGCACCGGAAGCTGTTCGCCAACGGTATAAAACAGGCCGCGCTCGAAGTGCGCTGAATCGCCGAGGTTCAGATCCCAGCCGCTATATCTGCTGTCTTTTTGGCTGGTAGTGAAAACATGCGCCAAGGTGTGCAGCTCCGCTGCCGCGGCTGCATCGCTCACACCGGGACGAAGGCGAACGACTTCCTGAAGCCCGTAATGGAGAAGGGGGTCGGAAGGAGCGTCTGCGGACAAGTCGCGCAACGACGAAAGAGGAACCCATGCTGCCTCAGCAAGACCACCGAAGATGCCGGCAAAACCGCTGGGCGTGACACCGATGACGGTGAAGGTGTGAAGGTTAATGGAAACGGTGCGGCCGATGACGCTGCGGTCCGCCTCAAAGCGGTCGCGCCAAAGCGCGTCAGAGAGTACGACTTCATCGTGCGCGCCATAGGCACGATCGTCGGCATTGGCTTGAAAGAATTGGCCTACCTGGGGCTTTACACCAAGCAGGTGAAAGTAGTTGGCGGAGACCACCCCCCCGTTCACAGCTTGCGGTTGAACGCCAGGACGATTGAGATTCAGCGTAGTGAGGTTGAACACGGCCGCGTCGCTGAACGAATGCGCTGCACGACGAACGAACTGGTGCTGATCGTAGTGGACCGAATAGCCGTTACTGCCGAGCACTGTTGCGGAGATGAAGCGAAGGTTACGCGCCGAATCGACCTGGGGCCATGGATTGAATAGGACGGCGTTCGTCCAGGTGGCGACAGTGGTGAGCGCGCCGATGCCGAGAGCCAGCGTAAGCACGGCTGTGAATGTGAATCCCGGAGATTTGCGCAACTGGCGCGGTGCGAAGCGCATGTCGTGAAAGAACGCGTTCATCACTGTCTCTCCTTTCTTACTCAGTGCGGAGCGCCTGCATGGGCTCGATGGTTGCAGCGCGACGCGCAGGGACGATGGCCGCTGCCGCGGCGCAGAGAACCAGCATGAGCGGAGCGCCGGCCAGGGCCAGTGGATCGTAGCTGCCCACGCCATAGAGCAGACTCTTCATGAGGTATCCGGCGTAAAGCGCTGCAGGAATGCCGAGCGCGAGGCCAATAAGAATTTGCCAGACCTCGACACGCAGGACCATCAATACTACGCTGGACCGCGTCGCTCCCAGGGCCATGCGGATGCCAATCTCGCCGGCACGCCGGGCGACATAGTAGGACATGACGCCGTAGAGACCAACGCAGGCGAGGATGAGCGCAAGAACACCGAACAGAGTGCTGAGCTGTGCAATCAGGCGTTCCTGGTTGAAGTTGTCGGCCACCTGCGCATCGTAGGGACGCAGGTTGGTAATGGTGAGGTTGGGGTCGATTGACGCCAGCGTACGATGCACGGTCTGCTCCACATCCTGCTGCGGGCCTTTGAAGCGGAGAATGACCGCGTCGATGAACATGGAGCGTGTTTCGCCGGTGACGTCGGCCTCGTCGGTGTACCCGGTGTAGTGCTGGGGAAGGGGGCGCAGGAAGAGGCGATGTGCCGCCGCGCGAGGATCGTTCATTTTGAAATCGGGAATCACGCCAACGATTTCAAAGGCGCCAGAGTACTTTGGGGCGTCGACGCCGAAGTGTTTGCCGATGGGGTCTTCATTCGGGAAGAAACGTTTAACGAAGGACTGATTGACGACGGCGACGGGCTGAGTGGAAGCGGTATCCTGCTCGGTGATTCCGCGGCCGCGCAGAACAGGCACGCCGATGGAGTCAAGGAAAGTTGGGCTCACACGATCCCAGGTGGCCCAGCTTTCGTCATTCGGCCTAGGCAAAGGATGGCCTTGCACGAAAACGCCTTCACTCCAGTTATCGCCTTCGAGGGGACTGTACATGGCGAGCGAAACAGAGGCCACGCCGGGCAATGCAGAGAAGCGATCCTGAAGTTGGCGATAGAGGCCAGGGAGCCGGTCGACTGTGTATCCGGCGCCTGCGGGATCGAGGTGAAAGACGTAGCGGTTCTCAGTCTGGATGCCAAAGTTCTGATGTTGAAGATTGCCCAGGGATCTGGTCATGAGAATGGCGCCGGCAAGCAGTACGACGGAAAGCGCGGCTTGAAAAACGACCAGAGCTTTTTGCGGCAATGTGGACCGGTCGCGGGTCGAGCGATTGACGCCGCGCAGCACTTCAGCTGGTTGCGCATGCGAGGACAACCACGCCGGAGCGATTCCGAAGAGGATGCCGGTCACGAGCGAAACGAGGAATGCAAATCCAAGGATGGGCAGCGAGGGGCTAGCCTGAATGGGAAGGTTGCGGGCGTCAGGAAATGCCAGTGCGAGGATGGTGCTGGACCCCACATACGCCACGACGAGGCCAGCGAGGCCGCCGATGCAGGCGAGCAGTACGCTCTCGGTAAACATCTGGCGCACCAGGCGCGTGCGTGCGGCACCCATGGCCATGCGCACTGCGACGTCTGCGCGGCGGGACGTGCCCCGCGCCAGGAGAAGATTGGCAATATTGGCGCAGGCGATGAGCAGAACGACGGTGGAGAGGATCATCAGCATGGTCAGACCCTGTTGAGTCTCCTGCTGCAGATTCTGAATGCCACCACCGCCCGGCGAGAGAACGACATGCTGTTTGGGGATTTCAGATTGAGCGCCGTATTCGATATAGACAGGACGCGTATAGAGGAACTGCCGGAGCGCCGCGGACAGCTTCGAGTTGAGCGCTGCAACGTTGGCGCCCGCGCGAAGGCGACCAATGGGATAAAGCCAGTTGGTGTCGGCGTGGTGCAGGATGGTATTCGTGCCTTCGATAAGCGGCTCGTTGTTGAGAGGAATCCATACAGCCGCAGGCCGGTCTGTGACGCGATCGCCGAAGAAGCCTGGAGGCGCGATGCCGGCAACCGTGAAAGGATGTGTCTGAATAAAGATCGTGGAACCGACGATCGAGGGATCGCCTGCGAAGTCGCTCTGCCACGAGGCGTAGCTCAACTCAACAACGGGCGGAGCGCCGGGCTTGTCGTCATTGGCTTCGAGAGGGCGGCCGGTGAATGCGGGGATCCCAAGAGTTGAAAAGTAATTGCCGGTTACGTACTCGATGCGGAGATTGCGAGGTTCGGTTTCGCCGCGCCTTATGTAGTAAGTGTTCTGACCGGCCTGGACTGCGGCAAGCTGTTCGAATTCCGGGGCCGCGTTGCGCATCACCTCATAAAGGTCATAAGAGAAGATGGAAAAGTCGCCGGCTTTGCTGTTGAAGCCGCCGTTCACGCAGCAGTCGTCGGTATCGCCGATACGATAGAGTTGCGACGGATTAGATACGGGCAGTGAGCGGAGCAGGATGCCCTGGACCAGCGTGAAGATGGCCGTATTCGCGCCGATGCCGAGCGCGAGCGTGATCACCGCGGTCAGGGTGAAGCCCGGGGACTTGCGCAGTTGGCGAAACGCGTAACGCATATCCTGCAATAGTTGACTCATCGCTATTCTTCTCCGTTACCAGGCCCCAAAAAGGAGGATGAGCTAGTCGCTCCGGAATGCGTGCATTGATTCAATGGATGGTGCTATCGCCCGATATTCACGGCTTATCTTATGAGTGGCAGCATCGCCCAACCGCGCCTTGGTCAAGGACGCGCGGGCCCCGCCTGGCGCGAGCAATCCAACGATTACCCGGCTCAAGATCCGAGCCAATGGGAGGCGTGCGCCAAGCTTCTCCATCGTGCGCAGCGTTCTCGCTTCTCGTTCTTTACGCCTCGACTTCTTCCGTGAGCTTCTTGAGCTCGTCTTCCGAGACAACTTTTCCATCGAACAGGTGAACTTCACGCTGCGCATGTTTGGCGAAGCGCGGATCGTGCGTCACCATGCAGATGGTCGAGCCCTCGCGATGCAGGTCGGCGAGCAAATGCATCACAGCTTCACCGTTCTTCGAGTCGAGGTTGCCGGTAGGCTCGTCAGCCAGCAGGATGGAGGGCGAACCCGCCAGGGCGCGGGCCACAGCGACACGCTGTTGCTGACCGCCGGAGAGCTGTGCGGGATAGTGCCGCATGCGATGCGCCATGTTGACGCGCTCGAGGGCTTCCTTGACTCGCTTCTTGCGCTCGGCGGACGGCATGCCGGCGCGATAGGTCAGCGGGAGCTCGACGTTTTCTTCAACGGTGAGGTCGCCGATGAGGTTGAAGCTCTGGAAGATGAAACCAATTTCCTGATTGCGAATGCGCGAGCGCTCGCTGAAGCTGAGATTCTCGACGGGCTTGTTGTTGAGCAGATAGCGGCCGCCGGTGGGCGTATCGAGCAAGCCCAGGATAGATAACAGCGTGGATTTGCCGCAGCCTGAGGGGCCGGACATCGCCAGATACTCGCCGCGCGAGATGGTGAGGTGAATGCCGGAGAGCGCGTGCGTCTCCACTTCGTCGGTGTAGAAGACTTTGGTGAGGTCTTCAATTTCAATCAGCTTGTCGTTTGCCATCAGTCCCCCTCTTTTCAGTTGTCAGTGAACAGTTGTCAGTGGCTAGAAATCCACTGCCGAACGCTTGCCCAAGTGTTCCAAAGTTTCGCGATCCTTCCGTTATTCCAGACGGACTCGATCAACGTTGTCGTAACGGGACATATCCGAAAGAATCACAGTGTCGCCTTCCTTGAGTCCTTCGAGTACCTGAATCTCGTTCACGGATGCGCGGCCCACTTTGACCGGAACCCGTTCTGCAGTCTTTCCATCTGGATCGACCTTGAAGAGGCTCAACGTGGAGTTTTCGTTGCCCAACGCCGGACGGCCCACGCGTAATACGTCCGTCATGCGTTCGAGATCGATGGTGCCATCCACGCTCAGGTTCGGAACGGCACCCGGAGGTAGAGGCCCATCGAGTTGTACGTCAACGGTGCGGGTTCCGTTCAATACGGTTGGATCGATGCGGGACACATGACCTGGAACGATGCCGTTGTGGGTGTCAACAGAGGCGGGCTGGCCGAGTTGAATGTCGTGCGCCTGCGTTTCAGCGATCTGGAGGGCCGCCTTCAGCTTGTCTAGTTGAATGACCTCCGCTACAGGCGTTCCGGCGGCGACGTGTGTTCCGACTGACATAGGGGTGGGGAGGGCTGCGACTTCGCCGGCGATGCCGGCTTTTACTTCAAGGGCTGCGGTCTGCTTTTCGTAAAGATCAACCAGGGTCTTGGCCTGATCGATCTTGGACTGTGCCGAAGAAAGTTGAACCTCGATAGCTTTCTCGTTTACATCGAGCTGCTGCATGGAGATTTTTTTCTGCTCTGCGAGCTGCTCGAATTTGTTTTGGGAAGCGCCGCAGACGAGGCCTGAGACCACACCGAGTTTGCAGAGCTGGGCATCGGTATCGGCCTGCCGTTTGTCGGTTGAATAGTCGGCGTCGATCTGGGCTGCCGTTGTTTTCTTGTCCATCAGAGTACTTTGCAGCGTGGACTGCAGGGACTTGTAGTCGGCCTGTGCCTGCTGAAGGGCCAGCTTGGCGCTGAGCAGTTGCTGATTAAGCTGGGGATCGGTGAGGTCGAGCAGGATGTCGTTCGGGTTGACTTTGGCGCCCGGCAAAACACGGATGCGCACAACGGTTGCGTCGGTGAGGGCCGGAATGAGGAGGATGCTGTCTTCGCGGGGAACCAAGGTGCCTGTCGACCCACGCACCTGGCGAATCATCGGTCCGCGCTTCACGGTATCCGTCCAAATGGCGGAGCGGTCGACGGGAGGAGCTGCGGGCTTGAGCCGGGCAACGATTACCACCGCAATCGCAATTACAACCACCGCGACGCCAGCGTACACGAACATCTGGCGTTTCTTTTTCAGCTTAATATCTGGGCGTGCAATATCCATGTCAGCAAGGAAGGAGCACTTGCCGTGCCAAAGGGGGCTGCGCGCCTGTTGAACCAAATAAAGAACTTAATTGTGACAAACGGCCCAGGATTTGGGCCTGAAATTGACCGGTTGCACGGGGGACTGTTCGATATCGGACAGTTCCACTCGCGGCTGCAAATCCGGTTGGATGATGGCCTAGACCCGTTCGACAGCCAGAGCAACCGCATTGCCACCGCCGAGGCAGAGAGCTGCAATGCCCCTGGTCTTGCCGTAACGCTGCATGGCATGGAGGAGCGTCACGAGCACCCGCGCGCCGCTCGCGCCGATGGGATGTCCGAGGGCGACCGCACCGCCGTGGATGTTGACCTTTGCGGGATCGAGGCCGAGCTCGCGATTGACGGCGAGAGCCTGCACGCTGAAGGCTTCGTTCAATTCGAAGAGGTCCACGTCGGGGAGAGTCCATCCCGCCTTGGCAACGGCCTTGCGCACACTGTCGATGGGCGCGAGGCTGAACCACTCCGGCGCGCGGCCGCTGGTGGCTTGTGCGCGGATGACCGCCATTGGCTTGAGCCCCAGTTCCCTTGCCCGCTCGGCGCTCATGACCACGACTGCAGCGGCGCCATCGCTGATGCCGGGAGCATTGCCCGCGGTCACCGTGCCGCTCTCTTTGAATGCGGGTTTGAGGCGCGCAAGGGTTTCCACGGTCGTCCCGGGACGAATTGATTCGTCGGCGGCAAATCGAGTGGCGGGCGCTCCCTTTTTTGCGGAAGGAATTTCGATGGAGAGAATCTCGTCGTGGAATGCACCCTGGTCGGTGGCAGCGGCGGCGCGCCTGTGGGATTCGGCGGCGAAGGCATCTTGATCGTCGCGGGAGATGCCATACTTCGCGGCGACCATCTCGGCGGCCGTGCCCATGTGGAAGTCGTTGTATGCGTCCCACAGGCCGTCGTAGATCATCGAGTCGATAAGAGTGCCGTTGCCCATGCGGTAGCCTGACCGCGCATTAGGAAGCAAGTAGGGGGCGTTGGTCATGGACTCCATGCCACCGGCGACGATGATTTCCGCGTCGCCTGCCTGGATGGATTGGGCGGCGAGCGAGACGGCGCGGAGACCGGAGCCGCAGACCTGGTTCACGGTCAGCGCACTCGCTTCGGGCGGGATGCCGGCGTAGATGGCAGCCTGGCGGGCAGGGTTTTGACCGAGGCCGGCTTGCAGGACGCAGCCCATGATGCATTCCGATATTTCGAGCTTGAGTGCATTGACTTCCGCGAGGTCTGTTGCCGCCCCCGAAGCCTGCTCGAGGCTGGCGCGGCGCAGCGCTTCGCGCACAACGAGCGCGCCTAGTCGCGGCGCGGAGAACGATTGCAGCGAGCCTTGAAATTTTCCAACCGGCGTGCGGACCGCCGAAACGATGACGACTTCTTTCACAGGAGATGCTCTCCCCGTACGATAGACGGACGCATTCAAGTTTAGATGCCGCCGGCAGCGGGGGTTTTGAAGTGGCGCGCGGAACTGTTTAGATTCGGCCCGCAGCGCGCAGTTCGCCAATCTCTACGTCGTCAAAGACACGGGAGCGAATCAGGAAGCGAAGACCTTCCGGTCCATCGAGTGAAAACATGCCGCCGCGGCCTGGAACTACATCCAGCGTGAGCTGGGTGTGCTTCCAATATTCGAACTGGCTGCGGCTCATGTAGAAGGGCTCGCCGTCTACTTCGCCGAGCTGCACGTCCGCGTCGCCGATAATGAATTCGCCGCGCGGGTAGCACATCGGGGAACTGCCATCGCAGCAGCCCCCCGACTGATGGAACATGAGCGGACCATGCTTCTCGCGGAGCACCCGGATGAGATGGATGGCGAGATCGGTGGCGAGAACTTGTTTGGGTAGGTCGGACATCAGGGCCTCGATGCGTGTTCGATTGGATTGGGGTTCGTGCTTTCCCACCCTTTCGCCAGTAAGAAGGCGAAAGGATGGGGCACGGTTAGTTCTTACAGGAGCAGTCCCGGGCCGGACGATTTCGCTGGTCGAGGTTCGTGCTTCCCAGGTCTCAGAATCGAGACCTGGGGCACCCATGTTTGTGCGGATGGATGCTCTGTCAAAGAAGATTCGTGCTTTCCCAGGTCTCAGAATCGAGACCTGGGCCACCATGTTTGTGCGAATAGATGCTCTGTCAAAGAGGTTCGTGCTTTCCCACCCAAGCGGAGCTTGGATGGGGCACCCATTTTCGTGCTGGATCAAGCAACGCATCTTAGAAGAAGCCGAGCTTCTTCGGGCTGTAGCTGACCAGCAGGTTCTTGGTCTGCTGATAGTGGTCGAGCATCATGCTGTGAGTTTCGCGCCCGATGCCGGATTGTTTGTATCCGCCAAAGGCAGCGTGCGCAGGATAGGCGTGGTAGCAGTTGACCCAGACTCGGCCAGCCTGAATGCCGCGGCCGAGGTGATAGCAGCGATTCGCATCGCGGCTCCACAAGCCTGCACCCAATCCATAAAGCGTATCGTTCGCGATTTCGAGCGCGTCGGACTCGTTCTTGAAAGTGGTGACGGAGACGACGGGGCCGAAGATTTCTTCCTGGAAGATGCGCATCCTATTGTGGCCCTTGAAGACGGTGGGCTCGACGTAATAGCCGCCGTCTAATTCGCCGCCCAGTTGCGCGCGCTTGCCGCCGGTAAGTAGCTCGGCTCCCTCTTTGTGACCGATGTCGATGTAGCTGAGAATTTTTTCGAGCTGTTCGTTGGAAACCTGCGCGCCGAGCATGGTGTCGGGCTCGAGAGGGTTGGCCTGTTTGATGGCAGCGACACGCTTCAGCGCTCGCTCCATGAATTTGTCGTAGATGCTTTCCTGAATAAGCGCGCGACTCGGACAGGTGCAGACTTCGCCCTGGTTGAGTGCGAACATGACGAAGCCTTCGATGGCTTTGTCAAAGAAGTCATCGTCTTCCTGGCAGACGTCGGCGAAGAAGATGTTGGGCGATTTTCCGCCGAGTTCAAGTGTGACCGGAATCAGGTTCTGGCTGGCGTACTGCATGATGAGGCGGCCAGTGGTGGTTTCGCCAGTGAAGGCAATCTTGGCAACCCGCGAGCTGGAGGCGAGAGGCTTACCCGCTTCGAGGCCGAAGCCGTTGACGATGTTGAGAACACCGGGAGGGATCAGATCGCCAACCAGCTCCGCCCAGACAAGAATGCTGGCAGGTGTCTGCTCTGCCGGCTTGAGAACCACGCAGTTTCCTGCGGCGAGGGCCGGGGCGAGTTTCCAGGTGGCCATCAGGATTGGGAAATTCCAGGGGATGATTTGACCGACGACGCCCAGCGGTTCGTGGAAGTGGTAGGCGACGGTGTCGCGATCAATTTCTGAAATGGTGCCTTCCTGTGCGCGGATGCAGCCGGCGAAGTAGCGCCAATGGTCGATTGCCAGAGGCAGATCGGCTGCGGTGGTTTCGCGAATGGGCTTGCCGTTGTCCCAGGTTTCGGCCAGCGCGAGGATGTCGAGGTTGTCCTCCATGCGCTGCGCAATCTGATTCAGGATGATGGCGCGCTGCGTTGGACTCGTGTGTCCCCATTTTTCGCGGGCCGCGTGTGCGGCGTCGAGGGCGCGCTCGATGTCCTGGGCATTCGATCGCGGAATCTCGCAGAAGGTTTTTCCGGTGACGGGTGTGACGTTTTCAAAATACTGGCCGGAAGCGGGCTCGACCCACTTGCCGCCAATGTAGTTGCCATAGCGCGGGCGAAAGCTCACCTGGTCGCTGAGCTTTCCCGGATGTACTGCTGTCAATGTCGCCATTGCGAGATCCTCCAGGGGGGTGAAGCATTTTCAGGTAGAAATACGGAAATTCGAAATGCGTAAATTCAGGGAACCTTCGAATCTCGGCCGCGAATGAATCCGGCTCGGTCTTCTCACTGGAAATGCGTTTCCGCGCGAGTGTTGGTCAGGGAGCGCGGCGCCCGCATCATACACGCGGCCGGGCACGACTTGCAGCAACGTTTGAGGAAAATCCGGACGGCCTCGCAAATGGATGAAGGGACTGGGGCTTGAGGGGGGCAATTCTGGGCAATGTTTGCTATTGTGCCGTGGCAATGCGAAGCAACCTGGACGGATTCCGCAAATAATAAAGGACTTATCTTCTGTATTTGGTAATCACAGGACCGTTACTACAAACCCTTTACTTCAAACCAAAAAGGGATTGAGAGCGTAGTTAGGCTGAACTACTCTAAGGCTCTCGTATCCCCTATCGAGATTGATCAGTTCAAGGTTTGCCGGGTGCGGTCGAGGTGGACTTGCTTCCGGGAGGCAACGGGATTTTTGCGCTCTAAAGTTCGGACGTTTCAGCGATGAAGGTTCCACTCAGAGGGAATGAATAAGCGCCAAGCGAAAAGAGCGACTTATTCCTAAGAAGATTTCTTGGAGATCCCCAAATGAAGCATTCCTTGGTTTCTCGTGTTCGCGAACTGCTAGTTTCAGATTCTGAAGGCGGCGCAATCGTTGAGATTGCGGTGACCTTGCCGCTGGTCATGCTGGTCATGACCGGCATCTTCTCGTTTTCAATGGCGCTGTACCAGAAAGTACAGCTGGCGGAAGCGGTGAGTAATGCGGGGCACTATCTCGCGGTGGCTCGCGGAGATCACGATCCCTGTGCGAATGCGGTGGCGGATGTGAGTGCGGGCGCGCCCGGCCTCACGGCCAACCCGATTGTGGTCACCCTTACTCTCAATGGGACCGCTCTGCCGCAATCGTGCCCTGGCACAAAGGCCACAGATCCGAGCCCCAATTTCGCGAGTGCCCAGGGCCAGCGGGTGACGATCGGCGCAACTTATTCAACCACCCTTGGGGTTTATCAAAGCCAATACTCGACGATTACTCTCGCGTCGCAGATCTCGGAGGTCGTCCAATGAAGAGTTTTTGGAATTCTTTTCTGCCTCGGTTTGTCTCCCGTTTTGCGAAGGATCAAAACGGACAGGTTTTGCCGTGGATGGCGTTGCTGATGGTCGTGTTTCTGGGGATGGCAGGTTTGACGATCGACCTTGGACGCGCCTACGTGTGCTATCGCGAACTGCAAGCCTCAAGCGATGCGGCCGCGCTGGCGGGCGCTTATGCCATGACGCAGTCCGGCGCGACCGTAAGCACCTCGACGAGCGCAGCATGTTCCTATAGCTCGAACACGGATACGTCGGCCAAGAATCCGGCCAATTGCAGCGTGGTCGGCACTAACAGCACGCCGAACTTGCCCATCGTGACCACCACTCCCAAGTTGAAGTGCGTAAGCCCGGGCCCCATTGTGGCGGTAACCTGTGGGACGGTACCCGCGGGGAACAATGTCATCCAGGTAACGCAAACAGCGACGATTCCGACGTATTTCATCGTGGCGCTTTCTGCGTTCGGCATCAACTCGGCCAAGACACTCACGCTGAATGCGACGTCGACCGCAGCCGTCAATTCCGGTCCCAGTCCGGCTGTCAATATTGCGGTTGTCCTCGACACTACGGCATCGATGAACAGTCAGGACACCGATGTGAATTGTGGAAATACGGAGATTCATTGCGCGCTGGCAGGCCTGCAGAACCTGCTGACCATTCTCTCCCCCTGCACCTCTGGGAGCTCGAAAGGAAATTGCCTGGGCGGATACGATCAAGTGAGCCTGTTCACTTTCCCGAATATACAGGCGCAGGATTACACGGACGATACCACCTGCACCTCGAAGAATCCCGCTATCCCGGCATATTCCTATGTCCCGATTCCTTCGACGACGAACACGTCATGGACCCAGGTGACTACCGGCACGACGTCCACCTACCAGGTTACCGGTTACGAGGACGATTACAGCGCAGGGGATGTGGCCAAGAGCGGTTTAGATACCACTTCGCCCCTCGGTATCGCGGCCGGCGCCGATACGGGGTGCAAAGGCCTGCAGGCCCCCGGCGGTGACGGAACCTACATTGCGGCCGCGATGTACGCGGCGATTACATCTCTACAAGCTCAACAGGCCGCGAACCCAAATTCCACCAGCGCGCTGATTCTGCTTTCCGACGGCGGCGCGAATTCGTCGAAATTCGATTCAACCTTCACGACCACCGCTAAAAACCCTCCCACCAGTCCGGACACAGCGCAGGTTGTTGCGTATCCCTCGACTGTGAACCAGTGCCAGCAGACTGTCGACGCGGGAAAATACGCGACATTCCTGGGAATCACGGTGTACACGATTGCCTATGGCGCCTCATCGGACCCCTCTCAATGCACTACCGATACATCTGTCGTCAAAGGAAAAAATGTAGCAAACGTGATTTCGCCATGCACTGAAATGGCGAACACGGCCAGCTCTTTGTCAACCTTTTACTCGGACGCTACTGCGTCAGAAGATCCCAACGGGTGCATTGCGCCTGACACGTCCGGTGTAGGACTGAATGGGATCTTCGGAGACATTGGGGCAACTTTCCTGAAGGCGCGGCTGGTTCCCAATTCAGTGGTGACGGGCGGCTAGAGCAAAACCAGGGTAACTGTGTCCTCTCGAAAATCCTGCCAGGTCGCCGCTTCTTGGGGTCGCGTCGACTTGAGTGCAGCGGCTCCGGGATACATCGACCCTGGTTTTGCTGTAGGAAAGTAGTGAAGTTGAGAACTGACGCGGCCGGGGAGACTTCTTCCCGGCCGTTTTCGTTTGCCAGAATGACTTCGCTTGCCGGATCGGCGCGCGTTGGTTGCCGGGAGGCCAGGGTCGACTGGGTTACTGCCCAGTCCTTGCCTCATCCAGGGACGAGCATTAAATCCGTTCGACGCGGAAAGTTATGCTCGCATATTATTGCAAATAATATATTTATATTGACCACGAACAACAGTAATCACACTGGCTGACCCGAACCTAGGTTACTTTAATGTCCTAAGGTAATGAAAATAAAAGGTTGATTGGTAATTCAATCTGGATTACTCAGCCGAGGTGCGGTAACCTTCTTCAAACAGCGAAGGCACCAGGACACTGCAATCTTTTCCCAACTGACTGAGGTCTGCAGGTAAACAAGTTGCGCAAGTAGCGACCCCGTGGCCTTTGCGAAAGCGACGTTGAGATAGTGGGGTGTCGAAAAGTATGAGCATTCTTTGCTTCGACCGTGCGCAAGACCGGAAAGTCAATTCAGCAAGGCCTTCTCCTAAGAGGTTCAGGGGCGCGTGGAGCAAGAGGCGATCTTTTCTTGGTCGTTTTTGCAGCCTCTTCGGAACCGATTCCGAAGGTGGGGCGCTCGTGGAAATGGCTGTCACATTGCCGATTGTGATGGGCGTAATGACGGGCATCTTTTCCTTCTCGATTGCTCTGTACCAGAAGCTGCAGCTGGCAGAGGCAATCAGCAATGCGGGCCACCTGCTCGCCACAGACCGCGGAGATACGAACCCATGCAGCACGGCGACGGCCGCGATTTACGCGGCAGCGCCGGGCCTTACGCAATCGAAACTTACACTGACTTACACACTGGGCGGAAACAACTATGGCAGTGGCACCACTACGTGCCCAGGCACGGGAACGGGTGGGGTCAACACTTTTATGACGGCGGGCGGAACCGCAGAAATCCAGGCGACCTACACGTGCTCCCTCGGGGTCTATGGGATGCATTACACCAGCTGCAGCGTCGCCTCCCAAGTTACGGAGGTTGTCCAATGAGCAAAGCTGAGAGATCTTTTCTGAAGCGTGCGGTCACCGATCAGAGAGGGCAGGTTCTCCCATGGATGGCACTGCTGATGGTCCTCTTTCTCGGGATGGGCGGTTTGACGATCGACCTCGGGCACGCCTTCGTGGTCTATCGCGAATTGCAGTCGTCGACGGATGCGGCGACGCTCGCGGGAGCCTATGCGATGACGCTGTCCGGAGCCACGTCTACGAGCGTAGACAATGAAGTAAAGGCCTACAGTTCTCTGCTTACCGGCGCGGGAACGACTTCAGGGTATGGAGCAAATGCAAATTTCAATCTGCAAAGTGTCAGCCTGCCAACCCCGACGTTGAGCTGCGTCACGAATTCCATCTATGTTTCTGTACCGTGCACTGCATCTGCAACAGGCGACAACGTCATCCAGGTAACGCAGACCGCCACGATACCGATGTACTTCATCCAGGCACTGAAGGTATTTGGCAACCATACTCCGTCCACGCTTACGGTGAGCACCACCTCAACTGCGGCCATGCAGAGCGGAGAGGTTCAAGCCTTGAACCTGGCAGTCGTGCTCGACACGACGGCGTCGATGAACAACCAGGACAATGACGCGAACTGCGGCAATACAGAGCTTTATTGTGCTTTGCAGGGTATGCAGACGCTGCTGCAGTCTCTTTCGCCCTGTTCAACGGGAAGCACTTCGTCCAACTGCCTTAGCGGTTACGACCAGGTAAGCCTGTTCACATTCCCGAACATTCAGGCTAACCAGGCGAGCGACGACACCACTTGCACCAGCAACAATCCGAACATCCCGTCGTATTCTGCACCGGCCATTCCTACAGCCACCAACACAACCTGGACTGCGCCCACCGGCACATCAGCAACTTACCAGGTGACGGGGTTCGAGGACGATTACAGCGCCAATAACCAGCAGAACGGGGGAATCGCGACAGGGTCGCCCCTGGGCATCGCAAGCGGAGCCAATACGGGGAGTAATTGCGGCGGCCTGCAAGCTCCGGGCGGCGACGGGACTTACATTGCCGGCGCAATGTATGCGGCCATGACTGCACTTCAGGCAGAACAGTCAGCCAATCCGGGGTCCAAGAGCGCCATTATTCTGCTTTCCGACGGCGGCGCGAACTCGTCCAAGTTTGGCTCGGGCTTCGGTTCTGGATCGACCTATCCCTCGAAAAACGATCAATGCCGGCAGACCGTGGCCGCCGGGCAATATGCGACGCAGACCTTGGGGATGACGGTATACACGGTAGCGTACGGCGCTTCCACTAATACATCCGACTGCAGCACCGACTCAAGCCCAAGTATTACGCCCTGTGCGGAGATGCTGGGAGCGGCCAGCAATGCGTCGGATTTCTATTCTGACGCTACTGCAGCAGAAAATAAGGGCGCTTGCACTTCGGCCGACAATCCCAATTTGAATCTGAAGGGGATCTTCCAGTCCATTGCCAACCGATTTACGGCGGCGCGGCTGGTGCCCAACACGGTCTGACGACAATCACCGAAGAACATCAGTGAAACTGCGGCTGGGGAGAATCTCTCCCCGGCCGTTTGTTTTTGGGCGGCCCACAGAATTTTGATGTTGGTTCGGCGGGCGGTGTCTCCCGATGAGCCGAGAGTCCAGTCGATCCTGTTATTCTCACGAGAAATGAAACTGCGATCCACTCTCTCTTTCGCTCTGGGTGCAGCGCTGTATCTTCCCCTGATGTCGCAAACGGGGCCAACCCTCTCGCCGGCAGAAAAGGCGATTGCGGCTTCTGTCGATGGCAACGAACGGGCGTCGAACGCGCTGCTCGAAAAACTCGTGAACATCAATAGCGGCACGCACAATCTTGATGGGGTGCGCGCGGTGGGAGCGATTCTCATGGAGGAGCTGAAGAGTCTCAGCTTCAATGTCCGGTGGATTCCGATGGATGAGGTTGAGCGTGCCGGAGTCCTGGTTGCGGAGCATCCCTGCCCGCAGACGGACAAATGCGGCAAGCGCATGTTGCTCATCGGGCATATGGACACAGTGTTTGAGAAGAACAGTCCGTTCCAGAGTTACAGCGTGCAAGGCAACATCGGCACCGGCCCAGGCACAAACGATATGAAAGGCGGCCTGGTGGACATGATCTTTGCGCTGAAGGCGCTCGAGGCCGCCGATGTTCTGAAACAGACCGAAATCACGATCGTGCTCAGCGGCGATGAAGAAGCGCATGGAGAGCCCGCCCGCATTTCTCGACGGGACATGATTGCGGCGGCACATCACAGCGATGTGGCGCTGGAGTTTGAAGGCACTCCGAGGCAGGATGGCGTGTTCTACGGCAGCGTGAGCCGGCGCAGTTCGATCACCTGGCACATCAAAACAACAGGGGAAACCGGGCATTCGTCCGGTATTTTTTCGGATGCCAAGGGCTATGGGGCGATCTACGAATTGACGCGCATTCTCGATGCGTTCCGCACCCAACTTCCAGAGCCCTATCTAACGTACAACGTGGGCATGGTGCTTGGAGGAACGAGCATCACGGTTGACGCGACCGGGGACAATGGCACCGCAGCAGGCAAGGACAATGTGATCGCGCCCAGCGCCTATGCCAGCGGAGACATCCGCGCTTTGTCGAACGAGCAGGCCGAGCGCGTGGAGAAAAAAATGCAGGCGATCGTGGCTCAGCACCTTGCGAAGACCGGCGCGTCGATTGACTTCGGCGAAGGTTATCCCGCGATGGCGCCGACAGCACAGAGCCGGGCTTTGCTGGGCATTTTGAACCAGGTAAATGCAAGTTTGGGATTCGGAACAATGCCGGAACTGGACCCGATGAAGCGTGGCGCCGGAGATATCTCGTTTGTCGCCGATATTATTCCGGGATTGGCTGGGATCGGCGCTACAGGCGAGGGCGCACACGCGCCGGGCGAAACCATCGATCTTTCCGCGCAGCCGATCAATACCAAGCGCGACGCGATCCTGATGTATCGACTGAGCAGGATCGATCGGAACAAGGATCTGACTAGCGCGGCAAACACGAACAAATAAGGAACGCGGACAAGTGAGGAAAGGCTGGCTGATTCGTCAGGTGTGGCAACTCATTCCCAGCGGTAAGTCCCAAACTTCCGGGCATTTGTGATTTGGATCACATCCAAGCCTTGCCCTGTCAATTGTTTGCAACAATCCTTTACCGAGTGAAATGTGTGGGTTACACTGCTGACACTTCATTCCTCTCAATGGAGCCCTAGCGTGCTACCCGTCAAGCGTTTGTTGCTGGTTGAAAACGAGCCGAAGGATATCCAGATTGCTGCAGACGCGGCGCGCTCGGTGGGAATCGCCGAAGTCGAGGCGCGGACCACGCTGGATGCGGCGAAATCCTACCTCGAAAAGGGGCTTAAAGGGGAAGGTCCGCTTCCCGACGGCATCGTGCTGGATTTGGACCTTGGGTACGACAGTGGGTATGAATTGCTGCGATGGTGGCACAGCACCCCTGCCCTGGCGCAGATTCCGCTCATTGTCTGGTCGGTGCTCGGTGAAGAGCAACGTGGAATGTGCAATCTATTTAAGGTGAATTGCTTCGTCGGCAAGTGGGAAGGAAACGCCGCTTTTCGAGAGGCGCTGGCAAAATTAGAGAAGCGCGAGACATCCTAAACCGCCGTGTTTGCTTCCTATCCATGCGTACCCCTGTTCCATGCGTACTCCTGTCTTTTCACTAAGTTCCCTGCGCACGGCATGTGCTGTCCAACTTCGGGCCCCTGTTGACATCCAGACTTCCACCATGACGAGCCTTGAAAAAGCTTGCGGAGAAAGCAATGAGTGAATTAGCGGAGATTATCTCCAAAAACGAAGACCGGATTCGTGCGGAGTGGATCCGCGATATGTCGAAGTCGGTGCAGCGTTCCGATTTGATGAGTAGGACGGAACTTGATGAGCAAAGCCGCGCGCTCCTGAGTGCGATCGTTCAAGGAGTGAAGATAAGCGGGCCGACTGACGTCTCGGCATCCGGCTGGACTGCAGCCCGGGAGTTGCTGCAGGACATTTCCGCATCGCGCGCGCGGCAGGGATTCTCATCGGTCGAAGTAGCGACGTTTGTTCTGTCACTG
Organism: uncultured Acidobacteriaceae bacterium; assembly: GCA_963704415.1. GTDB lineage: Bacteria > Acidobacteriota > Terriglobia > Terriglobales > Acidobacteriaceae > Telmatobacter. The sequence continues at coordinate 3,205,837 of OY969908.1, read as the reverse complement.
AAACAACCGCTCTTCGCGTCGATTCGCGAATCGCTGGACAAGAACCAGGACAAGCTGCTGGACACAATCTGGGCAGCGACCGAGTTGTTGGACAGGTTGGCCCTGATCACGACGGAGGCCTTTCTGACCGCAAGAGAGGAACTGATCTCGCGCCAGCAACAGGAACTGCTCGAACTTTCTACGCCGGTGGTGAAGCTATGGGACGGGATCCTGGCGCTGCCGATCATTGGCACGCTGGACAGCGCGCGGACGCAGGTGGTGATGGAAAACCTGCTGCAGACCGTTGTGGCGACCAATTCCAGGTTCGCAATCATCGACATCACGGGTGTTCCCACGGTGGATACGTTAGTGGCGCAGCATCTGCTGAAGACGATCACAGCTGCTCGGCTCATGGGCGCCGAGTGCATCATCAGTGGAGTGCGTCCGCAGATTGCGCAGACCATTGTGCACCTGGGCATCAACCTGGAAGACGTGGTGACGAAGGCAAAGCTGTCGGATGCATTCGCGCTGGCGCTGGCGCGGAGCGGACGGACGGTGACGCGCCTGGCGTCGGCACCAGTGAACCCGATCAGCCACCTACTCGCGAAACGGGAGGAGTAAATGGAACGGATTCCTGTTCTGCGGATGGGGACGCTGCTGCTGATCACGATCCAGGTGGATATGCACGACAAGCTTGCCATGCAGCTGCAAGACGACGTGACGCAGCGGATCTCGGAATGGGGATCGACGGGCGTGCTGATCGATATCTCGTCGCTGGAGATCGTGGACTCGTTCATTGGACGCATGCTGGCGAATATCGCCGCCATGTCAAGGGTGTTGGGAGCCGAAACGGTCGTTGTGGGGATGCAACCGGCAGTCGCCATCACGCTGGTCGAGCTGGGAATGTCACTTCCCGGAGTGCGGACGGCACTGAGCGTCGAAGCGGGAATGGAGTTGTTGTTTGGAAACGCAGCCGCAACGAACTCAGGATCAAGTGATGAGCGTACTCAAGCGTGAAGTTCTTCCGCTGAAGACCTCAAATGACGTTGTGCTCGCCCGGCAAAAGGTGAGGCAATGGGCGGTAGAGCTGCGCTTCAGCCTGGTGGATCAAACCAAACTTGTGACGGCGGCGAGCGAACTCGCGCGCAACGCGTTGGACCACGGCAAAGGTGGGTCGATGACGATCGAGGTTGTCAACGTCGCGGCGAAATCTGGATTGCGTCTGATTTTTGAAGACCAGGGACCGGGTATTCCGGATATTGAGCTGGCGCTGAAGGATGGATTCACTTCCGGATCGGGCATGGGACTGGGCTTGGGAGGAAGCAAGCGCCTCGTCAATGAATTCGGCATCGAAACTGAGGTGGGTAAAGGCACAAAGGTCACTGTCGCGCGATGGAGATAGCTTTCACGGAGTGGGTTCCCATCACTGATGCCAGTTCTGTCGGCGAGGTGCGCCGCGCCGCCCAGTTTGCGGCGCAGCGGCTTCATTTTGACGAGACGCGAGCAGGCGAGCTTGCCCTGCTGGCCACGGAGGCTTCGCGCAACGTGCTGGTGCATGGTGGCGGCGGGCAGGTGGTGCTCGTCGGGACCAATGACGGCAAGGGACCGACGGCGCGAATTCTGGCAATGGACAAGGGTCCGGGCATCGCGGATGTGACGCGAGCGATGAGTGATGGATACTCCACGGCCGGGACGATGGGCGGCGGACTGGGAGCGATGAAAAGGATTGCGACGGCGCTGGAGATTTTTACCAGCAAGGCCGGCACGATCGTCATGCTGGAGGTAGGGCAGGAGGTGCAGGCGGAAGAGTTGCAGATCGCAGGGATGGCGCTGCCCTATCCTGGAGAACGTTTCTGCGGGGACGGGTGGAGTTCCTACTCGGGGCACGGACGAACGCTGGCACTTCTGGCTGATGGTCTCGGCCATGGGTGGGAGGCCGCCGAAGCAGCCAAAGAAGCAATCGCAACCTTTCATCGGCGAGTAGAATTGGCGCCCGGCCAGATTCTGCAGTATGTCCATGACGCGCTACGCAAGACGCGTGGGGCAGTCGCCGCGATTGCGGAGATACGGCCCAAAGAGCAGGTTTTAATCTTCGCCGGCGTGGGCAATATCTCCTGTTCGTTGTTGAGTGGCGGGACGTCGCGAAGTTTCGTATCGCACAATGGCACCCTTGGAATGAATATGTCGAGGATCCAGGAATTCCGTTGCGATTGGCCGAGTGACGCGGTGCTGGTATTGCATTCGGATGGATTGCAATCGAAGTGGGATCTTACGGCGTATGCGGGATTGATCACTCGACATCCGGCGGTGATCGGCGGAGCACTGCTTCGCGATTTCAGGCGGCAGCGCGATGATGCGAGCGTTGTCGTGGTCAAGGCTGCGTGAAACTATGTCCGAACCCATTGTTTATATCTCGCTGATCACCGAACGCGACGTGGTGCAGGCGCGCCAGCGGGCACGGGAAGTGGCGGCGGAGCTGGGCCTCGATAACCAGGACCAGATACGGCTCGCGACAGCAACTTCGGAGATGGCGCGGAATGCGTTTCGGTATGCGCGCAACGGGAAGGTCACGTTTGCTCTGAAACTGGAGTCGCCTCAACGGCTGGAAGTGACGATATCGGATTCGGGCCCGGGAATTTCGAATTTGGACGAAATCCTGGAAGGACGATATCGGTCATCGACCGGGCTGGGGATGGGGATTCTCGGAACGAAGCGGTTGATGGATGAGTTTGAAATTGCAGCCGAGCCCACCGGCACAACTGTCCGTATGGCAAAGCACATTCCACACCACTTCACGACCTGGACACAGCGGACAGCGTTCGCTCTCAATCGCAAGATGCAGGAAAGGACCCCAGATGGTCCGTATGAGGAGATTGAGAGGCAGAACCAGGAGCTGCTGAAGACATTGCAGGAGCTGCGGGCACGCCAGGAAGAGCTGGAGCTTCTGAACCGCGAGTTGGAGGATACGAACCGCGGCGTGGTTGCGCTCTATGCAGAGTTGGATGAGCGTGCCGATTATCTGCGCCGAGCCTCAGAGCTGAAGACCAAATTCCTTTCCAATGTCTCGCATGAGTTCAGGACCCCGCTGAATTCGATCGTCTCCCTGGCGCGATTGCTGATGGACAGGCTGGACGGCGACCTGACAGCCGAACAGATGAAGCAGGTGCGCTATATCGAATCCTCCGCGCGCGATTTGCAAGAGATGGTGAACGACCTACTCGACTTGGCGAAGGTCGAGGCCGGAAAAATTCGGATCCGATCGAAGGGGTTCGAAGTGCATGAACTGTTCAGCGCGTTGAAGGGAATGTTGAAGCCCCTGCTGGCGGACAACAGCTCAGTGGACCTGGTGTTCGAGGACGCGGGCGAGCTTGCGCCGCTTCACACGGACGAGGGGAAGGTTTCTCAGATTCTAAGGAACCTGATTTCGAATGCACTTAAATTCACTCCGAGGGGACAAGTGCGTGTTTCGGCGACTCTGGCCGATAAGCAATATGTGCTTTTCACGGTCGCCGATTCGGGGATTGGCATCGCACCGGAACACCACGAAACTGTCTTCACCGAATTCAGCCAAATAGAGAACCCGCTGCAGGATAAGCATCGCGGCACGGGCCTTGGGCTTCCGCTCTGTCGAAACCTGGCGATGCTGCTGGGAGGAAAAATCTGGCTTGAGAGCGAACTGGGCAAGGGTTCGATTTTCTTCGTGAAGATACCCGCGTTTTACGTGGGAGAGTCCGTGCCACAGGATGACTCGGCACCATTGCCTGTCCCCGAATTTCATCGCGCTCCGGTTCTGTTTCTCGAGGATGACGAGGAAACGGCGCGCTGCTTCGAATCGTTTCTGCGAAATTCTGAGTTTCAACCAATCCTTGCGTTGACTGTTGCGCAGGCAGAGATATGGATTGCCCGCCACATCCCGACCGCAGTGGTGGCCGATATCTATATAGGAGACGATCAGTCGTGGGGCTTCATCGCCCGGCTGCGGGAAAAATTGCCACAGCTTCCTGTGATTGTGACGAGTGCCCTGAGCGACCCCTCAACCGCGATGCAATCGGGCGCTAACCTCTTTCTTCCCAAACCATTAGAACCGGACATTCTACTTCGCGAACTACGACGGCTGACGATGCAGACCGGGACTCGGCGGCTGCTACTGGTCGATGATAATGAGGTTTCCCGCTACATTCTGCGCGACCTGTTGAATCAGCCCTGGCTGGACGTTCGGGAAGCTGCAAACGGGTCGGAGGCCATGAAAATGCTCAACGAGAGCCTGCCCGACGCGGTCATTCTGGACCTTCTTATGCCGGACATGAGCGGATTCGAAATTCTGCGAGAATTACGAGCGCGCCCGGCAACCGAAAGGCTACCAGTGCTTATCTATACCTCTAAGGTGCTCTCTGACGTTGAAAAGGTGCAACTGGAGTCCTTGGATGCCAGAATCATTCGCAAGGAAGATGTTACTGCTCGCCTTTCAGCGCAACCATTCCTGGATTGGGTGAAATCGGTTGGACTTGCTCCTGAAATCGTTGTTCGAGAGCAGGGTGCCCGACGGCCAACGTCCGCGCATCCTGATCGCCGACGATCGTGAAGAAAACCGCTACGTTTTGTGCCGCGTCCTCGATGCTGCAGGCTTTCATTGCACGCAGACCGGTAGCGGCGCCGGTGCGCTTGAAGTGGCGCAAACCCTGCCGGACTTGATCATCCTTGACGTGCACTTGCCGGATATCTCGGGCTACGAGGTGTGCCAGAGAATCAAGAAGGATCCGCGAACCGCGTCCATCTCTGTTCTACAGATATCTGCGTCGTTCGTCTCGAGCGAGGACCGCGCGCGCGCGCTCGACGGAGGGGCTGATGGATATCTGACGCACCCGATCGATCGCCTGGTACTGGTGGCAACGGTCCGTTCGCTGCTGCGGCTTCGCGCTGCAGAAATCATGGCACGCCGGTCGGCGGAGCAGTGGCAATCGACCTTCGACGCGCTCGGAGAGGGGCTTGCGGTTATCGATGCCGGGAACCGTCTGCTTCGTTGGAACAACGCATTCTCCGAACTCTGCGGTCCTATGTTTCAACCAAGGACAGGTGTAGACGCAGCCAGTTTGTTTGGACGATTGATCGGGAACGACACGCCATTCCACCTTAATGGACATAGGCGCCATAGCGCCGAATTCGCCATCGATGGGAGAACTCTCCAGCTTTCGGTGAGTAAAGTAAGTGCGGAAGGCGCCGGCGGAGAAAAGATTCTCATCCTGACAGACTTCACCGATCGAAAACTCGCAGAGTATGCTCTTCGCACAGCCGAGAAACTGGCTGCGACGGGCAAGCTCGCCAACGCGATCGCGCACGAAATCAATAATCCGCTCGAGGCTCTTACTAATCTCATCTACCTTGCGGGCAGGTCCACGTCGGTCAACGACACGCAGGATCTTCTGCGTCACGCCGATGTGGAATTAGCGCGCATTGCGCGTATCACCAAGCAGTCACTTTCGTTTCATCGCGATACCCAGGTCCCGATCGCGATCGATGTAGGCAACCTTGTCGCCGATATCGTCGGACTTTTTGAAAGGACTGCCGCTTCGCGGCGGGTTCGCCTGGTTTACGACAGGAAGCCCTCCTCGCCGATCTATGGATTTCCAGGACAACTCAGCCAAGTGTTCGGCAACCTGGTGCGGAATGCAGCCGAAGCGTCTGCGCCGGAAACAGCGGTTGCAATTCGTGTCAGAGCGATTCATCGCGATGACCGAGAAGGCGTTCGCGTTTCAATTCACGATCGAGGATGCGGAATTCCAGCGCATGTGCAGAAAAAGATGTTCGACCCATTCTTTACCACGAAGGATCTCAAAGGCTCAGGCCTCGGATTATGGGTTTCGAAATCTCTTGTCCTCAAGCACGGGGGCACGATTCGCTTTCGTTCTTCTGAACGTGCGGGCCGCAGCGGAACCACATTTGAAGTGTTTCTTCCGACAAACGGAATCGATCCAGACAGGATTGCCCACGAGGATAATTGAAGGTAAAGAGCGTTGCTACGAATCCTATGCATAGGTAAATCTTTCGCCGACCTTTGAATGCACCTTGGCTTGTCAATGTTTGTCGGCGATACTTGATCTTCGCTGGAAGACTGCCCACATCTAAAAACATTCGCACCAAGTATTGGTATCATCTAACTATGACCTATCGACTGCTTCACGGTTATGGAACGGGCGTTCATCGGGGTGGAGCCATCCATTGGGTTATCATAATCTTCCTCACTGCAGTACTTAGTCTAAGTTGCTGCTCCGAATTAGGCAGTTGCGAGTCGCCCGTCATGGCCGACTCGGTCGTGGATAGTATCGGCGTGAATATCCATCTCCATTTTGGAGATACGGTCTACGGTAACTTCCCATTAATTGAGAGCCTTCTCAAGAATCTTGGCGTCCGTCACACGCGCGATGGCCTCATTGATACGACCTGGAAACCTTACTATGACCGGCATGTTGCCTTGGGCAAGCTTGGCATTCGGGGTATTTTCATCACCAACCCGGCGGAGAGCGATGCAGTTCTCGTGAATTGGCCGAAGCGCGTACCGGGAGCTTTCGAGGGATATGAAGCGCCCAATGAATCGGACAATAGCGGAAATGCCAAATGGGCGCAGACAATCAACTCCTTTATGCCGCGCCTCTATCATGCTGTGAAGTCCGATCCAGAGACGGCCGGTTACCCAGTAATAGGTCCCTCGGTGATTCGGCCGCAGGACTTTGCGCCGCTTTCCGGGACAAGCGCCGATTTTGACTTTGCCAACTTGCACAACTATTTTGCGGGACGCAATCCGGGAACAGGAGGATGGGGTGCGAATGGCTATGGAAGCATCGCTTTCAATATGAATCTTGCTTCTTCCGCGTGGCCAGGAAAGCCCATCATGACGACCGAAACTGGTTACTACACGGACGCTGGGAACGATAGCATCCCGGAAGATATCGAAGGAGAGTACGTCCCGAGGCTGGTCCTAGAGCAGATGCTCCACGGAATTAAGCGGACGTATTTTTATGAACTGATCGACGAGAACACCACCGCTAAAAACAACGAGGGGTATTTTGGATTGGCGCATGTGGACGGTTCACCGAAACCTGCGTATACCGCATTGAAGGGCCTGATCGCGTTGTTCGCTGATCCGGGACCAGCATTTGCATTGCCGAATTTGGATTTCACACTCAATGGAGCGCCGCCCAATGTTCATCACATTTTGACGGCAAAACGCGATGGATCTTACAATCTCGCGATTTGGATTGAAGCTCAAAACTACGACGTGAATAAGAAGCAAGCGACTCCGTCGACCCCAGTACAAGTCACGTTTGCTTCGCGGCATACTTTCGCAACGGCTGAAGTAATCCAGTTTGGCGAGGACGGTTCACTCAGTACGAAGAAGATTAAACCTGGCGCGAGTATTCCTTTGATGGTGTCCGATCGAATTGTCGTGCTTCATCTGAAATAGCTCGAGCAGCGCTGTTCAGCTTTTGTGCACTGCGTGAGGAGGCGATGCGGGCCTCGCATTGAATCAGGCGAGACAAGGCACTGCCTGACAGACTGACCGTCTGTGATCGTATGCTTGACGCCAGGCACCGAGAAGCGAGGTTGCGACGACCGACTCCGTGAAGCGTTGTACGTTTCGAAGAGCGCGCTGTCGCGCGTCGCGTACGAGCTCGCGATTGTTCGCAAGCTCATCGATCAAGCGTGCAAGCTCCGTCGCATTCCCTTCCTGGACAATCCAACCTCCATCCGAAACGACGAACGGAATGTTGCCGGAGGTTGATCCGATCACCGGAACTCCGCAAGCCTGCGCCTCAATGATGACTCGCCCAAACTGCTCCTTCCACGTGCGCGTGGTCTCCGACATCAATACAAGAGCGTCAATCGAAGTCATGAAGCGTGCTACTTGATCTGCAGGCCCAAATGGCAGGATCTTCACCCGGTCTTCCAGGCCCAGATCGTGCGCTTTGTTCATCAGGCTGGCGCGATCTGCGCCGTCACCCAAAAGCTCCAGCACTACGTTCGATTTCGAAATGAGCAAAGACTCGAGAACCGTAAAAAGCCCTTTCTCGCGAATGATGCGACCGACGTAACCAAGCCGGAGGGGCATATTCCGGGACGGAGCGGAAGCCGTCCCCTGCTGTGGATGAAACTGGCTTGGATCAAAGCAATACTCGACGATTGTCGATCCTCCACCGTACCCGCACGCCTGGCTAACTTCGATCGCCTCCTTATTCCGCGAGACAAGCCAGTCGGCTTGTTTGAGTGTGAAGCGCCGGATGCGCTCAAACGGGAAAGGCAGTTTGCGAAGAATATTCTGTTCGGTTTCGAGGATGAGGGCGGCACGCGGCGCAATTCGATTGCGCAGCACAGCCGCCTGCAACGAAACAGCGGCCCAGGGTTCCTCCCAGAGATGAATCACATCAGGCTCAAATGTACGGATCAATTTCGATAGACCCGGATACCAATGTAAGTACCATTTTGCTCCTCTTACCCACGGTAACTGGATGGGATATGCGCGGATGTCGATTGAGGAATCCGGAGGAGCAGCGTGCGTAACTCGACCGGACTCCTTCCAGACTTCCGGGACGGCGAGCAATAGCTCAATCGAATCATCTTCTGCAAGGGGTCGATAGCGCAGACGGCTCGAACCCTTGCCGTGGGCTGAGTGGGCGACGGACAGCACGCGGAGCCGGCGATTAGACACTAATTTTTCCTCCTTCATGACGAGCCAAGGCATCGGCATACGCTTCTTCTAACTCTTGGATCACGCGCGGCCATGCGTATCGGCGTTCGGCCAGGGAACGATTGAATTCGCCCATCACGCGTGCCTTGGCGGGATCTCTAAGAATGGAGATGAGGCTCTGGGCAAGTTTATCTACGTCGCCAACCGGAACTCTATGCCCGCCTTGGTCGGCGATGAGATAGGCAAGCCCCGAAGCCTCAGTCCCCACGATTGGTCGTCCGCACGCCATTGCTTCAAGGGCGACGAGTCCGAATGCCTCGCCGAATGACGGCACGCAAACGACTGAACTGCGGCGCATTACCAGGGGTAGATCCTCGTGCGCAATTCGACCGAGAAATTCCACGCTCTCCGGATTGTCAAAGCTGGCAGCGACATCCTTCGCTCTTTCCGCCTCGGACCCAACTCCGGCGAGCACGAGCTTGCAATCAGGGATAACTCGAAGCACTTTTCTAAATGCTTCGAGTAGGACAAATACTCCCTTGTGCTGCATCAACGATCCGACAAAGAGAATCACTTTCTCCGCCGGCAGAGCGGACATGGAAAAGGCCTCAATGTCGACGCCGTATGGAATGACGTAGACCTTATCCCTGTAACCTGACCGATTGCGAATTTTTTCCAGCGCCGCGGGTGTAGACAGAATGATGGCGCTGGCAATCCGATGCTGGAGTTGCACGATCTCTCGCTTAATTCGAATTTTCCATCGATCGATTACCCTCGGCGGCTCCAATCGGCCGTTATAGAGGATCAACGGCCAATCCGGGACATACGGCCCAAGAACGACCGGCCGGGAGCAATTCCAACATGGAAGACTTATGCCCGTGACCACTGGGTTAAGCTGGTGCACTATGTCCACGAGTCCCTGACGCACCAACCGTTTCAACGTGCGTTGAGCACCGAGAGCGAAGCGAACGCGGGCGAGTAATCCTGTTGTCTTTTTCCCGGTGTCGATTTTGTGGAGCGTTACATTGCTGCCGTAGGGTTCTTTCAATTCGCTGTCGCTCACAGCAACGTGAAGGTGATGGCCCCGCTCCGCGAGATTGCGGATGAACGAGTTCGCCATAAGACCGTCTCCATGAGGCTTGCAGTCAGTGAGCATATCCGAGGCATGGAGGATGAATATGTTCAACGTTCGTTCCATAGTTGGTCTTGAAGTGAGCTTTGAAGCGCCACAGAAGAATTCGGGATGAGCGACCGCAGATGGACCCTGGAAGTTAGCGCGAGCGGGCTTGCCTGTTCGGCAAGAGCCCTCGAGCCAGCCCAAAGGCCATAAAACGCCCACAGCATACAGCCGAAGAAGTTGATGAACACGTTGCTGCCAATGAGTTCAGCAATCATAGCGAGAAAAATGACTCGACAAGCTCCCGCGAACTCGTCGGTCGGGCCCTCGCGCCAATTACGACGGCGCACCATTCCGGCGATGCACGACAGAATCCCCGCGGCATAGAGCGCTGTGCCAATGAAACCTAACATAAGTGCGGTTTGTATGAGGCCGCTGTCGAGCGGCATGTCGTCGACGCCGAACGTACTGCCATTGAGCAGCCCCTCTCCCGAAGGCGCCTTGAATAACTCCGATGTCACGACCTCGTACATCCTCTTTCTATCGTTCAGACTTCCGTCGTGGTCGAGGTCTGTCATCGTGCTGACACGATCTTCGATCGTTTGCCGAAACTGGGGTATAAAGCAGACCGGAATGAAGCAGAGAGGCAGCAGGAGAAGGATGAGCAGGAATTTCCGGAGAATCGCCGAGCGCTGCGAAATTCCCAGCAAGAGCATGGCAAGAATCCATGCGAGCCAGCCGGTCCGCACGAGCGAGAGCAGAAATGCGCCAAAGCCAGCCGCCGCGACTACGGGCTTGATTTTAGTCTTGGTCAACGTAAGCAACACAAGACCAGGGAGCATCATTGCCGCAAATGTGCCTGGAGAATTCAATGTGCTCCAAACGCGTATCTCATAAGGAAAAGGACGGCCGAAGGAGTTGGTCTCATATCCGCCAGGCAGGCCTTCAAGCCAGGCGCAGTCCCATGCCGGGGGGGCGGCATATTGATAGATACCGTAGACTCCAAGGATCAGAACACCCCATTTGAAGCTGTTTAAGATTGCGGATTTTTGCGCTTCATAACTCTGCCACCGCAGATGAAGATGCAATCCGAAAAGCAAAGGCGCCAGCCACAAAAAGAGGCCATAGATAATGGAACCGACCGATTCAGCTGCAGAGGAGTGGAGTTCCCATCGGATGATACCAACGAAAAAGCCGTACAAGATTCCTGCCGCACATAGCAGGTAAGGAGTGAGCTGAAGTCCTCTGGCCTTACGGCCTTCTCGCAAGACAGTAAGACCGGCAATCGCGGTGACCAAGAATGGTGCGAGCAGCACAAGGCTCTGATCTTCGAAGCTAAAACGCCAGTCGATGACGCGACGGATGAACGGCGTGACGAACCAAGTCCATAGAGTGAAGTGGATGTAGCCGATTGGGCGACGGAAATACAACGATGCCGCAATCGCAGTAGCAACCGCCGGCACCGCGACTCTCAGCAGCGTGGCCTGGTGGGCGGCGAAGAGTGCGGCGAGAGCAAGTGAACCGCCGATGGACGCAAACCAAATGAGAAACGCTGAGCCCGCCGGCGTCTCGGCCGGCCTGGGACTGACCGAGCGATCGGGTCTGTTCGTCGCCAAGCCGACGATCGCACTCATGCAGGTAGCCTCCCGTCGACGTCCTTTAGAGATACTCCGAGGGTACGACTGGCAGAAGCGAGGATCGCCGGGGTTTCGTGCTCCGCAACCGAGCATCCTACCCGGTTGAGAAAACGCCGAAAGGAGTTCTGAAAAACGTCAATGCCGAATTTGCTCGCATGTGCTGAGAGAACATCAGCACGCCAATCCATCCTTTCGAAACGCAGAATGGCCGCGGCCAAATCAGATGGCGTCTGTCGGTCAAAGAAGACCCCTGTGATTTCCTCCAGGATTGTTTCAACAGCGCCGCCGGCGCGGTAAGCGATGGTGGGACGACCGGCCGCAGCAATCTCCAGGGGCGCCATACCAAAGTCTTCTTCACCTGGAAAGAGGAGTGCTCTGCAGCGAGAAGCGTAGTGCTCTACCTCCGCGTCTGAAAGTCTTCCCAGAAAGGTCACGCTCGGTCCCGCGAAGGACTTCAGGCGATCGCGATCCGGGCCGCCGCCGATGATCACCAGTCTCCGATTCAGATCAGTGCAGGCTCGCACTGCCAGATCGATGTTCTTGTACGAGACGAGCCTCGAAAGCACCAGATAATAGTCTTCCTGCTCCTCGCATGGACGAAAACGATTGAGGTCAATTGGAGGATGGATTACTTCCGCTGTCCGGCCATAGGAGCGCTCGATCCTCTTAGCGACGGTCTTGGAGTTAGCGACGAAATGGTCGGGTTGGCGCGATGCGCCTGTATCCCACTCGCGCAGAAAGCGAATCAGATGGGGGAAGAGGGCGCGTTTGAGCGGACCCATGGATTCGCGGGCCGAATAGCTATCGAAACTCCAGGCCCAGCGCATTGGAGTGTGACAATAGCAAACGTGGACTGCGTCTCGATTTGTGCGCACGCCTTTTGCGTAGCCCGATGAACTGGAAATGACGAGGTCATATTTCGATAAATCGAGCGAACTAACCCCGAAAGGATACAGCAAGAAATAAAGCCGATAATAATCTCTCAACTTCGGGAGGCGCTGCATCCATGAAGTTTGAACCGGAACATTCTTGAGTTCCGCGGGCATGCATTCGGGGAGGGCAACAGTCGAGTACAAATCTGCCGATGGCAGCATTCGCACCAGTTCCTGCGCTACAATTTCTGCTCCTCCCAATTGAGTGAAATAGTCGTGAACGACGGCAGTACGCATGAAATCTCCTCTTGTCTTTAGACGGCGCCCGATCTTTTCAGGACGGCGGGAATAGTTCGAGCCAAAATGCTGAGGTCTAATGCCAACGACCAATCCTCTATGTACGAACAATCGAGTAGAACCCATTGGTCGAAATCGAGTGAGGAACGCGCCGAAACCTGCCAACTACCTGTGATGCCCGGCCTCACGCTGAATCTGCGCATCAACTGCGCTTCAGTAAAAAGCGAAACATCTCGAACGCTCATGGGACGGGGCCCGACGAGAGACATATCTCCCTTGATTACGTTCAGGAGCTGTGGCAATTCATCAATCGAGGAGCGGCGCAGAAAGCGTCCAACCCGAGTGATCCTTGGATCGTTCGCCATCTTGAAGATCGGTCCGCGTGCTTCATTCTGCGCTTCGAGCTTCGCCATTAGTTGTGGCGCATCCTGAACCATGCTCCGGAACTTGTACATAGAGAAACGACGACGGCCGAACCCATACCGTTCCTGAACAAAGAAGACGGGGCCACGGCTGGTCACCTTGACAGCGATTGCCGCAGCCAGGAAAACGGGCGCCGTCAGGACGAGCGCAACACAGGCGCCAACGAGGTCAACCAAACGCTTGATTTTCTCTGCGGTCAGGCTTGCCTGGTCCGCGGGGACGAGTTCGACAAATAGAGATGCGCGCCGACGCATCCGCGAGCCAAGGGAAAGATTGAATATCTCATTGAGACAGGAGACCTTGACTCCTGCAGCCTCAGCAATTGAAACGGCTCGCTGCGTCATGTCATAGCAGGAGCGCAAGGGAGTGGCCACGATAAGTTCGTCGACCACATTTTTCAGCAGGTATTCGGATAGCTCGTTGAGCGACCCAAGATACCTGGTGGCAATATCAGGCGCCATCTCCGTTTGATCCCTGTCATCAAAGAAGCCTAGAAGTTTCTTTCTGCCGTGATAGGACACTCTCAGCTCTCTCCAGGCTTTACTGGCGCGCGGACCGCTCCCAAGGATAATGACCAGCGCTGGTTCCTTCGGTTGCCATATTTGAGGGTTCGTGAGGAGCACACGAACTAGCTCATAGCAAAATGCAATAACGAAGAATTCGACAGCGATCATTCGGATTGGTTCAGTGGCTGCCCTCAACTTCAAGTACATTGCCACGAAGCCCGTCATCACCGCGCAGGCAGTCGTAAGGCGCAGTAACACTGATGTTGTGTCAGCCAGATCCGAACGATAGAGACCGATGATTCGGAGACACTTTTGCCAAAGAACAACAAAGACCAGAGAGAAAATGGCGTTAAGTAATGTGATTCGAATCCCTACAAAACCCGTGAGCCCACTTTGCAGAACTGATTCATGGTTGGCGTAGCAGACGACCGACACCAGGATAGCGAGTGAAAGCATTCCGTCCATGCCGGAAGGTATGCTGAGAATTGAACGACGAATTAACATAGGCGCTCCGCGGTACAAATGGGGGGGTCGTACTTGCGTTGGAACAGAGAGTGCTGATGACCTACAATCGGCACCCGAGTTGCCCTGCGGCGGTTAGATCTCGCTAGTTGCTTCCGCCGTGCGGCGGACTGACAGCCAGCGACCGAGTTGTTGACTTATCTTCGTGATGTCCTCTCTCCGCACCAACAGATCGGGCACGGGCAGCTTCAGCAAGAGTGGAAAACTAGCCAAGACGAACGTAAGGCGCGCGCAGGTTGATACGAGCAACGCGAGCGCGGCGCCTGTAAGTCCGAGCCTCGGAATCAGAATCAGCATCAATGGAATCGTTAAAGAGAGACCGATAGCCTGTAAGGCGGTAATCACGCCGGGACGTCCCAGAGCCATGAACGCTTGGGACAGCACTTGCGTTGCGCCGGTCAGCACTACCTCGAGCACAAGAATTCGCAATATGCTCGTGGCCCCTCGATAGTCGGCGCCATAGAGAAGGACCAAAAGCCTTGGCCCGGCGAGGACGATTCCCAGTCCGCAAACGGCTGTCAGCGCGGTAGTGATACGTACTGCCCGGCCAGTCATCGCAATGATCTCAAGAGGGGGGCGCGCAACTGCCCTGGGAAAGAGCACCATGACGACGGAGGTATGAAAGGCATTCAGGAGTCGAGAAAGGCTCAGTGCTACGACATAGACCCCCATTAGGTCCGGTGTCAAAAGACGCACCACGAGAGCCTGGTCGACATAAAGCGACATCGTGCCGCAAAGATCAATCCCGTAACTGCGAATCCCGTAAGAGGACAGCAGGCGTGCCGATTTCCGAACTGCCTGAAGACGCGGTGCAAACATGCGTTGAATGTGTACGAACATCCAAAAGAACACTGGCAAGCCGGGAAGGACGTAGCACCATGCCGCCGAGACCGGTGTGAGCGATCCTGCGAGTTTAAGAGACACAAGGCCGACGAGTGTAGCGAGAGGAGGCCCAATAAGAGATAGATTTGAAACTCGGAATCCGCCTCTGCTCTCAATCGCTGCTCGTCCGACAACGAAAAACAGCGCGATCGGTGTATTCAGAAGAAATACCCGCGCATACAACAAAACGGTCGGCGAATATTGGGGAATCCAGAATGGCAGAAGGAAATATCCGGCGATTGCAGAAACGCTACTTATCAGCATGCAGAGAAGAATCCCGGCCCCCAGCAAGTCCGATGCTTCTTCGGGCCTCTTTCGGAGCTGATAGGTCAACGCACTCGGCAAGCCAAGAGTCAAGGCGGATGCAAGGAAGCTATAGGAGAGGATCATCGCGCTCAACTCTCCTCTTCCCGCAGGAGCAAGGGCTCTTGCGGAGATAATTCCTGTCGCAGCATTCACACCGATAATCAGCAGCTTAGTCACGGCAGACTGTGCGAACGCCGTCGATGCTGACATAGTTGATGTTGCCAAGTTCGGGCCTCCTGAAGACTCTAGTGATTAAGAAGCGAACGCCCTTGTTCGCTGTCTGTGCGCTTTACTTCGCAAAGTCGGTGGGGCTCGCGTAGAAGCCGAGATTGGTTAACTGCATGTAGTGCTGAAGCCTCGAGATCCGATCATGCGGAACATACACAATGTCACCGGGTTGCAATGCCAGGTCGTGCTCAAGCTGCCGAGTTTTCGTGACGTGAGTCAAATTCAGCTCACGAACTTCGGCGAGATTATCGTTGAACTTGCGAAATACGATAACCTGCCCCGATTTGGCTCCATTGGTGAAGCCACCGGCCATCATGATGGCGGAGAGCGCGGACATCTGGTCGCGGATCTCGATCTGACCAGGCTTCGAGACTTCGCCCGCGACGACGACATAGGGCCGCGTGAATTCCTCAAGGACAAGAGTCAATTCCGGGTCTTTCAGTCGAGAGCTTTCTTTCGCAACGATGAGATCGTGGGCCTGGGTCATGTTGAGGCCGGCAACCTGAAGTTCGCCTCCGACATTGATCGCGATGTAACCGTCAGGCTGCACAGTGACGGATTGATTGAACTCTGGTGTAAGTCGATATTGGAGCTGCAAGATATCTCCCGGCCGCAGTAAATAGCGGGGCCGTTGACGCAGTTCCGGCTGCTGCGCCAAGAGAGGCAGACGGAGGGTACCAGCGAGCAGCAACAGTAAGCAGAGATACTTTTTCGAATGCATTCATTACCCCCTTGGTACGAGCCGTTATGCGAGCCAGCCGGGAACCGGATACGTACGCTTATTCAGCAGAGAGCCGAGAATGTTGCCTCCGGCGTTCACGACAGTGCGCTCAAGATGAGCGAGCTGTCCCTTCGAGGTCTTGTTGGCCTCGACAACCAGGACAAAGCCATCAACGAGTCTGGTGAGACCGAGGATGTCTTTGCTCTCTTTGAGAGACGGACAATCAAGCAAGATATAACTGAAACGGGCGCGCAGACTATCAAGGAATTGCTTTCGGTAGCTCCTGTTGGCGCGCCAGTCTCCCCGAGGCAAAGCGAGATCTGATGCTGAAGTTTCAGAATCCGGTTCTTGAGATTTTTCAGCCGGGACATAGAACGCTTCATCCTCCGGCGTGGAAATGTTCCGGCAGTCCAACAGAACAGCGGGCTCCACTGATCCCCTTTGCAACGCATTCGTGAGGCGTGTCACGAGGAACGTCGTTCCTGCCCCAGGGTGGGCGGCAACGAACGCAATCGCAATCCCGCGATCGGGGTTTGCGGCCAGACCCTCCTGGAAAACTTTGTAGATGATTCCTTGGAACGAGGATGTAACTGCATCCTGCGTAATCGAGATCATGATTTCAAGCTCCGTGTGCCGTCAGCGCGTCTGCGCCGATGTATGCGTTGTCGGGTCAAGCATGGTTCGGACTATCGAAGTTCTGCATCGCTGGAACCCTGATCGTGGCCGGGTGCGAAGCATCTGCTGCGAGAATCGGGAGAACCTGGGAACCCATGCGCCGATGGTTTCGTTCCATCCGGCGCGAAGCCACCGGGACTGTGGCCAACACAGGAAACTGGGAAAAGGATTCAAGTTCGTGCGGAGTCGCGAATGTGTTTCGCGCCATCTCTGCCATGTAGACCGCACCGGCCGCCAGGAACATGGCCGATAGCAGACCTATCGCTGCGTTGAAGACCGGGCGTGGCGAAGAGGGATGGTACGTCGATGTGGGGCTCTCCGCGATTCCCACGTTAATGATCTTTCGCTCGTCCATTGCATCTTCAATTTGAGCCTGGTCGCGTTTCTCTGAAAAAAGCTCGAAATTACTCCGGGCCTGATCAACAGCCTCCTCCAATGCATTGAACGGAACCTCAAGGCTCTCCAGATCCTTAAGCTGTCCGCGAAGATCAGCGATATTCTCAGAAAGCTTGGCGGATTTCGCACTCAGCGCATTCTTCTCGATGCGATTCTCTACTTGTGAGCTTTGTACCTGTTGCCAGGCCGGGTTGACATCAGTTGTGTCCTCAACCCCGCGTTGAGCCATCAAGGCATTCAAGGAGGCGGCCGTATTTCCAATTTGTTTATCTACTTCGGCAACGAGCCGGTCAGTTGGTTGAAACCGTGTCAGCAACTCGGCGCGCTTGTTTTGCAATTGCACGAGCAGCGCTCTTAATTGTTCCGTCGACGTCTGACCACTGACCACGCGGCTCACTGTCTGGTGACGCTTTGGAACTTCATTTTCGGCAACAGCGCTGGCGTGAAGCCGCCCATCCATCTCAGAGATCTCTGCCTGATTCCCACGCAGGTCTTCTTCATCGGCAGCAATTGTCTTACTAAGCATCTCCTCTTTCTGCGGAACAGAAACAACCTGGTGTTCCTTCTGGAAATCAGTCATCTGGTTGTTCGCCTTCTCCCAGATGTCACGATAGCGATTTGCTTCTTCATTAAAGAATGTAAAAGTCCCGTTGGGCCGCGAAAGCAGCTTCCGATGAGAGAGGTAGGCATTCGATAACCGTGCCAGCGTACTTGTCGCTTCTTCAGGCGACAAAGCGGAATAAGAAACGGTGATGATATTGGATTTTCGCCCAGGCTGAATTTTGAGATTTTTACGGAATTTTGCAAGGCGCAACTCATGCGCCTTGAGGGCATCGCCAGTCTGCTCGGATGGCTTTAATAGTTTCCAGCCAGGATCGGCGACTGAACCAATCACATCATCGCTGCCGAGGATTTCGAGCTCTGAATTGACCTGTTGCTCGGTAACTTGTTCCACCGTAGCGGTAGAATTCCGATCTGCCGTGATGACCGCGTTGCTGCGAGTATTCTCGAGCAAGAACTTC
Organism: uncultured Acidobacteriaceae bacterium; assembly: GCA_963704415.1. Lineage (GTDB taxonomy): Bacteria > Acidobacteriota > Terriglobia > Terriglobales > Acidobacteriaceae > Telmatobacter. The sequence goes on along the minus strand of OY969908.1, from coordinate 3,187,574 downwards.
GTTTCTGACGAGAAGCGGTTCTTTGAGACGATGGTAACCAGGAGGGTTAACAAAAGAACACTAAGGAAAACTGAAGTGAATATGACCCGATGGCGAAAGAATGCCTCCGCAAAAACACGCGTAGGCTGCACCCGTGCAACATCTGCTGATAATGCATGTGTTGATAATGCATGCATGTCGTCGATTTCTCCGCTGATGGGTCTCTTTGTTAATACACCAGAAGACATGAAATATTTTTCGGTACCTGCCATAGGGCGGCTGCTCCGTGAACGCTAAGCGATTTGATAGCAATGGCCCAAGATCTCTTGATCCTTCGGTTTTTGAAATGCAAACGCGAAGGGTCAACGACAAACACTCGCCGCGGTTGGGACGCACCATGCGATGAGATAAGTGTGTTGTTTACAGGTAAACTACCTGGATGTCCGCAATCGCACCAAAGAAAATTGATTCGATCGATCTTCACGACTGACGCAGAAGAACCAACTGTCGTTCAGAGAGGAACCTTTTTTGATTCCGTGGCGTACTGGGGCAAAATTAGAAGCCGATGGGGTTGGTCGGCTGATATTGTCTTACTGCCTCTTCACGATGTTATGTTGAAGAACAGTTGCGAGCCAAAGTGCTCACTTAGATTATTAGCACGAGAAATCGAAGTTGTCACGAGCTTTCTGTGACTCTTATCGATGTTCAAGAAACGAAAGACACAATCGAGAGTGAGATTTTGAGTCATCATGGATGAGATGCGGCGCATCTTAACGGGGATGTGAGGCCGATGCAAAATATCGAGAAGCAGAACATTCGAAGAGTACTTTACATTGATCATACGGCGGAGATCGGCGGTGGAGAGATCGCCCTTCTCAATCTCATTCGGAATATTGATTCCAGGAAAGTAGCACCAATCGTCCTTCTTTTCGCAGACGGACCACTGGTTGAAAAGATTCGCCCTTATGCCGAAACGCACGTGTTGAAGCTTGAGTCTCGCGTTGCCAAGATCGGGAAGGATACGCTGGGATGGAAGTCCCTGTTGAAATTCAGGTCTGCGTGGGTGACCGTACGTCATGTCTTCATGGTTACGCGATTCGCCAAATGCGCGCAAGTGGAGATCGTACACACAAATTCTCTCAAGTCTGATGTCATTGGAGGAATTGCGGGGAAATTTGCGGGAATTCCGGTCATCTGGCACGTGAGGGACAGAATTGAGACTGACTATTTGCCATTACTCGTTGTAAAGGTTTTTCGCTTTTTATGCCGGACTGTACCGGATTTCGTTATTGCGAATTCAAGCGCAACGCTGGGCACTCTCCATCTAATGGGCAAACGCACCGGGTTGGCCATCGCTTCAGGAATTGATACGGCCGCGTTTACTGATGTGGTACATGACGGTTGCGATATCGATGGTCTCGCGCAGGCCACCAGAAAAAAACAGGGAATCTTCATTGGCCTTATTGGCAGGATCAGTCCATGGAAGGGGCAGCATATTTTTATTGAGGCAGCTTCATTGCTCCATTCCCAATTTCCGAATGTGAGGTTTCAGATCATTGGAGCACCATTGTTTGCGGAGCGAGAGTATGAGCAACAACTTCACGAATTGTGCGAACGGCTCGGCGTTGTTGAGGCCGTCGAATTTGTCGGATTTGTGGAAAATGTCCCGGAGCGCATTGCACAACTGGATATTGTGGTTCATGCATCTACCTCTGGTGAACCATTCGGCCAAGTAATTATTGAAGGGATGGCCGAACAAAAACCAGTAGTTGCCACTAACGGCGGCGGCGTCCCCGAGATAGTCGAAGATGGGGTCACGGGCTTGCTAGTTCCAATGGGGGATGCGGTGGCGATGGCCAATGCTATTGACTTCCTTCTCAGAAACCCTCTCATCGCGAAAGAGATGGGTGCTCGAGGCCGCGAGCGGGCTCTTTCGCAGTTCACGATTCAAATGACGGCACGAAAAGTCGAAGCGGTCTATGACCAGGTTCTAGGTGTTGCCTAAGGCGGTTCTCCAATTTCCGTGGAGTCTCTGACATCACGCAGGGTGGCATTTTCTTGAGGAAAATGCCACTTGACAGGGTCGATTTCGCTCTACACCAATTGGAGAACCGCCGTAATCGAAGCATGAGGAGTTACCGCATTATGATTCCCTTTTCAAACAATCGATCGCTAAGCCGGATGACAATACTGTCCAAGAGGCTTCGAAGGAAGACTTCCTCGACTTTGACTGTTGTATTTCTGAGTGCGTATTGTATCGGTGTTGTAGCTCAATCGGGGAGTTCAGCACACGAGCCTCTGCCATCGCCAGACCCCGGCTACGGTCTTTATTATCACGATTCTCAAGCGGCGCCCGCCTATGCAGCTCGCTGGGGATATCACGATGGCTGGACCGAGGGTCGTCACGACCGTAACCATGGCGATGTTTTTACAGCACAAGAAAAAGAACACTTCCAAATGCCGCCAGAGCACGGCGCCCACGAGGGGATGACCAGGGAGCAGTATGTGCTGCAGTACCGCGAGGCTTATTCACGAGGGTATCAACACGGTTCACGAATCTAGAGATATGCCGAACGGCATTCCTCTCGACAAGAGGGTGGCGCCGATCAGTTCAGGCTCTTGCGGAGCAACGGCCATGCTATCGTGTGCGGCCGTCCCTCATCTGGCAAAGGAAGCGCTCCATAGCGCGGAGTGAGTCGGGACTCTTAGCCCTCGATCCCGACCTTCGTATGCCTTATGTGCTGCAGTGGCATTTAAGCACTCAGTATCAGGTGAGCGAAAAGTCGGCGGTCGAAGTAGCTTATGTCGGCTCGAAAGGCGACCGTTCTTATATCTACTTGAATGGTAACCAGGCGCAGCCTACAGCAGATCCTTCGGCTCCCACCGCTCCGCGGCGGCCATTCCCCTATGTGGATGCCTCGATCGGCTACCTGAAATCTTCGGGCTCATCGAACTACAACGGTCTGCAGACCTCGTTTCAGCAACGGCTCAACCGCGGCCTCGAGTTTATCGTGAACTACACCTACAGCAAGGCTCTGGGGAACGCCAGTAGCGCCGATCTCGGGTCGCAGAACAACGATGGCTTCCGCAACAGCCGCTATCCTAATCAGGAGTACGGACCGCTGGACTTCGATGTGCGCAACCGCTTTGTGGCCAGCTATCTCTATGACCTCCCGTTCGGAACCGGCCGCCGCATGGCAACCCACAACGCGATCGTCGACCATATCATCGGAGACTGGAACTGGTCCGGCATTGTTACTCTCTCCTCGGGAACATGGTTCACAGTTACGGATGGAAACGCAGACTTTGCTAACTCAGATGGTCAGCAACGCCCTGACTTTGTTCCCGGCGTAAAAGCTAACTCGAAACCATGCGTTCCGGCACGTTCTTCAATACCTGTGCCTTTGCGAACCCTGCCCTTGGATCCTTCGGCGACGTCAGCATGAACAGCCTCGAAGGTCCCAATGAGAAGAACGTAGACTTCGCCCTGGAGAAGAAGATCCCTCTCGGTGAGAGCCGGCACATCGAATTCCGTGCAGAAACTTTCAATGCGTTCAACCACCCGAACTTCCAATTCGCCGCGCCGGGCCCGCAAAACTCGATTAACTCCACAATTATGGGTACCCCGAGTTTCGGGTATCTCACCGGCGCCCTCGCTCCAAGGCTGCTGCAGTTAGCCTTGAAGATTTACTACTGACACATTCCGCACTTAGGCATTGCTGTCCAAAATAGCGGATATCTGTTTGATCCGAGGAATGTTTGAGGAGGCTGATCCGCAGTTACTCTGAAGTGGGTTCCGAGCAGGACCACATGAAGAGAAGAGAGGATCAGCCATGGTTCAAGTATGCAGTGTGTACTCGCAGCTTTTGCAACTGTTTTCGCGCGGACAGTTCGCGCGGGCAGTCAAGCACCACCGGGCCGAGCGCAACGCCAAGGGGTTCAGCAGTTGGGAGCAATTTGTGGCCATGCTGTTTTGCCAGTTGGCGCATTTGAACTCGCTGCGCGAAGTATGCATGGGACTAGCCAGTTGTGAATCTCCGCTGAAGCATCTGGGCATCAGCATCACGCCGAAGAAATCGACTTTGGCGTATGCCAACGCCAACCGTCCGTGGGAACTGTACGAGTCGATTTTTATGCAGCTGTTGGAAAAGTGTCAGACGGAGACGGCTGCGCACAGCCGTCGCAAGTCTCGTTTCAAGAACAAGCTGATGAGTCTGGACGCCAGCATCATCGAGCTGTCGGCGACCATGTTTGACTGGGCCAAATACACGCAACAGAAGGGCGCGATCAAGCTGCATCTGTTGCTGGACCACGACGGCTACCTGCCCTCGTTCGCGGTGGTAACGGAGGGAAAGTACAGCGAGTTGAACGTAGCGCGAGACTTACGTCTGAAAGCGGGTACGATCCTGGCCGTCGACCGCGGCTACAACGATTATGTGTGGTTCGGGCAGTTGACGCAGGGCGGGGTTTTCTTCGTCACGCGGATGAAGACCAACACGGTTTACACGACCGTTGAGGTGTGTGCGGTTCCAGAAAAAGGCAACGTGCTCAGTGACCAGATCGTCTCTGTGCCTTCTTTGCGCAAGCATAGCGAGACGCCGGTGCTGTTTCGGCGAATCGAGTACTGGAACGCGGACAAGCAAGAAATCCTGGTCTTCTTCACCAACCTGCTCCACCTGGCAGCCTCGACGGTGGCCGCGATCTATAAGGACAATCTCAACTCGCTTTGCCCCAGCCGGTCTCGATCCACTTCGGCAGTTGTTTCAAACAGCGCCTGAGTGGACACGATCTTCGGCATGCCTGGAGATGGTATCGCCGTTTACAACAAGTGTGTGATGGGTTGTGCCCGCGCAGGAGAAATTGAGTCAGGGGGTCTTGGAGGGTCAGAACTTCGGTTCAGGATGTTCTGAGATGCTCAAAGTATTCCCATCGGGGTCTTTGAACCACGCGACCTTCGCTCCAGTTGGTGAGGTCCAAATACCCAATTCATCTTGATCCATCCCGCCATAGCGTTCGAATTGGACTCCCGCTTGCGCCAGCTCTTTGACGGTCGCGTTGATCTCCGGGACTTGCCAGCCCAAAACGGTACCGAGCACTGGCGCAATCTCTTTAGCCATGACCAGTCGGAGCATGATGCCATTGGCATCAAAAACCAACGCGAACGGCGGTTCCTCCATGACTAGCCGGAGGCCAAGCGTGTCCCGATAGAAATCTTTTGCGCGCGCCACATCAACGATGGAGACAAATCCGATGATGTCGTACTTGCCGAGTCCGGAGGATTGTGCCATGCGACCATGATGAGCCATCTTACCGGTTGTCGCAAGGGTAGCCTTCCGCCATAATATATCTCTATTGCGACAAAATACGGTTTTGACAGAATACGACCCGAAGCGCGGCATTTCTTGTCGCGACGCTCGCCTATGAATACCCTTCCAACTTTGAGGTGTCCGATCACGCTCACGGGTCGGATCAACTGATCTACGCCGTCAGCGGCCTTATGTTCCGAACAGAGTGTGTGGTTGATTCCGCCGCATTTTGCTGTATGGATTCCACCCAGAACCCACCATCGGATTCATATGCGTGGGCCTGTTTCCATGCGCACGCTCTATCTGCGCACAACGTTGAAGGCGAGATTGGACCCGCGTTGCGCCGTCCTGCACGTAACTCCGCTGTTACGGGAACTCATCGTTGAAACCGTGCGCATCCGTCAGCTTCGCTCGCGGAATCGCTACGAGTGTGCGCTTCGGGACCTGCTCATTTCTCAGCTTGAGAAAGCCTCCCCCGTGCCCACGTTTGTGACGCTCCCGCGGGAGAAGAGAGCACTTGCCGTGGCTCAAGCAATCCTGGACAATCCGGCTGAGTCGAAGACGATGGCGGCTTTATGTGCCGAGGCGGGTGTGAGTGTCAGGACGATCGAGAGAGCATTTCGCAGGGAGATTGGCAGCAGCTTTGAATTGTGGCGCCGTCAGGTCCGGTTGACAACAGCCGTAGAGTTGTTGGTCTCGGGATATTCAATCAAGGAGATCGCCCACAAGGTCGGTTATTGTCAGCCGAGCGCCTTTGTCGAAATGTTTCGCCGGACATTTGGAATTACTCCGAAGGCATGGATCTCATCTTTAGAAAGCCGTAGCCAATGAGCGGTTTTCATCCCTATCGGTGGGACGCTGAGCTTCGCCTTCCACTGACCGGCGAGGGGAACGCTGGTGCAGGGGCCGAAGAGGTGATGCGAGCGCGGATCCGCTGCCCTCCTTAACGGCAATTCGCAGTGAAGCATAGATTCTTGCTGAAGAACGGCAGCACATGGTTCTGGAATCGGTCCGCGACTGCGCTGGTGTGCGTTCCGGAGTAGACCTCAAAACTGTTGGCGACTCTGTAGTTATCGAGGATGGTGTGCAATTTGCCGGCATCGATTCTTAGGCCGTCCTGATCGCCCACATCCATGGCGATGGCGCGATACTGCTTGAGATTGCCAATGTACTGATCGACAAGAGCCAACGGTGCGTTGGCCGCATATTTTGCCACGATCTCTGGCTGCGGAACACCGTCTTTGGTGGGCAGGTCGAAATAGAGCGGAGGGTTCTTTGGATCGGGAGCCCACGCCGCCGCTGTTGCGTACTGGGCAGAAGCGAAGCCGGGCGACTGTGCCGCCAGGTCGGCGGGAGACTTGGCCGCCGCAACCTTCTTCTCGCCCGCGATCGCCCGCTCTTTCATTTGATCGGCGGGGCCCGGTCCGCCGCCGGCCATCGGAGACATGCAGCAGGGGCTCATGATGTAAAGCGCGCCGAAGACGTCGGGATGCTTCATCCCGATGCGCGACGCACCATAGCCGCCCATGGAGTGCCCGACGAGGCCGCGGCTGGTGCGGTCAGGGATCGTGCGGTAATGCGCGTCCATGTAGGCCACGACGTCATGCGCGATGTAATTCTCGAAGTCGCCGGTGGTGGCGGAACTTGAATACATTGAGCCGTTGTAGATGGTTTTGGAGTCGGGCAGCACGACAATCATTTCCTGCGAGCCCAGCGCGAACGCACCTTCGATGGTCTGCGGAACATGAATTTCATGCGTCCACTGCTCGGCGCCGATGGAGTAGCCGTGCAGCGCGTAGACGACGGGATAGCGGCGCTTTTTATCTTTCTGATAGCTGGGCGGGAGAAAGACGATGACATCGCGATCGACGGCATCGCCTTCGAGATTGCCCTCGAGCGATGTCCCGTGAATCTTGATGTGCTCGACCGTGACGGGTTTTGCGCCGGGGACGACTTCGGGCACGTTGGTTCCCACCTGGGCTGGGAGCTGCGGTGCTGCCGTGATGGTCACCGTGATTAGGCACGCAAAGAACAGCTTCGTTGGATTCATCTGGATTTTCCCTCGCAATGCTCGGTTATTGGATCGGATAGGAGTAAATGTTCACGCTGAAGGGCCGCACCGTAATGGTTTCGGGCAATGAGCCGAGCGTCAGTTCTTCGACCTGCACTTCGGGCTTCTTATCGACCTGCACTGTTGCATCGATAGAGTCCGGAGCCATGCGGTAAAGATGTCCCGAACTCGCAAGCTTCGCTCCGTTGATCGCGATCTTAATGCTCTGTTCGGAGTCGGATGGATTCAGTACGGCGATGGCCAGGGTCTTGCGATCCTCGCTGAACGCGGCGCTCACATCGAGTGGATAGGTGTCACTACCGGGGTTGACCGCGGGCTGGTCGCCGCCGGCCGGAAAGACCGGCTTCGGCTGCGGTGAATCGCCAGCGACCTCGACGGGAATAGTGCCGAAGTGATCGCGGTACATCTTGAAGAGCATTCCCGTGGGATTGAGGATGGCTTCGGTGCGGTTCTCGCTCATCATTGCGGTCGCGAACGTGAATGCACCCATCTGGAAGATATCGGAGCGGCGGAACATTTCATGGAAAGCCCATGCGTAGGCAGGGACCACTTTGTAGACATCACGGTTTCCGCCGAAGTAAGCCCACTCGTCGATCGCGATGGGAACAGGCTTGGTGCGAAGAGCGGGAATGCGCTTCAGGTATTCCTGGTAGTGCTCGTACTTGGCGCGGACCTGAACGGCCGGGGCGCGTTCCCACTCGAGGAGCGACAGAGGAGGATCGATGGGCACCTTCTTCTGCAGTTTCATGTCAGTGTGCTCCGTGCCGGATGCGTAGTAGTGCTCGCTGATCATGTCGATGTTGTCGAGGCAGTGCAGCAGCATCTGGCCGGTCCAGTCGGCTGCCGACAGATAATCCGGAACATATTGACCGTTGATGCGTCTGGCTTGGTCAGCCCCTTCCATCACATCGGGCATGGCGCCCCCGGCAATCAATTTGATTGACGGGTCGACTTTACGCATTTCTTTGGCGAAGAGGTTGTGCTTCAGCTCGAATTGCGGAAGCGACATGGCGCCCATCTGATAGTCGCCCCAGGGCTCGTTGCCGACGCCCCAGAACTCGACGTGATACGGCGCAGGGTGGCCGTTCTGAGCGCGCCATTTGCCCATCGGCGTTGTAGCCGCGCCGTTGGTGTATTCGACCAGTTCGCGCGCGGACCACGCGTCGCCGAAGCCGGCATTGACGGTGATGTAGGGGTCGACGCCGAGCAGGCGGCAGAGGGTGAGGAACTCGTCGGTGCCAACATCGTTAGGCTGCACGGCGTGCCACACGGGATCGAAGATGGGTGGGCGCTTGTCGATCTCGCCGACGCCGTAGCGCCACTCATACGAGGAGACGAAATTGCCGCCGGGAAAGCGGAGAATACCAAAGCGCAACTGCTTGAGCGCGGCGATGACTTCCGGGCGGAAGCCCTCGATGTTGTCGGCGGGCATAAGTGAGGCCGTGCCGATGTGGAAGGAGCCGGCGCCTGTGCCGGTGATCTCGAGAGCGGCGTCATCGGTGTCGGCTGCGGCGCTATAGCGCAGTGGGAACTTGCGGAACGCAGTTCCGAGCGTGTGGATGGTGACCGTCTGACGGTCGGTGGGTTCCTTGCCCCAGATAAGTGTGACCTTGACCACCGCGCCGGGAGAGCCGGCCAGTAGGATACGTCCGATATAAGCCTTGCCTTCGCGAACTGCGATTCCCGATTGCCTGAAGCCGTGCGGCTCTTTTCCGTCGAGCTTGACGAGCGGCGATTGTTCGCCGGTATAGGGCGCCTTGGAGTCCATCGTGACCACGTCACTGCCGCCGATGGGAGCCCACCAGCGCGTTGGAGTGCGGCGGAAGCGCGGGTTCCCTGCCGCGTTGCCCATCACCGGCGGCGGTGTTGGCGCGCTGGTGGCGACCGGATAGAAGAACTTTCGATCGACGAGCATCTCAGACCAGACGCCGTTGTTGACGATGTCGCCGCCGTGCTCAAGGAACTGGCCGTAGATGTATTTTGAGATGGGGGCGCCGGTCTTCGAGGTGTCGATGGTGGCGTTCACAACGCGAGTCTGAGACGAAGCAGTGCAGGACAGCGCGAGCAGAGACAGGAGACATACCGCCGGATGCAGGGAAAGCCCTTTCACGACCGCGATCTTCAAGAACGAGTGCATGGTGCGTCTTCTCCCGATACTGGATGGAACGAAATGTCTGTGTGCGTACGACCGGCGGCCGGCGTGGAACTTCGAACTGACCGAGGGGATCGTCCACAGCTCTCAATCGAGCAACTCGCGATTACGGCTCAATTGAGACGACGGTCACTGATCGAGGCTCGATCGTGAGCGAAAGCTTGCCGCCCTGAACCTTCACTGCTGCCGGCTTCGGAGCAGCCGCTTTCGGGGATTCAAAGGTTTTGATCCTATCCACTGTAGCTCAATGTGGCAACGCAGGCTATAGCTGCGGGACAACCTGTCCCCGCCTGATTCACGCATTGGGGGCCTACATCATGGAACAGGCCTGCCATGAAGCAGCGAACAAGATACGCGTCGGGCGAACTTATTGGTTTTCAAGGGTGGTAGGCGAGGCGGGGCTTGAACCCACAACCCCCGGCTTAGAAGGCCGGTGCTCTATCCAGTTGAGCTACTCGCCCGTTTTTCCTATAGCTTACCATTTTGTGAAGTGGGCGCAGTGCTCCAAGCGGAGCGGCCGCGCCCACTGCCGTTTTCTCACCACAGCCACCGATTTTCGGGCACATGTCTCTCATCCCGATTTCCGGATTGCATCGAAGAGTGAGGTGGCTCAAATCCCAAGTGATTTGCCGGCAATGTCACACTTCCCATAGAACTCCTAGTGGTGTATGCTGAACTTCCATAGAAGTTCGAGTGGAGGGATGTCGATGGGAAAGAGGGTGCAGCAAGACGGAGAGATGCTCAAGGGGACGCTGGACATGATGGTGTTGCGGACTCTGGCGACAGGCGACGCCCATGGGCACACCATCGCCAAAGTCATCGAGCGGACTTCAGAAGACGTTCTGGAAGTGGAGCAGGGCTCTCTGTATCCGGCGCTGCACCGACTGGAAGATCGTGGATGGGTTTCATCGCATTGGGGCGCGAGTGAGAATAATCGCAAAGCAAAGTTTTACCGCTTGACCGCCGCAGGGAAAAAGCAGCTTGTTCGTGAAACCAACCGGTGGCGGCAGATGGCGCGTGCTATTGCGCTGGTGATGGGCGAAAAGACCCTGGCGCATGGAGATGTGGAATGAGCTGGTTCAGGTTTCTTCGCCGGAAACAAGCGGACGCGGATCTCCAACAGGAAATCGATGTCTTCCTGGAAGAGGAGATCGCCGAGAATATCGCGCGCGGCATGGCAGCGGAAGAAGCGCGGCGGCAGGCCCGCATCAAGCTCGGGAATCCTCAGATTGTTCGAGAGAAACTGTGGCAGCAGAACACGTTTTCGTGGCTGGACAAGATGGGGCGTGACCTCAAATATGCTTGCAGAACGCTGGCGCGCTCGCCGGGCTTTTCGCTGATCGCGGTCGCCGTCATGGCCCTGTGTATTGGCGCCACGACTTCTCTCTTCACGGTGGTGCGCTCCGTGTTGCTGAGGCCGCTCCCCTTTCGCGATCCGGCCGGGTTGGTCATGGTCTACGAACATTTCCGAGATGCCCGCAGCAACGCGCAAGGGTTCAACTACAACTCCGTCGCTCCTGCCGACTACTTCGACTGGCGCGCGAAGACTCACGGCTTTGAAGACATGGCCGCGATGCGCTACTGGCAATTCAACCTGACCGGGGAGCACGGAGAGTTGCCGGAACAGGTGAGAGCGCGCGGCGGAAGCTGGAATCTTTTTCCGCTGTTGGGGGTGCCTGCGGCCATCGGGCGCACGTTTACTGAAAGCGAAGATCGTCTGGACGGCACTGCGGTCATGCTCACGTGGAGTCTCTTCGAGAGGCGCTTCGCGGGGGACGCTTCCATTGTTGGCCGCCAAATTCACCTCGACGGGAAGCCTTATACAGTGGTCGGCGTGCTTCCACAGGGTTTCACATATCCCGATGCGAAGGTACAGGTTTGGGTCCCGTATTTGTCGGGGTTGCCGCCGGATATCGTGCCGCATCATGACTATCACTTCACTACCGTGGTGGCCCGCTTGAGGCCGGATGTGAGCCTGGGAAACGCTCTGAGCCAGGTAGCGGCGGTGCAGTACCGGCTGCATATGGAGAACCTGCATGCGCCAGTGGCTGAAGATGTGGCGCCGCGGACCCTCAACGACGACCTGGCACGGGACGTCAAGAAACCTCTGCTGATCTTGATGTGTGCTGTTGCTTGCATGTTACTGATCGGCTGCTTGAACGTCGCCAACCTGCTGGTGGCCCGCGGGGCTGCGCGGCAAAAGGAAGTAGCGATCCGGGGCGCGCTGGGTGCCCAGCGGTTGACGCTCATCCGTGGGCAATTGACGGAGAGCTTGTTGATCTGCGTGGCCGGAGGCGTGGGCGGGGTGTTGTTGTCGCTGGCGGCTACTGGATGGTTATCCAGCGCGTGGAAGGAGCTGCCTAGCGCCGCGGGCATCCACGTCGATGGCGTTGTGCTCGGCTTCGCCTGTGCGGTGGCTTTTGCGGCGGCGTTGCTCGCCGGTCTGCTGCCGGCCATCTCGTCGACGGGCAAGGCGGTTTTTGCCTCGCTCCAGGCTTCATCGCGCACCGCCAGCGGTAACCTCTCCCGCGCCACAATGCGCAAGACACTGCTGACTGTGGAGATCGCGGTCACTGTGGTGTTGTTGATCGGCGCGGGGTTGTTGCTCAGGAGCTTCGTTCGTCTGCGCACGACCGATGTCGGATGCGTGACGAACAACGTGCTTTCTCTGGACTACAGTCTTCCGGAGCATAAATACGGCAGCCCGGAAAAAGTGAACGCCTTTAATGAAGCCCTTCTTGAAAAGGTGCGTGCCCTGCCCGGCATCCGTGCGGTTGCCCTCGGTTCGATTCTGCCCGGAGAAGGAAATGGCGGCGACGATATGTTCACCATCAAGGAACATCCTCCACTGAAACCCGGCGAATTGCTGCCCGATGCTCTCTTGCGTGCTGCCGATCCTGGGTATTTCAGCGCGCTGCAGATTCCGTTGCTGCGGGACGTTTTTTCACGGGCGATGATCGTCTGGACCGCGCCAAAAAGGTTGTCATCAGCAGCGCCCTTGCCCGGCAATATTTCCCGGGCGAAAATCCGATAGGCAAGTCCATCCATGTACCCGCGCTCAAAGACGCGGACTATGAAATCGTGGGTGTCGTCGGCGACACGCTTTGGCAGGTCGGTCAGCCCATCATGCCAACCATGTATTTTCCGATACTCGCCGGGGACGTTGATCACGGTGGGTCGCTCGCCATTCGCACGGTCTCCGACCCGCTGGCAATCTCCGTCCCGGTGCAAAAGCAGATTGCCTCGCTCGATGCCGAACTGCCCGTTTCCAACGTGCAGACGATGCAGCAGGCAATTGGCGAGTCGCTGGGCAATGCCCGCTTCAGCGCCAGCCTGGTGCTGATCTTCGCGGTGCTGTCGCTGCTTCTGGCTTCGGTAGGCTTGTTTGGTGTGCTTTCGTATCTGATGACACAGCGAACAACGGAACTTGGCGTTCGGATGGCGCTGGGCGCGCAGAGAGATCAGGTGCTGCGGTTGATGCTCTTCGACGGATTGCGTCCGGCAATTCTTGGGTTGGCACTCGGATCGGCAGCCAGTGCCGGAATCACGCAACTGATTCGCTCCATGCTGTATGACACACGGCCGCTCGACCCCGCTGTCTACGCGGCAGTGACTCTTACGCTGCTGATAGTGGCAACTCTTGCCTGTGTGGTTCCTGCCTGGCGCGCCTCGCGTCTGGATCCGATGCAGGCATTACGGGCTGAATAGTTCCGTAGACAATTCGCGTTAAAGGCTCTCTGAAGTTTGTGACCCTTAACGAGCGCCGAGCTCATGCGCGTGCTGCGTATATTCTTCCTTCATCTTGAAACTGAAAGAAGAGGATCTTTATTTCAACGATCAATCTTGTACACGTTAAGCCGAACGGCTGGCATTGCTGCCAGCCGCTCTGCCCTTCTGATTCAATTCTTGATCTGTCGTAGTTACCGGCCTTTGGGGCCAGGTTTTGCTGTTCTGTCATTGTGCTTCTCGTTATAGATCTGACGGCTATTCCTGTTCTCCTGGCGGTTTGCCTGGTTTCGTTGTTGCTGCGTAAGGGCACCCCCGTTGGCAGTGCGTTCGTTGTGAACCCTCTGGTCGAGTGCTGCCTGATTTCGATTGGTGCGCGCTGCTTCGCCGGAGGTCATCTGGCCGCTGCGCAGGCCCTGGGCGGTGCGCATCTGCTGGTTGGCTTCCCGGTTGTCTACTTCGTTCGGCGTGACGGTGTTCCCATTGTGCTTCTCGTTGTAGATTTGACGGCTCGCGGCGTTCTGCTCGCCGTTGATCTGTTGCCGCTCCTGATTGGTGAGCGTGCCGCCGTTGGCTACGCGGTCGTTATGGACCTGCTGATCGATCCGTGACTGGGTCCGGTCAGCGCGGGCTGCTTCGCCGGAGGTCATCTGGCCGCTGCGCAGGCCTTGAGCGATGCGCTGGTCCTGGTTGGCTTCCCGGTTGTTGGGGTTATAGTGGGCGCCCGCAGCGCGGTCTGCCGCCGAGATGGGCTGCGACTGAAGATGTTGCTGTGCGACCTGGTGATAGGAGTTGATATTCGACGCCGCCATGGTTCCAGGACGGCCGTTGTTCACGGACGCAAGCTGCGAACGATCCCGGGCCGCGAAGTTCTCGTGCTGCATCTGGTTTGAGGTCGGCTGGAAGTGCTGTTCGTGTTCAGCCTGCATCTCCATCGGCGAAGGACGAACCCCGATGCCGCCACCACCGTTGTAGCTTACGTGGTTCACGTTCACGATGGTGTTTCGTTCGACGACGGTGCGATCGACATAGACGTTCGTCACATGGACGCTGCCAAAGTTTGCCACGGCACTGTTATAGGCAAAGGCTCCGCCGCGCCATTCACCGCCGCAGAAGCCGATGCCGCCATAGCCGAATCCGTAGTTCACTCCACCGTAGAACCCGATGTGGGGACCCCAGTAGCCGGGATGGAATACATACGCCGCGCCCACATAGCCCCAATAGCCAGGAGTCCAAAGAACGCCCACGCGTGGCGGGTGCACCCAAACTCCAGGAACCCAGTAGTAGCCTGCGTCTCCGTACGCCCAGTAGCCGGGCGTCCAGATGTAGCCTGGTGCGGGCAACGGAGGCTGCACATACACAGGTAGGACAGGAGGCGCAACGTTGACAGAAATAAAGACGCCCGCGTGAGCCTGCCTGGCCGGCAAAGTGAGCAGGGGCGTCATGACCGAAGCAGCAAAAAACAAACTGCGGATTCTTGAGCCAAGAGACATTGGGTTTTCTCCATCTTTCGCGCAGGAGGCTCGATGTCTCCTCAACTACGCTGAATGTTTACGTCTGTCAAGTGAAACACGAGTTCCCGAAGCATGTTGCTCAAGAAGTTTGAATGAAGACGAAGAAGTTAGGCAAGAAGCGGCGTCCCACCGGCTTACACCTTGGTACCTTGGTCTTCCGCTGGGATTGTCGGAAAATGCCGCTTTTGCTCTCGATAGGCTGCCCACGTGGCCCTCCCGAACTCAGCGGCTGGGGGGTCGCAGCCAGAGCCGGATAGTCCACGCAGGGCCCGTAGTATCCTGATCGCTCCCCTCGAATCCATCACGAAGTTAAAGCTCCAAGTCATCGTTGCGAAGTAACAGGACCTTCGTCTTTTTTTGCCGTCCGCCAGTGTTCTAATCGTCCCATGGCGAGCCTCGATAATTTCCGCCTGGTTGTCTTCCGTGCCGTTGCGGAGCAGCTCAGTTTCCGTAAGGCGGCGGAAGAGCTATACCTCACACAACCCGCTGTGAGCCTCCAGATCAAGGCTCTTGAAGAAGACATCGGCGTTCAACTCTTCGATCGCACAGGTGCGCATATCGCCTTGACCGAGGCTGGCCGGATTCTGCTGCGGTGCTCGCAACAGGCGCACGCGCTCTTGGTCCAGGCCGAGAACGAGATTGCTGCATTGAGCCAGGAGTTCGCCGGGCAGTTGGCACTCGGCGCCTCCACAACCATTGCCCAATATGTATTGCCCCGTCTGCTGGGCATGTTCGCACGGGAGCATCCGCGCGTTCATCCAACTTTGATCAGTGGGAATACCGAACAGATTGTTGCGGCAGTCGAGAGCCGGAAAATCGCGCTCGGCCTGATTGAAGGCCCTGCACGAAGCCGCGGCGTGAAGCTGGAGCCGTTTTTGAGAGATGAACTGGCCTTGATTGTGCCTGCCGCGCACGAATGGGCCGAATTGGAATCTGTCCCGACATCTGCGATTGCAACCGCCCATCTGCTGATGCGTGAGCACGGCTCAGGCACGCGCCGCGAAGTCGAGTTGGCTCTGGAGCGATGTGGCGTGAAGCCGAACTCTCTGAATATTGTGATGGAACTCGATTCGACTGAAGCCATCAAGTCCGCCGTTGAAGCAGGACTCGGGGTGGGGTTGATTTCGCGTTGGGCCATCGCCAAAGACCTGCGACTTGGCACTCATTTCAAGATTGTCGAGGTTACAGGATTGCGTGTGACGCGAGACTTCTCGATCGCATACGCGGCCGGTGCGGAGCCGCAGGGCCTGGCCAACGAGTTTCGCAAATTCCTTTTTGCGCATGCAGGACCCCAGAGAATATCGAATAAGGCCGTGCAACCGGGCCGCGTGCGGGCTCATAAGAATCTCAAATAGGGCATAAACGCTTCTGCTTGGACGACGGATCGCGAGTCCGGAATACTCGGATTATGTCGAAGAACCTCTTTTTCGCGGGCCTCATTCTTGCCGCGAGCGGACTTCTGTCTCCCCCATTCGCGCTGGCGATCGGGCTAGTCTACGGGTTTTCTTTCGTTCACCCCTATCATGTCGACGCCAAACACTTGGCGAAGCTCCTTCTGCAGTTTTCGGTAGTCGGTCTCGGATTCGGAATGGACCTGCACCAGGTGATCCGGGCAGGCCGATCCGGTTTTGTCTATACCGCAGCGAGCATCACCTTTGCGATGCTGCTCGGTTGGGGATTAGGAAAAGTCTTTGACGTGAAGAGAAGAATCTCGTTTCTCATCTCTGCTGGAACAGCCATCTGCGGCGGCAGCGCCATTGCTGCCATTGCACCCATCTCAGGCGCAAGCGAAGAAGAGATCGCGGTGTCTTTGGGAACGGTATTTGTGTTGAATTCGGTCGCCCTGCTGGCGTTTCCGGCGATTGGATCGTTCCTGCACATGACGCAAACGCAGTTCGGTCTTTGGTCAGCGCTCGCCATCCACGACACCAGCTCGGTCGTCGGAGCGACTGCAAAGTTTGGGACCGTTGCACTGGCCGTGGGCACCACTGTCAAACTTGCTCGCGCTCTATGGATCGTGCCTATGTCGATCGGAACGTCCCTGGCTAATAAGAGCAAAGCGCGCATTCAGTGGCCATGGTTCATTCTCTTCTTTTGCCTGGCGGCCGTCGCCAATACATACATGCACGCCTTCCAGGCTTTCTACCCAAGCCTCAAGCATCTCGGCGTGATCGGCCTGACTGTCACGCTCTTTCTGATTGGAACGGGAATCTCGAAGACGACACTACGAGAGGTCGGCGCGCGACCACTGATGCAAGGGATTCTGCTATGGATCGTCGTCGCATCGGGCTCTCTTGCTCTCATTCATGCGGGATGGATTCATCTATAAGTCGCCTACAGGATGGAATTCGCAAAGACATCTAAGACTGATCCAAGGTGAGCGCGGGCAGCCTCGACCGTGGCGCCACAAGCCGCGAGGTAGGCCGTAATTCCGATTCCGTCATCAAGATCGGGCGATATTAGCGCGCGACGAATTATCAGGTCGACGCGACCGCAGCAAAACGAGGTGCTCTTGAGTCGGACACATAGTGCCCTGCACCATGCAATCGCCCTGTCGGGATCAGACCAAAGCTGTGGATCGCCAGGTACCAGATCCATGTAAACGGCAATAGCGTGCGACGCCGATTCCTGCAGTGCGTCGAATTCGAGCGGATCGATCGCTGTAACTAGCCAGACGTCGCACTTCGCCGTAAAGAGCGGAGACCGCGAAGAATTGAGGCTCAGCAATGCAGGGCCGAGTGCGGGAAGTTGCAGAACTTCCGTCAGTTCACTCGCCTTTTCGGGGATCCTTCGCAAATCGACGAAACCGGGCCAGCATATATCGATGAGGGGGGCATCGCCGCCAAGCTCGACTTCCCAATCAGCTTCCACTGCGTTGGCCGGCCACGTGAAGCATGTAGCGTATCACTGTGGCTTCGGCCCAATGGATCTCATTTCCGCGATCGCCGCAAAGAAAGGCACAGTGGCCGCCGTAACGTGTCTCAACAAGCGCGATGTTCGGGTTCGCCAGAATCGCGACCCGCGTCTCAGGCAGGAGCCGGATAAATGGATCGTCGAGGGCATGCAGAATTAGTGTGGGGACCGCGACTCGATCGATGACGCGCGCGCTTGCCGCACGGAAATAGTAATCATCCGCATCGCGAAACCCGCAATAGCGAGCGACGATTTTGTCATCGAACTGGCGAACGGATCGTATCGGACCCAGTCCGCGGGTATCGTAAATGTCGGGATAGAGAGCGGCCTTTCGCCGATAGCGCCGCTTAAGTCCGCGCAAGAAATGCCATTCGTAACCGCGATTGACCGGCTCATGCAAAGCGTCGGAACCGGCAGCCAAGTCGACCGCAGGGCAGACTGCCGCAACCGCGCAGAGTGGAGCGCGACGACCCCATTCCCCAGCCAGCTTGAGGACCAGATTGCCACCCATTGAATAGCCGATGAGAGCTACCTGTCTCAAGCCGTGAATCTTCGTAAAGTGCACGACCACAGCACCCACATCGCCCGAAAGACCCGAGTGATACAACGTGGGCGTGAGATGGTCCGTGTCCCCGCAGTTGCGCATGTTCATGCGGATGACGTTGCATCCCGCCTCCCACGCGCGTGCTGCCAGACCCTGGATGTATTGAGAATCGGACGAGCCCTCAAGACCGTGAACCAACACAATGGTCAGGCATGCAGCGCGAACCGCCTCGGGATGCCACGAACAATGGCAAAGGACCCTGCTTCCATCGGACGGATCCACTTCGACAGTCTCTGCCTGAGAAGCGACACGAAAGAGCGGACGCGGAAAGTAGTTACCTACAAGCGTCTGGAGGTGTCCGTTGCTCAGGCCGCGCTTGGGGACGAACGAATAAAGCCACGCGGGCGGCGGAGCAAGTGCAGTTCTTTCTACTGTATTCTCGCTAATATCGATGATCACGGAGACTCGGCTGTCTGGTGTTTTTGGCTGTCGGGTCCGTAAGATACGTGGGGCGGCTAGTGGGGATCGAACGTTGATACAATCTTTATTATCTGCAACTTACAGATAATACGTTGCCGCGAATGCCACAGATGCCATACTTGCCGTCGACCAATGCACGCTATTGCACGCTGGGGGCGGATCCGCTTTGTCAGTTCTTTGGGAATCCCCGCGCCACAGAGTCTGTTGGATCCAATCCACTAATCCAATCTACAACACTTTCGGTTAACAGCCGTGGGCGTTGTTCTTGATCCCGCTGCTAAGGGTTGCTATAAGCTCCTATCCTTTGTGCGGTTTATGCGCCTCCTTCCTTCTCCAGTTTGCTATCCTATACCGCAGGTTATGCCCTATTTTGAAAGAGGGTGGGCACAAAAATGGGCACAGTCAGGTGGATAACTTCGCGCCCGGAAAGAACCAAAGGTCTTTGTCCAAGTGCGTTCGGCTGCGGGGTAGTAAAGACTGGAGATTCCGGCAGAGACGCCTTGGGCTACAACGGCTCACCTGACGATGCGAGTGTTCCCATCTGTGCCCTGAAGAGGGAATACCTCTTCTCGGGTCAAATCACGTCCGCCACTCTTGACGATCTGCTTGTACAACAACCCATCACCTTCGTCAAATATTCCAAATCGATCCCAAATCTCGATCTCTTGTCCAGCAATGAAGCGCAGCGTCTCTTCAACAGAGGCTCCTTCGTCTGAATAGGAGAAATGCATTTTCCCATTTGCGCGTCCCCGAAGATCGAAACCGAATCCGCCACCTCCACCGAACCCCATCACGAAACCTAGTCCTCTGTCTTTCGCGCGTTGACCAGCCTCCCGCCAGCGTTCCTCCGCCGCTCGTTGGAACAGCTGGCCGCGCTCGTCGAGGGGTTCGGGAAGGCGGGCGATTAGGGGATTCGTGCAATGCTTGAATGAATCTGAAAGCGCATGATAGTTGCTGCTCCTAATCGAATGACATCGCAAAAACGGGCCCACCATCAACATTGGAGGCGCTGCTCGATGGCAATGCTCTCCACTTCAAGGGCTTCCTGGGCAGAGTGATTGCTGCCAGGAACAACACTGCAAATGAGTGCGTCTTTACACGATCAGCTAGGATGGGATTGCTGGTTTGCCATGCGTCTGCCTCCTGCCCAAGTGCCGCTGTTACTGCTCTCGAGTGCGCTTCTGGTCGCGACTTATGCGAGCCAACTTTTCAGTCAGGGACCGTCAACCAGTCTTATACAGGCAGACGCCGATTATCGCGAGGGAGTGGCTGCACTCTCGCGCAACGACCTTAAGACAGCGATGTCCAAATTTGAGATGGTGGTTCACCTTGCTCCCGCGGCCGAGCAAGGTCACAGTGCGCTCGGAGCGGTGCTGGTGCACGTTGGACAGACGGCGGCCGGCATCACAGAACTTCAAAAAGCTCTATCGATAAAGCCTGATGACAGCTCTGCGCAGATGAACCTTGCATTGGCCTACGAACAGACCGGCTCTCCCGCAAAGGCGTTGCCACTGTTCGCTAAGGCTGAATCGGCCGCATACGCAGAGAGGCGACCGATTCCGCCCGATGTAGTTGCTGCTTACATCAGGGCTCTTGCAGCCACAGGGGATTCAGCCGCTGCGATTTCCAAGATGAAGGAAGTTATTGCGCAGGACCCTCACAGCGCAGAACTTCACGATGAACTCGGATCGCTCTACGCGCAGGCGCGCGATTGGGACCACGCGGAGCATGAATTCTCCGAAGCGACGGGCCAGAATCCAGGACTTGCCGAGTCTCATTTGCATTTGGGATTTGTTCTCCAAGCTGAGAACAGGCCAGGCGCCGCGAATGAATGGATCAAGGCGTACGATCTTGCGCCGAAGGACGCGAAGATCGCTTTCACAACCGGGAAAGCTCTTGCGGATGCCGGCCGCGATGAGCAGGCGGCTCCAATCCTCGAACAGGCGCACCGTTTACAACCTAGGTCTCCTGCGGCGACCTACCAGTTGGCCCTTGTACTGCAGCGTGTCAATAGAGTGCCGGACGCGATTCAGCTATTCAAGTCCGTAATCGAATCAGAACCGCGAAACACTGAGGCTCTGATCAACCTCGGCATGGCACTAAGCCAGGCTCATCAAGCCACCGATGCTGTTCCCTTCCTGCAGCGCGCCATTGCGATCAAGCCATCGGATGCCACGGCACATCAGGATCTGGCCGCCGCCTACATTCAAGTGAACCGCATCGCGGATGCATTGGTAGAACTGAATGCCGCGCTGAAGTTGGACCCTCGCTCACCGCAGATGCACTACGATCTCGGTGTCGCATACAAACTTCAAGACGATGCCGTCAGCGCGATTCCGGAACTGGAGACGGCAGAGAAACTCAATCCCTCCGGCTACGAACCGGCATTCGTGTTAGGCCAACTGTACATGCAGGTAGCGCGCTACCCAGAAGCTGCGCAGCAATTGGAAATTTCGCTAAAGTTGCATCCAAAGAACGGCGATGCATGGGCGATGCTTGGCAGCATCTACAACAAGCTTGATCGATTGCCGGAGGCCGAAACCGCATTGCGCGAAGCCATTAAACAGCTTCCAGACCAGGCTGACTCTCACCTGATTCTGGCAACTGTTCTGATGAAACAGAATCAAGCTGCCCAAGCTGCCGAAGAGCGCAAGATTGGTGCTGAACTGATGCGCAACCACATGAATCTGCAGCGCGCGGAGGTCGCAACCAACTCAGGAAAGTCGTTGCTGGCCAGCGGTAAGGTGGACGACGCTGTCGTTCAGTTCCGCGATGCGTTGGCATTCGATCCGAATTTCACGGCCGCCCACCTCGGCCTCGCGGATGCGCTCGAGAAGCAAGGCAAGACAATTGAGGCTGCCGCCGAAAGAGCGGAGGCAAAGTCCCGGATGACTCCAACCAATAGATGATCGGCTACTTTCAGCCTCTGGGTGGATGTACATTCGCGTATTGCCCGCCTATACTGCGGATGGCAGTTGGCGTCTGTCTTTCCCGCTTGCATCCGCGACGCCGGGCACGATGGGCCTTTCCATGCTTCAAATGAAGCGGTTACGGGGCAGGCTCGTTCACTGCCAGGGGTCCTTTTCCTTGAAGAGCAGTTCTATTCAGCGCATCTCCGCCCTGATTCTGCTGTTAGGTGTGGTGTCAGCGACGTTTCTCCGAAGCACGCACGGGGCTGAAAAAACCGGCGTGGACGAGGCGACTGCTCGCAAAATCTACGCCGATAAAGTGCGCGAGACATATAACTTCCCGTTTGCCAAGGGGAACATTTCGATGCCCGGCAACGCCGCTGCAGAAGGTGGGGATTTCCTACCGTCCGGTGCGTTTCCAAATGCGAAGTACTGCGGGCACTGCCATCAGGAGGCATATCACCAGTGGCGTCAAGCGCTACATTCGAATGCATTCCGGACGCCTTTCTATAGGACCAGCGTCAATCTTCTGCTGCGTACAAAGGGAATCGAGTTCGCTCGCCACTGCGACAGTTGCCACAATCCCATTGCGGTACTCGCAGGAGCCATGAACACTGGCTCAGCCCTGGATCGCTCTTTTGACCGCGATGGACTCACCTGCACAACCTGCCATTCCATCCTCAGTGTTCAGTCAAAGGTGGGCAACGGCGGCTTTGTGATGGGTGTGCCCTCCGTGCTTGTAGATGAGAAGGGCCAACGAATTCCGGGTGTCGTACCGGACTCTGAAATCCTCGCACATCTCGACCGTCACTCGAAAGCCGTGATGCAGGACATCTATCACACTCCTGAGTTCTGCGAAGCGTGCCACAAGGCGAACTTGCCACCCGCCCTGAACGATTACAAATGGATTCGCGCATTTACGGCATACGACGAGTGGCAGAACTCAAAATTCTCCAAGCGCAATCCCTTGACCTTCTATACGGGAGACTTCACCACCTGCCAAGGCTGCCACATGAAGCGCGAGCCAACGACCCTGCCGGAGCCCGGAGCGAAGAACGGCACGTTTGTCTCGCATCGTTGGCCGGCTGGTAACACCGCCGTTCCGTTCTACTACGGCTTCGACGAGCAGCTTGACAAGACCATCGAGTTCCTCAAGAGCGGCAATTACCTCAACGTCGATATCTTCGGGCTCAAGATTGGCAATGCCAACCCTGTGATTGCCCCCTTGGGAAATATGCCGTTCACCGTGCACGCCAATGACATCGTTGAGGCTCTCGTCGTGATTCAGAACAAGAACATTGGCCACTCGCTTGTTCCTGAGGTGCGCGACCTCTACGAAGCATGGGCGCAATTCACGGTTACCGATGCAAGCGGAGCCGAGATCTACAACAGCGGCTTCCTGCGCCCCGATGGCACACTTGATCCCGGCGCGCACAGTTTCACAAATCGGCCGGTAGACGTGACCGGAAACTTCGTCGACAACCACGTGGTCTCCGCTATCCACTCCGTCGCCTATGACAACACCATCCAGTCGGGGCGCTCAGCACTGGTTCGCTACCGGTTCAAATTACCAGCCAACGTAAAGGGTCCGCTCACCATGACCGCTAAGGTCAATTATCGTCATCTTCGTCAGACTTATCTGAATAACATCTTTGGCGAAAATCATCCGGCCTATCCCGTGGTCGAAATTGCCTCTCGCACCCGAACCCTCAACATTGGCGAAAATCAGCCGGTATCCGCGCTGCCCACCGACAATCAGGACTGGATGCGCTGGAACAACCTGGGCATCGGATATCTTGACCAATTGCAGTATGAAGATTCAATCAATGCCTTTCAGCAGGTTACGAAGCTGCGGCCCGATTACAAGGATGGTTACATTAACGTTGGGCTGACTTACATCGAATGGGAGAAGTATGACGAGGCTCGCAAACCGTTAGAAAAGGCATTGGCGCTAGCTCCAGATGATGCCCGTGCGCTCTATTATATGGCGCTTGTTGAGCGGCGCGCGCGCCATTCTGATGCTGAGATCGCGGATCTCGAGAAGGTGGTTGCTCAGTACCCCGACTGCAGAGACGCGCGTCGCGAGTTAGGCATTTCGTATTATCAGCAACATCGGTCCGAACAGGCCATTGAACAGTTCAAAGCGTTGCAGGCCATTGATCCGGATGATCTCGCAGGGCACTACAATCTGGCGATCCTTTACCGTCGCAAGGGCATGAAGACCCAGGCGGCGCAGGAATCCGCACTGTACACAATCAAGCGCATTGATCCCGGGGCTCCTACGTACTCGCTGGATTACTTGCGCAAACATCCTGAGATTTCGAACGAGAGTGTCCCGTGGCACGTGCACAGCAATTTGCAAGACGCGCCCCAGAGCGCCGGTGCAGGGAGTCAATAAGCAGGAAGGATTTTCGTGAGTCATCGCGATTTGGATCGCCGCACATTTCTTCGTTCTTTGAGCCGGACAGCGCTGGTTTTGCCATTTGCGGACATCGTCGCTCTGGCATCCCCTTGGCAGGCAACGCAGGCGCAAGCCCCAAAAATCGGCCCGCAGGAACGCAGCTACGACGCAAGACCAGCTCCGCCCCCGCCGGGCCCGAAGTCGCCCATTGAAGATACGCCGCTAGGGGTCAGCTTTGTTGAGGTCGCCACCGAGTCCGGCTTGACTGGGGCGACTATCTACGGAGGCGAGTTCAAGAATAAGTACCTGCTTGAGACGACTGGTTGCGGTCTGGCCTTCTATGACTATGACCATGACGGTTGGGTCGATCTCTTTCTCGTCAATGGATGGCGATTGGAAGGCTTTGCCAAAGGCCAGGAGCCGCACTGCCGCCTTTTCAAGAACAATCGCGACGGCACATTCACCGATGTATCTGTCGGTTCAGGACTGGAGCATAAAACCGGCTGGGGGCAGGCATGCTGCGTTGGCGACTACAACAACGACGGACTCGATGACTTGTTCGTGACTTACTACGGACAGAATACGCTCTACCGCAACAAGGGAGACGGCACGTTCATCGATGTGACCGCCCAGGCCGGACTTATCCAGCCTGGACCGAAGATCCGATGGAACACCGGTTGCACATTCGTCGACTACGACCGCGATGGCCACCTTGATTTGTTCGTGGCCAACTATGTCGACTTTGATCTGAAGACTGCGCCACTACCCGAGGATGGTCCGTGTACTTACAAAGGAATCCTTGTTGCCTGCGGCCCGCCAGGCCTGCCCGGTGCAAAGAACTTTCTCTATCACAACCAAGGCGATGGAACCTTCGTCGACGTGAGCCAGAAGGCAGGCATGTGGACTGCGGTAGGAACCTATGGCCTTAGTGTTGCTGCCTCCGACCTGGATGGCGATGGCTGGCCGGACATTTACGTAGCCAATGATTCAGCGCCTGCCACGCTCTATCAGAATCAGAAAGATGGGACCTTTCGCGACATTGCTATCGAAGCAGGCGCAGCTCTCTCTGCCGAAGCAAAACCTCAGGCAGGTATGGGTGTTTCCATCGGCGACTATGACAGGGACGGCAAATTCGATGTCGTGAAGACCAACTTCGCGGGCGATACGGACTCACTCTATACCAATCTCGGCGATGGAAACTTCGAGGATCGTACCTACCCGGGCGGATTGGGCGTCAACACGCGCCTGCTGGGCTGGGGAGTTGGTTTCTTCGACATGGACAACGATGGCTGGCTCGACATCCTCATGTCAAACGGCCATGTCTACCCTGAAGTGGACAACTCGAAAACCGATTTGAAGTATGCGGAGCACAAGTATCTTTATCGCAATTTGCGCAACGGCCGATTTGAAGAGGTCACAGAGAAGGGCGGCCCAGGCATCATGGAAAAAGCTCCGGCGCGCGGCTGCGCTTTTGGAGATTACGACAACGATGGCGACATCGATATTGTGGTGAATTGCATCAATGCGCCTCCGCAGTTGTTGCGCTGTGACTCGACACTGAATCGCAATTGGATCAAGATCAAGCTTGCCGGAACAAAGTCCAATCGTTCAGGAATCGGCAGTCGAGTTACGGTTACCGCCAGCACTACTCCCGGCGCCGAAAAACCCCTCGTGCAGATGGAAGAATTGCGCAGTGGTGGCAGTTACTTCTCGCAAAACGATCTACGCATTCATTTTGGACTCGATCAGGCAAAGCTGGTCGACCTAGTTGAAGTCCGCTGGCTGAGCGGGCAGGTGGACCAGTTCAAGAACCTCGATGCCAACCGACTCTATGTGCTCCAGGAAGGCGGCAAGATTGTCAAGTCCGATGCGCTGACACCAGCCAAACCAAAGGCAGGATCATGAAGCTGTACTTTGCGCTTGTGTTGATGTTTACTTCTGCTCCGACTGCGCTCTCGCAAGTCCCCTCGGTTTGTCCCTGGTTCACAACTGGAAGCGCAGCGATGGCGCTGGGTGGAGACGCCACCGTGGTTGCGCACGCGTCAGGAAACTGGGATGGCTCATGCAAGTTTGAACATCATTCTGAAAAAGTCGTGCAGACAATTGAAATCGTGGTGAGCAAGGCAGATTCTCATCCGTGCCCAACCGTGAGCACAAGCCTGAAGGCGCTTGGCAACGAAGCTGTGCAGTGCTCACGCACAAACGAGCAGGGCTATCAGTCAGACACAATCGCGGGACGAGTCAGGAATGCCTATTTCGTGGTCACGATGACCAACGTTCCTGCAGCAACCCGCGAACCGTCTGGGCAAACGCGTCCATCCGATCCATTCGAAGCCTCCCCACTCGGGCGAGTGGCTGAGCAGGTTGTAGGAAATCTCTTCTGACGTGAAATCGATGCAAGGCGGGGCCCTCTCATAAACCAATTGAAAACGGAAACTCTATCTCGATGAACTCGACCGTGCCTGCGACTTTTTGTCCTAGAAACGGGGAGACCCTAGTCTCAGCTAAATGAGAAAGGATTGACAATTATGGGCCGGGTGCTCCGCGACTCTTCGGTTCGAGTCGTTCCTCGCAGAATCGGTGGGCCTCTCATCGAAGACTGATCGGTAACGGGAAGCCGGCTTCTCGAACGTTTTCTGCGGCCTAGTTGAGAGTTCCGGACGAATTACCCGCTATTTCTTTGCGGGAAGCGCACATGGCCCTGAAACCCTGTTCAGCACACTCCGGCTCAGCTCAATCAGAGCGTTGCTTCGGCTCGCGAGCGGATCCTCATTGCGACCGACGAAGTAGTAGCGGCCTTTAGCCTCTTGTATCTCGGTTGGGGTGACACTGGCAACGCAACCGCCGGCGAATTCCTTTTCCTCATTTTGGCGCCGGCTACTCTGGTAAACACGTGACGCGGCCGACGCATCTTTCATCTCGAAGAGTTCTACAATGAAGCGCTCATTGCCCTGGCCGTACCGCCTGACATAGAGCGCGGAGAAGCCCTGGTCGATGTAGAAGTCCGCTCCACCATCCATGTATGTGTACAGTGTCGCGTTCGTGTAGCTTTCCGGTTGTTCGGTGTCCGCAAAACCGCCGAGCGTCGCGCCGGATGGCAAGGGACCCGCTCCGTGGCACGCCCAAAGAGCGAGCGCCAGTGTGCATGCCGCCGCGCAGCCGCCCCGTTTCATGTGTGGATCTCGACGATCTTGACGGCGTCGAGGTCCGCTTTGCCCAGACCGAGGGCCGCGGCATGTCTCAGCTGCGGGGCAGCCATGTCGACCTTGAAGGTCTGGTCGTGCTCGGCCAACAGGCGAGCGCAATAGGAGTCGACCGCCACCATATCACCGCTGAGGATGAGCTTATTGACGCCGCGGACGATCTCGGCGCCTCCGCCTAACGCCGGACCACCGCGCGTGAGGATGGCGCGGGCGTCGACCACGTTCAGCTGGGGCTTGACAGCATCGGCAAAATGGACCAAGCGCTGCTGGAATAGTCCTGATCGGCCGCTATCGTCCTTGGCGTGAACCAGCATCCGATCAGCCATGGCAACGGAGCCAAAATGCATTTTGAGACAGCAAGTAAAGTTGGCTCCGCCCCGATGACGCTTGAGGACCGGCAGACTGACGACGATGGGCGCCTCGTGCAGGAGACGGTGAACAGCCACCGGCTTTGCGATTGGCCACGCTGGATTCCGGACAAAGACGAACTCATTAGGATCCGCGAAATCCCGCGCCAGAACCGGCACGCCACCTTGCGTGAGCTTTTCCAGGACGCCGAGCCGGCGCAGGATGTGTTCAGGAGGTATGGACGCGCTCAGGTGGGTCCCATGAGTATCGAGAAGGCTGGCCCTGTTGAGGCCGGCGCGCTTCAATTCAGCAGCTACGGCGAGGACGAAATTCGGGTCGGTCGTCACTGGATAGGGCTGCGACGCAACGTAGTTGCCGCGAAAGATCGCCTCGTGACCCATCTTCGCCAACGGGCCGAGCCCACCCAAGGCGTCGATCCCTGCGCGCAGCATGGCGTCCATATCTTCGCCTTCCACGATGACGAGCAGAGGTTTACCGGCGGCGACAAAGGGATTGGGCGGCACTGACTTGCATGCGCGGGTTGTGAGGCCACAGCCACTCACGAATCCTGCAGATGCCGTCGCAAGGAATCCGGCGCCCAAACGAAGAAAACCCCGGCGATCGAGCGGGCCGAAAGCTGACGAAGCGCTCATGATACCCCTCCTACCGCGGGAGTGGCATCTAGCCAGCGGCGGTGATCGCAGCGCCAGTCATCAAAAGGAATCCGAAGCCTACAGCGCCGCCGAGCATAGTCTGAGCCGACACTCGCGAATCGTTCAGTCCCACCGCGGCCAGAAAGGTGGCCAGCATACCGGCGAGGAAGCCGATGGAGCCCAACAGCGGCGCGGCGATGATGAAGGTGATCCTGGCGCGAAGTCGTCGAAACGCGAACGCGCCTATCACGCCGATAGTCACAGCGGCCACCGGCCATGCAATCAGCGGCGAGAAGAAGGACTCACCAATCCGAACTGCCGCAAGGCTGACGATTGCCGTGGTCACCGAACCCACGAGTGCCGCACCCGGCCGCCGATTCAACCAGCCCAGGGCGAGCGCGGTGGCCCCAACCGCACAAGCCGTGCGCGGACCCCACGAGCCCAAGAGTGCACCTGCGATCCAGCCCAGAGCCGATAAGCTGAGACCCACAACAATCCACAGCAGCAGCCGATGACATCGATACTGCTCCCGTGTTCCGTTCCGAAGAGCTTGAGAGGGAAAAAGGAAATCCGATATACGTGCCCAAAAAGCATTTCGCACGGATCGATCCATACATCCTCCGTCCGGTTGCGCCTTTACGTCATCAGATAATACTCCGCGCGTATGTGAAAGTTCCCTCTAAATCCCAACGACGTGCAACGGATCACTACTGCTAAATGCGCACGCACACAACTCATTCGGATCGATAGCGTCTAAATCTCGGCAGCCAGAGTAGATTCGTTACACACAAGGCGTCGATGCAAAATCGCTAGTCGCGTAGAGACAAAAACACAATCCGGATCTCAACGTGAGCTATATCACGTTACTTCCCGGCGGGCCACCAAACGCCCGAAATCCTATTTAGCCGTTCAGTGTCCGTTATGGCGACTATCAAAAAAGTGAAATGCACCTAACTATGCTTCGCCGATGTTGTCCGTCGGAAGATATCGGCGCTTCTGTCCGCACAGGGGACAGTCGGCCAGGATCCAGTGTGCGGCATGGTTTCGACCTGAGCGCTGTGTCCCGCGCTGGCCACTACGCAGGACTCGTCCGAATCCAGTCTTAGCGCGATCGCCGTAGCAAACCCGCCTTGCAGTCTGCCGAACAAACGCCGATTCAACCCGGCAAGAATCTTCCCGGACTATTCGTCGTCTCTGCAAAAGCGCAAATCGCTTCAACAATCAGCGACGCCAAGATCTCTTTTGGCATCAGAGGGCAAGCGCCATTCGGTGAAATTTATCGGGCACGATGCGCAGCCTCGCAGTTTCGATAGGATCGTTTGAACTGAGCGGCCGGCGTATGCGGCGAATGCGGTCATTTAGCATGTATTTCAATTGCGCCGAGATGCTGATTGGGAGCACTACCGGTGCAATGTTCAGACGCCCTAGTTAGCAGCTAACTTGAAAGCCCTTACGTTCTCTACTGCGCGGTTTCCGCAAAATTTGCCACCGCCCCGCCCAGCGCGAGCGGAGCCTGTGCCGTCACCTGCACCTGCTGCGCGGTGCCCGGCAGTGTCAGCGTCACCGACGCAACGCCGGCGGAGTTCGTCACTGCGATCACGGCGCTTCCGCTGGTGGTCCCGTTGGAGAGCGATCCGGCATTGGTTGTAAACAGGATGCTTGCTCCAGGGGCCGCGCCACCCGATTGTCCCGGATTTAGCGTCACCGTGAGCGGTTGCGCCAATGCCGTTCCCGCACTCCCCGATTGCCCACTCCCGGAGGTAGTCAATGTCGCAGGCGGATTGCCGACCACTATCCAGCCCCCCTCCGTCTGCGTCGCGGTTCCATCGTTCCCAGTAACAGTGAAATGACAGAACCCAGGCGACGTTGTCCCTACATTCACCGCGATCGCTCCTGGCTGAGTTGAAGTGATGGTTGGAGTGCCGCTTGCGAGTGTCCCGTTGCACGCCGAAGCTCCCTCAAAGCTGTCGAAGACCGCCGACGATAGAGTGACAGTCGCGCTGCCGCTCGTAATCTTCGGCTGGAGCGTGACCGTGCCGCCCCCAGCCACCATGATCGTGTCGGGATTCAGATCCCAATCTGATGCTGGTACGTTCGCAAGACTCCCGCTGATCACCAGCAACGTCGCACTATACGGAGCAAAGGTCTGCGACGACGACCACGGCTGCGAAGAGGATGCATTGATCGTTGTCGCCGCAGTCGATGTCAGCGTGTAACTCGTGTATGACGTCGCATTGAACCCCGTGAGTGCGAACTGCGCCTGCGCGGCATTCTGTGGATCTTTGTTCAGCACCATCACCGTCAGCGTTGTGCCCGTCGAATCCAGCGCCGCATAGCTGCTGAACAGACTTGGATTGCCATCGTTCGTGTCGGAGACCGACGTCGTGCCGAACCCGTGATGCGCACCGTCATAGTTTGTATAGAGCTTCAGTGCCTCGTAGTTCGGATTCGTCGGGACCGGAGCCTCCCAGCGCGACGCAAACGACATCCGCTCGCGCCCGAAAATCCCATACGCATCCGCATCGCCCAGAGCCGTAGAGAAGTCCGATTCACCCGCAAACGCCGCGCTCCACTCCGTGAAACTCAGTGGCGTTCCCGGATAAATCATGTTCACGATCGCCCGCATCCGCGGTATGCGGAATGGGATCGTCTTGTTCGGCTGGATATTCGTCGTATATTGCTGGTTGATCGAAGTCGACGGGCTCACAAACGTCGGGTCCCAGTAATCCCGATAGATACTCACTGCCAAAGCCCGAAGCTGCGCCTGCGTCAGGCCGCTCGTTGTCGCGTCAGGGTATGCGTGCAGATCGAACACATCCAACGACCGCGCCCCAGCAATCTGATCCTGCCAGTACACCTGGTTCAGCCACCACGGCACAAAGTCCTCGCCGCCGTGCGCAGCCTTGTCGTTGCCGTTCGCGCCGTTCCAGTAGAACCACCAGCAGCAGGTCACCGGACCAAAACGCACGGCCTGCGGGTCCCACGTCTTCAACTTCGGCGCCTCGGTCAGATAGATATTGGCCAGCTCGTCGTAGCCCGACGGGTTGGGGTGAACGTCGAAGTGCGTGCTCCCCCAGATCTCGATCTCGTTATCCATGTCGTAAAAATGGCACGAAGCGGTCGAAAAGTACGGCACCGCGCAGGTTCCGCTGCCGAACGCCGCGGCCAATGCCTGCGCCCACGCATCGCGATACACGCACGTTCCACCGGAACAAGTCTGCGTGTTGTCATCCAGCAGCGGATAGTACGCCGACGTGACTGCATTCGTCGTCACATGCGTCGCGCAATCCGACTTCAGCCCGTCTCCTGCATCGGTGTTGTATTGATCGGTGCTGCATTGCGTCCCGTAGGTCGCGACCGAAAAGCTCCAGTGATAGTTGTCCGTCCCGCCCTGCGTCGTCGAGGTCTCCGGACTTTGCGCGACCCAGGGCAGCATCACCATCGTCATCAACGGATGGCTGCCCGCATTTTGGACATCTGTGATGAACTGCGTCGAACTGCCGTCCCCGCCGCCGCTGAATCCTTCGGCTGCGTAATCTTCAAAGTAGTAGTCGTTCGCGGCGTTATAAGTCTGCAACTGCCAGTTATAGGTCGACGTCGCATCGCCGCCCCACCGCACCAGCGACAGGCCGCTGTCCGTCACATGCGCCGCATCCTGCGGGTAAGATCCACCGTAGATGTAAGGACTGATCGTGTGGCGATCTGCGAGCGCGTTAATCGTGACATTAACGCTGCTGCTGCCCGACCCCGTCGGCGTCGCCGAAGCCTGGTTCGAGTTGCCGCTCTCGCCGGCGCTGTTCACCGCCGTCACCACGTAGTAGTACGTGGTGGCGTTGGTCAGCCCTGTGTCCGTATCACTGGTCGTTGTCGGTGAAGCAACCGTCGTGTAAAGCCCGCCATTCGTCGTACTGCGCTTGACGTTGTAGCTGGTCGCTCCCGAACTCGCCGTCCACGCCAGCGCCACCTGTTGGTCTCCGGCGGTCGCTGTCAAACCAGTCGGCGCGGCAGGCGCGGTCCCCGTCCCCGTCGATCCGGATGTCACCGTCACCGAACCCGTCCCCGTCGCGCTGTTATAAACCCCCGTGCTCGCCGTATCCGGTGTATACGCCGCTGTCAGCGTATCCGTACCCACGGCCAGCGATCCTGCTGCAACCAAAATCGTCGAAGCCCCGTTGGCCATCGTGACTGCGCCCGAGGAATACGAGCCACTAGTCAGCGTGATCGAGCCCGTCGGCGTCGCCCCGCCATTTGCGCCTGCCACGGTGACCGTTACGATCAATTGCTGCGCCGTGGTGATGCTGGTGTCGAGCGGTGTCACAGTCACCGTGGGTGTAACCGCGGGTGCAGCATACCCCGCGACCACAATAATGTCGGTGGTCAGTGTGGCCGTGCATGTCGCGCCGTTCGCGCTCGCGCATCCGGTCCAGGAGGAGAAGGTATTGCCGCTCGCCGTCGCCGGAGCCGTCAGCGTAACGGTCTGTCCCGCTACATAGCTCCGGGTAAAGCTCGTTGTCCCGTTACCCGCGCCGTTGACGTCCGACTGGCCGACGACGATGGGAACGCCGCTCGACGGGTTCGAGGAATTCACCGTGATGGTAATAGGGGTCTTTTCCGTGACAACTCCGCCGCCGCACCCTGGAATCAGGGAGCACAGAGCTATTCCAATTGCAGAAATCGGGACCCGTCGGGAGTGGTGCATCTCTTCTCCAATTGCGGAAATGCGCAGCCCCAGGGGAGAAGCAAGCACTCAGGCGAAACGAAAGAAGCCGTGAAGAAAAACCCCTCCGACGCATTCGCGATGCGTGCGCCGGAATCGTGCGTTTATTCTAGCCGCTCAACCCCATCGACACTCCAAAATCGAGTAAACATAGCTGGGGCGGAGACACGTTGGTAACAGGCGGAAGTCCTCAGTCCCTTGGTCCTTCATTCCATGCTTTTAACGAGGCACAAGGCATCTGCTGGCCTGATTTGATGGCAACGACCTGCTTCTCGTAATTCGATAGGCTGATTCGGCATCAGGCAGCCCCGCCTCGCCCACCATTAAATTCACACTTCCTTTTCTTTCAGATGTTTGCCTGCATTCGGAACCCCCGGGGCATCAAGTGGCGCTGGCCGTTTCAGCCGAGATGCATCGGCCCACTTCGTTTCGGCTGCACTGTCTGTCGTGAGGAAGCTTCAGACCTTGCCGCAGCATAACGCAATTGTGCTTTGGTTACTGCGTTCACCGGTTCGATCATTGCCGACTAACGGAATGCAACAATTTCGATTTCGCCACTACGGCGCAAGATATTGACGCCTACCGTCTCGGCGTAGCGCTCAAACGCTAAATCAATCGAGGCATTTCCAACGCGCAAATTGCGAATGTGCACCTGATTTAGGCACTCAGGGAGTGCCGAATGGTGCAGGTAGAGGCGCGATTCCCGCGCCTTGACTTCCAATCCGAGACACGATTGCAGAACCATAAAGACCGATCCCGCCGCCCACGCCTGCGGCGAACACGCCACCGGATAGAGCGTTGGCCCTTTGCCGGGCCGCCGCCCAAATCCACAGATCAATTCCGGTAGACGATGCTGTTGTACTTCGCCCGCAAGATCCAGGAGCGCAGTGAGCACCTGCAGCGCTAATTGTTTCTCTGGGCGGCGTAGCGCCCCGAATGCGATGAGCGCATTGTCATGGGGCCAAACTGATCCGTTGTGGTAAGACATTGGGTTAAAGCGCGATTCGCTCGTCACCAGAGTGCGAATTCCCCACCCGGAGAAGAACGCGGGAGACAAAAGTGCCTCGCTGATCGAGCGATTCTGAACTTCCGATCCGATCCCTGAAAACAAACAATGTCCGGCATTCGAACTGCGCACTTTGCAGGGCCTCTTTTCGCCATCCAGCGCCAGCGCGAACATCGCAAGCTCATCCGACCAGAACATTGTCCCGAATTTCGCTTGTAGATCCCAAGCTTGTGAATCGAGCCGTTCGGCCAGTTCCGATTGATCCAGATCCTTGGCCACGGCCGCGATTCCGCGCCTAGCCGCGTACACATAGGACTGCACTTCGCAAAGCGCAATAGGTCCTCGCGCCAGTTTCCCGTCGCTATGAAAGACTGAATCGTTTGAGTCCTTCCATCCTTGTTGCACGAGACCGTGGTCCGTCTGGCGCATGTATTCCACAAAGCCGTCTCCGTCGCGATCTCCAAAATGGTCAATCCAATGCAGCGCCGCCAAGACATTCCGCCAAATACTTCTAAGGAATTCGAGGTCCCCGGTACGCTCGTAATATGCGCCCGCCAAGACGAGAAAGAGCGGAGTCGCGTCGACCGTCCCGTAATACCTGCCGAATGGCACTTCGCGCAGTTCAGCCATCTCCCCTTTCCGTAGCTCATGCAGGATCTTGCCTGGCTCTGCATCCCTTTCTGTGTCTTCCCTTGTCGCCTGCGTGGCCGCCAAATAAGTCAAGACACCGCGCGCAATCGATGGCTCTAACCAAAGCAATTCCAGCGCCGTGATAATTCCGTCGCGCCCGAAGATTGTGCTGAACCATGGAACTCCTGCATAGGGGTACGGCCCGAAAGGCGTCTCGGTAACCATCATGGCCAAGTCCGATTGCGAGCGCCGAATCCAGTTATTGAATTGTTCATTCGAGGTTTGGATCGCGACTCCAGCCAGCGGCCCATTATTGCGCCTCGAGGCCATGTTCCCCAGCGCCTCAGAGTAGGTCGCGGAACGTGGGTTCATTTCCCCATGCTGGCATTCGATCGTCAACGTGAAGCTCTCTTCGGCATGGGCCGCCACCTGAATCGGAATTCTGATTTCTCCGGCCTGAACCCTGCAGTTTTCCGCCGAGCATTCAAGCCGCGTCTTTCGCCGAATGTGATCGAGGCCTTCGTAGGCCAGAACTGCCTCGGCACGTTTCGATTCTTCCGGCAAAGTGTCGCCGTGGCGCTGGCGCTTCTCGCCGCGCACCTCGAAGATATCTCGAAAATCTGCTTCGAACTCGAAAGACAGTTCCACGTCCGCTGTCTTATCGCCGAAGTTGTGCACCGTAATTCGCTCGTAGCACGAATCCTCAGTCAAAAACTTCGTCCGGTAGATGTGAAGCGTTCCGCGTGGCAACTGCTCCCCTGACGCCGTACTGAGATCGGGATTGGTCATGTCGACCGCAAAAAGCACATTGTCTTCGCGGATTGTCGAACTCAACAGGAGCGGGCGAATGTTGTCGACGCGCAGTTCCAGCCGCGAAAGGTGCCGAGTTTCCTTATGGAAGAGGCCTTGCTGGCCCAGGCCCAGCGGATGAATGTCTCCGCCTCTGTCAAATACGGCAAACGTGTCGCCATCGAGCAAGACGCGCGTTCGGTCGTCTGCCAGCGAGGATGAAGCACGAATGTAAAACTGCTGCTCGACTTCGATCACGTCCCCGTACGGGGACCTTTTCGATAAAGTCATCGGAAGAGTTCCTCGATCATGCTGTAAGCGAAAGCTTGGGTACCTGTGTTGCTTCAATCACACGCTCATAGACATTCACATAATCCGTCGCCATTCGCTGCGCGCTGAATCGCGCGTCGAATCGGCGGCGGCATGCCCGTCGGTCAATCGAGGGAAAGCGATGCGCTTCTTTGACTGCGTCCTCGATACTTTCCACGATGTATCCTGTAACTCCATCTTCCACAACCTCGCCAACAGATCCACCGCGGAACGCAAGCACGGGCGTCGCGCAAGCCATCGCCTCGATCATGACGAGGCCGAAAGGCTCTGGCCAGTCAATCGGGAACACCAATGCGAGCGCGTCTTTCAGAAAGGTTTTTTTATCCCGATCGCCAATCTCGCCAACAAACTCCACCAGCGGATCATCGAGCAAGTGCCGGATCTCTGCGTTGAAGTACTCCTGATCAGCAGCGTCCACCTTGGCTGCAATGCGCAGCGGTATACCGGCCTTCTTCGCTATCTCGATCGCCCTGTCAACGCGCTTCTCCGGTGAGATACGGCCGAGGAATGCAAGATACTTTCCCGGCCGCGCTTCGGGTCGGTAGAGATCGCTCGGCAATCCGTGATACACGGTATCGATCCAGCTTGCCCAGGGCATCGGCTCGCGTTGTGCATCCGAAATCGAAACTAGATTCATGTCGTCGAACTCTCGAAAGAGAGGGAACAGCTCCGGGATATCCAATCTCCCGTGCAGGGTGGTAATCGTCGGGATTGCTTGTCTCCGGATAAGCGGAAAAGGAAGAATGTCGAGATGAAAGTGGATTATCTCGTACTGGTCGGCCTCTTGCATCACCGTTTCCAGCAGAAGCAGGTGCTGCGCTTGACGCTCTATTTGAGTTCTGCCCATGAGCCGGGATGAGCGTGCACAGGTTGCCCGCAGTCGGGCCGACGTGACCGAATCGCCGCTGGCGTACAGTGTCACATCGTGTCCCTGCCGCACAAGTTCTTCCGTCAAATAAGAAACGACCCTCTCCGTGCCACCATAAAAATGAGGAGGCACACTCTCATCCAAAGGCGAAACCTGCGCAATCCGCATCCGCTTCCCTCCAATAACAACCCAATTGACTTAGATGCAGACACTGCCCAGGGACCATCTTGAGGCGACTTCGCCCTCAAGATGGGGCCCGAAATCACAGTCGCGGTGCCGCGTTCCGATCACCAATTCGGCTATCTTTGAACTGATGAGGCGGATTGGTGGTGTGAAATGGGAACACACGGTGTCCAAGAACCTCCACAAAGACTGTCGGGAAAAGTACTTCTCGCTTTTGCAGTCCTCTTTTCCATGTGTCAAGTTTCGACCGTGAAGGCGCAATCCTGCGGTTCTACTGGACTAGCAGTTCAGGTACTTGGGTCCGGCGGCCCGGAGTTGCAGGATAAGCGAGCTTCTACCAGCTATCTCATATGGGAAAACGGCAGTGCACGCGTGATCGTCGATGCGGGAGGAGGCAGCGCTCTGCGGTTTGGAGAGAGCGGAGCGCAGGTGTCCCAAGTGGACGTTGTTCTATTCAGCCATTTTCATGTCGATCACAGCGGCGATTTTCCAGCCTTAGTATTTTCTTCCTGGTTTGAAGATCGCAAGCGCCCCCTACCGGTATTCGGCCCTATGGGAAACGAATTTATGCCCTCCACGACCGAGTTTGTGCGCGATCTCTTCAGTGAACCGCACGGAGCTTGGCGTTACCTGAGCGAGCTCGTAGAGCCAGGTACGGAAGGAAACTACGAACTCCAACCGCATGATGTTGTTTCCAGCTCCATACCGGTTCTCGTGTTTCGCAACTCCGGCATGGTCGTGTACGCAGTGCGCGTGATTCATGGCGCGTTTCCCGCGCTGGCATGGCGAGTGGAAGTGGGCGGGAAGCGGATCGTTTTCAGTGGAGATACGAACGGCGAAGGAGACGGACTGACACAGCTCGCGTTGGATGCAGATTTGTTCGTCGCTCATAACGCTGTACCGGAGGGTGCTACCGGAGTGGAAAGGCGCCTCCATATGCCTCCTTCAGTGATTGGGATGATTGCTGCGAATGCTCATGTCAAGCGATTGGTACTGTCGCATCGAATGCTGCGGACTTTGGGAAAGGAGAATGAGACTCAAGCAGAAATCAAGCGCCGCTTTTCAGGTCCTATCGCATTCGCCAACGATCTCGACTGTTTTCCCGTGAGGTGAGCCACTTGGCGACGGAAGCCTGTCCCGGTTCCGATCGGTGCCGCTAACGTGCACTCCCGGAGCCTCCTCGGACCCGGCCCAGCGAGAGCACGAAATTCCAGTCGCCATGCCAACATATCGGTACCAATGATCCGCTTGAGATCAGTATTGTTAACTACACTCAACGTCCCGAAATATCATCAACTGAAGAACTGGCATTAACATGAAAGGGATCGAGAGAGTTATTTATATCGGCCTTGC
This sequence comes from uncultured Acidobacteriaceae bacterium, assembly GCA_963704415.1. Taxonomy (GTDB): domain Bacteria; phylum Acidobacteriota; class Terriglobia; order Terriglobales; family Acidobacteriaceae; genus Telmatobacter. The sequence goes on along the minus strand of OY969908.1, from coordinate 3,149,499 downwards.
TCATTAAGGCACTCGTCTGTATGGTGACCTTCGCAGCCGGGATGAGGATCGCGTGAGGCGAAGAGACTTTGTACGGCTTGGATGGGCCACCGTGATTGCGAACGGGGCCGGCAAGCTGCGGCCCGCGTTTTGCAAATCGCCAGGCCTTCCGCAGGCGATGGGAATGACCCAGCATCTGAAGCCGCCGTTGGAACCGGACGCGCCGCTGGCACCGATTGGGCCTGCGGCGGATTTCACCCTCCACATCGCCCCCATGCTGGTCCAGTTAGCCCCGCAGGTTGTCATCAGCACAATCGGCTACAGCAATAAGGTTCCCGGTCCCCTGCTGCGGGTGCGCGAGGGCCAGCACGTCACTGTCGACGTTGTGAACGACACAGACGTTCCGGAGTACGTACATTGGCATGGCCTGTTCGTTCCGCCGGAAGTAGACGGGGCGGAGGAAGAAGGCACTCCCCCGGTCCCGCCCCACGGCCGCCGGCGCTATCAATTCGTGGCCAAGCCGGCGGGTTCGCGATGGTACCACTCACACACCATGGCCATGATGGATCTGCATCGGGGCTCCTACACCGGCCAGTTCGGTTTTTTCATGATCGACGGAGCGAATGATCCTGGACGGTACGACCAGGAAGTCTTTCTGGCGCTGCGTGAATGGCAATATTTTCTGTCTACGATGGATCAGGACGAGATGACGGCGGATCCCAACGACCCGATGCCCGAAAAACCCGACCCTCCAGACCTGCGTCCGAACGGTCTCGAAGTCAGCGCTCCCCTTTATTCAATCAACGACAAAATGCTCGGCGCGGGGGAACCGCTCCGCGTGCGGCAGGGTCAGCGCGTCCTGATGCACCTGCTCAACGCCAGCGCTTCGCAAATTCATCGCATAGGTTTATTCGGGCACCATTTTCAGGTGATCGCTCTCGACGGCAATCCCGTGCCGTCGCCTCAGCTGGTCAATGTGATTGAGATCGCCCCCGGCGAGCGCGTGGATGCGATCGTGGAGATGAATCTGCCGGGGGTTTGGATTTTAGGGGAGCTGCGCGATGCCGCGCGGCAATCCGGCTTGGGGCTAGTGGTGGAGTACGCCAATCACGCACAGCCGCGCCCACAATGGCTTCCGCCGGCGAATGCGCGCTGGGACTACACCATTTTTGGCACGACGGGCTTTGGCAAGTCCGCTCCGCATCCCGCGCCCGACCAGACCATCGACATGGTCTTTGAAAAAGTGCCAGGCGGGCCCAATGGAATCAATCACTGGCTCGTCAACGGCAAAGAATATCCGCATGAACGGGAACTCGTGTTCCGACAGGGACGCCGTTACCGGCTGGTGTTTCACAATCGCAGTGACGATTCTCACCCTCTGCATATCCACCGGCACCTGTTCGAGCTTGTCGAGATCAACGGCAAGCCCACTGCCGGAATCAAGAAGGATACGGTGATTGTTCCCGCATTTGGCCGGGCCACGGTGGATCTGGTCGCCGACCAGCCGGGCCTGACGTTGTTTCACTGCCATATCCAGCAGCACATGGACTTCGGTTTCATGGCGCTGTTTCGCTACAGCTAGGGGCAGCTACCTCATCCCTGTAATCCCTTTTTCACACATTCGACATACAAGCGAAATATTGAGTAGATACAAGGGATTGGTTTGGCAAGTTTCCCCAACCGCAAGTCGGCGCAAATTTCCCCAACCGCAAGCCCAAACTAGTATCCCCAGCCCCAAATCCCAACGGGAGGTCTATATGAAGACGATCCAAGGCAGGTTCCGTGCGGCAATGCTCATGGGAGCGGCCGTCTCGGTGCTGGTATCTGCAACTGGAGCAAAAGCCCAGAATCAAAACTTCAATGGCGACGGCAGTCCAAACTCCAACGACAATACGTGGCCTTACGCAACGACGGGCAAATCGCCCGTGCTGGCGGTGGTTGGCGACGTCTCCTGCCAACCAGGCGAGACGGAGCCCAGTGGTGAGAAGGCGGGCGAAAGCTGCCTCAACCCCAAAGCCCCCTACACCAGCACCTCTCTGTGGCAATCCCAGGCGGCCACTGCGAATCAGATTGAGGCTATGCACCCTGCCGCCGTTGCGCTCCTCGGAGATCTGCAATACCAGGTAGGAAATTATTCGGACTTCGAGGGCTCGTACGACTTGACGTACGGCGCTTTCAAAGCGATCACAAAGCCCGCCCCAGGCAACCACGAGTTTTATGACGAGCATGGAGCGACCGGCGTTGCCGGCTACGGCTACTTCTCCTACTTCAACGGCTTCCAGATCGATACCAAAGGCGCTCCTCTGACGGCCACGCTAGCGGACCCGTGTCCATCAGGCCTGGTCTGGAACGACCCGAACCCGCCGAACCCGGCGTCGGCGCCGGCGAGCCCGTGCGGCTATCCGGCCGCTACCACTCCCACCCCCCAGCCGGTACCGCGGCCTGATGGACAGGCGGGGCACTTCGAGGAGTCGGGTGGAGTTGGATCCACCGTACCGGCGGGGGACCCAGTCGGAGTCGGAGATGGCTGGTACTCGTACAATCTGGGCACATGGCACCTTATTTCGCTCAATATAGAGTGCTCGACGCAGCCCGGCGGCTGTTCGGACACGGGCCCCTGGTTTGCCGCCGAACTCGCATGGCTGAAAAAGGATCTCGAGGCGAATCATTCTGTGTGCACCCTCGCGTACTGGCACCAGCCCACGTTCAGCCCTACGAACAGCATCTCCCAGGAGGGCGTGACCGCTCAAGCCTTTTGGCAATTGCTCTACAAGTACGGAGCCGACCTGGTGCTGAACGGACACGACCACCTCTATGCCCGCTACCGCCCGCTTGACCCTTCAGGAAATTACGATCCAGGGAGGGGCATACGCCAATTTAACGTGGGCACCGGCGGCGAGACACTCGATCCGATCGTCCTAACCCCTGTGACGTCCGCCCAGGCCACGTCCACCAATTCCGAAACAAACCAGGAGGATCCCAGCGGCAACGTGAACTTCAACGCTCAGAACCTCCAGGCGTATACCGGGGACTTCTGGGGCGTGATGGCTCTGACGCTCAATCCGAACGGCTACGCGTGGGATTACGAGTCGGCACTGGCAGGTCCTGCAGCTTTAACCAATGGTCCTACATTTCCTGCACCGAATGCGAATGGTGGTTATAGCGACAAGGGTTTCGGCAGTTGCCACGGCCAACGCGACTGGGGTTGGTAGCGACCCGATCGTCTTCGCCCCGTTCGGTTTGATCTTGCTTCAGTACGCATTCCCCCTTCGCGAGAAATCGCGAAGGGGAAGTTGTCTTGCGTCACTCAGTTCCTGCTTACGGCGTTTCCTCATCCGCGCATCTGCGCCCACCCGAGTCATTTTTTCTGTAGGAACATAGCGCCTCCACCATCAACGCGCCGAGGGACGAGATAATCGAGAGCGTTGGTGCTCCGGTCAGCTGGATAGCCAAAGGCTTTAGCATTTCAGCGCCGGAACTGAGACCATGCCACGGCAAGAAAACGTCCCATCATGGCTTGCGGAACAAGAGACCGCGAGGACGGGATAACTCGCCTGAATTTCTTGAGCATGAATCGTCAGACGTTCACCTCGGGACAGTGACTCGTCAACCACGATGCCTAAAGATTTTTCGATTCCGTTTAGCAATGCGAATGCTGACCTTCTGCGTAACGGATCGTTCTGGACCATCTCCATGAGCCGGCTTCGGATTGCGTTGGAACTGCGCGGGACCATCTTGACCGGGATATCTCTTCAGGTGACATCCCCCACCAGACAAACGACAACAGATTCTTTCGGACACGAGAACTAGGATATTCCAAGGCAAAGGAGACAACTTCAGCGGGAGCGGGGATATGTCGCATCATTTACGCGACGAAGCTATTGCACGCTGGAAGGGGTGAAATCTTGTAAGTTAATGATTCTATATTGGGGCGGCTAGTGGGGCTCTTAACGTACGATCCCCACTAGCCGCCCCACGTATCCTACGGACCCGACAGCCAAAAACACCAGACAGCCGAGTCTCCGTGATCATCGATATTAGCGAGAATACAGTAGAAAGAACTGCACTTGCTCCGCCGCCCGCGTGGCTTTATTCGTTCGTCCCCAAGCGCGGCCTGAGCAACGGACACCTCCAGACGCTTGTAGGTAACTACTTTCCGCGTCCGCTCTTTCGTGTCGCTTCTCAGGCAGAGACTGTCGAAGTGGATCCGTCCGATGGAAGCAGGGTCCTTTGCCATTGTTCGTGGCATCCCGAGGCGGTTCGCGCTGCATGCCTGACCATTGTGTTGGTTCACGGTCTTGAGGGCTCGTCCGATTCTCAGTACATCCAGGGTCTGGCAGCACGCGCGTGGGAGGCGGGATGCAACGTCATCCGCATGAACATGCGCAACTGCGGGGACACGGACCATCTCACGCCCACGTTGTATCACTCGGGTCTTTCGGGCGATGTGGGTGCTGTGATCGAGCACTTTACGAAGACCCACGGCTTGAGACAGGTAGCACTCGTCGGTTATTCAATGGGTGGCAATCTGGTCCTCAAGCTGGCTGGGGAATGGGCTCGTCGCGCTCCACTCTGTGCGGTTGCGGCAGTCTGCCCTGCGGTCGACTTGGCTGCCGGTTCCGACGCTTTGCATGAGCCGGTCAATCGCGGTTACGAATGGCATTTCTTGCGCGGACTTAAGCGGCGCTATCGGCGAAAGGCCGCTCTCTATCCCGACATTTACGATACCCGCGGACTGGGTCCGATACGATCCGTTCGCCAGTTCGATGACAAAATCGTCGCTCGCTATTGCGGGTTTCGCGATGCGGATGATTACTATTTCCGTGCGGCAAGCGCGCGCGTCATCGATCGAGTCGCGGTCCCCACACTAATTCTGCATGCCCTCGACGATCCATTTATCCGGCTCCTGCCTGAGACGCGGGTCGCGATTCTGGCGAACCCGAACATCGCGCTTGTTGAGACACGTTACGGCGGCCACTGTGCCTTTCTTTGCGGCGATCGCGGAAATGAGATCCATTGGGCCGAAGCCACAGTGATACGCTACATGCTTCACGTGGCCGGCCAACGCAGTGGAAGCTGATTGGGAAGTCGAGCTTGGCGGCGATGCCCCCCTCATCGATATATGCTGGCCCGGTTTCGTCGATTTGCGAAGGATCCCCGAAAAGGCGAGTGAACTGACGGAAGTTCTGCAACTTCCCGCACTCGGCCCTGCATTGCTGAGCCTCAATTCTTCGCGGTCTCCGCTCTTTACGGCGAAGTGCGACGTCTGGCTAGTTACAGCGATCGATCCGCTCGAATTCGACGCACTGCAGGAATCGGCGTCGCACGCTATTGCCGTTTACATGGATCTGGTACCTGGCGATCCACAGCTTTGGTCTGATCCCGACAGGGCGATTGCATGGTGCAGGGCACTATGTGTCCGACTCAAGAGCACCTCGTTTTGCTGCGGTCGCGTCGACCTGATAATTCGTCGCGCGCTAATATCGCCCGATCTTGATGACGGAATCGGAATTACGGCCTACCTCGCGGCTTGTGGCGCCACGGTCGAGGCTGCCCGCGCTCACCTTGGATCAGTCTTAGATGTCTTTGCGAATTCCATCCTGTAGGCGACTTATAGATGAATCCATCCCGCATGAATGAGAGCAAGAGAGCCCGATGCGACGACGATCCATAGCAGAATCCCTTGCATCAGTGGTCGCGCGCCGACCTCTCGTAGTGTCGTCTTCGAGATTCCCGTTCCAATCAGAAAGAGCGTGACAGTCAGGCCGATCACGCCGAGATGCTTGAGGCTTGGGTAGAAAGCCTGGAAGGCGTGCATGTATGTATTGGCGACGGCCGCCAGGCAAAAGAAGAGAATGAACCATGGCCACTGAATGCGCGCTTTGCTCTTATTAGCCAGGGACGTTCCGATCGACATAGGCACGATCCATAGAGCGCGAGCAAGTTTGACAGTAGTGCCCACGGCCAGTGCAACGGTCCCAAACTTTGCAGTCGCTCCGACGACCGAGCTGGTGTCGTGGATGGCGAGCGCTGACCAAAGACCGAACTGCGTTTGCGTCATGTGCAGGAACGATCCAATCGCCGGAAACGCCAGCAGGGCGACCGAATTCAACACAAATACCGTTCCCAAAGACACCGCGATCTCTTCTTCGCTTGCGCCTGAGATGGGTGCAATGGCAGCAATGGCGCTGCCGCCGCAGATGGCTGTTCCAGCAGAGATGAGAAACGAGATTCTTCTCTTCACGTCAAAGACTTTTCCTAATCCCCAACCGAGCAGCATCGCAAAGGTGATGCTCGCTGCGGTATAGACAAAACCGGATCGGCCTGCCCGGATCACCTGGTGCAGGTCCATTCCGAATCCGAGACCGACTACCGAAACCTGCAGAAGGAGCTTCGACAAGTGTTTGGCGTCGACATGATAGGGGTGAACGAAAGAAAACCCGTAGACTAGCCCGATCGCCAGCGCGAATGGGGGAGACAGAAGTCCGCTCGCGGCAAGAATGAGGCCCGCGAAAAAGAGGTTCTTCGACATAATCCGAGTATTCCGGACTCGCGATCCGTCGTCCAAGCAGAAGCGTTTATGCCCTATTTGAGATTCTTATGAGCCCGCACGCGGCCCAGTTGCACAGCCTTATTCGATATTCTCTGCGGGCCTGCATGCGCAAAAAGGAATTTGCGAAACTCGTTGGCCAGGCCGTGCGGCTCCGCACCGGCCGCGTATGCGATCGAGAAGTCTCGCGTCACACGCAATCCTGTAACCTCGACAATCTTGAAATGAGTGCCAAGTCGCAGGTCTTTGGCGATGGCCCAACGCGAAATCAACCCCACCCCGAGTCCTGCTTCAACGGCGGACTTGATGGCTTCAGTCGAATCGAGTTCCATCACAATATTCAGAGAATTCGGTTTCACGCCACATCGCTCCAGAGCCAACTCGACTTCGCGGCGCGTGCCTGAGCCGTGCTCACGCATCAGCAGATGGGCGGTTGCAATCGCAGATGTCGGGACAGATTCCAATTCGGCCCATTCGTGCGCGGCAGGCACAATCAAGGCCAGTTCATCTCTCAAAAACGGCTCCAGCTTCACGCCGCGGCTTCGTGCAGGGCCTTCAATCAGGCCGAGCGCGATTTTCCGGCTCTCGACTGCCGCAACAATCTGTTCGGTATTCCCACTGATCAAAGTTGGATGAACGCGCGGATGCTCCCGTGCGAACATGCCCAGCAGACGGGGCAATACATATTGGGCAATGGTTGTGGAGGCGCCGAGTGCCAACTGCCCGGCGAACTCCTGGCTCAATGCAGCAATCTCGTTCTCGGCCTGGACCAAGAGCGCGTGCGCCTGTTGCGAGCACCGCAGCAGAATCCGGCCAGCCTCGGTCAAGGCGATATGCGCACCTGTGCGATCGAAGAGTTGAACGCCGATGTCTTCTTCAAGAGCCTTGATCTGGAGGCTCACAGCGGGTTGTGTGAGGTATAGCTCTTCCGCCGCCTTACGGAAACTGAGCTGCTCCGCAACGGCACGGAAGACAACCAGGCGGAAATTATCGAGGCTCGCCATGGGACGATTAGAACACTGGCGGACGGCAAAAAAAGACGAAGGTCCTGTTACTTCGCAACGATGACTTGGAGCTTTAACTTCGTGATGGATTCGAGGGGAGCGATCAGGATACTACGGGCCCTGCGTGGACTATCCGGCTCTGGCTGCGACCCCCCAGCCGCTGAGTTCGGGAGGGCCACGTGGGCAGCCTATCGAGAGCAAAAGCGGCATTTTCCGACAATCCCAGCGGAAGACCAAGGTACCAAGGTGTAAGCCGGTGGGACGCCGCTTCTTGCCTAACTTCTTCGTCTTCATTCAAACTTCTTGAGCAACATGCTTCGGGAACTCGTGTTTCACTGGACAGACGTAAACATTCAGCGTAGTTGAGGAGACATCGAGCCTACTGCGCGAAAGATGGAGAAAACCCAATGTCTCTTGGCTCAAGAATCCGCAGTTTGTTTTTTGCTGCTTCGGTAATGACGCCCCTGCTCACTTTGCCGGCCAGGCAGGCTCACGCGGGCGTCTTTATTTCTGTCAACGTTGCGCCTCCTGTCCTACCTGTGTATGTGCAGCCTCCGTTGCCCGCACCAGGCTACATCTGGACGCCCGGCTACTGGGCGTACGGAGACGCAGGCTACTACTGGGTTCCTGGAGTTTGGGTGCACCCGCCACGCGTGGGCGTTCTTTGGACTCCTGGCTATTGGGGCTATGTGGGCGCGGCGTATGTATTCCATCCCGGCTACTGGGGTCCCCACATCGGGTTCTACGGTGGAGTGAACTACGGATTCGGCTATGGCGGCATCGGCTTCTGCGGCGGTGAATGGCGCGGCGGAGCCTTTGCCTATAACAGTGCCGTGGCAAACTTTGGCAGCGTCCATGTGTCGAACGTCTATGTCGATCGCACCGTCGTCGAACGAAACACCATCGTGAACGTGAACCACGTAAGCTACAACGGTGGTGGCGGCATCGGGGTTCGTCCTTCGCCGATGGAGATGCAGGCTGAACACGAACAGCACTTCCAGCCGACCTCAAACCAGATGCAGCACGAGAACTTCGCGGCCCGGGATCGTTCGCAGCTTGCGTCCGTGAACAACGGCCGTCCTGGAACCATGGCGGCGTCGAATATCAACTCCTATCACCAGGTCGCACAGCAACATCTTCAGTCGCAGCCCATCTCGGCGGCAGACCGCGCTGCGGGCGCCCACTATAACCCCAACAACCGGGAAGCCAACCAGGACCAGCGCATCGCTCAAGGCCTGCGCAGCGGCCAGATGACCTCCGGCGAAGCAGCCCGCGCTGACCGGACCCAGTCACGGATCGATCAGCAGGTCCATAACGACCGCGTAGCCAACGGCGGCACGCTCACCAATCAGGAGCGGCAACAGATCAACGGCGAGCAGAACGCCGCGAGCCGTCAAATCTACAACGAGAAGCACAATGGGAACACCGTCACGCCGAACGAAGTAGACAACCGGGAAGCCAACCAGCAGATGCGCACCGCCCAGGGCCTGCGCAGCGGCCAGATGACCTCCGGCGAAGCAGCGCGCACCAATCGAAATCAGGCAGCACTCGACCAGAGGGTTCACAACGAACGCACTGCCAACGGGGGTGCCCTTACGCAGCAACAACGAAACCAGGCAAACCGCCAGGAGAACAGGAATAGCCGTCAGATCTATAACGAGAAGCACAATGACAGAACAGCAAAACCTGGCCCCAAAGGCCGGTAACTACGACAGATCAAGAATTGAATCAGAAGGGCAGAGCGGCTGGCAGCAATGCCAGCCGTTCGGCTTAACGTGTACAAGATTGATCGTTGAAATAAAGATCCTCTTCTTTCAGTTTCAAGATGAAGGAAGAATATACGCAGCACGCGCATGAGCTCGGCGCTCGTTAAGGGTCACAAACTTCAGAGAGCCTTTAACGCGAATTGTCTACGGAACTATTCAGCCCGTAATGCCTGCATCGGATCCAGACGCGAGGCGCGCCAGGCAGGAACCACACAGGCAAGAGTTGCCACTATCAGCAGCGTAAGAGTCACTGCCGCGTAGACAGCGGGGTCGAGCGGCCGTGTGTCATACAGCATGGAGCGAATCAGTTGCGTGATTCCGGCACTGGCTGCCGATCCGAGTGCCAACCCAAGAATTGCCGGACGCAATCCGTCGAAGAGCATCAACCGCAGCACCTGATCTCTCTGCGCGCCCAGCGCCATCCGAACGCCAAGTTCCGTTGTTCGCTGTGTCATCAGATACGAAAGCACACCAAACAAGCCTACCGAAGCCAGAAGCAGCGACAGCACCGCGAAGATCAGCACCAGGCTGGCGCTGAAGCGGGCATTGCCCAGCGACTCGCCAATTGCCTGCTGCATCGTCTGCACGTTGGAAACGGGCAGTTCGGCATCGAGCGAGGCAATCTGCTTTTGCACCGGGACGGAGATTGCCAGCGGGTCGGAGACCGTGCGAATGGCGAGCGACCCACCGTGATCAACGTCCCCGGCGAGTATCGGAAAATACATGGTTGGCATGATGGGCTGACCGACCTGCCAAAGCGTGTCGCCGACGACACCCACGATTTCATAGTCCGCGTCTTTGAGCGCGGGTACATGGATGGACTTGCCTATCGGATTTTCGCCCGGGAAATATTGCCGGGCAAGGGCGCTGCTGATGACAACCTTTTTGGCGCGGTCCAGACGATCATCGCCCGTGAAAAAACGTCCCGCAGCAACGGAATCTGCAGCGCGCTGAAATACCCAGGATCGGCAGCACGCAAGAGAGCATCGGGCAGCAATTCGCCGGGTTTCAGTGGAGGATGTTCCTTGATGGTGAACATATCGTCGCCGCCATTTCCTTCTCCGGGCAGAATCGAACCGAGGGCAACCGCACGGATGCCGGGCAGGGCACGCACCTTTTCAAGAAGGGCTTCATTAAAGGCGTTCACTTTTTCCGGGCTGCCGTATTTATGCTCCGGAAGACTGTAGTCCAGAGAAAGCACGTTGTTCGTCACGCATCCGACATCGGTCGTGCGCAGACGAACGAAGCTCCTGAGCAACAACCCCGCGCCGATCAACAACACCACAGTGACCGCGATCTCCACAGTCAGCAGTGTCTTGCGCATTGTGGCGCGGGAGAGGTTACCGCTGGCGGTGCGCGATGAAGCCTGGAGCGAGGCAAAAACCGCCTTGCCCGTCGACGAGATGGCCGGCAGCAGACCGGCGAGCAACGCCGCCGCAAAAGCCACCGCACAGGCGAAGCCGAGCACAACGCCATCGACGTGGATGCCCGCGGCGCTAGGCAGCTCCTTCCACGCGCTGGATAACCATCCAGTAGCCGCCAGCGACAACAACACCCCGCCCACGCCTCCGGCCACGCAGATCAACAAGCTCTCCGTCAATTGCCCACGGATGAGCGTCAACCGCTGGGCACCCAGCGCGCCCCGGATCGCTACTTCCTTTTGCCGCGCAGCCCCGCGGGCCACCAGCAGGTTGGCGACGTTCAAGCAGCCGATCAGTAACATGCAAGCAACAGCACACATCAAGATCAGCAGAGGTTTCTTGACGTCCCGTGCCAGGTCGTCGTTGAGGGTCCGCGGCGCCATATCTTCAGCCACTGGCGCATGCAGGTTCTCCATATGCAGCCGGTACTGCACCGCCGCTACCTGGCTCAGAGCGTTTCCCAGGCTCACATCCGGCCTCAAGCGGGCCACCACGGTAGTGAAGTGATAGTCATGATGCGGCACGATATCCGGCGGCAACCCCGACAAATACGGGACCCAAACCTGTACCTTCGCATCGGGATATGTGAAACCCTGTGGAAGCACGCCGACCACTGTATAAGGCTTCCCGTCGAGGTGAATTTGGCGGCCAACAATGGAAGCGTCCCCCGCGAAGCGCCTCTCGAAGAGACTCCACGTGAGCATGACCGCAGTGCCGTCCAGACGATCTTCGCTTTCAGTAAACGTGCGCCCGATGGCCGCAGGCACCCCCAACAGCGGAAAAAGATTCCAGCTTCCGCCGCGCGCTCTCACCTGTTCCGGCAACTCTCCGTGCTCCCCGGTCAGGTTGAATTGCCAGTAGCGCATCGCGGCCATGTCTTCAAAGCCGTGAGTCTTCGCGCGCCAGTCGAAGTAGTCGGCAGGAGCGACGGAGTTGTAGTTGAACCCTTGCGCGTTGCTGCGGGCATCTCGGAAATGTTCGTAGACCATGACCAACCCGGCCGGATCGCGAAAGGGGAGCGGCCTCAGCAACACGGAGCGCACCACCGTGAAGAGAGAAGTCGTGGCGCCAATACACAGGGCCATGACGGCGACCGCGATCAGCGAAAAGCCCGGCGAGCGCGCCAGCGTTCTGCAAGCATATTTGAGGTCACGCCCCATCTTGTCCAGCCACGAAAACGTGTTCTGCTGCCACAGTTTCTCTCGAACAATCTGAGGATTCCCGAGCTTGATGCGGGCCTGCCGCCGCGCTTCTTCCGCTGCCATGCCGCGCGCGATATTCTCGGCGATCTCCTCTTCCAGGAAGACATCGATTTCCTGTTGGAGATCCGCGTCCGCTTGTTTCCGGCGAAGAAACCTGAACCAGCTCATTCCACATCTCCATGCGCCAGGGTCTTTTCGCCCATCACCAGCGCAATAGCACGCGCCATCTGCCGCCACCGGTTGGTTTCACGAACAAGCTGCTTTTTCCCTGCGGCGGTCAAGCGGTAAAACTTTGCTTTGCGATTATTCTCACTCGCGCCCCAATGCGATGAAACCCATCCACGATCTTCCAGTCGGTGCAGCGCCGGATACAGAGAGCCCTGCTCCACTTCCAGAACGTCTTCTGAAGTCCGCTCGATGACTTTGGCGATGGTGTGCCCATGGGCGTCGCCTGTCGCCAGAGTCCGCAACACCATCATGTCCAGCGTCCCCTTGAGCATCTCTCCGTCTTGCTGCACCCTCTTTCCCATCGACATCCCTCCACTCGAACTTCTATGGAAGTTCAGCATACACCACTAGGAGTTCTATGGGAAGTGTGACATTGCCGGCAAATCACTTGGGATTTGAGCCACCTCACTCTTCGATGCAATCCGGAAATCGGGATGAGAGACATGTGCCCGAAAATCGGTGGCTGTGGTGAGAAAACGGCGGTGGGCGCGGCCGCTCCGCTTGGAGCACTGCGCCCACTTCACAAAATGGTAAGCTATAGGAAAAACGGGCGAGTAGCTCAACTGGATAGAGCACCGGCCTTCTAAGCCGGGGGTTGTGGGTTCAAGCCCCGCCTCGCCTACCAAAAATCGGTAACTCCACGAAAAATCAGGGAGTTATCGACATTCTCACCTCCAGCTCTCACCGAAAACACCCGGCTCAAAAATGACCGCGGCCTGACCGAGAAAATTTCCACGAGTGCTTTCTCGATGGGTGTTCCTCTCAGTTGCGCGGGCATGGCAACACCTTAACAGAATTCGCGGAGTTGGCTTGCAGCAACCATCGAATAGAAATCTCCAAATCGCTAATTGCTGTGGCAGGACACTTGAACAGCAATTTCGTAGTGACGATGCTGAAATGCAACTGATCCACTTTCCGATCGTTCATACCGGATGAAATCGTCAACCCGCCAGATCGATCTGCCGTGGCGCCTTTGAGCGCCGAGACGCCCGCTGGAATCGAATTGTTCGTCCAATCTTCTTCTCTAAGTGCAGCTCAAAGTCATCGATGCCCAAATCCCAGGGCACGGGAGCAGAACTCGCTGATGTCAGCTTATTTTGCAAGTTCGATTGACAAGATGCCGGCAATGTTCGCGGACTGAACACCTCGGCCACCATCTGGTGTTCAGCTGCGATCGGCGCACTCTGCGGGCTTGGATCCATCAATTTGGCGCTCGTCCTCGCGGCCTCAGTGCTTTTCGCAAATATGGTTCTCCGCCCGCTGGCCTATCGCTTGCATCCCGTCTTGCCGGAAGCGATACCTGCAGAAACGCGCTACGAGATACTACTTGCGTGCCGTCTTTCAGTCACAGCCCACATTCGCGCCTTGCTGCTATCGACAATTGCTCAACTGCCTATAAGGCTCCAATCCATCCGCGGCGAGCAGGATGAAAAGGACCAGACCAATCTGAGGGCCGAGCTAACCACCACAGGCCGAAACAATGAGGCCGTGGAGCAAATCGTAACGCGTCTTTCTCTGGAGGACGATGTCTCGACGGTAAGTTGGTCGATCGCAGAATCAACGATGGAATAGTTCTGCGATTCGCTAACGCCATCGATTTCGGCGATCGAATCTCAAATTCTCAATGCGGATGTTTTGGCGAAGAGTGGCGGCACTTCACGAAATAGAGCTGATCCCGGATTTTCGGAAAAGCATCTTGAGCACTTTTTGTTTCCGGTAACGCATTCGAAGTCGACCGAGCGTCCTTTCCTTGAAGGCTTGAAGATCGGGAAATCGCGACATTCATAGTGCTCAATAAGTGTTCAGATCGCGACGACAATTAGCGGTGTTCGCGAGGCTGTGAGGGGACCATGGATGGATCCGCAAGATCAAAACCTGGAGAAAGGCCGACAAGTCGGCCTCAGTTTAACGACGGTGGAAGCCTGAAGAATTGTGCGTGTTTGGCCCAGCGCCGCATTTCCCTACGGCGTGAAACCTGTGGACGAGTCACGGTTCAATTGCAGCGGTCAAGAGGACAAATTGCTCTGCGGATCGCTTTCGGAGCGCATGAGTCCAAAAAGGAGGACGTGCAGGCTTTGAAAAAAATAATCTCGTATTGCACGGGCCGAAGGGGCGAACCTCCAGATATCTGATAAGCACATTCCCAACAAATGTGCGGTGCGCATCATTGTGGGAACTGTACTTTATCCCATTGCTGTCCAAAATAGCGGCTATCTGTTTGACCCGAGAAAAGTTTGAGGAGGCTGATCCGCAGTTACTCTGAAGTGGGTTCCGAGCAGGACCACATTAAGAGAAGAGAGGATCAGCCATGCTTCAAGTATGCAGTGTGTACTCGCAGCTTTTGCAACTGTTTTCGCGGGGGCAGTTCGCTCGTGCAGTGAAGCACCACCAGGCGGAGCGCAACGCCAAGGGGTTCAGCAGCTGGGAGCAATTTGTGGCCATGCTGTTTTGCCAGTTGGCGCATTTGAATTCCCTGCGCGAAGTATGCATGGGACTGGCCAGTTGCGAATCCCCGCTGAAGCATCTGGGCATCAGCGTCACGCCGAAGAAATCGACCTTGGCGTATGCCAACGCCAACCGTCCGTGGGAACTGTACGAGTCGATTTTTATGCAGCTGCTGGAGAAGTGTCAGACGGAGACGGCTGCGCACAGCCATCGCAAGTTCCGTTTCAAGAACAAGCTGATGAGTCTGGACGGCAGCATCATCGAGCTGTCGGCGACCATGTTTGACTGGGCCAAATACACGCAACAGAAGGGCGCGATCAAGCTGCATCTGTTGCTGGACCACGACGGCTACCTGCCCTCGTTCGCGGTGGTGACGGAGGGCAAGTATAGCGAGCTGAACGTAGCGCGGGACTTGCGCCTGAAAGCGGGCACGATCCTGGCCGTTGACCGCGGCTACAACGATTATGTGTGGTTCGGGCAGTTGACGCGGCACGGGGTCTTCTTCGTCACGCGGATGAAGACCAACACGGTCTACACCACCGTTGAGGTGCGTGCGGTCCCAGAAAAGGGCAATGTCCTCAGCGACCAGATCGTCTCTGTGCCTTCTTTGCGCAAGCATAGCGATGCGCCGGTTCTGTTTCGGCGAATCGAGTACTGGAACGCGGACAAGCAAGAGATCCTGGTCTTCTTCACCAACCTGCTCCACCTGGCAGCCTCGACGGTGGCCGCAATCTATAAGGACCGCTGGCAAATCGAACTGTTTTTCAAGGCACTGAAACAAACCGCAAAAGTGAAGTCGTTCCTGGGCACCAGCCCTAATGCAGTCAAGACGCAGATATGGACGGCATTAATCGCAATGCTGATCCTGAAATACCTGCAAATGAAATCCAGCTTCGGTTGGTCGCTATCCAATCTGGCCGCTCTGCTGCGCCAACAGCTGTTCATCTTCAGAGACTTGTGGGCATGGCTCAACACTCCTCTGGAAGGACCGCCGGCCGCAAAGAAGCTCTGCGAACAGCTACCGATGCCGCTGATGTGGTAGCTGAGAGTTGGACAGCAGCGGGAGGAATAAAAGTCAGATGAACCAATAGCTCAGCACTTACACGCCAACTACTTGGACAGCAGGACACCGAACACAGAGAAATCCATCCAGAGAGTCATCGACAGAACCTGCCACTATCGGCGAGGGAAGATGCCCATGTCCTCTGAAATCAACTGCGCGGATTTACTGAATCGCTGTCTTGGACAAGACTGCGAGTGGAGGGTAATACTCCCGGAGTGCCAAGGCCGTGCGATAATTCGGCCATCGAGAGTACGGATTCGCTGAGGGCCTGCACGAGCATGCGTGGTTCGATCTACGACTGGTACGCAGTCCCGGTTGTACTGGTCGCTGGGGTAGTGAGCGTCGCTTAGTCTATTGGAGATTTGTCATCCAGTGGCTACGAGGCGTACGCAGTCGCGATTGGCCTTCCATCTCCGCCATTATCGATGTCGTCAGCGTCATAAGGGGCGGAAAAGGCAACGTGATTATCGGCTACCTCGCCACACTCACCTACTTCTATCACAGTCCTGAATTGCAAACCGGCGAGTACTGTCGGATGTTCAGAGACGGAATGTGAAGGATCGCGCGGGTCCGGATGTTCAACGCAGATGAGGAAGCTGACGCACAGGCGCAGGATTACTGCGTCGGGAGCGAAAGCGCGGACCGCCTTCACCCCCTCGCTCAAGTCGGTCGACAACTCATATCCGGCATCGCTCAGCACCGCGACGATCTGCTCTCTGAGAGCCTCGTTCGATTCGACCACCAACAATTTGTCTGCCTTATTGTTCATGTCGAAAGATACCGTTTGTATCCACCCTCAACATAATTGCCTCTTATGTTTTCCGGGCCCGCGCATTCTTAGGTTCGTGCACGTATCTTGGGAGTGCCCCAGAGCAAGTGCCAAACTGCTCCCGTTGCCAGCTGCCGGAATCAGAGCAAGTTTAGCGTTTGACATATTGGACCTCCACAAGCTCGAGGGTTGAATCTCTTTCCGTCTTTCCTGAGCGCAGCAAGTAA
This sequence comes from uncultured Acidobacteriaceae bacterium, assembly GCA_963704415.1. Classification (GTDB taxonomy): domain Bacteria; phylum Acidobacteriota; class Terriglobia; order Terriglobales; family Acidobacteriaceae; genus Telmatobacter. The sequence goes on along the minus strand of OY969908.1, from coordinate 3,132,845 downwards.
TCGAAATGGTGAATCTCGACCTCTGTTTTTCCAAAGGCCTCTGCCTCGATGTTGACGTCGGTAGACCATGGAAGCCAGTACGCACCGCCCTTCCGATACTCTTGCGTGAAATGGACACTGCGGACCCGAAACTGCGTGAAATGGACACTGCGGGCCCAAGTGGATGGGCTCTTGACCGGCTCGCCCTCGACACGCGCCAACGCATAGTCTTCGGCATCGACCCAGATGCGTCCGCGAAACAAGTACTCGTCCTGGCGCTTTGGAATCACGTCGATTACATAAGCAAGCCGGCCATCGAGAGGAGCGGCCGTGATCAATTCAAGTGCGTAATTATCTGGAGTGATCTGGGCTTCAGGGCGCACCCGCGGGCGCGAAAGTTCTGATTCTAATTCCAGCGTCTCGCGCAGCACGCGGTTATTCGCTGATTCCCAACCTTGTTCGGGTACAACATGGAAGTTTTTCGTTCCATCCGGACCGCTGCAGACGCTCACCACCATCCGGGCTTCCTTGTCGAAACCCAGGTTGTCAAGAACGTATAGCCGGTTGCCAGGATAGCCCCCGGCTTCGGTTTCACGCAGCACGTCTTGCGCGAACATCCTGGCGATTACTTCATCCGCCGATAGAGAGGGTGCGGCGGTCGCTTGACCGATCAGCGGCCCCGATGCGTAGGCGAGCAAAGCGGAGATGAGGACGCGCAATCTCATGGTCGGAACTGGAGTACTAATTTCCCGCGGTACTCTCTCCAGGCGGGATTATAGAAATCGCCGAAAATGGAGCTGTCGATGTCGCTTTGAACGTCGCGAGAATATCGTGATTTAACGTGTTGAAAACGGAACCGCCATGACCAAGTGCATCCGCTCTCCTCCGACGAGGCTTGGAAAACTGTATCGCTCCACTCTTCGAGATCACGTGAAAGTCACTTTCGTGGTCTTTCTCATATGGGCGTTCTACTGCTCCATCGCTCCTTGTTCTTGCAATGAAGATGCCAACTCCGAGATATATCTTCCCTTTTGTTTTCAGCGTCATTTTTCCGCCAATGGATTCCTATGTCGAAACTGTCGACGTCAGTTTCGAATTCTCTCCGACACTCCCGCAGGACCGGTGGCCGAACAACAGCCCTGCTATGTGCGCTTGGCATCCTTCTGCAAATCGCTGAAGTCCTTGAAAAACGAATGCACCTTATTTGCCTTTGCCGGCGTAAGTCATTGCGTTCGGGACTCATTAGGTAAGCATGCGGTGAAGGTGCATGCCAGTGCTCTTCGCCTGTTTGTTGCTGAATGCGTGGGTCCAACGACGGTCGCTTTGCAGCTTGGCACCTTTATTGCTTGCGTTCTATCAGAGGCGCCCAGTGGTGAGTGCAAAAAGAGCGGCCCCGATGAACGTTGCGCCATCTCTTCGCGCCGCAATGAAGAATTGCCGCCGGACGGCAAAATCGCTCATCGAAAGCTGATCGGCACCGCGCTTGCCAGAGGAGTCCGTTTTGCTGAAGGAAGGCCGGGAGTTAGGAAGAGAGGAATGGAATATGGGTTCACGAAATCTGGAGTCAATCGGTCTGAGCCTGATTGCTATGGGCCTGGCCTTTGTACCTGTGGGATGTAAGAGGGCACAGCCAATCGCCTTGGCCTGCAATGCCACACCGCCCAGCGTCTACGCGGGTGAGCAGGTGACTGCAACTGCGACAGCCAGTTCGATAAGCGCCAGGAAGCACACGAACGTAATTTACGATTGGTCGGGACCCGGAGTCGCGGGAAGTGGGAGCAGCGCTACGATTGCGACCGATGCGTTCGATCCCGGCAGATACACGGCAAAAGCGGAAGTGAAGGAAGGCAAGAAAGGCAAGGAGGGATCGAAGCCCGGTGAGACGGCGGAGTGCTCGGCAAACTTCACGGTTAAGGAGTTTGAGCCTCCCACCGTAAGTTGCTCCGCCAATCCTTCGACTGTAAAGCCAGGAGAAACCAGCACGATCACCTGCATCGGCGTTAGCCCGCAGAACCGGCCCTTGACTTACACCTACTCTGCAACAGCAGGAGCGATTAGTGGTGCTGGCACCACGGCAAGCTTCTCATCCACCGGCGCGCCCACAGGACAAGCAGCGATTGCCTGCAATGCGACGGACGACAAGAATCATACCGCGAGCGCGAATACGAGCGTGACAATCGTGGCTCCTCCGCCCCCGATCCCCCATGTACAGGAGCTGTGCAGCGTCTCGTTCGCACGCGATACCAGGCGGCCGACACGCGTCGACAACGAAGCCAAGGCCTGCCTGGATCAGATTGCTCTTGAACTGAAGCAATCCTCCGATGCCACAGCGGTCATCGTAGCCGACTCGAACGCGAAAGAGAAGCTGATCGCGGCGAAGCAGGAGAAGGCCGCGGCCATGCATAGGCATTCCAGAGTCGAGTACTTCGACCGGCAGCGCGCAGTCAACCTCAAGGACTATCTGGTCAATGACCAGGGGGTCGACGCCAGTCGCATCGACGTGGCCACCGGAACAGGCGATGACAAGAATGTCCAGAGCTATCTGGTGCCTGCCGGCGCCACTTTCGCAAATGACATACAGGGCGCCACTGCGGTCGACGAGACCACTGTGAAAGCCGAGGGACGCAAGCCTCTGCCCGAGCGCCACCACAAAAAGGCAATCGCCAGACAAGGGTAGTAGCTTATCGGGGTGTGACCCGTCACATCTTGAAAGATGGGTGCGGACCTTCGCGCCTGTTTCGAAGGAACTTCAGTTTGAAGCGTCACGGAAGATCTGGCGCAGGAGATTCATATGTTGATGAAAAAAGCTCTACTGCTCAACGTGAGTCTGGCAGTCCTCGCGCTGGCGCCTCTCTGCTGCGCCCAAAATGAGGAGCCACCCAGCCTCGATTCGGCCATCGCGCTGGTTCGGGCGGGCATTCAGGCAAATAAGACATCGATCGTCGGCCAATTGATGAATCTCAACGATCAGGAGGCTGCGGCCTTTTGGCCGATCTATCGATCGATCGAATACGAAAGGTCCAAGCTGGACGATGAACGCGTGGACGTCATTAAGGAGTACACCGAAAAATACCCGGACCTGAGCGATGCCGAGGCCAAAGCAATGGCTGATCGAATGTTTGCGTGCGATTTGCGGCTCGCGGCTCTGAAGAGAAGCTATTTCAAGAAATTCAACAAGACACTTTCAGCTCTGACGGTGACGAAGTTCTTCCAATTGGAGCGCCGGATCGACTTGACGACAGATCTGAAGGGGGAGTCCACTCTCCGTCCGCTAACTGACGTCCCATAACCTGAGCAGTCGAAAGGCGGGCGTACGAGGAATGCGTTGACGGTAAGCAATACCGCGAACGCGCAGTGCAATTCGGCGAGGAGGCTCAATTGATCCACATCCCGAGGTCTAGGCCCTTCATGGTTGGAGCGGCACTCTTGTTGGTGCTGATGGAACCGGGGCAGTCACAGCGCGGGGAGGAGACATTCTCGATTGATGCATACCAAGGCGAAGCGAAGGTGATGCGATCCCAAGGGCGAGTGTTCGTTGATGCAGAAGATCTAGCGCGAATCACCGGCGGGTCACTGAGATTTGAGGGAAGCAGGATAATCCTGACGCTGCCTTCAGACGCGTCCTCGACGGCCGGCAACGAAGCAGGATTCTCCCGCCCATTCATCAGGGCCGCAATCGAGGCAATGGCTTCGATCCGAGAGTGGGGGGGATGGCTTATGGTGACTGTCCAACATGGGTACCCCGTGGAGAATAGCCTGGCGGGCAACACAATCGGCGCCTACCAAAGTCGAGCGGCTGACAACATTGCATTGGCTTCAGCAGCAACGTCGACGGACTCTGATCGCCGAGGGCTTGAGCTATTGCGGAGCGAATTCAGCGATCTGCAGGCCTGGTCCGAGAAGTTTGTCGAAGCACGTCGCTCTGCTGGCGCCGCAAACATCACGACGTCGGAGAATGCAATTAATGACGATGAGGATGCCCAGAAGATAATTCGTTGCGGTCAATTTTTGGCGCAGATGTTTGCGAGCGGCACTTTTCGAGATGATGTGACGTGTCATTAGGTGGGAGAGGTTTTGCAATTGAATACTTGCCATTCGGGAAGCTCGCACTCGTGGGCGCCTGGGTCTTCTGAGCGAGGTGACAACAGAATTGAAAAGGAGAGAAGGAGTCGCGATGGAAGTCAAGAATATCTGCGGAGTGATTGCAGCTCTATGTGTAGCAGCAATTGCTGCAAGAGCTGATTCTTTGGTACTCAAGAATGGAAGTCTGATCAAAGGGAAATTCACGAGTGGCTGCCAGACAAGCATTACTTTTCAAGTAGGATCGTCGGTACAAACCTATAGCATCGGCGATATTCGCTCTCTCCAATTCGATTCCGAAGCGGAAGACGACCTGTCCTCAATCCACTCGAAGGAGCGGGTTCCGCTTTCGGCCACGGGAAGGAGTGAAACGGCCGGGTCTCCAGGCGTAGTAACGATTCCCGCCGGCACTCAGATCTCGGTCCGTACCATCGACGCCATTGATTCCTCCCAGAACGGCGTTGGATATCGGTTTGAAGCTTCACTCGAACAGCCTTTTGCGGTAGATGGAATTGTGGTGGTTCCGAAGCACACAGACGTCTATGGACGGCTGGAAGAGTCCAAAGAAGCAGGAACCTTCGCGGGAAGAGCAGAACTGCGACTCGAGCTGACGGGAATCGTCGTCCAAGGCCAGACTCTTCCGTTGGTCACAGGAGAATACGGGCTCTCAGGCAAGTCTAAAGGAGAGAGTACCGCGAAAAGGGCTTTTGGAGGAGCTGCGATTGGGAGCATCATTGGCGCGGTTGCCGGCGGTGGGAAAGGGGCGGCCGTCGGGGCGGGCACAGGTGCGGGCGTCGGAGCTGCATCGGAGATCATAACCAAGGGAGACCGGCTGAGGATTCCCAGCGAGACCCTACTGGAATTCACCCTGGAACAGAGCGTGGTCATTCCGAATCACCCCGCGTGGCAGTGAGCTGAGGAATCGATGACGAACGAATCAACAGCGCTCAAGTTCTTTAGAAGACTGTGGAGAAACGTCATTCAAGATGTGCCGGCAACCATTGCGCAGTGCGAATTTGACTGTCGCAAGAGCGAGTGCCTTCAAAGCGAATGGGCAACCTGTCCACGACGGCTGGCTACTGAGACAGCGTTAACGGTATGTGAACATCGGCAATTCGGCGCTGCTCGCAAGGTGAGTCGTTGAAAAATGAGGATATCGAGCGACAACTCCTTCCACGGTTCAGCGAACCAATCTAAGTGACTGATGCCGGGATCGGTCGGGTGCCCAATTGGCTGTTTTTGTCTCCACGGTCGGACCGTGCTCTGGTAAATCTCCAGTTCTGCGGTTTCGGGTGTGCAACGAAAAGGGTGTCCCTTCATGCTGCCGCTCTGGGGGCAATTGCGCTCACAAGCCGATACCACCACTGCGCAGGAGATGGAAGCCGAAGCGCTCTTCCTGCAGGCACAACTCGATTACATCCAGGCACAGGATGAACTCACCGAGGCGGTAGGGTTGCCGACCGAGTGAGCCCTCTTTGGCATATTGGTGACCAAATCTTGGTAGACCGTCCAACATCAATCTTGAGGTAATCGATGAGCTACAAACGCCAGGGTGTCTGGCAATCCATCGGCGGCCAGGAAATTGGCACAGTGTGGGGACATGGGGCCTATGCCGCTCCAGACTGGAGCTCGGACTGGCTGCATCGCGAGTCCGGGATCATTCTTGATCGCTGGGCATCCCGCAACGGTGCATCCGGCTTTTCATCGCTGACCCAGGACCAGCAGACAAGACGAGGGCAACTTGGTTGACGAAGATGTGGAACGCAAGTGGAACGAGCGAGTCGCGTGTGTGGGAAGCGGGCTACTTTCCTTTATGCGCCTCGAAACCTCGGTTGCGAGATGAAATGAGGTATGCATGAGCTACTATCTGGTCCACACGACGTACCTCTTCCTGTTCATCGCGGTGCTTGCGCGCCAGCTCTGCCTCCCCGTTCCCGCAAACCTGTTCCTGCTTTCCGGCGGAGCGCTCGGGCTCAGGAAAATTGAGCATTCCCGGAATCTTGCTTGTGGCTGTCCTTGGTTGCCTATTGGCGGATCTGGTCTGGTTTGATGCGGGGCGCCTTGGGGGTAAGCGAGTCCTGAAGCTGCTATGCGCCTTCACATCCGACCCAGGCAACTGCCTTCGCAGTGGCCGGGAGATGTTTAAGAGGAGGGGCCTGGCGGTTTTGCTGATCGCCAAGTTCGTTCCGGGCCTTGATGGAATCAGCCCTCCGTTGGCCGGAATGCTGGGAGCCTCACGAGTGGCATTCATCGCCTACGATGCCGGAGGATCAGCGCTCTGGGCCGGCTTCTACATTGGCTGCGGGTTTGTGTTTGCCCGACAGCTTGATCAGGTGGCACAATCCATCCCGGTTATTGCGACCTGGATCGTCCTTGTACTCGCGGTTCCTCTGTTGCTCTTCTTTATCTTAAAAATTGCGCAACTCCTTCTCATGCTCCGCCATCTTAGGCCACTTTATATCGCGCCTGAATTACTGAGATCTAAGTTGGAAGTGGGAGCGAAGGTGGGAGTCGTCGACTTGCTTCGGTTCGAGGAAGACCCGGAAGGAGTTGCTGGAATTCCCGGAGCTGTGCGGATCGATCCCCTCGAACTCAGGCATAAGAAACAGATCGTTGTGCCCCCGGACGTGGACCTTGTGCTCTACTGCAGGTCAAAAAACAGTTTTGTGAGCGCCCGCGTTGTGGCAGCAATGCGCAGGCGCGGAATTGACAACATCCACGTTCTGGCCGGCGGTCTGGAGGCCTGGAGGTCCCTTGGCTTCCCGCTCACCGGAGACTTTCCGGAACCGGAGGCCGAAATGAAACGGCTCGGAATTGGAGTGTGTCCGCCAATGCGAAATCTTCATGCGCAAATCAACTCTGGTTAGAGTTAGCGAATGAATGGCAATGTTCCGGTTGCCTGGAAGCAGGTTGCAAATCTGACTGTGTGGAGCGAAGTTGATGCAGGAGCCGAGGTGGAACTCACAGTTCCCGCTGCGACTGCATACATGGGAAATGGAACGCGTTCCTGGTTCTCACGAACGCTCGCCGGGACCGGCGGTAGTTCCTCGGACGTTGTGCTGCCGTCAAAATCGCGAACTAACACTCCCGATATGGGTAGCGGGAGTATCACTGCCTACACTTCCCTGATTTTGGGAAGGCCGGTAGAGTTTCGAGGCGTCCACGATTCAACCGGGACCCACGCAGGCTGATTCCACACGCAAGCTTCCCATTGAAACGTGACGGCCGCCACAGACGCGGCAGCCCGAGGCTGTGAAGATAAATTACGTCCCCGTCTCCACGAAGAGCGGCTCCCGCCGGTTGCGACGCAACACCCCTGGAGGCGAAATGCCCCACTTCACCATGGGGCGCGTTGTCCATCAAACACTCTGAAACAGGGTTCCCCCCTGCAACCACATTGGTTGCTTGACGAAAGGGGGACACCAAGCCCACTAACTCGAAGCTGCGTCGAATCCAGCGCAGAAGGAACCGAAGAACGGGTGGCAAAAATGAGGTGCGCACGCTGTCAGAATCTGGAACAGGCACTTGAGATCAGGCAAAGCGAGTACAACGAAGCTCTTGCCTCTACGTATTTTCGGGTCAGCAGGAAATTCGCGGCCTATATAAGCGTGGAATTAGAGCGCGCAAGGAACGAACTGGAAGAGCATCGGTCGGTATGCGTCTCCGCCGTCAAGCAGCCTGCAGCCTCGGTGGAATTAGCTCGGCCTCGTTTTGCACCGCGCGAACTCCGAGGCGATTACACCTTAACCGCAGCCTGACTAGCCGGACTACGAAAGGCACGAACTACTTTCTCCTTTCTCGTCTGGGGCTGTTGCACGCTCCAACCCAGACGGGCATCGTTGAAGTGAACAACCGAACAACGGGAGCTGTCATGACTGTCCTTACGAAAAGCGATGCAACTCATCGATCACTCGGTCTGGGCAAAAGTCTGCCTGCGCTTAGGCCCGTGATCCGATCTGCGCGAACCGGTTGCTTAATGAGCAAGTTGGAGTTGGCAACGAAACACACCACACCTTTTGGTGACGACTTTTACTGGGAACATTCTTTGACGAGCGTATCCGAGATTCTGTTGGCGGTCCCAAACAGTTCAGACTTTGTTGGGCCCGCCACACTCCGAAACCGCTATGCGAACAATATCAACTCGCCGAATTGCGTGTACGTGGGATAGTTCTTTGATTCGACCTGCGTGAACCACTGGAACCTTGGCCAGGAAATGATCGGATCAATTCTCTAGGCGCTGCGCTTTTCGGACTCTAGGCGGCTCAGCTCTTGAGCAAGTACTTGAATTCGCTCCCGTACGCACGGCAGCTGCGTAACCGCTCGCGTCCGAGTCTCCACAGAAGTGGATTGGCACGAAATCAAGAAATGCAGCCGCTTCTCATCCTGTTGCAAGAGGTCGAGTTGCCACTTTACGTTCGCCAATGCTGACTCGCGAGCGTCCATTGCCTGAATATATCGCTCTCAGATCTCAATTACATGAAAATCGAAGGATGATTGGCCGAGTGCGGCTCGTGACTAACCGTAACGGTTCTCACCGCCGATTCGGAAGTGACGTGAGCCAGATCACTTCCCCATTAGGCCACATCTATGTAAGTCAAAGTCAAGGGAAAAGCGCAGGATCTTTGGGCGCGCTCAGGAGAGCGCGCGATTGGTCTGATCAGAATCTGCCGTTACGCAACAGTGCCTCTCGGCTTTTGGTTCCTGCTCTAAGCAGAACCACACATCCATTTGCAGCCTCGGGCTCCGAAGAGCCGTCGCAGAAGATTGAGTTTGTGTTCTCTGCCAGTCCCGAAACAATTCGTGGTGAGCCTCGGGAGAATGAACTCCTTCGCCCAGTGGCCTAATGGCGGGACCTGGCAGTCTGCGCATCGTAAGAATCCTGATGTTTTTCATCATGGGCAGGCTTTTAGGCTGCCGATGCCGACGCCATCGCGAGCCGTGGCTGAATAAGATTCTGGAGCCTGGCGTGCGCCGCCGCGCAGAGCTGTTCTATCAACAGCTGGATGGATTGCAGACCTTGCGGCGCACAGTGCGAGGAGAGCTCTTAGCGGAGAGCCGAAAACATCAGGCCGTGAAGATTTTGCGTCAGATTCCTTTCATCGGCCCGCTGCGGGCCGCGCAGCTGGTTGCCCTTATGCAGACGCCGCACAGGTTCCGGAGTAAGCGGCAGCTGTGGACCTACAGCGGTCTGGCAGTAGAGACGCACGACAGCGCGCAATATCGATATGTGGACGGACAACTGCAACGCTCGAAAAAGCCGCAACAGGTCCGCGGCCTCAATCAGAATCACAACCACGCGATGAAGGAGATCTTCAAAGGTGCGGCCCTGAACGCCGCTCTTCGTGCGGGACCATTCCAGGATTTCTATGAGGGCCTGCTGGCCAGGGGAATGAAGCCGGAGTTGGCCCGCGTCACACTGGCGCGCAAGATCGCGGCCATTACGCTAACACTTTGGAAGAAGGGAGAGTGTTTCGACGCTGGATTTGTGAAGCGACAAGCAGCTTGAGCGTCAATCGAAGATCAAGGCCATTGCTCAGGTTTTCCTGGCCGATGGTAGCCTTTCGGTTTTCGCGACGCTCGGGGTCGAGGGTGAGTATCTATGCGGAAGTTAGGCACCTTCGTGTGCTGCCAGTCAGCACCGAAGTCTCCAGGGTTATCCTATGCCCCCTCGCACAACCCAATAAAGCTATAGGCCTCGAGTCTCACATAGGATCATGGTTGGCATGTTATCTGCGGCCAACAGTCCTGCTTGCGCAGCTTCACGAGCCGAGGGCGTCGAACCACCATCGGAAACATGAAACCGACGAGATATAAACCGCAACTGGCCGGGTCACGCTCAGGAAATATAAGCCTAGCCCGCAGCCTCGGAGTCTCCTCAGGCAGAGGGCTGGATGCAAGGCGAACAGCTTCCCCTCACAGGGGAGCAAGGGAGAGTTTTTCTCTTGACATCCCCTCTCATAGGACTTCCCCATTAGATGGGAAGAGGGAGAGGGTCGAACCCCGATCAGTGCTAGCGAATGACGTCCCGCTAGAACTGCACTTTCGCCGCGAGCTGGATCGAGCGCGGGCCGCCGATCTGGTACAGCGGATTCAAGCCGCCGTTCTGACCGCCACCTCCGAGGTAGTTGTTCAGCATCTGCGTCGACTGTCCGAACTGGGGAGAGCTCAAATAGTTGATCGGGCGACCGAAGTTCGGGTGGTTAAGAAGGTTGAAGAAATCGCTTCGGAACTGAAGGTCAAATTTCTCAGTGAATCGGAACTGGCGGCGCAAGGTCATATCCCACTGAGTGGCGCCGAACGCGCGCAGGGCATTGCGTCCCAGATTGCCTTGCGCAGTGGCAGGAACAGGCGTCGTAAAAGCCGCCGCGTTAATGATCTTGCCACCTGCTGCGCCGGAAGGATGCAGGTAGAACGGCTGATTGGGAACAACGCTCGGGCGTTGCGCGCTACTTGCTCCGGAAAAAACAGTTCCAGCCAGGACCTTCCCAGTCACCACATTGACCGGGGGAGCGGTGCGGACGTAAATGATCGTATCAGTGGACCAGTCTCCAAAAATCTGTTTCAGCGCCCTGGTTGCCGGACCGGAAATATTGTAGGAGAGAGCACTGGAAAATGTTTGCCGGACGTCATAATCGGACGGTCCGCGATCCAGGGCAGGATTAGTGACCGGGCCATTCTGATAATTGCCGTCGCTTGAGACATCGTCGATCGAGTGGCCCCATGTGTACGAGAGGAGCGTCTGTAAACCGTGCGTCACTCGATGCCGATATTCGGCTTGCAGCGCGTCGTAATTCGACGTCCCGTGATTGCTCAGGATTTGGAACTGGCCAGTGAAATTCGGGTTGGGAGCATTGTAAAAATCATCTCGCATCAGCTTGCGTCCGCCTGCGCCGACGTAGGTTAGCTCAAAGACGTCGGCGCGGGACAAGCTCTGCTCCAGTGCCGCATTCCATTCGTAGGTCCTGGGTAAGACATGGTTTGGATCCACTACCAGCATTGAGGAGTACGGAGGCGATGTCGTGAACGGCGGCGGCGCAGCATTTGCAGAGTTTAAAGGAAACGAAGTATTGAGAATTGTCTTCGATTGCCCATATGGGTATGAAACCGTAGCAGCCGCTGTCAACGAATAGCCAAGATCGTAAAAAACACCAGCGCCCGCTCGTATGACCAGATCGTGGCGCGGATTCCACGCAATGCCGAGCCGAGGCGCGAAATCGTCTTTCTGCGCGTGCCATAGCGGCGTCCCCGCCGGGGCAAGTGTCATCGTCGCAAAGTTGTTTATCTCGGTCACCGTGAACGGCAAAGTGCCGTTCGGCGATGACGGCGCAGCGTCGTAATCCCAGCGCAGACCGTACGTCAATGTGATGATTTTCGATACTTTCCAAGTGTCCTGCGCGAACAGGCTCCAGTTCGGAAACGCCAATGTCGAAGGTGTTCTTGAAATGACGAACGCTTCAATCATTTTGTTCGCCAGCACATTCGGCAGGGATCCGAAGACATACTCGCCGGTGTATCCTCCCGGATCCTCTTCTGGCCTGAGCCGGCGATAATCGAGTCCAAACTTGAGGAGATGCGACCCGATGGTCTGCGCAAGATTGTCGGTAACATTGATCTGCTGCTCGAGATTGTTTCCCAGTTCGCCTGCGAGATACTTGAGGCCATACGGGTTGAGGTCGCCGAAGAAGGCGACATCCGAGTTTTGTGGAGAGGCCACGGAAGGGAAAAAGGCGGAAGTCAGCGGCGGAACTCCCCCACCGAAGTCGTCCAGGGTGAAAAAAGTGTGCGCCCTGCTTCTGCTGTAATTGAACCGTGTCTCGTTTGTAAGCCGAGAGGTAATGAGCTGGTTGCTGCCGAGGGTTACGCCTCTTAGCCGGTAGTTTGTGTGGATAAGGTTGTTGTAATTCTCTTGGCCGGCGCCCGCGCCGCGTTGCTGAATGCTTGACGGTGCATCGCTGTACCTCCCGAACAGAGTCGCCTTTTTCGAAAGATAATCGATACGGCCGCTAAAGGAATCCAGCGAAGAGGGATCGGAGTAGGTGGCCGCGAATCCAGCAGTTCCATTCCCAAGATCCGGACCGTTTGGCTTGGGAAACGCGTTAAGTAGCGGCTGCACGGCTGCGGGTGCGCTCTGCCGCGTTGCGAGGGTGGGTTCGTAGGTATTTGCCACCTGAGGTTGCCGCACCCTGAGGCCCTCGTATGAGCCGAAGAAGAATAGCTCATCTTTCCTGATTGGGCCGCCCAACACGCCGCCAAAGTCATTCTGCCTCAGTGCGGCTTTTTTAAGTCCCTTGTTGTCGGCAAACCAGTCATTGGCATCCAGTACGTCGTTGCGGAAGTACTCGAAAGCCGTGCCGTGAAGATCGTTTGTGCCAGATTTCGTCGCTACGGAAACTTGAGCCCCTGGTGTGCTCCCAAACTCGGGCGCGAACGTGGAAGTCTGAACCCGGAACTCCTGCAAGGCATCGAGCGAGACCAGATTACTCATCCCGCCAAAGGCGCTAGTGGCGGGAAGCTGTCCCGCACCGCCCTGGCCCGGGTTCGAGGCGTTCGTCCCGATATTCGCGCTGACGCCATCCACTGTGAAGTAATTTGCGTCGGGCCGTTGGCCGTTCACACTGAACTGTCCCTGATCGTAGAAGTTGGCCGAGTTCAGCACCACGCCCGGTACCAAGTCGAGCAGCGAGCCGAAGCTGCGGCCGTTCAACGGCATGTTCTCAACGAACCGGTTGTCAACTAGTGTGCTCACGGTTGCGTCGCTCGTGTTCAGATTCTCGGCATTGGCTTCGACCGTGATGGTCTCCGAAGGAGAACCGATCTCGAGCTTGAAATTCTGCTCCAGGTTCTGCTGGACATTCAGCGTGATCCCAATCATCTGGACAGTTCTGAACCCCGCCTTCTCCACATCCACGCGGTACTTGCCCGGGAGGGCATTCGCAAACGTGTAAACGCCGTCGTTTTCGGTGGCCGCTTCGATGGCCGTGCCGCGATCCACGTCTGCGAGGCGAACAGTGGTGCCGGGCACAACCGCGCCGGACGAATCCGTGATTGTGCCACGAATCGAAGCTGTTTCAGTCTGGGTGTGGGCTGGCGTTGGCAGGAGCGCGGCAGCAAACAAGAGCGCGGCAGGCAAGAGGCGGTGAGCTATGAGTCTTGCGTCGATCATGCCCCATCTCCAGCTCAGTTTCCTGAGGCATACCGATATAATAAGCCGAAATACTGCGACAGTTGTTCATCTTCACGAACCCTTCATGAAGAAAGCGTACGCCAGCGCCGCCCTTTTGCTGGGCATCCTGCTCGCAGGCTCCTCTTGCTCCCGCGCGCTTGACCCGTCCCTCGACATCAGCCAATACGGCCATACCGCATGGAAGGTCCGGGACGGCTTCATCAACGGCATAATCGACTCGTTTGCCCAGACGCCCGATGGCTATCTCTGGCTGGGAGCGGATTCTGGCCTGTACCGATTTGACGGGGTCGGACGCCCTGTTCCCTGGCAGCCGCCGGCAGGCCAACAACTCCCGAGCAGCCTCATCCGGGACCTCCTGGTTTCACGCGACGGCACGCTGTGGATCGGCACGCAAAAAGGCCTGGCGAAGTGGAAAGATGGTAGGTTAACCACTCTTCCGGAATTGGCCGGACAAATTGTTGGAAAAGTCTTTCAAGACCGCCTGGGTACCGTTTGGATCAGTCTTATTTCTCCGGGCAGAATTTGCGCCGTTCGCGGCGCAAAGGTTGAGTGCAACGGAAGCGGCAGCTTCGGGAACTCAGCATTTCGCATCTACGAGGACCGCAAAGGAAATCTATGGGTTTCGGGTGAAACGGCCGTCTGGCGATGGGCGCCCGGACCTCCACGGAAGTACGCGCTTCCCCCCGGCGTCCGCTATACTAACGCACTCATCGAGGACGATGCCGGGGAGTTGCTGATTGGAACACCGAACGGACTCTACCAGCTTTCAGACGGAAGAATCCGGAAATATGCCCTGGCAGGTATTGCCGGCGATATTCGGGCATCTCCGTTCTTCCGCAGCAAAGACGGACATCTGTGGATTGGTACTGACAATCAGGGAGTTTTACAGCTGCGCGATGGCAGAATCGAAAAGTTCTCGGCCATCGAAGGACTCACAGACGACGGGGTCGTTTGCATCTTTGAGGATCGCGAAGGCACTATCTGGGTCAGCACCCTCGGCGGTCTCGACCGGTTTCGCGTTCCCGCCGTGTCCACCATCTCGCGCGACGAGGGACTTCTGAATGCGACTGTCGCCTCAGTGGAAGCGACTGCGGATGGAAGTGTCTGGATCGGTACGCGACTCGGATTGAGCCGATGGCAGGACGGTCGAATCACGACCTACCGAAGCGTGAGCTCATTAAAAGGAAACCGCGACCCCCACCCAAGTGTCGCCCAGAGCTCAGCAGCGGAGGTCGTAAACAGCGTGCTGAGAGGCGCTATCAGTTCGCAAGGACTGGACGCTCGCGGCCGGTTATGGGTCGCGACAGCGGAGGCTGTGTATTACTTCGATAAGGGCCGCTTTGTTAGCGCTTATGACGCGCTTGGCGGGAATGTCGCTTCGATCTCCGGAGATGGCCGCGGAAACGTTTGGATACTGAACGGCAATGTGGGCTTTTTCAAGTGGAAGCCTGAGGGTGTCGTCGAGAAGATCTCGTGGCCCGGGCCGCCAGGCTACTTCTGGGCCGCGTTGCTGCTCGATCTGCCAAAGGACGGATTGTGGCTGGGGTTTTTAGATGAGGCGGGGGGATTAGCGTATCTCAAGGATGGCCGGGTTCTTACCACCTACACTGCCGCCAATGGATTGGGCAAAGGGCGTGTCACCCATCTGCGCTTCGGATCGAGGGGCGCGCTGTGGGCTGCAACTCAGGGCGGACTCAGCCGAATCAAGGACGGTCACATTGCCACGCTCACCAGCGCGAACGGATTGCCCTGCGAGACGGTTCACTGGTCGATTGAGGATGACGACCACTCGGTATGGCTTTATATGCCGTGCGGCCTGGTGCGCATCGCCCGTTCCGAGTTGGATGCCTGGGTGAGCGATCCCAGGTACGTTCTCAAAACCACTCTGTTCGATAGCTCCGACGGGGTGAGAAGCAGACCCATCGTTGGCGGCACCAGCCCCGCAGTGACAAAGTCGTCCGATGGAAGAATATGGTTCGCAACCTTCGACGGCGTGAGCGTTGTCGATCCGCATCATCTTGCGTTCAATAAGCTGCCGCCGCCGGTCCACATCGAGAACATCAGGGCCGATGACAAGACGGTTGCAATCTCAAACGGCATGCACTTGCCGACTGGCGTCCGTCACCTCGATATCGACTACACAGCGCTGAGCCTGGTTGTGCCGGAGAAGGTGCGCTTCCGCGTCAAACTCGAAGGCGAGGACAAGGACTGGAGAGAGCTGTTCAACGTCCGTCACGTGGAGTACACCAACCTGTCGCCGAGGCATTACAAGTTTCGCGTTCTTGCCTGCAACAACAGCGGCGTGTGGAATGTGACCGGCGACTCGCTCGACTTCACTATCCCTCCGGCCTGGTACCAGACGAATTGGTTTTACGCACTGTGTGCGTTGGCGTTTCTGGCGCTGACGTGGGGGCTGTATCAGCTACGGGTATTGCAACTGCAGCGGGAGTTCAATGCGGTGCTGGAGGCGCGGGTCGGCGAACGAACGCGGGTCGCGCGGGACATACACGACACTCTGCTTCAGAGTTTCCAGGCACTGTTGCCACTCTTTCAAGTTGCGATTTACAAATTGCCGGAGGGCGCGGCCGATGCTCGCAACACGCTTGAATTAGCTCTCGATCGAGCGTCAAATGCGGTCGCCGAAGGCAGGGACGCCATCCAGGGGTTGCGTAGCTCGACGGTCGAGAAGAACGATCTTGCCCTGGCGATTGAGACAGTCGGTGAAGAAGTCGCTTCTGCTGATGCCAATCCGTCTTCCCCCAAGTTCAACGTGGTCGTGGAGGGGACCTCCCGGGATTTACATCCTATCTTGCGTGACGAAATCTACCGGATTGCGGCGGAGGCATTGCGCAATGCCTTTCGGCATGCGGAGGCGAAAAGCGTAGAAGTTGAAATTCGCTATGACGCGAAGCATTTCCAACTGCGCATTCGGGACGATGGGAAAGGGATCCCCGACGAGGTTCTTCGCCGAGAGGGACGTGAGGGGCACTACGGAATGCCCGGCATGCGAGAACGAGCCAAACTGATGGGCGGCAGGTTGACAATTTGGACTGAGGTCGACGGCGGCACGGAAATCGAGCTGTTCATTCCTGCATCGAAGGTGTACGCGAAATCGCATCGGCGATTCTGGCACGTGGGAAAGGGCTCCCCGACGGATACGGATGTGAAGGCAAGGCTCGATTAGCCTGTCAGGAGCCAGTTCCACTTTACCCTGCCTCTCACCCGTCGAAACAGAGTTTCCCGTCATTGCGAGGCAATTCAGCGTGCCTCCCTGTGGTTCACGTAACGCTCACAAGAGGTCTGCCAAAAGTAGGGAGTCCCGATTGCTTAAGAATCAGCGCTGACGCCGGAGAGGTCCACGACACAGTCGAAGCTGTCGATGGACACTCCGGACAAACTCGAGTGTGCATCGGAGAATTCGCATCCGACACTCGCATTCGACTAGCAGCTGAACAATCAGCCGGCGTGAGGGAATTGGACGCTTCGACCAATATCCCGCCCGCTCAGAAGAAGATATCCGTATCTACCACTAGGGAAGTTCCTTTTCATCCAAAAATGCTCCGCGCCCGCGGATGGGACGGGCATGTGCACGATCCTTCTTCTCAAGGGGCGCAGGTCGCTGGTCGGGGATCCGAAGAGTTTGGCAATTTTCTCGCTTAGTCGAACGGTAGAACCTCGTTTTGGGACAACCAAGCGACAGCCATCCCACCGAGGAAGCAATTGATCGCAATGCAAGAGCTGCTTCGGCGGGTACCAAGTTCCTTCGCGTGATCTACACTGGTCCGGAATCAGAAAGAGCGAGAAAGACAGGCACGAGCTATGTTTAGCACTTCAGCAAGAGCAGCGATTCAAGGCGCTTCGGGCATACACACTCCGCACACTCCCTGCACCGCATCTCATGGCGTTGGGCTGCAATCCACGGCAGAGAATTCTGGCTTACGGATGCTGTCGAAGGAAGCTGTGCGCGAGCTCGAATTGATAGGGTCGATGATCGACTGCAATGCGGGGGACATCTTATTCTTGGAGCAACAACCTCTTCGGACGGTTTACATCGTCGTTGCTGGAGAGGTAAGGCTTTCCTTGCAAGATGTCAACGAGAAGAGGATGACAGTTCACATCGCAAAGAGGGGTTCTGTGCTCGGTATGTCCGAAGCACTATCGGGTTGCCCTCCAGAGTGGTCCGCAGACATTCTCTATGCGGCTAGGATCGCCTCAATCGAGCGCGGTGACTTTCTCCGCTTTGCGGAATGTCATCCAGAGATATATCGCATAGCTATGACTGAGCTCATCCGCACCATCAGGTATACATTGAGAACGTTGCGTATCGTGGGGCTGTCACATTCTGCCAGCGAAAGGCTGGCATCGCAACTGTTGGCCTGGGGTGAGCAAGGCCAAACAATGGGCGATCAAACACGATACCACCTGGCTCTGACCCACACTCAGATCGCAGAATTCGTTGGCACATCGCGGGAAACTGTCTCACGTGCGCTCGCGGCATTCAAACAACGAGGATTGGTGGAAACCCGAGGTTCCATGCTAATCATCCTGAGTACGACAGCACTCAGGAAATACGCCGGGCGTACTGAGCTGGGCACGAAAGACAGGCAACTGTCCTCCCATGCTTCCTGCTCAAGATAATCAGGCAAGACATTCGGACGTGCACTGCCTGGCTACCGCTTGACCATTTCATCGTTTTGGATTAGTGCGGGCTGCGGAAGAGATTCTCGCGGAAGCCGGCCGCTCCCCTCAAAGTAGGCTGTCTCTTCTGCAAATAGAGGCTTCCAGCATGCCTCCATAGGGGTTGTCGTTTCCCTCGATGCAGAGTTTCGCGAAATAGGAGTCGGCAACAGAATATAAGGCAACCGGAACTTGGCAATTCCAGTGAACTGTACCTCGGAGCCACTGCGATCTGCACTTATACCCGCAAGAGCACAGTAAACCTGGAATTGCCATCGCCGACTAAGTTCTCGTCCGGAGCGGCGAGCAATTTGCGATGAATGTGATGAGCGGATTTTGAGAAGGGAGAACGAAAATGCTCGAGACCGGTGTCATTGGGAACAAAGAGTGGACAAGGGGAGTTCTGTCTGAAGTGGATTTCAGATGCCTGGAGGATTTCGACTGCGAAATGAAAATCCGTTTTCAGCAGCAAAAACAGGCGAGAAGTTACCAGCAGTTAGTGGAGGAGCATGGCGAGAACATGCCGACTCAGTGCGAGCATGGAATCCTGCTCTACCGAAAATGTGGGATATGTCGCGCTCTTCGTGGATAGCGAAAAGACGGAGCGAGTCAGTGGAGACTCTCGCGCCCGCAGAGAGTGATGGAAGGAGAATGTGTTGAAGGACTTTTTAGAGAGCGCGGGGCCGATTCGCGCGGTTCAGGAACCGTGATGCTTGATCTCGTCCTGTGCGGATCCAGGGGAGCAGGTCATATCAACGCAGCCCCCTGATCGCGTTCTTTTCTGCATCTGGATGATCTGCATTCGAAGGCTACGACAGCAAGATCTCCGCAGACGAGACGAAGACGAAGGTGAAGCAAATGGGCCCACGTTCCGGTAGGCCCGATCCAGAGGCTGTTAAGGTAGGGAATTACAGCGGGGAGCGTGAAAAGAGGTCCAGACAGGACCCTGAAAGGAAGGGAAATCATCGTTCGTGGAACTTCTTCAGAAAGCCTCTGCTCGTTACCAGATAAGACGCTCGGCTGACGAAAAGGTTGCAATTCGCGCATAGTCTCGAATGCCACTTGTGGACTCTTGACCCTGCACGCGGAAGCAACGTGATCCAAATCACGTTGGGGAAGTATTGGCCACAATAGTCGAGTAGGGCTATGGCGCTAAGCGGGCTTCGCATGATGCCGCCGTTTCCATAACCCCCTCTAAAATTCCGTACGGCGGGTTTTCCCCAGTACGGCTTCAAGGCTGACATTTCAGATGATGCCTTCCTGTCTGTTGATCTGCTTAAGCCTGCTCCCGGCGTGCGCAACGCAATAGACAGTTTGCTTTCATCCTTCGTATCGTCCAAGACTGAGACCCGTGATCCCGTACTGTGCCGGGCAGGTGTTCTCTTCCGATACCATCATTAGGGCCTCACGGCCTTACCCCAGAGGTCCTCGCTCCGGTCAGGGTTGTAGTGTCCCTGTCCATCAACACTTATTGACCTCATCCGAGCCACTCGCGTGCACTCTCCGATTTCCCGGCATTCGCTGGTTATACGGAGAGCCTTTGCTGTGCGGGAGCGCCTAGGCTGCCCACGAGTGGGTCCGAGCTTTCACTGTTAATCCTTGTCAGCATGCAGCCCTCTATGACCACGGAGAACCCACCGGTAGCGTATACCCAGTTCCTTCACCAGCAGCACAGCCTTCATCTCCGGAAGACAGATTCAGCGTTCTCATCTATCCACTACAGTCCGCTACGAGTGGGTGGACTTTTCGCGGCTAACGGTTCGCTCCTTTCGCTACAGCCTGCTGACTTGCTAGCCCCCCTGACGGACCCGACGCTGCTTGCGCTTTGCCGGCTGGGGCGTTTACTCCGGAGCATCGGCAAGAGAGATCACTCTCTCTGCCGTCCGGTATGACTACAGTAGCAACTGGGCAAGTTCTACTGGCAGGTTCTTCCCCTGCTGGATTAGCAGCTAGCTTCGCTGCACCTCCCGGAATGCCCACAGGCGAATGCGCTCGAGTGCGATGGCCTCGCCTCGTCTTCTCATCTCAACGCCTGCCATCGTGATATGCCACACAGACAATTAGAAGGGAAGGGCGGCATGATTCCACCGCTGGCATTGTGTTCAAGTGTTCGATTGTGAACGCTTGCATTCGCTTCTGGACATTGGAACCGTGCGCGATTGAGATTCCCAGCGGCTAAGGGAATGACGATGCACAGTTAACCGCATGCAGGGTTTGGCCGAGAGATTGCACGATCTCAAGGCAGATTCCCAAGAGCAGAGTTGGACTGGGCCGGAGGTTATACCATGCAAACCATCCTCCAGGACCTGCGCTACGCGTTGCGCCAGCTACGTCAAACGCCGGGATTCACGATCGCTGCCATACTTTCTCTGGCCTTGGGTATCGGCGCCAATACGGCCAGCTTCAGCATCATGGACGCGGTCGTCCTGCGTCCCTTGGCAATCCCCGATCTGGATCACGTGCTGACCGTTCAGGAGCAGCAGAATCACGGCGATCTGAGGCGGGTGGCGCTGGCTAACTATGAAGACTGGCAGAGCCAGAGCCGGTCGTTTGAAGAGCTGGCCGTGCACAACTCCACCGAGATGGCCCTCACGGGGGCCGGCGATGCTAAAAACGTGCAGGCGGAGCTGGTGTCGCCCAACTTTTTCTCAGTGGTGCGGGCCAACCCGGTGCTGGGCCGCGTCTTCTACCCAAACGAAACCGAGCCCGGCCGCAACAGCGTGGCCATGCTGAGCGGCTACTTCTGGAAGCACCATTTCAACGCTGACCCCGGCGTTCTGGGCCGGAAGATCGAGCTGGACCAGCACGCCTACACCATCGTTGGCGTTATGCCGCAGACCCTGCAATATCCGCCCGTGACCGATGTTCTTGTCCCCTTTGCGCCGGACGCCCCACAACTCGGAAACCGCGGCGCGCACGGTTATCTAGTTTTGGGTCGCTTACGCAAGGGGGTTACGCCAGATCAGGCACAGGCGGAGATGAACGTCCTCGCGGAGCGCCTGGCACGGAACTATCCGGCCACCAACCGGGGCTGGCAAATCAAGCTCGTGCCTCTGCTGGATGACTTCAACGGCTTTTACTCGCCGTTCTTCTTCAGCCTGATGCTGGGCGCCACGCTTTTTGTCCTCCTGGTGGTCTGCGCCAACCTGGCCAATCTGCAACTGGCGCGCGGCATTGCGCGCCGGCCGGAAATTGCCATGCGCAGCGCCTTGGGAGCAGACCGCTCAAGGATCATGAGGCAACTGCTCACCGAAAACATCTTGCTGGGGCTGGTTGGCGCGGCCGGCGGTTTGTTGGTCGCCCAGATCTATCTGCGTCTTTCCCTCCTCTCGCTGCCCCAGGAGGTGGACCACTTCATCGCCGGGTGGTCCAATATCTCGCTCAACCAGCACGCCCTGGTGCTATCTCTCTTGCTGGCCGTGGGAGCGGGAGCAATCTCGGGCTTTGCACCGGCGCAGGCGGCCCTGCGCGTCAACCTGATGGATCAACTGAAGTCCGGCTCACGCGCCATCGCCGGCGCCACCAACAGCCGCCGGATGCGGCACCTCTTCGCCGTCGCGCAGGTCGCGCTGGCCGTCGTGCTGGTGATCGGCGCGGCGCTGATGGCCAGAGGCATGGTGGGGATGCTGCATGCCGCCGACCGCTACGACCCGACACACATGCTCTTCTTCAACGTTCATCTGCCACCCGCGCGCTACGATTCGCCGGACAAGATGGCCGCCTGGCAGAACGCCAGCCTGGAAAGACTGCGCGCGCTGCCCGGCGTGAAGAGCGTCGAGCTGACCACCACCCCTCCCTTGGGCGACTTAATGCTGCCGGACGATTGCCAGATCGAGAACCGTCCCCTGGTTCCGGGAAAGTTTCAGACCGCCTTAAGAATCCAGGTAAGCCCCGGATACTTTGCCGCATTCCATATTCCCCTGGCCCCTGGAATGCCCTCGGGGCGGATGTTCAACGGGGACGACGATCTGCGCTCACAGCCGGTAGCAATTGTGAGCCGCGGATTTGTTGCTCGCTACTTCCCCGGCCAGAGTCCGCTGGGCCAGCGCATTCGCATGGGAGCGGGGCGCAACGACCAGACGGGCCCCGCCGACGAGCCTAGGAAGGAAGGGGAATATGGCAAGCGCATCACGGGAGCGGGCAGCAATGGCCAGACCCCGTGGATGACGATTGTGGGCGTCGTCGAAGAGACGGAATACGGCTTCTTCAACGGGGGGCAGCCATTTTAGAATCAGGCACTTACCTTAACATAAGCCCGCACGGAAGCACTCAATTCTAGTAGCACTAAGTCCTTATTTGGCGCATCTCGGCGCATGATCCTGATCGGGTGCTGCGGAGCTCTTTGGAGGAGTGAGAGGAGAGCCTGCACCCGAGATCAGCACAACCACAGATCGTGCGCCAGCGCGATAAGGCGACGCCGGAACCCGTTGTTCTCCATTCCATTCGCAAATCTCATGAGGCGGATCGAGTGCCGTATCAATCCAGCGCCACCAGCCCTGCGAACCGTCTCCTAATACCGGAAGTTCAAACTCCAGAGGTTCCCAATGCGCATTGAAAATGATGTGCACAAAGACTTCTTCGTTTCTAAGTTCCCCGCTGACTGCGAAGCTATGCGAAATAGGTGACCAGTCGGGTTGGTTGAGTTTCACGCCGTGAAAAGCATATTTCGACTCGCGGAGGACCTGGCTCAGGTTCACACGGTGGCGCTCATGTTCCACGTCTCGCGTCACACGGCGCTCGATGAGGAGCTTCACGAACCGGAGAATGTCGGCGTGTTTGGACACCAGCGTCCAGTCGAACCAACTCGCACTATTATCCTGGCAATAGGCATTGTTGTTGCCCTGCTGAGTACGCCGCACCTCATCTCCCATGACAAACATGGGCACTCCCACGGAAAGTATGGTGGCTGTGAAAAGATTCTTTACTTGCCGGTCGCGCAGCTTTTCTATTTCGGGATCGTCCGTCTGGCCTTCGAACCCGCAGTTCCAACTCCGGTTATCGTCGTGGCCGTCGCGGTTCTCCTCACAATTCTCTTCGTTGCGCTTGCAGTTGTAAGTGACAACATCGTTGAGCGTGAAACCATCGTGGCACGCAACGAAATTGATGCTCTCCTCGGCTTCGCGCTCCTTCCCGCCGTAAATGCTTGGGCTGCCAAGGAGACGGTCTGCAAAACACCCCACTGAATCACGCGAACCGCGGAAGAAGTCGCGAGTATCATCGCGAAAGCGATCATTCCACTCCTTCCAGCTATCTCCGACGAAGCTGCCGACCTGATAAAGTCCTGCGGCGTCCCAGGCCTCCGCAATCATCTTGGCGCCAGCCAGCGCCGGATCGGACTCGATGTCCCAGAGAACCGGAGGATTCGGCATGACGGCGCCGGACGAGTCGCGGGCAAGGATGGATGCGAGATCGAACCGAAAGCCATCCACGTGCATTGCGGTCACCCAATAACGAAGGCTATCCACAATCATGCGTCTTGTGACCGGATGGTTCGCATTAAGCGAGTTTCCCGTGCCGCTGAAGTTCGCATAACGTGAACGGTCCTCACATAGGAGGTAGTATGTGGGATTGTCCAGACCGCGGAAGCATTGTGTGGGTCCGTCGTCTCCGCCTTCCGCGGTGTGATTGAAGACAACGTCGAGAATGATTTCGATACCGGCTCGGTGAAGCGCCTTCACCATGTCTCGAAACTCATGTACGGCGGCCAGTGGATCCTGCCGGGAGCTGTATGCCTGGTGTGGTGCAAAGAACGAAACCGGCGAGTAACCCCAGTAGTTCGTTCGGCCATGGGGCGCATCCTGGGGATCGAACTGGAATACGGGAAGCAGCTCGACCGCGGTAATACCAAGCTGCTGGAGGTACGGGATCTTCTCGGTGAGACCGGCAAATGTGCCCCGTTTCAATTCCGATACGCCGGAACTGGGGTGTGCGGTAAAGCCGCGCACATGCATTTCGTAGATGATGGTGCGCGCCCACGGCCGATTGAGTGGGACATCTCCTTCCCAGTCATACGCCTGAGGGTCTACAAGAACGCTTTTCATTGCGGTCGCTGCGTTGTCGCCGCTGAGAGAGGCAGCCTCGCGGCTGTAGTTTCTCGGCACGCCGATTGCCCGGCCATACGGATCGAGCAGTAATTTGGATGGATCGAACCTGAGACCCCGACTGGGGTCAAACTGCCCGAATGCCCGGAATCCGTAAATCTGTCCCTCCTGCAGACCTGGGACGAATACGTGCCAATAATGGTACGTTCGGTTTGCTGATGGATCCATCGAGATCACGCGCGAAGGACGGGCATCGTCCACCCGATCAAAGAGCAGCAGTTCTAGAGAGGCCGCACTGCGAGAGAACACTGAAAAATTGGCTCCGCCATTTAGCAGCGTGGCACCAATCGGAAAACTGCGGCCCATCTTCGGAAGCAGAACAGGCTGGTCCCCTTTGCTTTCTGTTGCAGTGGACATAGTTGCGCGTTCTAAGTGTCGACGCGTGGCGTCGCTCATCATTTTCTTCCGTCGTGATGGAGGCAGTCTCGTGGATGAATCGAACTTAGTCAGCAACCTGCAAAGCTTATCTCAAAGCAGAGTCGACTCATCGGCGACTGCCTATGGTTCATGACTTCACTTCTTCTCGTACGGCCACTTCCAACCGGCGATCTCCGGGCTGTCGATCCCGTGCTCGTACGCATGGCGGCGGCATGCGATCTGGCTGTCGCGGAATTCCTCTTTGGCATACACGCCGACACCCTGGAGCTTCGGGATTCGGTCAATCGCATCGATTGCGAGACTGAACCTGTCCGTCTGGTTGTTAATCGCCAGTTCCATCGGCGTGTTGATGTTCCCCTTTTCTTTGTAGCCGCGTACATGCAGGTTCCGGTGGTTTGTGCGGCGATAGGCGAGACGGTGAATCAACCAGGGATAGCCATGGAAGTTAAAGATGATCGGCTTGTCGACCGTAAACAGAGAATCGAAGTCCGCATCCGTCAAACCGTGCGGATGTTCTGAGTTCGGTTGTAGCTTGAACAAGTCGACAACGTTGATGAATCGAATCTTCAGGTCTGGAAAGTGTTCCCTGAGCAGTACAGTCGCAGCCAGTGCTTCCTGTGTCGGGATGTCGCCCGCCGCAGCGAACACAACATCAGGTTCATTACCGGCGTCATTACTGGCCCAGTTCCAGATACCGATGCCCTTTGTACAGTGAGTAATCGCGGCATCAATATCCAGGAACTGCAGGTGTCGCTGCTTGTCGGAGACGATAACGTTGATGTAGTTTTCAGAGCGTAGGCAGTGATCCGCTACCGACAACAGACAGTTCACATCGGGTGGCAGATAGATGCGGGTCACAGCCGCACTCTTGTTCAGGACTACGTCCAGGAATCCAGGATCCTGGTGCGTAAAGCCATTATGATCCTGACGCCAAACCGTCGAGGTAATGAGCAGATTCAGCGACGCGATCTTACGACGCCAAGATAACTGATTGCAGATGGACAACCATTTGGCATGCTGATTAAACATCGAATCGATGACGTGAACGAAAGCCTCGTAGGATGAGAGAAACCCGTTGCGCCCAGTTAGCAGATAGCCCTCGAGCATGCCCTCCATCGTATGCTCGCTGAGCATTTCAATCACGCGTCCGTCCGGAGCCAGTTCTGTACCGTTACCGTCCTCGGGGAACGTTTCAGCGATCCAGAACTTCTTCGAAACCTGGTAAATTGCATCGAGTTTGTTGGACGTGTTCTCATCGGGCGCGAACACCCGAAAGCTGTTCATATTCCATTTCATGACATCGCGCAGAAAGTTGCCGAGCGGCGGAACGTTCTCCACCTCAGTGGTCCCCGGATGATCGATCTTGATCGCATAGTCGCGAAAGTCGGGCAAGCGCAGCTTCTTTCTGAGATCTCCATTTGCGTGGGGACTCGCGCTCATACGCCGCGAGCCGGATGGAGCAAAGTCGGCGAGTTCTGATCGGAGCCTCCCCGATTGGTCGAATAGGTCTTCTGGACTAAGTGAGCGCATCCAGTTCTCGAGAATCCGCAGACGCTGCGGATTGGTCTTGACATCCGCCAGCGGAACCTGATGCGCACGCCAGAAGCCTTCGAGCCGATTTCCGTCCACTTCAACCGGTGCACCCCAACCTTTTGGCGAACGCAACACCACCATAGGCCAGCGTGGTCGAGTCGCAATTCCGCTCTTCCGGCATTCTTCTTGATGAGTCCTGATCTCCTTCAGGCAACGATCAAGAGTCGCGGCCATCGCCTGGTGCATGCTGTCGTGCTCAGAACCTTCGACGAAATATGGGTTCCAGCCATAGCCGCGCAGCAGATCTTCGAGTTCCTGGTGCGTAATCCGCGCCAGCAAAGTTGGGTTGTTTATCTTGTATCCATTCAAGTGAAGTATCGGTAGCACAGCACCGTCGCGGATCGGATTCAGAAACTTGCTGATATGCCAGGAGGTCGCCAACGGGCCAGTTTCCGCTTCTCCGTCACCCACCACGGCTCCAACGATCAAGTCAGGATTGTCGAACGCGGCTCCGCAGGCGTGCGAAAGGACATATCCCAGCTCTCCACCTTCGTGAATTGAGCCTGGAGTCTCTGGCGTGCAGTGACTGCCGATACCACCCGGGAAGGAAAACTGCCTAAAGAATTCTCGAAGACCTTTCTCGTCCTGGCTCTTCTCAGGATAGATCTCACTATACGTTCCCTCCAGATAGATGGGAGCCAGCACTCCGGGCGCGCCGTGGCCTGGACCAGCAAGAAAAATCATCTCTGCATTCTGCTTTCGTATAAGGCGGCTCAAGTGGGTGTAGATGAAAGCAAGCCCGGGGCTTGATCCCCAATGACCGAGGAGCCGGCTCTTGATATGCTCGGGTTTCAGGGGCTCCCGCAACAACGGATTAGCCTGGAGATAGATCATGCCTAGAGCCAGGTAATTGCACGCGCGCCAGTAAGCTTCGATCGTGTTTAGTTCATCGATGGAGAGCGGCGCTCCCGCGGCAGTCGACCGTGCTGTTCCTTCGGCGCTCAGCGGATCTGTGAATTCCTCAGTTTTTGCGAGCAATGTCATTTGGAATGTCCTCATTTCTTAATTGGGCGCCATTGTTTGCGCTGTGGATCGAATCAATGTTGAGAAAGCTCCGCCAATTCCGCGAATGTATCGCCTCAGAGCCGAACGTCGGCAGGTGAGATCTTGCGTTTGTTCAAGGAACTACGAAGTGCGCGCCGGGCGCGCAATAGTCGCGATTTGGCGGCAGCTACCGTCAAACCGAGAGCATTGGCAGACACCTTAAGCGAACAATTCTCTCGGTAATAATGCTCAAAGATGTCACGGAGGCTGCTGGGTAGCCCGTCGACTGCCTGCAGCACAACGTCATTGATCTGCCTACTGGCACAAAGATGTTCAGGATTCGGCGAAACGTCCGGATATTCCGGGACCTCGATTGTGTTCGATTCGGACGGGACTGAAAAAGACGAGACCTCTGGGCGCACCTTTCTTTTTCGCAACAGCATGAGCGATTTGTTGATTCCGATCCTCGTGACCCAGGTGTAGAATCTGCAGTTCCCGCGAAAGCCATTCAGGTGCCTCCAAGCGTTGAGCATCGTCTCTTGGATAACGTCCTCGGTGTCCTGGCGGTTTCGAACAATCCTGAATACTGTCTGTTCGAGCGGTCCTCTGTAGCGCTGGAACAGTTCGACGAATGCCTGGTCGTTTCCAGACTTCGCTTCATTAAGCATGTGGTCCTCGGAGGGCTGCGGCTGACGCGCTCCGGTCTGTCCGAGCATTCCGATGCTCTCCGCATCTCGAATCGCCGCAGTTGTGCTGCCGATTTGACCATCGAGATATCGGTCATTCACGGTCGGAAAGTTCATGGAACACCTGTCTTCGAAGTTGAACGCCGAGGAACTCGCCATCATTGCACCGTCTCAATCTGAACGATCTTAGAATCGACGCAGGTGTCGGAGGCGATCGATTCAGTCGCAATGGGGGTCGCCAATCCAAGCCGCGAAGCACGGCGACGAGACAGATAGCGCCGAAATCGAGGCACGCCGAGAATAGCGGCGATCAGTCCGAGAAAGAGGAAGATGCCGAAGCTGGGCGAAGCGCTCATGGTTGAGGAAAGCCATAACCGGAGTTGCCGCGGAAGGATGTGGCCAGCCGCGAGATAGAGAATTGCCCATAGTCCGGAGACGATTGTGTCCAGCAGCACGAAGCGCAGCCTTGAAAACCCGGAGACATCGGCGAGCGCTGCGGCGAGATTGGGCCCTGGAATAAAGCGAGCCACAAACATTGCCAGGCCAGCGCGGCGAGTGAACAGATGACCAATGCGAAAGGATCGCGCATCTACCGACTGCAGGCGCTGCAATGCGCGGCCCGGATGCGACATGCGACTGCGTCCCAAGTCGAACCAGGCGCAATCGACAAAGACACAGGCTGAGACTGCCACTATGAGTGCCAGGGGTGTACTCACGCTTTCGCTGCCAGTGAGTGCACCTATCAAAAGCAACAGGGGAGCACTGGCGATTGGTAATCCTGCCTGTTCGACGATGATGGCGACAGCCAGCACTGCGAGAGGATGGCTAGTCAAGAAATGATCCACATGAATCATCAAACTCTCCTGTTCCATTGCTGCTGGCACTGTTCGGACTGGTTGTGGTGGACTCCTGACGATCCCGTACTTCGGCAGAAACAACCCGGTTGATTGCGCGAACGCGCGCCTCGTTCACGTCTTTCGGCGATCTCTTCAGGAGCAGAGCGCAATCGAGGATGGAATACCGCTCAAGGACGCAGATCACAAATGCCAGACGGTCGAAGTCAGGCAACTCCAGAATCGCGAGAGAGTCCTGCAGGGCTTCTACCCGGTACTTGCTTGGCTGCAAATGGAAATCAGGTCCTGCGTCGCCGCAGATATCGATGGGCATGGTGAATTCCGCGCCAAGAACCAGGCGGATCGCAGTGCGGACCACCGTGCGGCGAGCCCAGATAGCAGCCCATCCCTTTGAAACCGTGGCATTGGCAAAGCACTCCTTCACGGCAAGGATGAGACAGCGCTCCGCTTTTTCGACATCGGCGGTAAGATGCAGCGACAAACGAAAGAGATCGGTCATTTCTCTTGCGAATAGGCCTTGGAAATCGCCGATTGTCGCGTACCCATCCTTTCGAATTGATTGGACCCGATTGCTGCGGAACTGGAGCGCACCTTTCATCTCTTCCCCTTCTCGCTTGCGCACAGGGGGTACACAGTCACCCTCTGCTTTGTCGCTTTCGCAACTTACGGGAAGCATCCAGAGTGCCAAACGAGTGCGGCGTGCAAGTCGTTGATTGGATGAAGGAGGTTATCTAAAACCTATCGGCATTGTCGAAACTGGCGAAGCACACTCGACACCCAGGTTGCCGAAGCGCATCGAAAGCCAGAACGTTCTTAGTCCGGTTGGGGAAACAGCCAATCGTGCAAGGAAAGGAGGAGCCGGGCACAAGCAGCCCTGGCTGTTCGTATTCAGCTCGGAGTTAACCCGCCTGATCGACTCAGTGCAATCAGAATCAGTGTGTCCGCTGTGCGTGCCTTACCGACAGCACCCCGAGCACGGCAAAGGCCGATGCAAGGAAGAATTGCGCGATTTCAAAGTGCGAACCGGATTCCGTTGCAACCGTTGCAAACGAAGGAGAATGATTGAGCACCTGAATCGAGACAGAGACAACATTCAGATAAAGAACAGTCACAATAAAAAATGCGAAAACCGGACGCCACAGGCCGGCAAGGCGGAACTTACGCCACGCAAGCACGGCGACTCCCGCACAATAGACCGACAGCATGCAGATTCCCTGGATGGGCAACAGGTGAGGGGTTAGAGGCAGGAGGCATGCCAAACTCGCGATCAGGCTACACTCCAAAAAACGGACCACTCGATGACCGCTGAGCATCTCCCTGAGCATTCCACGTAGCACCATTGCGCCGGAACCAATTGCAAGCAAACCGAGTACAACCTGGATCCACCCGTAGACTTTCATGTCTTTCCTCCCGCGCGCGTCTTCTCCCGTGCATCGGCTTGGTTCACGCCTTCTCTCTTCCGCTCATTCCCTTCGCGAGCCGTGAACGTCGCGAAAGTTGTTTCATAACCTGTCGCATAAAGACTCCGCTGACACGGAATCTGGCGCCTTGATCGGCTAGAAGAGCCAACACATCCTCCCCCTCAGCGCTGAGTGCGGTCACACTCCGCAAATCGATGACGAGTTCACGATGGTCACTATCAATCAGAGCTTCCTCGCCGATGTTCTTCAGCTCGTTGGTCCAGGGTGCGACGAGCTTGCCTTCCAAAACTAATTGGCGCTTGGTGCCGTTCTCGATCATGGAAATCTTGAGCATTCCAATCTTCCCCTCTATATAAAGATATAAAGGCAATCGACATGCCAAATGCCTGGAGGAGTATCATGCTTGTTTTCAATGATTTATAATTCCATCCCTGTCGAGAGTCGAAAGTGTCACGACAGGGCGATGGGTGTTGGTTGCTCGACTGTGAGCCTCATCACGGCTTGGTCGCACAGAAATTGGCGATTCGTTGGAGTCGCGCAGGAGATCGTGGATTCAGGCGTAATCGTATGGATTGATGCCAAGCCTCTTCATCCGGGAGATGAGGGTTGTGCGGCTGATCCCCACGCGTGCCGCTGCGCCCTCGGCACCTCCGACTCGGCCTTTGCATTCGGTCAGTACGCGAACGATCTCGTCATGCTGCCTTTTGGAGTGCTCGCTCTCCGCGCTCTTGCCCTTCATCGAAGCGACCGTCTCCCTGACGATCCGGGCAATATCGTCTTCCGATCTTGCAGCTGACGCCTGAAGCGGCTGAGCTGAGAAATGCACCGATTCTTCCTTTTTGGACTTGCGAAGCTCGCCAAGCGGAGCCTCAAGCGACTTCCCACGAGTCAGGATGACGGCACGCTCGACAAAGTTCTCCAGTTCGCGAATGTTGCCCGGCCAGTCCCAGGCCGTAAGCCCCTTCATCACAGATACTGGAACCGCTTCGATGCGCTTCTGCATTTGCTTCGCGCACTTCTGCACAAAATAGCCGACCAGTAGCGGGATATCCTCCCTGCGATCTCTAAGGGGCGGGATGCGGATGGGAAACACGTTCAGGCGGTAATAGAGATCGTTGCGGAACTCCCGGTCGGCGACCATCTTTTCGAGGTCGCGGTTGGTCGCCGCTACAAGCCGTACGTTTACTTTGCGCGTATGCGTGCTGCCCAGCCGCTCGAACTCGCGCTCCTGTAAGACCCTCAGCAATTTCGGTTGAATTTCGCTTGGAATATCTCCCACTTCATCCAGGAACAGCGTGCCTTGATCCGCGAGTTCCATGCGGCCGACCTTCTGAGTGATCGCGCCCGTGAACGCCCCCTTTTCATGCCCGAACAGTTCGCTCTCGAGAAGCCCGGTGGGGATGGCGGCGCAGTTCAGTTTCACAAACGTGCGATCCTTGCGCCGGCTGCGCTCATGGATGGCACGCGCGATCAGTTCTTTTCCCGTGCCGGTTTCGCCTAGCAAAAGAACCGTGGAATCGCTGGGGGCGACAGTTTCAACCAACTGCAGAACATGCTTTAGCGCCGGGCTGCCCCCGATGATCCGCTCGAAGCCCATCTCGCTGCGGAACTCCTCTTCGAGATAGAGCTTCTCCTCGGCGAGCTTGTTCTTCAGCCGCGTAATCTCCTCATAGGCCAGGGCATTTTCAATAGCGATGGCAATCTGGCCGCCCACCTGGCACAGGAATTGGATTTCGTCGGCATCGTAGGGACGTTCTGCTGTTCGCCCGATTTTCAGCAGTCCTAGAGCGCGGCCGCGGCTCACAAGCGGAATGTTGCAAACGGTCTTCTGTTCCGTAAGAAACGCCAGGTGCGCTCGTGCCTCAGGGCCAAAGTCGTCCGGATTTGATGTATTTGCGATTGATGGCTTGAGAGTCTCGAATGCGGTTCTTTCTGGACTTGCTAAAGTGAAGAGCGTGCCCTCGCTCACGATTCCTGGGCTATCCGGAAAATCAAGCGCGTATATTCTGAGTCTTCCCGAGGCCTCGTCGGGCAGTCCTATTGCGACTAGATCGCCCAGCATCAGTTCCCGGATATTGGCGGAGATGGCCCGTCCGGCCTCCCGGAGGTCCAAGTTTGACGTGATCCTGTTGGTCAAATCCAGGAGCAACTGAAGTCGTTCATTTTGCCGTTGCAGATCCGGTTTTGAGGTCACACTCTCCATCAATCTCATGGAAGCACTCGAAGTGCCGGATCCTGCTGCGCACAAGTTATTGATTTGGCGAAGAGATTAAATTCCACTCTTGCGGATTGTCGAAATTGACGACGGCATTTTCGGCATGTGTGTCATGCAGCGGTTGCGAAAGTCAAAGAACCCTCGCATATGCATGTCTCGTTCAACGGGTCAGAGACATTCCGCGACGAGGCGCGTGCAAACCAACCGGTCGGCCACTCGAAAGAATCTCGGTTGGACTCAGATCCGCGAACTGAAGTGCGGCTCACCTCAGTTTCTCAGGTGGATCCAATCAAGGTCTATTTCCCAGTCAGCGAACAGGAGTACCTGAGGGCCACGCACCTCATCTCCAACGGGCAGCCGATGGAACTGTTCGATAGCGCGCCGGAGTTGATCCTGGCCGATGGCACGGTATACCCGCACAAAGGCAAGATTCTGCTCACCGACCGGCAAGTGGACTCGGGCACAGGCACGATCCGCATGATGGCGGCCTTCCCGAATCCAGGCAACATTCTCCGTCCCGGGCAATACGCGCGAGTGCGGATCCAGACCAGCTTGAAGAAGAACGCGCTGCTGGTGCCGCAGAGTGCGGTTCAAGAGCTTCAGGGCGGTTACCAGGTGTCCGTCGTGGGCTCCGACGACAAGGTCAGCATCCGGCCGGTAAAGGCAGGCGAAAAGACCGGCACGATGTGGGTGATCAACGATGGCCTGAAGGGGGATGAGCGGGTCATCGTCGAAGGCGTGGGGAAGGTGAGGGACGGAATTGCCGTCGTTCCAAAGCCCGTGAACACGCAGGCGGGAGGATTCTGAGTCATGTCAAACTTCTTTATTAGGCGGCCGATCGTCGCCATAGTCATCTCCATCCTCATGGTGATCGTGGGTGCGATCACCATCACCCGCCTGCCGGTCGCGCAGTTCCCCGATATTGCTCCGCCCGAGATTCGAGTCAAGGCTTTGTACCCGGGCGCCGATGCCGAGACCCTGGAGAAAGCCGTGGTCACGCCGATTGAGCAGCAGATCAACGGCGTGGACAAAATGGACTACATGTATTCGCTGAATTCGACGGGCGACTCGAGTTCAGTACTCATGGTCGATTTCGATTTGGGTACGGACCCCAACACAGACCTGCTGCTCACCCAGTCGCGCCAGCAACTGGCGAACGGACAGCTTCCGGAAGTGGTCAACCAGGTCGGAATCGACGTGAAGAAGTCCCTGACGTCGCCGATGATGATCGTTTGCCTGACCTCGCCTAAGGGCACACACGATTTCCAGTGGCTGGCCAACTATGCCTATATCAATCTGAAAGACCCGCTGCAGCGCGCTTACGGCGTAGGTTTGACCGATATCTATGCGGGGCAGTACGCGATGCGCATCTGGGTGAAACCGGATCAGATGGCGAAGTTAGGTGTCACTATCAATGAAGTTGTGAATGCCGTGCAAACCCAGAACACGGTAAATCCGGGCGGCAAGCTGGGCGGCGAACCCAGCCTCCCAGGACAGAGATTCTCGTACGCCGTTCTTGCCCAGGGGCGTTTGAAGACGCCTGAGGAATTCGGCAACATTGTGGTCCGTGAAAATCCCGACGGCGGCGTAGTGCGGGTGAAAGATGTTGCCCGGGTAGGAATGGGATCGCAGGATTACAACATCGCCACGCGCCTCAACGGCAAGGAAGCTGCGGGCATCGGCATTTATCAATTACCGGGGACCAACGCGGTGGAAGCCGCAAAGGGCGTCCGCAAGCTAATGGCTCAAATGAAGGAGAGTTTCCCCGCGGATGTGGACTACGCCATCACGCTGGATACTACCGAGGCCGTCACGGCAGGCATGCATGAGATCGTAATCACGCTGGGAATCGCGTTTGTCCTGGTGATCCTGGTTGTGTACATCTTCCTGCAAGACTGGCGCGCGACCATCATCCCCATGATGGCCGTGCCGGTTTCGCTGGTGGGCACGTTTATGGTGTTCCCTCTCTTCGGCTTTTCCGTGAATACTCTGTCCCTGTTTGGCCTGGTGCTCGCGATCGGTCTGGTGGTGGACGACGCCATCGTGGTGGTTGAAGGTATCCAGAGGCACATTGAAGAGGGGTTGGAACCGAAGGACGCGGCCCGAAAAGCTATGGAGGAACTCACCGGGCCGGTGGTAGGCATCGCGCTGGTTCTTTCGGCTGTATTCGTGCCTACGGTGTTCATCCCCGGCATCACGGGCCGTCTCTATCAGCAGTTCGCGATCACCATCGCGATTTCGGTGATCGTCTCCGCATTCAACGCGTTGACCTTGAGCCCCGCACTGGGCGGGCTTCTGCTCCGGCAGAAAAAAGAGACGCACGGGCCGGTGGCAAAGTTCTTCGCCTGGTTCAACCGCAGGTTCGAAGCGGGCACCAAGTTCTATGTCCGCGTGTCTGGCGGTCTCATTCGCAAGAGTCTCTTCGCGGTGGTAGCGCTGGCAGGTTTTGGTGTGGCCAGCGTGCTCTTCATGAAGGCAGTGCCAACCAGCTTCCTGCCGGACGAAGACCAGGGTTACATGTACATCCAGATGCAGTTGCCTGAAGCCTCCTCCATCCAGAGCACGGCGGAAGCAACGAAGGTTGTGGAAGATGTGCTGAAGAATACTCCCGGGGTGAAATACACCACCACCGCGGTGGGATTCAGCCTTCTCAGCCTGACCCGCAACACCTACAACGCGTTCTTCTATGTGACGCTGCAGCCATGGGAAGACCGAAAGACGATTGAGCAGCAGTACCAGGTAATCAAGGCCAAGTTGAACCTGAAGCTGATCACTCTTCCGCAAGGAACCACATTTGCGTTCTCACCGCCGCCGATTTCGGGCGTTGGCACTTCGGGCGGATTTCAGTTTGTGCTGGAAGATCGCACAGGCGGCGATTCCCAATTCCTGGTCAGCAATCTGAATAAGTTCCTCGAGGCCGCCCACAAGCGTCCCGAAATCGGAATGGTGACCACCACCTACATCCCCAGCACTCCGCAGAAATTCCTGGCGGTGGACAAAGAGAAGGTTCTGAAGCAGGGCGTAAACATCAGCGATGTGTATGCCACTCTGCAGGCCTTCATGGGGGGAGCCTTTGTCAACTACTTTAACGACTTTGGCCGCGCCTGGCAGGTGTATGTACAGGCGGAAGCGCCCTATCGCTCCAGCCTGGAGGACGTAGGCCAGTACTACGTGCGCAACATGAAGGGAGAGATGGTGCCGCTTTCCGCGCTGACCCATTTCGAATCGCGGCACGGGCCGGAATTCAAGATGCGCTACAACGAATACTCGTCGGCGCAGATCATCGGCAGCGCGGCCCCGGGCTACAGCTCGGACCAGGCGACTGCTGCCCTGGAAGACGTGTTTAAACAAACCATGCCCGATGGGATGGGCTTCGATTACATGGGCATGTCTCGCCAGGAACAGAAGGCGCGCGAGGGCATTCCAACCTGGGTAATCTTCGCTATGTCGCTGGTGTTCGTCTTCCTGATTCTGGCGGCGCTGTACGAGAGCTGGTCGCTGCCGTTCGGCGTACTGCTGAGCACCCCGGTGGCGGTGTTCGGTGCTTTCGGGACGCTATGGTTGCGACGCACCATAATGGGCATGATCTTCCCGTCGTTCATGGTGCAAATCGAGAACGATGTCTACTCGCAGATCGGACTGGTGATGCTCATCGGCCTGGCGGCAAAAAACGCCATTTTGATCGTGGAGTTCGCCAAAGACGAATATGAGAAGGGCAGGCCCCTTGTGGAAGCGGCGTTGGAGGGAGCGAGACTCAGGTTGCGTCCAATCCTGATGACCTCGTTTGCATTCATCCTCGGCTGCGTGCCGTTGTGGATTGCGACCGGCGCGGGCTCGGTAGGCCGTCAGATCATGGGCACGACTGTGATCGGAGGGATGCTAGCAGCTACCGGCATGGCTATCTTCATCATCCCGGCGCTGTACGTGCTCGTGGAACGTGTATCAAGTCTCGGGAGCCATCGCGCAGCCACAAGCCCAAATGCCAACAAACCGGTTGCAATGGAGGCCGACTAACATGAAAAGAAGAATTGCTCTCTTTATGCTGACCGTCTTGGTGGCGGGATGCAAGCTCGGGCCCAACTACCAGCGGCCGCAGGTTGACGTCCCGGGCGGCTACCGCGGCGCTCCGGCATTGGAGACTGCTCAACCTGAACACGATTCCTCGAGACCGGTACAACAGTCCGCGCAGCAGGCGTCGCAGCCTGCTGGCGATTCACAACAGAAAACGCGAAGCGGTGGATATCCAATTCATCAGCAGTTGCGGGCACTGAACTTTCGGCTGGCTCTCCGCAATGATTGAATGCCATCTCATTTCAAGCTTTGTCTCTCTCCGTGAGTTCCTGTTCATCGTGATCCTCTCTCCCAAGACTTTTTTCAGCCGATGCAGCTACTGCGCTTTCTGGGCGCGGGGAGTCAGTTTGCGCAGAACGAATTCCTGCACTATCCCGCTCAATGCGCGCTCAGCGGTATTAATGGAGAATTGCCCAAAAACCATTCCAGCTCCCCGATTCGATTGTGGATAGTAAGTGTTCATGAGAGCACTCGACGCCAGATCGCCTCCCAAGCTTGAGTAATTCGGTTGCCACCGGCCGTTGTCGCCCTTACAAACGAATGGACTGGCCAAGGCATGCTCCAGACGCGATCTTGTCGTTCCTGTGCCCTGATAGAAGTAGCGCGGATCCTGGCGCAAAAGAGAAGGAAGGATGGCTCCCCCGATCAGAATGTCGCTGAATCCGTTAGCAACCTCAGCGCCCACGCGCTGACCGTATCCTTGGGCACCCAGTACATAGTTGGGGGTGTGCGCGGCTTGTCTGACGCCGGCCATGAATGCCACTCCCCCTAGGGTTACCGGATCGACGGAAACCCTCATCGCGAGTTGAAACTTTAGCTTCGTGGTGAGGGGGACGGCGTTCTGAGAGTCGTACACAACATAGAAATTTGGAATGAATCCGAGAACCCGCTGTTGCTCTTCGACATGGACCTGTTCGACGGCAATTTGGGCCGTGGAAGCGTAGACCGTAACCGACTCCGTTGGGTCAGCAACCTTGAGCTTGATTCCCGTCATCAAGAAGGCGGCGTGATCCGGCGTGAGGACAATGGCGGGAGAGATCCAGTTCTCGAAATTATCGACGGATATGCGAACCTCGTATGGAACTCCGAACTTCAATTCGCGGAAATCAAAAGCAGCGTTGTCGTTTGCAGTCGCCGTTCGGTTCTCGCAAGGGGACGGACATTCGAGCGTCACGAGGGCTCCGGGTACGAGGCCGCCGTTTACGTCAAGTACAGTGCCGCCAATGCTCCCGATCTGCGGTTCAGGAGCTGCAATGCCCTGAGCCACTGCCGGCAGTACCGTTGCAAAGCAAATCGAGAGCAGGCACTTCCAAAACATCGTTGCTTTCCTCACGGCATTGAAGAAATGCAAGGAGAATGCCAAATCTCTGGTGGGTTAACTTTATTGTTTTCAGAAGGGGATGTACCGCCAACCGCTGGCCCTGTCGAAACTGTCGACGACTATTCGAAAGCTTTTCGACGGTCTGCGCGATTCAGTCGGATGATCTCGGCTGGTGACGACAATGGCGCGATCGAAGCTAGAAGACTTAGGGCAATCG
Source organism: uncultured Acidobacteriaceae bacterium (assembly GCA_963704415.1). Lineage (GTDB taxonomy): Bacteria > Acidobacteriota > Terriglobia > Terriglobales > Acidobacteriaceae > Telmatobacter. The sequence goes on along the minus strand of OY969908.1, from coordinate 3,095,084 downwards.
AAGTCTCCGCGGCGCCATATGTTGGGCGCCTCCATATACAGCACTGCGAGCGCCGACCAACAGCTTAGTTGCTATGCGTATCAGCGCCCAAGTCGTTGGGCGACATTGAGGGCAGTTTGACTAACCGCGTTCCACGAACTCTCTGAGAGCTTCCGTACTGGGGATCTTCATCATGCTGCCTCGGATCTCCACCAACCCGCGCTGTTTGAAGGCAATCAGCGAACGCGTGACAGTCTCACGCACTGCGCCGATAAACTCCGCGATCTGAGCATGGGTTAGTGCCATCCGAAACTCCATTTGGTCTCCGGTTTTGTTCCCTTGTTCTCCCCAAGCCAATAATTGCGTTGCGAGTCTTTTGCGAGTACAAGGCGACAGTCCCACGATGCGTAGCTTTGCGCATGCGTACCCGAGAGTTGTCATGAGCTCGGCTGTCGCGAGGCGATATACCTCAGGATACCGCTGCGCGAAACTGAGAAAGTCGCCACGGGTGATCAAGGCGACCTTGGACGGATAGAGGGTATCTGCGGACCACTCGGAGAGGCTGCCAAATAATGCGGAGTGCGCTCCAAGTACGGCACCGCGCTTTGCAATTCGAAGGGTTAGCCTCCTGCCTCCGATGTCCTGCAGCGAGAGTCGTACGTCTCCGGAGAAGACGACGTATACCTGGCTGAGTGGCTGTTGTTCCAGGAACAAGATGCCGCCGGGATCGTAGTCCACAATGGACATGATCGATTCCAGCTCCCGCAAGGCCTTTGCCGACAGCGTCCCCAGGGAAGTATTCGTCGCCAAGGACAGAAATTCGCAGTTGCTCGATACGAGATGCGGAGTGCGTACGCTCCATCCGCTGTTGAATGCTGTCTGCGCCGCAGTGTTTGCCATTGCATGGGCCTGCCTTTCTTACGCCCGGATTCGGTCCATTTCAGTTTGTTAGTCCACGTCTCTCCTGGCGGGTGAGCGATGGTAACAATGTGAAGTTGACCATAGCCCAACTGAACGCTTCCGGGCCCGGAGGAGGAGCGCGAAGGATAACACCATGCCAACTAACTTTGTGCCTGCGAGAATCATCTCCACGTTCATCGGTAAACCTCCATTTGTTTTTTCGAGATTCGGGTTTCCGGCTCCCCTCTCTTTTCAGGATGGGAGCCGGGCCATACGCGCCAGCTAATACCCCCGCGTTGAGGTCGCCTTTTCATGCTGGCGCTCGGGCAGAGGCTTGTGCCCCTCGGGCTTCACGGTGGTCTCGTCGACCAAATTAATGCCCGGTGCGTCCCCTTCGAAAGTTGCGCCGGCGGGCAGCAGGTAGTTCTGGACATTCTGATCTTCGTCTGCTCCGGTGGTCACGACAATGCGGCTGGCATCGATTCCCTGATCATTGACCAGATAGTCCTTGAGGTTGACTGCGCGCTGCCGGTCAAAGTACTCGACCTTGGCGTGCTTATGTCGAGCCGCAGCTTTCTCCTGCTTCGCAGTGATCTGCTTCTCCTTCGCGTTTGAGTCAGCTACGATAACTGCTCTGGCATCGGGGAATCGCTTCAGATCAAGGGCGATCTGATCCAGGCAGGCCTTGGCTTCGTTGTCCAAGCGTGTAGGCCGCCTAGTATCTCTTGCGAACGAGACGCTGCACAGTTCCTGCACACGCTGGACCGGGGGCGGCGGAGCCACGATTGTCACGCTTGTGTCCGCGGTCGCCGTATGATTCTTGTCGTCCGCTACATTACAGGTGATCTCTGCCTGTCCTGTGGGAGCACCGGCTGAAGAGAAGGTTGCCGTTGGACCGACACCACTAATCGTTCCCGCTGAAGCCCAGTAGGTGTAAGTCAGGGAGCGGTTCTGTGGGCTGGCGCCGGTGCAGGTGATCGTGCTGGTTTCTCCTGGCTTTACCGTCGAAGGATCAACCGAGCAACTGACCGTGGGAGGCTCAAATGCCTTGACCGTGAACTTTGCCGAGCACTCCGCAGTCTCGCGGGGCTTCGCGCCCTCCTTGCCCTTCTTGCCTTCCTTCACTTCCACTTTTGCCGTGTAGCTGCCGGGGTCGAACGCATCGGTCGCAATTGCAGCGGTGCTCTCATTGCCCGTGACTCCGGATCCCGACCAGTTATAAATCACGTTAGTGTGCTTCCTGGTGCTTATCGAACTGGCTGTCGCAGTTGCAGTCACCTGTTCACCCGCGTAAACGGCGGGCGGAGTGGCATTGCACGTCAAAGCGATTGGCTGCGCCTTCTTACATCCCACGGGAACAAGGGCCAGGCCCATGGCCATCAGGCTCAAACCGATCGACTTCAGATTTCGCGAACCCATTTTTCATTCCTCTCTTTCTGACTCCCGACCTTCATTCAGCAAAACTAGCTCGTCTGGCAAGCGCGGTGCTGGACAACTTTCGATCTCGCCAGTTCGTCGGATCCGTTTCCTGACGAGCAATTCCACCGTCCCTCATCAATTCGCCATTCCGGCGCGGAGACTGGCGTGACGTTCACCGGAGCTGCTATTTCTTGCACTCACCCCTGAGTGCCTTTTGATTTCACATAAGCAATCAACGTGCCAGGCTACAGAGCCATCGTCCTCCGGCTCATACATTCAGCAACAATCTCGCACCGAGTAGGTGCATACAGCTCACCTCATGCTTGCCTAATGACGGCTTAACGCAATGACTTACGTCGATAGAGGCAAATGCGTTTCATCCAGTTCACAACGGGTTGCAGTGTTGTCGAGAAAGCTTTCGGCGCACATTGCAAGTCGTCGCTCAGCCGCCGATCGGCGAGAGAGTCGGCGAGAATTCGAAACTGACGACGACAGTTTCGACACTCCTGTTCATTGGCGGAAATTGACATTGAAAACAAAAGGGATGATCGATCGCGGATTTGGCATCCTCATTGCCTTATCCCAATACCGAGCAGTTATGGAGCAGCAAGAACGCTGATATGAGAAAGACCGCGAACGTACTTTCATTTGGTCTCGAAGAGTGGAGGAATGCAGTTTGCCAAGCTCTGCACCCAGGGCAGAAGAACGGATTTTCGGGAGTGAACAGCTTCTGGGAACTGTGTACTCTTCCGCAAGCCGTGTCAGTGCATGTCGCCCTAATTCACCACTCCGTAAGCCCGTGCGACCTGCGACACGCCGCCGAGTACATCCGCAGGCGCTGGCCCGATGCAGTGATTCTCGTGATCGGCGAGCAAGCCAAGCAATTGGATGATCCTCTCTACGATTACAAGACAAGCCGTGAAATCTCGATCGAGGCATTGGTGAGGACGATCGAGACGTCGGTAGCAGCCAAGAGAAGAGTCAGAAAGAACGTGCGATCCGGCCTGGTTAGCGCACGAGGGTAGAGGTGGTAGGCGGAACAACGACGACTTGTTCTGCATGACGGTCACGATGGCGCCGATTTCGGGCGCATGTGGAGGATGCGATGCAGTTGGCATTCAAGCCGGAGCCGGCGCGCGCGAGCGAACTGAGTCCTGGAACTGTGCTCCAGGACAAAACAGGTGACGGCCGGCAGCGCAGCGATGAAGAACTCGTCATTGCAGCCCAGAATGGAGAGCCCTGTGCTCTGGGCGAGCTGCTCGGCCGTCACCAGAGAATGTTGTACTGCTTTGCGCGACGTTATACCGCGAATGCAGATGAAGCCCACGACCTCGTTCAGGAAGCGATGTTTCGCGCCTTCAGAAACATTGGCAGGTTCCGCAGGGAGTGTCGCTTCGTAACCTGGCTGAGCTCCATCGTTATCAATCAAGCGCTCTCCAATAAGAGGAGAGAAAAGCACATTCGCTGGATCAACCTCGACGAACAAGAAAACGAGGGGACGCGGTTCTGCATGAGAAGCCTTCGCGATGTGCGACGAAATCCGGAAGAGGAGTACTCTCATCGCGAACTTCTTAGCCTGTTGCGGCGCGAGGCATTGAAGCTACACCCGAAGTATCGAATCATCTTGCAGGCATGCGATCTCGATGATCGCTCCATCAAGGAGGTGGCACGCACGCTGGGAATGCGCGTCGGAACCGCCAAGTCGCGCTTGCACAGAGCCAGATGGAGCCTTTCGGCGGCAATGGAGAAATCCGGAACGGTTGAGGCAGATATCCGCGTCTCTGATTCCATTTGCAGGACGATCGGATGATCGCAATGGCAAAACGCGAAGTGGCGCAGCAGGAAAACCGGGAATGCATGCCGGCGCAGCGGATCGAGAGAGAACGCGGCGAGCTGGTTGAGCTGAGGATTCATCCAGTCGTTGCCGGAACCGCGCCTCAGAGACCCTCAAACGAGCTGGGAATCGCTTCGCCCCTGCGGCCTCAGGAACTTCCCTTCACAGCGGAAGAGCGTGGCTCTGTAACCATTCTCTTCGGCGGCCTTACGTGGAAGCACGAGCGTTTGATCGAAGGACTGCTCGCGGGGTCGGGATATCTGTGCCAGCGTTTGCCTGAGACCGATCGCGCTGCGCACGAGATCGCACAGGAGTATTGCGCCAGCGGTTTGTGCAATCCGGTCTATTTCACGGTGGGCAACCTGCTTCGGTATCTGCGCCGGCTTCAGGAGTCGGGGTTGAGCGCCGCGGAGATCGTGAAGAAGTATGTGTATTTCACCGCAGCCTGCGGGGGACCCTGCCGCTTCGGTATGTACGAAGCGGAGTTTCGTACCGCGTTGGCGGCGGCTGGGTTTAACGGATTCCGTGTTCTCTCGTTTTCGCAAGACCATGGCATCCATGCGACGTCGGGGCACAGTGGTCTCGATTTCTCGGTGGATTTCGGCTTCAACACCATGCACGCGTTTATTCTCGGCGATCTGCTGAACGCGGCCCAGCGTCGAATTCAGCCTTTTGAAGTGCAGGCCGGGGCCACTGAACGAGCCATCTCGCGCATGACCACCAGCATCGCCGAGCATTTCAAGACCTATCCCGAATTTCAATTCGATGAGATTCTGCCGCAGCGGCTTTGCCCGCCGCGCGAGTCGCCGGCTTACTTCATTCCCAACCGATTGGTGAAAGCCTGGAATCATTTATACGGCAACGCTCTGACCACGATTCTTCCTGCCGTGTCGCGCGAACTGCAGGAGGTCGAAGTGGATTGGCTGCGCGTGAAGCCGGTCGTCAAGGTTATAGGCGAATTCTGGGCACAGATGACGGAAAGCGACGGAAACTTTCGCATGCTGGATTTCCTCGAAAAGGAGGGAGTTGAGGTTTCCATCGAGCCAATCAGCACATGGATTCTGTATCTGCTCCAGCAACAGAAGGCGAAAGCAACGCAACGCGGCCAGATGGCCCGCTACACAGCGCCTTGGACGTCTCCCAGGCAAGCGGCTCTGGTGCGCCTGACATCGTGCGGAAAGCGTCTCGGCCTCTCTGCCGGAGCGGGCATCTATCGTCACCATTTCCACCGTCTGGCAAAGTTGCTCGGGTTTCCTCCTCAGCATCTCGCTTCACAGCGGGAACTCGCCCGGCTGGCCGAGCCATTCTACGATCCGCGCGTGCGTGGAGGCGAGGGACACCTCGAGGTTGCCAAGACTCTCTACTACACGCAAAAGAAGATGTGCCACCTGGTGCTGGCGCTGAAGCCGTTCGGGTGCCTCCCCTCAGTGCAATCCGACGCCGTGCAAGCATCCCTCGTCGAGCGATTTCCTGAAGTGAGCTTCCTTCCCATCGAAACCTCGGCAGACGGTGAGATTCATGCGTACAGCCGGGCACAGATGGCTCTCTCCGAGGCCAGGGCAAAAGCCCTGATCGAGTTTGAGCAAGTTCTTCGATCCACGCGCCGCTCGATTGAGGAGATCCGCGACTTTGTCGCTGATTACCCCGAGCTTCGCCATCCTCTACACCCTGTGCCACGCACTGCCGGTGTTGTTTCAACCGCCGCAAATTTCGTTTTGCATGCCGATCGGCTGATGTCCGGAGGCAGCAGGAACAGGACATGCTCCTGGGCCTGGTTCGAACAGCGATCGAATAGTGCGGCTCTTGACTCTGTCTCGTCGAAAGGAGACTAATCCCATGGGCGATCTGCAGCGACCGCTTGCAAACACTACCCTGTCTTTTCCGACGCTTCGTCTGAGCGAGGACGCCAACGAGCAATTGAAACAAGGAGCACGCTCCAAACTGCCTCCTCCACGGGGTATGGTTCCGGAGCCTCTTCCCAATCCCGTTTTTCCTCGAGACCCTAAGCTGTTTTACGCCGCGGACACGGACTATTTCCCAAAGGACGGAAAACGTCACTACACGATTCCGCAGATTTACCACTCCATGCGCGGCTGGATGTTCCCCTATTTCCGCTCGCGTCTGTTGCCTGGCGAGTTCCATCCGCTCATCACCTATCTGTTTACCGAGTCGAAATGCAATCTCGATTGTCACTACTGCTGGGCCTACAACAACCACGTCGCCGGCATGACCGAGGAGGTTGCCAAACGGTCGATTGACTGGCTGCATTCGACCACCTGCAGGGTTCTCGCCCTCATGGGAGGAGAAGTCCTGCTTCGCCCGCAGTTCGCGCACAAGGTAATCGATTACGCAACCAGGAAAGGCTTCTGGGTTTATCTGCCCACCAACGGAAGGTTGATGAAGCCGGACACCATCGACCGTCTTGCGGATGCAGGAGTGGCAACGGTGAACCTGGCCGTAGACGCCTGGGATCTCAAGCCTGGCTTGCCGAAAGCCATGGTGCCGATCCGACAGAACTTCGATCACCTCATCCGTAAGCAGCACAAATACGGTTACTCCGTTTTTCTCAATATCAACATCTGCCGCAACAATCTCGAAGATGTGCGCATGCTGACCGAGTTGGCGCGCGACAACAACATCGCAACCGACTACCACATCTGCGAGACGCCGATGATGGAGCACTCCGAGTTCAGGCACTTCGAAGACAACCCGGTGTTCATCCGTCCCGAAGACCATGCAGAGATCGGAGAGCTCATCGATTGGCTCATTGAGAAGCAGAAGAGCGGCTGGCACATGGTCAACTCTGTGACGCGACTTGCCGAGATGAAGAAGTTCATCAACAAAGAACTCGAACAATGGGGCTGCCGGGCCGGACAGAGCAGCATGATCATCCGGACCGATGGCACGCTGGCGCCGTGCTTTCCTACGTATTCGTCCAACCACGACTGGGGCACGATCGAAGCGCCCCAGATGGATTCGAAGCAACTCTGCGCTATGAAACGCGAGTGCGAGCCGAATTGCTTCTCGACGCTCAACCACATTCTGGCGTTCTGCTACAACGATGCCCGTGTGCTGCGCTGGCTGCTCAAGCAAGCCGCGCATGGATTCCAGGGCGTGACCGGAAATATGGAATAGGCGACGGCCGGGCTGACCGGTCGTACAGAGAGGGGAAAGACATGCAACGATTTCTGGTAGGCCTCGATGTCGGATCGACAACGGTTAAATGCGTCGTTCGCTCCGCGCCTGCCGGAGAGACATTGTTTCACGACTATCGCCGCCACGAAGGCCAGCAGGCGAAGACGGTGTTACACGTCCTGCGTCAGGCGAAGCGCGAACTCGGCATGGCCGATAAAAGCATCCGCCTTTTTATGACCGGGAGTGGTGGGCATAACCTTGCGGAATTGCTCGGCGCCCGCTTCGTTCAGGAAGTTGCCGCCGTCAGCCAGGTTGTCGAAGCATCGTTTCCAAACGTTAGTTCCGTGATCGAACTTGGTGGCCAGGACGCGAAGATGATCGTCTTTCAGGAGAGCGCGGTCCCGGGCCGTCGCAAGAAAATCGCCTCGATGAACGACAAATGCGCCGGTGGCACCGGCGTGGTGATCGAAAAAATCGCGGCGAAATTGCATGTTTCTTCCGAAGAATTATTCACCGCGACATATGGGGACGCCCATATTTATCCCGTAGCCGGCAAATGCGGCGTCTTCGCGGAGACCGACATCACCGGGCTTCAGAAACAAGGCGTTCCCGAGAGCCACCTGATGGCATCTCTCTTTCATGCCATCGTTCTGCAAAATCTTTCTGTGCTTACGCGGGGAAACACCTTGATGCCCGATGTGTTGCTGCTCGGCGGTCCGAACGCCTACTTCCCGGGCCTGCAGGCCGCGTGGCGCAAGGGGCTCCTCGATCTTTGGAAGCGCAAGGAGATCGCTCTACCAGAGGGCAAAACCGCGGAGACTCTAGTCACTGTGCCTCCCATGGCGGAGTATTTTGCCGCGATGGGAGCAATCCTTTTCGGAGCCGCAGAAACAGAAGAGTTGCAATACCTGGGCATTCAGCCATTGGAACAGCACATCCACGAAAGCGTGGCTTCGCGAAACAGTAAAGCCGAAATAGGAGGCCTGTGGGTCGATGAGGCCGAACTGTCGGGCTTTCGCAACGCATACTCTATACCAGCACCGCCTGCTCCGGCCCTAACCGATCGAAAGCTTGAGATCCTTATTGGCCTCGACGGCGGCTCGACTTCCACCAAGGCAGTCGCGCTTTTGCCCGATGGAGAGGTGTTGGCCAGTTCGTACCGCCTTTCTCAGGCCGATCCCATTACCGATGCCATCGGCGTTCTAAAAGATTTGAGCGGCAAGCTGGGCTCGCCTGCGCGGCCGGTGAAGGTGCTTGGCATGGGAACCACCGGCTATTCGAAAGACCTTCTAAAGAAAGTTCTCTCCGCCGATGTCGCCCTCGTGGAAACTGTGGCGCACGCGAAGTCGTCGTTGCGTTTGTTCCCCGACGTGGAGGCCATCATTGATGTCGGAGGCCAGGACATCAAGATCATCGTCCTGCAGGATGGTGCCGTGAAGGATTTCAAGCTGAACACACAGTGCTCGGCGGGCAACGGATATTTTCTGCAGTCCGCGGCCGAATCCTTCGGTATCTCTGTCGAAAGTTTTGCCGATGCTGCATTTCAGGCGCGGCGCATCCCTCAGTTCAGCTATGGATGCGCCGTTTTTCTCCAGTCGGACATCGTCAACTTCCAGCGCCAGGGCTGGCGGCCGGAGGAGATCCTCGCCGGCCTAGCCACAGTGCTTCCCAAAAACGTCTTCCTGTACGTGGCTGGCGTCTCCAACGTCGCCTCCCTCGGAAGCCGCTTTGTACTCCAGGGGGGAACGCAGAAGAATCTCGCCGTGGTTAAAGCGGAGGTGGATTTTATCCGCAAGCATTACCACGGAGCGGGAATTCCAGAGGTCGTGATTCATCCGAATTGCTGCGAGGCCGGAGCCATCGGGGCCGCGCTGGAAGCGGCGGAGAATAGCCGATCGAAAGACGCATCTACTTTTCCGGGATTCGAGTTCCTCGATCGGCTCAACTACTCGATTAGTCGCGACGAATCGACGCGCTGCCATTTCTGCACCAACCGCTGTTTGCGGACTTTTGTGGAACTACGCACCGATACACGCAGCGCATGCGAAGCAAAGCGAGTCATCATCGCCACCTGCGCGCGCGGAGAGGCAGAAACCTCGGACGAATTAAGGAAGATAGGCAAAACCTGGTACGCTCTGCGTCAAAGCACACCCAACTACGTGCAGTCGGCGGCAGAGAAAGTGTGGTTGCCGGTACAGTGCGCTCCCGCCGCATCGATCTCAGGCAGAGCCAAATCGAAGATGCAGCTTCGCGCGCAAACCCGCATCGGCATCCCCAGGGTTCTTAATCTTTATGTCTACGCGCCGTTGTTTTCTACGTATTTTGTGAAACTCGGCATTCCTGCGCGAAACCTTCGCTACTCGCACTATTCGACTCCAGAGAGATACCAGGACGCAGCCGGCTTCTCGTCGATCGATCCCTGCTTTCCTTCCAAAGTGGCTCTGGCCCACGTTTACGAACTGCTCCAGCATTGCCAGAAGGAACCGCTCGACGCCATCTTTTTCCCGATGTTCGACTTGCTCACATCCCCTCTCGCACATTGTGTGGGTTCGAATGCATGCCCGTCTGGCTCGGCAACACCGGAAGCCGTAAAAGCTGCGTTCTACCGCAAAGTAAATTGGTTCCAGAAGGCTGGCGTGCAGTATCTAAACCCGCTCCTGAATCTGACCGACCGCGATCTGTTCAAATACCAGATGTTCGAATGCTGGAAGAAACTTCTGCGCCTCGACTGGGAAGAAAATGCGCATGCGATCGATGCCGCATTTGCCGCGTATTCGAATTTTGAAGCCGAGTTCCGGGCCCAGGCTCGCCTGACGCTCGACGAGTTGGAACGGACCCGGCAGATCGGCCTGGTCATGCTGGGCCGGCCCTATCACCACGACCCGGGTCTGAATCAGGGCATCCTTGAAGAGCTTCACCGGCTTGGCTATCCGATCTTCTCACAAGGCTTGCTGCCGCTCGATGCGGATCTGCTCGACCGCCTCTTCGGTCCCGATATCAAGGCCGGTCTCATCCGTTCTCCGCTCGACATCTCGGATGTCTGGAAGAACACTTCTTCGGCGAACTCCAACCATAAAATCTGGGCCGCGAAATTCGTGGCTCGCCATCCGAATCTCATCTCGGTGGAGCTGTCGAACTTCAAGTGCGGGCACGATGCGTTCATCAGCCGCCTCATTGAGCGCATCGTTGCCGCGTCGGGCAAGCCGCACTTCTCATTCCGCGATCTCGATGAGAACCGTCCCCTGGCGTCAATTCGCATCCGCATCGAAACCATGCACTACTTCCTGAAGGACTATCGGGAGCAGTTGAAGGCAAGAGCGCCAATCGTTCCACTACGGCGCCATACGGCGGACCAGAGGAAGCTCACCGTGATAACAGACTCGCGCGATTGGGCGGTTCAGCCGGAGTGGCCAATCATGGGCGCCGATGCGAGTTTCTCGACAAGTCAGGAAGGAGACCAACTTTGAACTTGCGCTACTGTAAACGCCTAGGCGAGTTTTCGCTCCTTACAGGAGCGCTCTTATTCGTTGTACCTCGATCCTTTTCACAGAATGGAACCCCTGCTCCTTCGCCGGGTAGACCTGATACTGCCGAGGTCGTGCGGGCCATTGAGAACCACGATCAGACGCAGGCAAAGGAGCTGGAGCGCTACCACGCGCTGCGTCATTACGAAGTTGAGTATCGAGGTTTCTTCAAGCACATCACCGCCAAGATGGACGTAGAGCTCGAGTATGATGCCGCTTCAGGGAAAGACTTCCGGATCGTATCCCAGAGTGGCTCGCACACGCTCTGCGAGAAAGTTCTCAAGCGCGCGTTGGACAGCGAGAAAGACGCGGCACGAGATCGGGGAGCCCACGCGTTGTCGCCGACGAATTACCAGTTCCAGTTGATCGGAAACGAGATGCTCGAAGGGAGGCCGTCCTATGTTCTGCAAGTCGAGCCGGTCTCGAGCAGCCCGTATCTCTATCGAGGGAAGATATGGGTGGACGCGGCGGATGGTGCCGTGTCCAGGATGGAAGTGCAGCCCGCGAAGAATCCCTCCTTCTGGATATCGCAGACCCTGATTCACCAGTCAAATTCGAGAATTGGCGGCTTCTGGTTCCCGCAGCAGGTTCAAAGCGAGACGAAGGTTCGCATCGGCGGAAAGGCAGTGATGACGATCGATTACGGATCCTATCGGATCTTGCAATCGCAATCGCCGCAATCTGCCAGTGAAGGTGACACGGAGTTTGCAAAAGGAACTCTTCGGGCCGCGGTCCGATGATTCCTTGAAAGGAACGGCACGCCGCAGACCTTGGCGTGCCGCGGTACTTCTAAGAACATCGCATTCCCATCGATGACGTTGCGGATACGAGCAATGGTCACTTATTCGGCAGGCATGAATCACTCCAAATACTCGTTGTGGGTCGGTAAATCGCCGACCCTCGCTGCGTGGCCAGCTCGTCTATTCCCGACACCTTCACTCCCGTAGACTCGCCAGCATGCTCACCGGTCGATTGCCATGTGCGCTGCGCACCGCAACCACTATCCCCCGATAAGTCGGTCCACTTCTCATCGCGTTTCAGAAAAGGCCAAAGCTGTTTCGATTGTCATCGACATTTTCGACTCACATGTCGATCCTCCCGATACTCTCGTTGATTCTTAAGTGATTGCGCTCGGTCCACGTTTGGCAACCCTCTTGCTGTTACTCAAGCGGCAACGAAGACAGTGCCTGAGAAGGACGAGACGTGTTCACGAGATTTCTTGATCTGGAAGATGAGCGCACATGCGGAATCGGGATGATTGAACCGAACGCCGTCCTCCTGCTCGCGGCCCTTATTGCAACGTACATGCTTCTTCCGCTTTCTGCACGCGGGCAAAGCTCTGTCGAGTCAGCCACTATTGAGGGCACCGTTTCGGTCGTGGAGTCCGGAGAGACTTCTTTCCTGCCAGGCGCAAAGGTCGTATTAAAGGGCTCCACAATCATGGAGACGGAGAGCGATGCAAGAGGAGGGTACAGTTTCTCCGGAGTCGACTCTGGCGCTTATACCATCGAAGCCGATTTTCCCGGTTTGCATGCAGAGCAAAGTGTGGCCGTTACGCCCGGCACCGATGTGAAAGTGGCGCTGGACATGAAAATCGTTGAGGTCAACACGTCGGTTACTGTGACGGGAAACTCGAACGAAGCGGAAGTTTCCACTTCCTCCGTGACCATCACCGAAAAAATCATCTCCGATGCACCCAACGCAAACGAACGATTTGAAAGTTTGCTTCCCCTGGTTCCAGGTGTGGTTCGTGGTCCGGACGGCCGTATCAACATGAAGGGCGCTCGCAGCACCCAGGGCGGGGCCCTGGTGAATAGCGCCAACGTGACCGACCCAGCCACCGGCAGTTCGGCTATCAACCTGCCGATCGACGTGGTCTCTTCGGTTCAGGTCATTTCGAATCCCTACGATCCTCAATATGGAAAGCTGACCGGAGCCCTCTCGACGGTTGAGACGAAAACAGGCAATTACGATAAGTACCACTTTACGATTCAGAACATCGTTCCCCGCTGGCGCGATCGCGCCGGCACCATCGCGGGACTTGGCGCAGCCACTCCGCGCATGACGTTCACCGGCCCACTTTTCAAAGATAGGGCCGCATTCACTCAGTCTTTCGAATACAGATTCGTACGGACTCCAGTAAACAGCCTGCCCCCGTTGCAGCGTGATACCAAGCTTGAAGGGTTCAACTCGTATACGCAATTCGATTTCACCCACGGCGCCAATCAGACTGCCACCGTATCGGTAACGGTCTATCCGCAGAAACTGGATTACATGGGGCTGAATACCTTCACGCCCCAGCCATCCACAACGGATTTCCGTCAACGTGGATACGAGGTTTATGAACAGCACCGGTATATGACCGGAGACGACAGCGTTCTGATCTCACAATTCAGCTACAAAACATACGACGTCGATACCAACGCACAGAGCAACGATCCATACGAGTTGATGATCGACACAACTGCAGGTGGATTCTTTAACCGGCAAAGCAGGCGTACGGCCCGATACGACGCACAGGCGAGCTATCAATTTGCGCCTCGTCAGTTCGTTGGCGCACATCGAGTCAAGACCGGTGTTGAGTACTCGCACTCTTCACTCAACGGGTTGGAGACCTCTCTTCCCGTCGAACTGATCGGAGCCTCGGGAACGACGATTGAAGAAATCACGTTTACGCCCACTTCAACCTTCAACGTCAACCAAAACGAGACCGCGGCTTATATCTTCGATCAGTGGGCGCCCTTGAGCAGACTGTCTTTCGGCTTGGGCCTACGGTTGGATAGCGATACCGTTACTGGCTCAACGCACGTTGCGCCGCGCGGCAGCATGCTCCTGACACTTACAGGTGACGGCAAAACACTTCTCAGCGGCGGAACTGGAATCTTCTACGATCGTGTGCCCCTGATGCTTCCCGCGTTCCCAAATCTGCCGGAGCGCACAGTGTCGATGTACGACCCCACCGGCCAGATTTCCAGCTCCACTGCTCTCGTCAATCGCATCGTGGGCGGGTTGCAGAATCCGCGCAGCACATCGTGGAACGTTGAACTGGAACGGCAGGTCACCGGCAGGTTTACCGCCCGCGCGGGCTATGAAGAACGCAACACCGCCAGGGATTTCGTGATGTCTCCGATCGCAGGCGCTGAAACCGGCGCGATCTCGTTATCGAACGGGGGCGGCGATTCGTACCGCGAGTTTCAGGTTACTGGGCGCTATCAGCTTCCTCGTGCAGTCGTGAATGCGTCGTATGTGCGCTCGCGGGCTTACGGCGATCTGAACGATCCGTTTCTCTTCATCGGAAACTATCCGCAAGCGGTGATTCAGCCCGACGCGCGCGCGCGCCTGCTCTTCGACGCCCCCAATCGCCTCCTGATCTGGCCTACCATATCCGGCCCGTGGAAACTGAACATTCTGCCTGTATACGATCTGCACACCGGCTTTCCTTATTCGGTCGAAAACGAGTACCGCCAGTACATCGGTCCACGCAATGACCGGAGGTACCCCTGGTTCTCCTCCTGCGACCTGCAGATTAACCGGCCCGCCACAATCCACGTGGGAGGAAAGCAGATGCACCTGGTCGCGGGCGGCTCCGTCTTCAATATGTTCAATCACGATAATCCCCGCGACGTGCAGAACGACATCGCCAGCTCGAACTTCGGCCATTTCTATAACCCCGCTTGGAGAGAATTCCGCGGCAAATTGGTATTTCAATTCTGACCATGAGATTCTGCATCCTCATCTCCGCTTTGCTCGCTTGCGCATCGGCACCGCTGATCGGTCAAGCGACCACCGCGCCTTCTCCGTCGGCGGATGAAGTAATTGCCAGGATGCTCGCACGCGATGTGCAACGTCAGACTGCGGCCGGGGGTTACACCGGTTACCGGGAATACGTTCTTGACAACGCTGGCTACGACAAACAAGCCCGGATGGTGGTGAGCGTCAGCTGCCGTCCCGATGGAACGGAAAACTTCCAGATAGTCTCCGAACAAGGCTGGCAGGTAGCGAACAACCGCGTCCTGCGCAAGATGCTGGAATCGGAATCGGAAGCCTCGCGCCCATCGGTGCGCCACGAAACCAGGATCACTTCAGATAATTACGCATTTCAATTAACCGGGGTAGCGCCTCTCGATGGCCGGCTGGCCTATGTGATCGATGTGATCCCAAAGCGCCTGGATGAGCACTTGTTTCGCGGACACATCTGGGTCGATGCCGAAGATTATGCGTTGGCGCGTGTCGAGGGCGAGCCGGCCAGGAGCCCGTCCTTTTGGATTCGCAGCGTGCATTTCACGCAAGAGTATCGGAAGAACGGTGAGTACTGGTTTCCCTGGTCTACCACCAGCATCAGCGAGGCACGGATCTTCGGCAGAACAGAGGTCGACTCACCATTTCGATTACGCGCCGCGCTCAGGAGCGGCGGGCAGAGATACAAACCCTCAATTTCTGGAGGCTCGTTATGTCAAACACTAAACTCGCCCTGATTCTGGCAGCCGGCAACGGGAGCCGTTTGGCTGCTTACTCTGGAGAATTGCCCAAACCCCTTGTGCCGCTTCATGGCAAGCCGCTCCTGGAGCACGTGATGTCCGGCGCACGCGAGGCTGGTATCGAGAAGTTTGTCATCGTGGTTGGGTATCGCGGTCGCGCGATTCAAGAATGGTACGAGAATCGGCCGTTCGCGGGCGTCGATGTTGCCTGGGTTGACAATCCCGATTATCGAAACAAGAACAATGGAGTTTCCGCTCTGTGCGCGCAGGACCTGATTCACGAACCTTTCCTTTTACTGATGGCGGACCACATCTTCGAACCAGCCACAGCGTCGGCTTTGCTCCGTCAACCGCTGGGCAGGAACGAGGTCATTCTCGGGGTCGATCGGAAAATCGAGAGCGTCTTCGATCTGGACGATGCAACCAAAGTCAGGGTTGAAGGGGACTGCATCGTCGAGATTGGCAAGAATCTCAGGCGCTACAACGCACTGGATACAGGAATGTTTCTATGTCAGCCGGCGCTTTTCCAGTGGCTCGAAAGCGCCATGATCGATGGCAATTGCTCTCTTTCGGATGGCCTGCGGGCCATGGGGCAGAGCCGGACTTTCAAGAGCTTTGACATTGGAGGAGCATACTGGCAAGACGTCGACACGCCGGCTGCGTTCGATTACGCGCGGAATTCCTCTTTCATCCACTCCGGGCCCATGCGCCAGGCAGCGAGGCCGGGTTATGCCTAGTCGGGGACGAAAATCGGCGCCTGTGCTGCAGATTGTCGCGGTGCTTCTTGGCATCTCTCTGCTTGCTTATTTGGTTGAACGGGCTGGCCCGGGCAGACTCCTGCAGAACGCAAGAAACATGGCCTGGGGAATGCTTCTGGTCATAGCGCTCGCAGGCTTCGCCCACATTGTGAAAACCTGGGCATGGCGGCTAGCTTTGCTCGGCGACGCGAAAAAGATCTCTTTCTGGCGCACTCTCGGTTTGCGTCTCGTGTCCGAAGCCATTGCGCAGCTTGGAGTCGTGGGACTGGTATTTGGGGAATCTGCGCGAGTAACTCTGCTCGGCTCCGGAGTACCGATGGCTAGCGCGATATCGTCGGTGGCAATGGACCGCGGGCTCTTCATTGCAACTGGCGCAGTGGTGACGATTGCCGGACTTCTTGCCGCGGCTTTCGTGCTTGTCTTCTCGGGTGTCTTGCGCCTTTATACCGGCATATTCGTGCTCGCTCTTTTGGGTCTATTGGGATTGGCCGTGCTGGCCATCGTCAAAGGCTGGCCGTTATTCTCCGGAACCGCGCGCGCAGCCGGCCGCATTCCATGGTTTCGCGGTTGGATCAACAGCAAAAAGGCAGTGATTGAGTCCGCAGAGCGCCAGTTTCTTCAGTTTCATCGTCAGGCGACGGGCGCCTTCTGGGGCAGCGCGATCCTCAACCTGGCGAGCCACATCCTCGCTATTTTGGAGGTTTATCTGATCCTCCTCTTTCTGGGTGCGCACGTCAGTTTCGTCGGTGCGCTCATTCTCGAATCCTTAACCAAGCTCATCAACGTAGTCGGAGCCGTTAACCCGGGGAACCTGGGCATCTACGAGGGCGGAAATATGGTGATTGGAAGACTTGCCGGCCTCAGCGGTGCCCAGGGTTTGACGCTCGGGCTTTGCCGCCGATTTAGGGCTATCTTCTGGGCCATCGTGGGAGTAATTTGCCTGCTCTGGTATTCCAAATCGAATGCGCAAGCAAGCCCGGACGACGGTGCCGAAATTGTCACAGGAGTGAAGCTATGCAGGTAATAGAACTACTGAGGAACCGCAAGCAGTTGCGCTCCAATGCGCAAGTCGCAATCATTCTTGCCAATGAGCTCCCCTGGTCACCCTGGTTCGAGCCCGCATGCAGCCGTGTCGGAACACTGCCCGTATTGCTGCGCGCCATTCTAGGGGTGCAAGCCACGCATCCGGAGCGCATCATCGTTGTTTTTAATCGGATCACGGGGCAGCGAATCAGGCAGGATTTGCTCAAGACGCGACGCCTCCCCGACAGCATTGAATGGATTGAAGCCGCTGTGGGCACAAACTTGTCGTCAATCGTTCGCCGGGTAATTGCGAATTACGGAAGCGCTCGCGTCCTCCTGGTTGCCGGTGATCGCACTTACCAGCCCGCATTGCATCGAATGGTGAGTGAATGGGATGGGCAAAGCAGAGCATTGGAACTCGCCACGGCGAGCGAACCTGCCGGACTTTTTGCCCTCTCGCATAAGGCGGCTGAGGAACTTGCCGCCGATGCCGAATCGAATGTTGTAACCGTGCGGGATCTGCACCGCTGGATCATGCGAAAAACCATCTTGAGCGGCCCATCGTTCGTCGATTACAGGCTGGTTGAAGAAGGCTCGTGGCAGCAGATTTCGATGCCGCAGGATCGCATCGTTGCCGAGCAAAAACTCGACCGCTGGCTGGTCAAGCCGACGGATGGTGTATTTGCGCGGATGAATCGCACAATTTCGATCCCCATTAGCCGTCAGCTCATCAAGTTCCCGATCACACCGAATATGGTGAGTGGCTTTACACTGGGCGTCAGTTTTGCGGCGGGTGTGTCGTACGCAGTGGGCGGATACTGGAATACGCTGCTTGGAGCCGTCTTGTCAGTCTGGGCCAGCATTCTTGATGGGTGCGATGGAGAAGTCGCAAGGTTGAAACTGCAATCCTCTGATTTTGGATGTTGGCTTGAGACTGCGTGCGATTACCTCTATTACCTGTTCATCTTTGCAGGAATGGCGATCGGCCTGGTACGTAGTTCGGGAAATAGCGCATTTGCTGCATGGGGAATGGCGCTTCTGTTCGGCGCGGCCACCACAATGCTGCTCGCGTGGTTTGAGCGAAGAAGGCTTTCAGGCAAGCGTCCCGAGCAGTTCCTGGCGGTTTGGCAGAGGAAAGCAGAAAGCCGCTCATCCAATCCCCTTCTGTATGTCGGTCGCCATTGTGAGTTCATCATCCGGCGCTGCTTCCTGCCCTATGCTCTGTTGGCTTTCGCACTGTTGAATCTAAGTTGGCTGGCATTATATATGTCCGCAATCGGCGCCAATGTCGCGTGGATCATTTCGCTCTATTCCAAATTTGCTTTTTCCTCAAATTCGCGAGCGAGAGCAAATACTCCCGCTGCTCCTGAAAGAAAGCCGGTAATCGTCTGAACCGCTGACGAGATCGATATGCAGCTTCAAGAGCCGAATTTGGGAAATTGAAACAAACGGAGAATTCTTCATGACGAACACAAGCGCAGATCCAGAAGCGGCCCCCACGCAAGCGGTCAGCCCAAGAGGCCGTTTCTTTGGCAACCCGGCGTTCCACTTTGAGACATTGCGGAATGCGGGATACATCGTGTCCAACTGTGCCGACGTAGGCGAGATTCTGGAAACGGTGAAGGTCATCGACGAAGGTGATAAACAGAGCTGGTACACCGCGTGGAAGGCTAGGGCCGATCTTGTACTCGCATTGGCCGAGCGCACGCAAGACTCCGTCAGTAAAGGCGGGGCCTACATGCGCGCTTCCACCTACCAGCGCACGGCTGAGTTTCTTATCCCGCCCGACGATCCCAAGCGCCCGGAGTCATTCGAGAAGACAGATAGATATTTCTTTAAGGGCCTGGACGCGCTTGGAGTCCATTATGAACGCATCACCGTACCGTACGGCGTGGGTAGCCTGCGAGCGTTGTATTATCCGGGAGCGCCGGCGGCTGAGACGAAGCCATTACTAATGTTTGGCGGCGGCTTCGACTCGATTCTGGAGGAATACTATCCAAATTTCGCCGAGGCTGCACTTAAGCGGGGCTACTCCGTACTTACTTACGAAGGACCAGGCCAGGGCGAGGCGCTGCGCAAGTACGGTCTTACCTACACAGCAGAATGGGAGAGGCCAGTTAAAGCGGTGCTCGATGAGTTTCTTCGTACTCATGCCAAACCTTCGAAGACTGTACTCATCGGCATGAGCATGGGCGGCTATTTCGCGCCCCGCGCCGCCGCCTTTGAAGACCGGATCGACGGCGTAGTGGCATACGACACCATGTACGATTTCGGTGCGGTGGCGGGTCCACTCCTGGCCGCAGCGAAAAATCGCCTCGCGATGAAGAATATTGGCGTTTCGTGGGGCTACCGCAATGCCATGTGGACCACGGGTACCAAGGACATTGACGAAACCATTCGGGCATTCTCTGCTTACACTCTCGCGCCTGTCGCCGATCGCATCCGGCAAGACGTATTGATCCTGGCAGGTACGGAGGATCATTTCGTTCCGATTCACCAGACCGCAGATTTCAAGAAAGCGCTCGTCAACGCGCGCAGCGTGACCACGCGGATTTTCGATCGGTCCTCGGGTGGCGCTGGGCACTGCCAGGGGGGCGCTCTAACGCTGTATCACGCAGCCGTCTTCGATTGGCTCCTGGAGAAGTTTCCCGCAATTCCAAAGGGGTAATCGCGCATCGAACTTTCGCGTCACAACTGGTCGACGCTTATGGAGCCGATGAAGCAACTCGAAACAGGATCATTCATGACAAAGGCGGAGCTGTCTGCGATTCCGAATTCCATCAGGATCGTCACATGGAACATTAATCGCGGCCAACGGTTGAATGAAGTAATTGAGTTTCTTGCGGAAGCGGCGGCGGACCTGATCCTCTTGCAGGAGGTCGATTTGAATGCCCGGCGGACGCATTGTCGCAATGTGGCGCATGACATCGCGCAGGCGCTCGCAATGAACTACGTATTCGGATGCGAATTTGAAGAGCTTACCCAACGACACAACGGGATGCCTGCCTATCATGGACAGGCGACGCTCTCCCGATTTCCTCTTTTGAACTCGCGCATTCTCAGGTTCCATCGTCAGTCAAGATTCTGGCTTCCGCGATGGTTTATTCCTCGCATGAGGCCTTTCCAGCGTCGAGTAGGGGGCAGAATGGCGCTCATTAGCTTCGTCGATCTCCCAGGACAGAAGCTCATTGTGCACAACGTGCACCTCGAAAGCAGGGCAGATGATGACCTACGCTGCGGTCAGCTTTTGGAGCTGCTTGACGACGTTTGTCAACACGCTCCGGACGTCCAGGTCGTTGTGGCCGGCGACTTCAACGCTGATCTCCGTCAGGAGCCTTTTGTTTCAATCATAGGCAATGCAGGGCTTAGCAATCCATTCGCTCACTTCTTCAGCCTTCCCACGACTGTACCCTCTCGTTTCCATAGTTCCCGCACGATCGACTGGATCCTGACGAAAGGACCGCTCAACGCTTCTGAGCTAAAGTTGCATGACTCAATTAGAGCGTCTGACCACTATCCCCTCTCGTTCATCCTTTCCGACCGACCTCTCGATACGCGGACGAGGAAGGAAACATGAACAAACCGTATTCATCAACCAAGTTAAATCGCAGGATCCTCTGCAATCGCGCCCAGGTCGATCTTCAGCGGCTTTTTCAGCTCACGGGGCTTCAATCTGGGGCGCATTTCGCGAGGTGTCGTCGTGGGTAACACGTTCACTCAAATGAAGTCTCTCGAAGTGAAATCGATCCTTGTCGCAACCGACTTGACCGAGTCGGCCGATAAAGCGCTGAAGCATGGCATTGCCATCGCACGCCATTACCGCGCGACTCTATACATTGTCTACGTGGTTTCATCGCTCGCATTTACCCTCGCAGGCCCGGAGGCAGTGGAAGCAGCCGCCGAAGCCTCGGAAAGGGATATCAATGGCCTCGTGCATGAGTTGGTGGAGTCGGGAAGGCTGAGTGGGGTTGAGGTTCGGCCGATTGTTCTCAAGGGAAATCTGGATGAGGAGATGGATGCCTTTGCACGTGCTCGCCGAGTGGATCTGATCATTGTCGGCACACACGGCAGGTGTGGCATGGACAAGTTTATTTTCGGATCGGTCGCGCAAACGATTTCAAAACGTTGCTGCTGTCCAGTCCTGACCGTCGGCCCACATTCTCCAGGTCCCTGGCTCGATAATCCAGCCGATTCAGGAAAACCGCTGCTCTTTGCGACGGCATTCAACAACGTCAGTGCAAAGGCCGTGGCCTATGCCACCTCGTTGGCAAGTGATTTCGAACGCCGGTTGTTCGTACTTCACGTCATACCGCCCAATCGTACGCATTTCCTTAGGAAAGACAACACGGTGCACGGCGACCAAGAAGCGTCGGCACTCGCACATTTAAACGCACTCATGCCTTCGGACGCCGATCTGAAGTGCCCGGCCACTTTTCTCGTCGAGTCCTGCGACCCCGCCGAGGGCATCCTCCGTGTGGCAAAGCGCGTCCATGCCGTCACCATAATCATGGGAGTGGATCGGGAATTGAATTCTGACTTGACCACCCGGCTTCCCGGGTCCATCACCGATCAAGTGCATCGCGATGCAATGTGCCCCGTTTTTACAATAAGTGGGTAGTTTCGTGTAAAAGTAACTCCCCCTGTCGAACCCACGCATCAGCTTGTGCTGCGCAAGGCTGTCATGCACGATGATGATGACGGTGTGGATATTCGCACGGAAAGACTCATCAGCTCCAAGAACTTGCCCCGTATAGGATGGCTTGAAGTATTGCAGTGGTCAGACGTAGTTATATGGGTTGATTCCAAGTCTCTTCATACGGGAGATCAGAGTTGTGCGGATGATACCCATACGTACTGCGGCGCCATCAGCGCCCGCCACGCGCCCCTTGCACTCAGCGAGTGCGCGGACGATCTCGTCATGCTGCTTCTTCACCCGCTCGCTTTTCGCGCTCGTACCCTTCAAGGAGGCGATCGTCTCCTTAACAATCCGCGCAATGTCGGTGTTTGTATTTGGTGCGAAAGCCTGCAGCGGATCGTCCCTCTGGGACTTGCGAAGTTCAGCAAGCGGAGCTTCGAGCGACCTGCCGCGAGTCAGGATGACGGTACGCTCGATGAAGTTCTCCAGTTCGCGGATGTTGCCCGGCCAGTCCCAGGCGGTGAGCCCCTTCATGGTCACAGCCGGAATTGTATCGATGTGCTTGTGCATTTGCTTGGCGAACTTCTGTACAAAAAAGCCGACGAGCAGGGGGATGTCTTCTTTGCGCTCTCGGAGGGGCGGGATGCGGATGGGAAACACATTCAAGCGATAATAGAGATCACTGCGGAACTCCCGATCGGCGACCATCTCTTCCAGGTCGCGGTTGGTGGCAGCTACAAGCCGCACGTTCACTTTGCGCGTATGCGTGCTGCCCAGGCGCTCGAATTCGCGCTCCTGCAGGACGCGCAATAATTTCGGTTGAATTTCGCTTGGAATATCTCCGACTTCATCCAGAAATAGCGTGCCTTGATCGGCGAGTTCCATGCGCCCGACCTTCTGACTTATTGCGCCCGTGAACGCTCCTTTCTCATGCCCGAACAGTTCGCTCTCGAGAAGCCCAGTGGGGATGGCGGCGCAGTTCAGTTTCACAAACGTGCGGTCTTTGCGCCGGCTGCGTTCGTGGATGGCGCGGGCGATCAATTCTTTTCCCGTGCCGGTTTCGCCAAGCAAAAGAACCGTGGAATCGCTTGGGGCGACGGTTTCCACCAACTGCAATACGTGCTTCAGGGCTGGGCTGCTCCCGATGATCCGCTCGAAGCCCATCTCGCTGCGGAACTCCTCTTCGAGATAGAGCTTATCCTCAGCAAGCATGTTTCTCTGTTCCGAAACCTCCGGGCTGGCCGGGGCCTTATCGATTGCGGTGGCAATTTGGCCTGCTACCTGGCACAGGAATTCGATCTCGTCAGAATTGTACGGACGTTCTACTGTTGGGTCGAACGACAGAAGCTCGAGTGCGCGACCGAGGTTTGCGACCAGGACATCGCAGCCGGTCTTTGGTTCACCGTGAAGCCGTAAGGTTGAATCGATGGGAGCGCCGATCGCTGCTTTCTCAATGACACCCTGTAACGCGAGACCCTTGCTGATATTGGGTTTGAAGCAGGGGTTAGATCCGGATTGAGATCCTTGATATTGCTGCTGGTCTTCGAATTCGCTCACCCTGAGAAAGCGTGTTCCTGTCAGCTCTCCGAGGTCTGTGAAAGCAACGTTCGCGTTCTCCATAATTACCTCCCGCCTTTAGCCAATGCACTGGACCATTATTCTTGTGGCTCCTGCGTTCTCACTTCGTCGTTGTCTGACGCTCGCGGATTGCCAGATCAGCTGGGCGCTCCTTTGTCTGGTGCGCTCGCCAAAACTGGTCGATCCTCGGATATGGCGCTCGGGGTTCTACAGGCTCTTTCATGATGCGACTCCTTAGGCACTAGCCTCTGCGCTGTTCCCATCATTAGGGACGCCGCCGAAGCGGGTCACTCTGCTAGTAGTCGAATTTGGTTCCTATGCGCAGGGGCGCAAGGCTATACGCCCAGCCCAACATCGTTCCGGCAATGCGGCGGCTATCGATGGAGGGTGGATTCATAGAGGACACGAGGTCCTCTGCGTTACGGCAAAGGTGATCGGCAATCCTGGCCAGCTGCGCGTACTTGAGGACTCTCGTTCGCGTCATGACGGCGTAGTGCCCTTTATCGGTGTACAGTTCATTGCTCTGAGTAGTCTGCATTGTTGGTTCCTCGCCTTCTTACCCCGACTTTGGAAGGGCACATATGCGGTCCAGGAATGAGCCTAACGCGACTCCGGGGTTGCCATGCTGTCCTGCTCTCTAGTTCCCTTCAGAATGCGGTGACTAGATCGGGTTGAATGACATTCTGTAGGAAGTTCCTATTTCGCGATACTCTGCATCGAGGGAAACGACGACCTATGTTGAGGCAAGTGGACGCCTCTATTCGCGGAGAAGACAGGCTTGTTTGAGGGGAGCGGACGGTTTCTTTCGGGTGCGCTAGTTACCTCTTGCGAGGCGTAGGCTCGATGCGCTTCCATCCGAAAAGGCGAGCATCGATCGACCATAGACCCGGCCCTAACATTGCCAGGGCAGCGCCCAAGGTTGCTACCAGGAGATAGACCAACCTGTCTGCAGGCATGATGACGAGCCTGCAGCTTTCAATAAGAGCCACCAGTGTTCCCACGATCGGGGTAAATAGCCCGATGATGAGAAGAATCGCTGCGGCAGCCAGGAGAACACACAAGATTGTCATGGGAATCGCCGGACTGCTTAGCAGGGCGGAACCTGCACTGCTCACCAATGCAAGTCCGACAACCGTCCGCATCAAGATGAGACCAATCCCGGGCCAACCGCCAGCAAAAGTAGAATACAAGCGTCGCAACGGACGCACCTCTCGTATACGTACTTAATTCTTAATGATTTCCTTATGAAATAGAGCCCCACAAGGAGGTCGGATCGAGACTCTTTTGAGGCGCAGGAGCAGATAAAACGAGGCGAGAATTATCTAGAGCTCGATGATTCCTCGTTTCAGAGCGATGGTTGTGGCGTGGGTTCGATCGCTGGCGCCCAATTTGGAGAGGATGTTCCTGACCCGACTTTTGACCGATTCTTCCGTGGTGGAGAGTTGATCTGCGATTTCCTTGTTCGCGCGTCCGGCGGCTATGAGTCGCAGCACGCTGATTTCTGCCGGCGTCAGGGCGTCGTCTGTGGCATGCTCGACAATCTCCAGAGAAGCCTCTGGGGAGACGGTTTTCTTTCCTGCATTCGCCGCGCGGATCGTCTCGAGCAGCTCCTTATGTAGAGCATTCTTTAAGAGATAGCCTTGAGCACCGGCCTTGAGAGCCCGGATGATCTGTGTGTCGCTCTTGTAGGTCGTCAGCATAATGATCTTCGCATCGGGGAATTCATTGCGAATGGCAATCAGCGCATCGAGCCCGTTCATTTCCGGCATCTGCAGGTCCATCACCGTCACGTCCGGGCGATGCGTCCTGAATTGCTGGATCGCTTCGCGACCGTCAGAGGCTTGGCCCACCAAAATCATGTCCGGCTGAATAGCAATCAATGCGGCGATACCCTCGCGTACGATGGGATGGTCGTCGACTGCGAGAATACGAATTCGAGCGAAATCGGTACTCATGGCCCTTTCTCCTTATTCATGCCGCTACCTTCCGCCAAGCAATTCTGATAACCAGAAACGCTTTGCTGCTCTCGTGTAGGCGACGTCGGCTGGAATGCGCAGTTCCACTTCAGTACCTGCTTGGGGCTCGCTCCACACCACCAGCTTGCCCCCTATGGCATTGGCGCGTTCACGCATGCCGGTCAAGCCAAAGTGCCCTTCGCGCCCGTGTCCCGACAGAACCGCTAGATCCATCCCTTTACCATCATCCCGCACACGCAGCCGGAACTGTTGATTGTCGTATCGGATTTCAACCTCGATCTGTCGCGCCTGAGCGTGGTGAAACCCGTTACGCAACGCCTCCGCGGCGATCCTGTAGGTTTCGTCACGCAGAATCGGATGCAGGTCTCGCGGCTCGCCTTCGACCGTGACGCGAAATGCCGGAGAGCCGTGATTGGTTGGATCGTTTGCGAGTTCCTCGCCCAGCGTATTTAACGCCATCGCAAGGTCGTTGGTCTGGACCGTGGAGGCGCGCAGTCCCTGCACGGCGTCTCGACCTTCGGTGATCGCATCAGCAGCCTGCTTCATCGCGCCCTCCAGTTTTTTCTTTGCTTCGATGGGACGCTCAGGGAGCAACTGTGAGACGATCTCAAACCGCAGCATCAACCCCTGGAAGCTCTGAAGCAGGGTGTCATGAATCTCCCGTGCGATGCTTGTCCGCTCGGCGGGGCGATGCGCATAGCGCGCGAACTGCTCTTGCTGGAAATTTAGAACATTGAGTCCTCCATTTTCAGTTCCTATCCATAGCACGCCGCCCCTGTCCTGAAACACCGAGATCACGGCGTCATCGTTGAGGCTCTCCGGGTTGCTCTCATCATGATGAAAGAGGCGCGTGAGATGCTCCGTCCGCCGATCAAAATAATAGAGCCCGAGACTCGATGGCACCCAAATTCCCTGTTCATCGGCGAAAAGTTTGCTGCTCACCAGGCCGACACCACCAGGCCCGACAGGGTATGTCGTGATTCTCTCTTTGTGGGGATCATATTTGACAAGCCCGACGATGGGAGAGTACGCGAGTATCCAAAAATTGCCGGCATCGTCTTGATACAGGTAGTCGGCGCCCAAGCCATTTCTGGTCGCGAGTGGTCGAGTAATCTCGCCTGTCGTTGGGTTTAGATGAAACAACCCGCGTTCGCCGACAAACCAGATATCGTAATGCCTATCTTCGATGACGTGAGTGATCCTGCCAATAAATAAACCACCGCTGTCATTCAGATAGTGA
This sequence comes from uncultured Acidobacteriaceae bacterium, assembly GCA_963704415.1. Taxonomy (GTDB): domain Bacteria; phylum Acidobacteriota; class Terriglobia; order Terriglobales; family Acidobacteriaceae; genus Telmatobacter. The sequence continues at coordinate 3,068,604 of OY969908.1, read as the reverse complement.
GTAAATGTTCCGGACTTGGGATCAAGCTTGTCCAGACCGTTTGCTTCGGTGCCGAACCACAGGCACCCGCGACTGTCGCGAGCGATACTGTTCACGGAATCAGCCGAGATGCTGTTAATGTTTTTGGGGTCGTGCAGGTAACGCGTAAATCGTTCCGTTCTGGGATCGAATCTGTTCACTCCGCCAGTGTAGGTTGCGATCCACAGATATCCCTGATCGTCCTCTTTGAGGTCCATCACTAGGTTGGCGCTTATGCTGTTCGGATCTTTGGGGTTGTGCTTGTACACAACGAAGGTATTGCCATCATAGCGGTCAAGACCGTCCTGGGTGGCGAGCCACATGAAGCCACGGCGATCCTGCAAGATGGTTTTCACATTGCTTTGAGATAGACCATCGTCAGTGGTGAGGTGGGTGAATTTGAGTTCACTCACCAGACCACGGACGTCGTGAAGATAGATATCCTGCGAGCGGCCAGGAGTCTTGTCGGATCCAGGTTCGGTCTCCGGGCGGAAAGCGGCTTTCGCAGCCAGGTGCGCGAAGTGTGTGTCGTCGCCCTGGCCAATTACGACTTCGGCGGGGATCCGTTCAGCTGTTACGGCGAAGGAACCGTGAATCATACACACAAGCTGGATCCCGCACGCCAGGAACAACCTCCGCGCTTTGTTGCGGCAAATGGCGATCATGCTTTCCCCGCAAACCTTTGCGCGAACCGAGAACTTCTTCGGGCGGTGCTGTAGGCCTTGGCGGCAGGAACAGTTAGATCCACCTCGGTACCCGCACCAATCTCACTCCAGACCACCACGTCCCCGCCAGCCAGTTTGGCACGTTCCCGTATGCCGGGTAATCCGAAGTGGCCCTCGCTGCTCTGGCGCGACAGAACTGCCGGATCGATACCTTTGCCGTCGTCCCGGATGCGCAGCCGGAATTGGTCCTTGTCATAGCGGATTTCCACCTCGATCCGGCTGGCGGCTGCATGATGAAATGCGTTCCGAAGCGCCTCAGCAGCAATCCGGTAAATTTCATCACGCAGGATGGGATGTAGATCGCGCGAGTCGCCTTCAACTGTGACGCGAAATGTCGGAGACCCATCGTCGGCTGGATCGGTTCCGAGTTCCTCACCAAGCGTACTAATAGCGCGTGCGAGATCATTCGTCTGGACCGTGGAGGCACGTAATCCCTGCACTGCGTCCCGGCCTTCGGTGATCGCCTTGGCGGTCCGATCAATGATTTCTGCCAGCTTCGCCCTTGCCTCAATGGGCCGCGGCTCTTGCATCTGCGAAAGCACTTCAAGTTGCAGCAACAAACCCTGAGCGCTCTGCAGCAGTGTGTCATGGAGTTCGCGCGCGATGCTTGTCCGCTCTCCCACGCGCGCTTCCAGCGCCAGGGCGAAGTCGTGGCGCAATTGCCGGACCCTGATCTGGTAGATCGCCCACACGAGTGCAAGAATAAGAACCGCGCACAGGACGCGAAACCAATTCGTCTGGTAATATGCCGGAGCAATCGAGAACTCCAGCGAGTCACCCTGCTCATTCCACACACCGCTGTTGTTGCACGCGATCACGCGAAACCGGTAGGGGCCCGGACGAAGGTTGGAATATTGTGCCTCGCGGTCATTAACCACCTCTCTCCAGTCGGGATCCTGCCCCTCCAGCTTGTACTTGAAATGAACCTTCTCCGGCGAGCTGAGGCTGAGAGCGGTGTAGTCGATCTGCAAATCGCGCGTTCGCGCCGGCAGGCGCACACTCGACGCTTCCGCGCCTGGCAAGTTCTGCCAATACATCTTGTGGTCGGCCACGACTTGCTCAATGTGCACTGGCGGCGGAAGCTTGTTAAAAACAAGGTGAAGAGGATCGACCACCTGGATGTCTTCTCGCGTCACGTACCACAGTTTGCCATCTGTCGCCTTCGCGAAAGTGGGACCGAAAGATGAAGGCGCCTCTTCAGGCAAGACACCCTCCGCCGCTTCCCAAACCGTCATTGCAACGCGGCGTCTCGAGTTGGCGATCCAGGCGTCCACTTCATTGGTGAGGATGTGCACCAGGCCGCAAGCCGTGTCCATCCACAGCGAACGATCAGCATCCTCCGCTGTCCAGTGAATGGTGTCGCACGGCAAGCCGTTGCCGGTTGTCATCGTTGTGATCCGGCCGTCCTTGATTCGGCTCACTCCGCTCCCTTGCATTGCGGCCCACACGGCCCCATCTCGATCAACACGAAGGCCAGCGACAGGGCTCTTAGCCAGCCCACTCGCGGCCGCGTATGAGGCACGGACCCGACCATCCTTGAAATACTCCAGGCCTCCATCTTTCCAGAATGCGAGCCAGACTCCACCCCGGTCAGAGACGATGACTTTGGCCTGTTGAGAGCGTCCCAGCACTGACCAGGCGAACTGCTCGACCAAACTTCCGTCCCGCATGTGCGAGAGGCCCCGGTTCCCTGAGAGCCAAAGATTGCCTGCCTTGTCCCCCGTCATTGAATACACTTCGGTGCTTGGGACGCCGGGCACGGCAACAAATCTGCTGTTCTGGAACCGCGCTAGGCCATGCCCGGTGAACGCCCAGATGTGCCCACCGTCATCCTGATACAGAGACTGCACGGAATCGTCCGGCAATCCGTTAGCTTTACGGAGGATTGTGGATTGTCCATTCTGCCATCTGGTCAAACCATTGCGAGTGGCGATCCAAACGCTCCCATCCGTAGCCGCGATTACAGAATTGACACTATCGCTGGAGAGGCCCTGCTTCGCGGAAATCGTTGCAACTTGGGGCTCTCGAAACCGGTCGAGTCCTCCGGCTGTGGACACCCAGATATTGCCTTCACGATCCTCAAAAATGCCGGCGATGATGTTGCCTGACAGGCCATCGGCTTCCGTGAACACGTCTGTCCGGCCGTCATACACATGGATCAGCCCCCGCTGGTCGGTCCCGATCCAGAGACCTCCATCGCGGTCCCGTAGCAGCTTATTCGAATCAACATCATGGTCCGACAGCAGCGCATTCGGGTTGATAGGGCTTCGAATCGGGTAGGCGTCGAGCTTGCCGCTGTCGATCTGTCTGAGTCCTGCGTCTCTGATGCCAACGATCAGCCGTCCGTCGCTGGAGATGGTCAGGTCCGCGAGCCGCATTCCCGGCACCGCATATCGCATTGGCGGGCCGGGCTCCCACCGCCAAAGACCAGACTCTGCGCCGGCCCACAGAGCGCCGGAACTGTCCTCAGCCAGACTCCAGACGAACGTTCCGAAGGCGCCATCCTGCCCGTAGCAGTGTGTGACGCCGCCGCGGATTGCGCAGAGCTGGTCGTGCCGCTCTCCGCTCATCGTGGCCGCCCAAACAGTTCCTTCACGATCCTCGAGGAGCGCCGTAACGAACTGGCCACCAAGCTCCGGATATCCAGTTAGCTTGTCCCCATTCCAGCTCACGAGGCCGGCAAACGTGCCGATCCAGAGTGTGCCATCGCGGCTGACGAGCAGGCTGTAAGGTTTGTCGGGAAGATGCCCGCCCGAAGGTGGCTCCCACCGAACGAAACGGATGCCATCGGAGCGAAACAAACCGAATTCCGTGCCGAGCCAGAGATAGCCATCCGGCGTCTGGGTGATCGCGAAAGCCGTGCCGGCGGTAAACCCGTCGCGAATCTTCCATGCGGTATGCCCATACTGGCTCACGTCCAGGGATGGATTGAGCGCCTTGGCGCAAGCGCACCACACCATCATCATGCTCAACGCGCCAATGAGGCGAAAGCGTTCACGCCCACTTTTCACGATGCAGACATCTTACCGCAATGCTTTCCACTCCGTACCTGGACCCGTCCACCCAAATTTGCCGGGTCCCGGGATACGTTCGAAACTCAGAGAACAGACCCTACTCGGGCTCGGTGAGCAAACTGCCGGGTTGGCAACCACCTACCGGCCCACTACCTTAACTACAGACTGATCCGCCCCACTCCAACCTGGCATGGCCCCTCGTGTCTTAGTCGATGCACCTCATATCAACTTTGTGATCGAACCACCGTTCTTCTCGTACGCGTAAGACCCCCCGTCGTCCTGAAAGAGCGTAAAGCTGCGGAAAGGCTCGCGTTTCTCGAGGAAGAAAGAAGCGGATTTCTTGCTGGATACCACTAGGTGGTTGTGTGCCGCAGATGCGCACCTCAGGGCAACTCACGTAAGCCTCCCGAGAATGAAGGTGGTAGGCACCCAGAAGCATACTTCTTATGCGGGTTGCTATGCGCTATCGAAGGTGCTGGATGAAGTAATTCTGGAGCAGTACTACATTCAATATGGACTGGCCGGGTGCTGCTTGCGCGCGCCGAGGATCATGGAGAAAGACGATTTCCGGTATCAGCTTTCGTTTGGCGAGGATGTGTTTGGCGGGCCACGATGGCGCGATCTTGTTGGTGCCGAAAAGGCGGATGAGTTTCTCCGCGCGCAGACTGTTCCAGTGATGCTCGATCCTCAAGGCTTGCCGGTAAAGCGCAACTTTGTGCATGTAGAAGATCTGATTGCGGCGATACTGGGGGCGATCGATCATCCCAAGGCCCATCAACAAACGTTCAACATCTGCATGGATGAGCCAGTGGATTATGGCGACCTTGCCGCGTATCTGGCAGAGTCGCGCGGTTTGCCTTCGGTGCCGGTACCGACCCGGTATCATTCGAACTGGCTAGACAATGCCAGGGCCAAGTTTCTTCTGGGCTGGCGGCCAATATACGATCTTAAGAAAATCACGGATGCCGCATGGGAGTACCGGCGAAGTGAGGACGATCCGCGAGTTGTCTGGTATCCCGGTTGAATGAAGTAATCCTTGCAAAGTCGCCCAAAGCGACTTCCTACACCGGATCCGTTGAGCAAGACGATCGCCAAGCGGGGCCCCTTTCCGGGCCCCTATTCTTGCGCGCCGTCCTGGGATAGCTGACTTCTACGGCTGGACGCTTGACCCAGAATCTCCACCTGACCCGTCCTGATCGGATGGATGACCCACTGGGTCGCATGACAGCTTCCCTGCGTGATCCGTCAAGTGCGTTCCTGGAAACCTGGGAATCAACCGCTCGGGGGCGGGGAACGAGAATGTCCCGAGGTGGGCTGAGGTGATCGTCAGCTTCTCGAGGAAGCGAGCAAGGACTGCCTGGTTGGACGAACGTTGCGCGGCAATGTACTTCTCGATCGATGTCCAGAACGTCAGGCAGAGAAATTCGCATGCGTCCTGATGGTTCCGCAAAAGATCGATCCCCATGAATCCGGGGAGAGTGCGGCGCGCGAGTTCACAGTATAGGCCGCGCGAGCGCATGGAGCTGATGAAAAAGGATTCCCTGCGCGGGTTCACCACATATAGATTCACTGAATAGACCATCGCTGTCTTTCTCCTTCCGACTGCGGGTGTGCGCTTGAGAGCCGGCACGCCGGTTCTCCAGAAGCTGAAGCGACGTGCCGGGTTAGGGTTTTAAGGTTCGAGGTTGTTGCGGATGATTTGCCACTCGCGCTCGTCGAACGGGTCGTCGCCGGATTCCCAGTCAAGGTCATCAAGCTGCTCATCAAAACTGGTGTCGTCGACATACTCCTCGTCGTCGGCAGCCGCTTCATCCTCTTCCATCATTGCGTTGAAGGCTGCGGCATCTTTCAGGCGCTCCTCCTCGAGGCAGGATGCCGCGTCGTACTCCTCTGTTCCCTGGTTCTCGCTGCTCCTTTCGCTGTCTTCTCCGCTCGTCATGTTGTGGGTCTCCTTCGGCGCCGCACCTCCTCGAGTGCGGCCCGAATTCGATGATGAACGAAGTGGAGCACGGCAAACCGCGCAAGTGACCTTCGAGACGTACTGCGCAGGTACGGAGAAGCGTTAACGGTGCGGGTCGGTCGGAGGCGTCGACGATGCCTTCGCCATCTCGAAGCGGAAAATCACGGCCTGGAGTCCCAGGGCTCTGCTTCCCATCACGCGCAACAGCGTCGAAAGCCCAGGACACTGGATGGAGTTTTCAATGCGCGATAAGTAAGGACGAGCGATCCCCGCGGCCCGTGCCAATGCATCCTGCGAAATCTGGCGCCGCACCCGGAGGCTGCGAATCGTGGTGCCAATCTGAGCCGGAAGAGCGGAGACCCGATTGCCCTCCGTCGCAAGATCGAGCCGAAGGTATTCGACACCCAGTGGACGGTGGCACCGACGGCAGCGCCCATCCTCTGTGAGGTACTCATGGAGTGCGCAATGCGGGCAGTCGGCGGTCTCCCGCAGAACAAACAGTGGTTGATCAATGGACATAGTTCTCCTTGGAATGAGAGAAGATTGCGAGGCGAACGGGGAGAGTGAGAGAAGGGAGGGGAGATCCTCAGCCGAAGTCTTCGATGGTCAGATCGCTGAGGAACGGCTCGAAGACCGTGAGGCGGCGCTTGCGGCGGGGACCGATCTGGTCCTCGGCAACGATCTCGGCATCGGCGTAGAGGACCCCGCCGTAGAAGATCCAGTCGCCAACACGCTGTAAAGCAACCTCCTTGGTGGTCGTGGCAACGCGCACCTCGTCGTGGGTCAGGTGCACGCCGAGGAACGGTCCGAGGACAGGGCCCTTGAAGGCGGAAGTGATGCGGGAAAGATCGCAGGCGGGATGCCCATTGCGAAGGTCGAGATAGACGGACATAGGATTGCCTTTCTGGTTGGAATGAGGACCTGCGCGCGTGAGCCGCGCCAGGAGTGGAGGAAGGAAAGAAGGAAGGAAGGAGTCGAGGGCTAGCGCCCACAGGTGGGGTTTTCTAACGTGCGATAAGTGGTGGTTTCCACCTTCTAGAGGCCCAGAGTCGCCGATGCATTGTCGCGAAACAGCTTGCCCGTGCGGATGTAGCGGCGCAACACGCGCTGGGATTTGTGGCGTGTGGTCTTGGCAATCTGCCGTTCGCCCGCACCATTCATCGCCGCCTGAGTTGCCATCCCGGCGCGCACCGAGTGCCCGGCCACGTTGGTCGGATCGATGCCCGCGCGCTCCGCGGCACGCTTCAGAAGGGTTGCGACCGAGTTGGGGTGGAGACTCGCGCCCGGCTTTCCGTGGCGATTGATGCCGCGGAACACCTTGCCCCCCTGGATCGCCGCTGCTCTCAGATAGGCGCGCACCGCGGCCACGGGACATGTCTCCTCGTGCTCGCCGAAAGGAATCGCGACATCGCAGCCTTCGCCTTCCTGATCGGTCTTCGAATGACGGAGATGAATGATGAGCCCCGTGTTTTCCGAGAAAGTCAGATCGGATACCTCGATCGAGACGAGTTCCGACCTCCGAAAGGCGCCGGCAAAGCCGACCAGGACCAGAGCACGGTCTCTCAGACCGAGCAGATTGTCTGGACATGCCGCGATAATCCGACGCACGTGATCGAGCAACAGAGGATCCTTGCCCTTCTGTGCCACGCCGAGCCTGCGGCGCGCGCCCTTCAAGACTTCCCCCACCACATAGTGCTTGGTCGAGGCCGGCGAGTTCGGGAATCCCGCGGCCTGGTGAGCTTTGCTGATCGAAGCAAGCCGACGTGAGATCGTCGCCGCGGCGAGATGGTTGACGCAGTCTGTGATGTAGAGAGCGATGGTTTGAGGGGTGGAAGGGAGGGAGGGGAGATTGTGGGCCTGGCACCAGGACTCGAACGCCCGCCAGTCATTGCGGTAGGCTTTGCGCGTCGAGTCTGCCTTAGCCGAGTGCATGAGGTCGTTGGCCTTGCGGATCAGATCGTCGAGGCCCGAGGGTTGCGAGGTGAGAGGAAACTGGATGAGGTCGTGCATGGTTGGACTCCAGAGGTTATGGGTGGAAAACAAAAAGGCGAAGACACCGGGAGGTGTCTCCGCCTTGAGGGTGGATGTGAAGTTTAGGGTTGAAGTGAAGGACGACGGCTAGCCGCGATTTCTCATGGGTACTGATTTCCATGTGACCGTGGTTGTTATTTAAGCCGCTGGTGTGATTTCTTTCGCTAGGGCCGGCCCTGCAAGGGCAGATTTTCCCGGCGGTGTGTGGTTTGCATGTTGGTGCGCGTATTTGACGCATGGCTCTGGCTGGCGTTGAGTTCGGCGCAGTTGGAAGTAGAGTTTTCTGTGGTCGAGCGTTATTCAGCAACGCAGGGCGTGGAAGGCGTGGGTGTACAGATCTTTCCAGGGATAGGCGGAGCTGAGCTGGAGCAGTACGCGGCGCACGCTGAGCCGCACGATAGCGCCGATTTTGAGCAGCTTCAAGCGGATCGTATTCACCTGTGCCTCGGCCCAGGCAGTCCCTTTCAGTCCCAGCCGGCGCAGCGCTTCGATCAGCGTATAAGCCAGCGCGGCGAAGTAGAGACGCAGTTGATTGCCTTTCATTTCGTCGGTGGACAGACGGTCGGCGAACAGGCACATCTGCTCCTTGATACGGTTCTGTCGGGTAAGGGACTGGCGCGGCGTCTGCATCGGGTGCGGCCCGTTTCCAGCCCCTCCCCATAAGAACTGCTCGTGAGGTTTTCCCTCAAGCAGCTCACCCAGTAACCTTCATCAGGAGGGTTATGCGTTGTGTCGGGTGACGGCCACTTTCACGGCATACGCTCCACCCCGGCAAGTGGCTGGACTTTCCAGTCCCAGTACATCCCGAGTACTTCGTAGAGGTATTCGTTACTCCACCGCCGCCATCCGATGCTCGTCTTCCGCCGCCGCTTTCGCCGAGTCAGAAGGGTTCGCACCTTCATCTCCATGTATTGGCGCACTTCACTGAAGGCGCCATTTGCATTGCCAACTCTGAAGTAGTTGACCCAGCCGGCAAGCGAAGCATTGATCTGCGCTATCACTTTGGGCATAGGAGTTGCCCCACTATGCTGAATGATGTCACGTATCTTAGCCTTGATTGCTTTGCGAGCCTTCTTCTTCGGAGTCATCCGGAGAAAATGGCCATTCCCTTTACTCTTGCGAACACGGCGCAGATCGAACCCAAGGAACCCGAAGGCTTCTCCGTTTAGCGTATCCACCACCTTGGTTTTCTCCCGATTCAGTTCCACGCCGAGTGGCGCGAACTGCTCCTGGAGCCGTTGCAGGGCGCGTTCCGCCCAGCCGCGTTTGGAGTGGTGGCCGCTGACAGTGATGACGATATCGTCAGCGAACCGATGATAGTTCACTGCCTCATAGGGCCCTTGCGCCGTTTTGCGACGAATCGCGTCAAAGGCCCAGTCCACCTCGTTCAGATAGATGTTCGCCGCCAGTGGGCTGAACGGACCCCCTTGCGGGACTCCGACCTTTCCTCCAGCATTGATGATCTGCTTTACGAGGTGCAGAACCTGCGGGTCTTGGACCCGCTTCGCGATCTTGTCTAACAGCACCGAGTGTCGAATCGTGTCGAAATAGCGCGACAGGTCGACCTCGATCACGGTTGACATTCGCCGCAGCACACTGCGTCTGACTTCCGCCAGAGCGCGGTGTGGCGACCGTCGAGGTCGGAATCCGTACGAGTTGGGGCAAAAGTCCGCCTCGAAAATGGATTCGAGGATAAGCTTCAGGGCTCCTTGCACCACACGGTCGCGTATGCAAGGAATTTGAAGCGTTCGGAATTTGCCATTCCCCTTCGGTATTTCTACCCGCCGGTTGGGCGTGGGTCTGTATCTGTCCGTTTCCAAGTCTTCCCGTATTGCCATCAGGAAGTTAGCCCGCCCGGTTTGTTCGATGTCCGCAAACGTCTGGCCATCGATACCGGGTGCGCCTCCATTTCTTCTGGCCGCACGGTAAGCCTCTTCGAGGGTCTCGAACTTCGTAATGTGCACGAAGAGACCCCAGAAGCGATGTGACTTATCCAACTTCGCCTTCCGATACATCCGTCTCCGCAGATCCTGCAGATTGATAGGTGGTTTTGTCATTACACCCCTGCCTCACGTTGTCGAGCGGATTGTTTACCGGTCCGGGTCCTTCCCTCCGGGCGCGTTTTGCTGCACGCCCATCGACAGTAATACGACCCGATCCGCCACCCTGCCGTCTGCGCCTGCATTTCCCACTCGCGGTTATAGCAGTCGCCTCCTCGGCGAGATTTCTTCGCCGGACGGCTAGGGCTTCTCCAGTTTCCACATTCTCCTTCTCACCATGTCGCCGCTGATACCCCGCCGGAGAGAGCCGTCGTATCGGACTCATTTCGAATCGGCTCTTGCTGCTTTCGCGCGTTATGGACAGTCTCAGCCTCCGGATGTTCGGGTGACGAGGCTACATCTGCGTTCACTGCACGTTGCAACCTGGTGAGTTGCGCATACTCCTTTCTGAGCATGTTGTCGGAGGGCCTCATCGTCTCACTTTCGCTCCACGACGCCTCCCAAGCTACAAGGCTTGAGTCTGTTAGCCTTGGTCGGACTTTCACCGACTGGTTAATGTGTCCTTGACTGGACACGCCCATCTCTCCGCGGGCGCAGTAGAACTTCTCGTATAAGTCCTGCGCGGTCCACTGCTCGGCGCTTAACGAAGTGACCACGAAGCGCGGGTTCTGGCCCTTATCGAGATATTCCGCCTTGGCTACCACGCGGCGTGCGCACGACCAGCTCTTGCGGGTCTGGTAAGTGAACTCGGTGAAGATACGGGCTGGCTTCCCGCTGCCCTGATGCTGGATCTGGGCCTGATGCATCTGGGCGCCGATGATCTTTCCCAGCCGTTTGTTCCGCGCCAGGCCGAACACATAGTCGACATGGTTTGGCTCGCACCAGCCCATCAGCTCTTCGCGGCAGAAGCCGGAGTCGGCCCTGAGTACGATCTTCAACTCCGGCCAGCGCACACGCAGCTGTGTCACGATGCGGCTGACCTCTTCAACTGAACCGGCAGCCGCATCCTGGTTGGCCGGCCTGAGCCGCGCACACAACAGTTGATCGCCAGCGAAGATGTACAACGGCAGATAGCAGTAGCTGTCGTAGTAGCCGTGGAAGAACCGCTCCGGCTGATGGCCGTAGAGCGGGATGTCGGTCGCGTCCAGATCGAGCACGATCTGAGCTGGCGGTGCGGCATGCGACTCGATGAACAGGTCCGTCAGCAGACGGTCCATCGACTCGGCCGAGTAGCTGATCTTGTGATAACGCCGGCTGCGGCCGGTCAACTCCAGCCGGTTCAGAGTGCTCTTGCCAGCCAGCGGCTCCTCCAGCTTGCGCTTGCCGCTGAGCAGGGCAAACAGCGGATCGGCACGCAACTGCTCGTGATCATTCAGGTCTTCGTAGCCCAGCGCCAACCCGTAGATGCGCTGCGCCAGCATCTCCGACAAGCGGTGCTTGACCAGCAATGGTGCGCGGCCATCGATGAAACAGCTCGCCACCCGCCCCAGCAGCTTGATCTTGCGATCTGCTTCTCGCAACAACAACGCACCGCCGTCGCTCGACACTTGACCGGCAGTGAACCCGGCCTCCACGCGACGCGAAAAATGGGCTGCAAAAGAGAACCAACCTTGGTTACACTCTGTCATCAGAAAGGCCGCCCTTTCCTCGGCTAAAACTACGCTTCGTCAACGCAGTTATGCCACGAACTGACGGCCTTTCCTACCACTTTTTCCAAAATTACTCACCCTACTCCATACCCAGCTCGTGAGAAATGCGGGCTAGGAGCCCGTCTGAGTAACGGTCGCGATCAGATTACAGTGGCCGGTGTCGGTTGTTTTCGCCGGAGCGGGCCGTCCGCTCCGCGATCGCCATGCCTGACTCGCGGGATATGACCGGCCCGTTTTAGGCCGTGCATACCCTGTAGAGTTTCAGCAGGTTGTGTGTTGTGCACACCAGGGCCCACTCGCCACGCACCTTTTCCATGCCGCGCAGCAGGAACTGCCGGAAGCCCTGCGCCTGTTTGATCTGACCGAAGACCGGCTCAACGATGGTTTTTCGTCGCGCATAAATCGCTCGCCCTGCTACGGTCGCGAGTTTGCGTTTCATTCTGTCGACCGGCGTGGCTGACTTTGGAATGCGCCCGCGCGGGCAGGGCTGCTGCGGTTGGTTGTGCTTCTGCTTGCCGGTAGCCACATATAAGTCCACTTTCTTCTTTGCCGCTCGACGAAGATTTTCCTCCGAGCAGTAGCCGCTGTCGGCTATCGCCACCTGCACTTTCTGACCCGATTGCTCTTTCACGGCTTCGATCATCGGTAGCAGTTGCTTCTTGTCATTGGCCTGTTGGGTTACGGCTTGTCCCACGATCAGTTGCAGTGCCGGCTCGACCGCGATCTGTGCGTTGTAGGCCTGCACGAACCCGTCCGGACCCTTCATGATCCGCGATTCAGGATCGGTAAAGTTATGTTGCGACTTCGGCTCCGGCGTGGCCTCGCCGGCATTGCAATCCTTCTTCTCTTCTGCCTCGGCTCGGGCGCGCTCTTCCAACTCGCGCCTGGCTTCGGCGATGCGCTGCAACCGATCCTCGCGCCGTGCCAACTCTGCCGGCAATTCATCGCCGCGGTTGGAACGCCCGTAGCGCTTGTCTTCGTCCTTATCAATCTGCTCGGCTTCGGCCAGCAAGCGACGGGCTTCTTCGCGCAGACGCTTCTGTTCTTCCTGGATGCGCCGATAGCTCATCGCCTTGTGCTTGCTGGCGTTGGCCCTGATCTTCGTGCCGTCGATCGCCACCCGGCCCAGCTTCATCGCGCCCAACTTCAGAGCCAACCGCAGCACCTGCTCGAAAAGACCCTCAAGCGCCTTCAGATGGATGCGTCGAAATTCCGAAATCGTTCGGAAGTCCGGCTCGTTGCCTGCGGCCAGTACCCGGAATGCCACGTCTTCGACCAGGCGCTGCTCCAGCTTGCGCGACGAGAACACCCCCACGCAGTAGCCATATACCAGCACCTTCGTCATCATGCGCGGATGATACGGTGGATAGCCACGCTGCTCCCGCTCGTAGTAGTCTTCGATCCCCCCCAGGTTCAGCTGGTCGACCATATCGGAAACAAAATACGCCAGGTGGTTCTCCGGAAGCCACTCGCGCAGACTGGGAGGAAGAAGAAAATCCTGCTCAGGAAAATACGGCCGGTAAACCTTCGCCATGCCTCAAGACTGCCAGCTTCCAAGCCGCTGTTCAAGCGCCACGAAATCAAAAAACGTTATTACTCAGACACGCTCCTAGGAGCGCTCCACGGCTTTTCAACGGGCGCGCCGACGGGCATCTAATTCAACTGTGGGGTCTTCCGGACGAGATAGGTCCTGTCTAACCCACGAGTCAGCAGGTTGCGACCGCGGAGCATGAGACTTCTGCCGATTCCGAATCATCTGTTTGAACAGATTGCTTTAGGCTGAGTGTGTAGCCTTCTCATCCGACCCGCCGCGCACAGTTACGTTTTTAACCCTGAAAAAAAGCTTCCGGGCGACATGGCGTGGGCCGCATCTTCAATGCACAGCAGGCTCGGCCGAGGTCAACTCCTTGTGCAGGCGGCCATGTCCATCCCCAGCGGTTCCCCTCGACGGTTGCGATTCGCGCCGAACTGAAGGTAAGAACTGACGACTATCGTTTAAGAGTGCTCTCGTAGTCCGCCACAAATTTGTTGATGCCTTTCGTCGTAAGGTCATGATTGATATCGAAAGTCTGCCACGAATCGTTTAAGTCCAATTCTTTATATTGGATTGGCTTTAATGGTTTCCCGTTCGTGTCGAGGCCTTTGTAGACGAAATCTTCGTCAGGGAGTGGAAAACCTTTGGTCGCCCATTCCTGCAGAATCTTTGCGGGCACGGTTGCTAGTTGCGCTTTCAGAGCAAAGGCGTAAAGCAAATGGTCCAAGCTCCGTATACTTGCAGCGAGAATGTGAACGTGATGATCGCCGGGTTCATACATCTTTTTAATGTTTCTGATTAGATCCATACCATTGTCGCCCCAATCATCGAGACGTCCGACAAATGGAGAGACATAAACCGGCTCCTCTGCTCCTCTAGTCGTTGCGTAGACGGCGGCTGCTTGTTCCTGTGAAAAGCACAGGGTAATATTGACGCGCATCCCGCGTTGAACTGACATCTGCGCGGCCCGCAAGCCTTCGGAAATGCAAGGGAATTTAATGTAAGCATTCCCGATCCAGGAAAACATCTCTTCACCCTGAAAAAACATCTCTTCGGCGGTGGTGTTTAGATCGGCAAAGACCTCGATTGACACTCCAGCTGTTCCCACGAGCGGGGAAATACTCTGCACAATCTTCTTGTACGCTTCTTTTTCCTCTTGGAGCGACAGCTTCTTGCCGGATGCCAGTCTGCTCTGAATCTCGGGATTCTTTGCAACGAGGGAAGGATTGGTTGTTTGGCCGTCGACAAATCCCATCAGATCCTTGATTCTCTGCGTCTCATCTGGATCCCCGCCATCGACCATGATCATGGTCGACGGTCGCTTGGAAATCATTGCTTGCCACCTCGCCCACTTCATTGGATGCAACCCAGTTGCTAGACGTCTGAGATGTCCATCGCTTTCCTCACGTAACGGCAAAGTGTATGCACGGTCTTGGATCTCGTTCGTCAATCAAACGCGGAAAGTCTTGCCCGGCTCCTTCGGTGCCGTCCCGGAAAAGATTGCATGCCTCGCTGGTCACGATCAGCGAAAAGAATTGTCCTAGGGCCTTGTGAAGGAGTTTTCCCCTCGCATAGTGACCTGAACTCACGGACAAAGAGCGCCTCCACCTATCCTCAGGCAAGGAGGTTCAATAAACCTCATTCACGATCCGTTCTCTTCCCAGCTAGAATCCTCGCCGCTTCCGTGACCGTAATCATCAGCGTCATCGGGTCAGCCGGCGATGGGATAAATCCGTGCTTCTCGTAGAAGCGCTTGGCCTGCTCCGAGATTGCATGGACCAGAATCGCGCGAATGCCTGCGATTTCGGCGGCCTGAATGGTACGCAGAACAGCATCCCTGAGGAGCGCCGCGCCGATTCCACGGCCTTGAAATCTAGATGCAATGGCGAGCCTTCCGACCATGATGACCGGCACTGGATCTGGCATATTCCGCTTGATCCGACCCACCGCTTCTGCATGCGCTATGGCTCCGGTCGCCAGAGCATAGTATCCGGCGATTTCCTGCCCCGCACGCAAGACATAGGTTCGAGACGCTCCGGTCTCCTCATTTTGTAGTGCGCGCCGCTTAAGCCAGGTATCAAGAGCAGGTTCGCCGCATTCAAACAGCGACACATCATGGGACGCATTGAGTTTTTCCGGCGCGGAGAACTGGATGTCGTCATGGCCTACTTGTCCCACGGCGCCTTGGTCCTCAACAAGCGCTCCAGGCGCGGATTGGACGCCGGTGGCTTATCCAGCATGGCTGTGAACCGTTTGAACTCCGCCTCGGACAGGACAAAATAGCGCCGATCCAGTAATACCGACTCTGCTTCTTGGCAGGCGGCTTCGAGCATAAAATCGGAGCGATTTCGGCCAAGGGCAGTTGCTGCGCGGTCAATCAACGCCTTTTGGTTGCGAGTCACCCGCAGGTTGATGTTTTCGGCGCGCAGTTTGCGCGATGCGGTAGCGGCGGTACTCACGGCGAGCGCTCCCTTCTGCGATCACAATCAGTTTACATGAATGTGCGCACAATGTAAATACATCGAATCGGACTGAACAGACTGGTGCCGAGATTGGCCATGGAGTGCCCGGCTTGAATTGTGCCAGTGAGGAAGAGAGACTGGACAAGGAGAGCGTATGGGACGAGGGAAGAAGTACCAGCCAGAACAAGTTGTGAATTTGCTCCGTCAAATTGAGGTTGTGGCTCGCCAAAATAGCGATCTGCTGTCGGATCAAGTAGGTGGGCTGTGTACTTGCTTTGGCATGTACCCGTGTAAAACTGTTCTCATGGTGCGCCTGCTGAGGCTTCTGTCGATCGTGCCCACTCGCTTCTTTCGCTCTCGCTGCGACCTGCTCCTGGAAAACCTCGCTCTTCGGCAACAGCTTGGCGTTTTCAAACGGAAGCATCCGCGGCCTCGATTGGCTGCTACTGACAAATTGTTCTGGGTGATGTTGAGGCGGCTGTGGGCTGGCTGGAGTGGGGCATTGATCCTCGTTCAACCGGAGACAGTTGTTCGCTGGCATCGCAAGGGCTTCAGGCTGTATTGGACGTGGCTTTCTCGACGCCGGAGCCGAGCAGGAAGAAAGTGTGTGAGCAGGGAATTGCGAGAGATCATTTTCCGCATGGTCTCCGAGAACAAGACATGGGGGCGCGCCCCGAATTCATGGAGAACTCAAAATGCTTGGATTCGATCTTTCGGAGCGCACGGTACAACGCTGGATACGGAAAGCCCGAGGAGTCCTGAGCCGGCAAAGCGTTGGGCTGCCTTTCTGAGCAATCATCGTGAGGCCATTGCAGCAATGGACTTCTTCACGGTGCCAACGCTTTCCTTCGGCGTGCTGTACTGCTTCTTCGTCATTGCCCATGATCGGCGGCGTATCCTTCATTGCAACGCCACAAATCGCCCGACCAGCGCCTGGGTTGTCCAGCAACTGCGCGAGGCATTCCCCTACGACTCGGCTCCCAAATACTTGATCTTCGATCGCGGCGCAAATTTCAATGAAGAAGTAATCGACACCGTGAAGAGCTTCGGCATCCAGCCAGCACGAACCAGCTTCCGAAGTCCGTGGCAGAACGGTGTTGCGGAGCGTTGGGTTGGCAATTGCCGGAGGGACCTGCTTGACCAAGTGATTGTTCTCAACGAACGGCATCTGAAACGCCTGGTCAGCGAATACGTTCGTTATTACCATGAAGACAGAACGCATCTCGGGCTGGCGAAGGGAACGCCCGGCAGGCGTCAGGCAAATACGAATCCCGGTGTCGGTCGCAAGATTGCATCGATGCCAAGGCTCGGAGGTCTTCATCATCGTTACGATCTGGCAGCCTGAACTGATTCTTTGAACATCTCTCAATGTAGGTGCATTTGAACGACGGGAGAAGTATATCTGCCAAGTTCCTTGCGACCGACGCGGCACGGCCTCGCAACTTAGTCCGTCAGTGCGTGTACCTTCCGCAGCCGAGAATCCGTTCCAAGGTTGATTCCGAGTACAAGAATCAATTGTTCCTAGCGTCTGGATCGAATTCTGGCGAGAGACAGGTCATCGATGAGGATCAGGGCCGCTCGGGTACTACCGCAGCGCACCGCAGTGGCTTTCAGCGTCTCGTGACGGAGGTTGGCCTAGGCAAGGTGGGCATCGTGCTGATGCTGGAAGCCTCGCGGCTGGCGCGGAACAACAGCGACTGGTACCGGCTCATCGAGATCTGCGGTTTGGCCGGCGCCCTGATCGCCGATGAAAGCGCGATCTATAACCCGCGGGAACCCAATGATCGCTTGTTGCTCGGAGTGAAAGGGACTTTATCAGAGGCAGAACTGTTCACCTTGCGCACGCGTTTGTATGAAGGGCGTTGGAACAAAGCCCGCAAGGGGCTGTTGCAGTTTCCACTTCCCGTGGGCTTTGTATACGGCGCCGATGGTGGTTGGGAACTGGATCCGGACGCCCAGGTGCGGGAGCGGCTCCAGTATCTGTTTGCCTCCTTCCGCCGCCATGGAGTCGTGCGCCGCGTGGTGCGGGACCTGAAACTGGACGGACTGAATCTGTCGGTGCGCGTCACCAGCCGGGAGGGATATGGCTCCCTGGTGTGGAAGACGCCCAGTATGAGCGCCGTGGTCCGCATCCTTCATAATCCGGCCTATGCCGGAGTGTACGTGTATGGCAAATGGGACTACGGCGGCGATCGCCGTTCGGCCAAGACGGGTAAGGTCCTCCCTCATCCCCTTCCCATGGCACAATGGCCGGTGAAGATCGACGTCCATCATCCGGCCTATCTGAGTTGGGAGGAGTACGTGAAGAACAACGAACAGATGCGCCAGAACTGGCATGACGGCGACGAGACCCTCGGCGTGGCGCGTGAAGGCGAGGCCCTTCTGCAGGGCATGGCCTACTGCGGGATCTGCGGGCGCAAGATGGGCGTACATCATCACGCAGGGGGTGAAAAGCGATCTTCGACCTACGTGTGTCAGTCCGGCTACGAAGATGGAGACAGGCTTTGCCAGAGCATGACTTCGCGGCCGGTGGATGCGACGGTTGCGGAAGCCTTTCTGGATTCGGTCTCCCCATTAAGCCTGGCCATCGGTCTGCGCGTGGTGGAGCAGTTGGAGAACGATCTGGCGGTTCAACAGCGGCAGCGCGACCTGCAGCTGGAGCGAGCCCGTTATGAAGCGCGGCTGGCGCAACGGCAGTACGATGCCGTGGACCCAGACAACCGCTTGGTGGCGTCGGAGCTGGAACGGCGACGCATCAGGGTGTCGTCAACGTCACTTTGCAGTCCAATACCTTCTCACGGTCACGAACTTGCAGTGGGGAGTCGTTGCTTACCTCTTTTCCCGCGCACTGCACGCTCCGTGGTATAGCGACGGGATTAATCTGGAATGCCTTAAATCGATATCTTCCTGGAAGCACACCGGAAACATCGAAGTGCCCTTGGCCGTCTATGCGCACTCCCTGTGCGGCGCCTTCTTCTGACTCAACCATGAATAGAGCTCTTCCAGAAGGTGCGGCGGGTACCCCCGCCCATTGAATAGCCCCTGCGATCTCACCAAGACCACCCAATTGCACATGAAGACTGACGTCCGCGTTGGAAACATCGAAGTCCTGCTCTCCCTGTCCCACAGCTTGTACTCGTAGCCATGCAGTGCTTACCAGCGTGTAATGCCCAGCGGGTATGTCAGGTATTAGATAGCTGCCATCCGCTTGTTTCATCGAAGTGTGGCTTCGATGTTCGATCATCACTTCATACCTGTCCGGCATGAGTTCGCCTTCCGGGCCTGACGGCCAAACAACGACTTTGTAACGCATCTCTCTTTCTACGACAATCCGCACATCGCTTCGTTCATCGTGTTCCTTCAGAGCTATTGGTATGGCCCCATCGCTCGATGCCGTGCCCCCAAACCACGTCTCGCGGTACCAGCCGTCTGGTTTTGATGAGGCGCCATATCCCGCAGGGCCGTTCGCACAAACCAGATACGTGGCAGCCGGAAGGCCTTTCAACACAAAGTGCCCATTCGCGGCCGTTCTCGCGGAGACTGCGCCGTGAAGCGGGGTGATCTTCCAGTCCTGTCTGACAGCCGTGACGGGAAGGTCAGCAACAGGCTTCCCTGCGACATCGACTACCGCACCGCGAATCACGGCTTCGGGAGCAAGTTGGAAGTCGATGTCGTGGATACTTGTCGCTGAGTCTACGCGCACGAATACGCCCTCCGGCGAAGCATCGCGCTTGTAGTCCTGCGGCACAAATCCATCCGCGGATGCTGTCATGGAGTAGGTGCCAGCAACCACCATCTCAAAACGGTAGTTTCCGTTGCTGTCCGTCTTGGCCGTCTGGAGATTCAGCTGCCCTGCAATATAGGGAGGTAGCAACGTGACGGTTGCGCCTTCGATAGGAGATCCGCTATCTACCTGAGTGACTCGCCCTGCCAGCTTCGGTTGGGGATCTTGCGCATGGACTGAAATTACCAGGACAAGCGCCCATGCTAAGGCCGATATCGATTTCGAATCGAAAGCCATTTGCCATCGCCTCACGACAAATGAGTAACCTTTGATTTCGTTGAAATTATACTTGCGTTGCTGGCCTTCCAGTGTTGGGATTTATCCGATCGGGACAGCATAACCCGGACCGGAGCGAGGACGACCCCCGGGGTAGGGCGAGAGCCCGAACGGTGGCATGGATCAAGGATCATCCTCCCGGCTCAGAACGGGAGTTTCGGATGTCACTCCGCGGCCATGCGAAGGGTGGATGCATGAAAGAGGTCGGCTCCGGTTCTGTGCAACGGCAAATGCGAGAGAAGCTGCTGGAGGCTGCGCGTCGCAGAGAGATCGATGTTGTGCTTGTGTGGCGACTGGATCGCTGGGGAAGATCGGTCACCGATCTACTGGCGACTCTCACCGAACTGGAACATCTGGGCGTCGGCTTCGTATCGCTCACCGAGGCTCTCGATCTAACCACGCCCGCTGGCCGCGTTATGGTAGGACTGCTGGCTGTCTTCGCAGAGTTCGAACGGGAGATACTGCGGGAACGCGTGCGGGCCGGACTCGCTCATGCCCGCCAGAACGGTAAGCGCCTGGGCCGGCCCTTAACTGCTGGACTCCATGCCGGCCAAGCCCGTAAGCTTCATCGCTCCGGCCTCAGCGAGTCTGAAATCTCCCGCCGCCTCAGCATCGGTCGAACCTCAGTTCGTCGTATCCTGGACAGGAGAATCAAAGCATGAACAGCGCCCCCATAGAGTTCCACAAAATCTGGACCGACCAATGCGCGGCAACCGAAGGTATCAGCGAGAAGTTCGGCCTGGAGGACGCGCTGAACTATCTGATCGGCGAGAAACTCTTCTCCTTCCTGCACGCGGCCGAGCGCGATCCCCTGTTCGCTGCCGAGGTGCCTGCCTTCTTAGGTGAAATCCAGCGGCTGTTCACAGCCCAGGAGATCCGTGACTATCTCGATCACCTGGAACGAACCAGATATCTGGCTCCTAAAGAGGTTGACCTTGAACCAGAACCCGACGAAGACCTTGAAGAAGAGGAAGTCTGGCTGGAAAACCCCGTAATGGGCGCGGAAGAGTTGCTGCGCTTCGCCCGTGTCCGTCAACTCCTTCAGTCATAGAGAGCCATGGCAAAATCAAAGCGCGATCCCGTTCGCGAGGAGCGCATCCATGAGGAAATCATCGTGGATGCGAACGGGCCAGAAGAACAGGTCATGGGATGGTACTACTATCTCGAAGAAAAGATCCAGTTCCCGTTCCATGCGCAATGCATCGCTTCTGCACCTACCTCGCCGCTGCGAAAAGGGGACTCTATCGAAATCAGAAAGATGGCGCCTGAAGATAGCTGCTCGACTGACATGCTCGTGATCATCCGCTGGAACAACCGAACCATCGCCGCGCCACTCTCTCAGTTGAAGCCGACGGGCGTGGATGAATCAACCACCCAGGCCATCGAAGACTGGCATTACTGGGTGGCCCAGGGGTACTGCTTCTGATCTACACACTGAGAATGTTGGCATATGATTCGTTCCCCAACGAGTAAGAATCTGAACTCCCATGACGAGACGACCTTCACGATCACAGCCCAGATGGACAAATATTAAGGCAAAGCTCACCAGCCTTGACCGGATAGGATTAATCGGCCTTGTTCAGGATCTTTATGCCCTACACAAGGATAATCAGACCTTCCTTCACACCCGCTTTGGCCTGGGCGAGGACGTTCTGAAACACTACAAAGAAACACTGGACCGCTGGCTCTGGCCCGACCCGTTGCGTAATCAGGTATTTCCGTTGCAAAGGCGAAACAGGCCATTTCCAGTTACCGAAAGGCGGTTGGCGAACCTGCCGGACTCGCCGAACTCATGGTGTTTTTTTGCGAAAGTGCTGCTGGCTTCTCCAACGATGTCGGCTACCAGGATGAAGGTTACTTCGATGCTCTGGTCCATATGTTCGAACAAGCTATCAAGGTCACGCGCCAGCTACCCGCTGGAGACCGAGACGCTCTGGTCGCCCGGCTGGACCAGGTGCGCACCATCAGCCACAATCTTGGCTATGGTGTCGGCGATGACATGGACTCCCTGATTGCAAAATACGTTGCCACCTGACCACCCTTCGGCAGCTGAGTCACTCTCGCATAGACGTGCTTCGCACTCTTGCCGAAAACTCGAAAACTCACATCTCTCTGACTGGTTGGACAGAAGCCTCGCAAGAGGGCTTGGTGTGGAGGTAGGGACCGGAAGTCCCGACGGCCACAATAAGTGTCCTGAGACCAGCAGGCGAATGGTCAACGAGACGAAGCTCACTCCGGAAACGGAAGACAGGAACCGCCGGTTGCAGGACCGCACGGCGGGTAGTGTGGGAGGACGGCAGGGGTGACCCTGCCTCCTGCCCGATTAAGCGACTCTATTGAGTTGCAAGAAAGACATCGAAGATCTTGCGGTCGACATTGTCGCCGCTTACGGGGACCAAGTGACCTTCGTATCGGAAGTGGTTGCCATTTTGGTCTGTGTACAGCGACAGTTCATATTGCAGAAGGATGCGTTCGATGCCGATGTCTTCAAGTGTGTGTAGCTCCTCCGGTTGTGCAATGCCATCGTGGTTTGTATCAATCCATACGCGCAGGCTGGGCCATATTGCGTCCCCCGAGTCGATCGCACCGTTGTTGTTGCCGCCGTAGGCAGTCGTATCGTAGATCGACAGCGCTGCAAATCCGTTCGGTGGATGCGAGTTCGCGAGGGGTTGTGGAGTGATGTTGCCGAACAGGTCTCGCGCGCTCGTGATTTGTCCGTTTACCGGCAGCGCCAGCCAGCCGTTTGTGGAACCTTTTGCTGTCCAGGCGATTTGGATCGGCGTGCCAGTTCCATAGAAATCAAACTTCACACCATCCACGGCGGAAGTGAGGTGAAACCCGGTGCCGTCGGTGTCTATCACGATCGGGGAAGGGCCGAGGGGAACGAGCTGGTAAGAGCACGTACTTGTGTTGAAGACCCACGTATAGCCATCCGGAGGGACTCCCGGCGTTGGGCCTGGATTGCACTGGGTGCATGATTGAGCACAAAGCATTGGCGCTAAAGCAAAGGCGAGGATAGGCGCACATATCAGACGTAACATGAACCCTCCATGGGCAGCGATCAACTGGTGTAGTTCGGCACTTCGTTGATGTTTCAGTCTTGTTCGTAGGACTAAATTATTGATGCGAGGGCTAGAGACTTAGGCTCTTCTTCACCTAGATGCTCCCGCCGATTTGCCCTTTCCAACGGTACCTGGTCATGCGGACACATGAAATCGCCTAACACGGAATGGAGCCGGCTTGAGTTACCGCAGAGACATACCCGTTGCAGCCAAACGTCACTGTCTTTACCCACTTCGATACGCCACCAACTGAGATCGATTCGCCCGGGATGACGTAATCAGTTATATAGCCAGCATATACGTTGCATGAACCGCTATACGGGGTAAATACCGTATTGAAATCGAACACCTCGTCTACAACTACAGGCGTACTGCACGCGCCGCTTGGTCCCACTCCAACTTGAACATTAATCCCCAAATTTAGTGGAAATGAAGCTCCAACACCGTAAGTTGCCTGTGCCTGCGGAGATGGATAGCACGTACCGAAAAATGAGGAATAAACATAATCTGAAGTCACCGGACCTGAATTCAATTGGCAATCTTCCGCGCTACAGGTGAAAGAGCCAAGGACAGATGAGTTACTCCAATCGGTCTGCGCACGGACTACTCGTGAGGAGCAGAGTAACAGAAGAGCAGCCTGAAAACTTGCTGCGCATACAATCTTACTGATGCGTTTCATCGCTTCCTCCTTCGGTCTTCTTCCTTTCAGAATGGTAAAACTTTGCCGGGATCGTGTGTTCTTTGAGCGCCGCCAAAAAGGCCATTGGGTCCGAGCTTCTTTCTATGGCCCTCGCGGTTTGGCGTAGTATCAGAGCACTGGAGTCACTTGTGTTGTATGGCGCTTCCGAAGCAATAAGCGCAGCCCTCTCCTTAACATCCGCTGCGCTTGTTGATTCGTGAAACTCCGAGAGGAGCGATAGGAACGTGAAATGTCGTGCCAGAATGGTCTGCTCGTATTGCGAAGAGTCCTCGCCTTCGATCTTGCCGTCGGCAAAAAACACCGCGTCAATTGTTCCCGCCGTACCGGGTTCAGCTACCGACGCTTCGGAAAACGGGTTCACTAACGGGGATCCATGCATCATTGGATTCTGGGCTAACTTCCCGAAATGCTCCTCTCCGAGCATGCCGTGCATTGTTACAAGTGCTGTGGACCCTGAAGATAAGACGGGCTGCGGCTGCGGCAAATAGTATCCATCCAAATACAACCACTGCGTCCGCGTCGCGTTGCCCTTCGCTGGTATAGTCCATTTGACAACTATTGTCATGATTGGCTCGGAGGAGTCGTTCCTGACGATCAGTGTTCCCTCGGGAAGCTTCCCTTCGAGAGAACCCAGTCCCACAGCTTCCAGTGCAGTATTATTCCCTGACACTTTGGTGATATGCACGTCATCTTCTCCTGCCAGATTGAGTGTCTGGCAATAACAGTGAATGGCGGACAGCGCAATCAGAGAACAAAGCCAATACAGGAATCTCATTTCTCTCTCCCGTTCTGTTTGAGCCTCACTTGCACGTGCTCTAGTTAATTGCATTCTGTCAATTACGTTTGGGTCTATCCTGTGCCTCCGTTAAAGCCTTATGGAATTCATCCTCAGATGTAACTTCGACCCGATTGCCATTAAGGAAGATGGTGGGTGTCTTCGCGATATGCAATTCATCCGCTAAGGCAAGTTCTTTTTCGAGTCGTTTGACGGTTGTAGCCGATGAGAAGCATTCCGCATTTGCCGGCGCTAGCGTCGAGGAGGGGGAATTGTCATTTAATTGCGACGCAACGAGACTTGGCTTGATTTCCATTGCCGGTCCCAAAGACTGAAGCGCGTATAGCCGCTCCTGCACACGGGCGAGATGAATCGGTCCTTGCTGTTCAGCGCAAATTGCAGCTAGTGCTGCACTTCTCGCCCAGTTATGCATTGGAAGAGGAAAATTCAGATATGACACGAGCAGGCGGTCAGTCAGATTTTGAGGGAGTTCTCTTGTCCACCTGTTGAGCTGTCGGCAATAGGGACACTGGTAATCCACGACTTCCGTAAGATGGATCATAGGCTGCTCTGACGCGTCTTCATGATCGGGACCCGTCTTGAGAGTTCTCTCGATTAATTGTTGTGTATCCTCACCCTCTCGGAGCGGTGGCTTATTGAGATCAAATAGCGCACCGGTTATATGGCGCTTATCCGGAGCCAGATATAGGTGAAGCGGCGCAGGTAAGCCCCTTACGTTGAAAGTGATCTTAAAGAAGCATGAATTGGTTTCGCGGGATATCGAAACAAGACTAACATTGTCATGTGCCGAGGTGTGATTAAGCCGTGCAACATAATCGATTATTGTTCGCTGCTTTTGCTCCGATGGTGTAGCGCATCGCTGCGCAAGCGCCAAGGAAATCGACACCCAAAGGTACAACGTCAGTGCGATGTGAAATCGAAAGTAAGGCCGGAAACGCAACCAATATCGCCACGTTTGTTCAGTTACACAATGCTGAGTGTCGGGCGACATGTGGAGATCTAGCACAAGACACCGCTCATTCGTATGTGTGTCGTGACGGCACTCTGAGTCATTCAAGCCTCTGATCAGACTGAACGACGCGAGTATAAGCAAATTTGCAATCATGTCAACAGTTATTTTGTGATTGTTTATGAAATATGCACTGCCTTATATGTTGACTGTTTTGTATTGTCTAAATTCGGAATGGAAGTCAACAACGGCCCTGGTCTGCCCGATGATTTGTGCCAGCGAGTTGCTGAAGGGGTAACGATGACTTCGGGGTGTTCTGTCTGGACTATTGGCACGGCTGGACAGCGGCAGAGCGGGTGTACCTGTTCGATTACTTCAAGAGCTGCACGCGGACCGACGCGCTGCCCGCTGCGACGGGCCACTATACGCTGTTGCGGGGCGTGGACGCAAAGGGCTAGATGCGGGTTGTGACCGGCGACGAAATCGAGCGGGTTGCGGGGCCGGACGGGAAGATACGGGAAGGCCGTTTACCGGCTGACGGAGGAAGGGATCAAGGACGGGCTTGTGCGGACGCGATCCAATCCGGGAAGTACTTCGTCAGCCATTCTCTGCAGCGATGATCCGCGCGACGGCTCCGCCGCAGAGATCGGGGGTGCTGGGTTCGCTCAACATGGTTTCTGACGCGTTCAAGCTGCTGCCACCGGAGCGGGAAACAGAGCGGCGCTGGAGCGCGTATGCGTGGAGCCGGGAACGGCGCGGTTGGCTGTTCCTTACCTCGAAGCCGACGATGAGAGAGCGGCTGCGCCCGCTGATGAGCCTGTGGCTCGACCTGTTAGTGCTGCGGCTGATGAACGAGGGTGGAAGCGGGGCGCGGAAGACGTGGTTCGTGCTGGACGAGCTGGCGACGCTGCAACGGTTGCCGCAGTTGACGACGGCAATCACGGAGGGCCGGAAATCGAATAACCCGATGGTCCTCGGCTTCCAGGGCAAAGCGCAGGTGGAAGCGCTGTACGGGCACATCGCCGAGGCCATGTTGTCGCAGCCCGCGACGAAGTTCTTCTTCAAAACGAGCGAGCCTCATGCGTCGGAGTGGATCTCGAAATCCATCGGCGAAGTGGAGGTAGAACGGTTCCGGGATAGCCGCACGCGGGGCGTGTTCCCGCATCTCCGGGAGAATGAGCAGCGGGAGATTACGCGGGAGCCGCTGGTCATGGCGTCGGAGATCGGCGGGCTTGAGCCGCTGCATGGGTACTTGATGCACGGCAACCTGGTTGTGCGGATGCGGATACCGTATCTCAAGCTGGAGGAGCCAGCGGAGAAGTTCATCGAGCGGAAGATGACGACGCCGGCGATGCCAACGGCACCGTCGGGCTCGACAACTTTCCAGCAACCTTTACGAGCAACCCCGCAGATTGCACCGACGACTTTGCAGTATTCAACACAAGCTTGGCGGGGTCCTCTTCACAAGCGAGCATCGTGACTTTCAATCAGCTTTATAGCGGTTGCACTCCGAACCCTTCCGCTTACTGGGCCTACGATGGGAATCTACACAAATTCATAAATGTCTTTACGGACTCCACTCCAACTGAAGCACCGGTTTCTTGGCCTATAGCCGTAAGTACCACGGGCGGTTCGCTAGCAAGCCCTAACTACGATTCAGTCAGCGGGAATATCTTTGTCGGGGACTATGAGCTCAATCTGGACTTGAGCTGCGGGTCGGTCGGCGGATCACTGGACGGACAATGCGGTTTCCTTTATTCCGTCAACTCAGAAACAGGAGCCGTGACCCAATCGGCTCAGTTCGATTACAACCTCGGTATATACGACGTAGTTGTGGACCCGGCCGCCGAAATGGTGTATGCGTTCGTAGGAGCAGACGACTCGACGAGCTGTTCCGGCGGCTCATGCGCCGCTGTGTTTCAATTGCCGCCAACGTTCAGCCGTGGCGCGTCCGGTACAGAGGCAACTGTCGGAGCTGGTTACGAATCGCTGTTCGCGGGAAGTTTCGATAATCAATACTAGCCAAAGATATTTGAAATTTTGTCCACACCGGCCGTCTGTCCGATGATCTTGTTGTCAAGACGAGAACACGGGAGGGCGACCGGTGGAGACGTTCACAAGGCTGTTTGGCAGCCTGCTGCTCTTTGTATACCACTGTTTCGACCGGGTGGTGATCAACGGCTATCTGAGCGGGCTGTCGCGGCCGGGGCAGGTAGTTCATTTCTTTCAGAACGTGGTCGGCGAGCCGGTGATCAGCAAAGAAGTGCTGTCGCGGCGCACCCAGGAGTATCAGGCATGGGTGGAAGCGTTTGCGCGCAACCACGGCATCCCCATGGAATGGGCCGAAGCCAAGGTGCGCAAGGAAGATTACGTGCGTCCTGCCCTGCGGCGCATGGAGCGCGCCGGCCGGCACGGCGTCTACTTCATTCTAAAAAGCATGGAGCAGGGCCAGACCTTCCGCTCCACCGTTCCCCGCTTTGCCACCGGCGATCCCAACTATCGCATCCTCGCTCGTCAGCGCAGCCGCTTCACCCACTACTACTTCTACATCCGCGATGAAAGGCTGGGGCCGATGGCGATGCGCGTGGCCTCGTTCTTTCCCTTTCAGGCCACTTACTATCTGAACGGCCACAGCTTTATCGAGAAGGAACTCGACCGCGAGCGGGTGAGCTTTCGCAAAAACGACAACGCCTTCCTGGCCGTCTCCGACCCGCAGGCTCTGCAAGCAGCCGCCGATCGCTTTACCTCCGAAGTCATCCGCAAACGGCTCGACTACTGGACGCTCATCCTGGGACCGAAGTTCTCGCGCCGCGAGCGGGCGGCCATCAACCTCGGCCGCTTCTACGCTGTCAGCCAGGTAGAGTACTGCCGCAACTTCGTCTTCAAACGCCACTTCCCCATCCACCGTATCTTCGAGCGCGGCTGCGAAATCGGCTTGTGGCGCATGACCGCTAACAAGATCGCCGAGGTCTTCGGGCAGCGCCTCACCCGCAAGCTCAAGGGCAAGCTGAACACGGTGGTCGAACAGATCGAGCACGGCCATCATATCTTCCGCGCCTACGCCCGCAACGCCTTCGTCAAGCAGTACGAGAAATTCTCCACCTTTCTGCGCAACGAGGTCTGCTCCAACAACCTCAGCGATTTCGGCCTCAAGAAGGGCCTGGATCATCTGGCTGCCGCAAGGGAAAAGCTGCTCGCCGTCACCGATCGCTTCGCCGCCTTCCAGGCGCAATGGCTCAACGTGCATGTCGAGTTTCCGCTGCTCCAACGGCTGGCCCTGCCCATCGCCGTAGGAACGGCACGCTATCCCGGCATCAAAATCCACGACACGCGCATGATCCGCCTCATGGAAGTGCTCCTGCACAACGGCACTCTGCTCTCCGGCTGGCGGGCCCGCCAAATTCACCAGGCCGTCCTCACCGCCTTCCACATCGGCGAAGACCGTTACGGCCTCAACCAACTCCGCTACGACTTGCGCAAGATCAAAGCCCACGGACTGCTCGCCCGCGATGGAAAACGCTACGCCTACCGGCTCACCGACAAAGGAACCAAGGTCGCGCTCTTGTTCCTGCTCTTCCACAAGCAACTCTGCGGTCCCTGGCCCACAGCCTCTTTCACCATCAACCCGCCGCGGCGCCGCGGCCAGACAGCAAACTTGAAGCCGCCTTCCACAAAGCTGACCGCTCCATCCGTAACATCGTGCAACTGCTCGAAGCCGCCTGAAAATGTTGAAGTATTCTTATTTACGAATCAAGCGGTAAGAATCTATATTTCGGGCGATCCACCGAGCGGCCATCTTTATGTCGCCGGCGGAACCGGCCCACAGAACAACACGCTCTACGCGATAGCGATCAATAACAATGTGATGACATCAGGCGCCGCTACTGCGGGACCCGAACTCGCTACCAACTACACCAATGGTTATTATGCGGCGGGCCTTCCAATTACGGAATTCTGCAACGACGGGGGGAATCCCTGCACTTCTGACGAAGGGCCGGATTACTTATTCCTCGGGGTCTTAGCATACGGCGATCAATTTGCTTCGAATCCTTGCACAAGTCAGAGTGAGACCATCGGTTGCGCTATGGGCTTTACAGCCCCGACCAGCGGCGTGATCGCAACGAGCGCTGCACCCAATGGAACGTTGCCGGAGTCCGGCGGTCCCAGTGGAGTTGTGATTGACTATTCGTCGAACATATATTTCTCAACGCTCTACAACCAGACTTGCACGACATCTGGTGGGAATGGTGGTTGCGCTATCTCCGCTACGCAATCCGGGCTGCAGTGAAACGAACAAGGGAAGGTGTGCGATGTCTTCGAAATACGCTATGTTTTCTGCGGCTGTCAAATGCGTTTCGAGTCGGATTCCGAGACAGGCATTTGTGCCGTTCATCCTCTGTCTGCTGCTGGGTTCGGCTCCTCGTGTTTTGGCCGCTCCTGTGCATGTAGTGAAGCTGTTGAACTCGCGTTCGACAAACGGCCACGGTGTCAATGGCTTCCTCAGTTTCGCCTGGCTCAGGCGTTGCTGCAAAAGGGTGACTTGCAGAACGGCGCTTTGGAATTTCAGATTCTTTCGCAACACTACCCTGAATATAAAGATCTGATTGCCTCGAAAAGCAGAAAAATGGTGAGCGGTATGTGAAGTACAGGTCTAGGTTTTCCTGGATTGGAGGGGCGCGACTTGGCGGCGTTTCCAGTTGTCAGGAAGCCAGTTGCGATAATCGTTGATCGGAATCGTGGGTAAGTTGGTCAGCAGCTGTGTGAAGTAGAGTTGCGGATCGATGTCGTGCCGACGGCAGGTGGAGGTGATGGTGGCCAGGATGGCTGCCGTTCTTCCGCCGCGTGGATTGCCGACGAAAAGGCTGTTCTTGCGATGTAAAACCACGCGCTTCATTTCGCGTTCGCTGGCGTTGTTGTCGATCGAGACCGCGCCATCGGAACAGAACACGTTCAGCTCCTGCCATTGGCTCAGAGCGTATTGCACGGCCTCCGCCATGGGGTGCTTGGGCAGCAACTGCTCCTTCCAGGAAAAAAGCTTCTCGCGTATCTGCGCCAGCACCGGCGCCGACTGTTCCTGTCGCAGGGCGAGCCGCTCAGCCGCAGAGACATCTTTAGCCTGCTTCTCCACTGCATAGAGCAGGGTGACCATTTCGATCGCCTCGCGTGCGATCTTGGGGGAGACCTTTTCAGCGTCGATGAATCGCCTGCGCAAATGCGCCCAGCATCCGGCGCGTGTGATCGCGTTGCCGGCCACCACGCCGTTGTACCCTCCATAGGCATCTGCAAGCAGAACCTGGTTGTAATCCCTGAGGAAGTACTTTGGTCCATCCCGGCCGCGGTTCAGAGTGAAATCGAAGACGGTATAAGGATGGTCGTCGTCCCCGACGTACACCCACATCCGCGCATTCGCTGTTTTGCCCGGGTTCTGCATGGGCATGATGGTGTCGTCGGTGCCCACCACATGCGAAGCTCGCACCCGTTCGGCCATCAACTCCCATAAGGGCTCGACCAGATCGGCCACGTCGCCGCACCAGACCGACTGGGTAGCGCGAGAGATCTCAAAGCCCTGCCGCGCGAAGATGTCTTCCAGCCGGTAAAGTGGGACGTAAACAGCAAATTTACTGGTCACGATGTAGCTCAGCAGGCCCGGCGCAGCCAGGCCTTTTTCAATCGCACTCGCAGGCTTGGCTGCGGTTTCCATTCTGCGGGTTCTCGCCGGCCTGCTCGCACTTCTTGCAGGCATAGGTCATGCGCACATGATGCAGCCGCTCGAAATGGCCCGGATAATACTCAATCTGC
Source organism: uncultured Acidobacteriaceae bacterium (assembly GCA_963704415.1). GTDB lineage: Bacteria > Acidobacteriota > Terriglobia > Terriglobales > Acidobacteriaceae > Telmatobacter. The sequence continues at coordinate 3,037,845 of OY969908.1, read as the reverse complement.
CAGCTCTCCTGGCGGCCGGTTACGTCGCGTTCCAGGCCGCAGCAACGACAGGCCCGTTGCTCTCCGTGTAACTCATATATGTGCGTCGTGACGGGCAGGTTCTCGAAGTTGGCCAGGTTCCGCCGGCCCTTGCGCCGTTTCACCCGGCGAAGTTCTTCCTGCGGTTCCGAATGTGCCGGAACGTCATCCGGGTTGACCGGCTTGTGGTCCAGTGCCTCGGCGAACGTCAGCAGCATCTGCGCCAGTTCGCCCTCGGTCTGAAGATGATCCGCACGCGGACCGTAGTACTGCTTTTTGTAGCGAGCCAGCTCCACCTGCAAACGCAGAATTTCGATGTGCAGATCGTCGGCAACGCGCTTTTGTTCCTCTGCGCGTCGCGCCTGCTCTTCGGCTCGTCGCCTCTCCAGGTCGCGTTCACCCAGCAGCGTGGCCACCAGCGCCTTCAGTGCTTCTGTGTCTTCCGGTAAGTTAGGCAACGCGACAGGCACGACTCTGTTATGCCATATTTTTGCTGCGGATAACTTATACCGCGATCTTTTCCTTGTTGCTTTCCGTGGTGCGCTCGTAGCGCGGTACGCGCTTCAGCTTCGTCATGTCGATGCCATCAAGAATCATCGCCAGTTCGCTGGCGCGCAACTCCACCGATCGCGCTCCAGGACTCACACGTGGAAGCCTAAAAACTCCCGCCTCGAGCCGCTTGTACCTCACCCAAGAATGCACAGGCTCCGATCACAGGAACACGTTTTGTGCGGGTGACGCATCCTTTTCATCCACTCGGAGGGCAGCAGCTACCATGCGTTGGTGAGCGGTACAACCGGTATGGGATGACGTTGTTGTTGAAGGCGGACGATGGGGCAATTTACGCGGTTCGGCCGCAATGGACAGATTTTGTGGCGCCAGATCCCGAGATCGTTCTTAGCGGGCGGCGGGCGCTTTTCCGGGTAACGGACTTGCTGGAACTTGCCTGCTTAGTGGATAGGCTCAGCGGATACGACCTGCCGGAGGGGCGCCGATGAAATGTAAGGCAAATTCTGCCGCGTATGTAAATAGAACTATGCCGCTAGAGAGCGATGAGTGCGCCGCTCGTCTTCATGGGACATGGGTAGAATCAAACTGCGCAACACTTTTGGTTCTTGACGGTTGCTACATATGCGGCATAATTATTCAAACGATCGGCAAGCCGATTCGCGGAGATCGCGGTGCCCGCCAAGAGCGACAGCAAGCAGGCCAAGATCCGGGCCCTCGCCGAAGAGGGCGCGCTGAATCCGGAACCTGGAAAGGTCCAGGATCCGAAGTTCCACGAGGGCGAGTTCTTCGATCCGCACGACATCGTGCAGGTCAAGTACGAGATGCTGCGTCGCGTATCGGTAGAGAATGCGTCGGTGACCAGTGCCACAGAAGAGTACGGCGTGTCGAGGCCGACCTACTATCAGACAAGGGCCAGCTTCGAGGAAGCGGGGATCGCCGGATTAGTACCCAGGAAGCGGGGCCCGCAAGGCCCACACAAGGTGCGGGGCGCGGTGCTGGCATTTATCCAAGAGAAACGGATGGAGGGCGAGCCCATTCGAGCGCGCCAGTTGGCCGATCAGATCCGGAAGAAATTCGATCTCGATATCCACCCAAGGACGATCGAGCGAGCAGTTGCATTAAAAAAAACCGTGCGCTGACGCTCGGAGAAGTGCGTTCAGAGTGGCTGGCGAACGCTGTGTCTCAATACGAATCTCTTCGCAATGGCGCGCTCGGCCATGCACTGGCACCCGAGGCTCGATGGGGGCTTCTGCTTTTTCTTCGTCGCGGCATGTGGGGATGGGCACGGGTGCTAGTTACGGCTGGCGCGAGTTCGCCGCAGCCGAAGCCTGAAGAGTCGTTGAGCTTCCCCGCAGCGAAAGAATCAAGAGCCGTTATTCATATCTTCGCAGCCATGGCTATGAACGCTGAGCCCCGAGGAGCGACCCCATGAGCGAGTCCTTGAAAGTGCAGCCTGATCATCTCGAACGAGGCGCCTACCTGTATGTCCGACAGTCGTCCATGCGACAGGTCATCGAGAATGTGGAGAGCACGAAGCGTCAATACGCATTGCGCGGCCGGGCCGTGGCGCTCGGCTGGCACGAGGATCAGATCATCGTGGTAGACAGCGATCAAGGTGAGTCGGGCGCTTCGGCAGCTTGGCGTGAAGGCTTCCAGCACCTGGTTGCGCAGGTGAGCCTGGGCCGCGCCGGAATCGTGATGGGACTGGAGGTGTCCCGCCTTGCGAGGAATAACGCGGACTGGCATCGATTGCTGGAGATCTGCGCGCTGGCCGATACCTTGATCCTCGATGAAGATGGCGTTTACGATCCGGCGAACTTCAACGACCGTCTGCTGCTCGGCTTAAAAAGACCTGATTCACAAAGCACCTCTCGTTCAACATTCCGGAACTTTCAGCAAATGTAACTGCGTTTCAGGGTATCTCGTTCTGGATTTTGGTGCCGCTCACGATCCGCCGCCAACCCGTCCCGTCGGCAGATATAGCCCACATGCTGGTGCGTATATGGGCGCCCGAATGCCGTCCTGTAACCTGCATTATTCAGATGATCGGCGATATCACGGTAAGAGTACTTCCCAGCCATTTCATGGATCTTCACGACAGCTTCCGGAGGTGTTTTTAACGAGCTGTCCCCTGGTGCGGGACGCTTGACTGTAAAGCTCGTCAGCACGCCCGAGCGCCATCGAACCTGTACCCCGATTTCCCCGGTTTTGTTCACACCATCGAGTTGTACAGATGCTATCGCCATGCGAAGTAGACGCTTCCTTTCCTGATCCGTGGTGGTCTCGGCCCCCCATACCAGGGGCAGATTTTGCGAGAGTTCCTTTATCGTTTGGCGTTCTTGGGGCGTGATATTCCATTGGGATTCTTGTTCTGCTTGAACAAAGGCTTTCTCCAAGTGATTTACTCTTTCGAGTTTCTCGTTCCACCGCCGTTCCAACTCCGATGCCACCAGACGATTGTCCGGGTCGACGGCATCGTATTGGCGCTGCGCTAAACGCGCCTCATAGCGCGCTTGCTCAAGTTGCAGTTCACGCTGGCGACGTTGGGCTGCTATATCGTGTTCCAGTTGTTCAAGAACTCGAAATCCTACCTCGACTCCCAAAGGAGAGACGGCTTCCAGGAAGGCTTCTGCGATCGCGGAGTCCACTGGGCGCGAGGTCATGCTCTGGCAAATCTTATCCGTATCTCCATTGTGGTAGCTCGATTGACAGATGTAAGAAGGAGATCGCTTTTCACGCAAGACGCGGTTTTGCACTCCCATCTTGTTGCCGCAGATCCCACAGTAGACAATGCCCTGCAACAGAGCTCTCCCTCCCCTAGCCACGCCAATGGCTTCCTCGTGACTCCAGTTCTGGCGCAACCGCTCACGGTTCTTCACGTACTCCTCCCAACTGAGATAGGCCGGGTGATGAAGTTCGATCTTCACCGGCCATTTTGCCATGGGAAGCTGACGAGCAATAGCCTTGCCCGTCTTGGCCGAACGGTGATCTCCAGAGTATTCCCACCGGCCGAACACATAGGCGCCGGCATAGGCCGGATTGTGCAGGATGCGAACAACAGCACTCAAGCTGGGCGTCTTCCAGATCAATGAGCCGTATCCGTCTCGAGCAGTTATTCGTGTGGGCAGGTCCAATCCCTGCTGCTTCAGATCGCGCACCACGCTCCGAGCCACTCCATGACAGCGAAAAGAGTCGAACACACAAGTCAGCCGTTCTCGCACCTGAGCGTCCGGATCCAGTTCCCAATCTCCAGCGGCACTGCGTACATAGCCTGTGGGCAACGGGAACTGCAGGTTTCCCTTGCGGGCCTTGTTCCAGCGCCCTTCGTACAACCGCGTGCGCAGAGTAAACAGTTCTGCTTCCGAAAGAGTCCCTTTACTCCGAGCAGCAAACGATCGTTCGGTTCACGTGGGCTGTAAACTGCGCCTTCGTCCCCGATCAAGGTGCTGGTCAATCCGCAGATTTCAATCAGCCGATACCAGTCGCTATTATTACGCGCCAATCGCGACGCTTCCAGCATCAGTACAATCCCTACTTTACCCAGACCAACTTCCGTTACCAAACGCTGAAAGCCGGTGCGATGAGCCGCAGTGCTGCCCGATCGACCCTGATCCTCGTCAATGACCTCAACGTGACTTGTCGGCCAGCCTAACTGTACGGCTCGCTCTCGCAAATGATACTGCCGTTCGGTGCTCTCTCGGTTCTCCAGCACCTGCCACGGGGTAGATTGTCGTACATAGACGTAGGCCATGCGTTCATAGTGGAGCGTTTGGATTTTCACCGTGTTCATAAGACACCTTTCCGGAAACGATAATCTGCGCGTGACGGCAGCCAACCTCGATCCACAATGCTTGAGGAACAGATCGAGGTTCCTCGGACTGGGGGCCGAGCGTTTCCAAAGGTATTCGCTTCAGGAAAACGCCGCGACCTGACCGAGGCGGCGTTTGCGAGGCCATTAAAGATTTTGATTTTTTCCAACAAGAATCTCGAAATGGAGAGAGAGCGGAGCTCTCTACCTCGCGCACCACGCGAAATACCAGATGGGCGAAGAACCCGGTATCTCGCAGCAGCTCGTCAAGAAAATGGCGCTGATTAACCGAAGTGCTGATTGCACCGTTGTCAGCCGCTTTCTGCTGTGCCCCGACATGGAGGAAGTCGAGCACCCTCAAGCATGGGACAGTTCCCTGAACCGCGAAAAACTCTTCGCCGATCCTAGTCACCGGATTGTTAATAGCAAGCCAGATGACTGCGTGTCCGACACTCCGTTTCATGACTCTTGTCGCCTATCCAGGAATCGAGCCAGGTCAAGCGACGCCGCGGCTGAAAGTAAAACCGCAGAACCAGTGTGCCCTTTAACACAGACACTTGTGTCTGGCTGAGGAAGGTTGGTCCAACCCCAGGGCAGGGCCCGCAAGTCCCCGTTTTGAAATCGAATCAGTACCCAGGGGTCAGGCCGCCAGAACACTCGTCGTATCCGCCCCGACTGACCACAGTAGGCACTGCCTTCCGAAACTACGGTGACCGTACATCCGCAATATGCAACATACGGCGCTGTCTGTCCTGTGCTTAAAAGGGACGATGAGTGAAGCCGAGCTGCACTTGTTGCGCGCACGACTCATCGGTGGCCAGCTCAACAAGGCACGGCGCGGCGATTTGTGGATGAAGCCGCCGCTCGGCTTCGTGTATGACGATAGTGGGCGCATGGCTTTCGACCCCGACCAGCAGGTGCAACGAGCTGTGAGTCTGTTGTTCGAGACCTTTCGCCGGACCGGTTCCGCGATGCGTGTCGTCCATCACTTCAAAACGGAAGGCGTTCTATGGCCGCGGCGTATCAACAAGGGTGCGCGCGCAGGAGAACTGGTATTCGGCTCCCTGGAGCACAGCCGGGTACTGGGCATTCTGCACAACCCTCGCTACGCAGGAGCTTTCGTCTTTGGCCAAACTCGCCAGCGCAAGGTGCGCCTTGGGGGACAACTTCGTTACCGTCGTCTGAAGCGTGAAGAGTGGTCCGTGTTCCTGCCCAACATGCATCCGGGGTATATCTCATGGGAGGAGTTTGAAGCTAATCAAGAAAAGCTGCTCGATAATGCCAACGGCTATGGTGAGGATCGTCGCAAGAGTCCGCCTCGCGAAGGCACCGCTCTTCTACAAGGCCTTGTCCTCTGTGGCGTTTGTGGTCTGCGCATGACGGTGAGATATCACGTGGACCGCGGTCACCCCATTCCGGAATATGTTTGCCAGCGGCATGGCATCGAAACCGCCGCACCCGTGTGCCAGCGGCTGCCCGGTGCCCAGATTGATCAGGCGGTCACCGAACTCGTGCTCGAAGCCGTCACACCGGCTTCGCTGGAAGTGGCGCTGGAGGTGTTTGAGGAGTTACGGACTCGGCATGCGGAAGTGGATCGTCTGCGCCGCGCCCAGGTAGAACGGGCTCGTGAACAAGCCGAACTGGCACAGCGCCAGTACTTGCTAGCTCGTCCTGAGAACCGCTTGGTCGTGGATAGTCTGGAGCGCCAATGGAACGAAAAACTCATGAGTCTGGCACAGGCCGAAGAGGAATACGCCCGCATGACCAAATCACAACCAGCCGCTCTTCTCAAGGAAGATCGCGATCTTATCCATGCTCTGGCTTCCGACCTACCTCGCGTTTGGAACGATGCGCGCACTTCTGCGCGTGATCGCAAGCGGATGTTACGGCTTCTCATCGAAGACGTTACTCTGGTGAAGGAATTCAAAATCCAGATCCACATCCGATGGAAAGGCGGAGCCATTACCTCGCTGGAGCGGCCGTTGCCTCTGAGCGCTCCAGACTTGGTTCGTACTCCGGCGGAAATTGTTGAACTTATCCGCGCCCTCGCTACCGAAAAGACCGATGCTCAGATTGCACAGGCTCTCAACGCGCGATGTCTTCGTACTGGCAGGAAGCACCCGTTTACGCGGCTCATCGTCCGGCACATTCGTATCGCTTACGATATCGCCTCTTACTTCCACTATCTTCGCAGCCATGGCTGGCTCACTGTGCCCGAGGTCGCCACGCAGATGAAAGTACACTCCTGGACCGCCAAGCGCTTTGCCCGTGAAGGCGTGATACGGGCTGTTCGCGCTAATGACAGCGGCCTTTTGCTCTTTGAGCCGGCAACTGGTCCGCTGCCTCAACCTCAGCCCGGTAATCCACTCCAAGATCGCTGCCGTTATCCTCAGCTTGCACTCAAGATGCCCAACGAGGTGCAGTATGAAGCTTGATCCTTATCGTTGCCCTTAGCCGGACGGCCGAACTTCTCCGCGAACAGGTAATGACTCTGCAGCTCGGAAAAGGCTCTGGTCTTCAGCCGCTCGCCGTCGCCGAGGATCCGCGCCACCGCCAGCGTGGTGTTGTCATAGAGAATGCGCGTGGGTACGCCGCCAAAATAGGTGAAGGCTTGTACGTGTCCTTCGAGGAAAGCTTCCGTGGTTTCGGCGGGAAATGCCACCACGAAGCAATCGTCGGAATGGGGCAGGTCGAAGGCAAGATAGTGCGCCTCACACTCCACTCCGGCAATCACCACCAAGGCTTCTCCGAAGTCGGCCTGTGCTTCACCTGGCGCGTGGCTCAGCGGCACGAACATCTCCTGTGCGCCAAGCTTCGACTGGCGCACGTAGTCCTTCACGATCGTGTAGCCACCTGTGTACCCGTGCTCTTCCCGTAATCGCTCGAAGATCCGCTTGGCAGTGTGACGTTGCCTGCGTGGCCGGCTCTTGTCCTCTTCCAGAATGACGTCGATGGCTGCCTGCCATGGTCCCAGCTTCGGGCGCTGAACCGCCTTCTGCCGCTGATACCCGGGCGGCGCTGGATACGCCAGCATCTTCCGCACCGTCTTGCGCGCCAGCCCGAACTCCCGTGCCACTTCCCGCTGGCTCCGCCCCTCCACATGAACTGCCCGCCGTACTCTTGCATACAGTTCCACTGTGTACATGCCTCCGGTGTCCCACGGAAACACACCTCTCTCAATGGCGACGAACCTTGTTCGTCACCCCTGAACCTTCCCTTGTCCGTGGAACTCAGAATGCGGCGGCTGGTCTACTTTTACTCCGCCACGTCACGCCGCTCACGCGGCGCGATGTGGTCTATTTTTACTCCGGCGCTCATACATCTTCGGCGACTACACGATGATCGGTGCGGTGGCGTGACTGAGCGCGCTTCCACCTCTGCCTCCGAGGCTTCAATCGCCGGCCGGCTTACCGCCGACCGCGAAACGTGCGCCTTAAGGTATAACTTTGCCGCTCGGAAACCACAATCTTGCTGCTCCAAACCCCTAACCCATTAATTGTCAGAAGACCGCGCATCTTTCGGAGATATGCGCTGAAAGGATAACCTTGCCGCGCGCGCAGTTTACGAAGGCGGGAAGGCGCTTGCCTCTCGAAGTCCGGCAAAGTGGCAAATGCTGTGGCTATGGACAAAGCGTGGCGGCGCTAATGCAGAGCATTTTTCGCGTAGCGACGCGGCGCTGCAAGATTCTGATGGATGCCTCAAAAGCCAAGCGCCGGGTCGGTGCGCTAAAAATGGGTTGGACTGAACCGCTCCACGATGCTCGTCCTATGTGCATTGAATGGTTTGCTGAGGGCTGAGGCATGGTATGTCGGTCTGCGGAAGAAGATGGTCTTGCAGCGTACATGTGCCGATGAGGCATACTGGGCTACTTCAAGGAGGCTTGGCTGACGGGATTGACCCTGGAAGAGAGGAATTGGCGCAGGGGGAGACAGGGATTCTCTGGAGGGTTGGTTAACCGAACCTCGTAGCCGGCAGGCTGTGGCGAATGCGAAGTTCCTCATGAGGTGTCCTTGGCTGCGGGTCGTCGTTGAGGCGCCTCGATTTTCCCAACTTGAATCATTTGCCCGCGGTGGCAGAACGGACACTGGCGGAGCGATCTCCCGGTCAGTGCTTCAAATCGATCACGGTAATCCTGGGCGGCAGGTGGATCTGAAGGCAGTTCCGGAATAGCCATGCCGAGCAGTTGACGGCATCGGTCCAGTTTTTCTTGACGATGGCAATTGCCGAGGAAGCCGAAGTAACGGATACGATGAAACCCACGCGGCAAAACGTGGAGGAGGAAGCGACGGATGAATTCCTCGGCCAAAAGCGACATGGTTTTGTGCTGACTATGGTCCCGGTAGTCCTTGTATCGGAAGCTAACTTGACCGTCCTCGATGCCCAGCAGGCGGTTGTTCGAGATGGCAACGCGATGGGTGTAGCGGCCGACGTAATCGAGTACCTTCTCGGGCCCCGCAAACGGCGGCTTGGCATAGACAACCCACTCCGATTTGCTTAGAGGATCGAGGTAGCGGAGAAACTCACTGCGATCACGGAACTTCTCGAGGGCGGAAAAGAATTTCAACCTTCCTGAGTTGAAGGCGCTTTGGAGACGCTCTAGAAACAGACGACGGAATAGTCGCGACAACACGCGTACGGGCAGGAAGAAGCCATGCCTGCAAGGCACCCAGCGGGTGCCGTCGGGCGAGAGCCCGCCAGGGACCACACAATGCAGATGTGGATGATGCATTAAGTTGCTTCCCCAACTATGCAGAACAGCGAAGAAGCCAATCTCCGCTCCCAGGTGTTTCGGATCGGCAGCTATAGTACGCAGAGTCTCGGCCGTCGCCTGAAAGAGAACGTTGTAGACCACCTCCTTGTTCTGGTAAGCGATCGCTGCAATCTTGTCCGGAACAGTGAAGACAACATGGAAGTACTCGCAGTTGAGAAGTTCTGCCTGGCGATCTTCGATCCACTCGGCACGGGCCAGTGACTGGCATTTCGGACAATGCCTGTTGCCGCACGGCCGGTAGCAAAAGCGCTGCTGACCACACTGATCGCACTGCTCGATCTGTCCTCCGAGAGCCGCCGTGCGGCACAGTTCGACCGCAGTCAGGACGCGTCGCTGTCCGGTAGACATGGACGCACCATGCTTGTCTCGATAGACTTCGCCACAGCGGCGGAAGACATCCGCCACTTCCAACCTCGGCCGGTCCACGGTCGCGCCTAGCTAGAACTTCTGTTGTGCGGCGGCCTTGGACTCAGTGTTCACAGGTTGTGACAGGAGGTCCAGCGGACTTGCAGTGGAGCATACCTTACTAGTGGCGATTCGCAGATATCGGGCAGTAGTCGCCAGGCTGCGGTGGCCAAGCAAAAGTTGAATGGTCCGAACATCAGTGCCGGACTCCAGCAAGTGGACCGAAAATCCATGCCGCAGTGAATGAGGAGCGATAGGCTTCCGTATACCAGAACTCTTGCGGGCGTTCCGGCAAGCCTCCGCTACCGAGCCTGCGGTGATGTGCTGTCCGGGAATGTCGCCTGGAAAGAGCCAGTGGCTTGGTTTTTCCACTCGCCACCAGGTGCGCAGGATCTCCAGCAGTGCCGGCGACAGCATTACATAACGATCTCTTCGGCCCTTGCCTTGATCGACACGGATTACCATCCGTTGACTGTCGATGTCAGTGGTCTTCAGACATACAGCCTCGGAGATCCGCAAACCCGCGGCATAGCACGTTGTAAGAATGGCGCGGTGCTTGGTGCTGGTGATGCAACGGAGAAAATGCAGTACCTCAGCGGGGCTCAACACTACCGGCAATTTCTGCGGTAACTTGGGAGCGGGAATCACTTCCTCAAGGTTCCAGGTCTTTTTCAAAGTGATCTTGTAAACAAAGCGAAGTGCTGCAACCGCAGTGACCACAGAGCTAGGCGACAACTTCCTCTCGTTGGTCAGGTAGAGCTGGTAGGCGCGGATATCCTCCGGTCCTAACAGTTCCGGGGACTTGTTGAAATGGCGAGCAAACAGCGAGACCTGTCCTACATAAACTCGTTGCGTGTTGAGCGCGAGGTTCCGCACTTGCATATCTTCGATCATCCGTTGACGAAGAGAAGTCATGGAAACTCCTTTGCAAGATGGAATGCGCTGCAAGCAGCGGCTCCATGCTCTCGCTAAAGAGCTCATCTAAAAAGAACTATGAACTGGGAGGCTATATAGGCAATACGCTCGATCACACCCGCTGGCGCAACCGGGTACCGCGCAGCGGTTTAGTCCAATCGACTTTATCGCCAATACTCCCTGATAATTCCCGCCAGGTGCCATCGCAAATGAGTCATCGCCGCCGAACTCCAGAGAAAATAGAAGCCCATAGCGCCCTTCTCGATCTTCCCACTTGCATTCTTCGTCTGCATGTGGTCACAAGCACCTGTACTCGCCATCACAGATAGCAGTGATCAGCACCTATCTTTGGTAACAAAGCGATTGACCCGTCAGGTTACCAGTCCTACCATTCAATCGCCCATTCCTGGGACTCCAATACTCGTTTCTAGCCCGCAAAGTTCTGGGGTGGAGATCGGCAAACGGAGGAAGGAATGTTCAGAGCGACTCTTCATCACCAGCCATTCAAAATTTCAATTCTCGAAAAAGCCAAGGCAGGCATGCTTTGCCTATTGATGATCTTTGCCAGCGCACCCAATCTCCATGCACAGACACAGTGTTCAACCCCATATGAAACAAACTGCGTCGTAACAGTGGGCCCCAACAACTGCGGAAATCTTGGACTGTTTCCATGCTGGATCAAGTACGACGTAACGCTAGCTGATGACACGCCAGGCGCCCAGATTCACTACGTGGTCTTTGAGGGACCCTACGAAATCGACTTCGGCTGGGTGGCAACCGGACAACACGTTGTCGAAACGATAAACTATGATCCCCTTCGTTTTGGTTCGGCCGGTTTTGGCGAAATGAATGGGTACATGTACGCCACTGCTTCGGGCTATACGCAGAGCAACCAGGCAAGCATCAGCTTCTAGAGTCTAGAAGACGTCTGATAAATGCGGTGGCTCATAAGAACCTCAACTTGCTCCCCTGTCCTCTGGCAGTCAGGCAGATGATGGAGTGGCTAAAGGGAATCAGCTCGCGACTGTTCTTGCAATGTTTTTCTCATCGTCATCTGCGTAAACGACTCTGGGGCTGGCATTACTGGGCGTTAGGCTATGGGACGGTCAGCTCTCGTACGACCACGAACGAGATGATCCGCGAGCACATCGACAAACAGGAAGGCGAGCAGATCGCGGACGATAGCAATTTCCGATCGACAACCCCTGGACTCCCTCGAAGTCCAAGCTGCGGGAGTTCAGGGTCTCAACATGCGGGAGGCGGCAAAATGAGCGCTCGGATCTTGTTTCTTCTGTTCCTCGGAACAATGCTTCCTGCCTCCGGCTCCAGACCGCTAACAGTCGAACAACTGGCGCAGATCGTTGCTTCGTCGCGAAGCAAGTCGGACACGGACATCGCATGGCAGATCGGCAACCTCCGCCTGACCGAGCGGCTAACCATGGCGCGCTTCTCGCAATTGCGCGGTGTTCTCCCGGGCGAGAAGAGTCGGCAGGCGCTGCAAATCTTGGAGGATGAATCCGAATTTCTGAATCCGCCCGAAAGAGAAACAACCACCCTCCCGCCCCCTGGCGTTCCAGAACAACGGCGAATGATGGGGCTTGTCGTCTCTTATGTGAAGAATGCGATTCCGCTGTTACCCAATTTCTTCGCCACCCGAGATACGCAGCGTTTTGAAGACACACCGCAGCTGCAACGGCCCCAGGGTCCCCTGATTCCCTATGAGCCGATCCATTTGGTCGGTCGATCACGGGTCACGGTGCTCTACCGAGAGGGCCGCGAGGTGGTCGAAGCAGAAGCTGCTCGTCAGAGGTCTGAACTCTCTGGCGATGGCCTGACCACAAGAGGAGTCTTCGGGCCTATCCTTGGCATCGTGCTGGTCGATGCTGCGAAGAGCAACCTGAAATGGAGTCATTGGGAGAGAAATGAGAATCAACCCGATCAGCTCTCAGCAGTCTTCAAATTCGACGTCCCTAAAGAACATTCTGAGTATGAGATCAATTATTGCTGCGTCCCGCATGAATCTGCGACGACCGTAGCTAATCTGGAACCATACCGTCGAATGACGGGATATCGCGGCACGATGACCGTTGATCCTGCAAGCGGAACCATTCTGCGCCTGGTGATCGACGCAGACTTGATGCCAACCGACCCGGTCAGCAAGGCGGCGATCCTGGTTGATTTTGGTCCCGTTAAGATTGGCGGTAGATCCTACATCTGTCCACTGAGAAGCATTTCCACTACAGTCGCGCAATCGGTTCAGATGGATCCGGTGTACAAGTTCCCGCTCGCTAACCAGCTACAGCCGTTGAGGACGGCGATGAATGAGGTTGTGTTCGAGGATTACCACATGTTCCGCGCTGATGCGCGTGTATTGACACCAGCGGAAGCGGAACTGGTAAAAGAGGCTGCGGCCGCCCCCCCACCCAGTGTCGCATCCCCTGCCGCTGAGCACCGCGCGGTGGAACAATCGATCACGCCAGCGACCACGCAAGACAGAGGCGCCGAGGCAGTATCGGCAGGCCCGCAGACAGCGTCTACCGTCTCTTCCAGCACGCCAGTTCCATCATCAAACGCAGTTGAACCGAATTCACCTGCGCCAGAGACGGCGACTCCGGAGATCGATGCGAGCACCGCAAATGCTTTCCCAGACTTGCCTGTGAATACTGAACCTATCCGCTCCAACTCGGGATTCACGCTGCGGACTACGTCGCGGCTGGTCGATGTAAGCGTGTTGGCCTTCGACAAGAAAGGGCATCCAGTCACGGACCTCAAACTTGGCGAGTTTGAACTTTACGACAATGGAAGAAAACAGAACCCGAGTTTCTTCAGCCAAGCCGGCACTCCGTCTCCTTTGACTCAATCCAATGCCGAGCCTGTCCAAGCTGCGAATCCGTCGAACGAACCTCAGTTCTCCAATCAGCACCCTGTCGAAACCACCAGAAACGGCAATGCCGTGCACGATTTGTGGAGCACGATCCTGCTCATAGACGCAGTCAACCTAGCTTTCGGCGATCTGACTTACGCTCGCGAAGGGATTCTGCGATTTCTCAAGGCACTTCCAACCGATGAGCGGGTGGGTCTCTACGTGTTGAAGAGTCGCAGTTTCGAAGTTCTCTTGGAGCCGACTGCATTGCATGATCAAGTGGCGGCGGAACTCCGCGCGTGGATGCCCAGCGCGCAGGATCTCGCCCGGGCCCAGGATGCGGAGCAGCGGAACCGGCAACAGTTTGACTGGGTACACCGTGTCGATGATCTCGCCTACGTAAACGGAAACGGTGAGGGCGGCAACGATCCGGCGATGTCCACGCATGAGCAGATCCCGGCTCTTCCACCAGATGCGAAATTGCGTAACATGGGCAGCGGCCCGGAGCGCGATGCGCTCTATCTTCTGCAGGGTATCGGGCGCCATTTGGCCAGCATTCCGGACCACAAAACCCTCGTGTGGGTCACTAGCGACAATGTGCTCGCCGACTGGAGCAGCCAGGCGGCCGCTAAGGAGGACCAGGGAAACAAGTTCTTCGATCCCTTGGCAATCCACGCAAGGGAAGCGCTCAACGAGGCGCATGTTAGCATTTACCCGCTTGATGCATCGCAGTTGGAAGCGGGAGGGGTAACTGCGGATATAGGTTCGCGCAACGTGCTCGCGATGGGGAAATCGGATCGTGACGCTGCGACGGCGGTCTTGGGCGATGCAGCGCCGGGGATGAAACCCGGCCGCGAAACCGCTAAGATGCAGCAAGACACACATCCGATCCAGCCAGCCTTTCGAGAGCTTGCTGAAGCCACAGGCGGTCGCACACTGCGCCGTGCCGGCGACATCGCAGCCGAACTCACTCGGGTCGTCGAAGATGGCCGGGCGGCATATCTGCTGAGCTTTACCCCCAGTGACCCGGCCGACGATAAGTATCACCTGATTACCGTAAAGGTGACGGACAGACGCTACATAACGCTTCGACACCGTACTGGATATCTTTACTCCAAAGAGCCAACTACGTTGAAGGAGCGCTTCCGTCAGGCCATCTGGCAACCGGCGGACGTCAGTGAAATTGCTATGACTGCAAGTCCGGAAACAGACTCGATAGGCAATCTGCTCAAGCTCAACATTGCCGGATCCGACCTCGACTTGGCGCAACAGGGTGACCGATGGTCGGACAAGCTGGATATTTTTTTGGTCCAAAGGAGCGATGCTGAGGTTCGTGCAAAAGTCACAGGGCAGACATTAAGTCTGCACCTGAAGCCTTCCACCTATCGAAAGATCCTGCACGAAGGGCTTGCATTTGACGAACGCGTCGAGTCAAGGCCAGGCGGGAGCGAACTGCGTGTCGTCGTGGTGGATGAAAACTCCAGTCGCATGGGTTCAGTGACCGTGCCGCTTTCGGCGTTGAATGTGAAGCATTGATCGACTCCACGGCCGGTTCAATCTTGTGCGCTGGTGGTCTGATGCACTGAAGTCAATCACTGAGAGCGGCCATGCACGGTAGGTGGAGACAGACAGTTCAAGCAAGAATCTCGAAGAGCGATCACGCCCGGAGGGGCAAGGAGGGTCGAAAATTGGGAATTGATCTGACCACCGCCGGCTCCGCTCGGGAATCTAACATCCAGTTTGTGGTGGGGGCTAGAAGCTGTCTCTTGCAATTTTTCGTTATGACGATTGCTCTCATTGCGGCGCATTTCGTCGCAGCTCAGGACACATCCAGCAATACGGTTCGCGGTCGAGTTGTGAACGCCCTCACGGATCAACCGATCGCGCGAGTTGAAGTGACACTGAATCAGGATTGCGCAGTGCTTACAGATAATGAGGGCCAATTTGCATTCGAGCATGTCTCAAGTGGCGACGTCATGGTAGGAGTGCGAAAACCAGGCTACCTTGGCGCCGGACAGCACGACGGCAAAGATACCGTCTTCACTTCGCCAGTGTCGGCTCACGGCCCTCCAGCCACACAGTACCGCGTCCACGTGGGAGGGAAGCTTACGGAGCTCACAGTGAAATTGAGCCCTGGTGCAACCATCGCAGGTCAAGTGATGCTTTCAGGCTCCGATCCTGGCGAGGGCATTCGCGTAACAGCGTATCGAAGAGAGACACAGAATGGCCATCCGCACTGGTCTCTCGCTGGGACCGCAAGCACCAATAGCGAGGGAATTTTCCATGTAGGTGATCTCCCGTCGGGCAGTTACATGCTTTATACACAACTGCAATTTGACGGTGAAAATGACCCGGCGACGAATGACGAGAAATGGGGCTATCCATCTGCTTACTATCCAGGTGTGACCGACCCATCCGCGGCGGGAATCATCACTCTGACGGCTGGCAAAACCGTGGAAACGGACTTGAGCCTGGCGCGACAACGCTTCGATCCGATTACCGCGCGGGTGTGGGTTTCGCCCACAGGTGTGCAAGCAAGCTTCCAGATTCTTGATCGTTGGGAGCGTCCAACAGGCATTCCCGTGAGCTACGATGGCCAGCGACAACTCCTGCATGCGGACGTCCCCAAAGGTTTCTGGATACTGGAAGGACACGCCATCGGCGCAACGAGATCATATGGACGCACGGAATTTCAAGTCGCTGCTGCTCCCGTCACATTCGGCATCAACATACTACCGATTCCCCGCATTCCAGTCATCATCCGCAGGGAATTCAATTCTCCACGCGCCTCTGACTCAAGAGCCATGCCTCCAGGCGCTGGCATGAATCTCAACCTGGTGAGTACTCACGCGTTCGGCTCTGAAGGCGCTCTGGGCCGACAGTTCCATCCTGAATCAGAATCCGATGACAACGTCTGGGTCGGAACCGTCGAGGCGACTCCTGGGCGATATTGGATCGACACGCCCGCGTGGATCGGGTATGTCGCCTCGATTACGAGCGGCGGCGACGATCTTACCAGAGAGTCGTTAGAAATTTCGCTGGAAAGCTCTCAACCTCCGATCGAAATTGTGCTGCGGAATGACTCCGGAAATATCAGCGGGCAAATTTTCGGTCAACTCCGAGATGATTCCAAGTCAACTACGGCGTCGGATGCCCAGTCGGAAACCTACATCTACGCAATACCGCTATTTGCGACAACCGCGCAGCTGGCAAAGGCCGTCCTCCAGCGTGACGGGAAGTTCACCATCTCGAACCTGCCTCCTGGCCCCTACCGGGTCGTCGCGTGTGACTCACCTCAGGAGCCCGACTTCAACGCGGCCGAAGCGACGGGGGTGTTGGATGGTAAGGGCAAGGTCATAACGGTAGATGCGGGCGGCACGTCGCGATTGCAGCTCGATGTGATTCACATGGAGACACAAAAGTGAGCCATCGACTCCCGATCGCCATGCTGGCATGTCTTCTCGGTTGGGAAGGAATACCCCTGGGATTGGCACAGTCCGCGACACTGCATAATGCTCAGAACCTTTCAGTCCACTCATCTGGTGATATCTTCTCTATCAGCGGCACAGTAAGTAGTGCGACGACTGGCGTGGCACTGGATCGCACTTCTGTTAGCCTATCAAACCTTAATTCGGCGGATGGCACAGTTTCCAACACTACCACTGAAGAAGACGGCACGTTTCGATTCGAACATCTTCGACAAGGCAAATACCGGCTTGAGGCGTCTCGCCGTGGATACCTCACCGCCCGCTATGACGAACATGAGAATTACTTCACGGCAGTCGTTGTTGGTCCAGACCTCGAAACAGAAAACCTGCACTTCCGACTATTCCCCGACGCAACCATTGGCGGACTGATCGATGACGACGCAGGTGAACCTGTGCAAGGCGCTGAGGTAATGCTTTTTCACCAAGAGGAAGGAAAGGAATTGGGAGACATCGTCCCAAACCGCACGAATGTCACCGACGACACCGGAGCATATGAGTTCACCCATTTGAAACCCGGTAACTATCTCCTAGCTGTCGCAGGCAAGCCTTGGTACTCGTTTCATCCTCAGAGAAGTCAAAATGCCAAAGGCGGGCCCTTGCCTGAGCAGTTGCATTCTGCTCTCGATGTGGCCTATCCGCTTACCTTTTATCCCAATACCGCCGATGTCGACTCCGCATCCCCGATCTTCGTCAAGAGTGGGGACCACATAACGGTCAACGTAACGATGCACGCTGTGCCGGCTCTCCACACGCGTATTCGCATTCAAGCACATGATTCTTTGAATCCCGCTGGAAGGGAACGCGAATCCATTATTCCTCCCAGATTTTCGCAAAACGTTTTTGGAATGGAGCAACCAGTGGATCCGAGCGCATTCAACATCGTCCGGAACGACAACCAAACTTACTTCGAGTTCAGTGGGCTCGCGCCTGGACAATATCGAATGCTTGCGCCTGAACAGAATGGGGCACATCCCAGGTTCGCCATCGACCTTGATCTGCCAAACGACGAAACCATCGACATTGGTTCTGCGAAATCGGGTACGAGCGTTACCTGCAAGTTCATAATGATGCCTGAAAGCTCGCTGCCTGCTGATCTGCGTGTGTCGCTTCGCGCACTGGACGGCAGTGGTCGCTACACTGAACGACCGGTAGAGAGCGACGGAACAATCGGGTTTAGCGACGTTCCTCCCGGGATGAATGAAGTGCTAGCAGATGCTCATGGTCGCAGGTTCGCGATCGCTCGTGTGGTTGCTGCCGGGGCAGAATTCAAGGGGAATCGAGTGAGGATCACCGATCAACCCGCTGCTCTGACCATCACACTCTCCGCTGGCCTGATGACTTTGTCGGGGTTCGCAAAGAAGGACGGCAAAGGTAAAGGTGGCATCATGATCGTGCTAGTGCCAATGGATTCGAGCGCCAATGTCGATCTCTTTCGTCGTAACCAGACCGACTCCGATGGCAGCTTTACGATCAAAGATATTGTTCCCGGAGACTATACACTGATTGCCATCGAGAATGGATGGACACTCGAATGGAACCGCATAGAGGCCGTTGCCCCTTACTTGGCTCACGGCATTAGGGTCAACGTTCGGGCATCGAAAGCAGCGCTTGACCTTGGGCAAGCGCTCGAAGTCCAGTCGCGCTGACTCCCAGTTCGAAAGGATAAAGCGTGAGCGAAACCGGCGTCCGTCCGCCGCTTCCGTGAGCTTCATCGTAATCAAGTCGTTTCCTTCCCTTGAAACCCGGCCGGGGGCTCCGACCCTCCCGCCATCGAGGTGAAATGCTCGACGAGGCAGTTAAGAATATTTCGCGGCCCAATTGCCTGGCGCGCAGTTCCTGCTGTCTACGCTTCGTATCTGGACTTACGGCCATGCCCGGACGACTCGGAGCCGGTTTGGCCCGCTAGGCCCCACACCGTACGGCTCTTCATCCCATGCACCTTACCGGTTCCGTGCTAGTCGTGCGCCAATTCGCAATCGTCAGGCACGGGGAAAGGCGCTGGGATCCAATTGAAAGTAAAGTCGCCATTCCGGGCTTAAAATTCCAATGGGAGATCCGCGGCTAGGAGCCCGTCTGAGTAACGGTCGCGATCAGATTACAGTGGCCGGTGTCGGTTGTTTTCGCCGGAGCGGGCCGTCCGCTCCGCGATCGCCATGCCTGACTCGCGGGATATGACCGGCCCGTTTTAGGCCGTGCATACCCTGTAGAGTTTCAGCAGGTTGTGTGTTGTGCACACCAGGGCCCACTCGCCACGCACCTTTTCCATGCCGCGCAGCAGGAACTGCCGGAAGCCCTGCGCCTGTTTGATCTGACCGAAGACCGGCTCAACGATGGTTTTTCGTCGCGCATAAATCGCTCGCCCTGCTACGGTCGCGAGTTTGCGTTTCATTCTGTCGACCGGCGTGGCTGACTTTGGAATGCGCCCGCGCGGGCAGGGCTGCTGCGGTTGGTTGTGCTTCTGCTTGCCGGTAGCCACATATAAGTCCACTTTCTTCTTTGCCGCTCGACGAAGATTTTCCTCCGAGCAGTAGCCGCTGTCGGCTATCGCCACCTGCACTTTCTGACCCGATTGCTCTTTCACGGCTTCGATCATCGGTAGCAGTTGCTTCTTGTCATTGGCCTGTTGGGTTACGGCTTGTCCCACGATCAGTTGCAGTGCCGGCTCGACCGCGATCTGTGCGTTGTAGGCCTGCACGAACCCGTCCGGACCCTTCATGATCCGCGATTCAGGATCGGTAAAGTTATGTTGCGACTTCGGCTCCGGCGTGGCCTCGCCGGCATTGCAATCCTTCTTCTCTTCTGCCTCGGCTCGGGCGCGCTCTTCCAACTCGCGCCTGGCTTCGGCGATGCGCTGCAACCGATCCTCGCGCCGTGCCAACTCTGCCGGCAATTCATCGCCGCGGTTGGAACGCCCGTAGCGCTTGTCTTCGTCCTTATCAATCTGCTCGGCTTCGGCCAGCAAGCGACGGGCTTCTTCGCGCAGACGCTTCTGTTCTTCCTGGATGCGCCGATAGCTCATCGCCTTGTGCTTGCTGGCGTTGGCCCTGATCTTCGTGCCGTCGATCGCCACCCGGCCCAGCTTCATCGCGCCCAACTTCAGAGCCAACCGCAGCACCTGCTCGAAAAGACCCTCAAGCGCCTTCAGATGGATGCGTCGAAATTCCGAAATCGTTCGGAAGTCCGGCTCGTTGCCTGCGGCCAGTACCCGGAATGCCACGTCTTCGACCAGGCGCTGCTCCAGCTTGCGCGACGAGAACACCCCCACGCAGTAGCCATATACCAGCACCTTCGTCATCATGCGCGGATGATACGGTGGATAGCCACGCTGCTCCCGCTCGTAGTAGCCTTCGATCCCCCCCAGGTTCAGCTGGTCGACCATATCGGAAACAAAATACGCCAGGTGGTTCTCCGGAAGCCACTCGCGCAGACTGGGAGGAAGAAGAAAATCCTGCTCAGGAAAATACGGCCGGTAAACCTTCGCCATGCCTCAAGACTGCCAGCTTCCAAGCCGCTGTTCAAGCGCCACGAAATCAAAAAACGTTATTACTCAGACACGCTCCTAGACAAGCGGCTGAAGGAAGGGCTCTTCAGATCAGAGCGTGACCACCTTGAGGCCAGGAATGCGCTGAAAATGGCGCACGTTGAAAGTGGCGACCTCGAAACCAAGATGCAGGGCCGTCACGCCAATTGCCAAGTCCTCGAAGGCGATCACGACTCCCTGGGAGGCCTGCTCGCCCTCGATGCGTCCGACTCTCCGGGGGATTTCGACGGTCACCGGCTGCACGGGAACATCGCGGCACAAATGGCGATAAAGGCCACGCGACAGCGCTTGTCGGCATCGCTTTTCGCACGGTACGGGCCGTGCATCAGTTCGGCGATGGTTACGACCGAGGGGCCTATTTTCGATCTCTCCGTGCGTGGCCTTTATCTGTTCGAGGATTTGCCGGACGGTGTGACCGCGCCGCTCGGCGGCAATCACGACGCTGGAGTCGAGGATCAGTCCCACGCGGGCGGATTCCACGGTTTACGGTTGTTGATGATCTCTTCCACATCGGCAGCGAAGTCGGGATCGAGGACCGGCGCTTCGCCGGTTTGCTCTTCCTGCTCCTTCGCCAATGCTATGCATTCGGTGATCGACCGGCGCACTGGTTCCGCTGCGCGGAGGACAGCCGCCGGATACGCATCGCTTTCGATGACGATCTCCGCACCGGCGCGCACGCGGGCCATCAGGCCGGCAAAGTCGCGGGCTGCATCGGCCTCCGAGATGCGAATCGTTGCCATATCCACAATGATACCCTCTTTTCTGCCTTTTTCTGAGTTGCCTGTCCCCGGTCGTCTTCGTCTCGCTGTCGGCCGCTGCCAGAAGGGCCTTCGCGCTCGGTTCCAGGGAGATGCCTTTGCCGATGCCTAGATGCGAAAGATTCCGCATGACCAGCAAGCCGAACCGGAAATGAATCGGCCGTCCTGTACCCTCTGCTCGCCGTCCGCAAAGGCTCTACGCTTCGCTTCGACCGCTGACGCGGCTCCCGTCGGTCGGCCTTGACCGACGCCACCGCAGAGGGTGGTTTTCAGCTATGAGAAGAATGTATTCTTCTCGCCGAGCGATTTCTCTAGTCTGGTACTACAAGTGTGCGCATTTTCTGCTGGAGCGACCAGGCAAGGCAACCCTCTATAGCGAGCGATGGGCTCGAATCCCCAGCCGCAGTTCGTCGCGAAGCGATCGATTTTTTCGGAGCTGCTTGAAAAACGCTTCGAGGATGCTGACCGCAACTGCATTGACGCTTACTCCGTGAGTTGCAGCCCATCTCCGCAATTTGACGCGTGCTTCATTTCCGATGTGCAGCAGCATTGGGTTTGCAAGACCCAGTCCGGCTTTTCGAGTTTGAATAAGAGTTACGCTGCTCGGGTCCACGTGCGCCATCGCGAACAAAACGATACGTGATAAGTCACCGGCCACGTGAGCCTCTTCAATCATCTTCTCTTTGAGTTCCGCGGGGAGACGTAGAGTCATGCCCACGCGATCTGCAGTCCAGCGCTGACCCTCTTTGTTAACTCTCCGGGCCTTTGTAGATTCCTAATTATATTCGCTTTTCATTCCCCATTCCGGCCCAAGTTGACGCGCGTAACGCTACGAGCTACACTCTAAGCGTCGGAGGTTCAGAATGACTTGTCCGCCACATCCAGGGGAGGTTCTCAGAAGGTATATGGGGCTGGTCGATGTGACAGCGTTTGCCGCAAAGGTGGGGGTCAATCGCGTCTCGATGTCCCGGCTTCTCAACGGACAGAATGGGATTTCACCGCAGATGGCTCTCAGCCTGGCTGACATTTTGGGCACCACACCGGAGATGTGGCTAATGCTACAGATGGAATATGACCTCTGGCACGCACGCGAGGACCGAAGGGAGGCCGCGAAGTTGCAGCCAATGAAGAAACAGGTTGGAGAATGGGTCAAATCTGCGCAATTTAAGAGCGAAACTCGACCTGGACGACGGATTCGGGTGACCCGGTATCCTTCGGAAGTGATCGCCAACAAGCGTGACATGCACCAAGAGCGGACACCAGAGCCGAGTCTCTTCGAGAAGCTATCTGCGCCCGGAGACAGTGCTCCTGGAGTATAGTCCGTACTCAGTACTTCGCCATCGTTTCATCGTTCCAGGGGGAAATGAATGCAGAGCACACTCTTCACAATCGGCCATTCCACCCACGCGGTGCCCTATTTCATCGAGCTACTGCGACGCCACGGCATCACAGCATTGTGTGATGTTCGCTCCCAGCCGTATAGTCGCGTTAACCCACAGTTCAATCGCGAGTCTCTCAAAGATTCTTTGAGGAAGGTTGGCATCGCCTATGTTTTTCTGGGCGCCGAACTCGGTGCAAGGACTCCAGACAAAAGCTGCTACGAAAATGGCCGTGTAAAGTACGAGCGAATTGCACGGACGGCAATGTTCGCCAGAGGATTGGACCGGATAGAAGAGGGCCTAAGCAAATATAAAGTCTCTCTGATGTGCGCCGAAAAGGAGCCTCTCGACTGTCATCGTACAATTTTGGTCGCGAAGCAAGTCGAAGAAAGAGGAATTCTGGTTTCGCACATTCATGCGGATGGATCTCTCGAAACCAATGTTCATGCAATCAGTCGTCTGATTCGGTTCCTGTCGTTGCCGGACATGTTCTTGCCGCAAGCGGATCTTGTCGCGGAAGCTTACCGCTTACAGGAGGAGAAAATAGCCTATGCTCCTCCGGAGCGCCTAGAGTCCGATGCCGCAGCTTGGGAGCGAACTGCCTAATGACCGTATTTACGATCGGATTTACCAAGAAGACCGCTCGGGACTTTTTTTCAAAGTTGAAGCAATCCGGGGCGCGGCGTCTGATCGACGTGCGCCTCAATAACGTTTCACAGCTCGCCGGCTTCGCGAAGAAAGACGACCTCCGTTATTTTCTGGAGGCAATATGCCAGATGGAATATCTCCATATTCCCTCCCTGGCGCCCACGCAATCACTTCTCGACGCTTATAAGAAGAAAAAGGGCGATTGGAGTGTTTACGAGGATCGATTCCTTGCTCTTATGCGGGAACGCCACATCGAAGATACGATTTTGCGCGAGGAATTGGACGGGGCCTGTCTGTTGTGCAGTGAGGAAACACCGGATCACTGCCACCGGCGCCTTGTCGCAGAGTACCTGCGCGACAAATGGGGAAATCTCGAAATCAAGCATATTGTCTAAGTGAAACCTGTTTCGTCTTTTTTGCAGGGCCAAGGGAAGCGAGCAAGTCCCGATGAAGATCGTCGTTAGCCACCTCACCAGAATGGAGCCGGGTTATGTTTGTGTGGCCGGGCTTGAGATTAGAACGGGACAGCATGTGAGACCCGTTCTTGGAAGACGTCTCAGTCGGGACCTGCTGCAAACGAATGGCGGGGCTTTCGACATTGGAGCAGTCGTCGATTTGGGCCGGGCGGCTTCGGTGGGGACGGCACCTGAAGTCGAAGATTATCGATTCTCCGTCGAGAACCTCAAACTTAATGGGTCGATGACTGCGCGGGAGTTCTGGACCGCTATTCAGAATTCGTCATCCACAGATTTTGCCACAATCTTTGGACCGTCTTTGGCTGCTCGCGGAGGTGGGTGCGCGGTTGACATGAATACCGGAACTGCGTCCTTAGGGTGCCTGCAACTCCCGAGAAGATCGGTGTTGGAAGTTGATCGCTATGACAAAATTCGCCTCCGGTTAAATGACGGCACATTTGCTCCGAATCTGTCTGTAACGGATCTTAGGTTGTATGAGGACGATCAGAAGACACCAAGGCAGGAAGTGATTGCTCGTCTTCGAAACCGGACGCAAAACGAGAATGTTCTGCTCTCCGTAGGTCTCGCCAGAGCGTGGAAGAAGCCAGGCGACACCGATGCTCGGCATTGGCTACAAGTGAACAATCTGCATTTCGAGTCCGATCCGTTAGGCCAGAGGGTATTTCGGTAAGCGACGCACAGAAAATCTAGTCCCAATTCCGTCTTCCATCCGAGCGCCACGATCCGCTTTCCTCATCGAAGTTGTCGAGATCGATTACCTGCCTTTCGTTCTCCCACCAAATCAGCGAAAGTGTCGTGTGCCCTGACCACTGGACCGAGTCTTCTTTAACCCAATACTGATCCGCCCGGAAATTCTTTATCCATTGGTCCGCGCGGACATCTTGTGGTCCCTGGGGGCGGGAATTGCCGCTCAAAAGAGCGGCGGCGTGAGTCCATTGGCCAGGCTCGTCCACGGGCCAAAAGCGGCCTTCCACTGTCGAGCTTGCAACAAACCACAGGCGGCCCTCAGCGCCGTTGCAGATCAGCATAGCTGGATAGGAACCATATTCAACCAGGCGGATGGCAGTTGCGGAAATGCTGGTCGTAAAAAGTGCCGACAGCTTCAGGACAGTTTCAAATGTGATGGGACAGTCCTTGGCGAGGGGCCGAAACATCTTGGGCGGCAACAGAATATCTGACGCGAAGCGATTCGCCCGTTTTTCGGGATTGTCCGCCGACCATTCCCGAACGAAGACCTGCTCGCTGCATCTGAAGGCCGCAGTTCCCCGGTCTTTCATCCAATGACCGAGTTCATGTGCCGCCGAGAACCGGCGCCGTTCAGGCATAGAACGCGCATTGACGGTAATGATTGCTCGATCATCGAGCCCCATTATCCGCGCCTCGCAACCGAAGAGCGGTTTATAGAGGATCGTGGCACCGCAATGCTGTGCGATCGCTTCAATGTCAATGTCCTCGGGTTCTCGGATGCCCAAGTCAGCGAGGATCTCGAATGGAGAAAGCGGTGCGCTAGGATTTCCCATCGTCAGTTTGAGTATCTTCCTCGTCGAATGCCCCAAGCTCCATGAGGTCTTCAAGCGCAGAGTCTACGTCCTCGTCGGAAAGGTCTGTGAGATCGCGGAACCGCGCCGTTACTCGCTGTACCAGCCGGTTATCTTTGGCAGAGGCGAACAAAAGTCTACGTCTTTCATCGGCTGTTGCCGGCAGATTGAAATGTCGGCTCCGAAGTTCGGACGAACGTACGCGATATGCCGAGCGCGCAGTGTGCAACTTCCGCTGTTCAAACTTCCGAATGCCTTTGAGCAGCGAGTCTTTCGCGCGAGTTGCGACCTGCGTTGTGTCCTGACCGCTCCGCGCTGCTTCGGCAAAGAGTTCCTCTGCCGGCGTGCTCTCGACGCTGTCCACCAAGTTATCCAGGATCACTTCGAGCTTCTTGCGATTCATTTCAGTCGACATCGGGCATACCCTCCGGCCAGTGTCCCCGTACTGTTCGGTAGATTCGTCTCGTGGCTGTGTCGTATTCCTGGCGGCTCAGGCCCATGGCGCCCATAATCTCGGTGCCGCTGCTCCCGCGCATCCATTCACTCAGGATGAGGCCGGCTAGGGCATCGTCGGGGAAAAGTGCCTCAATTTGATCGAGCAGCTGGTCAGCGGTGGTTTGTTCGGAAATCATCAGCTCGTGTTCTACGTTCGGTCGGTGATCTGAAGTCATCTGGACTAGGGTTATTTCCTGCTCATTCGGGTCGAGTTGTGGAAGGTCGCATTCGAGAATTGTCTTTGGCTGGGGTTTCCGCTGTTCGAGAATCTCTGACGTGATGCTCCTGAGAGTGCCAGCGATCAGTCCGATCAGGTCGACCTTTCCGGGCTTCCATTTGCGCCGACCGTCCAGAATCCTTGTGATCGCATCCTGGAGAAGGTCATCCTCGTCCGGACTTCCGGCGCGTCGGCCAAGCCGGTAAGCAAACATCTCGGCCAGTTGGCCGAGTTTAAAAAGCTGTACCTCGCTGAGCGAGGATACGGCTGCTCGAACTTCATCTGGCCCGGCAATCCGCTCGGCTTTCCCGGGTGAACCCACCGCATCTTTCATGGCCCTGCTTACGGAGCTCCTAACTAAATAATGCGCTCATTTCATGGGGGATGGACATGGACTCGCCCGGGTTGAACAAAAAAATCTTCGGACATGTCCAATCTGGTCCACCTTCCAGCATTCCATTCCAGAGCCGCCATTCCTGGCGACTGAAGGGGAGATGTTATGGAATCCAGCAATGAAGCCCTGGTTCGGGCTGAAGAGAGCCACAACCACACGGTGAAGATCTACATCGACCGCGTCGAGAAGATCTCGCCCGCCCGTACGACCGGCATCGCACTCTACAACCTCGGCCAAGTGCCCAGCGAGTATGTCCTGTTCCGCGAGATGGAAGGTCGCCGGGATGATGAACTGGTCCCGAAAACGGATGCGCCGATCCATCTGAAGGAGTGGGAGCACTTCTACAGCGCTCAGGCCAAGCTTAACCCCGGGAGCACTGGCCGATGAGTTCCGCCACCACAGTGCGCTCTCCTCTTCCGGAAATTGATTATCGCTTTCTGGAGGAAAAGGGTTGGCAATACGAGGTTGTTGTTGGGCCTGGGGAGGTCCGCGTCTACATGCGCGGATTTGAGTTGCCGGCGGTATACGCACCGCGGCTGACCGATCTGCTCATCCGGCTGCCGATGGGATACCCGCAGGCCAACCCGGATATGTTCTGGACGAAGCCCGATGTCTTGCTTGCCCGAGGCGGGTACCCGAACCGTGCCGATTACCACGATCCCACTGCAGACGGGTGGCAGAGGTGGTCTCGGCACGGCGGTTGGCGGGCTGGAGTCGACAATCTCCGAACCAAGCTGGCTGCGGTCAAGCATGAGCTGGAGGCTGGCTCCTGATGCGTTATTCGATCACGTTCACCCTGGAAGTCTATAACGCACTCGTGGCTCATCTTTTTCAACCGGGCCAGACTGAGCGGGGAGCGTATCTCCTCTGTGGTTTGTCCCACACCGAGGCGGAAACACGGCTCTTGGTGCGGCGGCTCCTGCCGGTGCTTTCTCAGGACGTCCTTACCAGTTCGCCGCGCCACATGGAGATTAAGCCTCAATCATTCATGCGCGCAATGAAAGAGGCTGATATTGACAGTCTTGCCTTTGTCTTTGTTCATTCGCATCCACCTGGCGTTCGTGACCATTCTCCAGCAGACGATAAAACCGAGGCATCTCTCTTCCGCACCGCCTATATCAGGATCGGCACACAAAGTGCGGTGAATGCGAGCATCGTGTTCTCGGCTCTTGATTGTCCGGTAGCCCGCGTCTGGCATCGCGACGGCAGCTACGCCCCGATCACGATGATTCGAGTTATCGGAGATCGATTCAGGTTTTATACGAATCCACAAGCCGCAGGCGTTAGCGCACAGATTTTCGATCGACAAATCCGCGCATTTGGCTCAGCAATTCAACGGGTGCTCGGCAGTTTACACATCGGTGTTGTCGGCGCCGGAGGCACGGGTTCAGCAGTCGCCGAACAACTCATTCGGTTGGGAGTCGGCAGGCTCTCCGAATTCGATGCGCAGTGCCTCGAAGCTTCAAATACGACCCGTGTATATGGCTCGGCGCTCAAAGACGCAGGCAAGCCAAAGGTCGAGATCATTCGCCGGCATTCTGGTCACATCGGCCTCGGCACAAACGTCAAGGCGGTCGATTCGAATATCACCCAACGAGCCAGCGCGGAACTTCTGCGCGATTGCGATGTGATTTTTGGGTGCACAGATGATGAGTGGGGGCGCTCTATCCTTTGCCGGATCGCAACCGACTATTACATCCCTGTTTTTGACATGGGCGTGAAGATCGATTCAAGGGACGGCGAGATTGTGTCGGTCGAGGGGAGGGTGACCACCCTCGTGCCTGGTACAGCGTGCCTCTTTTGCAGAGGCAGAATCACTGCGGAAGGCGTAACTGCAAATGTGATTGCGAAACACAATAAAGCGCAGATTGATGAATTGCGCCGCCAGGGCTACGCACCTGAACTGCGTGAAAATTCTCCCGCCGTTATCCCATTTACGACGGCCGTCGCTTCTGCAGCCGTGCAAGAACTTCTTCACCGTCTGACGGGGTTCATGGGATCAGACAGAACAAGCAGCGAAGCCATTCTATTCTTCGATCAAAGCAGAATTCGGACAAACCGAGTTCCTCCTCAAGCAGGATGTTTCTGCGCGGACCATGTTAATTTGGGTATCGGGGACCAGACGCCCTTCCTCGGAATGCTATGGCAAGACTGAAGGTTTCAAGAATACTCGACAAGCTGCTAGCTTGCATCGAGTGTCGACCCGTCAAGCTAAAGCTCTCCATTGTTCCATCGATGAAATACCTGCCACAGCTTGATCCGAGATGTCTCTATGTCGTCGGTCGTCGCAGGCAGTACAAATGGGTAATACTGGCTTGCCCCTGTGGCTGTGGTGAGCGTGTCGATATTTGTCTCATGCCTTCAGCAACTCCAAGATGGGAGCTCTCAATAAACAGGGGGAAGGCAACACTACATCCCTCTATATGGATTCCCAGCGACAGATGTGGAAGCCATTTCTGGATTTGGGAGAGCCGTATTATCTGGTGTCCAGCGCAATCGCTACCAAGCTTTAACCGGCATCCTCATGAGGCATGAGTATTGGAGCCCGTCGGGCGGGAGATGCTTGCCGATCCTGCCAGATGGCAGGAGCCACGCATGGGGGGGGCAGACGGTCAACCGGTAAGCTGATCCGGCATCAGTGATGCTGGGTCGCGCGATGAGAATTCGACCTATTGGGTTGAACAGGCGCGCCAAGCATGTGCCAAGAAAACTTTGAATTGTGGCCGATGATTTCTCAAGTGCCTGACCGGGGAGAATGTGCCGTTCTCATTCGCCAGCGGGGTTCCACTCGCCTCAATTGGACTAAGCTGCTACGAAAGAGCCCGGAGGAAACTAGGGGAGCGAACGGGCTGGCATGTGATCGCGATCACGTCAATTACAGGCCTCCCAAGCGGTGCGCGCCCTGCCGGTCGCGTTCGACCCCCCTTGAATTTCCATCGCAATCGCGGGACCACACAACTCGATGTTCGGTGCGCATAGCCGACCGGGTCTTGCTCAGTTCCGACGTGTCGAAGCATGATTGGCTCTGCAGGGAGACTGCTCTTTGTGAGCAGGATCACGAAACCTATACTCTTTCCCCTTCATTGGCGACACCGTGAGCATCGAGCCGTGTGCCGCGGATAACTTTCGTCTCTGAAATACAGATCGTGGCCAGAGTTGCCGGTTCCATGGACCGATAGAGGAATTTCGTTTTGCAAATTGCGCGATAAGCGTCACACATCCAGGGCCACCTCAATGACATCAGACACGCCATCAGGACCATCCCAGACCGCACCGATCGGCATAAATGAAAGCCCGCGCACATTGAAGCACGATTCCGAAGTCGGTTCGCTTAATCCGCTTACGTTTGCAAACCTGTTCCGTGCCTTTCGGAGGCTACAGCGCAATCGGGGTTCGAGCGTAGACGATGTCACATACACGACGCACCAGGACGAGGCAGAAGGAAGGATCCTCAAGCTAAGCGTCCGACTATCCGAGCATTTCAGTGGCTAACTGGGGAAAAGAATGCCCGGAAAAGTGAGGCCGATCGTCTCAGATAACTCTTAACATGTCAAGATAATCTTATTTGATACTACCAACCTGTGGAAAGATATGCGTGGCGTATTTACTAACTATGAAGCATCGACTCTAGAAAGGATTATTACTTTGCAATTATCCTGAATTGTTGACGGACGGCAGCAGGTTGAAAATGTCTTACAGAGTAGTAGTTATTCGACACAAATATAAGTTATTATCGCTGTCGGGGTTTAACACTGTAATGAATTCATCCGTGGAAACTTGTCCGATCCGTTGTTCGAGATTTGGCAGTTCGACGTTGAGCACTAGGGAGAAGGATGTGTTGTTCCTAATTGCTGACGGCAAGACGGGCAAAGAAATTGCGGAGTTGTTGCACATTAGCGTAGGCACTGTCAGCGACCATCGAAAGCATGTCTGTGAGAAAATTGGGCTTCATTCGACCTGCCAACTAGTTGCCTGCTCGGTAAGGATCAAAATCGGGCATTGTCGACAACACTGATTGCGTCTTGTAAAACGACAGGTCTTACGAAGCCTTGACGGCGCCGCCATCGGGCGCTGAGCAGATAGTAAGCGGTTTCCGTGCTGCTGCTAACCGCCGTTTCGCGTACTCGCACCACTTTGCCGATGGCTTTCAGGCCCGGCCATTGATGCTGTTTTTCGAGCCAGTCGATCTCCGTCGACACTGTCGCCGTGCGCGTTTCGATGCGTCCATGATCGGCCTCGACAAGCGGCGCCGAGGTGCTTGCTTTCAACTCCGCATCGTCGAGAAGCAAAACCACGTCGGCAAACAGCGTGCCCCTGATTACCCTTCAGGGCCAGCGCATAGTCCACCTGCTGATCCACGATCTGCTGGGCAATCGTTCGCTGACAGTTGAGCGCATCGGCGGTCACGATCGTGCCTTTAAGGGCCAGCATCCTGAGCAGCCTGGGCACGGCGGTAATCTCGTTGGACTTGGCATCGGTGGCGATCTGGGCCAGCACCAGCCGCTGCTGGGAGCCCCACGCCGAGACCATGTGCAAGGCCGACTTGCCGCTGGCCCGAATCGAACGAGCGGCGCAACACCTTGCCATCGATAGCCACCACGCCCTCCAACTGCCCGGAAAACTGTGCCATGAACCTCTGAAACGCATCGCGAAACTGATCCGGGTCCAGGGTGCGAAACAACCGGCTGAACGTGTCGTGGCTGGGAAGACCATTGGCCATGGTAAGAAAGCTGCGCAGAAATGGCTCCTTGGCTTCGGCGAACAGAGCCATGTCCACCGCTCCCTGACCGCCGCACAGCACGCAGCACAGCGCAATCATCAATAGCTCATGGAAGTCATACAGGGCAGCATTGCCGCAGCGCGGAGCCTCCAGCCCTTCCCAACAGCACCTAAACTGCTCTAGCGTTTCTTTGCAGGACATCAAATCCCCTTCAAAGAAACTTCATGCCTGCCAACATCTACGGTAAGTAACAGCCGTGGTTCAGATGATTTTCAAATGCGATTGCCCTGGGTTAGGGGTGGTGTCAAGCCGCTTATGTAAAAACGCGGAGGGTGCGTGTTTTCCATTCCAGGTTGAATCTCTGGAAGATGGAGTAGATGATTCGGTCCACGGACTGCACGTTAACGAAGCAGACCATAGGTCGGGTGCGGTATCGGACTTCGACAAAGTAGCGTTCGATGATATTGGTGGTGCGCTGCTTGCGCCAGAGATGTTGGGAAGCGGAAAAAGGCCAGCAGTTCGGGCAGATCGCGCTCCAGTTGACGCACGGCGGTGGGGTGATCGGCTCGCCGGCCGCGGCAGAAAGCCCGCGCCGCAGCCTCGGCATCGCGGCGGCCTTTGGCCAGGTAAGTCGTCTGGGCATCAGTTTTGACGGCATCGTAGTCGCGCTTGCAGACCTTCTCGAGGATGTTGCGCATCTTGTGCACCCAGCAGCGCAGATGCGCCACGCGGGGATAGACGGTCTGGATGGCCGCGGCCAGCCCCGGGCAACCATAGGTGACGATCAACAGCAACTTGTCTCCCTTCAGCCCGCGCTGGTAGAGATCGTTGAGCAGCGCTTCCCAGTGAACCTGGCCCTTGCCATGGGTGCGCAGGAAGCCTAGCAGTTGTCGACTGCCGTCCTGGCGCACGCCGTAAGCCACCTGCATCTGCACACACTGGCGGCCTGCGGGCCTGCGCACCTTCAGGTTCACTCCGTCCAGGAACAGATAGGCCCACTCGGCCCGGAGCGCGGCCTGATAAAACTGCTCAACCGCATGATCCAGGTCGCGGGTCAGGTTCGAGACGGTCTGCCGAAGAACACGGCGCGTTGGCGCAATCGCTTCCTGGCATGCGGCGTCACGGCTCTTCAAAAGGACGCACCATCGCCGAGCGCCAAGCGATGCGGGTGGTGGAATGACCCCGCATCAAAAGCCGGCCAACGCCACCCACTGGTCGACTCGCACTACGGCGCGGCGGAGGGGATCGGCGAGGGCAGCGTGCGCCGGATCTGGCGCGCACAAGGACTGAGTTGTATCTGGTGCGCACCTTCAAGCTCGGCCGCGATCCCCAATTCCACGAGAAGCTGGAGGACATCGTCGGCCTGTGTCTGAATCCGCCCGAGCACGCCTGTCGTGCTTTGCGCCGACGAGAAGAGCCAGATCCAGGCGCTGGACCGCATCCAGCCTGGCCTGCCGATCAAGAAGGGCCGCTGCGGCGGCACCATGACCCACGATTACAAGCGCAACGGAACGGCGACTCTGTTCGCCGCGCTCAACGCCCTGGAGGGTGAAGTGATCTCCATGTGCGATGACTGGCACCGCCATCAGGAATGGCTTGAGTTCCTGCGCGCCATCAATGACGTGACTCCAGAAGGCAAGCAGATCCTATGATCGTGGATAATTTATGACACCCATAAACATACCAGGGTCCGGCGCTGGATCGATCGCCATCCCCGCTTTCACCTGCACTTCACACCGACCGGCCGCTCGCGGCTGGACATAGTGGAGCGTTTCTTCCGCGACCTGACCGAAAATCGCCTGCGCCGCGGAGTCTTCCGCAGTATCGAGGAACTGATCACAGCGATCTTCGATTACATCGACGATCAAAACGAAAACCTCAAGCCCCTTCATCTGGACCGCCGCGGCCGCCAACATACTGAGAAGGTCGAGCACCGGCGCTGTCCTTCATAATTGCCAATCTGTATGACGCACTACACTCACGGCCCAGGCGGGGAGCTTCTCTGGCAATTGTGCCTTGTTCACCCCCTGCGGAGGGGATTGTCACCCTGACCGAACTGGGCCACAATTGCAGCGCTATCAGGTGGACCATTTCAAGAGGCGACCAACAGTTGAGGGTCACCTTTCGTCGATCAGCCATGTTGAATACGAGCAGTCACTATAAGCCGTCACGATTCAACGCCCGCACCACGGCGCCGGATGGCAGTCTGGTTATATGCAATACATTTTCGGGTCACGCCTGCGTTGTTAGCCCATCTGGCGCGAATCCCGTAAAGCGGTATCTGTCAAGACTCGGATGGGACGACGAATTGGATGATCTTGGTCGGTACTTACTAAACAACGGCTATCTAGTTCACGCGGACACGGATGAGCTCGCAAAATGGGATATTAGTTTCGCGCAGTTCCATTATCGTACAGACGCCCTTCGTCTGGTGCTATTTGCGAGTGAGGATTGTAATTTCAGGTGTATTTATTGCTCACAACCGTTCCGTTTCGGATCCATGCTTCCCTCCGTTCGAACCGGGATTCGAAAATTCGTCGAACAAAAACTTGCGAAGCTGCGATATCTCTCGATCAGTTGGTTCGGGGGCGAGCCCCTACTCGGCTATGAGGCTATCTCAGACCTGGCTCCTTACTTTGCCTACGGTGCAAAGAAGCATGCCGTCCGCTACAGAGCGGACATGACAACGAATGGATATCTACTCACGCCTGAGCGCACTCGGGAGCTTCTTGCTTGGGACATCAAGGAATTTCAGATCACGGTAGACGGGCTCCGGGATCAACACGATGTAAAACGTCCGCTAAAAGATGGCGGTCCGACATTCGATCGGATTATGGAGAACCTGAAAGGAATGCACGCACTCCGCGATGACTTTGAGGTTCGTCTTCGTGTTAACTTCGATCGGGACAACATCGAGCGATTGCCGGAATACTTCCGCTTCTTAAAGGAGGTTCTTAGTGCAGACCCTCGTTTCAAGATTGGTTTCAATGCTGTAGGCCAGTGGGGTGGACCAAACGACAGCAAATTGAAGGTCCTGACTTCGTCTGTCTACTGCCAGCAACACGAATTAAGGGCTGAGGCGCAGCAAGTGGGGCTACCGTCCGAGTCGCTTAAGCGTTTCTTCCTTCGTCCTGGTGCACAGATCTGCCACGGAACACTGTTGGGCGGCCTCAACATTGGCGCGGACGGACGCTTATTCAAATGCACAAATCACGGCGGCATGGGGGATGATCCAAATGTGATCGGACGCATTTGTGAAAGTGGAGCAGTAGAGATCGACACGTCGCGACAGATACGCTGGATCGCTCCGTACTATCGGTCTGACACACAGTGCTGCAACTGTTTTTATCTGCCCATCTGCCAAGGGGGAGACATTTGCGTAGCTGCCCGTGTCAAAGGTGTTCGCCCGTCTTGTCCCCAGGAAAAACTGCAGATTCGTCGTGTATTGCTCGACTATTGGGAGGAACGAAAGCGAGAAAGCGAAAGTCTAAAGCGGATGGAGTTTCCGACTCGAAACGTCGGCGTGACGGCGTGATCGGAGCCGCCTCGCTCCAAAACCCCGATCAGAATGGAGGTGTGAATGATGGAAGAGAAACGCGAACCCATTGAAATTGTCGAACTCGATGCTCGGCTCGATATGGCGTTAGACCCAATCGGGATGTTAGGCGACGACTCGTGGGGCGGAGGCGGTTGCGGTTATGGCTGCACCAACGGCGCTTGCGGTGGACCCTGCGGTCAGAATTGCCAGAATTGCTGACAACAATGAAAAGGGCCTGCTCTATGGACTTGGGTTATTCTAAGGCGACCGGCGAAAAGAAATGACAATGTCCTTCGCCGGTCACAGTTTCTCGGTCGGACGACTTAGCGGGACACATGGGAAGCGAAGGGACAGATTGCGAAATGGAGTATCGTCTCGCCGGCGGTGTGATCGGAGCCGTTTCGTCTCAAAAACCTCGATCAGAATGAAGGTGCATGAATGATGGAAGAGAAACGCGAACCCATTGAAATCGTCGAGCTCGATGCTCGGCTCGATATGGCGCTAGACCCGATCGGGATGCTGGGCGACGACATGTGGGGCGGCACCAGCTGCGGTAACGGCTGTTGCAACGGGGCTTGCGGTGGCAACTGCGGTAGCAACTGCACCCCCTGCTGCTGACAACAATGAATAAGGTCTCGCTTTGCTGAACTGAGTCACTCTAATTTTGTTGAGACGACCTGCGACGCGATATGGCCGTATCGGTCGCAGGTCACAACTGCTTAATCGGAGACTTTAGTGTCGTCATATGATGCGCGAAGGAACAGAATGCAAGGAGGAGTATCGTCTAGCCGACGGTGTGGCAATACAGCCATTCGATTGCGGACTACCGGGGCAACCGGTGTTGGTGAAGGCCAAGGATCGCTACTATCAGGTGAGCGGCCTTGCGAAGGGGCTCATACTCGAAGCGTCTGATGGAATGGGCAAGAGCACCACGGTGCTTTCGGAGCCTTTCGCAGGGCAGATGCCCAGTAATTTTTCCCCGGCGAAGACTGACGAGATACAGTCCGCGTTGCGGTCATTACTGAATCTGGGTGTCATCGTTCACGCGGACTGTGCCGATTCCCCTGGAGTACCACGCAAACGGGCAGCACGAAGTTATTTCCTTTTCAAGGTGCCCCTGTTTCCAAAGAGTGTAGTTCTACCGATTTCGAGCTGTTTAGCTCCCATCTTTCAACCTGAGATTATGTGGCCTGCATTCCTGTTCTGTATTGTTTTTCAATTCTGGTCTTGGTTTTCTCTATTCCCAAGACTTCGAATGATCAGCCCTCACTTGAGCACATTCGAACTAAGCATTCTCCTGGTGGGTAACTATATTGGCTTGTTGTTGCATGAGGTTGGGCATGCGGCGGCGTGTGTGTCCCAGCGTGCACCACACGGCCCAATCGGCTTTGGCGTTTATCTTCTATTCCCCGCCTTTTACACCGACGTAACTGCGGCGTGGTGCTTGCCAAGAAAGAAGAGAATGATAGTAGATGCCGGTGGTATGTATGTCAGCGCGCTTCTAAGCGCCCTCACAACTGGCATATATCTGACGACCGGTAGTCTTGTCGCTGCAGCCCTAGCTGGCCTTTACTCCGTGACGGTGTGGGTTAGCCTATTGCCTTTCATTCGCATGGACGGTTACTGGCTGCTAAGCGATCTTCTCGGCCTGCCCAGTCTCATGCAATCGAATCGTGAGATGTCGAGATGGCTCTTGCGCCGATTGCTACGCCGGCCGACGACTAGACCGGCTGCCTTGAATCTCGAGCCGACGTGGGCGAAATTTACCTACCTTGTATATTATGTTCTGTTCATCATCTTCCTTGGACTGGCTGTCCACGGCCTGCTGCGATGGTATCTACCTTCGCTATCAGTGCGAATTCCGGGGCATATCGCACCCCTCGCTGCTTCTTGGACTCACCGTTCGTGGCCTGGGCTGATCCGCAGTTTGCTGAAGTTAGCTGCGACGCTGGTTCCTCTGTTTCTGTGGTTCGGCTTCATAATTCGCACTGTCCGGAATCTTCTACCTTTCGTTCGTCGTCAGTGGAGGTCGGATGGAACCAAGGAGACAGAATGAGAGAACAATTCGTCACTTTCTGGAAGGATTTGCAACGCGCAGCAAGAACTTGGACTCGGAGCCCAGGCAACTTCTTGGCTACCGCAGGGTCGATGGCACTAGCCATCGGCGCAAATACGGTCATTTTTAGCGCGCTTGATGCAGTGCTGCTGCGGTCGTTCCCTGGGAAAGATCCGACTCGATTGATGATGCTCAGTCCGCAATTTTCGTTCTCATACCAAGACTATCAATCGATCCGCCGAAATGCAGGTGCTTTTCAGGATGTCACTTGCTCGTATCCTGTCACTGTCTCACTTAGCTCGGAGGAACGAGCAGAGCGCGTCACGGGAGAACTCGTAGCGGCTAATTACTTTGAGGTTTTGGGAATAATGCCGCAGATGGGTCGGAGGTTCATGTCGGATGAAGATCTGCCCGGAAGCCCCCGCAATGTTGTTATTCTCTCCGACAACCTCTGGAAACGAATGGGACGCGATTCGAATATTATCGGAAAAGCGATTTCGATCGGTGGTCGCCAGTTTACTGTCGTCGGCGTCGCTCCGCCCCTGTTCAATGGGACCTTGCAAGGTGTTTCATCAGAGATTTTTGCGCCGCTGCCGACCTACGCCGCCGCTGTTCCGAGCTTTGCTGAATCGAATCTGCTGAGTGATCCGGAACAACGCGGTTTCGACGTTTTCGGGCGTCTTCGTCTCGATATGACGCGCAACGAAGCTGACGCGCGCTTGGTCACCACGTTGAATTGGGTCGAAGAGAGAAAACCGAGAGCTAAGAGGCGCATCGTGTCACTGCACTCGATGACTGAGATTCCAGGTGCAGATGGCAGACGCCTGGTCGTTTGGACCAAGGTGCTCTTTGTAGCTGTGACCTTGCTGCTCATACTTGCATGCATTAACACCACCGGTACGCTGCTTGCTCGCTCACTGAAACGTGATCGCGAATTCGCGACCAGAATCGCACTCGGAGCCAATCGCGCGCAGTTGCTAAAGCTCATGTTGGCAGAGGGATTAACCTTGTGTGTTGTCGCCAGCGGCATCGGCTTAGTCATTGCACTAATACTGGCGCCATTTCTATCACGTTTAAGCCTGCCTGTCGATTTACCCCTACAGACCGCATTTCACATCGCTTTGAGAGTCGATCAACCTGTATTCGTTTATACGTGCGGTGTGTGTGTCTCCTCCACTCTGGTATTTGCACTTGTGTTAGCACTGTCGGTCCCGCTTTCGGACGTTAATGTTCGCCTACGTACGCCGCTGCAGTCGGTGGGACTAGGCAGGTATGTTCTATCTCGGAATATGCTTTTGATAGCGCAAATTGCTATTGCCACCTCACTGCTAATTGTTGCGGGACTGTTTGTACGCAGTCTTTCCCGAGCTGCGTCCACTGACATTGGATTCTCACGCGATCACTCTCTTCTCCTTCGCATCGATCCGAGGGCAGCTGGGCGCGATGTTCCCGCAACATTGCGGCTTCTCGAACGCACAAGGAGCGACATCTCTTCAATTCCCGGGGTGGAGCGAGCGGCTTATACGACCTTGATGCCACTAGGGGGCTTTGCCAGCGCAAGCGGGTTCGCTCCGTCAGATAAAAGCAGTGATATGAGCATTCAAGCAGATGTCTTTGCAACTAACTCAGACTTCGTTCAGGCGCTAAGAATACCGTTGCTCGAAGGGAAGGGATTCGACTCGGAAGCAAACGCTAACAGTGAGCCCGTGATCATCATTTCGCAATCATTCGCAAAACGACTGTACCCAGGACGTGACCCTTTGGGGATGCAAGTAATAGGCGGATACCCAGCCACTCTATATCGAATTGCTGGAGTTATTAGCGATATTAAGCCTGAGCGGATAACGGAACCAGTGGCCCCTATTGCTATTATCTTACTTCAACAGAATCCCATGCGCGCTGCGTACGCGCAGGACTTTACGTTCATAGTGCGGACCTTCCAGCCTCCCAAGTTCCTCTTGGAGACCGTGCGGCAGCGTGTCCAAGCCCAGGATTCGTCAGTACCCGTCTTCGATGTTGAGACTACGGAAATGTACGTATTGCATGCCGCAGCTACGCTCCGAATTTCTGCATTAGTGTTTGGATGCTTCGCATTACTTGGCTCAATTATTGCTGCGGTGGGTGTCTACGGCATGTTGTCATTCGACGTAGTTGCACGCCGCAAGGACATGGCTATTCGAGTTGCGTTCGGCGCTCATCCCGCAGCGGTGGCGGGCTCCTTAATTCACGATGTAATGTCGGTTTCGCTTGTGGGATTAGCGCTTGGTATCGGACTTACTGCAATTTGCGGTAGCTACCTCAGTGCGCTGTTATATGGTGTCGGCCCGCGCGACGTTATGACCTTTGCTTTGGCAGCTGGTGGAGTTCTGCTTATCATTACGCTAGCTGCGGTTGGACCAACCATGTCGGCACTCAGTGTTCGACCTGGTGCGGTGCTCCGGCACGAGTGAGCTATGGTTTCGGAGGACCTATCGAATTCGATGCACGTAGGTCTTGGCCTGTTCCATTTCAATCCGCATTGGGGTGCCGATAGTAGGAGTGCATACCGGCATTGCTCGGAATCCTTGGGTCCTTTCCTGCGGGCACTCTGCGAGCGTCCCTATTGGCGCGTCGATCTCGAGATATCCGGGAGTGGCTTGGAATTTGTTCACAAATCCTTTCCCGAACAAGGGCGACTTATCCATATACTGGTTGACCGTGGTCAAATAGAGTTAATTTCGGCTCTCTACACTCCGAGCATTTGGGTGGCATTCCCCCGACGCGATCTTGAGCGCTCGATTGAGATGAACAGGGAGTGCCTTAAAGCGCTCGGGCTACCTATAACAAGAATCTTTTTTGCGCAGGAGGCGTTTTTTGGCGCTGGGGTCTCGGCATTGTGCAAGCACTTCGATCTCGCGGTGTGCAAAGATGACTATCTAGCCTACCTCTACGACCTTGATTATTCGCAACCATTGTTTAATCTCAATGGGATGCCGGTACTAGTTGCGTCCGGCCACATTCTGAACGAGCTTACGAGACGGATGCGAGCTGAGCCAGAATTCGCAGAGCGGCATCGTCTTCCATTTTCACTCCTTCATCAGTTGGCTGAAGCTAACTCTCTTAACAGGGAATCGAAGTTTCCAGCTGTCGCCGGGACCTGGCGCGGTGTGACTTGGCGGTGGTATCACTGTGGTGATGGCAATCATTTCGGATGCATTCATAAGCCTGACGATCTAACACGCTGCTATTACGACTCGACT
This sequence comes from uncultured Acidobacteriaceae bacterium, assembly GCA_963704415.1. Lineage (GTDB taxonomy): Bacteria > Acidobacteriota > Terriglobia > Terriglobales > Acidobacteriaceae > Telmatobacter. The sequence continues at coordinate 2,998,068 of OY969908.1, read as the reverse complement.
TGGAGCGCACTAGTCATTTCAGAGATCGACCGGCTTCGGGAAGACGGAGTAGAGTTCCACACAATCTCTGAGTTTGCGGCGATGGTGAGCCCCCCCGAGCGGCCTCTCCCTGCGCTCATCGAAGGGGCCTGGAACGCGGCGAAAGCAGTTGGCGTAAGTTGCTGGATGGGGCGCAATGCAACTGAGTCCGAGAATGACGCTGTCGTACTCTCTGCCGCCTCGCGTGCGCGACGACGGGTCGTCGAGGCAGAGACCTTACTCGCAACGATGGATGGCGAATTGAGCCAGCTGAGGCAGAAGCTAAAGTTGGCGTGGGTGGCCGTGCTCAATTCGCAAATCAGCGACACGCTTGGGTGGACGGCTCGCGCCGTAGCCGTTTCATTCTCGCTTCGTTCTTCTGATCAGGCACTGGTGCTCGGTTCGCAGATCATTGAGGAAGCACGCGGAAGGTATTTTGAAGACCCAATGATCAACGGAGCGGCCGATACACTGCATACATGGTCACGACCAACGTATTGTGTAGAGTTCTTTGGTGGGCAAGGTGAAAGCTTTGGCGGGCAATGTGAACCAGGCGTCGATCTTTGGGAGTGCGACTTTATCAGTTCAGAAGAATACTGCGGGGTTCGCATTCCATTCGAACTCGATCACATCGTATATTGTCCGAGCGGTATGGAGAGCACACCTTTCCGTATTTCACTTGAAGAACTCAAGCCCGATATCATCGCATTACCCCTAGCGAACGGACTTCTCCAACTGTCGAACGACTTATTCGTGATAAAAGACACTGCACATGTGCACGTGGCAGCGCTCGTGTCAAAATCGGCGCGAACGATGGAGTTCGCTGTATTCGGTTCACCTAAAGGCCAGCGCTACACATGGCGCCTGTACTTCATTTCTGGAGGAATCGAACGTGCGGTTAATTATGCGAACACGATCAACAAAGTGTGACCTGCTACTATGCGCTTTAACAACGGGAATCTGCCTAAGCACTTTATCAGCAGAGACTACGAGTGGCGACGCGCTGCTGTTGCGAAGTCCATCGCTAAGCGCGGAGTCGATTGTTTTCTCATTTGCCGGAAGATTGTGGATTGTACCGCGACTGGGTGGTGACGCGCATCGGGTCACGACCGAAGATGGCATCGAAACAGACCCGATGTTTTCGCCAGATGGGCAAATGATCGCGTTCACGGGGGACTACAATGGCAACGTCGAAGTGTACATTGTCGCTGCGACAGGCGGTACGCCCCACCGTCTCACCTACCATCCGGCAGAAGATCGCGTCTGCGGGTGGAAGCCAGATGGAAGCGCTATCTTATTCCGTTCCGCACGCGAGATTAATAGATCGTTTGATCACCTCTATACCGTCCGGCTAGACGGCGGCGCTGAGCAGGAATTGCCTCTCGGCAGAGCCGAATGTGGCAGCTTCTCTCCTAACGGAAGAAATATCGCATACGCATCGATGCCAGTCGAAGCGACATGGAAGGATTACCGCGGTGGAAGGATCTCGAAAATCAGGATCGCGCAGCTGGCCACTGGCGCAACCGAAACCTTGCCCAACGGCGGCGGAAACAATTTCGCGCCGATATGGATTGGTGAAAGGATATATTTCCTCTCAGATCGTAGCCGCAGCGTCGATCTGTTTGAATATGATATCTCTAACGGCAAAACGTCGGTTGTGGTCCGTGCCGCTGACTTTGATCTAAAAGCTGTATCAGCCGGACCTGGCGGGATCGTCTTTGAACAGTTCGGTTCACTATGGTTTTACGATACCGAAGCTCGTGTGAAACGCCGGATTCCCATCCAGTTCACGACCGATTTCGCAGAGATGCGGTCAAAGATGATCGAGGTTTCATTCCAAGTAGGTCGCGGACGCATCAGTCCGGACGGCACCCGCGTCTTATTCGAAGCGCGTGGCGATCTATTCCTTGTGGAAAAAGGTCAAAAAACAGCTGCCAACATGACCCAGACACCAGGATCTCGCGAGCGAGAGGCGGCATGGTCTCCAGACGGGACGCGGATTGCATACTTCTCTGACGAAAGCGGTGAGTACGCCCTTTATGTACGTGATGCTGGTCCGCCGATGTCCAGCACCGTGAAGAAATACTCGCTCGGTCAAAAGCCGGGATTCCCTGACGAACCCATGTGGTCTCCGGATGGGCACAGCATAGCGTACCGTGATCAGGCACTGCGTTTTTGGTATCTCGATCTCGATACCGGTCGTTCTGATCTCGTGGATGCAGATTCATTTCAGGGGCGGCGGGAGCAGCGCACACCCACATGGTCACCCGATAGCCGTTTCTTGGCCTACGCGAAGACCGAAGTGAACAAGTTGCGCGCCGTGTACGTCTACTCCGTAAAGACGGGCCGGGCGGAACGCGTGAGCGGAGCACTCATAGACGCTACAAATCCCGTGTTCGATGGAGAGGGCGACTTGTACTTTACAGCTGTTACCGCAATTTCCACTCCAGTTGGGAACGAAATGGATCTGGGTGGCGCATTGCGTCTAGTATTCAAGGTTGCGCGGGACAAGAGGTCAGATTTGAAGGATGCGATTCCCTATTCAACGACCAAGGCACGCCCGTTGGCTTTGCCCGCTCGGGTCTACACCAGCATCGAGCCAGGACCCGACCAAGCGCTGTTTTTGAGTTACGAAGTAGGGACTTCCGGCTCTCACACTTATGCTTTAGTTCGCTGGAATAAGGAGATCGAATCGCTCCAGGGTGTGGCGGACGCGGTGATGGGATATGATGTCTCATTCGGCGGCCGTTACGTCCTGCTCTTTAGGCGGGAAAACGGTGCGCCTAAATGGTCCGTCGTAGACATAGAAGAAGCGAAGCCCACGGAAGATCTGCTCTCGTTCAGCGCAGTAATGGATGTAGTCCCACCTGAAGAATGGCATCAGATATTTGTAGAGGCACTGAGGTTCGAACGCGACTTCTTTTTCGCACCAGCCATGCGAGATGTAGACGTCTACGACTTACAAAAGAGATATGCTCCATTTCTCGCTGGATTGCGCAGCCGTGCCGATCTTAACTATTTGCTCGCCGAGATAGTAAGCCATTTCCACTCTAGCCATTTATTTGTTGAAGGCGGCGATATTCCGCGTGCTAACGATTCATCGGCAATCGGTTTGCTTGGATGTGATTTTTCAATTGAGAGCGGACGGTACCGAATCGCCCGCATCTTATCTCGGTCTTCTTGGCATCCCGCGGCACGATCGCCTCTCGGAGATTTGGACGGTGCAGTTCGAGAAGGCGACTTTGTGATTGCTCTTAACGGGCGTGCACTCACATCTGCTGACAGCATCGGTCAGCGGTTACTCAGTCTAGCAGGAAGAACAGTCAAAATGACGGTTTCTGATTCGCCCAGTGACGGAAATATCCGCGAGGTGTCGGTTACGCCAATCGATTCCGACTATTCGCTTCGAGTTGGTGCGTGGATTGATGAGAACCGCCGAATTGTGGATCGTGCCACTAATGGCCGAGTAGCATATGTTTACGTTGCAAACACAACAGATAAGGGGTTTCAGCAGTTTGTCTTGCAACTACTCGAAAAGGCTGGCAAGGAAGGTGTGATCGTCGACGCACGTGATAACAGCGGAGGGGCCCTTGCGGATAGTTTTAATTGCAAGACCGGGGAAATCCTCGCCAGAGAGATTACCTCCTGAATTTGGATTTTGAGCAGGAATCGAGTCCAGACCTACAAGAGGACACGACTTCGCAGAATGAGCCCAGGGCAAAATCACGTAGAAGATGACGAATTGACCCCTGCGAAGTAGGCCTCGCGAGCGACCGAAGAAAGCACTCAGCGATGCCGTCGAGAAGATCCGCACCAGCTGAATTCGTATCTCGATGCGTCTTTCGTCGCTAGCAAAAGATTCAAGTCTGCCATCCTCTCACCGGCAGTTCCGCGGATTCCCCCCCACGATCGATTTCAGGTACCCGCGCATGGGTTGGAATCGCCCTCTGAGGGAAATGGAACCATGGACGACGCGGCTGAACCTTGTGCAGTCGACCCCGCAACTTTGCGACCAGAGATCTGCCTTCCGATTCCTTGCCGTCAGAAACCATCCAACTTCTGGCGAAGGATTCCCATCGGCCGCCGAACGATTTCAGTGCGGCTCGAACCGGATCCTCGGTGATCAGGTTAAATCCGGCCATACGTGATCGGGTTAAAAGCGGCCATAGAGAGAGTGGCCGAAGACGTGATTGTTTTACCTTGCCGGCGTGTAGCTTTGCAAGGCGGGGAGTGTCGCGTTGATGTTATGACTCTTTGATTGCGTGTTAGTGTTGTAGTCGCTCTGCCGGGGTCGCGCCTTGCGGAGTGATCCAGGGCCGATGACACGGGGCTGGCTCCGAAGGAATCGGTAATCGAGACCCTCTGCGGTTTGCCCGATGGGTTGGCCGGCGGAGGGTTTCGTGTTTGTGCAGAGATTCCTATGGTGAGGTTCCGTCGTAGGAGGCTTCTGGATCACGAGTCGCGATGCCGCCGGGCGTTCTTTGCCCGGCATCCTTATCGTCTTTGTCTTTGCTGTTGCTTTTGTCATTGCGCATCTCCCGTGCCGCCGGTTTTGGTGCGCCAACTGCGCGGGCCGCACTTGAGGACGTGTCCGTGATGCAGCAAGCGGTCCAGCATGGCGGTGACAGCGGCGCTGTCGCCCAGCAGTTTTCCCCAGTCTTCGACGGGGCGGTTGGACGTCAGCAGTGTGCTCGCGCGTTCATAGCGGCGCATGATGATCTCCAACAGTTCCTCGGCGGCGGTGAGCGGTAGCTTGCGCATTCCCAGGTCGTCGATGATCAGTAGCGGCACCGTGGTCAGTTGCTCCATCAACTCCTTGCGTTTGCCATCGAGTGTGGCATCGGCCAGTTCTTCCAGCAGCCTGTGGGCTTCGCGATAGAACACTCGGTAGCCCTGCTGGATGACGGCATGTCCGATGGCTTGTGCGCAGTGACTTTTGCCGCTGCCAGGCGGGCCGAGGAACAAGGCATCTTCGCGCTTTCCGACCCAGCTTGCTGTGGCCAGATCGAAGACAAGACTGCGGTTCATCTTTGGATTGAACTGGAAGTCGAAGTTATCGAGTAGCTTGTTTGCGTCACGGAACTGCGCCTGCTTGTGGCGCCGCTCCAGAAGTCGCTTGCTGCGGCAGGCAAGTTCGTCTGAGACCAGGATGGAGATCAGGTCGATGGGCGCCATCTTTTCCGACTGCGCTTGCAGAAGGCGCGTTTCCATTACAGCAGCCATACCGCTCAGGCGCAGTTGTACCAGGGAGCGATTGAGTTCGATCAGGTTCATGGATTGGGTTCCTCGAAGTTGATGCGTTGTTGGATCAGGTCGCGATACTGGCTGAGTTCGCGGATGAGTGGATCGACCTGCCGGAGAGTGAGAGGAGCTTGTGGACTGCGCTCCAGATAGCGGCGCACGAACCGGTACTCGGGGACGCGCAGTTCCAGCGCCGCCGCACAGGCATCGTCGGAAGCCACGCTGCCATATTGCTTGACCAGTTGGAGAACGCCCTGGATGCGGCGCATTCCGAGCTCGCCCTGGCGAGCGTGGATGGCGTCGCAGACCGCGCCGATATGGGCTCCCGCCTTGTGTGCACGTGCCAGCAGCTGAAGCAACGGTGGCGGCGTACGACGCGGCCGATCCGCATCGCGGATGCGATGCCCGCCACGCTTGCCGCTCAGATGCTCGCGCAGCAACTCACCGGTACGTGGATCGAGCAGACGCACGAACATCGCGTCCCACTGCACGTTGACCTTCCGCCCGATCCAGCCCGGCGGCGCTCCGTAGTAAGCCGCGTCAACCTCGACGCAACCATCGATATGCACCGTGCGCTCGCCATACTGGTAGTAGCGGAACGGCTCCAGCGGCAGCGGCTGCAGGTGAGGCTTCTCTTCGGCGAACATCGCCGCTACCTGTCGCTTGGTCCGGCCATGGATGCGCGTGTCGGCCCAGCGCTCTTCCCAGTGGTCCAGATACGCCTGCGCCTCATCCAGGCTCTCGAACTTCTTGCCCTTCAGCGGCGTCATCTGCGCATGGTTGACGCCACTCTCGACTTTTCCTTTTCGATCCGGATCCCGCACTTTACAAGGCAGCGCCGTCACACCGTAATGGGCAAGAACGTCGCGATACAACGGATTCAAGCCCGGATCGTAGAAGTCTGGCGACACCACGCCCTCGCGAAGGTTGTCCAGGACCACGATCCGCGGCGAACCGCCAAGCCGGCGAAATGCCTTCTCGTGAAGCTCGGCCCATACCCGCACACTCGAACGGAAGACAAGCAGCCGAACCGACTTGCGACTCCGGCCCAGCGTCAGAACAAACAGCCGCGTGCGCCGGTACTTGCCGCTGTCGGGATCGCGCACCATCGGCCCCGTGCCGTAGTCAACCTGCGCCTCTTCACCGAGCTTGGTCTCGATGATCGCCCGCGCTTCCGGCGTTGCGGCGCCGCGCAAATTGCGCACGAATCGCCGCACGCTCTGGTAGCCACCCGCGAACCCGTGGCTGTCGACCAGATCCTGCCAGATTCCCATCGCGTTCCGGCCACGCTCCAACTCCAGCGCGATCAGTTCACGGTGAGGTTCGCAACTGCTCGCTGGTCCGCAACCCGGTTTCCTGGCCGAAAAGCCGGTGATCACCTCTATAGATGGGATGAGAAGGTCGACCCCGATCGGAGCCAGCGCTAAGCTGGCTAGATCAACGCACTCAAAGGTGCAATCCCGAAGGATGGAGGCCGACCCGTGAAGAAGCATATCAATTCTGTGACGAAGAGTGAATCCCCGATGAAACGTAGGAACTCGCAAGTGGCGGAGCGCCGGGATTCAAGTGAGGTGATGGCGGAGCTGGTTTCGCAGCTGAGGCAGCAGTTGGAAGTGAAGAGTGTTGCGGTTGCTCAAGCAGCAAGAGACGAGCGTAATGCAGTGAGTCCGAACCTGGATCGTCTGACAGTGGGAGTAGATCTTGGAGATCAGTGGAGCAACTACTGCATTTTGGGTTTAGGCGGGGAGACACTTGCCGAAGGCCAGTTTCGGACAAGGCAGCAAGAAGTTGGAGAGTTCTTTGGAGGCCTGGCGATGTCGCGCGTGGTTTTCGAAGTGGGAACTCATTCGGCCTGGGTGCGAGAAGTGATCGCCGGACTTGGACATGAAGTGTTGGTTGCCAATGCGCGTCAAATGCAAGGCTCGAAGCGTCGCCGGCGCAAGAACGACCGGATCGATGCCGAGAAGCTGGCACGGTTGGGAAGGATAGATCCGAAATCGCTGCATCCGATTCAGCATCGCAGTACCGAAGTCCGTGAGGACTTGCTGGTACTTCGAGCCCGCGATGCCTTGGTGAAGTCGCGGACAGAATTAATCAACAGCGTGCGTGGCCTGGTGAAGAGCATGGGAGCAAGGGTGTCCGGCTGTTCCAGCGATGCCTTTTCGCAGAAAGCGAACTCGGAAATTCCCGTCGAGGTAGGGGAAACCTTGCAGCCGCTATTGCGTCTGATTGCGATGTTGAGTGACGAAATCAAGACCTTTGATCGGAGGATCGACAAACTAGCCGCTGAAAAGTATATGCACACGCAGTTATTGCGGCAGGTGGATGGAGTGGGGCCTGTCACCTCACTTGCCTACGTATTGACACTAGAAACACCGCTGCGCTTTGCCAGGAGTCGTGATGTGGGCCCGTATCTGGGACTTGTGCCCAAGCAGGAAGATTCCGGAGACAGCCAGCCGCAATTGGGCATCAGCAAAGCTGGAGACAGAATGCTGCGCAGGCTGCTGGTGGGAAGCGCGCACTATATCCTGGGGCCGTTTGGTCCGGACACCGATTTACGACGATTCGGGATGCGGCTATGCGCGCGCGGAGGAAAGAACGCCAAGAAACGAGCGGCTGTCGCAGTAGCACGAAAATTAGCCGTTTTACTGCATCGGCTTTGGGCAAGCGGCGAGGTATATGAGCCCCTCGGCCACAGTGAGCTCACGCGTCCAGCACAAGCCGCTGCTGCCTAGCCTCGCAGGATGATTGCGAAACAGACATCGGTTTTGATCGCTGAGAAAGACAATCTTCCCGGAGGGTTATTGACAACGACATCCACCGCCTTGTTCGGGTGATTGCGAAAAACCGGCCGATCCTTGGAGATCGTTCTATAGATTGCAGCACCCCAACAACCCGGGTCCATCACCACGATGATGGACCCGGGCTTGAAATCGGACCCCAAATTGCACCGGACCAAAGCGGCCCATTCAGAGTGCGGATAGAAGCCCGGCGATGTGGGTGGCGCCAATACCAACTCGAGAGCGATCGTCACAGAAGCGAATCAAACCAAGTACCGATCCGCGAAATCGGGACAAGGGCACTTCACCTAATATGGAACGAAGCTGAACCAAGAACGTGTTCGCTTCGTTCCCGAGTCGAGTTTCCGAGCGGCAGTGAACACTGTCAAGGGTCAAGATGAACGTCCTGCGGGACGCCCTTGACACTGTTCACTGCCGCTCCCGAAATGCTGTGTAGCTCAGGCTAGAACGGCCGCCACGTCGGCCTTGACTTTTATGACCTTCTCATAGAGGCCGCTTTTGAATCCCCGCCCTCAGAGTCGGTGATCGGGTCTATAGATGGGATGAGAAGGTCGACCCCGATCAATGCCAAGCGCTAAGCTGGCGTTGATCAACGCACTCAAAGGTGCAATCCCGGAGGATGGAGGTCGACCCGTGAAGAAGCATAGCGACTCTGTGAAGAAGTGTGAACCCTCAACGAAGCGAATGAAGGTGCGAGCCTCGGAGCGACGGGATGCCCGCGAGGTGATGGCGGAACTGGTTGCGCAACTCACGAAGCAGCTGGATGCGGAAAGCTCGCCGGTTGCCGAACCAGAAAAGGGTATGCGAGGTGCAGAATGTCCGAACCTAGATCGTTTAACGGTGGGGGTGGATCTGGGGGACCAATGGAGCAACTACTGCATTTTGGGTTTGGCCGGCGAGACGCTGGCCGAAGGCCAGTTTCGGACGAGGCAGCAAGCAGTTGGAGAGTTCTTTCGAGGCCTGGCGATGTCGCGTGTTGTTGTCGAAGTGGGAACTCATTCGGCGTGGGTACGGGAAGTCATCGCCGGTTTCGGACATGAAGTGCTGGTAGCCAATCCCCGGCTGATGGAGGGATCGAAACGTCGCCGGCGCAAGAACGACCGGATCGATGCCAATAAACTGGCGCGGCTGGGGAGGACGGATCCGAAATCGCTGCATCCGATTCAGCACCGCAGTGCGGAAGTGCGCGAGGACTTGCTGGTACTTCGAGCTCGCGATGCATTGGTAGCGTCGCGGACGGAATTGATAAACACCGTCCGTGCCCTGGTGAAGACCATGGGGGCGAGACTCTCCAGCTGTTCGAGCGAGGCTTTCGCGAAGAAAGCAGAAATGGACATTCCGAACGAGCTACGGGAAACGCTGCAGCCGTTGTTGCGGCTAATCGCGACGTTGAATGACGAAATCAAGTCCTACGATCAGAGGATCGAACAGCTGGCGAGCGAGAAGTATATGCACACGCAGTTATTGCGGCAAGTCACGGGGGTAGGGCCCATCACCGCGCTGGCCTATGTGTTGACCCTGGAAACGCCGCTGCGTTTTGCCAGGAGTCGCGATGTGGGCCCGTATCTGGGGCTTGTGCCCAAGCAGGAAGATTCCGGAGACAGCCAGCCGCAATTGGGCATCAGCAAGGCCGGAGACAGAATGCTGCGCAAGCTGCTGGTAGGAAGCGCGCAATATATCCTGGGGCCGTTTGGTCCAGACACCGATTTACGACGATTCGGGATGCGGCTGTGCGAGCGCGGCGGAAAGAACGCCAAGAAACGAGCGGCCGTCGCAGTAGCGCGAAAATTAGCTGTTTTACTACATCGACTTTGGGCGAGCGGCGAGGTCTATGAGCCCCTCGGCCACGGTGCGGTGACGAAGCTAGCGCATGCCGTCGCCGCATAGTCTCGCACGATGACTGCGAAACAAATATCGGTTTTGATCGCTTGGAACGACAATCTGTTTCTCGGAGGTTGATTGGTAACGACATCCACCGCCTTGTTCGGGTGACTGCGAAAAACCGGCCGATCCTTGGAGATCGCTCTATAGATTGCAGCACCCCAACAGCCCGGGTCATCACCACGGTGATGGACCCGGGCTTGAAATCGGACCCCAAATTGCACCGGACCCAAAGCGGCCCATTCAGAGTGCGGATAGAAGCCCGGCGATGTGGGTGGCGCCAATGCCAACTCGAGAGCGATCGTCACAGCAGCGAATCAAACCAAGTACCGATCCGCGAAATCGGAGCAAGGGCACTTCACCTAATATCGAACGAAGCTGAACCAAGAACGTGTTCCGCTTCGTTCCCGAGTCGAGTGTCCGAGCGGCAGTGAACTCTGTCAAGGGTCAAGATGAACGTCCTGCGGGACGCCCTTGACAGTGTTCACCACCACTCCCGACGCTTCGTTGCTGACACTAGAACGGCCGCCACGTCGGCCTTGACATTTATGACCTTCTCATAGAGGCCGCTTTTGAAGGACCGTGACGGCCCCAGCCGCCGGGACGCCGCAAGGCAATCCCCGCGCCGCGAAGATAATCGCCCGCCGTTTCACGTCGCACCCCAGTCGCCTGCTCGATGCGCCGCAACGACCAGCCCAGACGGCCCAGTGCAATGACTTGTTCTCGCTTTTCTCTGCTCAAGACGTGGCTCATGACCACAGAGGCTAACTTCCCCCTGCCGTGGCTCTGTCTTAAGCCCGCTCTCTATGGCCGCTTTTCACTTGATCATCTATAGATGGGATGAGAAGGTCGACCCCGATCAATGCCAAGCGCTAAGCTGGCGTTGATCAACGCACTCAAAGGTGCAATCCCGGAGGATGGAGGTCGACCCGTGAAGAAGCATAGCGACTCTGTGAAGAAGTGTGAACCCTCAACGAAGCGAATGAAGGTGCGAGCCTCGGAGCGACGGGATGCCCGCGAGGTGATGGCGGAACTGGTTGCGCAACTCACGAAGCAGCTGGATGCGGAAAGCTCGCCGGTTGCCGAACCAGAAAAGGGTATGCGAGGTGCAGAATGTCCGAACCTAGATCGTTTAACGGTGGGGGTGGATCTGGGGGACCAATGGAGCAACTACTGCATTTTGGGTTTGGCCGGCGAGACGCTGGCCGAAGGCCAGTTTCGGACGAGGCAGCAAGCAGTTGGAGAGTTCTTTCGAGGCCTGGCGATGTCGCGTGTTGTTGTCGAAGTGGGAACTCATTCGGCGTGGGTACGGGAAGTCATCGCCGGTTTCGGACATGAAGTGCTGGTAGCCAATCCCCGGCTGATGGAGGGATCGAAACGTCGCCGGCGCAAGAACGACCGGATCGATGCCAATAAACTGGCGCGGCTGGGGAGGACGGATCCGAAATCGCTGCATCCGATTCAGCACCGCAGTGCGGAAGTGCGCGAGGACTTGCTGGTACTTCGAGCTCGCGATGCATTGGTAGCGTCGCGGACGGAATTGATAAACACCGTCCGTGCCCTGGTGAAGACCATGGGGGCGAGACTCTCCAGCTGTTCGAGCGAGGCTTTCGCGAAGAAAGCAGAAATGGACATTCCGAACGAGCTACGGGAAACGCTGCAGCCGTTGTTGCGGCTAATCGCGACGTTGAATGACGAAATCAAGTCCTACGATCAGAGGATCGAACAGCTGGCGAGCGAGAAGTATATGCACACGCAGTTATTGCGGCAAGTCACGGGGGTAGGGCCCATCACCGCGCTGGCCTATGTGTTGACCCTGGAAACGCCGCTGCGTTTTGCCAGGAGTCGCGATGTGGGCCCGTATCTGGGGCTTGTGCCCAAGCAGGAAGATTCCGGAGACAGCCAGCCGCAATTGGGCATCAGCAAGGCCGGAGACAGAATGCTGCGCAAGCTGCTGGTAGGAAGCGCGCAATATATCCTGGGGCCGTTTGGTCCAGACACCGATTTACGACGATTCGGGATGCGGCTGTGCGAGCGCGGCGGAAAGAACGCCAAGAAACGAGCGGCCGTCGCAGTAGCGCGAAAATTAGCTGTTTTACTACATCGACTTTGGGCGAGCGGCGAGGTCTATGAGCCCCTCGGCCACGGTGCGGTGACGAAGCTAGCGCATGCCGTCGCCGCATAGTCTCGCACGATGACTGCGAAACAAATATCGGTTTTGATCGCTTGGAACGACAATCTGTTTCTCGGAGGTTGATTGGTAACGACATCCACCGCCTTGTTCGGGTGACTGCGAAAAACCGGCCGATCCTTGGAGATCGCTCTATAGATTGCAGCACCCCAACAGCCCGGGTCATCACCACGGTGATGGACCCGGGCTTGAAATCGGACCCCAAATTGCACCGGACCCAAAGCGGCCCATTCAGAGTGCGGATAGAAGCCCGGCGATGTGGGTGGCGCCAATGCCAACTCGAGAGCGATCGTCACAGCAGCGAATCAAACCAAGTACCGATCCGCGAAATCGGAGCAAGGGCACTTCACCTAATATCGAACGAAGCTGAACCAAGAACGTGTTCCGCTTCGTTCCCGAGTCGAGTGTCCGAGCGGCAGTGAACTCTGTCAAGGGTCAAGATGAACGTCCTGCGGGACGCCCTTGACAGTGTTCACCACCACTCCCGACGCTTCGTTGCTGACACTAGAACGGCCGCCACGTCGGCCTTGACATTTATGACCTTCTCATAGAGGCCGCTTTTGGGTGATCACCGAGGAGATAGGTGTTCTCTGAAACCTGCTCCATGCTCACCGCAATTCGAAAGTCCATGACAGATTCTAGGATTGAAGTTGAAATTGTTGTTCCTGGCGCACAGCGCCCCCATCCGTCGGGAATCTGCAAAGCGGGAAATTGGAATTTCGGAAATTGCCTTAAAGGACATTCAGAATCGCGTGGTGCGAATAATCCTCCCCTCTCTCGGAATCCGAGATTTTTCGTCCGGTTGGAAGCGAGCCCAGTCCCGGAAATGTTCTCGGCGCGCGGAGCCCTCTTTGGGTTGGGAATCAGACTGGCGGAAATTGTCAGGCGGGAAATTGTCCATCCAAGTTGAATTGCAGGGGAGACACGATTTGAAAAGATTCGAGAACAGCGGACAATTTGCATTGGGTGCGGAGATATTGCCGCTGCAGTTTGTTCTTGTTCTTCCGGTTGTCGTTGAGGTTGCTGTTGCGGTTGGGAAGATTAGGAGCGAAAAGAAATTGGAGAAGAGTTGATGCTGCGGGAAGTGGCAGGAAGAGAAACGCGTAAAAGCCCCGGTTTTTTGCGTCGGACTTGAGGAACTCGGGCGGGAGCGTTCAGGAGTTCGTCGAGTTGAGAACGAGATATGGATAAAGATTTGAAGCGGTAAAGGGTGGCTAGAAAAACGGCGGCGTTAGAAGAAAGGTACGGGGAGCCGGAAAAGTAGGTGAAATGAGGGTATTAGGGAACTATTTTGCCCGAAAACCGCCCTCTGATGCTGGAAGATCGACTGGATTTAAATATATTAGAATCAATCATTTAAAGCTAGGTTCGCACGACCCGCAGGCTATCCAAATGGTGGCAACAGAAATTGAACAGATCTTGAATCTAAATTGAATAGATCTTGAATGGCTTGGTCAATCATGGACGTCCAGCGAGAGTGTACTAGTTGGTAAATACATCGGTTTTGCCCTTTGTGCCATGTGGTTGATGTAATCCTTCACCGTGACCTCCGTCAATTCGTCCCCCAGCCAGTAGTAGCAAAACGCCTCGGCTCCATCTTTTAAGCAGGCCTCAAGCGGAATGAAGCTGACAAATCCGCGAACTTTTTCGAATTGCAGCGAAATCGGGCTAAGCAGACTTTCCTTCCTGAGAACATAAATGACAAAGTGCAGAAATTTCTCGGCGGCAAACGTGCCGCACAATTCCTCGTACCGTGCCGACTCCTGCTGCTTGGACTCGTACTCGACTCCAAATCGGACGACGTTTTTTCCTACAGCCAATTCTGCAACGGCGTCGTAATCTTTGGCAAAATAGTCGGCAGATCTCGCCATCCTGTCGGACCGGACCTCGAAATCGGTGAGCCAGTAGTTCAGTTTGAAATCTTTCAGGAGTCGCAACATGATGGAATTGAGAGCCAAGAAATGTTGCTTGCTAGCCGGATCCTTCACTGCGTTGGTATCGCACTGAAGGTCGTCCCGATAAGCTTTGAGGTAGAGAATCCCCTTCTCGGAGCAAGCGAATACCGCACGTCGGGTGCCGTCGAGAAGCTTGTCGGCAACCGCCAGATCCATATCCTTCAGCTGCGACAGCAGAAAATAGAAACGGCGAGTCGACGCTTTCACGCCAAATTGCGCCGCAATCTGCTGCACCATTTCCGCGGTGCACCACCCAAACCGGTTAAGAATTTTGAGCACCTGGTGCTGACGGACCGCGAGCGTAGCCCGCGAAACGGCGTACTTCTTTTTCGCAACAGTAGCGGCAGCATCGAGACGGCTTCCCCTGCCAGAAGGAATATCAGACATGGCTATCTTCCTCCGATGGCCGGAATGGTCTGCGGAAGGGTGACACCGAATTGCGCCACCTCCCACTCCGGATTCGCGTCAAGTTGCACCAGCTTGCACTTTGGAAATCCCCTGCGGTCCCGATCCTTTTCGAGCCGCCAGACGCCTTCTTCGGTTTCGAATGTCGCATCGAGAGTCATCAGAAGCAAAGTTTCCTTGCGGGACCCGTCGCGGTTGCCGCTCGCGGCCACGATGCTGATCCCTTCCGATTTCCAATCGGTGGTAAACATGATTCGCCCACAATTGATGTCCCGCACCACCACCAGGTAGCGATCGATCGCCTGCATACGGGGAACCGCACAGTTCCGTGCCGTCGGTGAACGATGACGCATAGAGGGATTCCTCATCTAACACACCGGCGTTGTGGGTCTGTATCCACTCGGCGATGCGCTGCTTTTCCGCCAGTCTTCCGGGACCGACCACACATTAGGCCATTCTAGATTGTGGTTGCTGAAATGGTGCGCACCGGAACCTGTGCGGATCATCTGTTCTCCGGACGGCAGAGCGCCGGACCCTCGGAAATACCAGCGGTTTTCAAGCCAGGCGCAATGATCGAACGGGACAGGTTTCCGGACCGGATCCCAGCGGAATCGCGACGTTGTCCGGCACTTTCCTGATCAGTCTTCGACTGCGGAGATGAATGGTCGAAGGGGGACCGGATGGATTTCAAAAGTTCGGCGATCGCCGTTAATCGTCGGCCTCGTCCTCCCAAAGCCTCTCCATTTCCTCTTGGTCGGCGTAACAGTCCGGGGCAGCGGCAGAGGAGACCGTGCCCCCGAGACTGCTCCGGTCTTGGAACCAGGACAGCCAGCGGGCGAAAAGTGGGTAGCAGGAAGAAGGAGGATCAGCCGCGTGATCTTCCCAGAAAGGCATCCAAGCATTCGCTGTGGGACGAAGGTGACGGTCGCAACAGCGACGACCGATAAAGAAAGTTAGCAGCGCCGTATCAATATAAGGATGAGGCGACTCGAGCTCCATGGGGTTAAAGCCTCCCTTAGACGGAGACGGCTTGATATTGAAGGCAAAGGATTTACGGGTGCCGAAGGCGACTGATTGGTAGTCGTTGGGGCTGAGCGCAGCAGTGTGGTTTTTTAAGGGCGGGCCTCGGATTTCCGCGCGAGAACGAGAGTCCCTTCCACATCATTTGCAACCTGCAGAAGGCAAACGCCGGAGGGGGATTGTTGGGCGAGGTCCCAATAATCGCAGAGGCACCCGAAAATTCGAAAGCGATGGGGGAAAAGGCGCTCCGGCCGGATCCCGCGGGGCGGGTACTGTCTGCTGTTTCCGATGACCCCAGATCGCTTCTCGGACTGGAGGAGAAAAGACGCCGCGCGGACCCGATCGGTTCCGCAACTCCCTCCGGAAGATGAGATCAGTTTCCCATGACACTTTCCGCGCCGTGATCAGTAGTTTTTTCTCGATTCAAGTGCGGTTTTGTCCTCGTGGCATTGTTTCTATAGTTTTTCTGCTGCACCATAAATAAAGCAGCAAAAAAAAGTAACGTGGGAGCTGTTATGAGAGTGCTTCTATTGCGATTCGTCGAATTGTTGGTCGAGTTGAAGGACGACGATACAGGCTGCGACTCGGCCGAATGTGCCTTAGCGGTCGCGCTCATCGGGATTTCAATCATTCTGTCGGGTAAACACTTTCTCAAGAGGTCGGCCTCAGTGCTCGTCGTCCTTGCGCTTCCAGACGATTGGGATCCAGTCTCGACATTCAACGAAAGACATTTTCGGATCAAAGAACTGTCGGAGAACTGGAGGGTTGGCCGAGAGACGATCCGCCTGCTCGTTAAGGACGAACCGGGAGTTGTGGCAATCCGCCATGGTCGCAAGCGAGCCCACGCAACTTACAGTGTGCCAGAATCCGTGGCGAAGAGAATCTACGCTAGCTTGGTGATCAAGCCCCGAGTGGATCAGCAAAAGAGGCTGAGGTCGTGAACTCCAATTAGAACGCAGATTCGATCAATTACCGTATTGCGACGATGCGCGGCGTCGGCTTATCCGCAAAAGCGTCTTGAAGTATCTTTGTCAGCCTCTTCTGCCGACCCGGGATCCATTTTGCGTAGTACTTTCTGACCATCGCCTCAGAGTCGCCAATGAGTTCGGCAACATCTGGAACAGGAACTCCTTTTTCAAGTAATATGCGGGCAAACGTGTGACGGAATCGGTGCGGCGTCGCCTTCTCCTCAAAAGGTCCCGCAAGCTCGAATACCTTCTTCAGGCGTTTGTTCCTCCAAATATCGGTTAGCTGTTTTGCATTTTGCGTGACGCCGCAACGGAAGATGCGCGGCCCTTGTGTTTTCTTGCGTGCCAGCAGCCGCGCGACAAGCCAATCTGGTATCCACGTAAAGAGCGGTTTGCCGGTCTTGTGCATACGGAGAAAGACGTCATTTCCGTTCAACCGCTTCGAAACGTCAAACAGCGCGACATCCGAGATTCGCAGTCCCGTGTAGATCGAAAGATAGATGAAGTCCTTTACATCCTCCCCGCCCCAGTCGCGATACCCAGCTCCCGGCTTCGTGGGTGGACCGATCTTGTCACAGGCGTCGTAGATTCTCTGCAATTCATCATCCTCGAAGGGAGATTTCGGCAGAATTTCCGAGGCTCCCACAGGCGACTCCAGATCGCTTGCGATATCTTCGGCAATCCACTTCCGTTTCATGCAGAACTTGATGAAACTCTTGAGGCGCTCGAGCTTCTTGGCCTTCCCGCGAATGCCATCCTTCCAGGATCCGTAGAAGCAGTCCATATCGAGAACGCCGAGCTGGTCGATGTAGACATAACCCTGGCGGTCACAGTAGGCGCGGAGTTGTTTAGTAAACGTTTTGTACTTGGCAAGGGTTGAGGGTTTGATTTCTCGGTTGGCACACTTCGCGAGAAATGCTTGCAGTGCTTTTTCTACGGTCATCCCAGCCGTGGCTGTCTCCGAGTTCTCCGCAGGCTGGGGCTGCTGTGATGGGAGAGGAATTTCAACGAGCCAAGAGCCTGCCTTGTCCCACGCGGCTGCCTTTGCTTTCGCGTCGTCCCAGGTCCGGCAGCCGGTTGACTGCCGACGGAACTTTCCATCGAGCGTTCCCGAGACGTGAATGAAACAGGAGCAACGTTTCCAGCCGCGGCGCCCTTCCTCGAACTGTCCGCTCCTTGAGTCTTCGGGACGTTTGGCTTCGCATTCCTTACGGTGGCGGCGATAGAGCTGCAGCGCCATATGATTGCCTCTTTGATATTGGGCAACATCCTAACACTCATTGCACGCTATTGCACGCTGGAAGGTTTTGCGCCCTGTAAGTTATTTATTTTCTCTTGGGGCGGCTAGTGGGGATCGAACCCACGACATCCTGAGCCACAGTCAGGCGTTCTGCCGCTGAACTATAGCCGCCGTAATACCCTTTCGATTGTAGCATCGAATCAGATACAGAGGCTCCACGCGGACACCGCTCCATGACCCCATTCAACGCCGATCCGACACCGAAAAATGATCCACCTTTGCCCTCGAAACCGGTTGTGCTTGAGCCGGAGCGCTGGGCGAAAGGCGCCTGGATTTTTCGCGATGAGACGCTTCAGCGGCTTGAGTTTCTGCTGGACGAGGCCTTCCGCGTGCCCGGCACGAACATCCGTTTCGGACTCGATGGAATCATCGGCCTCGTTCCAGGTCTGGGCGACGTTGTCGCGGGGTTGCTGTCGCTCATCATCCCCCTGGCTGCCTGGATACGAGGCATACCTTACGTAGCGCTGATGCGGATGGCTGCCAATATAGGGATAGGCGTTCTTGTGGGCTCAATTCCCTTCTTCGGCGACATCTTCGACGTTGCCTGGAAGGCGAATCGCCGCAACTACCAGCTGATGCGCCGCCACCTCGGCGAGCCGCGGCGCCATACGTGGCGCGACTGGACTTTCCTGCTCCTGCTCGCAGCATCGCTCGGCGTCCTTTTTGCCATTCCGTTGGTGGTCCTTGTGTGGCTTCTGGCGTGGCTCATCAAACAGTAAGTGCAAGGCAGTAAGTGCGGGCAGTAAGTGCAGGCAGTGAATGCGGGTCGCGGGCTTCGACAGAGAAACCGTTCGCGATACAATCAAGACAAGAGTCGGGGCGTAGCGCAGTCTGGTAGCGCATCTGCTTTGGGAGCAGAGGGTCGGGGGTTCGAATCCCTCCGCCCCGACCATGGAATCAATAACTTACATCGATTCCTGTTCGGCCTCAACCCCACAAATCCTCACACCTGCATACACGAGAAGTTTTGTATGAGCATCGAGCTTGCTGTCCATCATTCCCTTCCCGTAAATGTTCATAGTCGTGGCCACATCAGCATGACGCATCATCTTCTGCTGGACACCCACGGCAGTCCCGACCGCATCAAGCCAACTGCGGAAAGTGTGCCGGAAGGTGTGCCAGCCAAGCCGTGGAACGCCGACTTGCGCGGCCAACGGCTTGAGATGACGACGGAGGAGAATGCCTGCATGGTACGGCTTGCCCGTCACAATGCTCGGGAACATCCAGCCCTCTTCCGAATCAGGTGCAACCTGCCGCCATCTCTGAAGAAAGGGCATGAAGTCACCACTGAGAGGAATGACATCTCGTGATGCTTCACTTTTGACGTCCGAGACATTCCCATCTACTGCCGAGCGCCGGATGGAAAGAGTTTTAGCCGACACATCCAGATCTTCCCACTTGAGCCCGAGCACTTCGCAGATACGAAGGCCCAGGTAGCAGGAAAGTTCGGCCATCAACAAATAAGGGTCCTCGAGACTTTGCCGAACGATCAGCATTTGTTCGGGCATCAAAACTACCTTCTCGATCACTCGGCTTCTACCCTTCACGCGAACAAGACTGATGGGATTTCTTTGAGCTTCCAGCCACCCTCGTTTCATCGCCAGTTCGAATAGCCGATACACCATGCTCCTGATGTGCCTTTTCGTTTCCGGGGCATAAGGTAATTCACGCAACCACACTTCGACTGCATGAGGCTTAATTTCGGAGAGCTTCTGAGAGCCCCACCTCGGCTCAATGTGCCGGTCCATCAGCAGGCGATAGTTCTGCCGGCTTTTGGGCCGCTCCGGCATCTCTTCCTGCTCATAGACTTCCATAACGCCCTTCAGTGTGGGTTCTTGAAGCGCTGCTATGGTCGAGCTTGAGTTGAGTTTCAAAAGCAAAGCCTCCACTTTGCGCTTGACCGCCGCCTCAGTTGGGAACTTCGTTGTGCTGAGGGTTAGTTGTTTCTGTTTGCGCACTCCACTTTCGTAAGTGCTATATCTGAATTCCCAAACCGCGGGCCCTTTGGCTCTTTCGACCTTGCGCAGGGAACCATGTTGATATCGATCTCTCGTGACCGTCATTCTTCCTCCAGTCACGGGAGCGGTTGGCTGATTGAGCTTAACGCGGGGCCGATCTCGAAGTCCATCCGTGTCACACCGAGATTGGTTGGCGGCTTCGTGCTGATCGACCTTTGAGCAAGTCCTCGTCGACTCCGCACGAAGAAGATCATGCTCGGCCTTTGGCGCATCCACGCTGCAATCGAACAGAGAAAGCTGTCTGAGTGTGCGACGAGAATCGCGCATGTTCCACATGCTCCTTACACTCACAATGATTGAATGCGGATTTCGTGTCCAGACGGCCTCTGCATGCGATGGAAGGAGCGAATAGGACGCGTGAGAACGCGATGGTAACGAGCGGAAAGTTTGGGGAACGATTGAATCTAATTTTTCTGTGGAAAAGCCGAAAAAATCTTGAAGAAAATACGGGAATCTCCACCACCGTGCGGAGAAGCTTGTGATGACCTCACGGAAACGTTCGCCGAGACTCAGAGATTAACGGCGGCGGGTGCGTCCTGTCGTGGGAATGGTATCGCCCGGCGCAATCACATGCGCTCTAAGCTTCTGCTGTGGGAAGTCCGAAGGGTTGAGCGTAACAATAAAATCTGCGTTGCCAACCTCCGCGCACGCACAGAACGGCTCGTCATCAGGATCAGGAGAAATTCCATAGCCCGGAACGTCGGGAACAAGTTGAGCTGCGGTGCGGATGAGGCTGATCGCATGAGCAATCAGGTCGCGACGGACTTTGCACCGCGCAAGGATTTCTTTGTACTCATCCAGGATTTCTTCCGTGATAAGCCACTGGAAAGTGTCGTCCTCAATCCAAGCGCGGAGCATCTGTGCGCTGGGGACGATGGATCGGGCTCCAGCTCTTTTGAAAGCGGCAATCCCCGCCACAAGAACTGAGGTATCGACGACGCCCTTAGGCCGTTTTCTTTTGTGAGAGGGCAACTACGCTGATCTCCGGTGTCTTCCTGCGCTGTGCTCGATAACTCTTGATCTCGTTCAAGATGTCCTTCTCGGATATGCCCTTCAGGTCTTCCGCGATGTCCTCGAAGGCACGTGTGATTTCTTTCTTCCAACCTTTGCGCCCTCTTCCGTCTGCTTCGTTCTGCGATGCCTTGGGTTTCGGGAGCCGTGCCTCCAAGTCGGTCGCCAGCGCTCGTAGCGGCACTTCGATCCTCACCACTTCCTTACCGCTCACAGGACGCGACGAGATTGAAACATCGGAGAAACGGCCGGATTTCGATTTCTGCGCCTCTGCAAAGATTTCTCGTATAAACCGTGCCAGTAAGGGCACTGAGGTTCCGAGCGACTCTTTGAGATAGAACGCAACCCTTGCCTCCAACAAAGAAGTTGCATCGAAAACGAAAAAGCGATCCCGGCGCTCCGGCTGAAGCACGCCGAATTGAATCAGGTTCTGGAGGTCCTTTGGGTTCACACCTAGAATGGCGCTCGCTTCGCGGAGCTTCAGCTGAATTGTCGGCATCGTAGCCACCTTCATCTAAATTTTAGACGAGAAAGCGCTCTGGAGCAAGGGCACGGCTCTCCCTTTGTTTTCACTGTGTGATTTCCGCTCTCCGGGCCACCCGTTGAGCCTCAGAGAAACCCCATTCGGGCGTGCCGGTACTTCTTCCGTTCTACGATTTGAATACAGCCAGACGTTGTAGAATTCGTGCAAACCGAAGGCGGAAATTTCTGGTGAATCTGAACTGGGCGCCGGAGCGTGTTAATGGAGGTACAGAGGATCCCAACTTTGCGTCTCTGGACTCGGTCGTAAGCATATCGCTACGATTCAGCAGGTCAACGACAGCTGAGCATACGACGTGCCAGTACGATTCGGGTACGGATACCTTGCTGTACCCTTCTATCTCTACGACTTGGTCCACCACAGCATGGCCTCATACCTGCAGCGGAGGGCGCCCCGCCATCACCGGCGTGCAACGAATCGGTCAATGTGTGAACGTCACCGATGCGTGGACGCCACGCTCCGTCAGTTACGACAGAACAGTCCGCGTTTGCCAAACGACGGATGACGCCAGAACGATCAGCCGCGGCCACACTTACGATGCATCCCGAAACAATCAACACAGTTTTGCCGCGACTTCGACCGCGTACCGTTTCACCGGCAAAGAACGGGATACCGAATCCGGCAACGACTACTTCGGGGCTAGGTACTATGCGTCTTCGATGGGCCGGTTCATGTCGCCGGATTGGGCAGCGAAAGCTGAACCTGTGCCGTATGCGAAGCTCGATGATCCGCAGTCGTTGAATCTCTACGCGTACGTAGGAAACAATCCTCTTCGTCGAGTCGACAAGGATGGCCATAACTGGCTGACAGACCAATGGGAGAAATTCAAGAATTACGCTGTGTACGGCGAAGGCGTCACGAACAAACAACTTCCAGCAGCATTTGATAATCGCTGAAACCTGGATCGGGATACGATCCACTGACCGTAAAGCCAAGCGGAACTATTATGCAAGGCAACACACGCACCAAAATCTTGGAAGAGCGTGGGGTGGATGTGAACTCACTAGAACGTGTGCCATGGGAAACGGAGATACTACCCGAATGAACCCGCAACTTGTGAGCGAATGGCTAGAACCTCTCTCGCTTGCGGAGAGAGCAAAGGTACTGAATCTCGTCAGCTTCATGTTAACGATCCGTGCACGTGACTACGGATTACCCGATTCCCCTGTACAGGGGGAAGAAGCGGCGATCAAGAGACTACTTGGGATCAACGAGCTGCAACACAAACTCTTGTCACAAGTCGCGCACTATATGGATGGCGACGACTCCAAGGCATACCCGGTGAGCGTTTTTAGTAAGATACTCTTCGAACAAGCTGCCTACTACAACACAGTGGGTGCCTTGAACGCGGCATTCAAATCGGCGAGGGGCTTCATCACTCCCACTGCAGCCTAAAAAGTGCCATGTGGTGATGTAGAGGCCTCCTTCCTGGGCGGCCTCGCCGCGTTTACATCCGTAAACGGTAGTGACGCGCTGGTACGGAAGAGCACGCCGCTCCGCGTCGGGTGAATGTGTGACACTCCACCCCTGAAAGGGTTGCGCCTGCAACCGTTTCGGTTGCAAATGGGATCATGCAGAAACTGAGCGGCTTGCGGGTGGAGTGTGTTTTTTGTGGTTGCATCCGGAACCGGGGCGGCTGAGGCCGACGTACCCTTCGCTGCGGTGGCCGTCAAGGGTCTGCGCTTCGCTCCGATGAACGCGCAGAGATCGCGCGTCCTTGACCGCCGTCCTCGCGGGGTGGTAGCCAGCTATGAGAAGAATGTCTTCTTCTCATGTTCCACATGACGAGCACGACTGCGGCGATCCGGCGGCTTCCGTGGCGCTCGTGGCCGTGTGTTGGACGTAGACACCATCCCTAAGCCTGACGGCTTAGCGGGGCCGCAGCGCGGCCCGTCATCGAACGAAAATCGAACGCAGCTCGCACGGTGTCCACCCCTGTTCGAGCGTGTCCGGCTTCCATCCGGCATCCGTGGCCGGGTCAAGAGCGCCCGGCGCTGCTGTCGCAGCGGTTGGAGGATGACACGTCATCCCCATGGGAGTAACTGCAGAGAGCCCTGGGGCGCTCTGGTGTTTACGTGCGTGAACATGAGGGGGACCGGCAGCTTGGCTCGACGGCGGCACTTTGGATGCAAGGGCTGAAGGACTGCGGCGGTAGACTTGTCGTCTCTGTGCCTGACAGCGACGACAACGCTGGAGCCACCGAGATAGTCGCAGTTGATGACTGAGGGCTCAAAGTCTGCCCATTCGGTTTCGACCAGGCGGTCTGCCGTGGGGATCCTCAGATGGTGCAAGGAATCGGAAAATCGCCGTTGGACCGTCTGCCCCCCTGGACAGATGGTCTCAGCGAAAATAAGGCGACTAATCGACGAAAATCAAGCGATAACGAGGAATGACACCGAGTGAAATACGTCCCCACATTAACGCCACAGCAGGTGTTTCCGCCTATATCTTAGCGTGACTTACAGCGCCAACCGCTCCCGCTAAGTCCTTGAAATTACGTTAAAAATCGAATTTGGGAGCAGAGGGTCGGGGGTTCGAATCCCTCCGCCCCGACCATTATCAACTCATTGAAACGGAGCCTCTTAGGCCGTATTCGTTTTGAGATCAGCAAGTTCCATGTCTCCATACAATTCCATGGCGTCTATGGAATCTATACTGTAGAACCAATTCTATACAAAAACGGTACCAGTGGTACCACCCCCAATTCTTTTTGAAATGGCCCTTTTCTGCGCTAGACGGACGCGCGCCAGATCGCAGGAATGCGAAAAGCAGACCGTTTGTCAGCGCTCAGCAACAGAATCACCTCATGCTTCGCCTAGCGCCCCGTCTCTGACGCGTCCGACTGCGGGCGAGAGCCCACTCAACCTATTGGGCGGATTACCGAGGAAATGAATAATTAGTCGGCAAGTGTTTACAAATCCCATCCGCTGGACATAACGCCGGCTGCTCGGACAAGCGCTCGATGCCATTCTCACCGCCAGCTGCGACCGCGTGGTCGAGCTTATTGGTCGCTTATCTCCGCAGGCACTCACCGAGCCCGGATTGGTAACGGGAGTATCGGCATCGCGCCGGATCTTACAAATATAATTGGCAGAATTGAGATCTCAGAACGTCAGTGAAGAAAAGCAACAAATCGTTTTGCTTTCAAGTTGTTGATAAAGGGCGGGAGTAGCTCAGAGGTAGAGCGACAGCTTCCCAAAATGGATAATCCTATTATTTTCAATAACTTACAGAAGCTCTAAAAAGCCGAAACGAATCGTAGAGAGTCAAGAGCAATTAATTACAGTGGCACGGAAAGTGGTGTTTTTCCTTTATCCATGTAGGTTTCAGCGCAACATCATATTTCACACCATAAAGCCATAAGGGGTTCAGCGTGAGAATGTATTTGAAAAAATCTGACGTTCTAGCGTACCTATTTCAGTGAAAGAATGGAGCGACCAGGCCCGAAAACTTAGGCCTAGAACGAGTCGCGCCACTCGTTCATCTTCCCTTTGACGATTGCGCCGATTGCTTGCTTCATACAGCGACAGATGAACCAAACTGGATCGCAAAAACTGTGAACATGGGTTCCTGACACCCGAATGAGTCTCATGATTCCAGGGAGAACACCTTTCCTTGCAAAGCGCAATTACGTATGACGCTGCGCTTCGACTGCCTAGCAATCAGCACGTTGACGGGCTTCACTTCCGTAGCTTCGGTATCGTCGACCACTCGGATGCCTGGGCTATAAACTCGCGCATCGTCATCGCGGCCTCACCAGCGCGCCTGAATGTCAACAATCTGATAATGCTCCACTCCTTCCGGCAGCTCCAAGAGTGCGGCTCGATCCTCAGGGTAGTACTTCGGCCGTTCCGGGTCGCCCCCTGTGTACTCTGCAAGCGCCTCCATCGAATCCCAAAACGACACGAACATGAACTCGACGATGTCCGAGACACGACGCCGCAGGAGTATCCATCCACGGTTACCCGGCACCTCACCATAGTCGGGATAGGCCGTCTTCTTCAGGAAGCGTCCGTATCCATCTGCATCAGTAGCACTGGTTCGGCCTCGCCAGACGCGAATGATCATTTGTTCTCCTCTCCCACCGTTAACGCTATCCTCTACGGTGCCCTTCTCCATCTCGTCGCGGACGGTGTCCAAGAGGTCTTCGCGACCAACACCAGAAGGATAAGCAATGGCAGCGTTTCGACAATCGTTGCTGTAAGGGCTATGCATATGAGGCGGTAATCCTGTCATGGCTTTTTCGAACAGATTCTGTATCGTTTGGCACTTTGTCGCTGGCTCTCTGAATATGCGTTACATGTTTGGAGCGTAGACCGTCAATCACCACGACATCTGCTGCTGATTCCAAAACAGCGAATTTGATGATCGATCACTCCCACGAAAAAAGCCGCTTCTCAAAATCGAACGAAACTCTATGGAATCCCACGCCCGCAAAACCGAGAAGACCGTCGAAATCAGGATCGGCGTCAGTTTCGGCGATCGCAACTTCGTGCGCGCCAAGATCCCTGGTTCCGATCGAGACGTTCGTGCGGAGCCAACTGAACTGTACCGAACCGTCAGGGGTGGACACAAAGGAAGCCAGGTCGAGATGAACTTGATTGGGCGCGACGCGCAGTCTGCCTCGAAATACCAGTAACTCCCAAGTGCCGGAATCGAGAAGCAGGCGAAGCTGCTGCCCGTCCACGGTAGTACGCACCGTCAGGAATAGCTCGGTGCAGGCAAATGGAACCGTGTTTCGAAGTGCAGTTGCTGAACCTACGACGACGATCTTTTTCTGGTAATCAATCGTGAACGGAGCTAAACGCAGGATGTCCAGACCGACAATTCCGCCAATGGAGATTCCAAGATTGCGCTCCATCGCCGGAAAGTCGTGCACGAGTAGACGAGGCGATACGACGCGGAAAGAACCCATCTGGATGTCAGGCAGGATAAGACTATCGGCCTGAATTGTGCCGTTCAACGTCTCTACAGATTCGGGCCTTCCGTCGACCTTTAGCTGCCTTGCAATTTTCTTGCTGATGATGCTCGTGTTGGTTCCCGTGTCAATGATCATATTCACGTCTTTGGTCCGGCCAATAGTCGCTTTCACCACTACCAGGTTTCTGTTGTAAAGGCGGAATGGAATGTCAACCGCCATCGAATTGGGTGGTTCAGATACGTCCCCGTAGGCCGATGACCGAGACGCTCGGCCCAGAACGGAGGTCGGATTTCGAACACTCTCGCAGCAAATCGACGGTTTCGATGGTGTTGTCAGACCCGTTGGTTCATCCGCAAGGAGTCTCGTTGGAAATGGCGGGTAGTCAATCGACCGCGACATGGCGTGCTCATGGCGTGCCGAATGCGCGTGTAAATCGGTCGGTACTCGTTCAGGGCCTATTCTCTCGTACTTGACAATGTTCGGAACATCGCACGCCCGCAGGGTTCCAAGTTCCTGACCAATGGAACGAGCAGGCAACGTCAAGGCGGTCACAATTCCCATGAAAACCACGACCAACTTAAGAGAAACCATCTGACAACGCACTCTCATGGCCGACCCCAAGGAAGAGGCGGAGCGACCTGTGCACCCCGTCTCCGAAGCTCCTCGCATCTGGCATCAGGCTCATGGACGAAGAAGCTGACCGGAATGCCCTGCTCAGGCAGGAGAGTTGTGATCTCGCGTCCGGTCGCCCCCGTGCGTCGCCGGTTGCGTCTGTGGCCTGGGTTGGATGAGGACATCGAAGGTCTCCTTTTCAAGCCATAGGATGATAAGTCTCATCCTATCGATTCGGATTTTTGTTATGTCCGAGGAAAATCCCTGAGTCGTGGGATGGCTGGCGTCATCCTATAATTAGTCATGCGCTACCCGCCGGAGCATAAAGCGGAAATCCATCAGCAAATTGTGAAGGACGCCTCGCGACGACTTCGCGCCGAAGGCGTGACCGGCGCTGCAGTGTCTGCCGTGATGCGGGATGCCGGGCTGACGCACGGAGGCTTCTACAAGCATTTCGGGAGCAAGGATGATTTACTCCTGGAATCCCTCCGTGACGGCTTCGCGGAAATCGCTGACACCCTCGCGCGTGCCGCAGAACAGGCGCAGCCCGGCGAAGCGTGGAAGGCAATTGTGAAAACCTACCTCCGCCCGGAAATGTGCGATCATCCGGAGCGTGGTTGCCCACTGCCGGCGCTTGCCCCCGACCTGGCACGGGCCGAACTGGCTATGCGGGCTCCGATTGTCGCGGAGTTGGTGAAGTACAGGGATCGAATGCTGCCGTTCATGCCAGGCCGGCGTGGTGCGGACAAAGAACGCGCCTTCTTTGCGATCTTTTCGACGATGACCGGGGCCATTGCCATCGCCCGGCTGCTTCCAGCACCGGTCCGTGAAAAGGTCCTCGCCGGTGCTCGTGATTTCCTGTTGCAAAGTTTCTAAGCCTTCGGAGATTGCGGGAACCGGCGCTATCTCGGCCTATATGGGCCAGCTTCCAGACCTCATTCGCTTTGGATCGCTCAGCGACATCCGCGTCAGAGAAGTTCATCATCTAGGCAACAGGCAATCACCGGCGCGTCTCTGACGACACTCCCATGGAGATTTACTGCATCTGGTTCACAACCCGGCGCAGCAGCCAGGTCTTGCAATTCCGGGATTACATGAATTCGCTGCCCTGCAGGTCTCAACTCTCTGGTCGAAGCGTGCCGTATCAGCATTGGATCGACAACTGCGTAAATTTACGCGAGAGGCCATTAAGTGATCACGGCTCACTAGAAGGCTACGACCTTGGAAAAGTGGGGCGTCCTGGTACTCCACTGGCGTACCTCCAACGACTCCTAAGTAGACACAAGCTGTTAGTGCTTTGAGGCACGGGATCGGCCGGATCGCTTAGTGATTGCGCTCTTCGGCAATCGCGGAACAGCCTTAACGCCCGCCCAAAGCGTGGCGATCGTTTGCTCGACCACGAGAGCCTGGTCAGACAAACCAAGCACAACGCCTTGGATAACAAAGAGTGTGGCGAGGCCAAAGATCGTAAACCACCAGGTGTGGGCTATCACGATGTCATCCCTGTTTGGCAATCCTTCATCCTTAGCAACATCGAAGAAGAGTTGCACGAAACGCGCGAACAACGGCGCGCCAAGGTCGTCGATGTATTGTCCAGCGCGGACGCCGTTGCGGTTCTCCGGCCCGAAGAAGACATTGCGGAACTGCTGTGGATGGGCAGTGCAGAACTGAATCAAGCCGCGTGAAGTCGCAAAAAGGCGCTCTTTCGGTGAAAGATATTTAGCGGCAATCTCGTCGAAATTCTGAATCATCAGCCCGATCGTCTCGCGGCTCAACTCGGCAAGAATGTGTGATTTGTCAGGAAAATGCTGGTAGATCACGGCATGCGTATAGCCAATCTCCTTAGCGATCTCGCGAAGCGTCACGGCTTCGTAACCGCGATCGGCGAACATTTTGCCTGCCGCCGCAAGGATTTCGCTCCGCAACTTCTCCTTGCGCTCAACCCGGCGACTTGGTGATGTGGATGTCATTTTGATAGCTTAGTTCATTTTGACGAGTTTTGCGACCTATTGTTAATTTATAACCATGGGTTAACCACCATCGATTATTTTGCAACCATTGGTTACGTTGGTCCTCTAATAGTCAGATCGCTCATTTGATGGGCGGCCAAATACGAGGCAAAAGGAGAATGCGATGAAAGTTCTAGTGATTGGAGCAGCGGGCAGGATCGGAGGATCGTTGGTAAATGAGGCGCTGGCGGCCGGACATAAGGTGACGGCTTTCGTGCGTGATGCCGCGCCGTACAAGAAGGCGAACGTCAGAGTTGTCGCGGGCGACGTGCTGGACGCGGATGCGGTCGACGTTGCGGTAGCCGGACAGGATGCGGTGATCGACGCGCTGGGCGGCAAGACGCCGTGGAAAGTGACGACGATGGAAACGAGCGCGGCACACAATGTTGTGGACGCGATGCGGCGCAATGGCGTGCGGCGACTGCTGAAGATTTCGGTGGTGGGTGCGGGCGAGAGCGTCAAGAACGCGGGCTTTTTCAACGAGCACCTGCTCATGAGGACCTTTCTGCGGGGTCTGCTGGTAGACAAGGCGGGCATGGAGGCCGAGATCGAAAGCAGCAACCTTGACTGGACGCTCGTGCGGCCGCCGATGCTTACCGACGTCGAGAAGACCGGCGTTGCCAGGGTACTGAGCACGGAGGGCGGCGAGAAGGCGCACAAGATCGGGCGGGCCGATCTGGCAGCCTTCATGGTGCAACAACTGGAAAGCAGCCAATATGTGCGTCAGGCCGTAACGGTCACGACCACATAGCAAGGCCTCCGCGAAGATCAACGACCTCTCCCATCGAGGCGAACCGATGGGCTGTGTAAAGGCCTTTCACGACTCATGCGACAGATAACTGTGGAAACTCACGGGACTAGCGGAGTGCTAGCTACGCAACTCACAAGCTCTGTCGTTCGCATTGGAGCATCACTTTCGTTCTAACAAGGAGAAAACAATCATGTATTTAGTCATGGGCATTACTGGAAAAGTTGGCGGCGCCACGGCGCGGCATCTGCTGAAGCAAGGCAAACAGGTACGAGCCCTTGTGCGCAATCGCGAGAAAGCGGCGAAGTGGGCAGACCAGGGCGTGAAGTTGGTCGATGGAGACTGGAACGATGCGACAGCCATAGCGGCGGCGCTCAAAGGTGTTGAGGGCGCGTTTGTTATGTTGCCGGCTGTATGGGCTCCCTCGCCTGATTTCAGAGAAGCAAGGGGCGTGATTACGAACTGTGTCGAGGCGCTGACCGGGGTAGTGCCACCCCGGGTGGTCGCGCTCTCCTCGACGGGCGCGAATAGAACAAGCGGGCTGGGGATGATCACGGCCTTATCGCTCCTGGAGCAAGGTTTTCGCAGCCTGCCATCTCCGGTTGCATTTGTGCGTGCAGGCGGCTTTTTCGAAAACTTTCTTTTCGGCTTACAGGCCGCCCAGGGCGGAACACTACCGGTCTTCTACAATCCGACAAACCGGAAATCGATAATGGTCGCGTCAGACGACATCGGCGCAGAGGTGGCAACCCTTCTGACCGGGCCGACGTGGTCAGGGCATCGCGTCATCGAACTGGGTTCGATGGTAAGCGCGGATGAAGTGGCCGCACAATTGGGTGAAGTGCTGAAACTCGACGTGAAAGCCTTTGCAGTCCCGCGTGCAGGGTGGGCTGAAGCGTTCGAGCAGTTCGGCATCCCCAAGGGCCACACCGGACCTGCCGAAGAAATGTATGACGGCATTAACGAGGGATGGATGGGCCTCGGAATCGCGGGTACAGAGCACGTAGAGGGTACGACGTCCGCACGCGATGTGTTTGCGGCTGCACAGAATGCAGTCAGGGCGTAAGTCCGGGGCAAGCTGAATCAGCCGCAGTTCCATGGGAACTGCGGCCTAACGTCAAGAAAGATCGAACCGCAAGAGGAGGATCGCTTTGAATATGAAAACTGAACAGACAACAGATAAACCCGCGCGGGCAGGTCGAGCAATTCAAATAGCCTCGATGGCAACAACCGGCCTTGTCGTCGTCAGCTTTGTATACTTCAGAAGGTTATATCTAATTCACGATCCAGGCGAATGGAGGATTGCCAATCAGCAACTCGGATACCCGCTCTATATCATCCCCCTGCTTGGCGTGACCCACATCCTTGGTGGCGTGGGCCTTCTGATTCCCAATGTGCCTCGATTGACCGAGTGGGTTTATGCCGGTCTCACGATCAATCTTGCACTCGCATTCTATTCACAGCTGAATGGCGGTGGCAGTACTTGGGACAAACTTGATCCGATTCTCGTCCTGGCGTTCGTCTTTGCTTCGTATGTATTGAGACGCTGCATGCGCGCGAACATGTGGTCGCTATAAAGGACAGGCTTCGCGGCCAGTTTTGGTTTTTTGCAGTCACGTCTGGAGGTCCAACCGGGGTCCCGCCGGCCAGTCATCCGAAGCCCTATACGAACTGTCGTCCCTCGCTTTTTCTGTTTCGCCATCACGATGCGAGCTGGCTGCTTCTCGCGGTTTCTTGCAGAAACGCCTTCGAGGTCGACTTCTCAAACCGGCGGACGCTGACGGGAGTGTCCGCCCTGGCTTGTCGCAAGGCAGGCGGCGCGTCATTTTCTGGCCGCCCCCACAATTGCGCGATCGGCTCTGTGATTCATGTTGTTGATTGTTGAGGAGAGCGTCTCCATCGTTCCGTCCTCAGAAATCTCGACCATTGGTTGAGATGGCTTTTGATCTTTAATGCCATCGCATCATCTCTCCTGATCTCACTGGCGGTCACACTTCGTCCCATCAAGTCTATCGTTAGCTCTTCGTCCCGCAGGAGAAGTGCATCCATGGTTGTGAGTATCTCTCGCAGCGATGCCTTCGCATGTACTCCCCGCGCGGCCGCATGTACCAAAACAACAGGTTTTCCAGACAACTCTCCGCTTCCGACAACCCAATCGAGTGCATTCTTCAATAAGCCCGGAACGCCATGTGCATATTCCGGCGAGGCAAAGACCACCAAGTCTGCCCCTCGAAGTGCGGTCCGAAGTTTGAGCACGGGACCTCCCTCCTCTTCCGTTTCAAGGTCTGGATTGAAGGCCGGAATATGCTCGAGTCCGTCAAACATCTCGATTTCCAGATCAGACGATGCGAGCAATGCGATCGCGTGTAAGAGGATTGTGTTTGTTGACTCAGCTCGAAGGCTTCCGGAAATGCCAAGAACTCTCATGGTGTTTGGATGTGCGCACTTGCATTAAGTTCCACAACCATCGACTAACCAAGTTCAATCTGCTTCACGTTGAGCCGCCCGCAAGGATCTTCGCGACAAAATCGGCTGTTTAGGATGCTACTTCGGTAATTGCATGCTCCTGGAGAGATAGGATCTCTTTCACAATCACCAATTGCTGATTGAGGGCTTGTTGTGGAATTCACATGGAATACCGCCCAGGAATTCACCGGAAGCCATGTCCGCCCCTTGACATTAGCGATCGCCGCAAACGTGATATGATTGTTTCGTGTTTATGCGAAATGACTACGCATACTGCGAGTGTTGCTAATGGATCTGCTCAAATCCGCGAAAGCCATCGCAAGTTCTGTGCGGTTGACCATTCTTGATGAGCTAAAGGATCCGATCGCGAACTTCCCGCCGCAATCAGACGGTGATCTGATTATGGACGGCGTATGTTCTGACTTCATTCGACAGAAGCTGAACATCGCGGCCGCAACGGCTTCGCGACATTTAACTCTGTTGACAGAAGCAAACCTTCTGGTTGCAACGCGCAAGAGGGGCTGGACGTTTTATCGGCGCAATGAATCTGCGATTCGACAATTTAGCAAGCAGCTTAGGAGCGACCTTTAGGAGAATTGGATGGTCATGACTAGACGCGCTTTCGGTATCGCAAGCACCCTTTCGGCTTTGACATTGCCAATGTCGATAAACGTTCCTGCGGATGCTATGAGGCGAATTGAAGGAAGCGGCGTGTCGCTCAATACGAGTACGCTTAACCTCCGCTATAGGCACGTAGACGTTTTCAGCCATGAACTCATGTCGGGTAATGGGCTCACAGTATTCGAAACGGATAGAGCACTCACGCCGGCTCTTATGCAGTCGATCACGCGCGAGATGCGTCAGTTCGAAACCATCTTTCTCACTCCGACAGAAGAACAGCAACGAGTCCGAGCTCGGGTGTTTACGATGGAGGAAGAATTGGATTTCGCAGGCCATCCCCTCCTCGGAGCTGCGGCTCTCTTGCACGAACGGCGGTTCCCACGCAAACCATCGGTTGTGTGGACCATAGAGTTGCAGAAAAAGACTGTCCCGGTCACGACAACAAGACAAGGCGTTTGTTACAGAGCTGAGATGGATCAAGGCGTCGCTCATTTCGGCCATGTCCTGACGGACGCGGAGGCAAAGACCTTTCTTCGAGCTCTTAATCTCCAGGACAATCAGCTATCACCGCAGTTTCCACTTCAGCAGGTCTCAACAGGATTGCCTTATCTGATAGTTCCGATCACAAGTGGGCTGGAGAACGCCCGAATTATTCAACCTGGTTTCGAATCTCTGTTGGCCACGGTGGGCGCGAAGTTTGTCTATGTCTTCGATCTGGTTCAGAATGAGGGACGCACCTGGGATAACCAGGGATTGGTGGAAGACATAGCTACGGGGAGTGCGGCGGGGCCGATCGGCGCCTACCTCGTAAAGTACGGAGCTCGAAAAGCGAACCAACAGATTGTCTTGTCCCAGGGACGCTTTGTTGGCAGATCAAGCCTTCTTTATGTGACCGTAACAATGCAATCTGATGAGGCGCATGGCGTTCTGGTAGCCGGAGACGTTCGGCCAATCGCTTCAGGCCAATTCGGGAGCTAACAATCTTTGCAGGCAGGCATCCAGCCATGAATCCTTCGTGCTTGTATTTCGGCTAACGCGACTTGCGAAGCAAAGGAGGTTGATGCCGAGAAACTCTCGGCATCAGCAGTTAGTTTCACATCGAGTTTTCAGCAAGTGCGGTCAGTCAAAGCTCACCGCTTGCCGTCTGGCATTTTCTTTGTTTCTTCCCCAATCTTCGCTGAGTAAAGAACGTACTTGAATGGATCGGTATTTTGGTTCTTTTCCATGAGCTTGAGGTAGACGAGCCGTTTCGCCTTGGCGACGTCCTCGCTATGAGGAAATCTGCTTTCTGACGAATCGATCAACGAAGCTGCAAGTTCGTATTTACCGTCTGCAACTAAGCGTGCAGCGGCGTTGGTGAGTTGCTTCTCCGAGAGACCCAGGTAGTCAACAAACAGCTGCGCCCGGTCGGCACGACTGATATGGTCGAGGCCTTGGAGATCCGCCTGCCAATAGCCGACATTTTGGTCATACAGCCGATCGATGATGTGTTCGCGCATGACAAAATATGGCATGAATGCATCGGGGTTGCCGGTAAGGAAGTTCGGTGGAGTCAAATTTGCTTGCTGGATCATGGCACGTTCATCGCCCCGGCGGACGCAGTTCATCACTTGCTCGCGCAACCAGATGAAGTCTGTTTTTAGCGCCAACAACGTCGCGGGTGAACTGAATATTTCTGTCAGCGGCTGATGACCGTGCAGCAGGTATTTCGGGTTCTCTGCGACCACTATGTCGATGGCATCCAGCATGCCTTGCAGATCGCCATCTTGTACAAAGGGAGCACCGAGATAGGGCATCATAAAGTCGCCTACAAACATAATCTTCTGCTCTGGCAGGCTGATAAACATCCCATCGTGGGTTTCCCCGCCCTCAATTGGAATGAGCTCAATTGAAGTTCCCCCAATACTCAGCTTGGTCCGATGATCGACAGTGATATCGGGCCTGAAGGTACGAATATCATCCAAGTTGAAGGCTTGGCCGAAGAAGGCCTTATCGAAAACATGCGGACCGCTGAGGTCGTGGGCGATCTCTTCCTGATAGTTACTTCTCGCGTAGATGCGAAGATGCGGATTCAGCGACCGGAAATAGCTGTGGCCGCCAATGTGATCCCAGTGAGAATGAGTGATGAAGATGGTTGTTAGTTCAGGTAGGCCAGGAGCATACGCTCGCAGGGCCTCATATGCTTCTTTCGCCGAGTCAGGTCGCGTGCCGGTGTCGATGCCGATGAGTTGACGCTTATCACCTGAGACGAAAAAGTAATAGTCGGTGAATTCGAATCCTGTAACGGCATATACACTCCCAGGCACGATCTCTGAGATGCGTCTCGGTGCAAAAGTATGTCCCGAGTTCGGCTCTTCCGAAAACGGAGTGGTCAGCATGATAGGGCTGCTGAAGTCCTTATAGCCGCTCTGTTCCAAATATTTCTGTGCCATGGCTTGTTCACCCCGAGCAAGCGCCAGCTTTCCAAGATGGTAGTAAACTTCGCGCCGCCATCCCGGATGCGGCGCCTTGTCGAAATTCTCCAGGCACCATGTCAGCTCGTCCTGGGCCGCAATTCCCTGGTGAAAGAAGCCTGGAAGTTCCGAGTAGACAATACCAGCAATCCAGTTCACCACGAAGACTCGGCCTCCTGACAACTGTTTTGCTTGCTCCAATATCGCAATTGTGTCTTTTACGTAGCTGATGCGGTGAAGTAACGGAACCGACTTTGCGTTTTGAGCTCGCAATACGCCGATCGCACTGAGATACAAGGCCTTTTGAATGTCGGTGAGGCGAGGACTGAACTCTTGAAGCCTCGCAGAAAAGTATTCCGCGCCTTCATTCTGAAGATTGGCATTCGAATACTGAGCCATTAACAGAAACAGAAACTGCGGATCTTTCGGCGGCGCTGCGCTATTGATCGCCTTGAGATACTCCAATTCCGGGCGATGCGAATCAATGTCGGATGAGCTCGCAACGACAGATGCGGCAGGCATTTTTAGGTAAGTGAAGAAGAGTAGTCCTAAGGACAGAAACACGGCGGCGGCGATAACGAAGGTTTTCATGGAAACTCTCATTTCAGAAGATTTCTGCTGCTCATCAGATTAGATGTATATACATGTGTCATAGGTGCACAACATTGAATTGCCATTGCAACTGCCGTCACCTGCGAGATTATTCCTTCCATCTGCTTCCCTTAGAGCCTGCAAGTTCCCTCCGCAATGCTTGTTCCGCATTTCCCAGAAGGATCAAACTGCAGCGATCCGCCGCCTTCATGCTCGCGCCAGGTCGAAAAAACTTTCCCACTAATATTGACCCGGCTTGACGATCCCGAACCGCCAGCAGAAGAGATTGGTGCGTTTATTGGCGCGGGCCGGGCATCGCTTGCCCCGAACATGCGTCTCCTAATTCCAGTCGGCACTGCGCAATCCGGGGCTCGTGCAAGCGGCCTGCAAGTCACGTCATTCCCCGCGCAGGGCACGAATGGGATCAATGAATGCAGCCCGCAGCGCAGGCAGTCCTGAAGCCGCCAGAGCTAGCAGCATTACCCCCACCGCTGCCGCTGACAACGCTACCGGATCGAACGGGCTCACACCGAATAGAAGCGACCGCAGCAGCCCCGAAGCCGCCACTGCGCCGCCTAACCCAATCACGCACCCGAGCAAGGCCAGCTTGGCCCCCGATTCCAAGACCAACCAAACAATGGGCCCGCGCTGCGAACCAAGCGCAATGCGGATCGCCATTTCCCGCACCCGCGACGCAACAGAAAACGAGATCACACTGTAAATTCCCAGAACCGCCAGCAAGACTGCCGCGAACGCAAAACTCCCGATTAGCACTGTGCTGAAGCGCCGCGGCCCTTCGCTGAGCGATACCGCCTGTTCCATTGTCTGCAACTGTGTTAGAGGCAGAAGCGGATCGATAGACCGCACCGTTGCGCGAAGCGCGTTTTCCATATGCTCCGGAGGCAGAGGCGACCGCATCGCGATGAACCCCCCGCTGCCATGCAGGTCAGTAGGCGAACCCAGGGGTCCGATGTCATCCTCGACCTGGCCCTCGGGCGTGTAGTACTGCATGTTCGCGGGTTCATCCGGTGACATGAGCTTCACGTCCGCTACTTCACCCACCACTGTCAGCCACGGCGTTTGCATCTCCGGCGTGCCGATGCGCAGTCTCCTGCCGATCGGGTTCTGTCCTGGCCAAAAATGTTGGGCTAGCCTATGGTTCACAATAAGCACTAGTTGCGTGCCGTGCCGGTCAGCGTCCGTGAAGAACCGCCCCTGCAGCAGCGAAATCCCCATCGTCGGGAAGAAGTTCCCGATCACCTGCGTCACCGTTGCCAGGTTCATATCCGCGCCTTTCGGCGGCGTATACCCTTCCACCACAAAAGTCTGATTGTTGTTGATCCCTCCCGCCGGCAGAAGACTGGTTAGCGCCGTTTGCGTAACGCCTGGCAGCGCACTTAGACGCCTCAGCAGTTCGCGATTGAACTCGTCGATCTGAGGCTGCTTTGTATACTGCTCCTGCGGGAGCGAATACGAAGCCGTGATCACATGCTCGGGTTGGTAACCCAGGTTCACGGACCGCACCTTCTCGAAGCTGCGCAGCAACAGGCACGACGCCGTAAGCAGCACCAGAGCAATCGCAATCTCCGCCACCACAAGGATTGATCGCAACCGCGCGTGGCCTCCGCGCCTTCCGAGCCGCTCCTGCCGCCTTCCTTCAGGTTGGCAGTCACATTGGTGCGCAGTGCCGCAAACGCCGGAACCAGCGCACACACGAGGCCCGTCATCACACCCAGCAGCAGAGCAAAGCCCACCATATTCCAGTTCAGCCCGATCTCGCTGATACGTGGCAGGCTTTCGGGAAGCATGCTCTTCCCAACCCGCAGCGCCACCCCCGTCAGAGCCAATCCCAGTACTCCGCCGCTGATACTGAGCACCAAGCTCTCCAGAATCGCCTGGCGCAACAGCGATGATGCACTGGCACCCAGCGCCAGCCGCACCGCTACCTCTCTTTGCTGCCTGATCGCACGCACCAGCATCAGCCCGGCAAGGTTTACGCACGCAATCAGTAGCACCACGGCGACGGCCAGAAACAGGGTCCGTAACAGCGGCCTGGCCTGTTCCGTCGTATCCAGTTGCAGCGGCCGCACCGTCGCACTGATGTGCAGGTTCGCCATCATCGCCGGATAGTTGCGCATGATGTCTTGCGCCACCGTTTCTGCCCCGCTCTCGGCTCGCTCGGCGCTCACGCCGGGCTTCAGCCGCCCAACCATCTTGTAGCTCCAGTTAGCCGCTGCCGTGGGCCCGAGCTCATCAGGTTGAAAGCTCATAGGAACCCACAGCTCCGCCCGGCTCAACTGGCCGGAGTACAGGGGAAACTCGAAGTTCCGAGGCATCACTCCAATTAGAATTATGGCTTGCGATCCAACAGAATCTTCGTCCCCAAGATCCGCGCGTCGCGATGAAACCGGCTCGCCCACGTTCCGAAGCTTAGCACCGCCACCTGTTGGCTATGCTCATCTTCGTTTTCCGTGAAAACTCTTCCCATGAGCGGGTTCACGGCAAGAGCGGAAAAGACCCCTGGCGTCAGCCGCGCCGCATTCACCTTCGTTGGCTCGCCTGTGCCGGAGAGCTCATACCCTGCTTTCTGGTATCCGCCCAAAGCGCTGAACCCGCGTGCCTCCCTCGTGTAGGCCCGAATATCCGGGACCGTCACACCCACTTCGCCGTGGTCACCGACGTTCACCCCGGCAAGCCGGTCCGACAGCACCATAATCCGCCTGGAATCCGGAAATGGAAGAGGTCGCAGAAGCACGGCCTCCATAATGGAGAAGATCGCCGTTGTCGCGCCAATGCCGAACGCCAGCATCAATACCGCTGTAATCGCAAACCCCGGCGACTTGGCAAGTTGTCGCATCGTGAATCGAAGGCTGAAAATCAGTTGCCGCATTGGGTATTCCTCTCACGGGTCGAACGCTTGGAAGTCAATTCTGCCTCCAAATCGCTGCTCCTGTAGTCGATGTATGTACATGCAGTAGGGATGAATAACATTAATCCGCCCTTATAGCTCCTGTACTTCGCGAGATGACCTCTCAGTTGATTCCAGCCAGAGTCCCCAGGTTCCTTTCGCGATTTCCGCTCCTCGGCTCGCCTGCTTCAGATTGAAATCTGAAACTTTCTCGCTATATTATCATCTTTCTTTACATGATGTATCTTTATGTCAAGTAATCTATATCGGAATGCACGCCACTTTGCTTCAAAGGAGCCGAGAGAATGAATCGTCGTGATTTCTTGAAGTCTTCCGGGACGCTTGCGGCGTTTTCCGGTGCTGCCCAGACAGATGCGCTGCATACCACGAGTGGGAGCCTGATTCCATGGATTTGCGCAACCTGCGGAACGCAGTATTCCCCTTCAAGCGAACCTTCTACAGTGTGTTCCATCTGTGCGGATCCTCGACAATATGTGGGCTGGGAAGGCCAGCGATGGACGACCCTTGATACTTTGTCGAACATCCACAGAAATTCGATCCAGCAAGAGGAGCCGCACTTGTTTTCGATACATACAGAACCAGTCTTCGGGATCGGCGAAAGAGCGTTTCTCATCCAGACTCCCGAAGGGAACGTGCTTTGGGATTGTGTTGCGCTTCTCGACGCGGAGACTCGGAAGAGAATATGCGAGCTAGGAGGTATCCATGCAATTGCAATATCCCACCCGCATTACTACACCACGATGGCGGAGTGGAGCCGCGCGTTTGATGACGCACCGATTTTTCTTCACGAACTGGATAAGCAATGGGTCATGCGCTCCGATGCGAACGTGCGGTATTGGGCAGGGCGAACAATGAATCTACAGGCAGGGCTAACGCTTGTGCACACAGGCGGACACTTCGATGGCTTTCAGGTTCTTGTCTGGCCGGACGGCTCTTCAGGAAAGGGTGTGTTGCTCGCCGGCGATCAACCCGAGGTCTGCTCGGCGCGCGAGTGGGTAACATTTATGTACAGTTACCCGAACTATATTCCGCTCGGCAGAAACGCTCTTCTAGGAGTTGTTGACGCCATCACGCCTTTTGCTTTTGATCGCCTTTACGGAGCATTTCCAGGCAGAACCGTTGATCGGGACGCGAGGGCTGTCATCGAACGCTCGGCAAAACGATATTTAAACGCCCTAAGCGCTTAGGGATCGTCCGGCTTCATCTCTCAATATTTATTGCGATCCGAAAGAGGCCAAATGAACTGCTCTCGGTCGTCCAGAGCTTTGAAGGAATTGAGGTATCAAATGCAGGTTGAATTTTCGTTCGTGGATGTATTCGCAGACCAGCCTCTCACTGGTAACCCCCTCGCTGTGGTTCGAGAGGCACAGAGGCTTGACGACTCAGTGATGCAGAGTATTGCTCGGGAATTCAATCAGGCAGAGACTACGTTCCTATTCCCGCCTAGCACTAATCGCGACAATTGGCGGCTTCGATCCTTTACCGCCAGCGGTCAGGAGGTCTTCGGCGCAGGGCACAACGCACTGGGTGCATGGTGGTGGTTGGCAGAATCTGGTGCGCTAAAGCTAGGCGCCGGCCTGAACTCATTTATCCAGGAGATTGGTGATCATCGACTGCCTGTTGAAGTTCACTTAGATGGACGGAACGTGATCTCCGTGACCCTGATACAGACAGCACCTGTCTCTGGCGAGATTTGTGAAGACCTGGACAGCTTGGCCGGATCCCTTGGGTTGGAGCCGACGGACCTTCTGCCGCAATTATTCCCAGCACAGGTGGTTTCAACCGGTGCTGCTCATCTCTTGGTTCCTGTACGAACGCGGCAGGCTGTGGATCGAGCGCGCCCAGATTCACAGCGACTCGCAGAGACTCTTCAGTCGGTTGGCGGACAGGGTTGCTATATTTTTTGCTTAGATACCGTATTGCCGTCTTCATCGGCCTATGCAAGGTTCTTTAATCCGACAGTCGGAATCGTTGAGGACTCGGCGACCGGAAGTGCCGCTGGGCCACTAGCATGCCAATTGATAGCACACGGCATCGCCAAGTGTGGCGAGACAATAGCGATCGAGCAGGGGTATGGAATGGGACGTCCGAGTCTGCTAAGCGTCGAGTTGCGCGATGGGCAGGTGCGTTTGGCGGGACGGTGTGTGTTATCGGTAGAAGGCCTACTGCGGATCGAATGAAGGCCGTAATGATCGAGCTTCAGCCCCATAGCGCTTCGCTCTAATTGAACCGAAAGACATTACCTACTTCGCCGGGAAGTCATATGACACAAGAGGCAAAGACTGAGCTACGGGCATTCCCTAAATATTTCTTCCTTTGGACGTTCTTATGGTCATGGGCGTTTTGGGCCATCCCGCTGATGACGACACGGGGCTGGTTGGACAACCCAACACTCAAGGGGCTCCGGGGTCCCCTTCTCGTGATCGGAGCATATGGGCCGTTTGTGGCAGCTTTCGCACTCAGCCATCGCGAGAAGAGTGCATGGGCACTTTTCAAACGTGTATTTCGTTGGCGAATTCCACCACTCGTCCTGTTGTCGGCCCTATTCCTCTCGCCAGTGTTGGCTGGTGCGGCAATGTGGATTCAGGCCATGCTTGGTGGGCCAGCCTTCGCGTTCCGTATCAGTTGGCCACATGTTCCCGGTCTGATTCTGCTTCTCTTCTTTCTCGGCGGGTCCTTCAATGAAGAATTCGGATGGGCATTTGCCATCGACCGTATCCAGCCACGATGGGGATTCCTGAAAGGATCTCTGTTATTAGGCGTGGTGTGGGCATTCTGGCATTTGCCATTATTCTTTATGCCGACGCAATCGCAGTCTCATATGCCGTTTTGGACGTTCCTGATTACGTGCTGCTCGCTGCGACTGCTTTATGTTTGGGCCTACAACGAGTCGCGGCAGAGCATCCTCGTCTCCCTGCTGTTCCACACGTCGGTGAACTTCACGCTCAACCTTTTTGCAATCCTCGATACCAAGGTCTCAGCCATTAAGCAGCCCGTTTGGATGGGCTACGTGGCGGCGCTGGCGATCGCTGCCGCGGCGATCGTTGTGCTTCACGTATTCCGCAGAGAGCGCCATAGACGATGACGACTTGACTGCGGCTTGAGAAGCACGGGCCGACGAATACGCCAAATCCATTTGTGGCGAGCGGCGGAGGTTCGATCCTCCTGACTACAATTCGCTTTTAGCTTGTCATCTCATAGATTCAGCGGGTTCGAGTTGACAGACTCACAATAGATGCATACACATATATTGTGGAGCAGACCTTGAATGAGGACGAGCAGGCATTCCTAAGCGTGCTTCCGTGCGCTTGTGCAAATCTGCGCCGAGCCAGTCGCGCTGTCACGAGAATGTATAACCATGAACTTCGCGAGACCGGCCTGGAAGCGACCCAATATACATTGCTCATGGGATTGGATCTAACCGGCGAGACGACACAAGGGGAGCTTGGAACCCTGCTAGGTTTGGACTCGACGACATTGACCCGGATGCTCGGGCTCATTCAGAAACATCGCTGGATAATCATCCGGCCAGGGAAGGACCGACGGGAGCGGCTTGTGCGCCTCTCAGTTTCGGGAAAGGACAAATTGCGTCAGGCGCGAGCCCATTGGGAGCGCGCTCAGAAGCACTTGCGCAAAGGTCTCGGCGAAGATGCGTGGAACCAAATGACCGGATTGCTCGGCGCAATCACTCGAGCGTCGTCCCGAGATTAATGTGTTTTGTCGCCTCGATCCGGACGACCTTTGCCTCAAATACACGTCCCCAAACGCCCGGATCAAGAGACAAGTATAGAGCGAAGCATCCCCCGGATCGATTCCCATGCCAGCTCAAGCAGGCTGCTGGGCGCGCATGGCAGCTAGGGAATCGCGCGCCGCTTAATGGAAACAGCGACTATGCGCCGACGGGTTCGTTGAGGATCGGAATTTCCGCACGATCCTCGTGCTGAAACTCGTCCGAATGCGCTATGTACACACCCATATTCGCCAGATGAAGAAGCGCGTAGCGACGCACCTCGTCCGCTGTTTGCTCTCCAAGCAACTGGTGCTTCATGTCCGTTGCTCCGGTGGCATTCGGGTCAACCGAAACGTCGAAACCGCGGACTAACGCTTCGCGGGCAGATGTGGAAATACAGCCGTGCGTATAAAAGCCCACGATGAGAACTTGGCTTACGTCATTTGAGCGCAACCATGCTTCCAGCCCGGTACCAGTAAATGCTCCGTATACTTCCTTCTCGAATATTGTCTCTGGTCCGAAGCCGGTTTTCGGTCCGAGCCCGCGAGACAGCTCCGCTCCCCAAGTTCCCTTAACAAATGCTTTCGATTCGTTTGGTTTGTTGAAATGGCGCACCCAGGCAATTGGCCGCCTGTTTTTGCGGGCCCTTTGAATATGATCCTCAATCCTGCTGAGAGCTTGCGCATGGTTGGGAACCGGGCGCAACCCTTCCGATGAAAATTCGTTCTGCGCATCCACTACTATCAAAGCTTGCATTGTTTCTCCTCTCTGTGAAGTAGATTAGACAAATGACGGTATGGATAGAATACTTTTTTGATCAGTCCGCCTTTGGCCGAAATATAATCGGAATTGGATAATTCACGGAGCTCCTAATGGACCTGGACAGAAAAGATTTCGTGCTTCTGGCGGCACTCCTGCAAAATGCTTCTCAACGTCTTGAGGACCTGGCACGAATAGTGCATCTGGCTCCTTCGTCCGTTCACGAACGACTGCGGCGATTGGAACGGGAGGGTGTTATCAAAAAATGGACGGTCGATCTCGATGCTGCAGCCTTGGGCTTGGGAGTCTCGGCATTCATCGGCATCAGGGCAACAAGTCCTTGCTCGGAACTCATTCAACCATTGCTCACGATACCCTTCATTGAAGAGTGCCATTCTGTGGCTGGACAGCTAAGTATGATTCTCAAGGTTCGAGTGCCGAACACTGCGACCCTTCTCGGTTTGTCAGAAAAGCTGCGTCAGATTCCCGGCATCGTGCAAACTGAAACCACAATCGTCCTCAAGACTCAAATCGATCGGCCCATGTCCTTGAAAAAATAACTTACTCGAAGCTACCAACCAGATAGGGGTGGTGCGAATGCAGGGTTGGCAACTGAACAATGTGGCAGAACTCTTCGTGGAGGTATCTGCCGAGCGCTTGTGGACAGCACTGACGGAGCCCGCGGACACCCAGCAGTATTTTATGGGCTCGCGAGCCACAGTCGGCGACGTGGGCGAGCCTTATTGCTTAAAGAGAGAGGACGGCTGGGAGGTGAATGGGACCGTTCTTGCGAAAGAACCGCCATCCAGGTTACGTGTTACCTGGGTGGTTAAGACGCCGCCTGATACGGTAATGCCCAACTGTGAAGTGGAGTACCTGATTGAACCTGTCCTTAGCCTCGGGGCAAAATCGCGAACCAAACTGACCGTTAACTCATATGTCGATGGACCTGTGCCTCCGCCATTCTCAAATGCAAGCCGCACAGGGTGGGCAATGATCATGCGAAATCTAAGAGACTATCTCGTGGTGTCCGCCACATAGATGGTCGTTCATGTTTTGAAAGGGCACGACTTCAGTCGTGCCGCGAACGGCATGGAATGACCGGGGCTTTAGCCGCTGAGGGATGGTTTCAGGCAGTAAGATGTCAAACCCTAGTGCCGCCGGACAATGACTTTATTTGCGGCATCCCAAACTCCGTCCGCCGCCTCAACATTGGTGCGTAATCCATCTGGGTCACGCGAAGACTCGGCCAAGACTCGATCCATGCAACAACGCCCTCTCAA
The DNA here is from genome assembly GCA_963704415.1 of uncultured Acidobacteriaceae bacterium. Classification (GTDB taxonomy): domain Bacteria; phylum Acidobacteriota; class Terriglobia; order Terriglobales; family Acidobacteriaceae; genus Telmatobacter. The sequence goes on along the minus strand of OY969908.1, from coordinate 2,953,596 downwards.
CTCTTTGCTCGTTCGTACACGTGTATGTTGACGGAACCGGTTACTTTCAGCGGTGAATTCAGACCTGCGATAGTTCCAAGAAGTGTAGATGCCTCAATGTGTCGGGCCGACGGCCCCATGAGCACCAATGCCGCCACCTGCTTGTGCTGCAACTCCATTTCCCATTGGCAAGCCCGCGTCTCCAGCAGTCGGAAGAATGGATTCAGAGCCAGCGAAATGCGCAACTCCTTCCTCGAATCGATATCCAGCATTTCGATCGAATTACGCAATTCCTGCATGTGGTGTTGCGCTGGAAATGCCACGATCAATCGTCCTTCGCGATTCAGGGTGCGAAATAGTTCAGATGCCGGGCGCGGTGCGAATACATTCAAGGCAATATCTACAGACTCCGATTTGACCGGCAGTTTTTCCAAAATGTCGGTGACAACTGAATCAAGGCGCGGGTGTGCCTGGGCTGCACGTCGAGCCGCAAATTTCGACAGATCTAGTGCCAGGCCCACGCTCAGAGGCAAGGCCTCCAAGACGTGCGCTATGTAATAGCCGACGCCGGCACCAGCCTCCATAACAACTCGCGCACCGGCGGCATGCTTGACGCAAAGCTCGGCAATGGATTCAGCGAGGAGACGAAAATGATCCCCGCCCAGGAATTCCGTCCTGGCAGCCACCATCTCTGCAGAATCAGCGAATCCGGACAGAAGGCCTGTTTGTGACGAGATTCACGTACCCTTGGCGGGCGAAGTCAAATGAGTGGCCAGCTGCACAGCGGACTCCGGCGCTCCCCAACTCCAGCTCGCCTCGGCATATGGGACAGATCAACGTTTGTACCGTGGACAAGTGCATAAAATAACTCTAAACGAGATTGCTCGCGGTGGTAAGCTCCATCCGATAACGATTTGAAGGATACCTTGGCAGGAGCTCCAAAGGCCTTTGGACGTGTTTCATTTGCGCATCCTCAGCCACTCAACAAAAGATGGAATTAAGACAATTATCGCGTTGCGCTTTAAGGTTTTAGTCTGCATTTGACCGTCCCGTCTGCGCAAAGCTAGAACCGTCAATACCGCTAAGCCCGCAAGACATGCCCACGCAAACCAGTCGCCAAGCAGCGAATAGACCGTCCGCACTCCCCGGGTCGGAACCTCCGAGACCATCGCATAATCCACCGTCTGGAAATGATCCAATGCGGCTAAGCGACGACCCTGGTAGTCAAACGCTGCCGAGAGCCCACGGCTTGTTTGTCGGATCAGATTCACGCCTTGCTCGATGGCACGGAAGTTCGCCATTTGGGTGTGCCAGGGGTCAATTGCCAGCCAGTCGTTCGAGGGGTCAAGCAGTATGTCTGCTTTTAAGGCTCCAGCCTGAGCCGGAACTTGTGGGAAGTCTCCATCGAAGCAAATGATCGAACTTATCCGCCCATACGGCGTCTCCAGCACCCGCAGCTTTCCATCTCCGAGTATTTGTTGATCCCCCGGCACCGGTCGCACTTTGTTGTACTCCCAAGCCACGTGCCCATCGGGCTTTATCAGAACGAGTTTGTTCTCGACTGAGGGTGTACTGCCTTGGTTGTGGACGGCCAGTGCCATTCCCAGATATGCGTGATTCTTTGCCGCCAGGTTCTCGCCGCTTGTTATCAATCCCGCTTCGTCCTCTTTCAAGACCTCGGCGTTAATCTCGGCCCAGAATACGATTCGGGCGCCCGATTGCATCTCCTGTTCAGCTCGCGCAAGCAGATCATTATCCGTGGCTGCCGCCCAAACGCGGAAATCATCTCTCTCGGTATTCGTAGCGTTACCTTGCCAGATTCGGCCTCTGATTTCAGCACTTGGAAGGGGTGTTACCTTTCTCGCAGAGATGGACGCCACCCGCACCGTTGGTGACGATGGCGGAAGGAACGCCAACCTGGCCCCTCCCAGCAGCATCGGGATGGTAATCGTTCCTAGGCAGAGCCAACCGCCTCGGCGGGCGCGCGCTGATTCGAGTCCATCTTGCCAAAGCCAGTTGCATACGGCTGCGAACCAGCCGATCAGGAACGTGATCCCCCACAGGCCCGTCACAGAGAGAATCTGGAGCAACGGAAGATTCCCATATTGCGAATAGGCGATCGACCCCCAGCTTCCGTATGGCCCATAGGACGCAGCATATTCGGTGACGGCCCATGCGGTCGGGAAAACCAAAGATGCTGTGAGACCGCTGAGTTTGTGCGCAATAAGCCGATCAATGACATATGGCAAGACAAGTGGGATGCCCCACACGATGAGGAATAGGTAGTACCCAATTCCTGGGATGAGTACCATTCCTCGAAACTGTAAGCTAAACGCGCCCACCTGCACTACGTAAACAAGCGGAATCCCAACTTTGAGGCTCTGCCCTCGGGTAAATCGGAGGATGAACACCGGTGCCAGCCACGCGGCGAGGGGTATGGTGGTTGCCCCATTTGAGAACAGAAGCAGTACAGCCGCAATTCCCAGCCAGATCCATGAAGGAGAAGGGGCGGCCCGACCTCGTTGCCGCGTCGAGACGTTTAGTGTGGTTTGTTCATCGACCAACGGTTTTTGCATGACGCCTTTCCGGCTGTTGCGACGAACCGGGAGCTGCCGCCAGACTAACTGGAGCGGTATGGATTACCTGCGCGAACAGTTTTTCTTTGCCACCCAAGAAAACGCACCTCTCTGTACCAGCAGCGATTGATATACCTTCACATCAAGATACATTATAATGAGATAGGCTTCAATTGACTGCATATTCTTGAAGGGAGTCTTGGAAGGAGGATCATGGGAGCACGACTCACGAAGGCCGACTCGATCGATGAAATACGGAAACAGTGGAAATCGGTCTGTCCAGAGCTGAATTCATGGCCGATGGCGATCATAGGCCGCATTTCTCGATTGGAGCGAGGGATTGACGAACGAATGAGGGCCGCTTGCGCAGAATTTGGGATTGAGAGATGGGGATTCGATGTCCTGGCAACTCTTCGGCGTGCCGGCTCTCCCTTCGTGCTCACCCCGACGCAACTCTACCGTTCTCTTCTGCTCACGTCTGGCGCAATGACGAATCGCCTTGATCGTCTGGAAGACGCCGGTCTCTTGAAAAGAACGAAAGACCCCAATGACCGCAGGGGGCTACGCATAGTCCTCACTTCAAAAGGACGCGATCTCGTTGATCGCATGGTTGTCGTTCACATGGAGGTTGAGGCGGCGATGCTGGCGGAGATCCCTATGAAACAGCAACACCACTTGGCGGACTTGCTCCGTCTTCTCTCAGATTCTATCGAGCGCTCCAACGACCATCCTCGCATCGGTGGACATCATGAATAGGCGCCGATTTCTCCAGACAGGCACTCTTCTAGGCGCAAGTTCAGGAATGCGTCGAGCGGGCGCAATTACGGACTGCGGCGGTGTTGGATCCGATATGCAGATTCGGATTGCCAGGCCGACAGACAAACTTGATCAGGTTGTTGCGTTCTACAGAGATGCACTCGGACTAGCTATAATCGGCCACTTTGAAAATCATGCGGGGTACTCTGGCGTCATGCTTGGAATAGCTGGCGCGCAATTACATCTGGAATTTACGCATGCTGATGCCGGAAGTCCTTGCCCTGCACCGTCAAAGGACAATCTTCTGGTCTTCTATCTACCGAACGCTGAGAGATACCTTTCTGCGCTCCAACGTATGACGCAGTACGGACACTCGCCGACTGAGCCGGAGAACCCGTATTGGAAAGCCAAGAGTAAAACGTTTGAAGATCCAGATGGATGGCGCGTCGTTCTTTATAACGGCAGCCCATTCAGCACCCGTTAGAACTCCGATGACCGATTGCCCGCACAGTCGACCCGGAATTCAAGAATATCGGCAGTGAGAATTTATGAGGTCGATTTAGGCCAGTAGTTCCGAATCGTTGAAGGAGTTCCGACCTCTTTTAGGAGCGACCGAGTATCAAATCGAGCGGCTTCAAGCATTGGCCTGTTCGCGACGATTGATAAAGGATGAAAGCCCACTAACGACACTAACGGTCATTGGCCGGCTTTATGCACTTGTAGCGTCGCGTCGACTAAATCCGATCGTTTACACTACGCACACTCATGGCAACGCGCACCAACCTCGATTTAGATACCCTGCGCACTCTCGTCGTGGCCCACGACCTGGGCGGCCTGGCACAAGCGGCAGACCGCCTCGGCCGAACTCCTTCAGCCATCAGCCTTCAGATGAAACGGCTGCAGGATGATCTCGGAACAGTGCTCTTTCGCAAACGCGGCCGCGGCCTCGTACTCACCGAAGCTGGAGAAGTTGCACTCGCCTATGCGCGCCGCATTCTCGCCATTCATGACGAGTTGCTGGACACCATCGAGGGAGGTAGCCTCGCCGGTAACATCCGAATCGGTTGCCCGCAAGACTTTGCCTCATTTCTGCCTCCGGTCCTGTCACAATTCGCTACGCTCTATCCGCGCATGCAAGTCGAACTCCTCATTGAAGGCAACGCTGCCCTTGCGGAGGCGATTGAGAAATCGCGGATCGACCTCGCTGTGGTGATTGGTCACGAACACCGCTCCGCAGCGCAGACGGTGGGCCAACTGGACCTCGTTTGGATCGCCTCTTCCACGTTCGTGCCGCCGCAGGGACAACCTCTGCCACTCGCCGTATTGGGGCCGCAGTGTGCCTTCCGGAAATGCGCGATTCAACATCTCGAGGCGATAGGCATGCCGTATCGCATTGCTGCCAGCAGCCCCAGCCTCGACGGTCTGCAGGCGGCCTTGCTTGGTGGCCTCGGCATCACGGCGCGTACCTCGCTCAATCTTTCTGAAGGCCTGATGTTTGCCGCGTCGCTCTATGATTTGCCTTTGCTGGGAAGCCTGCCTGTCTCTCTGCACCGCAATGCGCACTTGATCGGCGATCCCGCTGATTGCATGGCGACGCTTCTCGTTGAGGCTTTGAAATTCATTCTCTCCCCGCGATCACAATCGAAGATTTTCCACAAACGCCACAACGGTCTCGCCGTAGTGCCCGCCGGTGAAGCAATGCATAAGCCTCGCTCACGAGTGCGGTGAGAACAATCAAATTGTGCGCCGGCTGTTCGATTGCTACATTGGCACCATGTCGATCAAGTGTGTCTCGCTTCTCGCTGTCCTGCTGTTTGGCTCAATAATGGCCACTGCTCAAACACCTTCCATCGCCGGCACTTGGGTTCTCACCAAGGCCGAAAGGCTTCTTCCGGACGGCACCCGAGTGTCGGATTACGGAGACAGTCCGCATGGTCTTGTCATCTTCACCAGCGATGGTTACTACTCTGTGCAGATTTACCGCGCTGAGCGTCTCAAGTTCTCTTCCGGAGACAAGCTAAAGGGAACTCCGGAAGAGTACAAGGAGGCATCTCTCAGCACCAGTGTCCACTTCGGGCGCTACACTCTCAATCCCGCCAAAGCCACAATCACGTTTCACATCGATCGATCTTCGTTTCCCAATCAGGATGACACCACGCAAGTTCGCCCTTACGAGATGATTGGTAACGAACTTTCCTGGAAGGTTGCACCTCGTCCCGACGGTTCCATTCCAATTACCGTTCTGCATCGCGTTAACAGCGAAGAACGGCCACCAGTAAAAGGGCTGAATTAGCTAGGTTGCAATAATTGTGCTCATTACGTGCTAATTTGCGCCAAGAAATCAAAAGCTCAGCAAGAGAAGGTCTCTTGCGCTCGCCAGAACTTTCTCTCGCATCGCGGGCTCAGGTAGCATCCGCGCGATTTCAATTGCCCCGACCATCGTTGAAAAGATGGAGAAGAAAGCGCGCTCTTTGTCGGCTGTTCGCTGGCCAGGCATAAACGGCAGCATTCGACCCCTGTACCTCACCAACTCCGCGAGAATCGGAGCCCGCAGAGCCGGTTCGGCCCGTGCCAGGTCGGGGGCAAGCGCCGGCAGGGGGCATCCGTACTCGATGTGGTCGCAATATTCCAGGCTTAGGTAGGTCTTCACGATCGCCTTCCACGCCGTCTCGGGTTTGGACCGCTCGGCGACGTGAGCAAGGCGATCGGCTATTTCCTGAAAAGCCGCACTCACCGATTCCATCAGCAACTCGTCCTTGCTTTCGAAATGCTTGTAAAAACCTCCATGTGTCAGGCCGGCATCCCGCATCACGGCTGAAGCGGCGCCAGTGATGCCTTCGGTGCGAACGCGCCGCGAGGCGTCTTTCACAATCTTCTGATGGATTTCAACCTTGTGTTCAGGGCCGTAGCGCATAGCTCATTATAGGATGCTGCCAATCATCTCACAGTTCAGTCCGCCCGCCCGCAATTCTAAGAAATTCTGAATCCATTAGATTATACATATCATCCTATGCACATAGGAGGACAAATGCCGCCAGAACTTATTTTTCTAATGCATCTAGTTTTGGGTTACGTTGCGTCGCTGCTCTGCTTCGGCGTCTACATTTTTCCCAGGCTTAAGTCGATGGAACGATTTGAAGCTCAACGTGTCATCGCTACTGTGCACAGCTTCCGTTTCTTCGGACTTGTATTTATCCTTCCAGGCGTCGTCGGACCCAACCTGCCCGCCGGCTTCGCTACGTTCGCCGCTTACGGCGATTTAGCAACCGGGATCCTGGCCATATTGGCGCTCCTCACTGGAAGGGTACGTCCGCTCTTTTGGTTTCTCGTCGTCGCCTTCAATCTCGTGGGGACGTTCGACATCATGTTCGACTATTACCACGCTATCCACGTCGGTCTTCCTGCGCTTGCTGGGCAGTTGGGTGCAACCTATGCGATACCGATCATCTATGTGCCGTTTCTGATGATCACTCACTTCGTCGCTCTCTATTGGCTGGTGCGTCCAAAGCCCAAGGAGTTTGGAGTCCGCCCCAGCGATACAGTCGCACCTTTGTTTCATCCTCACTAATGTTAGAAAGCTGACATGCAATCAGCGTCCGACATCAAGTCTCAACGATTTACGATCGGGAGGAAAATATGCTCGCAACACCACTTTGCTCACCAACACTCATTGATCGAGCCCAAAGTCGCGCAACTTCCCTGGCCCTCTTGGCAATCCTGCTTTTGTCCGCTGATTCAGTCAATGTGGCGCGAGCACAGGGGCAGACTTTGTCAGAGCCCCAAACCGAAGCTGCAGTTACTGCCGTAGATAATGCGTGGGGACATGCGGAAGAGTCTGGCGACACCGCATACATCGACGCCTTGCTCCTTCCGGAATATCGTTCTGTCCATGTCGACGGCAGTGTCCATGACAAGGCAGCCATCCTCGCCTCCACGAAGCAGAATCTAGGCTCGACGAAGAGAACGGCCGCTGATGAAGCGTGGCTTGCTACTCATCCTTCTCTGACGTCCGTTGTAATCACCGGCGACATGGCAGTTCTAACGTTCACGCTAAATAAACCTGACACTCCCAAGCGAGTCATGTCTTCCGATATTTTTGTGTACCGGGAGGGGCGCTGGCACGCCCTGTACTCGCAACATACTGCTGCCGGTATCTAATCACCAATTCCGCAGCATTACAGCCGCAGTCCTCGCCAATCGATTGACCTGGGACTTTGGGCGTTGACTGGTTCGTTTTTCCTCACCTCATTGCATCAAGGAGACAAAACATGTCGCAACCTATACTCGTCACCGGAGCGGCCGGCGGCGCACAAGGTTCCACAGGACGCCGAGTAACAGCCCTTCTGCTCGATAAGGGAATTCCGGTTCGTGCCTTTGTTCATAAGCTGGATGAAAGGTCCGATGCCCTCAAAGAACTCGGTGCGGAAGTTGTACAAGGAGATATGTTAGACCGAGACTCCGTCCGCGCTTCTCTGAGAGGGATAAAGCGCGCTTACTTTACCTACTCTGTGTCGGATGGGCTGCTGGAAGCTACTACGATCTTCGCTATGGCCGCACGCGAAGCAGGGACCGAACTTGTCGTCAACAATTCGCAAATTCAGGGTGCGCGCAAAGCACCGAGCTTTCGCAATATGCAGCATGGACTGGCAGATCGCATCTTCGATTGGGCAGAGATCGGAGCAGTTCATCTGCACGCACCGCCGTACTATGAAAATGTGCGCGCTCTGGTAAGAAAGACAGTCGCCGAACAGAGCACGGTATTTCTGCCATGGGGCGACGGGAGCGCCACAATCCCGCTGGTAGGCGCAGAGGACGTGTCTCATGTGGCGGCTACGCTGCTGGCTAATTCAGGGACGCCTTCCGAAAGCGCCTACGATCTCATTGCTGCAATCCCCACAGTGGGGGAGATCGTCGACACGCTGAGCGCCGTGCTTCAGCGGCCGATACGGTATGTCGACATCACGGATGAGCAGTGGGCTGATGCCGTGAAAGGCCACCTCAATCCTCACGCGCTCGATCATCTTTCGGATCTTTGGCGATATTTCCGATCATCTGAGAAGCGGAGCGAAGAGGCTCGCAGCGTTACAGATGCAGTTCGCACCGTGACGGGAAGCGATGCGCAGACCCTGGCAGACTTCTTCAGAGCCAACGCAGCAGAATTCTGAGATCTACGGGTGCAACTGGACCGGTTACCAATTGGCCTGCCGAGGGCACCGGTGTTCTACAGATGAAATCGAAGGCATTGCCAGATTCGCAGAGCGGAGGGAAGTAAGAATGCAGACCCATACCAGCGTGAACACACCAGCTACTACGAGCGCATTTACCATCGAGGAGGTTGCCCGCTTCCGAAACGACACGCGAGGATGCTCACATGTAGTTCATTTCAACAGTGCTGGAGCGAGTCTCATGCCGGATGTGGTGACCCGCGCTATTGCAGAACATATCGAATTGGAATCGACGATCGGTGGCTACGAAGCCTCTGCTTTGCAGGCGGATGCGATTCAGCAGTTCTATACCCAGGCGGGTAAGTTGATCAAATGTGACAGTTCAAATATTGCCTTCACGGCCAGTGCCACGGATTCCTTCGTTCGAGCGCTATCGGCAATTCCTTACCAGCCCGGCGACGTCATTCTGACCGACAACGATGACTTCATTTCCAACCAAATACAATTCCTCGCATGCGAAAAGAGATTTGGCGTTCGACTGGTCCGAATAAGGAACGCGCCGGCAGGCGGCGTGGACTTGGAGGACCTTGCGCTGAAGCTCAAAGAGCTGAAGCCGCGTTTGTTGGCAATTACTCATATCCCAACAAATTCAGGCCTGGTTCAGCCAGCGAAAGAAATTGGGGAGATCTATGGCCAGTATCAACGAACGCACGGCGACAATAGCTGGTACATCTTTGATGCGTGCCAGTCAATTGGTCAAATGAACCTGGATGTGACGGAACTGCAATGCGATTTTCTGAGCGCCACGAATAGAAAGTTCCTCAGAGGACCGAGAGGAGCGGGTTTCCTGTATGTATCTGACCGCGCACTGCAGTGCGGCCTCGAACCTCTATTTATCGACATGCGGGGCGCCCGATGGGTCGAGAAAGACCAATACGTTGCATGCGACGGCGGAACACGTTTCGAAGACTGGGAATTCGCCTATGCTCTGCTGCTTGGCACCCGTGCAGCGATCGAGTATTGCCTGGCTGTTGGTGAGCAGAGGATTTGGCAGCAAGTCAAACTGCTGTCGACTCTGATGCGAGAGGAACTTTCCGCGATAGGTAAGATCAGAGTATTGGACAAGGGACCTGAACTTGGAGGTCTGGTCACGTTTACGGTTCAGGGTTCGGAACCGGATTATATCGTGAACGAACTGGCAAAACGTAAAATCAATGTGGTATCGAGCTACCGACACTTTGCGGTCATTGACTTCGATGAAAAGCAGGTCGAGTGGGCGATTCGTGCCTCCCCGCACTATTTCAACACGACGGAAGAAATCGGCATGTTCATTTCGACGCTGAAGGAAATCATCGGCAACTAGGGATGTGGCGAGTGCTTTGGAGTACAGCAACATTCGGCAACGAATCATCGAGCCACGTACCTGCACGGGCGAGTGGCCGGATGTAGACCTACCACGAACTTCACGTTCAACTGCACCGCTGAAGAACAAATTCCGCAATAACCACTCAAGTATTTCGTGAGCTAATGGTTCGCGCCTTCGGCCCTGTCCCAGGAATCTTCGCGTGTGGTGGATTCGGAATTGGTGCCCTCGCGCGCTATGCGTTTTCGAGCGGAAGCGCCAGCCTGCTGATAGTTTGGAATTAGAAGTATCAGCTCTATGAAGTGCCGCCTTAGCAACCGAAGGAGGGTCATGAAGCTCGTTTCTTTGAACTGCGGATTGCCTCGGGAAGTCCGTTGGCGGGGGCAAAGCGTGACCACATCGATATATAAGGAACCTGTGCATGGGCGAGTCGCCCTGCGAACGCTCAATCTCGACGGCGACCGGCAATCGGACCTCACCGTGCATGGCGGAGAATACAAGGCCGTCTACTGCTACCCCATTGAGTACTACGGGTATTGGCAATCGGAACTTCCAGGCCATTCATTCCCATACGGTTCTTTTGGTGAGAACTTCTCTGTTGGGGGCTTAGTTCGGGACGGCCTTGCCGAGGACTCAATCTATGTTGGCGACCAGTTTTCAGTCGGCTCCGCGGAGGTCATAGTCACTCAGCCCCGACTTCCCTGTTACAAACTCGGAATTCGATTCGGGTCGGACGATATGGCCAAGCGCTTTCTCCAGAGCAGGCGGACAGGCTTTTATCTAGCCGTCACGCGGGAAGGCGACGTTGGTACGGGGGACGAATTGATCTTGCTCAGTCATGACCCAGATTCTGTCCCCATTTCCGAGATCACCCGATTGTACGTGGAGAAGAAATATGGACCCGAGGATGCTCGTCAGGCTCGACGCGCGATGGCAGTAAAAGCATTGTCAGACAGTTGGAAAACATATTTTCAGGAGAAGCTGGATCGACTCAACGTGTAGCTCGATATCGATTTCCTTGCGGCTATTTGTTCCGCTCTTAATCGAGCTGGCGCCGCAAAGCAGCAACTGTCACCTCGATCCGCGCATTCTCACTTCTAAACAATGTGAACCGTGATATTTTGCGGCTCCTGGCTCGACCGAATCAGCCCAGACGCGGGCGCAAGAAGAAGCCAGCATGCAAAATGGAAGTTTTATTGTTTACAAATCAGTTCGCTCCACCTGGTCGTAAAACCGGCACGTTGCCGACTGTGCCGTCTTCAGGAGTAATCCCGACAGTTGCGCGCAATCAGCGGTCAAAGAGCGGTTTGGCCTGCAGTCATCTACCGAGACTGAGACAGCCCTGATGTCCGTCGGCGACCACGCGTTACACAATCACGCAACCGCTTGATCGGGGCGCGACGTCCCGACGGTCCTCGCGATGCCAATTCGTCCTCGATCTGCGCGACTCGCGAGAAACTCGGCGAATATCCAGCAGGCTCCGATCGCAGAAAGATTGTATACAGCGGCACCCCATGTTCTCAGATCGTGCAGGCGGATGAAAATGGGAGGTATTTCTACAAACCCTTCAAACAGCAACAGCATCAACGCAAGAAGTCTTGCCGCTAGGACATCTTTGATCCCTGCGCAAATTGCAATTCCCGCCAGGATGAAGGCAATTCCGGTGAGGCCCGCCCAAACATAGCCAAACGACATCCAGTGCGGGACGATTGTCGCGAAGACGCGAATACCGATGAGATGAAATATGCCGAAGAGGACAGGAGGCAATCCTAGCATCCAGCGTGCGACAATAGCTGCTCTCTTTTCGAGCAGGGAATCCGGTGAAGTGACGGAGGCGTAAACGATTGCTGCCGGAGCGACCAGCATTAGCTGTTGTGCGAGCCCGAAAGTGACGCCTAATATGACGTCGATCCGCCAGCCAAGCGCATGAATTCCGGCGTAGTACCGACATACCCACAATGCCGCAAAAATCAAATAGACGACGGCCGATGCTGCGGCGCCTATCTTTGCGCTTCGCCGCCACAAGATTGCAAAACCGGCTGCGACGAGCCAGACGCCCGCGACATAGGCAAGAATCTGTTGTCCAGGAAGATTCTTGCCCAGAGCCTGGATGGGCTGATGCGATGCATCGAATGCACCCCAGGCGATATTCAGAATGCCGGTCAGAACGGTGCCCAAGCCGTAGAACCAAACGCCAACTTGCAACTGTCGATCTTCCATGATTCCCTTCATGAGTCACTCCTGGAGAAGCCAAAGCTCAACGACGATACATGCGCTTCTCGATTTCAAAACTGATAATATGGCAGCATTGGCTTATCGAACAGAGCCATTTTGCCCAATCTCATTGGACCATTGAGATGCCAAAAGCCATCAGCTCATTTGAACTCACTCTCAAAAGCCGGGCTCGTCATCAGACTCTGACCAACTGGCTGTACGCCGAACTGCGCTCTGCCATTCTTGACGGCCGGCTCGCGCCCGGCGCCCGACTGCCGGCCTCAAGAGATTTCGCCAGGCAACATGAACTCTCTCGGGGCACAGTCGTTAGCGTTCTGGAGCGTTTACAAGCCGAAGGGTATGTCACCTCCCGTGTCGGGTTCGGGACATTGGTCAATCGTGTAAAGGCGCCCCGGCCGGCCCGCCACGCAACCACGATTCCGGCGTACATTCGTCGCGTCGTTACGACATATAAGCGGCCGCAGCCTTGGATTGACCTGGCTTTTGTTGAAGGGACCCGCCCCTTTCGGATCGGAGCTCCGGCCATCGACGAATTCCCTTCCGAAGTTTGGGGACGTATTGCCGCAAACCGAGCACGTACTTTTGGGCCATGGTTAAAGCACGAATCTGACCGGCGTGGGTATCGGCCACTTCGCGATGCAATCGCCGAGTATTTGCGCACGTCACGAGGGGTGCGATGCACTGCGGAACAAATCGTTCTCGTCTCCGGAATACAACAGGCGCTCGATCTTTTGGCAAGGCTCCTCCTGAAAAAGAGCGACCCGATATGGATGGAGGATCCTGGATATTTCGGAGCCAGAATCGCGTTTGACAATGTCGGAGCCAGGCTAATTCCTGTACCGGTGAATGAGGATGGCCTCTCTGTTTCCGCCGGAATCAAGCTCTGTCCGGATGCGAAGGGAGCCTACGTAACACCAGCGCACCAATTCCCGCTGGGGGTTACCATGTCGCTGGAGCGGCGGATGGCCCTTCTAAGCTGGGCCTCCCGCGCTGGCGCTTTTGTTATCGAAGATGATTACGACAGCGAATACCGGTTTGAAGGACCCCCGATTCCCTCCCTGCAGAGCCTCGATCATCACTCAAGCGTTATCTTCATAGGGTCGTTCAGCAAGACGCTGTTCCCCGCCTTGCGCGTGGGCTATGTGGTACTACCGGCGCCGTTAGTAGATTCCTTCCTGGGTCTTCGCTACCGAACCGATTTCCGGAATTCATCCTTTGACCAGGCGGTGCTTTGCGACTTCATCGTATATGGGCATTTCGCACGTCATCTGCGCAGGATGCGGAATCTGTATGCGGAGCGTATCGCAACACTCGTGGACGGAGCCAGGCAACATCTGAGTGGGTTGCTTGAGATCTCTAACGTCAGGGCGGGCCTTTACACCATCGGGTACCTCAAGAATGAAATGACTTCACGACAGGCGGAAAAGCTGGCGGGGGCCCAGGGTATTGAGGTACTCGCCGTTGATCGACTCACTGTGAGAAGTCCTGATCCGAATGCGTTACTCCTCGGTTTTGGCGGCTTCGACAAGCTTGCGATACGGCAAGGACTCATTCGACTCGCAAAGGCATTGAGCTAGCCAGGCCTGGGGAAACGAGACCAGTCCTCCCAACGAATGCCAAATGCCAATTCGCTCGGCGACGGCAGATAAGTAGCGAAATGTCGGTCGGTGTTTACAGATCCAATTCATGTGGCCGTAAAATCGGTAGTCTGGGCAAGTGATCGATGCCATTCTCACCGTCAGCTGCGACCGCGTGGTACAGCTTATTGGTCATTTAAACGCCTTTATGCACGCTGGCCGCCTTCGACGCTTCTGAAGAGAAACGGGCCATCCCTGGGCATCGATTCAGCATAATTCTTCGCACATCAAGGGTATCGCTTCGTTTCACAAAACAGAGCTGCACCGGCGTGAGTGGGCAATAATACCATTGGAAATGCAGATTTGGGAGAGACAAATGGATGACAAAATCAATCTGGCAGCAAAGCTAGCGACGTTCTCGGAACACTGGTCTCCGCGCACAGTCGCTCAGTTCAACAAGTTCGATGTAATGGTAGTCAAGGTCGATGGCGACTTCGTCTGGCATAAGCACGATGATACCGACGACTTTTTCCTCGTGTTGCAAGGAACAGTGGACATTCAAATGCGTGACCGGGTTGTCACGCTCGGCCCCGGAGAGATTTACGTTGTGCCAATGGGAGTCGAGCACTGCCCTAGGGCGAGAACAGAAGCTCATTTACTTCTGATCGAACCAACCGGCACGCCCAACACAGGCGACAGAAGAACAGCCGCACAGCGGAAGATCGCATAGTTGCAACCCACACGGGTCGAATAAAGTGCGCTTTCCTTCTGGAGCAACGCCTCGCCTTTTCTTGGTAACTCCTTGATTCCCCGACCCATGTTCTCTGGCGAGGGTTTATGCTTTGTCTGGCCGTTCCAAAACTCTGCGCTGGGCGGTGCGTGCGGTTGGGCTGACGGATCAGCTGTTCGCGATCGACGCTCAAGCGCGCGAGGAAATACTCGATCACGCCGAGCGACATCTCCTGCGCCAGAAGAAAGTCCACCTGTACTCACCGGATACGCAATCACATCCTGGCAACGAGCAAAACGGTGTTGCCTCGCAGTAAGGCGGCCCAAGCCTGCAACTGCACGCTGGAGCTTTGGAAAAAGCTCTCATGCTTCCTGGATCATCCCGAACTGGAGCTCTCGAACAACCGCGCAGAAAACTCGATGAGGCCCGTCGCGACGGGAAGAAAGAATCGGATTCACATCGGCAGCCCACAAGCCGGACCACGTGTTGGCGCCGTCCTATCAGTCGTCGAAAGCTGCCGCCGGCTAAAGGTTCCGCTGCGCGAATACCTGGCCAACATCCTGCCAGGTCTCGCTAACGCATCCGTCCAGAGCGTCGCCAGGCTCACCCCCGCAGTCTGGGCCGCGAAAACACAGGCCTGAAAACTTCTCTCATCCTCTTCGCACCGCCGTCAACCGAGTTGTCGGCCGGACGGATACTATTGGTCGCATATCCATTGGGTGATCGGCGAGAGCCGCGATGGATTTTCAAATCAGGTTGAGGCCATGGGATTCGAAGGAAGTATTCAGAAATGGCACTTCGAAGAATTCCATGAAGGAAAGATCGGACGAACAGTAGTCCTAGCCACGGACGGACTCTCTGATGATGTGATTCCGGAGAAAGCGCGGGACTTTTGCCTCTGGCTTCTCTCCCTGGGCCAGACTGAACAGCGAAGAACGCTTCCGAGACGGTTACGGCGCGAACTTGTCAATTGGCCGACTCCACTTCACTGCGATGACAAGACAATGCCCGAGGAAGATTTGGGTCTGAAGGGGAGGAACCTGAGAGGTCTAAATGTGATTCGGCGAAGTTCGGCGAAATCGATTCAGAAGGTCGCTCTAAGTTGTTGATTTTATTGGCTCCTCAGGTAGGACTCGAACCTACAACCCTTCGGTTAACAGCCGAATGCTTTTGACCCAGTCCTCCATACGATGTTGCTCCGGATTCGAACCTCGATATGCTGCCCCGAGTCATCCGACCGGTGCGCATGATCCACTGCCATCAAAATCCTCAGTAACACACGTCGGAGTATTTCGGGACGACTCCATTCTTCGCTCGCGTCGAGTTCGGGCCAGTTCGCATCGAACTTCATTGACGTCACCGAACAGTACTTTGTACCGAAAGTTCTTCGGTTTCTCCATTTCCACGAACGAAAACCATGACTCGATGCTGATGCTGCGCTTACGTGATTTGAGCGTCAAGAGAACCTCTCGCCGTGGCCAAAAGATTTCCTCGTCGAATGTAGAGAAGCTTCTTCCTGAGGACCACGCGTGTTGCCGAAAGATCTCCACCCATTTATGGTTTTTGTCGAACTCCACCCGGGACTTCAGGTCAACAGCAACATCAACGTCTCCGATGCGCTCTCGACGCTCTAGAAAACTTCCGAAAACAGCAACGCGCTTGACAGAATACAGGTACTGCGGACTGGCATTGACTCTTTGAACGCGCTTCATAAATTCCATTAGTGCGGCAGTCGCAGTCTTTCTCCTGATCCGTCTTGCCGCAGAAGCACGCGTGATGTCATCGCCTGCATCGGTGACCGAGTACCACGGATAAGGGCTTTTGTCTCGCCGTTCCCGCTCTCTGTCCCACCGCACAAATCCGGCCGATTCCATAGCCTTGGCAATTTCATGTGCCTGACATTCGTTATAACGAAACTTTCTTGACAGCCAATCCTCGCGAAATGCTCCGTGACACCGACGAAGAATATCTCTGATTCTTATCGCACTTTCACCCGCAATAGGTGGAACTGTACCGAGATCGAGAGTCATCGGAAACGGATCTCCTTCCCGTGCATTGTGCGCATATACCCTCAAAGATGCCAGGTTCGTTGGTTCACTTTGACTTTCTGCACACGGAGACAGCGTCGGTCAAATCGAAAACTCGGTCAAATCCACGAATCGGCTTAGGCCCTCTGAATCGATGGAGCACCGCCGTATGGGCCAACGTGAGGAAAATCGTGATTGCAAGGCGCCCCACTCGACTGGGCACCTGCTCCTCCTCGAATTGGGAGGAGCGTCTCCCGAACTCGATTCTCGGTCAAGTTCCCCGTATATGCCTCGCACTCCGATCCGGTTTTGGGCGGGACCTGGGTGCCGAGATTCTCACCTTCGGTTCAATCTCCGGGGCACTCGATCGAGTTCTCAACCATTCTGCAAAATCATGGGGATCGAATCGAACTGAATTCGCGATCCGCAGCGATGGGATCTCGCCGGCGGCTGCCATTTTATAGATCTGTTTCTCTGAGAGGTCCAGAACGCGGGCGATGTCGTTTGCTCTCAGCGCGCTTTTCTTCTGCTCAAGGATCTGGTCGATCAGCATCAACTCCTCCTTTTTCCCGGGGCCGGTCATGAAGGAACGGCAAGATTACCATGTGACCAAACGGGATTTGCGTCAAATCTGTGATTTAGAGATAAACGCCGAAGACTTCTCTTCGGCGTCAGGACAAGCGGACACGGCCGCAGCGCGGCCTGCTGCTGGAGAATGGTTGGATCTAACCAACCGCCAGAGACTGACTGTTGATTCTTTTGCGATTGGCGAACGTCGGCCCGGTGAAGCTCGAGTTCACCTTATGGATGACTTCGTCTCTCCTGGCCGGCTTCAGGTAACGGATGATGCTGTCCATCGTGGTCTGCCCCATCCAGGCCATCACGGTTTTCAGATCGACGCCGGCGCGAAGGTGAGTGGTTGCGAACGTCGCCCTGAACTTGTGAAGCCAGAAATCTTCCGGGTTCAATTCGGCTTTGTTTGCGTTTCTCTTGAGTGCGCGAATCATGTGCGTGTCGGGTCTTCCGCTCCTCGTGCTGAAGACGAGTGCGGCCGGCGCCGCACGCCTGGCAGGCAGAGATTTTCGATAGATTTCGAGCGCTTCGAGCAACTCGTCGGGTACAGGGACCTCGCGTTCCTTGTAAGCCTTGGGCGACCAGTGAAACTGAGGCTTCCAGCGCATCTCAACGATGTTCGCCCCGAAACGAACGTTCTCCCAAGTGATGTACATCGCCTCCTGCTCTCTAAATCCTGTCATCAACAGGAAGTCATAAAGCATCCGGTGATAAAGAGAGCAAACGCGATAGAGGTCGGTCAGCTGATCGTCCTCGAAAATTTCCACTTCCGTTTCCACGTATCGCGGACGATCATTTTTCCCGAGCAGCTTGGGCAGGCCCTGCGCCTCGAGGAACGTCATCACGCAGGTGAATTTGTTGAAGACTGTTCGCGGCGCGAGCTTCTTCCTGTCGCGGAGGAAGGCGCTGAAACGCAGCAGATCGATCCTCTGGATCTCGTCCACGCACTTCTTATCGCAGGATTGCTGGAAGTAGGTGAAGGACACTTTGTAGCCCTGCCACGTTTTGTCCTGCCGTGAGAGTTTGATCTCCTCAAGAAAATCGGCCATGGCAGAGCGAAGCTGAAACCGGTTCGGGTCGTCTTTGGGCACCTGGACTTCCAGCCCCTCGGCTCGAGCCTCCAGCTCCTTGATTTTGCGAATCTGGCTGTTGAAGGCGACCGTTGCATCCCTGCCGACGGAGAGCCGCTTGCGCCGGCCATTCTCGCGCCACTCAAGATAGTAGGAGCCTCCTGGGTGTTTTTCCTGATGGCCGTCCACTATGACCCAGTCAGCTTTGATCCTCCCGCTGCTGTTCACAACAACAGGGCAGTAACGGTCCCAGACTTGAGTTACGATTCGTTTGGTGACATTCACTTCCATGGTCATCTCCTGGCCAAAGCGGTACCACCCTAGGTACCACCTGCCGGAGACTCAGTCCAATTTGTTGATATAAAATCGCTTTTGGGAAAAGGGCAAGCGAGTTCGAATCCCTCCGCCCCGACCATTGGAATCTTCTGAATTCTGAGCAGAGTGCCCTCTGCACTCGGACGATCGATCGCTCGGAAGAAGTCTGAATCGCAGATCCCAGCTCCCGTCTAGTTCATCTTCATCCCGGGCATCATGGAGTGATCCATATTGTCATGTCCCTGGTCGTCATCGTCTGTAGACCAGATCTTCTTTGGGTCGTTCTCATACGGATACACGTGAACCATCCATCCAAAGATGTGCGGAAAAAACTCGCCCCCTGCCGCTTCGCAGGATTCTCTTGTCGTGATCGAACCGAGCAATCCGAACCTTGCATCGGGACCAAAGTAGGCGGCCTTCTCCCCTGCCGGCGCTTTGCAGAAATTAGTGTGCTGGTGCCATCGCGCAATGCTCAGTGGAATTCGATCATTCAGCTCGTCCTCATTGGCATCCACACGATCGGTGTACATCGCTCCAACCAGCTTGTATCCTCCGTCCGCAGTCTTCTTGTAGAGCAGTGAAGTCGGCTTCAGCGGATCGAAATGCGATCGTGCTTCGCGTCCGTATTCGTACTTTGTGAAGTGATATTGGGGCTGCGGAATGTTGGGCAGAAAGATTTCGTATCCGTCGGCCAGGGCCTTGCGGTAATCCTGGTAGGGTTCCATGGCCTCTTTTGCCGCGGCAACGATTGCGTCCGCCTTCTGTTGATCGCCTGGCTTCGCAGGACGCAGCGTGGTCATGTACATGTGCCCGGCCATATGTGCCATCGCGCCATTCGCCATGGTGACCGCGGACACACTCTGTTGGCCCTCTTGCACGCCCTCCTCGGCCATTACAGACATTGCTGCCATGAAGCAGCCAACAGCTAGCCCAAGTACCGCCGCCAGTCGAACGTTTGAACCCAACCGAAAATCATGTGAAGGGGTAGACATCGCACACGCCTCTGCAGTTTAATTTTGACTCTGGCTGCTCTGACACCCGGCCGTTGCCGTAATTCGCCAGATAACCAGTTGGAGGTCGAATACGCTTTGACCACGGCCCCGGTTCCAGATTTCCAGACCCCGAAAGCGTAAATTCGTACACAGTCGGTCGAGACAAGCGTTTTCGAGAGGACAACCGCCGCCCCGATTTGCGGCTCTAACGGAATCAAAGGAGAAATCATGTCGCTCGGTAAAGTCCTTGCACTCACAGCTCTAACCGTGGCGTTGTTCAGTTCCGCATCTCCGGCGCGTGCCCAAATCGCGGTCAGCATTGGGGCCCCGCCGGGGTGCCCCTATGGTTACTTCGATTACGCTCCCTATGACTGCGCACCGTACGGCTACTACGGCCCCGATTGGTTTTTGGGTGGTGTCTTTATCGGAGCCGGGCCGTGGTTTCATGGCCATCCCGGCTTTTACGGCCATGTGGACAACCGCTACGACCCGCGTCACGGTTACCACGGACCTCTGCCCGAACATGGTGCCGAGCCATTCAACCACTTCCATGGAAACGAAGCAAGGGACGGGCAAGGCCACGTGGGCAATGCCGGTCACGATGCCGGGCGTGAACACGCCCTGCCAGGCTATCGCGGGGGCGGCGGCCACGCCGGCGGACACCCTGGTGGACACCGATAGAGCTCCATCGACGAAGGTGAGAATTACAAATAGGGCGCCCATCGGCGCCTTATTTGTTTTTGTGAGACAGCCACGGCGTACAGAAGTCACATTCTCAAGAGGAATTTTGACCGTGCTCGACGTATTCGTCCTATGCTGCCGCGAAAAAAATCGCGACCCGGAACGATCATAATTAGGCTATGCCGCTTGACTGGGAAACGGGTGCCCTCGCCGAGGGACTTCGCTGCTACCGCGACCAGGAGTTTTTTACCGCGCACGAGCACTGGGAGGCGATCTGGCTGAAGTGCGACGAGCCGGAAAAGACTTTCCTGCAAGCGCTGATTCAAGTGACGGCTGCGTTTCACCATCGCCAGCGGGGTAACCTAATCGGGACCGCATCTTTGCTTCGAGCGGCACTGCGGAGGCTCGAGCCGTACCCCGCGCTTTATGGCGGAATCCAGGTCGAGGCCCTCCGCCAAAGTATCCGCATCTGGGTTGCGGCGATCGAGCCACAAGAGATCGGATCGCCGATTCCCTTCCCGCCGATTCGATAAGTGCCGGTGATTCTGAAATCGCCCGCGTGGAAGTTCCCCGGGGGAACGCGAATCTCCACTCCCAAGCCAGAATCCCAATAAGCAGTCCTTGCAGAATGTGCGGCTTACCACAAACTACACCTTCGGGGGAGTTTCCTTGGTGACCCGTTCTGGTAACTTCCGAAACACAAGGATCGATTCCCATAGAGTCAAGGCCGACTAACTTTAGACACGTGAGGGAATGATGGCAAGTGCTGCAACTTCACTCCGGATAGCTGACCTTTCCGCTTCCAAACAAGGCATATCTCTTGCCGAGATTCTTTCGGCGTTATCGCTCGCGTTGGACCTGACCGAAGGTGCTGTACCCGGCCACGCGCTGCGGAGCTGCCTGCTGGGGATGCGTCTGGCCACGAAGTTGGGATTCTCGCCCGACCAGCTCGCCGACCTCTACTATGCACTGCTGTTGAAAGACGTCGGCTGCAGCAGCAATGCCGCCCGCCTTTGCGAGATCATTGGCGGCGATGAGCGACGTGTGAAAGCCGGCGTCAAGCTGGAGGATTGGACGAAGCCAAGCCAGCCTAAGCTTTCAACCCTGCAATTGCTGTGGAGCACTGTACTGCCGGATGCCGGACCGATTGAGCGGACCGCAGCCATTCTGCGCATCGGCCTCACCCAGCATAAGAACAACGAGGCGATGATCCGCCTTCGCTGCGACCGCGGTGCACACATTCTGCGCAAACTAGGACTGGGCGATACTGCCGCGGAGGCGGTGCGTGGACTCGACGAACATTGGGACGGAAGCGGCTACCCCGAGCGGCGTATCGGAAGCACTATTCCCATTGAGTCGCGAATTCTGGCCGTAGCGCAGCACCTCGATGTGTTTGCCTCCGAGCAAGGCACTGGAAAGGCGATCGAGGTTCTGCGGGAACGGAGCGGCCGCTGGTTCGATCCCGAACTCGCGCGCATCGCCGAAGCACTTCACAAGCAAGGAACCCTCTGGGCCGATGCTTTGGCGATTACTCCCGAGGTGGAAACCCGACAAGCAGCAATCGATTTAGCGCCCCAGACCGTCGAAGAGTTGCCGGCCGCCGGCATCGACCTCATCTGCGAAGCCTTTGCGGATGTGGTCGACGCGAAATCTTCCTTCACTTACCGGCACTCGTTGGGCGTAACCGATGCGGCCAGTAAAATCGCCGATGCGTTGGGATTGAACGAGCAGAGAAAGAGCCTTGTTCATCGCGCCGCACTTCTCCACGACATCGGCAAGCTTCGTGTCCCAAACTCGATCCTCGATAAGCCAAGCAAGCTGAATTCCGAAGAATGGCGAATCGTTCAGGAGCATCCGGTGCTGACGCGCGAGATCCTTGTGCGGGTAGGGCCCTTCGCTGAGCTGGCCGTGATTGCGGGTGCACACCATGAAAAGCTCGACGGAAGCGGGTACCCTGATCGCCTGAAGGCCGACCGGCTGTCGCTGGAAGCGCGCATTATTGCAGTTGCCGATGTGTACGGTGCACTGACAGAAGATCGCCCTTATCGACCAGGTATGGCAATCGAACAGGCGCTTGCGATTATCGCCCAGGATGTTCCCTATAAACTCGACGCTGATTGCTACGAGGCTCTTGCCAGATCAGTGCGGTAAGTGTCTGGCTGCGAAAGATCGGCCCTGGCAGCACGCGGTGACGCGCAATGGTTTGGCGGCGTTTTGCGTAGAACCGACGCGAACAATGCGCGGGTGACCATCCCATGATGGGCAGGAAGTGATCGCTGCGCAGCAAGAGACCTGCGGGACGGAATGGGTGAGACAATCCCTGATTGCGCTTTGCGGAAATAGTGCAACTCAGCCAATTGAGCAGCGCCGCACTCCTCAAAACGGTAGTGTGTACTTTTTGAATGTAAATACCAGAACTAAATACTATATAAATCTTAGTGTTATAGCCCTTAGATAATCGTTCCATGCATGGAAATCGTAAACATCAAGACCGATTCAACCTGTCTTGTTTACAAAATGGAGCTGAGACCGAAGGCTACCAAAGTTCAGAGATGGGAGGTCAGAGTCGCAATGGGCGTTTTCGGGGACCTATCAAGCAATTGGAAAGTAATCCACGAGCACCGAGCAGCTTGGCAGCTCTCCGAACACTCCGCGAGCACTGCGCTTCAGAGACCGGCCAGGTGAGATCCTACCCGTTTCAAAAGGGTCCCGAAGACAAATCAATACACCCATCTGGAAAATCCGGCCGTTTCAAAAGGTGTGGGTTGTGAGACAGGACAAGGCAGAGAATAACGGAAGCCAAGAAGTCCGGTGCCATTCGATCTCCGCCAGCGCATCGGGAGTTTAGCAGCAAATCGACGGTAGAACGAGGACCGATTCGAACTAGCCTCGATGCCCGGCAAACGTCCGTGAAAACCAAGAACCTCTACGAATCGTCGCGTAGGCGGTAGAGGCAGGAACGCGCAGTTCCAGTTCGGTGCCCGCACCAACTTCGCTCCACAGTGTCAGATTACCTCCGATGAGCGTGGCACGTTCCCGCATTCCAGGCAGGCCGTAGTGTCCCTCACTCTTTCGCGCGACAAGGGAGGAATCCATGCCCTTTCCATCATCCCGCACATGCAATCGGAATTGGTCATGGTCATAGCGGATTTCAACCTCGATTTGCCGTGCCCGGGCGTGTCGGAACGCGTTCTGCAGCGCTTCGGCAGCAATCCTGTAAATCTCATCACGAAGGATGGGATGCAAATCGCGCGGCTTGCCCTCAACGGAGACGCGAAATGTTTCAGACCGGCCGTTGGCGTTGTTCGCTGCGAGTTCCTCTCCCAGGGTATTCACAGCCTGTGCGAGATCGTTCCCTTGGACCGTAGACTCGCGTAGTCCTTGCACCGCATCCCGGCCCTCGGTGATCGCCTCAGCTGCCTGGTCAATCGTTCTGTCCAGCGTCTGTTGGGCTTCCATCGGGCGCTCTCGCAACACCTGAGAAAGAACCTCGAGCCGCAGCAGCACTCCATGGAAACTCTGAAGCAGAGTATCGTGAAGTTCTCGTGCAATACGCGTGCGCTCGCCTACGCGCGCCTCCAGGGTCATGGCGAACCGCCGACGCAATTGCTGCAAACGCAATTGATAGGCGGCCCACGCCAGCGCCAAAACGAGGGCGGCGCAGAGGGCACGAAACCAATTCGTCTGGTGAAAAGCCGGTGAAATCGTGAACACCACGGTTGCCGTATTGCCCGACCAAAGCCCGTTGGTATCGCTGGCAGCCACCAGGAAGTGATACAGGCCGGGAGCCAGATTGCGGTAACTGACGGATGTAGACGTCCCGACTTCGTGCCAGTCATGATCGATCTCTCGCACCTTGTAACGGAAACGAATCGCCTCCGGGTCGACAAGGCTTACGGCGGCGTAGCCTATCTGTACGCTGGAGGTGTGTGCAGGAAATCGAATCGGCAGATCGAAGCGATAGCCCTTGTCATCAGCAGAAACTGACTCGATCGCAACCGGAGGCGGCGGTTTCGTGTTTGCGGCCCGAGTTGGATCGATCCATACCACACCGTTACTCCCCGTGAACCACAGCCGCCCATCCGTGCCCTCGACAGCCGTCGGGATTGGTCGAACTTGTGGTGGAAGTCCAGGTAGTCCTTCTCGTCTGCCAAAGCGCTCGCCGCTAACCCGATAAGTAGGATCCTTGAGTGCTTGCATGATTTCTTCACGGCGGATATGAAGAATCCCTCCCAATCCATTCAGCCAGAGGTCTCCATCTGTCGTCTCGACGATACCCGAGATCCCGCGGAGAGACTCCCTGTCCACAGCGTCGATGGGAGAAAATCGCCGCTGATCGAAATGCTGCAAACCAAATTCCCCACCGACCCAAATTCCCGGTCCTCGTCCAGAGATCGCGGTGATGGCACCGATTCGAAGACCGTCATTCGGGCCGAAGATCTGGACGCGGTCCCCGGTAAGCACAGCTATTTGGTTTCTCGTGCAGCCGAACCAGACGCGGCCGAGATCATCCGTAAACTCGCTAATCACAATTGAAGTTGGAAGGTCACGACGCCCCCCATAAGGCGTCCAGGTATTCCTGTCAAACCGATATAGCCCACGGCTTCCGAATGATACCCACATTCCGCCAAATCGATCCTGACTGATTGCTTGGAGGTACGGAGCACTCTCGGCCATTGCCGGTGGAAGCTCAATTCTGGTCAGAGCCCCATGAACTAAATGCCACAGCCCCCCTTCGCCACCAAACCACAATGTCTTATCTCCTGCCCGATATGCGAAATTCGCTACGCCGCCCTGGGATTTCTGCAACCAGTTGTTTCCAGCTGCCACCCGATAGAGATTCGACGAGCCGTTTCGGTTGCCAGCACTGACCCACACGACTCCGCCTTCATCAGGCACCAAGGCGAAGGCATCCACATCTTTGGGTAACTCCCTCTCCATGAGCGGGCTGTAAGAAAGGCGAACTAGAGAAGGTCTGCGGAACTCTGAGCCTGTGCGGATTTATATCAAGCGGTGCTTGACAAGGTGTGTACTACATGTCATAGTACACGGCGTGCTTCCATTTCGCGTTCAGTTTCGTCCAGGGCTCTCGATCTTCGAGCAAACCGTTTACGCCTCTAAGCGAGCGATTGTCGCAGGCTTGCTGCGGCCTGGCGATGTGTTTCCGTCCGTCCGTACGCTCAGTAAGGAGTTGAAGATCAATCCGAATACGGCCGCGAAGATAGTTGCACATCTCGTGAACGAAGAACTACTAGAGACACGGCCGGGAATCGGCACTGTTGTGGCCGCTTTACCAGAGGCTTCTCGTAAGGAGCGTAGCGAGTTGCTGGGGCAACAAATCGAAGAATTAGTAGTCGAAGCCAAGAAGTTGGGCGTTGCGCTACAGGAGATGATCGCGTCGATTTCCAATCATTGGCAGCGTCTCTCGCATGATGAGGCAGAGAAAACAAGATCAGTTGGAAGCCGGAGGCCGTGATGAGAGACGCAATCCGTATTGAGGGTCTTTCGAAGCAACTGGGAGCTTCTTTTTTCCTCGATCGCGTTTCTTTTGTTGTTCCGGAGGGAGGCGTGTATGCCTTGGTCGGAGCCAACGGAGCAGGGAAAACAACCTTGATCAAATTGCTGCTAAATATACTCCGGCCGAGTCCGGGACAGGCAAGCGTACTAGGCGTCGATTCCACGAAGCTGTCTGGCCAGCACTTTCGCAGAATCGGGTACATCTCGGAAAACCAGGACTTGCCTGGGTGGATGACTGTCGCGGCGCTTCTCGACTACCTGCGTCCCTTTTATCCGACGTGGGATAGTTCTTTGGAGAGACAGATGGTCGATCTCTTCAAACTGCCACTCAAGCAGAACCTAAAGCATTTGTCGCGGGGCATGCGCATGAAAGCCGGTTTTGCGTGCACGCTTCCCTTCCGCCCATCTGTCATGGTTCTCGATGAGCCGTTCTCGGGCCTTGATCCTTTGGTGCGTGACGAATTGATTGAAGCCCTCTTGGATAGCGCTCAGGAAACGACGATTCTTCTCTCATCCCAGGATATAGGTGAAATGGAGAGTTTTGCGAGCGATATCGGGTACCTGGAACAAGGACGTCTGCTCTTTTCTCAGGAAATGAGCACGCTGATAAGCAGATTCCGTGAGGTTACAGTCACTTTCGACTACCCACCGACTCTGCCGGGAGTGGGTCCGAAGGATTGGTTGCATGTCGAGGTGACGGGCGCGGTTGCGCGCTTTGTGCATTGTGCCTATGAGAACGGTTCAAGTGAGCAGGAGCTGCGCACTGTATTTCCGTCCACGCGTGATGTCTCGTTTGAACCTATGTCCTTGCGCTCCATTTTCCTTGCGATTGCGAAATCGGAAGCCAATCGGTCAGAACACGATATAGCAGGTGGCGTAGGGAGATAACAGCTATGAAACAGATCGTGCACATTTTCACAAAAGATATTCGTCATCTGTGGCCGGAGATACTCATCTCGTTGCTGTTCATGATTGGCTTTGCATACGTGTACCCCACTGAATTGCGAAATGAAGTTCTTGATCCGACACTTCTGGTGCCCGTCGGCTGGTTCCTTCTCATCGTGAGGGTCGTTCAAGAGGAGAGTCTCGTAGGCGATCGGCAATTCTGGATCACACGTCCGATGAGTTGGGGGACGCTCCTGGCGGCCAAGTGCCTGTTTATCTTTTTCTTTGTTTACTTGCCTTTGTTAGCCGTGCAGTGGATCCTGCTGATGCGCGCCGGTCTCCGTCCAGAGCAACACTTGGGAGGCCTATTCTATAACCTTCTTCTGCTTAGCGGCGTTTGTGTATTGCCAATAACCGCGATCGCCACGATCACCGCGGACATTACGCGTGCGATCTCGATAAGCGTCGCCTGCATTGCAGTTGGATTCGTTGGGCTTCCCGCACTTGAGGCATTGCATCGCCATATAAATGGCGGGGCTCCGCTTCGTCTATACGCTGGTGATCCCTTAGCGCTTCCAATACTGGTTGGCTTGTGCAGTCTGACCATTGTGCTCCAATACGCGACACGTAGAACCAAGATAGCGAGGACCATCCTGCTCGTTATTCCTCTTCTCTTGTGGGCGGGGGGAGCCTTGTTCGCAAGCGACGCGCTGATTGATTCCGTCTTTACGCCCTCATTGAAGACATCTGCTATGCCTATCACGCTAACGATGCAAGAAGGAGGCCTGCCGCTAAGGGTGAACGGTGCCTCGCGTGACAATTCAGATGTAGAGATCGAAATCCCTCTCCACACCTCCAGTGTTAGCGATGAAGACGTATGGATACCTAACGGTGTCAGGGTCAGAATCGACACCGCGCAGGGGACTCTGTGGACATCTTCATGGGAGAGCATCTATGTGAAGTACCTTGGCGCGGGTGCACACGATGTCGTGGTTAACGTCGCTATCGATCGACATGTGTTTGACAGTGTGCAAAACATGCCGATAACGATGCATCTCTATTTTGCTATTACGCAGGCGCAACGTGCAGCGGAATCGCAGATCTTGCTTCCACGAGACTCGTTTGATGTGCCTGGTTTCGGACAGTGTCATCAGCGTCCACTGTCTGATGGGCTCATCTGTAGATCTGCGTTCAGCGAGCCGCCACTTACTCGCGTCCGTGCCTCAGTAGGTCCGTGCGTGGCCTCAGGCTCTGGTCCCTCCTCACAGGGGAGGGTTGCGGACGCGTGGGTTGG
Source organism: uncultured Acidobacteriaceae bacterium (assembly GCA_963704415.1). Classification (GTDB taxonomy): domain Bacteria; phylum Acidobacteriota; class Terriglobia; order Terriglobales; family Acidobacteriaceae; genus Telmatobacter. The sequence continues at coordinate 2,925,861 of OY969908.1, read as the reverse complement.
AACTCTTAGGGCGGCGCCGGCGGAATTCGGTATCAGCCCATACGTAGAGGAGGTCGTCACATTTCCGGCGCAGGCGGCTGAGTTGGGTATGGTCAACGCGGAGCCCGTGTGCCCTGGGACCCCTGTGAGCTTTACACGTTACGCCGTTCTACGTCAGGTGCAAACGGAACTGGCAGTGGCTAATCTTCAGCTTCGAAGTGGAGCTAGCCCAGACGCGTCCTCTCCAACACACAACTAGCAGAGGACGTTCAAGGCGGTCGGCTTAGATAGGGAGGACTTATGAAGACGTCGATCTGGTCTCACGCTGGCGCGCGCCTGGCAGTGCTGTTGACCGCTTGTTTGATGTGCGGCACGCCTGCTTCTTCCGAGCCCTTGTCCCACATCATAGGCACGGTCGTCAGTCTTGAAGCCGATGGGGTCACGATAAGGACAGACTCTGGAGAAGTTCTTCGGGTGCAGGTATCGGCGACCACTCGCATTGAGCAGATCGTTCCCGGCCAAACAGATGTGGGCAACGTACAGGCGCTGCCAGCCAGTGATCTGTCCATCGGTGACCGATTACTGGTGACCGTGGTAGAACAGCAGTCTGCTGATTCTGTTCGACGAGCGAGTCGGATCGTGGTGATGAAACGACAAGACGTAGTAAAAGAGCAGCAGCGAGAAGGTGATGACTGGCGCACACGAGGAGTTGGCGGTCTCGTGTCATCGGTTGACGGTCAGAACGGCCTAATTGTATTGACGACCTGGCGCGGTGGCAAGAGAGCCACGTTCACGGTTCATATCACGGCCAGCACAATACTCAAACGGTATATTCCCGGGTCTGTGCGATTCATTGATGCAATACCTGTGGAGTTGGATAAGGTCTGCGTCGGTGACCAAGTAATTGCTCGGGGCGCCGTCGATACAACCAACTCAACACTTGAAGCCGAGGAAGTGATTTCAGGAGCCTTCATTAATGTGGAGGCAACAGTCGTTTCGGTGGATCTACCCAACTCGAGGCTTGTGGTTAAGGAACTTGGCACGAAGACACAGTTAACGATCTCAATCACACCCGATACCCAACTACGACGATTGCCTGAAGCGGCTATAAGGCGTCTCACAACGCTGTTGCACAGCGGCACCACCAGTGATGGCAAAGAGCAGTCGTCATCGGGCACGCCTTACGCGGCCCATCAAGATCTCCGGGAGAGCCGTATAGCGTCTCAGGACGCAACAGGAAGCGATCCACAGACCCTAATCAACGGCGCGACGCAGATACAGTTGTCAGCCCTGGCGAAGAAAGAGGTGGTGATGATCGTTGCAACACGCGGGCAATCGTCCGAGTTGCTGGCCATCAAATTAATCTCCGGCATTCAGTCGTTGTTAGAAGACCCTGAGCTTGGGCATAACCTGCTTTCAAATTGGAGTCTGAGCGGAATCGCTCAGTGATCGTGCATGCTGCAGTAGAAGGCTGGCAAGACATGAAAAAGCACATCAGCAATCTTATTAGAGTGGTTCTGGTTGTAGCACCTCTTTGCATAGGAGCGAGTCACCTGATGGCACGGTCGCCCTCAGGACCATCAGAGTCGTCCGTGGCAACATTGCGGGGCCACATCGTCGACCCGACAGGGGCGTTGATTCCTGGGGCTGAAATCATAGCCACTTCGCCCTCTAGGTCCGCCGCCGCGAGAACGGTGTCGAGCCCAGCGGGAGGGTACGTCTTCTCCGACTTGCTCCCGGGAGAGTATGTCGTGCAGGCGAGCGCGCCGGGATTTACCACGTTTGTATCCTCTCCAATCTACTTACTGCCAGGTGACGTGAAAGAAGTCAATATCACGATGACCGTCGAAGGCAAAAAGGAAAGCGTCACCGTAGACGACTCCTCGTCGGCAGTAAGTGTCGAAGCTGATCGAAATGCGAGCGCACTAGTGTTCAGTCGCGAGGATCTGAACGCATTCTCTGACGATCCGGATGAACTGGCAAAGGAAATCGCTGCCCTGGCTGGTCCCACCTCAGGACCGAGTGGAGGCCAGATCTTTATTGATGGCTTTACCGGAGGCACTCTCCCACCTAAGACAGCAATCCGGGAGGTTCGTATCAATCAAGACCCATTCTCAGCAGAGTTTGATAGGCCTGGATATGGGCGTACAGAGATACTGACGCAGCCTGGTGCAGATAGTCTTCATGGTCAGTTTCTTATTCAAGGAAACGACGACGCATTTAACACAACGACTCCGTTCGCTTCAGAAGTGCCTTCGTACCATAGCATTCAATACAACGCAACGGCGACTGCAGCCATCAACAAGAGGGCGTCGGTTTTTGTCAGCTATGAGCAGCGCAATAATGAGGACAGCAGCATCTACAATGTCGCAACGGCAGTGTTAGACCCTTCCACGAACCTATTCTCGCCTGCAAGTGTGTCCGGCGGGCTCTACAATCCCCAGACCTACACAGGCGTGTCTTCGCGACTTGATCTGCGACTCGGGGGAAAGGATACGGGCAGTGTCCGGTATCAGTATCACCGCACTGTAGAGAGCGGCGCCATAGGGGCTACTTCTTTGCCTAGCCAGGCAAGCACGAATACCTCAACCGAGCAGGTCCTCCAGTTCGTCGACGCACATGTAATTAGTGATCGTTTGGTCAATGAGACCCGCTTCCAATATATGCGCGACTTGTCGTCATCTGTTCCGCTGAGCATATCCCCTGTAGTGACTGTGCCGCAGGACTTTGTGAGCGGGGGAGCCCTAAGTCAACATCTAAACGACCACCAGGATCATTTTGAACTGCACAACCTGAGCACAATGGTGCTAGGTACACATGGGATTAAATTTGGCCTTCGGCTCCGTGATAATCGGGAGGCCGTTTTCAATGACGCGAATTTCAACGGCAGCTTCGAGTTCCCTTCGGTAGATGCATATTCCGCAACGTTAAACGGTCTAGCTGCAGGCGAGTCAATCGGATCAATCGCAGCATCCTGTCCCTTCACACAAGCGGGTGGGTGCGTTCCAAACAGGCTGACGTACAGTACGGGCTCGAAGCAGTTCGTGGCGAATACCTTCGATGCGGCGCTCTTTATTCAGGACGATTGGAAGGTGAATAAAAAAGTAACTCTCTCTGGAGGGCTGCGATGGGAATCGCAAAACCATATCCCGGACCACAGCGACTGGGCACCCCGGCTTGCTATTGCCTATGCTCTAGACGGACACAGATCAGGAGAGCAGGTGAGAACTGTTCTGCGCGCCGGCTTCGGCATCTTCTATGATCGCCTGGGACTAGCAAATATTATGGACGCGGGGCGTTTCAATGGCGGTGTGGGCAGCCAGAAGCAGGTGACGTTCTCCTACCCGACATGTTTCAACACCGTTAGCCTTGCTCAAATCGAGAACTTCCCGTCTGTGTGCGGATCGACAGGCGAGGCTACGAGCACGATCGTTCAGATTGCGCCGAGATATCATTCGCCGTACACGGAGCAATTCGGTGCTAACATTGAGCGGCAGTTGACGAAGTCCTCCGCTCTGACGATCACCTATCTTCACTCGTATGGGGTTCACCAACTGGTGATGCGTGATGCCAACGCATTTCTTCCCGGTACTTTCGCCTATGATAGTTCGACGCAGACTGGTGTTCGTCCGAATCCGTCGTTAGGTATCGTAAACGAATATGATCCAGAGGCAATGTTTAGGCTGAATAAGCTTGTCACGAAGGTTTCAGCACACATTTCACCGAGATTCAGTCTGACCGGAGTCTATGGTCGAATCTGGGCGGAGTCTAATTTGGGTACAGGAACTGCTTCAGACTCTTACAATCTGAATCGGGACCTGGGACGAGACGACGTACAGCATCATATGTTCATTCTGCTTGCGAACTATACGGGGCCATGGAAGGTAACATTTAATCCCCTCCTGTTCGCCCAGGCCGGCAAGCCGTTCAATATCGTTACCGCGAACGATCTTACCGGAGACAGTTTCTTTAATAATCGACCATCGTATGCTGGGATGTTAGAGTGTGCAACCTCCTCAACGCGCTACGTTCTCACATCCTATGGCTGCTTCGACACGGAGCCAGGCCCCACGGACACGCCAATCCCGATTAACCTCGGTAATGGCCCAACTGCGGTGACGTTGAATCTTCGTGCGAGCCGTGCATTCGAGCTTACCCATTCATCTGAAGCTAGGGCCGATCATGGCAGCGAGACGAAGAAGGAGGGGCGCAAGTACTTCTTGACCTTCAGTGTTCAGGCGATGAATCTGTTCAACAACGTAAATTACGGGGCGCCCGTGGGCAACGTAAGTAGCTCACGCTTTGGACGATCGACAAGTCTCGCTGGAGGGGCATTTTCTTCTGAATCTGCGCCGCGGCGTGCTTTCATTCAAGCGGTTTTCTCTTTCTAGAATAATCTCTGGGAAGCTTTCAGCGGTGTCGTTTCAGACCGCAATATCGTCGAACACAGGCGTGAGCTCGGTTCTATGGAAGCGACCGAAGCTGCTGCCGGGAACTCTTCTGCCTCTGACCGAACTACGGTTGCAGCGGCCTCGGATTACGCACTTGTGGCCGGGTACGGCGAGTAGTGCTTGAGGAACCGGTAGCGGGAAATCTGCACGACCGGGTCTGTGAGGGGGGGAGACCCCAGCGAGTTATGGTGGACTTAAACGGGCACGAAGCTGGAAAACGGCGGATACGGCCAAAGAAAGCCTACAGTTCGTCGGGGCTCCTCTACTCGAAGAAAACGCCCGGTCCTATGGGCGGTTGCAGCGTGTGTTTTCGGCAAGCCTGCGTAATCAAGGGAACGAGATTTAATTCTAGGCGTGCTTGCCGGGACGGCGCTTGGGTGAGAGCATCCGGTTGACGTTTTCCACTGAAAAGTCCTGAGGATCGAAGTCGCTGTCTATCCATTCGCTGATTTCTTCGTGCCGATCATGTCCGGGGTCAGCGAGGGCCTCGATAAGTTCGTAGTATCCGGGGATGCCTCCGCAGTCGTCCGGCGGGCACGCAAGCCTTCCGTCGATGCAGATTGGATACTCGATATCGAGATCGAGTAAATTGGGAAGAAGCTTCTCCAAGACGACGGCGTGTTCCCAGTTATCGCCGAAATCATACGTGTATGTAAGCCTGGCGCCCGGCCTCCGCAGCACATTGGACAGTCTAATGGTGCGCTCGTGTTCTACATGGGGCATGCCCATGTTTCGGTCTTCAGGGTCGGGTATCCCGAAGTGTCGATCAGCAGTACGGAATTCGTGCATGTGCCCCCCCGCCCATCCCATCGCGGTTTGCAGCACATCGTGTAGCCGCGCCAGAGTGAGAGACGAGGGGACAAGCAGACGGCGCCAGATCGGTGGTTTGGTGCGCAGCAGAGTGACCTTGATTTGATAAATATCCCGCTGATTCACGATCTTCTTCATTGCCATATCAGGCCTTTTCCGATGTTAAGATTCGGCGCACGGAAGTGCGACCGATGTTGAGTCGTCTGGATATTTCAGACTTGCTAAGGCCAGAACGGTGTAGCTTACGAATCTGACCAGCATGAAGTCCAGCGGTTAAGGGCCGGCCCAACCGCTTGCCGTTCTGCCGGGCATGAGCGAGTCCAGCCCGCACGCGTTCTCCGAGGACCTCGCGCTCGAAGGCTGCGAACACTGCCAGCAGCCCTGCCATTGCGCGGCCCGCTGGTGTGGTCAGGTCCAGCGCCTCAGTCAGCGAGACGAAGCCGACGCCGAGATGCTCCAGTTCCTGAAGTGTGGCGAGCAGATCGGCTACCGATCTGCCCCAACGATCCAACCGCCACACCAGAACCACATCGATTTCGCGACGCCGGGCAGCATCCAGCAGTTTCTCGCGCATCTGGCGCTGGGTCGCACCGGATCCGACTTCCTTTACTTGCATGGCGATGATCCAGCCACGCCGTGCGGCGTACTCACGCATAGCGCGACTCTGCATTGGCAGTGTCTGTTGATCTTGAGTGGAGACGCGAGCATACAGGCCGGCGCGAACCATTTTGGCGGCGTTTTGCCCCTGGCCAAAAACCCTCCCGGATTTTCTGTTGCCGGACCCTCGTTTTACGGGCACTTCGCGAAGCTCCCCGCGCATGGCCGAAGACTATCCGTTCCGGCCAGGTAGGATTCATCATAACTTTAAGCGGGATCGGGATGATTCACAGTCCGTGCCAGAGTGTCGCGATAGTTCCAGGGCATCCATTCCGCGGGACAGGCGGCAAGATCCTGTGCGTGGCGTTGTAACTCGATCAGATAGTCGAAGGAGTTGGCGCCACATAACTGGCAGGTGTGGATCAGGCTCATGAACAGATCGCCGACCTGTGCCCCATTCAGAGTGCGATAAAACAGAGCGTTCTTTCGATGTAACACCGCGCGCTTTAATGACCTCTCGACGATGTTGTTATCAAGCGGAGCCCCGGCTTGGCGCAGGAACAACGTCAACGGCTTCCAGTGTCGGAGCAGATACCCGATCGCCTGGCCCAGCCCGGAGTTCGGCTCCGTTCGGCGCTCGGCTAACTGCGCCTCCAGCCACGCATGCAGTTTGTCCAACACCGGTCGACTGCGATCCTGATGAAGCCGCAGCCGCTCCTCCGATGTCAGGCTGCGCTCACGCGCTTCGGCATCGTGCAGATACACCTGGCCCAGCATCTCCAGCACATAGCGACATTCGTTGGGGAAGTTATCCGCCACATCCACGAACTGTCGACGTCCGTGCGCGAGGCAGTTGGCCAGCAGGATTTCCACGCCCGCGGGCAACTTCGGAACATTGCGCGACAACGCATCGCACATTTGGATCGGGCTTGGCAGTTCCGCGCTCCGTTGCTTCAACACCTCTGCGAGGTTCTCGCCGGCATGCCGGCTTCCAGTAAAGTAGAGCGCGATCTTTCGGTCCTCGCCGACCGACACGATCCCGCTGGTGAACACACCTGTACGATCGTCAGACGGATCGCGCTTCAGCATGAGCACACGCATGCCGGTGTCATCGTTATGGACCACCGAGCCCTGTGCCGCCTGTCGGATCAACTCATCCCGCGCCGGCTTGATCATCTGCGCTTCTTCCTCGACGATCTCCCACTGCGTGGCCGCAGGCAACGGGATACCTAACTGGCTTTCCAGTCGCTCCAGCCGGTAGAACGGAGTTCCGGCACCGTACTTGAGTTGAGCGATCATCGCCGCAGCCGTTTCATCGTACTTATCCGTTCCCACCCCATCCGGCTCCTTTGCCGTGAACACCTGCCCGCAGGCGCCACAGCGCAACCGTTCGAGTGAGTAAACTGTAGCCGCGAGCGGCGCCTGACCGACGATCCGCACCAGCACCTTCGGCTCCTTCTGCCCGTATACGTTGCCTTTTCCGCACCCCGGACAGCGGTCTCCATGTGTCAGGTTCTGATGCTTGATATCCACCTTCTGCGCACCACCAAACGCCTCTGCTCCATTGCGGCCGTGGCCAGGGGGCGGTGTCGCGTTATTATCCGGTTGTGTTCCGGTTTGAGAGCCTTCATGCTCCCCAACCACCGAACTGGTCTTCTCGGTAGTGCGCGTCCGCACCAACAGCTCCGCCAGTGTGTGCAGCGCGTCTCTGAGCTTGTTGTGATCAGACTCGCTCAACGGCGCTTCCCGCGCTCCGTCCAGCACCCGGTCCAGCTCCTCCAGGTTCACGTCGATGCGGCGCCTGGTCTTCTTCATGCCGCTCCTCCCAGCAGCTCGCGAAAACGCTTCGTCAACGGATAACCCAGAACCTCCTTGATCGATCGGTTCGGAACATAGCTGTTGGATTGCTTGCCGCGTCCCGTCGTCCTGCCCATCAGCACCCAGTTGGCCGCGCGGTAACAGGTTCCGCGGAATCGCTCCGGATCGATGAAGGTCTCCAGGAAGTAGATCGGATGCCCATACATCTGTTGCCAGTCATCGGAGATCCGCGCCGCCATGCGGCCCAGAAGATGCGATGCCAGATGCTCGACCCGCACCCAGGGCAGGATCAGGAATCGCGTGTTGTAAGCGATGAAGCGGATGCGGCTACGTCGCGAAGCCGCGTCCCAGCCGATATAACGATCACGACTACCAAGATGGCGCGGAGCAGATGACCATGCCAGGCACGCGATGGGACGGCCTTGTGCCCACACCAAAAACTTCAGGTGCTCTCCCACCGGCTGTTCATAACCAAGATAGTGATGCTCCTCCATCAGGCTGTTGAACAACGGCTCCTGCGCAGTGCGACGCACTTGCTCGAACTCGAGCGGCTGCAGCTTGCACAACGGATCTTCGATGGGAGTTTTATCGATCAGCACCGGCTGCGGATGAGCCCGCATGGACAGCGGATTATGACGCACGTAACTGACAGGCGGCAGCGTGATCTGCCCGGCCCTATCCAGCATCAACAGCATCCCGCGGCATACCATGTCGCGCAACGTGCCGTTACTCTGGCGCCACTGCCAGGCTTCACAGAGTCTGGTCGACAGTTTGCGCCGGCTTTCGTTTGGATACCGCTCGATCAGCGTGCGTATATAGAGGATGTCTTCCTGATGGATCTCCCGGCCACGATATCGGAACTCAGCCATTGCCCAGCAGTATGAAACAGCCTTTTCTTGGAACGCAAGGGAAAAATGTATGCGCCTTGCCATTTCTACGCCAGCTCGCTCACCCGCCGCCACATCGGTGCAGCACGAACTCGCGACACATCGCCGGCTACCATCAACAACTGGGCCTCGTAAGCCTCCAGCCGTTTGGCCGCGGTGTTCGATTCCGGCCACCACACGAATCGACCTTTGGAAAGACGCTTTTGCGCCAGCCAATATCCCTGGCCGTCATAGCTGAGCAGACGAATCGACGTTCCTCTCCGGCTCCGGAACACAAAAACACAGCCACTGATTGGGTCTTCACAGAGCTTTTCCTGGCAGACACGGACTAATGAATCTATCCCTTTCCTTCCGTCCACAGGCTCAATCGCTACCAGCACGCGCATCTGCGCCGTGATATGGATCATCGTTCCGATTCCCGCCAGCCACGCAAAAGGCTCGCCCAGTCAGGTGCGGACGTACCCTTCCAATGGACGCGCATCTTTCCGCCAATCGAGGACTCGAACTCGATCACGCACTCCGACATCGTCGCTGCATGAGAAGAGATCAGTTCGACAAACGCCGGCGGCGAGGCTGCCTTTCGTGAAACAGACACTACTCCGCCGAGTCGCTTCTTCAATTGCGCATAGTCCAAACGCAGCGGGTGAGCGACCGCATACAAGCCATGTTCCCGAGCTAGTTCCACCGCTGACTGCCACATCGTTTCCGGAAGCTTCGCCCGATGCGGCCGAATGCTGCGAAACTCCTCCAACGACTGTTGCAATTGCACGATCGGCTCCGGAATCGGAGATGTACTTTTCTTGTTCAATATCAGCAGACCTCGACGGCTGATTGAACATAACAAGGTCAGCTAAATGACGTCACGCATCCTTGCCGAAAACTCACGTTGCAGCGTCGGAAGAGAGGAGCGTCCTTTCCGGCACGATGAGGTTGGAACTGCACTAAGAACAGCCGCCAGCGGCGGCACGTGCAGAGAGATTTGCCGCTAAGAACGCCCCAGCGGGGCAGCGGCAAATCAGAACAATCTCAGGGAGGAGTGTCCGGGCCGGACATTGGGACGACTACGTCCCTGCGCCAGCCTCCGCCAGCGGCTCCGGCAAAAGACGGCTTCGGGAGGTTTATTGTCGGCGCGCCTTGCTGCGTTGACCCCCTTTAGACCTATCGTGAACCTCTGCCGCCTTCACCGCCTTGGCTTTCGTATAGTCCGGTTGCGGCAGTTCCCATCCCGCCATACCCTGTAACACGCGGTCGGCGTGCTTGATGGTGTTCACGTGTCCATAGTGGGTTTCAATCATGTGGACGGAAGTTCCCATCTGCTCGGCGAGGAAATACACATCCACGCCTTCCTGCAATCGGAGCGTGGCGTAGGTGTGCCGGAAGCAATAGGTCGAGCGCGGCACGCCCTGCGTGCCCTCGCGCAGTTTCGCTTCGTTCAGAAGGTTTTCAATCAGCTTGCTGTAAAGAGTTTTTTCAGGCTTGCCCGTGGTGTTGGTAAAGACTCTGTCGTCCGGTTCCGTGGCTTTGGAGATCACGCGGATACGTTCCAGATACTCTCCGACGCTTTTAGGAGCAACCAGCTTGCGCGACTTGCCTTTGCCTTGGACAAACAGCACAACGATCTCACGCCCCTCGCGGTCTTTTGCAGGCATAATGTCGCGCCAGCGGAGATTCTTCATCTCCGCCGGCCTCATGCCTGTATTGCAGGCAATCAGGATCATGTTGTAGGTGGTGGTGCGATACCAGATGCTTGAAGGTTTATCAGCCTCGGCAATCCACTTCCTTCCCACGGTGTGGAGTTTGCGGTATTCCTCCAGCGTAAACTCATCGCGCCTCATCGTCTTGAGCTTGGGACGCTCGTCGAAACGCTGGCTGGCCGCAACATAGCGTTTCTTGATGGCGTAATTCATCACCGCACCGAAGATGGACATCTCCAGGCGGATGGTGGAATCGCTAATAAACGGAACCGTCCGTTCTTCAGAAGGTTTGACTTCAATCGGCTTCAAAACTCGGATGCCCAAGGTTTGCTGAACCTTGGTGCGGCGCTCGGCTTCCGTATCCGCGAAGGCTCGCGCCATGTCGGCAGTGACTTCCCGAACGCCGTTGCGCTTATTGCGCCCCGCGCCGTTCTCCCGCCGCCATGCCGGATAGCCGCCCCAAAGCTCATCGCCAATAAGGTGGACCTGCGTTGAGCCTACATAGCGGTCTAAAGCGCCTTCGATAATGGCTCGAACTTTCCCGGGCCGTGCGGCGCTGATCTCTCCACGTTTGGCCCGCGCCTCTTGCACGAAGAGATACTCCCGCCCCACCTCGCGGAAGGGATGGTTGAAGACAGGAACGTCATGCTTTAGGCGAAACCGGATGTCCGCGTCCTGATCGAAGGCGCGTTCCCGCGCCACCTCGATGTCAGTCGTCTTAAGCGACACCGTCTTGTAGCGGTCGGCTTTGGGTATTTTCATGCGGCAATACCACATCCGATGATCCACGTCGCCACGCCGGAAGAGAACCAGGCCCGGCTTGAGTTCCGCTTTGTCGGTGACGAATGCCATGTTCGCCTCTGTCCTTTTCGATGCATCCTGTGCAGATTCCGTGCAGATTTTTCCGGCAAGTCATTGACTCTGCGTATCTGTGCAGGACTTGTATAGATAATAACAAAATACTATGTTGCTTGTTTATATATATTTACGATATATTTGTCATCCTTGTAGTATCACGTGCTCCTCCGGAACAGCCACCGGTGGCTCTTGGCCAATTGAAAATGCCAAAGCCGAAAAAGGGTGCTTCTCATACACATCCTGCGGACTAGGGGGAGAGATTTTGGAGTCCCCGAGTTCAAGGCGAGCTTCGATGGAGGTGATTCGACCCGGAGTTTTGCCAAAGTTTACGATTCTGAACGCCGCTCCTTTGTCGAGAGCCAAGCCTCCTGAATTGAAACGGGGCCAGTTCCTGCATTGGAAAAGATAATCGGTAGGGGATCAACCCCGGCATCAGAGTTCATCTCAATACTTTCAGCGAGCAGCCATGCCCTCTCTCCATCCATCAAGGCTTGGGCGCTTTTCTCAGCGGCTTCTGCGGCAATTTTGGAGGCCTTGGCCTGTTCGGTGGCTTGAACAATCAACGCATCAGTCTGCTCGCGCTGGGACCTTATTTCTCTGAGCTGCTTTTCCATCAACTCGGCTTGTCGCGTAATAGCTGTTGCGTTGACAGTTGCAGCACTAGCCAAGCCTTTTAAATGGGTAGCGTGAACTATGAGCAGCACTATCTGAAATGCGCCAACTACCACGAGCAAGAAGGCAAAAACCCACGGACCCCAGTCGTACACAACGCCCCAAAAACCTTTGTAGTCTCTGGCGACCGACACTTGAGGCAGAGAGCGGATCGCGATAGAGGTTGGCTGCTGCTGTTCATCTTGCCTTGCTTTGGGGCCGGATTGCTGCTTCTCGGCGGGACCCTTGTGCAGGCTCTGAGTGGCACCATCAGTGCTGGGTTGCGTACTCTGCCCAATAATTGGAGCCAAGCCTAACATTGTGAAACTGATAACTATCGCCAACCGTTTCAGCATGATGGCGAAACTGTATCACGGATACACTTGTAAGTGTGGCTTCAGACCTGCCTGGACTTTCGCCTCTTCTTCGCCTATTCTACTCGGCAGTGCTTGATCCCGATTCGCACATCCCCCGACCCAACCGGGCGCTAATTTACCTTGGCGCTTGCATCATCGCGGGACTGCGGCTGGCGAGGGAGCGACAGGTCAACATGCGCGTGGTCCCGACACGAACGGCGGTCGAGGACCCGGATGCTGAAAGGCCTCCGGTGGCGACCTGCGCAGCGTGATGGAGCGGACCGGTCACAGCGATCTCACATCGGTGATGAGATACCTGGAACCGGCGCATGAGTTCCGCAATGCGCTAGCGCAGGCATTCTGAGATAAACGAGATGGGGAAGAACAACCCGGCTTTGCGCCGGGTTTGACTATTTGGTCGACCGGTCACGAAGCCATTTCGCCGCACGGATGGCTGAGATTTTGAAATATAACGAGGAAGACCTTGCGGCAACTTGGGCAGTGTTCGATTGGCTTAGGAAGAAGTAGAGTTCGCTGCCATGTAATTGGCGTTTAATGAGGTAACAAACATGGAACCGTGTAAACTTGAAGGCTGCAATAACCGTGTACCCGCGAAACAGGTGTGCTGGGAGTGTGGGGTCCCTTATTGCGGCGATCACCTAGATACTTGCTCGCGCTGTCAGAAATGGAAGCTGTGGGGTGTTTGCTACAGCTGAGATTGCCTCCGAATTGACGTAGTTCGGCTCAAAGGTCGGGATTGCAAAGTTTTTTCAGAGGCGCCGATAACGATCAAGAACGCGTGATACGTCTACCGTGGCCGCTTTGATGGTGTTTGACGCCCCGGAGACCCGCGGGCAGCGACCCCCTTCCGGCCAGAGCGGGGCCGGACCTTCGCTGACAGAAACGCTGGACTGGATAAAACAGACGCTTCTGGTCGCTGCGCCGGATTGAGCAGGCAACGAGTGTGCGTCGAGAGACGGCGAGCGATTATCTTCGCTCGGTGGGTGTCGCACTGCGAACACCCGGTGGCTGGGGACACGGTGGTCCGGCAAAACCGGCCTCTATGAGAAGGTCATAAATGTCAAGGCCGACGTGGCGGCCGTTCTAGTGTCAGCAACGAAGCGTCGGGAGTGGTGGTGAACACTGTCAAGGGCGTCCCGCAGGACGTTCATCTTGACCCTTGACAGAGTTCACTGCCGCTCGGACACTCGACTCGGGAACGAAGCGGAACACGTTCTTGGTTCAGCTTCGTTCGATATTAGGTGAAGTGCCCTTGCTCCGATTTCGCGGATCGGTACTTGGTTTGATTCGCTGCTGTGACGATCGCTCTCGAGTTGGCATTGGCGCCACCCACATCGCCGGGCTTCTATCCGCACTCTGAATGGGCCGCTTTGGGTCCGGTGCAATTTGGGGTCCGATTTCAAGCCCGGGTCCATCACCGTGGTGATGACCCGGGCTGTTGGGGTGCTGCAATCTATAGAGCGATCTCCAAGGATCGGCCGGTTTTTCGCAGTCACCCGAACAAGGCGGTGGATGTCGTTACCAATCAACCTCCGAGAAACAGATTGTCGTTCCAAGCGATCAAAACCGATATTTGTTTCGCAGTCATCGTGCGAGACTATGCGGCGACGGCATGCGCTAGCTTCGTCACCGCACCGTGGCCGAGGGGCTCATAGACCTCGCCGCTCGCCCAAAGTCGATGTAGTAAAACAGCTAATTTTCGCGCTACTGCGACGGCCGCTCGTTTCTTGGCGTTCTTTCCGCCGCGCTCGCACAGCCGCATCCCGAATCGTCGTAAATCGGTGTCTGGACCAAACGGCCCCAGGATATATTGCGCGCTTCCTACCAGCAGCTTGCGCAGCATTCTGTCTCCGGCCTTGCTGATGCCCAATTGCGGCTGGCTGTCTCCGGAATCTTCCTGCTTGGGCACAAGCCCCAGATACGGGCCCACATCGCGACTCCTGGCAAAACGCAGCGGCGTTTCCAGGGTCAACACATAGGCCAGCGCGGTGATGGGCCCTACCCCCGTGACTTGCCGCAATAACTGCGTGTGCATATACTTCTCGCTCGCCAGCTGTTCGATCCTCTGATCGTAGGACTTGATTTCGTCATTCAACGTCGCGATTAGCCGCAACAACGGCTGCAGCGTTTCCCGTAGCTCGTTCGGAATGTCCATTTCTGCTTTCTTCGCGAAAGCCTCGCTCGAACAGCTGGAGAGTCTCGCCCCCATGGTCTTCACCAGGGCACGGACGGTGTTTATCAATTCCGTCCGCGACGCTACCAATGCATCGCGAGCTCGAAGTACCAGCAAGTCCTCGCGCACTTCCGCACTGCGGTGCTGAATCGGATGCAGCGATTTCGGATCCGTCCTCCCCAGCCGCGCCAGTTTATTGGCATCGATCCGGTCGTTCTTGCGCCGGCGACGTTTCGATCCCTCCATCAGCCGGGGATTGGCTACCAGCACTTCATGTCCGAAACCGGCGATGACTTCCCGTACCCACGCCGAATGAGTTCCCACTTCGACAACAACACGCGACATCGCCAGGCCTCGAAAGAACTCTCCAACTGCTTGCTGCCTCGTCCGAAACTGGCCTTCGGCCAGCGTCTCGCCGGCCAAACCCAAAATGCAGTAGTTGCTCCATTGGTCCCCCAGATCCACCCCCACCGTTAAACGATCTAGGTTCGGACATTCTGCACCTCGCATACCCTTTTCTGGTTCGGCAACCGGCGAGCTTTCCGCATCCAGCTGCTTCGTGAGTTGCGCAACCAGTTCCGCCATCACCTCGCGGGCATCCCGTCGCTCCGAGGCTCGCACCTTCATTCGCTTCGTTGAGGGTTCACACTTCTTCACAGAGTCGCTATGCTTCTTCACGGGTCGACCTCCATCCTCCGGGATTGCACCTTTGAGTGCGTTGATCAACGCCAGCTTAGCGCTTGGCATTGATCGGGGTCGACCTTCTCATCCCATCTATAAGGGTCACCCCCGACTCTGAGGGTGCGGAATCAAAACCGGCCTCTATAGAGGTGACCACCGGCTTTTTATTGGGGAAAACGAGTTCAGGCCCGGATACAGAGGTCTCGCTCAGCGCCTGTCAGCCCTATGCTGAGATCATCGCGCTGGAGCTGGAACGGGGACGCAACGCCACGGGCATTTGGCAGGACCTGGTCAATAGCCACGGGTTCTGCGGCGGCTATCCTTGAAGCGCGGCCCCGGGGCATCTCGCCCTTCATGGCTGCGGGCGCGGTGATGGCACGCACTGCCTTAGGAATGTTCCGTATTCAAGCCTTCGCGAAGGCGATCTTCTTCCTCTGAGGTCAGTTCGTTAGTTTCTGACTTCGCCCGCTGTCTTGCTGTTCGCACGTTTGCCGCCGATGTCTCGATTAGTTCCGAACGGTTCTGCTCGATCTCATTTTCGCTGCATAAGCGATCCTCAAAGCTTTTTAGGAACTTAGGGCAGGGGTTCATCGTGAAGGACCAACTCGCGTCCATCCCGAAAGGCTCTTCATGGATCTTTTGAGAGTTCTTAGAGGTCGCCATCAAGTACGCTCCTTCGCTTGGGTAGGTTCCTCGTCGAGAAGTCGGGGCCATCAGGGAAAACTGCCTCACCAGGTCTAGCTCGGAGGAGCCTGCGCACGGCCGCGAGTCTCGGGAGACAAAGTCAATATACAGATTGAAGCGCGAGATTTCGCCCCCCGATTTCCACATTTCGCCGCGAATCTCCACCGGGCGTTTGTGTGTGGGCGGGTTGTCACCCGGCTGACGGTCAACTGACACGAATGCGGTTGGGTCCTAGAATCGTTTGCAGGGAGAAGAGTCATGTTCAATTCTGGTGATACCGTGGTGGAGCTAGTTACAGGCCGGAAGGGTCTAGTTGCGCTCAGTGGCGTGGTAGGCGCGCCGCCAAGCAGATGGACCGTTCATTTCAGCGACGGAGGACAGCCGCTCATCAAGGACTTTACAGACGCAAGCGAGTTAAATCTTGTAAAGTCCGTTGCTGAGGTAGGAGCGTCGGGACTTGTTCCTGAGAGATCGGTTGTCTAGGATCCTAGACACTTGCAAAGAGAGTTTTTGGGCAGGAGCTCGACTTTTGGGTAAGAAACTCCAGCCTGTCGCAGCACCAATGTCGGCGCCGGGCTGTAGGTGTCGCATGCCCCAGCGGTTCCAGTATGACTTACGCCTGTTCATCCTCGTCCCTCTTGGGACGCCCATCCGATGCTTAGCATTCAAACAATCCGTCGCTGATCCCGTTTGATTCTAGCGAGGTGCTGCCCTAGTGGATGGCAGCTTCTTCGCAGATCGAAGCCGTGCAGATGCCACTTTTTTAGATTGAACGCGGCCAGTTGGAACCGCATTCGGATCTCGCGCTTCACCGGAAATTACGACTACATCTGTGTTCTCGGGAACGTCATTCTCGCGCAACATCTGGCGCCATTCGCTTTCGGGCTTCAGGCGCGTTGTCTCGTAAATCACGTAGATGAACCTTTCCCAGGATTTGGAACTGTACCCGCGGGTGTCAGCAAGGACCTCATCAACCACTCTCTTTACGTCCTGCAGCGACTCGACGTACTTGTATTCAATCAGCGTCTTCAAGGAAGGAATCCCGGTATCGGGCTCAAAGTTTTTGATGGGTTTTGCGATGGGAGGTTTGTGCCTGAGGTCGGTGAACACGCATCGAAGCACAGCTTCGATCCGAGAGTGAACATGATCTTCGTTTTGGAGCACCGATGAGAAACAGTTTCGATCAGTGATCGAATACTGTGTTGCGCGAAGGATGTCGATCAGTTCCTTCGTGACACGCCCAGATTGACTCCCTACAAAGATGGTCTCGATACCTTTGAGGTAAGCTTCCAGCTTAGCCGCCCAGACGAGATAAGCCCCCTCGGAGAATACGGAATACTCAGCGTAATTCTCCTTCGCGGCCTCGTTTATTGCCGCGAGTGCGCTGAAGGTTTGGTTAAGACCGGCGGCCTCAAGAAAAGTCAGCGATTGAATGAAGGCCCGCTCAACGAAATACTTTGCCAATTCCACTTCTTCTCGTTCGGGTTCCTGAACGTCCCAATTTGCTATTTCCTTGTATGCTTTCGACAGGCTCTCGCGGATTTCCGCGGCGATTTCCTCCACGCTATTGAGTTTCACGCTCATCGGGATCATCTCACCAATTCCCCATTAACACGCTGAGCTACTCTTCTGTTCAAAATCACGTCATCGGCTCGTCGCTAACAATTATTGTGCGAATCCGCGAAATAAATCTGGCATTTAATGGCAAGCCTTGTCCTCAACACCCGCAGACAGAGGAGAGGATCGGATATCGCTCAGATTCTTGCCAAACCCAGGCAAGTGGGTTTGGGCAGCCGGCCCGTGCGCCGAAGAACCCTCGCTTTTCAACCCAATGCGATTTCTTGCTCACGGCTGATATTCCCAGAGATCATTGAAATCGGGCCCCGAGCCTCCGGTTCCTTGCGTGACTATGGATTGCCCGCCGAACAACCAGAAATGCCCTGCGGTATCGATAAATCCCACCGCGTACGCCTTAGCGGAAGGCGAATTCGTGGATGCTGCCACACCTGGGTTCCCAAAGGAACCTACCTGATCGGCCAAGTCGCTTCCAGCCACCCATGTCCACAGCCCTGTCGTCACGTCGTACTGCCAAAGGTCGTTCCATTTATCTACTAGATCGGTGCCTCCAAACAGCCACAAGTTGCTATTTCCATCGACCCAACCAACTCCACCCGATCGCGCTCCCGGAACATTCGACGCAACGGCCGCTCCCTGCGTGCCGTAAACCCCCGTTGCCCCACAAGAGTCGCTCCCACTCATCCATGTCCATAGGCCTGTCGTGGGGTTGAATTTCCAGAGGTCGTTGTACCAGGATGAGACGGTGCAGTTCCCTTTGGGATTGACGCCTCCGAAGAGCCACAAATTGCCGCTGGCATCGGTCCATGTGACGGATGATTGGCGCGCTCCTGGAGTGTTCGCGGGACTTGGAACCCCTGGAGTCCCGTAAATCGCAGGGGGATAAGCCGTCGTATTGTCACCGCTGACCCATGTCCACATTCCAGTACCCGGAGTGTATTTCCAGAGATCACCAAGCACCCCTCCCGCTAACTGGCCACCACTATTGGTGAAAAGGCCGATTCCGCCATAGAGCCATAGATTTCCGCTTGCATCCGTCCAGTTGTCTGCGGCTACCCGGCTCCCTGGTGTGTTCGTGGAACTGGCAATGCCTTGCGTACCGTACACTGCGGGCGCCAGTGCGTCACTGCAGCCTTCGAGACATACCCACAGCCCAGTTGTGGGATTAAACTGCCATAGATCTCCAAAATCAGTGGCGCCGAAACCGCCGTACAACCAAAGATTCCCGGTCGAATCGATCCAGCCCGTCGCTGCTTCGCGCGCACCTGGAACATTTGTCGCGCTGGGAACCCCCGGCGTGCCGTAGACTCCAGTCGCATTCGCGCTCTGGCTGCCACTGACCCAGGTCCACATTTGGGTGCTCGGAGAGTATTCCCAGAGATCGTTGAGGGTCGAGCCGCCATTTACTGAAGTGTTGTCTCCACCAAAAAGCCAGAAGTTGCCGCTGGGGTCGGTCCACGCAGTTGCCTGTTCGCGCGCGCCGGGAATATTGGTCGCCGCAGCCATTCCTTGTGTGCCATAGACGCCGGGCTGCTGTGGTTGATTACTTCCACCCATCCAGGTCCAGCCGGGATTGGTGGGAGAGGCGTTGGAAACGACAAATGTAGCCGCGTTCGATGAGCCGCCCCCCGGCGCCGGACTTTTCACGACAACGGGGTAGGTTCCCGCAGTAGCGAGATCATTTGTACTCAATGTGATCTTGATCTGACTCGGGCTGATGGAGTCGGGAGTCCGATCAGGACCGCTATTAAAGTTCACGGTCGAAGCCTGAATAAATCCGGCTCCATTGATAGTTAGGGTTTGTGATGCTGAGCCGGCCGGCAGCGTCGCGGGCGAGAGCGACGTGATAGTCGGTACTGCGTTGTTGGATTGTGCAACGATCGTCACACTTGCCGTCCCGATCGCACTGGCATTAGTCTGACTTGTTGCGATCACTGTCACCGTCGGGTTGCTGGGGACCGTGAACGGTGCAGTATAGAGCCCGGATGGGCTAATCGTGCCTACGGTGGAATCTCCACCGGGGACCCCATTCACACTCCACGTGACCGCAGAGTTTGCAGTGAATGGTTGCTGGTTGCCAACCGGTACTTGAGCCATCTGGGGCGCGACGGTTACGGTGACCGTTGAAGTCGGCGTTGGGCAGTCCGTCGTGCAGATCGTTTCGATGACGCTGTTGCTTGCGCCGCTCGAAGAGTCGTAGAGCCAGATCCCATAGGTGCCAGACATCTTGCTTGGAGACGTCGGATCTGCCCAGGTGATGGTCCCATCGGAAAGAGGCACCACCAGCACCGGCCCGACTTCGTTACCCGTGGAATCCTGCATGTACATATTCAGTGTCGACGTCGGTGTCGAGTTAGCGGCCAAGCCACTTGCTGCGAAAGTAAAAACCGTTCCTGGAGCCCCGAAACACCAGCGATTGTCCTGGCAGCCTGCGGAAGGTGAAGATGTCGAGATGGTCAGTTGCGGTGGAG
This sequence comes from uncultured Acidobacteriaceae bacterium, assembly GCA_963704415.1. Taxonomy (GTDB): domain Bacteria; phylum Acidobacteriota; class Terriglobia; order Terriglobales; family Acidobacteriaceae; genus Telmatobacter. The sequence goes on along the minus strand of OY969908.1, from coordinate 2,906,155 downwards.
TAGGGTTTGATAGTTGAAGTTCAATGTCGGATGTAACTGCGGCGTCGTCGGTCGTGTTCCCGATCATATCGGTGTGAAAGAGTGGGAAGGCGGGTATTCGGTATAGAGGTAAGTCCAACCCCGCGCCGAATGCACTGTCGAGGCCCACAATTCCATCAAAGGGTGTTTGTTTAAAGATTCCAAAACAATTCGGGCACACGAATCCTAGAGCAGCGCCCGGCGAAGTTCCCCCCACCATCACAATCGGGACTTGCGAAAGGATTGGATCAGAGAGCCAGGAACTTTGAATCGCCGCAAGGGTTGTATTACTGGGCGTGTCGAGGGAAAGATCCTGTGCGAACGGATCTTCCAGGATATCCAGAATGCCTCCCGGAGTTGCCGGCGGGAAGACCATGGAACCTGCATGTAGGCTCAGCAATCCCGTGAGCAGAGCGTACCGGCCGATTCCCAATTGCTCCGTGAAGGTATTCGCCATGGGCGTGCCAAGAATTGGTCCGGCGACGGCGATGAAGTGAGTCGTTGTAACCTTAGCGCTGGCTGATTGAGTCAGAGCCGACATGGTGACCGGCACGCCTTCCGAATGTGCCATGAGATCAATATTTGACCCTCCGGAGCAGACACCGACCGTATCCAGGAATGCGCCGACGACAGTGCCATCGTCGTGAATCCCGTTCCACCAGTCGTAGTCGATTCCGTAGACCGTTTTGTAGTTCGCTACGAAGTCCGGGTTCTTCTTTAAAAAGTCCGTATAGGAGTCCTCGACGGAGCTCGCCATCCCATGAACGACAACTAATACCTTTCCGGCTGTCGTCGGTGGACACGCCTGGAAGGGGGAGAAGGTATTCGTCGTTTGGTTCCAGACCAGCAGGTTCTGAACCGGCGGGTTCGCAGGCCTCGCAGCCTCCTGGACAAAGTAGACCTCTATTGTCGAACCAGCGGCAAGAGCTGTGACCCCATTGAGGGCCGCCAGGCAATCGGAGTCGAGGATCACGATGATCGTGTTGCCTGTTGCGCCGGCACTCGATGCGATCCCTTGATCGATGGCGGTTCCGGCTTGTGTGGCAACGCTCCAAACTGCAGACATCGCACTTGCTGCGGCGGCCGAAATGTTCTGCGTGTTGATATGAAAACTTATGCCAGCAAGCAAAGTCGTCGAATCGGCCGGCCTTAAAAACAATTTCGATTGCGATTGGTTTGCAGCCTGGAACTGTGGTGGCGTCGAGAAGCTGATCATGAGTTCTGGCCCAGTGGGTGTCAGAAGAGCGTTCGGGGGCCGCACGGTTGGTACCGAGACTTCGGTCAGAGTGACCGTGTTGTCGGCGGCGAGCGTGCCCGGTGCAATCGTGGCGCAACTTCCATCAGGCAGGGTTACAGTCCCACCCGTTGCACTGCTGATCGGCTGGGTGGCTGTTGCAACCGTCCCCGCGACAATCAGCCTGAACGTAGCGGATTTTGTGGGATCAGCAACGCTGGTGGCAGCGACTGATACAGCGTACGGAGTCGGCACAGCGGCGGGCGCTGTATAGAGCCCTCCAGTCGTGACTGTTCCTACGGTCGTGTTGCCTCCGAGGATTCCGTTGACGGACCACGTCAAAGAAGGATCATAGTTTCCGGTGCCGGCTACGGACGCCGAGCATGGAATGCTCTGCCCAGTCGGTACCGTTGTTGAGCTACACACCATGCTCACCGAAGTGATCGTTGGCGGGGCAGACACGATGACGCTGAAGGAGCCTGACTTGGTGGTGTCCTCTGTCGAGGTTGCGGTGATGGTGGCTGTTCCTGTGCCATTCGGCGTGAAGACGCCGGCGCTGCTGATGGTTCCGGCTCTTGATGGGGATACGGACCAGGAGACGGCGTTGCTGAAGTTGCCCGTCCCGGTGACCGATGCTGTGCAGGCCGAGGACTGATTCGGGTAAATCGAAGCTGGGATACAACTGGCAGACACGGATGTCACACTGGTCGTGGCCGTCACAATGACTTTGGCGCTACCCGAGATGGTCGGATAGATCGTGGACGTCGCCGTGATCGTTGCAGTCCCTGCATGCGCAGGCGTGAAGCCGCCCGCCGAACTGATTTTTCCGATCGTGGAGGGACTGACCGACCAATTCACCCCGTAAGGCGGGTCGAATCCGGGAACCAGGACGGAACACTTCGATGTCTGTGTGGAGAGAATAGAAGATGGAGAGCACGTTACAAGCACCGTGATTTTTTCTCCGGGGCGCAGACAGCCTGGCAAGGGAAGGAACATGAGAATAAGAGCAAACGACGAGAGCAGAATCGCGCCAGAGCGCAAATGTATCCGATCGACATGAGCGTGCCGGAACATGGTGTCTCCCTAAGGATGGCGGCGCGCCTTGGCAGGAAGGCAACGATTTCGTGCCGACAATTGGTTGTGTGGGGGATCAGGCCCATTGGATTGATTGGGCGCGAGTATAGCACCCTGTGTTGTCTCTTGATGTGCAAAGATCGCAGCCAATCGGTCCTGCATCAAACTGAGGTCACAAACGCGAGAATCGAAAGTCACCAACAGTCGCCGCGATTTGATTCGCCGGCACGTTAGCTAATTTATTAAGTAAGGCAAAAACATACTTGGCTCATCAAGCCTCAACAAGAGGGGGTGCTGAATGACAAGCGCCTCTAATCTGGCCAATCCAACTGTTCGCCCTGTTTTGAAACGGATATTGCGGTGCATTGGATTGCTCCGTGGACAGGTCTTCCGTGATTTGGGTGTTCTTTATCGCAGGGAATTCCATTCAGATCGGTTTGCGCCGCAAGATTGGTACCATCCTCTAACCGGATTCGAGGCCGCAGACCTCGCTGGCTCCGGCGAAATCAGGAGGGACGGCGAACGCCTTCGAATCTTCTATTCAAATTATCTTTCAGCAGAGCGCCGAAGATTCACAATCGCACACGAGATGGGCCACGCCATTCTTGAGAGTACGGGACCCAACGTACCTCGGCACGGAAAGGAAGTGGAACGATTGTGCGATATGTTTGCGGTCGAGCTATTGATGCCGAAGCAACTGTTCCTAGATCGTGCCTGTGGTGAGATTTCAACTCAGCGAATACTCGAGATGGCTCGCCATTTTCGCACGTCGGTGGCGACCACAGGAATGAAGTATGCGGAGCTGTTCGGTGTGACGGTGTTCGCACCTGAAGACTCGAGGGTGATCTGGGGCAAGGGAATTTTCAGACCAAAACCAGGAGACTCCATTGATGACTCCTTTGAGCCCTCTATACGCAAGGCGCTCGAAGGGGAGACGAGTTCCGATGAGATGTTTCTAAGGTCTGACACGTCGTTCCGGAGGTGGCGCCTAGAATGTCGTCCGATTGCTACCGGAGAAAGTGTGTTGTGTCTGTTGCAACCGGTAGGTATGAAGAGTTAAGTTCTCGTATTCGCTCGCGCCTCGGCGCCATCAAACGACGAGTGTGACCACCCGCCCGTCACCTCGAAGTGGGCGGTCATTTGAAGACCGTTTCCGTAGGGGCCCGGTGGGACTAATGTCTAATTATGGCTGGGTGGGGCAACACCGAGATGAGGGATGCACAGGGAACCGAGCGGATAAATCCCTTCGACCTGTTTCCCGCGCCAGGCTTCGACATGGAGACGCCCTTGCAATTCCGGCTCTTCGATCCTCAAATTTGCGGCGAGCTGCAGGATGACTGGTTAGCTTATGCGGTCGAGTCGCATGGCATTACGCGGTCCGAGCTGGACGCAATGATCGCGGGCAATTTGCTGCGGCGCTGGAAAGATGGTGCCGGCCGTGAAGGTTTCTTGCTCTATACGGAGCAGCAAGCGCGTCTGGCAAAAGAACTGCGGGCGGCCGGCCGTTACAGCGATGACGAGCTGCATCACATCTTTGGTGAATGGAATGAATTCCTCGAGATACTTTCCCTCGATGATTTCGCCTACGACGACATGAACGTTGATGACTACGAAAGCTGGCGTCGCCGCACGCGCGAGATGACCAAGTTTTTCTCAGACGACATCGCCCGGATGGACGACGGCTTTTGCCCAGTACCGGCCGAGCAGCTAGAGGGGCACAAGGCGGACGCCCGGGAGCGATGTGCGGATTGGCTTCGAGCGCGGGACTATTTTGCAACGTTGTCGGACGCTGATCTCAAACCTCTGCAACGCGAAGGTTGGCGCAAGGCTCTTCACAAAATCAGATTTAGCGATGAAATGTCGCGCCTTTGGATGGCGAACCCTTTCAAAGCTCAAATCGAGCAGGGCTACAGTATTGAAGTCTCCTTTCGTCGCTGGGAGATCAAGAACTTCAACGAGACCACCTTCGGAAGTATTAACTGGCGATCCACGTTGGAGCGCTTCAAGGGAACGCGGAACGAAGGCAAAGCATTTCCGCTGCGGACGCCCGACTTCAACTTGACCGAAAAGGGTCTGGAACTGCTGAACAACCCCTCGCCAGAAGCCTATAAGACTCTTCATGAGAGGTACCAATTGGATGAGCTGTTTGCTCTCATTGCGGAACGAGGGCCTGCGCTGTGGGAGTGCGACCTATCAGCAGCCGGGCGTGGCACGTGTGCTGAATGCAACGCTGTCTTCGAACGTACCACCTCGCGTCGGCAATACTGCAGCGAGCGTTGCCGCAGCCGCGCCAAGAGTCGGCGATGGCGGGAGAACGATCCTGAACGCGCGCGCCGGGCGCAGGCCAAGCACTACAAGGAAGCCTATCCTGAGGGGTAGGGGGAGGCATTAGCGTCCCGGGCCGAAATTATCTATGTGTTCTAGGTTCAGTGGATGTGATTGTCATCGTCCTGAATGGCGTAAATCTAGTTTGGGGGTCTGGAGAGGCGAGGGGACCGGGCCGACTTGGTCTCCCCGCCTGCGGCACCAACGTCGAGGGGAGGGAGCCTCCACTGCCTTGGCCTTCTGCTTGCCAAACGTGAAAAAGGGATCAAAATAACATCATGGCAAACGCATCCTCAGCACTCAAGGCAGACCAACAAAGAAGTTTACGCGCCAACGAAGAAAAGTGGACGCCGACCCTCATGGCTGCTGCTGGGTGGACGGCCCTTCCCTCTCTCATTCTAGACAAACAGCCGGCACTGGGTATTGACTCGCTGGATTTGAATATCCTGTTGCAGCTAGCCAAATACTGGTGGAAGAAGGACGACCTGCCGTATCCATCGAAGGAAACTCTCAGCGAATTGATTGGCGTGAATCCCAGTACGATCCGCCGGCATATCAAGCGTATGGAAGAGGAGGGGCTGATAAGGCGCATCGAGCGCCACGACACAAAGGGCGGTCAGCAGTCGAACTTTTACAGCTTCGACGGCCTGATCGAGAAAATGCTGCCGCATGCGAAGGCTGCGATCGATCTGCGAAAGAGGCAGGAAGCGGACAAAGCGAACCTGCGGCGCCGGAAAAAGATCACTCCCGAGCACCTGAAGCTCGGACTTGTCGCTGGAGGAAAAACGAGATGACGGTCCTGGCAAGCTTGATATCCAATTACGGCTGGCCCGCCGTTGCCTCTGCCGCCATAATCTACGTTCTAGTGCGCAGTGAAATCAGCATTCGCTATCCCGGTCGCGATCGCAGGGACCAGTGACTCCAAGTCGTCACCTAGCAAAGCCGTAATGGGTAACGAAATGTGGGCATGCCGACTGGAATATCGAACCCACCGGGCCGCTGAAGGCTCCAGGCGCAAGGGGCGTTTCCCAGTACGTATTTTCATTTACCGCGGAAGCCCTTCTCGCAGAGCGAATTGCGTTGATATCGCCCGGAAAGAGCCCACTCCCTCGTGTTAGCTGCGCCTCAATCTCTTCCTGCGGTTTCGACTTGACATCGAAGTGACAACTATGTTCACTTGAATGCCAAGTGAAGAGAATGTCCATCCAGATCTTGCAAGGTACTCTCGACCTCATGATCCTTCGCACCCTCTCCACCATGGGTCCACAGCACGCCTATGGCATCGCTATCAGACTCCAGCAAGTTTCAGACGACGCCTTGAATCTCAACCAGGGCACCATCTATCCGGCTCTCGTACGCATTGAGCAGCGCGGCTGGACCCGCGGCTCTTGGGGCAAGACTGAAAACGGTCGAGAAGCGAAGTATTACACCATCACCAGGGCGGGGTTGAAGGCGCTCAATGAAGAAACCGAACGCTGGCGCCTGATGGCAGGCGTAGTTGAAAAGCTGCTAACTGACGAGGAGTAACCATGGTGCATTTGAGAAGAACTGTCGCCAAGCTCCGCAATCTCCTCGCCAACAAACATGCTGAAGAGGACTTTGCGCGCGAAGTCGCTTCGCACCTCGCCCTCCTCACTGACGAATTCGAACGCTGCGGGATGCCGGCGGAAGAGGCCCGTCTGGCCGCGCGGCGCGCTTTGGGCGGCGTGGAGCAGGCAAAGCAGGCACATCGCGACGAGCGCTCTCCGTTGTGGATCGAACAAGCCAGGCAGGATCTGCGCTATGGTCTGCGCACACTGAACAGGAGCCCCGGATTCACCATCACCGTTGTGTTCACGCTCGCCCTGGGCATCGGCGCATGCACGGCCATCTTCAGCCTCGTGAATGCTGTACTCATCCGTTCATTGCCGTATGGCGATCCAAGCCAGCTCGTCTATCTCTATACTCCCAATCGGCAGTTCACACTGCCAGCCGAAGTCTTCGGTCCCGCCTACGCCGATTTTTACGACCTCAAGCGCGACAGTCATTCCTTTCAGGACATGACCGCCTTCGGTCAGTCCGTCTTCAGTCTGGCTTCGGCGGGGGCGGCGGAACGCGTCAGCGCGGCACGCGTGGATGGCGATTTCTTCCGAACCTTTCAATCCACTCCTGAACTTGGGAGAGCGATTACTTCCGACGACAACCAAGTAGGACACGAAAAAGTTGCGGTCATCAGCCACGCGCTCTGGCAGTCCATGTTCGGCTCGGCCGCTGACGTTCTCCATCGTTCACTGTCGCTTGACGGCAGGAGCTACGAGATCATCGGCGTTATGCCGCAGGGCTTCGCGTATCCGCACAGGACCGATTTAGCCTACGGAGAATCTCAATACAAGACAACGCAAGTCTGGGTTCCACTGGCCCTTACTCCTCAGCAGACGGCCGACAGAGACAATTCGAGCGGAAACGCCGTCGCCCGTCTCAAGCCCGGCGTCTCCATCGCCCAGGCGCAGGCGGAGATGGCCGCCATCATGGTGCGCCTCGACAAACTCCATCAGATGAAGGGCTGGGGCGCGCTGATCGAGAACTTTGGCGACAGCACCGTCGGCCACGTCCGCTCACTGCTCTGGCTCCTCCTTGGCGCAGTGTCCATAGTGCTTTTGATCGCCAGTGGCAACGCCGCTAATCTGCTCCTCGCCCGCGCTGCCGGACGCATGCGCGAGCTCGGCGTCCGGGTCGCGCTCGGCGCCGGCCGCAGCCGCATCGTTCGCCAGCTAATCACGGAAGCTCTCTTGATCGGCCTCGCCGCAGGAGCCATCGGTGTCGCCTTCGCGTACCTCTTCCTGCGCATCCTTCCTCTCTTCAATCCAGGCAACATCCCACGCCTAAATGAAGCCTCCCTCGACATGCGTGTGCTGCTCTTCACAATTGCAATTTCGCTGATTACGAGCGCGCTCACCGGCATCCTCCCCGCACTCGCTGTTTCACGCATCAACCTCACCGACTTCCTCGCCACCACCGGTAGCCGCAGCGTTGCCGGCGCGCATCCCCGAATTCAGAGTGCTCTCATCGTCGTCGAGTCGGCGCTCGTCGTAGTGTTGCTCGCGTCAGCAGGCCTGCTCATTCGCAGCTACATCAATGTCGAGTCGGTCGACACCGGTTTCTCAGAGTCCACCGTTACTCTGAACATCGGGCCCGATCCGCGCTATAGCCATCCACAGGCCGTTGCATTCTTCCGAAATCTCCTCGCGAGGCTGCAGGCGTTGCCCGGCGTAGAAACGGTTGGAGCCGTCAACAGCCTGCCCCTCAGTGACTCCGAAGACCTGAGGATGTTCGCGGTGGATGGCTATCCAAATCAAATCAATCAACTGGCTGAAGCGCGCTGGGTGACGCCGAATTACTTTTCGGCAATGAGGATCCCACTGATTGCCGGGCGGTTGTTCGCAGCCGACGAAAAGCCCGGGGCGCACACCGTCATTATCAATCAGAGTTTCGCAAGAAAGTATTTTGCCAGTCGCAACCCCATCGGTGGCCACGTCAGCAGACAGGATGACCACACTCAATGGAACACCGTTGTCGGTGTCATTGGCGACGTGCGCAACACCAGCTTGGAACAGCCCGCTGAGCCGCAAATCTACGAGCCAGACATGGAGTTCGGAGGTGGATACATCGCCGTCCGCGCTACGCTTCCGGCAAAATCCCTCGCGGTCAACATTCGCACCGTTCTTCACTCCCTCGATCCCAACCTCGCCGCGGGCGACGTTCAAACCATGGGAAATCTTGAATCGGATGCCAGCGCGCAGCGCCGGTTCCAAACCACACTGCTCACCGTCTTCGCCGCCACCGCTCTGTCTCTCGCACTGGTTGGTCTCTACGGCCTAGTGGCCTATTCCGTCAGTCGCCGTACCCGCGAAGTCGGTATACGCATGGCTCTCGGCGCGCAGCGTAGGGATGTACTTCGGCTAGTACTCAAGAAAGCCGTATCTCTCCTTGCAATCGGTCTCGCCTCCGGTCTCGTCGCTTCGTGGTTCGCCACGCGCGCCATCGAGGCGTTTCTGTTTGGTGTCGGCCTGCACGACCCAATTACAATCCTGTCCGTCTGTGCTCTGCTCGCGGGGTCCGGCTCGATCGCGGCCATGATTCCTGCTCGCCGCGCTGCCTCCATTGATCCCATACAGGCCTTGCGGACAGAATAGGAATGGCCCTTCATGGGCCGCCTTTGGGATTGCATGTCGAGATTGGGAATTCATGCCTGATCGAGTCGCTCACGGAGCGCAAATAGGTAGCGTTATGTCGGCATGGCGACTGGAATCTTGCGAGCCGACGCACCTGGGATCGGCGTTTCACAGGACTAATGCCCGATGTCGGCTCAAAAGTTTGCTCGATAACTGCATTGGCCTATTCTCATCATTCCAGATAGCAACCGTCATCGAGGCTATTGAGCCGCAGTCCTGAAAGCCCTGTAATGACTCTGCATCCACTTTGTCGGAGATTTATCGTCCGCTCGTATCTTCAGCATTTCAATCAGCTGTGCATCGTGAATGATGAGGATGACTTTTTTCTCTGTTCCGGAATCATTCCAGACGGCGAAGGTCTTTTTCATCAGTTCGAGTGTCGGCGCCTTCCGCGTAACAATGAATCCGAGCCTCCCGAGCCGACTGCCAAGATATGTCGATGTTTGAGCGATCGCCGCCATACCGAGGTCATCCGTATTCTTGATTTCGAACATAAGAACAAGGCCGTCGTGATTTGTGCGCGCGTACGACCAAAATGTCTCGTCTGAATCGTTTGTGAATATGATGTCTCTTCGTTCCGTCCCGTCGATGGTTCTAACTTCCGGTTTACCGTCTTGATGTCCCGCGCCTCGGCGAGCCGCTCGACCGATACCTCCCGTTTCAGCCGTTCGACCTCGTGCTCCGGGATTCGTGCCATTTTTCCGTCCTCCGCCGAAAAACCTGTCAAGTGCTTTCCGCGTCTTTTTTGCTGTGTACATAAATAACGTATCATAACGTATGGCTTCAAGCGTTTTTTGCTCTAAGCCATAGACTGCACCTATGCCGAAAAAATCGACTCTAAAATTGCCGCCGATTGATTTTGGGAGCGAGGGTCTGGGGAAGCGCCTTGCCCGCATCCGCAAGGAACGCGGATTTACGCAGGTGCAACTCGCCGGACAGATTGGCATCATTCAGTCGCTCGTTTCCGATTACGAGACAGACCGGCTCAAGCTCTCTGCGGAAATGGCCGTGCGCTTTGCGCTGGCTTTGGGTGTCACTACCGACGAACTGCTGTACTCAAGCGTCAAGAAGACTCCGGGCAAGGCACCCAACCGCAAGGTGCTGCGCCGCCTGGAACAGATTGAGAGTTTGCCCCGCCGCAAGCAAGAAGCTCTCATCATGACCATTGACCAGTTCCTTAGCAGCGCCACTAGCTGACCGCCGCCGTCGGTTCTTTCATGTGTTTTTGGACACATGAGAAGAAGACATTCTTCTCATAGCTGAGAACCACCCGCAGCGGAGGCATCAGTCAAGGCCGCACGTTTTGTGTGCGCCGCGCAGCGGGCGGAGCGAAGCGGAGAGCCTTTACGGATGCCGGAGCGGAGGGTACGGCCTCCTCAGAGGCCGAGGCCTATGCCGTAGTCCTGCTGGATTACTTCCTTGCCTTGCGACTGCGGCCCGATCTTCAACCCGGCCAGCTCGTCGTGCATCGCCTGCTGCATCGCCGATGGATGCGATACGTCCCGGCTCAACACGTGGCCCAGCGTCTTCGCATCGTTCGTGTACATTTGCACATCGAACTCCGCACGCGACACAGAGACATACGCCATGCGGCTGTTGAGCAGTTCGCCGTGCGCCTGCGATGAGTCCACATGGACGAGCACGCGGTCGGCGGTCTGGCCCTGGCTGCTGTGGCTCGTCACCGCATAGCCGTAATCGAGATGCGGCATCTGCCGCACGTTGAACTCGACCTCCCGGCCTGAGTCCATGCGCAGTTTCAGATTGCCGCTGTGGTCTATTTTTTCTACCGTCCCCAGCTCGCGGTTGGCGAGATTTTGCTTTGGATACGGAGCCGTCATCTGTACCCGGTCGCCCTGGGCGAAGACACGCTCGCTGTCGCGGTAGACCGTCACGCCCTGCAACCGGCGCGGGTCGTAACTCAACTCCTCGCCGCTCTTGCGCGTGATGGTCAGCATGTTGTTTTCTCCGTCCACGCGCACGATGCGCGCGTACTCTCCAGCCTCGATGCCGATGGGCTTCGACCCCTTCGAGTAGCGGAGCACATCGCCCTCCGTGTAGTTCTGCGCGTGCTGCCGGTCGGCCCCCGTCAGCTCCTGCCGCGCATACAACACAGGCACCCGGTACGCGGTGCCCGTGACCTGGCCCGACTCCCGCATCGCCCGATGGATTTGGCCGTTGATCTCGCGGCGCGATTCGTTATCCGGCGAGATAACCAGCGTCCGATCCGGCAAGCGCGCATACTCCCGCGCCATCGCTTGGAAGCGCTCCGCACGGTCCTTGATCTCATGCACCCGGCCCTGCTGGTTGAGGCTCGCGATCGCTTCTTTGACCTCGCCCCGCGCAAGCTGCTCCACCGTCTCTTTGAGCACTGGATCTTTCTGCCGCAGGATCTCATCGAGCCTGGCCGTGCGCAGCCCCGCCTCCTGTAACTGCGCATACGGCCTGCCCGCTTCGACCGCCTCATGCTGCCGCACGTCGCCCACGAACAGCACCCGGTCGTGCCGGTTCAACCGCTCCAGGAACGCGTGCATCTGCCGCGTGCCGACCATGCTCGCCTCGTCCACGATGTAGAACCTCCAGCGGCCATCGTCCGGCTGCTGGCCGCGCGCAAGATGACGCTGCAACGTCTCCGTCTCCATGCCCGCCTCGGCCAGCTTTTGCGCGGCGCGAGAGGTCGGCGCGAGTCCCTTCACTTCGTAGCCATGATGCACAACAGCGTCCCGAACAGCGGCTAAAGAAGTAGTCTTTCCGGCTCCCGCCACACCCTCCAGAGCCATCATCCTGTCGCGGCTTTCGAGCACATCTTCGACCGCCCGGTGCTGGCTCACGCTCAGGTGCGGATGGCGCTTGAAGGTCCACTCCCGCGTGTAACCATCGACGATCACATTCTTGTCCCGGCCCGCCTGCATCCGCCGCACGATGTCTCTTTCATAGCTCTGCATCTCGTCCGTCGTGAACGCGCGGCCCGCCTCTCCCTCGCGGCGCGGAACCTCGATCAGCTCGCCATTGGCGATGCGCTTTTCGAGTTCCGTTTTTATCTCCGGCAACCGCGCTTCGCACATCGTATGCTTCAACGCATCGCGCAGTAAGGCACGCTCATCGACCACCGCCGCGCGCTCGATCCCACGCTCCCGCGCATACGTCACGGCACTCTCGGCAACCCGCTGCGAACGCTCCGGCTCAAGCTCTATGCCCCATCGCCGCGCAGCCTCGGCCATCACCCGCTGCGACTGATTTCCATGCTCGGCGGCGAGTTTTTGATGCTGCGCCCGGACCTCCTCGATGCTCAACGGCTGCTTTGCATCCCGCGTCCGGTGCGCGGCGATCTGCGCCGCTCCAGCGCCCCGCCGTCCCTGCTCGGCGAGTCGTTGTTCGATCTGCTGACGCCGCGGACTCGACGCCTCCAGATACTCCTGCGTGTAGCCTTTGATCTCCGGCTGACCATGCGCACCGCGCTCGACTTCGTAGCCCAGCCGCTGCAAGTGCGCCGCCAACTCCGAGCGGTAAACCGCCGTCGCGTACTGCTGCGTCTTGTAAAGTTCCTGCGCCTGCAACGACCGCGTTTTGCCCTCCGCCGTCTCGGTTACATTGAAGATCACCGCGTGCGTATGCAACTGCGGCGCGGCATAGCCATCCACCGGACGGCTGCTGTCGTGTTCGAACCTGGCCACCGCCCATGCGCCCGTCGTCTCCGGCGGAGCATTGCCTCCGATGCGCGCCTGGGCGTATTTTTCCATCTCGTCCAGAGCCACGCGGACACTCTCCCGATGGGCTTCTCTCACGCGGCCATCGCCGCCGACAAGAGCCGTCAGCGAGACGGATTTCGGAGCCGAAAAGGTCGCGTCCCAGCCCGCCCGGTGCTCCATCGCCCGCACCGTTTCGCCCTGCGCGTTGACGTATTCGTGCGCCTGCTGGCGGCGGATCAGAGCCTCGCCCGTCTGCGGATGCTGGCCTTCGCTCAACCTCGCGAACTGCTCTTCATTGACCTCCCCATGCAGGCCATAACGCGCGGCAAGCTGGCCCTGCCACTCGCCCCGCACGCGCTCGCCCTCCGTGTAATAGTTCTCTTTGGCGTTCGCGAACTCCGACTTGTGATACGCCTGCGCCTGGCCCGCTGAGATCGGCTTCGACAGTGTCAGCATCGCTCTACATCTCCTCTCCAGGCGCCGGGTCTTGGTCCGTGGGGTAAGCCACATCCATTGGCATCCGCGACAACGCCGGTTCGGGTGGCGCTGTCTGCATCCGCTCCTCGCGCGCTGAGTTCTTCGCCAGCGCCTCCAGCGCCCGCTTCATCTTGTTGTCATCCGCCCACTTGATCAGCTTCCGGCTTGCCTCCTCCGGGATCGTCACACCCTCGCCCACCTTCAGCATGAAGTTCAAAAGGATCGTGCGCATCGCCAGAACCTCGGCCAGGATCGTCCGCTCCGCCGCCATCGTGCCCTTCTCGACCGACGAGGCCAACAGCACATCCCGGACCCACTCCGAGAGCGTCAAGCCCGCCGCCGCAGCGCGCGACTCCAGCACGCGCAGCTCCGCCGCCGAGACTTTGGTCCCGACGGATTTTACCCGCAGCGCCCGCTTCATAACGCACCGCCTGGTCTGAGTTTGAAGGGAAGGATTTGCGGCTCGATGGACGGCGAGCCGTGCGGCTCGCACCCCGGTTGCGCGGCCTGCGCCGCGCTCGTGCCTGGGCAGCTAAACGAAAATAGCCTCCGCGATTCGTCGATGGGGAGTCGGCTCATGCGCGTCTACCGGGCGCTGGTTGCGCTCGCGCTCCGGACAGCAACCAGCCCAGAGCATTTTTTCTTTAGACGCCGCTTTTCAGGTTTTGGTTACTGAGCAGCAACCGCAGGTTGCTCCGCAGCTACCGGCTGGGGGAGACGTATCCACCTACTGCCCATGCGAAGCATGGCGCTTTTCACGATACCGACCCGATACAATATGGCTGAGCTGACTTGAAAAGCTGAGACTCGCAGGAAAGGCTATCCGATGGCAACGCGTGACGAGTTTTTGGAACATCTATGGCGGAAGGACATCAACTCCTACATGGATGAGTCTTGGATAGATACTCAGCTAAAAATGTCCGAGCGGTATCCCAACGCGCCGTTTGCTGACTTCGGCCCCCTGCTTACTCGTCTGCTGGAACTCGGCTCAACTCGGAGTGAGTTGAGCCTTTTTGCCAGAGCCATTGCATATCGCGGCGCATTCAACACGCTGTACGCATTGGAAGACCCCGGCGTTGACGAGAAGGGCGCTGGCTCTCTCTACGAATCGATCTTGTCCGCAGACCCCAGTGGAAGAGAAGGGCGTCCTGGCTCAGCTCCGGACAAAGAGGAATAGCCCGCCACGTTGATGACTGTTCATGTAATAGAAACGTAATTTAACCGAGAGCTCTCTCAAGAAGGCTCTTCGCCTGGATGGGTGGGCCGCCCTCGGACCAAATCTCCTCGAATTTGAGACCCGTCAACCCCTCGCGCTCAACGATGGTTTTAAACTCGGATTCTGGGGCACCGAGCCCGGTCACAGTCAGCGGCGCAGCCCCCTTTGGAAGCATAAATAGAGTGGATTTCGAGAATCGGTCTGGAGCAAAGTGATATTCATCGATTCCGATCTTTTTGCCTGTTGACTTGCCAATACGCCATCGGGTTTTCTTCTCGTCCAAGCAGTCTACGCATTCCAGCACGTTCATCACGTGGAAGACCTCGCCTTTGTAGGGCAGCAAGGGCAGGAGTTCACAGGTTCCTGCCAAAATTACCCCCAACGCTTCGCGCACACGAGAATCAATAATGAGCTTGCCACTGCAACCCCAAAAATGAGCAAAGTTTCCCCGCTCCAACATAGGTTTATGAACGTACATCGGTAACGGCGTCCAGGTTGACAACATCGGTTTGCCCGACGGGAACGGGCCTGGTACTGATGACTCAGGCCCATTGGGATCAGAAGAGAAAAAACTCTGAAAACCGAAATCTGGTTTGATCTTAAATACCTTCATTGGAATCTCCATGCGCGATCATTTCGGTATCCAGTTGCCGTTACCAAGTTGTTCCCCAATATCTTCTAACGCGCCCGCAACGCCGTCAGCTCCTCCTTCATTCCATGCGCACGTGAGTATGTCCTCGACAGCAGCATGATATTCATCGGTATGAAGATGCTGATGGAATTCCGTTAGCAGGTTTATCAGGTTGCTCGGGTCATTGACTCCGATCCCGGCGAGTCCAAGAATCTTTCTCGACCCCGCTGCCCGCCAATCATTTTGCGCAACAATATGATGGTTCGCGCCTCTATCGCACCTGTTGCAGTTGGCATTGTGTACCAGGAAGCCGGTTTGGCCGACGAAGTAGTCGTGATCTTTGGCGAACGAGTACGATCAGATACCGTTTCCACACTACACTCCACGCAACGCCAACATCGTAAACGCCTTAACAAGATCATCTCCCCGATGCAGTCGCTGATTTTTTCTCTGAACCCCCTGATGCGGTTTTTCTCTTAGCTGCGGCATTGCGGCCAGATAGATTTCCCAGAACAGCTTCGAAAAGGCTGGCTGCATGTTGCTCTGATTGTACGTCTTGAGAGCCGGGAAGTGATGCGGATTCTGTGCGGCATTGTGAACGGATTGCACGGCGGAGAAGCAGCGGATAGTGCGCGGCATTGCACACAGATTGCGCAGCGGAAGAGTGGCGGCTTACGGCGCTGATCGGAGAGCGATTGGAACCTGGATCGGGGGCCGATTCCGTCCCGGAATCGGCCCCTCTTTAGCAGCTAAAGAAGCTACTAAAAGAAGAACTGCGCGCGCGTTATTCGTGGTCGTCTTCGGCCTCGGCTTCGAGAGTGGAGAACAGGGCTTCGGCGTCTGGATTGCTGGCACTCAAGACTGAGCGTTGGCCACGTTCCAGCATCGCCGCCGGATGGGTTGCGGCGTGGACCTGTTGCAGGGTTCGGATAGCAACCTGCGTATAGATTTGCGTGGTCTTGATGTCCTCGTGTCCGAGCAGCACCTGGATGTGGCGGATGTCGGCCCCGTTCTCGTGCATTAGCGTGGCCATCGTGTGTCTGAACAGATGGCAGGAGCCGGTCTTGCCCAGCTGTGCCGCGTCGATGCGTTCGCTGACCACGAAGGTCAGGTGATTGCGGCTGAACGGCTCTCCCTGCGCCGTCAGGAAAACCGTCATGTCGTCCGGCTCGATGGCCAACTGCGGACGGCCCTCGCGGAGATACTTTTGAAGCCACGCTATCGCCCGCTCTCCGATGGGAGCATAGCGGTCCTTGTGGCCCTTGCCCTGCCGGATCAGGATCAGGCCGCGATCCAGTTGCAGATCGTACAGCTTCAACTGCACAACCTCCATGCGCCGCATCCCTGTCGAGTAGAGCATTTCGAGGATGGCGCGATCTCTGAGTCCGATAGGTTCCTCGATTTCGCAGACCTGCATCACGCGCTCGACCTCCTGGGCGGAGAAGATGTTTTTGGGCAGCGAGCGGCCCAGCCTGGGAAGCTCCAACTCCGAAGCCGGATTGTGCAGGATGTGGTTCTGCCGCGTCATCCACCGGAACCATGCCCGCAACGGCACAAGGCTCGAGTGCTGTGAGCGGAAGCTCAACGGCTCGCCGTTCTTCTTGCGGTAGTGGAACAAGTGCCGCTGATACCGCTCCAGCACGGGCCGCGTGACCTCGACCGGATCGGTGATGCCGCGCTCCTTGCACCACCCCAGGAAGAAGCTGATGTAAATCCGGCGATTGCGCACCGTGTGCGCCGAGTAGTTTTTGACCGCAAGCGCGCTCAGGTGCTCCAGCAACAGCGATTCGAGCGGCGTCTCCGGGAGCGCCTGCGGTTTACGGGTTTTGGTTATGCGTGCCATTGCTCTACCTCCTCGCTATGGTTAGGACGGAGCGCCCATTTTGCTGCACCCCGTATAAGTGTTTTTTTGCGCTCCAACGATGGATCGGCTGGAAGCAGCATGGATACTGGCTGGCAGCGGGATGCAGGCACCCCGACACCCCGCCGACTTGGGGCCGACTTGGCCACGACTACTCGCCCTCCGGCCCCGACTTCTTTCCGTCGTAGCCATTTTTCGAGAGCTTTTCCACGTCGATCAGGCCGCCCAGTACCGGCTTCCCGCCGTCCTTCGGCCGCGTGAACACGAGTTCGTAAACGATGCTCTGGCCCCGGCCGCCGCGATGGATCAACAGGTACTCCAGTTCCTCCAGCCGGTGCAGATGGGTCTTCAACTGCGTATCGCCCCAGCCCGTCGCCTCGCGCACGTCGCGCCGGGAGAAGCGGTAATCGGAGCGCTCCATCTTCTGCCGCTCGCATTCGGCTGTGACCATCTCATCGACGGCCAGCAGCAACCGCCGCGTCTGCGGTGGCAGCTCGTCGAGCGAGCGGCCCAGCACTTCATGCGCAAGCCGGTTGGCCATGGCGATGTCGGCCAGCGCGACTTCGATGTACTCGACCGTGCGCCCGCGATGCTCGACGGTTTTGTGTGGCCGCTGATGCTGATGCAGCAGGGCAACGCTGCGGATGAGCGTCAGATACTTCATGTGATCGCGCCGCGTGCGCGTCTGCGAGTCCTGGAAGGTCAGCCCCGGCGCGTAGGGATTGACGACAGGGACAGGCTTCAAGAGCCGTTGCGCGTTGCGATGAACGGTGAGGATCGCATTCCGGTCCTGCCGACGAAGCAGCCCTTCGACCGTCTGCGCCTGGCGCTGCACACGGTGGATCGCCTTGGTCTGCTCGCGGTCCTCGTTCACTGTGAGGACCAGGCAACGATTCAGCATCTCTTCGTCGAGGTCGATGGCCGTCGTCGTCAGGAAGATCATCACCGGGCCTTCGACGCGGTACTGATGCGTAACGTGCCTGCCGGTGTTGGGGTCTTTGCCCGTGCTGGCGATAGTCAGCACGCCTTCGGACTGCAAGAGCTTCAAGGCATAGGCCGCAGAGTGCACGCCCTCTTCTTCCACGATAGCCAGTACCTTGTGCTTTAGATCGCTCTCGCCCATGTAGAAGAGCGACTGGCCGGTCATGGCGGAGTATTGAACGCGCTGCTCATCGGGCAGGAACGCGAGCACCGCTTCCATCAGCGAACTCTTGCCCGCCGCTGAACTCGATTGCACGATCACGGCGAGCGGCGCTTCCAGGTGCCGCGAGACCACGCCCAGATAGCCGACGAGTTTGTTGGTCTCCTCGCCGACAACGCCGCACCGCGCGAAGTCCTCGACGATCCTGTCGAGCAAGCGGGGATCACGCAACAGCGCCAGCGCCTCGGCCCGGTCCTCGTCGCTGATCGTGACGGCTTCTTCCTTCGGTTGAAGCGCCTGTTTGATCTGCTCGTCCTGCAGCTCTTCGAGTTTCAACAGCACCCGGCCCAGGTCGCGGCGGATCACTTCTTCCTTGACGCCCAACTCCTCGGCGGCTTGTTTCGTGAAGCCGCTGCGCTGCCGTGCCGAGTAAAGGTCCAGCGTGTCCACATGGAAGGCCGACTCGCCGCGCGGCGTTCGGCCCGATAGCAGGACATTGACCTTCAACAGCTCGTAACTCAGATTCTTATTCAGGCCACGGATGCGGTAACGCCGCTCGCCCTGCATCAGGAAGATGTCTTCGCCGCGCTTCTCGACCGGAACGTCGATAGTCGGCGCGGGCGCTGCCGTTGGCTCCGGCTCTGCCGGTGCAACCGGCTCCGGGACCGGATACGGTTCGGCGGCTAAAGAAGGAACATGGTCTTCGATTTCGATGGGGATGGATGCTGCGGGGGATAACTCCGGTTCCAGAGTTACTTCGATGATTATTTCTTTAGCCGCCTGTTCTTCTGCTGGCTCCACTGCTGCGCCTGGCTCCGGCTCGATCTCTAACTCAGCCACGATGACAGGCTCAAGCGTGCGCGGTTCTGGCCGCTGGCCCTTGCCCAGCCACTCCGACTTATTCAGCAGCACGCCCAGACTCCTGCTTGCTGGCTGCACCTTCAAGGCGTATGCGTTCGCGTCCATCTCTTTCGGGAAGAGCACACGGAAGCACTCTATTCCCATCTGCCGCAGTTCCTCGGCTAGCTTCGCCGCTGCGTTGTTGCCCGCCTCGTCGCGGTCGTATGCGATGTAAACCCGCTCTGTGCCGTATTTCTCGAAGGCCGCACGATGATCCGCAGTGAAGCCGTTCACGCCATAACTGGCCGTCACGTTGCGGTAGCCCGCAACCCAGAACGTAAGCGCGTCGATCAGCGCCTCGCACACGATGATTTCTTTGGAGACGATCAGCGCCTCTTCATTCCACATGCCCGCGTGCGCACCGGGCAGATAGAGATGCTCCGGCGTGCCCTCGCGCAGATTCGGTGTGATCTTCCGCCCGTACATCTCGACCACGTCGCCCTCGGCATTGATGACCGGGATGACAAGCGAGCCGTTGAAGTGCTCGTGACCGCTCTCCCGCAGGATACCCAGCTTTTGCAGCCGGCCTCGCATCTCCGCGCCGGCGGCGCGGTTCTTCGCCGGCAGGCGATACCCCAGCGTCCGGTTGGCGAAGCCAAGCCGGAAGCGGTCGATGATCTCCGGCGATTTCAGCCCGCGCGATTCCAGATACCTCATCGCCTCCGGCGACTGCTTCAGCGTCTCGCTGTAGTAGCCGACGACCTGCAACAGCAGCTCGCGGTCGTCCGCGTCCCGCGCCACAGGCGGCGGCAACTTCCGCACCGTGCCATGCTTGACCGGCTGGATCGAAGCGGCGGCTAAAGAAAGATAGTCTTCTCTGAGCAACTCGACGGCGTGCCGGAAGCTGATCCCGTTGGCCCGCATCACCCAGTCGATGGCCGTGCCGCCCGTGTTGCACGCGCCCAGACAGTGCCAGAGATTTTTCGCCGGAGTGATGACAAGCGACGGGTTGCGGTCGTCGTGGAACGGGCAGAGGCCCAGCAGGTCGGCACCGTGCCGGTGCAACTTTCAGTTCCGGCGCGAAGAGAAAATTTAGAATCTCCAGGACGAGATACTGGTAGGCAGTCGCATCCTCTCTTCCTGCCGGCGTCGTCGAGAGGCGGTCTATCAGGACCGCGGCACGTGTCTTGGCATGCTCGTCGATATATTCCATAGATGGTTGGGCATCGCTAGCGTGCTGCTCTCGATTCTTTACGTAGCGATCGACGATTGTGACATCTTGTCGCGTCACGTTCGCAACGTCCAGTTTGGCAGAGCGTAAGACTGGCTTCGCACCGTAACCGCTCTTTATCACGGTCTTCCTCCGGGCCTCCATATAGGCTCGGAAATCGCGCTGCAGGAAATCGTCGTAGTTTATCCACGGAAGCGCCCGCACGATTCGTCGGGGAACAAATAAGACGGGAGTATCGTCCACCGGACTCGCCGGGAGGTCAACGTATAAATCGACCCATGATTGCGTCGTCTCGTCATAGATGTGTGAAAGTGGTACGCCTCTCCGTAGTGGCACCCTCCATATTTCGGCCTGTCGCTGTGTGTACTCGATCAAATAGCCTTTCAAAATGTTGGCACTTATGTCGCTGATTCTGTCCGGGCCTATACCGGAAGCGAGGAGCTGCATTTCTTCGACATGCAATACGCCGCGCTCCCGCAGGCCGGGGGAAGCTTTGAGTGTTTCGACGATAAGATCTCTGAGATATCCGCCGAGACCGGAACCACGTTTCCCCGTTTTCGTGTAGCCAAGCCCGATTGCCGCAACTTCTGGAAAGTTGAATATTTCATCTGCGAGGTCTGGCCTTCCCGAAGACACCGCCCTGACACCTGCGTTGAAATGGTCGGTGATGATCTGGTGCAGGCGTCTCAACTCTTCGTCGCGACTCTTAAACATCAAGAAAGGGTCAATGCCCAGAGGAAGATCAATGCCTATCCTTGGAATCACGAAGTCTACATCGTATTGAGATACGCCTTCGAGCAGCGGATCTGTGGGCTTTCGGGACACGATCATTCTCCGCTCCCGAGTGCAAGCTGTCTGCGCTTCTCGTCTTTCACGATCGGCGGTCCGAGCTCTTTAAATCGCTCGAAATTGAAGTTTGAGTCGTTAAATCCCAGGCTGAACATCCATTTCGGGCTCGGCGCCTGTCCCATTCTCCTCTGAAGCACGTCCTTTGAGACTGATTCGTGACCGTCAGCGAGCAAGTGCATCGCCGCAAGAATGGTGTTCAGCTGATACAGAATTTCTGCGTGGACTCCGACCTCCTCTTTCTTCTTGGCGCGGTAGCGGTCGAGGCTTTGAATGACAGCGCGCAGGGCAAGTACAACATCTGGATAAACAGGATTATTCCCGGCGGCAATAAATTCGGGAGTCCGCCTAAGGTATGGATCGTCTCCCACGATGCGCTTGGCGTCCGAGATGATCGAATTGGTCTCCATCAAAGCTCGATCGGTGACTTCGAGCAGGGATTTTCCCTTAGCGAGTTTGTCGATCTCCTCGTAAAATCCGTTAGCGTGGTCTCGCAAATCACGCGCGGCCGCGTCTTCTGCGGCAACCTCTGGCATCAACCTAGAGAGCACCATGAGGCTTCTTTCTGCCTCCTCTTTGTGGTGGCTCAAAACCTCCCATTCCACTTCCTCTTCGGACAGCTTTTTCTTTCCAGAACGACTCGCCACTCTCGTCTTGTTTGCCAAGTTTGCAGCTCCGATCGCGAAGCTTTTATTGCCTCACTAACTTGCAAACAGGATACAGCCAAAGGCAACAGGTTCGGGACTGGATGCAACTCCGTGAAAGGGCGAAGTTCGTCGGGCTTGAAAGAAGCCCGCCACCTCGATGAGCACATAGTCGCCAATCCTGTCATCGACACCGATTAATACCGATATGTCGGCTTATGACAAGGTTTTTCTCGGAGCGGACTTTACTTAGTGACAACTGCCGGATTGCCACAATACAACCTGAGCCATGTTGGGGAATGCCGTATGACGTCGTTGGGTGTCCACTCCCTTGCGCTCAAGTGCCTGTCTTGAATACTCGCTTAGCGATTGCGTGGAGGGATGGGTCCCTTACAGTTTCGGAGGGCGCAATGCTCGCCAAATTCTTCTTTTGTCGAGATTGGTATTCCTGCCGTATTGCTCTGAAGACGGGCTTGCCGCAATACCTTCTGATGTCCTTCGATATCGTCTTTGGAGCCTCGACCGCAAGCTTGCCGGCGTCGATATTGCCTTGTTTTTTTTCTTTCCTGGCCATGTCGATTCGCGCATTCACATAATCTGCGGTTGTGTTTGGCAGCATAGAATTCACAATTGAGTCAATGAGGTCTTCAAACTCGGCTTCGGTCAAATCTTTGTTAAGCCCGGAAAGGTACTTGGCGTCAATGAAGTGCGATTCAATATCCCTCCCCCGGGTGAGGAATGGGTCGACGTTATGAGCGCGCACTTCAGTCTTCCAGGCCTCCGCTTCTTCGTCAGTCAAAAAATCGCGGTCTCTGTGCAAAATGACTCGGGCTTTCGGATTGGTGCTTGAGATTATCTTCATGAGCGGGCTTAGTTGCTTCATGCCGGTGACCCCAAAGTAGGGCAGCACTGCCGTCTTGGTCATATCAAAGCCAGAAGACTCTAACAACTTCTCGAGGGGGCCCGTGATTTCGTCCTCGGTCAGCACAATCGCCTTAGTTCCTGGCTGACCGGCCCGCTCCTTAATGTCTAGAGCCCCAATCTCGAGAAGAACTCCGATTTCGTCCTCTGGCTGAGCGATATCGACATTGCCGTTTCTAACCCACAAGTAACCAGATGAGGCGCCGACCGCATCGATGACATGTCGCGAGTGCGTCGTTAGTAAGATTCGGGGACCCATCTCTTCCGACACCTTTTTCAGCAGGGCGCAGAGGAGTCTCTGGTTGTTTGGGTGCAAGTGTGAGTCCGGCTCATCTAGGACAACAATCGACGGAGCAAAACGATGGATGTAGGAGAGGATCTGTGTGGCTTGCAGCACGCCTGTGCCAGCGAGTTCCAATGGAACCCAGTTCTTATCGGTCCTGATCTTCACGTCGATAAACTCATCCGTTTCCTCGTCAAAATGGATGTCAATTTCAAGGTTCGGGTATATGCTTCTCAGGTCTGACAGAAAATTGCCCCAGGCCTCCTGACCCCAGAGTCGGTACAGAATGTTGCGCAGAACAAGGTTCGCGTCTCCCCTCGCGAGCATTCTGAAGAGTACGCCGTTGGATACGTAATTCTCCCGCTTGGCGATCCCGGCAAGTCCCGGCGAAAACACGCTAAAGGGCTGATCGAGGCTTGCCATTTTTTTCGCAACATCGACGTTGTCGACCGAGACGAGGATGTTTCTGTTACGGCCCTTTCGCGCAGTGACAGAGCACACCTCGCCACTCGACAATGTGAAGTCGAGGCTCGTTGCCTGCCCTTCATCCTCAAAGAGCTTGCCGCCCGGCCCGAGGGCATAAACATCCTCAGACGGTGAGTAAATGAGTTGAATAGGGTTCAGACTGGTGCTTAGCGTCTTCGACTTCGGCCACTTTTCTGCCAGTTGAATGGACTGAAGAAGGCCGACTCCAAAATGGAGCGCTTGGATTATGCTGCTTTTGCCCGAATTGTTCGCGCCCACGAGCACGTTTAGATCTCTGAAGTCGATAGTCGCGTCGGCGATTCGCTTAAACCGCTGGATGCGTACAGATTTTAATTTTTCCACTCGCCCCGTCCGGATTATTCGTCCGAGTCTATACTGCAACCGAAGGCTGTCGCAAGGGAGAGCTTCCTCGGCGGGCAGGTGGCCAGGTCCCTGGGACATAAATTCACACAGGAACCGAGGGTGCCCAGGTCTCGCTTCTGAACCCTGGGAAAGCTCATAATCTCCGGCCACAGATTACTCCCGAAATGTCGGCTAGCCTCCAAATGGGCGACCGCCCACGGACTACGGATTATTCGCCTTCTTTTTGGAAGGACGCGGCGGAGTATCCGTCTTGACTTCCTTGGCAACTCTTTCGAGCACGTACGTGGAATGCACTAGATTCTCCACGATGTCCATTACCGAGTGAACTTGCTTCACGGTCGGCGCGTAGCCCCGATGTGCGGCCGCATTGCCCGCGTCTAGTGCCGCGTCCAGGATCTCCCGTCCCTTGGCGCTTATGTGCCGCCCTGCTTCCAACTTCTCCATCTTCTGCTCGAACGAGCCTACATCTCCGATGGTGTCAACAATCACCCTGTCGAGCACGGCTCGCGCGCCCATCATTGGAAGAGCGCGAGTGTCGGCGTCCAGAGACCTGTAAATCTCCGAGAGCAACCATTGGAGATCGGAAGGAAGTTCATTAAACCAATGCGGCTTCAGGCGTGCAGCGGGAGGAGGAAAGTACCGCACGTCATTTGTGTCGTATTCAGAGAATTTCGATGTACGACGAAGCACGATCGATTTGCACCCTCTGCACTCGAACATCTGGTTCGTCGTCTCTTCCCAGACGGTATAGAGATTCCCGCCTCCAACGTCCACATCATCCTCTACCGTGTCGCTGACCTCCTTCAACAGATCGTGGAGGGTGTGTTTGTGGCACTCGTTGCAAGGCAACCGTTCAGGTCCGCTCTTCTTCCGTTTAGAAGTAGCCATGCGAAACAGGGTAGCAGGCCACGCAGGTTATCCGTCGATTAGCACCAAATCAACGACAGCAGGCTGTCGCTGCCATCCGCGGCGTCCGCACTGATGTTCATGAAGGCTGCGAGCGAATCGCCTCACTTTGAGCCTGTGATCACTTCTGAGGAGACACAGACGCTGTGGTAAGCGGATGCTGAAGTGCCGAAGGAAGGGACCGAAGTAAAACCGCCACAAAAGTCGCGGCTCAGTTCAAACGAGGTTTCGGTCCTCAGCTTTACGGCGACTGCTCACGAAAGACACCAATGACGGAGACCCCTCTGGCTGATAGTGAAACATTCTGACCATATCTTCAGGCCAGATTGGCATTAGTAAAGCCCTTAATACTCTCCTCGCACAAAAGAACGACCCCGAACTGACCGAATACCGGATAGGGCCAATCGCATTCGATAGCGATGAAGTGCTCGTTCCCATTCAAGCGGCGGACCTTCGGGATGAACAGCGCTCAGAAGCAGATCTCTTTCGGCTTTGGACAGGCCTTCCTTCAATCCCGGCTGCGATTGAACGGTTGGGATGCGCGAGTCTATCGCTTTCAACAGCCGTTCGAGCTCAAGGGTGAGTTCGCCTCCTGTTGCCGAAGATTCTGATCGGCTAAGAAAATCTGAAACCTTCCAGTTCAAGTACTCACGGACAACAATTAACCGATAGCAATACTGATCCGCGCCGACAAATCGAATGTCTTCAATGGGCGGATCCTTGCGAAATCGCTCTTTTCCGGAGGAGATTCTTGGATGTGAGCTTTGCGCACGATCATCGCGATACACGAAATCCCGCCGAGAATATTGGCGTAGCAGTGCAGCCAACGCCTCGACTTCACGAAGAGAGAGAATTCTCCCTGAGACAAGTCGTTCAACCAGGTTGATCTTCCGAATTGCAAGGAAGATGAAGAGGAGTCTGATCGCGTAAAGTGCATTTTTGATCGTGTTGACTGCACGGTTTCTGCTCCTCATCTCAAGCAGAGCAAAAGTGATGGCATCAAAGACGGGCATGCCCAAATCATTGACGAGGATCGGCAGGCGCTCTCCCGAACGGCAGAGAACCACTTTGACGCGATAGTCGGGGCAGGTTAAGGCCACTGGGTCTCCTTTGCTCATTCCGCAGGCATGATAACAAATAAACACAAAAGACTACAAATAGATACAAAAGAGTAAACAAGACTATTGCCAGATAAATCAACAACATGAGAGCCAGTTTCGGTATAAATTGATTACTGATGACGACATGGATGAGAGTCGGTCAGCTTGCCAAATACTTGAGCATCTCGCGAAGCACCGCGTATCGCTTCGCGCAGCAGAATCAGGTTCCAAGCCACCGAGTTGGCCGCACCGTATATTTCGATCAGCAAGAAGTCGATGCTTGGATCAAATCCGGAGGGAAGGCAATGTTCACTGAACAGGCGTCCACACAAACGCACCGCAAGAGGTGATTGCGACGCTTATTCAAGAGGACTCGTTTCAAAGCCTGCTATTTACATCTTTCAGGTTGTCCACACTAGTACGCTGCGCAGAACCTCGCTCGCCCGAGTCGTAAATAGGGAATTCAGGGTTGGCCGTCGTGTGATGGAGCCGGGATCGTTCAGCGTCAACTAGCGATTACGGCATCCTCAGGACGGCGATGGACCGGGGTAGAGGCGCTCAAATCCACACATGAAATTGCATTTGCGCGAAAGCTGTGGAAAAGACGGAAGCTTCGCTTCCTTGGAAAACACTGCGTGTTTCCCACTTTCCCACAGCTACGGCTACGGCTGGCAATATAACTATTTTCCTTTACTGTTTACAAAAACCGGAAAGGTCGCCTCTAAAACGGAATATCGTCGTCGGAGATCTCCGCCTGTTGCGCGTACTCATCGTTTCCGGCGGGTGCGCGCTGATCCATATTCGCCGACGAGCCTGCGGAGCTGGATGCGCGGCTATATCCTCCGGAGCTGCCTTCGTCGCGGCCGGAGAGCAGCGAGATGTCATTCACGATAATTTCGGTGCGGTAGCGCTTCGCGCCGGTCTCCTTGTCATCCCAGCTGCGGGTCTGAATCTTGCCCTCGACGTAGAGCTTCGAGCCCTTCTTGACATAGTCCCGCACAATCTCCGCCAGCCGGGTGAAGGCGACGAGATTGTGCCATTCCGTGCGGTCCTGCCAATTGCCCTGCGGATCTTTTTGGCGATCGCTTGTGGCAAGGGTGAAGTTAGCCACCAGGGTGCCCCCCCCCGTCGAGCGCATTTCCGGGTCTTTGCCCACATTGCCCAGAAGGATGACTTTGTTCACCGATTTCGCCATTTCAAATCTCCCCTTGCTCACTGCCAATTTCTCGTGTCACGTGCCAAAACTTGGTGTCAAGCACGGCCAAAATCTCATGTCATGCCAAAATCTCATGTCAGCAACCTCTAAACCTAAGCGACTCTAGGAGATTGTGGCCAACTGGTCAGGAAACAGCTTTTCCTTTCGTCAGATCTCTTTGACCAAAGTATATGTGAGCGGGGAGAGAGTGATCAAAAGCAGTTTGCCGGTGGTCGCCGCGCTGTTGTTATCCGGCCGTCCGAGTATTAGCGGCGAAGAAGGACCACGCTTCCGGCTTCGAAGCAGAATGCCGCACACTCGAGAGCAATTCCGGATTCGGTTCCTGACCGATTGAGCAGAGCATGGGGCGCATGTCGACGCCGCGGATAAGTGGGATAACACGTCGTGCCGATGGCATTCACTTCTGTCAAAACAGGCAAAATTGCGAAAAAAGGAAAAACTTTGCCAAACGGCAAGGTTTTGCTTGTTTCCAAAAGTTGTAGGGTCTTCCAAATCTGTAGGGAAGCCAGATAATTCGGCCCCCCCCCACATTACAGCACGCCGTCTGAGGCTGGATCCTCCCACACGAATCAGGAATTGGAGTGATAATTGTTGTGACAAGTGTTTACTAGTTGATTAATACGACCATTCCAAACGGAGAATGGGAAATACCTGCACGGTAGGCGGAATTATTATTCACTTCCAAGCGAGCGATCCCGCCGTTGGACGTTCGGCGCGCTACCGTGAATGGACTTGACCGAATTTCGCGCTCGGTCAACGCTCAACGCCATTAGCTTTGTGTCACTACGGTTTCATTCTCTCAGTCATGAGCGCGCCCGGAAGCTTTCTCTGACGGGGACGCGCCCCCTCCCCCTGCACCCTCCAACACCACCTGTCGCGGCTTAGGTGTAGCGGACAGGCCCACTCCTACGTACGATCGCCTTTCGACGGGCCTTAGCTCTCGATCCACGGGTAAAGCCGAGGCGGCGTAAAATCGTCACAAGGATCAGCTGTCTATGAAAATGATGGACCTGCCCGAGTGGCCGCCATCGCATTTCTCGGGATCGCGCGGACGCGGCGACACCCTTCCCACCCACGCCGACCAGGTGACAATTGGTGAGATCGTGAATGTGTTGGAAAATTGCGTTCGGTTCGCCTGTGGGTACGTGAACAATACCGTTGCGTGCAGTTTCTTCGTGACCGACCCGGATACGGCAAGAAAGGTCGCATCGATTCTCAGAGAGCACAAAGGGAAGAATCTTCTCTCGATCCGCGATGTCGAGATTCCGTCGGACTGATTTGGGGTTGATGGGCAACGCATGAATCGCAATGAGACGCACCTCGACGAGTTCGAGAAATGGATTGCCGCGTTGGAAGCGAAGGCGGAGGGGCTCGGGCACGCCGTTGCAGAAGCCCATCAAGACAGATCTTTGCTCGGCTTCCAGACGGAATGGCACGTCCGCGGCCTCATCTATCACCTTCGACGGTGCCACGAGCACTACTCGACCTTTGTGGGCGAGGTTTCTGCCCGAGCCTCCGCGGGAGCCAGCGCCATCGTCATGTTTGCGCCCTCCTTTCAGCACATGCTGTTCGAGTTCTATGCCCTGGTGAACCTGGCGCGGATTGCCAACAACCACATCGAATCCAGCCGAAACAACGATCTAGGAGATCGTTGTTTCGGTTACGCAGGGCATTGTTAGTCGATCGTCCCACGGATTCGTGCGCAGGCCGCGATGCACGCCAGTCCAGAATGTGCCGGAATCGGCACATTCTCGAGGTGTGCCCCGGCTGTGTGAAATGGGTCATCAGTTTCCCGACTGGGTCGACGAACTGCGCACGCGCAGCAGTATCTTGTCGACTTCCAGGGCGTGTGCAATCTGCATCAGAGCGATTATTGAAGGCATCACCTGCCCACGCTCGGCGCGCGACAGATATGTTCGGTGAATCCCGGTGAGCGAGGCAAGCGCGGCCTGGGTAATGTCCCGGCGGGATCGCAACCTCCGAATCAGTCCGCCGACGTCTTTCCGAATCGAGACGACTGTTTGAGTGGTGAGGGGCACAAGTGAGCTTGGAAGATAGATTTCGATATACGTAACGCCCGGTGAAAGGTGACAACGACGACATTTGCCAGAGCCCCGTTCGTACTGCTTCAGCTGGCAGTTGGGACAGACTAGATTTTCCTGAAAATTTGAAATGCGCAAGAAGTTCTCCGAACATGAGGCTGCGCCACCGCGATTGCGATTCAATCGGGGTCGGGCGCATCGTGAATGGTTGAAGAGTTGAGGACAGAATTGAAGGCGATGGAAGGAACAGAACGATGGCGGCGCGCAACGATGTGCCGATTTCGGCACACCCGAAGGCATTGCACGAACTGTCTGAGTGACGATTTGCGGGATGATTAAACAACGATGTTCAGCACGACCGAAAGAACGATCCAGGGAGATCGTTCTTTCGGCATGGATAAGCGCAGAACCGATAGCCGGATCGAGATAATTAGGCGATACGGATGACGTCGCGCAGGTCGCCTTTTAGGGTGAAGGTTCGCTGCGACTTCGGGTACGGCACCGTTTGCCCCAAAGGTTTTCCTTTGGTTTCTCGCGGTGGCCGTCTGGACTAGTTGAGAAGAGCGAAATCAGATCCGCCATGGCCTGATGCGGCTACAACGAAGCTGTCATTGTTACTACCATGTGCTGGGTGACAAGAGTGAGGGTGGGATTAGGGGACGGTCAGATCTATTAACCGGCGCACATTCGCATGGTGCGCAGGACCCTGCTTGCGCGCAATGAGTGGGATCATCACCTCATGATGGACATCATGAGGTGATTGATGGTGTATCGTGTTCGACTTTGCGCTGGCACTCTTCCGGTTGGCGATGCGGGGCCTATGCTTGCACGGGTACACGAGAATCAGGTGACCACGAGGTTTATCACCACATGACAGGCTCGAAATGCAAGCCGGAAGCAGACGATGAGGTCCGAAGAGCCATGGCCCGGGCCCGCAAGTTTCTTGCCGATCGGGGCATTGATTGTGCTACTCCGATTCATCGTGAGGATGCTGCACGCTTCATGGTGGAATTCGCCACGCTCGAAAAGGAATTTTCGGAGCAGATGAGGGTAGCACGGAAAGTAATGAAGGACAATCATGACGCGCTTCGAGAACTTGCCGACTCCTAGCAACTCCAGCCCTTTCCTGAAAGCGTTCCTCAAGACGGACAGGGTGTGGGATCGCGCCGCAAAGAGGGAGTGGGCCGACGATGTCGAGCGGCGGCTGCGCGAAGTCACTGCCGATATCGATCCAGGGCCGCGGGTATTCGGCTATGCCATTCAGCGTGTCAAAAACTGCGTTGCAATCTACACCGTCACACCTAACGGGCAGAGCAAGCGGGAGATCGCGGCACTCACTCGGGGACAATGGCCGTGCTGGGACAGGATCGTCAAGGTAGTTCCCGAGCTGATGCACTCGACAATCAGTTTCGATGCTCGTACGACCTGGGAATGGGCGCGGAAATGGGATGTTGAAATCGAGCTGTCGCGGCTCCGCTTAGAGGAGGGCATTTTTGAGTAATCCGCTATGTCCAACGAAATGAAAGTCCGGCTTGGCCACCCAGTGGTGATCTTCATTCACAGTGTTGCACTCCTCGTGGTCGGAGTTGCCATTGGGAATCACTGGCATCAGTCGCACTCGACTGCAATTTGGATTGCCGTCTCGGGCGCGGTGTTCGTCGTAATCAACGAAATGATCTCTTGCTTTTGGTGGGTCTCGCTCACGGCCTGGTGGATCGGTAAGAACAATCGCGCGGGAGGTGCCCATGGGAATGTTTGACGAGGTGCTCTGCAATCACGAATTCTTCGGAGTACACAAAGGCGAGACGCACCAGACCAAGGATCTGCACGATTTTGGCGGTCTTCTCGATCTATATGAGATCACGTCTTCTGGCCGGCTGGAGTTTCTGGAGTACATAGTCGAAGATCGCAGTGACCCCGCGTTAAGAGGAGTTGCACGATGGGCCGGCTCGGAGGCCAGGGTTTACACCGGCGGCCGTCGCGATCTGAACTATCACGGGTGGCTCTATCTCTCACTCTTCGGCCGCGCCAAGTTCACCGAAGGTACGATGGTTGCCTTTGAACCTGAGCCAAAGCGGCCAATTGAGTCAGAGGTCCCCGATGAGG
This sequence comes from uncultured Acidobacteriaceae bacterium, assembly GCA_963704415.1. Taxonomy (GTDB): domain Bacteria; phylum Acidobacteriota; class Terriglobia; order Terriglobales; family Acidobacteriaceae; genus Telmatobacter. The sequence continues at coordinate 2,875,297 of OY969908.1, read as the reverse complement.
CCGGTAAGGCTGCCGATTCCAGCGAGCAGAGCAGCGTATTCGAGAGTGATCCAGATCGAGAATTTAGGGCGCCAATCAGGTCGGGCGTGATTGGCAAGAGGTTCCGCATGTCGGAACTGCCGGGCTTGAATGAGTTGGAGGATTTCGTGAAGGAGATTTCGCCGGCCGTGCGCTCGAAATTGGCCTGGCGGATAAACAAGTCGCTGGGCCTCGACACGAATGCAATCCGCCAAATGCTGAAAGATAAGTCAATTGCGGAGGAATGGTTGCGGTTCGAGCAGGAATCCAAATGACCTCGAACTTCCGGACGCGGATTCCGGCAGAGTCGAGCTTCGGTCGGTGAAATTCAGAGTTTTGGAGTCGTAAAAGATGCCACGCAAGACCACGCTGTATATCGACATTGATGACACGATCATTGCCCAGATCTTGCCTGGCTCAGGCTTTGATCTGCGGCCATGTGTGATGACACATCTGACAGTTTTGAGCAGAATGTACGACTGCTGCTGGCTCACCATGTGGCCCTATACAGAACCAAATCGACCCAGGTCGCGCCAAGACAGAATGTCTATCGTAACGATGATGAGGTGCCTGTACGGCGCTCAGGTCAACGATTCGTTTCGGTGCGCCGAGTGGGATCGGGATCACGATCAGGGCAAGTCCGAATTCGTGCTCCGCGAGGCTGCACCGAAAGACTGGTATTGGCTCGAGAATCCGCTATTCAAATATGAACGCGAGGCGCTAGCCGCGGCTGGACAGCTGGATCGCTACATCTGCGTGGAGCCGGGCGGCCCATGGGGCTTCCTGGATGCAGTGAATGAGATGTTCCGTCGCTCTGGAAAGTCGGCAAATGACATCAAGCGTGTTGGCGGTAGGCCAGAGTGGTTTGACAAGGCTGCGCTCGCGGCACACAAATCGGGCGAAGGTCCGCTGGTCACAAAGCCATCTGAAGCGCGCGACTTGGCGCAGGCGCATTCCGAATTCCTGCAAAGCGGCATTGAGATACGCGATGCTCTCGGGGCCACAGCCGCTGACGAGCCGGACCGCATGGAACAGGATGGCTGTCGGCGACGCACAGGATCGGGCCAGGAGGATCCACGATGACGGCAAGCGAGCTAATCGATCGGCTGCGAGAATTTGACTCGCACGCGGAGGTTCACTTGCAGCTCGACAGCAGGAGGATCGCAGGCTTATTCAGCCGGGTCGATTCTGACTGGTACCACAAAATTTAGGAAGATCGACTCGCTGGACGCGGGACAGTGAAGTTTGGGTCGCATGCGGAAACGCGACGTGAGACTCGCGCACGGGAATCCACCCGCCGTACGATGGCGGGGTTGAGAGTTCGAATCTCTCTGCGGCCCACCCAATCAATTGTGGGCTTGGTGATGGGCCGGAATGAGAGAGTCGTCTCGCGAATCGCGCCTATGGGAAGCGGAGGCGGCGTGGCCGGCACATAACCTTGGGAGGAGGATACTGATGGCAAGTAAAAGCCGAAATACTTGTGTAGCTCTTCGCAAGTACTACCAGGAAGAGCTCGAATCGATGATTCGCCAGATGAAAATCGAGGGCGGAACTCTCGAAGACTGCATCGCGGAGTTGAATATACTGGCCGACTTTCTCCATTCCCAGGCGAACACTTTGACAGATGCTTGGCCAGACCTGCTAAAGGATACGTACTACGAGATCTGGGAGCAGAGAAAGAATGAAACCGGGACTGCCGGCGCAACGATGCCCACGAGCGAGGATTAATCCTTCAATCGCACAGGAAAAATATCACAAATGAGCACGGATGATCGCCTATAGAAGGACAGCATGGCTAAGACCTACAACAGTAAAGCAATGGCGGCTCTCCACGAGAATGCCAGCGACCTTTACCGTCTCGGACTGATTGACAAAAAGACGATGCAAAGGTTTGACCGTAGCTGTCTTACTCCGGTCAAGATGCTGACTCCGGCCGCTATTCGCCTGAAAAAGCTCGAACGATTCTTCAAAGAAGTCGCAGGTCTGACCGTCAAGCACGAAGTAGTTGCAGGCACCGCTGTCGTGTATCCGTCTGCCCTGGGCAAAGCCCTCAAGCGGGTCGATTCTGACTGGTACCGAAACACCGTGGACCCCCATCCCCGCGCGCAACATGAGCCGGAAGGAAAGAGCCGTCGATGAGCAAGCCATTGAAGCTCATCCCTAAGTTCCCTAGCGAGTCCGCGGTGCGCGCCTTCTGGGAATCGCGCAAGAACGACAGCACGGAGTACGTCGACTGGACCAAAGCCAAGCTCGCGACCTTCTCCAAGCTGCGCCCGTCCACAGACTCCGCCTAAGAGGCGGACCTTAAAGTTTGGCAATGCCTCTATCAATAGGAGCGGGCTCGATGAGCACGAAAGTGACTTTGAAATACGAGAGAGACGAAGCGGTTGGCGGGTCGTTCCATCTCTACCGCGAAGTTTTGGAAGACGAGTATGTGTACCTCGAGTTCGAGGGGGTTCCCTTCGAAGCGGCCAGTTCGACGTATCTGTCGGACGAAGGCCCGACAAGTGTTTCGATCCGGATCCCCGACTCATGGGCCCGCAAACTTGGCCTGATCAAACGCTCAAAGCCACAGACCCGGAGTGAACGTCTTGGAAGTGAAAGGACGCTGAAGTCTTTACCGAAGCATTGATGAAAGAGCCCTCGATCGGGAGTCGTCTCGCGGTGGCAGCGAAGCGCTACAAGGAGGAGTTCCTAACGACCCCGGCAGCCCCGTAGCGCCGAGTGGCTCACCGCTGGACATTGCCGGCCTCGGAGGTATTTCGCCTATCGAGTACATGGTTACTACGGACATCATTGGCATGTACGAAGTGAGGCGGATGCTTGACTCATGGAGTGCAGGCCATTGATGCCTCCTATCGTCGAGTTCGGTCTAAGGAATTCCCATGACTCCGTCACAAAACTGACGGTCTATCTATAGGCAGGGGGCTAAATGGTGAGAAAAGAGATGAAAGGTGCCGCCTTTCTCTTCAGCGAAACTGGAACGGAGGGCGGCTGGTGGGCGATGCAGGAAGATGGCTTCTTGTCTGAGGATGGAGTTCACTGGAGCTATGAAGGAGTCCGTGAACTTGAAGAAGGCGATGACTTCACCGTGTTCGCCGACGATGGCAGCGTACTATGGCACGGCATTATTCACCAAAACACAACGACCGAGTTGATACCGCGCCAGGTAGTACGAAATGACAAGCTGGTGAACCATCAAACTTGGAAGCAGCAGATTGCCGGTGGCATGTGGGTTCACTGGGTACAGGCCGGAATTGACCCTGTGGCCTGGGGAGAGTTGTTCGTCGGAAATAAGCGGTGCCTACTCAAACGCTCATTTCGTGAGCGATATCTAAACCGCATCTTGTACGGTTCACGGGATTGAGTCACTTTGTAGGTGTGAGCAAACGGGGCGCGGAGTTGTGGTTGAAATGGCGAGCATTGGTGTCCGAGCAGCAGGCGAGCGGACAGAGCGTGGCGGCATTTTGCCATGCGCGGGGTATGACATCATCGCAGATGTTCGCATGGAAGAAGCGTTTGCGAGAGGCAGAGAAGGCTGAGTTGGTCGAAGTGCAAGTGGCGCCGCAGAAGAAGCCGCATGCTCCAGGGACGACACCGGAGGGAGGCGGGACGATTGAGATTCGTCTTGTTCGCGGCTGCAGTCTTATAGTGGAGCCCGGGTTCGACGCGGATCATCTGCGTGCATTGCTTTCAGTGTTGGAGGAAGCATGATCGGGCTGCCGAGCTTGCGCACGTTGGACAGCACGCAGAAAACGCGGATCTGGTTGGCCGTTGAATCGACCGACATGCGTGGGGGGTCGATCGTTTGGCGGAACGAGTGAGAGCGGTGATCTCTCAGGATCCACTGGGGGACAGCCTGTTCATATTTCGATCGCGTCGTGGAGACAGATTAAAGATCCTCACATGGGACCGGGACGGATTTGTACTGTGGTACAAGCGGCTTGAGGCGGGGGTATTTAAGCTTCCACGTGTGAGCCCTGGATCGCGCTCGGTGGAGTTGCGCGCCAGCGAACTGGCGATGATTTTGGATGGCATCGACATGACGAAGCTGAAGCGAGTGGCGCGTTACGAACGAACCAGTGTAAGCAACAAGGAAAAGGTGGCAGGGTAAGTTATCCGCAGGAAGTTATGGCATAACTTAGTCGTGCCTGTCGCGTTGTCCAACTTACCCGAAGACACAGAAGCACTGAAGGCGCTGGTGGCCACGCTGCTGGGTGAACGCGACCTGGAGAGGCGACGAGCCGAAGAGCAGGCGCGGCGGGCAGAGGAACAAAAGCGTCTTGCCAACGATCTGCACATCGAAATTCTGCGTTTGCAGGTGGAGCTGGCTCGCTACAAGAAGCAGTACTATGGTCCGCGTGCGGATCATCTTCAGACCGAGGGCGAACTGGCGCAGATGCTGCTGAGGTTCGCCGAGGCGCTGGACAACAAGCCGGTCAACCAGGATGACGTTCCGGCACATTCGGAACCGCAGGAAGAACTTCGCCGGGTGAAACGGCGCAAGGGCCGGCGGAACCTGGCCAACTTCGAGAACCTGCCCGTCACGACGCACATATGAGTTACACGGAGAGCAACGGGCCTGTTGTTGCTGCGGCCTGGAACGCGACGTAACCGGTCGCCAGGAGAGCTGGCAGATCGAGTATTATCCGGGCCATTTCGAGCGGCTGCATCATGTGCGCATGACCTATGCCTGCAAGAAGTGCGAGCAGGCCGGCGAGAACCCGCAGATGGAAACCGCAGCCAAGCCGGCAACAGCGATTGAAAAAGGCCTGGCTGCACCGGGTCTGCTGAGCTACATCGTGACCAGTAAATTTGCTGTTTACGTTCCTCTTTATCGGCTGGAAGACATCTTCGCGCGGCAGGGCTTTGAGATCTCTCGCGCTACCCAGTCGGTCTGGTGCGGCGACGTGGCCGATCTGGTCGAGCCCTTATGGGAACTGATGGCCGAACGGGTGCGAGCTTCGCATGTGGTGGGCACCGACGACACCATCATGCCCATGCAGAACCCGGGCAAAACAGCGAATGCGCGGATGTGGGTGTACGTCGGGGACGACGACCATCCTTATACCGTCTTCGATTTCACTCTGAACCGCGGCCGGGATGGACCAAAGTACTTCCTCAGGGATTACAACCAGGTTCTGCTTGCAGATGCCTATGGAGGGTACAACGGCGTGGTGGCCGGCAACGCGATCACACGCGCCGGATGCTGGGCGCATTTGCGCAGGCGATTCATCGACGCTGAAAAGGTCTCCCCCAAGATCGCACGCGAGGCGATCGAAATGGTCAGCCTGCTCTACGCAGTGGAGAAACAGGCTAAAGATGTCTCTGTGGCTGAACGGCTCGCCCTGCGACAGGAACAGTCGGCGCCGGTGCTGGCCGGGATACGCGAGAAGCTTTTTTCCTGGAAGGAGCTGCTGCTGCCCAAGCACCCCATGGCCGAGGCCGTGCAATACGCTCTGAGCCAATGGCAGGAACTGAACGTGTTCTGTTCCGACGGCGCGGTAGCGATCGACAACAACGCCAGCGAACGCGAAATGAAGCGCGTGGTTCTAAATCGAAAGAACAGCCTTTTCGTCGGCAATCCACGCGGCGGAAGAACGGCAGCCATCCTGGCCACCATCACCTCGACATGCCGTCGGCACGACATCGATCCGCAACTCTACTTCACCCAGCTGCTGACCAACTTACCCACCATTCCGGTCAACGATTATCGCAACTGGCTTCCTGACAAATGGAAACGCCAACAAGGCGCGCCCCTCCAATCCAGGAAAAGCTAGACCTGTACTTCACATACCGCTCACCTCATTTCCCGCATGCACGCTCAACGACCGCGCCGGCGAACTCACCGTACGACCTCAATCTCACGGTAGGAGAACTTCACCGAACATGAATTCGGACGACTACGCTGACTGGCTTCTTGCCCAGCGCGGTTCAGTCAATAAGGACCTTGACCTTGAGTTCTAGTGAGACGGAAGCCCGCAAGGTGCGCAGTCTTCAGGGCCGAAACAACGGCTGGCTATCTACCATTGATATTCGCCTTATCTTCGCCTATACTGCACGCCATGGGTGAAATGAAGCGAGCCATCGCCCGCGAGAATGAAGAGCGCCAGAAGTCGGATCGATTCCTCTCGACTTTGGTGATCTCTGCCTCCATCATCGCTGCGATCCGTTTGGCCAGAGAGCCCGATATCACCAGACCGACTCCGCGTCTTTACGCGACCATTTCCGACAGCATCAGCCTTGCAAGGTCGATTTTGAACAGGATCGTGAGGTAGCCTCGAACTCATGTGTGGACGGTACGGCAGGCGGGCAGACAAGCAGCGGATAGCGGAGTGGATGCAGACGCACAACACGACCGTGTTCGAGGATGAATCGCTCTATGCGCCGTCGTACAACGTCGCGCCGCAGACATTCCAGCCAGTCGTGAGGCTTGAACGCGAGACCGGTGCACGTGAGTTGACGGTGATGCGCTGGGGCCTGGTCCCCTACTGGGCCAAAGACAGCAAGGTAGGATTCAGCACTATCAACGCGAAGGCGGAGACTGTCGTCACGAGCCCCGCATTTCGAGATGCGATGAAGCGACGCCGGTGCCTCGTACCTGCCGAATTCTTCTATGAGTGGCAGAAGACCGGAGAAAAGAAGAAGCAGCCATTCGGCATCGGTTTGAAGGATGGCAGCATGTTCGCGTTCGCGGGACTCTGGGAGAGATGGAAGGACAAGGCCACGGGCCAGACTCTCGAGACGTACGCCATCATCACCACTGACCCGAACGAGCTGGTCGAACCGATCCATAATCGAATGCCGGTCATTCTGAAGCGCGAGGACTATGATCGGTGGCTGTCACCCGGCGAGCCTTCGCATCTGCCGGTTGATCTGCTGCGCCCTTTTTCCGCCGACGAGATGAAGGCCTGGCCGGTCGGCCCAAGAGTGGGAAATGTGCAGAACAATGATCCGACGCTCGTCGAACCCGTCGCCCAGGAACAGTCAGAGTCTCTCCTACTGCCGCTGCACGAATGACGCAATCGAGCAAGCAAGTCAGAATTGCGTTCACGCCTCCCATGGAGTGTGTTCCCGTCCATCGGCTTCCGGATCAACCGGGCTGGGTGTATGAGCTCAAGCTCGACGGATTCCGAGGGCAGGCGGTCCATGACGAGAATGGAATTCGACTCTATTCGAGAAACGGGAAAGACTTCACCCGGAAATTCCCGCGAGTAACCGCAGCACTGAAGACAGCTCTTCAGCCGGGGACGGCGCTCGACGGAGAACTGGTGGCATTCGACGAGATGGGCAGGCCAAGCTTCGCGGCGATGCAGGATGCCAACTCCGAGACCAACGTCGTTTTCTTTGTGTTCGATATTCTCGATATTCTTCAGAGTCACGGCAAGGACACGAAGCAACTGCCATTGACTGAGCGTCTCGCCCTTCTTCAGTCAGCTTTCGTACCCTCGGAGATTGTTCAACACTGCGAGCACTTCATCGGGCCTGTTGAAAAGTTCCTCGCCGGGGTGCGGAAAATTGGTGGCGAAGGAGTCGTCGCAAAACGACTGAGCTCGACTTATGAATCGGGCAGGAGAAGCGGATCCTGGACCAAAATGCGCATCAACGTTGGACAGGAGTTCGTGATTGGCGGTTTCACTCCTGGTAGCAATGGCATTGATGCCTTGGTTGTCGGTTTCTACGAAGGCAAAACGTTTCGCTACGCGGCGCGCGTCAGGGCAGGCCTCGTCCCGGCTTCCCGGCGCGAATTGCATGCCCGGTTGAAGCCGCTGGTGGTTGAGGCTTGTCCGTTCTCAAATCTGCCGGAAGCAAAGAGCGGCAGATGGGGCCAGGGACTCACGGCCGAGAAGATGCGAGAGTGCATCTGGGTTCAGCCGAAGCTTGTTGCGAATTTTGAGTTTCTCGAGTGGACGGATACCAATCACGTCCGCCACATCAAATTCGTAGGTCTGCGATCCGACAAGAATCCAAGGGCCGTGATGCGAGAGTGAGTGCAAGTCGGCATCCTTGCAATTGAAGAATCAATCGGGTTTGGCTCCGTCGCTTCCTCGCTCTGCATTACCGAGCAGTTCAATTTCTCCAGTGGTCACATGAGCCTGCAGCCGATAATCCCCAGTTGAATTCTTCCTTCTAAAGCTCCGGAAGAAGCCGCCTTCGTCGGTACCGAACGCTCGTGCCTGGACTTCGCCTACGTTTACGGAAGCGTCCACGTTTCGGTAGTCCCCGTCGTGAATGGAGGAGATCGTGATTTGTCCCGCTCCGAGATCGATATCCTTGTCGCCCTTTATCTCTTCCACCCTGACCTGGCCTGCAAACATGCGAACACTCAGGTTTGTTCTTCGGGGAACCTCAATCTTCACCTCGAGGTTGTTGTTGCCGCGCTGTAAATGTGGACCCTCGATGGACAATTTACCGCCATTCGGAGTCGGCGAAAAATGAAGAGCGACGTCCCTGGCAGTTTCGTCGCTGCCGGCGGTGCAAGTAACATGAATCACGTCCTCGTCGGTGCCAACGATCTGAAGTCCTGCAGGCTTCGAATCGATAATCAGCACGGCCCGGGATTGCAGAGTGTGAATCACAGTCTGACTGCAAGGAATCTTCGTCTCGGCGAATCCGGCGATGTTGCAGACGAAGAGAGCCACGGTCGCGGCGCAACAGACTGATCTCATAATGTCACCTACGCGGATCGCGCGCGATTGGTTCCCGATTCGCTGGCGGACGGCAAATAGCGCGACTCACTCTTGTCCAAGACAGCGATTCTGTAAATCCGCGCCGTTGATTTCAGAAGACATGAGGGATCTTCCCTCGCCGATAGGGGCGGGTTTCTGTCGGTTACTTGCTGTGGATGATTTCTATGTGTTCGGTATCCTGCTGTCCAAGTAGCCAGCGTGTAAGTGCTGAGTTATTGGTCTATCTGATGGTTGTTTGTTCTGCTGCTGTCCAACTCTCATTCACCACCTCAGCGGCATCGATAACTGTTCGCAGAGTTGTCTTGCGGCTGGCGGTCCTTCCAGAGGAGTGTCGAGCCATGCCCACAAGTCTCTGAAGATGAACAGCTGTTGGCGCAGCAGAGCGGCCAGATTGGAGAGCGACCAACCGAAGCTGGATTTTATTTGCAGGTATTTCAGGATCAGCATGGCGATCAACGCCGTCCATACCTGCGTCTTGACCGCATTGGCGCTGGTGCCGAGGAACGACCTCACTTTTGCGGTCTGTTTCAGCGCCTTGAACAACAGGCCGACATACTGCCCATCAACATCATCGTCCCGATGAAGTCACGATTCACTATCCTTTTCACCCCTTGTGCACGCACAAACTACCGGTGATCCGGCGATATGAGCGTTACAGCGAAACATTTTTCGTTGTGCGGAGGGCGGATGGTCGTCCTCTAGCAGTGCCGGACTGGATGATTCACCCCGAGGCGTCGAACGTAAAGCTTGTTTCGACGGCACGTTTGCCCGCCAAAGTGCTTTTGGGATTATGCAATGCGGCCGTGACCATTCCTGCCCTCTCCGTGCACAATATGCGCGAGGAGGATCAGGATGCCAACGGTCAGGAGACAACAGCGCCAACTCTTCGAGGAGCCTCTCCCGGCACTCGACGTACGACTTCCGCAGGAGGTGACAGCCCAGCTTCGGCAGACCTTGATGCAAATGATGCAAGCGCAGGTCAGGGGAACCAGCAAGGAGGTGGGCGATGAACAAGATCACGGCTGAGCATTTATCCCGTCAGGCCTGTGTCTACATACGTCAATCAACGCCTGGTCAGGTGCGTCACAACCTTGAGAGCCAACGCCGCCAATATGCCCTGGTCGACCATGCCCGATCTCTGGGCTGGGAAAATGTCGAGGTGATCGATGAAGATCTCGGTATTTCTGGATCCGGGACTCGCCGACCTGGTTTTGAACGCTTATTGCGTGCGCTGTGCGATGGGCGAGTAGGAGCGGTCTTGAGCATCGAAGCGTCCCGTCTGGCGCGTAATGGCCGGGACTGGCATACACTGTTGGAGTTTTGCAGCGTCGTTGGGGCGCTTCTGATCGATGCCGAGTCCGTCTACGATCCGCGGCTAACGAATGATCGTTTGCTGTTGGGCATGAAAGGCACGATCAGCGAAATGGAGGTCGCCACTTTTCGCGAACGTGGCCAAGCGGCTCTGCAGCAAAAAGCGCAACGTGGCGCGTTGGTACAGCGGCTTGCAGTGGGCTATCTCCGAGGAGCAGAGGACCGAATCGAGAAGGATCCGGACGTTCGGGTTCAGTCCAGCATAGAGCTTGTCTTCCGTAAGTTTGCGGAACTGGGCAGCGTGCGCCAAGTCTATTTTTGGCTAGATCGTCAGCAGATTGAGCTGCCTGTTGTTTTGGGAACGAAAGACGCGCGCGAAAAGGGTTGGCAGCCCGCACGCTATCATGCAGTCCTGAGCATCCTGAAGAATCCCGTCTATGCTGGCGCATATGCATACGGGCGCGCGAAAACGATAACGCGTCTGGAGGCTGGTCAAAAGATACAGCGCCGGGTACAACGCCGCCGCGAAGACTGGGCGGTATTGATTTTGGATCATCACGAGAGCTACATTGATTGGGACTTGTATCAAAGCAATCAAGCGATGATTGCCCACAACGAAAACGCGAACAGCCGGGTGGTGCGAGGAGCGGTTCGGCACGGCGAGGCGCTGCTCGCCGGTCTGTTGCGCTGTGGTCATTGCGGCGCGAAGATGCTGGCGCAATATCCTCGGCAGCGCGTTATTCGCTATCAGTGCTGCGGGTACGCGCTCAATCGTGATCGGTCTTGTTGCGTCATGTTCGGTGGACTCCGCGCTGACCGCTTGGTATCGGAACAGTTGCTGCGCTGCTTGTCGCCACTTGGCATCGATGCGGCAACGGCTGCTATCACTGCGCTTGAAGAAGCCAACGATGAACGTATTCAGCAGAAGACTTTAGCCCTGCAGCAGGCACGATACGAGGTGGCGCACGCGCGGCGCCAATATGACGCGGTAGATCCATCTAATCGGCTTGTTGCGGCAGAACTTGAGCGTCGATGGAATCGAGCATTGTCCGTGGAAGCCGATCTGAAAGCAGAGATCGCAGTGCTCGAAGAGGCCCGCGATCATCCCATCACCGCCGCGCAAAAGAGAAAACTGATGGACTTCGCACGGGACATCCAACGGCTATGGGACGATCCGCGTAGTTCACCGGAGTACAAGAAACGCCTACTTCGTATCGCTGTGAAGGAGATCACGGCCACCTGCGAGAAAGAGACGATACGGCTTGTATTGCACTGGCAGGGCGGAGATCACACGCAAGTTGAATTTCCCAAAATTCACACCGGACAACATAGCTATGCGACTGACCATGAACTTGTAGAAATGATTGGCAAGCTGGCGCGCATCGAACCGGATGCACGAATCGCTTCGATCTTGAATAAGAACGAACACCGCACGGCACATGGAAAAAGCTGGACTGCAAAGATCGTCTGCGCACTGCGTAATCGCCATGCGATTCCAGCTTATCGACAGGGTGAACGGCAAGATCGGGATGAGATCTCTGTGCGTGAAGCCGCTGATGCTCTTGGAGTCACTCCGACGACCATCTTCCGACTGATTCAGTTGAAACAGTTGCCGGCTATGCAAATCTGTGGGAACGCTCCATGGATACTGCTGAGAAATGATGTCGAGCGATACAGAGAAGCAAGAAATCGCGCAACACCCCCATCAACGTCGAATTCAACGAAGCTGCTCTTTGAGATTCAATGACATACGGAGGAGTGCATCATGTCGTATTCTCGAAAAACAGTTCTATTTGCCAGCGGTCCTTGTAGATCGCGGCCACCGTCGAGGCCGCCAGGTGGAGCAGGTTGGTGAAGAAGACCAGGATCTCCTGCTTGTCCGCGTTCCAGTACTCGATGCGCCGGAACAGAACCGGCATCTCGCTATGCCTACGCAAAGAAGGCACAGAGATGATCTGGTCGCTGAGCACGTTGCCCTTTTCTGGAACCGCACACTCCTCAACGATCGTGTAGACCGTGTTGGTCTTCATCCGGGTGACGAAGAAAACCCCGTGCTGCGTCAACTCCCCGAACCACACATAATCGTTGTAGCCGCGGTCAACGGCCAGGATCGTGCCCGCTTTCAGGCGCAGGTCCCGCGCTACGTTCAACTCGCTGTACTTTCCCTCCGTCACCACCCCGAACGTGGGCAGGTAGCCATCGTGATCCAGCAACAGATGCAGTTTGATCGCGCCCTTCTGTTGGGTGTATTTGGCCCAGTCGAATATGGTCGCCGACAGTTCGATCACGCTGGCGTCCAGGCTCATCAGCTTGTTCTTGAAACGGAACTTGCGACGGCTGTGCGCAGCCGTCTCCGTCTGACACTTTTCCAGCAGCTGCATAAAAATCGACTCGTACAGTTCCCACGGACGGTTGGCGTTGGCATACGCCAAAGTCGATTTCTTCGGCGTGACGCTGATGCCCAGATGCTTCAGAGGGGATTCACAACTGGCCAGTCCCATGCATACTTCGCGCAGTGAGTTCAAATGCGCCAACTGGCAAAACAGCATGGCCACAAATTGCTCCCAACTACTGAACCCCTTGGCGTTGCGCTCCGCCTGGTGCTGCTTGACTGCACGCGAGAACTCTCCGCGCGAAAACAGTTGCAAAAGCTGCGAGTACACACTGCATACTTGAGGCATGGCTGATCCTTTCTTATCTCGATGTGGTCCTGTCTGGGAACCCACTTCAGAGTAACTGGGGATCAGCCCCCTCAAACCTTTCTCCCGTCAAACAGATAGCCCCTATTTTGGACAGCAATGAGCGCGACTCAGTCTTGTCCAAGACAGCGATTCAGTAAATCCGCGCAGTTGATTTCAGAGGACATGGGCATCTTCCCTCGCCGATAGTGGCAGGTTCTGTCGATGACTCTCTGGATGGATTTCTCTGTGTTCGGTGTCCTGCTGTCCAAGTAGTTGGCGTGTAAGTGCTGAGCTATTGGTTCATCTGACTTTTATTCCTCCCGCTGCTGTCCAACTCTCAGCTACCACATCAGCGGCATCGGTAGCTGTTCGCAGAGCTTCTTTGCGGCCGGCGGTCCTTCCAGAGGAGTGTTGAGCCATGCCCACAAGTCTCTGAAGATGAACAGCTGTTGGCGCAGCAGAGCGGCCAGATTGGATAGCGACCAACCGAAGCTGGATTTCATTTGCAGGTATTTCAGGATCAGCATTGCGATTAATGCCGTCCATATCTGCGTCTTGACTGCATTAGGGCTGGTGCCCAGGAACGACTTCACTTTTGCGGTTTGTTTCAGTGCCTTGAAAAACAGTTCGATTTGCCAGCGGTCCTTATAGATTGCGGCCACCGTCGAGGCTGCCAGGTGGAGCAGGTTGGTGAAGAAGACCAGGATCTCTTGCTTGTCCGCGTTCCAGTACTCGATTCGCCGAAACAGAACCGGCGCATCGCTATGCTTGCGCAAAGAAGGCACAGAGACGATCTGGTCGCTGAGGACATTGCCCTTTTCTGGGACCGCACGCACCTCAACGGTGGTGTAGACCGTGTTGGTCTTCATCCGCGTGACGAAGAAGACCCCGTGCCGCGTCAACTGCCCGAACCACACATAATCGTTGTAGCCGCGGTCAACGGCCAGGATCGTGCCCGCTTTCAGGCGCAAGTCCCGCGCTACGTTCAGCTCGCTATACTTGCCCTCCGTCACCACCGCGAACGAGGGCAGGTAGCCGTCGTGGTCCAGCAACAGATGCAGCTTGATCGCGCCCTTCTGTTGCGTGTATTTGGCCCAGTCAAACATGGTCGCCGACAGCTCGATGATGCTGCCGTCCAGACTCATCAGCTTGTTCTTGAAACGGAACTTGCGATGGCTGTGCGCAGCCGTCTCCGTCTGACACTTCTCCAGCAGCTGCATAAAAATCGACTCGTACAGTTCCCACGGACGGTTGGCGTTGGCATACGCCAAGGTCGATTTCTTCGGCGTGACGCTGATGCCCAGATGCTTCAGCGGGGATTCGCAACTGGCCAGTCCCATGCATACTTCGCGCAGGGAATTCAAATGCGCCAACTGGCAAAACAGCATGGCCACAAATTGCTCCCAGCTGCTGAACCCCTTGGCGTTGCGCTCCGCCTGGTGGTGCTTCACTGCACGAGCGAACTGCCCCCGCGAAAACAGTTGCAAAAGCTGCGAGTACACACTGCATACTTGAAGCATGGCTGATCCTCTCTTCTCTTAATGTGGTCCTGCTCGGAACCCACTTCAGAGTAACTGCGGATCAGCCTCCTCAAACTTTTCTCGGGTCAAACAGATAGCCGCTATTTTGGACAGCAATGAGCGCGACTGTGTTTACTACTATCTAACTTCCGAGTGGCGGGTATTTCATCCGGAACGTTCAACTCTATAAGTTCCCAATGCCATAGAGCTACTTAGCGTTGTTCGGTTTGGTTGGTTCCGGGGCATAGATAAAGAGCAATCCGGCCGCGAAACGCCTGCCAAATTCGACATTGCTATGGTGAGCACCCTCGGCGATTGTGAGTTGAACCTGAGTCGGCGAGTAGGCAGCGGCCTTCAGATTGTCTGCGAGGCTCTGCATCATGCGAACCCATCCTGCATTGAGCGTTGCCGCATTGGGAAACCAAGAATCTAGCGATTCCGCTGTTCCAATGCCAAGAGCAACGCGACCGGGGGCGTTGGTAAGGGAGACGCTGTCACGCAGTAGCCGTCCATTTCCGACAAAGAGTGACGGGCTTTCGATAATCATGCGGTCAAAGAGATCCGGCCGCTCGATGGCAATATAAAGCGCAGCAGCCCCGGACAATGAAGCACCCCAGAGAGCCGAGTTCTTACCACCGCCGAAGACACGATACTTTGCCGCAACAATGGGGATGACATCATGCTCGAGAAAATCCGGGAGCTGAGATCCGTGAACATCGTGAAGGTCGGGAAGATAGTAAGGGCCGGGATACGGCATGTATTCGAGGGCACGGCCATTGCTTTGATCTGTTTTCGGGCTATCGTTGTTCTGATCGATGACATCCGATCCGTTATCGATACCAACCGCGATCAGGGGCGGAATCTTGCCGGATGTAATGAGTTCCGTCAGCGTCTCGTCGGCGTGCATCTCTTCATGAAGGTAGGCGGTGCACTCGTCGAAAGCGCCTTTACCGTCGAGCAGATAAAGGACGGGATATTTCTTCGCGGCATTGGCAGGGTCGTCGTAGCCGGGTGGAAGCCAAACGCGCAGATCTCGAGTGTTATGGAATGTTGCGCTGACGACAGGAAACACATCCAGGTGGCCGGTCACGGTGGACTTGCAGGGCTTTTCCTCCGCCAAGATGCAGACGGAGATTAAGGCGAACAGGACAGATCCTAGAGACGCACGGTTCCGCATGGAAGGATAGTAGCAGCCGAGGTTCGTCGGTCATGACGAGAAGATTGGTTGGCCCCGAAGAGCCGCCGGGGCCGATTACGGAGTTGCACCTAGAATGGTCCGGTGCCTCGTCCATTCCGCGTAAACGGCTATCCTAACCAGACGCCACTCGTTACAAGTTCCACGACAGCATCCAGCGCGCCACAACATGCCACGCCGCGGTATGTCCAAGAGGCATGCAGCCCCACAGGAAGACGCCGATGAATCCGGCCCCGGCCAGGGTGGCAGCATGAATGCTGTGCATCGACCAAATGTCATACGCTGCGATGACAACGACAAATGCCATGACTTCCCATGGAGTCCACTGCCGGATCAGGTGCACGGGAATGCGCGAAACGGCTGCGGGCATCATCGCGACGGTGGCCAGGATGATGAGTCTTTTATGGGCGGCGGGATGTTTTCTGAGCGCAAATGCCGATCCCGCCAGAACAGCGAAGTTACAAACCTCCCACAGCGGGACCAGGGAAAAACTGAGGGCAGCCTGTCCATCGCTCGCGAACCGGTGAAGTTCATTGGCGGCGACCATCACCGCGACCGGGACCATCGCGGCGGCCAGCACGAATCCAGCAATGCCAAGTTTGCGATGGAGGGGAACGCGCTTGGCGGAAACAAGCAGCATCTGCACCAGAAGCAGAAGCATCCAGGCAGATTGAAGAACGGCGTGCACATGCAGGATTGGCGCGGGGAGCTTCGCCCTATACAGGCCCGCCAGATAATAGGTCGGCGCGAAACCTGCAAAGGCCGTAAGAAGCAGGGCAACAACCATCCCAGCGAAGAAATAGCGATCATAGCGCCGTCCGGGCAGCTGCCTGGTTCGGATGGACAGGGGCTCAGGGATTGTCGTCATTGGCTTTCCAAAGTCGCGGCGGGTAGTCAGCGAATGGTATCACCCCAGTGCGCCCAGCCCACCAACGACTTCGTTTAATGGAATAGGGTGCCGGGGATAGAAACGGGCGATGCGTCGCTGTCGAAGGTATTTAGAAGAGGCTTTGTTCAGAGCACTCCGACAAGACGAGATCAAAAAATCGGTAGCTGGTGTGTGGTGGGCAATTGAGAAGTAACCCCCGCTTGCTTGTTTTTGGGATTACTTCAGCCTGGAGGGTCATTGGACCCGGAGCGTATCGCTGCCCATACATCACGAAACTCATCAGGCTCTTCTGCAGGCGGACCGGGTTCATACAGATCAAGCACGATTCTGGGGTCTAGCTTTACATTTTTCTTTCCGTTCGTCATATATGCTAGGGTGCTTAGGCCCTGGCGACCAGACGACTTCCCCTTCCAACTGGAGGCGCTGATGCAAATACTGCTGCAGGATCTCCGCTTTGCGTTCCGGCAGATCCTCCGCAACCCAGGCTTCTCCCTTACCGCGGTCCTCTCTCTCACTCTTGGCATTGGCGCCACCGTTGCCGTCTACAGCATTCTTTACGACGCGGTGCTCCATCCCTGGCCGTATGCGGGAATCGAACGCGTCTGCGATGTCTGGATCACAGACAATGCGGGCCGCGACGGGGTCTGGGGCCTGACCGGTCCACAAGTTCGACAGCTACGGCAGACGCATGCAGCTGAGGATGTGGTCGGTTTCGATGGCGAGAGCCTGACTGTCACGGGAAGCGACGTTCCCGATGACGTCAGGGCCGGGATGATGACAGGCAACGGCTTCGAGTTTATGGGTATGCCCGCCATGCTGGGTCGATACTTCGTTCCCGCCGATGCGCCTGACAACCAGGATCCACAGGCTGTCACGGTACTCAGCTACAAGTTTTGGCAACGGCACTACCGCGGTGATCCTTCCGTCGTGGGAAAGACTATCCAGCTCTCGCACAAAACCTATACGATTCTCGGCATCTTGCCGCCGCGTTTCACGTGGGGAGGTGCGGACCTCTATCTTCCGCTAAAGATGGTGTCCGATCAGACCCATCGTTACGAAGCGAAAATCAAGCTGAAGACCGGGATCAGCTTGGCAGCCGCAGAAGCCGAGTTTAGGCCCTTGTACCAGGAGTTCGACCGCCAAACCCCGAATGTCTTTCCCAAGCAATTCAAGATCAGCGTACGCCGTCTCGCGGACACCTACACCCGCGATCTGGAAAAGACGATGGACCTGCTCCTTGGGGCCGTCGCGCTGCTATTGGCCATCGGTTGCGCCAATGTGTCGATTCTGCTTCTCGCGCGGGGCACGGCGCGGCAGCACGAGTTTGCCGTCCGTTCGGCCGTCGGAGCCAGCCGCTTCCGAATCGTGCGCCAGCTCTTGACCGAATCGCTGCTCTTATCCTTAGCCGGAGCGGGGCTGGGCGTGTTTGTCGCCTACAGGGCTATCGGGTTCATCATCCCGCGTCTGCCGGAGTACTCCTATCCCTACGAAGCCGACTTCCACATCAACTTCGGTGTCCTTCTTTTCAGCGTAGGCCTGGCGTTGCTGAGCGGGATCGTCTTCGGCCTCTTTCCCGCCTTGCAGTTGGCGCAGCCGGAGATCAGCCAGGTGATGCAGGCAGGCACGCGACGGCTAACAGGCAGCGCGAAAGGAAGACGGCTTCACACCGCGTTGATTGCTGGACAAATCGCGCTTACTCTACTGCTGATGACTGCAGCTGGGGCTGCCATTCAGACGTTCATTCAGTTGAACCGCGTACCGCTTGGCTATGTGCCGCAGCATGTGATGTCGGTCATCATTCCGCTTGGTGAAAACGCGCACACAACATGGGCCGACCGCAGCCGTTTCTTCGCGCAGCTTCGCGAGAAAGTCCTCGAAACCCCCGGAGTTCTCGCGGCCGGTATCTCGACCAATGCCACTCCGCCGGATAGCGGCTGGACTCTTCCAGTCGAAATCTTGGGAAAGCCGGCCTCCCAGGCCCAAGAGGCGCACGTGGAATTCGTAAGCCCCGAATACTTCACGACTCTCCAAATTCCACTGCTGCGAGGACGGACCTGGAACCAAAGCGAGATTGCGCGGGGCGCCACGCTGGTGCTCGTGAATCAGGCCTTCGTACGTCACTACCTTTCAGGCGGGGACGCGCTGGGCCACTCGATCCGCATCTCGCAGCTCACAAGCAACCCGCCCCATCGGCTGGGCGCAACAGGAAGCGACGGATGGCTAGCGGTCATCGGAGTGATCGCCGACTCGCTGGATGACGGGCTTGATAAACCCGTAGCGCCCGCAGTCTATGCGCCGTACACCCTCTTGACGATGACGGGTACCCAAATCCTGGTGCGTACGCAAGGCGAGCCGCTCGCCATGGTGCACAGCATCCGCCAACAGATCGCCTCTATTGATCCGGACCAACAAATCATCAGCGACGTACGGGATCTGGAAGGCTGGATCCAGCGCGAGCCGGAGTTCGCGCGGGGGCGGCTCATCTCAATGCTCTTCGGCGCATTCGCAGTGCTGGCGTTGACTCTGGCGGCGGTGGGCCTGTACAGCGTCGTCTCTTACACGGTGGCGCAGCGCACGAGCGAGCTGGGGATTCGTGTTGCGTTAGGGGCCCGGCGCCGCGACGTGCTGCGGATCGTGGGACTCTCAGCCGGAGTGAGTGTCGGGCTGGGAATCTTGACCGGTCTCGCACTCAGCTTCGGGTTAAACCGGCTGATCGCTCGCTGGATCGAAAGCGGAACCCGCGATCCTATCATGATTTTGGCAGCCTCCGGTCTTCTCATGCTGGTTGCGGCAATCGCCTGCCTGGTTCCGGCGCTCAGAGCTCTCGCCATCAACCCGATAATTGCGCTGCGCAGCGAGTGAGCGATTTCAGTTTCGCTTACCTTCTGAATGGCTCCAGGGTCTTGACTCGGGACCTTCGGTGGCCGAGTGCGGAAGTAGGAGTGTGCCATCTCACAGCTATTTCCGGTTGGCCGGTGAGAACGAAGCCGCAGGCGCCACGGTCGCTGCAGTAGTGGCAGTCGAGTAGTTTTGTAGCCGGGATAGCGTGTGAGTCACAGGAGCTGTGACTCGTCTACGCAAAATGATGCTCGAGGAGCTCGAGCGTCGCAACTACTCCGCCGGCACGACGCGGCGCTATCTGCGTTTCGTCGAGCGGTTCGCACAACACTTCCACAAGTCGCCGGACAAGCTCGGTCCGGACCATCTGCGCAGCTACCAGGCCTATCTTCTCCGGGAGCTCAAGCTCCGCCCGGGAACGGTGGAGAACCATGTGGCCGCACTGCGATTCTTCTTCGTGCGCACGCTTCGCCGCCATGAGTTCCGCGAGTATCTGCCGTATCCCAAGACTCGGAAGAAGCTGCCCAACATCCTGAGCCAGGAAGAAGTCTCATGTCTGATCAACGCCAGCAGCAACCTGTTCGAGCGTACCCTGCTGATGGTTCTTTATGGCACAGGCATGCGCCGGTCCGAAGTCGCGCGGCTGAAGATCGCCGACATCGACAGCCAGCGCATGATCATCCATGTGGTCGACGGCAAGGGACACAAGGACCGCGACCTGCCCCTGAGTCCGACCTTGCTCGAGAACCTGCGTGTCTACTGGCGATGGCTCAAGCCGCGTGACTATCTGTTCCCGTCCCGCAAGCATCGCGATGCGGAGCAGCCCATCAGCGACAAGACGGTGTGGCTTGCGTGCACCGAAGCAGCCAGGAAGGCCGGCCTTCGCAAGTCTGCGAGCCCGCATCTGGTTCGACACTATTCCGCATTCCGAACTATGCCGAGTGGGAGACGGGACAAATTCGTTAAGGCGCGCATTTCTGATCTAAACGAAAATGGGGCCAAGCCGCCACTCGACATAGTTCTGGAACCTCTACAGGTTAGTGAGGAAGCCAAGAAGGTGATCTTCGGGGCGATAACGAATGAACTTGCTCTTCAGCGGAGCTATCTTTTCGAGCGCCATTTCTTTCATCGCCAAAGTGGCTTCAAGGTAGATTTGAGTTGTCTCGACCGATTCATGCCCGAGCCACAGGGCAATGACAGAACGATCTACGCCCGCTTGGAGCAGATCGAGGGCCATCGTGTGTCGAAGGACGTGAACGGTGACACGTTTTCCTGCTAAGGAGGGACAGAGCTTGGAGGCAGTCTTTACATGTCGGAGCAGCAGGTAATGTACTGCGTCGGCGCTCAAAGGAGTTCCGCGGAGGTTAGGAAACAAGACCTGTCCGTCGCCGCGCGGTAACTCTCGAAGCCAGATTTTCAACGTGGCCACTGT
Organism: uncultured Acidobacteriaceae bacterium; assembly: GCA_963704415.1. Taxonomy (GTDB): domain Bacteria; phylum Acidobacteriota; class Terriglobia; order Terriglobales; family Acidobacteriaceae; genus Telmatobacter. The sequence continues at coordinate 2,854,723 of OY969908.1, read as the reverse complement.
GGCTTTGGAAAGCGGGACACTTCGCTCCTTCCGGCCTTTTCCAATTACTCGAATATGAGCGCCGAGACCGAGGACGAGATCATTGCGCGTCAAATTGCTCATTTCCGATTGGCGAAGTCCCGTTTGCGCTGCAACCAAAAGAAATGCATGATCGCGCCGCCCGAACCAAGTGCGTTGATCGGGCGCGGCAAGTAACGCCTTAACCTCAGCGCGCGTGAGGAAATGTACCTGGGTTCGTGTGAAGCGCTTGCTGGGTATGGCCAGTACGCGCTGGATCAGCGCGGCGTAGGCAGGTACTTCGAACGCGGCATACCGAAAGAAAGAGTGGATTGCGGTGAGGCGCAAATTACGGCTGCGTGCAGTCAGCTTCCGGTCTTTCTCCAAGTGGTCGAGGAACCGAACGATCAAAGGCGCGTCGATCGCCTGCAGCGCAAGCCGTGCAGGTGGCGTGTGCAGCTGTTGTTGAGCGAAGTTTAGCAGCATGCGAAAAGTATCGCGGTACGAACTGATCGTATGTGGGCTCGCCTGGCGTTGCTGCATCAGGCGCTGGAGGAAATATCGCTCCAGAAGAGGAGCGAGACTTGTGCCGGAAGTTGTCATGACTGCCCTTCCCAGCAACGCTCAACGCGGGTCATCGCCTGTTGCATCAGCTCGGGCCACGCACTGAGATACCAGAACGTATCGCTAACATGGACGTGACCAAGATAGGCAGACAGAAATGGCAGTCGCTGCTCGACATCTTTACCAGCGCGGTACCATCTCAACAGCGTCATCACTGCAAAGCGGTGTCGAAGGTCATGGATCCGAGGTCCGAATCCATCCGATGGACCGCGCAAGCCGATCTCCCGCGAGAGCTTATAGAAGGTGCGATGAACGTCACCGGTATCCAAGCGGTTGCCCAAACTGGAGACGAAAAGGTACGAGGACACTGCACGCCCTTCCCAATGTTGCCGACGCTTGGCGATGTACTTGGCAAGTACTGCGCAGGTCGACCGATGCAATGGGACAAGGCGGTCCTTCCCGAACTTGGCGCCTCGAATCGTCAAGACCGCAGTCTTCAGATCGACGTCTTGCAACTGGAGATTACGAGCTTCTCCCAGTCGCAGTCCCGTAACGCTGATCAACCCAAGCAAAGAGTAGTAGACCCACGACCGAAGTCTGCCGCGCTCATGAGGGCACTTCATCCGAAATGCAGTGTCAAGTAAGGCGCGAATCTGGCCGTCGGAGTAGAAGAAGGGCCGTGCTCGTTTCGGCTTAAAGGGCAATAGTCCGCAAGGCGGAATCTGCGTACGTGAATCTGTCGCGCTGCGATAACGCGCGAATCCGCGTACGATCGTCAACCGGCTTGCCTGGTAGGACGCTCGAGTGTGTGAAGGCAGCTGCGCCCAAGCAAGCGCTAATGCCTGTGTGATGTAGCTGGCGTGGTGTTGCTCGAGAAACGCAACGAAATCGGGGAGCGCTTTAGCAGCCTCTTGCAGCTTGAATCCCAGGCCACGCCGCATCTCCAAATAGTTCTGAACGGCATCTCGGAGAGTGTTCATCGAACACCTCCCGGCCATGGCAGAGCTAATGGTCGCAGCGCGTTGAAATCCACCTTGGTGTAAATCCGAGTTGTCTCGGGACTGCGGTGTCCCAGTAGTTCTCCAATCTCCAGAAGCGATGCACCATGACGAAGCATATCCGTAGCCAGTCCATGCCTGAACTGATGAGCGCCCTTGGTTGCTGCCTTGATGCCGGCGCGAGAAAGGTTATTCTTGACAATCGAAGTGATGGCCACCGGACCGACAAACCCCTTGACCGGCGCGCGGCCCCGCAAAAACACGCTGCGACAACTGTTGTTCTTGGGTCGTCCGTCTTGCAGGTATGCCGCAATCGCAGCACCGACTTCGGTGGATAACGGAAGAATGCTATGATGATCGCCTTTTCTCCGAACGGCCAACGTTCCGGCGCTCCAGTCAATGTCCTCCAGTGCGATCCCTGCCACTTCACTCGCTCGTAATCCCAGGCGTGCTAACAACAGCAAAATCGCGTAATCACGCCGACCTACCGCTGTATGCCGGTTAACGGAGGCCAACAAGCGCCGCACTTGATCAGGAGAGATCGCTCGAGGAATGGAAGTCATCGACCAGTTAGCAACCGTCGGAACTGCCTCAGACAAATCATGCAGAATCTCTCCTCGATAGGACAGATAATGCAGAAATGATCTCAATGCGGTCGTCAAGAGCTTCGCCCGCTTCAAATGCAGTCGCCCGGCCTGACGCTGAACAAATCTGATCACATCACCAGCGCACAGTTGTGACAACTTTACCCGTCCTTCGCCGAAACAGCCGGCGAGAAACTCTTGAACGAATGGTGAGTAGTTGACCGCTGTTGACTGTGCTAAGGCGCGATCGTCGAGTAGATACCGCTGGAACTCCTGTACAACCTGCTCAACGGGCGACAACGAGTGTGGCGAAATCCTCTGCAATCGAATGACGCCCTGGCGACGCAGGAAATCAAGGAAATATCTCAGCGCCGCAGCATCACCTCTAGCGATCTTTACTTGCCGGGCATATGTTCGCAAATATCGAACCACATGTTCAGACTCAATGTTGGAGACGTCGACGCCCTTTACTCCGAGCCAACGGCTAAAACATGCCGCTAGCCGAACTTGCCTGTGCCGCGAATACAATGCATACCCTTCATCGCTCACCCACTTCGCAAACCCAGCAATGTGAGCAGACAGGGGGCCTTCCAGAGGCTGTGAGAGAACCACATCCGCACTGATGATGCACTTCATAGCCAAACTCCTTCCGTCGATCTCAGTGAATCGACGGAGCCAGACTATGCCGCATCACCGCGAATCATAAGTCCGAAAATAGGCAAAAAATCAGAACTACCCGGTAATAGTCCGGAGCGCGGAATAGTGGCGCCTATTTCGCATGGTAGATAGTCGACACGCTTGGGCCACACATCTGCTCGAAGCCGGTACCGACCTGCGCACCATCCAGTTGCTGCTCGGCCATGAGGATCTGGAGGTAACAGCACAGTATCTGCACTTGTCCGCGCAGCACCTGCAAAAGGTCGTCAACCCCATTGAGGGACTGAAGCTTTCGAGCGTCGACCAGAGCAGCCGCCGCTATCATCGTCCGCGTTCATGACGCGGCCGGCCATCGAAGTGGCCGACATCGTCCGTCGCAAGGGCAAGCAGTTTCTGGAACGCTTCAAGGCCGTTCTCAGCTAGCAGCAGCTGAAGGCATATCGGGCCGTGAAGCAGTAGCTCCTGGGTTGGCCTACTCGTCAGTTATATAGGAGTAAACACATTCTGGATTATTCTGGATCGGTACCAGCAAACGGGTTCACGTGTGGAAGTGAAGATCTGCGGTAAACGCCCGACGCAGAAATGCACTTTCCCCTTATGCTCGATGCGAGTGTGTTGTCAGCTTGATTTAGCAGAACAGGGAAGTATTGTGACAAATCAAATTAGCAAAAGGACTTAACATCGCGACATAGAAAATTGGCAATTGGATGTCGCTTAAGTCATTTGTTTTCTGTCGCAGTTGTGACACGAGAAATTGGCCGAGAACACCCCCCCCTGTTCACTGCCAATTTTTCATGTCAGTTGACAATTTTTCGTGTCACTCGCCCAAACCTCGTGTCAGGCCCGCTGAATATTTCGTGTCAGCGATCTCTATATCTCGGCAAGACAGGAGTTTCTGGCCCAAATTGGTCTGGAACAATCTATCCTTTTCTCTCAGATTTTCTTCGAAAGTATACGCGAATGGCGGGAGTCTCAGCAAAGGCCGCCCATTTGGCAACCGACTGCAACCCCGAGCGTACTAACGAGATTCAAACCAAGGCATTTCGATCTTCCCATGGGATTTGGGTGTGGATGAAGCGCGCAATCCGGCGAAGTCTGTCACGGTAGCGTTCAATTTTCTGGACTCGTGCGCGCGCGCTGGAACTGAATAATAGTTCCGCCTACTGTGCAGATTTTCTGCCTACTGTGCAGATTTTCCCTCCACTCGGAGTCGAAATTCAAGGAGTTTCAAGATCCGTGGTGCGTCAAACCCTAGCTCCTCAAAATCAGCTCAAGAGTTGAGGCTATGATTCTTTCGTGATCGACTACGAAAGCTATTCGTTTGATTGTCGTCAAAGTGTCCGACTTTGAAGAACTGAACAAGTTGCCGGGGAAATGATCGATTCATCTTCAGAATGATTCCCTGTCTAGAGCAGCCACGCGAGGCGTCTTTGCCTTGTTCCTGTGCTTTTCGCTACTCTTTCACTTAACGTCTCAAGCCGCTGTATCGTTACCAGCACCGCGCAACAGGGCGCCTGACAGCACGCTAGCTTCTCGGCTGAAGGGTAAGCGAGCAGTCGATTTGAACAGACGAACCCGGTGCTGATCGGGGTAACAAGTCGCGAGACAGTTTTGGTTACGTTCAGGATGAGTACTTCCTATGTATTGCCTACTCTTGCGCGAATATGTAGCTTTCTCTTAACAGACAAGTTCAATTCCTCTGGCTTGTCTCGTCGTTCCCCATTACTCCATTTGTCAAGCTTCAGGGACGAAGGTCTGAGGTGTGCGTGAGGGCTCTGAAATCGCGTTGCTTAGGTAGCCTCATCGCCCGTCTTGTTGCTCTTTGCGCCCCGGTTTGCATGCTGCTCGCCCTGTCCGCTGCGGATGCGCGGGCTCAGTCGGGGGCTCTAAGCATTGCCACCACCTCGCTTCCGAGCGGGCAGGAGTGGACGGCCTCAACGCAACGCTTGCCGCCAGTGGAGGAACAACGCCATACACCTGGTCTTTGACTAGCGGCAGATTGGCTCGGCACCTTGGCCTGAAGAGAGTCTCTTTGATTGGTTGTTGGCGCGTGGTGGCCTACTGAGAAGTAACAGCGTCGAGCAGTTTTGGCGGTTACTTCACAGTATCGGGTGATCCTCCCGGAGCAGGAGCAAACGTCACAAGTGGCGCACCCGTCTGTTCTTTTATGAGCGTTGCAGGCATGAGAACTACTCTGGCGGTACTGGCTTGCTGTGTCGGGATTCTGCTTTACGGATACCGTCATTGGGCTTCTTTATCAGCTACGAAGCCTATCTGCGTGGAGCAATCCGTGGAGTTCCGTTTCACGCCTGCGCCCGAACAACATCGATCTTCATGGTGGCGACCGGCATCTTCTGTTGGGCTGGGCTAAAGCTATGGCCAAAGCGTTCCCACTAGAGTTGCGCGCCGAGAGTCGGCACTCCCGTCGAAATCAGACCGTAACAGTCTCGTATTCGTGGGAGCGATGGGGCGCCCCCATGCGGGCTTTGCTTGGGTGGGAACGAAATCCCCGGTCAGGTCATCCCGGCGTTCACCCGTAGTACTGAAACCCCTTCCAGAATTCCGGCCACGGCACGCGAATGCTGCGGCAAACGTAAACCTCATTGCGGTCGTTGCCGATGGTTTGGTTGACAATCCCGTACGGGTTTGAAAGTTGAGCGGCAGCTTCACACGCAGCAAAAATCTTTTCCACTTCTTCCCGCTTGAAGCCAACAGCAATCACGGTTTGCGGCGGAGGGGTCCCATATCCGCGGAGCCAGTTGGAGTTCATGCCGCTGATCGCCTCGGGCAACCCATAAGCGCGTCCATACAGATTCACAGCTCCGGCCTCGCCCTCGTCTGCTGCCAGCACTCCAACCTCGGAGCGATCTTCCACAGGGAGTGAGTCGCGCACCCTCGCGACCGTTGCAACAAGCTCGGGCCAGCCAATTTCCATGCTGAAACTTTGGTTGTTTGCGGTCGCATCGGCAAGACGCCACCACGCCGACTGGATCGGCGCAATGGGAAGCGTCAACGCGAACACGGCCAGTGCGCTTACCGTGAACCCTATCAATAGGGCTCTTTTGATCCTCCGCTGCGCATACGTGCTCTTGGAGTCAACCCAACGCTCGCCCCACGCTGCACCAGCAGCCATCAACATAGGATACGCAGGCGCGATGTAGTACTCGCGCCCCCTCGCAACCACAAACAGGATCAGCGTAATCACATACATCCAGCCGAGCATCCGGAAGGGCTTGCCGGCTGGAGTCGCAAACAAGAACCACAGTCCGGCGCACCATATCGGCACTGTCGTCAGGTTGGTCGTATTCCAGAATTGGCGGGGAATGAAGTAGTTGGTCACTCCCCTCGACACGTCGCGCGCGTGAATGCTCTGCATCCACGCAAAGGCTACAAAGTTATGCTGGAACTGCCACACAATCACCGGCAGCGCCATCGCAAGCGCAACACCCACGCCGCACCAGAACCACCCCGAGCGAAAGTAACGGCGGTTCGGCGTCAGCAGCATTCCACCCAGCAGGCCCACCGCAAAAAACACGATAGTGTACTTCGTCAGCAGCCCCAGTCCCATGCCCGCGCCAATTGCAATCCACCAGCGCGCATCTTCCGTCTCCAGAAGCCGGGCCGTGGCCCACGCCACCAAAACCCACCACAGAACGTCGAACGACATGTAAGACAAAAACGAGCCCGCAAAGCAAATCGGGCCCGCGATTCCCGCAGCCACCGCGGCCACCAGCATCGATCGCCGTCCTCCGCCCATCGCGCGGGCAATCAAGCCGGCGAGCACGCTTACCAGTCCAACCGCGACTGCCGGCAAAAGGCGGTAGCCCACGAGATTGGGTCCGAAAGCAACCAGTTCCACACGCGCCAGCCACGCAGTCAGCGGAGGGTACACCACATAACACCAGTCCAGGTGCATCGCATTGCTGTAGCTCAACAACTCATCGCGGTGGAAGCCGTATCTGCCGCTGAACGCGACGTGGATCGCCGTGAAAGCCAATCCAGTCAGCCACAGGGCTACTCTGCCGTCCGTGTGAACCTGACTCGTGTAGGTCGAATCGTGCATAACAGCCCCCATTGTCGCAGGGTAGTGGCGCAAATGAAGTATCTATTCGCCTATGGCCATTTCTCATCCGTCGCTGTCGGCCCTCACCGATTCATTGGGGAAGTCCGGCGGCAGGTTATTCGCGCAGGGGCGCTGGATCTCAAGCAGAAATCGCGAACCGTCTGGGTACACATTTATATAGGTGATTTTGCGACGACCAGGGCCGATCACCGTTACTGTGCTGCCCCGTTTTTCAGGCTTCCAATCTGTCACGCGCAGAGTCTATGCCCCCTGGATTCTGGGCGGCATTTCTTTGCGATGTCGCGCTCTGAGTGTGTCGTGACCGATTCGGACATTACCCAATTTTCGAGTTCCATCAGGTGAGCAGAGAGGTTGATCTTGTCGTCACGGCGGTAAACAGCGCCGCGGATCCGGAATGAATTGAACACGACTGCAGAGGAACGCGCCGCGGTTCTAGGTCTTCCTTAACTTTTTCGTGCGACCCGCTTCGCGAACTATCGACTTCCTAGGCTTTGGCCCTGGGCTCTTCTCGGTCACTGCCTGGTCGAGCAGACGACCGATTGCGTCGAAATCCTCTCGCGCTCCGGTCCACCGCAAACTGTCCGCGTTTTCGAAGAGAGGGATATCGCGCTTGAGGGTGGCGAGAGTGCGGAAGAGCAGCGCAAGTTCCCGCTCGCGCTCCAGAACATCTGCCAATGAAGCTGAGTTCAGCACATTGACATGCCAGTCTCGAGCCGACAAAGGGATGGACTCGATGTGGCCGAACTTGGACAATACGGCAGAGGTGGATTTTGCTCCCCAGCCTCGAAGTCCCGGATAGCCATCGGCGGAATCGCCGACGAGCGCCAGATAGTCCGGGATCGTCTGGGGAGAGACGCCGAACTTGGCGATGACGCCGGCTTCATCGATGATGGCTCCTGTACGCCGGATCAACTGCACCACCCGCGATCCCTGAACGCATTGAGCAAGGTCCTTGTCAGGCGTGCAGATTACGACCTGCTCAACTCGGCGATCCTTTAGAGCGAGGGTGCAGGCCGAAGCGAGGGCGTCGTCGGCTTCAAACTCCACCATTGGCCAGACAACGATGCCGGCTGCGGAGAGAACTTCTTCGAGAATAGGAAACTGCGAAAGCAGGTCGGGTTCAACACCCTCACTGGTTTTGTAATCCTTCCAGAGGTTGTTGCGAAACGACTCGATGACGTGGTCGGTGGCAACGCCGATATGGGTGACACCGTCGCGCATCATGGCGAGCAGCGAAGCAAGCACGCCGCGCACTGCACCCACTTCTCGGCCCCGCGCGTCACGAGCCTTCGGCATGGCAAAGTAGTGGCGAAACAACTCGTACGTGCCGTCAACCAGAAAGACTTTCAACACGAAGCTCCACGATCACCTTAGCCGACAATGGAGAGCTAACGCACGAATGATTTCTTCCGTCTGTCGCTCAAGTAGTAATTTTCACATAGCGGGTGATACAACCGCGATCCGGAAATTGTGTGTTCCGACCCGCCTTAATAGTTCCACGATTTCTTTTGAGGGCGATCACTTGTCCGAGAAGCCGGTTTTGCTGCCACTTGAACCCAAAGCCTTCGCTAGACACAGGTCGTCTCGCTACTAATGCATTCCTCAATCAGGGCTCGGTGATTCAGGATGCGTTGGATCGCTGTAAGTCCCTCCGAAAAACAAAGAAAGCGGCCCGATCAGGGCCGCATCTTGCTGACTCACTAACCAGCTACTACTTGGCACTTGCCGGCGGCACAATGCCGTTCATCCGCAGGTACTCCACCATCTGACCATAGTGATCATTCCCGTGGGCCGCTGCAAAAGCGGCAATCGTAACCCGCGTGCTGAACCCGTCAACCGGCTTGATGGCGACAAATGCATTTTCTGTCGTGATGGTTGCAATCGCCTTGTGCGCGTAAACAAACGATGCTTCCAGTGCAGCCACCGCTTCGTCCTTCGTCGTAATGGAGCCGATTGCCTTCAAGTCGCGGTCAGGCTTAATGCCGCTCCAGCCGAAAAAGAAGTAGTTCGCCTGCGCCAGGTGCGTCACCTGTGCCACAAAGGTGCGCACGGTATCGAACTGCGTCGTCTGGCTCGCAGCAAAGATGCCTTGCGCCGGCGCGAAACCGTACTTGTCGGCTGGCATAGCCTTCGCCGCGCCAACTACCTGGAACTCCATCATGGAGAGCAATCCGTCCACGGCTTTCGCGGGGTCTTCCTTTGTACCCACCGGCGGCGACGGCGGGGGCTCACTCATCTGCGCCCGCATCTGCATACCGCCACTCACCATCACAGCAACTGCAAAAATCAGAGCACGAATACGCATTGTCTGTCCTCGATCCAAGTTCGTTTTAAAGAGCGATCCCAGCTTACCAGACCTTCCTGGCTGCCATTCGAAAGCGGTGAAGACGGTCTCCTACTGCATTGAATACAGTCAACCACCGCCTTTGTGGAAGCATTTTGGAAGAGCGTTGGCGTGACTCCTAAAGTCTGGAATGATCTCACCGGAACCCAAGAAGTCAACTAGTGGCAGGAGTGCTCTGAAGTGCAACGTCTGCAACGCTTATCGCGTTTAGAGAAGCATCAATCTCACAATCAGGTTCCGAATCAAATCGTGGTTCGAGTCCGTGTTCGTTCAGAATTGCCACGAACCGTTCAATCAGTGTTGCGTCTTCGGCCATTTCGATTGACGACAGCAGGCCAGGCAGCTCAACGAGTTGAACTGGGCTGCATTTTTTGGGGGGCCCTATTGGTTCGTGGACAATCCAGAATTTGACCGTTTTACGGATATTTGCCTCGAAACCGTACTGGTCCCCAAAAAGAGTAATGGAAGGGTAAACTGGCTCGTCGCCTTGAAAGATGAATTTAGACTCTGCCTGGATTCAGTTCTTTGGCTTATGTCCGTCGAGGTGCAGGTGAATTGCGGGAGGACCGAGAAATGTACCCACAGCGGCGTAGTTTTTTGAAGACCATCGTAGGGGCGGGAATGCTCGCGCTTGCTCCTCGCTGCGTGGAAGCACAGGAACAGGCTACGCGCGCGACGCGAGGAACCCCGCAGCCGCGGATCAAAGATATCAGCGTAATCGAATGCCAGCCCGCCGGCGTGCGCCTGACGGTGGTCAAGATCACCACGGATCAGGCTGGGCTCTATGGCTACGGTTGTGCCACATTTACGCAGAGGGCGGATCTGGTCAAGCCCGCCGTCGAAAAATATCTCAGGCCCTTCCTGCTGAATAAGCCGACCGACCGTATCGAAGACATCTGGCAGTCCTGCTACGACAGCTCTTATTGGAAGAATGGCCCGGTGCTGAACAACGCCCTTAGCGGCATCGATCAGGCGCTCTGGGATATCAAGGGCCGGCAGGCCGGAATGCCCGTCTATCAACTCGCAGGCGGAAAATGTCGCGAAGCCGTTGATTGCTACACCCACGCCAGCGGCGCCGAGTTTCAGGATGTTGTCGAGAGCGCAAAGAAGTACATCGAACAGGGCTTTCGTAACGTACGCGTTCAGGTGGAGCTTCCCGGAATGGCGGGCTACGGCGCGGCTCATACCAGTGACAAACGGCCGATGGCGCTCCACGATAAGCCTGTGTTCGAACCTGCCTACGCGATGCGCCGCAATTTGAAGCTGCTTGAATTCTGCCGCCGCGAATTGGGCGAAGATATCGAACTGCTTCATGACATGCATGAGCGCTTGACGCCCAACGAGGCCGTGCAGTTTTGCAAGGAAGCCGAGCAGTATCGAATGTTCTTCCTTGAAGATCCGCTTTCACCGGAAGATCTGGATTACTTCCGGCAGATTCGGCAGAATTGCGCTACACCTATCGCGATGGGCGAACTCTTTAACAATCCGCATGAATGGCAGCCGCTGATCGAAGGACGGCTGATCGACTATATCCGCGTGCATCTGTCGCAGGTGGGGGGATTCAGTCCGGCGCGCAAGATTGCAATCCTCGCCGAGCAGTTTGGTGTGAAAACAGCATGGCACGGTCCCGGCGATGTTTCACCGGTCGGACATATGGCGAACGTCACGTTAGATCTGGTCAGCTATAACTTCGGCATTCAGGAGTACTCACCTTTCACTGAGCAGACGCAGGCGATTTTTCAAGGATGTCCAGAGATGAAAGACGGATATCTGTGGGTGAGCGAGAAGCCTGGGTGGGGAATTGAGGTTGATGAGAAGGAAGCGGCCAAATCGCCATTTACGGCCAGTCCATTGAATGGCGGCTGGGGAGAGATACGACTGCGGGACGGTACCGTGATCAAGCAATAACGGCCGGGACAAGCAGAGAGAACCGACCGCAATATGGAGAATTGCATGAGACATCTGATTGGAACCACCCTGTTGGCTTTCGCCCTTGTGGGAGCATCGCCCGTAATGAGCCAGGTGAAGATGACACGCGACCAGGTGCTCTTTTACACCTCGGATTGGAAGGGCGATCGGTTCCCCGATGGCCGGCCGAAGTTGCCGGACGCATTGCTCAAGCGGGCAGTGGATATGTCCATCGAGGACATCTGGGACTTTCTGCGCGCGCAGGGCTATCAGAATCAGTTCGAAGCAGGCTGGCAGGCTCTTCACATTGAAAAGCCATTCGCCGGCCGCGCCCTCACGGCGCAATATATGCCGCTGCGGCCAGACATGGCCAAAGCGATCGCCACCGAGGGCAAAGCCGAGGGACGGGTGGGAGGAACCAATATGTGGCCCATTAACGAACTGCAAATCGGGGACGTCTACGTCGCCGATGGCTTTGGCAAGATCGTTGAAGGCACCTTGATCGGTTCCAATCTGGGTAACGGGATCGCCGCGCACACGCATACGGGATTCGTGTTCGACGCCGGCATACGCGACCAGGAGGAAAACAGGGAAATTCCCGACTTCAACGGCTTCTATCGCGGCTACGATCCATCCGCCTGGGCGCAGATGGAGTTGACCTCGATCAATGCCCCGATCCGCATTGGACGGGCCGTGGTGTTGCCGGGGGACCTTGTTTTGGCCAAGACAGAAGGAGTTCTTTTCATCCCCGCAATCCTTGCCGAAAAGGCGATCGGCACGGCTGAATTCACCGGGCTCAAAGACGACTACAACTTCGAACTGAACCGCGAAGGCAAGAACGGCGCAGAGTTCGAAGGGGGATGGAATCGAAAGAAGTATGACGGCTTTGCCAAGTGGATCGACGCCCATCCCGACAAGCTGAGAATGCCGCGCAGTGAATTCGACGCGATGTTGGCCGAGGCAAGGGCGCGCACAGAGGATTGAGCCGTGTGCGCCGGACGTGTAGCCGTATCGCAACTCACGGCAACGTGGCATGGATCTACTTCTGCTGGCTTTATATCTAACTGTCCCAGGTGCGCCGCCTGACAGAGCCTAGCCGGACTTTTCGACGACCAGAGCGGCCTGCAGCATCGCCTTCGCATAGGCAATGTCGTAAACATCTCCGCTATAACCACCGCCGCCGGGGTATCCGTGGATTGGCCCGCGCGCCCGATCATAATCAAGCGCGCGCCCGTGTTCCGGATAGAGCTCTCGCGAGTACTTCAGCTTTACCAGTTCCCGCATCACCGCAAACATGTTCACGTCTCCCTCGTCGATGAAGCCCTCGTCATAATTCAGATAGGGCGTGGTGACATGCGGGTTGCGGTAATGCATGTGGTTGATGCGATCTCTCGAGCCGAAGTAACGGCAGACTGCGACTGGATCCTCGCCGAGTTCCTGTGTGACCCCGCAGTCGAATGTGATGCCGTTTGCCGGGCTGCCAACAATCTCGATCAGGTGCTTCCATCCTTCCAGCGTGGCCATGATCTGCTGCGAACCGCGGCTTGTCGGGAAGGGCGGGTCGTTGGGATGGAGGGCCAGCCGCACATTGGCCTTTTCCGCGACCGGGATAACGGCCTTGAGAAAGTAAGTAATGTTGGCCCACATCTCGCTGAGGGTGTGCGCACCTTCTGTGGCGAGCGGCGGCAGGTCCTTCATGCGGCCGTAATCCACGCCTGTCAATCCGGCGCCGCCGCGGCCTACCTCTTCGTAGTAGCCTTCCATGGCCCGGTGCGCGTAAAAATTGTACTCAACGACCGCGATGCCAACCTGCCCCGCAGCCTGAATCGACTGTCTGACTTTCTCGATCTCCTCGTCCCGACCCGGCCGGCCGTAGATGGTGTTGGGAAATCCCCCAATCATCAGGTTGCCCAGGGTCACACCGCTCGCTCTCAGCTTATCGACCAGTGGCTGAAGCTCGCCCACCGTCCACGGCGGCGCGGGGCCGCCGCTGAGCACGTGATACACGCCCAACTGCACCACACCGCGGATAGCCGCCTCGGTGATGCCGCCGGCAAGGTCGATGGCGCAGGCAATCTTCGGCGTATCTGCGCCTTCCTGCGGCATGCCAGCGCCTAGCCACCACGGCTTCCCTTGAGACTGCGCAGATGCCGCGATGCGCAGCAACGCGGGCGCGACTGCCGTCGTTGCCAGGCCCTTGATTAGAGTTCTTCGCGAGATTTCGGATTTCAACATTGAGGCTCCATGATTTGCCTTGGTTTGCGGTCTTGAATTCTTCCACACACCAATCTCTTGCGTCCAGGCACCTCGATCCAAACCCGCACGGGAGTAGGATGGTTTGCGAAAGTTCGGAAAGGAATCCATGAACATGTTCGGCAAGCCCGGCTACAACCGTCGCAGCGTTCTAAAATCCTCATTGGCAGTTCTGGCCGGAAGCGCTATTGGCCGGACTGGACAAGCCGATGAGCCTGCGATCAGGAATGTAAATCCTGCCTCAAGCCCGTCGGCTTTGAAGATTACCGACATGCGCTATGCGGTGGTCGTCAAGCCAGGCCCGAGCCCATGCGTTCTCATCCGGATCGACACCAACCAAGGCGTCTACGGCCTCGGCGAGGTCCGCGATATTGCCGGTCCGCAGTACGCAATGGTGTTGAAGAGCCGCATAGTCGGTGAGAACCCTCTGAAGATCGACTATCTATTTCAGAAGATCGCTCAGTTTGGCGGCAACGCCCGCCAGGCCGGTGGTGTATGCGCGGTTGAGATGGCGCTTTGGGATATCGCCGGCAAAGTGTACAACATCCCTGTCTACCAGATGCTCGGCGGCAAATGGCGCGACTCGATCCGCATCTACGCCGACACGACGGAGTCAGAAGACCCGAAAGAGTACGGCCGGCGCGCCAAAGAGCGCAAGGCGATGGGCCTGACCTGGATGAAGATGGATCTGGGCATCGACGTGTTGAAGGGAATCCCCGGCACGGTGATGCAGCCCGCTGGTCTGGACAAGTGGGAGTTAACCAATCAACCTCATCCTTTTATCGCCACCGAAGTCACCGACAAAGGGATCGACCGGCTGAGCGAGTATGTTGCCGCCGTACGCGAAAACATCGGCTATGACATGCCGTTGTCGATGGATCACCTCGGCCACATCGGCGTGAAGTCTGTTATTCGCCTGGGCAAGGCGTATGAGAAGTTCAATCTGGAATGGATGGAGGACGTCGTTCCCTGGTACTACACCGATCTCCTGAAGGAGATTCGGGAAGCCAGCCCAACACCCGTTTTGACCGGAGAGGACATTTACCAGTTCTCAGACTTCGAGACTCTCTGCAAGGAACATGCGGTCGACAAGATTCACCCCGACCTCGCTACCTCTGGCGGCATTCTCCAAACTCATCACATCGGCGACATGGCGTTTCGATATGGTGTACCTATGGCCATGCATTTTGCGGGAACCCCGGTGGGATGCATGGCGTGCGTTCATTGCGCCGCCGCGACGCGGAATTTCCTTGCCCTCGAAAACCACTCGCTCGATGTCCCCTTCTGGCAGGATCTGGTGACAGGAATTGAGAAGCCCATTATCGACAAGGGTTTTATCAAGGTCCCGGACAATCCTGGTCTGGGCGTGACGCTGAACGACGACGAGGTGAAGCGCCACCTGAAGCCTGGAACCGGATTTTTCGAACCCACGCCGATGTGGGACGATGCGCAGTCGTGGGATGACGCGGTGTTCAGCTAACGATTGCTGAAAATCTCCCGGACCGGCCGCTTGCGCATGGCCGCTGCCCAAGGACGACGACGGCTTATGCGCACCTCTACACTTTGCGGAATTCGATCCGGCCTTTCGCGATGGGAAGCCCGATCACTTCAATGCGTTTCAGGTCGCGTGTGCCGATGCCCTGTTCCTCGGCCAGCCTCAGCGTGTTGTCGCAGTTTTCAAACGGAACAGTGCCCCGGTCGGCCATGGGATCGAAGCCCATCAACGCCGCGCAAACAGCGTCGGTGGTGACGCAATTTGTGCCGGCAATCAGCAAACCGGGAGGAACCGACCGCAAATTCCGCAGCCACGGACCTTCGCCACCCGCAACGGTTTCAATGCCATCGATGATGCTCAGGCGAATGGGCCGTGCCGCGACCAGATCGACGGTCACCCGTGGGACGCGGTAGCCGGGGTCGCGCGGCGTTTGCGGATCGAGTTCCGGCAGCGCGGTCCGCGAAGGCTGACGATCGCCGTTGTGCAGCATGGATCGCCCCCCACCCGCTTCCTGGCTCGGCTCATCCACACCGGCGCCTTGACCGTAGATTGTGGTGGGAGTAATGCCGAACAGGTTCTTCATCGCTCCAGTCAGGCCGGCGGTGCTGTGCTCCTTCAGCTTGGCAAGAGAGACAAAAACATCGCAGTCTTCGTAAGAACGATTTAGATCGTAGGCTTTGAACAACAGGCCGCCGCCCGGCACCGAAAACCTGGTGTACTTTTTCGAGGGACCGGCAAAGTTCGTGTTTTCGAACTCCACGCCGGAAGCGGCACTGGTGAAGTCAGAGAGTTGCCAGCCGGCCTGGGAAATGAACTCCTCGAGCGTATGGACCTTCGATGAGGTTGGACTCTCGACCAGGCGTATGCGCCGTGCTCCGGCCTTACCAAGCAGGTGAACCGTGGCGCTCACAACTTGGGGATGCACCCAGTAAGTTTGCCCCTGCGCCATCCCATTGAAACGCTGCGTCGAACTTCCAGTTACGTTGATCTTGATCGCCACGGTCTTGCCGCTGACCAGCTTACGCAGTCCGCCCAATTGATCGAACATGCTCGCAAGAGTTGTGACCATTGCCGGGCCGTAGGTTGAACACCTGGCGACGGCGACCGGCGCCGTGGGTGCAGTCGTGGTGGCAAAAAGCCTCGTTGGCGCGAGGTACAATCCCGCCGCTGCGGCGCTCAAGCCCTGGATGAGTTCTCTACGGTTGAGGTTCATTTTCATATTCTCGCCGGTCCTTTACGGCTTTGATCCATGGTTCAGATGGTAACCCCGATGCCGCCACATTCGCTTAAGAACTTGCCGGTGTCTGATGGTTCCAGTCGATCCGCACCGGCAGGTGAGATGAACAGGGACCGGCCTCAGTGTTCGGAAATACGGTCGTGCCTGGATTGTGGTCGTTCTGGAAATTGCCCGATTTTGGGGTTATGTCGGGTTGGGGGACACCCCTGGGGACACCCCTGCCCCTTCCATCAGAGTCTTCCGGCCAGTCAACAGACCAATGGACGACATGGGTGGGAGACCGCAAACCTGCTCTGACGAGTAGGGGGTCATACGTCCGGAATGGAAGACATGAGTGGCCGGTCACCTTTCCTATACCTGAATAGCGAGTAACGTTCGCGTGGACGGTGACTCTCGATAAAACTTTGCATCAAGTCATCCGGACGCCTTCTGTCCCGACATAAAGGGCGTAAAGAGACTGGCTCGCAGTCATGAACAGGCGGTTTCTCTTGGTGCCACCGAAACAAAGATTGGCGCACGTTTCAGGAAGATGGATCTTTCCGATGAGAGTGCCTTCGGGGGCGAAGACATGCACCCCATTGAAGTCCTCACCGGCCCATCCGGCCGCGGACCACACATTGCCGTCCACATCGCAGCGAATGCCATCGGAAGTGCCCGGTGACATGTTCACAAACATGCGCCCATTCGCCAGCCTCACGCCATCCACGACGTCATACACCCGAATCGGGCGCGGAGCGTCCGGGTGCTTGGGAATTGCGCTATCCACGATGTAAAGCAATTTCTCGTCGGGAGAGAAGCACAGGCCGTTGGGCTTTTCCAGATCGCTGGCCACAACTGTTGCCACGCGCGTAATCGGGTCGAGCCGGTAAACGTTGGCCGGGAGTTCGAAGGCAGCTTTGTGCCCTTCGTAATTCGACATAATGCCATAGCCGGGATCGCTAAACCAGATGGCTCCATCGGAGTGGACCACCAGGTCGTTCGGAGCGTTGAGCTTCTTGCCTTGAAAGCCATCCATCAGCACTGAGACGGTGCCGTCATATTCGGTTCGTGTCACACGGCGTGTGTCGTGCTCGCAAGTGAGCAGCCTCCCCACACGATCACGGCTATTGCCATTGCTGTAATTTGAGGGGCTGCGGAATACAGTGACATCTCCCGTTTCCTCTAGCCATCGCAGCATACGGTTGTTGGGAATATCACTAAAGATAAGGTATCCGCCGTCGCCAATCCACACCGGACCTTCTGTCCACCGCGCACCCGTAAACAGGCGCTCTACCGCCGCGCTGATGATTTGATATTTCGCGAACCGAGGATCAACGACTTCTATCGCTGGATCGGGGTAGGGGACCGGATGTTGCGGTTCCTGCTCACTGGCAAGAACGCCGGGTTTCAAGGCGAATCCCATTGTCGCGCCCGTCGCCATGCTGACGAATGTGCGTCTCTGCATCGGTCTCTCTATTGGCGGAAAAATCCGCTACGGGGACCTTATCACGGCCTTTCATGTAGCCGAAAGCGCAACCTTGACTGAATTCTCATCTGCATCTCGGTCGGGTCGGTAATCCGAACACTACACCAGTTTTTTGGGATTACTTCCGAGTGATTTCATGAAGGCGTCGGCTCCTTCGCGAGCCGAGCGCAGTTGGCAGTTGCTGACTGACCAAGGGGTCGAGGAGGAAGGAGCCAGACGCGTGGGGCCATTATAAGTCTGCTTTGTTCCGGCTTACACTTTCGTCAGTTGCTGACGACCAAGGCTCGGGAGAAAGGAGCCGAACATGTTGATAGTAGGTTGTGACTATCACCCGAGTTTTCAGCAGATCGCGTGGGTAGACACGGAGAGCGGAGAGTGCGGTGAACTACCTCTATCGCACAGCAATGGAGAAGCGGAGAAGTTTTACCGGAACCTGAAGGAGCAGGGAGTGAAGGTGCGCGTGGGGATCGAAGCGACGGGTCACGCGCGCTGGTTCGAACGTCTGCTTGCGGAGTTGGGACACGAGCTCTGGGTTGGCGATGCGGCAGAGATCAAGGCCAAGCGCGTGCGCAAGCAGAAGAACGACCGTGAGGACGCGCGGCTTCTGCGCACACTGCTGGTGGAGAATCGCTTTCCGCGGGTATGGTTGCCGGATGTGGGCAATCGTGACTTGCGACAGCTGCTGTGGCATCGCCATCGGCTGGTGCAAATGGGAACGCGAGTGATGAACCAACTTCAGGCCATGGCTCTGAACGAAGGGGTACGGCGCAAGAGGGGACTGTGGAGCAAAACGGGAAGAGCGCAGCTGGAGTCATTTCAACTGATGCCGTGGGCGACCAGGCGCCGTAAGGACCTGCTCGAGTTGCTCGACGGGTTGACTCCGCGCATAGCAGAGTTAACGGCTGCGGTTGAGAAGCAGGTGGAACAGTATCCAGAGGCGCAACGACTCATGACGCATCCAGGTGTCGGTCCACTGACGGCGCTGGCCTATGTTCTGATCATCGGGTCTCCGGAGCGTTTTCGTTGCGGCAAGCAGATCGGCAGCTACCTGGGGCTAATCCCCTGCGAGGACTCCAGCGCGGGCCGGCAGCGGTTGGGACACATCAGCAAACAAGGCAATTCACTTTTGCGCTTTCTGTTGCTGGAGGCAGCGCAGGCTGCTGTCCGTAGCAATCCCCAGTGGCGACGCGAGTTCCTGCACCTGACCATGCGCCGGGGACGTCAGATCGCCGTGGTGGCGCTGGCACGCAAACTCGCAGTTGGTTTGTATTGGATGTGGCGCAAAGGATGGGACTACGAAAAGTCGTTGCAATTCGGTTCGCACGTGGGGCAGCCCGGGACCCGCTATGGTGTGAAGTAGATCACCGTCCGAGTGATTGGGCACCCCGCTCCCTCTTTCAGAGGGAGTTCGAAGAGGTAATCATGGTCGCAATTGCGATCGGAAGATGGCTGGGTCGAACTGAGTTCACCCGAAGGATTACAGGCGAGCTTTGGTCGAGGCAACTTTGCAAGCATTCTGGGACAAGAACGAAGAATGTCATCTAAGGAACGAAGCTTCACTAAACTTCGTTTCGCTTCGTTCCCATGTCGATTCTGCAGGACGTAGAGGGCCGTCAAGGATCAAGATGAACGCCCTCCGGGCGCCCTTGACAGCCCTCTACGTCTCTAGCGGAGGGAGATCGTTTTTTCTCTTGACTCCGCCGACGCCTTCATAGATGGCGGGTTATCCAGGCTGAGAAGGTGAATCGGGTCTGCGTCCTATGTATCCGAAGGCCAATAAGCCCCCAACTCCCATGAACAACTGGACGGCCACAGTCAGAAAATAGCCAGGGGCGTGGAGAACAGGGCCGCGCCGATTCAGATGCGCATCGTCGAGCATGAAGATGCCGGTCCCCACAAGGAATGCCGTGCTTGCGATGATCGCCGATAATCTGCCAGTGCGCTTCCGTGTCTGAAGAGTAAAAAACGCTATCCCACTCAGCAATCCCAAAACTGCAGGTGCTAGGAAGAGTATTTGTGCAACTAGTAGCATCAGCCGATCGCCGTTTGTGAACACGCGACCATTGTTCGCCAGTGCCTCGGCCTCTGCATTCATACGGGTTCACGTGTGTGAGTGAAGATCTGCGGTAAGCGCCCGGCGCAAAAATACACTTTGCCCTTATGCTCGATGCGGTGTGTTGTCAGCTTCGTCGAGCAAGGGAGCGGTTCCGCAGCCACTTGGCCACTCCCAGTGCGAGCAGAAGGCCGCCGAACGGGATGCACATGAGTGCGACAATCAGCGCGAACCAGCCGGTGTTGGTGCTGGCGCCGGTGCGGGAAAACCCACCCAGCACGGTTTCAAGCAGCAGCACCGCGGCCAAACCGGCGCCAACCATCGATCCTCCCCATTGCAACAGTTGCCGTGTTCCATCGTTCGGCTGACCGGGAGTTCCGAGCCCTGGGCCTCGCGCAGACATCACGATCACGATCCCTGCGCAAGGCGAAGCAGGACGTAGGTGATGACGCCGGTGACGGAGACGTAGAGCCAGAGCGGAAATGTCCAGCGAGCGATCTTGCGGTGTTGTGGGAAGCGCCCTGAGAGCGAGAAGAAAAACGTAATGAGCACCAGCGGCAAGGCAACCACAGCGAGAATGATGTGACTTGCCAAGAGGCTGAGATAGAACGTACGAAAGGCTGCGTGTGCCGGGTAGCGAACATCGCCATGCAGAGCATGATGGAGGATGTAGCTGATCAGAAACAGCGTCGAAAACGCAAAGGCCGTGATCATGGCAGCGCGGTGCGCGGCGATGCGGCGTGCGCGGATGAAAGTAAATCCGATGAGAAGCGCCGTCGCGGCGAGACCGTTGAGCACAGCGTTAAGAGCCGGCAGGAAGGCGTAGGAGGTGCTGGCTGCCGCGGCGGGATGGATATAGATGAGCCAGAAGAGAAAAAGCGAGGCGGCGGCGCTGACCAAAAGAATTGCTGCAATTGCCGGGCGCGTGCTCGATTTCGGATTCGATGCTGGAGCGATGGCCGTCATATTCTTGTCTATCGTTTTGCGCTGGCGCAGAGCATGAGCGTGGTGAGCAACAAGGGCAGGTAAATGACGCTGACTTTCAGCAGGTCGCGCGCCAGCATGCGGCTCTCGGTATCGGAGGATGTACGCAGAATGCGGCTGAACCGAATGGTGTAGCCCAGGTAAAAAAATCCCAGCGCCGTCGCGATCACGGCATACAACGGACCGGCAAGACCAAGCCACCAGGGAGCCAGGCTGACCGGAATCATCAGCACTGCGTAAAACAGGGCTTCGACCACAGTGGACCAGCCGTCAGGCTGCACAACGGGCAACATGCGAATTCCTGCACGCGCATAGTCGTGCCGATAAAGCCAGGCGATGGCCATAAAGTGCGGGAATTGCCATACGAAGAGAATCGCGAAGAGGGCGACGGCTGGCCATTCGATCCGCCCGCGCGCCGCAGTCCAGCCCAGCAAGGGGCCCATTGCGCCGGGAAAAGCGCCAACGAAAGTTGCCAGCGTCGTGACGCGTTTCAGCGGCGTGTAGACAGCCACGTAAGTGAACGCTGTCAGAAGCGCAAGTGAGACAGTGAGCAGGTTGGTATGCAGCAGCAGCCAACACGATCCGAGCGCGAGTGCAACAATTCCAGCCAGGATTCCCTGTGCCAGCGAGATGCGTCCCGAAGGCAACGGCCGATCGGCGGTCCGAACCATCCGCGCGTCCGTCGAGCGCTCCAGAGCCTGATTGAGCGCCCCGGCTCCGGCTGACACGAGGCCGATGCCGAACAGCGTGTCGATCAATCCACGCTGCAGAGTTGAAATGCCGGACTGCATCGAGCCCAGGTAAAAGCCCGCCCATCCCGTCACCAGGACCATGCCGGTCACGCGCACCTTGAACAACTCGCGGAAGTCGTGGATCAGCGTCGCCGTGGTTCCGGCACGCAAGGCATGTCTCGCATGCGATTCGCCACGTTCTTCGGGCACAGGGCCAACGCGCGCTGAGAGCGGTACCGGACTGGTGGCTTGGGAAGCAGGAGTCATGGAAATGGCCGGAGAACAGGCCGTCGGAAGCGCCTGTTTTGATGATAACAAGCGGGACTGTCGATTGCGGACAGCGAGTACTCTAGAAGCCTGACACGGTCAGAATCGCAATCGCGACCTGCTCCGGTGTCAGCAAGTCGACCGGAATCGAGACGTGTGCCGTCCGGTAGAGCGGAAGGCGCCGTTCGTAGCGGCTTGCAAGGTTCGCTTGATCGGCAAGGACTGGCCGGGCATGTTCGGTGCCTCGGCAGCGGGCCAACGTCGTGGCCAGCTCGACTTCCAGATGAACAAGAAGCGTGCCGGCGGTCGCCATCAGCAGATCGCGTGTTTCCTTCCGTTCAATGGCGCCTCCGCCGAGAGCGAGCACCATTCTGTTTCCTGCGAGAAGTCGAGCAATTGTCGCGTGCTCGCGTTCGCGAAACAAAGCTTCTCCCTCTCGAGCGAAGAGTGCGGCAATGGTGGCAGCGGTTTCGGCTTCGATCACGTCGTCCACATCCACAAACTGCCAGCCGAGGCGAGCCGCCACGAGCGGACCGACGGTCGTTTTGCCGGAACCCATGAACCCTGCGAGAACAATGCGGCGAATGGCAGGTCGAGGCTCGGGTTGGACACTGCGCGTCAAGGGACTCCTTTGCAAACGGATGCTCCGTTCAGTATAGGCAAGCGCCCAGCGAGCAGGCACAGCTCAGCCGAGCACCATGACGATGGCGCCCGCAGTGATCAGTACACCGCCCAGCACGGCAGGTGCGGTCAGCTTCTCGCCCAGCAGCAGCCACGCGAACACCATCACCAGCGGCACACTGAGCTTGTCCAGAGGAGCAACGCGCGAGGCAGGCCCGAGTTGGAGCGCGCGAAAATAGCATACCCAGGAAAGGCCCGTCGCCAGACCCGAGAGCGTCAGGAAGAGCACGGTCCGCTTATCCAGCAAACGGATCTCGCCGTGTTTGCCAAGGGCAAGCGCGATGCCCCACGCGAAAACGACCACGACACTCGTTCGCAATGCTGTAGCCAGGTTTGAGTCCACATGTGCCACACCAACCTTCGCCAACAGCGCGGTAGCCGCGGCAAAGATGGCGGAAAGTATCGCCCATCCAATCCAGCTCATGTGCCCCATGGTACCCGGAAAGCATCTGGCCGAGTCACGCTACACTCGATTGGATGGAGACTGGCCGCGCCAGCAAAACTGCCTTTCGCGTGGCCATACGGCGCGCCATTCATCAGGTTCTAGACCAGCCCTGCGTGCTCGTGGATCCCGTTGCAGTACCCCTGCTGGGTCCGCGCTTTACCTTCGACCCGGAGCATGAGATGAGCCCAGTCGCGCGGGCCTTCCGTGCGTTCATGGCAGCGCGGAGCCGCTTTGCGGAAGACAAGCTGGCAGACGCGGTCGCAGCCGGGGCAACGCAATATGCGGTGCTGGGTGCTGGGCTCGATACCTTTGCTTTTCGCAATCCGTTTCCCAATCTGCGGGTCTTCGAGGTTGATTTTCCCGCCACGCAGGAGTGGAAGCGTGCGCTCGTCGCGGAGACAGCCATCCCGATGCCGCACAGTCTCACCTTCGTTCCACTTGATTTTGAACGCAAAACGCTACCGGCGGGCCTGGCCGAAGCGGGATTCAATCTGGGCGCTCGCGGCTTCTTCGGTTGGCTGGGGGTTGTTCCCTATCTGACCAGCAATGGATTCCGCGCAACATTGCAGGCGATCGCGCAACTCCCTGCCGGAAGTGCCGTCTGTTTCGACTACGCGCTGTCGCCCGAATCCATGAGCCCAGAGCGTCGCAGGGTATTTGAAGCTCTGGCGGCGCGAGTGGCCGCGGCCGGTGAGCCGTTCCAGCTTTTCTTTACCCCGGAACAGTTGGATTCCGAATTGCGGACCGCCGGATTTCACTCGATCGAGTTCGCAGACTCCGAGCGCTTGAATGCGCTCTATTTTCGCAACCGATCTGACGGACTCAAACTGCCGCCGGAAGGCCTCGGCATGATGGCCGTCGCCTGGGTGTAGCCGTGCGATCCACGGTGGGGTGTGCAATAAGATGAATTCATGCGTGTGCGTGCTTTTTTCTTGTTCGCTCTCGGCTTGCCGGCACTCACCGGATGCGGTTATCACACGCTGGGAGCGGCCACTCACCTTCCGCCCGAAGCACACACACTCGCCGTGCCCGTCTTTGCCACGCGCACCGATACGTACCACACCGAAACGGTGATGACCGAGGCCGTGATTCGGGAGTTTGCCGCGCGCTCCCGCTTACGCATCACACCCAACCCCAATAATGATCCGGATGTGGTGCTGCACGGGACCATCCTGCAGGAGACGGTGGCTCCACTGACGTACAACACATCGACGCAACAGTCGTCCAGCTATCTCGTCACATTGGTGGTGGCCGTGAAACTGACCGGCAGGGATGGACAGGTTCTCTACGAAAACAAGAACTATGTTTTTCGTCAGCAATACCAGTCGACAACCGATCTGCCACTCTATTTCGACGAGAGCCCCGCAGCCATCCAAAGGCTCTCGCGTGATTTCGCGCGGGCGTTGGTGGCGGATGTGCTCGAAGGGTTGTAGACGTAAAAAGGCGGCGCTACGAAGAATATCGCCGCGCCGCCTTGGGCCATGAGGGGGAGGGAATATTGATAGCCAAATAACCTCAGGCTGGATTTAGTCTAGCCTCGAGTTCTGCGCACCGCAATGGATTTCAAACCTTTCTTTGCAGTGGAAAAACACGAAGGTATTACGAGAGTACATAGCAAATCCGCTGGTAACCGCATTACTTACTCTTTGGTTAACCCTGTATCCATACGGTTACCCCTTCGCACTTCGTAGGTTGCAGCTGCAAGCACAGCGAAGAACGAACTTGATGCCTGGGATTGTCCGTCGAGATCACCGAGAGGTATTCTGGAGCCGCATGTTCAAGGCAGTGGGACGCAGTCGAGTGACATGGCAGAGTTTTCAATGAACAGCGCGCGCTGGGGCGCGGGATTCAGCGCCATGGGCCGATTTATCGCGGAGATTGAGGCTGCCGCAGCTGGCAACGGCCCGTTGCGTTCCGGCTACGTTCTGGCTGGCGACGAGGTTTTCCTCCTGGATCGCTGTCGCGCCGCGCTGTTGAAAGCGTTCGTTGCGCCAGACCTCCGAGACTTTTGTCTTTCAGATTTAGATCTTGCCTCAAGCACCATCTTTGAAGTGCTCGATCGTGCCCAGACGCCGTCGTTGATGGCTCCTTTTCAGCTGGTCTTCATACGCAACGTGCGGCAGCTCTACACACGTGGCGCCAAAAAGGAAGAATTCGCAGCGCTCGACCGCTACTTCCGTTCACCTAATCCTCAGGCATTGCTGGTATTCGTCGCCGATTTTCTGCGGATTTCAAGTGACGCGCGCCGCATGGACATGGAAGATAAGAATCGCTTCGAGCGGCTCACCGAAACGCTGGGCGAGCACTGCAGCATCGTCGAACTGGCCCGCGTGAGCGAGGACGACGCGATGCGATGGGTTGGGTCAACGGCGCAGGAGGCGGATACGCACATAGAACCGGACGCCGCGCGGGAGCTGGTCGACGCCCTGGGTGCCGACATGATCCTGATTTCTTCGGAGCTCGAAAAGTTGTTGCTCTATACATCAGGCCGGGGCCGCATCACGCTCGGGGATGTCGAGACGATGGTGCTTGCCGCCAAACAGCGCTCATTGTACGAATTGACCGATGCGATCAGCTTGCGCAATCGCGCCCGCGCCCTGGCTCTGTTGCAAGGGCTGCTCAACAGCTCGGATGCCGGTGAGGATGCCGCGATCGGACATCTCTACATGATGGCGCGGACGTACCGTCAGATGCTGGTGATCCTGGAGAAAAATGTGCGCGATTCACGCGCGATTTGGCAGGCGCTGTGGCAGGGCTTTCGGATGCCGCCGTTCGCTGCCGACGAGCTGATTCGACAGGCGCGCCGCTACAAGAGCCGCAGAGAGCTGACCCGTGCCATTCGCCTGATTGCGCGCGCTGACCTGGAGTTGCGTTCCTCGCCGCCCGACAAGCGCATTGTCCTGGAACGGCTCATTTACGATCTTTCTTCGGAACCGAAACCCGCGCCGCTCTTCTCCTCAGCACAGTTATCGTTCGAGAGTTGATGTGGCGTAGACCACTTCCTCTTGCTGGATTCGGAGATTCATCATCCACGACTGATAGCCCCGATCGACTTTCAAAATGTGGTTTGTGAACCAGTCACGCAAGAACTGAAGAAACTGAAGATCAATCGCACTTTCGCCTCGGTGAAAACGGGCGACATATTGTTCCACTTTTTGCGTAAGGTTCCGATGCAAAGATTGTTGCTGCGTCAGGCCCGGATAGTCCGCCTTGGCCAGCATCCGCTCTTCCGCCGAAAAATGGTCGCGCGTGTAGGCCAGGAGATTCCACAGAAGTGGTTCGGTGAGGTCTCTCGCTTCCCCCTTCGTCCAGGCTCGATGCAATTCGTTCACGCTTTCGAAGAGCAGCTTGTGTTGTGCATCCATCGATTGCATGCCGACAGTGAACTGATCGTCCCAGGTCAGAAGCGCCATACGTCCTCATGCGCCGGAGAAGTCCCGGCACCTTAATCATCGGCAGCTTTCCGCAGGGATTGAATAGCCCGATGGAGGGATACGAGTGCAACTTGGTGTATACGGGAACGGAACAGAAAAGCCAGTGCTTTTAGTAGACGCCGCGTTCGTTCAGCCAGCGGCCGTATTCGCGGTCAGGCCCTTCGACGTGCTCCACATACTGCCCACGGACGAATCCGAGCATTCGATGAAGTTCGGCGTCATCGCCACGATCCGCCCGACTGACAGCCTGCCGGATTTGCTCCATCAGACGCTGGTGCGCGGCACGGTGTTGTTCAAGCCCCGGGAATCCATAGCGGCGCAGGAGGCTCTCTTCGCAGCCGAAGTGCATATCTGTGAACTCAATCAGCCGCGCCATTTGCTCGTTGAGCCGCGCGCTGCCGTTTCCTCGCGCCAATTGCTGCCGAAGCGCATTCAAGGTATCCATCAGGATCCCATGCTGGTCGTCCATCGCCTGAACACCGACGACCTCGCTACGATGCGTTGCAACGGTTGTCACAGAGCCCCCTCTTGAATACTTGATTCTTTATCGGGATCATCGCGACCAGCAATACTGCTTCCGTGGGTTCGATTTGCGACCTTGGTCTCATAACCGAACGAAAGGGCTATTCGAGAACTATTTCGGGCTGGATCTCGTTGCCTCGGGTTGTCAAAATGACCGCGGCAACCAGGATCAGGGCTCCCCCGGCCCAGGCAAACGGCCCCAGGTGCTCTCCGAGCAGCTTGACGCCCAGGATTGATCCGAGGGCCGGCTCAATATTGAGAAAAACACCCGCGCGCGATGCCGGAACATGATGAATTCCCCAGTTCCAGAGGAACGTCGTGGTGGCTGTGCAAGCCAGGCCGCCAATGGCAAGCGCAGCCCACGCGGACAGGCTGACCCCGGCGATAGGCGGGGGTTGAACCTTGTGGGTAAGCCACGGATTGGCAAGAAGCGGGCCCAGGATGAGAACCATCAGCATCAGCGTGCCCGACAGGATGGTGTAGGCGCTGACCACTGGCGGACTATGGGTGAGCATCAGTTTTTTGCTCAGCAGAATCCATGCCAGGGCGGTACAAAGCGAGAGCACAACCAGCAAATCGCCCTCGAGAGATGGTCCCCCGTGCGTAGCGTGGCCCCTGTGCCCGCCTAGAACAATGAGCGCGGCCCCAACAGTCGAGGCCACCAGCGCTCCCCACCCGATGCCATCGAGCCGCTCTCCCGCGAAGAGCGCCGCAGCCACTCCCAGCAACACAGGCATCGAACCGACCATCAACGATGCATGGCTCACCGTAGTCAAGGCGAGGCCGTGAAACTGAATCAGGAATTGCACAGGAATGCCAAAGAACGCAGAGATGAGGAGCAGGCGGGTTTCGCTTCCAGAGAGGCGCACCCGGTGGATCAAGGCAACGGGCAGCATGCCCAGTGAGGCGAAGAGAAACCGGTAGAGCACCATCGACTCAACGTTCATCTCGTTGAGTGCGATTCTGCCGAAAAAGAAACCCGTCCCCCACAAAGTCCCCGCAAGCGCACAGGCGCCGTAACCCAAGAAGTTGAGGCGATGCCCGGAGTTGATCGCGGTTGTCATCTCTATGTTTACTCTCGCATAAGGGGATGCGACGGTATCACTGCTCAAGACCTGCTGGATCGGAGAGAATATTCATCGATGGCGAACGGGCTGGGGAAGGCCGGGAAATCGTTGCTCACGAGCCTTGCCTTTGCGGTTTTGGCATCGTTGGCGTGCCCCCCTCGTTCGGTAGCCGCCGGGCTGTCGTTGTTGCACCATCACAAACCTGTCGCAGATGATGCAGCGCAGAAGAAGGGGGCCTCTGCCTCCCAGCCTCCTGCATTCTCGATTCCCGTCGAGCCTCTCGGTTTTTATTCCCCTGGACCCTACTACGAGGGGCAGCGTGAGAGCCTCGTCTCGCTCGATTTCCTCGATGAAGGCAGGCTTCTCTTCACATTCCGAGCTCCGGGTTTAATCCATCGCGCCATTGCGGGGAGTGAGGAGCGCCAGATACGCGCGGAAGTCTTGACATTGCCGCAGGGGACACTCGAATCCGAGGCTTTGTGGACGCTTCATGACCATGACCGCTATTTGTGGATGCTGCACGATGGCCACTTTCTTCTGCGCGACGAGGATACACTCAAAGAAGGCAACGCCAAGCTTGAGTTGAAACCGCTACTGCAGTTTCCTGGTCCTCTGCTTTCAGTGGAAATGGATCCCGCGCAGCAGTTTCTCGTCACCAATTCAGAGGAGCCTTCGACTGTAAAACCGCAGAATGGGCAGGTCACGAGCCCTTCCACAGCGGAGGCCGATGTCACAACCGATGATCAAAGTGGAAACGAGCGCCGCGACGTCGTGTTGCGGATTTTGGAGCGGCAATCTGGCCAAGTGATGCTCGTGAGCCGTGTGCGCACCCCGGTACATTTGCCCATCAACTCCGATGGCTACCTGGAGACGCTTCGCGGCAGCGGACGGGAATGGGTCTTAAACCTGAAATTCTTCAGCGGCGGCAGCAGGGTCGTTGGGAAACTCGATTCGTCCTGTCAACCTCCGGTCGAGCTCATTTCGCCGACTGAGGCGCTGGTCAACACCTGCGTGTTCCAGAATGGACGCCGGTTGGTCGCGCTAACGACCCAGGGCCAAAAGCTTTGGGAAGCCCCTGCGCCGCCCACGCAGATCTGGCCCATTCTGGTGAGGTCGCCGAATGGCTCTCGGTTGGCTAGAGAAACCTTGACGCTCGACCATTCAGTGGAGGATTTCGCGCGTCCTCTGGACGTCCAGGACATCAAGGGTCAGTTGGTGGAAGTGTATGATTCGGCGGCGGGTACGCTGCTGCTGAAAGCACCGGCGAATCCTGTGCTCGATGGCGGAGGCAATGTGGCAATTTCGCCGTCCGGCCGGCGTGTCGCCATTCTGAATGGCGGAGCCATCCAGGTCTACGAGTTGCCCGCGCCCCCGCCATCTCTTCACGAAGCCGCGACATCGAAGCAATAGACGCGGAGCGAGTTGTGTTTTCAGCCCTTATCGCTCCCATGTAAACTGGGCTGCGGGAGATTATTGCTTGGCCACAGCGGTTCTCCATTACTTGGCTGCGGCAGTTTCGGACCGCGGACGAAAGCGTCCCTCCAACGAGGATGCATTCGGATTCTCCGTCGAAGATGGGATATACCTTGTTTGCGACGGAATGGGCGGCGCTGCCGCTGGTGAAATTGCAAGTTCCGTGGCTGTGGACGAGGTTCTGCAGCTCCTTGCAGGGCACAGTCAAACTGGATCTGCGCCCATGCCCGGCGCTGTCGAAGAAGCGATTCTCGCGGCCAACGATGCTATTTTCTCGCGTGCCCAGCAAGATAAACGGCTCAGCGGGATGGGTACCACGCTGGTTGCGCTCGCGGCAAAAGAGAATCGCGTCTGGGTCCTGAATATCGGTGACAGCCGATGCTATCGGTTGCGCAAGGGGAACTTGCAATTGCTGACCCTCGATCACTCCCTGGTAGAAGAACAGGTCAGGATGGGCCGCATGACCCGGGCCGAGGCATTGCGTTCCCCTTACAAGAACGTCATTACAAGGGCATTGGGCACGCAGGGACAGGTCACTCCCGACGTCTTCGAGATGGAGGCTGAACCGCAGGACCTGTTCTTGCTCTGCACAGATGGGCTGACGCGGGAGCTTTCTGATCAGGTGGTTGCCTCGCTGCTCTCGAAGGACGTGCCGCTCGAGCAACTTTGTTCCGGCCTTGTCGAAGCAGCCAAAGGAGCCGGCGGGCACGACAACATCACCTGTTTGCTGGTTCGGGCTGAAGTCTGAATAGTCCTGGCGGACATTGCAATATCCGATCTTTCAGGAGCCCGGCGTCCCAGGCCGGACTTAGGCTTACTCGCCTGCCAGTTTCTGCCGAAAAGAAATACTCTTGTGGCCCACAAAGCTGAACAACACCGTGACTATCGTCATGATTGCGGCGGCAATGTACGAAGCGAGCCCAGGATTGCGCAGATGGGGACGAAGAATCGGAACTAGGATTGGAAGTCCCACCAGGCCGATGAGTGCGCTGCTGCCATACACCCCTAAACAGCGGATCCATTCCCGCAGGTAATTTCCGCGCGTCCGGAAGACGAACCACTTGTAGCCGAGAAAAGCCACGGTGATTGCGATGAAATTCGCCAGCACCGCCGCGTACATGTAGCTGTACGTTCCAAGCCCCGTGAAGGACCAGTTCAGAAGTGCGAAGACACCGTAGCCAAATACTGTGTTGAATCCGCCGACAAGAATGTACCGCGTAAACTGCAGCAGCGATTTGTGAGATTCAAATTTCACATGAAATGACGGGAATTAGAAATTGATGCGTTCCTTCTCGGTCACGAGCGGGCGATTCAAAACGGTGGTGTGAATTGCGCCGACATACTCGCCGATGATACCCAGCGCGATCAGCTGCACCGATCCCAGGAAAAAAAGGCCCAAAACCACCGGCGCCACACCCACAGTGAAGTTTGTCCAGAAAAGAAGCTTGTAGATCAAGTAAAACATCCCTAACGCGAAGCTGATGAACGCCGAGACAAACCCGCAAAAGATCACAAGCCGCAGAGGCACCTTAGAAAGGTTGGTAATTCCCAGCATCGCCAGGTCGTAGAGAGAATAGAAATTGTTTGTGGTCACTCCGCGCTCGCGGCGACTCTGGTTATAGAAGACTTTGGCAATCGGCAGGCCAAGTTCGGCAATCATTCCGCGGAAGTAAGGATAGGGGTCGGGAAAGCCGGTGCGAATCTTTTCCACGACCGACCGGTCATACAGCCCGAAGCCGGTGAAATGCTCGAGGATGCGAACATTGGTGAGTCGCGCGACGAGACGGTAGTAGGCGGTCCGCACCCCGTACATCAGGCCATTCTCGTCGCTGGTGTTTTTGATGGCCGCAACAATGGGAAATCCCTTCTCCCATGCGCGAATCATCTCGACGAACAACTCGGGCGGGTCTTGCAAATCGGCAACCAGGCTTCCGACTGCGTCCCCCTGTGCCTGCAAAAATGCGTGCATGCCCGAGCGATCCACCCCGAAGTTGCGGGCGTTCACAATCACCTTGACGCTTGAATCTTCGGCTGCCATCGCGCGGAGCACAGAGACGGTGCCATCGGTCGAAGCATTGTCAATGAAAAGATGCTCGAAGCAATACTCCGGCAGTTCTGCCGCCATCGCCAGGACTCGCCTATGCAGCTCGCGCACATTCGGCTCCTCGTTGTAGCAGGGAGTCAAGATGGTGATCAGCTTCCTGCTCATGCAGCTCCCCCACCGAGCACAGAAGCGCTTTCATTGCCGCTGCAAGCAAGGATGACGATCATTTCGACCACGAGTTTAGCATATGGTCACTCTAGGCCGGATTGAAGTGCTTCTTTAATCTAAGAAAGCGAATTTCGAATTGATCGTAACTCAATTTTGCAGCGAAATAGATTCCCATAATCTCTGCAATCATAAAGAGTATCTTCTCTAGGAAATTTAGATGAACCCAGGAGGCCGCGCCACTCAGGAGATACGAACGAACTGGAAGCAGCAGAAGCAAGTGATAAATGTACATGCCGTAGCTGTATTTTCCGATGGTGCCCAGCGCTTTCAAGGTGAGAACGCGCTGTAGGAGAGGCGGGTGGTGTTGCGAGAGCGCCACGAGCGCGGCGGAAAGCAACGCAAATGCCGTGATGCCGATCGTTGTCATCCATATGCCAGTCAATACGAACTCTGCAGCATGGAAGAGCCCGATATATCCCAAGACAGACCCAAAAATGCGGATAGGCAATCCAATTCTTCGGAATAGGTTTCTTATGTCTGAGCATATATGTCGCAAAGAGATGCGCCCAAGAAAAGGCCATCAACCCTGCTCGACGTAAGTTGTGCGAGACCGAAGTTGTCTCCGAAGTAGAGATGGTAGAGCAGGATCCTCAAAGGAAGCGCGACGAACAATCCAATGATGCAAATGCGAGCAATCATCTTCTCAGAAAAGCGCAGGATGACGAATGGCCACAAGAAAGCTCCATGGGAGCACATGAAACCGAGAATTGCTAATCCGCGAATGCCATCCAACTCGGGAACCCGCGTCTTGGATTCCTTCGACGG
The DNA here is from genome assembly GCA_963704415.1 of uncultured Acidobacteriaceae bacterium. GTDB lineage: Bacteria > Acidobacteriota > Terriglobia > Terriglobales > Acidobacteriaceae > Telmatobacter. Next base: position 2,822,443 of record OY969908.1, on the reverse strand, counting down.
AGGGGTCGGCTGGTCCACGCGAACAGTGAGCGTAGGCTGTTGGCAAATCGACGCGGGAACGAGCGCAAAACACGAAAGCAAGGGGATGACGATAACACAGGCGCGCATGGGAGGCTATATTATGCGAAGACACTCTCGGCTGGCAACGAAAAAACGTTTTCCGCGTTTAAACAGCAGGCATCATAATCTGGCCAAACCCCTATGCTTGTTGGAAGAGAGTGTTAACCTGGCGCCGACAATTCGGTCGGAGGAAACGTCAGACTATTGAATATCGAGAAAATGTTTTCTGCAGATCGATTCCACCCGCACCTCCTCTAAGGCAGAATGTCACTCAGCTGTTCGAGGACGTTTCAAAAGTCATAGGGAGTCTGGTCAGTCCACGCAATCCTGCATTCTGCCGCCATATCAAGCGGGGATCAGATAAGCGCGGATTCACGAGTCTCCGGAACAGTATGGGGAACGCAATTTGCGCCTCCATACGAGCTAATGCGGCGCCGAAACAAAAATGCGATGCCCAGCCGAAGGCCAGGTGTCGATTGTCGACACGCGCAAGGTCAAGGTTATCGGGATCAACAAACCGGGCGGGGTCGCGGTTGGCCGCAGCCAGCACAACCACGACTCGATCCCCTTTGGCCATCTTCTTTCCACACAATTCCAGATCGCATGGCGCGATACGCGCTGTGTGCTGAACTGGGGATTCGTACCGCAATAGCTCCTCTACTGCGGTGGCCATCAACTCGGGGTGACTGTGTAGCTGCTCGAAAGCGTTCTGATTCTGCATTAGAGTCAGATATCCACTCGCAATGAGATTGGTCGTTGTCTCGTGTCCGCCGATAAGAGTGATGACAATATTTGCGATGATCTCATCGTGAGGAAGCGGGGACCCATCCGCGCGCGCTGCGGAGAGCGCCTGAACCATGCCCGCCGTTGTGTGCTCATGGGGACAGCGCAATAGGCCATTGAGATAAGACTTCGCGCTCTGCAGACTCTGTAAGAGAGTCGTCAAGCGCTCTGGATCGTGTTGGAAGTTACCGAAAAGCTCGGATAGATCGCGGGTCCAGAGATGTACCTGCTCTCGATCTTCGAGCGGTATGCCGATGAGACGAGCCGCGACGATCGATGGCAATGGATCGGCGAAATCAGCAATCAGGTCCAATTGCCCCCTGGCTTGAACGGCATCGAGTAAACCATTCGCCGCCGATGCGATTGTTTCACCTAGTTTCTCGACTCGGTTAGGCATGAAGGCCGAGGCGCAGATGCCTCGCAGCTGTTTGTGCTTCGGTCCATCCATAAACATCATCTGCATGCGCATCATGTCGCTGAACGGACTCATCACTGTCAAACCAAGTTTCTCGAGATAGGCGGCCGAGGGTATTCTCTCAGACGAGAAATCGGAGAGCACCTGAACTGACTCGCGATAGCTCGTAACGACCCACGCGTGCATATAAGGGTCCCAATGGACAGAGTCGTACTCGCGGAGCGCCTTGTAAAGCACGTGCGGCTGCGTTAAAACCTCCGGAGAAAGGAGGCGCAGAAGGCTGAGGTCCTTGTCGATCGCTGTTGGCATAATCCATTTTCGCCCGTGCAGCGCACTCGTCGTACTTCTCAAGTGGCTGCGTCTCGAAGATCTTGTTTCTTCTTGCCTGCGTGGGTCTCGCAGCAAAGTTATGTTTGTACAAGCAACGAAGGTCAGAAGATTCGCTTCAGTTGTGCTCGAGAGTCAGGGACTCCTCCGATACGGCCTGTTTCAATCCAGTGGGCGTTGAAATCAGGTGCGAAAGGATTGCCCCTGCGACTTGTCCCACCAACGGTGGCTGCGCCAGTTCGCTGTGGTGTCCCTCGACCCGCAATGTTGTGAGCGAGCCCTCCAGCAGGCCGTGCCATCCGTGTTCCGCGTGCTTATGCGGGGAGCAATCGGAGGCAACCAGCATGAGTACGGGGCCGCTGTATGGTTGGGGATGATAAGCGAGGGCAGCCGATTCAACGATTACCTGTGTCTTCTCGACCTGCGACTTAGTTAAGGCGCGGCGAAGGCTTTTAGGCAGCTGCCGATTGGAAGCTTCGTAGACGCATTGCATGGAATTCCGCGCCCCAAGGTGACGGGCTCGGTCAACCAGATATTTTGCATGAGCTATCGCATCGCGAAAAGATCGAGCCCCCTGGCGATAACGAGGATTTGCAGCGTCGACGAGTATGAGAAGAGAAACTTCGTGACCGGCCGCGCGAAGCTGAGAAGCGACTTCGTACGCAAGGACTCCACCGACGCACATTCCTCCAATCACAAAGGGGCCGGTGGGTTGGATCTGCAAGATTTTGCCCACCATGCAGTGAGCAATCGCTCGCGCTGAAGGCCACCGCCCCAATACTGCGAAATCCTCCAAAGCTAAGCGGACCGCAAAGAAGCCAGATTCGCCGCCGATCGCCCTCGCAAGGTTTCCGTGAAGATAATGAATCCAGAAGATAGTTCTCCGGCCTGTATTCGGCTGGAGAACAGCTACACCGGCGGGAAGTCCGTTCATTGGTGAAAGGGGCGTAACCTCGGGCGCGTCCGCCACGCTCGACGTCGGTGGCGTTAGAAGCGACCCGTTGGAATGCTCGGCTTTTCCATTCGACTCGATGAGTCCGCCATGAGTCGATTGAGAGAGAGCCTCCTCAGAAGGCAAGTGCGGTGTGACGTTACGCGCGGGATCGAGCGCCCATTCAATTTCGGCGCTGAGCTGATTCACCGTGGGGCACTCGAGAATCTGTTGTAAGGAAAGGTCTGCGCCAAACTCTTCCTCGATGTGGAGAATGAGTTGCATGCCGAAGAGCGAGTGTCCCCCGGCCAGGAAGAAATCGTCCTCTTTGGAGAGAGCAGTCTCCTCAAGCAGTTCCTGCACAAGCGTCAATAGCCGATCGCCAATTTGCGATTGCCACCCGGTCATCAATCGAGTGCCAAGGCCAAATGGAGATCCACTCTCGAGCGTTTTCTGATCTAGTTTTCCATTCGTGAGGAGCGGGACCGAAGGCAGCCGTACGAAGTGCGCGGGTACCATATACGATGGCAGCGCCTGAGATAGATGTTTTCGTAACAGATCCGCTGAGAGAGTCACATCGTCGCTCTTGGCCACGACATAGGCAATCAGGCGAACCTCGCCGTGCGAACCAACGCGAGCCTGGGTTGTTGCGAACGAGATATCTCGGTGACGGGCAAGGACGCTATCGATTTCGCTGAGTTCGACGCGCTTTCCGTGTATCTTCACCTGGCGATCGATGCGACCCCTGAATTCGATTTCACCATTGCCGCGCCTTACACCCAAATCTCCTGTCCTGTACATGCGAGCACCTGGAATAGAAGAAAATGGGTCCGAGAGAAACGCAGATCGTGTCGCGTCGGGAAGACGCCTATACCCACGCCCTACGCCGGCTCCGCCGATATAGATCTCTCCAAGTTCGCCATCTGGAACCGGCTCGCCATCCAGATCGAGCAGGTAAATACTGTTGCCTCGGATAGGCCTTCCGATTGTCGGAATAGTGTCTGATCCGACCGGGACGGGGCCGGAACTTGCAACGACCGTACATTCCGTCGGGCCATAATTATTGACGAGAACGAAGGGAATGCGCTTGCGCGGTCCTCGTGGAAGGACATCTGCTCCCGTGAGCATAAATCGCAAGGCTGTCCGCGAAGGCCATTCCCTATCGATCAACGCCGTTGCTTGAATTGTTGGCACGAATGAGACCGTGATTTGCTCTTTGATGAGCCACCGCTGGAGTAGATCGGTCGACAGGCGGACGGGGTCATCCGCAATGCACAGAATCGCGCCGGCACAAAGCGTTGGCCAGATCTCCCACACGGCAGCGTCAAAGCCCAGGCTCGCTAAGTGACTCGTTCGATCTCTGGGTGTGAGGCGGAAACGTCTCAAATGCCACTGGATGAGATGTGAAAGATTTGCGTGCGTAATCTCGACACCCTTTGGCTCCCCAGTGGAACCGGACGTATAGATGACATAGGCGAGATCATCCTGCTTGACCGGATCGAAGGCCAGGGGCTCTCCAGGAAAGTTGCGCCACGCATCGTCGAGGATATCGATCTCGTGAATTCCACAGCGGAGGCGGTCGAGCAAAGATTTCTCAGCGACTACAGCCGTTGCGCCAGAATCTTGTAGAGCGAAGCGTAGCCGCGCGTCGGGCCAGGACGCGTCCAGTGGTACGTAGGCAGCACCGAGTCGCAAAATGCCGAGGGCGCCCACCGTCCAATCGATAGAACGCGGCATGCAAAGCGCGACGACGTCACCCTGTTGAACTCCGCGAGATATTAGATAGTGAGCGAAGCACTCGGCCAAGCGATCGAGGTCCTCATAGCTGAGAACCTTGCGGTCTTCCTGGAGCGCAATGCGGGTAGGGTAGCGTTGCGCAATTGCACGAACCTGCGTAGGGACTGGTTCAATCATTGTATGAGCGTGCATTCATCCTTCTCCAAATCGGACAACATCCTTAACGACCGTATTTGGGCAGGCAGACAGGGGACATCGAAGCACGAGCAATCGGTAAACGGCCAGGGCCGCGGCTCTTGAACAGAGTCGGCGGCGCGAACTCCATCCCAATCGGATTGATCGAGTGAGTCAACTCAGCATTCTTATGATACAGATGCATTCGGTTTCATTCCCGATGGCCCGAGGTACGGAGTTGCGTCCGCCAATGACATCGGGATAGCGAAGGTTGAAGTGAAGCTTGGCCACGTCGAGCACTGCAAATGCCTGAAATCACAGAAGAACGACGACTGCGACCGCCGGCATGATCAGCGCGAGCCAGCCTGTATTCGGTTCGCCCGCCGACCGACTCGGAGTCCCCAAAACGTAGTTGGATAAGACCTCCTGCCAGCGAGAAACCCGCTTATTGCCAACTGGGAGTGGGTCTCACCGAAAATCCTGGATTGCCCTGCATTGGAGATTCCCGCCGGACCTCAAAAGGAGTTCATTCCGTTGGCACCCTGGACGAAGGCAGTCATGCCCATTCACAATGATTCTGCCCAGGATCTTCGTTTGCCTTGGAGCGAGTTTGTTGCCCGTCAGCGTGGATGCCACCGGAGTCCATATTGTTGTTGCGATTTGAAGTGGCAGGGAACGACTGCGATGGATGCGAAGGCCAGGACTGACCAACTCGAAGCGTCTGACGGCAAGCTCGCACTCCGCTGGCAATTCGTTGCGCTTGTTACAGCGGCGATTGCGATCAGTTACTTCGATCGGCAGACGATCTCGGTTGCCATTGCTGCGATCCAGCGAACAATCCCGATCTCGAATGAACAGTTTTCCTACCTTCAGACCGGCTTTCTTCTTTCGTATGCCGCCTTGTACGTTATCGGTGGCCGAATGTTGGACAAGCTCGGTACGCGATTAGGCTTTTCGCTGATCATGCTCTGGTGGTCCATGGCGTGCACATTGCATGGGCTTGCAACTACATTCGCATGGCTCCTGGTGATGCGTTTTCTACTTGGGATGGGCGAAGGCGGCGCATTTCCAGCCGCCACGCGTGTCGTGTCGGAGTGGCTTCCCCCACAAGAGCGTGCAACCGCCATGGGCTTCATCAATGCGGGAACTGCAGTCGGCTCCCTGTTGGCGCCACCGCTGATCGGATTGGTGCTTATCTATAGTGGGTGGCGAGCGGTCTTCTTTTCAGCCGGAGCGATTGGATTTCTCTGGGTGCTTTGGTGGGCTCTTTCGTATCGCGGGAACAATGCTGGCTTTTCAAAGGATGAGAAAGAAACAATTGCAGCGCGCCACCTCGCGAAATGTCTTTCCTTCCGCGAAATTGTGGGATTGCGTGGGGTTCAGGCCCTTGTCATCGCGAAATTCATGAGCGACTCGGCTTGGTATTTCATGCTTTTCTGGCTGCCCAAATATCTTTATGATGCGAGAGGCTTCGACATCAAGCGCGTCAGCTACTATGCATGGATTCCCTATGCTGCGTCCGGCATCGGCAGCTTTCTTGGGGGATGGTGTTCCAGTCGCCTGCTGCGCAGCGGGCGGACACTCGACCTGTCGCGGAAGCTCGTGCTGGGCATCAATGCGGCAATGATGCCGGCCGTGATGCTCGTTCCCCTGGTGCCGGTGTCGTATGCATTGGTGCTTTTCAGCATCGCATTCTTTGCGCAACAATCCTGGTCGGGACTGATCATGACGATACCTGCGGACGTCTTCCCACTCTCGGCGGTCGGCACAGTCTCCGGGATGGTGGGATTTGGCGGGGCCATCGGGGGCGCTATCTTCGGTTTTATTGCAGGAGCGCTTCTAGGGCATGGCTTTACTTATGGCGCACTCTTTGCCGCTGTTGGAACTTTTCACCTCATTGGCTTCCTTGTCCTTGTCTATCAGGGAGGCACGATTCAAACCCTTCGAACCGAAGACCTCAAGGAGATTGAGAGCCACGCATGAAGATCACCGATGTGCGCACGCGTGTTGTTCAATGGGAAGGCCGGACTGTCCCACTTCCCCCTCATTTCTGCACCAATCCCATGGATCTGGTTGCATTTCGCGAAGGCTCCATGGGCAACTTTGCCTTCCACGGCTGGGTATTAGTGGAGATCTTCACCGATAGCGGAGACGTCGGCCTGGGCAATGCGGCATTGTCGCCAGTCGTTACCAAAACCCTGATCGATACCTACCTGAAGCCGCTTCTTATTGGGGCCGATCCCTGGGATACAGAGTATCTTTGGCAACAAATGTACCGCCGCACCATGGCCTTCGGCCGCAAGGGTGTGGCCATGACGGCCATCTCCGCTGTCGACATAGCCTTGTGGGACCTTCTTGGTAAAAGCGCGAGACAACCGGTGTTCCGCCTGCTCGGGGGACGAACGAAGGACAAGATTCCGGTCTACGCCAGCCGGCTCTATGCCATGCCCATCCCCGAGCTTCGTGCCGAAGCCGCACGATATAAAGCCGAAGGCTACCAGGCGATGAAGTTGCGCTTTGGTTGGGGACCTATCGACGGCGCGGCGGGAATGCAGAAGAACATCGAACTGGTGCGCGCAGTGCGAGAAGTGATAGGCGAGGGTATAGACCTGATGGCCGACGCCTACATGGGCTGGACACTCGATTATGCAAAACGCATGCTGCCCCTGTTGGAGCCGTTCCATCTTCGCTGGCTTGAAGAGCCAGTGATTCCCGACGACACGCGCGGTTACAGGGAACTGAAAAGCTACGGACGCATTCCCATCGCGGGCGGAGAGCACGAATTCACAATCTTCGGCTTCCGCGAACTACTGGAAAGCAACGCGCTCGATTACATTCAGTTCGACACCAATCGTGTGGGCGGCATCAGCCAGGCACGGAAGATCTCGGCATTGGCCGAATCATTTCAAGTGCCCGTTGTGCCTCATGCGGGACAGATGCATAACTATCACGTGGTGATGGCAAGCTTGAATTCGCCGATCGCGGAGTTCTTCCCAAAGGTAGACGTGGAAGTCGGGAATGAACTCTTTTGGTATATCTTCGACGGTGAGCCACAGCCCGTTGACGGCTTCATCAATCTCGACGATGCGGTTCCCGGGCTGGGACTGACTGTGAACGAAGAGTCGTTGAAGCGGTTCAAAGTGACCGAATAGGAGGATCGGGATTGGTGCGCCTGGTGCAGATAGCCAACGGTTCCGCACGGCGAGTTGCTCTAGTGGCGGAGCCACATCTGAGCTGCCTTACCGGCGTCGAGTCAGTGTACGAATTGGCGTCGGCGTGTATTCGCGAGAGCGTGCCGTTGTCCCGACGAACTCAAGACCTTGCAATCGGCGAAACGATCCCGTATGACGATGTTTACTCCAGGAAGAGCAAGTGGCGCTTGCTTTCGCCGATTGACGTTCCGGGCGCACCGGAGCGCGTTCTTGTTTCCGGGACTGGGTTGACGCACCTGGGCAGCGCCAAGGACAGGCAGGCTATGCATGTGCAGCAATCAACCGCAGCCAAACCACTGACCGATAGCATGCGCATGTTTGAATTGGGTATCGCCGGTGGTCGTCCCAAAGAGGGCGAGATCGGCGTAGCCCCGGAATGGTTCTACAAAGGTCACGGCGATACCTTGCAAGTTCCGTTCGCTCCGCTCACTGTGCCCGCGCATGCAGAGGATGGCGGTGAAGAGGCAGAAGTCGCCGGTATCTATCTTGTCGCAAACGACGGCAATCCCTATCGCCTTGGGATGTGTGCCGGTAACGAATTCTCCGACCATAGCTTCGAGCGGCGCAACTACCTGAACCTTGCAGGTTCCAAGCTTCGCCAGTGCAGCATTGGCCCAGAGTTGGTTGTGTCGGTGGAGTTCCGCGCGGTTAGAGGCGAAGTCAGCATCGAGCGAGACGGCGTTCCTCTCTGGCAAAAGCCGATAGAGACGGGCGAAGAAAACATGTCGCACAGTCTGGCCAACCTGGAGCACCATCACTTCAAATTCGAGGGACATCGAATTCCCGGGACAGTCCATGTGCACTTTTTCGGGGCTCACTCGCTCAGCTTCGGTGAAGGTGTCGAACTCGCCGACGGGGATTGGATGCAGGTGCGTTTCGAGGGATATGGCCGTCCTCTGCGAAATCCCATTCACATTCAAGAGAAGAAGCTCAATCGGCTGGTGAGTGTTCGGCCGTTGGCTTGATTTTCGCTTCACAAACGATAAATGGAGAGAATCATGACACTGCGCGTTGCGGTCCTGGGACTGGGCACCATGGGTACGGGCATGGCGAAGAACCTGCTCAAAGCTGGCTTCTCCGTCTCTGTCTATAACCGGACCCGTGCGAAAGCAGAGCAACTTGGTGCCGCAGGCGCGCGCATCGCGGATACGCCCGCAGACGCGGTTCATGATGCAGAAGTGGCTATCAGCATGTTGTCCGATGAGGACGCTTCAAGGACAACCTGGACTGGAGAGCACGGTGCTTTGAACGGCCTGAAGCCGGGAGCCGTGATCGTGGAGTCAAGCACAGTAACTCCCGCGTGGATAGCGGAACTTGCAGGGATGTCGTCGGAGCACAGCCTCAGCCTGCTCGACGCGCCTGTGACGGGAAGTCGCGTTCAAGCCGAAGGGGCCCAGCTCACTTTTCTCGTCGGTGGCGATGCCGGCGTCCTGGAGCGCGCTCGGCCGGCGCTGGCGGCAATGAGCAAAGAGATTGTGCTGCTTGGCCCGGTCGGCAGCGGAGCGCGCATGAAGCTCATCAACAACTTCCTGTGCGGGGTTCAAGTCGCATCCCTCGCTGAGGGATTGGCGTGGATTGAACGCAGCGGCCTCGATCGCGAACAAGCGCTGAATATTCTCTGCAAAGGAGCGCCGGGAAGTCCACTGATCAATACGATTTCTGCGCGCATGGTCGCAGCAACCTATGAGGTAAATTTTCTGCTCTCACTGATGCGCAAAGATCTGCAATACGCGGATGCTGATGCTGCGATGTTGGGTGTTGATCTGCGCACGGCAAAGACTGCGGAGACACGCTTTGTCGAAGCCGCGACCGCCGGTTACGCCGACAAGGATATGTCTGCCGTTATCGAGCCTTTTCGCGCTCATCCGTCCGTTGTGTCGAAAAATTAAGTTAACGTTCCTAGGAACAACCGCTCGTCGATCCACAGCTCATGCAGCGGTAGCAGCTGCCGTTGCGAACCATAATTGCGCCGCAGGTGGAGCAACTCGGAGCGTCGCCCATCTCGTACATGTCGCGCATGGCATCGGCCGCATGATAGATTCCGCGGTCCTGCATAGCTGGTCCGTGCGAGGGGCTCGGCGTCGGCGCAGAGGAGGCACTTATCTCCGGTGCAATTGCGCCACTCGGCGCAGACGTCGCTCCCATCCCTCCAGGACTCAATTTGCGAGCCACTTCCGTAGCCAGCCTGTTGAGCTGTGCCTGGCTGATCCCCTCTACATCAGTCTCCGTTTCAGACAAGATTGTCGGCGAAGCTGGCAGAGGAGCCGCCTGCGGCGAAAGTCCTGCAAACAGGGTTAGCTGCTCGCCGGAGAGAAACCGCAGATTGAGCCAGCGGAAGATGTAATCCATCAGGCTCTTGGCATAGCCAATTTGCTCGTTTCCGGTCCAGCCCGAAGGCTCAAAACGCGTATGCGCAAACTTCTCGCACAACACACGCAGCGGCACTCCATGTTGCAGGGCCAGCGAGATTGAGGTCGCGAAGGCATCCATCAGTCCCGATACCGTCGAACCTTCCTTTGCCATCTTGATAAAGATTTCGCCCGGCTGGCCTGTAGGGTACAGACCCACTGTGATATATCCTTCGTGCCCGGCAATCGAGAATTTGTGCGTCACCGAGGCGCGCTCTCCCGGCAAACGGTGCCGCACCGCACGAGGTGGCGCGTTCAAATCCTGCGCCGGTTCACGCGTCGCCTCAAAGCCCATCGCTGGGTTCAGCAACGGCAAGTTCGCAGTCCCGGCAATCTCCTCCATCGCCTTTTGGAACGCGCCCGCCGCAGCAATCACCTGCTTCGCGGTCACCTCAAGCCGCTCGCCAATCTTGGCTTCGAGCGTCTTTACATCGCTTTCGGCCGCGGCGTGTCCCGCTGCAAGTTGTGACAGGATCCGGCCCCCTGCCGCATCGATGGCCGATGGCTCGCGCTTCGCATCGAGGCTCGTATTCAGCGGTTGCGTGCCCTTGGATCCATCGCGGTAAATGGCCACCGCCTTGATGCCCTGTCGCCAGCTCTCGGCGTAAGCCTCGGCAACGTCTTCCACGCTGGCTTCGTGCGGCAGGTTCACCGTTTTTGAAATAGCACCCGACAAGAACGGTTGCGCAGCGGCCATCATCTTGATGTGGCCCATGTAATGGATCGAGCGCGTTCCCTTCGAGGGTTTGAAACTGCAATCGAACACAGCCAGGTGTTCCGGCTTGATGCCCGGCGCGCCCTCAATGGTGCCCGTGGCGTCAATATAGCTGACGATCGCGTTCACCGCGTCATTGTCATAGCCCAGCTTGAAGAGCGCTGCAGGCACCGTGTTGTTCACGATCTTGATCATGCCGCCGCCCACCAGCTTCTTGTACTTCACGAGCGCGAGATCAGGCTCAATTCCCGTCGTATCGCAATCCATCATGAAGCCGATGGTGCCTGTGGGAGCCAACACCGTGGTCTGCGAGTTGCGATAGCCATAGCGCTCGCCAAAGATCAGCGCCATATCCCAGCACTCGCGGCTGGCCTCAATCAGCGCTTCCAGCTGCGGCACCATGAAAGGCTCGCCGCTCTGGCGCGATTTGCCGATGTTATTCACTTCGGAACGATGCATCCGAATCACGTCAAGAAACGGCTCGCGGTTCACGTAGAACCCTGGGCAGGCGCCGCCGTTCCGTTCCACGCGCGCCGTCAGCGGCGTGGCTGAAGCCAGCGGCGGGCACTGCGCCGCAATCATTGACGATTGCAGGTATGCCTGGCCACACATAATCGCCGTGAGTGCTGCGGCTAGATCGCGTCCCGCAGCCGAATCATAGGGCAGGCCGAACGCCATCAGCAGCGCGCCGAGATTCGCATAGCCAAGCCCCAGCGGCCGATAGTCATGCGAGTTCTTCGCGATCGACTCCGTCGGATAACCAGAGTTATCGACTAGAATCTCCATCGCCGTAATCACCACGGAAATCGCATGCCGATACGCGGTGATATCGAACGTGCCGGAAGGCGTGATGAACTTGAGCAGGTTGAAGCTGGCCAGGTTGCACGCCGAGTTATCCAGGAACATGTACTCCGAGCAGGGATTCGACGCATTGATGCGCGCCGTGTTCTTGCTCGTGTGCCAGCGATTGATCGTGGTGTCGAACTGCATGCCCGGATCGCCGCACAGCCACGTAGCCTCGGCAATCTTGTGCATGATGTCCCGAGCCTTGTACGTCTTCACCGGCTCGTGCCCCTTCACCGTATACGTGGTGAAATCACCATCGCTCTCGTAGGCCCGCATGAACTCGTCGCTCACGCGCACCGAGTTGTTGGCGTTCTGGAAGAAGATGGATGAATACGCTTCGGAGTCCGGACCGGAACCGTCGTATCCCGCCTTGATCAGTGTGAAAGCCTTCGCCTCTTCCTTCGCCTTGCACTCGATGAAATCAACGATATCTGGATGGTCCACATTCAGGATGACCATCTTGGCTGCGCGGCGCGTCTTTCCGCCGGACTTGATCACCCCGGCGAATGCGTCGAAGCCGCGCATGAAGCTGAGCGGGCCCGATGCCGAGCCGCCGCCGGACAGCAGTTCCGCTGAGCCGCGAATGGTCGACAGATTCGTTCCTGTGCCCGAGCCCCACTTGAACAGCATGCCCTCGGTTTTCGCGAGCGTCAGGATCGAATCCAACGAATCATCCACCGCATTGATGAAGCAGGCGGAGCACTGCGGATTCCGATACCCAGTGCCAGAGAACACGACGCCACCCGAAGGGGCATCCCAGTGCCAGTTCTGTCCGTCCGCATTTGGCTCCAGCCGATCGCAACCCACGTTGAACCAGACCGGCGAGTTGAACGCCACTCTCTGCGTGAGCAGCATAACCGCCAGCTCGTCATGGAAAACCGCGGCTTCCTGCGCCGAGGCAAAATACCCGCCCGCAATCCCCCAATCGCGAATGGTCTCAGACACGCGCCCCACCAACTGCAGTACACCCGTTTCGCGTTCCGGCGTGCCAAGCTGACCATGCAGGTACTTCGAGGCCACAATATTGGTCGCTGTCATCGACCAGTCCAGGGGCACCTCGACGTCCTTTTGCTCAAAAATCGTATTCCCTTTGTTGTCTGTGATCAGCGCCGTGCGCTTCTCCCACTGCACTTCGTCGTAAGGGGAGACGCCTTCGCGCGAGAAACGCCGGGCAATCTTCAGCCCATCCACGCTGGGCGCAGCGCCGGTCACTGCCTGGTGGGATGCGGCGGAGGTGTGAAGATGAGTTTCGTTCATTAAAAGATCCTCTCAGTCAGCAAAATTCGAATAAAAACCCTGCCTCCGCCAGTGCATAGGCCCTGGTTCGGGGGAATTCCTTGGCAACGCACGGGAAACGGGGCGAGAGAGAGATAAGCCGAAATATCTCGGCCCTCAACGGATTGGACTGGGAACCTCTCCGCTGGGTTTTCTTTACTGTCCGTTCACAACCGTAGATGAAAAAATACCGCTGTCTGTGGTGCAAGTCAACAGCAAACCACAACATCTGGTATTTTCTTCGCACTTCCAGTACCAGCTTGAAAAATCCAGCGCCGACTCGAAAAACACGGCCAATTTTGCTGTGGAAAGCGCAAACAGCCTTGCCCGACGCGGTTCGGAGCGGTCCAAAACTGCCCAAAATCCAGTGCATTCGCGACTCAATTCGCGATGCCTCTCAATCAAACAAGCCTATGCCCCACAAGGTGAGCGAACAAGAAGCAAAACAAGTGCAAATTTCGCGTTGGCTGTGGGAGTTGTGGACAATCGGGTACCGATCACCCCATCCGATCGCATATCCCAATTCGAGGTTGATTCGGCCGCATCAGTTCCCTGCCGTGGGTAGTTACCGCCATCCAAGGGGCGTGACGGGAGCAAGGGCGCCCATGCAATGGTGACCCGTGCAGAGCAGCTTGATGAACGGGTGCCATTTTGAGCAAAAAGAAAACGCCGCGCTTTCCAGGCGACGTTTTCTTAGTTTTATGAGGCAGAACTCAGTTCCCTTTGGACTCAATCCTCATGCCGTAGAACGATTTGTGCACGAAGAATACCGACACCAGGAAGAATGCGACCGCCAGTACGTGTGTGAGCATCGGATTGTTCGAAGCGAGCGTCACTGCAAGCTCGACAGCAAGTAATCCGAACAACGTGGTGAACTTGATAATTGGATTCATGGCCACCGACGAGGTGTCTTTGAACGGATCGCCGACGGTGTCTCCGATGACGGTTGCGTCGTGCAGAGGCGTGCCTTTCTGTTTCATGTCGACCTCTACGATTTTCTTGGCGTTATCCCAGGCGCCACCCGCATTCGCCATGAAAATGGCCTCGTACAAACCGAAGATCGCAATCGAGAACAGGTAGCCGATAAACAAGAACGGCTCCATGAACGCGAACGCAAGGGTCGAGAAGAAGACGGCGAGGAAGATGTTGAACATGCCCTTCTGCGCGTACTTCGTGCAGATCTCCACCACCTTCTTGCTGTCTGTGACCGACGCCTTCTCTGCGCCCTCCAAGTGGATGTTTGCCTTGATGAACTCGACCGCGCGATAAGCACCGGTGGACACGGCCTGCGTGGAAGCACCGGCAAACCAGAAGATCACTGCTCCACCACAGATCAACCCGAGCATGAATGGTGCGTGCAGCAGCGAGAGTTTAGCCACGTTATCTGTCAGCCCGTGGGTCAGTGCCATGATGATCGAGAAGGTCATTGTGGTTGCGCCGACAACGGCCGTGCCGATCAGCACCGGCTTTGCAGTAGCCTTGAAGGTATTGCCGGCTCCATCGTTGGCTTCCAGCAGGTGTTTGGCGCGTTCGAACTTCGCGACGATGCCGAAGTCCTTCTTCAATTCAGCTTCGATGTTGGGAATATCTTCGATAAGCGATAGCTCATAGACGGACTGAGCATTGTCGGTGACCGGGCCGTAAGAATCTACAGCGATGGTGACCGGCCCCATACCCAGGAAACCGAAGGCCACCAGGCCAAAAGCGAATACGGCTGGCGCCAGCATCATGCCCGCCGGATTATTCTGCAAATCCGGTATTCCCTGGCTGAAGTAGTAGCCCAGTCCCATGAGGGCGACCATGCTCAGTCCCAGCCAATAGGCCGAGAAATTGCCGGCCACGAATCCCGACAAGATGCCCAGGGACGCTCCACCTTCCTGCGCGGACTTGACGACTTCTTTGACGTGGGTGGATTTGGTTGATGTGAAAACCTTGACCAATTCAGGTATGAGCGCGCCTGCCAGGGTTCCGCAGGAAATGATCGAAGCCAGTTTCCACCAGAGAGTTCCATCGCCAAGGGTGGGAAGCATGAGGTACGAGACGATGTAGGTAAGGATGATGGAGACGATGGACGTGATCCATACCAGCGAGGTCAGCGGCGCCTCGAAGTCCATTTCGTCGGCGTCTTTCCACTTGGCGCTCGCGATGGCGGTATTGAGGAAGTACGCACCTGAGCTTGAAAGCAGCATTCCCACGCGCATGACGAAGATCCATACCAGCAATTGCGCTTGGATGGTGGGATCCTTGACGGCCAGCAGGATGAAGGTGATGAGGGCTACGCCGGTGACGCCGTAAGTCTCGAAGCCGTCGGCGCTGGGGCCAACCGAGTCGCCCGCGTTATCGCCGGTGCAGTCGGCGATGACACCGGGGTTGCGCGCGTCGTCTTCCTTAATTTTGAATACGATCTTCATCAGGTCGGCGCCGATATCGGCGATCTTCGTGAAGATGCCGCCGGCGATACGCAGGGCTGCGGCGCCGAGGCTTTCGCCGATGGCGAAGCCGATGAAGCATGGGCCCGCATAATCGCGAGGGATGAATAAAAGGATGAACAGCATGATCAGCAGTTCGACCGAGATCAGCAACATGCCGATGCTCATGCCGGCCTTCAGCGGAATCGCCATGATTGGATATGGTTTACCGCGCAACCCTGCGAATGCGGTCCGGGAGTTGGCAAAGGTGTTGACCCGGATTCCGAACCACGCCACGCCATAACTGCCCGCGATCCCCACAAGCGAAAAGAGCAGGATGATGGGCAACGTAACCGCGATCGATTTTCCGGGGACCGGCGCCAAATAGCCGAAGTACAGCGAGATGATGACCGCGATGAAAATCCAAAGCAGCATGATGAACTTGCCCTGGGTGATCAAATATGTTTTGCAGGTTTCGTAGATCAGTTCGGAGATCTCGAGCATGCTGCGATGGACCGGCGAGTTCTTCAACTGCACAAAGATGGCAAGGCCGAACAGCAAGCCGCCGACACAGAAAAGCAATCCGATCATGAGCAGAGCATGCCCGTTCATGCCGAAGAAACTCACGGTCGACAAATCCGGCAGCACCAAGTTGGCTTCGCCTCCGCCCGCGTGGTCCGGCTGGGCATGAGCGATCGTGGGAAGCAGCAGGCCCAGGAGAGTCGCCACGGTCTTGTACTGCCGCTTCAGGAAGGTTGCAGCGCCTTCCTTGAAAAACGCAACAATGAGCGACAAAACGCTCACTCCGAGAAATAGGTACACCCAGTCTTGTGCCGTCACATGTCCTCCCTGGAATGTGGTTTGAAGCCGTATTCAGAATGGTTTCGAAGAATCGCGACTTCAAGAACGCCCTGAAAAAGTCACCGGAAGGCTATCATCCGGGTCAAGTACTGTCGAGTGATTGCAGTCACAAGCCTCCAACCCCAACAGGCAGGCGATGATGCGCAACTTTCCGTCCTGAATGCGAGCGTCGGCGTATACAGTACTTGCGAAGGAGATTCCTCGCTTCCATGAAGCCGTCGCCGTTGCTCACACCTCGCGAAGCTGCCGCGAAACTCGGGATTAGCTATCCCGCGCTGAAGCACTGGATCCTTGCCGGACGCATCCGCACCGTCAAGACCCCCGGGGGACATCACCGGATCCCGCTCGAGTCGCTCGATGAGTTCTTGCCCGCCTTCGCAAAAGGCCCTTCCCCACGCATCAGCGGTCGCAATCAGCTATTGGGTACAGTGGTCGAAGTTGTTATCGACGGCTTGCTCGCCAAAGTCGTACTCGCAGTCGGTGGCCAGCGCGTCACCGCCATTATCACCGCCGACGCTGCCCACGAACTAGCTTTGAAACCCGGCGACTCTGCTTTCGCCCTGATTAAAGCCACGGAAGTGATGATCGCCCGGCCGTAGAGCCTGTTTTTTACTTTCGCCTCAGATTTGAAACCACTCAGCGATCCATCGGCCATGTTCGCTGCAGATCGGGCCAAAATCGATCTTCTCGTTGTAAACTGCATAAAGTCATATTGATTCGAGGAGAAACGATTGAAATCCCCTGCGATCCTTCTTCCCTTGTCTGTCTTGTTTTCCGCCTCAACCTTGCTAAACGGCCAAAGTTGGGTCGGCCAGTGGCTGGCTCTCGTGTCTGCCACCCAGGCAGAGCAGCCGCATTGGGTTACTCCTCTGGCGACTGTAACACCGCGTCTCGAACAGGAGTTTCGCTTCGACGCCCTCCACGAAGTCACTCCGACTGGCGACATCACAAACTTCGATGGCGGCAAGGGTCTGGAACTGATCCCCACACACAATACAGAGTTGCTGATCAATCTGCCGCCGTATCTCATGCACGAGAATCCGGCCACTCTGGATGGCTGGGGCGATCTATCCTTCACGCTTAAATACCGATTTCTTTCTCGGAACGAGCAGCATGGCGGAGCGATTCTGACCGGCTTTCTGGCGGGAAGTGTGCCCACCGGCCAATATAAGAACGGCTCCATCAGCGCCGTGATCACGCCAACCCTTGCCGGTGGAAAAGGGTGGGGAAAGTTCGACGTGCAATCAACCTTAGGCGGAACGCTGCCGACGAGCAGCGAAGGCAAATTGGGCCGAACGGTCGTGTCGAACAGCGCGTTTCAGTATCACGTCCTGAAGCAGCTCTGGCCGGAAGCAGAGATCAATTCCACCTTCTGGCTGGCCGGGGCGAACGGCGGGAAGAAGCAGACATTTCTAACTCCGGGAATCATCTTCGGCCGCTTTCCCATCCATCATCGAGTCGCCCTTGTCGGCGGCGCAGGATTCCAGATCGCTGCTACGCACTTCAATCAATACAACCACGCTGTCGTTGCTTCGGTGCGCATGCCGTTCTGAGCGAGGCACGGCGTCATTCAATCGGAATGTCGAACCGATCTTCTGGCAGTTGGATCTGCAGGTTCTGATCGACTTGGTCGCGAACGTGACCATTCGGCAGCGGATGCAGCTTGAAAAGCACCAGACGGTTGCGCTCCGGATCGTCCATGGCTCGGAATGTGGCCGCCTGCTCCAGGGAATAATGCGTGTGCAGGTCAGCCAATGTTCCTGGATCAAGGTCATTCCAGGTGGCGAACCATCCCGGCTGGTAGATCGCAATCTTGTCGTGGAGAGGCACCGTGCCGAAGTCGTCGCACAGGCTCGGCACATGCGCGATCAGCGTGATTTCGTCGCCGCTCGTTCCGACCAGGAGCCGTCTTCCGTTCGGATGCTGATCGATGTATCGAGCGAGCCCCTGTGCCGCCGGTACGAGCGTGTACTCCGGATGCCACGCGTAGCTGAGCGTCCACGCTCCATTGACGATCGCAGCGATCGCAGCCAAAGCAGTCACCGCCCATCCGAGTTGCCTCAAACCGCCCGTCTCGTTGAGAAGCGTCCCCGCACCACGCGCCACCACAAAAATGCAGAAGAACGCCACCACAGCGAAATACCGGGGTTGGGGGTGATTCTGCATGGTCATGAAGAAGATATAGCCCCCGACAGCCGCGATTGAAGAACCGAAGACCGGATCCATGAGAAGTCCGCGACCCCACGCCGATCGGCCACTGACGAGGGCGCCGACAAGAATGAGTCCCGCCAATGGAATGAGAATATGGTCGACCCAGAGTCCGCCATGAAACGACCACCACAGGCTCATGAGTAGCCAACCCTTGTCGGCGGGCTTGGGATAGTTGTTGATGTAGAAGAGATATTTGTAGTCAGCCAACAAACCGGCATGCGCGACGAGTGCCATCCATATCCCGTATGTCAACGCACTCGTTGCTGCAGCAGCGGCAGCGCAGCGCAGTGCGAGTCGGCGGTTCTCGCGCAATGGAAGCAGCATCGCCCACGCCAACGCAGGCAAGAGGAAAAGGGCTGTTGTCTTGGTCAGCATCATCAGCGTGAACAGGAGGCCGACGGCCACAGCACGCCAGAGAGGACGCCGATGGTCCGCGATGCGGACGGCAAGATTCAGCGCAATGAGCGTCAATGTCGTCAGCAACGGTTCCAGGATGGCAAGTCGGCTGAAGCAATAGAGAAAAGGGCTCGTCACCAGCAGCGTTAGAGCCAGCAATCCCCCCCAGCGTGTTCCGGCTTTGCGCAGCAGCAGGTAGCTCAGGACCAGGTTGGCCAAGAACAAAGCAACAGCAAGTTCGCGCGCTGCCTCCACAGAGACGCCGGTGAGGAAGAAGAGGAGCCACTCGAGAAATGGCCAGACGGGCAACGCTATGGCCGGATTGAAATCCTTCGCGAGATACCAGTGGCCGAACAGGTGTGCCCGTACCGCCGCATTTCCGTACCAGCCTTCATCCGTGTATTTTGCCCAGTCGTGCATCCAGGGCGAGTGGTTGGGGAAATCGGCGCGTAGGTGGAGCGCATGCAGCACTGCAAAGCCGCAAGTGAGAACGACCCAGACAGCACCGAGCCAGCGCTTTGTCCCAGTCGGCAAGTGCTTTTCTCCGGTGAACTGAACGCTACAGAAACGAATAAGGAGAAGTGAGTTGTCTCTGAGTATATCGGGAGGACTGGGGACTAGCCGTCCAGGCAATGGCTTCGCGTGGCGCTCGTGGAGAGTGTTCGACGGTTCGAATTTGATCCAGGTGGAACAATTGGGACCGGCCGTCCAGGCAATGGCTTCGCGTGGCTACGCCGCTTGGGTTGTTCCACGCTTCAAAATTGTTCCACGTGGAACAATTGTATTGGCCATCACCAGTGTTCATGCGGGTTGCGCAATAGAACGAGCCTTGTGTTCGAGACGGCTTGTGTTGGGGAACACGGGTGTTGGTGGGAATTTGCGAGGAATGAGGCAGGCTGGCAGTAGACTGCGCGCACCGCGCGGTTGGGAGCGCCTGCACCGACCTGTGCAATGTTCCGCAATCTGCGCGGAGTTTGGTACACGCTGGTTATCACTGCACGTGTAACTCCTCCTATGGGGTGGGGGGTTGCATGCGTAACCCTCACACGGGGGTAGGGGTCGCCGGGACGCGGACCGCATCCCGGTTGCTCTCCCATTCACCTGGACTCTTTCGAAAATGCGCGAAACCTTGAGGGGGCTACTTCTCTTCCATGCGTGAGACGATCCTACTCGTAAGCGAGCGCGTCGATGGGATCTTTGCGCGCCGCCATCCAGGCCGGATAGAGCGCGCCAAATAGCGCGCCGGCAAATGCGATCAGGGCACCGCGGCCTATCCAAAGAGGGGTAAGTTCGAAAGCAAAGGTAGGATATTTGACGCTCAGGAGACCATGGACGCCGTAGGTCGAAACGATACCCAGCAGGACTCCTGCGACCGCGAGCACGCTGGTTTCGCGGAGCACCACACTGACAATGGTCAGTTTGGATGAGCCGAG
The DNA here is from genome assembly GCA_963704415.1 of uncultured Acidobacteriaceae bacterium. Taxonomy (GTDB): domain Bacteria; phylum Acidobacteriota; class Terriglobia; order Terriglobales; family Acidobacteriaceae; genus Telmatobacter. The sequence goes on along the minus strand of OY969908.1, from coordinate 2,802,251 downwards.
CGATTTGAGAATGCCAATTTCGCGCGTACGCTCCAGCACGGCCGTATACATGGATTGGAAGATCACCAGGAAACCGACGATTACCGCGATGCTGATGACCACGTTGAGTGCAAGATCGAATCCCGGAAAACGCGACGGCGTGTACAGGGAGATCAGGTCGGCCATTGTCTGCACTTTGTAATTCTCGAGCCCTTTGGTGGCATGGATCTCGCCGATGATGAGTTGGTCGTTGGCGGGATTGTCGGCCTTCAGGTAGATTACCGAGGCTTTGCCGTCGGCGCCGGTCAGTGCGCCCATGGTGTCAATCGGTATCAACTTGCGTCCACCTTTGCCGCTTTCAACGATGCCGCAAATGCGAAAGGAGCGGTTGAGGATGGTGAGCGAGTCGCCTACCTCACGCCCCTTTGCTGCGTGGGCAAAGACGTCGTCAACGATGACATCGTAGGGCCCCTTGAAGGGACCTCCCGCGAGGAACACAAACGGCTTGAGGGCGTCGAAGCTCTCGAAGTCGATTCCGTACAGGATTTCGACATTGCCGGACATCGAAAAATTCGAAATGACCGGCGCAGCGACAGTGACATGGGGCATTTTCCGGAAAACTTCGGCGAGCCGAATCGACATCGGCGCTCCGCTGACCCCATTCATAAAGCTCGCATTTGACGGCGCAACCACGAGGTCGGCGCCGATCCCGTTGGTTCGCTGCTTCTGGTCGTCCAGCATGCCCATGAAGATGGCAACAATGGAGAGAATCATGACGACTTCAATCGCCACCGCGAGCACGCTGATCATGGAGCGCATGGGCCGATGCAGTAAGTTGGCAAAAACCAGCTTGTTCATTTTTGTGGGAGGGTATTGGTGTCAAGGAGTGTGCTTTCTGATACCCTCTTTTCAAGCCTACCAGCAGCGGCGAGGATGGCAAGAAGTTGCTGGTAAATATGGGTATTTCCCCGAATGCCTGGCACGGCCGCGCGTTACCGAGGTGCGAAACATCACTTCAGGGGCCAAATTTTCCGTGTACAGTTAGCCAATAGCGGTTAGAGCGGTCTGGTTACTTCAGGTTCGTGAAAATAAAGGGGAAGACCTCGAAAAGTTTTGACTCGGCGATATTCGGGGTTTATCGTGGTTGTGGAAATCCAAGAGGGCTAATTCCTTCCGTTGGTTACTTATGGGCAGTTTCGGAGAAGATCTACGCGCTGAACGGTTGTCCCGAGGGATCGCGCTAGAAGACATCACCGAGGTTACAAAGATCAGCCAGCGCCACCTGGTTGCGCTCGAGCAAGACAGATATCGGCTGCTGCCTGGTGGAATCCTGAGCAAGGGAATTGTGCGCGGCTACGTCGGTGCGGTGGGTCTGGAGGATGTCCAGAACTGGACCGACCGATTTGTCAAGGCCTCGACTGAGTCCGGAGTGGCGAGCGAACCCGACACGGGCTGGGCAGAATTCGCCTCCAATGTTGGAAGGGTCCGCATGGCACGGCGCGAAGCCGCTGAGATGCGCCTTCGCTGGGCGGGAGCCATCGTGTTGATGGTGGCTGCGATGGTTGCGGGGTTCCTCTCTGTGCGCTACTACGGAATCCGCGCCGGTTGGTGGAGCACCCTGCTTCCGGTGCAAAGCGTTTCTGCGAAGACCCACGCGCTCATCCTGCACGGAATTGCCTTGCTGCAACGATAGGCGGCCTAGAAACGCGCCTGATTCATCTGCGCCGCTGATCCCTTCATGTTTGCGGAGTGCAAGCGACGGACTGCTGCAGAACGTTTCACATCGCACTATTCCTGATTGGACACCTGATCTTCTCCATTTACTGACAACCTTTGCTCCCAGTTGCTCAGCGCGATTACCATAGAAAGGCGCACCCAGATTCAAGCCCGGTGTGGGCGTTGCTCCCTGAAGCGGGAGGTATCGCCACGGCTAAGCGTACTGGACGGTTTCGACCGAAGGAACTCGCGCCGGGCCAATTGCTGAGATGTCGTTTTAGGAGAGGAATGTCAAGTTGAGCGACCGTTTCTTATTTACTTCTGAATCCGTGACTGAAGGTCATCCCGACAAAATTGCAGACCAAGTATCCGATGCCATTCTCGACGCGTGTCTTGAACAGGACCCCTACAGCCGCGTGGCAGCGGAGACGCTCACAGCCACAGGCCTGGTGGTCATCGCGGGCGAGATCACAACCAAAGCATACGTGGATTTCCAGTCGCTGGTACGCGGAGTTGTGGCTTCGATCGGCTATGACAACGCGTCGTATGGGTTCGACTCGAACACGTGCGCGGTGATCTCGACGATCAACAAGCAATCGGGCGATATTGCACAGGGCGTAGATACCGGTGGCGCAGGCGACCAAGGCATGATGTTCGGCTATGCGTCCAACGAGACGCCTGAATTGATGCCGGCTCCGATCTCGCTGGCCCACAAGCTCACGCGGCAGTTGAGCACAATGCGCAAAAACGGCAAGCTGCCCTATCTGCGGCCTGATGGCAAAAGCCAGGTGACCGTTGAATATGACGAAAACGGTAAGCCTGCGCGCATCGACGCGGTGGTGATTTCAAGTCAGCACGCCGAGACTGTCGGCAATGATGAGTTGCATGCGGACATTCTGAAGCACGTCATCCAGGCGGTGCTACCGGCGAAGTGGCTCGATGAGCACACGAAGTATCACATCAATCCGACGGGACGTTTTGTGATCGGCGGCCCCATGGGTGATACAGGCCTGACCGGACGCAAAATCATTGTGGACACGTACGGAGGCGCAGGCCGGCACGGGGGCGGAGCTTTCAGCGGCAAGGATCCGACCAAAGTGGATCGCTCGGCGGCGTACGTTGCGCGTTACATCGCCAAGAACATTGTTGCGGCGCGACTTGCGGAAAAGGTGGAAGTGCAGCTGGCATATGCCATTGGCGTCGCCGAACCAGTCAGCGTGCTTGTCGACGCCTTCGGCACCTCGAAGTTAAGCCCGTCGAAGTTGACAGAATTGGTCCGCAAGAACTTCTCGCTCACGCCCAAGGGAATCATTGAGAGCCTGAATCTCCGCCGACCCATCTACCAGAAGACGGCGGCGTACGGGCATTTTGGGCGAACCGAACCCGAATTCACGTGGGAAGCCACCGACAAGGCCGCCCTATTGGCAGAACAGGCGGGAGTCGCGGTCGCGACCAAGTAGCAGCTTTTTTCGATTGCAAAGCAGGAATGGGGCCCTTCGGCTGGAAGGGTCCCATTCTTTTTGGTCCTACCGCGCCGCCGCCCTCGGAAGCCTCTAGCGGGAGTTTACTGCGAAGCGGGAGGTTATAGCTAAGCCATTCGATTTAAGTTTCTGCATCACAAGCAGTTGTATTCGCATCCGTCCTCGCTTATCCGTATTACCCTGTTTAAGATAGAGAATAGCTCACAGGATGCTCATTTTCTAGTTGACATCGCTAAATAATCCGAGTTATTGTATTACCCTGTATGGCGTCGCTCATCAAGAAGAAAAAAGCCAACACTATCTACTACTACGTCGTCGAGAGCGCACGCGTCGACGGCAAGCCCCGCATCGTCCATCAGACCTACCTGGGTACGGCCGAAAGCGTCGCCCGGCTGGTGCAGGACCGCACCGCACCGGTGCCCCTGTCGGCCACCACGGTCGACTTCGGCCTGCCTGGCGCTCTGTGGCTGGCAGCGGAGAAGTCAGGAGTCTTTGCACTGCTCCAGTCGCTCTGGTCCAAGCCGCGTTCCGGCCCATCGACGGCGCATTATCTGCTGCTGGCCGCGATCCATCGCATCTGTCAACCGGGTCCGAAGACCGAAGTGGCCGACTGGTATCAAGACAGCATCCTGTCGTCCTTGTGGGGATTTGCTCCGGAACGATTTAGCTCGCAGGCTTTCTGGGATTGTTTTGATCGCATCGAGACTGGCGAGTCGCTGCCCGCGGGCCAGCGGGATGAACTGGAAGAGGCGCAACTGCGCCTGCTCGGTCTATGGAAGGAAAAGCAGATGGTCACGCGCCGACTGCTGGCCTACGACACGACCAACTTCTACACCTACATCGCCAGCAACAACGAACGCAACAGCCTGGCACAACGAGGACACAACAAACAGGGGCGTCATAATCTGCGCCAGGTGGGATTGAGCTATGTCCTGGATGGGGACAACGGCCTCAGCCTTTGTCACCACCTGTATCGCGGCAACGTGGCCGACGTGGAGGAATTCTCTCACGCATTACAGCGCATCGTAACCTTGCTCGAGCGCAACCAGATTGCGCCTGAGACCGTCACGCTGGTTCTGGACAAGGGCTCGGCCGCATTGGCCAACACGCTGGAGTTGGAACAGGCCGGGGTGGGATGGATCTCCGCACTTCCCTGGACCCAGGCCCCGGCCCAGTTCCGCTCCAGCCAGAAGCTGACTCCGCTCAGCAGCCAGGAGCCGGGCGTGTCGGCGGCCGCCGAGACCATGGTCGTCCATGGCAAAGAGTATCGCTGCGTGGTCAAGTACTCGGCCCCCTTTGCCAGCGAACAACTGCACAGCCTGACCACCAGTCTGAGCAAGGCCATGCAGTTCATGCGCAGACTGGCCCGAGAGCTGGCCACCACGGCTGCATCCTTCACTGAGCGCGGGCTGCGCAACAAGATCGAGCGCTGGCTGTCGCCGCAATTCGTGGATGAACTGGTCAGCTACCAGTTGCAGCAACGGGACGGCCGCTGGCATTTGCAATTCGACTTCGACCACCAGGCTCTGGAACGATTGATGGCGCAAAGACTGGGGCGCACCGTCCTGGTGTCCAACCGCTTCGATTGGACCCCAGAGCAGATCATCACCGCCTATTCCGGTCAACAGCATATCGAGCAGGTCTTTCGCGGACTCAAGGAGGGCGACTGGCTGGGATGGGGACCGATGTATCACTGGACTGATCAGAAGATCCGCGTCCATGCCTTCTACTGCATGCTCGGAATCTCGCTGTTGCAGTATGTACGCCGACTGGCAGAGCCGGCCTGGCCAGGGCTCTCCACCGAACAACTACTCGATCAGTTGAAACAGATCCAGAAGTACAATCTGCTCTACCCCCCGCAGGGCGAGAAGGGACCCAACCGCGTGGCCACCGTGCTTTCCAAACAATCCCTCATTCAGCAACAGCTCACCAAGGTTCTGGGCCTCGATCTGCTCGGTAGTACCCAACGTGGGTAATACAACAACCGCGGACTAACTACATTATCCAAATTTACTTACACGTGTCTTTGCGCCATTCTCAGTAAACTCCCGCTAGGCGCGATTCCTAGTGCGGGCCGAATTTCGGGAGAAAGGCAAGATCGTAAGGTGAGCACTCGTGCTTCTGCTCAAGGCGAGTCAGATCCCGTTCGCGACGCGCAAGTGCGACAGTGCGAAAGCAGGTGTGACAAACGGAGGCGTACCGGTCCTCATTGGCATTGGCGGGGCGATGGACGAAGGTTTTTGGGGGTTCCAGACTGGTTCCAGGCATGGAAAGACCTCTTATGGCAGCTTTGAGAGGTCGGACGCTTGCGCACTTATTTTGGTTGGCTGGCAAACTGAAAGATTTCTTCACGTCTTTTGACTTTACGGTGCCGCTGTATCGCAAAAGCAAATAAGACGGCCCCGGACGGCCCGCAATCGCGCTAGTGTGACGATGGATGAGCCGCGGAAAAGCGCGTCCTGCACTTCATGCAAATCGAGCTCACCGATAACAAAGCAAATCCTTTGTATCAACGGCCCAAAGTTTGCGGCTGGAAGGTCCCATTCTTTTTGGGTTCTCCAACGTCGATACCGTAGAATTTCACGGGATTGATGCTCGTCCTTTGGAAGAGGAGATCTTCATGCGTTTTCATCAAGTTGCCGTGCTGGTTTTTTGCGTGGGCACAATTGCGGCTGCGCAGGCCACCGCGCCTTGGAGCTACCAGGGAAAGACCGGACCGTTCGGATGGGGGAAGTTGGACCCTGCGTATAAAGCCTGCTCTCAGGGCCACGAGCAATCGCCGATCGACATTCGTGGCGCGCACCTGAACAAGAATCTGCCGCCCATCGAGTTTCACTACCTCGCAGGTCCAGTGAAGTTGGAGAACACGGGCAACACCGTGCGTGTCTACGTCGATCCGGGGAGCTACATCGTTTACGAGGGGGTGCGCTACGATCTGCAGCAGTTTCATTTTCACCATCCCAGCGAGGAAGCGGTGAAAGGCAAACTGACCGACATGGTCGTTCACCTCGTGCACCAAAGCGCGGACGGCAAAATTGCCGTGGTCGCGGTGCGGTTCACCATGGATCGTGGCGAAGCCAACGCCGTGATGGCAGCTCTGTGGCCCCATCTGCCGACGCGCACGGGGGAGACCGAAAAAGTTGACGACCTGATCAATCCCGGAGGATTCCTGCCCGCGGATCGGGGCTACTGGACGTACATGGGTTCCTTGACCGCACCGCCGTGCACGGAGGGAGTGCGCTGGTTGATTTTTGAGGATGTGCTGAGTGTGAGCCGTTCGCAGTTGCGCGCCTTCACGGCAATCTTCCCCATGAACTCGCGGCCTTTGCAGGATACGCATGGGCGGCGGATTGAGGCCAACGAGTAAGAGGCTGAACAATGCGCTTCGGCGAATGGGTCTCGGCATACAGTCTTCGCAGCTGGGCGGCAGGCTTTCCCCTTCTCGTGTTTCTCCTTGTTTTCGAAGCAGCCTGGGCGCAGAAGAATCCGAGTATCGCGGGTGACTACTCCGGAGAGATCGGCGCAAAACAGGCAAATCTGCACCTGCGAGCCCGCGCCGATGGAATGCTGAGCGCGACCCTCGACCATCTTGATCCGAGTGCGCCGTGGATGTTCACGTGCGCCGACGTGCGCGTCGATGGGGAGACAATCAGCTTCACGGTTCCTTCGATTGGGGCATCGTGGAAGGGCACATTCACGTCCGATGGAACGGAAGTATCAGGCTTTTGGACGCAAAAAGGAGCGTCGCTGTTTGTCACCTTTACACGGCAAAAGTTTGTTCCAGCGCCCAAGCCTTCGTCGCTTGACGGCATATTCGTAGGAGTCTTCCAGGTTGCGGCAAACACATCGACGCGCCTTCAGGTCGTCTTTCGCAGCGACGAAAGCGGGCGTGAGTACTGCACGGTGGATGACCTGGACTTCTACACCATGGGCATGGAATGCACGAACGTTGCGTTTGCCGGAAATGAAGTGTCGTTCGATGTGCCGGTTGCTGCAGTTCATTGGAGCGGGAAGCTGGGAACGGAGGGGAAATCGCTCAATGGGCAGATAAGCGCGAAGCTTGTAGAGGGCAGTTCGACTCGAAACGTGGTTACACCCTTGACCTTGACACGCCAGTCTCAGCTCGCTGTGGAGAAGCCCAGACCAGGGCCTGCCTATGACGCGGCCGCGCCGCCGGTTGCAGCGGCGCACCTCGAACCTGTCCTGGATGCCGATCTGGCCGATTCGCTCAGAAATGGGGATCTGGCGCCGTCGACTCGTGGCGGAGTCACCATCGGGGTTTATGTGCGCGGCGTCAGTCGCATCTTCTCTTATGGAACGGCCAAGCCGGATTCGATCTTCGAGATTGGGTCGATCACCAAGACATTCACCGGCCTGCTGTTGTCGCAAATGGCTGCTCAGCAAAAAGTCAGATTGGACGAGCCTGTCCGCGCATTGCTGCCCGCAGGAACGGTCGCCGAGCCACAAGGTCCGGAGATGACCCTCGTCGATCTGGCAACCCAGCGTTCCGGATTGCCGCCGATGCCCGATAACATCAGCGTCGCGAATATTGATGATCCGTATGCCGATTATCATCCGTCCGACTTGTACGCTTATCTCGGCAAACACGGCATTGCCAGCCCAACGAGAGCTGCTTCGAACTTTGGCAGCCTTGGTTGCGCATTGCTAGGCGTGGCTCTCGCGAATCGCGCGCAAACATCGTATGCAAAGCTGCTCGAGGAAGAGATCACCGGTCCGCTCGCGATGAGCGACACGGTCCTCGTGCTATCTCCCGCACAAGAGCTCCGGTTTTTGCAGGGGCATGACCAGTTCCATGGACCTGCGAAGGCATGGAACTCAGATGTCTTTGAGGGTGCAATCGGGCTCCGCTCGACAGCCGGAGACATGCTGACTTTTCTAGTGGCGAATTTGCATCCGGAGCACATCGCGGCGAAGGCCACTTCGGCTGCGGGAGCCACACTGCGGGCGGCAATTCGTCAATCGCTGGAGCCGCAGACGGAGCTGCCCTCGGGAATGCAGATCACGATGGGATGGCTCTACGAAGCCACGACCGGCAACTTCTGGCACAATGGTGCGACCGCGGCTTACAGTTCTTATGCCTTTTTCAATCGAACGGGCGACTATGCGGCTGTTGTTCTTCTCAACGGTTCGCCTGGCGTGAATGGCTCCTTCGTCGAAAACCTGGGCAGGCACATCAGCCAGCGCCTAGCGGGAAAACCGGCCCTTTCGCTGAAGCCCTAGAGCGACGCCTTTTCGATCAGAACGATAGTGGCGTGAACTTGAGGGCGATGGTGTTTCTATCGGCACTCACTTCCGCGGTCACACCCGTCAAGTCGGGAATAAGGTAATGGGCCGCCCGCAATGTTTCGATTGGATGGGAGAAAGTTGTAGCGATTACCGTGCAGCCGGCGGCGCGGCCCGATTTGGTTCCCGATGCTGCATCTTCGAATACAAGACACTCGCCTGGTGCGAAACCGAGAAGTGCGGCTCCTGCGAGATAAGGGGCGGGATGGGGCTTGCCCTGCGCGACACCTTCCGCCGTGACGATGCGTTCGGGAACCGGAATTCCGCCGGCGGCCAGTCGCACACGCGCCAGGGGCTCGGTCGCACTGGTCACGACGGTCCAGCGATCAGGCGGCAACGATGCAAGCAAATCGAGCACTCCGGGCAGGACATTCACGCCGTCCGTATCTTCAATCTCAAGCCCTTCTATGATTGCGTTTTCCACTTCTGGATCGAGGTCGGGGCGAAGCTGGGCCACCGTTTCGATGCTGCGGCAGCCGTGTGCAATCCGGATTGCGTGTACCGGATCGACGCCACGCATCTGAGCCCACTTCGTCCAACTGCGCTCCACTGAGCCGAGGGACGAGATGAGAATACCGTCCATATCGAAGAGAATGCCTTTGCAGGAGACCTGAACGGGGGAAGCGGCAATGGATGAGCCCATATCTTTATTGTAAAGGGCTGAAATTCCGATTACCGCTTTGCGGACTGGACCGGCTTCGGACCTTCGAAGGTGACGACTGGCGGATTCGCAAAGGTTACAGTCGCGCTCACGCCCACCTTGCGCGTGTCCTGTTGAGCATCGGTCGGCGTGAGCTGAACCCCGTTGTTGGCTATCGTGGCGTCTGCACTCCAGCGGTCGAAGTGTGTAAGGGCTTTAGGAATCTCGATCTCCTCACCGGGATTCTCTTCGATCGCTCCATGACGCCACTCGAAGTGCAGAGTGCCTTTTGCCGATGCGGCAAGATCGCTGTCGGTGAAGCCGGAGAGTTCAACTTTTCCTTTGCCCTCGATCGTGCCGCCGGAGCAACGCAGCGCCATTAACTCGCACACCGCGGGGCCGCCCAGCTTCTCAAGCTCTCCTTCAAACGCATAGGCGGGCTTATCGCCCTGCGCCAGCTTTCCCGTTGCATGCACCTTGCCGCCTAGAAGATCCCCTTCAAGACTCGTGAACTCGGCGCCGGTGGGCAGCAAACGTAACGAAATCGATGCATTTTCCAATGTTATGGGGCCCAGTTTGACGGAATCCGCCTCGACCGTTTCATTGATGCGAGGCCAGGCAGGCGCATTCGATGAACTGAATCTGTCGATCAAGGCGGAGAGCCCGGTGCTCTTCTGCCGAGCGCCGAGGAGCGCGGTCTGCAACTCAGCAGCATCGAGTTCGTCAAAGCGCAGATCGAGTTGGGGCAGACATTCTTGACCAGGTTCGCAATCCAAAGGCACCTGAAGACTCGCAGTTCCCTTCACCGGCCCATCGGAGAACTCGACTGGATCCCATACGATCGCTCCTCCGCCAAGGTGCAGCACGGCCTGCGCGATTTCGACGTGACTGGCCAGCACCCCTGTTTTCCAATTGGCGTTACGGATCGTGACGGTTCCTGTGAGCTGGTCTGAGTCCCCATCTCTCAGTGCGAGTGCATTGGCGAGACTACTCGCGATGTCGGCGGGCAAGGCCTCGGGAGCTTTTGGCGGCGATATCCACGGGCCCTCGGCACTCAAATCTACCATTGCCGGATCGCCTGCGATGCCGTCCAACGCAGAGATGTTTCCAATACCCACCACATGCGCAAGCTCGCGGATGCGCGGCAGAGAGGCGGCCCCTCGGACGCTCGCTTGGTAGCCGGTCATTGCAAATTGAACGACGACAGAGAGCGGTGTGGGCGCGCCGGCGGGAACTGAAATCGTCGTTGTGAGGGCTTGAGCACTTCCGGGCACGGCGCTTGCCGGTTGCACCGTTGTCTTTGCGATCAGAATCGGCTGGCTGAGGCCACCGCCGCTCAACCGTAAACCGTCAACCGAAAAGCTGCCCGTGAGAGGACCACGCGGCGCTGTCGCAAGAGCTTTTTCAGTGCGCCTCTTCAATGAGTGGCCACGGCTCGATACGGCCTGCACCGCATCTACGTTGGTGACACTTGCGTCGTAGGTGATCTTGCCGCTGATGGTGCCGCTCGTCTCAAGGCCAGGGTTAAAGCCGCTTCGAAGGGTTCGCAGGACACCTAGGCCGGCGCTCACAGGGATATGCTGCACTTCCACCGAGAGCCGCGGCGGAGCATTCCCCGGCAGCTCGCCGGCCAAGGTGATGTGGCCATCGCCCAGAGGCGAGTCGCAGGAAAGTTTCTCGACAGAGCTGCCGAGATATCGATACATGAGGGTGCAATTCGCATCGAAGTCGAGCGCTTCGGCGGGAGCAAATTCCGCACGATGAACGCCGGTGGCGGTGAGACGGGTCTTCACCTGCGCGGCTTCCACCGTGCCGTCGAGTTGCATCTGTCCGGTCAGATCGCCACGCCAACCGGGGTCGGAACCGACGATCAGCCGGCTGAGCTGGCCGAGTTGCGCCTCTCGCCAGTCCAATTCGACATGAATCGGCATCTGGTTGAGATCGGCAGCGCGGCGCATCCTCGCCTCCAATCGCACGATACCGGTGTCAGCCAGATCGAGACTCACGTCGGTGCGCGCGGGCTGACCACGCAGCCGCACTCGCCAGTCGCCGACATTCTCCTGCCAAAAAGAAATATCCGAATTCACCAGCGAAAAAGGCAGTTTCTCAATTCCTCTTTTAATGTTGATGCGGGAGTCAGTCGCTTCAAGATATGGAAGGGGTGGCGCCATGCCTTGTGCTGCATCGGCGTTGCGGGCCGTTGCGGTGCGAAAAAAGGGATCGAGGTTCCAGCGTCCGGCGCTGTCGCGGACCAGGTTCAGGCTCGCCTCGTCGACACTGAGAGAGCTCACCTCGAGGCGCCCTCGCCAAAGCGACAAAAGCCGAATGGCAGCAACCACTGTGTTGGCGTGCAGCATCGGCTCCGCGCCAAACGCCGGATCCTCTTCCACGGTGAGATCGGTAATGATGAATCCCGGCCGAGGAAGCAGCCGGAGTTCCACCGACGAAAGGCGCACCGGCCGACCCAGCGACGCCGAGATGAGTTGCGTGATGCGGCTCTTGTATCGGCCTATGCTCACCAGCGGAGGCACGATCAAAATGGCAAGCAAAACAATGACCGCGACGAGGACAAGAACAAGTCGAGTTCTCCTACGCCTGCCGCGCTCATGCTCTTCTGTCATCTGTGCGTGAATACTTCCTTCGCTCGAGCTTCTTCAGCGAATGATGTGCAGCGTCCGGCTCCAGCGAGTCTCGGTGAAGAAATGCAGAGCGACATGCGCCATCCAAGCGATATTGTTCGACAGGCCTGTCTCTTCGTACTGGCGCTCGGGGGTGATGAAGGACCAGTAATTAAAGAGCGGGCGCCCCAGAATGTTCTCCCGCGGCACAAAACCCCAATAACGCGAGTCGAGGCTGTCGTGCCGGTTATCGCCCATCATGAAAAACTTGCCTGGAGGCACGACCAGGTCGCCGTCCTTCACGTAACTCGGAAAATCGACGGCCCATGATTCGGGTGTCGCGTCAGCCTGAGCCACTGGCGGGACCGATGGAAATTCGTCGAGAAAATCGGAGTGATTCTCGGGCGTAGTCGGCTCGGCGTGAGGCTGCGCCTGGGCGACACCATTGATGATAACGATGCCGTTGCGCAACTGCAGATGGTCGCCAGGCACTGCGATCAAGCGCTTCACGAGGTAGAGATCGGGATATCCCGGCTTGAGAAACACAATGACATCGCCGCGCTGCGGCTCGCGATAGTGCACCAGCGGCATCCATTTTGCAGGCGGAGCCAGGGTGATGCGGTCGACTACGAGGTGGTCTCCGACCAGCAACGTCTTTTCCATCGAACCGGACGGGATCACGAAGTTCTGCGCAAGAAAGGTGAGAATGAACAACCCAACGACCAACACAGAACAAATGCTGGCGACCGCTTCGAACGGCGTCTCCTCAACCTTTTCCTGAATTGCTGCGGGCCGGGCTTCGGCCTGAATGCTGGCTGGCGCGATATTTTTTCTTGTCATCCTGTCGCTCGTAAATCAGTGAACAGTCAACAGTGGGCAGTGAACAGTGAACGGTGTCGCGGCGTCTGAATCGAACACCTGCACCTTTTGTCAAAATGTCCGGAAGTTCTGTCGCGTGGGCTGAATCGGTTTGAATTTACATGATCCGACTGCCCACTGCTTCACTGTCCACTGTTTCTAATGCACCACTCGGAAAATCCGCTTCCAGCGCGCAAAGCCTGTCAGGCGCGCCGCCAGTTCCCTGTCGTGCCCAAGTCTATCATCCGAGGCCTGTTGTATATCCGTCGTCGAAGGGCGTCGCACGGAGAAGTAAATGACAAGTGGACGGGCAATAATTGCTTCGCGCGGGACGAATCCCCAGAAGCGTGAGTCCTTGCTGTGATTGCGATTGTCACCCAGCATGAAAAACTCGCCGGGGGGCACAACGAGTTCTCCGTCACGAGTGAGACTCTGCAGTTGCCTCCACCATGTTGGATCGATATTCGGATCCGTGTAGATTCTGCCGGGGAAGTTATCGCGGAACGGATTGGGCGCCGCAGGTTCGAAAGCAGCGTAAGGCTCATCGAGCGTCACCCCATTCACAGTGACTCTGCCATCTTCAATGCGAATGCGGTCGCCGGGGATGCCGACAACGCGCTTCACCAGATAGGGGGGATCGGGATGGTGGAAGACGACAATGTCTCCGCGCTCCACATCGCGATACGGCATCAACCAGCGAATTAATCCCTGTTGCGAGCCAGCGGGCGCAAAGACCTGCTTGTTGACCAGCAGAAAATCGCCCACCAGCAGCGTGTGCTCCATGCTTTCCGATGGAATGAGAAAGGGCTGCAGGATAAATGTCAACAGAAACAGAGCGACCACCACCGTGCGAAGCAAGGAAGCAAACGCCTCCGGCACAGTGGGCAGATGCAAGCGCAAATGCGACACGGGCTTGGGCAGATCGGCGATCTGAGCCGGGGAGCTCATTGCTTCGCCTGTTCCTCCTTATGCGCAGCCGGGGCGTCATCCGCGACCTCGGCGGCAGTCAAACGGACAAGCGCGCGACGTGCTGCGTCCTGCTCCGCGTCCTTCTTCGTGGTTCCGATGCCGCGCGCCAAGGCCTTACCGGGCTCGCCCTGGGCCGGCTTCAATCGGACCTCAACCAAAAAGCGCTTGTGATGATCGGGTCCGCTTTCACTTTTGACCTTGTACACCGGAGTGCCGGCTCGGGCAGCCTGAAGACGCTCCTGCAAAGCGGATTTGTAGTTCCCAAGCGCGGCTCCGGAACGCAATTCCTGAGCCAGTTGCTCGACGGCATCGCCGATCACATAGCGTTGCGTGAATTCTCTGACCGGCTCCAGCCCCCCATCGAGAAAGAGCGCGCCGATCACGGCCTCCATTGTGTTTGAAAGCACGGTGCTCTTGCGGCGGAGTCCGCTGCGGTCCTCTCCGCGGCTCAGGCGGAGATGATCGCCCAAGTCGATTTGCGCGGCGACCTCGGCCATATGCTGACGGCTGACTAGCTGGGCGCGCACGCGGGTGAGTTCGCCTTCGCTCCACTCCGGATGGAGAAGGAATAGCGCTTCGCCGACCACAAGCCCTAAAACAGCGTCGCCCAGGAATTCCAGACGCTCATTGTCTCCTTCAGGTTCGGCTCCATTCCCGCCGTCTTCCAGAAGCCGCTGATTGGCGAGGGATCGGTGCGTCAGCGCGCGCAGGAGCAGCTCGGGACTGGCAAAGCCGTGTCCCAGTGCGGTCTCCAATGCGGCCAAAGCTATTTCCAAAGTTCCCTCGATCCGTTCGGCGGCTTCAGTATGCGTCCCTTGATTCCACGCGCAGTCCTTCTTTGTGGACAATTGTTATCTATTAGACGCCCACGATCACCGGCAAGAATCCTGGGAGCAGATTACTGCGGTTTGGGCGTTCCCTGTTGACTACTTCCCTGCGCGCCTGGCTTTCCCGGGGAATCTGGGCTGGAGTCGTCTTCGGCGTCTTCGCAACTGTGGCCGTTCACCGCATAGGCAGTCTTAACTCCGCGCTCGGCGGCCAGGCGAGTATCCTGCTCTCCGTCGCGCGCGGCCAGAGCCTGGTTATATTCCGCAAGGGCCTGATCCCGTTTGCAATCCAGATCCAACATGCGGCCTAAATAAATGTGCGCCCATGCCAGGAGGCGAGGCTCTTTGCTGGTTGCGATCGTCTTTTGGAACCGATCGATCGCCTCTTCGGGATGGCCCGTCATGATCGCAGCCCGCGCGAGAACAAAATTAGCGCGCGCCGAATCGGCCACCGACTGAAGCGTGTCGGCGTGCACCGTGAGGGACTGGCGTGCCAGGGCGCTCGCCGTCGCAACGTCTCCCGCTGCAAGGCGCGCCTCTGCCAGATCGAGGCCGGTGAGCACGCGCGGCTTACTCCGCTGCAAAACGTCGCCGTCGGCTTGCGCATCGAATTCGATCTGGCGCGCGCGATGCACCTGTTGGTCCACGTCCATGCTGTACACCATTTCACCGATGTTGTCGCGGAGACTGGCAGGGTCTTTCTCAAATTGGATTAATTGCTCATAAAAATATTGCGTCAGCACGAATCCCTGGGTCATGTCGTGCTTTACGGTAGCCGATTTAATCGCGTCGACTTTTTCCTGGTAGACCTGACGCTCGTGCTCATAGCGCGGCAAATCCGACCGCTCAACGCCCGCCGGAATCTTGTACGGGGGCACGCCGGTATCCATGGTGCGCGCTTCGATCGCCTTGATGAGGCACTCCACTGTCAGCGCCACGGTGTCGGAGCGGAAGCGGAATTCGAGAGGAGCGTCGCGGATTTCTTTCAGGATCGGCTGCGTCCTGTCGATCGCATTGGCGCGTGTGTAAAGCAACGGTTCAATCACGTAGTGGAGATAGGTGTGGCGCACGTCGGTCATGGGGATCACGCCGTTGACCGGAGAAACCACGACCACGTATTCCGTTCCGTAGATACGCGCATTGACAAGCTTGGGCGAGAGAAGCGGTTCCATCACGACGACAAAGCGCCGTCCATCGTAGGTGGAGGCTGGCATCTTGAGATAGAGATTGGTGCCGACGATCATCTTCGACAGCGGATCGTGGAGGCGATCGGTTTCCTCGTCATAAATGTGGTGGATGGTAAGCCAGATTCCGTGGAGATCGACAGCAGCGGCAAAGTCGCGGAGGAGCGGGACAATTTCGACTACCTGGGTTGAATCGGGCGGCATTTCCGGCAATTCGACGCTCGTTTCAAGTTGCGGCGGCGGACTCAGGTAGAGCGACAGCGAGATGTATTGGGAGATGTCCCTTTCCGAACCAGTCATTCGATGCTGGGCGATGAAGAGGCAGACCTTGTCTCGCTTTGTCCGGGCATCTTCGCTCTTGGCAAGGGCCTGGTTCACCTCTTCGCGGACGCGCTTGCGCACCGGCGCACTGTCTTCGAGTCCTTCGTCATAGCCGCAGGCATTAAGGGCCGCAGCCATGAAGAAGACGGGCTCAGAGGTGATCAGCGAAATTGTGGGTCCGGCCGGATCGACGAGAAAGGTGGGGGCTTTTTCCTGCTGAATCGCGGACGAGGCCGACGAGGAGCTTTGGCGACCGGAGGAACTGCTTTCGGCAGATTGGGAAGAGCCAGGCCTTGGCAAAAGCGCTGCCCCGAGACAGAAGAGGACCACTGCCGGGACGGAATACGAGCGAAGGAACGGAAACGACATCAATGAATCCCTATCTGCAAGTCTAGTTAGACGCGCAGACAGGGTCAAACGGGAGGTTCCGACTGGTAACTATCCGCGGACGGACACACCGGAGAAGGAGAGCACGGCCAGGCCTCGCACCGGCTGGCCAAAGAAACGGGCTGGCTCGAAACGGCTCAACAACAGCATATTCTCGACTTGCGCCCGGGTCGCAGCGTCGTCCGGACCGGAGACAATGCGGTAGTCGTACACTGTTCCTTCACTATTGATGTAGGCCTCGACGACCACCTGGCCAGCGCTGGCGCCGATCTCGTCTCCGCTGCCGGAACCGCCCAGCGAGAGCAGTCGAGGCGCGGTCGCGTTGCCCAAAGGAACGTCCTTGGTCGCCTGCGCGCTCTCCGGCTGAGTAAACATCCCGACCAGCACGGTGACGGTGCCGAGCAGGAGCACGGCGCTGGCAAAACCTGCAGCGGCCTGCAACAGGAAGGGTCCAACTGTATTTCTCCATGCGAGCGAAAGCCCCGCAAAGGCGCCCTTTTTCCGGCGCGCTCTTTCGCGGCTGACCGCGACACGGACGCGAAGCACCAGATCTTCCGGTTCCGGTACCGAACCAAGCGATGCGAGTGCAGCCTGATTTTGGCGAAGACTTCTCCATTCCCCCGCGCATCCGGGGCAGCGGTCAAGGTGGGCGGCAATGCGTTGCATCTCCCGCCCGGTCATCCGTCCGTCCAAATATTCTGAAAACTTCGCCTGCATAGCGGTGCAGCTACTCATCGCGCCTCCTCTCCCAAGGGCAATTCAAGGCCCTCGCGGTTTGGCAAATCCTTCGTCTTTGGCGTTGCCGTCAGCAGCGTCTTAAGATAGGCGCGGCCACGCACCAGGCGTGACTTCACAGTCCCCAGGTTCACGCCCTGGATCTCTGCAACTTCCTCGTAAACGAACCCTTCGATGTCGCGCAGGATGAGGGTGGTCCGGAAGGGCTCGGGTACCTGGCGCAACGCCGCTTCGACGCGTGCCCGGTTTTCCTCGTGCACTGCTATTTCAAACGGCGATTCACCCGAGTCGACCAGCGTGTCTTTCAGCTTTACGGGGATTCCTGAATCGTTTTCCGCGATTTCGATCTCGATAGGAACTTCCTGCTGTTTGTGCCGCAGCCACCAGCGTCGCTGATTCGATGCCTCGCGCAGTGCGATTCGGTAGATCCAGGTGCGCAGCGACGATTCCCCATGAAAGCCCGATACGCCGCGGAAGACCTTAACGAAGACCTCCTGCGTTAGATCGGCAGCATCGGCCCGGTCATGGACGGTGCGGGCCAGCAAGGAGTAAATCGGCTGATGGTATCGGGCAATAAGCCAAGCAAAAGCGTCTTCCGATCCGGCGCGCAACTCTGCTACAAGAGCCGCCTCTTCGGACTGGAGCGTCAACGCGCTGGCGAGATTGCCCATGGTGAGGTCCGCCTGCAATCAGTCCTCCCACAATACTGCAAAAGGCGCACAGTTGGCATCTTTCCGCTCGGTGCGCAGCTTGATGACCGGCTTTCATCGTCCGCGACTGTCCTGTTTCAGCACAGCCGCACTGCCGGAAAAAACTACCCAAACCTGCAATGCCGCGGGAGTCGGAACAACGGCATCAACGACCGGATGTCCCGCGCGCTCTATTGTCTTAGACACCGGAACACCCCTGAAGTGTTCCCGGTCACGGGCGTACGTGAAGAGATTTCTTCGGGATGGACACATGCCGAAAGTACCCATCGCGTCGGGGTGAGACATTCAAATTTCGAAGACGATTCGTCGGCCCTTCTCCACGCGCGTCCAGGCGGTCTCCACTTCGGCGAGGGGTACGCACTCTACATCGACACTTAATGTGCCGTCGGCTGCCATTGCGAAGAGCGAAGGAATCGCAGCAAGGATCGAATCGAGCGCCACCGACCCGAAGCCGCTGCCGAGAAGTTTCAGGTCGACGCTGCGCAGCACAGAGCCCGGAAGCGTGATTGTCTTCCCGGCGCTTTCGCCAACCTCAACCAGCCTTGTGGTTTTAGTAGAGCTGGGCTTGAATGTCTTTGCGAGAGCTTCGAGCAGCAGTTCGGTGGGACGTCCCCAGAGGTAGTCTATAACCACGTCGATACCGCTTGTCGCTTCCGCGACGAACGCCTCGCGGACTGCATCATCCGACTGCCCGAGCGCAATGATCGCATCTACATTTTCCTTTGCGATCGCATCTACATTGCGTCCCACAGCAATCACTCGCTTCGCGCCCAAGTAGCGCGATGCCTGGATCGCAAGTCGACCCGCGACTCCCGTCGCACCAAGGATGAGCACTGTCTCGCCCGCCTTCAGCTCTGCTCTCTGTTTCAAAGAGAGCCACGCGGACATGCCGGGATTGGCAATGGCAGCCGCTTCCACATCGCTGATCCCATCGGGGAGCGGCAAACACATCGAAGACGGCGCGGCGCAGCGTTCCGCCATCGTGCCCCACGGCTTTCGTGCGGAACCAAAGTAGACGCGGGCTCCATCGGGGCGCGTTCCGACGCCATCGATGCCTGCGACCATAGGAACCTGGCCGGTAGAAGAGTAGTGGGCGCCGCTTGCGAGCGCTTTCACGATCGGGTGCAATCCGGCAGCGTGGACGTTGATCAGCACTTCGTCCTGGTTGGGAACCGGTTCCGCAAATTCCTGATACTTAGGGGCTTGGCCGAGGACTTGGACAACAGCAGCTTTCATAGGGAAGCGTCTCCTTAACTAAGTTAAGGTCACCTTAACACCGTTAAGGTGCAAATGCTACTATTTTTCGATGGCGCTTGACCGACACCTCATCCTCCAGCAGGCATTTGTCGTGTTGAACGAAGCGGGCCTGGACGGATTGACCCTGCGTCGCCTGGCTACCCAGCTGGACGTGAAGGCTCCCGCCATCTACTGGCATTTTAAGGATAAGCAAGATCTGCTGGATGAGATGGCCACACAGGTTCTGCGCGAGTCCATGCAGGAAAGTGCGGCTCTGGAAGAAATGTCAGCTTGGCAGGACTGGGCAACCGCTTGTTATATGGGACTGCGGAAGACTCTGCTTCGCTACCGTGACGGCGCCAAGATGTTCAGCGGCACCTATCTCACGGATGCGGAACTCTTCGCACCGATGGAGGCGAACCTGCGCAGGCTCACGCGTGAGGGATTCACGTTGCGGCAAGCGGTGGTGGGGCTCGGCGCACTGTACAGCTACACGATTGGATTTGTGATTGAAGAGCAGGCGACACGACTTGCTCCGGGTGAACCAAACCCACAATACGATCTGGCGGCGCGAGAGCAGCGCGTGAACAAAAATCTGTATCCTCTCGCTGCGGCCGCGGGCGCGGAGATGTTTTCCAATCACGAAGCGCGCTTCGCGGAGGGCCTGGCGGTGATCGTCACAGGACTGGCGTCCATGCTCGCCTGCGCGGCCTCGCCGCATTGACGAATCCCACCCGAGCAGAGAGAATAGAAAAGTTGCACCCTTGCAACATGTGGGCCTGTGGCGCAGTTTGGGAGCGCGCTTCCATGGCATGGAAGAGGTCGTCGGTTCGATCCCGACCAGGTCCACCAAAGTCCCCCATACAATCAACCGAGATCCTCTGCGAAACGCTCTTTTCGGTTTTGGCGCGAGTTTTGAGCGCAAGCGCACTTTCTTCGAACCGTTTTCATGAATGTCCCTCGCAATCGGCGCCGCCGGAGCGCCCCGAACCTCGCTTCTTTCGGAGCTCTTGGCCGATGGAGTTCACCGTGGTCCACACGGTTTCCGGGGTCACCTGCATGTACACATCAGATCGGGCGCATATTTGTGTTCACGCGAACAGATAGGGCCATCTTGTGAACAAAGCGCACGCATGTACGCGCTCGCGCGCAACTGGCGCCGGAGACGGGCTCGACATGCGTGCCCATCGTAGGTTTTCTCAATAACATGGAAGCATGTGCGCGTGCGCACATACTTCCAAATGTCGCTCAGATAAAGTGCGTTCCCGAAGGGGAAAGCATGGAAATTGATGGCCTTATCAGCCGCGTGCAGTCATTTTGCCGCTCGCTGGCTCTCAGCACCATCGGCTCGCTTTTGTTTTTCGGAAGCCAGATGGCCTATTCGCAGTCAAGCCTTGAAAGTGACGTTGACAACGCCCGCATCATTGAAATGACTCACAAAGCCCTTGGGAATGATGTGATTATTGCCAGAATAAAGGCGAGTGCAACAAAGTTTGCCCTTTCAGATGATGACCTCGCCAATCTCAAGAAAGCCGGAGTATCTGATGCCGTTGTCGCGGCCATGATTCAGTCAACGCAGTTGACGAGTCCCAGAGTCACGATTGATGGGAACCCGGTCGAGGTCCGCACCATTGGTGAGCAGAAGGTTGGCGGGCGACTCGGGCACACGGTATCTTTGGGAATTATGTCGGTCAAGAACAAGGCATATCTGCAAGGGCAGCACGCTTCGCTGATAGCCTCTCGGGAACCCGAGATAAATATCGAACTGCCTGCAAATGACAATATCGACAATTACATCATTGTCGAGATGGACGACAAAGGCGATCGGAGAGAAATCGAAATGGGATCCGTCGGCGGAACCGTAGGCGAGAAGGTGGGCATTCGAGCGGATCGAATCGTCCGCACTTCTGCAAAGCCAGTTGGAGGTCGGCGGTTCAAGATTTTACCGGTCAAGGAATTGAAGAAGGGTGAATACATCCTGTACTCGGTTGGGTCCGCCGATTTCCCCCACGGCGTGTACGGACAGGGCTTTGATTTTACGGTTCAGTAATTGACCGCAATGAGACTACTCCGAGCCCGCTCTACCCTCTTCTTGGGACTGGTTGCCTTATCGGTCCTAATGGCTTCTGCACCCGTATACCTCTACTCTCAAGCAACAGAGAAGGATAAAGCAAACATTCTTCTGGTCACGGATGGGACGCCCATTCACCTTGTGCTGATGGACGATCTGCAAGGAAGGAAACTACAGACCAACCAGGCGGTTCATTTCAAGGTGCGTCAAGACCTCGTTGTTGATTCGAAGATCATATTGAGAACAGGGACCGAGGCAATCGGACACATCGAATCAATATCGAAGAGCGGTCTCCTTGGAAAGTCGGGAAGGCTCGTCCTGCTATTCGACTATGTGGAGTCTGTGCAAGGCACGAGGATTCCATTGCGAGGCGGAGCAGGCGTGAGTGGAGGAAAGGGCGGAGCGCTCACCTGGGAATCAGCCCTTTGGTATGGTCCTGACGCCAATCTACCCGTGGGAACGATAATCAATGCCTATGTAAACAAAGACCAACGGGTATCCGTCCCTTAGTCCCTGAGAATGAACGATCCGTCCTCCGGCGGAAATTATCAGCGAATGATCGGGTGTGCAATCGCTCGAACTGCGTATTTCTGGGTCATCGGCCATTTGCGCTCTTCCTTGGCCATTAGCGTACAACTCTGTCGAGGATCATTTGTGCCAGCGCAACACTGTCGGCAATCATTGACGCCAGCCTAGGCGACTATCGGGAAATGCCATTGTGGGTAAGTGGATGATGGCACATGTCTTCCCGTCAGTTTCAGAGTTGAACTGCCTGAAAAATTGCTCGACAAAAGCGATTTATCTCAGCATCGACTAGAATTAAAGGTATGTTTGCTGAAACGACTGCTGTCCTCATCGATGATCTGCGATTCGCGCTTGATGTGATGGAAGACCATTCACATCTGGGTCTGAATGCCGAACGAGCTGCCCAACTCCGGACCATGATGCAGCGCAGAATTTCTGCGGCAGAGGTATCCCTCCCGAAGAATCCGATAGGAATCACTCCCATTGAAACAAACTGCGATATGACTGTCC
The DNA here is from genome assembly GCA_963704415.1 of uncultured Acidobacteriaceae bacterium. GTDB lineage: Bacteria > Acidobacteriota > Terriglobia > Terriglobales > Acidobacteriaceae > Telmatobacter. The sequence continues at coordinate 2,780,180 of OY969908.1, read as the reverse complement.
TTGCTTAGTAGCATGTGCGAAGCAGATTCAATGCTTCGTCAAGTGTTCGAGCACCTTCCTGAACACAAGGTTGAAAACCTCATGCGCCAAGTCCACGGATTCCTCTATTGCTTGACGTGTAGGAATCACTCTTGCGTTCACCTGTCGTTCTCTCCCGAGTCTGTGTCCGATAGAAATTAAGCCAGCGGGTCTTCGCTGAAGGCGGAGCAGCGGGCATAACTCCCCACGACCTCGCGCGATTCGAGCCGCACGAGGGCGGCAAACGCGCACTTACTTTACGTCATACATCATGAGGATCAACTCGACGCCAGTTTGAAGCTCCACGTTGCGATCTGGGCTACTGATTCTGGAACTGCAACCAGGGCCTCCTTCAGGCTCGAGTTTGAGGTTAGGCATGCCGACCACCAAGCCAGGATGTACGATGGCCGGCAGAGACCCGTGACCAAGCTTCGGATCGTACCCGTCGGTCGCCGCCGCTGTGTCAGAAATCTGCCTTGCCCCTCCAGCGACTTCGGTAGGCATGACCTGATGCAAGTATTCTGATTCGCTCGGAGGCGCCAGGAGGCCGATGAGGCGCAGTGATAATTCCTTCTTGCCCTGTCCCTGGCAGTCGCCGTGATCGAATGCGATCGATAGCTCCGGCGGGGCGGAGTTCTTCTTCCCAGAGGCGGCGATGACGCGCCCGTAGACGATCGAATCTCGATTCAATGTGCATCCCGGGAAGGTATATCCGCTGACGGTTTTGACCCAGATTTCTTTCCCCGGTTTCAAGTGTGCGGAATCAAGCGTGCCTTGCACTGTTGCCTCGATGGTCGTGTTGAGCGGATGATCTGAGTCGTCCTGCGCACAGTTGCTGTCGCTCGGCTGATTTTCTGGCGTAGGCGAGGTCGACGCCGTTGCTACCGCCGGCCCTTTCGCATTGGCCGGCGCGGCTTCGGCATTCGTCGACTCGAATTGAACGAGTCCATCGCGGTAGTCGAGTTGCAGAGTCAGCTGATGCAGCATGTCGAAACCGAGCAGCCCGTCGACTTCAAAGCCGGCGTTGCGATCGATCGCGGTGGGGTCAAACTCAACGATCTGACTTTGATGAGGCAACACAAGATTCGCAAACTGGAAATCGAATTTGTCGCGATACACATGTGCCGGAGGACCTGAAGCAGTCTGTAAAGTATTGGTGAAATTTACCTTGATGTTAGAAAGGGTATGTGCCGTTTCCGGAGTCATGGTGCTCAAACGCATTCCCGTGTCGAGGACGAACAGTTTTTGCGTTTTGTTGTTGAGCATGACGGGCACCAGCAGGTATTGGCGCCGGTGATACACGGGAGTGAATCTTGCCAGCTCGGGCAGTGCGGGGCGATCGCCAGGCAGGATACCGGTCACAGCGGGCAATGGGCCGAGCGTGAGCTTTTCCGCGCGAGGATCGATCTTGATCAGGTAGGACGCGAACACATCGGTACCGATGGAGCCATCGGTATTGCCGGCAAAAGGCGCGTCGGTTACGCCCACCATGCAGTCGCGAAATTCAAGCGGACCGATCTGCACGCTCTCGAGATGGACGGTTCCCGGTGGATCGTTCGCGCCTTGCTGCAGTCCATTCTGTGTTGCAAGTGCTCGAGTAATGAACAGGCCCGAAGCCGCGGTATCGACTTGCAATCGAGCGGCACTCTTCGGCAGGTGTACTTCGATTCGGAAGCCGTCAATGTTCTTGCCATCTTGTTTTGAAGGCAGCAGAGGCAATGTGGCAGTGGAGGCGGAAGGGAGAACCTTGCAGGTCTGCGAGTATTCGCTCAGCAGTGGCATCATCGACTGGACCGTAGCTTCGGCCTTCTGACGGGTATCGGCATCGATATCTTTCATCGTGTCGAGCGACTGCCTGGTTCCCGCAATCTCATTTGCCGGCGAAACCACATTGCTCCAGGCGTTCAGGATGTCGGGATCCGTTGCATCGATTTCGTAGGCCTTCTGGAGCTCGGTGCGTTCGGAGGCATACATCGAATCGATGCGCAACACGCGGCTGCGAATCAAGTGGATGCGCGCGTAACAGCGATCGGTAGCTTCGGCTGCGTCCAGCGATTGCATCGCCTGCCAAGGCTGTCCCTGGCGCAGTTGGACTTCGGCCTCAGCGGTGAGGACTGCGGTGGCGTGCGGATCGGCGGCCAGCATGGTTTGCACGCGCTCAGCGGCTTCTGCGACCTTTCCTTCGTGCAGCAATGTATGCACCAGGGCAGCTCCGAGTACGCTGTTGCTCGGCTGTTGTGCCAGGGCCTGTGCATAGAGTTGCTCCGCCTCTGCGTAGTTGCTGTCGGCGTAGGCTGCATCTGCCGGTGTTGCGGCAGGCGATTGAACCGTTCTGCAAGCCGCGGTCTGGCCGAAAGCGGAGGCCGTCGTCAGCAGCACCGCCAAAGCGGATCCAAGGATAGAAGAGGACATGCACTTGCACATGAGATCGAAGAGAAGATTGGTCGTTGACATGGGAGCCCGCGAACAGCGAGATTGAAAAAACAACCGGAGTATACGACAAAAAGCGATCGCACGTTCGAACTACACTTCGTTGTAGGCGCGATGTCGGCCGGTCCTGGCTGCGTCGAAACCGACTAGACTCAATCGGGGAGGGCCTGCATTGCCGTCGAACTGCCGTCGTTTGACCAGAACGATCGTCTATCTGCTCAGCACGATCGCACCCGGCATGTCTCTCCTGGCGCAAGATGCAGCTCAGCAACTGCCACACGGAAACGGTGATGCGCAGGGCAGAACAAATGCGGCGAGCGGCGTTCGAAAACAGCCAGCGACGATCAGCGGCTTTGTCGACTCGGGCGTTGTCATCTTCGAAGACGTGACCAAGGCAGCCGGCCTTTCGGGCTGGTCGCACAAGATGGGGTCGCCGGACAAGGGGCTCATTATCGACACCAACGGGTCGGGTGTTGGTCTGATCGATTACGACAACGACGGCTGGCTCGACATTTACATGGTCAACGGCTCGACATTCAACGCCTTGGACGGCAAAGAGACTCCCCCGCACGCAGCGCTTTTCCATAACAACCACGACGGCACATTCACCGATGTGGCAGCCAAAGCCGGCGTTACCAACGATCGCTGGGGATTCGGCGTATCCATCGCCGATTACGACAACGATGGCTGGCCCGACATTTTCGTGTCCAACTGGGGCGAGAACCGCCTCTACCACAACAATCGCGATGGTACGTTTACTGACGTGGCCAAACAAGCTGGCGTGACTCTCGGCAATTGGTCGGCGGGAGCCACCTGGGGCGACTACGACGGAGATGGACAGCTAGATCTTTTTGTTTCGGGCTATGTTCATTTCGACCGCAATCATTTGCCTTATCCGAAAACTGAAGCGGCAAGCCTTAACACATGCGAATTTAAGGGAGTGGTGGTGATGTGCGGTCCTCGCGGCCTGGAGGGCGAGCCCGATCACCTGTTTCACAACAATGGCGATGGAATATTCGCCGATGTGAGCACAAAGGCCGGCGTTTCGGACCGATCGAACCGGTACTACGGCATAACGCCATTATTCGTGGATGTGAACAACGACGGAAAGCTCGATCTGCTGGTAGCAAACGACTCAACCCTGAGTTACCTCTATCTCAATCGCGGCGATGGGACATTCGACGACGTAAGCCTCACATCCGGCTTTGGGCTGAATCAAGATGGCCGTGAGGTGGCCGCAATGGGCGTTGCCGCAGGTGACTATCTGAACAACGGCCGAATGGACTTTGGAATCACCGACTTCTCCGACGAGGCCAAACTTCTATTTCACAACGACGGCAACGGAGCCTTCACGGACGTAGGAATGCGAGCGGGAATCGGGAAAGTGTCGATTCCCTTCCTCGGATGGGGGACAGGCTTCCTCGACTACGACAATGACGGTTGGCTTGATTTGATGATGGTCAACGGCCACATTTACCCCATCACAGACCACGAAGAATGGGGAACCTCCTATGCGCAGCGGCCACTGCTATTCCACAACCTCGGCGACGGCAAGTTCGACGAGGTCCGCCCGGTGAAGGGCTCGGGTGAAGCCGAGGTAATTGCGGGACGCGGTGCGGCGTTCGGCGATCTGTTCAATAACGGAAAAATCGATGTAATCATCAACCGCCTCGATGGGCCTCCATTGGTCTTGAAGAATGTGAATCCCGACCATCATCACTGGGTTGAGCTGAAGCTCATCGGCGGACCCAAGAGCCCCCGTGATGCCATCGGTGCGACTGTTTACCTCACGGCCAATGGCATGCGCCAGCGCCAGGATGTTTTGAGCGGCGGGAGCTACGTTTCGACCAACGATCCACGGCCGCATTTCGGTCTCGGCGACGCCACCTATCCTGGGACCGCGGAGATTCACTGGCCCTCCGGAACGACGGAGACGTACAAGCTGCCGGCCGTGGATCGCATCTTTACGATTGTCGAGGGTAAAGGCATTACAGCGGCTTTGTGCGGAACCCAACCTTGCCCCTCGGGAGATCGACCGGCAACTGCGCACAAAGGTACGCGGGATAAGCCATGAGGCCGGCACGCACCTCCTTTTTCGCCATGGTGTTGATGGCTTTGTGCCCGGGCTTATGCGGAATCGCGGCTGCCCAGTCTTCCGTGAACAAATCCCAGCCATCCAACCAATCTTCCCCGGCGGTGGAGGTTCCCGGCCGGTTTATCGATGTCACGGAAAAAGTGGGCGTTCACTTTCTTCACCAGGCCCCCCACGCCTCACGCAAGTACCTGATTGAAACCATGGGTTCCGGTGTCGCACTTTTCGATTGCGATAACGACGGGCGCCTCGATCTTTACCTGGTAAACGGAGCTCCGTACTCCGATCCGACGCCCAAGGGATTCATCCCGCAGAAAACTGGTCCCGAATACTGGAATCGCATGTATCGCCAGAAGGCTGATGGCACATTTGAGGACATTACCGAGAAGTCGGGGCTGAAGGGGGTCGGTTACGGGATGGGCGTGGCGGTCGCCGACTACGACAACGACGGATACGAGGACATCTTCGTCACGGCCTTCGGGGGCAACCGCCTGTATCACAACAACGGCGACTGCACCTTCAGTGACGTCACTGACAAGGCTGGCGTGGCTGGCAGCGGCTGGTCAACCTCCGCCACCTGGGTTGATCTCGATAATGACGGCCTGCTCGACCTGGTGGTCGCCCGCTACGTCACTTGGGACTGGGAGGACGTGTATTGCGGCGAACATCGGGAGGGTTTCCGCGGCTACTGCCACCCGGACGTCTTTCCGCCCATTCCAATGCTCGTGTATCACAACGACGGAAACGGTCATTTTACTGAGGTTTCGCATAAGCTCGGACTCGACAAGCCGGCCAAAGCTCTCGGCGTCGGAATTGCCGATTACGATCGCGACGGACGAATCGACCTCTACATTGCCAACGATTCGATGCAGGAGTTTCTCTTCCACCAAAAGCCTGATGGAACCTTCGAGGAGGTCGGCCTTGAGGCCGGCGTTGCGGTGAACTCCGAGGGGCAGACCTATGCGGGGATGGGCATCGACTTCGCCGACTATGACAACGATGGCTGGCCGGACCTGGTGGTAACAGACCTGGCCAACCAACGATACGCGCTCTACAGAAACAACCGCGATGGCACTTTCGATTACGTATCCCAGTCGAGCGGAATCGGCGAGATCTCAAGGCTGCATTCGGGATGGAGTTTGCGCTTTCTTGATTACGACAACGACGGGTGGAAGGATCTACTGATTGCTCAAGGGCATGACCTCGATACCATCGAAAAGAGCTTCCCCCAACTTCACTACCGCGAGCCCATGCTGCTGCTGCGAAACACTAGCAAAAGGTTCGTCGATGTCTCGCCGATATCCGGCGATATCTTCCATGAAGCGTGGGTGGGCCGCGGCATGGCCATAGGCGACCTTGACAACGACGGCCGTATCGATGCGGTCGTCACCACCAACGGTGGCCCCGCACACGTACTGCTGAACAAGACGGTCACGGCAAACCACTGGATCACGCTGCACTTGATCGGACACAAGAGCAATCGTGACGGAATTGGCGCAGTGGTGAAGCTGACCACAAACCAGGGATCGCAGTGGGCAACAGTTACCACGTCCAGCGGATATCTCTCGGCAAGTGATCCTCGGGTGCATTTTGGGATGGGCAATTGTGCGCGAGCCGTGAGCATCGAGATTCGCTGGCCCAGTGGCCTAGTACAAACCCTAGGCGACGTGAAAGGAGACCAGCAGATCGAAGTCAACGAACCCTCTGGATCTGTCTCTCAAGGCCGCCCGGCGGAACAAACTAAGGTGCACTAAATCGTTTTTATCATTCAGAGGCGTCACTGCTTTGAAGCAGGACAAACATTTCCAGCTGAAGTTTTTGCTTGACACTGGAATCTTTTCGGAATTATATTCACGCGAAATTGGAATCGTTACCATTTTTGGTGGTACCGATTCCAACTTCCCTAAGAGAGCCGGGCAATTCGGGATCCGGCGAACAGGCCAGAGGTCACGGTTTCATAGAGAACCGACCAATTTTTAAGGAGACACAGTGCACCCCACGCGCGCCCCCCAGGACAGCTGTCCTCTGCGCAGTGCAATCAGACTTTCATGGATTGCATCCGCGCTCGCATTCACCATTGCATGCTTCGTGCTATCGGTTCCCCAGGATGCTCCCGCCCAGGCGAGCGCCGGAATTACCGGAACCATTACGGATTCAAGCGGAGCTGTGGTCGTCGATGCGAAGGTGACCATTACCAATGAGGGAACTGGCATATCTGCACGCACGACCACAAGCAGTGCGGGCAGCTATTCCTTCAAGGGCCTCACGCCCGGAAAATATACAGTGGCCGTCGATGCGCATGGGTTCAAGAAGGCAGTTCAGGCAAGCATCAACGTCGAGGTCAGCACGACGTCGACGATCGACTTTGCGCTTACGGCAGGCGCGGCAAATGAGACCGTGCAGGTGACCGCCGATCAAGTCGCGCTGAACACAACTCAGCCGGAACTGGGCAGCACGATTGAGCCGATTGTCGTCGAATCGCTTCCGGCGGAAGTATCGGGGCGCGGCCGACAGATCGACCAATTGCAATTCCTCGCGCCGGGAACCACGGGAAGCACATTTTCGCACCGTATCAGCGGCGGCGTCGACTTCGAGCAGGAGATCGTCTATAACGGCATACCGGCCCCCCAGCCCGAAACCGAAGGTTACACGACGAACTTCAATCCGCCTTACGATCTGGTGGAAGAATCGAAGGTCGAGCGGTCGACGTTTTCCGCGCAATTCGGCCTGGGGCAGGGCGCGCTGACCTACCAGATGAAGTCGGGAACCAACAAGTACCACGGCGAATTGTTCGAAATTAATCGCAACAGTTTCTTCGACTCGGTCGGTTTCTTCAATGGTCCCGCGTGGGGGGGCTCAAGCACTCCGCCCACCGACCACGAGAACAACTACGGCTTCGATATAGGCGGTCCGATCCGTATTCCGCACGTTTACGACGGGCGCAACCGGACCTTCGGCCACTACAGCCAGGAGTGGTACAAGCAGAACAACGAGAATACAAACCCCTCGACGGTTCCAACAGTCGCCGAGAAATCTGGGGACTTCAGCGGCTGGGCTGCTGCCACCGGGAACAACATCTATGACCCGACGACCGGTCAGATTTTCCAATACAACGGGCAGCTCAACGTGATTCCGCCGGGCCGGATCAGCGCGGCCTCCGCGGCGCTGCTGCAATTCGTTCCGAATCCGGACCGTCCAGGAACCGGCGCAGGCGGATTGATCGACAACAAGACCTATGCTCCCTTCGTCAATCCCAACATCCAGCATGTCTGGGGGTTCGTAGTCGATCAGACTTTGACGCCAACGCAAAGCCTTCACTACTCTCAGTGGAGGAACAGCTATACCACCCACAGCTTCGACTACAATCCGTTGGTGATCGCGCCCAACCCGCTCAACAGCCAGAAGTATGAGCCGGCACTGGGAAGCATCTTCCTGTTGAACTACACCAACACGATCACGCCGCACCTGGTCATGACCGCCGGCGTGGGCTGGATCGGCGAAATCAACAACCAGTACAACATCACCAAGGGCTACACCACCTCGACGGTTACCAACGAGAACATTCCGCCGAATATCACCTTTGGAACCAACAGCGACCAGAACGATGATGCCCGCTTTTACACCGACTGGGGCACCAGCGGCTCCTGGTACCAATCGATCAACCGCAAGCTGGGCATTGCCATCGTGAATAACTGGCTGTGGGTTAAGGGCCGCAACACGTTCAACATTGGCGGCGAGTTCCGGCGCGCCTATCAGGACGACAACGAAGAGCAGACCGAAGGCGGTCACTTCAACTTTAGCCCCGCGCAGACATCGACCGTCCCCACCGCTGCGAACTTCTCTCAGGAAGGAAACGCCTTTGCCAGCTTCCTGCTCGGGCTGCCAGATTCGTCCAACCGCTCGAACTCGCAGGAACTGGAGCTGCGCAACCTGGATCTTTCGCCCTACATCCAGGACGACATCAAAATCACTCCCAAGCTCACGTTGAATCTCGGCGTCCGCTGGGACATCCAGGCACCGTTTACAGAGAACCACGACCTGATCGTCTTCTTCGATCCGGATCACCCGGGCACAGATCCGGCGGCAAGCGGAATTCCTGGATCGGCAACTAAGCTTGGCAACTGTACCGGATGCGTTGGATACGATCACGTGGCAACGCATTTCGGACACATTGGCCCGCGCTTTGGGTTCGCCTACGAGCTCAATTCCAAGACCGTCATTCAAGGCGGCATTGACGTTGCCTTCCTCGATGGCGGCGCGTATGAATACGGCACCAACAAGGTGGCCGTCAATTATGGCAACCTGTTGACCGGTTCATTTTCCCGCCCATCGACCGGTAGCAACACATCGTCCAACGGTGTCTGGGATACGAACCCGATCCCCGCAGTCAACGCCACGCCCTTTAGTCCGGGGCTCGGCGGCGGTCAACAGATCAATGCCCTGAGCAACGAGGACGGCTACGCTCCCTACAGCCAGCAGTGGAACCTCAACGTGCAGCGCGAACTGCCGTACAACATGCGCATCCAGGCGGCGTGGGTGGGCAATCGCGTCATCCATCTGCCCAGCCAGAACAACCGCATCGATCAGCTGAATCCCTCCTACCTCTCATTGGCGTCGGAGCTGAACGATACGTTTACCAGCACCGCTCCCGTCGACGGTGTCAACTCTCCCTATGCCAACTTCGTGAATGACTTTGGCGGATCGGCTACTGTCGCTCAGGCACTGGAGCCCTACCCGCAGTATTCCTACATCTTCAACAACTTTGAAGGGTACGGCACAACCTACTATCAGAGCGCGCAGATCGAAGCTGAAAAGCGCTTCACCAACGGGTTGAACTTCCTGATCGGTTACACGCTCTCGCATCTGATGGACAACACCAGCAGCGGTTTCTCCAGCTTTACCTCTGGCGGCATCAACAAGTACAACCAGAGGCCGGAATGGGCTGTCTCCAATTCCGACGAGCCGCAGACATTAAAGGCCAGCGGCACGTATGAGCTGCCGATCGGCCCTGGCAAGAAGTATGTGAACAACCACACACTTGGCAACGTGGTCGGCGGATGGCAGGTCGGCTGGATCCTGGATTATGAGAGCGGCCAAGTGCTCTCGATAGGCGAAAACGGCACTCCATTCCCCAACGGATTTGATCGTCCCGACCGCAATTCGTCTGTCGGCCTGAGCACGGCGCACTACACGAAGGCGCGCGATTATTTCGTTGGCAAGATCGGCGTCGCTCAGATGTGGAACCCGGCCACATTCACGGTCACTCCTTCGCAATACGTCCTCGGCACCGCCCTGCGCAATTACGCCGGCATGAGAGGCGCCCCATGGGCCGATGAAAACCTGAACGTCCGCAAGCACTTCTACATGGGCGAGCGATTCCAGGGCGTCCTGCAGGTCGATTACTTCAATGCATTCAACCGAACGCAGTTCAATAATCCTGACACCAACGCGAGCGACACCACATTCGGTCAAATCGTGTCACAGGGAACCCCGGGCAACTATCCCGCAAATCGACAAGGTCAGGTTAGTTTCCATTTGACGTTCTAGCTCGGGTTCTATCGGAATTTCCTCTTGCGTCGCATGCTGTCTTCCTAATGCCGGGCTGCTCCATTGCAGTCCGGCATTTCTTTCCCCGATCGCTTACTTCCCGCATTCGGAATAAGAATTCACCGCCCGCGGTCTGCTTCAGCAACCCGAATCGTCAATGCTGCCCCGGCTATAATGGCGTTCCATGAAGAGGTACTTTTCAATCGCGGAGTTCGGCCGGGTGCCGCTGGTGCTGGCGGCGGCGATTATTTTTTTTTGTAGTCCGCGAACGATTGCGGCTCAAGCCGACAATGAAGTTACGCCCGAAGTGCAGCAGCTGTATGCCCAGGCCAAATCGGCTGAAAAGCAAAATGACATCCCAACTGCGATTGCGAAGTACAGGGAAATGATCCGGCTCGCGCCGCATCTTGCTGCGGCTTACAACAACCTGGGCATGCTTTATTTCAACGAGCACGATTACGCACGTACAGCGGAGGTGCTCCGGCGCGGACTGGAACTTAATCCGGATATGCCTTCGGCTTCCGCGATGCTCGGCATGAGTTACTTCCAACTCGGCGAAAACGAGAAGGCCGAGCTTTCGTTGCGTGCGGCATTGCGAGCCAATCCAAACGACGATCAGGTGGAGATGACATTGTGCCGCGTTCTGATCAATGCAAGGAAACTCGAAGAGGCGACGACTTACCTCAATCGCTTTCTGGAAAGAAATCCAAAAAATCAAGAAGCATGGTATATGCTCGGCAAGACTTATCTTCAACTTTCTGAAGACTCGCTGAAGAAGATCAATGAAATCGATCCTGATTCAGTCGTCGCGCACGAAATCGCAGGTGAAGTAGACGCGAGCATGCACAATTATGACCTTGCATTGGTCGAGTACAAGAAAGCCATCGACAAGGCGCCACATCTGCCTGGAACGCACATGCATATGGGAGACGCGTATTGGAATATCGGTAAGTGGGAATCGGCAGAAACCGAATTCAAAGCCGAACTGGAGAATGACCCAAACAACTGTATCGCTCGCTGGAAGCTGGCGAATTCGATGCTCGAGGCCAACGATTCTGCCGAGGACGCGCTTTCGCTGCTGAACCAATCCATTGAGCGGTGCCCGACACTCATGCAGGCCCGAGCGGATCGGGGGCGCGCGTTGATTCGACTTGACAAGCAGAGCGAAGCATTGCCCGATCTGCTCATGGCCGAGAAGGACAGCCCGACAGAGCCGACCATTCATTTTCTTTTAGCCTCTGTATACAGGGCGCAAGGCAAGGGCGCTGAGGCGCAACAAGAAATGCAGACCTATAGCCGTTTGCAGAAGGAGGCGAGTGAAGCAGTGGCCAAACAGGCAAGCGATGCTACGACCATCAAGGACACCGCACAGTAGAATATCTGCTTGCAAATTGCCTTTGATGTTGCTTTTCGGCGTCTGTTTCACCGCAGTCGCGGGGATACCCCAGGCAACTCCGGTCTCCGAAGCAGATGCTCCATGCAGCCGGTGTCATACGAAGATTGTTCGCGAGTATCTTTCGACTCCCATGGCTAACGCGAGCGGGCCAGCGATAGAGAACCTGAAAACCGTTACCTACTTTCATCGGCCTTCTGGAGTGACTTACATCATCTCCAGCAGCAATGGCCGGGCGACGCTCACCTCCCGCGACATGCATTCACCGATCGGATCTGTTCATTTGCCATTGACCTACTTCCTCGGTTCGGGGCATCTGGGAGTGACCTATCTCTATTTTATTAAAGACTATTTGTTCGAATCTCCTGTGGCCTGGTATACAGCTTCAGGTAGTTTCGATATGAAGCCCGGGCTCTCGGATGTGCGAGAAATGCCTCCCGCGATTCCTGTGCAAAGCGCCTGTCTGCGCTGTCACATGAGCGCGGTTCAGGCCAGCCTCCCAGGCACCATCAACCGATACCAAGGGCTTCCGTTTCTCCACGCTGGGATCACGTGCGAATCCTGCCATGGCGACTCAGGCGATCATTTGCACTCCGGCGGCAAGTCACCAATCATGAACCCGGCACGCCTCGATGCGGACCGACGGGATTCCGTGTGCATCAGCTGTCATCTGGAAGGCGATGTGTCGGTGGAGCGTGCGGGGAAATCGCCATTGAGCTATCGCCCGGGCGAATCGATATCGACTTATCTGGCTTATTACATTCGCAGTTCACAAAACCTGAGGACGCGCGGCGTGAGCGAGGTGGAGCAGCTTAGCCAAAGTACCTGCAAACGCATCAGCGGCGACAAAATGTCATGCATGAGTTGTCACGATCCGCATTTCACACCGGGACCAGAACAACGTGTTGCGTTTTACCGCGGCAAGTGCCTGGCTTGCCATGCCAAGCCCGGATTCGATGCTTCCCATCGCCCTGAGAACCAGGATTGTACAAGCTGCCACATGCGCCGCACCGGGGCTGAAAACATTCCGCATGTCGCCTGGACGGACCATCGAATCCTTCGCGTTGCCGAGAGTACAAGTTCACTACCGGACAATGCGAAAGGAGGTGAACTTGTCCCGATCTTCTCGCCGAATTCAACCAAGCGAGACCTTGCCATGGCGGATTACAAGCTCTTGCTTGAGGGCGACCTATCTTTGGAGGGAACAGCCTGGGAACAGCTAACAAAACTGGGAGAATCGATTGAAAATGATAAAGACGCGCTCGATGCAATCGGCAATATGAGCGCTGAGCGTGGAGATCTGCGTGGAGCTGAAGAGGCGTTTCGGCGCGTGCTGGCATTGGACCCTGTCGACTTGACGGCTTTGTCCAATCTCGGAATTCTTCTTGCCAAGCAGGGCAAACTCACCGACGCGATGCAGGTCTTGAACAGTGCTTTCGACAACAACAACGATATTCCCGGTTTGGCTATCAACCTGGCGCACGTTGAATGCGCGGCAGGCGCCGGTGCGGCAGCTCGCGCCACGCTTCAGACCGCACTTGTGTACAGCCCCAGTCTTGAGGACGTCCGCCAGTTGCAAGAGCATATGAAAGACCACGCGTCCGATTGCGCCATTCCCGGGAAGAAGCAAGAATGACGGCCGCAAACACATGAATTTTGGCAACAAACTCGCGATCGCCGGCGTAATTTTCTGTTGCGCGGCGGCACTCTGCCAACATGCCCCAGATCCGCTCGCCGATGCGCGCTCGCTCGTGGAAACGGGCGGATTCGCGAATTCAGAGCAAATCCTTCGGCACTATCTCGACGCCAATCCAAATTCAGCAGACGCGCACTTTCTGCTCGGATATGTGCTTTTCCGCAAACAACAGCCGAAAGAGTCACTGGCAGAGTTCACTCAGGGAGCGAAATACAGGCTTCCAAAGGCCGATGAGTTGATGATCGTTGGGTCAGATTACGTCATGTTGGGCGACTATGTCGACGCGGACAAGTGGTTTTCCGCGGTCACGCAGGAAAGACCAAATGACGCGGAGGCATGGTATCTGCTCGGGCGGACCAAGTACAGCGAGAGCGATTTCCGTCAGGCCATATTGTGCTTCGAACGCGCGTTGGCGCTGCGCCCCCGGTATGTCGAAGCAGAAAATAATCTGGGATTGTCATGGCGAGATCTCAACGAGATCGAAAAGGCTAAGGCGGCGTTTCAAACTGCAATTGAATGGCAGGGCGATCATCCCGCCGATCCGCAACCATTTCTGAATCTCGGCGCACTTCTGGCAAACGCAAGTGATTTCAAGGAGGCGCTCCCTTATCTGACAAGGGCGCTCGAATTGTCGCCGGGAAACCCGAAGATCCATGAAGAACTCGCCCACGTCTACGAGGCCACGGACGATTTGAAGCAAGCGCAACGCGAGCTCGAACAAGCTGTGGAGTTGTCGCCTAAGGCCTCAGGACTTCATTTCAAGCTGGGACGCGTCTACCGGCGCGAAGGCCTGCAAGACCAAGCGAAGCGCGAATTTGCGCTGTGCGAGAAACTGAACGGGACCCAATCTTCGGTCGAAACCCCTAACCCTCCGAGTCGAGCTGTCCCTCGCTAGAGCTACTCTCCGTGGGGGCAATTGGGGCGTGCGAAATCTCAGGAGATCGGCGACGCGCAGCCGCAGGAACTGCGCCGAATGAGGCGAGTCTGCAACTTAATCTGCAAAGGGTGCTTTGAAGATCCGATCAATCCGCTTCTCCGGTCATCGAGCAAATGGTTGAACAGGATTTCTGCCGCCCGCCGTCCAATCTCTTCGACCGGCTGCTGGATCACGCTAATCGATGGGCGAACGGTTGATGCAAGTTCAAAGTCATCGAAGCCCAGGAGAGCGACGGATTGTGGCACTGGAACATTCAGCGCCTGGAGTACTTCAAAAGCAAAGATTGTAGTGCTGTTTTTGGTCGCAAAGATGGCGTCTGGAGGGTTCGGGCTGTCGAGGAGACTCTTGATCGCGTATTCGGCGGATTTGTAATCCTTCACGGTAGTGTCGAATATGCAGGGAAGACGCGCGGCTTCCACCGCTTTGCGATAGCCCCGCATCCGCTCGCGAATGGTGTACAACGTGCTTTCTCCTGTAAGGCAAACAATCCGTTTGTATCCATGATCGATAAGATGTTGTGTTCCGGCGATCGCGCCCTTGAAGTTATCGCATACTACGCATGCGATCGAAGAATTGGAAACCGGGCGGTCAATGGCCACCACGGGCACGGCGACCCGATCGAGTAGATTGCGTAACATATTGCTTTGGGAGTTGGCGGGAACAATCAGCAGTCCGTCAGTCCTGTGGCGAATCAGAACGTCCAGATTTTCAATTTCCGTGCGCGGATCGTTGGATGTTGTCACTACGATCATCAGAGAGTCATTGGCTCGAGCCACTGCCTGCGCCGCTTCGGCGCAATTTGAAAAGAAGGGATCCGCGATGCTCGGAATGACCAGACCGATTGTTTTCGTCCGATGGCCCTTTAAAGTGCGCGCCGCCTGATTCGGCGTGTAACCAAGCATTTCAATCACGCGCCGCACATGTTCCAAAGTATCTGGGCTGACACGATAGCCGCCATTAATGACCCGGGAAACAGTGGTCGTGCCGACGCCAGCTTTCCGAGCAACTTGGCTTAGGGTTGGGTGAGAACTTTTCTTCATCCGATTCCGGGAACTGGGCGAGGATTGTGCAGCACACCAAGTCTATGCCCTCCGGATCGCTTTAAGAAATAGTCTATTTTCAGCTCTCCGCATCGCGATCTACGCGATCGGCGGAGTCGTGAACGGAGTTCACGGATAGCGCGAAAAACGACCAGACGAGACAAGGGCTCGAGAGAGGCATTGGGGCGGAGCCACGCGCCAGTTGGCCGTCGAATTTTATTTGAACCAATTCACTTATTGGCCCGTATCCACTATAGTGGTACCGATCCCACACGATGGCTTTCCCGCGACTGTTTTGCGAACATTGAAAGCGACTCATTCAAGCCTCTCGGAAAAGTTTCGTAAGCAAAGAAACGGTATACAGGAACCGCCGCAGGATTGTGGGATCCGCAGCGATCTGAGGTGACCTTGGCAAAAGCGCAATCCATGACTATTGGGGTTGACCTTGGCGGAACAAGCCTCCGGGTCGGTGCATACACGCCCGACGACGGCTTAATGGACTCAATTGCGCTGCCTACGCGTCTCGAAGCTGGACCTCACGCGGTAGTGGACGATATGTGCGCTGCGATAGGCGATCTGATTGACCGCTGCTCACACGGTCGGGAGATCGCAGGGGTGGGGGTCGGATCGCCAGGGCCGCTGGAACTGCCCGCCGGGCGTCTCCATCACCCACCGAATCTTCCCGGTTGGGATGGCTTTCCTCTGCTTGCTGAAATCCAAAATCGCCTTCGTATGCCGATCGCGATTGAAAGCGATGCCAATGCAGCGGCACTTGCGGAATACGTTCTCGGTTTGGGAAAGCTCCTCGGCGTCAGCTCGCTGTGCATGCTGACACTGGGAACCGGGGTAGGAAACGGAATCATCCTGGAAGGAAAGATCTGGCACGGAGCCGCGGGCATGGGTGGTGAAGCCGGGCACATGACGATCCATCCTGACGGCTCTCTTTGCGGATGCGGCAACACGGGCTGCCTTGAAGCATGCGCCTCCGCGACCGCACTCATGAATGCTGCAGAGCGACGCATCGCTGCAGGCAACGCGCCAGCGCTTGCGTCGTTGCGAGGGGATCAGACAAGTCTCACCGCTTTGGAGCTGGCAGAGGCAGCGCGCCGCGGAGACCCAGATGCGCAGGCTATCTTTGCAGAAACTGGACGGTCACTCGGAATCGGTCTAGCGGGCCTGATTAACATCCTCAATTTGCCCCTCTATGTGGTCGGTGGCGGAGTGGCCGATTCTTGGGATCTTCTCTCTCCCTCAATGTTCGAAGAATTGGAGCGACGCAGTTATGTTTATGCGTTGACTGCACCGGGGAGGTCAGCCTCCAGCGGCATGCCGTGCGGCGGCACACAGGTGCGTCCCGCCAAGCTTGGACCTGATGCAGGCTTGTTGGGTGCGTGCATTCTTCCCTTGTACCTGTCTAATTCCATACCGGTACCGGCTTGACCGACCGGAACCGAACGCAAAGTCGACCCTTTGCTGAAACAGATGACAGTAGATGGGAATCGCGATCCATGGTGAGGAGCAGGTCGCGGCGATCATCTTTCTGCGTTTTCGCACACCCTCGGCGCAGTGTTGCTCGATGAGGGCCTGAATGGGAAATCCGAAGGCGCGTCTTCTTGCTTCTCGCGCCGATGCATGAGCGGTTGCCTAAGCGAGGGCTCGCGTCAGACCGCAAGAGATAGAAGCAGAGTGAAGAGGAGGGCCGAGACTGAAATGATGGTTTCGCACACTGACCATGTCTTGAGGGTTTGCGTCACGCTCATATTGAAGTACTCTTTCACGAGCCAGAATCCACCATCGTTCACGTGCGAAAAGATCAGAGACCCGGCGCCGGTAGCGATCGCAAGGAGCTCGGGATGCACGCCGGCGCCATGGGCTACGATGGGAGCGACGATTCCGGCGGCGGTGCTCATGGCCACGGTTGCCGAGCCCGTAGCGAGCCGAATCAACGCCGCCAGCAGCCATGCCAGCAGCAAGAAGGAAACGTGGCTCATCAAGGCAAGAGAAACAATTGCCTGGGAAACACCGCTATCCTGAAGCACTCTGCCAAAACCTCCGCCTGCCCCCACGAGAAGAGTGATCGTGGCTGTTGGCGCGAGGCACTCGTTGCAAAAGCGTTGAATGGTCTGCCGATCAAATCCTCGCAGTTTTCCAAGTGTGACAAAGCTGAAGAGCACGCCGATCAGCAATGCCATATCGTCGTTGCCCACAAGACGCAATGCCTGATTCAGCATGGAGGTCTGCGCAGGCCGCGCGTTGGCCCAGCTACCGATCAGCATGAGGCCGACCGGAAGCAGAATTGTCGCCAGCGTGAGTCCGAATCCGGGCAGGCTGCGTTCCGCGCCGTGTTCCACAAACTCGGCTCCGATGGCATTTTCCGGTGCGAGCCGGACATGTTTTGCGATCAGCTTTGCGTAGAGCGGGCCCGCAATGACCGCGGTAGGGATGCCAACCAGCAAGGCATAAAAGATGGTGCGCCCGACGTCGGCCTTGTAGATTGACACCGCGAGCAACGCGGCGGGATGGGGCGGCACCAAACCGTGCACCACCGACAGGCCCGCAGCCATCGGAAGGCCAACCAGGACCAGGGATGTTCCGGTGCGTCGCGCCACGGTGAAAGCAATCGGCACGAGCAACACAAACCCGACTTCAAAAAATGCCGGCAGGCCCACGATCAGTCCAATGACCATCATTGCCCAGTGCACGCGCTTTTCGCCAAAGAGGCCGACGAGTGTGTGGGCAATCTGATCCGCGCCCCCTGACTCGGCCATCATTTTGCCAAGCATCGTGCCCAGCGCAACAATGATCGCAATGTGGCCAAGCGTTCCCCCCATGCCGGTCTCGAACGAGTGGATCACCTGGGAAACCGGCATGCCTGCAGAGACAGCCAGTGCAAGGGAGACCAGAAACAGAGCCAGGAAGGGATTCAGCCGGACGACGGCAATGAGCAGGATCAGACCAACGACCGCCAGCAGGGCCGCAACGAGCAGAAAAATGCTGTGAGGATCGATCATAGCCTCGCGGATGTTGTCAGAATTCCGGTTTCAACATTTGTGTGAAAGAGTGCCGCCGCTTGATTCAAGTGTTCGGCCTCTTGTAAGCCACGCAGTCAATCTCGACCTTGCAGTCCACAACCATGCTGGATGTGACACACGACCGAGCAGGAGGATGCTCTCCGAAAAACTCCTTGAACACCTTGTTGAAGGAACCGAAATCGCGGGGATCATCAAGCCAGACGCCGCAACGCACTACGTGCTCCGGCCCATATCCCGCCTCGTCGAGAACCGACAGAAGATTGCGGATTGCCTGTCGAGCTTGCACAGCAATGTTTCCCGCCACGAGTTCGCCCTCGGCCATCGGAACCTGGCCTGACACGTAGAGCCACCCATCCGCTTCAACTGCGCGCGCAAACGGAAGGTGCTGTCCGCCTGTTCCCGTGCCACCTTCCACCCCGTAGCGTTTGATCTTCATCGAGTGTCCTCCACCAGTCACTGTATCCATGTCGTTCTTGCGCGCCCGAGGAACTGCCCCGCGCGTCCTCCCGTGAGTCCTTCGGGATTGTAGGTGAGAACTCCATTCACCCACACGCGCTCAATTCCAACGGCCGTCTGCGCTGGATCGGAGAAGGTTGCGGTGTCGATGATGGTCTTCGGATCAAAGAGAACCAGGTCGGCGCAATAACCTTCGCGGATCAACCCGCGGTCAGCGAGCCCGAATCTTTGGGCCGGCATTCCAGTCATCTTGCGAATCGCTTCCGGCAGCGAGAACAGCATCTCATCGCGGCAAAAGTGGCCCAGCACACGCGGGAAGGTTCCCCAGAGGCGCGGGTGAGGCCGCGGATCACACGGAAGCCCGTCCGACCCGATCATGGTCGAGGGGTGCGCCATAATGCGTCGCAGGTCTTCTTCGGAGATGCTGTGATAAATCGCCCCCGCCGGTTGCAGCCGGCGTGCCGTTTCCAACTGCGTCAGGTTCCACTCTTTGGCAATTGCGCCGAGCGACTTTCCACCCGTCTCAGGGTGCGGGGTACTCCACGTGATGGTAATTTCAACGCGAGGATCCACCTGGCGTAAATCGAGTGTGCTCGATCCGGCTGCGTAGGGATAGCAATCGCAGGCTGCCGGCTGGGTTTTCCGCGCATCATCCAATGCGTTGAGAACCTCATGGCTACGGCCCCAATTGGCGATCCCGGCGCACTTCAGATGCGAAATCACCACTGGCACGTTCCGTGCGCGTCCGATGTCGAATGCCTCTCGCATCGCGTCCAGGATTGTCTCCGCCTCGGAGCGCATGTGGGTAACATACAGACCACCTAAGGAAGTCAAAGGTCGGGCCAGTTCAAGCACCTCTTCGGTGGGAGCAGCATTCGCAGACAAGTAGGCGAGTCCGGAGCTCAGCCCAAGAGCTCCACCCTCGAGCGCCTCGGTCAATTGCGCGCGCATCGCCGAAATCTCATCCGGGGTCGCCGCGCGATCGAGTTGCTCCATGTGATTGTTGCGTAGCCCGGTATGACCCACCAATGCGCCGACATTGACAGCGGGACCGATCGTTTCGATCGCTGCGCGATAGGCAGCAAAGGTCGGATAAACGAATTCGGTCGAGTCGCCCAGCAGATTCATTGGGTCAGGGAGGCCACTGTGTAGCTGGACCGGCGACGCGCTGATACCGCAGTTGCCCACAATCACAGTGGTTACCCCTTGCGAAACCTTGGCTAACATGCCTGGGTTGCGAATCAATTCAATATCGTCGTGGGTGTGGGCATCGATGAATCCGGGGGAAAGTGCAAGTCCCTGTGCATCGACAACAGATTCCGCGCGAAACGGCAGGTTTGAACCAATTGCGCAGATCCGCCCGTCGCGGATCGCAATGTCCAGGATTTCGGAATCAGCACCGCTGCCGTCGAGAACGCTTGCATTTTTGATCAGGGTTTCGCAGAGGTCCATCGTCGCTGGTTCAAACTATAGACTAGTTCTGTTGCATGCTCCAACCTTGAACCCTCTCGGCTCATCTACGATATGAAATCAAACTCATCCATCGATCGAAGAACTCAGAATGTAGAGACTATTTCCGCGGTCCAACCCCTGAATAAAGGGATCGGATTTATTGAGCACGCCGTCGCGCCTGCGGAGATCACTCGGCTGCGTTGGAATCTGCTGCGTGAAGATCTGAGCTTGCCGACGGCCGTCTTGTACCTGGAGAAGCTGCGGCACAACCTGGATTGGATGCGGAAGTTCATCGACGCCTACGGAGTTCGGCTGGCCCCGCATGGAAAGACGACGATGTCGCCGCTTCTTTTCGAGATGCAGCTCGATTCCGGCGCCTGGGGAATCACCCTTGCGACCGCACATCAGACTGCAGTTGCACATGCCCATGGGGTGCGTCGTGTCCTCATGGCGAATCAGCTGGTCGGAAGAGAGAATATGGCCATTGTCGCGCGACTGGTGCGCGACCCGGACTTCGAATTCTACTGTCTCGTGGATTCGGTGGCGAACATCGACCAACTGGGTCACGCATTTTCCGGTCTGGCAAAACCTCTCCCGGTATTGCTTGAGCTCGGCGCGAAAGGCGGTCGAACCGGGGTTCGGGATGAGGAGCAGTTGCATGCAGTGTTAGGCGCATTGTCTCGCTGGAGCGGCGTGCTTGCATTGAGCGGAGTCGAGATCTACGAAGGAGTCTTGGGCGACGAAGCCTCGATCCGTGTATTCCTGGAACGTGCGGTTGAGGTCACGCGGAGGCTGATCGCCGAGGAACGGTTTCGACGCGCTCCGGTCATTCTTTCCGGTGCCGGCTCCGCGTGGTACGACGTCGTCGCCGGAGTTTTTTCTGCCGCTGATCTAGGGGATTCAGTTGAAATCGTTCTTCGACCTGGCTGCTACCTCACCCACGACGTCGGAGCCTATCGCCAGGCCCAGGAGCGAATCCTTCGGCAAGATCCGATTGCGCACAAGATGCATGCGGGTCTCGTGCCTGCTCTTCACGTTTGGGCCTATGTCCAATCCATTCCCGAGAGCGACCAGGCTATTGTTGCCCTGGGAAAGCGGGATGCCGCGTTCGACGCGGGCTTGCCTGTTCCTTCGTTACATTACAGGCCCGCAGATGTAGCCCCTAAGCCTGTACCAGTTCACTGGTCCATCACTCGGATCATGGACCAGCATGCTTTTCTCCAAATCGCTGCGGGCGACGATCTGCGCGTCGGAGACATGATTGCCTTCGATATTTCGCATCCATGCCTTACCTTCGATAAGTGGCGCACGTTGCCTGTTCTTGACGCGGGATATAACGTCGTCGATATGGCCCAGACGTTTTTCTAAGGCCGTCCATTCCAGATCGGGCTTCTCTTCTCTTTGAGCCTCTTGAGATGAGGCGAGCGACCTATCCCGTTCACCAAAGCATCGCGCGCGCCGCGCCCCTTATGCGGTGACCAGTTCCGCAGTGCCCATGCTCCTGTTCTAGATCCACACCTTTGACTCAACAAGTGGTTTGGGAAGACGCCAACGCTCTGGATCACGGTCGCTGGGATAATCGGGCGGAGCACCCACGCGATTCATGCGCGCGAAGTTGGGAATTGCAATCATCGGGGAACCATCCTGCCATTGCCCCGTGATCACCATGACTCCGCCGAGCAAGTCCGGCCGCCACTCTGCCTTGAGGGGTGCATCGCCCGGCCAGCGATCGATGTTCTTGTTGTCTGCGGTCTCGACGTTGTAGACCAGCGGCCCATACTGCAGAGCCACCAAATCGGCATCTGCCTTGATGCGATCATCGGCGAGCACGCGCTGCGGCTCCATCGGGAACTCCACCTCGATACGGTCGCCGCGCTTCCATTCGCGCGTCACCACGGCGTATCCCTTCTCGATCTTCGGCGCCTGCTCGTGCCCGTTGACAGCGAAGCGCTTCACACCTCGAATTGCAGGGCTCCCGTTGTAGAGCTTGCTCGTCGTCCGATCGGGCACGCGCACGTAGATCGAAAAGGTCTTCGTCTCTTCAGGGTTCACGGTGATTGAAACAGATCCGTGCCACGGGTACTCTGTCTTCTGGACCACCTCGAGATTGGTGCCGGCTACCTGGCCCACGTGAATTCGACTACCAACAAACATGTTGATGTAGAGCGCATCTTTACTCTTCACGTAGGTCCAGGTTGGAATCATGAGAAGCGTACGGGACACATTGCCCACGCAGCATGGGCACACGTGCCACTTGGCGCGCTCCGTATTCACCAGCGGATTGGTGTAGCAGAAGCTTTGACCGTCGAGTGCTACTCCGCCGAGCAACGCGTTGTACATTGTCTGCTCGTAGAGGTCGGCGTACTTCGCATCGTGATAGGCGAGGTTCAGCTTGTACTGGAAGAAGACTACGCCGCAACTTGAACAGGTTTCGCAATACGCTTCGTTGCGCAGCGAGTAATTCGGTCCAAAGCCTTCCGAGGTCTCGCCACTGCCAATTCCACCCGTCAGGTAGTACTTCTTGTTGACCATGTTGTCCCAGAGCGAAATGACTGCACTCTGGTAGTCGCGATCCTGGGTTTCGGCGGCGATATCCGCCATGCCCGAGTAGAAGTACATCGCCCGCACCGCGTGTCCCACGGCCTCATATTGCTGGCCCGGCGGAAGGTGGCTCTGGTCGTACTCCGATCCGCCGCGGCGCGAATCGAGGAGGAACTTCGCGAGCGAGATATACGCGTCTCCTCGCTGGTTCCCTTCCTGATCGTTGACGAATCGTCCGAATCGAACCAGAGCCTGCTCCATCTCCTGGTGTCCATCGAACCACTCCTTCTTCCCTGGACCGATATTGGCGACCCAGCAGTCGGCCAGCTTTTTGGCGGCGTTGTAGAGGCGCAGATCTTTACCGTCTGTGAGCGTGTAGTGATTGATGGCCGATTCGATGAAATAGCCGGAAACGTAGCCCTCGTGGTTGCCACGGTGATCGGGCGACCAGCGCTCGGGCCAGTCCTTGCGGTCGGCCAGAATGTATGCAGTCTGTAGATAGCCATCGGGCATCTGCGCCGCAAGGATAATGGGAATCCAGCGCTCCAGAGTAGCGCGCATCATCTCTTGCGACTTGATGATCTCCGCATCGCCTTGAGGATCGACCATGGAAGCGATGCACATGGATTCGACCGTTTGATGTACCCACGCATTTGAAAATACATAGCCTTTGTGGCGGCCATGAGGTTCGCCGCGATTCGCCTTCCCCGCCTCAATAAAGTTGTCGATGCCGCCGTCCCCGCGCATGGGCGCAATGTCCCTGCGCCCGCACATGGCGATGCAGTGGGGAATCCAATCGACAATCAGGGCCTTTGCCCGTTGTCTCCAAAGTTGGCCATCGATCGAGTAGCGGCGAGTGTAGACGACGTCCAGACGATCCGCGGGCGGAGCAGGCTCCACATGCACGCGAATCGAAGGAGGCGCGCCTTTTGCGTCGGACGCCTGGAGCGCAAGCACATAGTCACCCGGCTCCGAAAACGCGGCTATGGTCACGAGCGAATTTGCCGCAGCAAAGGCAACCGTACCGGGTCCCTGGGTCTTCACCCAGCGCGCGCTGTTTTGAGGTGAGTCCTCCAGCCAGGTTGCCTTTCCAGAAAGATAAGTTCTCCCGTCGCTCACGACAGAACGGTCAACGCCGGCGTCTACTACCGGAGGAAGCGCCGGAACGGGGCCGTAATTGAAAACCCGCCACTCGAGAATCCCCGCAGGCCGATTCGATTGAGGAACAACCTCCAGCCGCAGTTTGCTCGTCAGCACAGGTTCGAAGACCGTCGCGTTGAACGTGTCCTGAGCGATTCCCAGCCCCTGAGGCCGATCAACCGGAACGAAGTCGCTGCCATTCCAATAAAGGATCCGATAGCTCTCGGGAGTTTGAATCTGGGGACGCGCGCTGCCGGGTATCGCCGCGGCACCCGGACGGTCGACTGCCCAATAGACCTCCACTTTATTGACGTTTACCGGTTCGCCCCACTCGTACTGCACCCAGTTGGTTCGATCCCCAGACTCGTTCCATGTCCACAATGCGTAGAGGGCGTGCGAGCGGTCAAATGAGTTTTCAGGTTCGAAGCCGTCGTTCAAGGCGGAGATTTTGTTCTCGCTTTGCATGGTTCGGGCAGTCGGAATTGCGACTCGAGCGACATTGACTGGGCCTTCTGTCGTCTGGGCGGACACTCCTCTTCCTGCCAGTGCTGTCAGTACCGCAGCGCTTCCCAGTGCGCCCATGAATTCCCGCCGGCTCGTGCCAACCGAGGCCTGTTGATCTACCGGTTCCCCAGCTGCGCTCTTCGTGCAGAAATCTCGATCCATGGGCGGCTTCCACTCCTTAAGTTTTCGTTACTTGCATTCCACGTTACAGAATTGACGGCACTGGCGACGGCCTTCAAACCACCGCCTAATTCTATTCCGGGTAGATTACGGTACGTCTTTCCGATCGAATCGCGCAATGGTGCAGCTGTACCATCAAGCGGCCGATTCGAATCGAATTCGGCGGCTTCTCGCATCTGCTTTGGGGACTTAGATTGAAACGAGATTTTCGCGTGCCACATTACCTGATGCCGACGCTGGGCGTGCAGCCGGCGCTGGGGTTGGGCGCGCGATTGGCCTCACGGTCAGACAGTTTACGTTTCTATTCTTGGGGTTGCTCGCTGGAGAGCGATTGGCTCGGTGTCCGTCTTCGACCTCAGGACGCTTTGAAACTCTTCTTCATTCTTCGCGCAACAGAACCAGAGGATTCACCGAAAGCGCGCGCTGCGCCGGAATCCACGTAGCCAGCAATCCGAGCGCAGCCATTGCCAGTACTACGCCGGCCAGGACCAGGGGATCGCGCGGCGTGGCTTCATAAACGACGAACGCCAGCACCTTCGTCGCTAGAAGTCCCAGAACCAATCCTGCTGCCGAACCAATCGCAAGCAACCTGAACGCCCGCCCCAACGCAGCCTGCAATACTTCCTTGTGCTGCGCACCAAGAGCTACGCGAATGCCCAATTCCTTAAGTCGCTTGCTTACCGAGTATGCCGCCATTCCAAAGATGCCCGTGATCGACAGCATCGCGCCCATCACGCCCAACACGCCGAGCGAGATAGTCGCCATGCGCGGTCCAAATAGGACGGCCGCCAGGGTCCTATCCCGCGTTTCGATGGAAACCTGCAATCCCGTATCCAGTTTCCGCAAAGCGTTCCTCATCGCTGCGGCCGTCTGGACTCGGCCGTTGTCCAAACCAGGCCCAGCGCGCACCACCAGCATGGTCGAGGTGGATGGTGATTGCAAGATCGGAACGAAGATGACCGGCACCGGATCTTCAGTGAGGCTGTTATATTTCCCGTCTTCTGCAATCCCCACAACTTGAATGCGCGTCCCATCCTTCATCTTGTAAGAGTGCCCTATGGCGCGGTCAGCGGAGCCGAAGACCTTGCGCGCAAACTCTTTGTTCACCACTGCGACCTGCGGTGAGCTTTTGTTGTCCTGCCAAGTGAAGGCCCTTCCGGACAGCAGGGTCGTACCCGCCGCATGAAAATATTCGGGCGAGATGTGGAAGATTGCGGCGTCGGCCGCAGCGTTCGATGGCCGCAGATCCGACGTGTTGTCGGTGAATACAATCGAGTCGCCGGAGCCGTTGACTGTAAGCGGCAACGAATCGGCCAATCCCACCGCTTCCACGCCGGGCAAAGCCTGCAGTGCCTCGATCATTTGCTTTTGCATCGAGGGAACCCGATCTCCGCTGTAGCCGGCCATGCCGAGGTCGGTTTCCGCCAGTGTGATGTTCTCAATATCGAATCCGAAATGGTCGTGCAGCGAGCGCATCAGCCCCCGTATCGCCACCAGTGACGACGTCACCAGCACCGCGCAGATGGCAATCTGCACGACGAGCAGCACCTCGCGTGTGTTCATCCGTTTTCCGGCGTTGCTGCCGGTTCCGGCCTTCACCACCTCATATGGATTTGCCCGCAAGATCTGCCTGATCGGCACCGCGCCAAAGAGGAGTCCGCTCACCAGCGCCAACAGCACCGCCACGGCATACACCTTCGCGTCTGGATTCACCGCCTGGTGGATGGGATAACTGGGAAAAGGCTGCCATGCGCTTAACGCGCGCAGCAACGCCACACTGGCCAATAACCCAACCGTGCCCCCGGCGAGCGAAATCATCATGGCTTCCGTGAATAATCCGCGCAGAATGCGTTTGCGACTCGATCCGAGTGCGAGACGCAAAGCAACTTCCTTGGAGCGATCTGCGGCGCGTGCGGCAAACAGGCTGCCCAGGTTGGCGCATGCGGCCAGCAGGATCAGGCCTGTCAGGAGCATCAACCCTGCCATAAATGCCTTCACAGGCCGGCCCAGATAATCGCCATACAGACTCGGGCTCCTCAGCACAAACGTCATCTTGCCCTCGTCCTTGGGATAGGTCTTTTGGAGATACGCCCCGATCGAATTCAAATCGGCGGCGGCCTGCTCTGGAGTGACCCCAGGCTTGAGATGGCCCAGCGTCTGAAAGAGCCAGCGGGTCCCGCGAGCATTCATGTCGTCGCCATTCAGAAGCGGGTCTTCCACAAGAGGCACAAAGAACCCGGGATTGAAAAACAAAAGAGTGCCGTGGAATTCGGGCGGCGTTACACCAAGGATTGTGAACGGATGTTTATTCAACAGCACCACACGGCCAATTGCGCTGCGATCGTCCTGAAAACGCGTATGCCAATAATCGTAAGTCAGAACGATATAGGGAGCGCTGTTTGGCCCGTGTTCATCGCTCGCATGAAAGAAATGGCCGAGATACGGGTGAAGGCCCAGAGCGTCGAAGTAGTTTCCGCTCGCTTCCTGAACCCAGACGCTGGATGGATTGTTCCCTGTATCCAGCACCGTCGAAGCGAAGTTATACGCCATCAACCCATTGAAGCTGCGGTTGCGGTCGCGCAGATCGAGATAGTCGGGATAGGACAGACTTCCGTCGGGCGCGTCTCCATGCTGGAGTGCGTAGAGGGTCTGCGGCTGAGGCACATTCAGCGGGCGCAGAAGGAAGGCATTCATCACACTGAACACCACGGCATTGGCGCCGATCGCCAACGCCAGCGTCACAATAGCGGCGACTGTGAACCCTGGAGAACGCCGCAATTGGCGGTGCGCAAATCGCACGTCGGCCCAGACCGTTGCCATTTTTGGCCATTGCCACACGGCACGGCTGCGCTCCTTAACAAGCGCAAGGTTGCCGAAAGCAATCCTCGCCTGCCGTTCGGCTTCCTTTTGGCTCAATCCCTCGCGCTGCAAGTATTCCACTCGCTCTTCAAGATGCAGCTGCATTTCTTCCGAAAGATCGTCGAAGAGTTTGCGGCGCTGAAAGATGGTCGGGATCCAGTTCATTCGACGGACCTCCTAGCTGGCAGGGGACTTGCCCGGATTGAGGACGAGCGCAATGCCTTCGAACATGCGTTCGAAGCTGGAAATCTGTTGTTCCAGATGGCGAAGGCCTGCGGCTGTGATCTGGTAGGTTCTGACCCGGCGATTTGTTGAGGAGACACCCCACTCGGCTTTGACCAGCTTTGCCTTGAGCAGCCGTTGGAGGGCCGGGTAGAGCGAGCCCTCTTCGACTTGCAGCAGGTTGTTGGATCGCTGCTGGATGTGCTGAACGAGCGCATATCCATGCGCCGGCTGGCGGCGAAGTGACTCGAGAATCATCATTTCGAGTGCACCGGGAAACAAGTCGCGAGGTGAGGTTTCAGTCATAGGCTTTTTTACTACAGGCCTAGAGTAAAATGGTATGTATTCCTTGTCAAGAAAGAACTCAGATTTATTTGCCAGGTCGTTCGAGGTCGCTGGCGGAAGGGCACTCAAGTCCAGGTTGCGCATGACCAGGCGAACCGCAGAACCAGAGCATCTACGCCGGGGATCATCCCGTGAGGTCGACGAAGAAGTGGACTACTTCGGCTGAGCTTCTACAGTGCGCAAGAGGTCGACGATTTTTGGCGCAGCGATGTGCTGATAGTCGGATGTTAAAAGGCCATAGGTTTCGACTGTGTCGTACTTGCGGCCTACTCCCGGAGACTGCGTGCCGTTGAGCGGCCAATAACTCCACGAAATTTGGGGGTTGTCTTTGAGAAGGCGCGCGAACAGTTTGAACCAGTCGGAATTGGGGCTGCAGTCCAAAGTCTGGCAAGTGCCGAATTCGCCGACCCAGAGAGGCGCTGCGGGCGTGGCGTGCAACAGGAACGTGGCGCGGGCCTCGTACGCTTGCTGGAGTTGTTCGTAAGTGGAGAGATGCTGGCCTTCGGCATAGTAGGCGTGGGGTGAATAGACGAGGCGATGCGCCACCGGCAGTGTCACGGGCAGCTTGTCGAAGCCGGTGAAGTTCGTCGAGTACTCGGGACTTTCAACCATGATGAGAAGATTCGGATTCGCCGCGAGGACGGCGCTGCCGCCGCGCTCGGCCGCTGCATGCCAATCTAATTTCGGATTGGCGCCACCCCACGTTGCCCCGCTGCGCAGTTCGTTGCGCAGATCCGCGCCGATGACCCAAGGTTGATTGCGATAGCGATGTGCGATCGCTTTCCAGTCTGCGAGCCAGCGCGCCTCAGGGTATTCGCCGTTGTACCAGAGCCCGTTGTTGTCGGTTTCGCTGCAGCACCAGTCGGCATTGCTCATGTGGTTATCGAGAACGATGAGGATATGCGCACGTGCTAATGCGGTGATGACGGCATCCATGACTTCCATCGCGGGCTTGCCTTTGAACGCGGGGTTGGCCCCAACAGCGTAGTCGGGCACACGCGGATTGTGCTCCAGCGTTTCGTTGGCCCAGGGAAGCCGAACGGAGTTCACGCCGATCTCCTGGATCTGCGCGATGATGGCATCCAGCGGAGCATGATCGAGGCCCCCGACCACATATTCCTTCTGATCGAATCCGTACCAATTGACAGAGGTGAGCCGCACACCACGACCTGTGGAATCGACGATCTGAATTCCCTCGGTGTGGAGAGGCGGAACAATCGGTGCTTGCTGTCCCGCCGCCGGCAGGATGAAGAACGTCAGGACGCATCCACACAGAATGTGCGTATGGAATGGGGTGGATTTCATGCGCACGAGTATAGGCGATTCGCAGCCCTCTGGTTGTTGATACGCTTGGAACTCAGGGTCCCTAGGCAGGCTCCCTGGTTTCGCTTGGGGGTGTTCCAACGCCTCCGCAACGGCTGCGCATCCATTCGCGAAACCCTTCGCGTTCATCGGGCGTCATCCGCTCCCAACGCTCGCCCTTACGCCGCCTGTATTTGGAGCCGTTGGAACCCCCACCCCAGCCTCCGAACAGAATCCGGCACAGCACCAGCAATCCCAGGGCCTGCCAGAAGGTGATGAGCCGCCATCCAAACAGCATCGGCAGCAGCCAGTTCCACAAATGCATAACCACTTCGCCGAAAACCCAGACGAACAGCACAAGCGCCGGCGGAGCGATCAACATGATCCATATTTTCTTCATGGTCTCTTCCTCATTTCTTCGCAAACTCGTCGTGAATGCTCTGCAACCGGCGGCGGAGATGAAGCACCGCATAGTGCTTGCGCGCGAGCAGCGTGTTCACGCTGACGCCGCTTTCCGCCGACAGCTCTTTGAAACTGCGCCCTTCAAGCTCGTGGGCCACGAAGACTTCGCGCTGCTCTGCGGGCAACTCGGCGAGCGCAAATTCCACTGCCTCGAGAAGCGCGTGGCGGACGTAAAGCGCTTCTGGCCCGGCATCAGGGGATGGCAACAAATCTTCTATCTGCAGCAGTTCCCCGCCTTCGTCGCCGATCGCCGTATCGGCGAACGTTTCTGGACGTTTCTTGCGGAAAAGGTCAGTGATGCGATTGCGCGCAACCTGGAAAAGCCAGCCGGTCACATAATCAATTGGCAGCAGCAGGCGGTGTGCTTTGACCAGCTCGAAAAAGACTTCCTGCAAGAGGTCTTCCACGTCGGCATTGTTCGGTACCCGTTTGCGGATGAAATTGCGCAACCGGGATTGTTGTTCCGCGATGACATCGGCGATATCCCGGTCTTGCTCGATCATCGAAGTCACGCTCATGGCTCAACCGTCTATTTAGCTAGACGAGCGGGGGCCGCAAATATTGTAGAGATTCACCCGATCGGATCGATTGTCAGAGCGAATCCAGGTCCGAGCTTCCGACCATGACTCTTCGGGCTTGATGAGGATTCCCTGCGCACCTGAGGTACGAGCGTATACTGGCGAGTCCTTGAAATCCGGGGGAAACCCTGCCTGTGTGCCTAGGATTTACTGCTCGCAATTTCCTGTACAGGAGCTGAAAATGAAAAGCTTTTCACGACGCGACGTTTTGAAATCAAGCCTGCTGGCGCCCGCCATTGCCGTAGCGGCTCACGATTTGAGCCCGATGGCCGCGGCAATGGAAGTTGCCGGACTGAATCCCGACCCGCAGGCTGAGGGCGCGCCAAGCCAGACGCCAACACCGAGCGCTGGCCGGGAACGCCTCCTGCTCGATTTCGGCTGGCGCTTCCACTTCGGCAACGCCGACGATCCCACCAAGGATTTCGGCTTCGGGAGCGGGCGGACCGGCAATTTCCAGAAGACAGGAAACTTTCTTCCTGCCGGCTCAACGGCGTTCGATGATGGCGACTGGCAAGTTGTCGACCTGCCCCACGACTGGGCCATCGAGCTGCCTTTCAAGAACGATCCCGCTCTTGCTAGCAAAGGATATTACCCGCTCGGACGCAACTATCCCGAAACCAGTGTTGGATGGTATCGCCGAGTGCTTGATCTTCCGGCAAACGACGCAGGCAAACGCATCAACATCGAGTTCGATGGCTCGTATCGCGAATCGATGGTCGTCTTCAATGGCTTTTACGTGGGCCGCCACAGCGGCGGATACGATCCCTTCAGTTTCGATGTGACGGACTTCGCCAATCCCGGCGGAAGAAACGTGCTGCTGGTGCGGGTCGATGCGACTTCGAGCGATGGGTGGTTCTACGAGGGCGCAGGAATCTACCGGCATGTGTGGCTGGTGAAGACGGACGCTGTCCACGTGAAGCAATGGGGAACCTTCGTCGCAACAAAGGTCGACGCCGGTAAGGCGACGCTCTCCATCCGCACAGAGTTGAACAACCATGGCAAGGAGACTAAAAATGCGCGCGTGGTCTCAACCGTTCTCGACCCCGCCGGCAATGCGGCAGGAAAATCTGTTTCGCCGGCCCTGCCGATTGCCGAAGGCGACGAGCAAACCTACGAGCAGGAGATTGTGGTCAGAAATCCGGTGCTCTGGTCGCTCGAGAAACGCAACCTTTACAAACTGGTGACGGAAGTGCGAGCGAACGACGAGATCGTCGATCGCTACGAGACGCCTTTCGGCATGCGCGATCTGAAGTTCGACGCAGAGAAGGGATTGTTCCTCAACGGCGAGCCGGTCAAGTTGAAAGGCACATGCAATCACCAGGATCACGCGGGGCTGGGAGCAGCGCTGCCGGATGCAGTCCAGTATTACCGCATCCGCAAGCTGCAGGAGATGGGCTGCAATTCGCTGCGCACCTCGCATAATCCTCCCACGCCAGAGTTGCTGAATGCGTGCGACGACTTGGGCATGCTGGTGTTCGATGAGACGCGCATGATGTCTTCCAACCCCGAAGGGCTAGGCCAGTTCGAGAATCTTGTGCGCCGAGACCGCAATCACCCCAGTGTTTTCATGTGGTCGATGGGCAACGAAGAAGGCCAGGCGAACGGCGAAAAGGGAGTACTCATTCTCACGGCGATGAAGGAAGTCGCAACCAAACACGATGGTTCGCGCCCGGTCTCCATCGCGCCTACTGGAGCCATTGGAACAGGCGGCCTGGCGGTGTGCGATGTGATCGGCTACAACTACATGGATCCCGGCGCCGAGGCCTACCACAAGGCTCATCCCGAAAAGCCCGTCATGGGCACAGAAACCGTGAGCGCCGTGGGAACGCGCGGCATCTACATTACTGACCACGACAAGGGCTACGTCGGCTCCTACGATCCCTACACCACGACAGGCCGTGCATCAGCGGAAGGCTGGTGGAGTTTCTGCAACTCGCGGCCGTGGCTTCTTGGCGGATTCATCTGGACAGGATTCGACTATCGTGGAGAGCCCTCGCCCAACGAGTGGCCCAACATCAGTTCGCAGTACGGAATCATCGATACCTGCGGGTTTCCCAAGGACTCGTTCTACTACTACCAATCCTGGTGGACCGCCCAGCCGGTGCTGCACCTGTTTCCGCATTGGAACTGGCCTGGGATGGAAGGCAAGGAGATTGCGGTCTGGGTTTACTCGAATCTCGACAAGGTAGAACTGGTTTTCAACGGCCAGAGTCTTGGCACGAAAGATGTGAAGAAGGATTCGCACGTTGCATGGAATGTGAAGTACGCTGCGGGCACTCTCGAGGCGCGCGGCTATAAAGCGGACAAAGTGGTGATGACGACAAAGCGGGAGACCACGGGGCCCGCAGCAAAACTGGTGATGACTCCGGATCGGCAGCAGGTCTCCGCCGATGGCGAAGACGTGGCCATGTTCGCCGTCGCCGTCGAGGATGCGCAGGGCCGCGTCATTCCGATCACGGACAATGTGGTGACCTTCAAGGTCTCCGGGGCTGGAAAGTTGATTGGTGTCGGCAATGGCGATCCAACCGATCAAGAGCCCGACAAGGGCAACGCGCGCAAAGCATTTTCGGGTTACTGCATGGCGATTGCCCAGGCTTCCAAGACCGCGGGAGACATCACCGTCGAAGCCACATCGCCGGGGCTCGCTTCGGCCAGCGTTACGCTTCGGGCAAAAAGCGTGGCCCTCCGCGCGCAGGTGCCGGTCTGGGAGCGCGAGGTGCCGAAAGGTTCCGGCATCACGGGTCTGTGGAGGCCTGTGCCCGGCGGTGAAACAACAGGACTGATGTCGTTTCTCGTGGGCAACGGCGTCACCGTCTTCACTCTGCGCCAGGATGGCAGCGCTCTGAGTGGAAGTGTCGAAGGCAGCGGCGGCGGATTCTTTGGCGGCAGCGATGCTCCGATTCCGATCACAGAAGGCAAAGTGAACGGCGACGATATTTCCTTCAAGAGCGGCAATAGCACCTATACGGGGAAGATCAACGGAGACCAGCTCGAACTTGAGCGAAGGATCCAAATCCCCTTCCGCATGACTCCTCCTGCCGAACCATCTGGACCGCGTCCCGCGATCGGGCCTCCGCCGGACGGTTCCGATCCATCGTTCAATATGCCTCGACACATTCCACAGGGAATCTCGGTTGTTTTGCATCGGGTTGAGAGGTAAAGCAAGCCAGAGAATCGCGTCCTTGGTCACGCTCTCTGCTTCGTCTCAAGAGCCCCGCGGAAGGTGCGTTGTTGGCTCGGCCGGTTCCGAACGCACTGAGTGAATGGCTCTCTGTTGAAGCTTCCAAAAGGCACAGCCTATGGATGCTGTGTGATGCAGCTCACAGCCTATCGTCCTTCAATATTCGTACTGTGCCTCTCATCCACCGATGAGTCACGCTCGGGCCTGATCAATTTCTCTTGCTTGATATCTTTGTGACTCCGGTGCCTTCTCAGCGAGCGAGGTAGGCATGGGTCAATCTATTTGGCAATCGATGCAGCAGAAGGGCTATAGCCGCAGAGACTTCTTGCAATTCTGCGCAGCAGCCGCAACCGTAGCAGGACTGGGCAGGACAGGCGCGGCCCAGGTAGCCACGGCTTTCGAGAAAAAAGAGAAGCCGGCCGTGGTATGGCTGCACTTTCAGGAGTGCACCTGCTGCAGCGAGTCATTCATTCGCGCATCGCATCCCATCGTGGTCGATGCGCTGCTTGACGTGCTTTCGCTGAATTACTCCGAGACCCTGATGGCGGCCTCCGGATTTCAGGCAGAAAAGTGTCTTTCCGACACAATCGCAAAGAACAAGCGCAAGTACATCGTCCTCGTCGAGGGCGCGGTGCCTTTGGAAGCAGACGGTGTTTACTGCATGATCGGCGGCAAGACTGCGGAGTCAATTCTGCAGACAGTGGCCAAGGATGCAGCCGCCGTGGTGGCGTGGGGTAGTTGTGCTTCCAACGGATGCGTCCAGGCGGCCAAGCCGAATCCCACTGGGGCCACGCCAATTCATAAGCTGGTGGATAAGCCGGTGATCAATGTGCCGGGCTGCCCGCCGATCGCCGATGTGATGATGGGTGTTGTCACCCACCTCCTGGTGCTGGGGCAGATTCCGGCGCTCGACAGCCTCGGACGTCCCAAGGAGTTTTACGGTCGCCGCGTCCACGACACTTGTTATCGCCGGCCCAACTACGATGCCGGCTTGTTCGTCGAGTCCTTTGACGACGAGAACGCGCGCAAAGGCTATTGCCTTTACAAAATGGGCTGCCGCGGCCCGGTCACCTACAACGCCTGCTCAGTCACCAAGTGGAACGAAGGAACAAGCTATCCGATCCAGTCGGGACACGGCTGCATTGGTTGCAGCGAGGCGGGATTCTGGGACAACGGTCCGTTCTATCAGCACCTGCCGTCCTTCCCGGGGTTCGGCATTGAGAGCACGGCAGACACGATTGGTGCGGCAGTAGGACTTACCACGTTGGTCGGTGTTGCCGCGCACGCCGTAGTGACCAACGTCCGCAAGCGGAGCGTGATCGCGGAAGTGCACGCTGAAGACCAGAAGGAGCCATAAGGGCCTATGACACGAGTCATCGTAGATCCCGTAACCCGCATTGAAGGCCATCTGCGCATCGAGGCGGTTGTTGAAAATGGCGTCATCACCGACGCATTCAGCGCAGGCACTATGGTCCGCGGCCTGGAAAAGATCCTCATCGGCCGCGATCCGCGCGACGCATGGGCCATTACCGAACGCGTGTGCGGCGTGTGTACCACGGTGCATGCTCTCACCAGCGTGCGCGCCGTAGAAAGCGCGCTGGGCATCACGGTTCCGCCTACTGCTGAGCTCATCCGCAACATCATGATGGCCACGCAGTACGTGCAAGACCACGTGATCCACTTCTATCACCTGCACGCACTTGACTGGGTCGATATCGTCAACGCGCTGAAGGCCGACCCCAAGAAAGCCGCGGAACTGGCCGGATCGTTTTCTAAGTGGGATAAAAACACCCCCGCCTATTTTTCCGACGTGCAGGACAAGATCAAGTCCTTCGCTGCCAGCGGCCTCGGCATCTTCGCCAATGGCTATTGGGGCCATCCGGCCTACAAGCTGCCGCCAGAAGTCAACCTGATTGCGGTGGCCCACTACCTCGACGCTCTTCAATGGCAGAAGGAGATCGTCAAGATCCACGCGGTGTTCGGCGGCAAAAATCCGCATCCGAATTATCTCGTTGGTGGCGTTCCCTGCTCCATCAATATGAATGAAGTAGCCGCCATCAACTCCGAGCGGCTCAATCTCGTCGCTCGCCTCATCAGCCAGGCCGATGAGTTCGTTAACGAGGTCTACATCCCCGATCTGCTCGCCGTAGCATCCTTCTATAAGGATTGGGCCAAGTGGGGCGGTGGACTAACCAACTACCTTAGCTATGGCGAGTTCCCTACCCAGGGCTACGGCAAGCCGGAGACATTCAAATATCCGCGGGGCGTGGTGCTCAATCGCGACCTCAGCCATGTGCATCCGGTCAACGCGCGCGATTCCCAGGAGATTAAGGAGTACATTTCAAGCTCCTGGTACAGCTACGAAGGCGGAGACAACGTCGGGATCCATCCGTGGGCCGGCGAGACCAAACTGAACTACTCCGGACCGAAGCCGCCCTTTGAGACCCTGGAGGGATTCCAGAAATATTCGTTCCTGAAAACGCCACGCTGGAAAGAACAGCCGATGGAAGTGGGCCCTCTGTCCAGATTGATCGTTGCCTATGCCTCCGGCCGCACCGACGTACAGGACTTGGTGAAGGACACGCTGGGCAAACTCAACGTACCTGTGGCTGCACTGTTCTCCACGTTGGGTCGCACTGCCGCCCGAGGCCTGGATGCTGCGCTGGCGATGATTTGGCTGAAGGAATTCTACGGACAGTTGATGGAGCGGGTGAAGATCAACGAGGTCTCCACGTTCAATGGCGAATTCTGGGAACCGAAGAGCTGGCCTGCTGATGCCGAGGGTGTCGGTTTGACCGAAGCTCCTCGCGGTGCGCTGGCGCATTGGATCAAGATCAAGAACGGCGCCATCGACAACTACCAACTGGTTGTGCCGACCACCTG
Organism: uncultured Acidobacteriaceae bacterium; assembly: GCA_963704415.1. GTDB lineage: Bacteria > Acidobacteriota > Terriglobia > Terriglobales > Acidobacteriaceae > Telmatobacter. The sequence continues at coordinate 2,743,890 of OY969908.1, read as the reverse complement.
GAATGGTTCTCCGCGCGATGCCAAACAACAGCGTTCGTCGTTTGAACAGGCGTTGATCGGCACGCCGGTGGCCAACCTCGAACAGCCGGTCGAGATTATTCGCACCATCCATTCCTTTGACCCGTGCCTGGCCTGCGCCGTACATCTGTACGATCCGCAGGGCCGGCACCTCAACCGGGTTTCCTTCGAGTGACACCGATGAGTGCTCCCGTAATTGGCGCAAGTAGTGGTTTACCGGCAGCTCCAGAGCAGTCCGTCGAATATCGGCGCGTCTACGTGTGGGAACTGCCTGTACGTGTCTATCACTGGATCAACGCTGTTGCGCTGGTGCTTCTTTGCGTCACCGGCTATTTGATCGGCGCTCCCGTCCGTCTGTTCTACGCCGCCGAAGCCTATCAACAGTATTGGTTCGGTTGGGTGCGCTTCATCCACTTCGCTGCCGCATTCGTCTACGTGTTTAACTTTCTGGCACGGCTTTACTGGGGCTTCGTCGGCAACAAATATTCCAGCTGGGCCGCCTTCTTTCCGCTCAAGCCAACGCAGCGGCAGGAGATCGTCGACGTCATCAAGGCCGATGTGCTGGAAACGAAACTGCACGGCCCTATTTCCACCGGGCACAACGCGCTTGCCGGACTCATTTACTTCTTCACTTTCCTCGCATTCGTAGCCCAAACCATCACGGGATTCGCCCTTTATTCCAGCATGAGCAATTCATGGCTGCCGCGGATGTTTGTCTGGATAGTACCGCTGCTGGGTGGCGAATTTAGGGTGCGTTTCTGGCACCATTTGTTCCTCTGGTTCTTTGTCACGTTTGTCGTCGTACACGTTTATCTAGCCTTCTATCACGACTACATCGAGGGGCGCGGCACCGTATCCTCGATCATCGGGGGATGGAAGTTCGAGCGGGAGAAGCGTGACAAGTAGCCCCGAAAAAACGCTGGTGCTCGGCCTCGGCAACATCCTCATGGGCGATGAAGGCGTTGGCGTGCATGTGGTGCGGGCTTTGGAGCAGCACACCCTGCCGGTCAATGTGGAATGTCTCGATGGCGGCACCGGCGGATTCATTCTGCTCGAGCCCCTCCAGCAAGCCAGCCGCATCGTGCTCATTGACGCTGCAGCCGACGGCAACCCGCCGGGAACAGTCACACGCACCACGCCAAAGTTCTCGCGCGACTATCCGCCTACGCTCACGGCTCATGACATCGGCGTCAAGGACCTGCTCGATGCCTTCTACATACAAGGCGGTAGCCGCGACGTAGTTCTCTACGCCATCGCCATCGATCCGCAGCAACCCATTTCGATGAGTCTCTCCCCGGTAGTCCAGGGAGCCGCGGAGGTGGCGGTGCAAGAAATACTCTATGAACTCAGATACGGCCAGCCGCTTAGCGAGTCGCGTCCCGCTTCTGTTTGCTGAAGGTCGATCAATTCCCTCTCATGAATCCAGTTGTTATCCGACCTGCGCAAGATCCCAGCGGCGTCGGTCTCATTCATCGAGCTTGAATATCCGAATCTGCACCAGCTTCGCGATGGTGAGATCCTTCAGACCGCGGGCTTCCATGCGCCGGATAAACTCCGGGGTTATTTTGAAGATGCGAATCTGAACCAGTTCATCAAATGTGGGCTGGTATCCCAGCGAACGTATCTCGCGCACCTCTGCGGCATCGACGCCCTGTACTCGCATCGCGATCAACTGGTCAGCCGAGGGAAGATCGTAGCCCAGCGCCGTGATGCTGTGGACATACGCAGGATCAACCTTGAAGATGCGAAGCGGAATCAGGCGATCGACCGTGATCCCCTGGATGCCGAGCTGCTGCAGTGAATGCGCCCACTGGCTTTCCACATTGACCAATGCATACGTCTGCAGCTTCTCCGACTCGAGGCCGGAGAACCCCATCTGCTCCATGCGCGCGGCAAAGGCTGCGTCTGGCACAAAGAGAGAACCGCCCATGAGCGAACCACTGTGCACCGTACCTGAACACGTGAATGTGCCTGCTTCCGCCGTTAGCGTGGCGGTCAACTGAGCGCCCTCCTGTCCAAGATCCGCGGGAGTGATGCCCTTGAACCTGTCGATAGACTCTTCGCTGTAGTTGGATTCGCAATGCCAATGCTCGTCGCCGCAATCCCTGCTATCGATGTGCAGGCGGAATTTGCCTGCCAGCTCGCTCGCGCTGATGGAGCACGCTGCGCGATAAGGCTCGAGCGCCGCGGATTGGAGAGCGGTAATGGCCGAGGCCATGAGGACTAGGGGAACATGAAGTCGCTGTGTGTTCATTCGAATCTCCTGTTGTCGCAACCCCAAAAAGGCGTGGTTTTCCCGTCACCAAGAGCGTGTGACTTGACTGGGCAAGCCGTTGCTTCGCGGGAAGGGAAGGTGGATTTTTGACCGGGCTATTACTTCGCGGATTCGTCGTCGAGGAGACCGGTGATCCGCAACTGTACCAGCTTTTCGAGCGATAGATGAGTGAATCCGTGTTTCTTTGCCGACTCGATAAACGCGGCATCGATGCGGAAGATACGAGTCTTAATGACGTCATCCACCGTTGCGCCTGGGTATGCCTGAGCGATTTGCTGCGCGTACTCGGGCGTGACGCCCTGGGCGCGAAGCGAGACTAGCTGCTTCGAAGTAAGATCAGGGAATCCCGCGCTCTTCATTCCCGCTGCAAACTCCGGCGTGATTGCGAAGATGCGAAACGTGATTGCATCTTGAAAACTCTCGATTTGAAAGCCCTTTTGCTTGAGCTCGGAAACATATTCGGGTGTAACTCCCTGGATCTTGCATGCGATCAATTCGTCGGCCGAGGGTTTGCCAAAGCCTGCCTGCGCCATTGCCTGCGCATACTCTGGCGTGACATCCTGCACTTTCATCGCAATCAACTTGTCGAGATCGACGTCGTAACCGGCAGCTTTCATGCGGTCGATGTAGCTCCCCTTGGGCTGGGACGAATCGGACTGCTTCTCTTGCGGACCGGATGCGGCAGCTTGCAAAACCAGACCAGCAGGCGCGAGACGCTTTGAGGTTGCGCTTAGAACGGGCTTGAGACCTTTCCCTTGCGGCACAGCGTTTGCATTCATCGTCGCAAGATGCGTTGGCGCAGCCGAATGCAGAGGGCTCAGACTCGCCACTACCGGGCGCGCGGCAAAGAGTGAGAGAGCGAGCGCGATGCAGGCGACAACCAACGAGAACGGCTGGATGGGCCGCCCACCGATGCGCGAAACGGGTTCCCCAAGAATGCGCGCGATTCTTAGGCGTAAAGTCTGCGAAGTTTGATGTCCATCGAGTGCCATGGCAAGCCTCCATTGGCGAGCGCGGTGCTCCTCAAGCCGGAAAAGCGCGGTAGCGTAAGTCACAGGATTTGGGCAGATCTTCAGCGCGAGGTCGTCACAGCAAAGTTCGCGCTCGTGGCGGATGCGATTGCCCATCCACCAAACGGCTGGATGGAAGAAGAACAACGTTTCAACCAAGGTCTGCACGAGGTTGCAAAGGAAGTCGGCGCGGCGCACGTGGGCCAATTCATGTGCCAATACCATTTCAAGCTCATCTGGACCGAGCAGGGTCATCGCGGAAAGCGGCAACAACACCATGCTGCGGATCGCACCCACTGTAATGGGACCATTAATCGCACTGGACACCCGCAGAAGCACAGGCCTGCTAAGCCTCATTGCTGCGCAGATGCGTCCAAAGCTCTCACGGACCGGTTCAGGCGCTTCAGCAAGCGCGGTGGCACGCAAACGTTGAATCACCCACCAGCCGCCCAAGCTGCGCATGGAGAGCACTACAACACCGAGAATCCAGAAACCATCGATCCAACGCAGCAGGTTGGCTTGCGTTGAAGCTGCAACGCCTTGGTGTGTGGAGATGAGACCTGACACCACTCCGCGTGGAAGCGCGATCGTTGCGTCCTCAATCGTTGCTGCGGCGTTGTGCAGGACAGGAGAAGGCGGAGCCGAGCGCACCTGCCAAAGAAATGTCCCGGCAGCCGCACCCACCATCATCAGCATCGCCGCGACCGTAAGCAGATAGCGCGTCTGGCTCGAGCTGTGTACCAACAGAGCAGTCAACAGGCGATAGACTCCGGCAATGGCTGCAGCCTGCCAGCAGAAATGGATGAGAGTCCAGGCAATGGCATCGAGTGTGTGGCTCATGGCTGATGCTTCCCTCGCTGAGCGGATTTGATTTCCCCTGGTCTGCGCTTGCTATCGATAAGAACGCGTATGGCTTCCAACTCGTCGGCACTGGCGGGCTCCATTGCGAGCGCGTGCAGTGCGAGTTGCGCAGCCGAGCCGGAAAAAAGACGAACACTCAGGTCTTTGAGGATCTCGCTTTGCGTAACGTCCTGGCTCAGCGCTGCGCGGTAGACGTGAGCGCGGTTGGCTTCGTCTCGAACCACCAACCCCTTCGTCGTCATGATTTGCAGCATCTTGAGCACCGTGGTATACCCTGATGGCCGCTGGAGATTCAACGCATCGTAAATTTCGCGGACAGTGGCCGGTTCCTTGTCCCACAAAATCCGGAGCAGCTCAAGTTCAGCTTCGGTCGGTCGGGGCAAGGATTTGGAGGACTTCGTCATAATGTTGGCCACTCTATACGAAGCTTTTCGTATTTGTCAACGAAATTCTTCGTAGGCGGCCAGAAGCCGGAATTGAAGTGCTCCCGGAAACGGGTCTCAAACTTCGCACGCCTCCTACACGCATGCTTCGTCGCATGCGGTCAATCGTCTTGTCGATGCCCCTTTTTCTCTTCAGATCTTGCCCCGTGCACCTCTTCCAATGACGTCGATTCAGTTCCGACTGCATCCGCGGTGCTTGACGTGGCCCGCGCGGTCCTAATCCTGAGGATATTGCTCATCGTGTATTCATGGTCACAAGGTGACGGAGAATTCTGGGTCATAATTGTCACAGTTTCAGACACGGTTATCCTCCAGTCTCGGTAATCGAATCACCTTCTTGTAATAACGAGTGACCTCAGCATCAGAATTGTTGATCCTCGATATGAAGACCTAAAGTGATACGCCATTCGATTCGGAGTAATAGATTTAGAACAGGTTGAACACGATCTTTGATCCTCTGGACGCCCGCAGAACTCAAGGGCTTAGTTTCTGACCACACAGGATCGAGCCAGTCAACTAACGATACAGTAGTCACACCTATAACTATCTATAAGTTATAACCGCCCATTAATCCGCAAAGACAAATCGGAATGAATTGACAAAAGACACTTCTGAGGTTGAAATACACAATGGATTCCTCATGGCGTGCATTACAGGTAATTGCCAACCATGAAAAGCGAGTCGCACAACACCTGACGGCCCGCTCTTTAGAGCACTACCTTCCGCTCTTTTCGCAGAAGTCGCATTATTCGCGTCAGACCTGCTATTCATCGTGACCTTTTGCTTCTTGATTCTAAGGGGCAAGCTTCAGTCGACCACGCCGCTTTCCAGACGGTTCATTTTGCTGTGTGTTCTTTGGCTTGGTTCTCAGTGTTTCACTGATCTCGTAGTGCACTCTGATTTCTCGGATTACTCGCGAGGGTGGAGCAAGATACTATTCACCCTAATCAATTTTTGTGTGCTCAATAGGTTGCTTTATGGGAGACCGCGGCGCCTCTTGCTTTACAGTTGGGGGCTCGTCGCTGGCCTTATACTTGCGTTCCTATTCAGTACAGACTGGCACGCCGTCGATTATCCCTGGAAGTTTGGCATGGCATATCCTACGACATTGGCTGTCTTCCTATTAGCTTCTCGCAAGCAGTGCCTCGGATACACGCCGGTCGTCTTGGGTGTGACAATCGGTGCGATCAATGTCGCCGCAGGCGCTCGGAGCCGAGGCGGCGTATGTTTAGCTACGGCACTCTATCTCGTCATCTCCGCTATCATGCGGAGATTGGGCGGTGGATCGATCAGGTTAAAACCTAAATGGATTATCGCGGCTGCGGTGTCAATCGTATTGGGCTGTGTTTGCATCGTCTCCATTTATGAATACGCCGCGAGTTCCGGGATGCTCGGTGCGAAGGCAAAGAAGCCTGCTTGGATCGGGACATCGCTCAAACGGACTGTCGCGGCCCTCTCTCGGAGCGAAAAATCCCGAGTCACTTTTTGGGTCTGCGAACCCCTCGTATATCATTGCCCCCATGTTGAACCGTTTCTCCGCTGCATCGATGGCGATCATCCTCCTTACCCTTTCCCACATTGGGATATCGGCAGCTGCTCAGGAAAACGTCTTTCACGCGCGATTCACGGGCGTCCTCTCCCAGCACGGAGTCGTCGGCGGCGGCATCGCCGTTGTCCATACAGACGTCCAGCCGATGGAGTTTTGGTTTGGTGAAGCACGACGCGACAATCTTCTGCCAGTCGACGCCGAGACTTCCTATAACTGGGCCTCCATCACCAAAACCATGACCGCCATTGCCATATTGCAACTGCGCGATCGGGGCCAACTCGCGCTCGATGATCCGGCAGTGTTGTACGTGCCGGAATTAAGGCAGGTGCACGATGAATACGGCCCCATCGGCGCAATTACGATTCGCCAGTTGCTAAGCCATAGCGCGGGCTTCCGCAACCCCACTTGGCCATGGGACTGCGACGAATCGGCCAACTGCGATTGGCAGCCCTTCGAGCCGACGAAATGGGCACAAGTGGCTGCGATGCTCCCTTATACGCACATCGCGTTTAAGCCGGGGAGCCATTGGAGCTATTCGAACCTTGGATACGTCATCCTCGGGCAGATTATCGAGCGGATTTCGGGCGACGATTTCGAAGTCTATCTCGACAAAAATATCTTGAAACCTCTCGGGATGACTGAAAGCTACTTTGATCGCTCTCCCTATTTTCTTGAGTCGCACGTCTCCGCAAGTTATCTGCGCGAAGGCTCAAAGCTCGTCCCGCAACCCTTCAACTTCGATACGGGAATTACGACCTCAAACAGCGGGCTCAAGGCTCCAATCACCGACATGGAGAAATATTTGCGCTTCCTCATCGGAGACCCAGCTAACTCGACTTATAGCTTCGTACTGAAGCGAAGTTCGCTTGAAGAAGCCTGGACCGGTGTGCTTCCTGCCGTTCAAGCAGGAGCGAAACCGACACCCTACACCAGCGGCCTGCATGGTTCGCAGCCGTGGATGGGCCTCGGATTTTTTGTGCTGCAGGCAGCCGGCCGCCGCTATATTTACCACGATGGCGATCAAGGCGGCTTCTCTTCCGAGCTTCTGGTCGATCCGGCCGGCCGAGCTGCGAGCATTCTGGTGGTGAATACCACTGATACCGGAACTTCAGCTCCCGCGGCCACGCTGCACCCACAATCGAACACCGAGCCCGATCCGACTACCGATCTGCGCTTAGTACTGCGCAATGACCTCATCGAAAACGTCTTTCCGTCTTATGCCGCCTCCAAATCTGCATCAAAGAATCAGTAGTCCTCTCCGCCGCGCTTGATCCATGCAGATAGAATGATCAGGTCGCCTGTTCGCGGGCAAGGTCTCGCAACCAACTCCTTCATGACGGCATTGACTTTCACATTTGTGGTTCTGGCCATGTCGGCCGTCGCAGGCTTTCTGGGCGCGCTTACCGGACTCGGCGGGGGCGTGGTTATCGTGCCGGCGCTGGCGCTCGCGCTGGGAGTCGATATCAAATATGCGATCGGCGCATCCCTCGTCTCGGTTATCGCGACGTCTTCGGGCGCCGCGGCAGCCTATGTCCGCGAGGGCTACTCCAACATCCGGGTAGGAATGCTGCTCGAGATTGCCACGACGGTCGGCGCGATCGTTGGGGCCGTTCTGGCCGCACACGTGACCACGCATGTGATCGCGATTGTGTTTGGATTGGTCCTCCTCCAGGCGGCGTATCAATCGTTCTTCAAGTCTGAGCCGGAAGACGCCAGCCCAACCGAGTCCGATGCGCTCGGAAAACGCCTGAGGCTGGAGGGGACCTATCCTGTCAACGGAACCCGTCAGAAATATGGAGTGCGCAATGTACCAACCGGATTCGGTTTGATGTTCATGGCAGGCGGACTCTCAGGGTTGCTCGGCATCGGCTCGGGCGCGCTCAAAGTCATTGCGATGGATCGCGCGATGAAGATCCCCTTCAAGGTGTCCACCACAACCAGCAACTTCATGATTGGAGTGACAGCCGCTGCAAGCGCCGGGGTTTACCTGAGTCGCGGCTATATCGATCCTCGCGTCGCGATGCCTGTGATCTTGGGGGTACTGGCAGGGGCGTTCGCCGGAACAAAGGTTCTCGTTCAAGCTCGTGTGCGCACCTTGCGCCTTATCTTCGGATGCGTGGTGTTGGCACTGGCCATTGAAATGATCGTGAATGGCCTCACGGGAAAGGTATAGAGCGGTGGACGACCAGCGGCTCGAAACCAACATCGGCAATCTGCTGCGCGCCGGAGTCCTGCTTTCGGCAGCAACGGTCTTCGTGGGCGGCGTTCTCTACCTAGTGCGGCACCACGCTGACAGGGTCAGCTATCACCAGTTCTCGCCGGACGGCGCCGTCGTGCAATCTTTTCGTGGAATACTCAAGTCTGCCGCCTATCTCAATAGCGAGGGTTTGATTCAATTCGGTCTTTTGCTTTTGATTGCAACACCTGTCGCGCGCGTGGCCCTCGCAGTCGCGGGTTTTGCACTCGAGAGAGACAGGCTCTACGCCGGGGTGAGCCTGATCGTGCTTGTGATTCTCGTTCTCAGCCTGATGCGCGCAATGTAAGCAGCAGGCCGATCCGACTAGGCAAGATTCCCACCGTTGCCAATATCCATCGATGGAGAAATCGGATTGCGCTCGTCGATATATTCGGCGATGACTTGTTCCAGAACGCCCTTCGATTCCAGGATGAATTCCACCGCATCGCGCCCCGCCCCATACCCTCCGGCATTCGGCGTCACATAGTGCGCTTCGGCTTTCACCTGCGGACGGGCATTTGCCACTGCCACCGCGAAGCCGCACTCCCTCATCACGGGGAGATCAATCACATCGTCCCCAACGTAAGCGATCTCCTCGAGCGCGACTCCTTCTTTTTGCATGATCTCGCGAACCGCTTGCATTTTGAAGGCCTGGCCCATGTAGACAAACTCGAGTTTCAAATCGCGCGCGCGCGTAGCAACCGTCTCACTGATCCGCTTGGTGATGACGCCGCATTTCATCCCGCCGAGTCGCGCCAGCGAGATCGCCGTTCCATCGTGCGCGCTGTAGCCTTTGGCTTCTGTCATGGTTGCCGAATGAGTGCCAAATCCCACGCGCCCCTGGTGCTTCGACAAATGAGCCTGTGTCTCAGGGCTACTTGATCCGGGACTCGGCGAAGGAACCAGCCAAATGGTCCCATCGGTGAGAACACCATCGACGTCAAATAGGATGATTTTGATGCGGCGGGCACGTTCCTGCGCACTCAGGGCCATGTTTGAATTTTAACTGCCAATAGCAAACACCCTGCTCTTCGAGAATATATAAGCGAGAATGGAACGATGGACGAGAATCGGCCCCACTCTTTGAATGCTTTGCCCGCGCTCGAGCCCGAGGACTATTACATGGATGGGCCGCTTCTTGTCTTCACTGCGACGTACCACTTGAAGCGCGGGTATTGCTGCGAATCAGGCTGTCGTCATTGCCCCTACCGTAATTCGCAGATCGGAAGTGACGAAACTGCCAGCCAAGCCTAGGTCAACGCCAATTCGCGTTCCCTGGGCATAACCGCGTGTTGCGGGATCAGTTGATTGGCCGGTTCTTCAAGGATCACCAAAACCATTCTGGCAACCTCAACCGGATCGAGCGGCTCTTCCATTCCCATCAACATCGCAGGAGGCACTTCCCAGCGGTCCTGGTAGCCAGTCCGCACAAGGCCCGGCTCGATGCTGGAGATCCGCACCTCGGACTTGCTGAGTTCCATCCGCAAAGCCTCTGAGAACGCTTCTATCGCAAACTTGGTCGCCGCATACGCACCCACCGTCGGCCGCACTTTTCTGCCCAGAATGCTCGACGTATTGAAGAGGTGCCCACGCCCTTGCTGCACAAAATGCTGTAGGAAGGTATACGCCATGCGAAACGCACCCTCCACGTTCACTCGCACCATGTTGCAGATCCGCTCGATATCCACCGTCTCCACCGACCCGGCTTCAATCAATCCGCTGTTGTTGAAACATACATCGCAGCGCCCGAAGTTGTTCAACGCGGCAGCCAGCAGGGTTTCTGGCGTCGATTCCGCCCGCAGGTTTCCGGCCACAGCCACACACGGCCCTTCGAGCTCGGAGGCAAGCGCGCTGAGTTTCTCACTGGAGGGAGCGTTCAGCACCAGCAGGTACCCGGCCTTGGACAATGACTTTGCGATAGCCGCGCCGATCCCCCCTGTTGCGCCGGTAATTACGGCGACCTTACTCGTGTTTTTGTGAACCATTCTGACCTCGCTATCCCCGCATCATACGCGCGAAATGGTCCAAAAATCCGAGCGGGAATCGCAGAGGTCTACTTCTTGATACCCAATGCCAGGCTTTTCGATGTAAGATGCAGCGCACCGAATACGAACCGCATTGCGAGGTATATGAATCGCAGGACCGGTTCGCGAAGGCGCTCTGGAACTTCCCTCAATCCGATGCGCACGACTCAAATTCTCAAGCGAAGAAATGGAGAATGAAACTATGCATCTATTGTGGTGGATTCTTGTAGGTCTAGTTGCCGGATGGCTCACTGGCAAGGTCATGAAAGGCGGCGGCTACGGATTCTTCGTCGACATCATCCTGGGGATTGTCGGCGGACTGGTCGGCGGTTTTATCGCGCGTGCGCTCGGCTTCTCCCCTGCCGGCGGACTGATCTACACCATATTGATCGCCACAGCCGGCGCCATCCTGGTTGTGTTTGTGTTCCGCTTGATCATCGGCAAGCGAAGCTGACGATACAGACCCGCCTTCGTGCTTCTTCTGCATTCTTGCGGTTGAGGCACGGAGCGCGGAATCCCTCGCATTATCAATGCGAGGAGGGCGAAGTTGCCGGTGTGGGCGCTGGTGGGGTTGCCGGAGATGCGACTAGTGCTTCCCGCACCAGGACCGCGAAACGCGGAAAGGCAAAACTTCCGCCAGCGTCGTCCACTACGTTCAACTGGCATACATAAGAGCCCGGTTTCAGCGCGTTCAGCGGCACGTCCAGCGCCACCGAAACTGCATCGCGCCCGTCAATATTCAGAGCCTTCGCCTGCACCAGAGGCGTCTCGTAGACCTTTACCGATCCTTGAATCAGTTCGAGGCTGCTCAGCAGACTGATGCCGGGCTTGGTCCCCTTCGGCTGATTCTCAGCAGGCTTTTCGCGCGTCGGGTTATAGACCTCATAGAGTAGATAAAGGTGCTGATCCTGGCGAAACACGTGGCTGATATTCGGAACGTACTCCACTCCTTCGCGCACCAAAGGCGTATTCTGCTTCGTGGGCTGTCGCGAAGAAGCCAGCACGATTGAGCTTATCTTGAGCGGGGTCTTCTTCATGTCGGGCAGCGTAATGTCCGCTTCGAATGAGCCCATACGCCCCGTCTGATTTTCGCGCACCACAAATTTCAAATGGTATTTGCCGGGTGGCAAGTCGAAGCTTGTCGTGTATTCGATGTTGCGCTGTCGCGCCTGCAACGATGGATCCAGGTTCAGCTTCACCGTCTGGCGTGCGCTGCCAATCGTCCTCTTCACTTCGTCGATTACTTCGCCAATAATGTCGAGCGTCGCCTTATCCTTGTCGCCGCCCTTCACAAATGGGATCTGCGAGCCAGGAACGATGATCGACACAGGCACATAGAAGCGATTCTCGTCGAGCCGGAAATACAGCGCATCGAGATACACGGCCATATCGGTTGCCGGCAGGTCGCTGGCCAACTGCTCGTCTAACTCGCGCTCGCGATCCTCTCGGCCCGAATGCTTGAAGTCCGCCGGCGCATAGTAGCCAGGACGATACTCCAGCTTGATCCCTGGCCGATTGATCTTGATCGTTAGCTTGCGATATTTGCCGTCGCGCGCTGGATTCGATGAGTGAAAGCCGATCGCGTAGTAAGCCGAGGTGTCGCGTTGCACCTGGGCGAACGCCGGTGCGAAATCGTTCGAATCAAAAAATGCCTTGCCTCCCGTGTCGGAACTCAACGTTGCCATCACCTCCTGCGAGGCAAAGTTCGAGTTCATGTTGTTTAGCAAAGCGCCGCCGTTGTACGCGCCCGATCCGCGAATGCTCCCCGTCGACGCATCTCCCAAGGGCGAAATCGCCTGCAACCCGCGTGTGTCCACGCTGTAGATGGCAAGATTGGCACGAACCGCGGCGTTGATCGCAGCCCGCAGCGATGCCTGATTCTCGATGCCGTCCCGCGAAATGCCGCCCGAAAAATAGAGTAGCGACTTCTTCTCTGTGATCTTCTCCAGCGACTTTGAAACAGCGCGCAACGCGAATAACTCGCGGTCCGTATTGATGTCGTTGTACTCGCTCTCGTCGGGCGTGTAACCAGTGGTATCTTCGACCTGGTTTGAGTTTGAGGTCGCACCTTGTGCGAATCCCTGGCCCTCGGTCCCGTTGTACACACCCACTTCGTTGATCAACGCATTCGTGTCCGCAGTAAAGTCCTGATCGACTGTCAGCGTGTCTCCCAATGAAACCAAGGCGATCAGGTCAGCAGGCTGCATCTTTGTGCGAAGGAATGCCTGCGCGGCCTCCACACTTCGATCCAGATCTTCCGGCTGCATCGATGTCAAGTCGAAGAACATCACAATGAGCCGGTGATTGCGCAGGTCCTCGGGCTTTGCAACCACGACGGCCTTGCTTCCTTTACCGCTCGGCCCGGCCGCCAGTCCATTGATGGTTGCCTCGTTCAACGGCTTCGCCATCTCCACGCTTTGGAAATCGAAGGTCGCGATCTGTTGTTGCTTGCCGTTTTCGTAAACCGAGAAATCGCTCTGTTTCAGTCCGCGCACAAATTCGCCCGTCTTCGCGTCTCGCGCCACCACGTTTGTCAGCACCAGTTCGGCATTTGTCTTCAGAACAAAGCCGCCCTCCTGCGTTGTCGAAACCTGTGCGCTTGCCGGCTGTTCGGAAGTCTGCGCGATCGCGGGCTGCAAGCTGGACGCCATCATCGCCAGAGCCCCCACCACCGCGATCGACTTTTGCATCCGACACAACATCGATTCCCTTCCCGCTAACTTTTCGTCTCGCTAAAACCTGAATCTCGCCGTAAATTGAAACGACCGCATCGCCCCCACCGACGTCACTTGTCCAAACGTCGGCGAAGCCACATTCGTATCCACTCCCGAGTACTGCACTGTGTTGAACGCGTTATTCATCGTGGCGCGAATCTCCATACTGCGTGTTTCCCCAAGGTTCATCGTCTTTGAAAGCGCCATGTTGTTGGTGATTGTCCCCGGCCCTGCAATCGAGTTGCGTGCCGCGTTGCCAAAAACCTCGCAAGGATACGCGCTATTGGGGGCAGGTTCAGAGTAGGCAGCGGGATTGAACCATTGCTTCAGCGATCCGCCACCTGCAGTAGCGGAAACACCCGGATTCAGATTCGGTCGAAGCGTACCGGCGGTTCCACAAGCGACGCTTGAAACTTCGGCAGCATAGTAGGGATTGAGCGGCGTTCCGGTCGCAAACGTGTAACTGCCCGAAACAGAAAATCCCTCCAGAATGTGCGACGCCGTTCCGCTGGTAAACCAGAATTTGTCCGGGCCGAAAGGCAATTCGTAGAGATAAGTTCCGCTTACCTTGTGCCGTTGATCGAGGCTGCTGTTTCCTTCCTCGGCGTTCAGATTCTGCCAGTTCTGCGCTCCAACACTCGTACTGGTCCCCTCTGAGTTTGCATTGTCGATCAGGTGTGAGTATTGATAATTCGCTCCGACAGCGAAGCCTTTCGTGAGCCGTTTGTTCACGCGCACGGTTCCCGATGTGAACTTCGAGAATGCGAGCGCCTGATCGTAATCAAAGATCAAGTTGGTTGGATTAGTGTTCGGACTGCTCGCCGTGGCGCGCGGCGCGCTCGTAATGTCGAGGTGATTTCCTTTCGACCCGTTGTAGCCGATGTTCATCACGATGCCCCACGGCAGCGTCTTCTGCACATCCAGGTTCCAGGTCTCCACGTAGGGCAAAGGATAGTGCGGATCGAGAGCATAGTTGCCATTGATGGCGGGGGCAGGAAATCCCTCCGCCAAACTCAGGCATGTACTGGGCGCAGTCCGCGCACAATCCGAAGATGGCTGGCCACTGGCAGCCGCTTCCTGATTGGTCTGTTCATCGGCAAAAGGAGGCTGGTGCGCCATCGTTGTCGCAAAGCTCGCATATTGGCCGACGGTGTAGTTCATTCCGAATCCCGCACGGAGCACTGTCTGCTTCGGCAGCCTCAGTGCAAGCCCGATCCGCGGCGCAAAGGCGGTGCGGAACGGAAAGACCAGCGAATCGGGCAATTTGCCGCTGAAAGCGCCATCCTCTCCAGCCCGCACCTCGGCTGTCCCTGTGAAGGCTCTCGCTGGATTGGTATCGAGATCAGCGAGGTGCCCGTATTTCTCCGTGTACGGCGCAAAAAACTCGTAGCGCACGCCATAGAGAAGCGTCAGGTTCGGAAGGACGCGCCAGTCGTCCTGCGCATACGCATCAAATACGTTGTCGCGCAGATAGCTCTTGTTGATCGCAGAGTCGAGCGTCGTTTCTTGTGGCAGTCCAAGAAGAAGGTCCGCCAGTGAGGACCCTGTCGCCGGATCGCCGCTCGCGTCCTCGGTAAACAGACCGGAAAAGGTAAACGTTCCCGTGGCGTTCGATCCCGCCAGGAAGTCTCGATGCACGCGCCGATAGTCGCCGCCGAAGCGCAGGTTGTGTTTACCGTGAATCCAACTCAGCGTCTCCGAAACCGATATCGTTTGCGACAGCGAGAGGCTCGGTTGCTGCTCGCTGAGGCCTTGAATGTTGCTCAACTGCACACTGGGCAAACCATAATTCAGCGAACTCGGATTCAACGGCGCTCCATCCGGACCCAGGATGCCGAGCTGCGTCGCGATGTCAGTCCCGTTCGTGAAGAAGTTTGTCGTCTGGCTGTTGCTACGATTCCAACCAACATTCGAAATGCTGGTCAAGCGGTGATAGCCAACGGTGTAGCCAGCCTGCACGGAATTGGATTGAGAGGAGGTTTTGCCGCCGAGTTCGGGGAAGATATTTACTTTGTCTGAAGCTGCGTGTGCCCAGTTGTAGTTGAAGTTGATGCTCTGCCTCAGTCCCTGATTCGTCTGTGCTCTGCGCCCTCCTCCACCTCCACCGCTTCCGCGCCCGCCAAATCCAAAGGGAGATGCGTTGGAGCCGAGACTCCGCATGTACCGCGCTCCGGCCTGCGTCGTATTCGATTGCGCCGTGGACAGCAAATGATAATTCTGCACCGTGCCCGGCAAATTCGGTTCTGGAAAATATTTCAGGAGCGCAGTGGCTTGCGGAGAAATCCGCGTTGAGGGAATTACGTTGGCCACGCCGTTCGACATGAATTGCTGAAATGTTGTCGGGTCGTAGATCGTCGCCAAACCGGGTGCAGAAAAGTCTCCGCTTTTCTCCGCATCCGTTGGCACAGTGGCATACTCGTCCAAGGGGCTCGAACTGCGCGTGCCCGAGAGAGTCAGAAACATCGTGTCTTTGTTGCTGGGCTTCGTGAGTCCTGGAATGTACGGCGCGCTGATGAAGGTGAGTCCGAAACGATTTGTCCCCGATGCCGGCTGGTTCTGCGGCTGTCCCCGCAAGCTAAAAGGTTCTGCGTTCAGGGCAGAGTTGCTGCCGATCCAAAAGATCGCGCCATGTGGTTGACCGGGATTGAAGCCCCGGAAATTTCCGCGGCCACCCCCCAGGCCTCCGCGGCCACCGCCAAACCCTCCACCGCCGAAACCACCTCCGCCGAATCCTCCTGGGCCTCCAAAACCGCCCCCGCCAAAACCTCCGGGGCCGCCGCCGAATAGGCCCCCACCGCCTCCAGCGAAGTTCCCTTCCAATCCGGGATTCTGCGCGCGGAAAGTCTCCAGGGCATCCCGCAGCCGGTCCATATCCACGCCGGCCAAAGGACTCACCGCCCCCGCTTGTCCGCTGATCGCGACCGACTCCTCGCTGAAGTCCGAGTTCCCCGCCGCCGACGGCAACGCGGCGCCACTCGCGCCTGCGGTTCCAGCCTGCGCCTCGGTATCCGACGTCAGTGCATTCATCAAGCTCAGGCTCTGCGCGCCATTGCCCGCCAATTGGCGAATTGCCTGCGAAACCTGTGCGGCTTGCCCCTCCTGTTGCTGCTCCTGTTGCGCAGCGCGCGAAGCCAGGATGAGCGAAAAGTTCACCGTCTGATCGTGACTCGTCGCGTTCAACACCGCTTCCTGCGCGCCTTGCGCAAATGCCGCGAACTGCGTTCGAACCACGTAACGCCCGTTTTGCGGAATCGTCAGCGACCAGGCGCCGGTGATGTCGGATGTCGTCGAGTAGCGCTTGCCCGTAAGCGTGTTCTGCGCCGTCACCGTCACGCCCGGCAGAGGAATGGCGCCGCTCTTCACCATGCCATGCAGCTTTCCGCCTGTGGCAGATTGATCGGCCGGAGTCTGCACATTCGTTGTCGCGGAGGTTGCCGGAGAAGCGGCAGGTGCCGGGGAGTTCTGTCCGGCGCAAGTCATTGCGGCGGCGACGATACTCATCGCGACTCCTACCCGCATGGCCGCTCGCAGCATGAACTCTCCCGATCCGCGCTTGTATTCAAACAGACGTTAGCTTCCGTGTGAAGGTTTACGACCCAGGTCGCTTTCAATCCATCGTAAACTCGAGCATGACTCCTCAGCACGCAGAGTCCAGGACAATTCGGCTGGAGGAGCTTTCCAATAACTCCTCTAACGAGGCACTCGTCGCCGCGCGGGAATTGCTGCTTGAGTATGGACGCTTCGTCATCGCTCAGCCTGGCGCCGCTCGGTTCTGCTTCGGTTCGCTGGAGAAAGAAGCGGCCCGCCTGCCGCTCAGTTATCGCGAGCAAGGTGGTGGCTGCGTGATGGCATTTGTCGATAACGTCCCAACGGGCTTTGTCGCCTGGCGCGCCCTTACGCCCTCCTTGCAGGTTGTTCCCGATGCATGGGAGATGAAACGCCTGTGGGTGCGCCCCTTTGGACGCGGCCTCCGCCTTGGAAAAGCGCTTACCGAGGCCGTCCTCAATCGTGCCGTGACAGCGAAACGCAAAGCGGTCTATCTCGATACCGCTCCCGCATCCATGGCTGCCGCATATCGCATGTATCTCGACATGGGATTCACGCCCTGCGCGCCTTATAACGACAATCCTGTGGAAGGTCTCGCCTACCTGGTGAAGTTCCTTTAGATTGTTCGTCTCCGCTGACCACCGTCCTGGCAATTGGTTCTGAAACATATCTGCGGCCACCACGGGCCTAAAAATGCCCCTTACCACTTAAGTTGCAGACGCGCCATTTCCTCTTGCATTCGGGTGCAGGGCATGTTAACTGTTGAGCCAATAACTTCTTGGTATCTACCGCAGAAGCGATTCCGTCGGGGAGAGAGCAGGTTCTCTGAATGATGAAGATTGGCACTACGATTCGTGCACACAGACTGCAAAAGGGACTTTCGCAGGGCGATATAGAAAAGAAGACCGGCCTTTTGCGTTGCTATCTATCCCGCGTTGAAAACGGTCACACAGTCCCCTCGCTCGACACGCTTTCAAAGATCGCTGTGGCTCTCGACTTGCCGATCGCGCAGTTCTTCGCGGACGACCAGGTTGGACGTCAGCTCAATACCCAGCGGCTCACCGACGAAGAACTCCGCTTTCTTACTCAGATCCGCCGTTACTCCTCGAACTTGAATGAGAGCGACCGCAAGCTGCTTCTCGCCATGGTCAAGAAGTTTGCTGCCACTGCGGTTCGTTAGTCGGAGAGCACGCTCCACCGTGGTCGCTGTTCTCTCGCCAGATCCGTCTTTGGCCCTTTGGGTCGGCGCTCTGCAAGCTCCCGCAATTCAGAGCCGGCCATCAGAAATGCTCCGACGCCGAATACGTAGCTTGTTTGCGGCTGGTATTTGTCCGGGCCTCCGCCAATCGGCTGAACGCTGCCCAACCGCCCATCGGCGTAGACATGCGATACAAGTCCCGCCCATCCCTTCTGGACAACCGGCAGATAGGCAGCACGATCGAGAACGCCACGGTTGACGCCCCACGCAAGAGCGTAGACAAAGAACGCCGAACCTGAAACCTCAGGCAGAGGATATGTGCTGCCGCCAAGAAGTCCCGGCTGCCACAAGCCGTCCGCGCCTTGAATTGACTTCACGCGCTCCGCCATTTGTCGAAATTGTTCTATGTACTTCCGCCTGCTCGGGTAATCCGCAGGCATCTCGTCGAGAACCTCGGTCAGCCCCGCGATTACCCATCCATTTCCGCGTGACCAGAAGATCTTCTTGCCATTGGCTTCGTGCTTATCGAGAAAGCTCGTATCGCGGGAGTACAGATGCTCATTCGGATCGTAGAGCAAATTCGAAGTGACCCACCACTGACGATCCATGTAGTCCAAATACGCCTTGTTCTTCGTGATGCTGTAGAGTTCAGCCCACACGGGCGGCGCCATGAACAATGCATCGCACCACCACCAGGCAGGCGTCTTTTCGTCATGCCACGGCGGGCATGTCTCCGTGCAGACATCGGGCATTGATAGGTCTTGATCGAACTCGGCCTTCGTCGGCTCAAGCATCTTCGCATCGTGATACGCGCGATACAGCTTGAGATACATATAGCCTATCGCCTGATCGTCGGCGTGCGTTGCGCGAGCACCAAGCTGCCATTGGAACTTCCTTCCGGCCTCAAGCAGGGCGTCTCGATACTGATCATCATGCAGGGAGTCCGCGGCGGCGAGGAATCCGCGATAGAGCGCAGCGAAGGTCCAGTCCTGGTTGAAGTCCCCGCGCGACTTCTCCAATTGCCAGTCGCCAACTTTCCGCATCGCTTTGCCAATGGCGTCGCGGTCCAGTGCAGGCGACAAGTCGGTTGCCAAGGCTCCAGCGGTTTCGGGAGTGTCGCCGGCTCCTGGCGAGGCATGCGAGGGCTCAGGTTTCTGACCGAGAGTCCGCACTGCAAAAACAAGCACGGCGAAAATTGTGACTCCGAAAACGCGCAATCGAATTGGCATCGTGTCCCCGGTTTCCGCTCACTGACTTCCGCAGGCCTAAGTCCTGCCTCCTGGCGGCCGCAACAGGATACATGTCGGCTCGAGCAGTCCGCACCGTCATCTTCTAGCACCCTTCCGCGCGCAGGGGAACATCCCGAGAGCGTCGCGCACGCCGACCTGTCTCACATCTAAATTTTGCGTTGGATTAGACGTCGTTGCCCAAATGGAAGAGCGGTTCCACACCGTGCCCGCCGGCAAGCAGTGCCTGCTCCTCATGAGCCTCGAGCGGTTTGTAATTCTGCGCAACATCCATCGCAAGGCGAAAATACTTTTCATCTCCCGGCGGAACCGCTGCAGTAATCGGATGGCCCAAGGTCCACCGCAGTCCCAGTGACGCTTCGTCAGGAAATGCGGCCGGTTGATACCAGCACTTCGGCTCTGGATGATTTTGTTTCTGATCCGCAGGCCACACTGTCTTGGCCATGCTCTTCAGCGCCAGGATGCCCATCTGCTTCTCCTGCGCCTTCTCGAGAATCTGCGGGCCGAAACCAGCCTGCGTAAACAGCACCCAGTTCACAGGAAAAAGAATCGTATCGAAATTGTAGCGTTCCATAGCAGCCACGGCAGTCTCCGCCGAATGCACCGAAAAACCGATGTAGCGAATCTTGCCTTCCTTCTTGGCTGCTTCCATCGTCTCCATGGCGCCGCCTGGCCCGAGCACTTTGTCCAACTCAGCCATCTTGGTCAACGCATGAAACTGGTAGAGGTCCACATGATCGGTCTTCAGCACACGCAGTGACTCCTCGAGTTGCGCCCGCGAGTCGTCTTTCGCGCGGCCTTCCGTCTTGCAGGCCAGAAAGCAGTTCTTGCGATAGGGTGCAAGCGCGGGCCCAAGCAGTTCCTGCGCGTTGCCATAGCTTGGCGCAACGTCGAAATAGTTGATGCCGCGATCGACAGCTTCGGCAACAATATTCGAAGATTCACCCGTCGTCTCATTCATCACAACAATTCCGCCGAACCCAATAATGGAGAGCTTTTCGCCGGTCTTGCCTAAAGTGCGATGCGGAATCGAATTGGAAGATGTCTTCGCGGAAGCACGCAGTTGACTTGTGGATGCCACTGCAGCGGCGGTGATGGCAGCTTGCTTGATGAATTCGCGGCGCCTCATGGGATTCTCCTTAAGAAGGGTCAGCGTGGGAGTTCGAGCGAACTTAAATGATGCGAACTACGACCACGAACACATTCTGGCACATCCGCAGCGGGCCACCGCAACAGTTATGCAGCCAATTTGGCGAGATAAAAACCAAACAGTACGAGAATTCCCACGATCATAGCGACAGCCGCGCCAAGCCGTGCCTGAAATACGGGTCGTGGCGATCCCAGCTTGGGAACCATCGGCATGGCAAATAATAGCCCGCAACTGAAGCCGCCAAGGTGCGCCATGTTGTCGATGCTGATCCCGGTCAGGCGGGAGCCTGCGCTAATCGAGAAGCCGATCACAAGGTTGATTGCCGCGAAGTAAATCACGGACCGTCGCAACTTGCGCAGCTCCATCGTCGGCACCGGCAGACGCTGCGATTTCAAAAGCACGATCAGCGCGCCAGCAATCCCAAACACCGCACCCGATGCACCGGCGCCCACGGGAAAGGCGACACCACCCGCATCGCGGATCGGCCACACCCAATTCACCAGCGTCGACAGCAGATTGCCCGCCGCCCCCGTAAGGATGTACACCGCAAACACGCCCACCGATCCCATCAGTGGTTCCGCGAGCAACCCCAGGTTCCACAGGCACCACATGTTTGTCGCCAGATGAATGATGCCCACGTGCACGAACATCGCGGTCACAATCCGCCACCACTCGCCGCCGACGAGCACGGCGCCTGCATGGTCCGCGCCCCAATTCATCAGTTGCCCCGGGGTCGGGCTGATGGGACTGATGCGGTGCGTAACCATCGCCAGAAAAACCAGGCAATTCACGCCCACCAGAAGATAGGTAGCGGGAGACGAAGCCCACCTTGGCTGCCTGGGCCTCGGTTGCGGCGGCGCTGTGTAACCCGATCCCGGCGGCAGAATCTCTGGCTGCGGGACCTGTGAACTGCTTCCCATGCTGTCATCGTAAAGCATTTCCGAATCTTTCATCGGATGCAGTCCCGGAGCATGTTGAAATCCGGTCCGCTCTCATCGTTTCGTTGAACTGCGTCACAATTTCTACCCGCGCGGCCGTTGTAGTCTGTTCCTTGGCCCTCGCAAGCCGGGCGCAATTGAATGCGGCCTCGGCTTACACGGCCTGCCGCTAGGAGCGAGTCAGTGACTGCACCTTCATCAATTTCGGAAAAGCCGATCCGGCGCGCCCTGCTGAGCGTGACCGACAAGACTGGACTGGTCGAATTCGCAAAAGGATTGGCGGAATTTGGCGTGGAGCTCGTTTCCACCGGCGGCACGGCGCGCACCTTACGCCAAGCCGGGCTGATCGTGCGCGATATCAGCGATCTGACCGGCTTCCCCGAAATGCTTGATGGCCGCGTGAAGACGCTGCATCCGCTTGTGCATGGCGGATTGCTGTACATTCGCGGAAATTCCGAGCATGAAGCAGCCGTCGCCGCACACGGCATCCAGCCCATCGACATGGTGGTCGTCAACCTCTACGCCTTTGAGAAGACGGCCGCGCAACCGGGCGTCGCTTTTGGTCACCTCATTGAAAACATCGACATTGGCGGCCCCTCCATGGTTCGCTCCGCAGCCAAAAACTTCGAAGACGTCGCCATCGTGACCCGCGTGGCAGACTACCCGTCCCTGCTCGAAGAGCTGAAAAGCACCGAAGGCTCTCTCAGGCGCGAAACCCGCTGGCGCCTCGCCAAGCAAGCCTTTGCGCTCACGGCCGCCTATGATTCAGCCATCGCCAACACGCTCGAGCGCATCGCCGAAGCCCCCGCACCAGATGCACCGGCCGATCCCGACACCACCGCCCTTCCGCCTGCGCTCCGCATTAACCTGCCGCTCGCGCAATCCTTGCGCTACGGCGAAAATCCTCACCAGCGCGCCGCGCTCTACGCTGACGGCTCGGGCCTCGGCATCGCAGGCGCGAAACAGCTGCAGGGCAAGGAACTCAGCTTCAACAACCTGGTCGACCTCGATGCCTGCTGGGACCTGACCCGCGAATTCGACGAACCCATGGTCGCCATCATCAAGCACACCAACCCTTGCGGTGCAGCCACGGGCACGACCATTCTCGAGGCTTATCAGAAAGCCCTCGCCTGCGATCCCGTTTCAGCCTTCGGCGGAGTCATCGGCATCAACCGCGAAGTCGACGCCACAGCCGCCGAAGGAATCGCCAAGCTGTTCGTTGAAGCTATTGCCGCGCCTGCCTTCACACCAGAGGCTCGCGCACGGTTTGCAGCCAAGAAGAATCTCCGCCTGGTCGAAGTCCACTCCGCGCCCCCGGTGCCGGTCATCAAGCATGTATCCGGTGGATTGCTTTTGCAGGACGCCGACACTGCGCGCATCACGGAAGGCGAACTGGACGTCGTCACCTGGCGCCCACCCTCCACCGAGGAGTTGCGCAGCCTGATCTTCGCCTGGCGCGTGTGCAAGCACGTCAAATCAAATGCAATTGTTTATGCACGCGATGGACAGACAGTCGGCATCGGCGCCGGCCAAATGAGCCGCGTCGATGCAGCCCGCTTCGGCGCGCAGAAGGCTGTCCTGCCCCTCAAGGGCACAGTCGCCGCCTCCGACGCATTCTTTCCCTTCCCCGATGGACTGGAGGCGGTTGCCGCCGCCGGAGCCACTGCCGTCATTCAGCCGGGCGGTTCTGTAAAAGACCAGGACGTGATCGCCACGGCCGACAAACTCAGCATGGCCATGGTCTTTACCGGCATTCGCCATTTCCGGCATTGATCGAATTGGCGAAGTCGAATCATGCCGGATCCCAGCCACAGAAACTCTGTCTGGCACCGCTCTGCTTTCGTCAGTCCGGGCGAATAGTAATCCCAATTCCGCTCACTCCGGCGTTTCGTTGCGACCAATCACGGGTAAAATCGTCTTTAACAGTAGGCGGGTCGGCCCGGCCATCTGCCGATGCATCCAATTCGTATTCCAGTTCGCATTCCGAGTTATGATCGATCCATCAAGCCCGGCTCGAAAGGTGTGGAACCCCCTAGGATGATGAGAACAAAGCATTTGCTCCCACCCACCTGGCTCTCGCTCGGCGCCGCATGCTCCATGTGGGCGCTGGCGTTCTCGGCAGCCGCCCAATCCGCACCGACCCAGACTGCCCCTGTCAACACCCCTCAGGTCGCTGCGCCCAAGCTCGGCGAAGACGCAATCGCGCAGGCCTCAAGCCGTGCAAAGGCCTATTACCACGCGTCCCTGGCCGACATTTATGAGGAAGAAGCGGTCAACTCCGGTCAACCGGAGTACGTAACGCACGCCATCGAGGAGTACAAGGATGCGCTCAACGCCGATCCCGGCTCTGCCCAGTTGAGCGACGCGTTGGCTGACCTCTATTTCCGTACTCCCGGACATCTGCACGAGGCTGAGGCTACCGCTCGCGGGTTGCTCAAGACTTCCCCCGATGACATTGACGCGCATAAGATCCTGGGACGCATCTATCTGCGCCAGTTGAGCGAAGCGCAAAACTCCGTTTCCTCTTCATCGCCGAGCGGCAATGCCCTTGACCAGGCCATCGCTGAATACGAAAAGATCGTTTCGCTCGAACCGAAGGACGTGGAAGACCGCATGGTCCTCGGTCAGCTCTATACCGTAAAGCACCAACCGCAGAAGGCAGAAGAGCAGTTCAAGACCGCGCAGGCGATCGAACCTGACTCCGAGGACGTGGTCCTGAACCTGGCCCGTCTTTACGCCGAAAGCGGCGATCTCGACCATGCCGCAAAAGTCGTCGAAGCAGTTCCGGAATCCGATCGCACCAGCAAGATGGAATTCGCGCTCGGGGCCGCATACGACCAGATGAAGCGTCCCAAAGATGCGATCGCTGCTTATCAGCGGGCCCTCGATATCGAGCCCGGCGACGTACGCACCATGGGCGCGCTCGCGCAGGCTTTGCTGAACGATGACCAGCTCGATGCGGCCATGAAGGAATACCAGCAACTGGCCGACGCCGATCCCGATGACACCGGAACGCTGATTCACATCGGCGAAATCCAGCGCCGCCAAGGCAAGTACGAAGACGCGCTCGTCACCATTCGCAAAGCCATCAAGAAGGAACCAGACAACCTCGAGGCCGGTTACAACCAGGGTCTCCTGCTCGACGTTCTGGGACGCTATGACGAAGCGGCCCAGGTTTACGAGCACATGGTCGACCTTACGTCGCACGCCAACGGCGCGTACACCTCCGAGGAAAAGAACAATCGGGGCATCTTTCTCGAGCGGCTTGGCGCGATTTATCACGAGCAAAATAAAGTGGACCAGGCGGTTGCCGCCTACCAGAAGATGATCGATATGGGCGGTGACTCGGCGCTACGCGGCTACCAGGGGGAAGTGGATACCTATCGCGACGCCAAGCAATTCGACAAAGCCGTCGAAATCTCGCGCAAAGCCGTCGAAGCCAATTCCAAAAACAACGATTTGAAGCTATTGCTTGCAGGCGAGCTTGCCGACCAGGGAAAAGTCGACGAAGGCCTGGCCATGGCGAAAGGCCTGCTCAAAAACGATAACTCCGATGACGACCGCAAGGTTTGGCTTGACCTGGCGCAGATGGACACGCGCCTCCATCGGTGGAAGGATGCCGAAGACGCGCTTAATAAGGCCAGCGCAATCACTACGGCGAAGAAAGAAGACCGCATTTATCTTCTGTTTCTCCGCGGAGCATTGGCTGAACGCCAAAAGCATGTCGAGGCGGCCGAAGATCTCTTTCGCCAGGCTCTCGATCTCGATCCCTCGAATGCCATGGTGCTGAACTATCTCGGCTACATGCTGGCCGACAAAGGCGCCAAGCTGCCGGAGGCTCTCAAGATGATTCGCAAGGCGGTCGAGCAGGAACCGATGAACGGAGCGTACCTCGACTCGCTCGGCTGGGCTTACTTCAAAATGGGGCAGTATGAGTTGGCTGAGGAGAATCTGCGCCAAGCCGTTGAGCGCGACCAGACCGACCCCACCGTGCACGAGCATCTGGGCGATCTGTACGAGAAGACAGGCCGCATTCGGCTCGCAGCTGCACAATGGCAGCTTTCGTTGACAGAGTTCTCGCGGTCAGCCGCCGCCGACGTCGAACCTACTGATGTCGCCAAATTGCAGCGCAAACTTGAAAGCGCGCGCGTCAAGCTGGCCAAGGAAGAAAGCATCACGGGTGTGCCGAAGTCGGAGTAGGCCGCTCCCTCAAGGCAAATCGCAAATCAAACGGCGGCCTGCTCAGTTAAGCAGGCCGCCGTTTTGCATTCGTCGAATTTTGAGAAGCGTCCCTTGTCTACTTCGCCTGCGCAGCTGCAGCAATGTAGAGATCCACGTTGTTTTTGTCCACCAGCGAAGTCCCCGTATCGACAAACACCGGGTAAGGCGAGAACGGATCGGACCCGTAGTCTTTGCTCATTTGCGCGGGCGGCGCGTGGAAGATCTCGTCCAGCGCTTTCAATCCGTAATAGCCCATGGTGTACGGCTTCTGCACGATCGTCGAGTCGATAGTGCCGGCCTTGATGCTGTCCAGCGTCTCCGGATTCGCATCCCACGAGATCAGCACCCGGTCGGTCGCATTTGCGCGCTTGATGGCATCGGAAACCGGCTTGCCACCCGCCGACTCCAGGCATACGAATCCGTCAATCTTCTTTGGACCGGTCAGCGCCACCATCTCCTGCGCCTTGTCGTAGGCGACGCTGGCGTCGCTCTTGATATCCACCACATCGACGATCTTGATGTCCGGCCGCGTCCCCAAAACGTCTTTGAAGCCCTTGAGCCTCTCCTCGACATTCGGTTGGCCTGCGAGCGTGAAAAAGACGACGTTGCCCTTCCCGCCCAGTTTTTCAATCAAACGCTTGCCACCGGTCCGCCCAGCTTCCAGATTATTGGTTCCGATGAAATAGAGCCTGCGGCTCCCCGCAGCATCCGAGTCGATCGTGATCACTGGAATCCCCGCCTGGATCGCTACATCGATCTCCGGCTGCAGCACAGAGGCGTCCGACACAGAGATCAGAATGCCGGAAGGCTTCGCGGCCACAGCCTTCTGCAACTCTGCAAGTTCGCCTTGTGGATCGTAGTTCTCCGGTCCCACGACCTTTGCCGTCACTTTGAATTGACCAGCCGCGCGGTTGAAGCCTGCCGCGGCAGTCTGCCAATAGGGCAACGCAACATTCGCAGACACCAGGTAGAACACCTCTTTGTTCGAGTGCCTCTCGCATCCCGTCAAGCATGCGACGCCCAATGCCAAAACCGTCAGCGCAACCTTCTTTATCGCTCTCATTCTTACCTCCCGGTCCTTGTGAAAAGTTTGCGGAGCTCGCGGAAAAGCGTCCGCGAAGATGCCCCTCAAAGAGTCGGCAGGATGGTACTCCCCAGCCGACCGCATTGTCCAATATGCATCCGGCAAATTTTATAGCACCGCGACACCAACATTCGTGATCCAGCGCACGAGCATAGTCTCATTCGCACCGCAGCACCCGCGATGCGGTATAACGGGAGTCGGGCCCCAAACGACCGATGATGACAGCAGCATCCAATGGGTCTGGCCTGCTACCGCCAGGAATTGCCGTCGATCCGGAAGGCACCCTCACGCAGCGGGTGCATCCTGAACCTCCCCACTTGTATCGCACCCCGTTTGCGCGGGACAGCGCCCGCATTTTGCACGCGCGAGCCTTCCGCCGGCTCGCAGGCAAGACGCAGGTTTTTGCTCGCCTGCCCGGCCTTCCGCCGGGCGATCATTTCCGCAGCCGTCTCACCCACACCCTCGAAGTGACTCAAACTGCACGTACGCTCGCCCGCGCCTTGGGGCTTAACGCCGATCTTGCGGAAGCCCTGGCCCTCGCTCACGACATTGGTCATCCGCCGTTTGGCCACGCCGGGGAAAAGGCTCTGGACCACGCACTGCAGGCTCACGGACTCGGCTTCGATCACAATCTCCACGCCCTGCGCATCGTTACATGGTTTGAAGAGCGCTCCGCCGCCTTTCGCGGACTCAACCTGACCCTCGGCGTACGTGAAGGCATCGTGAAACACTCACGCGATTACTCCGCCATCCTGCATCCCGAACTTGCCGAATATTTCCTCGATTCCTTTCCTCCCCTGGAGGCACAACTTATCGACTTGGCAGACGAGATCGCTTACCTCACGGCCGATCTCGACGATGGCATGGAATCCGGAATTCTCGCCCTCGATCAGGTTCGCGACGGAATTCCGCTCTTTCGTCGCTTCGACGATGCGGTCGTTCGCCAGTATCCAAATGCGAGGCCCAAACTTCGCATCAATGAGGCTCTCCGGCGCATCCTGAATGCGCTCGTTACAGACCTAATGAGCGAAGTGCGGATGCGCGTCGCGGCAATGGGAGCTACGACCCTCGGTGAGATTCGCAAGGCTCCGGCAAGGCTCGCCGTCCTCAGCGATGCGATGGAAGCAGAACGCGCAACCGCCAAGGCGTTCCTCTACGCCAACTTCTATAACTCCCCCGGAATGGAAGAATCCCACCAACGCGCCGCTGACGTTGTCGAAGGCCTGTTCGCCACCATCATCGCCGATCCCAGCCTGCTGCCGGAAGATCACCAGTCCCAGATTCCCAGCGAAGGCCTTGCGCGCACCGTCACCGATTACATCGCCGGCATGACTGACAATTACATTGATCAGCTCTGGACCCGTCAATGCGTAAAATAATCTTCGCGGATCGAATTCGTCCGGCGGTCTGCGTAGCTTCCCGCGTCAATCTTCATACGGCAGGTCGTCGGGCCTGACGCCGATATGGTCGGGTTCAGGGTCGCAAGGGAATCGAACCGCCTCAATGGCATCGTGCCCTAGCAGAAGCGCCTTGCAGATGCGGTGCATTCCGTCCATCACGCGGCCATCGTTTGAAAGAATTACAGGAAACGCCAGATCGCAGTCCGTGATCAGGCGCGCATGATCGACAACATCGCGGCAGGTCAATCGCTGATCGCCATCGCCTGCCCAATACGGTTCGTCCAGTTCGCGAATGGCAGCCAAAGGCACACGCTCAACTGCGAGGGACCGTGACAGTTCGGCGAGCCGACGAACATCCCAGGCGCAAAGTCCCTGCGGCGACATCCGAAAATGATATTGTGCGCGCAACTTTGCTTCAGCCATCTGGGAAGTCGATGTTTACTGCACAGTACCCTGCGGTCTCAGCCTGCGGAGGTCCAGCGCGCACTCCACAGCATTTTGAGCGTAGAGACGAAGATTGTCAGATGCGGCCCAAATCCACAACCGGCTCGCTTCCGATGGATTCCGTGAACCTGGTTCGGGCCGCAAGCGAACCAAAACATCATTCTGCCCCGTGGCAGCCAGGTTCGATGGCGAATCCGTGTCCTCTAAAACCAGGTCCAGGTGGTCGCCGCTCAAAGCATCTTCCAGGGCTGCAATCTCCACTGGCCGCTCAAGTTCAATGCTGATCGAGAATGTATGTCCGTGAAACACGGGAGCGAGAATCACCTGCAAAGCTAGCGGAGGCCAGCGATTTCCCGCCAAATCCGCGAAGTGTCGCCGCACCCGCGCCTCGACACTGGTCAGGCTCGCGACTGCGTTCTCACCTAGCCCGCACAGCAGATTGTACGCAGCCTGCGCATCGTAAATGGCTCGAGGCAGCGTCTGGAAGCTAAGCAGATTCACTGTCTGCTGATGCAATTCATCCATCGCGGCGCGTCCGAATTCGCTAGCCGGCAGCAGCAGCGTAGCAGCCGCCGACCGCACCGGCGCATGTTGATGCAGGCGCTCCATAATCAACCCCAGAGCCAGGGCTGCCGAGTGCGCAGGAATGATTGCCGGCGTAAACAAGTCTGCGCTCGCAGCGTCCGATCCAATCCATGGCGCGCGCACCAGCACACCTGTCTCCAGATCCAGCGCGCCGGAAAGATCCAACACCGAGGACCCTGCCACGAGTGCCTGCTTCCAATGTTTCCGCGTCAACTCTGCTTTTCCGCAAAAGAAAGTGAAGTCCGCTCCCGCGAACGCATCCGTACCGATCGCCTGCACAAATGTGACTTCGTCCCCGACCTGGTCCAATTGGCCCAGGGCCTCGTCCTCGTCCAGCAACACGAAGTTGGCTGCCGCCAAAGTCGAATCCGAGAGAGCTTCTTTGAGCTCTTTGCCTAACAACGTTGAAGCACCAGCAATAGCAATCTTGTACACTGCGGTTCCTTCTGTCTTCTTTGCATTGACTACGAGTGTATGGCTGGATCAGGTTCAGAGGCGGCAGATCCATGCACTGCTGGCGGTTCCGTCCCTGGGCGTCTCCGCCGCCGCGACCAGGAATACGCCGCACGCGCCCAGATCCCCGAAAACATATAAGCCAACGCTGCTGAAAAAAGTACAACCTGCGAATAGCGAACGGAGACATACAGCACGATCGAAATTAGAAACAGCAGTTGAAATGGATGGCGTTGCGTCAGGTTGATCTCCTTGCCTGACCAGAAACGCCAGGTGCTCACCATCAGGAAGCCGCAGAGACCAACCAGGATGAGCCACAGAATCGCGACCCACCATGCTTCCACTGGATAGGCGTTGAAGAAATGGACCGTAGCTGCCAGCATGCCCGCCGCCGCCGGAATCGGCATTCCTACAAAATACTTCCGGTCCGGACGTCCCGGATTGCGCGGTTGCGCATCGTGGCTGATATTGAACCGCGCCAGCCGCGACGCCCCGCCAATTAGAAAAAGAAAGCTGATGAAACCGCCCGCCTGCAACAGGTGCTGATGCAGTTGCGCGTTGATTGAATCGGGCAGGAAATAGAAACCCCAGACGTACGCCAGCAGACTCGGCGCTACTCCAAACGTGATCACATCCGCCAGCGAATCCAGTTCTTTGCCAAAATCGCTCGCGGTGTTCGTCATGCGGGCGATCCGCCCGTCCAAAGCATCGAAGGGGATTGCAAACAGAATCGCAATCGCCGCCCAATCCAGGTGAGTATGGGCGTCGCCATTTCCCCCGATTGCCGCGATCGTCTGCGTGATGGAGAAATAACCAGCCCCGATATTCCCTGCGGTGAACAGCGAAGGCAACAGAAACATCCCCCGCCGCAGCTGGGCTTGCCTGATGGCCTTTGCCTCAACGGAACCATTGCGACTCATGCGTGCGCCTCTTCGGGCAGAATCGTCGCAGGTTCCGCGGCCAGGGTCTTGATCACAGCCGCTGCCGCTTCCGGCATCGCAGCAATCACGCTCGCACCTCCCTGCACCCGCTGTCCCACGCGTACCTGGAGAATAGCTTCGGCCGGCAGAATGACATCCACCCGGGAGCCAAACTTGATCAAACCCACGCGCTGTCCCCGCTCCACCCGGCTCCCCTCGCTGAAATTGAACACGATGCGCCGCGCGAGCAGGCCCGCTATCTGTTTGAACGTGACCTCATACCCTTCCCCGCCAACCGTCACGACATTCTGCTCGTTTCGGTCCGCTGAAGACGGGTTCATTGCGTTGAGATAGAGACCTTTTTGGTAGCGAACGGACTTGAGTACGCCGGAAATCGGTGAGCGATTCACGTGCACGTCAAACACGCTGAGAAAGATGCTGACCCGCTGTCGAGGGCCGTTGGGTGTAGAGATCGTGACGGCTTCTGTCACTAGACCGTCGCCCGGCGAGACGATCAAGCCAACCCCAGCGGGAATGTTCCGCTGCGGGTCCCGGAAAAACCACAGGAAGAATGCGGCCAGAAGCATGGGGGGGATTGCCCACATCCAACTGGCAGTGGTCCACACAACCAACATTGCAACAACAAGCAAACTGGAGCCGTATATGTAACCGTCGCGAACCATTGTCCCCAACGATTATACGGTTGAATTGCAGGCGATGTTGTCGTGCGCGGGAGACACAAATTCTGGAAGGAGCGGCTTCCACCGCCGATTCGGCGGTTCTCCAATAGAAGTAAAGGCGCCTCATGCTTTGAGTGGCTTCTTCCTTAAGAAAAAATCACCCTGCACGATCCAAAGAGGGCACCGTTACTGGGAAACCGCCCTGACCAATCGCCCGCTATCGCCGAAAGCCCGAAAACTTACGCCAGTACCGCGACGCGGTGTTCCAGAGCGTAAATCAGGTCCTTGGCGTGGAGTTTCAGTTTCTTCAGACGTACCTCTTCGAGCTGCTCGTCTTGAGAGAGGTACGGCTTTTGAATCAACTCGTCCAACCGCTGAGCGTAGCGGCGATGTTCTGCGTGCAGGCGATCAATTTCTTCACTCAGCGTGGAATCCTTTATTTCATCCATCAAGCACCCCCGCAATTCAAGGAACATTTACATATAGCGCTCTTCCCAGGGAAAGGGCAAGCGGGAAGAATCCCAAAAATGAACAAGACTGTGGAATTTTGGGTCGCAAATCACAATTCGGCCTCGAAATCACCGAGCAGGATGATACAAACCGAGGTGAAAACATGGACCCTTCCTCTCCAGCCCACGCCTCAATTATGCGCTAGGTCCAGATGCATTGTGATCGCATCTTCAATAGAATCAGTATAATATCCAGAACGGCAACCCGCTTCGATGAATCCAAGCGAGGTATAGAGGCCCTTCGCCGCGAGATTCGAATCCCGCACTTCCAGGTGAACTTTCGTTACCCCTCGCAGTCGAAGATTCTTCCCTATTTCCTTGACCAGCCGCCTCCCAATCCCTCGCTTCTGGAATTCTGCCGTCACGCCAATCGACTCCAGTTCGGCCTCGGGAGGCACCAAACTAGCGATCGCAAATCCGACTGCCTGGCCTGATTCAACCGCTTCCGCCACCAAAGCAATCCGTCGCCCTGCATTCGCTGGTTCCAGCATGCCCTCATAGACATCACGCGACCATTGAGGCGCATTATCCAACCCCATAGCGATCGAAAGTACCTGGTCTAGGTCTGCACCCGTCATTGGGCGAACAACTACAGAGTCGGCGCTCATACCCGCCGTGCCATGGCTTGCGAGGGCTCCCCAAAGATCTCCGCGTCTGAGCGACGCAGATAGTGCCCATCCAGCAGCGCCAGGTCAACAAAAGCTCCAGCCCTCAATCGCGGGGCGACCAGTTCGATTGCATCAGCCGCGGTCGGAGCCGCAACCCGCTCGATCCTGGTTGCAGGCCACACCGCCCCGACCAACTCCTCAGCCGCATCCTCGCAAATCACCACCCGCCCCGGGATCGGCGTAATCGCCGCAAGCTCTGCTTCACCCGCGAGCACTTCGCGTACCTTCTCGCCCGGCGCCGCCTCGATCCGTAAAAACACCTCACGCCGATGCGCATCGAGCGCCGCCGACAGCACTCCAGGCCCTCGCGTGCCGATCTTGCCCGCAAGGACCTCTAGTCTCGAAGCAACAGCCACGGGAATCCCGAAGGGTTCGGCCAGCCCCTTCACCGCGCTCAACCCCACGCGGACACCGGTAAAGCTTCCGGGGCCATTGATCGCGGCAATCACCCCGATTTCCCGCAGAGCCACACCGTGTTGCCTCAAGAGCTCGGCCACCGCAGCCACCAGCGTGGCGGAATAGCTGCGACCGGCCAATTCGGTCTGCCGCAGCAGTTCCATCTCATCCCCGGTCCGCCTGCCCAATGCCACTGACCCCGATGGCCCGCACGTATCAATCCCAAGGACAAGCCCGCCGTCTCCTAGCGCCGACTCTGCTGTGAATGGAGGCGTCTGCATGTTGCTTTTAGGATGACACGTCAGCAGGTGCTCCGGCCATCGGTGCCAGGTTCGGGCCCAGTTCGATAAGCTGATGGAGGCGTGCCCCAAAAACTGTGCCTGCTGCCGCTCCCATCGGAGCGCAGCACCACGCCTGGAGGAATGGCTTCTTTGGCTGCCGCAGCGACACCCACATTCCATGACACGTGGCGGCCGCGCGCGAATCCATGGGCTATTGCCATCACTGTCACACTCGCCACCTTCATGGAGGCGCTCGATACCTCCATTGCCAACGTGGCCATGCCACACATTGGCGGATCCCTTTCCGCCAGCACTGAAGAAGCAACCTGGGTGCTCACCAGCTATCTGGTCGCCAACGCCATGGTGCTCCCCATCAGCGGCTGGATCGCCAATCGCATCGGGCGCAAACGGTTCTACATGACCTGCGTCTTCCTCTTCACCGTCGCGTCCCTGCTCTGCGGCCTCGCACCGAGCCTTCCCATGCTGGTCTTCTTTCGTGTGCTGCAAGGCGCAGCCGGCGGCGGCCTCCAACCCAGCGAGCAGTCCATCCTCGCCGATACCTTCCCGCCCGCGAAACGCAGCATGGCCTTCGCCGTCTACGGAGTCGCTGTCGTGACCGCGCCCGTTCTTGGTCCCACAGTCGGCGGCTGGATCGTCGACAACTACACCTGGCGCTGGATCTTCTTCCTCAATATTCCCGTCGGCATCATCTCACTCTTCCTCACCAACCGCCTCGTCGAAGATCCGCCCTACCTCGCTGAAATCCGCAAGCGCAAACTAGACGTCGACTATTGGGGCCTCGGCCTGCTCATCGTCGCCATTGGCTCTATCCAGATCATGCTCGACAAGGGCCAGGAAGACGATTGGTTCAGTTCCCGCTTCATCTCTACACTCGCCATCACCGCTGTGATCGGCCTCGCCGTATTCTTCTGGCGCGAACTCTCCATCGAACACCCCATCCTCGACCTGCGCCTGTTCGGCCGGCGCAACGTCGGCATGACCCAGTTAGTGATGTTCATGGTCGGCGTCGCGCTCTATTCGTCCACCGTCCTTATCCCGCAGTTTCTCCAGGAAATCATGGGCTACTCTGCGCGTCAGGCTGGCATGGCTGTCTCTTCCGGCGGACTCGTGCTCATGTTTCTCTTCCCTGTCGCCGGCGCACTCGCACCCCGATTCGACCCGCGCAAACTCGTGTCCATAGGATTTGTCATTACCACGTTCGGCCTCTGGCGCATGACCAGCATCAATCCGAATATCAGTTTCACCATGGCCGTCAGTTGGCGCGTCTTCATCGCCCTCGGCCTGCCGTTCCTCTTCATCCCCATTAACACGCTTTGCTATTCCGGCATTCCGCAGGAGAAATACAACGAGGTCAGCGGACTTACGGCGCTCATGCGCAATCTCGGCGGCAGCGTCGGCATCAGCTTCGTCACCACCCTGCTCGCGCGCGGCAGCCAGAAGCATCTCGCGATGCTCGCGCCCGACACCGCGTCCGGCAATCCTCAATTCGAAACCGTGCGGAGGGGCCTGGCGGGCGCGTGGATGCAAAACGGCTCAGCGTTACCCGATGCCATCCACAACGCCGGCGCACAAATCTTCGGCATGGCGCAGGTACAGGCCCGTCTGCTGGCTTACGTCGATGTCATCTGGGTGATGGTCGGGGTTACGACGATCCTGATCCCGCTTCCCTTTCTGATGAACCGCCCCAAAAAGGCAGCAGCACCCGCGCCCGCGCACTAGACCGGCTACACAGCTTTCAGCGCCTGCTCCAAATCCGCAATCAGGTCTTCCTTGTCCTCGATGCCGACAGAAAGGCGCACCAGCCCTTCCGTGATGCCTACCGCTTCGCGCTCCGCATCGCTAAGAGCCGCATGGGTCGTGGTAGCGGAGTGCGAAGCCAGCGACTCAACGCCTCCCAACGACTCCGCATTCAGAAACAACTTCACGGCTCCGAGGAACCTTCCCGCCGCTTCGCGCGTGCCCAGGTCGAAGCTCAACATCGATCCAAATCCACGCTGCTGCTTCACCGCCAGCGCGTGCTGTGGATGGCTTTTCAGTCCCGGGTAGGCCAATCGCTTCAACTTCGGTTGCGTCGCCAGGAACTCCGCCACTGCGCGCCCATTCTCCTCATGCTGCTTCATCCGCAGCGGCAGCGTCTTGATCCCGCGCAGCACCAGGAAGCACTCAAACGGCGACAGTATGCCACCCGCAGCTTTCTGCACCAGCCAGAACCGCTCCTTGTGCTCCGGCTTGGTCCCGATCAGCGCGCCGCCCAGCCCGTCCGAGTGGCCGTTGAGAAACTTTGTCGTCGAGTGCATCACAATATCCGCGCCCAGCGCGATCGGGCTCTGCAACGCAGGGGACATGAACGTGTTGTCCACGCTCACCTCGACGCCCTTCGCATGCGCAATCCCGCACACGGCCGCAATATCCGTCAGCGCCATCAGCGGATTGGTCGGCGTCTCAATGTGAATCAGCCTGGTGCTCGGCTTGATTGCCGCCGCGACCGCATCAAGGTTGCCCATATCGACATACTGAATCTCGATGCCATAGTGGCGGACAATCAGGTTGAAGAGCCGCGCCGTACCGCCGTACACGTTGTGGGAACAAATCACATGATCGCCCGCATGCAGCGTCGCCACAAGCGCATAAATCGCTGCCATACCGCTCGCAAACGCGTGTCCTGACGTCCCGCCTTCCAGCGCCGCCAACGCCTCTTCGAGCCGATCGCGGGTTGGATTGCCCGCGCGCGAGTAGTCCCAGCCTTTGTCCGTGCCAATGCCGGTGAGCTCGAACGTGGATGAAAGATACACGGGCACGTTCACTGCGCCCGTCAGTGGGTCGGGATGCTGCCCTGCATGCACAGCAAGCGTTGCGTATTTCATTTCAGGCATGATCGGTTTTGAGAGACCAACTCCTGGAACTAGCTTATCGCGGCGAGATTGGCATGCGCAGAATCGAAGGATCCGCTTCTTGCGATGTGCGTCAACCCTCAGCGTTCCGTGCCCCATCCTTTCCGCTTTATTCTGCGGAGAGGGTGGGAAGCCACCGCTGTCAGACCCCGCCCTCAAAAATCTTCTTCGACAAATACCGTTCCGCCGAATCCGGAATGATCGTTGCGATGCGCTTCCCGGCGCCCAACTCACGCGCCAACTCCACAGCCGCGTGCACCGCCGCACCTGAACTCGATCCAGCCACCAATCCTTCTTCTGCCGCCAGCTTCTTCACCATCGCGAAAGCATCGTCATCGCTCACCATCATCACGCGATCGCACACCTCGCGATGAAACGTCTCCGGAACAAAATGCACACCGATGCCTTCCACCCGGTGCTTACCCGGCGCGCCACCCTGCAAAATCGATCCCTCCGTTTCAACCGCAACCGTAACCGCCGCCGGATTCCGTTCCTTCAAAAAACGCGCCACACCGGAAAAAGTCCCGCCCGTTCCCACACCGGCGACAAATCCATCCACGCGCCCTTCCATCTGCTCCCAGATCTCAGCAGCCGTCGTGTCGTAATGAAACTGTGGATTCGCCTGATTCGTAAATTGCCCCGCCATAAACGCGCCCGGAATCTCTGCGGCAGCGTCTTCTGCACGCCGGATCGCACCCGCCATCCCTTCGGCCTCCGGGGTCCGCACCACTTCTGCACCAAAGCCGCGCATCAGGATGCATTTCTCCTCGGCGAAGCCCTCGGGTACAAATAGCTTCACCGTGTAGCCGCGATTCACGCCAATCAGCGCCAAGCCTACCCCGGTGTTGCCCGCCGTGGCCTCAAGAATCGTTGATCCTGCGTGCAGCAGTCCCCGCGCCTCCGCATCCAGGATCATCCCCAGCGCGGCGCGATCCTTGATGCTGCCGCCCGGATTCAGAAACTCGAGCTTGGCAAACACCGCAGCCGCATCCGGCGCAACGCGCACGAGCTGCAGCATGGGGGTATGGCCCACCAGTTGGGTGATGTCGGAAGCGATCTTGGGGGGAGATGAAATGGAGGAGACGGCGACGGTCATCGAATCCAGTCTAAGCCATCGACACTTCGGGCCTTCTCTACTTTTGCCCCGCCCCCGTGGCCTTCTTCGCCACGCGAGTGGTCGGATAATACCCCGTGCGAGTGCGGACTTCGAGCTTACCCATGCCCTCCGCCTGGGCCGTCACCTGCACACGCCGAAATCCCGGCTCCGTCGTTGGCTTCGTCGAGTGGTAGCCAATTGTGTATTGGTTGCGAACATCACGCGCCACTTCGGCGGCAATTTCGTCCACCTGCTCCATCGACTTGGGGAAGAACGCCATTCCGCCCGTTTCGCCGGAAAGCATCTCCAGTGCCCGTCGCGCATGGCGCACCTCCGAGTGCGTCATCTCGTCGCCAAACAGCAATCCAATCGCGTAAATCACTGGCCCGGAAAGCTGCTGCACCCGACGAATCGTTTGCTCCAGCGAGAGCGTAGAAGCGTTGTCTTCCCCATCCGTGATAATCACGAGCACCTGCTTCGGCCGTTTACCGTCAGCAACCAGCTTGTCCGCCGATGCCACCACGGCGTCGTATAACGCCGTGCCGCCGCGCGACTCGATGTGCGATAACCCCTCTCGCAGCTTGCTCACATCGCTTGTGAAGTCCTGGTCGATGAAAGCCTCGTCCGAAAAATTCACCACAAATGCTTCATCCTGAGGATTCGAGGCTTCAATCAAATCGAGCGCACTTTTATTCACCGCCGGCCGCTTCCTCGACATCGACCCGGAGTTGTCCACAACCATCGCGATCGAAACGGGCAGATCGGTGTGCTGGAAGCTGATGATGTTTTGCTTTACCCCGTCTTCAAATACCTGGAAGTTTTCGCGCTTCAGCGTCTGCACAATGTGCGAACCTTCCAAGACCGTGGCGTTCAGCACAACTTCTTCCACATTGGTGCGCAGAATGTACCCTTCGCTCTCCTTGCGAATAGCCGGGCCTGTGGCCGCCGGTTGTTCTGCATCGGGCGAGCGCACGGGATCGCGGTCCTCGGTGAGTGAGGGCACAGGGGCTTGCGACGGCTTGCTAGGCGCTTGTTGCGCCCACAGCGGCAGCGTCGTTAGAGAGAAAAGGATTGCACAGGTAGCCTTATTGCAGTGGCGCATAGTAGCCGGTACGAGCATGGACAGTGAGCTGAGGCAATCCCGGTGGAGGATTAAGCTTCACTTTCACTTTACGCCACTTGCCATCCCGGTTCATGTCCTTGGGCGTGTAGCCTATTACATATTGGTTACGTAGTTCAGTTGAAATCTTCTCGGCGATGTCGCCCATCTCTGAGATATCGTCCACCCTGTAGAGTCGTCCTCCGGTCTCCTCCGAAAGCTCATTCAGCAGAGCCGGTCCGGTCCGCTCTTCGGGAGTCGCTGCATACGGATCGAAGATCCCAATCGAATAAATTTCTACATCCGACTCCCGCACCTGCGCCCGCACTTCGCCTTCGGTATACCGGGAGCGATTGTCGCCGCCATCTGAAACCACGAGAAGCGCTTTCCGCTCATGCCGCGCTTCCCGCATTTTTTGCACGCCATAATAGATCGCATCCAGTAATGCCGTTCGATGGCCACTGCGCACGGTGGCGAGCCGAGCCTCGATGTCCTCCACAGAGCTCGTGAAGTCCTCAATCAGCTCCGGCCTGTCATTAAAGCCGATCACAAAAAACTCGTCTTCGGGATTGGCCGTCTTAATGAATTGCAGAATCGAATCGCGTGCCCTAATCAGTTTCGACGACATGGAACCGGAAAGGTCAAAGATAATTCCGATCGACACCGGTGCATCTTCACTCACGAAACTCGAGATCTTCTGCTCCCCATTGTTCTCGTAGACCTGAAAGTCCTCTTTTTCAAGCCCCGTCACCAGGCGATTCATCGGGTCGGTCACTGTAATCGGAACCAGGACCATATCCACATTCATACGGATCAGCGCGCCCGGACGAGCCTTCGCGGCTGCGGGGCCGGTCACGGCCGGAGCTTCGGCTCCCGCAGGGGCCCCGGTTGCTGGCGCGGACGCAGGCGGCGGCGTCACATGTACTTTGTTCAGTGGATCGTCCTGGCAATTGGCGCCGACCACTCCCAGAAGAACGGCCAGAAGCACGGCACCGTAGTCAAGCCAGCGCGCTTTCCAGAACACATCAGGGAGCCGCCGCTCGCCTCTTGGTTCATCGCGCCGATTGGGTTTCGAACTCATTCCGGGTTCCTGAGATTGATGGCGATATTAGCACGGTTGATAGAGGTCTGGCGTCATAGCCTTGTCATCGATTTGTCAAACACGCCGTCACCTGTTCAGACGCCACAAAAGCCCATCCGTCACTGGGATACAATCGAGCCTGTGCGGTCACCCACTCGGTGAACTACTGCAAAGTGGTCCGGGGCGCAAATCCAACCTTTTCAACGGGGAGCACGACCAGCCTCATGGCAAGCATTTATCCCTTTCGCGCCTGGCGCTACAACCCTTCCGCAGTCAAGCTGGACGAAGTCGTCACCCAGCCCTACGACAAGATCTCGCCCGCAATGCAGCAGGCCTACTACCAGCGAAGCCCCTACAACCTGGTAAGGATCATTCTCGGCCTGCCCGAGCTTTTTGATGCCGAGCGAGGCGAGAGCGTCTACACCCGCGCGGCCCGCGACTTAAATGCCTGGCGTGAACAAGGCATACTCGTCCAGGAAAAAGATCCATGCATCCTGGCCTATTCGCAGCGCTTCACTGTGCCCGGGACAACGACCGTCAAGGAGCGCCGCGGCTTCATTGCCCTCGGCAAGCTGCACGCCTATGCCGAGAAGGTTGTCTTCCGTCACGAGTACACGTTGTCCAAACCCAAGAGCGATCGCCTCAATCTACTCAAGGCAACGCACGCCCACTTCGGCCAGATATTTATGCTCTACTCCGATCCTGCCGGCAGTGTCGAAAAGATCCTTTACGAAGGCAACGGCCCCGCCGAAGCTGAAATCACCGATGAATACGGCGTTCTGCATCGCCTCTGGAAAGTCAGCGATCCGGCGGCAATCCGCCTGCTGACAACCGCGATGGCCGATAAGAAGCTCATCATCGCCGACGGTCATCACCGCTACGAAACAGCGCTGAATTATTCGAAAGAGCACGCGCCTGCTTCGGTTGCACAAAGCGAACACCGCACAAATCAGCTGCCTCAGCCCGCGTTTCCTGAGGCGGCTGTCATGATGACCTTCGTCAATATGGATGCCGACGGCCTGGTAATTCTGCCCACTCACCGCGTGGTTCACGATTTGACGAGATTCGATCCCACTGCGTTCACACGCGCCGCCGAGAGGTATTTCACCGTCGAAGCACTGCCTTCCGCTGAGGCCGCCAATTATGTCGATAACCTCGCCACTCAGAAGACCACCGCATTCGTTGCTGTAACCCGTACCGGCGCATTCCTGCTTCGCGCCAAGCCTGAAGCCGCAGCAGCTCTGGCCGATCTGCCCGAACACCAGCGCCAACTCGACCTTAGCTATCTCCACACCATCGTTCTAGACCGCCTCCTCGGCCTCGATGCCGAAAAAGTGCGCGAGCAGACCAATATCCGCTACCTTCGCGATGCCGCCGAAGCCGTTGACCAGGTGCGTCGCGGCGAAGCCGACGTCACTTTCCTCATCAACCCGGTCACCATGGAGCAGCTGAGGGAAGTGGCCTTTGCCGGCTCGGTTATGCCGCAAAAGTCCACAGATTTTTACCCTAAGCTCTTAAGTGGTTTGGCAATCTATGCGTTGGATTAGAGCCTCCCTCGGGCTCAACTTTTCACCGTGGATGGCACTTCTCGCGGCGCTTGCACTTCCTTCGATGGCCAGCGCACAGACGCCACTCACTCCCACCGGGAGATTTGCGGTCGTTCTCGACGCAGCGCATGGTGGCGATGACACCGGAGGGCGTCTCGCCAGCGGCCAGTTCGAAAAAGCTGCCACGCTGGCTTTCAGCGTGCGCCTGCGTTCGCTCCTCGCCGCACGCGGCATGACGGTGATCACCACCCGCGAATCCGATATGACCGTCGACCCCAACGCGCGCGCGCAAATCGCCAACCGCTCCAAAGCCGAAGCTTGTCTCAGCCTGCACGCCACGGAAAGCGGCGCGGGCATTCACCTTTTCACTTCATCTCTCCCTCCCAGCCAGCCCGCGCGCTTTCTTCCCTGGAAAACCGCGCAATCCGCGTTCGTCAACCGTAGTCTCGCCCTTGTGGGTGCACTCAACTCTGCACTCCTGCACGACGGCTTCAATGTCACCCTCAGCCGCACCGCACTCATCGCGGTTGACAATATGGCCTGTCCCGCTCTTGCGCTCGAGATCGCTCCCGCGCGCGGACCCGATGGCAAAGTTACCGCGGAGCCCGACGATCCGGATTACCAGGCCCGCGCTGCAGCCACGCTCGCCGCCGCACTTCTCGAGTGGCGCATGGAACCTCGCCAGCCATGATTCCCCGCTACCAGAAGATCGTGTTCTCGGTGCTGCTCGCCGCCGCGCTCATCATGACCGGGGTCCTGTGGCACCTGCGCCAGCGCGCGCATCAGCGCCTTCTGGCCGGCGAAGATTCCGCGCCTACCAAAGCTCCCGAGGTCGCGCCCACCGAAAGAGCTACACTGCTCGTGGCGAACGATGCGGATGGCTCGCTGCTGGTACAGGCGCGTTCCCTGCCGCTTCCCGCCGATCCGAGTGCGCGCGCCCGTGTGCTCCTGGGCGAATTGCTTGATCTTTATGCCGCGCCCGATGCGGCACATCCCGTCACCGGCGGAGCTTCCGGCGTCGCACAGGTCTTCCTTTTGCCCGTCCCCGGCTCGAAAGACGCGCAGAATTCCGGTGATGAGCTGGCC
Source organism: uncultured Acidobacteriaceae bacterium (assembly GCA_963704415.1). Classification (GTDB taxonomy): domain Bacteria; phylum Acidobacteriota; class Terriglobia; order Terriglobales; family Acidobacteriaceae; genus Telmatobacter. The sequence goes on along the minus strand of OY969908.1, from coordinate 2,702,219 downwards.
GTCGTGAATCTCACCGGCAACTTCGCCGCGAGCCATCCTTCCGGCCTCGAGACTGAAACGTTAACTGTTCTCTCCATCTGCGGCACACTTCGCGCCAACCTTCCCCACGTCACGCAGGTCCGTTTTCTTGTGGATGGCCAACAGCGCCCCAATCTCGCCGGCCACGCCGACCTTACGCGCACTTATCTGACTGCCGACGCCGTTCCCGCGGGAGGTACGAATCCGTGAGCTCTCCGCAAACCAACTCGCCACGCATCGCACCAACCATCGGCGTCTTCGATTCGGGCTTCGGTGGCCTCACCGTACTGCGCGCGCTCATCGACCGCCTGCCCCATGCGCACTTTGCATTCATCGGCGACACGGCTCGCCTTCCATACGGATCCAAATCGCGCCGCACCATCGCCCGCTACGCCGTCGAAAGTGCGCAATTCCTTGTCCGCGAGCAGGGTGCCAATTTCCTCGTCATCGCCTGCAACACCGCCAGCGCCCTCGCCCTCGATGCCATCCAGGCTGCCGTGCCCGTTCCAGTACTCGGCGTCATTCAACCTGGCGCAGCCACCGCTCGCGTCTCTTCGCGGACAGGCGACGTGCTCGTCATCGCCACCGACGCCACCGTACATAGCCACGCGTACGCCGCCGCGTGCAGCGCACTCGGTTTGCGCGCGTTGGAAAAAGCCTGTCCCCTGCTCGTCCCTCTCGTCGAAGAGGGCTGGACCAACCACCCGGTCACCGATCAGGTCATCCGCATCTATCTCGACGAGCTCCTCAACGAAGCCTCTTCGCGGGACCTCAAGCCCGACACCTTGGTCCTCGGCTGTACCCACTATCCGCTGCTACGCCCGCTCATCGAGCGCGCTGTGCCCGCAAGAATGAAAGTCATCGACTCGGCAGAATCCGCGGCCGACGCCGCAGTACATCTCATCAACGGCAAGGATGAAACCGTATCGGATTCCATCGCTTTGTCAGGCGGCGCAAGCCGCATTTCGCCGACCGCGCAGGTCCGGTTCTTCGCCACCGACTCCGTAGAAAAATTCGAGCGACTCGGCTCCCGCTTTCTCGGCCGCCCCGTCGGCAACGTCGAACTCGTCGATCTTGGCGGCTGAAGCGGTTCCAGAGTTCACATGTCCTTTCTGAAATCGTATGAGGTGGCTTTTTCTTGAGGAAAAAGCCACTTAGCCGTGGTGGTTTCGAGATACAGCAACTCTGGAACCGCTGTAGCGCCGAATGCCGACTGGTATCCTAAACATTGGTAGCACCAGCAACTTCTCCGCTCTTCGCGCGGACCATCGAGGAACAAAACAAGCATGATCGATTTGGCAGGTAAGACAGCTGTGGTTTTTGGGCTGGCCAACAAGCGCTCCATCGCCTGGGGCATCGCCCAGAAGCTGCACGCCGCCGGCGCCACACTCGCCATTTGTTATCAGAATGAACGCATGAAGCTCGAAGCCGAAGACCTCATCAAGGAACTCCCCGGCGCCTCCGGCTTCCAGTGCGATGTCTCGGTCGACAGCGAAATCGACACTCTCTTTGCCACCCTGAAAGAAAAGTTCGGCAAGCTTGATGTCCTCGTTCATGCCGTCGCCTTCGCACCCGCCACTGAACTACGTGGCGAGTTCATCAACACCAGCCGCGAAGGCTTCCGCACCGCGCTCGATGTCAGCGTCTACTCGCTCATCGCCGTCAGTCGAGGCGCTGTTCCGCTCATGACGGAAGGCGGCAGCATCATGACCCTCACCTACTACGCCGCCGAAAAGGTCGTCCCCAACTACAACGTCATGGCCGTGGCAAAGGCCGCACTCGAATCCACTATTCGTTATCTCGCCTGGAACCTCGGTCCCAAAAACATCCGCGCCAACGCCATCTCCGCCGGGCCCATCAAGACTCTCGCCGCACGCGGCGTCGGCGATCTCACCGAGATGATGAAGACCCACGCCGATCGCGCTCCGCTCCATCGCAATGTCGATCAGCTGGAAGTCGGCGGCCTTGCCCTCTTCCTCGCAAGCGATCTCTCGACGGCCATTACCGGCGAAACCATCTATGTCGACTGCGGCTACAACATCATGGGCTTCTGAATTGGTTCATCCGCCAAGCACCCAGGGAATCCCAATACCCGCGACCGTTCTGAGCCTGTCGGCCAACTGTCCTGTGTGATGAGCGAGATGCCGCAGGTTGTAGAGATGCACTTCGAACCGGTTGAACGGCAACCAAGAGAAGCCTGATTCCCGATCGAGCGGCACCGCAGGCACCTTTGCTTTTACCTCCTCGCAACAGAGTGCGTGATACTCCAGTGTGTCCGTGCGCGTGTAAGGTTCCACTGGAGTCACGGACTCATGCGTATCCCGTCGCCCGCCGAGATAATTCGCGGCCTTCCGATGCCTCGCCCAAGGCTGGAATTCCGCCTCCGCTGCGTGCAGATATAAGTGGGTGTAGAAAACTGAGTGATAGGCAATGTGCCAGAACTGATTCGTATATTTCGAATCCAGCCAAAGCTCTTCGGGACATTCCACGATTGCTTGCTTCAACATGGCCAGCGTTGCCAGGTACTGCCGCGCAAAATGCTGCTGCACGCTCGCTTCATCCATGCCCAATAGCATAGCGTCGGAGTGTCCGCACCAGGGTAATTTTCAGTAGGGAGCCTCCGAAACACGACGTGCTAGGAGTCTCCTATTGCTTGTCTAATGCGGCCGGCCGATAAGGGCGCCGCTTCGCCGGACGAGGCGCAACCCCGATGGCAACTGGCTCTGCATTCCGGTCCGCCTGGGCTCCACTCGATGTAATGCCAATAACCACCGGCTGCGCATTTCCCACTGTGCTCTGTGAACCACTCGAGGCGATTCCAACCACAACAGGCTGCGCGCTCGACACTCCAGCTTGCGAGTCGCCGGACAAGATTCCGACAACCACCGGCCCATCCTTCCCTTGCCTGCTTCGTGATTCGGCCGAAGCAATCCCAATCACGTCGGGCGATACCTTTTCGTGTTCGGACGCCCCGCCATTCATCTGTTTGGTCGGAACATCGAAGAATCTTGTATATTTCTGGGTCCCCCAGATCACTTCTACCGGAATCTTCTGATGTGCATTAGCCGCCGCTCTTTTTCGATGGCGTCGCGCCGCTTTATGCCGAGCAGTCACGCGTTTGGCTGTAGGCATTTGATTCGGGCTGAGCACCACAGTTCTTTGTGCCGCACCATTGATGACTTCCACGCTCGTCGGGGCCGATACCGTCTTGGAACGCCGGCTCACCCCGCCGGCCGGTTGCGGTGCATTGAAGTCCTTGATCACTCGCGACGTTCCATTGATCACTTCCACTGCAGGCGCTGCCTCTGCATTCGTCGAAGATGCACCCTTGTCTCCACTTTGTCGATCGGGGATCTGCCGTGTCACAGCGAAAGCCTGCTGCCTCAAAGGCAGGCCCAGCATCAAGATGAGCGCAAGACACCCGTCAAGCTGAACGGCTTTCGCCCAAATGGACTGCATAAAAGTGTTGTACTCCGTGCGCCAAAGTATACCCAGCGCACCAGGAGCAGTCTAGAAAACCAAAGTTTTATCGGTATTCAACCAGCTGTAACTAGGGGACAGGGACCACTGAAACTTTAAATCGCCCATGTGCGCGCAGCGCCTCTGGCCCCACCGCAGGTGGCTATTCCTTCAGGGTTACGGTGATCTTGCGCGCATCTCCGCCAGCGGATGCGATCGCGATCTCCCCAGTCGCTTTCTTGCGGATGCTCTTGAACTTATCGCCCCACTCCACCAGCACCAGCGCATCCGGCGTCAACAGCTCATCCAGTCCCAGCGTCTCCAATTGCCGTTCGCCTTCCAGGCGATACACGTCAATGTGATAGAGCTTCACCGGCTTGCCGTTCTGCGTCCCTTCGTATTCATGCAGAAGGGTGAATGTCGGACTTGTCACTTCATCAGGCTCGGCCGCATCCAGCGCCTGCGCAATGCCTTTCACCAGCGTCGTCTTGCCAGTGCCCAGATCGCCGCGCAACAGCAGCAGCTGCGGCGGCTTCAACAGCTTGACCAGCTTGCGTCCCACTTCGACAGTGTCTGCGCCGCTTTGGGTCGTGAACTCGTGGATCCTGCCTTCAGCGGTCGGTGTGGCGCTCGTCATTCCTCAACCCTCGATGATCTGCTGCATGGGAAGCCCACTACAAACATATCCAAACGGCGCGGTTCGTGCTGTGTTGATCATCTCTCGACCTAACCGGGGTCCACTGCGCGCAGTGCCCCTTGCAACCAAACATAACCGTTCGGGCGCCGGAAGCGAAAGCGAAAAGCCCGAGAAAATTCACGCAACGAGTCCGTCGCCAGCAGCGTGTGTTCATCTGTTTCGATTACCGCCAAATCCGCCGCCAGGCCATGAAGATAAACCGCGGCCTCCACAGCACGCGCTGTCTCATTCTGATACTGGGCCAGCATTCCCGCGATCAAGCCGGTCAACATGTCGCCGCTACCGCCTTTGGCCATTCCAGGATTACCGGTGGTGTTCACAGCCACAGCGCCGTCCGGATGTGCGATCAACGTGCGCCAGCCTTTTAGCACCAGCGTTACACCATTCTTCTCGGCAAAATCGCGCGCAACCTTCAGCCGATTCGCCTGGATCTCCGCCACGCTCTTGCCCACTAGCCTCGCCATCTCTCCCGGATGCGGCGTCAGCACCAGGATGCGCCCCGCCTTCCCGAGGTGAGCCATCTTCGCAGTCAACTGCGGGTTCGCCGACAAAACATTCAAGGCATCCGCATCGATCACCGCAGGTATTTTGGTTTCCGCAAACACGCTCGTCAGCAACTTCACAACACCCGGTCCCTGCCCGAGACCGGGCCCAATCGCGATCACCGTCTTTCCGCTCGTGAGCGATTCAAACAGTTCCGGAGTAATGCCCTTTGCCGCAACGTGTCCAGCAGCGTTTGCCGGAAGCGGCAACGTCATCAACTCCGGCGCAATCACGGAAACCGGGGCCAGCACCGGTGCGGGAACCGCCGCTGTCACGAGACCGGCTCCGGCGCGCATCGCAGTGAGAGACGTCATGGCCGGTGCGCCCGACTTGCCGAGGGATCCCCCAATCACGAGCACGTGGCCGAATTTGCCCTTGTTCGAATCGGCAGCACGCGGTCGTTCCGTCAGCGCATGTGCACTGCCCGCCCATGTCAGCTTTAGTTCTGAAACAATTGCCGCATCCGGCGAACCAATCGGCGCGACCACAATCGGCTGATCCCAGCGCCGCGTCAATTGTCCGAATACATGCGCCGGCTTTGGAGCAGTAAATGTAATCACCGCATCGGCAGGGTAAACAGGTCCCTCCACCGTTGCGCTCGTTTCATCCGCCGGCCATCCCGAAGGCAAGTCAATCGCCAGCACCGGCGCGGCGTTCCCCTTGATCCACTCGAGCGCCGCGAGCGCCATGCCTTTCAGCGGCGGCGTAAATCCAGTGCCCACCACTGCATCGACAATCAGGTCCGTATCGAGTGCGCTTTTGTATTGTGGAAGTTCGTCCGCGGTCTTCACCACGTGGATCAGACCGTGCGCAGGACTCGCCAATTCCCGCCATGCCGCCGTGGCATCTCCCGCCATTCCCTCCGGCGTGCCCAAAAGGATCGTCGTCACCTTCATTCCCGCCGTGGCCAGCATGCGTGCCGTCATCATGCCGTCGCCGCCGTTATTGCCCCGGCCACACAACACGGTCACTCGTTGCGTCTTCGGAAACTGCTGGCGGGCGAATCCCGCGACCGCAGCCGACGCCGCGCGCATCAATTTCAACGACGGCACGCCGAACCGCTCCGTGGTCGCTCGATCGCAGGCTTGCATTTCCGCAGCCGACAGCACTCGCATGTCATCTATGCTATAGCGGCGGCCAGAGCTTGAGCCGCCGCAAGCGTTCAGACGCTACAGCGGGATCCGAGCAGGTGTACTCAGATGCGCACCTCTCAAGTGGCTTTTTCATCAAGGGAAAGCCACTCTGCACGAATTCCAAATTGGGCACTGTTGCTCGGATTCTGCTTTAAAGGAGTCCTTCATGGATCAGGCAAAGGCCGCGACATCGATCGAAGCAACGTCCACCTTCGATCTCCAGGCGCTCGCTCTCAAATTTCCGCCCACCGCGATACCGATGCTGATCGATATCCGCCTAACCGACGAGCCCTCCGCCAGCTCGCGGCTCTTTCGCATTTATCGCCCGGCTCCGGCGCACTTCCACAAGACGTGCGATGAGTATTTGCAGGTAATTCACGGTCGCGGCAAATTTGTCGTCGACGGGGGCGATCCCATCGAACTAGGTCCCGGCCAGCTCCTGTTTTTTCGCCGCAACACGGTCCACGCCATTCCTGAAATCGTCGAAGGCCCCCTGGTCGTCTTCTCCGTCGACACGCCGCGCCGCGATCCCTCGGATGTCACCTTCGTCGACCCGTCGTATGGCACTGCGCAGGATTTCATCCAAACCATCACGGTTTGAATCGAATCGCGGCTGAATGGGCGCGAATCCAGTCCGCGTCTATTGGCCCATCGCTGTCTGCACCAGCAGCCACGCATTCAGTCCTGCGATGACGACGGCCGTCGACCACGCAACCGCCTGCAAGGCGCGACCGTTGACAAACTCGCCCATCTTCTTCCGGCTGCCTGTAAACAGCACCAGCGGCACCACCGCAAAACTGAGTTGCAGCGACAAAATCACCTGGCTAAGGATGAGTAGCTTTTCCGTTCCTTGCTCGCCATTCAGCGCAACCACGATGATCGTAGGAATAATGGCCAGGCTGCGCGTGATCAGCCGCCGCATCCATGGCGACACCTTCAGGTGAATGAAGCCTTCCATCACCACCTGGCCTGCCAGTGTGCCGGTGATCGACGAGTTCTGCCCCGACGCCAGCAGCGCCACGGCGAACAGAGTGCTCGCGCCCGCAGCGCCCAGCAGCGGGCTCAACAGCTTGTACGCATCTTCAATCGCCGCCACCTCGAAGTGTCCGCTGCGATGAAATACCGCGGCGGCCACGATCAGGATCCCCGCATTCACAAACAGCGCCACCGTCAATGCCAGCGCTGAATCCACATTGGCCAAATGAATGGCCTCGCGTTTGCCCTCCGGCGTGCGCTTGTAGCGGCGGCTCTGCACAATCGAAGAGTGCAAATAGAGATTGTGCGGCATCACCGTCGCCCCCAGGATGCCGATGGCGATATACAGCATCGCGGGGTTGGCCACAATCGAAGGCGATGGAATGAAAAGACTGTGTAGCAGCGGCCCATAATCCGGTCGCGACAGAAACATCTGCACGCTGAACATCCCCAGGATCGTGCCGATCAGCGCGATCACCAGCGCTTCCACGTAGCGGAAACCCCAACGCTGCAACAGCAGAATCAACAGCACGTCGAGCCCGGTGATCAGCACGCCATAGAACAGCGGAATATGAAAGAGCAAATTCAGCGCGATGGCCGAGCCGATGACCTCAGCCAAGTCGCAGGCAGCGATCGCGATCTCAGCTCCGACCCACAGCGCAAAACTCGCCCGCGGCCCATAGCTCTCGTGACATAGTTGCGCCAGATCGCGTTCCGTGGCCACGCCCAGCTTGAGGGAGAGACTCTGCAGCAGGATCGCCATCAAGTTCGAGAGCATGATGACGAAAAGCAGTGTGTAGCCAAACCGCGAACCGCCTGCAATGTCGGTCGCCCAGTTGCCGGGATCCATGTAACCGACCGAAATCAGGAACCCGGGTCCCAGGAATCCGAGCAGCCGTCGCCAATACATCGGCGAACGTGACACGCTCACACTCGAATGCACCTCGGGTAGGGAGGGCTCGGCTAGCGTCACTCTCGTTTGCAATTCTGAGGCCATAAGGATACGGGGGAAGCGGCCCTGCACTATTTCTCAGTCAGTATGCCACAACATGTTAATTATAGTTAATGAATTTCGTTACATTGTATTAGCGGCTCCGGGCGTAACCACACCGCCTCCGCCGCAGGACGGCCCAAGATTGAAACTCCCGCAGGTAACTCAATCGAAACAGTTTGATCGTAGTTCTGGCTTAATACCTGTAGTGTCCGGCTGGGTCCTATCCCCATATGATGCAGGAACAGCAGCAGCTTGGGATCGCGTTCATGCAGGCTGATGACCGTGTAGCGCCGGCCCTCCTCCGCTTCGGACAGAGGCAGCTCACCTCGCTCTTTGCGTTCGGCCGGGCTCTCCGGCAAAACGGCATTGCCGTGAGGACACGCCCCACCCTCGCCTAGCTTCTCCCTCAACTTGGCTTCGAAGGCAGGCGATACAGCGTGCTCCAGCCGCTCCGCCTCTTCGTGAATCTCGTACCACTCCATCCCGAAAACTTCGCTGAGCATCCGCTCAATCAAGTGATGCCGCAGCGCGGTCCGATAGGCGGTTTCGCGTCCCGAGGCAGTCAGCCGGACAATGCCATCCTCGCCCACCTCAACACAGCCATCGCGTTTCAGCCGCTTTAATGCCATCGTCACAGCGGGCGGCGAAACCTCAAGCCAGTGGGCCAATGTCGCTGGAATCACCGCGTGCCCCTCGGCCTCAGCCTCGAGAATCGCCTTGAGGTAGTTCTCTTTCGAAACATAGATGGCATCTTTCATGTGTGTGCTGACTTCAGTCTAAAGGGTACGCCAATCCTTGTTTTTGGCCATTTCCCGCGCCGTTCGCACGCTCACCAAAGGCTCATAAAGGACCGCATTTCGCCAAATCGTCAGCCCTGCGTTGAGCATTCGTCACTGGAAGTCGGTTACGCCCGAATGCACTTTCGTTCGATGCAGATACAAAAGGAGGAACGCTTGGCTGGACAGTTGTATTTCGATACAACGATTGTGCAATCACGCTTCAGCGCCGGGTGCATGAGAATACGTGTGTGGGGCAAATATGGAAGACAATATAAACAACAACGAACCGTTTCGCGCCGCGTTCGACGAAGCTTCCGAGGAATTGAAACAGATCTTCGGAGAGATCGAGCAGTTGCACGTTCGCAAGACCCACGTCGAGAAAGCTGTCGAAGCCCTGGGCACGATTGGCTCCGATCATCCGGCGTCTCTCTACAAAGTCCGGCGCAAGACCTATCTCCCCGGACTCACCGTGGTAACTCGTCTGACCGTGGCGCCCTCAGACCCGAACTCCGGAAAGTAGCCTTCCCGGCCCGCTCCTATTTCACGCGCACCTTCGGCTCCACAGACATTCCCGGACGCAGCAAATGGTGCGGATCCTCATTCTTCAAATCCGTGAAGTCAATGCGCACCGGAATGCGCTGCACTACCTTCACATAGTTTCCGGTTGCATTCTCAGGCGGAAACAGCGAGAGCACCGACCCGGTGGCGCCGCCAATCTGGGTCACCTTCGCCTTGTAATCTCTTCCCGTTGAATCTACGTGGATCTCGACAGGCTGCTCGTTGGCCATGTGCCGCAGCTGTGTCTCCTTGAAGTTCGCCGTCACCCAGATGTCTTCGAGGGAAACCAGCGTCAGCAGGTTCTGCCCCACGCCGACGTTCTGGTTAATCTCCACGCTCTTGCGCGTCACGATGCCGTCTGCCGGCGCAATGATGCGGGTGTAGCTCAGATTGAGCCGCGCCTGGTCCAGCTGTGCCTGCGCCTGCTTCACTTGCGCCTCGGCCTGCTTGGCGCGCGCATTTTGCGCGGCAACCTGCTGGGGGCCTGTCTGCGCATACTTCAGCAATGCCAGGGACTGCGCCTCGCGATCCCGAGCGACTCTGATTCCCGAAGCCGCCGCTTGCTGGGCCGCAAGCGCGTCGTTCAGCGCGGCCTTTGCTGCATCCGCGGCGGCCACTGCAGCGTCAAACTGCTGCTTGCTGATGACGTCCTTCTCCACCAGCGGCTTATAACGGGCAAGGTCGGCCTGCGCCTTGACATTGTTGGCCTGGGCCTGAGCCACGCGAGCCTGCGCTCCCTCCAATTGCTGTTGCGCCTGGTCCACTGAAGCACGCGCCCCGCTCACATCCGAAGCCGCCGAACTCAGATTGCTGCCCGTGTTGATGCTGGTGAGGGGCACATTCACCTGCGCCGCCGCCGCATTGGCCTGTGCGCTTGCCAGCGCAGCCTCGGCGTTCTCAACGGCCACCTGGTAGTCTCTCGGATCGAGCTGCGCGATCTCGTCGCCGGCCTTCAGGACCTGATTCTCTTCGACGTCGACCTTGATCACCTGGCCGCCGATGCGCGGGCTTATCTGGATCAAGTGCCCGGCGATCTGCGCGTCATCGGTATCTTCGCTGAAGGTAGACCGCCACCAGAGCCCCGCCCCCACCACCACAAGAAGCACAACCACGATGATGATGATGCCCCTGCGCCGCGACTGCGGTGGCACGGTCTCGGTGCTCTCGTCTGTCTCGCGTCGGACAGTTGTTGTGGTTGTTTCCGCCACGCTACTTTCCTCCCAAATAGTTCTTGTAGTTCTGCGTTGCGCCCAGGGCGCGCGCCAGGCTCAGCTTGGCTATGTTGTGTCGATAAAGGCTGGCGACATATTGATCATTGGCTTGCGCGACAGACTGTTCCGCCTGGCTTACCGCCAGGTTGTCACTTACGCCGTTCGCATAACGCTGTTGCGCCTCGCTCAGCGCTTCGTTGGCCAAATCCACGCTCGACCGCGACACTTCCACCTGCTTCTGTGCCGAAGCAATATCCAGCAGCGCGTCCCGAACATCTGCATCCACCTGCGCATTCAGGTCGCTCATCTGCGCCTGCTGCGTATCCAGTTGCGACTGCGCCACCTGCGCATCGCCTCGCAGCCCATATTCCTTGAAGAGCGGCGCCGACAACGTACCCTGCGCATCGCCGGTTCCGTGCGAGTGCCGCACATTGACCCCGATATCCCCATAATCGCCGGCGAAGGCGAGCTTCGGATATCTCTCTGCGGTTGCCGACTTCCTCTGATCCTCGACCGCCTTCGTCTTCTCCACCATCGCCGCAAGATCCTTGCGGTTGGCATGCGCATCGCGAATTGCCGCATCCACGTCGATCAGGTCGAATGCGGCATAAGGCGCCGTGTCTACCAGGTTGAACTTCTGCGCCAGTGGCAGCCCGATCACCCGGGCAAGCGCCAGCTTATCCTTCTCCAGCCCGTTCTGCGCAACGATCAGTTGCTGCTCCAGCGTTTGATAATCCACTCGCGCGCGCAACTCGTCCAGCAGCGGCGCCGTGCCCGCCTGGTGATTGGCCTCCGCCTGATTCAGCGAAATCTTCGCCGTCGCCACCTGCGCATCCACGCTACTCACCCGCGTTTCATCGGCAATGACCAACAGGTACGCGTTCCCCACCGTCAGCACCACCAGGTCGCGTGCATCTTGAGCCGACAATTGCGCGGATGCAAAATTGTGCCGGGCCGCAAGATAGTTGCGCAGCGAGGTTACATCCACCAGTGACCATGTAAGGGATGCCCGCAAATCTGTATAGCCAAAAGGTCCGATAATCGTCGGGAATCCAGGAATCCGCAGCCCCTCCGCCGCGAGATCCACCTGGTTCACGCTCTCCTGCGCCTTAAAATCGACCTCCGGAAGCAGTCCCTGTAGCTCACTCAACCTTTGGCCGCGCGCTCCCGCCACTTGCGTCCCATTCAGAATCACACCGAGGTTGTTCTTAAGACCCCGTTGGATCGCGTCATCGAGCGAGAGATCGATCGGTTGCGCCGAAACCTCTCCGCTCGCAACACTGCCTTGATAGCTCTGCGCCGTCGGCCCTGAGGACTGCCCAAGCGCCTGCGAGGGCAGGGCCTGTGCATTAGCGCGTCCCTGAATACCCACCGCCGCACCTGCCGCGAGCAACAAACAGGCACACAGCTTTCCCGATTTTTTCCCTGAATGGTTTGCGGGCATCTACGATCGTCTTCGAATCACCGCAGAGAGTTTCTGCCGTAAAGTGTTTTCACCTGATATGGATGCCAAAAGCGGGCAACCGGCTTCTTAATCTAGTGTATCGAACAAAGGACGTTGCCGGTTGTCCTTCGGGACACACTTCGCCTCTGGGATCACCCGCACGTCTGACCGGTATCTCCCGCAGCGGCTGCTGATGTTCTTAACCAGAAAGGCTGTTTTGGTTATCGCGTATTTGTCGCGTGAATCACCTGCGACGCCAAAGAGCAAAGCGCCTGGCGGAACACCTCACGCACATCCGCGGCAGTCCACCCGGAAGCGGCCGCGCCGCCATGCGCCGCCAGCAGCTCCGCAACCTCGGGCGAGGTAAATCCCGCCACTGCCCGCGACACAAACACCACACGAAATGCCGCCGGCAGCCCGGAGAGCCAACTACGCACCCGATCCCTTTCAGGTCCCGTGATCAGCTTCGCCAGTTCCGCGCTCGAAACCGCGCCCGTGTCGAGATCGTCATCCTGGATACAAGTCTTGGACGGTTCCAGGCCTTTGGGTGCGGCCAGACAGCCCGGATTACGACGATCGAGCAGTTCAAACGCGGCTTCGCACAGCGCCAGCCGGCTGCTCCGTCGGGCCTGGATGGCATCGTCGCAGGCCGAAATGTCCGCCGTCTCCACAGCCGTCTCCACCAGGCGCACGCTCTCTTCGCCCTCGCCCACCAACATAGAAGCCATGCTGTAAAGCCCGGCCGCGATCAGGTCGAACATCTCATCGAAGCCTTCCAATGCTTCTCTCACTTTCGCCTCATCCTTGGGCTGACCATCCAGGAGACCCAGAACCTGGCCCGTGAAGGCAGACGCGCCGCAAGGCATCGGCTGCGGGGGAATCAGGCTTTCGGAAACAGAAACGTGTTCCTGGGGCATAGCAGGACTCCTCTCATTTTGACGTGGGGGTAAAACAGGCTGGCCCACCTTCTATCCTGAACCCGTCTGCCTCTGTGGGTCAATATGGCGGACCCGAGGTTGGCCCATTCTCGCGGCTCGATCGGCCCGTGGAATGGTCCCCATTATGCATCTGTTACATTGCATGGCTATGAGAAAAATGGAAACAATCTGCTTCGGTCTGCATTTCCTTTCTGCAGCCGCGCTCGGCGTGACTCTTTCCGCTACATGTATCGCCTCGGGCCAAAACGCCGCACCATCGGTTCCGGATTGGGCTCAACCCGGCTCTGCCACACACAAGCAAGTGCCGCCTCCGGCCGACTTCGATCGCCCCACAAACACATTCATCACGCCAATTGGCATCTTCGACGGCCAATCGGACATCGGCTCCGCCGTTGTTCCCGGAAGCGCGAGCTACGACCCCGCGACCAACGCCTACACGATCCACTCCGCCGGCTACAACATCTGGTACAGCCGCGACGAATTCCGCTTCCTTTGGAAGAAAATCTCCGGCGATGTCTCCCTCGCCGCCGACGCTGCCTTCCCCGACCCAAATGGCTACAACGACCGCAAAGTCGTCCTCATTCTGCGCCAGTCGCTCGACGACGATTCCAAAGAGGCGATGATCGGTGAACACGGGACGGGCATGATCCACCTTGCCCAGCGCGCCGAAAAGGGCGCCATGATCACCGATATGCAGTACCGCTTCGGCGGCGGCCTCAATGGCGTCCTCGCTCAACGCATCGGCATCGAAAAACACGGCGACTCGGTGGCCATTTTGGTGAGCCTGCAAGGAGAGCCCATGCATCAGTTTGGTCCGCCCATCCAGATCCACTTCGATTCCCCCTTCTATGTAGGCATCGGTTTCTGCTCCCACTTGCCCGCTACCGTCGACACTGGAGTTCTCTCCAACGTCCTCCTCGAAAACGCCGCCGGCAGAGTTCACTAACCTAGGGCGAGGGGCGCCCCTGGGGTACCCCCCATAAGCGCTAAGATAAAGAAGCGAGTTGCGGCCTCCGCTTGCGGCTTGGCTCGCTAAGAGCGGCGGCCACTTGATTCCAGCTGTTCAATACTGCGTTTAGGTGCAATGGCGGAGTGATAGCGGTGACGACCTGGTGGAAAGCAAACTGAAATTCACGCCATGTACTTCGAGTGCGTGGTTTCGGGCAGTAAGTAGCCCCAGGGGGAAATAGTTTTTCCTACCTGCGCCAGCCTTTGACTCAACAAGGCCACGAATAGTTTCCCGTATAACCAGGCGCGACTGCTCTGATCATCATGTTTCGGCACGTGTCCGATCTGTGCGATCGACTTCAGTCGCTTGAAGGTCAGTTCGACTTGCCATCGCAATCGATAGGCCTCCAGGATTTGTTCGGTGCTGGCCACCGAGGTAGGAAGCGTAGTGAAAACCAGCACGTACTCTGCGTACTTTCGTGTTTCCGGACCCACGCTCTTCCCGTCCTGCTGCCTTATATCCAGTCGGCGCTGGGCTCGCTCTATTGCTTCCCGACTCTTGCGAATCGCACAGATCCTTCCCGCGATTTCCGTTTCGCCCGATCGCACCCATATTGGCCATTCCGCCACCTGCCCTGAAGATCGCAATTTCGCCAAGGGTTTCAGCAGCGAAAACAGATTCCCGGATTCATCCCACAACGGAAGTGCATGGGGATTCAGACGCACGCATACATCCGCCTGTTGCTGGACCACAGCAGCGATTCCAGCAGGATGACAATAACCTGCATCGGCCAATACCAATTCGTTGGCCTGAAAGCGAAAACGCCCGAACCGCTCTGCGCTATTTGGGCCTTGGGTCGAGGTGAGATCGAAACAATCGCACTCCAAGGTGGGCAAGCGAAGACTGTAGTGAATTCGCCACTGGCTTCCCGTCTGGCCGGGCTCTTTGACCACCGTGGCGTCAAGCAACCGTACAGTTCGGCCGTGAAGGCCGGGTTGCAACTCAACTCCGTTATCTTTCCACAGTTGCTGACACAAATGTCTCAGCCAACTCTCGGAGTCCCGCAAACGATTCAACAACGTCACATCGGAGACATCGGCAATCCCTGCTAACTTAGCTTGCACCGCCGTTTCACGCAGCGACCAACCGCAGCCCACATGCATCAGCAATGTACGCAACAAAGCTTCCAAGGATGGAAAACCGCGCAACCGCCTCACCGCCCCGCTACTCCTGCCCAACTGTTCCCATCCAGATGGAAATAGACCACGCAAGACTTGCCAGTTCTCAAGCTCGGCCATGCGCCAAGATTAGCCCCGATGCTGAAACCAGTCAATTGTTATCTTAGCGCTTATGAGGGGCGCCCCCCTCACTGGCTGCTCGCATACGTGCTCTCCGCGCCGACCGAAAGATAACGGTATCTTCGCCGTCCATCGCGTCGCATGCGCTCATCGGTGTGCTTTTCCTTTCGCTTTTTCTCAGCCGTTAACATACTTACGCACTGTCCTCCTGTATCAGTTCACATGAGAGTCTTTCGCGCCAGCCCGCTCCTCAGATGCCGAATGCTCTTAAACGCGGTAGACTGACGAACACAGCGCACTGGACGGACTCGATGGCCCGCACGGCACAGAAACAAAAAATGTTCAACGGAAGAGATTTTTCTTGGATGCAGTTCAATCGCCGCGTCCTCGAAGAAGCCGAGGATCCCGGCAATCCAGTGCTGGAGCGTGTCAAATTTCTCGCCATCACCGGCTCGAACCTCGACGAATACGTTGAGATCCGCCAAGCCGGCCTCATGCAGCGCATTGAAGACGGCTACCGCGAGCCCGGTTACGACGGCCTCCGCCCGGACGAATCTCTCGCCCAGCTCACCGCGGAAATCCACAGCTTCGTCGACGCCCAATATCGCTGCTGGAACGAGCACCTGCTTTCAGAGCTGCGCAAGCAGGGTGTCCGCCTGCTCGAGTGGGACGAACTGAATGAAGAAGCGCGGGCCTTTGCCCAGACATACTTTCAGCGCGAAGTCGATCCCCTGCTCACTCCCATCGCCATCGATCCCGCCCATCCCTTTCCGCGCGTTCTCAACAAAGCGCTCTGCCTCGCCCTGCTCCTCCGCCGCAAGCGCAAGAGTTCTGGTCCCCAGGTCCTCGGCGTCGTCACCGTGCCGCGCGCCCTGCCGCGCTTCGTCCGTCTCCCGTCTGCCGACGGAGCGTACGACTACCTGCTGCTGCATGACTTGATCGCGCAGAATCTCGCCGGTATGTATCGCGGCTACGAGGTTCTCGCGCGCACTGCGTTTCGCGTCACCCGCAACTCCAACCTCTACTTCGAAGAGGAAGAAGCGCGCTCCCTACTTGAAACCATCCGCGTCGAACTGCACAACCGCCGCAAAGGAGACGCCGTTCGCCTCGAAATCGAATCCGGCGCAGACCCCGAGATCATCGAACGCCTCCGCGTCAACTTCGAACTCGACGAAGACCAGGTCTTTCGCGGCGACGGCCCCGTCAACCTCTCGCGCCTCATGTTTCTCTACGGCGACGTGAAGCGCCCCGACTTGAAATTTCCTCCCTTCACCCCCAGGCCGCTCCACCTCAGCCGCAATTCCACAGGCATCTTCGACGAGCTTCGTCGCCGCGATATCCTGCTCCATCATCCCTACGACTCGTACGACCCCGTCGTCGAATTCATCGAGCAGGGCGCGCAGGACCCCGCCGTCGTCACCATGAAGCAGACTCTTTATCGCACCAGCGAAGATTCACCCGTCTTCAAGGCCATGATCGAGGCCGCCGCCACCAAAGAGGCCACCCTGGTCGTCGAGCTCATGGCGCGCTTCGACGAGGCTTCGAACATCCGCTGGGCGCGCAGCATGGAAGACGCAGGCGTGCAGGTCTTTCACGGCGTCGTCGGCCTCAAGACACATTGCAAACTCGCCATGCTCGTGCGCCGCGACGAGGATGGCGTGACTCGTCGCTACTGCCACCTCGGCACCGGCAACTACAACCCCGTTACCGCACGCTTTTATACCGACCTGAGCCTGCTCACCTCTGACCCACAGATCACCGAGCGCGTGCACATGGTCTTCAATTACCTCACCGCCCACGCGGAAATTGACGATTACCGCCCTTTGCTCGTCGCGCCTCTCACCATGGCGGAGAGCTTCCTCGGCCTTATCCGCCGCGAAATCGATCACGCCCGCGCCGGCCGCCCCGCCCACATCGTCGCCAAAATGAATGCGCTCCTCGAGCCCAGCGTCATCGAGTCTCTCTATCAGGCCTCGCAGGCTGGCGTCGAAATCGACCTCATCATCCGAGGCCTTTGCATCCTTCGGCCCGGCGTCAAAGGTCTCTCGGACAACATCCGCGTCCGCTCCATTGTTGGCCGCTTCCTCGAGCACTCGCGGATCTTCCACTTCGCCAACGGCGGCGACGACGAAATCTATCTCGGCTCAGCCGACTGGATGCCGCGTAATCTCTTCGAGCGCTGCGAGGTTGTCTTTCCCGTGCGCGACCTGGCCGTCAAGACCCGTATTCACGACGAGATCCTCCCCAGCTATCTTGCGGACACCGTCAAAGCCCGCAGTCAACAGCCCGACGGCACCTACATCCGCGCCAGCAAGCTCTTGAAGGATGCCCCCCCATTCTCCAGTCAGGAATTCCTGATGCAGCTGGCCGAAGGTAAAGTCGACCTGAGCGCCCTCCCCAAGCCCAGCTCAAGATCCAGCGCCGAATCCAACTCTGGTCCTAACCCCGCACAGAAACCCGGCAAAACCGCCGCGCGCAAGCCGCAAACCAAACGCGCCGAAGCCGTCACAGCCGCCGCAGTCTGATCGGGACTTGCTCTCCCCGTCTGGATTTTTAGACCCGGAAAAGCAAGAAGTGAAATTGGAATCCGTGCTCCACCCTTTCGCCTTCTTCTTTCTGACGAAAGGGTGGAAAGCTACGAACCCAAACCCTCACGCCGCCACCGAAGCCGATGGATTCGTACTGTGCGCAATCTCCGTCAAAAGCCGATCCGCATGCTTCTCCTCCTCCAGCGTCTGCTGCAAAATCGCCGCATGTTCCGGAAGACTAAGCTGCGTGGCCCAGTCGCGCGCGCTTCCATACGACGCCATCTCGTAATGCTCTACCTTCTGCGCCGTCGCAATCAAACCCGCATCCCGCACCGCCCCCGGATCGGATTCCTTGGTGATGTTCTCGCCGGAACCGACAATCGCGGCCAGGATCGGATCCTTCTTGTCATCCACTTCATCTGTAAGATCGGCAATCAACCGTTCCAGTCGCGTTACGTGCGAATTGGTCTCCTGCAGATGCGACTGAAACGCCTGCTTAAGCTGCGTGTCTTCCGCATGCTCGATCATCTTCGGCAATCCCTTCACAATCTGGTTCTCAGCCGAAAGAAGATAGCGCAGTTGTGCCGTATAGAGTTCGCGTAGATTCGGAAAGTCATTCGGTGTAATCATTCCCATGTCAATTCCCTCTGATCGATCGGTGATTCGATGCTCAATTTGCGTCCGTTCGTTCCCATACTTTGAAGGAGAGACCCTCCCTCGTGTTGCCCGCCTCATTTCGCCGATATCCACAGCTGAATTTCCAACGCACAATTCCTTCGCACCGGCTCGATCGTCACAGAGCTGTTGACATTTGGAAACCACATGGTTACTCTGTTGGTAACCGTATGGTTACTAATAGCCGCAGGCAACGCGAAGCTGTCTTCCGCGCCATCTCCGATCCCACCCGCCGCGAGATTCTCGGCATTCTCCGCGGCGGACGCCAGACGGTCGGCGGCATCGCCCGCAACTTCCGCATGAGCCGCCCCGCTATCTCAAAGCACTTGCACCTTCTTCACGCCGCAGGCCTTATCGTCACGGAGAAGCAAGGCACAACCAGCCTCTGCAGCCTCGACGCCAAGCCCCTGCGCGTCATCGACGACTGGCTCAACGATTACGAGAAGTTCTGGAGCGAATCCCTCGACAGGCTCCAAAAATACATCGAGGAAAAGCGATGATTCCAAACACTGCTTGCATCCCGCATTGGCCTATCCACAAGTTTTCTGTGCAATGCTAAAATCCTCCAACGCGAGGGAGGTGCAGCATGGAAGCATCAGCGCGTCGATGGGCAACGTTCATGGCGTTCGGGCTCTTGTTGACGCTGCCCCGGGCAGCAAGCGCAGCGGGACCGTGCGATCTTTTGACCGTGGAAGAGATCGCCCAGGTGCTTGGCAACCCGGTTACACCCATGCTGCTCGGCACCACTGGCTGTATGTGGAAGGGCAGCCCGCAGTATGTGAGCATCGTTGAGCGCCCTGCCTCGGCTTGGGGGCGAATCACCATGCCCGTTCAGGGCATGACCAAGACGGATGTCAGCGGAATTGGTGACGCAGCGTCGCTCTCGGGGATGCAGAATATCTGGACACTGTCAGTGAAGCAGGGGAACAATGTCATCGTTCTGACCGTTTACGGTGCAAAGAGTCCGGATCAGCAGCGTTCGTCGGAAGAGTCGCTCGCACGGCTTGCTCTCAAGCATCTTTAGGCCCATGGTTGCAAGGCCCGACGGCCCATAAAATCCTTGCCATGCGTGGTGACGTTCGCTGCGTTCCAATGCCCCGCGTCAGCAGGATAGCCCCGAGCAGAACAATGGTTGCGTGGCCATCTTCCCCTTGGCACAAAGGGATAATCTTCATTGATGTATTCAGAAAATGAGATGCCCCTCGGACGTTTTGGGGACTATTCCTCTGGAACTCGCTGTCGGGTGAATTCATCAGCATCCCGAAGGAGGTCATTGGGACGGCAACAACTTGTGAAGACAAGTCTCGAGCAATGCCAAAAGTCATTCGGCGTGGAGTGTAGTGATCGGATCGAGGCGCATGGCGCGCAGCGCCGGGACGTAACTGGCGGCGATGGCGACGGCGGTGAGCACGGCGGTTACGCCGGCGAAGGTGGAGAGATCGTAGGGCGAGACACCGTAAAGCAGGCCTGCCATCAGATGAGAAACAATAAGCGCGCCAACCAGGCCTATGCCGGCGCCGGCGGCGGCCAGCGTGAAGCCCTGGCGTAAAACCATCCTGAGGATATCGCGCCTTTGCGCGCCCAGCGCGAGGCGGATGGCGATCTCGCGCGATTGCTCATTGACCAAGAAGGAGATGGTTCCATAGATTCCGAGGGCTGCGAGCAGCAGGGCAGTTGCGGCAAACAGCGCCACCATTTCCATGGAGAACCGCCGCACGGAAAGCGAAGAGGACAGAACGTCGTCCAAGGTCTCCGCGCGGAACACGGGAAGCTGCGCATCGACGGACTGGATTTGTGTGCGCACCTGCGCGGCGATGGCGGCGGGATCGACCTGTCCACGCAGGTAGAACGCAAGAAACTTGGCGGGACGCTGGTAGATGTCGAGGTACATCTGCGGAATGCCGTCGTCCGCGAGCGATTCTGTGCGTGCATCGGCAATGACACCGACGATCGTGGTCCAGTCCGGCCTGGCGCGGCCCAAACGGCCCAACAAATGGACCCGCTTACCGACTGGATCCTCGCCCTTCCCATCTTTGCCTGGCCAGTACATGCGGACGGCGGCCTGGTTGATGACGGCGACCAAGGGCTTGTCTTCATGGTCCTGGTCGGCGAAGAGGCGTCCACGCAGGAGAGTCATGCCCAGCAGATGGAAGTATTCGGGCGAGACGGTCAATGTATCGATCAGCGAAGGCTGGCTGCTTCTCACTTGCTCGCCCTCGCGAACAAATGGAGTCGTTCTGCGATCGTTCTGGCTATGGCCAAGGGGAATGGTCCCCCAATCACCGACGGCGGTTTCTTCCACGCCCGGAATCGTCCGGTTGCGCCGCAGAACTTCGCGGAGCAGCACGGCTTCCTGCGTGGCGGTGTGGTAAATGTCGGTATTCGGATCGTTAGGATTCGGCAGCGAGGTCTCGACTGCCACGACTCGCGTGGGATTGAAGCCGGGCTGCACCTTGTACAAGTCCCAGAAGCTGCGCAGCAGAAGGCCGGCGGCGACCATCAGCACCAGGGAAAGGGCTAATTCACCAATCACCAGAACGGGGCGCAAGCGCGAGCGCCGCCGGGAACCGTTGGAGCCACGACTTTCCTGCCGGAGCGTCGTGGTCAAATCGAGGCGGCTGGTCAGCCACGCGGGGGCGAGCCCGAAGATGGTTCCGGCGGCGACGGAGACGACGATGGCAAACGCCAGCACGCCCCAGCTGACGGATATGTCGTTGAGGCGCGGCAGGCTTTCGGGAATAAATTGCAGCAGGAATTTCCGGGCGCAGAAGAGCACCGCGAAACCGGTGATACCGCCCAGCACGAAGAGCAACAAGCTCTCGGTGAGGAGCTGACGAATGAGGCGCGTTCTTGCGGCTCCCAATGCCTGGCGAACGGCCATCTCGCGTCCTCGCGCGCTGGCACGGGCAAGCAGCAGATTGGCGACGTTGACGGAGCTGATCAGCAGCACCAGGCCCACCGCGCCGAACAACAGAATGAGCGATTGGCGAACGTTGCCGACAATCGTCTCGGCCAGGGGAGTGAGGTGGAGAGTCCACGCGCCCTGGGACGGATAATCCGCCGGATATTGCTTCTTCAACGATGCAACCAGGGCATCGAGGCGCCCCTGCGCGGCCTCAGGCGAGAGGCCAGGCTCAAGGCGCGCGATGGTCTCGAAGGGGAAACGCGTGGCGCGCATCGGCGGCGGGGCGGGGTCGCCATAAAACCCGCACGCCGCCCACAAATCGGTACTGCGCTGCTCGCTGGTTTGGCCCTGGTCACGAAAGGTCGCGGGCATGACGCCGACAACACGATAGACATCGTTGTCAAGGCGCAGACTTTTGCCGAGAATGTGCGGATCGGCGCCAAATGCGCGCTTCCAGAGCCCATCGCTGATAACGACTTCAAGGTTGAAGCCGGGCGTGGCGTCGTGCGGATCGAAGGTGCGGCCCAACGCGGCGTCCACGCCGAGCACCGCGAAATAGCCCGGTGAAACCGACTTTGAGACGACGCTCGTGGGCTGGGCGCTGCCGGTAAGATCGTTGGTGCCGAAAAAGGCGAGGGACGCATATTGGAAGATTCCCGAGTTCTGTAGGTCTCTCAACTCGGGGATGGAGAGGCCGATGTCGTGCCCGCCCACGCCGGGAAGGTTAGCTTCAATGCGCACCAGTTCGCTGGGGTGGGGGTAGGGCAAAGGATGCAGCAGGGTTGCGTCGATGACGCTGTAGATGGCGGTGGTGGCTCCGACGCCGAGGGCCATGGTGGCGATGGCAATCAGAGAAAATCCGGGAGACCGGTGCAGCATGCGAAACGCATAGCGGATATCGAGCAGAAGATTCTCAGCAAGCGGAAGACCCTGCTCGGCATTGTGTTGCTCGCGTATGGCCTCGGCCGCACCAAGCTTCAGTGCGGCCTGCCTGCGAGCCTCGGCGGGCGACATGCCGGCACGCAAATTCTCCTCTGTCTGCAAGGCAAGATGCTCGGCCATCTCTTCTTGGATGCGCTGATCGGCGCGCCTTCCTGCAGTGAAGTTCGAGAGGCGAATGAAAAAGCGGCGCATGAATCTCATGGCAGGTCCTCGGCTTTGGCCTCAAAGAAGCGCGCGATGATGGCCGCGGTCTGCTCCCACTCGCGGGTCTCCGTCTGCAGCTGTTCGCGGCCGGGCACGGTGAGGCGATAGAAGCGGGCGCGGCGGTTGTTTTCCGATGCACCCCATTGCGAAACGATGGAGCCCTCATGCTCAAGCTTCAGCAGCAGGGGATAGAGCGTGCCCTGATTGACAGCCAGAACATCTCCGCTGATCTGCTCAATGCGGCGGGCGATGCCGTAGCCGTGCTGCGGGCCTAGAACATCGAGAGTCTTGAGGACCATCAGCGCAAGCGTTCCTTGCAGAACGTCGGACTTTTCCTTCATGGAGGGACCAACCTTTAGGTTTCCTACAGGAATGATGGCATGGTTCCTTTTGGAAAGCAACAGGAGATATTGCGCGATCTTTCGACGCCAAGTCTGGAGGGAGCTGTCAGGAAACTGCCGAGAGACCGCGGATTGAAGGCGGCGTAGTTGTGATTACTAATGAAAGGTCGGCAATGATCCGTCGATCTGTCCTTCCTTCGACGAACCAATCAAATCCTTGCGCTAAATTAAGTCGCAAGAGCGCACGATCAAGACACGCATGCTTCTGCGATCCGCCCAAATCCGTCAGGCTTGTCTCTGCGCAGACGACACCGGTGTGTCCCCCTATTCCCTATTCCCTGCTCTCCCTCGCCCCCCTATACCCTCCCCACCCCCTATGAGGGGTTACTACTTCGCCGGCCCTGCATCGTCCTAAGTTATTTCCGGGGAGGACTTTGCGTATAAGTCCAATCGCAGGACGACTTCGCTCCGCTAAGGTCTTGAAAACGGATAACTTGCTCCAAAGTCCGGGGGAGGGAGCGGCCGAGGAGGTTGAGAATCGGACTCCGGCGCAGAGGAATTGCGGTAGCCACTCGTTTTGCGAAGTTATTCGATAGATCCTGCGAAAGTAAATAGTCGATCCTGAAAAACCGGTAAAAGCAGTATAAATGTAGGTGAAACACGACGAATTCGGGTTTAGAATTCCCCATAAGAAGCAGCCATTTGAAGAGAAACTGGGGAAAAACGATGCGCCCGAAGAGCGAGCCGAAGCACCCGCAGCGCGAGTTATTCCAGTCGGAGTTGGAACAGATTATCGACATGCGTCATCCTCTGGCGCGGTTGGGGATGTGCATCGACTGGTCTTGTTTTGAGGAGACTCTTGGCAGCACTTACCACCCCACGCAAGGGGCGCCGGGCATCTCGACGCGGCTGATGGTGGCGCTGCACTATCTGAAGTACCAGCACGATCTGAGCGACGAGGCGGTGGTGGGGTATTGGATGGAGAACCCCTACTGGCAGCACTTCTGCGGCATGAAGTACTTTCAGCATCGGCTGCCGATCGACGCGTCGAGCATGACGCGCTGGCGCGGGCGGTTGGGCGAAGCCGGTGCCGAGCAGATGCTGCGCGAGACGATCGCGGCGGGGATCAAGACGGGCGCCATTCGCGCCGCGGATCTGAAGCGCATCAACGTGGACACGACCGTGGAGACTAAGGCGATTCGTTATCCGACCGATGCCAGGCTCTATCATCGCTGCCGCGAGCGCCTGGTGAAGGCAGCGCGCCGCGAAGGCCTGGCGATCAAGCAGAGTTATCGACATGTGGGCAAAAAGCTGCTGCTCGGGTCGAGCCGCTACGCCCATGCCCGGCAGATGAAACGTGCCCGGGCCTGCACGCGCAAGCTGCGCACCCACTTAGGGCGAGTCACTCGCGAGATAGAAAGGCAAGTTCGAGAACCTTCTGAGAAGTTATCCAAGTTACTGGCGACGGCGCATCGGATCTACACGCAACAGAGGCATGACAAGAATAAGATCTACTCGGTGCACGAACCCGAGGTCGAGTGCATCGCCAAGGGCAAGGCGGGCAAGCAATACGAGTTCGGCAACAAGGTCAGTGTTGCGGTCAGCAGCCGCGGCGGATGGTTCGTCGGCGCCAAGAGCTTTACGGGGAACCCTTATGACGGTCACACGCTGGACGCGCAGATGAAGCAGGTCAAGCGCATGGTCGGGGATCGGGTGAGCGAGGCGCATGTGGACATGGGCTATCGCGGCCACGACTACGACGGTGCGGCTACGGTGCATATCGACAAGCGGCGGCGAGGCCGAACATCGCCGCGCCTGTGGCGCTGGATGAAACGCCGCGCCGCGGTCGAGCCAAGCATCGGACATCTGAAAAACGAACACCGGTTGGAGCGCAATCGGTTGAAGGGCGCTGACGGCGACGCGCTCAATGCGATCCTGTCAGCTGCGGGTATGAACTTTCACAAGCTTTTCGGAGCTTTTTTGCGCTTTTTTCTGCGCTGCCTGTGGAATGCATGCAGCAACCTTCGCACTATCGCGGCCTCCGAAGCCCGCCAGAATCAACTTCTGCGTGCCTGAAGGAGACTTTTTCAGGATCGACTAAATACAGGCGTGCGGCGCGGTCGAACAGTTCTGTATACCATCATCCAAACACACGGAGCACACAATGGCACAGAATCCGCCCCACACCTTTTCCGGCATCACGCCCGATCAATACGCGCAGTTGTCTTTCAAAGCGAAAGCCGCGGGCATCGATCTCAACGGCAACAGCGGAACCGCCTCGAAATACGGTGTCGAAGTGCAATGGAATTACTCACCCGAAACTCAGCAGCTTACTCTGCATTGTCTGCGCACTCCAATGTTCGTAAGCGCAGCTACCGTCTACGCAAAGCTCCAGTCCCTCGTCGTACAGAGCGCTTAGAGAATCTGAATCTACGCATTGTCGTGCTCCGCAGTCCGCATCCCGGATTGCGATCGGGGCGGGCCCAATCCCAACGATCTGAATCTAAGATTGAAGAAGAATGCCGGTTCCCCTGGCAAACCCGTCCTCGGCACAAGAAAGGCTCGCGAGCAGCGCGCAATCCGCGCGGGCTCAGTTGGACGCCCCAGTCCTGCTGCGGCTTTGGCATCTGACGAGCCTCGATGCTCCGACCGTTGCCGTAATTTGGTCCCTGAGTTTTGCCTGGGCGGCCGGCGTGCACCTGCCGCGATGGATTCCCGTTCTTCTCGCCCTCGGAACCTGGGCCGTCTATGTCGGCGATCGCTTGCTCGACACGCGATCTGCTCTTCGTTCCGGCAATCTTAGTCCACTGCGCGAGCGCCATTTCTTCCACTGGCACTATCGACGAGTCCTCGTTCCGTTCGCCTGCACTGCCGCAATCTTGGCAGCTGCAATGGTTTTTTCCTTGATGCCGCCGGCCATCCGAGAACGAAACTCTGTTCTGGCCATCGCCGCACTAGTTTATTTCTCTGGCGTGCATCTACCGCGCGTCCGTTCGAAGGCTCTAGCCTTGCTTCGCTCCAAGGAACTCATCGTCGCAACGCTGTTTACCGCGGGCTGCGCCGTTCCCGTTTTCGCGCGAATGCAAGCAGTGACAAACTCCCCCATCTCGCTTTGGCCGTTTCTGTTTCTCGTCATCTTTTTTGCTGCCCTCGCGGGTCTCAATTGCAGCGCAATCGATTGCTGGGAATCCGCGGGGAAAGCCGCCATCTCAACCGCAGCTTTTGCACTCGCCGCAATTGGCCTGCTTTTCGCGCTCGGTCTTTTCTTCGATCATCCGCGCATTTCCGCGCTTTCCTTAGCAGGCGCTGCAAGCGCCGTACTGCTGGGAGTTCTTGATCTCAAACGCAGCCGTCTCACGCCACTGGCTCTTCGTTGTCTGGTGGACCTGCTCCTGCTCACGCCAATTCTCTGCTTCGCCCGATGAACAAAAACAATCGCCCGCCAAATTTTGATCGCCTCGCCCGCATCTACTGCTGGATGGAAAGGGCAACATTCGGCCGCTCTCTCTGGCATGCGCGCTGCCGCTTCCTCGATGAACTCCGCGACTGCCGCACCGCACTCATACTCGGCGACGGCGACGGGCGCTTTACATCCCGCTTGCTCCGCGAAAATCGCTACATCCAAATCGACGCCGTCGACGCGAGCAGTGCTATGCTCTGCTCGCTTCTGCGCAACGCAGGCGATCATCGCGACCGAGTGCGCGTCCACCAGGCCGACGCCCGCCACTGGGAGACCGGCAACGCACCCTATGACCTCATCGTCACCCACTTCTTTCTGGACTGCCTCACGACAGACGAAGTCGCAGCCATCGCTGAACGCCTACGTCCCCACGCCACCGATCGAACCAAGTGGGTCGTCTCGGAGTTCGCCATACCCCGAGGCTGGTTCGGCAAACTGATAGCGTGGCCCATGGTCAAAAGCCTTTACCTAAGCTTCGGGCTGCTGACAGGTCTCCATGTCGGCTCTCTGCCCCAGCACCGTGACTCCCTAACCCAGGCCGGCTTCGTTTTGGAACAGAAAAGTACTGCCCTGGGTGGTTTACTGGTGAGTGAACTCTGGGCGCCGGGTCCACGGAATGCGGCGGAATCTTGCTCGGTCCGTCAGGAACGCGGTCAACTCACTCGCCAAATTTTCCACGTGGAACGGTTTTGATACGTGATACATACGACCAAATCGGTCGCAATTCAAGTCGATCCATACAAGGCCGGCTCAATTGTTACAGCCATGTTAAAATCGAGCCTTCAAAGGAGTAGCTCAGGCTGCTTCGGAACTCCGAAGACCTCTATATGAACCTATATTTAATGCGACACGCCGATGCCGGAGTTCCCCGGGAGAACCCGAAACTCGACGCTAAACGAGGACTAATCAAGGAAGGCAAAGAGCAGTGCATGCTGATGGCTCGCATGCTCAGTGCGCTGAAGGTGCAGGTGGATGTAATTGTCTCGAGTCCGCTGAAGCGCGCCCTGCAGACCGCACAGTTTGTGGGCACGGAGCTGGGCTACGAGGCGAAGGTCGAAGTCAGTTCGGCGCTTGGACCCGACGGCGACTTCGCTGCTTTTCAAAAGCTTGTGGAAAAGTATGCGGATCGCGAAGGTGTCCTGATCGTTGGTCACAATCCAAACCTCTTCAAATTTCTTGGCCGCATCATCACAGGCAATGGAGGTGCGGGCGTACGCATGCGCAAGGGATCCGTGGCGCGCATCGACATGGACCGCCATCCCCCGCTGCTGCAGTGGCTCATCGATCCGCGCATGGCGCGATGGATCTATGCCAGCGTGACGAAAAGTTCGCGCCCGAAGACTTCGCGAAAGTAGTCACCTTCTTTGCGCAGCGACCATAGTTCCAATTCCGCGCCGGTGCGTCCCGGTTTCACTTCCAGATAAACCCGCTTGGGATAAACCCTGGCGGCGAAGCGCAGCACATCGCTGGCGCGGTCCTGGTTGAGAGCGACCGCGAGCCGGAGCAGCAGTATGGCGCGCTCAACGTTCTTATGCTCGACAGCAGGAATATTTCGTAGAGCGCGATCGCCGGGTTGCGGCCGGCTCTTGCCGAGGTAGCGCGCCAGCGCCGAGACCACGGTGCGCTGGACCTGCGTGTAGCCGTACATCTCCGAGCTCGAAATGATGTACTGCGTGTGCCGGTGATGCCCCTGGTGATTGATGAACTTTCCCGTATCCCGCAGAATGGCCGCGGCGCTGAGCCAGCCTTCGTATTCGGGCGGCAGCTCGTGCAATGGTTTCAGTTCGCGATAAAGCTGCAGCACATGATTGCGCACGGGCTCTGCGTGCCGAGGATCGACTCCGTAGCGCTTTGCCGTGACCAAGACGCTGTGCCACCGCTCCTGTTCCAATTCCCGATGAGCGGCGGCGCGAGCGTCCTGCTCGGCCAGCATCTGCGCCAGCATGCCATCGCGCAATCCTAGCGGCGAGTAATGAAAGCCCTTTAATCCGAAGCTCTCGAGCAATTCGGCGAACACCTCGACGCCAGCCACGATAATCTCTGCGCGGCGCGGACCGATTCCAGGTACCGCTTCTCGTTCGGGCAATGTCATTTTGGCGAGCTTGGCGGCCAGCTTGCGCACGGCGCCGGTCGGAGCCATTCCGGCCAGCTGGGCGGGCAGCGATGTCCCTTGCCCCGAGGTGCCGCGCCCCCCCTTGATGATCTTGCCGGAAGCCGCAATGGTTTCGACCAGCGCGGCGGCCGTACCGGAAGTAGCGATCACCAGCCCCAGTTTTGCTGCATGGATTTTGCGATGAGCGCGCCGGAGTTCTCGCGCAATAAGCTGGCGCATACGGCGGATCCCATCTGCGGTCGGAGGATCGTCTTGCAAGAACTCCTCCGTCAGGCGGACGGCGCCAAGCGGCATGCTTACCGTTTCCTTGATGCGCTTTTGTTCAGAGAACGTGATCTCGCAACTGCCACCGCCCAGGTCGATCAACAGGACACGGCCGCCTGTTCCGGGCTCATTTTGCATCAGTCCGCGATGAATGAGCCGGCCTTCCTCGAGCCCCGAGATGATTTCCATGTTCCAACCGGTTTCGGCCTTGACCCAGGCCTGAAATGCGGGCGCATTGCGCGCGTCGCGCATAGCCGAAGTGGCCACCACGCGCAGCTGGTCCACTCCGTGAGATTGCACGGCACGCTGAAAGCGCTTGAGGGCGCGCAGCGTCGCTGCCATGGCATCGGGAGACACAAGGCCCGAGTCGAAGACACTTGATCCGAGCCGTGTGACCTCGCGGTCCTCGTGCAGCGTCTTCAGGCGATGCGCCACAACTTTTGCAATTTTGAGTCTGCAGGAATTGGATCCGACATCGATAGCGGCAAATGTGGGCATGTGGGGGGTCGCACAATCTCCGAATATAAGAAAAATTGTTCTGGGGTCAAGATACACGACCGAGCGAAGGCGAGTCCCAACAATCATCCCCGCTCAGTGTGCAACAGCGACGACGGTTGCGCGATCATGACTCGCGAACCAGCCGACCACGCGAGACGCATACTCTGCCGGGGCAGTTGTGAACGCTGCACAATGCCCTGCATTGGCCGGCTCCCACAAAGAGACTGAGGGATCAAGGGCCTTCATCATTTCGGAATGACGCGGGGGAAGGTTTGTATCCGCAAGGCCATGAATGAGCAGTACCGGAACACGGCTGTGGGCGACGGCATTCTCCGGCGATGCCTGCGTCAAGTCCACGCCGTAGCGCAACCGTACGTAAGCAAGGCCCGCCCAAGAAGCAGGACGAAGCAGCGTTTTCCCCAGCCACGGTCCGGTATTGAATTGTTGACCGAGCCGGTCGTAAGCTGCTTCCTGAAAGGGTGGCGAAAGGGCTCTCGGCAACGACCGCACAAAAGCCGGGCTCAGCTGTCAGAGAGCGCAAAAGCTCAGCCGCGCCCATTGAATCGCCGAGTCAATCGATACATGACGGAGACAGCGATGCATGGAGCCACTCGTACCATCGGCGCACATCCGAGGCCTCGATCACTCCATAAGTCGCGATCGGACCACCACTCTCACCGTGCGCGCGGGCATCGGGCAAGAGAACTGCATATCCGTGTCTCAACAGCAAGTCCGCATTGCCAAGCATGTTGGCCCTATTGGCAGCCTGACCATGCAGAAGGATCACTCCATCGCCATTGCCGATGGGCGGCCGCATGCTCCACGCGCGCAGGATCGCACCATCGTCAGCGGTGATCACGATGTCTGTCAGAACGGCATGATTCCGCGCGGCGACAGAGCGTGCGTCTTCCCTTTCAGACGAAGTCAAGGGGACTCTCCGAGGATGGAGCGCGCCCTCGACTGCAACAAGGCCTATCGCAGCGCACAGGGCGAGCCACACCGCAACGCAAGCGATTCCCCACAGAATCGGCGACCGCATGCTAATCATTTCTTCAAGAATACGCGGAGCAGGAAGAACACGTTCCCAGTTCGGTTAGAACTTCCCTCTCAAGCCAGGCGTCTTTCGTCCATCATTGTCACCGGGTCCAGGCTTCGTACGGGGGGCTTTGCAGCAACAAGCCTGAGTGGTGGGGCAGTGATGGCGATCTGGCCGAGCAGTTCAGCAGTCTGGCACCGGCAACACTCCAGCGCCTTCTCGAGCGATTCCTCAGCAAGGGTCTTGAGCAACTCCGTCAGCGCTCCGTCTTTGTGGCGCTTGCGAAGCCTTCGCGATGCGAGCTGGGCCAGTTCCTCCCAGTCATGCCATTCCCCAACGACTCCCTGCATTAACTTGAGAGACTCCGCCATTCGTCCGGCTTGCGGATCTGTGCTCGCGAAGAGTTCCGCAAGATAGCGCACATTCTTCATTCGTTTGCGGAAATCGTGAAGGCAATCCATATCAAGTTTCGGAAACTCCGCGACCGCGTCGGCGAACATCTTAAAGACACCAGACAGCGATGAAACCGGGATCAATGAATGACCAAAGGCCTGCGCGCTTTCGAGTTCGACGCTCAGGCGGTCGAGCCGTTCTTGCCGATGTTTCAAATCAGCGATCAACTTCTTCGCTGCGATCTTTCGTTCCCGAGCAAGCCACTCGTCCAATTCTTCAATCTGGCGCAAGCTGATGCGACTCGATCGAGGTGCGTAACCTTCAGGGGTCGCCAACGTGTCACACAGACCGGAGAGTTTGGCGCGATACACATCTGTTTCCCGCACAGCGCTCAGGGACGCGCGCAACTTCTCGGCGGATTTGTTCCAGCGCCTGGCAGCTTGAGCGACCGAGTGGGATCCAGGAGAGCTGTCGAGTTGCGCCTGGAGCCGCAGCGTGGCGACGCGCAATCCATGGACATGTTTGCGGCTGGGTTTGTGGCGGCATGCATCCAACAGCGAGCGCCAGCTTTCAAAGGTCAGCTGCGGCAGCTGAGAAGCCGCGACGCGGACCTGCGGGTTGTGACGAATGTGACCGGAATTCATCGTCCTTTAATCTCGTACCTTTCTATTTTGCACCACCTAAACGGCTGGCAATCTCGCATAATGCAAGCGTTCGGCCTGTGCCGCACACTAAAACGACTGGAAAACCAAGCTGGTATTCTTCTCATGTCGGCGTTTACGCGCCGATTTCGATGGAATCGTATGGATTGGGCGAGGTCTTCGCCCGAGAGCAGTCCCTCAAGCGGGCCGAACTGGGCGGCTTTAGGGACGCAATCAACGTTTCGGCAGGGTTCTTGAAGGCATTCCGCTTGTTTTGGGGCCGGGACGGAATCGCCTTTGCCGTTCATCGGCGCTGCACATATCGAGCTTTTACCGCAAACTAGACCCGGAGGAGAGACCTCGACTCCCTTGACGATGACGACGGAAACCGCACCTTCGGCCGAAGTGCGCAGAGCTCCTTCTAGGCTAGCCTCGTGGGCGCTCCTGTTGGCCATCTTCGCCACCGTTCAGTTGGCCGCTCTGTTTACGCCGCCACTGCTCGACGACGCTGACGCGAATCACGCCGAGGCGGCGCAGCACATGGCCGAAAGCGGCGATTGGGTAACACTGAAAATCAATGGCATTCGCTATCTTGAAAAGCCACCGCTTCCCTACTGGATCGATGCGGCTCTCTACCGAGTGTTTGGGCAGAATGCTTTCGCTACACATTTGCCCAATTCGCTGGCGCTGCTGGGATGCGCTTGGATTGCCTGGTTGTGGGCGGACCGCGCTTGGGGCCGTCGCGCTGCGTTTTATGCAGCGCTGAGTATTCTCACGGCGATTGGACCATTCTTGTACACGCGCTTCGCGATTCCAGAAGCGCTGCTGAGCTTTTTGTTTTTGCTGGCACTCTACTGTTTTCTTACCGGCATGGAATCGCAGCGGCCGGCACGGTTTTATGTGATGTGGGCCGCACTCGCGTTGGCCACGCTGACGAAAGGGCTGATTGCGCCGGTGTTTTTTGCGGGAGCGGCGGTTCCGCTGATGCTGCTGAGCGGCCAGTGGCGGCGGTGGCGCCAGTACAAACCATTTTCCGGTCTGTTGCTTTTTCTGGCGATCGCTGCGCCATGGCACATTCTGGCCGGGCTGGCGAATCCTGACCAGGGTCATCCGATCGGCAATCATCCCACGCCGGGAAACGTGCATGGCTTCTGGTATTTCTACTTCGTGAACGAACACTTTCTGCGCTTTCTGGGGCAACGCTTTCCGCACGATTACAACAAACTGCCATTGCTCGCGTATTGGCTACTGCACCTGGTCTGGTTGTTTCCCTGGAGCCTTTTTTTGCCGGCAATGCTGGTGATTGCCTGGAGGACGCGTCGCTCCTGGATGCAACATCTTCGCCGCGATGCGGGCCAGACTGTCGATTTTTATCTGGACTACGCCGCTCGGGAGGACGTTGCCAGCTATGTCGCGCGGCTCAAATTCCGCGTGCGTACGATTTGGCTGCTGAGCCTGTTTTCAGCCTTCACGCTGCTGTTCTTCTCCATCTCGACTAACCAGGAGTACTACACATTTCCGGCATGGCCACCTCTGCTGATCCTGATTGCGGGTGTACTGGCTACAGTGGAAGAAGGCAACCGGGAAGGAAAGCCGCCGTTGTCGACCGCTTGGCTGAATGGCGCGCAGGCCGTGTTTGCGTTGGCAGGGGTTACGGCGGCAGCGGCTCTGGGATGGGGCTTGTGGGAATCGCGCAACCTGCCCTTTGTGCCCGACATCGGCACGTTGCTGGCCCATCGGGATGTGGGCGGCTACACGCTTTCGATGTCGCACCTGTTCGATCTAACCGGCCCTTCGTTTGCTGCGTTACGATTGCCCGCGACGCTGGCGCTGATCACTTTGCTTGTAGGGCCCGCCGCTGGGTGGATGCTGCGACGCAAGAAAAGACACATTGCGGCCACAGTCAGTGTGGGGTTAACGGCTGCTGTTTTTCTTATCGCTGCGCATATCGCCTTCGCGCGTTTCGAACCCATGCTTAGTTCAAAACCATTGGCAGACACAATTCTGCGTGATGGTTCGCCCGCCGACTCGTTCATCATTTACGGGGATCAATCCGATGCGTCCTCGGTGATTTTCTACACCCACGCCTTCATGCGCCAACCGGCATTTCTCGTGGTTGAGCCATGCTCGCCGCATGGGAACGGTTCTTCGCTCTTGTGGGGCTCCTGCTACCCGGACGCGCCGCATATTTTCCTGAGCGAGGATCAGTTGTCGAAGATGTGGGGCACGGGAACCCGCAAATGGCTCTTTGCGCAGGACACTAACCAATCGAAGGTTCAGCAGTTGCTGGCGGGCCGCCTTATCACAGTGCAATCAATCGCCGATAAGACGCTTTGGACGGACCGACCGCTGAAGTAGGTGTTGGCGCCGGAACGGCTATTTTGCGGCGCG
This sequence comes from uncultured Acidobacteriaceae bacterium, assembly GCA_963704415.1. Taxonomy (GTDB): domain Bacteria; phylum Acidobacteriota; class Terriglobia; order Terriglobales; family Acidobacteriaceae; genus Telmatobacter. The sequence continues at coordinate 2,668,832 of OY969908.1, read as the reverse complement.
CATTTTGCCGCCGGGCAGTAATTGCAAGACGCGCCCACGCCAAAGAATCCGATTCGAGAAATAGCTGGCGATCCAGAAGCAGAACCCCATCAGATCGCGAATCGGATATAAGACGAGAAGGCCGAACCAGCTACGATCGCCGACAACGGCTCGACCAACAACGAGGGCGAGGGCGAGGCGCGTCGCTACACTCCAGCCGAAGAGCGCGAGGCCGAGAGCGGGGTGTCCCAATGCGGCAGCAGCTGCCCATGCGAGCAGTCCGAAAGGCACGCTGAATGTGAGCGCCGTGCCGAAGTGGCCTTTGGGCCGCGAAAAGCGAGTCGACTTCATCCAGCGCACCTGGTGCTTCAGCGAATCGGCAAAGGTCGCATTGATGACAATGTGATCGATGGCGTGGTGGCTGAGGACAACCTTTTGTCCGAGTTTCCAGGTTTCGTTGCCGAGCACAAAATCATCCGCGCAGTAATCGGCCGTTACGCGAAAGCCACCCATCCTGCGGATCGTGTCGCGCCGGAAGGCCATCGTGGGACCGAGCGTGAACTGCATGCCTTCCATAGCGCGGGCAGCCAGCACGCCTGACGTCATTTCAACCGACATGCCGACGGCCTCGAGCCTTGCCCACAGACCGCCGTCGGCTGCAACGCCGCGATACGGACAGGTGACGGCGCCCACGCGCTCATCGGTGAACGGCAACACCACGGCGCGAAGGTAGTCAGACGCGACGCGCACATCGCTGTCGCTGATGACAAGGATGTCGTATGCCGATTCCGATTCCATTAGCTCCAGCGAAGCTACCTTAGCGTTGATGTAGGGAGGCTCCCCGGTCGAAAGGAAGCGCGCGTGTATTTGCGGATAGCGTGCAGCGACGCGACGCGCTGTGTCCAAGCCGGCGTCGTTGTCGATTCGTGCGCAGAACAGGATTTCGTATTGGGGATAATCCTGCTCAAAAAAACTGGCCAGATGCGCGTCCAGATTCGGCTCTGCGCCATGAACTGGTTTGAGCAAGGTCAACGGAGGAGTGAAGCCAGGCCGTTGACAGAGATCGGCGATAGCCGCGCGCCGTTCGCGAAGATAACCTGGTACCGCGGCCAGCACGATGCCGGTGACAACCGTCGAAGCAAGAAGCCCGAATACCGCCAATCCGAGGAGCGCGTACAACATGCCGGACTAAGAATACCTGTCCAGAAGCTGGAAGGGGATGACGGTGCTGTCATTTCGATTGAATTGCGAACTTCGGGAACGAACGAGCGCTTCGCTATGAATCCCGCTTCGGCGAATTCCTGGTTGGCACGACGGTAGGCTTGCGCAGCGGGACGATCGCTCCGGCGGAGATGGGCGCTCCCTGCTGGAAGCGCGTCAGCATCTCGGAGCGCACATACTCGACAAAGCTCTGCATCTGGCGGTTCATCTCTTCCATGCGCTCGCGCATTTGTAGAATGATGCCGATGCCGGCGATGTTGACGCCCAGGTCACGGGCGAGGTTCAGAATAAACTCCAGGCGCTCAACGTCCTCCTCCGTATAGAGGCGGGTGTTGCCTTCGGTACGGGACGGCTTTAAAAGCCCCTCGCGCTCATAGAGCCTGAGCGTTTGCGGGTGAATGCCGTACATTTCGGCCACCGCCGAGATCATGTACGCGCCCTTCGATTTGCGTTTCGTCGCCATAATTGATTTCCGCACCAGCTTATCGCAGGTCGCCGAAGAAAATCCTATATTTTATCGAAAAGGGTCACGCGCGGGTCCTGATTGTTCAATTTCGCGAGTTCCCGCATGATTTCGCGGCTCCGCTCATCTTGCAAATGCGGGACTACGACGTCGACGGTTACGATCTGGTCGCCGCGCTGGCCAGGATGGGAAGCGCTTTCCACTCCTCGTTCGCGCATGCGCAGTTTTTGTCCGCTCTGGGTGCCCGGTGGAATCTTGAGCTGCGCTCGTCCGTCGATGGTCGGCACGTCCACCTTGGCGCCCAGTGAAGCTTCAGGCACGGTGACCGGCACGGTGATGTAAATGTCGTCGCCCGTCCGCGTGAACACAGGATGCGTGCCCGTCCGGACGATAACGAACAAGTCTCCAGGGGCGCCTCCATTGAGACCGGCGTTGCCCTTGCCCTGCAGCCGAATGCGTTGCCCGTCGCGTGTGCCCGGTTTAATACGGAATTCAACCGTCTCCGTGCGGGACACTGTTCCTTCGCCGTGGCACGTAGGACAGTCATTCGAGACGCGACCGGTGCCATTGCAGCGGGGGCACTGAATGTTGAATTTCATGCGCCCGCCCATTTGCGTAACTTGCCCAGTGCCGTTGCATTCCGGACAGGTTGAAGGGCCACCCGTGTGCGCCTGCCCGTGGCATGTAGGGCAGACCTCCTGCCGATGGATCTGCATACGCGCCTGGCCGCCCCGAATTGCCGTCCAGAAGTCCACGGTAGCTTGATATTCGAGATCGGTGCCGGGTTGCGGACCGCGCGGCCGCTGCTCCTGGGCTCCGGTAAAGATGCCAGAAAAAATGTCTTTGAAGCTGCCCCATGTGGAGGAACCAGCGCCCGCCTGCGGTCCAGCGGCGTCTTGAAAACCGGAGAAATCGAAGCCGCCGAAGTCGACCGGCGACTGTCCGCCCGCGCTTTGTTGCCGCGCATAGGCCTCGGCCTGTGCCGGGTCAATCTGATCTGAGTAGAAGCCAAGCTGGTCGTAAACCTTGCGCTTCTTTTCGTCACTGAGGATGTCGTTCGCTTCTGAGATTTCCTTAAACTTCTCCTCGGCCTTCTTGTCCCCCGGATTCACGTCCGGGTGATAACGGCGCGCCGCTTTGCGGAAGGCTTTGCGAATCTCCTCAGGCGTGGCAGTTTTCTTTACGCCAAGCGTCGCGTAATAATCCTTGTTTGTCGTTGTGGCCATTTGTGTTTTCTTATCTCAATTGATCTTACTGGCTGCTCATTCCTTTTCATGCACCCTGAGTGCCATGCTTGCCCGGAGTTCATCGGCGTTCACCAAGCACACGTCCAAGCGGTTCGAATCGCTTCGGGAGGTGGATAATCCACGGCCTCAGCCATTTTCCGCGTTCGTGTCTAAAACTTGAGGTGGACAACGCATGCGTCGCCCACCCCTGTTTTCGCCCGCAGGGCGTATTGCCTGGACGGCCAGTCCTATTTCTTGTCTTCGACGTCGACGTATTCAGCATCGATGACGCCTTCGTCCTTCTTCTGCTCGCCGCCTGACGCGCCGTTTGCCTGCGCCGTTGGACCACCAGGTGCACCGCCAGGTTGCGAAGAATTCGCCTTATAGAGAACCTCTGCCAGCTTGTGGCTAGCCTTGGTCAGCTTCTCGTGCGCAGCCTTCAACTCGCTCGACGACGGCGTTCCCTCAAGGGTCTTCTTTGCTTCGGCAAGCGCCGCTTCGACTTCAGTCTTATCGGCTGCCTGCACCTTCTCGCCGGAGTCTTTCAGCATCTTCTCGATGTTGTAGACCATTGAGTCGAGCTGGTTGCGTGCCTCGATCTCGTCGCGCTTCTCCTTGTCTTCGGCTGCGTGCGCCTCGGCTTCCTTGGCCATCTTCTCGACTTCTTCCTTGCTTAGGCCCGAGCTCGAAGTGATGGTAATGCGCGTGTCCTTGCCCGTAGCATTGTCCTTCGCAGTCACATTCAGGATGCCGTTGGCGTCGATGTCAAACGTGACCTCGATCTGCGGCACGCCGCGTGGCGCGGGGGGAATCCCGGCCAGCTTGAACTTGCCAAGGGTGCGATTCTGTGCGGCCATCGGACGCTCGCCCTGCAGTACATGGACTTCGACTTCAGTCTGCGAATCCGCTGCCGTCGAGAAGGTCTCAGTCTTCTTGGTCGGGATGGTCGTATTGCGCGGAATCATCGGCGTAGCCACGCCGCCCAGGGTTTCAATCGCCAGTGTCAGCGGTGTCACATCGAGCAGCAAAAGGTCCTTGACCTCGCCGGCCAACACGCCGGCCTGCACCGCTGCACCGATGGCGACGACCTCATCGGGATTGACGCCGCGATGGGGTTCCTTGCCGAACAGACCCTTGACCAGTTCCTGAATCTTGGGCATGCGCGTCTGGCCGCCCACGAGCACTACTTCGTCGATCTGGCTGGTCGTGACGCCTGCATCGGTCATCGCTTTCTTGCACGGCTCAAGCGAGCGCTCGAGCAAATCGGAAACCATCTGTTCCAGCTTGGCACGGGTCAGCTTGCGTACGAGGTGCTTGGGACCTGTCGCGTCCGCCGTAATGAAGGGCAGATTGATCTCGGTCTCGACGGTAGTCGAGAGCTCGATCTTGGCTTTTTCCGCTGCGTCCTTGAGGCGCTGCAAGGCCATCTCGTTGCCCTTCGAGCTGAGATCGAGGCCTTCATCCTGCTTGAACTCAGCGATGAGCCAATCGACGATACGCTGGTCGAGGTTATCGCCGCCCAAGTGCGTGTCGCCGTTGGTAGATTTGACCTCAATGACGCCTTCGCCTACTTCGAGGATTGAAATATCGAATGTGCCACCGCCAAAGTCGTACACGGCGATGGTCTCGTCCTTCTTCTTGTCGAGCCCGTAGGCCAAAGCGGCTGCGGTTGGCTCATTCACGATGCGCTTGACTTCAAGACCGGCGATTTTGCCTGCGTCCTTCGTTGCCTGGCGCTGCGCGTCATTAAAATAAGCCGGCACGGTGATCACAGCCTCGTTCACCGGTTCGCCGAGATAGGCCTCTGCGCTCTTCTTCAGCTTCTGGAGAATCATGGCCGAGATTTCTGGCGGCGTGTACTCCTTGCCCTGGGCCACGATGGCGACGTGATCGCCCTGCGCGACAACCTTGTAGGGCACCATTTTCATCTCGTCATTCACTTCGTCGTAGCGACGGCCCATGAAGCGCTTGATGGAGAAAACCGTGTTCTCGGGGTTGGTGATCGCCTGGCGCTTGGCCACTTGGCCGACCAACCGCTCGCCGCTCTTTGAGAAAGCTACGATCGAGGGCGTGGTGCGCGCACCCTCTTCATTTGGGATCACTTTGGGCTCGCCACCTTCAAGGACGGCGACGCACGAGTTAGTGGTTCCCAGGTCAATTCCGATAATTTTTGCCATGTTGGGGTTCCTGCCTGCGTAGATTTAGACATTTATAGGATGCATGATTGAGTGAATTAGTGTCAACTTTTTTGATTCTTTTCCTGCAACCTCCAAGCTGCGTCAGCTTCGAACCCGTCTCATACCGTGATCCAAATCACTTGCCGAGGATATCCGACTGATTTAGTCTCCTTTCATACCCGACTAAAAGAGTCGCATATCGAAGGAGCAAGCCTTGTACCGGATTTTGGAAGCCAAGCTGTACTTACTTTGCTGGGCAGGACTGATGCTAGGCTGCGTCAGCCTTTGCGCCAGCGCCCAGGAAAAGCCGTATTTCGTGACCTACTCGCACGATCTTGAGGAGCCGGGAAACCTCGAAATCGAGACCAAGACCGCTCTCGCCCGACCCCAGGGAGGAAACCGTTACGGCGCTTCGGCGATGGAGCTGGAATACGGGGTGCAAGCCTGGTGGACGTCAGAGCTCTATCTAGATGGACAGGCCACAGCCCAGGATTCAACGCTATATACAGGCTTCCGTATTGAAAATCGCCTTCGGCCTTTGATGCAGGAACATGTCATCAACCCCGTTCTATACGTCGAATACGAAAACACTTCCGGTGCCGACAAGACCATCCTCGAAGTCGTCGGTCACGATGGACAGTCTGACCTGGCTGTCGCCAACGGCGATGCTCGCCGCGAGCACCAGCACGAAGCGGAATTGAAGCTGATTCTTTCCTCCAACCTTCGCGCGTGGAACATCTCCGAGAATTTCATCTCCGAGAAGGACCTGAACCATTCTCCCTGGGAGTTCGGCTACGCGCTGGGCGCCACGCGACCGTTGCGCGCTGAAGCCGGAGGCCGGGCCTGCACGTTTTGCGCCGAGAAGTTCATTACCGGCGTGGAGGCTTACGGCGGCCTCGGCGACACCTTTTCGCTGACGCTGCGCGATACATCGCATTATGTCGCTCCGCTGATCGGATGGCAGCTCCCTAAAGGCGCGCGGCTGAGCTTTTCTCCGGGATTTGGCCTAACGAATTCGAGCTTGGACCGCGTCTATCGCATCGGTCTCGCCTTCGAGCTGAACCAGGTGGGAAACTGGTTCCACAGCGGAAACGGGGGTGCACAATGACCCGCCGTTTCCTTTTGATCTTCTGCCTTATCTTGGGTACCGCCCTTATCGCTGTGGCGGCTTCGAGCTCACGATGGGACCATGTTCCAGCCAAAGAGCACGCGCGGGCTAATCCATTCGCAGATCATCCCGATGCAGTTCAGGCCGGAGCCCTCGTTTATCGGGACCATTGCCTGCAATGCCACAAGTCCGACGCGAGGGGAGATGGCCACAAGAAACCATCGTTGCGCAGCGAGCGCCTTCGCACCGCGACGGACGGTGATATCGAGTGGTTCCTGCGCCAGGGAGACCTTGGCCATGGGATGCCCTCCTGGTCCAGCTTGCCGGAAGCCCAACGGTGGCAGCTGGTGGCGTATCTACGCTCCATCCAATAGCGGCCACCTCTCGTCGGCCTGAGTCCCGGGTTTGGAGATCCTGGCATTCAGGCCGCATCGAGGAGGCACGAAGCCGTTTCGGCCTGCCGTCCGTCACAATCAGCCGCGGCCCTCATCAATTACTCTCGACTGTTCCGGTTCAGATGCCGACTGCTGAGGCCCAAACCCGCTATCCGCTGACTCAGGGAGTCAACCCGTGGCTGGTGACGGTTTCAGTAATGCTTCCGACGTTTATGGAAGTACTGGACACCGCCATTGCCTCGGTGGCGCTGCCTTATATCGCCGGTAGCCTCTCCTCAACCAACTCCGAGGCTACATGGGTGCTGACCAGCTACCTGGTGGCTAACGCGGTGATCCTGCCGGCGTCGAACTGGTTCGCGCGCCGGTTCGGGCGGAAGCGGTTCCTGCTCATTTGCGTCACCATTTTCACGGTGGCCTCGTTCTTTTGCGGAGCAGCCCCTTCGCTTGGAGTGATCCTGCTGGCGCGCGTTTTGCAGGGTGCGGGCGGCGGCGCATTGCAGCCGCTTTCGCAGTCGATCCTGCTGGAAAGTTTTCCGCCGGCGAAGCGGTCCATGGCCATGGCCGCCTATGGTCTGGGCATCGTAGTGGCACCGGTACTGGGACCGACACTGGGCGGCTGGCTGACCGACACCTTCAGCTGGCGGTATGCCTTTTACATCAATATTCCGGTGGGGATCCTGGCAGTTGTGCTGATTGCAAACTTCGTCCACGACCCACCCTTCATCAAGAATGCGAAGGTAGGCGCTTTCGACAACATCGGCTTCGGCCTTCTGATCGTGTGGACCGGGTGCCTGCAGGTTGTCCTCGACAAGGGGCAGGAAGACGACTGGTTTGGCGCGCTCTGGGTGCGCTTGGCGGTGGTTGCGCTGATTCTGGGGCTTATCGGCTGGATCTGGCGGTCGTGGACTAATCCAAAAGGACTGGTAGATCTGCATGTCCTGAAGAATCGCAACTTCCGCACCGGTTGCTTCCTCATCTCCCTTCTGGGCATGTGTATTTACATCACGATTACGATTCTGCCTCTCTACTACCAGGAAGTGATGGGCTACACGGCTTTCACGGCAGGACTGGTGGTCGGCCCGCGCGGCGTAGGTTCGTTTATCGGCTCGCCGGTCATTGGGATTCTCGGTTCGCGGATCGACAACCGCAAACTGCTTAGCCTGGGATTTGTGGGGTTCGGGGTCTGCGCTTTGTTCTTTGGTATGGTCAACCTCGACATCGGTCCTTACACGCTGCTCATCCCGATTACGCTAACGGGCTTCGCGCTGAGCTTCGTCTTCGTTCCCCTCGCCACAATGACCACCGCGACGCTTTCGCGCGAGGAAATGGGCAACGCGACTGGCCTCTTCAATATGCTGCGCAACATTGGCGGGTCGATTGGCATTGCAATGGCAACGACAGCTATCATTCGCCGCGCTGCGCTGCACCAGACTGAGATCGGGGCGAACCTCACCTCATCAAGTGCAGTGCTGCAACAGAAGTCCGCACTTATGTCGATGTATTTGAGCCGTCAAGTGGGCCGGGCGCAGGCTCGGCCGGGATCAATGGGATTGCTCTACGGGCTGATGCAACAACAGTCGGCGCTGATGGCCTATGTGGACGTTTTTCGCTGGACGGCGCTGCTGGCGTTTTTCTGTGCGCTGTCGGTGTGGCTCTTCAAAAAGCCGCCGAAGCACGCGGCTCCGCCGCCAGGAGCTCACTAAACCCCCTGATTCGGCGTCTCCGTTGGATCTTTCCTTCGAATGACTTGCAGTGACCGGCATGTCCTCGGCTGCGCACTTGGGACAACTCCCCCCAATCGCGAGGCATCCATCCCGAAGGAACGCGAAGTCCCCAGCAGTTGGCTTCGTTTCGAGATTCGCTGTTGGAAGTGGGATCATGCACAGTTTTGGAAGATACGGATTTTCAGTTGTCCTGTTGGCTGCGACAGCCTCTTTTGCGCATGCGCAGGAGATGAACCCGACCGCAACACCGCCGCCATCGGCCTCCGCCCCGCAAGGCCCAACGGAATATCAGGACGGCGTCCCTGTGTACAAGATTCAAGTGGTAGCGCGCGATATTCCCGCCATCAACTATTTCCACCGCCAAGGTTCAACCAAGATCGGATTTGAAGGCACCTCTTTGTTGCCAGCGGCAAAGGGCGACGGACGAGTGGAAGCTTCAGCGGGGCGCACCTCAATCACACTGCATCTCCAAGGTCTGACGCCGGCCAATGGATTCGGACCCGAATATCTCACATACGTTCTGTGGGCGATCTCGCCGGAAGGCAGGCCTGTCAACCTCGGCGAAGTCCTACCCACCGGTTCAAAGGACAAGAACGAGATCACGGTCACGACGAACCTTCAGGCATTTGGTTTGATCGTAACGGCAGAGCCGTACTTTGCTGTCACAGTACCGAGCGACCTGGTCGTCATGCAGAACGTTGTGACGGATAAAACCCAGGGAGTGATCGAGCAGGTGAACGCGCACTACACGCTGCTGCCGCGCGGAGCCTACGCGGAAACCGCCGGACGGCATTCGGTGCTGCATCCGATCACGCGCGACGAACGCTCGCCGTTGGAACTTTACGAAGCCGAGAATGCTGTCCAGATAGCGGATGCGGCAGGCGCAGAGCAGTATGCAGCCGACACGATGGCCACGGCGAAGACGGCGCTGCAAAATGCGGAGGGGTTGGACACGCATAAGAGCGATCGAAAGCAGACCATCACCTTTGCGCGCGAAGCTGTGCAGTCGGCTGAAGACGCACGGCTCATCACAATTCGCAAGATTAAGGCTGAAGACGATGCAGCGCAGTTGAAGGCTCGTCAGGATGCCGAGCAGGCTGCGCAACAATCGCAACTAGCCGCCCAGCAAGCGCAGGCGGCAGCGGACCAACAGGCAGCACAGCGGGCGCAAGCTGAGGCCGCGGCGGCCGAAGCCGAAGCTCGTGCGCAAAAGGCTCGCGAAGAACAGCAGGCAGCCGAGCAAGCAGCACAACAGGCAAGCCAGCAGACCGAGCAGATGCGCGAACGGCTGAAGCAGCAGTTGAATCAGGTTCTGCAGACCACGGAAACGGCCAGGGGCTTGATCGTGAACATGTCGGACGTGCTGTTTGATTTCAACAAATACACGTTGAAGCCGGACGCGCAGGTGAAGCTGGCCAAGGTATCGGGAATTCTGCTCGCCTATCCAAATCTGAAACTGCAGGTTGAGGGATACACCGACAACATCGGATCGGACGAGTACAACCAGAAGCTTTCGGAAGAACGGGCGGATGCGGTGCGCGAATTCCTGGTAGCGCAAAGCGTTCCGGACGGGAATATCAGTGCGGAAGGCTATGGGAAGAACAATCCGATCGCAGATAACTCAACTAACTCGGGGCGGGCACAAAACCGGCGGGTGCAGCTCGTAGTTTCCGGCGCTGCTATCGGTATCCAGGAAAGCGCGCCGGGTGCTCAATCCAATGGAACGCCAGCGCAGCAACCCCAGGGAACGGAACCCGGCACGCCAGCCTCAGGTGTCTCGAATCCACAGGGCATTTCGAATCCTCCACAATAGTCCCTTTAGCGTTTCCTCGGAATGCCCCAGCAGGATTCCTGCCGCAATCATTTTTCGGTGACGAGCGGCAGGAATCTCCGCAATCTTTCGTCGTAACGCTCGATGCGTCCCGTCAGAATGTCGTAATACCAGCCGTGCACCGCCAAACGCCCCTCAGACTTCGCGCGAGCCACGGATGGTTGCGCGCACAGGTTCTTTAGTTGCGCAACGACGTTTCCACGGATCAAAGAAGCGAGCTCGGCGTTCGGCCCCTCGGCAGACTTCAATGGTTGGCGATGGCTGAAAGCGGCCTCTACGTGCTGCAGCCAGCGGCTGGCTTTGGGCAACGCTTCAAGTCCCCTGCGGTCAAGCGCAGCCTTCATGGCGCCACAGTCGGAGTGGCCGCAGAGAATTGCGTGTTTGACCTTGAGCACTTCCACCGCGTATTCAATCGTGGCCGTACAGCCGTCCACATCGTTCCCGGCAACGGGCACGACGTTACCCGCATTGCGCGTAATAAATAGATCGCCAGGACCCGTGCCAAGAATCAAATCCGGCACAATACGCGAATCGGAACAAGTGATAAAGAGACACTCCGGAGCCTGCGAATCGGCAAGCAGGTGGAATTCCTTCCGCCGGCGAGGGAAGACTCTTGCCAGGAACTTCTTGTGTCCTTCTATCAGCCGATCCACCTTGTCCTCCGTTGGCCCAACCTCTGAAAGATCGAGCTCTCCTGCACCAGCCTACAGCAGCGACGGTTGAAATATTATCCTGTTGTGAGATGCCTCCGCAGTGCCGCAAAGGAGATCCGTTCCTGTGAAACCTCTCGCTGTATTCCTCGGCAGCACGCTGCTGACAGCGTCATTGCTTGTTTTTCCTGCGCGGTCACAGAGCCCGGCGCAATCGGCCACTCAAACAGTTGACACGATCGCTCCCGCCTTGCGTCAGCGTATCGACCAGATTGCGAATCAGGTGCTGGAACTGCGTGGAGTGCCGTCGGTAAGTATCGCCGTGGTCGAGGGCGGAAAGCTGGCATACACGCAAGCGTATGGCCTCGCGCACCTTGATCCGGTTGAGCATGCGACGCCGGCCATGCGCTACTCAATTGGCTCGATTTCGAAGCAGTTTACGGCCGCAGCAATTCTCCTCCTGCAGGAACAGAGCAAGCTGCATCTCGACGATCCGGTCGGCAAGTATGTGCCCGGTCTGACGCGGGGAGATGAGGTGACGATTCGCCAGATTCTGTCGCATACATCGGGCTATCAGGACTACTGGCCTGAGGATTACCTGATGACGCCGATGATGAAGCCGACATCGGCGCAGCAGATTCTGGATACCTGGGCCAAGAAGCCGCTCGATTTTGAGCCCGGAACTCAGTGGCAGTATTCGAACACGAATTATGTGATTGCCGGTTTGATCGTGGAAAAGGTAAGCGGCGAGAAGCTCATGGATTTCCTCGAAGAGCACATTTTTCACCCGCTGGGGATGACTTCCGTGTGGGACTCCGATGAGGCGAAACTGACCTCGACCGATGCCACGGCTTATGTGCGAGCGGCGTTGGGACCGCTGCGTCCTGCGCCGAAAGAGGGGCGCGGGTGGATGTTCGCCGCCGGCGAGTTGGCGATGACTCCTCATGACCTGGCGCTGTGGGATGAAAGCTTAATCGCACAAACGATTCTGAAGCCCGAAAGCTATAAAGCAATGTTCACCGAGGTGAAGCTGAAGGACGGCATGGGCACCAAGTATGGGCTCGGCGTTGAAGTTACTGAGGAAAGCGGACACCGCGCCATCGAACATTCAGGCGAAGTTACGGGGTTTGTCTCCGATAATGTCGTTCTGCCCGACGACGGGGTGGCAGTGGCCGTGCTCACCAACCACATGGCAGGCGGCGCCAGCCAGATCGCCGACCTGGTCGTCACGGCGGTTGCCGGCGACAAGAACCAGAGCGACGCGGAGAAACAGGCGCTTTCCATTTACCGCGATCTGCTGAAAGGCAACATCGATCGCAGCCTGCTGGCACCGAATCTGAGCGACTACTTTTCGGCTCAGACCGTCGACGACTTCAAGAACAGCCTTGCGGGTCTGGGCGAGCCGCTGACGCTTCACCAGACGGCGACGGAATTACGCGGCGGCATGACGTTTCGCGCTTTCGAGATTGTGTATCCAAGCAGGAAGCTGCGACTGACCACGTACACCTATTCCGATGGGAAGCTGGAGCAGTATCTGGTTGAACCGGCGAACTGAGGACGGCAAAGATGTAGGCCGCGGCTACTGCGCCGCCACTCGCGCGCAAGGTACACTTAGAGATGAACTATGTTTGAGACCCTTACAGATAAACTGCAGCGCGCGTTCAAGAACCTGCGCGGCCAGGGTACGCTCACCGAAGAGAACATTGCCGAAGCTCTGAGCGAGATTCGTGTGGCGCTGCTCGAAGCCGACGTCAACCTGAACGTGGTGCGCGACCTGATCGAGCACATTCGGGCCAAAGCTGTCGGAACTGAGGTGCTGACAGCGCTCTCGCCCTCCGAACAGGTCATCAAGATCGTGCGCGACGAGCTGATCGAGCTGCTTGGTAAAGACACCGCGCGGTTCAAATTTGCTTCGCAGCCGCCTACGGTGATTTTGATGGCTGGGCTGCAAGGATCCGGCAAAACGACGACCAGCGGCAAGCTTGCGGCTTGGCTGAAGAAGGGCGGACATCGACCCATTCTCGTTTCAGTCGACGTGTATCGCCCAGCGGCGCGCGAGCAGTTGAAGGTTGTGGCGAAGTCGATCGACGCGAAGATTTACGAGGGCGATTCGAAGGGCGAAGCGCCTGGATCGGCGCTGGTCGAGCGCCTTGCCGCAGAGGCGCGGCGCGAGGCGCGCAATTTTGGCTTCGATACGCTCATCGTCGATACGGCAGGCCGCTTGCACATCGACGAGGATTTGATGGGCGAGATGGAGCGGCTGAAAAAGCTACTCAACCCGCAGGAGATTCTCTTCGTCGCCGACGCGATGACCGGGCAGGACGCCGTCAATTCGGCGCAGGATTTTCACTCGCGTCTCGGGCTCACAGGCGTAGTGCTGACCAAGATGGACGGCGATGCGCGCGGCGGTGCGGCGTTGTCGATTCGGCACGTGACGGGTCAGCCAATCAAGTTCATTGGCGTGGGCGAAAAGCCGGACGCCTTCGAGCCGTTTCATCCGGATCGGATTGTCGGGCGGATTCTCGGCATGGGCGACATGCTTTCATTGATCGAGAAGGCTGAGTCCACGCTCGATCGCAAGAAGTCAGAGGAGTTTGCGAAGAAGGCGCTGCTCGGCGACGGCTTCACTCTCGAAGACTTCCGCGATCAGTTGAAGCAGATCAAGAAGCTCGGTTCGATGGAATCGATTCTCAAGATGCTGCCTTCGGTCGGGCCATTTGCCGGCATGCAGCAGGCCGCGGGCCAGGTGGACGAGAAGCAATTCGTGCGCCTCGAGGCGATTATCAACTCGATGACGCCGCGCGAACGCCGCAATCACGAGATCATCTCCGGCTCGCGACGGAAGCGCATTGCGATCGGCTCCGGCACCAGCGTGCAAGACGTGAACCAGCTGCTGCGGCAATATGCGCAGATGAGCAAGGTCTTCAAGCAGATGGGCAAAGGCGGCCTGGCGAAGAACATGATGCGCGGCGGCCTGGGCGCAATGGGCCTTGGCGGCCGGCAGAAGTTCGGGCGGTAGGCAGCAAGCATGACCCCGCTTCAGGATCAACTCGACGAGATCACCGCCAACACGCGGAACTTAGTGCAGGCGGAGCGGCTGGCAGTCGGCGAGCGTGCGGTTGAGGAGTTGTTCGCAACCGGCATCGAAGAGAGCATCCTGCCCGTTGGCGCAACGGCTCCGGAATTTGCATTGAAAGACTCCAACGGAAAAATGGTGCGCTCGGCCGACCTGCTCGCCAGCGGCCCGCTGGTGATCAAGTTTTTTCGTGGGCGGTGGTGCCCTTACTGCATGACGGAGCTTGAGGCGTGGCGCGATCTCTATGGTCAGTTGCGGGAGCGCGAAATTCTGATGGTGGCGATTGGTCCGCAGATCCAGCGGCAAAGCGACTTTATGGCAGGGCAGCACGGACTTCCCTTCCCGGTACTGACGGACACGAACAATTTAGTGGCCGAGCAGTTTGGGCTGGTCTACACGGTGCCCGAGTATTACCGCAATTACTACCTCTCGATCCTGGTGAACATTCCGTTCGTTAATGGCGAGAAGAGCTGGCGGCTTCCTTTGCCCGCTACCTATGTGATCGCGAAGGATCGGACGGTCCTCTTCGCCGAAGCGCATGCCGACTTTCGCGTGAGGCCGGAACCGGAAGAGGCACTCGCTGCGGCGTTCGCTGCGCAGAACCGCTAAAGGTCAGCAGCAATTCAGGTGTCTCATCCACAGATGGGCGCAATATTCTGCAAAATCGCTGCCCTTTCCATCTTGTGAACTACTGTGCTGGCTATTAGGGTGTTGGCGAAGTAGCACATCCCCATAGGGGGTGGTACAAGACCCGTCCCGGTCGCGCTGGCTACTCTTCCGTCTATCTTTTATTCTGCGCCGAAGCGCTGAGATTCTTCGCAAGGGGTGACTCGCGTCCCTTTCTATTTGTCAGGAAGGAATGCGGCGAGCGTTGTTCTCGCAGTTTCGAGTGTGATTCCTCGAAGCAGGAAGACTTTGCTGCGCGCGAGCTGGCCGGAGATTAGCTCGACGGAGTTTTTGGACAGGCTGAAGGTGTCGGCGAGGAAGGCCATCAGCGCCTCGTTTGCGCGGCCTTCGATCGGCGGCGCGTGCACCGCGATTTTGAGTTGAGCCGTGGCTCCTTCGCCGTAGATGCCGGTGATCGCGGTTTTCTTCGCCCCGGGCTGGGCGCGCACGGCGAGTGTGATGCCGCCGTCCGTGGAGCGTAAGAAGGGATAAACAGGAGACATCGGACGTTTCCTTTCGAGGCCACATTTGGGGCACCCTTCCCCCTTCCCCGTCCCCCCCCGGACTCTGGGAGCAAGTTCCTCTACTGCAAGAGGTTAGCTGGAGCCTCCGGCCGTAAAGTTACCCTGCCATTGGGGTTAGCCACAGAGTCGTCTGCAGAAAGAACTTAGATGCTTCCCGAACGGCGGGCTCGGCAGAGGTTGTGCCTGCACCGATTCAACGATAGCGCTTTTTGCAGAAATTCCCTGCAAAGCCGTGGGGGCGAGGCTCGAGGCTTGCGGGTGGATGCCGGAAGGGCGGATCGCTGACTCAAGATAACTTCAGTTGGATAACTTCCCTAAAGCCGACTTTCGGGTAGGAATCGGTGTCGATGAGCGCATATCACCTGTCGAGAAAAGTCATAGCGAGTCCAATTGCAAAGATCACCTGGCCGCGAAGCCGCCTAAACGAGCGAAACTTCGAAAACGGGCGCGAATACCTCGGTGCGAAAAACCTCTTACGAGTTTCTTGAGTCAATCATCCGGGCAGCCGACCTCCGCCCTCGCCAGCACGTGATGTAAAGAATGATCCCGCCGACGAAGCCGCTCAGAGACAACGATGGCAGGTCGCTCGGGTTATCGGGAATGACTTTGCGGTACGGATGAAGAGGGCTCATAAGTTTATCCCCGGGCTGAAACCTATAAGCGGCATCTTTCGAATCCAGCTGCGTTCACTCGAGAAGGTATTGCTGCGGCTCGCCTCGGAACATGGCGGTTACCGCGCTAGGGCAGCGAGATTCGGTAGAGGTTCCGGTGGACCGTGATGTTCACCCAGGCATAATGCGCGGGGTCTTTCTCCGGCACCAGGGCTCCGCGCCCAACCGATTCCGCTCCCCGAACCACGCTCGGTTCGGCCAGCGGCGCGATACCTCCCACTGGAAGATCGGGCAGGCTTTCCCCCGGACCGAGGGGAATCGCCAGGCTTCGCCCCGGACTGCTTCGCGACGGATCCTCCACAGACACAAACAGGAACTTCCCGTCCGTGGACCACCTCGTTGAGCAGTAGGGCGCGCAAATGCGGTGCGGGGCTCCGTTGGCCAACGGAATTGCCATGATCGCGGGAAGACCGGTATCCGGCGCCCTGGGAACTTCAGCAGTGACCCATCGGCGTCCCGGAGAAACAGTCTGGAACTCCCCGACGGGATACGAGAAAATCTTCGAGCGGTGCGACCCATCCGAATTGATCTGCTCCAGGTAGTTTGTGTTTCCCTCCGTCTGTTGGACAAGGATTTGCCCGCCTGCGCCAAAATGCGGCGATCGTATACCCGAAACGTTCACTTTCATTGCCGGTAAACTTCCATCCACCGGTGCTGTCCACAACTGCATGGTTCCGTCCCGCGCGGCGGTCGTATACACCACTTGTTTGCCATCCGGCGAGATATCGAAGTCGATCATTGAAATCCCAGGAAACACCGCATCGTTCTTCCCTGAGTCCACCACCGTTCGCCACAGTTCCGCGTCCGAATTTTCTGCGCGCCGCAAAAGGTAATAAATGATGCTGGCATCCGGGTTGAAAGCAGGCGGAGATGTCGACCTGACCACTTCACCCTCTGAAGAAAGCGGTCGATCCCCGCGCTCGTCGTGAATCCAGAGAGAGCTTTCATGCACTCCCACCGAGGTGATCAGTGCCCGTCCATCCGGCTCCACCGCAATGCCATCCTCTTCCGTTGGCCCAAAGGTGATTTGCTCCGGCTCTCCTTCCGGAAAACGTTGCCGCCAGATGTGGCTTTGTCCTTCCATCCAGGCAGTGAAATACATCCATCGGCCATCCGGAGACCACCCAGCCGAGAAGCACGCGCCGTTAGGTCCAATGACTCTCGACGGGCTCTGGCCTTCGAGCGCAATCAGCCGGCACGGCGCCCAATCGCCACTTCCGTTCATCTCCACCACCAATGCCCAGTACCGATCCGGAGACGGAATCGAGTAATGGGCCATACCTCGCTCGTGTGTGGGGAAATAAATCTCGCGCAGGCCCGAGCGCGTCAGCGTTGCCGTTACTACACCCAGATGGATTCCTTCCCCAGGTCGAATCATCGAAAAAAGCAGATGCTGCGGGTCCAGCCACACCAGTCCCGCGGCGTTCTTCATCAAAAGATGAGGCTCGCCTCCCAAAGCTGATACCTCGTAGGTGGAAAACACTGTAGTCTCCAATACCGTGTATGCAATCTCCGCCCCATCCGGCGAGAAAGCCAGCGCGTATTTCGGCCGCGCGTCGTCAGTCACCCGTCTGGCCTCACCGTTTGGAAGCATCTTGATGTAGATTTGGTCGGACGTGAGAAAACCATCCCCGCCGCGGATAAATGCCACCATATGCCCATCCGGCGAAAGCGCCGGCGCCACCGCTGAATCGGTGAAATCTGTTAGCTGCATGTACTGCTCCGGCTGACGATGGCGCAATCGATAGAGGGCCATGCCGCCAAACGCAAGAACCACGCAGGCCGCCGCAGACACGGCAAGTAGAATCCATCGTGCCCGTGGGTTTCCGGCGATCCGGCCGAGAGGCGGGAGTGCCGGGTCAATCGGCGGCTCGAAAACTGCTGTTTCTGGCGGCAGTTCCACGATTCCTCTCGCCTCATCAGCGAACGCAATGAAGCGGTATCCAATCCGCGGAATGGTTTCGATATAACGGGGAGAGCCTGCCGAATCTCCTAGTGCGTCACGCAGTTTCTGGATTGATTTATTCAGCCCGTGGTCGAAATCAACAAACACATCGGACGACCAGAGGCGTCGCCTGAATTCTTCCCGCGTCACAATCTCGCCGGGAGCTTCCAGCAGCAACGACAGTACCTGAATCGGCTGCTGCGACAACCGGATCTTCGCGCCGTTCTTCGTGAGCTGTTGTGTCCTCAGATCCAGCTCAAACTGGCCAAACCGGACCATGTTTTGAGCGTGTGAAAGGGCCATATCACACCCGCCAAGCCGTGAGCCCGAGTCTAGCATTCCAACGACATTGGGGAACAACTTCTTCCAACTGATTACTGCAGCTAGGTTTGTTCGGGGAGAAACAATTCGCCCCGCAGGCATTGCTCCTCGAACGGCATTCATGGAAACTCGGATCCGCATATGGACTAAACACAAACAGACAGGCGCGGTGAGAACGACAACCGCGCCTCACGATCAAAGGAGGAGGCGGACATGAAATCGACATTCAAGAAAATGACAACCCAGCTCAGCATGCTTCTCGCGGGGGCATTGTTGACACTGCCGGCTGTAGCGCAGGTTGGACCCTCCCGTGGAGATAACTGGCGGGACGACGACGAACAACTGGCCCAGATGACTGAACTGGAACAGCTTCACGCAACCTTTCACGCGGCTGTCAGCGTACACGATCCCGTGAACGGCGATTCGGCTGCAGTGATCACTCAGCGAATCCGCGAGGCACTTTCCATCTGGGCCAAAGACGCCCAGCTCACGGTTGTCAGTACTGCTACGACGGCAGGAAATTACATCGGCAACGGCGATCCGGATGATCCCGAAAGTTGTCCTCTACCCACGGGCGACACGTCTGCCACCGGTCAACAGGGCACGCTGTGCACGTTCTTCAAGTATGTTTCCGGCGGGTTACAGCAACCAAATAAGTTTGTGTCGCTTTCCCCGGTGTACAAAACCAAGTATGTCCCTGTAAAGGACGGGGACGGCCAATGGAAATCAACGGTGTATTTCGAGTGCCATTACTTCGACGTGTCATTGAATACGACCACCGGCCTGCCGAATTGGACAGCCAAAAGCCACGTAAACCTTGACGGTGAAGCCAGAAAGATCGACGGGCGGTGGTTATTGACGCGCGTCAGCTCATCCGCCGTTGGAGTTCCGATTCCGTAAAGCCAAACACCCGATGCACTCGCTCTCCAGGGCACAGCGAGTGCATCCAACGTCGATCGGCTTTGGCACTACGACAGGTCTGATGTTTCCGGGCTTGACAGTTCTTCCTGTTCGGACTCCGAGAACGTTGTTTGTCGGATGTTCCCAGTTCCGCATTCCCTCGCCGCATATCTCCCCGCCCAATCAATTGCACGCCCCAACGACCTCACCCCTCCCACAATGTCATCCAGATCGAAGCGGAGGGATCTGCAGTTATGAGCAAGCAGATTTCCCAAAACATGCACCCAGCTACGACGACGTGGCTCGCGGGAGTGGAAATCAACGCAGGTGCCAGGGGCCAGGGAACAGCAATCAAGATCGTCCTGCGCGAAATACGGCTAAGGCAGGCAGCGGAGGCTTAGTTAGAACGGGCTTCTCGTCGCCTGCCGAATGCTCGCCTTTCCGGCCAAGAGTCACCCATTGATCTCAACTTGAATCCTATTCAGCGGATTCATACCGAGAAACGCCCAAGGGTGCGATAGACCGAGACAGCCATCAGGATCATGCTTTTGCCACGGCGAATGGAGACCGTACTCATGGCGAAAAGCAAAAACCGCAAACGGACACCGAAGCATGTTCTGAAGCTCCCAGACCTTGAGCAATCGAAATCAGCCGTCTTAAACAGTCTGACATCTCAAAGCTCACAACGGACTTACGATCATGCAATCCGAGAGTTCATCGAATGGTATTGCTCGGAACCCAGGCTTGCTTTCAACAAGACAGTGGTTACCCGGTACCGAATATCTCTGGAACAGCGGCACTATGCTTCAACTACCATCAACCTGCGGCTGGCTGCGGTCCGGAGATTGGCCTACGAGGCTGCCGATTGCGGTCTGCTTAGTGCGGACCTGGCGGCGGGTATTCGCAGGGTAAAGGGTGCAAAGCGTTTGGGGGTTCCTGTTGGCAATTGGCTCACTGCAGAACAGGGCAAACGCCTTTTGTCGACGGCGGACAGCGCGAGCCTTCGAGGCAAGCGCGACTTTGCGACGTTGGCAATTCTGCTGGGTTGCGGGCTTCGTCGGGCGGAACTCACTTCGCTACGCGTTGAAGACATACAGCAGAGGGAAGAACACCGGCACTCTCCTTCGCTCAATCAACAAGGCTGGGCGAGTTTGGGGAAACGGCTTCAGCCCCAAGGTCGTTTGGGGTGTCGTGAAGCAGAAGGCAAAGGCCTGTGGAATCCCTTGTCTAGCCCCGCACGACCTCAGCGTACATGCGCCCGTTTGTGCCATCAAGCAGGTGGGGAGCTGGAGCAAATTCGGTTTTTATTGGGACACGTTTCCGTGCAGACAACTGAGCGCTACTTAGGGTGCAAACAGCGATTCCGCAACGCTGTCAACGATCGGATTGGCTTGGAACCGAATATCTTGGAAGCTCAGCAGACTTGAGCCAGCTGATCTTCGCGACTCAATCCGGGGATGGGACTGTAGACTGATTCCGAATGAGTCCAGCAAGGGATCAGAGCATAAAAGCACTTGACTCTTCGCTCAGTACGACCCTCGAGAATCAGCGCAGGTGGATAGAAGTGTGCCCGAGTTCTCCTCTGATAGCGACTAGCTGGAGCAGCAAACCGGCACGGCTAAATTTCGGCGGCTCGACTGAAACGGCTGAAGCGACAATCCTATTAGGAGAAATAGATTGAGCGAATCGGAACTGAAGGCGGAGTTGGAACGACTGCGAGCTGAGAATGCGCAGCTCAAGAGCAAGGGCACTGGCGGGTTGAGCCTCAAGGTCAGCGAGAAGGGCGCCGTTTCTCTTTATGGAATGGGGCGTTTCCCGGTCACTCTTTACAAGGAACAGTGGCTTCGAATTCTTGCCAGTGCCTCGGATATCGCAACGTTCATCCGAGAAAATGACGGCAAACTGAAGACGAAAGAATAACAGCGTCGACCTTAACAGGAGCATTGTCCTACCATCATGCCCAGGAAACGAACTGCCTCTGTCTCAGTATCTCCGCAGCGATGCTTTGTCAAAGAGCTTGTAGGTGAGACGCCGCCATCTTTCCATGCCATGGAGCGTCTATATAGATTGGCCTCGGACCTCTATGGTCTGCGCCCGTGGCGAGTCCTCGACGAGGGCAATCTCATTGTGGTTCGCGACAGTGTCAGCGGCGAACTCTGCTACTGCTCAGTCATGGGCGCGCTCGGCGAAGTTCTTTCCATGCACGCCTACATCGGTGCGGAGGGACTTCGCCAGCTTCGCAAGATGGAAGCTGAAGAGATCGCTGATCCCGGCGAATTCTTCGCAACCACGCATTGCGTCTATGTAGAGTTCGTGCCCAGATCTGAGTTGCAGCGGCAGGATCGAGAATTGCTTGTCGCACTGGGACATCCGCAGGGCAAAGGCTTGGCCTCACCCATCTTCCGCACCATGCGCCCCGGCTTTCTCCCCTGGTTTGTCACTGAGAATGAGGCCCGGACGCTGGCCGAATGCATCCGCGGTGTGATTGTAATCTGCGCAGCTGTTGCGAGCCAGGAGAGCATGAAGTTTTGGGAGCGGGCCGACACTTATCCGATGACCACCCGCGTTGAGGGTCCAGACCCTCGATACCACATAGAAATGTTCCAGCCCATTCTTCCCCCTGAGCCGCCTGTTGCGCCGGCGAGCCTGGCTGAAGAGACTCTGTTGGCCGTACGCGGCCAAGATTATGTCGTGCGCGGAGTGATGGAGCTTGACCTCACCTACAGCGGCGCAGCCATTGGAAAGAAGGGCGAACGCAATTCCTGCGCTGCGATTGCGATGGCTGTGGATGCGGAGAGTGGAATGGTCCTGGCGCCGGAAGTGGCCGATTCCAGCATCGCGGCCGGAGACACGGTTGCAAAGGTGTTTCTCAAAGCGATTCAAGCGAGTCGCACATTGCCCAGGGAAGTCAGAGTGCGCAGCCCGAAGCTCAAGGACTCCCTCACCCCACTCATGAAATCTCTCGGCGTGTCGGTTCGTGTTGCCGGCAAACTCCCGGCCGCCGACGAAGCTCGATCCCATTTGCTCGGGTTCTTTCGTGGAGAATTTGACAGAAGGTAGAGAATCCAGTCGTGACCCGAAGCGTGCGATAACAGACAGCCGGGACCTTGAGCGGAAAGGAGAATGAATGCCCGTATACTTATGTCGCTGGCCTCATGGGGATGTGTCACTTGCCGTCGGGGAGTCCGAGGTAGAAGTTGCCGATGTTCTGGATGAAGTCGGCAATCCCGATGCCGCCGAGCTAATGCAGCTAGACCACCCGATTGCTGTCCACTTCAAGCTCGGCACAAGGCCCGGTGAAGAAGGAACGCTGCCTCTGCATTTCGAGGATATGAGCGAGCAACTGGAGTCCTCGATCTACGAGCGGGCATACCCGGTATACAACGAGGTTTGCACAAAGTCGGACCCGACGGTCAAGGAGCTGACCGAAGCGCTGAAACACGAGAAGAACCCGATATACCGAAAGGCGCCGGAGCCCTCTTCCAACCCCACGGTTGCCGGCCTTCAAGATCAATTGCAAATGCCCCGAGTTGTGCTCGAACATCTGGCTGGGCATGCGGCGGCAACCGCAGGGATTCCCGGGGAGATGTCGACCGAGGACATCAGGAAACTGGTGTGCAACCCCGTTTACTGCTTGGACCGGGTTGCTCCCTGGATCGCCGAACCACCCGGACCGATGATTTCCGTCGAGGAATGGGTTGCGGCCGGCGCCAAGCTAATCGAGGAAATAGGCGCCGAGTCCTACCTACGCCTGCTCATCGAGAACATCAGAGGAGAATAGCCGGAAATGGATGTGGGGCTTGCGAAGCTAGTAGCGTCCATGGAGATTGCATTTCAAACCAAGCTCGAAGAGCGCGTCTATCGCGCAGCAGAGACCGCCTTGGTCCGCCAGCACTACGTCTGCTTAGTCGACGTGTTGTGTGGGATGAGACTCTTGGCATCCTCTGCGGTCGATTCTTGGCGCAAGGGCCGCATCAATTTTCTGGAGTCGGAGATTCAGGGAAGCCCAAACAAGATCTCTTCGTCTATAGCGATCTTCCTGCGTTGGGCGCAAGAAAAGGGCCTCAAGCCAAGTGAAACCGACTACGTGCGACTTGCCCAGTCGGGAAACGTGCCTTTGCAGTTTTTCCGCAGCGGCGACCCCCAGATCGAGAAGATCTTCCGTACGTACTACGTGTCGCCGGAACTCTCGGAGCGTAAGCGACAGAAGCTTCAGGAGAAGCTTGAAAAGACTCAACAGCCGGTCGTGTTTCAGAACCTTCGCGACGCCGAATGCTCGGAATGCGGAGCAGATATTGCGCAGGGTTCCACGCTCTTGATGGAGGGGGACCAGGCGCTTTGCCTTCACTGTGCGCGTCTGGACGACCTGGAGTTTCTTCCGGCTGGCGACACAGCTCTGACGCGACGGGCCACCAAGTTCAGCAAGCGAGCCGCCGTTGTCGTGCGCTTCAACCGGGCTCGTAAGCGCTACGAGCGGCAAGGCATTCTGGTGGAACGGGCCGCGCTGGAGAAGGCCGAGCAGGAATGCGTGGAGGACGCCGACGAGCGGGCAGCAGCGCGGGCACGGGCTGCAGTGCAGCGTCGCCAACAGGACCGCAAACTGGTTGCGCAAATGATCAAGCTGATTGCGGAGCTATTCCCAGGCTGTCCGGCGACTGAAGTTGCAGCCATTGCCGAACATACCGCTGTCCGGGGCAGCGGCCGCGTTGGCCGTTCGGAGGCAGGTCGAAATCTTGATGAAAAGGCTCTGACCTTGGCGGTTGCCGCCGCAGTTCGCCACAACCACACCCCGTACGATGAGCTGTTGGCAAGCGGTGTAGACCGCGCTGACGCACGTCAGCAGATCGCGGGCAGAGCAGAAGAGATGCTGGGGAAGTGGCGCAAGTAAGGCGTGCCGCCGACAATCCAGAAGAACGGGGAAATGTCCGCGAACGCGCCGACGAGTGCACTGGGATGTTTGCCCCAATCCAAGGGAAATACGTCTTTGAGGCCATTTCGTTAGCCCCCTGCCGGTCGGGTCGAGGACTGACGCGGTATTCCGAAGGTCCAGCCTAGCTGTTTCTCCCCGTTTCCTCTGGGAGTGCCTCAGTAGCCAAACCGTGAATCCGTTTCCAGCCCCCGCCGCATCGCACCCAGCGTGCGGATTTCCCGCACTGGGCGCACCTGTTTGTTTAGTGCCAAGAGTTATGTGACCTATCGTGCTGGAGCGACTTTCGCACCTGACCATCGAACGAGCTGGTAGTTGTTAAACAAGCCCAGCCGGTCATATAGCCATTCGCTACTCCACCGCGTCCAGCCGAAGCCTTTGCGGCCCCGGGCACGCATCAAATGCCGCCGTACCTTCTCCTCTACCCAGCGTTTGACCACTCCAAAACAAATGCTCGAATGGCCGACCCGAAAGTAGTTCACCCAGCCACGTAAGATCGGATTTATCTTCGCAATCACAATCTCAATGGGCCAGCTGACGTGCTGCCGGAAGACCTCCCTGAGCTTTTCAAACAGTGCGGTCCGTTTCTTCAGTTTGGGCGCATAGTACGGCCGCCACTTCCGCTGAAGGCTCAGCACGCGCCGATATTCAAAACCCAGAAAGGTGAAGCTCTCTCCCTTTTTCAGATCCACCATCCGACTTTTGTCCTCGTTGATTTCAACGCGGAGCTTCGCGAACTCCTCGCGCAGCCGTTTGTTTACCGCCTTCACGAGCCATTCACTCCGCCGCTCGGCGTCGATCAAAATCACCATGTCATCCGCGAAACGTGCATACTGGACGCTGGTTGACTTGCCCCTTCGTGTGATAGGCTTCAGGATGTTCAGTTTCCTTCCTTCCTGCTATTCAAGCTACGGGGCTTGGACTCTTACCCCGGTGGGACTTGCACCCACTGTTCATGCCAGCCTTCGCTGGACGCACACATTCCGTTACCTATCTGCCGTTGACGAGTGGTTTGGCGATGATGCGCTCTTC
The DNA here is from genome assembly GCA_963704415.1 of uncultured Acidobacteriaceae bacterium. Lineage (GTDB taxonomy): Bacteria > Acidobacteriota > Terriglobia > Terriglobales > Acidobacteriaceae > Telmatobacter. The sequence goes on along the minus strand of OY969908.1, from coordinate 2,643,996 downwards.
CTCTCACGACTTTCTTAAGTCACTCTCGGCACGGAGCAGGCCGGCCGTCCAGACCTTGGGCGTCGATCCAAAGAGCCTTCTGAAGGCGTCGACAAATGCGCCGGACTGCCTATAACCAACACGAGAGGAGACCTCCTTCACCGAATGCCCCGCTACGAGGAGTTGTACGGACTTTGTGAGGCGAGCGTGGCGGCGCCAGGTGTCGATGTCGATTCCCAGTTCTCTTCGAAAGATACGCTGAGCTGTCCGGACTCCGACGCCAGTTTCCGCACACAGCTTCGCCAGGGGCCGAGGGTCCGTCAGCTTGCCAGAGATCAACTGCGCCACAGCCAAAGCACGAGGCTCAGAGGGCATAGTTAGCCCAAGGGGCATGGCGGTTGCGCTTGCCAGTTGCACAGCCAGGAGATCCCGGAGAGCGCACTCCGTCGGGTTGCGCCGGCGCAAGCAACCCCGGCGGACGGTCTCGATGATCAGTTCGCGAAGCAGCGGCGCAACGTAGAGAAGCGCAGATCCGGACTGCCTGCGTAAAACCGTTCCGGGGCGAAAATACAGCGTGCGCATACGAACCAGGCCAATCGTCTGGATCCGGTGAAAAGTCTTTGCTGGTAGCCACAGTGCGAACTGGGGCGGTAAAGTCCATATGCTTCTTCCGGAAGAAACTTCCATGATGCCCTCGATTGCATAGATCAACTGATCCGATCCGTGGGCATGGTCGGGAACCCGATAACCTGCTGGGTATTCGTAGGACAGCGCGGAAACGGAAGTGCCGCGGGGAGGGTCGTATTCTCGTAAAATCCGCGCTTGTCGCATAAACAGCATATTATGACGCGATACTCCTCTTGCGACAACTTCCATTCGCTCGGATGATGGTCATGAGAGAACGGAGTGCGACTTATGAACTACCTTCACCACTGGTTTTGCTCCTCGGCGAAATGGAAAGGAGTACTGCAGCGCTATGCGATGCCCTGGGCTCTGGAACAAATCGACCTGGGCAGCGAAGTGCTCGAGATCGGTCCTGGGTACGGAGCTGCTACAGAGGTTCTGCAACGACAGGTGAAACACCTGGTATGTGTGGAGTCAGACCGCAGACTGGCGGACCGGCTTCGTCGTAAGTTCAACGGCCACGTAGTTGTCCAATGCGAAGATGCAACCGCGATGACACTGCCAGGGGAATCCTTCGAAGGAGTTGTGTGCTTTACCATGCTCCACCATGTCGGACCGGCTGCGTTGCAAGATAAGTTATTCGCGGAAGCGGCTCGCGTTCTTAAGCCCGGCGGTGTCTTCGCTGGGACTGATGGCCTGCCGGGCCGTTCCACGAAATGGCCTCATTTATTCGACACGATGGTGCTCGTCGATCCCGACAAGCTTCCACAACGCCTCATGGCCGCAGGTTTTGAAAACGTGCAAGTGGATGTGAATCCGTACGCCTTTCGGTTCCGCGCCTGGAAGCCTAAAATCTCGACCGTCTGACCGCACTTGATCTTCCGCTCGCCCCAGCCTGATGCCAACAAGCCGATGGGCTCATTGAGTCTGGATTAGTCCCCTTAAACGCCGATGCGACCAGGATTATCGTTCACGGACCATCGGCGATCCGCTCCTCAGTATCTGCAGCTTGTGAAGAACCGCTGATCATTTTGTGCAGTTTCGGCATGCGCATTCAAGGGGCTGAAGCCCCGATCATTTTGCGATTCTTGCGGCACGACTGAAGTCGCGTCCTGACACAGTTTGTTCGTGGCTTGAACCCGCATTCGCGACATATGAGCGTGACCTGCTGGGGCTGAAGCCCTGTTCTCCCTGTGTGCCTGGAATTCAGGGGCCTGACGGCCTGCTCCCTCCGCGCCTTGCGGGGTTTATTCCGGAGGGCCGGTGTAGGGAGCGCGCTTACCGAAAAGGGCCGTGCCGATGCGGATGCGAGTGGCGCCTTCTTCGATGGCCAAGGGAAAATCGCCGCTCATGCCCATCGACAGCGTGCCGAGGTTCAGTTTTGGATACGCTGCGGCCCATTTGTCGCGCCATGTCCGCAGGCTGCGGAAGCAGGCGCGGGTTACGTCTTCGGCCACGCCCCACGGGGCGATGGTCATCAACCCACGGACCTCGAGGTGGTGGAGGCCCGGGAGGGCTTCGAGCAGCTGAGCTGCTTCGGCGGACTCCGGGTCCAAGCCTGACTTGGTCTCTTCGGGGCTCAGCTTGACCTCGAGCAACACGGGCAGGTGCTTGCGGAGTTTGCCGGCCGCCTCATTCAGGCGCTCGGCGAGGCGCAGGGAATCGACGGAATCGATGGCGTCAAAAAGCTCGACGGCGCGGGCAGCTTTATTCGATTGCAGATGGCCGATGAGGTGGACGAGGATGGGCGTGTCGGAGGCGGCGAGGGCGCCGTCGACGCGGAGGGGAGCCAATTCGGGAGCCTTGGCCGCGAACTCCTGCACGCGATTTTCGCCGAAGACCTTGAGGCCGAGCGCAGCGGCCTCCGCAATGATCCAAGCCGGATAGGTCTTGGAGACGGCCATCAGCTCGACGGTTTTGCGCGCACGGCCGGCGCGGCGGCAGGCTTGGTGGATTGCTTCTTCGAGTTTTTCGAGGTTTTCTTTCAGCGCTGTCATTGCGATTGGCTGATGCGGGAGCGCGCGCTTTCGAGGCGGCCGGTCACTCCGACGTGTTCTGTCGCACGGGCGAGGCCAAATTGAGGCATGTTGGCATAGATGGCTTCGAACTGTCCTCGGGCCACGATGTAGGTTTCATGCCAGATACCCACGGAGCCATCGGCGCCGATGCGGCGATTGAACTCCGCCCAGGCGGGGAGATGGTTTGCATTACGAGCATGCGCATAGGCGTGGAGGTGATCGAAGCTGCGCCAGTACTGGAGTATGCCCACACCGCGCCAATAGAGGAATGGCTCGAAATGCAGCAGGCCCAGGTCTGGGGTCCGCTTGAGCTCGGCCAGCATGGGCGGCATGGCGCGGGCCACGCGCAGCCAACGCAGGTCATGAATTCGGTTGACGCGCATGCCGATGAGGAAGACGACAAACGGCTCGTCGTATTGTGCGGTGAAGCGACCCGGAAATACTTTGGCCATTGTCCTCCTTCGTCGGCAGGCATTCACCGCCCGTGTTCTTCGAGATATTTTTCCACCTCGAGGGCGGCCATGCAGCCGGTGCCTGCAGCCGTGATGGCCTGGCGGTAGCGTCGGTCCTGCACATCGCCGCAAGCGTAGATGCCGGGAAGGTCGACACCATGATGTGTGGTAAAGACGTTGTTCCGAGTGCGAATGTAGCCTTCTTCGTCGAGGTCGAGCTGGCCGGTAAACATTTTGGCGTTGGGCACGTGGCCGATACCGAGGAACATGCCTTCGACTTCAAGCTCGCTGGTGGCTCCGTTGGTCACGTCGCGTAAGCGCAGGCCTTTCACGGTGAGGTCTTCGACGCCGAGGACCTCGTCGACGACGGTGTTGGTGCGCAGTTCGATATTCGGGTGCGCTATGGCGCGTTCCAGCATGATTTTCGAAGCGCGGAAGGCATCGCGCCGGTGCAGCAATGTCACCTTCGATGCGAAACGGGTGAGGAAGAGCGCTTCCTCCATGGCGGAATCGCCGCCACCGATGACGGCAATGGGTTTGCCACGGAAGAAGAATCCGTCGCAAGTGGCGCAACTGGAGACTCCGTGCCCGATGAGAGCTTGCTCACTCGGAAGGCCAAGCCAGCGTGCGCTTGCACCGGAGGCGACGATCAGGGTGCGTGCATGAATGTCGCCTGCTGTCGTATTCAACCGGAAGGGGCGCGCTTTGAGATCGACCGAATTGAGATGCGCCAGCTGGAACGTGGCACCGAAGCGAAATGCCTGCTTCTTCATGTTCTCGATTAGTTCCGGTCCCTGGATGCCTTCGGGCCACCCCGGAAAGTTCTCCACCAGAGTAGTGATGGAAAGCTGGCCGCCCGGTTCGTGGCCTTCGAGAACGAGCGGATTCAAACCGGCGCGCGCGGTATAGATTGCCGCAGTAAGGCCTGCGCAGCCGGAGCCAAGGATTACGGTATCGCGAGTGTCTGTCATGAGGTTTCCTAAGTGATTGTAGATGGGCGCGCCGACCGATTCGGCTCGGGCGAGGAGCCGGTTCCGGACGGGATTCCCACAATTTCACAATCCTATGTAAAGATGACGGACATGGCGAATCTGACTCTTGTGTATGGAATGCGGCTGCTGCCGGAGGGCGAAGTGAAGGAGATTCACGACGCTACGCTCAAGCTGGCGAATGGGCACGAGGCGCATGTGACGATGCATGTTCTGGAGGGATCGAGGGAGCAGATCGAGACCCAGCTCAAGCAGAGCCTCGATGCGTTCTTTGACTTTTATCCGGAGATTTGAAGGGGTCCAGTTCCTTGGTGTTCGATGAATTGAGGTTCGAGGTTTCCCATGTCTCAAAAGCGAGACATGAGGCACCCAGGGTCGTGCGGGATTAACCGTTCGCGGCTCTAGTAGTCCAAAATGCTGGCCATTGTGAGCTCTTTCTTGGCGGCATCGCTACGTTTCACGCGCAGATTGTCGAGGGCGTAGTCGATGTAGCGCGGCTCAAAGTGTGACGGCTGGCCCATAAACCGGCATGTGGCCACGATCTGATCGATGATGAACTTGGGCTGGTAGGCGGCGAATTCCATCTCCTTCTCGTCGCGGATTTTGCGCACGATCGATCGGAAGACTTCGTCGGGGAGAATCATCCCCTGCTTCTCGCTCTCTTTTTTGAAAATGGTTTTGAAATTCTCCAGGGTTGGTGCGCCGACTTCGATTTTGTAGGGAAGACGGCGGAGGAATGCAGGGTCCATCAGGTCTTCCGGCTCGAGGTTGGTGGAGAACATGATCAGTTCTTCAAACGGAATGCTGAAGCTTTTGCCGGTGTGCAGCTTGAGGTAGTCGACGCGGCTCTCGAGGGGTACGATCCAGCGGTTGAGCAGGTGCGTGGGGCTGACGAGCTGGCGGCCAAAATCGTCGATGATGAAGCAGCCACCAAGCGCCTTCACATGCAGGGGCGCCTCGTAGTAGTTGCCCACGGTGTCGTAGCGGAGGTCGAGCATGTCGAGTGTGAGCTCGCCGCCGGTTACGACGAAAGGACGCCGGCAGGGCACCCAGCGCGCGTCGAATTGCTCGCGCCGAACCACGGAGAGTTCACCTTCGTCCTCGACTTTGGGTGGATCGAGCTGGACGTGGATGCTGGGGTCGTGGACACGAATGATCTGGCCTTCGACGATGATCGAGTAGGGCACGTAAATCACGTCCTGGAAGGCGCTGCTGAGCCGGAGAGCGGTGGAGGTCTTGCCGTTGCCTGGCGGGCCATAGAGGAGAATGGCGCGGCCGGAGTTCAAGGCAGGGCCGGTCTGCTCGATCATGCTGTCGTCAAAGGTAAGATCGCTGAGGGCCTTTCGAATGCGGTCGAAGGTGATGAGCTCGTTGGTGAGCTTCTGCATGTTGACCCGGAAGTTGAATTCCTCGAGGGTGACGGGGCAGGGACCGGTGTAGCGGAGACGAGTCAAAGCATCGAGGGTCCAGCGCCGGCCTTCTTCAGTGAAGGAATAGCTCAAATCGATCGGGTTATCGGAATAGCGCGAACCCAGGGTTTGGAGCAGCTGGCGCTCGACGGCCATGCGGACGAGATCGAGAACAATGTGGTAAGGCAGTTTGATGGCTTCAATGAACTGGCGTGTGGTCTCGAGACGATCGCGATAGATGAGTTTGAGCAGCAGGGCCATCATGTCGACTTCGTCGATGCCCATCGAGCGGATGTCAGCAGGCTCCGTGGGGATTCGATGCATGAAGGCGCTGAGCTTTTCCTGGGTAATGGCGCCGATGGCAATGAGGTTGTCGCCGAGCCGGCCGCCGTGCTCGGTCAGGCGCACCAGTGCTTTCGCAATGTCGTCGTCTGTGACGAACTTTGCGCTGACCAACAGATCCCCTAAACGCAGTCGTGTGCCGATGACGCCCTCCCGAAAGAAACCCGGCTAGCAATCCCCATATGCGGCCTGATTGTTAAGGACTATTTCGGCCAGAGGTAACACTATTTCTAGTTAATGATGTCGCGTCTAAGCGCATATTTTACCGAAGAATACGTGCATTGGAGGAACTTAGGTAATGTCGCGGGTGGGATTCGCTGGAACTTGATGATTACCTATGAGAAAACAGGTTGGAAGCAGGACATTTGGATTGTTTCCTGATCTCGGACGGCGTTTTTCAAGGATGAAAGCTTTCTTAGAAATCGACGTCGAAGGTGGTTCTGCGCGAGCAGTGAGCCCACATCGTGGAGTTCTTCACTTCCAGCTCTGCGGGGTCCGTTCAGGCGCACTTGGGTTTCATGGGCCCGACAATGGTGCGAAAAGCGGCATTGTTGCTGCTTGGCCTGTTTGCTTCTGGGTCGCTGGTGGCGGGTGGGCCTAGACGAGTGGCAGGGACCAGCTTCTTCGATCCGGCGGTCGTGGGTCAGCCGGTCCATTGGCTTGGCGGGCAGGTACGATACTTCGTCGACCAGGGACCGTTGAATGATTCGGTAAGCAACCTGCAAGCTACTGTGATGGTCGATGCGGCAGCGGCATTGTGGAGTGCTGTCCCGACGGCTGGCGTGAATCTGGTCAATGCCGGCGCGCTGAATGAGGACGTAAATGGAAGCAACGTAGTTGCCAGCAATGGAGTCTTTGCGCAGCCCGCCGATGTGGCGCCGTCGGCCACAGGTTACCCGGTCGGCGTCATTTTTGACACCGACGGAACGGCGATCAACGCGGTTTTTGGGAAGGGCGCGAGCGATGCGGCGGGTTGCCAGAACAATGGGGTGTGGAGCTGGATCGACAATATCGGTTCCGACGCAACGATCGCTCACGCAGTCATTCTTCTGAACGGTCTTTGCGCGAATACAGCGAACCAAATCGAGATGATGAGCTTCCAGTTGGAGCGCGCGTTTGGGCTGATTTTGGGGCTCGATTTTTCGCAGGTGAATCCGAACGCGTTGACGAGCGGCGATCCTGACCAGGAATTGGGGACGCCGGTGATGCAGCCTCTGAGCGGAGCGTGTGGGGCGTCAGGCGGTGCGTGCATTCCAGCGCCAAATGTATTGCGCTTCGACGATATCGCTACGCTCAATCGGATATATCCGATTACGCGGCGAATCTCGCGAGTTTTCCCGGCAAGGACCTGACTGCTGAGAATACAGTGTCGATTGATGGGTCGCTGACGTTTCGGTCGGGCGCAGGGAGGCAAGGTGTGAATGTGGTGGCACGGCCGCTTGATGCGAACGGCAATCCGCTTTACCAGTACACCGTTTCGGCGGTTTCTGGCAGGTACTTCAACGGAAAGCACGGGGATCCTGTCTCGGGCTGGACCGATTCGAATGGCGATCTACTCACGAGATGGGGATCGGAGGACCCAGAGCTGCAAGGCTATTTCGATTTGCGTTTCATGCCGCTTCCTCCAGGTGAAAGTGCGGCGAATTATGAAATCACGTTTGAGGCGATCAATCCGCTTTACGTACTGGAGGACTCCGTGGGGCCGTACGGAGACGGCTCGCCGTCCCCTTCAGGCACGATGCCTGCGTTGCCCGTGCCGGGGATGGCATCCGGGGCTTCGCAGACCTTGACGGTCAACATTCTCGACTCTGCCGTGGACGGCGGAGAGGATGCGATTGCGAGCGAAGCCTCTCCGCGCATGCTGTCGCCGAGTGGCCAATGGTGCGGCAGATTGGGCCAAGTTGGCCAGACCGACTGGTTCGTTTTTCCAGTGCGCGGGGGGCACACGTTCACCGTGGTCACGCAGGCCTTGGATGAAATTGGCGCAACGACGAAATCGAAGGCCTTACCGGCAGTGGGCGTGTGGAGCGGAATTGATCCGGTTGGATCTGCGCCTCGAATTTGGGGACCGGCGCTCAATGGAGACGCGACGGGCGAAACGTATCTCGAAATTTTGAGCCCGTCGGATGACCTTGTGCGGCTGGGGATCGCCGACATGCGCGGGGACGGACGTCCCGACTATTCATACATCGGGTGGGTGCTTTACGCCGACACGGTCGCGCCAGCAAGGCTGCCGGTTTCGGGCGGTCCAATGGTGATTCACGGCATGGGATTTCGCCCTTCGGACACGGTGCTGGTCGGAGGCCGCGCCGCAGTGGTCACGAGTATCTCGCCGAACGAGATCACGGCGATTGCGCCGGCGGCAGTAAGAAACGTCACGGGCTCCGTCGACGAGGAAGTGGATGATCTGCCGATTTACTCTGCCGCGACGGTCATCGGGGGCAGCATCAGCTACGACGCAGGCACGGGCGATTCGCTCGGTCTTGTCATCGCGCCAGCCAACACGATGCCGATCGCTGTGCCAATTCCCTTCACCGTTTCGACAATGGCAGCGAACCTTGGCCCCGCCGGTGGGGTTACGGTGGCCTATAAGGTGACGAGCGGCTCAGCAATGCTGGGATGCGGGCAGCCCACTTGCATGGTCACCTCAACTGGTGATGGCATTGCCACCATGGCGGTTTCTGCGGTCGACTCTACTCCCACCGTGGTCACCGCGTCGTTGACAAACGGAGCAAGCCTGCAAGCGCATTTCGCGGGTGGGATAGCGCCAACACTGAACGCATTGACTCCCACGGTTTTTGTCGCAGCCGGGTCGACCGTGAATTGCACAGCAGAAGCCCTGGTGTTGAACAACGGCTCGCCGATGAGCGGGCAGTCGGTGGCATGGCAGACCGTGGGCGGAATCTCGACATCAGGCAATGGTCCAGCTACTTCAAATGGTAATGGGATCGCGACGAGGATTCTGACGGTGGGACCGCTTGCGGAGGGCCAACAGGCCGTCTCTGCTGCCTGTGTCAATGGGACCTCCCAGTGTGCCGACTTCATCGCCAACGGTGCACGTCCCGAATACGCTTACGTCGAAGCGGTGTCGGGGACTGTGCAGGACCTCGGCATATCCGAAGCACCAAACGAAATCGTTCTACGGCTGCGCGACGTGAATGGGAATCCAATGGCGGGCGGCACGGTGACGCTCTACCAGGCTTTGTACGCGTGGGTTCCTCCCTGCCCGCCTCATGGACGCTGTGCGACGTCTGAGCTTCTTGCGACCCAGACCTCCACCGCTATTTCAGCGATCGACGGCGCTGTCATTTTTACGCCAGCTTCACTGCCAGGTGTACCGATTCATCTCGTGGGGCTGGCGACCACCGGTTCTACGAGCACCGTGAGCGTGGCCGTCGAAGAACACCCGTAAATAAATTGGACTGAGACACAAGTGCGGCGGACAACAATTTTGCGCAGCCCGGGCGGAGTTGCTTTGAACTCGCATTTCTGCGCTCCCTCTTGTGAAATACACAGACTACTTTTAACTGTTGCCAAATGGCACGTGGGAGCATCCATTTAGAGAGAGGACAAATGGTAGATTCTGTAAAATCGGTCGAATCCGGCGACACTGCGCGTTGCCCGCGGGTAGTGATTGTCGGCGGGGGCTTTGCAGGGCTGCATGCAGCAAAGGCGTTGGCGCACCTGCCGGTCGACGTTACGCTGGTGGATCGGCGCAACCACCACACATTTCAGCCGCTGCTGTACCAAGTGGCGTTGGCGGTGTTGTCGCCGGCTGACATTGCACAGCCCATTCGCACGATTCTGCGACGCCAGAACAACACGGAAGTGCTGATGGACGAGGTTGTCGCCATCGACGCAAGCGCGCGGGAGATCTCGCTTGGCTCAGGCGCGCGGCTGCCGTTTGACTACCTGGTGCTGGCCACAGGGGCAACGCACTCCTACTTTGGCCACAACGACTGGGCTCCGCTGGCTCCCGGCCTCAAGACCATTGAGGACGCAACCGAGATTCGACGCCGGGTGCTGCTGGCCTTCGAACTGGCCGAGCGCCAGAAGCAGGAGCGTGGGTGGCATCCGCCGCTGAATTTTGTAGTGATTGGCGGCGGGCCGACCGGAGTGGAGCTGGCAGGCGCGATCAGCGACATCGCAAAGCTTTACATGCGTCACGATTTTCGTCATATCGACCCGTCGAAGGCCAGGGTTATGCTGCTCGACAATGGCCCCCGCATTCTGGCCGCATATCCGCCCGATCTTTCTGCCAAGGCTGAGGCAGAGTTGAAGAATCTAGGCGTCGAGGTTCATACCGGCACGAACGTCACCGGGGTTGGCGCAGGATGGGTAGAGGCAAGCGGGCAGCGCATTGATGCGGCGGTGACTTTGTGGGCCGCGGGGGTACAGGCGTCCCCGCTGGGCAAAATGATTGGGGCCCCCGTCGATAAACGTGGATGCGTGCTTGTCGATGACCGGCTCAACCCTCCCGGCATGCCGGAGATTTTCATCCTCGGCGACCTTGCGCACTTCGAGCAGGATGGCCACCAGGTTCCGGGGGTCGCGCAGCCTGCGATGCAGATGGGCGATCATGTCGGCCGCATGATCGCTGCCGATCTCAAGGGGAAGACTCGTCCAGCATTCCGCTACTTTGATAAAGGGGACATGGCCACCATTGGCCGCATGGCTGCAGTGGCCAAAGTGGAGTGGCCGTTCAAGGCTCACCTCAGTGGCTTCCCAGCGTGGATTACATGGATCACTGTCCACATTTTCTTTCTGATCGGTTTCCGGAACCGAATCTCGGTGTTTGCCGCGTGGATCTGGACTTACTTCACATTCACACGCGGCGCGCGCCTTATCACCGGCGACCAAAATTTGCCAGGCTGGAAGGATCAACTCGCTTCGGGGCCGGCAAGCGAAGAAGCCGCGAAGGCCGCAGAGGTCCAATAGATACGATGTCCTGTCGAGTAAACTGGTAAGGAGATGCTCGACTTGGGATTCGTCCGGGGAAACCTGGAAAAAGTGGAAGAAAAACTGCGTGCGCGAGGTGCTGACCCGGCCGCTCTGCTGGGCGATTTTCGGGCCCTGGATCTACGCCGACGCGAAGCGATTACGCAGGCGGAGCAGTTGAAAGCGCGCCGCAATGAGCTGAGCCAAAAAGTAGGCGCTCTGAAGAAAGTCGGCCAGGACGCAACAGCGGTGATGGAAGAGACGCGCTCCCTGAAAGACCGGCTCGATGAACTGGACAAGAGCGCGGCGGAACTCGATGAGCAAATGCGGCTCTCGCTGGCGCGCATTCCGAATCTGACCCGCGACGAAGTTCCGGCCGGCTTGTCTGAAACCGATAATGTCACCGTGAAAAGCTGGGGCGAAAAGCCGAATTTCAATTTCACGGCAAAGCCGCATTGGGAACTCGGAGAAGCGCTTGGGATTCTGGACCTGGAACGCGCGGCGAAGCTGAGTGGGGCGCGGTTTGCCGTGTACATGGGCGCGGGCGCGCGACTGGAGCGGGCTCTGATCAGTTTCATGCTGGACATGCACACCGAGCAGCACGGCTATACCGAGGTGCTGCCGCCGTTCATGGTCAACAGCAAGAGCCTCTTCGGCACGGGACAGTTGCCGAAGTTTGCCGAGGATCTTTTCCGTTGTTCTGACGCGGACGCAGAGGCAGTGGCGCGCGGCGAGTTCAAGGACAACGACCACTGGCTTATTCCGACCGCCGAGGTTCCGGTCACCAATCTTTATCGGGACGAGATTCTGGATGAAGCGCGCCTGCCGATTTCGCTGACGGCTTATACGCCATGCTTCCGCGCCGAGGCCGGGGCTGCGGGAAAAGACACGCGCGGAATCATTCGCCAGCACCAGTTTCAGAAGGTCGAGCTGGTGAAGTTTACGCGGCCCGAGGAGTCGGACGCCGAGCACGAAAAACTCACGCGAAATGCCGAAGAGATTCTTGAAGCGCTCAAGCTTCCTTATCGCCGCGTGCTGTTGTGCACGGGCGATACTGGCTTCTCTTCCGCGAAGACGTTCGATCTCGAAGTCTGGCTTCCGGGCCAGCAGCTTTATCGGGAGATTTCGTCGTGCTCGAACTTCGAAGCGTTTCAGGCGCGGCGGGCCAATATTCGCTTCAAACCTGGCGGCAAAGGCAAGACAGAATTCGTTCACACACTGAATGGCAGCGGGCTGGCTGTGGGCCGCACATGGCTCGCCATCCTCGAGAATTATCAGCAAGCCGATGGATCTGTCGCGATTCCGGAAGCGCTCCAGCCCTATATGGGCGACCTGGAAAGGATCACTCGCTAAGAGCGGTATGAACAAGATCCTGAAAAGCTATTTCTACTGGACGTACCCGCGCGGCAATGTTCACTACGATGTGATGGTGTCGCTGATCCTGATTTTCATCTTTGTTGCGCCGCACTTTTGGGATTTCGGCGATAAACCATCGAAGGCTTCTGGACCGGCGCATCCGATCACGGTCGTAGGCGATGGGGATCACGACGTGATCGTGTCGGTGCAGGCCTCGGATGTACACATCCCTGCCGGCGCATCGAACAACGAAGTGAAAAAGGCACTCCGCGTGGCCATTGAGCCCGTCACCGGGGACGCCGTTTTTGTGGAACGGTGGGAGACCGCGAGCGACGGCCAGGGCAATCTCATCTGGCGAATCTGGGCGCACCGTTAGAGCATTTTCGATCCACATGCCGAGCTTTCGGTTGCATCGCATTTGGCTTTTCTTAAGGAAGAAGCCACTTGGCTTCGGGGTTCTTGTAAACAGAAGGACCGAAAATGCTGTAGTCGGCTTCGGCCTTCTGCTGACCCGCTTTGGCATTCAGCGGTTCGAGCGCCTCCAAGAAACAAAAGGGGAAACACAGAGAGCTTATGTTTCTGACACGGAAATTGATGGTGGGCGCTGCACTGGCCTGTTTTGCGCTTTCGGGTCGCGTGGTGCGGGCCGCTGAGGACCTGCAGAATGTGCTGCATCAGCTTGATGTTGCTGCAACAAACTTTCATACCACGGCTGCCGATTTCGAGTTTGATTCCATCCAGACGGATCCCATCCCCGATACAGATGTTCAAAAAGGCGCCGTTTACTACGAGAGAAAAGGCAACACCTTCTCGATGGCTGCCCATATCAAGGAAGTCAATGGCAAGCCGGTTCCCAAGGTCTACGCATATTCCGGCGGCCACCTTCAGTTGTTCGAACCGATGATCGACCAAGTGACGAGAATCAATAAGGCCAGCGCGTATGAGGGTTACCTGATGCTGGGATTCGGCGCCAGCGGCAAAGAGCTTGCGGAAAAATGGGAGATCAAATATGCGGGGGCGGAGACGGTTGGCGGTGTGAAGACCGACAGGCTTGAACTCGTCGCCAAGGACCCGACCGTGCGCAAGAACTTGCCCAAGGTGACGATCTGGGTCGATCCGACGCGCGGGGTGAGCCTGAAGCAGGTCTTCGACGAGGGCCAAGGACAATCCCGTGTCTGCACCTACTCCAATATCAAGGTAAACCTGCCCCTGCCCGCCGATGCATTTACTTTCAAAACGGATAGCAAGACGCAGTACGTCGACCATTAGCCCGCATTTCTCACAAGGGCCATTGGATGAGTAAGGCTGTGGAGAAAAAATAAGTAGCAAAAGGCCGCTGTTTTCATGGCATAACTGCGTTGTCTAGGCGTAGTTAAATGCCGAGAAAAAGGAGCGGCCTTTGATGACAGAGTGTATCCAAGAATCGTTCTCATTTACAGCCCATTTTTCACGTCGCGTGCAGGCCGAGTTCACCGCCGGACGTGTATCGAGCGACGGCGGAGCGCTTCTTTTGCGCGAGGCAGACCGCAGGGTCAACCTTCTGGGCCGGGTGGCGGGCTGTTTCATCGATGGCCGTGCACCACTGCTGATCAAGCACCGCTTGTCGGAGATGCTGGCGCAGCGCATCTATGGGCTGGCACTGGGTTACGAGGACCTTTGCGATCACGAGCAGCTGCGCTCGGATCCGTTGCTGGGGCTGCTCAGCGGCAAGCGAGAACTGGATGAACCGTTGGCCGGTAAGAGCACGCTGAACCGGCTGGAGTTGACCGGCCGCAGTCTGCGCTATCACAAGATCAACTACTCGACCGAGTCAATGGACCGTCTGCTGACGGACCTCTATCTGGAATCGCACGCCGCGCCTCCAGCCCAGATCGTGCTCGATTTGGATGCGACCGACATCCCGCTCTACGGCCATCAGCCGGAACGGTTCTTTCATGGCTATTACGACAGCTACTGCTATCTGCCGCTGTACATCTTCGCCGGCGACCAGTTGTTATGCGCGCGGCTCAGGCCGGCCAACCAGGATGCGGCTGCAGGTTCGGTGGAAGAGGTCAGTCGCATCGTGACCCAGCTGCGTGAGCGCTGGCCCGAGGTGCGCATCGTGCTCAGGGCCGACAGCGGCTTTTGCCGCGAAGACCTGATGGGCTGGTGCGAGCGAAACCATGTCGACTATCTGTTCGGCCTGGCCCGCAACCAGCGGCTGCGCAAGATCATCGGTGCCCAGATGCATCAGGCGCTCATCCTGCACCAGAGCAGCGGCAAGGCGGCCCGCGTCTTCGCCCAGTTCCACTATCGCACCCACAAGAGTTGGTCGTGCGCTCGTCGCGTGGTGGCCAAGGCAGAGTATCTCGATAAGGGCGAGAACCCGCGCTTCGTGGTCACTTCGTTAACCCCTGAACAGTGGGCCGCGCAGGACTTGTACGAGAAGTTCTATTGCGCCAGGGGAGAGATGGAGAACCGCATCAAGGAGCAGATGTGCCTGTTCGCTGACCGGCTCTCCACCGACGAAATGAAAGGTAACCAGTTGCGCCTCTACTTCTCCGCCTTGGCTTACTCGCTGATGGAAGCGCTGCGCCGGCTGGGACTGAAAGGCACCGCCTGGGCCGAGGCACAGGTGGATACGATCCGTCTGAAGCTGCTCAAGATCGGCGCCATCGTTCACCTCAGTGTGCGCCGCGTGCTGCTCCAGCTCAGTTCCGCCTATCCCTGGAAGGATCTCTACACTCACGCCTTCCACGCTCTGCGCTGCTGAACTTTGCGCAGCTCAAAGACAACCCTAAGTCCACCTCCACTGACCTCAGTGGCAGCCAGAGCCGTGCGCCAAACACACCCCCGAACCTCAAGGCCACTCTGCTCTGGCCAAAATCTGACCCTGCAGAACCTACACGAGCTCAAACAATGATCACAACGACTCAAATATCGAATGCGCTCTCACTGAAATCAAAACCTATGAGAAATCGCGGTTAGGTTCGTTCGCGGGTTTTCTCACGTTGGAAATCGTGCTTTCCCACCCTTTCGCCAGAAAGAATGCGAAAGGATGGGACATGATCAAGCAGTCGCCGCTCATTGGAATGCGGCAATCCTGCGCTTAGGCACTTGCGCGTGCAGTGAAGAGGCGCGCCAGGGCGACGCCGCCCAGTGCAAAGAGCATCGGAAAGCATTCCAGTGTGTAACGCGCCTCTGGTGGGACAACTGTGAGCAGCAGAGCGCTGCGCAAAAGCATGTAGGCCAGCATCCACGGCCAGAGGCGCGGGCGCAGGCAGAGTCCGGCGAAACCAAGCAATAGATAGAACGCATTCAGGGCAGCATAGGCCCAGCTGAAGCGTGTCTCGACATGATGGTGCGCGTAGACCCACCAATCCAGGTCGATGGGCAGATTTTCGACGCGCGGACGCAGCCACATATCAGCGACGCGTCCGAGGGGCAGACTCAGGTAAGAGCGTAGCGGGTGCGATGCGATTCGTTGGTCGGCGAGGCGGGCAAAACCTGCGTCGATCTGCGGTGTCAGGTTGTAGCCGTTGTTGTTGTACTCTGCGGCGAGGGCTGCGGTCTCGTCGTGCTGAGCTGGAGTATCGAATGCACGGCTAGGCAGCTTGCGGACATCGAGTTCGTCGCCTGGCACGTTCCAAACCACGTTGTAGGTGGAAACAAAGTCGAGGCACCATGTCTTCACCCATCGATCCCATCCCGGCGTCAGTGGGTCGCCCGGATCGGTGGCCGAGCGTGGAGCCAAAGGTTGAAAGACGTGGAAGACCCGCCAATTGCGCTCTGTCCATGCGGCGAACGGAGCAAGAGCCAATAGTCCGCAAACCACCGCCATTCTCATCAGGCGCAAGGTTGGTGTGGATCGGCCGGCGTTTCGAAGGCCCATGAACAATGCAGGCGCAAGAGCAATTGCGGCCAGTGCGCCATCGGGCCGGAGCAAGGCCGCAAAGGTCACCGCAAATGTGAATGCGAGCGCAGGAGCCCATCCGGGTCGCTCCTGAAAACGGGCTGCGCACCAAAGCGCAAGCGCCAAGACAAAAAGCGTCGGGCATTCCGTTAATGGGTTGACCGCATACACTGCGGTAAAGGGGCAAAGCGCAGCGAGCCAGAGTGTTGCGTGCATCGCGCCTGTCTTGAGTTCCAGTGGAGCAATCCGGCGCGCGAAATCCGCGAGGAAGAGGCAGCCCGCAAGTTCCATCGCGATCTGCACCCACACCACTGCGGTGTAGTTCCCTATTCCAGCGAGCCGAAAACACAGGGCAAGGAAGAGAGGATAGCCCGGCAGCCGGATCAACGTGGGAAATGCCTGCCCCGAACCGGCGGTCAGCGCATAACACCCGTGGAGGAGCAAGTTCTTCGCAATGTCTCCGTAGACCTGCGTGTCCCCATTTGTCTCGAAGAAGTGCCGGAGCATCCAAACGCGCAGCAGGGCGCCGGCAAGGATTGCCGAGGCAATCGACACTTTCGAGCGCGGGGTCATAACCGCTGGACTTATGGCGTTCGATTGACTCAAAGAAGCAGCTTCCATACGATTCGTACTGTATAGCAGAGCGGTTCCACGATTCACGTGCCCTTTCCAGTATCGTGCAGGGAGGCATCTTCTTAAGGAAAATGCCACTTGGCGGAAGTGCTTTCGGGTACACCAATTGTGGAGTTTCCATAGACTGTTACCCTCCGGCGCCACGAAAGTAGAAGCGAAAAGCAGCATGCCCGATAAACAGATTTTTTTCGATCCCCAGCGAAAGCGTTGGAAACGACTGCGACGCATCTTTGATGCGACAGCCGTGCTAAGCACGCTGGTGCTTGCGGGCTTCATCTTCAACGTGCTGCGCAGCCAGCCCTTGCCGGAACTTCTGCTGCCGGCCTTCCGCCACAACTACAAGGCGCTACCTGACCGCACTGCCGCACCGCGTGGCGCCAAAGCCGTAAAGCCCGCACGACGCAAGACGACACGTTTACCTTCAGAGATCCCCTTTAACAGCGGCGAGGGTTTGCGCGCTGCTTATTACGTGCCGTACGACGAGGCTAGTTATTCCTCGTTCAAACAGCACGTGCACCAGATCGATATGCTGTTCCCCGAGTGGCTGCATGTTGAATCGTCGAAGCCCGCCCTGCTGGCGATCGATAACGAAAGCCATCGCGCTTACCCCGTTTTGGATGGGGCCACGATCCACGATCCCGACGATCTGGGCAGAATCAAGCACACCATCCAGCTAGCGCGGGAAGACACTGAGATATTTCCGCACGTCAACAACTACAACTCCAACACCCAGGACTGGGACACGAAAGTCGGCGAGCTTTTGAAGGATGCGGAGAACCGGGCTGTCCTGCGCCAACAAGTTCTGCGTTTCCTGGAAGCTTTTCCTTCCTATCGCGGCCTCTCGCTGGATTTTGAAAGTCTGCCCGACGATGCATTGCCGGCTTATACGGCTTTCATTCAGGAGCTGTATGCCGATATGCATCCGCGGAATCTGAGGCTTTACGTAACGACGGCTGCAGGGACCGACAGCCAGGTCCTGAAGGTCATCGCGGCGAATTCCGATGGCATCGTGCTGATGAATTACGACCAACACGAGGCGACGAGCGATCCGGGGCCCATCGCAAGCCAGGATTGGTTCGTAGCGAATCTTACCCGCGTACTGAAGTCGGTGCCGAAGGAAAAGCTGATCTGCGCGCTGGGCAACTATGGCTACGATTGGACGCTGTCGATTCCGCCCTCAGCGAAGCGCGGTCGCAAGCAGGCGAAGCCGCAGGTTCTCGATACAATCGACCTTCCTGTCTCGGATGCGTGGCAGCGGGCGTCGGATGCGGACGCCGATCTGAATCTCGATTACGACTCGCTCAATCCCCACTTCGACTACATTGACGAGGACAACAACCAGCGCCACGTGGTTTGGTTTCTTGACGCGGTAACGCTGCTGAACGAGATGCGTGCCGCGCGCCAGCTTGGTCTGCAGACATTTGCACTATGGCGCCTGGGCTCGGAAGACAGCTCGCTGTGGAACGTGTGGGACAAGCCCAGCAACCCAAATTCGCTGGAGGCGCTTTCTTCTGTTGAACCCGGGCATAGCGTCGACACCGAGGGTGAAGGCGACATTATGCGGGTAACAGGTTTGCCGCAATGGGGCGGGCGCACGGTGCAGATCGACACGGACGAGCCTGACCCGCGCAAGAAGCTCATCATCGACGAGCATATGGATTCATATCCGCAGACATACACCATTTCGTATTACGGCTACCATCCGAACCAGATTGCGCTCTCATTCGATGACGGGCCAGACCCCAAGTGGACACCGCGGATTCTCGACATCCTGAAGAACGAAAACGTGAAGGGGACGTTCCTGATCATCGGGGAAGAGGCTCTTGAGAACATCGGTTTGTTAAAACGTGAACTGCGCGAAGGCCACGAGCTTGGGAACCACACGTACACACATCCGGACATTGCCGAAGTCTCGGCCAATAGGCTCGATCTGGAAGTGAAGCTGACCGAGCGTCTCTTCGAAAGCAAGTTGGGTGTGCAGCCTCACTATTTCCGCCCACCCTATGACGTAGACGAGGAGCCGGACACCGATGACCAGGCTGCGCCGATTGTGCGCATTCAGCAAGATGGGTACATTGTCATCGGCAACAAAATCGATACCAACGACTGGGATGAGCGTGTCAAGAAAACTCCAGCTGAGATTGCGCAGTCGGTGCTGGAGCAGCTGGACAGGATGAAAACGAAGCCCCAATTTCGGGGGTCGGTCATCCTAATGCACGACGGCGGCGGGGACCGGTCCGTCACGGTGAATGCGCTGCCAGTGCTCATCAAGACGCTACGCGATCACGGCTACACCTTCGTTTCTGTCTCATCGCTGATGGGCAAGACTCCGGCCGAGGTGATGCCGAAACTCACCTTCTGGCAATATGTGCGAGCGATTCCGGATGCCATCGCTTTTTCGACGCTCGCGGCAATCGGCAACTTTATTGTGTTCGTCTTTTTTCTCGGCGACATTCTGATGAGCGCGCGGCTCATCCTGGTCGGCGTGTTCGCCATCATCGACCGGCTGCGCCGTCCGCACCAAGAGGCGTCGCCTGGATTCAATCCGCGCATCGCTGTGCTGATTCCGGCCTACAACGAGGAAAAGGTTATCGTTCGCACCATCCGATCGGTACTGCACTCAGATTATGAGAATCTGCGCGTCATCGTGATCGACGATGGTTCCACCGACAACACATTTGAGGTAGCCCGCGCGGCCTATGCGCACGAAATCGCCGCCGGACGGGTGCAGGTACTGACCAGGCCCAACGGAGGCAAGGCTGCCGCGCTGAATTACGCACTCGATGGTCTTGACGAGGAGTTCTACGTCGGCATCGATGCAGACACAGTGATTGCTGCCGATGCGATTGCCAAGCTCATCCCGCATTTCGAGGATCCCGCAGTCGGCGCCGTTGCGGGCAATGCGAAGGTGGGCAATCGGGTCAACTTATGGACACGCTGGCAGGCGCTTGAATACATCACGAGCCAGAACTTCGAGCGACGCGCGCTTGATCTGTTTAACGTGGTCACTGTCGTGCCCGGCGCAATCGGCGCATGGCGGACCGAACCGGTGAAGAGGGCTGGCTGCTATCCGTTGAACACGGTGGCAGAAGATGCCGATCTCACCATGAATCTGCTCGAACAGAAGTTCAAGGTGGTTTACGAGGACCGCGCGCTGGCTTTCACGGAGGCGCCCATCAATGCGAGCGGGCTCATGCGCCAGCGCTTCCGCTGGTCCTTCGGCATTTTGCAATCGGTGTGGAAGCATCGCCTGGCCTTCGTGCGCAACAAGGCGATGGGCCTATTCGCGCTCCCGAATATCCTGATCTTCCAGATGTTTTTGCCGCTGGTCTCGCCGTTCATCGACCTGATGTTTCTGGCCGGGATCGTTCATTACTTTATCGACCGCTATTATCATCCCGAAGCTGCATCAGCGGCGAGTTTCATGAAGCTGCTGGCGTACTTCCTGACGTTTCTGCTGATCGATTTTGTTACCTCGGCGGTAGCGTTCAGCCTGGAGCGGCGGCATCCCGCCAACAAGGGCGATGGCTGGTTGTTGTTCCACATCTGGCTGCAACGTTTTGCTTATCGCCAGGTGTTTTCAATTGTGCTGTTCAAGACAGTGATGCGCGCGATCGATGGCAAGCCGTTCAACTGGGACAAACTGGAACGCACGGCGCGCATGAGCAAGCAAACTGAAGCGCTGACAGAAACGCGATAGGTTTACGAGGACTTATGTTTAGAGTCCTGCAGCCCCGCCCATGCTCCGCAAATGCCTTAGCGATGATGACTGGAGTGGCCGCCTCCGGAATGGCCGCCTCCGCCGGAATGCCCCCCACCGCCGAAGTGACCGCCGCCTCCGCCAAAATGGCTCTCCTTGGGAGCCTTCCAGCCGCCACCGCCGCCCCAGCCAGAGTGCCCGCCAGAGCTATATGCTTTCGGCGCCTTGCCGCCGAACTCGTTGGAGTTGTGGCCGCCGAAGAAGTGGAAGCCGCCGGATCGCTGCGACTGTGCCACTTCGCCGCCGCGGAAAGAGTCATAGCTTCGGCCGCTGTTGCCGCGGAAGCTGTTCTCAGGGATGCGGTACGACTGCGAAGGGCTGGGATACCCCATTCCCTGACGGGGAGCGTAGCTGTCCCGTGATGGGTTCGAGTACGTGGAGCCATAGGATTGCCGGCCATATTGGTCTATTCGGCTGGAATAAGCGGGCTGCCTGGATTCATAGGAAGGCTGCCGGTTTTCAAATTGCTGCGACCTTCCAAAGGATTGCGGATCACGGTTGTACGCCTCCTGCGGGGGCGAAGCTGGTCGCATGGGAGTCTCGGCGCGTTGAGGGAATCCGCGATTGAATCCCTCCATAGTCCGGGCGTCCGTGGTCCGAGCGTCTCCGAGCCGCTGAGGTTCGCGAGAAAATCCCTGGCCGTAGGGTCGGTTGTAGGGTTCCTGGCGGCCATAGGTGTGTGCGTAGGCATCGTGGACGTCGCCATAACGGCCATAGCCACCGCGAGCCAATTGTGGCACCCCGGGATAGGCACGAGGGCCGCCGTGTGGAAAGCCCCAGTCCGATACGGAATTGCTATGCGTGTAGTAGCTGCCGTGGTTGAAGAGGATCGAGTGGGCGAGCCAGTCGAGGCCCCAGCCGAGAAAGCCCCATGGCGTATGCATGAACGCATTCATCGCGAAACTCAGGCCAAACTGAACCGGGGATGAACCGAAGAACGAACCCAAGGCCCCGATGAGAGAAAAACCCGGGTACGGTGAGACGGGCTGCCCGTAAACATCCCATGGGTTATACGTGGGCACATAGACGACCTGCGGATTGGTTGGAGCGATATCAATCGCGCCGCCGTTGTCGCTCACTTCCTCCTGCGGGTTGCTCTGCAAATTGCCGGCCTGTTCGGCGCGTTCGCGCATGACCTGAATTGTCTGCAGAACGTCTTGCGGCTGGTTGTAATAGGCGTTGCCGAGATTGGTGGTCCACTGGAGATTCCGATCCAACATGGCGAGCACTTGCGGAAATGCTGTGAGCGCCTTCACGCTGGGATCCCAATTGGACTGCGCGTCGGCTCCGGCCGCAATCTGCTCGGGCGCGACGTTGCCCAGGGGTCTCAACCACTGATCTGCGGCAGAAACCTGCGCAGGGTAAGTGGAAGCGGCAAGAATCTGCGCGACCAGTGCGTCAGGATAAAGAGCAATAGGAGCGACTAATTGAGTCAGTTCGTCGGGACTGAGCGCTCGCGCCTGGCTCAGCTGTTGCCCGTAACCTTGCTGCACATACGGTTGCGCCGGTTCCTGGTAAGGGGATTGAGGATACTGCTGGTAGGCCGACTGCGCGGATTGAGGCTGTGGATAGGCGTATTGCGGCGCCGATGAGGATTGCTGAGGAACGGCTGGGTTCGGTCCGCCGGCGGACGGGTCGTCCGGCGGCCAATATTCCTGGGCCGAAAGCGGAGCTGCCGCGAGAATGAGCATGAGCGTTGCTGCTCCAAGCGCAATCGGGAAATAAAATTTCTTCGCGGCGCTACAAACGCTGAGAGCTGCATTTTGGGCGAGGAGTGGCGTACTGCAGAGGAGCTGGGTAAAGCGCTTAGAGCGCAAATCTGTTCGGGGTTCCATTTTCCCTCTCGTGGCCCACTTGCTCTCGCCAACAGCGAGGTTAGGGGTTCAGCCTTTGCGCGCCCGGCCCAGGGTCTGGCGAACTCTGGATCGACCGCCCTCTTCCCTTGGCACCCACTAAAACCCGACGCAGCATAGGAAGAGTGCAATAGATTTGGACCCGGATTCGCGGGGTTAGTTTCGCGGATGAAAGGGATACTTTGCATAGGGATCGGCGCAGTGAAAATCGCCGTCGGCGCGCATGGCAACGCAGATACAAAACGACTACACTAGGGTGGTTATGGCAACTGTTCCCCTTCCCACTGAGATACTGCGCCGTGCCCCCCAAGGGACCTTTCAGAATGAACCATTTACCGACTTCAAAGCCCCGGAGAATCGTCGCAAAATGCACGAGGCTTTCGAGTTGGTGGGCACTCAACTAGGCCGGGAATATCCCCTGATTCTCGGGGGGCATCGGTCGAAAACGGACGGCAAGATCCGATCGCTCGATCCTTCGCGCCCCAGCCGGGTGGTTGGCGTGCACCAGAAGGCGGGGGCGGAGCATGCCGAGCAGGCCATGCAGGCGGCGCTTCGTGCTTTTGAGCTTTGGAGTCGAGCATCAACCGGGGAAAGGACTTCCCTATTGCTCGGTGCGGCAGAGATCATCCGCAAGCGGAAATTTGAATTCTGCGCGTGGCTTACGTACGAAGTAGGAAAAAACTGGGCTGAGGCCGACGCCGACGTTGGGGAAACAATCGACTTTCTTGAGTTTTACGCGAGAGAAGCACTGCGTCTCGCCGAAGCAAGAACCCCGATTCAACTTCCAGGGGAGAAGGATGAGCTGCGCTACATCCCGTTGGGTGTGGGTGCAGTAATTCCGCCGTGGAATTTCCCGTTTGCCATCATGGCCGGCATGACGTCTGCAGCCATCGTTACGGGAAATACGGTGATTCTCAAGCCGTCGAGCGATTCGCCTACGATTGCCGCAAAGTTCATTGAAGTGCTGGAAGAAGCGGGGATGCCCGGCGGTGTTGTGAACTTCTGCCCGGGCTCGGGAGCGGCGTTTGGAAACGCGATTGTGGAGCATCCGAAGACCCGTTTTATCGCTTTCACGGGGTCCAAGTCCGTTGGGCTCGAGATTCATGAGCGTGCAGCCCGAGCTCGGCCGGGACAGATCTGGATCAAACGAACGATTCTGGAGATGGGCGGCAAAGATTCGATCCTTGTGTGTGCGGATACCGAGTTGGACACAGCGATCGCAGGAGTCGTGGCTTCGGCATTCGGATTCAGCGGACAGAAGTGCTCGGCGTGTTCGCGTGCGATTGTGGAGGCATCGATCTATGACGCCTTTGTCGATGGTTTGCGAGAGCGCGTCGGAGAATTGACGGTCGGCGATCCGGCAGAGAATCACAATCTGGGGCCGGTGGTGAACAAGGCGGCCATGGACACGATTCTTGGCTACGTCGTCAAGGGAAAAGAAGAAGGCCGGCTGGTTGCAGGCGGGCATGCGATCGAGACGGAGGGGGGCGGATATTATCTCGAGCCGACGGTCTTCGCAGATATTGCGCCCGATGCGGTCGTCGCCCAGGAGGAAATCTTTGGGCCGGTCTTGGCAGTGATCAAAGTGGATGACTTTAAGGAAGGGCTGAAGATCGCAAACAACACGGAGTACGGCCTGACCGGAGCAGTCTACACAGACGATCGCGAGCGGCTTGACATGGCTCGTCAGGAATTCCATGTAGGAAATCTTTATCTGAACCGCAAGTGCACCGGTGCCATGGTCGGTGCACATCCATTTGGCGGATTCAATATGAGCGGCACCGACTCGAAAGCCGGAGGCCCGGACTATCTGCTGCTCTTCACGCAAGCCAAGAGCATTGCGGAAAAGCTGTAGGTCTCTCGCGCTTGATTTGGGTTGGTTGAGATTCGTGGCTGCCCACCCTTTCGCGTGAGGGAAGGCGAAAGGATGGGGCACGGAAGGTGACGAATAAAAAAGCGGCCAGCTAGGCCACGGCCGGCGGCGCAGCCGCTTGCTCCTCGGCTTCGAGCTTGTTCCCCATTTCGGCCGCGGCCTGCGCAAGTTGGCGGTGGTGGATCGTAAAGAGAGCCAACTCGAGACGGTCGCTGACACCGGTCTTGTCGTAAATGGAGCGAAGGTAGTTCTTGATGACCTGCTCGGTGGTCTTGAGCCGAAGCGCGATCTCACGGTTCTTGCAGCCTTGCACAATGAGGGCCACGATCCGCATTTCTTTAGGCGTGAGCCGGTCGCGGACACGCGCGCCGACCAGATCCTCTTCGGGGGATTCGGGCATCATCAGCTGCGGCGGAGTCCAAGTGTCGCCAGCCGCTACGCGGCGGACGCACTCGACGAGCGCGGGGCCAGTCACGTTGCGGAAAACCACGCCACGAAAACCTTGCTGCATAAATGCGCTGGCGCTTTCGTTGTTTTCGGCAATGACGATACCTCGGCTGCTGGTTGTCTCGAGCAGCGAGCGCAAGCGGACCATGTCGGGCCGCAGGGAGGCGGCGAGCACGACGATGGAACCGGGGAAGGTGGCAATGGCATGCATCATCCTGTCGAGGTCCGTGCATTGAGCAATAATGCGCATGTCCTCGTCCATCGCCAGCACTTTAGCTGTACCGGCCCGGAAGATTGCCTGTGAGTCGGCAAGGATCACTTTATTCATGATTCACGCACCATCCGTCGTGGAACTTGGGATCAGACTGGAACTACCGTGCACCCTTACTTAGCCTGATTTCCACAATTGAAACTTAAGATACACGTTCTGTGACAGGAGGCGAAATGGCGAAAAGAAGAACTTCTCGAAGTATCTCGTTCTGTTACATCTGAGCGAGGGCACATTCCTTTCGTCACCTGTCCAACACAAAAACTACTGGCACTGATTGAAAAAGCCTGAAACAAGCTTACAGCCCAATTGGAATTCCGTCACGTGAAACCCGTCGACAACCGGGCTCTGTATTTACTGACTTGGCTCGTTTCAGTCTGGTACTTTTAGAGCGGAACGAGAGTGAAAATTCCGTTGCAGAGCGTCTGTAGGTGGCATTCCTTGAGGAAAGAGCCACTTGGCGGTTGATTTCGGAGTGACTCCAGTCTGGTTTCGCTGGAACAGGTCTCGTGGATATTTGAGGTCCTAAACTGGGAATATGGCAAGGCCGATTTTATTGGCGGTGGATGACGACGTAAGCGTTCTGGAGGCAGTTGTCCAGGACCTGCGCCGGCAATACGGGGCTGAATACCGCGTCATGCGGGCAGCGAGCGGCCAGGCGGCCCTGGATACACTGACCCAAGTGAAAGCCCGTTCGGAGCCGGTGGCTCTGATTTTGAGCGACCAACGGATGCCGGGGCTGACGGGCGTCGATTTTCTGGAGAGGGCGCGTGAGATCTACCCGGACGCACGCCGTGTGCTGCTTACAGCCTACGCAGACACGGAAGCCGCGATCCGGGCAATCAATTCCGCGCGCATCCACTACTACCTGAATAAACCCTGGGATCCACCGGAAGAAAAGCTGTACCCGGTGCTGAATGACCTGCTGGATGACTGGAAGGCAGGATTCCGGCCCCCGTTCGAAGGGCTGCGTGTGATTGGAAACCGGTGGTCGCTCAAGGATCACAGGCTACGCACGTTCTTATCCCGCAACCATGTTCCTTACCGGTGGCTCGACATTGCAGGCAACGATGAGGCCATCAAGCTCCTGGCGGAAAAGGATTTAAAGCCAGAGCAACTTCCGGTGGTGCTTTTCCCGGACGGCGCCATGATGCCGGATGCCGACCCAGACGTTCTGGCCGTGCGCGTGGGTCTGAGTACACAAGCGACGCAGGAGTTCTATGACATGACCGTGGTGGGGGCTGGTCCTGCGGGTTTGGCGGCCGCGGTTTATGGCGCCAGCGAAGGCCTGAAGACCTTGATTATTGAGCCAGAAGCGCCGGGCGGTCAGGCCGGTTCAACCTCGCGCATCGAGAACTACCTTGGATTCCCGGCGGGAGTGACTGGCGCGGATTTGGGCCGCCGGGCGCACATGCAGGCAACGCGATTCGGAGCGGAGTTTCTGACTCAGCGTGCGGCAGGTCTGCGGGTCGATGGTCAATACAGGTTTGTGAAGCTGGCGGATGGGCACGAAGTCTCCAGTCATGTGGTGCTTCTGGCGCCGGGAGTGCAATATCGCCGGCTCACGATTCCCGGAGCAGACAGGCTAACGGGGTGCGGCATCTATTACGGCGCGGCCCTGGTGGAGGCTAGCTCCTGCAAGGACGAGGACGTCTATGTTGTTGGCGGGGCGAATTCGGCTGGGCAGGCAGCGCTGCATTTCTCGAAGTTTGCCGGTAGGGTGACAATGCTGGTCCGCGGGGGGGGCCTGGCGCTCAGCATGTCGAAATACTTAATCGATGAGATCGAGAAAACATCGAATATTGAGGTGGCGACAAAGACACAGGTTGTGAAAGCGGAGGGGGACGGGCACCTTGAAGCCTTGTGCCTGCATGGCCCAAACGGGGAATATCGCGTGCCAGCAACTTCAGTATTTGTATTTATAGGTGCAGAGCCTGGCGTGGAGTGGCTGCCGCCCTCGGTTCTACGCGACGAAAAGGGCTTTGTTTTGGCGGGACCCGACCTGCGCCGGGACGGAAAGATGCCGGAAAGCTGGCGGGAACCGCGCGAGCCTTTTCTGCTGGAGACTAGCGTACCTGGAGTCTTTGTCGCCGGAGATGTCCGGCACGGTTCCATCAAGCGTGTGGCATCGGCGGTTGGGGAAGGTTCGATTGCTGTACAGTTCGCACATCAGTATCTTGCCGGTTTCTGAGGGGGATTCTAATGGGGGAAAAGCGTAAGCAGAGATGGGCACTATAGAAAAACCGCCGGTGGCGCAAACAATCTCATTCAGCGAAGCTGCACCGGAGTTGCGTAAGACGCGCATTTTTGCAAATGCAGATCTCGATGCTCTCAAAGGCATCGGTGACCTAGATCGCCTCCCTGTCCGGGCCGGCGTAGTTGTCACCGAGCCCGGCGATCCGGCGATGTTTTACTGGGTGGTTTTGAGCGGCGAGATGCGCGCGGAACGGCTGGAAGCCGACGGCTCGCGAACCGTCGTCGGGGGTGCACGGTCTGGAGATGGATTCGGCGAGGCGCCACTCTTATCGGGCAAAACGCATGTGTCCTTCCGGGTTACAGCGATCGAGGACTCGGTTCTGGTCCGATTCACTCGCGAACAGTTCTGGCAGATTCTCTCCGACCGCCCGGAACCCCGCGCAGTGATTCTTGCAGATATGGCGCAACGCCTTCAGGCCTACCAGGTCGAAGCTCTGCATCGCGAAAAACTGATATCGCTGGGAACATTGGCAGCCGGGCTCATGCACGAGTTGCACAACCCCGGGTCCGCGGCCAAGCGCTCCGCTTCACAGCTTCGCGAGAACCTGATGCGCCTGCAGCAGTTGAGCCTGCGCAATGGCAGTCGCGCGAAGACGCCGGAACAACTGGAATGCATGAGGGGATTGCTGGAGCACACACTAAGTGGATGCCGACTCGCCGCGATGAGCAGCGTCGCACAATCCGACGCCGAGGAAGAGATGGGCGAGTGGCTTGCATCGGCGGGCGTGGAGAACGCCTACACCATTGCGCCGGTGCTTGTCGGCATGGGTTTTGAAAGGCAAGAGCTGGATTGCGCGAAGGAGTATTTCGATGCGAGCGCATTTTCAGATGCATTGAATTGGCTCGAAGCGCTTGTTTCCAGTGTTTCGCTGGTGTGCTCGATCGAAGACAGCATTTCGAGGATTTCGGACCTGGCGATGGCCGTGAAGAAGTTTGCCTATGACGAGCGGTCACCCGCTAAAGAACTGGATGTCCATGACAGCCTGCAGAGCACGCTCACGATTCTAGGCCACAAGCTGAGGATAAAGCAGCTCCGTGTAGACAAGCGATTCGAGGCATCCCCTTCGACACTTTCGACCCGCGGCTCTGCCTTAAGCCAGGTGTGGACAAACCTGATCGATAATGCTGCCGACGCTTCGCCTGCCGGTGGCCATATCGAAATTGCGACCTGGACGGAATCGGATCCCGGCTGGCTCTCTGTGAGCATCACGGATCATGGCGAAGGAATTCCTGCAGAAGTCTTGCCGCGCATCTTCGATGCTTTTTTCACGACCAAGCCCCAGGGTTCTGGTACCGGGTTGGGCCTTGATATCGTTCATCGCATCGTGACAGAGAAGTTCGGTGGCAAAATCGAAGTCGAAACGGAGCCAGGCAAGACGCGATTTATTGTTCGTCTGCCTTCTGGACGCGAAGGCGAAAAGGTCAACCCCAAGCCGAACTGATGTAGTTTTATCCCTTCCCCTGACAGGCTCAAATTTGTACACCAGGAATGCGAGTCGCTCACGCATCTGTGGTGTAATCGCTCTGCGCGTGCGCGCTCTTTCGAGCCCAACAATCTTCCTCAGAAGAATCCCGGCATCCCTTCTCGGGGCATTGAAACGGAATGAAGTCGGGCCTATCTCCGCCGATGTAAGGAGTGGAGGGCGCGATGGTCGATCGCAGTGAACTGATGGAGGCTGCGCTGGAGAGTTTTCCAGAAGGCCTTGCGCTGCTCGATCCCGGAGGCGGAGTGGCATTTTGGAACCGCGCGGCAGAGAGTATCACGGGATTTCCAAATATGGAAACTGTGACGCGCACGATTCCATGGGCGCTGGAGCCACTTTTGCTCGCGCATCCTCCGGAGGCGCCGGGAGAAGCACGGAGCGGACCCCATCCTGAGCGCGGCGTCCTGATTGAGACACAGCACCGTTGCGGGAACAAATTGCCTTTAATGATGCGAACTGTGGTTCTGCGGGATCCTCTGGGTGGGCACATCGGAACGGCTGTCATATTTCACATCGCGGAGCATCTGGATTCATTGCCGTATGGAGAGAGTTGCGAGGAATCCAATCTGGAAGCCGCGCAGGCAGAAATTGAAGAGCAGGCGCAATCAGCATTTGACGACT
This sequence comes from uncultured Acidobacteriaceae bacterium, assembly GCA_963704415.1. Classification (GTDB taxonomy): domain Bacteria; phylum Acidobacteriota; class Terriglobia; order Terriglobales; family Acidobacteriaceae; genus Telmatobacter. The sequence continues at coordinate 2,614,802 of OY969908.1, read as the reverse complement.
TCACGCAGTGGGGCACCCCTCTGGGTCTGCTGTGGGTCACAGTCGACCAGGCGCACGAATTGCGCAAGACGCATGGTGCGAGAGCCTGCGAAATGATGATTGAACGGATCGAGCGGACGCTGACGCATGGGTTACACCCCATCGAAGAACTTGGCAGGTGGGGAGACGACGAGTTTGTGATTCTTTCGCACGAGACATCGGCCGGATCGCTTGCGTCACACGCACAAGTACTGGTTGGCCTCGGAGGACCTCGGATTTTCGCTGGTGGGGCGACCGTCTGTCGCTCACCGTCAGCATCGGCGCGGCGCAGGCAGCGAAGACTGAGATGTTGCCGCAGGTGTTTGAGCGAGCGAAGGCCGCAATGTTCGTGAGCATCCATGCGGGGGACAACCACATCACGCTCGCACCTGAGAGGTCGTAATGTTCGCGATCATAGGGATTCTCTTGGTTTTTGGCGCAGTTATCGGCGGATTCCTGATGGAAAAGGGCCACATTGAAGTGCTCATCCAACCAGCCGAGATGCTGATCATCGTCGGGGCAGCGACGGGAACGCTCCTGGTAGCGAACCCCGTGCATATTTTGAAGGGCATCCTGGGCGGGCTCAAGGGCGTCCTTGCGGGCTCGAAGTTCAACAAAGATCGTTATCTGAACTCGCTGAAGATGATGTATCAGTTCCTCAACAAGGTGCGGAAAGAAGGACTGCTCAGCGTGGAGATGGATGTCGAGAAACCATCGGAGAGCGGAATCTTCAAGAACTTTCCGGAGTTCCTGGCCGATCATTCCGCGCGCGATTTTGTGTGCGACACGCTACGCGTGGCGATCACTGCCGGCGTTGAGCCTTTCGATATGGACCAGATGATGGAACTCGATATGGAGGTACACCACCACGAAGCATCGTTGCCCATCGGCGCGTTGTCGACGATGGCGGATGCGCTGCCGGGACTTGGGATTGTGGCGGCCGTGCTGGGCGTGGTGATCACGATGGGCGCGCTCGGCGGACCGCCGGAGGAAATTGGACACAAAGTAGCGGCGGCGTTGGTGGGGACATTTCTGGGCATCCTTCTGTGCTATGGAGTGGCGGGACCGCTGGCCGCCAACATGACCAAAACTTCGGATGACCACAACAGTTATTTGCATGTCTTGCGGGTGCTGATGCTGTCGTTCCTGAAGGGTTCAGCGCCCATGATTGCGATCGAAATGGGAAGGCGCGCGATTCCTGCACATGTGCGCCCGAGTTTCGACGAGATGGAGAAGAGTTGCAAGAACCAGGCTGGAGCGACTCCGCAAACAGAGGCGGCTTAAGCGGGAACACCTTCAGGAGAGCGCGGACATGGCAGCCGGCAAGAGTCAACCGATCATTGTGATCAAGAGGAAAGGCGGCCACGGCGGCCATCACGGCGGCGCGTGGAAGGTAGCCTAGGCTGATTTTGTTACCGCCATGATGTCCCTCTTCATCGTGCTCTGGCTGATGAACTCAAGCGACAAAATCAAGAAGGCGGTCGCCGGATATTTCAATGACCCCAAGGGGACGGGTAGTTTGATGGGCACGACGTTGACCGGCACAGGCGAAACGGTGACCACTGCGACGAATGACAATCTCCAAAAACTCAAGGAGAAGCTGGAGCAGGAGATCAAGGCCCGGAAGGAGTTAGAAAAGCTGCTCAAGCAGATTGAGATTACGATTACGCCCGAGGGTTTGCGGATCGAGTTGCTGGAGGACAAAAACGGGACGTTCTATCAGAGTGGAAGCGCCTCTCTGAGCGACAATGGACAGGAGTTATTGTCGCTGCTCGCGTCGGAATTGAAGACCTTGCCGAACAACCTCCTGATCGAAGGCCATACGGACGCTACGCCCTACTCCGATGACGCGAACTATAGCAATTGGGAACTTTCCGCCGATCGGGCGAACTCGGCGCGGATGCTTTTGCAGCAGCACGGAGTACGTTCGGATCAGGTCACGCAAGCGAGGGGGTATGCCGACCAGTTTTTGCGCGTGAAGAACAACCCAACTGACCCTTCGAATCGGCGGATTTCAATCCTGGTAAAGAATCTGGAGGGCCCTGTGCCGGAATTGAAAGGCGCGAGAGTGGTCGAAGGCCCTACTACAATTCCACAGGGAACCGCGCAGGGAAAAACGGGGCCTGCCCCGTCGAAACCGCAAAGTTCGCCTTCCGCGCAACCGGCTGCGGTTAAACTGGGTGCGAGCAATCCATCACCTTTCGCGCCTATTGCCAAGCCCATGGCATCGAAGCCCGGACTGATTACGGCTTTGAAAGGGATGCTGCCGGGAGCGAAAAGATAAGCAGCAGATGGCGTTCAGCGGATTCAATGGCAATTCAAAGTGTCACGCAATGGTGTAGGCTTGTTCCGAAACGAGTAAGCGTTTACCGGAGGGTTTCTGTATGACCATCGTCGCGGGCGTAGATTTCGGCACGTTGAGTGTACGCGTGACTTTGGTGGACAGCGAAAGAGGGCCCATCGGCACTGCTTCGTCTTCCTATGCCCTGCATCGGCGGCGCGAGGATCCCGATTTTGCCACCCAGTCTCACGCTGAGCAGATGGACGCGTTGGCAAAGGCGACGCGCGAGGTCTTGGGCACCACAGGTCTGGCTGGAAGTGCAGTGGCTGCGATCGCGCTGGACACGACGGGTTCCAGTGTCGTGCCCGTCGGTGAGGGATTGGAGCCGTTGGACGAATACTACCTTTGGTGCGATCACCGCGCTCATGCGGAGGCAGAGGAGATTACGGCCAAGGCTCACGCTATGGGCCTGGAGGCAATTGACTGGTGTGGCGGTGTGTATTCGCACGAGTGGGGTTTTGCCAAATTGCTCCATTGGCTGCGGCACAACCCCGAAAAGCGGAAGCAGTTTGTGACTGCCCTCGAGCACTGCGACATGGTCGCGGCCACGCTCAGTGGAATCCGTAGCGCGAGCCAGTTGAAGCGCAGCGTCTGCGCGATGGGCCACAAATGGATGTGGAATCCCAAGTGGGACGGTTTACCGCCGGAAGAGTTTCTGGTTGCGGTGGATCCGCTCTTTGGCGGTGTCCGGGCGAAGATGGGCGGCGCGTATCAGACCAGCGATCGGGTGGCGGGACATCTGTCGCCGGAGTGGGCCGAGAGGCTCGGACTGCGCGCAGGAATTCCGATCCCTGTCGGCGCGTTTGACGCACATTGGGACGCAATCGGCTCGCATATTCGCGAGGGCGATGTGGTGAATGTGGTTGGAACCTCGACATGCATCATCGCTATGGCGCGAGAAGCGCAACTTGTCCCTGGAGTCTGCGGTGTTGTGCCTGGGAGCGTGCATCCGGATTACACGGGGATCGAGGCAGGCCTCTCGGCAACGGGAGACATTTTTGAGGCTATTGCACGACGTGCACAAACTACCGTGGCGGCTCTTTCCGACGGGCTCGATGCATACAAAGCGGGCCAAACGGGGCTGCTGCGCCTGAGCTGGGACAATGGCGATCGTACGGTGTTGGTGAATCCTGAGTTGGGCGGAGTGACGCTGGGATGGAACCTGGTGCACACAGCGCAGGACGAATTGTTTGCGGCTATCGAAGGGACAGCGTTTCATACGAGAATTATTTTGGAACGCATGGCCGAACACGGAGTACGTGTGGATCGTGTCATCAATGCGGGAGGAATCCCACAAAAGAACGAAGTGCTGAACCGCGTCTATGCCGATGTGTTGAACAAGCCAGTCCTCGTTCCCGCCGGCATTCCGACCAGTCTTGGCTCGGGCATCTTTGCACTGCTGGCGGCGGGCGCTTACAAGACGATTGAGGAGGCGCAGGCTGCCGTTTGCCTGCCGCTGCGCACGGTGGATCCGAATCCAAAAGCCGCGCTGGTGTACGAACAACTCTACCGGCACTATCGAGACGTTTACTTCGCACTGGGCAAGCGGAACGCAGGACCGGCCGCACTGGGCTCGGTGTTGCCCGACTTGCGCAAGATCGCGGCCGAAGTGCGGAAGACCAACTAGAGCAAAACCAGGGTAACTGTGTCCTCTCGAAATCCTTCCAGGTCGCCGTTCCTTGGGGTCGCGTCGACTTGAGTTCAGCGGCTCCGGGATACATCGACCCTGGTTTTGCTGTAAGGCCCCCAAGACGAGACAAGGCGAGACTGTGACGGCATTGGTGGTTGTGAACGGCAAACAAATGAAAAGCGCCGGCGAAATTTCGGAGTTCGCCGGCGCATTCGACTTGAGTTGAGGTCAGTTTAGAAATCGAACCGCAGGCTGAACTGCATGCGGCGCGGAACGGTTAGCAATGCGCTGGCGACGCCCAGATCGCCTCCAGTTAGGCCGGAACCAATGAATTCTGGATCGAAGCGTACGCTGTTTGTCACGTTGTACACCTCCCAGGCGAACTTGAGGCTACCGTACTCCCGGATCTTCCAGCTCTTGTCCAACCCGGAGTCCACGTTAAAATAGCCGTCTCCGCGAAAGTTATTTCGCTGACCGGCTTCTCCTGGATACGGCAAGCGGATGGGGCCACCTGTTGCGATCCCATTATTGATGGCGTCGGGATCGTCGAAGAATTGGGGGTTTCCATTTTGATCAAAGTGACGACGCATTTTGACCGGCTGCGTGACCACACCAAAGCTTTCGATCTGCCAGTCGGTAGTCCACCCAGGTTCGGTCAAAGAGAACGGCAAGCCGCTTGACCACCGGTTGATGCCCGACAATTGCCAGCCGCCAATGATTGCGTCAGCGAAAGCATTGGAACCCCCGGCGATTGCCTTCCCGCGACCAAAGGGCAACATGTACACCAAGTCGGCGGTTATTAAGTGATGCGTGTCGAAATCGGAGACGCCGCGGTTGAGATAGGGCTTCCACGTGTTGAGGATCTCGCTGAATGAGCCGGTGTTTGTCGCGTTCGTGCCGAATTCGTTGCTACGCTCAGTGTCCGAACCGAAATCGATGGACTTCGAGAGGGTATAGCTGAAATTCATCGTCAGACCATGGCTGGTTGGGTGACGCAGAGTGATCTGGCCTGCGTTGTAATAGCTCATCCCGATGCTCGACAAAGCGTAAAGCGATGAGAATTGGTCCTGCCAGAAGTGTGACGTCCAACCGGCAGGGCAGCCATAGCCACAGTAGAAATCGATATCGGACAGCGAGGTTGTCGCGCCGTATTGCGCACGGTAGGGTGCCCATTCATTGGTATAGATCGCCTGGGTTGCGCTTTCACCTGCGTAATCCACTCCTGCCATAAAGGGGAAGACATCCTCAAAGTATTGGATTGGTGCGACGGTGGCCGACCCGTCTCCGCCGTTCAGGTCCACATCATGCGATAACTGGCTGCCTGCGGCATAGTAATCGCCTCCGCCGCTTGGATCGACATAATCCACTGGCTCGGCGAGGTCGAGTTGCTGCAAAAGATGCCGGCCAAGGCGTCCAATGTAAGCCGCCTCGACAGTGAACCCGCCAGGAAGTTCGCGTTGCACCGACATGTCAAACGTTTCGGAATATGGGGTCTTGATCTTGCTGTCGAGTCCCCAGGTGATGGCGAAGTTACCCAACGGTGCTGGATAAGGGAATGTGAGTGTCGATGGGGATCCACCGTTGTCGATCGGAGGAAGAGTGGATCTACTAATAAACCGCGGCGATGGCGGATGCTTTGCGTTCCCTTCTATTCCATACACCCCGGCCGGATTTTCAACCTGATTATTCAACCCATACGATCCATTCTGGTCAAAGGTGTTCACAAGAGCCTCGCCGTAGTGATCGTAATAAATTCCGGCGCCGAGACGAATCGAGGTCTTAGTATCGGGGGAATAGGCGATGGCCAATCGAGGCGCGAAGTTATCCTTCGATTTCGGCCAGAATCCAGGCTTGCCGTATGCAGCTCCTGCGGGTTGGAAGTAAAGATCATCCTCGTAGATCTGACTTGCCTGCGCGGCTGCCTCTCTCTGCAGGAACCACGTATGGGTATCGATGGTCGGCGTTACTTCCTGCCCGCTGGTTTCATATGGAGTTTGCAGTATGGTGTGGCGCACTCCGAAAGTGATGGTAAGGTTCGGCTGAACGCGCCATGCGTCCTGCGCATACCATTCGAACTCGTTGGATTTGAAATGCCGGTCGAGTACCGTTCCGTCTGCCAGCAGAGTCCCGCCGCTGGCGCTGGTGAGCTTATAGTTATAAATATTTGTGAGCGAAGGGACTGTTCCTACCAAGTTGGCAAACGCGATTCCGTAGGAGTTGCCGAAGCCTCCGTTCACTTCAGGGTCTCCAATGTCGGTGGGCGAGGGTGGATTGCCGCCAAGCCAATATGGATTGGTGCTGGCGTTGTTAAACGACACTTGATCGGAGGCGTGGTTCTGGTGGATCAAGCGCCAGTTCCCGCCGAACTGGAGCGTATGCTTGCCCTTGGTCCAACTCAGATTGTCTACGATGTTGTTGACGGGGATGCTGGTGATCGTAGTACGCGTTTCTGCGGTGGCCGTGTCGAGAAATCGGAAGTCTACATAATCCCCGGAGCCGACTCCTCGCTTGGCAAAGCCCTGTCTGACGAATCCGTAGCGAATATCGTTGATCAAGTTTGGGGAGATGGACCAGGTGTCCCCTCCGGTGATGCCCTTGCTATTGTCTTCTGTGACGTACCTGGGCGGCTGCCCGGGGAACTGCTCTACGTCGTCGGTGATATCTTTCTGAAAATTCCCGCGAATGAAGATTCGATGTTTATCGTTGGGAACAAAATCAATTCTTGCAATCGACGTGTTCAGCCTTTGGGGATTGGGCGAAGAGAACGAAAAGGAGCCTTCGTTGTACCCACCATCCCCGAGAGTCGATCCGTTTGCCGCCGGCATCGAGTTGAAATAGGCAAGCGCATTGGGGTTCGGACCGGGCGGATTCGGGTAGCTGGTCGTGTTACAAATTTGGCATCCTGCGTCCAGCGAGGCCAATTGGGTGGCCGAAATGATTTGCTGGTTCCCCGAATCGTCAGGGTAGAGAAGCTCACCCATTTGATAGGTAGCTGTCGGAGCGGTGCGGTTCACCTGGGTGTTTTCAGCTTTGCGCGTTGCTTCGAAGTTGGCGAAGAAGAAGAGTTTATCTTTCAGGATTGGGCCGCCGACCGCACCGCCAAAAATATTTCGGATGAGCTTGCCGGGGATGTTCGGCAGTCCGCTGCTCAGCTCAGCCTGCTTGTTGAACCAATCGTTAGCAACGGTAATGGTCGGGCGATTGTATTCATACGCCGCGCCGTGAAACTTGTTTGTCCCCGATTTGGTGACCATGCTGATCTGGGCGCCTGAGGAACGGCCGGCGTCCGCATTGGCATCACCGGTGGTGACGCGGAACTCCTCGATGGAGTCCTGCGTCTCACGCAGGACTCCACTGAAGGCGAAACCACCAACCTGATCGTTGTCATCCACACCGTCGATGGTGACGTTTCCCTGGTCGGAACGGCCACCGTTGACCGCGCCGCTCCTGCTATCAGTCGTAGTTTGAGAAGGCAAATACAGGACGCCTGGCTGGAGCGAAAGAAGGTCGGGAACGTTGCGGGTTTCGCTTGGGATGGCTTGAATTTCGGCGTTGTCCGCGGAGTTGCCAAGAGAGGCGTCCGACACATTCAAGGTCTGCGCCGCGGCCGACACGTCCACGGTGACGGAACTCGATTGCACGGTAAGCGTGAAGTCAATATTGGCCGGCTGATTTACGAGAAGCTCCGCGGTCTTGGACTGCTCGCCAAACCCCGGAGCAGCGACTTTAATGGTGTATTTCGACGGGAAGATTTGAGGAAAAACGTATAGCCCCGTGCTGTTCGCAGTTGCGCTCAGCGTCTTGCCGGTGGAATTATCGGTCAAAGTGATGGTGGCTCCTGCGACCAGGGCGCCAGATGGATCTTTTACGACTCCGCGCAGTGAGGTGGTTGCATTCTGGCCAAATGTGAGGGTAACGGTAGAAAGGGTGCAAAGCAGCACCCATCCCCAAAGGGAATGTTTCACGGCTGTTCCTCCAGAAGGTCTTGCTTTGGTTTGTGCCATACGGGTGAAGCCTCTTGCGCTTCGCCGAAGGCTCTGTGAGCTGCGTGCTGCGTTTAGTGCTTGCCGCTTAATCCCCTAGCCGGCGTGAGAGGCCGAACCTGGAGTAAGAGAAAGGTACGTTTCGTCCTCTTGCCGAGAAGCTTGTGCAGGGGGACTGCGTCTCAATCGGAATAATTCATATTGCTGGATATTTACTCAGGATTCAACAAAAATTTAGAATTCCGCGCCGGAAATCCACTCGGCGAAAGTCCCATCTATTGCTGCTGCTGCATTTGCTGCATATCGATGAATGGCTGGGTGCGCTCAGGAGCCTGTTGAGCGCGTTCGACCAGAACGCTCCAGTCTTCGGGAATGGGGAGCTTGCGGTCGAGGGCGGGCGGAAGGTCGCTGGCCTCTACATGGACGGCTACATAGAGTTCGCTGTCGGTTGTTCCGCGGAAGATGCCGTGCGTTGGCGGGACATCGGCATAGTCGCGCCCGACAGCAGTTCGGATGTGCCGATGATGGGCGACGAGGTTATTGGTTGGATCGAATCCAACCCAGCCGAGGTGCGGCAGCAGAACATCGACCCAGGCATGTGTCGCATCGGGGGTGGAGCGATCGTGGTCCTCACGGCTGCGATAAAGATAGCCAGAGACATATCTGGCCGGAATCCTGACTTGGCGCAGTAGCGCGATCATGGTGTGGGCAAAGTCCTGGCAAACCCCTTTGCCGCTCACGATAGCGTCGTCGATGGGCGAATCGACGCGTGTCGATCTCGGCACGTATTCGAAGTAATCGAAGAGCCGCTGGTTGATCTCATGGACGAGCATCAGGGGATCGTCGCGGCGGGTTACGCCGAGTTGAGAAGCCAACATGGTCAGCGCAGGAGTCTCGACGGCAAAGGTGCTGGGAAGAAGCATCTCCCAGTAATCACCGGCTTCAATCAATTCGTCCAAGGCGCTCCAGGCATCGGGCGCGAGAAAGCCTGGGACATCGGGCAGAGCCTGCTGCTCGACGACGGACTCGGCAATGAGGACAAGTTGAGTGTGCTCGCCAGGAATGTCGAAGTGCTGGACGTTGTTCCCCTGGTGGTCACGATAGCTGAAGACGCGGCAACGAGGACTCACGGAGAGCGAAAAAGTGAGGCAATGCTGGTTGGAATCGGAGCGCGGGTGCATGCGCGTTTCCATAATGCTCTCGCTGATGGGCTTCGAGTAGCGGAATCGCGTGAGGTGCCGGATGGAGTAGAAATTCATTCTCGCTCTTGTTTCCCCTATGTCGCCAGTGCGGACTGGATCGAATACTGAATGTAATAGCGGTACATGAGTTCGTGAATGTACATGCATTGCTCGCGGATGGAATGCAGAAATGCCGCGGTATCACCTGAAAGGATTTCGCCAATCGTGGTGTAACTCAGCATGGCGTGCAACTTCCCGATTCCCGCGCTGAGCTCTTCCGGCGGACGGCGTCCTCCGGTCCGTTGGACGGATTCGACCGCATGCCGGACACCGTCTACGGAGTAGCGAATGGCATGAGGAAAATCGCGATTGAGGAGCAGAAACTCGAGAATGCGGTCGGCGGTCACGTCGGCTGTGTAGACCTGGCAATACGCCTCAAATGCCGTACAGCATCGCAGCAGTCCCACCTGCTCGAGATACTGGTAACCTCCGTGTTCGCGTTCCGAAGGATTGGACAGCCACGGCTGGTACACCTCAAGCAATGTGGCAATCGCATAGGCACGCTCTAAGTAGCGGCCAAGCCGGATGAACTGCCAACCTTGGCCGTGAATCATGGTTGTATCGCTTACTCCTTTGAACAAGTGGATCCCATCGACCACTGTACTTAGTGCGTCTGTGATATTGGCGCGAAACTGGGATTGCACTTGAGCGGAATGCATCTGGTGATAGAGTCGATTGAGCCGCTGCCATTGTTCTGTCGAAATCTCTTCGCGGATCTGGCGGGCATTTTCTCGTGCGCCGTTCACGGAATAGGTGACTGAAGCGTGATTCAGAGGGTCGAAAACGAGCTTGCCTGCCATCGCGTCGGGGTCGCCGTCCCATTCAAGTCCAGTTGGGTTTCCCAATGCGGCAACGAGTTGCTTCCAGCGTTTTTCAGGGGTGGAACTGCCCGCGTCAAGCATGAGGTTCATCGTCACGTCGAGTTGACGCACGGTGTTCTCCGCCCGTTCCAGGTAGCGGCTCATCCAATAGAGACTGTCCGCAACGCGTGAAAGCATCGTCGCACTCTCCCGAACTCGAATGCTGATTGCTATTCCAGAACCCATGTATCTTTGCTGCCGCCACCTTGCGACGAGTTGACTACGAGCGAGCCTTTCTCAAGAGCCACGCGCGTCAATCCGCCCGGTACGATGTTGACTTTGTCGCCAAAGAGGATGTAGGGCCGAAGGTCCACGTGCCGCGGTTCCAACTGATTGCCAATGAGGCATGGAGCGCGCGAAAAATCGAGCGTGGGCTGAGCGATATAGTTGCGCGGGTTGGCCTCAATCTGGCGCGCGAACTCTTCGCGTTGCTGCGCTGTCGACTGCGGCCCTATAAGCATCCCGTAACCGCCGCTCTCGCCCACTGCCTTCACGACCAGATTGCCGAGATTGGCTAACACATGCTGACGTTCTTTCTGCACTGTCATCAGATAGGTCTTGACGTTGGGCAGGATGGGATCTTCGCCCAGGTAGTAGTGGATAATGTCCGGAACGTAGGCATAGAGCGCCTTGTCATCGGCAAGTCCGGTACCAAAGGCGTTCGTGACCGTTACGTTTCCGGCACGATAAGCATTGAAGAGCCCGGAGCATCCAAGCGCCGAGTCGGGCCGGAAAACCAGCGGATCGCTGAAATCGTCATCCACACGTCGATAGATCACGTCGACACGCTTGAGGCCATCGGTGGTGCGCATGTAGACGATGTTGTCGTGAGTTACGAGGTCCCGGCCCTCGACGAGGTCTATGCCCATCTGACGTGCCAGGTAGGTATGCTCGAAGTATGCGGAATTGAAGACGCCAGGCGTGAGAAGAACGATGTTCGGCTCAGGCCGGCCTTCGGGCGCCAAAGAGCGCAAGGTAGACAGGAGAAGTTGCGGGTAATGCTCAATGGGGCGGACGCCATAACTATGGAAGAGTTGGGGGAAGGTCCGCTTCATCACGCGCCGGTTGGTAAGCATGTAGCTAACCCCGGAGGGAACACGCAAGTTATCCTCGAGTACGACAAACTCGCCTGTGTTGAGGCGTAAAAGGTCTGTACCGACGACTGCGATATAGACGTTCCGAGGAACCTGTAATCCGCGCATCTGGCGCCGGTAGTGTTTACAACTGTAGACCAGCTCGCGAGGCACAACATGATCGTTCAGAATTTTCGCGTCGGAATAGACATCGCGCAGAAACAGATTGAGAGCCGTGATTCTCTGCGTGAGCCCGCGCTCAATGCGGTCCCACTCTTGCGCGGTTACGAGGCGCGGCACCAGATCGTAGGGGAAGATGCGCTCAGTTCCCTCTTCGCGACCGTAAACGGTGAAGGTAATGCCCTGCGTCAGGAAGGAGAGTTCGGCAGATTGCTTACATCGCTGCAGCTCGTCCTGGGGGAGGCCTGCGAGCGTTTCAGCCAGCGCCTGATAGTGCGGGCGCACAGTGCCGGCGATTTCCCGCATTTCGTCGAAGGCGCTGTCCAACGGGTAGTCTCCGAAAAGCGTTTCGACTTCCGCTGGATGGCCGGCGCTCATGGAGATCAAGTATTCCTTTTCGGCAAATTCAGAGGCTTGGCGATGAATGGACCCCCGCGATCCGGGTAGAATCCCGCATCGAGCTCTCGGCCCCCTCCGTCTGTTCCCTGTTCTTTGCTTTTAACACGGTGGACGTAAAGGCACAATCAGGAACCGGAAATTTGGACGGTTCTCCAATTTCCGTGGGAGCCTCCAACATCACGAAGGGTGGCATTTTCTCGAGGAAAATACCACTTGGCAGCATCGATATCGCTCAACACCAATTGGAGAACCGTCACAGGGGTGCGAAAGCTGAGATTGACGCCAGCCGCTTGAATTAATCTGGTCATTCAGGAGACTCCCGCAATAATGCTCAAATTCCCCCGCCTTCCATTGTTTGGGCTCTTCGTGTTTGCTTTTGCCGCGTCTTCGGCGCAGCAGCCAACGGCGAATCCGCCAAGCGAAGATTCCATCCGCGCTCATTACACCAAATACGAATTCCGCATTCCGATGCGCGACGGTAAGCGGCTCTTTACGGCTGTCTACGTTCCCAAGGACGCGGCGGGAGGTCCCTACCCGTTTTTAATGGAACGCACACCTTACGATGTGGGTCCTTACGGCGAGGACCAGTATCCACCGCATCTCGGCCCATCGGAGGAGTTCGAGAAGTCAGGATATATTTTCGTGTATCAGGATGTGCGCGGGCGCTGGATGAGTGAGGGCGATTTCATCGAGATGCGGCCGCATATCGACAACAAGAAATCCCCACTGGACGTCGATGATGCGTCGGATACCTACGACACGATCGAATTCCTATTGAAGAATGTGCCAAACAACAATGGCAAAGTGGGCATATGGGGAATTTCGTATCCGGGTTTTTACACTTCTGCGTCGATCATCGATTCGCATCCAGCCTTGGTGGCGGCCAGTCCGCAGGCGCCCATGACCGATCTGTTTATGGGGGACGACGGCTATCATGGCGGGGCATTCATGCTTTCTGCCAACTTCGGATTTTATGTCTTCTTCCGCCCGCAAGCCGGGCCAGAGACTCCTTCGGCTACGGTTCCCTTCGACTTCGGGACGCCCGACAGTTATAAGTTCTATCTTTCCGCCGGTAACATCTCAAGTCTCGAAAAACTCTACTTGAAAGGATCGAATTGGCTATTCAATGATCAGTTCAAGCATGATACCTATGACTCGTATTGGCAAGCGCGCGATCTTTCGCGCCACATGAAGAATGTGCATTGTGCCGTGCTTGTTGTGGGTGGCTGGTACGACGCGGAGGATTTGAGCGGCCCTTACCGGACTTTTTACGCCATCAACAAATTCAATCCTGAAACACAAACGACCCTGGTGGAAGGGCCGTGGGTGCATGGCGGCTGGGCAAGAAATGATGGCAGCCATCTTGGGGATGTTGAATTCGGTTCAAAGACCAGCGAGTACTTTCGAACCAATGTCCAATTCCCTTTCTTTGAACACTATCTCAAGGGGAAGGGCGAGGCGCAACCCAAAGCTGTCGTCTTTGAGACTGGAACCAATGTCTGGCGAAAGTTCGATGCATGGCCACCGAAAGCAGCTTCACCTGAGACTCTCTACTTCCATGGTGGCGGAAAGCTCAGCTTTGATCCCCCGAGCGAATCTTCCGGCGTCGACGAATATGTCAGCGATCCGAACCACCCAGTGCCTTTTGTCGGCTACACGACAGACACCGTGCCGCAGCGTTATATGGTCGACGATCAGCGATTCGCGAGCTACCGGCCAGATGTGTTGGTTTATGAGACTGACCCGCTTGAGGAGGACGTAACGATTGCCGGTCCCATCTCTCCAAAGTTGAAGATTGCAAGTTCCGGCACGGATTCCGACTTCGACGTAAAGCTCATCGATGTGTATCCCGAAGACTATCCCGATCCGGGCGACATGTCGCGCGGCAACAAGCGCATACTGGACGCGCCACCCATCCACATGGGCGGATACCAAGAATTGCTGCGCGGCGAACCATTCCGGGCTAAGTTCCGCGATAGCTGGGAGAATCCTGAACCGCTGATCCCCGGCAAAGAAACCGACTTGAACTTCACCATGCCGGACCTATTCCACACTTTCCGTCGTGGCCATCGCATCATGATTCAAGTCGAGAGCTCGTGGTTCCCTCTCACCGATCGAAACCCACAGACTTTCACAGATATTCCCTATGCCACCCCGGAGCAGTTTCAGAAAGCTACTGAACGTATTTACCGGCAGAAGGATGCGGCTTCGGGCGTCGAGGTGCTGGTTTTGACCCAACGGTGAATTGGGGATCAGTATCCCTCTTACCGCTTGCGAGCTTCTAACTCGGATTCCGCTTATCGAATCATGCGACTAACTCCGAGCTTCTTTGTTGAGGGATCGGAGACTTAGTCGGAGAAGAAACGGAAGCAACAAAAGCATGAGAAGCAATGCTGCCGGAATTGTAGCGATGCCTGCACGAATGCTTCCTGATTGCGATGAAATCCATCCCGTGAGCCACGGAAGCACGGATCCCCCGAACCCGGATGCGGCCAGGATCCAGCGCGTATCCGAGATTTGCCGCACTCGCGAAAAGCTTTGAGCAATGAGCAACGGATACGCAGGCGCAAGTGCGATGCCGAGTAGAAACATGGCAATTCCCCCTACGGACACTGAAGACGCTGTGGCGAGCAGCGCCGCCGCACCAAGGGCAATGACTATGCTGACAAAAAGAACCACAGCGGGCTTGACGTAAAGAAGAACAAGAGCCGCAAACCCGCGCGAGACCAGGAATCCAACCCAATAGAGCGTAGATAGAGTTGCAGCAAAGACTGCTCCGCTGCCCACGATTCGCAACATATAAGTCGACAGCCACGCTGCGGCAGTGTTTTCCACTCCCACTTGGAGAAATGTGGCAAATGCGAAAACGACGATCAGGCGCAGATTGGCCGAGCCCCGCAGATTCCCGCCGGATCTTGGAAGTTCGGGACCATCCCTGAGGAATCGTATGCAAACGAAGGCGGCAATCGCTGAGGCCGCGGCAAGGAGCAGATATGCGGTGCGAAAGGTGCGGTGCACCAGGATCCAGGCGGCCAGCAGAGGTGCAATCAGAGCGCCGGCACTCCAGCTCATATTGAGAAAGGCCAGCACGGACGCGGATCTCTGGGGAAAGCTTCGACCGACAAATAAGCTTACGGCGGACATCGGAAGACCAACGCTTATTCCGAGAAGCAGAAAGACCGGTAATAGAACCGGCCACGGGATGATCGCCGCCGCCAGGCAGGAGACCACAATCGCCAGGAAACCGACGGCTATTATCCGCGCGTAACTCCCGATGCAAAGCAGAGCACCCAAGGAACTACCGGCAAAATACAGGAGAAACAGCAAACCGGATTGGCTATCGGTCAGGTGAAATGCCGACGCAACAGATGGCAGGAGTGGACCGCCAATGGCATGCAGAATTCCGGTGAGCAGGAAGACCGGGTGCAGCAGGGTCAGCGTCTGCGCCGAGGAATGCCGGGCATCCGATTGCATCCCAGGTTCAACTCCGTTTGGAGCGGGCAGCGCGTTTTGGGTTGGGCGGGCAGGTCGACTCGCGAATGATAAGTTCGGGGCGAATCGGCACTACATCGGGGAAAGTCGCCTGTCCGCGAATCCGCTGCAGCAGGATGCGCGCCGCCACTTTGCCCATTTGAGTAAGAGGCTGGCGAATTGTTGTCAAACTTGGAATATGGAAGGCCGCACCCTGAATGTCATCGAAGCCAACTACCGAAACATCGGTCGGAACCTGCAGACCATGGTCCCGGCAAGCGCGGACGGCGCCGATTGCCGAGACGTCGTTGTAGCAGACGATCGCAGTAAATTCGGCGCCGCGCTGAATCAGTTCGTTCGCAGGCTCGAATCCCAGCTCCGGCGTAGAAACTCGAAGCTCAAGCTGCACGGTTAACTCGGGAGGCACGACCAGCTTAAGATCCCGAGCCACGGCCATCAGGCAGTTCCATCGGTCGTCGGCATCGGAGCTGTGACTGCCCCCGCGCATGAATGCGATTTTGCGGTGACCGAGCTGATAGAGATGACGTAATGCGAGCTCCGCGGCCCGTCTCTGATCGAGGACTACATTGGTTGTTCCTTCGATTTTGCGATGTCCGGCGACAACAACGACAGGCAGGTTCAGACTCTTTTCAAGGATAGTGTCGATAAGGATGAACCCTTCAACGGAGCGATCCATGAGCAGGCGCGGGTATTCTTCGATCAGGTCGGGTTTGCGGCGGTGACTGGCGGTGAGGTAGAAGTATCCCTCCTCAATGAGAAACTCTTCAACTCCGGCCAGCACCTCGGTAGCGTAGTTATCGCTGAGTTCGGGGACGAGCACTCCCACGGTAAACGTCTGGCGCTTGCGCAGCGATCGAGCAAAGAAACTCGGCCGGTAGTCGAACTTCGCCGCCGCCTCAGTGACCCTGTCCCGTGTCTCCTGCGGAATCGAGCGTACTCCCGGCGCGTTATTAAGTACGAGCGAAATCGTGGCTGGAGACAGATTCAGGTAGTCTCCGAGTGTCCGCAGGCTGATAGGCTGGCCCGGTTGCGGGTCCGCACCTGGTTTGGCTCGTTTGGCCATGCACTCCAGTTGTAACATCTTTTCCCTATATGCGATGTGTTTTCAATAGCTTCGCTTTATAATGGTCGCCCCGATCGCGAGATGCATTCTTTTAGTCCGAAATACGGCAATCTGATGAGAAAGAGAGTGAGCGTTGTTTAGCCTTCGGTTGCGTTGGCAATCAGAATCTACAATGCTGTTGGGGGATTCTTTCGGCCTCGCCCCCAAGATGCTGCTGGGCGACTGGATGTCGGTAAATAAGGCAGGCGAGAGGGTTGGACCCGCAGGCGGCAATCGACAATGCTTGTTCAGCGAAGCGATTTAAGTATCAAGTACACTGATAATAAGTAACGTCCATCGACTTGCCTGCGGAGGGATGGGTGAGCGGTTGATACCGGCGGTCTTGAAAACCGTTGTGCCTGAAAGGGTACCGGGGGTTCGAATCCCTCTCCCTCCGCCATTTTGACTCCATAGCGGTCCGCAGCCGTCCAATCCCGTCCGGGCGTTGACCGCAAGTTATTGAAAATACGCAAAAGCACTCCATAACTATCCAAAGCTCTCCGCGCACAGCCGCGTTTGACCGGGGGAACGGGCGGGGGTATCCTTGAAAGCGTCGTCAAGGAGAGCGGGGGTATCGACTGAAACCCCGAAATATATGGAGATCCACAAGCTCAAGGAACTCCAGATTAAGAACGCGCAGAAAGCCAAGAGAGAATATCGACTGAGCGATGGTGGCGGTCTTTATCTGGTGGTAACACCCAGCGGAGGAAAGCTGTGGCGTTGGTCCTATGAGTTCAACGGGAAGGAGAAGCTGCTCTCCTATGGACCTTATCCCTACGTCTCACTCGACGAAGCTCGACAACTGCATGCCGCGGCTCGCGCCCTTAAACGCTCCGGAGTTGACCCTGCCGCCGACAAACAATCAAAAAAGAGGGAGGCATTGGAAAGCGAGAGAGTTGCCTCGATGCCAACTTTTGCAGAGCTCACAGAAGAATGGTTGAAGACGTGGAGCGCAAAGAAAAGCGAGCGCTATGTGGGCACGGTCAAGACCCGACTGGATCGCGACATCCTACCTAAATTCGGTGCTATCAGAATCGACCAGCTAAAGGCATCAGAGGTTGCCAAGATCGTCAAAGGGATTCAGGACAAACGCAAGGCGTCAGATCTGGCGCGCCGAGCTCTTCAGAAGACAAAACAGATCATGCGTTTCGGAGTCGCAATCGGGTACATCGACAAGAGCCCGATCACCGATATTTTGCCGGGCGATCTTCTCGAAGCTCATGTTATCGAGAATTTCGCCCGCATCGAGCCGAAGAATGTGCCCGGACTACTTCAGAAGATCGAGTTGTATCAAGGCTATCCCCTCACCCGGCTTGCGATGAAGTTGATGGCCCTTACGTTCGTGCGGACTGAATCACTGATCTGCGCTGAGTGGAAAGAGATCGACTTTAGAGCGAATCGATGGAACATTCCCAAGGAGCACATGAAGGGAAAGAAGGTTCCACACATCGTCCCTCTGGCTCATCAGACAATCGAGGTACTGCAACTTCTTCAGACGCTCTCCGGAATGAGCAGGTACCTCTTTCCTGGCCAAGGGCCCAAGAACCCGACCATGAGCGACGGAACGATCTGCAAAGCGCTCGAAGGCATGGGCTACAAGGGTGAGATGACCGGGCACGGATTCAGGGGCATAGCATCCACGATCCTTCACGAGTGCGGCCACGCACACGAGTACATCGAGGCGCAATTGGCGCATCAAAGGAAGGACAAAGTTAGCGGCGCCTATGACTATGCCAAGTATCTCGTCCCTCGGACGCGCATGATGCAGGATTGGGCAGATTTTCTCGAAGAGACTCTGCGAAGCGGTGAGTACAAGCTGATTCCACCCACCTACAAGATTGAGGTGCAGAGCGGTGTCCGAGATGATCGGAGGGTTACGAACCCGCGCAGAAAGAAGGCGTTCTAAGATTTGGGGGTAGGCAGCAGGAATCAGCTTTTGAGGCTATTCACATTCCTCTGGGGAAGAAGCATTATGAAGCGTGATGTGAACTGGATCGTCGCTTCGACGATTGCCGCAGCTGTTTCGGCACACTTCCTGCACACCGGTCGGAGCGCAACATCGCGAAACTCCCATTAGTCGGGGCCGGATAGGCTGATGCCGGATCAGCATATCGGAGCTCAGACCGCCGGGGACCGCAACTATAGAATCAAGCACTTACCTTTAGAATAAGCCCGCACGGAAGCGCTCTAGTCTCGTCGCCTAAGGTACTGATTTGACACATTCGGGCACGCCCGGCATGGCACAGTCTACGGCACAGCTGACTTAAAGCTATGTTGGCTGCTTTTTTTCCGGACGATTCTCACGCATGCGAGTCATACATCAACCGGAGAGCCAGTCGGTCGATCAATAAATGATCCGCGAGCGCTCGATAATTAGCACGTGCAGTCTCACATTCCGACCGGCGCAGAGGTGATCCAGGCTTGGCAACCTAGCGGAGTGATACTCACGACAATCCGCTTCTCATGCCTCAAGCGTTTGGCGAGATCGTCGGGATTATCGTTGACGGGCTTCTCTGAATTCCCTGCACACATCATGCATCCGATGTGCCGTTCCGTTGTCTGCACCGACGTGTGACCAAAGAGAAACTGAATCTGCTCTCAGCATGGCAGAGGCGAGCGCAACGATGAAGGAGGTGGATTCAATCGGTCGATGCAACACGTGCTTGCAGTCTACTTGCAGGAGTCTGGAAACCCAATGTCTTTCTTAGACGTTGATTCAAGCGCAGCGATATTTGGTCGAGCTGGGCTTGAGAGATGTGGGACAGGTCGGTTCCTCTGGGGAAGTATTGTCTCAGCAGTCGATTGGTGTTCTCGTTCGTGCGCGCTGCCAGGGACTTTGCGGATCGCAGAAGTACACTTTCACATCGGGGCCACTGTAAATGCTTTGGGCTTGGCCGTCTCCAACCCGCGATCACACGTCAGCGAGCGTCGCAATGTCGCCAGGAATTTACGAACACGTCGGCTCAGGGCCGCAACGACAGCTCCCGTATTTTTGCTTGGCACCTTGACCAGCATGGCAAAGCGTGAATGACGCTCTACTAACGGCGGAGAAGAACGTGGTTGCAATCCCGAGCGTCTGATCAGGTCCGCGAAAATGCGGAATAGTCCAGGACGAGAACGCCGCGCGCAACATGGTTGAAGCCACTTTTTCATCTTCCGAAGAGCAGTCGTGAAGGCAGCGGCTTGACGAGAGATTCTAGCACTGCTGAAATCTCGCGCTCTTGATTGGCTGTGGGCTAAGCTCCTGAGGATTCGCCGCGCGCCACCTGCTTTCTAATTCAGTATTTGTCTGCTGCTTTATTTACTTAGTATCAAACATATCAGCGATTGACAAGTTATGGATTGTAAACTGGCTTGAAAGTGTTATAGGTTCTAACCCTAAGCTCCCATATAGTCACTCCGACCACTCAACTTAGCTTGCGGCATCGCTCTCTGTGAATCGATGGCAATTTCATCAGATGAATCGATAGTCGGAGTGGCCTGGCAAGAACAACTTACTGACGTAACAAGTCAGTTTCTTTGGAGGTCCTGTGATCTGGGACACTGTCACCGATGCTCGTTCATCGCACTTTTACTCTTGATGTGCTCACAGTTTGGCAAGAGCATGTATTAACTATGAAACGGAGTTGTGACTTTTGGAGTGCACAGGATTTTCATTGTACCTACTCATTAAGTCCGTGCTATACTCCGCGAAACTTAATCTTCAAAGTTGAGATCAACTTAGATCTAAGAGTTTGACTCGCGGAATACCTGCCCCTTACGTCTGTTCGAGTTTCACTCCTGGCTTGTCAGGCAGGCGAGAGGCTGTGTCTTTGAAGACAAATGTGAACAGCGCAGGCAACGAGAATTCCGCTGCGTTTAACCGGCCCGATGGCCAATGAAGAATTGATTTGTGGGAGAAAGTCCCGATGAGCATTTCTATGCCTGGTTCAATCGCTTCGCTATCGAATGCCCTTTCTCGAAAACTCATCTTACAGGTGTCCTTTCCGAATAGTGGCCGCAGATCGGTCACACCTATTCGTGAGGCCGCACCGACCTACTCAGTACCTATAGACCGGTGCTCTGTGGCGATTGGTAACTAACTGTCTCAGTTGATCGGCACCGACGGGAGCCGTCTTCGGCCTTACGGTTTTTCGTGATGAGGGGGAAAGTCATGCGCGTGAGTGATCTCGATAGTTGTTTAAGGTTTAGTTCCAAAAATCAAGTGACGACATCATCGGCAATTCTGCGCCACATTATTCACGTCGGCATCTTTGTCGTCTTCCTACTTTCCACGCACGCCGCATTTGCCAAGACGCAGCCCACGCTCAGCGTCGCCACGTCGGGCACTCCCTCGACCTACGGCAATTCCGTGACGTTCACAGCTACGATCTCCAGTGGCCCTAGCGGCACGATCACGTTTTACGACGGCAGCACCCAGATCGGGACCGGAACAATCAGCAGCGGAAAGGCGACCTGTTCAACAAGCACGCTGGGGACAGGCACTCATTCCATCACGGCCAGCTGGCCAGGAAACACCAACTACTACTCCGTCACATCGAGCGCGATCACTCAGACCGTCAACCAGGCAACGCCAACGTTGACAGTGGCTTCGTCGGCGAATCCCTCGACCTACGGCGGATCCGTAAAATTCACGGCGACGATCTCGAGTGGTCCCAGTGGCGCAGTTACGTTTTACGACGGAAGCTCGTCGATTGGCACGGGCTCGATTAGTGGTGGGAAAGCGACCTACACAACGACCAGTTTGACGGCGGGCACACACTCCATCACGGCGAATTGGCCAGGGAGTACCAACTACATTTCCGTCACCTCAAGCGCGATTACGCAGACGGTCAACAAAGCGACACCAACCATCACGTGGGGAACACCGGCTGCAATCACATACGGGACTGCTCTGAGCGCCACGCAACTCGATGCCACCACGACTCCGGCAGGGTCGTTCGCCTACAGTCCAACTTCCGGCACAGTTCTCAATGTGGGGTCACAGCCGCTCTCGGTGACTTTTACGCCCACAGATACTGTCGACTACACCACAGCCTCGAAGAACGTGACGTTGACGGTGAACAAAGCGACGCCGACGATCAGCGTGGCTACCTCCGGTTCGCCCTCAGCGTACGGCGTAGGCGCGACATTCACCGCAACCATTTCTTCCGGTCTCACTGGAACAATCACGTTCTACAGTGGCGGCAGCTCGTTCGGGTCGGGCGCAATCAGCGGAACGACGGCGACTTGTACGACGTGTGCCCTAACGGCAGGTTCGCACTCGATTACGGCAGGCTGGGCGGGCAACTCCAATTACAACTCAGTTACTTCAAGCGCCATCACTCAGGTGGTCAGCCAAGCGACGCCTCAAATTACGTGGTCGAATCCGGCAACGATCGTTTACGGCACCGCTCTGGGCGCAGCTCAATTGAACGCCACTGCCAATGTCTTGGGATCCTTTTCTTACAGTCCGGCTTCCGGGACGGTCCTGCATCCGGGTACGCAAACTCTTTCTACTACATTTACGCCAAGTGACACGACCGACTACACGACAGCAACTGCCACGGTTCCTGTGATGGTCTCGCTGGTTCCGGGTCCAGGAATCATCACCACGATTGCCGGGAATGGATACCAAGGCAACTCGGGAGACGGGGGCCCGGCAATCAATGCCGAGATGATATGGCCGGAGGGAATAGCGGTCGATTCGGGGGGCAACATCTACATCCCCGACAGCACCAATAACGTCGTTCGGGAAGTGGCGGCCTCCTCTGGCATCATTACCACGATCGCAGGAACCGGAACGCAAGGCTATTCGGGCGACGGCGGGGCGGCAACGAGCTCCGAACTCAACACTCCGATGGCGGTCGCCGTCGATGCGTCGGGGAACGTCTATATCGCCGATGCCGGCAACAATCGCATCCGGAAGATCACCGTTTCCAGCGGTATGATTACCACCGTCGTTGGCACCGGAGTGGCAGGTTATTCCGGAGACGGTGGCGCGGCAACTGGCGCGGAGCTTTGGGACCCCTTGGGTATTGCCTTCGATAGTGCGGGCAACCTATATATCGCCGACACACAGAATAGCGTCATACGCGAAGTGGCGTCATCGACCGGGATCATAACAACGGTTGCAGGAAATGGCTTTCCCGGCTATTCGGGCGACGGTGGGCCGGCTAGGAGCGCGCAATTGGAATTCTGGGGACCAGGCGCGATTGCATTCGACTCGTCGGGGAATCTGTACATCGCAGATACGGATAATCAGGTAGTTCGGAAAGTGACTGTTTCAAGCGGCACGATTTCGACAATTGCCGGCAATGGCTCAGCGGGTTATGCGGGAGACAATGGACCAGCCACAAGCGCGGAGCTGAATTATCCCGTGGCTCTTTCCGTCGATGCAGCCGGTAATGTCTACATGAGCGATTACGCCAACTTCGTAATTCGCGAGGTGTCGTCAACCGGGACCATTACTACGATCGCGGGAAACGGCACAAGAGGATACTCCGGCGATGGAGGACCGGCAACGAGTGCAGAACTAAGCTATCCGCACGGCGTCGTCGTTAATTCGGCAGGAAATCTCTACATTGCGGACTGCGGCAACGGTGTAGTCAGACTCGTGGGCGGCGTATCCCAGCCCCAGGTGTCTGTGAGTGTCAGTCCAGCGAGTGCGACCTTGTACGCGCAACAGACAAAGCAGTTCACGGCAACGGTGATCAACACTGGCAACACGGCGGTGACCTGGTCGATCACTCCAGCGGGTGCTGGGTCAATCAACTCGTCCGGTCTCTACACAGCTCCCGCTACGATCACAACCCAGCAGTCAGTAACCGTCACGGCAACAAGCCAGGCAAACACGGCAGTTTCGGCTTCGGCGACCGTGACACTCATGCCGACCATTTCTATCAGCGTCAGTCCGTCCACCGCGACGCTCTATGGCGGACAGTCGCAAACATTCTCAGCGACCGTGACGAATACCAGCAATACCGCTGTCACCTGGTCGATTAGTCCTGCAGGTACGGGAAGCATTGACTCGTCGGGCAACTACACTGCGCCGACGAGCGTTACGACGCAACTGGTGGTAACGGTCACCGTAACGAGCCAGGCGGACACAACCAAATCGGCGACGGCCACGATCTACTTATTGCCCCCGTGCGTTTCCAATGGGTATAGCTACGTTCGTGCGATCATTATCGACCACACGAAAGTCCCCAATACGGACCAGGTGAACTTCCCATTCCTGTTCAACTCCAGCGACCCCGAGTTTAGAAGCACAGCAAACGGCGGACACGTCACAAACTCCAGCGGTAACGACATCATCTTCAGCACAGATCCGACCGGTCAAACAAAACTCGACCATGAGTTTGAAAAGTACAATCCTGTCACTGGTCAGCTAATCGCATGGGTACGCATTCCGACGCTTTCCCATTCTGCCGATACGGTGGTGTATTTGTTCTATGGAAATGCGAACGTCACCACATCGCAGCAGAACACGACCGGAGTCTGGGGTGATGGTTATGTTGCGGTGTACCATCTGCCGGACGGCACAACTCTCAACTTGAACGATTCCACAAGCACCGCCAACAATTTGACCAATAGTGGCGCGGGGGCCACAGCTGGCGAAATCGACGGAGGAGCAAGCTTCAATGGGGGCCACCAGTACGCTTACTCCACATCGCCATCCTCTCTACCCACCGGAACAAATGCAAGGACGCTGTCGGCCTGGATCCAGATGACCGCGAATTATGCCAACCAATCGATCGCGGGGTGGGGAGACAATTCCTATCAAGGCGACCGTTGGGCCCTGTGGTGGGGAGGCGGCCAAATAGGCGTCGAGGGGCAGGATGCGGGCGTGTTGGCTAATATGGCCTACGATACAAACTGGCACTATATTGTCGTAACCAGCCCGAACGGAAATCCCAACTTCGCCGACACTGGAATTTACGTTGACGGAGTAATCCAACCAATTGCAGCGTTCTCCGGCTCCATAAACACAGCCGGCACGAACATCGGTCTGGGGTCGTCACCGGGAGCGTTCTGGTTCAATGATTTCCAAGGCGATTTGGATGAGGTGAGAATCTCCAATATTGACCGGTCGCCGGACTGGACCGCAACCGAATACAAAAATCAGAGTTCACCTTCCACGTTCTACACGTTCAGTTCCGAATCTGCCATCATGGTCACCCCGGCCAACACGAAGCTCTATGCCTCGCAAAG
Organism: uncultured Acidobacteriaceae bacterium; assembly: GCA_963704415.1. Lineage (GTDB taxonomy): Bacteria > Acidobacteriota > Terriglobia > Terriglobales > Acidobacteriaceae > Telmatobacter. The sequence goes on along the minus strand of OY969908.1, from coordinate 2,590,290 downwards.
CCAGCAGTTATCCGCGTCGATTCTTGGACCAGGAACGTGCAGTTCATCTGTGATCTGGTCAATGCCGACAGGATCCCCAGGCATGCTGAGCGGCGACGGCTTGTACTCGGCTCCAGCCAGTATCCTCGAGCAACAGAATGTGACGATCACAGCTGCGAGCGTGTCTGATCCGACCATCACGGGCACTGCGATTGTTACATTATTGCCGAAACCGCTGAGCCCGACACTTACTCTCAGCTCCGCTGTGCAACCTCCATATGTAACTGGAACATTGGAGCAATTTCAGGCAGCATTTGCGAATCATGACGGCTCGCCGATTTCCAGTGCAATCGTTACCTTCACGGTCAGTGGCGCTAATACAGCGTCAGGCAGCGTCACAACCGACGGTAACGGTATCGCAACATTTACCTACACTGGGAGCAATGTAGGCACGGACATCGTCCAGGCGACGGCAATCGTCAGCGGGGAACAGGTAACTTCGAATTCATTCTCGGCTGTCTGGATGACACCCGCACAACCGATCTCGACCACGAGTGTCGTCGGCCGGTTCTTCTTCTACAATCCCAGTGATGACACGGAATACGCTTTCGATACTCCACCAACCGCCGTTCCGGCATTCACGCAAGTGTTTCCGAATATCAGCTTCAATCCTCCAAATGGGACGATCCCTGGAAATAGCACTGTAGGTGTGGGTACTCATCCGTTTACGGATGTCACTACAGACGAGAACGGAAACTTTACCGGTACGATAGTTGCGCAGGGAAATGGATATCAGGCTGGGCTACCAGGTCCACACAATGGCCCAGAAGGTCTCGCTCAGGATCAGGACATTTTTCAAGCTGTATTCACGGGTTCCTATGTGGTGGCGAGCGCCGGAGATGCGGTAATCAATGTTTACGTGGACAATACGTTCATCCTGGGCATAGGCGGTGGAGCAGAAATGGTAAGTGAAAGTCCTGCTTTTGGGCCTGGCCCATCGACTACTCCGTTCGAGCAATTCCCCGTCATGGGAAATTCTGGATTCGCTAATAGCATTGGCGGTTTCTCCATGACAGTGCATTTTCCTGGCCCGGGCACATACCCCTACGAACTGGATTATGTGGAATGCTGTGATTTACCACTCATTGGCGGCGATACATTATCTTTAATGATGTCTATGGGGCCGATCGGTAGTTCAGGCCTTCCGCCGACATCCACGCTTACAATTACTCCGAATTCTTTGAATCCGCTTCCGGCGGGAGGCCAACAGGTGTTTACGGTCACGGCGACTGACGCTTCGGGCCATCCGGTGCCCAATCTCGGCGTTACTCTCGAGGTTTCTGGTGTCGACGGCGAGGAATTGAAAGCGACTACGAATTCCAGCGGTTTCGCCACTTTCACATATCAGGATATAAATCCAGGCACAGCTTCGGTCCAGGCCGTGGCTTTGATTAACGGCATGGTGACCTTTTCCAACCAAGTCAGTGTTCCCTGGACCCTCCCGCCATCGACGACGACAGGATCCGGCGGAAGCGGCTCGCTGAACATATCGATCAATGCAGAGAACACGCTGATGCTTCCGGGCACTCTCCAACTCAGCGGAAGCGCCACTGATAGTGCTTTGCCGCAGGGAGACTCGATCACAACCACATGGAGCCAGGTCAGCGGCCCAGGTACTACAACATTCGCGAATCCGCAGCAGATATCAACAACGGCTTCGTTCAGCGAACCTGGAAGCTACGAGCTGCAATTGGCCGCCACGGACGTGAATGGCAATGCATCTGCGCATCTTACGGTGGCCGTCAATCCGGCTCCAGGTGTCACCCAAGGCTGGATTGGAAGCCCTGCTTATGGTTCCGCAGTCTCTTGTATCGTGCCGATCACAGTTGCCACCGGCGAAACACTGGCAAGCGGCACACTGACTTTCTATCCAGACAACAATCCGAATAACGTGACAGTGCTCAACGCGAATACGACCGGTTCTGGCCTGATCGGGACATGGGATACGACGGTTCTGAACAACGGTACCTATTGGATTACGCTGCAGGCAACGGATACGAACGGAAATTCCGAATACAATCTCGATCTCGTGACCGTTACAGGCAACTGCAAGCCAGGACGAATCACCTCAACCGTCACCGACCTGGTAGTCCCAGCCAACGGGCTTTCTATCAGCATTCAGCGCACTTATGACAGCTTGAATGCCAGCACGATTGGCGACTTTGGCTACGGCTGGAATCTCAGCACCAATGTAAACCTCACCGTAGATCCAAAAGGAGACGTCACATTTACGCTCGGCGGAATTCGCCGTACGTTCTATCTCACTCCCGTTTACAACGGCTTCCTGCCGTTCTATAGCGTCTTGTTCACGCCCGAGCCGGGAATGCACGGCACCCTGACTGGCAATGGTCCGGGGTGTTCCGATCTGTTTGACTACGTCATTCCCGATGGCTCCCTGTGGTATTGCATCGACGGCGGCTTGTACAGCCCGCCCGGATACATCTACACCGATCCATCGGGAACCGAATATCTGATCGGCGTAAACGGAAATCTCCAGTTGATCGAGGACAAGAACGGCAATTCACTGACGATCAACGCAAATGGCATAACAAGTTCGTCTGGTCTCTCAGTGCCATTCGCGCGTGATTCCCGTGGACGCATCACCGAGATTACAGACCCTCAAGGGAATAATTATCTCTATTCCTACGACAGCAATGGCAACCTCGCCTCGGTGACCTACCCCAACACGCCGCAGTCGAGCACGTATACGTACGATTCAAATCACCGATACCTGTCCGGCACGGACTTCCGGGGGAATGCGCTGCCGACTACCGCCTACTATGGGGCGAGCGACACCGATCCCAATGGATTGCCTTTGAACGGCCGGTTGAAGATTGTCACCGATGCTCTGAGCGAAACCACGAGCTACGCGTACAACCTGACTACGAATACAACCACGATCACCTATCCTCCAGACGCTGGCGGGAACGTCGGTACCGCAACTATGGTGTATGACGCATTGGGCGATCTTCTCAGTTCCACCGATCCGCTGGGGCACACCACCACCAATACGTACGATGCGAACCAAAACCTGCTGACGACGACCGATCCGCTCGGCCACACAACGAACTACACCTACGATTCGAACGGAAACAGGACTTCGACAACCTACCCGGCGACTGCGACCAGCACCAATACCACCAGCACCACGACATATAACCAGTTCAGCGAGCCGACATCGACCACCGACGAGCTGGGCAATGTTCGAAACTTCAACTACGATGCGAACTTCAATCCGCAGACCGTGACCGACGGTTTAGGAACTCTCGCGAGCTTCCAATTCAACACGAATGGCACGATGAATTCCGGTGCGGTCGGCTTCGACATCGGCGCCCAACCTTCCGCGGGTTCTCAATTTGCATACGACACCGATGGCAACATGATCAGCAGGACCGACGCGCTTGGCCGCACGACCTCCTACACCTATGACTCGCTCGGGCACAAGCTCTCGATGACCGAGCCGCTCCCGAATTCGAGCACGAGCCCGTCCGCCGCAACTACCAACTACACCTACGATCCCTTCGGCAACCTCACGCAGACCGCCGCGCCGTTGGGAAGAACAACCAGCTCGACATACGATGGCAACGGCAACAAGCTCACCGATACGGACGCGCGAGGAAAGACAACAGCCTACCAGTACGACTCACTGAACCGTTTAGCCCTGACCATTTATCCGGACTCGACGACATCGAGCAAGACCTATGATTTCCGTGGGAATGTCGTCAGCGAAACCGATCAGGCGGGAAGCGTCACCAAGCATGTCTACGATCTTGCCGGCCGGCAGACGTCCGTGACCCAGGCCTACGGTACGTCCAACGCCACAACCACCAGCTATACCTATGACAACGACGGGCGCAAGCTGAGTGAAACCGATAGTCTCGGCCACACCACCAGCTACACCTACGACGCGGCAGGCAACCTCACTGCGGTCTCGGGAGTGAGCGGCAACTTCACCTACGCCTACGACAACGCCCGCAACCGGGTCTCGATGACCGATGGCAACGGCCACCCCACCGGCTACCAGTACGATGCTCGGTGTGTTTTCGGCAAGCCTGCGTAATCAAGGGAACGAGATTTAATTCTAGGCGTGCTTGCCGGGACGGCGCTTGGGTGAGAGCATCCGGTTGACGTTTTCCACTGAAAAGTCCTGAGGATCGAAGTCGCTGTCTATCCATTCGCTGATTTCTTCGTGCCGATCATGTCCGGGGTCAGCGAGGGCCTCGATAAGTTCGTAGTATCCGGGGATGCCTCCGCAGTCGTCCGGCGGGCACGCAAGCCTTCCGTCGATGCAGATTGGATACTCGATATCGAGATCGAGTAAATTGGGAAGAAGCTTCTCCAAGACGACGGCGTGTTCCCAGTTATCGCCGAAATCATACGTGTATGTAAGCCTGGCGCCCGGCCTCCGCAGCACATTGGACAGTCTAATGGTGCGCTCGTGTTCTACATGGGGCATGCCCATGTTTCGGTCTTCAGGGTCGGGTATCCCGAAGTGTCGATCAGCAGTACGGAATTCGTGCATGTGCCCCCCCGCCCATCCCATCGCGGTTTGCAGCACATCGTGTAGCCGCGCCAGAGTGAGAGACGAGGGGACAAGCAGACGGCGCCAGATCGGTGGTTTGGTGCGCAGCAGAGTGACCTTGATTTGATAAATATCCCGCTGATTCACGATCTTCTTCATTGCCATATCAGGCCTTTTCCGATGTTAAGATTCGGCGCACGGAAGTGCGACCGATGTTGAGTCGTCTGGATATTTCAGACTTGCTAAGGCCAGAACGGTGTAGCTTACGAATCTGACCAGCATGAAGTCCAGCGGTTAAGGGCCGGCCCAACCGCTTGCCGTTCTGCCGGGCATGAGCGAGTCCAGCCCGCACGCGTTCTCCGAGGACCTCGCGCTCGAAGGCTGCGAACACTGCCAGCAGCCCTGCCATTGCGCGGCCCGCTGGTGTGGTCAGGTCCAGCGCCTCAGTCAGCGAGACGAAGCCGACGCCGAGATGCTCCAGTTCCTGAAGTGTGGCGAGCAGATCGGCTACCGATCTGCCCCAACGATCCAACCGCCACACCAGAACCACATCGATTTCGCGACGCCGGGCAGCATCCAGCAGTTTCTCGCGCATCTGGCGCTGGGTCGCACCGGATCCGACTTCCTTTACTTGCATGGCGATGATCCAGCCACGCCGTGCGGCGTACTCACGCATAGCGCGACTCTGCATTGGCAGTGTCTGTTGATCTTGAGTGGAGACGCGAGCATACAGGCCGGCGCGAACCATTTTGGCGGCGTTTTGCCCCTGGCCAAAAACCCTCCCGGATTTTCTGTTGCCGGACCCTCGTTTTACGGGCACTTCGCGAAGCTCCCCGCGCATGGCCGAAGACTATCCGTTCCGGCCAGGTAGGATTCATCATAACTTTAAGCGGGATCGGGATGATTCACAGTCCGTGCCAGAGTGTCGCGATAGTTCCAGGGCATCCATTCCGCGGGACAGGCGGCAAGATCCTGTGCGTGGCGTTGTAACTCGATCAGATAGTCGAAGGAGTTGGCGCCACATAACTGGCAGGTGTGGATCAGGCTCATGAACAGATCGCCGACCTGTGCCCCATTCAGAGTGCGATAAAACAGAGCGTTCTTTCGATGTAACACCGCGCGCTTTAATGACCTCTCGACGATGTTGTTATCAAGCGGAGCCCCGGCTTGGCGCAGGAACAACGTCAACGGCTTCCAGTGTCGGAGCAGATACCCGATCGCCTGGCCCAGCCCGGAGTTCGGCTCCGTTCGGCGCTCGGCTAACTGCGCCTCCAGCCACGCATGCAGTTTGTCCAACACCGGTCGACTGCGATCCTGATGAAGCCGCAGCCGCTCCTCCGATGTCAGGCTGCGCTCACGCGCTTCGGCATCGTGCAGATACACCTGGCCCAGCATCTCCAGCACATAGCGACATTCGTTGGGGAAGTTATCCGCCACATCCACGAACTGTCGACGTCCGTGCGCGAGGCAGTTGGCCAGCAGGATTTCCACGCCCGCGGGCAACTTCGGAACATTGCGCGACAACGCATCGCACATTTGGATCGGGCTTGGCAGTTCCGCGCTCCGTTGCTTCAACACCTCTGCGAGGTTCTCGCCGGCATGCCGGCTTCCAGTAAAGTAGAGCGCGATCTTTCGGTCCTCGCCGACCGACACGATCCCGCTGGTGAACACACCTGTACGATCGTCAGACGGATCGCGCTTCAGCATGAGCACACGCATGCCGGTGTCATCGTTATGGACCACCGAGCCCTGTGCCGCCTGTCGGATCAACTCATCCCGCGCCGGCTTGATCATCTGCGCTTCTTCCTCGACGATCTCCCACTGCGTGGCCGCAGGCAACGGGATACCTAACTGGCTTTCCAGTCGCTCCAGCCGGTAGAACGGAGTTCCGGCACCGTACTTGAGTTGAGCGATCATCGCCGCAGCCGTTTCATCGTACTTATCCGTTCCCACCCCATCCGGCTCCTTTGCCGTGAACACCTGCCCGCAGGCGCCACAGCGCAACCGTTCGAGTGAGTAAACTGTAGCCGCGAGCGGCGCCTGACCGACGATCCGCACCAGCACCTTCGGCTCCTTCTGCCCGTATACGTTGCCTTTTCCGCACCCCGGACAGCGGTCTCCATGTGTCAGGTTCTGATGCTTGATATCCACCTTCTGCGCACCACCAAACGCCTCTGCTCCATTGCGGCCGTGGCCAGGGGGCGGTGTCGCGTTATTATCCGGTTGTGTTCCGGTTTGAGAGCCTTCATGCTCCCCAACCACCGAACTGGTCTTCTCGGTAGTGCGCGTCCGCACCAACAGCTCCGCCAGTGTGTGCAGCGCGTCTCTGAGCTTGTTGTGATCAGACTCGCTCAACGGCGCTTCCCGCGCTCCGTCCAGCACCCGGTCCAGCTCCTCCAGGTTCACGTCGATGCGGCGCCTGGTCTTCTTCATGCCGCTCCTCCCAGCAGCTCGCGAAAACGCTTCGTCAACGGATAACCCAGAACCTCCTTGATCGATCGGTTCGGAACATAGCTGTTGGATTGCTTGCCGCGTCCCGTCGTCCTGCCCATCAGCACCCAGTTGGCCGCGCGGTAACAGGTTCCGCGGAATCGCTCCGGATCGATGAAGGTCTCCAGGAAGTAGATCGGATGCCCATACATCTGTTGCCAGTCATCGGAGATCCGCGCCGCCATGCGGCCCAGAAGATGCGATGCCAGATGCTCGACCCGCACCCAGGGCAGGATCAGGAATCGCGTGTTGTAAGCGATGAAGCGGATGCGGCTACGTCGCGAAGCCGCGTCCCAGCCGATATAACGATCACGACTACCAAGATGGCGCGGAGCAGATGACCATGCCAGGCACGCGATGGGACGGCCTTGTGCCCACACCAAAAACTTCAGGTGCTCTCCCACCGGCTGTTCATAACCAAGATAGTGATGCTCCTCCATCAGGCTGTTGAACAACGGCTCCTGCGCAGTGCGACGCACTTGCTCGAACTCGAGCGGCTGCAGCTTGCACAACGGATCTTCGATGGGAGTTTTATCGATCAGCACCGGCTGCGGATGAGCCCGCATGGACAGCGGATTATGACGCACGTAACTGACAGGCGGCAGCGTGATCTGCCCGGCCCTATCCAGCATCAACAGCATCCCGCGGCATACCATGTCGCGCAACGTGCCGTTACTCTGGCGCCACTGCCAGGCTTCACAGAGTCTGGTCGACAGTTTGCGCCGGCTTTCGTTTGGATACCGCTCGATCAGCGTGCGTATATAGAGGATGTCTTCCTGATGGATCTCCCGGCCACGATATCGGAACTCAGCCATTGCCCAGCAGTATGAAACAGCCTTTTCTTGGAACGCAAGGGAAAAATGTATGCGCCTTGCCATTTCTACGCCAGCTCGCTCACCCGCCGCCACATCGGTGCAGCACGAACTCGCGACACATCGCCGGCTACCATCAACAACTGGGCCTCGTAAGCCTCCAGCCGTTTGGCCGCGGTGTTCGATTCCGGCCACCACACGAATCGACCTTTGGAAAGACGCTTTTGCGCCAGCCAATATCCCTGGCCGTCATAGCTGAGCAGACGAATCGACGTTCCTCTCCGGCTCCGGAACACAAAAACACAGCCACTGATTGGGTCTTCACAGAGCTTTTCCTGGCAGACACGGACTAATGAATCTATCCCTTTCCTTCCGTCCACAGGCTCAATCGCTACCAGCACGCGCATCTGCGCCGTGATATGGATCATCGTTCCGATTCCCGCCAGCCACGCAAAAGGCTCGCCCAGTCAGGTGCGGACGTACCCTTCCAATGGACGCGCATCTTTCCGCCAATCGAGGACTCGAACTCGATCACGCACTCCGACATCGTCGCTGCATGAGAAGAGATCAGTTCGACAAACGCCGGCGGCGAGGCTGCCTTTCGTGAAACAGACACTACTCCGCCGAGTCGCTTCTTCAATTGCGCATAGTCCAAACGCAGCGGGTGAGCGACCGCATACAAGCCATGTTCCCGAGCTAGTTCCACCGCTGACTGCCACATCGTTTCCGGAAGCTTCGCCCGATGCGGCCGAATGCTGCGAAACTCCTCCAACGACTGTTGCAATTGCACGATCGGCTCCGGAATCGGAGATGTACTTTTCTTGTTCAATATCAGCAGACCTCGACGGCTGATTGAACATAACAAGGTCAGCTAAATGACGTCACGCATCCTTGCCGAAAACTCACGATGCTCGAAAGCGCCTCGTCGAGACCGATTATCCCGACGAGACGAAGAAGACCAATGCCTACGACGGTCCAGGCAACCTGATCTCCGTCACCGACCAGGCCGGCAACGTCGTCGAGTACTCCTACGACGCAGCCAACCAGTTGCAGAAGGTGACGCAGGCCAACAGTCCGGATTCGTCGGCCAACACCACCATCGTTGGCTATGACGCCGACGGCAACCCGATCGTGCTGACGGACGCCAACAGCCACACCACGGCGAGCAGCTTCGATCTGGCAGACGAGTTGACCGAAAAAACTCTGCCCGACGGCTCGTTGACCGAAAGCCGCAGTTACGACCAGGCGGGCAATCTCCTCTCCGTCACGCATTTCAACGGCACAACCACTACGTACACTTACGACTCTCTGAACCGGCTGCTGAGCCGCGCCACTCCAGGCGAGACGACGGTCGGCTTCACTTACACGGCCACGGGCAAGCGCCAGACTATGACCGACGCGAGCGGGACCACGACCTACGGATACGACGCCATGGACCGGCTCACGTCGAAGGCAACTCCGCAAGGGACGCTGAGCTATACGTACGATGCTGCGGGCAACCTTGCATCCATCGCCTCGAACCACACCAACGGAGTCTCGGTCTCCTATACCTACGACACCCTGAACCGGCTGAGCACGGTTGTGGACACCCACCTTGGCACGACAAGCTACACCTACGACTCAGCGAGCAACCTTGCCACGGCCACGTACCCCAACAATATCCGGACCACCTTCACCTACGACACGCTGAATCGCGTCACCGGCCTGGGATCGCAGCTGGGCAACTATACCTACCAGCTTGGCGCAACCGGCAACCGCACGAGCGCGTCCGAACCGAGCGGCCGGTCCGTCACGTGGAGCTACGACGGCATTTACCGGCTCACCAATGAAGCGATCAGTGGCGCCCCAAGCGGCAAAAACGGTACGGTGGCGTATGGGCTCGATCCGGTGGGAAACAGGACATCGGAGAACTCATCGCTGTCCGGAATCCCGTCGGGAAGCTTCTCGTTCACTCCCGACGACGAAGTCTCGGGCGAAAACTATGACAACAACGGCAACACAACATTCACCGGCGGGAAGACATCCACTTACGACTCGGAGAACCACCTGATGTCGATGGGCAGCACGGTCGCCCTGCTTTACGACGGCGATGGCAATCGCGTGGCCAAGTCGGTCAACGGCGTGACCACGTATTACCTGGTTGACGACCTGAATCCGACCGGCTACCCGCAGGTGGTCGAGGAACTTTCCGGGGCCGGAGCGGTCCAGCGCGTGTACACTTACGGCGTGCAGCGCATCAGCCAGAACCAGGTCATCTCGAATACCTGGACGCCGAGCTTCTACGGGTACGACGGCGGCGGCAGCGTGCGCGCTCTGACGAATGCTGCTGGCGCGGTGACGGACACCTACGAATATGATGGGTTCGGAAACCACTGGACCGTCAGCGGAAGCACGCCGAACAACTATCTCTATCGGGGCGGACAATACGATCCGGACCTCGGCCTCTACTACCTGAGAGCAAGGTACTACAACCCGCTCACTGGCCGGTTCATGAGCAGAGACCCGCAGGAGTTTTGCGATTGTTCGATTCTGCATCCGGCTTCACTCCACAAGTACGTTTACGCTGAGAACGACCCTGTCGATTTGACTGATCCGTCAGGGAGAGCTGCCGTCGCCGAACCAATTGCTCCGGCGGCCCCTCCAGCCGAGAGTTCGAGTGTTGGTACGCCGGTTGAGTACGCACTGATCATAGGCGAGATTTCGTTGGGATCAGTGGCTGGCCTAAAGTCCGTCGCCAACGAGATAGGTTGTGTGTTCGATACAGCCGCCACCTTACTCCACGTCGTTGTTCAGAATCTGGGACTTCCTCAATCCGTACAGATCGATCCATCGACGTGTTCCGCCAGATCAACGACGCGAAAAATCCCCGGCACAGACATAGGACCTTATCCTGCGCCTTTCTATCCAGACGAAACTTGGGCTACTTCGCCAGGTAATCCGTGGGGCGACTGCGAGGTCAATGCCGAAGGACGTGTAACTTTCTGCAAGAAGCGGTGCTCAAATGGAAACGAGGAGTATTTTACCTGGGATGACGGCCTCAAAACTGGCGAGAACCCGCACTGGGACTACCATAGATGCGATAACACTTCATGCAAGATCTATACCGACGGCACGTCAACATGTTCGCCCGAGGGAGGCAAAGAGCCGCTGCCAGAATAGGTGAGTCGAGAATGGTCTATGAGGGGGTGTGACGTGGAGAAGCGTGGGTTACCTTGGCATGAAGCGGTGTCCAAAGTCGCACCGAAACCCTTGTCCTTCGAAGAGGTCAAGGCATGGCGAACGAGGGAAGCCGCCGCGGGAAGGCCATCGAGTTATGAAGAGTTCTGTCGCGTTCATGGCCTTTGCGTGACCTGTTTAGGAGAAGGACTAGTGCACAACGACGATGGAGTTGGCTTTAAGGTCGTCGGCATGAACGGCGACACTCGGTTGTTTGAGCGATGTCCGGTGTGCGGCGGCACCGGCAAGCAGCCAGCATCGTAGCCGAGCCGTTGGGCGCGCCAAATCTCGCATTTGGGACCTGTAATTGATCTACGATTCGAGATCTACATCTATGACGATCTCCGCGACTTGTGCAGTCGACGAAGTGTCTCGCTGGCGGCCGGTCACGGACAGCTACGAATATGACGCTTATGGAAACCACTGGACGGTCAATGGAAGTACTCCGAACAACATGCTGTATACGGGTGAGGAGTACGACTCTGATCTAGGTCTCCTTTATCTGAGGGCGCGGTACATGAACCCATTGACGGGAAGGTTCGTGTCGAGAGACCCAGACGATGGCGTTCCCACCGATCCCATCAGCCTCCATAAGTATCTCTATGGCGATGACGATCCGGTCGATTTGTCTGATCCGTCAGGGATGGCCGCCAACCCAGTAGTGCCCGTGCCTGAACCGCCGCCTGGGCCCTCATCCAAGCCCACGAGCTCGGGTCTTGAATACACGGCAATCATCGGCATAATCTCACTCACGGCCGATCACGCCTTGCCTGCTCTCAGGGACCAAATTAATTGCATGTTTGATACCGAGGCAGGTGGGCTGCGCGCGGTGGCTCAATACATCGGAGATCCGCAAGATTTGCTCCTCGATTGGGCATCGTGTTCGGCAATATCAGGGTCAAAGAAGGGCCGAGGGCACAGCGACCCGATCCAAAATGCACCTGAGTCGAATCCGGGCCCGAATCCAGACCAACCGAATGGATGCAATAAGTGTCCTCCTGACTCGCCCTATTGGGAGCAAAAGGGCAAGCCCGGAACACATGGGTGTGCGAGCGGCATCCATTACCACTGGTACCACTACAATCAATCGCCTGACTGTTCGTGCCATCCATCCAGAGAGGATGCATGCACACCGCCTTCCGGCAGTCAGCCTTGGACTCCAGGAACGATATGGCCATGAGAGACATCACAGCCCTGATGAACACCTATCGAGAGTGTTCTCGAAACCTATGGAATGTCTATTTTGCGGGGCGGGAAAACGTGGGACACTCTCTGGATACGTATGAGCCTATACGGAAGATGCTCTTCGATTCGCTTGTTGTCGATGAGCTTTCGTACGAAGGAACCGCCGAGGGGCCGGACGTGCCGCCGCCCGCCCTCAGGGTGGTTCCGAAGCATAGGGCACTGCTTCTCGTTAAGGCGTTGAGTGCTCCGGGTGAGGCCAGTTACTGGGGTCAGGAAAGAGACTTGTACGTTGGTTCTGACGACATCACGCTGGCGTTTATCGACTACTTCGATTTTTCGAATGTCTCGGTCCGGGATTTTCAGTACTACCGTTGCAAGGTTCTCCGCTTCTCAAGCCATCCCGAATACGAAAGCAGAGAGGCGCTGATCCAGGCGCTGGATGGAGGGGTATTCCACGATGAGGAGCATGATGATGGTCCCTCCTAGTTCGACTCCATCGTCCTGAAGAACAACGCCGCCTTCGGCGTCGGGAGTAGGGTGACACTCCACCCCTTTTAGGTAACTGCCGAGGAACCGAAGTTCCTCGTTGCGAACTACATGAAGGTGTGGAGTTTACGCAAATCCGGTCTCTCACGAGATACCGCAGGTTCCTTGTTGCGAACTTGTTGAGGAAAAGGATCGAGGCTGAACAGGCTTCCCGGCGTGCTTCGCGCGCGTACCCTTCGCTGCGGCAGCCGTCAAGGGTCTGCGCTACGCCATCCCACACGAGCAAAGACCGCTTGTGCGGGAACCCTGGCACGCTCCGATGAACGCGCAAAGATCGCGCGCCCTTGACCGCCGTCCTCGCTGCGGGTGTTTTTCTGTATCCGTCAGACCAACGCACTCTTTTCTACGGCGTGGTCAAGTGGTGGACTTGATGCATGAGCGAAGCAGGAGTTTGGCGGAGGCGGCGTACACAAGCTGAGGTTGAGGCGCTGGTTGCCGAATTTGAAGCGAGTGGATTGATGCGGGAAGCGTTCTGTGGGCAACGCGGCCTGGCAGTGGGAACACTGGACAAATATCGTCGACGCGTGCACAAGGGACAGCAATCGAGTAAGGGGTCGATGCTTCCGGTCGAAGTGGTTTGGTCCACTGGCCAAAATCCCAACAGGGATGCGGAGCGGGAAGGTGTTCTGGTGGTTGATTTGCGCGGCGGACGCCGGATCGAAGTGCGTCGCGGCTTTGATTCAGGAACGCTGGAGCGCCTGCTGACAGTATTGGACAGGATGTAGGCGGTGTTCGGGTTTGGACCGGCGACGCGGATATATGTCGCAGCCGGCGCGACGGACATGCGCAAGCACTTCAATGGGCTTTACGGTCTGGTGCGTGATCATCTGGGTTGCTCTCCGGAGAGCGGCCACGTTTTCATTTTCACGAACGCACGGCGCAATCGTCTCAAGCTGGTCGTGTATGACGGCAGCGGGCTTTGGGTATGCGCGAAGAAATTGGACAAGGGCTGCTTTTGGTGGCCCGATGCGGACAGCACGGTGAAGAAGATCGTGCTCAGTCATGAGGAGCTGACGCTTCTGCTCGGGGGTATCGATCTAAAGCAAGCAAGGCCGCGAAGGTGGCACCGCATTATGCACAATGCGGAACCAGATGAGTTACGAAACACCGCATGAACACTGCACGAAATGATTGCTTCTGCCCATGGAGCATGCTATGAAATGAGCATCGTGAGTGACAACGTTCCACTCTCGGCGCCATCCCCTCCGAATCCTGAATCATCTTCGCACGCCGAACTTCTCGACCAGCTAAAAACGCAAGTGCCGGAGGCGCTCTTTGCGATGGTGAGCGGCAGGTTGAATGCCTACGCTCAGGAGTTGGAGTTTTCGAAGCTGAAAATCCAGGTTCTGGAAGAGCGTCTTCGTTTGCAGCGGATCGAAAAGTATGGACCGAGCAGCGAAAAGCTGAGTAGTTTGCAACTGGAGTTGCTGGAACAAGAGCCCGGTGTCAGTCGCGAAGAGGTGGTTGCCGAGAGCGAACGCCACGCTCCGCCGCCGGCTTCTGAACGGTAAGCGTCAGACCAACGCATGCCGAACTGTATCTGGATATTTGGCGGCCCAGGCGGCAGGAGTGCGATCAGCGAAGCTGTGCAGTGGCGCATTGGCAAGACCTGGCAAGATGTCGGCGAGGTAATCGCGCACCGGGATCTTCAGGCGGCGACAGCTTTCGATCACAGAGATGATTGCCGCTACCCGCGGTCCGGCGTGCTCACTCCCGATATGGATCCAATTGCCTCTGCCGACGGCAATCGGCCTCATTGAATTCTCCGCAAGGTTGGTGCTGAGCTCCAGTTGGGGATGATCAAGGAATCGGATTAGCCTTTCCCAAATGCCCAGTGTGTACGTGCAGCCTTTGCCGGCAGCGCTCTTGGGCAGTACCGTCTTCCTCATCTGCTCGATGTGAGCAAGGATTCTAGCGAGCACTGGGGGCGCCTTTTCGTGGCGCAGCGCATGGCGCGCGGCATGGTCCATGTTCTCGTTGCGTGCCTGGGCGTCGATCGCGAACAACTCGTTGATCAGTTCCACGGCTCGGATCGAGGCGGCATCCTGTTTGTTGAGTTTGACCGCATCCACGAAGTATCGTCTGGAGTGGCTCCAGCAGGCCGCGTGCACCATCTTTGGCCCACCCACGCGATCGTAGGCTGCGTATCCATCCGTCTGGAGAAGCCCTTCGAACTTACCCAGGAAGTTTAGAGGTCCCTCCCGTTTACGGCTCATCTGGAATTCAAACACCGTCATACCGCCCGGTGTTCCGTACTGCCAGAGGTACGCCTGATGGTTGGTGCCGCTGCCGTCATGCGTCTGCACATCCACCGGAGTTTCATCGGCCTGGATATAAGTGCCGGCCAGCAACTGGTTTCGCATCGCAGTGGATAACGGCATCAACATCTCTCCGATGGTCATTACCCACCCGCACATCGTGGCCCGGCTGATATCGATGCCCGCATCGCGCAACAGAGCTACGCTTTGGCGATAAAGTGGGCTGTGGTTGCAGTACTTGTTTACCACCGTGTCGATGATTACTTCATCCGACACCAGGCTCTTGTCGATGATCCGGTCAGGAAGAGGTGCTGCCACAACGCCTTCCTCGGGGCAGGTTTTGCAGGCCCGCTTCTCGCGCTTGGTCACCAGCACGAAATAGCGCGCCGGCTCGACAGCCAGCACCTCGCTCACTTCGAAGCCGATCACGGTATTGCCATGGCCGCACTTCCCGCACACGCACTGCGCCGGAGTGCAGGCAATCACCCGCTCCACGCGGGGAAGATCGGCGGGCAGAGTCTGACGTCCTGGATGTTGACGCTTCTTCCGTTCAGAGTATCCGTCAGACCAACGCACTCTTTTCTACGGCGTGGTCAAGTGGTGGACTTGATGCATGAGCGAAGCAGGAGTTTGGCGGAGGCGGCGTACACAAGCTGAGGTTGAGGCGCTGGTTGCCGAATTTGAAGCGAGTGGATTGATGCGGGAAGCGTTCTGTGGGCAACGCGGCCTGGCAGTGGGAACACTGGACAAATATCGTCGACGCGTGCACAAGGGACAGCAATCGAGTAAGGGGTCGATGCTTCCGGTCGAAGTGGTTTGGTCCACTGGCCAAAATCCCAACAGGGATGCGGAGCGGGAAGGTGTTCTGGTGGTTGATTTGCGCGGCGGACGCCGGATCGAAGTGCGTCGCGGCTTTGATTCAGGAACGCTGGAGCGCCTGCTGACAGTATTGGACAGGATGTAGGCGGTGTTCGGGTTTGGACCGGCGACGCGGATATATGTCGCAGCCGGCGCGACGGACATGCGCAAGCACTTCAATGGGCTTTACGGTCTGGTGCGTGATCATCTGGGTTGCTCTCCGGAGAGCGGCCACGTTTTCATTTTCACGAACGCACGGCGCAATCGTCTCAAGCTGGTCGTGTATGACGGCAGCGGGCTTTGGGTATGCGCGAAGAAATTGGACAAGGGCTGCTTTTGGTGGCCCGATGCGGACAGCACGGTGAAGAAGATCGTGCTCAGTCATGAGGAGCTGACGCTTCTGCTCGGGGGTATCGATCTAAAGCAAGCAAGGCCGCGAAGGTGGCACCGCATTATGCACAATGCGGAACCAGATGAGTTACGAAACACCGCATGAACACTGCACGAAATGATTGCTTCTGCCCATGGAGCATGCTATGAAATGAGCATCGTGAGTGACAACGTTCCACTCTCGGCGCCATCCCCTCCGAATCCTGAATCATCTTCGCACGCCGAACTTCTCGACCAGCTAAAAACGCAAGTGCCGGAGGCGCTCTTTGCGATGGTGAGCGGCAGGTTGAATGCCTACGCTCAGGAGTTGGAGTTTTCGAAGCTGAAAATCCAGGTTCTGGAAGAGCGTCTTCGTTTGCAGCGGATCGAAAAGTATGGACCGAGCAGCGAAAAGCTGAGTAGTTTGCAACTGGAGTTGCTGGAACAAGAGCCCGGTGTCAGTCGCGAAGAGGTGGTTGCCGAGAGCGAACGCCACGCTCCGCCGCCGGCTTCTGAACGGAAGAAGCGTCAACATCCAGGACGTCAGACTCTGCCCGCCGATCTTCCCCGCGTGGAGCGGGTGATTGCCTGCACTCCGGCGCAGTGCGTGTGCGGGAAGTGCGGCCATGGCAATACCGTGATCGGCTTCGAAGTGAGCGAGGTGCTGGCTGTCGAGCCGGCGCGCTATTTCGTGCTGGTGACCAAGCGCGAGAAGCGGGCCTGCAAAACCTGCCCCGAGGAAGGCGTTGTGGCAGCACCTCTTCCTGACCGGATCATCGACAAGAGCCTGGTGTCGGATGAAGTAATCATCGACACGGTGGTAAACAAGTACTGCAACCACAGCCCACTTTATCGCCAAAGCGTAGCTCTGTTGCGCGATGCGGGCATCGATATCAGCCGGGCCACGATGTGCGGGTGGGTAATGACCATCGGAGAGATGTTGATGCCGTTATCCACTGCGATGCGAAACCAGTTGCTGGCCGGCACTTATATCCAGGCCGATGAAACTCCGGTGGATGTGCAGACGCATGACGGCAGCGGCACCAACCATCAGGCGTACCTCTGGCAGTACGGAACACCGGGCGGTATGACGGTGTTTGAATTCCAGATGAGCCGTAAACGGGAGGGACCTCTAAACTTCCTGGGTAAGTTCGAAGGGCTTCTCCAGACGGATGGATACGCAGCCTACGATCGCGTGGGTGGGCCAAAGATGGTGCACGCGGCCTGCTGGAGCCACTCCAGACGATACTTCGTGGATGCGGTCAAACTCAACAAACAGGATGCCGCCTCGATCCGAGCCGTGGAACTGATCAACGAGTTGTTCGCGATCGACGCCCAGGCACGCAACGAGAACATGGACCATGCCGCGCGCCATGCGCTGCGCCACGAAAAGGCGCCCCCAGTGCTCGCTAGAATCCTTGCTCACATCGAGCAGATGAGGAAGACGGTACTGCCCAAGAGCGCTGCCGGCAAAGGCTGCACGTACACACTGGGCATTTGGGAAAGGCTAATCCGATTCCTTGATCATCCCCAACTGGAGCTCAGCACCAACCTTGCGGAGAATTCAATGAGGCCGATTGCCGTCGGCAGAGGCAATTGGATCCATATCGGGAGTGAGCACGCCGGACCGCGGGTAGCGGCAATCATCTCTGTGATCGAAAGCTGTCGCCGCCTGAAGATCCCGGTGCGCGATTACCTCGCCGACATCTTGCCAGGTCTTGCCAATGCGCCACTGCACAGCTTCGCTGATCGCACTCCTGCCGCCTGGGCCGCCAAATATCCAGATACAGTTCGGCATGCGTTGGTCTGACGCTTACGTTTTTCAGCTATGAGAAAAAAGTCTTCTTCTCATGTTCCACATGCGTGCACGACAGCGGCGACGAGCGGGCATCCGTGGCGCGTCCGGCGGTGTGTTGGAGCGTAGACACCATCCCTAAGCCTGACGGCTTAGCGGGGCCGGTTCCCGGCCCATCCTCGAACCAACATCGAACGCATCTCGCAGGGTGTGCGAGCTTGTCCGGTTCCTGTTCGAGAGCGGTTTAGCGGTAGGCTTCGCGGCGATGTCGGACGGCGGTGATGTAGAGAGAGTCGCCGTGGTCGTGGAAGCGGACGCGGTAGTCACCGACGCGGAGGCGGAACTCGGGCGGCTCGATGTCCTGTAGGCGCTTCACGTCGCCCTCGCCGGTGGCGGCAAAGTGGGCCAGGGCTTGCAGAATGCGCAGGGCAGCAGGCTGGTCAATGGCGCGGAGCTGTGCCTTGGCCTGGTCTCTCCAGGCGATCTTCTTGCGGCCCATGCTCACTGTCCGGGATGATGCGGTTCGGCTTCCAGGGGCGTGCGTCCCATGCGCTCGAAATCTTCGGCGGTCAGGCCGAACTCGGCCAGGACTTCCTCGTTAGAAACGATCTCTCCGCGCGCGATGGCGGCGCGAGCCTCGGCAATCTCGCGGGCCTCTTCTTCGCTCACTGGCTCGTCGTCGATGGGGGCGTTGGCCAGGGCGACAGAGACGGGATCGAGCATGGCTTCGAGCAATCCGACGACGGCGGAGGCCTGCGCGGTGGATATGCGCTCGATCAGTTCGTGAGCCTGCTGCTTCGGGTTGGTTGCCGTGGTTGCCATCGGGAGAATCTCTCTTCACTATCCTGCGCCGTTACGCGCGAGCGGTCAATGGTTGTGAGGGCTCAGCGGGCCTCCGCCTGTGCAGTGCCAGCCAGCGAGTTGATCAACCGGATCACAGCGCGTTGGTCCTTCGTCGGCAGAGCGTCCATCTTCTGAAATCTCTTCCAGAGCCGCTGCTTCTGCGGGCTGCTGTTGCCGTTGGCCTGTGCGGGCCTCAATCCCAGCAACTCATCCGTAGAAACTCCGAGAACACGAGCCAGGGGAATGATGGCCGTCGAGGGAGGCAGTTCGGCTTCGGTCTCGTAGTAGGAGATCACGCGCTGGGTTGTGCCCAGAGCCTCGGCAAGCTGGACCTGAGTGAGGCCGCGCGCCTTCCTGAGGGAGAAGAGGCGCTGGCCGAAAGCGAACTGTGGTTCCTTCTTGGCGGGCATGGCAAGACGAATTTTATGGTCCACTTCTGAGCACTCCCGCGAAACCGCTGGATGAATATACATGGTATGTATATACTGAGGCACGGCGAGAAAAACTGCAAAAAGTTAAAAAAGCACTTGACAGGTTTTTTCGACGGAGGGGATGGCAATGGGTCGAATCCCGGATGCGGTGATCGAGCGGCTGAAGCGAGAGGTATCGGTCCAGCGGCTGGCCGAAGCGCGAGGGATCAAGCTCACGCGCAGCGGCAAAGAGCTGATCGGTCTGTGTCCCTTCCACGACGACCACAGCCCCAGCCTGAATATCGACCCGGCGAAGAATGTGTGGCACTGCAAGGGCGCATGCGGCGAAGGCGGCGACGTGATCCAGTGGGTGATGCGCGCCCAGGGCGTGAGCTTCCGCCATGCGGTGGAACTGTTGAGGGCCGATCATCTTCCCTTAGCTGCCGAACCAATCAAACCTGTCAAGCAGAGCAGGGTGCGTATGCTGCCCGCGCCGGTGGCGCGGGAGGCGGACGACCGTGTGCTGCTGTTAGAGATCGTGGACTACTACCACGAGACGTTGAAGCAGTCGCCGGAGGCGCAGAAGTATCTACGCTCGCGCGGCCTGCAATCGGCGGAGATGGTCGAGCGGTTCCGGCTGGGCTTCGCCAACCGGACCCTGGGATATCGTCTTCCGGCGAAGACCCGCGCCGAGGGCGCTCTGATGCGGGGCCGTCTGCAGCGGCTGGGCATCCTGCGCGAGAGCGGGCACGAACACTTCAACGGCTCTCTTGTCATCCCGGTGTTCGATGCCTCCGGCCAGGTCGTCGAGATGTACGGGCGGAAGATCACGGCGAATCTGCGCGACGGCACGCCGGATCATCTCTATCTGCGCGGTGAGCATCGCGGTGTGTGGAACGAAGAGGCGCTGGCCGTATCGAAAGACATCGTCCTATGCGAGGCGCTGATCGATGCAATGACGTTCTGGGTTGCGGGCTACCGCCAGGTGACGGCCAGCTACGGCGTGCACGGCTTCACAGAAGACCACAGGCGGGCGTTCGAAAAGCACGGCACGAAGCGGGTTTACATCGCTTACGACAACGACGAGGCGGGCAACAGTGCAGCGGCGAAGCTGGCCGAGGAGCTGATGCAGATGGGCATCGAGTGCTTCCGTGTGCAGTTCCCCAAGGGCATGGATGCCAACGAGAACGCGCTCAAGACGCAGCCCGCGGCCAAGGCGCTGGGCGTGCTGTTGACCGGCGCGGCATGGATGGGCAAGGGGCCGCGGCCATCGGGCCGCGTGCAGGTTCCGGTGATCACAGCAGCCGAGCCGCCGGCAGCAGAAGAACCCGCAGCTAAAGAAGAAAAAATGGAAGAGGCCTCGCCGGAGCCAGGCCCGGAGCCCGCGCCAGATATAGCGGTTCGCGAAGAGCCGGTCGCGCTACCGATGCCGATGGCTGTGCCTGCCCAGCCGAAGATCGAGATCGACGGCGACGAAGTGCGGATGACGGCGTTGAGCGGTCGCGCGTATCGCGTGCTGGGTCTGGACAAATGCACGACGCGGGGCGCGATGCGGGTGAACGTCAAAGTCTCTGGCCACAATGCACGTGGCGAGTCTTGCTATCACGGCGACACGCTGGACATGGAAGCGTTCCGGCAACGGGCCATGTTCGTCAAGCAGGCCGCGCAGGAGATGGCGACCAAGGAGGACGCGATCCATCGCGAAGTGGGCCAGCTGTGGACGGCGCTCTCCGATCTGCAGCGAGAGCAAATCCGAAAGAAGCTGACAGCGCCCGAAGAAGAGCCGCTGATGGATGCCCAGGAGCAGGCCGCAGCGATGGCCCTGTTGCGCGATCCGCATCTCTTGGATCGTGTGTTGGAGGACTTCGAGAAGTGCGGCGCGGTGGGCGAGGAGGCCAACAAGAAGGTAAGTTATCTTGCCGCCGTGTCGCGCCTGTTGGCGAAGCCGCTGGCCGTGGTCGTGCAGTCGTCTTCGTCGGCAGGCAAGAGTTCGCTGATGGAAGCGGTGCTCGACTTCATGCCGGAAGAGCAGCGAGAAAGCTACACGGCCATGACGGGGCAGGCTCTCTTCTACATGGGGCAGAAAAACCTGAAGCACAAAATCCTGGCCATCGCGGAGCAGCAAGGGGCCGAGGCCGCGAGCTATCCGTTGAAGCTGTTGCAATCGGAAGGCAAGCTGAACATCGCCTCGACCGGCAAGGACCCGGTGAGCGGCAAGCACGTCACGCATGAGTACGTCGTCGAAGGCCCGGTGATGATCTTCCTCACGACCACTGCGCACGACGTGGACGAGGAGTTGATGAACCGCTGCCTTGTGCTTGCGGTCAACGAGGACCGCGAGCAGACGCGGGCCATCCATCAGAAGCAGCGCGAGGCGCAGACGCTTGAAGGGCTCAAGAGCCGGATGCGGCGGAATCGGATCGTGCGCCTGCATCGCAACGCGCAACGCCTCTTGCGCCCGGTCCAGATCGTGATCGAGCACCTGCGGGATCTGGGCTTCCCCGATGCGATGACGCGCACGCGTCGCGATCACATGAAGTTCCTGACGCTGATCCAGGCGATCACGCTGCTTCATCAGCATCAACGCGAGATCAAGGTCAGCAACGAGGACGGCGAGAAGCTCGAATACATCGAGGCCACCGAAGCAGACGTGAAGCTGGCCTGGGAGCTTGCCAACCACGTGCTGATGCGTTCGCTCGACGACGTGCCGACGCAGACGCGCCGTCTGCTCCTGTTGGTCGACAAAATGGTCGCGAGCGAGTGCGAGCGGCTCAAGATCGAACGGTTCGATTACCGCTTCACGCGGGCCACGGTGCGGCAGCACACGGGCTGGAGCGACTCGCAACTGAAGACGCACTTGCATCGCCTTGAGGACCTTGAATACCTGGCGCTGCATCGCGGCGCACCGGGCCAGAGCTTCGTCTACGCGCTCAACTTCGAGATGGACGCAAACGGCCGTCCGGTGTTGCCGGGGTTGAGTTACGGTGCAAAGCGGTCTGGGTCTACGGAGGGGGTGTCTGGGTCCGAAGGCCAGCGGTCCGGGTCGAGTCTGGGCCAGGTCTGGGGGATGTCTGGGGGTGGCGCAGAGAACGAATCCCCAATAACCACAAGGGTAAAAGACCCTTTTCCAGTGAAGAACGGAAAACACATAGATAAGGACGAGAGCGACGGTGTTTTCGAGAATGCCGTCGTAGTCACACATAAACCGAATGGCAGGGCGCAACACGTGGAGGTGCGATGATGGCGCGTGCCAAGAAGCTCAAGACCAAGCCGCTTCCCGGCAACCGGATGGGAACCTTGCTCGGTGAGTTCATCGAGTGGATGCATGTGAGCAACTCCGCCGCGTACACGATCTATCATCGCCGCGCCTCCATCGCGATGTTCATCCGCTGGGCCTACGAGCACGGCGTCGAAGACCCGATGGAAGTGACGCGGCCCGTGTTGCAGAACTACCAGCGGCATCTCTACTACTACCGCCAGAAGAACGGCGAGCCGTTGACCTTCCGTTCGCAGTACACGCGCATGGTTCCGGTGCGTTCGTGGTTCCGCTGGCTGGTCCGCAACAACCACATCCTGCACAACCCTGCCGCCGATCTGGACATGCCCAGGATCGAACAGCGCCTGCCCCGCGCCGTGCTGAGCGAATCCGAAGCCGAGCGGGTGATGCTTGTACCCGATATCGGCACGCCGCTGGGCCTGCGCGACCGCGCCATGCTGGAGACGTTCTACTCGACCGGAATCCGTCGCACCGAGCTGGTCCATCTGAAGCTCTACAACCTGGACCGCGAGCGCGGCACGCTCTCCATCTGGCAGGGCAAGGGCAAGAAAGACCGCATCATCCCCATCGGCGACCGGGCCATCGCGTGGATCAACAAATATCTGCGTGAGGCGCGTCCGCAGCTGGCGAGCGACCCGGACGACGGCACGGTGTTCCTCACCATCGAAAACGGTCCGTTCCATCCCGACCGTCTCAGCACGCTGATCCGGGAGTACGTCGAAGCCGCGAACCTGGGCAAGCGCGGAGCCTGCCACATGTTCCGCCACACGATGGCGACGCTGATGCTCGAAGGCGGAGCCGACATCCGCTACATCCAGCAGATGCTCGGCCACTCCGATCTACAAAGCACGATGGTCTACACGCAGGTGTCGATCCGCAACCTGAAGCAAATCCATACGGCCACGCATCCCGGCGCGACGCTGGAGAGGGCGGCGCAGGCGGCAAGCCACGACACGGCGCAGCAGAAAGCCGACCTGCTCAGAGCACTCGAAAACGAAGCAGCGGAAGACGATTAGCCAGCCAATCAGCTCCGAATCCGACCCCGGTATGCACTGCCCAAAACAGAGAGAACTCTTTTTCCCTTAGCTGTAATACTCATCAGCTAAGAAGGATGGACTATGCTCGGAATCCGGCGCGGCAGCAGCGCCTTGTCCGCCCCGCAATCGCTTCCCGATCTCGCACCCAATCCGCTCCTAATACAAGCCCTCTAAGCTTTACAATCGGAGCCAGAATGCTCTGCACTCTTCGAGACGAAAGTGTGTCCGCTCCGCTTGTGCCGTGGAGCAGTGCAGAAGTTTTTTCCTTAGCTGCCGAGGGCCAGGTCAACGACCGAAAACCGCATCAGGGGGTGACGGGCAAAAATGCGGGCCTGCATCAGCAATCCACGGCCTGCAACTTCACAACCACACTAGGGGTTAGCTGGCGTCTATCGGAGAGAACCGCGTCGGGAGCAACAGTTAGCTACGAATATGACGCCTTCGGAAATGGCGTCTCCACCAGCGGATCGACGCCCAACAACTACCTCTATCGCGGCGAACAGTACGATCCAGACCTCGGTCTCTACTACCTGCGAGCGCGCTACTACAACCCGCTCACCGGGAGATTCATGAGCAGGGATCCGAATGAGGGAAATCTGCACCGTCCGGCAACGCTTCACAAATACTTGTATGCAGGTGGCGATCCAATTAACGCAAGGGATCCGAGCGGGCGAGGCTCGATTCAGGAATATGGTTTGTCATTGGCCATCCTCACTACATACGTAGTTCAGAATCAACTGAATGTCATCGTGGCCGTCGGGCAGGAGGTGTGCTTCCCGCTTGAACTTGCGAATCTTACTCTCAAATGGGCCCAAGTAGAGAACGACGGAGAGGAAGTTCTGCCCTGGCCCATCCCTGATTTAATCGAACAAGCGCACGAATTTTGTGAATCCCATATCGCTGATTGAGAGAGTGGAAGAGAACTGCGCAGGTTCTAACAGAGGAAAAAATTGAACACAGATTCTGTTTCGAAAGACGCAACAGCCGATTTCGAGCCAATGGCAGCGTATCGTGCGGTTGGCTCCCTCTGGCGTCGTTTTGTTGCTTATGCTCTGGACGCCTTGGTCCTTGGTGTCGTCGGATCAGGAATTGGTGCTGTGTTCTTCGACAGGCTGGCGCAATTGGGTCCCTGGGGACGACTTGTTGGATTCTCTGTCTCGTTCGTCTATTTTGGAGTGCTCGATAGCAATATTGGAAATGGGCAGACGTTGGGAAAGCGCTGGCTTAGGTTGAGGGTGATTGATCGATCAGGTTCTCCGATATCCCTCGCTAGATCGCTCCTCCGAACCTTGATCTTTGTGATTCCACCATCTCTCTATGGACTGAAGCTAGCTGAAAGCCGAACCCCGTCGATTGTAATCTCACTTGTTTTTATGGTCGTTTGGTGGGTCGGAGGGGCGACACTCTACTTGGTAGCGTTCAATCAACGAACTCGACAGGGAATCCACGACATCGTAGTCGGAAGTTGCGTTGCCAATGCTGAGGTATTCGGTCCTCTTAGGATCGAACGGGCACAGAAAGCAATCTGGGTCGTCCTCAGCATAATCTTGGCGGTCTACACCACCTCTGTACAGATCGTGAAAACAAAGGACGAGGAAGCACCACCGTATCCGCAACTAAGACAAGACGAAAGAGAGATCGAAGCCCTCAATGGCGTGTGGCGAGCGCGCCTGCGAGACCGGCTCCAACATAGCTCAGGCGGGGAGAGCGTGAAAAAGAATCTCGTTGCGACCGTCACACTATCGACCCCAAAGGACGCGGAGACATTCGCCAGTGAAGTCGCGGCAGCAATTCTTCAGAAGGACGCCAGCGCTCATTACTACGATCAACTCACTGTGCAGATCTACTACGGCTATGATATTGGGATCGCACAGCGCTGGAACCATCAGGAGTTTTCGCGCACGCCCTTGGAGTGGGGGAGCGGGCATTGACCAATGCAACTAGGCGCTGTCACGGACACCTACGAATATGACGCTTTTGGAAATCTGCTCAACCCAACTTCAAATGGGACGCCCAACAACTACCTCTATCGCGGGGAGCAGTTCGACTCCGATCTAGGTCTCTACTACTTGAGAGCCAGGTACATGAATTCGCTGACGGGCAGATTTATGGGCAGAGACCCGGAGGATGGTGACGTCACAACTCCGGCGACGCTGCACAAGTACTTGTATGCCGGTGGCGACCCAGTAAACGGCGCGGATCCGCGCGGAACTGACATTGTCGAGTACATAGCTGTAGTTATTCACAGTGGCTATGAGACGTACGAATATGGGAGCATCCTCGGCCCTTGTGTCGCGAATGCTCTTACAAGAGAGGCTATGTTGACAAATGCCGTCACCGAAGGAGCCATAACCCAGGACAGCGGTGGACAGATAGGTCAGTATCTGTATGAATGTGGAGGTGAGGCATCGAAGGAACTTCTAGGGCCTATTTTGAAACGCGTTTTCTGAGCTGTTGAAGCTCCAATGCCGTGTGTAAAGAACAGCGAGGAATTTTAGAATGGAAGACCGTCGGCCGGTTGGGGTTAAACTCATTGCCGCCTTCTTCTTCTTGAAGGCAGCGGCGATAATTCTCGCGCTAATCGTCGCGCACATCTATCCGGGGTATCGTGCGAGCGCACAGGAATTCATTGGGCAACTCGCTCCGCTTCTGCAAGGTCAGCACACAGATCTCGGGATGTTGATAGCCCCCTTTTTCTCACTTCTGGGGATCGTGATCGGGCTCGGAGTATGGTTTACGAAACAATGGGCAAGAACCCTTCTGATCTTGGATACCGGGATTCCGTTAGGGAGATTGGCTATCGCCTTGGTAACGATCACGGCCCTTGATCGAAAGCTCTTCGCGCTACTCCCGTCGTCGGCATATTTCCTCATCGATGTTTTCTCAAGCATACTGATCCTCGGATATCTACTTGATCCAAATGCGCGACGTGCATTCAGAGTTGAAAGCTAGGGGCAAGGAGGCACGGATCGCAGCTGAGCAACGACGGTCTCCGCAACATGCGCCATTGACGAAGTTTCGCTTTGCGGAGCGTCCACCGACACCTACGATTACGACGCCTTCGGCAACAAGATCAATTCAACCGGCACAACGCCCAACAACTTCCTCTACCGCGGCGAACAATACGACCCAGACCTCGGCCTCTACTACCTAAGAGCGCGCTACTACAACCCACTTTCTGGACGGTTCATGTCCAGAGATCCGTGGGATGGCCAATTCTGGCAGCCCGCTACTTTGCACAAGTACCTGTATGTGGGTGGCGACCCCGTAAATTGGTGGGACCCGACTGGCTGGGACGAGGAAGAAGACGTTGAGATCACGGGCATCGAATCGGAAGGAGCGGTAGAAGGGGAAGAGGCATTAGCAAAGGAGATCAGCTGCGTCTACCAGACGGCAGCTGATGCGTTGGACGCCGTCTCATCGACAACAGCGTTGGAAGGCACACTTGCGGTTGGGAATCTAGCAGTTGACTTCGCAACCTGTTCCGCCAAAGCCCCGAAGAAGAGCATTCCTTCTGAGGGACCTCCGAATGGCTTTGTCGAAGGTCCTCGACGCACTCGGCAGTATGGTCCCAACGGCGAACCCTTCTATGATTTTGACAAGCCGCACCAAGGCGCACAATATCCGCATGTTCATGAATGGGGTCCCGGAGGCCGTGAGCATCCCGGTCGTCCGTATTCACCATGGCCCAAAGGGAGGGATCCACTATGAGCAACTTGGATTCATTAGTCGAGGCAACGGTCACAAGATTAAGCTTTGACAGGGAGAGAGCTGAACTGCGCTTCGAAGTCTCCTGCGTCTTTGGAGATAGGGGCAGAAAGGTAATTGTCGCGAGCGGGATAGAGGACCTGCTGGTTGACGATGTGCGCACCTATAACATCATCGACAGAGTGACGATTTTCACGGCGGCAGATGCCGCCCAGGAAATCAACGATTGCACGAAGTCTCTTTTCTACCTAATGCAGAAGCGCGAGCTTTCAACCTCGGATCTTGAATGGCCTGCATTCAAAGAGAAGTTAGCTCGCATCCAATCCGGAGAATTCCATCTGATGGAGATAGAACCGGTGGCGGGTGCATCTGCTGTCGTCCTCGCGAGACTGATTGCAATTGAATCGCTTCCCATTCAGGACGCAGAAGAGAAGGGCGAAGCCAATCACGCTAGCCCTTTGCAGCCAGCATCCTGAGAATCCCGCCATGCTCCGTATCGGTTGAGGTGAAGGCGAAATGGCGGGACTGATCATAGCCGGTGAAAGGCCATGGCTTCAAGCCTTGTTGATCGTCGTCGTGGTCTTTCTCCTCTGCATGTTCATGACTCCAGAAACCACCCGAATCTTCCTGTAGAAGCTTCCCTGGCTCGGCTGGGTCATCAACTGGGGGCGTCATCTCCTCGGCCTTCCGCATCAGTAGTCTGTCTCGGCCAGACGCGCGCGTTCACGCCGCCTACGGCGTCGGGAGTAGGGGGGACACTCCACCCCTTCTAGGTAACTGCCGAGGAACCGAAGTTCCTCGTTGCGAACTACGTGAAGGTGTGGAGTTTATGCAAATCCGGTCTCTCACGAGATACCGCAGGTTCCTTGTTGCGAACTTGTTGAGGAAAAAGGATCGAGGCTGAACAGGCGTCCCGGCGCGCTTCGCGCGTACCCTTCGCTGCGGTGTCGGTCAAGGGTCTCCGCTTCGCTGCGATGAACGCGCAGAGATCGCGCGCCCTTGACCGCCATCCTCGCTGCGGGTGGTTCGCAGCTATGAGAAGAATGTCTTCTTCTCATGTTCCACATGCGTGCACGAGTGCGGCAATCCGGCGGCTTCCGTGGCGCTCGTGGCCGCGTGTTGGACGCAGACACCATCCCTAAGCTGACGGCTTAGCGGGGCCGATGTGCGGCCCATCCTCGAACCAACATCGAACGCATCTCGCAGGGTGTGCGAGCTTGTCCGGTTCCTGTTCGAGAGCGGTTTAGCGGTAGGCTTCGCGGCGATGTCGGACGGCGGTGATGTAGAGAGAGTCGCCGTGGTCGTGAAAGCGGAGGCGGTAGTCACCGACGCGCAGGCGGAACTCGGGCGGCTCGATGTCCTGTAGGCGCTTCACGTCGCCCTCGCCGGTGGCGGCAAAGTGGGCCAGGGCTTGCAGAATGCGCAGGGCAGCAGGCTGGTCAATGGCGCGGAGCTGTGCCTTGGCCTGGTCTCTCCAGGCGATCTTCTTGCGGCCCATGCTCACTGTCCGGGATGATGCGGTTCGGCTTCCAGGGGCGTGCGTCCCATGCGCTCGAAATCTTCGGCGGTCAGGCCGAACTCGGCCAGGACTTCCTCGTTAGAAACGATCTCTCCGCGCGCGATGGCGGCGCGAGCCTCGGCAATCTCGCGGGCCTCTTCTTCGCTCACTGGCTCGTCGTCGATGGGGGCGTTGGCCAGGGCGACAGAGACGGGATCGAGCATGGCTTCGAGCAATCCGACGACGGCGGAGGCCTGCGCGGTGGATATGCGCTCGATCAGTTCGTGAGCCTGCTGCTTCGGGTTGGTTGCCGTGGTTGCCATCGGGAGAATCTCTCTTCACTATCCTGCGCCGTTACGCGCGAGCGGTCAATGGTTGTGAGGGCTCAGCGGGCCTCCGCCTGTGCAGTGCCAGCCAGCGAGTTGATCAACCGGATCACAGCGCGTTGGTCCTTCGTCGGCAGAGCGTCCATCTTCTGAAATCTCTTCCAGAGCCGCTGCTTCTGCGGGCTGCTGTTGCCGTTGGCCTGTGCGGGCCTCAATCCCAGCAACTCATCCGTAGAAACTCCGAGAACACGAGCCAGGGGAATGATGGCCGTCGAGGGAGGCAGTTCGGCTTCGGTCTCGTAGTAGGAGATCACGCGCTGGGTTGTGCCCAGAGCCTCGGCAAGCTGGACCTGAGTGAGGCCGCGCGCCTTCCTGAGGGAGAAGAGGCGCTGGCCGAAAGCGAACTGTGGTTCCTTCTTGGCGGGCATGGCAAGACGAATTTTATGGTCCACTTCTGAGCACTCCCGCGAAACCGCTGGATGAATATACATGGTATGTATATACTGAGGCACGGCGAGAAAAACTGCAAAAAGTTAAAAAAGCACTTGACAGGTTTTTTCGACGGAGGGGATGGCAATGGGTCGAATCCCGGATGCGGTGATCGAGCGGCTGAAGCGAGAGGTATCGGTCCAGCGGCTGGCCGAAGCGCGAGGGATCAAGCTCACGCGCAGCGGCAAAGAGCTGATCGGTCTGTGTCCCTTCCACGACGACCACAGCCCCAGCCTGAATATCGACCCGGCGAAGAATGTGTGGCACTGCAAGGGCGCATGCGGCGAAGGCGGCGACGTGATCCAGTGGGTGATGCGCGCCCAGGGCGTGAGCTTCCGCCATGCGGTGGAACTGTTGAGGGCCGATCATCTTCCCTTAGCTGCCGAACCAATCAAACCTGTCAAGCAGAGCAGGGTGCGTATGCTGCCCGCGCCGGTGGCGCGGGAGGCGGACGACCGTGTGCTGCTGTTAGAGATCGTGGACTACTACCACGAGACGTTGAAGCAGTCGCCGGAGGCGCAGAAGTATCTACGCTCGCGCGGCCTGCAATCGGCGGAGATGGTCGAGCGGTTCCGGCTGGGCTTCGCCAACCGGACCCTGGGATATCGTCTTCCGGCGAAGACCCGCGCCGAGGGCGCTCTGATGCGGGGCCGTCTGCAGCGGCTGGGCATCCTGCGCGAGAGCGGGCACGAACACTTCAACGGCTCTCTTGTCATCCCGGTGTTCGATGCCTCCGGCCAGGTCGTCGAGATGTACGGGCGGAAGATCACGGCGAATCTGCGCGACGGCACGCCGGATCATCTCTATCTGCGCGGTGAGCATCGCGGTGTGTGGAACGAAGAGGCGCTGGCCGTATCGAAAGACATCGTCCTATGCGAGGCGCTGATCGATGCAATGACGTTCTGGGTTGCGGGCTACCGCCAGGTGACGGCCAGCTACGGCGTGCACGGCTTCACAGAAGACCACAGGCGGGCGTTCGAAAAGCACGGCACGAAGCGGGTTTACATCGCTTACGACAACGACGAGGCGGGCAACAGTGCAGCGGCGAAGCTGGCCGAGGAGCTGATGCAGATGGGCATCGAGTGCTTCCGTGTGCAGTTCCCCAAGGGCATGGATGCCAACGAGAACGCGCTCAAGACGCAGCCCGCGGCCAAGGCGCTGGGCGTGCTGTTGACCGGCGCGGCATGGATGGGCAAGGGGCCGCGGCCATCGGGCCGCGTGCAGGTTCCGGTGATCACAGCAGCCGAGCCGCCGGCAGCAGAAGAACCCGCAGCTAAAGAAGAAAAAATGGAAGAGGCCTCGCCGGAGCCAGGCCCGGAGCCCGCGCCAGATATAGCGGTTCGCGAAGAGCCGGTCGCGCTACCGATGCCGATGGCTGTGCCTGCCCAGCCGAAGATCGAGATCGACGGCGACGAAGTGCGGATGACGGCGTTGAGCGGTCGCGCGTATCGCGTGCTGGGTCTGGACAAATGCACGACGCGGGGCGCGATGCGGGTGAACGTCAAAGTCTCTGGCCACAATGCACGTGGCGAGTCTTGCTATCACGGCGACACGCTGGACATGGAAGCGTTCCGGCAACGGGCCATGTTCGTCAAGCAGGCCGCGCAGGAGATGGCGACCAAGGAGGACGCGATCCATCGCGAAGTGGGCCAGCTGTGGACGGCGCTCTCCGATCTGCAGCGAGAGCAAATCCGAAAGAAGCTGACAGCGCCCGAAGAAGAGCCGCTGATGGATGCCCAGGAGCAGGCCGCAGCGATGGCCCTGTTGCGCGATCCGCATCTCTTGGATCGTGTGTTGGAGGACTTCGAGAAGTGCGGCGCGGTGGGCGAGGAGGCCAACAAGAAGGTAAGTTATCTTGCCGCCGTGTCGCGCCTGTTGGCGAAGCCGCTGGCCGTGGTCGTGCAGTCGTCTTCGTCGGCAGGCAAGAGTTCGCTGATGGAAGCGGTGCTCGACTTCATGCCGGAAGAGCAGCGAGAAAGCTACACGGCCATGACGGGGCAGGCTCTCTTCTACATGGGGCAGAAAAACCTGAAGCACAAAATCCTGGCCATCGCGGAGCAGCAAGGGGCCGAGGCCGCGAGCTATCCGTTGAAGCTGTTGCAATCGGAAGGCAAGCTGAACATCGCCTCGACCGGCAAGGACCCGGTGAGCGGCAAGCACGTCACGCATGAGTACGTCGTCGAAGGCCCGGTGATGATCTTCCTCACGACCACTGCGCACGACGTGGACGAGGAGTTGATGAACCGCTGCCTTGTGCTTGCGGTCAACGAGGACCGCG
This sequence comes from uncultured Acidobacteriaceae bacterium, assembly GCA_963704415.1. Taxonomy (GTDB): domain Bacteria; phylum Acidobacteriota; class Terriglobia; order Terriglobales; family Acidobacteriaceae; genus Telmatobacter. Next base: position 2,558,334 of record OY969908.1, on the reverse strand, counting down.
AGCAGACGCGGGCCATCCATCAGAAGCAGCGCGAGGCGCAGACGCTTGAAGGGCTCAAGAGCCGGATGCGGCGGAATCGGATCGTGCGCCTGCATCGCAACGCGCAACGCCTCTTGCGCCCGGTCCAGATCGTGATCGAGCACCTGCGGGATCTGGGCTTCCCCGATGCGATGACGCGCACGCGTCGCGATCACATGAAGTTCCTGACGCTGATCCAGGCGATCACGCTGCTTCATCAGCATCAACGCGAGATCAAGGTCAGCAACGAGGACGGCGAGAAGCTCGAATACATCGAGGCCACCGAAGCAGACGTGAAGCTGGCCTGGGAGCTTGCCAACCACGTGCTGATGCGTTCGCTCGACGACGTGCCGACGCAGACGCGCCGTCTGCTCCTGTTGGTCGACAAAATGGTCGCGAGCGAGTGCGAGCGGCTCAAGATCGAACGGTTCGATTACCGCTTCACGCGGGCCACGGTGCGGCAGCACACGGGCTGGAGCGACTCGCAACTGAAGACGCACTTGCATCGCCTTGAGGACCTTGAATACCTGGCGCTGCATCGCGGCGCACCGGGCCAGAGCTTCGTCTACGCGCTCAACTTCGAGATGGACGCAAACGGCCGTCCGGTGTTGCCGGGGTTGAGTTACGGTGCAAAGCGGTCTGGGTCTACGGAGGGGGTGTCTGGGTCCGAAGGCCAGCGGTCCGGGTCGAGTCTGGGCCAGGTCTGGGGGATGTCTGGGGGTGGCGCAGAGAACGAATCCCCAATAACCACAAGGGTAAAAGACCCTTTTCCAGTGAAGAACGGAAAACACATAGATAAGGACGAGAGCGACGGTGTTTTCGAGAATGCCGTCGTAGTCACACATAAACCGAATGGCAGGGCGCAACACGTGGAGGTGCGATGATGGCGCGTGCCAAGAAGCTCAAGACCAAGCCGCTTCCCGGCAACCGGATGGGAACCTTGCTCGGTGAGTTCATCGAGTGGATGCATGTGAGCAACTCCGCCGCGTACACGATCTATCATCGCCGCGCCTCCATCGCGATGTTCATCCGCTGGGCCTACGAGCACGGCGTCGAAGACCCGATGGAAGTGACGCGGCCCGTGTTGCAGAACTACCAGCGGCATCTCTACTACTACCGCCAGAAGAACGGCGAGCCGTTGACCTTCCGTTCGCAGTACACGCGCATGGTTCCGGTGCGTTCGTGGTTCCGCTGGCTGGTCCGCAACAACCACATCCTGCACAACCCTGCCGCCGATCTGGACATGCCCAGGATCGAACAGCGCCTGCCCCGCGCCGTGCTGAGCGAATCCGAAGCCGAGCGGGTGATGCTTGTACCCGATATCGGCACGCCGCTGGGCCTGCGCGACCGCGCCATGCTGGAGACGTTCTACTCGACCGGAATCCGTCGCACCGAGCTGGTCCATCTGAAGCTCTACAACCTGGACCGCGAGCGCGGCACGCTCTCCATCTGGCAGGGCAAGGGCAAGAAAGACCGCATCATCCCCATCGGCGACCGGGCCATCGCGTGGATCAACAAATATCTGCGTGAGGCGCGTCCGCAGCTGGCGAGCGACCCGGACGACGGCACGGTGTTCCTCACCATCGAAAACGGTCCGTTCCATCCCGACCGTCTCAGCACGCTGATCCGGGAGTACGTCGAAGCCGCGAACCTGGGCAAGCGCGGAGCCTGCCACATGTTCCGCCACACGATGGCGACGCTGATGCTCGAAGGCGGAGCCGACATCCGCTACATCCAGCAGATGCTCGGCCACTCCGATCTACAAAGCACGATGGTCTACACGCAGGTGTCGATCCGCAACCTGAAGCAAATCCATACGGCCACGCATCCCGGCGCGACGCTGGAGAGGGCGGCGCAGGCGGCAAGCCACGACACGGCGCAGCAGAAAGCCGACCTGCTCAGAGCACTCGAAAACGAAGCAGCGGAAGACGATTAGCCAGCCAATCAGCTCCGAATCCGACCCCGGTATGCACTGCCCAAAACAGAGAGAACTCTTTTTCCCTTAGCTGTAATACTCATCAGCTAAGAAGGATGGACTATGCTCGGAATCCGGCGCGGCAGCAGCGCCTTGTCCGCCCCGCAATCGCTTCCCGATCTCGCACCCAATCCGCTCCTAATACAAGCCCTCTAAGCTTTACAATCGGAGCCAGAATGCTCTGCACTCTTCGAGACGAAAGTGTGTCCGCTCCGCTTGTGCCGTGGAGCAGTGCAGAAGTTTTTTCCTTAGCTGCCGAGGGCCAGGTCAACGACCGAAAACCGCATCAGGGGGTGACGGGCAAAAATGCGGGCCTGCATCAGCAATCCACGGCCTGCAACTTCACAACCACACTAGGGGTTAGCTGGCGTCTATCGGAGAGAACCGCGTCGGGAGCAACAGTTACCTACGATTACGACGCCTTCGGCAACAAGATCAATTCAACCGGGACCACGCCGAATTCGTACCTGTATCGTGGGGAGTATTTCGACAGCGATCTTGGGCTGTACTACCTGAGAGCACGGTATTACAACCCGCTCACGGGCAGGTTCATGAACAGGGACCCGAAGAGCGAAAATCGGTGGGATCCGAGATCGCTGCACAGGTATCTGTACACGGCCGCCGATCCAATAAACGGGAAAGACCCAACTGGACGGGACGATGAGGTCGAGTATCAGTTTCTGTTTTCCGGTGTTCAAAGAGGGCCGCTGTTTCCTGGAATTGCAGGGGCGGTGGCTGGAGTCTCTGGCACAAAGGTTGTCGGAGGAGGTTTGATTGCGGCGATCTTTACAAACTACTTGGCGCGAGCCTTCGGGTGGATAACGGAAGAACTAGAGTTGGCGTTGGGACCGGATTTTCACGATCCTAATAAAGAACCGGGAGGCCCCGAGGAAGGGCAAGATCCGGCGCCAGTTTCTGCCGGACCGTAACGTACGAATCTGGCAATTAGGCGAAAGACTCACTTCTAGCTCGTCCGGGCTCGTTTTCTTGCCGCGGCACTTAGGACATTGACGAAAGTTGGGAAGGTCTCGAATGAATGGGATAAGAAAGCTCATGTGCTGGCTTTTTGCGATCTCCTCCGTGTTGTGCCTCTGGAATGCTGTTCGGCTGATTCAGCATACAATGCATCGAAATGATGCCTTTCAGTCGTCTAGGAGTTTCTTTATAGCCTCCTTCTTGCCTGTTTTGGCCATCATCTATTCACTAGCGTGGTGGACTGTCTTGAAGGATAAGCGCTCAGCGAAAAGCTGGGGAATCGTCGCGAGCCTCACGTTTGTGTTCCTTCCGATTTTGGGTAGACTGGCTTCCTCGCGATCGTTCCCGAGTTCTTTGTGGATTATGCTAGGGATCGGTGTTCTCGGATTAGTAGCCTTCTCAGTTCGGCGTGTCGTTGATCATCAGAGCGAGCAAACATGAGACACCTACGATTACGACGCCTTCGGGAACTCTGTAAACACGAGCGGAAATACTCCGAATGAATTCTTGTATCGGGGTGAGATGTACGACTCCGACCTGGGCCTCTACTACCTGAGAGCGCGGTACTACAACCCGCTCACCGGTAGGCTCATGTCCAGGGATCCCAACGCTGGAACCTTGGTCGATCCCAAAACATTGCACAAGTACCTTTATGCCAATGGCGATCCGGTCAACGGTATCGATCCTACGGGGCGCGCAGATTACATTGAATCAATTTTCACCAAGACATACGTCAGCGCGCCTGTGGAGATATATGCCGCAGTAGTTGGGAAGAGTTTGGCGACGGCTTTCTGCTTGATCGCAAAGACATTGGCGAGAGCCACGCTAGGAGTACCCGTAGGCATGTCCGGGCTTCCCGGCCCCCCTGGGTGGCCAGGTCCCGCTGCGGCTCTCTGCAGCTATTTTGGTCCACTTTTGTGAATTTAGTAAGGGAGTCAATAAGACGATGAAACTCGTTCGATCTGACTCACCGGAAGTGGCTCGCAGCATCGCCTCGACCGGAGCGGTGGCTTGCTGGGGTTGGTCCGCGCGAACCCTAGTAGTTCTCGCAAGCTTACCGGGCGTTGTGATCACAATTGCCGTCGGACTCCTGATTTCGGCGCGGGCAGCGGCCTGGATCGGAATCCCGGTATTCCTTTTGTCGAATGTGTTTTGGCTTTGGCGCGGAAGATCTTCTCGGTTGAACTGGGTTGTGGCGGGATGCGCTGAGAAGCTATTTGTTCGATTGTTTATAAGGCGCGGATGGAAACGGGCCGACTGCGGGGAGCCAGATGTGCTCATGCTCGATGCCTCTGAGATCGCTTCACTTTCAGCCCGAACTGCTGAAGTGTTCCTGGATGGGTCTAGGCCCAAATATGCTCAGTGGTTGGTGATCGAACCTCTGCACACGATCACAGAAGAAGCGTTGAGTCACCTCAATTCATTACTAGATTCCGACTATCCAGGTAAGCAGCTATATGTCACCAATGAAAGAGGGCTCCTCACAATTAAATGGCGATGGTGTCGTCCTGGGCTGCAGGTGTTTCTTGAACAGGTCGCACGGGAGTGCCCATCCATCACCATCGGCCCCGAGGATCGATCCGAGTTAGATTTGAATGGCATTTGGGCGGGATTTTCCAGAAACGTCAGGCACGATCTGACTGCGCAGGAGCGCCAGCAACTCGTACAGGCGATACGCCTCGGGTTTGGTCTGGAATGCGAGTGGCTCATGAGCAGGTATAAGTGCATGGCTTTGCAGGAATCTGCGGCATGTCTCGCAGAGATTGAGCGAGAGGAAACCGGGACAGAAAGCTCCTCTGCGTGTCCCAGGCATTGACTCTAAGAGCAGGGATTCGTTTATGACGCGGGGTCTACATCTATGACGTTCTCCGCGACATGCGCGACCGCGGAAATTTCGCTTCGCTGGCCTATGCGAAGAACGCCGGTCTGCCGGTTGCCTCGATTCAAAACCGAACGGGTGAGTTTGTGGCGCCGAGCCCTCAGAGCGCATATCTAGCCGTGGATGCTGCAGTCGATATCCTGGCCAAGGATCTCCGCACTCCCATCGTGGATCCTCCAGCGACGGCCAAGGGCGCGTATCCAATCACCGGTTTGTCCTTCATCCTGATCCCCAAGGACAATAAAGGCCTCAACGGCGACCAGGCGGCTCTGAAGGATTACATCGCATACGCGCTTTCGACTGGCCAGGATGTTGCGGAGCAGCTCTGGTATGCAAAGCTGCCACCTCCCGTTCAACAACAGGGTCAGGCGCTTCTCTCGCAACTAACCCAAAATGGGCAGCCGATTAATTGACCTTGAAGGCACAATGAGATTCCGCCTAGGTGCTCCGTGATCGGAGAGCCATTCGATTGCGCGCAGTTCGTTTCTTCATTCAACCGCCCCGAGGACACCTTGCAGAGACCGTTACTGGACCCTTAACGGAGCGGCGACCTCTGCCACGCAACCTCTCCCGACTCTGCTTGTAAGGCCAAGCCCCTAGTGCAGATGCCGTGCCGGTGGCGATGAGAACGATAAACGCCGACCGGCATGCTCAACCGCTTTCCGCCACCATGACGAAAACTTCATGCGATTGGCGGTTTACGCACCTAGGCTGCGAGCGTCCATCGAGTGCCGGACAAAGAATCCCTTCGATCTGGATCGCCTTCAACGTTGGCTTGCCAAGCTTGCCGCGTGCGGCAAGCTCCCGAGGAAGTTTTATGTCACTTTTCGATCACGTGCAGAGGATTTCGTGGTCTCTTCCGGGAGCACACGGCAGCAGTGGAAAGTGCAAAGAATGGGTCGCGCCGTCCGATCTGAGCACCAACAGGCTGCGCCGGCTTCGGTTCCTCGCTCTGGCCGCCGTTGTCTCCGGGCCGCTGGTTTTGGCAGGGCAACAGGCTCCTGCGGTTGCCAATGATCGAGAGCTGCCCAACGCGCCCGGCGCTGCGGCAGCGTTCCTCGCGCCTGACCGCGGCACCCCTGTGGGCATGGCCTCAGCTGCCATCTCGGGGACCGTTCTGGACGCGAACGGGTCTGAAGTGCAGGACGCACACGTAGTGCTGAACAGTCTAGCCGGATCCGAGATCCGCAGCGAGCAATCGGGCAGCAACGGTGAATTTACATTCACCGGCTTGCCTCCCGGCGACTTCAAGCTGACGGTGAGCGGTCAGGGCTGGGGAACCTTCGTTTCGCCCGAGATCCAGCTTCATCCGGGCGACTTCCACTTCGTTCCGAACGTCGTTTTGCCGTTAACGGCGTCCGCGACTGTGCGGGTCGTCGCGAACAGCGACGAGCTGGCCGAGGAGCAGGTACATATTGCCGAGCAGCAGCGCGTCCTAGGTGTCTTACCCAACTTCTATAGCAGCTACGACTGGAATGCGCCGCCCATGGGGTCAAAGCAAAAATTTCAACTAGTGTTTCGGTCCTTGTCCGATCCGATGACGTTCGTGGGAGCGGCCTCGATCGCCGGCATCGAGCAGCAAGCCAATGTATTCTCCGGCTACGGAACCGGAGCGCAAGGATACGCCAAGCGATTTGGCGCGGCCTATGCCGACGACTTCACCGCAGACACACTGGCACACGCCGTCTACCCTTCGCTGTTCCATCAGGATCCCCGCTACTTCTACCGTGGATCGGGCAGCATCGGGTCCCGGGCGCTCTATGCAATCTCCGCTGCGGTCAGAACCAGGGGCGACAATGGGCGTTGGGAACCGAACTACTCCTATATTCTCGGGAGCTTCACGGCGGGAGGAATCTCCAATCTCTACTACCCGGCAGCGGATCGCGGTGCCATGCTCACCGTTGTGAACGGGCTCGTCGATATTGCGGAACACGCCGGAACCAATCTGGTGCGTGAATTCGTGTTGAAGCGGTTCACGAGCCGGGCATCGGTTGGCGTGGCTGGGCGGCCATAGCCAAACACAAGCCCGTTCGGGTCGGGATGGACAAGGAGTGGTATTGGTATTTTGCATTCCGGAAGTGTCACCGTTATTCCGTAGCAAACCCTTATCGGCGTCCCTCTCGGAGACGCTCGTCAGCGGCCTCGAGATGACGAATTTGTCATCGAAAGCGATAGCCGCGATTGATTCAGGCAATCGTAAGATAACTTCACGAGTTGACTTTCGTCTCTTGCTGCAAGGGAGTTGCACGCTGTTTGCAGCGCGGCACACTTCCCCCCTTCCCAACCCGAAAGTGTGCAAGTATGGGTAGGCTTTGGAATCGCAGATCGGGATTGCTCTACAGATGGGTGGCGGGAGGGTGCGTAACTTTATCCTGCTTGCTTCTCGCGGGCGCAAGTCTGCATGCGCAGAGTTCGTCCGGCGCGAGCATTCGTCTTGTCGTGCTGGATGACAACGGAGCGCCGTTAAACGGAGTTGACGTTCGGATCAGCCAAGTGGGCTTTCCAAAGGAGACAACGATTACCGGTAAGGATGGGGATGCGACCGCTCTCTGTCACAGTGATATCAGTTGCGATATCAAGTTGTCCCTGACCGGCTATATGCCCGCAGCCGTAACGCTATCTCCCCAAGACATCGCTCAAGGATCCGTCCTTCAGTTTGCAATGAGCAAGACAGTAGAGGATACGCAAGCCGTTACCGTCCATGCCGACAACGCATCGCCTCTTGCTGAGGCGCAGAGCAGTCAATCCGAACTGAATATCGGGGAGGCAAAATCAACCCCCCTGCGACCATCTACTCTCGTCGATACGCTGCCACTGGTACCGGGTGTCGCCCGAACGCCGGATGGCCGGATCACCATCGAGGGGACGGATGAGGCTCACAGCACACTCCTGATCAATTCAGTGAATGTGACAGACCCGGCGACAGGCAATTTCGGCCTGAGCGTCCCGGTCGACAGTGTCGACATCGTCAAGGTTTCGTTGTCGCCCTACCTCGCTCAGTACGGCAGTTTTACGTCTGGAGTGGTCAGTGCCGAAACTCGCAGGGGAGGAGACAAATGGAACTTCAATCTTAACGACCCGCTGCCTGAATTTCGCATTCGGAGCGGGCACCTGCAGGGCCTCAGAAGCGCGACCCCACGGGTGGACTTTGGAGGTCCGCTCGTAGTCCATCGCGTATACCTGCTGGAAGGCACCGAATACTTGACCAATAAGGCCGAGGTGCGGACACTGCCCTTTCCAATGAATCAGATCCGAAGCGATGCCTTCAACTCATTCACGCAGTTCGATGGCGTCGTGTCGACGAAGCAAACCATCACAGCGACCCTTCATTTCGCGCCGCACAATCTGCAGTATGTAAATCTGAATTACTTCGATCCGGAGCCCGTGACGCCGAATGCGGACTATCAGGAAGATACGGGCACGATCCTTCATCGGTGGGCAATTGGAAATTCACTCTTGACGAGCACGTTTTCAGGGACCCGCGATGCCACTAACGTGGCGCCGCAAACCCCGGGTGACATGGTGCTGTCGCCCACTGGAAACTCGGGGAGCTATTTCGGGCGCGGAAGCCGTCAAGCGACGCGCTACCAATGGCTCGAGACGTTGAGTTCCGGCCCGATGAAATGGCATGGAAGACATTTCGTGCAGGTGGGTTCTGTTGTCGCTCATGCCGAGGACGAGGGAGCTTTTTCAGGAACGACGACCCAGATTCAGGATGCCTCAGGACACCTCCTCCGCGAGATCGATTTCACCGAAGCCGGATCGTTCGACCTCGCCGACCTGGAACCCGCCCTCTACGCGCAGGACCATTGGCTCATCGGCGATCGGCTTGCAGTCGATTTCGGAATGCGCGCTGAAGCGCAGACTCTCACATCTACAAAGCGCTTCGCCCCGCGCACGGGATTTTCATGGACACCACCAAGCGCCGGCCCCACAGTGATTCGCGGCGGAATTGGAGTCTTTTACAACGAAGTGCCGCTTGACACATATGCTTTCGCTACCTATCCGAAGCAGGTAGTGACAACTTACGACGGCAATGGGCATATTACAGATGGCCCGCGGACCTACCTCAACCTCACCGCTACCGAAGCGGAATCGGAGTTTCCGTTCATTTCGCAAAGACAGATTAGCGGAAACTTCGCGCCGTACAGCATTGCCTGGAACGTCGAAGGACAGCGCAAAGTCGGTTCTGCATTCACCATGCGCGCGCGCTATCTGCACAGCGATCTGCGCAACCAGATCACCCTCGTGCCGGAAATCACCCCGAATTGGAGTGCGCTGCTCCTCGGGAACTCCGGCCAGGGAATTCTGCGCCAATTCGACTTCACCGCCGGGCTCGGATCGAGCAAGTCGCGTCAGTTCTTCCTTTCGTATGTGAGGCAGATCGCAAACGGGGATCAAACGGACGCAGCTTCCTATCTTGGAGATTTCCCCTTCCCGGTCGTGCAGTCGCGCATCACGGCCAGTAATCCCGGCGAGATTCCAAACCGCTTCCTGTTGTGGGGAAACTCTGCTCTTCCGTGGAGGATGCGCATTTCTCCTCGGATTGAACTGCGCAATGGATTTCCTTATCAGCCCACCAACTCGCTTCAGAAATACGTTGACTTCTCCTCGTATGCACAGCCCCGCTTTCCGCGATACTTCACAGCCGACGCAAGGATATCCAAGGACTTTAATGTGGGGCCGAAGCATGCCGTCCGCTTGTCAGTAAGTGGAATGGATCTTACCAACCATCTCAATCCTCTTCAGGTCCACAGCAATATCACTGATCCCAAATACGGAGCCTTCTTCGGAAAGTACGGCCGCCATTTCCTGCTCGACTTCGACGTGCTGTTTTGAAGGAGCAAAAGGTACAAGGCCAAGAAAGAACGAAATATGGACCTGCCTTCAGATTCCGCAACATCGGATCTCTGGTTTGACTGGCTAATGCATCGGCGGCACGCGGACGACTGCGACTATGGTCAAAGAGTTAAGGATGCCGTCGCGAGCTACGCGGACCGTGTCCTAGACGGAGCTGCGCTCAAACAGGGAATGACCCTCGTCGATCTGGGCGCGGGCGATGGGCTCGTGGGTTTTCGTGCCATCGACCGAATCGGCGAATCGCTGAAGGTCATCATGGTGGATATTTCGGTTCCTCTTCTCAAGTTCGCCGAGCAGTCAGCCAATTCTCGAGGTGTGAGGCAACAGTGCACATTTCCCGTGTCCCCTGCAGAACACCTCGATGCACCTGGCTCTTCGTGGACAGGCAGGGTTCATGTCCAGCCGCTATGTAACGACACCCACTTACTACAACGAACAACCGCTGGCGGGCCGGAACGTTTCTGGTTTACCGCTTCTGAGGGACGTAACATCCGTCGTGCACCCGCTTCGGTTGCCGAACAACGCGATTTGTGCCGGACCTCTATAGCAGTTCCTCGGATGCTTTGCGAGAAAAAGGAAATCACCATGACGACACTGACTTCCAATGAGCTTCAGGGCCGCGCGATCGGCGCGATCTTTTTCGCCGTTTTCGGTACGCTGTGGATCGGCCTCGGGTTTTATGCGAAACAGCTGCTGACCCGGGTGAACATTGCCTTCGTCTTGCTGGTTCTTGCCATAATCGTGGGAATAGCTACGTGGCTGATTCGCCAGTCGAGGCGATATCCCACGATGGCAGAGGATCCAAAGATCCGTCGCACTTTCAACCTCATCAACGGTGCACAGTGGTTGGCTGTAGCGGTCGTAGTAGTCAGTTTTGTAAGGTTGCATCTGGATGCCTACATCATGTGCGGTATCTCCGCGATTGTCGCGCTGCATTTCTTTCCCATTGCGCGGCTGTTCCGGTATTGGGTGCACTATGTGACAGGCGGTGTTCTGCTGGGATGGGCTTTGCTGAGCGCGATGTTCGTACCGGTGGAGCATTTGCAGGGCACGTCGGCACTGGGAACTGGGATTGTTTTGTGGGTGAGCGCATTCACGACTCTCTTACTCGCGTGTATGGTCGCGGGGAGGAGTTAAGCGATTCGATTGAGAATCTTGAAATAATCGACCGCCTTTTCAATGGTGCGAAGCGGTTGATGTCAATTGGCTACCGAGCACCACGATAGTCCGCTTCCATACTCCAATTCACGTCGATTATGCGTACACATTCACGCTTCTCCGTGCCAAGCCCGGAGATGAGTTTTCGGTGACGCAATTCGGAGAAGGCTTGGTGGGAGAAAACGCATCGCCGAACCTTTCGGACGCGGTCAAAGTGTTCAACAATCTACTGGAGTCCGCTCAGCGGCCGCTCGGCAAGGCACGCGCCGAAGCTGCATGCGTTCTGCTTCTATTCGTCGTAGGCCGCGAAAACCGTACAAGCATTTTCCGGCGTCCTGAAGGAAAACACACGCTCAGAGTATCTGACTACGCGCCCGCCTCCCGCACCGTCGCGGGACGCAGAGTTGTCAGCATCCGCACGCGGACTGGCATGTGACGATTCGCGTTCTCGTCCAATAAAGGGAGACTGCGTTTAGCGTCAGTTTCTGAAATTGCTGGCAGATAGCGACGAACCACTGAGTTCCGAGCGAATAACCGAACCCGGAAGGAACCCCAAAATCGGGTCGCTTCTGGATCGGCGACCTCTACCGGGTCATCAAGCGTGGGCAGGAAAGTTGAGCTTCTTTGCCGTTCCGCTGATACAGCAATGAGCAATTCGGCTTATAGTTGAACGCATTCTTTTGAATGAAACTTTGAGACGAGATTAGCTATGAGAGTTTTGAGGGTATTGCTCGTTGTCTTCGCATCCGGCGCGGCGCAATTTGGACTGGCCCAGAGTCAGCCGTCACTTGACGCGCTTCGCGCGGCCTGCTCAGCGGATGCACAGCGGCTGTGCGCGGGAGTGCAACCCGGAGGAGGCAGGGTCGTGGCTTGCCTCAAGGAGCACAAAGATTCTCTCTCGGATCAGTGCAGGCAGGCCGCCGGTCTGGCCGTGAATCCAGGTAGTCGTCCTGCTCCCAGCGCCGCCAGTGCGGCGCCATCTGTAGGAACCAGCACATCTGGCGCCGCGGCTAGCGCGCCCGCGGCAACCTCCAGCTCTGCCGCCGCTTCCAGTTCCAAGGCTAAACCGGCCCACGCACGCAAAACCGCCCCAGGCTCCGCAGAGGAAAAGTTCACCGAGCGCGTCATCGCGGATACGGAACATAACGGAATGCGCGCCGCGACCATTCACATCCCGGAGAAATGGAGCTTCGAAAGCAAGATCGAGTGGCACTACGACCGGATCGAGGTGCCATTGATCTTTTCCTCTCACGCTGAGAATCCCGACAACGCAGAGGCCTATTTCCAATATCCGTTGCTGCGGGCAGAGATCGTCGATGTTGCGCCCCAATTCAGGCAATACGCTTCAACCAATAAAAACAAGCCCGGCGATCGCCTGCCCACCGGCGCCATTTGGTCTGCCCCCATACCTCCAATGCAAGCTCTGGCAAAGTTCATCCAGCAAACTCGCCCCAATGCCGCCAACTTCAAATGGATCGGGCAGCAGGATCTCCCCGACCTGGCCGAGGCCCTCAAGATGGATCCGTGGCCGAACGATCATGGCGTTGCCATCAAGATCGGATACGACCTGAATGGCCAGCCGGTTGAGGAGGCTTTCTTTGGTGTTTACTACATCTCCAAACAAGGCACCGACGCCGTCAGTCTCGGTCAATTGAGTATGGCCTCAGGTGCATTGCAACAGACCAACTGGGGATTTAGGGCTCTGCAAAGCATGCGCGCACCTGCCGGCACTCTCGACAAGCGCATGCCGATGTTTTGCGTGATTGCCAAGTCCATCTACGTAAATCCGGAGTGGGCCCGCCTCACAAAGGCGATCAACGACAAGATGATGGCCGACTTCAACCAGAAAATGAAGCAAGGCTGGGATCAACTCCGTGCGGCTCAGGCCATCTCGGAGCAGACCATGAGGCAGCAGGCAGCTTTCCAAGCGAACTTCGACAAACAGGAAGAGGCCTTCCGTTCCAGTGGCGGTATCGACGACAGTTATTTGCGGGATGGCGGTGCCCGCAGCGCCTCCGACCATTGGAGCGATCTGATCCGGGGCGTCGATACCGTCAACGATCCCAGTACTGGAGGGACAACACAGCTCTCCAACCTGGGCCAATATCACTTTACCGACGGATTCGGCAACTATCGCACCACTGACGATCCCAATTACACCCCGGAAAAGGCGGGTGAAGTGGGAACTTGGACTCAGATGACGACTGCACCGTAAGTTCATTGCTTGGCTCAGGTTTCTGAATGAGGAGAATCATCAATGGATGAGGACGAGCTAGGTTGGCGGCAATGCTCCGCTATCATTTTCATCGATTGACACTGCTTACCAGGCCGATCCAATCCGGTGTTTCCCGGAGCACTGGACTACCGCAAGGCCAAGGAGATCAACATGACGGTGCAGAAACAAATCAAGGAGTACATTGCTGCTCAACCGGAGCAAAAACGTAGCGAAATGCAAGTGCTACATGGCATGATTGTGGCGTTGATGCCAGCTTGTAAGTTGTGGTTCTTAGATGGGAAAGGCGAGAAAGGAAAAATCGTTTCCAACCCAAACATTGGATATGGATCCCAAACTATTGAATATACCAATGGAAAAACCAGGGAGTTCTATCAAATCGGTGTCAGTGCTAATACAACAGGTATTTCCGTCTACATTATGGGAATAGAGAACAAGAAGTACCTGGCCCAAACATTTGGGCGAGATCTCGGCAAAGCAAGCGTGACAGGGTATTGCATCAAATTCAAAACATTAGCAGACATAAAAGTCGACGTTCTCAAAGCAGCAATACAGTATGGGATTGGGCAGACAAGCATGCGACAGTGATGCAACTTGGGTCTCCGATCAGTCCGCTGCTCAGCAATCTCTACATGCGCCGGTTCGTGCTGGGGTGGAAGAAGCTCGGTCACGAGAAGCGTTTTGGAGCATGCATCGTCAACTATGCCGATGACATGGTGATCTGTTGTCGAGGCAGAGCGGAAGAAGCTCTGACCGCGATCCGGGTCATGATGACGAAGCTGAAGCTGACGGTGAATGAAACCAAGACGCGGGTCGCGAAGCTGCCGGAAGAGAAGTTCGATTTTCTATGGTACACGTTTGGTCGTTATTACTCGCCAATGACGGGACGCGCTCATCTGGGTTCGGCACCGTCAAAGAAGCGGGTGATCCGCATCTGTCGGGCGATCAGTGACGAAACCAAACGCAACCGAACCCAGCTGGATCACGAGACGGTAGTAAGAAAGCTCAATCAGATGATGATCGGTTGGGCGAATTACTTCTGTCTCGGATCAGCCAGCAAAGCCTATCGGGCAATAGAACAACATGCCGATAAACGGCTGCGTCAGTGGCTGTGCATCAAACACAAAGTGTCGTGGCCGGCGACCGGGAAATTTCCCCCGGCCCGCTTTCACGATACGTTTGGTCTCGTTCGGCTCACTCAGCGGACACGCAGCTTTTCGTGAGCGACGCGTGAGGTTTCCTCCGGGAGCCGGATGCGGGAAAACTGCTTGTCCGGTTCGACGAGCGGGATGTGGAAACGGAGTACGGTCCGGATAATGAGGCACCGGCAGACGAAAGAGCCGGAAACGGATAGGCCTGACCTAACCCACCGCGCCACATCTCGACTCTACCATCCGACACTGCCAATTGGCCACGATCCAGGCGCAACCGTGATCCCGACCCTGGAGAGTTTCAGGATAGTCACCATGAGCAATTCCGTCTTACCGATCCTCAATGAGTGCCTGGCGCTTCATGAGAAGATCGGAACAGGTTCGGAGTTCTTTCGGCCTCAGATCTTTACCAAAAAATGAAAACCTCAAACCGAGTTCCAGTCATTCTTGCCATGTGCTTCGTAATGGTTGCTCACGTGGCGGCGCAACATGCACCGGACTCGGACGAGAAGCTTGCCTCCGACTTTTGGGCGTGGCGAGCCCGAACCGCGCAGTATACGAACGATGACATTACCCGGATGGAGCGTCCTGCCGGTGTGATGCGTGATTGGTCAGCCGCCAGCGTCGAAAAGCAGCGGCAGGATTTGACCGATTTTGAGGAACGCTGGAAGAAGCTCGGCGACAAGGAAGCCCCGGTCTGGAAGCAGGTCGATCACCGACTCCTGGCGTCGGGATTGGCTCGAGTGCGATGGGAGCTGGACGTTCTCGATCGATGGCAGCGCGATCCGAATTTCTATATCGATCAGACGTTGACGCCTGTCGGTGAAGCGCTCACCGTCCCCGGACCTTATAACGAGGGACAAAGTCGGGAAATATTAACGCGCTTGAACAACATCCCAGCGATCCTGGAAGAAGCGAAGCAGAATCTGTCCTCGCCTCCAGCACCGAATGCCCAAATGGCGATCGAGTCGCTGGCCGGCATTCGGCCAAAACTGGAAACAATGGCGATCACGCTGGCGCCGCACACAACGGTTCCGGCTGCAACCTGGCTTGCCTCGGCGGACGCTGCTGCGACCTCACTCGAACGGTACAGAGCGTGGCTCGAAAAGATTCTGCCAATCCTTTCCGGTCAGGCAGCCATCGGACGTGAGAAGTATGTATGGTTCCTGCGCAACGTTGCCCTCATGCCATATGAGCCGGAACAGTTGGTTTCATGGGCGGAGCAGGAGTGGCACCGGTCTGTTGCGTTTGAGGGACTGGAGCAAAACCGAAACCGCTCCGTGCCGCCGCTAGCAATGGCCGCGACCACTGAGGAATTTGTAGCGCGCAATGAGAGAGCTGAACTGGCGGTGCGCGAATTTCTGGAACGAAGAGGAATCCGAACTCTGCCTGAGTGGTTGCAGCATTTCACGCTGCGACCGGTGCCACCCTATCTCGCCGCGCTTGGCGATTTCCTCGAGATGGACGATTTCACCTCGCCCTCGCGGCTCGATCAGAATGGAATACGCTATGTGGCTGCGCCTTCGCCCTCTGCGGGATACTTCTGGGTCGCCGATGCGAAAGACCCCCGCATTCAGATTGTGCATGAGGGAACGGTTGGACACTACGGACAGCTCTGCGTCTCGTGGAAGAACCCCGATCCGATACGCCGTCACTACTACGACTCCGGAGCCAATGAAGGAATTGGCTTCTACTCGGAAGAATTGATGCTGCAATCGGGGTTGTACGACGATAGCCCCCATACCCGCGAGATCGTCTACAACCAGATGCGGTTGCGCGCATTGCGCGTGATTGCGGATGTGAAGCTGGCGCTGGGGACGTTTACGCCGGAGGAGGCCGTCGATTTCATGCAGCACAATGTCCCGATGAGCCAGGAGGACGCAAGGGCCGAGGTCGTGGAGATGGACGAGACGCCCGGGCAGAAGATCTCGTACCAGATTGGAAAACTGCAGATCACGCAGATGCTGTCGGAGGCGCGAAACAAACGAGGTGCGCAGTTCAGCCTGCGAGATTTCCACGACTACGTGTGGCGGAACGGGAATGTACCCATTGCGCTGCAAAGGTGGGAATTTCTGGGGATGGATGATGAGGTGCGCGAACTCGACCGTCCGTTTTACGATCGACATTCCTGAAGTGTGCGGCACCGAGAGACGCGCAGCTTTGAGGTGCTTCTCAACAGGATTGCTTCATCCTCAAGCGTGGATAGGTTGGGAGTTGAAGCCACAATTCGGCAATCAAACTCTCTTGACATGAAAGAGTCTATGGATGGACCGTTGATGGCGAAGCTCTACTCCTCGCAGGAGCTTGGCAATGCAGGGAACGAGTGGCTACGGGCGCTCAAACGCGCTGCTGAACAGAGACCCTAGGTTGACACGAGGAATCTCAAAAGTTGGGTTATGTCCGGTTGGACCACAATACGCCCACCGTTTACTACTTCGCTATTTCTGCATAAACAGTGAGTGCTGGAACGTTAAAATGCTCTCGTGAACTGGCAGGCGTTCATTGATTTTCTGCATCACTGGCAGTGGCTTGTCGCAGCGTTTGCTGCTGGCGTGCCGACCGTTTATTACGGCCCAAAGAAAGTAGTGGAAACTTGGGAGTGGTATGTAGACCGTTTCCATGATCGACCAATCCTAGAAGTTTTACGCGAGGTGCGAATCCCAAAGAGGCTCGGACCTTTCAGTCCGATTGACCCCGGAGAGGCCACCCACCCGACGATCAAGGCCATAGCGCAACACGGAAGTTATAGCGTCGATGACCTCTCGCAGATACTCAACCGTGGCCATCGCTCAATTGGGAAATCCCTTCGTCGTCTCAGGGCACAAGGAAAAATCGAGCTAGATCATGGCGGCTATAAGCTCAAAGCGTGACAGTCCAGTGTCAACTACCCGATTGAGCGATGCTGAACAGGAGAATGGCAATGAAGACCCCGTCGACCGTGGTCATGGCTCTCGTCATTATCGTAGGTTGCCACAACTCCAAGGACCGGATTGAGGACACCTACATGGTAACGGCGCACACCGTGGTCCAGCTAAAACCCGTTTACTTGGGCGGTCAATTACAGACCGGAATCCCGACGCAGGAAGACGACTACACAGTGGCATACGGCGCGGATATTCTAAAGGCAAAATACGCGAGTTCCCAGACCAGTAGTGCAAAGCCAGGCGACTTCCCCGGCACTGGGCTCCACGAACATCGGAACGATTCTGATCCAGACTTAAGCCAAGTGCCACAAGTGGGTGTGCCGATCCGACGGTGTAAATTGAGCAAGGACGTTATGCGGGACGGCAGTCCAATCATCGCAACGCAACCAACGTCGGAGCCATGCATGATTCAGATCGGAGACACTTTGCGGTATGAGCCATCACCTAATGCCGGAAATTTTACCTACGTGAATTTCGACATTTTGTCTGAGAAGGCTCGATAAAGGAATAGGGCAAGGATCAAGCCCTGTAAGCCCGTCCTGATGTTCACCTCGGCAAGAAACTCCCTCTGGTTGCCGGATGTGCAAACCGTGCATTGGCATGGCGATCCTCAATGAATGAAGCCGCTCTAGCACCCTCTTCCTGTGTCACCCCCCACTCTTCAGTTACTCTTTCGGCAACCCTAAATCTAGCGCTGCACGGCGGGGGTACAAGCGGGGGTATCGTCGACTATTTTATTGGGCTTTTCGCTAAATTACGAAGGGATTTGTGCAAACTTCGAGTCCCTCTCCCTCCGCCATTTTGACTCCATAGCGGTCCGCAGCGCTCCAAGCCTGTCCCCGCTCTCGATCTTTTGCGTCCCCTCCAACGCCAATGCTCCGGGTGTGGCTTGCTTGACCGCCACGGGTCCAAAAACACAAGACCCTGCCATTTTGAAGCACATTCTCGGACTCGTCTGCTTCAACTCTCGGGCAGGCAACACTGAAGACTGATGGGCGTTGTTACGGCCAGTTGGTGAAAAATCGCCGACTCAAGATCGCTCACCGGGGTTCCGCTAACCGAGCTGCGTTCGTATCTCGCATTATCACTTAAGGTCGTATACTCAAGCAGATCCACCGGCTGGTCCCGATCAACGCACGCTCTTTGGTCGCGGTCGGCTCCAGGTCAGCTCAATTTCTGAAGTGTGCCGTTCGGGACCGATGCTCTTTGAGATGCAAGACGCGTGACAGCATCACTCTGCTTCACCATTTCGTGGACTGCATAGCCTTTCTCCGCAAGTGCGCCGGTTGGGCAGGCCTGGACACATTTGCCGCACCCGGTGCAATTTTTCGCATGGCCCCAATCGTCCCTGAGGTCGCTGACAATGCGAGAGTGGATTCCGCGCGACGCAACCTCCCAAACATTCGCTCCTTCGAGCTCAGCACACACTCTGACGCAGCGGGTGCAGAGAATGCAGCGATTGTGATCGAGCACGAAGCGAGGATGCGTCATATCCACGGGAAGGCGAGGGTTGTTATAGGAGTAGCTCGCATGCGTGATGCCGAGCGATTGAGCCAGCGACTGAAGTTCGCAATGGCCGTTCGAGACGCATACCGAGCAAATGTGATTACGTTCCACCAGCAGTAATTCGACTGCCATCTTGCGGTAGTTCGTAAGTTTCGCCGAGTTTGTCCTGATGGACATTCCCTCCTGAATCGGAGTGGTACACGCCGGCAAAAGGCGGTCGGTGCCAGAAAGTTCAACGAGGCACACACGGCACGCCCCAACCGTGCTAAGACCCTTCAGATAGCAAAGCGTAGGAATCTTCTTGCCGTTGGCGCGGGCCGCTTCCAGAATTGTTTGCCCTTCGTGGGCAGCTACCAACTCGCCATCAATCCGGACGGAGATCGTTTTACTCGGCAAAGCGGCGCTCCTTTCTCGTTCTCGTGTTAGTGGGAGTTGACCGGCGTCTTCAAATCGCAGCGAAGGCAACGGCAGCACTCCTCGAGCACTTCTTGCGAATCGAGACCGGCGACCACTTCCTGCTGTGAACGGATACGAGAGGCCGGGGGCAGTGCGTGCGCCGTGTGGCGGCGGCTGGGACTTGGCTCTCCCGGCGCTTGCCGGCTGTATTCGAACTGCGGCAGCAGCCGCTCCCAGCGCTGTTCTCCTATGACATTCCCGCCCATCAGGCGCTCGTCGATCTTGCGCGCCGCCTGTTTGCCACCTCCCATGGCATTGGACACGTTGGAGGCGCCGGTGATGACGTCTCCGCCCGCATAGAAACCGGCGCGGCTGGTCTCGAGAGAAAGACGATCCACTCTGATTGTGCCCTCCTCTTTGAGTTCCAATCCGGAGGCGCGGCAGAAATCCTGATCGAAAGTCTCGCCCACCGCAAGGATCACGTTGTCACAGTCGAAGCGCAACACCTCATCCGTGGGGATGGGCCGTTTGCGGCCCGATTTGTCGTATTCGCCGAGCCGCGTCTTGACAACCTCGATGGCTTTCACATTTCCGCTGGATCCGCCAAGGATGCGATGGGGCGCAGCGAGAAAGACGAAGCGCACTCCCTCCTCTTCCGCCGCCTGTATCTCCTCATCGATGGCAGGCATGTCGTTGCGCTCGCGGCGATAGAGAATGGTCACGCGCGAACCCATGCGCAGAGCGGTGCGCGCCGAATCGATAGCCGCATTGCCCCCGCCGATCACCGCAACCCGCGATCCGAGCGGCATCTTCTCGCCTTTGGCCACCGACTCGAGAAATGGCAGAGCGGGAAATACGCCCTTCAGCTCGGTTCCGGGAAGGTAGAGCCAGGACTCCTTCCACGTTCCAATGGAGAGGAAGACGGCGTCGAAGCTACTTTCAAGTTCGTTCAGGGGAAGGTCGAATCCAACCCTGGTGTTGAACACCATTGTGACGCCGACTCTCTCGATGAGATCGAGTTCGCTTCGTAGCACGGACTTGGGCAGCCGGTACTCGGGAATGGCGAAACGCAGCATGCCACCGGCTACGCTGTGTTCCTCGAAGATGGTGACATCGTGGCCCAGCATGGCCAGATAGAAGGCGGCCGTGAGACCTGTGGGGCCGGAGCCGGCCACGGCGACCTTGCGACCCGTAGGTTCAAGCTTGCGCGTCAAAATCCGTTGCACCATGGGTTCGAATCGTTCGGACTGATAGATCGCGTCCGCAATATAGCGGTGCACCTCACGCATATTCACGACTTCATCGAAGGACTGGCGGCGGCAGCGATTGTCGCAAGGATGCTGGCATACCCTCCCCGTCGTCGCGGGCAAGGGGTTATCCATAATGACGGACTCGAACGCATCCTCGAGTCGGCCTTCCTGATAAAGCTCAAGGAAACGTGGAATGTTCATCCGCAACGGGCAACTGTTTTCGCAGGGAGACAGAGCCAGCTCCTGGCAGACTCCGGCGCGGCAACGTCTGGCCAGGATGTGATCCTCGTATTCCTCGCGGAAGTGGCGAATGGTTGTGAGCACGGGGTTGGGCGCCGACTGCCCCAATCCGCAAAGAGAACATTCGCGCACCATTCGGCCCAGCTCATCGAGAGCGAGCAGATGCTCCATGGTTCCGTTGCCGGTAGTGATAGCGTTCAGAATGCGCAGAGCCTTGTTCAGTCCTACCCTGCAGGGCACACACTTGCCGCAAGACTCGGAGTGCGTGAACTCAATAAAATAGCGCGCCACATCGACCATGCAATTGTCTTCATCGAGAACAACCATTCCTCCGGAGCCCATGATCGAACCGAGTTGTGCGAGGCTCTCGTAATCCACCGGAGTATCGAGCATCTCGACTGGGATGCAACCGCCGGAAGGCCCGCCAGTCTGAACCGCCTTCACGCGCCGCCCCGCCAGCGCACCTTCTCCCGTGTCGTAGATGAAAGTCCTGAGTGGCGTTCCGAGGGGCATCTCCACAAGACCGGTGTTCTGGATTTTTCCCACCAGCGAGATGACCTTCGTCCCCGGACTCTTTACGCTGCCGGTCTCGGCGAACCACGCGGGGCCCCGCGTCACGATAGGCGCAATATTGCACCAGGTTTCAACGTTGTTAATGTTGGTCGGTTTACCCCACAGACCTTTCTGCGCCGGGAACGGCGGTCGCGGCCGGGGACGCCCAGCGGAGTCTTCGAGCGAAGCGATCAGTGCGGTCTCTTCCCCGCAAACAAAGGCCCCCGCCCCCTGCACCAGCTGGATATTGAAGTTGAATCCGCGGCCCAGGATGTTGTTGCCCAGCAGACCATATTCCCGTGCTTGTTCGATAGCCACGCTCAGACGGCGGACTGCGAGCGGATACTCAGCCCTGATGTAGATAATGCCCTCGGTCGCACCCATCGTATAGCCGCCAATGATCATCCCCTCCAGCAGCGAGTGGGGATCGCCTTCGATTTCATTGCGGTTCATGTAGGCGCCGGGATCGCCCTCGTCGGCGTTGCAGATGAGATATTTCGTGTCCGCTTTGGCCTTAGCCAGGAACTCCCATTTGTTGCCGGTGAGAAAGCCCGCTCCGCCACGTCCACGGAGCCTGGATGCTTTGATTTGCTCGATTACGCTTTCGGGGCGTCCATCGATCAGTACCTTGTACAGTGCCTGATAACCACCGACGGCGACATACTCCTCGATGTCTTCGGGATTGATCAGTCCGCAATCGCGCAGAACAATCTTCTTCTGTCCCTTGAAAAAGGGGATTGCGTTCCAGTGCGCGACATCGGGGTAGCCTTGGCCGTATTTCACGTGCCCTGTAATGTGATCCCATTCCTCAATCTTGCAGTAAATGAGATCGGACGGCATTGACTTTGTGGACAAGCTCTCGAGAATGCGGGCCGCATCGTTGGCATGTACGCGACGCAACATAAGCAGCGGCATTCCTGGAAAGCGAACACTCACCAAAGGCTCCTGGAAACAGGAGCCAAAGCAGCCTACGCCGGCTAGCAGCACTTCCTGTCCGTTGCGTTCGATGGCTTCCTTCAGGGCGTGGTAGACCTCTTCCGCGCCGTTGCCCCGGCCGCACGTTCCCATGCCGACGGCGATGCGTGGAGCGTTCGGCAACAGTCTCGCGAGTCCGGACTCCCGCACCGCATTGAACCCGCCAAGATCCAGAATCCGCGGCATCATTTCCTCCCGTGCGTTAGAGCTTTCACTTCCCGCTGAAGCGTGCGCTCGTTCACGTGGCTCAGGATATGGTGGTTAACTTCGACCACCGGCGCCAATGCGCACTGGCCGAAACAGGCAACGGTGCGAATCGTGAATTTGCGGTCGGCAGTGGTGAGGGCCAGCTGATCGGCGTCGCCGGTCTCGCTCAGATCGCGCTCGCGGAGCCCGAGATCCAGGCAGAGTTTCGCCAATAAATCGCGTGAGCCTCTGGTGTGGCAGGCGGTTCCACGGCAAACGCAGATCACGTTATCGCCCTGCGGAAGGAGATTGAACAATGCAAAAAACGTCGCAGCGCTATAGACCCTGGCGGGGGCGATGCCGGTCTCGCTCGCGATGTAGCGCAGCGACTCCATCGATAGGAATTTATGCGCATTGGCGGACTGAACCGCTTCGAGGATTCCCAGCAACGCGCCAGGACACTTCTCGTGCCTGGCAATCGTCTGGTCGATCAACACTCTTTCGTGAGCATCCAAAACCTGAGCGGTCACACTCTGCATCCTTCCTCCTCTCCTGCCTCAGCGCCGCGGGCAGGGCTATGCAAAGACCTCCATGCGCGCACCAATTGCCGATCCCGAGGGACCGGCGGCACAACCTGCGCGACGGCTTCTCAAATGGCCGGATTGAGAGGCAGCGCGGATAGAGGCTTCCTCGGTTTCTGGACTTTATCTCGGGAGAATGAAGAGGAAGAAAGCTGACACTCTTTGCCGCGCATTGCAGAAGCGGTGATAGAACCCGCCGCATTCACGTTCGGCGCCATCTGTACGAAATGATCCCCGAATAATGTCCGCCGGGAACCATGCTACTGCCGGCAAGTGTTTGAATGTGCCTAGTGTCACGTTTGATTGTGATGCTGACTGTTTCGACAAACAATCCAATAAGAACGATAGGTATAGACGAAACGTCCCGTACTGTGACAATTCCCGTGCGATGGCCGGTTTCAGACCCAGGTGGCTCTGCGGCCATGAAGCGGATATTTCATCCGCCGATGCGGTATTCGGAAACGGTCACGCCGCCCGATGCAAGTCGACGACGACTTTGAAATCGCGCCTGTTGCCTGCGCAACCGGAGAGCTTCCCCGAATCTCCGTTTACCGAACCCCACAGAACAAACGACGTTGGCCTATCCATGTCCGCGGGAATGTGACCTGCGTAGGGACTCACGCGAACGTCGAGGTAGAGTTCCGGGCCGTCACAAGTATACGAACCAGTGTAGGTGTGAGCGGGATCGCCTCCAAGAACCTCTCCATCGCGCAGCACTGCCATTCCGTCACCCTCCACCTCACCTGCAATAAAGTGTGTATACCAGAGACCGTCCATCTTCATGCTTGATACCTCCTCGCCGGGAGAAAGCGATTCTGGCGAATCAGCCTACTCCATGCTTCGGAAAGGCTGGCTGTGACTGCAATCACATCACTTTTTTGTGGCGAGGACTATACGACCGCCATGAATGTCGTGGCCCTTATTCTGGCTGCGCCGTGCTCGCTCCTCCTTGGAGCAGCGTTGCAAATTCTGTTTGCGCGGCTCTGTGCGGCCAGAAGGAAGGGGATTCTGGCACTTGTCACTTGTCTTCCGGCTGTGCTCTCCGTGGCCGGCACCATGCCCCTGGTTCGGGACGGACGGGCAGTGGAGTTCGATCAGCTGCCGTGGGACGGACCGTTGAGCCTGGCGCTTCATGTGGACGCGCTGAGTCTCCTATTTGCCTTTATGGGAGCACTTCTGGGCGCCCTGGTGCTTCTCTATTCCATCGGATACATGGCGCACGATCGTTCCGCGACACGGTTCTATTCGACCATGCTGATCTTCATCGGCGGCTTTATCGGCCTGGTCTACAGCGCCAATCTCTTTTTCCTTTATCTGTGCTGGGAAGTTATCGGTCTCTGCTCATTCAGCCTCGTTGGCTTCTGGTACACCAATCGCGAAGCGGTCAATGGCGCCCGCAAAGTTTTGCTGATGACCCACATCGCCGGCTATGGATTGCTGGCAGCGATTCTGATCCTCTATCACCGTACGGGCAGTGCCCTTTGGACTGATCCCGCCGTGGCGCGCAATTTCACGGTCGGTGTCTTTCTGCTGATGCTCGTCGCATTGATCGGTAAGTCCGTGCAGGTGCCACTCCACACTTGGATTCCCGAGGCGATGGCGGCGCCTACACCAGTCAGCTCTCTGTTGCATGCTGCGTGCTACGTAACGGCAGGCGTTTATCTTGCCGCGCGCATGCACAGCTTCGGCGTCTGGCCGGCAAATTGGGGCGCGTCGCTGGTGTGGGTAGGAACGATCACCATGGCCGTGGGCGTGATGTACGCCATGGTGCAGACCGACTTGAAGCGGATGCTGGCTTTCTCGACCGTAAGCCAGATCGGTTACATGATGTTGGGGCTGGGGATCGGCACACCGCTGGCCATCACGGCGGGGCTGCTCCATTGCTTCAATCACGGTTTTTTTAAAGGCGGGCTGTTCCTGAACGCGGGCGCAGTGCAGCATGCCGCGGGAACGCGCGACATGAATGAACTGGGCGGCCTGGCGCAGCGCATGCCGCGCACCACGCTATGGTGGCTGATCGGCGTGGGCAACATGGCAGGGATCCCGCTGATGAGTGGCTTTGTCAGCAAGTGGATGCTCTATGCGGCGGCATTGCAGGCTGGATGGGCCGTTCCCGCCATCGTCGCATGGACCGTAAGCCTGGGGACGGTGTTCCTGTGCGCGAAGGCTACCAGCGCGGTGTTTCTTGGAGACTTGACGGAGAAGACGGAACACGCCCATGAAGCTCCGCCGACGATGCAGTGGGCGATGGGACTGATGGCCGCAGGGAGCATCGTCCTGGGCGTTGCGCCGCAACTAGCCGTGAACTATCTGCTCAATCCAGTTCTGAGCGCGTTGGCGTTGGGCACGGGCGTGCAGATGACGTGGTTCGGATTGTTCGCGGGCGCAGGAAGTTTCTCGACCGTAGGCGGGCTGGTGTTGGCACTGGTCTCGTTGGTGCTAGGCGGCGCAATTTATGCGCTCGCCTACTTCGCGCGCGCAACTCCCGCCACCACGGTGGTTGCCGGAGGTGCGCTGCTTGCCGGCGCAGGGAACGGAATCTTTACCGGTGGAGAGCCGTTGTCGGGGCAGGGACGCCTGACGGCCGGCGACTTCTCCGAGATATTTCAGCAGAACTGGCAAACGTTTTTCCACTGGTCCAACGTCGACCGAGCTTACCTCGCGATTTGGGATGGATTGCACGAATTATCGCGCGGGTTTGGTGTTGCAATCTCATGGTTCGAGCGCCGCGCAGTGATGTCGATCGTGTTGCTGTCAGTTCTGCTGCTTGTGGGTGTTCGCTGGTTTGTGCCGGCAGTCGCGAGTCCGGAGACGCTCGCCACGTCGCGCATATCGCCGCTGATCATCGCGGCATGCGCCGGGGCGGCGGCGGCCTTGATTCTGGCCGCCGCCGCCCAAGGGGCGTGGCAGCGCCTGGCGCCGGTGATGACCCTGGCCGGCGCCGCTGCAATTGCGGGGTTGGTCGTGGAGGGTCCGTGGCTTCGTCTCGGCCTGCTTGAATTGGCGGCCTTGCTGACAATTCCGCTGGTTTGGCAAAATGCACGAACGCGGTCGGCCAAGTGGCTTTATGTCACCATCGTCGCCCTCTCGGGGCTGGCGCTGGTTGCCGGCGATCTGCTCTCCGAACGTGGCGAAACAGGCTGGACGCGCGCGCTGCTGCTGACCAGCATTTGTGTCAAGCTGGCCGCATTCCCGCTCATCTTCTGGTTGTTGCGCCTTGCCGATGAGATACCATCGCTGGTCCTCGGCCTGATCATCGCGGTCATTGACATCGCTGCATTCGGCGAACTGTACGTCGCGGTGCAAGCTTCTCCCGGCTTACTCGCGCCGCAAGGACTTTGGCTTGGGATCGCCGCTGCGACGTCTTTGCTTGCTGCGCTTCTCATGCTTTCGCAACGCAATCTCAAGCGCCTGCTGGTTCTTTCCACCATCGAAGATGTCGGCTTTCTTTTTCTAGGACTCGCGTCCGCAAGCGCTCTCGGAACCTCCGGCATGCTGATCGCCGCGGCAACGCATGCACTTGCCAAAGCTCTGTTATTCATCTGCCTCAGTGGTCCTGAGGCGGACGGTGCGCTCGCGGCAGGGCATAGAGGCCTCGCCAGCAACCATCCAGTCAGCGCGTTCGGATTCCTCTTCGGAATGCTTGCCATGTTAGGTGTTCCGCCGACGCTTGGATATATCGGTCGCTGGAGACTCTATGAATCTGCTCTGCGCATCAACCCTGTGCTTCTGTACTGCTTCCTGCTTTCTTCGGTCTTCGCGCTGATCGCGTATGTGTTGGCTCTGACGCGTGTGTGGTGGGGACCGGCAGCCGATCCGGATTTGCAGTTCGAGAAACCGAACGCCGTCGCTTCCATTCCCGCAGCCGGAGAGCCCTTCGTATTGCGGGCCGTAATTGTCGCACTCGTGGCGCTGCTCTTGATCGGCGGGTTCTGGCCTGACGCTCTGCAAGCGTTGTCAGGGGGCAGCCTATGAATCTCTGGAGTCGGTTGATGTGTTCTTGCCGCCGTCGCAGCCCATGGATCTTCCACATGAACTCCGGCAGTTGCAACGGATGCGATATAGAACTCGTGGCCAGCCTGACGCCCCGTTACGATGCAGAGCAGTTGGGAGTGCGTCTGGAAGGCAGCCCACGGCACGCGGATATTCTGTGCATCACCGGCCCGGTAACGCGCAACTCCGTGCACGCGATTGAGACCGTCTACGGGCAGGTGTGCTCGCCGAAAGCTGTCGTGGCCATTGGCTCCTGCCCGGCAACGACCAACGTCTTCATCGACAGTCGTGTCCTCGATGGCCCGCTCAATCGGCATATCCCGGTCGACGTATTTGTGCCCGGCTGTCCGCCGCGGCCTGATGCCATTTTGCAAGGTATAGCCAAGGCCGCCGAAATTCTCGCAGAACGAGGCAGTCGCCCGCCCGCCAATCAGGAGAAGCCGCAATGAACCTGACGATTGCACTGGCTCGCCTGTTGATCTTTCCGGGACTTCTGTTCGCCGTGCCCGCTGCGTGGTTCTTTCTCTGGCTGGAGCGCAAGGCAGTCGCGTTGATGCAGCAGCGCATCGGACCTCCGTTCATGCAGCCATTTATCGACTTCGTCAAGCTGCTGGGAAAGACCACGCCAGCCCGCACCGGGGTCAGCGGTCTGCTGATGAAAGTGTGGCCGCTGCTCGCGGTGTCGTCTGCTGCGAGCGCGGTGGGACTGCTTCCCGTGCTGCCGGCCTCAGGCGGCTTTCAGGGCGATTTGATCCTGTTGTTGGCGCTGATGGAACTGCCCTCCGTCTGCATCATTGCTGCCGGTTTTTCCTCGCGTTCAATCTTTGGCGAGATCGGTTCAGCGCGTGAAGCCGTTCTAACTGTCTCGTATAACGTCGTCTTTCTTCTGGCTGTCGTTTCCATTGCCGTTTCGCAGCACACGTTTCGACTGGAGGCGCTGGCGCAGCTTCCGGCATCGCCGCTGCGTTGGTTGGGGGTGTTAGCAATTCTCGTTTGCTTGCCCGCCAAACTGCATATCAACCCCTTCTCCCTTCCTAATGCAGAGCAGGAAATCTACTCCGGCCCCATGATCGAGTATGCAGGCCCTGAACTGGCAATGTGGGAGTTATCGCACGGACTCGAGTGGGTGGCAGCTGCGGGCCTGGTGGCAACCCTGGCCGTTCCTCATTTCGCAGCCGGCTGGATTGACGCGCTCCTCTTCGTTGCACTTTCATTCGGCATTGTCTTGTTGTTGTCGGTTCTTGCCGCCGCCACAGCGCGGTTGGCCATTGACACCACAGCGCGCTTTTATTGGCGGTGCGCTCTCATGTTTGCGGGGCTGGCAATCGTGTCCACGCTCCTGATGAGGCTTCGCGCATGAATATTCTTTCCATGCTTTCGAGGAACCTCTGGCGCGGCGTCACCACGTTGCGTTTTCCTGCGCGTCCACCAGTCACGATGGGATTCCGGGGATTGGTTCGGATGAATCCCGCGCTCTGCATCGGATGTGCGATCTGCAGATTTCGCTGCACCGCAAGGGCCATTACCTTCTCCGCCGGCAAGAACGAATTCACGTGGAGTCACGATCCGGGGCAGTGCACATTCTGCGGCCGATGCATCGAGGGATGCAAAGAAAACGCGTTGACACAAGAAGCCGCATGTCCGCCGGTGTACCTGTCCATCGGCGATCTGAAGACCTCGTACACCATTCCGCGAAAGCCGCCTGCTCCCAAGTCTCCGGCGGCGGTCCCTCGCGCGTCGGGATCTCAACCAACTACGGGGGTGACGCCGTGACCGTAATCGACAACATTGCAGAGAGCCTTGGGAGCAGAGACGTCCGAATCGACAGTAGCGGCGTACAGTGGTTCGACGTCGGCGACCTGAGTGTGCGTGAAGTGGCTACAGCCATGAAGGCATGCCGCGCCCGTTTCGTCACGATCACCGCAACCGAA
The DNA here is from genome assembly GCA_963704415.1 of uncultured Acidobacteriaceae bacterium. Lineage (GTDB taxonomy): Bacteria > Acidobacteriota > Terriglobia > Terriglobales > Acidobacteriaceae > Telmatobacter. Next base: position 2,529,551 of record OY969908.1, on the reverse strand, counting down.
CTACCGGGAAACCAAGGACTCCGTCTCGAATATCTCTGGGACCTCGACGGTCAGTTACTGGGCATTTCCTTTCATCTGGAGACGAACTCCATCGAGAGCATCTTCGACATCTGCGAAGCCACCGACTGGATTGAACGCGAGGTTCATGAGGGCTTCGCTGTCGACTTCATTGGACGCGAGTATGAACCTCTTCTGCTGCGGGAGGGGAACAATCTGGGAGTGAACCTGCGCGAGGAAGGCCGATGAGCTACAAGATTCCCATGGGGCCTTATCATCCGGCATTGGAAGAGCCCTATAAGCTCGACATGATCTGCGACGGCGAGACAGTCAGCGATGCCAAACTGCATATCGGTTTCAATTTCCGAGGCATCGAGCATCTGGCCGAAACCCGCAACTATATTCAGGTGATCGCGCTGATGGAGCGTGTGTGCGGAATCTGTTCGAATATCCACACGCTTACGCTTTGCCAGGCAATGGAAAGGCTGACCGGCGTCGAGCCGCCTCCGCGAGCTCTCTACATTCGCGTGGTCATGGCGGAACTGGAGCGCTTGCATTCCCATGTATTGTGGGCCGGCATCGCCGCCAAACTTATGGGCTTCAAAACCATGTTCATGACGTGCTTCGCGCTGCGCGAGAAAGTCATGGACGTGCTGCAGGCGATTTCGGGAAACCGCGTCAACTATTCGATGAATCGCATTGGCGGAGTCAACCGCGACATTGAAGATCCGCTCGCATTACTTGGGATGGTCGACCTACTGGAGCGCGAGATGGTCCGCACGATCATCCCCATTTTTACAACCAGTACGACAGCAACACTGCGCTGCGCCGGAATCGGAATTTTAGCCAATGAAAAGGCTGTCTCCTGCGGGGTTGTCGGGCCCACCGCGAGGGCTTCGGGCGTGGGCCAGGATCTTCGCCGCGCCGCGCCCTATGCGGCCTACTCCGAGATGGAGTTCGACGTACCCGTGGAGAAAGCGGGCGATGTGCGCGCCCGCCTGCTGGTGCGTGCGCTCGAGATCATGGAGAGCTGCCGCATTCTTCGTCAGGCGCTGACCAGGATGCCGGCTGGTGCGTTCAACACTGGAGACGGGAAGATCGTTTTTTCTACCGGAACTGCGACCAGCCGCGTCGAAGCCCCGCGCGGGGAAGTCGTCTACAGTGTCTCGTGGAAGGAAAATTCCCGAAATCCTGCCAGAGTCCATGTGCGTACTCCGACGTTTCAAAACATGCCGGCAATACGCTGGATGGTGATTGGAGCGCGGCTTGCGGATACTCCGCTGATCCAGGCGTCCATTGACCCCTGCTACTCGTGCACTGACAGGTAGCGCCGATGCACAACATCCATCGATCCGAATGAGAACTCGCGAGAAAACGGATAGCCGGTACTGTGCGTACTCCGGCACACTATGGGCAAGCCCGAGTGAAATATTAGTCGCGCGTATCGGCTGATGCTAGCCACCGCAGCGCCGGTTCGAACTTGATCTCGGGCAGTTGGTAAGAGCGCACCTCCTGGGTGTGTTTTGACATAACAATGTGATGACTGAAATCTCGCAGAGCCCTGCTGTGAACGATCGACCTCTCCAATCAACTCGGGAGGATACGGAATGCGAATGCGTATTTACCGGGTGGATTATCAGGCACCTGAACCTCCAGACCCGCTGATCCACGCGTCCACTTGAGCTCTGATTTGGATCCAAGCAGCTCCACCTTTTTAATTGGACCAGGATAATTTGCGGCGCCTGCAGCAAGCGACTTGATCAACAGCTTTCCATCCGGCGGCCAACCCAAAGCAATGGCATAAAGGGTCTCGCCCTTCGTGGTAAATCGGATGTCGGTATGGTCGAACCTGATCTTCGATAGCTGGTAGGAGGGCACCTCTTGAACTTCAGTGGACGGCCCCTCCCCGAAGACACTCCACGGCCGCGTGCCCTTGATGGCTTCGGAGTTGACCCCCTGCCAATCAGCAAGTTCTCCTAGAAAAGCGACCTCATCGCTATCTGGTTCCCCATATCCGGGCAAGGGGATGCTGAGGAGGAGATTACCGTTCTTGCTCACAATATCGACTAGGAATGGAATGATGAAAGAGGCCTTCTGGTAGGAATGGTTCTCGAAGACCGACCGATCGTAGTGCCAATGCCCGATGCACGCCTCGGTCTGCCATGGGTCCTTTTGAAGCTTGTCTGCCAACGACATCTCGAAATCACGCGTGAGCGTGCCCCACACAGGCTCAGGGACCACTTTGAGATCGATCACACCTTCCAGACGACCGCCGTGGGCTTGCATGTTCTTGTTGTAGTAATAGGCCATGATTGGAGGCGCGAGGTCCGGAATCCCCAGCCACACACCGAGGTCAGGAGCAAATCTCCCGCCCTTGTCGAAATCAAACCGTGCGTTGTCGTCGAAACACAAGATGTCGGGGCTATAGTTGTCGATCACGTTCTGCACGCGAAGTAAGAACTGCTGCACAAACTCGGGGCAGGGCGTGTTCTTCAGGTGAGGTCTCCCGTTGATCATCCGGGGATCCATACCGTCCCACCACTTCCCCTTACCGTCAGCGATTGTCTGGACACCGTCGTAAGGAACTCCCGCAAATGGACCCGTCGAATCGCTCTTGTATCGAACCGGCAGAAACTCATCCCACACCCGATGCGGAGTACCGTGATAGCTCACGCCGAACCTCAATCCATTGGCTCGGGCGATCTTGGCCCAAGTGCCGACGATATCGCGCTTCGGCCCCACGTTGACGCAGTTCCATGGCTGGTGCTTCGAGTTCCAGCAGTCGAAGTTATCGTGATGTGTAGCCAGGGAAACGAAGTATTCAGCGCCTGCCCGCTTGTAGAGCTTAACAAGCGCATCGGGGTCCCAGCGATCGGCTTTCCATAAGTGGCAAAGGTCCTTGTACCCGAACTGCGACGGGTGCCCATAATGCTTGACGTGATACTCATATTGCGGCGAACCCTGTATGTACATATTTCTCGCGTACCAGTCGCCTTGTTCGGGGACACACTGCGGGCTCCAATGCGCCCATATCCCGAACTTCGCATCCCGAAACCAATCCGGACAACGATAGGCCTTCAGAGACTCCCAAAATGGCAGGAAGGGACCTTGCGGAACTTCTCCCTGAAAGAGTTGCGAGTCTCCCAAGGCGTGCGCCAGGCGAGCCAGTGCCAATGTCGAGAGTCCGCCCGTGAAAAATGACCTGCGATTCATCGTTACATTACTTCCTTTTCTGAAATTTATTGACGTTCTGGTCTGCTCGATCTACATGAGCTCGTTTATTCAAGTTCGTGAATGAGACCTCTGACCGATCCAACCCGAATGAACTCTTGCGGCAAAGCAAAACTCATCGTTGTTGGATCTCGAGACAGAGCGTTTATTGCCGACTCGCATCCGTGCCCATCTGCTCCATCACAACGCGAGCACGATCATTCCACCGGTTCACGAGTCGTTTCGATTCCCTAAAGGCTGCTTCCGCAGCGGCCTTGTTTCCGGATTTCTGATAGAGGCGGGCAAGCTGAAAGTGGAGCGCGCCGTCCTCATCGGTCGAAAGGCCCAGCTTGTATTCCGCGATCGCCGCCGGAACTCGGCCTGTCTCTGCATAGACCCTTCCCAGGAGAACGTGGTAACGAGGTAAAAGTTCCGGTTTGAGACTCACGCATTTCAACAGATAGGGCTCTGCCTCTGAAAATTGATTGCGCTGCACAAGGATCTCGCCCGCCAGCAGATTCGCCTCGGGATCTGCTGGGTCCTCGCTCAGTAGAGATTCGTCAAGACTGAATGCCTCGTCGTTCTTCAACTCGCTGAACAAGGTGATCGCCAGGCACAAACGAGCGCTCCGGCTCTTTGGGTCCAGAGTAACGGCTTTTCTGTATTCCGTTTCTGCTTCTTCCCAACGGCGCTTTTCGCGGAACACATCTCCGAGCAACACATGCATGCGCGGTGAGTTCGCGTCGATCTCGCCCGCGCGAACGAGGGCCTGTATGGCCAGGTTCTGATCTGCTTTGCTCTCCCAGTAGAGACCTTGCACGCGCGTTTCCGGATTCTTCTTGAGGCGCTGCGCCGCAAGCGACGCCGTCTGAAAATCAGCCGCGTAAAACGAACAAAACGCGAACAGCTGCAACTGGCCGATGCCGAGGGGTTGAGGAGCTGCCTTCAAAGCGTCGTTGCAACTCGAATACCGACTTTCGACAGCAAACCGTTGCGCATCCGCAGGTGAATGTGCATCAGCACTGACTGAAGGGCTCTCCCCCGCAGTGTTCAATGCGGTTGGCATTTCATCGGGAAAAAAGGCGCCCTCAAATAAAGTCGCTAGATCGTTTGGAGAAGAAGCATTCGCCTTAGTGCGCGCCGCGTCGATCAAGGACTTTGCCTGTTCTGCCGTTATTGCGCCGCGGAACAGTGGAAGGCTCGAGCGCACGAAGGCTTCATCGGAATCCGCAATCGATGCAATTCTGGTGAGTGCGGCCTCCTGGTCCCCGGAGACGACATCAGCGATCGCCAAACCCAGTGCCGCAAGTCCGCAATGAGAGCTTGTTTGAAGTTCGTGCTCGAATTGCTCTCGGGCCGCGCCTGTCTTCTGCTCTCGCAACAGCGTAATTCCAAATTCAGCGAAACCGCAGGTTACGGGCGGTACGGAAGCGATTGCGGCCTTGTAGGCTTCTTCAGCGTCAATCAACTTCCCTTCCTCGGATAGAACCTCGGCCGATCGCAGTTTAACGAATGCTGAATCTCTGTAGGCGGACGTCATTAGACGAGCGTCGGTCTCCACTTGCTGCAGATAGGTAGTTCCGAGATCGAACCAGAGATCTGCGCTGTGCGGGTCGAGTTGTACCGCTTCCCAATATAGGTCCGTTGCCTTGTCGCTCTCGCCGAGCATTCCGTGCGCTTTTCCCAGTGAGTGGATTGCCTGAATATCTTTGGGATTCAGCTTGACCGCATTTTCGAGATAAGGGAGAGCCGTCTCGACCTTGTTCGACTTTAAGTACTCCATCCCCAGGAACAGTTGGGGCACAAAGAGGGATGGATTTAATTGGGCGGCATGCTGAAGGCTTTTGACGGCTTCGGAATGGTTCCCCGCTTCGTGATACATCAAGCCCAAGTTCGCCCATAGCTCAGGAATAGTGGGCTCCAGTGCGACAGCCTTACGATACGCTTCGGCAGCCTGGGCAAAATCCCCCCTGGACTGAGCTACGCGGGCATCAACCAGGAACGATTGAATGGTTTGATCGCGATCCTGCGCCACAGCGATTCCGCTCACGGTTGCAATCGTGAGCGGAATCGCAGCGCACAGCACTAGGAGTACAGTCCGCCGCATATGGACGCTACTAAAAAGTTACTTTCAGCACTCCCTGCATCTGTCGCGCTCCCTGGGTGCTTGAGCTCTCGCCCATGTTTGGGTCCCCGATGGTGACATCTGGTATGCCGAAATTGGGATGGTTGAATGCGTTGAACATCTGGACGGCGATCTGCATGCGCAGCCTTTCCCTGATGGGGAACCACTTTGCCAACGTCAGATCTTCGTCCACGTATCCGGGAGCCCTCAGATTGGAGAAGTAGCGTGGGGCAGTGCCGAAGGTGTAATCAGCCGGCGGCTCAAAGGCTCCCGGCCCGTTCCCTACGCTGGTAGCGGGCTGCCCGTTGAAGAAGCAATATTTCTTTCCCACGGGAATGAACGGCGAGCCAGCCTTGATACCGCCGCATCCGGCGGTCTTTAAACCGACCCCAGTCAAATCGGCATGCTGATTTCCGCCATAAACGGAAGCGGAGTTTCCGCTGGCGCCGATCGACAACGGGAAACCGCTCTGCGCAGTAGTAATTCCCGTCACTTCCCAGCCGCCTACGACCGCATCCTCCACTGCGTTCATGCCGCTGCCGAATTTCTTGCCTCTCCCAATCGGCAGGTCATAGACATAGTTGAGAACCAGAGAGTGTGGAATGTCATCGCCGTCAACGGACCAATCCGCTTTCAGGTCGTAGAAGTTGCGGATACCCGAGGATCCTTCGTCGCCGTTGATGGAGCCCCATTCTTCCGGGCCACCCACATCGGAGAGGAACTTCGAGAAGGTGTAGGAGGCCGTGAACAACAAACCCGCGCTGAAACGATGCTTGAAGTTTGCCTGCAATGCGTTGTAGTTGTTGATTCCGACCGGTTCGTCAGTGGCTGAGACGCTTCCGCAGAACTGCGGATACGGCATCAAGGATTGCGCCACCGTATAGGGGCAGCTCGGGGCGGTAAGTCCCAAGGAGCTCAACGCGCCGGCATATGGATTGCTGGGCAAAGTTGTGCCCAGCGCTGAGCCCATGGAAAGATAACTTGGATTCAGTTGGCCGTAGTTCATGCCGCCCAGAGTGATGCGCCTACCGCGGCTTCCCACGTAGTTGACATCGAGCACGTCGTTGGGCGTGAAGGCGTATTGGAATCCAAAGCTGAACTGCTGGGTCATAGGATCGGGCCGGTGCGGATTCAGGACGCTGGGAGTCTGGCCCACGTTCGTTAGACCAGCCAGCGAGTTCCCGGTAACGGGGACAAGTCCGGATTGGAAAGCCTGTGAAAGGGGGGAAATCACGTGGATTCCGTCGGCCGATGAAGTCCAGGTCGACGATGTCGAATATCCGGGATCCGGTCCGTTTCCACCATAGAAGTTCCTCGAGTAATACAGGCCGTAGCCGCCTCGTATCACCAGCTTGGGCACGACCGCGTATGCAAAGCCAATGCGGGGCGCAAGGTCATTCAAATTGGGATTATAGAGAAAACGGTTCCCCGGAGTGTTGTAGACGATTTCCCCATAAACCGGAACCCCCGTCGTCACGCTGATCGGATTGAGGGCATTGAAATCGAAATACGCCTGCTCGTTATGCCGTGCTGTCGGCGGCATCTGAAGGTCATAGCGGAAGCCGAGGTTCAGGGTGAGCGTGCGAGTCGTTTTCCAATCGTCCTGAACGTACATGCCATGCATGTAGTACGTTGGCGCTGGATATGCGTTAAATCCTGTCGAGCCGGCCGAACCGACTCCGGAATTGCCGGCACCCGCCATAAAGGCAGCGAGCGCATCTCCGGTACCGTTCGTCAATTTTGAGGGGTTAGGGCCAGCCGTCATGGCGTTTGAGAAATTGAAGACCGTCGGGGTCAGTCTGCCGCCGTCGTCTGTTTGCCAAACGCCCATATACCCTACCGTAACGGAATGCGCCTTGAAGGTTTTGTTGACGTCTATGGTCAGGCTGCCGTTATTCTGCGGGAAGCTGGCTTCGCCGGAGTTCTGTGTCGCTCCCAGGGGAGCATAGAAAGCCCCGCCAAAGGTGTTCCCGAATTCAACCTGCGGAAATTGCGGAGACCACGTATCGAGCTGTGCAGGGAGTCCGAGCGAGGAAGGCTTGAACGGGTAGCCCTGGACCACGTTCCCCCCGGGATTGCGAATGAAGAATAATTCGCTGCTCATGACAAAAGTCGGCGAGAAAACGTGAGAGAAACCTAAAACCCCAAACATGCGGTTGTTCGGATCGAACACATAGGGCCCCGCGACATCGTTTCCGTAAAAAGCCGACGTTTGGACCTTTCCCTCGTGCTTATTCGAGAATTGCCCGTAGATGCGATTATTCGCATTGAAGTTGTGGTCGATGCGAATTCCCCACTCGTTGGAAGTCGTCTGTGCAGCGGCCGTGGTGTTGAAGTTGAATTCACTGCCGGGGTTCTTTGGCGCCGGCCAGTAATTGCCCGTGGCAAATTTGTTCGCCAGAGGGTCAATCGCCCCTGGCCCGCTTGTGGGTATGATGTTTCCCGGATAGGGATTGCGGACTACGCTTCCGTCCGGGCACGTGCCGAGCGAGTAGGGATTATAGATCGCACCCTGGTAGACCGGCCTGCCCAGGCAATCTGTACCCAGAACCGTGGTTGTGAGCTCCGCCGAAAAGTCGCCCCCTAACTGAGCTGTGGTGGGCACCTCTGCACTATAGGAGCCTGCGCCGTTGAGCCGCAATCCCTCGTAGTTGGCGAAAAAGAAGGTTTTGTCCCGCTGTTTATAGATGCCCGGGATATACAACGGCCCGCCGCCGGCGAATCCGAACTGATTGCGATGGTCGTTCGGCTTGGGATTGCCGTTCAGGTTGTTGAAGTAGAGGTTGGCGTCCAGTTTCGGGTTTCGTATGTATTCGTCCGCAACGAAATGGTAGTCGTGGGTACCGGCCTTGGTAGTAAGGCTGATCACGTTGCCGGCGCTCCAACCATATTGGGCTGAAAACGAGTAGCTCGTTACCTTGACTTCGTCCGTGTCCTCTGGGGCAGGTACATACAAGATTCCTCCCCAGCCTTGGGCCACGTCGTAGCCGCCTTCCAGAAGGTACAGGTTGTTTCCGAAGTAGCCGCCTCCAAAATTCATGAAAGAGTAGTCCTGATCGGCCGTATCTTCACTCCCACCCGCTGCCAATAACTGCCGGTCGCCCTGCGTGTTCACGGCGGAATCCAGCGTCGCAAAGCTGAGCACGTTTCTGAGATTGAGCGGAAGTTCTTCAATCTGCTTGTTCTCGAGCTCGGTGCTGATGTTGGCGTCCTGGGTTTGAAGCAGCGGCCCAGTCGCATTGACCTGGACCTGCTCTGTATTGCCGATCGTCAAAGTCACGTTTTCCGCAACCGTATCTCCGGGAGTGAGGACAATCCTGTCTTGCCGGGTCGTCTTAAATCCCGGAGCGCGGACTTCGAGGGTATACGTGCCCTCCAGGAGCAGGGCGAACGAGAACTCCCCTGCCGAAGTCGTGGTACCGGTTCGGACGGTTCCATTCTCTGGATTAGTGACCTTCACCGTCGCATTCGCAACTCTGGCCCCCGACGGATCGGTGACTGTGCCCGAAAGTGAAGCCGTCGTGCTCTTCGATTGCGCATAGAATTTCAGAGGGAACGCGAGCCCGATGGTGGTCATCATGACTGCCAAAACCACGAAACATAACTTGGTCATCTTACCTCCTAAAGATCCTTCTCACTTGATCTCGCTTATGAGTCGCTCACGTCCTTCGGAAGAAGGGCCCAGAGCTTCCGCTAATCTGATGGATCGGGTGGCTTTTTCCCCATAGCAAACCCGAGGGAGGACAGTTCCCACAAGCGGTGCAAGTAAGCGATAACTTTATGCTTATCTACAAGGTGCTGTATGGTACTGTTCGTGGTGTTCTTGAACATAACGCAGGACTTGTCGGTGCTATTGCGGTGAAGGAGAGCACGGCGAAGGTGAGGCCTGGGGGCTCAGGAGGCGTGGGACGCTCCCGGCAGCACACCTCGATGCATTGCAGGGCACGCGAGGGAAAAACCGAAGCGATCGGGACCGACTGCCTTCCGGACTCTAGAGGCAACCATTCACAACAACGTATTTAAAAGAGAAATTGGCCGGTGAACGACGCTGGCAATCGTTCTAAATGTTCGGGCACTATGCCGCTTGATTCTGACGAGCTTGGCTTCTGTTATCGCCGAGGAAAATCCGCGGAGGAACGACCCCGTGAATTGCTGCTGGGGCCTTACCAAGTACGAACGGCGACAACTGTGGGAGTAGTCGGAATATCGTTTACAACCTTCGTTTGCAGTACGAGCTCAAGATTCTTGTTGGTCCAAGCCTGCGGCGCCTGGCGAATCATCTCTCTGATCCCCTGTTGTGAGGTTATGAACTCAGCCGCGGCGCGAGTGCCGCAATGAGTTATGCCAGCAATCGTGATAAGGGCCCCGCCGGTCTTGGAATGAGGCAGACGAGCAACCAGAGCATAATCCACCTGCACTTTGTTTTCGGAAGAATAGACAGGATGCCATTGGTGTGCACTGTTGCTCTGGTCTCTTATGGAGAGTCCGCTTCCAAATACGAACGGCAGATCCCCGGTCATTTCGAGTGTCCACGCATTGTTGAACGCGCCTATTAAGACGGCCGGGGATTGACGAAGATCGCCAAAGGCGACGTCCTCTCCCGAGCGGAGATCGAATCCATGCTTGAAGCGTGTCAACAAGGAGGCGACACCGACGTTAGCCGACACATCGCCGACCGTCACAAACACGTTTTTCATGCTCAACAGATCGCCTGCTCCGAATTTTTCGTCTTCCGAGAACGGAACCAGGAACTCATGCCCCCCGGCATCCAAGTCGCTCAAGTGATGCGTAGTCTTGAAGCGCTCAATCAGCTGAGGACTCGGCATGTAAACAGGGTTGGCTCCGGTGTAAATGAGAATGGGTTTCGGGTTTTCGAGAAGTGGGGACCAGAACAGTTCGATCACGTCTTTTGGTCTGAAGCTATAGTAGGCAGCGATGCCGGTCACGGCTAGCATAAGGATTGCTGCGATCCATAGAGAATTGAAGTGAACCCGGCCAGCGACGCCCTCATTCGACGATTCCCCAAGAGCGCTAGCTTTTGACGAGGGTGAAGAAGCTGTAGGTAAGAGACTCTCTACAGCGGCTGGGATAAGAACTTGTACATGCTCAGCATGGCTTACGTCCATCGCAGGTGCTATGCCGAGATCCAAAAAGTTGGGCACGTAAGAGCCCGGGATGATCTCAATCCGAATTGAGCTTGCTCTGCCCTCTGCCACGTAATACTGAGCTAGCCTCTTCCTCACTTCCATCGCACGCGACCGGACGATCGGATCTTCGTTCGTGTCGTAATCGATGGCGCGGCCGAACACTTCCGTCCCTATGATGCGTTCCTTCAGGCGTTCGACGTGCCCGCTCAGAGTCTGGTCGACAATGTACCTCAGAAGTTGCTGAGATTGCTTGCTGGTCCGAAAAGGCACACTCTTGAGGATCTCAGAGAGCGCCTTCTGCACTTGAGTAGCGAAAGCTTCTTGCATTTCTGACGCTTGCTCAGCAGAATGAACCGCCGCAGCTGTATTTCCCATGCTGACCCCCGACCCGCCTCATTGCACACAGTACTCTACGCTCCACTGATTTACCTGACAAGCACTGTATTCAGGCCTCAACGATCTCGAACGGCACCGTACAGCACCTTGCGAAGGATTTGTGCGGCGACATTATCTCTTCTCTTTGGGTACACGAAGGTTGGCCGCGGCGGTGGATTTCCAGAGAAGGCTTCAATTCCGCGGATTTGGGTGGAGAACCTTGGTGGAGGCAGTCTGCTTTGAAGAGATTTCCCGAGAGACAACTTCACTTTCGATTGAATCGATCATGTCGGCAAGGCGGGCCCGGTTCGCGGAGCGCTCAGCGTCTGCTGGGGGATGTAGTCTATCTCCAATCCATATCTCGCACAATTGCGGAAAATTCAATGACATCTCTTCTAAGACTCGCGAGCTCATTGCAGTCCGGCTTAGCAGAAGCGTGTATCTTGCACAAGAGAAACGAAGGTAATTTCGTCAGCGAGTGCCGAGACATTGCAACCTCATTCGGCTCCGCAGGAGCGTGTCTTCATGTACTTTCTTTCCCGTCTAGAGCTGGTTTGCTCTTCTTGCTTTGTTCTCCTCGTATGTGGCGCCGGACAGGCTGACAGTCAAACTCAAACCATCGAACGAAGTGGAAGTGGGGTGGTCGTTCATTCTTCAAATGGTCTCGTAAGAGTAGAGGTCTGCTCGGACAGTGTCGTACACATCGTTGCCGGCCGAAATGCCGCGCCGACAGCAGCTCTGGTCCCGACTGTAGTCCAGCCGTGTGCTGACGCGACATACACTACCTCCTCCGACAGTTCGCACGAGTACGTTCGGACAAGGAGGCTGCAAGTTGAGGTCAATATAAACACGGGGTCTGTTCGATTCTCGTCGGCTGGTGGCCAAGCCATTCTCAACGAGCGGCCGAACGGGCGCGTGCTGCCGCACCTGGATTCGATTTCACCCAACGCCGAAGTCAGCGAGGAGTTTCTGCTGAATTCGGATGAGGCGCTCTATGGGCTGGGTCAACATCAGGAAGGATTCTTCAACCTGCGCAACATCCCTGTTCAGCTCCTGCAGGCGAACACAAACATCGCCATTCCATTCCTGATTTCGACTCATGGTTATGGACTGCTTTGGGACAATCCATCGCTCACGGATTTTGATCCGGCAACTGAGGAGATTCATCTGGACGAGAACGGGGTGGGAACCCTCCAGACAGGGCCGGAAGGGGAGTATGGATTTCTGCTTGGCGGCAACTACCGCAACAAGCTCAGGCTGTCTGTGGATGGACAGCAGATCATCGATCTCGAAAACATGTGGTTGCCACTCTCTGCCGGAGCAAAGATGCACCTCGCTGCGAACACAACGTACAAAGTGATCGCAGAAACTGGAGGAGATACCAAGCTCGCCCTTCGCACTCCTTCAGATACGATGACCTTCCGATCGCAGGTTGGCGATACGGTCGATTACTACTTCCTTTACGGACCTGATCCTTCCAAAGTCGTAACCGAATATCGGGAGTTGACCGGAGCAGCCCCGCTTTTACCCCGGTGGGCGTATGGCTTCTGGCAATGCCGTGAACGCTATTCAAGCCAGCAGCAGATTCTTGACACAGCAGCGGAGTTTCGCGAAAAGAAGATTCCCGTCGACGTCCTCGTCCAGGACTGGCAGTACTGGGGCAAGTACGGCTGGAATGCCCTGCGGTTCGATGAAAGCGCCTATCCAAATCCCGCAGAAATGATGTCTGAATTGCATCGCCAGAACTTTCATGTGGTCATCTCCGTATGGGCGAAATTCGGTGCAGAGACAGCGGTAGACAAGGAGTTTGTGGCCGATAAACTGGTGCTCAGGAGCCCAGCAAGCACTGGGGAACCAGGGGAAGCGAATGAACATGAGAACTGGGCGGATCTTTTCAATCCTCAGGCCCAGAAAATGTTCTGGTCCGACATCAACCGAAACCTGTTCGGCGAAGGACTGGATGGATGGTGGCTCGACGCTTCAGAACCGGAAGGCGATCCTCTGAAAAATGACACAACATTTCTCGGGCCGGGGAGGAAAGTGCGCAATGCATTTCCGTTATTCGAAACGTCCGCTGTGTATCAGGGGCAGCGAGCGACAAGTGAAGACAAACGCGTGGTCATCCTTACCCGCTCGGCCTACACCGGCGAGCAGCGGAACGGCACGATCGCCTGGTCGGGAGATATCTCGGGCAATTGGGAGACCCTCCGTCGGCAGATACCGGCGGGCCTGAGCTTCGCCATGTCCGGTTTTCCATATTGGACGACAGACATTGGCGGCTTCTTCCGTCCGGTCGATCAGTACACATCGCCTGAGTATCACGAGTTGCTGATTCGCTGGTTCCAGTTTGGTGCTTTCTGCCCTATATTCCGTGTCCATGGATTCCGGTCGGAAACGGAGATGTGGAAGTACGGCACGGAAGTGGAGAAGATTCTGCGGCAGTACGACGAGTTGCGCTATCGTCTACTTCCGTACATTTACTCGGCTGCCTGGGGTGTAACCGATCGCGGTGAAATCATCATGAAGGCTCTTCCGTTCGCTTATCCTCAGGACGCGTCTGTGAGGCAGGTTAGCGATCAATTTCTGTTTGGCGACTCCTTGCTCGTCAATCCGGTCACTGAACCTCTCGCAACCAGCCGCAATGTCGTCCTGCCGGCCGGCGACAACTGGGTAGATTTTTGGACGGGACAGACGTATCGCGGCGGTCAAACGATCGTGGCAGACGCTCCTCTCAACCGAATTCCGATTCTGGTCAAGGAAGGCAGCATTGTGCCGATGGGGCCTGTCGTGCAGTCTGCAGCGGAACAGCAAGAGCCGCTTGAGATTCGTGTTTATCGCGGCAAGGACGCGCGCTTCGACTTGTACGAAGACAGCGGCGATGGGTATACCTATGAGCGCGAAATGAGGGCGACGGTTCGCTTTCTGTGGAACGATCGCAGCAACTCTCTGTCGATCGGTGCTCGTTCGGGAGCGTTTGCTGGAATGCTTGCAAAGCGAACCTTCCGAATCGTGTTGGTCCGGCCGGGCCAAGGTGTGGGAGACGAAACTGCTTCGACCGTCGATCGCTCAGTTGCGTACGAGGGACACGCTTTGCGAATCGATTTCAAGAACACGCGGTGAATACGGAGACAGACCAGCTTCGAAGCGGTTTGTGCCCCGGGGTAAGGCAATCCAACGGTTCTCGTTCCAAATCTGAAGGTACCAACGGCCGTGCGACAGGCGTGCATGGAGTATGCTTGGCGAGTACAAATGACCGGATCATTGTCGCTTTGCGAGTGGAGAAGCATGAGGGAGCTCAAAACGAGTCAACCGGGTGAAATCACACGCGTGAGGCTGGTCCTGAACTTATAGGAAATCGCTGGCTCGAAGAGCGCACAACCACACGCGGCGAAATTAGCTCCGACCTCGGACGGACAGGCTCTTTCTTTCGGGCGATTTTGAGCGCAAGCTCTGCCGCAGATTTTCCTATGTTCTCGCTTCCTTGGTCGACTGAAGACAGCGGCACGCGCAGGAAATCCGAATAGGAGAGATTGCCGCATCCGATGACCGCGACATCTTCGGGTATACGCAATCCCGCCTCGAGAATTGCACGCATGGCTCCAAGTGCCGAGGGATCATTAAAGCAAAAGATGCCATCCGGCAGTGGTTCTGAGGCAAGCAGTTTCTTAGCCGCTTCATAGCCACCTTTTTCACCGCGATGATCTCCCGACGCTCCCAGAGAAACAATGTGACCGGGAAGGGGCGTGAGATTGTAGGACGCAAGCACTCGCTTGTAACCTTCAAGGCGTCCGACCGCAGTGCTGACTTCCGGACCGCGAATATGGGCGATGCGTTTGCATCCCTGCTCGATCAAGTGAGAGGTGGCCAGCGAACCTACCGCCTCATCGTCGACGCCGACAAAATTCGCGTCTAGTCCCTGAAACCGCCGATCGATCAGAATATAAGGCGTCTCGTGCTCTTCGATCATGCGGAAGCAGTCGACGGACCATTGTGCCGAAGCGACCAGAATGACATCGACTCGGCGGGCCAGAAGTTGCTTGATCTCCTGCACCTCGAGTTCTGGATCTTCATCTGAGGACGAAATCAGAAGACTGTACCCCTGCTTTCGCGCCTCCGTCGAAATGGCCTTGGCGACATCGGCGAAAAAGGGGTGCAACAAGTCGGGAACAACTAAGCCGAGCGTCCACGTGCGGCCCGTAACAAGCGAGCGGGCGGCAAAATTAGGCTGGTACTTCAGTTCCCGCATCCGTTTTAAGACGCGCCGTCGTGTGTCGGCTCCGATGTCCGGGTGATCTCGAAGAACCTTAGAAATGGTGACCACGGAGAGGCCGAGATCGTTAGCGATATCCTTCAAGGTGGTTGCCATGGCTCAAATTTACCGCATTTTCTCCTCGGATCGAGGATTAGACAACAAAATGCGCTCTACTCCCTGATCTTAGCCGCATTCGAGCGTCCAAACTCTATGGGCTCAACCGCAGCCCTGTCCATCTTTCCTTGACAATCCCCCAGATCAAGCCCTAGTATCGCTACGTTTCAGTTATCGATGACTTTAACATTGTTGGAGAGACTGTATGCGAGGTCTGCGTCAGACGGTCGATAGCAATTCCGATACCGTTGTTCCTGTGCAACTGCCCTACAGGACCCTTAGCGGGGGTGCCCGAATGCAGGCGATTGGCCTTGGCACGTTTGGCTCGGACCACATTTCGCATCAGGCGGTCGCCGACGCAGTCAGGTATGCCGCATCGATCGGCTATCGGCATTTTGACTGCGCATCTGTCTACGGCAACGAACAGCACGTTGGGCAGGTTTTCAGGGAACTCTTCCAGAACGGCCTTGGCCGGGACGAAGTCTGGATTACGTCGAAGCTCTGGAACGACAAGCATGGAGAAAACGATGTGATCCCCTCGTGCGAGAAATCGCTGAAGGATCTGCGACTTGACTATCTCGATCTCTACCTGGTCCATTGGCCGTTTCCCAATCATCATCCGCCCGGATGCGATGTCACAGCGCGGAATCCCAATGCCGTGCCCTACATACATGGGAACTACATGCGCACGTGGCGAAAAATGGAGGAACTTGTCGATCGCGGCTTGGTGCGCCACATCGGCACATCGAACATGACGATCCCGAAGATGGAGCTGCTGCTGCGCGACGCGCGGATCAGACCGGTGGCCAATGAGATGGAGCTTCATCCGCACTTTCAGCAGCCCGAGTTTTTTCGTTACCTAATGGACAGTGAAATTCAGCCAATCGGCTTCTCGCCGATCGGCTCGCCAGCTCGTCCGGAGCGCGATCGCACGACCGAAGACACCTCTCCGACAGAAGATCCCGCGATCCGCGAGATCGCGCAGCGGATGGGAGTTCACCCGGCGGTCGTCTGTATCAAGTGGGCGGTTCAACGCGGGCAGGTGCCGATCCCCTTCTCGGCAAATCCGAAGAACATCCTGAGCAATCTGATGGGAGTGGTCGGCGAATCGCTCGGTCCAGAAGATATGCGGACGATCGAGAAGCTCGATCGCAACTGCCGTTTGATCAAGGGCCAGGTTTTTCTCTGGAAGGACAATCAGCCCTGGGAAGACCTCTGGGACGTCAATGGCGTCATCACTTCCGCGTAGCCTCGGCGGCCGGGAGGGCGAGCTTCTCCTGAAAGCTTCGCTCTCTCGGAATTTTCGAAGTTCGCCAGCTTCGGCAAGGCAACGTCGCGTCAAAAGTGAGCTAAGAGAACGCGAAGCACGAGGAGATCGGCTCAATGTCAAAGACCATGAAGGCGGCGTTTCTCCCAGGGAACAGTACCGTTGAGATGAGGAGCGTTCCCGTCCCGGAACCCGGGCACGGAGAAGTTCTCCTCGCAGTCAAGGCTTCAACCATTTGCGGATCGGATATCCGCGCCATTTATCACGAGCATCTCGGTAAGGGGCCGGAAGGATACCAAGGCGTGGTCGCCGGCCACGAACCATGCGGCCAGATTGTTCAAACCGGCCCCGGTTGCCGTCGTTTCAAGAGCGGCGACCGAGTGATCGTCTATCACATCTCGGGTTGCGGTGTATGCAACGACTGCCGGCGCGGGTACATGATTTCGTGTACCAGCGCGGAATATCGCCGCGCCTATGGATGGCAACGGGACGGGGGAATGGCCGAGTACCTGCTCGCCGAAGAAAAGGATCTCATCTTGCTGCCCAACGAGCTTACCTATCTCGACGGTGCGCAGGTGGCCTGCGGGTTCGGCACCGTCTATGAAGCGCTTCAGAAGGTGGGCATCAGCGGCAACGATGCGGTGCTCATTACTGGCCTTGGGCCCGTGGGTCTGGCCGCCGGTGCATTGTGCCGCAAACTGGGAGCGGAGAAGATCGTCGGAATCGATATTTCAGCCGAACGCCGCGACCTTGCCTTGCAACTGGGCTTGTGTGATTCCGTGCTCACAGCCGGACCTGACAACGTCAACCAAGTGCGCGAGCTGACTGGTGGACTCGGTGTGGAGCGCGCCGTCGATTGCTCAGGGAACGCCGAAGCGCGCGCCACGGCGATTCGGGCAACCCGCAAGTGGGGAAAGATGGTCATGGTAGGCGAAGGCGGCACAGTCGCCTTCAATCCCTCGCCGGACATCATTCACGATCAGAAGACGATCTACGGTTCCTGGGTGACCTCGACCTGGCTGATGGAGGAACTTGTCGAGCGTCTGGTGCGCTGGAATCTCCACCCGGAAGATATCGTCACCCATCGGTTCTCCCTCGACCAGGCGGATGAAGCTTATCGCTTGATGGCCTCGGGACGCTGCGGCAAAGTGGCGGTTTGCCCGGCAGGAGCCTAGCGCATGTACACATCGCCAATCGCCGATCGTCCAGAACAGAATCTAGTCCAGAGGCTCATCCCGAAGCAGGGCAAAGTTGCATTCTTCCTGGTTACCGGTCTGTTCTTTCTCTGGGCGATTCCCAACAACCTGAACGATGTTCTGATTCGCCAGTTCATGAAGTCGTTCGAGATCACCCGCCTTCAGGCGGGCCTCGTGCAGTCGGCGTTCTATTTTGGCTACTTTTGTTTCTCCATTCCCGCGGCGCTCGTCATGCGCCGCTTCGGTTATAAGACCGGCCTTGTGACCGGTCTTGTCCTTTACGCCAGCGGCACTTTCCTTTTTCTCCCCGCCGCCTCTGCGCGAAGCTATCCTCTCTTTCTGATGGCGCTCTTCGTCATCGCCAGTGGTCTCGGCTTTCTCGAAACCGGAGCCAATCCTCTCATCGCTCAGCTTGGCGATCCGGAAACTTCAGTGCGCAGGCTCAATTTCTCCCAGGCCTTCAATCCCCTTGGATCGATCTGCGGGGCGATCGTTGGCACGCTGTTTATTTTTTCCGGAGTCGAGCCGGGCGTTCGTCAGATCGCGCAGATGAAGGCCCAGGGAATCTATGTCGCTTATCTGCAGCATGAGACAGCGCGAGTCCTCGCGCCTTATATGGTGCTCGGGATCGTGGTTCTTGTTTGGACGGCTCTGATCCTCAGGACCAGGTTTCCCGTAGTTGCCGGCGCACAGTCGTCAACCGCGGAATCAAAGGACGGCGGCTACATCCGGCTGCTCCAGTATCCGAGTTTCCTGTTCGCGGTGGTCGCTCAGTTTTGCTATGTGGGCGCGCAGGTCGGTACCTGGAGCTACTTCATCCAGTACGCGCAGGATTACACGCAGGTCTCCGAGAAAGCCGCCGGCTATCTGCTCACCGCCACTCTAGCGGCCTTCGCGGTGGGACGATTTGCATCGAGTTATTTTATGAAGCGCATTCGGCCAAGCACAATGCTGGGTGCATTTGCCGTCACTAACATCCTACTGCTCGCGATCGGCATCGGCCTGCCCGGATGGGTCGGCCTGACCGCTGTGCTGCTCACCAGCTTCTTCATGTCGTTGATGTTCCCGACGATTTTTGCTCTCGGCATCAAGGACCTGGGTGTTCACACCAAAGAGGGTGCCTCACTGATTGTCATGGCCATTATTGGAGGAGCGGTCTTCACGCCTCTAATGGGAATCGCATTCCAGTTCACGAAAAGCATGGCGCTGAGCATGTGCGTTCCATTGCTCTGTTACATCGTTGTTGCAGGTTATGCTTTTTGGGGATCCAACTTCGCCTCTTCTCGCAGATTACCGACGCAAGACCAAGGGGTGCGCTCTGATGAAAAAACAATCGGATAATGCATATCCCTGGGAGCTCTCTCTGAAGAGGTTGCTTCCTTTGTGGGGACATCGCAACTGGATCGTCGTTGCCGATTCCGCATATCCTGCGCAGTCGAACCCCGGCATTGAGACCATCGCCACTGACGCGGATCATCTCCATGTATTGAAAGCAGCGCTCGACGCGATCGACAACAGCACGCACGTCCGACCGAACATCTACCTCGATACAGAGTTCAAGCTCGTCGCAGAGCAAAACGCACCTGGCGTCACGCGGTACCGCCAGAAGTTGGTGCGCCTTATTAGGAATCGAGAAACACAAGTTCTGGCCCACGACCAGATCATTGCGAAGCTGGACGAGAGCGCAAAACTTTTTCGCATTCTGATTCTCAAATCCACGCTCGCCATCCCCTATACTTCCGTCTTTTTTGAATTGGACTGTGGATATTGGACCCGGGAAGCCGAAGAAAACCTGAGACTCTCACTGGGAAGACTCCAGCAGCGGCGCAATGGGCATGATATCGAGCGAACTTAGTACAACGAAGTACAGGAGAGAACAACGATGTCAATCAAGCGGCGTGAAGTACTTCGGTGGATGGGTGGAGCAGGCTCCGCATTCGCCGTCTCAAGGATTGCCCGGGCTCGTAGCGGCGCAGCCGATCCCTTCCAGCCGACGCGTTCTTCGCTTCGCTCGTATCAGGTGCCGGAGTGGTTCCGCGACGCGAAGTTTGGCATCTGGTCCCACTGGGGTCCACAATCCGCAATCGAGGACGGAGACTGGTACGCGCGCATGATGTATGTGCAGGGCTCGGAGCAATACAAGTACCATGTGTCCACTTACGGCCATCCCTCTAAGGTTGGCTACAAGGATCTCGTCAACATCTGGCACGCGGACAAATGGGATCCGGACCATCTCATGAGCCTCTATAAGAAGGCCGGCGCCAAGTACTTCTTCAGCATGGGCGTGCACCATGACAACTTCGATCTATGGGATTCGAAGTACACGCGCTGGAACGCCATGAAGATGGGACCGAAGCGAGATATCGTCGGCACCTGGCAGAAGGCTGCGCAGAAGCAAGGCCTGCGCTTCGGCGTAAGTGAACACCTCTGGATCAGCTATAAGTGGTTCTCCGTGAGCCACGGTGCAGATAAGACAGGCGCGCTGGCCGGAGTTTCCTACGACGGGGTCGATCCAAACTATGCCGACCTCTATCACGATGCCGACTGCGCTCGCTTTGTCGACAAACTCGACTGGAATGACGATGGTATTCCGGAGTCATGGAAAAAGCATTATCTCGACCGCATGACCGATCTGATCGACAAGTATCAGCCCGACATGCTCTACACCGACGGCCACCTGCCTTTCGAAGAATACGGCATGCGCATGGTCTCGCATCTCTACAATGTGAGCGCTCAGGTGCACGGCGGCAGCACGGAAGCTGTGTATATGAGCAAGGAGAAAACGGACTGCGCGATCGGATCCTGCCTGCTCGACCACGAGCGCGGCGTAGCGGACGCCATCTCCGCGAATCCGTGGCAAACCGACACCTGCATCGGACAATGGCATTACAAGCGCGGCCAGCAATACAAAACCGCAAAAAAGGTCATCGATCTGCTCGTCGATATCGTCAGCAAGAACGGCAATCTGCTTCTGAATTTTCCTCTGCCCAACTCCGGAGAGCTGGACTCAGAAGAGATGAGGACTCTCGAGGGAATCACCGACTGGATGGCGGCGAATAGCGAAGGAATCTACAGCACGCGGCCGTGGAAGATCTATGGCGAAGGACCCTCGACGCAACAGAAGATCGAGGCCGGCAATTTCAACGAAGACAAACAAAAAGACCTGACCGGCGAAGATGTTCGCTTTACCAAGAAAGGCGATACGATCTTTGCTTTCGTGATGGGGAAGCCGGAGATTGCCGAAGTGAACGCTCTCGGCCTCTGGAGTCCCCAGGCCCCAGGCAAGATTCAAAGAGTGCAAATCCTCGGTCGCGGCGGCGACCTGCAATGGCTTCAGGACAACGCCGCATTACGCGTAAAAGTTCCGTCCGAACTACCGTCGACGATAGGCTTCACCCTTAAAGTGGAGTTCGCTTGAAGACCGACTAAACGAAACGCGCGGCAGACTTGCGCGCGCGATTCTCAGTCCGCACTGCTGCCGCTCGACACCTCACCAGGAGAACCTCCATGGTCCATCACTCGCGTCGCTCTTTTCTGAAAACGGGCGCCAGCGTAGCCGGCCTCTGCCTTGTCGAACCTTCCGCTTTCGCTGACGGCCTGCCCAATTCGATTCATGAGCCGCAACCGGACAGGCTCATGCCGTTTCCCCTGGCCTCGGTGCGACTGGCTCCCGGCATATTCAAAGAGCAGGAAGAGACCAACGCGCGTTATCTCGATTCGCTTGCCGTTGACCGCCTTCTGTACAGCTTCCGTGCAACTGCCGGAATAGCTTCGAGCGCGACGCCCTACAGAGGTTGGGAGGCTCCGACCTGCGAACTGCGTGGGCACTTCAACGGTGGGCACTTTCTCTCAGCAGTTGCCCTCGCTTCGGCCGGCTCCGGCAACTCAGATTTGAGGGCGAGAGGCGATGAGATTGTTGACGGCCTTGCCCAATGCCAGAAGAAGATCGGGACCGGCTATCTGAGCGCTTTCCCCACGGACTTATTCGAGCACCTGGTGCAGGGGAAGCGGGTATGGGCCCCTTTCTACACCTACCACAAAATCATGGCCGGCCTGCTCGACATGTACGTCCTGACCGGGAACAACGATGCTTTGCAAATTGCTGAGGGAATGGCGCGATGGGCGGGAGAATTCTTCTGGCCCATTGGCGCCGAGCAGCGCCAACGAATGCTGCGCGAGGAATACGGCGGCATGAACGAGGCACTCGTCAATCTTGCGGCGGTGACAAAGAAGGACCGATATATCGAGATCGCCCACCTCTTCGAACAGCCGGGCTTTCTCGATCCACTTGCAGCGCGCCGTGACGAGCTGCAGGGATTGCATGCGAATACACATGTTCCGAAGATCATCGGCGCCGCTCGCATGTACGAGGTCACAGGTGAGCGGCGCTATCGCGAGATCGCCGAGTATTTCCTCGAAGAAGTGCTGACTGCGCGCACTTACGTGATCGGCAACACCAGCGTGGAGGAATTCTGGAAGACGCCCCCCGGACAACTCCAGGGCACTCTGCAATGGAAAAACGCGGAGTGCTGCGTGGCCTACAACCTGATGAAGCTCGAACGCCTCGTCTTCGGCTGGACTGCCGATGCTCGTTGGATGGATGCCTACGAACGTGCTCTTTTCAACTGCAGGTTAGGTACTCAAAATGCCCAGGGCCTCAAACAGTACTTCGTTCCACTCGCCGCCGGCTACTGGCGCGCCTACAACACACCTGAGGAGTCCTTCCTGTGCTGCACCGGCACCGGCGCCGAGGAATTTGCGAAATTCTCCGACACTATCTACTTCCATCGCGGAAGTGACGTCTACGTCAACCAGTTTTTGGCATCCGCGCTCGAATGGAAGGAGGAGGGACTGACGATCGAACAACAAACACAGTTCCCCCGCGAGCAGGGCACAACCCTCAAAGTGAAATCGACGGGCCCCGCAGCTCGCACAATCCACATTCGCATTCCGAGCTGGACAGCGGCCGCAGAAGTCAAGGTGAATGACCGCACGCTGGAAGGCGTCGCCGATCCAGGGTCGTATCTGGCGATTCACAGATTTTGGCACGACGGCGACAAGATCAGCGTCTCCTTGCCGATGCACTTGTGGACCGAGCCGCTGGCCGGTGATGACTCCATCCGTGCGGCACTCTATGGGCCCATGGCTCTGGCTGCGGATCTCGGGCCCGGCCCGACCGATGAAGCGGCACGCTCTTTGTACGATCCTTTTCCCAAAGTCATTCCGCCTGCCGATCCATTGCCGAGAGTCGCCGCGAAAACAGATGCCAGATCACCCCAGTGGATCCATGTTGAATCGCCCTCGGAACTCCGATTTACTGCGGACAGCGAAGGTGCCAAGCTCAGCCTTGCGCCCATATGCCAGATTGGCGATCAGCGCTACTCGGTCTATTGGCAATTGCAGAATCAGAAAGACCGGACAACCTGAGGTCCGGCTCGGTGAGTGGTTGACTGTCTCTCAATTGCTGCAATACACCAGCTTATTCTTGGAGCGTTCATCGAAGTTCGCCCCCGGAATGCTTTGGTGGCAACGGTCCGTTTAACACAAGCTTGAATCAGCGGAAGGACGGAAAATGAGGATCTCCTGTTGGATGGATGGATCGTCAGTTGTGCGAAGTGGATATTCGATCGGGCTTCGTTCCGGATGGAAGTTGCAACAGCGCCTTTTGCTCGCTGTGCTCGTCGTCGCGGCGGCCGGCGAAGTTGCGGTGGCTCAAGGCGGTGCTCTCGTCTTACAACGAAACGGCGCCGTGATTTCGCTGGAACCCTATGCCCCGAATGTTTTGCGAGTCACAATGAGCACCGACAAGGCGGCTGGCACGGGTGCGCCGGGCTACGGCTTCGTGGCTAAACCCTCAACCGAGGGATGGACACGCGAGAACGCCGAAGACGGCGGCACAGTGTTCCGATCGGCACGGATGATTGTGCGTTTAGGGCCGGCGAATCTTGCGCATGAGAACTTGGCCCAGCCCATGCCTCTGGATGCACTCAACGTGCAACTCCGTGGCCAATACTTCGGGGAAGGAAATGGACGCGGTCCTCATGACGACGCACTCGAGGTGACAACCACAAACGGCAAAACGCTGCTGTACATGCGCTCGTGGGCAATGGTGCGGAACGGCGCCTCATCGGAGCAGGACTCCGGCGCGGCGGGTTACCGAGTCGCAGTTACCTTCGATTCGCCGCCCGACGAACATTACTACGGACTTGGGCAGCAGCAGAAAGGCTGGATGGACCTGCGGGACCATCGTATTCCATGCTGGCACGACTATTCGGCAATTGGCGGTGAAGACGTCTGTGTGCCGTTCATGGTGTCGAGCCGCGGCTACGGTCTGGTGTGGGATAACCCTTCCAAGACGACAGTGGACCTGGGATTCAATGGCCGGAACGTGTGGTCATCGGAAGTCGGAGATCGCGTTTCCTACTTCGTGATTGCCGGAGAGACGACGGACGAGATTTATAAGGGCTACCGTCTGCTCACCGGCGTCACACACATGCTGCCGAGAGCAGCCTATGGATATATCCAGAGCAAGGCCATCTATGCAACCCAGGAACAAGTTCTGGATGTGGCCAAGGAATATCGCCAGAAGAATCTGCCGCTCGATGTGATGGTCGTCGACTTTCTGAACATGACCAGGCAGGGCGAGTTGGATCTGGATCCGAAACGTTGGCCCGATCCCAAAGCGATGATCAGCGAACTGCACGACATGGGCGTAGGCACGCTCTTGAGCGTATGGCCGCACTTCTCGCCTGGCACGCAGTTCTACGATATGTTGCTCAACAAAGGCTGGCTCATTCATACTCCGGACGGAAAACCGGATTCGGGGGGATTCAAACAAGTCATCGGTCCGAACATCGACACCACGAATCCCGAAGCGGCCCAGTGGTTTTGGGAGAAGATCCGCGACCGGTATATAAAGCCATATGGCTTCGACTATATCTGGTTGGATGAGACAGAGCCCGACGTCGATCCCGCCAAAGATGTCTTCTCGATCGGCCCCGGCACTCGCTTCTATAACGTCTATCCCCTCTTTCACACCGCTTCGGTGTACGAGGGGTTCCGGCGCGACTTCGGAGATAGCCGCAGGGTGATGATCCTGGCGCGAGCCGCGTACCTCGGCGCACAGCGAAACGGTACAGTGTTCTGGTCAAGCGACATCTTCTCGACCTGGGACATGCTGAAGCGCTCGATCCCGGCGGGATTGAACTTCACAGCAACCGGGGCACCCTATTGGGACACAGATATCGCTGGATTCTTCTCACCCTCGATTCCGACCGACTACAAACCTGCCCACAAACCACTCATCGACGGATCGGATCTGCGAGATACGATCGGAAATTATCAGGATTATCCCGAACTCTTCGTCCGTTGGTTCGAATGGGGCGCTTTTCAGCCAGTGATGCGCGCCCATGGAGAGAGAAAACACAACGAAGTATGGTCTTACGGTACCGAAGCCGAGCCGATCCTGGCGAAATATCTCAAGCTGCGCTATCAGCTTCTGCCCTACACCTATTCCGTGGCCTATCACAGCTATGAGACAGGTGCTCCTTACGTGCGAGCGCTATTTATGGATTTCCCGCAAGACCCGAGGGTGGCTGATATACCGGATGAGTATATGTATGGACCTGCCTTTCTGGTCGCTCCCGTGACCGATCAGGGCGCTACAAGCCGGACGGTCTATCTACCGGCGGGCTGCGACTGGTACAACTACTGGACCAATGAACGGTTGCACGGCGGGCAGACCATTGTCGTGTCAGCTCCGATCGATACCTTGCCGCTGTTCGTGAAGGCCGGGAGTATTGTGCCGAAGGGGTCAGAGGTCCTAAGTGCCCAGCAGCCACAGGCCATCGCGACGGTCAACGTATATCCAGGCGCTGACGGTAGTTTCACGCTCTTTCAAGACGACGGGAAGACTTACGCATACGAGAAAAACGGCGGCTCGCTCACGAAATTGACATGGGACGACGCGGCGCATCAGCTGCGACATGAGGGAGCGTCCCCCTGGAGCGGACCGGATGCGTCCGTGGTGAAGGTCGAGGGGAACTAGGGCCGCGAGCACGACTGGGATGAATGGCATGTAAAGACGGCAGGCTCCTCTTTAGCTGCCTACGTCGCCTCATCAATAGGGCGGGAGCATTTCGAGCCGTATGCTGCTTGCGGCGCAGACAGTTCCGTGAACCTTCGATCGAGAGATAAGGAACGCTGAACATGAAACGTAGAGACTTCATCGCATCCGCCGGCGCCATGGCTGCACTTTCTGGCGTTCCTTCGTGGGCCGTGGGGCAGAAACAAAAAAACCTCAGCAGCTTTCCAGAAAAAGTCCTGCAAGGCGACAGCCCATATGTCGAGTATGTGCCGATTCCTGAGTATCACAACGCGCCGGCAGCCGCTTATGAAGCCTTTCAGGACATGAAATTCGGTGCGCGCATTCACTGGGGTATCTATTCGATCTGGCATCGGGGAGCAGAATCGTGGCCCTTCTTAAAGATGTCTTTCGAAGACCGCCATG
The DNA here is from genome assembly GCA_963704415.1 of uncultured Acidobacteriaceae bacterium. Taxonomy (GTDB): domain Bacteria; phylum Acidobacteriota; class Terriglobia; order Terriglobales; family Acidobacteriaceae; genus Telmatobacter. The sequence goes on along the minus strand of OY969908.1, from coordinate 2,503,359 downwards.
CCTACAACCAGCTTTACAAGACGTGGAATCCGGCCGGTTTTGATGCATCCGCTTGGGTCTCCGCCTTCAAGGAAAGCGGCATGAAGATGTTTGCGTTCACATCGAAACACCACGAAGGCTTTTCGATGTTCGATACGAAAGCCAGGGTCAAGAATCGCACCAACTGGAACACTGCAGGAGGCCCCAGGATCGAGGAATGCGATCTTGCCTACTCCATCATGGAAACGCCTTTCAAACGCGACGTCGTCAAGGAACTCTGCGACGAGGCACACAAGCAGGGAATCAAGATTGACCTCTATTTCTCGCATCCCGATTGGTATGACGCCGATTTCCGGCCCTACGGCCAGCACCCCTTCCAGGTACCGTCCTCAAAAGACCTGATGGTTCCCTGGGACTATCAGCGCGTCCAGAATCTTTTTCGCGATCGCAGCGTGCTCGTTCCTGATCCAACTGAATTCGAAGTCAAGCGGATGATCGAGCGCCATCGCGCGCAGTTGGTCGAGCTGGTCTCAAACTACGGCGCCATCGACATGATCGGTCTGGATATTTGCCTGGGACCGAAGCTCTGGCCTGAACTTCGCAAGACAATCATGAAAGTGCGCGAGATCCAGCCCAACGTCATGCTGCGAAACCGCGGCATCGGGAACTACGGCGACTATTACACTCCCGAGCGCGTGATCCCAGGCTCGAACGTCACTACGACGAAGCCGTGGTTTTGTATTTATCCGCTGGGATCTGATTTTTCCTATGAGCCCGATCCAGCTAAATACAAGGGCGTCAAGTGGATCATCGACAACCTCGTTGACACCGTTGCCAAGGGCGGCGGACTCATGATTGGTGTGGGGCCAAGTGCTTATGGTGAGTTTCATCCAGAGGCCATCCGGCAGATGAAAGAGGCAGGACAGTGGCTCAAGGTCAATGGAGAAGCCATCTATGGGACACGACCACGCGACGCAGCGAACTATGCCGAAGGAGATCAAGTTCGTTTCACTCGCACCAAGGATAGCCATTGGGTCTACGTGATTCTGACCGAATGGCCAGACAGGGAGCTGACTCTGAGCTCTCTGCGGCCAAAAGCAGGTTCACGGATATCCATGCTCGGTTCGTCGGCAAATGTGGAGTGGTCGTTCGACTCAGCAAAAGGAACGGTAATCCGCCTACCTGAGAATCTGCAAGGCGAATCCAATCGCCCGTGCGAGTACGCCTGGAGCTTGAGGGTGCAAGTGCATTAGGCAAGACCTGTTCTGTTGACGGAGCCGACGGGAATGCCGATCGTGTGCGGCCCAATGGGAAGCCTCCTTGATAAAACCTTATGCACGAAGTAGACAATCGTAATGGCTTATTGGCAGTTAGCTGGAACAGGATTGGTTTGTTTCGTTTGCAGGACTCGACGTGGGGAAATCCGGCAAGGATAAAGCGTAGAAGGGGCGCAGCAAATTGCCGCATGATTGATATTTTTGTACCGTTCTGCCGATAGATATCAAGTCCATGAACTTGCGGGAACCCGAGGTGTGGCATGCCTGCCTGCGGTCCGGCAGGAGTTCAAGAACTGGCTAGATGGGTTGTCATGACGGAGTCTTTCAGAGGAACCAGGAGTCCCAGCGCGGGTCGACTGTCCGTCGGCGGCGCGGCAATCCTCGCATGCGTCGCACTTGTCGGATATGCATTTACCGAATCGATCTGCCTCGCTTCGAATATCCCGCCACAGCAGTTGCCACTTCTCACAACGGCTCGCCAGGTCCACGACCTAAGCCCCGACCAGGCCTCTCTTGGCTATCCGGTTCGATTACGCGGCGTCGTTACGTTCTACGACGCATACCAGGAAGGCCACAGGGCGCTCTTCATTGCGGACAGCACAGGTGAGGTCTTCATCGCTCCTGGTTTTGCACCCCTTCTTCCGCTGCACGCCGGCTCGTTCGTTGAGGTCACCGGCGAGACCGATCCGGGCGGATTCTCACCCATTGTCTCGCATTCGAGTATCCGCATTCTTCCCGGTTCCCAGCCGCTCCCAGCCGCCTCCGTAGTCACTCTCTCGCAACTCCTCCGCGGCGGAAAAGACTCCTATTGGGTGGCTCTGGAAGGAGTTGTGCACTCCGTGGAATTCGACGGAATGCACGTTGTGCTCACTGTGGCCACGCCAGACGGAGCTATTTCGGCAACGACGGATAAAGAGGAGGGAACGAATTATTTCGCGTTGGTCGATTCTGACATCGTCATTCGCGGGGTAGCCGCACCACTGGTCAATGCGAGACGCCAATTGACCGGAGTCCGTCTTCTGTTTCCAGGAATGAAGACCCTTTCCGTAAAGACGCCCGCTCCTGCCGATCCATTTTTACTGCCTACTCTTCCTCTGAGCAGCCTGTTGCAATACTCGCCGAACCCTGCCAGTTCGCATCGGATTCATGTCCGCGGTCGCGTGACCCTCTCATGGCCTGGGCAAACGGTGTGTATCGTGGACAAGACCGCCGGCCTCTGTATTCAAACCGCCGATCGTACTGAGCTCCGAGAGGGTGACCTGATCGATGTCGTCGGCTTTCTGGAAAGAAAGGACTATCTCCCCAGCATGACTGCCGCGACGCTGAAACGGGTTGAAAGCGGCCAATCGATGACGCCGATCGAACTCTCTGCGGCGAACGCCCTTCACATCGGCAACAACAATGCCCGCACGGATTCATCAGCCGCGCATACCGATGTCTCGGAGGCAAACTCATTTGGCACGGACCGCAATGGAGAACTCGTCCGCATTCAATGCAGGTTAGTCGGAAGGAATCGAGGCTTGAACGGCTCGACATTGCTCCTCTCCTCCGATGGGATCCTGTTTCCTGCTGTGTTCCCAGCAGATGCGATGAAAGATGAGAAGCAACAGAACTCCCTGTGGATCGACGGAAGCATGGTGGCCGTGACGGGTGTTTTTATCGGGAAAGTGGATGAACGTCAGGCCGTCCGGCAGGAAGGCATTGCGCGCATCGAATCGTTTCAGATTCTACTGAGATCGCCTGCGGATGTGCATGTCGTCAGCACTCCCTCCTGGTGGAACGGCGAGCATGCCCTCGAGGTTCTCGGCCTGGTTCTGCTCACCATGATTGCCGTTCTCGGTTGGGTTGGAATCCTTCGTCGGCAAGTCCATCAGCAAACCGAAATCATCCGTAAAAGCGAAGCGCGGTTCCGACATATGGCCGAGCACGATGGCCTCACGGGACTCCCCGTGAGAAATGTTCTGCTGGAACGGCTTGAACAGGCGTTGGATGAGATCAAGCGGCGGGCGAATTCGCTGGCTTTATTGATGGTCGATGTCGACAATTTCAAGCACATCAATGACTCCATGGGTCATGCCGTTGGCGATCAGGTGCTCATTACGATTGGGGCTCGCCTTCAGGAATCGTTGCGATCGACCGACACCGTCGCGCGTATGGGTGGGGATGAGTTCACCGTGCTTCTCACGGGCTTGAACCATCCAGAAGAGGCCCAGAAGATCGCTTCACAATTAATTTCAAAGATCTCCGAACCCATGGTGTTCCAGGGAATTCGAGTGGAAGTCTCGGTGAGCATCGGCGTTGCAACCTACCCCGCGAGTGGATGCGACGTAAAAACCTTGCTTCGGAATTCTGACGCAGCCCTCTACAAAGCCAAGGCGAGGGGGCGCAACTGCTATCAGATGGATCCTGCTGTTGCACGCCTTTCAGGCGTAATACCGGTCCTTCCACAAACTCAGTAAGCATGCTTTTCAAATTCGGCCTCACGTTGTCCTCCCCAAAATGTCCGTTCCGCCGCCCTCTGATTTTCTGACGCTCGATCGCGAGCGTGATTGCGCACGCAAGAAACAGTTTCATTCTTTTCATCTGGACCTTCTCTCGAAATACCCGGGGCTACTGCACCGGATAGGAGTAGATGTTCGCGCTGAAGGGGCGCACGGTAATCGTGTCGGGCAATGAGACGAGCGTCTGTTCCTCGACCTGCACTTCGGGCTTCTTATCGACCGACCGGATAGAAGAAATTGCGATCGACGAGCATCTCAGACCAGACGCCGTTGTTGACGATGTCTCCGCCGTGCGCAAGAAACTGGCCGTAGATGTTTTTCGAGATGGGAGCGCCGGTGTTCGGTGTTCGAGGTGTCGATGGTGGCGTTCACAACGCAAGTCTGCGACGAAGCAGTGCAGGACAGCGCAAGCAGAGACAGGAGACACACTGCCGGATGCAGGGAAAGCCCTTTCACGGCCGCGATCTTCGACGGTCACTGATCGAGGCTCTATCGTGAGCGAAAGCTTGCCGCCCTGAACCTTCACTGCAGCCGGCATCGGAGCAACCGCTTTCGGGGATCCAAAGGTGTTGATGCTATCCACTGTAGCTCCCGTTAACGTCTCTGCCTTGGCAGACCTTGCTATTATTCCGGCCAGATCTGCCAAAAACCACGACAGCGCGACGCGCGAGAGATGCCTCCATTAAGCCGGGCGGCAAACGAGTGCGCGGCCAATGTGCGCGGCTGTCTTCAGAGCGGAGTTTTCGGCCGCCATTTCTCGTGTCCCCTGGAATGCCTGAATATACAGAGGCTGACTACAGTGAACAAGAGGAATAAATCGCTTTATACTTCACTGGGCGTGGGATTACTATGCCAATGGCCGAAGAGAGCCGGGCGATCCGGCTCCAAGAAACTCCGGATCGGGATGTGCCTCGCACGGAGGTGCGATATGAGACTGTTCGGAATCGTGATGCTATTGGCAGCAAGCTTCTGTTTGGCTCAGGATTCGGGTGACTTCAAGCCCGCGACATCGAATGTGCTGGATTCTCAATATCCGCGAGTGGACAGCAACTCGCGTGTACAGATCCGTTTCAAGGCGCCTGACGCGACGAAGGTGAAGCTTAATTTCTGGAGTGGGCCCAAGGTGGACATGGAGAAGCAGCCGGACGGGTTCTGGACGGTGACAACTGCGGCCATGGCTCCGGGGCTTCACTACTACACGCTGATCGTAGATGGCGCCGAGGTAAGTGATCCGGGCAGCACTGCGTACTTTGGCGGAAGCAAGTGGGCGAGCGCGGTCGAGGTTCCCGAGGCAGGAGCTACCTATTACCTGCCGCAGGAGGTTCCGCACGGGCAGGTGCGCGAGGTTTGGTACCACTCGAGCGTGACGAGCACCTGGCGGCATGCGCTGGTGTACCTGCCGTCGGATTACGACACGCAGACTAAGACGCGGTTTCCGGTGCTTTATCTGCAGCACGGTGGGGGCGAAGACGAATCCGGCTGGATCAGGCAGGGCAAGGCGAATTTCATTCTCGACAATTTGATTGCGAGCGGAAACACAAAGCCGATGATCATTGTGATGGCAAACGGTTATGCAAGCCGCGCCGGCTATCAGGTGCCCGACATGACTGGAAAGCCGTTTGGTTCGCCGGAGTTCATTAAGGTGATGCAGGAACGGATGGGCGCATTCGAAGACGACATGACACAAGCGCTGATTCCGTTCATCGACCAGACCTTCCGCACGTTGTCAGATCGTGAGCACCGCGCCATGGCGGGGCTTTCGATGGGCGGCATGCAGACATTCCTAGTGACGTTCGATCACCTGGATCTGTTTTCCTACATCGGTGGATTCAGCGGAGCCGCCAATGTGTTCACGATGGGTAGCGACAAGCTGGACACGAAGACCGCGTTCCACGGGGCCATGGCTGACCCGGCGGCATTTGCAAAGCGGGTCCATCTGCTCTGGATCGGCGTGGGAACGGACGAGCCAGACCGCATGAAGTCAGGACTGGAGAATTTAGACAAATCGTTAGATGACGGGAAGATCCAGCATGTGTTTTATGAGTCACCCGGGACCAACCACGAGTGGCAGACATGGCGGCGCGATCTGAAAGACTTTGCGCCGCGGCTGTTCCAGGCAGGGAGCCAACCGGCCGCGCGGTAGAGTGACCGAGGAAAACGCGCGTTTTGTAATTGTGGTGGCCTGCATATTGTCATTTGGCATGCGGGCCATTTTTCGAAGATACGGCAGCTCGTATACGGTCAGCCTACGTTCCAACTTGAGGATCAACATGAACAAATGGATGACGCAAATGATGCGAAGACTTCTCCTGGGAACTGGACCGCTTCTCTTTGCCTTGGCCGTACAATCTGCGGTCGCCCAAGGTGCAGCGACTCCTCCGTATTTGGACACCAATTTGACGCCCGAACAAAGGGCTGCCGACTTGGTCCACCGGATGACTCTTGCGGAGAAGTCTACGCAAATGCAGAACAATTCTGCAGCAGTTCCGCGGCTCAATATTCCCGCATACCAATGGTGGAGTGAGGCCCTTCACGGAGTGATCAACGAGGGTGTCACTGAATATCCCGAGCCGATCGGTCTGGCTGCCACGTTCGATGCTCCTGGAATTCACACCATGGCGGCACAGATTGGTATTGAGGGACGCATCAAGCATGTGCAGAACGCGCGCGAAGGACACACCGGCATCATGGGGGGCCTCGATTTCTGGTCCCCGAATCTGAACATATTCCGTGATCCGCGCTGGGGCCGCGGTCAGGAAACCTACGGCGAAGATCCGTTCCTCACCGGCCGCATGGGCGTAGCCTACGTGACCGGATTGCAGGGCGACAATCCGAAGTATTACCTGGCTATTGCGACGCCGAAGCACTATGACGTGCACAGCGGACCGGAGCCGACGCGCCACTTTGCCGACGTGGATGTAAGCAAGCACGATGAGGTGGATACCTACGAGCCTGCCTTCCGCGCTGCCATTGTAGAGGGCAAAGCCGATTCGATTATGTGCGCATACAACGCGATCAACGGCCAGCCCGCTTGCGCCAACCAATACCTGCTGCAGGACCAATTGCGCGGCAAGTGGGGCTTTAAAGGGTATGTGGTTTCGGATTGCGACGCTGTCAGAGACGTTGCCGCCAATCATCGCTATCGCCCGACCCAGGCGCAAGGCGCGGCCATCTCCGTGATCCGGGGCATGGACAACGAGTGCGTCACCTTTACTTCAAGGTTCGGCGAACCCGTGGAAAAAGCCTACATTGATGCGGTGCAGCAAGGATACCTGCCTGAAAGCACCCTGGACACGGCTCTGATTCGCCTATTCACCGCGCGCATCAAGCTCGGCATGTTCGATCCGCCCGACATGGTTCCCTACACCAAGATCGATGAGAAGGAACTTGACAGCGCCGAGCATCGCGCCCAGGCGCGCAAGCTCGCGAATGAGTCCATGGTCCTGCTCAAGAACGACGGCTTGCTTCCCTTCAAGCCGGGAATCAAAAGGATTGCTGTCGTAGGTCCACTTGCCGACCAGACCAGGCCGTTGATCGGAAACTATGCCGGTCAGCCCACGCACATCGTCTCCATTCTCGACGGCCTTCACGCTGAATTCCCCAATGCCGCCATCACTTTTGTCCCCGGAACGCAGTTCCTGCGCACCGATGGAACTTCCGTGCCGGACAGCCTTCTCACCACTCCCGACGGCAAGCCCGGCCTCAAGGCCGACTACAACGAAGGTATGGTGAGAGGTCGGCCCGCCCCCGGAGCGAGCACTACCCCTATCGCCAGCCGCACTGAGCCCAACGTCAAACTTACTGCGAGTAATTTGCCGCCGGAGATTGCCGGGAGAAAAACCTTCGGCGTGCAATGGTCGGGATTCCTGAGGCCCACCGAGTCGGGAGACTTCATCCTCGGCATTCGCTGCGAGGGCTTCGCCAGGCTAACCGCCGACGGCAAGCAGGTAGCAGTGGCATTCGGTGGCGGCGGAGGACCTTCCGCGGGCGTCGGTCGCGTGCACCTGGAGAAGGGCCACAAGGTCGCCCTCAGCATCAGCTACGGCAGCACCAACGGCAAGCAGCGGGCCGAACTGATCTGGGACAAGGTGAACAATGCGCCATCGCCTGAAGCTATCGCCGCGGCGAAAAATGCCGATGCTGTCATTGCCGTCGTGGGCATCACAAGCCAGCTTGAAGGCGAAGAGATGCCGGTAAGTGAACCGGGATTCCTCGGCGGAGATCGCACCAGCATCGATCTTCCCCAGCCGGAAGAAGAACTGGTCGAAACCGTGGCAGCCACCGGCAAGCCGCTTGCTGTGGTTCTCTTGAATGGCAGTGCCCTTGCCGTCAACTGGATCAACGAACATGCCAACGCGGTTCTCGACGCTTGGTATCCCGGCGAAGAAGGCGGAGCGGCTGTGGCTGAGACGCTGAGCGGCAAGAATAATCCTGCGGGACGGTTGCCGGTCACGTTCTACACCGGCGTCAACCAGTTGCCCAACTTCGAAGATTACGGGATGGCCAACCGGACCTACCGGTACTTCAACGGCAAGCCGCTCTACCCGTTCGGCTATGGGCTCAGCTACACAACCTTTAGCTACAGCGATCTCAGCGTGGCAACGCAGGCTGTGGATGCAGAACAACCTGTCGACGCGGAGGCCACGGTGACCAATACGGGAAAGGTCGCGGGAGATGAAGTTGTCCAACTCTATCTCAAGTTTCCTGATGTGAAAGGCGCTCCGCAAATCGCTCTCCGCGGATTTCAGCGCATTCATCTCGAACCCGGTGCAAGCCAGAAAGTTCATTTCGAGCTGAAGAACCGCGATCTGGGCATGGTGACCGAGGATGGAAATCCAATCATTGCTCAAGGTGATTACACGATCAGCATCGGTGGAAGCCAGCCCGACACGGGAACTCCAGTAGTCACCGGAAAGTTCCAAATCGAAGGCCAAATCGACTTACCAGAATGACGGCGCTGATTGCCGCTCGGGAACAGAGGAGGGATTCGTGCACAGGCGGGATTTCTGTAAACCACCTGCGAATCACTGGAGGCAGCTGCATTCGTGTACCACATCCACGCATGAAAGGGTTGTCTCTATATTCAGTATTTTCAATTCCATCCATGTCAACGCGCAGGTACGCCGCATCAGGATCTTCGAGCCCGACCCATGCTGGGCAGCCAGTTTTGCTGAATTTCGGTAGTCTGACCATTACTCCGAGGTGGCTCTGCTCCGGCGGCGACCGTGAAACCTGAAACACGAAGTAATCAACATTTGCGTGCAATGTCATCGAAAATATGACTTCCGGATCGGCCACCACTTATCCGGAACTTAGAAATCAGCCTGGCGCGTCGCTCAACGATTGAGTGTGCTGGCTTGGAGGTGCTTCTAAGGTGCTTCGGGCGCGAGAGCATGAGCGCCTTGAGCGGCTTGAAACCCTTCGTCAATTGCTGGCCGCGAGAGATGAGCGACCGTGTTGACAAGCGTCTTACCTGCCGCAGCCAGCGCAATCGCAACCGCTGCGCGATGATCGTAGCCGGCCGCCTTCAGTGCATTGACGTCGCTGTCAGAGACCTGAGTGCGCTTTGCCGCAATCGCGGCCGCAAACCGGCGCACTGCCTCAAGCTTCGGGTCCTGCAGTCGTCCACCATTGCGCAGCGCATCGACAACATCCTCCGGCGCGCCGATCTTCGCCGCAAGCGTCGCATGAACAGCTACGCCATAGTCGGCACCGTTGGCTCGGCTCGCCGCTGCGAGGGCTACCTGCTGGGCAACGGGATCCAGCGAGGTTGTACTGAGCGATTGCAGCAGGTTCAAGTAGGCACCAAGCACGGATGGCTCAGATGCCAGAGCGTAGCCAAGATTCGGCACAAAACCGAATATCCCACGCATCTGATCGAGGAGTCCCTTCGCTGAAGCCGGGACCGACTTCTCGTTCAATTCCCCAAAGAGGGCTGTTCCCTGTGCGGCATCGAGATGGCGGGCGAGAAATGTGCGGATGATCCGGCCGATTTCATTGAGATGAGTTTCGAGCGGAAAGTGGCCGGCATCGATCAGATACACTTCCGCCTCCGGAATGTCCTTGCGGAAAGCTTCAGCGCCCTGGGGTAGAAAGAACGGATCGTTTTTTCCCCATACAGCAAGCGTTGGAGGACGATGGGTGCGGAGATACTCCTGAAACTTGGGGTAGAGCGCCACATTGGCCTTATAGTCGCCGAAAAGATCGAGTTGGATCTCATCATTGCCCGGACGGTCAAGGAAGTGCTGATCAAGGGCATAGCTTTCCGGCGCAATCAGCGCAAGGTTCGACTCCCCGTGCGTGTATTGAAACTGGGTCGTGCCAGATTGGAGAAAAACGCGCAGATTACTTCGATTCTCCTCCGTCGGGCTCTGCCAGTAGGCTCGGATTGGATTCCAGCCGTCACTCAATCCTTGCTCGTACGCGTTCCCGTTCTGTGAAATCAGCGCGGCAACCCGCTCGGGACGCGCGACTGCAAGCCGGAATCCGATCGGCGCACCGTAGTCAAAGACATAAAGGGCGTAGCGGGTCAGCTCAAGCACATCGGTGAAGCTCTCAATGACCTCCGCCAGATGGTCGAAGGTGTAGCCGAAATCCTTCGCCGCTGGCGAGTCGGAAAATCCGAAGCCCGGAAGGTCTGGCGCGATCACGCGGTATTTGTACGAGAGGCAGTCGATGAGGCCGCGGTACTGATGGCTGGATGTCGGAAATCCGTGCAGCCGCAGGACCACGGGGTCATCCTTATGCCCGGCTTCACGATAGAAGATGTTGAGCGCCGATCCATTCCGGCGATCGGTGACGGAAACTGACTGATAGGTTGGCGCAGCGGACATGGGAATCTCCAGAGTCGAGGTTGAATGGTTCTATTGTACCGAACAATCGGTACAATAACGAAACTGGCCACTCTGTGTCAAGCCCCTTTGTAGAAAGCCTCACCGCGGATGTAATCTATGTACCGAACGAACGGTCTGTCGCATCGAGGGTTTTGCGAAAATGCCCACCGCACTTGCGTCAAAGGATGAAATCGTCGATCGCCTCTTCACGGTCTTTCGAGATCGAGGGTTCGATGGTGCGTCGCTGGCCGACTTGTCCCGCGCGACAGGCCTCGGAAAATCGAGCCTCTACCACTATTTCCCTCAAGGCAAAGAACAGATGGCCGAGGCTGTAGTCGACCGAGCTTTGGCCTTGATTGACAACGCAATCCTCGGTACGGCCCAAGCCCCCGAATCGCTCAAGGTGCGCGTTCGTAAGATTGTTGCGACACTCGAGCGAATCTACGGAGGGGGGCGCGCCTCTTGCGTGCTCGGGCATCTCGCCACCGCGGCAGTTGGATCGGTGGCCCGGAAGAAACTGCAAGGCGCCTTCTCCCATTGGATCGATGCCATTGCATTACTGGCGGGCGACGGGGGAATGCCGCCGGCACGCGCACATCACTTCGCGGAGGATTGGGTAGCTCGTCTCCAGGGAGCCTTGACACTCCAGGCGGCAACGGGGAACGTCGGGCCGTTCGATCGAGCGATGAAGGCTCTGCTCTCTCTTGCAAATCAAGACGCGACGCGCGATAACAGCTAGACTCTCTCGGAGGGCGTCGGGAATCCCGATTCGCCTCGAACGTGTATCGCACGATCGGTTCAGTGACCAAGCTGATACGTTGCTGTCAGAGATCAGCGATATTTCCACATAAGGGATGTGCGGGACTGCTGAAACGCGGCGGTACGCTGCGCCTTCGGTAAGACATGCGTAGCGACCACCGGCGGACAATTCGTCGGTGGTCGCTACTCCTTGTTCATTGGCGTGCTGCCCCACCTGAACCGGCAATCGTTCAATGGCCAGAAATGTCTACAACAGAGTGATCTGGTTATCCACAGAGATGATTCCCGGAGCCAGCCACGCTTGCCTTTCCGCCTCCTGTCTTTCCGCCCAGGAGCGCACCCGGCCTTTTAGGATGGCTTTGCTTCCATCCACTTCAACGGCAATATTGCTTGCGTCAATCTGGGCGGTGCGGATTAGTGCGTCCTCGATCTTCTTCTTCAAGTCGCTTGGTGAAGCGGCCGGTTTCACGATGATCAGGTTGCTCACGCCCTTCGCGCCCCAAAGACCCCGTACGGCGCGCTCCGCCTCCAACTTCTGGTATTGCCACTCCACGTCGCCCTTGAGCGTCACCCAGCCCTTGTCCACGGTTACCTGAATCTTGTCGGCCGGTACGCTTGAATTCCACTTCAGCGCGTGGACCGCGGCGGACGCAATGTCGGCGTCGGTGCGCTCTCCGATGGTGCGTACATTGATGTCGTTGGCTACGGCGAGCACTCCGTGTACCCGATGGGCGGCCTCTTCGGCCTTCCACTTTTTCAGGTAGGTATCCACGGTCCCGGTGAGGGTGACAACGCCGTCTTTCACTGCCACGCCAATTTCATTGGCCTGGATGCTGTGGTCCCACCGTAGTTCGGAGAGCACATCGGTCTGAATCTCTCGATCTGTACGAGTCATGGTTGCGGTTGGCATCTGAACTCTCTCCTTCTTATGCCGGCATGCTCCGAGCAGTACGCGGCTGTTTTCAAAAAACGTGGTGTGATGCCCGTATCGACACGGGGCATCAGGGTAAGACAGAATCCGGCTCGGGCGACTGGTCAGAGCAACAGGCCGTCGTTGCTGACTGCGACATATCGATCCCGGTCGATGCCCCGGCTGTACGAGCCGGGATGGATCTCGCGGCTGAATTCCAGTCATCTTTCCTTTACGCCGCTTGTTTCGCGTCCTTCGCTGCCGGCTTCGTTTCTGTCGAAGACGATTTGCTGTCGGACTCAATCTGAATCTGACGGCGATTCGACTGCGGCTTCGGGGCCGGCATCGAGATCTCCAGTACACCCTCACGAAAACGGGCCTTGGCTTGTTCCGGATCGGCGCCCTCCGGCAAGGGGATGCGGCGGTAAAAGAATCCGAATTGCCGTTCACTCCGGCGCACTCCTCCCTCCGTGGACTCACGTTCCATCTTGCGCTCCCCCTGGATTACGAGCGCATCATCTTCCGCCTCGACGCGAACTTCGTTCGGTGACAATCCAGGAAGTTCTGCAAGGATGTTGAACTTGCCATCGCGCTCGGAAATCTCGACGGTCGGGGTCCAGGCAATGGCTTGGTTTATCTCTCCTTCCGATGCGAGCGGCTGAAGCGCGCGATCAAACTCGTCTGCCATTCGGCGGAAAAGAGAAAATGGAGTCATCCGAAACATCTCGAATGGAGAGAGCGGAAGCCCCAGCACACTCGGCCGGAGATTTCTCGCGATCGCACCCGGGCGAGTTTGCTGCGTCAACCCGGTGCGCTGCGAAGACTTATCACCCTCGTCGGTCTTTTGTGATGTTGCGGTTGTCGGTTCGGTTTCGGTCGGCATGATGGTCTCCCTTCTTTTGTTGTTCGCTTCCATGGTTGGAGAATCGTTAACGACAAAGTGTGAAGAGCGACAAAGAAGGCCGAGTCGTCGCTGGAGTTTCCACCCAACGTGTGACGATTCCAGAGAAGTGCGTTTTCAAAGGAACTCTTTCATCGCGGATAAGAGCGTCTCGTAGTCATACGGCCCAGGGTGACGGCGATCGTTAATGAAAAACGTTGGAGTGTCGCTGACCCCATCTTGATGTCCGCTGAGGATGTCTTCCCTCACCCGAAAGTCGAACGTGTGCAACGCCATGTCCCGATTGAACCGCTCCATGTCGAGACCGCACTGGGTAGCGTAGACCCTTAAGTGCTTGTCCGACAGAGCGTGTCGTTGATTAAAGAGAAGGTCGTGCATCTCCCAGAATTTGTTCTGCGCGCCGGACGCCTCCGCCGCCTCCGCGGCATGCTTCGAGTTGACCTCCAAGCTGGACAAGGGGTAATTGCGAAAGACGAAGCGCATCTGGTCGCCGAGGACCGTCTCGAGGCGCCTCACCACGAAACGCGCTTCGTTGCAGCGAGGACATTTGTAGTCGCCATATTCGAGCAGGGTCACCACAGCGGACCCCGGACCGCGAACGTGATCTCCACTGGTTATGGGAGGGGTGAACTGGATGGGAACAGCCGTCGTCATCAAATGTGATCCTCACTTTCCTTGCGAGATGCTAGCGATCATGCTGCGCAAATGCAATTACACGGGAGGATAGAAATGCCGTCGGGAGAGCGGCCTAGGGATAACTACCACCCGCTGGGTAGGACCTGCTACTACCTTCGACTTAGGTTGCTCTCTAATACCAGAGTCTTACTTTTCCGTGCGCTTCTGGATGGAAGTGTAAATAGGCACCCATGTTCAATAGGAGCTCATCCTAGCGACCAATTGTTTGCATGAGTGAATGCGGCTAACATCGCAAACCAGTCGCTCAGCCATCGGCCCCTGGTGACTGTGTTGCGAGACGGACATTAGTGCCGCGCTGAGTCCATCGAGAGGAAAGCGAGGAAATTATGAAACAAGCGTTTTACCTTTACACACGGGCGATAGCGATGTTCATGGCGGCCTCGCTGGTGTTGGCTGGAGGCTGCAAGTCCGGAGAGAATACGGCCAACGTCCCGCAGGCTACGCGGGTGGGTGAGACGCAGCCCGAGTCACAGGCAAATTTCGACCAGCAGCGGCAGAATGCGGAAATGCAGACCCGCCCTGAAGTCGAAAAGGAACGGCAGAGTGCCCAGGAACAAGCGAATCAAGCACTCGATCAGGATGCCATCGCGGCGATCAATCAAACTCAGAATGCGATCAAGGCAATTTCACAGAACAAGAAGAACGATGCGCTTGCCGCGATCGAAGCGGCTACGGGCAAGATCAATATTCTTCTTGCTCGTAATGCCAAGGCGGCGCTGATCCCGGTGGCGTCGGAGGTCGAAGTGATTGATGCCGCGCCGCTCGACGAGAAAGCTGTCCAGGCGTTGGACCACAGCGTTTCCGATGCGGTAAAAAACAAGGATTACCCGACCGCCCGTCTCCTGCTCTATTCGCTCGAGAGCGAAATCCGCACTCGCACTTACAATCTCCCGTTGGCCACTTATCCTCTGGCCCTCCAGGAGGCGGCGCGATTACTCGACCAAGGGAAGAACGATGATGCAAGCAAGGTCTTGGGAACGGCGCTCAACACGCTGGTCGCTGTTGACAACGTTACGCCGATCCCTCTTGTGCTTGCGCGCGCCGCCATCGCAGCCGCAGAAGAACAGCGGCAGAAAGACAAGAATGCAGCGCAGACGCTGCTGGCGACGGCAAAGGATCAGCTTCATCGCTGCCAGGAACTAGGCTATGCCGCCAGTGCGTCGGAATACTCGGCGCTGAACACCAGCATTGCGCGGCTTGACAAGGAATTGAAAGGCAATGGCGATACGACCTCGCTGTTCGCCAAGCTGAAAGACGAACTCTCGCCGCTGTTCAACCGGCAATCGGCGCAGGAGCGGCGCTAAGAACCAACTGCGCAAACGCGCGGATTGGAAACATGGAAAAGGAGATTGACATGTCAGTTTCACTAGGAGTAGTCCATCGTCTACTGGTAGTCGCCCTCTTCGGTTCAACGACGCTGCTGCCACCCACCCTCTGGTCGGTGGAGCGGAACCCGCCCAACTCCGAGGTTGCAGCCCAACTGGATGCCGCAAACGCTGAGGCAGCGGAGTTGGCCCGCGATACGGATGAAATGACTTCGCTGCTCCACAATGATGTGAGTTGGCAGTTGCATGCCGAGATGCTGAGCCGGATCAAGGATCACGTGAACAACATGGGAAGAATCGTGGCCAAGCTGCAGGAAGAACGCGAGGAGGCGTCTCCGTGGCAGCAGCAGGCCATCGATCGCATGGTACCCATGCTCAAGGAAATTGCGGCCAATACCACTGCGGCCATCGAGCATCTGAATCAGAATCAATTGCGCCCCACGACGCCTGACTACGCTGAATATCTTCAGCAAAATGCTGATACCTCGCAAGAACTTGCAGATATGATTTCAGCGGTCAACCAGTATGGCCGCGAGAGGACCAAGCTGGAACGGCTCCAGGACAAGATTGAAGCACCCGTCAGTTTAGCCGGCAGTACGAAGTGACTGGTCATGTCGTCTGACCGTCGCTCGGCGAGATATCGGCGGACGGCTGGGGCGAAACTGTCTATCGTCCTCTTGCCTTCCGGCGGCACAGAAATGGAATCAGGATTGACACAAGCGCGACAAAGGAGCGATCAGAATGAAACTCCATCGAAGGACCTTATGGACGGTGGCTCTTGCCATCGTTCTCTTCTCGATTCCAGCAATGGCGGACAAGGTGGTGACGGACTTTGACCACTCCGCTAACTTCGGCGACTACCACACCTACTCGTGGGGACATCTCCATGCCGCGGATCCTCTTTTCGAACAACGGGTTCGCGAGGCCGTGGACCAGGCGCTTCAAGCGAAAGGATTGCGAGAGGTAGATGCTGGGGGCGACCTGACCGTGACCGCAGTGGCCGTCAAAAGGAACAAGACCGAATACGAAACCTTTTACGGCGGGCTAGGGCCACGCTGGGGTTGGCATGGCTGGGGTACGGGCATGGCAACTACGACCATTGACAGAATCCCAGTTGGCACCTTGGTCGTGGATCTCTACGACACCAATTCAGAGCACTTGGTGTGGCGCGGTGAAGCCCATGATCAACTCTCTGACAAGCCGGAAAAGGACACCAAGAAGCTCGATAAGTCAGTGGACAAGATGTTCGAGAAGTTCCCGCCACGCGCCTGATCGTCATTGAATGAGCCGGGTCGGCCGACACGGGACCGGCCGCCGGCCCCGAAACACATGCGTATCGCCATCGACGCGATACAAGGAGGAAGCCTTGAATACGATCGTAACGTATGCTCGCTCCGAAAGAGGGTGGTCTATCGCTCTCGGCATCCTGCTGATTATTGCGGGACTCTTGGCTATCGGGGTGCCGTTCTTTGCCGGCGTGGCCGCCAGTGTCTACTTCGGATGCCTGGTTCTCTTCGCTGGGGTTGCGCACCTTGTGTACGCCTGGTCGCAGCGCAGGGCAGGCGCAATTCTATGGCAGATTCTCATCGGGATTGTGTACCTGGGCGCAGCCTTTTACATGCTGGCGCTGCCGGTTGCCGGAGTGGTTGCGCTGACGCTCGTGCTGGCCTTCTACATTGCCGTTGAGGGGTTGTTCGAGTTGGTGGTTTTCTCCCTCCTGCGAAGGCTTCCCGGATCAGCCTGGTTCCTTGTGGATGGGGTGGTGTCGTTGTTGGTTGCCAGCCTCATCCTCTTTCACTGGCCATCGAGCTCCTTGTGGGCGGTGGGCACGCTGGTGGGCGTGAGCATGCTGTTTAGCGGCATTGCCAGGATCACCGTCCCCGTCCGTCTCCAGGCGATCTGACGTCAAAACCGACAAGAAGGAAGATGGAACATGAGAGCCGCGTGTGCGCAAATTCGGAGCCTGGTCATGTGGGCGCCGATGGTTCTGTTCACGTTTCACTCGCCTCTGCTTGCAGGGGCGGCAAGAAGGGACAGCCAGGAGCTAGCGACGCTTCTCGAACAAGCCAGCGACGAAGCGCGTGAACTGGCCATCGACGCCGAAGATTTGCAAACCCTCATCGGGAGCGACCAGAATTGGCTTACTCACGCGCTGAAGCTCGCCAAAATCAAAGGACATTTGGATAATATGGCGCTCATCGTGGATAAGTTGACCAAGACCCAAAGATCCGGTTCTGAATTACAGGAGCAGGCCGTCGAACGAATCGTACCCCTAGTGAAGGAGTTACAGGCTAATACTACGGCCGCAATGAACTATCTGAATCAGAACAAGGATCGACCTGTTTCCGATGCATATAAGCAATATCTCGAGAAGAATGCGGAGACCGCACGGCAACTCTCCGATATGATCTCGGCTTTGGATGATTACGAGAGGAGCATGACAGTGATCAACAGAATACGAAGCAAGCTGACCGGTTCGGAAACCAGCAAGTGAGGTGTCGCGGCGCGAGGTTCTAAACATCCGGGTGCGTTCTGATCCGCACGATGCATTCATCGTCACATCGGCATCGGCATGGGCTTGAGCGGTGGTGAGGGCGGCCGATGACAAACAACATTCTGACGCTCGCTGCGGAATTCAAGGATCTGCGTTCCAAATGGCAAACGCTTTCGTTATACGAGAGATTCGAGCAAACAATTGTTGCAGCGCTCATCCTGGTGATTGCTCTCATTGTGGCGCTCACCACCTGGCAGCTGTTCTTGCACACCCTGCGGCTTGTGAGCAGCCATGTGCTCGATCCCGGGGATCCCCAGGTTTTTCAAGGGCTTTTCGGGATGGTGCTCACGGTGCTCATCGCACTTGAATTCAAACACACACTGCTGGTCGTCAAGCATCATCGCCGCGCCAGCGTCCAGGTGCGCGCGGTCGCGCTGATTGCCTTGCTTGCCTTGGTTCGCAGATTCATCATTCTCGATCTCTACCAGACCTCCCCGAGCACCATCGCGGCGCTGGCCGGAGCATCTCTCGCCCTCGGGGTCGTGTTTTGGATTGTCGGCAGCAAGGAAGAACCGCAAGAAGAAGAGGCCGAGGAATGAGATTGGCCTGATCACCGCCGGGCTTATCACGGTCGGACGCGCAAATGCATGATTGGCCGCGGTAATCAGGGCGAACTATCCACGGAGACACAATGAAGGAGACACAATGAAACTTGCCGGTTTTCGTCATTTGTTGTTCATCGCCTTTGTGCCGCTAATGGCCTTGTGCGTTCCAAGAAGCGCACTTGCCCAGCCGGCGCCCCTGGCTCCGCCCCAATTGGACCAGTTGGTAGCGCGGATCGCGCTCTATCCAGACCCGCTGCTGGCGCAGATTCTTACTGCGTCGACTTACTGGACCGAGATTCCCGAAGCCGCGTCCTGGGCCGATCAGCACAGCTACCTCAAGGGCGATGCGCTGGCATCGGCCATCCAGGCTGACCATCTGCAGTGGGATCCCAGCGTGCTGGGACTGCTGCCGTTCCCTTCGGTGCTGCACATGATGGCGCAGGATCAGGCATGGACCGAGCAGCTCGGCAATGCTGTTCTGAACCAGCGACCGGAAGTGATGGACGCGGTGCAGCGGATGCGCCGGCTAGCCAGACAGTATGGCTATCTGGCGCCCAATGGGTATGTGAATGTCGTAGATTCGGGCGGTTATATTGAGGTGCTGCCTCTGAACCCGGCAATGATTTACGTGCCCTGGTACGACCCGTACGTCGTCTTTGCTCCCCCCCCGTCCCGGCGTCGTCGTGACGACTGCGATTCGCTTCGGCCCCGCCATTACGATTGGAGCAACCTTCGGGACGTGGGGCTGGTGGATTGGTTCGGGATTCGTGTGGCCGGCCCACACGATCCTCATCGACCACCGTCCGTGGGTCCGGGTGTGGGGGAACCGGTTTGGTTATGTGCACCCCTATGCCCATCCGTGGGTGCGTTCGATTGGACCGCGCGTAGAAGTCCATCGGTTGAAAAGGTAACGGCGTGTAGCCGGCCGGCATAGGAGTTCGTGCCGATGAGTACATGGGCCTGGCTGATAACAAACCCTAAGATGGTTGGGGAGCGTCCAGTGTCACGCGAATCCAGTCTGCCTTGCGAAGACCGTATCGACTCTCCCGGGGAGCTTCTTGTTCCTGCCCTGAGGTATGGCCTGATGCAACGCATGGCTGCCATCGTGGAGGACTCGACGGATGCCATCATCAGTGTGGCGGGTGAGGCTACGGTCAGCGGTTGGAACCGGGCGGCGGAACGCATCTTCGGATATAGCGAGAAGGAAATGATCGGGCAACCGATTTTCCGCCTTGCCTGCGCGGGTGAAGAATGCGCCATGAGCGCAGTCCTCGAACAGGTGAGAAACGGAAGGCACCTGGAACACTGTGAAACCCGGCGAAGGTGCAAAGACGGCTCGGAGATCTCTGTATCGGTGGCCGTCTCTCCCATTCGGAACGCCGCCGGAGAGATCGCGGGGGTCTCGGAGATTGCGCGAAACATCGCTCGCCAGAAGCATGCTGAAGAGGCCGTGCGAATCTCCGAGAAGCTGGCTGTTGTTGGGCGCCTGGCTTCGAGCATTGCGCATCATATCAACAATCCGCTGGCGGCGGTCACCAATCTTCTTTTCCTTCTTCAGAACGAGAACCTCTCCCAGGAAGGAGTGCAGTATCTTGCCACCGCGCACCGCGAAATATCGCGCGTGGCCCACATTACCACGCAGGCCCTCGGTTTCTGCCGCACCTGCGGGGAACCCGCCTGGGCTTCGATCTCTGCCATTCTCGATGAAGCGCTGGCCTTGCATGATAATCGCATCGAAATGGCAGGCATCGAAGTGTTGCGCGATTATGACGCGACCTTGAGACTCCGCTGTCATCCGGGAGAGGTGCGGCAAGTGATGGTCAACCTGATGGGGAACGCGATCGATGCGATGCCCTTCGGCGGCAGGCTGCAGTTGAGAGTTCGCAGAGTAACCGATGGGAAGGCCGCTCGCCCCGGCATGTGTATTACGATCGCAGATAATGGCCGCGGGATGAGCGCTGTGACGCTCCGCCATGCCTTCGAACCCTTTTACACCACCAAGGACAGAACCGGGACGGGGCTGGGGCTGTGGATTTGCGCCAATATCGTAAGCCGGTACAGGGGTCGCATTGCGACACGGAGCAACGATTCACCCGGACACAGCGGTTCGGTGTTTCGAGTGTTCCTGCCTCTCTGAATACTTCCCGAAAAACGCAATGTCTCATGCCGTGCTTGATTCACCTCAAAACACCGGGCATAAGTCATGTTCGCATTGAACATCTTCGGACATAAGAGCTATTTATCGGACGCAATTAAAAAATAACATTGTCGTAATCGTTTTACATCAATCGCAATCAGCCTACAATAGCCGTGACAAAACGATTAAGGCTGGTTCGAGCCGTCGCCCCCTGCGTCAGCTCCCGTTCGCAAGACCAACCTAACGGGCCCCTTCAGAGATTTCCAGACCCCAGTGCACGAATAACAACTCTCTCTTACCACTCAACGTTGACTCTTTTCCTTTCCCGAAGAGTGAGTGAAAGCGGTGAGGTGCAAGATGCAATTCCTGGATGCTTTGTTCTCGTCGGGCCCCTTCATGCCCCATGGTTATTGCTATATGTGGGTGCCGGGGCTGGTGTGGCTGCATGTCATCTCCGATTCGCTGATCACGCTTGCGTACCTGTCGATTCCATTCACGCTCGCTTATTTTGTCCGCCGGCGGACCGATCTGCCATTCAACTGGATTTTTGCGTGTTTTGGCGTTTTCATTCTTGCCTGCGGCGCCACCCACGCCATGGAAGTGTGGGACCTTTGGCATGCCAACTACTGGGTGGCAGGGGTGATCAAGGCCATCACGGCGATTGCTTCCCTCGTTACGGCTGTGTTGCTCGTGAGACTGGTGCCTCACGCCGTGGAGCTGCCGAGTCCCGCGGCGTTGAGGACCGAGATCGCAGAACGGACGCGGGCGGAAGAGGCTCTGAAGTTGGCGAAATCGGAGCTGGAACTGCGGGTCGAGGAGCGCACCGCCGAGCTGAAGAAGGTCAATGAAGATCTGTTGCTCGAGATGGATCGGCGCCAAGCCGTAGAACAAAACCTTAGAGACAGCGAAGAGCAACTCCGGTTGGCGCAGGAAGCTTCGGGAGTAGGAGTGTGGGACTGGGACACCCGCTCCGACCGGGTGGAGTGGTCCGACCAGACCTTTCGCATCTTCGGCCTGCAGCCGAACGAGCAGAAGCTCGACGAGTCGAGCGTCCTGACGCTGATTCATCCCGAGGATCGAGCGGCGGTGAAACTGGCCATTCGCGAGGCGCTCCGGCCTGGCGGAGAATTCGATGCCGAGTACCGGGTTCAGCGGCCGGATGGCTCTATGCGCTGGGTGCTGGCCCAGGGGCGGACGCATTGCGACAACAAGGGTTCGCCCTTCCGGATGATCGGCCTGAGCCTGGATGTTACCGAGCGCAGGCAGGCGGCCGAAGAACTGCGCCGAAGCGAAGAGCGATTTCGCCTGTTGGTCGAAGGCATCGCCGACTACGCGATTTTCATGCTGGACGCGGAAGGGTTCGTCACCAGCTGGAACCGTGGAGCGGAGCGTATCAAGGGATATTCAGCCGAGGAGATTATCGGACAGCATTACTCCTGTTTTTATGGCGACGAAGATCTGCGCAAGGGCAAGCCAGCCATGGCCCTTCGTAACGCTACAGCAGCGGGCAGGTTCGAAGAAGACGGATGGCGGCTCCGAAAAGGCGGATCGCGCTTCCAGGCCAACGTGATACTCACCGCGTTGCATGACCCCAAGGGGAAGCTGGTTGGTTTCGCCAAGATTACGCGGGATTTGACCGAAAGCCGGAGGGCGGAGGACGCGGTTCAGGGTGCGCAGGCGGAACTGGCGCGGGTGGTCAGAGTGTCCACCCTGGGGGAGATGACGGCTTCCATCGCCCACGAGATCAACCAACCGCTGTCGGCAATCGTCACCAACGCCAACGCGAGCCGCCGGATTCTCGCCAGCCCGGCTCCGGATATTGAAGACGTGCAACAAGCTTTGACCGAGATTGCGGAGGCGGGAACCCGGGCGGGAGAAATCATTTCCCACATCCGCGCTCTGGTGAAAAAAGGCGCTCCGCACAGGAGCCCGGTGGATATCAACCTGGTGATCCAGGAGGTGCTGGATATCATTCCCGGAGTTTTGGAAAAGCAACACGTCTCGCTGGAAATGGAACTGCGGCCTGCCCTTCCCCCGGTGCTGGGCGACCGGGTCCAGTTGCAGCAGGTGGTGTTGAATCTGATCATGAATGGAATTGAGGCGATGAGTGCAGTTCCGGACGGCCCGCGCGCCCTCGTCATCCGCTCCGACGCGCGCGAATCGAGCCTGGAGGTGACCATTCAGGATTCCGGGATAGGGCTCGATCCCCGAAATATCGATCATATCTTCGATACATTTTTCACCACCAAACCCAATGGAATGGGCATGGGCTTGTCCATCTGCCGGTCGATCATCGAGGCGCATCGAGGCCGCTTGTGGGCCAGCCGGGATCCCGCCGTTCAAGGCGCAACCTTTCGGTTCTCTTTACCGGCAGCGGCATAGTACCGATATGAAAGAATCGCCTCCAATCGTGTATGTCGTGGACGACGAGCCTTCGGTCTGTCTGTCGGTTAAACGACTGCTGCGCTCAGTGGGCCTCGAGGCCCGCACATTCGGATCGGCGCTGGAGTTTCTCAACAGTAAACGCCCTGACGCGCCGGGTTGCCTGATCCTCGACGTCCGGCTTCCGGGGCTCAGCGGACTCGATCTTCAGGCCGAGCTTTCGGCCCGGAAGATTGCTCTTCCCATTATCTTTGTCACCGGCCATGGCGACATCCCGATGTCGGTTCAAGCTATGAAGGCCGGGGCGGTCGAGTTCCTCACCAAGCCTTACCGGGAGCAGGAACTGCTGGAGGCAATCCAGCACGCGATCGACCAGGATGGCGTCACAAAGCAACACAGCGCGGAATTGCGCGCGTTACAGGAGCGCTATGCCCTGTTGACCCCCCGCGAGCGAGAAGTCTTTCCTCGGGTGACCAGCGGTTTGTTGAACAAGCAAATCGGTGCGGAACTGGGCGCCAGCGAAAAGACCATCAAGGTTCATCGCGGGCAGGTGATGCAGAAGATGGAGGCGAAATCATTGGCCGACCTGATTCACATGGCGGAGAAACTCGGCCTTCCTTCCAATTGATCCCGGCTTTATGGGACCAAGGTCCCATAGACACGCCGCCGAACCGGGGATACCTTCGATCGTGTAAGGCAAGTGAAGCACATGGGCCAGCAACTTTCCGGTGCTCAACAGCCCCGCGAGGCCAGCACCGGAGCAAAGCTCCAATTGACATTTGATTGGTGGGCCAGAGGTAGGGTCATGACTGAGACCGAGACTGGATTGATTGCAATCGTCGATGATGATCGATTGATACGCAGATCTCTTGAAAGGCTCCTCAAGTCCGCTGGACTCAGGGCGAAGAGCTTTGAGTCGGCTGAGGACTACCTTGACGAGGGCTACCAAAATGGCATCTGCTGCATCATTCTCGATATTGGTCTGCCGGGCATGAGCGGATTCGAATTGCATCGGCGGCTGGCGGCAGAACCCAACCGGCTGCCGGTGGTATTCATTTCGGCGCGCGACGAATCAGAGGTAGAAAGCGAGGTCGCACAAGCAGGAGCCATCGCTTTTCTTCGCAAGCCCTTCGGAGATGACGCCCTTCTCAAAGCCGTTCAAACCGGTGTGGCGTTATTGAAAACCAGAAGGCAGTAACGTCTTCGTTCTTTGCATGTGCACAGGCGCACATGCAGTGAATCCGAACTTCCACTCCGTTCACCTTGCGGCGACGGGCCCAGTGCGCCGCCGGCTAGGGAACCCTTGCCACTTGCGGGGAGGAGTATTGTGTCAATTTCAAATGGAATTACGGATCATGGCTGCGGACTCGCGGAATCTACCCGCCAGCCATACAGGATACTGGTCGCTGATGAGCATCCGATCGTACGCGAGGGATTGGCCGCGCTGATCAACCGCAGGGCCGACATGATAGTCATCGCGGAGGCGTCCAGCGGGCAGGACGCGGTGGATCAATTCGTTGCGCAATCTCCTGACCTGGCTATCCTGGAGCTGAGATTGCCCCTGATGGACGGAATTGAGACCGTCAAATTGATTTGTGACAAGAACCCCGCTGCGCGTCTGGTGGTGTTCACAACCTGCGTCGGCGAGGAAGACATTTACCGGGCGCTACGGGCAGGCGCGTTCGGATATCTGTTGAAAAGTACATCTCTCCCTGAACTAATCGAATGCATCCTGGCAGTGGCGCAGGGGAAGAGATGGATTCCGCCCTCGGTGGCGGCCCAGCTTGGAAAGCGAGTTCAGGATCGCGAACTGACCCCCCGGGAGACGCAGGTTATGCGCGCGCTGACCGCCGGCATGTGCAACAAGGAGATCGGCTCGGCCCTCGATATCAGCGAAGCGACCGTCAAGGTGCACGTGACGCACATTCTCGAAAAACTCAAAGTTTCCGGACGCACAGAGGCGATCAACGTCGCTTTGAAACGGGGACTGGTGCACATGGATCAGACAGAGGCCGCCTGAACGGTCGAGACTGACTCCGATTTTGTTGGAAGAGTCTTTCCAACCCTTGATTGAGGAAGTCACTTAGCAGGCAAGGCCAAGGCCCGCAGTGTGACGGAAAAGCTTTAATGAGGTCGTGAACGAGGCGTGGGCACCTTTCCGATTCCATGTGGCGTCTTTGCTGAAGTTGCATGGTTTGTTGATGGTGCCGCTGCTCTAATTCTTGCATTCTCGCTGCATCGGCAGCCAAGTGCCCCCAGGGGCTGATGGCCCAGATCGCGATGCCGCAAAGGCTACCTGGTCGCGGGATCGGTCTTCTCCCGGCTCGCCCATTCTCTCCACAGTCGAGGATCCGACAGCATCTTGATGTACACGCCACCCACCACCGACCGCGCTTGAAAGCCAACTTGGCGGGCCGAAACTGTGTCATACCAATCCGTCATAGGCACCCTATCTGGAGTCTGATTCAAGAACTCGAATACTGGATGGACAAGGGCACGGAAGTCCGCCGGATTGCCCGCAAGCGACGCAGACCAAATCGTCCAATCCAGTTTTGTGTAGGTTGCACGGTTATCCAGGGTCAGGCCGAAGCGATTGAGGTGGCGCGCATAGAAAGCCACTTCCGTGTCGGCGATCTCCGAGGGGAAGACGTGGAGATCGAGAATGCTATCCCATACGAGGTTATACTTCTGACTCCAGGTATCCGGCTTGTCGAATGCGAGACGGTAATGATCCCCATCTTTTGCCATTAATGCCCATTTTGTCGCCATGGATTGCGCAGCAGCCTCGAATTGAACAGCTGAATCGTGGTGACCTAACCGATCTGCCAGTTGAGCATATGCAGCAAGAGCCAGAATCGCCTTGATGGACAGATTGGTATTGTGCGCCAAGTGACCCGCGAAATCGTCTGTGCAGAGCTGATTCTCCGGATCGAATCCCTTGGCAAGAAGATACTCGGCCCATTTCGTGATCAAAGGCCAAAAGCGTTGAGCAAATGCGGCGTCGCGCTCGGCGTGAGCAACAGCAGCAATCATGAGAATCATATTGCCAGACTCTTCGACCGGCATCTGATCGTCTTCGCTGATCTCGCCGCCTCCGTAGAGTTGCCCGTTCGCCAGAGGATAGACTCCGAGGTCGTGCGGAGCGAACGGGAACTTCCATTGCTTGCTCTCTGCGTAGCGCATCACCGGCTCTAATTGTGCTTCGACAAGCTTCGGATTCAGAAAGAGAAACATCGGTGAAGACGGATAGAGAACGTCCACGGTCGAGATTGACCCATTGCTGAAGTTCTCCTTAGGCATGAAGAATGGAGTGCCATTTGCGTCTTCAACAAGTTTGTGTGCAGCGATTGACTGCCGGAACGCTAAGGTCGCGATGGCTGCATATTCAGGCCCTCCGGCTCGCACCAG
The DNA here is from genome assembly GCA_963704415.1 of uncultured Acidobacteriaceae bacterium. Lineage (GTDB taxonomy): Bacteria > Acidobacteriota > Terriglobia > Terriglobales > Acidobacteriaceae > Telmatobacter. The sequence goes on along the minus strand of OY969908.1, from coordinate 2,477,152 downwards.
ATCGCCTTCCAAATCTGCGTCATACTTCTCTGCCCGTTTCTCCAAAGACTGATAATCGCGCTCGGCAGTTTTGAGGAGCGCACCAAAGTCGGAGAACTCCGTGCGCCAGTACGGCAGTAGCCTCTGATGCATGTATTCCACCGAGTAGCGATCGTCGTACCCTAGCAGCACGTGACGGGAAACCGTTGTCGGGCCCACCGCTCCAAGATTCAAAAGCAGATTAAGTGCCGGGGCGGGTGGATAACGGCTCTGCGGCATGCGCGGTTGTTCCAGATCATCGTTCTCAGGGAGATGACCAGTAGCGATGAAGGCTCCGCGATACGATTGGTTTCCTGCGGCCAGCGCACTCGTACCTTCATTCGCAGGAACTCCCAGATAGAAATACCCCCAGTCAATTCGAAGATTGTCTCCGTACTTTTCGAGCATGGGCTGCCTCGATGTGCCTACTCGAAGCAGATGAAGCCCTTCGATTTCTGCCAGAGACCACACGACCGATTCGTCGCCGCTGTTGGTAGCCACTGCGCCATCGACGTCAAGGTAGATTGATACGTCGTGCGTCGCACCGTCGCGGGACTTCACATTCCAAACAAGGTAAGTGATCGGACGGGCCATCACTTTGAGGTCGTCGGGAAACGACGGCGTCAGAAACACGAGCCTCAGTTCAACCTCTCTCGCTTGTAACGTCACGATTGTCCGAGTCGGAGTCACTTTCCGATCGATCTCTTCCAGCGCGGGAATCGAATTGTCCGCGTCTCCGAGGTATCGATAGGTCTTTGCGTCGACTCGAATGAGCCCGTTCAATTGTTGAGAGACACCCGTCCAATGCCGGGTTGGTACGTCCGTGAGGTGGTCTCCATCAGACCAGATGCTGAAGTAGGGGTCGTGCACAGCGAGAGGTGTCGCTGGTGGACGAATCGACTGTACAGATTGTTGCTGCGCTCCAGTGGAAATCGATAGCGCGCACAGACAAGCGACTGCAACCCAATTCCGGGTAGACGATCCGTTCACTTTTCCCTCTCATCTAGACTTGGCCAGAATCCCAAAAACGGCGGGTCGCCGGGGTTGGTTTCCAGTTCTTCCGGCGCGTTGTCGAGGCTGCGCGAATACGTGTAAGCAGCGCGCACGCTGAGTCCCTTTGTCGTCTGGCGAATAAGACTGGCCTGCAGGCCGTTGTAGTTACCGAAGCCAATCGGAGTAGTGTACTCGACCTGCCCGAAGTTTGCGTAGGGCGCGACTCCAGAGCTGACACCATTCGCAATTGTTGGTTGGTTGTAGTCGTAAATCACATCGAGATGGGTGAACTTGGTTCCGACATAGTCCACCTCAGCCAGCCACGCGCCGGTCTGGCGCTGAACGCTGGCGCTCCACTGCTGCACCATCGGTTCTTTCGCGGTCGGATTCAATGCGCGAATATGAAACGCTTGCAGCGCATTGAGGTCGATGGTCGCTGGGTCGAGGTAATTCGAAGGGAAGCCCACCGCCGGCGGCTTACTGAGCGAGCTCCGGTTCCTAACGAACTGATCACGCCAAGCCACCTAAAGGAGCACCACGGACGTGAGATGCGGGCGGCCAAAACGGCCAGAGCAAGTTGGCCCTGCGCCTCGCGATACTATCAATGAATTGCGAGGGAATAGGAGATACTCGGCTTGCATGAATGTTCGGCTGCTTGAGCGCTTTTGCGTGTGGTGGGGACTTCATCCATGTCGCACCACCGTGCTAGGCTGTAATCTCTGCCGCGCAGTCGGTCCCCTGTGTCTTCGATGCAACACATTTGTTGCCCGGCGGTGGGTCGGGATTCCTGTTCTTTCTTGGTCGGTATTTCTTCATTAGTTGGGGCTGGACCGGCGGACCTCGCTGCCAGCGAGTGCCCGCACATCTCTGTACCGATCGAAAACATAGCTCTTGTCAAACGGGTCTGACGAATCTGTTTTTCAGGCACATGACTACGAAGAGTTGGCTCTTGACGACTGCATTGCTTGCGCACGCAATGCCCCCTGCCGTGCTCATCGCACAGGGCACTCCACCTGCACCGGGTGTCGTGTGGCAGCCGAAGAGTGTGCAGACCTTGGAGCGTGAAGCCGCTCGAAAGCCACAGGAACCCGCGAACCTGGAGCCTGACCATATCTACACGCTCGCAGAGCTAATCGACCTGGCTCAGGAGCACAATCCCGAGACACGCGTTGCCTGGCAAGGGGCGAAATCAAGAGCGGCGGCTCTGGGCATTGCACGCAGCGCACTGTATCCCACGATGTCTGCGGTTGCCATCGCGGTCTCTCTTCGCCAAGCGACTCTCATCGGCGAATTCTTCCACCGCCAGACGGAAGGCGTCTTCGAGCCTGTACTTCACGTCGAGTATCTGGTGTTTGACGTCGGTGGCCGCAGCGGAGAAATTGACGTGGCCAAGGCGAACTTGCTGGCATCTGATCTGGCCTTCAACGACACCCATCGCCGCGTCATCGATCGGGTTGCCTCGGCCTACTACCGTCTCCTCAATGCCGAAGGCCAGCGTCAGGCCGCCGAAGTGAGCCTTGAGAATGCCAGAACCGTTGAAGAAGACGCGAAAGCGCGCCTCGCAAACGGGCTCGCTACCAAACCCGACGAGCTGGAGGCAACCGCAACACGAGCCCAGGCGGAATTCGATTTGCAGGCTACCGTCGGAGCGGTCGATGTGGCGCGTGGCGATCTCGCCACAGTGATTGGAATAGCGCCTGGCACAGTGTTCAAAGTTGAGGACATCGATGCGCTAAGGCTGCCGTCCTCGATCGCGGACTCTGTCGATCAGGAAATCGATCGAGCCTTCGGCCAGCGTCCAGATCTCCTCCAGCAACTGGCGCGTTTGCGCGCGGCCAATGCATCGATCAAACAGGCAAAATCTGCCTATTTTCCTTCTCTCAGCTTCAAGGGGGATGGCGGACTGGCGCGTGCCTATGGACAGCAGGATCTCTTCCCTGGCCATTATGCGCAAGGCGAAGTGTGGACCGCCGAACTTGACCTGAAGTGGACGCTCTTCGATGGCGCGCGTCGTGAGTACCGCATTGCCCAGGCTATGGCTGACAAGAAAGCCGCGGAGGCGGAGATCGATGCACTCCGCGATCAGGTTGCCGACGAAGTGTGGGCCGCTTACTCCAATATGCAGACAGCGCTCCGCCAACAGCAGGCAGCAGCGGCTCTGCTGACAGCGTCGCAGCAGTCCTATGAAGCGGCACACCAGGCTTACGGCTATGGAGTGCGCAATTTGCTCGATGTGGTCTCGGCCCAGAAAGCACTGGCGCAGGCTCGTTCTGAGGACATTTCAGCTCGAACGCAGTTGCTTCTTGAGGTCACGAATCTCGCCTTCCGGACTGGGGACCTGGTTCAAACCCAGCATTGGAGCACGGCGCCATGAACTCGAATCTGCGTAACGAAGGGACAGAAAACCGGTGAAGCATTTTCAACGATCGTTGATTCTGTCCGCCGTGTTGGTCGCAGCCCAACTCGCAGGCTGCCGGCTTGCTCCTACGTTCAACATCCTCGGTTCGTTCTTTCCTTCCTGGCTGATATGCCTGTTTGCCGGAATCATTGTTGCGGTGATTGCGAACCGCCTTTTTGCCCGCTTTGCTCTCGACAAAGAAATTCTGTGGCCGGTTGTCGTCTACCCGTGTATCGCACTCCTCTTTGCCTGCACGATTTGGCTCATCTTCTTCAGCTGACCGGAGGTGGAACCATGCCGTCTGCTCCGTCGCATAGTCGTCTTCACTTCGCTGGGCGCGCCATCAGCATCGGAGTCATGGCCCTCACGTTGATTATCTCGCTGCTGGTGGTCCACCAGGTGAATACGAACCCGCGCACCGACGATGCCGAAGTCTTTGCGAACTTCATCGGCATGGCCCCCTTGGTCAACGGTCCCGTAATGCGTCTCTACGTCGCTGACAATCAACTGGTCAAGGCCGGCGATCCGCTCTTCGACATCGATGTGCGCCCGTATGCCTATGCGCTGGCCCACGCTCAATCCGACCAGGTGGCGCTCGAAGGCGAGATTGGCGACGAGCGCCGCATCATCGCCGGGAAGTCGAGCGGCGTCGATGTCGCCAGGGCCAGCGTTTTGAGCGCGGAAGCCAGCCTCTCGCGTGCGGGTGCCGCCGTCGAGCAAGCCAGGGCCGACGTTGCCAACGCCAAGGCTGCTGTCGAGCGCTCCAACGCGGAGTCCGAGTACGCCTCGAATAATCTTCACCGCATTGAACCGTTGCTGGAGCGCCAGTTTGTCACGGTCGATCAGGTTGACCAGGCGCGCACTTTGCAGATCTCGCGGTCGCAGGCTGCAAGCCAGTCAAAATCGCAACTGGCCTTGGCGGAGGCCGGCCTGCTGGCCGCAGAAGCGGAATACAAGCAGGCGCAGGCCGTGATCGAGCAGAGCCATCAGCAGGTCCAACAGGCGTCGCACAACGTTACTACGCTCAAGCCGCTGGAGGGTCAGCTTCCCGGCAAGCAAGCTGCCATTGACACGGCAAAATACAATCTCGACAACTGCCGCGTCGTTGCTCCCTTCGACGCGCTCGTAACGAATCTGACCATTTCGCAAGGCGCCTACGCAACCGCTGGCCAGCACATCTTCACTCTCATCGACAATCGCACATGGTGGGTCATCGCCAATTTCCGCGAAACGCAACTGCATGATATTCGGCCGGGAATGCTGGCAGACGTCTACGTCATGTCGCGTCCCAACGTTCGCTACAAAGGTGTGGTTGAGAGCGTTGGATTTGGCGTCACTCCTGACAGCGACCTCGTGGGCCATCTTTCTTCTCCCGGGCTTCCGGATGTGCAGCGCACTTTGAATTGGGTGCATCTTGCCTCGCGCTTCCCGGTGCGAATCCGCATTCAGGACAGCCCACCCGACGTATTCCGTCTCGGCGAGTCCGCCGTCGTCATTGTCCGCGAACACGCGCCTCGTGCAGCAAAGGATTAAACATGGCCTCCGAGGCAGTTCGCATCCCGCATCTGGAACGCTTTAGCGATTGGTTCCCCGATTTCCTCAAAAAGGAACTCGCGCCCTATCCCGGCCGCGGCGCGCTCGTCGCGCGCATGGTCATCGCTGCCACCCTGACCATGCTGCTCATCGTCACCTTCCGAATTCCCGGAGGTGTGGTGGGCGCATTGTCCGCCTTCATTTTCTCTCGCGAGAACCTGGTGGCCACGGCCCGCTCGGCGATCTTCCTGATCGGCGCGTTTGCTCTCGGAACTCTATTCATCCCCGTCGGTGCGCGTCTGTTCGCTTCCACTCCCGAGACGCATTTCCTGTGGGTGGGCGGCAGTCTCTTCATAGTCTTCTTTCTGCTCCGTTGCCTCGCCAATTACGCAGTGGCCACAGGTCTGGCACTCGTCGTGGCCAACGTTGTCGGCATCTGGTATCTGCCCGGTCCGCCGGAAAGAAATGTCGAGCTGACTTTGTGGCTGGTTGGCGCCACTCTCATCGGTGCGCTGGTGACGCTATGCGTCGAAATATTCTATTATGCTCTGCACGGCCGCGACGACCTCATCGATGGTCTCGATACGCGCCTCGCTCTCATTGAAGACCTCATGGCGGATTACGCCGCGACGCGGCCCATACCCCCCGCTACCCTAGCCCACCTCGCGCAGTTCGCCATGGTGGGAGCGGGTTCCCTGCGCCGCCACTTGGCCCGCGGAAACTACTCGCAACTCTATCGCACGCGCATGAGCACCCTGGTATCCCTGGTGGGGCGCTCCATCGATTTTGCTGCCGCCCTCGCCGACGCCTATCCTTCGCTGCACGGGCTTGAGGAGCGCACCGGCCGACTGAATCGAAGCATCGCCGACATCCGCCTGTGCCTCCGCACGCACGGGCAGCCCTGCGAGGCAGTCCTTGAGCCCCGGCCCAGCCCGAGCACTCCGCTCTTGTCCGAGATCGAATCCATGGTCTCGCTCATGCCCTCCATCTTCAGCGAAGAGTACGCCTCCGATCCCGCCCTCCAGAACATCGAAGACCCGCCCGACACCAATCGCATCTTCATTCCCGACGCCTTCTCCAATCCCGAGCATCTGCGCTACGTTCTGGGGGGAACGCTGGCAGCCATGCTTTGCTACGTCTTTTACGTTTCGCTTGACTGGCCGAATCTCTCCACATCGGTTACTACCTGCGTGCTTACCGCGTTAACCACGATTGGATCTTCGCGCCAGAAGCAGATCCTCCGCATCGCCGGGTTCGTTCTCGGCGGGGTGATCTTCGGCCTTGGATCCCAGATCTTCGTTCTCCCCTTCCTCGATTCCATCGGCGGATTCACGGTGCTGTTCGCCACCGCAACCTTTGTCGCCGCGTGGATCGGAACATCGAGCACTCGGCTCTCTTACGCCGGCCTGCAATTCGCCTTCGCCTTCTACCTGATCCACCTGAGCGAATTTTCGATCCAGACCAACCTCTCCATCGCGCGCGACCGCGTCCTCGGCGTCCTGCTCGGGACGACCATGATGTGGCTGGTCTTTGAGCGCTTCTTCCCCCGTTCCGCAGCCGATGAGATGGTGCGCATTTTTGTGGTCAATCTCCGCGCGCTTGCCGATCTGCTCTCGTCCTCAGCGCGCGCCGATCAGGCGACCTCCATCCTCAAGATCCGCCGTCAGCGGGAGGAGATTTATCGCCACTTCGGCGAAGTCAACGCGCAGTCCGACGCCGTGCCCTTCGAAACCGGCCTACTGCGAGCAGGCGATATGGCCGCCCGTGATCGCATCCGCCGCTGGCAGGCTTCGCTGCGAAGCTTTTACCTGCTCCAGGCTCCGCTGCTCCAGTTCCGCATCTTCGGCAACGCCAACTCGAAGTCGACGTCCTTTACCGCGTTTGAGGATGACTTTCGCTTCGAGGCCGCACGCATTTTTCTCCACATCGCAGAGAGCCTTGAGAAACAAGTTGCGACCCGCATGTACCGCCCCGATTCGGTGAGCAGTCTGCTTCATCGCATCGATTCTTCGCCCGCCCGCACCGAAACTGAGTTCTCCGAACGCGAACGCGCCCTATTGCGCCTCACCCGGACGATCGCCCAACTCGTTGATCGTCTACAAAGCGAGGTCGCCTCCGAAGGGCTCTACGATGTGCTGCCGGCCCCCGAGCCGCGACAGGCGGGGTACGAAAATACTTAGGAATGTCCTCTTCTGGCGAGACGAAGATTTGTGGCTGGTAGCCCCGAGAATCCAACGAAAACTACCCCCGAAACAGCTCTGCCTCCTTGATTAGCACCTTGAGCGACAACCAACTGTATTGTCCGGGGCTTCGGGTCGAAGGAGGCCCCTGCTGGACCACTGAGGCAAGCGGAGTCTGCGCGCGAGTTGGAATCTTTGAACATTCTCTTGCCTTGTGCGTCGCGGCGGGGTAAAACATTCTCGTCTTCGGATAGACAATTCAAGACTCCCTTGAATTCTGCTCCACCGAGGGCACTCCCTACCGCCCGAAAACTGGAAACCAATCACACCCGATGCAGGAGAATGGAGAAACAACGTGCGCCGAACCCTTTGGATTGTGACGATGGGCGTCTTCTTCAGCGCGATACCTGGGAACGCCAAGGCCGCTACCCCAACCTTCACCCACCTCTATGTGTTCGGCGACAGTTACTGCGACGTTGGCAACGACTTCATCGCTACCAGCGGCGCCGAGCCTGCCGCCCCATACTATGCGGGCCGCTTTTCCAACGGTCCCATCTGGGTCGACCATGTCGCCGGGTTCCTGGGAATGGGCGCGCTCAAGCCTTACCTGGCGGGCGGAACGGACTACGCATTTGGCGGAGCTGAGGTCACTGCACCCGTAATGACCCCGCAAGGCACAATCCCCAGCGTACCCCAACAAGTCTCGCTCTATCTCCAGACCGTGGGCCACAAAGCCGATCCGAACGCGCTCTACATTATCGAAGGCGGCGGCAATGACATTCTCAACGCTACGTCCGGCTCTCCCCAGGAATTGGGCTTTCAAATTGCCCTTGGAATCAGCGAGAGCGAGCTATTGCTCCGCCAGGCCGGGGCCCGCCACTTTCTGATTCCCAATTTATTCAATGTCGGCTTGCTCCCCGCTGCGGCCGGCAATTCCACATTTGCCACCGCGGCGACAAATGCCACAAATAAATCGCTCAACGATTTACTTGCGCTGGAAGGTATTCTCGAAGGTGTTCACATTCTCCGTCTCGATGTCTTCAGCCTGGAAAGCGCAGTCGTAACCGATCCAAGCCACTTCGGATTTACCAACCTCACTACCCCTTGTACGAGCATTCCTTCGACCCTCAATCCGACGCCGCCGGTTTGCGCCGACCCGGACCACACTTTCTTTTGGGATATAGAACATCCTACCGAGTTCGGCCACGCCTTTTTTGCCGTCACGGTCGAGAACACCTTCGCAATGCAACCTTGGTAAAGGCGCACTCCCTTGAGCGGCGAGAAGCCGCCGCAACCATCGTTGTACCCTCATCCGCCTTCCTGAAAAATTGCCGGATGTGGTAAAGCATGCTTCGCGGCTCCGACCTGCGACGAGACCAATTTGAGGAAACATCGCCCGAATGTCCGGCAGCCGACAGGAATACGCTATTTCAGCCGCCCCTGTGTGGCCGTGAGGGCTTGGAGGCAAAACGCGAGCCGAACTAACGTGGCATTTAAATACTCGCGATATTAGCCGATAAATAGCCTAGAGGTTCAGGCTGTTTTGCCAGAACCCAGGTTGCTTGATGAAGAGTGTACTTGCCGCCATCCTTGTTGTTTTTGGATGGGCATCTGCTGTTGATGCAGCGGTGCCCGGCACACTCCTAACTCTGCGCGCCGTTCATGAATTGAGCCATGACGAGGCTGCGCAAGGGCCCGCCGTAGCCTTCGAGGCCACGGTTACCTATTACAGCGCTAAAGACGTAGACATGTTCGTTCAAGACGGGGATGCGGCCGTCTATGTCCAATTTACAAGGGGCGCCAACCTGATTCCAGGAGACCGGGTTCTTGTGGAGGGTCACGCGCGTGACAGTTTTCGCCCGGACGTGGTAGGCGATCGCGTAACACTTTTGCGTCATGGCGTGTTGCCCGAACCAATGCATGCTACTTTCGACCAGATGATCCGCGGACAACTGGATTGCATGCAGGTGAAGGTCCGCGGCGTGGTCCGCAGCGCCGATATGGTGACCGAAGATGGTTCACGCCTCATCAAGATTCATATGGTCGTGGACGGTGGATATGTTGATGGCCTTGTAGTGAGTGACGAAACGCGCGTGACACGCGATCTTCTTGACGCCGAAGTTGAGGTGACCGCGGTCGTCGCCGGTAGCTTCGACAGCAAGATGCAATTGACAGGAATTCTGCTCGAGATTCCCAATTTGTCCGACATTCTCATCGTGAAGCGTGCAAGTGCCAGCCCATGGACGCTTCCTCTCACCCCCATGGACCAGATTCTTTCCGTCTATCACGTGGGCGACCTGACACAGAGGGTCCGGGTACACGGGATCATTACTTACTACCAGCCCGGAGCGGCAGTCGTTCTTCAGGACGGCCCTAGGAGCATCTGGATTTCGACTCGCGCCCATGAGCCTTTGCAGCTTGGCGACGAAGCCGATGCGACTGGATTTCCAGAATCGCACGATCACGTACTGACGCTAACCGACGGTGAAATTCAGGACAACCACATTTCGATGCCAGTCAAGCCTAAACAGGCCACTTGGCAGGAGCTAGGTTTCTGGAGCCCCAACAATCTTAGCGGACACCAGAATGACTTAGTGTCGATCGAAGGTGAGGTAACAACGGAAGCACGGTTGGCAACTCAGGATGAGTATGTGCTTGTATCCGGCGGGCAGATGCTCACGGCAATCTACCATCATCCGCCTGGCGACACCACGCTTTTGCCCATGAAGTCGGTACCGCTTGGTTCGAAGATCAAGGTGACCGGCATTTGCTCCATGTTGGATACGAACTCGGTCAACCCGGGCCAAGAATCCTCGTTCAATATTCTGCTGCGCTCCTTCGATGATATTGCGGTTGTTGAGAAACCATCGTTGGTGAACGTGCGCAGTCTATTGATCCTGGTTGGTTTTCTACTGGGCCTGGTATTGATTGTAGGTGCAAGGGGCTGGGCGCTCGATCGCAAAGTACAGAGACAGGCGGTGGCGATGGCTGCGCGCATCGAAAGAGAAGCCGGGCTCGAGCGGCACCGCAGTGCTATCCTCGAGGACATTCACGGGAAACGACCCCTGGATGAGATTCTTCACGAGATAACAAACATGGTCTCGCTGCAGCTCGACGGCGCGCCTTGCTGGTGCCTGACTGTCGATGGATCTCAATCTGGAAATCGCCCGGACGACGTGACGAACATGCGCATGGTTAGCGAACAGATACCTGTCCGTTCCGTTTCGCCGCTGGCTGAAATCTTCGTTGCGTTCGATGCAGATTCTGTACGGAGACCCGCGGAGTCAGAGATCGTTTCGATGGCTGCCGGGCTTGCGTTTCTGGCAATCGAATCCAGGCGCGTTTATTCGGACCTGTTCCACCGCTCAGAGTTCGATTTGCTGACCGGACTTCACAATCGCTTTTCCTTCGAGAGACGCGTACGAACAGCCATCGAAGAAGCACATCAGCAAGGTGGAATCCATGGACTCGTCTACATCGACCTTGATCAGTTCAAATCGATAAATGACCGGTACGGACACCGGGTGGGGGACATGTACCTGCAGGAAGCTTCGCTACGAATGAAGCGTCAGCTTCGCAACGTGGACATGCTGGCGCGCTACGGTGGTGATGAGTTCACAGCATTCGTACCGACGGTTCGCAGTAAGACCGACGTGGAAGATGTGACCGAACGCCTGAAGCGGTGTTTTGACGAGCCGTTCTTTCTGGAAGGCTTCTCGTTCCAAGGTTCGGCCAGCATTGGAATTGCGATGTACCCGGAGGATGGCGAGAGCATGACCTGCCTGCTGAGCACCGCCGATGCCGAGATGTATGTCGCCAAACATACGCGAGGCGAAACTGATCGCGAAGTTGGACTCAACCGATCATGATGCACGACATCCAACAGTGGGCGGGCTGATCCGTTGTGGAAATATGGCGCGCGCGTTGACAGACGACGCAGTATTGGCCCTTTGATCTTGCCTGGATGGTCGAAGTTGCCATCGATCAGCGCCTGCCCCAAGTCCGTTGTCAGTGCAGCGGAATCTGATCTCTATTTGGCGGCCTCCTTCGACGGGGTAGCCGTAAAATCACCTGAAACTCCAAAGGGCTGGACTTCAACACTGCCTGCGATCTTCCCGGAATCATCGAGCGTCGCCGTGTAAGTAAGGGTCAATGGGGTGCCGTTATATTCCGAGTCGTACTTCCACGTGACCTTATTGCCGTCTAGGGCGCCGGTGACTTGAACTTCCTTGTCGTTCGACTTGCAGCTGCCAGCGAGCTTGTTGTCGGTCTGGACAAACTTACATTCCTGATCGCTTTCACTTCCGGAGATACTGTTGTGAACAGACCATTGGCCGGTAAGGCTGGGTGCTCCTGCGGCAAAAGCCGATGGGGCAAAAAGGAAAGCCGCGGATGCGAGAAGTATCTTCATGCTTCTTCACCTTTCGAGTTTGTTGGGGACGAACGTTGATCGTGCGACAGGCGGTTTGTCTGTCCTGCAGGTACAGCCTTCTTCCATGTCGCGCGGACTCGGCAAACGAACAAATCGGAAATGGAGGTTCTTTCGTCAGAATGAGATCGTCTGTTGCATTGGAAGATCCTGCAATGAGCTGCCAACCCGGAGAACGTAGCTTCCCGGAACGAGCTTCCACGAATCCGTAGCCTCGTCAAAGACAGTCAAGCGATCGCGACTTACAGGAACGGAAACCTGTTTCGACTCGCCGGGCGCAAGTTCTACGCGCGTCCAACCAACCAGACGCTTTGGCGGCTCGTCGGCCGCGTCAGGCAAAGACGCGTAGACCTCGGCAGTCTCTGTGCCCGCACGCTTGCCAGTGTTCTTCACCATGAAGGTGACCATCGTGGAATCACCGGACGTTACCGAGATTCCAGAATAGGCAAATTTTGTGTAGGAGAGACCGAAGCCGAACGGGAAGAGCACTGGCTTCTTCTCCGCGTCGTACCACTTGTATCCCACCTTGAGACCTTCGTCGTACGTTGCATCAAACGTGGGGCCCACCATCATAAAGAGTGCGACTATGGAGGGAAAACCGGGGAGCTGCGGAGCCGGGTGTTGCGCATCGGCCGCCGGCGCGTCTACGTGCTTCGGGTGCGGCAAGTCCGCTTCACTGCTGGGGAACGTGAGCGGAAGCTTGCCGGACGGATTTACATCGCCAAACAATACGTTGGCAATCGCCTCCGATCCACGAATCCCCGGGTACCATGCCTCGACGACGGCGCCCACTTTGTCGACCCACGGCATGAGTACAGCACCGCCCGTCTCGAGCACCACAATGGTGTGCGGATTGGCGGCTGCCACTGCTTCGATCAGCTCATCCTGTTTGTCGGGAAGCGAGAGATTCTTGAGGTCGATGCCCTCGGATTCATGCTGAACCGCAAACACGATTGCAACCTGGGACGATTTGGCGAGGGCCGCAGCCGACGCCGGATCGGTCCCCGGATCGAATTGCACCACGGCGTGCGTGGCCTTTTCACGAATGCCCTTGAGTGGAGGCGACCGGTGGTACACGGACATCATGAAGATGGCCAGCGGATTGTTCGCCAGCTCCGGAGGTGGAGGAACAGCGTTGCCGCCGGCCGGAGACACCTGCGAAGATCCTCCTCCCGACATGACTCCCACGTCCGCATGCCCACCAATCACTGCGATGGATTTTACCGAAGCTGCGCCAAGAGGCAGCAGACTGCGATCATTCTTCAGCAGCACAGCTCCCTTCTCTTCCACCTTTTGCGCGACTTGAAAGCCCTTCATTACATCTGGAGATTGCGGCCGTCGAGGATTGTCAACGATGCCCGAATCAAATTCCGTGCGAAGAATGCGGTGCACCATGTCGTTGAGCCGCCCCATCGGCACTTCACCACTTTCCACGGCCTTTTTCAACGGCTCGCCAAAGGAATCGTTGCCTGGCATCTCAATGTCGAGACCTGCCAACGCGGCCTTCACCGTGCTCTGTGTTGCGCCCCAATCGGAGACGACAAATCCCTTGAATCCGAAGTCCTTCTTAAGCACGCCCAGTGTGTACTCGTTTTCACAGGCATAGGTGCCGTTGATCTTGTTGTACGAGCACATCACCGCACCCGCGCCTGAGTCCTTCAAAGCAATCTGAAAAGCGAGAAGATCGCTTTCACGCATCGCGCGCTTGCCAATCACCGAGTTGACTGTGGTACGACCATCATCCTGGTCGTTCACGGCGAAGTGCTTCACATCGGTGATGAGGTGTAGCTCCTTTTCCGCTTTGAGTTCCTGTCCCGCCAAGGTTCCGGCTAGCAATGGGTCTTCGCCCTTGTATTCAAACGTGCGGCCATCGCGCGGTTCGCGAATCAGATTGATACCGGAACCCAGCGACATATTGAACCCGAGCGATCGAAGTTCATTGCCTATCATGGTGCCAATCTCATACGAGAGGGCGGGGTCCCATGCCGCTGCCATCGCCTCTGCCGAAGGCAGTGCAGTCGCATAGCGGCCATTGGCGCCCGCCCCTGAAATGCCTTCCACTGAATCGGACATCTGCAAATCGGGGATGCCCAAGCGTGGGACCCCGGGAATGAAGCCACCGGCCGAGATTGCCCGCGTTCCAGGGCCCGATTCCGGCGCCATGAACATGGCCTGCCAACCAAGACCGTGCACAAGCTGGATCTTCTCGTCCAATGTCAATTCCTTGATCACCAGGTCGGCACGTTGATCGGGCGAAAGGTTCGAATCGGACCATGGGTGGTGCTGAGGCTGCGACATTTCAGGGAACTGAGCATACGCCCAAGCGCCGGAGAACAGGGTGGTCATCCATACAACCGAGAGAATAAGGGGCTTTCTGAAACTTGGTTCCATCATCTTTACGTTTACCTTTCCCACTTCGTTGGAGTTTGCCTTTTGAGCCTTCCTGAAAGCAAAACCGATGTTAGTGCATTCCCTGTGAAGTTGCTATTTCTTCCGGCAGCGGTCGTTTCATTAGGAATGGGAGTGGAACCAGAAGGCGCAACGATCGCTCCAAGGATAAAGAACGCACTGATAAAGGCAAGTACAATCGCCTGCGTATCCCCCAACTGCTGGAGCCGAGCAAGCGATCATGGGCCGGCATTGGCTGTGCTGATACCGGTATGGATGGCGGATTGCTGCAGTGCCATGAGATAGCGATCGAAGAAGATGTGACGGTCAAATTCAGGCGCTTCGCACTCCGCCACCCCGACTCGAAAGCACGGCTCCGAAAAGCCTTCGAAATGTCAAAGGCAACGAATGATGATGCGATCTATGAGAGTGTGTTCGGACGCCTCACCAAGGATCGGAGGTTTGATAACGATCTGGCACTCTTAGCACTGGGACCGATTGTCTCGAGTCTGATGCTCGAAAGCCACTTTGAACCCGAAAACCTCTCCAAGAAGTCCCTTCGCCGGAGTTTGGGCCGGATCTTCGACGCCCTGTTTCCGGCGCGTCGTTAGATCCCGCATACTGGCATCGGGTACCTAATGTTCAGGGCACGATTCCTTTGGATTCCCTGTCCACCTGATTCCCCATTTATTCTGCTGCCTGAGGGTATCTCGTCATGGGTGCGAATGGAAATAGAGCCGTCGTGTCGTCGACTCTCGATGAGTATCTCCGTAAGAGACTTAAGCCAGTAGAGGGTGCGATCCCCCATTTGCCTGGAATCGAGATGTACGGGAACTCAATTCCTGCGGCGAATGCAGACGGAGATCTCTTCGAGTACATCAACTTTCAGCAGCGCTATAACATCGATGCTCGTATCGAGCGCGCCAACAAACTCTCAAAGACGTACCTGGAACCGCTTCTCGAAGGCTCAAAACCGCAAAACGCGGTTGATATTCATTTGCGGTGGCTGCAATCCAGGCCGGACTACACTTCGGCCGATGCTGACCAATATAGGAAGGCCAAGAGCTCAGAGCAAGTGAGGATCGCTGAGAACCTGCACGAACTCTATACCACTGCGGGGGTTCTGTTGGTCGATGCCCAGGGACATGGCAGCATCGCGGCCAAAATTGCGTCGACGGTGCATGACACATTCCATACTGCAATGCTGTGCGAACTCGACTCCAACGGAAGAACGACGGCAGATGTCTTCGAGATCATTAACCTCCGGCTCGCACAGTCTGTTACCGCGAGAAACGCACTGGGTTTTGACTCGGAGGATAGCTCTCGTGAGATAGCCACCATGGTGTATGGCGAGGTGCGTCCGGACGGGCTCTTTCGCTTTGTAAGCTTCGGCCATCCGCCACCGCTTGTCTTCTCCGCGGAATACGGAAAGTTCATGGAGATTGGATGGGCCCGCATGTTGCAGTTCCCTTCGCTCGGGCTCGAGATTCCAGAAGACCATCCCGACCGGAACAGGTATGTTTCCATCACGCTGCGCAAAAGCCAGATGACGTCCTTTGACTCAGATGAAATCACCTTGATGAATAGAGGGGACGTCATTTTCCTTTACACGGATGGAGTCTATGACGGTGACGATGAGGTGGAAAGACAAGTGATCGAACAGATTTTCCGGGAAAACAAGCAAAAACCAGCAAAGGAGATCTGCAATGCGATTCTGGAATATGCGTTGCGGAATGACGATCGCCTGAGGCAGGCTGGTGAGCCCGACCGCATCGATGATAAAACGGTTTTCATTATCAAAAGAGAATAGGAGCGCCGCACATGTCCGACATCGATCTTGCGCATCTCGCTTCGCCCGATGTGCTAGCCCGTGCTCGTAAGATCAAACTTTTCCTGATGGATGTGGATGGCACGTTGACCGATGGCGGCGTCTGTCTGATCTCGACGACTGCTCCTGACGGGTCGGGGACGCCCTCCGTCTCCGAAATGAAGGTCTTCAATGCGCACGATGGGCAGGGTCTTTCGCTGGCCCACACGATGGGGATTCAGACTGGTTTCATCACCGGCCGCTCTTCACCGGCCGTTGCCAAGCGTGCTGAAGAACTGAAAGTCACCTTTGTCTATCTGGGGCAGGCGAAGAAAACCGAGGCCTTCGAAGAGTGCATGCAAAAAGCAGGGGTGACCGAGGAAGAGGTCGCCTACATGGGCGACGACCTGCCCGACATTCCTCTGGCGCGACGAGCCGGATTGGCCGTGTGTGTGGCTGATGGGGCACCCGAGTTGGCGGCAATCTGCCACTTCACGACTCGCCGACTCGCGGGTCGCGGAGCGGCGCGCGAGGTTGTGGAACTTATTCTGAAGGCCCAGGGTCGTTGGGAAGAGGCGGTGCCCCAGGCTCTTGCCTAACAGATTTGCCGAGCCTGGTTCTACATCGTGCCGAGCCGTTCTTCAACCCCCTTGGTTTGAAGCTAGCTCAATGTTTCTAAGGATGTTTCCACGATCTAATTTCCAACGCCAATCCGCTGGATGTAATTCTGCGGTTCACCCACTAAATCTGGTTTCTTGCACCCTATTTGTTTACTACTTAATATACACACCGTATCCGATTTGATCCCTCCTGGTTAACAGCCCAATCCATTACAGAAGGATTCCAGTAAGTTCGATATATTCAGCACATATAACTGAGGGTATATTGATCGTGACTCAGCTGCGAAGGGTCAAGATCAGGTCTGTTCATTTCCCAGCACGCCGGACGGGCAGCAGTGCAGATGACTACAAGCAGGCCCATCACGAAAGATGCTTTCCCATCGCCCGCCTACTTCGCGGACTTCGCTGAGTCCTATAGCGCGCACATCGATGAGCTTCTTCAGCGGTTAATGGAACAGACCCTGGACAAAGAGATTCATGATTTTGTCGATTCTTTCTACACGCAGCTGAGCAATCGACCTGAAAGCGGGGCGATTTTGTCTCGCCTCGGCTTGGAGGAATTGGATCAGCTTAAATCCAGGCAGCTGCAGCACCTGCAGTCGCTTTTCTCTCGCGGCACAAGCCCGCAGGTCCAATACGAAAGAGCGCTGTATGTGGGTTGGGTACACGAAATGGTGGGTGTCAGCGTGCCCATGCTCATGGAGGCTTATCACCTCTATCACAGCAAAGTCGAAGAGATCCTGAGTGCCGCGGTTTTGAGTGCTCAGCAACGCGACGAACTCAGAGCGGCGATTCACCAGCGATTGCAACTCGACATCGAGGGACAGACTGCGATTCATGCGCGATTTGCCGTCAGAATTGGATCCCTGCAGACAGCCTTGGATGACGCCATTCAGAAGGCGGGCAATCTCGCCGATTTGTTGCGAAACAGTTTGCAATCTTTGGGAAATTTCGATGGCATATCGGCTTGCCTCCTCTCGCGACCCGACGCACAAGGGGTCATGCAAATCGAGGCGGAAAGCGGCGAGGAAGGCTCACGTTATGCCGAGTCCCTGCGTCTCAAGCGCGTTCCACTATTCGAGACTGAAGCAGCGTCGATTGCCGGAAACGGTCCGTCCGGGCGCGCCTGGCGTTCCGGGCAAATCCAAATCAACGATTCATTTGAAGTCGAAGCAACGATGCACCCATGGCGTGCTGAAGCCAAAATGCGTGGATTCCGCTCATCCGCTGCTGTTCCCCTGCTCGATGAGTCGGGACAGCCCTTCGCGATCCTAAGCCTGTACAGCGGTTGGCCTGGATTCTTCAGCGCGGTCACCCGTGTCGTCATGCTTCGGCATATACAGCAAACCATGAGCCACGCCATCCTAAGGCTAGAACAAACCGCCGTCATCCCTTCCGATCTGCGCAACGCATTCAGACAAATTCTTGAAGATGGTGCGGTCGAGATGCTCTATCAGCCCATCATCGACCTGCGTAGCGGAAAACTGGATAGCCTGGAAGCACTGGCGCGACTCCGTGACAAAGGGGGGCAGTTGCTTGCTCCGGCAGCCTTCCTCTCGGCATTTGGTAAAGCCGGCCTGTTGCGTCTGTTTCGGCTCGGCCTGGAGCAGGTCTGCAGAGACGTGCGAATGTGGCGTGAGCTGAACCCAAGTCTCGAGCTGCTCGTGGCACTCAATCTTCCGCCCGACGGACTCACTCAGGACGCCTATCGCGACAGTGTTTTCGAGATCCTGTCCCGCTGGAACGTATCTCCCACTGTATTGGCATTGGAGATATTGGAGACGAAAGAGTCACTTGATATCGGCAAACGGGATGCTCGTATTGCGGAGTTTCAAGAGGCGGGTATCCGGATTGCACAAGACGACCTGGGCTCTGGACACAGCTCGCTTATGCGTATGGATCGCCTTCCAAGCGATCGTGTGAAGATCGATCAGGCGCTGGTGCGCGGCACACTCAGGAGGCCGGTGCGAGCGCTGGAGTTCATCTACCACCTGACGCTTCTGGCGCAGGGCTTCGGCGCCCAGGTTACAGTTGAGGGTCTCGAGGACGAGGGATTGATCGAAGCCGCGACAATCCTTGGCGCGGATCACGGACAGGGATACGGGATCGCGCGGCCCATGCCTACTCATGAAGTCATGCCCTGGAACCAGGCATGGTCCTTTCCAGTCGATCCAGAGCAACCAAAGACTGCGCTGGGCGCTCTGGCAGGCTATTTGCTCTGGGATCATAAGCTGGGGACGCTCGCGGATTGGCCAGAGTTTGCGGCGCAATTCATCCAGGAACCATGGCTCGTTCATCGTTATCTGAAGCACCATGGCAACTCCGATCCGGAGTTGTCCATGATGTTGGAGCGCACACAAATCGTTGCCTTGAAGGGGCAAAGAAGCGCAAAGTACAAACAGATGCGCAAGGAATTAATCGAGCGGCTCGGCGAGATCTGGCTCAATGAAAGAAAGTGACGCCTCAGCCCAAGAGGCCGTCAGTTGACTTGAAAAAGCAGTGAAGATCTCGCTCATCGCATACCGCAAGACATAGGGCCTGCGGAGGCCGCTGCCCGGCTGGGCTTCGTGACTGCAGAGGAAATCGATCCGTCGGTGCGCACAGAGGATACGACTCATCCACTAGAGAGTCTGCCTTCGAATACAAAACAATAGCCCTCGAAAATTAGAAATCCGACCAATTGGGGCGCCCGATTCGTGGCAACGCTGTTTATAGTGATTACGTAGAATTGCGAACATCCAAAGATCCGTTGAAGAAAGGTGTGGAATCCAATGGTTCGACTCCGGTGGGCACTTGTTTGTTTGCTTGGGGCGCAATCCTCTTTTCTGCTCGCTGCCGACTGCACTGGTCTGAAAAACCTAAAACTCGACGACACGACCATCACTCTCGCGGAACCTGTGGCATCGGGCGTGTTGGAGATTGCCGGCGCTGGAGCTCCGCTGCGCGATTTGCCCCCCTTCTGTCGTGTCGCCGGGGTGCTGCGGCCTACGAGTGACTCGGAGATCCGTTTTGAAGTGTGGATGCCTCTGCAGGGATGGAACGCGCGTTTGTTGGGAAGTGGGAATGGCGGTTTCGCGGGGTCGATCTGGTACGACCAATTCGCCGCCTACTTAAGGCGCGGATTCGCCGTGGCTGGTTCGGATGCCGGACACCAGGCGGAAGGAACGGATGCAAGTTGGGCGTTCGGGCACCCGGAAAAAGTGAAGGATTTTGGATGGCGGGCCGTACACCTTACGACTGAGCGAGCGAAGCAAATTCTCACGATCTACTACGGGAAGAGTCAGGAGAAGGCATATTTCGATGCGTGTTCCGACGGCGGGCGGGAAGCGCTGATGGAAGCCCAGCGATTCCCCGATGACTACGACGGAATACTTGCGGGCGCGCCGGCAAATGCGTGGTCGACGATGCTTGCCGCCGGAGCAGGAGCAATGCAAAGTCTCATCGGCGATCCCAAGGCCTACATCCCTGACAGGAAACTTTCTGCAATTGAGAAGGCTTCGCTCGCCGTATGCGACGCGTTGGATGGCGTGAAGGACGGGATCATCGGGGATCCGAGGGAGTGCCGTTTTGATCCAGAAATACTGCTTTGCAAAAATGGTGAGGCGCTGGATTGCTTGACGCAGCAACAAGTCGATGCACTCAAGGCTTTGTACGCGGGTACGAGGGACGCCGAAGGGAATGTCGTATTTCCCGGATTTTCCATGGGGGATGAAATGGCGTGGAAGGAGTGGGTCGTTGGTGAAGATCCCGGGGCATCCCTATCGTCGCAGTTCGTTCAGAATTACTTTCGCTACATGGTCACGGGTGATCCGAAATGGAATGTGTTGACGGCGAATATCAACTCGTTGCTGCGGGAGTCGAGAGAAAAGGAGGAGGCGGACCTGGATGCAACAGATCCTGACTTGAACCGCTTTGCGGCACGTGGGGGGAAGCTGATTCTATATCACGGCTGGAATGACCCTGCGATTTCTCCCTGGAACTCGGTGACCTATTACGAGAGGGTGGAAGAGAAAATGGGCGAAAAGGAAGTCGACTCGTTCGCGCGGCTATATATGGTTCCGGGAATGGAGCACTGCAGTGGGGGACCTGGCGCAAGCGCGCTTGGACAATTTGGCATGGAAACCGCAAAGGGGCCCAAGTACGGACTTTTCGATTCTCTCCAGGATTGGGTGGAAAAGGGATCACCGGACGAAGGCCTGGTTGCGACGAAGTATTCAGTTGGCAAGGACGGTTCGAGACAAGCCGTAATGACCCGTCCATTGTGTGCGTATCCGAAGGTCGCGAAATACAAGGGCTCTGGCGAAACTAATGACGCGGTAAACTTTGCTTGCGCCACGCCATGAATTCGGAATCTATACAGTGTTTCATACGCCTGCACAATCTTCTAACGCGGAGCGATTCGTAACTGTCAAGATTGACCCGCGCAGGTTTACGATTTGCCGGCGCTGCATGTCGCCAAGAATACGCGTGACGGATTCCCGGCATGTGCCAATGCACTCACCAATCTCACCATGCGTGAGCGATACATGACCTAGAGGCCGCATGTTTCTGAACCACCAATGGCAGTTTCTGGCTAGTCAGAGACTTTCTCCCATTTCCACTCGGCTCCGCAGTAAGATGAAAGTCACGCATGGAGCGATTGCGTGCCAGTTGCTGTTCGACCAATGTGGATGCCTTAGAAATCGTGTTAATTCGAGTCGCCATAGGTGAACCAGGAGTGGTTGGCTTGCACGGTACCCGACCAGGTTATCGGGTGGAATGCGCTCTGCTGTTCTGGCCATCGTTCGATTGTGTAAACATTGCCCGGTCCGGTTGTAGCCAGAATCGCAAACCATTTTGCAATTCAATGGGATGCGCGGTCGATAATCAGAGTTTTCCATTTGCAGCTTCGCTGCCGACCGATTCGTGCCTTCGCGCCACTTTTGGAGATACGACCGTGTATACTTCCATCGCGAACGCAGCGCGACAAGAGGTCTTTTGAATGCAGCTGCCGCGTTGCCGTAGATCGCTCAATCTTCTGTCCTACAACCTCCGCCTGGACAGCGGCTTCTAAGCATGTTGCGGTTAAGTAAACCTAGACGTCAGGCAAGAGCCGAACCGCGCGAAGATTGCCGTGATGACCTTGCGTGACTCCGTGCGCGAGTTCGGTTAGGTCATCCAGCATTCATTGAGCTCTCAGAACCTTTCCGCCCGGCATACCAATCCGCCCGGAATACCAATCGGAGACTCATCCAGATGAATGTCCTCGTATTCAATCCCGGCAGCAACTCCCTCAAAGCGGGAATCGTGTCTTGTGGCGCGAAACAGCGGTCAGCTTCAGAAAGCACAAAGCTGATCGAAATCATCGTAGAAGGCATAGGCAAACAGCCGAAACTCTCCGTCTACGACGGGAAAAGAATTGCCCATTCCGAACCAATCGCTGCGAAAGACTTGCCGGAAGCGGCAACGAGCATCCTCACATGGTTCGATTCGCGGGCGACGAGTGCGGGGCTGCAGTGGGATTTGCGAGATGTGAATTGTGTCGGCATTCGCGTCGTACATGGCGGTTCGGGATTCACCAAGCCAACCGCGATGACTTTGGAAGTGGAGAGTGCGATCCGTGAACTGGCAAAATGGGCTCCGCTACATAACCGGCGTTCGCTTGAAATCGTTCCCCCATTGCGGCGCCAGTTTCACGATGTGCCACTCTACGCCGTCTTCGATACCGCATTTCACACTACGATTCCGCCTAAGGCGCGGTACTACCCGATTCCATACGAGCTGTCACAAAAGCATGACATCCGCCGCTACGGCTTCCACGGCATCTCCCATCGTTATCTCATGGAGCGCTATGCGGCAATTGTGAGTGAATCGCCGGACAAACTGAATCTCGTTACGATGCATCTAGAAAGCGGCTGTTCGGTAACAGCAATTGCCGGGGGGAAGTCGGTTGACAATACCATGGGCCTCACGCCTCTTGAAGGGCTGATGATGGGAACCCGTTCTGGTGATGTCGACCCATCTCTAGTGGCATTTCTCATGCAGGAAGAACATCTGGACCCGGCAGATGTTATGGAGATCTTGGAAAAGAAATCAGGATTATTGGGCGTCTCAGGCAAGTCGCTCGACACACGGATTCTCATGCGCGACTACGACACGGAACAGCGCGTCAGGCTCGCAATGGAAATGTTCTCCTATCGAGTTCTGAAAGCTGTCGGAGCTTACCTTGCAGCGCTCGGCGGTGCGCACGCTGTGATCTTCGGCGGAGGCATCGCCGAAAACACGGCGTTGGTACGACAGAGGGTCTGCGACGGCCTTCGCTGGTGCGGACTTGAGATGGACCCCGAGCAGAACCGCGCGCTGATTGATGTAGAGGGACGCCTTTCGACGGCAAGCTCTCCAATTCAGGCGTATGTGATTCCTGCGGAAGAGACTCTGCAAATCGCTTACGAATGCTGCCAGGCCCTTGAGGCCGGTGGCGCAAACAACGCAACAGCGGATGTGTTCTTTCAGGCGTTGTAGAGTTGGAATCGTTTTCGGTTCGAGGCGACACACGAGTTCGAAAATGCATCTAGTCCCAGCATGATACGCAAACTCAAATCAGGTCAATTTCGCTTGTACTCTCGAAAGAAGGAAGCGACCACGGGCAAACGACGGAACCTAGGAACGTTTTCAACCCTTGAAAAGGCAAAGCAACACGAGCGCGAGGTGCAGTATTTCAAGCGGCACGGCTAGCGATCATTTTCCCTATGGAGGAGGCATAATTAGATGGCTCGGACGGCAAGGAAATGGTCGGGTAAAGTAAAGACCGTGTCCACAGATCCACCCCAAGGGTTATTTACTAAGGACCCTGCGACAATTGCTCGTACGCTGGCTTCAAAAAGGGTCTCACCCAGAGGTCCGGGATCGGGAATGAGAATGCTGACCTTTTTCATCAATCGGGCCGGAAAGAATCTGAGCGCCGCGAGAAAAGCGAAATTGGAAAAGGCAAAAAAGCTGTTGAAAGAGCGCGTGGACGCCGCTCGTGAATCAAAGAGAGTAAAGGCCGGTTAGATCAAACTCAGTGGGCAGCGGGCTGCAAATTGACAGAATGGCCGTCGATCCCATCCATGGGCAATTCCAACGCAAACAAAGACACAGCGCCTTGGTCCGCGTGCACCCATATCCCATGAAAGGCTTGACGCAGTTCAGGATGTTGCTCCAAAAGAGCGGACATTACATCCACAACTTGCTTGCGCGCCGTCGGGGGATCTCGAAGCTGCGATGCCTGGGTGGGGTCGGGTTGATAGTGCACATCCAGATCCAGTGCGCCGAAGGTGGACGTTGTATCAATGGCCGTTACCGAATAGGTAGCGCCACCCGCGGACAGAGTTACCGGGCTGGAACCTGGAACACTGGCCGGCTTCACCTTATCAGTCTCGTGCTGTATTTTCTCGAGATTGGAACTGGAGAGCAGATCAATCGGATTCACAAGGTAGGTTGCGATCCGATAATAGAACCAGGCATCCCAATTCATATTCTGCGTTGCGTATTTTCTGGCTGATGTCCAATACCAGAGACCATCATGACCCATCAGGACCATCGGCTTGCTGAATAGTCCAGCGAACATCCACTTATCCTGCGCCCCTTTCGACAGGATGAGCGATATTTGTTGCGGCTGCGGGACGCCCGTAGCATGACCGATTGCCAACGCATAGGTTCCTGGAGGTATGTCGCTGAAATTCAGAGCGACAACCGGCTCTCCACAAAAGAAGTCGATGCGCGACGTGCCCGCAGCCTCATTAGAGGCATCGAGAATATACAGATTGTCTATGGTGAGAGTAGCCTTCTGAACGAGGGGTTTTAGGTTTTGGATTGACGTCACGATTCCGCTAAAATCGGCTGCCACCGCGGGAACAGTATTCGCCTGTAACGCCTGGACGTCGCCATTCTGCATTTGGATGAGCATCGTCCGCGCAGCGCCTGACAGTGCTTCCCGCTGCGAAGCACTCATTTGGGATTGCGTGGTACAAGAAGCCCCATAAGCCGCGGGGACATAAGCCGCGGTCTCAAATAACAGAAGGATGATTAGGACGCAAAACCACTTGTTAGTCTTGCGCAGCATGTTTCGCGGCCTTTCTTCATGCGATTTGAGAGCCAACGAACGAAAAGACTCCCGGTACGTAATATGTTGGATGCGACGTCGCCACAAATCGTCTTACCCGACAAGGATTCGCGAATCTCCGTCTTCGCAGACTCCCGCACTTTCTATCTGAAACACGCTGAATGCGTTTTGAAGGACGATCCGTTTCACTTCATCCACCGAAAGCGCCTGCACAACGATCATCCGATCTACCATTTTGCTCAAATCCAAATAGGACTGGCGATTGATTGTGAGAAAATCCAGCGGATATTCCGGTTTCCGGGTGCGAGCGTGCTTGGGATCTGCATCCAGCAGATAACTGATATCCGGCTTAGGAACCAGCTTCAGAAGCAGCCGTACGTAGGCTCGAAGCAACGGATTGCGTAACGAAAGATTGGCCATCTCGTCATAGATATACCGGTCAAACATCACCACATCTGCCTCGACGCGCGATGCTTTCTTCACGGCAAACCACGTCGAAATGGCGTCGACGAGATATAAGACTACACGGATACCGGTCATTGACGACGATCTGACATTCTTATCGCGCCGATTGATCGGCGCTGAAGGAGAACCGACCCCTTTGTCGCCTTTAAAGATCGAATGTCCTACCCCTTCTCTGATGCGTTTGAGCCTTGCTACATCTTCCCAGAATGCCACTAGTTGCACATGCAGGCCGGCCTCCTCCAATCCGCGCTGAAGCGATTGAATCTGGGTACTCTTTCCAGCGCCATCAATCCCCGAGAAGGTCACAATCTTGCTTTGCCGTTTCTGCTGGCGATTCTGCATGACCGTGGCTCCGTCTTCTTAAACTGGAACAACAATACGTAAAAGGCTAGTCAGGGACGGCCAGGGCTTCCGTGCGAGAGCGCTGCAACCGTTCCTATAGCGATCGCCGCGGCCGCTACTACTCCAACACTGATGAAAATAGCCCGCACGCGCCTCTGCTTCGCTGGAGCTATTGCCACACCGGCCGGCCTGGAACCGGTAACTCCTGAAGGTTTCGAATAAGGGGCTGCGGCAGTGCCAAGTGGTTTCCCATCGCCGCTCTGCTGCGGTTCGACAGTGGACTGCGAATTCGAAGTTTGTCCACTTTGAGAATCAGGCGCGTCAGGATACTCCACCCTTCCCGCCGGTACAGGGGTCATGTCTGGTGACCCGGATTTGCTGCTCGCAGATTGCTGCTCCCCCTGGACAGGAGGGTCCTTTTGCTGCGGCGCGGCCGGCGATACCTGTGCTTGACATAATCCAGCGTCGCCGCAACTCACAACCAGAAGGATCACGAGGCATCTAGCGATTTGCCTAACTCTCCAATCGGAGTTTCTCATTCTATCTCCCTACCATTCTTGCTCTTCCAGTGATTGCGTCACGACAGAGAGTCTACGCCGCATTCTCTGATGCCTGGATCGGAATGCTGGGCAACGATTGTTCTGAGGTGGAGAACATTGCATGGCGCTGGAAACTCTTAGCAGCATCTGCGTCGGTATCAAATATCTTAAAGAGGCGATCAAATCCAACCGACTCCAATACTGCTCGCGCGCTCTTCGGCACTCCCGACAATCTAACGTCTCCATTACGCTTCATCGCCTCTTCGAGGCAGCAAAGCAGGAGATGAAGTGAGCACCGATGAAACGCGCGCAGCGCCGAACAGTTGAGAACGACTCGCGGGCGCTCAACATCCAAGCACGCCTTCAGTTCTTGCAGGAAGGCCCATTCTTGTTCCTCATTCACCACCTCTGGCAGATGCTTCACAGACACCGTGCGAAGTTGAAGTGCCATTTCACTACCTCCTGATTTCAATCTATCTCCTGACAAGTGCAGCCCCACTTATCTCTGCAGTTCCGTGCCTATCCCGCGCTCTCAAGCAGACGTGCAAGTTCTGCCTCGGGATTGTGAATCGCCTGTGCGAACACATTGGTTGCATAGCGAAAGAGCGTCACAAGATTCGTGTTATACCAGCAACACTCCGTCATGCGGGGCGACAATCCGCAGATGAATTTAAGCTTCTCCAATCGCCGCGGGTTCGCCAACAACGCTGCAACCAGACGGTGATTGCCGTCCAAAATGGCTAAAGGCTTGTTCTCGTCTAGACCAATGAGAATGACAGCGCCGAAATCCGCTTCATCTCGACCGAGCTCATCACCTATCGCGGCAATCTTCGAAAGAAATGGTGCTTCTAGAAGATGCCTCCGTTCGTGAAGGTTTTCGACCACCTCCATGATCGAAAACTTTCCGCGCGCCAGCTTTCTCCATTGCGCTCGCGGAAACACCCGGATATGGTGGAGGGCTGATTCATTGATCTCCACTTCATACCATTTCGTACCGTGCGGGATCTCCCTCCACAAGGCCAGGTGCCGAATGAACAAAAGAGCACGGCGCTTGGCGTTCTCGTTTGCATTTTCGAAGTTAGGTCTGCTCACGATTCCGCGCATCGTCGCCTGATAGTCTTTGAATGCCGGGTTATGAAAGTCGCTCTTCAGAAACTCTGCTATGACTTCATTCTCAGACACGCGACGCACCAGCCTGATCGGCCATCCAGTCGCAACGTTGAGTAGATCCTTGGGATTGGTTAACGAATCGATAAGGAACGGAATTGCAACAAAGACAAAGAGAGCGGCCATCAAGTAAAGCTGGACCAGGATGACTTGATGCAACGACGAATGGAACCTGCATATACCCGCAATGAGCAGCCCGCTGAATGCCAATTGGACCCAACTTGTGTTCGCAATCTTGTACGACATCTCAAATGTGATGATCACCACGCTCAGCGAATAGACGACTGTCGCCAATGCATAAAGAGCAAGAAGGGATGGCAGACTGTATTCCCCGGTAAGCTGGAATCCCGATCCAAACAAGCGCGTCCAGATCCATGCGGGAGTAACGCAGAGACTGAACGCCAGCAGCGATCCGCTTCCGAAAACCAGCAAGAGCGACGTCGCAATGACTTTAAGATCCTTCCGTTCCTCCTCGCGAGTTCCCGCAACAAGTGGAAATGTGGTATTGACTACCGCGGATGAGAAGGCGAAAATAACGCGCCCAACCATCGCCACTGCCGCATACAGCCCCGCCATGCGCGCCGGGAAGAAGTGCTTCACCAAAACGATATCGCAATTGTTGATCAAAACCTGGCCGGAAAAGAAAACTAGCGCCTGGCATGTTTCGCGAATTGAATAACCGGCATTCAGTGGGTTTGGAATCCGGCCAACCAGTTTCGGCATAGCGGCGAAATACGCTACCGCAATCGCTGCCGCATTGGCCGCAATCACTCCACGGACTCCAAATCCTGCGTAGACGAGGAGGAACGAACCTCCCAACCGAACGGCTCCTTCAAGCACGAGATTGCTCGCGAGACGGCGGAAGCCATATGTGCCTTGGATGTATCCCCGGCGGCTTCCCAATGGAACATAAAATGCCGCACCGATTGCAAGTAGAGCAACGAGACCCGAGTCGGGAAGATTGAGGTAGTCTGAAATCGATTGCTGGAAAAGAAGGAGGATGAGTCCAATAAGCAGTCCGCAGGCCCACGCGGTCCGATGAAACCCGCGGTAAACCGCCCCCATTTCTTCAGGCGAACTCTGCTGTGCAACGAGCTTCGTGGAAATGATTTGAAAGGAGAGTGTCACCGCAGACAGCACGGTAAGGAGCGTGTAGACAACGGTCGCGTGCCCAAAACCTTGCGGGCCGAGGAACTGCGCAACGACGACGTTGTAAGCCAGATTAATCGCGGTCGTCAGGCCTGAACCCGAGAGCAGGACGACGCTGCCCGACACGATCCGGGCTTGCAGCGATCTCGCATTGTAAACACGGCCATTGAGCACGCTCTAACGCTCCATCGCGCCTGCAAAAGGAATTTCTTCGAGCGCAGAGATTCTTGTCGGCGACACCTAATACGATGCCAAAATACAGGCTGCGGCTGCTCGGGTGGCAGGGAGGATCGCGCTTCGGAACCGACAACCGGAACGTCGCGAAGCGCTTCTAAGTAATTGAACGCATGTTTATTCGAGCAAGCACTGGACTCCTCTTTCTCCTTCTCGTGACGCATGGATGCTCGGGGCATGGTCCCGGTGGCCCACAACAACTGCAACATCGAGCCGCCGGAGCTTCTCCCGAGGTCCTTGCTACTTACGAGGCGTGGTGGGGGCACCCAAAGCACATATCGATTGGATACTCTTCGAATGACCCGACGGAGATCAAGGAACAAATCCGCCATGCGAAAGCTATGGGCATTTCCGCGTTCGTGGTGGATTGGTACGGAGACCGGGAGCCATTCATCGATCGCAGCTACGCGCTGATTCAATCGGCTGCCGGTAAACAGAAATTCCATGTCGCGATGATGTATGACGAAACCAACGACGACGATGGGGCAACCGACGAAGCCATCGCGGACTTTACGATGTTTCACGAGACTTATCTGTCTTCGTCGGCGCCTGGACATGAGGCCTATCTCCTGTACGAAGGCAGGCCGGTCATTTTCATATTTCCAAAAGGAAAGCACACCGACTGGAACAAAGTGCGAGCGGTGGTAAACAAATGGAATCCGGCTCCACTACTGATTTATGAAAATCTTCCCAATCAAGACGTCAACGCATTCGACGGGTTTTATGCTTGGGTCAACCCCGGAGCCAAGGGGTGGGCCGCGGACGGCGGCAATTGGGGCGAACAATACCTGAGCGATTTTTATCAGACTATGCAGTCGAAGTACCCCGATAAGATCATCGTTGGAGGCGCTTGGGCTACGTTCGACGACAGCAAAGCCTCGTGGGGGCTGAATCGTCATATATCTGGACGATGCGGAGAGACATTTAAGGATACATTCAACTTCTGGCGAAAAGAATTCCCGGCAGGCGATCCGATTCCGTTTGTGATGATTGAGACGTGGAACGATTACGAAGAAGGCACAGCAATTGAGAAAGGAATTCCGTCTTGCGGGTCCCAGGAAACGAATAGGACTCTCGGGGCTCTCTCACACTAAACCCGTCGGTCGATCTCGCTCACACTGGCGGCGTGATTGGATTCCGAATAGACCAGAAGCTCACACGCCGAATCAACAATCCGAGACAATGGAGAATTCAAGCAACTCGCCTGCTGAAGGCCCTCATGAGCAAAGATTAGGAGCCCTTCGCAGGGCTGCTACGCGGCGGTGACCTTCCTGCCCTGATAGGTCGGCGATTGCATGGCCATCACCCCGGCTTGCGCCGATATCATCGCGGGAGCGCGGTGAACCTCATGAATGATTGAAAGCGGCCGACTACGAACTTCGTCATATACTCGCCCGAGATACTCGCCCAACACTCCCAAACATAACAGAAGCAATCCGCCGACGAGGAATACCGAGGCGGCCACGCCGAATGCGGCCGACTCCACGGTGCTCTTCGACAGCAACATGGAGAATCCCAGTATCGCTGCCATGCAGCTAGCGAAGCAGAACAATCCAAAGCTTAGCCGCAGCGGCTTGTAACTAAAGCTCGAGATTGCATCCATCGCATACTTGATGCGGCTCATAAATGAAAGCTTGCCATCTCCGCCCAAACGGTCCTGGCGGTCATAATAGACAATTGCGTTTCGGTAGCCGACCCACGCCCGAAGACCCGGTAGGTACCGGTTCTTCTCTCCCAAGGAGTTGATCGAGTCGACCGCTTTCCGGTCCATCAGACTGAATATTCCTGCATTCAGAGGTATTGGGTAATCTGAAAGCATTCCGAGGACGCGATAAAAAAGAGGAAATAGTTTAGCCAGAATCTTGCGCCGCTCTTGCCGGCTTCTCCTGACGCCCACAACAATTTCAGCGCCGTCCCGCCAAGCATCGATCAATTGCGGAAGCACCTCTGGAGGATCCTGGAAGTCGCCATCCATGAGAATTACAGCACGACCACGCGCCGTATGCAGGCCTGCGGATATTGCCCCCATGTGACCCCAGTTACGGGATAACTCCACGACCACAACATGAGAATCCAAGGTTTGCAGCCCTTTTAGAAGCTCCAGAGAGGTGTCGGTAGATCCGTCGTTGACGTATACGACTTCCCATTCGTCGACGACATTTTGTAGGGCGTTGGCAACCGCCGCGTGGAACCGCACAACCAGCTCTTCTTCGTTATAAATGGGGACAACCACTGAGACCATATAGAGGAGCTCCTGATGGGGAATGTCAAGACGCTTGCCGACATCGATAGGTACACTACTTCTGATGCAGAATCTTCATTCATTTACTGCTTCGAATACTCGAACGCGCCAGCGAGTTTCGGCAGGAGTCATCACAGCGATATACCGCGTTCTAACTCTCTGTGTCCCGACCGATTTGTTATGGTCAAAGACTTTTACATCGTATTCAGCATTGTCAGTCAGCTCCAACGACAGTCCATCGGGCGAATAAAATACAATTTGGATGTCGTGAACACGATCTTGGTAACTCGTACGAATTCCCGCCGCATCTTGCTCTTGAATCGTCTGTATGAGCTTGTCTTTTTCAGTGCCAACAAAATCCCGATCAAGGACATCAATACGATTTTGCTCGAGGGCAGTTTTGAAGCTCTGCCAAGCCTCAAGATAATCGCGAATTGCCGCCGTCGCCGTCTGTTCCTGTAGAGTGCGCGTACCATTCACGTCTGGCGGAGTCACATGGACGGCGACTTGGGCAAACCCAGTTGAGAAGCTCGTCATGGCAACAGCAAAAAGAACAACGACGGACCTCAGCATTGATTATCTCTCCCACTGAATCTGGTTTCCCAAAACGACTCCGCTCGCGACGGAGATTGTTGCTCCAGCGTGGGAAGGCATCTCGACTTCGGCGATACCTCGTTTCAAAGGCACGTCTACAGTTGACTGAGCACCGCGGTAGGTCTGCGTGAAAGTGACAATTGTTCCGTCTGGCACTGAGTTTCCGCTGCAATCGCGCACGGGCTCTGTGACCAGATGGAGCTTTTCTCCGGCCTGAGTTGCGCTCATCTTCAATCCGCAAGGATCGCCAGGGACTTGCCGAACAATGCGCGAACTTGTTACGTCTCCGATACGAGCCAGGAATTTATCGACGCCTTGTTGCGGAGTGGAGTCGAATTCTGTCCACGCTGCGCCATACCGAGTCACAGTTGAGCGCGTTTGCGTGCCGCCAGATGGGTTCGCAAGCTCGAACTGAACCGGCATGGGAGAGGCAATCAGATTGTGGTAGCCATCGAAGACATAGACGGCTCCAGTGATTCCGTTACGCAGTCCTACCGGGAGGCGCGACGGCTTGGCAAGAAAACTCACGTCCGCGGGTTTGCCTGCAGGCAGTACATCGAATTCTCCCTTGCTGCTCGACGAACCCTCCGAAAGGATGGCCAGGTAATGACCAGCGTTGCTCAAAGAACCCGCAGAAAAGTAGGTAGTTTCACCAAGCCGGACGTCGCGTTTGAGTACCTGACTTGGACCGACAATATAAAGCGTTCCCTGGCCGGTTCCCTCAAACTGGACCGAGAAAGCACTACCTGCCTGGACCGTTCTCGGAAACCCCAGGCTATCGACTTGAGCGAGCGCGTTATCCACCGATGCGACAGCCAAGGCCGCAAGGAGAACCACGAACCTCATATTGAACCCCCAAAACTATAGGAGGCGACTACAGTACGTTGGCTGCTGATGTTTTTCGCGAGATCTTCCGGAATGTGAATGTTGAATGGCACCGGAGTTTGCGGGAGGAGGGCGCGATCAACGTACTCGTCAGCGACCCAGACAACCTGACCGCTCTTGTTATAAAACGTGCCAAGGACATGTGCGACGCTCACGGGGCGTCCGCTCTGATTGATCAACTGCCCGGTCAACGAGGCATCTGGCGCCGGATTGAGGTTCTCATTATCAACCTCAATCACTGGGTCGGCCGAGGCAGGAATCAGGGTGGAGAAAGGTGTCATCCGTACACTTCCAACGTCAGACAACGACGCGCCCGGAAACAGAATAAAAAACGGCGTGACCTGTTTCGGCAGCAGAAGGTGCGAAATCTTGTCAAAGCTGCCTTCGGTTGCAATCGTTGCCTGACTCTTTGAAAGCAGAGTAGCGGCGACAGACACATACGCGGGCACAACGTCCTCATTCAGAATTTCACCCAGAATCACCACGCCGTCAGCCCGCTCTACGGGGTGCATGTCAATGATTCGGACGTGCGGCTCTTCTACATCCTGCACTCCCCAATCATCGCCAGGTCCGCGATAGACCACGTCCCAGCGAAGGTAGTTGACGGGGATAACTTGAGGAGGGACTACCGCCTCTTTCACAATTGGCCACTCAGGCACCCAATGATCGCCACTTCTCACGATTCGCAAATCGCGTGTGCTGACCGAGGTACCCACAACCGTCGACCAGTACAGCTTCATTCGAACTTGCGCCTCACTGTTATCGGAGTGAAGCGGAAATACCTCAAAGTTGTCGAGCGTGGCGTTCGAGCGAAGGCTTGGATAATATCCGGTAAGGTCGTGGATAAATTCCTGCTCGGTGAATTGAGCCTTGTTGGCCAAACCTGCATAGGCCTTATCCCAATCCTGGGACCGGATTTCATTGCCGAGGGTTGTTGCGGCTTCTTCGGGAGTTGAGGAAGAGCCGACCAGGCCTCCGCCGCCCGCATACGCAACCGCAGCGGGGACGGGCCATACAGTACCGATGATCACAAAGGCTATCGTCGCAGCCATCAGGAACGCGGCAAGTAGTCCTCCCCTATTCACGAGACCATCCTCCTAGCCACGAGTTCTTCTTCTGGAACGATAGAATGAGTGGTCCTCATTTCGTCACGTTTCTCTTCTGGCAGGAGCACCACGAGGATTGCCAGAATGCTGCTCCCGAACGGAAGGATCCCCCACATCAGTCCTTGCCAATGAGGCGGAATCTGCGGAGCATTTACCGGTGTGGCCGGCGGCACCCCGTCCTTGCCCCACACCGTGATGGTTTGATCTTCCAAGTAGTCGACGGGGCGCCACCCAGCAAAGGAAAGCAACGGATCGTAGTAGTGGTCCCGCACGATGACCCATTTCAATCCGTAGCGGTCCGCATGCATCAGCATTGCGCGTAGCGCATCCAAGCCCGGCTTCCCAAAGTACTTCGAACTCGTTAGCGGCCCTCCCCCGTATCGCGTCAACTCGGGCAGCATTCGACCTGAGTTCCACTCGCCGTCCACACTGCCGGCGTCCGTCATCATCGCGAGGCGTGAAATCTTGTTGCCGAATCCCAGGGTGATGTACCTGTATTGGTCGTGGCCGTCGCGATTGAGCCATGAAGCGACTGAGTCTACTTTGAAGTCCTCGCCGTCGGCAGGCCGGTAGGTAGCCCACGCGACTGCGATCGCACAGCTCAAGGTTGATAGCGCGGCAAGCCCAACAATGGCTGACATTCGATAGCGATCGATCAGTTCCGTCGCCAAGAGGCCGACGAAAGGCAATGCGAGCAGTGTTGCCCAGTAGCTGAAGCGCTCCATCGTGAGTACGTCGAAAGCGCGACCCAACACAAGGTGCCCTACCGGAGTCGTGCCACCAAGCCCCACTAGAAATGCGACCCAGAAACCAAGAAGCAAAGGGCGAAGCCGAGCGATCATCGATCCCCGAATAAAGATATAGGGGAGGGCCAGGACCAGAGCACCATAGGGAACGATGAAATAGTTAAGTCCCCACTGAGGACTCAAGATGTAGTTTGCCCGGCTCGGATGTGGGATGGGCGTCTGTGTGACTGGGTTATGAATCAAAGCGATCCAGAAAGGGAGCAATACGATTGCGATCGCGCTTCCCACGATGAAGGCGATGGTAATCGAGCGGCCCACAAAGGCGGACGTCGATGCCCTCTCACCCTCCTCACGGTCAAGGAAAGCCAAAACCAAGACCGGAACGGCGAAGAAGATCGATCCAAACAAGAGTGTCGCATGATGAGCAGCTGCCGCTGCGACAAAAAGGATGCTCGCCTTGAAGAAGGAACTAATCCTACCGTAGCGAAGCCATTCATAGAGAAACGGGAGTGCATTCAAGTAGATAGGGGCCGCAGATGTGGTGCCGAGCTGCCCCGCCGAATAGACCAGGAAGCTCTCCGAACCGAGAAACACACTAGCGAGCGCTGCAATCGATGCTGCCCGCGGGCTCACCCAAAGTCGGGAGAAGCGATAGACACCCACCACTAAAAGTAATATGGCTCCAAGCTGTACAGCCATGTAAGCCATGTCGAGCCCGAACAATCTGGATACCAATGCCACCCATTGCTGTGGAAGAGGTGGATAGGTCGTCTGCGAAAAGCCTGCATACCACTTTGCATTCCATGGGTCAAACCAGTGATGGACATAATGGGAAGCGAAGAAAATATGGAAGTTTGTATCGTAGGACTTAAGAGGCAACTTCATCAATAAAAGCGGAAGATGAACGGCCAAAGCCGCCAACAAAAGCATACTTATCGGGAGGGGGCGCTGGGAGGGTTCTAGCGAATTGGATTTCTGCACAATTGCCTCTCGGAAAAGCATCCGGTGTTCGCCCACGCAACGGGCCGGCAAGCGCCGACACTTTATGCATGAACCGCACGCGGAAGAACGGCCTAGACATGCCACAACCGTGCTACCCCTTCGATAGCGAAACTCGGACGAACGGTTGCTTTTGCTTGGTACGACATTCAAGACAAATGCAGGAGATGCGAAAAGCGTTTCATGTAGCCAACATCCGGAATGTTTTCAGAATCAAATTGTTCAACGTGAATTCAGTCTCTGGTGATCTCCTTGACTGTTAAAGCTAGACTTGGATCTCTCAAGGCTGTGATTGCGATTGCGTTCGCATGCACAGCGAACGCACAGACCTATCAAATAGGCTCTGAGACTTCAAAGAGTCCGCAGGCACAGGCAAGCCAAACGCAAGCTGGACAACAATCACTCGGTTGGGGGTCCAATATTCAGAATGCGCGGCTCGCTCGCGCTGCTCAGTTGGCGCTTCAGCAAGGACACAATGCTCTCGCGCTTGAGATGGCTGACCGCGCGGCCCAAGCTGCGCCAAACGATCCGCAGCTATGGTTTCTCCTGGGCTATGCGGCACGCCTCAACGGGAAGTTTCAAGAATCGATGGACGCTTACAACAAAGGCCTTCGCCTAAGCCCTTCGTCGCTGGATGGACTCTCGGGATTGGCTCAGGACTATAGCTTGATCGGACGACAAGAAGATGCGGAACGACTGCTGAAGCAGGTCGTCTCGGCAGACCCAAGACGTGCCGACGACGCGCTCTTACTCGGAGACATCTATCTGCGATCGAAAGACCCTGCCGACGCTATTGAGTGGCTGGACAAGGCAGAACACATTAGGCCCGAAGCACGCTCGGAGCTCCTGTTGTCGCTTGCATATGAGCAGACGAAGCAAACAGATTTAGCCAATCATTATCTGCAAATGGCCGAACATCGCGACCCGAATAACCCCGAGGTGCAGCGATCGATGGCAGGTTATTTTCGCGAAGCAGGAAGGTATTCCGACGCAATCACCGCGCTCAAATCCATTCGCAATCCGAAGCCGGATGTACAAGCCGAGCTCGCATACACTTATCAGCTCGACGGAAAACTGAATGAAGCCGCAACGCTGTATGCGCAAGCTGCAAATGCAGCGCCGAGAGATTTGGGATTGCAGCTATCTGCAGCTGAGGCCGAAAATGCGGCTGGGGCCATTCCCAAGGCCGAGGCATTTCTCGTCCGCGCCAAAGCAATCGACTCCAACAATTACCGACTCCACGCGATTTCCGGCGCAATCGCGCAGTTGCAGGAACGGACTCGCGATGCAGTCAACGAATACGTCGCGGCAATTAGGAATCTACCCGCGAATCCTCCCGACGGGGCCCTTTACGGAATTCAGCTTCACATGGATCTGGTAAGTCTGTATCAAAAGCTTGGAGATGCCGAAGCAGTTCATCGTGAGCTCCGGATAGCCAGGACCGCGATTGATGCCACAGATGGATCTGGCCCTGATCGAGCCGGATTTCTCCGTCTCAGGGCTTTGATCAAGTCGGACAGCGGCGAGCTCGACAGCGCCCTTACCGATATCAAAGAAGCGCTGACACTCAATTCATCCGATCCATCGGCAATGCAGTTGGACGGCGACATCCTAATGAAACTCGGGAAGACTGAGGATGCGATTGAAGTCTATAAACATATCCTCGCAATTGATCCTGATAACCGGTTCGCTCTAACTTCACTCGGCTATGCGTCGCGTGCAGCTGGGCGGGACCAGGATGCTGAGAAATACTTCGAGCGCCTGGAGCAAGCCGATCCGTCGTTGTATGTTCCCTATCTTGCACTTGGAGATCTTTACACTGCGCGGCGCGACTTTGCCAAAGCTCAGGCCGCCTACGGCGAAGGTTACAAGTATGCACCACAGAACGCTCTGATCGTTGCCGGGGGGATGAATGCTGCAATCGAAGAGCATAACTTGAGTCAGGCGAAGACATGGTTAAACCGCGCCACCAGCGACATGAACAATGAGCCCCAACTGCTTCGCGAAAAGGAAAGATACTTGAGTTTCGCGGGTCAGTATCAGGAATCGGCAGATGTCGCTCAGGAGGCAATCAAGGCGCTGCCGCGGGATAGAGATGTGGTGGTTTATCTGGGCTACGATCTGCTGCATCTCGGAAAATATGAAGACCTGTTGAACCTCACAACGAAATATCACGATGTTCTTCCCAAGGAGCCGGACATCCCACTCCTTCGGGGCTACGTGCACAAACACGAGGGGATGAGCGAGCAAGCCCGTAAAGACTTCACCGATGTGCTGGATCGAGATCCGACCGTTGTCACGGCGTATGTGAACCGCGGTTACATGCTAAATGATCTCCACGAGCCAGGGCCTGCCGCGGAAGATTTTGAAGCAGCTCTCAAGAGAGAACCCGACGATGGGGAGGCGCACCTCGGCCTCGCCTACGCGAGTCTGGACCTGTCAAAGCCTCAAGCTGCCTTGCGGCACGCCGACCTAGCCGAAAAGACGCTAGGGGATTCGCGAGACATTCACGTCATTCGCGCCACCGCTTACGGCCGAGAAGACCTGTTGGCTAAATCTGCCGCCGAATATAGAGCTGCACTGAAGTTCACGCCTGATGATGGAGCGCTTCACCTGGGGCTCGGGAACGCTCTCTTTGCACAGCGAAAGTATCAGGAAGCAATTGACGAACTCGAAGTTGCAGAGAAACTCTCGCCGAACAACGCATACGCCGAGGCCACGCTCGCGCGTTCCTACGCCGGTCTTGACGAACGAGATCAGACGCTGCGTTTCGTCCAATCTGCTGAGTTGCACGCGCAATCTGGATCTTCCACGGAACGCTGTCAGGTCCTTGTATTCACAGGCGAGGCTCTCAGCGCGCTTGGAGATCAAAACGGCGCCATGGACAGATTTACAAGAGCGCTGGAAACCCCCAATAGCGACCGCGTTGGAGTGCGCTTGGCGATCGCGCAATTGATGGCGCAACAAGGCCGGTCTGAAGATGCGAATCGGCAGATCGCGCTCGGATGGATGGAAGCTGCAGCCGGGGATACGTCGGCTCCCAGCGGGAACGAGTTCCTCGCAGCGGCGGACGTGTTTCGCGCAACTCATGACTACGGGCTATCGCAGACCTATTTAGAACGAGCGAAATTAGCAGGCGCACCCGACGTGAAAGTAAGGGTTGGAATGGCAAATAACTACCTCGCGTTGGGAGACACAACCAGAGCGCATGCAGAGCTAGCGGCGGTGAGTTCGGAGGGAGATGAGGCACCTGATTATCAGTTCCTGATTGCGGAGGCGAACGTCTTTCGGCAGGAGCATCAGGGGGCCCAGGCACTTACGTCTTTTGCTCAGGCGGCCAATGCGGGCGGTGATGACGTAACCGCGGAACAGAGCATGCTGGAGGCGGGAGCTGACGAGGGATTCCGCATAACCCCCTCACTAAGCCTTCTTTCCGATTTCTCGGTTGAGCCGATCTTTGAAGATACAACGGTCTATGTACTCGACTCGAAGTTGGACGGTCCCCTTCCTGTGCCGAACTCCGAACCTTCCCTTCTTCCTCTTCCACGCTCATCGATTCAAACGCAATGGACTGACGCGTTCCATCTTCACCTCGGCCGTATTCCCACTCCAAGCGGTTTCTTCCAGTTGAGGAATGCACGGGGTCAGATCTCTGTGCCGAGCTTGAGCTCCATCGTGAACCGTAATACGACCGATTACATATTCAATTTTGGCCTTAACCCAATCGTCCATCTCGGCTCCAACGTCGCGGTATTCAACGGTGGTGTTCAGGAGACGATTCGCCGTGACTCCTTGTCTCCGATTCAAATGAACCAGAACCTCTTTCGCCTTTTTGCGTATATGTCGACAAGTTCGTTCTTCAATGCGCTATCGTTCAGTGGGTATATCATCCGGGAAACTGGCCCATTCACTGAAATCAACCTTCATTCGCAGGATGTGACAGGTGCGCTCGATTTTCGAGTGGGAGCACCTTGGGGAAAGACAGCGCTGGTAACCGGATGGGGGGCAACCGCTCAGCAGTTCTCGCCAGTGGGCTTCGAAAACTATTACACTTCTTCGTACATTGGGCTTGAACGAAGATTCTCCGACCGACTGAATATCCGTGCGGTATTGGAGGACGTGCGTTCGTGGCGAATCGCCAATGGGAACTCCGGTATCGCACAGAATCTGCGCCCCGCTGGAACCGTGGAGTTCACACCGAAGCGCAATTGGGAGATCAAGGCTTCTAGCGCGTACTCGAGCACCAGATCCTTCCACGTGTACGACGCGACTCAAAATGGCTTCTCGGTTTCATATGCGATGCCCTTCCAACATAAGTTCAATGACGAGTCCGGCCCTCTCACGCTCAAGTATCCTATTCGGTTTTCGGCCGGTCTTCAGGAGGAGAGCTTCTTTAACTTCCCGGGCGATAAGAGTCAGCAGTTCAGACCCTATGTGCAGATCAGCGTGTTTTGAGAGCGATATGTGATGAGAATATGCCTAGTAGCTACTTTTCCTCCGAGTGGGCGCCAGTTGAACGAATACGCGTTCCATATAGCACGAGAGCTTCAACGTAATTCTGATGTGGAGCTGATCATTCTTGCGGATGAGCTGACGGAATATGCCTTCGCAACCGATAAGAACGGAAAGCCGCTGAAGGTTGATCAGCAGCAGGAACTACCCGGTTTCAATGTCATCCGATGCTGGAAGTTCGGCAGTCTTGCGACTCCGGTGCGGCTTCTCCAAACCATTCGGAAGCTCAAGCCGGACGTTGTCTGGTACAACCTTGTCTTTTCCAGTTTTGCCACTCCCGAACGACCGTTCGCGGCGTTTGCCGGACTCACCACGCCCGCCCTCACGAGAGCGGCTGGCTTTTACACGCACATTACGTTGCATCACATCATTGAGCATGTCGACTTTGCCGCAGCTGGCGTAAAGCTTGAGAGGCTCTTTCGATTTGGTACAGAATTAACAACCAGGGCTTTGCTAAGGGCAAATTCCGTTTCTGTCCTGCTGCCACATTACCACCGTACTTTGATGACCAAATACGCAGCTCAGAATGTGCTTCTTGGTACGCATGGAACGTTTGCAACCGTTCCTACGCCGCCGGATTTTTCGCAGCGCGGTAACCCCGACAAGCGCATCCTGGCCATTGGGCACTGGGGAACCTACAAGCGCCTCGAGACGCTCATGAAGGCGTTCCCGCTCGTGCTGAACAGAGTGCCCAATGCGCGACTGATCGTTGGGGGAGCGAATCATCATACGAAGGCAGGGTATTGGGAATCGATTCGTGCTGCGCAGCCGGCCCATCTCCCGATTGAGTTTCGCGGGTATATCCCTGAAGACGCGATACCCGATCTTTTTGAAACGACTTCCATTCTGGTGCTGCCCTATGACTCCGCGACCGGCTCGAGCGGCCCGGCTCATCAGGCGTGCGAATATGGAGTCCCCATTGTTTCGGCGGATATTCCGGATTTAAGAGCAATGGCGATCGACGAAGATATGGCGATCCGCTTCTATCGGCCGGGCGATGCGAATGACCTTGCAGAACAAATGATTGAGATCCTGGAGTCCGAAAGCCTAGAACGTGAGATGGCAGGGCACAATTATGCATCCGGACTCGAAATGACGATGGCGAATGTGGTTGGCAACTATCTTCGATGGTTTGAACTGCACAAATGCAAGAGTAAGTTGCGCCATCCTGCGTCGAACGTAGATGGCGACCTTCTTCGGTCAACCACTCCCAGCGTTGTGAGTAAGCGGTTTGCGTTATCTCGGGCAATGATCCGCGACGCCCGTGACAATCAGATTGCTGCAGGCGAGGAGTCTGAAGAAGAAGCCTTCGACATGAATACATCCGATTTCGCTGATCCCCAAGGGACAGACATCCTCGATCACGCGACCAGGCATCCTAATCAAAATGTAATTAGGCGTCGTCACTAGACCACCGGTAGAATCCAGGATTTCCCATATTCTACGACTACGCTTTTGGTCGCGGGCATAGTCTCTGGGTTGCGTTTCTACAAAGGAAGACCAGAGGAGGCCACTTGTTAAGTTCATCGATGAGCAGGTATGTTAGACGGCTTGTGCCAGCGGGTGTGCAGGGCCTCTTCTTCCTCCCCTTCATCTCTGGATGTAGCCTTTTTCAGGCCAATAATTCACCTGGCATCCCCATAGTCAGTATCAGCGCGAAACCCGCATCGATCTCTCCAGGGGGATCGTCCTCCTTGACGATCACTGCAGAGGATGCGAACCAGGTGACAGTCACGGGTTCAGACGGAAGCAAATACACCCTTCAGGCGTACGGAGGTACACAGGCTGTTCGTCCGGGTGCGACCACTACTTACACCGCCACCGCCGCGGGTTCGAGAGGAAATGCTACGGCAAGTACGACAGTGACGGTCGGGACGGGAACGGGACCGGGCGGGGGCACAGGCAGTGTCACATCCATCAATCACGTCATCTTCATGCTGCAAGAAAATCACACATTCGACAATTACTTTGGCATGCTGAATCCCTACCGCGTAGCGAACGGCTGGAGCGTGGGAGACGACGGCGTCCAATACTCGGTGGATGGGATTGATGACAAATTAACTTCTATAAGCAATGAAAATGATCAGGGAACTTCTTACTCACTATTCAAATTCACCAGCACCTGCGTTGACGATATGAGTTCGGATTGGCTCGCGAGCTTTGGCGATGTCAA
Organism: uncultured Acidobacteriaceae bacterium; assembly: GCA_963704415.1. GTDB lineage: Bacteria > Acidobacteriota > Terriglobia > Terriglobales > Acidobacteriaceae > Telmatobacter. The sequence continues at coordinate 2,435,550 of OY969908.1, read as the reverse complement.
CCGATATGACTTCCTCACAACCCGACCCATCAACATGGATGGCTTTGTCCACAATGCACAAGGCTATGCGAATAGTTGCTCAGCGGCGGGCGCAGGGGGAAGTTGCGCCGGCAGCTTTACTGATACAGCTGGGCAGCGGGCGATGGGGTATTACGATCAAGGATTTCTCAACTACTACTATTACATGGCCTCACAGTTTGCGGTGTCAGATCGATGGTTTTCGCCCGTGGCGAGCAAGAGTATCGCCAACCGTATCGCCACATTTACTGGCGGAACGACTCAGGGATTGGTTAAGGATCCGGGGGGCGATGACAAACTTGGTCAGCTTGATATTCCAAACATCTTCCAGGAACTTGATCAGGCAAAGGTCTCCTGGAAGATCTACTACACGGTGACTCAAGGTTTTTGCCTCGCAACGGACGACTGCTCGGGGTCAGCCGGCGCAGCTTATCCCGCAACCGACTTCTCCAATCTGACCTATTCATATCAGTATCTATATGAGAATCCTTCCGGCGCCGCATGTACCGCACCGACGCAACCTTCCAATGTCGTGGGCGATTCATCTAACTCCTTTTGCATCGATCCGAACCACATTGCTCCACTTTCTCAATACTTCACCGATCTGACAAACGGAACGCTTCCCAGCTTCGCGTTTATTGAAGCTGGATACGGCAACAATGATGAGCATCCTGGATCGGGGCAATCAATCTTACTTGGGCAGGTGCAGGTAGCCAACATCGTCAATTCACTGATGGCAAGTCCTTCTTGGACAGATTCGGTTTTCTTCTTGAGCTATGACGAGGGCGGAGGCCCGTACGATCACGTGCCGCCGGTTCCAGGCTACTCCAACGCGAACACTAGTGCTTCACTTGGAACCATTCCTGATATTTCCAAAATTGCAGTCAACCCTGACGGATACAGCCCATGCGTGCCGGCAAATGGCGTTCCCACGACCCATTGTGATTTAGCATCCACTGACCCGGGAGCGAGTCCGGGCGATGCTCCGGCTGTGCAGGGCTTCGCGGCCCAGCTTGGTTTTCGCCTACCGAATATCATCATCTCGCCGTTTACGCGCAAGCACTATGTTTCCCATACACCGATGGACCATACGGCAGTAATCAAATTTGTCGAAAGCCGGTTCATCGGGAGTTCCGCTCATCTAACTGCAAGGGACGCAGCGCAACCTAATCTTTTAGAATTCTTTGACTTCACCAACACACCATGGGCAAAGCCACCGACTCCCCCAAGCCCTGTAACCGATCAATCCCTCGGATCCAACTCGTGTACCCCTGCGAAATTTGCCCCATAAGGAAAGAAGCACCACGGATTGATGGAGGATTTATGTATCGAGCATGGGTGCGCTCTCACACATAATTTGTCCTGCAACGATGCGGGACATTCGCACACTTAATACTCAAGAATTTGTGCGCAGAAGAAAGGGAAAGTATCCGACAAAACCGGCAATGTCAATTGGAATTCGACTCGCGCAAACCGCCCGCGAGTTCAATACACGGTAATTTCGCTTGCTACGTAGTGGATTCCGTCGTATTTAGCGACTACTCTCGCGTTCTCTCCCAGGTGCAGATTATGGGAAGCAGGCACGAGATCCGGGTTAAATGAAACCTGGTTGCTCCTGCCGTCGCGTGGATCAACTAATACGAACAGCCCTGAATGTAAATCGAGAGCTGAAACGCTTCCGCTGAAGACGAACGCGGACCCTGGAACCGCGAGAATCTCAACCTTGCTCGCGATCGGCGCACCTTTCTCACTTGCACTGAATTGAACGGCGACGAGAGATCCTGTCACCAGGTCGGAAGGACCAGAACGCTCCGACGAAAATGCGTTCTGGCCTTTGCGAACAATCGACGTGCCGTTTTGGACGAGCAACTTGACTGTCTCTCGCGATTGTCCTGAAGCCACCGTCAGTTCACCTGTGCCGGGATCAAAGCGAAGCACTCGTCCCTCGTATTCGCCGTCCTGAGAGCGCGACAGCATGTGAATGCTGACTGCGAACAGTTTGGTTCCATCGAGCGTTGTTTGAACCGAGGCATGCTCTTCAGGACGGAGGTCACGAAGAGGAATCCTCGCCCCATCGCGATAGACCTCTGTCCTCTCATCAAAGAGGATCTTCATCGGTCTCTCGCCATAGACTTTCAACGTGATCTGATCGCGCACCGGATCCAGTTCTCGAATCTCGCCGCCGAAAATTGTGCTCTTCCCATTCGGTGGAGGGGGGATTGACTCCGCCGAGGTACCTCCCGCGGAAAGCATAGAAGCCGCTGAGGTTTCCCCCCTCTGTGCACTTGCCTTCGGGTTCCGAGTCAAGCTGACCAACATCACTGCAATAAGAACACGTACCATCGCGCACACTCGATAGGAGTATTAGTCACTCTAATATTGGATGACACATCCGTAATGCGGGATGGCCTGGAGCCATTGTCTCCCAAGAGCAACACAGCACCGGAACCTGCATCTAAATAATCTGTGCCTCAGTAACAAAGACCACTCCCAAGCGAGGAGCAGGAAGAGCCGAATCATGACCACACCGTTGAAATGGATGGCAGTCATTGCGGTCACGGTGGCCTCGCTGAGTCCCCATGCTTGGGCGGCAGACGTCAAGATCACAATTCCGAGGCGTAGCGAGCTGAGCCCCGTTCAACGGCTTAACCGGGAAGGTGTTGAGGCGGTGAAGAGCCGCCACTATCAGAAAGCGGAACAGCTCTTCTACAAGGCATATTTGTACGATCCCACGGACCCCTTCACGCTGAATAATTTGGGGTTCATATCTGAGCAGCAAGGCCAGCTGGATCGCGCCCACAAATTCTATGAGCTTGCGAAAGAGCAAAGTTGTACTGCTCAAATTGATTTGAGCAGTGAGAAGGAACTTGAGAAGAAGCCTATGCTGGCTGCTCTCGAGGGCCTTCAAGATCTCCCCATGCGCGTCAATCGCATGAATATCGAGGCCATGAGGCTCCTTTCTCAAGATCGCCCCTTTGAAGCTGTGCCCCTTCTGCAACAGGCGCTTGCACTCGATCCGCGGAATCCGTTCACGTTGAACAATCTTGGCGTTGCGGACGAGACGGTTGGAGACTATCAGGATGCTTTGAAGAATTATCAGTTAGCGGCCACAAATCACTCTAGCGAACCGGTGATGGTCACATTGGATCGGTCGTGGTCCGGGAAGCCCGTGAGTGCCATGGCCGAAGCGAGCGCTAAACGACTGGAACAGCGATTAACCGACAGAGACGCCGCCGAGACTCAAGCCGCCATGCTCAACATGCGCGGCGTCTTTGCAGCGAATCAGAATGACTGGTCAGCCGCGAAGCAAGACTTTCTGCGCGCGTACTCTCTTGACCCTGAAAGCGCGTTTTCTTTGAATAACCGCGGATTTGTGGCGGAACGAGAAGGTGACCTCGAGAGCGCACAGTTCTTCTATGGAAAGGCGAGGAGAGCCGGCGACGCAAACAACCGGGTCGGTTTCGCGACCCAAAGATTTGCGGAAGGGCAAGCTCTCTTCGCAGTAGCAACGGATAGTGACCGAAAGGTCGATGGCGCGTTAGATGTCTACAGTCGCGAACGTCATAGGGAAACAGGGCCAGTTGAATTGACGCCGCGCGGCAATGAATCAACGGACAAACCCGTGACTACGACGCCGCATCTCCCCTCGACGCCAACGACTCCCTCTGCGGTTCCTCCGTCGTCCACGCAGCCGCCACAGTAACTCAATAAAGGGCCAGGATGAACAGAACAGACGCGCAGTCGCCTTCGCACAAATCGGTAAAGCTCCTTTCTCGGCTCGTGTTACCTCCGCACGATGGATACGTCTCCTCGGATCTCAAGCTGGAGATTCTCAACTTGAGTCGGGCTGAATTCGATGACCTTGTCGCGTTAGCGGATTCAAACCATGTGATCGTACGTGGTCTCGAAGCCTTCCTCGATCTGATCTGCGAAGAAGATGACATTTCTCGCAGAGATTGGGCGGAATCGGCTCTCAAGGCCGAAAAAGCTCGAATCGAAACAGCTGTCCAGTATCTCCGCGAGATTTGCAACGCGTTTGAACAGCAGTCCTATAAGGTCGCCGTGATCAAATCTCTCGATCACTGGCCCGATCTTGGTAGCGATTTGGACCTGTTTACTGATGCGAATGCCGAAGACGTGCTTCAGGTGATGCAACAGGTCTTCGGAGCACATATTGCGCCCCGCAGTTGGGGAGACCGTTTGGCCCGCAAATGGAACTTTATTGTTCCAGGATTGCGAGAAGCCGTCGAGATCCACGTGGGGAGATTGGGCCAGACAGGCGAACAGGTTGCGATCGCAAACTCGCTGCTGGACCGTGCACGGTGGGCCTTGGTTGGAGGACATTCGTTTCGCACCGCATCGGCTTCGGACCGGCTGATGATTTCAACCCTTCAACGAATGTACCGTCACTTCTATTTTCGACTGTGCGATATTGTCGACACTGCCGCATTAGCGGACTCGGGCGGAATCGACTACAACAATCTGCGTTCTTCCGCCAGGAATGCAGGCATCTGGCAGGGTGTGGCCACCTATCTCGCGATCGTCTCGGATTACACGGAATGCTACCGGGGATTTGGCATTGACTTGCCGCAATTCGTGCTGGACGCGGCACGCTTCCGAGGGGATGAAATCTATTACGCCAAGAGCTTTTTGCGCGTTCCGATCATGCCCCAGTCCGCGCGGCTCTATGGATCGCAGTTGGCGGGCGTTCTGGGAAGGGGCGAACTGCACAATGGCGCCCGGCTCTCTCTTCTGCCTTGGCTTGCGACCGCGGCAGTCGTTGGCCAAAAGCTCACGGGAAGCGACAAAGGAATCTGGTAGTAGTTCGAACTTCGTTCGGCAAGTGCAAGCGCACAGATGATTCACTCGCATCAACAACTTCAAACCTTGGTTTAACAAAGAGAGGGGGATGCCGAATACTAGATCCGGCAAAATCCTATGGGCTACCTAATATCAAAATCCGAGAGATCGTTCGTTCGCGGGAGCGAAGCAATACGATCGAATGTGGCAGGTGAGAGCCAACCTGAAACGGAATTCTACAATCGCTCCTCGCTTGCCTTGGAAAGACAAAATTCCTCGTACTCGACAAATTCCTCGTACTCGACAAGAGTGCCGGCTCCTAGATTGGTGTTAAGGCCTAGCCCGTCGACGGCAGGCGCCCCCCCGTCTCTTTCTTTCCAGGGCCTCGACACATTGGTCGCCAAAAAAGACAAGACATCCAATCTTGTTTCGCTCGTAGTCCATGTCTTCATCATTACCGCCTTGCTCTGGCTGGGACTGCGCGGTCCGATTGCGATCGTTCAACCAGCCACAAGTGTGACACATGTTGATTTCACGCTGTACGCTCCCCCGCCCCCGCCCAAGGTGATGCCCGTGGCGAAGGCCATGGGTGGAGGCGGAGGAGGTGGCGCGCATGAGGTGGTCGAGCCGACCAAGGGTGAGCCGCCAAAGATGGCGAAGGTCCAGCTCCTGCCCCCGCAGCTCGCCAGGCTCGATCGACCAAAGCTAACCGTCGAGCCGACCATGCAAGTTCAGCTTCCCGATAGCTCGAACCCGACGCATCTAGGCATGCCTGATTCACCGCAAATCGTTTTGGCGTCGCAAGGCATGGGAAGTGGCTCCGGTTTTGGTCATGGCCTTGGCGGCGGCATTGGCATGGGAAAAGGCACCGGCGCGGGCCCTGGTACGGGCGGCGGCTACGGCGGCGGCGTGATGAGTGTGGGCGGAGGAGTAAGCGCCCCTCAGGTAATTCACTCGGTTCAGCCGGAATTCACTGAAGAGGCGCGTCGCGCGAATTACGAAGGAACGGTGTCAATTCAGCTCATCGTAGATTCACAAGGTAATCCGCAAGACATTCACGTGACGCGCCATCTCGGCATGGGGCTCGACCAGAAAGCGATAGATGCTGTGAGACTGTATCGGTTCAGGCCAGCTATGTATCAAGGCCATCCAGTGTCGGTACGAATGCTCATCGATGTCGACTTCCACCTGCATTAATTCTGATGGGCGCTTAAGATCCCTGAATTAGGAAATAAGAAGAGGGGCCATCGGTGGCCCCTCTTCTTCTGCGTCAACCCGACTCATTCATAGGATATCGGATCTGACCCGAGGAACCGCGTGGCCACGAGAACCTCGCAAGGGCGAACGAGCCGAGATTGCCTCCCGAAAAAAACATACATTCGCTACTGCTTCTCCGCTTGACTAACTTGCTGTGTGCGTTGGGGCGGCTGAGCATAGTACCCCTTCTTAGTCCGCACTATGAGCTTGTCGTGATTGGGAGCCTTCACTTCAACATGGACGGTTCGGTAGCCGCCGAGACTTGCTGACTTGGTGGAACGATAATCGACCACGTATTGATTCCGGATATCCCGCGCGACTTCATCGGCAATATTGTCCACATCTGCCAAGGACTTCGGGAAATAGGCGATGCCGCCGGTCTCGTCGGAAAGAGACTCTAAGGCGCTTTTCGCTCGCTCCGACTCATGTTGATCGACATCGAAGAGCAGGCCGATCGTGTAAACCACGGGTCCTCCCAGATTTTGCACGCGACGAATGGCCTGAGCTAACGTCAACCTGGATGCGTTGTCTGCTCCATCGGTAATGATTAACAACGCCTGTTTACGCTCTTTAGCGTGTTTTACTAACTCATCTGCCGACGCCGCCACCGCGTCGTACATCGCGGTTGTTCCTTGAGAGTCCGAACGTGAGAGTCCGCGATTGAGGGCAACCAGATCTGAAGTAAAGCCCTGGTCGAGAAAAGCTCGATCGGAAAAATTGACGATAAAGGCGGTATCAAGCGGATTTGAAGCTCTAAGCAGCTTCAGCGCAGCCACATTAATTACCGCCCGCTTGTCCCGCATTGAACCGGAATTATCCACGAGAATCCCCATCGATACGGGAAGATCCTGGTGCAACACTGAATTGACTGTCTGCGGAACACCATCCTCCCAGACGCGAAAATCATTTTGATTCAGATCGGTGACCGTGCGTCCCTTGTCGTCGATGACCGAGCAATTCAAAAGAACTTCATCTACGTTCGCATGCAGGGTATACATTCCGCCCTGGCCCTTTTGAACTTCACCGGGCTTCGCCGGACCTGAAGGTACGGTAGTACTCGCAGAATTGTTCTCTTCAGGATCGGGCGAAGGAATAGGATCGCGATCTATGTCGAGACGCGGCTGTATCTCCGGACGCGTTGGATCATTTGCAGGCTGCTCGGCGGAAACCTGTTGCCGTACCGATGGGGCGCTATTCTGGGCAAATAAGTGCTCTCCACCGCAGCACAAAAATGCGAGTGCAGCCAAAGGAGTTTGCCGGATCGTGTGCGATAGCAAAGCGAGCTTCATAGGCATAGGGCTGGCAAATGCGCAGGAATCCTCCTTTACTTAGATGCGCAAGTCCGCCCCGAGTTTGGTCGCGTCCGCATTTCGACGAAGCCACCGAGACAATTAGATCCTTTCTTTGGATGCAGAAGTCAAACTAACCTCTACCACTTGCATCCCGAGACGCGGGTGTTTCGCCGTAAGTCTTAGGAGTCCCAGTTCCTCCCCGGCACGTAGCCATACTGCGCCCGTCCCGCCCACCAAAGAGAAGGGTGTGTCGCCGATCAGTTTACCGGGGCCCTCCAAACTAAGCGAGATCGGATCATTCGCGTACGTCCTGATCGCCCCGAACTCATCTGTAACCCGCAGAACTACGCGTGTCGTATCGGCTCCGTCTGCCTGCAGTTCTCGGTCATCGGCCAACGCCGTGAACTTTGTATCGACTCCCTTGCCCGACAGCGATTTGGAGATGACTTGCTTACCTCCGATGAAACCATCGGCCCGCAAATCTCCCCAGCCGGCTCGAAATTTTCGCAGATCGAGCTTGCTCAAATCGAGAACGAAAGGCGGGTACTTGAGATGGTCAAATTCAGTTCTGTCAGGTTCGATCTCGGCAAGCAGGACCCAGGGGTTGGATTCAAGACTATCGGCGCGCGCAAAGATCTTGAGTTGTTCGCAATTCGAACAGAAAACCGCCTTGGTGAAGCCCACAGATTCGTCGCCGCGTGCCCAATGAAACGCGGGCTCGAGCACAATCTCCTCGCTCGGGTCGCATTGGGACTTATAAAATCCAGCGGCGGGCTTCGGCTCTCGAAATATATCGGTCACCCCGTGATAACAAATACGGTCACCTGCCCCAAAGTTGGAGTGCGTATTGTAGTCGAACGCGCACCATCCGATCCCGCCAGCGTATTGCGGATTTGACGCAAGCTGGTTATGGATCCGAGCATGGCGAAGTGTGTGTTCCCTCTGGCGCTCGTCATCATCCGTCGTCTTCGTTGGGAAAGTGTGCCCAACAAATTCCGTGTTCAGGTAACGCGGATGGCAGGGAGGCTTCAACGGGAAACCGAAATCATTCATTGTGAATACATCCTCCAGGAACTCCGACTCCTGGAAGTATCGAATTCCACCCGTCTGCCGCGATGTATCGAGGGCATGTGCAAAGGCATTGGTACGCTTATAGAAATCGTGATCGTCCAAGGATTCATTGATCCGGACGCCCCACAGCACAATGGAAGGATGGTTCCAGTCTCGACGAATCATTCGGCCTACATTGTCGATCGCCACTTGCTTCCACTTCTCATCGCCTATATGTTGCCAGCCCGGAATCTCCTCAAGCACCAGCAACCCGATCTCGTCGCAGCGATCGAGGAAGTGTCGTGATTGCGGATAGTGCGAAGTTCGGACGATGTTACAGTGAAGATCCTTGCGAAGGATATCTGCATCCTTGCGTTGAACGCGTGCTGGCATCGCCTGCCCGACAAAAGGAAATGTCTGATGCCGGTCGAGGCCACGAAGCTTGATGAACTTTCCATTCAATGAGAATCCATGATCGGTAAAGACGGCTTCCCTGAAGCCAACGCGACGGGTATCTTCATCCACAACTTGACCGGACCGGACAAGCCTGACATGAACAGTGTAGAGATGGGGGTCCTCGAGACTCCAGAGCCTAATGTTGTGAAGCTGAGCAAGCGATACCGTGTGGCGCGCCGGATCCTTGATCGTTTCAATCGTGCTGTAAGCCGGAGCATCGGTATACGGATCGAGTGAGGCCTCAGGCGACTCCGTCGAACTGCCGGAGCCTCCGATGGACTGTTTGCCCATGGCAACGATCTGGTCGCCGTCGCGCAATTCAACTTCGATCGTAAGGTCCCGGCGCGCGGATGCATCGCCGGCAAGGAAGCAATTGACATCGAGTGCGGGGCTACCACTCGCTACATCCTTTGGTTGGGCAAAGATGTTGTCGATGAAAGTGGAAGGAACAATTCGCAGCGACACCTCGCGATAGATACCTCCGAAGGTCATGTAATCGATTTCATAGCCGAAAGGCGGAATATCCGCCCTTTCGGTTGAATCTACCTGGACGAGTAAAACGTTTTCAGCCCCTTGACGCAAATGCTCCGTCAGTTCAAAAGAAAACGGAGTGAACCCGCCCCTATATTCACCCAGGCGGGTCCCATTTATCCAGACAGTCGACGCAGTCATCACGCCTTCAAAATCGACGAATACGCGTTTGCCCGCGGCACCTTCCGGAAGCTTGAAACGGCGCCGATAGGTGGAGACAAACTCGTAATCCTTGTCGTCAAAATTGTGCCAGGGCAATTCGATATTTGTATGAGGCACCACGATGCGCTCAAACTTCGAGTCATCGAATCCAATTGCTTCAGCGCCGTCGACCTTCGCCGGATGATATCGCCAGTTGCGGTTAATAGGAAGAATCAACCTTCCTTGTGCGGCATGATCATCTGCAAACACTTCGGAACTCGGCAGTGCTGTAGACGCCAACATCGCTCCAGCTGTCTTAATAAAGTCGCGCCTGATCATTCACAATCTCCATTCCGATTAGTGTTTTACATTGAATTGCGGAGCGCATCGTCGATCCATGTGCACTATTGCAAGGGGCACTATTGCAAGCGAACGGCCTATGCCATCCAGTCACAAAGAGCGCTCCTAAGATTCGCGAGAGAAATCGGCTCGCTCGCTCTCCAGAGCGGGAATTGCGCCGGTGCGACAACGTAAGCCTGAGAGATGCTTTCGGCCAGAGCAATACAAACGGTCGCACTTTGATATTCAGCGTAGCGTGTGGCTGCGAGCCAAATATAGAGCGCCAGTATCTCTGCATCGGCAGCACTCCCAGAAAAATCGTCGACCGAGGGAGCAGGGTTGACTTGATCCGGATTGTCGAAAACGGCGACACCGGTAAAAGGCTTTGGTTTTGTGCGCACACCGAATCGTGCGACCACCATCGATGGCCGCGCTCGTCGAAATGCTTCTGAAGCTCCCCATTCCACGAACGAATTGCCAAAAAGCACAGCGCCGTTTCCTGAAAGAAAAAGCGAGCGAACAAATTCCTGAACTGCGGGATCCGAAACAATCTCCGCAGGACACCAGGGAATCACATCTACCTTGCGCAGTCGATCGAATACAGCATCAGCATCGGCGAGATCCTTGCGCATTGTGTTCATTTCGTGAGAGAAGTTCTGTCGGTAAGAGCCGAGCCTCTCATAACTGAGGGAGATGAAACTTGAGATGGCGTTTGCGGGTGCGGCCGGTGGCAAGCTTGAATCTCTCACTCCGCTCCCTGCATCCAGCACCCAGATCTCGGCAGAAGATGATCCTGTTCGGCTCGCAGTTGAGGAAAGCAAGCCCTGCGATTCTTTCCCTGGGGTTTCGGACGTTGGCGTTAAAAGGAACTCCAGAGACCTTGGATCATTGCTGGAAACCGAAGGTTCAAGACGCAGCGCCTTGCCAATGCCCTGCCAGCGTCTCCACACAGTTGACGGGTTTACGGGCAGAGATGGCGGGATATCGAGCAGAACCAGACGGTGCCGTGTCTTCGCCGTCGCACCGTTCGATGAAAGAGAATGCTGATCGACTACGTCGAACACCGCCTGAACCGCTCGCCGCCAGTCCTGAAAATACGGCGAGCGAGCTAGTTGAGAAGAATTCTCGATTGTCTGTTCTTTAGTAGAGAATCGCCAACGTCGGACACCCATCTTGTCTTCCAGCTGAATAACCTCCTGAAACAACGCAGAGGATTCTTCCTGGCTCAGCCCAGCTACATACAGTAATAACTTCTCGACCGATTGACGTTCATTCGGGAATAAATACTTCCATTGCCCGAGTTGCTGATTCACAAATGGAAGGAAGGTAATCGGAAGACGCTGCAACGCTCCTTTGTCCAATGCGGACTGCAGGTCGTCGCGAAGCTTTTCCGAAGTATTCATGATTTCGTTTTACACTCAACCCTGCTTACGGGTTATCGCTTGGTTCGCCCGGCCGATGCCAGCTCACACAGCGCGTTCAGGATCAACCGTGCAGCTCCATCAACTTTGCGCCTTGCGACTCGAGCGGCGGGCAGCCAAGGAGGCCTGTTAAGGTCGGACAAATATCAATATGACGAATCGGACGCTCCACGATTAGAGGCTTGGACACTGCGGGTCCTAAAGCCATCATCCATGTGTCAATCGTCGATTCCTCGTGAGCGCGATGGTTGAAAAAGCCATTTGTCGACGAACCGTCCGGGTCTCGCCCAAACTCCGGAAGAATCACCATCGTGGTCTTGCCCCGGTAAGCGGGATTTGATTCTACTTCCTGCCAAAGTTGATAACAGAGTCGGTCAGCGGCACGTATGCCTGCCAAGTGCAGTGAGTAAGAACCGAAATGTGCCGCCTCCACGTCAGAGAAAGCAACGACGAGTGCTCTAGGTGAAAACTTTCGCATAATCTCGCGAGTCATGAAAAAAGTGAGCTCATCGCCCGAAGTGGGTCCACCATCACGCACAAAACTGGCTATCGCGGTCTTGATACTTTCCTCAACGCGCGGATCAAGTTGATTCGCCGCCTCGAAGACATTCCATCCTAACCCTTCATAGTTACTTCCCTGCATTGCGTTCTCGAGCTCAGCTTGAACTTTGTTCCTGTCAGCCATGTTTCCGGACCGGCCGGATCGCAATGCTTCTTCCACCGCCATCAGCATCAGCTGCTTGGGGAAAACGACATTGGCCCCATAAGATGGGCCATAATTCGAATCCGAACTCGCGCCAATCTGACTGGTAAGAGCTTTGTTGCTCGCAACGACCCATGTCTCGTTGCGATCAAAATGCGTGCACTTGCGAAATTGCTCGAAGAGCGTCGGTGCAGTGGGCGCGACTTTGCCCCAGTCATCGAGTCGTTGCCAATTTCCAGTGAGAATACTGGAAATTGCATTAAAGTGTGCAGTGACTCCTTCGTTGCGCGCGTGAAGATAGAAGAGGGAGTGCGGAAGTAGATCCGACACTAAATGCGGAATATTCTCAAGACCCTCGCGAGAAAAAGTCTCGGCGCGTCGAACTCCGCCGATCACGACCAACAGAATCTTGTGATTGGGATCGTCAATCGCAAGCGGGTTTGTCTCTGCATGTACTTTTGGAAACATCATCCCCGCGACGAGGAGCCCCGCCGCTTGAAGGAAGATCCTTTTGGAAGCGTCAACCGTGAGGTCAGAACCGCTTGAATTCCTGGAGCCGATCTGGGTGTCTGCGAGACCACCATTCTCCATACATGCCCCCTCAGGCGCAATCTCCTTGGGCCCGATACCACGCACGAATCCGCCTCTGAGAGATACTTCATTATAGGCGCAATATGGCCACTCCTCAATTTCAATTTCCGCGCTCTCAACTAATGGCAAGTGAAAGCAGCTGACCTAAATCGAGTGCAGAGCTTGATGTCGTTCCGCGAGGCAATGTTGGAGCAACTACGAGTGCCTCGCCATGACCTTCAAACCACGCAAGAAAGGCAGATTGTCCATAGCCAGAAAGCCTTTGTTGGTTGATCCAGTGATAATACGAGGCCATGTCCGCATCGATAAGTGAACCGATTGGATCGACTTCCGACTCCCCTTTCGTGTTAGACAGGAGCTCATTCATCGGCCGTTGACGCTGTCTCGGAGCAAACCGTACCAATAGGCTAAGTGGTTGGGCTCGCCTCAGAACCTCGCGCGCTGTCCACTGCGCAAAGGTTGTGCTGAATATCTGGGTTCCAGAACCCTCGGTCAATATCTTGAGCTGAAATCGATCAAGCACCGCATCGCCAGACGGATTCATTCCTAGATCGGACGGTGTGATTCGCGCCAAGTGCGTTCGCAGTTCCTCTGGTCCCATTCCCGGCTTTTGGATTTCCACGTTCACATTTCTTAATAGGCTCGCACGTAATGGTTCCAGCGATTTGTAAGAGACACACGTCAAACCAGGACCGTGGCTGGATTCCACTCCTCCGTCAACGTACCAATGGCCGTAGGGAACCGGATAAGCCTGTGAGCGAGATGCCACGCCTTCAAGCAGAAGGTCAAGTCCTCGCTCGGGCCTTATTTGATTGAAATAGGTTCCATGCGCGCGCAGGTTTTTGAACAATTGATTGTCATATGACGTTACGCCTTGACCAATAACGGCAATGCCTAGTCTGCGCACCGCTAAAGGTTGCAGAGGCATCTCTGACTGCAAGCGAGAGCCGTACTCTGTTGCTGCGGCTCGGAACGCATCCAGTTGATGAGTAGTCCAGAGATGTGCAGAAAGCTGTTCCGTAAACTGCGCCGGCTGATTGATCCAGTCGAATTGCTCGAGCTTCGGTGAAATTGTGAGCTGCTCAAAGGCTCGGAAACGCACTTCTCTCTGCGGCCGAGTGAGGGCGCTGAGCAGAGCTAACTCGCTTTCGATTGCAGTGCGCTCAGCGGGAAACTTAAAGTCGTAGTCGATGATCTCGCGCAATAGACCAGGGATGAAGACTAGAGGTAGTTCGCGGAACGTCTCAAGATGAGATACGACTAACCTCCTGGCTTCAGGAGGATAGCTGGAGAACTGCTCGGGTTGGAGGTCGTGCGGCTGCATGGGACCTATAAAAACTCTTTGATCGGTTTTCCTTGAGCTTCTCCGGGACTAAACCCCAACATCGCACCAAGAGTCGGTACAAGGTCAACCGACTGCATCGGTTCGTCGAAGACCACTCCCTGTCGGACACCCGCACCCAGCGCCATCATCCATGTGGTACGGCTCGCGGCGTCGCCTGTACGATGATGTTGGAATCCGTTGCCCCCCGGTTCATAGTCGGAGTCCCGCCCAAAGTCAGGAAGAATGAACATTGTGGTATTCCCTACATATTCCGGCTCGGTCTGCACTGCTTTCCATAACTCTGCACAAAGACGATCAGTGCGCCGAATACCCTCTATATAGAGTGAATAGGCCCCCGAATGCGCTACATCGATATCATGCATCGTGATCCAAAGAAGACTCGGCGCCTCCTGCTGCATAAGGCGCTTTGCTATGTAGACCGATAATTCATCAGGACTGGAAAGTGTTCGCGCATGAGCCATGAAGTCCTCGACAGATAATCTGAGGATCGATTCGAGTTGCTGAACCTCGAATTCGCTCCCTCCGAGTTCTGGCGTGTATAGAGGCGTCTCGTAGTTATCTCGCAGCAGATGTTCCAAATCTGTCGTAGGGCCATGCGCAGTTGCACTGAGCAAATGTTTAGGTAGAATTACTGCCGCTCCCATTCCGGGTCCAAAGGAACGGGAGTCACTCTCACCGATTCGATTGAATCCGTTGCTCGGCGCTACAACCCAAGTATCCGAGGCCGGACGTTTGAGGTCCTTGCGGAAGTATTCGAAAACCGTGGGATGTTCCGGAGGAACAGCCGAGAAGTTATTGAGCGTTTCATAGACTCCGGTCGTCAAGCTCGCCGTTGCCACATAGTGCCCCAGGATCCCATGGTTAGTAACATGTGTAAAGAAGCTTGATTGCGGAGCCAATTCGCCGATCAGGTGAGGTATATTCTCTTGCCCCTCTGGCGCAAAAGTCTCTTGGTCCCGCGCGCCGCCTCCAAATGTCACTACGATCGTTTTGCGTTTCTTTCGAGCAGCCTCACTTCTAAGAAATGGGCTGGAACTTCCAAGCGCGGCCCCGAGCGCAAGGCCCGCAGTTGTCCTCAAAAACTCCCTTCTGCTTCGGCTCAGACCGGAAGCGATTTCTTTTGGACTCCAATCCTCTCGCAAGCCAGAGGTGAATCCGTCGGTGAACGATTGTCGATTCATTCCCTTAGACCATCCGTCAACTTAGTAACTTTGGTTACAAACCCTTTACTTTACACTTGCCGTCTTTGACTGCGCTTGCCATCCATAAGCAATCAAAACTTCGAAGACGTTCTTTCCTTTTCTGAGTAGACGAATTGCTGGACCTCGGCTCGCTCCTTGTCGGCCTCAGCGAGATGTGCAGCGCGTAGCTTCTGGTACACCGCGAACTCCTTTTGGGCTTCATCCTTTCGTCCCGCATGGACGTAATCGGTTCCGAGACGGTAATGCGCATCGGATAGATCAGGATTCAATTCGAGAGCTCGCACATACTCGGGAATTGACTTGTCATATAGATGCTGGCCGGCATACAAATCTCCAAGCTGCATGTGCGCTTCGGGAATGTTGCCGTCAAGTGTAATCGACTTTCGCAGAAGTGTTTCCACTGTTGCAATATCTGCACTCGAGTCTTCCGACCGCTTCCCTTTCCACAAGCTGATTGCGTAATAGTATTGGGCGCGGGCATCTTGGGGACGGAGTTCAGCATAGCGACGGAATCTCCCAATTACATCTTCAGCCCGCTTCGGAGAGCTGTCGAACGCCTTGGACAAAAATAGATAGCAGCGCGGATCAGAAGGATTGAGATCGGCGGCGGTTAGAAGAGCTTGCACGGCGTCATCGTACTTTCCCCGCGAATACAGCGCCAAACCTAAGCCGATGAAAAGTCGAGGTGAATGCGGATATCGAATGGTGGCTTGTTGGAAGATGATAATTGCCGGCTCATAGGTCCGATGAAGAAGCATCTCGCTTCCCCAATCAAACAGGTTGTCCTCGCTGGGATCGATATGAGCAGCGGATTCAAACTCATTTTCGGCTTCAACGAACTTGCCGCCTTTCTCGTCGATCTGGCCAAGCAGGTTTTGCAATTCTCCGGTATTTTGCTTCTTCGCAATCGACTCGGCCACTTCCTTCGCTTCCGTTAGCTCACCGAGTTGAAAGTCCGCCATTGCCAAATCGTAGCTGTTGCCATACGAATCAGGCTGGATTCGATGCGCCAACTCAAGCAGCGGGCGGGCCTCAGCAATCCTTCCATTCTGGATATAGAGCGCGGCCAGGTTGTGATTCGCGTCGTAGCTCTGCGGCTCCAGTTGAAGAGCCTTTTGGAACTGTTCTCCAGCTAAAGCTGCTTTGCCCGAGTGCAACAGCGCCGCTCCGAGATTGGTCCGGGCAGTCGCGGAATCCGGTTTCAATTGGACTGCAATTTTGAGGTGATCCTCTGCCTTCGCATCTTCCGACAGTGACGCGTAGACCAGCCCCAGAAGTTCGTGGAGCTCGTAACTTTTTGGTGCATATGGCAGGAGGCTCTCGATCTGTTGAGCCGCCCCTGAGTAGCGGCCCGCGTCGTAATCCGCGACGGCAGCCTGATATCTGCGGTCGAGATTCTGCTTTTCGGTGTCCTCGGCCGACGTAGTCTTTGCGCACACAAAAGCAGCGCAAAGCGCCACCAACAGAAACCGAGGCAACTTGCTCACTGTCCGCCTCCGAGATTGCCGCGTGAGCAATTTGTTGCTACGCAGAACAACACCCCGGGGCGCCTGAATGGCGCACGTCCCCGGGGTGTGTTCATTCTAGCCTAGTAGTACAGTTTCAACGCAAACTGAATCTGCCGCGGATCGAATGGAGCATCGCGCGTAGATCCGATTGCGCCGAAGGTCGTACTTGTGTATGTTCCCGAGCCGCCAACCGAAGCAACACCGTTGCCACCGAAGTTTGGTGCGTTGAAGTTCGGATGGTTGAGGATGTTGAAGAACTCCGAGCGGAACTGCAACGAAAAACGCTCGTTTATTGGGAAGTTCTTGAACAGCGAGAAATCTAAACGATGGAATCCCGGACCTGAGATCTGCCCAGCCTTGCTGCCCAAAGCGCCTGCACCGCTATAAGGCACGCAGCCGGTCGGAGTATCCGGAATTGGAGCGATGACTCCCGAAACCACACCCAACTGGCAAGGTTGGCTGAAAGCTCCGGGGTTTCCAATCCAGAAAGGTCCGTGGTATCCGCCCAGCGTCGCAATCTTGACCCCAAGTTTTGGACTCTGGCCGGCAAGAAGAATATCGTTGCAGCCCGTTCCCGAGGTTGTGCCGGTTGGGCAGCCAAAGTTGAGCGGTTGCCCGCCTTGCAGGGTTACGATCCAGTTCGTGGCCCATCCGCCAAGAACCGCATTGGCAACACCGCCGCTCTGGTTCATGAACTGTTTGCCTTTGCCCACCGGCAGCTCATATCCGCCGCTGAAGTGGAGCACTTGGCGCAGATCGAAATCAGCCAGAGCATAGTCGAACTTTGGCCCGAGACCCGGCACATTGTAGGCGCGAAGCCCGCCCGTGCTGCCGCCGTTCAACAGGTCGCCCGCATTCGACAACGTCTTCGACCATGTGTAGGTGAACAGGAATGTTAACCCATTCGCATATTGCTCTTCGAGCTTGGCTTGCAGGCCGTGATAGGAACTGACGCCATAAGTCGCCTGGTAACTGCCTCCGCCGAAATCGACGAACGGAATACAGCTGTTTTCCGCAAACGTCGCGTACGGACATCCTTTCCCGGTGCTGATGCCGGCTGGCAGAATCTGCGTCACATTCTGATAACCGACGCCGCCCTGCAAGTCGGAGCCGTGTGTGTAAACATAGGACGCCTGCGCAGAAAGACTGCGTGTGACCGAGTACTGGAGTGTCAGGTTTGCGCTGATTGTGCGCGGGGTTTGATAGTCGAACTGAAGTCCCTGCAGGCCCAGTCCCAGAGCATTGACGGCTGTAGGCGTAAGCGGGATACAGGAGAATCCGGATTCAAGCGATGCGGTACCGCCAGGGCCGGCTGTTGGGCATCCACTAAATGGCGTGTTATAGCTGACTGGAGCGACCTGTGAAGCAGCGCTCGGATCCGCAGGGTCTGCGTGGATGCCAGGATTGAGATTGAACACAAAGGGATAGTTCTCACCGATGTTCGGTCCGTATCCCTGGTTCTCAAACGAGTTAAAGAACAGGCCAAATCCTCCGCGCGCCACCCATTTCCGGTTGACTTGATAGGCCATGCCTACGCGTGGAGCGAAGTTCTGCTTCTGGGTCTGGAGAAGTCCTTGACCGTATCGATCGGTCTCGTCAAGCGTGATGCCATCCTGAGCCAGGAGATTGACAAAACCTGCGCAACCTATACCCGAACAGGTTGAGTTAGTCGACAAGGCGCGGTTGTCTTTTCCTGTAGCCGGGATGATGAAGGTCGGCGCACCGATGTTCCTTTCGGGCAAGGGATCGGGAACGAAATTGGCCTGGCCGCCGTTTTGCTCGTTGATCGGTCCGAAATAATCCCAACGGATACCCAGGTTCAACGTCAGCTTAGGCGTCATCTTCCAATCATCCTGAAAGTAAGTGGCGAAGTAGACCTTTTCGTCGTATGTCTTGTTGATGTTCGAGGCGTATACGTTGTCGGCGCCGCCGGAATAGCTAAAGCCATTTGGATTCGGCGCGCCAGCGATTGTTGCCGGCGCTGCGGTCGGCGGCAGCAGCATCTGGGCCATGCCTCCATTGGTGCTGCCTTGATTTGGGATATCGGTAAAGCCACCACCATAGTTCCACGCGCCACGCGACCAGGCCGGCTGTAGGGTGGAGAACTTCGCGTGCTGGTACTCGACGCCCATCTTGAAGCTGTGCTTGCCGTATATCCGGGTGAAGTCGTCGGTAGCTTGAATGGTCGCGGTGGTTTCATCCGATGGGAGAAAGTTGTTGCTGCCCAGGTTGGTCAGGTTGCTGATGTAGTAGTTCGGCAACCCGCCGTTCTCGGCGACCTGTGGAATATCGGCGATTCCATACTGAGCCGGAATCCCCAACTGGCTGCCGACCGGCCCAAAGCGGGTGGTATGCAGGTGAGCGAACCCGGCGCGGGCCTGGTTAATTGTGTTCGGATTGAAGACGTACGTGTAAGCCGCGACCATCTGGGCCGATTTAGCAGTCTGGATGCCCTGTTGGAAGGCGCCGCCGTCGGCTGCG
The DNA here is from genome assembly GCA_963704415.1 of uncultured Acidobacteriaceae bacterium. Classification (GTDB taxonomy): domain Bacteria; phylum Acidobacteriota; class Terriglobia; order Terriglobales; family Acidobacteriaceae; genus Telmatobacter. The sequence goes on along the minus strand of OY969908.1, from coordinate 2,416,415 downwards.
CCTGCAAACGGGCCGGGAATGAATTGCGGGTCATCCGAATAGCTGAATCGTGCGAAGATCTGGTTCTTCTCGGTGGGGTTGAAATCTTCGCGCGTATCGAAGGTGTTGGAATGCTCATAGAGACCAGGACTGTCCTGATAGGTGCCTATGCCGGCATTTGGCGCCGGATACAAATCAAGCAACTTCACTGCGTTCGCATCGATGCGAGCCGCCGGAAGCATGTTCAGATCGGGGCAGGCTGCAACAGTAAAAGATTTGGTTCCCGGTCCGCACGCGCTGCTGAACGGATCGCGAACGTAGCCGTCCGCGCCGGAAATATTGGTCAAACCTGAGACCGGGTCGACCGCGCCGTTGGCCACAAAACGGGTCGTTCCGGGGTCGAGGATCGCAGCTCTTTGAATTGAGCGGCCAAGAATATCGGTTCTGGCTGCTCCCGATTGCTGCGTGAGAACGTCCGTCAGGTTGGTGAAACCGCTGCTGCGCTCCAATGCGGTCGGCACCGAACTCGTGAACGAAGTTCCCTGCACGCGGCGCTTTCCTTCGTAGTCGCCAAAATAGAAGAACTTGTTCTTGATGATGGGCCCGCCGACCATCGCCCCGAACTGATTGAGGCGAAGCTCGCCCTTCACCGGGGTCGTGGAGTTATCTTCAAACCAGTCCGCGGCGTCCAGCTTGTCGTTGCGGAAAAACTCCCATGCCGCGCCGTGAATGCTGTTGGTGCCGGACTTGATGGTGGCGTTCATCACAGCGCCCGCGGCACGGCCCAGTTCCGCGCTAAAGTCCGCGGTCTGGACTTTGAACTCCTGAATCGCGTCGACGGGCGGGAGGATGACGTAGTTGGTTCCGTTTAGAAAGTCGACGTTGTTGGAATTGTTGTCGATGCCATCCAACAGGTAGTTGTTCTGCGCGGGGCGCAGACCGTTCGCGGAAAAAGCGCCGGAAGCCGCATTGCCGCGGGTATCTGCCTGCGGTGTCTGCATGCCCGCGCCGAGTTGAGCGAGGAAAGTGAAGTTGCGGCCGTTGAGCGGCAGCGAGTTCACTTCCTGTTGGCCAATCACCTGGCCCACAGAGGCTTCTTCGGTTTGCAGCAACGGAGGCGCGGTGTTCACTTCGACGGTTTCTGTCGCAGTACCGAGCTTCAGCTGAATGTTCACCAGAAGAGATTGCGCAACGTTTACAGTGACATTCGTTTGCGTGGTTTTTGAGAACCCTTGCGCCGTCGCGGTCAAGGTATAGTGGCCAATCCTGACCGGATTAAACGTGTAAAAACCACTGCTGTTTGTTTTCGTTTCAAGGGTGATTCCCTGGTCGGTATTCAGAAGTGTGACTTGGGCGTTAGGTACGACCGCGCCGCTCGTATCCTGTACCGTTCCGGAGATTGCTCCTTCGTCCACCTGGCCAAAAGCGCTTCGGCTTTGGAACATCAGGAAGCAAATACACGTGAAGGCTATGCAGGCACACACACCAAACCAAGTTGAGGTTTTACGTTCACGGCCCATCCTAATTTCCTCCGCTTTCTCTCTCTTCCTTCCGTCCTGTTTTGCCGATTTAGGGGAACGAAGGTGTCCACTTTTAACCGCTCTTTGTAAACGGTTTCATCAGTGTGCGAGGAAGCGTAGTGCATTCGTTGTATTTTTGTCAATCGAAAGTTGGAGAAGATAATTAATCGCTCAGGTTACCGCCTTTGATTTGCCCATTTCGCGCGGCTTCCCCAGCGCGCGAGGTCGCACGTAACTCGTTTAATATAGATTATTTATCGATGTCGACGTCATACTCCCCGAACCCACACTTGGTAAGCCGCCGAATTCGCAAATTTGTCAAGGCCCAGGACCGAAACGTAGGTGATTAGACGAGAAATCCTCAGCTCACCTTCGCCCCCTCGCCCCTGTGCCTATTTAGTTTCTGTTCCAAACCAGATTCCTTCTGACGCTGATTAGCCTGAGCGAATTCGGGTGCTATGATTCGGTCATCTTCCCGGTCTTCGGGATCCCTGATGACGCCACCGGAATTGAAAGAGCGCCTACGTTTTTCCCGCCGCGCGTTTCTTAAAACTATGGGATGTGCGCCGATGGCGTTTTCGGCCGCGCCCTTCTTTGGATCATCCCCGCTCTTTGGGTCACCAGAACCTTCGAATGTCAATCGGCCGGACTTCCCCTTCTCCGATGTTCGCTTGTCGCCCCATTACCCGACCCCGTCTCCCTTGGCTGAAATCCTGCGCCTCGTTACCCCGGGTTCTGATGAATACATCACTGAAAAGTTCGCGTTAGAAATTGAGTCAATCCTCAAGGAATGGTCTCGCGAACTCATCCAATCGACCCGTGACCATCGGAGACTAGATGAGTTACTCGACGCCTCGATTCAAGCCACATCCTTTTCTGTTCTCAAAGAAACCAAGCTCCGCTCCTCGTATGGCATCGACACTCGCCGAAGGATGTTCGACGGAAGTCTCAATCAAGGCCGCGATCAATTCCTCCGCAACTTCGATGCCTGGCTCGGTCCGCTGTCGCATGTCACAACGGCCGAATTTGAGATCTACGGGATCGAACAAGTCAGCGAGTCTCCACTCTCCGTCCGAGTTGACATCCGCTATGACCTGGTTGGTGAACAGAGCGATCAAGTGACAGAAGAGCGCGTGGGCTCATGGCGCGTTCATTGGTTCCAAGATACTTCGCAAAACTGGAAAGCACACAAATGGGAGATTGGCGACGAGACCCTCAGCGCCATCAGCGGGCCAGCATTTATTGACGTGACACAGCAAGCCCTCGGAGAAACCGACTCCTATGCGAAACAAATGTTGCGTGGGGCAGACTACTGGCGCACGGTTTTAGATGGTGCGATTGGCGTGGACGTATACGCTAACAACGGCGTTGCCGTTGGAGATTTCGATGACGACGGATTCGATGATATCTATGTATGCCAACCGGCAGGATTGCCTAATCGCCTCTACCGCAATCGGGGCGACGGCACGTTCGAAGATGCAACCGAGAAAGCTGGAGTGGGTGTCCTTGACAGTACGGCTTCCGCCCTCTTCGCTGACTTCGGAAACCGCGGCCTGCAAGACCTGCTCGTTGTTTGTGGAACTGGCCCATTGCTCTTCCGAAACCAGGGCAATGGAACCTTCGCCTTAAAGAGAGATGCCTTCAAGTTTGCGCGCGAACCTCAGGGGACCTTCACTCACGCCGCGTTGGCGGATTATGACCGCGACGGTCGTCTCGATATCTACTTCTGCATGTACATGTATTACCTGGGTCTCGATCAATACCACTACCCCATCCCCTATTACGATGCGCGAAACGGTCCGCCGAATTGCCTCTTTCACAACAATGGAGACGGGAGCTTTACGGAGACAACAGAAGCCGCTGGGCTAAACGTAGATAACGATCGCTACAGCTTCTCGTGCGCATGGGGCGATTCGACAGGCAATGGATTGCCTGACCTTTTTGTAGCCAATGACTTTGGAAGCTCGCAGCTTTACCGCAACAACGGCGATGGAACGTTCACCGTTGCTTCGAAAGAGTCGCATGTCGAAGGCGTCGGCGCAGGAATGGGATGCGCATGGGCCGATTTCGATAACGACGGCCACCAGGATGTCTACGTTCCAAGCATGTGGGAAGCAGCCGGCCAAAGGGTCTCCGGGCAAAGGATATTCCACCAGGATGCCCCGGATCGAATACGAGAGCTGTATCGACGGCACGCACGCGGCAATGCCCTCTATCGCAATCAAGGTGATGGCACCTTTCAGAATATTGGTCATGAAGCCGGCGTCGAGATGGGGCGCTGGTCCTGGTCATCCGACTTTTTGGATTTCGACCACGACGGTTTCGCCGACCTATATGTTGCGAATGGATACTTATCCGGCGTCGAGCGCGAGGATCTCGCAAGCTTCTTCTGGCGGCAGATAGTCGCTAAATCGTCAGAGGACGCCACTCCAGCTTCGGCATACGAACGCGGTTGGAATGCGATCAATGAATTGGTCCGATCCGATTGCACATGGCATGGATACGCGCGAAATGTGATGTTCGTGAACAATCAGGATGGTACCTTTTCTGAAGCTTCCGGCCCCACAGGATTGGACTTTCCGGAAGATAGCCGCTCGTTCGCGCTCGCAGATATTGATCACGATGGCAGACTCGAGATCATTCTTAAGAACCGCAACGCGCCACAATTGCGCATTCTTCACAATTCGATACAGGGGATTGGTCATTCAATTTCGTTCCGGCTGAAAGGGGTCAAAAGCAATCGCGACGCGATCGGTACGGCGATAACTGTTGAGGCCGGATCGATTCACCAAACCAAGTATCTTCAGGCCGGGTCCGGATTTCTCTCCCAGCATTCCAAGCAGCTCTCCTTCGGAATTGGAAATCCGGATGAACCGATCCGCGCAAAGATTCGCTGGCCCAATGGGCTCTCTCAGGTATTCGAAAACTTACCCGCGAACCACTTCATCGAACTCGAAGAGGGCCGAGCGTCCTTCAACGCCAGACCGTTCGTATCCGACACCGTGTTCGTGAAGGCGGGTCCAACACCGAAAATCGAACCATTGCCTGCCGATCCGGAAACCTGGCTCCTCCAGCCCTTAAAGGCGCCTGGGTTCTCTTTGCCGGATCTCTCTGGCGCGCCGCGCGATCTCAATTCATTCAAAGGAATTCCAACACTCCTAAGTTTTTGGGCAATGTCCTCTCCTGCAAGCCAGGTTTTGCTCAAGTTGCTGCGGGATCGCAAGCCCGGATGGGCTTCGGGCAGTCTCAGTATTGTGGCGGTGAATGTTGACGCGACCAATGACTCAGCCGTGGCACGTTCCTTCGCGACACAGGAGCGCTTTCCTTTCCCTGTCCTCTTTTCTAACGATGAAGTCGCGGGGGTTTACAACATTCTCTATCGCTATCTATTCGATCGTCGTCGCGATCTCCCAATTCCGGTCTCTTTCTTGCTCGACAGCGACGGAATGATCGTGAAGGTCTACCAGGGGACTGTCGCGCCAACGAGTCTTCTTCAAGACATCCGATCGACTCCGAAAAATGCAGGCGATCGAATGCAGAAAGCGCTCCCCTTTAAAGGCCAGCCCATACAAGATAGCTTCCAACGCAACGATTTTACTTACGGCGTCGCGATGTATCAGCATGGCTACCTCGACGAGGCCGCCGAATCCTTTCGACAGGTCATTGAAGTGAAGCCTAATGAAGCCGACGCCTACTACAATCTCGGCACCTTAAGCCTCAAGAGAAACGACTTTCAGCAAGCGCGCACCTATCTGGAAAAGACCGTGCTGTTGCGACCAAACTATCCAGAGGCTTGGAACAACCTTGGCATGATGGCCGCTCAGCACGAACAGCTTGACGAAGCTATTCGGGACTTTCAGAAATCCCTCGAGTTGAGGCCGGGCTTCAGTATTGCGCTGCTGAACTTGGGGAATGTCTACCGGCGCCAGCGTTCGTTTGAAAAAGCGGAGGGCTGCCTCAGCCGCGCAATTCAAATTCAACCCGACGACCCGGAAGCCAACTACAGCCTCGGCATGCTCTACGCGCAACAAGGTCAGTCGGATCGTGCTGCAGATTTTTTGCAGCGAGCACTTGCCCTGCGCCCGGCTTACCCGGAAGCATTGAATAACCTCGGCGTACTGTTTGTCCGAGGTCAGCAATATGCTCAGGCAGAAGACCGATTCAAAACGGGGATTCGCGTTGCGCCCGGCTTCGACCAGTCTTATCTCAACCTTGCCCGCCTCTACGCCCTTCAAAACGAGAGGGAAAAAGCGAGAGAAATTCTGCTTGACTTGCTGCGGGTGCAGCCCGATAACAACAGCGCTAAGCAGGCACTTGAAATGCTACAATGAGCGCCTTGTCGAACCCATCAAGCCGTGGTGAGCGAATGAGTGGTCGCGTAGTGTCTCAGACCAAAAACAGATTTTCCATCGTACATCTGATTGCAGGCGCCATCCTCATCTTGTCCGCAGTTCTTCTACATGTTCCTGCATGTCTGGCACAACAAAAGGCATCGAATTCCTCCAAGGAGTTTCTGGAGGCTGAAACTCTTGTTCAACAAGGCCGCCTACACGAGGCGAAAACCTCAACAGAAGAAGAACTGCAGCTACACCCTTCAAGTGTCGAAGGCTACAACCTTCTTGGCATCATTCAAACGGATCTACAGGACTACCCAAGCGCAATCGAAGCGTTTCAGAGAGCCCTCAAGTTATCTCCCAATTCGATAAAAACGCATAACAATCTCGGCAGCGTCTACGTCGCTCTGAAACGATTTGATCTGGCAGAAAGAGAATTCCGCGCTGTACTACGGGTTAATTCGGGGAACTCTGACGCCCATTACAACTTGGGCGTCCTGCTTATGTCCAAAGGCGAATCGGCAGCTGCCATTCCGCATTTTGAGCGAGTTAATCCGCCCACTCTTCAGACGCGCTTTAATCTCATTCGCGCTTATTTTCAGAGCAAGCGCATTGCTGATGGAGTCCATTTGGCATCGTTGCTTGCAGCCTCGAGCAGCAATGATGTGAGGGTGCAATTCTCCCTCGGAGTACTCTTGGCATCCGAAAAGGAGTATAAAGACGCGCAACTCGATCTGGAACGAGCGGACACACTGCAACCAGATACTTTCGAAATTGTTTATAACCTGGGTCAGGTTCTGCTTCGCGAAGATGAGTTTGCGAAGGCCGAATCAACTCTCCATCGTGCATTGAACTTGAATCCGGACTCAGTCGATGCAATGCATCTTTTGGCCCAAACCTATGTGAGTGAGGCGCGGCCGCTCGATGCATTGGATCTTTTGATTCGCGCGCACCGCCTTGCGCCTGAGAACCCCGAGGTAATCCTCCTGATGGCGAAGATCAGTATGTCGGAGGACTACTTCGAGGATGCCATACCCCTCCTCGAGGATGGCGTGAAAGTCGCGCCGCAGCGTACCGACCTGATTGCAGCACTTGGCGAGAGCTACTTTATGGCAGGCAGGGTGGACAAAGCCATCGAGCAATTCAAAAAGCTTCTCGCTGTTGAGAACTCGGCGCGGTCCTATTCTTTCCTCGGACTCGCTTATCGAAACGTGGGACGTTTCGACGATGCAAAACAGTATTTCCAGCAAGGTCTTAGACTGGATCCCCGCAATGTTTCCTGCCAATATAACCTGGGAATGATTGCGCAATCGCAGGGCGAAGCGTCCGACGCAGAAACCTACTTCCATAAAGCCCTTCTCTCTGATCCCAATTTCTCCGACGCGCTTTTGGGATTAGCCAACATGCGGATTGCAGCCAGAAAGTTTCCCGAAGCTGAGGTACTCCTGCGGGAATATATCCGCGTCGGTCACGATCCCGCGACTGGTTATTACAAACTTGCGATCGTCGAACGAAGCCTTCACGAAATCGCCGCGGCTGATCGAGACTTGGACACCTTCAAGACCCTTTCCAAGAATGCGCCAACTGGCCCTCTTCCCTATCAGAATCTCTTCGACTATCTGGATAACCGCTCAAAGCTCGCACCCGGTGCGCGCAATGAGTTGGATTTAACGGAGCTTGCCAATGAAGTAAAGAGACATCCTGATCAGCCCCAGAGTCTCTATCTACTTGCCGAAGCCTATTTGAAATCCGGCAATGCTGAGCAAGCCAAGAGCACGATCGCGCGACTTGATCAGTTGAACCCGGGAGATTTTAAGTCTTTGGCCGGGACCGGCGTCTTACTTGCGCGCTACCGTTTGTACGACGAGGCAATCCAACATTTTGAGCAGGCGCTGCAGGAAAATCCAGCCTCCGACGATGTTCGGTTCGATCTCGCGAATGCTTATTTCCAGATGGGCCGATATCCAGAGGCCCTTGACTCCGTTCAGAAGATTTCGTCGCAAGGGCAGTCAGACAATGCCTACCTAGGTCTGCTCGGAGATATCGATGCGCACCTTGGAAATAGCGCAGCTGCTGCTCAGGCTTTTCAGTCATCAATAGACCGAAACCCAGACAACGACCAAGGCTACTTGTCTCTAGCACTCGTCGACTTGCGCCAAGGCGATCTTGCTGGTGCTCAGCAAACACTTCTCATTGGTCAGAAGCGCATTCCGGGGTCAGGCAAACTGTATTGGGGGTTGGGCGTGACGGCCGCAATGCAAGGTAACACGGCGGATGCGGCACGCCAGCTTGAACTAGCGGTCGACTTGCTTCCCCAATGGTCCGGTGGTTACTCAACACTTGGCGTTCTCTATTTTCAGACAGGGCAAGTCGCGAAAGCCCGAGACGTTTTGGACCGTTTCAAAAACAGCAGCGTCAGTGCCAGCCTCGATATTGAAAGAATTGAGCAAGTGTTGGACCGCGCGTCGGCAACTCCTTCAGTCAGCCAGGAATCTATGACTGTGGCCGATAAATCACAGTTCCTTCAATTCGCGCTCTCCCTCGCCGACAAAACGCTATGATCCTTCGGAACTCTCTGTGGCCCTTCAGCCTATTCCGAGTGTGGGCTATTTTTGTTGGGACTCGCTGGAAGGTGCTCGGGCAATTCTGTTGGGGCAGTTCAATCTCACTAATGAGTCTTTCTTGCATTTGTAGCCAGCACTTTGTTACCGCTGCGCAGCAGCCGCCCAAGACCAAAGACGCTCCAATCTCGGTGAAATTCACCGACATTCGCAAATCAGCAGGGATCACATTCGTTCAGGATTCAACCGAAACGGACGAGAAATACTATCTTGAAACGATGGGTACTGGGGTCGGCTGGATCGACTACGATCAGGACGGCCTGATGGATCTTTACTTTGTCCAGTCAGGCGCGACCGCCGCCTATAAGCCCTCGAAGCCATTGCATTCCGCGCTTTATCACAACAATGGCGACGGAACATTCACTGACGTAACTGAAAAGGCGCACGTAGGAGGCGAAGGTCACTACGGACAGGGAGTTGCGGTTGCAGACTACGACAACGATGGCTTTCCCGATATGTACGTGACGGGCTATGGCCGAGCAATCCTGTACCACAATAACGGTGATGGGACATTTACTGATGTGACCGCTAAGGCAGGCGTCGCCGATGAAGGTGAATGGTCAACCAGTGCGGGATGGTTTGATTTCGATAAAGATGGATGGCTCGATCTGGTCGTTACGAATTACCTCGATTGGTCGCCTGACAATAACATCTGGTGCGGTGAACGTGCACCAGGTTATCGGTCTTATTGCAATCCAAACAATTATCGAGGTCAAAAGACCAAGCTCTATCGAAATAACCACGACGGCACCTTCACGGATGTGAGCGAAAAGTCAGGCGTGGGCATTCCTGAATCGAAAGGAATGGGCGTAGTCCTTGCCGACTTTAACAATGATGGATGGCCTGACATCGCCATCGCCAACGACACCTGGCCCAATTTTCTATTTCAAAACAACCGTGACAGTACCTTCTCAGATATCTCTCTGATCTCCGGATTGGCCGCGAGCGAAGATGGTCGATACGAAGCGGGCATGGGAATTGACGCCGCCGACGTGGACGGGGACGGCCTGCTCGACGTGTACATTACGCACCTCGACTTTGAGCTGAACCGCCTCTATCACAACAATGGCGACGGCACTTTCACCGATGTTACCTATAACTCCGGAATCGGAAACAAGGCGATGATGCTCAGCGGGGTCGCGGCGAAATTCATCGACTACGACAATGATGGATGGCCTGATATTGTGCAAGCAAATGGCGCGATGGTTGACAATGTCAAGCTTTACCACAGCGAAGTGTCCTACAAGGAACCGCTGCTGATGTTTCATAATCTCGGAAATGGTCGCTTCGAGAAGTCATCTGACTCGCTCGGCCCGGACTTCGTTCGACCAGTCGCGGGTCGTGGCTTGGCAACCGCAGATTTTTTCAACGACGGGGCGGTCGGGCTAGCCGTCGTTTGCCGTGGAGATTCGCCTGAACTCTTGCGCAACGACGGAGGCAGCGCGAATCATTGGCTCGAAGTCCTTCTGATCGGCACAAAGTCCAACCGCGATGGCATTGGCTCGAGACTGAAATTGACTGCTGAGGGTCTCGTACGCGTCGAGCAGTCAAAAGGTGGAACGAGCTACATGTCTGCCAGTGATCCACGAATTCACTTCGGGCTTGGGAAGCGGACCAAGGTCGATTCCCTAGTGATTAATTGGCCGAGTGGGCAAGTCGACAAACTCGGCAACATCCCCGCAGATCAGATTATTGCGGTCAAAGAAGGAAGCGGCATTGTGCCGCGTTCTTTTCCCAAGGTTCCCCGCCACTGATGATTCAGACATGAGTCTCGTTCCACTCAGTCCGAACCACTATCCAATCCCCTGCCTCACTACTTATAATCACTCCATTCTATGATGCTTCGACGACGACGTTTTCTCGGATCATCGCTCTGTGTTCTGGGCGGTACCCTGCTTGACGCTCTAGCGACCCCTCTTTGGAATTGGAAAGAGCAGCTCACTGTTGAGGCCGCACCCTTGGCCTCAACTTCTTCACCCGTGCAGTTCGTCGATGTGGCGCGGGCGGCGGGGCTAGCGGTCCCCAATGTCTGGGGAGGCATAGACCATAAGCGTGTGATCATCGAGACCAAGGGTAGCGGGATCGCCTTCTTTGACTACGACAATGACGGATGGCTTGATATATATCTAACCAATGGAAGCAGATTTGATACTCATTGGCCATCGGGAAAAGAACCGACCACCCATCTATTCAAGAATAATCGCGACGGCACGTTTACGGACGTGACTGAAAAATCAGGCCTGGGACGCTCGGGCTGGCAAACCGGAGTCTGCGTTGGCGATTACGATAATGATGGTTGGGACGATCTTTTCTGCACTTTTTGGGGACGAAATATTCTCTTCCACAATAATGGAGACGGGACCTTCACAGATGTCACTCGAAAGGCCGGCTTATATCAGGAAAAGGGTCGTTGGGGCACGGGGTGCACATTTCTTGACTATGATCGAGACGGCCACCTTGACCTTTTTGTATGTAACTTCGTCAAGCTAGACCCGGATATACCGCTTTCCATCGATAACATGTCCTTCTGCCAATGGAAGGGCGTACCTACAATGTGCGGACCGCGCGGCCTGCCGGGCGATACAGACATTCTCTACCACAACAATGGCGATGGTACATTTATAGATGTCTCGGAGAAGGCGGGAATCCTGAAACCGGGTCCGCGCTATTCGATTACATCGGTATCTTACGACTTCGACAATGACGGATGGCCCGATATCTATGTCGCGGTTGATTCGGAGCCGAGCATCCTATTCCAGAACAATCACGATGGCACTTTTACTGATATTGCAGTCATAGCAGGATGCGCATACAACAACGACGGGCATGAGCAAGCGGGCATGGGCATCGGCGTGGCGGACTATGACTGCGACGGCTATTTGGATATTTTCAAGACCAATTTTGCCGATGACACATGCGACCTCTATCACAATAATGGCGATGGTACATTCAGTGACCTTTCGTTCAATTCCGGAGTCGGAATCAACAACAACTACGTCGCATGGGGATGCGGCTTTATAGATTACGACAACGATGGCTGGGCCGACATCGTCCAAATCAACGGCCATGTTTACCCGGAAATCGATAATTATAACTTCGGCGAGACATTTAAGAATCCGAGGCTTGTCTATAAGAACTTAGGCAATGGCCACTTCAAAGATGTCTCCGCAGAAATGGGTCCGGGAATCAACGCGCGATTCTCAAGCCGGGGAGCGGCATTTGGAGACTACGATAACGACGGCGGGATGGACGTCTTAATCCTGAATATGAATGACCTGCCCTCTCTTCTTCACAATGTGGGGGGGAACAAGCAAAACTGGATCAAGATCAAGCTCGTGGGCACCAAGTGCAATCGGACTGCCATTGGAGCGCGCGTGCGCGTGGTTACTGGGAAGCATTCACAGATAGACGAAGTACACAGCGGGACAAGCGTGATGTCCCAAAGCGACCTTCGCCTTCATTTCGGGCTCGCCAACGCCAATTTTGCCGATCTCATTGAAGTGAAATGGCCAACGACGCAAAAGATTGAGCGTTTCACTCAAGTGAAAGCAAATCAGATCATTACCATTCGCGAGGACGCGGGCATTGTAGCCACGTTCAAAAAGCCTCTATAGACTGCAACTCATTGCAGTTTGAGAATGAGACCTTGTTATCGATTCCCGTAGCGATGCTTAGGCTCAAAGGCTCAATGCAACATCATTTCTCCGACGAACTAGTGGGCTTAGCCGGCAGTTCCACGACGAATTGCTTGACCGCCCGTCTCTCTCGATCAACTTCGTCAGCGTGCTGCTTCTCAATTTCTTCGTGAAGTTGGAATTCTTGTTTCGCCTGACTTCGTTCGCCCAAACGGTCGTAGGCGATACCGAGTCGATAGTGAGCCTCGCTTGATTGAGAATCCAATGCTATCGCTCTGGTATAGAACTCAGCCGCCTTCGCGAAATCCCCGCGGGAGGACCAGAGAATTCCGAGCTGCACGCATGGATCGCTGAACCTAGGATCGAGCGTCATGGCTTTGGTAAGCATTGACTCGATCTTATTCGCCGTCAGCTCATCGACGGCTTGTCCGCTTTGCTTCCAGATAGCCATGGCAAGATAGTAGTTAGCGCGCGAATTGTCTGGTTGCCTCTGTACAAATTGCTCCAGCTTCTGTTCTGCGCATGTGAGTGGACTGGGCGCCGCGATTTCAACCTTGCCTATCAAAAGGTACGGCTCTGGATTGTCAGGTTCCAGGTCAGAAGCCTCGCATAGCCGACGGGCAGCCTCATCATAAAGTGCGCCGCCAAAGAGGGCAGCACCAAGCGCCGTGAGCAGGCGAACTGAGGTCGGGTAAGTATGGACTCCCTGTTCAAACACGTCTCTAGCCTGCCACACCGCTCGATGAATCAACAGCTCGGAGCCCCACTCAAAATAATTCCGTTCGCTAGGCTCCATGCGAACTGCACTCTCAAATTCATGCACAGCACCTAGGGGATCTCCGGATTTTTCGTCCAGCTCCCCAGCCAAACGATGTGCAACTCCGCTCCCTCCGGTCTCCAGAAGATGCTGAACATGCACCCGAGCCTGCGATAGGTCACCTACTTCTTCACATGCCTGCGCGAGTTCCAATTCGTTCTCAGCATTTCCAGGGTCGATCCGAAAGGCTCTTTGGAGAAACGAGGCAGAATCATTGAAGTTTCCGTCGTTTAAGTAGAATTCTCCCAATCGATGGTTCGTATCAAAACTTGCGGGTTCACGGGTTACTGCGGCGCGCAGTGTGCCTTCTTGTTCCTTGAACTTTGCCGAATTCCCTTCGTCGTGGCTAGCCTCCCTGTCTTTCATTCTCAGGGCCTCGCGATTCAAAGCTTCGCTAGCCCGCAAGTTTGCGTCAGATCCGTGTCCTCCGGCCGCAGTCCAGTCTGTGACCCCTGCAACTGTAAAGCTCGGACTATCCGCAAATTCCATCCCTGCAGAAATAGGGTTTGATGAAGAATTTGAATTCGCAGTCGAAATGCCAGCGTCCTCCAAAATAAGATCTACCTCCAGGCTCTTGTCTGGCTCACTCGCAACCACAACGGAGGCGCGACTATGGTGGTTTGCCTTCTCTGCAACAAGCGAAAACGTCCCCTTTCTCATTTTTGGAAACGCAAAATCACCATTCGCATCTGAAACTACATTAAGGGCTTTAATGTGTTGAGAGCCTTCGAGACGAACTGAAGCACCTGGCACCGGCTTTCCAGCCGAATCCAACACGCGTCCACGAATCATTACGCCATCATTCAGAGACTGTGTCGGCGCGGGTTGCGCTCCACCCGACAGACCCAAAATCACAATAAGTGCAATGAGAGTTGCACGGCGCTCGCATCGTGTCCATGTTTTATCGAGCACCGAGCCGACGCCCGTTTCATACTTCGCCATGATCGCTTCCAGAGAGGTGACAGATTTTGTTGGTTGCCACGTCGTCATAGATCAGCTAGCTCGTCCGCAACCGGAATTCCCGCAGGTATTTAGGACAGCTACCATTGTACGACTCACTGAGCTCCTTCACTGCATTTAGAGATGCAGCCGGAGAAGCGGACGCCGTGACACGCCGCCGCCCGGCAGGCACCCGGCAGGAGTTCTGGCGATGTGCCGGGACTCTGTTCAGCTCGAACCTTCTCTTCTCGCTTCCTACTCGAGCAACGCCGGTTCAAGGAGAAGTCCGCTTGACAATCCTATATACCGAATGCTACATAGGGTATGTTTGATTCAGAGAGAGCTGGCGCCCATGCTGGAATTACAGAGCCTGTTTCGAAGTTATCGGGGCATTCCTGCGGTTCAAGATGTCAGTTTCAAAGTGTCTTCCGGGGAGATCGTCGGTTTCCTTGGCCCTAACGGCGCCGGAAAGTCAACCACCGTCAAAATGATTATTGGAATGCTGCGACCCAACGACGGGCATGTCCTCTTCGAGGGCCGAGACATCCGGAAAGATATGATCGCTTTCCGCAGTGCAATTGGATACGTGCCTGAAGAAGCCCATCTCTACAACTATCTTTCGGCGTTGGAATACCTGCAACTGGTGGGCCGGCTCCGAGGACTCGACGAAGCGGTTATCGAATTAAAAGCAGCCGGCTTGCTGAGGCTCCTCGATCTCGAATCCTGGCAGTACTCGCCCATCTCGTCTTACTCGAAAGGAATGCGTCAGCGCGTTCTGATCGCCGCCGCCCTCTTACACGATCCCAGGCTCCTTATCTTCGACGAGCCACTGTCCGGGCTCGACGTGGTTTCTGCAAGACTCTTCAAAGACCTACTTGAACTGCTTGCTGCGCAAGGCAAGGCCATTCTCTACATCTCGCATGTGCTCGAAGTTGTTGAACAGATCTGCAGCCGTGTCATTGTAATTTCCAACGGCAGAATTCTCGCCGACGCCCATCCTGCCGAGTTGGCGAAGCTCATGCATCTGCCCAATCTTGAGAGCGCATTCACTCAACTCGTCCGGCAGCAAAACACTCGCGTCGTGGCCCAGCAGATCGTGGAGATCATGCAGGCCGCTCATGGCTGATTCTTTCCAACGCCTCTTCACCCACGCTGAGCCCCGGGTACTTTCGATGAACGTCCAGGCAGCACTTGGCCCGGCACGTATACCAAAGCGCAGCCAGTTCTCGCTCCTGGTTCGCCATTTTCTTGAGCGTTTCTTCAATCACGAAACGGCGTCGCCCGATGGCGATGCCAAGACGCGTCTGATCCAAATCGCTTTCGCCACAGGCCTCCCGCCATTCCTTGTCGCCATCTACCTCTGGCCCGTTTACCACCCGACGATCGTATATCCGCAAGACCATCCCGTCTTTGGAAGACTGCCTCCTTATTGGCTGCAGGTGAACCATCACCTCTTCTTTGTTCTCTATTCCCTAGTAGCCATGGGTGTCGCGACGGTCTTTGAATGGGATCTATTCTTCCCCGATCTGCTCGATCTGTTTATCCTTGTACCGCTGCCCATTCATTCACGCAGAGCCTTTGCTGCACGCGTAACGGCAATTGTCACCCTGATTGTCGGCTTACTTCTGGACACAAATCTCTTCTCATCCATTGTGCTTCCGATGGCCTTGGATCCGCCGAATCTACTGCGCTTTCTGGCCGGTCATGTTTTGGCGGTAGCCGCCAGCGGACTCTTCGCCTCTGCGTCCATTCTTGCTTCGCAGTGTCTATTTCTCTGCATCTTTGGCGAGCGAATCTTTCGCAAACTTGCACTGCTTCTGCAGGGCTCTGCTGTTACATTGCTCGTGATGTTCATGCTTCTCTTCCCTGTGCTGTCAGGCGTCGTCCCAGTGATGCTTCAGTCCACAAGCTTCGTCACGCGATGTTTTCCTCCGTTTTGGTTTCTAGGTATGTACCAGTGCATGATTGAGGGCCCCCGCGTCCTGCCGATCTATTTCACATTAGCGCGAACGGGATACTTCGCCATCCTTCTCGTTTCTCTCGTTGCAATCCTCACATATCCGCTCGCATATCTTCGCAAGATGCGCCAGTTGGTTGAAGGGCCAGGCTCGCGCCACACCGTGAATCCGCTCATTCGCCCACTCGCACAAGTCCTTCACGCAACAATGATCCGCCGTCCGCAAGGCCGTGCCATCTTTCACTTCATCAGCCAAACGGTCATGCGCGTGCCGCGCTATCGCATCTATCTGGTTCTCTATGGCGGGGTCGGATTATCAGTCGTCACCGCCAGCATTCTTCGCTTCTCCGTGAACAATCAACAGATCCGCGCAGAAGTGCCGGCCGACGGAATCCGCGTTGCAGTCGGTATCATCGCATTCTGGATCATCGCCGGGTTGCGTTTGGCGTTCATCTCATCCGGTAATCAGCGCGGCCGATGGATCTTCCACATAGTCCATGGCAATCCGCCTGATGTGCAAACTCTGACTGAGCAGTTAGCTGCTGCAAAGACCTGGGTTCTTGTTTGGACCGTCCTTACCACTTTGGGCATGTGCTTGATCTTTCGAGTCATCGCTCCCGCGGAACTTCTCAGCACTCGAGCTATCGAGGCTCAGATATTCGTCGCCGGAAGCATGGTTCTGCTTCTCGCCGATGCCTTTTTTCTGAATGTGACCTCTCTGCCGTTCACAAGCGAGCAAGCGCGGGAACAGCCGAACCTGGCGTTGACCGTCTTGAAATGCTTCACATTCTTCCCTGTGGTCGCCGCTCTTCCGCTTCAACTCGAACCCTGGATAGAAAAAAGTGCATCGCACTTTGTCTTCCTCGTTGTCGCGGTCGCCGCTCTGCACCTCCTCCTCCAGCGACGCCATCAAAGCGTGCTTCGCGAGCATTGCAACCAGTTGCCACTCGAGGAAAATGAAGAGGAATTCCCCATGAAATTGGGCCTCCGCTATTGATGCTCGCCCAGGACCCGAACCGCTGCCTCGCAATTCAGCCTGCCAATTGTCGGCCGTGACCTACCCTAGGGAACAAGCAGGACGTCGGCGCCGCCAAAGAGCTTCACCTTCACGCTCGCGCGCGCAATCCCAAGTGCATCAAACCGGTGTGCCAGCTCACGGATCGCAAAATCAGCGTACCGCCTGGCATTCTTCACATTCTGACTTCTTGCGATTCTGTCGGGGCAGCGGGGAGGCATCGGATGACAAAGTGCACCGACACCGCCAGGCCTTTCGAGAAACGCAACGGCCACACATGATCCAAGCAGCGTTCGCATGATGGCGGGTTTTGTCGTCAGGTGAGACTCTCCCGGCTGCACGTAGACTTCCGCCAGGTCGGTCTCATCGCACATCGTCGACTCTTCTGTAGAGAGAAGGCGCCACTGGCGTCAAGGGCAGATTCATGGTGTGGAGCGTTTCAGCGTGGCCGACAAACAGGTAGCCGCCAGACACAAGGCATGTGGAGAGTTTTGCAAGAATGCCCTCCTGCGTGGCTCTATCAAAGTAGATGATGACATTGCGGCAGAAGATTGCGTCCGGCCTCTCCGCCACACCATAGTCTGCGTCGATAAAATTCAGTCGACGGAACTCGACCAGACGGCGCAACTCGGGCACCACCCGTACGCGATGCGAATCGGTAGTGCGGCTCCGCAAGAAGTACTATCACTGCAATCAGGTCATTGCCCGAGAGCGGCTTGACCAGCCAACCTGTCGCTCCGGCCCGCTTTCCCTCTTCGCGTTTGCCGGCTTCGCTCTCCGTAGTCAGCGTCAGAATGGGAACGAACTTCAACTGCGGCAGCGCGCGGATATTCCGGATCAGTTCCATCCCTCCCATTACCGGCATATTGATATCGGTGAGAACCAGATTGGGCTTGAATCCTGTTTGCAGTTTGTCCAGTGCCGCGCGGCCATTGCCCGCAGTTTCAACCTGAAGCCCGCTCATCACCAGAGTGGTCTTCAGGCTCATCACCATGGTCGGCGAATCGTCAACAACAAGAACGGTGAATGCCATGCGGCCCCACGGCTCCATTTCTGCTGCAATTTCCAGCCTTTTCCGCAGCCTCGTCCGATCCCGAAGTGTCAGAACGTTGGAGGCAAACGAATCCGGCTGCAATGACCTCATCGGCGGGAATTGGGCGCGGCTTGGGGCGCCGTCTTTCCCTTCACTTGACGCCGACCCCCTCCACTCTTCGCGGGTCTGAAGCCCAGGTTCTAATCAATCGAACCGGGCCACGACCTCGGACCGGTTTCCCGCAGCCCGGACAAAGTGGTAATCTCACCTCGTGCCGTCTCTGTGGCCGGGCTTCCCCCAACTTCAAAAGAAGATGAATTTACGGCTGGCTCACACGTTTCTGCTTCACCCGCGGGTTCCACTTTTGTTAGCGCGGTTCTCGATCTCCGCAGCTACTGATGCATGCGCTCGAATCCGGCCGAAACCCTGCTGAGCGCAACAACTCCTAATCGGATGATCCGAGTCCCTGCAATCTCGCCGGCAAGCAGATGAGCCTTCATGCAAATGAGGATTGCGATGTTCTTCTCTCTGCAACTGATTGCGTCTCGCGGGCTCTCCCCCCATGCCGACTGGCTTCCTGCGTCAGAATGGGTGCGGCACGCCGCTCGGAACCTCATTTGCCTACTCGCACTGCACTTCAACCAGACCGGGACTAGCATCTTCGCTCCGCAAGCGACCTCTTCGCGATCGATCTTCGGGCTCTCCATGCTGGTTCTTTCCATCTGTGCCGTAATCTTCCTTATCGTTTCCAGCCTTCTGCTTTACACCCTTATTCGCTATCGCCATCGCCGCGGTTTCACCCAACGGGAACCCGCTCAAATCTACGGCAGTACCCAGGTCGAGCTCTCCTGGACAGTCATTCCAATCCTCATCGTCATCGTGCTCTTTCTCGCAACGGCCCGCGTCATTTTCGTTACTGAAACAGCGGCGAAACCCTCCAACGCTCTCGACGTCGTCGTCATCGGCCATCAGTATTGGTGGGAGTATCGCTACCCCAAGCTGGGCGTCGTAACAGCAAATGAACTGCACATCCCGGTCAGCGACCCAACTCACCCCGCCCCGACCTACCTCACCATGTCGTCGGCGGACACCGATCACAGCTTCTGGGTTCCCCGCCTTGCCGGCAAGATGGACGTGATTCCGAACAAGGTCAATACGATGTGGATTGATCCCGACAAGCCAGGACTCTATCTGGGACAATGCGGGCAATACTGCGGCACGCAGCACGCAAAAATGCTGATCCGGATCTACGCCGATTCCCCAACGGACTTTGCCGCCTGGATCACTCAGCAGCGGCAAACCGCGGCGCAGAATCCGGCGGCAGCCAACGGCCGCGCCGTTTTTGAAGCCAACGCCTGTGTCAGCTGCCACACCGTCTCCGGCACCTCTGCAAGGGGGACCTTCGGTCCGGACCTTTCGCATGTCGCCAGTCGCGCGACCATTGCGTCCGGCGCCGTACCGAACACCCCTCAAAACCTGCGCGCCTTTATCGATGATCCGGCGCACTTCAAGCCGGGCGCTCTTATGCCGGCAATGCGTCTCAACGCTCGCGACCTGGACGCGGTAACGCAGTACCTCACGACGCTTTACTAAGGATCGAAAGATGAGGAGCTCATGGCCACGCAAACTCAGGTAAAGCCCGATCCTCAACTCCAATCGCGCCGCGGCACGTTCGATGTACTACAAGACTGGGTCACCACGGTCGATCACAAAAAGATTGGCTTGATGTACATCGCCTACGCGCTCATCTTCCTGGTCGTCGCGGGCATTGAAGCTCTTCTCATTCGAATTCAACTCGCCATCCCCAACAACACCTTCGTCTCGCCGCAGACCTTCAACCGCTTGTTCACCATGCATGGAACGACCATGGTGTTCTTTGTCGGCATGCCTATCCTGTTCGGCTTCGGAAACTACCTCGTTCCCCTCATGATCGGCGCGCGCGATATGGCCTTCCCGCGTTTAAATGCCTTCAGTTTCTGGGTCTCCGCATTCGGCGGCATTCTGCTCTACTGCAGCTACCTTTCCGGTTTCGGGCTCTACGGCGCAGGCACGGCGCCTGACGTCGGCTGGTTCGCCTACGCGCCGCTTACCGCACGCGTCTTCTCGCCCGGCCATTCCACCGACTATTGGACCCTCAGCATCCTCATCAGCGGCATCGGCAGCATCGGCACGGCGCTCAACATCGTCGCTACCGCGCTCTGCATGCGCTGCCCCGGCATGAAGCTCGGCCGCATGCCCTTGCTGGTCTGGCTCTATCTGGTCACCAGCGGACTGGTCTTTGTCACCATCAGCCCGCTCACCGCCGCGCAGATCATGCTTTGCATCGATCGTTACCTCGGCGGCCACTTCTTCGACACCCAGGCTGGCGGCTCGGCTGTTCTCTGGATGCACTTCTTCTGGATCTTCGGCCATCCCGAGGTCTACATCTTGGTTCTGCCCGCCTTCGCCTTCGCCAACGAAATCATTCCCGTTTTCTCCCGCAAAGCCATCTTCGGCTATCCCGCCATGGTTTCCGCGTCTGTCGGCATCGGCTTCATCAGCCTCAGCGTGTGGGCCCACCACATGTTCACCGTCGGCATGGGACCCGGCCCTAACGCTTTCTTTACTTTCTCAACCATGGTCATTTCCGTTCCCACTGGAATCAAAATCTTCAACTGGCTCGCAACCCTCTGGGGCGGCAACATCCACTTCACCACCTCGATGAAATTCGCCATCGCGTTTCTCTTTCAATTCCTCATCGCCGGCCTCACGGGCATCATGCTCTCCGTCTCGCCCTTCGACTGGCAGTTGGGCAATTCCTACTTCGTCGTCGCGCATTTTCATTACGTTCTGGTAGGCGCCATTCTCACCATGATCTTTTCGGCTTTCTATTACTGGTATCCGAAGATGAGCGGTCGCATGCTCTCGGAAAAGCTGGGCAACTGGCACTTCTGGCTCTTCGTCATTGGATTTCATCTCACCTTCGACTTCATGCACCTACCCGGTATGTTGGGAATGCCGCGCCGCATTTACACCTATGAGGCAGACCGCGGCTGGGCCCTCCTGAACCAGATCGTCTCCAGCGGCGCCGTCTTCCAGGCAGTTGCGACGCTCATCTTCGTCTGGAACCTGGTCGCCTCGTACTTCAAAGGCGAGAAGGCCGGGCCCGACCCATGGGATGCATGGACTCTCGAATGGTCGACCAGCTCACCTCCGCCCAGTTATAACTTCGCAACAATCCCGACCGTTGAAAGCCGGCGGCCGCTTTGGGATCGAAAACATCCGGAAGAACCCGATGAGCTATTTGAATGAAAAACCCTCACGAGGGATCGAGAGAGGAGAACTGAGATGAGCACCGCAGTGGCAATCCCGCGTCAGCCAATCGAAGAGTGGAAGCTGCCCTCGCGCGGTGTCGTCGGCATGGCTTGTCTCATCCTTGCCGAGTCGGCAATCTTCATCATTTTTGTCGTGGCATACCTTTATTACATCGGCAAAAGTTTGACCGGCCCAACGCCCCGTGAAGTTCTCGAGCTTCCCATTTTCTCCACCATCTGCCTGCTTTCAAGCAGCATCACCGTCCACTTTGCCGTCCACTCCCTCCGAACCGGCCATGTAAGTCGCTGCGCAACCTGGCTGGCCGCGACCATCCTTCTCGGCGGCATCTTTATCGCCGCTACGGCAAAGGAGTGGTACGAACTCATCTATCACTACGGCCTTACCCTTCGCACCAATCTTTTCGGAACTACCTTTTACTCCCTGGTAGGCCTTCACGCATCGCACGTCATCGTCGGCCTTATCATGCTGTCTCTTGCGTTCATCTTTGCGCTTGCGGGCAAAGTCACTCAGGCCCATGCGGAACGCCTTGAAGTGCTCTCGCTCTACTGGCATTTCGTCGACGCCGTATGGGTCGTCGTCTTCACCGTGGTGTATATCGTCGGCCGCTAAATCCACACCTGAGGAATGCGATGGAACACGGAAACGAATCCCAACATAATCGAATCCACATGCCCGCTCCTACCGCATGGCCCATGGTGCTTGCGCTTGGCGTCTCGCTCCTCATTGCCGGCATGGTCACGAGCATCGCTGTCAGCCTTCTAGGCTTGGTGCTCATGCTTTTCTCCGCCATTGGCTGGTTTCGCTCAGTCCTGCCCGTCGAAGCGCACCAATTCGTCGAAGCAGAAGCTGAGCCGACGGCGATTCCCAGCATTCGTACCTCCATCGATCGCCTGCCGATCGGGCCCATGCACCGCAAAGTGATCCCCGTCGAGACATTCCAATTCACTACCGGACTCAGAGGCGGCATCGCTGGCGGTATCGCCATGGTCGTGCCCGCAACTGCGTTCAGCCTCATCAAATACCACAGCCTCTGGTACGCCACCAATCTGATGGCAGCCGGAGGCTTCGTCAGCTGGGCAAATCAGAGCGACGCATTCCTGGCCGAGTTCCATTGGCAGGGCCTGCTGGCAGCACTCGCCATTCACACCAGTTCTTCTTTGCTCGTCGGCTTGCTTTACGGCGCCATGCTGCCCATGTTTCCGCGCTGGCCCATTCTTACTGCGGGCTTCATCGCGCCACTTTTGTGGACCGGCTTGCTCTACTCCGTGCTTGGCATCGTCAGCCCCATCCTGAACGCGCGCATCGATTGGTATTGGTTTGTGCCCTCGCAAATCGCCTACGGACTTGTCGCAGGTTATGTCGTCAATCTGCACACCAAGGTGCGCACGCCTCAGTTTCAGGCTCTACCCTTCGCGGTGCGCGCCGGCATCCACGGCTCAATAGAGGAGCCCGGGGAAGAAACCAACGATTTGGGAAACGCGAAATGACGAGCAACGCCCGACAGGTCTGGACACACATTGCTGCGGCGGCGCTCATCGCTTTCGCCGGATGTGCCCATGTCCCTGGCATCCCAACCGCCGAAGCCGATGTCTCTCGTCCTGATAAGCAACTCGATTTTCATGCACTCTACAAACAGGGTTGCTCTGGCTGCCACGGCGACAACGGCCGCGGCGGTGCGGCAATCCCCCTCAATAACCCTGCCTTCCTCGCCTTCGCAGGCGCGGACAATCTTCGCACCGCAACCGCCAAAGGCATGAGCGCGACGATGATGCCCGCCTTCGCCGCAAGCTCCGGCGGCATGCTCACCGAGGCACAGGTAGACGCTCTCGTGAAAGGCATGCTGCGTGAATGGAGCCGCCCCGCTGATTTCTCCAAGATCGTCCTCCCACCCTATGCGGCTCCCACGCCCGGCAATTCTGCGGAGGGACAAAAAGCCTACACAGCAGCCTGTGCCCGCTGTCATGGCGCCGACGGCACTGGAAGCCATCCCTCCGCCAACAGTCCCGCGCCAACCCAGGACCCCACTCCCCACTCCATCGTCGATCCGTCCTACTTGGAACTCGTCAGCGATCAGAGTCTACGCAGCCTCATCGTCGCCGGCCACCCCGACGTGCAAACACCCGATTGGCGTACCTACATCGCAGGCCGCGCTCTCACCCCTCAGGAAATCACCGACATCGTCGCGTGGCTCAGTGCCCATCGTGCGCCCGCAGCGCAGCAATCCGCCAGCACACCGGCCAAGGAGAACCGATGACCAACGTCAATGAACCTTCCGGTCAGCCGCAGCCATCGCCAACTTCCACTACCGTTCCAGAGCTGAAGACGAGGGATCGCTCCCGCCGCGCTTTTCTCTTCAAGCTCTCTCTTTATCTCAACGGAGCCATCGGCGCTGTGCTCGCTGTTCCCATCCTCGGCTACATTCTCGGTCCTGCCTTCAAAAAAGACTCAAGCTACAAGTCCTGGATCTCGCTTGGCCCGGTCTCCAGTTTCCCCGAAGGAGAAACGCGTCTGGTCGACTATCGCAACCCCTACAGAACCGACTCCGACGGCGAAACTGCCAACGTCGCCTGTTGGGTACGCCACATCCAGGCCAATCAATTTCAGGTCTTCGCCATCAATTGCGCACATCTAGGGTGCCCGGTGCGCTGGTTCGCACAGTCAAAGCTCTTCATGTGTCCGTGTCACGGCGGCGCCTACTACGTCGACGGATCCCGCGCCTCCGGCCCACCCGAGCGAGGCCTCTTCGAGTATCAATACTCCATCATCGGCAACAACCTCACGATCGACGCGGGTCAAATGCCCACGCTTTCCAACTCGGCTTGCCTCAAAAAGCCGCTCGTTCAGATCTCACCTAACTCGCCCTATCAAGATCAGGAAAAGACATCATGGCCGGCCTGAGAGAGCGCACAGTCTCCGTTGCCCTCGGAACCTACGCGTGGTTGGAACGCCGTCTTGGCCTCACCAAGCCGCTCGCCGAAGCCGCCGCGCATCCCACTCCCCCCACCAGCGCCAGTTGGTGGTACGTCTTCGGCTCAGCCGCAACTGTGCTGCTCATGCTGCAGGTCTTCACCGGAATCCTCCTTGCGCTCGTCTACACACCATCGGCGGGCGAAGCATGGTCCAGCCTGCAATTCCTCAACCACCAAATCTCTCTCGGCTGGTTTCTCCGCGCCATTCACGGTTGGGGATCGGACTTCATGGTCGCCATCGTCCTCATCCACATGACCCAGGTCTTCCTCTTCGGCGCGTACAAATATCCACGCGAGCTCACCTGGATCATTGGCGTCTTTCTGTTGCTCTTCACGCTCGGCATGGCCTTCACCGGCCAGGTGCTGCGCTTCGATCAGGATGCCTACTGGGGCCTCGGCATCGGCGCTTCCATTGTGAGCCGCGTCCCCTGGATCGGCGGCCCGCTTGTTCACATGATGCTCGGCGGCCCGATCATCGGCGGCCAGACTCTTTCGCGCTTCTTCGCGCTGCACGTCTTCGTCATTCCTGGTCTTCTGCTCGCTTTCGTCGCTGTCCACGTGTGGATGGTTCTTTACCTCGGTGTCAACGAATGGCCGATGCCCGGCCGCATCGTCAGCAAGGCTACCTACGATCGCGAATACCATGAGCTCACTTCGAAAGAAGGCGTCCCCTTTGTTCCCGACGCCGCATGGAAAGATGCCGTCTTCGCTGCCGCCATCCTTCTTTGCGTCATTGCCTGCGCGCTCTTCTTCGGGCCCTTCGGTCCCACCGGCGAACCCGATCCCACCATCATCCAAACCGCGCCCAAACCCGACGTCGCCTTCCTCTGGATCTACGCAGTCCTCGCCTACCTTCCACCTGAACTCGAAACGCCCTTCATGTTCATCGCGCCGATCGTCGTCATTGGTGGTATGGTCCTTCTTCCTCTCGTCGCCGGCGAAGGCGAAAAACACTGGTCGCGCCGTCCCATTGCCGTGCTCATGGTCTCGGTCATCGCTGTCACTCTTGGAGTCTTGACACATTTGGGCACCTACACTCCGTGGAGCCCGGTGATGGAAGCCTGGTCCGGGGATCCAACCCCGACCGACTATCTCAAAAATCGATCGCCCCTCGAACGCGAGGGCGCGCTGGTCCTCCAAAACAAGCAATGCCGCAACTGCCACGCGCTCGGTGGACTAGGCGGAATGCGCGGTCCCGCACTCGACGCCATTGCCGCACGCATGACTCAAGACCAGATGGTTCGCCAGGTCCTGCAGGGCGGAGGCAACATGCCCGCTTACGGCAACGCCCTCAGCCCTGCCGAAACCCGTGCCCTCGTCGGTTTTCTCATGACCTTACGCGGCAACAATCTCTCGCCTGCCATCGATGCATCGCGCACACTAACCCAGGCAAACCCATCGGCTATGCCTCCCGGACAGGTGCGCTAGCGCATGGCCCTCGCGCCCCAATTGGCGGACCCGTTCCAGTCTGTGGTGTCCGATTGGTCTCTCCCGGCCGGTCTCACCCTCTCAATTCTGCTCACTGCTGTGATCTACCTGCGCGGCTGGATCGCCCTGCGCAAAACACGCCCAATACAGTTCACCTCGACGCGACTCTTGTCTTTTCTCGCCGGCCTAACCGCACTCTGGATCTCCATCGGCTCTCCGCTCGATGCATTCGCCGATGTGCTGCTCAGCGCCCACATGGTCGAGCACCTCATTCTCATGTCCGTCGTCCCACCCCTGATTCTCCTCGGTTTTCCGGTCGTCCCGCTCCTTCGCGGACTGCCTGCATTCGTGCGCACCGCAATCGCAGGACCGCTGCTTCGCTCCAAATCCCTCCGCCGCCTTGCGCAATTGCTCGTCTTCCCGCCGTTGGCATGGTTCCTGATGAATGCGGTCTTTCTCCTCTGGCATATTCCCGCCGCCTACGACTTCGCCCTCGAGCACGAAGGCTGGCACGATTTCGAGCACATCTGCTTCCTCCTCAGCTCGTTGCTCTTTTGGTGGTGTGTCCTGCGCCCCTGGCCCGCCACGCGCCGACCTCGCGACTGGGACATCATTCTCTATTTGATAGGCGCCGACCTGGTCAACACAGCGCTTTCGGCATTCCTCGCCTTCTGCAACCGCCCGTTCTACCCGTACTACGTCACCCACTCCAACCCCTTTCAGATCCAGCCGCTACCCGACCAGGTTCTTGGTGCAGTCGTTATGTGGGTCTTCGGCTCCGTCGCCTTCCTTATTCCCGCCGCCTCCCTCGCCTACTCCATGCTGCAACCGGCGCACGATCGCCGGGTGGTTCCCGCTGCTTCGGCTCGGTCCTGAGCTGGTTCGGCTCGGCCCTGAGAATTCGGCGTTTTACGCTTCTCCATTTGGCTCCTCGTCAGATTCTGTCCGTTTCAGCACACCACTGCCCGCTTACGCACATTCTTTCGAACAGTCGTCCCCGATCCATCCGGGCAGGAAAGCGAATTGAATCGCCGACACCGCGATTCACATCGCCGACGCGCGTCCTGTGCCTTGCAATGACCGTTCTATTCCTTTCCCACGCGTCGCTCGACGCACAGCCTCCCTTTGGCATGGAAGATGCACCTCCCCAATCCGCGACACCGGTTCCAATCAGATCACGGAGGGTTCCCATGCTTCTGCGCTTACAGCAAAACCAGGGTCGATGTATCCCGGAGCCGCAGCTCTCAAGTCGACGCGACCCCAAGGAGCGGCGACCTGGAAGAATTTCGAGAGGACGCAGTTACCCTGGTTTTGCTCTCGTTCGCCTCCTGTGCATCGGCTCAGTTCTTACAGCCGCCGCATTCGCTGCCACCGATCCTTTTGCGGGAACCTGGAAACTGAACCCCGCGAAGAGCACGCTTACCGATCAGATGGGGGTAGAGGCGGCCGGCCCGAACACTTACACCTTCCACCTTTCCCCCACAAATCCAGAAACGATCGTGGCCGACGGCACGGACCAGCCCGGCATCTTCGGCACCACCCTTGCCGTGACCGTCCTAGGCCCCAATCAATGGAGAGTGGTACGAAAGAAGGGCGGCCAAATGCTCATCTCCGCCATCTGGGATCTCTCCGCGGACGGCAGCACCCTCACCGACAACTTCACCGGCTACCGTGCCGACGGCTCCACGAATAACCTTCTTTACAAATACGCGCGCACAGCCGGCTCCAGCGGCTTTGCGGGCACGTGGGAGAGCACCACCGAGGAAGTCCACTCTTCCTTCGAGATGCAGGTCGCGACCTACGGCGACAACGGACTCTCCTTGATCAACCCCGCCCAGAAGACGACCAAAAGCATCCAGTTCGACGGCAAGGACTACGCGGCGAATGGCCCCAATCTGCCTGCGGGCTACGTCACGTCTGGACGGCGTTTGAGCGATCGCATGGTGGAGCTGACCGACAAGATCGACGGGAAAGTCCTGGATACTCAGGAAGTCGAAGTCACTCCCGACGGCAAGACCCTCACTTTCACCACACATATTCCCGGTCTGTCCAAACCCAATATTCAAATCTTCGATCGGTAATAGAGCGATTGCTGTAGAAGAAATAATACAAGCCAAAAAAAATTGGGACCGAACAGCAACTAATCCATTAGTTCTTCGTCTAATTGTTCGTAGGACGATACGTCCACCGGACGAGACTCAACGAAATCAACGATTTAGCGATGCCCCCGAAAAAATCCAATACGCTGACCGAAGCGGAGCTCAGGCTCATGAAGATCCTCTGGCGCCGCGGCGATTCCGCCGTCACCGACCTGGTTGCCGCCATGCCCGAGGGCGAAACGCTGGCCTACAACTCGGTCCTCACTACCATCCGTATCCTCGAACAAAAAGGGTACGTGGAGCATCGGCAAGAGGGCCGCGCCTTCGTTTACCGCCCCTGCATCGCCGAGCACGAGGCGAGCCGCTCCGAGGTCCGTCACATCCTCAATCGCTTCTTCGGAAATTCACGCGAACTGCTGCTCCTGTCTCTCCTCGACGACGAGGACCTCTCCGTAGGTGAACTGCAACGTCTGAAAGACGCCATTCGCAACGCCGCTCCCGACGTTCAGAGGGAGGTCTAGCGTATGTACCTGTCACAAACCATCGATGCTGTCCACCAATCTCTCGTTCTCGCGGTCGCTCCGCTCATAGGCGCATTTCAATCTTTTTCCCATACCGCGGCTCCCGTTGCCGTAACAGCTCTATGGCAAGGCGTGGCCGTCGCCTCTTGCCTCGCAATCTGCCTCCGCATTGTGCCCCGCCTCTCCCCACAGCATCGTTTTCTGCTTTGGTCAGCCAGTTGTGCCGTGCTTGTTGCTCTGCCATTCCTTTCCCTGCGTGCGAACCATTCTGTCTTCGCGATCGCCCCCACCGCGTTCACGAAAGCAACTACCGCTGTCGCTCAGCCATGGTTTCAGTTGGATCAACGCTGGAGCGTCCTGATTGCGGCCCTTTGGATTGCCGCATCCGCCGTCCTGGCAATTGATCTCGGTCGTCATTCGCTGAGACTCCGGAGACTGTGGACCCGCGCCATCCCCGTGGGAGCCCAAACTCCAGCGGCTGATTCGCCCTCAGCCCCCTGGGTATTTCGTCGCCGCACCGCCCAGATCTGCACCACGCATGATCTGGATCGCCCCAGTGTCATCGGCTTCTTCGCCCCACGCATCCTCATTCCTGATTGGCTGTTCGTGCGCCTCACTCAAGGAGAGCTCGATCAAATCATTCTCCATGAGACAGAACACCTCCGCCGTTTCGATGACTGGACCAATTTCTCCCAAAAGCTTTGCCTGGTTCTCTTCCCTTTGAATCCCGCGCTTTGGTGGATTGACCGTCAACTCGCGAAGGAGCGCGAGATGGCCTGCGATGAAGCCGTAGTCCGCATCACCAAGGCTCCACGCGCGTACGCCGCCTGCCTCGCCAGCCTCGCCGAGCGTGGCCTTGAACATCGAACAGAAGCCCTCTCGCTCGGCGTCTGGCAGCACAGGTCTGAGCTCGTCCATCGTGTTCACAGCATCCTGCACAATCATCGCGGCCTTTCCCCCATCGCGACCCGCGCTTTGCTCGCAGTGCTCGGTTGCAGCCTTCTCGCGGTAGCTGCGGAGCTGGCACAGTGTCCGCAGCTCGTTGCCTTTGTTCCGTCCGATGCAGCACAACCAAGGGCCTCGGCACAATCGAACACGCAATCAGCGCGGCTTGGCGACGCCCTCTACCAAACTGATTCTGGGCGTGCAAAGCTGGCGCCCGGTTTCTATGCTGTGCAGGCCAAAGCTGAAATGCCGATGTCTTCGATCGCAAATCCGTTCGCAGACCGGGCTCGGAGACAAGATACAAACCTGAAAACCCGCGCAAATGGAGAGTTGCGCGCCCGGTCTTCCGAGCCCCTCCGCTCTGAATCCAGATCCCGCTCGCAGAATTTGCACGCTCTTTCAGCCAAACAGCCGGTC
This sequence comes from uncultured Acidobacteriaceae bacterium, assembly GCA_963704415.1. Lineage (GTDB taxonomy): Bacteria > Acidobacteriota > Terriglobia > Terriglobales > Acidobacteriaceae > Telmatobacter. Next base: position 2,386,871 of record OY969908.1, on the reverse strand, counting down.
TCGCCTGACGTGAACGCCCCGCAACAATGGATCGTTTTCACCGCGTGGGAACAAACAGAAATTCCAGCATCGCAATCAGTCTCTGACTACGACACGGGAGCCACCGCAGGTGCGCCTAGTGAGACTCCCCAGTCCGGTTCTAACCCCCAACCCGGCGTGAACGCCACAACCCAGCCCGTTCAGCCGGCCGCGAATCGAGCTGTTCCAGTCACCCGACTTATTTTCAGGATTTTGCCCGCGAACCCTAAGTCCATTCAGCCTGGCGCCGTTTCCTTCGGCGACGGCTGGCTAGTGATCCAACTTTAAACATCCACTTCAATAACCACGGAGAACAAAGATGACCCCATCAACTAATTCATTAGTAGCAAAAGCCAAAAAGCTCGCGCTTGTCGGCGGAGTGGCTGCATCCCTCCTCCTCGGCGGCGCGTTCCTCATTGGCCACAATCAGGTTCATGCCGCCAGCGCTGCCGCGGCACTTGGCACGGGAGCTCCGCTTGACGACTCGAGCGTCACGTCCCTTGTTTCGCTCGATAATGCTGTTGAAGCCGTAGCTGCCCGGGTTACGCCCGCCGTCGTCAACGTCTCTGTTACCTCGCACGGTCACGACGAGGCCGACGAAGACGGCGGTTCGAACAGCGGCCCCGACTCCGACGGTGGTTTGCAGAACCTGCCTCCCGAGTTCCGCCGCTTCTTCGGATTCGGTCCCCAGGGCCGCATGCAAGGCATGCCCCAGCAGCAGATTGAGCACGGAATCGGTAGCGGCGTCATCCTCTCGCCCGACGGCTACATCCTCACCAACGATCACGTCGTTGATGGCTCCATGAAAATCAACGTCACCCTCAATGACCGCCGCGTCTTCCCCGCAAAACTCGTTGGCGTCGACAAGCTCAACGATCTCGCCGTCATCAAGATTGACGCGCATAACCTGCCCACCATCGCCTGGGGTGACTCGACCGAATTGCATCCCGGCCAGACCGTGCTCGCCTTTGGCAGCCCCTTCGGCTACTTCCAGTTCTCAGTCACACGCGGCATCGTGAGCGCACTGAACCGCCCCAATCCGTACACAGACGATCCGCGCAAACCTGGAGCATTTATCCAGACCGACGCAGCCATCAACCCCGGCAACTCTGGCGGCCCGCTCGTCAACGCCCACGGTGAACTCGTCGGTATCAACACCTTCATCATTACTGGCAACGGTTCATTCGCCGGTGCGGGATTCGCAATTCCTTCGCAGATCGCCCGCGCTTCCGCTGAATCCATCGTGAGGAACGGCACTGTCCATCATGGTTACCTCGGCATCAGCATGAACGACGTGACGCCGGACAACGCCAGCTTCTTTAACCTTCCCGACGCGTCTGGCGCAATCGTCAGCCAGGTCACGCCGGACTCGCCCGCAAGTCGTGCCGGCCTCAAGAACGGCGACGTGCTCCGCGACCTGAACGGCAAGAAGATCATCAACGGCAGCGCGCTGCAGGTTGCCGTCAGCGAGATGTCCCCCGGAGCAAATATCGACCTCGGCGTTCTCCGCGATGGCAAGCCCGAGACCCTCAAGGTCACCGTCGGCGAATTCCACAAGGAGACAGAGGAAGCCTCGAACAACTCAGGCGACCAGCAACACGGCAAGCTTGGCGTTTCGGTCGCAAACCTTACACCCGACCTTCGCTCGCAGCTGAACGTGCCGTCTCAAGTCAAGGGTGCGGCAATTGAGAGCGTTCGACCCGCCAGCCCGGCAGATGATGCCGGTCTTGCCCCGGGCGATGTCATCCTCGAAGTCAACCGGCACGCGGTCGAAAGTGCCGACAGCTTCGTCAACCAGGTGCACTCTGTCCCTAACGGCAAGGACATCCTGCTCCTCGTCTGGTCGCACGGCGGTACCACCTACCGTGTAGTCCACCCCGAGCAGAACACCCAGAACGGCATGTAAGCAGTCGTTTTGGAATTCGAAAGAGCATGAAACTCTGGGTCCCATCCTTGCGACTTCCTTCTGTCGCAAGGGTGGGAGGCCCCGAATTCCCTAGTCTCAATTTCAATCCGTCCCGCCAGTCCTTGCAAATTCCACAGTCTCCTGCCATCATCTATCTATGGTTCGTTTCTCCTGTTGTCGCCCCTGTATGACGCTTCGCGCGCAGAGGTGACCTGAGTTTTAACGACCATTCGAATCTCCAGGTTTCCGTAAGCCCGCGATACAGCCCAAGCTGCCGCGGGCTTTCTGCATCTACCGAAGGGAAAAAATGGATCAGGCTGTTCAACCTAAAGAAACCAAGGCCCAACGCTCCGAGCGTCTTAAGCTCGCCAAGAACCCCTGGGAGGCCTTTGACGAAGTGCGCCAATTTGCGCGCGAAGGCCGCTCCAGCGTGGTGCCCGAATGGGCCTCTCTGTACTTCAAATGGTGGGGCATTTACACCCAGGGCGACGGCGTCGGAGCAACCGGCGGCAAGGGCGGCGAAGGCCTCGCATCCGATTACTTCATGATGCGCATCGGCATCCCCAACGGTATCCTCACCGCACATCAGCTCCGTGTCATTGCCGGCCTCACACGCAAACACGCGCGCAACCTCGCCGACATCACAGTCCGCCAGAATATCCAGCTCCATTGGCTCACAATCGAGTCGCTCCCCGAAGTCGTCGGCGCGCTTGATGCCATCGGCCTCTCGCCGAAGGGCGCCTGCGGCGATGTTGTCCGCAATGTAACTGGCTGCCCGCTTGCCGGCATCGCCGCAGATGAAGTCCTCGACGCTTCGCCGATCGCGGTCGAAGTCGCGCACCTGCTCACCGCGAATTCCGACTTCTACAACCTGCCGCGCAAATTCAAGATCTCAGCCACCGGCTGTCCCTCGTGGTGCACCTATCCGGAGATCAACGACATCGGCCTCACCCCCGCCACACGCGACGGGCAGGTCGGCTTCTCATTGCGCGTGGGCGGCGGCCTTTCGAACGAACCGCATCTCGCCGTGCGCCTGAATGCTTTCCTGCTTCCGCATCAAGCCGTCGCAGCCGTTCGTGGTGTCACTGAAATCTTCCGCGAGCAGCAGGGCCTTCGCGAAAGCCGCGATCGTGCCCGGCTTAAATATCTGTTCATGAAAGAAGGGTGGACCCCCGACCGGTTCCTCGGTGAACTGCAGTCGCGCCTCGACTTCACTCTGCTTCCAGCGGGCGAAGAATCCGTGCCCAGCGATGTCTTCCGCGATCACGCCGGCGTTCATCCGCAACGCCAACCGGGCCTGAGCTACGTCGGAGCCACCGTCCTACGTGGTCGCCTCACCAGCGAACAGCTTGAAGCAGCAGCCGAACTCTCCGAGCGCTTAGGCGGCGGCCAGCTCAGGGCCACCGTTTCGCAGAACCTGCTCTTCATCAACATCCCTAACGCCAAGGTCAGCGACCTGGTCCGCGAACTCGGCCAGATCGGCCTTCACGTCGAAGCAACCAATTTCTGGCGCGGCACCGTCGCCTGCACCGGCACGGAATTCTGCAAGCTCGCCATCACGGAGACGAAGGGTTTCGCCCGCTGGCTTGTCGACGAACTTGAAGAGCGCGTACCGCAGTTTGATCAGCAGCTTCGCCTCCACGTCACCGGCTGCCCCAACAGTTGCGGACAGCACTGGATCGCCGACATCGGCGTCGAAGGCAAAAAGATCAAGCACGAGGGCAAACTCACAGATGCCTACTACTTCTGCCTAGGCGGAGCCGTGGGGCAGTATGCCAACGTCGCGCGCCCCGTCGGCTATCGCTGCCCTTCTCCGCTTGTGCCGGAAGCGATCGAGCGCCTGCTCAAGCACTATCTTGCCGGCCGCAATCCTGAAGAAAACCTGCGCCAATGGTTTGCCCGCCACACCAACGACGAACTACGCGCCCAACTCGCCGGTGAAGTTCTTGCCGCCGTTGAGCGCGATCTGCCCACCGGCCGCGTGCCCCATGCTGTCGCCGACTGACGTACGAAACCACCCTGCCCCATCCTTGCGATTTGTTTTTGTCGCAAGGGTGGGAAAGCACCAAGGATGAAACGATGACACTGCTGCCCATTTTTCTCAAGCTAGACGGACGCCCTGGCCTCCTGGTCGGTGCCGGCACGGTCGCGCTCGACAAGATTGGCAGCCTGCTCAAAACAGGCATCCGTCTCCGCGTCGTCGCTCCCCGAGCCCACGGGGAAATCCTCCGCCTCGCCGCCGAAGACAAGCTCGAATGGATCGAACGTTCGTTCGAACCCACTGACCTCGACGGTAATTTCGTAGTCATCGCTGCAACGGACAGTCCTGAGGTCAACGCCGCCGTCTACCAGGCTGCCCTCGAGCGCGGCATTCTCTGCAACTCGGTCGACGACATTCCCAACTGCGACTTCTTCTTCGGATCCATCGTCAGCCGCGGCGATCTGCAGATTGCCATCTCGACTGCCGGCGAAAGCCCCGCCTTCGCACAGCGCCTGCGCCGTGAAATCGATGAGCAGCTTCCCGCCGATCTAGGCCCATGGCTCGCGAATCTCGGCGATCTCCGCCGCGAGGTCCTCGCCACCCATCCGCGCAGCGAAGAACGCAAGCTTCTGCTCCACGAACTGGCACACCGCCCAATCTGCGATTCGCCCGCATGCTCCACGCGCCAACTCGCCCAATCACCCCGCGATGCGGAACGCGGCAAAGTCTTTCTCGTCGGCGCCGGTCCCGGCGATCCCGACCTGCTCACCGTCAAAGCGCTGCGCCTCATCCAATCCGCCGACGTAATCCTCCACGATGATCTCGTCCCCGAGCCGATTCTCAATCTCGCTGTCTCCTCCGCCGAGACCGTCAACGTAGGCAAGCGCTGCGGCACAAAGAGCATCACGCAGGAAGAGATCCACGCGCTGATGATCGAGCACTCGCGCGCCAATCGGCGTGTCGTCCGCCTCAAAAGTGGCGACCCACTCATTTATGGCCGTGCCGCCGAGGAAATGGCCGCGCTGTGTGCCGCCGAAGTTCCCTTCGAAGTAGTTCCCGGCATTACAGCAGCCTCCGCTGCCGCAGCCGCCGTCGGGTTCTCGCTCACTAGCCGCAACGCGGCTTCCAACGTCATTTTCTCGACGGGCCATCACGCGCAATCGCATAATCACGCGCCGCTGCCGCAACTCGAAGACGCCACGCGCGTCGTCTACATGCCGGGCCGCAATCTGAGCCTGCTTGTGCTGGAGTGGCTCCAGGAAGGCCTGCCACCTGAGTTCCCCTGCGCGATCGTTTCGCGCGCCGGTCACCCTGACCAGCAAATCCGATGTACGACCCTTGCTGCCCTCGGCGACGCCGAACCCGTCCCTGCCCCCAGCCTGCTCATTGCCGGCTGGGCCATTCGAGAATCCGCTTCAATTCAGCGATTCGTAGCGGACGGCGCCTCAGTCAGAATCTGATCCACAGCCAAATTGGAGAAGCACATGCCTGAACCCACCGAACCCCGGCGCGGTCTCTCGCTCGACGTTTATGCGGTCGCGCTCGCGATCATTCTTGCCCTGCTCGTTCGCCTCAACGTGATCCCCACTGTCAAGTGGTGAACCAGCGCGCCTTAGCTTCTCTCGACGCGGCCTGGATCGCCGCGCTTCGATTGACCCTCTTTCGTTTTCTGTAAGGAGATCGACATGGCCACTGCCGCCAACACTGCGCATCCCATCGGCCTCGCCGAGCCGATTCGTCTCGGTCGCCGCCTTCTCGCGCTAATCCCAGGCTTGCTCCTGCTTACGGCCGTTGGTTATGCCGGCAAGTTCATTGAGCAATCCATCGCTGCTTACACCAAGTCCCACCACATCACATTCCCCAACATCGAATACGTGCTTTGGGCCATTGTTCTCGGCCTTTTGATTTCCAACACCATAGGCGTTCCGCGCGCCTTTCAGGCCGGAGTCGCCACCTACGAGTCCTGGCTGAAGGCCGGCATTGTGCTGCTCGGTTCGCGTTTTCTCCTCGGAGACATCCTTCACCTCGGCGGCATTTCGCTGCTACTGGTCGCCGTCGCACTCACGCTTTCGCTCACTTTCATGCACTTCCTTGGCCGCAGCTTCAAGCTCAAACCTAAGCTGACGTCCCTGCTCGCGGTTGGCTCGTCCATCTGCGGCGTCTCCGCCATCATCGCCGCCAAACCCGCCATTGACGCAGATGACGAAGACGCATCCTACGCCATCGCGGCTATTCTCGCCCTCGGCGCATTGTCGCTCTTCACGTTCCCGCTGATCGGCCACTCACTCCATCTCAGCGACAAGGCCTACGGCCTCTGGGCGGGCCTCGCTGTCGATAACACCGCCGAAGCCACGGCTGCCGGAGCGCTCTACTCCGACGCTGCCGGCAAAGTCGCCGTGCTTGCCAAGACCTCCCGCAACGCACTCATCGGTTTCGTTGTCCTCGCCTACGCCATCTATTGGGCGTCGCGCGGCCAAGCCCAGACCATCGGCAACAAAGCTCAATTCCTCTGGCAAAAATTCCCGAAATTCGTTCTGGGATTTCTCCTTATCTCGCAGCTCGCCACCCTCAGCTTCTTCACCAAACCGCAGCTCACCTCGATTGCGAATCTCTCCCGCTGGGCCTTCCTGCTCACATTCGCAGGGGTCGGTCTGCGCACCAGCTTCCGCGAGTTGGGCAAGCAGGGCTGGCGGCCCTTCGCTGTGGGCGCCATCGGCGAAGTCTTTATCGCGCTCATCACCCTCGGCCTCGTCTACGGCGCCGATCGATTCCTCCACCTCTAGATAGAGCCCTTCGCGCCCGAACTGCGGCTTCCCGTTCGGGCGCACTTCCCTGCGCCCATCTCCTTTAACATGCGCATCTCATTTCCGCGGTTTCCGTCCCTCCGGAATCTTCTCTGCACGCAACCCTTATACTGAGATGTTTGCGACACAATCTGCTCGCAGCCGCGCAGTCGTCCGCGCGGTGAGGGTAAGGAGCATTCCTTGGCTCAAGCGGAAATCGGCATCATCGGCGGCAGCGGGCTCTATTCCATGCCAGGCTTTACCAATCAGCACGAGGTGCGCGTGGAGACCCCGTTCGGCGACCCATCCGATCCCTTCGTTCTCGGTGAACTGGAAGGCCGCAAAGTTGCTTTCCTCGCGCGCCACGGCCGCGGCCATCGCATTCTTCCCTCGGAACTCAACTTCCGCGCCAATATTTACGCCTTCAAAAAGCTCGGTGTGCAGCGCATCGTGTCGGTCTCCGCCGTTGGATCGCTCAGGGAAGAACACAAGCCCACCGACTTCGTCATTCCCGACCAGTTCATCGATCGAACGTTCCGTCGCATCTCCACGTTCTTCGGCGATGGCATCGTCGGCCATGTAGCTTTCGGCGATCCGGTCTGCGCCACCGTCGCCAATGCAGCCTCGCACGCATGTGGAGCAGTCGGCGTCGTCGGCAAACTCGGCGGCACTTATGTCTGCATGGAAGGCCCGCAGTTCTCCACCAAGGCCGAGTCGAACCTCTATCGCAGCTGGGACGCCGACGTCATCGGCATGACCAACCTACAGGAAGCCAAGCTCGCGCGCGAAGCCGAAATCTGCTATGCGACGATTGCGATGGTGACCGACTACGATTGCTGGCGGGAAGGTCACGATGCCGTCACCATTGAAGAAATCGTCGCCGTCCTCCACCAGAACGCCGAGAACGCCTGCAAAGTTGTGAAAGCCGCAGTGGCTGCGCTGCCGCGTGAAAGAACGTGTGCCTGCGCCTCCGCGGGAAAGTTCGCCATTCTCACTCAGCCCGACGCGATCCCCGCTGCAGCAAAAGAACGGCTGAAACTTCTCTACGGCAAATATCACGGCTGGTAACCACCGGCGGTGGGGCCACTTCACTTAGATCACCTGAAAGGGAAAAAATGGCAATTACAGTAGTCGGCAGCGTCGCGTTTGACACTGTCGAAACTCCGGCGGGACGCCGGGAACGCTGCCTTGCTGGCGCCGCAACCTATTTCTCGCTCTCCGCAAGTTACTTCACCCAGGTGCGAATCATCGCTGTTGTTGGCGAGGACTTCGGCGCCGAACAGCAGGCTGTCTTTGACGCGCACAAGATCGATATCCGCGGCATCGAGCGCGCACCCGGCAAAAGCTTCTTCTGGCAGGGCTCCTATCTCGAAAACCTCAACGAGGCCAAGACGCTCAGGACCGATCTCAACGTCTTCGCCGGTTTCGAACCGAAAATCCCCGCAGCCTATCGCGATTCCGAGTTCCTTTTCCTCGCTAACATCGATCCCGTCCTGCAGCGGCGCGTGCGCGAAGCTACACCGAATGCGAAGCTCGTCGCCGGCGACACCATGAACTACTGGATCAAGGACCACAAGCCCGCGTTGCTCGAAGTGCTCAAGGGTCTCGATATCCTGCTCATCAACGACACCGAGACACGCATGATCGCCGGCAATTCCAACCTCGTGCAGGCCGCGCGCGCTGTCCTCGAGCTGGGCCCGCGCATGCTGGTCGTCAAACATGGCGAGTATGGCGCTACTGCCTTCTTCGGCAAGTCGCCCAAAAATCTCGGCGCTACAACATTTCGCGCCCCGGCCCTCCCGCTTGAAGAAGTCGTCGATCCTACGGGCGCAGGCGATAGTTTCGCCGGCGGCTTCTTCGGCTACCTCGCCTCTCAGCCCGATCTCACGCCCGGCGTCTTCCGCCGTGCCATGTTCTACGGCTCCGTCATGGGTTCCTTCGCCGTCGAGCGCTTCGGCACCGATCGCCTCCAGCAGCTTTCGCGCAAGGAAATCGATGAGCGCTTCAACATCTTCCGCGAGTTGACCCACCTTGACTGAATTGCCCCGCCGCCGCGCCGAAGCGTTCGCAATCCTGGCCTCCTGCGCGGCGGCATCCACAGCAGCCGTCGTGTGGAGCTGGCAACACGGCGCAATGCTTAACTATGGCGACGCAGTGGCTCATCTTGCCATCGCGCGTCGAGTCATCGACTCGCACTATCCGGGGCTGAAGCAGCTCGGATCCGTGTGGCTGCCGTTGCCGCATCTGCTGATGATTCCTTTCGTCGCCATCTACCGCTGGTGGGCAGATGGCATCGCCGGCATGATTCCCTCGGCCCTGGCCTACATTCTCGGCTGCCTCGGCATCTACCAACTCGCGCGCCAGTGGCTCTCGACAGCGGCCGCAATTGTGGTACTCACTTTTTTCAGCCTCAATCCAAATTTGCTCTACCTGCAAACCACGGCGATGACCGAACCGCTATTCCTCTGCGAATTAATCTGGGCCGCTGCTTGGCTCGTCGAGTGGAGGCGTGCCCTCGACACTGATCCGCAACGCTGTAGCCGGCTCCTCTGGTTCATTGCCTTCGTCCTCGTTGCCGCTGTATACACACGCTACGACGGATGGATTCTCGCCTTCCTGGCTTGGACGTTCATTGGCATCACGCTTCTGCGTCGCCGCCAACTGCGCTCGCCCGCATTCTGGCTCGCCAGCATTCTTGTGGTCGCGGCCCCACTGGTTTGGTTCGCGTACAACGCAGCCGTCTTCGGCGACTGGCTCGACTTCGCACGCGGTCCGTATTCGGCACGAGCGATCGAAATTCGCACCGCTACGCCCGGGTCGGGTCCGCCGCATCCGGGCTGGCACGACCCATGGGTTTCGCTGCTCTTTTTCGTACGCACCGCGGAGATCGACACCTCTGCCGAACTGTGGGGCAACCGCGTGCTCTTCCTCAGCGTGATCGGCACGGCGATCGGCGTTGTCACCGCGCGCCGTCGCGCATTTCTCTGGACGCTCCTTCTCTGGCTGCCTGTACCGTTTTACGCCTACTCGATCGCCTATGGTTCGGTGCCTATCTTCATTCCGAAGTGGTGGCCGCACTCCTGGTACAACACCCGCTACGGCATGGAACTCCTGCCCGCCTTCGCTCTCGGCCTCGGGTTCGTCGCGCAGTTTGTTCTGACTGCTATCCAGGAATTCAAGCCGCTATGGACCAGGTATGCTGCCGCTCTCCTCGTCGCTCTCGCCGTCTGGAACGCATGGAAAGTTACCGCCGAAAAACCTCTCACCTATATTGAAGGCACTAAGAACATCGATGCCCGCCGTCCGCTCGAGCAGCAGATTCCCGCTGTGCTCCGTGCCCTGCTCGCCGCACGTCCCGGCGGTCTGGTACTGATGAAAACCTCGGTCTATCCGAATCTCGTGGCATTTACCGGCATTCCTCTCCGTCAGACGATCAATGAGAGTGACGGCCCACTCTTCTCTGAAGCGCTCGCCGCGCCAGCCACTCACGCCGCCGTTGTGGTTGCTTTTGATGGAGACGACATTGACCAGGCAGTCAAAGCCCATCCCGCCGGCCTCACGGTCATCGGCCGTTACTCGGCGCCCAACCAGCCCACCGGCACCGTTTATGTCTCCGATACCTCAGCCCTCAAAAAGGCTGCGCACCGGTGATAGCATCGGGGCAAGGTTTCCCATTGAGTACGTTCATCGCCCACTTCGCGCTGCCCTTCGATTTCACCTGGATTCAGCAGGTCGGGGTCGTCAACGGCGCCGTGGGCCGACTTCTCCTGGCCTGTCTCCTCGGCGGACTCGTCGGTCTTGAGCGCGAAGCCAAACGCACCGCCGCGGGCGTTCGCACGAATCTCCTCATCTGTATGGGCGCGGCCTTCTTCACCTTGCTCTCGGCCGTGCTGGCCGGCGAGGGCAGCCCGAACAAGGGTCAGGTGGCTTCGAACATCGTGCAAGGCATCGGCTTTCTTGGGGCCGGATTAATCATTCACAATCGCAGCCGCATCAGCGGTCTCACCAGCGCCGCCAGCGTCTGGGTCGTCGCGTCTATTGGCATGGCTTGCGGCGCCGGCCTTTATGCCGCCGCGACCGTTGCCGCGGTCACCGTTATCCTGGCGCTCGAACTCGTGGGCTTTCTCGAACGCCGCGCCAATTTAAAAATTTATCCCCTCATGTACGAAGCGCGCGGACACGACGAGAACGCCATGCTCCAGTCAATTCTCGACGCTATGGACAAGGCGGGCGAACGCCTTCCCCCTCCTGACCGCGACACCATCGGCGATATTCAGCGCATCAGCTTTTCTCTCACCGCAACAAAAAAGCAGCACGAACGCCTGCGCGGACAATTACTCGCAGAGCCCGCTATCGACGTCCTGCTCACATTCCGCGATCCGGAGGAAGATTGATTCCCTTCGTCAAAGCTCACGCCTGCGGCAATGATTTTCTGATTGTCAATGAAGACGATGTCCGCGGCGTCGACAAAGCGCTCCTCACCCAGCGTCTTTGCGAACGTAACACCGGCATCGGCGCCGACGGCATCGAGTTTTTTGAGTGGACCGGCGATTTCTCCGTCCGCCTCCGCCTGCACAACGCCGACGGTTCCATCGCCGAGATCAGCGGCAACGGCACGCGCTGCGTGGCCGCGTGGATGGCCGAGGAACGCAATCCTTCCGCCGGCGATCAGTTCTCCATCGAAACCGATGCCGGCACGCGCCTTTGCACAATTCAAGAGTTTCACGACTCCACTTTCGGAGGCCCCACCGTCCTCATCACTACAGATATGGGCGAGCCCGAATTCGAGAAGCGAACCGTGGAACTCTCCGACGGCACTGCCATTGATGGCGTCTATGTCTCCATGGGCAATCCGCATTTTGTGATCGTGATTCCTCGACCCGAATCGGACCAGCTCCAAGGCGGCCAGCCGCTCGACTCAAGCGAGCGCACATTCGCCATGCTCGACTTCTCCATCGGCGAGCGAACATGGGATGACATCGGCGAAGAAATCTGCCACCATCCTGATTTCCCCGACCAGACGAATGTCGAATTCGTTCACATCCTCGGCAGCGTCTCCGATTCCATTCATCAAATTGCCATACGCATTTATGAGCGCGGGGTCGGTCCCACCACCTCCTCGGGAACCGGCACCTCCGCTGCGGCCACGGCCTTGATCGGCGTCTACGGCGCATCAACGGAACTTGATGTCATTGCTCCCGGCGGCATGCAGACCGTGCGCTGGTCCGGTGCCGGCATGCCGCTCTTTCTCACCGGGCCCGCGACGCTCATCGCCAACGGCGAGGCATGGTGACTATGGTTCCCAGCGCTGCGACGGTTCCCTTTGCAAGCCTGAGCTCAATCCCAAAAGGAGCTGGCATCAACGTTCTTTCGCCCGCCTCTTTCGCAAACCCCGAGCGGGTAGACCGCGGTCTTGAGCGCTTGCGCGCACTCGGCTTCGCTCCCCGCCTCGGCGCAAATACTCAAAAACGCGGGCCGCTCTTTTTTGCCGGTACTCCGGAAGAGCGCCTCGCAGATTTTCACTCTGCATTCGCCGATCCAGACAGCGCCATCGTTGCCTGCGTGCGTGGTGGGTACGGCTCCAATTATTTGCTCGATGGCCTCGATCTCTCGCTCATCCAACAGCACCCGAAACCGCTCTTCGCCTACAGCGATCTGACCGGCATCCAGCTTCACTTGCTCGACCACCTCGGCCTTCCTGTCTTTCACGGACCCATGGTTGCTGCGGATTTTGCGCTCGATGACGGAGTTCATCTCGCAAGCTTCCAATCTGCACTCGCCGGCGAGCCTTATTTGGTAGGCGCCGCCGAAGGCCTGCGTACGTTGAAGCCTGGCACTGCCTCGGGCACGCTCTACGGCGGCTGCCTGAGTATTCTCGTATCACTGCTCGGCACGCCATGGGAGCCAAGTACAGAAGGCAAACTCCTTTTTGTCGAGGACATCAGCGCGAAGCCCTATCAAATCGACCGCATGCTGTGGCAACTTCGTGTCGCGGGCAAGCTAAAAAGTATCCGCGGCATCATCTTCGGCGAGATGCTCGATTGCTCTTCTCCCGGCGCGCCCGGCAACCTCCTCGAGGACGCCATCCTTCATGCATTCCGTGAGGAAGACATACCTATCGTTATCGGTTTGCGCAGCGGTCATGTTTCGCGCCAGAATGTCACACTCACCTTTGGCGCGCAGGCCGAACTTCGGGCCACATCTGAGCCGCAGTTGCGTCTTCTGCAACCGGCGGTGGCTGCATGACCACCGCTCGTCACATTCACCTCACCGGCATCTGCGGCACCGCGATGGCCTCGCTGGCAGGCCTTCTTCAGTTGCAGGGTCATCGCGTCACCGGCTCCGATAGCGCCGCATATCCGCCCATGAGCGACCTGCTTCGTTCGCTCGGCATTCCGATTCTCGAGCCTTACTCCGAATCGAACCTCGACCCGGCGCCCGATCTCGTCGTCATCGGCAATGCGCTCTCGCGCGGTAATTCCGAAATTGAATACGTCCTCGACAAGCGCGTCCCTTTCACTTCCATGTCCGCGCTGCTCCGCGAAGAATTCCTCGCCGGACGCGAATCGCTCGTCATCGCCGGCACGCATGGCAAAACCACCACCACCAGCATGCTCGCGTGGATTTATCAGGTCGCCTCGCGTGAAAATCCAGCGCTTGAGCCATCCTTCCTCATCGGGGGAGTAGCGGAGAATTTCGGCACCAGCTTTCACCTGCGGCCCACGCGCACGTTCATCATCGAAGGCGACGAATACGACACGGCGTTCTTCGATAAAGGTCCAAAATTCCTGCACTACTTTCCCGACGCGCTGATTCTCACTCATGTCGAGTTCGATCACGCCGACATCTACGCCGATCTCGAAGCCGTCAAAGTCGCATTCAAGCGTTTAGTCAATCTGGTGCCGCGCCGCGGCCTCATCGTTGCCTACGATGGCAGCGCCAACGTCACAGAATGCGTATTCCGCGCGTTCTGCAAGGTAGAGCGCTACGGATTCACCTCCGATGCCGATTGGCAGCTTCGCAACCTGCGCCACGATGAAGGGCTCACCCGCTGGCAACTCTGGCACAACGGCGCGCTCTGGTCTGAACTGGAAATGCAGCTGGCCGGCGAGCACAATGCTCTTAACGCATCGGCGGCAGCCGCGCTTGCATTTGGCCAGGGAATCGCCAAAGACGCCATCGTTGCCGCACTCGCCAGCTTCAAGAGCGTCAAGCGCCGCCTCGAAGTCCGCGCGCAAATCGGCGGCATCACCATCATCGACGACTTCGCTCACCACCCCACCGCGATTCGCGAAACCCTCCGTGCTCTGCGCTCCGTCTATCCAAATGCGCGTCTTTGGGCAGTCCTTGAGCCGCGTTCGAACACACTCCGCCGCAAAGTCCTCGAGCACGAACTCGTCGAGAGCCTGCGCCTTGCTGACCACGTCGTCCTCGCCGGTGTCTATCAGCAGCAGCGCATTCCAGATGCTGAGCGTCTGCATCCTGAAGACGTAGTCCATGCTCTCAACGCAGCTGGAACTCCCGCTGAATTGCACCCCGGTGTCGACGCCATCATCGATTCACTGCTGTCTCAGCTTCATTCCGGGGACGTGGTTGCCATCCTCTCCAATGGCGGCTTCGACGGCATCTATGAGAAACTGCCCGAGCGCCTCGAAGCGCGCTTCAGGTAATCCATCCTCATGCTCGCCTCTCTCATCCTGCTCGGCACCATCCTCCTGCTCGGCGCGCCCGCGGCGCTCATCTTCATTCCCTGGGCGCTGATCACCGGCAATGCAAACCCCCTCTACAACGCGACGCAGGTCATCGTGCGTATCGGGTTCCGCCTCGCCGGCATTCGCGTTGAAACCAGCGGCTTGGAAAACGTGCCTGCGCACACGGCATGTATCTTCATGGCCAACCACGTTTCTAATCTGGACCCGCCTGCCCTCATCCCGCGCATCCCCGGCCGTACTTCAGCCTTTGTCAAACGCTCCATCATGAACATTCCCGTGCTTGGCTATGCAATGAAGCTCGGCGATTTCATTCCCGTCGAGCGCGACGGCCGCGCAGACAGCGCCATCGAAAGCATCCGCGTCGCTCGTCGCGTGCTCCAGAAGGGCCTGCACATCACTACATTTGTTGAGGGAACACGCTCCAGCGATGGGCGTCTTCTGCCCTTCAAGCAAGGTCCGTTTTACCTGGCGATGGAAACTGCCGCGCCTTGCATCCCGGTCTCGATTTACGGAACGGAAAGCACGATGGCTAAGGGAAGCCTGCGCATAAAGCCGAGCACATCCCACATCGTCTTCCACCCACCGCTCGATCCCCACAGCTTTGGCAGCCGTAAAGAATTAATGAGTGCTGTGCGCGCAGCCATCGCTTCCGGGCTACCCGAGTGGATGCGTAATTAAGCTTTAGGGAAGTACAACCGCGTTATAGCCGTCGTTCAACAGCCTCTGGCTCATGGCGTTCGCATCGGCACGATTCGCAAAAGGCCCGATCTGCACGTGGATCAAATTGTCCTCATTCGCGCGCCGCGCCGTGACAACATAGCCTCGCTTCCGCAACGCGCCCATCAACACGTTTGCGTCCTCGGAATGCGAAACCGCCGCCACCTGCACCATGATCCCCGAGCCCGGCGCAAGCGCGGGCTGCACCGTGTTATTCGGGGGCGGACTCGGCTGCGTCCCAGCCGCGTCGGTTGGCATCGCCGGCCTAACCGCCGATTCAGTCGCCGGAGCCTGATTGCTTCCGGGAGACGAAGCCGGCGCCGCCTCGCTTGGCGTGCTCGCGGCCGACGGAGGTTCGGATACAGCCGGAGTGATGCCCTTCGCTGCTGGCTTTTGTCCGCTATTTGCTGCCTGGGTCGTCAAAGATTCCCCCGAAGCAGCCACTTTCGCGCTCACGCCCAGGTGCGCTACGCTGCGCCTGCCCGATGTATACCCCACTCCAAAACATAATCCGCAGAGCAACAGCAATCCACAAACGATCGCAAAGAGCACTGCCGGGCCAATGGTCACCTCTACATCTCGTGGCGCCTCTTCCGTTTCAAATTCTTCGTCGCGAACGCTTCGTAGCATGCCGTGTCCTCAGGTTGTGCGGTGCCTTGATTAAGGTGAGCCGCTCGCTGGCGCCGCCAATAGCCCCTTCGTTCTTCTACTTCGTGCCATTCCAGGACCGCGCGCGCATTCCGTGCTACTTCTCTTCTATCGCACGCTCCGGCGACGCTCCAAGCTTATTCAGGAGCGTGAGCAACTCCATCGGTAACGGGAACACAATCGTTGTATTCTTTTCAACGCCGATTTCGGTCAGCGTTTGCAGGTAGCGCAGTTGCAAAGTAATGGGTTGGGTCGCCAGCAGGGCTGCCGCATCCACAAGTTTTTGCGCAGCGTTAAACTCGCCCTCCGCATGAATAATCTTCGATCTCCGTTCGCGCTCCGCCTCCGCCTGTTTGGCCATGGCGCGCGTCATCGTCTCCGGCAGGTCCACCTGCTTCACTTCCACTGATACGACTTTCACGCCAAACGGCTCGGTGCGCTGGTCGATAATGCTTTGGATGCGCAGGTTCAGCTTGTCGCGATGGCTCAGTAACTCATCCAATTCCACCTCGCCCAGAACCGACCGCAACGTGGTCTGCGCAAACTGCGATGTCTGATAGACGTAGTTGGCCACCTTGATGGCAGCAGCATTCGGATCGACCACGTACAGCGTTACCACCGCATTCACTTTGATGGTGACGTTGTCGCGCGTGATCACATCCTGCGGCGGCACCTCCAGAACTTCCTGCCTCAATGAGATACGCACCATCTGATCCAGCGGCCTGAAAACGAAAATAATGCCCGGCCCTTTTGGCGGAGTCAGCGCGCGCCCCAGCCTGAAGATCACTGCGCGTTCATAGTCGCGAAGAATCTTGATGGAATTCAGCAGATAGAGAACGACGATGGCAACCAGGACAAGCAACGGAATCGGCAATTCAGACATGGGCTTTCCTCACTCAGCAGCGATTCTACTCTTGCGGTGCTAGACGAACGGCTACACACTCTGCGCAGCCGCCGCTGGCGTACTCCGCTCATCGGCAGGCTCAACGCGCAACAAATATTGTTCGTGCCCTATAACCCGCAGCTTTGCTCCAGCCGTTACGGGCTCGCTCGCGACCGCGCGCCAAATCTCCCCATCCACGAGCACATGGCCTTCGGGCGTTAAAGCCTCCATCGCCGAAGCCGCGCTACCCACCAGGGCGTCGGCTCCCAGCAGCGCCTTCTTGCGTCGCGCGCGCACCGCCAGCCTCACAAGAAAAACGGTAATTCCTCCGAACCCAGCACTCGCCGCGATCGCCACCCACGGACTGATGGCCATCTCCGGCACGGGCGCGGCAACCAGAGTCAGCAGGCCGAACATGAGGCACACTATACCCGCGATCGCCAGTGCACCATGCCCGCCAAATTTTGCCTCCAGCGCCATGAGCACCATCGCCCCCACCAGCAGCAACACCGCGGTGTAGCGAATCGGCAGCAAGTCCAATCCAAAGATCCCGAGTAGCACCATCAACGTGCCCAGAGCCCCGGGCACGATCGTTCCCGGCGTGTTGAATTCGAGATAAATCAACAGCGCACCGCCCACCAGCAGCAGGAGCGCAATGTTGGGATTCACCAGCCATCCCAGCAACTCCTCGCGCAACGTCGGCTGCAGCGTTTCAATCCGTGCTCCCGCCAAGTGCAGCGTCACCTTCGTCCCATCGAAGCGCGTAATCTCGCGGCCATTCAGCGTCGCCAGCAGTCCTGCCTCGTTTTTCGCGATCAGATCGATCAGGTGCTGCGACAGCGCTTCATCGGCTGTATACGAGTGCGAAGAGGCAACAGCCGCTACTGCGGCGTCTTGGTTTCGATTGCGTTGTTTTACATACGAGCGCAGGAAGGCTTCAGCGTCGTTCTCCACCTTCTGCATTTCGGTATCGTCCGGCTTCCCGCCTGCAAACACGACATGCGCCGCACCTGCCTCGGTACCAGGAGCCATCGCAGCCACATCCGCCGCTTCCAGAAGAAAGAATCCGGCCGACCCTGCGCGCGCCCCCGACGGCGCAACATAAATAATGACCGGCACGCGCGAGCTCAAAATCGCCCCGGCCATCCCGCGCATGGAATCCACCAGTCCTCCCGGCGTGTCCATCTCCACAAGCACGGCGGCCGCGCCTTCATCGCTCGCGCGCGTCAGCGCCCGCTCCAACATGCCTTCACTCACCGGTTGAATCGTGTCTTTTAGAACGACCTTTTCCACCACCGGCTGCTGCGCAACCAGCGGCAATCCCGACACGAAGCCGATCGCCGCAACCAAACTAAGCGTGTGCCAGACCCCGGACCTGCATATTTGCTGAAGCATGGCTGCTCCATCCAATCTCGCGATGCGCAGTTCCCTAAAGTTTCCCGCTCGTCTTCAATTCAATCTTCTGTCTTAAATCCTGCGCCCCGCGGCTGCCGGGATCGAGTCTCAGGGCCTCGACGGCTTCCTTACTCGCATCGTCCAAATGATCCGCCGCAAGATCCAGGCGTCCCAGCACCAGATACGCTTCTGCCAGCGGTCTCAGTTCCAATGCCGCCTTCGCCTCCGAGCGCGCCGACGCAGAATCCCCGCTCCGCTCACGCACTTCGGCCAGTCCAGCATGCGCCTCCGCCACCGATCCATCTGTGGCCACGGCCGTCTGATAAAGCCGTTCTGCTTCCAGCAACAGTCCGCGGTCCAGGTAGTCTTTCGCTTGGGCGGCCTGCTTCACTGCGCGATCGTGCGGACTCAGCTCCGCCAACCGCGCCGCTTCCATCTGGTCCATCATGCCCGCAGCCTGGCGGAACGCAACCGCATCGAAGGTACGCACAATCCGTTCCAGCGGGTCGGGATTCGAAGCTGCATCTGTGCCTCCGTCTGCAACGGTACGCACCGTCGCTGCAGGCCCGCGCCATTCTTTTTGCAGTTCGAGCGCCTCACTATCGTTAGGTCGCAGCTTCAGGCACTGACCCAACTCGGCAATTGCGGCGCTCGTCTCCCCACGGCGATTCAGGCTCACAGCGAGATTGAAGTGATAATCGGCCTGGTTCGGATCCGCTGTCTCCGCTGCAACAAATTCAGCGCTTCCATCGCGCCCCTCACGGCTCACAGCCACGCCCTCGTTGTTCAGCACCTCCGCCAGAGGGAGAACCATCGCCACACCCTTGAATGCCGCCTCGGCCTGCGGATAGCTCCCCGAGAACAGCAGCGATAAACCACGATAGAAGCCGGCCTCCAGCGCATCCGGATCGTTCCGTCCCACCTTCGCAAACGCCGCCGCAGCCTCTTCATACTGCTGTCCGGCATAATCCTCGCGCCCCAGTGCCATCCAAGCCGGCCCAAAACCAGGATTGAGCGCCACAGCATTGTTCAAATGGCGCAGACGCTCACCGTGATCCGGCTCCGTAATGCCGCGAATGTACTGCTCAAAAGCGTCCAACCGGACTCCTCTTCCCGCAGCAACAAATGTCTCCTCAGAACCGCTGAACTCCGGATTCAGAATCCGCATCACCTTCCAGGCCAGCGAGTCGAATACCCCAACCAAATCGCGCATCTCACCCCGCGCCGATACTTCCTCGCTCATACGCAGGTGCGCCACATCCACCACTCGTGCAACCGCCGCCAGGCTCGTCCCATCGGTGACATAACTGCCCACGACGATCGAGTCCGCGTCCAGCGTCTGCGCCAACTTCAGCGAACTGGCCCGCGAAGGCTGAAATCCCTCGGGAAGCCCCAAATGGTCCAGCGCATAAACCCGGTCTTCTCTGCTTAAGGGAGCAAATCCAGCCGACGTAAACCGGCTGCTCAGAACCTCCGCTGCGGCTTCTCGAACCCAGTCCAAGCTTGGCTGGCCGGTCCGGTTGTCAAACGGCTGCACCAGAAGAATCCGCCCACGGCCTGCATCAGCAGTCTCCTGGCTGACCTCAGGGCTTGCCTGCCCGAGCGCCTGCACACCGTGCGGAAAGCCGAAAAGCAGCACCGGACCCGCAGCACACGCGGCCAGGCTCCGAAATGAAGAAAAACGCCACACAGTTATCTTGATTATAGGTTGCAGGCACGCGCGCGGCATCAATCCCCACGACTATCGGTGCCCCATCCTTTCTGCGTTTCTGCCGAAAAGGTTGGGAAAGCACGAACCTCACCCAGCAGCGCCCACGCGCAGGCTCCTGCCCCATTCATCATCCGCCTCGATCTGCCGATTGAACCGGATCAACGCAATCCACAATCCGTGATCCTCCCGTTGCCATACCAGCGTTCCATGAAGGCGCAACGCAATGGCCTCTGGAGGCAAATCATGATGCAGTCCGAAATAACGCTCATCCATCGCCTCGCTCTTCGGTCCCAGGCTCAAGGCCACCGACGGCGGATCGTATTTCGTCGAAAACACTAGCGCCGCCGAATACTTCTCCGGTTCGCCGGCTGCTCGATCGATCTGCGCCGAAGTGAAATCCTCCAACCGATAAACCGCGTAAGGCTCCTTTACATAGCCAAGTTCCGGCCGCGTCAATTCGTCAGTCACCGGCCATGCCGAGAGCACTGTCGCGCCGCGGTATCTCTTGTTCAGTTGCGCAATCCCCGCCACATGCATCCGGATCACGCGTGCATACGCCAGATTGTCTTCGGGAGCGAACCGATAGGGCGGATTCACAAACAATCCCACCACAAACGCCACCGCAGAAAACGCGGCCAGCCCCTGCCAATACGGAACCCGCCGATAAAACGTCGATACCGCCACCAGCAGCACAAGCGGATACATAGGCAACAAATACCGCGTCAGCAGCGCACCTCCCAGCACGCTGAACAGAACCGCATTCACTAACAGCAGAATAAGAATCCGCCACAACACGGCGCTTCCTATCCCCGCCCGCTCCCGCCCGGCACCATCCAGCCGTGGCTTCAACATCATTGCCGCAATCGTCATCAACGACGGCACAAACAGATTCATGTGTGCGGTCAGGTGCAAGAGCCGGTGTCCAAAGGCAGCAAGAATTCGCAGTGGCGCCATCGTAGTTTCCGCGTTGTATTTCAGAAACTCCGGGTTCCCGAACACAAACCCTGTCTTCGCGTAGTGCCACGCGTACCACCCGCATAACGGCAAAACACTCGCTGCCATCCACATCGACTGGCCCCACAAACGACGCCGATTCGGCCCCTGCGCGCGAAATCCGTCCACCCCATCCATCACGGCCAGGGTCAGTGGCACCGCAATCGCAGTTTCCTTCGAAAGCACCGCCGCCATAAACCACAGCGCCGCCGCCCAGGGTTTGCGATGCCCAACCCCATCCCGACCAGGTAGCGCGTACACCAGCCCCCACAAGGAGCACGCCGCGGCGAAGATATCGGCATGCGCCAGCGTGCTCTGCGCAAACCAGATCGGGTAGAGTCCCGTCAGCAACACTGTCCAGAAGGCCACCATCGCCGAGCCCCTCAACCGCAGCGCCAGCCGCCACACGGCCAGCAATCCCAGCGATGCTACGATCAGCACCGCTTCCCGGGTCACTTCGGGAGAGAAACCCGACAACTTCCACCACAGTGCCAGATAGATGCTCGGCAACGGCGGATGCGCATTGCTCACCGTGGAGATGGGAATCAGCGAACCAGTGCGAAAGAAATCCCACGCTGCAGGAATGTAATACCCCGCCTCATCCCAGTAATACGGGAGAGGCAGCAGCGAAAAGTGACTGGCATATTCCGCCGCAAAGATCACTGGAAAAATCATCCAGGTCGGAAACGGCGCATCTCTTCGCGGCTCTAACATCTGTCGAAGACGCAGGCGTGTGCTCATCGAACCGGGCAATCGTCTCCGCCGGCCGCTGAGTGATTGCCCACCCGATTACGTACAATTTTGCGTGCCCCATCCTTTCGCATTTTTTCTAGCGAAAAGGTGGGAAAGCTCGAATCCCGAAGGTGCGAAATCATGTGATCGAAAGCCTAATTAATCGGGCCCTGGGGAAAACTCTGCCCTTGCGGCTCCAGGTTGAGCGTGCCAAACGCCTGCTCGTACTGGGCAAGATTCTGCCCCAGCACGTTCCACAGAGCCTTCGCCTGCTGCGGGCTTAGAAAAATCGCCTGGTGATTGCGAATCGTAACCTGCTCGGGGCTTTCACTCGAAGCCCGGCCGAAAACCAGTTGAAAATCCCACACGCTCACGCGCACCTGCACGCTGTTGGCATAGGACTCCCGATAGTCTTCGGTCTGGGCAACATTCAATTGAGGTTGCTGCGCTGTCGGGCTCATCGTTCCACCAGATTACTCCGCGGACTTGCCGCTTCGCTCGAGACTGGGACCGGCGATCCAGGCAGTAGCTTCGCGCGGCTGCCGGAAGGGTCGGCGCGTGTACGACCCAATCTGCCCCTCCCCCCCGGACCTCTTTTGGGGAAGTATCTCATTCAATTGGGTTTACTTGAATCAATAACTTGCGATAAAGCGTTTGGAATGAGCTGGTTGTGGCTAAGTATCTCTGTAGGTTGTGGTTACGGCTCGCTTGTCGCGCTGGGAGATCGCGGGAGATGGTTCACTCAAAAGGATGCGCCGTGTAGGGGAAATACTTTGCAAAGGGTCTTGGTGCGGAAGGCGGGACTTGAACCCGCAAGCCTTGCGGCGCTAGCTCCTAAGGCTAGTGTGTTTGCCATTTCACCACTTCCGCAACGTCGCGCGGCTGGCCCAAACTGCCTGCCAGCCATTCCAAGTGTAGAAGCACCTCGAATCCGTGGCAATATCGCCGAAGCGGGTAGCCATAGGCCGACGATGCGAATCAGCTACCAGCGATAGATCGTGAGCTCGTCCATGTACACAGTGGCGGTGCCGCTCGCCCCCAATCCATCGACTTGGAAATTGGTCAGCAGGACGGAGCCCCACCCCAAAGCAAACGCCGAAGGCACCGTCGCATTGATGGTTTGCTTTCCGCCGTCAAACCACACAGCCTGGTAGGTCACGTTGCCATATCCGTCGCGCGAGAACTGAATCTGGACGTGATGCCACGTGTTCGTAGCCCACTGGCGCGGGTTGCATGCGGCTTTTGAGTGCACCCACTGGTCGATGTAGTTCTCCGGGGTCCCGGCGTTTTCGGTGTAATCCCAAGTGCCGGAATAACCGTCGCACTGGAAGCCGTAAATCACGGTCTGGCCATTGCTCATGACCTGGTTCATGTCCATTTCTATGTTGGCAATGCCGCTGGAGGGTCGAGCAACATATAACCACCCGTCATAGACGAAGTTCGATGAAGAGGTGTCGTCTCCGAATGTGACCCAATAGCGCTCGCCTCCGTAGTTAGTGAATGTGGTCACAAATTCCCGAGAATCCCCGCTGCGAGACGGTGAACTTTCCAGCCGCATCTGGCCAGTGGAGCTGCCGGTTCCAGTTGCCGTGTCGAATGTGTCTTCCCAGTTGGTCAGTTTCTGTATTTGTGTCACAGCCAGCGCGCGCGATGGGATCGTCGCCGAGCCTGCGAATGCCTGCGAAGTGACTGCAAGGCAGAGGAGAGCGAGCAGTACTAGAGTCTTCATGGATTGTGGCCTCTTGAGATGGTGGTTTGAGCGTTCTGGTGCAGCCAGACACGAGACACGGGAGCGTAGGTCGCGCCGAGCCAGTCGACAAGAATATGCGGGGCTGCTCTGACCAGGGGGGATCGTGCCGGCCTCTGTTACTTAATTGGCGTACTAACCCAACGGCTGAGGCAGGGCCTCAGCGGGGCGGGCGAATCCGATGTTCGAGTCAAACGCGAATCGCTCTGAATGAAGAGAGGGGAGGCCGGAGCTCTTCTACTTCAATTTCGCAATTCGATCCATCGGGGAGAGGTACAGGTGAGTTGCCCGCATCATTGCAGAAATAGTTCGCGGCGGGAAGAACTATTTCGCGAGGAAAAGCGAGGTGAGATTCGCAGGCGCGAATGGGTTTTCGAGCTTATGAAAGCTGCGCAGGGATTTCCGTGTCAATATCCATAAGGACTATGCATCCGGAGATCAAAATGCTCGACCCCATCCTCGATCTGGAAAAACAAACCCTGCTCGCATCCCTGAACGACGGCCGCGAAGCCCTCGGTCGAGCTTTGTCAGGCGTCAACGACGAGATCGCATCCCGCAAGCCCCCATTCCGCGACCCGTCCAGTCCAGCCTGGTCCATGCTCGAATGTGTCGAGCACATGGTCCAATCGGAACGCTACCTGCTCACCCGCCTGCACGCCGCAAAGCTCTCGCCTGAGCCCTTTGAGAAATCGCGCCGCGCCGCCAAAATCGCCACGCTCGCAGCCGACCGCTCCCGCCGCATTGAAGCCCCAGCCCCCGCACACCCCCATGGCCGCTACGCCACTCTGGCCGAAGCTCTCGCCGCCTTTGACGCCACGCGCGCCGAGGTCAAGCGCTACCTCGAGCAATCCACCGGCGACCTGAATTGCTGGATCACGGATCATCCCTTGATTCCCGGCCCCGTCACCTGTCGAGAGACCTTGATCATGATGGCCGCGCATCCAGCGCGGCATGCCGAGCAGATTCTGGAGATTCGGGAGGCGCTGGCTCGCGAAGAGTAAGAAAAGGAGATCCTTCGCCCCGCTTACCCATTCGCACTGATGTGCGACCGGGGCCCCAGACGTGCGGGTTCTCAGGATGACACAGTGTTGGGAAGTGTGGGCATTGTGGACGATAGGAGGCTGGTGGGGATCGTGCTCTCCCACCCAAGCAGAGCTTGGATGGGGCACCCTTGGTCATGCGGATCGGGGCATGGCGCTGTATTGACGCGCAACCTCACGCGCCTTACGCTGAAATCATGGAATTCAAGGTAAGCGACCTCGAGAAAGAACCCATCGAGTTCGACCTCCAGCTACAACCCGGCTCCGTCGATTTCGGCGAAGAAGCCACCCAGGACGGCCCCCTCGCGGCCTCTGGCCGCGCCGAAGTCATCCACGAACACCGCGGCCCCAAGGACATCGTCGCCGACATCCGTCTCCGCGGCCGGTATTCCGGTGAGTTTAAGCTCCCCTGCGCCCGCTGCGTCGAGCCCGTCGATGTCCCGCTCGCTGGCGACTATGACCTGATCTTCCGACCGGTTGGCGCCGACGCCGACGCCCCCGAGCGCTCCATTACGGCACCGGAAACCGAAATCGGTTATTATCAAAAAGACAGTCTTTTGCTTGAGGATGTGCTGCGCGAGCAGGTGCTTTTGTCCCTGCCGGTCAGGACGCTGTGCAAGCCTGACTGCAAAGGACTTTGCCCGCGCTGCGGCAAGAACCGCAACCTCGAGCCGTGCACCTGCGAAGAGGGTTCGAATGACCCCCGCTGGGAAGCGCTCGCGGAGCTTCGTAGCCGGATAAAGTCCTGAATTCACCCAAAGATTGAGGGTGTCTCTACCGCGCCAAACGGCACCGACGGCCCTTCGTGGCCTGAATCCGGGGCCTGAATCTGGCCCAAAGCGCGGACGAGACACGAAAGGAATTGCACCATGCCGAATCCGAAACGACGCCACTCCACGCGCCGCACCGCCCTTCGTCGGTCCCACGACTTCCTGACCGCCAGCGGCCTCTCTGAGTGCCCAAATTGCCACGAGAAGAAACTTCCCCACCACGCATGTCCCAAGTGTGGCACCTACAAGGGTCGCCAGGTGCTGGACACCAAGGAAGCCGCCAAGTAGTCTGAGCAGGCAATGCCCACGCTCATTGACATAGCGCTCGATGCCGTTGGTTCCGACAAAGCGCCGGAACCCGAGATCCGGGGGGCAATCCTGGCTTGCCGGACGCTCCCCGTCTGCGTCCACCTCATCGGCCCCGAACCGGAACTACGCGACCTGCTCGACGAGCACCTCGAGAACGAGGATCTGCCCATCGTCATCCACCACGCCTCCGAGCGCATTGGGATGGACGAAAAGGCAGTTCACGCCGTCCGCACAAAAAAAGACAGCTCCATGCGCGTCGGTCTCAAGCTGGTCCGCGATCGCAAGGTCGCCGGCTTCGTCACCGCAGGCAACACCGGAGCGGCGATGGCTACGGCCAAGATGGTTTTAGGCGCGCTGCCCGGCGTCGACCGCCCCGCCCTCGCCACGCCCATGCCCACGTCTAAAGGAAACCCGTGTGTCCTGCTCGACGTCGGTGCGAACGTCGATTGCAAGGCGCACAACCTCGAGCAATTCGCCGTCATGGGCGAAATGTACGCCCGAAGCGTGCTCAAGATTCACAAGCCGCGCGTCGGCCTGCTCTCGATCGGCGAAGAAGAGACCAAGGGCAACGACCTCACTCGCGAAGCACTCCCGCTGCTCAAGGCGCTGCCCATCAACTTCATCGGCAACGTGGAAGGCCGCGACATCTTCAATGGCCACGCCGACGTCATCGTCTGCGACGGCTTCGTCGGCAACGTCGCCCTCAAAACCAGCGAAGGCATTGGCCGCTTCGTCCGCGACGTTCTGCGCGAGTCACTCACCCGCACCGTCACCGCGCAAGTCGGCGCACTGCTCTCTCGGCGCGCCTTCAACGATTTTCGCCGCCGCCTCGACTACACCGAATACGGCGGTGCCCCGCTCCTCGGCGTACGCGGCGTGTGCATCATCGGCCACGGCTCGTCCAACGACAATGCCATCTTCAACGGCATCCGCGTAGCCCACGAGTTCGCAAAGGCCGGCACCAACGAGCGCATCGAGCGCGAGTTCGCCAGCCGCCCCCCGCGCCGACCCAGTAATCCCGGCGACGAGCCCGAAGCGATCATCCAATAACGGCCAACCATGCCGCCCCAACAGCAAAAGGACGATCGAGAAGCTTTGAAGGCATGGACCGGCGCACTCGCCTGCCCCGCCTGCCAACAGCCTCTGCGCCTCGGAACGGACGAGATCGTCTGCACCGCTTGCAACCGAACCTATCCCATCCTCGAAGGTATCCCGGTCCTCATCGCCGACAGCGCTGAAACTCCATTGCCTTCACCCCCAGCACAGGACGCAGAGAGTAGCTGATGCCCGCAAAAGCGAGAAATACGAGCGGAGCGATCGTTGCGCCCGCGCCATCCCGTATCGCTACATGCGAGAAGAATGCGCCGAGCCCGTCGAACGCAATTCCCGCATAAGCCCATTCCTGCAATGTTGGCCACTCTGGGTAGAGCAGCGCCGGGACAGCCAATAGCTTTCCCACTCCAAGAATCGAACCCAGATATTCCGGATACCCAAGCTTTCGCAGAATCTCGGTCGCGCCCACGGCGTGCGTCAGGTCGAACACTCCGCCGACGATCAGCCATGCCATCAGCAAACTCGTGAACAGCCAGAACGCCGCCCGATGCACCATGCGCAATCTCTCCGAGCGTTCCCGTCCAAGAAGGAGCCGCTCTCATTCGACCAAGATTTGCATGTATAG
Source organism: uncultured Acidobacteriaceae bacterium (assembly GCA_963704415.1). Classification (GTDB taxonomy): domain Bacteria; phylum Acidobacteriota; class Terriglobia; order Terriglobales; family Acidobacteriaceae; genus Telmatobacter. The sequence goes on along the minus strand of OY969908.1, from coordinate 2,359,848 downwards.
ACACTCAGTGCAAGTAGACACATTTTCTGTATCTACTATCATGATTGATACTATGAAGCCGAAAAGCGAAATCACAGATGCCGAAGCACGGCTGGTTGAGCAGACCATGGACATGCTCGGCGGAAAGTGGAAGGTCCTTATCCTTTGGCATCTGGGCGTTGCGGGCGTCTGCCGGTTCGGCGAGCTTCGCAAGAAACTGCCTGAAATCACGCAGCGCACCTTGACTTTGCAGCTTCGCGAGTTGGAAGCCGACGGCCTGGTGCACCGCACCGTCTATGCCGAAGTCCCGCCTCGCACTGAGTACCGGCAAACAGCTCCCGCGAAAGACCTCGATGATGTGTATATGGCCTTGAAGAGCTGGAGTCTGGCGCATCGCGATCTGCTTCGAGCGCGATCCGCTAGGGATTAATGGGTGTTCCTTGTCCCTGGGTGCCTACCCACCGCCTGAAGCTGCGCCCGTTGAATCCTCGTGCGAACCTCTGCCCCATGAAAAACCGGCGAAGAACAAGCTCGCGCCGTGCATAGAAACAATAGCCGAAGAAGCTCTTGAGCCAAGCGAAGCCATCGCCTGGACGGCCAGTCCTAATCCCCGAAAAGGTTGGCGAGCTCCGACATGTAGAGCGTCTCTTCGGTAAACGTGAACGTTCCGCCGTCCCGCACCTCGCGCGCGGCGTGAAGAAACGCCGTGAGCGCAGCACGGCTGAATCCTGAACCAATGCTCACGCGCCGAACGCCCAGTGCGCCCAACTCGGCAACCGAAAGCGGCGGCGCTCCCTTGATCCCCATCAACACGTTCACCGGCTTGCGCACTGATGCGCACACGGTGCGAATGTCTTCCGGGCTGGTGATTCCCGGCGCATACAGCACCTCAGCGCCCGCAGCCTCGAAGGCCTTCAGCCGCTTGATCGTATCGTCCAGATCGGGTCGTCCATGCAGATAGTTCTCGGCCCGCGCAACAAGCATGAAGGGAAACTGCAGAGAGCGCGCAGCAGCCACGGCAGCCGCAATCCGTTCCACTGCCTGATTGAATTCGTAAATCGGGTGCGCCGCTTCACCGGTTGCATCCTCGATCGATCCGCCCACGAGTCCAACCGCAGCGGCCAGCCGAATCGTCTCCGCAGCCGCCTCCGGAGAATGCCCGTAGCCGTTCTCCAAATCGGCAGCAACCGGCAGATGCGTCGCCTCCACAATCGATCTGGCATTCGCCAGTGCTTCGTCACGGCTCACGCTGGCCGTGCCGTCGCGTCGCCCGAGTGTAAAGGCAAGCCCCGCGCTCGTCGTTGAAAGCGCAGAAAAGCCGAGCCCGGTGAGAATGCGCGCAGTTCCCGCATCCCAGGGATTGGCAATGACGAACGCCTCATCCCGTTGATGCAAAGCCTGGAAGATCGTAGCCTTTTCTGCTTGAGTCGGCACAGTTTCTCTTTCCTCCTCCAGCAGCGAGAAGATTTCAGTGGCGATGATAAAAGGGCAGCACGATGAGCGTGGCAAGCCCCGTTGCGATAAGCAGCGCAGCGCCAAGCAAGCTATAGATCAAGACAAGATTCGGGCCCTTGGAAGGAGTGTCTTCTTCATCCGCGCGTTCCTCCTCAACCTTCCCGTCGCTACTCATACTTCAGCGCCTCGACCGGATCCATCTGCGCAGCGCGCGTGGCTGGCACCGTGCCGAAGATCACGCCTACGGCTGTGGCCGCAGCCAGCGCGATCGCAATCGACCAGACCGAAACCGGCAACGCGTAATCCGTAAAGAACCGGATCGACAACGGCACGGTGAGCCCAACAAGCACGCCAACAATTCCGCCAACCAGCGAAATAATCACCGCCTCGGCGAGGAACTGCAGCTTAATCTCCCGGTAGGTCGCACCCAGTGCCTTGCGAATGCCAATCTCGCGGATGCGCGCACGAACATTTGCCAGCATGATATTCATAATGCCCACACCGCCCACGGCCAGCGTAATCGCGGAGACAAGCACCAACACCGCCGTTAGCGCATCAGAAATCTCCGCCGCATAGGTCAAAACCTCTGTCAGCGTCTGCGCCTTATACACTGAACCCGGACGATGGCGCGATTGAATAATGCGCACAATCTCCTTCGCACCGTCGGGCACTTCATTCATGGTGCGCATCGAGAAGTAAATCTGCTTCACGTTCTCCGTTCCGGTGAAGAACCGCGCAACCGAATAAGGAATGAGAATCGTCTGATCGGCAATCTCCGATTGGCCCATGTCATCGACGCTCTCTTTGAAGACACCGATGATGGTGAAAGGAATGCCATAAATCTCAAATGTCTGCCCTACCGCGGCATTGGGGCTTCCGAATCTCTCCCGGGCGAAGGGTTCTGTGACCACGGCGCAGTTGGTGTGGGTTTCATCGTCGATCTCGTCGAGAAACCGGCCATTGGGCACAAGCAGGTTGCGGATATGGCGGTAGTCTGGGCTTACGCCGAGGACCAGCGTGTCTTTCATCACGCCGCCGCCAAAACTGATGCGGGTGTGCATTTCGAGAATCGGCGAAGAGTAAATGATTCCCGGCAACTGGGCGTCGACAGCTTTCTCGTCTTCACGCGTCAGATAGTCGTTGTACATGACGCGCTCGGCGCCGGTCGCTCCGCCGCCCGAATACTCGATCTCAACTGAGTTGGTCCCGATCTTCTGTAGCGTGTCGAGAACATACTGCTTCCCCTTCATCCCGATCGTCACCACCAGGATGACCGACGCCGTGCCAATCACCATGCCCAAAGCTGTCAACGCAAAGCGCACCTTAGAAGCACGAAAGCTATCGATCGCCAACTTCAGGATCTCGCTCATCAGCATGGTCCGGCGGGCGCTGAGCAACGTCTGCTGGAAGGCCGTCTGGCGGGCTTGATCGACTGGATTCATGCTATTAAGAAAGATGCTCGAAATTGCCCGGCCGGTTCCGGCAATTCTTCTGTGTGCCTTTCCGCCAAGTAGATCTGCTAATTCCCATCGTACTTCTCCAGCCATTTCAGTTCTTCACGCAACTTGATATATCCATGCCATGGATTCTTGTCCAGGCCATGTCCCTCGCCGGGAAATACGAGGAAAGTGTGCGGCACACCGAGCGCCTGGAACGCTCGTTCCATTGTCACTCCCTCCAGGTAGCTTACGCGTATATCCGCGCCTCCCTGCACCAGGTGTGTCGGCGTTTTCACCTTGTCGAATCGAAACAGCGCAGCCTCACTTTGATAGAGCTCAGGATTCTGCCATGGTTGGCCGCCGAGATACCATGCGTCATCCCATGTCTCATCGTCATTGCCCCAGTTGGCCGCGTGCTCCACAGCGCCCGCACCCGTGACCGCTGCTCGAAAGCGCGCGGTCTGCGTGATGAGCCAGTTGGTCATGTAGCCGCCATAGCTATAGCCGCCGATGGCAAGATGATTTGGGTCGGCATAACCGTCTTTTACGAGCGCATCGACGCCAGTTAGAATGTCACGTCCCGGCTTCGAAACCAGGTGCGGCTCGATCTCCAGCATGAAGTCATCGCCATAGCCTGAGGAGCCGCGATAGTTCGGCCGAAAAACGAGCCAGCCTCGATCGGCTGCCAGCGTCGCCCAATCGTACCAATCCGCTCCGAAGCGATTGCCATCCGCGTCCGCAGGACCTCCGTGAATCAGTGTGAGCATGCGCAGATGTTTTGCGCTCTTCTTGCCGGGCGGAAAAATTAACATGCCCTCCACGGTTCGTCCATCGTCCGATTGCCACGTGTACGGCTGCCACTCGGGTTGCGCGCGTTCAGCAAATACCGGATTGAAGCTAGTGAGAGCCTTGAGCTGATCTGGATGCAGCGGATCCGTTGCCAGGTAAACCTGAGGCGGCTCGTTCACACTGGAGTGACGCACGAGAAGGCTATTTGACTTGTCTGCCGACTCAAGGCCGGCATAAGTACCCGCGAGGCCCGGCAGCTTAGTCGCGTTGTCCCCTTCCACAAGGTAGATCTGCGTCTCCGTGCCTTTGAGGCCCAGCGCGAATTCGCGGCCATCCGGCAGCAGAACAAATTGGTCGAACGATCCATCGAATGCCGTACCGAGGCGCTCTACCCTGGCAGTCTCCGTGTCGATACGGTAGAGGCGGCCTTGCACATCTCGGTAGCTGCCCTCCAGGGAACCCGCCGCAGCAGACACAACGAAATGCAGCCAGCGATTATCCGGCGCCCAGCGCATGTTCGTTTCGAGGGCCTGATTGTGAGTCAGCTGTCTCGCCTCTCCGCCGAGAGAAGCAACAACAAAAATCTCGTTGTCGGCCGGATTCTCAATACGCCGATGGATCGGACCAGTGAGAAAGGCCAGCTCTTTGCCATTCGGGGAAGGAGCAATCTCATCAATTGCCAAAGCGCTTTTTGTGAGCACCGACGCGCCCGCGGGCAGAGGCGACGCGGGGATCGTGTCCGCTCTGCCCTTGACCGCCTTTGCTGCCACGGCGCTATTCGGCAACGGTGTCGCTATTGCGTTCGCCAGTGCAGAAGCAATGCCAACCTTGAGCAACAAGTCGCCACGGTTCTGTTCTCGCCACCGGATGACATCCTGCCACTCTGTCTCACGCGCTTCTGCCTGATCGTGACCGAGTGGCTCTTGTACGGAAAAATAGATGGAACCGCTGTCAGATGCCCAGGCAAATGCATGTGCGTCCAGCTTCTCGCTGTAAAGCGGGAGGGGCTCACCACCTGTCGCGGAAATGATCCAAATTCGTTTCGGCTTTGTTGCGTCGTTCCCGGATTCCGTATCCGCAGAAGCATCGTCTCCAAGAAGCGAGCGATCGGAAAGCAAAGCGATCCACTTGCCGTCCGGACTCCATCGCGCATCCTCTTCGCCAGCGGAGTGCGTCAACGGCCGCAGTCCAGACAGCTCATTCCAAATCCACAAATCGTGGCGATACACGCTGTCTTTCCAGTCGGGGACGTCCGTCGCGATCACAACGGAGGAACCATCCGGCGAGAGCCTGACTCCCGAGATGTCTGTCGTGTTGAGATACTCGTCGAGAGTGATGGTCGGCTTGGCAGATTGGGCTGGTACGTTCGCCGGGACCAGGCACAGGCTGAGTGAAAGTGTCAGCCAAGGGTATTTCAAGCGCATATCAGAACTATACCTGCGCAGGATGGGCCACTCCGAAGGTCTCCAACTTCGTGGATTGCTTCGGATGCCTCCAATTCGTTGTTGTTGATCATCGGTTCCCGCGTGAGAGATGATTCTCTCAATGATCCGAATCGATGCGCATCAGCATTTCTGGAAGTACACTCCCGCAGAGTACGGGTGGATTAACGATCAGATGGCGCCCCTGAGGCGAGACTTTCTGCCTGGGGACTTGAAGCCGCTCCTTGATGAAAACGGCATGCATGGATCGATCGCTGTGCAAGCTCGCCAAAGCCTCGAGGAGACGCACTGGCTTCTCAAACTTGCCGAGCTGAATCGATTCATCGAGGGCGTAATCGGCTGGGTCGATCTGTGTTCGCCGCTCCTGACGGATCAACTGGAAAAGATCGCTACGCACAGGAAGCTTGTTGGCGTGCGCCATGTATTGCAGGATGAGGACGACGACCACTTCATGCTGCGACCAGAGTTTCAACGCGGTATTGCGCAGCTTGCGGAGTTCGGCCTGGCTTACGATCTGCTGCTCCATCCGCGCCATCTACCCATCGCGACGCAACTCGTGCGTCAATATCCGGCGCAGACGTTTGTCCTTGATCATCTTGCCAAACCAGCCATCGCGGAAGGATTGATTGTGCCTTGGCGTCGCGATATTCGCGAGTTGGCGAAGTGCCCGAATGTCTCCTGCAAGCTTTCGGGGATGGTGACGGAAGCGCGATGGAAGACGTGGATGCCTGATGATTTCCGACCTTACCTGGACGCGGCTCTCGACGCTTTCGGGGCCTCGCGATTGATGATCGGGTCCGATTGGCCGGTCTGCACGCTGTCTGCAGAGTACGCGCAGACGTTAGCCATTGGGGTCGACTTCGCCCAACAATTCCCGAGGGCGGAGCGCGATGGAATCCTGGGTGGAAACTGCGCGCGTGTTTATAAGATTGCGACAGCCTAGCTTCGCGCGTGTCGGCCGGTCCTAACCTTAACAAATATATTGACTTATACGACTGGATTTGATATAATACTAAAGTGCCTTTCAGCACGGAACCTACCTTCTGTGTCCGGGAAATGAGGACACCGGGAATTGAGGACCCTTATGGAAAAAGTATCCCCCTCGGTCGAGGCCTTCTTTCGCCAATTTGAACTCAACAACAACAGGAGCGATTTCTCCGCAGCCGTCGCCCAGTTCGCCGATACATTCATGGCCGCTGGACCACAAGGAGCGCAGTGTGTCAAAGCCAGTGATTTCGTGCTCGCTCTGCCGAAACGCAAGCAGCTCTTCGAAAGCCTTGGCTGCCATTCGATGCAACTGGTCAGTGTGGACGCGCATTCGCTGGGCGAGCGCTATTCAATGGCGCACACGCGATGGAGGATGAATTTCGCTGAAAGTGACCGATCGGGCGAGGCAGCGTTCGTTGATTCGACTTTTATTGTGGAAACAACCGAACAACAATCTCGAATCGTGCTTTATCTCGCTCATCAGGACGTATTCGCAATCTTGAAGCAACGTGGAGGGACGAAGGGTTGAGCCGTGGGAGGAGGCGCGGTGAGGCGCCGCGCCCCCCTCGCTCTTCGGTCTTCTGATTCGTCGAGTCCGGTATCGCTATCTGTCCTATTGCGTTCTTGCCTGCGTGGCAGGGGCATGCAAATATCTGCTCGCGAAATCGAGGAATGTCGGCCAGTTCGGTGTCGGCGTGTGGCCAAACTGATGCTGCCGGAATCCGAGATCTCCCTCGATCAGCGCGGTGCCCATCGACGGAAACTCCGTGGTTCCCAAATCTTTCGCACCAAGAAGTCGGTAGACCGGCCCGGCATCCACTTCGGCTAAAAACATTCCTTTCGCGTCGGCCCATGCATCGCCGCTTGGATTGGCATACCCGTCGCCTGCGCTGGCGCCCCCACCGATGAACACGGGCCTCGGTGCGCAGAGAGCGATCAGATCGTGATTGTCCACTGGCAGATCGCCGGGCGTCAGTGGCCCACCGTACCTCAGGAAATTCCCGTCAAACCAGTGATAGAGCGCGGGACCGGCCAAGTTCGGCATCTGCTCGCCGTAGATATGCCGATAGAGTTTGGCGCCGCCTTCGCCGGAGGAGCTGCTGTAGACGATGGCAAATCTTGGATCGTAGGCCATCGCAACCAGCGCAGCTTTTCCAAAGCGCGAGTGCCCTTCCAATCCAACCTGCTTCGCGTCGACAGCCTTGTCCGTCACGAGATAGTCCATGGCACGGCTTGTGCCCCACGCCCACGCGCGCAGCGCACCCCAATCTGCAGGCCCACGCGGCTGCCCTTTATTCATGAGTCCGATGATGCCGCTCGTGAGCCCGCTGCCGTCGTCTGCTTGAAAGCTCGTCGGCGATAGCACGGCGAAGCCCCATCCCCGTTTCAGCAGAGGCTCCCACTCCACTCCGTAATGACCATATCCGGGCGGAACGACCTCGGATACCGGCGTGGCAATTGCATCCTGAAAGTCGGGGTCGAAGGCCAGCTCCATAATCACGGGAACGGGACCTGCGGCGTGTGCAGGCGTGGTGAGAACCATCTCGATATTGACTTGGATCTGAGGGTCGATGGAGTTGTCGACGTGGCCCACAAGCCTCTTGGTGATTACGTCGAAACCGCCATATTTTTCTGGATTAGTCTTGACCAGTTCCCACGTCACCTTCGGCAGCTTCGCAGGCGCTTTGCCGAGAATCTCGCGCTCGTAGTCCGCAATGATTTCAGGTCTGCGCGCCGACCACCACTGTTCCGGGCTCGTCACACGCTGGCCGTCCTTCATCAGGAGAGGGTCGGGGATCTGCGGGTAGACGTCCGCCTTCGCTTCGTCGTAATTCGTCGCATCGGACGCCTTCGCATCGCCCGCGGGACGATGCCGCATGTCGGAATCTTTCAGGCCTATGAGCGCAAGCATCCGTTCCCGATCCTGTTCTGCTGTCAAGCGGACTGGGGCCCCATCCGTCGTTCCACTCAGACCAGCCGCGGTTGCTCGAGTCGCGTGCAGATATCGGCTGGCGAAGGCAAGAAACGTCGGCCAATTCGGTCCCGGTGTGTGCCCCCCGGTGTGCTGACGAAACGCAATGTCACCGTCGATGAGAGTTGTCTCGATGGGGGGAAACGTCGTCGTCCCGAGATCCTTCTTGCCGAGAAGCTTGAAGACGGGCCCGGCACCCACCGCCGCGAGAAACATGCCTTTCGCGTCAACCCATCCGTCGCCATCGGTCGCTCCGCCGCTGATGAATACGGGCCTTGGCGCACACAGGGCGATCAATTCGTTCGCGTCGACTGGAAGATCGCCGGGAGTCAGCGGTCCCGCATACTTCAGGAAATTGCCGGCCATCCAGTGATACTCCTGGGCCCCGGCAACGTTGCCCACCTGTTCCCCAAAGATGTGCCTGTAGAGCTTCGCCCCTGCTTCGCCTGAAGAACTGATGTAGCCGATCGCAAAACGCGGATCGTATGCCATCGCGACAAGCGAGGCCTTGCCATACCGTGAGTGACCCTCGATGCCGACTTGTTTCGCATCCACATCCTTATCCGTTTCAAAATAATCAAGGCAGCGGCTCGCGCCCCATGCCCACCCCTTCAGAGCGCCCCAATCATCGATCTTGCGCGGCTGGCCCTTGTTTGCGAGGCCGATGATTCCCTCCGTCAAGCCCGCGCCATTGTCGGGTTGCACACTGGTCGGGATGTATTCGGCATAACCCCATCCCCGCGCCAGCACTTGCTGTTGCCATGTCGGTCCCGGTCCGGCCATTGCGGCGAACTGGGGGAATCTCTTGGCCAGCATGGCCATGAATTCCTTGCTCAAACCCAATTCCATGATGACGGGAACCGGCCCCTTTGCATCCGCCGGAGTCGTCAATGTGAGGTCGATGTTCACCGAGATTCCAGGGTCAGCCGAATTGTCGACATGGCCCACGAGCGTCTTCCTAACAACTGGCACGTCTCCGTTCTTTTCGTGCACCGTGCTGACGACCTCCCAATTGACCTTGGGCAGATTCGCAGGCATGCGTCCATAAATTTCGCGGTCAAAAAGCTCCACGATCTCCGGTCTGCGTTGACTCCACCAGACTTTGGCCGTCGTCACCGGTTTGCCGTTGTTCAGAACAAGCGGATCGGGGATCTTTGGATAGATATCTGCCTTCGCCTCGTCGTAATTCGCGGCGTGGGGCGAACTGGCATCGCCGTCGGCGCCTGGACGCAGTTCTTTGATGCCGAGCGCGTCCAACTCCCGCCGATGCTCTTTTTCTGACGCAGCCTGGATGGCGAGTTGCTCCGGAGTCGGTTGAGGGCGAGCTGCCGGCTGAGGTGAAGAGGCGGTTGCGGGAGGGTTTTGCCCTCTCCCCTGCATGTAGCCGAGAGCCAGGATGAACGATGCCATAACCACGAACCAACCAACGAATCGTTTGGCGGACATAACCTACCTCTCAGGCCATTCTCGAAATCGAGATACATCAACGGGCCAAAGAATATCGATTTACCGCTTGTCGAGCAAGAAGACATTTCCAATGTCCATAGAGCGCTTGCTTTATGACCACTAAGCGGTAGCCCCTCAAGTCCCGGCAAGACGCGCCGATGAAATAGGAGATTGAAAGAAGAAGAGGTTACTGCCATGCGATGGTTGCGCAATCTTCCCGTTTCTCGCAAATTCACGTTTGCCTTCGGCATCGTGTGCGGTCTCTGCATGGTGTTGGGAGGCTATTCGCTGCTCACATTCCATCGAATCGCGCAAATGAGCGGAGATGTGAGTCAAAATAATTTCCCATCAGTACTCGCTTTGGCACAAATCCGCAATGCAGCCACCACTCTTCAGGTGATGGAGGATAGCCGCTCCGCGGTTGAGAGCGGAATGAACGAAACCGCCCGTGCCCGGCAAAGTCTCGAAGCCATCATTGAGTCTTCAAAGCAAGTTGAGCAGCAGATTCAACTCATCGCCACCGCAGCGACCGAGCAAACAGCCGCATCCGGAGAAATCTCCGAATCGGCGGTCAAATCTCGCAGCGGGCCACTGAGAACACCCAAGGCGCCGAGGAAGCTGTAGAGGCATTAAAGAACCTCAACTCCCTGGCCAACGACCTGGACGGAATGATTGGTCAGTTCCAACTGGAAGGCTCTGTGCAACAGGGCGGAAACTTCCGCGGAGAGAGCAAACCTTCGGCCCGTTCTGCAACCCGTTCGGTCGCAGCTCGACGTTCAGCCGCCGCGTAGTACGAATCGGTTCCGTTGCATCCAATCCTCCGGACGCCGGCGATCCTGGAGATCGCCGGCATTCTTTACCGAAGTTGTGCCAGACTCTGTCCTGACCCCGCCCGAGTCCGTCATTTTCACGAAGCGCTGCTGTCCGCGTTCCACCGCGGTATGGTAGCCTCCGGTTGTGGCCCACGCCGGCGGCATCAGCGTACCACTCGCCCCAGCCTTCGATTAGTTCCCGGGAGACAATTGCATGAGCGCCGTCCAGTATGACCTGATCGTTGTCGGCTCCGGGCCCTCAGGCCAGCGCGCTGCCGTTGCGGCTTCCAAGATGAAGAAGCGTGTCGCGGTCGTCGAAGCACGCGCGGTCGTTGGCGGCGTCTGCATCAATACCGGCACCATTCCGTCCAAGACCATGCGTGAAGCCGTATTGCACCTTTCCGGGTACGCCTATCGCTCCGTCTATGGCATGAATTACCGGGTCAAAGAAAAGATCACCATGGCCGATCTCGCTTTCCGTGTGCAGGCGGTCATCAAGACTGAAGTGGACGTAACCGAGGCCCAGCTCTCGCGCAACGGGATCGACGTGATCCAGGGAATTGGGCATTTTATCGATCCGCACGTACTGCGCGTGGAAGGTCCGCATGGGGATACGACCCTCGAAGGCAGCCGCATCATTCTTGCCGTGGGGACCAAGCCTGCCTCTTCGCCCAAGGTTCCCATTAATGGCCGCACTATTATCAACAGTGACCAGGTCCTCGACCTTCCCAACTTGCCCCGCACCTTGATCGTCGTAGGTGGCGGCGTGGTTGGAGTCGAATACGCATGCATGTTCGCCATTCTCGGCATGCGCGTCACTCTTATTGAAAAACGTAACAAGCTTCTCGAGTTTGCCGACCAGGAAATTGTCGAATCTCTCAGCTACCACCTGCGGGACAGCCGCGTGACCATGCGGCTCGGCGAGGAGGTGGAGAGTGTGGAAGAGCTCTCTGACGGCGGCGTTGTGGCCAACCTCGAAAGTAAGAAAAAAGTCTCCGGCGATGCATTGCTCTATGCGGTAGGCCGCCAAGGCAACGTGGACGAGCTGAATCTAGCCGCAGCCGGTCTTGAGGCCGACAGCCGCGGACGCATCCCGGTTGACGAGAATTTCAGGACCAAGGTAGAGCACATTTTTGCGGTGGGCGATGTGGTTGGTTTTCCGGCTCTAGCTTCCGTGTCAATGGAGCAGGGACGCATTGCCGCCGCCCGCGCCTTCAACGATCACGCCACCTCCTCAAATCCCAGCTTCTACCCTTATGGGATTTACACCATTCCCGAGATAAGCTTTATCGGCAAAACGGAAGAGCAGTTGACCGATGAGGATGTGCCTTACGAGGTCGGCATGGCGTATTATCGCGAGGTTGCGCGTGGACAGATCCGAGGCGACACAACCGGGCGCCTGAAGCTGATCTTCCATCGCGACACCCGCAAGGTCCTGGGGGTGCATATCATCGGCGAAGGTGCAAGCGAACTGGTCCACATCGGCCAAGCGGTCATGACGCTGGGAGGCACCGTGGATTACTTCGTCGAAACTGTTTTTAACTACCCGACCCTCGCCGAGTGCTACAAGACCGCAGCCTTCAATGGCCTGGGCCGCCTGAATCGCTATCAGGCGGGATGAGAGGAACTGTTCATGAGCACCGCAATCGGCGTTGTGATGACCGAGCACATTGTGGCAGGCGCGCTTGAAGATCAGCGGTTGACTGGAAAGCCGCTGCGCTTTCCTGAAAGTACCGACGAGCATGAGGCGCTCGCGGCTCTCCCTGGCGGAGAGCTGATTGAGGTTCTAGTCGACAAGATCGCCGCGCTGGTTGGCACATTCAAAGTTCCCGTCGACGCGATAGGCGTCGCGGTTCCCGGTGTGGTTCGTCACGGCGTCATCGAGGATTCACCGAATCTTCCTCAGATTAAAGGTATGCGGCTCGCAGACGAGCTCACAAAAGTTCTCAATGAGAGAGGCGTTTCAGCTCCGGTTTACATTGCCAACGATGCGGATTCGATCGCCGCTGGGGTGGCTTCGACGCGCGGCCAGCTTAACAAACTGACCCGTGTCTGGACGATCGGCAACGGGATTGGGTATGGTCGCTGGCCCTATGTCGAGGGCGTCTGGGAAGGTGGACATGTCACCGTTACACTCGACCCGAAAGAGAGATTCTGCGGCTGCGGCGGGGTGGGGCACCTCGAAGGCATCATGGGGTATCGTGCAATGCGGATGCGCTTTCTCGACCTCGAACCTGAAGAGGTATTCGCGCAGGCAAAACAGGGCGACACCCGTTGCCGCGATTTCGTCGATCTATGGCATCGCGCACTGGCCGCGGGTACTGCGTCGTTCATCCACCTGGCCGGACCTGGACGCTTCTACTTCACTGGCCACAATGTGGGCTTCCTCGAGCTACCCGTGTTGCGATCCCATCTCGAAACGATGGTGAAGATGAGCCCGCTTTTGAGCTATTCCCTTGAGATCCTGCCTCCCGATGACGAGACGGCTCTGATTGGGGCTGGGGTGAGTGCGTTACGCGCCCTGACCTGGTAGCGTCTTCTGCTGGCGAGCATAGAAAAAGGCGCGGGATTTATCCGCGCCTCAAGTTTTGCAAATCCTGCATCAGCGCCTCAGCACTTCCGCTGGTACGTCCGCGAAATCCGATCGTGCCAACTCAGATGATCCTCGTCAAAGATCGCCCATGCGAAACCTAGTCCCACAGGAAACAACGAAATGAGCAGTGCGACCAGCCGATCGCGCAATTGCTTGCGCGTGGGGTTCTCGTCATCGAATGTGCAAAGCGAAATGCCGGCGTACATCATTCCCGGCGTAGACATCGTGGTCATGAGGAAAAATGCCTGGTAGAGCATTCCGATCAGTATCAGCGCACCGAATGCACCGATCTCTGCGGCCTTGACGGCTGGCGAATGCGCCATATGCCCTGCAATTCCCACCGCCCCTGCGCAAACAAATCCCACGGTCAACGCGAAGTCGATCGTCGCCGCCATCAATCGCAATTCGAGAGGCGCCAACTCGATTCGGAATGGAGTCGACGGAGGATTTCCACGATATTCCTCGACATCTTCCGACCGCATCTCGAGTTCAATATTTGACCATTCCGGCCCGCTCCACGACGGAGCCGGCGCGGCAGTCTCAACCGTGGACGCGGACGCCATTGGCGCAATGGAGATGGAGTTGGGGTCAACTTCAAAAATGCTCAATTGACCCGCCTGTTCCGGCGAAGTCTCCTCTGTCACACCCGCTGATCGCGGTCGAACTCGACGCGTCGCAACGATCTCGCGCGGGAAGTGAATCAAGTTTGCGTGGATGGGTTGCGCTTCGACGAAGTGGGCGGCCGGAAAATCATCTGGGCGTGCACCCTTGAAGTGCCGGTCATCCACGCGCGCACTCTGCGGCACGTCATCTGCCGCCGTTGGCGCACCCAGGTCACCACGAGCTCGTGCGGATTCATTTGAGACTTCCCAGGTCCGCTCAACGGGAGAAGCCTGTTCCCACGGCTCCTCTTCGTACTCGATTTGATCCTCGTGCGCTCGCTCGAGGTTCGCCAGCGCAACCTGTGCGGCGGCCTGTGCCTCAAGGGCGACACGAGTCGCGGCTTCCGCGTCGCGCAGGGCCGCACGCGCCTCTGCCGCCTGCATATCGCTGTAGCTTGGCGCCTTGGAAAAACGGGCCGCCACGCGTGCGGCCGCTTTTGCCGCACGATCGCTAACGCCGGTATGCTCCCCATCCGGCGCGTGCTCGTCCACGACGGATAAACCTTTGCGGCTTTTGTGCGCTTCAAGCCGCCGATTGACTTCCTGTTTCCACGATGGCCTTGGGACAGGCTGGCTCGACTGTGTACTCAATTCTCCAGAACCCTTCTGATGTATTTCTTGCGTCAGTATCTGACCCAGAAATACTTTTCAGGTTCGCTTCGCGGCCACATTGGCCCGGTGCGAACGTTGCTCAAAAAAACGAGCCAGGAAGTAACGCGAGAGTAAATCTGCAATCTGGACCGAAAAATCCTTTTCCAAATTGCGTCCGGGTGTTTGTTGCTGCCAGATCGATGGGGCGTAACGTCCTTAGTAAGAGCCCCGCATTTGCTATGCTGGCCTTGGCCCCGGATGCATCCTCGCAATTTTGTGTTTATCACGCTGCTGGCCCTCTGTCATCCGCAACTTAGCGGGCAGATGTTGACCAATGCGTTACCTCCCTCGGCTCAGCAACCAAATCCCTCCGAGAATCCCGGTCCCGAAACACAGAATGCGTCGCTCCCCGAAGATCCCGGCCAGGAGATTCTTCCTCTGGCACAACCCGAGCCCGCCCCACCCAACGGGGTTCCGGTGCGGTGGGAAGCACAGCATCAGAGCCGAGTCGGCGATGTCTGGACCTTGGATGGCCAGGTCGTGGTTCATTATCGCGACTACATTCTGCGCGCCGACAAAGTGGTCTACCACCAGTCCACTTCGGAGTTGGATGCCGATGGCCACCTTCAGGTCACCGGTGGGCCCGAAGATGTCGATATCGAGGCCTCACATGGCGATATGCGGCTCGATATGCATACGGCACGGTTTTTCAATGTCACTGGTTCGATCGGCGTACGGCGAGCCGGCCCTGCCATCGTCTTTTCCACAACCAATCCTTTTCTCTTTTCCGGGAGGGTTCTGCTCCAAACCGGCGAGGGCATGTATCGCATCGTGGATGGCACCATGACGAATTGCCGCTTACCCCGGCCGGACTGGCAGTTGATTTCGCGCGCAATCAAGATGGAAAACGGCGAGGCTTCCACTGCAAACACCTTCTTTAAGCTCTTCGGCGTCCCGATTTTTTACCTGCCTTATCTGCGTCATCCGGTGAGCGAAACAGGGCGTGAGAGCGGATTGCTGATTCCAGTCGTCAGCAATGGCTCTTCGATTCGAGGCTACACATTTGGCGAACAAGTGTACTGGGCGATCAACCGCAGCATGGATATGGTGATCGGCTCCGAATACTTCTCGAAGCGCGGCTTTGCGCCCAACGGCGACTTTCGCTACAAAGGTCCCGGGTTCGACCATTTGCTGGTGCGCTGGAATGCCCTGCTGGATCGCGGCGTTGCGGCGACTCCGCCGGCAACCGGACTCATCAATCAAGGCGGCGTCGACATTTCGGCCGATGGACGCAAGGATCTGTCGCCCGGCACACGTGTTGCTGGAACCGTCGAATACCTGTCGAGCTATGTGTACCGGCTGGTCTTTGACGACAATTACACCCAGGCCGTGAACTCCGAGGTGCTCAGTACCCTTGCGCTCACGCATGAACACAATGGATATATCCCTTCCGGCTCCTTCAGTCGTCTGCAAACCTTTGCGAGTACCACTGTGGGAGACGAGGCAAGAATCCTGCACCTTCCGACCTTGCGCTTCGACACGCTCGATCGGCCTTTGGCGAATTCGATGCTCTATTGGGGTCTGAACTCGTCCATCGGTCACCTGAGTCGCGCGGAGCCCAATTTTCACGCGCGTAATGTGGGCCGTATCGACCTCTATCCTCATCTATCCATGCCAATGTTTGCGGGCGGTTGGAGCGTGGTTCCCGAGGTTGGGTTCCGGGAGACCTTCTACTCTGGAAGCGAGACGCCCGATCTGACTGGCGCCAATGGAGGAACTCCCACTGTAAGCCACGATCCACTGGATCGCGCCGACCTCGAAGCTTCGGTCGATCTGCGCCCGCCGGCACTTGAGCGCGATTTCACGATCGGGAACTGGAATCGTGAGTTGCGGCACGTAATCGAACCAGAATTGACCTACCACTTTGTCGGCGGTATTGGGGCGGATGCCCGCAACGTGCTCCTGATCGACACGAATGACATAGCCACGGACACCAACGAGGTCGGCTACTCCTTGACGCAGCGCTTTTATCTTCGCCCGCTGCACGCGTCGCCGTGCTCCGAAACCAAGATGGAGAATTCACCCGCTAAATGCTCCGCCTCTCCACGCGAATGGGCCAGTTGGCAAATTGCGCAGAAGTTCTTCATCGATCCGAATTTTGGCGGCGCGCTCATTCCCGGTCGCCGCAATGTCTTCGATTCCACGCTGGACATGAGCGGCGTTGCCTTTCTCACTGAACCGCGCAACATTTCGCCGGTTGTTTCCCGTCTGCGCTTCGAGGCCATCGACAACCTTCGCCTTGAATGGGACATGGATTATGACCCGCGTCTCGGCCACCTGGGCGCCGACAACTTGTATGCAGGTTACAGTTGGGGACGCACTACCGTCGGCCTTGGCCACGCAATGTTAAATGCGGTGGACGAGCAGGGCAGCGCTGCGACAACCATTCAGAGCCAGCAACTCCAACCCTTCTTGCAATTTGGCAAGGCCAATGCCACAGGCTTCAATCTGGCGGCCAATGGCGGCTATGACTTCGTCCATGGGGCTCTGCAATACGGGGGGATTCAGGCGGTCTATAACTGGGGCTGCTGCGGCCTGATGCTGGGATACAGGCGCTTTGAACTTGGCACCATTGGGTCCGTCAGCCGCGATGAGACGGAATGGCTCTACAGCTTTACCCTCGCCAATTTCGGGTCGGTCGGGGATATCCGCCACTCAAACGCAATCTTTCGCGATCCAAATCAGCCGCCGACTTATTGATGAGACTGGTGGAATTGCGTCTTTCCGTGCGCGTCCATTGAAAGAAGCGCCCTGGATTGAATGGCTCGTGGATTGCCTTAGCCGTCCCGCGATCCAAGGCGTGTCTGGTTTATCCTTTCTTTAGAGGTCGTCCATTTTGTTGCGTTTTCAATTCTTCGCTGGCCTGCTCGCACTAGGTCTCGCTGTCGGCTGCAAGGCTCAGCCCGCACAACCGAACCCGCCCGACGCGGAAACTAACCGTCGCATCGAGGTCCTGGTCCGGTCGCAATTCAACGTACCGCAGGACTACACAGTAACGATTGGCGCACGGAAGCCCAGCCAGTTTCCTGGCTATGAAACCCTGCCCGTCACCTTCACGCGCGGATCAAAGATCACACCTTACGACTTCCTGCTTTCCACCGACGGGAAAACGCTGGCGCGTCTTGAAACATTCGACCTGGCCAAGGACCCGGCGTTCAATATCGATACTGCTGGGCGGCCCGTCCGCGGCAATCCCGCGGCCAAAGTCACCGTGGTCAACTTCGATGACCTTGAGTGTCCTTACTGCGCTCGCATGCATCAGTCGCTCTTTCCATCGACGCTTGAACGATACAAGGACAAAGTCCGCTTCATTTACAAGGATTATCCGCTGTCAGATATGCATCCCTGGGCGATGCACGCCGCGGTTGACGCCAATTGCCTGGCAGCACAGAGTTCCGACGTCTACTGGACCTACGTGGACTACCTGCATGCTCATGGACAAGAAGTGAATGGTGAGGATCGCGATATCAACAAAAGTTTCGCGGCATTGGATCGCATCGCCCGGCAGGAAGGCACGTTGGCAAAACTGGATTCCACCAAACTCGACGCCTGCCTGGCGAAGCAGGATGAGACCCAGGTCCGAGCGTCAATGAAAGAGGGGGATAAGCTCGGGTTAGATTCGACGCCCTCGCTCTTTGTCGATGGCGAACGCATCATAGGCGCCATTCCTGAAGATCAGGTATGGATGGTCATCGATCGTGCACTACGCGCCGCCGGCGAACAGCCCCCCGCACCGCCGGCGCCGGCCCCAGCCCCTGGTGCGAAGGGTGCTGGAAAGTAAAGCGAAGCGGCGACGCTCCGCGTCTCAAGGGTCCATGCAATCGCCGATGGTTCCTGAAGGATTCGTCTCCTGTATCCGGGCGCGGGGATTTATCCTGTAAAGCTGGGAGTGTATCCGGCCCTCAGGAGTGTCCAGGTTGCAAGTCGAAGCACGTTTTCTTCAGCATCGTTTTGCTGTCCCTATTCTCGCTTTTGGGCTTGTCGCTGCTGCGTTGGCCGGTTGTCACAGGCTCCCCTCTCCCGACGTCATGGCTACCGTGAATGGTAAAGACATCCTGCGTGCTGACGTCGAGAAATACTACAAGGCCAGTCTCGGAGACAACCCTCAGGAACCCAGCGTCGAACAGGCGAATATCGTTCGGCTAAATATCCTGCACCAGCTGATTGAAGATGAAATCCTGCAGCAACGCGCCGCCAAACTGAATCTCGCCGCTTCTGACGAAGATGTGAATGCCAAACTCACCGAGATGAAGGCGCCCTATACCCAAGAAGAGTTCGATAAGCAGCTCAAGCAACGCAACATTACACTCGACGACCTGAAGCGGGACCTGCGTCGCTCGCTGACCAAAGAAAAGCTGCTGAACAAGGAGATCGAATCCAAAATCAACATCACCGATTCCGATATCAGCAGCTACTATCTGGCGCACAAGTCCGAATTCAATCTGATTGAGCCTCAATATCACTTGGCGCAGATTGTTGCCAGCGCCGTACCCACGCAACAGGCTCCGAATTTGCAGAGCACCAAACCGCCGAGCGAAGCCGATGCGAAAAAGAAGATTGAAACCCTCTACAACCGCTTGAGAAGCGGGGAGGATTTTGGCGTCGTAGCCATGCAAAGTTCAGACAACGCCAACAATGCGGCGAACGGCGGCGACATGGGCTTTGTTTATGAGTCGGCGCTCCACAGCGAACCGGACGCCTACAACGCCATCAGCAAGCTCAAAACCGGCGAGATCACCGATCCGATTCCGATCTATGACGGAGGCGGCCCAGGCCATCGGACCGTAGGATACGCGGTTTACAAGCTGCTGTCACGCGAGCCCGCGGGTCAACGCGAGATCAACGATCCACGCGTGCAGCAGACGATCCGGCAGTTCTTGCGCGAGAGTCATGCGCAGCTACTCAAAAATGCTTACTTCGAAATGCTCCACGACCAAGCCGTCGTTCGCAATTATTATGCTGAGCAGATTTTGAAGAATGGCCAGTAGCCTGGCGCGCGCGCGATCGTAGTTGGTCATCCTTAAACGTGGCACAATGCCAACCGCATCTGCATTCGTCTCGCCTTTGCTTCACCGGACCTAGCGCCTAAAGCGGATGATCACAGCGTTCCGACTCTACCCGCAATTGCGCTTATCTCCGATTCCCTTATCCAATGATTCCATTCCGGGAACGCCTATTCCTGGGTCGAAGACATACCCATGGGGTCGGCCATTTCCGCGCAAGAAAAGGCCTCCGCGATCAGCGGAGGCCTTTTCATTTTCAACTTGGCAGCCGGAAGGCTACTTCAAATTGCCGCTCGAATCCATGGTGATTCCGCCCGGGCCCTTGTCCTTCTTTTCCTCATTGGCCTTGCGGGTTCCCATTGCCTTTGTGCGCCACTCTTCGGCCTGCGCTATATCGGCTTTGCGGGCAGCGTCGTTGCCAAAATCCAAATCCGCTTTCCGCCGGTATACGAGGTTCAAATACGCCATCGCATCGTCGTAGTTGGCTCGATTGGCGACAGCTTGATTCAAATACTGAAGCGCTTCTTCGACCAACGGTGCGTTTTCATCCTTGATCGTGTCCATTACCTTCTTCGGCGCCTTCGCATTGCCCTCGCCGTCGTCGTTAACCCCGGCCGGAACGAGAGCCTTCAGAACATTCTCGTGCGCCTGGGTCCAGTCAATTACGCCGACCGTGTACGCTGCTTCCGGATCCTTGGGATCGACCGCCAGAACCTTCTTTTGCCAGGTCTTTGCGTCATCCAGTTTCTTGATGTTGAAATAAATGCCCGCGATCTGCTTCAGGCTGTTTACGTCGTTCGGGTCTTTCGCCAGCACTTCCTGAAAAATGCTGATCGCCTGATCCGCTGTTTTCAGATTCTCGGGAGTGTCCAGACCGGGAACGATATTTTGTGAAAGAGCCGTGGCCAGGTAGCTCTTGGCCATGGGAAGCGTCGGATCCAGTTCCGTTGCCTTCTGGAAATGCCCGATTGCTTCCTCATACTTTCCACTCTTGTACGCGTCCACGCCCTTGTTCAATTGATCCCGTGCTGCCAGGCGGTTACACCCGCTCATGGAAAGCACCATGCCGGCCAGAACAACCGCGAGCGCCGAAATTCGTGCGGGTCCATTCATGTTCTTCTTCTTCTCCTTCAGGACGTGCCATCACGATGCGCGCCTGGAATTTCAACTTGGCTGGCCGCGGCAGGGGCATCCGAAACCAGGATGGAAAAATTCTACTCCTAACAACTTCGGAAAAGTCACACCGTAACCAGCGCCAAATCAATCAAGACCGGCAGGCGGCTTCGTTTTTCCAACCCGCCTATTGTCCGGCCAGAATCTTTGGCGTCATCAGGCCAATATGATCGACGTTAGCTGAACGCCCTATGTCGATGACATCGGCAATATAACGGAAGTCCAGGTTGTCGTCGCCCTTGACGAACATGACCCGTTCAGCGCGGTTGGAATAGATATCGGTAAGCCTCGCCAGCAGGTCCGTCTTCGCGACCTCAGTCTCGTTGATCTTGTAAAGCGGCGATGCGCCAGGCCGATAGATCACCTGAACCACAATCGTGCGGTCATTGGGCTGCTGTTGTTGCTTCTGGTCCTTGGGCGGCTGCGGCACCAATGCGTCCAGCCCGTGCGGCACCGTCGGCACAATGACCATGAAAATGATCAAGAGCACCAGAAGAATATCGATCATAGGCGTGACGTTGATCTCGCCCATTGCGCCGCCGCCACCACCAGTTGAAAATGCCATGGCTTCAAACTCCTCGATTCCTGCAAATCGTTAAAGAGACTTCGCTCGGACTAAACCTCACTGACCGCCCGAGAGATTGCCTTCTTTCTTTTGCGTCAACAATCCAACTTCATCGACACCCGCCGTACGAACAGCGTCGATCGCGTCTTCCACGGCCCGATACTGCGCGCGCGAATCCGCGCGAACAAAAATCGTCTTGCCGGGTGTGTCGGCCAGTTTGTCGCGGACTTTGGCGCCAAGCTCGCTGGTTGCTATATGGTCTTGTCCCAGAAACACCCCGCCGTCACGAGTCACCGCGACAACAATCGCGTCTTCTTTGTCGGCATCCGGCATCGCCGTGGCGTTATCCACCTTGGCCATATCCACTTGGACCTTGTTCTGGAGCATGGGAGTGATGACCATGAAGATGATCAGCAACACCAGCATCACGTCCACCATAGGTGTCACGTTGATGTTGGAGTTGATCTTACTGCCTTCATTGCGAACTGCAATTGCCATTGGTTAGGCTCCGTACCTCTAAGATTTGCTCCGGACGGCTCCGGCTATCACTGAAACCCGACTCGCGCTGCATTCAAAATCGGTGAACAGGAGAGATTCGCTGCTCTCCTGTCCCCGAAAAATCCCGCTCGAGCCGAATCAACGCGCTTAGCGCTTGCTCTGCTTGATGAAGTAATCGATCAACTCGCTCGACGAGTTGTCCATCTCCACATCGAAAGCTTCGACGCGCCCGGTAAAGTAGTTGAATGCCATAACCGCCGGGATGGCGACCAGAAGACCGAAGGCCGTCGTCACCAGCGCTTCAGAAATACCGCCGGCCACTGCGCCGATTCCGGAGGTCTTCTGCGTTGCGATCTGTTGGAATGCGTTCAAGATGCCGACGACAGTTCCGAACAATCCGACGAACGGGGCGGTCGATCCAATAGTGGCGAGAACGCTGAGTCCTCTCTTCAGCTTGGCGTGAACGATCGCCTCGGCGCGTTCCAGTGCCCGCTGCGAGCTCTCGATCGAATTCTCGGTAGCCGCTCCGCCTGAGGCACGAAACTCCTGCAAGCCGGCCGTGACGACTTCAGCCAGGTGAGACTTCTTGTTGCGATCGGCGATCTTGATCGCCTCTTCGAGCTTGCTGTCCTTCAATGCGCCGGCAACCTTGGGCGCGAATTCACGCGACTGTTTGCGGGCGGCGGAGAAGTACAGGTAACGGTCGATCATAACGGCCAAGGACCAAATCGACTCGATGAAAAGAAGGATAGCCACCGCGCGGGCCAACCATCCCATATGTTCCCAAAGCCCCATCGGGCTGAAGCTAACGGTCTGTTCCCCTTCCTGGAAGAGAAAGGCCAGACTGCTGACCGTGTGCGAAGCGAAATGTGCGAGCTGAGCGAGAATCACTGAATCGTTCCTCCTAAGGAGTTTCTTGTGACTGCGACTGCGTTACGGTTGCTGGGAATGCGGCTCTGTTCGGATTCGCATTCGGGTCAAAAGCAAGGCCCTTTCCCATTCATTGGAAAAGGGCCAGAAGGCGTATCAGCCTCCGAGGCTGAAGATCACGTTGATCGTCGTCTCCACCTCGACTGGATCATTGTTGAGGAGATACGGCCGATAGCGCCATGATCTGACTGCATCCAACGCAGCCTGTTGCAACATCGCCGGTCCGCTGATAACGCGAAGATTCTCGATCGTCCCGGACTTGGAAATCATGGCCTGCAGAATCACAGTGCCGGAAACACGCGCCGCCTTGGCAATCGGCGGGTAGACTGGTTGCGTTTTCTGGAGCAACATACCGACCGCGACACCAGCCGAAATATTGACCTTCTTGGGAGCGGCAGCCTGCACCTTTGGCCCGCCGCTTCCGAATACACTGCCCATCACGCCGTTTGCGCTCCCCCCGAGCCCTTCCATACCGGCCACGCCGAAGCTCGACGGGGGTGCTTCCTTTTCAGCGACGTTCTTAATGCTGTTCGGGATCTTCGTCGGTGCGATCAGCTGATTATTCATCATCTCCGACTGAACATGCACGACGTGCACTTCAGGCGGCGGTGGCGGCGGGGGTGGTGGAGGTGGTGGCGGCGGTGCAACCAAGAGCGTCTGCATCGCAGCCTTCGGCAACGCCTCAGGGTAGATCAGGGGAATCAGGATGAGCAGAAGCAGAATTGAACCATTGGTGATAAACGTCACCATCATCCAATATTTGCTCTTGCTCTTGATTCTTCCTCCGGATTCAAATGTGGAATCTTCAAACATGGCCAGCCTCGAATCGGGTGTTGGTTACCTCAATTTAGACACCGCTCCCATCTGAAATGTTCCCGGCGTCAAAAACGGTACCACAGCAGTGTGCTACACCTATACCAGAACTACGCGACACTTGCAAAACTTGCCCCAAAAACGGTGCATGCCCTGACGGCCTCTTACACCTTTGTACGTTTCGCCGCGGGCAAAACCGCGGTCTTTCCTCGCTTCAAGCGCCATTCCTGCCATGCCACGAGCATGGGAGCAGCGACCGCAATCGAAGAGTATGTTCCGATCAAAATGCCAATGACAAGCGCGAAGGAGAAGCCTCTCAGCACCTGGCCGCCGAAGACGTACAGCGAAAGAACCGTCACGAACGTCAGCCCGGAAGTCAGGACCGTCCGGCTCAGGGTTTGATTGATGCTTCGGTTCACTACGTCAGGGAGCGATTCGCGACGGCTCAGCCGGAGGTTTTCCCGGATTCGATCGAACACGACGATGGTGTCGTTCATCGAGTAACCGATCAGCGTCAGGATTGCAGCGATCACCGTAAGGCTGATCTCCTGGTTGGTCAAGGCAAATGCGCCCAGCGTAATCAATGTGTCGTGGAAGCAAGCCACCACTGCCGCGACTCCGTAAATCAGCTGGAAGCGGAACCAGAGATAGACCAGCATCCCCGCCATCGAATAGAGCGTCGCCAATCCCGCTTGCTTCTCAAGCTGTTTGCCAACCGTCGGTCCCACTACCTGCACATTCCGCACCGTGAAGGAATTGTTGTAGTGGGTGCGCAATGCATCGACGATCTGCTGGCGTCCTGTATCGAGAGCGGATTCATTGGTCTGTTCCGGAAGGCTGATCAGCACGTCGTTGCTCGTCGGTTGATCCACATTTCGAATTGGTTGGATGCTTGAATCGCGAATTCCGGACGCATCCATCGCCTGCCGAATCTTATTCAGCTCAGGAGTTTGAGCAAACTGTACCTGGACCTGCGTGCCGCCCCGGAAGTCGACACCGAGTGGAACGGGACTGCCGATACGCGCCCAGTGCACTCCCATCGAAATCAAACCGGCCACGCTGAAGATCAAGGAAAAGCCGAGAAAATACCACTTCTTTCCCAGCCAATCCACATTCACGTTGCGAAACAATTCCACTGGTTTTCTGCCTTCCGTTTTAGCCTCTAGCTTCTAGCTCCTGGCTTCCAGCCTTTTGCCCGGATGGGCCGCGATCTCATTCGCGGATTGGCTGAGAACTGGAGTCTAGGAGTTAGAAGCTGATTTCTAAATCGAGACCATCTCTCCCGGCTTCAACTTATTCAGGTGGGCCTCAAAAATTACGCGTGAGACATATACCGCTGTAAACAGGTTGGCAGCCAAGCCGAAG
Organism: uncultured Acidobacteriaceae bacterium; assembly: GCA_963704415.1. Classification (GTDB taxonomy): domain Bacteria; phylum Acidobacteriota; class Terriglobia; order Terriglobales; family Acidobacteriaceae; genus Telmatobacter. The sequence goes on along the minus strand of OY969908.1, from coordinate 2,335,274 downwards.
GTGAGGGTTACCGCAAATCCCTTCACGGGCCCGGTTCCAAACAGAAACAAAATACCCGCCGAGACGATCGTCGTCACGTGGGTGTCGAAAATCGTAGTCCACGCATGAGCAAAACCCTGGTCAACTGCCGCCGATGGCGCCTTCCCCGCACGCATTTCTTCACGGATACGCTCGAAGATCAGTACGTTGGAATCCACACCCATACCGATAGTCAGAATGACTCCGGCAATTCCAGGCAAGGTCAGCGTGGCTCCGGAAAAGCCCATGAAGCCTAGCAGAATCACCAGGTTCAGAAACAGCGCGAGGTCAGCATTGATTCCCGAGCCACGGTAATAGAACAGCATGAAAGCCATCACCAACAGCACGCCCACGATTGCGGCCGTCACGCCTTCCTTCACGGAGTCGGCTCCCAGCGACGCACCCACCGTCCGATCTTCGAGATAATTCAGCGAGGCCGGCAAAGCGCCGGTGCGCAGCATCTTCGAGAGGACATCGACCTCGTCCTGCGAGAAGCTGCCTTCGATCTCGCCAGAGTCGCGAATCGCGCTCTTGATATTGGCGACTTCGCGTACGCGGCCACCGAGCACCACAGCCATGGCGTGGCCAACGTTCGCGCTGGTGTACTCCCAGAAGCGGTCACCTGCTTCGTTGGTCAGGGTAAAGCGAACATCGCGCAGACCATTCTCGCTGGTTCCAGGGTCAGCCGAGCGAAAGTCGCTTCCCGCCACCACGGGGATCCTTTGGAGCACATACACGCTGTCCGCATCGGACCCGTTTGCCAACGCGCCCGAGCCATGCACGATCTCCTGATCGGGCGGAAGGTTGCCACCCACGCTGCTCAATGCTGCCTGCTCATCCTGGTAAGGGCCACCGATCACAGGATGAATCTCCAGCCGCGCCGTGGACTGAATGATGCTCTTCACACGATCCAGATCGTCGATGCCCGGCAACTCCACCAGGATCTGGTTATCGCCAAGGCCGTACTCCTGGATCACCGGCTCGCTCACGCCCAGCGAATCCACGCGATCGCGGATGGTCTCGATTGCCTGCTGAACCGTCTTTTTCTCGAGCGCCTGCTCCACGGACGGCTTCATGGTCACGGTCAACGTGTTGTCCGAGCCCCCGGTAATGTCGTACTCGTTGGAATATTTTGAGTCCAGGAGCGACCGGGCGTCGCTTACTTTGGCAGGCGCGATGCCTTCGATCCGGATGACTGTGGGCTTGGTGGGGTCCGGCTTGATCACCTGCGAGTAAGGGATGTTAGCAGCCTTGAGACTTTGTTGGATGCGCCCCAGGGCGCTGTCCGTCTCTGCGCTGACCGCCTCTGACACCACAACCTGCAGGATCAGGTGGGCGCCGCCCTGAAGGTCAAGACCAAGATGAATGCGCTTGGTGATGCTTGCCAACAGCGCCTTTCCCGTGAGGCCGTCCGGCAGCCCAAAGATGCCGTAAATGAAGATCACCAGTACCGCAACAATCAGGGCAATTCTGCCATTGAGATTCTTTTTCATTTTCCAATTCTCTGTTCGGGAGTCGAGTTCCGGCGGCTCTTAAGAGTCAGAAGAACTCTCCTGTGTAGTCACCGACGCGATTGCGTTTTTGGCAATTTCCAGTTTCAGACTGTCGGGAGCCACCCGGATGATAATCACATCGTCCTTGATGGAAAGGATAATGCCACGAATTCCGCCCGACGTAGTGACCCGATCACCAGCCTTCAGGCTCTTCAGCATCTCCTGCCATTGCTTTTGCCGCTTCTGCTGCGGGCGGATCATCACCAGGTAAAGCACCGGGATCAACAGCAGGGGCAGGAGCATTGGAATGCTGCTGCCGCCTCCCCCGGGTGCTGCGAACAACCAAGCCAAACTCGTTGCCACACTCATCCTTTGCTCGCCCTGGCCAAATGCATGCTAGCGCTCAAGGCACAGGCAGACCCGGCCCAGGGCCGGTCGCCTGATAAAAATTTGTCTCCGGGAACGTTCCTGGCTCTGAGTTAGTTCAGCTCAGGATCTGGAAGGAGGGTTAGAGTTACCGCGCCGGCAAAGAATCTCAAGCTCCGCGCCTGTTTGCATCCCCGAACCCAGCTACCGTCTGCTTCCTGTTCGACATAGTCTTCTTTGGGATTCGGCACGGGCAGTTTACCGTTTCTTGCGCCCCATTCCGCGCGAAATCCGAAGGAAGTCCTCTACAGATAAGAAACGGGTAGCCGTTGATGTGTCAAGGCTGCCGTGCACGTCCTCGCGCCAGTCCGCGCAGTCAATGCGCCGGTTTCTTCGGCGTTCAGCGAGCCTGCTCCGCTCCCTTACAAAGCTCTTACGGATTCTCTTCCCCCTCCTTACCGTCAGCGATTTCTCCTTAAGTTGAGAGCCCGTGGCTCCCCACAATGTGCGAGAAGCGCCATTGGGCGAGGCGGTGAGTTGAAATGATTCGTAATTCCGGTTTGGATTACCTATTGGTGTTACCGGTAGGCTTCGCGGTTGCCTTCATGTTGTGGGCCTTCTGGAACCTGTCGAAGCAGATCAATAAGCGGTAAGTTTTTCCGGTTATTGGAGCGGGGTCCAATAGCGTACTTCCGGCTGAGCGCAAGTGAGACAGAGCCTTTCACCGTCAACTTCCTGGAAGCGGCCAAAGTTTACGCCTTCTCCGCACCATGGGCAAATGAAACGCTCGCTCTTATATCCGGGTAACTCTCGTGGTTCGACGGCCACCTGTACCCATTGCTCGCGGAAAACCTGCCCGTCCTCAAGCTCGCGGTAAGCCGCCATTTGTTGTGCGCTCTTGCTCTCGATGTGCGGATAGAGTTTCTGCGCCAACTCCCGTGAATCCTCAAGCGCGACAATCCGCACCCCGCGCCCTGTCGTCAGATCGACAAATGTGGATGCCATCTTGCCCCAGTCTCGGAATTTCAGGGAGCGTTTTCCAAGCCGGCAGCCCGTCACCATGCTGATCGCGTCGGTGGCGCAGCGGTCAATTTCTATGTAAGTGACAAGCCTTTTCCGGTCCACGCCGCGCGGATCTTCGATGCCGAGCCGCTTCAGCCCGAGCAACGCCATGCGCACGCCGAGGATCTGGCCCGCGCACATGTGTCCATGCGCGACCTCGGCACTCAGCAATAATTCGTCGAAAGATTCCATGTCTGGCCCCCGGGACAGCGATTGTTAACTAATTCGTCTTGGGCACAGCGATCTCCGGTTCGTCGTCCGACTCTTCTACCAGCACTGCCGAACCGGGGACGACATCGAGACTCACCTGGTCCCTTCCGGTTGGATGAAAGGTGACCCGCAACGGTTCTCGCTGCCATTCGGCCGCCGTGCAAATGGGTTCGGGATGATGCTCCGCTTCAAAGGCCGTCAGCCTTTTTGAGATCACAGGCTTGCGCGCAGCCAATTGCGCTACGACAGCGTAAAGGCTCTTGCCGCTTGCCGTCACCCCGCAATAGGCGCCGTAGTCGCGGAACCAGCTCAGCTGGCTCACACCCGGATCGTAGTCCGGCAGCTTCAGAGCAGCCACGTGGCCCGTGACTCGATCAATCATCAGCCATGGCCCACGCTGCCACACCCAGTGCTCCTTCGCGGAGGTATCACCGGGCAGTGCATCGTTGATCCGAAGAACGCGCCTAACGACGAAGCTGCGGTCCGTCACGTCGTGGGATTCGCCCGTGGTCCACTCCTTCACCGAGCCGTCCACAATCAGCGCGCGAATCTTCAACTCATTCTCGCCAGTCGCCGCTCCCGCTGGATCGCCAGCCTTCGAGTAGGGCACGCGTTTCACACCACCCAGAAAGACCGTGTGCACCTTGTGGCCCGTGGCCGAGGCATGCGAAACACAAATCACCGAAACGACCGCGGCGAATAGAAACGCCAAAAATTTCCGCCGAATGTGCATGACGGCGCCACTCCTAACTCCGCGCTGCCTCGACGGCCCGAGCCACGCGGAAGGCAGTGGCCTCGTTCAAATGCGCGGCGAGAACCTGCATGCCCACGGGCAACCCCGCCGTGGTTGTGCCGCAGGGCACAGTCACGCCGCAGATGCCAGCCAGGCTTGCAGTTACCGTATAAATATCCGCCAGATACATGGCGAGCGGGTCGTCGGCCTTTTCACCCAATTTGAAAGCCGGTGTCGGCGCTGTCGGCGTCACAATTGCGTCCACGTCGGCAAAGGCACGCAGAAACTCCTCCGCCAGCAGACGCCGCACTTGTTGCGCTTTTAAATAGTAGGCATCGTAATAGCCGGCACTCAGCGCATAGGTTCCCAACAGAATGCGCCGCTTTACCTCCGCGCCAAATCCCTCGTCGCGGGAGTGCCGGTACATGGCCGACAAAGTATCCGACGCCGGTGAGCGATAGCCGTAGCGCACCCCGTCGAACCGGGCCAGATTCGCACTCGCTTCCGCCGTCGCGACCAAATAATAGGTTGGAATCGCGTATTTTGTGTGCGGCAGCGAGACGGGCTTTACCGTGCAGCCGGCGGCTTGCAGGTCTGCGATTCCTTTCTCGATTGCCGCGCGCACTTCGGGGTCCAGGCCCTCGCCAAAATACTCCTTCGGCACACCGATGCGGAGTCCTTCGACAGGCCTCTCGCACTCTGCTGCGTAGTCGGGCACAGGAGCAGGCGAGCTGGTGGCATCCTTCGGGTCATGACCCGCGATGACGCGGAGAAGCGTTGCGGCATCGCGCACGTTACCCGCAAACGGCCCCACGCGATCGAGCGACGAAGCAAATGCGATGAGCCCGTAGCGCGAAACGCGCCCCCAGGTCGGCAGCACCCCCACCACACCGCAAAAGCTAGCCGGCTGGCGGATCGAGCCGCCTGTATCGCTTCCCAGCGTTCCCACTGCGAGGTTGGCCGCAACCGCCGCTGCCGATCCGCCGCTCGAACCGCCCGGCACGCGCTCTGTATCGACGGGGTTGCGCACCGGCCCGTACGCCGAGTTCTCATTCGAGGAACCCATGGCGAACTCATCGCAATTCAACTTGCCAAGCAGGACGGCTCCCGCGGCTTCGAGCCTGCCCACCGCGTTCGCGTCATAAGGCGGCCGGTAGTTCTTCAAAATCTTCGATCCAGCAGTCGCCGGCGTCCCCCGCACCACGAGCACATCCTTGATGCCAACAGGAATGCCGGCTAGCGGACCGAGCGGATCGCCTTTCGCGGCAGCTGCATCGATGCGAGCCGCTTGTTCCAGCGCGCGCTCTTTGGTCAGGCTCAGATAAATGTTGAGCTGCGGATTGATCTCCGCGATGCGGTCATAGTAGCGAGCGGCGAGTTCTGAGGCCTTGACATGCCCCTCAACAACACCCGCTCGAAGTTCTGCGAGCGTTTTGGGTTTCTCCACGTAAGTTTTCACTTCGCTCGGCAATTCCGCCTCCCTCTGAGGTCTTTCACGTCGCGTCTTTGGCTGCAGCCATCAGCAAAATCAAGGTTCATCCGATGCCACCAGGGGCTCAGCGCTCAATCACTTTAGGTACTTTGAAAAACGCCCCATCCGTCTCCGGCGCCTGCGACATGACTGCCACTCGATCCAGCGACGGCAGAACAGTATCCTGCCTTAGTGTGCTGGCGCCGCCCGCGCCCTCCAACTCGCTCACCTGTGCCAGCGGAGACACGCCCGCAGTGTCCAGTTCGCTCAGTTGCGCCACGTAATCCAGAATGGCATTCAGATCGTGCAGCATACTCTGGGACTCTTCCGGCTCCAACTCAAGGTTCGCCAGTTCGGCTACCCGCTCCACATCGGCGATAGTGACTTTCGCACTCATTTTCCAGTCGTTCCTGTCTTCAGATTCTGTGCGGCGGGCCCTCCGCTGCTGCAGATATTTACATTAAGCGCCGAAGTTAAAGTATAGCCCGTCGCTCACAGCAGTTCTGGCTCCCCATCTCTGCCGTTCCCGGAAATTGCACTCAATCCACCGTCAGCGTCAGCGTGACCTTGTGCACTACCCCATTCGAAGAAACGCTCACTGGAATGGAATACGTACCAGGCGGTGTATTCAATTTTCCTTGCCCGCCTGTGACAGTTCCGCCCGAACCTCCTCCCGAACCCGTACAGCTTGACGCGCCTCCCACGAGGAAACCAAATAAGGCAGCAATCATGAGAATCTTCCGCCTCCGCCGCCATGCCAGGGGCAACAGAATCAAACCGGCGAACGCGGGTGCCAGGCACCAGCGTGATGGACCGGCATTGTGAGCTGACGTGGCTGTTCCTCCGGTCGCCACCTTCACAGTGACATTGCCCGGAGAACTGGCAACGACCATCTCGCTCGCCGGGTTGAAACTGCATGCTGCATTGGCGGGCAGCGATACCGCACCGCCGCGACGAAGAGACTCCGAACCGGGTTCCACACCACCGACGTAGCGGCATTGCAATCGGGAAGCGCAAAGGTGTCCGTCGGCCCTTGAACATCAAATCCGTTTCCGTCTGTGATGCGTGCTAAAGACCACGGCGCCCCACTATCGTTCGAGTAGTACAGCCCCTCATAACTCGAATTTGCGCGGACGGCATCGGACAACACTCCTTCAGCCGCTTGCGACACCGCTGCAACGACAACCTGCGCATTCACGGTGCTCCACGCAAAGCCTGCGAACCCCTCTCCTGCAAACGCCCACTTTTGGTCTGCTGTCGCTGCGATCAGGCTCCACGTGTCGCCGCCATCCGTCGAGCGCAGGATGCCCGCGCCGTAATAGGAATCGAGCGCGTCATTGGGATCGCCGGTCCCTGCGAGAATCACTCCCGTGGCCCCCGGCTGCACCGTGATCGCCCCGATGCTGATCGATGCATCGCGGGCGCCGCTCATTGCGCCAAGGGTGTCCGTCATGCAAACTGAACGTTGGCCGTGTTTGAAGTGCCTGCATTCTGTGAGAGCCAGACCCCACCGCCAGTCGTTCCCAGGTAGATTCGGTTTCCGGTCACGTCTGCAGGATCGAAGGCGATCGACGACACGCGCCCCGTCACGAGCCCATAATTCGCGGTGTTAACCGCCGCCGGCCCCAGCGGCTGCCATGGAGCAGTCGATCCCGTTCCTTCTTTGGTTGTCGACACCGGGGAGGCTGTAGCCATGGGGCGACGCACCGAGTCCACAGCACTCGCCACATGACCCATCCATCCGCGTCGAGCGAGAAAACGCTGCCCCTCAACAACTCTCGGAGGCAGATGCGTGGGTTCTCGCACCGCGGTCACTTCCTGAGCCAGCGTGGTAATGGAGTTCGTGATCCACAGCGAGAACAGAATCCCGACCAAAAGGCTGAACATTCGCTGTCGGGAACAGCGTCTATCGGCGCGGACACTCTTACGGAAGGGCACCTGTATGCCCGCACCGATGCTTCCTTTATGGACCGCTTTTTCTAATAAATATGTAAAAAGCTTTATCGTCACACGCGTCCGGTATCCGGCATCCGCCCTCCCCTCTCCAAAAATCCGAGGGGGACTTGAACAGAATCCAGTGGATTACGCAATGCGAAACACGCAATTTCTGGGATTTGAATTGTGTCTCATTTTAGCCGCGATTTCTCACAGGGGATCGATTTGATGGCGGTTAGCGCTGCGAAGCATTCGGGAAGAGCCATCAAGCGGCTTGAGATCGGCTTGGCGACAGGTTCGGCAAGTACGCGGAGAGGCTCATCGCAGGTCGATGCCTGATTTGTCGGATAGCTCCGCCAGGCCGATTCCTGGGTTCGTGTGAAAAAGTTGTTTGTTCGCGGTGGAGACGTTCAGCATCGCAGCGCGTCGAAGGCCCGAACGTAAATCTTCTTCCAAGGATAGTTGGAGTTCAGTTCCAACCACACGCGCCGGGCGCTGATATGTACGAGGGCGCCGATTTTGAACAGCTTGAGCCGGATCGTATCCACCTGCGCCTCGGCCCACTCGGTGCCCTTGAGCGCCAGGCGCCTGAGCGCTTCAACCAGCGTATAAGCCAGCGCCGACAGGTACAGCCTGAGCTGGTTGCCCTTCATTTCTTCCGTCGAGAGGCGATAGGCGAACAGGCACATCTGCTCCTTGATGCGGTTCTCCATCTCGCCGCGCTGGCAGTAGAACTGCTCGTATAATTCGCGAGCCGCCCACTTATCCGGAGTTAGCGAAGTTACCACGAAGCGTGGGTTTTCGCCCTTGTCCAGATACTCGGCCTTGGCAACTACCCGCCTCGCCCGCGCCCAGCTCTTGTGCGTTTGATAGTCGAACTCGGTAAAGACACGCGCTGGCTTGCCAGTCTCGGCGTGCTGCAGCCTGGCCTCGTGCATCTGCTTGCCGACGATCTTCTGAAGCCGGCTGTTGCGCGCCAGACCGAACAGGAAGTCCACGCGATTTTGTTCGGCCTCGCACCAGGCCATCAGCTCCTCGCGACAGAAGCCAGAGTCGCCGCGCAGCACGATCTGCACCGTGGGCCACTTCGCCCGTAACCGGGCCACGATGCGCTTGACCTCGTCCAGCGCGCCGGCCGCTCCGTCGATGTTGGCCGGCCTGAGCCGAGCGCATAACAGTTGATCGCCGGCGAAGATATAGAGCGGCAGGTAGCAGTAGCTGTCGTAGTAACCATGAAAGAACCGCTCCGGCTGATGGCCGTGGAGCGGGATGTTGGTTGCATCCAGGTCGAGCACGATCTGCTCGGGCGCTTCGGCGTGCGACTCGATGAACAGATCGCAGAGCAGCCCGTCGATCTTCTCCGGCGCGTAGTCGATCTTGTGATAGCGCTTGCTGCCGCCGGGAAGTTCCAGCCGGTTCAGCGTGCTCTTGCCGGCCAACGGCTCTTCCAGCTTGCGCCGGCCCGACAGCACAGCCATCAGCGGGTCGTGGCGCAACTGCTCATGATCGTTCAGGTCCTCATAGCCCAGCGCCAGCCCGTAGATGCGCTGCGAGAGCATCTCACCGAGCTGGTGCGAGACCAGCAGCGGCGACCGCCGGTCGGTGAAACAGGACGCCAAACGCTTCAGCAAACCGATCTTGCCATCGGCCTGACGCAACAACAGCGCTCCGCCATCGCTCGATATCTGCCCCGCGGTGAAACTGGCCTCTACGCGCCGCGAAAAATGAGATGCAAACGAGAAGACTTCTTGATTACACTCTGTCATGAGAAGGGCCGCCCTTTCCGCAGCCAGAACCACGCTTCGACAACGTAGTTATGACACAGAAAAGACGGCCTTTCTACCTATTTCCTTCTTCCAGAATCATCCAAATCGACAATCGACCTGTGAGATTTGCAGGTTAGGGCGGAGTGGGCTGCAAAGAGATGTGATCGCGCGTACACGAGTGGATCTCCCTCGACAAATCAGAATTTCAACTAACCGACCGCTTCCTCGTTCTGCCGGATATAGGTCCGGGCATCGAACTTCTTCGCCATCGAATTCCCACTCATCGGTCGGATCAGTCCGAAGATCGGCCTGTTGAACCACGGCCGATCATGCTTGCCAACGATGGCCCAGGCAATTCCGGCATAGCCGTTCGGGTCGCGTCCGTCCAATTCATACTTGTCGTTCAGCATGACAGCCCATTCGAAGGCCCTGGCCGGATCGGGCGCCCATTCGAGAATTTGCTTCGCCCAGTACATGCGCAGATAGTTGTGCATCCACCCGGTCTCTATCATTTCCCTTTGCGCAGCATTCCACAACTCATCACCTGTCTCTCCGCGCTCCATCTCGTCAAGGCTGTAGCGGGCTGGCCGCGGATCGCCTGCATGCTCTACCAACGTTTTGTGCGCCCACGGCTCGGCGCACTCCCAGTTGTCGTAGTTGGGATTGTGCCGGACAAAAAGGACGGATAGCTCCCGCCAGCCAATCAACTGCTCAAGGAACCGATCGCGCGCCGAAGCCGACGCCTTGCCCTTCCGTACAGCTTCTTCAACCGCCAGCGCAATTGTTAGCGGACCAATGTTGCCGAAATGCAGATACGGCGAAAGGCGGCTTGTCCCTTTTATCTCCGGACAGTTGCGGGTCTTCTCGTACGCTGCGAGATCGTGTTCGACAAACTCCTTGAGTCGCCGGAATGCGACGCGTGTGCCACCAGTGAACGTGTCGACCGGCTTTACAGTGCGATCGAGCTTGTTGAAGCCTTCCGTCACATCGCGATCCGCTGGATAGCTCGCCACAGATTTTGGCGGAGTCCATCGATACTGCGGCCCCAACCTCCGAGAGGCGACAAGATACTTTGGCAATTCAGCCTTCAAGTGCGGCCGGAAGTGATGCAGCAGAAAAAATGGGCGTCCAAACACGCGCGAAGGCACAACCACATCCGCGTCCACAGTCCAGAAAGGAAGCTTCACACGCTTTGCCAGCTCGCGGCGCCAGCGCTCCGGTTCGCGGCAAGGATTCTCGTCGCCAATCAGCAGCGCCACTTGCACTTCTTCAAGAAACGCTTCCAGAGAATTGTCGGGATACTGGCGAAGAACAAATCCCACCCCTCGCTCTGCCGCATCTTCCGCTACATCGCGCAATCCCTGCGCCATGAAGTGGTAATGCCGCAGATTTGCGTTGGGGTAATTGGGAATCACTGATAAATAAACAACCACGGGCAGACCTAACAGATTCCCCGCCTCGATCGCCACGTCGAGCGCCGGGTTTTCGAGGATGCGCATTGCGCGCTGCATCCAATAGACGACACATTTGCCGTCCTTGCGCGGAGCACCTGCGCGGCGAATCAGAACGCGCGGCTGATCCGCAAGCCGCGCTAGCTCGTTTGGAATCTCCCGATCGATTGGCATGCTTTCCCGGCCCACGCACCGCATCCTTGATTCTGCCTGTACCCACTGCCCTCTTCGCAGGGAAAAAGCAAATCGGCCGCGCGGGCTCAACAAACCGCGACATGCTCTTCGATTCGATCAAATCCAATTGAGGATTCCGACCAGCCGTCATCGGGTAGGAGGCAGGGTCACCCCTGCCGTCCTCCCACACCACCCGCCGTGCGGTTCCGCAACGGGCGGTTCCTGTCTTCCGTTTCCGGAGTGAGCTTCGTCTCGTTGACCATTCGCCTGCTGGTCTCTGGACACTTGATATAGCCATCGGGACTTCCGGCCCCTACCTCCATAACAAGTCCTCTTGCGAGGCTTCTGTCCAACCAGTCAGAGAGATAGCCCTCTATCCGCTCGTGACAGGTTCAGCCCTTCGCTCCAAACAGGCAGCTACTATGGCCTCTGCTGACTTCTGCCATGGGATCAGAGCCCCTCTCGGCGCCCTCAGTCACTAAAGACAACATGGCAGATCTCCCCGGGTATTGCGCACTCACCTTCACGCTTATGCCTGTCGGATCTACGTCACGGCGTTCCGTGCAAGTACTGGGCTTTACGTCTATGGGCCCGCTCACCCCGCCGTGCCGCCTCTATCCGCTTCCTGTTCGTCAAGCCAGCGCTTTGCCTGCGGCTTCCTCCAGATTCCGCCTCGCGACGGGCACCCTTGCCGTTCAGCTAACACTTCCCCTTGCCGGGTGTGTAGAGGACTTGCACCTCCAAGTAAGTGCGCCCTGCCGGGCGCACCCATTAAAAAAGGGCCACCCTTGCGGTGGCCCTTTAAGATCCCTGGTAAAGCATCCGTAACTGCAGACTGATAACTTTCTTTACCAGCGTCCCCACGCACGCGTGAAGTAGTCGGCGAGGGTCATGCCCACCAGCACCAGAAAGGTGAAGAGGCCCGCGCCCACCGTCAACTTCGTCAGCTTGGGGCTGTATTTGACGTGCATGAAGAAGAGCACGACGAGCATCATTTTCACCGCTGCGATGGCGAGGGCAATGATCGGATTGAACACACCCATTTCCACATAGGAAGCGGCGACCGTAGTCGCGGTCAGCACCAGCAAAATCGCGACGATAGTCAGATAGATGAATGGGCTGACGATGTGATGCTCGTCGTCGTGATGCGGGTGAGTTGGCTGTTCGCTCATGCCGGATGTCCTTTATTGATGTCTGCTGATCAGGTAGAGAAGGGGGAAGAGGTAAATCCAGATGATGTCGACGAAGTGCCAGTACAGGCCAAAATTCTCGACAAAGGTGACGTGGCCGGTGGTATAAGCTCCGGCTTGCGCCCTGAAGATCATGTACCCCAGAATGCTGATTCCGATGATCATGTGCAACGCGTGCATGCCGGTCATGGCGAAGTAGAGAAAGAAATACATCTCCGTCTTCGACGCCATATCCATCGCCAGCGGCTTGTCGTGATATTCCTTATAGACTTCGGGGTCTGATGCCGGATTGACGAACGACTGCACGCTGTAGTGGAAGCCCGGGACGTGATGCTTCTCCCATTTCTCGGAGTACTCGATGGTTTTAATGCCCAGAAAGACCAGGCCCAGGATGAACGTGAGCACCAGGCAAAGCACCAGCGTTCCCTTGCGCCGCGTCTCCGCAGCCCATACCCCCATGGCCATGGTGAAGCTCGACGTGATCAGCACCGCGGTGTTGCCCGTGCCCCAGCCGATCTGCAACTGGTGCGAGGCCTCAACGAACGCTGGATAGTACCAGTTGCGGTAGATCAAGTAGGCGGTGAAGAGCCCGCCGAAGAACATGATTTCCGTCAGCAGGAAGAGCCACATTGCGAAGTTGGTGGCGTCGTTCTGCTGCCCCATGGTTTCGAAGTGGTGGCGCTGATAAGGCGGATGCTCGTGATGAGCCGCCTCAGCCGCGCCGTGGGCGACTGCGGTGCTATCCGACACTGGCAACCTCATTCTCTTTCTGGCGCTCAAGCCATTCGTAGTCGTACGCTTCGTGGTCCACGATGGGAATCTCGGGGAAGTTCTCAGTCAGCGGCGGGGACTGCACCTGCCACTCCAGCCCCGTTGCCTGCCACGGATTGTTGCCGGCAATCGCCCCATACTTCAACGACCACGTCAGGTACAGCACTGGCAGCAGGTAACCCACGCCCAGCACCGAGGCGCCTGCGGTCGAAAAGACATTCAGGATTTGAAACTCCGGCGGATACGAAGCGTAGCGGCGGGGCATGCCCAGCGTGCCAAGAATGAACTGCGGGAAGAATGTCAGGTTGAATCCAATGAACGTGACCACAGCCGCAAGCTGCGAGATCTTTTCCGGATACATGCGCCCGGTCATCTTGGGCCACCAGAAGTGCACCCCGGAGAGAAACGCCATCAACATGCCGCCTACCATCACAAAGTGGAAGTGCGCCACGATGAAGTAGGTCTCCGTCAGGTGAATATCCGTTCCCGAGGCGCCGAGAAATACGCCCGTCATGCCGCCGATGGTGAAGAGGCCCATGAACCCGAATGCATAGAGCATCGGCGTCTCAAAGGTGATGGACCCCTTATACAGCGTGAAGGCCCAGTTGAAAATCTTGATCGCCGAGGGCACCGCAACCAGCATGGTCAGCAGCGAGAAGATCAGCACGGCGTAGTTCGAAATGCCCATGATGAACATGTGATGGGCCCAGACGAAGAAGCCAAAGACCGCGATCGCCACGGACGAGAACGCGACGGCGGTGTAGCCGAAGACGCGCTTGCGACTGAAGGTCGAAACGACTTCGGAGATCACACCCATGCCGGGGAGAATCATGATGTAGACGGCGGGGTGCGAGTAGAACCAGAACAAATGCTGGAACAGCAGAGGGTCTCCGCCCTTGGCAGGATCGAAAACGCCGATACCAACCGTGCGCTCCAGAACGATCAGAACGAGGGTGATCGCCAGCACCGGAGTTCCCAGCACCATCAGGATGCTGGCCGCATAATTGGACCATACAAACAGCGGCAGTCTGAACCAGGTCATACCCGGCGCGCGCATCTTGTGGATCGTGACGATGAAATTCAAGCCCGTAAAAATGGAGCTGAATCCGGCAATGAATACCGCCAGGCCCGTCGTGATCACGTGGGTATTCACATAGTGAGTCGATAGCGGGGTGGTAAAGGTCCATCCAGTATCTACGCCGCCCGCCGACATGGTGTAGATCATCATGATTCCGGCAGCCATGTAGAGATACCAACTCAGCAAATTGATCTTCGGCAGCGCCAGATCCTTTGCACCGACCATCATCGGAATGCAGAAGTTCCCGATCGTCGCCGGCACCGAAGGGACCAGGAAGAAGAACACCATGATGAGGCCGTGCATGCTGAACAGCTTGTTGTAGGTGTCGGTTGCCACCAGATCGCTTTGCGGTGTCAGCAGCTCCAGTCGAATCAGACCCGCCAGCGCGCCGCCAATAAAGAAGAAGAAAGTAATTGAGATCAGGTAGAGAATTGCGATCCGCTTGTGGTCGCCGGTCAATAGCCAGCTGAGCAGACCGTTCTCCTTGGTCAGGTAGTTCATCTTGGGAATCCTGGCCGTGGACTGATCGGGAAGGCTCACGATTGTAGCTGCGTCGCTCATTGCTTCACCGCCCCCTGCGCTGCAGGTGTTTGGGTCGTCTTACCCTCGCCTTCAGGCGGCAGCGTCGTCGAAGCCGTCGTCTGTTGAACGCGATAATCGGAATCAAGGTTCTTGATGTACTCCACCAGGTCGATCACGCCTTCTTCGCTGATCTGTCCCTGGTAGGTGGGCATAATCGGCGCGTATCCCTGGGTGATGTGTTGCGACGGGTTCAGAATCGCCTCGCGGAGATAGGCATCGTCCGCCGTCACCTGCTGCCCACTCGAAAGCGTCAATTTCGAGCCATACACATTCGCGAGGCTCGGACCGCGGGCATCGGGCCGCGTGTTGTGGCACGCCGTGCAGCTCAGGCTCGCAAACAGCCGTTCGCCGTTCTGCGCCAGCGATGCACCGCTGGTTGAACTCTCCAGCCACTTCTTGTAACCCTCGGGCGTCAGCACCACTACTTCGCCAATCATGTGCGAGTGGTCCGTCCCGCAATACTGCGTGCAAAACAGGTGATACGTTCCCGGAGTGGTGGCCTCGAACCAGACTGACGTGTAGCGTCCTGGGATCGCTTCGCGCTTCACGCGAAATGCGGGAATCGAAAAACTGTGAAAGACGTCCTGCGAAATAATCGTCAGCTGAATCGGGCGTCCCGTTGGTACGTGCAGCGCATTGATCTCATGCTGCCCCCCCGGATGCTCCGCCTTCCACATCCACTGCTTGCCGACGACGTAGATGTTCATCGCATTGGCCGGTGGCGTATAGATGCGGAAGTAAAGCAGCGCGCCCCAGACAAACATGATGAGAAACAGGCCGAGCGGGATGATCGTCCATGTTGCCTCGAGCAGCGTCGATCCCTCTATCTGCACGGCCACAGGATGGCGCTTCTTGCTGTAGAGAATCGAAAAGCCGGTGATCAGCAAAATGACAATCGTCAGCCCGACAAGGCTTACCAGGACCATGAAGAAATACAACGCATCCATCTGAGGCGCAATCTTCGATGCCTCCGGCGGAAAGAGCGCGAAGTTCGTCATCCACTTGACGAGAAACTGCCAGATTACTGGACTAATGTGCGACATTCTTTATCCGTTCACCTTTGCTTCTTTCACAGGGGCATTTTTCACGGGTTGGTGTCCCTGCCGATAATCCCGGCGGAACATAATCACCATGAAGCCACCCAACAAAACCAACGTCAAAAACCCACCCAGCTGCACGACGCGCGCGACGATCAGCGAGTGAGTATTTGTCTGGGGATCGTAATGGTAGCAGTACGTAAGAATGTTATCGACGGGCGATCCAATACGATTTGAAGATGCTTCATTCAAACCCAAGAGCATGTCTTTGGGGGAATACTCCACGCCCATGTAGTACTGGGCCAGCTTGCCCTCCGGCGTCACAATCTGGATCGCGCTGGCGTGTGCGTATTGTGTCTGATTGGTGCCTGGCACCTTGAGCTTCACGTACTTGAATCCGACAGCAGTCGTGAGAGCATCGATGCTCGGCTGCGTCCCGGTCAGAAAATGCCAGCCATTCGCAGTCTCGGGATGCCCATAGCGCTTCAAGTAGCTCCGCTTCTTCGCCGCAGCCAAGTCCGGTCCTTCTTCAGGATCGATGCTCACGACCACGACATTGAAATCCTTGCCCGGAACGAAACGCACCATTTGCAGCGCGCTCGTCAATCCATCGAGTTCTTCCGAGCACAGCATCGGGCACCGGTAATAGACCAGCGCCAGAATCGCCGGTTTTTTGCCGAAGTAGTCGCCGAGACGCACCGGTTTGCCGGTGTCGTCCACAAACGGGAGACTAAGAGGCAACTGCTGATTCAGGCGCTGCGCAATCGATACTCCATTCAGGAGCGCTGGCTGGTCATTCGAAGGCCCGATCTGTTTGTCACCATAGCTTGAAACCTGCGCCGCAAGAGATGGGGCAAGCAACGCAGTCCCGAACACGATCGCGGTTGCGGCGTGTTGTGCCGCGTTAGCCCAGCTTCCCCGGATTGTGATTCTCGACTGCATGACTACTGCTCCTTTACTGCTGTTTACTGCCGTTGTTTCGCCTCTTCAGCCCTGGCCGTTGCCTGATCCTGCTCATAGGCCGTGCGCGCAAATCCGTTGGTCAGTGGCACCGTCACCGTTGGCACTCTATCGCCAGCCATCAACGGCTGCTGCTGCACTGCCGGCGCAACCGGCAACCCGCGCTGAGCGATCAGTTCCATCGCCCGCTCAATCGGAATCCTGACTTTGCCTTTTGACTGATCTGCCCAGCTGTAGTGGTCCAAGAGCAGGTCCTCGCGCTCATGCAGGTCGGCCACATCTTGATTGCCGTCATCGAGCTGTACACGAGGTGTCGGGAATGTCTTGGTCAACTCGGCTACCTTGTGTTGCATCTCCGGGTTGTTGGGCAGGTTCCCCAATTGGCGAATATCAATCGCCGTCGTCCATTTCGAATTCGGCCCGTCTTCTTGATTCATGCGCGCATTGATGACTTTTCCAAGCCCATACGTCAGCACCCCGGCCACGGCCACAAAAATCAACAGCGCGATCAGAAACACCACGATGCCGGTGACGCGAACATCGGTCTGCTCGTACCCAGCCGATGCATCGATTTCTTCCGGCGTCGGACCGTGCGAGCCAAGAATCTTTTCGCCCTCAGGCTCGTTGTGATCAAGCGTGGACATGTTCAGGCTCCAGAATTTCCGCCACAT
The DNA here is from genome assembly GCA_963704415.1 of uncultured Acidobacteriaceae bacterium. Taxonomy (GTDB): domain Bacteria; phylum Acidobacteriota; class Terriglobia; order Terriglobales; family Acidobacteriaceae; genus Telmatobacter. The sequence continues at coordinate 2,318,306 of OY969908.1, read as the reverse complement.
GCGGATCGTTAGTCTGTACCAGCGGGCGCGCCTTCAGCCGCGTGCAGAAATAGGCGATCCAGAAGGACGCCATCGCCACCGGCACCACCGCGTATTCAAGGATTCCCCAGCTGAAATGGAGGTTCCTTGCCGCGTCTTTGAAATTCGGCTCAATCAGCCAGAACAGATCGAATGCCTTGGCGAAGATCATCCACTGGCATACCCGCGTCAGCCGCTTCTTGTTGCGCTTGATATCGCGCGACAGCAACAGCGAGAACGGAATCAGCCAGTGAAAGATGAAGTCGAGCGTGATGATGACGCCCCAGTGGCCGCGAAAACGATCGAGGTACCAGGGAATCTCTTCCGGCAGATTCCCCGACCAGATAATGAGGAACTGTCCGAAGGCCAGGTAAATATTCAGCATCACGAAAGCAAATGTCAGCTTTCCCAGATCGTGCTGTTCCGTCTGCCGCAGAATCGTCTTGAATGGCTCTGCCTTCGAAAGCGCAATGGACACGATGATGCCCAACGCCAGTACCGAGTAGCCCTGGCCCACGAGGAACAGCAGTCCGTACACCGATGAGAACCATGTAGGGTCCATCGACATGACCCAATAAATCACCCCGGCCGTCATGGTCAGCGAGTACACCACGATTCCCGGGCCGCTTATGTTTTCGAGCTTCTTGATCCAGTACGGCGTGTTCTCCGGCGAATCCGCATCCCGCTTCAGTCCCAGTGCGGTCAGGCGATACGTATAGAAAAACCAGATCGCGAAGCACAGCAGGCTCACCCATACAAACGTACCGGGATTGAGCATGGGCCGTTTGAAGTCAATGCAATGCTTCTGAATCTCGTCGATCCATCCTGCCTTCAACGCGGTCGTCGTATCGCTGTATCTCGCCCACAAGTAGAGGCGTTTCATGTTCAACGCCACAACAATCCAGTAGACAAAAACAATAGGGAGAGAGCGGGCCATCGCTTCAAGAGGACGCCGGAGCAACAATCCCCACTTGCCGCCGGAGCAGTACTGCACCATCAGCAGCGCGAGTCCTCCAACCGACCAGCCAAACGTGAGCATCATCCCCAGGACCCAGGCGCGCAGCAGATGATCCCATCCAAGCCCATCCTGCCCCTGCGCCAGGAGTGCCAGGATCGCGGCGATCACCGAGGCAATTGCACCCACCATCCGGGCGCGCGTTCTCCAGGCATCCACAAAGGCCGGCGCGCTTAAGTCAGCGGGAAGCGATTTGATGTGCGTCTCGTGAGCCATTCCTTCGTCCTTACTTCGCTGCCGCGGCGGGCGCGGTCGTTTTGGTTTGCGGAATCGTAATTGCCGGATCGGCCGGATTTGCCGGAGCCATCGCCGGCGTGCCTTCCTTTGTCACCGGTGGATAGGCCTGAATCGCGGTGGAAGGCAGCTCCCAAGGCTGCGCATACCCGGCGGGCAGGTTCTCTTCAGTTGCAATATCCTTCAGGTTTCGAACAGTGACTCCCGCCGGCACATCCTGCGGCGTAGCCGCCTGGCTTAATTGCAGTGCACGAATATACGCGGCCACTGCCCAGCGGTCTTCGGGTGTCAGCTGCGCCGCATAATCGGGCATGGCGCCGTAACCGTGCGTCATTACAAAGAAGTAGTGCGAAAGCGGCTGCGAGACTCTCACCTGGTCGTGCAGATTGGCCGCCGGTTTGTAGCCTCGCTCCACGATCTCGCCCAGTCCGTTGCCCACACGCGAGTGGCACGGCGTGCAATAGATGTTGAAGCGTTCCTGCCCGCGCCTCAGCACTTCCATCGTTACGGGAAACGGCATCAGGTTCTGCTCTTCGCGATAACCATTCGCTCCCTGAATTACACCCGTGTAGAAGTAGCTGTCCTCGTGCAGTTGGCCGCGCGCTACAGTGTTCAGCACCTGCGGCCGCGCCCCGCGGTGATCGGCAAACATCTCCGAGCCGCGCTGCGAAATGATCTTAGGCTGGTCCTGCATATCCTGCCGGCATCCGGCGACAACCAGAAGCGTGGTAAGGCCAGCGAAAACAAAAGATCGGCTCACCAGCTTGTTTGCTTTCCCACGTCTCAAAATCGAAACATGGGGCACCCAATTCGGAGCCTGAACCCTGATGATCCCTGTTCCCTGATCCCTGGCGGCCATCAGTACTCCACCTCCACGACCGAGACCGGGGCGAAACTCGCCAGATATGCGCGCGTCTCCTGCAAATCGAACTTCGGATCCATTGCTTCCAGGCATAGGAAGAACTTGTCCGTCGTGGCCCCGTTCCGAAAATTCGGCGCATTGAACAGCGGGTGATACAAGGCAGGCAGTCCGTTCAGTGCGAGCATGCCAAACGCGGCAGACAGCCCCGCCCACAAAATCGTCCATTCGTACGCCGGTACAACGAACGCCGGCCACGAGTACGTCGGACGTCCGCCAATATTCAGCGGAAAGGCAAGCGTCGAGATCCAGGTCTCGAGCGAAAACATCGCGGCCAAGCCCATCAGTCCGCCCACCAGCGTAAGCAACGGCACTTTGTTGCGATGAAATCCAATCGCTTCCGCCGCCTCTTCCACTGGATAAGGTGTGTAGCAATCCAAGCGCCGCCATCCATCGTGGTGCGCCTGCTGGGCGGCCCTCACCAGGTCGCTCGGCGTATCGAATTCGGCCAGCAGGCCGTAAGTCCCTTCGCGAGCAGGCATAACTAGTCAGCCGCCTCCGCAGCCTTCGGCTTGATCTTCGCCGCCGGCAGCAACATACGAACTTCATTCATCGGAATCATGGGCAGGAAGCGCACAAACAACAGGAACAATGTCGTGAAGAGTCCCAGCGTGCCCACGAAGGTCATGTAATCCCACTTCGTCGCGCGATACGTTCCCCACGACGATGGCAAGAAGTCGCGATAAAGACTGGTCACGACAATCACGAAGCGCTCAAACCACATGCCCGTGTTCACGACAATCGAGATGAAGAACATGAACGGGATCGATGTACGCAGTTTGCGCGACCAAAGCGTCGTCAGCGGAATCGCCAGGTTGCACGTGACCAGCACCCAATAGGACCACCCCATCGGCCCGAACGCGCGGTTCCAGAACATGAAGGCTTCCCAGTGCGAGGCCGAGTACCACGCCATGAAGGCTTCCATGCCGTATCCATAGGCCACGATGAAGCCCGTCGCCAACATGACTTTGCCCATATTGTCGATGTGGCGCTCGGTTACCAGCGCTTCCAGGTGATAGAACTTGCGCAGCGGAATCGCCAGCGTCAGCACCATGGCGAAACCCGAATAAATTGCGCCAGCCACAAAGTAGGGCGGGAAGATCGTCGTATGCCAGCCGGGCAGAACTGCCACAGCGAAGTCGAAGCTGATGACGGTGTGGACTGAGAGCACCAGCGGCGTCGCTAAACCGGCCAGCAGCAGCGAAGCCGTCTCATAGCGCATCCAGTGGCGTATGGAACCGCGCCAGCCCCAGGAAAGAATCCCGTAGAAATACTGGGCGATTTTGGAATCGGCACGATCGCGGAAGGTGCCGAAATCCGGAATCATCCCCACGTACCAGAACACCACCGAAATCGTCGCGTAGGTCGATACCGCGAACACGTCCCATAGCAGCGGCGAGCGGAACTGGGGCCACACATCCATCGTGCTCGGATACGGGAACAGCCAGTACCCAAGCCACGGACGGCCTACGTGGATCAGCGGGAACATGCCGGCGCAAACCACGGCAAATATCGTCATGGCCTCGGCGAAACGGCTGATCGAGTTGCGCCAGCTCTGCTTGAAGAGAAGCAAAATGGCCGAGATCAGTGTGCCGGCATGGCCGATACCGATCCACCAAACAAAGTTGATAATCGCGAAGCCCCAGGCAACCGGCTGCGTAATCGCCCAGATACCTACGCCCTTCAGAAACAGCCACGTCACCGCCACCAGCAGCATGGTTGCGCCGCCGCCCGCGATGCCGAAGAGTGCCAGCCAGCCCAGCGGCGTGTGCGGAGTGAGCACAATGCGCGTGATCTTTTCGGTGACCGACTTGAAGGTCTCCCCGAGCGCAATGACCCGGTATTCCCCTGTCGCCGGATCGACACCTGGGTTGTTGGTTTTCACATCTTTGGTTGCCATCGTGACTTCAACCCTTTGCCGGCGCGTGTTCCACCGGCGCTTCTTCGAGTTCGGAATTCAGATTCAACACTTCTGCAACGTACGTCGTCCGCGGGCGCGTGTTCTGGTCGGCGAGCACCTGGTAACTGCGCTCATCGGCTCTCAGTTTTGCAAGCTTGCTCGTCTTGTCATTTAGATTGCCAAACGTGATCGCCGAAGCCGGGCATGCCTGCTGGCAAGCCGTCACAATTTCTCCATCGCGAATCGGACGATTCTCCTTATCCGCTTCGATCCTGGCTGCGGTGATGCGCTGCACGCAATAGCTGCACTTCTCCATCACGCCGCGCGACCGCACGGAAACATCCGGATTGCGCGATAATTTCAAACTTTCCGTCTCGTAATCGGAATAAAGCAGGAAGTTGAACCGCCGCACCTTGTAGGGACAGTTATTGGAGCAGTAGCGCGTGCCCACGCAGCGGTTGTAGACCATCGTGTTCAGCCCTTCCGGCGTGTGCACCGTTGCTCCCACCGGGCAAACCTGTTCGCATGGAGCGTTCTCGCAGTGCTGGCAGGTCATGGGCTGGAAGTGCGCACGCGGCGCAGACAGGTCGCCCTCAAAGTAGGTGTCGATCCGCAGCCATTGCATGTTGCGCCCGATGCGCACCTGCTGCTTGCCCACTACCGCAATATTGTTCTCGGCATAACAACTCACGATGCAGGCGTTGCAGCCCACGCAGCTGTTCATGTCGATCGACATGCCCCATTTGTTTTCGGTGTAAGTCCAGTTGGGGAAGAGGGACGTGCCCATCTCCGGCGTGTCGTGCCCTTCGCCCTCGTGCGCGAAATTCGGATTCGCCTTGTATTCATCGAGCGTCGCGTAGCGAATGATGCCGCGCTCGCTGATCGCCTCATCGGCTTCGAGCGAGTTGTTGCCGTGGCCCTGTCCGCTGACAGTCGCCGAACGGTGATCCTGGTAGTGGCTCTTGGTGATCGCCACACCCCATTTGCCGTCGACCTTCTTGAGCGAGCCCGTCGCGAAAAACGGCGCCCAGGTCGATCGAATCAGGTATGCGTTGAAGCCCGCACCCGAACCCACGCGGCCTGCAAACTCGCGGCCGTAGCCGAGATGAACGGTGACGGAGTTGTCGGGATGGCCCGGCGCTACGATGACTGGCGCTTTCACCTTGCCGTTGCCGACCCTGATCTCGATAATGTCGTCTTCTTCGAGGCCCAGCTTGGTCAGCGTCGCGCCCGAAACGATGGCCGCATTGTCCCAACTCAGATTCGTTACCGGCTTGGGCAATTCCTGCAGCCAGCCCACATTCGACCAGCGTCCGTCATAGATATTCGGATCGGGCCGGAAGATGATTTCAACGGCGTCTTTCGAAGAGGGCGTGGGCACCTTGGGAATCGCACCAGTCTTTGGTGCCCCCCCGCCCACAGCATAGGCGGTGTTCGCAATCCACCCATCGTGCAACGCCTTGCGCCAGCCCATCTCAAAGTCGCCCTTGATCGTGTCTTTCTGCGTCAATCGCACCGCGTCGTATGAACTCAACAGCGGTTCGTCAAGTAACGTCTGCAACACATGGTGCGCCGATTTGCCGCCGTAGAGCGGATCGATCATCGGCTGCACCACCGAAACAGTCCCGTCGTATGCCCGTGCATCCGACCACGATTCCAGATAATGCGCCGCCGGAATGTGCCAGTGCGCAATCTGCCCCGTCTCGTCTACGTTCGATCCGAGATGCGCAACGACGTTGGCTTTATTGAAGGCGGAAAGAAATTCCAGATCCGCAGGCGCCGAATAGATCGGATTGGAATTCAGAATCACTAACCAATCCACTTTGCCGGCATCTAACGCGGCAACCAGCGCTTTCAAGTCGCCCATCTGATCACTGGGAAGCGGAATCGCTGGTTCGCTCGAGACCGAAACCGTCTTGCCAACACTGCCCAGAGCCGTGTTAATCGCCAGCGCCAGCGCCGCGACCGATTCATCCTGATAGAGCCCCGGAATCACTGCGCTCTTGCCGGCGTTCGCCTTCAGGTCCTTCGCGAGCGACGCCAGGAATTTCTGCTGATCAGTGGTCCAAGCATATGTTGGAGCGTCGACTCCGGAAACCCCGACTGCCTGCGCGAGTGCCGCCGCAAATGCTGGAATCTCGCTCGCGCGCAGCCCCAAGCGATGCTCGGCCTTCATGCCCGTCGTCGTCGTCATGCTTTCGACGGCGTACAGTCGGTTCATTCCATTCGCGGGGTTCTTGCGCCGCGCCGCGTAGTCACCCACCAGCTTGTGGAATCCGGGATAGGCCGAGCTCGAGAGAAAATCTGCATCGAGCGAAACAATCACATCGGCCTGGCTCAGGTCGTATTGAACATTGATGCCCTTAGCCAGCCATGTCCCCGCGATTGCCGGGTCATATTGAACCAGCGTTGCCTTGGGATACGCTGCCTGCACTGCCTTCCATTGCCGAGCCAGTGTCGGCGAAGTAATCGTTGCACTCAGGAAGTAAAGACCGGTTCCGTCTTTACTCGCCGCAGCCTTGAGCCGAAGTTCCTGCGCAAACTCCGCCCACTCGCGGGGTTCTCCGCGATAAGTCGCGTGCTTTGACCGGTCGGGATCGTATAAATCCAGCAGCGATCCTTGCGAAAACACATCGGACGAACCATGGTTATAGGCGTGGTCTGGATTCCCGTCCACCTTAATAGGACGGAACTGATCGCTCTTCACCAGAACCGGCACCGCGCCGGTCACGAAAGGATGTGCGGTCGCAAAATAGTTCGGCTTGCCCAGCACCAGGTCTTCAGGCGCCTTCACATAGGGATAAATCGGCTCATCCGGCTGCTTGGTGCAACCCGCCAGTCCCGCCAGCGCCATCGATGCGCCCATCAGCTTCATGAAGCCGCGCCGCGATACGGGATCGACCCACTCCTGCGCAGCCGAGGGAAACTCGCGCTCCACCGCAGCCTGAAAATCCTCTGTATTGGCGAGCTCGTCGATGGAGCGCCAGTACTTCTTGCCCTTGGTGCCCTTCAATTCTTCGCGGACCTGGGCCAAGGTCATCGGCGTTCCAGTCTCAGCTTGGGCGCCCTTGTGCATTTCGTTATCCAAGGTGTTCCCCGTCGATTTCGTGGTTCTGTCCATCCGCTCCGTGCTCATCGATGACAGACCTCGCAACTGGTCAGCTCGCGTGGCGTGCGGATGTGGTACTGCTTCACAAGAAAATGACCCAGTTCCATCTGGCTGGTGAATTTCTGGTAGCTCGCCGGTGCAGGAAGTTGCGCCGCGGCCACGTCGCCCGCCAACCCCCTCAGACCGCTGCCCGGAAGGTTGAGCGAGGCCATTTCCGGTCCCGCTGCGCTTGGATCCTTCGTTACGCAGTTCACACTCTGCGCCGTTGGAGTGCCGGCCTTCTCATCGCCAACCGAGCACCATACCGGACGATCTTCCGCCGGTGCTTCCCACGCCATGTTGTAGATCTCTCCCGTCGGCCGCAGGTTCTTTGCCGGGTTGCGATGGCAGTCCAAACACCATTCCATCTGCAGCGTGTTCTGCGCATACATCAGCGGCATCATATCGACGCGCCCGTGACAGGAAGCGCAACCCAGTCCCTTGTTCACGTGAATTTCGTGGCTGAAGTAGGCAAAATCCGGCAGATCGTGCACCTTGGTCCACACCAGCGATTGCCCCGTCGCCCAGCTATTCCTGACCGGCTCAAGAAGCTGCGCGTTGGTCCAGATCTGTGCATGGCAATTCATGCACGTCTTGGTGGGAGGAATACCCGCGTAGCTCGACTTCTCCACCGTCACGTGGCAGTACTGGCATTGCAGTCCCAAGCCCTGCACATGATGTTTGTGGCTGAAAGGAACCGGCTGCTCCGGCCTCTGCCCCTGCCGTGTCACCCATGGAGAGCGCTGCAACTCGTCCAACGTAACCCCGAGAGCGATCACAATCAGGCCCGTCAAAACCAGGCTCATACGAGCCAAAGCATTGGAGCTGCGATCGAATATCTGCGCCATGAATGCTTTCCTGCTTTGTTTTTTCTTCGTTTCTATGCCACGCAATGTATGCCGTGCCAGCGGTCACACATGTTGCGGTTAAGTTTGGTTTTGTTGCAAAGGGAAGCTGTGCGTCGGATGACCCCGAAAATTCAATATAGCAGTCAGCACCCGGTCCGCAAGCGTTCGCACGGTTCAAAACCCAAAAATGTTTCGCATGACGAAACATTTGTATGGTGCTGAAAAGACTGCACATTGTGATGAAGCTGGAAGAAGGGAAGAAATCATCGATGCCCTGGTGATCGTCATACCAGAGCTTGGGGTTACAGTGATCAAAATCTTAACGCAAACGACGGGCTTCCTGCATCTGCTGAATCACCGCCGCCAACCCGCTCATCCATCTTTACCAATACGCGTTGCAAAAACACGGTCAAAGACCCTCTTTCTCTAACGGGGCCGCATAGCTCTCTGCAAAGGCCTCGTCGGGTGATGTGGCCGGCCAGCCCACAATCACCAGAAATACATCGAGAACAAAAAGTGCAATGGCAATGTCGTTGAAAAGTATTGCCTGGCGCAGGTCGGGCCACATCTGATTGGCAGCCCAGAACAGAAAGGCAACTGCCAACAGAATCGCCTTCACAAATTCCATAAGAGCCGGACGATGCGCTGCCTGGTACACGAGGTAGGTAATCGCGATCATGGCCAATGGAAATGCGCCAAGAACGTCGTGGGCCCTTGGCGGAAACATACCCGGAACAGCATCCCAAGCGAGCAATACGCCAACGCTGGCCATCGTGATGACGCCGAGAATCACGGACAGAGCTCGGCGTCGCGGGTGAAGTCTACGATACATAGGCCATTATTGACCGCCCCTCGAAAGGAAACCGTAAGGGCCAGCCCGCTGATCACGGACGTCGCGCTGATTGATCCTGCAGAATGTCTGGTTTTGTCCAACTGCACGGATCGATTAATTTAGAATTCATATAAGGCATTCCAACCGGCTGCCGTTCGTCTCATATCGCGATTGTTTTTTGCGGACCGCGTGTTCGGAGGACGGTGGACTATCGCACGTCGGCGCAGGCTCACGGGATCTTCTTCACCCGAGACCGCAAGGCGCAAAGGATCTGGTCATGAAATACGCAGGGCTGCTCGTCATGCCGGCCGGTTTCTTTCTCACTCTCGCAGCCATCCTTCTCTTCCCGGCTCCCAATACGCGTGCCGCTTTTGTTGCGTGCGGTATCGCCGTTGAAGGAATGGGACTCGCCGTGGCAATTCGCGGCCATATGGCGCCCAAACGAGGCCGTCACGGACACAGCTTGGGCCGTGAAGTGGAAGGCGGGGAATTCCATTAATGGTCGCGTCCTCTACTCCACCCGTCGCCGATCTGTCGTTTGCCATCGCGCTGCCGCTCCTGCTGCTCGCCCCACTTGCCATTGCAGGACTCGCGCTCATCAATGCCGGCCTCGGCCGTTCGCGTTCTGCGGCGCAATCCGTACTCGGAAGCCTGGTCCTGGTTTCTGTCGCCGTTCTCGTATTCGCTTTGGTTGGCGCCACCTTCGCCGATGGCGCTTCCGGGTCGGGCCACGTATTCCATCTATCCGGCATACCGTGGAACTGGGCTGGAACGGGTCCGATCGCGCTCAGCGGCCTCTCGTCTTCACCCATGCGCGCCCAGCTCACACTGCTCTTTGAATTTCTTGCCTTATCTCTCGCCGTTCTCATTCCCTGGGGATCCGGCGCCGATCGTTGGCGTTTGACCGCCGGTGCTGCCTCGGCTGCAGTCCTTGCCGCCCTCTTTTTTCCTCTCGTCTCGCATTGGATCTGGGGCGGTGGCTGGCTCGCACAGCTCGGTCTCAACTTTTCGCTCGGTTCGGGATTTCTCGACGTCGGAGGGGCTGCAACAATCCATCTTCTCGGCGGATTCAGCGCACTCGCGGTCGTCTGGATCGCCGGTCCCCGCCGCGGCAAATTTCCCAAGGAAGGGCTCTCCACAGCCATGCCCGGCCACAACGCCATTTACATTCTCTTTGGCTGCCTCATCGCGCTTGTGGGATGGATGCCGCTCAACATGGCGGGAGCACTGCTTTGGCTGGGTGCTTCCCCTTCCGCGCTTCCAGGCACCGCAATCAACACATTGCTCTCCGCCGCCGCGGCCCTGGCCGCCACTTTCGCGGTGACGCGCATTCGCTTCGGCAAACCAGACGCAAGCCTCTGCGCCAACGGCTGGCTCGCGGGACTCGTCACTTCGAGCGCTTGCGCCAGCCTTGTCACGCCGCTTGAAGCAATCTTCACGGGCCTCGTGGCCGGCGTTGCCATGCCCCTTCTTGTCGAGTTCCTTGAGCTCGCGGTTTCCATTGACGACCCATCCGGCGCAGTTTCCGTTCATGCTGCCGGTGGCCTTTGGGGTTTGCTCGCCGCAGGCATCTTTGCGCCCCAACAGGGACAGTTCGTGGCCCAGCTCATCGGGGTGTCGGCGTTACTTGGATTTTTCCTGCCGCTGATTTACCTGCTCTTCGCGCTGCTGAACCGGCTGGTCCCGTTCCGCGTCGAACCCGACGGCGAGCGCATCGGCATGGACCTCCACGAACTGGGCGGAGGCGCCTATCCGGAATTTGTCGTCCATCGCGATGACTCCTATCGCTGAACTCACAGCGGCCCCATTCCGGACCCGTCCAAAACGTGTCCAACAGCGCTAACGCAATTCATCAAAAGTGGGAGTCGCGTCTCACCGCGCGCACCTTATAATCGGGCGCAGCACCGGCAATCTCATGGGGACCTGCTGCCCTCTCACTTCTTCGCCAGCAGCAGCATCAGCGCGAAAAGCATCACCGGCACCAGCGCCATGCCTGCGTAGAGCAGCATCTGCTTGTTCAACCTGCGCCGTCCGTGCCCGATGGTGCGATTCCCTCGGTCCTCGACGCCCACCTGCTCCTGGTGCTCCAGGTCCCACATCATCTCGTGGGCGGTCGCATAGCGGTGACGAGGGTCTCGCTCAAGAGCGCGATACAAGATCTCTTCGAGCTCCGGTGAAATCTCAGCGTTCAGCTCGCGCGGCGGCGGCGGGTCAATTAGCAATCGCTCGTTCATTGCGGCCAGCGGATTCGACCCAACAAACGGTACGCGGCCAGTGAGCATCTCATAGAGCAGGATGCCCAGCGCATAGATGTCGCTGCGCTGGTCCCCACGCTGGCCCTTCACCTGCTCTGGAGAAATGTAGTCTGGGGTACCCAGCGCAGCCGAGAGGTTCACGAATGTCAGGCGTCGCGCGTCTTCCTTCATGGCGATACCAAAATCGATCAGTTTGATATCGTCATTGTCGTTTACCATGACGTTTTCAGGCTTCAGGTCGCGATGCACAATTCCGTGCTTGTGCATGTAATCGAGCGCATCGCAGATGCTGATTGCAATCTTTACCGCACGCTCAATCGGCAATGCCTTTTCTTCATTCAGAATCGTGCGCAGCAGTTTCCCATTGACCCATTCGATAACCATGTACACGCGGCTGCGTGCTTCGCCGTCAAAGGTCTTCACCACGCCGGGGTGGTCCAGCAATTGACCAATCTCTTCCTCTCGCTTGAAGCGCTCCAGCAGAATCGGGTCGGCCTCCATCTCCGGATGGGGAACCTTGAGAGCGACTTGCCTGCCGTTCTGCTGGTCCGTGGCTCGGTACAGCGTCGCCATGCCACTGCGGGCAACCACCGCATCGATGCGGTAGTGGTCGAGCGCGTCTCCGGGTTCAAGTGGACTCATGTGTCCTTCGTGCGGGTTCTGCTCATTCTTTCATGCCCCTTCGTAAGAAATTTGTCAGGAATATCGAAAGAGTTCCAATGGTCCTTTGGTACGCACGGGCCACACAAGGGCCATTTCGACGGATTCCGGGCCGTATGATGGAAAACGTATGCACGGCTTCGCGAGAGCTCTGGCGGTTGGCCTTCTGATTGCATCGCCGCTGGCGCCCGTCCGGTCGGGCGCGCTCGCGGGACCATCTATCTCCCCTCCCAAAAACTTCCAGGAGACCGGCTTCCTCAACCGCACCCTCGATCTCCATGGCGTCACGTATCGCTTTCAGGTCTATCTCCCCGAAGACTTCCGGCGAGACGACCACAGGCAATGGCCCATCATCCTCTTTCTCCATGGACGAGGCGAACGCGGCGCCGAAGGCATGTGGCAGACGCAGATTGGCCTGCCCGAAGCGGTGCGCGATCACCCGGAACGCTGGCCCTTCATCATCGTGATGCCGCAATGTCCGCAGGTTCACTACTGGACCGACCCCGACATGATGAACATGGCCATGGAAGCCCTGGATCAGGAAACCATCGAATTCCACGCCGATACGGCGCGCACCTACCTCACCGGTCTTTCGCTGGGCGGCTATGGCGCGTGGGAGATCGCACGCACCTACCCCAAGCGGTGGGCGGCTATCGCCATCGCCGCCGGCGGAATTTTCTGGAGCTATGCGCCGGAACGCTGGCATGAGGCCGCGACGCTTCCCGCCGAATATGCGCACGCCGTGGGCCGCACGCCCATTTGGGCCTTTCATGGCAGCGACGATCCGATCGTACCTGTGCGCGAAGATGAGTTGATGTACGCGGCCCTGAAGGCCTCCGGCGGCCACATCCGTTACTGGGTCTACCAGGGCCTCAGGCACGACTGCTGGTTCCGCGCCTTCAACGAGCCAGACCTGCCGCGATGGCTCCTCACGCACCGTCTCGATCCAAAGCAGGAACCGCTGCCATTCGCCGAACGTCTCGTCATCCCCTTGCATCCGCCCGAGCTGCGGCTGACCCCGGCACAGCTCGACAGCTTCACGGGCGATTACCTCGACGAACACGGCGCACTCGCCGTTACCCTCTTCCGTCAGGGCGACCAGCTCTATCAAAAAAACATCCACGGCGAAATCAACGAATTGGCGGCCGAATCGCTTTCCACCCTGTTCTATCCCAATGGCATCAGCCTCACGCGCATCACCGTTGAACGGGACCCCCTGGGCCACATCACTTCCCTCACTCTGCGCGATGACCGCCACGAGGAACATTGGGAGAAGCAACGACAGGTTCCTTCCAGCCGCTGATCGCGCCTCCGCACAACCCCCAATCTTTACTGGAACGCAAGTTGCACCCCTTTCGTATTAAGCTCAGTACGGAATTCGGAGGAGGCAACCATGTTTTGCAGTGGATGTGGTCAGGCTCTGGCGCAGGGGCAACCGGTATGCGCTCATTGTGGCCGCCCGGTCGCGGCGCCGATCCCCTTCGTGCCCAATCTCGATTTCCAGCTCCAGAACTACGCAAGCCGCGTGAAAGCTCTCAGCATCGTCTGGTTTGTCTATGGCGGACTTTCGCTCGCGCTGGGCTTCGTCGGCATGGCATTCGCCAACTCATTTCTTAATCACGGCTTCGGCCCATGGGGTCATGGGCCCTTCGGTCCGGGATGGGGCTTCGGTCCAGCGCTGATCCGGTTCGCATGGTCCATCATGGTGGTTCGCGCTGCCCTCGCATTGATCGCTGGCTGGGGCCTGATGGAGCGGACCCAATGGGGCCGCGTCGTTGCGATCGTCGCCGCGTTCATCTCCCTGATCCGGATTCCCATCGGCACGGCTCTCGGCATCTGGACCCTGGTCACGCTCCTCGGCTATCGCAACACCACACTCTACGATCAGCTATGAGTAATCGGACGGAATGAGCGGAGCTAGCTACGCTGCGCACGTCCGCTAGCTCTGTTCGCCCCACGAAGTCCTCCTTCCCTGTTCCTGTTCCCGTCCACTGTCCTACAATCGATTCATGAGCTTTCCGCAGAATCGTATGCGCCGCTTGCGCCGCACCGAGTCGCTTCGCGCACTGGTCCGCGAAACTGCGCTTGACCCGGGTGACCTGATCTATCCGTTGTTTCTTTGCCCGGGCAAAGGGGTTCGCAACGCCGTCAGTTCCATGCCGGGAGTCTTCAATCTCTCCGTCGATGAAGCGGTGCGCGAAGCTGAGGAAGCGGCTCAGCTCGGCATCGGCGGCCTCCTGTTGTTTGGGCTGCCCGATGCGAAAGACGAACAGGCAACCGGCGCCTGGCATGAGAACGGCATTGTGCAGCAAGGCTTGCGCGCTCTCAAGCAGACATCCGCCGCCAAGAAACTCGTCCTCATCGCTGACGTTTGCCTCTGCGAGTACACCAGCCACGGCCACTGCGGCGTCGTGATCAAGACTGCGGACAGCTTCGCGGTCGACAACGATCCATCCCTCGAACTTCTGGCCCGCACCGCAACCAGTCTTGCCCGAGCCGGAGCGGACATCGTTGCTCCCAGCGACATGATGGACGGCCGCGTCGCCGCCATCCGGGAAGATCTCGACAAGAACGGCCTCGCCGAGACACCGATCCTCAGCTACGCCTCCAAATTTGCTTCGGCGTTCTACGGACCCTTCCGCGAAGCAGCCGACTCGGCTCCCCAGTTCGGCGATCGCCGCACCTATCAGATGGATGGCGCCAATCTCCGCGAAGCGCTGCGCGAAATCGATCTTGATCTCGAAGAAGGCGCGGACATGATCCTGATGAAGCCGGCCATGCCTTACCTCGACGTAATTCTTGCCGCCCGCGAACGTGTCGACGTACCCATCGGCGCCTACCAGGTCTCTGGCGAATACTCCATGCTCCACGCTGCCTTTGAAAAAGGTTGGCTTGAGCGCGATCGCTCCATTCTCGAGTCGCTCCTCGGCATTCGCCGCGCCGGGGCGGACTTTATCGCCACCTACTTCGCAAAAGACGCCGCAAAACTTCTGTAGCGGCCCTCGGTCCCAGGGCCTCGCCATTTGTCGGGAAGTTGGTCATTCTCCCTTTCGCTAATATGGGTGCATTCACTTTTCAGGCCACCTATGACGATCCTGCAGATTCTGAGCCTTCTGTTCGCCACCGCAGCCGTCTTCGGTCTGATCACCTGCCGCTGGCTCAAATTGCCCATCACCATCGGCACGATGTTGCTGACGGTGCTTGCCTCGGTCGCGCTCATACTCACATCGAAAAAAGTACCTGGCATTCACCTGTGGGTGACTGCGTTTCTCAACCAAATTGATTTTGGAACACTGATCCTCCGCGGCATGCTGCCCCTTCTGTTGTTTGCGGGCGCCTTTCTGCTCGATCTCGATGAACTCGTCCGGGAAAAGCTCGCAATCACGCTGCTGTCCACGGTGGGCACGGGCATTATGTTTTTCCTCGTCGCCCTTTTGATGGAGCTCATGAGTGGCGGCCGCATCCCGTGGATCGAGTGCCTGATCTTCGGCGCACTCATCTCCCCCACCGATCCCATTGCAGTGTTGGAGATGCTGCGCCGCGTCGGCATTCCGAAGCACATTGAAGCCCAGCTTGCCGGCGAATCTCTCTTCAATGACGGCATCGGCGCCGTGCTCTTCATCACCATGCTTGAGGTCGCTGCCGGTGACGCGCCCACACCTTGGCACGTTGCTGGAATTCTGCTGGCCAAAGCCGGGGGCGGAATTCTTGTGGGCCTAGTGGCCGCGTGGATTGCATCGCAACTCATGCGCCGAATCAACGCATATCAGGTGGACATTCTGCTCACCATTGCACTGGCATTTGGCGGATATGCCCTCGCCGACACACTGAAAGTGTCGCCGCCGCTGGAAGCTGTAGTCGCTGGAATCGCTCTGCGGCATTTCAATCGCATGCTGCCAAAAGGAAATATCGCAGACAACAGCGTCGATGGCTTCTGGAAGGTGATTGACGAAGTACAAAACTCGATTCTCTTTGTTCTGCTTGGCCTCGAGGCCATGGCGATTGCGCTTGATCGGACGACAATCGTTACTGGATTCGCCGCAATTCTTTCAGTCAATGCCGTGCGATTGGTCACCGTTGCCGGACTGCTCCTGCTCGTGCGCCTGATCCGGCCTGCTCATCGGAGTTCCACGTTCGTCCTTACATGGGGCGGGTTGCGCGGAGGTTTATCGATCGCACTGGCTCTTTCTGTTCCGGAAGCCCTCGGCCGATCCTGGATGCTGGGCGCAACGTATATGGTGGTCGTCTTTTCGATTGTTACGCAAGGGACATCGATGAATTGGATCCTGCACCGGAGCGCACTCAAACGCCTGGCCGCATAGACGGCATCCTCAACGACCGCACAAATTGCTTTGCGCCGCGCTCCTTCTATGTTCTTCTAAAAGCGCCTACCCATGCTCAAGTTCCTTGAACGCTATTTTGAATTCACTCATCTGGGGACCAACTGGCGCACGGAGATTCTGGCCGGAGTCACGACCTTTCTCACGATGGCTTACATCGTGCTGGTCAACCCCGCAATCCTCGCTGCAGCCGGCGTGCCGTTGCCCGCGGTCACTGCGGCCACATGCCTCTCGGCGGCGTTCGGCTCCATTCTCATGGGCATCATCGCGCGCTATCCCATCGCCCTCGCGCCGGGCATGGGCCTCAACGCGTACTTCACCTACACCGTCTGCCTCAAGATGCACATTCCCTGGCAGACCGCTCTGGGCGCAGTCTTTCTCTCCGGCGTCATCTTTCTCGCTCTCACTGCGGCCGGCATTCGCCAGATGATTCTCCGTTCTATTCCGCACGAACTCTACGCTGCCGTCGCGAGCGGCATCGGCCTCTTCATCGCCTTCATCGGCTTTCGCAATGCGGGCCTCGTCGTCAGCGATCCTGCGACGCTTGTCGGACTCGGCAACATTCGCAACCCCACCGCGGCACTTGCGCTGCTGGGCCTCATTCTCATGGTGGCGCTTGAGATCAAAAAAGTCCGCGGTTCCATTCTCATCGGCGTTCTTGTGATCACGGGAATCGCCTGGGCCATGGGCATTGTTCATTGGACGCCCGCCAGTGGCGGTTTCCGAAGCCTGGCCGGCACATTCCTCAAACTCGACATTCGCGGCGCCCTCAACAAGGGGCTTCTCGAAATCATCTTCGTCTTCTTCTTCGTTGATCTCTTCGACAACCTGGGAACGCTGGTGGCCGTCACCAAACGCGCCGGCCTTATTGCAGCCGATCACTCCATCCCGCGGCTCAACCGGATCCTGCTCGCCGATGCGACGGCTACTGTCTTCGGCTCCATGACCGGCACATCCACGGTGACCAGTTATGTCGAATCCACGGCGGGCGTCGCTGCCGGCGGCCGCACCGGCGTTACCGCCATCGTCACTGGCCTTCTTTTTCTGGCTGCTGTCGGTGCCGCGCCTTTTGTCGGAGTCGTTCCGTCGGCGGCGACTGCGCCGGCACTCATTCTTGTTGGCTCGCTCATGTTGGCCACGATTACGGAGATTCGCTGGCACGAACCCCTCGTCGCCGTTCCAGCTTTCCTCACGTTGATCCTGATTCCGCTGACGTATTCCATTGCCAACGGTCTTGGCTTCGGGATCATCGCCTGGGCTGTGCTGCATCTCGCCACCGGTAACTACCGTAAACAGGACTGGCTCCTTTACATCCTGGCCGTGCTGTTCCTTCTCCGTTTCGTCTACCTCGGGGCAAGCTAATCGACCCAGGGCGACGATCCCCATAGAATCCCAATAGATGTTTTTCCCAAGAGCAATTCGGATCTTGTTCGTTGTCTTCTTCGGCGCTTCCGCAGCGAGCCAAGCGCACGCGGCAGATACCTATCGCATCGTCCACGCCTACCCGCATGATCAGCAGGCCTTCACGCAGGGGCTTATTTACGTTGATGGTCACCTGTATGAAAGCACCGGGATCCAAGGCAAATCCTCTCTGCGCATGGAAGACCTCGAGACCGGGCGCATCCTGCGCTATCAAGACGTGCCGAGCCAGTATTTTGCTGAAGGTCTGACCGATTGGGGCAACACGCTCATCCAGCTCACCTGGCAATCGCATGTGGCGCTGGAGTACGATCGCGCGACATTTCGCTTTCTGCGTTCATTCCATTTTGAAGGCGAAGGCTGGGGCCTCACGCACGACGCGAAGAACCTGGTTCTCAGTGACGGAACGGCCGTCCTTCGCTTCTACGATCCGTCAACCTTCCGCGAAACGAAAAGCATCACGGTGAAAGATCGAGGCGCTCCGGTCACCGAACTCAATGAGCTCGAGTTCATCCACGGCCAGATCTACGCCAACATCTGGCACTCCGATCGGATCGCCCGCATTTCACCCGCGACCGGGAAGGTGCTCGGATGGATCGACTTCCACGGCTTGTTGCCGGAGAGCGCACGGCCCAACCCCGAAGCAGTGCTCAACGGCATCGCCTACGACACGGCACACGATCGCCTTTTCGTCACGGGCAAACTTTGGCCCAGGCTCTTCGAGATCAAAGTGATCCCCGAACGAAGAAAATGACCGACGAAAGAAGGGCCATCAGGCACGCGAAATTTGTAACGCGTGCTCCAATGGCCCCTCCTTCTTTGGGAGAACCTTTTCTCCAGGGAAAATCGACCGGCTTACTGCCAAACGTGAACGTAGTCGTATGTAGCAGGCCAGTTTTTGCCCGTCCCCAGCACGAGGAACATGTGATCCTGCTCCAACGCTGTGAACTTCGTCCCCGGGCCCGTCGCTACCGTCATCACCGGCTGATTGTCGATGTACCAGGTGACGCTATCCTTGGTCCACAAGCAGCCATAGATATGAAACGCATCGTAATTGAAGTTCTCCGGCAACGAGGGAACATCGTTCGGCTGCTGCACGCTGCTGCTGGAACCATTGCTTGACGTCCACTGATGGACAGTGGTCAGCAGCGTCACGCCATTGTTTCCACTCGTCGAACCGCCCTTGCCGCCGGGATAGGCTTCGAGAAAGTCCAGTTCAGCAAAAGGACTTGCTCCTTTAACGGCCTCGAGCGCGTAGGACCAGAATGCCGGCCATGCTCCGCCTTCGCTTCCGGCCGGATAGAACTGCATCCGCGCCTCGAAGTACCCATGCTGAAATGTTCCGGAAGTTGGGCTGGTCGAATGAATCGTTGTTAATCCATCGCTGTACCCGCTCAGATCGGTCAGGATGGTCAGGCAGCCATTATTGACCTCCATGTCGTTCTTGTTCAGCTCGGCGGAAGCGGTGTACGGGTTGTAGGTATACCAGTTAAAGGTTCCCGAGTTATTCGGCGAGATGGTGCTCGTCGAATTAAATTCGTCATCGAACACAAGATTCTTGAAACCTGCAGCTGCCGCTTGCGCCGGCGCTGCCCCAGGAGCCGCTTGGCTCCCTGAACATGCCGGCGGCGGTGGTGCCGAAATCACGACATTCTGAGTGGCCGCGTTGTAACTCGGCGCCTTGATCGAGAGCACATACGAACCCTCTTTGGATCCCGAGACGAAGAGATTTCCAGAGTTCTGGCTCCCCGGAATAACGACTTCAGCATTACGCACAGTACAGGCCGCGTTACTGAAGAACTCAAGGTTGCCATTGCCACCGGTCACCGTCACCGTGGTTGGCGTCGAGACCGCCGCCAGTTGCATTGCACCGGAGGCAGTAGAGATTTTTACAAGGCCACAGGCACCGAGCGGAATGGTTTGGACTGTTGAGGCAAACTCGAGCCGGGTTGCGACGCTGGTGGCAGCATGGGCTGGAACTGCGTTGTGACTAACGTAAACGCCTAAAAGCACAGCGATTGCAAGATGATACTTGGGATTTTGAAGGAATAAGTGCTTCATTATCTTCACCTTATAAAAGAAATAGAAATGGTAACTATCGTTATATGTTACTTACGTTGTAGAATATAGATTACTAAAGTCGTAGAAACTACCGTGTGCCCGCTGGCAATGTGATACAGCGCACAATAGGCCCGAAGCCGGGCACTCCAGCCCATATTCTGGGCCAACCCCATAGCCAATCTGTAGTCTCGATCACACTGAACCCGATTCGCCTTCCCGTATACTCTCCGCCGAGGCGACCGCGTAATGGACCTGCTGTCCTACTCCGTTCCCACGGTGCTGCAGAACGCAGCGATCCTCACCATCCTCCTCGCCTTTGCCGGCTACCTGATGACCTTTCTCAGCGCCCGCATGCTGGCCCGGCGTCGCGACAAGCTGAGGCTCGTCAACAAGCGCCTGAATGAGTTTTATGGTCCCTTGTATGTCGCATCCGAGGCAGGCAACATTGCCTACCGTGCCTTGCTGAATCGCCAGGGAAAAGAAAAAAGCGACCCCATTCTCGACTCGGAAATGAAGGACTGGATGCTTTGGATGACCACGATCTTCATGCCGCTGAATGATATTCGCGAGAAGATCATTATCGAGAAGGCCTATCTGGTTGTGGAAGAGCGGATGCCGCAGTGCCTGCTCGATTTCGTGACTCACGTTGTGGGTTACAAAGCAGTATTAGCTAAGTGGGCCGAGGGCAATTACGTGGAACGCCGCTCCTCGATCGGCTGGCCGCCTCAGTTCGACGTTTACGTCAGACACTCCTACGCCGCGCTCAAAGCCGAACAAACCCACCTGATGCACAGCGCTGTCTGGCGCCTCTACCATCGTCTCTTCAGCCGGAGACGGCGTTGAACGCCAAGATCCCGACTGCAACCTTCGACCAAGTCTTGACCCGATCAACCTAATGCGGGAAGAACTCCGCCTTCGACACGGCGTCCAGCGGGACCCCGTTCCACTTGGCCCCGATCCGCCAACACAGAAGCAAGTCCCGCCTCGATCTTGTCGGGATGCAGTGCGGCAGTCTCGTCCTCCAGCCGCTTCGCATGCAGCGGAGATGGTAGTGCGAGGCTCTTCCACAAGCGCAGCGTTGGTTCGGCCCGGTTGATGGTGTAAAAATGCAGACCCGGCGCTCCATTCCGCAGCAGAGTTTCGCAGAGCCGGGTTACCACTTCCAAACCAAAATCGAGAAGGGCAGCCTTGTCATCCCGAAGCTGTTCGAGGCGCAGGCGCACCCATCGCGGCAGATCGGCGCCACAGCCGTTGCAGAAACGTTGCGTATTGGCAAAACTGGTAATGGGCATGATTCCCGGAACCACCGGGATCGTGATGCCAGCCTTGCCGCAGCGCTCCATAAAGTCGAAATACGCATCGGCGTTGTAGAAGAGCTGCGTCAGCGCGCCGTCCGCACCCGCCTCTACTTTGCGGCGAAAATGATCGAAGTCCGCGCCGGGACTGCATGCTTGCGGGTGCATCTCAGGATAAGCAGCCACTTCGATTTTGAAAGCGTCGCCGTGGGTTTCGCGGATAAAGCTGACAAGTTGACTCGCATAATGAAACTCTCCTGGCGCGGCGGGGCTTGATGCGGTCGAAGGAAGATCGCCGCGAAGGGCAACAATGCGCTTCACGCCGGCGTCGCGATAACGCCGCAGAAGAGCCGCAACGTGAGCGCGCGTCGAACCGACACAAGTAAGGTGCGGCGCGACCTCAACGCCTGCGTGCTCGACGACCGTCAAGAGAGTTTCGTAAGTGCCATCCTGATCCGAGCCGCCGGCCCCGTGAGTAATCGAGAAGAAGTCCGGCCTCACCGAAGCCAGGTCGCCGATCACCCGCGGCAAATTCGCCGCAGCCTCCGGCGTGCGCGGCGGGAACAGCTCAAAAGAGAAGCTGGGTGTATCCATAGGAGTCTAATTTCCCAGTTCGCATTTCTAAGGTTCTCTTCAAAATCCAGAGTTCGTAGCTCACTGTGCAGTCGTAAGGCGGTAGCTGTGAACTACGAACTTAGAATGGCCAATTCACTTAGTACCTGTAAAACTCCGCTTTGTACGGCCCTTCCACCGGCACGCCAATGTAGTCGGCCTGCTGCTTGGTGAGCGTCGTCAGCTTCACGCCGATCTTCTCGAGATGCAGCCGCGCTACTTCTTCGTCCAGCTTTTTGGGCAACGTGTAGACGTCGACCTTGTAGCTCTCCTTGTTCTTCCAGAGATCGAGCTGCGCCAGCGTCTGGTTGGCGAAGCTGTTCGACATCACGAAGCTCGGATGGCCCGTGGCGCAACCCAGGTTCACCAGGCGCCCTTCGGCAAGAATGAAGATGCTGTGCCCATCGGGGAACTTGTAGTTGTCCACCTGCGGCTTGATGTTCAGCTTCGTCACACCCTTTTCTGCATTGAGTCGGTCCATTTGAATCTCGTTATCGAAGTGGCCGATATTGCAAACGATGGCCTGGTCCTTCATCTTCTTCATGTGTTCAAGCGTGATGATGTCCACATTGCCGGTGCAGGTGACGTAGATGTCACCGCGGCCCAGCGTGTCTTCGACCGTTGTGACTTCGAATCCTTCCATCGCCGCCTGCAGCGCGTTGATGGGATCAACTTCTGTCACAATCACGCGAGCGCCCATGCCGCGCAGTGAGTGCGAGCAGCCCTTGCCCACATCACCATAACCGCAGACCACCGCGACTTTGCCGGCGACCATCACGTCCGTCGCGCGCTTGATGCCGTCAGCCAGTGACTCGCGGCAGCCGTAGAGATTGTCGAATTTGCTCTTGGTGACGGAGTCGTTCACGTTGATGGCCGGAACAAGCAGCTTGCCCTGCTCCATCATCTTGTAGAGCCGGTGCACACCGGTCGTCGTCTCCTCGGAGACGCCGCGCCATTCCTTCACGACTTTGTGCCAGTGCTGCGGATCCTCGGCGTAAACCTTCTTGAGCAGATCCTTGATCACCTGTTCTTCGTGATTGCCTGACGTCGTGTCGACCCACTTGTCGCCTTCTTCGAGATCGTAGCCTTTGTGGATAAGCAACGTCACATCGCCGCCATCGTCGACCACGAGTTGCGGCCCCTTGTCGCCTTTGTGGGTAAGCGCGCGATAGGTGCAATCCCAATACTCTTCGAGCGACTCACCCTTCCAGGCAAACACGGGCACGCCGCTCGCCGCGATCGCGGCAGCCGCGTGATCCTGCGTAGAGAAGATGTTGCAGCTCGCCCAGCGCACTTCGGCGCCGAGAGAGACCAGCGTCTCGATCAGCACGGCGGTCTGAATCGTCATGTGCAGCGAGCCGGTGATGCGCACGCCGGCCAACGGCTTCGACGCCGCATACTTGTTTCGGATCGCCATCAAGCCGGGCATCTCGTGCTCGGCGATCGCAATTTCCTTCCGGCCCCATTCGGCCAGGGAAAGATCGGCAACTTTGTATTCGGCTTGCGTAGCTTCGAGTGTCGTGGGGACCATCGGTTACTCCTTATATCGTCAAATCGTGATATATTGATATGTAGCAGAAACCATCCATGCCGTCAATCGTGAAAATCCTGCGCGCCGCAGCCGAACCCAACCGGCTCCGTATCCTCTTGCTTCTAAAGGAAGAAGAGTTGTCTGTTGCGGAATTGCAGGAGATCCTGATCATGGGGCAAAGCTCGATCTCGACCCATCTCTCACAGCTGAAACAGGCAGGCCTGGTTGAGGATCGACGGACAGGCAAGAGCAGCCTCTATCGCCTGTCGCCAGAGACCGAGGGGAACATGAGGTCCGATCTGCTCGCCCAGGCACAGCTCGAGATTCCCGAGGCCGCGGCAGACCAAGCCGCAATGCGCCGCGTGGTGAAGAAGCGGCAGGACAAGATGCGGGCCTTCTTCGACAGCATGGCAGGCCGCTTGGGCAAAGATTATGTCCCCGGCAAAAGTTGGAAGAGCCTCGCGGAGGCCTTTTTGCAACTACTGCCCCGCATGGTCATCGCCGATCTCGGCGCGGGCGACGGAAGCTTCTCGCTCCTCCTTGCACAAGCCGCGACACGGGTAATTGCAGTCGATTCGTCACAGAAGATGCTCGACGTTGCCCGAGACAGGGCATTGCATGCAGCAGCCCCCAATGTGGAGTTCCGACTCGGAGACATGGAAGATGTCCCGATCGATGATGCCTCGGTTGATCTTGTTTTCTTTTCGCAATCGCTGCATCACGCAGCGCATCCGGAACGAGCCCTCCGCGAAGCGCGGAGGATTCTGCGACCGCAAGGACGCCTTGTGATTCTGGATCTGGCGAAGCACCGGTTTGAAGAAGCACGCGAACTCTATGCCGATGAGTGGCTGGGCTTCAGTGAGGCAGAGATCGAAGCGATGCTCGCGAATTCAGGATTCGCTGGCGTGCGTGCTTCGGTCGTCGACAAGGATCCGGAAGCGCCGCAGTTCCAGACGCTGCTCGCCCTCGGGGAAAAAAACGCCGTCGTGCCTGCCGATTCGGGCCGTATTTAATGCACGTCATCTAAAAAGGCGATGTGCAGTAGCAGACGGGTTTCTGATCTTTCGCTTTCGCCAAGGCGGCTCTTCCGTCGGGCGGATGTTGCCAAGCATTACCACAATCCCCGCGACGCAAGACATTGCGATCACAAGGACAAATACAACCGTGAAGATCAAGAGAAGATTGCTCATCGCAGAATCTCCCTTCTAAACCCGTCTTCAGGCGAACTTAGTTTACGCCCGTTCGAACCCCAATGCAGGGCCCTCCTCCATAATCCAATCCGGCTGCGCTACCATTGCATCCAAGATACGGACACTCAAGTGATCGCTACGAATCCAAAGATTTCTGAGATACCGGCGAAAGCTCCTCGGCTCGCACGCGCGCGCCGCACGGCAATTTTGAAGGCGCTGGCCGATCCGCGTCGATTTGAGCTGCTGGAGCGCATTGCCAAGGCATCGTGTCCGCTCGGCTGCTCTCAGGCTTTGGCGGCGCTCGAAATCTCGCCTGCGACTCTTTCGCATCATGTCAAGGAGCTTGAATCTGCAGGATTAATCGAGATCGAACGCGCCGGCAAGTTCCACAATCTCAAGCTCCGGCCCGGTGTCCTCGAAGCGTTGGCCGAGACGCTGAAAGCGCTTGAAACCGTACCCTGCGCCTCGCGCTGAAATACTCTCCGAAGAATTTCCACAACGGATCTGAATCCATTCGGAGGTCTACTCCATCAATTCGACAGTTATCGAAATGTCGAATCGATGACATTCCGAACGGAGCAGAGATTATGAGCACACTTCAAGGCAAAGTCGCGCTGGTTACCGGCGCATCCAAAGGCATTGGCGCAGCCATTGCGCGCGAGCTTGCTAGCCGCGGCGCGGCAGTCGCAGTCAACTACTCAGGCAGCAAAGCAGGGGCAGACAAGGTGGTTGCCGAAATCAAGCAGTCCGGCGGGAAAGCGATTGCCGTGCAGGCGAATGTCGCAAACCCTGACACCGTGGGGCCACTCGTCGCGACCGTGGCGAAAGAACTTGGCCCGATCAGCATCCTGGTTAACAATGCCGGCATCTACGAGTTTGGCCCGCTCGAAGCCGTCACGCCCGAGCATTTCCATAAGCAGTTCAATGTGAATGTTCTCGGCCTGTTGCTCACCACGCAGGCCGCGCTGCAGCACTTCGATCCCAAGGGTGGCAGCGTAATTAACATCGGCTCGGTGGCTGCTGCC
This sequence comes from uncultured Acidobacteriaceae bacterium, assembly GCA_963704415.1. Taxonomy (GTDB): domain Bacteria; phylum Acidobacteriota; class Terriglobia; order Terriglobales; family Acidobacteriaceae; genus Telmatobacter. The sequence continues at coordinate 2,293,004 of OY969908.1, read as the reverse complement.
GGAATCCCTGCCGCGTCGGTGTACAGCGCAACCAAAGGCGCTCTCGACTCGATCACGGTGGCGCTCGCGGGCGAGCTCGGCCCGAAGAAGATCCGTGTCAATTCGCTGAACCCCGGAATGGTCGAAACAGAAGGGGTACATGCGGCCGGCTTCATCGGCAGTGACTTCCAGAAGAAGACCGAAGCAGAGACTCCCCTCGGCCGCATCGGTCAGCCGCAAGACATCGCGGACATCGCAGCGTTCCTTGCCTCCGACGACTCGTACTGGGTCACTGGTCAGCTCATCAAGGCCTCCGGAGGCGCGCGCCTCTGAAGTCTTCGTTCCCACCCGTTCGCAGCCTTTGCGAAAGGGTGGGAGCCCATGCGGTTCAGGCTGTTTCGGCTGCGAGAATCTGCCGTTTGCGTTCCACTCCCCAGCGGTAGCCGGTGAGCGAGCCGCTTGCACCAACGACGCGATGACACGGGACCACCAGCGCCACGCGATTCATGGCGCAGGCACGAGCCACGGCACGCGTCGCCTTGGGATCGCCCATCGCACGCGCCAGTTCGCTATAGCTGCGTGTCTCGCCCCGGGGAATCTGGCGGAGCGCCTGCCACACCCGCAACTGAAAAACAGTCCCACGCAGATCCAGCGAGTCGACGCGGGCGCGGCTCGCAGCCAGATCGTCGCCTTCGCGCACGCTCGCAAGCGCCGCATCCACAAGCCGGGACAGAGACGGATTGCGTCGCAACTCCGCTGCCGGAAATTCCTCGCGCAAGCTGGCCTCGGCCTCGACGCGCGTGGAAGCGAGCGATAGCCAGCACAACCCACGTTCAGTGGCGCCAACGATCATCCAGCCAAAGGGAGTGCGCGCTGCACACCAGCCAATCGACTCGCCTTTGCCGCCTTGGGCGAATCGAGCCGGCGTCATGCCCAGTTGCGCCCCCTCATACGCGCGGCTCGAGGAGCCAAAACCCGCCTCGTAGATGGCGTCGGTGACGGTGGTGCCTCGCCGCAGTGCGCTGCGCAGGCTACCCGCCCGGAGCGCCTTCTGATATTGCAGCGGACTGACTCCCATCTCGCGCTTGAACAGGCGTTGCACCGTGAAGGGACTCAAGCCGGCGATGCGGCCGAGTTGTTCAAGGCGCACGGGGCGATCGACGTGTGCTTCAATGTAAGCGCGAATCTTATCCAAGGGTCCGCTCCCTGCAAGGGCAGTGGTGGGACGGCAGCGCTTGCATGGACGAAAACCAGCGGCCTGCGCTTCTCCGACAGTCGCGAAGAAACGGACATTTGCCCGCAGCGGCAACCGGCTTTTGCAACTGGGCCGGCAAAAGACTCTGGTTGTGGCCACCGCATAGAAGAAGGCTGCGGCAGGGTCGCGACACGTGAGGCTTTGCCAGGCGGTTTCGTGGTCGAGAATCGGTGGCGGAGTGGGCATGACGATTTGTGGAATGGTGCTCATGGAACTAGATTCGGCGAATTCGCGTTTTACTGCACTCCGGTTCTTGCGCGTAATTCTGTCACTTTGTCCCTCGATGGGCTAGGCGTCATCTGGCTCCGGTAACTTGCCAAACTCCTCGGGATGGCTGGAGACGTAAGCAAACAACAATTCCGTGAGGTTATGCGGGTACTGAAAGAACTCGTTGTCCAATTCGTTCAATTGGGCTTCGGTCTCACTCGAAAAATCCGGTGCGGCAGAGCTGATGTCCTCAGGGTTCGAGGGTAATCCCGCCGGAAACGCCACGGCGATTGCTCGCTTACATATGTCAGCCGTACGTGGGGCTCCAATCGTCTCAAGTGCCGGGGCCATAAACCCTGCCGTTCCGCAGCTGTGATTCAAGAAGTATTGCGAGAAGCCCCCGTTATTGACTTCGGACTCTACCGCCCAGATGGCGGAGAAGACCCTTTGCGACATAGATTGTGCGATGAAGTCCTTCTTGTTAAAGTCTGTCTGCGCCGACTCCGACAGTGTGATAAGGATTCCGTTCTTGTCCATGATTCCGATGCTCCCTTGCTGGCGAAACTGTAAAGTCTATCCGAGCCCGTTACAGTTCATTTAGCCTCGCTTCGGCTCGCCGCAAATCCTCTTCCGTATCCACGCCAATCGTGTCGCTGGGAGCTTCCGCAACATAGATACCAATCCCGTTTTCTAGTAGCCGAAGCTGTTCCAGGCGCTCAAGCTTTTCGAGAGGCGAAGGCGCGAGCGACGCAAAACGCTCCAAGGCCGCCTTGCGATAGGCATAGATTCCCAGATGTTTGCGATACCCGGCAAAGCCCGACACATCGCGGTCAAAAGGAATCGTCGCCCGCGAAAAATAGAGCGCCCGTCCATCCAAAGCTGTCACGACTTTTACGGCGTTCGGGTTTTCAATCTCCTCCGGAGGACAGCGAACCGCCAGCGTCGTCACCTCAACTTCCGAGCGATCAAACAGCCCCAGCAGCGGCGTAAAAAACTCCGGCGTCAATGTCGGCTCATCCCCTTGAATGTTGACGTAAATGTCGGCATCTATCTGCGTCGCCACTTCCCTCACCCGGTCGGAACCGCTGGCACACGCAGGGGACGTCATCACCACCGGAATGCTGCGCTCCCGGCAGACAGAGACCACTTCATCGGAATCCGTCGCCACCAAAACCGGATCCATCAGTCCGCTCTCGCGGGCGGCGCGCCATACCCACTCCACCATGGGGCGCCCGGCAATCGCGCGGAGCACCTTGCGGCTGAGGCGTGTCGAAGCAAGCCGCGCCGGAATCACGCCGGCAATGCGCATTGTTCCCATGCTGGCGAGTCTACTACCACCTGCGGTGGGGCTAACTGCGCCTTCGGCGCCATTCTCGGCTAGATTAACCTTGCTCTTTTACAGACCCTTGGGCACAAGTTGAGAGCCTAGCCCCGACGCCGCGGACGGAGGGCGCCGAAGGCGCAGTTAGCCCCACCGCAGGTGGTTTGACCGCAAGTTTAAGCGCCCGTATCATCTACAGTGAAGGCGCTATGCGCTGCATCCCGCCCGGCGGAGTAGCTCAGATGGTTAGAGCGTGGGATTCATAACCCCAAGGTCGGCAGTTCGATCCTGCCCTCCGCCACCAAATTAGATCAATTCAGTGGGAGGTGGTTCCCGGGATGCGCATCTGAATCTGGATCAGCCGGGATTTGCTGCGTAGAATAGTCGAATCGGGAACGAGTTCGAGCGGCAGGCCGATATGAATCAAGCCATCCTATCCATTTCGCCGGTTTCGCGATTTCGAGCCGCCATGGCTCTCGCGATCCTTGCCGATGCCCTGCAAATTATCGTTTTTCCCCTCTTCGTCCAGGGCGGTGCGTCGCCCGCCGACGACATACTCGATCTCGGTATCGGAGTTGTGCTCATCCAACTTCTCGGTTGGCACTGGGAGTTTCTGCCATCGTTCTTCGCGAAGCTCGTACCCGGAGTCGATCTGGTTCCTTTTTGGACGATGGCGGTTGCCAACGTCTATCGGAAATCGAAGCAGACCCCGATCACCATCGAGGGCAGCCGCGAGAGCACCCGGCGCTGAAGGCGCGCAGAGCTCAGGATCTTCATACGTACGGAAATTCCAGCCGGAAAAAGTATCGGAGAGTGAGGCATTGCGCGAATGAAGACCCAAAAGGAACACGCGCCCGATGCCGAAACCCAAACGCCGCTCCTCCACCTGGGTGACAGGTTTTCCCGCGCCGTTGATTACGCTCGAATCCTTCACATTGAACGACGCAAGGGATCCGACATTCCCTCGATGGCGCACCTGCTGGGTGTCGCTTCCCTTGTGATGGGAGAAGCAGGCCACTCCACCGTCCCGGTCACCGAAGACATGGTCATTGCGGCACTCCTCCACGATGCGGTCGAAGACCATGGTGGAACCCCGCGGCTGAAGGACATCGAGTACAGCTTTGGCGCCAATGTGGCATGCATGGTCGAAGGCCTCTCCGACACGCTGGCCGAAGATTCAAACCAGAAGGAGCCTTGGGAACAGCGCAAGGAAGTCTATCTTAAGCGGCTTCGCAGCGAGCCTGCCGACGTCCAGCTCATCTCAGCCGCTGACAAGCTCTACAACGCGCGAACCATCCTCGAGGACTACCGCAAAATCGGCCCCGAGGTCTGGAAACGTTTCAAGCGCGGCCGCGACCTCCAAATACGGTACTTCGACTCCTTGCTGGAAATCTTCAAGGCAGCCGGATCCAATCAAATTGTGGAGGAATTGGAGCGCGTGCTTGCCGAGTTGACTCGCATTTCGGCACAAGAAGACGCGTAGAAAAAGAAAGCGGGCAAGGCGTAACCATCGAGTCCCAATTTCTGCCGGCGTACCCACCCTTGGGTTATCATTACGTCTATAGAATGTGAGCGGTCTTTTCCCCATAAGACCGTCCTGGTGGTGCCTGTGTCTCGATCCTTCCAACGGCTGGTTTTCATCCTCTCAGCCGGAGTCTTTGCGGTTCTCGGTCTCGGATTTGGCCTCGGCCAATTCGGCTTCTTCGGCGTGCATGCCGGCGGCGAAGAAGACGGCGCTTACCGCCAAATGCATGTGTATGCTGAAGTTCTGAAGCGGATTCAGAGCGACTATGTGACCGAGCCCAACATCGGCAACGTCACCACGGGCGCGCTTCACGGACTGCTCGAATCGCTCGATGCCGATTCAAGCTATCTCACCGCAGCTGAGTACAAGATTTACAAGGATCGCCCCGCGACCGGCGTAGCCCAGGTCGGCGTCACCGTCTCCAAACGCTTTGGCTACGCCACCATCGTCAGCGTGGCCCCCGGTTCGCCTGCCGACAAAGAACACCTGGCCGACGGCGATGTGATTGAATCCATCGGCGACCAGTCCACGCGCGAATTATCATTGGCGGTCATCCGTCTGATGCTCGAAGGCAAACCCGGCACTTCGGTTACGCTTTCGGTGGTTCGTCCCCGGAAACCAGACCCGGATAAAGTCTCCCTCACCCGGACCATCTCCGCTCCACCGGCTCTGAACGAGCAGCAATACAACAACTCCACCATTCTGTATCTCAAGCCAGGGGTTCTTACCGCTCCCCGCGTGGACGAGATTGCAGCCAAGCTCAAGTCTGGCGGTAAAAACCACAAAGTCCTTCTGGATCTGCGCGATTGCGCGGCTGGCGACTCAGCCGAGGGTTTGCGGCTCGCCAATTTCTTCATCAACCAGGGGACGCTGGCGACGCTGGAAGGGCAGAAGTTCACCACCCAGACTTTCGCTGCCGATTCATCGAAGTTCATCACTGCCGCTCCCCTCGCAGTGCTCGTCAATCGCGGCACCTACGGCGCAGCCGAGCTGACAGCCGATGCAATTGAGGGCGCAAAGCGCGGCGATGTGGTCGGGGAACGCACCTTCGGCGAAGGCTCCGTCCAAAAGACAATCGAGCTGCCGGATGGCGGGGCCCTGATGCTCACGGTGGCCAAGTTCGAGGGCCCGGACGGCAAGAAGATCCAGGACGATGCCGTCACTCCAACGGTGCAAGTGGGTCAGCCTTCAGAGGACGACTTTGCGGAAGGAACGACCCAGCCCAAGGAAGACGCGCCGCTGAACAAAGCACTCGAATTGCTCAAAGCCAAAAACGGGTAACCCCTTCAGAAAAGGGTCGAAGTTTCCCGATCTTGCATGGGCTGATTCGGCGGCGACACCCGCAGCCCGCAGCGAAGCCGAGACATGCTAGCCTTAAACACAAGGGGTTTCCTGATCATCTTCCGTTGAGCAATCTTTGCTGATTCGCTTTTCCTGATTTGCGTCTGTTCGGGTTCGGCGTTTGTTGGCATAACGGCAGCATGAGCAAGCGCTCGCAGTGCCTCGTCCAGCTCGTGGATCGGGAACTGCTTTTAGGAACCGCTTTTGGCACTCTTCTGCGTTCGCTGGGTGCCCATGAGGCCTGAAGCTCTTGGCTGCCACGACCAAACAGACCTTCGAACAGCGCGGAATGGGCCGGTACCATCGCCTCGACCCCGATCCGGTTCCGGCTGTGCGACGGCGCAAGGTTGTGGGCAAGGTTGCGTTTGCTGCGCTCTTTCTCCTCGCCATCATCACTGGAGCGCTCGCAGGAGCAACACTCGTTTATTCCGTAGACCTTCCGCAGATTCAGGATCTTGAGCGCTATCGGCCCTCCACAACAACCGATCTCTACGATCGCAACGATCACATTATCGGTTCCTTCGCTCTCCAGCGACGGGTGGTCGTCAATTACGACGATTTCGCACCTGTTCTTCGCCAGGCCGTGATTTCAATCGAAGATAAGAGCTTCGAGTCGCATTGGGGCATCAATGTCCTGCGCATCGCCGGAGCAGTCGTGCACGATCTGCGCAGTCACGGCCGCGTGCAGGGCGCCTCCACACTCACCATGCAACTGGCGCGTAATCTTTTCCTCTCTTCCGAGCGCACCGCTGCTCGAAAACTGCAGGAAGCCTACCTCGCCATCCAAATTGAGCGCGCCTTCACCAAGCAGCAGATCTTCACCCTGTATGGGAATCAAATCTACTTAGGTAGTGGAATGTATGGCTTCGAGGCCGCATCGGAGTTTTATTTTTCAAAACACGCCAAGGACCTGAAACTCACCGAGGCAGCTCTTCTGGCCGGTTTGCCCAAGGGCCCCGTTGCCTACTCGCCGCTGCTCTACCCGGACAAAGCTCTGCGCCGACGCAATCTTGTGCTCAGCGAAATGGAGTCCGATGGCGACATTACGCACCAGGAGGCGGAGGAAGCCCGCCAGGCGCCGCTGGGCCTGCACATCTCGCAGCCCGACGCCTCTGTTGCCCCCTGGTTCCAGGAGGAAGTGCGCCGCGAACTTGAGAAGCGATTCGGCACGGACGAAGTCCACGAAGACGGGCTCCGCGTCGAGACCACTCTCGATCTCACTCTGCAGCAGACGGCGAACCGCGCAGTCCCCGACGGTCTCGCAGTCTACGAACGCCGCCATGGCTGGAAAGGCAAGCTAGAAAACGTCCTCGCCAGCGGCATAAACATTGAACAATACCGGCATCCCGACTGGGCCCTCGCCAGCGGTCCCGGTGACTATGTGCACGCGGTCGTCACCAGCGCTCTGCCGCTCGAGATTCATGCCCGCATCGGTGATGGAGAAGTGGTCCTGCTGCCCGCCGATTGGCAATGGACCGGTCAGCGCTTCGGCGATGCGCTCGTCAAGCCCGGCGACATCATCTATGTCCTTCTGACCGATCAGGTGGAAGGCAATGCTCGCCGCGCGACACTGGAGCAAGACTCCGGCGCACAGGGAGCCCTCTTCGCCATGGACAACACCAGCGGCGATGTTCTGGCAATGGTGGGTGGGCGCGACTTTGCTCTCTCTCAATTCAATCGCGCTACCCAGGCCGAGCGTCAGACTGGATCCAGTTTCAAACCCTACGTCTACACCACGGCCATTGAGGCCGGCGCGAAACCCGACGACATCATCGACGATGCGCCAGTCAGCTTTGGCAGCTACACGCCCCACAACTACGAAAACGACTTCAAGGGCCCGATGACCCTGATCAATGCGTTTGCCGAATCGCGCAACATTCCCGCGGTCAAACTCGCTGCGCGCGTGGGCATTCACAAAGTCATCGATACCGCGCATCGCTTCGGCGTCACTTCGGACATACCCGCCTATTTGCCAGTAGCTTTGGGAGCGGCGGAAATCACGCTTCAACAGCAAGTGGATTCGTATTCAGTCTTTCCCAACGATGGCATCCGTGTGACTCCGCGCCTCATCCGCAAAGTCTCGAACTCCGACGGCATTACCTTGTGGCAGGACCGGCCCGAAATCAATCCGGTCATCTCGCAGCAGACCGCACGCTCCATGATGGTCCTCCTCCGCGCTGTCACCGATCACGGCACCGGCGCCGCAGTCGCCGCGCTCCAGCATCCTCTGGGAGGCAAAACCGGAACAACCAGCGACTTCACCGATGCCTGGTTTCTCGGCTTCTCGCCGTCCGTCACTTGCGGAGTGTGGGTTGGTTTTGACAGCCGTCAATCGCTGGGTGAAAAAGAGACGGGCGCACGCGCAGCTCTGCCGATCTGGATTACCTTCATGCACGCCGCAATTGCCGGCAAAGACGACGAGCAGTTCCTCACCGATCAGCCAAACACTCCGATGAATCAAGCCGCCGCGGCAACACCAGGCAAGCCAGGACCGCTGACCTTCAATAGTGCGCCGCCCAATCCGCAGCCCGCATCGCTTCGTGCGCTTTCAAGCGCAGGAATGCGAACCTCAGCAATCACGCATCCGCGCGCAATCGGAAATACCGCTTCGCCCGCGCTACATCCTTGAAGATCTGCGCCTTCAGCGCTTCAGTCGAAGGCCACTGCATCTCGCCGCGCAAGCGCAGCAGGAATTCCAACTCCAGGGTCGTCTCTTCGCTAAAGTCGACAGGCTCAAAGTTCAGGATGTGCGTTTCCACGCCGAATCCCACACCTTCAAATGTGGGCCGGTTGCCTACATTAGTCGCCGCCTGAAAGCAATGCCCGTTCACAGTAAGGCGCGTGACATAAACGCCAAACGCTGGCAAAAGTGCACCGTAGGCCGCCAGGTTCACAGTGGGTACCAGCAGACGCGTGCCGACGCCGCGTCCTCGCGCAGAGGTTGATCGCACGGCAAAAGGCCTGCCCAGCATCCAGCGCGCGCGTTTCATATCTCCGGCAGCGACCAACCTGCGTACCGCCGAGCTTGAAACCTCCAGCCCGTGCACGCACAGTGCGCGATGCACATGAACCGCGAATCCATACGCGGCGCCAAAGGCTTGCAATTCTTTCACGCCCGCTTCTGCGTGGTAGCCAAACCTGAAGTTGCCACCTTCATGCAGCGAGCAAACATGCAAAGCGTCCACCAGCACCCGCTGTACAAATTCCTCCGCTCGCATATTGGCCAATGCAGCATCGAAAGCCAGCACCAGCACCGCGTCCACTCCAGTCGCACTCAGAAGGCGCAACCTCTCCGGGATGGGTGTCAGTAGCTTCGGCGCCACTTCGGGCCGCAGGAATTGCTCCGGGTGTGGATCGAAGGTGATTGCCAATGCGCGCGCACCTCGCTCCCTCGCCTCTTGAATTGCGCCGGAAAGGATCTCGCGATGTCCAAGGTGCACCCCATCGAAGTTACCGATTGCCGCAACGGTCGGGCCACAGTCAGCCGGAATCTCGGCCAGCGACCGATAAATAGGGACCGCGCAATGGGGGCTCGCTGTCATAGGATCACGGGGAAGGACAATCCGTCGTAGGCCAGAGCCATGCCTTCCGGCAATGTCCGGTTGGTTTCCGCGTGGCCCAGTTCGTGAGCGATGTGGGTAAACCAGGTCTGCCGCGCGCCAATGCGTCGAGCCCACTTAACCGCCTGGTCGAGCGTCGCGTGGCTGGGATGCGGCTTGTGGCGCAGCGCCGAGAGAATGACGCAATCCAAGCCTTCCAACAGGGCGAAGCTCGCCTCTGGAATCGTGCTCACGTCGGTCATGTATGCCGTGCGACCGAAGCGAAATCCCATAATCCCGAGCTTTCCATGCTGCACAGGAACAGGAAGGAATTCGACGCCATGCACCGTCGTCTTCTCTTCCAGCGGCTCTATGCGAACGCGGGCACGCGTCGGATACGTTGTTTCCGGCGAAAATGTGTAGTCGAAAACTCGCCGCAGAGTTTCAGCCGTTTCTTCTGAGGCATACAGCGGGATCTGGCCGCCCTCGCGAGCAGCGACAAAACTTAGCGGGCGCAGGTCATCCATGCCCAGGACGTGATCGGCATGTCCGTGTGTATAAAAGACAGCATCGACGCGGGAGAGGCCGTTGCGCAGCGCCTGTTCGCGAAAATCCGGCCCCGTGTCGATGACGACCACCCACTCCCGGCCCGCCTCATGCCAGCGCAGCAACACCGAAGGACGCAACCGGCTGTCGTGCGGATCGGCCGACGTACACACCGCGCAGTCGCACCCCAGCGTAGGAACCCCCATGGAAGTTCCGGTGCCCAGAAATGTGAGCAGACCTTCCATCCCCGATTCAGCGTTTCGCAGGTGGTGGAGGCTGGACGCCCTGCATCGAGATCATGTTGGTCAATTCGAGGAATGCCATGCGCACATCGAAAAGCGCCGTCTGCAACGTGCGATCCTCGAGTTCGCTCAGGTTACCCTTTGTCTTTTCCGCCAGAACAGCCAGCATATCGATGGTTTGCCTGGCACCCATGATGTCGACGCGCGGACGCTGCCCTTCCTGCGCTCCCGCCCCCATCTGGATCATCGCGGAGAGATAGAGTTGCTGCACAAGATGCTCGAAACCAACAGCCGGCTGCGGGCCGACGCCGGGGTTCTGTGCGCGAACCAGATCCTCAAGCCTCTGCGCGGAAGCATCGTACGCCGACTTTTGCTGACGGCTCTCCTCCGCTGACGGCGCCTCCGGCATCTCGGGCAACGCCTCTTCGTCCAGCGCCGCGTTCTCCTGTTTCTTGGCAGCCGGTTCGGCCGCGCTCTCAGGCACCACGAGCCTCGGTCCCGCTGGCGTCTCGGGTGGCGCAGCAGCGGGCTCCGGTTGTCTCTGCGCGTGCTCATGCTCTTCTTCCGCCTTGATTTTGCGGCGGTCGATCACTTCAAACTTCGGCGTATCGCTCATAGCTTTATGTTTCCAATCGATTCAGAATTGTGGCGGCGCGGTGAGAATTCGCGCAGACCCTGTCACTGCCCCGGCACGATAGGTCAACGGCTCGTTGCGCGCCTCCACCTCAGTGCGGATCATTCCCAGGCCAAAAACGCGGCTTCCGCCTGCGAGCGGCAATTCGGCAGCACTTGTGATTTGTCCGGCTTGAACCTCTCCGACGAGGAGTTCTGTCCCGCCGCCCGGTACCGGCCCATTCAGTTCCAATGAGCGCAGATGTTTGTGCACATTCCCCCGCGACCGGATCCGCTCGACAATCTCCTGCCCCAGATAGCAGCCCTTGCTGAAGTGCAACGCGCGCATCTGCGAGGTCTCCTGCGGCAGGTCGCGCTCCATCATGTCCACACCGTAGACCGGAATTCCCTCGGCAATGCGGAATGCTTCCAGCATCGTGACGCCGACCGGGATCGCCCCCGCCGTCGTCAGCGTCCGCCATAGCCGCGTTACTCCCGCAACCGGGGTCCAAATCTCATAGTGCTCCGCCACCGCGCCGTAGCCTCGCCGAATCCCGAGATCGAGGCCGTTCCACTCGATGCGGGTCAGCGTCATTGGCTCCGGGAGTGTCGGCAGACCCATGCGTTCGAGCACCTCGCCGGCCTGCTGGCCTGTCAGCCCCAGTGCGGTCTCGGCCGCGGTCTCCTGCCCGAGCGGAACGAGTTCCACATCGTCCATGATGATGAAGCGCTCAAGGTGCGCAAACAGTCGCGCGTACTGGTCTGCGGCAATTTCGAGTTCAAGCGAATCGCTTTCGCGCCACGTGGTCAAGTCACCCTGGATGCGTCCCTGTGCATTCAGCACCAGGTTCCAGGCTCCGCCATTCGGCGCAAGGTCGTTTACTTTGTTTGAAACCATGCCGCTGAGCCAGCGAAATCGATCGTCGCCGCGGACTGCCACGCGGCGCATCCAACCAAAGTCATGGACTGCCGCCCCTCTAGTAAGTGCCGCTATTTCAGTCGCTGGCGCGTCCAACTCCCGGGGCGTTTGTACGCATCGATACTCCACAAGCCGGGGTGGCTTGGCCGCTGCCGTCAATTGAGCGGCAAGGGGCGTCACAGCAGCCGTCGTTACCGTAGCCGATTCAGTCATAGGGAAGCAGTTCTAAGGTCCACAGATCAGGTCCACCGATCACTTTTCTCGCGCAAACTTCGCGTCAAAACTCGCGTCAGGCCGCATCCTGATTATAGCCTTGAGATTGGACGCCGTACTCGCACCCTCGGAAACCATCGCCAAAGGAGAATGGATGGCCTGGAGCTCAGAATTGGCTCGAAAACACTGGTGGAACTGCACTTTGGCTATTGTGCTTTGTCTCACTGGCGTTGCGCACGCGAGCCCGCAGCGAACCGCACCCGCTTTGCCGGCAATCGCCCAGCAGGCCGCCCCTCCCCCGCAAACGCCCGCCAATCCTCCAGCGAAAGACAAAACCCAGCCCGAGACTCACATCACCCCGCAGCAGGCGCAACAGCTCTTCTCTCTTGTCGATCAGCTTCTGAAGTTCTCATCGGATGAAACAGGGCTGCCCATCAAGAGCCAAGTGAAACGCCAGATGACCACGCGGTCTGCTGTCGAGAGTTACCTCACCGAAAAATTCAACGAGGACGAAGATGCCAAGCGCATGCAGCGCAGCGAAATTGTCCTCAAGAAATTCGGCCTCCTCGATCGCGATTTCGACCTGAAGCCCTTTCTTCTGTCGCTGCTCAAAGAGCAGATCGAGGCCTACTACGATCCAAAATCAAAAACGGTGAATCTGCTCGACTGGGTCAGCGTCGATGAGCAAAAACCAGTGCTCGCGCACGAACTCACCCATGCCTTGCAGGACCAGCATGTGGACCTGGACAAGTGGAGCGACCAGACACCGCCCGATGTTTCGCTTAACTCCGGCGATGATTCCGTTCATTTGGCCAAAGACGAACTTGACACGGCGCGCGAAGCCGTGACCGAGGGCCAGGCTACGGCCGTCATGATGGATAACATTCTCAAGCCGATGGGGCACAGCCTCATCAAGGACCCCGAAGTTGTCGACGTCATCAAGCAGCAAATGGCAGGTACCGGAGATTCGCCCGTACTGGCTCGCGCGCCCCTGCTGCTTTCTGAGTCGCTGATGTTCCCATACCGCGAGGGCCTCAGTTTCGAGCAGGACGTGTGGATGGACCAGGGCCAGGCGGCGGCATTCACTGGCGCCCTTGATCGGCCCCCGACCTCCACATGGGAGATCATGAATCCCCGCGATTACGAAAAAGGACACGTCCCCGTCGTCCCTTTGCTTCCTGACATTCATCCCCTCGTCGACGGGCTCTACCGCCCCTATGACATTGGCCAGGTCGGCCAGCTTGACGTGCACATTCTCGCTGGAATCTTCGGCGGAGAAGCCGCCGCGAACGATTTCACCCCTGCCTGGGACGGCGGTCTCTATTGGGCCGGGCAGCTACGAAATGCCTCCGCCGCCGATCAGGCATCGACGAAATCCATCGCCTTGCTCTATTTCTCGGCGTGGAAAAGCAGTGCGTCCGCGCAGGCCTTTGCAACCCTCTACGCATCTGAGCTGGGCCGCAAATACTCCGGCCTCAAACCCGCCGATGCCGCTCAGCACCCGTCGAACAACGGAACAGAGGAAAAAGTATTTACCACGGATGAAGGTCCTGTCGTAATTACAACCCGAGGCAAATTCGTCTTCGTCACCGAGAGCTTTAACCTCGATCTTGCCCACCGCCTCACCTCACTCGTCCTCGATGCGCAAGGTTCCGGCGAAATGAAACTGGCCACCGCACCACGCCCGCCGGTTACCGGCGTTCCTTCGCTGCGCCCCGTCTCTGCGCAGTGGACGCGAAGAAATGCAGAGAATCGCCGCTCTGCTCCACAGTCGTACCTTCAACCCTCAGAACCCCTCACCGGTGGCTTGGTGCGATTTCTCTCCGATTGCGGTGTGATGAAATTCGCCGTGGACGCTGCGATCCAGTCCGTCAAGTAATTTGGGCATGCGCAGATGCCGTCGCGAAAATGGAGAGACCGTTGAGTCAACAGCCGACCTCCGCCACGCACGATCTGGTGCAGGAAGGGCTTCGTCATCACCAGGCAGGCCAGTTCGCCGAGGCGGAGCGAATCTATCAAAGAGTCTTGACCATCAATCCCCATCATCCGGACGCTCTGCATCTGCTGGGGATGATCGCCTATCAAACCGGGCACAATGAAGCTGCGGCGGAGTTCATTCGTAGTGCAATTGCGATCAAGGCCGATGCAGCCTCGTATCACTCCAACCTCGGAAATGTCCTCCAGTCGCAAGGCAAGCTCGCCGAGGCGGGCGCGTGCTACCAGCGCGCACTTGTGCTCAAGCCAGACCTGATCGAGACCCATCTGAATCTGGGAAACATCTTCAAAGCACAAGGGGATGTAGATTCCAGCCTCGCCTGCTACCGGCGAGCCCTGGCCTTGAACCCAGCATCAGCCGAGGCCGCGGTAGCTGAATCCATGGCTTTGTTGCTCAAAGGCGACTTCGCTTCCGGATGGAGAAACTTCGAGCGGCGTTGGCAAACCAGGGACTACGACACTCCCATGCGCGCCTATGCACAGCCGCTATGGAATGGCGAGCCACTTACCACCGGACGCTTGTTGCTCTGGGGCGAGCAGGGTATCGGCGACGAAATCATGTTCGCCGGACTCATCCCTGACGTGATCCGCACCGGCACTCACTGCGTGCTCGATTGCGATCCGCGCCTTCAACCGCTGTTCGCACGCTCGTTTCCCGAGATTTCTGTCGTCGCCAGTGTCGCTCTCGAAACTCCTCTAGAGCTGGAGATCACGGCTCACCTGCCCTGCGGCAGTCTTCCCCATCTCTATCGAAAGTCGACCACCGCTTTTGCAGCAACCACATCGCCTTACCTTTTTGCCGATTCATCGGTACAGGACCGGTTTCGTGCTCGCTATAGCGATGGCCGCAAGCTTGTCGGCTTGACCTGGCATACAAAAAACAAGAAGTCAGGCCGCAGTCGCTCCATCGATCTGCAACTGCTCGCCACGCTCTTCGCCCGACCCGGCATCCGCTGGATCAGCCTGCAGTACGGGGAACGCGCGTCGCTCGAAGAGCAAGCTGCGAACACGCCTATCTTCATCGATCCAGAAGTCGATCAGCTCTCGAACATCGATCAATTCGCCGCGCAAGTCGCGGCAATGGATCTGGTCATCACCATCGATAACTCAACCGCGCATCTGGCAGGCGCACTCGGAATCCCGACTTGGGTCCTGCTGCCTTTCGCTCCAGATTGGCGCTGGCTCCAGGAACGCGAAGACAGTCCCTGGTATCCAACCATGCGTCTCTTTCGACAAACCAGGCTAGACGATTGGCAATCCGCCCTTGGGGATATCGAATGCGCTCTTGATCAGGAAATGATCTAGTTTGGAGACTATACGGGGCTCTTATTCACCAGGTATTCATCAACCAATTCGGTCACCAGCACGGCCGTCGGCACTGAGACCAACGCCCCAACAACGCCCGCCACTGCGGAACCAATAAGCAGCGCTACCAAAATGGCCAGTCCCGGCAAACCTACCCTGCTTTTCATAATGCGCGGAACCAGAAATGAGTTCTCGACCTGCAAATAGATTCCGTAGAAAATCGCTACGCCGATCACCCGGCCCCATGAGTCAATCGCGGCAACCAACAACGTGAGCGCGATGCAAACCGCCGCACCAATGATAGGAATTGCATTCAACAAGCCCGTCAGTGCTCCCAGGGCGTACGCGTAGCGCACATGCAGAAACAAATAAACAATCGTACTGGTGAGCCCGAGAATGAGCATCAGGCTCCCCTGGCCCAGTAGCCATTTGCCCATCCGCACCTCGGCTCGTTGCAGCGTAAGATCCAGCCTGCTGCGGCTTTTGGGCGAAAAAAACGACAGGAACCAGTGATACGCGTGATCGCCTTCGAGAATGAAATAGATGGTCAGAATGAAGCCCATGATGATGTCAAAGAGCTTCCCCGCCCAGTCTTTGATCGAGATCAGCACATAGCTCGCCGCGTTACCAGCGAAACCCTGGATCTTGGAATCAAGATCGTCCGGATCGATGTGATCGGCAAAGGGAATATGCCTCAGTTTCTCCAACAGAACCGGGGTCCGCGCAGGCATGTCCTTCGAGAACTCCTGGAGATCGCGTGCGACGGGTGGCAGCGCAAAAAAACCAAACGCTAGAATCACTCCCACCGCGACTAATGGGAGCACCAAGACTGCGATGCCCTTGAACGGCCGCCATCGCCCCACGTGCACTGTTGAAACCGACTGCACGACTGGCGCAAACATAACCGCGAACAGCGCGCTAACATACAGCAGCACCAGCACGTCCCGAACCAGCCACACGACATAACAGGCCAGTGCAAGAGCAAAGACGAAAACGATGTCGCCCCGAACGTTACGGCGACTACGAGTGATTTCTGCCATCCGCGACTTTCTGTCTGCCGGCGCGGATTCCGCCGGACACTCCAACCCCGACCTTGCTAACTGGTCTCGGTCCTATTGATCTCCGCTCAGGATCGATCCCACGATCCCACCCAACAGCGCACCACCGGCAGCCGGCGCAACTTGCCGATTTTCGCCACGCGGCAGGTACTCACTGATCTGATGCGCCAGGCGAGAGATAGGTAATGTTTGCAACCACACCGTGCCGGGACCGACAAGCACTGCAAGAAAGAGACCATCGCCACCGAAGATCATGTTCTTGATTCCCGGTACCGTGGTGATCTGGAACGAAACGGACGCTTGAAACGCTCCCACGTGCCCCGGATGCACACGCAGCATCTCGCCCGGAGCCAGGTTTTTCACAATCAATTCGCCCGAAAGCTCGAGCCACGCCATCCCGATACCGCTAAGCTTCTGCAGCAGGAATCCGTCGCCGCCGAAAATGCCCGCCCCCAGCGATTGCTGGAATCCGACCCCGATCGCCACTTGGTCCGTGGCACATAGGAATCCGTGACGGTGCACCAGGTACTCCTGCCCCGGCCCCACCTGGACCGGCACAATGTGGCCCGGCACCTTGGTGGCAAATGAGACTTCACCCGGATACTGATAGGCCCGGTACTCGGTCATGAAGATGCTTCCACCGCCGGCCACACGCTTGAGGATGCCGAACAGCCCGCCACCGCCGCCCATCTGTGTGTGTGTCGTCATCTGGATCGAAGCGGTCATCCACGAAAGCTCACCGCTCTCGGAGAACACACTCTCATTGGGGTCAAGTTGCACGTCCAGCACCGGCATGGTTGTGCCTTGAATCCGGGTCTGCATACGGGAATCCTCCTGTTCTCGGAAGTGTACTAGGTGGCTTCGAAATCTCTAACAGATTAAAATCTGCCAGCTCGACATTAAAGCGCAATTTGCAATAGGAAGCTCGTTTCCAACCTCACCACTCTTCAAACGCAATCCGAGCCTCGCCGGTTCCCTCTCGACGCAAAACCGAATGCTTTCGAAAATGCCCGTCGTCGCGCTCTGGAAAGTCATTCCTGTAATGCGCGCCACGACTCTCCAGGCGTGCCAGCCCGGATTGCAGGATCACGCCCGCAACCGAACACAGCGCCCGCGCTTCGACTAGCCTCCTGCTTTGCTTTCCCTTCCCTGCCATGCGCCCAAATGCTGACTCCCAGTACGCCTGGTCGCGCAATCCCACGCGCAGCAATGCTTCTTCGCGCAACAATCCCGCATTCGCCCACATAGAGCGCTGAAGTGCAGCGATACCGTTCTCGATTGACGCTTCCTCAGCCGGATCCATCGGCTCCGGCAACTTCCCCGCCGCCTCCGTGTCGACCAAGGCCAGCCCATCCTCCGACATTTCTTTCGCCGCGCGTGCGCCAAATACAAGCCCTTCGAGCAGTGAATTCGATGCCAGCCGGTTAGCTCCATGCACTCCCGCGCACGCTGCCTCCCCCGCGGCATATAAGCCGCGTAGGCTCGTCCGGCCTGTGATATCCGTGCGGACACCGCCCATCATGTAATGTGCTGCCGGGCGCACGGGGATCAAATCCCGCCGCAGATCAAGCCCGAATTGCGCAAGAAACGCGCTGATGCCAGGAAACCGTTTGTGCAAGTCGATGCCCTGCACGTGCCGCATATCCAGGTGCACAACGCGCATCTCCCCTGGTCGCTCTCCCATTCCTTCGCGCGTGATCGCCCGCGCCACCACATCGCGCGGAGCCAGTTCCAGTAGCGGATGGTACCGCTCCATGAAGCGCTCACCGCGATCGTTTCGCAGAAATGCTCCTTCGCCGCGTAGCGCCTCCGACAACAGAAACCGCGGCGCCCCTGGTCTCGAAAACGCGGTCGGGTGAAATTGGTAGAACTCCATGTCCGCTAACTCCGCCCCCGCCTGCCACGCCAGCGCGACACCATCGCCGGTGGCCACCGCGGGGTTTGTCGTGTCGCTGTAAACCTGGCCGGCTCCTCCCGCAGCGATGAGCACTGCTCGCGCACTTACTCGCCCCGGATGATTGCTGTGATCCAACAGATCCGCGCCCACCACGCGCCCATCCTTGACCACCAATCCTGTCACGGTTGTCCACTCAGCAAAACGAATGTTCTTGTGCGCCCGCGCAATATTTACCAAAGAACGGCTGATCTCCGCTCCCGTACCATCCCCGTTCGCGTGCAAAATGCGCGCCAGCGAATGCGCGCCTTCGCGTGTCCGCACGAGAATTCCCCCGTCCCGATCGAATTGCGCGCCCCACTCGATCAGTTCGGCGACGCGCAGCGGCCCCTCCCTCACCAGCACCTCTGCCGCTGGCTGAAAGACCAGCCCATCTCCCGCGGCCAACGTGTCCTTCAAGTGGAGCGAAACGTCGTCGTCGCCCTCCATCGCCACGGCGATGCCGCCTTGCGCATAATGCGTATTCGATTCAGCAACAGACTCCTTGGTGACGACGAGCACCTTGCTTGAATGCGCCAGTTCAATAGCTGCGCGCAACCCCGCTACACCTGCACCCACGATAAGAAAATCGACGCTAGACCCCATAGCCATAACCCTTGAGGCTATCATCGGCAAGTGAGCTAGAACCCAATCGCGGCACCTCGACTCTGACCCGTAATCCTGAAGGGGGAATTGAATGATTGTGCGGGAGCGAAGAACGCGTCCGGCGCCGTGGAACCTAAGAAAGCAGTCCTCCGCACCCAGATGGACATTGCCCTTCATCGCGCTCGAATGGATCTGCGAGTGGGTCGCGTTCGCCTTGAGCAACTGGACGTTTCTCGAGGTCCTCGAATACCTCGGCTCCTTTTCAGTCCTGGTTGCAGTCATCTTCTACTTCTCTGAATCCGGCGACCGCATCAAGCAGCGCCACTACCAGGCCTGGCAGGTCATTAATACTGCCCAGGGCAAGGGCGGCAGCGGTGGCAGAATTGAAGCGTTACAGGAGTTGAATGAAGACAAGGTTCCCCTGGTCGGTGTCGATGTCTCCTCCGCATTTCTGCAAGGGATCCACTTGAAGAACGCCAACCTGCTGCGGTCCAACTTGAGCGCCGCCGATCTGCGCAACAGCGATCTCAGCCACTGTACTTTCACACTTGCCAATCTCGGCTCGGCGAATCTTCGCGGCGCAACTCTGGATCACGCGACTTTTGCCCAAGCCGACTTGCGCAATGCCGACCTGAACGGCAGCAGCCTGGCGGACGCCGATCTTTCCGGCGCCATCCTCGATGATGCCGACCTGCGTTCAGCAGATCTATCGAACATCCAATGGCAGAATCTCAAGAGCATCGCGAGAGCAAATATTGCCGGCGTCCGAAATGCCCCGCAAGGCTTCGTGGAATGGGCAATGAAGAACGGCGCCATCGACCGGCCCAACGTGGACTAATAATCGGTGCCCCCTTCTATTCGGCGGTTGCCAACTGCCCGATCTGATATTCGCGCGCATGCCCTGTTGGTGATTCAGAGATTTTCACCTTCAGATTGCCATTCGAATCGCAGGAGTATTCTTCGCGCACGGTCAGGCCACGCGCATTGGCCAGCGGCTCCACGGGGACCGCTGCCAGATCGGGACGTCCCCATAGTTGGGGGTCGAAGGGAAACTGAATCTGCTCCCAGTTGGTTATTTCGCCAACGGGCTGCCCCTCCTCGTTCAACTGCGAGCACTCCAGATAGCGGAAGTGACCAATGTTGTGCGCAGGTTGATACACGCGCTCGTAATGAAGAGGTGGATCGCCCGGACCGGGCAAACGTGCACCGCGAGGAAAGATCAGGTCGAAGACGATCGTCCCGCCCGAATCGGCCTCCCGCCACATGCCGAAGTTCTGGTTGAACTGCTCCTGCAACCGATCCGATACAGCGGCAGCACGAATCGCCAATCCCACCGCACTCGCCGAGCGCATGTACGCGGAACGTCTCACTTTCCGTCCGAAGGATTCGCGCAGGACACGAGCGACAGCCGGCAGCTCCGATCCGCCACCCGTGACATATAGTGTGTCGATTTCGCAATCTCCATAGGTCTTCAGCAGCCTGTTGACAATCTCTCGTGTCGCCTCAATCAGTGGGCGGCACCGCTCGTAATACACATCCACAGGAATTGTCGCTTCCTTCAAACCCGGACGCACCCGCTCAAAGTCGATGGTCACCTTGCGGGTGTTGGGATTCAGCGACTCCTTCTTTTCACGGCACTCATCGAGCAGCCTTCTTCGCTCAAACGGAGTAAACGGGGGGTGCGGCGAAGCAAGGATGACCGCTATGTTGGCAAGAATCTCGTCGAAATCATCGCCACCCAGGTTCGGAATTCCATCCGAAGCTTCGATCACATTTTCTCCCTCGCGCAGGCTCACCAGGGAGACATCGAATGTTCCGCCGCCGAGGTCGTATACCAGCAATCCACTTTCCGATTTGCCCTTGCGTTCGGCGCTGCTGCGATAGCCAAATTCAATCGCCGCGGCCGACGGCTCATTCACGACACCAAGTACCGTGAACCCAGCAGCCTGTGCTGCCTCTTCCGTCAGGAATCTCTGGTTGCTATTCGAATTTGCCGGCACACCCATCATCGCTTCAAGGGTCTCGCTCGGATCCGCTCCGAGATTGGAATGCTCCAGAAGCTGCTTACGCAAAGCCGTCATCATCTCTGCCATCAGCACCCGCAAAGGCACGGATTCTCCGGCCAAATGAATTTCCGTTTGCGGACCGGCCGTGCGCAATGCGCGTTTCAACGAGCGCACCAATGTCCAGCTCTCCTGCTCCTGCACAGCGACCGCTTCCCAACCGTAAAGGCGCACCCCCTCTCGCGCCGCCACTATGGGAGGAAACCAATCACGCATCTGTCCATCGGGAGTCTCAAAATGTACAAGGGGATAATTGCCACGGTCGGCAGCAGCGACCACGACCCGCGTAGTTCCAAAATCAACACCAATTCGCATGTCTTCAGTTTATCGTGTTGCGCATTTC
Source organism: uncultured Acidobacteriaceae bacterium (assembly GCA_963704415.1). Classification (GTDB taxonomy): domain Bacteria; phylum Acidobacteriota; class Terriglobia; order Terriglobales; family Acidobacteriaceae; genus Telmatobacter. Next base: position 2,272,002 of record OY969908.1, on the reverse strand, counting down.
AATTGCGTTCAACAAATACACAATCCAAATCCTTTAAAATGAGAGATGCGTGCAAACCATTCGAGTAGAAACTCCTTCGGCCGGGTACGACGTCTACGCGGGCAACGGCCTGCTTCCGACGCTCGCAACCCGCATTCAGCGCATCGCGGGCCGGGTGCCGCGTCGCGTCTTTGTCCTCACGTCTCCCGAAATCTGGGCGCTTTGGAGCGGGGTATTTCTCGCTTCCTTCGCAGAACCGCCCATTGCCCTCTTCCTTGCTCCCGGCGAGCAACACAAAACCATGGCAAGCGTCGAACGGCTGCTGCGGCAGATGATCAGAGCCGGTGGCGATCGAGGATCGCTCCTGATCGCTTTCGGCGGCGGCATTGTCGGTGACGTAGGCGGCTTCATTGCCGCGATCTTCATGCGCGGCATTCCCTATGTGCAGGTGCCAACCACATTTTTGTCTCAGGTGGACTCATCGGTGGGCGGCAAAACCGGTGTCAATCTGCTCGAAGGCAAGAACTTGGTCGGCAGCTTTCATCACCCAGTCGCCGTGTTCGCTGACATCGATGTTCTCGGCACCCTACCCGAACGGGAATTGCGCGCGGGCTTGATGGAAAGTGTGAAAGCGGGCATCATCCGGGACCGGGCGCTCGTACGCTTCATGGAAGAAAAAGCCGACGCGATTCTTCAGCGAAACGCAAAGGCACTCGAGAGAGTGATCGCAACATCCATCCGCATCAAGGCCAACGTCGTGAATCGCGATGAACGCGAGAACGGCCTGCGGATGATTCTCAATCTCGGCCACACCGTGGGCCACGCGATTGAACAAACCACGCGCTACAAGGTGATGTTGCACGGCGAAGCAGTCGGTTGGGGCATGATTGCCGCACTGTTTCTAGCCAAGTGCCGCGGAACCATCTCGCCGCAGCAATTTCAGCGTCTCGAAAACCTGATTCATCTCTATGGCCCGCTCCCGCCGTTCAAACTTCGCCCCGCCAGGGTTGTTGCCGCCACCGGCGCCGATAAGAAAAACGTGGGCGGCGTCCGTCGATTCGTGCTGCCGGTAGGAATCGGCGATGCCGGCGTTGTCGAAGACGTGTCTCTTGCCGAGTTGGAAGCTGCGGTCGGTTATATGCTGTTGCGCGCGCGGGGGCAGCGCTCCTAATGCCTGCCATAGGAGCCAGGCCTGTGGGCTCTGAGGACGAAGCAGCTGCCGCGCAAAACGTGCGCCGCATGTTCGATTCCATCGCTCCGCGCTACGACTTTCTGAATCACCTGCTCTCCGCCAATATCGACAGGCTCTGGTGGAGACGCACAGCGCAGCGCTTCGATTCCGTCGTCGCCGATCCCGACGCGGCCATTCTCGACATTTGCTGCGGCACCGGCGACATGACTATGGCCCTGCTCAAGCACCGTGCCCATCACGCAAGGCCCATCCTCGCTGCCGATTTCGCACGTGGCATGCTGAGTCGCGCGGCACAAAAATTTGCCCAGCCCGACCAGGCGATCGCCATCCCGCTTGAGGCCGACGCGCTCCACTTGCCTCTGCGTTCCGCTTCGCTCGATTTGGTAGTGACTGCGTTTGGCTTTAGAAACCTCGCGAACTACGAAGCCGGCCTGCGCGAGTTTCATCGCGTGCTCAAACCCGGGGGTCAGTTGGGGATTCTCGAATTCAGTGAACCCGGCGGCATGCTCGGCAAGCTCTATGCCGTCTACTTTCGGCGCATCTTGCCCGCCGTCGGGCGGATCATCGTCGGTGCAGACGGACCCTACAAATACCTGCCGGCATCGGTGAAGCGCTTTCCTGCGCCAGACGAGTTGCTGTCACTGATGAGCGCGACGCAATTTAAAGATTGCACTTGGCGACCGTATACCTTCGGCATCGCGGGGTTGTACACCGCAACGCGCAGCGAGTTAGCCTGACTATGGGATCGCACCGTGGAGATTCAGTATTATGATCGCGCACAGCGAATGGAGACAAGGCACTGTCTACGAGGGAATCGCGGAGAACGGCAACACGATCGTCTTTGATACGGACGCCGCGCATACGCAGGGGCCGACACCAATGGAGGCCGTCCTGATGGCGCTCTGCAGTTGCACATCCGTCGACGTTGTCAGCATCCTCCAGAAGAAACGCCTGAAACTCACCGGACTACGCGTCACAGCTACAGCGACGCAAGCTCCGGCCCCGCCGCGCGTGTTCACGCACATCAAGCTCACCTACGCGGTGCGCGGCCGGTTGAGCCGCAAGGCCGTCGAAGATGCCGTTGCGCTTTCGAAAAACAAATATTGCTCGGTCTCTCTCATGCTCTCCAAAGCGATGCCGATCGAGTACGAGATCGTCTATCCGGACGGGGAGCCAGAACCGTGAGTGGCCACTTCATCCTCCGCATTTTCCGGATGGCCTCGCTGATCATGTTGCTGGTCGCCGTCGCGATGCTCTCCGCGATCACCACCATGCACTTCGCCATTCATGGTGCCGAAGTGCAGGTGCCCGCACTCAAAGGCATGACCGTTGCTGATGCGCGCAGTCAGGCCGCGGGAATGGGCCTGAATCTGAATGTCGACAACCGCTACTATTCCGGCGACGTCGCCGCAGGCCACATCCTGACGCAATCGCCTGCTCCCGGAACCGTTGTCCGCCGCGAGTGGCACGTGCGCGTTGCCGAGAGCCTTGGCCCGCAGAAGGTCGACGTACCTGACATCGTCGGCTATGATCAGCGTGTCGCCGCGTTCCAGCTTCGCCGCTCTGGCCTCGATGTTGGCGTGACCGCAAAGTTGCCCGACGGCGGAGTCGCCGAAGGCACTGTCATCTCCCAGGACCCACCGGCTCACGCGCAGGGCATCGAACGGCCCAGCGTCAACTTACTCGTGGCCGCACCTGACGATGAAACCGCCGATGGCTATGTGATGCCTGATCTCACGGGCATTCCCATCGTTGCGGCTCAAGCGGAGCTGACAAAGGTCGGCATCAAAACCGGCACGCCGGTTTTTGTCGATGTCCCTGTGTCTCCCGTTGGCGCCCCGCCGGTCCCTCCAGTCGCACCGGGATCGGTCATCGCACAGGTACCCGCTCCAGGTGCGCGCGTCGATCTGACTATGGAAGTGAAGCTCACCGTTGCCAAGTAGGTCGCGCCAGGTAAGTCGCGCCGATTTGGCACGGACACGCATCGAAAGAACAGATGACGCCAAAGGCTGAGAATCAGGAACGCGCGAGCGCTGCAGGCGACTTCTCGCACGCATGGCGGGCTCTGCGCCACCGCAACTTCCGTCTCTTCTTCGGCGGCCAGAGCATCTCCCTCATCGGCACGTGGATGACGCGCGTTGCGACCTCCTGGCTCGTCTACCGCCTCACTAAATCCTCGCTTCTGTTGGGCACCGTAAGCTTCGCCGGGCAGATACCGACATTCCTGCTCGCCCCGCTTGCCGGCGTCATCGTCGACCGCATCGACCGGCGCAAAGTCCTGGTGTGGACACAAGCGCTCGCGATGGCTCAATCGCTCGCACTCGCATGGCTCACGCTGACTCATCGAATCAACATCACCGAAGTGCTCATTCTCAGCTCGATGCAGGGCATCATCAACGCCTTCGACATGCCGGGCCGCCAATCCTTCATGGTCAAGATGGTCGAAGACCGCGCCGACCTGTCCAACGCCATCGCCATCAATTCGTCGATGGTGAACGTTGCGCGCCTTGTCGGCCCTTCTCTGGCGGGAATTCTGATCGCCGCAACCAACGAGGGCTGGTGCTTTCTGGTCGATGGAATCAGCTACATCGCCGTGATTGCCTCGCTGCTGATGATGCGCGTTGCGTCCGCAACTGAACCCGGAAGCGGAACCTCCATGCTGGCTCAACTCCGCGAGGGCTGGGACTACGTCGCGGGATTCGCACCCATCAGGACAATTCTTCTGCTCTTCGCGCTCCTGAGCCTGATGGGCTGGCCCTTCATGGTGCTGATGCCGATTTTCGCGGCGCAAGTACTGCATGGTGGCCCGCACACCCTCGGCTTTCTCATGGGTGCGGTCGGTGTAGGTTCGCTCATCTCCGCGTTAAGTCTGGTCGTGCGCAGGTCCGTGCGAGGACTCGGCAAAATGATTCCCATTGCGGCGACGGCCTTCGGGGTGGGCCTTATCTGTTTCGGGCTTTCCACCAATCTATGGCTTTCCATGGCGCTGTTGCTTCTGGCTGGCTTTGGCATGATGCAGGGCCTCACCGCGAGCAACACCATCATTCAAACGCTGGTTGACGAAAACATGCGTGGCCGCGTCATGAGCTACTACACCATGGCTTTCGTCGGCATGGCGCCGTTCGGCAGCCTGCTTGCCGGTGCACTCGCACACCTCATCGGCGCGCCGCGCACCGTCATCGTCAGCGGCATTGCGTGCATCCTGGGCGGCCTCTGGTTCTGGACGCGTCTTCCCGGTCTTCGCAAAGACATGCGCCCGATTTATGAGCGGATGGGTATTATCCCGCAAGCGCCCGTCATGGAAGAAGGCGCCGAGAATTAGTCCCATAGCCGCGCAGCCGGTCGGCATGTACGATGGCTGGGGATACGAAAGGACGTCGGGTCATGGAATGGAACGAAGACCTTGAGCGCATCGCAATCCAGGAGCGCGAACTTCAACTGCTGCGCCTCGATGCCGAGATCGCATGGGAACTCGGCTCGAGCCTGAGGACCATGGCCGCGGAGCGCAGACTCGCCATCGTCATTGATGTGCGCCGATTCGGCCAGCCTCTCTTCTATGCAGCCATGGACGGCACCACTCCCGACAACGTGGAATGGGTACGGCGCAAAAGCAATGTAGTCGCGCGCTTTCACCGTAGTTCTTACGCGATCGGCCTGAAAGAAAAAACCAAGAATGAAAGCCTGCTGGAATCACAAGGCTTGCCGATCACCGACTACGCCACGCATGGCGGTTCGTTTCCCTTGGCAGTCGCAGGCGCGGGTGTAATCGGCAGCGCAACCGTTTCAGGCCTCCCGGAACGTGGCGATCATGAGCTTGTGATTGAGGCGCTCTGTGCCATCTTGAAGCAGGACTACGAAAAGCTGAAACTTTCGGAGGAATAATTCAGGCCGATTAGCGAGCAGCTTTCTCAAGCACCGCAATGAAGAATCCGTCCGTACCGAAAACGCCTGGCAGCAGTCGTAGATAGCCTTCCGGCGTCGCGCAGCCATACAGATCTTCCGCGCCCCCAGCCGTCAAAACACCCTCTCCGCGCATCTCCTTAATCCGATCCCCAACAGGTAGCACGCGCGTATCCCGTACCTCGGCAAGCACCGCCGCAACCACTTCCTCGTTCTCCTCCGGCTCCATCGAACATGTGGAATACACCACGCGCCCACCGGGACAGACAGCCCGCAATGCCGCGCGCAGAATTGCTCGTTGCCGATCGGCCTGAGATGCGAGATCCTCCAACCGAAGCCGATGGCGAATCTCAGGATTGCGCCCCAGTGTTCCCGTCCCACTGCACGGCACATCGGCCAGCACCAGGTCATACCCGCCCTCGTCGGTCATCGAAGCCACATCGCCAGGCCGGCACTCGACTCGCTCTCCAAGCTGCGCCAAGCGCTCGCGCAACTGCGCAAGCCGCTGCGGACTTAATTCGACAGCCACAATGCGCGCCTCGGAATTGCGCTCAGCCAGGATCAACGTCTTCCCGCCGGGAGCCGCACAGCAATCGAGAATCACTTTCCCATGACCGGCAATTTCGGCAACCAGCTGCGATCCCTCATCCTGCAGCCGTACGCGGCCCTCGCGGAATGCCGCCGTCTCCATCAAATCGCCTGCCACCACCACACTTGCTGCGCTCAACAGCCTGCCCGGTCCCCATCCGATTCCGGCTTGCGCCAATTCCTCTTCGGCAGCCACACTTTCAACGCGGATCGCCGCCGCAGGCTGCTCCTGACCATGCCGGGAAACAGAGCGCGCCGCATCGACGCCGTAGAACCTTGTCCAGCGCTCCACCATCCACGCAGGATGCGTCTGGTCAAATTCCAAATTCGTCAACCCTGCATCCGAGCCCTGCAGTCGCGGTGCAGCGGCAATCTTCCGCAGCACCGCATTCACCATCCGCGCAGCAAACTTATGTCCGGTCTGCTTCGCCAGTTCCACGCTTTCATCAATCGCCGCGTGCGCCGGAATCCGATCCATATGCAGCAGCTGAAATGCGCCGAGGCGCAGAGCAATCTGAATTTCGCGATCGAGCCGAGCATTCGGCTTGGCGAGAAATTCGCGAATCTGGCCATCGAGCCGGCCTTGCCAGCGCAACACACCCAGGACCAGCGCCGTAGCAAGATGGCGGTCCGCTGCGGAGAGAACCGAGACGGCTTTTCCGCGCAGTAAATCGTCCGAATGCGCCTGAGTTTTCTCGACCGCGAGGAGTATCTGAAAAGCCGCCTTGCGCGCCGGGGAGACAGCAGCCATCGTTCTCAACCCAACCGCATTCCGGAAGCCAAATGCGTCCCGCGCAGAAAGTCCGCGGCCGTTGTGCGCTTCTTGCCTTCCAATTGCAGCTCAAGGAATTCAAGGCTGGTGCCCTGCGCGCAACAGACAATCAGGCGCTGTTGATCCACGAACAATTGACCAGGCACCACTTCAGACAAGCGCAGACTAGAAGGTTCTACGACCTCCAGTCGGTGAACAATCAGCTTCTTCCCATCAAGCGCCGTGAACGCGCCCGGCCATGGCTGAAATCCACGCCAGCGATTCTTAATTTCCGCCGCCGTAAACGCAGCAAAATTCATCCGCCCATCGTCTCGCGTGAGGATCGGCGCAAGCGACGCATGCGAATCATCCTGTGGCCTGGGTTCGATTTCTCCATTGACCAGACCCGCAAGCGTCTCCACCACCAGGGGAGCCCCGCGTGTCGCGAGAATCTCAAAGAGATCGACAGCCGTCTGCTCCGGCCCGATCTCCACTTCCTGCTGCAACAAAATCGGGCCGGTATCAAGCCCTTCTTCCAGCAGCATCGTGGTGTTGCCTGTGACCCTCTCGCCCTTAGCGACGGCCCACTGAATCGGCGCGGCGCCCCGATACTTGGGCAGCAGCGACCCATGCAGATTAATGCAACCGAGGCGTGGCAAGGCAAGCATCCAGGATGGAATGATGCGCCCATACGCCACCACAACAATCGCATCCGGCGCAATCGCTTCCAGCCGCGCGCGAAACTCCACGTTGTTGCGAATCTTTTCCGGCTGCGTCACGTGCAAGCCCGCCGCAAGCGCCACCTGCTTCACCGGCGTAGGCTCAACGATCTGCTTGCGTCCCACCGGCCGATCCGGCTGTGTTACCACCAACGCAATTTCGTGGACCGCCGCGAGCAGCGCCTGCAGCGTGGGCACTGCGAACTGCGGAGTGCCGCAGAAAACCAATCTCATCCCGCCTCTTCGTTCTGCCGCTAGACGCCTTGCACAAGGATGGCATGGTAGACGGCGCCCAGCAGCCGATGCTCACGCACCTCCCGATACGCCGGGCTGTCGTACCAGGCTTTGGCGGCTTGCATGCTGGGAAATTCCGCGATCACCGTGCCCTCAGTCGGCGTTCCTTCGACGTCTTCGTGGTGCCCATACGCCGCAAGAATCTTAACCGGATGGCCTGCGAGGGTCGCAGCAACCTTCTTCGAGTAGATCTCCATTTCTTTTGGATCGAGCGTTTTCTCTCGGGTGAATACAAAATAAGCACTCATGATTTCCCTCCGCCGTCGGCCTTGCCTGACAAGTGCGTTCGTACGCTGATGCCATCTTCTGTTAGGAGAGCGATCCCGGGGCTCGTTACCACGTGCCTTCGCGCTGCATCTTGCGAATTTTGCGCAAATTCAAATCCCGTTTCAGTGCGCTCATGCGGAAGATGAACAGCATTCCATCGAGATGATCGATTTCATGCTGAAACGCGCGCGATAGCAGCTCTTCTCCGTCCATCTCAAACCACTTGCCCTTCTCGTCCTGCGCACGAATGCGCACTTTGGCCGCACGCGAAATCTTCTCGCGGATCTCAGGAAAACTCAGGCAGCCCTCTTCTTCGTATTGCTTTCCCTCGCGAGAAATGACTTCGGGATTGATGAGCACCAGCTTCTGGGCCGGGTCCTTGCCCAGGCTCAAATCAATCACCGTGACACGTTTGGCCACGCCCACCTGCTGCGCAGCCAATCCAATGCCCTGCGAAGCGTACATCGTCTCAAACAGGTCGGCAACAAACTTGCGCAACTCACCGTCAAATTCAGTCACCGGCTCGCCAGGCTGCTGCAAAACCGGCTCCGGGTACTTCACGATCTTCAAAATCATTTTTCCTTCTAATAACTCCCTATCTGTTCGATGTAACCGTCGAAGTTTCGTCTCATCTCGAGCACGGAATCTCCCCCAAACTTTTCGTGCGCAAGGCTTGCGATGGTTTGCGCCACCATAGCCTCGGCCGCAACGCCCGCCGCAGGCACCACACAGATGTCGCTGCGTTCATAGCTGGCGCTTGTCGCCTCGCGATTGTCAAAGCGCACCGAAGCCAACGGCCGCCGCAGCGTTGAAATCGGTTTCAGATAGCCGCGCACCACGATGTCTTCCCCATTCGAAACGCCGCCCTCAATGCCGCCCGCATTATTTCTTTCGCGCGTGAAACGTGTGGGCTTACCTGTATCTCCGGCAGAGTAATGAATTGCATCATGCACCGCGGACCCAAAAGACTCGGCCGCAACCACGCCGCGTCCGATCTCTACCGCCTTCACCGCCTGCAGGCTCATCACAGACCAGGCCAGCAGCCCATCGAGCCGCTCATCCCATGTGGCGTAGGTGCCGAGGCCGGCGGGCACATTGTGCGCCACCACTTCAAACACGCCGCCCACGGTATCGCCGGTGCGCGCCGCCTCCTCCACTTCCTCTTTCATCTTGGCTTCCGTCGCCGCATCCACGCAGCTCAGAAGAATCTCGTCGCGCGCAGCCACTGCGGCAATCTCATCCCACGTGGCAGCCCGTTCCAGTTCCACGCGGCCAACACGAATTACATGGCTCGCAATCTCAATCCCGAGGCTCCGCAGAAGCAGCTTCGCAAATCCGCCCGCCGCCACGCGTGCGGTTGATTCCCTTGCCGACGCCCGCTCCAGCACGTACCGCGCATCCGGAAAGTTATACTTCAGCGCTCCGGCGAGATCGGCATGGCCCGGCCGCGGCGAAGCCACCGCTTGATGTTTGGACGGGTCGCCGGTTTCAACCGGCAGTTTTTCTTCCCAGTTCTTCCAGTCACGGTTCACGATCTCAAGCGCAACCGGCGAGCCAATGGTCTTGCCGTGCCGCACGCCACTCAATACGTGCACCTTGTCCGCCTCAATCTTCATGCGGCCACCGCGCCCGTAACCCTGCTGCCGCCGCCACAATTCGCGGTTCACAAAATCGAGATCGACCGCCAAACCGGCGGGCAGCCCAGAAACCAGCGCGATTAGAGCCTCCCCGTGCGACTCCCCGGCGGTTGAAAAACGGATCATATCTTCTTGATTGTAGTGGATCAGCGGGCACCAAGACAGAGAAGCAGAGAAGCCGTATATGAGCGCATCGGCTTATTTGGGAAACTCCAAAACCCGAGTTCGCGAAGAAGATTCATCCCTGATAGGGGGATCATCCTTAGGTCAGCCTCGGAAATTTCGGTTCACTTTGTCACTGTTTCTCTGTTTCACTGTCTTTATGGCCTACTTCCTCTTCAAGACCGAACCCGACGCCTACTCCTTCGACGACTTCTTGCGCGACAAAGAAACCACCTGGGATGGGGTCACCAATCCCACGGCTGTCAAGTTTTTGCGCGAAATGAAGCCCGGCACGAAGTGGATCTTTTACCACACAGGCGACGAGCGCACTGCCGTCGGCACAGGGACGGTCGTCAGCGTGGATGACTCGAATCCTAAAGTGCCCGTCGTTCGGGTCAAGGTTGGACAGCGTCTCAAATCGCCAAAAACGCTCTCAGCAATCAAGGCCGAGAAGGCTTTCGCCGACTCCCCCCTGGTGCGGATCGGCAGGTTATCCGTCGTGCCCTTGACCGAAGAGCAATGGAACTGGTTCTTGTCTTGAAGAACCAATTTGCGGTAAGATTTCCTTGTTTCCTTAAATGAGGGAATCATGCTGGCGAAAGTCACCGTCAAAAATCAGCTCACTCTCCCCAAAGCAGTGGCAACGCGCTTCAAAGGAGTGGAGTACTTCGACGTAAGTACGGACGGGGAATCCATCACGCTCCGACCGCTGGTCCGAAGCAGGGCGGATGAGGTGCGAGAGCATCTTGCCCAGCTTGGAATTACAGAGCAGGACGTGAAGGACGCCGTCGCCTGGGCACGCCGCACCGAGTGACGCTACCGCCAATCGCGCGCGTAGTCTTCGACACAAACACCGTGGTTTCCGCTCTGGCGTTTACCGGCAGCCGCTTGGCATGGCTCCGCTTGGATTGGCGCGACGGCAGTTGCATCCCGCTCGTCTCTCGCCCCACCGTCACGGAGTTGATCCGTGTTCTCGCGTATCGGAAATTCCAACTTTCCGAGGAGCGCCGTCTGGAGCTACAAGGCGATTACCTTCCATACTGCTGCAAAGTCGATCCCAAAGAATCCCACCCGATTCTTTGCCGCGACTCTCACGACCAGCCATTCCTCGACCTCGCCTACTGCGGCAAAGCCGATCTGCTGGTGACAGGCGACGAGGATCTTCTGGCGCTCGCCGGCCAAACCAAATTCGTCATCGAAGCGCCGGAGTCGTATCGCCAAAGAATATCCGACTAGTCCTACTCGCTATTCCCTATTCCCTATTCCTTATTCTCTACTCGCTACTCCCTATTCCCCGCCTCGAGCCATCCCCGGGTATTCAGCAACTGCCGCTGGTCCAGCGCCCACACCTTGCCCGTCAGCTCATCGGCAGCCTTGCCTTCACGCGCGCACTTCTCAAACTCGCCTGCCATGGCCTGCATTTTGGCATCAAGGTCGTCGAGGAAATTCAACACCAGCGCCTCCGGGATCATCGGCAGCTTCGGCGAACCGAATTCCAACTTACCGTGATGCGAAAGAATCATGTGTTCCACCAGCGTCTTCAGCCGTGGCGGAAATCCCGGCAGCCCGGCAATCGCTTGGTTGACCAGTTCCACCCCCATTTGGATATGCCCCAGCAGCGTGCCCTCGACTGTGTACTCAAATCCCGCATCCCACGCCAGCTCGTGCACCTTGCCAATGTCGTGCAGGATCACGCCGGTCAGCACCAAATCACGATTCAGAATTGGGTAGTTCGGAACCACGCGATCGGCAAGCCGAAGCAGGCTGATTACGTGTTCCAGCAGTCCTCCGAGCCAGGCATGATGCAGTTGACGCGCCGCAGGTGCCTCGCGGTAGGCCTGTGCAAGCTCAGCGTTGCTGAGAATCGTCGTCAATAGCAGCTTTAGATTCGGCTCTGTAAAGCTGTCGACAAAACTCAGGAGTTCGCGCCACATCGCATCCACGTCGTAGGTGGTCGCAGGCATCAGGTCGGCTTTGTCTACCTCACCCGCCGTCGCGCGCCGTATCTGTTCGACCTTCATCTGCATTCGGTCGTCAAATCGCGAGACGCAGCCACGTGCCTTCACAATGTCGCCGCGATTTACGTCTTTGGCGATGCGCGGATCACCCGGATCCCAGACGCGGCCCTCCAGCTGGCCCGTCCTGTCGCACAAAATCAGGCTGAGATACGGCTTGTTTGTCTTGGTGCTGCGAGTCTGTTTGGTCAGCAATAAGAAGTAGCCATCGAAAATTCGTTGCTCTTCAAATCCCGCCAGATCGGCAATATAGATATCCTTCATCCTGCGGGAAAGCATACAGCAAGCAACGGGACGCCTCAATTCAGACGCACAGCGCATGCGAAGATGACCTTGTTCATGAATATCGAGGATCACAAGACCCAAGTACTGATACGACCGATGGAACCGGCCGATGCCGAGGCGGTTTCGCTGCTGGCCGTGCAGCTTGGTTATCAGCGGGCTGCCGATGCGATTCGAAATTGGATTGAAGGGCTGGAAGCGAATGCGGAGAAACAAGCCGCTTTTGTCGCGTGTGTAGGCGAGCAGGTTGCGGGATGGGTCGAGGTCTCCATCCAAAGCCGATTGCAATCGCCGAGGTTCGCGCTGATTGGCGGTCTGGTGGTGCGCGACGGATCAAGAGGCAAGGGGCTCGGGCAAATGCTATGCGAACGGGCAGAGCGATGGAGCCTCGAGCGGCAGGTTAAGATCATCCGGCTCACTTCACGCGAGTCTCGATCGGAAGCGCACCGGTTTTATCTGCGTACTGGGTATCGCCTAACAAAGACGTCTCTCGCGTTCGAGAAAAACCTAACGTGATGACGCTGCGGAAGCCCAACCGCAAACTGCCCGCCAAAATGAACCGGGCCGGGGATCTGCCCCGACCCGGCGATATTTCATAGCTGCTCTTATGGCTGCGGCGATGGCGCACCGGGCGTTTGTTGGGCAGGCGCGGGCGCTCCGGGCACCGGAGGAACAGGCGTCGGCTCCAGCGGCGTAGTTTCGGCCGGCTTCTTCCGTTCGCTCATGCGCGTCTTCTCGCCGGCTGTGGCTGTATCCTTCTTTTTCTTCTTCGCAGCTTTGTCCCCATTCAAACCAAGGGGAGCAGACTGCGCCTGGCGGTCTGCCACTTCGGCCGCATCGGGAGCCTGCGGCGTCATCGCTTCCTTCTGCTGCTGAACCGTGGTCTTGGCCTTCTTCGGCTGCTTAGCCCGTTCGCTGAACCGCGTCTTCCGTGCCGGTGGGGCGGCAGCCTCGAGCGGATTCGCCGGTTCGTTCGCGGCGCTCGCCGTCTGCGCATCGGCGCCCGCATCTTCCGTCTGGCTCGCAGGAGTCGAGGGCAACGTCTTCGTCGGCGCCTTGCCGAAACGAATCTTTTCCTTCTTGCCCGGCTTCTCTGCAGCCTGTTCGGTCTTGCTAGCCTTCTTCTTACTCGTGTCAGGCGCTGGCGGCGCTTGATCGCTCACCGCAAGCGTCGCGGGCTTCGACTTCTGCCGGAATCCATGTTCCGTCTCGCGGAACCTTGTCCGTTCCACTTTCCGTTTCTTCTTGGGTGAAGGCGGCGTGTATGCCGAATAAGCAATCGGGAAGATCTGCTTGTTCGGACTTGCCCCGGTATCGACATAGCCTGTCTTGATTTCGATCGATGCGTCGTCGCGCATCTGGGTCAGGTAGTCGCGGATGGCTGGCTCCATCTTGCTCATGTAGTAGTTATTCTCAACGTCCGTTTCCACGTCCTTATACGTGGGAACACCGCCTGGCGTGTGGTCGACGACCTTGAGAATCACAAATCCCTGCTTGGTTCGAATCGGCGGGGTGAAATCGCCGGTCTTCAGTGGGAACGTAGCTTCTTCAAATACCGGGTTGAGTTGTCCGTGCTTGTATGTGCCCAGATCCCCGCCCTCGGAAGCCGTGGTGCCTTCGCTCGAGCTCTTTGCCAACTGGGCAAAGTCGGCTCCCGCATGGAGCTTTGTTTCAATATCGTTGGCCTTGGCCTGCGCTTCCGCCACCTTCTGCGGATCCTCGCCCAATCCTGCCGCTCCGGGCGTGCCGGTTGAAACCAGAATCTCCGCCAGCTTGATACTTTCCTGCTGCGCATACTCTTGCTTGTGCTCTTCGAAGTAGCGCTGCACTTCGCCCGGCGTCACGTTGATCTTGCGGCCCACTTGGTCGCGCATCACTTCCTGCGTGATGATCTGATTTCTCAGGTTGGCCTTGAAATCCTCGTAGGAAAAACCTTGATCCTTGGCCGCCTTCTCCAGATCCTCGAGTGTAGAAAGGTTGTACTGCTTGCGGATTTCGTTGAGCCGGTTCACCAGCTCCGTTTCGCCCGTGATCCCCAGCTCTTTCCCCTTCGACAGCCAAAGCTGCTGATCGATCAGGTTGCGCAGCAGGTCCTTGTGCGAATCCGAGATCTGCTGCATCGACGCGCCATGTTGCCGCTCTTCCTGATCCAACTCCTGCATGGCCCGCTCATAATCCGAGCTGGTAATGATCTGGTCGTTGATCCGGGCAATTATCTCCTCGACCGTCGTGCCGCCAAACGGGCTCGAGGGTGCGGCTGTACGAGTTTGCGCGAAGAGGGAACCTGCGGGCAGCGCCGTAAACAACACGAAAGCCGCGGGAATGCGAAAGATACTTAGATTCATAGGCCGGAACAGGACAGGCGGCAATCGATTGTCCCCTGCACCATAGACGCCATTGTAAATGGCTGGATAGCAGGCACGCGATTCGTTTGCCGCAACTGTAGTGGATTGAAGCGTCACCTCTTCAAGTAACTGCCAAAAACCTCGACAATTGATGCTTACCTGCGGTTTCCGCTATCCCCTTGACCCGCCATTTCGTCAAATGATCGAGTGGTATACTTTAGCCCAAGACTGCCTTGCGCGGCCCTGTCTAGACGCCTGTCGCACCAGCCGTCCGGAGGTACCTTCCGCCTATGACTCCACGCGCCCGCAGGGCCCTTTTTACCCTTCTCCTCTTCTTCACTGTCTGCGCTGTCGTGGGCAGCGTGATGCAGCGCAAGGTTGGCGCCCAGTCGTCCCAGGACGAGAGCCAGATTCGCGATAGCCTCAAGACCTTCACCGATGTCTATGCGCTCGTAGAGCAGAACTACGCCGAGCCGATCAACGGCGACAAGGCCGACACTGCCATTTATGACGGCGCCATCCCCGGCATGCTGCGTGTGCTTGACCCACACTCCAACTTCTATGACCCCAAGTCTTATGCCAAGATGCGCGAAGATCAGCGCGGCCACTACTACGGCGTCGGCATGGTCATCCAGCAGCAAGGCAACAAGGTGTACGTCATCACGCCCTACGAGAACACACCTTCGTTCCGCGCCGGCATTCGGCCCGGCGACGTGATCTCGGCCATCGATGGCAAATCGGCCGACGGCATGAGTTCCGATCTGGTAGCCAAGTCTTTGAAGGGCCCCAAAGGAACGCACGTCCAGGTCACAATGATCCGCGAAGGGCAGCCCAAGCCGCTCGTCTTCGATTTGGTGCGCGATGAGATTCCGCATCCCTCCGTCGACCTCGCCTACGAGATCAAGCCCGGCGTCGGGTACATTCACCTCACACAGTTCCAGGAGACCACTGCCCAGGAAGTTGGGGACGCCGTTGACGGGTTCAGCAACCTGCATGGCCTCGTCCTCGACCTGCGGAACAACCCTGGTGGCTTGTTGAGCCAGGCAGTTGAGGTGTGCGACCACCTGTTGGCCAAGGGACAAACCATCGTCTCGCAGCGCGGACGCGCCTATCCTGACCAGGTCTATACCGCCAGCCATGGCAACGATGGCAAGACCTTCCCCATCGTTGTTCTGGTGAATCGCAACACTGCCTCGGCGGCGGAAATTGTCTCCGGCGCGTTGCAGGATCACGATCGCGCTCTGATCGTCGGCGAAACCACCTTCGGCAAAGGCCTCGTCCAGACCGTATACAACCTGAGTGAGAACACCGGCCTCGCCCTGACTACCTATCACTACTACACGCCGTCGGGCCGCCTCATCCAGCGCAACTACACCGGCGTTTCGCTCTACGACTACTACTACAACCACGCTGGCGCCTCGGCGGCCGATTCAACTAATCGCGAAGTCAAGATGACCGACTCCGGCCGCACTGTCTACGGCGGCGGCGGCATCACACCCGATGAAAAGATCGAAGCGCCGAAGAGCAACGACTTCCAGGACGAACTGATCTACAAGGCCGCGTTCTTCCACTTCGCCGCTCACTATCTCGCCAATCGCTCCGTCGACAAAAACTTCCAGGTCGACGACGCAGTCATGGCCGACTTCAAGCAATTCCTCACTTCGCAAAACATCAACTGGACCGATAACGACATCAACGGCGTCTCCGACTGGTTAAAGGTCAGCATTCGGCAGTACATCATTACCAGCCAGTTCGGCCAGTTGCAGGGACTGCGCGCGATGGCCGATTGGGACCCGATGATCCAGAAGGCGCTGACATTCCTGCCCGAGGCACAGGCGCTTGAAGACAATGCACACAAGGTTCTTGCGCAAAAGGCCGAAGCACGCACAGGATCTGGCCAGGGCACTGCAGCCGCACAGCCGTGATCGGCACTTCCAGCGCGAATTGATTAGAAATAGCTAAGAACAGAAAGGCATCCGGTGATGGATGCCTTTTCTGTTTGTACCCACGATCACATCGCGATTCCTCCCATGAATCCTAGGATTGAAACGGTGTCTGGGAGGAAAACCTTGCCTCAAATTCCGACTGAAAACGCCACAACCATCGAGAACCTTCTCGCCGCTTTCGAAGGAGAATCAAACGCTAGCGCCAAATACGTTGCCTTCGCCGTAAAATCCGATGCCGACGGATGGCAGGGAGCCGCCAGCCTCTTTCGCGCGGCGGCCCAGGCCGAACAGATTCACGCCGCCAACCACGCCCGCGTCATCCGTCAATTGGGTGGTGAAGCCTGCTGTGAGATTCATACGGTCCACGTGAAATCGACGCTCGAAAATCTGAAAGCCGCCCTTGCAGGCGAACAGGTCGAGATCGAATCCATGTATCCGGAATTCGTGAAAGAGGCGGAGGCATATGGGAATACCGCGGCGACCCGCACCTTCACCTGGGCGCTCGAGGCAGAGAAGACCCACGCAAAGCTCTATGCCGAGGCCATCGCTCTGGTCGAGGCCGGAAGGAACACCGAGTGGGTCGGCGCCCCACGCGATTTCTATGTCTGCGCAGCATGCGGATACACTTCCGCATCGCCGGATGAACACGAACGATGCCCAGTGTGCAATTTGTCCTCGGATAAGTTCGAAATCTTTCGCTAGCGTCGCCTGTTGATGTACTACCATCTTCCGTGCCCCATCCTTTCGGCTTCTTTCTGACGAAAGGGTGGGATATCACGAAATCAAGGCCAATGACAACGAGGTCAGAAGCTCGCGTCAGATTTTTATCGCTGGCTCGCTTCGCCCGCTGCAACTCTGCGATTGAACTCCCCCGACTTGTTGCGAGGTACACTCAGCGATTGCCAATGATCGCAGGCAAAATGCTTGGCCAGCAGCACGATCTGACCCACGTGGTGCGGATAATGCGCTAACTGCCGGTTAATCGCCTGCATCACCGAATGCGCTTCACCGCGAATCGTGATTGTGCGCCCAAGATCGGCTTCCGAGAGTGATTCCAGAGCTCCAAACAGCCGGCTCCAACCGTCCTCCCACTCCGCCAGCAACGCCGCACGCGTAGCCGGCGGTTCGACAAATTCGCTGTCGCGATTGCGATTCGGCTTTTCTCCATCCGAGGTCAGGAAATCGGTCCAGCGCGAGCGCATGTTGCCCGTCATATGCTTCACGATGATCGCAATCGAGTTGGCGTCGCTGTCGAGCACCTCGAAGAGCTGTTCATCGCCCACTTGCTCCATCGCGCGCTCGGCCAGCTTTTTGTAGTAGCGAAAGACCGCCAGCGCATCCTCGATATACGACGTCGTGAATTGAAGCGCCATGCGGACAGTTTAGTCGAGTTTTACGTCGCCCGACAGCCCTACGGCTCGTCCGCATAGACTCCCACCTCAAGCTTGCCGCCCTCGGCCAATCGGGCGCGAAACATGCCCGGCGTATTAAAACTCCACGCCAGCTGTCCATCCGGCGTGATGGCAATAACGCCACCATCGCCATGCAATGCGTCCAGTTCTTTGTGAATCACTTGATCGGCGGCCTGCTGCACCCGCATGCCCTTAAAGAGCACCAGATTGCACACCTCGCGCGCCACGCCGAGCCGAATGAAGTACTCCCCCGTCCCCGTCGCCGAAACGGCGCACGACTGATTCGACGCGTAGGTCCCGGCACCAATAATCGGCGAATCCCCCACGCGGCCCGGCATCTTGCCTTGCAAGCCGCCCGTGGAAGTACCGGCGGCGATATTACCGCTGCGGTCGAGTGCGACAACACCCACCGTACCGTACAAATGCGAGTCGACTGACTCCTCCAGCTGCGCGACCGGCACAACCTTGCCCTCCGCGGGTACGCCCGCCGGCCGCGGCGGAATCGGCTTCCCTTCCTTCGTCAGTTGCTTCACCAGCGACTGCCAGCGGCTCTCAGTAAAGAAAAAACTGGGAGGCTCCTGCTCAAGTCCATTGCGCCCACCAAAATCATCGGCGCCCTGCCCAACCATCATCACGTAAGGAGACTTCTCCATCACGGCGCGCGCCAGGCTGATGGGATGCCGTGTGCGCGTAACACCGGCGACGGCGCCGGCTTTCAGCGTGGCGCCGTCCATGATGGCCGAATCCATTTCATTCTTTCCTTCGGAGGTGAAGACGGCTCCGCGTCCCGCATTGAACAGCGGGTCGTCTTCGAGAACGTGAATCGCGGCCTCTACTGCGTCGAGCGAAGACCCTCCCTTATCCAGCACCTTCGCTCCGGCTTCAACAGCCGCCTTGAGCCCCGCACGATAGCCGCTGTCGCCGTCGAGCCCCAGCTTCGCGCGCTCAATCACGCCCGCACCGCCGTGCAACACAATCGCCCATCGATGATCTGCCTGGACGTTCGTCTGTTGCGCCACCGCAGTCATCGTTGCTGCCCCCATCGCGATCGCCAAAAGCCATCCTGCCATTTTTCTCATGCGCATCGCCCCTCCCCTCATGTATACCGCAAAGATTCCCGATTCTCTGCTCCCCATCCCGGCCGGGGTTCCCCGGCGACAGGACTTCGTCGCTATTCTCTGTCTTTTGTTCCCTGCTGTCATCCGATACGATCGAAGTCAAGAATGAACCGCTCTCAAATCTCTTTCATTTGTGCCTTGCTCGCCGCGTTCGCCGCCCCATGCACCGCGAAGCCAAAACCAATTCCGATCAAGGTCGTCGTGGTCGCTATGTTTGAGGTTGGCCAGGACACCGGCGACCAGCCTGGTGAGCTGCAATATTGGGTCGAACGCGACCATCTCGATCGCATCTACCCCCTCCTCGCCGGATACCATTCTGTACGTATGAACGCCGACGGCGAAATGGCCGTCCTTACCGGCCAGGGTACAGCACACGCCGCGGCAACCATCATGGCGCTGGGCCTCGATCCACGCTTCGACCTGACCCACGCCTACTGGCTCATCGCCGGCATCGCCGGAGGCAGCCCGGATCGCATCTCCCTCGGCTCCGCAGCCTGGGCGCGATGGGTCGTCGATGGCGACCTGGGCTACGAGATCGATGCACGCGAGATCCCACCCGACTGGCCCACCGGCTATATCCCTCTGCGCAAGACGCGCCCCTATGAACCGCCCTCCACGCCACTCGAAGGCCAGGTGTACGCGCTCAACCCAACCCTCACCCAATGGGCATTCAATTTCACGCGCTCCACTCCTCTCGCTGACTCCGACAAGCTCAAGCAGATCCGATCTGAATTCGAGGGGGCAGCCGCCCAACGCCCCCCTTTCGTCATGCTAGGCGACGAGATCTCCTCATCGACCTACTGGCACGGCAAGCTCTACGACGCCTGGGCCACCGAGTGGGTTTCCTACTTCACCGGTGGCCAGGGCCACTTCGTCACCACCGCGATGGAAGACACCGGAACCCTGCTCTCGCTGAAAAACCTAGCCAACGCCGGCCGCATCGATTGGCAACGCATCCTGGTGCTGCGCACGGTAAGCAACTACGACCAGCAGCCCCACGGCATGAGTGCAGCCGATAGCCTTGCACGCCAGCGCATCGGCTCCTACAGCGCCTATCTTCCCTCGCTCGAAGCCGCTTACACAGTGGGCCACGCGGTCGTGAACGAGTTGCTCACCCACTGGCCGAAGTATGTGAACGTATCCGTCGCACCAAAGTGATTGCGCGTGCGCAGACCTGGCGCCCGGCACTCATCTGACACTCGCCGCAAGAAAGCATACAAAAGCGACAGTTAATGCTGCGACCCGGGCGCGGTGCATCGCGTCCCACTTGTGGTGCTCGCTCCGTGATTCCAACGCGAATGAGGCCGGATCGAGTTGCATCATCCGGTTATTGATGGGCACAAGGAACAGCAGGGTCAGAACGATCACTGCGACCCAGATGAGGTTTGCACTTAGGAGCAGCCAGGCGTGCGACTCGTGGTTTCCCAGGAACCAGCCGCAGGCGAGAAGAACCAGGCTCCCCACATACCAGAACGGCATCGCGGTTCCCAACTTACGCGCAAACATCCGGATGGCTGCAGCCTGCGCCGAGTCATCAAGTTTCCACAACACCGGGTTCACAAAGACCGATACAGCAAACTCGGTTCCGATCAACAACCCGAGAGAAACAATCGTGAGGACAGTGAGTAAGTGAATCATGTTCAACCCCTGGGTCTAAGACGCGTATCGGAGGTATACTGACTCAAGGAGTTGTACTGACAAACTTGTCAGTGCCAACCGAATCGGAGAGTCGAGATTCCAGCTTATGCCGGTTTCGAAGAAGGAGTGTTCCGCCTGCCCCATTGATGCCATGCTGTCGATCATCGACGGCCGTTGGAAGGGAACAATTCTGTGGCGCCTGTCGGAAGGCCCGATGCGCACCAGCGAACTGCGCCGCAGCATTCCCGGAATTACCGAGCGGATGCTGATACGCCATTTACAGGAGCTGGTGCAGGATGGAATTCTCCTGAGGCGCCAACGGAACACCGTACCTCCTTGCGTGCATTACTCCATCTCGAAATATGGATTGACGCTTTTGCCAGTTCTGGAGACGATCTGTGCCTGGGGAAGGAATCACTTGAAGTTGAAGAATAGCGGTTCTCCCAGCGCTCCCAGAGCCCATTGACCGTAAGCTGGAAAGGGTCAGAGCCGCTTGCGGAAGTGAACGCACCGATCGACTACATCGAATCCCAGCGCTTCATGGGCGCGCTGCGACTCCTCATTTTCGATCAGCGCGTCCGATGCCATCTCCAAACAGCCACGCTCACGCGACCAATCTTCGGCTGCTCGCACTAATGCGCTCCCAATTCCCTGGCCTCGAAATCTATCGCGGACCAACCATCCCTCGATGAATCCTACGGGCCGCGAAGTATCGCACCCGTCAGCATGCGACCGCAGTCCCACCTGGAGAAAGCCAACTGGTGTCGCGCCCGGTCCAGCGCCAACAAGATTGCTCCCGGAAGTGTCCCGCTCATGCCGCTTCGAACAACCACAGTCGCTTCCCTGCGATGCTCCTCGACCGTTCCATCCGGCCAAAGCAACGCCATCATCGCGGCCACTTCGGCTTCCTCCCCACTCTTGACTGCGCGAATCATTACACCCGTCATGCCGACGATTTTACGTGCCCGATCCAAGCCATCCCCTTGGCGAATGCTGGCCCGGCAAGGCACAATGCTTGAGTTCCGCAAATTGTGTCATCGATCGCACTCTGCTGTCCTCGCATAGTCAGCAGCAATGCGACCACCAAGGAAGCCGCAATGCATTCTGTCTGGTTCGGCGAGTATCTGGGCACCCTGGTTCTTGTCCTGCTCGGCAACGGCGTCAATGCCAACGTCACTCTGCGCAAATCCTACGCAGCCGATGCCGGATGGATGGTCGTCGCCACCGGTTGGGCCATTGCCGTGCTCTGCGGCGTGCTCGTCGCGCAAGCCTTCGGCAGCTCCGCCGCGCACTTGAACCCCGCCATCTCGCTTGCCAGCGCCGTGATTACCGGAGATTACTCACACCTGCTCTATTTCTGGTCTGCTCAATTGCTCGGAGCGATGTCGGGCTCAGCGCTCATGGTCCTCCACTTTGCACCGCATTGGAGACCCACACCCGATCCCGCGGCCAAACTCGGCATCTTCTGCACCGGTCCGGCAATCAAGAGTCCGCTAGCCAACATCGCCAGCGAAGTGATCGGAACCATGGTTCTGGTGGTGGTTGTCGGGGCGATCTCGTCTCACGGCGTCTCTGAAACGGGCCCTGCAGCCGGAATCGGACAGTGGCTCGTCGCCAGTCTCGTTTGGGGCATCGGCCTCTCGCTCGGCGGAACTACGGGATACGCAATCAACCCCGCGCGCGATCTTGGCCCCCGCCTCGTGCATGCCCTGCTCCCGATTCCCGGCAAAGGCAGTTCCAACTGGGCCTATGCGCCCATTCCAATTGTCGGCGACCTGCTTGGCGGAGCGCTTGCAGGGCTACTGCTCCACTACGCGCACTTGTAGTTAGCACGCGCATCCTCAAGGCAGATAAAAAACTTCTTCCATCATCGGGAACCGCTCACCTGGACGTAGTCCCTCGTTCGGAGCAAAGAACGGCGCCATCGCCTGTTGCCAGCGTGTATTGATCGGGTCACTCTCGATCTTCTGCCACGTTGATTCGAAGTCCGCCGCACGCAGCGCAAGAATCAGGAGCTCATCCCTTCGGTAAATTGAATACTCGCTGATCCCGGCCCGCTTCAGAAGCGCCAACATCTCCGGCCATACCACGCGATGCGCCTCTTCATAAGCGGCCGCTGCCCCTGGCCGCAATCGCAGCATGAATGCATATCTCTTCAACGGCGGCCCCACCGTCTTCCCGGCGTCCTTCTTCGCTGCCCCACTTTCCGTCATGACTCACTCCTGCTGAAACCCTACGAAACCTCGACCATGATCTTCGTGAACCGTGCCGGCTCGCGGCTCCACTCTTCAAGAATCGCGGGCGTCTCGTCCATCGGCACCATGTGGGTAACGGCCTCCTCCACAGGAAACCGATGCGCCTCCAGCATCTCGATCACGTCGCAAAAATCCTCGCGCTGTGCATTGCGCGACCCCAGAATATCCAATTCTTTCTGCACAAATAGCCGCGTCTCGTAAGCCACCTGCTCTTTTGCGTATCCGATATAGACAACGCGCCCCGTAAACGCCACCTCTTCCACAGCAGCGCGGAATGTCTGAGGCAGCCCGATCGCCTCAATCACGACATCCGGCCCACGCCCCCCGGTCAATTCGGAAAGTTGAGCGTGCAAGTCCTCACGCGCCGTGTTGATCGAATGCGCGGCTCCAGCCTTGCGCGCCGTCGCAAGCTTCGCCTCATCAAGATCCACCCCGATCACTATCGCCCCGCGAAACGCCGCACCGGCCACCGCCCCCAACCCCACGCCACCGCATCCAATCACGGCGACAGTATCGCCCTCGCCAATCCTTCCTCGCGCCGCCGCATGAAAGCCAACCGTCAGCGGCTCAACCAGACAGAGTTCCTTCAATGTGAGTTTGGCCCGGAACAGCCTCGCCGCAGGCACCGCGATAAATTCAGTGAGCGCGCCATCGCGCTGCACACCGAGCGTCTGATTGCATTGGCAGGCATTCCCGCGGCCGCGCAGACAAGCAGGACACTTTCCGCAACTGGAATAAGGCGATAGCGTCACGGCAGTTCCGACCGTCCACTGCGATGCGCTCGCACCCGCCCCCACGACGGTGGCCGACACCTCGTGACCAGGAATCCTCGGATAACTCACCATGGGATTGCGACCGCGGTACGAATTCAGATCGCTCCCACAAAGTCCAACCATCCGCACCTTGAGCAGTACCTCGTCCTCGCCAAGTGCCTGTGGCTCCCCCACAGCCTTGATCCCCGCTTGCCCAGGCCCTTCCAACACTACCGCTTTCATTTTCCGTTCCACCCGTTCAAACCCTTCGAGAAGCTACGATCATAGCCCAACGCGCGTCTATTCGACTCCAATGCAACCGCTGTATTCTTGGTCTGGCGAGGAGCTCATTTTTCCAACCCTCCCCGCATCCGAGGAACACATGACCGAATCTGCCCTGCAACTCGATCCATGCGATAACGTCATTGTCGCCCTCAAGCCTCTGAAGGCCGGGACTGTCGTGCGATACGGCGATCACTCCTGCACAGTCACAGAGGACATCCCCGCCAAACACAAGCTGGCCATCGCTGACCTCGCGCCCGGCGACTTCGTCTTTCTCTATGGAATGGTCGTCGGCGAAGCAGTTGTAGCCATTCCGCGCGGCGGTCTCATCTCCACGCGCACCATTCGCCATCGCGCCAGCGACTACACGGCGACGCGCCTCCCGGTTTCCTTTCCTTTGCCGGACCCGGCGCCGTGGGCCGCGCGCACCTTCATGGGCTATCGCCGCACCGATGGCCAGGTGGGCACACGCAACTACTGGATCGTGCTGCCACTCGTCTTCTGCGAGAACCGCAATGTGGACCGGATGCGCGAAGCTCTTGAGGAGGAGCTCGGCTATGGTGGCTCGCACAACAGCTATCGCAGCCACGTGCGTCACCTCGTCCAGCGTGAGGCCAGCGGCAACGAGCATCGCACAGAAGACCTGGCGCACACCCGTGCCGAACGCGCCTTCCCTCACATCGATGGCATCCGCTTCCTTACCCACGAAGGCGGTTGTGGCGGAACGCGCCAGGATGCGCAGGCCCTCTGTGGCCTACTCGCCGGCTACATTCACCACCCCAACGTCGCCGGAGCCACGGTGCTCAGCCTCGGCTGCCAGAATGCGCAGGCCAGCATGCTGCTCGACGAGTTGCGTGCACGCGATCCGCAGATGACCAAGCCGGTCCTGGTCTTCGATCAGCAAAAATCCGGCCGCGAATCCGCGCTCATGACCCGCGCCCTCGACGAAACCTTCGAGGCACTCGTCAAAGCAGAGCAGCTCGCGCGCACTCCCGCTCCGCTCTCTGCTCTCACCATCGGCCTCAAGTGTGGCGGCTCCGATGGATTCAGCGGCATCTCTGCCAATCCCACGCTCGGTTATCTCTCTGACCTGCTCGGAGGTCTCGGCGGCAAGACACTCCTCTCCGAGTTCCCCGAGTTGCACGGCGTGGAACAGGAACTCATCAATCGCTGCGCCACCGATGCGCTCGCCCAGCGCTTCTATGACCTCATGCACGCCTATCAGGCTCGCGCCAGGGCCGTACACTCCGGTTTTGAGATGAATCCCTCTCCCGGCAACATCGAAGACGGGCTAACCACCGACGCGATCAAGTCGGCAGGCGCAGCCCGCAAAGGCGGCGTCGCTCCGGTGCGCGACGTGCTCGACTTCCCTCGGTACGCCACCACGCCGGGCCTCAACCTGCTTTGTACTCCCGGCAACGATGTGGAGTGCGTCACAGCTCAGGCCGGCGCGGGCGCGAACCTTGTCCTCTTCACCACCGGATTGGGCACGCCCACCGGCAACCCTGTTGCGCCGGTGATCAAGATCTCCACCAACTCCACTCTCGCCGAGCGCATGGCCGACATCATCGACTTCAATGCGGGTGGCATCGTCAGCGGCGAAACCACGATCCCCGCTTGCGCGGAGAACCTGTTGGATCTTTGCATCGAG
Organism: uncultured Acidobacteriaceae bacterium; assembly: GCA_963704415.1. Classification (GTDB taxonomy): domain Bacteria; phylum Acidobacteriota; class Terriglobia; order Terriglobales; family Acidobacteriaceae; genus Telmatobacter. Next base: position 2,246,817 of record OY969908.1, on the reverse strand, counting down.
GTGGCGAGCGGCGAGCACTTCACCAAGGCCGAGCTGCTCGGCCAGAACGACTTCATCCCCTGGAAGCGCGGCGTCTCACTCTAAACGGGGTTATTTCAGAATCGACGCCGCCACGGCCAGCGCCGTGATCGCAGCCGTCTCCGCTCGCAGAATCCACGGCCCCAGTGAAACCGCACGCCATCCGTTCGTATCGAAGAGCGCCTCTTCATCCGGAGCCCATCCGCCCTCCGGCCCAATCGCAATCTCCAGTGCAGGCATCTCCGCGCCAGCTGCAGCAATCGCCTCTTCGAGAGCAGTTCGCAACGCGGTGGACCGCTCCTGCTCCGCCAGCACAATGCGCGTCGCACTCGATTCCAGCCGTACACGATCGGCCAGCGCTATCGGATCGTGGATCAAAGGAACGTCGGAGCGACGAGCCTGCTGCGCTGCTTCATGGGCAATGCGCCGCCATCGTTCAGCGCGTCTTGTAGCGGCGAGGGCCAGATGTTTCTCGCTCCGCCGGGCAATCACCGGAGCGATCGCCGCGATCCCGAGCTCAGTCAGTTTTTCGATCGCCCACTCCATCCGATCGAACTTGTAGACAGACATTACCAGCGTAATGGGCAATGGGGGCTCCGCGCTCATTTCGGCGATCAGATTGAATCGCACCTCGCTCTTGCCGTCCGCCCCGTTCTCGATCGCCGCCACCTCGGCGTGAAAGACGCGACCACCCGCAATCACGTCCGCGGCCATGCCTGGTTGCGCGCGCAAAACTCGAATCAGATGCTCGGCATTCGCGCCCGTGAGCGTCGCCGTCGCTTCATCCCAACTTTCGGCAATCCATCGCCTGTGCGTCATCGCCTGTATTCATGCACCTTTCCACGCATTTTCTATTTCTGGCAAAAACACTGAGGGGGACGCTTTGTGCGTCCCCCTCAGTGTTTGCCTTTGGTTGGTTGACCCGTTACTTTTTCTTCGCGGTTTTCTTCGCGGCCTTCTTCGCGGGTGCCTTCTTGGCTGCTTTCTTAGTTGCCATTTGCCTATTCTCCCTTTTTCGATGGGTTGCATCGAAGCTGCAATTTGAAATGCAGTTGAGGAATGTATAGATTCATGCTTGCTCAGTGTCAAGCAAAAAACGACTTGAGGGTGGAAAAAGTGGTAACAATTTTCGCAATGCTCCATCGCGAGTCGCTCCACAATTTCAAAGAAGACGATGCGCGCGAAGGAATGCGAGTGCTAATCCAGCGATGAGATCGTGCCAACTATGCGCGAAAATTCCGGGGCGAAGTCCGCGACGCAGAATTGCAAGCACGCTGAAGAGCGCGCCGAACACCGCAAGCAGAACCATGTTGCGTGTTCCCTGATATCCATGCGCAGCGCCGAACAGTATCGCCGAGAACACTACGCCCCACACCACTCCGCCCTTTGCCCATGCGGTGAACTGCCGTTGCAGGTAGCCACGGAACACAGCTTCCTCAATCGTTCCCGCAAGGCAACACAGCAAGACCCAGCACGCGATCTCCAATCCGCTTCCGGGCGCCAGTTGTTCCAGCATGCGGATGTTCTCCTTCTGCGCGGAGTTCGGTTCCATCGGTTGCCCATGTATAGGCGCGTGCCGATGGGTCACGGCATAGTCCGCTCCCGCCCACACCGCGCCGATCGAAGCCAGAATCGTCATCGAACCGATCCAGAAGGCAAAACCGATGAGGAGATCCAGCCCAATCCCTCGCCAGCCTTGCGCCACGGCGCCAAACAACGAGCGAAGCGGAATCCTTCTTAGCCACAGTCCTAACGCGACCCAACCCAGCATCACCAGTTCCAGCGTCGCCGTAGTGCCATAGGTCAGCAACCGGTTCTGCGCCCGATGTAGTTGCGTGCTGCCGCCCACAGAGAGCGCCACAATGCCGGCAATCAACACTGCCGTGTGCCACGCCGGCGCAATCGAAACCGGTGCGGGCAGGACCTGCACCCGCATCTCACGTGGAATTGTCTCTGTCAGGGGCGCCTTCGCCGAGTCACTCTCGGGTATTTGCAATGTGAGATCCTCTCGACCCGGCCAACTTCTTCCCGCGCACTCTTGCTCAACATTCGATGATGTTCAATGCAAGCCCGGCCAGGCTCGTCTCCTTATAGCGCGATTGCATGTCGAGACCGGTGAGATACATCGTGCGAATCACCTGATCGAGCGAGACCTTGTGTTCCTCCGACTCGCTCAGCGCAATGCGAGACGCGTGCACGGCCTTCACTGCTCCCATCGCGTTGCGCTCGATGCAGGGGATCTGCACCAGTCCGCCAATCGGATCGCAGGTCATGCCCAGGTTATGCTCCATCGCGATCTCCGCAGCGTGCTCCACCTGGCCATTGGTTCCTCCCAGGGCCGCCGTCAATCCACCCGCGGCCATCGAGCAAGCCACGCCCACTTCGCCCTGACAACCTACCTCGGCTCCACTGATCGATGCGTTCTCTTTGTAGAGGATGCCAATCGCCGCTGAAGTCAGAAAGAACCGCACAATCCCTTCATGGTCCGCTTCCGGCGCGAAGCGTTCGTAGTACTGAGCCACCGCGGGCACCACTCCCGCGGCTCCATTCGTCGGCGCCGTGACCACGCGGCCCCCTGCAGCGTTTTCTTCGTTCACTGCCATTGCGTACACCGTCACCCAGTCGAGTGGAGCCAATGGATCGCCGCGCGACCCATCCACTTCGTTCGCGCGCAGCCGCTCAGCCAATCGATGCGCGCGTCGCCGTACATTCAACCCACCTGGCAAGATCCCTTCCGTTGCAATCCCGCGCGCAATGCAATCGCGCATCGTCTGCCAGATGCGATCGATACCTTCCCGCACCACTTCTACCGGACTCAGGCCCGAACTGCCGCGATTTGGATCGGCCGCCGCGAGCGCGCATTCGTTCTCAAGCATCAATTGGCTGATGGAAAGTTCATTGGCTTGCGCAGTGGTCAGCAGATCCGCTGCCGTGTGAAAAGGAAATGGGACTGACGTCGACGTCTTTTGGGAATCTTGCGCCGCACCGTCCTCGACGATGAATCCACCGCCGATCGAAAAAAACGTCCGTTGGTTGAGTCCCGAACCCGCCGCGTCGAAGGCCGTCAACCGCAGTGCATTCGGATGCTGCATCTCCGCTCCTGGCGGAAACATCACATCGCGGCGGAAGAGCAAGTCGCGCGCTTCGTCGAAAACGACGGTTCGCGCTCCCCCCAATTCAATCTTCTTCGATGCTCGAATACCCGCCACGGTCGATTCAATTGCGAACGGATCGATGCTCGCCGGTTCATAGCCGGCCAGTCCCAGCAGTATGGCTCGATCAGTCGCGTGACCGAGCCCCGTCAATGCAAGCGAGCCGAATAACTCCACTTGCACGCGCTCAACGTGCCCCAACACGCCGCGGTCCGCCAGACCTTGCGCAAATCGGCACGCCGCGCGCATCGGTCCCATGGTGTGCGAACTCGATGGGCCAACGCCGATCTTGTAAAGGTCGAAGAGACTCGTCGTCACGGTGTGATTGTAGCGCGCAGAGGAACAAAGGTTCGTGTGCAAGCGGTCATCGCCCCTTCGTAAGATTCCGGCATTTCCGCGCCTGAGGCCTGCGCGAAACCGAAGCGACGACCGTCACAGCCCCGTCATACACCATCCCGTTACACTCGCTTCACTAGACTATTCATGCTTTTTAAAGCCCTCAGCGCAGCCGTCTATGGCATCGACGCCAACCTCATCGATGTAGAAGTCGATTACAGCGGCGTGGTTTCCGATCAGGACCACTTTCACACCGTCGGCCTGCCCGACGCAGCCGTGCGGGAAAGCCGCGACCGCGTTCGCGCCGCCATCAAGAACTCCGGCTACCTCATTCCGCCCACGCACATCACCATCAACCTCGCGCCGGCTGATCTCAAAAAAGAAGGCTCGGGATTCGACCTTCCGATCGCCCTCGGCATTCTCGGTGCATACGGCGCGCTGCAGGTCAGCGACGTCAGCCAGTTCCTCATGGTGGGTGAATTGGGACTCGACGACAGCGTGCGCTCCATCCCTGGGATGTTGCCCGTCGCCATCCTCGCCCGTGAGAAAAATATTCCAAACCTGATTCTGCCCGCAGCTAACGCAGCCGAAGCAGCAGTCGTCGAAGGCGTCAACGTCTATCCCGCCTCGTCGCTCCTCGATGTCCTTGAGCTGCTCAACAGCCAGCTGCTCGGCACCATTCAGCGGGAACCCTTTCGAGTTTCTACCGCAGCTCTTCTCGGCGAGCTGCAGCATTTCTCCGTCGACTTCAAAGACGTCCGCGGCCAGCACACCGCCAAGCGCGCCCTTGAAGTTTCCGCAGCGGGCAGCCACAACATATTAATGATCGGCCCGCCGGCTGCCATCCATCCTCGCGCCGCTCAGCTTTGAAGAAGCTCTCGAGACCACCAAGATTCACTCCGTCGCCGGCGTCCTTGATGCAGCGCAAGGCCTCGTGACCCAACGGCCCTTCCGCTCGCCACATCACACAATCTCCGACGCGGGCCTCATTGGCGGCGGCATCGTTCCTCGTCCCGGTGAAGTTTCCCTCGCGCACAACGGCCTGCTCTTCCTCGATGAGTTGCCGGAGTTTCCTCGCAACGTTCTCGAAGTGATGCGCCAGCCTCTCGAAGACCACACCGTCGCCATCGCGCGCGCATCCATGTCTCTCACCTTTCCCGCGCGTTTCATGCTGGCCGCCGCCATGAATCCCTGCCCGTGTGGGTATCTTCATTGCTGAAGAGAGCCGGATTGAGGCCCAACGACTCTATTTTGTAGTTGGCCACTCGAATCTCGAGAGCAAGGGCAGCAATGAGTTGACGCTTCTGCTCTCGGCTCCAGAATTTCCACTCTCCCAAGGGGGCAAAAAGCTCGGCCAGCTGATCAACCTCCACTGCCCTCTTGTCCGGGCTGCACCTCTCAAGTGCCGCCTCGGTAGCGCCGATCATCGCATCGATCTTATCCAAACGCTTGTCGCTTTCCGGCCCAGCGATCCTTCCTCTGACGAAGAGGTCTACCACCCGTCCACGTTGACCTCGTAATTCCTTCAACTCCTCGTTCAGCCGCTGATGATCAGACGCTGTCTCAGGGCGCTCAGCCCTGCTAAGAAGTTCGTCCACGCAAGCTGTCAGGAAGGACCGATTTGGCAGCTGCACAGAGAACATCTCGTCCAAGATGGCTTCGAGTTGTTCTCTGGCCATGTATTGTGACTGGCAGGTATGCGCTGACCGGCGGCCCTTGCAAACGTAGTAGTCACGACGCGCCAGGGCTGTCTGGACAGCCTGATCGCATTCGGAGCAGATGAGGAAACTGTTGTAGGTGAAACGGCGGACATAGTCTGGATCTGACCGCCAATGCTTACGCTGCTTCAGATCCATTGCGTGCTGGAGGGCGATGAATTGCTCTTGCGTAAGCAAAGGCTTTTCAATCACTTGTGTTCGGATTATCTCATTCTCCGCCCGCGCCACTTTCCGGCGATCAGCCTGTCTTCCGTCGCTCCGAACATACTTACCCGCGGGAGAAGGATCCCTTTTTTTATCGATGACACGGTAGCCTGTCCAGATTGGATTCCGCAGGATCAAATGCATCCCACGAGGGGTCACTCCAAGTCTCTTAGCCAGCTGTTTATAGTTCTGGTTCCCGGCAAGGAAGTCGAGAGCTGCTTGTCGTATCAATTCCGCCTCAGGCGTGTAGTAAAAGCCCTTGCCCTTCTCGTAGCCGACCCCGAATGCGAGAACGATTTGGCTCTGGGCGAGCTCGCCGTTTCTACGCTTCTCCTCCTTAGCAGCCCAAACGCGCTCCAAGATATCGCTTCGCTCAAAACCAGCCATGGCAGCCTTTATTGCGCCGAGAAAGCGACCGTTCTTGTTGCTGAAGTCAATTGGGCCATCTGGCAAATACAAGATCGTGTGGGTGTCGGCAAAGGTCTGGAGTAAGACGTAATCGGCAAAGCTCTCCGGGCGCATGAGTCGGCTGAATTCACGGGCGATCACACCCCTGATCTGACCGGACTCCATGAGCTGGACGAGGCGTTGAATTTCGGGGGATCGCAAAACGGCAGCGCCAGAAACATCCGCATATTCAATAACATACGCAATATCAAGATCGCATTGCTGGCTTATTCTTTCGGCTGTCGCCCGCTGCGTCGCAAAACCTTCGCCGTCTTCACCAGCTTGAAGCTGCGTGCTGACTCTAAAGAGAGCGGCCACCTTAGTCTTAGTCGGCATTCGATGCCTCGATTCCGCAGTATTTCCGCGCCAATCGCAAAGCCTCCTTGTCCTGATGGGCAAGAAGCGCGTCTTTTAGCTCCAGCATTAGACTCCGGCGCTCCGCCGCCACCTTCAAAATGGCGTCCACGGCGCCTGAAACCTGCGGTTGTGGCGGCAGGACAGAGTACGACAAGAGGAGGTGCCCGCTGCCGTGTACGCACAGGATGGCCGTTGAGAGAATCAGGCCAACAATGCACGTCCCAAGGGCGAGTCGGTCTCGCTCTTTCCCTTCGAGAAACAAACCAAACGATTTAGCTTTCATGCGTTCACCTATCCACATGACTTGCACACTTCAAGTTTAGGCAAAGAAAGAGCGAATCACAATGCTATGCACACACAAAATGAGGTCCTTCCCAAGAAATTTCGCGGCGCAGGCTGATGGGACATGTCGGACCTTTGGCCTGGTACTGTGCATGGCTGGCAGTTGAAGAAGGAGGATTCCATGGTCGACAAGGACATCGACCTAGTCATCGCGCGGCAACGATCGCTACATCTTGAGCTCAATGACGCCTCCGAAGGCCGCCCGTACCGACTCGCTCTCGCAGGCCATCCTCCAGGCCCGGTCCTATTCCCAGGCGTCCCCAGCAGGCCCCGCCGCTCGCGCGGACCGAATGCCCAGCCAGGTTGGCTGGATCGATGCCCGCGCGCACGGCCGCACGCTTCAGAAGGGTTGCGACCGAGCTGGTCTTGCTCACGCGCGAGCCAACGGCAAGCGACTGGGCCGTCCCCTTGAGAGTACCGGGACATCCTTTACGTTTTAGACCGGGGACATGGTTTACAAGCTCCTTGCGGTGAGAGTGGCTCTGGTTGCGGGTTTTCGGCGGGCTTTGCCGGTCTTCAGATAAATGATAGCCGCAGTCGTAGCCGTGGTAATGTGGGAATCCCCGCAGGGATTTCCAAGGGGTGTGGGAAGGGTGGAAAGCCGGCTTCTAGGCTTTCCATGCTTTCCATACCCCGGCATTTCCACGGCTTGTTTTTGGACGGACTGTGAATTTCGGTGCCCGTGTGCGGTCGATTGAGAGCGTCGTGACTCGGGGCCAAAGGTTTAGCGCGGGTTCAGTTCGACGCTGTTCTTTGAGCAGCTTGCTGTTGGATCCTTAATGCTGTATCTCTTCCAGATTGAACTCTCGTTTGAAGTTCCTTGCTTGCAGTCTCTCTGGCTTCAAAGCTGGATTTCAATTCAGGCGTGGAGAAGCTAATCGTGCCATCATGAACACTGATTTCTTTGCGGTGACTGACCGCGAATTCGTACAGACTTAGGACACTTTTCGCCCACTCATCTTCAGTTGCAAGAAGCTGGCTTTGTGCTTCTTCTGCAGGCCCATCACTAGTCATCCAAGACTGAAGGTAAGCTGGATCGACTGTGGCCATTCTCGAGCGAAACGAATCCATATCACCCTTCATCTGCGCACCATAGGCTTGGTCGACGTCAAAAGCGCGCTTCAGTTGTGCCGCCGTCGAATTCATCGTGTTTACGTCTGTGAACGACGCCGCAGAATACAACGGGGGTGAGATGGGAGGGAATTGTGCCGCGGCCGCCGCGTATTCTTTGCTTCTTATGGCGCGCTTTCTGATCAGTTCGACTACCAGTCGGTCGCGCTCTGGCTCAATCGAATCAAGGGGAACGTCGGATAGCGCAAGAGCAGCGTAGTGATTCTTCGAGTGAACCAAATACAACGAAAGCGTTGTGATGACGGCCATCACAACCACGAGGCATGCCACGTGAAGGATGAACCCTTGCCGGGAAGGACGACCTTGTTTGAAGTCGCGCCTTCGAGAGGCGAGGATAAAAACAAGGTTTATCCCAATGAAAGATGCCCAGGAAGCAACAAAGGCAGTTGTCCGATTGAGCTCACCCGATTGTAGCTTCCAGATGACAATTACCGGAATCGTTGCATTGCTGATGCCAACGAGAATCCAATCCCGAAATAGTGGCGACAACTTCGTCATGTGTTGAGTTTTCCCGTGGGTCGTTGTGTTGAAAATCATCCTACAACGTTTCACGCTGTGACCGTAGCGTTGTTCACGGGATTCACGGGAAACCGCGACGGGGCAATCGAAGCCGCGAAAACCGGGCGGAAGAATGACTGTTGACGATTCACGACTGGATGGGCGGAGCAGTGCCGCACTCCTATCCGCACTGCTCCTATGCACATCTCAAGCACTCCGATCAGATACGCAGAGACATCGGATATTTCATGCTCGAAGTACCGGACGGAATCGCATCTCTGCACTGTTAAACTCGCCAAGCTCGGTGTTGCAGAAGAATACCTTGTGCACATCCTCATCCATTTGTTCGAGCCCGATCTCCTCGTTGCGGAACACCTCGCTGACGAAAACCCGGCCCTTGTGCCAGCTAATGTCTCCGCTGTTATTTACTCGCCGCCTCTGAAACGATCTCGGATATTGAAAACTCGCTACCCTGCTGGGCAGCAGCCGAGTGCTGGGAACATAGATGCTTCCTGGCGTTTCGTTAGCAAGCGCTTCATGTGGGCGTTCAAAGTTGAATACGAGGCGGAAGCGATCGAACTTCTTCTGCTGCGCCGCTAGCGTTCGTGCCGGCGGCTTCGCTGTGTCTTCTTTCAGTGTGCGGTGCATCCGTTCGTGTCTCCCGTTTTGTTGAGGGTGTCCTGGCTGAATGCGTTCATGAACGATGCCGAGCTTCATCCACCCGAGTGATAACTTCGAAAGTCCCAATAAGCCGACGCCGGCGAATGGTGCGCCGTTGTCAGTGCGAATGCGTTCTGGCACGCCAAACTCGCGCATCGCGGCATCGCAAACGGCACTCACCTGGGCGAGGTCCATGCGCGCGACCGCCTGACAGCGAATCAGGAACCGGCTGTGTGCATCGGTGATCGTGAACGGATCGCAGCGAAGACCATCGCCAGTCAGAAAGTACCCCTTAAAATCCATGCACCAAAGTTGATTTGGCGCAGTGACGGTCGAGAACGGTTGAGAACTGGGCGTGGCGCGCCGCTTCTTTCTCTTCGGGTTGGTGAGCCCGGCCCGGCTCAGGATCTGGCCCATCGTGCTGGCGGCCGGCCAGCTTACCTTCGGGTTCATGCGCTCCAATCGTGCCTTGAGCTTCCGCGCTCCCCAAGACGGAAATCGCTTCCGTAGCGCAAGGATCTCGTTTTCGATCTCTGCCGATGTTGCGTATGGGGAACTGTGCGGAGTGCGCGTCAAATCGAGCAGACCCTCAGGCCCAACGTCGTCGTAACGCTTGATCCACTTGTAAGCAGTTGGACGCGAGATGCCGTACTCGTGACACAGATCGGTCACGGACATTTCTTCCCTCTGATAGCTCGATAGAAACTGTAGGCGTTGATCCACTGTTCGAGTCTCTTTCCAAGGCATAAACGCATCTTCATGCGCCAAGCCAAAGCTGGGAAAGCCACCTGTTCTCCGCCATGGTGTAAACCATGTCTCCGGTCTGTTTTGTAAAGCATCTCCCCGGTTTGCTCACCCTCACGGCGTCTCTTCAAACTGATCAGGTCCGCAAGCTCCGTCGCTCCGGACTCAGCAAATCGGCCATAGCCCGCCAACTCAACATCGGCCGCGCCTCCGTGCGCCGTATCCTGGACAGAAGAACCAAAGGATAGGAACATGGCCAGAGCCCGACGAAATCGCGACCGGGAAACCCGCATCCACGAGGAAATCATCGTCGATGCCTACGGGCCGGAAGAACAAGCCATGAGCTGGTACTACTATCTCGAGGACAAACTTCAGTTCCCGTTCCATGCACAATGCATCGCTTCTGTACCAACCTCGCCGTTGCGAAAAGGCGACTCTGTCGAAATCAGAAAGATGGCGCCTGAAGATACCTGCTCGACAGACATGCTCGTGACGACCCGCTGGAACAATCGAAATATCGCCGTGCCACTCTCTCAGCTGAAGGCTATCGACCAGGATGAATCAACCACCCAGGCTATCGAAGACTGGCATTACTGGGTCGCACAAGGCAACTGCTTCTGACGAATCCGAACTCCATGACGAAACGACCTCCACGACCGCAGCCCAGATGGACAGATGTTAAGGCAAAGCTCACGAGCCTTGACCGGATGGGATTAATCGGCCTCGTTCAGGATCTTTATACCTTACACAAGGATAATCAGACCTTCCTTCACACCCGTTTTGGCTTGGGCGAAGATGCTCTGAAACCCTACAAGGAAACACTGGACCGCTGGCTCTGGCCGGATGTGTTGCGTAATCAGAATACTTCTGTCGCGAAGGCCAAACAGGCCATTTCCAGCTACCGAAAGGCGGTTGGCGAACCTGCCGGACTCGCTGAGCTGATGGTGTTTTTTTGCGAACGTGCTGCTGGCTTCTGCAACGATGTCGGCTACCAGGATGAAAGCTGCTTCAATGCTCTGGTCAATATGTTCGAACGTAAGCGTCAGAGTAAACCAGAGTAAATACAGGGTAGACAACTACGGATGTCTTGCGGCCCAGGCGGCAGGGGTAATGTCTGCGATGCGCTGCAGGGGTGCATTTGCGAGCCCTGGCAGGATGTCGGCGAGGTAGTTGCGCACTGGGATCTTTAGCCGTCGACAGCTTTCCACAACCGAGAGGATTGCGGCTACGCGTGGACCGGCCTGTTCGCTGCCGATATGGATCCAGTTCGAGCGACCAACTGCGATCGGGCGCATTGAGTTCTCGGCAAGATTGGTGCCGAACTCCAGCTCCGGATAATCGAGGAAGCGTGTGAGTCGCTTCCAGATGGCAAGCGTATAGCTGCATGCCTGCCCCGCGGCAGTCTTGGGCAACACCGTCTTGCTCATCGCCAGGATATGATTGCGGATCTGATCGAGCAGAGGCGGAGCGTGCTGCCGGCGCAGAACATCGCGGGCAGCATGATCCATCTTCTCCTCGCGAGCCTGGGCATCGATCGAGAACAACTTGTCCATCAGTTCCACTGCACGAATCGATGCGGCATCCTGTTTGTTGAGTTTGATCGCATTGATGAAGTATCTTCGCGCATGCGACCAGCAGCCTGCATGCACCATCGTTGGGCCGCCCACGCGATCGTACGCGGCGTAGGCATCGGTTTGGAGAAGTCCTTCGAAGTTCCCAAGGAAGTTCAGCGGGCCTTCGCGCTTGCGGCTCATGCGGAAATCGAAGACCGCCATCCCGCCCGGCGTTCCGTACTGCCACAGGTAGGCTTGATGATTTGTGCCGCTGCCGTCGTGTGTCTGCACATCGACCGGGGTTTCGTCAGCCTGGATGTAGGTGCCCGCAAGCAACTGGCGGCGCATCGCATCGGTTACAGGCATCAACATTTCTCCGATGGTCATCACCCAACCGCACATCGTGGCCCGGCTGATGTCGATGCCCGCGTCGCGAAGTAAAGCAACACTCTGGCGGTATAGAGGACTGTGGTCGCAGTATTTGTTCACAACCGTGTCGATGATTACCCCATCTGAAACCAGGCTCTTGTCGATGATCCGTGCGGGAAGAGGCGCGGCAGCCACGCCTTGTTCCGGGCACGATTTGCATACCCGCTTTTCGCGTTTGGTCACCTGCACAAAATATCGGGCCGGCTCCACGTCCAGTACTTCGCTGACTTCGTAGCCGATCACCGTGGTTTCGGCGCCGCAGTTGCCGCATACACACTGTTCCGGCGTGCAGGCAATCACCCGCTCAACACGCGGAAGGCCGGCAGGCAGTGTCTGGCGGCCGGGGTGATTGCGTTTTTTCTTTTCTTCCCCAACCGGAGGCGGTGCTTCACGCTCGCTCTCGGCGGCCACTTCCTGGCTGCTGACCCCGGGCTCTTGTTCCAGCAACTCCAGTTGCAGGTTGCTTAACTTCTCGCTGCCTGGTCCGTATTTGGAAATCCGTTGCAAGCGAAGGCGCTCTTCGAGCACCTGGATCTTCAACTGTGCATACTCCAGTTCCCTGGACTTGAACTCAAGCTGCTTCTCCAGTTGTGCGATGGCTTCGGCCATGAAGGCTTCCGAACGGGGCGGAAGAGTTGGCTCGGACGGCGTACTCACGATGCTTTCTGAATACCAGAAAAAGCTGAGGAAAACGAGACAAATGTCCAGTGTTTATGCGGGTTTCAGTGACTCTGTTGATTCTCCTATTCGGGGCTTGCGATACCACTTCCGTGACCGCGTCTGCGCCAGATCGATGCCCCCTAGAAGCAACGCCAGTTCCTCGTGACTCAGTACGATCTTCGTTACCGTAATGTCGGTTCCCGGCCAGCCAAATTTTCCTCCGTCTAACTTCTTCGAACACACCCATAGGCCGCTTCCGTCATATACCAAAAGTTTGAGCCGGTTGCGACGCGCATTGGCGAACAGGAACACGTGACCGCTTTCAGGATCGCAGCCCAAATGATCCCGCACCAGTCCGTAGAGACCATTGAAATTTTTCCGCATGTCGGTCGCGCCGGCAGCAACGTAAATTCGCGTCGCTGGTCCAAAGCCAAACATTGCGCTACGCCTTGTCCAACACCGTCAACAGCCGTTCCAGTGTCACGGCATCGAATCCACGCCGCACTTCGATCCGCCGGCCACTTCGTAACTCAACCAGCAGCGAACAACCAACCTCCGCGCTCGACCCTTCGCGAATACGGGAACTCAATTGAACTGGAATCATAGCCACCGGAACGGAAGCCGACCCATCATGCCGACGACGCCGGTATTTATCCAAAGCCGTCACCGACAAGCCTCGCTGGTTGCAAAACGCCTGCCGCGTCAGCCCGCTCGCTTCAAACTCCGCAACGATCTTCTCCGCCTCGATCCGGCTTCGCCGCTTGCGTACCATCTGGCCTTCTGCTACTTCGCTCATGACCCAAGTCAATCACAAACTGAAACCGTAAAACAGATGCGTTGGTCAGACGGATACGTTCGAACACGCCCTCAAGGCCTGGGAAAGGCGCACTCATGGGTGAGATGAAACGTGCCATCGCCCGGGAGAACGAAGAGCGCCAGAAATCCGATCGGTTCCTGTCGACGCTCGTGATCGCGGCCTCGATCATTGCGGCCATTCGATTGGCCCGAGAGCCGGACATCACAAGGCCAACTCCACATCTCAATGCGACGATCGCCGACAGCATCACTCTCGCCCGGGCGATTTTGAACAGGATCGTGAGGTAGCCTCGCATTCATGTGCGGACGATATGGCAGGCGCTCGGACAAGCAACGGATCGCCGAATGGATGCAAGCTCACGACACCAACGTGTTCGATGAGTCATATGTCGATGCACCGTCGTACAACGTCGCACCGCAGAGCTTTCAGCCTGTGGTCCGGCTCGATCGCGAGACCGGAGAGCGAGAGCTGGCTGTGATGCGCTGGGGACTGGTTCCCCATTGGTCGAAGGACGCGAAGGTCGCTTTCTCGACGATCAATGCAAAGGCGGAAACGATTACTACAAGTCCAACATTCCGCGAAGCGATGAAGCGTCGCCGCTGCTTGGTTCCCGCTGACTGGTTCTACGAATGGCGGAAGATCGTTGCAAAGACCAAGCAGCCATTTGCGATCGGCCTCAAAGAGGACGGCATGTTCGCGTTCGCAGGACTGTGGGAGCGGTGGAAGGACAAGGCAACCGGTGAGGCTCTCGAGACGTACACGATCATCACGACCGATCCGAACGAATTGGTCGCGCCCATCCATAATCGAATGCCGGTGATTCTGAAACGCCAGGACTATGATCGATGGCTAACGCCGGCTGAACCGACCCACTTGCCAGTGGATCTGTTGCGTCCTTTTCCAGCCGAAGAAATGCGCGCATGGAAGGTCGGCTCGAAGCTGGGAAATCCCCGCAACAATGACCCGGCTTTGGTCGAACCGGCGACGAGTGACACAATGGAGGCTCCGCTTCTGCCGCTGACCGAATGACACCAGCCTCGAGCGGGCACAGGGTTGGCGTATGCCTCAGGCTCTGACAATCATTACGAGCCATCCACTGCTTCACGCGGAGATTACCGAGTCTGTTGGGACAATGGCTCAATTCGTCGTCGTGATCAGCATCCAACGAAACTCACCCGTATCTGCTCTTGCGCAGAGGAATGCCCTGTCTGCTTGGTGGCCCGTTCCCTTTTCCACATAGATCGTTCCGCGAAGCATTTCCTTGCATGCGTCCTTAGGCAACGTAGAAATATCTTGGAAGCCGATTGGAGAAAAGCTTGCCACTGGTCGGGTACGGCCATCTGGCGTCATTTGGCTGAGTGCAAGTGGGGACCCCTGAACGCACAGGCCGTAAGCATTTTGGTTTGTGAGTTCTTTGCGAACGCACCCTGTCATTCCGCCTTCCAACAATAGGGGTTTTCCTGCGCCGGCAGTTATCACATCGACCGCCTCGATCTTTCCTACTTTCAGAGTTTTTTTCCCGATGTCGATGATGTCACCTTGCACTTGCTTCAAGCTCGATTGCAGTTTGCCGATCTCGCTGTTCACTTGTTGATATTGAGTGAGGTCGGACTGGATCAGAGTGACCCGGTTTTGGATAGGCGTAAGCTGCATCTGAATAGCGGCGATGTTGCTCAGGGCGGAGGCCTTTGAGGCGTTGATTTCTGCTTTTGCCGCTTCAACTGACTTTGGGATATCGGAGAAGGTCGCTTTTCCGATGACAATCAACAGCAGTGCGATCGGAATGGCCGTCACGAAAAGGAATATCTTCGCCCATTTCATCAACCGTGTAGCAACTGCCTCCGTAAGTTCGTTCTCCCTGGTCTGTTTCTCCCGTCGTTCTTTTTCACGGCGTGCCGCAGCGGCTGCGACGGTCAGCGGCTCTCCGCAGTGCTCGCAGTAGAGCGCAGTCTTGGAGTTCGCTCCAACGCATAAAGGACAGTTCATTAGTTCCACCTCATCGATCATGACCGGCTAGATTACGATTTCTTGCGAAGCTCCCAGAGCTGCTTCATTTCTCGCCCTAACCCGTCAAGATCGGGGAAGATCACAGATTCAGTTACACCGCAATCTCTCAGGCCTTGTCTCATCTCTTCTCGCTTCGCTGAAGGGATGACGATCAGCCTGATCGTCGAATCATCTCTTTCGAATTCTTCCACCATCCAATGAGGTTCTGTTCCGAGTACAACGAATCGGCTGCGCTGAGCTGCGATTCGTCTGTTGATATGAGGAAACTCAAGAACAAACGGGGTGCGTGGCACATTGATCTCCGGATTCGCTTCGCTAATTCCGGGCAGATAGCGCGTTTCCCAATCTTCCTCGTCGTCGTCTGCAGACGGATGAGCTTTAACGTAGCTCTCCCACTCTTGCGCTCCAATCTTCGCGTCAGGAAGAGCGTTCAGCTTATCGTTCAGGCGATCTGGTTCGAGGACGTAGACCCGGGCATCTTTGTCATGCCTGGATTCCCGCATCGCGAAGTGCAGAGCCATCAGAGCACCATCCGACCAGTCGAGCATGGCCCCGATTCTACGCTTGAGGCGGGGCACTTTGGGCCTAACACCCAGCGTGCCCACCCGACGCCGCCAACGATGCGGCTAAGCACGCTGCTCGACGACGCATTAATCAAGTCGACAATTACCGAACCTGACAATACCTGCGGGTTATGAGTCCTGGGCCAGCCTAAAATCGGGCCGGTTCCTGCGACGAGCAGAAGTGTGCCTAATATTCTCACCGGGAGCTGCATCGCATCGGAATAGTTATCAATTACTAAATACTGCGATGGCCTTTGACGGCTGGAAGCGTTCTCTTCCCGAGGCCACTAGTCGTTGGCGAGCAGAGTTCCTTGGATCGTTTCCAACGCGCGGCCTGATCGCCGCACATCCAAAGTCAGTTCTGTGACTCAAAAGTGTAGTTCTGCTAGCGGGCACCCAGCTTCAGGATCTCGCGACAGGATTGTTTCAGCGCCCTCAACAAACTCATCCGCCCTGCGAATGTTCGGTTCGAGCTTCGCCATTTCGTACTCGAACCGTTCGTCCCTGACGATGGTCCTGATCTTACCTTCTGGCACTGAGATGTTTTTCTGCAAGGCTCTGGAGTGCCAGCCCGCGCTTCCGTTCGTGATCGGTGGGCGGTCTCCGGCTTACCAGCGCCGTGCTGTATGGGATTGTTTCCTGTAAATGGGCAGCCTTCCATCCCAAGAACAGATGGGATTGTTCGCTTATTTCTGTTGCACTCATCTTCCAAAATTTCTCGACCGTCTTTCGGATCAGATCGATCTCAGGGCCAGAGAATTTAGCGGGGTTTGCTGGACGCAGAGCAACTGGCTTTTTCTGAGTGCGCCCGAAGTAAGAAACCTCTTGCCATGCAAACTCTCCCGTTTTTCGCATGCTCTCCGTGAGGCCTTTGAGTCGTCGGGGGGCTGGCCCCTGCGGCAGTTTAAAATACTCCTGCCCGGTAATCGGCTCACCGTAGGTAAGGAAGGCAGAAAAATCGGCGTGGAAGAGAAGTTTATTTAGCTTGATTGCGCCAAATTTGGGGTCCGCCTGTGACCATTCCGAAATCAGCAAGATCAACTCGCGCAGTTTCGTATCGCTCGGTCTAATCTGCGACGACGATGGAAAGCGCATGGGCACGGGGCGGGACACCTCTTCTTGCCCTGATTCTACCCGGTTATTTCATGCCACCCTATCCCTCTTCTGCTCGTAGGACTCCCAAAGAGTAACAAAATCAGAGACTTCCGTTTCCGCCCCCAAAAATCGCCCGAAATTGCTTTTTGCCGCGCCCGATATTCGGTCAAATTGATTTTAAGAATTACGCAAGTGGGCGATCTAGTTCGCAATGGTGGAGGTATTAAACGCGTCGATGTGCGAAAGACGCTCTGCCCCACAGTGCGAATGGGGCCGGCCGCAAAGAGTAGTCACAGTCACGAAACTGCTCTCGCGCTTCCCTTCGTAGCGACGCGCCTTCAGGGGAAAAATGAAAGCCCACCCTTGCGGGTGGGCTTTACACTATCGTATGTCCACGGGGGGAGGCTTTCGCCAACAAGACCCATGGCTAGTTCCTTAAGTTTGTCACCTTACTAGAAACGTGTCAACGCCCATCATTTCGGCCGTCAGAAGCGCGCTATCTATAACGCGTATAACTACTTACGAGAGATCCGTTGTCTCCGCTGGGGACATAAGCACTGCCGCCATTGCTCTTTACGACTGGAATGCGCAGATTTCAGGGGCCTTTATGGCACCCCTCCATATTTGCGAAGTCGTCATCAGAAATGCAGTTTCGGATGCTTTGACGGCCGTATATGGCGACCGCTGGCCGTGGTCACCGGGATTCGAGCGCAGCCTTCTAAATCCTACCCGTGGCTACAGCCCTAAAAGAGACCTGACCACAATCCGGATGGCTCAGCAGACAACTGGCAAGGTAATTCCCGAGCTGAAATTCGTTTTCTGGCAAACGATGTTTACGGGGCGTCATGATTTTCGACTTTGGACCCCGCACCTTCGGCGTGTGCTTCCTAATCTCGATCGGCACAAGAGCGTTGCTGCCTTACGCTCCGAAATTTATGACGACCTTGACCATATCCGGCTTTTGAGAAACCGCATCGCGCATCACGAGCCGATTTTCCGAAGGAGTCTTGTTGAAGATTTTTCTAAGGTCGCAGCTTTGATTAGGTTCCGATGTCAGCTCACAGCTGACTGGACGATTCAAAGGCAGAGAGTGACTTCCTACCTCGCTCAGCCTTAAACCCCAAACACATTTCCTCCTCAACTTAACGAGGAAACTGGCCGAAACCCCTTGATACGAATGAAACCTGCGACACTACCGAAACAACGGATGCAGACGCTTGCGAAGCTTGGGTTCATACGAATCCAGCAGGTCGCCCCAAGAGGAAGGACAGAGAAAGATGGCAGACATTCAACATAAGGACGCGTTGAAGTTGCTCGGTATCATTTCTTCAGCTTTGGTGAAAGATAACAAGCTGACCTACCGCAAAGCTGCAGAGTTGATGGGGCGAACGCCCCCGCGACACCATTCGCGTGCGGTGGCACAGATGTGCGATCTCCTCGATGCTGCAGCTTGTCTGACCAACGTTATAGCCCTCTGCCCTAACGATCATCGCGAAGCTCATTTCGGCAAAGGAGCCAAAGAGATCGAGAGAAAGATGATATTGATTCTGAAACGGCTTAACGGCTCGTAATCCCTCATTTTCCAGGTTCTTGCTTCAATCTCACGTCATAGCATCCCCAGAATTCCCCATGGAGCTGGCCCCAAGCGGCCTCTATTTCGGCCTGTCGCTGTTTGCGATCCGAATGTGCTGTTCCGATATCTGTACCAATACCAAAGAAAAAACCAACCCCTTCGACTTCGAATGCTTGATCGTTTTTCCCTATCGCCTCGAACTTCCATTTCCGAAGAGTTGCGCGGATTTGTTCGAGTCCAGCGATCAATACCTCTTTAGAACTCCCTCGATACAATAGGACTTCCTCGTGAAGAACACAGGCATCAAGCCCAGCCAATCTTGCCGCCTCTGCTATGACGCGCATCAAACGAAGGCCAAGGGCGTTGCCAAATTTTTCGCGGAAGGTCTTGTATGCGTCTAATTCACTAATGCCGACGAACTGGGCGGGACTGTACTCCTGATCCCTTTCAAATGAACCCTCGTTAAGCAAGCCCGTGGGACCATCGAACCGCAGGGCAGCACTCAGCTCCTCGTGGGTCAACTCGTCTACGCGCTTACCGCCACCCACATCCTTCCAATGACGCTTTTCATATAGCAGTTGAAGTGCCTGTTGCGCATTCGAGCTCCCGTGTTTCTCAGCCCTGCGGTACCAGTTCGCCGCTTGTGCGCAGTCCTGAACCACACCGTTGCCTTCTTGATATGCGAATCCGAGCGCCAACTCGATGTCGGAGTGGTTTGGATCTAGCTGAATCCCTCGCTCAAAACACTCGAATGCTTCCTCATATTTCCTTTGATCGTTGAATTCAAGACCCTCTTGGAGCCAATGCGCTGCTTCATCCCCGACCCGCAGGTCAGCGCGGCTTCGCGCCGCTAGCGCTGCCCTTCCAGCATTCGTCAACGCGACGGATTGCGCCCGAATCAATGCTAACTGTTTTTCCGAGTCGGTACTCATCTTGCTCCACGATTTGAAAGCAGATCATCAAACTCCCTCTGAGAGAGATCGATTCGAGACTGGAGATCTTTCTTCATTTTAGCGAATAAGTCGCGCCCTTTCGCCGCTCCTGTTTTTACTGTGGCCATCAAAAGCGCGATTTCGGAGTTGTTGAGTGCCGCGACTTCACTATCAATCTGGGCAATCCTTTTGACGATCCGCTCAATCTGCCTGAGAATACGTTGCAAATCTGCCATTGCGCCTGCGCCCTTCACCGCTTCTGGGCTGTTCCGGTATTCATCCATGATTCTCAGCAATGCATCCTCGTCCCCACGCCGGTACGCAAGATTGGCGTCCGTCATAAGTCGATTGCGCTCCGCCCGATCCTCTTCGTCAGCCGCATTATCTGGGTGAATTTGCCTAACCACCTCTCGGAAGAGTTTCTTCAGATATGGTGACGGCGAGAAATCAGCGGACTTGGCAGCGTTCCCATGGGCTGTGGCGTTAGACTCATCCGCCCTTCCGCGTGCTTCCGCAGCGGCAGACTTTGCCTCTTCTGAGCCATCCGCTGCAGCTGCAAATTCGGCGATCTTAGCGTTCCAATCGTCTAGCTCGGCGTAGAGGGTTCCAATCTCGCGGAGGTAGCGTCCTTCGAATGCCCCGAGTTCTCCTTGTAGGTTTGCCAGAAACAGTTCGCGTTCTGCGAGCTCAGCTTGCAGGATGGAAAGCTCCTTGCGTTTGCAAAGAAGTTCCTGTTCTTCCGGAGTCAATTGGCGGACAATGTTGTTAGACATTCTTCGCGCCTCCGCAGATTCAGATAAGAAACAGTGGTGATCCAAATCGATGGAAATCCTCGTTAGCCAAGAGCCCGGGCCGTCGTCTACGGCTCAAAGTGGCCATTCGGTTCCATGACGCGATTGCGCTCCCTGGAACAGAATTGTCTGCGATCCAATCGAAGACAGTCAGGTTCTCTCAACTTCTACAATGTAATCCTTGTGGCTTAAGACCGTATCAAAAAGTCCGACCTCCTCACCGTCGTGCTTATTGATACCCACATACACAAGACTGGCGTCTTCATACCGTTTGAATTTGTAGACGGCATCGTTCATCAATCCGCTGTTAAACACACCGAGGCTTACTAGCAATTCGAAGTCTTTTACGCCCAAACCGGTCACCTTTTTGAACAGTCCAGGTTCAAGTTGAGTAATCACATCTTTCAAGCTTCGCTCCCGATAATCGGTTAAATACATAAACACCGGTATGCGCGTCGCAAATTTGATAAGCTTTTCCTGGATCTGCTTTCGTAGACTCTTGTATTCCTTCTCTTCTTTCGTGAGTTCTTTTTTCGTCTTCGCGGACAGTTCCTTGTCGTTGGCATCCTTCTTAGCTTTTTTCACCGCCTCGGACTTATTGATAATGGTCTCAATCTCCTGATTGAGGTTGCGGAATCCTTCAATACTCATAAGCGCAGCTAAGGCTTCCTTGTTGTTCATCAGGCGCTGCAACGTACCATTGTCCACATTCACCAGCAGAGCGCTTTCCCAGCGCCGCGCCAGTAGTGTTGCGGTCGTTCCGCTCATGGCCATATCGAGAATGCCAGCGGCATCGATCAGCTTCATTGAGCTGCCGTCATAGGCAAGCACGGGCAGGAAGCTGATGAACTCCTCGACCTTTTTTTCCGGGTTTGACTCATTGACGTTCAGGCGGCAACTATAATCCGCGATCTGCCGCAAAGCCCGGTCCGGTGCGAAGTCAAAGACGTAACATTCCTCTTTGATGATCTGCTCCTTGTTCGGTGCCTTACTGTCTGGATTATTGATTGTCCAAGGCGATTGGACGCGGAATGCAGCCTGGAAATAGGTTTCGGGAGTGGACGAATTGCGGAGCATGAGAATGCCGGTCCACGGCTTGACCGTGACGCCTGTAGTCAGTTTTCCGCAGGAAAGGGTGATCGTCCTAGTTTTCAGGGGGTCATCCATCGCTTCTTTTACGGGTGGCAACGCTGCCACACCAATTCCAGCCCCATTACCTGCTGCCACAATCACTTTGTAATCGTGGTAAAACTTGTTCTGTTTCTGTCTCAAAAGTGAGTGCATTGCATGACACGAAGCGACGCTCGGAAGAAACCAAAAGGTATGCGACAGGAGATTCAGCAGGCGTGTGTCTGAGTAAGGCATCGGCGGCTTCTTCGCGCCGAGTTTCAGATTGTCGATAGTCGTTTCCAGGAATCCGCCACGGATCAAGTCCAGCCACTTCTGCACCTGATCCTGATAACTGAACTTCGCCTTCTCCCTAGCCCCCGAAGCGGAAAAGAAGATATTCAGATCGAACTCGTTGAACTCGCCCTGCATGGCGATTTCCCGAATAGAATCCGGCAGTTGATAAGTCAGCATCACTATGCGAGGTAATGATGCGTAGGGGTTGTCCTCACCCTTCCATGCCTGTTTGGATCGTTGTTCATCCGAATAGGTCCAGTTGAAAATCTGTTCCTCAATAAACTCGCCGGATGCGATCGCCCTGAACGGCGTGCCAGAGAGATACAAATAACCGCCCGTCGTGATCGGCATGATCTCTTCGTCAAAATCCTGAATGCCTGCCCCTTCCCCGAACTCGATTTCCTTCTTCTCTTCTGCTTCGAAAAGTTCCTTTGCGTTTTCCCGCCAGGCTCCGTAGTGGTATTCGTCGAGGATCACGCAATCCCAATTGGTTGCATGAACCCACTCGTTCTTGGTCTTAATCCCGCCCGTACTTTTGTTTTTTCCCAAGTAGTCTTGAAAGGAACCAAAGCAGACAAGCGGCTTCCTCTTATCCGCACCCTCGTACGACAAGCCCCCGGGTGAAATAAACTGCCAGCCCTTGAAATCAACATGGCACTTCAAATCCTCCTCCCAGGCGCTCTGCACAGCCGGTTTGAAGGTCAGCACCAACAATTTGCGCCAGCCCATTTTCTTGGCAAGTTGATAGGCGGCGAATGTCTTGCCGAATCGCATTTTCGCGTTCCAAAGGAAATGAGGAGGCTTGCCGTGGTTCTCGTTCCGGAAACTCTGGAAATAGTCAGCCGTTTTATTCACCGCTGCCTTCTGTTCCGGGCGCATTGTGAAATCAAGCGAACGACTCTCCTCATTAACCTCTCCAGTCTTCAGCGCGATGATGGCTGCCTTGACATCTTTAACGGAACACTTGAACCACTCTCCTTCAGGATTAGTAATCCCGACGATTCTCAAATGGCGATGAACGTCGTGATCGGTGAAGGTTGTACCGTCATTGCGCATCGCGGATTCTTCCAGCACGATCCGATATGGCGGCTTGCCGGGGCGCAACGTCGGATACTGCTGGGCCACTCGTGTTTGCACGTCCACTGTCGTATAGCCAACCTTGAGCAGGCCAGAATACTGGGGGTTGGTATCCTCGTACGCGTAGAGTGTCGGTCGCGATGCGGGGCGCGGCGGGAAAAACTCCTTACTCATGGCTGTCATCCATCGGCTTCACCGTCGATTCGATGAATGCGATCTCCTCCGGCGTAAGACCGTAGCGTTCATAGAGCATCTCGTCGGTCCAACTACGATTGAGCGGGATGTCTGGGACGAACGCGTAGATATCCTTCGCAGCATCCTGCGTTGGCTTACGCAGCGAAACGAGGAACCGAACGAAACGGGTTCGCAGATACTGCGCGTACGACCTTGCGGTCTTCTCATTCGCAAACCGTCCCGCGACGACATACGACTCCGTGCACGCCTCACCGGGCCCCGCGATGATGGGCCTGCTCAGGAACATGGTCTCGACCGCCGCGCTCGTGCCCTGTACGCGCGTCATCAACACTTTCCATTCATCTATCCACCCCGCGTTCCTGTCGATCGTGGCCCGCTCCACCCACGAGATCCGCTGTGAGCCATAGAGCTTGATGGGGTGCTTGAGGCCGTTGCTCGATGCTGCCCCGTGGACGAAGGTCCGCAGTCCGAACGGTTTCTGGCTGGACACACGCGCATCGAGCCTTGCCTCGGCCTTCCCGCCGACGCGGAAAGCGCGAACTTTGTCGAGAATTGAAACAGCCTCGTTTCGGCGGACCAAAACGTCGTAGGCATCCAAACGTCGTTGCATCGGCGGACCGAGGGGTGCACCGTCCCACATTGTCTGCACGGAGCAAGGACCGCTGTAGTCGCGATCCCAAAGGAAGTACGAGACGCCACCTCTTATCTTCACGCCGGGGAATCCGTCATAGAGCTTCGGATAGTCAACGAGGTGGGAGATGCGGTGGTCATGGAGCATGGCACCGCGAAACCCGTCTAATCCCTTTCCGCCGGAGAACCATCGGGATGGAGTAATCATGGTCAGGTAGCGGGGGTTTAGTTTCTTTGCCTGTTCGACGAATAGGTGGTAAATCGGTCGCGCGCTTTCCCCGAACCCACCATCGCTCAACTGATAGGGCGGATTGCCGACAATGACATCGAATTTCATGTTGAAGATCTCCTCGGGCTGGTCGGTGTGGATGAACTCATAGGCGTGGGTTTCCAGTTCGCCACCCCGGTCAAACTCTTTATGGCTCACTCCGCAATAAGTACATCTCCCATGTTTCCAAGCATGCTTAACTGAATCAAAGCGGATATTGCCCTGCCCGTCTGTGAATGCTCCGCAGACGGAGTATTTCCCATTGGCGGTCTTGGAGCAGTACACAGACCGGCGCGAGAGCAAGGATGTCAACTCCGTAATAGCAATGCCAAAAAGCTGGTTTGCGAAAATGTGGTTTGCTCTCTTCGACTCGTTGGGTATCTGCTTCTGCAACCCAGCCATCAGCCGCTTCGCTATCTCTCGTAGGAACACGCCGGACTTGCAGACCGGATCGAGGAACCGTGCACTCTGATCGCTCCAGATTGTCTCGGGCAGCAAATCCAGTATCTGATTGCACAGTTGCGGAGGTGTGAATACTTCATCGTTGCTCAGATTAGCGAGGCAGCTCAGGACATCCGGGTTGTAGTTAATCGCAGTCAAGATCGGCAACCTTTAGGAAGTGAGTCAAGGGATATTCTCTAACCGGGGTCGGGATGAAAACATCCTCGCCAAGATCCGAAAACAGCGGCAGTTCTCTCATTGCCCCATGATCGAGCAATGCATGAAAAGTGAAATCTCTTCGCTTTAGCATGCTGCCGTTGACTGGCGACCATTCGGAGAACACAATCGGCTGGGGTTTGGCGCTAGCCGTCTTCAAAGTGAGGGCATCGCCCCAGATGATGTTGCGCTCCAGAAGGAATTTAACGGCGATTCGACATTCGTCGGTGGCCGCAAATTTAAAAAGTAAGTTGTACTGCCGCTCGAAAACATCAAACAGCCGCTGGCGGCATGCCACGACATTGTCTTCCAGAATGTCTATCCCGTACAGCGAGGACACGGCCAGGACCGCATTCCGCTCGTAATCCAACTGGCTGTTGCCGTAACGCGATTCGACAACACGCAGCTTACGCTCTAGAATGGCCGCCAGAAAATTACCCTTGCCGCAGGCAGGTTCCAAGAACCGCGACTCGATTCTCGTTGTCTCCTGTTTAACCAGATCAAGCATGGCAGTCACTTCCCGCTCGGCGGTGTAGACCTCACCATGGTCTGCCACCCTCTTTCGGGTGACAACTTGGCCGTCTGTCTTTGTCAAACCATTGGGCTCAGAATTCATGCCTGCTCTCCCTTGACGGTTCGTGGAAGCCCACTCCCCTGAAAGTCCATGTGGGCATTTGGGGAGTGGGGCTTCCGACAGGAGAGACGCAGGCAGGACAATCCGGTTCTCCCATTGTGGATGCGAGCGGAAGGGCAGTAGCGGTAGTTCGGTTCGGACAAGCGGGAACGCAACCCATCCTGAAGCTCCGACTCCCAGCTTGGCTGGTAGAGTCGATGGAAGGGATGCTTCCGCCCCTCTGAGGCTTCCAGCCAAATTGACGCTTCGCTATGCCCGCGCATTGTTTTCAACCTTTCATCGAGAGAGACGAAGCCGCTGCATAGAACTCTCGCCTAGCTCCAGTACTGCACCAAAATTGGTAGTCATTATGGTGTGACCGGCTCGATGCGCTGTTGCGCCTTCCATGCAATTCGGTGATTGCCGGCTTCGTAGCAGGCGCGCAGATGTTCGGCTGGACCAAGCTTCCTGATCAGCTTCCGGACTGACTCTTCTCGGTTGGCTATCGTTCCCAGGCTGCGAACCTCGCCATCCGGTTCAGCTATCGCAACGGCGATCGTTTCCGCATGGACATCCAAGCCCAAAAATCGTAACTTCTCTCTCATGACCGGTTCCCTCCGCTTGTGGCTCTGGACTGGCGTTCTTAACAAACTCAGCCTAACCCACGACTAGTAGATCTAGCGCGGAGACGGGAGTGTTCGCTTCTGCTTTGCGGCGGCAGGTCCGGATCCGACCTCGTGGCTGATAAACGGACCGCCCCCTGAACTGCAGTAACCTTGCCAATAACTCGTGTAGACGCTGTATTCGGTACCGCCGATATTTTGTTCTGTATCCACGCCTGCCGAGCAGTAGGAGATGTCAGAAGCGTAAGGGCCGGGTGCGGAAGCGGTGCTCGTCGCGCTGCCGGTAAAGTAAAGATCCGATCCTGCTCCCGTCCCGATGGGGCCCACGTAATCTCCGTAACCTGCCAACGAACAATCCGGTCCGGTGTAACTCGCCGAGCCAGAGACTGGAATCCCTGAGGGAGCAGACGCGGCCGAGAAAGACATGCTCACCGTTTGCCCACACGCAACATCCTCGAAGACGATCTGGTACACATACGTGTAGAGGGAGGACGAGGCGGTCACTGACACCGTCACCGGACCGCTGCTCGCGGCATAATTCGCGTCGCCACTGTAGCTTGCTGTAATCGTGTCGGGCGCAAGCGCGAGAGTCGCTGCGCACGTCGCGGATCCGGATGCCAATTGCACAGATGCACAGAGTTGCGTGCCTGATTGATCGACAAAGGACACCGTTCCCGTCGGAGCGGGTCCGCCCGTCGCATTCATGGCTTCGACAGTCGCAGTCATAGATACGTGGCCACCAGCCGCGGGGAGACTCGTCGGATTGGCATTCAGGGTGGTCATCGTGGGAGCAGCGATCATCAGCCGCAGAACTTCAATGGGTGATTTGAGGCCCTTTTCCAGCGCACTGATTGGGTACGATATTGGGCCCTTTTTGAGGTTTTGCGGACATTGGGTTGGACCTCCCGTCGAAGAGATGATCTCGCCGTTTGTCGCCACGATACCGTCGTGATCTTTCCAAAGGATGATATCGCCCATGTGCATGGTTCCATCGTCGACCTTTTGGATCGTGAGGCCCGGGGGAGCGGTCCAGTTAGCTAGATTGGTTTGGTCGATGGCTTGCCCCGTAACTGTCTTCACTCCCGCCGCTTTGGCAACGAGATAAATGAGGCCCGAGCAATCCATCCCGTAGGTTAGGGTTGGACAGCCGTCTTTCGGCAGCGTCGGACTGTATGGTGTCTTGCCCCCCCAGATGTAGGTCAAATGTCCGTTTTGTGCTGGATACAGGGACGCGGGATTGCCTGCCGGATACACCCAGCGGGTACGGTTCGCAAACGCCTCTGCGACCGAAACCATGGCAGTAAGAGCAAAGTCGAGTTGCTCTTGCGGAGAGAGGCTAGTAGGAGCTGCGGTCTGAGCTGCCACATGCTGGCGGAGTGCGTCACTCTCACCCAAGCCCGGGGTGGACGCGGGAAATCCAAGTCCTTCTAGTAAGGCTTCCGTGCTAATCCCTTGCGAGGCCGCGAAGGTTGCCATGTTCTGGCCATCCGGCAATGTCGTGGTTTCAGGAGAGACAGGCACCTCTGGCACGGTGTCAAGGTAATTAAGGAACGCCTGGCTCAATCCATCGCTCCCTGCGGGAACCAGACTCCGCTCGAAAGCTACACCTTTCACCCCGCACGTAGTGATCGTGACCGATTGATTGGTGGGTGAGAATAAATAGCCGGATTCAGTTGCGCTCACCGTGTAGGTTGCAGCCTTCAGATGGTGGATCCTGAACTTTCCATTCTTCTCCGTCAGCGTCTGACGCAGAGCCCCGTTCGGATCTGACGCCCAGATTGTGATGCCACCCAACTCATTTCCGTCAGCGGTGCCGTCGCTGATTGAGCCTGAGATCGAAAACTCGTCCGGTCCATGATGCTCAAGATCGTCGGCTTGCTGGCAGCCGTCGTCCCTCCATGTGGGTGAGACGTTTGCGGCGTGAAGAGGGCCCGAGAATAGCGCCGCCACTAAAAGAGCCAATGAAAGAATCTGGATTGAGCCGTTAGATCTCATCCCCGTAACCCCTTTACCGTTAAGTCAAGCGATTTCGCAGTCCACGACTGAACGGCTGGAATCACTCACATTCTTCTGAGAACGACCTAGAGTACAAGCAGCTTCGCAAATTCACAAAAGCACGAACTACCCCGGAGGTATCGGTGGACAAGTCCCACCCGTGTTCCGCCCGTTGGCAAGGAAATCAGATTTGATCGAAGGAATCTTCAGGAAGCCCAAAGCTAGGCCAAGAATGCTCTGCTGTCAATTAAAAATTCTTTCGGCAACGCTATATACACGGAATCAATCTCGTTCTTTCCTCGCCTCGACAAGAGGACGATCAGCTATTGCGTGAAGGACGCGGCTGGGCGTGTGCAGATGGAAGGCAAGATCGGATCGAGCCTGATGCAATCCGAGCGCGAGAAGCTGATCACACAACTGATTGCATTCGAATGGGCTCCTCTGTCCTCCATGGGTCGCGAACATCGTGCGGTGAAACCTCCGCCGAATAGAATCCCTCCGATACCTTGGTGACGATCAACGCCATTGCTGCTCCATCATTTCGGCCCGATCCGATCTCAATCCGGGAGGATTGTGGATTGCGCTAAGAATAGCTGATGCGGCAGAACTAGAATGGGTTACTAGCGGAGCGGGCCCGTTCGTTAATGATCGCGCGAATTGCAAAAAGCTTCGATCTTCGATTTCAGGATGGAATAGAGTGGACGAAGCTGCCGCTTTGGGCAAAGTTTCTTGTTCAGCTCGGTGCTTCAGTTGCACAGGCCCAGAGGGCTGACCGGAAGGTCGTTGTGGCCATTTCGGTACCGGCGAGCTCCTACGCTGCTGCCTTTATCGCATTAGGACGTGTACTGAGTGAGAAGATCCAAGAACCCGCAAAGTCTGCCCTCGATGCCCATTTTCAAAACTTAGCAAGCTTAACGCACGGTACCCGACTGGTTTATTTCAACGGTGAAGCGTTGTATCGTGGTCCTTTTCTTGGAATCGTTCGCTGCCACGATGAAGATTGCATACTCATCAACATCAAGGGCGGCAAATGCTTGGTGCCAAAGCCGCGATGCCTTTTTGTTGAGCTCCAGCAAGAGTCAGAGGATGGATCGCCACTGACGACCAGCAACGGCCGACTGAGAAATCCAAAACCATTCGTTAGCCAATTTTTTTCACTGGCAGAACACTACCGGGTCTTGTGCAGTACGAGCAAGTCGGTGCTAATTGTTGGAGAGAAAAACCGCCTCCGGACGGAACTCCAGAGTCCGTTTCAAATCCCGAACGGAAGTAAGCCGTACGAGGGAACGTTGCAGGACTTGATCCGAGTCGCCAAGTTCTCGGCAGGCGGTATCGGATGCCGTGCGGATGTGCTTGCACGGTCACGCGGCCATGTGGGACCGGTAAGACGCCGCGTAAAACAAGATCTCGATATTCGTAAAACGGCGATTCATGCAGAAATGACAAGCTGTCATCCCGGTGCAACGGATCGTAGGAGGAGTTCAGTCCAAAACTGTAATCGCAGTTCCATTCGTCAATGCGCACGGTGTAGTCGACCGCCTCGGACAAAGCATTGCGAAAGCCTTTGAGAGCAGTCCTGATCGTGCGGTTCCGTTCCTCAAACATGCTGCGAGCCTTTGGTTTTCCTGCCGGCCCTTCGGCAGGTTCGACTCTGACCTTGCTTACCTTCGCAGGCTTTGCCGCGAACGCAAGCAGTGGAAGCTGAGGAACACTCTGGCCCGCCTTTTTCCGGGCCCAGTAACCGCGGGACGGAACCGGCACCTGCCTTTTGGCGCAGAGCTTCGCCATGGCTCGGTCGGAAATCTCGAATTCCTGTGCGACTTGCGTCATGGGCTTCGCCCAGACCAGGTTGTAAAGCTCCTCCCGTGTCAGTCGCAGGTGATCTTTTTCGGGCATGATCGTACCGTGTGCGTTAGGAATATCTCTTGGAGAGAATCTATCTGGAACGATACCGCACGACTTTTCACCGCTGTTGGGGAGATTTCAGACTGCCTCATCTTGTCCTCCTTGCTGGACCGACGGGCTTGCCGTCGGCTTTGGGCAGCCGGCCGCGGCGGTATGCGGCCGGCTGTCCTGCCTGGGCGGGTGATGATTGTTTCAGTCGGCGGGCGGGCGTCCTGGGTTACGCCCGCCGACTGAAACTGGTTTGTGACCGGCAGTCTTCTCTATGGCAAAGATGTTGGCTCGCCAAGTAGCTCGGCCAGGTTGGGCCGCAACAGCCGCAGCAGCCGGAGCAGAGATTGCCGATGCTGCTTCTCGGGATCGTCGCCATCCTTTGCGAAGTAGGCGTCGATCTCGGCCAGTGCGGCGGCCGTTCCGTTCGGGTTGTTCATCGTCGCCTGAACTGCAGCATCGAACAGTTCATCTTCCAGTTGGTCCGTTGAGAGCCAGCCAGCCGCGCTGCCGGTTTCGGCCGGCGTCAGGACGACATCGCTGGTCGCGTCAGGTTCTTTCAATGCCGGGAACGTGAAAGCCCCGATCTCGAAGGAATCGGCTGCCATCTGTTTTCTGGTATCGAGAAGCTGTCGGACAGCGTTGCTGCTGCAGGCGCACGCATAGGCCTCGGGCGTGACCCAGATGTCGTGGCAAAGGAACATGGGCCGGTGCTGGTGGCGCAACAGATCGGCGGCCACCAGGGCGGGCGCGACCCGGCGGGCCTGTTGAAGCCAGGCGCCGCCCATGCGCAGTTCACGGACGAAGGCCTCCTGGGCCTCGGGGGCAACGGTGAAAAACGTGACGAAGTGGAACATAGGCTTTTTCCTTTCAGGGGTGGAGGCGCACGAAGGCCTGCGCGCAGGTTGGGGCGCGGGGCGGAGGTGCCGATCGGTTTTTGGGGTTAGGTCTTAAGGAAGGGGTGGGGTAGGAGAGGGTTCACGAAATTGGGGCGGCGAGATTGGCAACGATAATACAGATTGTCTGGGGGGATCCCGGCGAAGGCCTTCAATGAGCCGGGACCCTCATCTATATATGGTCGCCATCTACGGCCGGGTCAGAGACCCAGATTGTCGTTGACCGCTTGGGCGATCTCCTGCTCGCATGCGGTGTAGATTGCGGTCGTCTCGATCGACTCGTGGCCCAGCATGAACTGGATCTGCTCGAGCTTTCCTCCCTTCTTGCGGCACAACTTCGCGCAGCTGCGGCGGGCGTCATGCGGGCCGAAGCCCTCGATGCCGATGGCTTTGGCCGAGGTGACCACCACGTCCCAGATCGCCCACACGCCGAGGCCTTTTCCCGTCAGAACGCGGCCGCTCTTGGTCAGTCGGCGGAACACAGGGCCGGATGTGATGCCGGCCGCTCGGGTCCATTCGTCGATCGCGGCCTTGGCGCTTGCGGGCAAGGCCACGGTCCTTACGCGACCACGCTTGCCCTGGATGTCGGCCAGCACCCAGCGCCCCTCGCGCATCTGGATATGACTCATATCGAGACGCGACGCCTCCTCGCGACGTAATGCAGACAGAGTAAGTACGGACAGGATTCCGTAAGAGCGTTTTCCCTTGAGTTGGCTCCGATCCGGAACGGCGAGCAGGTCTCTGGTCTGCTCGACGGTGAGCCATTGGCCAAGACGCACGCCCTGCGCCGGGACATTGGGCACCGAGACAATTCGCTCGGCATCGGAGGGATCGACCAATCCGTTCTCGCGGGCTTCGTTGACCAGCTTTCGCACGCCCGACAGGCGAACATTGATGGTCGAACTGCCCAGGCCGGCATCGACCATCTGTGCGCGGTACTGCTGGAACAGCTGCCGGCTGATCGACTGCCCCGTGCGCGTGGCCAGCGCGAGGAAATCGTCGAAGGCCTTCCCGTACGCACGCCGCGTGTGCCCTGAAGGAACTGAGTTGGTCAGCATCGTTCTGAGCGCCGCCACTGAAGCTGGATGTGTTGGCTGCGCCGTCGGTGGAAGAAGAGAAAACGGACTGAGAGCAGAGATAGAGTCGTCCATAGAAAGTCTCCATGTTGGGTTGCTTGGTTGAGTTGCGTCGAGTTATCTCCGGGCAGATAACAAAAAAGGCGCGCACACGCGGGCCTTGCTTCGTCCGCGCGGCGCGCCTATGCGCGTTTTTGGTTTTGCTGTGGGGTGCTACGGGAGGAAGGCGGAAAATCGGACGGAGCTTTACGGGCGCAAGCTCATCGGGCTGCCTCGCTCCATGAGATTGCGACAAGATTC
This sequence comes from uncultured Acidobacteriaceae bacterium, assembly GCA_963704415.1. Classification (GTDB taxonomy): domain Bacteria; phylum Acidobacteriota; class Terriglobia; order Terriglobales; family Acidobacteriaceae; genus Telmatobacter. The sequence goes on along the minus strand of OY969908.1, from coordinate 2,215,163 downwards.
AGGTGGGAGCCAGAATCGGCGTGGCATCCTTCGGCGTCGAAACGGGCGAAGTTGAAGCGACACGATGCACAACCGTCGGAGGTAAGTGCGCGATTGCAGCGGTCGAGGTACCTGCAATCAGCGAAGGGCGCTGGAGGGAGTGGGAGGAGAATGATTGCGGAATGAGACACGGGTGCTCCTTTCGGCCTTGGCGGCAGAGTAAGGGGGGTTGAGATGGGGGTGGAAGTGAAGTTTCGAGGAGGAACGAGCAGTTAGTGGGTGATGTAACCACATCTTGGTAACGGCGAAATTTCAGGTTGCGGTCAAAGGTGTCGAGAGACTATTCCTCCCAGCCCCAATCGAAATCATCCGATTCGAACTCGCCGCCGCCATCCGGTAGCCTGGGCCAGCAGTCCGGTTCTCCGCACCAAGGACATACAATCTGCGACTCATTGCAATCGTCGAGACGGCCGCCGCAACTTGTACATGTATCCATTTGCCCCTCCTTTCCGTTATCTTGCGACGGATGAGCGGATGCGAGCTAGGGTTGGAGCGGCGAAAACAAGGCTGGCCATCGATGGCTAGCTCTGCTTGATCGGAAGCACGGGGGATGACATCGGCGCCATTGCCCTCAACCGCGCCCCACGCTATCTGGACCTGACGCGCATTGTTAGCGCGATTTCCTGAGTTCGCCCGTGCGCGGACCGATCCACCAGGCTGAGATGGAACACCACACGAAACAGCAGATGAGTTCATGCAGCATGGTGAATGCACCCGCGGCGCAAGCGATCGCGAGCGAGTGCGCGCGGGACGGATGCCAGTAAACGCCGACGACGATCCCAGCCAGAAACATCGCGGAGGACCAGAAGAACATCACGACGGGATTGCCGAGACGCACGTTGAGTTTTTCGTCCATATCTCTACTCCTTTATGCTGGTGAAACGTGGTTGCTGGGCGGGAGGGAGTGCACTGCGGCGGCTTGGCACGGCTGAAGAAAAAAATGGCTACCCGCTTCGCGAGCGTTGGCGTCAGAGCGAACGGTAGTGCAGGCTCAATCTCTCTCCCGCCGTGAGCGAATACGGATCAAGCATCCGGAAGACGAAGCCGGAATGTTCAGGCAATTGATGTGTTAAGGAACACAACACTCCTGTCCAACCGAAAGTACACTCGCCCTATGTCCTCTCACCCAAGCAGGAATCCAAGCGCAGTTTCGGTCATTAAGCGCGCTTTGATTCTTAATGCCGTCCTCGTGACGGGGATGACAACGTCAGTCGACTCGGTAACTAGCGATTCGGCCAGATGGACGCCGCACAAGAGATTTGGGTTTTGGGAAACTACGGGGCAGTCCTCGTCACTCATGGTCAAGGACTTGGAGTCTGCGGGAATTTGGCCAGACGTTGAAGAGGATGAGAAGAAATTGCTACTGTCCGCCCGGATCAGCACACGACAACGAATTGACGCAAGCTGGCTGGCCGAATCGATCGCAAGCTTGCTTTGGGCACTCCAGATGATTCCAAAGTTGCCGGCTTATGATCGGGAGGCGGACCCCACGCTTGCCAGTCGACTCCGCTCGGAATCCATCCCAGAACTCATCAGGCAAGCAAGGCTACGCCCGAAAAGGGAGATTGAGAAGCAACGGCAAGTTGCGGAACTCTGGCACTGGCGGGCACGGACTCGGCAGCTGCAGGAGTTGGGACACTTCAATGGTCAATTAGTCAGCGGTCGCACAATCGAGCAGATCATCGAACGGACCGCAACCAAGGGTGCTCGAAGCGGACGTTTACCGAGCCCGGTCGCAAGTGACTTCCCCGCCATGGAAAAGCCATACCGAGACCTCTCGTCTGATGAGTTTGCCACATTGACCTCAATTGCCCAAGAACGGCATAAGGCGTTCAACTGGCTTTGCGGATTCTCGCCGACCGGTCGATGGGCAAACACCGGGACAGATACTTAAGGTGACTGGACCTGATTTCGCACTCTCACTTTGAATTCCGACCACATTCCTATCTCCCGCTCAGGACTCGATTTTCGCCTGGATGAGCGCATTGGAGATTTAGCGTCAAATGACGGCAGAACAACTGCCGAGGAACTAGCGCCGGTTCCCATCGACTGTTCGTGAGAACCAGGAACGCCTTGCGCTCCCCATGTATGCGGTCGCAGCGGGAACTGTGAGTTCCACCTCTGCTCCGGCACCCACTTCGCTCCACACGGTCAGACTTCCGCCAACCAGCTTGGCGCGTTCCTTCATGCCGGGCAAGCCGTAGTGACCAGACCGCGCCGATTTCGTCAGGACGGCTGGGTCCATGCCCTTTCCATCATCCCGGACACGCAATCGGAATTGTCCATCGTCATAGCGGATTTCAACCTCAATCTGCCGGGCCTGGGCGTGCCGGAAGGCGTTGCGAAGCGCCTCAGCAGCAATTCTGTAGATTTCATCACGAAGGATGGGATGCAAATCGCGCGACTCGCCTTCAACGATGACGCGAAATGCCGCAGACCCATTGTTAGCAGAGTTCGCTGCGAGTTCCTCTCCCAGGGCATTCACGGCCCGTGCGAGATCGTTCCTCTGGACCGTAGACTCGCGTAATCCTTGCACCGCATCCCGGCCTTCTGTGATCGCCTCGGCGGCCTGGTCAATCGTTCTGTCCAGCGTCTGTTGGGCTTCCATCGGACGCTCTCGCAATACCTGCGAAAGAATCTGAAGCCGCAGCAACACTCCATGGAAACTCTGAAGTAGGGTGTCGTGAAGCTCACGTGCAATACGCGTGCGCTCACCGACGCGCGCCTCCAGCGTCAGGGCAAAGTCGTGGCGCAATTGCCTGACCCTGATCTGGTAGATTGCCCAAACGAGTGCCAGAACGAAAACTGCGCAAACGCCGTGGAACCAGTTTGTCTGGTAGTACGCCGGCGCAATCGAGAACTCCAGCGTATCGCCCTGCTCGTTCCAAACGCCGCTGTTGTTGCAGGCGATCACGCGAAACCGGTAGGGGCCCGGAGTGAGGTTCGAATACTGGACTTCGCGATCGTTGACCACCTCTCTCCAGTCGCTGTCCTGGCCCTCCAGTTTGTACTTGAAATGTATCTTCTCCGGCGCAGTGAGGCTGAGAGCGGTGTAGTCGATCGCAAGATCGTGAATTCGGGCCGGCAGATGCAGACTCGAGAGGGATGCTTCCGACAAATTCTGCCAATACATCTTGTGGTCGGCGACAATCTTCTCGATGTGTACTGGCGGCGGGAGTTTATTGTCAGCAAGATGAGAAGGATCGACGACCTCAATGTCTTCTCGCGTTACGAGCCACAGTTTGCCGTCAGCGGCTTTTGCAAAAGTTGGACCGAAGGAGGAAGGCGATCCCCCGGGCAAGGCGCCGTCGGTTGCATCCCAAACCGTCGGTTCAACCCGGCGTGCCGGTTCTGAGTTCCAGGCATCCACCTGGCTGTGTGGTATGCGGAGTAGGCCGCAGGCCGTGTACAGCCACAACGAACGATCGTCCTCCTCTGTTGTCCAGTGAACTCTGTCGCACGGCAGGCCGTTGCCGGTTGTGAGTGTTGTGATCCGCCCGTCTTTGATGCGGCTCACGCCGCCATTCTGCATTGCGGCCCACACGCCCCCATCCCGATCGAGGCGAAGGGCGGCAACAGGCCCCTTGCTCATTCCATTCGCGGCTGTGTACGAAAGGCGGACCTGGCCATCCTTGAAGTACTCAACCGCCCCATCCTGCCAGAATCCAAGCCACAGTCCGCCGCGGTCCTGATCGAATACGATCGCCTTGGCCTGTTGACGGTGCCCGAGTGCTGTCCAGGGAAGATTCTCGATCAGGCGTCCTTCCCGAAGATGAGAGAGGCCCTTGTTTCCTGAAAGCCAGAGATTGCCTGCGTTGTCCCCGGTAAGGGAATAGACCTCCGTACTGGGTACCCCATCTACAGACACGAACCTGCCGTTGTTGAACCAGGCCAGTCCATGGCCTGTAAACACCCAGATGCGCCCGGCATGATCCTGGTACATGGACTGCACCATGTCATCCGGCAGTCCGTCGGCTTTACGGAATATCGTCGTTTGTCCTTTCTGCCATCTCGTCAAACCATCGCGGGTGGCCATCCAGGTGCTGCCGTCAGTCGTCGCGATTACAGATTGAACGTTATCGCTGGACAAACCCTGTTTCGTAGAAACCGTAGTGACGGGGAGTTCTCGAAACCGATCAAGTCCCCCAGCAGTGGACACCCAGATATTCCCTTCACGATCCTCGAAAATGTCGGCGATGATGTTGCCGGACAAACCGCTCTCTGCCGTGAAGACATCCGTGCGACCGTCATGCACGTGGATCAGCCCCCGCTGGTTGGTTCCGATCCAAAGACCTCCATCGCGATCCCGGAGCAGCTTATTCGCATCGACGTCGCTGTCGGGCAGCGCCGCATTGGAGTTCAAGGCGGTGCGAATCGGGTAGGCTTCGAGTTTGTCAGCAACGACCTGCCTGAGTCCTCCACCTCTGATCCCGACGATTAGCCGGCCGTCGCCTGATTGAGTCAGGTCGGCAAGCCGCAATCCGGGCACCGCATAGCGCTTCGGCGGACCGGGCTTCCAGTACCAAAGACCGGATTCTGCGCCAGCCCAGAGAGCGCCGGAACTGTCCTCACCCAAACTCCAGATGAAACTGCCGAAGGCGCCATCTTGTCCGTAACATTTTGTGCTGCCCTTTTGAATGGCGCACAGCCACCCGATAGTGCTTCCCCGTGAACTGCCCATCGCCCCCGCCCAAACCGTTCCCTCCCGGTCTTCGAGCAGTGATGTTATGAACCCAGTGCCTGCCTCGGGATGTTGGGTCAGCTTGCCGTTGTTCCAACTCGCGAGCCCGGCAAAGGTCCCAATCCAGAGAGTGCCATCGCGGGTGACGAGCAGTGCGTATGGGCTTTCGGGGAGTTGCTGCCCCACCGGTGGTTGCCAGGGGATGAAACGAACGCCATCGGAACGAAACATGCCAAATTCCGTAGCGAGCCAGAGATAACCGTCTGGCGTCTGGGCCATCGCGAAGGCGGTGCCAGTAGCGAACCCGTCGCGGATGGTCCAGGCGGTATGCCCGTACTGGCTGATATCAAGCGATGGATTGAGCGCCCCGGCACAGGCGCACCACGCCAGCATCACGCTTAGCGCGACGATGAGGCGAACTTGCTGACGCCCCCTTTTCACGATGCAAACATCTTACCGCAATGCTTTGCGCCCTGAACCTTGCCCGGTCCGTGCGAATTCGCGGAGTTTAGGGGCACCAATCCTCTGAATCCCAAGAGCCTACGCCCAGAAGTCGTTGGTTGAAATCAGCGACCGCCAATCTCCCTTGGATATCACCTGTTGCCAACGCGCTCATCGAGCGCGCTGGGGATGAATCGCAGCCGCCTATTCCTCGGCGGGTTGCTCTCCACCAGAGCCCTGTAAACCTTCACGTTCACCGAAGTGGACGAATTCGACCGGCGTTGACACGAGCGGCAGCGGGCATGCTGCTCGGCCCTCATTAGTGCAATCAGGGACGCGGTTCAGTCCATTCCAGAGCTGGCTCATTTCCAGAACCCAGCCCATCCGCTATCTCGGCTGTCTCTATTCTGCGTTCGGGATATCGGATAGTGAGCCGCTCTTTATTCTCATCGATCCAGTGAAGTAGGCGATCAAGAGTCTTTCGTTTACCTACCTTGAAGTGCTCCGGAAAAACGGTCCTTCTGCGATGGGCATCACCCCAAATCATCAGCGCCCTGATTGTCTTGAAGGAGACTCCCCGCCCAAGCGCCCTGCGCAACTTCATAAAACCAACCTTTGCCTCGGTCCGCGCGTTGTCGTATTCGCTGCCTGGGATGACGAACAGAGCATTGTTCCATTTTTTGATTATCTTGACTACGGGTTGATAATGCTTCCGCGCTTCGCTCTTCTGGACCTTGTCCATCCACTCTTCAATCTTGGACTTTACCTCCTCTGGCGACGGGAACTCGTCGAAAATCGCCAATCCTTCTTCCTTCAGTTCCCAAGCGGCTTTTAACAAGGAATCCTGCGCGAGGAAAACTTCCACGATGAGCCGCACCTGATCCTGATCCTTGTACTTGCTCTTCCGCTTCGACAGTTCGAATCGCTTACTTTTCAACCAGGCAGCCGCGCTTTTCCGTTTGCGCTTTTCCCCTTTCTCTTCCGACGCGGCAGCCTCCATGTCCTTTTTCATTAGTTCCATCGCCTCGGTACCGAGGCTGCCACACGGGTCTTTGCTGACTTTCTGATCGATTTTTCTCTGAACCGCGCGCCGCGCACCGGTAAAGGCGTCCGAGATCGCCTTCGCGATATGAAAACGGTCGACAATGATTTGCGCATTAGGGAGAGCTTCGCGCAATTCCGGCGGCCTGCCTGGATCCGTTTGAACGAACTGCGCCATGTCCCCCTCCGCGAAATAAAAAGCCAGTTGCCTGGCCTCTTCTTGTTCGTCATCCGAAAGCCCCTTCTTCTCTGGATCGAGCGTGTGCGGCTTTCTTGCCGCGCTATAAAACTGCTCGAGCATGTCCATCGTAAGGACCTTTACTTTCTCTCGGTTGCTCGCAGAGTAGAACCTCTTCACAAGAGCTGACGTCTTGCGACTGTCGAGCATATCCACCACGCTGCCGCGGTCATGATCGATGATCAGCGTCACATACTGCCGTTTGCCTTTAACCAAGTACCACGCTTCATCTATGCCCATGTGGACGGGCAGGTCCATGCTTCGCGTTTGATCCCATGGATCAAACGCCTCGAAGAATATGGTCCTGATGGTGCTCTGGTTCAGCAAGGTTTCACGACTGATCTGATCGAAGGTGACGATATCGGACAAACGGTCCAAGACGTATTGGTTGAGTCTTTTTGTACGAAAAATGCGGCGCTCGCTGCGCTCCGCCTGCTCGCTGCGGCGAGGAAAGACGAGCCAGTCCGGCCGGGGATCCGGAGATGGTCCGCACTTGGGGCACGCAAGGGAGGGAACAAGCAGGCGGATGAGTACCGGGTCGCGTCCCCATCTCGGAGCATCCAGGATTACCCAGTCTTTCATCTCTACGTCCAGTCGGATGGGGGGCTTGCAACGTTCGCAGATGCGCTTAACGTCTATGAATTTCGCATAGACGATATACACGTGCTCACACTGCCCGACGCAGGAAGTTCTGCACCCCGATAGGCCGAGGAAATCGACATGGCCTCCGACATGGCTCCGGATCGTGTTGGAGTTCATGTAAACATTTAGCCATGAATCCACCTTCCGAAGAGGAGGCACGATCTCGCGAATTCGAGTTCAGGAATACTCGCAGGAACTACACTCAGGGAGTTGATGGCCAATGTTGGTGTGTCTGATCGTCAAACCTGGCCCTGCGCCCATGGTCCTCTGCTTCCCCCGCCGATCGCACGCGGTCTTCCTAATGAAGTTGAGTGCGGAGAGGAAGGATTCGCGGGCAGGTTGATCCCTGAGGCAAATTTTCAATTTGAAAATTAAGGACAGCCACCTGAGCTCCGGCTAGTTTTCATTTCTGCAAAGCATGACGCCCGCTGGCACCAGGGTCTGCGCGTCTGCTCCTGCCGACAGGACGGACCTGCAGCGCAGTTCATTTCGAGGCCGGGACTGGACTCAGGTTTGGGAGTTGTCCGTCTGCTTTTCCTTAAAATTTCTGGTCGCTTCTGCTCTTAGAATCTCGAACAAGCCGGGAGCTGCACTTGCTGGCGTGGCAGATGGAGGGCGCTCTGCCTGGAGTCTGCGCAGGCTGGCTGGTGAGGAGCCGGCATATTGCGCGACGCTTTTGTATATTTCCATTTTGTGGCCGCGCGGGCGGCAACGGGCAAGCACAGCGTCCATCCTGTCGACTAGGTTTGGCCCACATGTCCGGACAGTTCTTGCCGCCTCGACGAGTCGGTCAACCTCCTGCATTACTGAAGAGTTCGACACATCGACGCCATCCGACCGCAACAAATCGAGTATCCGTGCGGCTTGTACGTCCGGCGGGATGATGATCAGGCCGTAGCTCAGCTCTGGGCTGAGAACCAGAGATCTAATCACGAGGTAGAGGCCCAATACCAGGAGAGCGATCGAGACCGCTATGGGCGGCCGATCCTCGCTCCGTTGATCCAGTTTCTGAAAGAATGCCTTTACGGAAACCATGTGCACCTCTTACCCGCCATGCTGCTGGTGACTCTGCTAAGGGAATTCTCTTACATCTTCAGCGAAATTCCCAGATCCACGGGAGAGAAATCTTCGCGCCCGCGCGTTGCCGCTCCTCCCACTCGCGCAGCTCGTGTCGATCCTGCGCGGCCTCGTGAAATCGTCTTCCGGTCGTAGCGTCAGCCGCCAGGACTCTGTCGGGTCTCGAAATCGAGGAGTGGCTGGCGCGTCTGCTGCGCGAAGCCGGCATCCCGGGCGTATGCATCACCCATGCAAGCCGGGACCAGGGAGCCGACCTGGTGATTACGATGGGCGCGCGCAAGATCGTGATCCAGGCCGAGCAATACCAGCACACGATCGGAAACAGCGGCGTGCAGCAGGTGCCCGGCGCCTTGCCCTACTACGGAGCTAGTCGATCTATTTTCTTACTGGAGTGACAAGTAGCGACTCTTCAATCCATCGCTTCACGTCCAATACAAACCGATACTCACCTCGCAGCGGCTCAAGTTCGGTGAGAATTCGAGGAATTGATCGGCAGATAGATCAGGGGCGATTCAGCAACAAAGATACCCGCAGCCCTGCGGTTACTTCAACGACAAATCCCGCGAATGCATGTGTACCCCGCCGATGATTCAACGCTACATCGCCAAAATCTCTGGCCCGCTGCTCGACCGTATCGATATCCATATTGAGGTACCGGCCGTTCAATATAAGGAGCTGCGTGGCTCAGCCGCCATCGAGGGTTCGGCTGAAATCCGTGCCCGCGTGCTTGCCGCCCGCGAGCGCCAGCGGGAGCGCTTCAAAAAGCACGGCGAGAAGATCTACTCCAACGCGCAGATGACCACCCGGCAGATTCGCGCCTACTGTGAGCTTGGCGCCGACGCCGAGCGCCTGCTTGAGCGAGCCATGCAGCAGCAGGGGCTCACTGCCCGCGCCCACGACCGTATCCTTAAAGTAGCCCGTACCATCGCCGACCTCGAGGGTACAGAGCACCTGACCGTTGCTCACCTCGCCGAAGCTATCCAATATAGGACGCTCGATCGCAGCTATTGGGCTTAGCCGACGCCCGAAACCGCGAAATCCACGACGAAACACACCCTACCGGCCTCTCGTCGAGTTTTCCACACTCCCGGGCCGGCGGTTTTGAGGGTAACCAGCAAGATTCCTTCAACCCATGTGACTAAAATCACCCATTTTTGTGCCCCTTGTGCATCCTTCTCCGCACTTCTATGCATCTCAAAATAGGAACGTTACCTTTGAGCGCCCCGGCGTCGTGCCACCCTGGAAATCTGCACAGGAAAGTGCAAAAAAGATGTTGACCCGCTTTTGCACCCGTTATACATTCAGGAGTGCCATCCTTAAGGATAGATTGCACAGCGCGATTGCGCGTCTCTCTGTCAATTCCAGCGTCGATCATGGGGCTCCGGCTCGTCGCTTGATGCGTCCGAAGTGGCCTGCGTTTGCCCTTCGGAGTTGGAACGATGAGAGTTCGACTCGTCCTGGTGCGGCAATCTTGATTTCTGTAACGGCAAAGAGCCTCTTCCTGATTTGACGATCTGGTTTGATGATTTTGCGCCAAAGATTTAGAACTCCACGCTCATTTGGTGCGTCTAATGCAAGGAAGCGAGGCTGCGGGGGCAGCCCTGCATCACACTCAGATGCCAACTGCACCTACGGTGCCAGGTAGTACCGCAGGGCAGAAGTTTGTTAGAAGGAGAATTCTTATCATGCGTTCTGATTTGGTTTTTGGGGCACTCTCTCATGTGTCCAATCGCTACCAGCTGTGCCAGCTGGCAAGTAAGGCAACACGGAAGCTGCACAAGCCCAGTACTCGTCTGCAGGACACCACGAACGAGGTCCTCGTCCGCTTTCACTCCACCAACCCCGGCACTTTAGCTCCGGTACCTGTGGCCAAGGGTCAACCAGTTGAGACGCGCCGCGCTGCTTGATCGTCTCAACTTTCGCTTTGAAGCGCATCGGTTGTAGGGTGGCTACCGGCTTCGTTAGCCGCCTTCTCCGGATGTCTCGGTCATAGGCTTCAACTTGAGATTCAATTCATGCGCTGAACGCGCTAACCGCTCGTACGAGTCCCGCCTGGTTCTCCCTGGAGCACAACCTCCTCTCGGATTTCCCGCCACTCCATCCCGCCTTACCGCAGGTGAACATGACCATCGCTGAACTGAAAGAAAAAAACATCACAGAACTGAGCCGCATCGCCCGCACCCTCGAGATTCCCGGTGCAAGCGGCCTCCGCAAGCAAGACCTGATCTTCAAGATCCTTCAGGCCCAGAGCGAAAAAGAAGGCCACATCTTCGCCGAAGGCGTCCTTGAGATCCTGCCCGATGGTTACGGCTTCCTGCGCTCACCCGACTACAACTATCTCCCCGGCCCCGACGACATCTACGTCTCCCCATCGCAGATTCGCAAGTTCGACCTTAAGACTGGCGACTCCATCAGCGGCAATGTCCGCCCGCCCCACGAAGGTGAGAAATACTTCGCCCTGGTCAAAATCGAGGCCATCAACTTCGAGTCCCCGGAAGAAACGCGCAACAAGATCCTCTTCGACAACCTCACGCCGCTCTATCCGCAGGAACGCATCAAGCTCGAGACCGTGCGCGAAGCCGTCAGCGGCCGAGTCATGGACCTGCTCACCCCCGTAGGCAAGGGCCAACGTGGCCTCATCGTCGCGCCGCCGCGCACCGGAAAGACGATGCTGTTGCAGTCGCTCGCCAATTCCATCACCGCGAACCAGCCTGAAGTTGTCCTGATCGTCCTGCTCATCGACGAGCGCCCTGAAGAAGTCACCGACATGCAGCGCTCCGTCAAGGGCGAAGTCATCAGCTCCACATTCGACGAGCCCGCCGCTCGCCACGTGCAGGTAGCCGAGATGGTCATCGAAAAGGCGAAGCGTCTCGTCGAGCACAAGCGCGACGTCGTCATTCTGCTTGACTCCATTACGCGTCTCGCACGCGCCTACAACACCATCGTCCCTCCCTCGGGCAAAGTCCTCTCCGGCGGCGTCGACTCCAACGCTCTGCAACGGCCGAAGCGCTTCTTTGGCGCGGCCCGCAACATCGAAGAAGGCGGGTCCTTAACCATCATTGCAACGGCTCTCGTCGACACCGGTTCCCGCATGGACGAAGTTATCTTTGAAGAGTTCAAGGGCACCGGCAACATGGAAATCATTCTCGACCGCAAGCTCGTCGACAAGCGCGTCTTCCCGGCCATCGACATTCAGCGTTCCGGCACCCGTAAGGAAGAGCTACTCATTCCCAAGGAAGACCTGCAGCGCATCTGGGTTCTGCGCAAGGTGCTCAACCCGCTCTCACCGGTTGAAGCGATGGAACTCCTGATTAGCCGTCTCGAAAAGGTCCGCAATAACGCCGAGTTCCTGCAAAACATGAATCAGCTCTAGTCTCGGTGGCGCAGTTGGCGCACCGCACGTGCTTCCAGCTCTGGGTGGTCTAGGTGGTCTAGTTCTCCAGAGGTCTGGCAAGAGGCCGGGGCATCGTCCCCGGGCCTTTTTGTTTGCCAGTGTGGATTGCCGCCGCAAGATCGCGAACTGCGTCGACGAATGACTCGGACCGCACAGACGATTGAACTTACCGCATACGGGACGTCACGGGAGCTGGATCGACGTCACTCTAATCCTGCTCACCGAGCGTTTGAGCAGAGGTTTTGCCATATGGATAGGAAAGCTCTTTACGTCCTTCCTTCCATGCGGACCTCATCTCCTGCGTTGTGATATCCCAATCGGGCCGGCATTTTTGCGTAAGGGCGCGGAGATCCTGACGCAGATCTTCAAGCGTCGGGCGGCCAAAGAACCAATAGCCGTTGTAGACCTTGTATACGATGAGGCCCGGCTGCAGAACGATGACGTGCGGAATCATCGGATTGTGGTCCGGATCGGTATATTCGGCAATGTCGAGATCTTTCTGAACGCTTCGGCTCGCATCCGAAAGGAACGGCCAGTGGGCGCCAACGCCCGAACGGTATTCGTTCGTGAGAGTGATATTGTCTGTGCTTATCGTAACGAGACGGCAATAGCCAACTTCCATCTCGCGGTGAAACTGGACCAGAAGTTCGGCCTGGCGACGGTCCTTGGGACAATAACCTCCTCTGCTAAGTACGAGCACCATGGGATGCTGGCCCTGTAGTGCCGAGAGTTTGCGGCGTTTGGCAGTGTGATCGGTGAGTTCGTAGTCGGGAAAAAGCGCGCCGGGGACGATATCGGATCGCACAATGAAGCTCCTTTCGCTGTGTCACAGAAATGCAATCGCGCCATGAGACCATCCTGTTCAGCTATAGTACAAAGTCTCCAAGGTTTTCCACACAATTCGGCGGCAACGTGCAATCCGTGACGTGCTATCAAGTCATTTCATCGTATGAGAGATACTGAAAAAGAAATAGAGGAGAAGAGGCAAAGATGGTATCGCTACGCGGCCTACACGGTCGCCGCGCTCTCCTTTTTTGTCGCAGTCTACATTGCGCGAGCAAGTCTTTACGGATTAGCTTCTGACAGCCTGGCATCGTCACTGGTGTGGTTTGTCATTAACATTTCCGTTGCAGCAGTCTTTTGCGCGGCGGGACTCTTGCTGGATGTCCATGCTCGTCTTAATACCGTCGATGAATTGAAAAAAATCTCTTGCGCTTCTTGAGGCACGAATCGGAGCTGAAGTACTTCAAGTAGGCCAATGGGACCTAAAGACTGTTCAAAGTTTGCTGGAAAGCACTACAGCCGGTGACGAAGTGAGGATATGGATAACGTTTTTTGTCGATTTACAAAAAATGGACAACATCGTACGGAGGCTTATTGATGAGGGCGTTAAGATTCAGATCTTGATGATGAACCCCGAAAATGAAGGCCTAGTCAGGAGCCGATTCAGGTTAAGAACAAGTTACAAGCAAAATCCCCCGCTGAAAGCGCAAGACAGACTACGAGATCAGTTCAAAACCTTTCAGGACATAGCGAAAGAGACAATAGGACGCAAGGGCTCGCTGGAGATCAAGCAATGCGACACAATGCCATTTGGGGTGTTCTATCAGATCGGTCACCAGGTAATGTTGCTTGGCCTCTTTTTGTCCGTCGAGACCTGGCAAGAAGGTCCACTAATCAAGTTCTATCCCAGATCGCCGGAGTGGAAAGTACTTAGTCAAAACTGGAGTGTTTGTTGGGATAACCCTCTCGACAGAGAGGCGCAACAGGCCTTTCCCGACAAGGTGTGACTCCTCACTCCAGTCTTCGGTGATTGAACGTTGGTGAGCTGCCTTCCCCGTTTGCCCACATCCTCTCCCAGCTGTCATCATCAAAGAGTGAATCCCCACAGACTCTGCCTTATCGCCGCGATCTCTGCCCTGGCCCTCTCTCTCTCCTGCGCCGCTCAGGACAGGGGATACTGGTATGCCGCGAGTTCCACGGCGCAATCCATCACCAGCGATATCGCTCTCTCGAATGATACGATCAAGATCAACTTCAACGCGGTCCCCATGCAGCGGGTGCGCGACCTCGCACAGGCGGAAGTCAGCGCCGCTTTCGATGCGGACGTCAACGCCGGTGTCAAGGGCGCCCTTTACCGGCTGAATGTGCCGGCATCCAGGCACTTTGTGCACCACAACACCCTCTGCGGCTCCGAAGGCACACACTGGATGGCAACCTATGCGATTGGCCGCAGCCTGCAGGTCGCCTTCTTTTCAGGTTCTGAACCGCCCCTGTTTACCTTCGATGCCCTCAGGAACTCAACTGATCTCTGCGGCACATTCTCGTATTCTCGTTGACTAATACAAGCAATCTGTCCGGGCCTTCCCGCGTGCGCGGCTCTTGTGAATGCTCCACCGCCTAAGAGGCGGTGGCTTCGGTTACGGCTGGAAGCCGGATTGATCGGCCGTACGGCCGATTGGTTGTTCGAGCATTTCTTCGCTCGTCTTAGTAGCGATAGTGTTCCGCCGATGCATGCCGAGACTTGACGAAAGCTTACTGGGGGGCGGTCGATGCCGATAAAGCTCAGATCTGCAGCCCAAGAACTTATCCTTCGCCTAAAGGCGAGGGGTTTACCGATCCCCTATCGGGGACTCTAAGAACGATCCAAATCGTCGTGTCGCCTGACCTTTCCCTGAACGGCGCCCGCTGTTAAGATAGTTATGTCGTGGGGCTGTAGCTCAGCTGGGAGAGCGCCTCGTTCGCAACGAGGAGGCCAGCGGTTCGATCCCGCTCAGCTCCACCAAATCTCTCCCAAAATCCTCCACCAGCTCAAGCTTTTCAATCCGATGCACGAAGGAACTCCGTGCGTCCTTGCCAGCCTCTCTCGATATCATGGAGTGTGGCCTCTTTACGCTTTTCTTCAGCTTTTTCACTCACCCGCCGCCGCTTCCTGACCGCAGGAATCGCCAGCGCCGCAGGCCTCGCGCTTTATTCCGGCGAGATTGCGCGCCACGTCATTGAAATCACACGACCCGAAATCCGTCTCCCCAATCTGCCCCAGGCGTTCGATGGCTTCCACATTGCCCAGCTCAGCGACATTCACCTGGTCGGGTTCACTGAGCCGTTTTTCCTTCGTGAAGCCGTGGACCGCATCAATCGCCTGCGCCCCGATGCAGTCTTCCTCACCGGTGACTTTGTTACCCACGAAATGTTGCCGCACCAATGGTCGATCCCTGTCGCATGGAAATGCGCCGGCATCCTCGGCGATCTCGAGTGCACGCAGCGCTATGCAGTGCTCGGCAATCACGATGTCGCCGTGAGTGCGTCGGCAGTGGCCGAAGCGCTCGCCGCCAGCAACATCACCGTTCTCAGAAATTCGTTCGTCGCGCTTGAGCGCGGCCCTTCCCGGATCTGGCTCGCAGGAGTCGACGACCCTCTCGAAGGCCATCCAAACATTGACCTCGCCATTCCCGAGTTCATCCGCAATCGCGCACGTGAGCCGATCTTCTTCCTATGCCACGCGCCGGACTTCGCAGATAGCCTTCTCAAGCACCCGGCAGGCTCTGCGGTTCAGCTCATGCTCAGCGGCCACACGCATGGAGGTCAGGTCCGTTTGCCCTTTGTCGGCCCCCTGAATCTTCCTTATCTGGGGAAGAAGTATGTCGAAGGAATCTTTCAACTCGAAGGATTGCAGCTCTATGTCAACCGCGGCATCGGCACGGTCGGGGTTCCCTTCCGCCTCAACTGCCCGCCCGAAATCACCTCGATGATTCTGCGTCGCGGCTGAACAATCCCGTCCGGCTTCGATTCTCTTCAAGCGCAAAACAAAGCGCCCGAGAGAATCGTCCCTCTCGAGCGCGTCTCAAAAATCAGATTTCTCAAAGCCAATGAGGTGTTGGTTCCCTAGTCCCTGCTTTTTAACTGAACAGGTCCTTCACCTTATCCAACAATCCCGGCGAAGCGGGCTTGTTCTCCACCGTCATCGACTCCGACAGTTGCGTCACCAGTTCCCGTTGCGCCCGCGTCAGCTTCTTTGGAATCTGCACAACGACGCGAACCACTAGGTCACCGCGCCCTTTTTCGTTCAGATGGGGAATACCGCGCCCGCGCACGTGTAGCTCTTTCCCGCTCTGGGTGCCTTCAGGAACCTTCAAGGTCACAGCGCCATCGATCGCCGGAATCTCGATCTCCGCGCCAAGCGCTGCCTGCGGAAAGCTGATCGGGATCACGCAATGCAAATCGTAGCCTTCGCGCTGAAAGAAGTCGTGCGCTCGGATCGAGAGGACGACGTATAAATCGCCGCTCGGTCCGCCTGACCGCCCTGTATCGCCTTCACCGCTGTAGCGGATCCGCGTTCCTTCTTCCACGCCCGGCGGAACCTTCACGTTGAGCTTGACCTCTTTCGCAACCCGCGTCTCCCCATGACATGTCGCGCACGGATCGCTCACAATCGACCCGGCGCCGCCGCACGCACTGCATGTCCGAGCCACAGAGAAGAATCCCTGCTGATAGCGAATCTGCCCGCGTCCCTGGCATTGGGGACAGACACTAGGCCCGCGGCCGGAAGCACTGCCACTCCCGTGACAGGTCGCGCACGCCTCGAAGCGCCGAATCCTGATCTCCGTTTCCTTGCCGAAGATCGCATCTTCAAATTCGATGGCTAGATCGTAGCGCAGGTCCTCGCCGCGCCTCTGTCGGGTCTGGCGCTGCTGGCCACCGGACATATTAAACATCTCGCCAAACAAATCGCCAAAAATGTCCCCCAGGTCGACGGTGCTTGAGAAGCCGCCGAATCCGCTGCCCCCCGCCGCGCTCACGCCCGCGTGCCCAAACCGGTCATACGCGGCGCGCTTATCCGCGTCGCTCAGCACCTGGTACGCTTCGCTCGCTTCCTTGAACTTCTCTTCTGCGCTGGTGTCGCCCGGATTGCGGTCAGGGTGATACTTCATCGCCTGCTTGCGGTAGGCGCTCTTCAACTCCTGGTCGCTCGCCTCGCGCGAAACTCCCAGAACCTCGTAGTAATCTGCTTTGCTCACTCGTGTATTCAAACCCGTCTCTTTGTTTCTGTTCAGCCCGGCAGATCGGCTTGCAACTCCCGAGTGCACGGTTGTAAAGACAATATCGGCCTCACGCGCTTAAAACTTCGGCGCGGCAGGCAGTTCCAAAGTCACTCGCTTGTCTGCTTCGGATTCGACGCCACGCGTACCAATGCGGGACGCAGCAGTCGATCGCGCAGCTTATAACCGCGGCGCACTTCCTCAGCCACATGCTGGTCGGGCAGGTCTTCGCGCTCTACCGTACCCAATGCCTCGTGGTGCCGAGGGTCAAATTCCGCACCTACCGCCGGCACAGCTTGCACTTGAAGCTGGCGCAGAATCTCTTCCATCTGCTTCACAATCAGTTCCACACCCGAGCGCAGTTGCTCCGCCGATCCCGTCGCCTTCAGCGCCAGTTCAAAATTATCGAGCACCGGCAGAAACTGCTCCACTACATTTCCCACTGCATAATCGCGAAATTCCTGCCGCTCGCGTTCCGCCCGTTTACGCGCGTTTTCGAACTCGGCCTGCAGCCGTGCCAGCCGGTCCAGCAACTGGTCCCGCTCGGTCCTCAGCTGCTCTAACTCGGTTTTCTGTTTCTCCAAATCCGCGCGGCGCACAGTTACCTCTTCTTCTTCACCTGGCAAACCTGCACCTGCCGCGGCTGCCGAGACGCCTTCCGGGGCCACACCCTCAGCAGCTTCCTGCGCCCTCAACTCTGTCTCTTGTTCTGGCATACTTCTACGAAATCTCCCCAACACTTCTCCAATCGTCTTCTTCAATGATAAATTCCGCGGCGCAATTATGCCGTCCTTTTGCCCTTCGTCATTCTGTCCTTCGTTCAAAATTGTTCGCCCCTATGGGCGGATGGCCCGCCCGGCGAACGGTCCTTACTCCGCCGGGACCTCGAGGATACGCTCCGATAGTCGCGCTACGTACCGCACGGCTTGGATCATCTCCTGGTATTGAATCCGCGTTGGCGCAATCAATGCCACGGTTCCAATGTTGCCGCCGCCCAGCCGGGCCGACGCGCCAATCAGCACCAGATCCTGCATCGCCGGGGAAGCCTGGTCAAGTCCCACCACCACCCGCACTTCCTGCTGCCGTCCATCCACATAAGCCGTGAGCAATTCCACCAGCCGCTGCTTGGCCTCCAGCGCAATCAGCATCTGCCGCAGCCGTTCCCGATCCAGTTCAGCGGCAATCAGGTTCGCCATGCCATCGACGAAAAGCGCTGGCACCGTCTCGCCCGAAATCAGGGCTCCCTTGCGGCAAAGCTCTTCGACCGAGGCCAGCATCTGCTGGTACGCCTCGCGTTCCGCTTCCACGCGCCGCGCCACTTCCGTGCGGATGCGTTCGATCGGCCATCCATGGAAGTTCTCGTTCAAATAGCGAGCTGCTGTCTCCAGCTCCAAATGCGTTAATTCGCGGTCCAGGGTAAGCACGCGATCCAGCACCGCACCCGCTTGCGTCACTAGGACAGCCAGCACTCGCCCCGTCGAAAGCCGGGAAAAATGAATGTGTTCCAGAACCTGGGCCGCGGTCGAACTCGCCAGCGCCACACCCAACCCGCTCGAAATCAGTGCCAGCACATGCGAGGTCCGTTCCAGATACTCGGTGCTGCTGGTCACTCCGGTAAATTCATCTTCAATCTGTCCGCGCCTCTGCTCGCTCAAAGTTGAAGCATGGGCCGCGCCGTCCAGCCCCGCAAAGCCCATTCGGCTCAATTGAGGATCAACCCGCGTAATCTGTTCCACGTAATAACGAAACGCCGCCGGCGTCGGCACCCGTCCCGCAGAAGTATGCGGTTGCTCCAACAGCCCTGCCTCGGAAAGCGTTGCCATCACATTCCGAATCGTCGCAGAGCTCAATCCATCGCGATCGGCGAACTCCCGCGCAACCGCCTGGGAAGCTACAGGTTCGCCAGTGGCGATGTAGAGCTCAATAATCGTTGTAAGCACCAGCCGCTCGCGCGGACTGACGCGCATATCAGGCATCTCTGCGGCTCCCCTTGAGCCGTGTTCCATCACCGTATCGATGATCGAGGTATCGGACCCTGAATCCGATAACCTCTATTTCATCAGATGCATACGGCCGAAAAAGGATGGAGAAATCCTGTTTAATTGTAGAGAGTTGCGAAGCGCAAAGTCAAGCCGCAAACACGGCCAGCACATCTCCAAGCAACCGAACCGCATCCCTCGCTCTCTCATGTATTTAGACGATCGACTTCGTCTGCGGCTTCACCCCTAATTCTTCGATCAGCAGGAGCCCCTCAGTGGCAAAGAACTCGTCCAAAAGCCTGGCCGACCCCACGCAATTGAAACCGCTGGACAAGCAAGACGGCATTCTCCAGGTCATCATCGAAACTCCGAAGGGCAGCCGCAACAAATTTGCCTTCGATCCCGATCAGAAGATCTTTGCGGTCAAAACGGTACTTCCCGCAGGCATGAGTTTTCCCTACGATTTCGGTTTTCTGCCTCGCACCATTGCACCCGACGGCGACCCCCTCGATGTACTGCTGCTCATGGACGAACCCGCATTTCCCGGCATCGCGGTGCGCGCCCGCCTGATCGGCATCATCGAAGGCGAGCAGCTGGACGGCAAAAAGAGGATCCGCAACGATCGCCTCCTCGCCGTCGCCGAAGCCAACCATCAGTACGCCAACGTCCGCCGTGTCCGCGATCTCCCCAGCCGTTTTCTTCACGAGCTCGAAGAATTCTTCGTCAATTACCACGGTCTCGAAGGCAAGAAGTACAAGCTCCTCGGCTGCAAAAACAGCGCAGTCGCATTGCGAATGATCCAGAAAGCACGAAAGGCCGCCTGACGATGTCGCCCGAGATTCACTGGCAGCAGATTGCGCTTCGGCTCGCTCTGACCGTAGTCGCCGGCGGCCTGCTTGGCATGGAGCGAAGCAAGTCTGGCCACTTCGCCGGCCTTCGCACCACGCTTCTCGTTACGCTCGCGGCATCGGTCTCCATGATCCAGATGAACCTGCTCATCCAGACCAATGGCAAACCGCAGGACTCCTATGCCGTCATGGATCTGATGCGCCTGCCGCTCGGCATTCTCACCGGCGTCGGCTTCATCGGCGCGGGCGCGATTCTGCGTAAAAACGAAATGATCCTCGGCATCACAACCGCCGCAACCCTTTGGTTCGCCACCGTTGTGGGCCTATGCCTCGGCGGCGGCCAACTTATCCTCGGCTCGGTTAGTACGGCACTCGGCATTATGGTTCTGCACGGAATGCGTCGCTTTGAGAGGAGCGTCGAGCACTATCAGCTCGCCGATCTCAGCGTCACCATCGCCGGAAACCAATTTAGCCCGCGCGATCTGCGCGCGTGCCTCGAACAGGCTAGGTTCCGCATCAAGTCCATCTCCGTGCTGCAGGATCTGAGCGAACACTGCAAGACCTACGATTGCCAGGTGCGCTGGCCTTCCTCCGACGGCAACGCAGACATCCCCGAAGTACTCACCGAACTGGAACGCCTACCGGGCCTCCTCCGCCTCGACTGGAAGAGCGCCGGCACCGTCCCCAATTAGCCCGCAAGCTCATTGCTTCTTGATTCGCATGAAGAAGTTGACGAGGTTCCCGTCCGGGTCTCGAAAGTAGATCGAACGCGTTCCCCATGGCTGCGTGGTGGGCGGTTTGACCCAGCTCGTCACAATGCCCTGTAGCCGACCGTATTCACGATCGGGGTCAGAAACCCTAAACTCCAGGATCATGCTCTTGTTGCTCGCTGCTTCAGTCACGTCCGGGATGTACTTTTGCTGCGCTTCGAATGAGAAGATCGCCAGAATGCTGGAACCAGTCGTCAGTTCCGCATAATCCGGTCCAGACCAGCTCGCCTGGGTCTCTAAAACCACCTCGTAGAACTTGGTCAGCCGCTTCACATCGTCGGTGATCAGGCAAATGTTCGTCAAAATCGGCCCTGCCGCCGCAGCATCTCGCTTTGCCGTATCGGCGCCGCGCGCACTCCCCACGTCCGCATGCAACACGATAAGCGAAAGCAACCCAGCCCCAGCCAATCTCCTAAATCTTGTCATCGCAAGGTGCTCCTGCTTCGGCATTCTACGGTAGCATCAGCCCCGAACCGCCCTAGGGCACCGCCATGCCAGTCATGGAAGAGCATCAGCACCGCGCCCAATTACCTGCGCCCCGTGCGATCCACCCGATGCAACGACACCC
Organism: uncultured Acidobacteriaceae bacterium; assembly: GCA_963704415.1. Lineage (GTDB taxonomy): Bacteria > Acidobacteriota > Terriglobia > Terriglobales > Acidobacteriaceae > Telmatobacter. The sequence continues at coordinate 2,194,406 of OY969908.1, read as the reverse complement.
CCTCGTTCAATTGGCACAACCGTTTTTTCATAACTCGCTTGAACTAACTGCTTGCCGACGTATGTTACCCACTACGGCTCGTTGTAATAACTTCTGTTCGTCCGTACAGTGAAGCCGCGCTTATCCACCGCTAACTTCAGCTGGTGATATTCATCGGGGTGCTCCGCCTGTGCGGGATTGAATGAAATCGTGTAAAACACGCTTGCCTCGGCCACGCAGCGATCGATCTGCCCAGCGAGATCGTTATCCGGCCCCAGAATTACCCCGCCGGTTTGCGTTACAAGTACCTTCAGCCCAAGATTGCCCGGTTGCGCCTGCTTCGGCGAAGATACCGGATCCAGGAATTCCTGGTAAAGCAAGTCATATCTCCCGCCCCCAGTCGATGTATCCTCAGGTTGCACGCTGTAGAGCACCATCCGTGCCTCTCTCAATCGAGTTGAAAGTTCAACGATGTTCTCGAAGGTGCGCCGTTGGTCTCTTTCTGAATATCGATCTGTCGGCCTGTTCAGCATCGGCCAACCAGGCCCAATCCAGATCAGCAATTTTCTTCCCGGCTTCCGCGCTTGGTTTTCCGCAATCGTGGCCAGTTGCCGCACCGACAATTGATATCGCTCAAGCAAGCCTTCCCCGCCCATCGCCGGATTAAAGGTGCTGATGTTTCCCTTCAGCTTTTGCACCACACTCGCCACCGCGTTGCCATCCATTGAGGGCCGCGGCTGCACGCGAATGCCTGCACTCGTGAGCACAATTAACGAAACCGGTTGCTTGAGATGGCCGCCATTCTTGCGCAGGAATTCCTCAACCTGCTGGCGCACAAAGGCCACCTGCGGAAAAGACAGATTCGCCATGTCAATCAGCAGAATGACTTCAACCGGCGGGTCGGGTTTCATCGTCGCGCCATCGAATGAGCGAAACGTAAGAATCTTGCGCGGCTTGTCGTTGTCGAGTAGAGAAAAGTCCCACGGTTCAAGCCCGGTTACAGGTGCCCCTGCCGCGTCCGTCACAACCATGTCCAACCGAACCCGTCCCTCTGCCTCAATCGCACTCGGGGCCGGCGCAGGCTTCGCAGGTGGCCGCGGGTTGAGTACAGGATTGGGTGGCTCAGCCTGTTGCGCGGATATCAAACAGCAAAAAGCCGTCAGGAGAAAACATGGCAAAAGAGAAGAATGAAAATGTCCCATTTTGCGCATGGCACTCAATCCAACGGTTTCCTTCCCGACTTCTCGTTGGAAGTCTACCCCTTTGACCGCGCGCAGATGTGCTTCGGCAATAGAGAATGGCTCGGAAGGCGTTGCGCTGTCGCCATCCCGCGCCTTTCATCTCTCCCCGCGCCCCGCTCCGTCCTGATAGATTTTAAGAAACGGTGTGTCAATCTCATCTGTGAATGCTCTTTCTTGGGCCGGGATGCACACAGCCAGGATCGAACCATGCCCCTCACCATTGAAGACATCCGCATTCAAAGGACAACTGTCGTCCTTCCGCCTGTCTTTCTTGAAGAAGAGCGCCCCATCAGCGAAACCGCCACCGCCACCATATTCAATGCGCGTCTCGACATTGCACGCATCCTCGCCCAGCGCGACCCGCGCCTGCTCGTCCTCGTAGGGCCCTGTTCCATCCACGACACGAAAGCCGCGCGCGAATACGCAGCTATCCTGGAATCCGCGATCGCTGAATTCTCCCAGGATCTGCGTATCGTGATGCGTGTCTATTTTGAGAAGCCCCGCACCACCGTGGGATGGAAGGGCCTCATCAATGACCCGCATCTGGACGGCTCCTACAAGATCAACGACGGCCTGCGCCTGGCGCGCAATCTTCTGCTCGACCTGGCCGAGCGCGGTGTGCCCACCGGAACCGAATTCCTTGACATGATCTCACCGCAGTACATCGCCGGCCTGGTCAGTTGGGGAGCCATCGGCGCGCGCACCACCGAGAGCCAGGTACACCGTGAGCTCGTCTCCGGCATCTCCTGTCCGGTCGGATTCAAGAACGCTACCTCAGGCGACGTCCAGGTAGCCATCGACGCCGTGCTCTCTGCCTTGCACTCGCATACGTTTCTCGGCCACACAAAGCACGGACAGTCCGCGATCTTCGTCACCACTGGCAATCCCGATTGCCACATCATCCTGCGCGGTGGCCGCAAATCGGTCAACTACACCGCTGATTCTGTCGCGGATACAACCGGCCAAATGGTGAAGGCCGGCATTCAACCGCGCATCATGATCGATTGCAGCCACGCCAATAGTCTCAAGGACTACACCCGGCAAGCGCTCGTCTGCCACGACGTCGCCGCCCAGATCGCCGCAGGCAATCGCAACATCATTGGCGTCATGATCGAAAGCAATCTCGTCGCGGGCGCGCAGAAGCTTGTCCCGGGCCAAACCCTGGACAAGCTGGTCTACGGCCAGAGCATCACCGATGCCTGCATCGATTGGCCCGAAACCGGCAAGCTGCTCGCGGAGTTAGCCGCCGCCGTCCGATCTCGCCGCAGAGTCGGTGGAACCTTCGGCGCCTGATCAGACGCGATTTCGTGTCCCCATGCGAGGCCGAGGTCAACATGAGCATCCGTGCCACATCCTTTCGCTTTGCTTCTAGCGAAAGGGTGGGAAACCACGAATCCCAACCGGGCTCTTTTACACTGTGAGAAGGAACAGAATCTTCCGATGGTCAGCTCCGTTAGGCCTGCCCCATCACAATCGTGTGCGGGCTCATCGGAATCGGATGGGCGCGTACGCCTCCAAATCCAGCGTCCGTATACATCGCACTTAATTCTCTGAAAGTGTAAGCATCGCCCGACGCTGTCGTCGTTAGCATCGTCATGCTGAAGGCCGCGGGCATGGGCGGCGACACGCGATCGTCGTTCGGCACAAACTCCAGCGTGGCTGCCCGTCCACCCGGCTTGAGCGATTTGCGTACCTTCTCGAGCAGACCCACACACGTCGGCTTGTCGAAGTGGTGCAGAAAATTCGTCAGCAACACGGCGTCATACGGTCCGCCAAACTCCACTTCGAACGCGCTCCCCGGCAACATGTCATAGCGATCGTGCACGCCGGCTTTCTCCGCATTTTTCCGTGCCACGCGCAGCACCGGCGGCCAGTCCAGTCCAGTGACATGTGCCTGCTTGTTCTGCTTCGCAATTTCGATGCCGAACAATCCATGCCCCGCTGCGATATCCAGCACCCGCATCGGCCCTTCGTGCCCTTCCAGGACTACTGCTCCCAGAGGGCCGGCCATCGGTCCCATCATGGGCGCCATCTTCTCCGCGAACTCCACCCACACTGGATTCTCCGGCTCTACCGTGCCTTGACCAGGCATGGTCGTGCGTCCGGTCCGAACAACTTCCGCCAGGTGTGCCAGCGGTTCGGTCACTTCCGGCCGCGACAGGAAATGCGCCACCGACGCCATGCACGCCGGCGATCGCGGATCGAGAAATGCCGCACTCGATGGCGTGTGATGGTAGTGGCCATCGTGCTTGCTCAGCACGCCGTTGATCACCAGAAAATCGCAAAGAATACGAATCCCGCGTTCCGATGCCGCACAATGCCGCGCGATGGACCCCACATCCCCCGGACCTTCGCCCACGGCCCGGAAAACATCCAGTTCAATGGCAGCTTTCAATGCCGCCGTGCGCTGGTGCGCCTGCACCATCTCAAACACGATCCCCGGATTCAGCGGGGCTTCCGCGTGGTTCTCCATCATCGACCTCCATGTCTTACCTTGCTTTTGGGGAAGAGCATCCATGGGGAAGCTGCACTTGTCATCCCGTGGCAGGTTGCGGCGAGTGTATCACTCACGCGCAAGCCTGAGCGATCCAATTCGGCGACATGGCTCTGCAAACCCTCTCCCTTGCCGCGAGCCGGAAACAGCTAGATTGTTGAAGTGATTCGCAAGGCAAAACGCACGGAAATGCGTGCCCCCGTCATGATCGAGAAAAGATAGGAAGTTGGCCAGTTCACTTTAATGGAGGCGAGCCCATGCAGTGCAGAATCGCAGCGCCCTCGATCTACTCGCGCCCCTCGCCGCTCCGGCCCCCACGCCGCATCTGCGTCAACACCCGGTGCGCCGCACGCGCCGAAGGATCTTCTCCCGCCTCAAAGAAAATCGGCATGCCGTTCTCATCTCGATAGCGCGACATGAACTTCATCGACGTGTCTTTCTTTTGCGCTGCGGCCCTCGACGCGCGCCGCATATCGACGGCCATCAGGCCGAGCAGCGGCACCGCCACCAGCACAAATCCATACGCCGCCAGGCAATGATTCGGAGCGGCAAAGAGAAAACTCGCCAACAGGTCATGCATGGAGATCATCCTCGCATCGGTTCATCGGATAAGTTGCCTGCGGCTCAGCCCAAATGCGCTGTTCCGCCTACAACAAAAGTGTGCATGCACAGTGCTTTCGCTCACCGTAACGACGTCTGGCCCCGGCGTACAATTCCACCCGAATCACGGTAATGCATTCGCAATCTTTCTTCCGCTTTCTGCGATGCATAACCGCGGAACGAGGCACGCATGACACGATCTTTCGTTTTCATTCTTCTGCTAGTTCTTACAACTCCGGCCTTCGCCAAACCCTATCCGGTACCCTGTAGCGATCTCTGGAGCGCTGTGACCGACACGCTCGGCAACGCAGGCAACTACAAGATCGTTGCGACCGATGAGGATTCGATGAGAGCTTCTTTCATCGTCGTCGGTGCACTTTATCCGGGAATCAACGCCCTCTTCCTGAAACCCCAGGTAAACGGATGTGAGCTGCAAATCAAAATGGGCTTCACTGGCAATGATGACGAAAGCGCCCTCAGGGGCCGGGTCAATCGCGCATTGGCCAAGATGAAAACGGCAAAGCAATCCACTTCCGCCAAACCGGCTGGAAACCTTTAGCCTCCGCGCAGAGCCGCAACGTAACGCAGTGTGGGCTTCGAGATCCCCCTTCTCAAATCCCCTTCTGCACGGAGGCATGCTTATGTTGTCGCTGTTTTCGCGCTGCAGCGCAATGCGGCTTTCGTTCCTTCCCAATGCCGCACCAGTAATCCGAACACGGTAACTCCGGCGTAAACCGAAGCGACTTGCCTACCGGGTCGCTTGCAGTGGCCGCGGGCGCGGCATTGGAGGCCTGCCGATAAGACACCATGTGCGCTCTCGGGTCATGCGGATACGACATCCGAGGCCGCTCGGACCCACGCAAGCGAGGAATCGTGCGATCCAGGGCATCGGTCACCTCGCCCGTCCAATCTAAGACAGAAATTGGTCCGGCACAAAAAACCTTCGTCAATTGAACAAGGAGTTCGGCGACTTCAGGGATTGCAGGGTCTACGCCCTGGGAGTACATTCATGGCGAGGTCGACGATGAGTGTTCTCCGCTCACTGTTGTGTACGGCCCTTCTGCTGGCCAGTCTTCCCGCCTTTACTTTCTCGGCCAACGCCCAACTCCCGTCGACTGACGCACCCACTCTCACCGTAACCTCGAACCTGGTGTTTCTCGACGTCACGGTGCTCGACAAGAACGGTCACCCCGTTGTCAGCGGCCTCACCAAAGACGATTTCTCCATCACCGAAGACAAACGGCTGCAACGCATTTCTTCCTTTGAATCACCCCAGTTGCATCGAATGGGAACGAGCACGGGAGATCAGAACCAGGATGGAAACGCGCCGGTCACCATCTTCGTGCTCGATCAGTTGAATTCAAGTTTTGAAGATTTCGCCTTCATCCGCTACGAGTTCCGCAGCTTTCTTCGGTCACAACCGGCGCTTTTGGCCGCGCCCGCCGAGTTGATGGTGATCCGAAACCATTCACTCGATATGCTCCACGGCTACACGCGATCGAGAGCCAACCTGGAAAACGCTCTTGACCATTTCCCGGCTGCAATTCCATACAAATGGCTAAGTGACCAGTTCGTCGAAGAACGCTTCGATCAGTCGGTCCAGTCCCTGCAGGAGATCGCGCTTCAAAACAGCGGCGTACCGGGGCGAAAGAACATCGTCTGGGTCGGTCACGGAGGCCCCAGCTTCACCACACGGAATATGACTGAGGAGGTCTCCGTAAGCCTGAAGCGTTATGTGCATCTCACCGCCAACATGCTGGTGAATGCGCGCATGAGCCTCTTCGTCATTTATCCAGGCCTGAAGGTTGGGCACTTCATGATTCAAGGTGGTGGACCGGCGAACAACGCGGCGCCGCTAAGTGCCCTAGACGCGAGCTATAACATCGGCGACGACAGCGATCCGTTTGCAGAAAACATCAACTTCGGCGTCCTGGTGAATGAAGCCGGCGGCAAACTCTTCTATAACCGCAACGATGTCGATGCCGAAATTAATCGCGCCCAGGAGCTCGGCTCGGAGTACTACACGCTGACTTACCAACCCGGCAGCATCTTTCCGAACGGCAAGTTCCGTCGCATTCGCGTCACGCTGCGTAATCGTTCTTTGCACGCGCTCACCAAGGCCGGCTACTTCGCTCCAGACAAAGATGCGCCGATTGATCCGCGCCGGCAGACGATGCTTCAGCTCAAGGACGCTCTGCAGTCCAACATTGCCTTCGCGGCATTGGACACAACCGTGTCAGGAATTGTGCGCCACCCGGATGCCGGCACCGTCCAGTTCACTTTGCTTCTCAAGGGAAAGAATCTCGACTGGATTCCCACGGAGGACGGCGGGAGCACGGCAAGCGTCATCGTTTCCACCGCCAGTCTGACCAACGATAAAAACATCCTGGCACTCAAGCAGGAAGAACTGAATGTGGCCGGACCCACGCACGACCTCACTCGGCTCGCCCAGTTAGTAACTCCGTTGCAGGTTACGATTCAGGCTCCTCACAAGACTCAAAGCGTTCGCGTGATTCTCGAGGGCGAACCGGGAGGACGGCTCGGCGGTGCTGTTCTAGACGGCAAGACGATCGATGCCGCTCCGGCGCTTCCCACACCTGATCCGCAACTTGCCCCGAATCGGACCGTCCATCCTTCCCCGCCAAACACGCACTAGGCGGCGAGCGGCCCGAGTCCTTCTCCGCTCAATCGCGTTCCCGACTCTACAGCGGCTTCTGCGCGTGGGCTTTGATGATCCGCCATGCAACCACGACGGGAGTCCTCACCGGATTGAATTCCGTCGCCAGGAGAATCGAGGTCAGAAAGAAGCAGGGATAGAAAAACGAAGGAGATTCCTTCAGCCAGCGCAGTGGCAGGCTGGCAACCGATTTCCGGAACATTGGCATGAGCGAAATGCAGCCGATTCCTATGCCCAGAAACGCGCCAACCATGATGTCGGTTGGATAGTGAACACCGGAATAGATGCGCGGCAAGCACACGAAAAACAAGGCGTGACAATAGGCGAAGAGCCCGGCACGTCGCGATATAAGGAAGATACTAGTCTCCTGAGTCATTGATTTCTCGTATAAGAAGCGGGTGCGTGAGCGGCAAGAGTGGCAGTGGCGAAGCGTGCGATGGAGGCCAGGATCTGATCTGCGGATTTGGTCCATCGGAAAGGCTTGGGCTGCTGGTTATGAGCAGCGATGAACTCTCGAATCGCTGCTTCCAGTTCTTGAACACTTCTGTGCGAGCCGCGCTTGATCTGCCGTTGTGTAAGCAGTGCAAACCAGCGCTCGACCTGGTTGAGCCAGGAAGCATGTGTGGGAGTGAAGTGCAGATGGTAGCGCGGTCGTTTTTGTAGTCATTGCCGAACTGGTGCAGTCTTGTGGGTGCCATAGTTGTCCAATACCAGGTGGATTTCCATATCGGACGGAACTGCTGCGTCGATCCTTTTCAGGAAGTCGAGGAACTCCACCGAGCGATGCCGGCGGTAGCATTTGCCGAGAACGTTGCCGGTGGCGATATCGAGGGCCGCAAACAGGCTGGTGACGCCGTGGCGCTTGTAGTCATGGGTGCGCCTTTCCAGTTGTCCGGCTCGCATGGGCAGCACCGGCTGGGTGCGGCTGAGAGCCTGAATCTGCGATTTCTCATCGACGCACAGCACCAGCGCATGATGGGGTGGATCAAGATACAGTCCTACAATATCCCGCACCTTGTCGATCAGCAATGGGTCGGTGGATAGCTGAAAACTCTCTGTGCGATGTGGTTTCAGTCCGAAGGCTCGCCACACGCGGCTCACGGTGGACTGGCTTAATCCGGTTTTGGTTGCCAGCATGCGGCTGGACCAGTGCGTAACTCCCTTCGGGGTTTTCTCCAGCGTCAGCCGCACAACCTGTTCGATCTTCTCGTCACCGATCTCACGCGGCGCGCCAGGACGCGGCTCATCGCCCAGGCCAACCAATCCTTCGGCAATGAAACGATTGCGCCAAACACCCACTGTAAAACCAGTGGTACGAAGCTTCGCCGCTACCGCTGCATTGTTGGCTCCTCCTGCGCACTCCAGAATAATGCGCGCTCGAAACGCCACCGACCGGGCGCTGCGCGACTGCCGCGCGATGCGCTCCAATTCGGCCTTCTGCGCCTGGCTAACCACCAGCTCATGCATCTTCGGACGTCCACGACGAGGTTCCATACCTCACCATAAAACGTCCCGGCTATATATGCAAGCTATTTATGACTCAGGAGACTAGTCGCCAATGAAAAGTAGAAGACAGCATGATCGCTTGGGAAGGAGCTCCATCCCAGCAAACTATCCCCGTCAGACCCGAACGGCACACGAAAGTGGAGCATTGGAACATAGCGCGGCCGAATGCGAAACGGCAATACGAGAGCCAGCCCTCTTGCCACAAACAGCGCCACCATGGAAGCGGCAATGCCTGAAATGGCGATCTCTCTGTCGCGCGATTGGGTTTCGCGATTACGGAACCAGGCCAACCAGAAGAAAGCTAGAAGGAATCCGCCTTGGAAGATCAATTCGTTGGATATGGATCCTATCAAGCTGTCAACATGAATGGATCTCTGCGCAAATTGATTAAAGAATTGAATAATACTGAAATCGAAGAGGTTCACTTGAACAACCTCCTTTTTCTCTGCTGTGATGGTTGTTCCTTGAATTACATCTGACAGAAGACCACAAACCGCCGGAAAACGAGATCAGTGAATGCTCCACCGCCTAAGAGGCGGTGGCTTCGGTTACGGCTGGAAGCCGGATTGATCGGCCGTACGGCCGATTGGTTGTTCGAGCATTTCTTCGCTCGTCTTAGTAGCGATAGTGTTCCGCCGATGCATGCCGAGACTTGACGAAAGCTTACTGGGGGGCGGTCGATGCCGATAAAGCTCAGATCTGCAGCCCAAGAACTTATCCTTCGCCTAAAGGCGAGGGGTTTACCGATCCCCTATCGGGGACTCTAAAAGGTGGTACTCCATTCGCTCCGCGATTAGCTTTCACAGCATTCTATGTAACACAAGGGAAACCTCCTACGCCGTGACTTAAGCCGTAGAAGACTGACCAGCCTGTTTATATCGTGGCCTTCTTGCGCGAGAGGCTCATCTGGCCGGCACCAGCGGCCAGATGCAAACCCGCTATCATGGTTCTCAGCGCCTCGCGAGCCGGCGCTTCGATGTCTGATCCCAAAACCATCTTCATCTCCGCGGGAGAAGCCAGCGGCGAAGCCTACGGCGCGCTGCTTCTTTCCGCGCTCAAGAAGCGCCTGGAAGTTCAAGGGCGGCGAGCCGCCTTCTTCGGCATGGGTGGTCAGCGCATGGTCGATGCCGGCCTCGAGCGCGTCGTGCGCGCGGAAGACATGGCCGTCATGGGCATCACTGAAGTTGTCCGCCACCTGCCCCGCATCTACCGCGAATTCCGCCGTCTCAAACAAGCCATCAGGGAACGACGTCCAACCATCGCCATCCTCATCGATTTCCCCGATATCCACTTCAAGCTCGCCGAGGAGTTGCACCGCCTCGGCATCCCCGTCCTCTTCTTTGTCAGTCCACAACTATGGGCCTGGAAAAAACGCCGCATCAAATTGGTCCAGAAGTACGTCGAGCGCATGCTCGTCATCTTCCCCTTCGAAGAGCAGTTCTATCGCGAACGCGGCGTGCATGCGGAATTCGTCGGCCACCCCCTCGCCGATATGCCCCTGCCTTCGATCAGCCGAGAACAGTTTGCCGCCGAAAACAATCTCGATCCGGAAAAAACCTGGATCGCCCTGCTTCCCGGCAGCCGCGCCAAAGAGATCCACGACAATCTCCCCGAGATGATCCATGCTGCGATACTCTTGTTCCACAACTACCTGCAGCAAGGTAATCCAGAGCCACAGTTCGTGATTCCGCTCGCCCCGACTCTCACCGTCCAACAGCGCCACAAAGTAGAGAACATGGTCGGCAATCTTAAGCAGAGCCTCACCATCCGCCTCCTAAGCGACAGCCGCGCCGCAGGCGCAGTTGGCCGCACCGCAGGTGCCGCAGTTGGCCGCGCCGCAGGCGCCCTTTTTCACGCCCGCGCGTCCATCGTCGCCAGCGGCACTGCCACCGTCGAAGCCGCCCTGATCGGCAATCCCTTCGTCGTGGTCTACCGCGTCTCGCCCATCACCTACGCCATTGCAAGACGGGTTGTCGCCGTGCCCCATGTCGCCATGGCCAACCTCATCGCCGGCAAACGGATAGTTCCCGAGCTCATTCAAAACGATTTCACTGCGGCAAATATCGTCCAACAACTTGAGCCGCTGCTACCCGACGGGCCCCCTCGGCAGTCCATGATGCAGGAGCTTGAGCGCGTGCGGGGGTTGCTCAGTACAGACTCGACCGGCAAAAACGGCCCGGCTGGCGAAGGGGATGCGGATGGAGCCATCGACAGGGTGGCCGCCATCGCACTCAGTTACCTTGGCATTCCTTTCCCTGTCGCCGAATCCGTGCAATCCTGATCGGGAGAAATAAATCCGCGCCAGCCAAATCTGCGAGTGAACAAAAAACGATATGCAGTTCAGAAAGCCAATGATCCTGGTCGATTTTCCAACCCGTCGCTTCTGGAGCGTATGTTTGGCCCTGGTCGCCGCCCTGCTCGCCGCCGTATCCCTCTCGGCTCAGCGCGCTGAGCGCGCCACACTCGATATCACCGGCTACGTCATCGACGCCGAGCTTGACACGGCCACCCATCACATCGCCGCCAAGGCCCAGGTCACCTTCACCGCGCCCGAAAGCGCGGACGAGGTCAGCTTCGGCTTTCATCCCGCCCTCAAGATCAACAAAATTACCGACGACGCCGGCAAACTGCTCACCGGCGAACGCCTCGCCGACGGCACCATTCGGGTCGCTCCCTCCAAGCCCTTCGCCGCCGGCCAGGCCAACCACTGGACCTTCGACTACGAAGGCGTTATCACCGGCAATGAAGACGGCCCGGTCGAAGGCCTCAAGCTCGCTGCGATTCAGGAGCCGATCACATATCTGCTCTACCCCGCACGCTGGTTCCCCACCGCCGGCTTCATGACCGATCGTTTCACCGCCCAACTGCACATCAAGGTCCCGCAGGGCATGAAAGTTTTCGCCAGCGGCGCCCAGGGGACATCCCAATCCGTTACGCTCGCCAGCGGCAAACCAGGCGATGAGTTCGACTTCAGCTGGGACAAACCCGGATTCCCGGGCACCGTCATCGCCGGACGCTATCTCGGCCCCTTCACCGCCGGCCCAGGCAACGTCAAGGTCTATCTCACCGTCAGCCACCAGGCCTCCGGCAACCAGGTCGCCGAAACCGCTGCCAAGGAATACGACTTCTTCACCGACAGCTTCGGCTCGCCTGAAACTCCGCACCTCACCGTCGTCGAAATGCCCGATGACACCCTCCCCGCCGCATGGGCTCCCGAACTCGCCGGCATCATGGGTTCGCGCATCGCCGACAAATCCGGCGTACGCCTGCTTGCCAACACCATTGCCCATCAATGGTGGGGTTCTGAAGTCAGTCCGCGCACTCTCAACGATGCCTGGATCACCAACGGCATGGCCCGCTACGGCGAGCTGATGTATCTCGAAGACGAAAGCGGCCACAGCGCCCTCCACAACGCCCTGCAGGACGTCTCCGCCGGAGCTCTCGCCTACGACACCGTGCCTCTCTCGAGCGTCGGCCGCATGAGCCCCTTCTCGCCCGAATTCCAGTCGATGACCCTCGAAAAGGGCGCCATGATCTTCCACATGCTGCGCGGCGAAATCGGCGACAAGACATTCCTCGCCACGCTCAAAGGAGTCCTCAGCGAGTACACCGACAAGCCCATCCGTGCCAGCGATTTCGAGAAAGTCGCCGAAGCGCAGAGCCAGCAGCAGCTCACGCCCTTCTTCGCCCAGTGGATCGACGGCACCGGTGCCCCCACTTTCACTGACAAGTACACCGTTTACCGTCTCGGCAATAACAAAGGCTTCCGCACCATCGGCTTCATCAATCAGGACCTCGACCTCTTTCGCATGCCGGTCGACCTTCGCGTCGAGACTGACGGCAAAACCGTCAATCAGAAGATCGACGTCGTCGGCACCGACTCGCAATTCGTCGTCGACACCTTCGGCCGCCCCCGCCGCATCGCCATCGATCCCGGCGACTGGGTGCTCAAATCATCGCCAGATCTCCAGGTGCGCATCTCCATTCTCAAAGGCCAGCAACTCGTCGCCCAGAACGATCTCGCGGGCGCGTTGACCGAATATCAGAAAGCCCTCACCGCCAATCCGCAAAGCTCGCTCGCCAGCTACCGCATCGGCGAAGTGCTCTTCACCCAACGCAACTACCAGGCCAGCGTGAACTCTTTCCGCGATGCCCTCCGTGGCGACGACGAGCCCGCCTGGACCGAAGTCTGGAGCCACATCGCCATCGGCCGCATCTTCGACATCACCGGCCAGCGCGACCGCGCCGTCAACGAATACCGCCTCGCCGTCCAGACCAATGACAACACCCAGGGCGCCATCAACGAGGCCCGCATGCTGCTCCAAAAGCCCTACAAACGCCCCGACACGGACTAACGCTCTCGCCCCATTCCCCGCTGTCATCCAGAAAAATGGGTTTCCCCTCCATGTGGGAAACCACAAGCCTTCTTTATCAGAGCATCCATCCGCACAAACATGGGTGCCCCATCCAAGCTCCGCTTGGGTGGGAAAGCACGAACCCAATCCCCGGCGGTTATCCACAGTTGTGTGCCCCAGGTCCGGGGCCCCAGCGACAGGTCTTCGTCGCTGGGGTGGAGATCTGGATTTTCAGACCTGGGAAAGCACAGACTAGATCCATCGACCGCGGTCTCCGCGGGAATGGCAGTAGACCGCAAACAGAACGGCCAGCCCGAACGGCTCGGCCATCCGTACGCCAAAGGTTGTATCTTCCTAATTCGTCACCCGCTTCTCCGTGGGCAACACCTGAATCGTGACCGGCACAACCCCCACCTCCGCCATGCCAATCTGTTCGGCGGCAGCATACGATAGATCGATCACCCGCCGTCCATAAAGGATCCCCCGGTCCGTAATCCGTACCACCACCGCCCGGTGATTCCTCGTGTTCACCACCCGCACCTTGGTGCCAAACGGCAACGTCGGGTGGCAGGCCGTCAACTCGTTCATGTTGTACACTTCACCGCTTGCTGTTTGGCGCCCATTAAAGACCCCGCCATACCAGGAAGCGAATCCATGCAACAGTTTCACCGGCGCCTTGTGTTCCACTTTCGGTGCTGATACCACCACAGGCGTCGGGCTTGTGACCGGCGCAACGGAAGGTGCCGCTGCCTCCGGTCGGGACAGAAGCGCATCGGCCTGCACAGTTCGCGCGGGAAGCGTCAGAACCGCACTGGCAAGCGCAACGCACGAAGCTCCCACCATCAGCCAGAACTGAACGGGATCTTTCGCGTTCACGTTGTTCGCGTTTCGTCTCATTAGCATCTCCCCATTTTACTAGTTCGGCACTAGTAACCCTAAATAATTCGAAGAGATACAACAGGAGATCCAGGGCGGGAAAAGCCGGGAGCTTGGGGTTCTTGCTTGCTAAACCCATACTCCTGACAAGCTTACAAAATGCACCACATTTGGTGCAGAAATCCTTATTTCATCTTGTGAGACCCTATCGCATTTACCCGTAAATAAGAGCGGTTATTCAGGTCCCCTACGGGCTCGGACCGAATATCTGGCCTGTCCCAATCGCGAAAGGCTATCACGCGACCCCACCGCCCGTATAGCAACATTTCGCTATTCCAGACCATCTTTTTTTCCACAGAAAAGGTAGGAAAGTCCCGTGAGTAAGACCGCAAGGGTTCAGCCTTCTCCGACGTTGTTGCAGAATATTTCGCGCCTCCTGCTGGCGTGAAAAGAGTGCGGAGGGAGCGTGGGGCTTTGGCGCCTCAAACGTTCGACGGAGGGAGCAGGGGCTCAGGCCCCTTAATCGCTCGACAAGTGAATCAAGGGCTTTAGCCCGTGAAAATGCCACCCAAGCCCGGTGGCTTTTCTTTTCCAGGAGGAAACATGAAATTGAGCAACGCGGGTTTGGAGTTAATCAAAAAATCGGAAGGTTTTCGCAGCAAAGTCTACCCCTATATAGCCGGCCTGCCGACCATAGGCTACGGACACCGCCTCGTCCATCCGGAGTGCTATCCCGACGGAATCTGCGAAACCCAGGCCGAAGTAATCCTCCTATGGGACGTCCACGAGGCCGAGCAGGCCCTCTCCCGACAGGTAACCGTGCCGCTCACCCAGGGCCAATTCGACGCACTCGTCGACTTCCCTTCAACTTAGGTTCATCGGGACGCCTTGCTTCTTCCACACTGCTGCAAAACCTGAATGCCGGCAAATACGATGCCGCAGCCTCGGAACTGCTGCGCTGGGACCACAGCGGCGAACACGAAATCGTCAGCCTGAAAGCCCGTCGCCAAGCCGAATTCCAGCTTTGGACCGGCGCCAAATCCCAACAACAAACCGCGGCCTAAACAGCGATGCGCAAGGCATGAGCGATTTTTCCGCCTCGAATCAAGGCAAAAACACAAGAGCCCCAAAGCAGTATCCCTGTCCCGAGCGAGACTGAGATGACAAGCGCATTCGAGCGGAAAAGCACCCAGCACAGCACACACCAAAGCGTCATCAGGATGCCGAGGATATTGAGATGTGGTGCGCGAAATATCTTGGCAAGCGGCAGAAAATGGATCCCCACGATTATTCCGCACCAGTCGGTCGCAAGGTCGGTGCGATCGATTCGATACGCCAGTGTCGACGCCAATACAATTGCAAGAAATTCGATCAGCACGAGGATCACGTACCACTTCCAGATGTTGCGCTGCGGGATGGCGCCAACCGCCGGGTAACTCTTGCGGAGCAGCCGGCCTCTTCGAAGCACGTAGATCGAGCAAGCTAGAAGCAACAGAGTCATGAATCCAAACGTGGGACCCGTGAATCCGTTGAACGCTTTCGCGGTGCCCAAACCCCACCCGAGCCAGCCCGCTCCAAACATCGCCTCAATCAACGCACCCCGGCCGGCGCCGACAACGCCTTGCGCCTGAAACGACGGATCGATGCTCGTAGACTCCATCGAAACGCGGCCTGTCATTTGGCTTTCGTTTGGATCATGCTGAAGCCAAAGTAGTCTTCTTCCGCGATGGTGTCAGCACATTTCTCCGAGCGCCACCGTGGTCAGCCTGCGAGCTCGGAAACCTCCAGCCGCTCCCCCGCCTGCAGATACCCCTTGCGCCGAAACCAATCCTCCATCGCCGTCTGCAGCCGGTCGAGCGGCACGCGATGGCCAGCCTCCAACAACCCATCGCCCGCCGGCAGCGTGTCGTCGAAAATCGCGTCGTTGGTAAAGTTCCGCATGGCAAAGTTGTCGATCCAGCGAACCGGGCATGGATGCCGGTCTCCCGCCACATCCACCCTCTTCACCGAAAGCTTCCGCGCAAACATGCTTTCACTCTATCGCGCCCCGCGGCGCATTCACGCTCTCACGGCTTCTTAGCTGCAGGCACCTGCGCGTCCTTGGCCTGCTGCGTCTCCACCCTAAACCGCTTGTAGTCGTAGTCGCGCTCGATAAAGTGTTGGCGCAGATTCTTCACCAGCAGCACACGCGCCTGCATCGTTCCCTCGCCGCCCGTAGGCAGCCAGAGCTCGCCATTTCCCCGGGCCCCCGGCGACAGGTCTTCGTCGCTGGGGTGGGTCACCCGCTCCTGGTCGAAATGAAAATTCGATCCCTTCTGGATATTCGCCAATAGCCCGCCGACTACGTGGAAGTTATCGATGAAGCTCACTTCCAAATGCGCCACCTGGCGATCGGCCTCGTCAATCCAGATCGTCCCCTGCAGCTTCTTTGAAGCATCTTCGGCCAGCCCGTGGGTCTTCGCATCCTTGCGGCCTACAAAATCGAACACGATGGCCGGGCGCCCGCGAAAGTTCACCCGCCGCTCATTACGGACATCCATAATCTCCAGCACCCTGCTCACACTGATGCTTGGCCCTTCCAGTGGCTGCCCCGCCGGCGTCTTTTCTGCCTTCTCCACAAGCTTTGTCACGCGCTCCGTCTCTTTTTGCTGGTCATGATCGCTCAGCGGCTGCCCATCTTTCTTTACCGTGCGCTCGATGACATGGCCATTGACGAAGAAGTCTTCGTGCTCCTCCGTCTCCGTCTTCTTCACTTGCCCATTGGCATCAATATCCTGCGTCGTTTGCATCGAAGTATAGGTATAAGATTCGCGCACCTTGTCCAGCTGTCGCTGGTGGTCCTGCACTTCCTGGATCAGTCGGCGAATGCCGGGCAAAGGAGGATTCGCCACTGGACCCCCATTTTGTCCCGCAGCTCGCTGCGCCGCCAAGAGCGACGTCGCCCCGATTGCGATACAGCAGACAAGGTCTCGAGCCGGCATGCATCCTTTTCCCGGTTGATGACTTGTGACAGAGGGCCAGCTTCGCGTACTTGGGTCTTTTGACCCGGCGCGCATCGAAAAGGTCACGGCAACCGGAGAAATCGGTCGCCGCATCTCCTCACCGCCATGCTATACCGTTACAATCAAGGTTTTTACTCGCAGGCGCAGAGAAAGGCGAAATAACCATGTTTCGATTGCTGATTCACTGGCTTCTCAGCGCAATCGCATTGCTGCTGGTATCCCGTATTGTTCCAGGATTCTTCGTGACCGGCCTGCAGGCCGCTTTGGTTGCCGCACTGGTCATCGGCTTCCTCAACGCCACGTTGGGATTCCTTCTGAAGCTGATTACTTTTCCGCTCGCGATCCTCACCTTCGGCGTGTTTCTGCTCGTGATCAACGCGGCCATGATCCTGTTCGCGTCGCACTTGGTAGGCGGCTTCTATGTGTACGGCTGGGGTCCGGCATTTTGGGGAGCGGCCGTGCTCTCGATTCTAGGCCTGATCATCCGCGCCTTCGCGAAGGAGTAGTCGGCGGTCCTGCAAGCCTCGGACGACAGCTCATCCGCCATCTCGGTACCCCTTCCTCTCAGTCATCCCGAGCGACCCTGGGGATCTCTTGTCCCGCAGCACCAATCCTCACGAAACTGGGTGCCCCATCCAAGCTCCGCTTGGGTGGATCGGTGTCTCAATCCGCAAAACGGCACGGTGCCCCATCCTTTCGCCTTTTTCCTGGCGGAAGGGTGGGAGGCACGAACCCGAAAAGCGCGATGTCCAAGCTCAGTGGCCAGCCGGCTTCGCAGCTTCCGCCTTGGCCTTCTTTACCGGCTTCTTCGAGGAGTCCAGCCCCTTCCTCCCCGCAACCGCATCCGGGAGTGGATGCGTCAGCACAGTCCCGTTCAGCGTCTTCGGCGTCCGTATCGCATTCGCACTGGAGAACCCTCCATGTGCAGCAACAGGTGGAAGAGCGATCGCCTTCGGCTCCTGCGCTGGTTGAATACGCGAGCAGACTTCCCAGCCGCCACCCGCCACCACAAACACAATCGCCGCAGCAGCAGCGCCACGAAGCCACGGGCTCTGCATCCAGCCCGCACGCGTCGAGCCTGAACGCATCGGATCATGCGGTGTCGTCAGCGGCCAACGCAAGAGGCTTGCGCTGCGCGGAGCCTGATGCAGCGTCTGGTGAAGACCAGCTTTAACCCGCTCCTCCAGCCCTTCAGGCGCAGGCAAACCGGCAATCAGGCGCAGTGTCGCTTCAGCTTCGCCCGATCCAGAGCCCGTATGCGAATCAAAAGTGTTGTGAGGATGCGAATTCATCGGAGACTCCTCGAGTGATTCAGCAGGTCGGCCATCAGGTTGCGCGCGCGAAAAAGCCGTGAACGAACACTCGATTCGGTGATCCCCAGAACCGAAGCAATCTCCACGCTGGTCAGCTCCTCGAACGCCGAAAGAACCATCACTTCGCGTTCCTTGGCGGGCAGCTGGTCTACGCAGGTCAGCACATGCGCGTGGTGTTGCGCAGCCGCGGCGCGCTGTTCGGCGCTCAATCCATGGGCGGGAAGCACCCGCGCAAGTTCGGCAACATCGTCGGTTTCAGGGCGGGTCTTGGCGCGGCGCTTGCGGTCCAGGACAATATTCCACACGATGCGAATCAGCCACACACGATGGTCCCGAATCTCACCCAATGTGTCGCGATGGCGCAGGACACGCAGAAACGCCTCCTGCACTGCATCTTCGGCGTCCGAAGGATTGCGGAGGATTGAGAAGGCGACACGGTAGAGGGTCGACGCGTATTGGCCGACCAGTGCCTCGAGTGCTTCCTCTTCCACTTGCTCGCGGGCCTCGTCCTGCACGGCGCTTGGTGCGATTTCCATCCAACCTGCGAATACGGATTGGCTTGCGCTCATACATCAAGACAGACGCAGCCCTCCGGGGAAATGTTCGAAATTTAATCGAGCCAAGCCGGGTTCTGGAATCTTTATTGCCTGGTTATTGTCCGGTCAGCTTCTGAGCCGCAATCGATCCCGCAGCCCCGTCCTTGTCCGTGTCCTTCACCTTGGCCCAAAGATTGCGCGCCATATCGCGCTTGCCCGACGCTGCGTAGAGGTCGGCGAGATCCAGCTGCGCCACAGCCGCCGACACCGTCACCGACGGCTTCGCAATGATCGCGTTGTAGAGCTCGATAGCCTGGGCATCGCGATTTGTCTGGTGATACAAACCGGCAAGAGCCAGCTTGGCAAGGTTCGCGAGGTTCCGATCCCACGAATCCGCCGCCGCCTTCAGCTCCGTTTCAGCCGGACCCGTGCGGCCTAGTTCCGCGTCGGTGACACCGGCAAAATAACGCGCCTTGGTTCCTTCGGGCAGCCAGCTGTACTTATCCGCCACAGCTTGGAACTGCTGGTTGGCCGCCTTCGCGCGCTCAGCCGCAGTGGAATAGATGCCATTCTCCGGCGGCGCGCCGGGAGTGGCCAGCGGAGATGAATAGGTGTCCATCGCCGCTCCCAATTCGGTGCTGGCAGCAGAGGAGCGCATATCCCAAAAAATCCATCCGCCCACGAGCACGATCACAACCAGGGCAAGAGCGATCGCGCTGCGCACGACGCCGGAACGATGACCGCTGACCCAGGTCACACTGGTTTTGGTAGCCTGGGCAAATTTGTCGCCCTTCAGGGCGTGGCGAGTCTGTGTGTCCACTGAGTCCTAGAGTCCTTCTGAGTCCAAGTTTCCTTCGTCGAATGACTTGCAGGCGGGGTCCGTACAGGAGGGGGCACAGCGACTGCAACCCTACTAGTCTATCAGCGGGCAAACAGGAGCGTCCACCTATGAACCGGCTCTCCTTTAGCCTTGCGACGCCGCCCCTTGAGGGCGCAGCGCCCGGATCCGCTCAATCGCATTCGAAATGGCCGCGCCGTCGGTCATCGCTTGCCGCCCCTTGGCAATCAGAAAATCGACATAATCAATGGTCGGCATGCCGCGCGCTTCCGCGTCGCGGCGCATCTCGTCGGTGACATCCACTGAAACCTGGATTGGGGACGATCCCTCTCAAGGAATCATCGGCAAGGACGAGAAAACGTGCAGCGGCTAACCAAATCCCCACCGTGTGATTGGGGATCTGGCGATTCGATGCTGAAGGGTACCTGGGGCTCGCGCCCAACCAAACGCCCAGGAACGTCGGGATTCGCTCTAAGAATCAAAACGGAGCGTGCGGCTTCCGGCGAACGAAGACATCGGAGGGAGCACGAAAACTGCGAACCCCAGAGTCGCGGCCTTCGGGCCCGGCCTCCTTCAACGCGAAAACATCGCCGCCAGCTTGCCCTCAACACTGGCGAAACGATAGCCTAGAACCATGTACGAAGAATTCCACGTCAAGGATCGCTGGACCGGCGAAGACCTCTACTGCAAGTGGAAGGCGAACATCGTCGCCATCGCCACACGCCACGCAGATGCAGTGGATGTGCGCTTCGAAGTCGACAACCGTCCGATGTGGATCGCGATGCCCTGCACCGCGTGGGTAGAGCAAAAGAAACGTTCCGGCAAAGTGATCACCGACCAGCTAGCCGTACAGATCGCCGGCAGATATCTGAAGCAGATGATCGAAGAGGGCTACGACGCGCGCCGCGAGATCTACACCATGAGCGTTCCCGAAGTGCTCGAGCACCTGGACGCCGTAGTAGCCGAAGCCAAGGCCAAGGGCGGAATCGCTGCCCTGCCCGTCGGCATTGAAGCATTCGCTAATTGAAGCAGGCGCTAGTCCCTAGTCCCTGCTCTATTCATGCCTCAACGCTTCCATCGGCTGCACCATGGCGGCTCGACGAGCAGGAATCAGGCCTGCACCCAATGCGACCAGTATCAACCCAAGAATCGCGCCGCAGAAGGTAAGCGGATCATCCGCCGCGACCCCGTACAGCATCGATCGGACCACCCTCGCAAGCAACAGAACAGCGACGAATCCGATTGCAATTCCAACCACCGAAAGCCACGTCGCCTCGCAGAGGATCATGCCAAGCACCTGCCGAGGTTTCGCGCCCAACGCGAGCCGTACGCCAATCTCGCTGGTTCGCTGCGCGACAGCGCACGCCATTATGCCGTAGATTCCAACACATGCCAACACGAGCGCCAATACGCCGAAGCCGCTCGTAAGAATGGCGAAGATCCGCTCCTGCCGCAGATTGGCTGCGATCTGTTCGTCCTGCGTGCGCACGTCCAACAAGGGCAGGTTCGGATCGATTTGCCGTACCGCCGTGCGCAGGCTCGGCAGCAGCGTCTCGCCCGCCAGGCTCGTCCGGATCGCAAACGTCGCTTCGTGTACGCCGTCATCCTTCTGCCAGTAGGGCGTGTAGTATGTCGGCTCTGCGTCCGCACGTACGGAACACAACTGCAGCAAACGCTGGGATCCACATCGGCCTCGGCACAACAAGCACAGCAGCAAACACACAGGACAGAACACGCGCACGCTTCTGGCTCGAAATAGATAAGGTGTGCTCTCTCCGTGCTTGAAACGCAGCTCAAAAGCAAAGGGCCATGCCGCAAGGCGTGGCCCTTTGCTTTCTTGCCCTCGTCTCGATCCTCCGCATTCTGGCCAGATGGATATTTCTCCGTTCCCGATGAGTCCGCAGTCACAAACTGCATCGAAGTGATTGGAGGAGAAAGATTATGGAGAGTGGACATGGGCTCATTGCATGGATCGTCATCGGCGTCGTCGCCGGTTGGCTGACCGGAAAACTGATGAAAGGTTCCGGCTTTGGCTTCTTCGTGGACATGATCGTCGGCCTGGTAGGCGCGCTGGTCGGCGGCTTCCTTTCAAGCCACCTGGGGTTCGGCGGGGTCAGCCAGCACGGCATGATCATGAGCATCGTAATTGCCGTCATCGGAGCGGTCGTTCTCACCTGGTTGTTCCGTCTGATTACCGGCAGCCGCACAGCGGTAGTCTGAGCGCGCCACGGACGGGCAGACTGAAATCCGAATCACCTGAACATGAGAGGCCACGCCGCAAGGCGTGGCCTCTTTGCGCAGAGATCAGGTTTTCCCTGCCGCACCGATTGGGCAGACGCAAAAAGCCCATCCCTTTCGGGATGGGCTTTTCGCTGTATTAATGCCGGCGATCACCTAATCTCCCACACAGTCGCCCGTGCAGTACCATCGGCCCAGCGAGGCTTAACTTCCGTGTTCGGGATGGGAACGGGTGATCCCTCGCAGTATGGTCACCGGCAGATTGAGGCGCTTTGAAGGCGTCTGAGCCTTCAGCTGAAATCCTGAGCGCTACGCGCGAAGGATCCCGACGCCTTAAATCTTGAGTGGCGCTTGGCGGGTGGTTGCCCGCAGCCTGCCGCGACATCTGCGTTGTCCCGGATTGTTTCTCCCGGGCCGTGCAGGAACGCGGACTGCAATCTGGCGCCAAAAAAGCCTTTAGAAGCAGTGTTCGAAACGAAATTGATTGGTACGTACAAGGCTTGTCATCAGAAGAGTATCCGCGGTTTGTACTGCGCGGAGTTAATTCTATGGACAAGCCGAACGGGCGATTAGTACTGGTAAGCTACGTGCATTACTGCACTTCTACCTCCAGCCTATCAACCAGATGGTCTTTCTGGGCCCTTCAGGGAGATCTCATCTTGGAGCGTGCTTCCCGCTTATATGCATTCAGCGGTTATCACAACCGAACTTCGCTACCCAGCCGTGCCCTTGGCAGGACAACTGGAACACAAGAGGTTCGTCCATCCCGGTCCTCTCGTACTAAGGACAGCCCTCCTCAAATCTCCTACGCCCACAGCAGATAGGGACCGAACTGTCTCGCGACGTTCTGAACCCAGCTCACGTACCGCTTTAATAGGCGAACAGCCTAACCCTTGGAACCTTCTACAGCTCCAGGATGCGATGAGCCGACATCGAGGTGCCAAACCATTGCGTCGATATGAACTCTTGGCAATGATCAGCCTGTTATCCCCGGCGTACCTTTTATCCGTTGAGCGATGGCCCTTCCATACAGAACCACCGGATCACTAAGGCCTGCTTTCGCACCTGCTCGACTTGTAGGTCTCACAGTTAACCACTCTTATGCCTTTGCACTCGACGACTGATTTCCAAACAGTCTGAGAGTAGCTTCGCGCGCCTCCGTTACAATTTAGGAGGCGACCGCCCCAGTCAAACTACCCGCCTAACTATGTCCCTCCCCCGGATTACGGGGGTAGGTTAGAATCACAGCACTCGCAGGATGGTATCTCACCGTTGGCTCCACCAAGTCCGAGAACCTGGTATCAAAGCCTCCCATCTATCCTGCGCAGCGAGAACCGTAACTCATAGTTAAGGTGTAGTAAAGGTGCACGGGGTCTTTCCGTCTAGCTGCGGGTAACCGGCATCTTCACCGGTACTACAAGTTCGCCGAGCAACTCGTTAAGACAGTCGTACGATCGTTACGCCATTCGTGCAGGTCGGAACTTACCCGACAAGGAATTTCGCTACCTTAGGACCGTTATAGTTACGGCCGCCGTTCACCGGGGCTTCAATTCAAAGCTTCGCTTGCGCTAACCTCTCCTTTTAACCTTCCGGCACCGGGCAGGCGTCAGCCCCTATACGTCGTTTTCGACTTAGCAGAGACCTGTGTTTTTGTTAAACAGTCGCCGTACGCGCTTCACTGCGGCCCACCAGAGGTGGGCGCTCCTTCTCCCGAAGTTACGGAGCCAATTTGCCGAGTTCCTTAACGAGCCTTCACTCGAGCGCCTTTGGATATTCTCCTCGTCTACCTGTGTCGGTTTGGGGTACGGTTCCCTTTGTTCTCCTTAGAGGTTTTTCTTGGCAGCGTGGAATCAGCATCGTAAGCCCCATACGGAACTGTGTTGCACTTCACTGTTAATGACCCAACGGATTTGCCTATCGGATCCAGCTTATGTGCAGCAACCGCAATAGCCATAGTGCGGCATGCTTATCCTTCTGCGTCACCCCATCGTAATAACGAACATTGGGAGGAACGGAATATTAACCGTCTGTCCATCGTCTACGCCTCTCGGCCTCGACTTAGGGACCGCCTAACCCTGAGCGGATTAACCTTCCTCAGGAAACCTTAGACTTTCGGCGCGGAGGGTTCTCACCTCCGTTATCGCTACTTATGCCGGCAGGGTCTCTTCGCAACGCTCCACCAGTCTTCTCAGTCTGGCTTCGCCGCTGTTGAGAATGCTCTCCTACCACGCACACCCTAAAGTGTGCATCCGCTGCTTCGGTGTACAGTTTTAGCCCCGTTGTATTGTCGGCACCGGACCGCTTGACCAGTGAGCTATTACGCTTTCTTTAAAGGATGGCTGCTTCTAAGCCAACCTCCTGGCTGTCTGAGCGTTCCGACTTCCTTTCCCACTTAACTGTAACTTGGGGACCTTAGCAGGCGGTCTGGGCTGTTTCCCTCTCGACGATGAGGCTTAGCCCCCACCGTCTGACTCCCGGATATGTTGTCGCTGGCATTCGCAGTTTGGTTGGATTCAGTAAGCCGGAAAGCCCCCTAGTCCATCCATCTCTCTACCACCAACGCAATTCGTCCGAGGCTAGCCCTAAAGCTATTTCGGAGAGAACGAGCTATCACGGAATTTGATTAGCCTTTCACCCCTACCCACAGCTCATCCGAGCTTTTTTCAACAAACACCGGTTCGGTCCTCCAGTGGGTGTTACCCCACCTTCAACCTGGCCATGGGTAGATCATCCCGCTTCGCGTCTATTCCTGCCAACTGAACGCCCTGTTCAGACTCGCTTTCGCTTCGGCTCGCTTACGCTTAACCTTGCTGACAAGAATAACTAGCCGGCTCATTATGCAATAGGCACGCGGTCAGGCATTCCCCTTGCGGGGCATAGCCCTCCCACTGCTTGTAGGCACACGGTTTCAGGTACTTTGCACTCCCCTCGACGGGGTTCTTTTCGCCTTTCCCTCACGGTACTGGTTCACTATCGGTCAGAGACTAGTATTTAGCCTTACGGGATGGTCCCCGTGGATTCAAGCAGGGTTTCACGTGCCCCGCCTTACTCAGGTATCCGCTTCGAGTCTGGACTACTTTCGCTTACGCGCCTGTCACGCTCTATGGATCCACTTTCCAGAGGATTCAGCTAGCAGCCAGATTGGTAACTCTACTGTTGCGGACCCTACAACCCCCGAAACACCGAAATGCTACGGGTTTGGGCTATTCCGAGTTCGCTCGCCACTACTATCGGAATCGAGGTTTCTTTCTTTTCCTTCAGGTACTGAGATGGTTCACTTCCCTGAGTTCGCTCACTCCCGCCTATGTATTCAGCGGGGTGTTCCTAGGGTTTGCCTAGGAGGGTTTCCCCATTCGGAAATCTCCGGTTATAACGCCTGTGTGCGGCTCACCGAAGCTTATCGCAGCTTGCCACGTCCTTCTTCGCCTGTCTCTGCCAAGGCATCCACCGTGCGCCCTTAGTAGCTTGACCATAGAATTAACTCCTGCGCAGGGAGCCGAATCACTTCGGTCCTGAATCAAAGTCAATCTATCTATCCGCCTTTGAGTGCGCATCGCTCTGCTCACGCAAATCGATCGCAATCTCCTAAAGACACTCTTCTTCATTTGAACACTTTGCCTGAGTGAGTAACTTCACTCACCCAATTGCTTGTGCTCGGCCTTGTATGTATACGCCTCTGGAAACTTACTCCGACCTATGCGCCTCACGGCGGACAAATCAGCTTTCCAAAGTACGTTACCCAATCAATTTCGTTGTCAAACATCCAAACCTTTCTCTATGCCGAGAAAAGGCCAGCCCTGGGGCTGTTGAAACCTGCCGGACTTGCTCGATCTCGCGATCGATCCAGCCTGCTTCCAGATTGAAGCCCGACTTAGCCGGACGCCAATCTTGAAGCAGAAAATCAAAATGAGAATTTTGGTGGAGCTGAACGGGATCGAACCGTTGACCCCCTGCTTGCAAAGCAGGTGCTCTCCCAACTGAGCTACAGCCCCACATATGGGAAACTGCGGCCAAGTTGGTGGGCCTGGGTAGAGTCGAACTACCGACCTCACCCTTATCAGGGGTGCGCTCTAACCAACTGAGCTACAGGCCCAAGTTAGAGCGGCTAATGTGACCGCAGCTGGCCGGCTCCCGCGCCGTAAAACCCGGCGGCTCTCCAAAACCTCATTCAATTGCTAAAGGGTTTCGAGGACAAAGGTTGAATATGCTGGGCAGCTAAGCCGCCCATGACCATCGTGCGAAGGTCAACCAGGAAAAGAAGACTTGTATCGAACTCCCGAAACGGCCGTCAGGTAAACGGCACAACGGGGTAGATGAACAGAAGCATTCTCTGCCATCCGATTCACATCGGAAACAGTCCGCTATCGCGGAACAAATGCCCTGCCATCCGGTTCTCTTTTAGAAAGGAGGTGATCCAGCCGCAGGTTCTCCTACGGCTACCTTGTTACGACTTCACCCCAATCATGAATTACACCTTGGGCGGCTGCCCCCTTGCGGTTGGCCCACCGACTTCTAGTGCAACCCACTTTCGTGATGTGACGGGCGGTGTGTACAAGGCCCGGGAACGTATTCACCGCGGCGTTCTGATCCGCGATTACTAGCGATTCCAGCTTCATAGAGTCGAGTTGCAGACTCTAATCCGAACTGAGGCCGGCTTTTTCCGATTAGCTCCCCCTCGCGGGTTTGCAACGGTTTGTACCGGCCATTGTAGCACGTGTGTAGCCCTGGACATAAAGGCCATGAGGACTTGACGTCATCCCCACCTTCCTCCCCGTTATCCGAGGCGGTTTCGTCAGAGTGCTCAACTAAATGGTAGCAACTGAAGATAAGGGTTGCGCTCGTTGCGGGACTTAACCCAACATCTCACGACACGAGCTGACGACAGCCATGCAGCACCTATATTACGGCCCCTTGCGGGGAAGGAATGTTTCCACTCCGGTCCATAACATTTCGAGCCCAGGTAAGGTTCTTCGCGTTGCGTCGAATTAAACCACATGCTCCACCGCTTGTGCGGGCCCCCGTCAATTCCTTTGAGTTTCAGCCTTGCGACCGTACTCCCCAGGCGGACTGCTTAACGCGTTAGCTACGGCACGGCGGGATTGGGTACCCGTCACACCAAGCAGTCATCGTTTAGGGCTAGGACTACCAGGGTATCTAATCCTGTTTGCTCCCCTAGCTTTCGTGCATCAGCGTCAGTTGTGGTCCAGTGAGCCGCTTTCGCCACAGGTGTTCCTTCCGATATCTACGCATTTCACCGCTACACCGGAAATTCCACTCACCTCTCCCACACTCAAGCCCTGCAGTTTCTCATGCAGTCTATGAGTTGAGCCCATAGATTTCACATAAGACTTACAAAACCGCCTACGCACCCTTTACGCCCAATAATTCCGAACAACGCTCGCCCCCCTCGTATTACCGCGGCTGCTGGCACGAAGTTAGCCGGGGCTTCTTCTTCCGGTACCGTCATTATCGTCCCGATCGAAAGGAGTTTACGTCCCGAAGGACTTCATCCTCCACGCGGCGTTGCTGCGTCAGGGTTTCCCCCATTGCGCAAAATTCCCCACTGCTGCCTCCCGTAGGAGTCTGGACCGTGTTTCAGTTCCAGTGTGTCCGTGCGCCCTCTCAGGCCGGATACCGATCACTGTCTTGGTGGGCCATTACCCCGCCAACTAACTAATCGGCCGCGACCCCCTCCCAAAGCGAATTGCTCCTTTGACCCGTAGGTGTTATGCGGTATTAGCTAAGGTTTCCCTCAGTTATCCCCCACTCCAGGGTAGGTTAGTCACGTGTTACTCACCCGTGCGCCACTTTACTCAGGTATTGCTACCCTTTCTCGTTCGACTTGCATGTGTTAGGCACGCCGCCAGCGTTGATTCTGAGCCAGGATCAAACTCTCGTTTGAAACCTGATGTCAATCCCTCCCCGACGGAGGTCGGATCAGGATCGACGGCATCTGCGCATCTCTTATCGGATCACTCCGAGCAGAGGGTGCACGCAGATGCGCTTACCTTGTGAGAATGATCAAGCCAAACCTGATCGTTTCTCACGACTGGCATATTCAACCTAGTTGTCAAAGATCCTTTAGGACGGTCCGCCTGAGCGGTGCCCTTTTGGATCGAGGCCTGCCCTTGCGAACAGGTGTCCTCGAACTTGATGCGCTGCTGGTTTTTTTGCTTGATAACGTTCGCCAGCATTTTTGCGCGAACTTTTCGAAGTTATCGAACTTCCCTCTTCATGTCAAGCCGGATCCGAGTTAACTTTCTCGGTTCCAGGCTTGCCCACAAATGAGCTCGCACAGCGCAGAATTCTCAAAGAACGCCAGCAAAAATGCTCGTGCCGCTAGGGCGCGCGAAAGGATTTCCCTTTCGGGTCATGCAATCAATGGTTTTGTTCGGCTTGTCCTCTGCGGGATTCCCTACAGGGGGCTCAGGGTCGCGACCAAACGCTTTCACCTGTACCCAACGAACCAGCTTCCCATTTCCCTCAACGGGCAGGCCGTACGGCCACCGGGAGGCTCCACTGCTGCTTATGCAACTTTTCGAGAGTAACACACGTTACTCAGGTTTGCAAGCGGCGACAGAATGCTCCCTGCTCGCGCTTGCGACTTCCTGAGAATAACAATCCGGCAAAATAAACACAAGCCAAACAGCCTGTGGAAACCTCGCCCTTTCTGTGGGAAAGGGCACTTCGTGTCGTCCTCGAAAAACACCCTGAATGCCAAAACAAGCATAGAGTGACCGGACTGCCACGATTTTCCTGTTTCCAAAGGCTGCAGGTGGAAGACGCGGCCTGAGGACAAATCAGCATCGAACTGCTGCACCGCAAGATCTGCCGCCGCCACCAGAACGGCGGGCAGGTGTTTCCACAAGCGAGTAAGCATCGCGCCAGCCGAGAACGGCGTCCCGCGCCTGTCGCGGAGTTCGGCCCGGCGAATCTCCAAATTGGAGGAAAGGAGCAGGTCGACAGTTCTTCACAAGGTCGGGCTGGCCCGATTCTCCTTCAGCCAGCCAGGATTCGGTCGTTTTGCCACTGAACGCCTATCTACTCCCTAGTCCCTAGTCCCTAGTCCCTGTTCCCTGTTCATAAACGTAACCCTCCGGTACCAACGTGCTATATCCGTGGGTCGCTGCGGGCGTACAGTAGTGCAATGCATGCCGATGCAGCCGGGCTTCAGCGGGCATTGGACAACAACGAGTTCTTCCCCGCTTTTCAACCCATCGTCGAGCTAAGAACCGGCCAACTCACCGGGTTTGAGCTGCTGGCTCGCTGGCAGCACGCGTCCCCCGACGAATTCATTCCGTGGATCGAGGCCGCCGGCCTCAGCAGCCGCCTTACACAGACTCTGCTTGACCAGGCATTCACGTCGGCTCCGCTGGTCCGCAGTTCTCTCCACCTGTCCTGTAACCTCTCCCCCGTCCAATTACAGGATCCCGGGATCCCCGCGCTCGTCGCCGCATGTGCCGCGCGGGCCCACTTCCCGCTGAGTCGCCTCACCATCGAAGTCACCGAAAGCGCCCTGCTGAAAGATTTGTCCGCCGCCCACGCCATTGCATGCGAGTTGAAACAACTGGGCTGCTGCCTCGCCCTCGATGACTTCGGCACCGGCTATTCCAGCCTCCTCCATCTCCAGTCCCTCCCCTTCGACAAGCTCAAGGTGGACCGCAGCTTCGTCGGTTCCATGACCGAGGTGCGGGAAAGCCGAAAGATCGTAGCGGCGGTGATCGGCCTCGGTCAGAGTCTCGGGCTGATCACGGTAGCGGAAGGCGTCGAAACGCCCGCCCAGGCCAGCATGCTGCTCTGGCTCGGATGCGATCTCGGCCAGGGATGGCTCTATGGCAGACCTGCCCCTGCAGCGGAGATTCCGCGCCTGATCGCGACGCCCTCCCAGACCTTCGTCTCAGCAATGCCTCTAGCTGCCGATGGCAACCCCCTCGTAGGCCTGGAGTCCCTGCCGGCCCAGCGCCTCGGGCAGATTCAGGCGATCTACGACGGCGCACCCGTCGGACTCTGCTTCCTCGATCGAAAGATGCGTTACGTTAGCCTCAATCGCCGCCTGGCCGAGATGAACGGCGTGCCGCTCCGCGAACACCTCGGCAAAACCGTGGCCGAGATCATTCCGGACTTCTTCCCTTATGTAGAACCCTATATCCGCCGCGCCATGCAAGGTGAACCGGTCCTCGGTGTTGAGATTCAAAAGCCGAAACCGGATGGCATGGGCGAAACGCAGACCGTCTTGCTGTCGTATCAACCGGCCCGGGACGAAGCAGGAGAGATCCTGGGTGTTTCCGTCGCCGTCACCGACATCACGGAGCCCAAACGCACCGAAGAGGCCCTCCGCGAGAGCGTCAGTCATTTCCGCCATTTGCTCGAACTCGGGCCCCACGTCCCATGGGTGCTGAACGATAAAGGCGAGGTCATTGAAGCAAGCTCCCGCTGGGAGGACTTCACCGGCCAGTCCCTTGCCGAAGCGGCTGGAAACGGGTGGATAGCCATGTTGCATCCGGACGACGTCGCTCCGACCAGGAATGCAATCCAGCTCTGCCTGACTACGGGGGAACCGATCGACGTGTACTATCGAATTCGAAAAAACGGCGGAAATTGGAATCTCATGCGCTCACGCGGATCGCCGCGCTTTGACCCCACAGGAAAAATCATCGGCGTCTACGGCGTAGTCGAGGAAGCGGCCCACCCACGGCCGAGCCGCAAAGAGTGGCAATCCTTTACGACCCAGTAGCGGACCCCGTTTCTCTGCTCCGTTTCTCCGTTTCTCTGTTTCACTGTTCACTGCACCTGTTCACTGTCCTTCACTGTTTCGAAATAATTCCCAGATCCGTCAGCCCATTCACAAAAAACTGCATAGCCAGCGCAACCAGCAACAATCCCATAATGCGCACCAGGATCCGAATCCCCGTCTCCCCCAGCACCGTCCGGATCCGCCCTGCCCCGGCCAGCACCCAATAACTTACCAGGGCAGTCACCGCAATCGACCCCAGAATCGCCCCCATCTGCCAATGGAAAAACGAAGGCACGGGCCCCACCAGCACCATCACCGACGAAATCGCCCCAGGCCCCGCCAGCATCGGAATCCCCAAGGGCACAATCCCAGCATCTTCCTTCGCCGCGCCCTCTTCCTGATCGCCGATCGCTTCCTGCGTAGCTGAGCGCTTCGCCTCCAGCATGTCCAGGCCAATGAGCAGCAAAATCAGCCCGCCCGCAATCTCAAACGCCGGCAGAGTGATTCCAAACATCCTGAAGATGAGCTGCCCGGCGAGTGCAAAGCTGGTCAGCACAATAAAGCAGGTCAGCGCCGCCTTCCGCGCCATCCGCTTCCGCCGCGCCGCATCTGCGGTCTCCGTGATCGCAATAAACGACGGAATCGCCGCAAACGGATCGACCAGAAAAAAGATGGAGCTCAACGCCAGCACCGAGAAGCGCACGATAGGCGCTCGACTCAGCTCATTCAAGGCAATGGCTGCAGGGTTAGTCCAAGTCACGAGCAAAGACACAATACTTAGAGCTTAGCCCAGCACAAATGATTCAAGGGCATTGTGCCTTCGCGAAGCGTCAATCCGCACGACGATGGGTGCCCCATCCAAGCCCCACTTGGGTGGGAAACCACGAACCTGCGTCGGCCTGCATTCACGGAGGGAGCAGGAGCCTTCAGCACCCTGAAAAGCGTTACCCAACCCGCGGGCTTCAGCCCGGAGGATCGCTTTTTACATCGGCTCCGTCTCCACGAATCTCCGTGCCCCATCCTTGCGACTTCTTTCTGTCGCAAGGGTGGGAAAGCACAAACCTCAACTATCGTTCCGTCCTAAGCAGCCCGCTCAATCCACAAACTGCAAGGCCAAACATTCTCCCCATCCAGCGACGGCGCAAACACCTTCATTGCCTCCGGCATCCGCCTGAAACTCCCTTCCCACGCCGGAAAAGCTCTCCGCAAAACATCGGGATGAAATCGCTGCATCGCACTCCCCGACCAAACCACTTTGAATGCCGTATTGAACGAAAGAAACGCCTCGAGCAAATACTGCTCGCACCAGAAACACAGATTCGTCTTCACAAATTTTTCCGGATAATCCAGAGGCGCAAAGATGTCGTGAAAATGCACCAGTACCCCCGGCGCAAGTTGCGGCAAGATCCGCAGGCATTCATACAACACATCGCTGTCCATCGAGACCACGTGACTCGAATCGATAAACAAGATATCGTCCGCCTCGAGTCGCCGAAACAAATCAAACGGCGCCTGCTGCACCGGCTTCTGAATCAGTTGCGCCAGTCCCGGCAATCCATCCTTCAAAAACGGAGCAGGGCTCGGCTCGATCGCGATGAATTCTCCTTCGAATCCCTCTTCCGCGTTCTTGCGCATCGCCGCCGCAAACACCAGCGTGCTGTTCCCGCTTCCCACCTCAATCACCCGTCTCGGTTTGCGCTGCCGCACAAAGGAGTAGGCGACCTCCGCATCGATGCGCTCAAAAAAACCATTGTTGAAATGAAACTCATGTCGATCGGCGGAAGCACTTTCAGGAAAATTCCACTCGCCGGCGAACGGAACGATCTCCCTGTGCAGGCGTTGAATCTGCTCCCTAAGACGAAAATCGAAGGCCCCACAAGGACGGCACGCGCTCCAATCCTTGCCATCAAACGACTTGATACTTGGCACCGGAAAATAAAAATGCAAAGGCGTGACACTTACGCCCAATCCACCCTGCACAGCTTGAAATAAGGAGGAAAGAGTCACCCTGACCCTGGCGCTTCGCAAAATGCTGCCCACTCAATCACCTCGAATTCCGAGAATGGCAACACGAGGAGCCAGGCAACAAAGGCGCGCAAAAGGAAGGAGAAATAACAGTGCAATGACGCGTCAGCGCCTTGTCTGAGTTTGGATGCGAAGTACGAAGCTGGTGATTATGACGAATCGGCAAACTTCGAACCCACTCCTGAATCCGCATCGCGAAATTTTTGATTTGCCATCCTTAGTTTGCCAAAACATTACACCTTATGGTGTAATGTTGGGCATGGATCAACTGACAAACGTGTTGACGGCCATTTCGCACCCCACGAGGCGAGCGATTATTGGGCAGCTCGCAATCGGGCCCGCTCGATTTCTGGATGTCGCAAAGCCCCACGACACGGCTTTAAACGCAGTGACGAAGCACCTCAAAATGCTTGAAAGGGCAGGACTCATTGAACGCCAAAAGCAGGGTCGTGAGGTTCTTATCTCCTTTCGAGGCGAACCACTTCGGGAGGTAGCCGGGTGGGTGCATGAGTACGAGCGCTTCTGGAACGAACGTCTCGATCAGTTTGAGAAACATTTCAAACAAAAAAGGAAGAAGGAGAAGAAGAGATGAATGAATCAAGGAAGACGATTGAAGTTAAAGTTGAACGAACAATCGCGGCTTCTCCGGGCGAAGTGTTCGATGCGTGGCTGGATCCAAAGACACCGGGCAATCCCTGGAACACGGCTGAGAAACTGCTCCTGAATCCACACGTCGATGGATTCTTTTATTGGCTCATCAAGGGAAATTCTCACTACGGGCGATTCACCGAGGTGGAGCGACCCGGGCGAATTCAGCATACCTGGATGTCGCGAAGCACCCTGGGAGAAGAGACGACGGTTACCGTGACTTTCAAGAAACAGGGAGAAGATACCGTGATGACTCTCGTGCATTCCGGGATTCCCGATACGGATGCCGGAAGAGGACACGAGAAAGGTTGGAATTACTTCCTAGACATTTTCCCTGAGCAGTTTGGAAAGGTCTCACCAAAGGAGAAGTAGTTGATGAACTCATGCAACGGTACAACTACGAAAGCCAGCGGTTATGCGCCTGTCAACGGTCTGATTTCAGAGAGAAGACTGCAAGAAAGTGGCTCCTGATCCAAACTACTGGCCTGCTGAAACCGGCTGTCACCCCGATGAAACCAGATAGAGCTGAGAAGCTGGCATCGATGCCGAATTGTGTTCAACAACCAAGCGGCAGAATCACCCTGTCCCGAGCGGTGCATTCGCTGGGTTCCGGAATGGTCTCTCTTTGCAGATAATTTCCCATCCTTCGCGCACACTAAAAGAGATCAGCGAAAGGATCGTCCCGATGTCCGACTCTCACGAAACAAACCCCGAAGCCATTCCAGCCGTCGCCCGTTGTTGTCAGGCGATGCAAACGGCCTTCCGCGCCGTCAAGGCAGCCTACGATGTGAATGGAGACGAGTCCGCGCTCGAATGCCAGGATCGCGCAGCGGAAGCCGCGCAGAGAGCCTACTGCCAGGCCATGCCGCCCTTATCAGGTTGCGAAAACATCCGCAACTTCATCGCCTGCGTAGCCCACGGCATGATGCTCGACGTCTTCACCGGTGCGGAGTCGACCCGGCTGCTCTACGCCGCGCAGGTCGCCAACACCGCCGCACGCGGCCACGCGCCCAAAGCCGCCACCGCCTGAAGCCAAGACTCGGAGGGTACCCCCACGGTACCCCCAACGGTACCCCCACCCCCCTGCGCGCCCCAATTTCCGTGCAAAATCGACCGCAGTTGCGAAAGCACAAACTGGGTGCCCCATCCAAGCTTTGCTTGGGTTGGATCGACGTCTCAATCTGCAAAACGCCTCCGTGCCCCATCCTTGCGACCGGTCTCTGTCGCAAGGGGTGGGAAAGCACGATCCCACGTCGGCCTGCATTCACGGAGGGAGCAGGGGCCTTCAGGCCCCTGAAATGCGTCACAAAGCCTGAGGGCTTCAGCCCCGGAGGAATCGCTCTTTACGTCGCCTCCATCTCTACGAAACTCCGTGCCCCATCCTTGCGACTTGTCTCCGTCGCAAGGGTTGGAAAGCACGATCCCATCCCGAGAGAACCCTGAACGGAGTGAAGGGGAAGTCGAAGGACCCGCTTTACAGGGAAGCTTCAATCCGCATGACCATGGGTGCCCCATGTCTGGATTCTCAGACATGGGAAACCACGATCCCAAACCGACCGCCGCATCGTAGGGAGCAGGGGCTGAGTCGAGGTCCCCAGGACAGGTCTTCGTCACTGCGGTGGTTGAGCGAAGGTCGCCGCGGCGACCGAATCGAAGGACCTGTGGTTGTTTTTCAGCCGCATCATCCGCATACCACTGGTGCACCTCCCAGCATCACGTGCCGCAGACAATTTCATCACTTCCCAATCGCCCACAATCCGACCGTGATGACTTCGCACCGCAATCCGCTGTGGCGCTCAATAGAATGGAGAATAACCGTGATGCAAGCGACTTGGTTGAATCAGAGGGGAAAGGACACTGCGGGTATGAGACGGAACCTCGGTGCACTTCTTTAGTCTGTCTGCTCGCCGTGACTGTTGCGCAGGCGCAGTCCGAGCCTTCCGCAGAACTGCGAATCCTCCCTTTGCTTCGCGAGCAAATGGTGGCCGCCAATGCCCATGATACGGATAGGTTCCTCACGACCTTCTTCCACGACGCGTCATTGATCTTCGTCATCAACGGTGAAGTGATTCGCGGCTTCGACAATCTGCATGAGCGGCAGCTCAAGTGGTGGAACTATGGCAAGAGCGATGCCACGTATACCGAGCAGACTCCGCCGGATTTCGTCGGCCTCAATTCAAAAACAGTTCTTGTAACCCAGCAGCTGGCGTCCCATCGAACGATCCCGGATGGGAAGCCAAGCGAAGGGAAATTCGTCGTAACCACGATATGGCGACGGCTTCCCGCTGGTTGGCGTGTCATTTACTGCCACGAATCCCGAGCACAGTGACCGGAACGAACGGGCGGGGCGAGACGAGGATGTTTAGGCAACAGGCAATCCGTGGTGTTGCCGAAAAGGTAATTGCCGGGTAGCCCACCACACACGCGGAACTCCGGAATCCGTTCTCAGCCAAATCGAGCGTCGTGTGAGGGCACGAAATCTAGATTCCAGACAGGATTGGGCAAGAGATTGGCAGGATCGGGAAACCGAGGGTTCTAGGTGCCCCTCTATCATTCCAATTGAGCGAATCTATGCGGACAGTCCGCGACATACGCAGAGAGAATCAGGAGGGTGCCTTGGAAAAACGGAGGCTCGGAAGTAGCAAGCTGGAAGTATCGGCCATCGGATTTGGCTGCATGGGAATGAGTTGGTCATACGGCCCACCCAAAGACAAGCAGGAGATGATCTCGCTGCTCAATGCTGCTGTGGAACGAGGCGTTACATTTTTCGACACCGCTGAGGTGTATGGCCCACTTCTGAACGAAGAGTTGATCGGTGAAGCACTGTTCCCATATCGCGACCGCGTGGTGATCGCGACCAAATTTGGCTGGGAGGCGAATCCTGAGGACAGCGGCAGATGGAGTGCTTTGAACAGTCGGCCCGAACACATCAAGCGGGTGGCGGAAGAATCGCTCAAGCGTCTCAAAGTGGAGTCCATCGATCTCTACTACCAGCACCGCGTCGATCTCAATGTTCCGATTGAGGACGTGGCGGGTGCGGTGAAGGACCTTATTCAAGAAGGCAAGGTGAAACATTTTGGTCTATCGGAGGCGAGCGCGAAGACTATTCGTCGCGCTCATGCGGTTCAGCCAGTTGCGGCATTGCAGAGCGAATATTCGCTGTTCTTTCGAGAGCCTGAAGAGACGGTGATGCCTACGCTTGAGGAGCTTGGCATCGGCTTTGTGCCGTTCAGCCCGCTTGGCAAAGGTTTCTTGACGGGAAAGATCGACGCGAACACCACGTTCGACAGTACCGACTTTCGCAACACCGTCCCGCGCAAGTCGCGCTTGCCTGGTTGCTCGCAAAGAAGCCTTGGATCGTTCCGATCCCCGGAACGACGAAGCTATCGCGTCTTGAGGAAAATCTCGGTGGCGCGAAAATCGAACTCACAATCGACGAAGTACAGTCTCCTGAGGAGGCTTCCTCGAACATCAAAGTAGAAGGTGCCCGCTATTCGCCATTTCACCAGTCGTTGGTGGGTCGATGAATGGCGCTCGCAGAATCGCCTGCGGAATCGTTCTTGCGATGACCGTCAGTCTGGGCGCATCGGGACAGATCGCCAAGAAGGATAGCGCACGAGAGAAGCTGATCGGCGCATGGCATCTCGTCCATATCGATTCGCCCGGCCCCGATGGCAATTCGGCATCTGGTCCGCAACCGCAAGGCATGCTGATCTACACGCAAGACGGACACATGTCCGTTCAACTGATGTATCCGGAGTCGGCAGATACTCTGTCGAACGAATACGTGCTGAAGGGGTACGAGGCGTCATTTGGCAGTTTTGACGTTGACGAGGCCACACATACGGTGACACACCATGTGCGGGGGTCGATTACCCGTGACCTGCTCGTAGGTAAAGACCTGCCTCGCAAGTTCGAGTTCACGCCCGATGGACATCTAATCATCCGATCGGCTCGACCGGACGAACGTTGGTTTGTGACCTGGGCGCACTACTAGACAGGATTCTGATTGCGATGCGAGACGCATTCGCGATTGAATCCCCAATTTCAGCCTCCCGGGTGAATCACCCGCCGACCGGAAGTTACTGGCTGATCAACATCCCGCGAGCTTTCAGAGTGGAGTATGCGCAGGGGCATCGGAGATCCGCGCCTCAAACCAGCACCGAGACCACCTCGTGCCCACGCGCATCCTCGACCGGCGCGTTCCCCTCGCGAACCACGAGCCGTGTCGCACAGCCGGCCGCGCGCGCGGCATCTAATTCCCGCACCACATCGGAAAAGAAAATCACTTCGGCGGAATCCACACTTAGATCCTTCGCAATCGCCGCATAACTAGCGCTTTCTGACTTAGGTCCCGTCCGCGTGTCGAAGTAACTCGCGATCAGCGGAGTCAGATCCCCGTAGATCGAATGGCGGAACAAAAGCTGTTGCGCTTCCACGGAACCCGACGAATAAATAGCAACCTTTCCCCGCGAAGCCCACCGCGCAAACGCCGCCGGCACATCCGCGAAGAGCGCTCCCTTCAGTTCGCCGCTCTCAAAACCAGCCTTCCAGATTCTTCCCTGCAGCGACTTCAGAGCAGTCGATTTGCGATCCCGATCCATCAGCCACAGAAGATAAGCCCGCGCGTGCAGCTCATTCCGAATCTCAATGCCAAAAGTCGGACTATCTTCGCTCGGCTCCTCCCGATTCTCTGCGGCAAGAAGTTTCAAATCGTTTTGAACTTCCGGCAAACCCAGATTCTGCTTCAGAAAACCGGCGACGTGCGCCCGCGCATAAGGAAACAGTTGCTCGCTCACCAGCGAAATCGGCGCAACCGTACCTTCTACATCCAGCAAATAGACGCGAGGCTCTGGGGCCGTCATGCGGAGATTGTTGTTGCGACGCGCGGCCCGAGGTAAGCAGGCCCGAAGCAGAGCGGTTGATAGCCCTTATCGACACCCGATTCCGTGTAGTGGGGAGTCCACCCAGCCGTGTCCTGAAACCAGCGGATCGCGCGGATGCGGCGGTCTTCGCAGAGCGTGAACCAATGTGTGGTTCCGCGGGGCACACGCAGCATATCGCCAGGGCCAACCTCGACAGAGGCAACGCGCCCGTTGATATGCAGGAAGAAAATCCCGCGCCCGGAGAGGATGAAACGCACCTCGTCCTCGTCGTGCGTGTGTTCCTTGTCGAACCGCGCCAGCATGGCGTCGAGATTTGGCGTCCCCGGGTTCACGTCGATCACATCCGCCGTGACATACCCACCGCGCCGTTTCATCTCCTCGATCTCGTCTGCATACGCCCCCAGCACCTCATCCGCGCTCGCATCTGGGGGCACCCGGTCAAGGCTCCACCGCTCATAGTCGACCCCGAGCGGTGCAAGCGCTTCGCGAATTTCCGGTTCAGAGTTGACTTGAAGATTTTCTTTGGGGAAGCGAAGAACAGCCATACGATGCTCCTCAATGACTTAACGCTATGACTCAAGCCGAAATCACAACCGGCGAAATAATCCGCAATTCCTAGAGCCTGTGTATTCACCATCACAATTGTTCCACGTGGAACAATTCCGCGTCATGTGAATTCACTGGTTGGACGGCACTAGATTGTTCCACGTGGAACAATTTCGGGCACCTGCGGGCTCATGAGCCGTCGCCCTTCCACCTCAAACAAGAATTCGAGGGCCTCCAAATGCCGCCGCGCCTCAGCCACCGATTCTCCCCAAGTATAAAGCCCATGCTGACTCAATAAAACCCCATGCGCCAACGGAAATCCGTGAAGAGCCTTAGCTAAATTCGTCGAAATAAGCGCATAATCCTGCGAATTTTTTATGATAGGCACTTGTTCCGCGTGCTCATGCGTGGTGACGCTCGACAAACCCTTCAACAGCTCATAGCCCTCAATCGGAACGTAGCCCTTCTCAAGAAATCGCCCTGACAGAAGCGTGTTCCAGATTGTGTGCACGTGCAAGATCGCGTGCGCCCCAGGGCGCTCGCGATAGATCACCGTGTGCAATCCCGTCTCGGCAGAAGGCTTGCCTTTCCCAGCAATGGCGTGGCCTTCCGGATCGATCTCCAGCAGATCTGCCGGCGTCAGCGCGCCTTTGTCCAGGCCAGTCGGCGTAATCAGGATGTGCCGGCCGGCGCGCACGCTGAAGTTGCCGCTGGTGGCTGGCACCCATCCGCGCGCATAACACCAGCGCGCAGTCGCGCACAGCGCTTCAACCTCCAATGACAGCGCATCCTTATCTGGAACGGTCTCAGGGATCATCGATGCCAGCAGTGTATCAATCCGGAACGAGTGCAGGCTTGCATGGGCGAAGTGTAACGGCGGCAATACAATGGGTGCTTGCTCACGGAAGACCAACGCGCTCGGATTGAAGTCGTTCTTGTCTCGCCGCGCAATCCGCTGAACATTGGTGCGGCTGCGCGGGCCATGGCAAACTTCGGGTTCGGTCGCCTGGCAGTGGTGGCTCCGTTTGAGGCGCACTGGCGCGAAGCAAAATCTGCGGTGGGTGCGCCGGAATTGCTCAAGAACGCGCACGAAACCGCGACTCTCTCGGAAGCCGTCGCGGATTGCACGCTCGTCGTCGGCACGGGAACCCTCACGCATCGCAAGCCCGAGCAAACCGTCGCTCAGCTACCATCTCTTGCGCCAGTCGTCGCAAAGGAACTCCAACGCGGCGGCCGTCTTGCAATTGTCTTTGGACCGGAGAAACACGGCCTTACGCGCGAAGATTTGTCTTACTGCCATTTGTTTGTGGAGATCCCGACCGACCCGCGCCAGCCCTCGATGAACCTTGGCCAGGCGGTTGCGGTCTGCCTCTACGAACTCATCCGTGTCCCCTCCGAAGAAAAGGGCGAGGCCGGGCCAGTGCTCGAACAAGCCATACCGGAGAGACCAACCGCTGCGTCGGGTGCACTTGACAGGTTGGCTGAGGTGATTGGGCAGACCATGACGGCGGCGGGCTACTCCCCGCGCATCATGGATGCCGCCAACCGGCACGATCTTAGGCTGCTTTTGCGCCGAATCCACCTGACGTCCACAGATACGAAGCGGGCACTCGGGGTTTTTCGGCGCATTCTATGGAGGCTGACGCGTTCGGAGAAGTGATCCGCCCCGCATACAACGAGTTAGCTGTCGACCTCCGAAACACCTCGGTAACGCGGGCTCATTCAATTCCAACGCAGGGAACCATTGACGTCCTGCTACATTTTGAGCATAGGTTCCCCTGATGAAGTGCCTCCTAGTCTCATCTTTAGAACGCCCGTGGACCGCGCTCGCCCGTTGCGCGAGTGCCGTCGTGGTCGCGTGGGCACTCGGAAAAGGCGTTGCACAAGCTCCCGCCACACCACAGCCAGACGCGGCGCAGCAGCCTGCGGCCCCGGCACCGGATCAAACTGCACCGGCGCAACAGGACACGTCACAGACACCGGCCGCGAAGCCACCGGCGCAATCCGATACTCCGCAACAGCCGGCAGCGGCGCCATCGAACGGTCCACAGCAGCCGCCGACTCCGTCCAGCCAGACTTCGCTTGCGACCTCGCAGGATACGCAAGCGGGCGCGATCACCGAAGACGAGGTCAGACAGCTTTTGGCGGGTAAGACACTCTACTTGCGCGATGGATATCTCGATAACTCGCTGAGCTTCGACGAACACGGAAAGCTGATTGGCCACTCGGCGCAGGGCTCCTACACGCTGAGCCTGGTCGAGATCGACAAGGTGCATTTGTCGAAGCACAAGGTGGAGCTGACGGGGATTCGCTATGGACTGCATTTCCTGGGTGCGCGCGCCGATGAGGATCCCACCAAGGCCGTAGACAAGGTGCGGATCACGCCGAAGAAAAAAATCCTGAAGATCACGATCGATCGGGAGCTGGTGGTTACGCCGAAGAAGAAGAAGGGAAAGAAAGGCGAGGACGCAGAGGCTGCTAAAGGAGCGCCCGCGACAGCCGCAGCCCCGACTGCAGAACCGAGCGATGCCGAGCAGGCAAAAGCGGAGATGAACGCGGCGCCTGAAGCGGAGCGGCCCGCCGATGCCGGGAGCGTGACCACGACAACGTCACCGGCCCATGCGGCCCACATGCTGCGCGACGCGATCGATCGCATGTTTGCGCCGGGACTGGACGAGCGCATGATCGCGGCGATGCCCAGCTTCTGGAAGGTGTATTACCAGGCTGTCGCCAACCAGGCGGACTACAAGCCGACGGATCCTGCGATCTATCGGCAAAGCGGTGTCGATCAGAAGGCCAAGCTGCTCTCCACCATTGAGCCACCTTCCAATGAATATGCGCAGGCGAGCGGTGTCGCTGGAATGGCTTTGTACCACGCGGTAATTGGAGCCGATGGCAAGCCGCAGGAGATTGTGGTGAGCAGGCCGATCGGGTTTGGGCTGGATGAGAGCGCGGCCGATACGATCAGGAAGGCAAGTTTTCAGCCAGCGATGAAGGACGGTAAACCGGTTCCGGTTGTGCTGGATCTAGTCGTGCAGTTCCGCATTTATTCGAAGCGAACCAATCAGCCCGCCAAACCCGAGGTGGAAGCGGCAAATTCAGGACCGAAA
Organism: uncultured Acidobacteriaceae bacterium; assembly: GCA_963704415.1. Classification (GTDB taxonomy): domain Bacteria; phylum Acidobacteriota; class Terriglobia; order Terriglobales; family Acidobacteriaceae; genus Telmatobacter. The sequence goes on along the minus strand of OY969908.1, from coordinate 2,152,802 downwards.
CTTCCCGGGCCCTACAGCGTGAATCACCAGTGAGCCAAACTTTTCTTCAGTTCATCCAAAGTGGGAATGCGGCAGAAGTCACTGCCGCTCTCGAGAACGATCCTTCTCTGGCCGCGTATCTCGATCCGCAGGGTGTTTCTGCGGTGCTTTGGGCCGTGTACACGGGCCAGACGAAGATACGCAATCTCCTGATTGCCAAACTCGCGGTGATCGGCGTTCCGCTCGACGTGTTTGAAGCGGCGTCGACCGGCAACGAGGCGCGACTGCAAACCATCCTGAGCGAAGACGCGGCCGCGGCGCAGGCGTTCTCCGGCGACGGATGGACGGCGCTGCACCTGGCGGCGGCGTTTGGAACTCCGCTGTCGGTGGCTGCGCTGGTTTTTCGCGGGGCACGCGTCGATGCGGTTTCGCAGAATGCGCAGAAGAATCAGCCGCTGCATGCCGCGCTGGCGCTGGGCAAGAATCCGTCGGCAATTGAATTGCTGATTTCACACGGCGCGGACGTGAACGCGGCGCAGACCGGAGGCTTCACGCCGATCTTTTCCGCGGCGGCGGCGAATCGCATTGATCTCGTCGAAATGCTGATGGAGCATGGGGCAAATCCGCATTACGAAAGCGAGCAGGGTAAGACGCCGGCAGACTTTGCGCGCGAGCATGGTCATGCAGATCTGGCTGCGTGGCTCGACGCGATTCCGGCGTAAGACCGCTTGTCTTACGAGTGGTTTCTCTGTTTCAGGGAGGCGGGAATTCTTATGCAAAACCATGACTTGCCTGGTTGAATTTGCGGCACAGGGACGTCCGGGCTTGAAGGCCTCCACACTTCCCGCTGGTTTTCCGAGGCCTGAAGACCTCGGCTCCCTCCGACTCATTCCTCGATTCGAATCAATCCGATGCAGAGGTGCGATGGCTCGAAGAAGGAATGCGTGTGAGGCAACGTGCAATCAGAGCAGGCGAGGGGCGATTCGGCGTAAGACGATGGTAGACAAGGGTCTTGCGTTTGTTGGACATTTGTCTTACTGCTGTAACACGTGGCGATTCGCATGTCTTACGCCGTAAGACAGTCCCGCGTTTCGGGGGGTGATCTGCCTTACCTGCAGCCGGCCTGCGGTCAGGCGTCCGCTTTCCCTCGCGCGCCTATTGGGCCAGTTCTCCCATTTCCGTGAAGTCTCTCATATCGCGCACGGTGGCATTTTCTTGAGGAAAATGCCACCGTGCAGCATCGATTTCGCTCTACAACAATTGGAGAGCCGCCGAGGTCGTGCCAAATTGGGAAATCAGAAGCGCCATAGTCCCGAATTGGAACTCACTCGCGACTTGAGCCTATGCTAATCGCATCTTCATCGCATCCTTCCTCGCATCTGTGGTCGTGCCAGAATGGGAATTCGGAAGTGTCGCTGTCCCAAAATGGAACTTGATGGAACCTGATGGTGTGGGACTTGATGGCATGGGCCTTGATTGACACTTTGAGACACTTGAATTGACTCGAATTGCATCCTACCTCTAGTGTTCGTCTGGCCTATGGTGTTCGTCTGGATCGTCTCCCTTGTCAGCATTTTGTGTATGCTGTTGCGACCTCGCAAAATCGGCGAGGCGTATTGGATTAGCGGCGGGGCTCTGCTCCTGGTCGTTTTGCGTCTGATTCCGCTGCCGCAGGCTGCGCACGCGGTCTATGAGGGGCTGGACGTCTATCTGTTCCTGACCGGGATGATGGTTCTTGCGGAGATGGCGCGCGAAGAGCATGTCTTCGATTGGGCGGCGGGAGTTGCCGCGGGGCATGCCAAGCATTCGTCGCTCCGGCTGTTCGTGCTTGTCTATGGCGTGGGCATCGTGGTCACCGCGCTCCTTTCGAACGATGCAACGGCGGTGGTGCTGACGCCGGCGGTATTGGCCGCGGTGCGACGGGCGCGGGCTAACCCTGCTCCCTATTTGCTGGCTTGCGCATTCATCGCCAATGCTGCCAGTTTCATCTTTCCGATTTCGAACCCCGCGAATCTCGTCGTTTTCGGCAGAAGCCTTCCGCCGCTGCTGAAGTGGCTCGACATCTTTCTGCTTCCTTCGATCGCTTCGATCGCGGTCACTTTTCTTTGCCTTCGCTGGCATGCGCGCAAGGAGTTGCGACAGCCGATCGAGGGCGAGGCGGCGCCTGCCCCCCTTACAACGGAAGGGAAACTTGCACTTGCCGGCCTGTTACTGGCAGCGGCAGCCCTGATTGCGGCGTCAGCTTTCGGTCTCCCGCTGGGAGCGTCCACCTGTGGCGCGGCGGTTTTTGTCCTGGTTGTGGTGGCGTTCCGCAATCCGAGAATTGTGGCCAGCGTGGTCAAGGGAATTTCGTGGTCAGTGCTGCCCTTGGTTGCGGGACTCTTTGTGATTGTGGAGGCGCTGGAAAACGCCGGCCTTCTGCGCGCTGGTTTGGCCGGCCTCAACGCTTTGGCGCATGGGCCGGGCTGGTTTGCCAAGGGCGCGCCGGCCTTCGCGGTGGCGCTGGCCGCGAACGGGATGAACAATCTTCCCGTCGGTCTGATTGGGCGGGCTGCGATTCGTCATGCGCAGGAATCGGGGATTGTTGCTCATGCGATTTTGATTGGGGTTGATGTTGGCCCGAATCTCTCTGTGACCGGCTCGCTGGCGACGATTCTGTGGTTGATCGCGTTGCGCCGGGAGAAGGTGGAGATTACCGCGTGGGAGTTTCTGAAGGTGGGGATGGTTGCGATGCCGCTGGCGCTGCTGGGGAGTTTGCTGGTGTTGGGGAATTAGTGGCTCGTGACCTGACTGGGTTCGTGCTTTCCACAGGTCTGAGAATCCAGCCATAGGCCTTGGTCGTGGGGAATGAAGCGACCGAAAAACAACCGCAGGTCCTTCGACTTCGGTCGCCGCGGCGACCTTCGCTCAGGATGTCTACATCAAGAGACTGCGCCGATCAAAGAGCCTTAGTTGAGTTCGTGCTTCCTACCCTAGCAAAGGTAGGATGGGGCACCCATGTTCGTTCTGATTGACAGACTTATGGTGCCGCGGGTGCGGGTGGCTCCCACAATTCGACGCGGTTGCCTTCGGGGTCGCTGATCCAGGCGAAGCGGCCATAGGCGTGATCATCGCGTTTGGGGTCGATGGGGACGCCGGCGGAGGCGAGTTGGGCGAGCATCTCGTCGAGGTTGTCAACGCGCAGGTTGACCATGGCCTGTTGCGGACTGGGACCGAAGTATGCGGTGTCGCGGGGGAAGTGGGCGAAAACGGTCATGCCGACGGCGCTGGGGCCTTCGAAGACGATCGAGGTCTCATCGGCGGTCGCGATGCCGAAGTGTTTTGCGTACCAGGAAGACAATGCTTTCGGGTCCTGCGCCTTGAGGAAAATGCCTCCGACTCCGAGTGCACGGGCCATGGTCAATCCTCCTGCCGGATGAGCTGGTCGAGGTTGGGTTTGTGTTTAGCGTCGCGGCCAGTACGGGGCTCGCTTTCGACGACGCGGGCGGGTTTGGGCTGGCCGACGCGTTCGCGGGCGTTGGCCTTGACGGCCTTGGTGGCCGTGAATTTGGGTGGCTTGCGTTTCGTCATGGCAAGGAAGAGTATGGAATAGTTTGAGCGAAAGCGGAAGGCCCGGGCCGTTTGTCCGTTTGGATTTCGACGCACGGACTGCGGAACTCGGGAATTTTTCGGCGAGCTTTTTGCCGGTTGTGGAGATAGCGGAAAAGGATGGACGAGCGGGAGTTTTTCAATGAGACCACAGAGGCGCGCACGCACACCCTGACATGCCCGAAGTGCGGGCAGGCCTCCGAATACAAGGTGACGTGGGTGGTGCGGCGCAAGAAAGCGCAGTTGCCTCGGAACGCCGATGAACGGGACCGGGCGCGATTCGCGAAGGCACAGTCATACATGGTGCGGCGCGACGATAAGCTTGCCTGTGCGAATGTTCGCTGCCGCAAGCCGTTTGAGATTACGTCGCTGCAGTCGCTGGCGTTTTTGATGGAGTAGTGATCACAACGCCCAGGAAGTTCTTCCCCTTGATTGCGTGCCTTGGAAGGTTGACACGCCAGAGCCTCGACTCCTGGGGGAACCATGCATTTTGTGTCGTGCTTCTCGAGGGCTCAAGCTCTCATTCTGCTCATTGCCGGTTCGACCGCCGCGGCGCAACAACCGCTGCAATTACCGGAGCCCCAAACCACCGGCGGCAAGCCGCTGATGCAAGCGTTGGCGGAGCGCAGAACTACGAGGGTGTTTCGAGACGAGGGGCTATCGCCGCGGACCTTGTCGAACCTGCTGTGGGCGGCATTTGGCGTGAACCGTCCACGCGACCTGAAGCTGGGTCTTGGCCGCACGGCTCCTTCTGCGATGAACAAGCAGGAAGTCGAGATCTACGTTGTGCTGGCAAAGTCGTTTATCTCTATGACGCCGAGACCAACGAGCTTAAGCCGGATGGCGACGTACGGGCAAAGGTGGGCTCGGGGGACGCGGCCCACGCGGCGGCGACCATTGTGTACGTTGCTCTCGCGAGCAATGATTTTGCCCAGGTCGATGTAGGCTTTATCGGGCAGAATGTATATCTGTTTGCTGCATCAGAAGGACTGAATGCGTGGTTTTATGCGCTGCATGGTCAGCAAGATGCGGCAGCTGTTTCGGCGGCGTTGAAACTGCCGGATGGCAGGCGTCCGCTCTATGCGCAATCGGTGGGATATCCACCTGAGTAGGTTGGCAGACACCGGATCTCATCGATATACGGGATGCGAGCTGCGTCTTCGGGTCGGAGCGAGACTGGCGGAGCGGCTGCGGTCTGTGATTCAATTAATGAGGTAGGCGGCCCAGATGTGCACGCGGGCTGCCTGGAGATCGAGAATGGCGAATTCCCTGCTTCCCCCCGAAGAGCGCAATTTGACCCCCGACCAAGTGGAGGCGCTGGACAAGCGGCGCGACCTGGGGCACACGTTTCTGGTCCTTGCAGGGCAGTTTTCGGTGATTGCCGTCGTTCTGCTGCTGTGGGTGGGACAGGACCTGACGTATTCGCCGGGCTGGGCGCATCCGATGGCGTATTACTTCATTCTCGCGCTGTGCCTGATAGCGGGATTCGGATTGACCGGGCTCATTCTGCGCCGGGGAACGCCGCGACTCGATTAAGCTGGGCAACGTCTAATCAAGTGCCCTTGCGGCGATGCGCCGGCAGATATTGGTCGAAAAAGGTGTAGATGGCGGTTGCTTCCCCAATTGCTCTTTCGGCCGCAACGTCCGCTGCGCGGCTGACCGATAGCCACGGACGAGTCATTCACGATCTCCGCGTCTCGATCACCGACCGCTGCAATTACAAGTGTGTGTATTGCCGCACGGGCGAATTGGGGGCGCAATATCCCGAGTTGGACATCGAAGAATATCTTCGGCTGATCAAGCTTTTTGTCGGCCTGGGGATCGAGAAGGTGCGTCTGACCGGCGGCGAGCCCCTGTTGCGGCATGGGCTGCGGGAGCTGATTCGAGAACTGGGAGAGCTGCGCACACTTGCAGGCGAGCCTCTGGACTTGGCGCTGACCACCAATGGACATCTGCTGGAAGGGTTGGCGGGGGCGCTGAAGGAGGCCGGACTGCAGCGCGTGACCGTCAGCATGGATGCCGTGGATGCGCCCACGTTTGAGCGGATCACGCGGGTGCCGGGGAGTTTCAGCAAGGTGCTGGCGGGGATTCGCGTGGCGCGGGATACCGGGTTGACGCCGCTGAAGATCAACTGCGTACTGCTGCGCGGATTCAACGACGACCAGATCGAGAGCTTCGCCCACTTTGCCCGTGAAGAAGACGTGGTGGTGCGCTTCATCGAGTTCATGCCGCTGGAGGAAGGGCGGCTTTGGACGCCGGAGATCGTGGTTTCGATGGCCGAGATCGTGGAGCGCATCGGGCGGGTGCTGCCGCTGGTGCCATTGGCGGCGCGCGAAGCGGGCGAGACGGCGCGGCGGTTTACCTTTGAAGACGGGCGGGGTGAGATCGGGATCATTGCGCCGGTGACGCAGGCCTTTTGCGGCGCCTGCAGCCGGGTCCGGCTTACTTCGGACGGCAAGATTCGGACGTGCCTGTTCTCGCAGGTGGAGCACGATCTTTATGGACACATGCGGGCAGGCGAAAGCGATACGGAACTTCGCGCCTACATTGCGAGGACCGTACAGGGCAAGGAGGCACGCCACCACATCGGCGAGCCCGGATTCCTGAAGCCCTCCCGATCGATGGTGCACATCGGCGGATAATCTATCTCAACCTTAGAGCGATTCCAGAATAGGTGTACCCATTTGGAGTTTCGTGGCATGTCGACGACACCTTGGGGTCGCGTCGACTTGAGGGTTACGGCTCCGGAGTATAGCAACTCTGGAATCGCTACAAAACCATCGTGCATTACCTTAGTGCAAAACCCGCTTGCCGCGCGCCCAACGTGTGACAGAATTCAAACTGAGGGCAGACTGGGAAATTTCCGGGGCGCTGCTCCCTCTTGAGCGCACCGACTTCGCGAAATGGCATTCATTACACAATTTCCTGATCTGGCCAAGTGGCATACTCCATTGGTCCCCCAAATGAAGCCTTTGCCGGAAAATCGAATTCCGATCGATGACTTGCTTGTCTTTCACAAGCTGGCGCGCTCGCTTACCTCGAGCTTCGACCTGGATACGATTCTGCGCACAATTCTGGAACACATGGAGCGCTTCATCGAGGCGGACTTGTGGAGCCTTCTCATGCTGGACGAAGTGCGCCAGGATTTGTTTTACGCCATTGCTGCGGGAGGCGAAGAAGAGGCGCTGCGGGACCTGCGTGTGAAGGTTGGCGAGGGCGTGGCGGGCTGGGTGGTGGAGCACGGAGAGACATTGATCGTTCCCGAAACCGAGGACGACCCGCGACTGCACCAGCCGGGATCGGAATTCAAATCGAAAATCCGGTCTGTGATCGCTCTCCCTTTGCGAGGACGCAAAGGAACGCAGGGCGCAATTGAGATTTTCAATCCCCGCGCCGAGCAACTGACGGACTACACGATCGCGTTTCTGCACATACTGGCCGATCACGCGGCGATTGCAATTGAGAATGCGCGTGACATGGCGCGCATTCAACAACTGACCATCACCGACGACACCACGGGCCTCTTCAACGTGCGGCACCTGTATGACGTGCTAGGCCGAGAACTGGAACGCTGCGGCCGCTTGCACCTTCCTGTGAGCCTGGCGTTTCTCGATCTCGATCGATTCAAGCAGGTGAACGATATGCATGGGCACCTGGTGGGGAGTGAGCTGCTTTCGCGTGCCGGGCAGCGGCTGCAGGAGCTGAGCCGGCCGCAGGACATGTGCTTTCGTTACGGCGGCGACGAGTTTGTGGTGGTGATGCCCGAGACCGGAAGGGCCGATGCGCAAGACCTTGCGATCAACATCCATCGCGAACTGACGACCACGCGCTTCCACATGAATGGAAGCCTGGAGCTGACCGTAAGTGCCAGCGTCGGGCTGGCGACAGCACCGGCCGACGGGTCCACCATTCACACCATCATTGGCGCAGCCGATGCGCGGATGTATGAAGTGAAGACGGAAGGGCGCGGCCAGGTGCGTGGGGCTTAACAGGCTGCGGAAAAAGTCAAAGGTTCCGGGAAGAATTGTGAAATACATCCCTCCGCGGCTAAAGCCGGCGTCAATCGAATCGACTCATCGGCACGAGTAAACTCGTGCCCTTTCAAAACCGCTCCTGGGACGAGTTCTTCCTCAGCCTGTCAAGCCCCATTCATGTTTCGGCGGTTGCGGCACGACTGAAGTGGTTGCGGAAGAATTCGAATTCTCGAGCGAATCTGACGAAGGTCCCTCCACGGCTAAAGCCGGCATCGATTCTGTTGGCTCAATGCGGGGGTTTAAACCCCCGCCTCCCTCCGAGTTCTTTCGCAGGTCCTTGCGGCAGGACTGAAGTCATGCCCTGTTACAAAGCGCGGAGCCAAGTGAGTTTTCCAGAGCCCAACCGTTGCTACTCTTCGGCTGGTTCGTTGCCCTGTTTCTCGGCAATCTTCTCCAATTGATTGCGCCAATTGAGAGAGTCGATGAAAGCGCGCGATTCGCGCCAGCCAGGCTCAACGATGACATGCAGCTCGAGATAAACACGCGTGCCGAGCAGCGACTCGATCTGCTTGCGGGCACCGGTGCCGATCTCTTTCAACTTGGCTCCGCCTTTCCCGATAAGGATGGCTTTCTGGCCTTCGCGCTCGCAGTAAATGGCGGCCGCGATGCGAGTGAGCGGGAGGCGAGCGGGTGCGTGACCTTTTTTTCTTGGTGGCGCGGGCGGTTCGGCCTCCTCGTACTGCTCAATCACAACGGCAGCGGCGTAGGGCACTTCTTCGCCTGTTTCGACGAGGATGCGCTCGCGGATCAGCTCGGCGACCATGAAGCGCATGGGCTGATCGGTGTATTGATCCTTGGGGTAATAGCGCTCGCCGGCGGGCAGCACGTTCACGATTTTGCGCAGGAGCAGATCGAGCCCGTCGCGTTTGCGCGCGCTTACCGGGATGACTTCGGCGAAGTTGAATTCCTTTGTCAGGGTTTCGATCAAGGGCAAAAGCAAATCCTTCGCGACCAGGTCAATCTTGGTGAGCACGAGAAAAACCGGGCAATCGAGGCCGCGGATGAGGCCGAAGAGAAACTCTTCTTCGCTGGCCCAGGAACTTGGCTTGCGCGCGGCATGTGGCGACCGAGGGGTATCTTCCGGGGTCTCAGAATCGAGAACTCCACCCCTCGAACCAAGACCTGCTCGTGGGGACCCCGGACCTGGGGCACCCACCAAATTCACTTCCGCACCCGGGATACCGCCCGGCTCGCCGGCTGCCTCAAGTTGGACGCGGCGGCTAGCGTCGATCAGCACCAGCACGAGGTCGCGGGTTTCGAGAGCCTCGTGGACTTCCTGCAACATGCGCCGGTCGAGCTGGGACGCGGGCTTGTGCACGCCGGGCGTATCGACAAAAACGATTTGGGCAGCGGGATGGACACGCTTGCGCGCGGGCACTTCGACCACACCGGCGATGCGGTTGCGCGTGGTCTGCGGCTTGGGAGTGACGATAGCCACTTTTTCGCCGGTGAGGGCGTTGAGCAGCGTGCTTTTGCCGGCGTTGGGCCGGCCGAGGATGGCGACGAATCCCGATTTCAAAGAGGGTAAGGCTCCTGATTGAGTTTACGGCGTTTTCGCTGGGTGAGGATGCTCGAGGCCGAAAGAGCCCCGGGGCATAAGTTGGCGGAAGTGCCGATTCGAAGGAATCCCGTCACATATTCCGGGAATAGGCAGCCGCGACTACGACGTTCAGCTGGCGCACGCACACAGTAAACCTGCTGCTCCCTGCACGAGGATCTGCGCGGCACACCATCCACGCATATGGCGGGGAGAGTGTTTCTCAAACAGAAACTGCCGGGTGGGGGGTCAATCATCCGGATCTCGGAATAGTCTCCAACTGCGTTGCTCGAAAGGCTACGCACCATTGACTACGAAATCGCGACGCCTCGAAATGGAATGTTCAATCTGCCGCTTGACAGGGCAGCAGCCACCGAGCATAATGCGTTCGCGCCTTCTTGGAAGGCGCCATCTCTCTTGAGTTCCCACTGAGATTCGTTTTCCAGCAACCCAATTTCACAAGTAGTCGGCCTACTTGAGGTCGAGGTTCGTTTTGCGAGGGAATCGCCATCGTTGCATTGATTTCTATCGAGGCATTGAACAGAAGGAGAACACGTATGCAGCCAGCCAAATCTTTCAGATTGCAAATTGTCTGTTGGGCCGCGGTGGTCGCGGCGTTTTCTCAAACTGCAAGCGCAAAGACTCTTTGCGTCAATCCTTCAGGCACGCACTCCTGTTTCAGCACGATTAACGAAGCGGTGGTCGCGGCCTCCAGCAACGACGTGATCACAGTGTCGGCGGGCACTTACGCTGAAGATGTGGTGATTGGCAAGCCGCTGTCGCTGCTCGGAGCAGGCGCCGGAAAGTCCATCATCGATGCTACCGGACTTGCCAATGGCATCCTCTTGGACGGACTCGGCAATCCCGGACTGCGCAATGTACTGGTTGCCGGGTTCACGGTGAAGAACGCGCTGTACGAAGGGATTTTGGTTCTCAATACGTCTGCCGCAACCATTCAGGACAATCAAATACTGAACAACGATAAAGAGGGACCGGTTTTCGGCTCCGGGCCTGCCTGCAATGGCCAGCCTGCTTATGAGACCGATGAGAGCGGCGACTGTGGAGGCGCGATTCATCTTCTGGGAGCGGTGAACTCACTTGTCTCAGGGAATTACATTTCGGGCAATGCCGACGGCGTCCTGATCAGCGATGACACGGCAGAGAGCCACGGCAATTTGATCACGAACAACGTCGTGATTGACAATCCTCTGGAATGCGGGATCGTTCTTGCGTCGCATGCACCGATGGGCTCGACTCCGCCCCATTTCGCGGCGCACTATGGGGTTGACCACAATGCGGTCTCGCAAAACATATCTGCGAACAACGGTGTGCAAGTTGGGGGGGCGGGAGCTGGCTTGTTTTCCGATGGCGAGGGGCCGGGCCGAGTTTCGGAAAATGTGATCAGTTGGAATGTGCTGACGGGGAACGGTATTCCAGGTGTCGCTCTTCACACCCATGTGGGGCCGGTATTCGGCGCTCCCGCGGATAACATGAACGGCAATTCGATCATCGGCAACTACATTGCCGGAAACGGCGCTGACACCGCAGACACGGCCACGCCCGGTACGACGGGAATTAACATTAGTAGCGGGGGGGGGCGGCTCGCCGGTTACCGGTACGATCATTTCGCTAAACGTGATTCGCGACGAAGAGGTGGACATCGCGGTTAACACTCCGAATGAGGTGGACGCTCATTTTAACGAGCTACTGGGCGGCGATATCGGCGTCGCCAATGTTTGCAGCTTCGACATGGCCACCGCATGCACCGGCACCATTGATGCGACGGAAAATTATTGGGGATGCGCTGTTGGCCCTGGCGGCAAAGGATGCAGCACGATCAGCGGATCCGATATTAGCTTTTTGCCCTTTCTGAGAAATTTCTACTAGGGACAGTCTGGCCGGGGATCGGGTCGTTCTCGAGGCTCACAGGGAATTTCAAAACGGGTCGCCGGTGGGCGACCCGTTTTCCCCTTTTGCGAAGTATAAAGGCGAAGAACGAATCACTTGCGAATTCATGTCAGAGTGAGTCTCAATTGACGATCCTTGACAATGTCCTCAGCCAGCTGACTAGTGGCCTGTCGCGGAGAGTTCGTTACCACGCAGACGTGAGACGACGGCCTGACTGAATCACGTGGTCGGAGAAACTCTGCTTTTCGCTCACTAACGTTTTCACTGCGACAGGCCACTAGTGGACATTTCTTGAGCGCCGGTCGGTTTGTAGCTAGCCAAGATCCTCACTCAGCGTCCGCGGCGCCTGCGGCTTCGTTCTCGTGGCCAATCCTTCCGTAACCAAAAATCGTGCACTTTCCGTTTAACAGTTTTCCTGAAGGATTCGGCCTTGGCTCAACATGACCGGGGAGCAAATTGCACGCGGTCACACCGCTCTTCGAAATTCGACAAAGCGTTTAGCGAACTGAGCGCAAACAATAAGAGTCACAATCAAGGTGGGGAGAATCCAGAGCAAGACCACGGTCATGTTCGGAAACTCTGTAGAAAGCTGATGAAGCACTTGGGAGGAATTGAGAAGCCACGTCTGAAGACGAGCAAAAGCGATCGCACATGGAATGACGATGACGACAAATGCCACCTGGCAGACGATGAAACCTGAAATCGCCATCGTAAGCTGTTCGCCGCAATGTCTGCAGATGAAAACTTTGCTTGCTGGTGCCCGGAACATATTCTGCAAGAAGATCGCAGGGCGGATCGAATCGAAAAGTACAGAGACCTCGTGTTGGCACGATGGGCATCTTGCCATGTTTCCCTCCCGCGAAGATCAATTATGGACCGCTTGCGCCGCTTCGAGCCGCCTCGGGTATCTTGTTGCGGATCAGAAAGTAACGGACCATGGCGAAGATTCGTCAAAGATCCTGTTAGACGGTCAATCGCCGGCAACCCATCAATTCCGTGACTAAAAATGTCATGCACGAATACGTGGTTTTCCGGCACCGATCAGCGTCACAAAAGCGATCAAGATGAAGCCCACCACCACAAAGGTGATTCCTCCCGGTTTCGCTAAAACGTAACGCATGCTAGATGGAAGCCAGAGGATTTGGACGCGCGGGGGCGTAGGAGGTAGCTACTCCAGGTCCTCGACTGCGTTGACGGGCGCACTGGTCAAATGGCGCGAGAGACTGCACTGAGCCCGAATTCAAGTTGATGGGGATTGCGGTTCTCCCCATCCCTGACTGCGTGAATTCGCACTTTGAGGTTCGTGCTTTCCCACCCTTTCGCCAAGAAGAAGGCGAAAGGATGGGGCACGGATACGGTACAAGCGAGCGGTCAGAGACTTAGTTGGCGCCGCTGCTCATGCGCAGCAGGAACTCTTCGACTTGGGCGCGGAAAACACCTTGAGCCTGGCGATCGACGCCGGAGGCAGCAGCGTGTCGCGAGTCTTTCCCGTCTTTGAGAACAAATTGGAATCCAACGCCGTCGTCCGCCGCGCGAATGACTTCTGCATTGATGGTGAAGGAGCGCTCGTCGGCCGGATTGCGCTTATCGGTCAGAGTCATTCGAACGACTGTGCCCGGATACCAGCGGTCTTCGGTAAAGACAAACGCGCCCGTCACACTGATATCGCGAATTTCATGCGGTACGGGACGTCCACCGGTGAAGAAATAGGCAACGAGCCACGGCAGCGCGGTGCGCGGCGCCTTGCGAGGGTCGGAAGGTTCGCCCGAGATCAAGCGCTTCAACCAGCTCTTGGTCGGTGCGGCTTTCCAGCGAGGGGCCGGCGCCTGATCCGGCTGGGGGGGTGCGGCAACGGGCTCGGGAGCTGTCGGCGCGGATATGGTCGGAGCGATCTCGGGCGGAACGATTTCGGGTGGAGCGATTCCGGGTGGAACTGGGGCGATCGGGACGGAACCTGCAGGAGCAGTCGCGGCCGGTGCGATATCGCTGGGAACCTTTGGATTCGACCGATCCACAAAGGGGATTAGATTCCCGACCGCTTTTGGGTGTTGCCGGTCGTTCGCCAAAGCGGCGCTTTGACTGGAAGACGGGCTCTGTTCGGAACGCGTCTGGTCGCCTATCTGCTGCAGGCGCAGCTTCATCTCTTCAGGAGCGCACAGGATCAATCGATCGCCGGGCTGGGTTCCGGTGGAAGCAATGGTTTGGCTAGGCAGAGCGAGGATACTTGTGGCTGCCCCGAGGGAAGCGGTGGCTTGGGCGAGGGGGAACGACTCAACCGCATCGAGTACGACAGAGTTGCGGTCGAGGTAAATGAGATCGAGAGGGACACGCACGCTGGTCGGGGAAATGATCTGGATGGGCACGATCCAGAGGCCTGCACCACTACTCGGTGTGATGCCAGGCAAGCGAACATCAAGTCCGGTCGTGGATACATCGGCGGGTTCCACATTGGCGCAGAGGAAGCGTTGCCGAGTCTGGTTGTAGGCGCAATACTTGCCTGCCTCAGAATTGGACCGGTCCCCTGGCCCGATTCCAGACCCTGGGATCTTCTCGTCAACTTTCCGGGCTACGGATGATCGAAAATGCGAAAACTCTGCCATGGGCGCATCTGCCCTATTTTCGGCCGGTTTCGGACTCAATTCCAGTCGAAACGACTGAATTGATGGAATTTGGTAATGGGTTAGGCCCTTTTTGGCGCGTGAAATGGCGGAGTTGCCAGCGAATTGGGGGCGGGGCCCGGCCAGGCGATCCTCAGACCCATCCGCCGCGGGACAAGGCAAACGTTCCTTGGTCTCACGATCTGCCCTCCCGCAGCGATACAATTCGCTGAACCGGTGCCGAAAAAGGAGATTCTGATCAGAATGAATCGACCGACCCTGCTTGCTGTCCGCGTGCCGGCGATCCTGTTGATCGCTGTCGGAGTGATCTGGATTTTGCAGGGGATCAACGTGCTTCCGGGCAGCTTTATGACGGGGCAGATTCAGTGGGCCTATCGTGGGGGAATCGCAGCCGCTGCGGGCGTGGTGCTTCTGCTGCTCACGATGCGTGGCCGGAGATGAGTCGACTGTCTTGACCAGCCGGTAAAGTGATGTTTGGCGACGATCCGGGATTGAAACCGCCGCAGTAGCTGCCCTAAATTGAAGTGCAGCGGGCGGACCCTCAACTCCAACGCACGGTGGCTACATCCATAGAGGTCGACAATGAGAACTCTGATCTATGATCTCCGATTTTCATTACGGCAATTGCGCAAGACGCAGGGAATGACGATTCTTGCGGTTCTGACCCTGGCTCTCGGTATCGGCGCCAATGCAGCGATCTTCACGGTAATTGAGGATGTGATTTTACGGCCGCTCCCTTATCGAGATGCGGACCGCTTAATATTCATCGGACCAGAGACTGACAAGCCTGGATTCAATACAACGTCATGGCTGAACTTCCACGATATCCACGAACAGTCGCGGCTCCTCGAAAACACTGCAGGCTATTCCGAAGACCTGAGCGTTCTGGAAACCCCGGACGGATCCCAGAGCATCGCGGCTCCCCGGGTGTCGACGAACCTGTTCTCACTTCTTAATGCTCGGCCTCTTCTCGGTCGCACCTTCAGCGACGCAGACGGCCTCGCCGGCGGCCCCGACGTGGTTCTTCTTTCGGAACATCAATGGCAAACGGCGTTCCACTCCAACCCCGTTATTGTCGGCCAGTCGGCCAAGATTGGCGGCCGATTGCGGACCATTGTGGGCGTGATGCCACAATCGTTCCACTTTCCCGAGCAGATGGGATCCTTTGTCGAGAAGGGAGTTTGGCTTCCCCTGCAGCCGACCCCTGAAATGTTGAACGACCGCGGCTACCACTTCTTCCTGGTGATCGGAAAACTGCGGAACGGGGTCTCCATCGCACAGGCTCAGCGGGAGTTGGATGCCATCGCGTCTCATATTCCCAGGAAATCCAGCGAAAGCAAGATCGCATTCCAGGCCTTTCCTTACCAGGACCTGCTGACAGGCCCGGTGCGCCCGGAGCTGTATGCGCTTTTTGGCGCGCTTGCATTGGTCTTGCTGATTGCGTGCGCCAACGTGAGCAATATGCTTATCGCGCGGTGTCTTGCGCGCCAGCAGGAATTCGCTGTTCGCGCAGCGCTAGGAGCAGGCCGATGGCGGCTGATACGGCAGCTCCTCTCCGAAGGAATGATTCTCAGCCTCCTGGGGAGCGCGATCGGCATTGCGCTCGCCGAGTTAGCCATAGTCGCGATTAAGAAACTGCCGGATGGGACCATTCCGCGAGCGGACGCCCTTTCCATTCATTGGACGATCGTGTTGGTGTTAGCCGTGATCGCCATGATTGTTACGCTTCTGTCTTCATTCCTTCCAGCGCTGCTTGTGGCGCGCGCCAATCCTCATGCTGCCATGCAGGCCGCATCACGGGCCACAGGCACGCGCACCGTGAGCAGCAAGTTCAGAGGTTCGCTGGTTGCCGGCGAAGTGGCCCTTTCCACCTTATTGCTGGTCGGAACCGGCCTTCTGTTTCGCACGCTCTGGAATCTCGAGCAAGCGCGGCTGGGTTTCGATGTGACCCGTGTAACCACCTTTTTGGCAATGCCGTCAGATTCAGCCGGCTTTTCCGCAATGGCTGTCTCGAAAGACACAACGCATGCCCCGGCTTCTGTCGCCGTACTCACATACGAGCCCGTACTGCAGACCATGCGTCACCTTCCCGGCGTCGAGAGTGCCGCGCTTGTGAGCTCACCGCCTCTTTCCGGGTTGGGTGTGAGCTCAAGCTTTGACATTGTCGGAGTGAAGACTCCCGATAGCGATAAGCCGTCCGCAAACGTGACCGCAGTCAGCGGAGAGTACGCGCACACAATGGGTACACCTGTGGTGCGAGGGCGAATGATTCAGGACGACGACACAGCCGGCATGCCGCCCGTCGTTGTCATCAATCAGACATTGGCGGAAAAGTACTTCCCCGGACGGGATCCCCTGGGAAAGCAAATCAGCCTGGGCGGGGTCGACACGGGTATGGTGCAGCCGCTCACGATTGTCGGTATTCTGGGTGACCAGGTGGATGCGAAAGTCGGCGTCAAACCCCAGCCTCTCCTCCTCATTTCGGACAGCCAGGTTCCAACCACGTCGCTGTTCTATCAGGCACTGCTGAAGACTCTCGTCAATTTCGTTGTGAAGACACGCGGCGACATCCCCGTTGAAACGGTGATGCGCACTGTGTTTCACAAGAGTGCCCCGGGATTTGCCCTCGATGATTTTCAGACAATGCAGGATGTAGTCGACAAGAGCACTTTCAGCCAGAGACTGATGCTCTACCTGATCGGATCGTTCGCGGGTCTTGCCATTGCCATGGTGATCACGGGGTTGTATGGCGTGCTGTCGCAGCTCGTAAATTACCGGAGACGCGAGATCGGCGTGCGCATGGCACTGGGCGCAACGCGGGCCGGCGTGGCAAAGATGATTCTTCGTCAAGGTTCGATCCTGATTGGCGTGGGGCTGGCGATCGGTCTTGTGCTGGCAGTGCTCAGCGGCCGCGTGCTCAAGGGGTTCCTGTTTGAGGTACAACCCCTCGATGCGTGGACTTACGTTGCCGTGGCCAGCTTGCTCGCATTCATCGGCCTTGTTTCTTCTTTGATCCCCGCGCGCAGCGCAGCTTCGGTTCAGCCCATGCAAGCGCTGAGAGAAGAGTAAGCACGCCTACCTTGACATGTGCTGTGTCCCATGCTTCACAGCAGCTGACTGAATTCCCCTTCAATGACACCCCTCGGAAGCCTCTGAGAATTTCCGATCTCCACAGCTGTGTGCTGCTTGTGTGCCCGATTGTCGTCGCAGGTCATACCATGTCCGTAGATGCGAAATGATTGTGCCTACAGCTCAAGGCGCGATTCGTAAATCCAGTAGCGGGCACATGGGAAGGAATTGCTGTGAAGATCGGATTTTTGGGATTGGGCAACATGGGAACACCGATGGCGCTGCGGTTGATCGCTGCCGGACACGAATTGTCGGTGTGGAACCGGAGCGAAGGGCGCACTAAACCGCTGATCCGCGAAGGCGCTATCGCCGCAGGTACTCCGGCGGAGGCGGAACTGGGCTCCGACGCTGTGGTCACCATGCTCTTTGACGATGCAGCGTATGAGGACGTGCTTTTTGGCCCTAACGGACTGGTTGATGCGCTTTCACCGGGCGCGCTCCACATCTCGTGCAGCACCATCAGCGTTGCGCTCAGTGAGCGGCTCACCGCGGAATATGCAAACCGGGGTATCGATTTTGTCGGAGCGCCGGTGTTCGGCCGTCCGAATGTGGCCGACGAGGGTCGGCTTTGGGTGGTAGCAGCGGGCGCCGACAGCGCCGTCAACCGTGCGCGCCCGCTGCTTGAGGCATTCTCGCGAGGGATAACCGTGGTCGGCAAAGAGCCCAGGCAAGCGCATGCCGTCAAGCTGGGCGGCAATTTTCTCATCAGCGCCATGATTCATTCGCTCGGCGAAGCGTTTGTCTTTGCGTCCCAGCAGGGAGTCGAGCCCGAGACATTTTTCGCAACCGTGAACAGCGCCCTGTTTCAGTCACCCTTTTACGCCGCGTATGCCAACACCATGCTGCATCCGCCGGAACATATTGGGGCCACCATCGAACTGGGCGCGAAAGATCTGCGCTTGCTGCGCGAAGCAGCCGCGAGCCGCCAGACGCGTCTGAGCCTCGCCGACCAGATGGCGGTGATTTTTGCCGAAGCGAAGCGCACAGGGCTGGCCAGCGAAGACTGGGCCGTGGGCCAGTACCGGATGGCTCAGCGGAGGGGAGTGACGAAACAAGTGGACAGCGGACAGTGAGCGACCGGCGGACTCATGGATCTGCACATTTGCACTTGCTCACGACCACCGTATTGAGAACCTGAAGCGCTCCTGATTCCGATGAAAACTGAAGATGGCGGCAGTTTCCTGGCGTCACGAGGCTTGAGCGGCGGCGGTTTCTATGTGGGGCGGGAAGACGCGGAGGCGCTCAACGCGGCGATCAGTTGATGCCACGACCTCGATGCGCAGGCCGGCGTGATCGAGCGTCACGACTTCGCCACGCAGAGGAATGCGCCCTTCGATTTCGCTGACCAGGCCGCCGAGGGTTGTGGCTTCAAACTCACCATCGATTTCGACTGGCTCTCCGAAAAGATCGACAAGCTGATCGACGGGGAAACTGCCGGGAACCAGCCATGAGCCGCCTGCCTCGCGTTGCGGATCTTCGACTGGCGTATCGGTTTCATGCTCGTCTTTGATGTCGCCGACGATTTGCTCCAGCAGATCTTCGATGGTGACCAGTCCGGCGACGCCGCCATATTCATCGATAACGATGCGCATGTGCTGTTTTTCACGTTGCATTTCACGCAACAGTTCGTAGCCGCGCTTGGTCTCCGGCACGAAGGCAGCGGGACGCTGGATCTCGGCAACTGTGCGGGTGCGTGCCTCTTCATCGGTGATCTGCAAGAGGTCATGCGCGAAAGCGATGCCGGTCACGTTGTCGAGCGAACCGGAGTAGGCGGGCACGCGGGAAAAGTTGTGATCGCGCAACTGCTCGATGAATTCCTCGAGGGTGATGGATTCGGGTACGGCAAAGACGCGGGGGCGCGGAGTCATGACCTCGCGGACGAGCTTGTCACCGAACTCGACGGCGGAGCGCACGAGATCGCGGTCGGTTTCCTCGAGGATTCCCTCTTCCTGGCCGGCTTCGAGCAGCGCCTCCACGTTGACCGCCGCCTCTTCTTCGAGGTTGGGAGGCTGGTCGGCGAGCGAGGCCACGGAGTAGAAGAAGCGCACAAACACGGTGATGGGGGTGACTACCCAGAGCAAAAAACGGATGGGCCATAGCAGGCGTGCGGCCCAACGGCCCCGGGTGAGATTGAAGAGCGCCGTAGGCAAAACCTGGTTGCAGAAAACAACAACGAGGATGACGCCGAGAACCGCCTGGGCAATCTCCGCATAGGAGGGCCTGCCGAGGTGCGGTCCACGATCGAAGAGCACCGCACCGAACACGAGGGCGATGATGCCCAGCGCCAGTTGCTGCAGGACCGCGGCGGAGATGGCGGCGTGTTCGCGGCTCAGGCCGAGATGCGGCTCGACTTTCTCTCCCCAGGCATCGATGTTGTCCTGCACCTCGCGGGAGAGGATCTTGCCGAACTCGGAGTAGACACGGGTGATGTAAGCGGCCAGCGTTTCAACGAGGGCTGCGAGGATGAGGAGACAGATGGTGAGGGGCGTCATGCATCTCTCCTCAATGGAGAGGTGCGGCCGGGTTGGGTTCTCGCTTCCCCAGGTCCCACCACCCCACCGACGAAGACCTGCCGCTGGGGACCCCGGGCAGAACGCGAGACCTGGGGCTCCCATTTTCTTACGGTCGGACTGGCATTTTTAAGTGCCGGTCTGGATTCAGCGCGTTCGATAAGGCCTTGCGGGAGGCCGAGTTGGGCGCGCAAGCGGCGCTCGCGGCGCGCCATCTGGCCGGAATCGGTTTCGTGGTCGTAGCCGGCGAGATGGAGAACGCCGTGGAGTATTAGAATCTTCAGCTCTGTTGAAAGGGCGTGGCCGCACGCAGTGCCCTGACGGCGCGCTGTGGGTACGCTGATGGCGAGGTCGCCCGCGTTCTTTTCCTTGTTCTGGACGAGGGCGTAGGCAGGGAAAGAGAGAACGTCTGTCGGCTTATTGAGGGAGCGGAACTGGCGGTTCAGGCGGCGAATGGCTGCATCAGTCGTGAGCAGCACGGAGACGGGGCCACGGAGACGGACTGCGGTCTGGGCACGAGCGAGAAAGAGGGCAAGGGAGCGCACTGAGGGGATGCGATGGGCCGCGGGGGCTTTGCGTGGGGGGGACGCTAACCGACGCATGGCCGAAGTGGTCTTCGGTGCGGGGTGAGAGTCCAGATCTGGATCCAGATTTGGGTCGAGGAGAATCATCGTACACGGAGCCGCAAAGGACGCGGCTCCGGTTCACCTTCAATTTTACGCGAAGGCGGGCTTTACTGTGGTTTGGCAGCCGGAGCCGACGGGGCAGGCGTCTCGACGGCCATATTTTCGCCGAGCGAGAGCGGCAACTCCTGCTGCTGCGGTTTGGCCGACTCGTAAGCACGTACGATGCGCTGGACCAAGGCATGGCGCACCACATCGCCGTCTTCAAAGTGGCAGAAGGTGATGCCCTCGACGCCATCTAGCACGTTAATGGCATCGACCAGGCCGGACTTGCGCGGATTGGGCAGGTCGATCTGGGTAATATCGCCGGTAATGACGGCCTTGGAGTTGTTGCCCATGCGGGTGAGGAACATCTTCATCTGCTCGACGGTGGTGTTTTGCGCCTCGTCCATGATGATGAAGGCGTCGTTGAGGGTGCGGCCGCGCATGAAGGCGAGCGGCGCTACCTCGATGATGTTCTTCTCGAGCATTTTGTCGACGCGCTCGGGCTCGAGCAGGTCGTACAGGGCGTCGTAGAGCGGGCGGAGATAGGGATCGACCTTCTCCTGGAGGCTGCCGGGCAGGAAGCCGAGGCGTTCGCCGGCTTCGACGGCGGGGCGCACGA
This sequence comes from uncultured Acidobacteriaceae bacterium, assembly GCA_963704415.1. Taxonomy (GTDB): domain Bacteria; phylum Acidobacteriota; class Terriglobia; order Terriglobales; family Acidobacteriaceae; genus Telmatobacter. The sequence goes on along the minus strand of OY969908.1, from coordinate 2,132,212 downwards.
GGACGATGCGGGTGACCTTCTTCGCATTGATGGCCGCGACGGCCATGGCGACGGCGAGGTAGGTCTTGCCTGTACCAGCCGGGCCGACGCCGAAGACCATATCATTCTGCTCGATGGCCTCGACGTATTTGCGCTGATTGATGGAGCGTGGATGCACGGAACGCTTGACGCTCGCGGAGCGCTGCTTGCCCGCGTCGGCGACAGAACGCAGCGTGGTGGCCGGGTCAGCGACGACCAGGCGCAGCATGCCGTTTAATTCTCCATTGTGCGGATTGATGCCTTGGCGGCGGAGCGCTTCGAAGTCCTGAAAGATGCGCTGGACTCGAGCCACCGATTCTTCCGGCCCCTCCACGTGTACGGCGTCGGATCGCAGGTCGATCTTTACGCCTAGTGAATCCTCCATCAGCCTGAGGTTTTCATCGCGGGTCCCAAACAGGGGCTCAAGATTCGGTGTGATCTCAAGATCAGCGTTCAGACGGCCTCCAGTTCTGCCCATTGGGCAGGGATGACAGTGGATTAGATTCCATTACGGAATACATCGGCAGGTTGGCGCGAAAATATTTTGTAGGGATATGGAACGTGCGGGCGAGCTTCGGACTCGAACTGGTCCCGAGCTGCAGCGTGTTGGCTAGAGTGCCCAAGCGTGGTGTATGGGGAGAGAGTAGCGCTGGCCGGTTCCGGCGTCAATCCCACCCGGGTAAAGATTCGGGGAATTAGTGACGGGTGGGGTACCCGGGCGGCAGCGTTGACCCTTGGGCGGGTTTCCCGTAGACTAAGAAATTGCGAGGGATGCGGCTGTCGTTGCATTTCCACCCGCATCATCCAGCCCTTGAGAGACGCGGCACGAGCCGACGATCAACTCCGAGTTTGGGCCAAAAGATTAAGGAACAATCATGGCAAATCATGTTTCCGCGCTGAAGCGCGCCCGTCAGACCGTAACCCGCACCGAAGTGAACCGCGCCAACCGCACCCGCGTTCGCGGCAGCCTGCGCCTTCTGCGCGAGGCGCTCGCCAAGGGCGACAAGAAAGCCGCCCAGGCGCAATACAGCGCCACCGTTTCGCTGCTGGACAAGAGTGTGCAGAAGGGTGTGCTGCATGCCAACACAGTTTCGCGGTACAAGAGCCGCTTGAATGCGCGGTTGAAGACGCTTGTTCTGTCGACTGCGGCTCCTGCTGCGGCAAAAACGAAGTAACAGCGGCCCGTTGAGGGCTGAAGATTGGAACGGCCGGGAGCGATCCCGGCCGTTTCTGTTTTGTTCTCAAGGTCGGTTGGGGTTCGGACATTCCCACCCTAGCGGAGCTAGGATGGGGCACCTATTTCCGGTCGGCCGTTTCCGGTCGGACTTATGCACCCTGAAAAAGGCAACGGCGGGTCGCTCTCGACTCGCTGTGGTCGCTCAGGGGGACAGCGCCTATCGACTCGGTTGAAAATAAACTCGCATCAGCAACTCAGCATCGCTGAGATCAGTTCAGGAGCTCGAAGATGCCAGCGGCGCCCATACCGCCGCCAACGCACATGGTGACCATGCCATAGCGCGCCTTCCGGCGTTTCATCTCTTGGAGAAGAGTAGCCGTTAATTTAGCGCCCGTGCAGCCCAGGGGGTGGCCAAGGGCGATTGCGCCGCCATTGACATTGACCTTTTCCGGATCGAAGGCGAGCTCGCGGATGACAGCGAGAGCTTGGGCGGCGAAGGCCTCGTTGAATTCGATGAGGTCGATGTCGTTCAGGGTGAGGCCGGCGAGTTTGAGGGCTTTGGGAACGGCGTAGATGGGACCGACACCCATTTCCTCGGGGAGACAACCGGCAACGGCGTAGGCGACGAGGCGCGCGAGGGGCTGGAGGCCGAGTTCTTTGGCTCGAGTGGAATTGATGAGGACGGCTGCGGCAGCGCCATCGGAGGTCTGCGAGGCATTGCCTGCGGTGACGGTGCCCTGCGCGTGGAAGACGGGCTTGAGCGCGGCCAGAGCGGCGGTAGAGGTGTCGGCGCGGGGGCCTTCGTCAGCGGCAAAGTTTGTTTCTATGATGGTTGGCTTTCCCGCTTTGGTGCCGGGGACTGCATTGGATATTTTGACGGCGATCAGTTCGTCGTCGAAGTGGTGGGCGGCCTGTGCGGCGATGGCTTTATGGTGGCTTGCGAGGGCGAAGGCGTCCTGGTCTTCGCGGGAGATGTTGTAGTGGCGCGCGACGCGTTCGGCGGTAAGGCCCATGGTGAGGAGCGATGCTGGATAGTGCTCAGCGAGCCATGGATTGGGGCTGGGCTTGCTGCCGCCCATCGGAATCATGCTCATGGATTCTGCGCCACCCGCGATGACCACGCGGCAGGTGCCGGTGCGAATGCGCATGTCCGCCTGCGCAATGGCTTCAAGGCCGGAGGCGCAGAGGCGGTTGACGGTGGCGCCAGGAATCTCAACGGGAAGCTGGGCACGCAGGGCCGCGAAACGCGCGATGTTGAAGCCCTGCTCGCCCTCGGGCTGCGCACAGCCCAGGATGACGTCGTCAATTTCGTTCTTACCGAGTTGAGGGACTCGATCCAAAGCCCCGCTCAATGCAATTGCGGCGAGATCGTCGGGACGGGTGGTGGCGAGGGCGCCTTTGGGGGCGCGGCCTACGGGGGTGCGCACGGCGCTGACGAGAACGGCTTCGGGCATGGGGGCTACTCCAGTGAACAGATGACGGGTTACAGATGACGGATGACAGACAAACAGTGAAGCAGCTGCGTTTCTTCGTCTCGAGACTATTCGGGTAGGTCGACCAGCGTCCACTTGCCCTTGGCATACAAGTGAAACACGGGACGGTGGTCGAGGATGGTGTCTTCGAGGGCATCGTGGTCCGGCGGCGCGGGCCGGTGCGGCAATCCCGTTTGCGCTTCGTGCACGCGCTGCGGCGATGCCGGATCGATGCCCCAGTTGAAACCGAGAACGCCGCTGGGATCGTGCGATTGGAGGCGGCCGGTTTCCGGAGCTGAAGCCAGAACTGTGGGCCGCTCCGGCGCGCTCGCGAAGAAGACCATCAGCGAGACTGTGCCGTTGGTCGCGCACAACACCGCCCAATCCGAAGAGCCCGCGCGCTCCAGGCTGGCGTGGACGACGTTCTCTGGTCGGTGTGCCTCGTAGGTCTGCGGAATCCAGCAGCCGCGCTGGTTGAGCACGGATTGAATCGTGTTGGGCAGATCGGGAAACGAGCTCACCGGCAGTTGATGGATTACGTACGCGAAGGAGTGACCGGCGGCAAGTGTGCGGCCCGACTGGGTGAATGGATCAGGGGCGCCTTGCGGAGGACTCTGGGCATGGAGCGTGGACGTGATGCACGCGAGAAATGCCGCAGCCAATGGGTTGAGTCGTGCATGCCTCATTGCTGGCCTAGTTTCTCAGCGGCTTGCCGGTCTTCAGCGTAAAGGCGATGCGCTCCTGGGTTTTGCGTTCACCACAAAGAGAGAGAAATGCCTCGCGCTCAAGGTCGAGCAGGTACTGCTCGCTGACCGGTGTGCCTGCGGTGATACGACCTCCGCAGAGAATGTAGGCTGCCCAACGCGCGACTTTTTGATCGTGCTCGGAGGCGTAACCCGCTTCGCTCATGAGAAAGATGCCGGTCTCGAGCGCGCCGAGGGCATTCAAGCCGGGAGCAGGAATCTGTGTGCGTGGAACGGGGGCGGTGTAGCCAGCGGCGGCCAGGTCAGCGGCCAGTGATTTTGCGTCGAGGAGAAGGCGTTCGCGGTTGAGGGTGAGCCGGTCGGACGGTGAGAGCAGGCCAAGTGCGCGGGCCTCCGCGGCTGAGGTGGAAACTTTGGCCATGGCGATGGTTTCAAGCGAGCGCTTGAGCGCCGCGGCCATTTCTGCCGATTGGGCGAAACGCGAGGGAGGGTCGCGTGGATCGGGCGGGGCAAGAGCAGTTGCGGCATCGACGGCGCGCAACAGCATTTCCTTCGTGCCTCCTCCGCCCGGGATGAGGCCAACACCCGTCTCGACGAGACCGATGTAAGTTTCGGCATGCGGTTGGCGCCGCGTGGCGTGGAGACAGATTTCCGCGCCGCCTCCGAAAGTGAGACCGAAAGGTGCGACCACAACCGGCCGCGGACAGAACTTGATGGCGGCGGTCATCTGCTGGAAAGCGCGGATGGCGCCATCGAGTTCTTCCCACTCGCCTTCCTGCGCGATGAGCAGTAGCTGCAGCAGGTTGGCGCCGACGCTGAAGTTGTCGCGATCCCCAGTGATAACGAAGGCCGAGAAGTCCCGAACGGCATCGGAGTCCTGCCGGAGCACGGAGGTAGCAAATGCCACCACGTCGCCGCCGAGGGCATTCTTCATGGAGTGGAGTTCGATGCAGCCGATGCCGTCGCCCAGGTCGACGAGCGATGCTCCGGAGTTGCTTCGGACCACACTGTGCGAGCGACGGAAGTCGGCGACGCGCGCGTGGCCCGGTTCCAGCGGGATCGGCTCCCAGACGCCGGTGATGGGGTTGAAGCATTGTGGGCCATCGGGGGAATACCAGGAGACTTTGTCGGATGGGGAGTGGGAATCGAGGAGACTGCGCGCGGCGCGGCTGACCGGAAGTCGCAGTGACTCCATGCGGGCGACGGTCTCGCACAGGCCGACGGCGTCCCACATTTGAAATGGGCCCAACTCCCAGTTGAAACCTGCGCGCATGGCGGTGTCGATGGAGGGTGCGTCCTCGGAGGCTTCGCCGATGCGGTCTGCCGCGTAGTTCCAGAGAGAAGAGAGAAAGGGCCACAGGAATTTGGCGGCCTTGTCTTTGGCGGGGTCGTTGGCCAGCAGTAAGCGCAGGCGCTCTTCGACGGTCTGCGCGTTCTTCGCCATTTCGAGTGCGGGAAGCGCAGGTTTGGCCGCGGGGCGATATTCGAAGGTGTTGAGATCGAGAACAAAACGGTCCTCTTTGCCTTCTGCGCCGCGGCTTTTTTTGTAGAAGCCCTGACCGGATTTATCGCCTAGCCAGCCGCGTTTCACGATTTCGGCGAGGATCTCGGAGAAGCGGCCTGGCATTGCGCCTTGGGGAAAATTCGCGGCTACGTGGGCGAGGATGTCGATGCCGACCATGTCGGCCAGACGGAAAGTTCCAGTGCGGGGCCAGCCGATGGCGGGGCCGGTGAGGGCGTCGACTTCTTCGATCGTGAGGCCCTGCTCCAGCATCAACGTGGCGGCTGTGAACATGACGGCAACGCCAATGCGGTTGGCGATGAAGTTGGGCGTGTCATTGGCGAAGACGATCTGCTTGCCCAGAATGCGATCCGCGAAGGCGGCAAAGGCGGAGACGACGGCCGGATCGCTCTCTTCTGTGGCAATGATTTCGAGCAGGCGCATGTGGCGCGGCGGATTGAAGAAGTGGGTTCCGAAAAAGCGATCGCGCCTGGCACCGAGACTGGCAGCGATGTCTTTTACCGGCAGGCCGGAAGTGTTGGTGGTGAGGACGGCTTGCGGCGCGAGATGCAGTGTGACGCGCTGGAGGAGGGCGGTTTTGATTTCCAGGTTCTCGGCTACGGCTTCGACGATCCAATCGCACTGAGCCAGCTTGGGCAGGTCGTCGTCGAAGTTGCCGGGGGTGATGAGGGCGGCCTGCGAAGCCTCGTAGAGAGCGGCTGGCTTCGACTTGGCGAGTGCGGCGATGGCGGCTGTTGCGAGACGGCTACGCGGGCCTTCGCCGGGAGGCACCATGTCGAGAAGCAGGACGGGAATGCCGGCGTTAGCGAGATGCCCTGCGATCCGGGAGCCCATGGTTCCTGCACCCAGCACGGCTGCGCGGCGCACCAGCAGCGGCTTGGCAGCGATGCCGATGGTGGCGGGTCGTGCGGTGGTGCTCATGCGGGGTTGTCCTCTCGCGGATTGGTCAGGCTCGGATTTGTTGGGCGTAGTTCCATCGGACGCGGAATCGAAAGGCGCTCGCACAAACCCGCCCCGAGGATACGGAAGTGCGGCTTGTGGGGTCAAATCAGCGGCTGCCGGAGTAATGCGATGAGTTGCCATCACGCCGGCGGAGGTCATTTACTTCTGCAGCAACTTGAATGCGTGTGTCCATTGGTTGCGCAAAAAGCCCGGGATGCACCACAAAATGCAAAGCGGCTCGATGGCGCGTGCTGCTTCTACTGCGCCCATGTCGGCTGTCTCCCAGCCCAGCTCGCCGCAGATGCGGGTCACGGCTTTCTTGGCGCCTTCGTTGTTGCCGCAGATGAACATGGTGGGTTTGCCTTCTTTGAATTGCGGATCGATCATGCACGCATTCCCCACCGAGTTGAACGCCTTGACGAAATGAGCAGTCGCGAATTCACGCTGCAACTGCTCCATCAGCGATTCGTCGTAGGTGGTAAAAAACTTCAGAACCCCGTGGACCGGAACGTCATCCGCGATGGGATTGCATGCATCGATAACCGGTTTTCCGGCCAGGTTTTGCTCACCGGCGAGGTAGAGCGCATCGACGGCGGCGTTGCCTTTCACGGCCAGCACGAGCAATTCGCCAAACTCCGCAGCATGCGCGAAGGTGCCCACCTGGGCTCCTCTATTCTTTGTGGCCCAGTCCGCAAGCTTTTCCGGAGTTCTTGAGCCTACGGTTACGGTGTGCCCATGCTTCATAAATCCGGCAGCCAAAACTTTCGCGACATCGCCTGATCCCAGAACCCCGATCTGCATTGCAAGCTCCTTTGAGGGGGAGTGTAGTCGGTTGGCCTGTGGCTTTCAAAGCGGCTCGACCTAGAGACGGCGTTCACATGCGGTTAACAGCAAAGCAGCAAGCGGAGAGAGCAGCGCGCCTCCACCTGCGGTATTCTTTAGGCTGGAACTCCCGGGTAGGAGTCCCGTCCTCGGAAATGACCCTCTTCAAGCCCAGCACTTGGGAGACTGCCACCGCGCTGGTGCTGGCGGCGTCAGCGGCGGCTTGCGCTATCTGGTGGTTCCGCCGCCGCCGCCCCACTGCCGATGAGATTGAGCGGGCACGCCGGTTGAATCTTGCGCTGGCCGGACGGCTTGTCGACGGGATGCTTTTGGATGTGCGCACGATGCCGGTGGAAGAGGGACGCACGCTGACAATGCTCGAGTACAGCTATCGCATTGGCGGTGTGGAATATGAGTGCTCGCAGGACATTACGGCCATGAGCGAAGTGGTGGACCCGGCAGAGGTGCGCGCCGGCTTTCCCTGCTCTGTGCGGTATTTGCCGGGCAGTCCACAGAACAGCATCGTGGTGGCCGAGGAGTGGTCGGGACTGCGGGTAGCGCTTTCTGAGTTGTCGGCCAACGTGCATCCTGCACCGCGGCAGGCGCCCGAAAAAAGTCCTCAGGCCGGCTAACGCAACGCCGCAAGAATCGGGAAGGTTAGCGCGCATTCTCCGCCCCAAAGTACACTGGAGATATGCATGTCCATGCCGCGCCCACTGGTCCGGGCGCAAACAGGACGCAATCCGTACTCCGCATCTCGCTGGTCGCCACCCTGGCTTACGTGGCGATCACATTTGTGGCAGGACTGCGGGCTCATTCGCTAGCGCTGTTGTCCGAGGCCGGGCACAATGTGTCCGACTTCCTGGCCCTGCTGTTGAGCTTCGCGGCTGTTTACTTCCAATCCCGACCCGCCAACGACTCCAAGACCTTCGGCTATCAAAGGACCGGCGTGCTGGCCGCATTCATCAATGCGGCGACGCTCATCGTGATCTCGGGGTGGATCGCGGTCGAGGCGATTCACCGGCTGAACTCCCCGGTCACCGTGCAGCCGAAGTTGATGATGATGGTGGCCGCGGCCGGCGTGGTGATGAACGGCGTGATCGCTGCACTGCTGTGGGGCGTAGCGCGCGATGTGAACCTGCGCAGCGCTTTTCTGCATATGGCGGGCGACACACTTTCGACAGCCGCGGTGATCGCGGGAGGTGCAGGCATTTTACTCACGGGGAAGAACTGGATCGACCCGGTGCTCTCTCTCGTGATTGCCGCGCTCATTCTCTGGTCGAGCATAGGCATTGTGCGCGAGACGCTGAACATCCTGCTCGAGGGTACGCCGCGCGGTGTGTCGTTGACTGATATCCGCTCCAGCATGGAAGCCGTGGACGGCGTGGTGAATGTGCATGATCTGCATGTCTGGTGCCTCGGATCGCAATCGAACGCGCTGGCTTGCCACGTGACCATTGCGGATATTCCTCCTTCAGAGAGTGCGTGCATCCTGGTCAAGCTGAACCATGTTCTGCGCGAGCACTATCACATTCGGCACACCACGGTGCAGTTTGAGCACGTTGGCTGCGAAGAACTGGAAGGCTGCGTGGTGCCGATGGAAGAGATGGCGAGCAGTGCGGGACAAGAGCACTATGGACATACACATTAGAAGAAATTCTGGAGGTCATTCGCTTGGTTCGAGCTGGCGCTCTTTCTGCAGTCTTATGTCTTGCCCTGGTCCCGGTTCTTTCCAGTCATTCCCGACCCGCATTTGGCGCCGCGACGAACCAGGCGCCCGCAGCTCCGCTCGATTCGTTTATTGGGGAATACACCAATCCCAATGATCCAGACACGCCCCTCAGCTTTTATGTGCGCGAGGGCAAGTTGGTCGCCGAATCGGATCGTTTGGTTCCGACTGAGCTGACTCCGATTTCGGCCACAGAATTTAGCCAGACGGATCCGAAAGAGACATATCACTTTACTCTCGCTGCCGCCGGTCACGGGGCGAACGTGCTGGCTTCCAACGAATCTGCCACGTATCAGCGCACCGGCGAACCCGTGCATCACATTTTTCACGATTACCAGCGGACTGAAGTCATGATTCCCATGCGCGACGGGATCAAGCTGCACGCGGTGATTTTGAAGCCTGCGGACATCGTCGGGCCACTGCCGATTCTGATGCAGCGCACTCCTTACGGGGTGGATTGGAGTACGCGCGCGTCGTTTTTTGCGGTGCGGCCCGAGCTGGCACGTGACGGCTACATCTACGTGGTCGAGGATATTCGCGGGCGCTACAGGAGCGAGGGGCAGTTCGTCATGAGCCGACCGATTGCCGATCATCACGACCCGAAAGCGATCGACGAAAGCACGGACACTTACGATACCGTCGATTGGCTGATCAAGAATGTGCAGGGCAACAATGGACGGGTGGGCGTGGTTGGGACAAGCTATCCCGGCTTTCTGGCGATGGCGGCGGGCATCGATCCACACCCGGCGGTGAAAGCGATTTCGCCGCAGGCGCCCATGATCGACGTGTGGATCGGCGACGATTTTTTTCACAACGGGGCCTTCCGGCAGAGCTACGGGTATGACTACGTGAAGGGCCTGGAGTCGACCAGGGAGCGCGCCGATGTGGACTACGGAAAAGACAAGGACGGCAAGCCCCGCGATGGATTCGACTACTTTCTGGAGCGCGGGAACTTTGCGGAAGATGTAAAGAAATCGGGATCGAAGATGCTGCCGACCTGGAAGCTCTTTCTCGATCACCCCGCTTACGATTCGGTTTGGTATGCGCGCGGCGTGGAGCACCATCTGAACGCTGTGACGGTGCCGACGCTGAGCGTGGGGGGCTACTACGACCAGGAAGACATGTGGGGTCCGCAAGAAGAGTACGCGAAGCTGGAGCCTCACGACGCGAGCCACGAGAATTTTTGGGTGCTAGGACCGTGGCGGCACGGATCCTGGTCGTCGTCGTCGCGACACCTGGGCAATCTCGACTATGGCGAGTCGATTGGCAATGAATTTCGGACGCGCATCGAGGCGAAGTTTTTCGCTCATTATTTGAAGGACGCGCCGGGTTTCGATCTAAAGGACACGGCCAGTTTTCAGACAGGATCGAATACCTGGAAGTACTACTCGCATTTTCCGCCGGTTGAATCAGAGCCCATGAGCCTCTACCTCAACGGCGGCGGGACGCTGAGTTGGAACCAATCGTCGACTGCGGAAAAGACAAGCTACGTTAGCGACCCGGCGAACCCGATCCCTTATCGGCATCGGCCCATTCAGCCTACCTATGGGCAGGGCTCGAAGTGGTACGACTGGCTGACCGAGGACCAGAGGTTCGTGACTGACCGCAAGGATTTGGCGGTGTGGACGCTGCCGGTGTTGAAGAAGGATCTGGTCGCAACGGGCGAGGTGATCGCCGACATTTTTGCTTCGACGACTGGGTCGGACAACGACATGGTGGTGAAGTTGATCGATCAATATCCTGACAACGATCCTGATCCGAAGATGCGCGGCTACCAGCTTATGACCAACGCGGAGATTTTTCGCGGGCGGTACCTTGCGAGCTACGAAAAGCCTAAGGCGTTGCAGGCCGGTTCAGCCACTGAATACAAGTTCAGCCTGCACGATGTGGACCATGTCTTCAAAGCCGGCCACACAGTGATGGTGGAAATTCAGAGCTCGTGGTTTCCGCTCTATGACCGGAATCCCCAAACGTTTGTGCGGAACATCATGACCGCGAAGCCCGCGGATTACAAGGCGGAGACGATTACGATTTATTCCGATTACGATCATCCTTCGCGGGTGGTGGTGCCGGTGATGTGAGCGGATTGGATTGAGTTGCGCCCCTCCGAGCCACCCGAAAAGCAAGAATGCGTCCCAGGTGCAATCCGCTGTGAGCGGAAAAACCCTGGGAATGCGCGCCTTGAAAAACAACTATCCAGGATTCAAATTCATTTAAATTCATCATCTTCAACGTCTATAGCGCGTTTCTTCGCGCGATATTGCCTAGGACCGCCGCACTCGGCTTGATGGTCCGCCTCTGCGTTTCCAAGTCCACGGCGACAAGACCAAATTTCGGAACGAAGCCGAACATCCACTCAAAGTTGTCCATCAGCGACCACGCGATATAGCCGCGCACATCGACGCCGTCATCGATTGCCCGCTTCAATCCTGCCAAAGCCTGTTTGTAGTACGCAACCCTGCGTGTGTCATCCTCGGTGGCAATGCCATTCTCGGTCACGATGATCGGCACACCCGTTTGCTTGCTTGCATACCGGACGACATGTTCGACGCACTCGGGATAGAACTCCATACCCACCTGCGTTATTTCTGCGCCCTTCGGCACCGGGAGATCCCTCTTGCCGACGATCGACCGCGAATATGTCTGCACGCCCAGGTAGTCGCAGTGCCTGGCGGCCTCGAGCCACGGAGCATAGACATCGGCTTGCTTCTCTTCGAGATGACTATCCTCAGGGGCCGGCTGATCGTCTGTCATAGCCAGGTTGAATCCAACGGGCATATCGGGTCGAACCGATTTCATCGCCTCTTTGCCTTTGGCGTGAGCGGCCAGCAGCCCGTCACGTGTCTTCTTCCCGTCTCCCAGAAACAGGTCGGAAAACTCGGGTGCATGCAGCTGCACGCGCACAGTATCCAAGGCCATCTGCATCATCTCCGCGACGGTCGAACCCGCGGGCACACCCGGCAGGCTGAACCAATTCAGCAATTGAGGAACATCCGGCTCGTTCATGGTCGAGGCATAGCCGACCAGATCGCCGAGGTACCTGGTCACTTTCTCGCAGTAACGTGCATACGAATCGGCAGCCTTCTGCTGATGCCAGCCGCCTTTTATCGCAAACCACCGCGGCAACGAGAAATGATAGTAGGTCAGCATCGTGGTCAGGTGATGTTCCTGACAGGTGGCGAGCATGCGCCGGTAGTGGTCCAACTCGGCATTGGAAAAGCAGCCTTCCTCCGGCTCGATCCGCGCCCACTCGATCGAGAAGCGATAGGTATTGAATCCAAGGTCGGCAAGCATACTGATGTCCTGCGGATAAAGATGGTAATGATCGCAGGCATCGCCCGATGGCTCCTTGAACATGCTTCGCGGCAGGTGCTCCAAGGTCCAGAAATCGCTGTTTGTATTGTTTCCTTCCACCTGATGCGCGGCGGTGGCGCATCCCCACAGAAACTTGTCCGGAAAGGCATCTCCCTTCTTGCCCGCACTCGGAGCGGCGCCTGCGGCAGCCTGGGCAAACGAGAGCTTTCCCATTCCGCCCACGACAACGGCAGCCGAGGCGCGCCGCAACAGCTCCCGCCGCGATAGTCCATTCATCCCAGGTTCAACGGCGAGTTGCTCTCCCTGGTTCATCTTGATCCCCTTTCCTGCTCTCGACTTTCTGCAGGCCATTTCCAGACCGGCGACCATCATAAGCTACAAGCTGCGATTTGGGCTGCAAATGAATTCGCGGTAGAATGGAGTTGGCGATGATTATCCACCAGCCCATCCCCGCCCTGCTCTAGCGGCGCCCGCCGCCATGCCCGATCTGCGCTCTGCGTCAATTTCCATACAACAAGTGCAAAACACAAGCGCCCGGAGGGCACATGATCGATCGTCTGGAACAAATGGAGCGGCGATATAACGAGCTGCAAGCACAGTACGCACTGCCCGAAGTCATCAACGACCACGAGAAATACACGAAGACGGCCAAGGCTCTGCGCGAGATCGAAGAGCCTGTGGAGAAGTATCGCGAGCTGAAACAGGTGCGGCAGGGGCTTGGGGATGCCCGCGCCATGCTCGCCGAGAGCGATGCCGATATGCGTGCGATGGCCGAGGAAGAGATCGCTGCGCTGGAGCCGCGCGAGTCCGCGATCGAAGAAGAACTGAAAGTATTGCTGCTGCCGAAGGATCCGAATGACGAGAAGAACGTGATCCTGGAAATCCGTGCGGGGACGGGCGGCGACGAGGCTTCGTTGTTCGCCGCCGAAGTGTTTCGCATGTACACACGGTTTGCTGAGCAGCATCGCTGGAAGGTGGAAGTGCTGTCGCTTTCGGAGTCCGGGGTGGGCGGCTACAAGGAAGTGATCGCTATTATCGAAGGCAACCGCGTGTACTCCCAGCTGAAGTGGGAGAGCGGCGTGCATCGGGTACAGCGCGTGCCCGCCACGGAAACACAGGGACGTGTGCACACGTCCGCGATTACGGTTGCGGTGCTGCCCGAGGCCGAGGAAGTGGACATCAAGATTGAGGCCAAGGATATTCGCATTGACACGTTTTGCTCGTCGGGTCCCGGTGGGCAGTCGGTGAATACGACGTATTCCGCTGTGCGCATTACGCACCTGCCGACGAACACGGTGGTCAGCTGCCAGGACGAGAAATCGCAGATCAAGAATCGCGAAAAAGGGATGCGCGTGTTGCGTTCGCGCCTCTACGAAGTGGAAATGGAAAAGCAAAATGCCGAGCTGGCCAAGGAGCGCAAACAGCAAGTGGGCTCCGGCGATCGCAGCGAGAAGATTCGCACCTACAACTTCCCCCAGAACAGGCTCAGCGACCACCGCATCGGGCTGACGCTTCACCAGCTCGACCTGATTATGGAAGGCCGCCTGCAACCGATCGTGGATGCGCTGATTGCCCACTTTCAGGCGGAGAAGCTCAAGGGCGGCGACGACGGCGACGTCCAGGCGGCCTGATGACGCTGCGTGCGTGGCTCGACAAGGGCGAGGCAACACTGCGAGCCGGTCCGCACGCAGAGAAAGCGCGACGTGATGCAGAGATACTGTTGTTGCACGCCGCAGGCATCAGCCGCTCGGTGTTTCTGGCGAACTCGAATGAGGAGCTTGAACTGGCTGCGGCGACCCACTACGAGGTGTTGCTGGAGCGCCGCCGTGAGGGCGAACCCATCCAGTACATCACCGGTACGTGCGAGTTCTATGGGCTTCCGTTTCGCGTAACTCCCGATGCGCTGATTCCCCGCCCCGAGACGGAGCACCTGGTCGAGAGCGTGCTTGCGCTGGCATCTGTGTTTGCTGAGCCGCGCATCGTGGATGTCGGCACCGGTTCGGGAGCCATTGCCGTGGCGCTGGCCCACAAGCTGCCGGGTTCGCACATTGCGGCGATCGATGTTTCGGAGGCCGCGTTGGATTTGGCTCGCGAAAATGCGAGCCGCAATGGGGTCGCGGAGCGTATTCGTTTCCTGCAGGGCGATCTACTTGCGCCGGCGGCAGGCGAGGCATTCGACTTTGTTGTTTCGAATCCGCCATACGTACCTACCTGCGATCGCGATTCGCTTGCCATTGAGGTGCGCGAATATGAGCCGGGGCTGGCGCTGTTCGCTGGCGAAGATGGACTGGAGATTTACCGGCAGCTCATTCCTGCCGCAAGCGGGGTTCTTGTTTCGGGTGGCTTTATCGCTTTGGAGATGGGCTGCGGGCAATCCGAAGCGGTGGGCCGTCTCTTGGCCGGCGCGGGATTCATCGAGGTCAGATTCGCGCCGGACCTGCAGGGAATCGAACGCGTGGCTCTTGCACGGCGTCCTTGATTTTTTCCGGAAGAAGTCACAAAAGCTGCGGATTCGAGCGTGCTCCAAGCGATTGGCGCAATGGCTCGTTGATTTATGCTTCTCTCCGAAAGGAATCGTTCTCCATGCCAGCTTCAAAAGGTTATGCCGCGTCTGACAACAAATCTCCCTTAGCCCCGTTTGCCTTCTTCCGCCGTGAACCGGGGGGCACTGAAATCACGGTCGAGATTCTTTATTGCGGCGTCTGTCACTCCGATTTGCACATGGCCCGGAATGAGTGGGGCAATGCGATCTATCCCATGGTGCCCGGTCACGAGATTGTTGGCCGTGTGACTGCGGTCGGCAAGTCCGCGAAGAAGTTCAAAGCCGGTGACATTGCAGCCATTGGTGTGATTGTGGATTCATGCCGCCACTGTCCTCCGTGTAAGAAAGGCGAAGAGCATTTTTGCCAGGAGGGCTCGACGCTGACCTATGCCGCCAAGGACCGTGTGGACGGCTCGATCACCATGGGCGGCTACTCGAATAACTATGTCGTCGACGAGCGGTTCGCGCACACCGTTCCTGCGCACCTCGATCTGGCCGCGGTTGCGCCGCTGTTGTGTGCGGGCATCACGACTTATTCGCCGCTACGTCACTGGAAGGTGGGTCCGGGCAAGAAGGTTGGCATTGTGGGCCTCGGGGGGCTGGGCCACATGGGGCTTAAATTCGCACACTCCTTCGGCGCGCACACCGTGCAGCTGACCACGTCGCTCAAGAAGAAGGAAGATGCGCTGAAGCTGGGCGCGAACGAGGTTGTGGTGTCGACGGATGCCAATGCGATGAAGGCGCATGCCGGGACATTCGACTTTATTCTCGATACGGCATCGGCTCCGCACGATCTCGATCCTTATCTCGGGTTGCTCAAGCAAGACGGCACGATGACCCTGGTCGGCCTGCCGGAAAAACCGGCCGTAGTCAGTGTGTTTTCTCTGATTGCGAAGCGCGCATCGATTGCGGGCTCCATGATTGGGGGGATGCCGGAGACGCAGGAGATGCTCGAATATTGTGGCCAGCACAAGATCACGGCCGACGTTGAGGTGATTCCGATCCAGAAGATCAACGAGGCTTTCGAGCGAATGCTGAAACAGGAAGTGAAATACCGCTTCGTGATCGACATGAGTTCGTTGAAGTAGAGGTGCCCAGTTGTTGCATGATTTGGAGACAAGCGAGAAATAAAGTTC
Source organism: uncultured Acidobacteriaceae bacterium (assembly GCA_963704415.1). Classification (GTDB taxonomy): domain Bacteria; phylum Acidobacteriota; class Terriglobia; order Terriglobales; family Acidobacteriaceae; genus Telmatobacter. The sequence goes on along the minus strand of OY969908.1, from coordinate 2,116,833 downwards.
CCAGGTCTCAAAAGCGAGACCTCCACCCCACGAACGAAGACCTGTTCGTGGGGACCCGGGACCTGGGGCACCCATATTCGTGCGGACTGAAACAGAATTGCCGTCCTTGACACGCGGGGCGCTGCGTCTTTATGGTTGCGCAAGTTCGACCCGCGCATCCCCAAAACCTCGATGACCTTCCTCGCAAAGTTCCGGGCCGTCTTTACCGACAGCCATTTCCTGATACCGCTGCTTGTCTTCTGCGTCGGTCTCGCGCTGCTCATCACGCTGCATTGATGGGGCGCAATAATTGAAAATCCGCGTCCCGGTATTGGAAAGGACCCCGCCCCTAGTATGAGCCAGCCGCCGAACAGATCTGCTGCCGCGACGTTCGGCTCGACACACGGGATCGGTGTGCTGTGCGGGCTGGGCGCGGGCGCGTGGCTGGGCGCCGCAGAGGCGCCGACGAAGCTGGTGAACACCGGGCTATCGCCGTATGCCATCTCGCTGTGCATGGTGGCCGGGGTGTTCACTGCGCGGTGGACAGTACCCACTTTGCTGAAAGGGACGCGGCAGGTATTTGCCGATCTCTCCGAGCACAGGCATCTCATCCCAGTGGCGATTCTTGCAGGGATGCTTTGGGCTGTGGCGAATACGCTCACCGTGTTCGCGATTCGCGATGTCGGCCTTGCGATTGCGTTTCCCTTATGGAACACGAATTCGCTGGTTGGCCTTCTGTGGGGACGATTGCTGTTTGGCGAGCTGAAGGGCGCGAGCGGCGCGAATGTCGCCAAGGTTGTGCTCGGCGCGCTGGCGATTGTTGGTGCGGCAATCATGTTGGGGTTCAGCACTATTCATAGCGGAGGTCCGCATGCGGGCCGTGCGATCGGCGGCGTACTTGCTGCCGCGGGCGCGTGCCTGTTGTGGGGAACGATGTACGTCCCGTATCGCAAGGCTTATATCAGCGGCATGAATCCGCTGTCGTTCGTGACCGTTTTCACGATCGGAGAACTGGGCGCAGTGCTCGCGCTGGCGTTGGCCCTTGACCGCACGTCGACTCTAGCGATCGTTTCTTCCGCGCAGACACGGCCCATGCTTTTCTGGCTTTTTCTGGGCGGATTTGTATGGGTGATCGGCGACATTTTTCAGCAGTACGCAACGAAGTATCTGGGCATCGGGCGCGGCATCCCGCTGTCGAATACGAATCAGCTCTGGGGGCTTGCGTGGGGCGCGCTGGTGTTCGGCGAACTGGCACACGCGGATACTGCACACCGTCTGCTGGTGGTGGCCGGATCGATCGTGATGATTCTTGGAGCGCTGGCGGTGAGTACAGCTGTCGCCACTGAACGCGAGCACGCGTCGACGCATGATGCGCTACACCGCGAGTGCGACCGCTACGGCCTGGATTCGGCGCGTGTGCTCGACGCGTACCACGGGACGACGAGCAGCGGTAGGGAGTTCCATCGCGACTGGTGGGACTATGCGATTCTGCTTTGCGCGGTGGGCGTTTTTGTCTGGCTTGGCGTGCAGGCGCGTGTGCCGGCGCTGGGTATGAATCTTGCCTGGACGGCGGTGCTCAGCGTGGCGCTTATTGTGTCGGCATCCGTATGTGCGTGGAGTCTTTGGAAGTCGACGCGGTTTGTATAGGGCACTTTACAATGGACTCCATGAGCGAGCCGTCGCTGGTTGATCTTGTCGGGGTGGGGTTGAACGCTACCGACACGCTAATCCCTCTCGCGCAGTACCCCGCGCGCGGCTCCAAGGTCGAATACTCCGAGGCGTCCATTCTTCCAGGCGGTCAAACGGCGTCGGCGGTTATCGCCTGCCAGACGTGGGGACTCACCACGCGCTATGTGGGCAAGCTTGGCGATGATGACGCGGCTCGATTACATCGCCGCGAATTTGAGCGGGCGGGAGTTGATGCGCGTGTCCTAACAGTGCCCAATGCGGCGAGTCCGCAATCGCTGATCGTGGTGGATGGCGGAGGCGAGCGCACGGTGCTTTGCCGCCGCGATGAACGCCTGCTGCTGCAGCCCGAGGACTTGGAACGCGCATGGATCATGAACGCGCGTGCTTTACTCGTGGATGGATTTGAAACGGCGGCGGCAACCGTGGCGGCGGGCTGGGCCCACAGCACCGGGATTCCCGTGGTCGCCGACCTGGACGAGCTCTACCCCGGCGTCGAAGACCTGATTGAGACGATCGATTACCTCATTGTGAGCCGCGATTTCCCTACGCGCCTTACAGGTGAACGAAGTTTGGAGCAGGCTCTGCGCCGCATGAAGAGCCGCTATGGGTGCACGGTGACCGCGGCGACGCTTGGTCAGGATGGCGTGCTCGCCTGGGACGGCAGCCGGTTCCATCTGCGGCCTGCGTACTGCGTGCCTGTGGCAGATACGACCGGCGCGGGGGATGTTTTCCACGCGGGATTCATCTATGGATTGCTTCACGGATGGCCGCTGGCACGACAGCTGGATTTTGCCTGCGCTGCAGCGGCGTTGAACTGCACGGCGACCGGGGCGCGCGGGGGCATTGGGCCGATCGAAGGAATTGAAAAGCTGATGGCGACGGCTCCGCGGTATGCTGTGGCGCCTGCGGCGGATTGAGCCGCTTCGGCTTCGTTGAATTTGGATTCGAGCTTTCCCACCCTTGAACAAATAGCGCGCAAGGATGGGACACCCATTTGGGCGCATGGATGCATTCTGAAAAACAACTGCAGCGTGACGGCTGGATTGGTTCTTGCTTTCCCAGGTCTCAAAACCGAGACCTGGCGCACCCATTTTCTACAGGATTGGGGCTGAGGCGGTTGGGTTGGATTTGCGCTTTCCCACCTCGCGCAAGAAACGCGCAAGGATGGGGCACCCATTTTCGTGCTGATTGTTGCTTAGATCCGTACGTAGGTCGAGGAGGAAGTAGCCAATGAGCGCGACGAAGAGCAGGTGCGCGTGGGCGCAAAGCGATGCGCTGATGCAGTCGTATCACGATGAAGAGTGGGGCGTGCCGGACTTCGACAGTCGCTCGCTGTGGGAGACGTTGATGCTCGAAGGATTTCAAGCTGGGCTCGCCTGGATCATCGTGTTGCGCAAGCGGGACGCATTTCGCAAGGCGTTTCGCAACTTCGATCCGAAGGTTGTGGCTCGCTTTGGAGAGAAGGAAATTGCGAAGATGCTGGAAAATCCGGGCATAATTCGTTCTCGTGCAAAGATTGAGGCGACAATTGGCGGAGCGCGCGCTTATCTCGACATGGAGCAAAGCGGGCAGAAGTTTTCCGACTTCGCGTGGGACTTTGTTGACGGGCCGGCGATTCGAAACAAGGGACGGCAGCCTGCGAGCACACCATTGTCCGAGACGATTTCGAAGGAAATGAAGCGGCACCGATTCAAGTTTGTGGGACCGACGATTGTGTACGCGTGGATGCAGGCGGTGGGATTGGTGAACGATCATGCCGAGGACTGTTTCCGGTACAAGGCCTGCGCGCGGATGCGGAGGAGCGCGTCCTGAGGGGGATAGCAAAGCCTCGCTGAAACGACGCCGATGTCAAAACGGACCCGTATCTCGGGATACAGTCCAGCAATGCGAATTTCGATTCTTTGACCAGCCAGAGAGATCCTTGCGCTTTGACCCGATACTGCCTTGATCTGGGTCGAGGTGCCACGAAGGTCGTATTTATCCCACCGGCGCTGCGTGTGTTACTCTCTGAGACACTCACCATGGGCCTAAAGTCCTTTTTCCATGAGACATGGGGCTATCATTGGTTTACCCGGTTTCACGAGAAGCTGCTGTCTGAGGAATCGCTATTTCCTGTCGGCTTCCGCGCAAATTGGGCCAGGCGGAAAAATCAGCTCTATGTAAAGAGAGAAAAGCTTTGGGTATTGCTCTTTTCAAGAAAAGCCAAGAAGATCTTGTTTTCCGGCAGTCCGGAATGGATGGACAACATCAAGAGCGCGTTCCGGCGCTTGCCCCACCAAATCGAATTTGGGTCCGTAACTGAGGACAGTTTCCGACGATATGACGTTGTGGTGCCCCTGAGCCTACCCGCCCTTGAGGAGGCTCGCAGGCATTCCCCCGCTACAGAAGAATTCGCTTCCACTGCCCACTGCAGAAACAGTACGCCTTTGCGACGACAAATATGAGTTCAATCGGGCGCTCATCGACGCCGGATTTGGCCGGTATATCCCGGAAATGGCGGAAGGGCGGGCCCTAACGCCGCCGTATATCCTCAAAAAGCGTATCGGTATTTGGGGGAAAGACTGTTTCATCATCCGCAACCCCGTCGACGAACAGCAGCAACTGGACCGCATCACCGATCCCGAATACTTTTGCCAGAAATTCATAGCGGGACCTACGGAATTCTGCACGCATATCCTGTTCGTCAACGGCAGGATCGTTAAGGCTCTGAACATCAAGTATGAATTTGCCTCTAGCGCGCCGATCAAGGGGCTAGACGCCCCTCATCTGATGGTCATTTGTCGCTGCCCGTATCTGGATTCGTTTGCTCGGGTATTGCGAACAGTTCGATTCGAAGGGCTTTGTTGCGTCAATTACAAGGTTGTGAAGGGCCAGCCGTTTCTCCTGGAGATCAATCCACGCTTTGGCGGAAGCCTTGTACCGTATTTCTTCTCCTTCGTAAGACACTTGCGCTAAAGATGGCGAGGCACCGGCCGGGAATCTTTATTTCGGTGGAGTTCCGGGTGGATGGGCATCCCTCCGGAATTTGGCTGATCCTGAGTTACCCGGTTCACAGCGTTCGGCCATTTTCTCGACAGCGCATCCCAAGTTAGCAATTCAGGATTGCGAGAATCCACGGACGGAGCTTAGTATTTCCCTGCAATTGAAATCGTTTTCAGGAGAAGCTCATATGCGCCTTTCCGCTTTGTTGCCGCTTGCCGTTGTTGCAGTCACTCTGGCTGCTCTTGCGCCGAAGGCGCAGTCGGCCGCACCAGAGGTGCCCCAGGCCGTGGCTCAGACGCCGCCAATGGGGTGGAATAGCTGGAACTATTTCGCGGAGAGAGTGGACGACAAAGGCGTGCGCGCCGCCGCCGATCAGATTGTGTCCACGGGCATGAAGGACGCCGGCTACATCTACGTCAACATCGACGACACGTGGGAGGGGGAGCGCGACGCGACTGGCTTGCTGCATACGAATTCGAAATTCCCCGACATGAAGGCGCTTGCGGATTACGTGCACTCGAAAGGACTGAAGATCGGCATCTACTCCGGCCCCGGAACGAAGACCTGCGGACGTTACGCGGCCTCGCTCGGACACGAGGAGCAGGATGCGAAGATGTACGCGGACTGGGGGATTGATTACCTCAAGTACGATCTGTGCAGCTTCATCCCCGATGTGATGCTGAAGCAGGCGCCCAATGACAGGGCCGCGCAGATGCGGTTGATGCACGAGGCCTATGTGAAGATGGGCAACGCGCTCAAAGCCACGGGGCGTCCGATTGTCTTCTCGCTTTGCCAGTATGGCTGGGACTCCGTGTGGGAGTGGGCGCCCGCGCTGGGTGGCAACCTGTGGCGCACAACGGGCGATATCGATCCGCACTGGGACAGGGTGTACGCGATTCTGGAACAGCAGGCGGGCCTGGAAAAATATGCGGGACCGGGCCACTGGAACGATCCCGACATGCTTGAAGTGGGCAACGGTAAATTGACGCAGGGTGAGAACCGCGCACACTTTTCGATGTGGGCGATGCTGGCTGCGCCGCTCCTGGCGGGCAACGACCTGACCAACATGAAGCCGGAGATCAAGGCGGTCCTGATGAATCGCGACGTGATCGCCATTGACCAGGATGCGCTGGGCAAGCAGGGGTCGCGTATCTACAGCGACGGCGAGGTTGAGGTATGGACCCGGCAGTTATCGGGCGGCGCACTGGCGGTCGCGGTGCTGAATGCGGGCAGCGACCGCTACTCGACTCATCCCTTCCACCTGAGCCTGGCGCAACTCGGCCTGCATGGCGCGCAGCATGGCAAAGACCTGTGGACCGGAAAGAACGTGGAGTTGACCGACAATATGCCCCTGGAGATTGCCAGCCACGATGTGTTCCTGGTGCGGATTGGGGAGCCGAAGTAAGACAGGGATTAGGGAATAGGGGACCAGGGAACAGCAGTCGGCAATCTTTCGATTGCTGACTGCGAGGGGAACCGGCTGCGGCCTCGGAATGGTAGGGGCTTACCCTACGCGGCCGAGGCAGACGGCAAACCAGCCGCGCCGGTCGTTCCAGGTTACGTTGGGCGTGAACCCTGCGTCTACAAGCATGGATTCGGCCTGACCGGGCTGGTATTTGTAGCTGTTCTCGGTGTGGATGCACTCACAGCGGCCGAATTCGACCGTCATGTCGAGGGCAGGAATCTGTACCGTCTGCGCCTTGCAGCTCTTCAGGTAGATCTCCATGCGCGATGCAGAGGCATTCCACACTGCCCGATGGGCAAAGGCCGTGGTGTCAAAATCCGCGCCGAATTCCCTGTTGATACGGACAAGCAGGTTTCCGTTGAAGGATGCTGTCACTCCATCGGCGTCGTCGTAAGCAGCTAACAAAATATCGGGACTCTTCACCAGGTCCACGCCCAATAGCAGCGCGTCTCCCGGGCTGAGTGCTGCACGGATGCCGCGAAGGATCTGGGCTGACTCTTCGGGCTCGAAGTTTCCGATGCTCGAGCCAATATAGAGAACGAGGCGACGCTCACCGGGTGCTGCCTGCTCCAGGGCGAGACCCTCGGTATAGTCCATTACCTGGGGCGCCACGATCACATCGGGAAGTTCGCGCTCGAGGCGATCCTGCGCTTCCTCAAGTGCTGTCGCCGAGACATCGACCGGCTCGTAGATGACCGGGCCCTGGCGCCGCACGGCAGCCGCCAGCAGTAGACGGGTCTTATCTGCCGAACCCGCTCCCAGCTCGGTAATGCGCAGGCGTTCTCCTGCGGCGGCGCGCGCAATCATGGCGCCTGCGTCCGCGGAGAGGATCGCCCTCTCGGTGCGGGTCAGGTAGTATTCGGGGATCTCGGTGATTTGCTCAAAGAGGCGCGAACCGGCTTCGTCGTAAAAAAGCCAGGGGGGCAACCGTTTCGGGCTCGACGCAAGCCCATCCCGAACCGCCGTGGCGACCCGTTCTGAGATGCGCGCTTCGGCAATAGGAAGAACAGTAATCGCCATTCGTTGTCTTGGATGCGGCAACCCCGCCGCCGGTTACGATTTCGCGAGTCGAATTCCGGAAAACTGCCAACGTGTCTCCGGCGAAAAGAAGTTGCGATAACTGGACCGAATGTGCGCCGCCGGCGTGACGCATGATCCGCCCCGGAGTACCATCTGTCCACTCATGAATTTGCCGTTGTATTCCCCGAGCGATCCGGGCAGCGGCTGAAATCCCGGATAGCCCAGATACGCGCTAGCCGTCCACTCCCAACAGTCCCCCCACCACTGTACTTGCATGGACCACTGATTTTGGACCAGCGCTTTGGCGGGGGGAGAAGCAGGAGCCGGCATCAGCCTTCCAGAGTCCAGCAGATTGCCTTCCACTTGCGCGTCCTCTGCTGCGGCTTCCCACTCGAACTCGGTGGGCAAGCGACAACCCGCCCAGCGCGCATAGGCGTCGGCTTCGAAGTAGCTCACCTGGCTCACCGGCGTTGATTCCAACTCCTCCAGGACGAATTCTCCGCGCAGGGTGAAGACGCTCCAGCGATCATTCTCTTTTGACCAGTAGAGCGGCGCGCGCCAGCCGTTGTGTTGTACCGCGTCCCATCCGGCAGACAGCCAAAGTTCCGGCCGCCGGTAGCCACCGTCGGCGATGAAGTTGGCATATTCGCCGCAGGTGACGAGGCGCGTCGCTAACGCATAGGGATCGAGCCAAACCCGGTGACGCTGCAATTCGTTGTCAAAGCAGAAGCCTTCTCCGTTGTTGCCCACTTCGACGAGGCCGCCAGGAAAGTCGGCAAAGTGCAATGGAGCGGCTTGCCTTGTTGAGCATTCGGTCGGGTTCTCGCCCGATGAAGCGGGCTTGTACGCCGGACGCAGCGGATTGGTAAAGAACGCATGGAAAATGTCGGTGAGCAGGAGCTCCTGGTGTTGCTCTTCGTGGTTCGCGCCGAGCTCGATGCGCTTGAGGGCCTCGAGGTCGGGATTGCTATCGAGCAACCGCCCCACCGCCTGGTCGACGTGCTCGCGGTAGCGCAGGATTTCGTCGAGCGCGGGGCGCGAAAAGGACGAGCGCAGGCGCTTCTCAGGAAACGCTGCGAAACTTTGGTAATAACTATTGAAGAGCCAAACAAAATCAGGGTGAAAGACCTTGTAGCCGGCTAGAAATTCGCGCAGAACGAACGACTCAAAAAACCACGAAGTGTGCGCCAGGTGCCATTTGGCGGGCGAAGCATCCGGGGACGACTGCACCATCATGTCTTCCGGAGTAAGTGGGTCGACGATGGCGATGGTTCGCTGGCGTGTACTGCGGAATCGTGCAGCAATATCGTTGCGAATGGCAAACGACGAGATCGTGCTCACTTTGCGTCCTCTTGTGTTCGGTTGACTTGTACTGATTTTCTGATGCCAGAATTCGAGAATTCGGCAATCGTTCGCTCGCTTTTCCGCATCCCACGGGTCAATCGAGTGTCCCGCGTCACCGCGATCTGAGTGTACCAATGCGATACCGAAGCAGGGCCTATTGGTTCCCGTTTGACCCTTTCGGGTACCGTTTTGCAAATCTAGCTTCTGTCATGTGGCCAATTGCACCAAAAAGGTGGTCTAATTCCCCACGGACGATCCTCAAGATTTGTCGCCCAGATTCCTTCTTGAGGAGGGAATATGTACAGGTTCGATGAAGGCCGCTGGCTGCCGGCCACAATAATTTCCGTAGCCATGTTCGTAGCGCCTTTCGGCGTGGCGGCACAGAGCTCGATCTCTCAGTTCCCCACAGCCAGGCCGACTCTCGGAACCACGGTCGTTCCGGTTCCGCAACCCACTCCAGAAGCGCTGGGAGACTCGCTCATGGCGCATCGCCGCTACCAGGCCGCGATCGAAGCCTATAAGCAAAGTCCGGCGATGACCGCTGACGTGTGGAACAAGATGGGCATCTCCTTCCAGATGATGTTCAATTTGCAGGACGCGACGCGCTGTTACGAGGCTTCATTGAAGCTCGAGCCCAAAAACGTGAATGTTTTGAATAACCTGGGTACGGTTTACGACTCGTTAAAGCAGTACAAAATGGCCGTAAAGATGTATCACAAGGCTCTCAAGATCGATCCAAAATCGGCGCTCGTTCTCAAGAACTTGGGGACTGATCTGCTGGCGCAGCACCAGTACAAGAAAGGCTGGGAAGTCTACAAGACCGCCCTTGCTGTGGATCCGCAGATCTTTGACCAAAACCCCGGTCCACGGGTGGAAAATCCCGCTTCAGTTCAGGATCGGGGCGCCATGAATTACTACATGGCCAAGGGCTGCGTACGCGCAGGCAAGAATGATCGGGCGATTGAATATCTACGCATGGCGCTGAACGAAGGCTTCACGAATCCCAAAAAACTCGCCGCCGACCAGGAATTCGCGGGATTGCACGGGGTTCCGGCCTTCGAGCAGTTGATGGCTGAGCAGAAGTCGCAGTAAGCGGGACGGCGGATTGAGCCCTTCGGATTCATTCGATATGCTTGCCGTATCCTGCCGGAGCCCCCTCCCGCTGTCGCGCCCTCGTTGCGGGCCCAATAGTAACCGACCCTGCACCCCTGGGCTCGTTTCGGGCCGACTTCCCTACCATCGTCCCGCGAGGCGCCGTCTGCGTCTATGAAGACAGGCATTCCCCCGTCCGAAACGTGGAGTTGTGAATGAAAACTAGCTGTCTTGCCGCAATTCTGCTTGCCGGTTTGTGTGGCGCCGCATCCGCCGATTTATTTGCTCAGGATGCGCCTGGTTCGCAAACGCAGGGACCAGGTGGCGGGGGGCAACGCGGCGGCCGCGGCGGCATGATGGGGATGGGGATGGGCCGCGGAACGGTGGGTACGGTGACCGAGGCGACGGCCGACCATTACACCATCAAGACGGAATTGGGCGACATCTACACCGTTCACTTCAGCGTGAATACGCGGATCATGAAGCAGCCGCCCGGGCAGCCGCGCCGGGGCCAGGGCCAGGGGGATGGCGGCGAGCGAACGCCACCGCAACCGATCAAGGCTACAGACATCAAGGTCGGCGACGTAATTGCCGCCAGCGGCGAAGTCGACGCAAACGCAAAATCGGTTGGCGCTGTCTTCGTTATGCTGATTGATCCGGAGCGCGCCAAAGAAATGCGCGCAATGGAAGCTAATTACGGCAAGACCTGGCTGATGGGCCGCGTGACCGCGATCAACGAAGTGAAGGTCAACCTGGAGGGAGGGCCGGATCATGCAGCTCATAGCTTCGTGGCCGACGAGAACACGACGTTCCGCAAACGCCGCGACCCAATTACGCTGGCCGATGTGCAAGTCGGCGACATGGTGCGCGTCGAGGGAGCCGTCAAAGACGGCGCTTTTGTGGCGACCAATGTAGCGGTGATGGGCCCCTCGCCGAATGGCGGGCCTAATCGCGGAAACGACAATGGCCCACCGCAGGGGCAGTTGCCTGGACCGCCGCAGTAGCCGTGCTTGAAGTTCCGAGTTTTTTGTTCTGAGTTCGGAACCTGGCGTTCCCTATCCCCTGTTCCCTATTCCCTGCTCCTGTTTCCTGCTTTTTCTCTTCCCGGTTCGTCTTCCGATCTCCGCCTCTCATCCGCTTCTTCCACCCTCCATCGGAAACCCCGCGCGCCCTGGTCCCGCACCGGTTATCGTCCGGACAAGCAAAAAGGAAAGGGATCGGCTCTCATGGATACAGCAGACGCCCTCGTGCTCGTGGATGCGGTCACCCGCAAATTTCCGCTGGATCATAGCGCAGTCACGGCGCTCGATCACACCAGTCTCCGCGTGGAGGCGGGCGAATTCCTCGCCATTGCGGGGCCAAGCGGCAGCGGCAAATCCACCCTCCTCAACCTCATCGGCTGCATCGACAAGCCCACCTCAGGCCGCGTCTTCATCGACGGCGTGGATACTTCGCAGCTTTCGCCCGGTCGCACGACCGCTCTGCGCCGCGAAAAGATAGGCTTCGTCTTTCAGACATTCAACCTCATTCCCGTTTTCACAGCGGCGGAAAATGTCGAGTTCCCGCTGCTCGTCCAGCGCGTGAGCGCAGGTGAGCGTCGCACCCGTGTGGCGGAGGCTCTCGAAAGCGTGGGACTCGCACCCCGCGCGCATCATCGTCCCGATTTGCTCTCGGGCGGAGAGCGCCAACGCGTCGCGGTGGCCCGTGCGATTGTGGGCCGCCCCGCACTGGTACTCGCAGACGAGCCCACAGCGAATCTTGATACACGCAATGCGACTCAACTGATCGACCTGATGCGCGACCTGAATCGCACGCTCGGTCTCACGTTTATCTTTTCTACCCACGACCTGCGCCTGCTGGAACACACACCGCGTATCGTCCGCCTCACTGACGGGCAGGTGGTGTCAGACAGTAGTGCAGAAGGAGACAGCCATGGGCAAGTTCTTGCTGCTTGCATTTCGTAATGTCTTTCGCAATAGCCGCCGCACGGTGATGACGCTGCTGATGGTGGGAGGCGGCGTGGCCGGCCTGCTGCTCGTGGGCGGATTCTTCGCCTTCATGTTTCGCGGATTGCGCGAGAGCACCATCCGCACCGGCCTTGGCCACATCCAGATTTTCACTGCAGAACATTTCCAGCGCGATGAGGTGCACGTGCTCGACACGGGCATCAGCAATTGGCGGCGTGTGGCGACTTCCGTTGGATCCGGCGCTCACGTGCGCGGTGTCGCTCCGCGGATCGAGTTCTACGGCATGCTTTCGAACGGCGTGAAGTCGTCCGTGTTCATGGGCAGCGCCGTTGAGCCCGAGATCGAACGGGCTATGGGGTTCAGTCCGCGCCTCGCCTCCGGAAAAGATCTCAGCAACAACTCGAATGGCGACGTGGAAGCACTTGTCGGCACTGGCGTTGCGAAATCCATGAGCGTGAAAGTTGGCGATGGCCTGACGATTCTTGCGGTCACGGCGGATGGCGCCCTGAACGGCCTTGATGTACAGATCGTAGGTATCGTCAATACCGGATTCAAGGATCTGGATGATCGTTATCTGCGGATCACGTTGCCATCCGCGCAGCGGTTGCTGCAAACCGATCGCGTGACCAACCTGGTCGTCGGCCTCGACAACACGGAAAACACAGATTCCGTTGCAGCCATTCTGATTCCCGAGTTACACGGCCAGTCGCAACCTATGGTGATCCGGAAGTGGATCGATCTCGCGGCCTATTACCAGCAGGTGCGGACGCTTTTCAGCGGCATCTTTCTGTTCCTTGGCATCATTGTCTTCTTCATGGTGCTAATGGCCAGCATCAACACGCTGCTGATGGCCATGTTTGAGCGGACCCGCGAAATCGGCACCATGCTTGCGATGGGCACGCCACGCGTGTGGATCGTAGCGCTTTTCATGGTCGAGGCCACGCTCACCGGACTCTTCGGAGCTGTAGCGGGCGTGCTCGGCGGCAATCTGCTTGGCGTCGCACTCAATGCATCGGGATTGCATTTGCCACCACCGCCGGGAACCGATGTGCCCATGGCCTTCCAGGTCTTACACGTGCCGGGGTTGATGGTCGGGGCTTCCCTGCTTGTCATCGTCTCACTCGCGCTCGCATCCATCCTGCCGGCGATCCGCGCATCGCGGCTGCAAATTGCGGAGGCACTCGCCCATGTCTAAAGCAGATCATCTTCTACGCTGGTTCCTGGCGCTGTTCTTCATTTCTCTGGCCCTTACGTATGCTCTGGTGAGTCACGCGGCATCACTTCCCACGCCAGACGCAGAATCGCTTCTGAAGCGCTCCGACGCATTTCGCAACGGATGGCCCGCGTATGTCGTGCATGTGAAGATCACCAACTACGAGGCAGGCAGGTCGGACGAGGAGCATCTCTACGAAGTCTCGCAAAAGGGTACGGACAAGACCTACGTCGACTTCATGAGCCCGCGCGAAAAGGGCCGACATCTGCTGATGCTGGGTGACGACATGTGGGTCTATCTGCCCGACACCAGCCGCCCGGTACGCATCACGCCACTAGAACGCCTGACCGGGGATGCTTCCAATGGCGACGTAGCGCGCACGAACTACGCCGTTGATTACTCGCCCGCATTTTTGCGCAGCGAAAGAGTAGGGGCCGCCGATTGTTTCGTGCTCGAATTGACGGCGAAGCGCAAAGGCGCAACCTATCAGCGCATTCTCTACTGGCTGCGGACAGAAGATGCGCGCCCGGTACGCGCGGAGTTTTATCTGACCTCGGGTAAGCACATCAAGTCTGCCACGTTCGATGAATACGAGCCTTATGGCGGAAAGATTCTGCTGCACAAGCTCACGCTTTACGACGAAATTCGGCATAACTCGCACAGCATCCTCGAATACTCCGGAGCCACGCAGCGCAACTTACCCGACAAACTATTCAACCAAGGCCGCGCAGACAGGTTCTGATCGACTCTGACTATGAAATGCTTCGTGCTCATCTCGGGTGCTCTACTGTTGGCGGGGTCATGTTGCGCTCGCGCGCAGGACGCAGCATCATCCGAAGAGAGCCCGCTCAAAACGCGCTACTCCGTCTCGGTGATCGACGATGCCACGCTTTACGGGAATCTGCGCGAGCCGTTGCCTACTGTTCTTAACCAAGTTCTTGTCGAGCCGTCGTTCGGACTGCATTATCGGCAGCGTTTCAGTTTCTCGACCAGCCTGATCGGCATGACCCACACCTATTCCGATAACTACTCGCAGTTACGAGTAAAGGAAACCTACGCGAGTGTTTCGGCTGGCGATTTCGACTTCACTGCCGGCCGTAAAATAGTGCGCTGGGGCACGGGCTACGCTTTCACGGCGGCGGGGGTGCTCGATCCGCCGCGCGATCCGACTGACCCGACGGACCGACTCAATCTGAATGAAGGCCGCGACATGGTGAAAGCTGATTGGGTCGGCGGTCCGCACGCACTCACGGTCGCGTGGTCTACCGCTGCGCTCGCTCCCGCAAGCGCCAACCTGCACGACACGACGGCCTTCCGGTATAACGTTCTGGTGCATGGATTCGACACCTCGCTGATTGCTGGGCACGATCGCGATTCCGATTCGTTCGGTGGCGTTACGTTCACGCGTGTCCTAGGCCAGGCGTGGGAAGTGCATGGAGAGGGAATGTGGCGGGAGCAGGGTGCCGGGCTTGTCGGTGGCAAGTTTACCCTGCATTCCGGGGTTTCATTCATCGGCGAGTTCTACACGCCGCCCAATACCGCGTACTATCGCGACATGTCCATCTCTCCTCTTGCAGGCCGCCAGCACTACGCCTTCGTGTATGCCGGCAAGACACGTCTGCGTGAGCTGCCGGGCTGGAAAGAGTGGGACGTGTCAGGCTCGATCGTCGCGAATCTGAACGACCATAGCTACACCGGCGTCTTCGACGTGAAACGCTGGTTCGGCAATCATTTTTCTTCGTATGTGCATGTCGAGATCCCGCATGGGGCGAAAACATCGGATTATGGCTCAACGCCCTACTCCAGCGCGACATCGGCCGGAGTGCGATTCCAGTTATGAACGACGGCACCGAGTCCGCATTGCCTAACCCTACCAATAAGTCGAAAGTGACCCCCCGTTATGGCCCCTTCCTGACAAGGGCTTTTTGGATTGTCACCAGCGGGACGCTGGTCGTCTTCCTCCTGTTCCTCTCCACGGGCCGGATCCGGCTGTCGCAGGTTGGAGTCCAGATTGTTGGGGATTTTACTTATTCCGCCTTGATCGGCGTTCCTTCCATTTTCATTCTTACTCGAGTTTCTTCTCGATACACCAATAGATTTCCCAGGCTGATCTTTCTCATACAAGCACTGGTGCTGGTTTGCACTGCTACTGCCGGAACATTTGCCGGCGACCTACTCTTTGTGTCCGTAGGCATTATTCCCCGCGGCGGCTATTGGCTCGAATTGCGGGAATCCCTCCCTTTCAGCATCGTCATCTCCCTGATGTTTGGCCTCAGCGTCAGCACCTTCGAGACTCTTCGCTATAAGCTCCAATCGGCGACGCTGGCCTTGCGCACGCAGCAGGTGGAGCAGGAGCGCGCCAACAAGCTTCTGGTGGAAGCGCGGCTTTCTTCGCTTGAATCGCGCATTCATCCGCATTTTCTTTTCAACACGCTCAATTCGATTGCCGCTCTGATTCCCTCAGATCCCGTGCGCGCGGAAGATACCGTCAGCAAACTTGCTTCGCTGCTTCGCTTTTCACTCAATGCAAATCACAGCAGCCTGGTGCCACTGGCACAGGAGCTTAAGATAGTGCGCGATTATCTCGAAATCGAGTCGACCCGCTTTGGCCCGCGCCTGCGCTATGAAATAGCGGTGCCGGAGTCCCTCGGCTCGGTCAAGGTGCCACCCCTGGCGCTGCAGTCGTTGGTTGAGAACAGCGTGAAGCATGTGGCCGCGCAACGCAGCGAAGGAGCTACGATTCAAATTGCGGGCTTGAGAGCGAACGGCCGCATGCAGCTCGACGTCACTGACGACGGTCCGGGATTCTCGCTCGGATCCATCTCGCCGGAACACGGGCTGGGCAATCTTTCCGTACGGCTGCAGCTGCTGTTTGCCGAGGCTGGACAACTTGACGTGACGCGCGAGAATGGGAAGACTGTTGCGCGAATCTCGTTCCCTGCGGAGTCGTAAAACTGAAATGGAAGCCGCAGTCTTTCGTGCCTATCTCGTGGAGGACGAATCGCTCGCCACCGAGCGGCTGGAGCGATTGCTGGCGGCATTTCCGATTATTGAGATCGCGGGCAGCGCCGCGGATCCCGCGCGTGCAGTCGAGTTTCTGAACAGCCCTGACGCCTCGGAGATTGACGTCCTCTTCCTCGACATCGAGATGCCGGGGATGAATGGCTTTGAACTTTTGTCGCGGCTCACGCGCCAGCCCTTCGTGATTTTCACAACTGCCTACGATCAGCATGCCCTGCGTGCTTTCGAGGCCAACACAATCGACTACCTGCTGAAGCCGATTGAGGCCGACCAGTTGCAGAGGGCGCTGAACAAGCTGGGAAAGCTGCGGCCCTTGACGAAGCCCGAGTGGCAGCAGAACCCCGAATTGCCTGCGATACTGCGCGAATTGGCGACGTCTTTGCAGCGCGGACAAACCGGCTATCCGCATCGCATCGCATCGCGGATTGGTGAGCGCATCTCGTTTCTGCCGCTCGATGACGTGACTCATTTCATCGCGCAGGACAAGCTGACCTACGCGGTAGTCAATGGGCGCAGCCATTGCGTGGATCAGACCATCGTAGAGCTTGAGCACCGACTCGACCCCGCAAAGTTTCTACGCATCCATCGCAGCGCGCTCGTCAATGTCGATTGGGTGCACGAGGTGAATTCATGGTTCGCCGGGAAGGTTGTTCTCACGTTGAAGGACTCCCCGCACACGCAGTTGACCGTGGCGCGCGATCGAGTGCGGAGCGTGAAAGAAAAGCTGGGAATCTAGGGTAAATTTGGATTCGTGTTTTCCCTCCCAAGCGGAGCTTGGATGGGGCACCCGTTTCGTGCGGATTGAAGCCGCGCGAAATGCGGGTCCGTTTATCCGCCCATGAACATGCCGCCGTTGACGTCGAGCACATGGCCGGTGATGTAGGCCGCTCCATGCGACGCGAGGAACGCCACCGACTGCGCGATCTCCACGTCAGTGCCGGCGCGGCCCAAAGGAATTTGCACCATCATGACCTCGCGTTGTTTTTCATCGAGCACGGCCGTCATGGGCGTCTCGATGTACCCAGGGGCGACGGCGTTGACGGTCACATTGCGCGACGCGACTTCGCGTGCCAGTGAACGCGTGAACCCGATGAGGCCGGCTTTCGAAGCCGCATAGTTCACCTGGCCGGCCTGGCCGGTGCGGCCCACGACGCTGGTGATGTTGATGATTCTTCCCCAGCGATTGCGCAGCATGGCAGGCAACAGAGCCTGCGTCAACAAGAATGCTCCCGTCAAATTCGTATTGAGAACGTCGTCCCAGTCGGCGAGTTTCATGCGCATCATTAAGCCGTCGCGCGTGATGCCCGCGTTGTTGACGAGGATCTCCACCTTGCCGAAACGGTCGAGGATCGATTTCGCGCCAGCTTTGATGGACTCTTCGTTCGCAATGTCAAGTATGAACGCCACAGCCTGTCCTCCGGCAGCCGCGATCTCCGCTGCCACCTCGGCCAGTTTGGCCTCATTCCGTGCCGCCAGCGCGACGGTGGCGCCGGCCTTCGCCAACTCGAGCGCGCACGCCCTGCCGATGCCTTGACTCGCACCCGTAACGAGCGCAACTTTTCCCTGCAAATCCGCCATCGTGCTTTCATTCCCCCGCACGGCAAGTCAGAGGCGAGCCGTGCTCTTCCGAAGGTCATTATAGGGACCGCGGCTTGGGTCCTGGGATCAGGCCGAGGGCATGGCCTGTGCGGGAATGCGCTGGCGCCGGCGGGCCGGGGCGGCCAACTCAGGCGGCCACATATACACGGCGAGGCGCCGCGAGTAGTGCAGGATGGGCTCCTGATCCTGAATGTCGATACCGATCGAGGCCGGCAAATCGTTGACTTCGATCTCGGCCGCAGCGTCTTCGAGCGGCCACGGCACGTGGTGCACGTTCGCGCGCACCAGCTCTCCCGCAGTGTTGTGCGTAAACAGGCAGTAGCGCTCGGTCAGAAAATATTCTATGGTCCCGCAGCGGCTCTCGGCCAGCTTACGGGTGGGCCCAAGTCCCCGATAGCGCGCTTTGAAGATGACGGGCTTGGAGACGAAGCGCCGGCGGCTGAAAAAGGAGAATTCCCGTTCTGAGTGCGCGTCGATGCGCATTTCCGCCCAGTAATAGGGCATGTGATAAAAGCTCCGGGCGACCATCACGGCGAGCAGGTTGGCGCCATCGAGGGAGAAGAAATAGACGCCGGGCGTGCCGGTCCGAAGATCGCGCACATAGGTGCGGAGATTCAGTTCCGGGAAACTGCGCGCACCGGGAATGCTCGGCACGCCGCGGACCTTGATGCGGTCCATCCAGAAAGGAACGACACCGATCCAGGCTGAGCCCTCGAATGTGTCAAGGTGCAGGCCTTCCGGCAGCAACCCGGCCACCTGGGATGGCTGGGCACGATAGTGCGCAAAGAGAAGGTCGTTCCACCGCTGGGTCATTGCCCACCGGCCGGGCGGCAATGGCCGTGGCCGCTGCGATGTGCGCACCTTGATCTCCCGCATGGCCCCCTCCGCAACTCCCAGGTTATAGGACGTCACTATGAGGGCCTGGGATGCACAGACCTGCCAGAGCCCTTCAATGGTTCTCCAGTTAATTCCGGAGAATCGACGTCGTCAAGCAATTTTCCTCAAGAAAAAGACGTCTCATTCGCTGCGGTGTCACCAGGGTGCTGGAGAACCGCTCTCATGCCGTATTCTGGTCGCGAGCCCAACCGAATGTCCAGTGAAACTTTTCTCCCCGCAGGCGCGTGCAATCAGACGGACGTTTTCGCTGTCCACGGCGCCGATCCTGAAGTTTTGGCGTACGCCATGGCCAAGTATTCCCGTTCCGCGCTTTCGATGCGCGAGTCGCTGACCGAGATCAGCGCCCAGCGCGCCGAACAGTTCCTCAACACATTCTATTTTCAATATGGTCACCGCTCCATCGCCGATCTGGCCCATCTTGCATTTGCGGTGGAACGGCTGAGCCTGCTGGCGGCTATCGTTCTGGTGGATGAGCAGCGGTGGGACGGGCAGGAGCGTTCGACGAGGTACCAGAATTTCCTGAAGTCGGGCTGGTTTTTTCCTGATTTTGGTGCGGATTCTGCGTCGGCGAAGTTGTATGTCGAGACTGTCGAGGGGCTGTTTGCGGCCTACCAGCGGACGACTGCGGCGGTTCAGGAGGCCCTGCGCCAGCGTGTGGCTCGGCCAGAGGCAATGAAACCGGAGGCCTACGAGCGGACGCTGAAAGCGCGCGCATTCGATGTTGCCCGCTACTTGCTGCCACTCGCAACAAATACGTCTCTGGGCCAGATTGTAAATGCTCGGACGTTGGAGACCCAGGTTTCGCGGCTGCTTTCGCATCCCATGGCCGAGGTGCGCGATTTGGGGCGCCGGCTTCGGGATGCGGCGACGGGACCAGCATGGAATGTGTACGGGCAGGCAGGCGCCGCGTTTGTGGAAAAGCTTGCTGCGGACCCCGAGCTTGCCGCCGAAGCTTCCGCGCTGCTGACGCGCGAGGTGCGGACCGCGCCGACGCTGGTGAAGTACGCCGAACCCAATGCGTATTTGATGGAGACGCGCGCCGAGCTGGAGCAAGTTGCAGCGGAGTTACTGAAAGATCTGCCTGTCGCATCGGCTCCGACTGTCGATCTTGTGGAGCGGACTGAGACGCTGGAAGTGGAGCTGGCGGCAACGCTGATTTATTGGGCGAGCGATTATCCCTATCGGCAGGTGCGCGATTTTGTGGCGGGTCTCCCGGAGTGCCGCGTTGTGGAGATCATTGAGGTTGCATTAAAGCGTCGGGGGCGCCACGACGAGGCACTGCGTGCATTTCACGCCGGCGCGGCGTTGCGGTTCGACATTCTGATGGACATCGGCGGCTTCCGCGACATGCATCGGCATCGGCGCTGCGTACAGATCAAGCAGGAATTTACTGCGCGGCATGGCTATGAGACCCCGACGGCGGGCGATCTGGGCGCGGATGTGAACTTGCTGGCCGAAGCGGGCGCTCTTGGCGATTACAAGGCCGCAGCGAGCGCTGCGCATCATGCGAGCGCGCGCATTGCCGCGAGCGCCGAGCCGGAAGCTGCGGTCTCTGCCCTTTATTTGCTGCCACTGGCTACGAGGGTTCGTTGCCTGTTCAAGATGGACTTCGCGGAGGCGCAATATATCAGCGAACTGCGGTCTGCGCCGGCGGGACACTTTAGTTATCGGCGTGTGGCTTGGGAGATGTTTTTGGCGCTTCAGCGGCAACATCCAACGCTGGCAACGCACATTCGGGTGACCGATTTCACCGAGCCGATTGATTTGCTGCAGCGGTAAGGTTCGCTAACTGCCCGCCGCGGCTTGTTCGGGCTTCGTCCGCCGTGGCCGCAGGGCTTCCGATGTTAAGCCGTCGGCTTTGCGCAGGTCGGGGAACCACACGGACCAGAGGCCGGCAACAGCGAGCGCACCAATACCGCCGATGATCGTGGCCCGCACGGCGCCCCACCATTGCGCGGTGAGCCCGCTTTCAAATTCGCCGAGTTCATTCGACGCGCCGATGAACAACGAATTCACGGCGCTGACGCGGCCGCGCATCTCGGGTGGCGTTGCCAGTTGCAACAGCGATCCGCGAATGATGACGCTGATCGTATCGGCCGCGCCGCTGACGGCCAGCGCAGCCAGTGAAAGCCACAGATTCCGCGAGAGACCGAAGATCACCGTTGCCGCGCCGAAGATGGCGACACACACAAACAAACGCTTGCCCGCGCTGCGGTTGATGGGGAATCGCGCCATGGCGAGGGACATGGTGAGCGCGCCGATGGCCGGCGCCGCGCGCAGAATGCCCAGCCCGCGCGGTCCGGTGTGGAGAATTTCGTTGGCGAAGATCGGCATCAGCGCAACCGCTCCGCCGAGCAGCACGACGAAGAGATCCAGTGAAAACGAACCAAGCAGCAGCGGCATGCTCCATACATATTTGAAGCCGGCCAAAACCACTTGCAGCGAGAGGTCGCGATGCTCCATCCTGCCGGGCCTCACGTGGAGGCTGCCGATAAGAACGAGAAACCACACCAGCGTTGCAAGTGTGAAGACATAGACGATGCCTGCGCCTTCCATGCGGGTGCCGCGGACCCAGCGCGCGAGGGGGAGCGTGAACAGCAATCCACCGAGCGCGGGCCCGGTGACGTTGGCGAACTGGAAGATCGCACCGCCCCAGGTGACTGCGTTGACGAAGTGCTTTTCCGGCACAAGGTGTGGGATGAGCGCCGAGCTTGCCGGGCCCGAGAAGGCGCGGCCCATGCCGATGAGGAAGAGCACCGCGTAGATGGGATACACACTGCGGACGCCCTGGTGCGCGAAGCTGGCTAGCGTAATCGTGCAGAGAACCTGCACCGAGTAGCAGACGAGGATGACGCGTCGACGGTCGAAGCGGTCGGCCACGTGGCCTGCGGGTAAAAGGAAAAACAGGCCGGGGAGGAAAAGCGCGAGGCCGGTGTAGCCGAGATCGAGCGCGCGATGGGTAATGGAATAGACCTGCCACGCCACCGCGACCGCCTGCGCCTCCGCCCCAAGGATCGCCCCAGCGCGAGCCATTTGATAGAGCCTGAAGTCGCGCGAGGCAAAGGCTTCCAAACCTCGCCGGTCAGGTTTTGCGGGTGGGGAATCCATCTGTTGTTTAGGGTATCGTGTCGGCTTGACTAGCAGAACGCGGGTTGCCCGGAGCCGCGGTCGACGAGACGCAAGTCCTTGAAACGCGGGCGATTTGGGGAACAGCATCCTCGCCTGAACTTGACTTGATTCTGGTTCGTTGCTACTGTCAACCTAATGAGGTTTGGCTCCAAATCGATGCGGTGCGCGTGTTGTTGCACGCTGTACCGGTCGTGTGGATGAGCTAAAAGGACTAAAGCGATTTCCATACGGCCGCGTATCAGCTTCTCGCTGACGCGGCCTTTCTCTTTTTCGGCAGTGATTGAGTCGAGCACTTTGCCACCAGGATTTCATGAAATTCGTCCTCCCCAATTCGCAGCTCCGCACCTCCGCCGCCCGGCGAGATGGTTGTTGTTGTAGCCGCTGACCCGACTTCCCTTGTTAAGAACTTGCGCGCCGAGAATTGACCTCTGAGCTGATCCGCAGCGCCATCTTCCCCAATCCTGGAAAGCCAGGCCAATCGAACACCCGCAATTCTTCAGGAGAAACCGTGACACTCGCAGCAAAGTTCTATCGACTGATCGCTCTGGTTTTTGTTGTTGGCGCATTCACTGCGGAGGCGCAGATTGTCGGCGCAAACCTCGGCGGTTCCGTGCATGATTCCAGCGGCGCCGCTGTCTCGAGCGCAGTTGTTGTGGTGCGCCAGGTCGAGACCGGCGCGACGCGCACACTTACCACAGATTCCGAGGGGCGCTTCTTCGCGCCATCTGTTCCTGTGGGCCCCTACACCGTTTCTGCGGCGCACGAAGGATTCGAGACGCAGCAGCAAACAGGCATCACCTTGACCGTGGGCCAGAGCCTGCAGTTGAACTTTGTCCTCGGCCTGGCTACCGTGCAGCAGCAGGTGGTTGTGGTCGATTCCGGCGAAACCGTGAACACAACGACGCAACAAACTGCGGGCCTGATCGACGAGCGCCAGGTGAAGGAATTGCCGCTGAACGGGCGCAGTTATGACGAGTTGCTTACGCTCAATCCAGCGACGGTGAATTACACCAACGAGCGATCGGGCGGCATCGGCACGTCGAATTCCTCGGTCGGGAACATGTTTGCCGTGGGCGGACGGCGGCCCCAGGACAATCTTTTTCTCCTCAACGGCATCGAGTACACCGGCTCCTCGCTCATCAACGTGACGCCGGGCGGCACCAGCGGCCAGTTGCTCGGCGTGGATGCGGTGCGCGAATTCAACGTGGCCTCGGACACGTACGGCGCTACCTATGGCAAACGCGATGGAGCGCAGGTCAGCATTGTGACTTCGTCGGGAACGAATCATCTGCGTGGGACGGCGTTTGAGTTCGTGCGCAATAGCGCGCTCGATGCGCGCAACTACTTCGACCAGGGAACCATTCCCGAATTTCAACGGAACCAGTTCGGCGGTTCGCTCGGCGGACCCATTCGCGCGAACAAACTTTTTCTTTTCGGCAACTACGAAGGCTTCCGCCAGAACTGGGGACTAAGCGCGGTGACGCTGGTGCCCGACAATGAGGCGCGTCTGGGCTATCTGCCGAACTCCGCGGGCGTGGAGCAAAAGGTTGGCGTCAATGCCGCGGTTGCACCTCTGCTCGCGCTGTGGCCGGTGCAGAATGGCCCTGAGTTAGGTGGCGGCATCGCCGAGGCGTTCAGTCATCCCCCACAACACATTCGCGAAGATTTCGGCACGGCTCGCTTTGACGATAACTTCAGCGGCAAAGACTTGCTGTTTGCTGTGTACACAGTCGATGACAGCACGGCCAACACGCCTTCTCAAAATCCGCTGAGTTATATCAACGAGAGCCTGCGCGAGCAAGTGGCCAGCGTCCAGGAGCAGCATGTCTTTTCGCCCGCGCTGCTGAATACCGCGCGCTTCGGCTACTCGCGCGCCAGCTACTTCTTCACCGGCTACTCGCCCGTCTCGTTGCCGGGCTGGGTGACGGGCGAACCGATCGGCGCCATCGTCATCAGCGGCAGCACAGCTTCGAATGGTGCATCGGCCATTTCTCAGGCTGGGTTGAATGTGGGCAGCAACAACACTGCAACACGTAATCTCTTCACTTTGGACGATCATGTGTTCTGGTCGCGCGGGAGGCATCAGATTGAAGCGGGAGTGTGGCTGCAAAGGATTCAGTCGAACGACCTGCTGGCGCAAGATCAGTACGGGCAGGCGTCGTTCAGCACGCTGCAGACTTTCCTGCAAGGCACGGTCAAGACATTTACGGTCGTTCCCTCACCTACCGAGTTGGGGTGGCGTTCGCTGGAAGGAGCGGGTTTCATCGAAGATACGATCAAGTTGACGCCGCGGCTCGAACTGCGCGCAGGTTTCCGCTCCGAATCAACAAACGGCTGGAATGAAGCGCAGAATCGCGCGGCGAACTACGCCATCGTTGGAGGCGTTCTGCAAACGCAACCGGTCATCGGCGGCTCGGCGCTGAGCAAGAACAACGCGGTGTTTCTGCCCGAACCGCGCGTGGGCTTTGCATGGGATGTGTGGGGCAACGGCAGGACCGCAGTACGAGGCGGCTTCGGTCTCTATCACGGCCTGCTCGACACGCTCGACTACCGTCTTGACCAGACTGCGCCATTCAACACGGCTGAGTCTATTTCGAATATTGCGGTATCAAAGCTCACCATCACGCCGGGAACGCCGCCTCCCGCCGGGACGAAAATCTCGCCGAGCAATGTACAACCCGACATCGACACTCCTGCCGTGCTCACCTGGAGCCTGCGCATCGAGCAACAGATCGCGCCGCGCACTTCGCTGACCGTGGGCTATGTGGGCTCGCACAGCTATCACCAGATTCTTTCAGAAGACATGAATGAGCCTGTGCCGACCTACGAGGCCGATGGAGCGGCCTTCTATCCCACGGGTGCGGCCAACGCGAATCCAGCGCTCGCCAACTCCACATCATGGCTGTCGCAGGGCGTCGGCTCGTATCATTCGCTGGTTGTCGATGTCCGGCGTTCGTTTGCATCGGGGTTCCAGTTTCGGGGCAACTACACTTATTCCAAGAATCTCGACGACGGGTCAGCATGGAACACCAGCGTCAGCGGCAACACGCCTGCGTTCGTCGAATTCCCGCTCGACCCGAAGCTCGACTGGGGTCCGGCTGCGACGGACGTGCGTCAACTGGGCTCGATCAACGGGAGCTATGAATTGCCATTCGGCGCGAATCGGCGTTTTCTGAATCATGCGGGCAAGACGGTGAACTTCATCGTTGGTGGATGGACGGCAAGCGGCATCGTGACTGCGCAGACGGGTTTCCCGTTCTCGCCGCAACTTGGCTACAACCCCACGGGCAACGGCGACACGCGCAACCCGGTGCGACCGAACTGGAATCCGAATTTCACCGGAGCGCTTTATCCGCGCACGCCGAATCAGTACTTCAACCCTGCTGCATTTTTGCCGCCGGCGACGGGGACTTACGGGAATGTCTCGCGCGATTCGCTCACGGGTCCGGGATCGACTGAAGTAGATTTCTCAGCCACGCGCAGCGCCCATCTCAGGGAGCGGCTCGGGCTGCAGTTCCGCGCGGAGTTCTTCAACATTCTTAACCATACGAATTTCCTTACGCCGAACGAAGTCGTCTATACCTCGGCCACATCGGGCATTTCGCCCACGGCTGGGGTGATCACGGCAACATCGACTACTTCGCGCCAGATTCAGTTCGGAGCGAAGTTGCAATTTTGAGAATTCGCTCGACAACCTGTTTCCGAAAACTCGCAACCCCCATGCGCGTTCACTCGGAAGCTCCGCTGCCATCGGCAATCCCTTCACGACAGTCCTACCTTCCCGCTAGCATTGGATTCAGCTGGGAGGTGGGATCTGGCGATACTGCGCGGAAAAGTTGTTTCCGGGATGGGGAACTTCTCCAGCTGGATTGCGAAGTTACAAGACCACTATTACCGGAAAACAGGCTTGAAGCTTTTTCCGGGGACACTCAACGTCGAGTTGGAGATCCCTTATACTCTGCCGGCCAAGGTGCTGCGGCTTGAAGGGCACGAATATGGAGGCAGCGTTTCGATCAGTCTAGTGCCATGCTCGATCTTCGGCAGGAGTGCGTTCATTCTGCGGACTGACGCGAATGAAGAAGGTCGAGGTCATCATCCGAGGACTATCGTCGAGGTCGCGACAGACGTGAAACTGCGAGACCACTTTCACCTGGCGGACGGTGACATCGTCGAGATCGAGACGCTCACCGCATGACCGGACGAACTGCACGCCAGCACGCGTATCGAAACGTACGGCACAGTTGCAATATTCGAAGCAACCGGCAACGTAATGCAGTTCTAAACGTGCGATGGTTTGTTTGGAACCAGCCGGTTCGAATCGAGCCGGTTTTCCGCTGGCTGCCGGGGAGGAAAGGGCACGCGATCCTGTTTGCATATCGCCCGCATGGCTGTGCGTGCCGTGAGCAGGCCGGAGGGCAGCCCGCCTCCTGGCATTACCCATTGGCCCGCCATGATGAAGCGTCCGAGCCCCGGCAGCGTGTTGCGCAGAGGCTTGAACCCCGTACCCGGCTCGATCATCCAGCCTTCCATGCTTCCCTTCCAATTGCCTGTGTAGCGAATGACCGTGGCGGGCGTGGAAACATCGATCACTTCGATCGCTTTGCGAATCTCCGGTACCTTCTTTTCGAGAATTGCAATGACCGACTCTGCCAGCGATGTTTCTCCGCGCAGTAACGCTTCCGATCCTTCTTCTGCAGGTCAACCCAATACTCAAAGTTGCGTGTGGGCAGAAAGCATGTGACAGCAGTCTTGCCGGGAGGGGCAAAGGTCGGATCAAAGTGGAAGAAACGGAATCCGATCTGGTGAAGATACGTGCCGCAATCCACATGGAATGGCGAATCGGGGATGAAGGTCTCCATTCCTGGACGGTCCTTCAGATCCATCGCCACGCCCAGCGCCCATCTCAGGGAGCGGCTCGGGCTGCAGTTCCGCGCGGAGTTCTTCAACATTCTTAACCATACGAATTTCCTTACGCCGAACGAAGTCGTCTATACCTCGGCCACATCGGGCATTTCGCCCACGGCTGGGGTTATCACGGCAACATCGACTACGTCGCGCCAGATTCAGTTCGGAGCGAAGTTGCAGTTCTAAACATGCGACGGTTTGTTTGGAACCAGCCGGTTCGAATCGGGCCGGTTTGCCGCTGGCTGCCGGGGAGGAAAGGGCACGCGATCCTGCTTGCAAATTGACCGCATGGCTGTGCGTGCCGTGATGAGACCGGAGGGCAGCCCGCCTCCCGGCATCACCCATTGGCCCGCCATAATGAAGCGTCCGAGCCCCGGCAGCGTGTTGCGCAGAGGCTTGAACCCCGTACCCGGCTCGATCATCCAGCCTTCCATGCTTCCCTTCCAATTGCCTGTGTAGCGAATGACCGTGGCGGGCGTGGAAACATCGATCACTTCGATCGCTTTGCGAATCTCCGGCACCTTCTTTTCTAGAATTGCAATGACCGACTCTGCCAGGCGATGTTTCTCCGCGCAGTAACGCTTCCGATCCTTCTTCTGCAGGTCAACCCAATACTCAAAGTTGCGTGTGGGAAGAAAGCACGTCACGGCCGTCTTGCCGACTGGTGCGAAGGTTGGATCAAAGTGGAAGAAACGGATTCCAATCTGGTGAAGATACGTGCCGCAATCCACATGGAAAGGTGAATCGAGGATGAATGTCTCCATTCCCGGACGGTCCTTCAGATCCATCGCCACGCCCAACGAGACCTGCGCGTACGAGGGGAAAGTGTGCATTTTGTCGTAGGTCTTCCTGATCATCTCGTCTGAGTATTTGCCGTTGAGAAGCTCGTTGATCGTCGCGTAGCCATCCGCGGCGGACACCACCCAATCGGCATCGATAGTCTCGCCATTAGCCAGCTTCACGCCGACTGCTTGATTGCTCTCGACGAGAATCCGATCCACTTTCGCATCGAGACGCACGCGCCCACCCAGGCTAGCTAGCTTGTCTTTTATGCCGCGAATCAGCGCCTGCGAGCCGCCGATAGCATAGCCCGCGTTGCCCGTGTTCATGAACGCCAAGGAGAAAACCATGGCGATGGCGGACAATTGCCCCATCTCTCCTCCGCCAAGAAAGCTCCAGATCAATGGATCGCTGAATCTTTCTGAGTAATCTCTGCCGGAGATGCTGGACAGCTTCCCCAGCAACCGGAGGCACATTGGTTCGCGCAGCAGCGTCATGGCATTCGCGGTCCAACTTGCTGCCGGATCGGGCATCCTGAATTGGCCCAATTTGCGAATGTACCCGGTCAGACGTAGAATCTCGCTTTTGTCCTGGGGTGCGTGCCGCAAGAGCTCCGCCTCCAGCCTGTCTACATTTGTATAGATAGTCAGGGTGTCGCCGCTCTCGGTTTCAATCCGCGTAAACACCTCGGGATTGACGAACGTCAGTTTGTCGATGTCGAGAACGTCTTGCCATTGCGTGTGCATGTCGCCGCCAGGCTTCGATCCCAGCAGCCAGTGCAGGCAGGTTTCGAAGGTGTAGTGACCCCGCTGCCAGCTGGTCGCGAGGCCGCCGGCCACCGAGTTCATCTCCAGCACTTCTGCCTGGTAGCCGCATCTCTGCGCATAGACCGCGGTGCAAAGCCCGGCGATGCCGCCGCCGACAATCTCAATTTTCCGGCCATTTTGCTTCATACACGTGGACCTCGTTCCATGGTTCTGGTGCGACGACCCACTTGTTAGATCGGCTTCGTTGCGTCGCACCTGAGTCAAATTAGGGCCCGGTTCGCGACCTCGGGGAGTCTTCCGCCGCGGATGGTACCCCTCGCTTTGCTCACATGCTGTGAGGCGAGACACAGACATAGGTTCATTGAGGCCCTTCGGCAATGCCCACTGCCGCCTCCGTTATCCTGTTGCATGCGGCCCCAATCCCAAGTACGTGCAGCGCCGGGCCGTCGAGCGGCAGCCGCCGTCGCGCTCTGCGGTGTCTGTGCTTTTCTTGAGCTTTACTGCACCCAGCCGATGCTGCCCATGCTGGCGCGTCTCTTTCACGCGTCGAAGACCGGCGTGGGCATGACGGTTTCCGCGGCCACGCTGGGCGTTGCCATCTCCGCGCCCATCTTCGGCGCGCTCACGGAGCGGCTCCCGCGGAAACGCGTGATCGTGGCTTCGTTGCTGGGCATCTCGCTGCCCACTTTGCTCGCCGCCACATCGACGTCACTTGCCCAGCTTGTCTTCTGGCGATTCTTGCAGGGCATTACTGTGCCCGGCGTGATCGCGGTGCTCGTAACCTACATCGGTGAGGAGTGGCCGGCGGACCAAGTCGCCCTCATCATGAGCTTCTATGTCAGCGGCACGGCTCTTGGCGGTTTCATTGGCCGCGTTTCAGCAGGCGTTCTCGCCGATCATTTCAATTGGCGCGTGAGCTTTCTCGCGTTGGGAGCCGCGGCTCTCGCCGGCGCGGGAGCCGTTGCGCTATGGCTGCCGCACGGACGCAATCGCACCAAGCCGCAGCATCGGCTTGACGCGCTTCCCTCGTTTCCCTACCAGGTGCAGGGGCTCTTTCGTAGCCGCCGGCTCGTCGCGACCTTCGCTGTAGGATTCAACGTGCTTTTTTCGCTGGTCGGCGTCTTCACGTGGATCACTTTCTATCTTGCCGCCGCGCCGTTTTATCTTTCGACGACTGCCTTGAGTTCGCTTTTCTTTGTGTATCTGGTCGGCCTGGTTGTGACGCCTGCGGCGGGCTATCTCATCACCCGCGTCGGACTCCGCGCCGGGATCGGGGGAGCGATTGCGTGCTCGATCACCGGTGTGCTGTTGACACTTGCGCACTCTTTGCCAGTGGTGATCATTGGCCTGGCCATGCTTTCGAGCGGTGTCTTTGTCGCCCAGACCGCATCGCAGAGCCACCTGCGCGTTGCTGCGCCTGCGGGCGCGCGCGTCACTGCAGCGGGAATCTATATCACCTTCTACTATCTTGGCGGGACAGCGGCGGGCGTGGTGCCCGGAGCCTTCTGGGCTTTCGGGAAGTGGCCAGCATGCGTGGCCTTTATCGTCGCTATGCAACTCGTCGCCTTCACCATCGCGTTCATTGGTTGGCGCGTGCCGCAAGCGGCCGGGAGCACAGCGTAGCGAGCGGCCATGCCCAGAAAAGCACAATTCCTGCACCTTCGCGCTGCTTTTTGGAATCTAAGGCTTCGTATGCCTAATCTGTAGAATGCTCGAAAGGACAACGCTGCGGCGTCCCGAGCCCTCTCCCCAAACGTCCTACGACTCAAAGAAGCGATAAAGGAACAGTTTTGGCAGATACGAATACCCTGACTCCAGCGACTGCGGCCAGCAAGGAGACTACGATCACGAATCCGGACGTCGCGAGCTCCGCCCAGTGGAAGCCGCGCGTGAATCCGTGGCTGATTGCCATGACCGTGGCGCTTGCGGCGTTCATGGAGGTACTCGACACCTCGATTGCCAACGTGGCCCTGCCGCACATCGCGGGCACGCTTGGGGCGAGTACCGACCAGGGCACGTGGGTGCTGACCAGCTACCTGGTTTCCAATGCGATCGTGCTGCCGCTCGGCGGCTGGGCATCAAGCCTGATGGGTCGCCGCAATTTCTTCGTCTTCTGCATCACGGTGTTTACGATCGCCAGTTTTCTTTGCGGCGCTGCGCCATCGCTTCCTATGCTTCTGCTGTTTCGCGTAATTCAAGGTGCGGGTGGCGGCGGCATGCAGCCCATGGCCCAGGCCATCATGGCCGATTCGTTCGAACCTCACAAGCGCGGGCAGGCTTTCGCACTGTACGGGTTGGTCGCTGTGCTTGCGCCATCGATTGGGCCCACGCTGGGCGGCTGGATTACTGATAACTTCTCGTGGCGGTGGATTTTCTTTATCAATATTCCAGTCGGCATTCTTGCGTTCATTCTTGTTACTCGGCTCGTCGACGATCCGCCGTGGATCAAGGCGGACCCCTCCAAGCTGCGCAACATGGACTATATGGGTCTAGCGTTCCTGACCATGGCCATGGGCGGCCTGCAGATCATGCTCGATAAGGGCGAGGAAAACGACTGGTTCGCTTCCGGCTTCATTCGCTTTTTCGCGATGTTGTTTGTCGTCGGGATGACTGGCCTCGTCGTTTGGGAGTGGCGCCAGAAAAATCCGCTCATCAACCTGAAACTTTTCCGCTTCAAGAACTTCGCGATCTGTTGTTTTCTCATGATGCTGGTGGGCGGGGTGCTGAACGCAAACACCGTGCTGCAGCCGCAGTTTTTGCAACAACTGCTGGGCTATACCGCGACCAATGCAGGACTCGCGCTCACGGCCGGAGGCTTCGCGTTGGTGATCATGATGCCCCTGGCCGGCATCGCGACAGGCAAGGTTTCGGCGCGTACCCTGGCCGTGTGCGGCTTCTTCATGTTCGTCTTCACGTTTCGCATCGCCGCTTACGTGACTACGCTGCAGATGAGCTTTGCGCAGGCCTCGTGGCTGCGCGTGGTGCAGATGCTGCCGCTGCCGTTCTGCTTCATTTCGATTACCAACGCGGCTTACGTGGGCCTGCCCAGGGAAGAGAGCAACCAGGTCGCCGGGCTGATCAACTTTGCCCGCAACATCGGCGGCAGCATCCTGATCGCTGTCACGAACGCGCAGGTGACCAGCCGCGCCATGTGGCACCAGGCGCACTTGCAGAACGACATGGTGCCTGGCTCGATCGCCTACCAGCAGCATGTGAACGCGCTCTCCGGATTTCTGGGCGGCCAATTCGGGGGTCAGAACAGCAGCGGCATGGCAATCGCGAATCTCTACAACCAACTCAATCTGCAAGCCCAGATGCAGGGCTATCAGGATGTCTACATGGAGCTTTCGTGGATGTCGTGCTTCCTGATTGTGCTTGCGTTTTTGCTCAGCAAGAACAGACCAGGTCAGGGAGCGGGTGGCGGCGCGGCGATGCACTAGGTTGCTGAATGCACCTCGCCGCGGTCCAGATCTGCCCCGCTCTTCCGTGCCGCATCATTCAGATCATGTGGGAGGACGCGATGGCGCAATTCAACTTTGTCCCGATCCGAACTGCCGTCCTCAGCATGGACCTGCAAACGGCCATCGTCTCGATCTACACCAAGAGCCAGCCGGATTTCCTTTCGCGCGTTGCCGGCGTGCTGACAGAAGCAAGGGCGCGTGCGATGACCGTGATTCATGTGCAGGTTGGCTTTCGTCCCGGGTTTCCTGAGGTTTCGGAGCGCAACCAACTCTTCGGCGCCATCAAGACCTCTATACAGTGGCAGCAGGTTTTTCAAGGAGCCGCGGGAGCGATTCATCCCGACGTCGCTCCAGTGAACGACGAGATCGTTGTTACGAAGCACCGCGTGAATGCGTTCCATGACACCGACCTCGAAATGATTCTGCGGGCAAAGGAGATCGACACGCTCGTGCTTCTCGGCATCGCGACCAGCGGCGTGGTGCTCTCCACACTGCTCGAAGCGAGCGACGCAGACTATCGCCTCTTCGTGGTCAAGGATTGCTGCATTGACAACGATACCGAAGTGCATGCCTGTCTGATCGAGAAGGTTTTTCCGCGAAGGGCAACGGTCTTGTCTGCGGACGAATTACGGGAGGCGCTCGGACCCGAAAAAACCTAACCGAGCGGTTCCACTGAAAGCCAATTTTTTGCGGTTGTTTGAAGCCAAGGGCTTCAGGATTCCCAGCGAGCACGTTCATCGCTGGGTTCTACGCAGGAGGAGGGCAAAAGTGGCGGATAACATGCGCCGGCCGGGATTTGAAGCAGTGAGACGAAAACGCCAGAGACCTTGCGGCCTCTGGCGCTCTCCGGGTGTCCTGATAGCTCATCGGATCATGCATCGTCCCGTTCAGCCTCTCGTGCTGGTTCCGAGTTGCCCCGGCTCCCGCATCTTCCGGCTTGGCTAGTTGCGCGTCTCCGGGTTGCCCCGTACTCCGCGTTCTTTGGCCGCGCCGGGTGACCAATTCCGCGAGTTGCCCCGCTTCCTCAGTCCTTTGGCTGTGCCGGCGATGGATTTTCGAGTTGCCCCGAATTTCGCATCGTTCCGCGCTGCTGGTTTCCGTGATTCGCCGGGTCGCCCCGTTTTCCTCACTTCCTCTTGCAGCGCTTTCGATACAGGCTTCCGGTTTCCCTTCGTCCCGCATCTCCGGCTTTGCCGGCGATGGAGTTCCGAGTCGCCTCGAACCTCGCATCCTTCGGCGGTGCCGATTGACCGTTCTCCAAGTCGCCCTGAACTCCGGTCCCTCGGTATCGCCTTCGATCCGCCCTGCGAGTCGCCCCGCATTTCGGATCGTCCGGCTCCGGCTGGTGGTCTCCCAAGTCACCCTGGGCCTCGCACCCTCCGGTTGTGCCAGCGGCAAGTCTTCGAGTCTCCCCGAACCTCTTTCCTCTGGCATCCCCAGCGGTGAAGCTCCGAGTTGCCCCGGCTCTTCGCTCCTCTGGTTCCGTCGGTGGTCACGACTTTCAGGTTGCCCTGAATCTCAGGTCCTCCAACGTTGCGATGACTGGATCTGCGGGTCGCCCCGCATCACTGTCCCTCGGCTCTCCGTCTATGCTTCCCCGGGTTGCCCCGGCTCCGCAATCTACGGTTGGGTCGATGATGAATCCCTGGCTGTCCTCGAACTTTGCATCCTCAGCTTGCGCCGCGGATGAATCTTCGTGTCCAACAGGTCCAGCTTTTCCTGCCCGGCCGTCGACGCTTTCTTAATCTCACTCGGCTTTCCACCGTCAGCTTGCGCCTTCAGTGAATCACCTAACTCAACCAATCCTGCATCTTTTGCCTGACCGGAGCTGCTGTCCAACTCCCTACAGGGTCACCAACTGAAAGAGACATTAGGACGTTTCGATCTGTGGAAGCAAGTGTAAAACCCCGGTTAATTTGTGGATATCACCATTCGTGGTGCATTCATTTACAGGTGTTGGTTTTAGCTTGTAGATTTGCACGATTAGTGCAGCATTTACGAGGTGATTTGCACCTTAGTGAGATGCACAGAGTGAGTAGGTTCGGTGATGTCTTGGGGATTAGTGATGCAGCTCACAAGTAGACGACTTATTGCTTTCTACGAGTAGGTGATTGGATAGTTCGGATTGAAGGGGAAGATCAGCTCGTCTTCAGAGGGCACCGGTTTGCCGTTCACGGTGGCTGGTTGAAAGCGCCAGGTCCTGACTGTGTCGAGGACAATCTGGTCGAGCTTGGTTCCCATCCCTTTCACCAAGGTCTCGCGCACCACCTGGCCGAGTGCATCCAGGTCGACATCCACCACAATCTTTACTTCGGAGTGCGGCAGAAGGGAGCGGTCGGTGACCGGGGGGCGCGGCGAGTAAGTGGGGAACGCCGGACGCGCGTCTTCGGTATCGCTGCCATTGCCGCTTAGGGCCTGGTTCGACCCATCGCCTGCATGAGGCGTCTTGGGCGCGCCACCACCAGACATCGCCCGCTGCGGTTGCTCGATGGGGACGATCGACTTCCTGCTTGCTTCGGGATCCTGTGTTGGGTTGCGGGTGCGCGCTGCGAAAGTCGAGGGGGGCAACTGAATTTTGATGGCGTGCGAACCGCCCGCGTCCTCGAGCAATGCCAGAGAGGGACGAAAAGCAGGTTCGATGACGCGCGTTCTCGCCATCCTGCCCAGCTGCAGGGCAAGCGCAAGAATGCTGAGGTGCAGCGCGACGGAAAGGAGGACGGAGGAGCGGCGCCGTTTGGCCAGGTTAGTCGGATCTGGTTCGGTTGGGGAATGCATGGGGACCTCTCCCTGTGCGCGCTTCGTCCGGTGCATTGATTTTCGCACAGGTGCGAGTTTCCAACCCATTTCGTGACCACTGGCTGGGTGCCCAGAGCCCCTGAGCTAAGCCGATGGGTCTCGCATGTTAATCCTTCGGCACAGCGAAACCGATGCGACGACGCGGCTTTTCGGGCGGAGCCATCAACTGCCGAATCGCATCGAACACCACCCTGAACTGCTTGTCGTACTTGCTCTCCATCTCGTCAAAAATCAGGGCAAACCTTGGTCTCGCACCTTTGAAAGCACTCTCAGGTCGGGTTGTAATCCAGCCGCGCCCTGTGCCTCTAACGTAAGTTCAGCAGATACGCCCTGACGCTTTTCTCGTCAAGGTGTCCTCTCACCCAACTAGCACAGGCTTAGCGAGCATAGCCTTGATCCCTCTCAGCGCCTGGCGCGTGCGTTCTTCGTTTTCGATGAGGCTGAACCTGACGTGGCCGTCGCCGTAGTCGCCGAAGCCTATGCCGGGGCTTACGGCTACCTTGGCTTCGGTGAGCAATAACTTCGAAAACTCCAGAGAGCCTAAGTGCCGGTAGGGCTCAGGGATTTGCGCCCAGACGAACATGGTGGCTTTGGGGCTGGGGACGTGCCAGCCGGCTTTGTTGAGTCCTTCAATGAGGACGTCGCGGCGGCGGCGGTAGTTCTCGCGAATCTCGGTGACGCACTCCTGCGGGCCTTCGAGGGCGAGAATGCTCGCGACCTGGATGGGCGTGAAGGTGCCGTAGTCGAAGTAACTCTTCAAGCGCGCGAGGGCGTTGACGAGCACCGGATTGCCGACCATGAAGCCGACGCGCCAGCCGGGCATGTTGTAACTCTTGGACAGGGTGAAGAATTCGACGGCGACGTCTTTGGCACCGGGGACTTCTAGGACGCTGGGGGGCTTGTAGCCGTCGAAGCCGAGGTCGGCGTAGGCCAGGTCGTGGATGAGATGGAAGCCGTATTGGCGGGCCAGTTCGACGAGGCGTGCGAGGAACGGGAGGTCGACGCACTGCGTGGTCGGGTTCGACGGGAAGTTAACGATGAGGGCCTTGGGGCGCGGGACCATGCGCGGGATCAGGTCTTCCAACTGTGCGAGAAAAGAATCGCAATCGACGATGGGCACGCTGACGACGTGGGCGCCGGCGATGACGGGGCCATAGATGTGGATGGGGTAGCTCGGGTTGGGCACGAGCACGGTGTCGCGCGAGTCGAGGATGGCGAGGCAGAGGTGGGCGATGCCTTCTTTGGAGCCTATGGTTACGATGGCCTCGGTGTCGGGGTTGAGCTCGACCGCGTAGCGCGACTGGTACCAGTTGCAGATGGCCTTGCGCAGGCGCGGGAGGCCGCGCGAGACGGAGTAGCGATGGGTGACCGGCTTCTGCACTGCCTCGATCATCTTGTCGACGATGTGTTTGGGGGTGGCCCCGTCGGGGTTGCCCATGCCGAAGTCGATGACGTCTTCTCCGCGGCGGCGCGCGGAGACCTTCATCTCGCCGGTGATGTTGAAGACATAGGGCGGCAGGCGCTGAATGCGGCTGAATTCTTCCATGATGATTCAAGTTTACCGTGAACAGTGGTCAGTGATCAGTCGTCCATTGCCAGGGAGTGGCGTTCGTCGCGCTGAGGGAATCAATTTGCCAACAGAGTGGTTCCTTTTGAACAGTTTTTTCATGCCGCAGTGGGAAAATGGATGTGGGACCAGTCCGCCGCTGCGAGCATGGCCGCATTGCTTCCACTATGGGGAACACGGCCTGACCCTCTCGATTTGAGCCCGTCAACGGCGGCTCTCCCTGGCGGAGAGGCCGATGAACGCCCTCTTGATATACCCGCAATTTCCCGACACCTACTGGAGTTTCAAACATGCGCTGCATTTTGTGGGCAAGCGCGCGGCACAGCCACCGCTGGGATTGATGACAGTGGCGGCGCTGCTGCCGACGGCGTGGAACAAGCGGCTCGTGGACACCAATGTCGAGCGGCTGCGCGAGCGCGATCTGGCGTGGGCCGATGTGGTGCTGCTGAGCGGCATGCACATTCAGCAAGGGTCGCTGACGGCGATTGTGGAGCGGTGCCGCGCGCGGGGGCTGCGCACTGTGGTGGGCGGGCCGATTACGAGCAGCCTGCCGGCGGCGGAACTGAAGGCCGATCACGTGGTGATTGGCGAGGCGGAGAGCCTGATTGGCGAGCTGGCGCGGGATCTCGAACAGGGTACGGCCAAGGCTGTGTATCAAGCCGCCGAGCGGCCGGAGATGGAGACGAGTCCGTTGCCGGATTTGAGCCTGATCAAGATGAAGCGCTACTCCACCATGACGGTGCAGTACTCGCGCGGCTGCCCTTTTAACTGCGAGTTCTGCGACATTATCGAAATCTACGGACGGCGTCCGCGAACGAAGGCAGTCGCACAGGTGCTGGCGGAGCTCGATCAGCTGCGCGCGGCTGGCTGGCGCGATGCGGTGTTTATCGTCGATGACAACTTTATCGGCAACAAGCCACGGGCGAAGGAACTGCTGTCGGCGCTGAAGGTTTGGCGCAAGAAGAATGACGGTGGGTTCGCTTTTATTACTGAGGCCTCCTTAAATCTGGCCGACGATGTGGAGCTGATGCAGCTGATGAAGGACGCGGGATTCCGTTCCGTTTTCTTAGGGATTGAAACACCCGATGTGTCGGGGTTGATTGCGACCAACAAACTGCAGAACACGCGGCGCAGTCTACTGGAGAGCGTCGCGGCGATCCAAAGCTACGGAATAGAAGTCATGGGCGGGTTCATTCTCGGATTCGATACGGACCACGAAGATATCTTCGACCGCATGGTGGAGTTCATTCAGACGAGCGGCATCCCGATTGCCATGGTGGGGCTGCTGCAGGCGATGCCCGGGACGCAGCTGTTCCGTCGGCTGCGCGGTGAGGGGCGGATTGTGGACGCGGGCGGCGGCAACAACACCTCGCTGCGGCTGAATTTTCTGCCGCACATGGATGCGACGCAGTTGATGGAGGGATACCGGTCGGTGTTGAAGCGCATCTACGCGAGCGGAGCCTACTACGAGCGAGTGAAACTCTACCTGAGCCGCACGCAGCCCAAGCCGCAGAAGCGCGCGCGCGGCGAGAAGGCGACAAGCCAGCCGTGGATGACGGCCACGA
The DNA here is from genome assembly GCA_963704415.1 of uncultured Acidobacteriaceae bacterium. Lineage (GTDB taxonomy): Bacteria > Acidobacteriota > Terriglobia > Terriglobales > Acidobacteriaceae > Telmatobacter. The sequence continues at coordinate 2,079,595 of OY969908.1, read as the reverse complement.
ATACGAGGGCGCTGATGCTGTCGATTGTGCGGCAGGGTGTGTTTGGCCGCTCGAAATGGAGCTATTGGAAGTTTGTTGCGGCCGCGGTGACACGCTATCGGCACTGCTTTGGCGCGGCCATGACGCTGGCGGTGATGGGGTATCACTTCCAGGTGATTACGCGGAAGCTTTCGAAAGCGTTGGATGCGGCGGTGGCGCCGCAGTTGGCGCACACTGCCGAGGCTGATCTGGCCGCCGGCGACAGCCAGACCCGGTAAACGGTCAGACCCAGTAAAACGTGTCGACTCGTCGATGATCGCGCTCTCATGCGATCGGATTCATTTGCCGGTGGTGAGGACAACGCGGAAACGCGCTTTTCCGCTCATCATGCGGTCGTACGCTTCTCCTGCCTTCTCCAGCGGATATGTCTCGATCATGGGTTTGACGCCGGTGAGCGCGCTGAAGTTGAGCGTGTCTTCGGAGTCCATGCCGGTGCCGGAGGGCCATCCGGCGACTGTGCGACGGCCGAGCAGCATCGGGAACGGGTTCACCACGATGGGACCATCTTCGGGTGCACCGACCAGAATGAACTTGCCGGCGGGCGCAAGTCCGTCGATGACCCATTCGAGAGCCTTGGCGCTGGTGACGGTGGAGAGAATGATATTGGCGCCGCCGATCTTTTGCAGCTCTTTCGCCGGGTCCTGCGTGGTGGAGTCGATGTAAATGTGCGCGCCGAGTTGTTGCGCGAGCGGACCTTTGTCCTGACCCCGCGCGACGGCCACCGTGCGATAGCCGGCCTTGGCGGCATACTGGACAGCAAGATGGCCGAGGCCGCCGATGCCGAGGATGGCCACAGTATCGCCCGTGCGCGCTCCGCTATTGCGCAGCGCGTTGAAGGTGGTGACGCCCGCACAAAGCAAGGGCCCCGCATCGGCGTCTTTCAGTTCATCGGGGACGAGCGCGATGGCGTTGGCGGGGGCAGTGACGTAGTCGGCATAGCCGCCATCGTAGTTGATGCCGGAGATGGGCTGGTTTTCACAGAGCATGAAATCACCGCGACGACAGGGCGTGCAGTAGTTGCAATGGCCGCCGTGCCAGCCGAGGCCGACACGCTGGCCGACTTTGAATACGGGAACATCGGGGCCAACCGCATCGAGAACGCCGGCGACCTCGTGTCCTGGGACGCGCGGGAATTGGATGCCGGGCCACATTCCTTCTTTGGTCAGCGAGTCGCTGTGGCAAACGCCGCAGGCCTGCACGCGAATGCGGACATGGCCGGGGCCGGGGTCGGGGAATTGCTTCTGGACAAGTTGAAACGCTCCGCCGGCGGCGGGAACCTGCATGGCACGGCCCGTGACTGTGGACATAGTGTTGTCTCCTTTTGCGTTTGGATGGGAACCGCGTGTGGAAGTCGCACAAGAATGATGAAAGTTCGGCGAAGGATCCTTCTGGAATCTTGCGCACTCGGTTTTCTTCGAACCCCTGTCAGATTTTCCGCAGGAGCGCTCTTGACTCAGAGCTATTTACGATATATCATAAGATATATCTTGATAGATCGGAGAAGAAACACATGTTTGAACATTTTGGAGAAGCACACAGAGAGCACGGCCACGGGGAGTGCCGCCACCGCGGTCGCCACGGATGGTGGGGCGAGCGGGGCGAACGGGGAGAGGGATTCGAGCGGGGATTTGGCGGAGGTGGGCGCGAGCGGTTTTTCGACAACGGCCACCTGCGGCTGGTCATCCTGCAACTCATCGCAGACAAGCCCAGCTACGGGTACGAACTCATGAAGGCCATTGAAGAACGGCTTTCGGGCGGTTACGCACCGAGTCCCGGCGTGGTTTACCCCACGCTGACGCTGCTAGAAGAAGAGGGATTCGCAACTGTCACGTCGGCGGAGGGAAACAAAAAGCTCTACGCTGCGACCGACCAGGGAAAAGAGTATCTGAAGGCAAATCGCGTCATTCTGAAAGCGATTTTCGGACGGATGCAGGAAGCGGGCAAGGCCTTTGGCCGCGGGCGCTCGCCGCAGATCAAGCGCGCGATTATGAACCTTAGGCTGGCGCTGAAGATGCGGATGGAGCAAGGCGATCTGAGCACGGAGCAGGTGAGCAAGATTGCCGCGGCAATCGACGCAGCGGCGCGGGCCATTGATCAGGCTTAGGAATGGCGCAGCTCATGGAGCAGGTATCGATGCAAGAGATGCACAAGAGCACCGATGAGAGGCTCGCGCTCGAGACACGCAACCATCAGCTACTGACGCTGGTTGGCGAATTGTTACATACCAACCAGCAACTGCGATTCAGAGTGGCGGAGTTGGAGCAGCGGGCCGACGCCGCGGACAGCGCGCTGGATGCAACGAGCCGGTGGTCGGGGTTTCTGCTGCCCTAGATCGTTTCGGCTTAGAGAGCGGACCTTATACTGAAAGACGGCATGAGCACGTTTCTTCCTGTAGATGAGCAGCTGGATTTATTGCAAAAAGGCGCGGCGGAGATTATTCGCGTCAGCGATTTGCGTGAGCGACTTGAAGAGAGCCGAAAAATGGGCCGCCCGCTTCGAGTGAAGGCGGGCTTCGACCCCACCGCTCCCGACCTGCACCTGGGTCACACCGTACTGATGCGCAAGCTGCGGCACTTTCAGCAGCTGGGGCACACGGTGATTTTCATGATTGGCGATTTTACTTCGCTGATCGGCGATCCCACGGGGCGGAATGTGACGCGCAAACCTCTGACGCTCGAACAGATTGAAAAGAACGCGGAGACCTACAAAGAGCAGGTCTTCAAGATTCTCGATGAGGCCGCGACGGAAGTCCGGTATAACTCCGAGTGGCTGGGGAAGCTGGGCTATGAACAGACGATCAGGCTTACGGCTCACTTCACGGTTTCGCAGATGCTGGAGCGCGACGAGTTTCACAAGCGTTTTCAGGCCGAGCAGCCGATCAGCTTGCACGAGCTGCTGTATCCCGTGATGCAGGGCTATGACTCGGTAGCGCTTGAGTGCGATGTGGAGCTGGGCGGGACCGATCAGAAATTCAATTTGATGTGCGGGCGCGAGTTGCAAAGGCACTACGGGCAGAAGCCGCAGATCGTGCTGATGACGCCGATTCTTGAGGGTCTGGATGGCGTGCAGAAGATGTCGAAATCGCTGAACAACGCGATCGGCATCAACGAGGCGCCGGCGGAGATGTATGGGAAGCTCATGTCGATTTCCGACGAGCTGATGTGGAAGTATTGGCTCTTGCTGACGGATTTAAAGCAGTCCGAGATTGACGCGCTCAAGGCGGATGTCGCGTCGGGGATACAACACCCAATGGCTGCTAAGAAGCTCTTGGCCCATACAATCACGGCGGGATTCCATGGCGAGGCCGCGGCACAGAGCGCAGAGGACAATTGGGCGCGGATGTTTCAGCAGAAGGAGGCCGCAGAGGACCTCGAAGAGGTTTTGATCCCCTACGCAGATGTGGCTGGTGGAGAGCCAAATCAGATTCGCCTGCCGAAGCTGCTTGTGGCGTTGGGACTGGCGGCGAGCGGCGCTGAGGCGAACCGCAAGATCGCCGAGAAGGCCGTCAAGCTGGACGGAGATGTAACGACCAGTAGCGTGGTCATGATCGGCTCCATTCCGGCACGAACCGTCGTGCGACTGGGCAAGCGCGCCAAGATCGCCGTGATTTCGTAAAATGGCGTTTCTGAACTGGCCAAATGGCGTATACTAGCCATGGAGGCTTTCATGGCGACCCATTCCGTGCATGAAGTGCTCGGTGGAGAATCGGTCCTCGGACGTCCCATGCGCAAGGGCGGCGCGCTGGCCGAATTGGTGCGCGAGGGGCTTCCGGTGAAGGCTCTCTTCCAACTGGCTGAGCGGATGGACCTCCGCCAGGCGGAAATCTCAGAGAAAATCGGCATTCCCCAGCGCACGCTCACGCGGCGGCTGGCGCAGCACTCGCGCCTTACGGCTGCGGAGTCGGATCGAGCGGTACGCCTGGCGCAGGTCTTCTCCACAGCGTCGGAAACGCTGGGCGACGAGAACAAGGCGGCTGCATGGCTCAAGACGCCCAATCGCGCCCTGCGTGGCGGCCGGCCGCTCGACCAGCTAGACACAGATCCCGGCGTGCGCGAGGTCGAGAATATCCTGGGCCGCATTGCCTACGGCGTCTATAGCTAATCGGGTTTGACTGGAGCAGCGCTGCGATGCGCATCTGGAGAATCTGCCGGGCCCGCTATGCCGACGAGGCGTTTTCCGGCCAAGGCGCGCGACGCTTCGGTGGCCGGTGGAACACTCCCAGCGTACCCATGGTCTATTCATCTTCTTCGCTGGCGTTGGCGGCCATCGAATTGTTCGTTCACCTGGAGCCGAACCAGCAGCCAGACGATCTCGTCTCGATAGCAGCCTTGCTACCCGAGGGAGAACCGGCGCTGCGCCTTGAGCCGAACAAGTTGCCACGCGGTTGGTGGACCGACGATGTCGAGCCCTTGCGCAACCTTGGCGATCAGTGGATCCGCGATGCCGCTTCGCTCGCGATCGAAGTGCCTTCCGCCGCACTGCGCATGGAGTGGAACGTGCTCGTCAACCCGCTCCACCTTGAAATCGCGAATCTCCAAATCGAATCGCCGCAACCGTTTCATTTCGATGCGCGCATGTTTCGGTAGGAGCGGCCGACTGCGAGTGTGCTGACTTGTGGGCGCGGCCCACCCTTGCGACAGAAGGAAATCGCAAGGATGGGGCACAGAAGGTCATCGCCTGTTTCTGAAAAAAGCCTCACGCCTGGTAACCGCCGGTGATATAGCTTTCGAGGGTGCCGATGGCCTGCTGCTGGCTGTGGATGACCCACTTGACTAAATCGCCAATGGATACGAGGCCGACGACGCGATCGCGCTCGAGCACGGGCAGATGGCGGAAATGGTGCTCGGTCATCAGGGCCAGGCACTCATCGACAGTGTGCTTTGGAGTGACGGAGAGGACCGGGCTGGTCATGATCTCCTCGACCTTGGTCTCCTTCGACGTATGGCCAAGGAGTGCGCATTTGCGCGCGTAGTCGCGCTCCGAAAGGATGCCGAGCAAGTGGTCGTCCGAACAAACCAGAAGCGCGCCAATGTCGAAATGCGCCATCATCTCGAGGGCTTCAAATACGGTCTGGCCGGGCGTAATGGAAAGGATCTTGTTCTGGCTCTTGCCTTTGAGCACAACTCCGATAGAGTCTTCGATTCGCATCTCAACCTCCAGCCGCGCGGTGTCCGGTGGGCGCCGGACCTGATGGAGATGCAGTGTAGCGCGATCTGCGCAGAATTGTCGCGTGGAAACTGGAAATCCTTCCAATTGTCCTACCCGGGATCGCGGCTGAATTAGGATCGAACCGGAGGTTTCGAGTGGATCGCAGAAACTTTTTATTCCGCGCCGGGGCGGTGATTGGCGCGTCGTCAGTGAAGCGCGCGGCTTTTGCAGACGCCTTGCCGCAAGTTTCCGGGGAGGTGTGGTTGCATGACGATCCGGCCGCGCTGCAGATTCCGCTGAACTATGTGGGACTGAGTTACGAGTTGGCACAGCTCAGCGATCCAACGTTTTTCTCCGTGGCAAATCGCGACCTAGTCAGCTATTTCCGGTTGCTGAGCGCGCAGGGTGTTTTGCGGCTGGGTGGCAATACAAGTGAGTTCTGCTGGTTGCGCGTGAATGCCTCTACGGCGGAGCCGAAGCTTCACGTTCCCACTGGAAATCTCGACGCCAACTGGATGCCCCATCGCTTGTTTGCGATCGAGACACAAGCGATTGACGCGCTGGCCGATTTTTTGAATGCCGCGGGATGGCGGCTGATCTACGGCGTGAATTTCGGCAACAGCACGCCACAGCGAGCTGCGGACGAAGCGGCGGACGTCGCAGAAAAGATCGGCGACCGGCTCGAATATTTTCAAATCGGCAACGAGCCCGATCTCTACACCAAGGCGAGCAACGGCACGCGGCCGCCGGGATGGAGCTTTGCCCATTATGTGCGCGAGTGGAGCAGCTTCGCGGAGGCCATTGTCGCGCGGGTTCCCCATGCGCGATTCGGTGGACCAGATGTGGCTGCATCGTCCGATTGGGTCACTCAATTCAGCGAGCAAGTTTCGGCATCAATCGCGCCGCGGCTGGTTGCGCTCACCGGGCACTACTATGCCGAGGGGCCGCCCGACGATCCGCGCGTGACGATTGAGCGGCTTCTTGCCGGCAATCCGAAGATCGCGGTCGAAACCAAGGCCATTGTGGCGTCGGCAAAACAGCACGAGCGCATCTATCGCATGACGGAGGGTAACTCCTGCTACCGCGGCGGCAAGCCCGGCATGAGCGACGCTTTCGCGGCCGCTCTGTGGGCAGGCGATTACATGCTTGAGTTGGCGAGCCTGGGATGTGCGGGGGTGAATCTGCACGGCGGAGGTAGCGCCTATTTGTCAGCCGGCCTGGGCGACCACACGCCCGGCATGGAAGTTGCGAAGACGCCGCAGGCAGTGCACGCGGGATTCTATAGCCCGATTCAAAGCGAGCCGGGGGGAGAGCCGAAGGCCATGCCCGTGTTTTATGGAATGATGCTGGCGAACCAATTCATCGGCCATGCGATGCTGCGCACGGAATGCGATTTGAAGGGCGTAGGTCTAACTTCGTACGCTGCCCGTCGCGGAGAATCCGTGAAGGTCGCCCTCTTCAACAAGGATGAGCATGCAGGCGTTCTGCTTTCGATACGAAGCGAGCATTTAGTTCGCACCGCAGCTGCCTGGCGGTTGCAGGCGCCGAGTCTCGATTCAACGGTGGACGTAAGCCTGGCCGGCGCAGAGATCCAAGACCACGCGCAATGGAATCCTCACGCTGAGGTTCTTGAGGTTCGAAACGGTGTGACTCATCTGATTGTTCCGGCAGGCAGCGCGGCACTGCTGTATCTCGACTGAGAAAATCGCAGAGACCCGCTACACTTCAGAGTCCAGGCCTCAAAATCCAGGATTTAGGCTTCGAAGTCCAGTTCGACGGGATCGATGAGTGGCACCAACCACTTGAGAAGCGCCTGGTGCATCGGGTGGGTTGTGTAGGCGTCTGCCGCGGCCTTGTCAGTGAAGGTCATGAGCCCTGCGAATGTGTAGCCCTGACCGCGCGGAGAGAGATTCGGCCCGACGTGCACGTCGATGAGTCCTACGATGTGGTCGCGGAAGGAAACGATGTCGTGTGCGGCGCGGGCTTTGTCGGCGTCGGTAGCATCAGGCTTCCAGCGAAATCCGAAGATGTGAATGAACATGGGCTCCTCCGGAGCAATGACAGTTGTCAGTTTTCAATGGTCATTAAACGGTCAACCGCAGGCTATTGCGCCAGGGCGAAAGCGCGTCCGGATTCGAGTAGCTTCGCGACAGCTTCTTTTGAAGAGGACTCGGTGTAGATCCGCATCAGCGGCTCGGTGCCGCTGGCGCGGAAGAGAATCCAGGTTTCGGCGGCGTTGGGTTTGGTTTTGGCCTCGGGGTTGTCGAGATAGAACTTCACGCCGTCGAGGTTTTCCTGGCGCAGAATCGGCATGCCTGCGATAACCGGATCGCCAGCCTCGAGCGCTTTGGCGCGTGCGATGGCGGCGTTCTTGATGTCGTCGGGAATGTGCAAATCGATGCGGCCGTATTGGTGTTCGCCGTATTCGGCCTGGAGGTCGGCGACGAGCTGGCCCAGCGTCTTGCCTTCCTGCGCCATGACGTTGGCGAGAAGCAATGCGTTGAGAAGGCCGTCGCGTTCGGGCAGATGACGTTGGAAGCCTATGCCGCCCGACTCTTCGCCGCCCATCACGATTTCGCGCTCCAGCATGTAATCGCAGACAAATTTGAAGCCGATGCCGTGCTCGATCAGTTCGCGGCCGTGTTTCTTGCAGATGCGGTCGAGCATTTTTGTCGTATTGAAGGCGCGCGTAACGGCGCCCGGCCAGCCTTTGCGGCGCAGAACCCATGAGAGAAGGACAGAAAAGATCTTGTGTGGATCGACGAAGTTGCCGTTCTCGTCAGTGGCGCCGATGCGGTCCGCATCGCCGTCGGTGCAAAGGCCGGCGTGGCAATGGTGCTCGACCGTCGCTTCGCCGAGCGCGCGAATATGCGGCTCGATCGGCTCGGGGTTGATCTTAGGGAAAAGTGGGTTGACGTTGCCGCGAATTTGCACGTGATCGACGCCGATGCGGGTGAAGATGTCGGAGATGAGAGTGCCGCCGGCGCCGTACATGGAATCAATGGCGAATTTCATGCCTGAGTGGGAGATGAGATCGAGGTCGGCGAAGCTCTCAATCGCCTGCAAATACGGCGGCAGAAAGTCGATTTCTGTGATTGGCGCGGGCTGCGCAGGTCGTACAACGGGCTTGCCCAGATAAGTTTCGATTTCTGCGATGATCGAAGGCTTGCCCGAGCCGCCGTACCATGCCTTGTACTTCACGCCGTTCCACTGCGCGGGATTGTGCGACGAAGTGATCATGATGCCGCCAGCAGCGCCGCGCTCGCGCACGCCGTAGCTCAAGGCAGGTGTCGGCGTGATGTCATTGGCGAGGGCTACGGGGATGCCTGTGGCAGCGACAACCTCAGCACAGGCACGCGCAAAGGCTTTCGAACCGAAACGCGTGTCATAGCCGATGCAGAGGCCTTTCGCAGGATCCTCGTGAGCTGAACCGAGTTGGGCGTGCACATAGGCGGCAATGGCCTCGGCCGCGGTGCGAACGTTGGCAAAGGTGAAGTCGTCGGCAATGACACCGCGCCAGCCGTCGGTGCCAAACTTGATTTGAGGATGGGGCATGTCGGATGGAACGCTCCCTTGCACGAGTCTATCGAATCAAATTGACGGGCATTTGCGACGCGCACCGATTCAATGCCGCTTCACTCATTGCGCGACCGTTTGGTCCTCCGCTTGCGTGGGGGCACATAGGGGAAGCGAATCAGGTAGATTTTGTCACCGCTGCCGTGCTTCGCGACTTTGAGCAGATCGATCACTCCAGCAAATCCGGATTCGCGCGCCAACTCAGGCGTAATGTCCGGCAAACCGATAGGCTCAATCGACTCCACCTCGATCTCCCCTTCGTCCATTTTATATCTGCCGCCGACACGGACATGGAGAGTCTTCCAGATGCGCACAGTACAGGTGATTCGGCCGGTGCACACGCCCTCGCGGAGACGTTTGGCAAAGACCATAGCATCTTTCCACGCCGGAGTTAGATCAGTTCGCTGCGGCCGGAGAGGCCGAGTTCCTTCACGATTTTGCCCACATCCTGCGAGTGGTCGCGATGGGCAATCAGCAGTGCGTCATCCGTGTCGACAACGACGAGATTTTCGACGCCGACCAGCGCGACAAATTTCTTGGGGCAATAGACGTAGTTATTCCCTGCTTCGATGGCCAGATGGCCTTCAGTTTCTGCTACGTTACCGTCGCCATCGCCACGCAGCCGCGCTTCGAGCTGGTACTCGTAAAGCGAGGCCCAGGAGCCGAGGTCGTTCCAGCTGAACTCCGCAGGCAGGCAGAAGAGACGCGACAGGTGCTCACCTTTCGCCGAACGAGGTTCCAGAACTGCGTAGTCGACGGAGATGTTCTCACACTTGGCGTAAAGCTTTTGAAACACCGACTCGAACTCGGGAGTTCCATAGGCCGCCGCGATGGCCTCTAACAGTGGCGCCGTCTCCGGGAGGTGCTCGCGCACCGCGTTGGCGAGAGTGCGCGCCGTCCACAAAAACATGCCGGAGTTCCAGAAGTAGTTGCCGGCCGAGACGAAATCTTCGGCGCGGTGCAGGTTCGGCTTCTCAATAAAGCGGCGCACGTGCAGGGCGATGTCGTCGCCGGTGTAATCGCCGGTTTCGATATAGCCGTAGCCTGTCTCAGGGCGTGTAGGTTCAATGCCCAGCACGACGATGTTTTCTCCGCTGGCCGCGAGGGTAATCCCTTTGTCTAACGCTTTCAAAAAGCGCGGCTCATCGGCGATGACGTGATCGGAAGGGAAAACGCCCAGCACGGCATTGGGGTTCTGGCGTTCAATCAAAAACGCGGCCAGTCCACAAGCAGGTGCAGTGTTGCGTGCAACCGGCTCCTGGATGATCTGTTTCACCGGGACGCCGGAAAGCTGGTCGGCGATCTCATTGGCCAGGTATTCGTTGGTGATGACCCAGGTCTTCTCGGGCTTCGCCAATGGCTTCAAGCGCTCTACCGTCTGCTGAATCATGGAGCGCTCGCCGTCCAGCGCCAACACCTGTTTTGCATGGGCGCGGCGCGAACGCGGCCAGAAGCGGGTGCCGCTGCCACCGGCAAGTATCACTGGGCGAAAATCGATCATGGTCGGCATGGAAGACCCATCCTACTCGACTTGATACAGGTTTGCCCAGCCCTCGGCGAGATTTCCCGGGAAGCAGGTGAGCCTGATCACCCCATAAAATCGGGGCTTTGTCGGTGCTTCTTTTGCAGGCGGTATGTTTCAGGCATGCTTACGCGAGTTTGCCCAGAAATTCGCCCATACGGCGTGTTCCTTCATCGATGTTTTCTTTGGTCACGGGATACGAGATGCGGACGTGTTCGCCGGTGCCGAAGGCTTCGCCGGGAACGGTCACGACATGCCCTTCATGGAGAAGGCGTGTGGCCAGTTCCGTTGCGGTGCGAATGCCGCCTTTACCGAGAAACGCAGAGATATTGGGGTAGACGTAAAATGCGCCTTCCGGCTTTGTGCAGGTGACGCCAGGAATCTCGGCGAGTTTGGCGAGCATGTAATCGCGCAGGTCGATGAACTCGGCGCGAAACTGCGCGACACAATCCTGTGGACCAGCCACGGCAGCGATGGCGGCTTTCTGTACGAAGCTGGTCGCATTCGAGGTGGACTGCGACTGCAACTTGCTGAGGTTGGCAACGACGGGCTTGGAGGCGAGCGCGTAGCCAGCGCGCCATCCAGTCATGGAGTAGGTCTTGGACAGCGAGCCCAGGATGACGATGTGCTGTTTGGCCCAGGTGAACGAGCCGCCAGAGACGGGCTTACCGGCATAATTCAGGTAGACGTAGCACTCATCCAGGAGCAGGTAGATGCCGCGCTCGTGGGCGAGGTGGACGATGCGTTCCAGATCCTCAGCGGAGACGACTGAGCCAGCCGGATTTGACGGCGAGTTGAGGATGATGGCCTTGGTGCGCGGCGTGATGGCCGCTTCAATCGCATCGGCAGTGATCCGAAAGTTTTCGGCTTCGCTGGCTTCGAGGAAGACGACCTTGCCGCCTGCGTATTGAATGATGTCTTTGAAGCTGACCCAATAAGGCACAGGCAGAATCACTTCGTCGCCGTGATCGATGAGGACCTGGATCGTATTGAAGAGCGCCAGTTTGCCGCCGGTGGTGAAGATGGCTTCATCGATTGCATAATCGGAGCCAAAGTCGCAGGCATGGCGCTCGACGATGGCCTTACGGACGTCGGGGATGCCGGGAACAACGGTGTAGCGGGTGAAATTGGCCTCGATGGCAACGATGGCCGCATCCTTGATGTGGCGCGGCGTGGGAAAATGCGGCTCGCCTGCGCCGAAATCGACAAGGTTGATGCCCTGGGCGCGCAGCTTGGCGGCCTCGGCAGCAACGGCCATGGTGGCGGAGACTTCAATGCGTCCAATGCGATCGGCGAAGATTTTAACGGGGGCAGCGACGGTCATGATGTCTCTATCTTTACAGATTTTGAGCGCAGGGCCAACCTCCCGCGTGGAACGCGCTAAAACTCAGGCAAATTCGTCGAGGCTGAAGCCAAGTTGATAGGTCTCACCATGGAGAAGCAGTTCTTCCCAGGTGATCTCCGTCTGTTTCAATCCCGCCATGCGGCCGAGCATGCAACTCAGTGCGGTTTCAACACCAGCGGCAATCTGGTTATGTGCCGGGCCATTGGTGATGCTGTCGATGAAAGTGCGCTCCTTGTCGCGATCGGCAAACTCCAGATTGTCGAGGAAACTGCCGTTGGCCGCGAACTGCCCCGATCCCGGAGCCGCGGCATTGGAGTCCTTCCATTCCCAGGCGTGGGCCCCGGTGATGGCAATGGGACCAGAGTAGGGCACTGTGGCCGAACCAGCAGCGCCAAAGAACTTGATTCCCGCGTCGAATTTGCCGTCGGTCCCGAACTGGGTGGACGAAAAGGAGAAGTGGACGTCGTGGGGGTAGCTGAAGTCGACCTGGTAGTTGTCCCAACAGTTGCCGTAGTGGGTGAGCACATTGCGGCCGCCGGTAGCGGTCGCCTTGAGCGGGCGAGCGCCGAGGATCCAATTGCAGAGGTCGATGAGGTGGATGTTTTGCTCGACCAGGATGTCGCCAGAGAGGGCACGATCCCAGAGCCAGTTGCGAAGGCGGTACTCATCAGGCGAGATGCCGGGATGCGTGACCTCAACGGATGCGGGGGCGTTGTAGTTGCCGGCTACGGTGGCGAGTTTGCCGAGGGCTCCTGACTGGATGCGCTCTGCAATCGCGGCGATGGGGGGCGCGTTACGGCACTGGAAACCAACGTCGACACTTTGTGTGGATTTGACGAGCTTGGCAATTTCAAGGGCCTGTTGCGCCTGGCGGATGTCGATGCCCACGGGTTTTTCGCAGTAGACATGTTTGCCCGAAGCGACTGCAGCCTCAAGATGCTGGACGTGGAAGAACGGGGGCGTGGAAATCTGGATCAGGTCGACGTCGTGAGAGGCGGCCAGTCGTTCGAAGGCATGCGGCCCGCGAAAGAGGAGGCTGCTGTCGATGGGCGAGCGGCCAAGCTCGGCGTTGAGCTTGTTGAAGATGTCGTGCCGGGCCTCAAGGCGATCGGCGAAGAGATCGGCAAGCGCGACGACCTGTGCAGATGTGTTGCGCGAGAACGATGTGGCGACGGCAGTGCCGCGGTTGCCACAACCCAGCAGCCCCAGCCGTACAGCTGAGTTCGCCTGATAACCAAATGCGGTGTTGGCTTTGAGCAACATGATTCCAGAGATGGCTTGCGACCCTTTCAGAAGAAATGCACGGCGGTCCATACGTGAGGATTTCCTTGTCTGCGCGTCTTCGCGTCTGGTGTTGCGTGGAACATGGCGATTCAGGCGAGGACTTCGCGCAGGATGTTTTCAAGATAGAGCTTCTCCTGGCGCACGTCCTCAATTTGTTGCGGGCCCGAGGTCTCGCGTTCGATGGTGACGGCCCCTGTATAGCCGAGGCGATGAAGCTTGGTGAAGACGGCCTTGAAGTCCACCAGCCCTTTGCCGATCAGCACTTCTTCGCCGAGTTGGCTTGGGTCGGTGGGCCAGCGGCCGTCTTTGGCATGAATGCTGCGGACATGCGGGCCGAGGATGTCGACCGCGTCGACCGGATTGGCTTTGCCGTAAAGGATCAGGTTGGCGGTATCGAGACCGACAGCGAGGTTCGGCAGGTCGACATCGCGAATCATGCGCGACATGGTCGTCGGCGTCTCCTGACCGGTCTCCATGAGGAAGTGTTGGCCGTTGCCGCGACAATGTTGCGCGACGGTGCGAATGGCCTCGACCGCGCCTGGATATTTCGGGTCGGCTGGATCTTCTGGAATGAAACCGCAATGTGTTTGCACCTGGCCGATGCCGAGCAGCTTGGCGAAATCGGAAACCTGGCGAAGTGCATCGATGCGAGCAGCGCGTGTGGCGGGAGGAACAAGGCCGATGGTGGAAGGGCCGCGAAGGAAGTTCCACTCGAGCGGAGGTGGGCCAACGACTTCGACGGTGGTGGCAACGACGTTGTATTTCGAAAGCAGGTCCTTGAATTGGTCGGCGAGTTGCGGCGTGAATCCACCGCCGATATATCCGTCGAGAGAAAGAAAGCAGTTGGAGAAGCCGAGATCGTGGACGCGGCGAATCGTGGCTTCGGGTGCTTTGAACGGACTGACGAGCAGTCCCAAGGCCATCGGCTTGAGGCTGGCTGAATTCATCTCGGCCTGCGATGAAGATGGAAGAAGAGCATTGGCGACGATCGCGGAAGAAGAAGCATATAGAAATGCTCGGCGGTCCATCAAGATTCCTTTCTTAAGGCTGCGGCGCGTGGGAGCATCACGGGGGATTCATCCTCCATTGATACGGGTGCGCAGACGCTTGAGAACGTTGGGGGGCACAAGGCCGGTGACGTCGCCCCCGAATCCGAAGACTTCCTTGACCATGCGAGAGCTGACGAAGGAGTAGCGGCCGGCGGGCTGCAGAAAGACCGTTTCGATTTCAGGGGCGAGACGGCGATTCATCAGAGCCATCTGGAATTCGTGCTCGTAGTCGGAGATGGCGCGAATGCCGCGCAGCACGGCGGTGGCTTGGCGCTGGCGGGCAAACTCCACCATGAGCCCGTCGAAGGTGGCGACAGAGACATTGCCGAGAGCGCCTGTCGATTCGCGCAGCATTTCCACGCGTTCCTCCAGGGTGAAGAGCGGATTCTTGACTGGGTTTTTGAGGATGGCGACGGTGAGGTGCTCAAACAGCTTGGATCCACGCTGAATCAAATCGAGGTGCCCGTTGGTGGGCGGGTCGAATGTCCCGGGATAAAGGGCTTTCACACTCATGAAAAGACTCAGGTGTGATTCTACGGCATGGGCGAAGGGGGGACTGAAGTTCTGGAAGGCAGAAGCAGATCCTTCGGTCCGCCTTCCCCAAAACCGCTCTTGCGCTTTTGGGGCCCCGAGCGCGCGGATCCTCAGGATGACAATTCGCCCTCGAAAGGATTCTGGCCAATCAAAAGTTAACTTGTTTGAAAGGCCGGCGCGGCTTTGTGCTCAGCGGTACGGGAAGCCACGTAGAGGGATACGACGGTGATGTCGTCGGTCTGGCCGAAGCGCTGAGCCGTCTGAGCAATGTAGCGCGCGGGCTCGTTGCTCACCTGTTGCGTACGTTCAAAGCCGAACAGCTCGCCATCCGAATTCTGGGCCTCGACGACGCCGTCGGAGAGAAAGACCAGCCGGTCGCCACGGTTGAGCAGGAAGGTGGCCTGTTCGTAGTGCGAGTCCGCAATGACGCCCAGGGGGAGGCCAGGAGGCAGTTCCAGTTCGCGGCCATCGCGATAGGGGCTCAAGTGGCCGGCATTGGCCACTGTCAACGTGCCGTCGGGGTAGATGCGCGCGCAGAGGCAGGTGGCAAAGCAGGGAGCCGAATCGAGTCCCGGAACAGCTCCGGGCGAAGCCACGGCGCCGAGCAGAACGTGATTCAGGTGATCGAGCACTGTGCCCGGATCATGCGACAGCTCGTTGCGCAAGGCGCCCACCAGTGTGCTCGAATTCATGGCCGCTTGCAGGCCCTTGCCGCTGACGTCGCCGACCACAATGAGGAGAGAATCGTCCTTCAGAGGCAGGACCTGAAAGAAGTCGCCACCGACGCCGTTGACGGGCAGGTAGGCGCTCTCAAGCATGAAATTCTTGTTGGAAGGAAGCTGGGTGGGAATCAGCAGAGCCTGTACGCTGCGGGCGGCGGAGATCTCCGCGGTGGAGCGCTGCTCGATCTCACTGATGCGAATGAAGCGGAAGAGAATGACCGCAACCAGGCTGGCGAGAAAGACGATGTAGGCGACGGCGCCGGTGTCAAATGCGATGGGACCGAGATGGAAGTGATACGAAGCGAACTGTTCGGGCAGCCAGTGGCGGCTCGCGGCGTAGTCGACAATGGTGTCGGCCGAGTCGGCGATGGCGGCGAGGAAGAAGGGGAGGAGCATGATGCCGGCTTCCTGGCGACCGCGGCGCCAGGCGCGGAAGAGCAGCACGCAGACGAGGGCGCAGAAGACGACTTCAGCGGTAACAGAGAAAATCTCGTAGACCTGTTCCCAGCCGGTAATGGCGAGGATAGGCAGAAGGAGTACGCCGATCTGTACGCCACGAACGAGGCGCGGCGGCGGGGTGGCCGTGAAACGCAGAACGAATTCGAGCGTGACGGCCATGAAAATACGGCCAAACACGCCGGCCAGGATGTGATACGGCGAAGCGGAGAGAGTGCCCAAGCCGAAGGCGGCCTCGGCCGCGCCGGCGGCTGCGACGGAAAGGCAGAGCAGGGCGAGCCACAGGTATTCGGCATGATGGCGCTGCCATGTGTAGAGCGCAGCCCCCAGCACTGCAACGCAAAGGAACAGAACGGTCACCCCCAGCGCGGCGGTGACGCGCTCGTTCCATTGACGGCCGACCTTCATCGCCAGCTGCTCGGCAATATCGTCGTCCGTGCCGAGTTCGACCTTGCTGATGAGACCGCGCCGCACCGTGAACGGCGGACCGGCCCAACTTCGAATGGCGATCACGGCCGTGCTCTTGGGATCGATGCCGGAGAGCCGGACTGCGAATGGAGGCGACTGGTACATCGCGTGCGATTCGGTCATGCCGCGCGTGTGTCCCGCCTCCGAGCCATTCACGAAGGCATCGAGTTGTCCGATTCCATCGCTGGAGACGAGCAGTTCCAGCGGCGCATCCTGGGCCGCCGCATTGAACTGCGCAAGCTGCTCCGGGCCGAGACGCATACGATACCAGCCGTAGCCGGTATAGGATTCAATTCCCTGCGCAGAGAGAGATTCACTCAGAGTGACGGTTTGCCAACGGGAGTCGTCGAATCCAGGCTCGGCCCACTCCAGGTCATCTCCCTGTTGAAAGCGCCAAGGACCGTTAAGATTGAGAACTGTGCGTATGGCGGAGGGTACCGCGGGTACCGATCCGGGAGCTGCGGGCGCAGCAGAATTTGATGACGCGCTCTTCTGAGGAGAAGAAGCAGTCTGCGCTGCGCATGCGCAGGCCATCGCGAACCCGCCGAGAATCAACCGCGGAAGGACCCGCGATGCCGTTCGCCCGATGATCTTCATGCGCATTCCAAGTTTAGTGCAGGAGCCGGAGAGCTGTGGCAAATCATCGGCCCGCACCGCGAGGCAGTGGCTGGCCCGGTGATCTCGCACCTGCATCTTGAGAAACTACGCAGCAGGCATTGCCGCGGTTCTTATCCTTTGCGCACCCGAACAGCCTCTTTGGCCTCAGCCGGGCCCGCAATTGGGATTTCGGGGACCTCAGCGGGAGCGGCCGTGCCTATCCCCAGCTTCTTGCGCACCTCGGCATCCATTTTGGCGAAGATGTCCTTGTTCTCTTTGAGGAAGCCACGCGTATTTTCGCGGCCCTGGCCGATGCGTTCGCCGGCATAGCTGTACCAGGCGCCCGATTTTTCCACGATATTGTGGGTCACTGCCAGATCGAGGACATCGCCTTCGCGGCTGATGCCTTCGCCATAGAGAATGTCGAACTCCGCCTCGCGAAACGGCGCGGCCACTTTGTTCTTGACGATCTTGACCTTGGTGCGCGAACCGACGACCGTGTCGCCTTCCTTCACTGCGGCAATGCGGCGAATATCCACGCGCACTGAGGAATAGAACTTCAGAGCGCGGCCGCCGGTCGTTGTTTCGGGATTGCCGAACATGACACCGATCTTTTCGCGAATCTGGTTGATGAAGATGAGAGCGGTGCGGGATTTGGAGACGGTGCCGGTGAGTTTGCGCAGGGCCTGTGACATGAGCCGGGCTTGCAAACCCATGTGGGAGTCGCCCATTTCTCCGTCCAGCTCGGCCTTAGGCACCAGCGCGGCGACAGAGTCGACAACCAGTACATCGATGGCCCCCGAACGGACCAGGGCCTCGGTAATCTCCAGGGCCTGTTCGCCGCTGTCGGGCTGCGAAACCAGCAGGTTGTCAATGTCTACCCCGAGTTTGCGGGCGTAGGCAGGATCGAGAGCATGCTCGGCATCGACGAAGGCTGCAAGACCACCATGCCGCTGCGCCTCGGCGATGACCTGCAGGGTGATGGTTGTCTTACCCGAGGACTCAGGGCCGAAAACCTCGGTGACGCGGCCGCGCGGAAGACCGCCCACACCCAGGGCCGCATCGAAACTGATGGAACCAGTGGAGATAACGGCGATGGGAAGCAGGGCTTCTTTCGAACCCAGCCGGACGATAGACCCCTTGCCAAACTGCTTTTCAATCTGTGAAAGGGCGAGTTCTACTGCTTTTGCGCGTTCATCGACAACTGCCATGGCGGCTGCTCCTCATCAAGTTGCTCGCCTGGCGCGATCTAATTTTTGGGCTGAAAACACGCGGCGGCTTCTATGGATTCGAAGGGATTGTAGCAGGATGAGACAGGTGCAAAACAGGAAAAGCGAAGAAAAGGGGAATAAATCGCAGAGAGGTGTATTAGTTGTCACACCATCAGCGATTCTGCAACGTTCCAGCGCCGCCTGCAGTCTCAACTGTGGAGGTGTCTTTGTGCAAAAAACTTGGCGTTCGCGTCGGATGGCCTTTACGACCCTTCCAGTCCTAGCGGGAATTCTGACGATCCTGGTACGCGCGGCCGCGCAGGATCCATCACCGACCGCACAGCCCCCCTCCGCGGCGGATTCCAGCGTCAAAGCCGTACCGGACACGCGCGCGGGCCAAGCCGCGGCATCGGGCCGCATCTCGATCGATGTCGTGGTCAGCGACAAACTGGGCCATCCCGTACAGGGGTTGCAGGCGAGCGATTTCACGTTACTGGACAACAAACAGCCGCAGAAGCTTGTCGGCTTTCGGGCAATCGACCACGAGACGCTACGAACGGACCCAGTGCATGTAGTGATCGTGGTGGATATGATCAACACCGGCTTCGATACGGTGGCGCGGGAGCGTCAGGAACTCGCAACCTTCCTCAAGGAAGATGGAGGCGAGCTCGCGAACCCGACGTCGATTGCCATATTCGCTGACAGTGGCCTGAAGGTGGCGAAGGGGTCCTGGCAGGACGGCAATGCACTTTTGGAAGGCTTCAACAAAAGCCAATCGGAGCTGCGTATCATCGGCCGGAGTGCGGGATTCTATGGAGCCGCTGACCGGCTGCAGATGTCTCTCGGCCAATTGGGCCAGCTGGCCGCGTATGAGGCGGCCCAGCCGGGACGCAAGATGATCCTGGCGATCAGTCCCGGCTGGCCGTTGCTTGCGAGGGCCGGCGACGAATCTGATATGAAGCAAAGGAACTGGGTTTTCAATTCGATTGTGCAGTTCACGAATGGGCTGCGCGAGGCGAACATCCAACTCTACTGCCTCGATCCTTTCGACTTGGGGAGAACGAATCCGTTCTACTACGAGGGCTACCGCAAGGGCGTCGCCACGGCGAACGATGCCACCTATCCCAATCTCGCTTTGCAGGTGCTGGCCGAGCACTCGGGCGGCCAGGTGATCATTAACGGAAGGGATATTTCCGGGGAACTGAAGACGGCGGTTCGCGACGCAAGTGCCAGCTATGAGCTTACCTTCGATGCCGCTCCAGGCGACCGTCCCAACGAATACCACGCATTGCAGGTCGAGGTGGATAAGCCGAAGGTCACGGTCCACACGAATTCAGGGTATTACGCGGGAACTCCGGCGCAGATGCAGGGGAATCCTCATTAGGGCCCACCGCGATTCTTGCGCGTCGTGGCCTCGTCGCACGGTTACTTGCTCAGAGTGTCGCAATCTTGCTTAAATCCTGTTCGATGGAATTGCCGGCGCGACTTTGGCTAGGCGGTATACGCGCCGATGCGGGTCTCGTGGTTGATCAGTTCATCGCAGACGCGGTCGAGCGTCTCGTATGCGGTATCGTGCTGCTTGCGAAAGGCACGGAAGGCCAATTCGCTCGTCCAGCGGTCTATGGTGAGGTATTTACCGGAATCATAGGCGTCGCGAAGAAACTCGGTGCCTTGGTAATCGGGCGACTTGCCGAAGAGCTGGGCCCAGGGGCCATCGGGGCCATAGGCCGCTTCAAAGGCGGCAATTTTCTCATCGGCAACTTCGAACTGCCAGACAACGACAAACATCGATAGCCTCGGTGTTGCAATAGGTAATGACTCTTATGGTAGCGCGCCGAGGCTGCAACCCCGCGCTAGCACTTCCGCAAAGTGAAGCGCCTGTTTGTGGCCAAGCTGGCTTATCTGCTCGCGACAACTGAAGCCGTCGGAGACGATGATCGTTTCGGGGCTTGCCGATTGGATCGCGGGGAGCAATCCATCTTGCGCAATAGTCTTCGAGATCTCGAATTTCTCCGCTTCGAAGCCGAAGGGACCGGCCATGCCGCAGCAACCGGCTTGAATCGGCTCGACAGTCGCGCCAGCACGGCGCAACAGGGCGATTTCATTGCCCGCTCCGCCAAAGACCGCCTTGTGATGACAATGGCCGTGCACCAGGATGTGCGATCCCGACAGAGTGCCCGCGGCGGCGCAATCGGGTGCCTTGGCGGCAAGCCAGTCGGCCAGGAGCCAGACCTGTTCGCGCAAGCGACGCGCGCGCGGATCGTTGGGGATTAGTTCGCGGAGCTCATCCTTGAAGACGCTGGCACAGCTGGGTTCGAGAAAGATGAATGGCAGGCCTGCTTCGATCTGAGGGCTCATGCGATGGAGCACGCGGGCCAGGTAGCGTCGCGCCGCGCCCAGGAAGCCGAAATCGTAAAGAGGCCTTCCGCAGCAGATATGGCCCTTCGGGCTTTGCACCCGGAAGCCTGCGGCGGTGAGAACCGACTCAGCTGCAACAAGGGTTTGCGGATGGTAATAGTTATTCCAAGTATCCGCCCACAACACCACCTGCGGTGGGGCTAACTGCGCTTCGCGCCTCTCTGCATTGGCCGCATGTGCTTTGGTCGACCCCTCCCGTGAGACTGGTTGCGTTGCGCGCTCCCAAAGATTCTTAGGCTGGATAAAACGAGACTTCGTGTAACTGACAGGCGCGAGTCTCGGCAATTCCCTTTCCTGCGCTACGCCAATGATTCGCTTGATCAGCGGGCTTGTGAGCGGTCCGGTGAGAAGGACATTGGTCAGATTCGGCGCAAGCGAACCGAGCCGGGCCATTTTATCGGCGAAACCGAAGATGTAGTGGTGGAGCGGATGCAGCTGTCCCCTGTAATGCTGGGCAAGAAACTCGGATTTGTAGGCCGCCATGTCCACTTGCACCGGGCATTCCGTCTTGCATGCCTTGCAGCTCAGGCAGAGATCCAGCGCCTCATGCACGGCCGCGCTTTGGAAACCCTCCTCGCGCAACGATCCTTCCAGCATTTCCCAGAGCAGCCGCGCACGGCCGCGCGTGGAGTGCTGCTCCTGGCCCGTGGCGCGATAGCTGGGACACATGACTCCGCCATCCGTCTTGCGACAGGCACCCACGCCCACGCAGCGCTCGGCGGCATGCGCCATGGACCCGCCGTCGTTCGAGAAGGCGAAGTGTGTTTCGAGCGCTTTTTCCTGCTCTCTATGGTCCATTGCGGTTTTCGAATCGTGCGGCTTGATCTCAGTTCCCGCGTCTTCTTCCTGGCGCGGGCCAGCCGAAGGCGATTGGCCCAACCGCAGTTGGGGTCGCAAATTTTCAACCGGATCGTAGACACGCACCGCGTCGATCAGTTTGCCCGGATTCATGCGGTTGTCCGGATCCCACAGTGCCTTGAATTCACGGAAAGCCTGCATCAGCTCTGGCCCGAACATTTTGGGCAATAGCGCCGCGCGGGCCTGGCCGTCCCCGTGCTCGCCGCTCAGCGATCCGCCGAAATGCAACACAACGTCGGTCGCGCGGTCGAGAAATTCACGAAAATCGCGCAGGCCCTGCTCCGAGCGGAAGTCGAAATTGATGCGCATGTGGACGCAGCCCTGGCCATAGTGCCCATAGAGCGGACTGCGATAGCCGTACTCATTCATCAGTGCTGTGATGCTGCGCAGGTAAGCGCCGAGCTTAGCCGGGGGCACGGCGGCATCTTCCCATCCTTCCCAGCGATCGGGCTCGCCGGGCACAAACACCACCGCGCCCAATGCGGATTCGCGCACGTACCACACGCTTGCGGCTTCCTCTGGCGTGCAAATATGCGCGGTCGGCGAGCAAGGCCAGTCGCGGCAATCGTGGGTCAGCGCTTCCGCTTTGAAGCGCGCCTCCTGGGCGCTCCAGGCGCCCATCTCCACCAGCAGATAGCCCACGCCTGCGGGCAGCTGATCGAGTTCCGTGAGGGCCAGGCCTTTGCGGCGCATGAATTCGACCAGCAGGTGATCGAATCCTTCGAGACCGATGGGCCCATGTTCCAGCGCGAACGGAACCGCATCGGCGGCCAGAAACCCATCCGGGAAGCCGAGCACCGTGAGGATGCGAAACGGCGGGCTCGCCGTGAGGTTGAGTTGCGCTGATACCACCGTGGCACAGGTGCCTTCGCTGCCCACCAGCGCGCGCGCTACATGAAATCCATTTTCGGGCAGAAGCTCGTCGAGGTTGTATCCCGACACGCGGCGCGGGATACGGGGAAATTTCTCCCGAACCAGGTCGGAGTAGCGGTCGCGAATGCGCGCGAGGCCGGCATAGATCGCTCCTTGACGGCCGCCTGTGTGGATGAGCTTCTGCAACTGGTCGGGAGCGGTGCGGCCCACGGTCATGCGGGTGCCGTCGTACAGCACGATATCGAGCGACTCGACATTGTCGGCCACTTTGCCGCCCAGCAGCCCGTGTACGCCGCAGCTGTTGTTGCCGATCATGCCGCCGAGGGTGCAGCGCGAGTGCGTCGCAGGATCGGGGGCGTAGGTGAGGTGATACTGTTCCGCTGCTTCGCGCAGGCGGTCCAGCACAATGCCTGGCTGGACCGTCGCGAGCTTCGCGGTTGCATCGATCGAGCCGAGTGCGTTCATGTAACGCGAAAAATCGAAGACTACGGCGACGTTGGCGCACTGGCCTGCGAGGCTGGTTCCCGCTCCACGAGGCAGCACGGCTGCGCCCAATGCCCGGCAGGCGGCGAGCGCGGCTTCGACGTCGGCTTCGTCGGAAGGGTAAACGACGCCGATGGGAAGCTGGCGATAATTCGAGGCATCGGTGGCGTAGAGAGCACGCGATCCCCGGTCGAATAACACGTCGCCGCGAAGAGCCGAATTGAGTCGGGCTTCGAGTTCGCGATGGGCCGCGAAGCGTTCGTGATCGAGCGGCGTGAAGTTATTGAGGATCGGCAGCGAGGAAATGCTCACTCGGGAATGTTAGCGCGTCGGGAGCACTCGGGGCCTTGATGTATGGGCCGTAACTGAAGATTCCGGATGAATTGCTACTGGACGGCTTGCGGGTAGAACTTATCGCGTGGGCCACTCTTCAACGAGAATGCCCAGGTCATTGAGCTGCTGGATGGCGGTCTCGACGTTGCGGCGGATTTTGGCGCGATCCTTGGGATTGGCTCCCGGGGCCTCGGCCACCGCGATCACGCGGCCATAGCGCCACGCGGTGGGAGGCAGTGCGACGACTGCCGCTGCAAGGTCCGGAGGCCGCAACTGCAATTCCTGTCGCCGCGCTGCTGCGGGGCGCAGCATGGTTCCCTCACCTACGGGGCTGGGGTTGGCATCGGCCAGGTTGACGCGCAGGTTCAACGTATCGGCTTCGATCGAGAGGAATGGATTGGCCCAGGCGCCCGGCTCATGAATGTCGATGTAAAGACTCTTGGTGGGCAGCGGGATGCGAGACAATTCAGCGCGCTGCTGGTCGCGCAGCGTAGCTGTGGCCTGGGCCTGACGCTCGGCGTCCGCGGCCTTCTGGGCCACGCCTTCCACGGCCTGCTCTTCCTTGTGGCACGCTGTGAGGGCCAGCAACAAAAGCAGGCCCATGGCGGCCATTCCCCTGAAACGGACTGCACGAATCACATCACAAGAATACCAGTTGGAAGAATACGGACCCCCGGCGACCCTATCTGCCTGTCCAGTGGGGCGGGCGTTTGGCAAGGAATGCTTGCGTGCCTTCGGTCTTGTCGGCGGTTCCACAGAGATGACCGAAGCCTGCGGCCTCGCGCTCAAGTGCGGCTTCGAGGGGCAGGTCGATGCCCTCGTCCACCGCGCGCAAGGTCTCGGGGATGGCGAGAGGCGCGTTGGCGGCGATCTCGAGAGCCAGCGATTCGGCCCGCTGCATCAACTGGCCGGCGGGAACTACTTCATCCACGAGGCCGATGCGGAGGGCTTCCTGTGCGTCAATGATCGCGCCGGTGAGGAGAAGCTTGAGCGCGGCTCCGCGGCCCACCAGACGAGGCAGCCTTTGTGTACCGCCGTAGCCGCAGATGACACCGAGTTTTACTTCCGGCTGGCCAAGCCGCGCATCGTCGGCAGCGATACGCAAGGTGCAGGCCATGGCCAGCTCGCATCCGCCGCCAAGGGCGAATCCCCGGATGCACGCAATCACGGGCTTGCCCAAGGTTTCAACTTTGCGAAAGATGCCTTGGCCCCTCAGTGCGAATGCCCTGCCCTCTTCGGGGCTAAGCGGAGCGAGCTCGCGGATGTCGGCTCCTGCGGCAAATGCACGGTCCCCCGCGCCGACGAGGAGAAGGACGCGCATGTCGGGATCGACGGTAAATTCGTCGAAAGCTGCTTCCAGCTCGGTCAGGGTTTCCGCGTTCAGAGCGTTCAGGACCTTGGGCCGGTCGATGGTGACGATGGCCAGGGGAGGGCGTTTTTCGAGGCGGATATTCGCGGTTTCCATGCGAACAGAAGGCTAGCAGAGTGGGATCGATTTCTGCCGTTCGTGTCGGATCTTGCCGGGGTAGTGACGACCGGATCGACGGGTCGTCCGGGCACCACGCTGGAAAAGCCCCTTGGCCACGCTCCTGTATCCAAATCTCGGGTTTTCCAGTCGCCCGGCGTTTACAGAATCCAGCGCACAAATCCGGCCCGGTCGTGTCATCCTTGGGGAACAGCATGAAGCGATCGAAATCACGCGAAGATTCGCAATCGAGGGCGTGGAAGACGGTCCCCCGGTGGGCCATCGTCGTCTTCCTGCTCGCCGTCTTTTGCATCTTCGCCAGCTTCGGATTTGTATTCGACGGCATGGACATGGCGCGTCAATCAGCCTTGTCTCTGGCTCTCTCTTCAGTGATCATCGCGTTGTTTTCGGTGGGCTACGCCGTCTCGGGCATCACCCTCCGCCAACGGTTCTGGATTCCTGGTGTGCCGCTCTTCATTCTCCAGAACGTTTGCATGGCGCTGTTATACAACTGGCTGCCCAAGGCTCCCGCGCTTACCCATCTAGATTCGACCCAGCTCAACAGCTTTCACAACCGGCTCGTTTTTGACGGTTTAGCTGTGGTCATTTCCGTCGTTCTTGGGTACACCGGTCTTGTCGTGGTCTCCATTGCCGAGTCGCGTCGCCGCCTCCGGGTTGAGCTCGATAAAGCTGCGCTGGACACCGAACTGGCTGCCGCGCGCGAAATCCAGCGACTCATGGTGCCAGAAATGCTGCCGCCCACTCCCGGGTACGCCATTGAAAGCATCTACCACCCCGCCGCGCAGGTCGGCGGAGATTTCTTTCAGGTCATCCCGCTCGACGGCGGCCAAACTCTGGTCGTCGTTGGCGACGTTAGCGGCAAAGGGCTCAGCGCTGCCATGATCGTCTCCATGATCATTGGCATGCTGCACACGATCAGCAGAATCAGCCAGGACCCCGCGCAGATTCTCGCCGAGCTCAACAGCAGGCTTTTTGAACGCAAGCACGGAGGCTTGGTCACCTGCCTGGCAGTGCGCCTCGATCCCTCGGGGCGCGTCGTGCTCGCCAACGCAGGCCATCTCCCGCCCTGGCTCAATGGCGCCGAGGTCGCATTCGCCGGGTCACTGCCGCTTAGCCTTCTTGCCTCCGCCGCACCGGAGCAGGTCACACTGGAGATGCGCCCGGGCGATCGGCTCACCCTGATCACGGATGGCGTGGTCGAGGCTCGCGATAGGCAGGGGGCGCTCTTCGGCTTCGACCGGACGCAGGCCCTCATGCGCCAGGAAACATCTCCGCTTGCGCTCGCCGAAGCCGCCATTCAGTACGGGCAGGACGATGACCTGACCGTGATTTCCATCCTCCGCACCGCCTGAGGGACTGGCGAAAAGAATCTCGCAACCCTCCGTGTTGTCATTGCACTCAAAGGTCACGGGCATTGCGGATGTGCAGTGTCCTTCGTGCACTCGTTCGTTGTCATCGTGCATCGAGCTCCGACACCGGCAATCCCATGCGCCGCAATAAATTCGAGAATCTTGAATCGCCATGCAGATTCTTCCAAACCGGATCGACGGCCAGCAGAGTCAGCTCCTGTCCTTCCCGAGATTGGTAGGATTTTTCGAGGTATTCAAATGCCTTGTCCTTTTCTCCCGCCAAGGCATAGTCCAATGCCAGTGGGGCCGATGAAACGATTCTGCCCGAGTCTTTCATCCCATCTAAGTCCTGAATCAGCCGCTCTTTCCAATACCCCGTTTCGCCGCCGTTCTTGAACGCCTCCAGCAGCACAGCCGCTCTCGCCGAGGCTTTCTGCGGACTCCAGCCGAAAAGCCTCTCCCCTTCCTCGCGCTCGTCGATTGCCTCCGGAAATCTTCCCATGATTTCCAGCAGCCCTCCCAGGTATGCGTGAGGAAGCGGGAAGTTCGGATCCATCTCGATGGTCTGGCGGAATTGCTTATAGGAAGCCGAATAGTCGCCGGCCAGCAGGTAGGTCTCTCCCATGAAGTTGTTGATTGGCAACGATAAGGGGTCCAGTTCGATGGCCTTCCTGTTTTCCGCAATCGCTTCCGCACGTTGCCCCAGGGGCATCAGGTAGCAATTGGAATAGAAGAGATGGGCGTAGGCGGAGCTTGGGTTGAGTTCGATCGCTTTCAGGAACTCTGTTCTGGCGGCCTGAAAATCGAACTCGTAGTGCGATCTCTCCATGCCGAGGGCGGCGTGAGCTTCGGCAAGTGATGGATCCAACTCGATTGCTCTGGTTGCTGCGTCCCTGGCTTGCGGAAGGCTGTCCTGCGCAGAAAGGAGGCCCACAATATTGCTGATGTTGTAGGCGTCTGCCAGACCGGCATAGGCTCGCGCAAAGCCGGGATCAGCGGCAGTGGCATGCTTGAAGAGTTGAATGCTCTCGCGCAGAGCGGCTGGAGTTCTCTGGTTCCAGTAAAAGCGGCTTTTCAAATAAAGGTCGTATGCTTCAGGACTCGCTGAGCGCATCTTCGACAACTCAATCTGGTATTGTGGCGCGACGTTGGCCTGCACCTGCTCGGCGATCGCCCTTCCGATCTCGTTCTGTATATCGAGTAAGTCATGCAGAGCTCGAGTGTCATAGCTCTGCGCCCAGAGATGCGTCTGGTCACTCACCCGAATCAACTGCGCGCTGATACGAGCTCTTCCGTTCTCTCGTCGAACGCTGCCTTCAAGGATGTAATCGACCCCCAGCGCGCGCCCGATCTGAGCGACAGTTTGGTCCGTGTGCTTGTAAGCCATTGCAGAGGTGCGTGCGATGACTCCCAGTTGCGCCGGGCTCAGTTGGCCCAGATCGGTAATCGTCTCTTCCGTCAGGCCATCGCTGAAATACTCCTGGGCAGGATCGTTGCTCAGGTTCTGAAACGGAAGAACCGCCAGCATTGCCCGTTTTGCCGGCAACATCTGTGGGGAGGAATGAGGGCGCATGTCGATTCTTGCTTTCACCACCAAGAAAACCAGGAGAACCGCGGCCGAAATGGAAAGCGCCCATCTCCACAGATGAGGTCTGGAGGAGCTTAAAAGGGGGCGCTCAACAGGTCCCGAGTGCCCATTCTTCTCCTCGAGCGCAGGGGCGATTTCCGGGTTGGCAGTCACAGCTTCAACCTGCCGATCCACTTTGCTCTTCGGATGCTCGGACCAACCGTGTGCCTCGGGCAGTTCGTTCACCGGAGCAATGAAGCGATAGCCGCGCCGTGGAATCGTCTCAATGAATCGCGGGTTGTCGGCTGAGTCGCCAAAGAGGACCCGCAGCTTCCGTATTGCGGTATTCAGGCCGTCGTCGAAGCCAACATACGTATCCGCCGGCCAGAGCTTCGCCTGCAGTTCCTCCCGAGTGACCAACTGTCCTGGACGTTCAAGGAGCAAAACGAGAACGCGAAAGGGTTGATCTTGCAGAGGCAAACTCTGCCCCTGCCTCAGCACTCGGCCCGAGATGAGGTCGATCTCAAACAGTCCAGTACTGACGCGGCGGCAAGGGTTGGCGCGATCACTCATTTTCGCACCCCAAGGGACCGTATGATACCACACAAATCGTGTTCAGAAGAGTCGATAAATCTTTACGTGGCTTTCATTTAACAAGTTAGATCGAATTCAATCCCAATCCATTGACCCGCCGCCGGCAGAACGCTAAGAAACATGAAGTCGCACCGCCCGCTCGCTGCCTGGAAGGGCAGCGCGGCGTGAGGACCAATCGTCACAAGTCAACAAACGAGGAGGGGATATGAAGGAGCTCTTAAGAAATGGCGCGATCGTGATTCTGGTCGCGTTGGTGGGTGGGGGCGCGGCAAACGCCCAAAGCACATCCTGGGCATGCACAAACGAACTGATACGTGGTGTCTATGGGTTCACAATCGAGGGAGCAAAGTTGGGAGGCCCCGGACCGGTCGGGCCACAAGTCGGAGTCGCCATCACCGAATTCGATGGTGCGGGGAACTTGACCCAAATCGATGCGGTGACCATCGATGGAGTGGAAGTTTCCGACTTCACCCACCCTGTGGCTACGGGTACTTACAAAGTGAACGACAACTGCACGGGTACCTTCACCATCAATTTCACCGATGGACGGCCGACTGTGAACACCTACTTCGTTGTTGTGGAGAACGGCAACGAGATTGACACCGTGGTGGAAGGCGTTCCGGCGGGAGGATCGCCCGGCATTCTCGCCACCAGGAGCATCGGCAAAAGACGGTTTACCTCATCGATTCCGTTCATCGAACGGGAGGGTTGAGCCATGCGATAGCGTGTCCGCCGATTTCAGTCCAGTCAGAACGGCGGCGGGCACGGATCGCCTATCAAACCAGCGCGGCCCGGAGTGAGGCAGGCTCCATGCGTGGATACGGTTTAGACCCACCATCTCTTCGAGGGTTCCGACTTGACCGCGGGCCGGGCCTGACCGCGCATCGTGAGAAGTGGCCATTTCATTCACGGAGACGCTCCATTAATCTGTTTCGCGGTTCCGGGTGAGTGGTGGGTCTGTCCGTAAGGTAAACAGCGGGGAATCAGCAGGCTCTCTATACCGAGCAGCACATGTGCCGAAGGTTCTTGAGAATTGCCCACGGATCGCGCGATCACAGGCCCGAGTTACGGCAGTCTTGTGCAAAGCACGTTCTCGCGAGCCCGCTACTGCAGCAGGCTCGGCTCGATCATGCCGTAGATTTCGTCCGACGCGTTCTTTACCTGGTTGACGATCTCGCGCAGCTCGGCGGCGTCCATCACGCGCACGCTGCCGTCGATCCGCACCGACAGGTCGCCTTCATGGTCATAGCCAACCTTCACTCGGTCGAGCTCATGATTCTGTTCGAGCAGGGCGCGCATGAAGTCCGTGGTCACAGGCAGGTGCTGGTTTTCGGCTACCGTGACGAAGACCACCATCGTGGAGTCTTTCACGGTGACGACAACCTTGATGTTTTTGAGGTGATCACCGGTGAACGGGATCATCCAAACCGAAGGTGACTTGGTGCTTAGATAATTGTAACTATCAGCGCGCATTAGACTTACAATCTTTGCGGCACTGTCGTCAGTAGAAATACTCTTGGCTCTTGCTCCCAATGGCAACAAAAAAAACGACAGCAAAAGCCATAAGCGCGCAGTGCGCGCGAATCGATGACGACCCATAAGGTCCTCCTCGTTTGGCTGAATGTTGCCTTATCGTAGTCGCCCCCGTACCGCAATGGAATGAGAATCACGCGCTTGAGCAGACGAAGGTCATGTATGCGGGTCCCCAATCAAGGGGCGAAGCGGGGACGAAATCGATGAGTGTTTGTCCCCAAAGAAAATGGGTGGCTCCCTGTGAAGGCAGCCACCCTGGAAGACCAATGAAACATGTGCAGGCAATTCAGGAGACAACGACAGGCTAAAGTGCAACGCACCCCTTGTCTTGGCCCCTTCGAGTGACTCTGGGCTCCTCCCTTGAAACGAACCTGACCTCAACCCAAAGTTGGAGTTCGACCGCGCCGCGTGTGCAATCTGCGCTCCGGCCTATTACTGTGGATATGCGCAATACCGCTGACACAAGTGAAGCAGCCGGCGTTTCTGCACGTTACCTTGATCGACAAACAGGCCAACACGGAGTTGAGCGGTAAGCGGAGACGGACCTTGCCTCGCGGGTGTTGGATTGCCGTTGGCGCGCTGTCAATCGGCGGTGTCGTGACTGGATCGGCGCTCGAGCCGACGACGCCCCTTGCTGAATATGGACGCCAATCTTGGGTGATGGAAAACGGGTTGCCACAAAACAGCGTGCACGCTCTGGTGCAGACGCGCGACGGGTTTCTGTGGCTGGGGACCGAGGCTGGCCTGGTTCGGTTCGATGGAATCGCATTCACGGTCTTTGACCACTCTCCGGAGCTGCCCAGCGGCGACATTCGGAGCTTGCTCGAGACGCCCGACGGGACGCTCTGGGTGGGAACAGCCGGAGGATTGGCGCGACGGAAAGATGGAGCGATCACCGCATTCGGGGCTCACGCTGGGCCGCCTATAGGCACGATTACAGCGTTGAAAGAAACGCCGGAGGGAAGGCTGCGCGTCGAAACTACAGAGGAGGCTTCGGAATACGGCGGTGCAGGATGGTCGCGTGTGTCGATGCCAGCCGGGCTGCCGAAGGATCAGATCGTCTTCGAAGCAAAGCTGGCGAGCGGAGAACCCGCGAGCGCAACTCGCAGCGCTGTCGCGATCGGGCGCGGAACGCGGCAAGCCCTTTTAAGGGTGGGACACGAGTTGCCCGGCACGAGGATTCAGGCTTTGTTTGCGGACCGCGAGGGCTGCCTCTGGATCGGAACCAATGGCGGATTGGGACGCTGGGTGAACAGCAAGGTTCAGCGGCTTCCCGCAACCGACCCGCTCGCCGGCGCTTCAATTTTGTCGCTGCTTGAAGACCGCGAAGGAAATCTGTGGGTGGGCACGGAGACCGATGGCTTGCAGGTATTGCGAGATGCGCGCTTTCACAATATCGGCACGCGGGAAGGGCTTTCGTCCGATGCAACGAGTACGGTGGTCGAAGACAGTGCAGGCAAAATTTGGGTGGGAACGAGCGGCGGCAGCCTGAATGTTCTGCGGCGCGATTTAAACACTCCTGGAGCGACAACCACTTATGCGGTCCGCGACGTTCTTTTGAGCAATGTGATTCTGTCGCTGGCGGCTGCGAAGACCGGCGATTTGTGGGTAGGGACGCCAGACGGATTGAACCGGATTCGCGGGAGTGCGGTCGACTCGTTCACCTCAGCCGACGGGCTGCCCGACGATTTCATTCGCTCGCTGCTGGTGGATGCGGATGGTTCCTTATGGATCGGCACGCGGCGCGGGCTTGCCCATTGGACATTTGGCGCCAGCGGGAAAAACGCCGCAAAAAAGGAAACGTATACGGAGGCGAATGGTTTGGGCAGCGACTTAGTCGGAGCGATGGCACGGGATTCCAACGGCAGTCTCTGGATCGCCACCTTCGCGGGCCTGTCGCGGCTCAAAGGCGGCAAGATCGCCAACTATACAACCGCCAATGGTCTTTCGAGTAACGTTGTGACCGCACTGCTTCCGCGTGCTGGCGGATCATTGCTGGTTGGCACGCAGGACCATGGCTGGGACCTGTGGGATGGCGAGAAGTTTTCCGCGGTCCAGTCCAGCGAGCTGAAGAATACCAGCGTTCGCGCCATTCTCGACGATGGGCAGAATCACCTTTGGTTTGCAACCGGCAAAGGGATCGCGCGCTGCGATTGCACCATGACAGCGGATTGCACGCATTGGATCGAATTTGGCCCTGCCGATGGATTGCGCAGCCGCGAGACAGCCATCAATAGCCATCCGTCGGCATGGCGATCGCGGGATGGATACCTCTGGTTCGCCACGCCAAGAGGGCTAGTCGAAGTCGATCCAGCGCATTTCCCGGTGAACACGCTACCGCCGCCCGTGGTCGTGGAGCGTTTTGCCGTCGACGACGTCGACCGCCCCTTGCGGGGGGCAGACCTTTGGACGAGAGTTCCGGCGGGACATAATCATTTCCAGTTCGATTACGCGGGGTTAAGTTTCGTGGCGCCGCAGAAAGTGCGCTACCGCTACATGCTCGATGGATTCGACCATGACTGGACGGACGCAGGCGCGCGGCGCGTGGCGTACTACACGAACATTCCGCCGGGGCATTACACCTTTCGCGTACAGGCCGCGAATAACGACGGGGTGTGGAACGTGGAGGGAGCGGCGCTTCCATTCGAGCTGCTGCCGCATTTCTATCAGACCATCTGGTTCTATCTGCTGTTGGCCATGGCGACAGCGGCGCTGGTTGTGCTGGTTTTGAAACGACGCCTGCAGGTTGCCGAGCGCGAGTTCAAGGCAGTCCTCGGCGAACGCAATCGAATTGCACGCGAGATTCACGACACGCTGGCGCAGGGATACGTGGGGATCTCAGTGCAACTCGAAGTGCTGGCCGAACTCTTGCGGATGAACAAAGTGGCCGCCGCTACGAAACAACTGGATACGACGCGCACGCATGTACGAGAAGGGCTGGCCGAGGCGCGGCAGTCCATATGGGCACTGCGGTCGCAGGACTCGGGAGAAAAGACTTTGCCGGTGCGCTTGCGGCGCGTAACGGAGAGAGCGGACAGCCATGGTCTTGAGGCGAGGTTCAGCGTCTTCGGGGCGTATCGGCCCTTGCCGCCTGGCATGGAGCGGGAAATCCTGCGCGTGGCCCAGGAGGCAATCCATAATGTAGAGAAGCACGCGGGCGCGCAGCACCTCTCCGTCCGGTTGGATTACGGGCCTGCGGAGATTGCACTGGAAGTACGCGACGACGGGCGCGGTTTCACAATGAACGAAGGAGCTGTGTCGGCGTCAGGGCACTACGGGTTTACGGGCATGCGCGAACGCGCGGCAGCCATTGGCGGCACACTCGAAGTAATAAGCGAACCGGGCACGGGAACGTCGGTGCGCTTGCACGCGCCGGCGCCAAAAGAGGCGACAAGAGAGGCGGATGACAAGTGGAACCAGAATTGATTCGCGTACTGGTGGTGGAAGACCATCACGTTGTCCGCCAGGGATTGGTGGCTCTGCTGAACGTTGTAGAAGGCATTGAGGTGGTGGGAGAGGCCGCCGATGGCGTGGAGGCGATCACGCAATATCGCAAACATCAGCCTAATATCACACTGATCGATTTGCGCCTTCCGCGCATGGGCGGGGTCGACGTGATTCAGCGGGTCCGTATGGAATCGCCGCAAGCGCGATTCATCGTGTTAACTACGTACGACGGAGACGAAGACATCTATCGCGCTTTGCAGGCAGGGGCGCGCGCCTACCTGCTGAAGGGCATGACGAGCGATGAGTTGATCGCGACGATACGCACAGTGCATGCCGGAAAATCGCATATTCCGCCTGCGATTGCGCAGAAGCTTGCCGAGCGCATGGGGACCGAAGAATTAACTCCGCGCGAGTTCGACGTACTGGAGCAGATTGTGTACGGCAAGAGCAACAAGGAGATCGCGACCGAGCTTCAAATCTCCGAAGCCACGGTGAAGACGCACATCAACAGCCTGCTGGGTAAACTGGGCGTCACGGATCGAACCCAGGCAGCGACGGCGGCGATTCAGCGCGGTATTGTTCCGCTCGAATCGCTCAAGAAGGCGAAACCATGAAACTGGGGATATGGTCCGCGGTATTGCTGCTTTTTCTTTTTCCGCTGGCGCAAGGGGAAAAGACCGCGTGGCGTCAAGCTACGGATGCCGAGCTCGCTTCGCTGCTGCCTACGCGCGCACCTGTGGAGAAGGAGCACATTGAGACCGAAATGCGCACTGCAAGCGGCATTGTGAACAGCGAGGGCCGCTATATTGCGGGCGTGGTGTTGATCACGGCGGGTTACTCGGCGGATGGAAAGTATTCGCACTACCTTGTGGTGCAGGCGCCGATTCGTGTGGGCGGAGTTGCGCTGAAGCCCGGCGAATATGTGTTTGGCTACACGCACGCGGGCGACTTGTTGAGTGTGCATTTCAACGAGGCGGCAACCGGGGAGTTAGTCGGCACTACGGATGCGCATTTGCTCACCGGGACGCGAGGCATCACGAGCTTGCATATCTGGCCGCCGGGGAAGGCGCTGATTCAGATTGGGCGGTTTGGGATGCCGTATGAATTGGGACGATAAGTAAAGGAAGTCGTTCGCTTCTCCGCTGAGGTCGGGATAAAATTGGAGCGCATTGAGTGCCGGCCTGCACGGAGTGGCCGCTCGATGGATGCAAGAAAGCAAGGCTCTTCGACTAATCGAGTTTGTAACGCTGCAACGCGTTTCGTCGCCACCACACTGGGCGTTCTCGTCGGCATTGGCTCGATCGATCACGGACTGCTCGAGTGCCTGCAAGGATCCCAGCCCACTCCCGGTCTGATTGTGAATGCCCTTGGTCCCGGTTATCGCTGGACGGTGTGGAAAGAAGGTGGCGAGGGCGCGTTCACGCTCATTCCAAATTTTCTTTTTACCGGAATCGTAGCTACCTGCCTTGGTCTGCTCATGATTTTCTGGTCGCTTCGCTTTATGCAGAGGCAATATGGCGCGGCGATTTTTCTTTTGTTTGGAATCGCTTCGTTCCTGACAGGCGGTGGCATAGCGCAGATTGTTCTGTTCACTCTGGCCTGGGGAGTCGCGACGCGCATCTGGGCGTCACTCACATTCTGGAGATGGCTGATTCCACCGAGGCTGCGCCCTGCCCTTGGTCGCTTGTGGCCATGGACGCTGGGAACGGCGACAGCTCTATTCATTGTTGCGCTGGAGATTGCAGTGTTCGGTTATGTTCCGGGTGTGAGCGAAGAGACAAAGCTATTGCATATCTGCTGGACGATTTTAGCGGTCGCGCTTTCGCTCTATTTGCTCTCTATCGTCTCCGGGTTCGCCCGCGATATAGAGACACGTTGGCGGCTTGAGCGGAGTTGAGCGTTCTCACAGATTGTTCCGGATGAGCGAGGCATCGCCGTGATCGATGCGGCGGAGACAGTTGCGATGCGCTGAAAGTTGAACCAGGTTGTGCTTACCCATCGGGAAGCCCATACACCGAGGATTCGACACGGTGATTTCTCCATCCGCCCGCGAAGAACGGGCGGATGCGGATTTTCCCGGGATGAAGCTTCCTATTTTTGTGCCGTCAGCAGCGGCTTTGCTGCCGGTGGATTCACCTGCGCATTCAGAAAATCTGTCAGGTCGTTCACGTCCTGCTCGGTACCGACCATGGGCGGCATGAATTTCTTGTAGGGTGAATCGTCTTTGTTCTGGTGCAGCATAACGATGAAGTTGCGGATGTTCGCGCGGTCGCGTCCATCGAGCAATTGACGAAGCGGACGGTAGCCGTCGAGGGTATGGCACGAACCGCATTCGCCGCGGAAGATCGCTTCGCCGCGGGAGTAGCTCGTGGTAGCAGCGCCGGCGCTGCCCCAGACCCAGTTCGAAGTGAGCAGATAGCCCTGCGCGTTGATGCGGTTCACATACGGAACGCGCACTCCATTCGAGTACATCCAGCGGCCGATGACATAGGGTTTGCGCAGCATTTCGCGGCTGTACTCGCCGGCGCCGGTGACAATGAGGGCCAGCAGCAGCACGGCCATGGCGTGCGAGAGATTGAATTCGGTCGGATTGCGATAGGCAAGGAAATACGCGACGCCGACGATGGTGGCCGAAGTGATGATGATGACGAGTGCCATGCGGGTGACGGTAGAAAACGTACCGGAGTTGATGGTGTCGATGCCGAGAGTTAGAAGGGCGCGCTGCGAGGCGGGAACCATGAAGAGATACCACACCAGCAGAAACGGCGTGGCCACGAAGGAAGGTACGAGCCACTTGACGCTCCACTTGACCATGCTGGTTTTGAGGGCCGGCTGCTTGTCGCCGTCCATGCGGCTTGAGGTAATGAGCGCCCAGACTCCCGCGAGCGACGTGCAAACGCAGACACGCAGCAACAGACTCGGCCAATAGGTCGGATTGAAGAAGGCATTCCAGAATTTGCTGGCTTCGGCGCCTGTGCCGGCGACAGCCAGCCAGGTGTCGCCCGGCGTGAGCATGAAGGCGAGAATGCCGTTGATGATGATGAGCGTCGCGGCGGATGCTCCGGCGTAGACCCAGCCCACGGTGAGGTGCAGCTTCTCGTCGATCCGGTTCCAGGTGTAGTAGTAGACCGCCGCCGTAGTGAGTTCGACCAGGAAGAAGACCCATTCCATGGCCCAACCGAAGACGAAGTTATGGATGAGCGTACTGGTAGCTTCAGGATGCGTGAGGCCGATGGCGAACCAGATGCCAACGCCGGAAACTGTGCCGAAGACGCCTGTAAGAAGTAGAAAGAATTTCGAATGGCTGATCAGCTGCGTCATCCATCCGGCACGTACAGCGGGATCGGCGATGCGCATCGCTTTGCGTTCGGCCAATGGCAGGTAGAAACCACCGCCCACCGCGAACTGAGAGATCATGACGTGGAAGATGGCAATGATGCCGATGACCCAGCCCGAGCCAAGATGCGGAATGTACCAGAAGGGATAGTTCACTTTGTAGCTCCTAGCTTCTAGCTGCGACCTGCTAGCTTTGCTCGACACGAGCTAGAAGCTAGTGGCTAGCAGCTAGAGGCTGTCTAACGAATCGTCCAATAACCAATCGCTGTTGTGGCCAGCAACGCGAAAACTGCAATCAAGCCGAAGTAGTGTGCGGCGCGGCCGCGGCGCCCGGACTCCTTACTGGAGTCGTAGAAAGGGATGAGAACCCAAAGCGCGATGCCCAGGGTGAAGATGAGAAGTCCCGCGATTTCGCCGGATTCGCCCGGCAGGAATGAACCAAGCAGCTTGAGCATTTCGAACGGGCTCATGAAATACCACTCGGGATGAATGCCCTGCGGCGCGGGCACGAGAATATCCGCCTGTTTGCCGAGCGACCACGGAAAGACCGAAGACAGCAGCGCAAGGATGTTGAGCGAGATGAGCCACATGGCGAGGTCTTTGCGCAGGAAGTTGGGAAAGAACGGCATTGTCTTGCGCTGGAGAATGGGCTTGGCTTCTTCAGCAGGCGGCATGGCGTTGCCGTGACGCTGCACCAGCCACAGATGGAATCCGAGCAGCGGCAGAAACAACGCCGGCAGCACGACGACATGGAGGGCGAAGAAGCGCTGCACTGTAAACTCGTTGACTTCGAGACCGCCGCGCAACATGTTGCCAATGATGGGGCCGATCCACGGAATGGCCGCGGGAATTTGCAGGCCCACCTTGGTGGCAAAGTAGCTGAGGTCATCCATGGGCAGCAGGTATCCGGAGAAGCCGAAGACGGAGGCAAGGCCCAGCAGCGCCATGCCGCTGAGCCAACCGAATTCGCGCGGCTTGCGATAAGCCTTCATGAAGTAGACCGAGAACATGTGCACGAGGATGGAAAAGATCATCAGGTTGGCCGACCAGGAGTGGGCCGAGCGGATGAGCCAACCGAAGTGCATCACGAAAGTGATTTGGCGAACTGATTCGTAGGCATCCGCGCCGGGATGGTAATAAACCAGCAGCAGAACGCCCGTGAAGCACTGGACCAGGAAGAGGAACAGCGAGATGCCGCCCCAGTAATACCAGAACGATTGCGCGTGGACAGGGACGGTTTTGTGGCGCGCGAATTCGGCCAATTCAGAAAGGCCCAGGCGCTCGTCAACCCAGTCGTAAATGGAAGCAGTCTTTGAAGTCATGCCGTCATCCTTGGGACGTTAGGTACGAGAAACATTGACGCCGGTTTCGTTCACGGCGACTTTGAACAGCTTGAGGGGCTTGGGCGGCGGTCCGCTGACGTTGGCGCCGGTGTATGGGTTGTAAACGCCGCCGTGGCACCCGCAATGAATGCGGTCGGCCTGCGGCTCGTATTGCACCGTGCATCCTAGGTGCGTGCAGACAGCGGTCAAGGCAACCCAGCGGCCGTCCTCGTGGTGGATCAGCATGGCAGGCGCAGTCCCGAACTTGAACATGAGGACTGAACTGATGGGCAGCTTTTGCGCGTCTTTCAGAGTCACCTCTGTCACCGCAATGGCGCTCGATTCCATCTCCTCAGGAGAGGCCAGATAGCGATAGATCGGATAGGCGAGGGCTGCGGTGTAACAAAATCCAGCTGCACCAGCTGCGACAAAGAAGGCGCGGCGCGAGACTTGCTCACCGGGTTCCTCGGGCTCCTTCGCGATATGGGGCATGTTCAAGACTTGGCTCATAGAAACCCTTTCGCGCGATCAGGCCGCGCTCTCCATGACTTTCTGGGCGCGTGCCACGACAGACACGAGCCAACCGATAACGCCGAGACCTGCGACAAACAAAATGAGGAAGAGCCCGACAACGGACCAGTTGGTAACGACAACTCGATCCCAGACATCGAAGCCCTTGCTGAGGAGGGTGAGGTCACGAACAGCATCGCGATAGATCGTGAACGTGATCTCGACCAGCAGGGCCACCAGCGCTCCGGACCATCCGAGCCAACCGGCGGCGATCTTGCCGAATCCCGCGAACGCAGCCAGAAGAATGGCGACTACGACCAATGCCAGCCATCCGTAGCCGGCGAATGACGCGAAGTGGTAGAGCGGATGCGTTGTCAGGCCGGTCTTGACGGCTTGCGGCTGTACGCCTGCAGCCCAGAGACCGGCGAAGAGATAAACAATGCCGAAGAACACGGCTACTTTGCCGCCGACGCCGGCGATGAATTTCTTTTCGTCCACGCTGAAGGTGGAGCGGCCTGCCAGATACACCATCCACAATCCGCCGATGAAGAGTCCACCTGCGAGCATCAGAAGCCAGCGGGGCGTGAGTGTGGGGTCGCCGGTGGGCAGATAGATGCCGGCAGCCGATGCCGAATACATGTCGCGCCAGACCTCCGGCCGAAGCATCAGCGTCATGTTCGTAGAGAGCAGGCGGGCGATGAAGCCGGCGAGCAGCCACGCACTGAGACCAACCCACCACGCCGATTTACCGGCGTCGAGGCGCGCGGAGAATCGGTAGAGAAGCCAGTAGGTCAGCGTGAGGATAACGATGATCGAGATCCAGTACGCGCCAACCAACACGCTGCTGGTGTAAAGCGCGCGGCCATACAGCACCTGCGCAAACAAAAGGGGCGGCACACCGAGGTTAATCACATAGGTCATCACGACGGTGAGCCTTCGCGCCATGGCGCGCGCGGCGACGTGCGAATGCGCCGAACCACGGAAGAGACTCAGCAGCACGGCGAGCAAGAGGCCGCCGAGCAACATCTCAACTGCGACAAAGTGGAGCGACAGGGTAACGATATGAAGCAGCTTGAAAAGCCAGATCGGCGCCGGCAAGGGAATGGGATCGACTGCGGGAAACGCATGCATAAACTGAGGTTCCTTTACTCTCCAAGCGAGGCGGGACGATGGAGTGGGACAACCGCACTACATAAATGCCATCGGCCGCCGTAGAAGAAAGTGTGAGAGGAATTCGGATGAGACATTTGGACTGATTCGCTCCAATTTAGGGACAGATTTATCCGATCGGGTGAACGAGGGTCTGTGATCTCGGATACATGAGATTGTGACCTTGTTGGATACGCTGCTGACTGACCGAGCGTCTCGGTTGGCCCGGGGAAATCAAGTAAGCCGCCGCAGTTTAACTTTGGACCTGGCCATCCACAGTGATTGAATCGAAAAGGGCTTTCATGCGGGGATGCAACTCATCGATGCAACTTACGCGGGCCGCGGATTACGGCGTGCGCGTGATGATCCACCTGGCAACGCTCCCGCCCGAGGCGCGGGCATTCCTTCCCGCGCTGGCCGTAGCCACAAATGCGCCGGAGAGCTTTTTGTCGAAGGTTTTGCAGGCATTGTCGCGCGCCAAGCTGATTGAGTCCCATCGGGGAAAAGCGGGCGGATTTGTCATTCTGCCGCGCGGCCGGCGTGCCTCGATGTACGAGGTGATTGCAGCTATTGACGGCCCTATTTGCCTGAATGTGTGCCTGGTCGCGGGAAAATCATGCGAGCGCAGAGCGTTCTGCCCGGCGCATCCGGTCTGGGCAAAAGCTCAGCGCGCGATGCTGGAAGTTTTGAGTGCCGCATCGGTCGAAGAAATGGCCACGGGTGTGTCGGCCGGCGAGGCGCCTGCATCCTTGCGCGATGGAGGCATCCAGTCCCAATCGCCAGTCTCGCTCTAACGCAAAACGAGAGACGGCTTACACGCGACCACCGCGGCTGGAACTGTCATCAACCCTGAAACAGGCATGAATCGTTTTTTCGCATCCAATGCTCTCAGGAGAAGAAAAGGATGCGAAAGACGAAGTTCGTTTTGCTGACGCTGAGCGGCGTGATGGGATTGGGCACCGGCTGCCACACGAACACGGTTGACAAGGAAACGTTCAAGTCGGCGATTAACAGCTATTACAGCGGTAAACAGGAGTGCGTTTGGTCAGTTCCAGTGAAGTTTCCCGCACAGGCCGATACGTCGAACGATGAGCAGACCAAGGGATACGACGCTCTGACAGATGCAGGCTTGTTAGCTCGCAAAACGGCCGAGAAGAGCCGGTTCCTGATTGGCTCGAAACAGGTGAACGATTATGACCTGTCAGACAAAGGCCGCTCGACGTGGACAGCCGACCAGACGCAGCCCGGTTATGGGAATTTCTGTTTCGGCCATCTGGAGGTGAGCTCGATCGACAGCTACACGCCGCCGGATGCCAACTCCGCGCGCTACAGTGTGACCTATCACTACGGGGTGAGCGGTGTTCCCGATTGGGCGAATTCAACCGAGATGAAGTCGGCATTTCCCAAGATTGCTTCGGACACTGGCCAGCAGCGCACCGCAACGGCCAATCTGGTGAAGAGTGACAACGGATGGCTGGTGGAGAGTGTGCAGCCGGCCTCGCCCTCAGCGACGTAGAACTTCGACGCTGTCAGCCGTTCGCGACTCGCCCCAAACGGAATCCGTATACTGGCTGCAATGTTTCAGGCGATGCGTAGGGTGGCCACTTGGGCGTTGGTGTCGGCGGGATTTCCAGGGCTTCTCTGCGCGCAAAACGCGACCTCTGTGCCGAAAACTTCGCAACTACAGAGCGCGCAGACGGCTGCAACCGCACAGCCAGGACAGGCCGGCGGAGCGGCCGAGTCTCCGCACCCAATCCAACTGGACGCGCAACACAGGCCTATCACCGCGGGTGGCTTTGTGAAGACCGGTCCGGTCGTTTTCGAAGATATTTCGGAAGAGGCCGGGCTGACAAAGTGGACGCACAAGATGGGCACGCCCGAGAAAACCTACCTGGTCGAGACCAAGGGCTCGGGCATTGGGCTGATCGATTACGACAACGACGGGTGGCTCGATATCTACGTCGTGAACGGATCGACCTTCGATGCGTTGGATGGCAAGGAAACGCCGCCACACTCGGCGCTGTTTCACAACAACCATGACGGAACATTTACCGATGTGGCCGCGCAGGCGGGCGTGACCAACGATCGATGGGGCATGGGCGTAGCCATTGCGGACTATGACAACGATGGATGGCCCGACATTTATGTCACCAACTGGGGCAAGAATCGTCTCTACCATAACAATCATGATGGGACGTTCACGGACCTAGCAGAGAAGGCCGGTGTGACGCTGGGGAACTGGTCGTCGGGCGCAACATGGGGCGACTGCGACGGCGATGGGCGCCTCGATTTGTTTGTCGCCGGCTATCTGCATTTTGATCGCGACCATCTTCCGGTGGCCGAAGTCAACGGAGTGCGCAATGCCTTCTGTATGTTCCGAGGTGTGCCTGTGAGCTGCGGGCCTCGCGGCTTGAAGGGCGAGCCGGATCATCTCTTCCATAACAATGGCGACGGGACATTCACTGATGTAAGCGAGAAGGCGGGCGTGGCCGACAAAGCGGCCTATTACGGGCTTGGCGCGGTGTTCGCGGATGTGAACAACGACGGAAAGCTTGACCTGATTGTGGGGAACGATTCGACGCCGAACTATCTTTATCTGAACAAGGGCAACGGAACGTTTCAGGATGCGAGCTACGATTCGGGATTCGCTGTGAACGGCGTGGGCCAGGAGACGGCGTCCATGGGCCTCGCCGTGGGCGACTACCAGAACAATGGAAGACTGGATATCTTCGACACGACATTCTCCGACAATTACAAGCCGCTTTACCGCAATGAAGGTGGAGCCAACTTCACGGATGTCAGCTACGAAATAGGTCTCGGAGAGATCGCTGTTCCCTTCCTCAGTTGGGGCGATGCGTTTATCGACTATGACAACAGTGGGTGGAAAGACCTGCTGATGTCCGATGGGCACGTCTATCCCGAGGCGGACAAATATGCCTGGGGCACGAGTTGGAAGCAGCGTCCGATGCTCTTCCGGAACATGGCCGGAAAGAGATTTGTTCCTGTTCCGGCGGTCGAAGGAACAGGGCTCGCCGATGTGATTGCAGGCCGCGGCATGGCGGTGGGCGACCTGTTCAATGACGGCAAGATCGACGCGGTGATTAATGTAATGGATGGGCATCCGGTTCTGTTGCGCAACGTCAGTGACGACAAAAATCATTGGCTCGAACTGAAACTCGTTGGCGGCCCGAAAGGCCCGCGGGAAGCGGTAGGAGCAACAGTCTATGTAACCGCGAACGGCATGCGGCAACGCCAAGACGTGTTGAGCGGCGGCAGTTATTTGTCGACAAACGATCCGCGGCCGCATTTCGGATTGGGTCAGGCGACAACGGTCGAGGACATCGAAGTTCACTGGCCAAGCGGGAAGATGGAGCACTTTCTCACACCGGGAGTGGATAGGATTCTGACAATTTCAGAGGGAAGCGGGCAGTAGTTCGGCCCGCGTTCACCATTTCCTATCGAGGCCCATGGTAGTCTGCCGGTGTGTCCACGCTAGCAGAAGCCGATCCGGAACGAGACAACATTCCTCAATCCGATTCACGCGCGCCCTTCACTGCCTGGCATGGAGCGACGCTGGCGCTGCTCGCGTTTGGATACTCCGGATATTATTTTTGCCGATCTAACTTGTCGGTCGTGCTTCCCGACTTGATTCAGGATCTTGCGCGCCATGGCATGAGCGCCAGCGAAGCACAGGTGCGGCTCGGCTTTATGGCTTCTGCGGGAACGATGGCCTACGCGGCGGGGAAATTCATCTCCGGCTCGCTGGCCGATTTGTTTGGAGGCCGTCGCAACTTTCTCGCCGGGATGGTGGGGTCGATTCTCTTCACGATTCTGTTCGTGCTGAGCGGCGGATTTCCGCTGTTCACGCTGGCTTGGATCGGCAATCGACTTTTTCAGTCCCTGGGATGGGTCGGCCTGGTGAAGGTTGCATCGCGCTGGTTTTCCTACTCGACTTACGGCACCGTGATGGCGGTACTGAGCCTGAGCTTTCTGTTTGGCGATGCGGGCTGCCGTTGGGTGATGAGCCAACTGATGGCGCACGGTGTGGGATGGCACGGTGTATTTTTCGCTGCCGCCGGATCGCTGGCTGTGCTGTTGCTGGCGAATCTCATGCTGCTGCGCGAGACACCGGAAGAGCGCGGACTGCCGGCGCCGGAGGCGAATCCGCTGAATGTCTATGGGAGGGACGGACACAGGAGTGAGGAGCACGTGGGGTTGCTGACGATTTTGCGGCCGTTGCTCACGAGCTTCCCCTTCTGGATGGTGTGCCTGCTCTCGCTCGGGACAACGCTTCTGCGGGAGACCTTCAATTTTTGGACGCCCACGTATTTTGTGCAGTACGTGGGACTGACGAGCAGCGTGGCCGCAGCTCGCAGC
The DNA here is from genome assembly GCA_963704415.1 of uncultured Acidobacteriaceae bacterium. GTDB lineage: Bacteria > Acidobacteriota > Terriglobia > Terriglobales > Acidobacteriaceae > Telmatobacter. Next base: position 2,036,009 of record OY969908.1, on the reverse strand, counting down.
GCGCTGTTCCCGCTCTTCGGAGGCATCAGCGTGCTTGTAGCCGGCGTGCTGAGCGACAAGCTCGGATTGAATGGCCGCAATGTCGTGCTGGTGGGCGGAACGGCAGCAAGCACAGTGTGCTTGTTGCTGCTGGCGCGGACACCGGGCCACGCGAGCCAGTGGACGCCGGTGGTGCTGGTAACGCTGGTGGGATTCCTGCTGCTGGGACCTTATTCCTATCTTGCCGGGGCAATGAGCCTGGATTTTGGAGGCAAGCGCGGTAGTGCCACAGCCGCGGGAATCATCGACGGAGTCGGCTATCTGGCTGGGTGGCTATCGGGTGATACGGTGGCGCGCGTGACCATTGCGTTCGGCTGGAAGAATGCTTTTCTTGCCTTAGGGGGTGCTGCGTTTCTTACCGCGCTGGTGGCACTGGTTCTGGTGGCGCATCAGAGGCTGCACAGGGCCCGAAGCGCGGAGGCCTGACACGAGATGCAAATGATCGAATCCATCGACGACGTGCTTGATGTGCTGGCGAGCGGCGGCCGCGAGGCTTATTTCGGCGAGCCGGTCACGGTGCTTGAGCACAGTCTGCAGGCGGCCTGGTTTGTGCAGCGGAAAAATGCGGAATCATCCCTTGTGGTGGCTGCCTTGCTGCACGACTTTGGGCATCTGCTTCACGAAGAGGGCGAAGATGCGGCGTCGCGGGGCATCGATACGCACCACGAAGATTTAGGTGTGGAAGCTCTCAAAGATCACTTCCCAGCCGAGGTGCTCAATCCAATCCATCTGCACGTAGCGGCGAAGCGGTATATGTGCTTTGCCGAGACCCGCTATTTGGCTGCCCTCTCGCCGGCGTCGGTGCAGAGCTTGCGGCTGCAGGGCGGTCCGATGTCATCGGCTGAAGCAGAAGCATTTCTCGCGTCGCCACATGCGCTCGCCGCGATCGCATTGCGCCACGCGGACGATGCCGCCAAAGTCCAGGGCCTTGCCGTTCCTGCGCTGGACTCCTACCGGCCCCTCGTCGAGGCGCTCTGGCGTTAAAGTGGGACGCCGTGTTTGCCAAACTGTGCTGGAAGTGTTTCAATTCTGTTTATTGAAACAGGGGTGCTCCACGAAGTGGGGCTGAGATAATACCCTAGAACCCGATCCGGATAATGCCGGCGTGGGAAGTTTTCCGAAGCGAAGCGGCCTTCCACTTTCAAGCGCGAGTTCTCCTGTTTCATCGAGTTGAAGCAAGGGGAACGTATGCCAAGGCCTGCAACCGCTGTCACGGATCGAATCTCTCACCGAATATTGCAAGGCACTTGTTCCTCAGCCAATCGCCGTACGCGATGGATAGTGCGATTCGTCGTATTAGTCTGTCTTGCAAGTCCTCCCTTCGCGATCGCGCAGAATGAACCGCAGAAGACTTCGGGGACCGGTCAAAAAACAGAACCGAAAAACCCTGACGCACAGAAGTTGCCGCGCGTGACCACCACCGTCGAAGTACACGGTGAGGTGAAGGACGACTATCTCTCCGGCACTACAACCGCGGGCAGCCTGGACGGCACATTGCTGAAAGAAACACCCCTCTCCGTTACCTCCATCACGCGCGCGGTGCTGAGCGATCAAGTGGCGCGCGTGCTCTCGGACGTGGTGAAGAACGATGCTTCGGTGGGTGAGGATTACGCGCCGGTTGGCTACTATGGCGATTTCGAGATTCGCGGTTTCCCGCTGGACCTGGCAACCGCCCTGCAGATCAATGGCATGACCATTGCAGGCGAACAGGATGTTCCGCTCGAAAACATGGAGAACGTGGAGATTGTGAAAGGCATCGCCGGGGTGGAAAGCGGCGTTGCGTCTTCGGGCGGACTCATCGATTACGTGACGAAGGAGCCGAGCGCGCAACAACATCCGGCCATCGACCTGGCCACCGATCACCGCGGAACATCCTACGGCGCACTCGATGTAGGCCATGTCTTTCAGGGTGGGCTCGAGCCGGGCATTCGCCTCAATCTTGCCGGTGAGGATATTCACACCTATGTGCAGCATGCCGATGGATGGCGCGGCGTGGGCGCGGCCGATAGCGTGTTGCGCTTTGGCGCGAGCACAAACCTGTTCTCCGATTTCGAATACCAACACAAGGTGCAAAGATCGGAAGCAGGTTATCAATTGCTGGGTGGAACGATGATCCCTGAGCCGGTCTTTCCTTCCACGATGCTGGGATACCAGCCCTGGAGCAAACCGAATACGTTTGATGTCTTCAACGCAGGATCACGGCTGGAGCACCGGTTCAATGCGCAATGGACCGCACGGCTGAGCGGCTCCTATAGCCACTCTTTAATTGACGACAACGTAATCTGGCCTTACGGCGCAGCCCTCGATGCGAATGGCAACTCACTTTGCCCCAATGCGCCGCTCTATTTTTTCTGCCCCGACGGCAGCTATGAGATCTACGACTATCGCAGCCCCGGCGAGTTACGCATAGATGCGGTGAGCGAGGCGCTGGTCACGGGCCACATCACGACGGGCAATATCTCGCAGGACGTTGTCGGCGGCGGTTCGCTCTTCCATCGCAGCGTCGATCTTTCGCCGACCATTGTCTACACTCCGCTGGGTTTAGAGAACATTTTTCAGCCGGACATTGCGTATGCGCCGGAAAATCCTTACCAGCAGGCAGGCCCGGCTACCCTCGCGGACTTTGACCACCAGGTGTCGGGAATTGTGCAGGACCGCGTGCATTTTCCAGCAGGCATAACGGCGCTTGCGGGGGGACGATTTGTGCGGATCAGCGATTTCAATTATGCGACTACCCGCACGCTGTGGCTTCCGCAATATGCCCTGAGCTACGCGCCCGTAAAGGATGTGACGCTGTACGGCAACTATGGGGTATTGCTTTCTCTTGGGCAACAGGCGCCGTGGTGGGTGGATAATGCGAATCAGTTTCTGGATCCGTTTTCCACGCGGCAGGCGGAAGTAGGCGTGAAATATCAGCGTCAGATTTTGCTGACTGCGGATCTATTCAGAATGCGGCAACCGTTCTTCTATCCGCGGGTGCTTCAAGCTCCTGACGACTTCTGCACGACCAATCTCTCCACCGGAGGGGACGTGGCGCCGGGCGATTTGTGCTTTGAATCGGATGGACACGAGACACACGACGGGGTTGAACTGAGCGCGCAGGGAAAGGCGGCCGGCTGGTTGCAATTGACCGGTTCGGTGACGGCGATGAATGCAAAATCGACGGACACAGGTACGGCAGCCTTCGATAACAAGCAGGTGATCAACGTGCCGCGTATGCACACGGCACTCTTCGCGGACATCCTGGTGCCGCATACGAGCGGTCTGCATCTGATGCCTGGTTGGAGCTACACGACCCGCAAGGAAGCGACCCGCGACGACGCGGTAAGCGTGCCGGGTTACAACTTGTTCAACCTTGGGGCGCGCTATACGCCTGGAGGCGAACAGGGCCGCATGACCCTACGGCTTTATGCGGACAACATTTTCGACAAACGGTACTGGAAGGACACCGGCGCCAGTTATGGAGATACGTTCATCCATCAAGGCGCGCCGGCTACCGTGCGCCTTTCGGCGCACTATGTGTTCTAGCTTGAAGAACGATGGACGATCAAGATGAGCATAGTTGCAAAAGCGCACGGAATGGATGGAACACTGGTGGAACCGGATTGGCCGCCGCTCGCTCTCGATGAAGTGCACACGCTTCTTCGGCAGTATGAGGGATGCGATGGGCCGATTGAGATCTTATCGGTGAGCCCGCGGCCATTTTCTGCGGCGAGCGTGGTGAAGGTCGGCGGCCTGCGCATCTTCGTCAAGCGGCATCATCGCGACGTGCGCGACCAAGAGGGGCTGCTCGAGGAGCATCGCTTCCTTGAATACTTGTGGACTCAAGGTGCGGATGTGCCGCGCGTCCTTGCCGCATCCTCGGGGGAAACCGCGATTGAAAGCGGTGAGTGGACTTATGAAGTCCATGAATCGCCCGCGGGGATTGACTTGTACGAAGAAGCGATCTCGTGGACGCCGTTTCGCTCGGCAGGCAACGCACATGCTGCGGGGAGGGCGCTTGCGCGGCTCCATCAAGCAGCGCGTGGCTTTGCAGAGCCACCGCGCAAGCCGCGCCCGCTGGTGGCCAGTTTCACAATCTTTGCCGCAAAAGATGCGGCCACGGCGATGAATCGTTATCTGGCTGCGCGGCCCGCGCTCCGGAATTACCTTCAGGGACGCCGTAATTGCGATGAGGCCCTCGAACTCCTTGCTCCATTTCACGCCGAATTGTTGCCGCTGCTCCCGGGGCTCGCACCTTTGTGGACACACAACGACCTGCACGCTTCGAATCTGTTTTGGAGCGCCGCAACCGACAAAGCGCAAGCCACGGCTGTCATCGATTTCGGTCTGGCGGATCGCACGAATGCAGTGCACGATCTTGCGCATGCGATCGAGCGAAACATTGTGGAGTGGCTGAGGCTGGTCAACGATCCGGCGCATCCCGATGCGGTAGCGGTTCATTTCGATCATCTCCAGGCTCTGCTCGAAGGATATGAGCAGGTGCGACGCCTCTCGGCGGAAGAGGCTGCAGCCTTGGCGCCGATGACGGCGCTTTGTCACGCGGAGTTTGCGCTGTCGGAAACTGATTATTTCTTGAGTGTGTTGCACTCGGAAGAGAAGGCGCCGATGGCGGCGGAAGGCTGGCTGGTTGGGCATGCACGGTGGTTCCACAGCGAAGCCGGGCGGCAGCTGATGGATGCACTGTGTCGCTGGGCAGACGAGCGAAAGCCGTTCGCCACTGGAGTCGTGCGGTCATGACCTGGACGATGATCGCGAAATATCTCGCCGAAAATTGGCTGGAAATTGCGGGCTTTCTCACAACAGTGCTGGGCATCTGGTTGACGACGCGGCGCACCTTGCTGTGCTGGCCCGTGATTCTTGCCGCGGATATCTTCTACCTGATCGTCTTTTATCGCGCGCAGCTTCTTTCCGATGCGTTATTGCAAATCTTCTTTTTGATCTTCACACTTTATGGTTGGTGGAACTGGTGGCGCGGCGTTCGTGAAGAGGGCGAAGTTCGTGTCGTTCCGCTGGGATTTCGCTCGATGGTGATTGCGGTGATTGTTGGAGCGGTTGGCAGCGTTGTGCTTGGCGAATTGGCGAAGCGACTTCACGCGGCTCTCCCCTTCCTGGATGCTACGCTGACCAGCTACAGCCTCGTCGCAAGTTGGTGGCAGGCGCGCAAACATACTGCAAACTGGTGGCTCTGGATTGCTGTTGATGCTACCTATATCGGTGAGTATCTCTACAAAGATCTGCGCGCAACAGCACTGCTCTACGCGATTTTGGTTGGGCTGGCCGTGCTTGGGCTGCGCGACTGGCGGCGAGCGGCGCACACGTATCAGATGGCCGCTTGAACGACGTTGTGTAATGGCTCACCGGCGATGTAACGACGCAACTCGTCTTCGGCTATCTTGATTGAGCGCGGAGCGAACTGCGGCGACGAACCGCCAATGTGGGGAGTGATCAGCAGATTCAGGCACTTCCAGAGAGTGTGTCCGACGGGAAGCGGTTCGGGATCGGTAACATCGAGTGCGGCGCGAATCCTGCCTGCATTCAGAGCATCCACGAGGGCATCGGTGTCGACAATGGGACCCCGCGCGGCGTTCACCAGGAGCGCACCCTGTTTGAGAAGAGCGAGCTGGCGCGAGGAGATGAGATGACGTGTCTCCGGAGTCGAGGGCAGGATGAGGATGACAACATCGGCCTTTGGAAGCAGGCTCTCGAGTTCGCTGACGGCTTGGACTGACGGCTCTTTACGCGGTGTGCGCGCGACTCGCAAAAGCTGGACACTGAATGGAACGAGCATTCGCTCTATTTCTTTGCCAATCGCACCGTAGCCCACAAGCAGAACCGTTTTTCCCGTGAGTTCCTCCTGCATCACAGGAGGGTAATGGGGACGCGGATCGCCGGTGATTCGCGTGTAATGCGCAGTGGCTTCGGAACGCCGCTTCCACTCGCCCGACCGTTGAACGTCGAGATAAAGCGGAAGATATTTGAGCATCGAAAGGATTGCGGAAATCGTCCACTCGGCGGTGGAGATATTGTGTGCACCGCGTGCATTGCAGATTGTGACATGGGGGCCCATGGCGCCGGGAATCCACTCAGTGCCGGCCATGAGCGACAAAACCAACCGCACGCCGCGTAGATGAGGCACAATGCGCTGGGCTCGCGTTGGATATGGATCGGGAATCCAGACATCGATTTCGACATCCTGGTCGAGTTTGTCGGACAGGGGGATTAGCTCGACTTCCTTGGGAAAATCGGCGAAGAGGTCTGCAGAGATGGTTGCGGGGATTCCCACTCGTAGCATAGAAATGTGTCGGCCGCAGCGGCGGCGGTCAAATCCTATGCTACACGGTTGTGATGCGCGACAGCCGGGGCTCGGCTTGCGCGTGTCATGCTTGAACTGCGGGGATTCCGACGGGAGGATCTGAAAGATGCGGCTGATGGCAAAGACATGGTCGCAACAACAGCTGGCAAAAAAGCTCCAGGCCGACCGTCCCGAGCGAGCAGGCTGGCTCAGTTTCGAGCACCGACGACTATTGATCCACGCGGCCAAGACTGCCCTGTCTGCTGGGCTCTGCTGGTGGTTGGCCACCCGATTTGGGTTGCACGACGGCTATTGGGGCGCTATCAGCGCGATAATCGTGCTCCAATCCAACTTCGGGTCGACCATTAGCGCATCGCGCGATCGACTGCTCGGGACATTGATCGGCGCGGTGTTCGGCTTTTCGTTTTCACTCTTCGGCGCATTGCCATGGAACTACATCCTTGCCGTGGTTGCGGCGATGACTGTGTGTGGGCTGTTGGGGTTTCGCGGCAGTTCGCGGCTGGCCGGAGTTACGATCACGATCGTAATGCTGGTGCAGAATGGCACCTCACATTGGACGGTTGCGCTCGATCGCGTGGGACAGGTTGTTTTGGGCATCGTGGTGGCGCTCCTGGTCTCGACGCTGGTTTTTCCTGATCGTGCGCGGCTGCGACTGCGCGATGGGCTGGCGCAGGAATTCCTCGTTCTGGGCGCATTTTTTGAGGCGATCTTGCAAGGTTTTGGAGGCATGCCGCACGCGGATCTGACAAAGACGCGTGAGAATGCTTTGGCCCTTCTGCGCAGCAACAACGAACTGCTTCAAGCCGCTCGCAATGAGCCTTCCGGAGGGCCAGGATGGCGTGAGGGACTCGGCATGTTGGCGCAGTTTGGACGCTCAATCTTCGACGCTCTTGTGGCCTTGGAATTCGCGGTGCGGGATAGTCACGACGATAAATACGTGCAGCAGCTAGAGCCGGCCCTCGGAAAGCTGGCCGCGGACATTCGCAGCGGCTTTCATTATCTTGCTGGTTGCGTCCACGCATGGCGGTTTCACGTGCCGCCGAAGGAAATCAATCTTGAAGAAGACATCGCGCAACTTGAAGCGCGCATGGCAGCTGTGCGGCCCACCGGGTCGCAGTTTTCTCAAGCAGAAATTTTGCGCGCTTATGCGGTGCAATTGCACCTGAAGCAACTTGCTCGCCTGCTGCGAGCGTCGCGTGTTGAAACCAGCCAGGCAATCGGCGAAGCGCAGAAATAGAGCGGTTCTGCATTCAGGCAAAAAAGCGGCGCAAAGATTCGACGCAAGCCTCAATCTCGGGAATGCTGATGGCATAGCCGAAGCGCAGATGGCCTTCGCCCTGGGCGCCAAATACCGATCCAGGAATTGTGGCAATGTGCGCCTTGTCGAGCAAAATCTGTGCGGCGGTTCTGCTGTTCTTATTGATCTTCTCGACATTCGGAAAAGCGTAGAACGCGCCTGCTGGTGGATCGCATACCAGCCCTACTTCATTCAGTACAGAAACGAGCAAATCGCGGCGCTTTCGATATTCTTCGCGATAAGCGGCTATCTGAGTCTCCGGCGTTTTAAGCGCGTAGATCATCGCATGCTGCACCGGTGTGGCGACGCCGTTGGTAGAGTAAAGGACAATTTTGCGGAGCGCCGTCATGAAGGGCTCTTGCGCCACTGCATATCCAGCACGCCATCCCGTCATCGCGTACGTTTTCGAGAAGGTGAAGCAGGTAATGGTTCTCTCAAGCATGCCCTTGAGAGATGCGATCGACACATGCTCGCTGTCGTATACGAGGTCTTCATAGGCCTCATCGGCAATGACGACGAGGTCGCGTTCGATCGCGAAGGAAGCAACTTCTTCCGCTTCCGCGCGTGTGAAGACAAGGCCGCTGGGGTTCTGCGGCGTGTTGTAGTAGATGGCCCTCGTCTTCGGTGTGGAGAATTGAGCCAGCGTGTTGCGGATTCCATTACGACGCGCGGTTGCAGTGGGTACGAGCAATGGCCGTGCCTGGGCACCCGTAACGAGGTCGCCGATTGGCGTCCAATAGGGCGAGAAGACGAGCGCATCGTCACCTGGGTCAAGCACGCTTTGAAAGGCCGCATACAAACCCTGCGAGCCGCCGATAGTTGCAATGACTTGGTCAGTCGTGACCTGAATGCGGTTCTTCGACGCCAGTTTTTCGACGAGTGCCTTGCGCAAAACGGGCAGGCCTGAGGACGGCGCATAGTGCGTCTGATTCTCGACAAGCGCCTTGACCGCAGCAAATTTGATGTCTTCCGGCGTTTCAAAATATGGCTCGCCACCGTGAAGCGGGTGCACTTGCAAGCCTTCCGCGCGCATCGCCATCACCTTGTTGCGAATCTGCACAATGTCAGAAAACCCTACCTCATCCAGGCGCCTCGCTAGCCGGATTCCGCTTTGTTTTGTTGCCATGATTTGGTTTCCTTTCACACAGAAGGGAGGGTTTTCTTTTCAGGATACCCGATGAGGACTGAGATGCGCGTCAGCTCGTAGAAGCGAATGCGATGATGCCTTGCGGATTACACCGAGAGCAGATCCGTGTAGATCGCCATGCCGACGACCGCGTCCAAGTCCATCGCATGGAGGGCATCGATCTCCTGCTGGCTGCGAATCCCGCCAGCGACGATCAGTTGGCGCGCGGTGAGCTTACGAAGACGCGCGGCGACCTCGAGTGGGAAGCCCTGCATGAGCCCTTCCCCATCGACATGCGTGTAGAGAAAAGCGGAAACGTACGGATCGAGATACGGAATGGCTTCATCGGGAGTAAGAGCGACCTCTGCCTTCCACCCCTTGACGGCGATGCGGCCGTTTTTCGTATCGATGCCGGCAACGACCCGCTCTGCGCCGACGGCTTCGGCGAACGCGCGTGCGGTTTCGACGTTCACTGAGCCGTCTTCAGTGAAAAGCGCGGAGCCAATGATGACGCGCTTCGCTCCCGCATCGAGGACCTGCGCAGCTTTTTCGATGGAGCGGATGCCGCCGCCTACCTGGCATGGCAATCGCTTTGCGATCTGAGCCACTAACCCGGAGTTGTCGCCCTGCCGCAGGGCCGCATCCAGATCGATCAGCTGCACGAGTGGAAAGCGCGAGAAGCGCTCGATCCAATATTCGAAGTCATCGAAGGCGAGACGCAGTTTTTCGCCCTGCACCAATTGCACGATGCGGCCGCCAAGGAGATCGATGGAGGGAATCAGCATGGAAGTCTCACTGGAACACCGGCCGCTGCCAGTCCTTGTTTGAGCGACCGTGCGCTGGAAACGCCGAAGTGGAAGATACTCGCCGCCAATGCGGCATCGGCTTTGCCCGCAGCGAACACATCCGTGAAGTGCGCGACGGTTCCGGCGCCACCGGAAGCGATGACGGGAATGCTGACGGCCTGGCTGACCTCTGCGGTAAGTTCGCAATCGAACCCTGCGCGCGTACCGTCTGCATCCATCGAGGTCAGGAGAATCTCGCCGGCGCCTCGAGCCTCGGCTTCCCGCGCCCATTCGACGATGCGCCGGCCTGCAGGCTTGCGGCCGCCCTGCACGAAGACCTGCGCATCGCGCACCGGATCGGTGGCATGTGGATCGCGACGAGCATCGATGGCGACAACCACAGCCTGTGCGCCGAAACTGCGACCGATGGCGTCAATGAGAGTTGGATCGGTAAGCGCGGCAGAGTTGACACTGACTTTGTCAGCCCCTGCATTAAAGACCTGTTCGGCATCGCGCGCGGTGCGGATGCCGCCGCCGACGCAGAATGGCACAAAGAGCATGCGGGCCGTGCGACGGACGGTGTCGAGAAGCGTGGCACGCCCTTCGTGGGTTGCGGTGATGTCGAGAAGCACGATCTCGTCGGCGCCTTCGCTGGCGTGGCGCGCGGCAAGTTCGGCCGGATCGCCGGCGTCAATGATGTCAACGAACTGGATGCCTTTGACGACACGGCCGGCATCGACGTCGAGACAGGCAATGATGCGCTTTGTCAGCATGCAGCCTCCTTCGGCTGGAAAGCAAGAAAATTGCGAAGGATCTTGAGGCCGGTTTCGCCTGATTTTTCGGGATGGAACTGAACACCAAAGACATTGTCCCGCTCGACGGCGGACGCGAAGGGTTCGATGTAGGTGGTGGAGGCTGCTGTGGCCTCGGTGATGGGGGCGCGGTAAGAGTGCGTGAAGTAAACGAACTCGCCGGGTGCTACCCCTGCCAGGAGACGGGAGCCGTTGAACACATCGAGGGAATTCCAGCCGACGTGCGGGACTTTTTGATGGCCATCGGGAAAGCGCGCGCAGCTTTCTGAAAACTGGCCAAGGCCTGGTTGACGGGGCTCTTCCGTCGAGCCGGCGTAGAGCCACTGCATGCCGACGCAGATGCCCAGAAAGGGAACGCCGCGGGCGATGGCGCTCCGAATTGCGGGGGTGAGCCCGGTGGAGTCGAGGCGCTCAGTGGCGGCGAAGTGGCCTACGCCTGGCAGAACGATGCGCTCGGCATGTTCGGCGAGCGATAGGTCGCCATCGGTGACGATGGGCTCCGCGCCTAAGTGACGCAGAGCCTTGAGCACCGAGGTAAGGTTGCCGGCTTTATAGTCGATGACCGTGACTCTCATCAGAGCAGTCCCTTGGTGGACGGCAGCAGGGTGCCGAGTTGTTTGTCCCGCGAACAGGCTACGCGCAGTGCGCGGGCGAAGGCTTTAAAGATGGCTTCGATTTTGTGGTGATTCGAACGGCCATACATGGTTTTCACGTGAATATTGGCGCGGGCGCCACGGGCGAAGCCTTCGAAAAAGTCCGTGACCAGCTCGGTTTGTAGATCGCCGACAAGCCGCGTGCGGACTTTTGTATCGACAGCGAAAGCAGCGCGGCCACTGAGGTCGACCGCGGCGACTGCCAGCGTTTCATCCATGGGCATGAGGAAGTAGCCGGCGCGCAGGATACCGCGCTTGTCACCGAGGGCGCGGTCGAAGGCTTCGCCGAGGGCGATCCCCACATCTTCTACCGTGTGGTGCTGGTCGACGTCGAGATCGCCATCGCACATCAGCTCAAGATCGAAAGCGCCATGCCGCGTGAACAGCTCCAGCATGTGATCGAAGAAGCGAATGCCCGTGGCAATCTTGTATCGGCCGCCACCTTCGATGGACAGTGCAAGTGAGATGCGCGTTTCGGTCGTGTTGCGCTCGAAAGCCGCGCTGCGCTTTGTTGTACGAGTTTTGAGGTTTGAACTCTTTGGCTGCTTTTTCATTGAGTCTCGTTTCCGGCTCGCAATACGGCCATGGTTTCACTCAGGGCCGTTGCGGCATGGCGCATTTGTTGCCGCGTCCCGATTGTGATGCGCACACAACCGTCGCATCCCGGATCGTTGGAGCGGTCGCGCACCAGCACGTTTGCCGCTCTCATGCGCTGAACGAATTCCGTATGGCGCGGACCGATGTCGACGAGAATAAAGTTGGCGTGGGTCGGCCAGCGACGGACTTGAGCGGCATCGAGAACGGCCTCGAATTCCGAGCGTGCGGAAATAACTTCGTTGACGTACCACTCCAGGTAGGTTGCGTCTTCCAGTGCGGCGGGCAAGCAGGCCAAGGCCAGCGAGTTCACGCTATACGGTGAAAGCACGCGCCGAATCCACTGCATGAGACCGACCGGACCTGCGAGCAATCCCAGACGAAGTCCGGCGAGACCGTAGGCTTTCGAAAACGTCCGGGCCACTAAGAGATTCGGAAGCGTGTCGATTTGGTCGAGGACGGATTCACCATGAAAGTGGAAATAAGCCTCATCAACGAGGAGAACGGCATGTGGCGCGCGGTGTGCGAGCTCAATGAGTTGAGCACGGGGCGCGACGGAGCCTGACGGGCTGTTGGGATTGGCAATCGCAATGATTTTTGTTCGCGGAGTGATTGCGGCGAGCAGGCGGTCGAAAGGAAATTGCAGGTCCGGTGCAGCTTGAATGGGGATGACGCGTGCGTCCGTCGCCGAGGCATAGACCTCGTACATCGTATAAGTAGGCACGGGCAGAAGCACTTCATCCCCGGATTCGAGGAATGTTTCAAAGAGAACATGAATCGCTTCATCGACGCCGTTGGTGAGCACGACTCGCGATGGTGCGAGACTGAGGTGCCCGGCGACGAGAGCTTCAATGGGCTCGCGTTCTGGATAACGCGTGAGGTCGCCCGTGGAGATGCGGCCAAGAACCTCGCGCACCTTGGGAGAACAGGCCAGCGTGTTCTCGTTGAAGTCGAGACGGAGTGCATCGCGACTGCCAAGGGGAGGATGATATTCCTTCATCTGCTGCACGCGCAGGCGCGGAACAACCTGCGGTGGGGCCGACTTTGGGTTTGAGGTCGAGCCGGTCATGGATATCTGTGTTTCCTCCCTCCGCTCAGGCACGCGACCTCCTGGTGAAGCGAGTGCGAATGGCGTCTGCATGACCGAACAACCCCTCAGCTTCCGCCAGTAGAGCCGCGGGCTGGCCAAGGGAGCGGATTGCTTCAGCCGTGTACTCCTGCACAGTGACAAGTTTGACGAAATCGTTGACGCTGAGGCCGCCGCGGACGCGCGCCATGCCGCCCGTAGGTAGTGTGTGATTGGGCCCAGAGATGTAGTCGCCCATGGGTTGCGCGGACCAGCGGCCTACGAAGACGGAGCCGGCGTTCTGGACCCAGTCAAGATCGGAGACCGAATCGACCGTGATATGTTCGGGGGCAATTCGGTTTGTGATTGAATTGGCCTCGCTCGTACTCGACGCGAGAATGACAAGACCACTGCGGCTTAGAGCTTCGCGTGCGACTGGGTTGTTGCGGCTGCGTTGTTTCGCTTCGGCAATGACTTCCTTGGCCAGTTCCCCGCGGGTGGTGATGAAAATGGCGAGTGCTTCGGGATCGTGTTCAGCTTGAGCAACCAGATCTGAGGCAATGTCGGCTGCGTGGCCGCGGTCGCCGGCGACGACGATTTCTGTGGGACCGGCAAGCATGTCGATGGCGCAATCGAAAGCCACCAGGCGCTTGGCCGCGGTGACATAGAGATTGCCAGGACCCACAATCTTGTCGACGCGCGAGAGGGTTGCAGTTCCGTAGGCAAGCGCGGCTACCGCGTGTGCACCGCCGAGACGGTAGAACTCGGTGATGCCGAGATGATGTGCTGCGGCTAGAGTCTCGGGCGCGGGCTTGGGCGATACGACGACGATGCGCTTGACTCCGGCCACCTGCGCGGGAATCGCGGTCATCAGCAGCGTGGATGGCAGCGGATGGCGGCCGCTTGGAACGTAGCATCCGACCGATTGAAGAGGGCGGACAAGCTGGCTTGTAGATAATCCTGGGATCGGATGGAGGGTCCAGGACGATGGCATCTGGCGCCGCGCGAATTCGCGAATCTGATTTGCCGCCGTCGAGAGAGCATCGCGTAGCCCCCGGTCGGCGGTGTCCCATGAAGCCGCCATCTCCTCTGACGTGACGCGCAGATTCGCGGTGTCTTTGAGACCGTCGAAGTCGGAGGCGTAACGGAAAAGAGCGCGGTCGCCCTTCTTGCGCACATCGCTCACGATGCGCTTGACGGCGGGCAGGACCGAGTCGAGCGATGCGCCACCACGTCGCTCGAGAGCGGCGAGGATCTCTTCTGTCTGACGAGCGCCTCGTCCTTTGGTTCGAATCAGCTTCATGGTTCGCGTACCTTCAACGTTGCGTGCCTAAAGAACAACTTTGTTCAGCGGGTATTCAACGATGCCCGTTGCCTTCGCCGCTTTCAACCGAGGCATTACATCGCGTGCTACACGCTCTTCGACGATGGTATTGACTGCGACCCACTCGGAATCGCTAAGTTGAGAAACAGTGGGTGAATTGAGCGCGGGCAGCACAGCGAGGACCGCCTCGAGGTCGGCTCGCTTCACATTCAGCATGAGGCCGACCTGCGATTGCGCGTCGATGGCGCCGCGCAGCATGAGCGCGATCTGGTCAATCTTTTCGCGCTTCCAAGCGTCGGCAAGCGCGCCCTTGCCTGCGATCAAATGCGTTTCGCTTTCCATCACCGTATCGATGATTTTGAGATGATTGGCCTTCAGCGAACTGCCCGTCTCGGTGACTTCGACAATGGCATCGGCGAGTGTAGGCGGCTTGACTTCGGTGGCGCCCCAACTGAATTCGACTTTGACGTTGACGCCCTTTTCGCCGAAGTAGCGCTTGGTGACTTCGACAAGTTCAGTGGCAATGATTTTGCCTTCGAGGTCTTCAGCCTTTTCAAAGCCGCTGGACTCGGGCACCGCAAGCACCCAACGCACCTTGCGGCGGCTTTGCTTGGCATACGTAAGCGTAGTAACGCTGGTGACGTCAAGGCCGCTTTCGACAACCCAATCAATGCCAGTGAGGCCCGCATCGAGCACGCCGTGGTCGACGTAGCGCGCCATTTCCTGCGCGCGGATAAGCATGCACTCGATGTCGGGGTCGTCGATGGAGGGAAAATAGGAACGGCCGTCCGCGTAAATGTTCCAGCCGGCGCGCTTGAAGAGGGCGAGCGTTGCATCCTGCAAGCTGCCTTTGGGTAAACCGAGTCGAAGCTTGTTAGCCACGGACCACCTCCACAATGTCGCTGGCCGTCTTAATCGGGCGAGTGAAACAACTCACGGTGCCTTCGTGGCAAACCAGCCCGTCTCCCTCCACAGCAACGCGAAACAGGAGCGTGTCGTTATCGCAGTCGGTGGAGACTGAGATGATGCGAAGACGATTGCCGCTGGTTTCGCCCTTCATCCAGAGCTTTTGGCGGGTGCGGCTCCAAAATGTGACAAAGCCGGTCTCCAGCGTTTTCGCATAGCTGACCTGGTTCAAAAAGCCCAGCATCAGGACTTCGCCGGTGCGCGCGTCCTGGACGATCCCAGGCACAAGACCATCCATTTTGTTGAAGTCTACTTCTGCGGTTGATTCGCTCATTCCTTCATCCTGTCTGAAACCTCGAGAAAAGCAAAAAGCCCGCCAGCGTAGTCGCCGGCGGGCTTTCGTGTTTCCTGATCTCTCTGGCTGTCTAGTTCAAGCCATGGCAGTCCGCCGGCATGGAGGTCCCATGATGATGGGGTTGACCGTGATGGCGGTGGCTCTGCATCTGGATTGAAATTACGGGCAAACCCCGTATTCTGTCAACAATGGCGTCTAAAAAAGCGAATACCGACGAGCCGACTAGACCGTGCCCACAGTCACCTTTCCCTCCGGGGCATCCGGTTTGCCTGGCTGCCGGAGCAATTCGACGACCCGCTCATACAAACGATTGCGCAGTTCAAACCGCTCCGAAGCGCGCGTCACATAACGCACCTGAATCCCGATGCCGGAAGAGGACGGCCGCAGATTGACCACAGGTTCCGCACTGAACCGGCTCAGGCCGATGCCATGAGCGATTCGCTTCCATTCGGACTCCGCGAGATGTGCATTTTCTTGTGTCTCTTCCAATACTACCTGGTGGATGCGCTCAACCATGTCGGTCAACTCTTCGGAGGCGGGGAGGGTTACCGAGATCTCGTCCCACATCCACTGCCCGCTTGTGGAGAAATTGAAGAACTGGCCTCGAATGGCAAAGCTGTTCATGAACGTGGTACGGCGTCCCGTCGGATGTCCCTTGTCCTCGAGGGTCCCGGTTTCCAACATCGATGTTCTGAAGAGCCCCACATCGGTGACCTCGCCACCCACACCATTGATCTCAACCCAATCGCCGACATGCATTCCATTCCTGCCGACGAGGACGAACCAGCCAAGGAACGCGAGAAGGAAGTCCTGCAGAGCTACGGTGAGGCCAGCCGTGACAAGACCCAGAATGGTCGGCGTCTGTTCAGGCATGCCAAAGATGACGAGCAAAATGAGCACCACACCGACTACCTGATTGGCCAGGACGAGGATGCTGCGCAGCGTTTGAGTCTGCCTGCGATCGAGAGACGGGCGAGACATCAACTTCCGCACCAGCGCGTCGCAAATGAGCATGCAGATCAGGATGAAAACGATAAGCGCGAGTGACCGAAGAATGAGATGCAGCACGATGGAGTGCTGTACGAGTACCTGGCTTGCCCACTTGCCGTAAACGATGGCGAGTTGCTTATTGGTTTGAATGCGATCGTCGTAGATGCTCAGAATCTGACGTTCGGCGCTTCGGTCCTTAAGGCCGGCAAGCTTCGATGCGTGGTCGCTTGCGCCTTTCGCCGAGGCAACTCCCGCGGCATTGGTCTGGCTCTCCAAAGCATTGTGTTGTGTTGTGAGAGCCGCCGCGTCCTGCTGGGCTTTCTGCTCGGCTTGCTGGATCGACTTGTACCGATCGAGCTGACTGAACCAGGCCCGTATTCGTCCGGCCAGCGCACCGTGCTGTTTTTCCGAGATTGAAGCGATCTGGGCCGTTGTCTGCGATGCGTTGTCATATCCACGCATCGAGGCTTCATGCGCCGCCAACTCCTGCTGGATTTGGGCACTTTCGTCGCCTGATGCCCGCGCGAGGTCCTGCTGAGCATCGGCAAGCTCGTCGCTGTCGAGACCAAGCTGCGCCTTCGCCACTTCGAGGTCATCGCTCGTCGAGCTTTCATCCGGTGCGCCCGGTTTCGAAGCGCTGGCCGGCGCATTCGATGCAGGCGTCAAGCTTTTGACGAGGGACTGATCCTGCGCAATGAGTTGCTGGAGCTGGGCGACCTTTTGCGCGAGGGCCGCTGCCTCTCCGGAAAGGGTCCGATGCTCGGCGCGCAATCGAGCCTGGCGAAGCGCCGAGGCAAATGCCTGGTCTACTTCATGGTCCGCCAACCGCTCTGCATCGTGGCCGAATTCCGTCTCTTCCGCGGTAACAGCCACCGCCGCGAGCGCCTGCGCTGTTTGCCAGGTACTCACATCGACAAGGGTCTTCTTCGCGGATGGAGAGCCAGGCGTGCCGCCCTGCTTGCGCAGGAAGGAAAGATTTTCCATCGCGCCTCGCGTGGTCCAGAGAAAGACGAGACACAGCACCAGGAGCGCGCTCAGCGCAATAAGAAGGATTGTCCTGGTCTTTCCGACAGCGTGCGGACTGCCGGCCTCAACGGGGCTCGGTGCAATGGGGGGGATTGCCATACCTGCATTCTTACAAAATCGGCGTGTCTTGAGAACAGAAATACCGGCGTCCAGATTGCACTTTCGGATGAAATTTGCCGGTCAGAGAAGAGAGGCAGACAATGTTGAGGTGCCCAACCAACGACGAATCGTGCTCGCTTTCGTAGCAGCGCTGTGCTGGTCGTGGACCGCCTTCTCGCAGACACCTGGTAGGGTGCACACGCCGCCGGAGACTCGTGTCGACATTAACCACGCCACGGTTCAGGAACTGCCGAAAGTGCCGGGGATGACGCGAACCTGGGCGGATCGCATTGTACGGTTCAAGCCCTATCGCACCAAGATCGATATGCTGGACCGCGGAGTCGTGACCAGCGCGGTGTATGACCGCATCAAGGATTACGTGATCGCCCACCGCGATGAGCAGTGAGCGATCGCGAAATTATGCGATCAGAATCAGGCCTGCAGTGGGATCAAATGGCTTAAGCGGCGGTCAAGATACTGTGCACGATTTCGGCGTTTTCCTTGATCTCATCCTTGCCTCTGGGAAACATGCCTACATACACGCCATCGTGCGGCTTGATGCTGGAGAACGCCGTGCGGAAGGCCTGCGCGACGCCGTCGCCGTCGATTCGTCCGGCGGCCAGAATCTTGAAGGCGAAGCAGGTCTTTGAGGTTTGGCGCATCACCCTGTACATGCGCGCCGGATCGCTCCGCATATAGATGTCGTGCGGCATCTCCATGATCTCGCCGTTTAGAGCCTGCATCCACTCGGCCTCGGTGCGGGTGCGGTTGTAGACGCAACCCGAGTAGAAGTCGATGTCCCATCCCTGCTCCTCAACCAGCTCGACGACCTCCGGTTTGTGGGTGCCCACGCCAACCAGCACGCCCAGATCGCGCGCGCGTTTACACCACTCTCTCTCGGCCGCCATGGTTCCGGTCTGGAAAGCTTTGTCGATCTCTTCCCCACGTCTTTGCAGGGCCAGCGGTTTGAGATTCTGAACCAGAAAGGCCGCGTCGTCGCTCGCCATAACTTGAATGATGAGGTGCATGTTACCGCCCTGGGACTGAAACCTCTCCCAGTCGCCCCGGGCGCGATCCACGTGAACGTAGTTGAAAGCATTGATGCCGTAGCTACTGGCGCGGTGCAGAACTTCGCAGACGCGATCGGGCGTGTACCACTCGCGCATGGCGGTGCTGAAGTTGTGGTTGTAGTGGCTGAACCCGTACATCGGGTTGACGCCGAGAACCAGACGGCCGATTTCTGCGTTGCCGAACTTCATCTTCGGCACCTGCACGGGTGCAGCGGGGACCGGCGGTGCGGTGCTTTGGGGCGCTTGGGTTCCGACGGCTGGCACGGCTGCCAGAGAGGATGCGGCTCCGCTCATCATGCCGATGGTGAGAGAGGCGCTGGACTGCAAAAACTCCCGACGCGTATTGGACATCAAAGCGCCTTCTTTCCATCGGCGGCCGGAGGCGCAAACGCGCGGCGCGGTTTTCAAAACGGATCATGCTAGCACTCGCTTGGCTGGGGTCTATGTGACTCAGAACACATCTTCTGTATCTTCGGCAAATGGAATCCGCGTACCATTTCCGAGCAAACCTCGGTACTCGCGTTGAACAGTTTGACGGTTCGGTCTCCCGCCCATTCGCCAGGGAAAACTCGGAAGCGTGGGCCACCGAACTCTGACCGCGACGTTATGCGTGGGCCGGTTCAGTCGATCCAAGGTCCCCGCGCTTCAGCAGCCTGCTCAGGATGACGTAGAGCACAGGAATAAAGATCAGGTTGAGCACCGTCGAGAGCAGCATGCCGCCGACGATGGTGGTACCCACGGAACGTCGGCCGAGCGCGCCCGCGCCGGTGGCGAAGACGAGTGGCATGACGCCGAGGATGAAGGCAAACGACGTCATCAGAATCGGGCGGAGACGCAGTTCGGCCGCTTCAATGGCAGCGTCGGCAATGGACCGGCCCTTGCGCCGCAACTGCTCTGCGAATTCGACAATCAGAATCGAGTTTTTTGCCGACAATCCAATGAGCATCACGAGGCCGATCTGACAATAGACGTCGTTCGAGAGGCCGCGCAGCGACACCAGCCCAAGCGCACCGAGGACAGCCATCGGCACGGCAAGCAAAATGATGAATGGCAGCGCGAAGCTTTCGTATTGCGCGGAAAGCGTCAGGTAGACGACCAGGATACCGAGTCCAAAGATCAGCAGGGCTCTGCCGCTGGATTCGATTTCATCGAGGGTCAGGCCGGTCCACTCATAGCGCATGCCGGGCATCATCACTTGCTTTGCCAGGTCTTCCATGCCGGTGATTCCCTGCCCTGAACTGTAACCACGTGCGGGCGAACCATCGATTTCGACGGCGCGAAAGAGGTTGTAATGCGAGATCACGGGTGGCCCGGAGCTCTCCGTCACAGTGACTAGATTATCGAGCGGAACCATTTGGCCCGCTCCGGAACGCACATAGTAGCTATGCAGATCGCCAGCATTCATGCGGAAGCGCTGGTCGGCTTGCACAAAGACGCGGTAGGTGCGGTTATTGAAGTCAAAGTCGTTGATGTACTCGGAACCCATAAAGACACCCAGCGCATCCGTAATCTGCGAGAGTGGCACATTCATAGACTTTGCTTTCTCGCGATCGATCGTGACGAGTTCCTGAGGATCGTTCGCTGAGAAGGTTGTGATGAGCCCGGTAACGTCTTTGCGCGCGCGGCCGGCACCTACAATCTGATGTGCCACGCGATCCAGATCCGACAACGTATTGCCGCCCGAATCCTGCAGCATGAATTGAAACCCGCCGTAGCTGCCGACGCCGCTGACAGCCGGTGGCTCGATGACTGCCACGAGGCCGCCGTTGGGCGCGAACAACAGCGACTGTAGCTTGGGCGAGAGATCCGCCACAATATCCGCGGCAGTATGACCTTTCCCTCGTCTTTGGTCCGCGGGTCTGGTGCTGATGAACATGAGGCCCGCATTGGACGCGCCTCCTGAAAAACTGAAACCCATGATTGAGAACGCGCCGGCAATGTCCTTATTGGAGTAAATGATGGCCTGCGCGCGATCGGCCAGAGCGGAAGTGTAGGAGAGCGAAGACCCCGGCGGCGCCTGCACGATGCCAATTAGAAAACCCTGGTCCTCCTGGGGAATGAAACCCGTCGGGACGCGTTGGTAGACCCACACCGTGGCGCCGAGGCCAACGAAAAAGACGAGAAGGAGGACATAGCGGAGTTGCAGCGCAACATGAATAATTCGCGCATAGGTCCTCGACAACCAGGTGATGAATGCGTCCGCACCGTGGATGAACGCGGCGAATGCGCGCGACAAAGGGCGGATATGGAGAAAGTCGAGCTGAAGCGGCCGCGCTTCTTCGCCGCGAAGGAACATCGCCGAAAGAGCCGGTGAGAGTGTAAGCGCGTTGAAGGCCGAGATGGCGATGGAGAAGGCAATCGTCAGCGAGAACTGCCGGTAGAGGATGCCGGTGGTCCCAGGGAAGAACGATACCGGCACGAACACGGCAATCAGCACGAGAGATGTGGCGATCACGGCGCTGGTCACTTCGCCCATGGCGCGCGACGTGGCTTCATGCGGATCGGAGTGCTCCATTGCAATGTGGCGTTGTACGTTCTCGATGACCACAATGGCGTCGTCGACTACCAGGCCGGTGGCGAGCGTGATGCCGAAGAGCGTGAGCGAGTTGATGGAGAAGTCAAAAACCCTGATAAACGCGAAGGTGCCGATGAGCGAAACGGGAATCGTAACCGCGGGAATGATGGTGGCGCGCCAGTCAAGCAAGAAGAGAAAGATGACCAGGATAACGATGGCGATAGCTTCAGCAAGCGTTACCAGCACTTCGTGGATCGAGTCGCCGATGACGGTTGTCGAATCGAAAGCGACCGCATATTCAAGGCCGGGCGGAAAGCTCTTCGAGAGCTCTTTGAGCGCGGCCTTCGCCGCGGCGTCGACATCGAGCGCATTGGCATTCGAGAGTTGCAGCACGCCAATGCCTTGGGCGGCGTGCCCGTTATATTCGAGCGACGAACTATAGTCTTCGGCTCCCACTTCGGAGTGGCCGATATCTCTTAGAAGTACGAGCCCATTGGCATTGTTCTTCACGATGATGCTGTCGAATTCGACTGGACTGGTGAGACGGCCGACCACGCGCACGGGAATTTGGAAAGCCTGATTCTGGTCCGATGGAGGCTGCCCCAATTGCCCGGCGGGAATCTCGACGTTCTGTTCAACCAGGGCATTCACGACATCCGTTGCCGTGAGGCCGCGCGCGGCCAGCTTCAAGGGATCGAGCCACACGCGCATGGCGTATTTTCGTTCGCCGAAGATCGTGACATCGCCCACGCCAGGAACACGCTTGATCGCGTCCTTCACGTAAATATCAAGGTAATTGGAGATGAATTCGTGTGAGTAGCGTCCATCGCGCGTGAAGAAGCCGGCGCCAAAGACAAAATTTCTGTTTGCCTTGCTGATCGAGATACCGGTTGCATTGACTGCTGCAGGCAGACGGCCTGTCACGCTGGCAACGCGGTTCTGTACGTCGACTGCTGCGATGTCAAGACTATAGCCGGTCCGAAAGGTCGCAGTAATCTGACTGGTTCCGCTGTTGGTGCTGGAGGAGCTGATATAGCGCATGCCCTCTACACCGTTGATGGCTTCTTCCAACGGAATGGTGACGGCCTTCTCGACCGTGTCGGCATTGGCTCCCACGTAGTTACACGAGACGCCAACTTGCGGCGGCGTCAACGTGGGATACATGGCAATGGGCAGATTGGGAATGCAGATCGCCCCGGCGAGAATGATCATGAGCGCGCAGACGGTGGCGAAGACTGGCCTATGAATAAAAAAGTTGACGAACAAGCTGAACCCTCTTTCCCCTTTTCCCTGGCGAACGCAACGCTACCGGCGCTTGACTGTCTGCGCCGGAGCGCAGGATCAATGAGCGAACTCAGGCGCCCAAGGGAAACACCGGCATACCATTGACCAGGAACTGCGTGCCCGACACGATTACTTTGTCGCCAGCAGCGAGCCCCGATGAAATGGAGTATGTGTTTCCAACCGTGTCACCCAAAACAACGGGCGTTTGGCTGGCGATGAAATGACCGTTCTGCTGGCGCGCGACGAAGACGAAACTCTGGCCGCCCTGGCGCGTGACGGCAAGAACCGGAATCACGGCCATCGGTTTCGTGCTCCAAATGACTCGCGCTTTGATAATCTGCGCGTTGCGGACCGCTTCCGCAGAGCCGTGCACTGGGGCCTTCACCAGGATCCCTTGGAGCGTGCTGTCGACCTGCGGCGAGACAAAATCCACCTTCGTTTTTTCCAGCAGCTTGCCGCTGGTGTCGTAGAGTTCCACTCCCAGACCTGGCCGAGCCTCAGTGGAGCGCTCGGTAGGAATGTAGATGTACGCTTCCAGATCCTTGTTCTGATCGAGAGTCGTGAGAACCGTGGTGGTCGATACGTAATCGCCCACATGCACAGGTACGTCGCCAATCACCCCGTCAAATGGAGCCCGGACTGAGTAGTAGGCCAGTTGCTCTTCCTGTGTTTTGCGCAGGGAAACGGCTGACTCGTAATCGGCCTTGGTATTGGCGAATGACTGCTGCGCCTGGTCCCACGCATCGCGACTGATTACGCCGGCGTCAAAGAGTTTGTGCTGCCGCTCGAGTTCCACCGTGTTGTAGTCGTAGAGCGCTTTCTTCTGGCGCTCCGTCGCCCGTTGCGCTTCCACATTGGCCAACTGCGGCTGCGCGTCGATCTCCATCATGACCTGGCCGGCCTGCACGTGGTCCCCTGACCGGACGTGAATCTGCGTCAGCCGCCCGCTGACCTGCGGCTGCAGGGTGGCCGAGCGGCGCGACATGATGGTCGCCACATACTCACTACTCTGCGCGACTGGCGCCAGGGTGACGTCCACGGTCTTGACCGGCATCGCCTGCATCCCGGCGGCCGCAGCCGGTGCCGGCGGTTTCTGCTGGCAACCGGTAATCGTCAGGCCCAAAGCAATTGCGAAAATTAAACCAAAAGTGCGTTTCAAATTTGGAATCCTCATATGCCTCGTTTGAAGCCGAGACTGGCAAAATACAATCGAAAATCTTGTCTGGAATGCAGCACCCATCGTACAACCCGTCCCCGGGCCGGGGCTGTGAGCGACAGCAGCGGCTATTCCCATGAGAAGAAAATCGTTTGAGGTCTGTCTCATCTGACGCGCGGAGACAGTTCATTGTCGCAGAATATTCGCCCTGCGCGCCCGCTGTTGTTGCAGGCCGGTCGATGCGGCATCAGGCGTTTTCGCCCTGCCATGCGAATGGGTTGAAGTTGGTTCGCCGATCGAAGGCATCCATCCCTTCGGCGCGCTTCAGCCACCCCACCACCAGGTAAGTTACCGGCGTGGCGACCACTTCCACGGCAACCTTGATCACATAGGACGAAAGCACCATCCGAAGCAGCATGAGCGGCGACTGCGATCCGGCAAAGGCGACAAAAATAATCACCGCCGTATCGACCGCCTGGCCGGTGATGGTGGAACCGATGGTGCGGGTCCACAGCCAGCGGCCGCCGGTCACGAGTTTGAGTTTGGCCAAGGTGTAGCTATTGGTGAATTCCCCGCACCAATAGGCAACAAGGCTGGCAAAGGCGAAGCGCGGCACGACGCCAAAGACGGTAGCAAAAGCCTGCTGCCCATGCCACTCGGGAGCTGGCGGCAGCGCGACCGCCAGCTGCCCCATCGCAGCGAGAAGCGCCATGGCAAAGAAGCCCAGCCAGATGGCCCGCCTGGACGAGCCGTAGCCATAGACTTCGGTAAAAACATCGCCACATATATAGGTGAGCGGGAAAAGAAACTCGGCAGCACTCGGGCGCAGGGGGCCGAGCTGGCAGATTTTTGGGCCAACCAGGTTCGAAACAAGCAGCACCACCACAAAGCCGATGGTCAGCAGGTCGAGATAGCGGAAGCGGCGCATCAGCCTTGAGGATAACGCAGGGCCGCTTTGCGGTGGAGGTCTGGGCTCTCAAGGGGTTCAGGGCCGCGTGGAATTGACTTTGGGCTTCGGACTCGCTTCGGACCGGGGGAGGCCCGTGCTCTCCGTTTGACGCGCAGCCGGTCTTGTTGCATAAAGGAGAGCAAAGGAGAGCTCTGTGGGCGAAATGGAGAAAATGACCTCGATTGGCCATCCCGTGCCGGAGCTGCCGGTCGCTGATGTCGAACGCGCGCAACAGCATTACAGAGACGCACTCGGCTTTGAGATCGGATGGCTTTACCCCGGTAAAGAAATCGGATCCGTGTTGCGCGAGAATGCAACGATTTTCTTTCGAAAGAGGAAGCCACCGTTCGAGCCTGCCGTTCACTGGGTCTTTGCCGAAGATATCGATGCAACATACCAGGAACTGCAGTCGCTCGGTGCGAACATCGTGGATCGCCTGGAGAAGAAGCCTTGGGGATTACGGCAATTCACCGTACAGGATCTGGACGGGAACCTCTTCTATTTCCACCATGATTA
This sequence comes from uncultured Acidobacteriaceae bacterium, assembly GCA_963704415.1. GTDB lineage: Bacteria > Acidobacteriota > Terriglobia > Terriglobales > Acidobacteriaceae > Telmatobacter. The sequence continues at coordinate 2,011,131 of OY969908.1, read as the reverse complement.
GGGCGCTTTCCAGTTTCGTGGAGTCTCTAACATCACGCCGGGTGGCAATTTCTTGTGGAAAGTGCCCTTGGGCTCTGCACCTATGGGAGAACCGCCGTCACCAAGCGCCGCTGAACAGGCGGCTGAAGTCGCCAGCAAGTCGGGCTCAAATGCGGACACGACCGGGAGCCCTGTCTTTTGACATGCCTGGAGTGAGTTGATAGCCTTCATAAGGGCGCATACGGCCATCCTCGGCTGTTCCTGCTCTCCTGAGCGTCCCCGTCGTCTAGCCCGGCCTAGGACACCGCCCTTTCACGGCGATAACACGGGTTCAAATCCCGTCGGGGACGCCAAACAAAATAAACCACTTACAGAAGTTTACGCCCTCTTCTTGAGGCATGCCGAAACCACTTCGAAACCACCTCGATCGCTAAGCAGTCGCCGCACTCGAACCCAACCCATCTCCTCGAACGCCCCGCTTCTTCGCCGCATCCGGCTTCCTCAGTCCCTTCACAATCCGCAGCTGCGCGCGGCGCTTGTCCTTCATCTCGGCCTGCGCATAGATGTCCATCGTGATCTTCGAACTGGAATGGCGCAACAGTTCCTGCACCACCTTGACGTTTTCTTTGTTGGCTGTGAGGAGCGAAGTGAACGTACTGCGAAATGTCTTCCACGACACGCGCTTGTCGATGCCAAGTCTCTTCACCAGAGGCTGGATGTGATACTGCATGATCTTCGAGAGCCACACGGGCTGCTTGCCGCGCTTCTTCCCGAGGCGCGGATCATCGGAAGCAAAGACCCAATCCTCCGGAGCCTTGTACTTGCTCAGCCGATACCAGGCCAGCAGGTCCTCGGCCGTGTATTCATCGATCGGAACAGGCTTGGCCGAGGCTTCGGTCTTGCACCTGCCCGTCCGCTGATCGACGACGGAGCGAACAACGTTGATGAGAAGATTGGCGAAATCGATGTCCTTCCACTTCAGCCCGGCCAGTTCGCCGCGCCGGATCCCGGTGATCATGTCGACGGAGACCAGGGCACACTCGCGTACCGCAAGCTCCCGGCGAATACTCCGCATCTCGTCGATCTCGAGAATGTCCGGCGCGGTCTCCCGCTTCGAGCTCTGTCGTACGCCTGCCTTGCGATCCGGGCCGGAAATCGGATTGGAAGCGAACAGACTCCACCGACGCGCGTGATTGAACAACACGCTCATCAGGCTGCGGATCTTGAACTTGGTGCCGGGAGCGAGCGGATCGAGATCGGCGGCATCGGCGGGCCTGGGCCCGGACTCGGTCGCGCGCTTTGGTTTCTTGACCAGAGAATGTAGCCAGGCTTCAACCTCGCCGGAAACAAACTCGTCGAGCCTCACATCAGCCCAGCGAGGCTCGATCCAGGCCTGCAAAACGTACTCGTAGCGATCCGCTGTCGACCAGGCGCGCTCGTCGGGATTGAAATGGTCGCCTTCTTTCTCTAATACCTTGGACAACTCGATCGCGCGGAAGTGCGCGATTAAATCGCCCATGGTCTGGACCGCCATCGCTTCGGTACCGCTCACCCTCGCCGAGAGGATCCAGGGCTTTGCGATCTTCCTGGCCTCCTCGAGACTCATCGAGCTGAACTTGCCGATCTGTCTGCTGCGCCGTACGCGCTGACCGTCCTGCAGAGTCTCCCAATAGCGAAACACATAACACGGCTCGCCACTGCCGTTTTTCCCGACGGAGATTGTGGCTTCCGGCTTCCGTCGATTCTCAGCGTCTTGCATCTCGTCTTCCTTTATTTATGCTACCCAGCCCCGATGCTATTGAACCCGCGGCTTTCGGATCGAAGCTTTCCTCCCCGCTGTTGCCTGGATACGCACATTGGAGGACATCTCCTTCCGTCGACGGGCGAGCATGCTCGCCTGCACCTCGGAAAGGAGAAAACGCCAATGGGTTCGCTGTCCATTGACGCGTAACGGGTACGCCGGAATCAAACCGGCCGCCGCATCGCGAACAACGCAGGCCGGATTCATATCGAGAAACAATCCAACGACATCGGCTGAGACGAACGGCTCGAGTCTGGACAAATCGAAGCCGCAGCGCCGCAGCTGCTCCAGTTCCCGCATCGCGGCGCGACGATTGGCCTCTCTCCGGGTGCCGGCAGGCTCGCTCGGATCGTCATCGGTCTCCTGGGCACCGGGGTTTGAGCTGGTGGGCAGAGGTCCTTGATCGCGCGCACCAGCATCGTCGGCCGTCCGCAATCGATCCGTCGAATTGGCCTCATCGCTTCCCACATACACATGGTGCGCCCGACCAACCCTGTTTCGGAACGTCCAGCAGGACGTTTCTGCGGCAATGCGCCCAAGTTTTTTTGTGGATGCTTTGACATTTTTGCGCTCGTAGACTTCACTTTCAGCCGGAAATGGTGTACGCGGCTCGATCGTGAAGCTTTGAAAGCCTCGCAGCCGTGATCGAGACCCCTCGATTCGTTCGCGCGGCAATCGGTACACCTTCAACCCGCAAATCACGAAAAACGAACCAGTCGTCGACTCGCAATCAAGCGCGAGTCGGAGGCTGGTTTTTCTTTTGGAGAAATGAATGAAGAGCCTTCAAATGTACAAACGCTTTTCTGTTCCAACTGGATTGCCCGGGGCGGTCAACGACAACAACATCGACGTCTCGATGCTTCCCAAGGCGCTTGTCCGCGCCGTACAGGAACAGTGGCAGATGGTTCCCGTATTCGCACACAGCAGGTTCGCCTCATTGAGTCGTTCGTGCCTCGCGGCTCCTTCAAGTGACCCCGCCGACATTGTCCGATGGATGCTCAAATATCCCGACTGCAATTGGGGCGTGGAGACTGGGCGAGCATCCAACCTGGTCCTCCTCGAAGTAAGCCACGAAGCCGGGCAGGACGCGTTGAGTGAGCTTTGCGATGACCGGTGGGAAATCTGGACGGACACACTCAAGTTCCAGGACGATCGAGCAACGTCCTTCCTCTTCCGATATCCAAATCGGCGTCTCCGTTTCCTGTCCTCGCAATTCGAGGGGCTTCAAGTCCACGCAGGAAACATCGTCCTCCTGCCCCCGTCCTGGTTTGTGGCCGGATCACCATTGGGTTATTCCGATCTCAACGCGACCGTTCTTGACTGCCCGCAATGGCTAATGCGCCCGGAGGAGTCAGAACGAGATTCTGCAAGGGTGATTCCCTTTCCGAAACCCAGGGAAGACTAACTCTCTGAAGGGTCCAAATAACCGACGTTGGGCATTGGCATTGAGGACGTCAATCCAATGCCTCTTCCCTCGCCGTGTTCAACCCTCGCCACGATTGCTTTTGTGCGTAAATCTGGACGCGACGGTCGAAACCGACCTTCGGTCGCAATGGAGCCGCCAAGTCGATCAAGGTGCCATTCGGGGAGAATGGGAATTGACATTCAGCTTGGGAAACAGACTGTAGATTGCAAACAAAAACGATAGCGTTTTTGCGGGCCTCATTCTGGCGATTGAGTACAGGCTGTTTTCGAAGATTCCGTTCTCCCGGTTCTTAATGGTGTTCAAACGGTGTTCACGCGCCGCTTAATCTTCGTCCCATTCGCACTCGCATAATTCGCGTATAACCGGCGGGTTGCCGCGGAGATTGATGATCAGGTTGTCGTGCCGGGCCAGTTCGAAGCTGAAGGCCTTGAGCTTCGGATAGGTGAGCCTGATTTTTCCGGCGCGGAGACGCGACAGAACGTCGATCTGGTTGATCTCGCCGTCGGGAAGCAGAAGCACTCCCCAGCAACAATCGTTATGGGTGCGCTGGTAGTCCTTGACGTGCTTCATGAAACCGGTGTCGGCGGTCACGAGGATCGCGTTTTTCCGCTGGCACAGGTCGAGGACGTCCGGGTTATCCGGAGCATGCGGCCGGAGCCCACATTCGACCGTGGTTCGTGCGTCGCGCGGCAAGTAATCCTTGAGCCGCGGGCTCAGATCGTTGTCGATGATGAACGGCGCCTTCTTGTCGCTCATTGCCTTCGAGATATTGTACCCTTGTGGGGAACAAAAAGCGAAGATTGAGCTAGAATTCCCGGATGGGCAGCGAGCGCGCGGCAACGGTTCGGAAGAAACTGGCAGCCGAAATCTGTGTTCTCTGCAATGTAAGGCTCCCGCCTCCTCACGTTCCAGGTGAGCGCCGATGCCGTGAATGCGCGACCGGGCGACACCGGGTCTATATGAACTTTATGTTGAGAGACGGTTGGCATTGTTCGTTCCTCGAAGAGGATGCTCGGACGACGCTGCCGGTCAAGCTTCACTTCACCGACGATCACAAGCTCCTCGAAATTGGCAAGCGGGGCGGGGCGTTCAAAAATCTCGAAGCGCGCCAGGGTGTCGAGCATGGAATTGAGATTGGGCGCGGCGGAATGTGGCTCGATCTCACGCAGGATCAATACGAAAAATTATTGAAAACTGATCAACGGAAACCGCGTTAGAATCCGCTGATGAAAAAGCCGTACCCGTCGCGCGAAAAGGACAGATGGGAACATGCGCTCTCGCGCCCGTTGCGAGGGCTCAAGTTCGAGGTGATCGAGCTTATGCGCATGGATCTTTTCGAATATCTCGACGTAATTACGACCTGTCCCTATGACCAAAAGAAGTATGACAAGAACCGCGCGCGCGACTTACGCCGGATTGCAGTGCGCCTGGCGGAGATGACACCTCGGCGTGCCAAAGCGTTGAGGGCAGCGCTCGATTCGGGGCGAATTGAGTATTCATGGGCATGCAATGATGCGGAAATCCCTATGCCGATAGCGTCGGATGAACAACGGTATTGGGAGAGCGTCGTTCTAAACGAACGATCCGGGGGCTAGTTGCTTGCACGAACGAGCGCGAGGAGTTTATCCGCCATCCTGGCCACATAAGCTTGCGACGTGCATTCAATGGCGCTGTCCACTACAAACTATGCCCGAACGGCCAGTCCCCTGCCTTTCCGGCAAAGTGGGCAAGCATAGCGAACGTCTGAGAGCGTTGCTCCTGTTGAGCAAACCACACACCAAAGGGAGAGACGAAACGAATGTCCTCCCATTCATCCTCCGTCGGTTCATCGCCGGAAATTCGCCGGGCGTACAACTCCGCGGTCCGGTCGATACGCTTGCGGTCGGTCTCCGGGGAAGTCTTGCGTGGCCCCTCCGCGTCCGTAAGGACCCAGTAGACGAACTTATCCGCGACACTGAAGAGTTCGGAACCCGGTTTGATGGCGCCGAAAAACCGTTCGAACCATGTCTTGCGGGCATCCTCGTCGAAGTGGGACCTGAGCGCATAGAAAAGATGTGCAAGGGTGGTTGGTATCCCGAGGTTGCCCTGAATCGCGTCGGCGATATCGGTCTGAAGATCTGGCGGATGATCGGACTTGAAGTGGCTGCGCAAAACCAGTCTGGTGTAGTCGGTGTTTACGTAGGCGAGGAACTCCTGTTTGAGCGCAGGGTCGCTATGGTAGGCCGGCATGGTCAAGAATCTTAGCGCAGAACGTTGCCAGTCCCACCAGAAGTGGCACACAATGTTGGGCAAATGCAAAATTCGTTCCGTTGGGTGAACCTTACGTCGTTTCTCGCCGTTTGGGGTGCGATCCTGTCGAGCGTAACGTTCGAGAATGCTGGAGGAGCAGGAAGAGCACATCGAGTATTTCGATGTGGACCGTCAACTCGCCGAAGGTAACGTGCGACACCTCATGCTGTGGGATGTGGGCGACGGAAAATGGAAAATCCCGAAGAAGGACATGGAAAAGCTGGTGAACGACGCGAAGAAGTATCTGGCCAAAACCGGTGACGTTATCCGGTCAACACCGGTCAGCGATCAAGCCCCTCGCTTCGCCGCAAAGCGCGTGTTGGTGGTCTTAAGCGCAGAACAGCGCCCAGCCCCAACGGAACACCCCATAATTGAATCTCAACCTGATCTATACCGCTTTTCTTCTCCTACCGCCCGATCCTCGGTCTTGGCCGCTGGCAGTGTTAGAGACGTTAGAGTCTGTGTTAAGTAGTGTTACGCCGGTGACGACTCGGCGTAACCCCCTGCCCCGTATTGTGGATTTCTGGTACGCGGTACCTGAAACCCCGAAGTTTCCTACTCAAAACCCCGAAGACAAATACTTATAACCCCGAGGTTTTCTACTCAATACCCCGAATCCTCGCCTCCATACTTAAAACCCCGAATCTCTTGACTTCATACTCAAAACCCCGAATTTGGGCGGATGGTATCTGAAACCCCGAATCCGGATGGACAGCTCCTCCAGGCCAAGCACGGCAAGGGCGATCTGTTTATCTGCGATGTCGCGGATGCCGTGCTGAAGGATCTGGTGCCGCAGATGGAGCACCCCTTCTACTCGCTTTCAAAGAAGCCGGATACCCAGATTCGCCGCTACGAGCATAACGGCAACTGGCTTGAGATTGTGCCGAGCGTCAAGGGGTTGGCGACAATTTACGACAAAGACATCCTCATTTATTGCATTTCACAATTGATGGGAAAGCTGAACCGGAACGAGCCGGTCGGTCCGCGCGTCCACATCACGAGCTACGATCTCCTGCGGTTCACGAATCGCGGTACTGCGGGGAAAGACTATGACGCCCTTTGTGAAGCGATTGACCGCCTCGCGGGAACGCGTATTACGACCAACATCCGCACGGGCGAAGAAGAGCAGCGCGACAGCTTCGGGCTGATCGATGCCGCATCGATCCGCCGTAAACACGGGCTCGATGGCCGGCTGCAATGGGTTGAGATCAAGCTCTCCGACTGGGTCTTTAACGCCATCAAGGGGCAGGAAGTGCTGACGCTGCATCCCGATTATTTCCGCCTCGGAAAGCCGCTTGAGAGACGTGTTTACGAATTGGCGCGCAAGCATTGTGGGCGGCAGAGCACCTGGACGATCTCGGTTGAGACCCTTCTGAAAAAGTCAGGTTCCCAGAGCATCATCACGCGTTTTCGCCAGATGGTGAAGCATATCGCGGCGCACGATCATCTGCCGGATTACCGCGTCAGCTTCGATGAAGAAAGCGACAATGTGACCTTCTTCAATCGCGACAACAAATGGGTCGAGCGCCCCCTGCCCTCGGATGACAACACATTGCCTCCCCTGCCCGACGAGGCTTATGAGGAAGGGCGCAATGCCGCGCCGGGCTATGACATCCACGCCCTTGAAAACGACTGGCGGGATTTCTGGGAGAGTTCCGGCAAGCCGAAGATCGACAACCCGGCGGCGGCCTTCGTGGGGTTCTGCCGCAGCCGTCACAACCGGGCGCCGATCCAGCGCAAGGCGGCAGGTTATGACGACTAGGACCCCCTGCCCTGCCCCGAATCGCAAAACCGCAACAGAAGGCCCGAGAGAGGCGCGGCGGCAATTCCGCACCCTGGAGACCTCTCCATACATTTATCGAATCCTCGGCCAATTTTCCGGGCCTGGCGTCGATTGCGGCACTCGGCCTCGGCTCAAGACCCTGTTCGGGAAGTATTTTCCTGGCATCTTTCTGGTGTCTTTCTGGTTCACAAAAAGATGCCTGATTGGTGTCCATCAGAAATCTGTCAGATATCAAAGAGACAGCTATTTGGTGACGCAGTGATGCCGATAAGACACCTGTAAGAACATATAGAGGTCACTGACGGATACCTTGTTGTCATCGGACAGCTGACTGGCTATGATCCGAATCTCTGATTCGCGAACTCTGTCCCCCCATTCCAGCCGCGAGAGCCGCATGCCGACAATCGCCTTCGTATCCCCCAAGGGAGGAGCCGGAAAAACCACATCGGCCTTTCTGCTCGCGACGGCGCTGGCGCGCTTTCAGGAAGTGACGGTGATCGACGCCGATCCCAATCATCCGATTGAGACCTGGGCGAATGGCGGCAATGCGCCGGAGAAGCTTCAGGTGATCGCCGATGTGGACGAGGACACGATCATCGAACGCATCGAAGACGCAGCCTCCAAGACGCCTTTCGTGATCGTCGACCTTGAAGGCACGGCATCGAAGATCGTCGTTTATGCGATCTCGCAGGCGGATCTTGTGATCATCCCGACGCAGGGCTCGCAGCTCGATGCGAATGAGGCGGGCAGGGCGATCCGCGTCGTCATGCAAAGTCGGAAGATGACGAAGAATGAAACGCCCTACGCGGTGCTGCTCACGCGCACGAGCCCCTCGATCCGCACGCGCACCCAGGCGCATATCCAGAACGGGCTTATCGCCGCAGGCATTCCGGTATTCAACACCGAACTTAACGAGCGCGATGCGTTTCGGGCGGTGTTTTCCTTTCAGCAGACGCTCGACGGCCTCAACCCGGCCGAGGTTGCCAATCTCGACAAGGCGAAGATCAATGTCTGGGAATTTGTCGAGGAAGTGGTCGAGCGTCTGAAGCTGGGGCAGGGGGGCGGTAGGGAAGAAGAAGCCTCTAACGTAGCAGGTGCAGCATGAGCGGACGTGTCGATCCCTTTGCAATTCTCAAAGAACCAACTGCCTTCACGACAAAACCGAGGCAAGAGAAACGCGTTGAGGAATCGGCGGTCGCCGAGGTCGCGCGTCAAAACAACTTTCCGAGCCGCCAGGCACCGAAGGCGGAAGCGTCGTCAAAGCGCAAGCAACGCCGCTACAGGACCGGACGGAATCGACATCTCGGCATCAAGGCGACGGCGGAAACCGTCGAACGCTTCTACAAGATTGCCGATGCGCGCAACTTGCCGCTGGGCGAGGTGCTGCGTCTCGCGCTTGATGCTCTGGAGAGAAAAGGGGGGCAACCCATCAATGACGCATTCACGTCTCCCGGTACCCATAAATGAGTTTGGTGCCGTTCAAAAGAAAAACTTCATCAGCTAATCCGCGGATTACAATACGGAAGAATATGAAAACCTTTGGAGAAATCGTTTCGGAAGCGCGCAGGACGAAGGGGTTGAGCCAAAAAGAACTCGCATCGCTCGTCAAGAAAGAGGACGGACAGACCATCTCGGCTCAGTATCTGAATGACATCGAGCATGCGCGTCGTAACCCGCCGTCCGAATTTCTCATCGGCCAGTTCGCCCTCGCTCTCGGCGTGTCGAAAGATGTGCTGTGCTTGGCCGCAGGCACGATTCCCCAGGATTTGCAGAAGCTGGTTGCAGCGCAACCCGAAAAGGTCGAGGAGGCATTCAAGGCCTTCCGGAAAGCAGTGAAAGGCACCCGATAGCGATGAAATGGGTCCCCGACAAGACGGGAAGGTTCGCACAAAGGCCTCATTATCTTCCGGAGGATCTGGATGCCGAGTGCGAGCGCGTCATCGCGGCATTCCTGAAGAAGAAGTATGGCAAGGTCGAATATCCGGTCAAGACGGACGATCTGACGCTGCTTATCGAGGAACGCGCCGATCTCGATTCTTATGCAGATTTGTCATCCGAAGGAGCAGATGTCGAGGGTGTAACGGAGTTTATGTCAGGCCGCCGGCCTCTGGTCAAAATCTCCCAGCAGTTGAGCGCTCCACATCTGGAAAACAGGCTGCGAACCACGCTCACGCACGAATATGGACATGTGCATTTCCATCAATTCATGTTCGAAGGCATGGAAACGCAGAAGCCGTCGCTCTTCGCCTCGGAGAAGAAGGCCGACGGCAATAAATGCCACCGGGACACCATGATCGGAGCGCCTGAGCGCGATTGGATGGAATGGCAGGCGGGATATGTTTGTGGCGCAATTCTGATGCCGATTTCGGCTCTACTAGAGGCCGTGCGGGCGTTCCGCGCCGAGAACAACCAACCGTATAGCAATATCGTCGTGGGTTCGGATTTAGGCACGAAGCTGATCGACTATATAGCTGCGCGGTTTCGAACCTCGAAAGATGCGTCACGGGTGCGTCTGCTCAAGAGAGGCATTTTGCTCGATATGGGCGACCAGAAAACGCAAGAATTGTTCTGAACCCTTTTTTGAAATAATAATACCCAAATCCGCAGATTTTGGTATAATAGGTCCAGACGAATCAGACTTCACCCCGAAACGAGGAGACAGACATGGAAACGCATGAGCATCACGAGCATCATCCACACCACCATGAGCATCATGAACCGCCGAAGCATGTCGAGATCTTCATCGACAAGAAGAAGCATGAGTCGCGGAACCCGACGACCGGCGCGGCGCTTTACACGCTGGGCAAGGTCGATCCCAACACCCATGACTTGTACGAAGAAGTGCATGAAAAGGGCGAGGACAAGCTGATCCCGAATAACAATGAGGAAATCCACCTGCACAAGCACGAGCACTTCTTTTCGGTACAGAAGAAGCTCAATCCGGGAGGCCAATGGCGCTGATACCCGACGAGGACATCGAATTTCTGAACGAGAAGGGGTACGACTATGAGCTCGTCCAAGTGCCGGGCGCGGTTCACCTGATCCTTCATCGTTTCCCGTTCCCGCGGTACGTTCCTCGGGAAGCCGACATCCTCATTCGGCTTCCAGCGGGCTATCCGCAAACGGCGCTCGATATGTTCTACACCATACCCGACGTGAAACTGCCATCCGGCGCGTTCCCTGACAGGTGCAATCAGCATCCCGCCTTTGCAGGGAAAACCTGGCAGCAGTGGTCGCGGCATGGCACGTGGCGAGTCGGGATCGATAACCTGCGTACATTCTTATCCGCTGTCATTAAAGAGATCGACAAGGGAATTTGAAGCCATGCGTTATACGCTGACGTTTCGTGACGAGGACTATGGGCGGCTCACCGCCCACTTCTTCCCGTTTGAGCGCGAGAACGCAGCCTATCTGCTTTGCGGGATTTCGGTGACTGCCGCCGAGACGCGGCTCCTCGTGCGCGACGTGATCCCTGTGCCTGCCGATGACATCGATCACGCTTCTGACCGGCACATGCAGATCAAGCAGTCGTCATATTTGAGCGCGATCAAAGCAGCCGCCTTACAGAACCTCAGCTTTGTTTTTGTTCATTCCCATCCGCCCGGAGTTGTTCGTCACTCGAAACAGGACGATGAAACCGAGGCCCCGCTCTTTCGGACGGCATACTGCCGAATTCATAGTCCCATCGCGGTTCACGCCAGCGTCGTGCTGTCGTCTCCGGATCATCCCATTGGCCGGGTCTGGCTCGATGACGGGTCGATTGTGCCGATGGAGCGCATCCGCGTCATCGGCGCCCGTTTTCGGTTCGCAGTGGACCTGGCCGACACCCCGGCGCGGCTCAACTTCTTCTCGCGCCATGTGCTTGCTTTTGGGGAAGATCTCCAGAAACTCTTGCAGCACCTAACGATCGGGGTCGTCGGGGCAGGGGGTACGGGCTCGGCCGTTGCGGAAGAATTGATACGGCTTGGCGCGGGAAAAATCATCACGGCGGATGGGCAAGCGCTTGAAGATTCGAACGTCACTCGGGTCTACGGGTCGCGTGTCCGGGACACCGGAACCTATAAGGTCGAGATTCTGCGGCGGCATGCCGATAACATTGGTCTTGGAACCATCGTCGAGGCAATTCCCGGTAACATTACACGCCAATCGGTCATTGAGCGCTTCCGCGAATGCGACCTGATTTTCGGCTGCACAGACAGGGAGTGGGGGCGCTCGATCCTCACGGCTTTTTCACTTTATTACCTGATACCGGTCTTCGATCTCGGTGTCAGGATCGAGGCCAAGGACGGAAGTATCAAGAGTATCCAGGGAAGGATTACGACGCTGATGCCCGGCGCCGCTTGTCTGTTCTGCCGTGGACGTATCTCGGGAGATGTCATCGCCGCGGAAATCCTGCAGGAGACCAATCCGGAAGAGTATGAGAGTCAGAGAAAGCAGGGGTATCTTCCTGAGCTGGCGACGCAGGCTCCCGCGGTGATTCCCTTTACGAGCGCGGTCGCGTCCTTCGCTATCAATGAGCTTTTGCACCGGCTGAGCGGATATATGGGTGACGACCGCATGAGTACGGAGCTCTTTCTTCTGTTCAACGACTCGCGCATCAGCAGAAACTCGACGCCCGCTTCTCAGGAATGTATCTGCTCCAACAGGAAAAACTGGGGGCGCGGTGATGTGGACCCCTTCCTTGGACTCACATGGGGTGATTCGAAATGATGAAGCGCTTCAAAGCGTATCTCGCGCAAAAAGCGCGGGAGGTCTTCCGGCGCAAGAAATACACCGCTATCCGGGTCGTGGAGCGCGTGAGCGATGTCCCTGAAAATACGAAGGACCTTATCTATATTGTTCAGCGAGACGGCGTCCAGCAATGGGCAATTCTGGCTTGCCCATGCCGTAGCGGCCACAAGATCACCGTGACCTTGCGGAAGCACGACGATCCGCACTGGGCCGCGACGATTAAGGGCCGCAGCGCTTCCCTCGTGCCTTCGCTCTGGTTTCACGAGGGATGCAGAAGCCATTTCTGGATCAAGAACAACCGCGTCGATTGGGTCTAGGTTGCCGTCGTTGCAGGTTCGAAGCCAGCGCCGTCGATGACGACGCTGGCGAACCCGTCAATACTCCGACGGTAGGAGAATGACGTTGTCGGTGAAATAGAGCTTAATCTCGTCGAGCGGAAAATCCGTGAACTCGATCTGCTGCGTATAGACGATGTTGCCATTGCCGTCGTCGCAGGTGAGGCTCGCAGTCCTGTCGGGATTGACGTTCAGAACCCAGACCTGAAATTCTTCGGCGGCGACGGTCTTCTCGTAAAGCTGCGCGATCGCGATGGCGTCGAGTAGCCAATAAGCGCCACCTTCGTCGGCGATGTACTTGGCGCCGTCGGTGCATAGGACTTTTCGATTGATTCCGAACCGATGCCAGTTTTCGGTGCCGGTGAACTGAATGAGATCGGACTCGCGGAGTTTGGTCGTTTTCGTCATGTTGTGCCTCATTTCGTTTGAAGTGACCCCTTGGCGGGGTAGGTGAGGCACTGGGCCGGCGCCAATGAGCGCGGCTGTCATAGCTTTTTGGGGGAACCGTGACCGGCACGGGCAGGGGGGGAGCCAAAACAGCGTCATTGACAGCAAGCGGCGGCGGCCAGGTTGCCGATCCCCGCCGCAGGTGGTCCGTGTGAAATCAGAGGCGCCTGACGAAGGTGAAGACTGCCGGGGAGCAAGGCTGTCGATGTCCGAAGCGGCAGGGTGCTTTATCTAGGCTCGTTGCGGATGCACTGAAGTGGGGCGAGAGAGTGTTTCACAGAGCCACAGCGCGCAACTTGTCGGTGACATCAATGACATCCGCCACGCGCCAAATCTCGTCGCGGAGAAGGAAGCGGTGCGAGTTGGTGCGCTCAACGCGTGTTGCATGGGCCAAGACGACCGCGTGGGGAATAAGCGCCGCCCGCATCACCCTGAAATCCTCGGCAAAGAGCAAACCCGCCAGAAGATCGAACTTTGCACCTTCAAGGTCCCGGATGGCGGAGAGCTGACGCGATTTGTTGAATCGTGTTACGCGGCGTGCCTTGATCTGATAGGAGGTTCCATCGGGGCCGATGGCATCGACATTGGCCTTCGAATTGTTGGCCTGGGTCCAACCGAAGGCTTTGCAGAACATATACTCGGCAACATCTCCGGTCGGATTGTTCGAGCTGCGCGTGACGCCGCGCCCGCGCAACTCGTCGGAGACGCGCGCATGGAGCGCAAGCAACTGAAGTGGAGTCATTGTCGAAAGATCCATGCCGGCTTGTCCTTGAAGAGATTAGCGAGCAAATTGTATCTTGCGCAGTCGGTGTGGAGAAGTGAAGCCCGCGCCGGCGTGAACGACGCGGGCCTTTTGTTTCAAGCCGGAGCAGGGCTGGTCATCGACTTGTTGGCGTCGAAAGCTTCGCGCGGGTTCTTTGGACCGCCGCCATCTCCGGAGGAATCGGTTTCGCCAGGGAAGCTAATATCCATCGACGGGGTGATGGCGACGAAGAGGGGCATGACCGCCACTTTGCGCTCGCCAACTTCGTTGACCATAACAATCGCGACACCCGGCTCGCCATTAATCATGCAACTGGAAAGCGTGATGTTGTCGTAGAGCTGCGACCTCACAGCTTGAAATACGCGAACATGTCCTGGAGTGATGTTGCCCATGGTGTTTTTCTCTTTCATTTCGAGTGACCCCCACGGCGGGGGCGAAAGAGGGCACGCGTTGCCGCCGGCAAAAGCGCTGCTGTCCATAGGATTTTGGGGGAACCGAGACCGGCCGGGCAGGGGGGAGCCGAAATCCGTTATTGACGGCAAGCGGCGGCGGCTAAAGTGACCGAACCCCGCCGTGAAGGGTGTTGCGAGAACGGCAGGGCAAAAAACGGGCATGAGGCGAATAGGGGTCATAATCACCGCATAATATGCGGAGAATACGCTTGCTTTTGCGGAGAATAGGCGCTAGATTCGATGCACATGGCGCGGCGAATAAAGGGCAAGATGTACATTCACGAGCGGGCAGCGTGGCCGGGCTTTGGCTGGGACCACGCACGCATTTCTGCGCTTCTCGTCGATGTACGGCACCGACAGGGCCGTCTAATCGGACGGATGGAGGGCCTCGGTTTCCAGCTTCGCGCGGAAGCCGTGCTGCATAGCCTCACGGAAGAGGTCCTTAAATCGAGCGATATCGAAGGCGAGAAGCTTGACCGGGACCAGGTGCGCTCCTCGATCGCCCGGCGGCTCGGAATCAAAATCGGTGGGCTTTTGCCGGCGGATCGCGATGTCGAGGGCGTCGTCGAGATGATGCTGGATGCGACGCAGCACTACGATCAACCCTTGACCGGTCGACGGTTGTTCGACTGGCACGCTGCATTATTCCCAACAGGCCGTAGCGGGATGGCAAAAATCAACGTCGCTGCCTGGCGTGATGACAATACCGGCCCGATGCAGGTGGTGTCAGGTCCGATCGGCAAGGAACGCGTCCACTATGAAGCGCCTGCGGCCGATCGCGTGCGCCAGGAGATGAAGAAATTTCTCGACTGGTTCGAAAAGGACAATTCGACCGATCTTGTCGTCAAATCCGGCGTCGCGCATCTGTGGTTCGTCACCGTTCACCCATTCGACGATGGCAATGGACGAATCGCGCGTGCGATCGCGGATATGGTGCTTGCCCGTTCGGAGCGAAGTCCGCAGCGCTTCTACAGCATGTCCGCTCAGATCCGGCAAGAGCGCAAAGCCTATTACGACATTCTTGAATCCACGCAGAAGGGCGATCTTGACATCACACACTGGCTCGAATGGTTTCTGGGATGCCTCGGCCGCGCATTCGACCACGCCGAGACGATTCTGGCTGCGGTCCTCAACAAGGCGCGCTTTTGGGAGCGTTTCGCGGGCGTGGAATTCAATGAGCGGCAGCGGAACCTCATCAACCGGCTGCTCAATGGTTTCGAGGGAAAGCTAACATCCTCAAAATGGGCCAAGCTCGCCAAGTGTTCGCAGGATACTGCTCTGCGCGACATCGAAGACCTGATGCGAAAGAAGGTACTGGTGAAAGATGCGGCCGGAGGACGAAGCACGTCGTATTTGCTCGTAAAATCCCGCTGAATGCAGGACGAAGGACATTGGAATGCGCATGATGCGATGAGCGATAGGCGAGAGAGAGGCGTGCGAGTTTCACCCATCGGCGGGCCAAGCCGGAAGAAATGGCCAAGCTACAAGTTTTGTGTCGATCATTCGCCCATGACGCACGGCGAAGACCGGCCCGATAATAGCCGCGCGGATTTTACATGGTGCCGTACCGCCATCGAATGGGGAATGGAGCATCCAGGCGACGGCTGGCCGCCTCATGGAGCTAAGCAATAAGACGAGAACGGGGAAGCGGATGCGGTCCTCACAGCCGCCAACGCAGCCGCACCGTTGACCGTCAGCCTACCGATCAAACGAAGCACCAAGGCCGGATTTGTTTGTAAAGTAATAACTAGACGAAGTAGCGCCTCTAACCGGACGATAAGTGTTTTGCGGCGGGGCAAAAAAATAGATATTCAAAATTGTTTCGGGTTTAGACTTAGGTTCTCGTGAAAAATCTCTGGAGGATTCTATTTACCGGCGGTTTGTGCCTCCTTGTTCTAGGTGGCATCAGCGTCCTGGGGTTTGTGATGTGGAAGGAGATTCCCCTGCTTTCCGCAGCTGCCGTGGTTGCAGATGGAGGTATCGTTTTTGGCTTCTACAAGGTGGTGCTCGATACCGTAGATGCAGCAAACAAGCTTGAAAATGTTGGGCTGGAGAACCAGAAACTGCGCTTAGAAATTGAGGAGAAGAAAGCCGCTGCGGAAAAGGTAGGTGCTCATGTGGTCCCCGCCACATGGGGGGATATTGAAAAGTATGCCTCTTTGCGCCCAAATCAAAGTGCAAGATATAAAGGAGCTAGATTGGCTAGTGGCGGGGCTGCTTTCCTCACCTTGTTTGTTGCGGCAGTTGTCTTTTACTCCTCACTCAAATCATCCGATGGTGGCGGAGAGGTTGGCGAAACAAGTAGGGCACCCCAAACGACGATAGAAGGAAAGGCGGCCGAAATAGTCAAAACGGAGGAGAGTCTGTATCCCAAGACAGTTTGTGGAAAAGGCACTTTGGATATAAACCCCTCTGGTTTCATATCATTTTGGAGCGACAGCGCACTTAAAGTTAACCTGACTTTCGTGCTTTCGGACAAGGGAGCCACGCTGATTTTTCCTCTTAAGCCCGATGACCTTGCATCGGAACTTGCATCAGGCAGGGAGCAGTTTTTTGCAGGCGCAAATCCAGACATCCAAATTCCAACCTCTGGTTCCATCCAAATTAAAGACGACAAGAACAAGATAGTCACCACATGCCACTTTGAAAGCGTCCAGAGACAGCGTGTGCTCGAAGAGGCGAGAGAGGCAGAGGTGACTCATGCGAGAGAGGCAGAGTCCGCGCGTACGGAGCGGTATGCTGCGGAGCCGCATGCGGATCGGCCTGTTGAGCACACTGAACACCCGGAGCCTTAATCGGCGGCCTTAAGGCTATCCCCCCGCAGGCTGCGCGGGCAGGGTGGATTGAGGCCGGCACGGAGGAATTTGCGAATTCAACGCAGGCATATATACGGAAGGATCATTCGGCGAAATAGGGAGAGGCATTTGGGATGGAATTGGGCAGGAGGAAAGGGGTAGGTCTAAGATGGCTCTGTTACACAATCACATCGAAACTTCCGCCGGCTCTGATCTAGCCGGGCCGCGACGAGCCTGGGCAATCCGCCCCGAAATAGGCAGAGATATGCCACTTCTCGTACAGGTTGTGAGGTACGAAGAGAAGATCTAATCTTCCAAGTGGCTGACTAGACAGACGAAGGACAGAAAAGGCGCATGAGCGACGGGAATCCATTTTTCGACCATCCAATTTTGAACTCGCCATATGGCTATCCCGCGCGACATTGGGAACTAGACAGCCTGGGCCAGCCAACTCAAAAGATTGTTGGCAACCGCCGCCTGGCGGAATTCATCACGCCAATTCCAAAACCCAAGAAGCAAAAAGGCAGCACTCAACAGGCGGCACTGGTTTTCGATGAAGGATTGGGGCTCTCAACCGCGAAGCAACAATATGATCACACTGCGGTGATCAATGGAGTCCGCAACCAGGTTGATAAATGGCGGCAGATCCCCAATCCAAATGAATGGCGCGTAACTCCCGAGACCCAACGATTACTCCAGCACTGGCGTAAACAGGAGTGGAGCGGGCTCCGCCCGTTCTTCTGCCAAGTCGAAGCCATCGAAACCGCGATATGGCTAACTGAGGTGGCGCCACAAATCGGAAAAATCGGAGAGGGCTTTCTTGAGCATCTCGCCAACGCCAATAATGACGCCAATCCGGAACTGAAGCGTCTCGCTCTAAAACTGGCAACCGGGGCGGGAAAGACCACCGTGATGGCTATGCTGATCGCTTGGCAAACCATAAATGCTGTGCGCCATCCGCAAAGCAAACGCTTCACGCGTGGATTTTTGGTCGTCGCACCGGGCCTGACGATCAAGGATCGCTTGCGCGTATTGCAACCGAATGATCCTGACAGCTATTACGCAGGTCGCGAACTTGTTCCCACGGACATGCTGGAGGAGGTAAATCGCGCGAAGATCGTGATTACCAACTATCACGCCTTCATGCTTCGCGAGCGAATCGAGCTGTCCAAGGGCGGCCGCTCCTTGCTGCAAGGCCGCGGCGAAGAGTTGAATACCCTCGAAACCGAGGGGCAGATGCTGCAAAGGGTCATGCCCGACCTTATGGGCATGAAAGACGTTCTTGTGCTCAATGACGAGGCGCACCACTGTTACCGAGAGAAGGCCGGTTCCGATGATGACGAACTGACAGGGGACGATAGGAAGGAGGCAGAGAAGAACAAGGAGGCGGCGCGAGTGTGGATTTCCGGCCTCGAAGCCGTGAACCGGCAGCTCGGCGTAGCACGCGTCATCGATTTATCAGCGACACCGTTTTTTCTTAGTGGTTCCGGGTATGCAGAAGGAACGCTTTTCCCTTGGACAATGAGCGACTTCTCGCTGATGGATGCGATCGAATGTGGCATTGTGAAGCTGCCGCGCGTTCCCGTCGCAGACAACATTCCTGGGGCAGATGTGCCCATGTTCCGAAATCTATGGGAACACATCGGCAAAAAGATGCCGAAGAAGGGACGCGGGAAAGACACCCTTGATCCGCTCAGCTTACCTCCGCAACTGCAAACGGCGCTGGAAGCTCTTTATGGTCATTACGAAAAGACTTTCCATCTTTGGGAAAAGGCGGGCATTCGTGTGCCGCCCTGTTTCATCGTTGTGTGCAACAACACGTCTACATCAAAGTTGGTCTACGACTACATCTCTGGCTTTGTGCACGAAAATGACGACGGATCAAGCACTCCGGTAGCAGGTCGCCTTCCCCTGTTCCGTAATTTTGACGAGCACGGAAACCCATTTCCAAGACCAAACACACTTCTGATTGATAGCGAACAGCTCGAATCCGGCGAGGCGCTTGACGACAATTTCAGGATTATGGCTTCTGACGAAATCGAGCGCTTCCGGCGCGAGATTCTCGAACGAGGCGGCAAGATGGCGGAAGAACTCCAGGGCGGCAAAGAACTGGACGACGTCATGTTGCTCCGTGAAGTGATGAACACCGTCGGCAAATACGGGCAACTAGGCGGCTCAATTCGCTGCGTCGTCTCTGTTTCCATGCTGACAGAGGGTTGGGATGCCAACACTGTGACACATGTTTTGGGTGTGCGAGCTTTCGGCACTCAGCTTCTGTGCGAGCAGGTCATCGGTCGCGCTCTCCGTCGTCAGTCCTACGATTTGAACGAAGAGGAGCTCTTCAATGTGGAATACGCCGATGTGCTCGGCATTCCCTTCGATTTCACGGCCAAACCGGTGGTGGCACCGCCGCAGCCGCCGCGCGAAACGATCCAGGTCAAGGCTGTCAAACCGGACCGCAACGCATTGGAAATTCGGTTTCCACGTGTTGAGGGCTACCGCATTGAACTCCCCGAGGATCGCCTCTCGGCTGAATTCAACGAAGACTCCGTTCTTGAACTGACGCCGGATCTTGTCGGCGCAACGGAAACTCAAAACTCCGGAATCATCGGGGAGCGCGTTGACCTCAACCTGGTCCATACCGGGGACGTCCGACCTTCGCAGGTCTTGTATGAGCTGACGTCGCATCTTGTGCTGCAGAGATGGCGCGACCCTGGAGATGATCCGAAGCTTCATCTCTTCGGTCAGCTAAAACGTATCGCCAAACAATGGCTGGACGGATATCTCGTTTGTAAGGGCGGCACATATCCGGCGCAGCTGAAATATAAGACGCTCGCAGATATGGCGTGTAACAAGATCATCGCCGGCATCAATCGCAAATTTATTGGTGACCGCCCAATTAAGGCCGTACTCGACCCGTACAACCCGACGGGCTCGACGATGCACGTAAACTTCAATACCTCAAAAACATTGCGTTGGGAGACTGCTGCATCTCGCTGCCACGTGAACTGGGCGGTGCTCGACAGCGAGTGGGAAGGTGAGTTCTGCCGCGTGGCCGAAACACACCCCCGCGTTCGCTCATACGTCAAGAACCAGAACCTAGGTCTGGAAGTGCCATATCGTTTCGGCTCGGAAATGCGCAGGTACATTCCAGATTTCGTCGTGCGCGTGGACGACGGCCACGGAGACGATGATCTCTTGAATCTCATTGTCGAGATCAAGGGATATCGCCGTGAAGACGGCAAAGAGAAGAAATCGACGATGGAAACATACTGGGTTCCCGGCGTCAATCACCTTGGCACTCACGGACGTTGGGCGTTTGCCGAGTTCACGGAAGTGTACATGATCGAAGCGGATTTTGCGGCCAAGGTCGAAGGCGAATTCAACAAGATGATCGAGTTCATCGCGGCAACGACAGCAGCATAGGGATAGGAACATGGCGAAACGGCAAGTCACCTCGAAGACCGTAGAGATCCTCAAACATAGTGAAGCGACGCGGAAAAACATACCGACGGCGGAATACCAGTCCGTCTTGCAGAAGAATGAGCAGAACCCTGTCCGCGTGCCTTACGATCGACGAAATCGCGACCTCGATCCGCAGCTTGTCTGGCGAGGTAAAGACCAGCAGGACTGGTCTGACTTAGTTGTTCACGCTCCGCCGCTCTACATTCAAGAGAAAGTACAGCCGAAGGTTCTGATAGATGATCTGCTGCGTGAGACCCGCGAGCGGGAGCACGACGCTGGGGAAACTACGGCTGATCTGTTCGCCGATTTCAACGGGATACCGAAAGGTGTGGACAAGACGGAGTTTTATCAACACGACCAGAATTGGTCGAACCGCATGATCCTCGGAGACTCTTTGCAAGTGATGGCGAGTCTCGCTGAGCGCGAAGGCCTCCGCGGCAAAGTTCAATGTATCTATTTTGACCCACCATACGGAATTAAGTTCAACAGCAATTTTCAGTGGTCAACTACAAGTAGGAATGTGACGGACGGGAAGGTTGACCATATCACCCGTGAGCCTGAACAGGTGAAGGCATTCCGCGACACGTGGCGGGACGGAATTCACAGTTACCTCACATACCTCCGCGACCGCTTTACGGTTGCACGCGATTTATTGACTGATTCAGGCTCCATATTTGTGCAGATTGGGGACGAAAACGTTCATCGCGTTCGGGCCGTCATGGATGAAATATTCGGTGAGGACAATGCGGTGGTTACTTTGATTGTGAAGAAAAAAAGCGCCACAACCGCGACGGACCCGGTCAACGATTATCTATTATGGTATTCAAAGAAACGTTCTGCGCTCAAGATTCGGAATATTTATAGGGAAAGAAGAGACCCAGACGACGACAATAAGTTCAACACTCTCATTTCGAAAGAAGGAAAGCATGTCCGCGTCAAGACCTTAGGCGACGAAGAGATTACGCAATACTTAGCTGAGGGGTGGACATGGGCTCGCGTTAACTACCCCCTCGTCAGTCAAGATCGCTCCGAACGAAGCAAAGATTTTTCATTCCAAGGGCAGGAGTTCGAGTGCGGTGCAAATCGGCACTGGACATACAATCCAGACGTCGACATGCAGCGGCTGGCGAAGGCGGACCGGATTTTTGATGGTGGTGGTAAGTCGCTCGGTGGGGTCGTTTACTGGAGTGACTGGGCCTATGCGTCTGTACCGAACTTATGGACGGAGTTTCATGGCGAAAAATTCCCGATTTACGTGGTTCAGACGAATCCGAGAGTCATCGAACGGTGCTTGATGATGACCACAGACCCAGGTGATCTCGTTCTCGATCCGACCTGTGGGGCCGGTACAACGGCGTATGTGGCTGAGCAGTGGGGCCGGAGATGGATAACAATTGACACCTCGCGCGTGGCCCTCGCCTTGGCACGAGCGCGGATAATGGGCGCACGCTATCTTTTTTATTTTCTTTCTGACTCTCGGGATGGTCAGATGAAGGAGGCGGAAGTTACGCGCACTGCGCCGAGTTCCCAACCGGTGCACGGCGATATTCGTCACGGTTTCGTATGCGAGCGTGCTCCCCATATAACCCTCAAATCCATTGCCAGTAACGCTGAAATCGATGTCATTTGGAACAAATGGCAGCCGAAATTGGAAACACTAAGAAAAGGGCTAAACGCTTTGCTCAAGAAGCAATGGCAGGAGTGGGAGATTCCGCGCGATGCGGATCAACGATGGGGAGATGATGCGAAGACATTGCATGAAGCTTGGTGGCACGCTCGAATTGAGCGTCAAGGAGAGATCAACGCATCCGTTGCGGGTAAGGCTGAAAGTGAATATCTCCTTGATCGGCCATATGAAGATAAAAAGAAGGTGCGTGTTGCTGGACCTTTTACAGTTGAGAGCTTGTCGCCGCACCGCGTTCTTGGTGTAGATGACGAAGACGAGCTGATCGACCCACTCAAAGCGGACAGCACTCAATACGGCGCGAAGCAATCGTTTCCAGAAATGATCTTGGAGAATTTGAAAGTGGCGGGTGTACAGCAGGCACACAAAGAAGACCGGATCACATTCACCTCTCTGACTCCTTGGCCCGGAGAGTTGGTTTGTGCCGAGGGCCGCTACATTGAAGGCAACGCAGAATCAGGTGCTGAAAAGCGCGCGGCCGTTTTTATTGGCCCTGAATTCGGTACGGTGACACGCCCGGATCTCGTGGAGGCTGCGCGCGAGGCCGGTGACGCTGACTTTGATGTCTTAATCGCATGTGCTTTCAACTATGAGGGACACGCTACAGAGTTCAGTAAGCTCGGACGCATCCCCGTGCTGAAGGCTCGGATGAACGCCGACTTGCATATGTCCGACGATCTGAAGAACACCGGCAAGGGCAACCTCTTCGTCATTTTCGGGGAACCGGATATCGATATTCTCCCTGCCGAAGATGGCAAGAAAGTTCGCGTGAAGGTAAACGGCGTTGATGTATTCCACCCGAACACAGGCGAAGTGCGTAGCGGCGGGGCCGATGGAATTGCGTGTTGGTTCATAGATACGGATTACAACGAGGAAAGCTTTTTCGTCCGGCACGCGTACTTTCTGGGCGCGGACGATCCTTACAGTGCGCTAAAGGCAACACTAAAAGCCGAAATCAACCCCGAGGCATGGGCGACTCTCAATAGCGATACATCACGCGCCTTCCAGAAGCCAAAGTCCGGCCGCATCGCCGTAAAAGTGATCAATCATCTCGGAGACGAGGTGATGAAGGTCTTTAAGGTGCAGTGATGGAATTTCGGATTGCAGACACGTTCACGGACAGCCTCATTCGTCTGCGAGCAGACGAACAGAAGGCCGTGAAAACGGCTGCATTCGACCTCCAGTTGAACCCCGCGGCTCCGGGTCTCAGCTTTCATCGCCTTGATCAGGCAAAGGACAAGAACTTCTGGTCTGTCCGCGTGGGAAGCGATATCCGGTTGATCGTTCACAAGACGAATGCCAGCCTCTTGCTCTGCTACGTCGATCATCACGACAAAGCCTATGCGTGGGCCGAACGGCGCAAACTTGAGACGCATCCGAAAACTGGTGCAGCCCAGTTGGTAGAAATCCGCGAGCGCGTCGAGGAAATTGCTGTTCCGGTCTATGTGGAGGTTCAACGCCCCAAACCACAGAAGCCAGCACTATTCGCACAACTGAGCGACGACGTTTTGTTGGCCTACGGCATACCTCCGGAGTGGCTTGGCGATGTGAAGCAAGCAACTGAAGACACGATCCTGACGTTGTCCGACCATCTGCCAAGCGAAGCAGGGGAGGCTCTCCTCGAATTAGCGACAGGAGGCACACCGCGAGTTCCGCAATCTGCTCCAAGTGGAGCTAATCCGTTTACTCACCCCGACGCGCTTCGCCGCTTTAGGGTGATGAATGATCTGGAAGAACTTGAGCGCGCATTCACTTATCCCTGGGACAAGTGGACAATCTTCCTCCACCCAGGCCAGAGGGAATTGGTCGAGCGCGACTATAGTGGTCCGGCTCGCGTCTCCGGATCGGCCGGAACGGGCAAGACAATTGTTGCATTGCATAGGGCAGTGTTCCTGGCCCGCACAAACCCTGAAACCAGAGTCTTGTTGACGACGTTCAGCGATGCGCTGGCCAACGCGCTAAGAACCAGATTACGGCGCCTGATTAGCAACGAACCGCGATTGGGTGAACGCCTGGAAGTTCACGCAATCAACGCCATTGGCGAACGGCTGTATGAGCAACATTTCGGCCGCCCCACAATTGCGTCTCGTGAGGTTATTCGACAGTTCCTGATCGAGGCTGCGGCAGAAGTCGCCGATCAAAAGTTTCGCGTCGGATTCATTCTCTCTGAGTGGGAGGAGCTGGTTGATGCCTGGCAGCTGGACACCTGGGAGTCGTATCGGGACGTAGTCCGCCTCGGCCGGAAGACGCGTTTGCAGGAATCGCAGCGCGGAGTATTGTGGACGATTCTTGACGCGTTGCGTGCACGGTTACGTGCCGAGGGATTGATCACCCACGCAGAAATGTTCACTCGCCTTGCCGGGCAGTTGGAGAGCAGAAAGCATTCACCGTTCGATTTCGTCGTGGTCGATGAGGCTCAGGATCTGAGCGTTTCCCAGTTGCGGTTCCTGGCTGCACTGGGCGGGAAGAGGTCGAATAGTCTGTTTTTCGCTGGTGATCTCGGACAGCGCATTTTTCAGCAACCATTCTCTTGGAAGTCGCTCGGGGTGGATATCCGTGGTCGCGCGCGTACATTGCATGTTAACTATCGCACTTCGCACCAAATCAGAATGCAGGCCGATCGTTTGCTTGGACCCGAAGTTGCGGATGTTGACGGCAATATTGAAGAAAGGCGAGGCACAATATCCGTCTTTAATGGACCAGATCCTGCGGTTCGAACGTTCGGCAGTCAGGAAGAAGAAATCGACGCGGTGCGCACTTGGCTATTGGGTCTGCGGGCGGAAGGGGTTATGCCCCACGAAATGGGCGTCTTCGTTCGCTCAGACGCCGAGGTAGATCGGGCGCGTACTGCAATCGTTAAGGCTGGACTGGATTTCAAAATGCTCGATGAACATGTCGAGACAGTCGGTGGGCTGGTTTCGTTAGGAACGATGCACCTGGCAAAGGGTCTCGAATTCCGCGCGGTAGGAGTAATGGCGTGTGACGACGAAATTATCCCGTTACAGTCGAGGGTTGAGACCGTTGCGGACGATTCTGATCTGGAAGAGGTATACAACAGCGAACGACATCTGCTGTACGTTGCCTGCACTCGTGCGCGCGATTATTTGCTCGTCACGAGTGCGGAGCCTGCTTCCGAATTCTTGGATGATCTTAAGCTGTCCTCCATTCGATGATGGCACGAGGTAGGAATGAACGAAACGCGTAATCCTCGCGGATCAGTCTGGCATCGGTGGGACCCGCATCTCCACGGCCCTGGGACGCTCCGCAATAATCAGTTCGGAGGCGATGATCCCTGGGAGAACTATTTGCAGGCCATCGAGAAATCCGATTCGCCGATCCGGGCTCTAGGCGTCACGGACTATTACAGCCTTAGTGTTTATGAAGAAGTGGTGAAAAGGAAGGCTGCAGGCCGCCTACCCAGGGTTGATCTCATTTTCCCGAATATCGAAATGCGCTTCGGAATCGGAACTGGGGCAAACTCGCCGATTAATTTCCATTTGCTTGTTTCCCCCGACGATCCAAACCACGTGGCCGAAGTTAGGCGATTTCTGAAGGCTCTAACTTTTGAGGCACACCACGACACGTTTCGATGTGAGCAGCCCGATCTAATCCGACTTGGCCGCGCTCACAATGCGAATCTGGTTACTGACGATGCAGCATTGAGTGAAGGCGCAAACCAGTTTAAGGTCAGCCTCGATCAACTCCGTGCTGAATTGAAGAAGAACCTATGGGCTCAAGCAAACATCCTCATTGCCGTCGCGTCTGGAACAGGTGATGGGACAGCGGGGCTTCAGAGCGACGCTTCCCTGACAACCCTCCGCAGGGAAATCGAGCGCCTTGCACACATAATCTTCGATTCAAATTCAAAGGCAAGGAAATTTTGGCTCGGACAGGGTGTTCTGGGTTTGGAAGAGCTTGAGGTGTCTTATGGTGGTCCGAAGCCGTGCCTACATGGCTGTGACGCACATTCGTCGGATGCAATCACTGCGGCGGACCCCGAACGTAATTGCTGGATCAAAGGCGACCTTTGCTTCGAGACATTGCGCCAAGTATGCATTGAACCCGACGCTAGGGTGTCGATCGGCTCCCAGGCACCTCTCGGGGCGATGCCTTCGCAGGTCATAGCAAACGTTAAAGTGACCGAGGCTCGCTGGTTGAAGACGCCCGAAATCCCTTTGAATGCAGGCCTTATTGGTATTATCGGTGCTCGCGGGTCAGGCAAGACGGCACTTGCAGATATTATTGCGGCCGGGGCCTCGGCGCTTTCAGCGAATGTCAGCGAGCGATCATTCGTTAAGCGTGCAGGCGAGTACCTGATCAATAGTGAGGCTGAACTCACATGGGAAGACGAAGAAACAACTTCGAAGGGGCTGACGGAACTCGACACGGACGACTACTTCTCGATTCCGCGTGTGAGGTATCTCTCACAGCAGTTCGTTGACAATTTATGTTTGGCGGAGGGGCTAACAGATGAATTGCTCGGTGAGATTGAGCGCGTCATTTATCAAGCGCATCCTCCGGAAACGAGGATGGGCACAACTTCATTTCGGGAACTCCTCGACCTTCGCGCTGAACGGGGCCGCCTGAAGCGGGAAAGATCTGAGGAAGCGTTGATCGCCGCTGGCCGGGAGCTCAACGTCGAGCGTGAGCGTAAGGCTAGCTTGCAGAGACTTGAACGCGAGAGAAAAGA
Source organism: uncultured Acidobacteriaceae bacterium (assembly GCA_963704415.1). Lineage (GTDB taxonomy): Bacteria > Acidobacteriota > Terriglobia > Terriglobales > Acidobacteriaceae > Telmatobacter. The sequence goes on along the minus strand of OY969908.1, from coordinate 1,984,491 downwards.
AAAGGCTGATGTAATTGAGAAGGATAAGCGTGATCGAAAACGGCTACTGAATAAGGGAAGCACGGAACGGAGTGACCAGTTAGATAGAGTCTCGACGATCGCCGAACAGATTCGTTCTAACGTCGAGCAGGGGCGGCGTCAGCAGAGTGCCCTGTTGGCGTTAAAGGACGAAATCAACGATACCCGAACCAATGACGCACCATACCGTTTGAGGCAGTTGCAGGAAAACCATGAGGAAACTGGCATTTCTGACGAAAGCTGGAAGGCGTTCCTGCTGAAGTTTTCAGGTAACGTTGACGAGATTCTGGCTGCCGCAGAAAAAGCGGTCGATACTCGGTTGCGCCAATTGGTTGGTCCTATGGAACGGCGAAAGACTGATCCTGAAGATGTGCCCGCATCGCCGACTTCTCTGCTTCCGCAGGGAATGGCACTTGAAACGCTCCCACTAAATTTGCTGGACAAAGAGATCGAGAGACTTCGAAAGCTGATTGGTATTGACACTGAAAACACCAAGACGTTCTCGCGTCTGTCCGAAAAGATCTCTCGCGATGAGGCCGCGCTTGCTAAATTTGACCGCTATATAGAAACTGCAAAGAAAGCAGACACGAAAATCAAAGATCTGATCGAGTCTCGGAAGATCAGCTATGCTTCGGTTTTCGATGGGATTCTGGACGAAGAAAAGCAGCTAAGCAATCTCTACGAACCGCTAAAGCTTAGGCTTGAATCGGAGCCGGGAGCACTGGGAAAGCTCACCTTTTCGGTCCATCGCGTTGTGGACGCAGATTCTTGGGCAGAGAAGGGAGAAAGGCTGCTCGACCTTCGAAAGAATGGGCCCTTCAAAGGAAAGGGGACTCTTCTACTCGCCGCTCAAGAAGAACTTAAGACCGCGTGGGAGACTGGATCCAGCACCGACGTTTCCGACGCCATGGGACGTTTCCGTGAGTCACACGAAAGGGGCCTTGTTGAGCATGCTCCGGTCGAGCGATCTGATGCCCAAGCATACAGAGATTGGGCGGAAAGCGTCTCCGTATGGCTGTACGGAACCGAACATATAAAGGTTGCTTATGGCATTCAGTATGAAGGTTTGGATATCGAGCAATTGTCGCCGGGCACCAGAGGTATAGTCCTTCTTCTTCTGTATTTGGCCATCGATATTGACGACGATCGTCCATTACTGATCGATCAGCCGGAAGAGAACCTTGACCCGAAATCGATCAACGACGAGTTGGTGGAGCGGTTCCGGAAGGCCAAATTGCGTCGGCAAATCATAATTGTGAGTCACAACGCTAATCTGGTCGTGAATGCGGACGCCGATCAGGTTATCGTTGCACATTGCGGCCAGCATAGGCCCGGAAAGCTTCCCGAGATAACGTATCAGAGTGGTAGCCTGGAAAACCCGAAGATTAGACGGCAGGTCTGTGACATCCTTGAGGGCGGAGAACGGGCGTTTAAGGAGCGCGCCCGTCGGCTGCGGATCAAGATCTAGCTTTTGCAGGCAGTCGTGTTGCGGCGGGCGGAGATATATGGCGGCGACCAAAAAAGAACGCATCATCAGTTTGATTGAGCAAGCGCACGACTTCCGGTTTTGTGGGCCATCGGACGACCCTGACGAACAGACGGCAGTCACAAGCGGATATCGCTATTTGGTTGTCCAGTTCAAGAGGCTCGCTGGCCCCATGCTGCCCGAAGAGCCGGCGAGCAGGCTCAATTCGATTAATGTAGAGATTAATGACCTGTATTCAGCCTACGATGCGAAAGCGGAATTGGATGCATTGATTCCTGACATCGAAGCCGCTCTTGAATTCTCTGACGATGCAGGGGTGAGCCGGGGCACTAATATGTGGATCGTCGAGCCAGGCCTCATTGGTCGATTAGCCGAAAAACAATCGGGCGCTGTGGATGTCGGATCGCTGGTAAAGATGTGCAGAGAGATTAATTCTTCCTATGCACACGCCAACGTTCTTGCAACTGCGTTATTGATGAGAACCGTCCTAAATCATGTTCCTCCGGTCTTCGGACACGACACGTTCTCCCAGGTCCTGGCAAATATCGGCAAGAGCCTCAAGGACAGTTTCGAGCATCTTGAGAATGGACTGCGGAAGGTCGCGGATTTTCACGCCCATAGAAAAATTGCCGCATCGGAATCTTATCCGTCTGCTGCGCAAGTGGAACCATTCAAGCCTCAGTTTGAATTGCTTCTGCAACAAGTAGAGGCGCGACTGAGTTCCAAATAGAGTGACGACAGCAGGCTTAAGAAGGGCACTTCTCAATCCTTGACTTCTAACTCGATAAAAGCCCTATCATGTTCGATTCCGGTTCAAATGCTCAAGATACTGGTCCAAGTTTATAAACTTCGTCGCTGCTTCTTTCAGTTCTCGCGCAGCATGTCCCCAAAAAACTACGTGTACGGGAATACCACGCTTTTTTAGCTTTTCGATCGCTGGCACATAATCGGAATCGCCGGCAACGAGCGTAATCTCATCTTCGCCTACCTTGAGGATCTCATATGAATCTTCGATCATTGTCGCCACGATGTCTGTATCAATTTTCTTTTCATGATCGGCAACGTTACGGTCATAAACAATTACCTCAAAACCATTTTTCTGAGCGGCGGCCCATAGTGAGTCGTTCTTAGGTGGACGCGATCCAAAGAGCGCAGCTTTCTTGACGTCCTTACGGTCACCGCCGGCAAATTCAAAAAGTCTTCCAAAATCGATTGTCCAAGAGTAGTCACATATTTTTTGTTGCACAGCCGCCCAGACATTCGGGGCATGCCCATTCTTGGCTGCCGCAACATGCATCCCCTCAATCCAGACATTTGAGTTATCGACGTACAGTAGATTCGCCATAGTGCTCCTGGGTCCACCTCCACATTACTATCACGCGACGGGAGGTTAACGCGCGGTCTAAAATACCCCTATCCTGCCGATCAATTTTGTGCATGATAAAGGACGTTATCATTCACTGTCGGGCGGTAGGGGAAAGTGATGGCCGGGATTGTATCAAGGGTCGTTTCGACCTCCTTGGAGCTGCCGGCCGTGTTTGCGCCTGACAAAGACGCCGCGAGGCGCTTTATCGAGTTCTTCACTGCCAACATCCGGAACCCGCATACCCGGCGGGCTTAGGCCCGTGCCGCGGCGGAATTCGCCAATTGGTGCGAATTCGCCGAAATCCACGAGCTGCGAGATATCGAGCCCTCCACGTAGCGGCCTGCATCAAATCTCTGCAAAAACGCCTCGCAGCACCATCTGTAAAGCAGCATTTTGCGGCCATTAGGATGCTGGTCGTCGGCCAAGTCCTCGCCGTAAATCCCGCAAGCCCTGTTCGCGGGTCGAAGCATTCGGTCAAGAAAGGCAAAACTTCCGTTCTGTCGGCCGAGGAAGCTAGGAAGCTGCTGGACTCGATCGACTCTTCATCCCATGTAGGACTTAGAGACCACGCCCTAACCGGCTTGATGGTCTACACGTTTGCCCGCATTGGCGCCGCGCTTCAGATGAAGGTTGAAGATGTCAATGCGCAGAAACGCCGCTCCTGGGTTAGGCTGCATAAAAAAGGCGGTAAGCGGCACGAGATGCCCTGTAGTCACAGCCTGGACGCTTACCTTCATGCCTATATCGACGGTGCCGGGCTCTCCAGCAACCCGAAGAACAATCTCTTTCCTACCGCCCAGGGCCGCACGGGGGCTCTGACCAAGCGTCCGATGAGCCAGGTAGATGCCTACCGAATGATCCAGCGCCGCGCAATCGAAGCGGGGATCGCGACGAAGATCGGAAACCATTCCTCCCTTGAACCGCCATTACCGATTATCTGCGTAACGGCGGCCGGCGGGAAATAGCACAGCAAGTGGCGAACCATGAATCCGCACGAACAACGGGGCTTTACGATCGACGGGACGATGAATTAGGCCTGGATGAAGTGGAAAAGATCATAATCTGAGGCTACGGTCCTTCTGGATGAAAGGGGCAGATTCTCTATGGACATTCGCGAGCTGGATCTGTCGGCTGCCGAGATTGAAAGAATTGTCGGGTTCATGGGCTACGGCACGCCCGGCGCTGATGTCTGGTTCATTGGGATAGAAGAAGGACTCGGGAGCATGGATTCAGATGATGCAATCAAGAATCTCAAGGCTCGCGCCAAGTTCGATAGCGTGATGGACCTTTATCAGGCTCACCTTCAGCTGAGGGAAATTGGTGCACAGCTCGACTTCGAGCGCAAGGTCCCAGCCACACAGGTCTGGAAGTTCATGGCGAAGATCATGCTGGCGCGTGAGAGAGAGGATGATTGGGCAAGCACCGTCGCTGCGAACGACTACATCAGGACGCGGCTAGGGCGATCCGATGGGAATACTTTCATGACGGAATTGTCACCAATTCCCGCGAGCCATGGTGCCGATAAAAGATGGGTTGAAAAACTTAAACAGATGGATCAAAACTTGGGCGAGCAGATAAGCAAGCGCAGAGAGAATCTGAAGGAGCTCTTGAACGACAATTCTCCTCGCTTGGTGATCTGTTACGGCCACAGTAAGGCAAGAGACTTTGCTGAGTTGCTCGGCGTAAAGTGGGAACTGATCGGCCAAAGTGTTTACAAATCTGCAGACTCAAAGTGTTTGTTGTTGCCATTCTTCGGACAAGGTCACATGAGTCGTTTCTTCATCGACGATCTGCTTCAGGCCGGGCTTCTGGACTAGCTTCTTTACGAATTCCTCCCGGCATGCGGGAGCCTTTGTATTGATAAGATCTGTTATCAAGAGTAATCGGGACCGGCCAGTGCGCGAGAATTTACTGCGGGCTAAGAAGCCATTTATTTTCGGCAATTTGGCACCATTGCTGATGCGCGACAACAACAATCTCGGACGCCCTCACAGGCGCGCCCAGAAGAGGCAAGAGGTTTTCGCTCAGCAACCATCTATCCGTGTGTTCAGGTCTTCCCTTCAATAGAAATGCCTTCAACATGTCTCGAAAGCGGTTTCATGCTACACCGGGGAATTTGAAGACAACTCCTTGTTCGGTATCTCTCTACCTAATATTCCAGAGAGCAAAGCATGAGATATCTGGCGCAGAATTATGTTAAATCGGTTCTACGGTCAATTCTTCTTCCCTTTCCCTCCGGGCGATGGGCGCGCAGTTGTTCCCAACGGTGTCATATCTGAGGTCGGACACATCCTTTATTTCCCAAAATGAGGCCATGTGGTATCCGGCAGAACGAACGTTCAGTGCACCGTTGCCGTTCACGAGCGCTTTAGTCAGGTAGATCTGGCGCATGCCGACTGGGTCACCGATGGTGACGCTAGTATCGGCTTATCCACTCTCAATCGGTCGCATCCCGCCGCCCCTGAGTCAACAACGATCGAGCAGGATTTCTGCTCCACAATTAGTAGCTGTGATAGCGATCACATCTGCCTCCTGTCGGAGTTACTGATGGAATGTAGGACTTGAATACCTTTATGCCGATAGGAATTATGCGCTTAGAGATGTGACATTGGATTGAGTTGTCTTCGTCACGTGGTCTCGAAGCAGCAACGAGAAAGCACGGAGAAAGACAATGCACGTTAAAAGCGGAAAATTCCGGATTCCTCTCCACGAACTACCAGAGGTCGACCGAATGGCCCTGATGGAAGAAGTTCGGTCGTGGCAGGTTCGCATCGCATTCCTAGGTGATTCCTCGAATAGACAAGCCACCACCAATCCTGAAGCATACGCATCCGCCAGAATTCTGCAAAACCTAGTGTATTTTGAGGAGATCGTCGACATCATTGACTATGGCAGACTCAGAAGCGGACTTACCAGCCAGATCAACGGATACCAGAAGGACCTCGCGTCGCTCCGACAAGCCCGCAAGGACTGCAGTCGCAGGCGGTGGATCCAGTTTCAACGGGAGATCACGGGGAAAACGGGTCTATGTAGAATCTGGCGGGGTACGATCGAGGATCTATGCGAACGTTCTCAACGCATTCAAGAGAAGATGCGGAGCAAGTTGTCTTCCTATAACAGACACTTGAGCCGCATTGGAATGTCTGCTGACAGCCTGCTCCGGCCCGATGTGCTCGCTCCCCCTCCGTTACCTTCGAAAACAGACGCAAGGGACTCCCCCTCCACCAAAAACACAGAAGACTGCAAGGTTCCGCACAATCTCAACTATGAACGTGCGCGCCTCGTGATGCAGACCCTACAGGAGTTTGAGCGCATGCTCGCATCAAATGCTAAGTCCTCCCCTGGGCTTGACAAGTTCGTGCGAGAGAATCCGTCCTCACCAGTCGCCCGGGCCTTTAAGAATTCATCGGTTGATACCACGCTGGTTTGTGCCGGAATCCGTAGCGACTCCGAAAACGTTACACGAGCACTGGAGATCGTGTGCATTTCTGAGAAGAAAAGCATGGAGACAGTTCGAAAGGCTTGGTATCGCTATAGAGAACGGCTCCCGACGCCGGATGATATATGCCAGGTAAGTGGACAGCTACCTGAAATACCTAAATTACCTCACGTTGCCACCTAGTTTCGTCAACATGATGCGCGCATAGTCGCATCATGTCAGTTACACCCAATCCGATCCAAACGATGCGAACCCCGAGGCGCCAGAATACGGTCGCCATCGGCGTCTCCCTGCGCGAGCTCGGCTATCTCGTCGCGCAGGGCTTCATTGAGACGGGGCGATTGGGACGGCTGAAACTCGTTGCTTATAAGTTGCTGTTGCAATTCGCCCAGCGCGAACATCAGTTCGTCGCGCGGAACCAAGTGTCTCCCAACAGAGCTGCTAACGCTCCAAAAGGAGGAACGCGGTGAGCAAAGGCGCAGGCCAGCACGATATCGCGCGCGTCGAGGAACCGTCTCCGAATGGGTTCCTGAGACGCGGCGAAACGCCGTGCGGGAACCGGTCCATCGAGACCGGAACCCGCACTGGCGACGACCGCAGCCATGGACCGCTTCATGCACAACCAATCATTGCCCCCTCACAGGTATTGCAAACCACAGCAATTGCTCCGGCCTCAACGGAAGGAGAGATCTTTGGTCGGACCTCAATCAAAGCGTTTCTGCGTTCCAAGTATGTCCGTAACCGGATGAACAGGAGATCGAACATGAGTGCTGAAATCATCCCCTTCCCCCAAGCACACCGCGGCCCCTCGCTAGCCGATGTGCTTGAAGAGACCGAAGCCCGCATCTGCCATGTCATCCCCAGGTCTCTCCGTCACCTGTTTCTGAGAAGGTTGCGTCGAGCAGGGAAGGAAATCGAGCACTACTTCCGCGCAGAGTCCGGGCAGATTCCCGCCGAATGGCTCCCGCGGGTTCACGCTGTCGAGATAGTTAGGTTCACACCCTTGTACAACGCCCTGGACCGCGCCGACGCGATCCAGTTGGTTCTGGATTTGGCTTTTGTGAAGGTCGTGAATCCTCGTTCGCGTCGCGTTCTTCACACATGGGGCAGAATCCATGCTCACATCGCGCGCGAGCTGAATATCTCTCAAACTCGCAGCCGTCAGCGCTCTTCGGGAGGCCTGTCGTGATCGTGGGCGCCGTCAAGGTTCCACACCGCCGGAAAGGCTCGCTCGTCATGCGTGCCCTGGGTTACGCACTGGCCTCGATCGCATTTGCCTGCACACAGCAATCGCGGGGACTGCACAACAGCAACTATGAACAGGTCGATGGTCTGTGCACCGCAGCCTACGCCAACAGGGCAATTCTCGGGGAAGACAGTGCGAGCGTTCCTCTGCGCGAAATGGCGGGTCTGGAGGTTCGCTCAAAGGAAATCGTCGAACTGCGTGTTATTCGCTCATTTGGGACCGCCGGTTCAGGGAGTATCGATTTCCCGAAGGCTGCAGTGAAGAGCGCCTGCCTGCATCTGCTGACCAGCCTCACTTTTCAATCAGCCCCCGAGCGTAACAACGTCAACGGAGGCGGACAGCTCAACTTAGTCCTGAGTGCGAATCAACTTAAGGTTGAGCATGCACTGCCACGGACTATCTCGACGAGTGCTCGTCGATTCACCCATAGTTGTGGAGGTGCGAATTGCTGATTCCTTTTCAGCCAACCATAGTTGTGAATCATCATGTGCCATTTGAAGAAATGGTGCGCGATCATAATGCCATCCTCAAGGCATACTTCTCCACGCACAAGCTAAGACATCATTCCAAGCGCACCCTGAAATTTGCTCAGTGGTACTTGTCCGGTTGGTTCAACGGTTACAAGGTTCGGGACGACGAACACCCAGACGGCAGACAGTTGTTCATTTGGGAGGCCATGCACCCGACTATAGGAACAGAGATCCTTCAGTCATACGCCGACGGCCTGGGTGAGACGGATCTCTTGGCCCGCACATGCGCAGCGTATCTGGGACAGCTCAATCGCATATTCGAACACGTCTGCGCGGATCCGCACATCCCGAGTGACTCGAATCCTGTACCGCCACTCATCCGCGACAAATACAACGAAATATGTAATCCGTCGCTGAAGTGCAGTTACCCGCTGTACACCGCAGCCAACCCTTCGCCCGACAACCTGTTGTTGGACGACGATCTCACTGAGTTTCTCATCTGGATAGGCAAGTACCTCCCGAAGGCTCGCAACCCGTTTACGGCGGGGCGTACCTACACGCTGATCGTCATCGCTGCCGAATGCGGATTCCGGTTCTGCGAAATGGAGGGCATGGATGCGCTGAATCCAATGAGGGACATCCTTGCTGGGCGCAATGCGCTACGCACACGATTCGGAAAAGCCACGAACGGATCCGGTCCGAGGACTCGGGAGGCCGAACTGACTCCTCTGTCCTTAGCAACGCTCAAGCACTACGAAGAGCTTATCCGGCCACACTTCCCCAAAAGCACTTCGAACCCAGCGCTATTCCTGACCGAAAGGGGCGCCCGACTCGGTTATCAGGTCGCGAACTCCGGGCTCAGGGTCATTGTCCGGCGCGCACGGGCTGACGGTTTGGTCCTTCCGGAGGACATGGGTTGGCACAGCTTTCGCAGGTCATTTGCTACCCAGTTCATTCAGCGGCACCCGGACCAGATTTGGAAACTGCTGAGGCTAATGGGACAACACAATCCTATATCTCTGATCCGGTATATACGGCCATCGGAAGCGACCGTGAACAAAGCCCTGGGACGGTTCCTCGAACGGCTCGCCATGGGGAGGATCGCCTGATGGCACGCAGTTGGACCCTTAGGCAAGTAGTGGCCGACAGATGCGGCAAAGCGACCGCCACTGCCCTTCAAAGGCTGCTTGCCTCGAAAGCCGGAGTCAAGCTCAGCCTTCAATCGACATCGTTGTTGCTAAAGGCTTGTCCGGGCTCCATTCGCTTTCAGACCATGCAGGCGGTATGCAACGCGACGGGGCTGAAGCTGAGCGACTTCTGCGAGATCTTGCCAGACTGCAGCGAGCAGCAGAGTCCTCCCAAACCTCTCTACCCGAATCGTAAGCCCGTTCAGCGATCGGCGTTGCAATTCCCTTCGCCTCGGAACTTCTCCGCCGCGAGGAAGTCGAAAGGATAAAACGTGAGCTCAAATAAGCAAGTCTCGGAGGTGAAGACGTATGTATACATCGCTCAAATGGCGAACAGCGATCTCTATTTCGGCAGAGCGGGAGCGACCAGCAGCCTCGCTCTGACAGCAAAAGCAACCCGCAATCCTCGCATGCGCAATCAACCGCCTATGACCTTGTTGCGGTCATGGGTAGTGAGAGACATGTCCACAGCGTGTAGTGCAGCCGGGCTATTGCGGCTCGCGGACCTGGGTCGCCTTCGGTCCGCTCTGCAACAACCCGATATCGAGTTGCATGAGTTGATCGAACTACTTTACGGGCCGGGGGCCGTAATTCAATGTTCACAATGCGGAGCCCTCGCGCGGCCGGTCGGCAACACGCGACTTTGCAGAACCTGCTACGACAAGGAGCCGAAGGCGAAGTGCGCCAGGTGCCACCAGAGCAGTCATCACCTCTCAGCCCATCAGGGCATTTGCCCGAGATGTGCCGAGATCGTGTCTCGACCGGTCGCCAAATGCGCTCAATGCAAAAAGAAGAAGAGCATCACCGACCAGGCGCGGGGACTTTGCCGGGCTTGCGTAAAGTACTTGAAGCAGAAGGCGAAACCTTGTCAGGCATCTCGGAGGGTTCGCTGTAAGAAGTGTGGCAAGGTCCGCTGTGCCGGGCGCAAAAAGGAGGACATTTGTAACGCTTGCGCAGCCTCGAAGCACGCCACAGTCGGGAAGTGCACGGGATGCGGCAAGCATCGCCAGTTCAAAATTAAGTCGCGCTCCCTTTGCGCGAAATGCGCGATGGATCGGAGTGCTCCTGGAATGGTTCGTAAATTCATCCGGAACTTCAGATCACAGTTCAGGGGTAGTCAGGACAATTTCGAACTACTCGCCCGGACCGTCGTTCCCGAAGACACAACATTCAGGCAAGAACAAAGAATCGCCAATTTCGGCAAGTATTTGATGTCCCACGATCTACCGTCTCCTTTGACTTGGAGCGCGATTGACGAAGTTCTCGTAGCACTACCTCCGAAGAAGAGCGCTGAGAAGGACGTCCGATCCTGCCTACTCAGTTTGGGCCACCTGCTTGCAAACGAAGGAAGGATCGAGAGCAGGGCCGATCATCTGGAGCGACGCCGACTGGCAGAGCGAATTGCCAACGCTGCACCTGGCATAAGTGCGACGGTTACGACTTTCGCCAAGTGGAGCCTCGGCCGGGGAACGACTTGCTCTCACGTCATTGCTCAGGTGGAAACCGTAAGCGCTTTGTGGACGTGGTGCGAAGAAAAAAAAATCGCATCGATATTCTCGCTCATTAGTTCGCAGATCAACAGCTACTTGATGAACTCCTTATTTGACTTACCCTGCGATTGTGGCGGTATGGCATCGCCTGACTTCAACGATGAGTACGGGGCAGCGACATGCAAGTCCTGCGGCTCGAAAGGCCCCTTTGAAGAGGTCGAAAGATATGAGGCGAATACGATGAGAGGTGTCCGTGTGAGGCTTTCCGTATTTTTCGACTGGGCGAGTCGGAACGATCTTGTCGCGAGCAATCCGATGACCTCTCCCGGAGGACCCCCAAGACAGATAAGACATTGTTCCGGCAAAGTACTATCGGCAATCCTCAAGTACATTAAGGATCCAAACAACGACCCGACCGATGCTCTCATTCTGTACCTCACGATGACGCATCGCTTTGAAGGTTGGGAACTTCAGAAGGTGAAATTCCCGAGAGAGGAGGGGTCTTCCGGCGAAGCTGACCTCGCCGCAGTTTACGGTGTGGTCGCGCCCGACCGGACGATTTCCCTGGGACGCCCTTGCAAAAGCGGGCGTAAGGACCAACGATTTACATTCCCGGAGGATGCTCGGGAATGGCTAGGACCTCTTTTGAACCGATTCCAGCGTCAACGTACTAAGACTCTCGACGGGTGGGACAATGACTTCCTTTTCGTGGCGCCGGGAAGAGCGCGGAACAATGTGCCCGTTTGCATCGCCTTCCTTACAAACAGAGTCAAAAAAGTTACGAAGAGCATTGTCGGCTTCGAGATCGGGTTCAAATTGTGGATACAGACAGCAACGGTTGCGCTAGCAGATTCGGAAGGCTCTGAGTATCTTATGGCTCTCGGGCTGAGTGAAGAGCAAGCCACGGCTTACCGTTTGAATGCGAGGCTGCTGATCGGGTAAGCCTGCCCGGAATTCGGAAGATGTGTTCCCCTCCTCGAGATCGGGCAGTCTCGGGGTCGTTTTGAATTGCATGAGGCGCGGTTCCGAGCAAACAGGACACAAATGGCACGTCATCCATTGGTTTTGGGAGGTAAATCTGGAGGTCGGTGTTACTCGAGAATGTGCCGGAAAGAAGGGGAAGCCTAGAATCGGTTAACTGCTTCAAAATCAACTGTCAGTCCCCCTGAAGAAGCGGCCCCGCACAGCCCGGGCCAAGAACCGGCCTCCCTGTCCCGCACCATATATAAGATACATTCGATAGGCCAGTCCGGCCCCCTGCTTCCCACCCGATCCCCCTCCCACACGCGGCCGGCACACTCCGTCAAGCCGGCGGGCACCTCTTCGCTCTGCGCTGCCTCTCGCGGCGCGGAGGCGAATTCCCTTCCAAGTCAACGAATCGGTTTGCGTTCATTTCATGCGCGAACGCGTGACCGGTCGAAGCTGAAATTTGGGCAACGTCCCGGTTCATGCACGCAGACTGTCTGCTCCTTTGAGGACGACGTGTTGGCTATTTCGATCAGACCCGGAACCCTGACTCATCGTCCCCGATCTCCACCTCACCCATCCACACGCAACCAACCAGCCGCAGACCCGCAATCGAGCGCTGGACTGCGGCTGCTTTCTTTTGGAGGAACATCCGTATGAGCAGTTCTCAATGGTACAAAATAATCTCGTTCGCGGCCGAATTCCCCGAGCCTGAAGAAGAACCCCAAGCGCCTTCCATCGAAGTCGACCTTTCCCGACTCCCAAACGCCCTCCTACGGGCGGTCCAGGAGAAATGGGAGATCGCGCCAGTGTCGGCGCACAGCAAGTTCGCCTCGCTCACGCGAGCGTGCCTTGCTGAACCATCGAACGACCCAGCCGTCATCGCAAAATGTTTCGACTGGTTCCCCAAAGCGAACTGGTGCGCGCGGACCGGGCGGGGATCGAATCTCGTGGTTTTGGACGTCGATCATGCGGCGGGACAAGACTCATTGAGTGATCTATGTTTAGACCGGTTTGATGCCTGGTCGGACACGCTGCGGTTCAACGATGACCGCGCGACGTTCTTTCTCTTTCACTATCCGGCGCAAGGACAACTTCGACACTTGTCGCGCAGATTCCAAGGGCTTCGCATCCACGCGGACAATCTTTTGCTCCTGCCGCCCTCATGGCTGGTTGCGGCGCCGCGGCTGGCTTACAGTAGTCTCGCGCCAGTTCAGGATTGCCCAGGCTTTCTCACAGACGACGGTCCCAATCGTGAGAGTGCCGCTCGCGTAATTCCCTTCCCACCGAACAAATTCCTCTAGAACGGTTTGGTCCTCTGCGCGATTCAGCCATTCGCGCGGCTGTACGCAAGCGCCGACGTTCCTAATCTTTCCGACTCCCTCGAAATTCGATCCACAGGAGAATCCATGCCCTTTAGTCACTCAGTAGGCGAGGCGCGCCCGGTTGTGCGCTGCCAAGCTTGCCACCTCAATCAATTCCTCACCAGTTCCGGCGAGTGCCGTCGTTGCCACCAAATGAGGATCGGAGATTATCACCTCGTCATGCCGATCCCCACGGACCCTGCAACCCCAAGCGCCGCCGTGCGATCATTCCGGAACGGGGTCGGCACATTTCTTCGCGCCATCCGAATCGAGCGTGGCCTCACGCAGAACCAGCTCGCCGTTTGTCTTCATACACACCGCACTTTCATCTCCAGGGTTGAATGCGGACATCGATTCCCTCCCCTCGCTATGCTCGCTCATGCGAGCATTCTGATCGGTCTGGACAAAGCCATCGTGATCCTCTGTCGACGCGAGCTCAAGGAGGAGGGCCGCGCGGGGCGCGCTTTTGCTCGGAATGAAACGGCAGAGCGAAGCACACAATCGATGCGCGAGGGGGGGTAGTCCGCTGCGCTCCGAAAGCAGCATGTGCTGAGCAGAGATTTGTCGCCTAAGGCCGGGGTGCGAGAAGAAACGCACCCCAACCTCTCTCTTCAGATTTAGAACTCCGCAATTGCTCAACCCGCGCTCTGCTTTGAGCTCCGCCTTTTTACCCGACAATAAGCCTCCCACTTAGTCGGCGCTCCGATTTCTTTTCAAATAGGACCTCTGTAAGAAACCACCTTCGACGTTGTGGCCTCCGGATCAGGGAGCGTAATGAGTGAAGACAAGGTCGCGAGCCTTATTAGCCTGGTGACAGGGGAAACAGGTCTTGAGGACTGCGTCGCCGGCTAGTTTGCCACCGTCGAATTGTGCGAACCCCCAACCGTCAGTCGACGCGTACTTTCTTGTGTCCTTGACCATAAACTGTACCCCGCCCTTGCGGGCCCCGGCCACGAAGGACTGGTGACGACCGAAGACTCTGTCATTCGCCTCCGAAGCGTCATAGCTCCAGGCCACCCGGGCGATGATCGTACCGTCTGGGAACGGACGTTCTCCTTTACGATAGGCCTCGATCCCGGTGTCGTTCGCCAGAATCGCACGGATATCGTTGATGTTGCCTTCTTCGTGGGCGACGGAGACAAGCCTCCAATCACGGTATCCGGCGGGAATTATTGTCACGTAGATCGGAGAAGCTTCAACTGCGGCAAGTCCTAGTCGGGCGAACACCGAGGCAATAATGCCGAGCGTCGTGATGACTCCAACGAGAGTTAGTGCGATCCGTTTCATGTAAGTTCTCCGCCCTAAGTCATTTCTCTACATGCCGCTCGCACAACGCTAACTTGTTCTGGGGGCATGTTTTCTATTTTGTGTTTCGATGATCAAGCCAACTTGCTATTCACGGAGTCTGATGCCAATCCCCACCCGAACGGGAACACCTAATAGCCGTCGATCTCACCATTGCCCTTTCCGTCCTCAGCGGCGGTTCTCAGCGATCTCAAAAACGTAGGTCTCGCCTCCGCGCAAGATATGCACCGCTGTACCGGGCGCAGCTTCTTTCGCCTTGGCAATGAAGCCATCGAACGAACTGATCGTCGTCCTGTCCCACCAGTCGGATGGATCGTCGGCGGGTGGTTGGTCGGTATCGCCAAGGGCTGATTCGAATGCTGTGTAGTCGTCGTAATGAATTGGAATGGCCGTCTTCGGCTTGACCAGTTTCAGTACCTCAATTCCCTGCGCGGGGTCCATTGTGATCATCATGAGCCCGTAAAACATTGTCCCGCCCAGGTGAAGAAGCGCCAGATCGATATCCGGAAAACGCCGGGGTATCTCTTCCAATTCGTCTATGAGCATAGTGTCTCCGGTGATGTAGAGACGAAATGCAACCTCACCACGAGAGTTTTCGAATTCGATCAAGCTTCCCATCACCGGAGGAAGCATCTTGGCGACTGCTCCTGAGCCGTGTGCACCCGGCATCGCCCGCACGCGCACTCGGGCATCGCCCTTTGACACGACCAAGGGCTCCCACGTGTTCAACGCCTTGGCCGCGTGGAAGCCTCTCGACACTAAGTCTGCGGCGGCATGAGGCGTTGTGATGATGGGCAACTTTCGATCGAGCTTCCGTTCTACCTCGCGATCGAAGTGGTCCTCGTGCATGTGCGAGAGCAGGACAAAATTTATTGGAGGAAGTTCTTCCAATGCGATCGCTGGTTCTGTCCTGCGTGTGGCAGTCATGCCGTAGCCGAGGTGCACGTGGTCTCCTCTGTGCAAGAAGTTCGGATCCGTGAGGATTGTGAATCCGGCATAGCTGATGATCACTGTCGCGTTCCCTACGAAGAATACGGACCCCCGGGCACGATCCGAAGGGGCAACGTCCGCGTCCTGCAAAACCAGCTCATTCTTCCATTCCATATTTGCTCCTCTTCTCGTCTATCTCAGTCTCGTGGTCTGCGCGCTTGTTTCCAATTACTCCCGTCAGGTTCGCGAGAAGGGACACCAAATGCCCATTCTGATGCTGACGGCGAAAGGTCAGGAAGAAGACATCATCCTTGGGCTGAACCTTGGTGCCGACGATTACATCATCAAACCCTTCCGGCGTGGCGAATTGATTGCACGCGTCAAGGCATTCCTTCGCCGAACAACATCCCTGGAGCTGAATGTGGTGCGCTTCGGCAATTTCGAGCTAAACTTGACCGCTCACAAGCTCCTCTGTTCTGGCAAAGAGGTCGAACTGACTGCGAAAGAGTTTCGTCTGCTCGAGCTTTTTGTTACGCGTCCCGGAAGAGCACTCACGCGAGACGAGATTCTCAATTCCGTCTGGGGTAGCTCCGTCATTGTCACGATGCGCAGCATCGACCGTTGTGTCGCTACACTACGTGCCAAAATCGAGACTACTCCGCACAGCCCCATTTACATCGCAAACCATCCGCGATATCGGCTATCGTTTCACTCCCGATCCGGAATAGTGGAACTGATTTAACCAGATGCAGGAGTAGTAGTACGATGCGAGATTCTGCTCTTGAGTAATTAAGAGGCCGAGGGACGCCCGCACTTGGGGCGCCTGTAAAGATTTCGACGGTTGCGAAGCAACGGAGGCTAAAATGATTTTCCATAGTTCGGGATGTGGGTTTACCCATAAGGTGAAAGTTCCGCGCATGGAAAATCAGCAACTTACCATGCGCAGCACTCCATAAGGTTGAACGTCAGGACCCCCATAAGCTGAAACTTTCTGAGCCAATTTACGCATAAAGCGAAAGTTTCAATTGAAGATACGCATGTTTGCATGCAAACTATTGATTCTCAGCAAGCTTATCCTCACTCGCGGACGCATCGTCATCGTATTCAAATCGGGTATTTCTGGCTTTCCGCGTTCGGTAAACTCTCCTTTGTTTTGGAATCGGCCTTCCGTTTGCAAAGCAGTCGGAAAGCAACCTCAGGCGAGATCGAGCGCGGTTGTGCGGGCTGCTGGGGATTGCAGTGTCGAGCTATCGCTATCGATCGCGTCGATCAGACGAGTCGCTACGAGAGCAACTGGTGCGGTTGTCCAGAGAGAAGCCGCGCTATGGCTATCGGAGATTACAGGTGCTGTTGGAACGCGAAGGAGAACGAGTGAACCATAAGCGACTGTGGCGGGTATATCGCGAGGCCGGATTGTGCCTGAAGCGGAAAAAGCGTCGTCACTGTTCACGCATTGGACCGCCGCGGCCTCTGCTGACTGGCGCTAACCAGGAGTGGGCGCTCGATTTCGCTCACGACGTGTTAGCTGCTGGTCGCAACATCCGCGTACTGAGTGTAGTGGATGCGTTTACGCGGGAGTGCCTGGCACTGGAAGTGGACACGGGCTTCGCCAGCCGGCGCGTGACGCGGGTGTTGGATGGGATCATCGTCCGTCGCGGATGTCCGCAAGCGATCCGGTGTGACAACGGGCCGGAGCTAACGAGTCGCCATTTCCTTGCTTGGGCATTGGAGTGGAAGATCGAACTGCGTCACATCCAACCAGGCAAGCCAACCCAGAACGCACACGTAGAGAGCTTCCACGGCCGACTGCGTGACGAGTGCCTGCGGGTAAGTTGGTTCACGAACTTATTCGACGCGCGACGGAAGATCGCTGATTGGAGAGTGGAGTACAACGAGCAACGGCCACACAGCAGTCTCGGCTACAGAACACCTGCTGAGTTTGCGCGTGGCCTTAACCCAGAGCTATGGAAAAGACGTGGGGTCCGCCCACGTGGAAAACGCCTGCGGCGTTTACCACTTTCCCACAGCTCCGGCTGCGGGTTAGATTTACAGAATCTCCTGAACGGAACTAGGGGCAGGTCAAATGAATGTTGAGACGACGAGAAATCTTCGCAGCTCTTACTGCTAAGCTGCTCTGAACGACCCGGATTGCGCTTCTGAAAACCGACCTGGCTCACTGGCAAAACCGTCCAACTTTACAACTTTAAGCTTACGCTCGTCCTGTCCCCATTTCCTGAACCTCCATTAACTCTGCTTGTACTGACTGGGACAACAACGCTCGCAACCGGGCCAACGAATCATTGACGATATTTCCTTGATCCTCGATGCTCTGGATGATCTGCTCGGGAGTGCGGTCGTCTGTCTTCACTACGGCTCGCGGGTTCACGGCCTTCAGGTCGAAGGTTGCGGCGTCGATCTCTAAGGCTTTAGCTTCAAGGTCCCGTGTGGCCTTCTGCTTCTCTGCAATCTCGGTTTCTAGCGCCTCAATTTGCAGGGCTGGGCCGCTTGCCCGCTTCAGGTCCCGAAGTTGCTCCTTCAGGTCAACGATGGCGGCGCGAACCTCTGCGGCCTCATCGAGCAGTGGCTGCATCTCGGCTTTGGCCTGCTTGCGCTTGTTGGCAAAATCGATGGTCCATGAATACCGGCCTTCGCCCTTCTCCCGCCCGCGATGCGCAAGCATTCGGGCATAGCTCGGGAAGGGCTTGCCCTCGTTCGCCTTTTCGGCGGCCCACTCCGTTTTCAGCGTGGCCGGCAGTGCATCGTCCTCCAGAATCTCGCCATTCTTGCCAAAGCCGAAGTGCGCAAGCGTCAGCGGGGTCTTCTTGCCCACCTTCATCTGAGAAAGATCGTAGTACCAGATTTTCTCTGTCTTCTTGCCTTTGGTGAAGAAGAGAAGATTCGTTTTCACACCCGCCCCAGCTGTTGAGAAGACACCGCCCGGCAGGCTCAGAATGCACCAGAGATTGCACTCCTCGGTGAGCTTACGTTTTGTGTCAACAAATGCGCTTTCATTGGTGCGGAAGAGCAGGCCCTCGTCCAGCACAATCGCACAGGTTCCTGTCGGCGAAAGCTCCTTCAAAATATCCTGCACAAAAAGAACCTGCGTGGAACTGGTCTCAAAGGCGAAGTTCTTCTGTGCGTCTTTGCCCTCTTTGCCGCCAAAGGGCGGATTGGTCAGGATCACGTCGAAGGTCTGCGGCGCGTTGGCAAAGAGCGCATCGTATGTGGCGCGGCCCGTCAGCGTGTTGCCGTGCCATAGGTTCGGCTGATCGATCCCGTGCAAAACCAGATTAGCAAGCGCGATGGGAAAAACCAGATTCTCTTTTTCCCGGCCGAAGAAGGTGTCATGCTTCAGTGTGTCAATGTCGGTGCTGGTGGCGTTCCGACCCAGCTTGCGGGCGATGTGCTCGTAGGCAATGGCCAGAAATCCGCCAGTGCCGCAACCAGGGTCGTAGATTTTCTTGCCCAGCGATGGATCAACCGTATGCACCATCGCCCGGATCACTTCGCGGGGCGTAAAGAACTGGCCGCCGTCGGAGTTCTTCTCGCCCATCTTCAAGAGCAGATCCTCATAGACCTGCGAGAGAGTGAAGAAGTGCGTGTCATCCACGCGGTCGATGTGAATCTCATGGACCTTGTCAAGAATGTCGCGCAAATTGGTTTCGCTATCCACGCGGACCTTTTCAACCGCCGTCATGATGCGGCCAATGATGCGCTGCTTGGGGCTTGCCGCAGGATTTGGCAGGCCGGTGCGTGCATCGATGTCTAGGCCGTGCAGCATAGGCAGCAACTCGGCATTGACGAACTCGAAAAGCTTGCCATCCCCGGCGGCGAAGAGCGCGGCCCTCTTCCAGCCATAGGGCTTGCCCTCATCCGTCTTCGGATGATCGGGCTTGTCGGAGTAGGGAGCGGCCCAATCCTGCCAGCGATAGGGACTCTTCAGCGCGGGCGAAAACTCCGCGCCCACGGCTTCGGCCTCTTCCTTGCGGCGCGATTCTTGCGCATCCAGAATGCGCAGGAAGAGAATCCAAGTCAACTCCGGAACATATTGCAAGGCGCTGGCGCAATTCGAGCGGCGCATCACATCGCAGATGGTCTTCACGAACGATGAGAGAGACTGCGTGGAGCCGATTGACTTTGGTTGCTTGGTTCCGCTTTTCATTCTTGCCATTTTCAACTCTCGAATGCCTGCGCGAGGATGCGGTTAGGGAGTTGCTCAATGTCCGCCAGCATCGTTTTGCTGCTTTCTTCGAGCGCTGCAACCTCACATAGGGCTGCTTTGACTTGCTGAATTACATGACTTTGTTGAGGCTTATCTGGGGCCGGAACTTTCAGCGCACGAAGCAGCGCTCCATTCAATGCAGACTGATTCCCGCCACGATCAGCAGAGAAGTTGCGCAGATATTGGTAAGACGACACAAACCAGTAGTAGAGAAACTCTGGCTCCCAAGTATCGTTCGGCAAAACCGCAAAGCAGTTCTGATTCGTGGTAGCCTCAACCGCCAAGAATGCAGACTGACCGCGCGTTTTACCTTGACCAATCATTGCTACCAAGACTGATTGCGGAGGCAGAAGCGTCAATGAACACTCCGCGAGCGCTGTTTTTGAAATCGCCTCTTCCGTCGTAGTGATAGTAGAAAAGTTGACTTCGCCGGTCTTGACCCACGGAATTTCCGCCGGTTCCCAGTACTGCTTGATACCGCGTGAGGGTGTAGAACCGCTTGTAGTGCCCGCAAAATCTCCGAGTGTTTTCGTTTCAACGAATTCTAGTTGTTTGAAAATCCCTGCGAGGACCCGAGTGCGAAGGATTCTAGCGTCCTGAAGCTGCGACACGGCGGCCCCGCGGGCTCTTTCTGCTTCAGCGAGCTGAGCTTTCATTCTTGCGGCAATTTGACTTTGTTCTTTGAGCGGTCGTAACGGCACTTGAAGCATTTCGAGCTTGCTACGCTGCACAGCAGCTTGCCCAATCCACCGGTCGCAGATTCCTTCGAATACTTTCTCTTGCCACTGTCGAATTAGCCAAAATGCCAAATACTCTGGAACAAGTACGGCCTCTTTGACTCTGATTCTCGTCACATGATTGCTGAAGGTCGCGTCCTCGTTGTACCCCTCAAAAACCACCGTCTTGCCTACAAGCTCAACGCTGTTCGTGTTATTGAATAAAACGTCTCCAGGCTGCAAAAACATTTCATGAGGAACGAGAGCGTTCGGAATTCTGACATGTCCGGAAAAATCAATCAGCCCGTTAGTCAGCAAGTTGTTCAATCGCAACTGAACAATGCCCGAGTCATCGCGTTGACCGCAGGCGATTCCTGCTTGCATCGAAGACACTGCATCGACCAACGAACAACTCTTCATACCCCAAACAACCTTCCCTTGGCTTCGTACATTACCTGTGCTGGCGCGCCCAAGACGCGCAGCGCATCCAATCCGCCTGCGGATCTGATCTCTGGAACTTCCCAGAGTGTTGAGGTTTCTAGCGCATCTGTTCCGCCAAATGAGAATTGATTCCCGAAGCTCCGGAGAACTGTCGCCGCCTTTGGGTCCATGTTGGCAAACCAATTCTCGTTATTGCTGAGATAGAGTCCTCCGCGCTCGCGCTGCCGCAATGCCCGCGCCTTGTAGCCGTGGTGACCGAAGAAGTCGAAGAGATCGAAATCCCGCATCTGGTCAATCTCGCGGATTGTCTCCGGGTTGAGATCGGCTCCGAGCAGGTGCTCGATGAGTTGCCGCCGCCTCTGCGTCTCAATCCAGAGAGTGCGGAAGTCGCTGAGATTGTGCGCCTCGGAGAGCACGCTCTTAATGATCTCGCGCCGGTATTCATCGACGGGCACTGGCGTTTCGCGCCCATCGCGCAGGCAGAGGATGAACCGGCCCTCGGGGTTGATGATGACCGGCTGGCCGCCGATTTCGCCCACGGATGGCCGATCGTCGCCGCCGCCATTGCCATCGCCTCCTTCTGGGCCGCCTTCAGGGCCGGGGCCGGGGCGAGGACGGGGCGGACGGCTGATAAACTCCGTGCCGAAGAGATTGGTGACGCCGGTGTAGTCATAGAGCCAGAACTTGTATTTCTGCGTCTCCTCGTGGATGCGCGTGCCTCGGCCCACCATCTGATAGAACTTGATGGACGATTGCAGGTAGCGAAAGAAGACAACCGCATTGAGCCGCTCAATGTCCACACCTGCTTCGAGCAGATCGACGGTGCAGGCGATGAAGGCGCGTTCGCTGGAGCCGCGCATGGGCTCGATCATGTCCGCGCCGTTGTTTGTTCCGGCCATGCACTTGAAGGCGTAGTGATCCTTGGGCTCCTGGCCCTTCTCCCCGCACCAGCGGACATAGAGATTGTTCATCTGCTGAACAACGCGATCCGCTTGGATCTCTCGGGTGCAGAAGATGATGACCTTCTGTTCCGGCCCGCCGTTTTGACAGAGCAACTGGAAGAGGTCTTGACACATGGCAGGAGTGCGCAACTCGATAAACAATTCATAGTCGAAGTCCTTGCCCGTGTACTCGTCTTTGGTTAGATCGTCGCCGGTGAGCGGCTTGCCGGTGCGAATGTCCTTGACTCCCGCTTTCAAAATCTCTTCTTGGGTGAATATCCGGTTGTCAATGCTCGGCTTGCGCTTGACGATCTCGCAGGCTGCGAGATAACCATCTTCCTGCGCCTGAATCAGTGTGTATTCGTAAACCGGCTCACCGAAGTAGCGGAGGTTGTTGGCGCTGACTTTCTTATCGTCTTCCGGCGCGTCCTTGTCCTCGTGCAATTTGCGCGGGGTGGCGGTCAAGCCAAGATGAATAGCATTCGGGTTGCGGTTGAGCACCTCGGACCACTTACCCCAGGCCGAACGGTGGCACTCATCAATAATGATGATGCTGAAGGCGTCCGTGCCATAGTTCTCGGTCAGGAAGCTGGCGAAGTCCTTGCCCTCCGACTGGTCATCGAGGCCGAGAGTCTGATAGGTGGCGATGTGCACACGGGCGTTCTGCGCGGCGTTCTTGCCGTTCTCGGTTTTGACGATGCGGACGTTATCGCCGAATGCCGCCTTTAATTTGGTGTAAGCCTGCTCGCGCAGTTCGTCGCGGTCGCAGAGGAACAGTGCGGGTTTGGGAAGCTGTCCGGCTTGACTCAGGCGCCAAAGGAGATTGGTGGCGATGATGGTTTTCCCGGCTCCCGTGGCAAGCGAAAGCAGAATGCGCGGAGCTTCCCCGTGCTGATGGCAATGGATAATCTTTTCAAAGGCCGCACGGATGGCCGCGTCTTGGTAGTAGCGAGCCTTTGCCCATGCAAGGCTGTCCTGCTGGAAGAGAATGGCGGCCTCGGGTTGGGCAATGTCAATGCCCGTGTCTTTGGCATACCGGGCGGTTAAGTCGATGTGATGGTGAAAGTCCGCGAAAGGCCACGTGCCGCCTTGCAGTTTCGTGGTTAGGTCGTACTCCCCGTAAAGATGCCCATTGGTCGCAAAGACGTATCTCACATCGAAGCGTTTGCAATCGGAATAGCCCTTAGCCTGCTGCATCCCCTTGAGGGGGTCCTCTGATTCCTTCTTGGCTTCGAGGACGGCAACCGGCAGGGGCTTGGGCATCTGGCCCGCTTGGACACAGAGGAGGTAATCCGTACGTCCTGATCCCTTGCGCCGCTTCCCTTTGGGGCCGGTAGGTTCTACAGGAGCAGGCGTTTCCATTCTGATTCTTTGATAATCGTCGTACCCTTTCGTTCGCAGAAGGGGATCGATTAGGAAGAATCGCGTTTCCTGTTCGTTGTAGCTCACGGGGCCCTCGGGTTCCTGTTCATCAATCGACAATGGGAAGCACCTGCCAAACAGTGCCTTCCTGAATGAGCTGGATTGTGGTCCCCGGCGCTAGCCAGTCAAATTGAGACGACACTTGCCGAATTGCAGGTGAAATATAGGACTTTACGTTGGATATGGTACATCCACAAGCCCTTATGCGGCCAGCAGCATTGCGTTATACAAAGGCGCGTCTTCAACAGCGCTCCAGACGGCGGACTGGACTAGCGCCGATCTCCTCCAGCCGCCCCCATGGTGGTCTTCGCATCGTTCCTCGGAGCCAAAGGGCCGTAGAGGGGTATGAAGGGCTCGGTCGGTCCGTGATCGAACAACTCTCGTAATCTCGGCAATTCATACCGAGCATTCTCTCGCGCCAAACCTTCCAAATCGTCGATCATTCTCGTGTCGTCCAAGGAATATCTGCCCATTGGAACGACTGGATTAACGCGCTGAATGTTCTGGTGTCCGATCAGGACCGCAGCGATTCCCATAGAGCCGAAAGATTGGCCACTGAACGCTGCGTCCAGTGCTTTCTTCCGCCAGCCCCACAGTATTTTCAATGTGAATGATTCTGCAACGCATGTGCACCCAACACTCAATACATGTATCTCTTCCGCAGGTGGGTAGGCACGATCGACAAAAGCTCCAGCAGGCGCACCATCAGACCAGTTTTAAACGGGTACATGCCAAAGCAGGTACACAGCCCATTTACTTGATCCGACAGCAGATCGCTATTTTGGCGAGCCACAACCGCTAGGAATCTTTTCACTTCGAGGCCGGAGTGAGTTTCAGCAAAACCGCTCCGTGCGCCGGAACTTGCAGCGTCAGTTTTGTGTCAAATTCTCCCAGGTTCTTGTGTTGCCAGAGATCGCGGGCGATCCACTTGCCCGAAAGGGAAGCTTCATCCCACTTGAGAGTCACTTCTGTGGCGTTTTCGCTACGGTTAAACAATCCGACAGCCCGGTTACCATCCTTTAACTCGCGAACCCAAACCTCGGAGCGTGCGCTCGGCGGGCCTTCCTGGCTAACGCGGGTGGCGGGTTTGACCAAGGAGTCCTGATCGAGAGCGAGCACCTCGTCGTTGGTGATAACGCTCAGGTCCCATGGAGTATTGTCGGGCAAATTACCGCCGAGCATGAGCGGCGAGGGCGCAAGGCACCAGAATGACATGAGCATAATCTGCTCGTCATGGGAAAAGCGGGACACGCGGTCGTCGCCGCCGGCTTTGGAACGGATGGCGATGTGTCCAAACGGGATCATGTCGGCATCGGGATAATGACCAGGGCCGATGAAATCGTGCCAGGGATACATGAGATCGAACTGGTGGTTGAGACTGCTCCACCTGTCCCAGAAGTCGCTGGAGATGCGCCACATGTTGACATGGGTTGCGACGTTCTCGGCGTCGCTTCGGGCGGGTGGGCCGGCGGAGATCGAATAGACGATTGCTCGACCGCTCCTGTCAATGGCGCGACGGATCATCTCGCTTTCGGCGGTGCGATAGTTGGGGCTGATGTCATCCACCTTGACGAAGTCAACGCCCCAGGAAGCAAAGAGCTTGAACAGCGAGTCATACCATGCCTGACCGGCGGCATTGTTGCGAACGCCAAACATATCCGGACACCATTCGCCAGGCCGACTGGGGTCGCCGGCGTCGGCAGCGGTGAATTCGGAGTCGGCGATGGGAGTCTTGGCCAGCACCGCCTGGCGCGGGATGCCACGCATGTAATGCACGCCGAACTTGAGGCCCATCTTGTGGAGCTTGTCGCCGAGGGGTTTGAAGCCCTCACCGTTGGCGCTCGATGGAAAGCGGTTCACAGCCGGGAGCAACCGGCCGAAGCCGTCGGCAGGAAGCTTGGCTCCGGTGCGCAGCTTGTTGAGGAGGAAGTCATTGCCTGGTGGGTCAGGGTCGTACCAGCGGAAGTCGATGACAATGTAATTCCAGCCGTGGGACAGGAGTTTCTTCTTCACGTATTTGGCGTTGGCTAGCACCTGGTCTTCGGTGACGGTATCGCCGAAAGCGTCGTAGCTATTCCAGCCCATAGGAGGCGTCGGGGCGAAGTTGTAAAAGGGCAATTGGGGTCTGACGGTTTGCGCCCGAGCCATCATCGCAACAGGCGTAGAAACGAGAAAGGCCAGCGCAATTAAAACCGTAGTGCAACGGAACTTCAAGGTCGTTGTATAGGATCCGCGTTTCATTGGAGGTCACCTTTGAGATGGAAAGCAGCGAGTTTTTTTCCAGCCGCTCTGGTAATCGTACGCGATGCTAACAAGATCATGTCGCTGATTTAGGCGCTTGCGACAGGTCCAACAAAGAACAAAGAAGAGGTTGGCAGGACTGCGCTGGCTTTCCAAACGCGCGACGGGAACAACGGACCCCCGACATTCTCCCGCCGGTGGCTTATTGCGCTCGCTCGCATCCGCAGAAGGGATTGCCGGAATCCGAATTCGTATCCGGATTCGTCTTCAGTCCTGTAATTTTCAGGACAACGGCCTCCTTACGTTCCGTGGAGTCCGGAAGCATCACAGTGAGCCCGGCAGCATCCTGTTTGTAGTGCAGAGCTCCGCCGCCGAGCATTGTCACTGAGTGCGCCGAACCAGCCGGCCCACTACTGGGCAACGAACTGATTGCTACCTCCGCTCCGGCACTCTTGCCCATCACGATCGCGTAAAGATCCTGCCCCTTCACGGTGAAGTAGATGTGGTCTTTGCCCTTCTCCTCAAACTTCGTCCATGCGTGGGTATCGTAGATCGCCTCGCCATTGGTCTCCAACCATTTGCCCACCGCGAGAAGCGTGTCCTGCTGATCTTGCGGAATCGTTCCATCCGCCTTGGGCGAAACATTCAGCAGCAACGTACCGTTCTTGCTCACGGTATCGACTAGCCAACCAATCACGGTCTGGGGCGAATTAGCCTTCAGTCCGTCAACATATCCCCAACTTCCGTTTCCGATTGGCCTGTCCACCACCCACGATCCCGCGCGAATGCCGTCCGGGGGCGCGCCCTCAAAATCCATAATCGACGCGATGGTTTTTGTATTCGTGCCGGAGGGAGCAAACGCCGCCTTCTTGGTGGTGAACGAAACCTCTTTGCCCCAGCTCTTGGCCCGGTTGTAGTAGTACGCGGCAATCTGCAACTTCAAAGGATCGATGTGCCGTTGATCCACGCCGTTATCGAAGTAGATGAGGTCGGGCTGGTACTTATCGATCAGTTCAGCATTGCGCTCATACCAGTTCACAAGAAAGCGCTTCATAGCCGCATCGCTGCGGTCCGCGTAGTTATAGAAATCCCCCCATTTCGGGTCGTATAGATCGGCTTTCTCTTCCTTCATTTTCTCGGCCACTTCGAGCGGCGGATTGATGAACTGGAAGTTTTCGATCCCGTGATTCGCCACTCCCAGCTTCATTCCCTGCTTTCGCACCGCCACTGCAAGTTCGCCAATGACGTCGCGTTTTGGCCCCATCTGCACCGAGTTGAAGGGCGTCACCTTGCTATCCCACATTGCAAAGTTCTCATGATGCTGCGCGCCCGGCATGACGTACCGCGCCCCCGCCTTCTTGAATAACGCCGCCCAGGCATCGGCGTCGAAATGCTCCGCCTTGAACATGGGGATGAAATCCTTATAGCCGAATTGGTCGGGCGGACCAAAGTGCTCCGTGTGCCATGCCCGCGCGCTGTTGGGTCCGGAGTTGACACTGAGCGTCATATCATTGCCGAATAGCACCTTCAAGACGCTGTCGTTCCCGCCCGTATACAGAAACTTCTCATACCACTCGTTACCATGCGCCGGCACCGAGAAGATGCCGAAGTGCATGAAGATACCGAATTTCGCCCCTCTGAACCAACTTGGAACCCTGTAGTTCTCCTGCAGCGAATCCCAGGTCGGCTTCACCGGTCCGGGCGCCATCGGCATCGGGATCTGCTTGACGGCGTCCTCCACCACGCGCTGACTCGTCTCCGGAGCCATGTCGAACCCTAAGCTGTTCCCACCCTCACCGGCACACTGTGCAGTCACCCGCGTCGAGGAACTTATCAGCATAGCCAGAACGGTCACCGCAATCGCGAATATCTTAAGCCGCTGAGCTAACAAGGACTCACTCTCCAGAGAAAGATACGTCATTTGGGGCTTACCTCGTGTTTCAAAGAGATTGAAGACCGGACCTAAAATCGCTCGGGCAGATCGTCGTCACAACACAATCCTCTGGAATTCCTTGTTGAAACTTTGTCCGGTTATCGCGGTTATGGACTGCGTCTTGCCATCGACCTTCTCAAGCGCACCTCTGCTTCCGGATTCCAATACCCGCAATCCAACTCGAGAAACACCGACGTATAAGGGATGGCAAGGGTCGATTTGAGAATGAGATTGCGAAAGAGCTTCCCGCTTTCATCGAGTTTCGCAATGATCTGGTCATGCGGAAGCACATGGGTATCCCGATAGGCAATCAGTTCCATTAACTTCTTCCTAAAGCCTGCGATCCCAGGAGCATCCTGCTCCGAAACAGACTTGAGCTCCGCATCCAAGTAGATATTTGCTCGCACATGCTTGCTGTTCTGCAATGCATCCAGCGTTGCCTTCAACACCAGCAAGTGATCCGATTCGGTAGCGATCGTCTCAATTCCCGGGTTCGACTGCGCAGGATACGCTGCATCGGCAACGACGATCCAGTTGCGGTGGCCCCACAATGGCAGCAGGCTCTTGAGGACGAACTTCCAGGAATCAGCCCTCTCAGAATTCCGGTCAATCATTTGGAGCCTCCCTGAGTCGCACTTCGGCGTGTTCTGGAGAAGGGGCGCCGGCAGTCGTTACACACGCCGCAGCCCGAGATGTGATATATCGCGGCGTGATCGCGGGCCATGAGCCATGCGGGCAGATCGTCGAAACCGGACTGGGCTGTCGCCGATTCAAAAACGGGACCGAGCGAGCTTGCGTGAGTCATTGGACAACCAGGGCATCCACAGCCACCGGTCCAGGGCCTCTATTGACGATGGCGATCGAATGTTTACCAGGAGTCAGGCCGGTCACGTCACAAACCGTTTGCTGGGGATGACGCACGCCAGTTGTTGACAGGTCTGCGGTGGCGCGGCTTTGCCCGTCAATGTGAATCTCGATTCTTCCCGCTCCCGCATCTTTTGGGGCGATGACCGAGATATTGCTGCCAGTAAAGACGCAACTCCAGACGTCCCCGGGCGACTCGCTGATGGTGAGATCGTTGTTGTAGTCGCCTGTCCCCAGGTTGCAACGGCGAATCCATCCATGCGCGACCACTTCCGGATCGTCGTCGTTGATCCAAGCCTTGTTATGCGAGATACACAGTACGCGGCAAGCGGCCGCCAGCGATTCGTCCGTAATCCCCTTCAAAGGTTGTACTGATCCAGCAGGGGTGACCGCTAATCCCCGATCGTCTTGAACGAATGTCAGCGGAACATTCGAACCGATAAGTTCGACTTTGGTGACTTTGCCGAGAGTCGCGCCGTTGGCACGAAGAGCTTTGAGAATCACCGGTCCTCCCTGCCAATTCAGGAGCGTGGCATAGACATTCCGCTTGCTGCGTGTGTAGCGAATTTCACCTTCGCCATAGACTTCAAACGGACGGGAACCGTAGACTGCGTCGCCGTTTAACTTCAGCCATGCTCCGACGTCTTTGGCAATACCAATCACTTCGGGATCGAGATCGCCGCGCCCATGCTGGGTGAGGTTGAGTAGCATGGTTCCGTTGCGGCAGACGTTTTCCATCAACGAATGGATGATGCTCGGGGCGTCCATATATTTTTGTCCGGTTTTATAGTGCCAATCCGCGATGCTGGTTTCAGTCTGGAATGGATAGGCCATGATTTCCGGCTCGATGATTGCTTCAGTGCTCTTGACCAAGGAGCGGTCGGCATGCGGAAGCAGTTCAGGGTTGTCCTGAAAACTGTTGTAACGTCCCCCCACGCCCTTGAGGTTGACGACTGCCTCGAGTTTTCCATGGTTCCATTGCAGTGATTTGTTGTAGTAATTCGCGATCAGCTGCGGAGCGAGAAATCCGAGCCCCATGTGGACACCTATGTCCACTTGCGAATCGCCCGCGTGCTCGTCGAAATAGATCACGTCTGGACGATATTTGGTGATAGCGTCATCCACTCGCCACATAAACTGGTTGGCAAAAGGGGAAAGCAACGGATCGCTGAGCGGACCGCGGGATACGTGCGTGGGGATGGTGTGAGCCGGCCCATAGAACGCAACGGGATCCAACCCCTGCCACCATTCTCCTTTTCCGTCGAGAACCGTTTGAAGCGCGTCGTACGGCACGCCTTTCATTGGGCCGGTCTTATCGCTGGAATAACGCGGTGGCATGAATTGGCCCCAAGTGCGGGCCGGGGTGTCATGAAAACCGATGCCGAAACGCATTCCATGCTTACGGGCCACTTTCTCCCACGTGCCGACGATGTCTACCTTGGGCCCCACCCGCGTGGAATTCCACGGCTGATACTTCGAATCGAAGCAGTCGAAGTTGTCATGATGACAACCCATCGCCATGAAATATCGGGCGCCCATTTCGACATACAGGTCCATCAACTGCTCAGGGTTCCATCTGTCGATCACCCAATTGTGGCAAATG
The DNA here is from genome assembly GCA_963704415.1 of uncultured Acidobacteriaceae bacterium. Taxonomy (GTDB): domain Bacteria; phylum Acidobacteriota; class Terriglobia; order Terriglobales; family Acidobacteriaceae; genus Telmatobacter. The sequence goes on along the minus strand of OY969908.1, from coordinate 1,954,841 downwards.
TCCTTGTAACCATACTCGGACGGATGGCCAAAGTGCTTCAGGTGGGACTCATATTGCGGTTGGCCCTCCATGTACATGCCGCGCGCGTACCAGTCACCCTGTTCGGGCATCGACTGCGGGTCCCAGTGCGACCACGCGCCGAACTTGGCCTCGCGCCACCACGCCGGAACGGAATAGATCCGACTGATGGCTTTCCAGTCGGGGGCACAAGGGCCGGCGGCGATCGGTAAGGGCGGCAGGTTCCAGATGTCTGGCGCCAAACCCAGGTCCCCTCCTACCTTGATCCCATCAATGTTCACTCCGACATCGTCGGGCTCCAGAGTGATGGTCACCGTACCATTGCTTGTAACCGCCAGATCAACGATGGCCGTTAGATAAGAGCTGATAAGCGCTCCCGAGGAATGCACATTCACCTTGCTCGCCGGTTTGTCGTTGACCACGACACTGATCGTACCCACGGATAAAGACGCATAGCGAACCGCCAACTTGCTGCCAGCCGGCACACCGTTGAACCTGAGGCCATGGCCACGTTGGGTCAAACTGACGAGATAACCTGCGGAAGAACCGCTATCCGCTATTTTTGACGCCCCACCGATGAGTTCGCTGGCCGGCAATTGCAATGTTTCCGTTTCAAAGGCATTTGCGATCCGAGACATGGCGACAAGAGATAGCCCGCTTGTTAGGAATATCCTGCGATTCATCAATCGAATCCCTCCAAAAAACTGGATCTATCTTTCCAACAAGGGGACCTTCCACCACCACCGAAGCTGGTCAAAGCTCCGCCTCGTGAGAGTCAATCAAACCGGCCGAATCAATTCCTTCTCGACTCGACCGGGTTCGAATACTTCGTGTGCAATCTCGGCTCCGCTGTACAACATTCGAATGACGCTTTCTTCATTGAGCCAGGTAGCAGGTCTATCGTGGAACGGATGCCGGGCAGCAAAGCTCCCAAGGCTGTCGCACACGTCGAGCGCCAAAATTTTCTACGGTCAAGTTCCCGGCTCCGAGGAAGAGGGCATGCCTTTCTCGCTCAGCTCACTTTGCCCAGATTGATCTTTATTTGATGGCCATCGTAGGTTACCGAACGATCAAAGCCTGAGTCCGATCCGACTCCTGTCCCCTGTCCCGGCTTGACCAGAACAACCCGGAAGGTGTTCTTCAGTCGCATTCCCGGATAAGTTCCCGTTCGATCTCCGATCGACAACACGTTGCGGCGATTGTTCCAGTGGAGGTGGATTGTCGCTCTTCCGCCTTTTTCGTACGCATAGCCATCTCCGCTGTCTTCGTACAGCTCGAAGTCAGCATCCTTCCCGCCATAGATTCGAATATCCAGCGGATCTTGGGCGTCGGCGGTAGACTGCACGACCGGTCCCATGGGGACAATGCTGCCTTCCCTCACGTAGATCGGCATTTGGTCAATTGGAGCATCTGCCGTGATGGTTTGCCCCCCGCGCTGCGTTCGTCCGGTCCAGAAATCTACCCACTCATTTCCAGCCGGCAACACGACCTTGCGCGTCGTTGCATGGGGTTCGGTCACGGGATTCACAAGCAAAGAATCACCGAAAATGAATTGATCGCTGACGTCTCTAACCGAAAGGTCGGTGGGATAGGCATAGGGCAGAGCTCTCATGGGAATCTCGCCGCGGTTGGTCACACCCCATGCCGCCGAATAAATGTAAGGGAGAAGGCGATAATGGAAATCGTCGTATTGCCTGAGAATCTTCTCCACTTCCGGACCGTACTTCCACATTTCCGTCTCGGAGCGAAATCCGTGAATGCGGAAGATCGGGCAGAAGGCCCCATACTGAAACCAGCGAATGAGCAATTCGTGATAATCCGCCGATGTGTACTGGTCCATCGGACGGAAGAAACCACCAATGTCCGTTGTCCAATAGGGAAAACCCGACATCCCGAAGCTGAGCCCGGCAGGAATCTGGCGACGAAACGTATCCCAATCCCCCGTCACATCGCCTGACCAGGAGATAGAACCGTTGCGCTGTTGCCCGGTATATGCAGAGCGCGACAGGATTACGACGCGCTTGTCTGGATTCGTGGCCCGTTGCCCGTCATACACAGCTGAGGTTTCAAACAACGGGAATGCATTGCGCACGGTCTTTCCAGGTCCCAGGAAGGTTTTATCGTTCTTGAGAGGATCGCCCTCCGGCTCTGAAGCATCGAGCCACCAACCATCGAGTCCTGCGCTGAATAGATTGCGATTGATATCTTCCCAGAATCCTTTCTGCGCTTGCGGATTGAACAGATCCGCCCAGTTCTCGGTTTCCTTTGTCTCGCCGGGTTCGCCGGTGGCCGCAGCGCTGGTAAGAACGAGGCGGGCATCTTTCATTTCGCGATCCACGGCGGTTTCGGCGCCGAACTTTGCCCAGACCGAGATAACCAAATGGAAATTCTGGCGATGCAGAGAAGACATCATCTCCGTGGGATTCGGATACTCGCTTTCGTCGAACCGCATAGCATTCCAACCATACTTTCCCCAGTACTGCCAATCTTGCACCAGGACATCTACGGGAATTTGCCGTTTGCGAAACTCGGCAGCTGTATCGAGAATCTGCTGTTGGCTCGAGTAGCGTTCCCGGCATTGCCAAAAGCCGTAAGCCCACCGCGGCAGTAACGGAGCGGCCCCTGTGAAATCCCGATACCGCGCGATCACCTGGCTCGGTTCCGGGCCGTAGATGAAGTAATAGTCCACCACTCCCTTACCGGTTTCAGAACGAAAGGCCATCGTATCCGAGGGAGCACGAAGGGAGAGTTTAGTGTCGCCCCCTGTTTCCGCTGCAACGGTATGAATTGAATTTGCCGAAAGGCGTATCTTGGCGCCGGCTGAGCCGGGAACCCACATGTTTTTGATGTCGATGATCTGTTGACCATCGACCGAGAGGTGAAGTTTGCGCCGGTAGTTTCCGCTGAGTAGAAATCCATAATAGCCGTCTTTGCGGGTTCGGAAACTACCGGCGCCTTTGTCATCCAGTTTGATAGTTTCGTCCGTAGGATTGAAGTCCGTAAGCGCCGCGTTGTTCCACAGCAGGCCGTAGCCTTTTGTCGAAATCAGAAACGGAATCGCGATATTTGTGTTTGCCTGCAGAAGCCGAATCGGTATGCCGCGCACGTCGAAGAATCCTTCTTGATGTTGTCCCAATCCGTAGAGTGCTTCGCCAGGGGAAAGCAGGAACTCCTGCTCAATCCCACCCTGCGATCCCTCAACCTCCGACCCCGCGACAGCTCGTCCTTGATTTGGTTGCTCGCTCAGAACGGTCTGCCCATCGGAAGTCAAAAAGCGGACAGCTCCGGTGTCCCGCGCAACCTCGACCTTGAGTTTGCCGGTCCGAAGATAGACTTGTGACTTATCGGAGGAAGTCGCAAACTGCGCGCCCGCGCATGGCCGCACAACGGTTGGCACAAGGGACTCGATTGACGAACCTGTTGCGTTTGCGAGGATGTGAACTACCGCGTCCGAGCAGACATCGACTCGAACCACCCCCGCTGCAGTCCGAACGATCGCGCCATTCGCCGTTCGCTCGATCTGCTCCGCATCGCTGTAACGTGCCGATTCGGCAAATCCGACCGCAAGGAAGCACGCGGTTAAGAATGAAAGCGTTTTAGATGAGGCAATTAACATAAGTCAGGCTCCCGATCTTAGAGCGTAAGAACGACTTCTCACTTCAATTCATTTCCAATTAGCCCTTGGGCTGATCTTCGAATGATTCGTTATTGACGGCTTGTGTCTGTGGGCACCCGTTCTGGCGCAAGGCGTGAACGGCCGTCCCATTGTTGTCTGAGACGCTTTGATTCTTTGAATGCCTCCTCCGCTGCGTTCCTGTCGCCGGACTTCTGATAGAGGCGGCCTAGCTGAAAATGAACGCTTCCGTCCTCATCGGTAGAAAGCCCCTTCTTATACTCCAAAATTGCGGCTGGAATCCGATCCGTCGCTGCATATACCTCCCCCAGGAGGGCGTGCAACCGGGGCAGGAATTCCGGCGGAAGATTTCTGCACTTTGACAGATAGGCCTCAGCTTCCGCATACGTATTCCGTTGGACAAGGATCTCGCCCGCGAGCAGATTTGCCTCAGAATCGTTAGGATCATCCGCCAACAGGCTGCGATCAATATTGAATGCTTCATCGTTCTTCAATTCGGTGAACAGTACGATTGCCAGGCTCAGCCGCGCTGCGTGGCTCGTTGGATCAAGAGCAACGGCTTTTCGATATTCGCTTTCAGCTTCGTCCCAATGCCGCTTTTGCCGAAAGGTGTCACCGAGCAAAACGTGCATCCGCGGAGAGTCCGCATCAATTTCGCCCGCGCGCGTCAACGCCGCAATCGCCAGTCTTTGATCGGCTTTGGTTTCCCAATACAATCCCTCGGCGCGGGTTGGGGGATTACTCTCCAAGCGGCGAGCTGATGCGGACGTAGTTCGGTAATCGCCGGCATAAAAAGAACACGAAGCAAGAAGCTGCAATTGGTCACTGGCGATCGTGACGATTACCGGCTTCAGCGCATCGCTGCACAGGGCAAACTGACCGGCTGCATAGAGCCTCTCGGCATCTGATGGCGCCTCCGCTCCTTCACTTGAAGACCTGTCCGCATCGCTGAATTCGATTTGCGCCGGCGTTTCATCGGAAACAAACGTCTTCTCTATAAGTGACCCAATCGGGACCGAAGCGCTGTTATCGTTCTCTCGCGCTCGACTTAGATCGATCAGCAACTTTGCCTGCTCGGCAGAAACCGCATCGCGAAACAGCGGCAAGCTCGACTCGACGAAACCATGATCGGCCATCGAAATAGAAATCAATTTCGTTAATGCATCTTCCGGATGTCCTTCGACGAGTTGGATGACTCCCAAACCGAGGGGTGCGAGCCCACAATGAGATCCAGCCTTGGTCTCCAGTTCGAATTGCTCACGCGCATCGGCCACGTTCTTCGTACGAAGGAGCGTGATTCCGAATTCCGCGTGCGCGCAAGGTGGAGGTGAGCCGGAAGCAATGGCAGCTTTATAGTCCCTCTCGGCTGGGATCGGCTTGCCCTCCTCGGCAAGGGTTTCCGCAGCCCGCAAACTGACATAAGACGAATGACTGTAGACGGAGGTCATGAGACGCGCATCGTTCTCGACCTGCTGCAAATAGGCAGTGCCGAGATTCAGCCAGGCATTCCCGTCATTCGGCGCCAATCGGGTCGCAATCAAATAGGCATCCACTGCGCGGTCTGCCTGGTTTGACATTGTGTATGCCTTTCCAAGGTTAAAAGCTGCCTGCAAATCATTCGGATTGAGCTTTTCGGCCTTTTCAAGAAAAGGAATGGCAGCCTCGGGGTCCTTGGATTTCAGGTATTCCATACCCAGAAACAATTGAGGAGCGAACAAAGATGGATTGAGCCGAATTGCCCGCTCGAAACTTTCAATTGCTTCTGTGGACTTCCCCGCCTCGTGATCCATAAGGCCCAGATTCGCCCATAACTCGGGTACAGACGGATCCAGTGCGACTGCCTTGCGATACGCTTCCGCAGCTTGGGTAAAGTCTCCCCTGGACTGAGCCACGCGGGCGTCAGCCAAGAGAGATTGAATGGTTTGATCGCGATCCTGCGCCACAGCGCTTCCGCTCACGACCGAAGTCGCAGGCGGAAGCGTCATGCATAGGGCGAGGAATACGGTCCACCGCATAGGGTCGCTAATAGGTTATCTTCACCACCCCCTGCATTTGTCTAGCGCCTTGCGTGCTCGAGGACAAGCCCATTGTTGGGCTCCCGACGCTGGCACTAGGTATGCCGAAATTCGGATGGTTGAATGCGTTGAAGATCTGCACACCGACCTGCATGCGGAACTTCTCCGCGAGGTTGAACCACTTTCCGAGCGTAATATCCTGATCTACGTACTTGGGAGCCCGCAGGTTGGAAAAGTAGCGGGGAGCATTGCCGAAGGTGAAGGGTGCTGGCGCAGCAAAGGCCGCCGGATTGAAGAAGCAGTATTTCGTTCCCACAGGGATGACGGGAACCCCGTTGGTGCCTCCGCAGCTGCCGGACTTAATGGGTTGTCCGGTCAAATCGGCGTGCTGATTTCCACCAAAAACGGACTGGGAATTTGTGCCGGAGCCGATTGCCATCGGGAAACCGCTCTGTGCGGTGGTAATTCCTGACACCTGCCAGCCGCCCGCAACCGCATCCTCAATCCTGTTCATGCCGCCGCCGAACCGCTTGCCCCGGCCAACCGGCAGATCATACACATAGTTCAGAACCAGAGATTGGGGAATATCGTCGCCGTCCACCGACCAATCCGCTTTCAGGTCATAGAAATTGCGTATCCCGGAGCCCCCTTGGTCGCCATTGATCGAACCCCATTCTTCAGGGCCGCCTGTGTCGGAAAGGAACTTCGAGAAGGTGTAGGAGGCCGTAAAGACCAGGCCCGCGCCGAAACGATGCTTGAAGCTTGCCTGCAGTGCGTTGTAGTTGTTGATTCCGACCGGTTCGTTCCCGGCGGAGACGGCGCCGCAGTACTCCGGATACGGCATCAGGGATTGCGCCACCGTGTAGGGGCAGCTCGGGGCAGTAAGTCCCAGGGAACCCAAGGCGGTGGAGTAGGGGTTGGAGGACAAAGTCTTATTCAGCGTAGGGCCCATGGAAAGATAGCTTGGATTCAGTTGGCCGTAGTTCATGCCTCCAAGGGTGATGCGCCTTCCGCGGCTCCCCACGAAGTTAATATCCAGCACGTCGTTGGTAGTGAAGGCGTATTGAAATCCAAAACTGAACTGCTGGGTCATGGGATCGGGGCGGTTCCGATCCTCCACGCTGGGGCTCTGGCCCACTTGGGTCAGGCCCCCGAGCGTGTTCCCGGTAACCGGCACAAGTCCCGACTGGAATGCCTGTGAAAGTGGCGCTAAAACGTGGATCCCGTCGGCCGACGAAGTCCACACCCCCGATGTCGAATATCCAGGGTCCGGTCCATTGCCGCCATAGAAGTTTCTCGCGTAATACAGGCCATAACCGCCCCGCAATACCAGCTTCGGCATCACGGCATACGAGAAGCCAAGGCGGGGTGCGAAGTCATTCAAGTTGGGATCGTACATGAAGCGGTTCCCCGGCTGGTTGTAGATAATTTCCCCATAAACCGGAATCCCCGTCGTCACGCTGATCGGATTGAGGGCGTGGAGATCGAAATACGCCTGCTCGTTATGCCGCGCTGTCGGAGGCACCTGCAGATCGTAGCGGAAACCGAGATTGAGAGTGAGTTTCCGAGTCGCCTTCCAATCGTCCTCAACGTACATCCCATGCATGTAGTACGTCACTGCGGGAAATGCGCTAAACCCCGTGGAGCCGCCCGAACCGGATCCAGGATTGCCGGCGCCCGCCATAAAGGAAGCGAGCGCGTCTCCGGTGGCCTCACCCTTCAAGTTCGATGGGTCAGGACCCGCCGTCATTTGGTTCGAGAAGCTGAATACGGTTGGGGTGAGCCTGCCGCCGTCGTTTGTTTGCCAAACACCCATATATCCAACCGAGATGGAATGCGTTTTCCAACTCTTGTTGACGTCGAGTGTCAGGCTGGCGTTGCTGCCCGGGAAACTGGCTTCGCCGGAGTTTTGTGTCGCGCCCAGCGGAGCATAGAATCCTGACCCGCTAAAAGTGTTCCCAAACTCAACCTGCGGAAACTGCGGCGTCCACGTGTCGAGCTGGCCCGGCAACCCGAGCGACGAAGGTTTGAACGGGTAGCCCTGGACAACGTTGCCCCCCGTAAAGCGAACGAAGTATAACGAGCTGGACAGGACGAGGGTTGGCGCGAAAACGTGAGAATAGCCCAAAACCCCAAACATGCGGTTGTTCGGGTCGAATACATAGGGCCCCGCGACATCGTTTCCATAAAAGGCCCCTGTTTGGACCTTTCCCTCGTGCTTGTTCGAAAATTGCCCGTAGATACGGTTATTCGCGTTGATGTTTTGGTCAATGCGAATTCCCCACTCGTTGGAAGTCGTCGGTGCAGTCACCGTGGTGTTGAAGTTGAATCCGCCGCCCGGATTCTTTGGCGCCGGCCAGTAGTTTCCCGTGGCAAATTTGTGCGCCAGAGGGTCGATATTGGTTATGAGGTTACCTGGGTAGGGATCTCGGATTACACTTCCGTCCGGGCAGGTGGATAACGAGTAGGGGTTGTAGATAGCGCCCGAGTAGATAGTCCGGCCTAGGCAATCCGTTCCCAGGGATGTGGTCGTCAGAGCCGAAGAGAAGTTGCCCGCCAATTGGTCCGAGGTAGGCACCTCAGCTCCATAGGTGAGGCCCCCGTTGAGACGCAGCCCCTCATAGTTGGCGAAGAAGAAGGTTTTGTCCCGCTGCTTATAGATGCCCGGAATATACAGCGGTCCGCCGCCGGCGAATCCGAACTGATTGCGATGGTCATCAGGCCTGGGGGTGCCAGCCAGATTGTTGAAGTAAAGGTTGGAGTCCAAGTTCTGATTGCGGATGTACTCGTCGGCAACGAAATGCCAGTCGTGGGTGCCGGCTTTGGTGGTCATGCTGATCACATTGCCGGTGCTGAACCCGTATTCGGCTGAAAACGAATAGCTCGTTACCTTGACCTGGTCCGTATCCTCTGGCGCGGGCAGATACATGACTGGTCCCCAGCCCTGGCCCACATCGTAGCCGCCCTCCAAAAGGAATAGGTTGGTCCCGAAGTAGCCGCCTCCAAAATTCAAGAAGGAGTAATCCTGGTCGGCCGTATCTTCGCTGCCACCTGCCGCCAACAACTGCCGGTCGCCTTGCACGTTCACAGCGGAATCCAGTGTCGCAAAGGAGAGCACGTTTCTGAGATTGAGGGGGAGCTCTTCAATTTGCTTGCTGTCGAGCTCGGTGCTGATGTTTGCGTCCTGGGTTTGAAGCAAGGGCCCACTTGCATTTACCGTGATCTGCTCGGTATTGCCAATCGTCAAGGTCACGTTTTCCGCGACCGTATCTCCAGGGGTGAGGACAATCCCGTTTTGCCGCGTTGTCTTGAATCCATGAGCGCTGACCTCCAGGGTATAGGTGCCCTGCAGGAGTAAGGCGAAGGAGAACTCCCCCGCCGAGCTCGTGGTGTCGGTTCGGACGGTTCCATTCTCTGGGTTGGTGACCTTCACAGTAGCATTCGGGATTCTGGCCCCAGACGGGTCGGTAACCGTGCCAGAAAGTGACGCTGTCGTGCTTTTCGACTGTGCATGCAGTTTCGAAGCGGAAGCCAGTCCGATAGTGGTTATCAAGACCGCCAATAGCATGAGACGTACTCTGTTCATTTTGCCTCCTGAGAGTCTTCCCTTGTCTGACCTGATATGTCCAAGTTGTTGAAAGCCCTCTTCAAGAGGACCTCCAGCCCCCAGCCGCCAAAACAAGACTGATTGACCGGTTTAGGTCACAATCTCGCCTGAACTGCTTTCTTGCTTTAGCGCAACCGTAAACGTTAACTTTAGCGCGCGCCAAGTAAATGTCCTCTGACAAAAGAAATACAAGGTGCTGTATGGTACTGACCCAAGAAGACTCTTGGAATTCGTTCTTGCTAAAAGGTTTCACTGGATGTACAGTACGCATGAAAGTCGAGAATTCGAGGTCCAAGTTGGAGTTCACCTCCGAAAACGTCGAATCCGCCGAGTGCCAAGAGGTTTCAAAGACGGTACCCGAGGCCGATGTACTGAAGACACTGTCTGCGATACTGGAGAGCCCACCCTTTCACGCAAGTGCACAGTCCCGCGAGTTGCTGAAATATATCGTCGGACAGACTCTTGCCAACCACCTTGACATGCTCAAGGAACGGATGATTGGTGCGCATGTTTTTGGTAGGCGAATGGACTACGCCACAAGTGACGATCCGATTGTCCGGGCACGCGTAGCGGAGGTCAGGAAGCGCCTTGCGCTTTACTATCAAAAGGCGCGGAACGAATCCGTCCGGATCAGCGTACCTTCCGGCTCGTTCAAGGCAGTCTTCGAATGGGCTGATCAAAATCAGGTTCAGGTGCAGGCGGTTTTCCATCCCAGGCTGGAATCCATCCATCCGGCGGTCGACCTTAACCCGTCATCGACTCCCCCTGAGGTTTCCGGGAAAGAACCTCTGCCGATTTTTTCAAAAATCCGGCGGCGCGGGTGGTGGATTGTCATCGCCGCATCAGTTGCGATCTTGGCCTTCGCATTCGTGCGCTACTCTCCGTCCCCCGGCGCCCGTACCTTCAATCAGTTCTGGTCGCCGATTTTGGACAACCCCCATACGACCTTGATCTATGTAGGCGGCAACGCTGTCTATCAATTGTCCCCTTCGTATTTGGCTACTTACTACCGTGAGCACGCTCGGAGCCACACAGAGGAAATGGGATTTGAGTCCTACATCCCGTTGCCCCCGGGCACCAAGATTGACGGGCAGGACCTCTATCCCGCGAAGGATACCTTCGTCACAATTGGCGATGTCGCCGCGATCACAAAGATCGAGGCCCTCCTAGTGCATCGCGATAGACAGTTCAGTATCCGGTACGGCGGAGATGTCGCGTATGGCGACCTCCGTGAAAGCCCCACTATCCTGATTGGGGCGCATAACAACTCTTGGACCCTGTCCGTGACTGAGAATTTGCGCTATGTCTTCGATGGTCCTAGCAGTATTGTCGACCGCTTTGACCCTCGAAAGCGCTGGTATGCCAGTGCCGGCTTTACAGAGGACTACGCAATCGTGTCCCGGATCTTGAACTCCAAGACCGGCTCGACAGTGATTGCCGCGGCTGGAGTGGGGTACGCGGGAACTCAATCTGCGGCCGAGTTCCTCACCAATCCACTGTCCATTTCGGCGTTGGTAAAGTCCCTCCCCAAAGGTTGGGAAAAGAAAAATATTCAGATCGTCTTGCACACCAGCGTAACCAATCAGCTTCCCGGTGCTCCGGACATTGTTGCCACCTACTGCTGGTAAATGTACTTGGAGCGTCGGTTGCCGACACTGCTCCTGACAATTAGAGTTCGCTGCTCAACAGCGAGCTGCTGAAAGCTCTCCCAGAATTGTGACCACTTGACGCTGGCAGCGAAATCCCACTGAGCTCGGTCGCCCGCGCGTCGGCGTGCTCTGCCGTGCCGATCAGCGCCCTGCGACTCTCCAAGATCACGCGCGCCTTACATGGGTCTGATTACCGGGTTAGGTCGCTGCACCGCGCATCGGCGGAAGTTCTATCGAGTCGACTTGCCAGTATCGAGAGCAATTGCATGGACCACACGAATCTCGTGGTCCGTGAACACAGCGTGCGTTTGCGCCAACTCATACTTAGGCATATGGCATGTGACGCAATTGCTGACCGCCACCTTGCAGGTTGTTTTAGCCGCCGTAGGCTTCTTCGATCCCGTCCGGAGACCGTGACACGCCAGGCATTTGGAGTCATAGGCGCTCGGTTCGTGAACAAGCGGCCGATGCGGGTCGTGACAGGCCACGCAGGTAATCCGAGCGTCGCCGTTTGTTCCCCAGCAGCGGCTTTGCTCAAGGCCAAATGGTTGAAAGCGTATTTTTCCGAGACCGGGATCGCCCCCCGCCCCGATCACGTCCGCCCACGTGCTATGGCAGGCACCGCAAAAGTCGACAGAATCGGAAGGGGAAAGATCGGCAGGATCCATAATCTCTTCCGCACCTTGCTTTGGGGCATTCGCAGTCATCGATGCAACGTGGGCTGCCCCTGGTCCGTGGCACGCTTCGCAGGTAACTCCCGGGGTAGATTTCTCTGATTCGAAAAACTTCGAAGTGACAGCTGCGGTTGTATGACACCTGAAGCAGGCCTTTGCTCTATTCATGTCCATCTTCCGGCCCAGCACTCCTTCCAAGTCCTTCGGCACTTCGGGAGCGTGTCCAGGAGTTATGTCCAGCGAATGAGTTTTTGTAAAGAAACTTAAACGGCTTTCAAAGTAGGCGCCGTCTTTCTCGAGAACATAAGTTTGCCCATTCTTGAATCCGAAGGCCCAATCCGCAGGCAATGAAGTCGTATTGACTCCGTCAGTCACGCTGAAGGTGGAACCCTCACGCGAAGTTGCAAGGGAAGTGGTGAATGTGCCCTCCTGGAATCGGAGCGACTCATAATGCGTCAATATATCCGACTGCGCGGCACGCACACTGGCGTGATACATCGGTGTCGACTCTTGGAGTACCGCTATCTTTTGGTGGCACCCGGCGCAGGCCGCGCCTCCAGAATACTGGCTTCGCGGCGGATCTCCTTTTGTCGGCCACCAGCCTTGCTTTTCCAGCCTGTCCGCAGTTGTCTGGCTGATTCCATTCTCGGCTGGTCCTTGCGCGCTAGCTACGCAGGATGCTATTCCAGCCAATGCCAATATGATCCTCGGCGCCAAGCTGCTCAAGCTGAAATCCCCTTTTCCAATTCAAATTCGCGGGATCCCCATCACTGCGATCACTTGCATTGGTTCCGGGGCCAAAGCGCCGCCAGCGGTCCGCGAAATCCGATGTAAACCATCGTAGTCTGTCACCCGCTCTCAACGCGGTTCCGAGTACGGTATTCCGGCAAAACCGATCGGTACGGCAGCGGTTCCCCTTTTCACTTGCAACAATAATCTTGTATGGTCCACTCACCGCATATGAAAGCGTAAAAACATCGCCACTAGGACGTCGGCGCCAAAAACGGCGGGTTGCGGCGCCAAGAGCCGTAAACTCAGCGTTTGCGAGCAGCCAACGGTAATCGTCTTCTTGCGCTCGTTAATGTCTTTCCAATTCGTAACAACGAGGACGAAGTGATCGGAGCCGTCAACATTTTCCGTCATGCCGAGGATAAGTTGAAGGCGCTTTGGAGATGGTCTTGAACAGCCTCCACCGGAGCGTTAAGTAATAGCGAGACGCTGTTTGCTTCACTGAAAGTGGAACGGCTGCACGGGCAGCGATTTGAAACCATCCGTCAGGCCAAGGATAAAACCATCGCCTGGCTGCTCCGGTATAACCAAACACGAATGCACTCGACGCTGCACTATGCAAGCCCAATGCAGTTCGAGGAAGACTGGATGGATGCAACGATGAAGATCGCCGCCTGAGAGTTCGCGGCGATCGTGGCAGGCTGTGGAAATGACGGTTTATGGAAGCCCGGAAAACGATAGTGCTGTTTTCCGCCCTTCCCACAAACCTTGGAAATCGATGAAGCCGATTCCCACATTCCCACCGCCACGACGACCACGAGGATGAATTTAATCCTCAAAATCCGGCCGATTAAGAGATATGCATTCTGAGGGCAAAGTCATATCGCGCAGGTGGAACTGGTCGGGACGGGAGAAAGAGTGAACTGGAGACAGTCACCTAAGGGTTTTCGTATGAAACTGCCAAAGCAGTATCGCTCCGAGGTCAATTACGCAGCCGCATTCAAGGTGACGCGTGCCTGATTCACACCAAGGTAGACCTCAAATGATTGTCTCTACCGCTTTAGCAGTTTGCGATGAATGAGTCCCCATACCAACTCGACCGCCGTACCTTCATTACCAGTGCTGGCGTAACAGCTTTGGCGCTGGCGTTGCCACTTCTCCCTGCCGAGGCCGAATCCACTCGTGATTCGATCATTGGATCTTGTCTGCGGTAATCTGCTCTGGCCTTCGGCGCGAGGCACGCCATATAGGGAACAGTGGCTGACAGTGATGACTGCGAATAAAGAGAAAGACGACTGAACCGCAGCACGGCAGCACGTTCGAGACGAGTGGAAATGTGAAATTGTCAGTTCTCAAAATCACCGGCATTGTCCACGATCCTCCCGCAACTCACGGATCGGCTCTGGGCGTCAGTCAGTTCTCATCTTTTGGCAGATCGAATCCGTCCCGCAAAATTGATGCCTTGAGACGGTAGCGATGTTCACGAACGTCCCATTCGTATAAGAGTTCGAGATGCTGACTTGGACAGCAATGGGCGTCGGAGCTTTTCCATCGAGGTTGATAAAGGCGAATCGTTTGCCCATCTGTGTGCTGCAACGCCATTCCCTCAGACGCATGTTGGAAAAGTCGAACAAGCGATCCGTGCGCGCAGCCGAACACTAGAATATAACGCCAGTCTCCGGTACCCGTCAGATGATTCTGATCGAGGACAATTACTTTAGCCCACATCGATGTGTCTACGCGCACTGCGCGATCCACTTTCAAAGTGACTTCCCAATCACGCGATTTCATCGATATGGGATTGTCTGAGATGAAGCCGGTACCATTGCGGAGCCGAATCGATTGCTCTTGGTGATGACTGTCGTCCGTGTGTGCTCCAATGCGGAACTCTGAATTTTCGAAATCGAACCGCGTCACATCAGCACAGGGCTGCGCGAAAACGCGAACTGCACAAATCGTGATCGCACCAGTGAAAAACATGTAGCGAAGCATATGGAAACTATACGAGCATAGGCGAGTGCGCGTTCTAGCGAGAGTATTACCGGCAATGCTGACCCAACGTGATCTTTATCACGATCACTCGTGCGTCTGTGCCAATCGGCTTAACTATTGGGCAAACTCGCGGTCATGTGCAAAGCCGATCAGTCTCACATTCTGTGCAGCCTTCCATCTGTCGGGCAGCCAGTCCGGCAGGTTGCTTATCCGCAGCAACGGCAAGTTGACCAGCAGTTGGGTGAGGTAAAGCTGCGGATCGATGTCGTGGCGGCGGCATGTCGAGGTAAGGCTGGCCAGGATGGCAGCGGTGCGGCCGCCACGAACGTTGCCCACAAAAAGACTGTTCTTTCGATTGAGTACAACGCGTTTCATTTCGCGCTCGGATACATTGTTGTCGATCGCGACGGCACCGTCGGTGAGGAACACGTTGAGCTCGTCCCAGTGGCCCAGGGCGTATTTGATCGCCTCGGCCATGGGATGCTTGGGCAGCAACTGCTCCTTCCAGTCGAAAAACTTCTCGCGCAACTCGGCCAGCACCGGTGCCGATTGCTCCAGGCGCAATCGCAGACGATCTTCGACCGAGGCGTTGGCGCCTTGCCTCTCGACGGCGTAAAGCGCACGCACCAGAGCGACGGCTTCCTTTGCGAACTCGGGAGCCGCCTTTTCCGCCTCAATCACCTTGCGACGCAGATGCGCCCAGCATCCAGCGCGCACGATGGCGTTGCCGGCCACCACGCCGTCATATCCGCCATAGGCATCTGCCAGAAGTACTTGGTTGTAATCCTGGAGGAAATACTTCGGTCCGTCGCGCCCGCGGCTGAGCTTAAAGTCGAAGACGTTGTAAGGATGCGCCGCATCGCCCACGTAGACCCACATGCGTGCCTTGGCGCAGTGACCAGTTTTCAGCATCGGCATGATGGTGTCATCGGTGGCCACCACGTGCGAAGCGCGCACCTCGTTGCCCATCAGCTCATAGATCTTCGCCTCGATCGTCGGATTCCTCACATCCGCAATGTATGTGGCCCTCCTGAAGCTATTCCCCCGCGCCTCATGATGGCGAGGGTTCATGACGTTATCCGTGTCTTGTCCTGAAAACGACTCTGGTCGGATTGTGGGCCACCCTTCCGTAACGAAAAATGGTGCGACTTCCGGGTTGGGGTATGCAAGCGGGACACCGAATTCACGCTAGATGAGCGCCTCGGGGAACGCATCAGCTTTCGTATGTTACACTCCGTAGCATTAAATGCTACGATGGGTAACACTCGGAGGTTCGGATGGTAGCTCAAGGATTCGTAACTGGACGCGGCAGGAATTCCGCGTCCTTGTTCAAATGCTTCATTTGCGTAGTCATTCTCGTTCTCTCGATACCGATACTCTGTGCCCAAGCACAAGACCCTTCTCCGGCTAAGCGCCTGCTTGATCGTCGAATGCCGGTATGGCTGAAGGCTTTCAACGTCACTGGCGTCGGAATTGCCTGGATTGAAAATGGTCAAATTTCGTGGACCGCCTATTACGGCCTTCAAGTTCCCGATGGACCTCCGGCAAATGAGAAAACTCTGTACAGCGTCGCGTCGCTGACGAAACCGGTCTCTGCCGAGGTGATCCTCCGTCTGGCGTCCACTGGAAAAATCTCCTTGGATGAACCGATCCATAAGTACTGGATCGATCCGGACGTGAAGGACAATGACTGGAACCGGCTTTTGACGCCGCGGCTCTGCCTCTCTCACCAGACGGGTTTTCCGAATTGGCGCTATCAGACCGGAAATGTCCTCAAATTCCAGTGGGAACCCGGAACAGCGTTTGGATATTCGGGCGAAGGATACGATTATGCGGCGCGATTTGCGCAAAACAAAACCGGCCGAGCATGGGAAGACCTTGCACAGCAATACGTCTTCGACTCAATCGGGATGAAAGATACCGCGTACACTCCGCGGCCATGGTGGGAAGGGCGGCAAGCCAAACCAGCGGAACCGGCTTCGAGGACACAGTGGTCTGCGGCGGATTTGTTGAGAACAACGGTGAGAGACTACGCAAAGTTCGTCGTAAGCGTTATGAAGGAAGAGGGGTTGACCGAGAGGATCGCAGACGAACAATTAACGATTACGCGGAATCTCACCTCTTCTGAACAAGAGTCGGTTCTGTGCGAAGCGGCGAAAGCCCGCCTGCATTGTAAGGTCGCCACGGGTTTTGGATTGGGGTGGCACATTGTCGAGCTCAATGGAATGAAAATTGTAGATCACACTGGCAGGGACGCCGACGTGATGACATTCGCTTTCTTCGTTCCGAGCAAACAGATTGGGGCAGTTGTCTTCACGGACGGCCCCGACGTTGGCCATCAAATGATCGACAAGGTGCTGGGCGCGTTGTATCCCGACCCGGTATACGCGCAGACGCTCTGGTAGCTCTCCAAAACATCCTTTCGATTCCGCCAATGGTATGCTGTTCGTCTCGATCCTCGAAGATACAGTGTGAACCAGTTTCGCGATCGGTTTGTCGCCCAACAGGAAGTAGACCGTTTTTGGGGTTCCTTCCGGATAGCGGTTATTCAGGCGCAAAGCTCGTCTGCTCACCACAATCCCAGGATGAGCAGGCTTGCGAAGACAGAGGATAGCGCTAGCGCCCGCTGGCCAACTTTCGTGAGTGGAATCTGGAGGGCCGCAGTACTCCGCTGGCAACGGAGATCGTACGCGTAGCCCACAACAGCCACCAGCAGCGCCAACGCGACAAATCCACGCCTGAGGACGATGGCGGCAACCGCGGCACAGGCCATCACAATCAGCGAGATTTGAGCCGCGCGACGGAAATCTTCTCTGGCGGGTTCGGTTGTGCGCAACGCGACGCGCGCGGCAATCCGTGCGTCGAGACGCGCGTGAACTACCAGGATTCCGGCAGTGGCTTGCAATGCTAGCAGGAGCCACAGGCACCAGCACCAGGCGGCGATGGCTCCGGTCGCCGAAAGCGAAGTGGCCAGTGAGCTGGATGTCAGAGCCACCGCGCTGGCGATCTGAAACAACGTAGAGCGCTGGCGGTTCTTTACATTGATGCCGATCGCCAGCGCCGAAAAGAGTGCAACGCCCAGGCCCATGGCGACGATCGCCTTGAGGGGCCAAGCAAAGACAAGCACAAGCCCGCTTACGATGAGGATCGCCATCCAACCGGTGAACCACCGCGCGGCCGCGACGGTCTCAGGATGCTGCGTTTTCCAAATGCAGCGCTGCCTTGCCAAAATGACCAAAGGATCTTTGGCGGCCAACGCGGCGAATGCGGCCGCGAGAGTGGCGACTTCACTTGAGCGCCACTCTCGCGCAAGAATCGCGGCGCATACGATGGGCATAAATAGCATCGCCGTCGCCCCGTGCTCGCGCGGCAGGAACCACGCGCCCTTCTGTGGTTGCCCTACATTGCTTATGATTGCCTGTTCTGCTGCCATGAATCTCCGATGTGCTCCGTGCTACCTGTCACCTTCGCACATAGAGCGTCGCGAACGCTGTGACTTAAGTCCTATTTGCGGCTGCGGGCGCCGGCTATCGTTAAGGGCAGAAGGATTCCATGTTGACCTTATCAGCGCTCCCGAGCGAAGCTGCAGCAACCGACAACGTCCCGGCAAAGCAGAAGAGGCTTCTGGTGCGCAGATCATCGCGCGATCGCTCGCAAGAGATTCGCCATTCTGTGCAGTTTGCTTTTCTTCTGCTCAATGCATATATCGGGATCCGATTTGTACTGTGGGTCCGGTATTTTGAGAGCCAGGGCAATTCGCCTTATGTCGAGCGCCCCGCGGGCGTGGACGGCTGGTTGCCGATCGCCGGCCTGATGAACTTGAGGTATTTTCTCGTCACACACCATTTTCCAACAATCCATCCGTCGGCAATGGTTCTTGTTTGCGTCTTTGTCCTGTGCAGTCTATTTGTTAAGAAGTCGTTCTGCTCCTGGCTCTGCCCGGTCGGTACGGCTTCAGAATATCTGTGGAAGCTGGGACGCAAGCTGTTTCGACGCAGCTTTACCGTGCCGCTGTGGCTCGATCTGCCGCTGCGCAGCGTCAAGTATTTTCTGCTGGCTTTCTTTCTTATCGTCATTTTCGCCATGACGGCAAAGGAACTCGGCGATTTTCTGGTGTCGCCGTTTGGGATCGTGGCGGACGTGAAGATGCTGGACTTCTTCCGTAACATAGGCGCCCTCGGAATCGTGGTGCTAGCGGCGCTTTTCGTGCTTTCAGTCCTTATCCAGAATTTCTGGTGCCGCTTTCTCTGTCCCTACGGAGCACTGATGGGCATTGTCTCCGTTCTCAGCCCGGTTAAAATTCGCCGCGACGCTCAAGCCTGCATCGACTGCGGCAGATGCAACAAGGCCTGCCCATCGCATCTGCCAGTGGACAGGCTGGTGCAGATCCGGTCGGTCGAGTGCACTGGGTGCATGGAATGCATCGCTGTGTGCCCCGCGGAGAACGCACTGCAGCTCTCGCTCGCGACCCGCAGGCCGCGCACCTCCGAAGGCCTGCCGGCCGAAGCTGTTGCAGCTCGATGGTGGCAGAGCGCACTCAAACCACAGGTAGTCGCAGCGCTGCTGGCACTTGTGTTTTTTGGATTGATAGGCGCGGCGCGCGCTTCCGGCCACTGGCAGACCAACATCCCGCGCGAAATCTACATGCAGCTTGTGCCCAATGCGGACAACTTCGATCACTGACTTTGCTACGCGGCCGCCGTCAGCAGTGCGTTCAGGCCGGCCTTATCTTTCAACACGATCTGCCGTGCGTCCACATCGAGGAGGCCCTCGGCTTGCAACCGCATCAGGTTGCGCGAGATCAATTCGCGCACCGTGCCTAGCTGGCTGGCCAACTCCTGATGACTCACCGGCAATTGAAATTCGATTCCGCGCGGGGTCTGCCTGCCTTCGCTCTCAGCAATCCGCAGAAGCAGAGAGATGAGGCGTTGACGAATGGTGGTGAATGAGAGCTCCTCGATGATGCCCACCAGCCTGCGCAGCCGCGCGCCCACCACTGCCAGCATTTTGAGCGCAACCTCGGGATGCTCCATGCAGAATGCGTGAAAATCCTGGCGCGAAATAAAGGCAATCTCAACATCGTCGACCGCCATGGCAGAAGCCGGGTAGCGGCCGCCGTCAAACACGGGCAACTCGGCCACCGACTCGCCCGCATGGTTCATCGCCAGCACCTGCTCGCGTCCATTGACCGAGGTTTTGAAGATACGCACCTTACCCTGCGCGATGATGTGCAGGCCGTGGCAGGGCTCGTCCTCGGAAAACAGCAACTCGCCGTCGTTGAAATGCTTGCGCACCGTCCGCGCCGCCAGCGACTGGAATTCCGCGCGCGACAGGCTTGAAAGCAGCGCGGTCTTTTCGAGGATACTCGCGAGATCTGTGCGTTCGCTCGCCATGGGAAAAAGTTTAGCGCATTGCCAAGGCTAAGCGTCGCCGATTGATTTCGCCCCGAGTGACTAAAGTCGCTGCACCGCGTGCGCGGCGCTTCTAAGGTGAGTTCAGGAGAACATCATGATTGCCCTTACAAAGACCGTTCGCGAAATTGCCCTCGAACAACCCTCTTCGATTCGCGTCTTCGAGCGCTTCGGCATCGACTACTGCTGCGGCGGGCGCAAACCCCTGGCCGAAGCCTGTGCTGCCAGCCAACTCGACGTCGACGAGGTGCTCGCGGCACTCGAATCCGCCGCAGCCAACGGCGCGCCTTCTAGAGTTGCCTGGGAGCAGGCCTCGCTTGGCCAGCTCATAGAACATATTGTCGCCACACATCACTCGTACGCGAAAAGGGAGTTATCGCGCTTGGCGGTGCTGGCGCAGAAAGTCGTGAACCGTCACGGCGATACGCAGGCGCATTTGCCCGCCATGCAGAAGGCACTGGCGCAACTCGACGACGAGCTGATCCACCATCTTGGGAAGGAAGAACACGTCCTATTTCCTTACATTGCAAAACTCGAGGCCGCTGTCGCCTCCGGCAGTGCCACACCCGATGCGTGCTTCGGCGCCGTGGCCAATCCTATCGCCATGATGACCAGCGAACATGATGCCGCCGGCGCGTTGCTAGCCGAGATTCGCCGCTTGAGCGACAACTTCACCACTCCCATTGGTGCATGCCCCACCTATCATGCGTACTATGATGGCCTGCAGGAATTTGAGCAGGACCTGCACCAGCACATTCATCTGGAAAACAACATCCTGTTTCCTCGTGCCATCAGTCTGGAATCGTCGGCAATTAGCGCAACAGTTTAGTGAGCGAACCGCCGCACTACAACCTCGTCGTCCAGGGGGAGGTTCGGATCAAAGGATCCGCGCTCCGATGTCATTCGTCTCGCCCTGGAGTTGTCGTGCCGGTGATGTCAGCCGTTTCTGCGGGATTGCGGTTTCGCCATAGGGGATAGGGCACGCCCGCAAGCCGATTGATCGCGAAAGCTTGGGCCGTAAGCAGGATCACTGCGACTTCAATAATGACGAGTTCTTTGGGTTGTGAGATGATGCCGAGCGAAACGATGAGGGTCGTGGCTCCTGCGGGCGGATGGCTTACCCGGAACAGCGCCATAAGCGCTCCCGTAGCCGACAGCGAAAGAGCAGCGGCCAG
Source organism: uncultured Acidobacteriaceae bacterium (assembly GCA_963704415.1). Taxonomy (GTDB): domain Bacteria; phylum Acidobacteriota; class Terriglobia; order Terriglobales; family Acidobacteriaceae; genus Telmatobacter. Next base: position 1,933,937 of record OY969908.1, on the reverse strand, counting down.
GACCCTGGGGCCATGGACGCCTGGATGCAAACCGAAAGGTGGGCTGGAAGCCACAGTGAGCGCGAAGGCGGCATAACCACAGATAAGTCCGATTGCGTGCCCCAGAATTGTATTGCGTGGGCTCGAGGCCTCCGCCAGAGGAGAAAAAAAGAAGAGATACGCAGTTGGGCCGAGCGACGGAAAAACAAAGGGACTGCCCGTAAGAAGAGCCAGCAACGCGAGAAGTCCGATGGTGATGAAGCCGTTGATGCATACATAAATCGCCCACACGATACGCGTTGGAAAGTGCTGTAAGAGCCACTCCAGACGCAGATGAGCAAGCAACACAGAGACATGCTCGATGCTGCCGGATCTTCCATTCACTTGGTTCTGATTATTCATGGAAATGATCAGATGTTCGGTAGCAGATCGAAGTACTCATCGTCTTCATTCTTACCGCCTTCTCCCTTGCCGAGCTTCTTTTCCGATTCGACAAACTCGATGCGCTCGATCCACTTCACCATCTTGTAGCCGAGCTGGTTTTCGACCCGCAGCCGCAGCGGAGCGCCGTAGACCTCGGGCAGCGGCTGGCCGTTCATCTCGGAAGCGAGCAGGCATTGGGGCTTGAGCACGTTCTCAAGGCTCTGGGTGTCGTAGTAAGGTCCGCCATAGAGCGCCTCGCCAAAGGAAAAGAAGGCGACGGTGTGGGCTTCGGGACTGGGGCGAACGAGATCGATCAGCGCCTTCATGGGGATGCCGCCCCACTTGGCAATGCCGCTCCAGCCCTGGATGCAATGATGCATGGCGATGTGCTCCAACTCGCCCAGGTCGCGCAGGTCGGCCAGCGAAACCTCGACGGGATTTTCGACCAGGCCGCCGACTTTTAGCTTGAAATCGCGGAAGTGGTCCATGGCCAAGTGCTTCCAGTCGTCGCGCACGGGCAACTTGCCATTCGGCCACATGTAGGGCGAAATGTCCTTTTCGGAATACGTCTGCTGCGGCATGAGCCGGTTCAGCGTGAGCAGCTGCATGGGATAGGTGACGAATTTGAGCGCATGTTGCAGCGCGCGCGGCTGAAACCAGGAGAGATAGTGCGCGACGATCCAGCAAAGCACCACGACGCCAATGCCCACAAAGCCCAGCCAGATTCCCATGCGGCCCGCGTCATTGGTGCCGAGCACGATGTGATTCATGTTGCGCGCAAAGCCGGTCATGACCACCAGGGTGATGTGCACGACCAGAAACGCGAGAAAGCTGAGCATGGTGAGGAAGTGAATGGAGCGAGCCGATTGCCTGCCGCCGAATAGCTTCGCGTACCAGGTGAAGTGATTCACCACTGCGGGCGACATGGCGATGCCGGTAAGAATGGCCAGGGGACCGAACACGAAGACGACGGTGAAGTAGGCGATCTGCTGCAAGGCGTTGTAGCCATAAAAGCCGTTGGGCTCGGCAGGCAGATGAAAGGTGGCGTAATGGACCCAGGTATTCCACGCCTGCAAGACGACCGTGGGCGATGCAGGCACGAGACGCCTCCACTGGTCAGTGGTGAAGAGCATGGTGATGAAGTAGACGCCGCAGAGGATGAAGCCATGCACGTTGATGAAGTGCCAGACGCGCGCAACGCCGATGGTATGCCGGTAGCCGGGCGTGCCAATGAGCGGAGTGAGGTAGCGGGCGTCGTCCTTCGCCGTCCACAGGCGGTCGCGCGGAACCTTCAAAGGCGTGAGGCGAATCCACTCGCTATTCGGCGTGCAGTCGTCGTTGAAATAGAGCCGGGGATGATCGGCGAGGATAGAAAGGCCGCTGCGAATGAGCATGGTGACGAAGAGGAAGTTAAAGAAGTGGGAATAGCGAACCCAGAGCGGGAAGCCGTGGGGTCCGGCGAAGTCGCTGGGATAGTCGAGCGGGACGGGCGGAATATGCGGCAGGCCGGCCACGGCCACTTCAATCCAGGCCGCGGCTACAAACGCGGCAAGCACCGCGCCGATTCCGATCAGAATCGAAGGACGAATCCAGAGGCGGTGGCGGCGATCCGGGGGATAATGAACGGCGGCGTGTTCCGCGTCAAACTTGATCACTGAATGTCTCCTTTGGCGGTTTTGAGCTCTGCCCACCCCGGATATCGTTTGGACTAAATCTGAAAAGATATGCTTCGTTCCGACTCTCGCACCACTGCTCGCCGTCGTCCCAAAAGCAACTCTGGCGCCCCGATATTCCCGCAGACGCGCCCTGTTTTCCGATCCACGACTGGCATGTTCATCACTCCTGTGGTCGCCATTTCCTCCGCGACTGCCCGGCAAGTCTCATCGGAGTAGGCAAAAGCGTCCGGCAACGCATCGCTTGCAGCTTCCACTGCGCCCGATCCAGACAGCTCTGTCATCACGTCCGCTACACTCACCATTTCGAGAGGGTCAACGCCATATTCACGCGATAAGTGGTATCCTCGGCGGCTTAGCTTCTCCGTCAGGATCGACCGTGGCATAACTAATGACGTCACCAGATAGGACGCGGTGCACGCTAATGCAAGAGGCAGTATTGCCGGCAGAGCATGGGTCAGCTCCAGAGAAAAGAGAATCGCCGTGAGCGGCACACCTAGCGCGCCTGAGAGCATCGCCCCCATTGCCATTAGCGCCCAAAACGCCTGTGTTTCGCTTGGCATATGCGCCAACTGCGCCGCAGCCTCTCCTATCGCAGCGCCAATCATCAGGATCGGGGCCAACACGCCGCCTGAAGTCCCGGAACTGAGTGAAAACGCCCACATCAGCGATTTGGCAACAATGAGTCCCAGCAAAATGGCCACCGGGGCATTCCCGCGCAGAACTTCCGCGATGTTGTCGTAGCCGACGCCTAGTCCGCGCGGAAAGAAGAATCCGCCCGCTCCAATACCGATGCCCCCAATCGCCGGCCACCACATCCAGCGGATGTGAAGGCGGCCGCAAAAGTGCTCAAACCCGTCTTCGAAGCCATACATCAATCGGCTTAGCCCCGCAGAAGCAAAGCCAACGAGTATCCCTAATGGGGCGGCCACAAGGAGCGACTGCTCTAAGTGAATCGCGGAGTGCAACGTGATGGGGAAAAGTGGCCCTGGACCGAGCCAGCGAATGCGCAGTGCGCCTGCCAGGACACTCGCCACCGATACAGGGACCAGCGAGCGGGGTCGCCACTCGAATAGAAGTAGTTCCACGGCGAGGAGGATCGCAGCAATCGGCGCCGCAAACGTTGCTGACATTCCCGCAGCGGCGCCTGCCACCAGCAGTGTCGTCCGTTCCGCATCCGAAAGATTAAGCCACTGCGCGACCAGCGAACCGAAAGCTCCACCGGTCATGATGATCGGTCCTTCCGCACCAAAAGGGCCACCGGAGCCAATTGCGATCGCTGCAGAAAGCGGTTTGAGAACCGCTACTTTGGGGTCGACGCGTGCGCCATTTAACAGAATTGCCTCAATGGCCTCGGGAATTCCGTGCCCGCGAATCTTGTCGGAGCCATAATAGGCCATGAGTCCAACAATGATTCCTCCAATGACTGGCACCAGCGTCATCACCCAAGGCGCTTCAGTTGATCCGGCCGGACCGACCATCGCCAGGCTGATTCGGTGGTAGTAGAAGATGTTGGTCGCGAACGCAATGGCCCTGAGCAGAAACACAGCCAGCGCGGCTGCTCCTGCGCCAATCACTGCCGCCACGCCGGTCAGCAGCCATACGCGACGGTCCACAGTGAAGTCGCGCAGCGCAGAGGGGCGCGATCTCATCGAGTCACCGTGTAAGAGACACCACACGAATGAGCCTTGATGCGACCCAAAGCTTCTGCCAGACGCGGCGCCAGTTCGTTCAGCTCCCGGGCATGATTCGCTGAGAGCCGGACCAGAAGCATCTTGCCTTTGCGGGTTGCTCGCAAAATCACCCGCCGCTTGTCGCCCGCGTCCGTTTTTCGTACCAACAGGCCCTCGCGTTCCGAACGATTGACAAGCTCGACCGCACTGTTATGCCTCAACCCGAGCCTCTGGGCGGCATATGCGATCGTCACACTCGTGTCCTCAGGGGCCCCCGCGACCTGTAAGAGAAGTTGATGTTGCTTTGGGTGCAATCCTGCTTCCAGCGCAGCGCATTCGCTGAAGTGCAGGAAGCAACGCACCTCGTAGCGAAAATCTGCCAAAGTTCTGAGCAACGAGCCAGAAGTGGTCTCTGGAGATCCAGTTTTCATATTTATATCGTATCACGACATATAATGAAACGACGAATCGCTCACATTGAAACAACGATCAACAGTTTCAGAGTTGGCACCTGCATGTGCAAAGGATCCCAGTGAGACCACGCGAGAATTGATTGCCCAGTCATGAATTGAGCGATCAAACGGACCTCGACTGCTCGAAGCCGAACAGCTCGATTGGGAACAGACTGCAGCGTTAATCGCGCGGTTCGTTGAATTGAAGGCGGAGGATCTGGCATGAGAGGGCTCGCGCGTTTTCTTGCACGCCTACGGAATTTTGCAGTAAACCGCCGGAATGACGAACGCTTGCAGGAAGAGATCGAACAGCATATCGCCTTGCAAACGGAAGACAATATTCGGGCCGGAATGCCTCCGGACGAGGCTCGTCGCAGAGCACGCCTGCATTTCGGAGCTCCGGGGCCGGTTCGCGAAGATTACCGTGCCGAAGAGAGTCTGCCGCTGATTGAGACTGTAGCGCAAGATGTGCGGTATGGGGCGCGGATCCTACGCAGAAGTTGGGGTTTTACGGCGATCGCGACGACCTCTTTGGCGCTGGCCATCGGCGCTAACACGACGATCTTTTCGGTGATGAAGCATGTGTTGTTGGAACGGCTCGATGTGCCGCACTCCGACCAGCTCCGGCTGCTGCACTGGCACGGAGGCAGGAATGTTGCAATCAACAACATATGGGGAATTCCGGACCCCGGTTCGAGCGGCCTGTGCGGGACTTCCTTTTCCTATCCGGCATACGAGGAACTGCGTCGCGACAACCGTGTGCTTGAGGATTTGTTCGCGTTCAAGGACCTGGGAACAGCGAACGCAACGATTGAAGGGGATGCGCAGGTTGTGCAGGTGGAGGCGGTGAGCGCGAACTTTTTTGACCAGATGCAGGTACAGCCCGAGCTTGGCCGACCAATCCAGTCGCTGGATGACCGCGTTGGCGCACCTCCCGTTGCACTGATCAGCGCCGGGCTGTGGACACGGGCGTTCGGGGCATCCCCGCTGGTGCTCGGGCGCACCGTTAAGTTGAACATGGTTCCGGTGACGATTATCGGTGTGACGCCGCAAGGATTCATGGGCGCCAAAGGCGCGCAATCGGCCCAAGACTTTTTCATTCCGCTGAGCTTGCAGCCGCTGGTGGCGCCATGGGGCAAAGAAGGATCGCTGATTGGGAGTTCGAGCCCGGAGGTGTGGTGGCTGAACATCATGGGCCGGGCCAAGCCAGGGGTCTCGGACTCGTCAGTTCAGGCGGCCCTGGACCCACCTCTGACAGCACTGATGCGCGCGAACCTGCAGCCTGGCACCAGCAGGACGATCCCACGGCTGGACGTGCAGGACGGAAGCCGGGGACTGTTTGTGTCGAAGCAGACGTTCGCGAGGCCGGTGAGCGTGCTGATGGGCGTGGTAGCCCTGGTGCTGTTGCTGGCCTGCTCGAATATCGCCAGCCTGCTGCTCGCGCGGTCGACGGCGAGGCAGCGCGAGATTGCGATGCGGATGGCGCTAGGGGCAGGGCGAGCACGGATTTTGCGCGGCGTCCTGACGGAGAGTCTGCTGCTCTCCGCGCTGGGCGGGATCTTCGGTGTGGCGTTGGCCTTTGCGGGTTGCCGCATCTTGCCCGCTCTACTCGCGAATCCCTGGAAGCCGACGGACCTCTCATTGTCGCTGGACTGGGTGGTGCTTTTCTTCACGGGCGGAATCACGATTGCAAGCGGGCTGCTGTTCGGGATTGTGCCGGCTTGGCTGGCAACGCGCAGCAATGTGGGTGACTCATTGAAGTCGGCGACTCGCACAAGCACGCGGCGGCACAGGGGACTTGGCGGAAAGGCTATCGTCGGATTCCAGGTGACGTTGTCGACGCTCCTCGTGGTTGGCGCGTTTCTGTTTGTTGGGACACTGTGGAATCTGTCGCGAGTGAATCCGGGATTCAGGACCGATCACTTGGTGATTTTTGCGATTGCGCAACCAGGATCGCGGTATCCCGCCCCGAAGGACCTGGATCTGCACCGCAGGATTGAAGAGCGGCTAAGGGTGCTGCCGGGGATTGATGCGCTGACGCTGTCGGAGGTGGCGTACATCTCGGACAGCATGGAAAACACGAGCTTTCTGCCGGAAGGAGAACGGATCGATCCGGGCAGGGATCAGTCGGCGTGGAATAACGCGGTGGGCGCGGGGTTCTTTCGCACCATCGGAATTCCGATCCTTGCAGGGCGGGACTTCAACGCGAACGATGTATCAACAGCACCGAAGGTCGGCATTCTAACCGAGAGCCTGGCCCGCCGGGCATTTCCGGGACAGAACCCGATCGGCAAGCATTTCCGCGCTCATTTCCATCCGCGGGAGGGCAAGCCGGGCGACCTGATTGAAGTGGTAGGCGTGTGCGGCGACACACGGTACTGGTCGCTCAAAGAGGATCCGAGCGGCGTGTTCTACCAGCCGTACTTGCAGACGCCGAACCTCGATTTTGGAGCGACCTATGAAATAAGGACGAGCTTGAGTCCCGCGGCAATTGTACCGTCGCTCCGAAAGGCGGTGCAGGCCATCGATCCGGATTTGCCACTGCAGAATATCCGCACACAACAGGAGCAGATTGACGCGTCGATGCAGCAGGAGCGCATTATTGCTGCCCTGACGGCATCGTTCGGCATGCTGGCGCTCGTGTTGGCGTGCGTGGGCGTGTATGGCGTGATGGCGTACTCTGTGGCGCAAAGGACAAGCGAGATCGGGATCCGGATGGCGCTGGGCGCGCGGCCGCGGCAGGTGCTAACGATGGTGCTACGCGAGGGAACGTGGATTTCGGCGGCTGGCATTGCATGCGGCATTGGGGCGTCGATTTTTGTGGCGCGGCTAGTGCAGTCGTTACTTTATGGGCTGAAGGTTCTGATCTCTTCTCTTTCCGAATTCCATGCTGAAGGTGCCGAATGTTCATGACCTGCTTGGAAACGCGTTTCACAAACTCACAAAATCACCCCGAAGGCCCATTTTGGGACCCGGACTTGACAAGGAACTTTGCGGTTCGTCATACTGTGTCAGGATGTGACATACTATGGCAAGCTCAATCAGAGCTGTTGGTGAACTTCTCCCGCTGTCTCTCCCGGTGTTCCATATGCTCCTTTCTCTCACAGAAGGGGAGCGACATGGATATGCGCTGAAACGCGAGATTCTGCAGCGAACCGACAAGCGAATCAATCTAGGTTCGGGCGCACTCTACGGAGCCATCAACAAAATGCTGGAACAAGATCTGATTGTGGAATCAGACGAGCGGCCCGATCCACATCTTGACGACGAACGCCGCCGCTATTACAGAATCACCCCTTTGGGCCGTCGCGTTGTTCGCGCCGAAGTCGCACGGTTGCGGGCTCTCCTGCAACTGGCAGAAGTACGTCTTGGGATTCCCGATCCCGTGTGAGGTAGACATGATTGAGGTTACGAAACTGTACCGAAAATTGCTGCGGCTCTATCCGGCGAGCTTTCGCCAGGAATACGAAGGAGCTATGGAGCGTCAGTTTCGTGACGAACAGCGTGATGCACAGGGATGGAAAGAAAACATTGGGTTATGGACGCACGCTCTTTCTGATATTGCCGTCTCTGCACCGCAGGAACTGGTTCGAGAGCTTGGTCAGGACTTGCGGTTTGCACTGAGGGTCTACTGCCGACGGCCCATGAGTGCCATCATTGCCATCGGTACGCTGGCCTTAGCAGTCGGCGCGAGTACTGGGGTGTTCAGCGTCACCAGTGCCCTGCTTCTCCGAAGGCTGCCGTTCGGAGATGCATCACGGTTGGTGGAGTTACGCTTTTCGCCATTTTCCGCGGGGAATGGGCGCGCCGGCTTTAGAGAGTGGCGCAACCACAGTTCTTATCTGGAGAGCGCCGCGACGTTTTCCACATCCGAAATGAACCTGAACTCGGGGCGCGATGCCCTGCGAGTTCGAGTCACAGAGACTTCTGCAAATCTGTTTTCATTGCTCGAAGTGCAAGCCGATCTAGGCCGAACATTCGTCCCTGAAGAAGATAGACCGGGCCAGAACCATGTAGTCGTTATCAGTCATCGCTTGTGGCAGCAAGCATATGGCGGGAATCCATCCGTAGTCGGTTCCTTAGCTCATTTGGATGGGGCAGCTCTCACCATCATCGGCGTCGCTCCGTCGCGCTTCGACTATCCAGGCAATATTGATGTATGGGCACCTACTGTTTTCGATTTTGAGGTAATCCCCAAACACGGCGCGTTCATATGGCAGACCATCGGCCGCTTGAGGTCCGGGATCACGATCAGTCAAGCACGTCAAGAATTCAAAGCTGATGTTGCTCACGTAAACCCCAAGAGCTTTCGACCGGATAACAGTTCTACTCCGGAGTTGATCGGGTTGAGAGATCAACTTTCCTCACAGATCCGTGCGTCTGTTCTGATCCTTTCCTCGGTAGTTCTTCTGGTTCTATTGACAGCTTTAGCCAACGTAGCGCAATTGTTGCTATCGCGCACCGCGGAGAGGCATCGGGAACTCGCGTTGCGCTCGGCTCTGGGGGCGAGCCGATCACGGCTTATCCAACAGCTGACAGTAGAAGCGACCGCGCTCACTATGTCAGGAGCCGCCCTTGGCATGATCGTTGCCTTGCTTGTCGCTCGAGTCGCCGGCGCGGTGATGCCCGCGCAACTAGCGACGCAGGAATACACCTTACTGGACTGGCATGTTCTGTGTTTTGCAATCGGTCTAGCTCTGATTACAGGCTTCGCATTCGGAATCATGCCGACATGGCTGATCGGCCGCATCCAGCCTTCGACACAAGTCGCGCGTATGCATTTCGGCACCAGCGAGCCGGTGACGGGCAGTTTGCGTTCGATCTTGGTCAGCCTGCAAGTGGCATTCACGCTTACTCTCCTGGTGAGCTCGTTCACTATTGGATCGGCGTTCTTTCGATTGGTCCATACCGATCTCGGATTCCAACCTGCCAACGCTGTCACTCTGAAGGTTTCTCTTGAAGGCACGAGGTATCAAGTAGGGGCTGCCAAGTGGCAATACTACTCCGCGGTCGAGGAACGTCTGCGATCAATACCAGGCGTAAAAGCGGTTGGCGCAGTTAACTATCTACCCCTTTCGAACAGTGTGCTTATGGCTGGCACGATACAAATGGCGTCTGGTCCAAAGGTTTCAGGAGTCGTGCTGAACGGGTCGATGCCGGGTTATTTCAGAGCCATGGGCAGCGAACTCATTGCCGGAAGAGATTTCGGATTTGACCTCAGCAACTCGCCGGAACCGCCTGTGATCGTGAACGAGGCCTTTGCACGGGAATCAGGCTTCGGTCCGAACATCGTTGGTCGAAGAATCATCGCACCTTGGACATCCCGGCCATACCTCGTGGCAGGCATTGTCAGTACGGCTCGCATGGCTGGGCCGGAACACGAGGGAGTACCCCAGGCCTACTGGCCAGTCGAGGAAGAACCCCCGTCAGCTTTAACGTTTGTGGCGAGTGTGAGCGGAGATCCGCGCCACTACCTGTCACAGTGTCGGGATGCTGTCGTCGATCTAGATCGAAGTGTGCCTGCCTATGAAGTGAAGACGCTCGATCAGAGTTTGAGCGAAACAATGGAACGCCCAAGGTTTTACACGACTTCAGTGCTCTTCCTCGCGGCCCTCGCTCTCTTGATTGCCGTGGCGGGCGTGTACAGCACATCCGCACGCGCGATTACCCAGCGCGAACACGAGTTGGGCGTGCGCATAGCGCTCGGAGCATCGATGCGGCAGATCCGAACGCTGATCTTGCGCCAAGGCACTATTCCGGTCGCCTTCGGCCTCCTTGCCGGAATTGCTGGGGCTGCCGGATGTGGACATTTCCTTCAACATCTTTTTGTGGGCATCAATGTGTCGGGCGTGATGACATTCGTCGTCCCATCGCTCTTTCTGCTCCTTATTGCCGTCGGCACCGCATGGTCGGCTACCACACGAGTTTTCGCTATCGATCCTATCGAGGCAATACGAGCGGAGCATTAGCAGAAGTGACCCAGCGTGCTTTCTAAAGCACGGAATCAGGAGGAAGCTATGAAGAGTCGGCGTTCGTTAACTCACCGAGAATTTAGCGTGCGGTCTGCCGGTTGGTTCACAGTTCTGAAACCCGACGGGTGGTTTCCGGCTTTGCGTCTACCGGATAGATTCCGCGATCGCAGTACCCAGTCCGTGGAGACGACTGCGGTGGATCATGCTGTCAACTTCCAAACGACGAACTCGCCGCAGATCATGATACCGGCCACAAAAGATCGCCGCTTGATGCGGCCAGCCTTGATCGTTCTCACAGCGATGATTGCCACTTCCGGTCTGCTCTGGTGGATTATGCACCCGTAGGGCGGCGATCGAGAGCCGCTCACACGTCAATTGTTGCCAACAGCCCAAAGCCCAGGCCGAGCGCGAACGTCAGGCCCGCGTCATTCTCGGCGAGGCGGAAGTGCAAGTCTCACAGCAATTCGCAGAAGCCTCCCGCGTCTACAACGACAACCCCGGCGCGCTGCATCTGCGCGGCATGAACATGCTTTATGAAGCCATCCGCGAAAAGGGCGCCATGGTCATCGTCCCCAGCAGCGCCATCGAAACCATGGGTCTGGGCGGCACGCTCGCCGCGACTACTCTCGCAAAACAACAATAATAGGCAGGGGGAGGAAGAATTGAGAACCATTATGAACCAAAAAGCATTTCGATGCGCCCTGGCGCTCGCAACTCTTGCTTGCCCGATTCCTGATATCTATGGGCAGACGATTGCAACACCGACCATTTCGCAGAATTCTCCAACGGCTGACATACGAGCGTCGAATGTTAAGTTACCCAATCCTTCAGGCCCATTTGGAATTGGAAGGGTTGGCTACGAATGGATTGATGCATCGCGTCCCAGTGCCTACTCAATTGATCCGGTGGCACCTGACGCGCCCAATGCTCCCCGAGCCCTCATGGTCTACGTCTGGTACCCCACGTCGAGAAAAACTTCGGATAGCTCCGGTATATACCTGCCTGGAGCGAAGCAGATCGACGCCAATCCAGAGGCTCATTCTCTCGTGCACGACGAATTCGGTCCAATCTGGCCACAGATACTCAACGGCCAGCTCAAGTCGCATGCCGAGGAGAATGCCCCCGCCGCCACATCCCCTCGGGCTTTTCCCGTAGTCATCTTATCGCATGGTCTGGGCGGTTCGGGATTTGAATACACGTCCTTAATCGAAGATATGGTGAGCCACGGATATGTAGTGGTGGCGATCGAACACACTTATACGAGCTTTGCCGTCCTGTTTCCAGATGGTAAGGTCGCTCCCCAACGCAGTGACCCGACTCCTGAAGGTCTCTCGCCCGAAAAGCGCATGCAGCGCATGATGGCATCAGCGGGACTGAACTTCGCCCAAGGTGCCGGTGATGTTCTCTTTGTCTTGAACAAGCTCACAACATTGAATTCGAAAGGTCGAAAAGACTTTCCTCTTGGAGGAAGGCTCGATCTGTCACGGTTGGCCGCCATGGGCCACTCTGCAGGAGGGTCCTATGCAGCGCGAGCTTGCCAGCTCGATGCGCGCTTCCGCGCCTGCATCAGCCTCGATGGGGAGTTGCCACCGATCTCTGCCTTTCCCGAGTTTCCCGATAAGAAGAGATTTCAGCAGCCGGTCCTCTTGCTCGAGGTCGAGCATACCGGCGAGCGGATGCCATTTTCACCAGAGCAGTACAACGAGTTCCTGAAGACCAAAGATACAGAGTTCAAGCTCTGTCCTCTCGGTAGTTATGACGTTTTATTGAAATCAGCAGGCCTCTTACACGGCAGCTTCAGTGATTACCGCCTGCTTGCAGCAAGCGGCCATCAATCTGAAACGGAACAGGCACTCCATAACCTGCGCCTGATCGAGTCCTACACGCGGGCCTTCCTCGACAAGACTTTGAAGAAAGAAAAGGAGCCGCTGCTGGACGCTCCAGTGCAATCAAGCGAAGCCAAGGTCAAGAAATACGGTCGTTAGCCTGATCTCCCTGGCGACGATCCCTCGGCATCCGCATGAATTAGCCGATGTCCTGACCAGCTTTCGCGGGTCTTCTTGAACTCGGCCATGAAGTTGCCTGCGGCGTCGATGATGAGGTGGTCGAAGCCCAGGAAGAAGTTCCATGCATAGCGATCGGGTCGTTGCCCTCGGCGGCACACCTTGCGTTCCGAATGATGTATCTTCCCCGCCCGCTTGACCGATTTGCTTGCCGCACCTTGAAAGGACCATGTTCGATAACAAGATGATAAGAACGAACCGGTTCTCGGAAGCGTATTGCGTCGATCCCCGGATCATATCGAAGTTGCTGAACGATCGGTAAATCTCTAGTGCCGTATCGACAGCGCTCCGCACATAGAGGCACCTTGTCGGCCTGGATCTGAGGCGGAGCGGTGTTGGTACGGCGATTTGCGCTAAGCCGCTAGTGCGGTGGGTGTATGGGGATTGAATGGACTTTGCAGGGAGCCGATGTGTTGGATCGCGCCGGGAACACAGCGCCGTCGATCATGGTTGGGTAGTCCTTGAGACCGGTACTGCTTCTGATCGTGGTGCTGGGTCGGTTGACTGACATCGGCGAGCAGGATCGAAGCACAGATCTGCAAACGGCTGGCTAAGAGGCCGTGGCTGGAATATGTCGAGTTGAGACAGTGGATGATCATGGCTTCCTCAAGAAGAGTCGATTCTGGCGGCGCAAGCCATGGCCGTTGCACCCACTCGTTGACCGGAACGGGTGATGACGTGCAGGGTTCCGGATCGGCACTGTGGGCAAGAGCGGTTCAGTGCAGACCGTTGCTGTTCGTCTAACAATGCACCGATGTCGGTCGTCGCGGAACGACGATGAGAGCGCCCCGCACATTGCGGTGATCAATCAGGAATTTGCGCGCCGGATGTTTGGTTCCCCGGTCGCGGCGATGGGAGGCCATTTCAGGACAAAAGAGGGCGGCCGCATCCAAGTGGTAGGCGTGGTCGAAGACGGAAAATATACGGCGAACGTCGCCGAAGCTCCACAGAACGCTATCTTCGTGCCCATCCTGCAGAGTCCGCGTAGCGACACCTGGCTGGTGGTGCGCTCCGGGAGCAGCTCTCCCTTACTTGCCGCCGCTGTTCGGAACAAGCTGCACGACCTCGATCCCGGATTGCCATGCTTTATCCAGACGTGGAGCGAAGAGATGAACGGCGCCTTCTTTGCTTCACGCATGGCGGCTTTCTCGTTGGGTGTCCTGGGGCTGATGGGTGCAATTCTGTCGATTACCGGAATCTTTGGCATGGCAGCTTATTCGGTGAGCAAGCGGATCAAGGAATTAGGGATTCGCGTGGCCCTGGGCGCGCGGCGCAAAGAGGTGCTGCAGGCAGCGCTTGGGCACGCATTCAGGCTCTTGGCGATCGGTTCGGTTGCAGGACTTGGACTGGGGATTCTGGCAACGCACGTTCTCGCTTTCATCGTCTATCAGGCCACGCCACGTGATCCCGTGGTCCTGGCTGGTGTGGTTGTGGCGATGGCCCTGCTCGGCCTCGTGGCGACATGGATTCCTGCACAGCGCGCGCTGTCGGTTAACCCCCTGGTCCTCCTGCGCGAAGATTGAATGAGGGATTTGCTCCTTTTCGTTAACAAGCGCAAAACCACTCAACTTCTCGGGGCGCGCATTCGTATCGATATATCATGTCGGCTTCTGTTTACTGATGTGCTCCAGTTCACGTGGACGTAAAACCGGCCATCGGGACAATTGATTGCTGCCAATTGATTCGCTACGGTTTTCTTAATGAATGAATTTATGCACTCATCGAGTGCTTGCCCATTGTTGGTACACCGAAACGGGGGACGTGTCGTACTCGCACTTGGGGGAAGGGGCAACGAATGCGATCCGTCTCAATGCCAGACGACGAAGCAACAGTTCTGAACCGATTCGCCGAGGGCACGAAATTGTACGGCCGAAACTTCGTAAGAGCATCCAATGCGCACTTAAGCATGAGAAGCTGTACGCATCCCGCCGAATAGGAAAAGGAGAACGCGCGTGAGCGAAATGACGGCAGAACAGGCGCACCTGTTTGTCCATAACGTTATCCTGGGGACTCTCAAGAACGAAAGCCGCACAACCAAATCAGTTCTCGCGGCTGTACCCAGTATTAATCTCGATTATCGACCTGACCCGTGTGCAAAAACAGCGAACGAACTTCTGAGACACATTGCGAGTGCGGACAACTTCTTTCTGAAATCGGTGATCGATGGGGTATTCGTGCCCGGTAGCGTGAAGATTCCGGAAAATGTGAAAACCCCGGAAGAAGTGGCGGAGTGGTATGCAAACGAGTACGCGGAGAATTTCCGCGCGGTCAGCAAATTATCGGGCGAGCAATTGATCAAGGTCGTCGATTTTCGAGGACTATTCCAACGTCCCGCTTTCACTTTTCTCCAAGCTGGACTCCTACACACCGTTCACCATCGCGGCCAGCTGTCTACTTACTTGCGCCCCATGGGCGGTAAGGTTCCGGCGATTTATGGCGAAAGCTACGATTCGGCAGAGGCGAAAAGAGCCGCGAAACCTGTGGCCTGATCCAGACCCCATCTGCGAATCTTCGCTACCGATTGGAACCTCGGATCGGGGTCTTACGTGACGAACTAGGAATCTGTCCTGCTGGGAGTCGCCGAGTGAGTTGGCGGAGAATGCACCAAGCGACCTTGGTGACAGCAGTCATCTGCGGCGCTGAGCCCGCGCGCTCTGAAAGCTCTTGAGTACTGCCTCGGCGGGCGAGAGAATCGGAACCACTTTCGAATTCCCATAGAGCATTCGAAGGGAGAAGGCGCCATCGATGACGCTGAGTATCGCCGCCGCCGCAGCTTTTTTGTCGATTGCGAAGGGCTCTAGCAAGTCGGTTAGATAGTCAACAATTTTGTTTTGGTGTTGGATCGCCAGGCGATGGAATGGGTGGGCAGTATCCGGGTATTCGGATGCGATCCGCAGGAACGGGCAGCCGATTATTTCGTGCCAGTTCGCCATTTGTTCGAATTTGATTAGAGCCTCACGCAGATCCTTTGGGGGAGTGGGCTGAGAAAGATAGTCCCAAAGAGCTTGATCGCGGTTTTCGAGGTACGTGAGCACGAGGGCATCCTTGCTTTCGAAATGCCGATAAAAGGTCGCCTTTGCGACTTCGGCGATGGACATGATCTTCTCGGTGCCGGTCGCGCGGACCCCCTCTGCGTAGAAGAGACGGTCGGCTACCGCCAGGATTCTCGCTCGTGGATCGGATTGTTTTTGTCTTTTCATCGAATTTATCTTGACAGAAGACAGACCAGTCTGTCTACACTCTTTATAGATGAGACAGACTTGTCTGTCTTGAAGAGCGGTTGAAGAGTTCCGAAAGTGAGAAAGAAAATGTCCAGCCGCCTAAGCAAGGCCTTATCGCTGTTCCTGGGAGTTCTGATGTTCCTGTTCGGATTCCTCAAATTCTTCCAGCCATTCCATGGTTGGTTTGAGATCCAGATTCAACAGAGTCATCTACCTCACGAGGCGATTCTCGCGGGCAAACTGACGGAAATGCTTACCGGCGTCCTCTTCTTACTGCCATGGCTTCGGAGATCGCTGAGCGCAAAAACCAAAGATCAAATCCTGCTGACCGCATGTTTCATCCTCTTTACTCAGATGGCCGTGGCCATCTATGTCCATCTGCAGCCTAGTGTGCCTGCTAGCGTTCTTCCTCTCGGTATCAAACTGCCTGTGATTCCCGTTATCGTTCTCCTCCTCGGATTGCTCACTGCTTTTGATGTTTGGAAGCAA
Source organism: uncultured Acidobacteriaceae bacterium (assembly GCA_963704415.1). Classification (GTDB taxonomy): domain Bacteria; phylum Acidobacteriota; class Terriglobia; order Terriglobales; family Acidobacteriaceae; genus Telmatobacter. The sequence goes on along the minus strand of OY969908.1, from coordinate 1,917,992 downwards.
CTGGCAGCAGAGAAGGCTTAGCGAGTTGCCGAATCATTGCCCCGCACAGGTGCGAAGGCGGAGGCGAAGTGTGTCGAACATGACAGGGGTTTTTCACCGCCGGCTCATCACGAGCGACCACTGTGTCACTAAATCAACAGGAGTACAAAATGCCGAATCTATTCGAATCTGTTCAGCTTGGGTCGTTGGTCCTGGCAAACCGCGTCTTCATGGCGCCCCTTACGCGCAACCGAGCTGATGCAGATGGCGTTCCGGGCGAACTCGCAGCGACTTATTACTCGCAGCGCGCTTCGGCTGGACTCATTGTGACCGAGGCGACGCAGATCTCGCCCATGGGCAAAGGCTACATCAATACTCCAGGGATTCATTCCCCGGAGCAGGTGCGAGGGTGGAGCCAGATCGTTGAATCCGTTCATAAGAGTGGAGGCCTAATCTTCCTTCAGTTGTGGCATGTGGGACGAATCTCTCATTCGTCCTTGTTGCCAGACAACGCGCAACCCGTTGCTCCATCCGCAATCCGTGCCAATAGCCAGACGCTAATTGCCACGGGTCTGGCACAGGTTTCGGAGCCAGTTGCCTTGATCGCTAGCGGGATCAAAGAGACCTTGGATGATTATCGGCGGGCAGCAGGCAACGCGAAGGCAGCAGGATTTGACGGGGTCGAGATTCATGCGGCGAACGGATACTTGATCGATCAATTTCTCAAAACAGGATCGAATCGACGAACCGATGAATATGGCGGTGTTGCGTCAAACCGAGTCCGCTTTCTCAATGAAGCAATTGAAAAAGTCCTCGACGTCTGGGACAGCAGGCAAGTCGGTGTGCGAATCTCTCTGACGGGTAGTTTTAACGATATGCACGACGACAACCCGCTCGAAACTTTCTCCGTCGCGGTTGAAAGACTCAATGGCTATGGACTCGGGTATCTCCACATTGTTGAAACTGCTCAGAACAGCAAAGGAAGCAGCGAGGCGGATCTCGCCATGTCGGCTCATCTGAGAGCACTTTGGAAAGGCCTCTACGTCGTGAATGGCGGATATGACGGGCCCAGTGGAAAGGAAGCATTACGAACCGGGCATGCCGACGCTGTCGCATACGGCCGCAACTTTCTGGCCAACCCGGATCTACCAAGGCGGCTGCAACTCGGAGCCGCTCTGAATGAACCGGACCCAACGACTTTCTACGGTGGAGGCGCTGCCGGCTACACGAGCTATCCCGCGCTCTCCTGAACCGTGCAGCATCAGGATGTGCGGGCACGATTGTCTGACTGCGCCTCATATAGCGTTTTGATATCCCTAACGAAGACCGCATGGGCTTTTGTGGCTTGAGACAACGAGCCCAAAGCTGGTCAAATGAGTTAGGACTGCGGATGGAGAACTGCCTTGCTCGAACAGGACGCTCCCGTCAATACTCGCCCACGGAACAACGCGAAGAGCAGTTCCTGGATCATTGGACTTACCAGCCTGTTTTTTATCTTGCTCCAGAGCGCATGCACAGCCTTCATGGCGATCAACGGGCTTCGACTCCTTATTGGAATCGGGTCCCTAGCCGCCGCGACAACCGGTCTGCGCTTGCTCGACTCCATCCATGGGGAGGCGATTCGTATCCCTATGGAGATTTTGGCGATTGTTGGGTCGGTGGTAAGCCTCTTTACGATATGGCACGTAAGGTCGCTACGCGCCCGACCTTCTTCTCAATGGAGAATTGCGCCGGTGAGTGCCGAGAAGAGGCGCGCTGAGTCAATTCAGATAGCCATTGCCGCAGTCACCCTGCTGTTGGTGGCGATTGAATGGACGTTCCACATCTACTTGCACCATTCCATCTAACCAGCATCCTCACGATGTGTGCTCGCTTAATGATTGCAGGCCTATGCACGTTTCCAGGCCGACCACTCTCAAAACGTGCATTGGGGATTTCGCGCCAACCCAAAATCGCAGTTCCGCCATTCGTGCGGTGGAGGGAATTTTGAGACAACTTCGGAATTCACTCCGCGAGTGCCTTTTTTGACGCGTTGCAGATACTATATTGACATTTATACTCAGCTGTCTATATAAAGACATCTTAGTATGGCTAAGACGGATGCACTGCAAGGTTCCCTTGATTTACTCGTTTTGAAGCTGCTGTCGCGGCGACCGCGGCTTCATGGATACGCCATCATGGCTGCCATTGCTGAGACCTCCGGCGAGGTGCTGCGTGCGGAGGAGGGCTCGCTTTACCCCGCGCTATATCGGATGGAAGAAGCTGGCTGGATTCGAGCTGAATGGATCAAGAAGGATACCGGTCGCCGCGCGCGGATCTATGAGCTAACCGCTGCAGGCAAAAAGCAACTAGGCGCGGAAGAGTCGCGCTGGGAGTCAGTCAGCGTGGCCATCAACCGGGTACTTCGGGAGGCATGACATGTCCATGTGGTCTCGTATTTCCAACGCCCTGCGAGGCGAGCGCTTAAACCGAGAAATCGAGGAAGAGCTGCAATCGCATATTGAGGAAGCCATTGCCTCCGGTCGCGACCCCGGAGAAGCTCGCCACTCCTTCGGTTCGATCGTGCGCCAGCGTGAGACCAGCCACAGCATACGTGTGGCTGGATGGCTTGAGTCTGTGCTCGCCGATCTGCGTTTCGGCTGGCGCCAGCTCGGCCGCAACAAGGTCGCCTCCGCAGCCGCTATGTTGTCGCTCGCGCTCGGAATCGGTTCCTGCGTCGCCGCCTTCCGCCTGATCGATGCTCTGCTCTGGCACCCGCTGCCCATCGCAAATTCCAGCAAGCTTTATGTCCTCTCTCGCAAGTTGACCGGGTTGGAGGGCAAGCCTATTGAAGACGGCTACTGGGCAACGCCAAACTTCAGGCTCATGCAGGATGCGGTTCTGGACCAGGCAGATCTGATCGCCATCAGCGACGCCGACCGCACTGACATTACATGGTCCACTGACGAGGATATAGAGAAAGCTCATGTTGCCTATATTTCCGGCAATATGTTCCCGGTCTTTGGCCTCGAGCCCACACTGGGTCGATTGCTCGTCCCAGCCGACGATCGAATGGGCGTGGCGTCCTATGCCGTCCTTTCCTGGGATTACTGGAATCACCGCTTCGGCCGAGCCCCTGACGTTCTGGGACGCTCCCTTCATATCGGCGACCAGACGTTTGAGATCATCGGTGTCGGGCCCCGCTATTTCACTGGAACAGAAAAGGGAACGGTCACCGACGTCTTTCTGCCATTGAGCGCGAACCGCATCGCAACCCAGGAAAGCGCCACCTGGCATCGCGTCTTCCTTATGTTGAAACCCGGCATCAGCGCGTCTACTGAAATTGCGCCGATTCGCCAGCATCTCGCAGCCGTCAGCCACGCCTTCGAGGTTCAGTGCTCCTTGTGTTTCCGCGGCGTGCCTCAGGCTACGGTGAAACGCCTTCTCGACAAGAAACTGGTCTTAACGGCCGCCGGCGCCGGTATCTCCGATCTCCAGAAGGACTATCGGCGGTTGCTCGGCGTGCTCGGTCTGTTAGTCCTTCTCGTGCTGGTAATCGCCTGCGTCAACGTGGCTAACATGATGACGGCCCAGGCGGCGTCCCGTGCCCACGAGATGGCTCTCCGTATATCGATCGGTGCTGGGCGTCGCCGTCTTGTCCAGCTTATCCTGGCTCAGAGCACGCTGCTCGCTCTCTTCGCTTCCGCGGTTGGAGCGCTGTTTGCAGCATGGTCGGCACCGTTCGTATTGAGCCTCGTGAATCCGCCGGATAACCCCGCGCGCCTCGACCTACCGGCTGATGGGCGAGTGCTTCTCTTCGGGTTCGCGCTCACGCTCCTCATTGTTCTATCGCTCGGCTTGCTGCCTGCTCTTCGCGCCTCGGCGGTGCAGCCTGTGAATGCGCTCAAAGGCGGGCAGGATTCACACTCATCCCGAAGCCTCATGCGTGGGTCTATCGCTCTCCAGGTCACCTTCTGCTGTCTCGTCCTCTTCCTCTCTGCACTCTTTGTCGCGTCGTTCCAACGCCTGCAGAATCGCCCGCTCGGCTTCTCCACAGATCGTTTGCTGCTGCTTGAAACAGTCGCAGGCAAAGGCCAGCTCCCCGTTGTATGGGATCAAACGGCCGAGGCTCTCCGCGGAGCCCCCGGCGTCAGTTCGGTCGCCATTGCGGGCTGGCCTTTGCTGGGGCGGATCCAGATCAACAGTGACATCTCCATCAACGGCGCGCCGCCGAGTCCCACTCCTGCATTCTTCCTGAACGTTTCCCCCGGCTGGCTCTCGACGATGAAGATTCCTCTTATTGCAGGCCGGGACTTTCGCCCGCAGGACACTTCTCCGGGCGTCGCCATCGTCAACGAAACCTTTGCCAAAACCTTCTTTCCCGGGCAGGACCCCACAGGCCGTGTCTTTGAGTGTCCTTCCAATCCCTTCCAGAGCGCGGCCGGTCAATACAAAGTTGTCGGGGTTACTCATGACGCGCCCTACCACGACTTGCGCGAGCCTACGCGGGCCGTTTTCTACATCCCCGCCAATACAGTCGACAATCAGGCCGTCGCCACGCCTGTCAGCTTCGCTACTTTCGTCATTCACACTGACTCGAAAGACCCGCTCGTCGCGGCGGAATCTTTGCGCCAGCTCATCGCCCGGCTCCATAACGGACTTCGCGTCTCCAATTCCACCACGCAGCTCGATCTGTTCCGTGACCAGACGGTGCGCGAGCGATTGCTCGCCATGCTTGCCGGTTTCTTTGCCGTGGTCGCTCTACTCCTGGCGGGCATCGGGCTATACGCGGTGCTCAACGGCTCCGTTCTACAGCGCCGCCGCGAGATCGGGATCCGCATGGCGATCGGCTCAAGTCGAGCTGGCATCGTGCGCCTTGTGACACTGGATATATTCGTTACGATCACCCTCGGGGCCTGCGCCGGCGTCGCCATCGGTTTTGGCGCGGCGCGGTATGCCGCGGCCCTCTTCTACCAGGTCAAAGCCACTGACGCAGATATGATTGCGCTGCCGGCGTGCGCCATGCTACTCACTGCCTTTGTAGCCACACTGCCCGCCGTGCTGCGTGCGCTGCGCACAAACCCTACCGAGATCCTGCGCGCAGAGTAATGCCTTCAGTGCGCGCGAAGGAGTTCAGTTGACGCAATCAGGCCAATGCACGTTTCGAGCCCCGTCTGCCTCAACGAGTGACTCGGCAATTTCGCGTCAAGCCATAATCGATCCTGGCTTCACGAGCGCTGCAGGTTGCCGACCGGGGCGTCCAGTTCGACCCGGCTCCCCTTTTGTATGAGATTGTGCGACTCTACATTTTGTTTAATGCTCAAGATCTGGCAACGCATAATCGCCTGGAGCATTAGTTACAGTTGTCGCATCGCGCGTCGAGGAGCATATCGAGGGCGGCATCCCAGGCCAGCACGGGCATATTGGCTGCGTAGTTTGCGTCGATATCGACTTTGTGGACGACGACCAGATCTAGCTGGGGAAACACAGTGATGTACTGCCCGCCGGAGCCCATGGCAGAGTACGCGCCTTGGAACGGACCCATGGAAGTGCCGCCCGGATAAAGGGAAGGGTCCCATACCCACCACAGCCGCCCATAGCCCCAGTGCATGGGCTCGCCCGCTGCGCGGAAAGCAGGCGGGTTCATCTCCGCGAAGGGCGTCACCACGTAGGTGCTCCAGGCAAGGAAATCGGAATCGGCCAGCTGCTTGCCGGCCCAGTTGCCGTGCGAGATCATCAGCACGCCGATCCGTGCCATGTCGCGCGTCGAAAGCCACATCGGATAGCCGCTGTGGGCGTGGTCCGGGTCGACTGGCTTCTTATGGCGCGCCCGGTCGAAATCCTGCATGCCGATGGGCACTGCGATATCATCCCGCAGCGCGTCGTAGATGTCCTTGTGCGTCATTTTCTCGAAGGCCGTTCCCAGTGCGTTGAAGTCCCAGTTGTTGTAGAAAAAATATGTCCCGGGATACTGCGATCCGCGTTTGGGAGCAATCGGGTCCTGGTCGCCATTGCCATTGGGAATGTAAATGCCTGAGCGGGAAGTGAGCAGTTGATCGAAGTTCGCAAGCTCCTCCGGGTGGACGAAAGGCACCTTATCCTGCAGGCCCAGCTGCCCCACGGTCGAGTTGTTCAAATTGTCCGGCAGATTTTTCAGTTCGGCGGCGAACAGAATATCGAGCACGCTCTTTCGCACTGAAGCAACATTTGTGGGCAGCGTCGTATCGCCGTATTCGAAGATGACCTTTCCCTTGTATACCGCCATCATGGAAGTGGTTGGACGGGTCTTGAGCCAGGCACGCAGCACCTCCAGCCGAGCGCTCGAATACCCTACTGATTCGGGCGTGACATGCTCCCAATTAACACCTGGAACGACGTAGCCGTTGCCCATGTCCCACGACCCTGCTGGGGTCTTCTTCACCAAGGTGCCAGGGTGATCTTGCGCGAAACCCAGCGGCCGCAGACTTAAAAGGGCGAGAAGAAAAAGGGCCTTCCACATGGCGGAAGTTTATCAAAGCGAAGTGCGCCGCCTGTCCTCCTACTGGGAGCACGCGCCCGCGGTTCGACAAACAAATAATGTGAACTCGGCTACCGTCCGCCGACCCTCGGTTAACGACAACAGGCCAACGCACGTTTCCAGGCCGACCACTCTCAAAACGTGCATTGGCGGATTTGGCGCCAACTGAAGTCCGAGGGTGTTAATGGGTGATCAATTCTGCTATTAATTTAGCGGCAATATCGGTGCCAATGTCTTGGGCCTTCTCGAATACCGATTTGCTCATCTTTGACAGGAAGGACGCAACTTTGTGCCTGTCGCCTCTCTCTGCAGCATCGGCCGCATCGCCAATCAATGCGACCTGCCTATCGTCTTCGCGACTTGTGGACGTCTGGCGATAAGCAGCCCGCAGTTGTTCCAGCTGCATTGCCAGAACATTCCTGTCCACCTGTTCGATCGCTGAGTGCTGGTTCTGGATATTCACTATTCCATGAGACTGAGATCCAATAGCGCCGACCGGACCGCTCCGGGTCTTAGCTATCAACGACACTTTTCGCCTTTCGCGCTTACAACGCCTAGGTCTCGGACCCGCTCGACGCGACGCTGCTTGACCGTTGGCAAACACGTTCTGAAGATCACCGAATGCGCTCTGCCTCGGCAATTGCCAGATCATTGATGCTCGCTTCACGGCGCTGCATCAGGCCGGACGGAGCAAATTCCCATAGCTCATTGCCATATGAGCGATACCACTGGCCATTGTCATCGTGCCACTCGTATTGGAACTTCACAGCCATACGGTTATTGCGGAATCCCCACAGTTCCTTCTTGAGCTTGTAATCTAATTCCCGATTCCATTTTCGCTTCAGGAACTCGATCACTTCGACGCGACCGTTGAGGAATTCGGTTCGGTTTCTCCACTGAGTGTCTTCGGTGTATGCAGCAGCGACTCCCTCGGGGTTGCGGGTGTTCCAGAGATCCTCCGCAATCTGCACCTTCTGTGCTGCGAGGTCAGGATCAATAAATGGCGGGGCGATAATGATGCTCATAATAGATTCCTTTCCTGATCTATCGGTCGCTCATCAAGGGAGACGGGATCACCTTCGGCCAGTATGCCGGGGCTACCCACCGAACAATCAAGCGCCAGCTTTCCGCCGACGTTTTCCACGATATTTCGGAGGATGTCGAAGTCCTGCCGAAGGGTATCGGGATCGTATGTTGTCATTACGCAACGCCTTCTCAGTTGCATAACGTTGATCACTACCTCGCCCGATCGCAGACTAGAGCCCGGCCAGCCTCGTTCGGCTTGACCGGCTATCTCGCCGATCACGATATTTGGCCGCAGTCTTCTCATGTCGATGCCCAGTGCCTGGACAGCTCCGTCGGTTGCGACCAGCAGTGGCAAGATGTCGAACCGCTCTGGATGCTCGCCGGCATCGTATAGACGGACAAGCTCGCCTGCGGCGTTTCGAGTTAAGGCCAGCGCCTGCGGGGAGTGCCACGGATGACCCTCGATCAAAGTGACTCCCGAGCAAAAGGATGCCTGCAGCCCGAGCAGACCAGGATGGGTACGGGCGGTAATGACCCGATCATCCGCCTGCGAAACCACTACGATGTTGCGATCTCCTTCGATTCCGGTTTTCTTCAGAGTGACCTGCTTCTGTCGCTCTCCACGCATGCTCTTCACCGGATATCTCCACAGCTCGAGAACCTGCATGTCGATCTCCCGCAAGAGCCCACGCGAATTCCGGTGAGCTCCCGATTTCGCGTTGGCATTGGCTTAGGCTATCTCGAAGTAAACGATCTTAGGAAAGTCGATATCGACGTCAGTCGCGATATTGAAGTAGTTCGTAAAGACATTCAGAGCGACATGCGCGATGATCTCTGCGACTTCACCATCGGAGAAGCCCGCTTTGCGGACGGCGTCCAGATCGGATTCGCTGACTTGTCCCTTGCTATCCAATACGCGTTTCGCGAACTTCAGCGCCGCGGTTGTCTTGTCGTTCTCGCCATCACCCTTGCGGCTTGCAATCAACTGGTCCCCTTTTAGACCGACCAACTTGCCGGTGGCCGAATGGGCTGAGAGGCAGTAGTTGCAGTGGTTTTCCTGTGCCGTAACCAGAGCGATTTGTTCGCGCAGTTTAGCATTTAGCTGGCCGCCGGATAGCGCGCCGCTGAAGCCCAGGTAGCCCTCGAAGACTGCCGGAGAGTTGGCCATCACGCCGGTCATGTTAACAAATGCCGACACCGGCAAATGCTGGTCGAGATTCTCAACGCCGCTCATGCGCCCGCTTTCACCTTCGTCGCGAAGAACGCGCTGGGCAGGCCGACCAAGAGAGCGTGGCCGATGATGCCGTTGATCAACGCCGCTGTCGGGATTGGCCCATGCGCGACTGCGGTCAGTGGCAACACGACCAGGTTCATAACTACCCACACGGCAGCACCGAACAGCAGTCCCAGGAGCACCCACTGCGTGCGCAATACAGCGACGCGTCGGCTCGCAAGGATATAGATCGTTGCGACTACAAGCGAGATGGCGAAATGCAGGACGAGGCCAAGTCCTGCACTTGCAAGACCGCCCGAGAATGATCGTGTGCCCAGCAGACTGCTCGCGATGTACTGCAGCACCTGGATCGGGTTCCGGCCGTGCAGGCCGAGGAAGACGACGCCATCTGTTGCATCGAGCACTCCAACCACCAGTGTGGCGTAGAGGATGGCGCGAGAGATGGGCAAGGTGCGCGCTCCCGGCTGCAGCTCCCTCCGAGGGGCCGGGTTGATGGCAGAGGTGGTCATTTGCCCGCCTCCGTCTTCTGACTTTTTCCTAGATAGCTAATAATTTTGCCTGCGACGAGGTCGCTGTGCTCTTCCAGTAGGAAGTGGCCACCGTCGATCAGTTGCAGTTCTGCCTTAGGGAGGTCGCGCAGGAACGCCTTGGCTCCCGGCACGATAAAGAAGGGATCGTTCTGCCCCCACACGATGAGCGTGCGCGGCTGGTGCATGCGGAAGTATTCGTGCCACGCGTCGTAGAGTGCCACGTTCGAGGTGTAGTTATAAAGGAGTTCGAGTTGAATGGCGTCATTGCCGGGCCGGTCCAGCAGCGCCTGGTCGAAGGTGTAACTGTCTGGGCTCACTGCCGCCACGTTTTTTGCACCATGCGTGTACTGGAAGATCGTCGTCTGCTTGGTAAGCATCGTGCGCGGCGCCTTCTCCGTCTCCTCGTTGCGATTCGCCCAGAAAGCCTGCAGTGGCTCGAAGGCGGGGCTGATGCCTTCCATGTAGGCATTGCCGTTCTGCACGACGATGCCTTCGATCGCTTCCGGATGACGCGAGGCAATGCGGAAACCGACAGGCGCCCCATAATCCTGCACGTAGATGCTGAACTTCTTCAGGCCCAGTGTTGTAAAGAGCAACTCCTCGATCTGCGCAGTGATGTTGTCGAAGGTGTATTGAAAATCAGTCGCCGCGGGAGCATCGCTGTAGCCGAAGCCGAGGTAGTCAGGCGCGACGACGTGGAAGTGGCTGGCGAGCTGCGGGATCAGTTCCCGGAACATGTGCGACGACGACGGAAAGCCATGAAGCAGAACGATCGTCGGATTCGTGGTCGAGCCGGCCTCGCGGTAGAAGATCTTGTGACCCTCGATGGTGGCATGCTGGTACGTAGTCATGTGGTTCTCCTTATTGTCAATCTGATTGTTTGTACGCGAGAGCAGCGCACTGGCCGCTTCCAGCACGAACTCTACAACGATCGCAGGCGACGAGATCTGAGGAGCATGATCCACATCGTACGAACGGACCTGTGCGCCCATGCGGTCGGCTACGAAACGTTGTGTCTTCGGGCTGAACATACGATCATCTTCAGCCAGCAGATACCACGAAGGCTTCGTCCTCCATGCTGGAGTCTGTATCGCTTCGCCAAGACACTTCATGGCTATCGGACGTTGTGCTGCTATCCTGATTTCGTTTTGCTCCGCCGTGGCCCGGTGGCCGACCGCTTTCTTCATTCCTTCCTCCGACATCCATAAGAGACCATGACCGTCGGGTTCCAGATGGGGAGCTTTTTCGTGTGGAGGCTCTCGAAAGAACACCTCCCCCACCGTTTCTCCCTCGGCTGGGGGCATGGCTGCGATATAGGCCAGGCCCCGGACCCGGTCGTCACTTTCGAGGGCGGTGATCACGGCGCCGGAGTAAGAGTGAGAGACAAGGAGGATTGGCCCCGCGCCCGCTCTCTCCAATACCACTCTCAAAGCGGCCACATCATCGGACAGCGAAGTCATTGGAATCTGGGCAGCGATCACCTTGAGACCGGCCTTGAGCAGGGGGCCGATCACCGCCGACCACGAGGACGCGTCCGCCCATGCGGCATGTACTAGAACGATCGTTGCATTCGAAGGAACTTTTTTCATAATTAACCTTTCGCCAGAGTGATACGCACGTGGTGAGCGACTAATGAGCAAATCGCAATAAAACCGCGAACCGCGGTACCATGAAGCATACGGACGACGGGAGCTCAAAAAAAGCGAGAAGTTCTAACACTATCGGTGAGGAGATCTTAACTATGCTTCTGGACAACCTCAGCTTGGACAGCCTCCGAACGTTGGTGATTACACAAGACCTGGGCGGTTTTGGTCGCGCCGCGGAGCGTCTTCTACGTACACCCTCGGCCATCAGCCTGCAGATGAAGCGACTTCAAGAAGAGGTGGGAGTCCCGCTCTTTCGGAGGCAAGGCCGAAAGACCCTTCTCACTGAGCAGGGAGAGATCGCCCTCCAGTATGCTCGGAGGGTGCTGGAACTCAATGATGAGATGATCGACACTCTGCGTGGATCGTCTCTCGCAGGTGTCGTTCGAATCGGATTCGCGCAAGATTTTACGAGCAACGTTTTGCCTCTGGTCATCGAGCGCTTTAATGCGCTCTACCCGCTTGTAAAGCTCGAGGTGACGGTAGACGTCGGCTATGTGCTCCTTCAAGCGATGGAATCCGGCGACCTCGATGTTGCATTGACGTTAGGCGGCGCACAGAAAAAGACGGCTCACCTATTGAGAGAACTGCCGTTGCACTGGATCGCAGGCCCATCTTTCCGGGATCGCGTACGGCAGCCGTTACCGCTTGCTCTTTTCAACCCCCCGTGCGGATGTCAGACACCAGGGATCGAGGCACTGGAAAGAGCTGGACGCCTCTGGCGGGTTGCTATGACGAGCCCCAGCCTGACGGGCTTGTGGGCTGCTGTCAGTGCGGGACTGGGAGTGACCACACGAGCTGAACTCGGCCTGCCGGCAGCCGTGCAGACGATCGACTTGGGCCTCCCGCCACTGGGAACTATCCCCATCGTGCTTCATCGCAGACGTAGCCTGCGGGCTCCGAACGCGATGCGGTTCGCAGAAATCACAGAGGAGTTGGTCGCCACTTATCTTCGTTCACGCACAGGTGAGAATCGACCGGGTACCGCACCTTTCCGTCCCGCAGTCCGGACGGATGGTAGTCAAGCGGCTGACACGCCGCATCGGCGGCCAGCAGTCTCGGCGGCATAGACAAGTTGCATCCCTGGGTAGCCTCTGCAAAACCTCTAGCCGCCCTCGTGGCAATCTTCGCGACGCTTCGACTTCTTGCCCTGCTATCTCTGATTCGGTCTGCGTACCAACCAAAGACCATGGGTCTCGTGTGGATCGCATTCTGAGAAGCCGACCTGACGACGGAACAAGCATTCGTCAACAATACTCACCGACTCGTTCAATATTTGGAACTTTTTATTCGTGCTTACCCGGTCCTACGTTATTAATTGACCGGCATAACGGTGACGCGACAAACAAGGAGTTCCGATGGCATCCCCAACATCTCAGACTGACCTGCAACGAACCGGCTATCGCACGGCGACCGTCAACGGTCGCAGGGTTTTTTATCGCGAGGCCGGCGATCCAAGTTTTCCAACCATTGTTCTACTGCATGGACTCCCGACGAGCAGCCAAATGTTTCGCGAGCTGATTCCAGCTCTCGCTGACCAATTCCACCTGATTGCTCCCGACTATATCGGCTTTGGCCATTCTGATGCCCCATCGAGAAGTGACTTCGAGTACACCTTCGATAATCTCGCAGCACATGTGCGCGGTCTACTCCATCAACTCGGTCTCACGTCGTACATCCTCTACATGCAGGATTACGGCGGTCCGGTAGGATTCCGCCTGTTCACCGAGAGCCCAGAGAAAGTAAAGGGATTCATCATTCAGAACGCAAATGCCTACACGGAAGGCGTTGGAGACGCGCCCAAGAAGGTGCTGATGCCGCTGTGGGAGAAGCGCACGCCTGAGACCGAGAAGCCCGCGCGTGAGTTTGTCAGTCTGGAAGGCACGAAGTTCCACTGGTTAGTGGGCGCGAAGGATCCCGAGGCTATCAATCCGGACAACTGGGTACTCGATCAAGCACTACTCGATCGTCCTAGCGTGCAGGACTACCAGGTTGATCTGCTGGAGAACTACAAATCCAACGTGTCACTCTATCCGGAGTGGCAGGCTGCTTTCCGCGCGCACAAGCCCCGAACGTTAATCGCGTGGGGCAAGAAGGACCCGTTCTTCGTGCCGCCCGGAGCCGAGGCGTACCTGCGCGATCTGCCAGAAGCCAAGCTCGTTTGGCTGGATGCCGGGCACTTTGTACTCGACGAAAATCTGCAAACTGTGGCGGGCGAAATTAGAGCTGTCTTCGGTCACTAACAATCTCGCCTTCCCATTCCTCAGCGCGCGTTGAGAGTAGTTAGCTGCGTGATGCTGAATACACCACCGCTGTCGTATCCAGGCACGAAAGGAATGTATGCAACGCTTCAAAGATAAACGTGTACTCGTGACAGGTTCCGGAAGGGGGATCGGTGCGGCAATCGCGCGCCGATTCGCACTCGAAGGCGCCCGCGTGTACCTCACCGCTCGGAGTCACGAGGAGCTTTCCTCTACCTGCGATGCGCTGCGATCGCTCACCTCAGAAGTTGAATTTGCCTCTCTTGACCTGACAGAACCTGATGCAGCTGCGAAGCTTACTACCTATGTCGAGCAATTGTGGGGAGGTATCGACATTCTTGTTACCAATGCTGGCGCTGCGCCGCAAGGTGGCTTTTTGGAACTGAAAGACGAGGACTGGGCAACAGGGTTCGGGTTAAAACTCTTCGCAAATCTCCGAGTCATCAAGAACACCTGGACAATGCTAAAGGCGACAAGGGGCCATCTGGTCATGATTGGCGGGGGCACGGCGCGAACGCCAGAGCGCCATCTCTCACTGGTGTCGGCTGTGAATGGCGGCATAGCGGCATTATCAAAGTCGATTGCCGAGCAAGGACTCCAGGATTGCATTCATGTCAACCTGGTCCAGCCGGGCACGATCCAGACTTCACGCCGCAGGAAAATGATGGAGAAGCTCGCAGCACAGGAAGGCATTGAGTATGCCGAGTATCTTCTCGAAGCGGCAGGGCGCTTGAAGATTTCTCGTCTTGGCGAACCAGCCGACGTTGCGGAAGCCGTCGCCTTTCTCGCAACAGAAGAAGCGAGATGGATTCACGGAGCCATCATCGACGTCGATGGTGGGCAGAACAAGGGCGTTTGAGGCGCAGGATTCCTCGATGCCAGTCGTGTGTTGGCATCGGTTGATCTGCGGAGGATGGGGAAGATGAGCGAGACGCGCGAGGAACTGACTGCAGCAGTCCAGGCTGTTTCGCCTCAACCTGCTCCTTCGTTGACCCCGGATGCCGAGCTTCGTCTTGATCTGGCCTTTCCCAGATTGAGCGAGGAAATGCTTGAAAGACTCGGCTCCTACGGACAGGAAGAGATCGTCCCGAAAGACACTTGTCTGTATATGTATGGCGATCGGGACACAGACATGTTTGTGGTCCTCACAGGGGAGATTGAAAGCCGGGTTCCAGTGAAAGGGGGAGGCTCAAAACGTTTCCGCTCTTTGCGTGCGGGGGAATTTACGGGCGAGCTAAACGTCCTGAACACGCAGAGATCCGTCGCCGAAGCACGAACAGCATCGACGAGCCGGCTGTTGCGAGTCTCTCGAATGAACTTGCGCACGTTGATGCGTGCTGAGGACGATCTGGCGAACATTATCGTTTCCGCCTGCATATGGCGTCGCATCGCCATGATCAGCGATTCATCCACGGGAGTCGTACTTCGAGGATGTAAAGACAATCCGGATCTACTCAACCTCCGTCGCTTTTTGGTTCGCAATTACTACCCGCACCGGATAGAGGAGTTGCCAGCGAACGATGAATACGGCGCGGGCTTGGATGCGACGAAGATGCCAGAAGTTGAGCTGCTGAACGGCCGCGTCCTGGTTCGACCGGCCATCTGCGATCTCGCAGACGAGTTGGGCATCACTGAAGTTCCTGAGCCTCATACGATCTATGACGTTGCTGTTGTCGGAGCAGGCCCTGCAGGTCTTGCCGCCGCAGTGTACGCAGCTTCTGAGGGCCTATCCACGATTGTGATCGAAGGGAATGCTCCTGGAGGACAGGCCGGCACCAGCTCCAAGATTGAGAACTACCTTGGATTTCCGACCGGAATTTCAGGTGCGCAATTGGCGAGTCGCAGCCATCTCCAGGCGCTCAAGTTCGGGGTTCGCTTCGCCATCTCGCGTGACGTTGTAAGCAGTGCGCAAGTGGATGGCTTGCACCGGCTGAGCCTTGCAGGCGGTCTGACTGTTTGTGCACGCTCTGTCGTGATCGCGAGCGGGGCTCGGTACAGACGACTCAACGTCAAGAACCACGAGGATTTCGAAAATAGGGGATTCTACTATGCCGCGACTGCGATGGAATCTTTGTTATGCCGCGAACGAGACATCATCGTCGTAGGAGGAGGGAATTCTGCTGGACAAGCTTCAATCTTCCTCTCGGGCGTTGCGAAACGCGTGCATCACATCATTCGTGCTGCTTCTTTGGAAAACAGTATGTCGCACTATCTAATTTCACGAATCGAACGTTCTCCGCACATCACTCTCCATACAGACAGCGAAATCACTGGGCTCGAAGGTGAGGCGGCTCTTGAGTTCGTCACGTGGACGAATCGGAGAACTGGCGCATCATTACGCAAACCAATTTCCAGTGTCTTTGTCATGATCGGCGCGGAGCCAAATACTGGCTGGGCGTACGGAACCATCAAGCTCGATGACAAAGGCTTTGTTCTCACCGGTGGTGGATGGGGATTTGAAGCCACATCCTTTGCGACGAGCGTTCCCGGCATCTATGCAGTCGGCGACGTGAGGGCCGAATCTGTGAAACGCGTTGCATCGGCGGTTGGTGAGGGTTCGGTGGTGATATCGAATATCCATCGATATTTAGCTCAGAGACGCCTCGACTTCCCAGAACAGGCGAAAGCTAATTGACAGTTGCCGGTGGTTGTCTTCTGGCTAATGCAAATCATATCTAACCCATGCGCGACTTCAAATGAGCCGACCATGACACAGCAGCCTCTACGCAGCAGTAGGCAACACTTCAGCTTTGCTTAAGTATGTGACGAGAATTTGGAACTATTCTTCTCGCTTGTGGGACCTTACCCTGAAGAGACTACACGCGGGAGTAACAAGCTCGCTCGATCGGAGCTTGCTCCTGGAAGGGATGGCTGACTACCGTTCCGCGATGGCAGATGAAGTCATGGCAAAGGCGACTTGAGCTGGGTTCTTGCTATCCCCGCAAGATTAAACGCCATCGTCAATATATCGATACTCTGGCGCTCGAACAAGTTATACGCCCCTGACGTGGCCAGTGCATCTTCGTAGTGCACCGCGCTTTTTACCCAATGATCTGCAAGAATCGCCTGCAAAGGGAACATCGTAATGAATCTCTTATCAAAAAGCGCTCTTGCCACGGCCCTTTTCACAGGCGTGGCACAAGCTGCGCCGTTGACTTCGACCAATGCCACGACGACATATCACCGCGTGCAGGTCGACGGTGTCGGGATTCTCTACAGGGAGGCCGGCCCTGAGAACGCCCCGACCATTGTGCTCTTGCATGGCTTCCCGTCGTCTTCGCGTGAATTTGACACACTCATTCCCCTGCTTGCGACAAAATATCATCTGATTGCTCCGGATTATCCCGGATTTGGCTTGAGCGACGCGCCCTCACCCACCGCCTACACTTACACGTTCGATCATCTTGCTCAGACGATGAGTGATTTTCTGGAGAAGTTGAAGATCGCGCACTACACCTTGTACCTTCACGACTACGGCGCGCCGATCGGCTTCCGTATGATTCTGGCGCACCCTGATCGACTGCATGCCCTCATCATTCAAAACGGCAACATCTACAAAGCAGGCCTTGGTGCCAAGTGGACGAAGATAGCGGAGTTCTGGGCAGATCCGGAAGCGCATCCTGAGGTGCTGAATGCCTTTCTCTCGTTCGAGGCTACCAAGGATCGCCACCTTGCCGGCACTTCTCACCCGGAGCGCTACGATCCTGATACTTGGAACAGCGCGTTCGCCGACCTGTCGCGGCCCGGTCAGCGCGAGATCCAGGGAGATCTGCTCTACGATTACCGCGCTAGTGTCGCGTCATACCCAAAATGGCAGGCCTGGCTCCGTGACCACCAGCCGCCGACACTCGTCGTGTGGGGCGCCAATGATCCCTCATTCATCGCAGCGGGTGCCCAAGGATTCGGGCACGATCTTCCGGATGCGGAAATCCACCTGCTCGACGCGGGACATTTCGCGCTGGACGAAAAGACTGACGAGATTGCAGGCCTGATTCTGCAGTTCTTGTTCAAGCATCCTTGATGAGATGTCAAAAGCATCCCCGTGGTCTCGCGTCACTTGCAGTGTCGAAACACAACGCTAACCGTGAAACAGCGTCCGTCGCATGAAGATAAGAGCGATCAACCCCATCGTTATTCGCAGTTATCACGATAACAACCGGCATAGGTGATCCCGTGGGTGTCGCAGAAATGCTAAAGCGTCGATCTTGAATCTGATCCTATGTCGAGGAGGTCCATAAATTGACTTGAGTTATCGTCCAACATCTTGCTTCTCCTTTTCAAAGAAGATATCTCGAAAAGTCGTCACTGTCCTGTAAGAGCACGATCTAACACACTATCTGCGGAAGACCGCACAAACTGAGGAGATCCCATGAAAACCACCTATATCGCCTGCTTGTTCAGCGTAACCCTACTCACAGCTTCTGCCGCCCTGGCTCAGGGCGTGCAGCCGGCCTACACCGGAACGTTTCACGGTGCAGCTCACTCCACCTCCGGCACCGCTTCCATCTATGTCGGCAAGGACGGCGCGGAAACGCTTCGCCTCAGCGACTTCAAGACATCCAACGGACCCGACGTCCATGTCGTCCTGATCGCGGCCAGCGACGCGCAGGACAACGACAACTTTCTCAAAAAAGATGTCGAGCGGGTCGAACTGGGAAAGCTGAAGGGCAACGAGGGTAATCAGAACTACGTCATCCCACCTGGCACCGACCTGTCAAAGTTCAAGGCAGTGTCTATCTATTGCGAGCGATTCAACGCAAACTTCGGCGTGGCACCGCTCAGGAAGAATTAGAGGCACTAACGGCAGGGCGCGTCCTTATCGGCGCGCCTACCTGCAACTGCAGCCATTTCAAGTTTTGTGAGGGAAACGATGTTTCGTAAATATCGGCTCTACATCCTGATCGTTGCCGTTCTGGTGCTGGTCGCGCTGTGGTACGCGTTTCGTCCGGAAAAGCTCTTCATTAACCACAAAGTCGACGAGCCGCCACCGACTTCCATGCTTTGTCCTGTGAGTCCCCAACCGCCGGACAGGCCGGCGTAGAGCTGGATCCTGGCGGCGTGAACTTTGCTTTGCCTCGCATTGGCATTGTCATTGATCGATCGTTGCTTCGCTGTAATCAGGCGAGAGTGCCAATACAGAGGGAAACATAACAAATGCGCCCTTAACACCTTTGAGGGCCGCCGCTATGGCTGTCGCATCGTTCCAGCCTCCATGGTGATCCAAGGGGTTGTGCCGGACCGGCCTGACCAGACTCTCGTGGTCGAGCAAACGCTCGCCACGCTTTGGGTGGCGTTCAGGTTGTTCCGCAATTGCCGAAGAGGCCGGTCTCTAAGCGATCCGGCCCTTTCGTGCCTCAAAGCAATAACAGCTCTGTCTACCCAGGAGTTGTTGGAGGCATTCCCGTGGCGGACCAGGTGTCAACCGTTTCTCCGAGACCGCAGACCTACTGATGAGCAACAGACCGATGACGGTCGAGATTTTGGAAGAAGAAAAGTCCCAAGTATGCACTGCCGAAGCCTGCTAAAGTCCAATTCCACACATCAGCTGTTGCCAACAGACCAATGCGCTCATGAAGCGACGAGTGGATGAGGCAGTCGGCTCGATTTGATACTCGGCGATTCTGCGTCTTCTTGTAATCCGCGCGATCAGCGGCCCGCATACCGACGATCGCGTATAAATGGCTGAGAAAAACGGGGCAGGTCAGAATGCCTGAACTGCGAAATCATTGCCCGCCCCATGTGCGAAGATTGGCTACATGAAGCTGTGGGATGTAAGGCGCAGACTTCTTGAGAACTGCGCTTTCGCTGCGAATCAGGCGCCAACCGGTGCCCGTAAGAGCATCATCCAGGAAGCTCCGACATTTCGCTCCTTGCCGTGGTGTCTCTGTATCTGGGCCACCATCTGGTAATAGTGAGACAATGCTGGGCATGTGGAATGCAAAGCTCCCCACCTACGTGACGCAAAGGCCTTCTAGTCTAGTTTTCAGATTCTTGGTGTGATTAGTTTTCCAACCGTCGAGCCGATTTTCGCATTTATGGCCATCCCGCTCCTTGAGCCGGAGCTTTACTGATCAGCACTTCCCCAATTCGGGCCGCAGCCACTTCTCCAATTCTATCGACGCCGCGGAATGCGGTAGCCAACATAAACAGAGTCTTGCCATCAGGGCCACCAAGCGTCACAGCGAAAATGTCCTTATCGTGTTCGATGCGCTGTAGTACCTTTCCGCCTTCACGAATCCGAAGGACCGCCCCTTCCGGAGAATCAGCTCGATGAGTCGCCGCACGAATATCACCTGCTTGGACCCAAATGGCGCCCTCGGGATCCATTTTAATGCCGTCTGGACCGAGGCCTTCCGCCCACACACGGCGCTTGGATAGGCTCCCGTCCGAAGCAATATCGAATGCGACAAGCCGCCCAGTGAAAGACTCGGAGACGACAAGCGTAGAGTTGTCTGGTGTAATCACCATGCCGTTGGGAAAAGATAGGTCCCCTGCCACCTTGCGGGCCTCGCCATCCGGAGTTACCAAAGCTATAACACCTGTTCCTGATTGTTTGAATGCTAAGTCAGTGAGGAGCACGAGGGTGTTACAAAGGCTGAACTCAGCTGTGAGGCTGATTCAGAGAACTACCCAAGGAGGCTCCTCAGAGACTTTATGTACTACATCGGACTTGATGTTCACAAGAAGACGATCAGCTATTGCGTGAAGGACGCGGCCGGCAAGATCCACAGTGAAGGCAAGATCGGATCAACGCGGCGTGAGCTTGATGCCTGGATCAAGACCCTTCCCCAACCCCGGATGGTCGCGATGGAAGCGACGATCTTCACGGGCTGGATCTACGATCACCTTCTTCCGCACGCGGAGAAGGTGAAGGTCGCCCATCCGCTGATGCTGCGAGCCATTGCCGCGGCCAAGCGGAAGAACGACAAGATCGATGCCAACAAGATAGCCGACTGCCTGCGATGTGATTTTCTTCCAGAGTGCTACATGACATCGACCGAGATCCGCGACCGGCGGCGTACATTGCGCTACCGCGGACTGCTTGTGAAGCAGATGGTTCAGATGAAGAATCGAATCTCGGGCTTGTTGATGGAGACCGGAGCGAGTTTCAACAAGCAGCGACTGCACAAGGTGGGCTACTTCACCGAGCTGATGTCGGGCAATGAAGAGATCGACTGTGTCAGGCCGCTGTTGAAGCTGAGCCGGGAGACGATTAATCGATCGCAGAAGCTGGACTATGCACTGATCAGCTCTCTGGAGCGGGACCCGCTGCTGGCCGAGCGGCTGGCGCGATTAAGAACTGTTCCCGGAGTGGGTCCGATTACGGCGCTGACCTGGGCTCTGGAGATCGGCGATGTTGCCCGCTTTCGATCGATCAAACAGGCTATCAGTTATTGCGGACTGTGCGGAGCCGAGAAGCGTTCAGCCGACAAGGTCATGCGCACGCCGATTTCCAAGCAACGCAACAAGCATATCCAGCAGGTGCTGGTGGAAGCGGCGAAGCTGGCACCGAGATACAGCCATGAACTGAGCTTGATTCACGAAAAGGAAAAGCAACGATCGCAACCGCGCCACCCTGGCTGTAGCCAGGAAGATGGTGGCCTGGATGGTTGCGGTCGAACGCAGAAAACAGGATTTCGTGCCTGCCGAGAAATTCGGAGGTACGGCGGCAGCCTAAAAACCTGCCCAAGAATGAAAAACACCAGGATTATTCCGATGCGCAGACTGCCAGGCCCCGCAAGTAGGCCACTGGGCGAAGGAGTGAAAACTCCGGAGGCTCCCGTTGGATTGTTTCGGGGCTGGCAGAGAACACAAACTCAATCTTCTGTGCGGACTCTTCGGAGTCTTAGACAGCAAATGGATGTGTGGTTCTGCTTGATGCAGGAATCATCGGCCGAGAGGCACTGTTGCGTA
Source organism: uncultured Acidobacteriaceae bacterium (assembly GCA_963704415.1). Classification (GTDB taxonomy): domain Bacteria; phylum Acidobacteriota; class Terriglobia; order Terriglobales; family Acidobacteriaceae; genus Telmatobacter. Next base: position 1,896,909 of record OY969908.1, on the reverse strand, counting down.
ACGGCAGATCCTGATCAGATCAAGTGCGCGCCCTCCGGAGCGCGCCCGGGAATTCTGTGCTTTTCTCTTGACTTTGACTTACATAGATGTGGCCTTTCGCCACCAAGGAAATTGAAATTGATGCTATTGACGTATGTGTTACCTCTACCGTCCACGACAATCTCATTCCAGCCGGCTTCAGTAATACTGCTCAGATCCGCGTGTCGAGTCATGGACCCATCCGGCTCCAGTCGCATAAGCTCCTTACCTGTGACCAAGAGACGACCATCGTGGAGCCAATCGATTGACCATCCGAAAGCGGGAGGAGCGTTACCCGTGATGACTTCGCTTTTTCCGTTGAGGTCGACCGCAATGATCTCGCTAGCTCCCCAATTGGCAAACCATAACCGTCCTTCATGCCAGCGAGCTGATTCGGGCATGGCAAGCCCACTCAACAGGATTTTGCTTTCATGCTCCGGCGATACTTTTGACATAAGCACCTGGCATTTGGGGATACCGAATGTAACAGTCTTTTGAATTTTGGACAAAGAGAAGATGGGTGCGAGCAAAATCGAGACCAGTCAGAACCTTCCGTGCCCTGGCACGCTTTCGTCGAAGGCCGAAAGAATCTCTGTAGTAGACGATCTACCCGGTCTCCCGGGGCCTATGCGGCTGTTGCCTATCAAGAATTCTCGGTGAGAGACAGACGTCACTCGCATCTCAAAGCGCGCATCGGATTGTTCCGAAGTACTCTCACACTGGGGATTATAACTGCCAAAAGTCCTACGAAAGAAAGGATGACAATTACGCTACTTAGCACCGGCGCGCTGATCGGATTGACTTCGAACAACAGACTAGAAAGCAGCGGCGTGAGTACGAAAGAAAAGCCGAGTCCGGCAACGATGCCGGCCGCTACGGGGCGAAGACCTGTATCGGATGCCATACGGACGATGTGGCCAGGTTTTGCGCCTAGAGCCAAGCGAATTCCAATCTCCTTCGTGCGTCGTGTGACGGCGTTTGCAGTTATGCCATAGGTTCCGATCGAGGAGAGAAGAAACGCAATCCCCGCAAGCGCCCCAATCAAAATCGCCACAAACCGGCTCTGGATCCTCTCTTCCGCCACATAGTCACTCATTGGTCGCAGCGCTGCGACGGGGAGTTCGTTATCAAGACCAGCTACTCGCTGTCGAACCAGCGTAATTAGAGACGATGAAGAAGACCTGACGCGAAGAACGAAGTAAATATTTTGTCGGGAAGCCATGTAGTAAGGAAGATAAACCTGACCTCGCTCGGGCAGCGTAAGAGAATGAGAGTCCACGTGTCTTATGACGCCGACAACCTCAGCCACATCTCTTCCAAAGTTGCCGTCTTCTTGCGACGCAACGTTGATCCGCTTACCCACCGCGGTTTGTCCTTCCCACAACTGCCTGGCGAGAACGTCGTCGATGATGGCCACTTTGCGGCGTGCACCCACGTCGGATGTATCGAAATTCCTGCCCGAGATAAAACGCACACCAAGGCTGTCGAAGAATCCAGCCGAGGCGGCGCGATGGTCGGCCATGAGCGTACTTTGTTCGTCCTTCGGAGCGAACTCGCGCCACGCGTAGTCATACCAGTTCGGCAACGCGTCGTCGAGCGGCAAGTGGGAAACGAATCCGGCTTGGTCAACGCCTGGCAGAATGGAGAGTCGCTGTTCAAGATCGCGGAGAAAAAGCCAATTTCTGTCTGCCGATGCATAACGCTCGCCGAGCAAGGAAACGCGGAAAGTGAGAGCACTTTTCGCTTGAAATCCGGGATAGACGCGGAGGACATCTAGGAACGTGGTGACAAGCAGGATGGAAGACGTCAGAAGCAAAAAGGTCAAAGCAACTTCGCCCGAAATCAGAAGTTTCCGGAAGGTGTGTTTGCTATCCGTTGAGGATCTGGAGTTCTGACAAAGAAGAGCGGCCAGGTTTGCCTCGCGCGCCATCCACGCGGGAAACAGACCAAAGAGCACACCGCTTCCGATTGAGACAAGCACCGCTAAACACAATGCGGGAAGATTCAAAGCAATCTCAGTGTTTCGGGCGATGCCTTCCGGCTCAAGCATGGCGAGGGCTCTGAGGATCGCAAAGGACAGAAGAACTCCCGTGCCGCCGCCAGTACAGGAGAGCAGAATGCTCTCGGTGAGCAGTTGCCGCATAATCCTGGCTGGCTTTGCTCCAAGTGCGGCGCGCAGCGATATCTCGCTTAGGCGCTCGCTCGCGCGGGTCAGGAGAAGGATCGCCAGATTGGCGCAGACGATCAGCAGCACCAGGCCGGAGCCCGCAAATAACAGAAGGAGAGGAATGCGGACAGCCCTGGTCGCATCCTGCTGCAAAGGGAGAATCTGCAGGTGTAGATCCTGTTCCGAGTATTCGTGAAAGTTCGACCGCAGTTGCGCAGCGAGATTATTCAGCTTCGCCTGTGCCAGCTGGACGTCGATCCCCGGGCGTAAAGTCGCAATCATGCGAACGTAGTCCTGATCGCGCGGCTGCCCAGACAGGTCCTGCGGGAAAGGGGAGTACACGTCGACCTCAGGCGGCACGGCAGCGCCGTTCGGGAAAAACAGCCTGAATCCCGCTGGAAGGATGCCGACGACAGTGTATGGCTGGCCATTCAGGAGGATCGCTTGTCCGAGGAGTTTCGGATCGGAGCCATAGCGAATCTCCCACAGCTCATGACTCAGGATTACGACGTGCGCTCTCCCAGATCCCTGCTCATCTGGAACAAAGAATCGCCCGAGTTGCAGGTGCGGAGCCAACATCGAAAGGAAGTTGGAGGTTACCCAGCCGAGCTTTACCTGAACCGGCTCGGCTTTGCCAGTTAAGGCACCGGTCTGTACCCAAATGCCGCCAACCTCCTCAAAGAGATTGTTTGTGTCGCGCAGAGAGTAAAGCTCCGGGCCCGAGCCAGGAGCACGTCCCTCATTGCCGAGGTCTGTCCAGATGACGCAAAGCCGGCTTGCATGTGGATAGGGCAATGGTCGCAGGAGAGCAATATAGAGCACGCTGAAAACGGCCGTACTCGCACCGATACCGATCGCGAGGGTCGCAATTGCGACGCATGTCAGCGCCGGTTTCCGGGCAAACATTCGGATTGACTGATGCAGGTCCTGGCGAAGACTTTCCATTCCCGACGTGCCCCTTTGTGAAGATCGCCCTCGTTCGGCGTTATCGACTATGCAGTCCGGAGAAAGCTCTGCGCGTCGACCCTTCTTCCTGTCCTGCAGAACTCAATCCTCTCTTCTTTTGCTCCAGTGCAAGCAGGCGCATTTTCGCGTCAAGTCCACCTGCGAAGCCCGTGAGCTTTCCTGCGGCGCCGATTACGCGATGGCATGGCACGATGATGGATACCGGATTCCTCCCGGTCGCGGCGCCAACGGCTCTGGCCGCCTGGGGATTCCCCAATTGCCGAGCCAGTTCGCCATACCCCCTTGTTTCGCCAAAAGGTATGGCCAGCAGAGCTTCCCATACGTTTCTTTGGAACGCCGTTCCCCGCAAATCGAGTGGAACCTCGAAGTACCTTCGTTTTCCGGCAAAGTACTGGCCAAGCTGCCGCTCTGTCTCAATGAGCACCCTATTGGTTTGGCTTCTTACAGACTCTCCTATGCGAACACGCGACGTGTCGTCATTTTCCCAGAGGACTGCTACCAATGCCTTCTCGCTCGCGACGAGCTTCAACTTTCCCACGGGAGAATCGATTGTTTTTGAGACGAGGCTCATTGGCTCGTTTCCTTGTTAGGCTGCAGAAGAATTGTTCCCGGCTGCATTTCCACCCGCCGCCCAGAGATGCTGGGCCGCATAGGCTCTCCACGGCCGCCAGCCTTCCGCGCGGCCCAACAGGCCTGCCGGACTAACCTCCGCTCCGCTGATTGAAGCCGCTCCGCGCAGGAGCCCCAGGTCGGTTGCGGGAAAGGCATCCGATTCGCGGATGGCTCGAAGGGCAATGTACTGCGCGCTCCATTCGCCAATGCCGCGAATCGCCTTGAGACGAGCTACAGTCTCCGTGAGACCACCCAGCGGATGAAACAAGCTGGGGTCGGCGACTGCGGCTCGCGCCACCTCCGTGAGCGCGGCCAGCCGTGCGGCAGGCATTGCCAATCCGATGGAGGAAGCCGAAGCCAGTCGCGATGCGTTGGGAAATGCGCGGGAGAGCAAGCGATGATTCCGGAATGGCTTGGGAACGGAACGGCCGTGCAACTCGACCAGCCGGCCTGCAAGCTGGCGTGCGGCGGTCACGCTGATCTGCTGGCCAAGCACGGCGCGGACGGCAACCTCGAATCCATCCCATCCGCCAGGAGCACGCAGACCCGGTCGCAGTGCAACGAGTCCGGCGAGCGCTGGGTCCAGGGCGAGATGTTGCTCGATCGTCTCGATGTCTGCCCCGAGATCGAACAACCGTCGCAGGCGCGTAACGATAGCCGGTAGTGCCCTGACATTTGGAAACAAGATGCTGACCTCAAGGCTTTGATTCCTGGGGAGGTGAGCCACCGCAATGCTGCCCACCTCGCCCTCGATCTCCACGGTGCGCAGGTAACGATCTTCTTCGACAATTTCCAAGCCTGGAATGGCGCGCGCTTGTAAAAATATGAGCATGTTCTCCCAATCGTAGGGAGGACGATAGCGAAGGCGAAGCACTACGTCACTTTCCTGTTCTTCTGTAACTTTCCTTCTGCGCAACGTGCGTGGAGGCCGATGGAACAAATCGAGGAAAGTCTCGTTGAAACGCCTGAGACTGCCAAAACCTGCTGCCGCGGCAATGCCGGCCATGGACATGTCCGTATCGTGAATAAGCTGCTTTGCAAACAAGACTCTGCGCGTCTGCGCGACGGAGACCGGCGATGCGCCCAAGTGCTGGACAAACAGACGGCGCAGTTGACGTCCGCCCACGCCTAACCGTTCCGCCAGCTTCTCCACGCTATTCCCGGCTCCATCCAGAGCGCCTTCGGCTATCAAAGCCAGAGCCCGAGAGACAGTATTGGAAGTGCCTCGCCACGAAGCAAGTTCCGGAGCGATTTCCGGACGACAACGAAGACATGGCCGGAATCCGGCTTCCTGCGCCGCCGCAGCCGAACCATAGAAACAGCAATACTCAAATTTGGGAGTGCGTGCGGGGCAGATGGGGCGGCAGTAGACGCCTGTGGACGAGACTCCCACGAAAAGGAAGCCATCGAAACGTGCGTCTCGGGTCTGCAAGGCGCGATAGCAGATCTCACGGTCTGGCGGTTCCATGTGCCGATTGTCCCATGCCGACAACGCCGATTTGGCGGTTTTCGGACGCGATCGCTTTCCAGATCTAGGACGCGAAATGTGGCCTTGATTTCGCGCCGGACGGTCCTAGCTGGCGGTCGGGGACCAATCGACACTGGATTTGCCGGCCAATGTGCAAAGATGGCACCAACGCTGGTCGTGGGCCGACGCTAACAGGCCTTACCACTCATCCAGAATCGATTACAACCTGTTCTCGAATAGATTCTCGCGTGAAATTTGGCATCCGGGTTCTGCGAAAGGTGGCCGGAAAGCCAGAAGCTATCAATGCAAGCCGCTCCCGATCCCATTGACCTTTAGGACCTGTTGGCTGAGGGGGTAAGCAAGCGTGATCAGTAGCGGTCGTCTCGCCCTCAGTTTTCTGATACGTCAGGCGCGTGCGCCTTGCGGAATTCTTGGGGCCGATACATGCGCGCTCTTCTGCCAGATTCCTCGCGGACATCTGCGGAGCATTTGATCTGTTCGTTAATGTTGCTACGATTCTTATCGATGCGTTCTGGTTCTCAGCAGTGCGTTAATGTTGTCCAAGGGTCCCGGACTTTCACGGCGGCAGTGTAGCAGCGAATAGAACTCGATGGATGCTTAATAAGGCAACTGTCGAGGCCTCGAAAATTGGCGTCTCACTTTCGTTTGCGAAACGTCGGCAGATGTTCAAAATGCCGCCAGTATTCGTAATCGTTCTGGGACCACTTCGGGACCAGAAAAGCAGTCATTAGGATCGTTGCAATGCGTTCCGATGCGCTTCGCTCTCTATAGAATGTTGGAATTGAGAGTTTCCCCCGTTCTTTCACGGCGATAACACGGGTTCAAATCCCGTCGGGGACGCCAAATCGCGGTCATCCTCCAACTCTATCTTCTGAGGCTGTTGAACAACGGAGTTGAGTCGGCTCCATATTCCTTACCATCAGACTGTATCTCGCCGCTCCCGTGCGGCACCGTCAGAACAGTGTTAACACTAAAGTTGCATTCCAACTGCAATCAAAGTTTTGGGACTATAAGGAACCCCATCTTAGTGATAAAAGCTTAAGAGACCAAGATACAGATTTGGGAGAGATAGCCAATGAGGAATCGAACACTCAACCTATATTTCTCAATACAGACCTTCATTGCGACAGATGAAGCACAGGATCTAGTCGAGTATTGCCTTGTTGTGGCCTTCCTTGCCCTCGCCAGCGTTGCCGGCATGCGGAGTCTTGCCTCCGGAGTCGGCCTTGCGTTTAACGGCGTGAGCAGCGGTCTCGCCACCAGCTTGTAACACGATTTGCACGACTCGATTCGATCGGCATCGAAAACTGGCGAGGCTAATCAGGGGATCGGAAGCGAGGACCGAGACTGACTCTCGTCTTCCTTGGGTCTCTGCCCGCACAACTTCCTCTCACATAGTTTCAAAATTACTCAGCACGCGTGCAGCATATGTTGCGCGCGCTGTCCACTTCGCCCAAGTTAGCCCGCGTTCAATTGGGCATCCGCCCCATGTAACTTCCCAATAGCGGACGCGGCGGGCCAGTTGGCAAATCCGATCGGCAAACCCAGTCGGCAAACCCGGATCAAACAAATTCCACTTTGATTCGAAGGTAGTCCCGTGGCGCGGGTTCAGATTGCAGACATCGTGCGTCTGCCGAATGCACGGCCCGCCAAGTGGAAAACTCCCTGCCGACCACCACCTTGTTTCAGTCGGGGTTTCAGTCGAGCGCTGCGCGGCGAAAAAATGCCCATTTTTGCTCTTGACAATTCATAACCAAATGGCTATGGTTTCTACATGCCGGCTGCCGCAGATCGCGTCTTCAGGGCCCTCTCCGATCCAGCATGAATCGCGAAAGCCACCAATCGTCGCGACCCCGACCAGACTTCACTCCGAGCAGAAAGGACAAACCATGCAAATCAAACTCACGAGCGTCTTCGTGGACGATCAAGAAAAGGCCCTGAAGTTCTACACCGAAGTTCTAGGCTTCCAAAAGAAGATGGATTTTCCGGGGGGCGGGAAATACAGATGGCTCACGGTGGTCTCCCCCGAAGAACCGGAAGGCGTGCAACTGGTCCTTGAGGCCAACGAGGGGTACAATCCCGCTGCGAAGAAGTACCAGCAGGAGATTCATCGGAGCGGAATCCCCGCGGCTAATTTCTTCGTTGGCGATGTCCACAAAGAGTACGAGAGGCTGAAACAACACGGCGTGGCGTTCACCAAGGAGCCAACCAAGACGACGGGCTCGACCATCGCGGTGCTTGACGATACGTGCGGAAATCTCATTCAGATCACGAAGCTCGATTGGTAAATCGACTGGTGAATTGATTGGTAACACGGCCCAGGCCAAGGGGGCTCGGCATGCAAGCGATGACGGACCATGTTTTCAAGGCTCTCTCCGATCCGACGCGCAGGTCGATTTTTGAGGGGCTGACGCGGGATGGTGAGCAGACCGTTCATGCTCTGACCCGCCGCGCCGGAATCTCGCAACCGGCCGTTTCCAAGCACCTGACCGTGCTGAAGAGAGCAAAGCTGGTGCGGCATCGCCACGAGGGCCGCGAAACCCATTACAGCGCCCAGCCGCAAGCCCTGGCGCCCCTGGCCGATTGGATGAGCCAATATGGCGTCTTCTGGCGCGAACGATTCGATCAACTCGAACAATTACTGAAAAGGATGGACAAATGACTGCGACCACCCAGACGCATTCTCTCGTGATTGAACGCGAGATGCCGCATCCGCAGGAGAAGATTTGGCGGGCTCTCACGGAGGGCTCTTTGATCGAGGCTTGGCTGATGAAGAATGATTTCCAGCCACAGGTGGGCCACCGATTCCAGTTTCGCGCCGAACCGGTGCCCAATTGGAACGGAATCATCGACAGCGAAGTTCTGCTGGTTGAACCGAAGTCTCGGCTGTCTTACAGCTGGGGTTCTCTGGGTTTGGAGACGATTGTCACCTGGACGTTGACGCCGACCGAGGGCGGCACGCATGTCCGGATGGAGCAAACCGGTTTCCCGTCCCAGGAAGGCCCGAATTACAAGGGTGCGAAATACGGATGGCGGAGTTTCATCGGCAAACTGGAACACGTCGTTGCGGAGGCGAACTGACCATGAAAACAAAAGACGTTGTCTATTGGACTATGACCATACTGGTTGCGTTTCCTATCGGAAGCGGCGGTGTCTCGCAGGTGGCTCAATATCTCGGCAACCCCCATGGTGTCGTGCCGGTGCTTGGCTACCCAATGTACTTCTTCGCCATCCTCGGCGTATGGAAAGTGCTTGGAGCCATCGCCATTCTCGTGCCGCGATTTCCGCGGCTCAAGGAATGGGCGTACGCCGGCATTTTCTTCGACCTGACGGGCGCGGCCGTGTCGTGCGCGGCCGTCAGGGGCTACGGCGCTTACGGCTTTCACGTCATCGCTCCTCTCATCCTTACTGGTTTTACCGTGGCATCGTGGGCGCTGCGACCACCAAGCCGCACCGTCGGCGTCCTCTTTCCCGCAACAAACCGCACCGCGCAGGAACGTGGTGGCGATGTGGGTATGCCTCAGTTGGGATCACACCGATAGGGCCAATTGCCTTGGCGTGCTCTGCCCCGAAGCCGTGCCCACCGGACCCGGGGTCCACAGGACTGGTAGTCGTCCGTGGGGTGGAGGGAGCGGCGACTCTCGACCGGACTCACCCGGGCCGACCCACTCTGGTTTCGCTTGAGTCGGCGCTTAGCTCGAACGTCAAATATTCTGGCGCGAGGGCACGGAGGAAGTCCGTCGAATCGAACATCTCGCCCGGCGCAAGAGCACCGCTGCCCCGGGCTCGTCCGTCGAGAATCCGCTCAACGGCTTCGACGACAAGCGGCGCTGTGAAGGCATAGATGTCGCGTCCCTGCGCGGTCGCGCGGCGGATCCTGTCTCCGTTTCGGATCACAACATCGACCAGGAAGATCTGAGCCGATCGTCCTCTTTCGTCGAAAGCGATGGGTGGCGGCGTGGTCGATTCGCGAAGATCGCGAAGCGGCGCGTTGTTCAGATAGGTGCGCAGGCGTGCCACTCGTAAGTGGCGGGCGATGACCGGAACTTCTGAGAACGGGACCTCACTGACATCCTGGCGCCCAAATGGTTCAGGAAAATCCCAGAAGGATTGCGGTGCGGGTTGCGTCATTGGTACCAGTTTTCCGTCTTGAATGACGAGCCGCCGGGCCGTGTTGCGCTTGCCGGTAGTCCGCGTGCCCTGCGTCGGATGCCAACTATCCAGAGCAATGCCGAGACGGATCTCGTCAGCGAAATCCCAGTTGCTCATGGCGGCCGTGGTCAGAAGATCGGCAAAACCGCCATAGAACCCCATGGCCGGTAGGACGACAACGCCGCTCTTCGTCGCCGCTGCCCCGAATCGATCGAATGTGGCCTGTGCGCTCGGCTGCTCGGCAGTGACGTCGAGATAGTGGATGCGGGCGCGCAAAGCCGCTGCCGCCACTGCGTCCGCGGTATCCAGAAACGGGCCGGCGCAGTTGATGACTGCGGCAGCACCGGCAAGAGAGCGATCGAGGGAAGCAGGATCATCGATGCAGGCGGTTCTAATTGGGACGCCGCTCTCGGGGAACCCTGACTCTATTAATTTCACGCTGTCGCGACCGAGGGCTAAGGGCGCGAAGCCCCGGCGTAGCAGCTGGGCGACCATGAAGCGTCCGGTGTGTCCCGACGCTCCGAAGACTGCGATTGCCCGGCCATTTCCTAGCATATCTGATTGACTGAACATTTCTCCTCCGGTAAGCATTTTCCCGAACGCTACAGACCTGTCTGTTTCTTGTACAATACAGACAGGTCTGTAGCCAGTCAAGTTCGGCTGCGACGTGAAGCCACTCTGGAGGGTTCAGGATGCCGACAGGTTCCAAGAGAGCTAACGTTGGTGAAGCCCACGGCGACTCGGCCGAGGTGCGAGACCGGGTTCTCCGGACGGCGTCGACGCTCTTTTATCAACGAGGCGTGCGGGCCGTCGGCGTTGACCTCGTAGTCGAAGAGGCCGGGGTTGCCAAGACGAGCCTCTATCGCCACTTCCGCACTAAGGACGAGCTGATCGCCGCATTCCTCGAGCGGGAAGACAAGGACTTCTGGAGCTGCTGGAATCGCGTCACAGAACTCCACAAGACCGATCCTGTCGCTGAACTGGAAGCACACCTCGATTGGATCGGCGAGCGGGTCGGACGGCCAAATTATCGCGGGTGCCCACAACTCAACGTCGCGGCGGAATTTCCGGACTCAGATCATCCCGCCCGCAAAGTGGCTTCAGCGCACAAGCAGGAGCTCCGGCGGCGCCTCAAGGGGATCGCCGAGCGGCTTCGCGTCAAACGTCCAGACGAACTGGCTGGTCAGTTGTCGCTACTCATCAACGGAGCTTTCGTGAGTGCGCAGGTGCTATCCCGTGGCGAGGCAGGTCCGCTCCTGCGAGCCACCGCACGTGCCCTGATTGCTGCCGCGCGCAGGCAATAGACGCGCTTCGGTCAACTCAAGAGGCGAACTGCGGCTCGCCAATCGCGTTCGCAACTGATTCTCTCAGCCCTTGGCCGTGTTCAAAGCCACAGCGGCGCGAATCAGAGTTTTCAAAGCCTTCTCGTTCACCTTGTCGCCATCCCGGAAATCGATGGCACGCCTCACTCCACCCTCGAGACTGGAATTGAAGAGACCTGCGGGATCCTCCAAAAAGGCTCCCTGGGCGAATGTCAACTTGACGGCGCTCTTGTAAGCCTCGCCAGTGCAGATGATCCCGTCGTGGGACCACACAGGCACCCCCCAGGGGTTAGAAGGTTTCTTCCACTTACACTCCTCGACGACTTCAGGGTCGGCTTGCTTGATCAAAGCGCGGAGGTGGGCAAGCATCTCTCCGCGCCAGTCGCCTAGCTCCTGGATTCTCGCGTCGATCAGATCGGATGTGGATTGGCTGGAGGCAGATTCGCCAGAGACAGATGCGACTTTCCGGGAAACTCTCTTTTTCATGATGAGTGCCTCCTTCCCCTCTGAGCTTTTCATTCAGGCCGTCGCAGGCGGCTTTCTCTGACCTATTTTTATATCAGAGAACTAATCTTCAGACGGGCTGGGGACCAACACAGCCGAAATGCCCCAAATCCATCATCTTCAACACAGCCTGGGGTCGGAAACATTGTAGGCAGAGTGCTTGAGGCTTCCGGACATGACAAAGGTAATCCCCTTACCGCCCTTGTGTGATGCGGGTTAGTGCATGCTCTCAGCTAGACTTCGCCATGGAGCAGGCCGTGCCTAACCGGCTCTGACTCCATCGAAAACTCAAGGAGTTGCTTGCAAGTTAGCACTTCACATGACGCCCGCCGCCGCGAACGCCCCTGGCGGCGAAAGCACACGTTCGCCATCCGGGTGGTGCTCTGCTTTTTTTTAGTCGCCCTCGCGACAGTTTCTGTTTCGTTCTTTGAACGAGAAGGCGGTGGCGCCAACCTGATCTGGGGCGCCAACGGCGTGCTGCTGACTTACTTGCTACTCGCGCCCCGCTGGCGTTGGCCTGCCTACTTCTCAGCCGGCATCGCAGCCATGGTGGTGGGAAGCGCGCTCATCGGCGAGCCGTGGCGAACCAATCTGATCTATAACAGTCTGAATCTTGTTGAGGTCATGATTGGCGCTTTCCTCTTGCGGAGAAATTCTAGGCAATTGCCACGCTTCACGGATCGCAGTTACCTTATCCGGTTTATCGGTTTCGCGGTGTTGGCCGGGCCCGTCGTCGCGGGTTCGATCCTTACCGGGATCATGGCTCTCTGGCGGCACAACTACTCGCTTCAAACAATGTTCGACTGGGTCATCGGAGACGGGCTGGGAGCAGCCATTGTCGTTCCAACCTTCGTTGCCATCTTCCAGACTCGCTTCACAAACTTCGCGATTCTGCGGCGACATTGGTTCTATCCCGTCGTCCTCACAGTGGTCACGGTGATTGCGTTTTCTCAGAACGATACGCCGTTCTTGATTCTCATTCTTCCGCTGCTCGTTCTTCTCCTTATGCGACTTGGACTGGGCGGGGCAGCGTTCGCAACCTTACTGATTGCGGCAACCGCCAGTTGGTTCACTCTCCATGGCTCAGGCCCTTTCGCAATCTCAACGTCCATTGACTCCGTCGAGTCGAGCATCCAGCTGCAATTCTTTGTTGCGTGTTGCATCTTCCTGCTTTACATCGTTTCGGTTCTTCTTGAAGACCGGAACGCGATTGAGCACCGCCTACAGGAAATTGCCGCAATCCACGGCTTGGTGACGGAGAATTCCCGCGATGTCATCCTGCTTGCCGATCTCGATGGACGCCGCACCTATATCTCTCCCGCGATCGAAAGGATGAAAGGTTGGAAGCCGGAGGAACTTATCGACCAGAAGCTCTCTGAGCTTACACACCCGGATGATCGGATCAAAGTCGAGGACACTGTGCGCCAGCTTCGCCTTGGCTCCGAGGGCGCCATCATCGAATACCGCGCGCAGAAGCGCGATGGAGAATACATCTGGGTCGAGGCGAGCCTGCGCATGTTTCGGGACAGAAAAACCGGCATACCCGCCGGCATCCTGAGCCTGATCAGGGACATTACGGAACGGAAGCGCAGCGAGGCTCTGCTTCTCAAAGCCAACCAGGCTCTGGAAGAGCTGGCGATTGTGGATGCGCTGACTGGAGTTGCGAACCGAAGACGATTCGACGAGTGCCTAGCCCATGAGTGGTCTCGTTCGGCGCGCCTGCAAGAGCCACTCTCCCTTTTGTTGATTGATGCCGACTCTTTCAAACACCTGAACGACTCCCTTGGCCACCTGGCGGGAGATCGATGTCTGAAGAGAATTGCGGGAGCTGCGACAGAAGCTGCGATGCGGCCCGGAGACCTGGTGGCTCGCTTCGGTGGCGACGAATTCGTCGTCATTTTGCCCAACACCGACAATCATGGAGCCGTAGAAGTAGGCAGGCAAACAAGAGCCAGCTTACAGCGCCGCAATGCCGCCCTCGACGAGAATCCGGAGGGACTTATCACGATCTCGATCGGGTGCGCCACAGTGATCCCAAAGCCCGAACAGCACGCTGCGGTATTGATTCAACTTGCGGATGAGGCACTCTACAATGCCAAACGCGGTGGCCGCGATCAGCTGTGTGACCGACTGATCTCCGCTCATTGACTGCGCATCTGAATTGCCAAATCATTGAACCGCGCGGAACTGATTCTCTGCCCAGAAAACTGCCTCGGTATAGCACTTGCTCACTTGTTCCTGCCGGAGCCCGTTGGACTCGAGAATTGCTTCGCAACTTACCCAGTCCCCGCATTCGTGTCCCTTGAGCCACTCGAGCATGCGCCCTTCCCTGTTGGCGGTCCCTTGCAGTGCCTCGCGGATCTCTCTGCGTAAAGGGAGCGATGGGGTAAGTTCCTCCATGGGGACGGCCAGCATTGCCGAAAGCAGACTGAGCATGCCGAGCAGGTATTGTTCGTTGGCGCTGAACGCACAGAGCACTGCGGCAAGCTCGCAGAATCGCGCGCGGACCATGGCCATCTTGAGAATCTCCGGAGGACGTCCGGTATTCAGCTCTGTGGCGATGGCAAGCGTCGCCACGCGACGGAAGGCCTCCTCACCCAGAAGCACCAGGGCCGATCGGACGGATTTTATGTCTTCGCGCACCGCATAACCCACCGAATTGATCAGGCGCAAAAGGCGGTAGGTGAGAGATTCATCGCGTCTCACAGCATGACTCAACTTGTCCCAGTCAATCGGATCGGCCTGGAGAAGATGCAGGATCTCGAAGTGGGCAAAATGATTGGAGGGAACCTTGCGATTTCTCACCAGTTCCGGGCGGCAAAAATAGTATCCCTGGAAGAGCGAAAAACCCTCCAAACAGGCCTGCTTATACTCTTCCACCGTTTCCACTTTTTCCGCCAACAGCGCTACCCGCTTGCCCTTGAGTTGCCGGATCAATTCCTGCCGCGCCGCGGCACCCGTCGCGAGAAAGTCGACCTTGATGTAATCGGCCAGTTCCACCAGCGGGACAAACTTCGGTTCCCAGACAAAATCGTCGAGCGCGAACTTGAACCCATGGGCCTTCAGATTGACGCAGGCGGCAAGCAGGTCGGTTGAGGGTTCGACGGTTTCCAACAGTTCAAGGACCGCCATGTCACTCGGCAGAACGCTCACCAAGTCCTCGGTCAGCGTTTCAGAGGTGCAATTGATGAAGGCTCGTGAGCCGCCAGTGAACCTCTCCAGTCCGAAAAGCACGGTGTCGTCCAGAACTGTCCTGGAAGCAAGCTCACAATCCCCAAAGAAGGCTGTCTCAGTCCCTTTGCGATAGAGCAGTTCGTATCCGTGAATTCGGCCGCGCAGGTCGAGAATCGGCTGGCGCGCCACAAAGCGCGCTGTGCCAGGCAGTTCAATCGAGCAATCCTGGCTTACAGCGGCCAGAGTCTGCGAAGGCCTTTGTTCAACCCTGGAGGACATATGGGCTCACTGGATTCTCTCTTGAGCCGCTTCCCCATGCAATTCCCCTAAAGTTACTTGAGGTTACGAGCATGTACTGGAAATCTGGCGGTTCGCCACCTCTCTTTAAGAGCGGGACTTGCTGGAGGGCGTGATCACCGGCCCTTGCATCGGAGCGGGCTTCCATTCATCTAACGGTGCATGAGCTTCCCTGTTTCGGTGCTGGACCTTGTAGGAATGCGCGCCGGCGAATCCGCCGGCACGGCGATCGCACGATCGGTCGACCTGGCGCAGCGCGTGGAGAAGTGGGGCTACAGGCGCTTTTGGCTCGCCGAGCATCATTCGATTGAGGGACTCGCCTGTTCCGCCACATCCATCCTGATTGAGCATGTGGCTGCGGCGACCGAGACGATTCGCGTGGGCAGCGGCGGCGTGATGTTGCCGAATCACGCGCCCTTGGTGGTCGCCGAGCAGTTCGGCACACTGGAAGCTCTGCATCCGGGCCGGATCGATCTGGGGTTGGGGCGAGCGCCGGGCGGAGATTTTCTCACCATGCGCGCGCTGCGCCGCGACTTGCGCCAGACCGGCGACGACTTCCCTGAACTGCTCGAAGAGCTGCGGACCTATCTGGGCCCGGAGAAGCCGGGCCAAGCCGTCAAGGCCATTCCCGGCAGGGGCAGCAACGTGCCCATTACGCTGCTTGGATCGAGCGATTTTGGCGCACGGCTCGCGGCCTCCCTGGGCTTGCCGTTCGCCTTTGCCGCGCACTTTGCTCCCGATCTTCTTGAAGAGGCGGCACGGCTGTATCGAACCCAGTTTCGGCCCAGCGAAACGCTGCAGGAGCCGTGGCTGATGGTGGGGGTGCAGGTCATCGCTGCGGAGACCGACGCCGCAGCGCGGAGACTTTTCACGACGCCACAGCAGCGCTTTCTGCGCCTGATTCGCAACCAGCCTGTGGAGTTGCTCCCTCCGGTGGATTCGATGGACAGCCAGTGGAGCGATTGGGAACGCGCGATAGTAGAGGCCAAGCTTCGCGCGGCCATCGTGGGTTCGGAAAGCACGGTGCAAAGCGGACTGGAGCGGCTGGTTGCCGCGACTGGAGCCAATGAAGTGATCGCCGTGACCGACACCTGGGATCATGAGACGCGCCTCGATTCCTACCGGCGATTGACCGAGGTCGCGGGCAGGATTGAGACAAAGACGCCCGCCGTGTCCATGCAAGTGGCTCGTTAGGTCCGAAAACCCACAATGGAAGGCGGCCAGCGCAGCGGCTATACTTGACGGGGTTTTGGATCGGACGAGAGGAAAGCTTTGCGAGTCGGCCTTTTCACACGCGAATATCCCCCGCAGGTGTATGGCGGCGCCGGAGTCCACGTCGATTATTTGAGCCGTGAGCTGGCAAAGGAAATTGAGGTTGAGGTGCATTGCTGGGGACCTCAACATACCGACCAGGGCAATCTGCATGTGCGCGGGAATGAACCGTGGGCCGAGATCTCCAATGGCACCGAAGGTAAGTTCAAGGGCGCGCTTGAGGCTTTCAGCCTGAATCTCACGCAGATCAAAGCGCTCGACGACATCGATGTCGTCCACACCCACACATGGTACGTTTCGATGGCCGGTTATCTCGCCAGGAAACTCTATGGCATGCCATTTGTGTTGACCACGCATTCGCTGGAACCGTTGCGCGCGTGGAAGGCGGAACAACTGGGCAGTGGTTATCTGATGAGTTCGTGGATGGAGCGCACCGCGATCCTCGATGCCGATGCGATCATCGCCGTTTCCGCCGGCACCAAGGCCGATATCCTGCGCGCTTATCCCGAGGTTGAGCCCGCTCGAATTCATGTGATCTACAACGGCATCGATCTCGCCGAATATCAGAAAACAGAAGAAACCAAGGCATTGACCGATTACGGCGTAGATCCTGCGGTTCCTTATGTGTTGTTTGTCGGCCGCATCACACGCCAGAAAGGCGTGACTCATCTTGTCGATGCGATTCGTTCCATGCCGCCGGAGACCCAGGTCGTCTTGTGCGCGGGTGCGCCAGATACCCCGGAGATCGCGGCCGAGTTGCGCACCAAGGTTGAGGATGCGCGTCGGAACCATCCGCGCATTGTCTGGATCGAAAAGATGGTGACACGGCAGGAGACGATTCAGCTCTACAGCCATGCGCGGGTCTTTTGCTGCCCTTCTGTGTATGAGCCGTTCGGAATCATCAACCTGGAGGCGATGGCCTGCCGTGCCCCTGTGGTTGCGAGCGCGACAGGAGGCATCAAAGAAGTTGTCGTGGATGGCGAAACCGGTTACCTGGTGCCCTTCGACCAGGACCCGGTGACGAGTTTTCCGCGCGATCCTGAGACTTTCGCGAAGGATCTTGCGGTCCGCATCAATGAACTCATGGCCGATCCGGAAAAATGCCGCCATTTCGGCGAAGCCGGAAGGCGACGGGTCGAAGAGATTTTCAGTTGGACAGCAATCGCCCATCAGACGATCGGGCTTTACCAGGAATTGATCGATCGACGCAAAAGGGCCGCGAACTGACGAATAATGATTTAGATGGGAATTGTGGAAGAACGATGAATCTGGCCCAATTTGAAGGACGCAAGCGGGTTGTCATTGAAGGAATCACACCCCAGGTGGATGGCGGCCGATTCCCTGCAAAACGCACGGTGGGCGACCAGGTCCGCGTGGAAGCGGATATTTTCACGGATGGTCACGACGCAATCGCGGCCTCGCTACTGGCGCGTCGCCAGGGGTCCAACGCGTGGACTGAGATTCCGATGCAGGCTCTCGTAAATGACCGCTGGTTTGCGACATTTCGCGTCGGCGAGCTGGGCCACTTCAGCTTCAAGGTGCAGGGCTGGGTGGACCACTTCGAGACCTGGCGCCGCGATCTGCTGAAACGCATCACCGCGGAGAGTGATGCACTCGTCGATTATCTGATCGGTGCCGAGCTAATCGCCGCGGCGGCGGCGCGGGCAACGGGGGCGGACCATGATTGGCTGAACGAACGAGCGGGCGTTCTTCGTGCCGGGAAAACTCCGGCAGCTCTTCGGATCCACGCAACCGACCCAATGCTGCATGAGCTGGCGCTGCGCTATCCCGACAAGAGGTTCGCAACTGAGTCGGACAAAGAGCTGATGATTGTTGTCGATCCTGTACGTGCTCGGTTCAGCTCGTGGTACCAATTCTTTCCTCGGTCAACGGCAGAGCAGCCCGGCAAGCACGGCACATTCGCCGATTGCGAGAAGCGCTTGACCTACGCCGCAGAGATGGGATTCAACGTCGTGTACCTTCCGCCGATTCATCCCATCGGACGCACCTTTCGCAAGGGCCGCAACAATGCGCCTGAGGCAGCACCGGGCGATTCTGGAAGCCCTTGGGCAATTGGCGCAGTGGAAGGCGGACACAAGTCCATTCTGAGTGAGCTCGGCACGCTGGAGGATTTCAAGCGCTTCGTGGCGAAGGCCAAGAAGCTTAATCTCTCCGTCGCGCTCGATATCGCATTCCAGGCCGCGCCCGACCATCCCTACGTGCGTGAACATGAAGCGTGGTTCCGCAAGCGTCCCGACGGCACAATTCAGTATGCCGAAAACCCTCCGAAGAAATATCAGGATATCTATCCCTTTGATTTCGAGAGCGAGGACTGGGCCGCGATGTGGGAAGAACTGAAAGGCGTCTTCCTTTATTGGATAGGCCAAGGCGTAACGATCTTCCGCGTCGACAACCCGCACACCAAGGCATTTCCCTTCTGGGAGTGGGTCATTGCGGAGATAAAACGCGACCATCCCGAAGTGTTTTTTTTGGCCGAGGCCTTCACGCGCCCCAAGATTATGTACCGGCTGGCCAAGCTTGGATTCGGCCAGTCCTATACATATTTCCCGTGGCGCAACGCGAAGCAGGAGATCACGGCCTATTTAACCGAATTGACACAAACGCCGGTGCGCGAGTTTTTCCGCCCTAATCAATGGCCCAACACGCCGGACATTCTCACCGAGTTTCTGCAAATGGGCGGACGCCCCGCATTCGTCATCCGCTTACTGCTGGCAGCGACCCTCGGGGCGAATTATGGCATCTACGGCCCGCCGTTCGAGCTGCTCGAAAATCGGCCCGTGCGCCACGGCAGCGAGGAGTATCTCGACTCGGAAAAGTATGAGATTCGGCACTGGGATCTGGAGCGAACCGATAGCTTACGGCCACTCATCACGCGGGTGAATGAGATTCGGAACGCCAATCCCGCCTTGCAGCAGGATTGGTCGCTGAAGTTTCACTTCGCGGACAATGACCAGCTTCTCTGCTACAGCAAGGAATCGGATGACCGCGCTAATCTCCTGCTGATGGTGGTCAATCTCGACCCGCATCATACACAGGCCGGTTTTGTGACTTTGCCTCTGGACGAGTTGGAGATCCCCCAGGACCGCGCCTACGAAGCAGAAGACCTGTTGAGCGGCGAGCGTTACCTCTGGCACGGACCGCGCAACTACGTGGAGTTGAACCCCTCACGCTTTTCAGGGCATATTCTGAAGATCCACCGCAGATTGAAGGTGGAAACGGATTTCGAATACTTCCTCTAGACTCAGGAATTCAGTTCCGCGGCTTCCCAGATGAGACAACCGATGCGGCGACCCCGAAAATCCTTTCGTATCGAGACCTATAGCCTTATCGTCAAAGGCAAGGTGAACGTAACCGTCATCCCGACCGAATGCAAAAAGTATCTGCTCGCATCCAACCTGCTTGGAGAACTGAAGCGTGAAGAAGCTGGCTAGCGCAATCGATCCTCTGTGGTTCAAGGACGCGATCATCTACGAGCTGCACGTGCGCGCATTCGCCGATTCGAACGGCGACGGCATCGGCGACTTCCCCGGCTTGCTCTCTCACCTGGATTACCTACAGGAGCTCGGCGTCACCTGCATCTGGCTTCTCCCGTTCTTCCCGTCGCCACTGCGGGACGACGGCTACGACATTGCGAATTATGTCGACGTCAATCCGTCGTATGGAACCCTCGCCGACTTCAGGGCCTTTCTCGATGCTGCCCATCAGCGCAACATGCAGGTCATGATCGAGCTGGTCATCAATCACACCAGCGATCAGCATCCATGGTTCAAAGCGGCGCGGCTCGCGCCCCCTGGCTCGCCGCAGCGCGGCATGTACGTCTGGTCAGAGACCGATCAACTTTATAAAGACGCGCGCATTATCTTCACCGACACTGAAAAGTCGAATTGGACCTGGGACGACACCGCGAAGGCCTTCTACTGGCACCGCTTTTTCTCCCACCAGCCCGACCTCAATTACGATAGCCCTCTCGTTCTTGAAGAAGTGCTGAAGGCTATGCGCTTCTGGCTGGATATGGGCGTGGACGCACTGCGCATGGACGCGATTCCGTATCTGTGCGAACGGGATGGAACCTCGTGCGAAAACCTTCCCGAGACCCACTCGGTGATCAAGAGGATTCGCGCCGCAATCGACGCCGAATACGCCAATCGCTTGATTCTCGCGGAAGCAAACCAGTGGCCTGCCGATGTGCGCCCGTACTTCGGTGATGGCGATGAATGCCACATGGCATTTCACTTCCCGCTGATGCCGCGGATTTACATGGCGCTTCGCCAGGAAGATCGTTTGCCCATTACCGACATCATGGCGCAAACGCCGCCCATTCCAGACAGCTGCCAGTGGGGTCTGTTTCTTCGTAATCATGATGAGTTGACGCTGGAGATGGTGACTGACGACGAGCGCGACTACATGTACTTCGCGTATTCCGCCGATCCGCGCATGCGCGTCAATGTCGGCATTCGACGCCGCCTTGCCCCGCTGGTCGACAACAATCGACGCCGCATCGAGCTACTGAATTCCCTGCTTCTCAGTTTTCCAGGCACACCGATTCTCTACTACGGCGATGAAATCGGCATGGGCGACAACATCTATCTCGGCGATCGCAACGGCGTGCGTACTCCCATGCAATGGACCTCGGACCGCAATGCGGGTTTCTCGCGCTGCGATCCGGCACGACTTTACTTTCCGGTGATCATGGATCCGATCTATGGCTACCAGGTAGTCAACGTCGAAGCGCAGCAAAGCGATCAATCCAGCCTGCTGCACTGGACGCGCAACATGATCGCATTGCGCAAACTTTTCCAGGTATTCGGCCGTGGGACCCTCACATTTTTGAATCCGGCCAACCGAAAAGTGCTCGCCTATCTGCGCGACCTGGAACGCCCGGATGGCTCACACGAGACGGTTCTCTGTGTCGCCAACCTCAGCCGCTTTGCCCAACCCGCTTCGCTCGACCTGGCCTTATTCGCAGGCATGCAACCGGTCGAAATGCTCGGCTACGTGCCTTTTCCGTCCATTAATGAAACACCTTATGCGCTTACGGTGGCTCCCTATTCTTTCCTCTGGCTCGAACTCCAGCCCGCGGCTGAAGTGAATGAACTTCTGCCCGAGCCACGAGTCGAATTAGCCGAGCCGATCGTGCGAGAAGAGACCGAAGCATTCGATGTGTTCACGGGAGGCTGGTCAGGCTGGCTCACCCGCCATGGCATACGACTCTTGGAGACCGTGCTTCCGGACTGGCTTCCCCGCCAACGCTGGTTTGGCGCCAAGACGCGCACAATTCATTCCGTCAACCTTCTGGATTGGGCAGAGCTTCCGATTCCCACGGCTCATGTCGCGAGTCACGCCGCGGCCGAAGTGCATGCCCCGGGCAAAGTCGCGCCTGCGGTGCTCTTCTTTGAAATCCAATATGGGGGCGGCGGGAGCGATCTTTACCAAGTCCCCCTGGCATTCAGTACGGGAGCAGAAAAAGACGATATTGCGGCGAACCACAGTGAGAGTGTCATCGCGACACTGGATTCACCACTCGGCCCTGCAGTGCTGCACGATGGAACGATGCACGAGGACATGCGCCGGAGTTTGCTCATGCTGATTGAGCAAAACGCGACCCTGGCCATGTCGACCACTCGCACGGCAGCCTTTGCTGACTTTCCCGCAATCGATGCCGCCACAGACAACGCAGCAAATCCAGATCATCAGCAGCCGAGCCTCGATACACCTGTCGCGCCCGTCCCGATCAGCGCACAGCCGGGGGAAGCGGCCGCACCTCCACGCTCCAGTGCACCTGCGCCCTCGGCGGCACAACGGATGCAGCCACGCGAATCGCCGTCCGCGGGGAATCCTGTTCCGAGCGGAGGCCGGCTCGATGCGCACGCTTCATCGCTCTTCAGCGAGGCGCATCCGATTCAGCATTTGACTTCTCGAGTCGGCACCGCGGAGCAGTCCAATACTTCCATTCTTTATGGTCAGAAACTGATTCTGAAATTGTTTCGTCGACTGCAACCCGGCGAGAATCCCGATGTAGAGATCGGGCGTTTTCTCACAGAGGTCGCCCGGTTTCCCCACATCGCGCCTTTCATGGGAGAAATCACCATCACCCCGGTCTCCGGAGAAGCCACTACCGCGGCGATGCTTCAGGGCCTGGTGGCCAACAAGGGCGACGGCTGGGAGTGGTTTCTCGATCAGTTCGCCTCTTTCCTGCAATCGGTTGAACACCTGGCTTCACCCCCGGAAACCTCCCCGCCAGGTTTCCTCAACATCCAAAAGCCGCTTCCGGCGGTCCGCGAAAATGCAACAAAAGCATTGGAGGCCGCCGCCCTGCTGGGTCGCCGCACAGCGGAACTGCATCTGGCGCTCAGCACGCCGACACAGGACCAGGCATTCTGTGCGGAGCGCTTTACCTCGACGGACCTCGGCCAGGACGTACGACGCATCGAAGCGCAACTGAACCAAGCCCTGGAGACTCTCAAGTCAAGGTTCTCCACACTGGACGATTCAACGGCCGATCTTGCCGTTCAGTTCTTTTCAAGAAGACGCGAAATGTTTGCGCGGATGCGCGATCTCGCAAGCCTGAAGTTCGCAGGCCAGCGCATTCGTATTCATGGCGATTATCACCTGGGGCAGACATTGCGGGCAGAACGAGCCGCGACAGATCAGGGCAAAGGCACAGGGGATTTCGTTATTCTTGATTTTGAGGGCGAGCCGGCACGTACACTGGCAGAACGTCGACAGAAGCAGTCGCCTTTGAAGGATGTGGCCGGGATGATTCGATCGTTTTCCTACGCTGCGCATTCCGGGCTCGATCGATATTTGAATGAGAAGACGGGAGCGAATGCCGATCAATTGGCAGGATGGGCGCGTTGCTGGGAGCATTCCGCGGCGAGTGAGTTTCTGCGGTCGTACATCGAATGCATCGCGGCGAAACCAGAGCTGTTGCCCCCGAAAGAGCAAGCGCAGACTCTGCTCGACGCCTATGTGCTTGAAAAGGCGCTGTACGAATTGATGTACGAGCTCAACAATCGCCCCAAATGGATTCGCATCCCGTTTGCAGGCATCCTAGCTTTGTAGAACTGCCACGAATCGATGGAACGCAAGAATGGCGACAACAAATCCCATGGTCGATACGAGCACTGCATCAGAGAAGCCGAATGGCAGCTTGCTTGTATTGCTTCCCTCTTCGCCCCAGGTGCAACTTGAGACCATTCTCACGAATTTGGCCGCGTCTTTTCCTGCCGAAGATTTGCTGATCGCCTGGCCCGAGGCGCCGCCAGATTCACACCCCAACCTCCGCTTCGTCGATCTTCCCGCGTCAAAGCCGTCCTGGACCTTGACTGCCGGGGATTTCGCCTCCGCGCATCAACTCGCGCAGAAAAATAATGTGCGAGCCATTCTGATGCTGGGTCCCGAGTCCAGTTCCCTGCCGGCCCCTGGCCTTGGCGGCCTGGCAAACACGGTCCTCTTGGGCTCGGTCGATCTCGCGGTTCCCTGCTACGACCTGCAGCCTCGTGCGGGTCTTGTAAACTCCGCAATCCTCTATCCCTTGAGCCGCGCACTTTTCGCAACGCGCGTGCGTTTTCCTCTGGCGATTGATCTTGGCCTGTCCCCTCACATGACTGAGCGGCTTGGTGCCGCTGCCCAACGTTTCGTCTCTCTGAACCAGAGCGATGCGCCGCTCTGGGTCGTGAGCGAAGCCATTGTGGCAGGGATGAAAATCGAAGAGATCGATGTCGGTCCCCGCGATCAACCCCAACCGGCAGATCCCGATCTGAACACGATCCTTCCCTTCGTCACCGGATCGCTTTTTGCCGATGTGGAGGCGAAGGCAGCATTCTGGCAGCGCCCGCGTGTATCTCCACCACCGCGCAAACCACCGCCGCCCGCGCAGCCCCCAGCGTCGGATGGCTCCGCTGAGGTGGCGTCGCTGCTGCAGGGGTTCCGACTCGCCTATACAAATCTGCGCGAGATTTGGAGCTTGGTCCTTCCACCCAACACGCTGCTCGGATTGAAGCGCCTTTCCATGATCGAGGGCGCGGCATTTCGCATGCCCGAGAATCTGTGGGCGCGCATCGTCTTCGACTTTCTCATCGCATACCGGCTCCGCACTTTGAACCGCGGACATTTGCTCGGAGCCCTTATTCCTCTTTATCTCGCGTGGGTCGCGAGCCATATCAACGTCATCGCGTCGGGCGAGAATCCCGAGCGTCATATCGAAGCGCACGCTGCCGCATTTGAAGCAGAGAAAGCCTACCTCGTCGCACGTTGGCGTTGGCCAGACCGGTTTAATCCGTGACCGCTGTTGACCCAGAATGTAACTTCGCGCGATGCGGGAACAGGCATAACCGAGATTTCAAGGGGTGAATCCGATGTTCAACATCCTTGCCACAATGATTCAGGTTCAGATCCCTGAATCCAAGCAGCCTCTCTACGCAGACAATGCGACCATTCTGCATCACATGTCGGATGCGCTTCATCAGTCGCTCTATCGCGTGCTTTCGCTGCTGATCGCTGTTTTGCCGGGCATTCTCGCATTTTTTGTCTCCCTGGCAGTTTTCACGGTGATCGGGATGGTGATTTCCGCTGTTCTTCGGCGCGGACTGTCCTGGATCCGGTTTGACGATCGCCTGACAACCTATCGGGGAAGCGGCGACTGGACGCCCACGAATTCGCCCACGGCGATCGTTGCCCGCGGTTCATTCTGGGCGTGCGTGCTCCTCGGTCTCATCATTGGCGTATCGGCGTTCGACGCGTCCTACGCAACGGCTGCTTCCCTCCCCATTTCTCTCCTCCCCTACCTCACACACGCCGTGGGCGCGATTCTTCTGTTGATCGCAGGCACTCTGATCGCTCGCTTCCTGGCGCGCTCTGTGCTCATCGGCGCTGTGAATGCACAACTGCAGTACGCACGCTTTCTATCGCTCGGTGTCAAATGGCTCGTCCTCGTGCTTACCGCGGCCATGGTTCTCGATCATCTCGAGATCGGAGGCGTGGTTGTCGAGCTGGCGTTCGGCATTCTGTTTGGCGGAATTGTTCTCACACTTTCGCTGGCGATAGGACTTGGCTCGCGCGATCTGGTAAGCCGCTCGCTCGAAAGTCGCGTGGAACGCTCGACCGATCGCAACCCCGAGGTGCCGCCTCCGGGTACCAGCGTCTCTGGGGAAACTCTGCGCCATTTCTAAAAGCATTGCTCCGCTTGGTTTTGCGACCGCTTCTCGCTGATTTTGATCACCGAATCGGCAAGGCAACTGCGCTCGGCGGTCCCGCCACAGAACCTGTGGACATGCAACCCTAAGAGGCGTTAGCCGCTGACTTATCGCGCGCGGCGCATCATTGGATATGCCGGCCTTGCCTGCGGGAAAGACTTGTCAATGAGAGTGCCTATGCGCAATAGAGCGCCGCCACTTCGTAACTGCCGATTGACGGAATCGTAAACTCCACCGAATTCCCCGCTGCGCGAAATGGAATGTCTCTTTCGGTACGAAGCAGTTCTGCCCGCGTAACACGTCTTCCTGCCGGCAGGCGAAACTGGACTCTTTGCTCCCCAATCGGATAGAACTCGCGCACCCACCCGCGATGCGCGTTGGGATTGGTGTAATTCAGCACATGAACGGCGAAGCCTGGCTCGGTCTCCCAGGCGAAGGCTTCAATCAATCCCCTGCCTTCAATCGTGACGGGCACATTCTCGCCGGCAACCCAGCGAATCGCATTCTGCAAAAGCAGGCTTAGATCTGTGTGACCGGATAGCCACATCGTCGCCTCGATGTCTCCTGGAAAGTACGCGAGGCGGCTCCTGCCTCGTTCTCTCACAACGACCGCCGGCTCGTTGGCGTCTGGTGTCGGGGGATACGACATCTCTGGTGGATATGCGACGTATCCGGGAACCACCGTCAGCACTGGATTCTCGACCGGAGTTAGAGGCAAGCGGTATTCGGCGCCAGGCAACCAATGCGTATCGACGAAGCCATCGAGAATGGGATGCTGCTGTTCGATGCGGGCGAGATAAGGATTGCTGTTGCCCCTGCGGCGAATCATTGCGCCGGCGAGATGGATGCCAAACACGTCAGCCAACCCAAAATCCTTGCGACGCTCATTCGCATTGGTGTACATGCTGGTTTCGAACGTCGCCAGCAAGGAACCACCCTGATTGACATACTCGCGCAATTCGTCACACTGCTCATCGCTCAGGAGTGCAATGTTCGGCAGAATGAGAGCAGAGTATTTCTTGAGCCGCTTCGGTTGCAGGCGGTCCTCGTGCACAAAATCAAACATGAATCGCCCTTCCAGCAGCGCGTAATAGATGGCATCCATGTTTTGTTGCATCGAGACATTGTGAGGCGCTTTGTAGAAAAGCTGCGTGCGCTGCCCGATGACCACCCCGATGCTGGCAATCGTGGACTTATTCACGAAATGCGCATCGTGCCGAGCTGTCCATTGAAAATAGTCACGGCCAATCTTCTTCCAGCGCAAATCTTCACCGAGACCGGTCTCTCCACCAACGATGTGATAGTAAGGAACCATGCCACTGGCTAGCGATTGATCGAACCATGTCTGCGTCTCGGCGGGGGTCTTGGTTATCTCGCGCCAACGGATAGGACCGGTCGACCAACCGGCCGTCACGTTTGTTGCCATCTTTCCATCGAGAACCGCATTGCACACGCGACCCTGCTGAGCCGCGCCCCAGATTGGTTCGTCCTGGCCGCCGCGACCCTGGTTATCTGCCTGGAACCAATGACAGGTTTCGCCTAACTCCGCCAAGTTGGGAGTCGCATGAATCCCGCCACCCATGTTCAAAAAGTAGAAACTCTCCGCCTTCCTCTCCTGTGCGATCGAGTTATAGAACTTCCATAAATAAGTGACCCGCTCATTGAATTTATCCCAGTAGGCGGGCGTCTTCGGCGGAGGCAGTTGACGACAGATATTGCAATAACAGACTGGAAGACTGAAGGACGGCCAGCCGTTCGAATAATGCGCGTCAACTTCATAGCGGCCGATGACTTCACGCATAACTGCCGGAAAATAATCCGTCATGTAAGTTGAAAACATGCAGGTTTGAAAAAGGTCAGGATCATCTTGCGTTGGCTGCGGCTGACCATGTTCATCGCGCATGAACCAATCCGGATGTGCCGCGAGAGCGTCGCCCCAATTCAGATCGGGACTGTAGCGGGCAATCGTGCGCAGGCCGCGCTTCTTCGCAGCCGTGTAAAGTTCCCCGAGAAAATCGCGACCATTTAGATATTTGCCGTGGCGATGAAATGGCACCTGGCTCGGATAGAACGCAAGAATGCCTGTGACACTGATGAAAACGGCGCCAACCTTCGCGCTGGCCCAGTAGTCTGCCCATCCTTCGATATCGAAAACCGCGGGATCATGTTCGGTGAAATTCGTCTGCCCGATGCGGCGGAGTTTTCGTTGCCAGGGGACATCGGAATTCTCGTTGGCTGCATCGCCCGAAGGCACCTGCCCCGTGTTCTCCGCAGCCATCAGGTCGAGCGGATCTCCACGACACGCCAGGGGCACAGTGGCCATTCCCGCTTTCAAGAATTCACGCCGGTTGATCATCGGAAAGGGTCCCTCCACTGCGATGGCATTCTATGAGAATGCCGGAGGGTCTGGCGAATGCGGGGGGGCAGGTAAGTGCGCTCTATGGGCCAGAGCCCACGACGAAGTCCGGCTGAAGTAGGTGGGAGAGCCGGGAGAGCTGGCGGCTTTGTGGGTTTCCCTGGCAAATGCGGTCGGCCGCGACTCGCCCAAGGCTTGCCCAGTGCATTGACCTCGCCTCCCAAAGCAGGTAAACTACCTTAGTTTGGCGATTCCTGCCTGCCGCCACGGAGTTTGGCGCTCGCCTCGAATTTTGGGGCTTGAGTGATCTTCGGAGGCGCGGAAGTTTCCGCCTGAGCTACTTTGGTTTACTTGAGCGCACCCGCAGCGGCGTGTGCCGCTTTGGAGGGTTTATGTACGCGGTCATTCGCACTGGTGGCAAGCAATACCGGGTGGCTCCCGGCGACGTGGTGAAGATCGAAAGCGTCCCGTCGGACAAGCAAACCGTCGAATTCAGCGACGTTCTGGCTGTTTCAGGCGACGCAGGATCCGTAGCCAAACCGGCTACGGCCAAGGTGACCGCCGAAGTTGTGCGGGAAGGCCGCGGAGATAAGATCCTGGTCTTCCACCTGAAGCGGAAGAAGCAATACAAGAAAATGCAGGGACATCGGCAGGACTTTACCGAGGTGCGCATCAAGGCGATCGAAGCAGACGGCGTCACCTACACCGCTGCCAAGTAGGCGCGGACAAGAGATTCAGAAGGGGATTCGGCAATGGCACATAAAAAGGGTGGAGGCAGTTCCACAAACGGACGCGACTCCAACGCGCAGCGGCTGGGCGTGAAGGCATTTGGCGGCGAACTGGTGACCGGCGGCTCAATCATCATGCGGCAGCGCGGCACACGCATCAAGCCGGGCGCACACGTAGGCAGGGGCTCTGACGATACACTCTTCGCCAAGGTCACGGGCCGCGTCAAGTTCTCAGATCATGGCAACCGCGGGCGCTACGCCTCGATTGAGCCCATCGCAACCGAGTAGTTTCGAGTTTCTATTTCAAAGGAAAAGCCACGGCAATCGCCGTGGCTTTTTTCTGATCCCTGCTCCCTGAAACCTGTTCCCTCTACGACTTCGATTCGCTGCCCTGCAGATTAGTGCGCGTCAGTACCTTGTCCACAACCTTCTCCACGTCGGTCAGGAAGAAGCTGTTGGCGGGCTGCTGTACGGCGACCTTGGTGCCGTGGCCAAGCGCCGCGGCAATTTCATTCCACCGATAGATGGTCGAATTGGCTGCCAGAACCACGGGCTTCCGCGCTGGTTCAGGAAGCGCGCTGTAAACCACCCAGACGCAAAGCGTGAGCAGGATCAGCGACTCGTTGAGAAATTGAAGAGGAGAGGTCAGCGATGTGTTCCGCGACCAGAAAGAAGCCAGGATAAAGTCGTTCGCGGATAGCAATCCGAAGCCAACGGCAATCCCAAACGCCTTGTCGCGCACCGAGAGGTGCAGCGCATTCATGCTGAGGCAGAGAAAAGCCAGCAGGCACAATTCAAGAATGCTGACCGAACGCATCAACGCGTAAGCTATGTCAGGAATAATCAGAACTCCGCGATGAGAAAAAGGCACGGTAGCGATGCTGACGATCAGTGAAGCCAGCGTTGCCCAGCGGAAAACCACCGTTCCCAGCCGCATCAAACCCGAGAAATTGGAAAGTGCGGAACGGAAAACCTCGAGACAAATGAAAAACAGCGATACGGCGCTTGCAATGTAGACCGCCCAATAAGCGTAGAAATAGGCTGGGAAGAAGATATCCTGGCGGACCCATGGCTGCGCCTGGATAAACAGGAGTCCCAGCAGAATAGGCATAGAGCCAACCCGCAAAACTAGATATATATTCATCGCGGGGAAACGGCGATGAAGGCCTTTTGTCCAGAAGAGGAAGCCGAGGAGAGCCCATAGAAGGAACTCGGCCGCGCTCATCAGCGACATCGCGGTGTTCAAAGGCATAAACGTCCCTTTCACCCTGAGGGTTTTCTCAGGATAGCGCCTACGACCTTTGAATTCAAATGGAAACCTGCACCGAAGCAGTAGCACTTTAGTGCTAAGGTACTGCTATTTCCCCGTACCGGGGCATCCCATGCCCGGCCCACATCCAGGAGAAGGCAGTCCAGAAGTCGCAGAAAGATGGCTTATCACGACGTTCGATTTTGAAGAGGAAAAGGAAGCTGCAGCGGCACCGGCGACGATTGCGGCAAAAGCAAGTATCCTGACGGCGAGTTTCATAGTTGGTAACCCCTCGAATGAAACGATTGACACAAAAGACTGGCCGACTAACACTAAAGATACTAGGCTACATTTCTCATCAAGTCCATCTATTTCAGTAAGTTCCATAAGTAGTCACTCGCTTGGTTACTAGCGTAACCATACACTCCGGTAATCGGCTCTTAGGTACCCCGCTCGGGAGTGACCTCCTCAGCCATTTCTCCTCCGCCTCGCGTGGTAAAATGAACTCAGTCGAATTCGCTCAAAGCCCACGTATTTCAAGCGCTTAATCCCTCGTTCAAATCATGCCAATGGCGCTCCGCACCGGCACCTCCGTGGACCTGGAAGCGAAAATCTCGCGAATGGAACTCTATGGCGACTCTTGCAGCTGACAACATCCCCGATAACGGCAATTACACCGGCGAAAACATCAAAATTTTGGAAGGCCTCGAGGCCGTGAGGCTTCGGCCCGCCATGTACATTGGCTCGACCGGCGAAATGGGCCTGCACCACCTTGTGTACGAGGTCGTGGACAACTCTGTCGACGAAGCACTCGCGGGCTACGCCAAAAAGATCGATGTCATCATCCACGTCGACAATTCCATCACCGTGATCGACGATGGCCGCGGCATCCCGGTCGACATGATGGCGGTCGGCAATGGGCAGATGATGCCGGCTGTGCAGGTAGTGCTGACCAAACTCCATGCGGGCGGAAAGTTCGATTCTTCTACCTACAAAGTTTCGGGCGGCCTGCACGGTGTAGGCGTGAGTTGCGTCAACGCCCTCAGCCAGGAGTTCAACGTCGAGATCTGGCGCGACAACCACACTTGGGAGATGGATTTCAGTTGCGGGCTCCCCACCAGTGAGCTGCGCAAGGCCGGAACTAGCAAAAGGCGGGGCACGAAAGTACATTTTCTGCCCGATAAGAGCATCTTTGCGACCACCGAGTACAACTACGACACGCTGGCCCAGCGGCTGCGCGAGCTTGCCTTCCTCAACAAGGGCCTCGAAATCACACTCACGGATGAGCGCACTGCCGATCCCAAAACGGGTGACTCCAAGCGCTCGGAGTTCAAGTATGCAGGCGGCATCGCGGAATTTGTGAAGCACATCAACCGCGGCAAGACGACCCTGCACGACAAGCCCATCATGATGGAGGCCACGCGCGACGCCGTCGAAATTGAAATCGCGCTGCAGTACAACGACAGCTATTCAGAGACGGTCTTCAGCTTTGCCAACAACATCAACACGGTCGATGGCGGCTCGCACCTCTCCGGCTTTCGGACTGCGCTTACCCGCACCATCAATGCGATCGGCCAGTCGCTCGGCCTCTTCAAGGACATGAAAGAGAATCTGAGCGGCGACGACGTACGCGAAGGCCTCGTGGCCGTGGTCAGCGTCAAGCTCTCGCAGCCGCAGTTCGAAGGGCAGACCAAGGGCAAGCTCAACTCCGACATCGCCGGCACCGTGCAGGCCTTCGTCAACGAGCGTCTCGGTGCATTCCTCGAGCAAAACCCGCCCGTTGCCAGAAAGATCATCAACAAGGCCATTGAGGCTTCTCGTGCCCGCGAAGCTGCGCGTAAAGCCCGCGACCTGACGCGCCGTAAGGGTGCGCTCGATGGTGGCGGCTTGCCCGGAAAGCTTGCCGACTGCAGCGAACGCGATCCAAGCCGCTGCGAACTCTACCTGGTCGAGGGCGAGAGCGCCGGTGGTACGGCCAAGCAGGGCCGCGATCGCCGCTTCCAGGCCATCCTGCCGCTGAAGGGCAAGATCCTGAATGTCGAAAAAGCCCGCTACGACAAGATGCTGGGCCACGAAGAAATTCGCGCCATGATCACGGCCCTCGGCACCGGCATCGGCAAAGACGACTTCGACGCCTCCAAGATCCGCTACAGCAAGATCATCCTCATGACCGACGCTGACGTCGACGGATCGCACATCCGCACGCTGTTGCTTACCTTTTTCTTCCGCCACATGACGGAACTGATCAAGCACGACAATATCTACATTGCGCAGCCGCCGCTCTTCAAAATCAAGAAAGGCCGCTTTGAGCAGTACATCAAGGATGAACGCGAGTTTGACAAGGTAATGGTTAATCGCGCTTCCGAAGGTATGATCGTGCGCCACGGCGAAGCCGCCAGCCGCATCGAGGGTGCCGATCTGATCCGCTTCATGGGCACTCTCAAGGAGTATCTCGATTTTGTCGAAAAGGTCGACAAGCGCATCCGTAACGAGAAACTGACTGAGTTGCTTGCACGCGCCGAACTCACGCATCGCTCCGACTTTACCTCGAAATCGGGAAGCACCGTTCCCCAAAAACTCATCGAGCTGCACGCGCAACTCAAGGAGATCTCCGCTGACTTTGGTTTCAAATCGATCACCAAGCCCGTGGAAGACGAAGAGCACCATACCTGGTCGATCAGCATCGTTGATTCACAGGGCGCTGAGCGCCGCGTCGACTGGACTCTCGCGTCCAGCCCTGAATTCCGCCAGATGATGTCGAAGTACAGCCTGATCAAGCAATATCTTGAGCCTCCCTTCCTGGTGGAATATGCCGCAAAGGCTGCAACCGAATCTGCCGCGGAGGAGTTGGAAGCTACCGAATTTGAAGAGGGTGAGACGCCCGCGGAAGTTAAAGCGGAGGTAAAAGCCGCGCGTCGCGGTGCGCGCGTGCTGCGCGAACCGGTCGAGAAACAAACCGCCCGCGAACTCTATGCCCACATCGTCGAGCAGGGTAAGAAGGACTACTCCGTGCAACGCTACAAAGGTCTGGGCGAGATGACCAGCACGCAGCTTTGGGAGACCACGATGGATCCGGAGCGTCGTACTCTCCTCCGCGTCAAGCTCGAAGACATCGTCGAAACCAACGAAATCTTCACTACGCTCATGGGTGAAGACGTTGAAAAGCGCCGCAAATTCATCGAAGACAACGCCCTCGACGTCAAAAACCTGGACATCTAACCGTTGCTCGGGTCGGGGGTTTAGGCTCGCGGAGAATAGCCCCTGCTTTTTTCTCCCACTGCCTCGCCCGGTAAACTTCAAGCGAGTCAGTTTGAGGACGGAGTGTTCCCATGAAAGCGCTGGTCAAGAGTCGAGCAGAACGCGGCCTCTGGCTCGAAGATATTCCCGAACCAACCATCGGGATTAATGACGTCCTCATTCGTGTACTAAAAACGGGAATCTGTGGAACGGACGTCCACATCTACGAATGGGATGAATGGGCGCAAAGAACGATCAAGGTACCAATGGCCATCGGCCATGAGTTTGTAGGCAAGATTGTCTCAGTCGGCTCCAACGTCAACGATTTTCACGCCGGAGACATCGTGAGTGGAGAGGGTCACGTCGTATGTGGCCGGTGCCGGAACTGCCTCGCGGGAAGACGGCAACTTTGCGCAGCGACCCAAGGCGTCGGGGTCGATCGTCCCGGGGCGTTCGCCGAGTTGATCGCTCTACCAATGACCAATATCTGGCGGCACCATCCCGGCATCAACACCGAGGTCGCCGCCATCTTCGATCCTTTCGGCAACGCTGTCCACACCGCTCTCTCTTTCCCGGTGTTGGGCGAGGATGTCCTCATAGCCGGTGCGGGACCCATTGGGCTCATGGCAATCCCTGTGGTGAAGCACGCAGGCGCCAGGCACGTTGTGATCACGGACTTGAACCCGTTCCGTCTCGATCTCGCTCGAAAAATGGGCGCAACTCTGGCAGTGAATCCCAAAGATTCACCGCTCATCGACGTCCAGCGGCAACTCAAAATGACGGAAGGATTCGATGTCGGCCTTGAAATGTCGGGAAGTCCACAGGCGTTGAGCGACATGTTCGGCAATATGAGCCACGGCGGAAAGGTTGCTGTCCTTGGCATCCCGGCAAAGATCGCTCCCATGGATTGGCGGCCAGTCATCTTCAATATGCTTACGATCAAGGGCGTCTACGGTCGCGAGATGTATGAAACCTGGTACAAGATGTCGGTGCTACTCGATTCGGGTCTGGATATTTCGCCGGTGATCACCCACCGGTTCCGCTACGACGAATTCGAACGGGGCTTCGACGCGATGATCTCCGGCCAGACCGGGAAGGTCATTCTGGACTGGACAAGCGTCAAATAAAATGTGAATTGCAGGGTCTGACCCACTTTTGTCGAGATGGCCGAAAAGCCCCGCGTCCATATCAGGCTCGCGGGGTTTTTGTTGCATCCAGCAGCGCCTGCCAGCCGGCTTTGCTCATCTTGAGCTTGCGGCCGTTCGACAGCAGAACCCAGCCCTC
Organism: uncultured Acidobacteriaceae bacterium; assembly: GCA_963704415.1. Classification (GTDB taxonomy): domain Bacteria; phylum Acidobacteriota; class Terriglobia; order Terriglobales; family Acidobacteriaceae; genus Telmatobacter. The sequence continues at coordinate 1,862,867 of OY969908.1, read as the reverse complement.
ACTGCGGCCTTCGCGCAGAATCTCCCGCACTTGATCGATGTTCACGATCGTCGAGCGATGGACGCGCACGAATTTCCGCGGATCGAGAGTCTCGGCGAGTTGCTTGATCGTCTCCCGCAACATCAGGTTTCTGGCGCCGACGTGAATACAGGAATAGTAGTCCGCAGCCTCGATCCACTCGATCTCATCGACATTCACAAAGGAGTCCTTGGCTGCGTTGGGAACAACCAGCCGCTGGGGGTACTCCTTACGCTTCGCGGTTCCTGTTCCCAGCGCCGCCAGCATTGACTTCAGCTGCTCCTGCGTCATCAAGGCGGCATGCGCGGCAATACGCTCCTTCACGCGCGCCAGCGCGGACCGAAGCCGCTCCGGCTCGACGGGTTTTGTCAGGTAGTCGAGAGCATGGACCTCAAAGGCCTTCAACGCATAATGATTGTGCGCGGTTACGAAAACGGTGATCGGCATTTGCGCGGCTCCGACCTGCTCGACCACCTCAAACCCGCTGCTGCCCGGCATCTCTATATCGAGAAACAGCACGTCGTGGTGCCTTTGTTTCAGCGCCTCAACCACTTCTCTGCCGTTCCGGCATTCCCCTGCTATGTCGACATCTTCGTCGTCAGCCAACAGTAATCTCAAGCGCTCGCGGGCAAGAGGCTCGTCGTCGGCAATCAGGGCACTCAGCTTCATCAGCTCCGCTCGTAGGGAATCGCGATGGCAACCTCAAAGCCGTTGCCCGAAGGTTGCGCTTTCATCACATAGCCATCCTGATAAAAATGCGCCAGCCTCTCGCGCGTGTTCTTTAATCCGATCCCGTTGCCTGGCTTGGCATGTCCATTGCGACCGGCGCCTGTGTCGCGCACTTCAAGACGCAGAAGGTCTCCATCGCGCCTTGCAGTTGCCTCCACCAGTCCATCGCTTTCGCATTGAGCAATGCCGTGGCGAATTGCATTTTCGACAATTGGCTGCAGCAGGAAACACGGCACCAGGCTGTCCAGTGCGGCCGGTTCCACTTTGATCTCGATGCGAAGACGATCCGCGAACCGCACCTGCTCAATGGCGAGATAATTCTCCACCACCTCCAACTCCTGCGACAGGGGCACCTTTTCCGGATTCGTTCGTTTCAGCGTGCTCTTCAGAATCGCATTCAGATGGCCGAGCATTTCCACCGCTTCCTTCTGGCGGCCAAGCTCAACCAGGGTCGTGATCGCATTCAGCGTGTTGAAAAGAAAATGCGGCTCCAATTGCATTTGAAGCGCCCGCAACTGCGCCTCGGAAAGCTGCTTTTTGAGCGCCAGGGACTTCATTGCATCCCGCTGCGCGCGCATTTGAAACTGGACGATGCCGATCATCCCCAGAACGAATCCGTAGACAAGAATCTCAATGCCAAAGCGATTGATATTCAGCAGGCTCGTCCAAACTGCAAGGGCTGTAGGATGTGCAGCATTGATGAAGCCGAGACTGCCCAGCAGGAGCAGATGAACGATTCCAAGAAAGCATCCGATGACCATCTGCACGATGATGGCCACTGGCGAAAAGCCGAGAATGATCGGCTTGCGAAACCCGATCGTCCAAATCGCGCTCGCGATCAAACCCCACCAGCCCCAGAGCACGAGCCCATAGTTCAGAGAAGGGACGTGCAATACGGATGCGCATTCGCTCGCCGTGGCAAGTACGAGCGCCACCGAGGTAAGAGCGATGACTGCGAGGCCGAAGCCGTGAATCCGCGGGATCGATCCTGCTGATCCATTCTTTTCCATCTCAGAGGAACTCAATTCTGGTGTAATCCCGGTTGAAACCTCACTGGAGTGCATTGCCACGCTCCTCCTTATGGAGAAATTTTCCGTTCCCCTGGCAGCCCGCGGTGAACGATCAGGACGGGCAACGATCTGCGGATACGCCCGCGAGCCAGGAGGTGACCGCAGGCTAGATCGCTTCTATCAGAATGATCTTCTGGAATCGCCAACGCCAGCTTTTCTCAGTCTATGCCGTCGCTTTTGCAGCGAATTGCCAAATTTTCGCCGTATGCGAAAGTCTTTGCCTCGTCAATTCACCCGTACCGAGAAGAGCGCAGGATGCGAAAGGATGAAAAGGGTACGCCCGTCGGCCCCGCCAAATACGAGATCGATCGGGCGCTTCGGGACGTCGATCTCGGCGATCTGTTTGCCGGCCGCGTCATAGACGAAGATCTGTCCATTCGCGACGTAGACATTACCCTTTCCGTCGACCGCGACACTCTCGCCGCCGCGCTCGACAAACGGTTTCAGATCGTGGAGAGTCCCGTCCGCGTTCACGGTCGCACTGTACGTCCTGTCTTCCGACGCGCTGCTGACGTAGACCTTTTGCCCGGGTGTCGCGCGGATGAAGCCGTACGCGTCAAGGTTGTCGGAGAAGCGCCAGCCAGCGGTGTCGGTCGCAGGCCCCTGCTGAAAAACGCGGCCGGCTGGCAAAACAACACTCCCGTCGGCCGAAACATATTCTTTCGGCTTCGGCGTGGTGACGTCTTCGGCAAACATCTCGGCGAGAGTTTTGTAGCGCATCGAGCTCAGGTCAAGCTGGTCTTTAAATTCCCCGTTGTTCCAATAATTCACGGGAAAGAGCACCGCCGCATCCGGATGCGCGCTCGTCGCTTGCGGTGCGAGCACATGGATCTGCGCGTCCGGCGATCCGGGCCGAAACGAATACACCGTGCTCTCCGGTCCGGCCGAAGAGACCACCATCAAGTCGCCAGCCTTATCGAATGCCAGGTTCACCGGGTCAAGTGCGTTGTCGCGTTCGATCGTCAGACCCTCAGTCGCTGACCACCCGTAGATGCGCTGTTGATGATGATCGACAAAGTAGAGCTTGCCCGCCGCGTCAACCGCCGCGCCGGAGATCGAAAAGAAACCGCCTTCCAGTTTCTCCACCTTGGCTCCTGGCGAGAGTACAGAGGACACATCCGGCATCGCCGGGGGCACTGGTCCCTCCGGAATATCAAGCACGGCAAACTCCCGCTCGCGCACCTCGATATGATGCGTCACGTCCTGAATTGCGTTTTCGTATGGGAATTTACTCACACGCAAGAATGTCCCGCAGCCGATCTCGTCGCAGATTCCGTAGCCGCTCTCGGCATTCACATGCACATTGCGAAAATGAATATCGCTGGAGCTGTAGAGTCGCACCGCCGCCGGAAACGGCGCCCGCGAGCGCGTGACTCGATAGCCATGGTAGTTGGCGATCGTGATGTTCTTCGACCAATCAAACTCAAGCGACAGCGACTCTGGACTCTCGCCCGCCTCCTCCTCAGTCTGCGGCGCATTCACATCCCAATTCTCAACGCGATCGAACTTGATCTCATTGCGCACATGGTGCTCGGTCGAGAGCTCGTAGACGTGTCCCGGCGTCGTTGTGTTGGACACAACAAATCCAGCCTGGGCGAAGGTGTTCGGAGTCCAGATGTCAGCAAATGTGCCTCCGCCTCCATCGCTCACCCACAAGCTCGGATACTGTCCGTCCCAACGCTTGCGCAAATCTGAATCGGCCGTGTGGTTATTGTTGTAGGGGTTCGTGCCGCTCCCATGTCCGCCGAGAAACCGCACGTCATCCACGAGTGAATCCTCGCCCGCCTTCCACCAAAGCGCGACTGCCCGCGGATTGATCCCCCCGGCAAAGATGCCGATGCCACTTACGATGTTCGAGCCTCCCGCAGGCGCGAAAAGAACGGCCTTTGGCTCGCCCACTCCCTGATAACCCGGCGTCGAATCGAGCAGATCGAACTGCGTCAGCGTTGGATGTAGGCCAATCAGCACTGTGTCGGGTTTGAGCGCGATTGTGTCGCTCACAACGTAGTGGCCGCTTGGAAAATAAAGCGCACGATGCGCATCGATGGCCTTCTGGATTGCAGCCGTGTCGTCCGTAGCGCCATCGCCTTTCACCCCGAGGCTCTGCACATTCACCCACTCCTCTGTCGGCGGCAAAGCCCGGATAGCCCGAGGCAACGGGGCCGGGAGAGAACTCAGCGCAGTCGCATCGTATCGCTCGCCGATCGCGCCCATCACGCCCTCGCTGGGCACAATCAGGCCGTAATTGAATTCGTTGACACGGTAGGCAGTCCCCTTGCCGGATATCTTTCTTCCACTCTCGCGAAGCAACGCCAGGGTCGGCGCATCTTGAAAGACATCGTTTTCGAATCCAACCTCGGTGAGAGGACTCTTCTCGTTGCTGATAAGGACGGCCTGCCCGGAGATCTTCTCGAACACGCAATCCTTCACCCATAACTCATCCGAATACCCCGGATCAATATCGATGGCGGTCGACACATAGCGAAACGTGTCGCGTATAAGGGTCAGGCCCGCTTCATGTTCACGAATCGCCGCATCCCGCTGCCCTTCAAACGTGGCATCGATGAGCGTGAATTGCCACGCCGGCGATGTCTTCTCGGTAAGGATGCCGTAACGCCCCCCGAAGAAGTGCAAGTCCTCGGCCTCATTGCCAACCTGCGTGAGCGCGGCGAGCCCGGAACCGATGTGAAAATCCATGTGACTGAGATAGGAATGCTGCGCGACATGGAAGCGGATGGCGATTGCAGCCGGATTGCCGTCTCCGATCTCAAAATCGATGTTGCTCATGGCCGAATAGAAGGTGTTGGGATTTGCGTCCGCGACCGATTCATTCGGAGGCACGCTTCCGGGCGGCGGAAACGCAATGCGCATCCCTGCGCGCGGCATCTCGCCGGGAGCAAGACCTGCGAATATGACCATGTCTCCCGTACCGGATTGAAATCCGGGAGTGTGATCAGCAAGGTAAAAGACAGGCCGCGTTGCACCAAAGCCAATCACGCGGACACCCGGCCAGACATAGATGGTGCGAGTAAGCCGGTAACGTCCCGAAGGCACGAATACGATGCCTTCACGCGCCGAACTTTCAACTTTGTCAATCGCCGCTTGAATCCGGCCACTCTCGTCGGCTTGTCCATCGCCCTGTGCCCCTAATTCCGGTGCATCGAGATAGACAGCCCGCGGGTCATCGAGTCGCGCGGTAAAGACGGACGAGGCGGCGAAAACGGGCGCAGCAAAACAAACTGCAGCCAGGATGAAGAACAGATTCCGATTCATGCGCTGGGGGTTCCTGTACGACACTCTTGATTCTCCACCACGCGGCAAAGAATCAAAAGCCAATCGCAAGGAACCCACTCAGAACAGTTTTTTCGTTACATCAAGTGCCGGCCCTCTCCGCACGGGTGCAAAGTTCTATCCGGCCTTCCGCCACGCCGTTTGACCCACAACCGCTTCCGGCTCGCGCACCAGGTCTTCAAAAAGCGCACGGTAATGGATCATGGCGCGACGCAGATCTTCCGTGCTGGCTTGCCCATTCGCATGACTCAATGCAATCGCATGGGCAGCCCGGTAGTTCTGCGTCACTACCGGATGATTCACTGAGATATCTGCGGCTCGCTGTTCAAAATCGCCGACCGGATAGCCGCGGGTACCCATCACGTCTCCCAGAAGCTGATCGGCTTCCATGACTGCTCCCGAAGGGGCATCGACAAAATGCGCCTGTACTTGCTCCCATGCGGTGAGAAAACGGGCGCGATCGGTGGCAGAGAGCGCTCGCAAATGAAATGATTCCACGCGCTTAGCCCGCTCGTCTAGCTGAGCCTCGGCGTGACGACGGTCGCCCCGCTCCTGTATGGCCCTCTCATATTCCGCCTCACCAAAACGGCTGCGTAGTTTCTCGCTGCGCCGCTTCTGCAGCAGGTACACGATCAATCCTCCGACAATCACAACAACGGCAATGATTGCGGCGATCTGTCCGGCGCTAAGGTCCGATAGATTCATACAATGTCTCCTCACTTGGCCCTGTGTTCGATACAGGCGGCTATCTGAAATGCGGAGCGTATTCCGTTGCGCTGAACACGCGAATCGTTCCAGAGAACTTGGAGCGCCCCTATGTCGGAGAGGTTGCCTAAGAGACGAGTTCCTCTGTTTCTTAGTTTTCTTCAGATGGCTCGGACAATCGCGCATCGCTGCTTGCAGCCGCATGTCGCGCAAAGCAACCTTTAAATGCAGGCATCGATCTCAAGGCGTGATGGCGTTCGCGGTTTAGCCAACACGTAAGCCCCCACTCACAAGAGCGAATGTTGAGTGCGGGAACCCCCGAGGGGAAACGATCAGCCAAGGCGCGACGCCCATGGAGGGTTCTAAAATGAGCCAACAACTTACGAAACAACAATTCGACAGAAGAGACGCAAGCGATAGCGGACTCACAACGGCAGATTTGGCCAATGCAAACGAGCGGTCCGCCACAACCTACGACACAAACCACGACTTTAATGCTGAGGAATCGACTATCCAACGTTCATCGTTCCGCGATCCCGCTCTTTCTACGGACGTGCACGATGCCGGAGTGAAAACAGCCACCGCCCGCTCGAACGAAGGCGATATTAAAGAGGACGATACAGCAACACCGCTCTTCTCGCCCGAAGAATCGAACGACTTTTACGCGCGCTGGACTTCTGTTCAGGTCAGCTTTGTCGATGAGCCACGACAGGCTGTACAGCAGGCGGACGGCTTGGTCGCAAATGCAATGAAGCGCCTGGCCGAAATCTTCGCAGAAGAACGCGCCAAGCTCGATGGACAATGGGGTCGCGGCGATAGCGTCTCCACCGAAGATCTCCGTCTCGCTTTGCGTCGCTACCGTTCGTTCTTTGGACGCCTTCTTTCGATATAGCCAACAATCGCAACACCAACAGCGTGGCGGAGCCGGCATGTCCATGTTGGCTCACGCTGTTTTTCAATGCTCTTCTTAAGACGAAACTTCGCCGCTTCTATCCGTCCCGGCTCGCCTCCCACAGGTCGCCTCCCCGCAGCGTCCAACCCCGTGTTACGCTTCCACTGGAGTTAAAACAAGGGGGAGTTGTGCACATTTCTTTGCATCACTTTGCCGCAGTCATCGTGTTCTCTGGTAAGACAATGGGCCTGATGGCCCAAGTTCCAAATCAGTTGGCCGGAGTGCGTCTCGATGCCGCAATCGCAGCCGAGCCTGCCACCGAATCGACCCAACTTGCTCCTTCATCTTCGCCGGAGGCGGTCGTCGACAATCCAGTCGCAGACCCGAGAGCCATTGTCATCCAAGGCAACACGCGATTCACTATACTCACTCCGCAACTTATCCGCATCGAGTGGGCCGCGGACCGTAAGTTCGAAGACCATGCTTCTCTCGTGTTTATTAACCGCCGTTTACCGGTACCGAAGTATTCGCATGAATTCACCGGCGGCAAGCTCACCCTCAAAACAGACGCGCTCACGTTGACGTATACGCCGAAAGCAGACGGCCGCTTCACATCTGACAATCTCGCAATCGAGCTCACAGTTGACGGAAAACCTGTCGTCTGGCGGCCGGGAACAATCGATCTGCAAAATCTAAAAGGCACCACGCGTACTCTTGATGGAGCGCTTGGAGACAAGACGAAGGAACCGATTGGCAACGGGTTTGTCTCACGCTCAGGCTGGGCAATTGAAGATGATTCGACAAGACCCTTGTTCGATTCGGCGGATTTCCGCTTCCTACAAGGCGAAAAGAGCCCCTGGCCGTGGGTGATGGAGCGGCCGGCAGGTGAACGGCAGGACTGGTACTTTTTCGGCTACGGTCACGACTATCGCAAGGCGCTCGGCGATTATGTGCGCGTCGCAGGGCGCATTCCACTTCCTCCTCGTTTCGCTTTCGGCGCGTGGTGGTCACGCTACTGGGCCTACAGCGATCAGGAGATCGAAGAGATCATCCGCGGATTTCGCGAGAACGACACGCCACTGGATGTCTTCGTGATCGACATGGATTGGCACATCAATAACGAACAGCTGAAGGCGAAGGGCGAAACCGATCAATCAAATCATGGATTGGGATGGACCGGCTACACGTGGAACAAGCTGCTCTTCCCTGATCCCACGCAATTCCTCGCACGGCTGCATGCGGATGGCCTGAAGACGAGTCTCAATATGCATCCAGCATCCGGCGTGCAGCCCTGGGAAGACGCTTACCCCGCGATGGCCAAGGCCATGGGCATCGATCCAGCTACAAAGAAATATGTTCCATTCGACATCACGGACAAAAAATACGCGACGAACTATATGAACTTGCTGCACCATCCACTCGAGAAACAGGGAATCGACTTCTGGTGGCTCGATTGGCAGCAGGAACCAACCACGAAATTGCCTGGTGTGAATCCAACGTGGTGGCTCAACTATGTGCACTTCACTGACCAGGAACGCGAAGGCAAGAGGCCGCTGCTCTTTCACCGGTGGGGCGGTCTTGGCAATCACCGTTATCAAATCGGCTTCTCCGGGGATACCGTTTCTGTCTGGGATTCGCTCGCCTTTCAGCCCTGGTTCACAGCAACCGCCGCGAATGTCGGCTACGCATATTGGAGCCATGACATCGGCGGACACATGCCCGGCGCTGTCGATCCCGAGCTCTTTACGCGGTGGGTGCAGTTTGGAACGTTCAGCCCGATTCTGCGCACTCACACAACCAAGAACCCCGATTCCGAGCGGCGCATCTGGGCCTACCCCGAACCGTTCTCCTCGATTTTGCGATCGGCATTTCAACTTCGCTATGCACTGCAGCCGTATATCTACACCGAAGGGCGACGCACCTACGACACAGGCGTCGCGTTCTTCAGGCCGCTCTACTACGACTGGCCCGAAGCGAATGAAGCTTACTCGAGCAAGGATGAATATTTGTTCGGTGATCAGATGCTGGCAGCGCCTGTCGTTGCGCCTGCTGACAAGACCAGCGGCCTGGCAACAGAACACGTATGGCTGCCGCAGGGTGAGTGGATCGAATGGCCGACTGGAAAGCATGTCACCGGACCCGCCTCGACGGACCGCAGTTTCTCCATCGATCAAATACCCGTCTACTTGAAGGCTGGCGCAATCGTTCCTATGCAGCCGCCGATGTCGTATACCGGCCAAAAACCTGTCGATCCTCTCATCGTCAACGTGTGGCCACTGAACCCGGGCACAACTTCGAGCTACTCCGTCTACGAAGATTCCGGAATTGCAGAGGAATACCAGCGTGGCGTCTTTGCGCGTATACCGATTAAGGCTGCGCAAACCGGAGACACGCTGCGGGTGGAAATTGGACCTGTGGAGGGTAGCTACGAAGGCATGATGAAAACACGCAGCTACGAGCTTCGCCTGCCTGCTGACTGGCCTCCTGCCTCAGTCACCGTGAATGGCGTTGCCGTTAATCGCGGTGGTCCCACCGGCAAAGGCGGTTGGAGCTTTGAAGGCAACACGCTGACGACGGTGATCCCGGTGGGAAGCTCGAGCACGGCAAGCAGGGTCACCATTGAGGTACACAGAGCCATCGGTCTTACTGGGCGCCGGGACGATCTGGACGGCTTTGCGGGCGCCATGACGCGATTACGCGGCGCCTACGATGCGTTGCAAAAAACATCGCCTGTATCGGCGCCGCCCGATCTGTTAATTGACGCGATGCAGGCGGGCGACCGGCTCGGCTACCATCCGGAGAAAGCAACCGAAGAAATCGAGCATTTTCGTGCGGTGCTGCCCGAGGCACAGGACGCCGTCGATGCGATTCAGCGCGGATTCGCGCAACGCATGGACGAGTTCACAAAACGTCTCAGCCATGATGCGCTGCGGAATGTCGATATCGAATCCGAGAAAAAGAGTCGCATCGACGCAGTAGCTCGCGCAGAGAAGCTGATCGAGGAAGCGAATCAATAGGCATCTATCCAATGGGAGGCGGGATCCCAAGGGGAGTCGCAGATCCCGCCATTCCATCGCACTCATTCCACGTGGGCACCTTCGTTCGCAACATGCGAAGAAATGCCGATTCACTCTTTGTGATCGCCCGAACAACACGACGACGGTCCGGCAGCAACTTTTGGGTGCTCCCATTCGGCCTTCGCATCGACGAAATTTCCTTCGCTGTACTTGTCATGATGCCGCACCCACGCCATGGTGTGCTTCAGCCCGGCCTCGTCACGCCCTTTCGGCACCAGGTCGAGGAAGTTATAGGCGCCGACGAGAATATCGAGCCCGCGCGCATACGTTGAATACGTGTGGTAGATTCCGTCTGCATCCTTGGAGAAGACGCTCAGACCCGGACGTTCCTGGCTCGGAAAGCTCATCATTTCGTAGTTGTAATACACCGTGTCTTTGTTCGCTTCTTCGGGTGAAGCCGACACCTGGTAGTCGTAATTGAAATCGCTGCCAAACGACGAGACCCAACGGAACCGCCATCCCATGCGCTTTTTGAAGGCCTCGATCTCCGCGATCGGCGCATGCGAAACCACCACCAGCGTCACATCGCGGCTCGCCAGGTGGATCGCCATGCCATCGAAGTGATCGGAAATATAGGAGCAGCTAGGGCAGCCTTCCGCCCATCCCGGTCCGAGCATGAAGTGGTAAATCACCAGCTGACAGCGGCCGTCAAAGAGATCGGCCAGTGTCAATTTGCCCTGCGGCCCTTGAAAATCATAGGGCTTCTCGACTCGTTCCCAGGGCAATTCGCGCCTCTGTCGGCTTAGTTCATCACGCTGGCGCGTAAATTCTTTCTCCTTGGTAAGGAATTGTTTCCGCGCCGCAACCCACTCATCGTGCGAAACCACTTTCTTCTGATTCACTGCTGCCGTTGTCGTCGCCACCTTTGACCTCCTTTGCACTGGTCTGTTCGGGGAATCGAGATCTCCTCTTCAGGATTGTGCCTGCAACCAGGGCCGTGATTCCGCCGGACCCGGTTGCGCTTCCGGCAATCAGTGCTGCCGTCGCAAGACATACTGGGCACATGAGACACCTCTGCAAGTTCTGGGCTGTTTGCGTCTTTTGCATGAAGAGCGGCGGCTCGTCGGCGCTCGGTCCCCAACTCGCGGGCACCTGAACATTCAGCAGGCGCAGGTACACGCTGAGCTGACCCCGATGTTGATACCAGTGGCTCAGCATCACGTCGCGAATAAATGCAGACCGCGGCTGGGCAAGGACCTCCTTACCTCCGGCGACGAGTCTCCATGTCTCGTGCATCGCCGCGTCATCGAACTGCGGCAGAAGGTCCCGGACCGCTGCGACGCTTTCATCGAACGTCTTCAGGATTTCTTCCCGGCTTGCCGGCTGCGGGAAATTCGCAAAATCCGGAGCCTGCACCGGGCTGTTCTTGACAATGTGTATCACTCCACCAGGAACGAAAGCGATATGATATCCGAGCTGCCCGGCAGTCATGGATTTTTCATGGGGCTTCCAGGTGAGCCGATCCTCTGGAATTCTCTCCAGGAATCTCCTCGTGATGAGGGCTTGTGTTTCAAATTCTGCAAGCAAGGCATTCGCAATGGATTCGACAGCGGCTAAATCTGCAACGGTCATGGCGTTTCTCCTCCTGTGGGGAAAGTTGTGTTTGCTCTCGTTCAGCAGCAGAAACGGATTACGCTCGTTCCGCGCGCTTGCGAACTTGTTCATTGATGTGTCCCCAGCCACCGGTCACACCCTTCCTGTGTTCGTCCTGGATCAATCCGAATCCTGAATGACGGAACTTGATCACAGTCGTACCGTTTTCTTCGCCCAACCGATACTGCACGTTGTTCGCCACCGGTTGCGACATGAAAAGCGGTCCGCTGAATTCAAGCAGTGTGGGACGCTTGATGGCCTGTACAGTGCCCCAGTAGTGGCCGTTGCCCTCGCCAAGGTCGCGGAACCACCGCCCGCCGGGCCACGCCTCGAGCTTCATCGGCATCGGTGTGCCGTTGGACATTTCATTCCCCGGCCCAAGCTGTTCCAGCAATGCTTCAAACGTGACCTCGAGCGAAGCATTCACGCGGATTTCCTGGTTCACAGTCAGGGAGAGGCTATCGATTTCCGAAAGAGTCGTCGTCATTATTTCTCCTTTGAGGTTGAATCGGATTCATGGCTTCGGTTCATCTTCGCTTCGGCACGTTCCTTCACGCGATTCAGCTGATGGCTCCAGTAGCGTTCGAAGGTCGAGGCCCACTCGTGCAAAGGCCGAATCGCCTCCGCATTCGTTTGGTAAAGTTTCTGGCGTCCCTGGCATCGCATACGCACCAACCCAACGTCGCGCAAAACGCGCAGATGTTTTGAAACAGAAGGCTGATCGATGCGCAGCGCCGCCACAATCTCGCCCACCGCATGCTCGCGGACAACCAGCAAGGTAAGAATTTCTCGCCGGCGGGGTTCAGCCACGGCATTGAAGGCATCGGAAGTAGTCGCGGCACGCGCCATGAAGAGAATAATGCATTCCTATATGGGAATATGTCAAGCGGGTTTTTCCACATTCACAAGAACCTGAAGATGAAAGCGTTTGCAGCGGCTTTGCACAGCGGTTTAGGATGCGTGCTTATGAAAAATCAACTTCGCTGTGGCGCTCTGCTTCCATTTGCGGTGCTGTTCTTTTTGGCCTCGTCTTCTCTCTTCGCGCAGGCTCCGCCCACAACCGATCCGCTTGCACCAACCCTCGGTGTGAAATCCGCCGCGGAGATCGATCGCGAATGGCAGCAATCCGTCAGCAAATATGACGCCGAGCGCAATCGCCTTCTGGCCGAAGCGGAACGCCAGGCGAACGATGGCCCCTATCGCGCCGACTGGGCCACGCTCATCAAATACCAGCAGCCGCAGTGGTATAAGGATGCGAAGTTCGGCATCTTCATTCACTGGGGCGTCTATTCAGTCCCCGCTGCGGAGAACGAATGGTATCCGCGTAACATGTATCGTCCCGACGAGGGCGCCTACAAGAACTTCCATGAACATTTTGCCAACGGCGATCCGGCAAAGGGCTACAAGGACCTGATCCCGCTCTTCCACGCCGAGCACTTTGACGCCACCGAATGGGCACGTGTCTTCAAGGAATCTGGCGCGCAGTACGTCGTTCCCGTCGCCGAACATCACGACGGCTTCTCCATGTATGACTCAGGCCTGAGCGATTGGACCGTGGTCAAAATGGGCCCGAAGCGCGACACATTGGGCGAACTTTCCAAGGCGATTCGCTCGGAAGGCTTGCATTTCGGGCTAAGCTCGCATCGCGCCGAGCACAACTTCTTTTATGACGGGGGCCGTGCGATCCGCTCCGATGTGAACGACCCGAAGTACGCCTCGCTCTACGGACCCGCGCATCAATGGATGGATCCGGGCGGCGACGAGCATGGCCTGATCAACGACTGGACCTATGTGAGCGATGCCTGGACACGCGACTGGCTCGCGCGCGACACAGAGCTGGTGGAAAAATACAAACCTGAGGTCGTCTATTTTGACTGGTGGATTGGACAGCCAAACTTCCGTCCTGCGGTCGCCGAGTTTGCAGCCTTCTATTACAACTATGCCGTGGCTCATGGCTACACGGGCGTCATCGATTTCAAGGATTACTCGCTGAATTGGAAAGCCGGCGTGCGTGACTTTGAGCGCGGGCAACAGGATCACATCGTCCAGGACCACTGGCAAACCGATACGTCCATCAGCAACGCGAGCTGGGGCTACATCGAGCACGACACATTCAAGACGCCGGAGTTTCTTGTACACCAGCTCATCGACATCGTAAGCAAGAACGGAAATCTTTTGCTGAACTTCGGGCCCCGTTCGGATGGAACAATTCCCGACGAGGTGCGCGCAACTCTGCTCGAAATGGGCGCATGGCTCAAGGTGAACGGGGATGCGATCTACGCCACCACTCCCTGGAAGACCTTCGGCGAAGGTCCGACGCAAGTGATGGCAGGCGCATTCCACGACACAGATACGAAGCCTTATACGCCTGAAGATTTTCGCTTCACCGCAAAAGGCAACACGGTCTACGTCCTCGGCATGGCCTGTCCCCCAAAAGATGGGGACAAGCCCGGTAACGCGACAATCCATTCGCTGGGATGGGCGCATGAGGGTGCTTCCATTCCCATCGCGAACGTGGAGTTGCTTGGCTCAAGCGAAAAGGTTACATGGACGCAGGCAGCCGATGCGCTCAATGTGACCCTTCCCGAGGGCGCAGCGTGCAAATATGCCTACGCCCTGAAGCTGACGCCTGCCGCCAAGTGAGTTGACGGGACTTCCTGGATGCATACGCTTCAATAGCCCGGTCCCGGAGGCCCATTGCGGAAAGTTTGCCGGTATCCCTCGCGGAAGCCGTGCCGATAATCCTCAAACGCTGGCGGCGGCACGGGAGGATTGCGGAAGCGTGGGTGCCGATCGGCGTCAGGCGCGCGGCCGGCGGCAATGTCGCGCCGTGCAGCTTCGATGCCATCGTGATAGCCACGCTGCGCGATCTCGGTGTAGCCAGGAGGCGGTGGAGCATAGACTACTGCTTGCGGATGAGAGCATCCGGCTAAAGCGAAGGGAAGGGCCAGCACTGCAAGTGCCATCAGTTTGCGCATGGATGAACTCCGTACGTTGAGATGGTCCGTCGCAACCCGTCAATCCCGCAAGAAAAGGCCAGCTTGCGAAAATACCGTCGTGCAACTCGACCTTGGAGTTTCAAACACCGATCCGTAAAAAGTGTTGCACTTTCTGTGAATGCCAAAGGTAATGTCGGCCCGCGTGCTATCCTCCCGGTCATGAAATTCCTTGACCGCCGATCATTCGTTACTGCGCTGGGCTCCGGCATCGCAGCTCTTGTCCTGCCGCCGCGCGGATGGTGCGATGATTCTTCATCGGCGCAGCGAGATCTCGCGCACGACCCCTCGCGGCCCGAGTATCATTTGCTTCCACCACACAATTGGATGAATGATCCCAACGGTCCAATCTGGTGGAAGGGACAGTATCACCTCTTCTATCAGCTCAATCCTCACGCTGCGGTCTGGGGCGATATGCACTGGGGCCATGCGGTCAGCAAGGACATGGTGCATTGGCATCACGAACCCGTCGCGCTTGCGCCAACTCCCGGCGGTCCCGACAGCGAAGGCTGTTTCAGCGGCTCGGCGGTCGTGATGGATGGCGTCCCGACCTTCATCTATACCGGCGTGCAAAACGCTCCGCCCGATCAAGTGACGCTCCACGACGGCAGCGACAAGTTGCGCGAGACACAATTGCTCGCCACGGCCGAGGACGACGAATTGCTCCGCTGGAAGAAGCTGCCCCAGCCCGTCATCGGAGCACCGCCCCCTGGAGTCGCAGTCACGGGTTTTCGCGATCCATGCCCGTGGCGAGAGGGCGACGACTGGTACCTCGGCATCGGCTCAGGTGAACGCGGCAAAGGCGGCTGCGTTCTCCTCTATCGCTCGCGCGATCTGCGCCATTGGGAGTATCTGCACAAACTCGCCGAAGGAAAGCCGAACGGCAAGCAGGCCGCCAATCCCTGCGACAGCGGCGAAATGTGGGAGTGCCCCGATTTCTTTGAATTGAACGGCACGCATTGTCTGCTCTACTCCACCGAAGGCAAAGTCATCTGGTCTACCGGTGCGTATGACCCGCACGAACACGTCTACACGCAGAAGCGTCAGGGTGTCCTCGACCATGGAGCCTACTACGCGCCGAAAAGCTTTCTCGCACCTGACGGTCGCCGCATTCTGTGGGGATGGATCGAGGAGACGCGGCCCCAAGCGGAGTACGCTGCTGCGGGATGGGCTGGCGCAATGGCGCTGCCGCGCGTCCTCACCGTCGGCAAGCAAGGTCAGCTTGAATTCGCCGTCGCGGCCGAGGTCGAAAGCCTTCGCGGAAAAGCCGAGCACGTCACGCTTACGATGGGCCAACCCTTCCGCCTGAAGTTGGACACGCTACGTCGCGAGATCCATCTGCCCATCGGGTTCTCGACCGGCGTCGTCACCGTGCGCCTCCACACGAGCGGCGTCAAAGTGTGGGAATTGGCTGTCGATGTTGCCGGAAACTCGATACGCAGTGGCGATGTAACGTTTCCGTTGCCGTCTCTTCCCTGGCCGCGCCCTTCCCTCCATTTGTTTCTCGATGGGTCCGTAATCGAGTCGTTCATCGGCGGTAGAGAAGCAATGGTCAGCCGTGTCTATGCACTCCAGCCTGGTGAATCGGCGTTCGAATTCTCATGCACTGGAGCCAAGAACATTTCGCTCTCGCATTGGCCGCTCGAGACCATCTCTCCAGACCGGTTGACGACGTAGCCCAAGACAATCGCAGCAGCCGACTCCTCTATAGTGGTCGAGAAGGCACTCCCTACCCAAAGGACCCCGACCAAATGACGCTGGATCGCCGCGGCTTTCTCTCTGCCTGCACTCGCATGGGCATTGCCTCTCCATTGTTCCCCGGCATTCTCTACACGCTCGCAGCGCAGGCACAGTCCTCGGAGAACACCGATCAATCGAAGCCGCCGAAGATCACGCCGGAAATGATCGACGCAGCCGCGGTATTGGCCGGCATTGGTCCATTTACCGCCGAGCAGAAGCAGATGATGCTCGACGGCCTCATCGACAACAACGGTTCAATCAAAGCGATTCGTAAGCTCAAGCTGCCGAATTCAGTCGCGCCGGCGTACGTGTTTCATCCATTGCCTGCCGGCGCATCGCTCCCCAGCGGGAACCAGAACATCATTTCCTTCGTCCCGATCGCAATTGTGCCCGATGCGCCGGCACGCATCGAGGATCTCGCCTTCGCGACTGTCGCCGAGCTGAGCGGACTACTCCGCGAACGAAAGATAACGTCGATCGCACTCACAAAGATGTACCTCGACCGGCTGAAGCATTGCGACTCCACGCTTCGCTTCATCACCAATCTCACCGAAGATCGCGCGCTTACGCAGGCCAAGGCCGCCGATGCCGAGATCGCCGCAGGCAAATACCGCGGTCCGCTGCATGGCATTCCGTGGGGCGCAAAAGATCTGCTCGCGGTGAAGGGCTATCCCACGACCTGGGGCGCGGCAGGCTTCGAGCATCAGATCATCGATGAAGATGCGACAGTCGTCGAGCGTCTCGATGCGGCTGGCGCTGTGCTCGTGGCCAAGCTCACGCTGGGCGCGCTGGCCATGGGCGATGTTTGGTACGGGGGCCGCACACGCAACCCCTGGAATCCAACCCAAGGATCGAGCGGTTCTTCTGCTGGCCCCGCGAGCGCGGTCGCAGCGGGCTGCGTGGGCTTCGCAATTGGGTCAGAAACACTAGGCTCGATCAGTTCCCCCTCTACGCGCTGCGGAACGACGGGCCTGCGCCCTACCTTCGGATTTGTCCCTCGCACCGGCGCCATGGCCTTGAGCTGGACGATGGACAAACTCGGCCCCATCGCGCGCTCCGCCGAAGATTGTGCGCTGGTGCTGCAGGCGATCTGTGGTCCCGATGGAAGAGACGCCTCGGTCGCGCCGGCAACATTCAATTGGGCAAGCGTTGGCGATTGGCATTCGTTGCGCGTCGGCTACTTGAAGAGCGAATTCGATCCGCTGCAGCCATTGAAGCTGGACGAACCCGAAGCCGGCGAAACTCCAGAACAGAAGAAGAACCGCGAGAAGCGCAACGCCGAGCAGACCGCGTCTCATGCGCGCCGCGCCTACGATCAGCGCTACGATCTCGCCGCTCTTGATAAGTTACGCAGCATGGGAGTACAACTTACTCCTGTCCAGTTGCCAAAACTGCCCTATGGCGCGATGACCGCGCTGCTCAGCGCGGAAGCCGCTGCGGCCTTTGACGATCTCACCCTGTCGGGCCGCGATAAACTTCTCACCGCGCAGGGTCCGGAAGATTGGCCCAACTCATTTCGTATCGCCCGCTTCTACCCCGCGGTCGAATACATTCAGGCCAACCGCGCACGAACTCTGGCTATCCAACAGGTATCTGCGCTTTTCAATGAGTTGGACATCATCGTTGCGGCAACGACAGGCCAGCAGCTCGTGGCCACAAATCTCACCGGTCATCCAGCTCTCATCGTGCCTAACGGATTTCGCGGCGCCGATGCGCCCAAGCCACCGAAAATCGATGACGGCGACAACGATGACATCGGCGGCCCAGGCACTCCGGTTTTTCTGACCTTTCTCGCAGGCCACTATCGAGACGCGGAACTGGCCGCCTTTGGCCGCGCCTATCAACAGGCAACCGACTTCCACAAACAGCATCCGAAGCTGGACTGACGGCGCCTTGATGCACCGTCGCGCCCAGTGTTCATGGGTCTGATTCTTCGCTCAGCGCTTTTTTGTCGAGGTCGGTTTTGTCCCACTACTCGTCTTCTTCGGGGTCTTCGTTGCCGCGGAACTTGTAACCGTGTGCGACGAAAGATTCACGGTGAACCGGTCGATGACCACCGGGGCTTGGACCGGCGCCGATGGTGTGGTCGTGATCTGCGTGGAACTCACCGTCAGCGCTTCCACCAGGATCGCTGTGGCACTTGTTGTGATCCGCAGGAAACCGAAATTCGTATCGTTGAATTGCTCGAGTGTAATCGTGTTGCCTTGGCCGTCCGGCTCGGTTTGTTTCCCGGGTGTCGGCTTCTTGCCTGCCGAATTGGTCTTGAGCTTGGAGAGGTTATAGTAGCCTCCATTGCCCGCAACCAGGTAAGGAATCTGGCTGCCATCGGCTTTCATTGTGCGCGTGTAATGCTCATACAAATGCGCGTGTCCCGACAGCACAAGATCCGGCCAAATGCCGGCCTCCTGGCAACACGTATCGATCTCCTGCAGCATGGACGCGCTCGGAGAGTGATCGCTCGCCCCTGTGAATGGTGGATGATGCACGGCGAGAATCAAGGCCTCCGGATTCTTGTTCTGTGTGTCAGCTTTCCGCGCAGCCAAAGCTGCCGCCAGTTGTTGCTGGAGAAAGGTGACCTGGTCGTTCCCGATGACGCCGCCGCTCAGCACGCCGACACTTTCTCCGGTATTCGAATAGAGTCCGATGAAACGCGCGAATGGCGCGGTCAAAACAAAATAAGCGCCCGGTTGAACCATAGTCGAGCGTGCAAATCCGGAAACGCCAATCGCCGGCGAGGCTGCGCAGAAATTGTCGATGAATGCTTCGAGAGAATAGCTCTCCGGTTCGTTCTTGAACATCACGCCGTCGTGATTGCCGGGGATCGCGAAGATGGGCGCGTTGTAATTGCGATAAGGATCGTAAAACTGCTCGGGATAGTACTGCTCCTGTCCGAAGTAGTAGACAACATCGCCGAGATGAAAAAAGAAGGCAGGCAGCCCCGAGGCATAAGTTTTCTTGGCTAAGTCGGCCGCCATGGCATCGGCGACAGCAAGTTGCGCCTCCGCTTTGACTACCCCGCCAGTGTCGCCTACGGAGTGAAAAACCATCTGACCCGCGGCTTGTATCTGGGCCAGCGCAGATGCAGGCAACACGGCGCTCAAATCGAACACCGGCGGTTGCACGCGCGGCGCGGGGATAGGTTCATTCACCTGCTCTTCCTTGAGCTGCGCGTCCGCCTCAATATCCCCGGCGCTATAGGTGAAGAAGTTATCGGCGGAATAAGTCGGATTCGCAAAACTGAATGCGTTGGTAGGCATGGGGAGGGTCCTCGCGTAATTTTGAGATTTCTTTATTCCAGCGAATCGAAGCACGCAATTTCGCCGCAGTCATCGGCGTTTCGGGGATTATATCCCGCGTTCTGTGAAACCATGATGATCGCCGACGCAGTGCCAACGCTGGTGCGTCATCTCAGCAGGTGCATCGCTGTCATGGAGCACGCCCGCCAGGTGGAAACGGGCTAGGCGGAGTCGTTGTGCAACTCCCCACGCGAGGCATGCACACGCCAACTACTCGCGGCCACGCCGGAGTTGCCTGCCGGCGTAGCCTGAAGAGCACAAAAGAATTCCCACTTCGTGAGGAATTTCTACTTCGTTTGCGGTTGTGACTGAGGCTGCGTCGTCGGGGCCGTCGTCGGTGCAGGAGTCGCAGGTTTCGTGGCCGGCGGTGGAGTCGATGTCGCGGGAGTCCCCGCCGGAGGTACGGGTGGGGTGGCAGTCTGCCCTGGTTTCGTTGCCGCTCCAGGTGAACCGGATGGTGGCGCATTCAGCGGCAGGTGCCCTGGCGGAATTGTCATACCAGGCCGGACCGGCATCATGCCCGGATGATTCGCCGGCATCTGCATCTCCGCAACGTCCACGAGTTCGATGTCGAAAATCAGGTCCGCCTTGGGCGGAATTCCCGGATGCGCGGGATCAGGTCCCGGGCGTCCCCGCGCGCCGTAAGCCAGTTGCCAGGGAATAAACAGGCGGCGTTTGCCTCCGACCTTCATTCCAGTGAATCCCTGGTCAAAGCCCGGAATCACGCGACCGAACCCCTGCGGAAAACTGATCGGCTGCACTTCGCCCAGCTTCGGCTTCCCATCGTCTCCCATCACCGGCTTCCCGTCTTTGTCCTTCAGCGGAAGCCGATGATCCTCTGAAGAATCGAACTTGCG
Source organism: uncultured Acidobacteriaceae bacterium (assembly GCA_963704415.1). GTDB lineage: Bacteria > Acidobacteriota > Terriglobia > Terriglobales > Acidobacteriaceae > Telmatobacter. The sequence continues at coordinate 1,842,603 of OY969908.1, read as the reverse complement.
CCCATCCGCGGCGAGCCATCCGGTGTACAGGACTTTATAGATCTTGTTGGGCTCCGCGTCGGCGCCCGTACCCACCTTCACGCCCTGGTAGCGAAGCGCAAATGCAACCTTGACGACCCCGCGTGCGCGAGGAACACCGGGCGGCAGCTTGATCCAGGGAGCGATAGCGCTCGCGGAAGTCGAGGCAGATTTGCCAGGAGTCGCTGGCTTCGGCGCGGTTTGTGCAACGGAAATTTGGACGGCAGCGGATACGAAAATCGAACAGAGAAAGAGATGCTTCATCGAATGCAATAACTCCAGCTTGATTCTTCTGGGAGTTTATCAGGCGCTGCCTGGTTCACTTTCTGCGGCGCGCTGCCACCCGCCGTTCAATCGGCAAAGCCTTATGAGTCTTTATGCAACTCACCCTTAAAGTAAGGGAATGCCCGTCGCAATATCTCATCTTTTTCATATTCTTTGGCTCCCCGTGGCCTCATTTTTCGCCGGCGTACTCAACGCCATTGCCGGCGGCGGCTCGTTCTTATCGCTCCCTGCGCTCATCGCCAGCACCTCCGCCATTGGTGTAGGAGCCGTGACGGCGCAGGCGACCAACACCGTCGCCCTTTGGCCTGGGCAGCTGACTTCGCTCGTGGCTTTTCGCCAACTCCTGCGCGAATACAGCTGGAAGCTCGTGCCGCTCGCCGTCGCATCCGGCATCGGTGGATGGCTCGGCGGCGTGTTGCTTCTCAAAACCGGCAACAAGATGTTTCGCGAAATGCTGCCGTGGCTTCTTCTCTTTGCTGCAGTCATGTTTGTGCTCAGCTTTCCGCTGGGCCGCTGGCTCCAATCGCTCTCCGGCGGCAAGCGCTACAACACCTGGTTGCTGACCGGCATGGTGGTCGTGAGCATTTACGTAGGCTACTTCGGTGCGGGCGGCGGATTCCTGGTCATGGCGCTCTTCGGCATCTGCGGAGTCCACGACATCCACGAGATGAACGCGCTGAAAGTGGTCACGGCGGTCGTGTCCATCGGCATTCCTTCGGTCAACTTCATTCTTGCCGGCCGTGTGCAATGGCGCTTCTGTCTCGAGATGGCGATCCTCGCCGGCCTGGGCGGCTACTTCGGCGCCCATTACAGCCGCAAGATAAATCAGCGCGCGATGCGTTGGACCGTCGCGATCATCGGCTTCGTCACCGCAGGATACTTCTTCCTGGCGAACTATCTGCACCACCCCTAGCGACGGAGCAATTCATCCTTGCTCCATCGCCGAGCGGCGAAGGAGCTGTTGTGCCCAGAAATCGTGATGGCTTTGTAACAGGGCACGACTTCAGTCGTGCTGCACGTATCAGGCAATAAAGATGCGGGCTTTACCCCCTGAGGGACCGATTTTGGCCTCTTATCGCTCCCTCGCAATTTTGGGTTCTCACTCTCGTGCCAGCATCCCCGCAAGAAGCGCCGTTCTCGGCGCCAGGTGCTCGATCACAATCGACTCATGCACGGCATGAGCACCCTCGCCCACAGCGCCCATGCCATCGAGGGTTGGAATGCCAAGCGCGGAAGTAAAATTTCCATCGGAGGCGCCTCCGGTTGCAGCTTCATCAAGCACGAATCCCAGCTCCGCAGCCAGCTCCCGCGCCTTCCGATAGAGCTTGACTGTGCCTGCGGTCCGCTCCATCGGCGGCCGATTGATTCCGCCCGTCACGCCTACGGAGCATCGCTTATCGGCCGCTTTCAGACGCGCGAATCTGCGCTCGATGCGCGGCCCATCGGCCTTGCGCGCAATCCGCACATCCACCTCCGCCCAGGCTTCTGCAGGAATAACGTTGGTCTTGGTGCCGCCACCGGCTGTACCTACGCTCACCGTCAATCCCTTCTTCAGGTCGGTCCAGCCACTCACGGTCTCCATCGCGCGTGCCAATTCCAGCAAGGCGCTCGCGCCCTTTTGAAAATCCACACCCGCGTGCGCGGCGATGCCTTTGACTTCGAGTCGCCAGTTGCCGGTGCCTTTGCGTGCCGTTTTGTACGCCAATCCCTGTGCGGGCTCCAGAACAAAAACTGCGCCACACTCGGCCGCCAGCCGCTCCGTGATCGGCCGAGACACCGGGCTGCCAATCTCTTCGTCGCTGTTCAGTAGCAGCACAATCTCACGTTCGAGGAGTTCAGCTTCGCCCAGCATTTCGATCGCTGTGAGCGCTATCGCAACGCCGGCTTTCATATCCAGCGTGCCGGGACCCCAAAGCCGCCCCTCGTCGACGCGGCACGGCATCCGCTTCAGCGTGCCCAAAGGCCAAACGGTATCCAAATGTCCAAGCAACAGGATTGGTTTCGTGGCTGCATCCGTATTTCGCCGCCCGAAGCGCGCCTCCAGCACATCCCCGAATCCTTTCTGCCGGTGCAATCGGACCCGTTCACCGAGGCCTCCCGCGTGGGCGGCCACGAGCGCAACACAGGCATCCACAGCGGCCTTATCGTCTGAAGGCGATTCCACTCGGACAAGTTTCTGCGTGAGATCGATTAGCGCGCGCTCCTTGCGGCGGGCGCCCGCCAACAACGCCCGCATCGGAATCGACGGATCGGATGAAGCAGACATCATTGGTTAGCCCTGAGTTCTTCGATGGCCTCCCCGATTCTACGACGCGCTGAGAGACCGATCAGACGCGATTCAAATCCTGCCCGCGTGGCCTCTTTCTGCGGCGTCAGCTCCCGCATCAGAAATCCGGGGCAAATCCCTGGAGTTTTCTTCCAGATTTCCGGGCGAACTCCAGAATTGCATCGGTCTGATCTCACTTGGATTTTGGTCGAAACTGTGGCAAATACGGTGCTTCTGATCGAAAAGTGTGTCGAAAATGCCACAGATGCTTTTTGAATTTCGCGTCTAATCTATCGCTTGCATAAGTTTTCCACAACCGGAGAGTACTTTCTGTCGCCCTCTGAGCACCTGGAGCAGACGATCGCTGAGCCCCTCGAATTTACAGGGGTAGGCCTCCATTCCGGCGCTGCGGTCACCATGCGCCTTTTGCCTGCGCCCGCAGGTTCGGGAATCGTCTTTCGCCGCACCGATCTCGACGACTTCGAAATCGCAGCCATCGGGCGCAACGTCGCCAAAGTCAGCTATGCCACCAGCCTTATGCGCCAGGGCGTCCTGATCTCGACCACGGAGCATTTGCTCTCTGCCCTCATCGGCATGGGCGTCGATAACGTGATCGTGGAACTCGACAACCTGGAACTGCCCATCCTCGACGGCAGCGCGCTGCCTTACGTCGATGCCATTCGCAACCAGGGAATCCGCACCCAGCGCCGCCGCCGTGAATACATGCGCGTACTCAAGCCGGTCGAGGTGCGCGAAGGAAACAAGTTCATCGGCGTTTATCCGGGATCCGGCTACCGCATTCAGTACACCATCGACTTCCCCGCCCCCATCGGCCAGCAGAAGACCAGCGTCGACCTGGCTGCGGAAACCTACGGCACTTTGATTGCCGGGGCCCGCACCTTCGGCTACAAGGCGGATGAGATGCGCCTGCGCGACATGGGTCTGATTCGCGGCGCGAGCCCTGAAAATGCAATCGTCCTGGGACCGAAAGGTCCGGAGAACGGACCGCTGCGCTTCAAGGATGAATATGTGCGCCACAAAGTGCTCGATCTCATCGGCGACCTGGCACTGGCCGGTCGGCGGATCGAGGGCCATGTTGTGGCCGAGCGCGCGGGTCACGCCATGCACACGGCGCTGGTATCCCGGCTGCTCAAGGATCGCTCTGCATGGGAACTGGCGCGCGTGCCGGTCGCCGCGCAGTCTATCGAGGAAGAAGATCTGGGTGCAGTCACCGTGAGGCGTCCGGCTTTTCTGGGCGCTTGATCCAGTCCCACTCCGCTGCAGCAATCCATCAGGCAAACAAAATCCGCATCGGCGTCGGCGCATCGAAGTTTTGGCCTTCGTTCGCCAACTCGCCGGTCTGCGGGTTGCGCCCGAACACGCTGATCGAATTCGAATTCTGATTCGCCACCAGCATCCACCGCTCCGTCGGATCCAGCGCAAAGTTGCGGGGGGTCTTCCCCCCGCAGTTGGATCGCTTCATCGGTGTGAGAGCGCCGGTTTTCGGATCGGCCTTGAAGCTATAGAGAAAATCATCGCCGCGATTCGCAAAATAAACAAAGCGCCCGTCGCGCGTGATGACCGTGTCGCAACCGGTCGAAACCGCCGTCCCATGTGAGTCCGCCGGCAAAAGATCGACGCTTGTCACGCGCGTCAAGCTTCCGTCGGCCCTATGCCACTCCAGCACATCCACGGTCGATGTCAGCTCGTTCATCCCATAGGCGGTGTGCCCATTGGGATGGAAGTGCAGCGTGCGCGGTCCTGCTCCTGGTTTCGCGTGATAGGCCCCGGCTTGCGTGAGCTTGGCGGTCGTGGTGTCGAGCTTGTAAATGTGGATCATGTCGCCGCCGAGATCGTTGACATAGGCAAACCGGTTGTCCGGCGAAAACGAACAGAAGTGCGCATGCGCGGCCTCCTGGCGATCGGCGTTAGGACCATGGACGGTGTAGTGCTCGGTCCAGATCGCCGGACTCAGCTTTCCTTCAGTCACAAGAAAGCTGGCCGCGGCGCCGCCACCATAGTCCGCCGACAAAAGCACGCGCCCCGTGCGGTCCAACGCGACATGGCACGTACCCTTCGCGGCTGAATTCTGCGCCGAGAGCGGGTGCAGTTCGCCTTTGCTCACCTTGTAGCTTGCCACTTCGCCGGTAGGCTTGCCGTTGAAGCTGTCCACTTCGCAGGCGGCAAACAGATACCAGTGACCCGGCGAATACGTCAGCCAATCCACCGTTGGAACCTGGGCAGCAACGCCGGCGGCGATCAGTTCGCCGGTCGCAGGGTTCCAGTCATAGGCAAGAATTCCGTTTTGCGTTCCCGATCCCACGAAGACGCGCTGCGGTGGAGGCGCGGCAAGAGCAGGCGAAACAGCGCTGGCAACGGCAACAGCGGAAGAGGACTTTAGAAATTTACGGCGAGTCTGGTTTCCCATAACAGATGCGATTGTCGCCGATGGGACGCCGTCAGCGCCAGCGCCTAAACTGGACGGAAGGAGCAAAGCTTGTCGCACTTCATCAGCTTTGTCCGCATTCCGGCCCTGGCCATCCGCCAGCACGTCCGCCCCCTCCCGCCATTGGGCGTGCTGGAAGAAGACCGCATTCAGATGCACGTGTGGCCCCAGGACATCGACTTCAATCTGCATATGAACAACGCGCGCTACCTGAGTGTGATGGATTATGCGCGCATGCATCTGCTGGCGCGCGGCCGTCTCCTTGAACACATCGTCCGTTCGCGCTGGCAGCCCCTCGTCGGCGCAGTATGGATGACCTATCGCCGCTCGTTGCCTCTGTTTTCTGCCTTCACAATTGCGTCTCGATTGATGTGCTGGGACGATCGCTGGTTCTACATCGAGCAGAGATTCACTGTGCGCGATAGCCTCGCCGCCGTGGGTTGGGTAAAAGGCATGTTGCGCGATGCGCGCGGCAGCGTCAACCCACAGGGACCGTTGCAGCGTGTGACACCGGGTGTAGTCAGCCCGCCCATGCCTGACGCCATCGCTCAATGGAACGAGCTGACCAGGGAAAAACTGCAAGCCGGCGACAATTAGCGCTCCATTTCGAAGACCACGTTCACCGTGGTCTCCACTTCCACGGGCTCGCCGTTGAGAAGATACGGCCGATAGCGCCACGTCTTCACCGCGTCCAACGCAGCCTGTTGCAGCATCAAGGGGCCGCCAATCACACGCAGATTCTCGATCGTGCCATTCCTCGAAATGGTAGCCTGCAAGACGACTGTCCCATGAACGCCCGCCGCCTTCGCGATCGCCGGGTACACAGGCACGAACTTGGCGAGCAGGCTTCCCTCCATCACACCCGATGAAATGCGGACTGGACCCTTCGTCTCGGCGCGAGCTACCGGCTTCAAAGCGCGGCTCACGAAAGCTCCAGTTGCGGCATCCGGCGTTCCAAGGCCTTGCCCTATCCCCAAAAGAGGGCCTTCCGGAGCCTCGGGTTCACTTACTGCGAAGCCAAGCGGAATTCTCGGCAGGGCAAGAATCACTCCGTTTGGCATTTCGGAGGTTCCGCGAAATGGGCGCGGTGGCTGCTTCGGCTCAGGAGTTGGTGCAGGTGGCGGCGCAGGCGCGGTCAACAGAAACGCCAGCGCCTGGCATGGCAATGCTTCCGGATAAATCAGCGGAATCAGGATCAGCCCGAAAAGCACTGACCCGTTCAAGAGGAATGTCGCGACCATCCAGCCGCGGCTGCGTGTGTGAATTCTGCCCGTGGATTCGAAGGTGGAGTCTTCAAACATGGCCTGCCTCCAACCTTGGAGCCTGCTCGCTCAGACCAGGCCCCAGGTTATTCAGCCGCACCAACCGAGACGCGCGAGCGCACGACCTCTCACTCGCTCGACGCCTCAGTCGGCGCAGGCGCATGAGTTCAAGGCCCTCCGCACATCCCCATCGGAACCACTGTGCTTCTGTAGACACCACGGTCACCGAATTTGTTCCAGGCCGATGCAATTGAGCGTCACGCAAACCAACCGGTAGGTTACACTCCATACGATTCACCCGGCAGGGCCTGCCCTCCATCCTGGCCCGCACAAACCGGAGTTGCCATGAAATTGCTTCGCTTGTTTGTTCTTGCATTCGCCGCAATCCATTTGTCGAACGCACCAGCCCAGGAAGCGGCGCCACAGGCCGCCGGCACCGCGCCCGACCCTGCCGCAACGCTCGCCTATATTCACGGCGCGTGGGACACACTCACGCGCTCCATGACCGATTGCCACTCGCTGGTCGACATCAAGATCACGGCAAATCCAGTTCTCTACTTACCTGCGGAGATATCTCCGCCTGCCGACGTCACGGCTCTCGAAGGTAAGTGCCACGTGCGCGTCGAAGCTCTGCCACGGAAGATTGAAAAGATCGGCGATGTGTCTCCCGAGGAACTGCACGCCGCAGGCCTGCTCTATCTACCGAATCCCTACGTCGTCCCCGGCGGACGCTTCAATGAAATGTACGGCTGGGACAGTTACTTCATTCTTCTGGGACTCGAAGCCGACCACCGCGAAGCACTCGGCAAAGGCATGGTCGATAACTTCCTTTTCGAGATCGAACACTACGGTGGCGTGTTGAACGCCAATCGCACCTACTATCTCACGCGATCGCAACCGCCCTTCCTCACCTCGATGATTCGCGCTGTTTATGAGAATCCCGCCAGCTTCCCGGCTACGCCCGCCGGCCGTTCCGAAGCAAGAGCCTGGCTCGGCCACGCATACACCCTCGCCGAAAAGGACTACTCCACCTGGACGCGCCCCGAACATAAAGCCGGCACAACCGGCTTGGCGCGCTATTTCGATTACGGAACCGGCCCCGTCCCCGAAATGGCCGACGATAGCAACTACTACGTCGACGTGATCCGCTGGCTGGTCGCGCATCCCCATTCTGGCGGCGATGCCTTCCTGGTGAAGGGCGCAGAACACCCGGATGCAGCGGAGGCGGCGCGACTACAGCGGACAAGCTGCGATATGCGGATGAGCATTGTCTGCATGCGCGCGTGGTTCTCGGGCTACCGGCTCACGCACGATTTTTACCTCGGCGACCGCGCCATGCGTGAATCGGGCTTCGATCCGAGTTTTCGTTTTGGCCCCTTCGACGGAGCCACCCATCATTTCGCGCCCGTGTGCTTGAATAGCCTGCTCTATCGCTATGAGCGGGACATGCAGCATCTCGCGCTTGTCCTGGGCAAACCCGCCGACGCGCAGCGCTGGCAGCGCCGTTCCAAAACGCGGAACGCCGCGATGCAACGCTATCTCTGGCGCGCCAAAGAAGGGGTCTTTGCCGACTTCGATTTCGTCCGCCATCAACCCTCGACGTATGCCTACATCACTTCGCTCTATCCTCTGTGGGCGGGTGTGGCCATGCGCGAACAGGCGACGCAAATGGTCGCGCACCTCAATGTCTTCGAGCGGCCCGGCGGCCTTTCAATGAGCAACTACAATTCCGGCACGCAATGGGATGAGCCGTTCGGTTGGGCGCCCACCAACTGGATTGCTGTTGCTGGCCTCGAAGCTACCGGATTTCGCAACGATGCCGCACGCCTCGCCCGCAAGTGGGATGCTACCGTCGACACGGGCTTCGCGCAGGATGCCACCATCCGCGAGAAGTACAACGTGGTTTCCGGCAACGCCAATGTTCATGTCAGCGCCGGCTATACGACGAACGAAATCGGCTTCGGCTGGACTAACGCGGTGTACCTCAAGATGAAAGAGATCACGGACGCCGCGGACGCGCATGCCGCAAACTAATCCACAAACGATAAAGGGCGCACCCGCGAGATAGGCGCGCCCTTCGTCGAGTAAAGAGTTACTTACTCGCACTTACTCCGGAAGATAGAGCTTGCCGGCGATGTTGAAGGTCGTGTTCAACACCTGCACACTCGTGTTGGGCTGTCCGCCGCCAACGGAAACCGTGTACTGTCCCTCGGCAATAATCGGCTCACCGGCATCGGTCACCATGCTCAGATCGCGCGGCCGCAGGCGGAAGTGAACGGTTTGTGACGCGCCCGGATCAAGATGCACGCGCTGAAAGCCGCGCAATGCCCGCAGCGGCGCTCCAGGCAACTTCGGAAATTCAAGATAGAGCTGCGCCACTTCATCGCCCGCGGTCTTTCCGGCGTTGGTCACGGTCACATCAAACGTTGCCGAACTACCGGCCGAAACCGGTTCCGAAGGACCCTTGAGGCCGCTGTACGAGAAGCTCGTATAACTCAATCCATAACCGAAGGGATACAGCGGCTCGCCCTCAAAGTAACGATAAGTACGTCCCTTCATTGCGTAGTCCTCGAAGGCCGGTAACTGGCTGACGTCCTTATAGAAGGTCACCGGTAACCGTCCGCCTGGATTGTTCCTGCCCGACAGCGTCTCCGCCACCGCCGCGCCACCTTCCTCGCCGGGATACCATGATTCGAGAATTGCGTTGGCGTGCGCCTTGGCCCAGTTCACACCCAGGGCGCTGCCGTTGGTTAACACCACCACCACCGGCTTGCCCGTTGCGGCTACCGCTTCAAGAAGATCCTCCTCCGGCTTGGGCAAATCGAGCGAAGTGCGATCGCCTCCCTTGAAGCCCTCTTCCTGCACCTGCATCTCTTCGCCTTCCAGTTCGCTGGTGATACCGACCACGGCGACCACAACATCGGCCGCCCTGGCCGCATCGACGGCCGCAGGCTGAGGCTTCAGGTCAACCTTCGACCACATCAGCTTCGCCGCAATCTCTTCAGCATCCCCGAATCCAAACGCGTATTCCACATGCAGCTTCGCTGGCTTGCCGGCTTCCAGGTGCACGCGGCCCAGCTTGGCCTCTTTGCCGCTGCCACCGTAGGACGACGTGACATTCTTTCCGTCCAGCTGCATCCGGAAAAAGCCGGAGGCCGCCATGCCGAGGTTGTAGTCGCCGGTCTCCCGGGCAGTCAGCGTCCCATCCCAGCGAATGGCCAAAGGCTTCACGTTCGCCGCTTCAGCAGGGAGCCCGTTCGCCGCCGCGTCGAGCGTGGGTTCCACGCGCTCGACCACCGGCTTGGACGTGGAGGGGTTATTCAGGTTCGACATGTCGAGCAGAGAATAGCTTGCCTTGATGCCCGGCTTGCCGTCCACGGTGAGCGCCGAGGCAGGCACTGGCGCAGCATCATGGCCGAGGAACTGCGTCCCGGCGACATAATTGACAGTGGCGCCGCTAAACTCCTTGCGAATGCCTTCGAGAATCGAGACCGTGTGGCTCGGTATGCCGTTGTAGTTGCCCAGCAGCACTTTGGTCTGATCGGCCAGCGGGCCGACAACCGCGATCTTCAAACCCGACGCCTTCAACGGCAGCACACCGTCATTCTTCAACAACACCATAGCTTCATCGGCCATCTTGCGGGCCATGTCACGATGTTGGGCGCTGTCCAGCAGGCTCTCGTCGATTTTGCTGTATGGCACCATCTCCGGCGGATCAAACATGCCCAGCTTCATGCGTGCCGTGAAGAGTCGAGTTACGGCCGTGTCAATCTCGCTCTCCTTCAGATAGCCTTGCTTCACCGCATCAAGATAAGGCTTGTAGTCATGGTCGTCTTTCACCTTGAAGGTGAAGTCCACGCATTCGTTATCCATGCCACGGCGCAGACTGACCGCTGACGACTCAGCTTGCGTCGTCTTGAATTTGTGGCCCTCATGAATATCGAGCACCGCCCCGCAGTCTGAGACGACATAGCCCTGGAAGTTCCACCAACCGCGCAACTGATCCTGCAGCAGGAATTCGTTGGCGCAGGCTGGCTCGCCGTTGATCGAGTTGTAAGCGCACATCACGGAATCTGCATGCCCCTCGGTCACTGCAGCGCGGAAGGCCGGCAGATACGTATCGACTTCGTCGTGCTTGCTCACATCGACATTGGCAGTGTGCCGCGTCGGCTCCGGACCGCTGTGCACCGCAAAGTGCTTGGGCGTCGAGATCACGCGGTAGTAGCGCGGATCGTCACCTTGCATGCCGGTCACAAAGGCCACGCCCATGCGCGCTGTCAGGAACGGATCCTCACCATAGGTCTCTTGGCCGCGGCCCCAGCGCGGGTCGCGAAAGATGTTGATGTTGGGCGCCCAGAAGTCGAGGCCTTCAAAAATATCGCTATGTCCGGCGCGCATCGCCTGCACGTGCTTGATGCGTCCTTCAGTGCCGATCGCAATCGCCATCTGGTGAATGGCCGGCGCGTCAAAGGTAGCCGCCAGGCCGATCGGCTCCGGAAACTCCGTCGTACCGTCACGCGCCACACCGTGCAGCGACTCGCTCCACCAGTCGTAGGCAGGCACATTGAGCCGAGGAATAGCCCGTGCCTGGTTTACCAACTGGCTTGCTTTTTCCTCCAGCGTCATCCGCTGCACCAGGTCCGCCGCGCGCGCCTGCGGTGGCAAACCGGTGTCAAGATAAGCAGGTTTCTGTGCATCCTGGCCCAGGGCCGACCACGCCAGCCCGCTCCCAATCAAACCGACTGCAACCATCCGCAATCCAACGCTCTTCATCACATGCATCTCCATGGGCAAAAGTGCTTTGAGGAATTTGAAAACGAGAAGAATCCCACCGGCCCACGGCTGCCAACCATACTGCCCCCGAGAACCTCTGTCAAGCAATGGAACGCTCGAATTCCCTCTTGAAAAATCGCTTTATCCGCACTCGAAGTGTTTCCGCTTTTCCTCGGAGCGAGTAACTGTTTCTCACTCGGCACAGATCGAGTCTTCGCATCCGATGTAACCTTCTTGCGCGAAGACCAGTAAGACAAGTTGAAAGGGGAAGAACGATGCGGGACGGAGCGAGTAACGTCCTGAATGAGTTTCGGCAAGGGAGTCCCGCGACATTCAACGATGCCTTCGAAACTCTCTTTCGCCTCCACCAGCGCACCGTCTATGGCTGGTTGCTACGCATCGTTCGCAATCCGGCCACAGCCGAGGACCTTACCGTGGAAACTTTCTGGCGCATCTACCGGGCCCATGCACGCTTTGACCCAACACGCGGGTTTGAAGCTTGGGCACGCACGATTGCCACCCACGCGGCTCTCGACTGGCTGCGCACGCAGCGGCCGGAGACTGAGTTGTTGATGGATGTCGCGGCGCCGCCCACGGGCGATCCGGCCATTTCCGACGAGATTCGCCGAAAGACTGCCGAGGCGTTCTCGCGGCTTGCACCAAAGTTGCGCATCGCAGCCGTTCTCGCAGTGGTCGAGGAGTTACCGCACAAGGAAGTTGCCGCCGCGCTCGGCATTTCAGTCACGGCAGTTAAGGTGCGCGTCTTCCGCGCGCTCCGATTGCTTCGAAAAGATTTGCAACAACAGGGGATCACACCATGAACGCTCACGACGAAGAACGGATGAAGCAGTTCCTCAAGCAAGCCCTCCCGCCAATGGGCGATGCAGAACCCGGGCACGATCTATGGCCGGCGATGCGGCAGCGCCTCGCTGCACGGCCCACCGCAGTGCCGTGGTTCGACTGGGCACTCGCCGGCGGGCTCGCAGTCTTCGCTCTGGCGTTTCCGGCGTCGATCCCGGTCTTTCTTTACTACTTGTGAACCCGCGGACGCGCAGTCCGCAGAAAGCGAGGTTCTCCATGAACACGCATCCATATCTACGCGCATTCCTGGCAGGCATTCTTGTACCCACACTGGTTATGCCGCTCATGCTGATTGGATTCATCGTGCTTCGACTCTGGCTTCAGGTTTCGGTTCCTATCGAACGCGGAATGGTCTTTCCCATGGCTCTCGTTCCGGCGTTCTGGGGTATCTGGAACGTCCTTTGGATCGGATCCCACGCGCGCACGCATATGCCCATTGGCCTCCATGGCGCACTGCTGCCACTTTTGCTGATGCCTGGCGGAGCCGCGATTACCTCTTGCCTCGGCATTCTTGCACTGGGTTCCCACGATGCGATCTGGTTTCAGACGCTCCATATTCCCTACGCGCTTATCTTGCCAATGTTCATGGTTGCTCTCGCCGCCTATTACCTGGTCTGGAAGTACGTTGTCGGCTTCCTGAACCACACCCTGGGAATCGCCTGAAAAGCCAGCCACGGTGGACTTCGCACTGTGATGACAACGGAAAGGAGTCGATCATGTTCATCTTGATTCGTACACTCACCTATGCCACCCTGTTCATCGGTTTCGTGCTCGTCTACCTGCCGGCGCGCGTTCTGGCCTGGGCCGGCATAAGTCGCCCGGCGGAATTTAGCTGGCCGCAGATTGCCGGAATAGTGATAGGAAGCCTCGGTGCTGCCCTCGCTTTATCGTGTGTCGCCGTGTTCGCGCGCATCGGTAAAGGCACGCCCGCACCCTTCGACCCGCCCCGCCGCCTCGTGATACGCGGTCCCTATCGGTTCGTGCGCAACCCGATGTATGTAGGCGCTGCATTCGCCTTGGCAGGAGCCGCTCTCTTCTTCACGTCGTTCAGCCTCTTCGCCTTCGTGTGCGGTTTTCTGCTCGTCTGCCACTGCTTCATTTTGATTTATGAGGAGCCGACCCTGCGCCGCAGCTTCGGCCAGGATTACTTGAGTTACTGCCAGCAAGTGAAACGTTGGCGGCCGCAGTTCGGCAGCACCCGATAGATCACAGACCGCTTGTTGTCGTACCAATCTTGGGTGCCCCAGGTCTCGACTCTGAGACCTGGGAGAGCACGAACTCTAGAAACGAATTCACGCGGTCAGAAACCTAGGCTTGGGGCTCAAAAAAATCCTGCAACCCTGCGCGCGCAGCATGTGCAGCCATGGATGCCTGAATCTCCAGCGCCAGTGCCAGCGCGTCGCGGCCCTGGCGAGCCGTGACACGCGGCGATCGGCGAGTCCGCACCGATTCGAGGAAAGACTCGAGCTCCAGCCGCAAGGGCTCGCCCGGCAACACCGGCGGGTTCACAATCGACAACCCAGGATTGGGTCCAGCCCCCGCACCCCCTGCCGCAAGCTGGGCCAGGATTGCCGGATCGATCTGTCCACCTTCGAGCGCCGCAGCAATCTCCGCTGGCACGCTGCCGTCGAGACGGATCACCAGCAGATCGCGTCGTGCATAGTCGATCGAGACGTATTGCCGCGGCTCGAAGAACCGCAGCTTGCGCACTCGCTCTGTCGACACGCGTGACGCCGTGAAGTTGGCCACGCAACCCGACTCGAATTCCACGCGCACATTCGCGATGTCTACCTTCGGCGAAAGAATCGGTAATCCTACTGCCCGCACTTCGCGCACTGGAGAATTGGCAAACGTGAGCACAATGTCCAGATCGTGAATCATCAGGTCCAGTACCACGTCCACATCGAGCGAGCGCGGCGTGAAAATCGAAAGCCGGTGCGCTTCAAAAAACATGGGCCGGCGGAGTTTTGGCTGGATCGCGAGAACCGCGGGGTTGAATCGCTCGAGATGACCTGGCTGCAACACTCGGTTCTTTCGCTCGGCGAGCGCAAGCAGTTCGTCCGCTTCCGCCAATGCTGCCGCAAGCGGCTTTTCGACGAGCAGGTCCAGGCCCGCATCGAGAAGTACCGAAGCAACCGCATGATGGTGCACCGTTGGAACGGCGACGCTGGCTGCATCCAAGCGCAGATCGGCCTTCAGCAGTTCTTCCACGCTGGCAAAAATAGGGATGGAGTATTTCGCTGCAGTTTCTGCTGCTCGTGCTGCATCGGGCTCGACCGCAGCCACAAGCGCGACCGGCAACCCGCTCGCCTCTAATTCGCGGTAAACACGAAGATGATTGCGGCCAAACGCTCCGGCCCCGGCAACAGCGACGCGCACAATGGGCTCGCCGGCTATTGGGCTGCCCCTTTGCCCTCCACTGCTTTCAGGCAGCGGCCATAGAGCTCGAGCAGTTGGTTCACATACTCTTCGGGCTTGGCCGCGCCCGAACCGCTGAATCCGGTTGAGCCGGCAACCGGGCGGCCCACTCCAGCCGTTCCCGCGACAAACTTGAGCAAATCGAGAGCGATATCTTCGTTGCGACGAATGCCAAGTCCCGCGCTGTTGGGTGATTCCATTGTGAAAAGTTCTCCGAAAAGGATGCTACCAGAGAACGGCTTCCGCGCGCGCCCTCTGGACGTCGCCACGATACCCTTAAGATATGCGGCCGAATCACCGCCTTCGTTCCTTTTTCCGTGATCCTGTCTTCCTTCTGGCCGTTGCGGCCGGGCTCATCGCCTTTGTTGTGCAATCCGGCGAGTTAGGCACCGCCGATACCCAACACCGCCTCAATTCCACCCACGCCTTCTGGACATCGGAACCTCCCGTCTACGATTGGGAGTACCCGGAATTCGGCGTCCACGGCCGCGGCGGCCGGCTGCAAAGCTGGTATGGCATCGGCCAATCGCTGCTGATGCTTCCCCAGGAAATGACCGGGACTTTTTTGGAAAACCTTCCCCTATTCGCCCACTACAAAAACACCGATCCCACAGTCCGCAACATCTTCGTCAGCTTCACCACCAATATCCTTGTCACGGTTCTCACCGCGCCGGTGTGCTTCCGCCTGCTGCGCCAATTCGGTTTCACGATCAGTCATTCGGTCATGGGCGTCCTGGCATTACTTCTCGCAACCACGCATCTCCATTACACGCAAAACATGATGGAGAACAACTACATCTTTCTCCTCACGGTCACCGGGTTCTGCTTCGAATATGAATGGCTCCGCACCGGCTCCCGGCGTGCACTCCTCATCGGCACAGGCGCTTTCGGTCTCAATTTGCTCACCCGCCTCACTACAGGCATCGACCTGCTCGCCGGCACTGCCTTCGCTCTGCTCGTCCTTTGGTTCGACCAGACTCCTGCCGTGCAATTCTGGAATCGTTGCCGAACCTATGCCGCCACGGCCATCCCGGTCTTCTGTTTCTTCGGCCTCCTCGATCGCCTCTACCAGTTCTACCGGTTCGGCTCCTTCACCAACACATACGTCAGCGTTGTCGCCCATGAAACCCTGCAGCGCCATCCCGACTGGCCGAAAACGTACCCCTTCGAAACCCCATTTCACATCGGCTTCTTCGGCGCCCTCTTCACGCCGGAGAAATCCATCTTCCTCTTCGACCCACTGCTGTTCCTCGCCATTCTCGTAGCCATTCTCGGATGGAGGCGATTCAGCCCGGCGATACGCGCCTACACCATCGCCGCGGGCCTCATGCTTCTCGCTTACATCTGCTTTTATGCGCGCTACACGGTGTGGAGCGGCGATGATGCATGGGGCGACCGCTACGTCTCCACCTCGGTCGAGCTCGCAGTCATGCTCGCCTTTCCGCTTTTGCTGCGCTACCGCGCCGAATTCGGCAAGCTCATGTGGCGCTTCGGAATTGCACTGCTCGCCGTCAGCACCGTCATTCAACTCGCATCTCTCGCCTTCTGGCTTCCCCTCGAGCTCTACCAGATGGAGGAGTTCGGCCACCCAACATTCGTCATCGCCCTGCGCATGAAAAACATCGCGGCCTTCGCACTCGGCCAGATGGATGCCTGGGGTCTCGCCACCGACTCCCTGCACGAGGACCCCTGGGACTACGTCCACATGACGACCTGGAACTTCCTGCCTTTCCTGCTGAAGCGCGTTGGCGTGGCGCCGGTATGGGCGGTGCGCGTCGCGTTTGTGGCCTGGCTCACAGGCCTCGCCGCATTGGCAGCCACGCTCTTCCGGCTCCGGTCCGTCGCCACGAAATTCAAGCCGCAAGCACCCAGCGATTTACCCTGAAACCTATGCTGACGGCTTACATCGGAATGGGCGCAAATCTCCCCAGCCCCACCGGGCCGCCTGAGGCCACGCTCGCCGCGGCCGTCTCGCGTTTAGCATCCCTCGGTCGCCTCCTGGGCCGTTCTTCGCTCTATTCCACCGAGCCGGTCGGATTCGCCGATCAGCCTCACTTCATCAATGCTGTGGTCCTTCTCGAAACCAAGCTCGCGCCGCACGCCCTGCTCGACCACCTGCTCGCCATCGAACTCGAATTCGGCCGAGACCGTTCGATCGCCATCCTGAACGGACCTCGTACACTGGATTTAGATATCCTGATGCTGGGGGACCTATGCATCCATGAATCGGGCTTGGAAATTCCTCATCCGCGCCTGGCAGAACGAACGTTCGTTCTTATCCCCCTCCACGAGGTCGCACCGCACGCCATCGATCCGCGCACGCACAAGACTGTGGCTCAACTGCTCCAAACGCTGCTTGAACATTCTGAAAGCGAGGCTCATGCTGTGGTCCCTATCCAAAGCGCTGTTTGGCGCGCTGGCGGCGACGCTCTTCGTGCCGGCGTGCCTCCCGGCACAGAATCAAGTGAGCCTGACCCTCACTGTTGAGGACAATGCCGGAGCGCCGATTCCAGATGCATCGGTGCAGAAGCCTGCCGGCCACATCTTGGGCCGCACGGATTCCGAAGGCCGCTTCACTTTTGAATGCGCCGTCCCGTGCCGGATTCGCGTCGACGCAGAAGGCTATACCGGCAGCTTTTTTGAACTAGCCGCCAGCGCGACCGTTCACCTGGAACGCGCCGGAGTGTCGGAAGAAGTTACCGTGACCGCCTATCGCGAGCCCCTGGGTGAGCTGCAGAGCCCAGTCACAACGCGTGTTCTATCGCAGACCGCGCTCAGCACCATGGCCGCCATCACCTTGGACGACAAAATCCGTCAGCTACCCGGCGTTGAAATGTTCCGCCGCTCCAGTTCACTCGTTGCCAATCCCACCTCGCAGGGAATCAGCGTACGCGGCCTCGGCTCCACTTCGGCAAGCCGCACCCTCGTCACCCAGGATGATGTGCCCCTCAATGACCCCATCGGCGGATGGATTCACTGGGAAGAGGAGCCGGAGCTCGCCGTCCAAAGTGCCGAACTCGTCCGCGGTGGCGCCAGCGACCTCTACGGTTCCAGCGCCATCGGCGGCGTGCTGAACATGATCACAGTGCGCCCCACCACCGATCGTGCAGAAATCCGCTCCAGCTACGGAGGAGAAGGAACCTACGACGAAAGCGCTCTCGGCGAAACCAAGGACGGCCCTTGGGGATTGCTCGCCGCAGGTGGCACCATCGGCACCGACGGTTACATCCAAGAGGCTCCGTTCCAGCGCGGCCCCGTCGACATTGCCTCGAATATGCATAGCCAGAACGGAATCATCGTCGCGGATCACACGCAGGGACCCCTGCGGCTCTTCATCCGCGGTAGCGGCATGAATGAAGCACGCGGCAACGGCACTCCGTTCCAGACCAATGGGACGCGGCTCTGGCGCTATGCCACCGGCGGCGACTGGCAAAGCCCGCGCGGCGATTCCGCGCTGTTGCGTCTCTACGGCTCTACAGAGCACTACCGCCAGACCTTCTCCAGCATCACGAACACGCCCAACGCAGCTGATTCCATGTGCACTTTTCGTTGCGGCGAAACTCCGTCAAAGTTCGCGCTGGTCCCCGTGAATGAACTGGGCGCGGCCGCCCACTGGACGCACCTTTTCGGCGCCGGCCTCGTTCTTCTCGCAGGCGCCGACGCACACGATATTCGGTATTGGGATCGCGAGCAGTCTCTCGGCTCATCCACCCAGCTCACCAATCTGCACGACCACCAGCGCGACTCCGGCCTTTACGGCGAGGTGATGTGGGTGCATCATGCATGGACCGCATCCGCATCCGCCCGCACGGATTGGTTTCAAAACTATGACGGACGCCAGCTCACCTGGAACGGAACGACATGGCTCCCGAGCGCGACGCAACCCACACAACGCGACGAGCGTCTCTTCGATCCGCGCCTCGGGATCTCGCGCAAATTCCTGAATCACTGGGCCGTCTCCGCCTCAGGTTTTCGAGCCTTTCGGGCGCCCTCGCCCAGCGAGCTCTATCGCTCCACCCAGGTTGGCAACAAGCTCACATTGCCGAATGGAAAACTCCTGAGCGAACGCGCCACTGGCTGGGAAACAGGCCTCGCCAGCCAATGGCATTGGGGCACCATCCGCTCCAGCTATTTCTTCACCCATGTCAATCGTCCCATCGTTGCTGTCACCACCAATCCGAACTCGTCGCCTATCCTGCTTGCGCGCCAAAATCTCGGTCAGATTGAAAGCCGTGGCGTGGCTCTCGATTTTGAGCTCGCGCCGCAACACTGGCTATCGCTCGATGGTGGCTATCAATATGCACATGCCACCGTCTCGCGCGGCACGCAGGACCTTGGCAATTGGATCCCCGAAGTCGCACGCAATATGGCCACACTGAACCTTCGCGCCTACAAACCTGTCCTCGGCACGTTGAGTTTGCAGAGCCGGCTCAGCGGTCACCAGTTCGATGACGACGCGAACCTTTTCCTGTTGCACGGATATTTTCGTCTCGATGCCTATGCGTCGCGCGACGTCGGCCATCATCTTCGGTTGTTCGCGGCCGGAGAGAATCTGTTCGATCGCTCGATTGAAGTTTCAAAAACTCCGACAACAACACTCGGTATGCCGCGCGTCGTGCGTGCGGGATTACAGATCAAGCTCGACCGAGACGCGAAGTAAGCAGACCGGCAATCAAAGCTGCGTCGAATCTCGATGAATCGCTTTACTGGAATCCAGCTTCTCCAATTTGCTCCAAGGCACACGAGCAAAGCTCCACCTTTCGATTGAAAACCAATTCCGGCACCCTGTGTTTCAGCCAGTGTGGGTGGTCAAAGCACCGCCGCCACAGAAGGAGAAACACACCATGAGACTCGCGAAGTTCGCACTTGTGGCGGCGCTCTTTGCGGCGCCGGCCATCACCATCGCACAGACCCCCGCGCCGGCCGCGCAGAAACCCAACATCGTCCAGCGCCAGTTCAACCAGCAGCGACGCATTGCCAACGGCTTTCGCGGTGGCCGGCTCAATGCGCGCCAAACCGCAGGCCTCGAGCGGCAGCATAGAAGCATTCATCGCCAGATGCATATGATGCGCGCACGCCATAACGGCCGCCTCACACCGAGGGATCGGCGCATCCTCACCCACCGGCAGAATGTGGCTTCGCGCCGTATCTTCCGTGCCAAACACAACCGCCGCATCGGGTAGTTCTCAACCATCAGGGAGTTCGGTTTGAACTCCCTGATGCCGTTTCATTCGGGCTCGATCCCGCGGCCAATGCAACCGCTAGAATTAATCTGTGGCTCCATCCTTCGACATCCTCAATGCAACGGCCGCAGGCGGGCGCCGAGCGCAACTCCACCTCCCCCACCGAACCATCGAAACCCCAGTGTTCATGCCCGTGGGCACGGCCGGCACGGTCAAAGCCGTTCCTCAGGATGTGCTCGAATCGCTTGGCGCCGAAATCATTCTCGGCAACACCTACCATCTCTACTTGCGCCCCGGCCACGAAGCCATTCGGCGCATGGGCGGCCTGCACCGCTTCATCAGCTGGCCGCGCGCGATGCTGACGGACTCCGGCGGCTTTCAGGTCTATAGCCTGACGCAATTACGCAAAGTGAGCGACGAAGGCGTGCACTTCCGATCGCACCTCGACGGCAGCAGCCATTTCTTCACGCCCGAACATTCCATGGACGTCCAGATCGCGCTCGGCGCTGACATCGCTATGGCCTTCGACGAATGCACCGAGTATCCGGCGGACCGCGATCGAGCACGCGAAAGCCTGCGTCTCACGATGCACTGGGCGCGTCGCTCGCTCGACCATTTTCGCGCTCACCAAAGTGAAGTCGTCTGGCACGGACAAGGGGTGCCCCATCCAAGCTCTGCTTGGGTGAGATCGCACCAAAGCCTGTTTGGCATCGTGCAAGGTGGCGTCTATACCGACCTGCGCCGCGAAAGCGCCGAGCGCTTGGTTGAAATGGATTTCGATGGCTACGCCATTGGCGGTCTCAGCGTCGGCGAACCACGCGAAGCCACCCTCGAAGTCATCTCAGAAGTCCTGCCCTTGCTTCCTCCCAACAAGCCGCGCTACGTCATGGGAGTCGGCTATCCCGACGAGATCGAGCAATACGCGCGCATGGGCGTGGACATGATGGATTGCGTGCTGCCCACCCGCGCGGCGCGCCACGGCCTGCTCTTCACCAGCGAAGGTCGCATGAATATCAAGAACAGACAGTACGCCGAAGATCAGAATCCGCCCGATCCAGCGTGTAGCTGCATGGTCTGCGGCCGTTACTCGCGCGCCTATCTGCGCCACCTGATACAGGCGGGCGAATCGCTCGGTGGCACGCTCAACTCAATCCACAACCTGGCGCATTATCTCGGCATCATGCAGCGCGTTCGCGCGCAACTGCATTCGCGCGAGAGCGAGAATTCTCCGATCCCATCATCCCTAAACGAAACAAAGACAACTCCGCACTAACTCGCTCCAGCACTCCAGCCCAGTCGCCCGCCGATCGTTGTCGAAACAGGCGCGCTGTGGGATACCACGGCGTCGTCTCAACTTCTTCCATCCATCGCCAGTCGGCGAGATGCGGTAACAGGATCCACAGCGGCTTACCCATCGCACCGGCGAGATGAGCGATGCAGGTATCGGTCGTAATTACCAGATCCAGACCCGCCACCAGCGCCGCCGTCTCAGCAAGATTCTTATCTCCGCTCGATCCGTCCATGATCATCGAATCTTCGGCCAATCCCTTGAGTTGCTCAGCCGCTTCGCCCTTTTGCAGCGAGGCCCAGAGGACACCCTCGGTGCGAAGGAGTGGCATCAGCGTTGCAAGCTTCATCGATCTTCGCGTGTCCGCTTTGTAGTGCGGATTGCCCGCCCAAGCCACGCCAACGCGCCAGGCTTCACTGTCCAAAGCGCGTAGCTTCGTCTCTCTCTCTGCAATCAAATCGGGCTCCGCGCTCAGATACGGACCCGGCCACGGAACCGCATCCACAGTGGTCCCAAACAACGCCGGCAAGCTCATCAGGGGACATTCCAAATCGAACTCCGGCGGAGCAACGCCCAACCGCGCAACCTGTGCGCGGCCCACTTGAACCAGGGCGAGCGAATGCATCAGCCGTTCCACTGGCTCATGCACTTGCAGAATGATCTCGCCGTCTCGATCCGCAAATCCACCCCGGTCTGCAACTCCACCTCGGTCCACAACCAAGGAAGCATACCGGCAAAACTGAATTTCATCGCCTAGCCCCTGTTCCGCGTGCAGCAAGATGCGCCGCCCGTGCAGCGGCTCTCCGCGCCAACGCGGCTGCCGAAAAACCATCGGCGCACGATGCACCTCCCTGAAGCGCCAACGCGATTCGTAGCCCGGCCAACCGCTCGCCCATTCTCCCAGCCTGAGTTGCACCAGCGCCAGGTTGTACTGTGCACCGGCGCACTGTGGATCCCTCTCCACCGCCGCCTTGTGCGATTGCAGCGCCTCGTCCATCCTTCCCAAATCCATCAGGCTGTTGCCGCGATTCGAAATGGCCGATCCGCTTCCCAGCGCCTCCGCTCGATCGAATGCCTGAATTGCATCGGCACAACAGCCTTCGGCATGCAAAAAAATACCGCACATGTTCACGGCTTCAGGATGATCTGGCTCGCGCGCCAAAGCCCACCGCAGCCACTCCCACGCCCCCGCCATATCCTTCTCCGCTGCGCGGAATTGACACCGCCCGATGTGTGTCTCTACCTTTTCCGGATCGAGCGCAAAAGCCCGTCGCAAGTACGTCTCCACCTCATCGAAACATCGCTGCTCTCGTTTTAGCAGCGCCAGGTTGAGCCAGCCGAGAATCATTTCTGGCTTTAACTCGACCGCCCGCCGCAGCGCCGCTTCGGCGTATGCCTCACGTCCCTCTTCCCGTAGCAGGCAGCCGAGGTTCATCCATGCCGGGGCAAAGTCCGGCCGCAGAGTCAGAGCCCGCCTATAGCGCCTTTCCGCATCCTTCCTCCGTCCCAGCCGCACCAGCACAAATCCAGCGGCAAATTCTCCCTCCGACGTCCTCGGAGCTAAGGCCAGTGCGCGCTCATACGACTCGAGCGCTTCGGCGTCTCGGCCCATGCACGCCAAGGCATGCCCCGCACCCAATTGGGCCACAGCCATCACCGGATGTTGGCGCAGCACCGATTCATACACATCCAGCGCTTGTTCGGGACGCCGTTCCGCCATCAGTAATTCGCCCAAACCAATCCGCCCAAGGGGGCTTGTGCCATCGAGGCGGATCGCCTCAGAATAGGCCTGCTTCGCTTCTTCACATCTGCCGGCTGCCTTCATTGCCTGGCCCAACGTCACCCAGGCCAAATCCATCGCTGGCGCGACAGCCACCGCAGCTTTTGCCATCTCAATGGACGCTTCGTGCTGACGACTCGCCAGTGCAACAAGGCTGATGCCCACGAGTGCCCTGGGATTCGAGCCATCTTTCAGGAGCGCGCATTGGTAGCCGCGGGCAACTTCAATCAGTTGCCGGCGATCCGACAGATCCTTCCGTCGCACATCTGAACCAGTTGCCATCGACTGGGGGACATGCAATCCGAATCCCCAAATTGACCCTGAACTCTCAGCGTTTCTTAATCATCCCGTAATTGAAATCGAGACGCCTTCGCGAAGGAAAACACCCGCTCGTGCCGTTTTCTTTATTGAGGGAGTCACTATGCATACGCCGCCTTATTTAAAAACTGGGATGAGATGCTGCGCATTTACACTGGCAGGAATTGATGCTTGGGACGCCATGACCGACATTTCAATCACTGAATCCCGTGTTCCTCTTTTGGAGCGGGAAGAAGTTCCGACAGAGATCGCGCAACTCTACGACAAGCTCCTGGCCGATCGCGGTGTAGTGCCCAACATGTTCAAGGCCCTCGCCAATATTCCCTCGCTCGTTTTGGGAGTCACTGCATTTCTCAAGCCCCTCATGGCGGATGGCGCATTGCCGGGCTGGTACAAGGAACTCATCGCCACGCGTATCGCATCGCTCAACCGCTGCGACTACTGCATCAGCGCACACCGTCATCTGGCCCTGAAGCGCGGAGCCACGCTGGGGCAGGTTGCGAGCTACGACAATTTCGAAAATGGCCCCTTCACTGAAAAAGAAAGAGCCGGCTTTCGCTATGCGAGCCTTCTCCATCAATCAGGGCACGCTGCGAATGAAGCGGCCTTCGACGCCGTCAGTGAGCACTTGAATTGCCAGGAAATCATCGAACTGACAGCAATTGCCGCGGCGTTCGAAATGTTTTCCCGCATCAATTCTTCTCTTCGGATCCCAGTCACCCCAATTCCGGACTGATCGGGTCAACTCACTTCGTCAGCTGCTTCACAAAAAAGTCCGCCATCGTGTGATTGGCCTCGATCGCTTCCGGCAACATCGGGTCGTACCAGAAGGCGTGCGGCAGCGCATCGAAAACCACAGCCTCGCATCCACGCCGGCGTTCAGATACGCGCGATGGAGGTTGGCTGTCCCACTCAGCAGCAGATCGCGCCCGCTGGTCACAAACAGCGTCGGCGGCAGGCCATGCAGGTCTCCGTAAATCGGCGACAGCACGGGATCCTTCGGATCGACGGAGCCAACATACTCCCCATCATGCTGCTTGGGATCAGGCGGATCGAGATGTCCCGTGAGACCGCGCAAGGCATACATCGCCACCGAATCGCCGGCACGCGCAAAATCGCCCATGCCGCTGAAAATGCCCAGCGCCGCCGGAAGCGGCAATCCCAGCTGCTTGAGTTTCGCAGCCACCTCGGCCGTCAAAATAGCTCCGGCCGACGTCCCATAGATCACGATATGCTCGGGCTTGTACGTCTTCAGCAGCTCTTTGTACACAGCCACCGAATCGTCGACCGCCGCGGGAAACGGATGCTCGGGCGCCAGCCGATACAGCACCGCCACGACTTTGATTCCGGTGTAGCTCGCAATCGGAATCGACTCCGTGTACGAACCAGAATCCGAGTTGAATCCGCCCCCATGCAGATTCAGCAGCACCCTGTCCCTATTCCGATCGGGCATTCCGTCCGGTGTAACGATATGCACCGGAACTCCGGCCATGGTCTCATCCACAAGCGTGTTGGGGCAGATCCGCGTCCACGCCACCCGCGCCCGCGCCGTGTAGGCATCCGTCATCTTCCGCCGCTGATCGAGCGACTCGGGAGGCCCCTGGTCCGGTCCGCCATGGCCCAGCGCCAGCTGCGCTTGCGGGCTCAGATCCTGCGGAACCGGCACCACTCGCGTCACATGAGCCGTTCCCTGTTCGTCGATATAGCTCGTGTCGCGATTCGGCGCTTCAGCCGCAGTGGTGGGCTGCGGCGCGCCCGCTGGTTGACTGGCAGGCTGCTGCGCGGCAATTGAAAATGACGGCAACATCAGAAGCAGGGCGGCATATTTCACCGAAAACGGCATGATCCCATCCCTCCAGGAGGCCCGATTCACCTCACTCTCAAAATCAGAGAACCGGCCCCGTCCACAATAGCAAACAAGACGTGTGAATTCTGATGGGGTTGGATCAGCCCTGCTTGATATCCAATTCCACAGCCGCGATTTCGATGCGGACAGCCAAATCCCCCGTGCGATTCCTGCTGCCAGCTACCCTCCCGCTGCGGTAAAGTGAAAGTCCCATGACTACTCTCGCTTCCCCTGCAATCCGCACCCTTGAGATCCGCAATTTTGTCGGCGGCAAATGGCAAAAGTCGACCAGCGCGCCCGGCGTCGATCTAACCAACCCCGCCACCGGAGAACCGCTCGGCCAATCGCCTGCTGGATCGGCGGCCGAGGTCGACGCCGCCGTTGCCGCCGCCCATGCTGCTTTTCCCGCATGGCGCGCCACGCCAGCCGGGGACCGCGTGCAATTCCTCTTTAAGCTGAAGTCCATTCTCGAAGATCGTTTCGATGAGCTGGCCGCCATCATTACCACGGAGAACGGCAAGACTCTGGCCGAATCGAAGGGCGAATTGCGTCGCGGCATCGAGAATGTTGAAGTCGCCTGTGGCATTCCCGTGCTCATGCAGGGCTACTCGCTGGAGGACATCGCCCCGGGCATCGATGAAATCATGGTGCGTCAGCCACTCGGCGTCGCCGCCATCATCACGCCCTTCAATTTTCCATTGATGATTCCCCTGTGGTTCCTTCCGTACGCCATCGCCACCGGAAACACCGTCGTCCTCAAACCAAGCGATCGGGTCCCGTTCTCCGCTGCGCGACTCGTCGAGTTGATCCAGGAAACCGGCCTGCCCGCAGGGGTAGTCAACCTCGTCAACGGTGGCAAGCCGGCGGTCGACGCGCTCCTCGACCATCCCCTCGTCCGCGCCGTAAGCTTTGTCGGTTCCACGCCCGTGGCCAAATACGTCTACACCCGCGGCTCGGCTAGCGGCAAGCGCGTGCAGTGCCAGGGGGGCGCCAAGAATCACGTCGTGGTCCTGCCCGACGCTGATCCCGAAACAACCACCAAAATCATTGCCGACTCCGCCTTTGGCTGCGCAGGCCAGCGCTGCCTCGCTGTCAGTGTCACGGTCGCCATCGGCGAAGCGCAAAGCTGGTTCGGCGAATCCATCGCCGCTGCGGCCGCTGCACTCAAAGTCGGCAATGGCCTCGATCCAGCGGTGCAAATGGGCCCCGTGATTACGAAGGCCAGCCGCGATCGCGTCGTTTCTCTCATCGGCCAAGGTGCGGGCGACGGTGCCAAAACCATCGTCGATGGTCGCAACGTATCGAATCATGATGGCTCCTTCGTCGGCCCTACAGTCCTCGACGGCTTGCCCTCGACAAGTCCGCTCATGGAGACCGAAATCTTCGGACCCGTTCTTTCGGTGGTCCACGCAAAATCCGTCGAAGAAGCCGTCGAACTGATCGACCGCTCGCCCTACGGCAACGCTAGTTCCATCTTCACTTCATCCGGAGCCGCGGCGCGCAAATTCCGCAATGCCGTCACTACAGGCAACGTCGGCGTGAACATCGGCGTCCCCGCGCCCATGGCCTACTTCCCATTCTCCGGCTGGAAAGGCAGTTTCTTCGGCGTGATGCACGCGCAAGGTCGCGATGCCATCGAGTTCTTCACCGACAAAAAAGTCATCGTGGAGCGCTGGCCACGCGAGTGGTCACGCAAATTCTAAGGATTGATTCCAACGTTGTTGTATCGAGCTAAGGGGCGCGATCGATTGCGCCCCTTTCGCTTTGCTCTATCGGTAAGTGATCAATGCGGAAGTATCAGCAATTCTTTTCCCAGCAGTTGTTCAGTCAATCGATCCAGCGCCAGCGGAAACTTGTACGAGATAGTCCGCGGGCTCATGCCCAGCAACATAGCCGCTTCGGCCTGGGTATATTCCTGAAGAACAATCCTGCTCAGCATGGCCCGATCCACTGAACTCAGCCGGTCAAGACATCGCTCCACATCAAGCACAAAAATTACCGCATCCTCGAACGTCCGCACCCGCCGGCTCGACTGAATCGCCGAGAATGGACGGCGATCTGCCCACCTGCATCGAAGAGTACAGATAGCGACGCAACATGCGTTCCGTATGCTTCCGGAAAAAACGCCAGGGCAATGGGCGGGTCGCTCGCCCGCGCTTCATCCTCGGACTCGTTCGCGTCCATTACAGCCGGAAGCTCGGCCTCTGGGTCCACTCTTCGCTGCCATGGAATCGGTGGACCGCCTGCTCCCCACACCGGGGGCAACTGAGGTGCCGCACTCATTCTGCACCCACATCTGAATCAGCCACTGCCCAAACCCTCACCAGCGATTTGCGGCTTGGCGGTCCACGCCTCTTCCGGGTCTCTGGAGCTGGAAAGTCCTTCAGTTTCGTCTCACACTCTTTGCAATACACTGTCCCTTGTGTCTGGGCCCGATACCAAAGACAACCGCACCCCTCGCAAACTTTCAATTGCACCCGCAATTCCATTGGATTCTCCGAGAAAAGGCCCATTTCCGCCTTGGTTCGATCGTTTTCGTTTTTTGGCGAGTTGCGAGAACCAGGCAAAACTACTCAGGTTTCTTCCGTCCTGATAAAGGAGATTTGTCTGGTTTCTCTTATTCCTGTCTATATATTTAGAGCGCAGATCTGGAAGCTCGCACACGCCTGTCCTGTGTGCCTATTTCGCGCGATTGCCGGTGGAAATATGTCCCGAGAGTCTGAATCTATAAATCTTTAAGTTATGCCGCATCTGGATTCACAGACTCGAGAGACATCTTTCTGTCTCCTCGAGAGAGCGACCGCAAAAACAAATATTCGAGATCTTCCGACGAGTATGTACGAGATAAAGTAAGGCAAATGTAGCCCGAGCCCATTTTCGGGTCAATGGGTCCTTTCTCAATTTCGTCTCTGCTTTCACGCCCCCTCCGGCAAACCCGCAATTTCAGGCCTCAAATGCACAACGGACATAGCTCCAGGAAATTGGAGACCTTTCCGATCCATAGCTGGTAGCGAACAATCCTCAGATGAAATTTATCCACATGCACGAACTGCTCCGTAAGAAAATCCTTCGCAGGATTGACGATGGCGCGCAGAGCGTCACGAACCTCGCTCGCCAGACCGGCCTCGCACAGGCCCACGTATCGAACTTTCTTCGGGAGAAGCGCAGGCTCTCATGGGATGCGATGGACCTCGTTCTAAAGGCGCTAACCATGGAGGCCGAACAGCTCCTGCCTTCTTCCCCGCTCGACGGGAGTGTGTCAATCGAAGAGGAGAGGACCGCCGTACCAGTCGTCTCGCACAGCTCTGCTCTCTCGGATCCCGTCATCTTTCCTTCGGCGGTACTTGAGACGATGCCGTTGCCGGTGGGCATGCTTCAATCCCTCCGCACCCGCAAAGCGACAAACCGTTCTGCTTGGCAAAGATTTGTCGCCGTGCGCATCTCTCCCGAGGCCGCCTTGCCCATGGAGCCGTCGATCCTTCCCGGTGCTCTCGTCGTCATTGACCGCCACTACAACTCACCCGTGCCTTACCGGCTTGGCAGGCCGTCGCTGTGTGCCGTGCGCCAGGGAGCGCACGTTGCCATTCGCTACGTTGAGTCTCTTGACGACAAGCTAGTGCTGCGGCCCCTCAACCTCGCCTTCCCCATCGAACTGCTGCAGAGCGAGCCCGACCGGAGAGTGCAGGAATTCATCGCGGGCCGCGTTGTGATGGTCCTGAACCAAACGTGAATCCGTGCACGCCTATCCGAGAACCGGATACTCTTCCGGCCAGGTGCGGCTTCCCTCGAGTGCGCCCTCCGGAATCCGCGTTGCCGCCGCAATCCATCGCATCCCGCCAGGAAGAATCGCCGACGCGAGAGGAGCAAGACTCCTCCCCAGGTCAGTTACCAGGCCGCGAGAAAGCGTCGTTGCGATCTGCATCCCCGTGTGTAGTTGCGCATGCAGAGTCCGATTGCACTCATCCATGCTCCGACTTTCCATATACATCTGAGCCGCCAGCGCCGCGCTGTGCATCGCGATCGACATGCCATCGCCCGTGAATGAGGGAATAACCGCAGCCTGGTCACCGACGCGCCAGAGTCCCTCCGTCCCGTTCGCAAGATATCCATAGGGAATCGGAGAGATCGCCAACGGCCGCTCCCACAGCGGCTCCCCGCCTTCAAGCCGAGCGCGCAGGTGCCGATTGCCGCGCCGCAGCGCTTCCAGCAGCTTCGTCCATCCACCCTCTGCCTGCAAACGCCTGCGCTGGACCACGAGACAGAGATTAGCTACTTCCCCTTCCACCATCGCCAGGCCTCCGTAACCGCCAGGGAAGAGAAAAAGCTCCATCGCCCCGCGCAACAACTCAGTCTGTGCGGGCCTCAGCCGCCAATGCAGTTTGAATCCGATCAGGTCCGATTGCACGCCGCAGCCGCGCGCCCACCCACGCAAATCGTGCTTTCCCGTGGCAAGAAAGACCGTCTGCGCGCGCAGCGTTGCGCCTGCACGAAGTTCGACACGCCACGCATCACCCTCTTGCTCGAGTTCACCAACGCACGCGCCGCGCCGCACCGAGCACCCCGCATCCTGGGCGCGATGAAGCATGGCCTCATCCAGAACGTGTCGCGAAAGTGATAGCGCACGGAAAGGCAGAGGAGACTCCACAAGGTTCTTACCCGAGGACAGTCGCACCCGATCGATCGGCACTGCACCCAGCGCGCATGCGGAGATTCCGGCGCGGTCGAGATACTCCACTGCCTCGCCGCTCAAAAACTCGCCGCATACTTTATGATGCGCAGTCCGTTCCTTTTCGAGCAGCGTCACCGGGCGCCCCGCATCCGACAGCCGCAGCGCAAGCATCGATCCGGCTGGACCTCCACCGATCACCAGGTTTTCAATCGTTGCACAAGTCATCGGTGCCCAGGCTTTCTGCGCATCACGCACAATCGTCCCGGGGTGTATCCCCGAATCAAGACTTCTCCTTCGGCGAGCCCTGCGGCAGCGCACATCCTTCGCCATTCCTCAGGTAGAAACGCGCGTGCTATCGAAGCGGGCCCATCGTGTTGCACAAAAGGATGCAGACCCATCAGCTTTGAAAACATGCGGAAGAGGTGATACGGCACTGCGTGGCGTGAAAGATCGTTGATGAACCAACCCATCCTCGCGTGCTGTTCCATCCATCCGAGAAACCGCACCACCTCCGCCTCAGCCAGATGATGCGTAAAGAGCGCGCTCACGACAAGGTCAATTGGCTCCTGCGGAGAATACTCAAAGACATCGGCGTTCACCCATTCGATTCCGCTTGCTGCGTTACTTGCCTCTGCCGCAATCACCACAGTGTCCATGTTGAGGTCGATCCCGGTCAGCTCCACGCCAACATCGTGCAACCTGGCCCATCGCTCGATCCGCCGTAGTACGTCCCCATACCCGCAGCCCACATCGAGAA
Organism: uncultured Acidobacteriaceae bacterium; assembly: GCA_963704415.1. GTDB lineage: Bacteria > Acidobacteriota > Terriglobia > Terriglobales > Acidobacteriaceae > Telmatobacter. The sequence goes on along the minus strand of OY969908.1, from coordinate 1,812,433 downwards.
TCCGAATAGGCTCAATCAATCCCTCCAACTGAAGAGAATCGAGCCATCCAAGCAACGGGCGATAACCCATCAGCCACCGATTCACCTTTGCCAGGTCGCGCAGACATACACGCAATTCCTCGCGGCTGCAGGGGCCATCCATCAGCTCCGCAAGCTGCGCGCGAGCGCTGAAATCCAGTGTTTCAGGCTGCATGAAACAGCATCGTCTCCGCCGTAACGCCGGGACCAAACGACATCGCGCAACCTTGTTGTCCCGGCTCCGCCAGCTGCATGATCCGCTGCAAAACGAACATCACGGTCGCCGATGACATGTTGCCGAAGCGCGCCAGCACTTCGCGCGAAGTCGCCAGTGCCTCGGTCGGAAGGCCGAGCCCCTTTTCAACCGAGTCAAGAATCGTCTTGCCGCCGGGATGCACAGCCCACAGATCGATCGACAATGGATCTTTCCCGCGTGTAATAGTGTTGCCAACTTCCTTCAACGCGCGGCACAATTCGCCGGGAACCTTGCCGGATAATTGCATGTCAAACCCAAGTTCGCGAATGCGCCACGTGATCAGATGGTGCGTCTCAGGGATACCCACGGCGAGAAAGCTGTCGAGCGCGAGCCCGGCCTCACGCGCAGTCACCAGGCTCGCCGAACATCCATCCGCGAACAAGAGGAACGACAGAATCTGCTCCAGGTCCTGCGTCTCCTGCATGTGCAAGGTGCACAGTTCAAGGCTCAAAATCAGAACGCGCGCCTCCGGCTCAGAACGCACAATATGCCGTGCGGCCTTCAACGCATTGATCGCAGCATAGCAACCCATGAAGCCGATCATTGTGCGTTCTACCGACGTACTGAGTCCGAGGTGGTTGACGATTTCAATATCCAAACCCGGCGCATACAGTCCCGTGCACGATGTCACAATCACATGGGTGATTCCGCGCCGCTCTTCTTCGCTCAATGCCAGCTTGTCCACCGCACAGCGCATGAGTCTTGGAGCATATTGCTCATAGGCCTGCATCCGCCGCGCGGTGCCCGGAAATGCACCGGGAACATACAGGCCTTCCGCATCCTTCCACTCGCCACTCTCCGTCGGGACAGGGTCCAAAAATGAATAGCGATGTTCGATTGCCGACATCCGGACCATGCGGCGAAACAAATTGCGCGTCGTGCCCTCCGGCACCAGGCTCTGGGCAAAGTCGATAAACGCCCGATGCACATCGTGGGGGGGAACGGACGTGGCAATGCGGTTGATAAAAGCAGTCGTCATCGTGGTCCCCTTTGTTTATTCATTCTGTCCGGCGCTACTCGCCAGAGACATTCTTAGACACGACGAGCCTAGGATATGTCATCCAAATGTAAGCGTTCGGTCTCTCTGAATTCAAAGGGAATACGACCGTTTTCAAGCCTGATCAATAAAATCCGCCGGATTCGAGAATCGTGTGCAATTCGAATTAAAGTTCAGATGCACCGTACCGGTGGGGCCGTTGCGTTGCTTGGCCAGGATAATTTCCGACCGGGCCTTGTCCGCATCGGAGATCTCTTCATCGCGGTTGTAATACGCTTCGCGATGAATGAACGCCACCACGTCGGCATCCTGCTCAATCGAGCCCGATTCCCGCAGATCGCTCAGCATCGGCCTCTTGTCGTCGCCTCTTCGCTCGCTGGCACGCGAGAGCTGCGACAGCGCAATCACCGGCACGTTCAGCTCTTTGGCCAGCGCCTTCAGTCCGCGCGAAATGGCCGACACCTCTTGCGTCCGGTTCTCGTAACGCTTGCCCCCCATCGAGGGCAGCGTCGCCGACATCAATTGCAAGTAATCGACGACGATCAAATCGAGCCCGCCTGCATTCTGCTTCAGACGCCGCGCCTTCGCGCGCATCTCCGCCAGGGAAACGCCCGCTGTGTCGTCAATGAACAGGCGTGCCTCCACCAGTTGCTCCAGCGCGTGTTGCAGCTTGCCGTGATCTTCGCGCCCAAGAAAACCCGTTTGCAACTTGCGTTGGTCCACCCCCGATTGGGACGAAAGCATGCGGCGTAACAGGGACTCCTTGCTCATTTCCAGGCTGAACACGGCCACAGTCGCCTTGCTCGTGATCGCCGCCTGCTGGGCAATGTTGATCGCCAGTGCCGTCTTTCCCATCGAGGGCCGCGCGGCGATAATGATCAGTTCGCCCTTCTGCAAGCCGCTCGTCATCTGATCCAGCACGATGAAGTGCGTTGCCAGGCCCGTAACTTCGCGGCTCTGCTTATACAGGTTGTCAATCGTCCCAAAGGAGTCCGCGACAATCTGATCGAGCGGCTGCAGCCCCTGCGAGATGCCCTTCTCACTCACCTCCAGCAGCTGATTCTCGGCCATGTCCAGCACTTCGAGAGCCGTCTCGCTCTGATCGGCCGCACGTGCAATCGCCGCCGAACAAATCGCCATCAGCTTGCGCAGCAGGCTCTTGTCCTTCACGATCCGGATGTAGTCTTCGATGACCGGCCGCAGCGGCAAACCCTCGGTCAGCGAGGCAAGGTAAGCCACGCCGCCGACCGTCTCAATCTCCTTGTAACGCGCCAGTTCGTTCGCCAGCGTCACAATGTCCACGGCGCGCTGGGCGTTCATAAGATCGCTCATACGCAGGAAAATGCGCTGGTGCGAATCAAGCGAAAAGTCACTCGAGTCCAGCTTCTCAGCCGCCTCCGAGTGCGCTGCGTTATCCAGCAGGATCGCGCCCAGAATAGTTTTTTCAGCGTCTATGTTCGCCGGTAGCCCGGCGTCAAGCCTCAAGTCAGGGATCGTAGCCATGGGGGGATCTCAGTCAGCCTTTTCAGAAAAGTCTAGGCCGTTGTCCCCGGATCGTGAAGGAAGGATAACTCGGAAAATTCGGAAAAGGAGTCACGAATGCTACGGGCCAACTTCAGTTGGAAATCACCATCTGCGATGTGCTGCTTATATTGACTGTAGCGTTCTTCCAGTATGGGATGTTCAGGGGAAATTGATAAGTTACTTGCACCTGCACCGCATTTCCCGGACTCTTGCACGGAGTTCCGCACGCTGTCCATGTCGTTGGCGGCGTCGTGCTCACACTGAGCCAGGTTGCTGTGGCAGTCAGGTTGTTGGCGCTCATGCCTGGATACGGGATATTGCGCAGATACGACTGAATCTGCGTTGACGTTGCGTTGCAGTCCGGCATCCCGGTGCAATTCGAACCGCGGACAATGGCATAGCGGGTGGCTACACGCGCAGCATCCGAAACGTAGCTATAGACATACAACGCATAACAGACCTGGATGATGCCTAACAGCATCATAAACAGAACTGCAGCGGACACTGCAAACTCGATGAGGGCTGCGCCGGAATCGTCCACAAGGCTCCGCCGGCGAAGCGGTTTCATTGACTCCGCGCTGAGAGACGAACGCCGTAACACAACTCGAATGCAGAGCCGGATCTTCTCACGAACGGATCTCGGCAGCCCCCTTTTTGAGTTCGTGCAGTCCATCATTGAAGAACCTTTTGGATTGCCTGACCATGGATTGTGAACGACGTTGGAAGCCCGACTATATGAAATCCTGGGTCGAAAGTCGCCTGGGTCTGGACGGTAAGAATCGTTTCAATATTTGAGCCGGAACAATCTGTTGACAAACAGGTAGAAGCCCCCCCATTAGAACAAATACAGGAATGCGATACGTTCGTTGTGCCCAACGTGATATTGCTTGCGTCGTTCGCAGCGGCCAGCTGTATCCCCGCTATATCACCGGCTGTCTGGGCATTCTGCGAGCCGTATTGCACTCCAGCCATGGCTGCGTTGTAAACCTCAATCGAGGCGTAGGCGACCCTGGCGACCTCGATCGCTCCCACCAATATCAAGAGTAGAAGGGGCAGCGTAACCGCAACCTCGATCATTGCCTGGCCGTGTTCCTGCCTTAGTTCATCGAAGAGGCGGCGAGCCGAGGGTTGCCTGGTACGATCGCTCGTTCTTGAAAGCTTCATATCTACTCCACCAGCACAAGTTTTCCAAGCACCGAATTGGGGTTGGTTGCAACGGCATAGTTCGTATCTGTAACGGTACCGCTGCCGGTGATGCTAAGGGAATCTACGATGAGATCGGTAGATACCGTGAAACTGCCCGAGCCGGTTAATGTCAGCGCCGCCGATGGAGCATCGACGATTCCTTGAAATATATCGCCGCCGGAACCAGTGATCGCCATAGCGCTGTTGTTACTCGATGGCTGGTAAAACAAGACACCGTTATACGTGCCCGTGGTTGGCGCCGTCAGGTTCATGTTTCCGCTTCCCGTGACAGTCGTGCTGCCGCCCGTGTAGAAGGTGACACCCGCCCCGGTGAGAGGACCGGAGCCCGTAAGTGAAAGATTTCCACCCACGTTATAAAGGCCTCCACCAAGGGTCAGCGATCCACTCCCAGTGCTTGTGAAGGTTCCGCCAATCGTGTAGTTTCCGGCGCCAAGGATCAGGCCTCCGCTCCCTATGTTGGACAAATTGCCCGTAATGACGTAATTCCCAGGTGTAAGAGTGATCTTTCCGCTGCCCGTATTTGTGATCGACGAATAGGTCCCTGGGTTCAAGGTCATATTTCCGCTCCCGGTGTTCGCCCGATTGCAGTTCGACGAGCACGTTCCTGTCCCAGCGGTTGGCGCCGTCAAACTAAGCGGGTTTGCGGCGGGCGCGATTCCAGTGGTCGGGGGATTTGGAGTGATCGAGCCCGAGCCAGTCTTGATGTATCCGCCGGCGATGCCAATCGCCTTTGCGGATACCGAACCGCTGCCTGTCACCGTCAAGGCATCAGAAGCGTTTGAGTCGTCGTAAATGTCGCAATTCTGCGCGGTCAGAGCCCCCGACCCGGTCAATGTGATGTCTGCTCCAGATTTGGCTAGCGTCCAGATACATCCGGCATTGGCGCCAGAAGATGCGACCGCCATGGCTTGTATGGGGACGGAACTGAGGTGAAACAAGCCCATGAAAACTGTCTGGGTTGGCCGGGTAACGACTACTTCAACATACCCGCTTGCCTGGTGGTATCCACTCGTAGGCGGGTTATGGACCGTAACCACGTTTCCGTTCACGGTGTGATCCACCCCATTCGCCGTTGCCGCTGCGTAAGCGGCGTTTTGCGCCGACGCGGGCTGGCCCGTCGAGTTGTACTTGTAATCCAGCGCTGCGGCCGCTGCGGCCGCATCCGCGGCAATCTGTACACCACGCCTGGCGTGAAACAGGGTGCCCACATCCACCGCCAAGGCCACGAACCCCAGCAGCAGGGACATGCACAGCAATGTCAACACAAGCGCTTGTCCGCTTTCATCTTTCCAGAGCCGCATCGATACTCCTTCGCGGCAGGGGCTAGCTGCCGATCTTCACCCGCTGAGCCTATTCCCCTTCACTATCTGTTTTCCTGCGCCGGAGGAAATCCACCCGATCCGCTTCGCTCTTTCACTGCGGATATTCTCAGTCACCGATGCGGCACAAGGAACGTCGTTCGCCTTGCCTGGACTTTTCCGTCCTCAGACGGCCCAAGAAAAATGCCCACGACTTTCCTGGAATGGGCGAATCGCGAGGAACACCTGGGGGAACGCCATTATCCGACTTCTAACAGCCAATCCGCAAGCAATCAAAGGTGACTCGAAGGCCGGTTACCCTCTTGGTGGCAGCTTCGGTGTGGGCCGCCAGCGCAGAATGGGCTTCCGCGCCGCCTGCACTTCATCCAGCCGCGACACCCGCGTTGAGTGCGGCGCCGTCTTCACCAGCTCGGGCGTTTCCTGCACCTCGCGCGCAATCGACCGCATCGCTTCGATGAACAGGTCTAGCTCTTCCAGCGACTCGCTCTCCGTCGGCTCGATCATCAGCGCCCCATGCACAATCAGCGGAAAGCTCACCGTATACGGATGAAACCCATAATCGATCAGTCGCTTGGCAATGTCGCCTGTCTTTACGCCCTTCGCCGCCTGCCGCTTGTCCGAGAAAACCACCTCGTGCATCGAGGGCGTCTTGTACGGCAGCTCGTAGAGGTCCTCAAGCTTCTTGCGAATGTAATTCGCGTTCAGCACCGCATCTTCCGTCGTCTGCCGCAACCCGTCGGGCCCATTGGCCAGAATGTACGCGAGCGCGCGAATAAACATCCCAGTATTCCCATAGAACGCGCGCACCCGTCCCACCGACTGCCGCCGGTTGTACTCCCAAGTCAGTTGAGTTTCAACCCTGGGTGCCCCGGGTCTCGAAGCCGGGGTCCGCGGCGACAGATCTTTGTCGCTGGGGTGGTCGGAGACCTGGGATGGGACGCCTTCGCGCCGAACGAGAACCGGGACCGGCAAGAACGGCTCCAGAAACTTCTTGCATGCCACCGGTCCCGAACCTGGCCCACCCCCACCATGGGGAGTCGAAAACGTCTTGTGCAGGTTCAGGTGCATCACATCCACGCCGAAATCGCCCGGCCGCACCTTGCCCACCAGCGCATTCATGTTCGCGCCGTCCATGTAAAGCAGCGCGCCCTTTGCGTGCAATATATCGGCGATTTTGTGAATCTCGTTTTCGAACACGCCCAGCGTCGAGGGATTGGTCAGCATCAGTGCCGCCGTGTCCTCATCCACCTGCCGCGCCAAGGCCTCTAAATCGATCCCGCCATCGGCATTCGATTTCAGATTCTCGACCGTGTAGCCGCAAATCGCCGCCGTCGCCGGGTTCGTCCCATGCGCCGAGTCGGGAATCAGCACCTTCCTGCGCGCATTGCCCTGCGACTCATGCCAGGCGCGAATCAGAAGGATCCCCGTAAACTCCCCATGCGCACCCGCAGCCGGCTGCAGCGTAATCGTGTCCATGCCGGTAATCTCGATTAGGCATTTTTGCAGCAGGTCGATAATCTCCAGCGCGCCCTGCGCCAGCGATTCCGGGCGATACGGGTGAGCCTCCGCCAACCCCTCGATCCGAGACACAAATTCGTTCACCCGCGGGTTGTACTTCATCGTGCACGAGCCCAGTGGATACATCCCCAGATCGATCGCGTAGTTCCAGGTAGACAGCCGCGTGAAGTGCCGAATGATCTCGATCTCACTCAACTCCGGAAGCTGCGCGCTCTCTGATCGCCAGGAATTCCCCAGCAGGGATACCGGATCGACCGCAGGCACATCCAGAGGCGGCAGCTTGTACGCGCGCTTCCCCGGCGACGACTTTTCAAACACCAGCCCCTCATTCTGCGTCTGGTGCGGCCGAACCTTGCCCGTCGTCTTCCGCTCAATCGTCTCAGTCACTGCCATCATGTGCCTCGTAGTCAACCCATCAAAGCCTTGTGCGTTAACATTCTGCAGAACGCTGCGCCACATCCTGCGCCGTAACCCTATGCTCCCAGAAACTCAGCTTCGAGAGCCCTCTCTTGCACTCCCTCCGCTGTTCTGCCAACTCGATACACCCGCGCCCTCTGGCGCGAACTTACCGCCTTGGCGAATACTCCGTCGATGAAGTGCAGCGCCGCGCCATCGTCTGCGGCAAACCCATCGCTTATGTCTCCGCCCGCAATCAGCCGCTGGTAAACCGGTCGCCTCTCCGCCTCGCCGTCGTAGTGCGGACAGTTGCTGCCCGGCAAAAATCCCAGGCACTTCAGTGGGTGAAGCTCACCCGTCTTGATCGAATCGCTCAGCCCCTGCTCAAACCAGCAGATGGAACCCGCGCTGATTCCCGCAAGCACGATTCCCGCGTGCAGAGCTTCCTCTAAAATCTGGTCCAATTCCCACTCTTTCCAAAGCGCCAGCAGATTCCGCGTGCTCCCGCCACCGACATAAACCGCATCCTGTTCCAGCACAAACGAACGCAAATCCTGCGTCGGCGGCTTGTACAGCGAAAGATGCGTGGGGACCGAACTCATCGCGCCAAATGCCTTATAAAACCAGTCAATGCAAATCGACGAATCACCGCTCGCCGTACCCACAAAGCAAATCTTCGGCCTGGCCACACCCGTCGCAGAAAGAATGTACTGATCCAGCAGTGGGTTCTCCGGTTCCATCATGAATCCACCGCCGCCCAATGCAATAATCTGCTGTGGCTTTTCCATGGGCCGGCACTTACGCCTCCACCAGCCGGGCCGCCAGCACCCTCGCCGCCGCATCAATCGTCGCCCGCGTCACCACTTCGGTCGCACACCACAACGTCGCGTCCTTCAGCTCCGGATACCACCGGCTCAACTCCACACCGCCCACAATCTTCTGATCCAACAACCGCTGACTCCACACTGCCGGAGCCTCATCCGTCTTCAACACAAACTCGTGAAACCGCGGCGCGGCATCAAAAAGCAGCTTTGCCCCCGCTTGCGCACTCAGCGTCTTCGCCGCGTAATCGGCCTTCGCCAGGTTATGTTCCGCCAGCTCGCGGATCCCTTCCTTCCCATACACAGTCAGAAAGATCGTCGCCATCAGCGCAACCAGCGCCTGATTGGTACAGATATTCGAAGTCGCCTTCTCCCGCCTGATATGCTGCTCCCGCGTCGAAAGCGTCAGCACAAACCCGCGGTTCCCGTCCGAGTCCACAGTCTGTCCCGCCAGCCGTCCCGGCATCTGCCGAAGAAACTGCTCCTTCGCCGCAATCACCCCGCAGAACGGCCCGCCATAACTCAGCGCCACGCCAAAACTCTGCGCCTCCATCGAGACAATGTCCGCCTCCACCGGCGGCCGGACAACACCAAGCGAAACCGCCTCGGCAATCGACACAATCAGCAGCGCGCCCTTCTTATGCGCAATCTCCGCAATCGCCGCCACATCTTCGATGGTCCCGAAAAAATTAGGGCTCTGCACCAGCACCGCCGCCGTCTCCTCGGTCACCGCGGCTTCCAGCGCATCCAGATCCACGCGTCCCGTCTCGGGGTGATACCCAACTTGCTCGGTAGACAAATCCCGAACCCGCAGATACGTGTGCATCACTTCCCGATACTCCGGATGCACCGTTGCCGCGACCACCGCCTTGTGCCGCCCCGTCACGCGCATCGCCATCAGCACAGCCTCGGCAGCTCCCGTGGACCCGTCGTACATGCTGGCGTTCGCTACATCCATGCCCGTCAACTCGGCAATCATCGTTTGAAATTCGAAGATCGCCTGCAACGTGCCCTGCGTAATTTCGGGCTGGTACGGAGTATAGCTGGTCAGAAATTCGCCGCGCTGCACCAGTGCGTCGATGATCACCGGCCTGTAGTGCCGGTAAGCGCCCGCACCCAGAAAGCTGGCATAGTCCGTCGCATTCTTCGCCGCAGCCGCCTTGAAAAACTCGACAATCTCGCTTTCGCCAAACTGCCGCGGCACATCCAGGTCGCGCGTCAGCCGGTACTCGGCAGGAATCACGGCAAATAAATCGTCAATCGACTGCGCGCCGATCGCGGCAAGCATCTGCTCGCGTTCCGCCTGCGACTTGGGAAGATAACGCATATCAGCCTCTAGCCTCTAGCCTCTAGCCTCTAGCTTTCAGCCAAAAGCCGGTAGATCGAAACAACTCTCACTCTAAGGAATCCGATACGATCGATGCCGCCAGCGAGCTAGCAGCTAGAAGCTGACGTCACGCTCCAGTTTCCTCGGAAATAAACGCTTCATACGCCGCCGCATCCAGCAGCTTGTCAAACTCCGCCGGATCCGACAGCTTCACCTTGATAATCCACGTGTCATGCGGAGCGGCGTTGATCTTGTCCGGCTCGGCCTTCAGCGACTCGTTCACCTCGATCACCGACCCGCTCACCGGCGAATAGAGATCGCTCACGGCCTTCACGCTCTCGACCGATCCGAACGTCGCATTGGCTTTCACTTCTTCGCCAATCTTCGGCGCGTCCACGTAGACGATATCGCCGAGCGAATTCTGCGCATAGTCCGTAATACCAATCGTGCCGATGCCACCGTCAACTGAAATCCATTCGTGTTCTTTGGTATAGCGATAATTCGCGGGATAGGCCATGGGAGTTTTTCTCCTTCAAAGAGGGCGAAACCCTAGTGTAAACGCTGCGACTGAGCCGACCGGCATGAGGAAAATGCGTCCTTTCCTCGACGCAGAAACGAACGAAATTTCATGGAAAATCTGCTCGGGCGGCGGCCGCCTCTAGGCCGTGCTGGTCTCAAAGCCCGCCGTCAGCCGACGAAAATCCATCAGCATCTTCGCCCGCCAGATCACGATCATCCCAAACGCAAGAATGAAGAAGACAGCGCCCGTCTGTTGCGCCGTGAGAATCGTGTCGAAGTAGCCCCGCGCCGCAAAACGAATCACGGCCAGCACCAGGATCACGGCCAGAAATGCACTTGATCGCCGCATCATCACCGCGTCGCCCTGCCGCTCGAGGCGCGTTGTCAGCAGCAGCGGCCACGCCAGCGCCACAGCCCCGATCAGAAACGCCAGCCCCGCCCACGCCCACGGAATCCGAAATGCCGGAACAAAAAACATGGAAAACCCCGTCGCCATCCCCAGCGGAGGAATCACAATCTTTTTGAGCGACACAGCGCTCCGCGCCTCGCGCAGCCGCCACATCGTCACGGCCACCAGACCCACAAGAGACACAAGAATCGACGGGATGGGGGGAAGCGCCACCATGGCTTTATTTTATTGGATTCCCGGATTCCGCGCATGCCTTCCTGTCGTCCCGCACCTTCCGTCGGTCACTGCCGTGTCATCCTGAGGCTCGGCACGCTTGGGGCCCCAGTCGCATAACAGTGCGATTGGGGTAAGCCGAGCGAAGGATCTGCTGTTTGCGAACCGCTCAATTCGCGCGAACGATCGGTGCCCCATCCAAGCTCCGCCATCCAGGTCCCTAGCGACAGGTCTTCGTCGCTGGGCTGGTCTTGGGTGGAGAGCACGAACTCGTCCCGGCCTCTGTTCCCTGACCATTGATCCCTGACTACTTATCCCTGACTACTGATCACTGTTTGAAGAACTCCCCGTGCCCCGCGTTCGCCCACGGATCATACTGCGCTGCAAAATTCGCCCTCGTCTTCACCGAAGGATGGCTATACTCCCAGAACTCAAGGAACGGGCTCGGATTCGGATCCTCGAGCCACGCCTCCCCCAGCGCATTGAACCCCGCGACCGCCGTCTTCTGCGGATCGGGCACCAGCCCGTGAATCGCCTCCTGCCCGAACACATCGGCCTGGTGTTCAAAATGCCGGCTGAACGCGTTCGATACCGGCTCCAGCACGAAGCTCGCCACGGTGATCGTGAACAGCAACACCACGAAGCCAGCCCGATGAGCGAGCGGCGGCAGCGGGTTCGCCAGCTCATCCGGCGACTTCAACCCCCAGCGTGCGCCAAACCGTCCCGCCAGCCACTCCGCAAATGCCGCGCACCCCCAATACACAAAGAACAGCGCGACGGCAAAACCGGTCAACATCTTGGGAATATGCTTCAAGACGTAGTGCCCCGACTCATGCCCGAAGACGAACATCACCACATCATCTGGCACCCGTCCCGCCGTCGTGTCCCACACGACGATGCGTTTGGTCGCGCCCAGTCCGCTGACATACGCGTTCAGACCGTTGGTTTTCTCGCTGGCCTTCATCAGAAACATCCGCTCCGGTGGAATCGCGGTCCCCGTCCGCTGAGCCACCAGTTCCAGCTTCGCCACCAGTGCCGGAAAGTTCTTGTTCAGCGGCTCGTATTTGTTAAACAGCGGCTCAATCAGCGGCGAAACAAACACCGCCAGCACCATCAACGGCAAGGTCGCTACCCAGATGCCGAACCAGTACCGCCGCGGCCATTTGCGCACGATCCACTGAAACAGCAACATCACGGGCGATCCGAACACCACTGCCAGTCCAAGCGCTTTCCCCTGGTCACCCAACCAACTTCCCCACCCTTGCACGCTGATGCCGTACTGGCGGCTCACGTTGTGCATGTACATGTCCAGCGGCAACTCCGTCACCGTCAACACCACAATCAGCAGCGCGAAAAACACCAGTCCCTGCACCCATCGCCGCTTCGAAACCCGGAGCGCCCACGCCTCCATTGCAGCGGCGGCGCGCGTACTCAACAGCAGCCACAACACCGCAAACCCCCAAAACGCGTCGACAAAATGTTCAACATCGCGAATGCGGCTCAGCGCGATGGCCTTGGCAAGTTTCTCCGGCGGCAGACGATAGACCGATTGCGCCGAGGCAGTCTGCGCCTCCGCGGATGCGGGTGCCGAAGAGGCTTGCAGGCAAAAAGCCGGAACAGAACCCACGATAAAAACACAGAGCAACAGTACGCCGGTCAAGACAATTCGCATCGGCAATCTCCTCACAACCATCCAGTCTGAGACAATCAAAGCTGGACTCGCTTTTACCAGACTGTTTCCGATTTATGCCACATAATTCCCCTCTCGATTCCAGCCGCTCGATGCTGAGACTCTCCTCCCTCGCAGTTGTCGCACTTCTCGCGTCTTTCACGGCCCGCGCCGAGCAGCCCATCCCTGTCCTCTTGGACGCGATGAGCACCGAGTTGCAGCGCGCCTTCGCCTCGTTGGGCAAAACGGCCGGCACGTCGAGCGAGAATCAACTCCCGCCCTACTTCCTCAGCTACTCCGTCAGCGATGCCAGCGCCGTCATGATTCGCGCCCAATATGGGGCCATCGTCGGCAGCTCAGCCAACCACGTCCGCGTCGCCGACGTGCAGGTCCGCCTCGGCGAACCCAAGCTCGACAACACCCATGGCGACCACCGCGCCTCAGCCGTCAACAGCCTCGAACTGCCCCTCGTCGATGACCGCCAAGCGCTTGCCCGTTCCCTCTGGATCGCCACCAACACGGGCTATGGCACCGCCCTGGATAACTACCTCCGCGTCAAAACCGAGGCCCAGGTCCGCGCCAAAGAAGAGGACACATCGCCCGACTTCTCCACCGAGCCGCCACAAGTCGCCATCGCCAAACCCGCCCCGCCCGTCGCAATCGACCGCGCGGCCTGGGAACAGCGCGTGCGCTCGCTCTCCCGCATCTTCCGCGAATATCCCAACGTCTATCAAAACCTCGTCATGCTCACCGTGCAGAACGAGACTGACTACTTCGCCTCATCCGAAGGCTCCCGCGTCGTCACGCCGCATCTCCAGGCGCGCCTCGTCGTCCTCGCCGTCACCCGCGCCGACGACGGCATGGATCTGTTCCGCGACCAGACCTTCGAAGCCGAAACCATCGACGGACTCCCCTCTCAGGCCGAACTCGAATCGGCCATTCGCTCGCTCGGTACAAGCCTCGAAGCGCTGCGCAAGGCTCCCGTGACCGAGCCCTTCGACGGACCCGCCATTCTCTCCGGCCGCGCTTCCGCCGTCTTCTTTCATGAAGTACTCGGTCACCGGCTCGAGGGCCAGCGCCAGCGCGGCGACGAAGAAGGCCAGACCTTTACCAAGGAAATCGGCAAAGACATTCTACCCAGCTTCCTCTCCGTCGCCGACGACCCCACCCGCACCACCTTTGGCCAAACCTGGTTGAGTGGCAGCTATACCTACGACGACGAAGGACAGAAAGCGCAGCGCGTCGAACTCATCCAGGACGGCGTGCTGAAAACCTTTCTCATGTCGCGCCTACCCATCGCCAGCTTCAGCGAGTCCAACGGCCACGGCCGCGCCCAAACCGGCCGCATGCCCACCGGCCGCCAAGGCAACCTCATTGTCAGCTCAACCAAAACGGTCCCCGACGCCGAACTGCGGAAGCAGCTGATTGACGAAGCGAAGAAACAGGGCAAAGCCTACGGCCTCTACTTCGAAGACATCTCGTCCGGCTTTGCCGTCACCACGCGCAGTTCGCCGCAGGCGTTTCAAGTGATTCCCCTCGTCGTCTATCGCGTCTACGTCGACGGCCGCCCCGACGAGCTCGTCCGTGGCGTCTCCATCGTGGGCACGCCGCTCGCCGCCATGAAGCGCATCCTCGCCACCGGCGACAAGCCCGAAGTCTTCAACGGCGAATGCGGCGCCGAGTCAGGCACCGTCCCCGTCAGCGCCGTAGCTCCTGCCATGCTTGTCAGCGAAATCGAAACCCAGCGCCAGCCCCAGGGCATCGAACGCCCGCCCATCCTCCCCATCCCCAGCGCGCCTCCCGCAAGCAAGGAGGCCCAATGAATCTCCTGCGCCTCCTCACGCGAAGGACGGGTGCCCCATCCAAGCTCCGTTTGCGTGAGAAACCACGCCCCAGCCCATGTCATCCTGAGCGGAGCACGCCTGGGGCCCCGAGCGCACGGGAGTGCGATTGGGGTAAGCGCAGCGAAGGATCTGCTTTTCGCCGGGTGCCCCATCCAAGCTCTGCCTGGGTGGGACAGCACAAGCCCAACCCGGCCCGGGTCATCCTCAGTCAAGCTTGGATGCTCACGATCCTCACTCTCTTCCTTGCATCCTCTCTCCGAGCCGAATCCACCCGCGCCGACGCCGAAAAAGACCCCGTCCTCGCCGCCATGCTGACAGAGCTCGACCGCAGCGTGAGCCAACTCCAGCTCCCCGGCTTCCAAAAACCCTTCTTCATCCAATACCGCATCGTCGACGTTGACGACTTCGAAACCAAGGCTGCCTTCGGCGCCACGGAAGGCTCCAGCCACAACCATGCCCGCGTCGTCCGCGTCACCGTACTCGTGGGTGACTACAAAACCGACAGCTCTGGCCAACGCGGCGATGGCGCCATCGAGATGGCCGCGCTCGACGACGACCCCATCGCATTACGCTCCGCGCTGTGGACGGCCAGCGATCAGGCCTACAAATCCGCACTCGCTGCCTACGCGCAGAAGCAGGCCGAGCTTAAGCAGGTCGAGACGCCGCCCCAGGCCGACGACTTCAGCCACCAGAATCCCCTCGTCTCACTCACCACCCCGCAGACTCTCAAGCTCGACGAAACGGCCTGGGAAAATCGCGTCGCGCACGACAGCGGTCTCTTCCGCACCGATGCCTCCGTCCAATCTCTGCAGCACGACGTGCAGTACAGCTCCTCCAGCTTCCATGCGCGCGCCACCACCATGCGCCTCGTCAACAGCGAAGGCACCATCGTCCGCAAATCGGCCTCCAGCTTTCAGGAAAGCTTCGGCGTCGGCACCCAGGCTGCCGACGGCATGCGCCTTGATCGTTCGTACGCAACCAACGGTGTCTCCCTCTCTGACCTCGATTCACCCGAAGCGTTCGCCGCACACGCAGCCAAGCTCATCGCCTCGCTCGCCGACCTCCGCCAAGCCCCGTTAGTCGAAGAGGAGTACCACGGCCCCGTCCTGCTCAGCTCCGACGCGAGCGCCGACTCGCTGCGCCGTTTGCTCGGCTCCGGAATCACTGCCACACGTCCCCGCCTCGGCACAGAAGCGCGCACCAACGGACCTTTCGCCTCGAGTTTCCACGCGCGCGTTCTCCCTGACTTCCTCGACGCCACCGACGATCCCAGCCTCAAGACCTTTAACGGCAAAGGCCTCCTCGGGGCGTATGACATCGACGACGAAGGTGTCCCCGCGCAATCCGTAAGCCTCATCACCGACGGCAAGCTAGACAACTACCTCATCGGCCGCCAGCCCGTGCGCGACTTTCCGCAGTCCAATGGCCATGGCCGCGCCGCCGCCTCCGGTCCTGCACGCCCCGCGATCGGCGTTCTCAAAATCACCGCCAAACAGGGCCTCAGCGACGAGGACCTGAACAAGAAGCTTCTCGACATCGCCAAAGACCGCGAGCTGAAAAGCGTTTACTATGTCACTACTCTCGGCGGACCCATGAATCCTCGCCTGCTCTATCGCATTGCGCCCGATGGCACACGCGAGCTGGTTCGCGGAGCCCGCCTCTCCGACCTCGACGAACGCGCCCTTCGCTCCAACATAGAAGCCGCGGGCAAAGATCTCTGGGTCGCCAACTACGCCGGCGAAGTACCCGAGACCGTCCTCGCCCCCGCGATCCTGCTCGACGACGTCACCATCCGCCGCGCCAATGAGAAAAACGACAAGCTGCCCTTTTACCCACCTCCGGATTAGCTTTGGTCGTCCTTCACCACTTGCGTCGCATCAATCTGTTCGAACATGGGTGCCCTTTCCAAGCTCTGCTTGGGTGGGAAAGCACAAATCCAAATTCGCCATGTTTCGCAACAAAGCCGCGTCTTCTGCAACTACTCGCTGAAGGCGACACCGTTGAACGAAGCAACCCCGATTGGGCTCGACGTCGCAACCTTGGTCAAATCGCCATGGTCGTCAATCGAGAACACCGCAACGTATGCCTCGCCCGCCGAACTGTAGATCACAGCCAGCCACTTCTTATCGGGCGACACCGAAACGTCGGTCGGCGATCCCGGCAGTGACACGTTCTTATAGAACACGCCGCTCTGCCCGTCGCTGAAGAAGATCGCAATGGCGTCGCCGGGAGAATTCCCCGTGTACCAGATGTTGCCGGGTCCCTTCGCCACCCAGCAAGGCGCGTTCGTTGGGAAGGCCGGCGTTGGTCCCGGAACGGCAGAGAGATTGCGATCCTCGTCGACAATCGCGAAGCTGTTCGGGCTGTGCGCCGGCGTGAAGCCGAGAATATTCCCCCAGAAAGCCTCCCCGAGCGGCGTGTTGTTCGCATCGCTCGGCAATGGAATCGAGGTGCTCGTGCCGTTCAGCACCCCGTCATCGCGCGTAAGCGGCAACTGCAGCAGCGATCCGGAGGCCAGTGTGACAGCCGCCCAGTTCTCGCCCACCGCGATCTGCGCCGCCGAAGCATCCGGCAAACTTACTACCGGGCCATCGACAAATCCCGCAGGCCACGCATGGCTCTCCGCGCAAGTTGCGCCAACCACGAAAAGTTGGCTATCCGTCAACGCAACCGAATCAGGCTTCACGCAATCCGAGGCCAGATCAATCGTTCTTCCAAGTGCAACGGAGTTCCCATAGCGCACCAGTTGGCTGACCGTATTTGATCCGTAATTCGCAACCGCGCCCAGATTGCTGTTGAACTGCACAATCCCCGCGTTGGTGCTGGCTCCACCCTTCCCTCCCGTGTGAAATGTTCCGCTCAACGGCAAGGAAGGCGTCCCTTCCGTGTTCAGCTTGAAGACCACAACTGAGTTGTTGCTGGGATCATTCGTGCTTGTAATCACCAGCGGGCTGCGCCCAGGCTGTGCCTCGACGGCTAGCGGGAGTTTACTGCGAAGCGGGAGGTTATAGCTAAGCCATTCGATTTAAGTTTCTGCATCACAAGCAGTTGTATTCGCATCCGTCCTCGCTTATCCGTATTACCCTGTTTAAGATAGAGAATAGCTCACAGGATGCTCATTTTCTAGTTGACATCGCTAAATAATCCGAGTTATTGTATTACCCTGTATGGCGTCGCTCATCAAGAAGAAAAAAGCCAACACTATCTACTACTACGTCGTCGAGAGCGCACGCGTCGACGGCAAGCCCCGCATCGTCCATCAGACCTACCTGGGTACGGCCGAAAGCGTCGCCCGGCTGGTGCAGGACCGCACCGCACCGGTGCCCCTGTCGGCCACCACGGTCGACTTCGGCCTGCCTGGCGCTCTGTGGCTGGCAGCGGAGAAGTCAGGAGTCTTTGCACTGCTCCAGTCGCTCTGGTCCAAGCCGCGTTCCGGCCCATCGACGGCGCATTATCTGCTGCTGGCCGCGATCCATCGCATCTGTCAACCGGGTCCGAAGACCGAAGTGGCCGACTGGTATCAAGACAGCATCCTGTCGTCCTTGTGGGGATTTGCTCCGGAACGATTTAGCTCGCAGGCTTTCTGGGATTGTTTTGATCGCATCGAGACTGGCGAGTCGCTGCCCGCGGGCCAGCGGGATGAACTGGAAGAGGCGCAACTGCGCCTGCTCGGTCTATGGAAGGAAAAGCAGATGGTCACGCGCCGACTGCTGGCCTACGACACGACCAACTTCTACACCTACATCGCCAGCAACAACGAACGCAACAGCCTGGCACAACGAGGACACAACAAACAGGGGCGTCATAATCTGCGCCAGGTGGGATTGAGCTATGTCCTGGATGGGGACAACGGCCTCAGCCTTTGTCACCACCTGTATCGCGGCAACGTGGCCGACGTGGAGGAATTCTCTCACGCATTACAGCGCATCGTAACCTTGCTCGAGCGCAACCAGATTGCGCCTGAGACCGTCACGCTGGTTCTGGACAAGGGCTCGGCCGCATTGGCCAACACGCTGGAGTTGGAACAGGCCGGGGTGGGATGGATCTCCGCACTTCCCTGGACCCAGGCCCCGGCCCAGTTCCGCTCCAGCCAGAAGCTGACTCCGCTCAGCAGCCAGGAGCCGGGCGTGTCGGCGGCCGCCGAGACCATGGTCGTCCATGGCAAAGAGTATCGCTGCGTGGTCAAGTACTCGGCCCCCTTTGCCAGCGAACAACTGCACAGCCTGACCACCAGTCTGAGCAAGGCCATGCAGTTCATGCGCAGACTGGCCCGAGAGCTGGCCACCACGGCTGCATCCTTCACTGAGCGCGGGCTGCGCAACAAGATCGAGCGCTGGCTGTCGCCGCAATTCGTGGATGAACTGGTCAGCTACCAGTTGCAGCAACGGGACGGCCGCTGGCATTTGCAATTCGACTTCGACCACCAGGCTCTGGAACGATTGATGGCGCAAAGACTGGGGCGCACCGTCCTGGTGTCCAACCGCTTCGATTGGACCCCAGAGCAGATCATCACCGCCTATTCCGGTCAACAGCATATCGAGCAGGTCTTTCGCGGACTCAAGGAGGGCGACTGGCTGGGATGGGGACCGATGTATCACTGGACTGATCAGAAGATCCGCGTCCATGCCTTCTACTGCATGCTCGGAATCTCGCTGTTGCAGTATGTACGCCGACTGGCAGAGCCGGCCTGGCCAGGGCTCTCCACCGAACAACTACTCGATCAGTTGAAACAGATCCAGAAGTACAATCTGCTCTACCCCCCGCAGGGCGAGAAGGGACCCAACCGCGTGGCCACCGTGCTTTCCAAACAATCCCTCATTCAGCAACAGCTCACCAAGGTTCTGGGCCTCGATCTGCTCGGTAGTACCCAACGTGGGTAATACAACAACCGCGGACTAACTACATTATCCAAATTTACTTACACGTGTCTTTGCGCCATTCTCAGTAAACTCCCGCTAGGGTACCTGCAAGAACCAGAGCCGACATTGCGATACTGGAACGGCGCAGGCTCCATTTGAGCCTCTGAGAAATCATTGCAACCTCCTTGGAGTTTGTTGTGAAGGCATGCACCGGCCGCACCCACACGAATCTCACGCGTGGCCGATCATTTTCACGAATGTTGATTCGGTTTCCGCCCGCCGGAAGTTACGCTGGGAACTGGAAATTCATCCGCACGGAAAGAATTCCGAAAAGTCCGCACGCACCGTAACTTTTCGTTCCCCGCCATCGAATAAACCAATGTTGCCCCGAGATGACGGTGGGCCTTTGCTGACGGCGAGGAGTATTTTGCACGAAGAGGCTGAGATCGATCCTGAGGGTGAGAAGACTGTCTATCCCATGCACTCGGAGAGCAATCTCGAGGTCCTGATGGTTCGCTATCAGCAAGGCGACTTCGCCGCAGCCACTGCCATCGTCGAGGCCTTCAGTCCACAGTTGTACCGATTTTTCGCCGCCCAGTCACACAGCCGCGCCGACGCGGATGACCTGCTGCAGGAGACCTGGTTGCGCATTCACAAAGTGCGGCACACCTACCGTACAGGTGAGCCGGCGCTCCCATGGTTCTATGCAGTCGCCCGGTACGTACGTGTCGATCATTATCGAAAGACGATCCGCAGCACGGCTGGTGCGCGTCAACTGGAGGAGAGAGCCATCACCAGCGCTTCTCTTGCAGGACGACCCGACGCAGCCAATGATCTGGAGGCCCTGCTTGCGCCGCTCTCCGAAAGCCAGCGCGAGGTCATTGAAATGTTGAAAGTCGCGGGCATGTCGCTGGAAGAGGTTGCACGCGCCACCTCCTCCAGCGTCGGCTCGGTCAAGCAGAAGGTCCACAGGGCGTACAAGAAGCTAGGCAGACAATGAGCGCCGCAGGGCTCAGAAAGGAGCCGGGAGAACCACTTTCGTGAAAGACGAGGAGATTGACCAAATCCTGAACAAGGCAGCGGCCGCAGCGCCGGAACCGGCGCCCGAACTGCTCCAACACGTCGCGGAATCGATCCGTCCGTCGCTGCAGCCGGTGCATCCACTGGCCCCGGCATGGCTCTTGTCCAACGGACTGGTCCTCGTCTGCCTTGCGGTCTCGCTCGCCGGAGCGCTGCGCGCGGGCCTCTTCGGATTTGCCAGGATGGAACTCTTCGAACGCGCACTCATCTTTCCCGCGCTCGCGATCCTCTTGTGGGCCGCTGCACGCACATTCGTCGCGGAGATGATTCCCGGCAGCCTCCGCCGCATTGCGCCCCCCGTGCTCCTGCTGTTGACCGGCGCGGCGTTGGTCGGCCTGTTTGCTTTCTTGTTCCACGATCCCGCCACTGGCCACTTCGTCCCCGTGGGCCTCGTCTGTCTGGGCATGGGCCTGCTGCACGCCGTTCCCGCCGCGCTGTTGAGCTGGCTCGTCCTGCGGCGCGGGTTCGCGACAAATCCCGTCTCCGCGGGATTGATTGCCGGAACCCTGGGCGGCCTCGCCGGCGTGAGCCTGCTGGAACTCCACTGCCCTAACTTCGAAACCGCGCATGTGCTTGTGTGGCACACTGCGGTGGTACCCGTAGCGGCCGGCCTCGGCGCCCTCGCAGGGGTTCTTATACGCATGCGCCGTCTGCGTCCTGAGGCATGATCGAGAGAAATTGAAATGCATGCGCCGCAATGAAGGCATGAAGGCGCTTCTTCGAGAGCACCATTCTGATCGGAGCTTTTTTGGACGTCGCCGCTGACTAATCCAGCCGCGTCAGATACGCGTCGCCTTCCGTCGGCCGCACACGATGAAGAATCTTCTCGGCGACGGCTCGGTCGTCTCCATGCGGCCGAATACGCACCCAGTAGCTTTTCTCCCCGGGAAACTCAATCACATTCGCATCCGGATATGCACGCAGCAGCGCCGCCTTCATCCTCTCGGCCTTGTCCTCGCTTTTGAAAGCGCCAATCTGCACGCACCAGCGCCCGCCCACATCCATTGACTTCGGCGTCTCGTACACATCAATGCGCACCCGTGCCGTCCCCACACGATACACCCCGATCGCTTTGGCAGAGGCAATCGTCAGGTCGATGGTCTTGTCCGGAACAAACGGCCCGCGGTCGCTGATCCGCATCGCCGAGGCCTGCCGCGTCGTCAGGTTCGTCACCACAATCAGCGATCCCATCGGCAAAGTGCGATGCGCCGCCGTCAGCGCATCGTCTCGAAAGACCTGCCCGTTGGCCGCCTTGCGTCCCTTGTAAGGAGCCGTGTACCACGTCGCATCGCCTTCTTCGCTGAAAACCGGCCGATGCGCCAAAACAAATTCCCTGTCCTCTTCACTCACGCCGCCCGGCGGCACCTCGGTCACGGGAATGCGCGCCGCGGAAGACTCCGACGAAGTTGGCTGTTCTGAATTCGCAGGTTGGGTCACAGCAGGGGCGGTCGGCGGCGCCTTGGCCGTCTTCTGCTTGTGCGCGCACCCCGCCGCCAAAACCACCGTAAGAACGAGCCCCGCCCAAGCAGACCATTTGACGGCTGGTGCTTTGCTCCTCCTTGGGAATTCGTAATCCGCACCACCGGAGGGAGCCCCCTCCAAGCTCCGCCACCGGGGTCCCCAGCGACAGGTCTTCGTCGCTGGGGTGGTCTGGGGTGGGAAAGCACGAACATGTCCCGACCTCTCCGTCCTTTTCACCGCCGGCACACGACCGCTGGATAACCCGGGAGTCGAGCGTGCCCTCGCTGCGTGTCGACCCATCAGGTCCGAGGTCCCTTCGGTTGCTGCTCCATGCGATCGGCCAAATTCTTCAGCGTGTCGGCCACCTTGCGCATCGCGCCGATCGATTCACTCCGCACCTGCGGAATCACCGCGTCATTCACATACGCGACCGCGTGCTTCAGCTCCATCTCGATCAGTTCGATGGCTTCTTCCAGGCGATGGCCCACACCGCCCGGTCCAAAGGGAGAGCCAGGAGGAGGGGGAGGCGGAGGATAAGAGCTCATGACAAATTCCTCTCAGTCAAGTCTCGGCTCGGGGCCAAGGCGCGTCAATTCCACCCACGTCCACATACAGCTCAAGGTGCCCCGAACGTCAACAAAGATTTAGACGCTGATGTACGATCAAGCGCTTTCCCCGGTTCCATGTGACCTTCCACGAAAGAACTGCGTCTGAATTGACAGCAGGGTATGATTTCCATTCACGCAGAATCTACAGGACTTTGCACATAGACCTGGGTGTGGCGAAAGTCAGGAGTTTTCGTCCGTCCGGTTGTCGTTTCCGAGACCGGTTCACACGAAAATAGGCAACTAAATCCCATCGACTGAGGACCCGGCTGTTGGCAGACAACGCGATAGGCACAAACCGGACTTGCCGATCCGCCGAGACACGAATCAACCCACGCAGATGTGCGCCTTCCCTTCTCCTGTCGCTGGTCTTGCCTTTTGTTCCGCTCCCCTCCTTCGCACAGGCCACAGTGCCGGCCGCGTCCACATCCTCGCTTCCCGATGCGCCGAAACCCGCCAGGGCATCCGCCCCACTACCGCTAGCTGGCCCATGCCAGGTCAGAAACGCCGGTGGAAATGTTGTTGCGATCGGATCTGCCGAAGCGCTCTACCACGCCGGCTTTGGAGATGTGGATGCTCACCTCACCAGCCAGCCCTTCCGGATGTCGGTCCCGTGCCCCATCTACGTCCCCATCATTAACTGGTATACCCGCTTCATCGACGGACCCAAGGTCAAGCCGCTCACTCCCAAAGAGAAAGCCTGGCTCGCCGTCCGCAACGTGACTGATCCCTTCAACGCCATCACTATTCTCGGAACATCCGGCATCGGCATCGCTTCGGACGCGCACTCCGCCTACGGCCCCGGCATGCCCGGCTTCGGCAAAAGTGTCGGCGTCGCCTACACCCAGGACATGACCGGCGAGTTCTTCGGCACTTTTCTCATCCCCTCCATCGTGCACCAGGATCCCCACTACCACCGCGAACCCGGCGCCAGCATAATGCACCGCGTCGGCCACGCGATCCTCCAAGTGGTATGGACCCAGGGCGACAACGGCAAAGGCATGATCAACTATGCCAACCTGGGCGGCTTCGCCATCGACGACGAGGTCAGCAACCTCTACGTCCCCGGCCGTGAAACCAATCTCCCCGCCAGTTCTGCGCGCTACGCCATCGGCCTCGCCCTTGCCCCCACCGACAACTTCATCACCGAATTCGTGCCCGACATCGCCAAACGCATTCACGTCCAGGTCGTCCTGGTCCAGCGCATCATCAACCAGGTAGCCAAAACCGACGGCCCCGGGGGCTCGTAGCCTCCCCAGCTCGGCCATAAGACCTTCAAAACAAAGAATTCATGCCCACATTTGTTATCCCGCCGAAGGGAGTCCCCTCCGTTCATCCTGCTTCTTTCGCCGTTCGACCAACAATTTCCCCATTCGCTGCACCCCCGTTGGATTGACAAGACCCAAGCGTTACTCTCAAAACTGACCTTTTAGCACCCGCACCACCCTCAAGTCCAAGGGGTTGCAGCCCGAAGAGCCACACTTTCTAGAGGAGATCGCAACACATGTCCAAAGCCGTCAAGTACGCCGAGAAGGTCGCCGTCTACGGGGCGAAAGCCGCGTGGGTTGTTTTTGAGCGCCTCAACCGCATCAGCCCCAATCCGTCCTTCACGCCGAAATGGTCCGAAAAGCCTCTCCTCAAGTCCTATCAGAAAGAGAAGCCGCCCCTCGGCTGGCCCCGCACCACCGACTCCCTCTGTCCCAAATGCGTTCCCGAAATCCGCCAGCAGATCCTCGATGGCAAGCTGCCGCATGAAGTCCTGCTGAACGAAAAGGTCGGCGAAATCAAGGCCCAGATCATCGAGCGCGACGGCAAAATCCTCATGGTGAAGGATTGCCCCAAGCACGGCCACTTCGAAGACGTCATGTCCATCGACCCCGCCTTCTTCAAGCATCTCGAGGAGAGCTTCCCCGGCCGCGACATCCGCGCTCACGGCGATGGCGACAAGAACCTCCACCACCACGGCACATCCACAGTGACTCACGGCCGCGGCTCGGTGCTCACCATCGACCTCACCAACCGCTGCAACATGATGTGCGACCCCTGCTTCATGGACGCCAACCAGGTCGGCTTCGTCCACGAGCTCACGTGGGAAGAAATCAAGACCATGCTCGACAACGCCATCACGGTGAAACCGAAACGTCAGATGAGCGTCCAGTTCTCCGGCGGCGAGCCCACCCTCTCGCCATACTTCCTTGACGCCGTCGCCTACTCGCGCAAGGTCGGCTACAACAGCGTCCAGGCCGCGTCGAACGGGATTGAATTTGCCAAGTCCAAAGAGCTCTGCCGCGCCGCTGCCGAAGCCGGACTCCGCTACGTCTATCTCCAATTCGACGGCATCGGCAACGCCGCCAACTCGCACCGCAAGGTTGGCAACCTCTTCGATGTAAAACTCCAGGCCATTAACAACCTGCATGAAGCCGGCGTTGAAATCGTTCCGGTCACCACCATCATCAACGGCATCAATAACGAGCAGGTCGGCCGCATCATCGAGTTCGCCCTCGACAACCCCAAGAAAATCAGCTTCCTGTCGTTCCAGCCCGTCAGCTTCACTGGCCGCGATGAGGACATCACCGACGACCGCCGCTTTGCCCAGCGCTACACCCTCTCGCACATGGCCCACGATGTCAAGAATCAAGTTGGCCTGGGCGTCCCGGAGCGCGACTGGTTCCCCATCTCCTTCATGTCCACCTTCTCTGACTGGGCCGACTTGATTCACGGACCCAGCGCCGAGTGGGGCCAGCTCTCCTGCGGATGCCATCCCAACTGCGGCATCGGCATGGCTTTAATGATCGACAAGGAAACCAAGGAAGCCGCTCCCGTCACCGCCTTTCTCAACATGGACAAGGTGGCCAAGGATCTCGCCAAGATCAATGACGCCGCCCGAGGCAAATTCCTTTCCGTCCTCGGCTTCGGCCTCGCGCTGCTGCGCAACTACGATCCCTTCCAGGCGCCCACCCACTTCAAGATCACCGACATGATGAAGAAGATGGACAAGACCTTCAACGCCACCGGCAAAAACTACGGTAGCGTTAAGGGCGACCGTACCCTCGAAGACATCCAGAAGCGCCGTCAGGACCGCTGGAACTTCCTCTTCATCGCCGGCATGTGGTTCCAGGACCTCTTCAACTACGACTTCCGCCGCACCGAGCAGTGCATCATCCCCTACGCCACCCAGGAAGGCGAAATCAGCTTCTGCGCCTACAACACCGGCGTGGGCTGGCGCAACATTATCGAGAAGATGCACATGACTGCCACCTTGACGAAGTGGTACGAGGAGCACGGCCGCCACGAAATCTTCGCCGGCGGCAAAAAGGTCGGTATGGGCTACGTGGGCCACGAGCTCAAGCTCAACATGGAGCACGTCAACTCCGAAGCCAACCACACGCTCGATAACTTGGGCATCGCCAAGAACGCCCGCGAAGAAAAGATCCGCGCCCGCGACACCAAGATCAAGACCGATGCGGAGAACGCAGCGATGGCCAAGCTCTACCGCGAACACGTCCTCGGCGAAAAGCCAATCGAGGGCCTGGTGAGTCTCAGCTCCATCAAGCCCGCTTCCAACAATGCCACCAGCCCCATCAACCGGCAGCAGCAAAAGGAATCCGACCTCGTAGCCGGGGACTGAGCGTCAAAGGAACTTTGGGTGCCCCATCCTAACCGCGTCGTTTGCGGTTAGGGTGGGAGACTCCGAACCGCATCAACTAGCTCGAATCCTCCCCAACCTTGGTTCTCTTCATCGCAGAAAGGCCGCCATTTGGGCGGCCTTTCTGCGTGCATCGTTCCAAAATCAGCACCCAGGACTTGCGGAACAGGGAAGGGGGCCCGACCGTCCGCTACCGCGGACGACCGGGCCGAAGAACCCGAGCGAACGATTCTCGTTCGCTGAGGAGCAGCCCCATACCCGCTTACACAGCACGCTGAAGAGCCAGCAGCGTCACGTCGTCCATTCCCGGATTCGTACCGGCGAACCCGCGCAGGTCCTCAAGGCATGCCGAGATCACTCCAGCCGCGCAGCAAGAGGTTTGCCGTTGCCGTCCCACCAGATTCGTGACGCGATCAATGCCATATTCGCCGTCCTCACCACGAGCTTCCGACAGACCATCAGTAAAAAGGAAAAGCAGGTCGCCGTCACACAAGTGCAAACGGGCCGAAGTAAACGAGGCTTCGCGAAACATGCCCAGCGGAAACCCCGTGGACTCGAGCAACCGCACACTATCCTCCTGAACGGCAATCACCGGCAAATGGCCTGCATTAAAGAGTTCAATATTGCCGAGCTCGACATCCCCGCCTGATTGGGCACGCCCGCAGACGAGCGTGGCGTATTGTCCAGCGAGCCCGCTGTCGCAGAGAAAGCGGTTGATGTGTCCGACAATCTCCGCCAGCGGAAGACCCATGCCGATCAGGCTGCGAAAAAGCGCATGGAGTTGCGTCATTCGCATCGATGCCGCCACGCCCTTTCCTGAGACATCGCCAAGCATGAAGAAAAGCTCTCCATCCGAGGGATACAAGTCGCAATAGTCGCCGCTGACCGGTCCTAAAGGCGCGTAGTGATAGCTTGTCTCCCAACCATCAACTTTCAGATCCGCTGGCGGCAACAGACCCCTTTGCAGTTCGGAAGCCAGATCCAGATCGCGCTGCAGCGTGGCCCGCTCATGCTCCGTCAGATGGTCGAGGCAATAGCGAATCAGCGGATCGGCCAACAACCGATCCCGTTCCACGGTGTCATGGCACGTTTCACACAGACCGTAGGTACCTGCAGCAAATCGATCTAACGCGGAATCCACGTCGCGCAACAAGGCTTCAAGATGTACGTCCTCCGGCGTTGTCGTAAGGACTGTCTCAAGGCGGCGCTTGCGCTCCTCCAGTTGGCTATGCAGGAAACCCATTTCGGCGGCTGCCATCGACGTACCCTCAAGTCTCGTGGAAACTACGCCTTTTTGATTCTTCCCACCGCGTTGCAGCGTCAAGAATTCTCCACTCCTGCCAGCGCGCCTTACGACCAAGGGTGCCTGTAGAAGATCAAGAGGTTGTTCCTGGATCGGAGCGGCTGATGGGTGGCTTGTAGTTGAGGCTACCATGGGGTCTTTGGTGGTTGTAGTAGTCGTCCAGGGCTGCAAGTGAGCGTCTCTTTGCTCGGAGTCGGACCAGTGTTTTGCATAGGCCCATTCGCGAAGCGCGGTTTGGATGAAGCGCTCGGCCTTGCCGTTGGTTCTTGGGGCATAGGGTCTGGTGCGGCGGTGTTTGATTGCCATCGTCTGACAAGCGTGACGAAATTGCGTGGAGCGATAGCAGGAGCCGTTGTCGGTCAGCAGTGCGCGCACGCCGATGCCGTGTCTGGCGAAGAACTCCACGGCCTGGTGCAGGAAGCTGATGGTGGTGCCAGCCTTCTGATCGGGCAGTATTTGCGTGAAGGCCATGCGCGAGTGATCGTCGACGGCCACATGCAGAGCCAGGAACCCGGGATGACTGCGCTTTCCGCGCAGCCATCCATCGCCGCGCAGCGAGACCTCGCCGAATTGTGTCATGCCCTTGATGTCCAGGTGCAGCATGTCGCCGGGCCGTGGATGCTCATACCGTTGTACAGGCGGAGGTGGATTCAGATCGCGCCATCGACTCAGCCGGGCACGGCGCAGGATGCGGCTGACCGAAGCCGGACTAAGCCCCGTGCGCCGCGCGATCTCGTAGCCCGGCATGTGTCCGCGACGAAGAACAAGAACCTTTTCCACTAAGAAGGAGCTTGTCTGGCGCGGACTGCAGTGCGGACGCGAGCTGCGGTCGGTGAGGCCGACAGACCCCCACAGACGATACCGCTCAACCCATTTGGCCGCCGTCTTGACGCTGACCCGGAAGGCGGCTGCAGCCGCCTTCCGGCTTGCCCCTTGCTCCAGAACATACCTGGCCAAGGACTCTCGACTGCGAAAGCTAAGTCGGGCATTCTTATGAATGTCCATTCGATTCCTCCGAAGGTTCTAGTTGCTCGTCACAACCAGCTTCTCCGGTTCAATTCGAATGGACAACCTCTTGAAAGATCACAGGTGCCCCAGCCTTTCGCGTTCTTTGCGAAAGAGTGGGGAAGCACGAACTCCCTGGACGCAGCCCCTAGCTCCTGCTCTCATCCGGGCCCCGCAAACACCTCAGGGCTCAACTCGCTGTGCTCCCGCGCCATGCTCACGGCCATCAACCAGCCCGCGCCCACAATCAGCACGCTGCCCGCCACCATCCACACCGTCGGCGCCTCACGCCAGATCAGCCACGTGAGCAGCGCCCCGCTAATGAGCTGCGTGTAATGGCACTGCGACACGTGCACCGCCGAAGTGTTCTTGAGCGCCACAAAGAAGCACATGCTCCCGCACGCGCAGAAAAGGCCCATTGCCGTGAGTGTCGCCGCTAGCCGCGGCGCCACTGGCTCCGCGTGCCACACCAACATCAGCGTCGCGCCCACCACCACCTGCACCACGCCGGAAAACAACGTCAGGCTTTCCGGCGTTTCGGTACGCATTAAAACCCGCGACCAAACCATGTTCACCGAGAAGCACAGCACACACACCATGCACGCGGCGTAACCGATCCAGTCTCCCTGCCTCACCGAACTGCAAGGATTGACCGCGATAACCACACCCGCAAATCCGCCCACCACGGCCAGCACCTTGCGCCAACCCAGCCGCTCGCGCAAAAATACGGCGGAAAGCAACGCTGTCACCATCGGAGCCAGGAACACCAAAATGTAAAAAAGAGTCAGCGGCAGATGGCGCAGCGCCACCACGACACACAGGTTATTCCCGAGATCCAATCCCGACCGCACCAGCTGCCGCGCCGGATTCTTCGGCAACAGCCCGCGCGGCCTTCCCTGCAAAAACCCGCGCACCACGAGCGCCACGGCCAGCGCCAGACCCAGGCACGCCACAATCTCATAACCAGGCAGCCGCGAGTTGCCGGCCAGTTTCATGCTCGTGTCCGTCAGAACCCAGAACGTGAACCCAGCCAGTGCCAGCCCGATCGCACCGCGATGCGAAATCCGTGATTCCATCAATCGCCGCGGCGACTCAGCACGCCCATATAGATACAGCTTACTTGCCGAGCCTCCTTGGCACTCCGCTGAGTAGACAGCTAACTCTCTCGCCCGGCGGTGCACAAATTAACATGCGTCGGCGTTATCATGTTCGCCGGAGTAGACCATGTCTCAATACGTTTTTCATTGCGAAGACTGCGATAAGGAATTCACCCAGCAACACCACATCGCCGACGTCGAAAAGGCGGAAGTGGTTTGTCCACATTGCGGAGGCAAGCGCGTCCACCAGCTGGTTGCGGCCTTTTCCGCGGTCACCTCGAAGAAGAGCTGAAGAACGAACTGCCGATTTTTCGCGAGCTTTCTCTGCAGCGGGAGTCGCGCGCCAGGCAAACCAAGCCTGGAAGGTTAGTCCCTGCGTTCATCGCGGTTTGCTCACCCAGTGTGCAATGGAGAATCCGCTCGCCACCACGCATACCCCGATAAATACCGCCATCGCCCACCCGAACGGAGCGGACTGCGCCACCCGCAGTACCTGCCGGCCGAAGCGCATCGCCAGTAGCGACAACAATGCAAACCGCGCCAGGCGCGCGAAGAAATTGATCAGCAGAATCCTCCAGAGCGGGTAACCAAGTGCAGCGGTTCCGGCAATCACCGTGGTGAACGGAAACGGCGGCGGCGCCAACCCGCCCACGGCGACCGCGGCGCCCAAATGATTGCCAGCGTGCTTCTTCAGCCGGTCGTAATATTTCTTGCCGGCGAATTTCGCAAACCCCTGCTCTCCAAGTTTGCGCGCAACTAGGGCCAACAGCAGCGCACCGATCGTCGACCCGATAGCGGCCATCACCACATACCATGCCGCGCGATGGGGATGCTGAGCCACCAGTCCCACCACTACCAAATCGTTGCCAAAAGGAAGAATCAGAAATGAGGAATCGAGCACGCCCATGACGAGTGGCCCGAAATACCCGAGGTGAATGATGAAGTGCAACAACGGCCGTAGGAATTTCACTTGCGGTCAGCTCACCTCGTAGTTGCCTACAGGTAAGATTCACAATCGCCCGAAGGAGTCTTGTTTCGCTTCGCTTTCAAAATGAAATGCCGGCCAAATTCAGCCGGCATTCGATGAAAGAAGACGCTTTTTTTGAATATTCGAGCAACACTTACCAGCGATACACAGACAGGTTGTCCAAATACACAGTCGCCGACCCGCTAGCACCCAGCCCGTCCACCTGGAAGTTGGTCAGCAACGTCGAGCCCCATCCAAGAGCAAAGGCCGAAGGCACCGTCGCATTCAGGCTCTGTTGCACGCCGTCCAACCACACGGATTCATACGTCACGTCGCCTGCATCATCGCGCGAGTAATTCATTTGCACGTGATGCCAGGTGTTGGTCGCCCAGTTGCGGGGATTGCATACTGCCGTCGAATGCAGCCAAATGTCGGAAGGATTCCCCGGTGTTCCCTGGTTCTCTGTATAGTCCCAGGTTCCTGAATAGCCATCGCACTGCACACCGAAAATCACCGTCTGCCCGTTGGCCATCACCTGGTTCATGTCCATCTCCAGGTTCGCCACATCGACGGACGGACTCGCAAGGTAAATCCACACGTCGTAAAAGAAGTTCGTGGCGGCAGTATCCACGCCAAACGACACAGAGTAGCGTTCGTCGCCGCTGGTGGAATACGACGTATTGAATTCGCGCGCGTTGCCGCTCAACGACGGCGCGTTCACCATGCCCGTTGTTCCGCTCGCGGATCCGCCGCTGCTGCCCGTGTCCTGCGCGGATTCCCATGTTCCCAAAGCCTGGATCTCGGTGAGCTCAATGGCGCTTGAGGGGATGTTTGAATTGGAGGATGGGCTGAGACCACACGCAAAGCACGCATTCACTCGCGTCTTCACATGCGGATTGTAGGAACCGGAGCCTGTGGGAAGCCTTAGCGCGGAATCCGGCGAACCCATTAACACGACGCTGCTGCTGTCGATTGAACGGTTCGCTATTGAGACTTGCTTGGTGGCCTGTGGAGCTCCCTGTACATGATTGCTGGCGGGGGAGTTAGCAAGAACTGCAGTGGCGGCACACGACAACAGAGCGAGAACGAATGAATAAGAAGCCTTCACGGCACCTTCTCTCCATCCGAGCACGCGACGGCTTGAAGATCTGGTTGCTCACTAACTCAGCCACACCACAAACAGAAGTCCGCCACACCGGGCAGACTTGCTGTCGACCCTCTCGATTCGCAATCTCAGGATTGTATGTACCGAGATTAGGGCAATATGAGAATGGTTTCAATGGCACTAAAGTGATATGCAATTAACATGTTGATTTATAGATATTTATCTATTTTTACGTGCATGATTTAAGGCTAGAGCATGTTACCTATGCGTGTATAGCATGATATCCGAAGGCATTTTTTTGCACGTAACTTCTAATCTGCTGGGTGCCTGATTGGGTACCTAAGCGGTACGAGAGCGTGCACCTTCTTTGAGATGACGCAGCTGGACTCCCAGGATTTGGAATCGGGTAGGAGGCGGGATTTCTCCCGCCGTCCTCCCACACCACACGGACGTGCCGTTCGGCATCCGGCGGTTCATGAAACAGACTGGAAGCGTCGGTGAGTGTCCATCAACGAAACCAGCCCCATGCGGTCGAACCAGTTCTTGGGGTAGGCTTGGTTCATATGCGAGGCTCCGCCGTTCCACCACGGGCCGCGCCCATTGGTAGCCGACTCCCACGCCCGAACCTTATCTATCCCAGCCTTCATCAGATTCCGTGCTCGCCGATAGACACGCTTCCATTGCCGCCACAGTAGCGTCCGCAGCTTGTGCCGTAGCCAACCATCGAGTTCTTCCAACACGTTCCTAACTTCGGTGAGTCGGAAGTAGGCCAACCAACCCCGCAGGACGGGATTGAGCCCCTTGATGATTTGCTGCATGCTCTGCCCACGACCGCGTTGTAACGCACGGCGGATTTTCTCCGTTATGCGCTTGCGGCTTTCCGGTGCGATCCTGAGCTTCGGTTTCCTATGCCACGTCATGCTGTAGCCTAGGAACTTCCGCTCCCACGGTCGAGCCACCGCGCTCTTGGCCGCATTGACCTTCAACTTCAGCCTTTGCTCCAGAAACGCAGTGATTGATTGCCTGACCCTCTGTCCTGCCCGATCGCTTTGGACATAGATGTTGCAGTCGTCAGCGTATCGGCAGAAACGATGATCCCGTCGTTCCAGTTCGCGATCCAGATCGTCCAGCAGAATGTTGGATAACAACGGTGACAGAGGGCTGCCCTGCGGCGTCCCTTCGCTCCGTGCACTCGCTACCCCACCTTCCATCAGTCCCGCTTCCAAATAGCGACGGATCAGCTTCAACACCCCGGGGTCTTTCGCTTTGCGTTCCACGCGTGCTAAGAGCACATCGTGATTCACGCGGTCGAAAAACTTCTCCAAGTCGAGATCTACGGTCCACCGCCGGCCTTCAGCAACATACTCTCGGGCGGCCTTCACCGCCTGATGGGCGTTGCGGCCGGGACGAAAGCCGTAACTCGATTCAGAGAACCCGGGATCGAACAGAGGTTGCAATATCTGATGAAGTGCCTGTTGGATCAGGCGATCCAGCGCACAAGGAATGCCCAGGATGCGTACCCCGCCTTGCAGCTTCGGTATCTCCACCTTGCGCACCGCTCGAGGCATGTATTCACCCGCCAACAGAGCCTGCTTTATCCTCGGCCAGTGCGCCTGCAGCCAGGGCTTCAACTCCAGAACCGTAAGCCCATCGACTCCCGGCGCTCCTTTGTTTTCCACCACCCGCTGGTAGGCGCGCATCATGTTGCTGCGTTCCAGCGCAGCTTCCAAAAGTCCCTGCGCTGCTTCCGGTTTCGTTTCTCCACCAGTCGCCGTACGAGCCTCCGCACCAACCACGGCCCTCGACAGGCTCCGCCCGTCTACCTCCGCGCCGGCCTTACTTGCGTAAGCTTCTGCTTCTCTGACTCGCATCGAGTTCTGCTGTCCTACTCCCGTGTTTCACGTTTGGCCCTTCACTCCGCTCGCGCGGAGCT
Organism: uncultured Acidobacteriaceae bacterium; assembly: GCA_963704415.1. Classification (GTDB taxonomy): domain Bacteria; phylum Acidobacteriota; class Terriglobia; order Terriglobales; family Acidobacteriaceae; genus Telmatobacter. Next base: position 1,779,336 of record OY969908.1, on the reverse strand, counting down.
ATTATGGCCGCTGCTGACTTCTGGTGGCTCGTCCCCTCACCTCGCGATGACGGTAGCCCTAAGGCAAACCACCAGATCTCCCCGGGTATTACGCACTCACCTTCACGCTTATCTCTGTCGGATTTACGCCGCAACGTCCGTGCAAGTATCGGGCTTTGCATCTATTGGCCTGCTCACCCCGCTGCGTCGCCTCTATCCGCTGGCTGTTCGTCAGAGCAGCGCTTTGCCTGCAGATTCCTCCGGATCCCACCTCACGATGGGCACCCTTGCTGTTCGGCTAACACTTCCCCTTGCCGGGTGTGTAGAGGACTTACACCTCCTAGTGAGTGCGCCCTGCCGGGCGCACCAAAGAGAAAGCGCGGCCGCAGCCGCGCCCTCTTGCCGGTCGAGTCTCGTTTAGTGCACCGAAGATGCAACAACGATGGAGGCGATCACGCCGGTCGCCACAGCGGCCAAAACATAGTTTCCATCCACCAACCGCCATTCATATCCGTTCGGGGGCCGACGCAGGTGGTAATGGCGATAATCAATTCTCTCGCCCCGATCCCAGTCCTCGTGCCGCATCGCGGCTCCTTTTCTCCACTCCTCGTGCTTCACGTATTGATGGTTGTCATGATGATCGTCGGCGAAGGCGATGCTTCCGCTCAAAGTCGCGGCGAGGGCCGAAAGGGCTAAGGCTTTGCTGATCAGTTTCATAGATGCTCCTTTTGGGATTCGATTCGATTCCAGTCGGCAACGTTGTCTTCCTCTTTGGTCCCCCGGGCCGAAATCCCTGGGAGCCGCCTTCACCCAGACGAGCAGCTCCAACGGATCGTTTCAACCATCCTTCCCTTCGGCCAGAATTGTTTCGCTAGTCACAATGGCCGCGGATCGATTCGCTACGGATGCACTTTGAAAAGCACGCTTGACAAACTTCATCATCAATCCTTGCGCGAGTATCTCGCAGACGAGGGCCTGAACCAGACACTCAACCGGCCGGGCGAGCAGCGCACGAAGCTCTTTTCGACCTGCACTCAGCAAATTCCTCTCCGCGCCCGGCCGGCTCATATTCGAGCTGGCCGGAATGGTTTGCACAGCCATCGGGACTGATGTTGCTCTTGAACATTCGGCGTTATGATTGAGTCGCACCAATCCAAGCTATTTCGAGGAGCGATTCCCATGAGCGAGATGAACCCGCTATCGGCCCGCAAGCAAGGACGTCGCGAATTTTTGAAAGCTGGCGGCGCCGTGACGGCCGCGCTACTTGCACCCGCGGCTGCGTTGGCTGACACATCCACAAAGGAATTGCCTGGCCTTCCCTCGAACCCGCGCACCCCTGCAGCCATGCCGACGCGCAACCTGGGCAAGACCGGCTACAAGGTCGGCATATTTTCGCTTGGCGGTCAGGCCTCCCTCGAGAAAGCCGGCAACTTCGACGTCGCCGTCCCCATCGTCGAGCGCGCGCTCGACCTGGGCGTGAACTACATCGACACTTCTTCCATCTATGGCGGTCCCGATCGGTGGAGCGAGCAGTATGTGGGCAAGGTGATGGCTCATCGACGCAATGAGGCCTTCCTCGCAACGAAAACCAAGGAGCGCACGCGCGAAGGCTCCATGCGCATGATCGAGAAGTCGCTTCAGCTGCTCAACACCGATCACGTCGACCTCTGGCAGTTGCACGACGTCGGCACCATCACCGATGTGAACCAGATCTTCGCCAAGGGCGGCGCAATGGAAGCGCTGCTCGAGATGCAGCAGCAGAAGGTTGTCCGCTATCTCGGCGTTACCGGCCACTACCGTCCTGACGCCCTAATCGAGGCCATCCATCGCCATCCGTTCGATACCATCCTGATGGCCATGAATGCTGCCGATCCGCATCATTACAGCTTCAACGATGCGCTGCTCCCCCTCGCCGTCGAAAAGCAGATGGGCATCATCGGCATGAAGATCCCCGGACGCGGCCGCATCCTTTCTACGTGGACACCGCCACCGATCGAGCAGCAGAAACACAGCTGGGAAGGCATGACCATCCAGACCTCGTCTCCGGGAACGTTGAAGATGCGCGAAGCGATGTACTACACGTTGTCACGCCCGGTCAGCACCGTGATTATCGGCTGCGATACGATTGCCCAGCTCGAAGAGAACGTGCAGCTTGCGCGCGAGTTTACGCCACTGAACGATGCGCAGCAGACCGAGTTGGTGGCCCGCGCCGAACCGTGCGCCAAGCCATCGCTCTTCTTCCGCTTCTACGATCGCCCTTAGCACCTGCCACCTGCGGTGGGCTAACTGCGCTTGCGCTCCTCTATTCGAAACGAGAGCTCCTCGCTACTGAGGGGCTCTTGTTTTGGGCCGCGATTTGGCCTCTATTTCTCGTTTGACGGCTTCGAAGAGTTCGCCCACGGTGAGGCACCGAACCTTGGGCGTCGGCGTCCCAAAGAGTGAAACGAAGGCGGGAGACAAATCGAATCCTTCAGAGTGGAAGAGATATTCGTTTGGATCGAGACCGAAGGACTCGTCGGTGAACTCGATTCCAAATTGCCTTTCGACGAGTTCGAGAAGTTCACTGCCGTCATCTCCAGTGACGCCAAGATCGCGCTCGAATTGCATCTCTGGCTCAATTCGTTTGTCCTGCCCGAAACCTTGGCACTGCCGGATAAGATCGACAACTTCTTCGAAATTCGGATGGTCACCACTCATGCTCTTCTGCCAGATACAACCGGTTTAGCTCGAATGTTTAGTCCAAGATACAGCCGCGAGGGCTTCCCCCCAAAGATCCAGCCAGCCGACCATCCCTACGCGCAGAATTCATCACTGCGCTCCCACCCGAAATGCGCTGCGATTCCGCGCATGAATCCGACAGCGCAGATGTACGACTTTGCCACTCAACTCCTTGCGAGCAAGGAATTCTTTGAGCGCTCCACCAGGGTTTTGGAAGAGAACGACTCCGAATTCCGCCCGCGCAACGAAATGATGACGGTTGCCCAGCAGGTGGCACACACCGCACAGACTCTCGAATGGTTCCTCAACGGTGCCACTCAACCAGAGGGCTTCGATCTTAACTTTGAAGAGCAGGCCAAAGCGTTGGCTCGCGTAACATCTCTGGCCATGGCGTACAAAAGGCTGGATGCTGCTTTTACGCGCGCAGTGGATTTTCTTCGCTCACGCACGCCGGAAGAGCTCGCCCATCCGCTCCCGCCGGGGCCTGTCATGGGTGGTCAACCGGTCAGCGATATCGTGTGGGCAATGGTGGAACACACCGCGCATCACCGCGGCGCACTCTCTGTCTATGCGCGGCTGCTCGGGAAGGTGCCGCCGACGCCATACGGCGGTTAGATCGTTCGGCCCAAGACTCAGATCGCGCTCGATGCCTGCGTCCCGACGTTGAGATAGAGGCGGTAATGCTCGTCTCCGATCGCCGTAAACGGGCGCATCATGAGTGTCCCGGTCTCGGTTTTCGTCTGCCAAGCCGTTGACCCGGTTGCAATCTGGCACATCGCCAGCAGGTCCTGCTTGCGCACCCGCGCCGGAATCTCGCCGACTGCGAACAGCGCCAGCGGCCCATGCACGGCGGCCACCAAATTCGGATGCTGAGGATCGACCGCTTCGAGGATAGTGGGCATGTCGAATTCAACTTCGATACGATCACCGTTCCTCCAGGTACGCTCGATCTTAGCGAACTTCCCCGGCTCGGAGGCATTCATTATGGGCTTGCCGTTCACTGCAATCGTCGTCTCCGGCCCAGCCCACGCGGGAATGCGAACATACAGTGGAAACTCCACTGCTCTTTCTGTCGCTACTTCGATCTCTGTCGTCGGCGCGTGCGGATAATCGGTTTTTTGCGCCAGCGTGACCTTGTTCCCGCCTCGCGTCCAGGTCACCTTCGAAGGCGCGAAGAGGTTCACATACACTCCCTTTTGATCGTAAAAATACGAACTTATCCCGTAATCGGCCGTCACTTGCGAGAGAGTACCCGTGCAGCAATGCCACTTATACGGGTGATACACCTTCGATCCATCATTGTTATAGTCCGAGTAATAGAAGCCATGCCCGTCTTTCTCAATCGGCTTGGCGCCAAGAATGCAGTTATAGAGCACCCGCTCCATGCTGTCGCCGTAGCGGCTATCCTTGGTCGCCCTCAGTAAATACCGCGTGATCTTAAAGTGCGCATACGATCCGCACGGCGTCTCGAAGCTCGAATGCGTCTTGGTCAGGCTCTCACCGATCTCACCGCTGCCTGTCGCGCGAAACTCCTCGTTTGGCCCCCAGCCTCCGGTCGCAAAACTCTGCGCTTGCACAAAATCGAATCCGCTGCGCGCCGCACGCAGGTACTTCTCGTTGCCCAGCACGAAATACGCCTGCATCGCGCTGCTCATAGCGTTCACATGACTGTAGGCATGCTTGCCAGGCAAGACATTTTGTCCTGCGGCCAGTGGATCCCAATACCAGTCGTCGGCAAGGAAGCGAACACCAAGATCGCGATAGCGGCTTCCCGCGCCCCTTTGCCACGCAAGAAACAAATTCTCCGGCAGCGTATACGGCTCATCCCAGCAGAAGGATTCATCACGGTGCGGCCGCGCATATTGCTCGGCGCGCGACAGTCCACGCGGCGGCATATGCGCCAGCACCGAATCGAGCGCTGCGTCCAGTGCCTTGAATGCCATCGGATCCCCAGCAAACTCATGAGCATCGATCATGCCGACAGAAATCTTATCGTACGTGTACGCGGGAAACCGATTGTCATCCCAGAAGTGCGGCGTGATCGCAGGCGCGAAATTGCGGACGAGCCGATGGATTTTCTCTTGTGTCGCCCTGTCGCCGGTAGCCGCATAGTCTCGCGAAAGCCCCGACAAATATTGCCCAAAGCTGTGCCCGGGAGCGAAGCCGTTGTTCGGCCGCGCATCAATATCGCTTAGCGGCGCCCAACTATACCAGCCGCCCATGTCTTCCCCCGGAGAGGGCAATCCGGCGCGCTGGCGAAACGGCTTCAGTAGCGCATCCTCGTCAAGCGCGCGATAGAAGGCATGATTCCGGTCGAACCGCTCGCGCAGGGGCCCGTCCAGCAACGTCACATCGCCATACCCGAACTGGCTCAGCTGCGGCGCAATGGCCGGTGAGTTCTCCGCGATTGCCAATTCTTTGCGCGAACCAAGAAGGGCGGATGCGCCGAGTGCCGCACCCGTCTTCAAGAAAGTCCTGCGTGATTGAGCCATGACAATGCCCCTCAGGATTCTACAGCGAACCGGGAGGAGTGGCGAAGTCGGTTGGTACAACCAGACTTACACTTCCCTTATGAACCTCGTGCGATAGTTGCCTCCAAGCCCCAAATGGCCGGAGGTACGATCCGTGCGGGCCTTGCTCATCTTTCAACCCTGGGTCTTTACGGCCTTGATGGCCGGAATCGCCTCCTGGAAATCCCGAACCCACAGACAAGATAATCGAGGAAGAGCGGGACTCCTGCTCTGGGTCAGCTTCGGGCTTGTGTTGGCTGCGACGATCTTTGACTGGATGGCTATCGCAGCAGGACACGCCGGAAATCAAGTCGCACTCGATCGGCGGCGCGCCGCGATATTCGGCCTTAGCGTGGCGGCTCTCATCTTCGGCTTATTTGGAAAAGGCACAGGCAAGCCACACATCATTGCCGGTTCGATCGGATTGATTATTGCTTCGCGTGCGCTCGCACTCGGACTTCTGCTACAGGATTGACTAAGCCGAAACTAGAAAACTTAAGATGGGCATTGAACACCTTATCCGAGTTGGCTCACACTCATCGCCAGCTTCTCAAATTCGACCGTCCCCAGCCCGCGATTCGCTGCCATCTGGAGATAAGGCAGATGCTCCGGGTCGAGATTCCAATAAGCCTTGGCAACCCATGTGTCGAGCGCCACCGGATCTGTTCCTGCAACCACCGTCTTCTTCATCGCCACATCTTCGAGATTGCCGCCGGTTGGCCCGTTGCGTAGCAGGATGCGGTAGCAATCCATGATCGTGAGGGTGGGCAGCATAAAGCTGGCCAGATCCACGAGGCTCTGGTGAATCTGCTGATGCAGCCGGTTGCGCTGGCCGCCAAGAATGCCGTACCAATTCTTCATCCCCAGCGTGCAGCCTGTTAACTCGTGGTGCTTCGCAATCGGCAGGTTGATGATCTTGTCCGCTTCAAGAAATGGCGTGAACACCGGCCAGCTCTTGAGCACCACCCCGCCGAGATCTACTTCCCTAAACATATCGGGGTTCGGCAGAATCACTTCCGCGCCCTCGGCTCGCGCAGCCGCTTGAATCCCCGATCGCATGAAGCAGCGCCGCGGTTCATTGCAGCTCACATCCGTGACGATCACGCGCTTTGCGCCGGCCGCCCAGCATTGCTTCACGATCTCCGCTACAAGTTCCGGATTCGTGTTGGCAGCCTGCTCCGGTGTCCGATCCCAGGCGATGTTCGGCTTGATGACCACAACATCTTGCCGCCCAACAAAGCGCGTCATTCCGCCGAGATTCGCGAGCGCCTTCTGTGCGAGAGCGCGCGGCTCTCCACCCTGAACGACCGTGAGCTTCGGCATTTGCGGATTGGCACTGATACGGTGATCGCGCCGTGCCTGTTCCGCACGTACAGCAACTGGCCGCGTGCTGCGCGCACTCAACCAGAAGGCAGCACCCGCAGCCCCGGCAGCAACGCCGCCCACGCGCAGCAGTTGCAGCATCGCTTCGCGGCGCGTGAGTGTTGGCGCTTCCGGTGAGCTCGTTCCTACTTTGCCAGCGAACTCGTCGGCCATGGTTTACCTTCTCTCTACACCTGAACCAGGGTGATCCGTTTCGGATCATTGGTGCCCAGTTTGTGCGCCGGATCCGCGGCGGTAGCGATGTAGCGCGGTGGCCGGCCTGCGGCTTCGAGGGTCGGCATGCCCACCGCGGCGCGCTGCTTCTCAAGCAAGCCCCACGCGGTGTGATCGATCGCGACGCGATCCTCGCCTACAATGAGCGCATTCGGATACCACAAATGCTCGGGATGGAATCCCGGTCCGCCCTCATACACCGACGACATCGCATCGCCGATCGTCAGCCGGATCTTCTCGCGGAAGACGGGAATTGCGTTCAAATCGGCCACGGCCGGATTGCAATTGTCGGCGTGCAGCGTGGAAGGCCGATCCACCACGCCATACATGTTCTTCAGCGCGAATGTGACGCCCGCCATGCTGTGATCCTTCAGAATTGGCAGGTTGATCACCATTGCACACTCGCGCGTAAGAATCTTGGTAATGCGAATGCGCGCTACACCCCACGAGGACTCCTGATCCTCGAATCCGGCGACATCGGATGGGTAGCAGCGAATCCTGCTTGGATCGGTGTTCACAGTCATGCCGCAGGCTTCCAAAAAATGGTTGTTCTGATCCCAAACCAGGATGTTGCCGGCCTTCACACCAGCCTGCTGCAGGCGTTCGGCAACGGCCATGATCAATGAATTGTGCGTGGCAATTCCCTTGCTGCCGAGCCCGTTCACCTTCAACCCAATGACTTTGTCTTGTGCCTGGCCCATCGCAACGATGTGCTTCCACGCGTCCACCGGATGGTCCCGCCCGGTGTAGGTCGCCATGGCGCGATCGAGCAGGTTGATCAAGCGCTGTTCGTTCGGTTGCGTCCCTTGCCCGTGCAATGCTGGATCGCGGGCGATGACGACCTTCGATTTGGCCGCTCCCTCGTGTTCATCCGGCGGTGCACCCGTCAGGGCAAACGCACCTTTCGAACCCAGCAGTACCGCTCCCGTGGCTGCTTCCTTCAGAAAATCACGACGGCTCTTCATCACTTGCTCCTTCTTGTAGTGGGTTACAGTCTCGCCTCAACCCCGTGCGCCAGCGCCAATAGCGCCTGCGCCCCATCCGGCGTCGCCTGGTACGCAACAATGCGCACCACATAGGCCCCTTTGCGAAAGCTCACACTCTGCGCGTACTGCACGCCTTCATCGCCCAATTGGACTTTCTGCGCGTCTTGAGTCAATCCGGTCTCGAGAATTTTGCGCGCTCCATCCGGTCCGCTCATGGTGTGCACATCCACCACAGCTTCCAGCTGGCCGTTATAGGTGTAGTCCGACGTTGCCGTTGAAACCACACCCGCCTGGATGAAATGTTCGGCGTCGCCATCGATGTATTGCCACAGGTCCTTCGCCTCGAAAACCCGCGTCGCGTCGGTCTTTTGCCAGCCCGCAATGGCACCCGAAGCAGGAAATGGGTTCACATCTTTCTTTTTGCAGCCAGGTGTCATCGTGAGCGCAAGGCTCGCGATCACCAAGGCAGTCCGTATCGAATTCTTCCAATGAATCAACACAGCTTCTCCTACTTGCCCAGCAGAATCTGGCTGCTTGGTGAACGGCTTTCGCCGATGCTCGTGACGTAGACCGCGGGACGATCCTGAAGTGGGCACGCATATTCGCAGGCGCCGCATCCGACACAGCGACTCGGATCAATGCGCGGCTGCTTCAGTGTCTTTGTCCGCCCAGCTGAATCGATTACGTCGGCGTCTTCCACATAAATCGCCTTGGGCGACACCGGGCACCACTCCTCGCACACAATGCACTCAGTGGCTTCTGCCCATGGCAGGCAACGGCCGCGGTCGTAGAACGCAGTTCCAAGGCGAATCGGCTGGTTTCCACTATTCTGGGCGCCCACGCCGACCACCCATCCTTTTCCCTTCGGCGTGATCTGCCAGATAGCGCCCGTTGGGCATGCTTCAGAGCAGAGTACGCAGCTTGGCTCACAGTACCCGATGCGCGGTACGAGTGTCGGCGTCCATAGCCCTTCAATGCCGGCCTGGTCGAGCGTAGGATGCAGTGAGTTATTCGGACACACCTTCATGCATTCGCCACAACGAATGCAGCGCGAAAGGAAAGCTTCTTCATCCAGCGCGCCCGGCGGCCGTAGCAGCAAATCGTGCCGCCCCTTGCCAAGCCCTGTGTTCGCGCGCATCAGCGGAACCACCGCAGCGCCCGCAGCTAGGCCCGTGAGCGCTTTGCGGCGCCCCATATCAGGCGATGCCACTTCGCGCTCGTTCCTGAAAAACTTGAAGACCAGGCTTGAATGCGGACAACTATCGACACAGTTCATGCACATCAGGCACTCGGATTTACGCCACGGCACTCCGCCGATTGGATCGTCGCCGCCTTGACAATGCAGCAGGCATCGATTGCATTTGTCGCAGCTCGCAGCATCTTTATGCAGCCCAAGAATCGACCAGCGCGACACTGTGCCAAGCAATGCCCCGAGCGGGCAAATTGACCGGCACCACAGCCGGGTCACATGCAGGCTCGCCGCGAGAATCAGCAGAAAGAGAACGCCCAGCACCAGGCCCTGCGCGAAGTGTGTCTGCCGGAAATCGAGGACCATCGCCAACAGAACGGTGTGCAGCGATTCGCCCGTGATTTTCACCAACGCGACATGGCTATGTTCCAGAGGGGTAATTATGGAGCGTACAGCAAAATTGAAGGCCGGCAGAAGTGACAAACCGATAGACCGCACCAGCAAGCTGAACGGGTCCAGCCATCCAATCGCCATCGATCCGAAAAACGCGGCCACCAGGCCCGTAATCAGTACGACATATTTGACTGTCTGCCATCGCTTGTAGCGGTTCGATTCAATGCGCTGCTTGCCGCGTTTCGCTTCCGACGGCATGTTGCCAACCCAGTGCTGCAAGGTGCCCATGGGGCAAATCCAGCCACAGAAGAAGCGGCCCAGGAACAGCGTAGGCAACAGAATCACCAAGCTCCACAACAGCCCGCGATATAAAGCATGACTCGCTAACGCGTTGGTCAAGGCAATCAGCGGGTCCCACTCGAAAAACAGCCGAACCGGCGCGCGCAAATGGATATCGCTCGTTCCGCCCGATGAAGGACGAAGCGACGTCATGACAAGGAGTGCAAGAAAGAGAAGCAGAAAGAATATCTGCGAAACTCTGCGCCAGGTTGGCAGCTTGGAACGAGCCACAACTCTCCTCCGCACTGCACACATTGCCACGCAGCACAGGAGGGAACACGCCTCAATGTTCGAATGTTGCAGGATAGGACGAAGCGAGGAGGCGGCCCCTATTCAGGACGTATGATTCGCGCTTCAGGCGGCCAAAAACAGTGATCGTGATCACTTTGAGCGGATTCGAAGCAGCAGAAATGTCCGAAAAGACCGATTCCAGGGAGAATTCCACTCGAACCGGCGCGATCTTTTACATATGGTTGATCAACGAAGCGATACAGGCGGCTCCGAATCCATTATCGATATTGACCACCGACACATTGGGCGCGCAGGTATTCAACATGCCCAACAGCGCCGCCACACCGCCGAACGACGCGCCATATCCGATGCTCGTGGGCACTGCAATCACCGGCGCATTCACAAGCCCCGCCACTACCGTCGGCAGCGCGCCCTCCATGCCCGCGCACACAATCAGCACATGCGCTGTCTGCAGCGATTCCTTCTGCGCAAGCAGACGATGGATCCCCGCGACTCCCACATCGGCGATCACCTCGACCGTGTTGCCCATCAAGCGGGCGGTCACGGCCGCCTCTTCGGCAACCGGCAGATCACTTGTACCCGCGCAGACCACCGCCACCGTCCCCTTACCTGGAGTGACGGGCGCCTGGGCCAGCGTGATGGCCCGTGCCGCTTCATGGTAGATGGCCGCAGGCTCAAGAGCCGCCACTGCCTCAAAGGCTTCATGCGACGCCCGTGTTGCCAGCACGTTGCCGCCGGCCTTCGCCATCCTTCCAAAGATCGCGGCCACCTGAGCGGTGGTTTTGCCAGCGGCAAAAATCACTTCCGGCATGCCGGTACGCAGCGCACGATGATGATCGAGTTTCGCGAAGCCAATATCTTCGAAGGGCAGATCCTTCAGTCGCTCCAGCGCATCGCCCACGCCGGTGCGTCCCTCGCTCACTTCTTTCAACAGCGTTTCAATCTGGAGCCGATTCATGGGCGTGTTTCCTTCTTTGCATGGCCGGCAGTATAGGCACGCATCGCTGCCTGCATTACCTGCTTCAGCGGGATGGAGTGCTTCCGTGCCAGCGCGCGGCAATCCTCATATTCCGCCGCAGCATTCGCCACTTCACCCGATGGCCAGCGGGCAATTTTGATCTGCACCGGGCCCCACGGTGTCTGCACCTCGGCAAACTCACGCGCCAGCGAGGATTTCTGCTCGAGACGCCAATGGAGCCCGATCGTCGTGGTCTCGCGCAGGATCAGGTCGCGCATGGCAGGCACCAAGTCAGGCCGGCAGAGCACCGTAAGCTGTACGCCCGCACGCCCCTTCTTCATTTGCACGCCGACGCGATAGACATCCCATGCGCCTGCTTCCAACAGAAGCTCGCTCACATAGGCAATCAACTGGGGACTCGAATCGTCGATGACCGTCTCGATGATCGCGATCGGCTCTGTCGGTGTCTCCTGCGCAGTCGCCTCTACGCCGACGAGCAGGCGGACGAGATTCGGCTGGCCCGGCGTATCGCGCCCGCCCGCGCCATAGCCAGACGCCGTTACACGCATCGCCGGCAACGGAGCATACTGCACATCGAGCATCCGCAAAATCGCTGCGCCCGTCGGCGTTACGCGCTCCATCGGCGGACCGGCCGCATACACCGGAGCATCTCCCAAAAGAGCTAAAGTTGCCGGCGCCGGCACAGGCAAAATGCCGTGCGCGCACTCCACCGTGCCACTGCCCACATTCAATGGAGACGCGAGCCATCGATCCACGCCCAATGCGGCGCTGCCCGCTGCCGCGCACACGATGTCCACGATGGTGTCAACCGCACCCACTTCATGAAAATGCACCGACTCGATCGGAATCTGATGAATCGTCGCCTCAGCCTCGCCCAGCAATTGAAATGCGCGGCTCGCCCGGTCCTTCACCCCATCGCCCAACGGCGCCGTGCGAATGATCTCCAGGATCGTCGACAGCGAACGATGGTGCTCGTGCGGATGAATGTGTTCATGGGAGTGCTCGTGTGTGTGTTCCCCGACGATCGCTTGGTCGTGCGTATGGTCGTGGTCGCCTTCATGCGTATGCGCATGGGTATGTGTATGAGTGTGGCTGTGCGCATGCGCCGGCTCCGTCCCGTGCATGTGCGGTTCGTGGCCATGCGTGTGCGCCCCTTCATCCCCATGTGCATGCTCCGTAGCCGAACCATCGGCCGTCAGCACATCCACCTTGGTTCCGGCAATTCCGCCGCGGCTCACCTTGCGCATCTCGAGGCGCGCACCGACATTCAGCGCCGCAGCCGTCTGGACAAGTGTCTCGAAAGGCACGCCCGCGTCCACAAGGGCGCCTAGCAGCATGTCGCCGCTAATGCCGGAAAAGCATTCTAAATATCCAATGCGCATCGATTTTGAATTCTATCTGGTTGGCTATGTCCCGCGCCGCGAGAGGATCTCCACGGGTAAAACTACATTCCCCAATACTTCGTTCATCGCCCCGGAACGGAATCCGGCCGCATCCAGCGTGACGTATTGGAAGCCGATTTTGCGTAGCGCCGCCGTGATGGCATCGAGCATCTCCATCGTGAGCGCACGCTGCAGCTCGGACCGCGCAATTTCGACGCGGGCCAGATCACCGTGGTGACGCACGCGAAACTCGCGAAAGCCCAGTTGCCGCAGGCTCTCCTCGCCGCGCTCGACTTGCTCCAGCACTTCCCGTGTCACCGTGCGTCCGTACTCCACACGCGAGCTCAGGCACGGCGCGGCTGGGCGATCCCACAACGTATAGCCGGCAGCCTTGGCAAGCGTGCGAATCTCCAGTTTCGTCAGGCCTGCATCCGCAAGGGGCGCCAGCACCTCATGCTCCTGCGCGGCGCGCTGCCCGGGCCGATAGTCGCGGGTGTCATCGGCGTTCATGCCGTAGGCAATATGCGTAAATCCCAGCTTCGCGCCCAGAGCCTTCATGCCTTCGAACAATTCCGTCTTGCAATGGAAGCAGCGGTTGGCGTCGTTGCGCTGATACTCGGGCTTGTCCAGTTCCTCGGTCTGAATCACACGCAGCGGCATCCCTTGCGCCTCGGCGAAGGTACGCGCCTGCTCCATATCGCGCCGCGCCAGGCTCGCCGAATCGGCCAGCACCGACAGCATCTTCTCGCCGAGCACTCGATGCGCCGTCGCCGCGAGAAACGCCGAGTCCACGCCGCCCGAATACGCGACCATCACGCTGCCCAGCGCGCGCAGCCGCTCTTCGAGTGCGTGCCGCTTCAACTCCGCTTGCTCAAGCCCTGGGTGCTCAAGTCCCGGCTGCTCAGGCCCCACGGTGCCGGATTGGGCGGACATCGCCATTGGCCCGATTATAGCGAAACTAGAGTCCACCTTGCCCAAAGCCTCGGCCCGTTCCTTCCGTCCTCGCAATTCCCTGCCAAGTGCCATTCTCACCCGAGTGCGCTGAGTCTTCAATCTCACTCTAATCACGGATGCGATATACTCGGACCCGGTTAAGAATCGGACGGAGAAATTCCATATGAACGTGCAAGGTATCAGCAAGATCGCCGCGATTGCGGCGCTCGCAATGGCGGTTTTCGCATCTCCTCTTCGCATCGTGGCGCAGGGCGGAGATACAGTTCTCAAGCCAGCCGACACACAAAAGCTCCTTCCGGCGGCTGTGTATTACAAGGCGCAATCGGCTCCCACGCAGCTGCGCAATTCAGGTGGCGTCAAGTTCGCCGACGGCTACTACCTACTCGCGACCCTGGTCGACACCAGCGGTTACTCCAGCGATGTGGCTTCGAAATATCAGGCTTATTTCATCACCGAAGTGCCGATCAAGATCGGCGGACAAAGCCTTCCCGCAGGCGTGTATGGCGTGGGGTTTGTTCCCGGGGACAAGTTCGTAGTCACCGACGTCGGTGCGCACGACGTGCTCACGGTCAGCTCCTCAAGCGATCAGGAGATTAAGCGTCCCTTGCCATTGCAGGTCACCACCGATGCGGCGGGCGGGTTCCGCCTCTACGAAGGACGGAAATACGTAGCGTTCAGCCGGTAACTCAGGAGCACGCGATAAGCAAAAACGAAGGCGGACCTCGCGGGTCCGCCTTCGTTTTTAGTAAAGCTCGCCAACTTATGCGTTAGCACCCACCGGAGCCGCCGCCGGATTCAGCTTTTCCCGCACCAGTTCATGCCCGCGTGCGAACAACTCATCCAGCGCCAGCTTGCCCGCTTCCACATCGGCAAGAATCGCCTTCTGCGCCGCATACTCCTTGTTCACGATGCCGGCCTTGGACTGCAGCATCCGCCACGCCTTGCGCCGCTCCACGCAGAACATCACCAGCTGCCGAGACAGCGCGCGATACTCCACCTTGCCGTTCTCCTCGTACTTGATGTAGACGCCGAAATCCGGAATGAACGCGCGATGCGAGGGATTCAGGTAGCGCCGGTAGACCACATCCTGCTGCGTGATGCGCACCAGCATGTTGTCGAGCGGAATCAGCTTCTCTGCTGCTTCCGGCTTGATCTTCTTCAGGTGGTTGCGGAAGCGGGCCTCGGTCGTGCACCAATGCGCCACCGTGTACTTCATCGTCTCGCCGGTCGACTTCAGCTTCGTCTCGTACCAGTCGAGATCGATCGACGGATTGCCCTTGATGTCCAGAGCCTCCTGGTATGTCTCGCCCTTGCGCAGATCGAACACGAACTCCGGTGCACCGCGCGAATCGCGCACGCGCTGCGCCTGGTGCAGAGCCATATCGTCCGCCACGCCATGCTCCGGCTGGCAGGTGGTGAAGCATTGCAGGAACATGGTGCCGCGATACTCCAGGCCATCGAGTATCGCCCGGTAGAGTTTCGGCGCGTTGGCCATTGAAACCTGCGCGACGAACGGCGATCCGTGCCCCGCGAGGAACGTCTCGGCCACCGTCTTCTTTTCCGTGTTCTTGCCCTGCGTCGCAGTGCCAAAGACGTTCATGTCGTTGCCGCCCAGCATCGGTGTCGAATCGGAGTTCTGTCCGCCGGTGTTGGAGTAGACCTGCGTGTCGAGCATCAACGCCTTCACGTTCGGCCGGTTCTGCAGAATCACCTTCGACATGTTCTGGTAGCCGATGTCGCCCATGCCGCCGTCGCCGCCAACCACCCAGACCTTGGGAAGTTCGACGATCTCCTGGTCGGTCATCAACGCATCGGTGAAGTGCGTGAACTCGTAGTACTCGCGATCCGAAATCACCTTGGTGTCGCGATTCATCAAAATGTCCGCGATCCGCTCCGGCAAGACTGAACGACGCGCGTGATCCACGATGAAGCTTTCGCCCATCAGCCACCCAATCGTGATGCCATCCTGGAAAAGCGAATTCATCCATGGATACGGATGCGGATTGTTCGGCGCCGTCGATCCATACACGGTGTTGCAGCCGGTGTGCGCGGCCATCGCCATCACGCTCATGCCGTTCGCGAGGCGTCCATCCACTGGCTGCAGGCTCTTGTGATTGAAGGCCTCGGTCAGCAACACCGCCGCGATGGCTTCCACCAGCTGCGCGTCGGTGATCGGCCCGTTCTTCTCTTCGTACGCTGTGATTCGCGCCACGGTATCGGCATCGTCTTCACCGCCAAGCCCGAGAATCAGGTGCTCAATCGTCTGCCGCAGCAGCTGGTACTCCGCGGAATTGCTCGCCTTCAGCGCTTCCAACCGCAACACGCCATTCTTCTCAAGCTCGCCGGCCTTGGCCACAAACCGATCGCTCTTGGCGTGATAGACCGGCCGCATGTAGGCTTCGGTCACGGCAGCAATCGAACGCAACACACTCTTCTCGCCGCATCCAGCGCAGGCTCCATCACCCGCCACCAGCGCGTCATAGTTGGTGCGCACCATCAGCATGTTGCGCAGTGTGGCCGTCTTTGAATCGGCCGGATTCGCTGCATTGAACAGCCCCAGATACTTCTGCGAAGTGTCCGGCAGCAGGTTCAGGAATGCCGTGCCCGTCTCGTGCTCGGCATTCACTTCCGTGGTCTCCTGCACCATCTTCAGCGCGTTGTGGTCGCCGCAAGCCGTCACGCAGGCCGCGCAGCCCTTGCACAGATCGCTGACGAAGATCGAGAAGATGCCGCCCGTGCCCGGCGCCTTGCGTTCCGGCGAGGAGAAGATGGCATTCACCTTCTGGTACGCCATCGGCACTTTATCGATGATGTTGTAGAACTCCGCCTTCGCGGTCGCAGAGAAGCCGTCGACAGATTCCGTCACTTCGCGAATGATCTTCGGCAACGGTGTTCCGTTCTTCATCTCGGCCACCATGCGCGCCCGCGTCTGCTTCTCGATCTCCGGCAGCTTGGCCATCATCTTCGCGCGCTCGTTCCGGTCGCCCACGTAGCGCGACACGGCCATGGTCAGCACCGTGCTCAGATCTTGAGAGGTGTTGGGCAACGCCGTATCCGGGCACACCGAGATGCACTCCATGCACTGCGTGCAGTTCTCAGCGATATAGAGCGGCGTCTCGCGGCGGGCTACGTACTTCGAAGCCGTATCGCCGGTTGCCGCGGCGATCACGCCCATCGCCGAGAGCGGCGTGGCCGGCTGATCGTAGCCGAAGTGCGAACGGAACTCGGCATCGAACGCCGCGATGGAACTAACTGGCGTGCGCGGTCCCTGCCCTTCAGGCACAGGTGTCGAACGGCATCCGCCCACCGTGCATGCGCTCGATTCGGAAAATGTACCCGTACCCACTGTCTCGAGAATCGGCAGCAGCGCAACCCCGCGCAGAGTCGAGCGATCAGCCGCATTCATCTCGCCAATCTTGATCTCCTTTACGCGCTCGAAGCCCTGGATCATCACTTCCATGTTTGACTGAACAACCGCATCGCCCAGCTTGCCGAACTTCTTCACATATTGCTTGTGCACCACTTCGCGATACTGCTCCTGCGTGATGCCGAACTCCTGCAGGAGCGAGCTCACCGCAAAAAACGCACCGAGAAACGCATTGCCCTGCATACGCAATTGCAGGTCGCCGCGGTCGGTTGCTTTGCGCGCAATTTCAAAACCCGGCAGCGTGAAGACGCGGATATTCTTTTCGATAATTTGCTTGCGCGCCCAAAGCGGCAGATTCTCCCAGGCACGCTCACCCTCGGCGTCCGACTCCCACACCAGGCTTCCGCCTTCCTGGATGCCATCCAGCGGATTGGTGTGCGTGAATGCCTTCGGATCGCAGCACAGGACTACAGTCACATGGCGCAGATCGCAGTTCACGCGAATGCGGTCTTTCGCTGCCACCATGAAGTAGCTGGTCGGCGCGCCTTTTTTCTCCGATCCGTATTTTGGATTCGCCGAGACGTGAATGACTTCCTTCGGATTGCCCTTGTCGTCGACAAGGCCATCGCGCTCGTAGAGCAGGTCGTTCAGGTCGCCCAGAATTGCGCCAAGGTTCTTGCCCGTGGTGATCGCGCCCCATCCACCAATCGAGTGGAAGCGCACTGCAACGGCGCCTTCGGGGAGCAGCGACGGAGTCTCATCGCCCACAACACTATAAGGATGATCGATCCCCAGCACGATGAAATTTACGCCATCGGCCGCAGTCTTGCCGTCTTTGCGCGCGCGGCCAGCAGTTGCGAATTCGTATGCGCCAATCACATGCTCCGGACGGAAATCGCGCGAGCCGAGTCCGTAAGTGCCGGAGTAAATGTGCGGCACCTCGTCCATCGCCAGAACGGGCAGGCCCTCGGCCGCCGGATGCCCCTCATACTGAATCGCCTTCGACAGCGCGGTGCGAATGTCGCGGCCCAGTGGATTATCGCCAGCCAGCGCCTCGTCCGTGCGCTCAAGAATGATGACGTTCTTCTTGCCCTTCAGCGCGGCCACAATCGCCGCTTCGGGGAATGGCCGAATCACGTTCACGTGAATCGAGCCCACTGTCACGCCACGCGTCGCGCGCAGATAATCGACAGCAGCCTCGATGTTCTCCGCAGCCGAACCCAGTGAAACAAACATGGTATCCGTGTCGTCGGTCTTGTATTTGCTGATGAGCCCGTAGCGTCGGCCTGTCAGCTCGGCGAACTTCTCATACGCTTCCTCGAGGAACTGCAGAATGGGCTCGGCGAAATTGTTTCTCCGCGCCACGATGCCATTCATGTAGTGTTCCTGGTTCTGCACCGGACCCAGCAAAATCGGATTGGTCAGGTCCATCATCTTCGGCACGCGCCTGCGTGTGGGTCCAAACAAGACTCGCTGCGCTTCGGTCGGGCAATCGATGATGTCGTCGGGCGCGCCAAGATACTCGCGAATCAGCTCCGACTCGTGCTTGTAGAACGTGCGCTCCAGATGGCTCGTTAAAAAGCCATCCATGATGTTCATGCCCGGCGTCAGGCTCTGCTCGGTCACGCGACGCAGAATCAGCGCCTGATCGGCGGCCTGTTGCGCGTCCTTGCCGAACAGCATGATCCATCCAGTATCGAGAGCACCATAGATATCGTCGTGGCCGCAATGGACATTGAGCGCATGCTTGGTCAGTGCGCGCGCACCCACCTCCAGCACCATCGTCGAACCCTTGCCGGGCGCGTGATAATACTGCTCCACGCCATAGACCACGCCCTGTCCCGAAGTGAAATTCACCACGCGCTTGCCGCACACCGAGTGCGCAATGGCGCCGCCCTGCGCTGCATGCTCGCCTTCCGTCTCGATGGCAATCGTGTTGCCGCCGAACACGTTCAGGTGGCCCTCGGCGTAAGCCTGTTGAAAGAGCTCGCCGCCCTCCGTCGAAGGCGTGATGGGATAAAAGACGCCAGCATCGGCGATGCGCGTCTCTGTGTGGTAGCTGACGAGCTGATTGCCGTTTGCTGTGACCCGGATGCCGGGATAACGAGCTGTTTTCGCCATGGTTCCCCCTGTGCGTTTCCTATTTGTATTCTTGAACTTACTCGGTCGCCAACGCCCCTTGCGGATTCTACCCTTTTGCTAGCAGCACACGCCCAGCAACGTCCGCGTGCATCCAGCGTCGACGATGTACCAGCACGCCCCGCGCTGGCAAAGTTTTGTTTGCTACTTGAGTCAGCCGCTACCGGCCAACATGCGCAGTTCAATCGATTTGCTGGCTGCTTCCAGCACCTCAAGACTACCAATCGCCCTTGCAAGTCTAATTGCCGGGCCAGTCCATGGGGAAGAATCCCGGCGTTTCTGGCCTCTTACAGTATGCGCTTTTCGCCAGCAGAATGGAGACGAAGTATCGCAATATGATATGCAGCACGGTTCTGATGGAAGTGCACCCTTTTCAATGCTTTCCCGTCGCGCAATCTGCTCTACGCTCAATCCTCAGGCTCTATACTTGTCCGGTTCCAGCACACCTATGCCGAACGACGCCACGAACCAGCCGCAACCGCAACCCGATCCCCAGTCTGAAGGCCAGCGCACGAATCAATTCGCGCGTTACCCAAGCCTTCGCGGCCGCGCCGTCCTCATTACCGGGGGCGCCACTGGCATCGGTGAATCCATGGTCCGCCACTTCGCCGACCAGGGCTCCCGCGTCGCCTTCTTCGATATCCAGGATGAGGCGGCTCGGCAGCTCGTCGACTCTCTCACTGCGGAAGGCTGCGCCGCCCCGCGCTATCTTCCTTGCGACCTCACCGACATTTCTGCGCTTCAAACCGCCGTCCAACAGGTGCTGTCTTCTTTCGGCGCCGTCGATGTCCTCATAAATAACGCCGCCAACGACCAGCGCCACTCCATCGATGAAGTCACACCCGAGTACTGGGACAAATCCATAGCAGTCAATTTGCGCCCCCAGTTCTTTACGATCCAATCTGCCCTGCCTGGCATGCGCGCAGCCCGGCGCGGCTCCATCATTAATATGAGCTCCATCTCGTGGATGATTCCCTCTACCGGCGTCCCGCTCTATGTCGCTGCCAAGGCTGCCATCGTCGGCCTCACCCGCACTCTGGCCCACGAACTCGGACCCTTCAATATCCGCGTCAACGCGGTCCTTCCCGGCGCTATCGTCACCGAGCGGCAGAGACGCCTCTGGTATACGCCCGAGTACAAAGCCGAAATCATGGCCAGCCAGGCCCTTAAGCGCGACATCCTTCCCGAAGACGTAGCTCGGCTTGTGCTCTTCCTTGCCGCCGACGACTCCAGCGCAATCACCAACCAGAGCTACGTCATCGATGGCGGCTGGGTATGACGAAATTGGTCAGCCGGGTCTGCTGTACACGCAACGATGGCATGGAACGGCTCGACCTCGTTGCCCAACAGTGGAATCGTTACCATTTCCGCATCCGCATGCCTTAATATGCTCCGGGGAGCTAATACACCATGACCGTCGTATCGAAACTCGGGTCTCGCCGTCTGCCTTTGGGCGCCGCCCTTGCTTGCTTTGTCGCCATTGCTGTTTTCGCCCTCTTCGCCGCCGGCGCGCAGGCCCAATCCGCCGAAGAGGCTGCCAAAATCGCCACCAATCTCAAGCCGGAATCGCAAGCAGTCATCGCGCGTCTTTCCGCCATCTCCAATCTGCCCGACGGCACGTGGAAGATGCACTCCGGCGATCTCGCCCACGGCGAAGCCGTCAAGCTCGACGAAAGTTCCTGGCAAACCATCGCTCCGCGCAGCGAGGCGCCGAACGACTCCGTCTGGTTCCGCCAGACCTACACCGTGCCCGTCACCCTCAGTGGCTATGACCTCACCGGGTCGCGCATCTGGTTCCAGTTCCACGCCGAAGCCAACGGACCGATGCCGGAGATTCTCTACTTCAACGGCCGCCGCGTAGCGATGGGTGACGATCTCGAGCCTGTCGTTCTCTTCGACGACGCCAAGCCCGGAGACAAAGTCACCGTAGCAGTCAAGCTCCTCCACACCGTCGACAAGAAGAGCTTCCGCGGCGCCACTCTGCGCATTGAGTTCCCCGAGAGCCGCCCCAATCCTGAAGACCTCCGCGTCGAGTTTCTCTCCGCGGCATTACTGGTCCCTTCCCTCGCGCCGAACGATGCCAACCAGATGGCCTCGCTTAACGACTCGATCCGGGATGTTGATCTCTCCGCCCTTGACGCCGCGGCTGCTCCTGACGCGGCTGCGCGTGCCCAGTCTCAGGAAAAGTTCGATGCCAGTCTCCGCGCGGCGCACCAGAAACTCGAAGCCCTAAAGCCACTCCTGCAGACGGCCACCTTCCATCTCACCGGCAACTCGCACATCGATGCCGCTTGGCTCTGGCCCTGGACTGAAACCGTCGACGTAGTCAAGCGCACCTTCGGCACCGCGTTGCAGCTGATGTACGAGTACCCGCAGTACACCTACACGCAATCCGCCGCCGCTTACAACGAGTGGATGGCGCAAAAATATCCGGACCTGAATGCCGAAATCGCTCAGCGCATCAAGGAAGGCCGCTGGGAGATCGTGGGCGGCATGTGGGTCGAGCCCGATCTCAACATGCCCGATGGCGAGTCGCTTGTGCGCCAGTTGCTGGTGGGCAAACGCTGGTACCAGCAGGCCTATGGCGTCGACGTGCGCATCGGCTGGAACCCCGACTCTTTTGGATATACGTGGCAGCTCCCACAAATCTACAAAAAGTCAGGCGTCGACTACTTCGTCACCCAGAAGATGACCTGGAACGATACGAATCAGCTCCCCTTCAAGCTCTTCTGGTGGGAGTCACCCGATGGCTCCAAGGTTCTCACGTATTTCCCGCATGACTACGCCAACAACAACCTCAACCCCGTACGCCTCTCTGACGATCTGGCCACCGCGCGCACCCGTGCCACCGGCATGACCGAGATGATGGACCTCTACGGTATCGGCGATCACGGCGGCGGCCCCACCCGCGCCATTCTCGACGAGGGTTTCCATTGGGCCGATCGCGGCACCGACGGTGGCCACGTTATGCCGAAAATCGAATTCGGCATCGCGCAAAGCTACTTCTCGTCGATCGAAAAGCAGATCGCGCCCGATAGCCCCGAGTGGAACTACCAGTCCATCGCCAAGGGCTACACCGCTCCTCCCGCAGTTCCGGGCAAAGTGGATATTCCTACCTGGAAGAGCGAGCTTTATTTCGAGTATCACCGCGGCGTGATGACCACGCAGGCCAACCACAAGCGCAACATGCGTGAGAGTTCCATCGAGACCCTCAACGCCGAAAAGTGGGCTTCCCTAGCTTGGCTGGACGGCGACAAGTATCCCGCCAGCGAACTCACCGAGGATTGGAAGAAGGTCCTCTTCAACCAGTTCCACGACCTCGCCGCCGGCTCCGGCATCGGCGTCATTTATAAAGACGCGCAAAAGGACTACGACGTCGTGCGATGGTCCACAAACGAGATCAGCAGCGACGCCTTGCAAACGGTGAACGAGCGCGTCAACACCACAGGCAACGGTATTCCGGTCATCGTCTATAACCCGCTCGGTTGGGAACGTTCCGGAGAAGTCAGCGTGCATGCGCAGGGCAGTAAGCCCGTCGAAACCGCAATGGGAGCACAGGTCATTGAGACCAATACTGATCCAAAGACCGGTGTCTCCGACGTACGGCTTCACGTGCTCCACGTGCCCCCGCTAGGGTATAAGGTCGTGTGGCTCGGAGCAGGCAACAAGGCTGCGCAAACGAAAGAGAGTGATGTAGAGGCGAAGGAGTCCGGAGACTCCATCTCACTCGAGAGCAAAACCCTTCGTGTCATTGTCAACAAACAGACCGGCTGTGTCACCAGCATCTCCGATTTGCGTTCGGGCTATGAAACTCTGGCCAAAGGCGCCTGTGGCAATCAGCTTCAGTTCTTCAAGGACACCCCAAAGGACTACGACGCGTGGAACATCGATCCGGGCACGCTCGATGTTGCGCCCATGACGATCGATCATGCGGATTCCGTCGAACTCCTCAAGACAGCGGAGCCCGGCATTCGCGTCACGCGTCATTGGCAGAATTCGAAATTCGTGCAGACCTTCAGCCTCTCGGCAGATGGCGACATGGTCAGTGTCGACAACGACATCGACTGGCACGAAACCCACATCCTGCTCAAGGCTGCTTTTCCCGTCTCGGCCACCAGCCCATTCGCTACGTACGAAATCCCCTATGGCACCATCGACCGCCCCACTACCCGCGACAATAGCTGGGAGAAGGCGCAGTTCGAAGTCCCTGCACAGCAGTGGGCTGACCTCGGCAACGGCAAGCATGGCCTCAGTGTCATCAATGAATCAAAGTTCGGCTACGACGCTGTCGGCAATTTGCTCCGACTCACATTGCTGCGCTCGCCCACCTGGCCTGATCCCGATGCCGACCGCGGACATCATCACTTCCACTACGCACTTTATCCGCACGCCGGCACCTGGAAAGAGGCGGACACGATTCGGCACGGCTTTGAGTACAACTACCCGCTCACAGCGGTGGTCACCACGGCGCATCCAGGTTCTTTGCCCGCAGCAAACTCCTTCGCCTCGGTCGCGCCCGAGAATGTCGTGCTGACTGCAGTGAAGAAGGCCGAAGACGCCAAGGGCCTCATCTTCCGCGCCTACGAGTGGGCCGGTAAGGACTCGACCGTCGAGTTCCACGTGCCGCCCGGCTCCACCTCGGCCACCGTCACAAACATGATGGAAACGCCGGAAGGCAGCCCGCTCGAAGTCGCTGGCGACGTTGTCAAGGCGCCCATCCACCCCTACGAAATCCTGACCATCCGTGTGGATTATCCCAACGGCGGCCCGAAGGAATAACTCGCAGGAAGCGTCAACCAGCACCACAATGGGTGCCCCATTCTAACCGTGGTTCTTCAAAGACGAACCACGGTTGGGTGGGAAAGCACGAACCAGCCCGTTCGTTTCTCTGTTTCTCTGTCTCGCTGCTACTCTAGTTCCAGGGAGCCTCAAGCATGGATATCACTTCCCCGTTCTTCGTCGTGCCGGTCATCGTCGTTGTATTCGCCTGCTGCATCCTCTTCGCCACCAGCAGCAAAGAAGACGGTCACGCGGCGCACTAATCAATCCATCTGAAGACGCACCACCGCGACGCCTTGTCGCGGCAGTGATAGTTCGATGGCCGCTTTTCCGTCTTTCATCGCGACGCCCTTGTCGCGCACCGTCTCTTCCAGTTGCCCGGCGTTCTGTAGCTGCTTCAACTGCTCCGCATTCGGCTCCGCCGGACTGCCCATCTGAAGCCACACGCGATAGGCATTGCTGTGCGTCGCATCCATGCGAAACTCCGACTCCAACACACGCGTGCCGATCAGCCCATCGATCGTCACTTCGACTTGAGCGTCCGGCACCGTAACATCCGCGTCGTGATAATTCCAAACAAGTACATCCACTTCTTTCCCGTGCCGGGTCGCCACAGCATTCACATCTGCCTTGCCGTTCACGCTGTGTGTGACGACGTCCTCCAACGGTAAAGCACCATCGCTCTCCGTTTCGATCCACTCGCCACTCAGCTTGCTCATCAGCCGAAATGCATTCAGCACCGGCTTATCGATCCCGTCCGTCGCCAAAGCCCGCAGCGACGCAAACGCAGGCTGATCCTCGAATTCGAATGCCCACGTCACCGCGCCCTGAACGGTTAAGCCATACTTCCGCGCCAATTCATACGTGCGCATCGTCGCCTCGGTCACGCTCGCGCCATAGAGTGGCCCATTGCGATAGCCGTTCTGCGCGTTGAGGCACGCACCGCATCCTTCGGGATCGCTCTCACCCAGAATGATTGGCGTATTCTTCCATCCCGGATAACTCGCAATCACCTTCATGCCGCGCTCGACGGCCCGCAACTGCGTGCTGACACTCATGACGACCCACCCCGCCGACGAAGACCTGTCGTCGGGGGCCCCGGCGACATGCCCGTCGACAAACGTCGGGTGCCCTTTAGGGTGATAGCTGATAAAGTCTAGCGGCGCTCCTACTCCGCCTGTTGCCGCATTCGCGCCGTGCGCGCAGTGCTCCAGAAATTGCCGCAGAAACGGCTCGGAGTGATCGCTTACCCCTGTCGCTTCCGGTCCGCCGACCTTCGCCCCCGGCAGCACCTGCCGTACGGCCGCAGCAGTCACGTCGTAGAGTCGGTCATATTCTGCCGCAGTCCCGTGCCAATAGGCGATATCCGGCTCATTCCACACCTCCCAAAGCCACGTACTCGGCTGACTTCCGTAACGCTCCTTCAGGTGCGTCGCATACGCAACTACGAGCTTCGACCAGTTTTCCCAAGCCGCGTCGTCCTTCGGCGGATAACTCCAGCCAGTGAACACATCGCCTTTTGGAAAGCTGTGCCGATAGGGCTCGGGATGCGCCGAGAGCGCCTCCGGCATGAACCCAATCTCAACCAGCGGGCGCACATGCGCTGCAACCAATGCATCGAAGATCCGGTCCGTAATCGCGAAGTCGTACACCGGCGTGCCGTCGGGACGCTCCGTGTAGACATTTGTCGAGCCCCATTTCAGCGACCCGTCGCCGTTGCCGGTCGTCAGCAAATTATGCGGCCGGAAGTACACCGGCGCTGGACTAAGCGCCGACAACTCACGCAGCAGCTTCTTTCCGTTCGGCGAATACAGATAATTGGGCTCATCTGCGCCAAAATAGTTCCAGATCGGGGTGTAAGCACCAATTGGATTTCCAGCATGCACGCGCACCTGAATCGGCGTGGAAGCCGCGCTTTCTGCCACCTGACCTTGCGTCTGCGGATGAACAACGATCGCCGTGCCCGCGCAGACTACGCCAGCCACTAGAATTTCCCATCCGCGAAGCGGCCCCTTTGTCATGGCACCACAATAAAGGGTTCCCCGTCCTTTCCGCGCTCCTAAACTGCTGGCAAAGTGGTAAAACGATCTCGGACCGGTCGGAAGCCCTGCGAGGAACCAATCGGACCGGCTTGTCGTATTACTGGAACAGAGGGCGAATGCCATGTTGCGGAAAGTAATAGTGAGTGTGGCTGTTTTGGCGCTCGTCGCGTGGTGTGTCGGCTGCCGCGTGCGCACCGAAAAGGGCGCCAACGGCGAAGACAAATCGGTCCAGGTGGATACTCCGTTCGGCGGAGTCCACGTCAACACCAACGAAACAACAGCTGCGGATCTCGGCCTTCCGGCCTATCCCGGTGCGGAAATCATCAAGGATGACGAACAACACAAGTCTGCCGACGTCCACATGGGCTTTGGCGAGTGGCAACTCCGCGTGCGTGCGGTCTCCTACAGCACCACTGACCCAGAGGACAAAGTTTCCGCATTCTATAAAAAGGCGCTCGGGCGCTACGGCGACGTCCTCACCTGCCAGGGCAATGCCCCTGTTGGCATGCCCACCGCGACAGCCGAAGGCCTGAATTGCTCCGACTCTGGCCACCACACGAATATCCAGATCAACGGCAAAGCGAATGGCATCGACATGTCGGGCGGACTGCAACTCAAGGCCGGTTCAAAACGCCATCAACACATCGTGGGATTTGAAGATCCAAAGGACGGAAAGACCCGTTTCGCCCTGGTCGCGATCGATCTGCCGGCGGGGGTGGAGACCAACGACGATAAGAGCGACTAGAGCGTTTCCGAATGACCGCAGACAGCAAACATGCGGCATGTTCTTGAACAGGATTCCGAGTGAGATCTTCGTCGCTGGAGTGAACGCGGCGCAGGTCCATCCGGAATCGATCGATGCACTGCTGGGCAAGAAAACCGTCGAGGGAGCCCTTCTTCAATGGATCATGGCGATCGAGCGCGGTGACTGGACTACGTGCGATGCTGTTGCTGCGAGGTACGGACTGAAACAGACGGTCTTGATGCGACAGTTCGGTGGAGCAATTGCCTGGGCCGAAACGTCCCTCACTTCGATGGCCTGAGCCCGGTCCGCACACGCGGATTACGAAGGCACAAGCAGATTCTGGATCGACGGCCTAATCTCCAGTGGTCCGGATTGAGACCGGATTGAGATTGGGCCTCGTAGAACTTCCCAGGACCAAGTCAGCAAGATAGCCTACAATTCCAGCAGAAGAAGCATACCCCTTCGGAGCCCCTTCCCATGCTGAGAAACACTGATCGCTTTCTCGCTGCGGCGCTGCTGTGTGCCGCGGTTGCGTTGCTGCACGCGGCTGACAAAACAAAAACTCAACCGCCCGCTTCGGTCGATCCCTATGCCGAGGTGCAGCCGGCAACCGAGACTCTGGACCTGAACATGTACCAGCGTATCCGCGACGAAGGGCTCAATCGCTCACACGTAATGGAATTCGCGACAGCCCTGATGGACGGGATTGGCCCGCGCCTCACGGGTTCACCCAACTTGATGAAAGCCAACGAGTGGACGCGCGATACGCTGGCGAAAATCGGACTCGAGAATGCACATCTTGAAGATTGGGGCGAATTCGGACTCGGCTGGCAGCAACTCAACACCTGGGCACGCATGGTCACGCCGGATACGGCGGTTCTCATCGTGCAGGCCACGCCATGGTCGCCCTCGACCTCTGGTCCGGTTACGGCCGATGTAGTCTTCGTCAGCATTCAGAATGACCAGGACATCGAAAAGTACAAGGGCAAGCTGGCCGGCAAAGTCGTGCTGTACGGCGCGATGCGTGACGTTCCACCTGTCGACAAGCCGCTCTTTCAGCGCTACACGGAAAAGGAACTTGATGACCTCGCCGAGTTTACAGTAAACGCCAACCCCAGTGGCCTTTCGCCGGAGATGCAGGCTCGCATGCGAGCACGCCAAGAGCGGCTACGTATCCTCGACAGGGTCGCGCAGTTCTTCGCCGATGAAAAAATAGCAGCGGTCATCGAGCCCAGCCGCGACGGAACCAACGGTGGCGGCTCCGGAGGAACCCTCTTTGACGATAATGGCGCGACGTTAGGCCGCACGCCTTATCTCGCAGATCATCGTATCAAAATCCCAGTCGTCGTTGCCGCCATCGAAAGCTACAGCCGTCTTTACCGGCTCACGCAGGCTCATGTGCCCGTCACCGTTGAAGTAGATGTCGAAACCAAATTCACCGGCGAGCACGAACACGCTTTTGACACCGTCGCTGAAATTCCCGGCACCGACCCCAAATTGAAAGACCAGGTTGTGATGCTGGGTGGCCACCTCGACAGCTGGATCGCAGGAACCGGAGCCACCGACAACGGTGCCGGCACCATCGTTGCCATGGAAGCGGTACGCATTCTGAAGGCGCTTGACGTCAAGCCGCGTCGCACCATTCGTATCGCCCTGTGGACCGGCGAAGAGCAGGGACTCTTTGGCTCGAAGGGCTACGTAAAGCAGCATTTTGGATCCGCGCCGCTCTCCACGGCACCCGATCAACTCGCGCTGCCTGAGTTCATGCGGCGCTATGCCGGCCCGTTCGAATTCAAGCCGGAGCAGAAACTCATCTCCGGCTACTTCAACGTTGACAATGGATCGGGCAAGATTCGTGGCGTCTACTTGCAGGGGGATGCCGCCATTGCTCCCATCTTTGCGCAATGGATAGCGCCCCTGAAAGACCTCGGCGTGACAACGCTCACGATGCGCAATACAGGCGGCACGGACCATCTCAGTTTCGACGCGGTGGGCATTCCGGGTTTCCAGTTCATCCAGGACGACCTCGACTACGAGAGCCGCACGCACCACTCCAATCAGGATGTGGTGGAGCGGTTGCAGCCAGCCGACCTCAAGCAGATCGCCACCGTGGAGGCGATTTTTGTATACAACGCGGCGCAGCGCGACCAGATGCTGCCGCGCAAACCGCTTCCCGATCCCGATGCGGAGCAGAAGCGCAGTGTGCCCCTTGAGGGAATTTTTCCCGGCGCCGTTTCCCCCGTGGAAGACAAGAAGTAGCGTCTCTCCCAGCTTCTCGACGGCACGCGTCCCCTGATGGCTCTTATGCTTTGGCTAATGCAAGACCCGTCGAGAATTGGCTCAAGCAGCGACTCGCCGAGTGCCCTCGCGAGTTCCTTGTTTCTGCTAAACTTATACGAGCGTATCGACGGGACTCAGGGACGAAAGCACCAGGCAGCGCCCGAAGATTCGCATCCGCACAGCATGTCGGGGAGTGGCTCAGCCTGGTAGAGCACCTGGTTCGGGACCAGGGGGTCGGAGGTTCAAATCCTCTCTCCCCGACCATCGAGCAAAATCAGTGGTTTACACGAGTCTCACTCGTTGGCAAAATACTTAGCGGGTGAGCCCTTTTTTTCGGAAGCAGGCGGTCAGTGGTGTTGCGTTCGAGCCTGACCGCAATCACGTCTGCCGGGTTCAGGAAGCCTGCGGATTGAGCAAGGGTGGCGCTCGCGTGTGCGATCGGCGAATCTCAACTCTTCAGAGATGTGCTACCGGAGTGCTTGTCTTCTTCGCGGCCCTTTATGGCAGTTTCCTCATCGGCTGCGCGTACATCACGGCCAGCCCGGGCATCTATCTCGCAGTGCCATTCGACTACCGGTCCGGCCATGGGAATGAGTGTTCCCTCGACATGTCATTCGATGGGCGAGTCTGGAGCAATGTGCGTACGCCGCTTTACACTGCGCCGAGCCCAGCGCTCTGCCGAAACGCATCTCTGTTCAAGCTCGGCAGCACCTACATGATGACCTATTCGTCGTTTCTACCTTCCGGCACAATCACCGGACAGTCGACGTCCTTCGGACTTGCCAGCGGCAGCGATCCTTTACATCTGACTCATTTGACCGAGGTCAGCCTCGCGTCCTGCTGCATGGGCGTTGAAACGGCTTCGCCGATCGTGGACGAAGCTGGCGAGCTGCACGTGGTTGTGAACGCGTGGACGGGACAGGAATCCGGAGACCTCAAGCTATGGGAGGTGCATAACGACAGCTGCACTTTCGCGGATCAGTCGGGATGCGGGTCAGGTTGGTCAGACCCCGTGGCGTTGCAATGCGCGACACAGTCGGGCTGCGGAAATCCCGATGGCAGCATTCGCGCACTTGATCCTTCGATGGTCAGCATGGGCGGGGAGTACTACCTGATCGCTGGTGGCGGAGCGATCGTTCAGTTTACGCCGTCGTCATCGATCACTGGACCATTTGGACCTTTCTCGACGGTGGTACCAGCGAACGCCGAGGCCAGCAGCGCGGTTCAAATTGGACCAAATACTTGGCGCAATGTCTACATCAATACCGCCGACTACCAGCCTAGCTACGTTGAGACAAACAACCTGGCGTCTGGTGTGTGGGGCAGTCCAGTCCCTCTCGCTGTTCCGCCTGCACACAGCGATTCATGGGGAACCACCCGTTTCTCCGATCTGGACACGATGCGCTACGTGCTTGGAGACGATTACCATCCTTGAATCGTCTCCATGGATTTCGCGGGAAAGTTGCGGAAAGGAAGCCCGTCAGTGTGACCACTTCAGCTCGGTGTTCGCCGGTTTTGTCTTCCATTTATCCCCACACTAGCCCGCCATTCGTCCACGGGCATCCTAGCGCGAAGGCGGAACACACTTGGACGAAACGAACCGAGGAGTAGGCTTGGGGTGGATGTCTCTCGGAGTGCGATCTTGTCACAATCATCGCGGGCCAAAGCGCGAAAGCGCAGGGAAGAAGAGCAAAAGAAGAGAACGCATTTCGCAATACATCCTCTCGGCGGATTCATTACACTCATCGGGCTTGCTGCCTCTGTGGCGACATTTTGGCCCCACCCCAAAGCAACGGTAGCTCCCCCTGTTGATCCAAACGACCCCTTTTATTCCTCGGTTACTGTTGAAAACGCGGGATTGCTGCCACTGCGCAGTGTCCGGTTTGTACTGGCGTTGCGGAGCGTAGATTTTGCGTCCGGCCTGAGCATGGCTGGACCTCCGAACTATAGCTCCTCGTTGTGCCTTCTCGGGTCTGTTTCGCAAGACCTAACCATGGACGAGAGATTCGAGTTCCCATTAAACAAGATGCTTGACGCCGAGAAGCAAGACCTTAAGGGTGCCGATCTGGGTGTAATCGTGATTTACCAGCTTCCGATTATTGGGACCGAAATGCAGAAGCTCTTCCCGTTCGCCGCTGCCCGTCAGAGCGACGGGAACTTCTATTGGTATGCACACTCCGCTCCGCCGCCCCCAAAGTTCGAACACTGCTACGGCATCGCCAAGGCTTTGCAGTTTTACAGAAACCCGAGCACCGGGAAGATGGACCTTCGTTAGAGGCCGAGCGAGGTCTCGCATTGAAAGCCCCTTCCTGAAAAGGCCGCTAGGGGTGATGCTCCCCACGCAACCACGTCGAACTGCTGTCGACACTCTGGTTCGCACAGCGCGCTTCGAAAGACGGAGGAGTGTCGGCAGCTCTCGGCGATCGATCCCCGCCGGATCGGCACGCCGCAGGTTTGCCCACAGGTCTAATGACAGAACAGGGGGGGCCCAGCACCTTGTTCGGCGAGTTCGGATTCTCGACTTTTCGTTGGTCGTGATCACGATCAAAAATTGAACGTCATCTGCAAATCAATGCTCCGGTTCGAAGCTGGTGAAGAGAAGAACCCTCCAGCCAGCGCGTTGGACTTGTCGAAGAGCGGCGACTCGAGCACACCGACCGGCTGTGCAAGGTTGACATTGTTAAAGACGTTCCGCGTCATGGCGGCGAAGGTGAGCGAATAGCGGCGTGCCGCGGGCTGGTCAAACCTGGGCGGACCACCGCTGCGGCTCAGGCCGCTCGGACCAAGGCCACCTCCGGGAGGCCCGCCTCCACCGGGACCGCCGCCCGGAGGCGGGCCGCCTCCGCCGGGACCGCCGAATCCACCGTTCGGGGCTGCGCCTTCCACCTTGGGACCGATGCCGAAGGACTTGCTCACCCGCATGTTCATGCTGAACTGGCCTGGGCCGGTGCCGTAATTGTAGGGAACGCGGGCTTCATTCGCGGACGGGTCGAGATCAAACGTTCCATAGCTGGTCTTAACAATGTCAGTGCTTGCGGATGTTGCGACGGCTGGCCGATCGTTGAATTGGTTGTCGCCGTTCACATCCTGCCCGATCGTGATATTGAAGGGTGTTCCCGAGTTCGTGACGAGCATGGGACTGAACGAGACGCCGTACGGACCCTGCAGGTTCCCGCCGAGCAGGAAGCGGCTGCGTATATCGAAATTCGCTCGGCCATAGTCGGCTCCGGGATCAAATTGATTCGATGGAAAGTAGGTGGCGCCGGACGTATCGGCCTTGGCAAAGTTCAGCATGTAGAAGCCGAACAACGAAACGCGCTTCGCCTTCACGTTGTAGTTCACCATCAGCTGGTTCTGGTTGTACACGCCACCCGATTGAAACTGATAAAGATTCTCGTTGATGCCGTTCGGACGAGTGCCGGTTCCAGTGGTGGCATCGTATGTCCCAGGCAGGTACGCATTCACGTTGTCGCTCAGATACTGGTGCACACCGCGCGAGCTGACATACGTGACAGACGTAGTAGCGATTTTGCCAAACTGGTGCTCAATGCCCAGGGCCGCCTGCATGTTCAGAGAAGCCTTCATGCGGAGCGAGACCTCGTAGATGGTCGGAGCAACCGAACTGAGCGAGGAAAGCTCGCTCGCCGATGGCGCATTCTCGTAGAAAGACGGATTCTTCACGACGAACTGCCGCTGGTTGATTCCATTTTGCCGGATGGCATCCAGTACGTAGGTGGAACTGAAGCGATCGTAGAACCATCCGTAGCCTGCGCGAATCACGGTCTTCGCCGGTGTACCGTGGCCACCCCCAGGGGCCCAGGCGAGCGAGATGCGGGGCGCCCAATCGTCGTGATCGCCGATCCGGTTCTGCGCTTCGTAGCGCAAGCCATAGCTAAGCGTGAGATTGGGACGAACCTTGAAATCGTCCTGGTAGAACACTCCGGCATCGAAGAGCGCGACACTCGAACTGGCCTTACCGGCTGTCACGTCGTATTCCGACGGTGTGTTGGCCGCGTAAGCCGAGAGGGACGAGTAGATGTAATTGCCATTGAATCCCGAGGTAGAGAAGTTAGCGTCGCGAGTCAGGCGAAAACGCGCGCCGAACTCGATCGCGTGGGCGCCCCTTGCCTCGGTTGTGTCGTTTTCGAATTCGAACCGATCCTGATTGTCGCGCACCACACCGGCGTTGCTTCCCCCGGCCGTGAAGGCTCCCTGCACGGTGACGGTGGGGTCCAGATTCTGTGCAATCTGACTGTCGTGCGCGCGGATGTATTGGAACCGTGTCTCATTCACGGCGTTCGTGCTCAGCACCTGCGTATCGCTGAGTTGCACACTGTTCTCATAATTCGACACATTGTAGGCCTGGCTTTGAAGTGCAAACTGAGACACGCCGCTGTTGGTTTGTATTTGGCGATCGAGCATGTATCGCACCGTGAGAGTGTTTTTTTCACCAAACTGGAAATCAAACCGGGGGCTGATATCGAGACGGGATTGAGGATTGGCGACGGCAACAGAGTAGTTGTAGACATTGGAATTCGCGTCGAGAAGATCTGCGTTAATGATGGAATTCGATGCATTATCCCGGCGGAATACGCTTGCGAACCAAGACGTCTTCTTGCCCAGAGAACCGCCGATGCTGCCATTCGCGAAAGTGGTGGAGTAGGAAGGCTCGGAGCTTACAAACGGATTCAACGAATTGAAGGCCGAATCGTTGCCCATCACCATCATGTTGCCGTGCACTTTATCGGTTCCCGGCTTGGTGAGGATTTCAATACGGCCGTATCCCAGCTTGTCGTAGTGTGCAGAAAAAGGATTCTGGTTAATTCGGATCTCGCGGATCGACGACTTGGGGGGAGTTGGCCGCCCGTGAAACCGTCAATGAAGATCTGCGCTCCGTTTGGACCAGCAGCCGGACCTGCCAGTGCCGTAAGTTCGCTCTGCAATTCATCGGGATCGTCGGAAAGCGCATCGAGGTCCTTGCCCTTGATGACGATCGCGCTCGAGTTGCTGTCGGCGCTGGTACTCACCCCGAGAGCACCCTCGGTCACCTCGACCTGCTGCTGCTCCATGGGCAATTGCAGGGTGGCATTCTGTTGCGAGATCTTTCCGGGCAGTACTTCAAGCTCGTCCGGCGTCGCTGACGCGAATCCATTGGCTGAAATTGTCAACGAGTACTTTCCAGGTTGAACGCGGTTGAACTGGAAACTGCCATCGCGTCCGCTCGTGGTCGCCGCAGACTTGCCGTTTTCGCCGCTCAGCACCACCTTGGCGGCAGCAATCACGGCGCCTGTGGGATCTGTCACGGTGCCACGGATCTCGCCGGTTGCGGTCTGCGCCATTGCCGATGTCTGGGCGGCAAATCCGAATAAAAACACGACAGCATTCACCAGAGCCCAGGCAGCACGCTTGACCATTAGAAATCTCCCCCCAAATGACTGATCTAAGGAGAACGCAGTGCGAACTTGCGTGCTGTCACGATGAGTAAAGGAACGTAACGATTTGTAACGGCTCTGTGACCATTTGTTACATTTCTCGTGTGTTTTCGATCCATGCAGGGCGTAGCCTGTTCTTATTCGGAGAGTTGCGTGGAAGATGTTCTTCTGATCGACGATGACGTTGAATTATGTTCCATGCTCACGGAGTATCTGGCCAAACATGGATTTCGGGTCAGAACAGCACACCGAGGGGACACCGGTTTACTCGCAGCCTTGCAGCGGCCCTGGGCCCTGATTCTTCTAGACGTAATGTTGCCTGGCATGGACGGATTCGAGGTTCTGAAGCGAGTGCGCTCCGAGTCGAATGTGAGTGTTTTACTCCTCACGGCGCGTGGAGAAGATGTCGATCGGATCGTTGGATTGGAGATCGGGGCAGACGACTATCTGCCCAAGCCCTTCAATCCGCGCGAGCTGTTGGCTCGGATGCGCGCAGTTCTTCGCAGGCAGGATCGCACTTCCCCTCCGCACGTAGCGCAACTGCGCGTTCAGGATCTCGAGTTGGACGTGGCCGCGCGTAAAGCCTCGAAAGCTGGAAAGAAGCTTGACCTTACCGACGTCGAATTCGGATTGCTGGAAGCCTTGATGCGGGTTCCCGGCACTGTGCTCAGTCGCGACGAACTATCGCAGGCGGTCCTTGGCCGCGCGTTCGATCCATTCGATCGCAGCCTTGACATGCATGTCAGCCGGCTTCGGCGAAAACTGGGCCAGGACGGAGAAGACGAAGATCGAGTCAAGACGGTTCGCGGCGTGGGCTACCAGCTCGTTCTCGATCGCGACTTCGGCGAACAGGAGGGCTGACCCAAAGTGCGTGGCCTTTTCTTCAAAATCTTCATTATTTTCTGGATTGCGCAGAGCCTCATCTTTGTCATCTCCACCGGCTTCATCCTCGCGCACCGTTTTCCTCGACCCAATTTCCTGCTCGATCCGGCATTCAACAACCTGAGTGCAAATGCTGTCGAGGGTGCGAACAGATTCGAATCCGGCGGCTGCGCAGAGTTCAACGCATACGCGCAGCAGCGCCATGAGGATCTGGCGCTTGCAGAGACAAATGGAACGCTCGTGTGCGGTGAGATACCGGCAGGAATCACCCTGCCGGCGGTTTCAAGCGGCACGGTTCAGGCCCGCCAGGCCGGCAACGTCACCGTGTGGAGCGCGCCAGCTGGCTCGGCCAGCGGGAAGAAGTATCTCTTCATCGCCGTCGTTCCCATCCATCGAGAACAGCACACCTGGTTTGAGGACCTGTATCATTTTGCGTCTCCGCAATTGCCCGTAGCCATTGCAGTCGGCGGACTCACAACCTTTGTTCTGGTGCTCATTTTCACTCGCCCGGTGGTTCGCCTGCGTAAGGCCGCCCTGCAACTCGCACAGGGCAATCTGAGCACCCGCGTCCCCGAAGCCGCGCCGCGAAGCCGATTCTTCAAGGGCGATGAGTTCGACGCTCTCGTGCACAGTTTCAACCACATGGCGGAGCGGCTCGAGTCGCTCGTCAATGCGCAGAAACTCCTGCTTCGCGACGTCTCCCATGAGCTTCGCTCTCCATTGGCGAGGCTGAGCGTGGCGCTCGAGCTCTCCCGCGAAGATGCCGATCCTACAATGAGCACGCATCTCGATCGGATCGAACGCGAGGCCGAGCGTCTCAATCAACTGATCGGTCAGCTCCTGGGCCTCTCTTCGATGGAAGCTGCAGAGAGCCTGGGACAATTCGAACGTGTGTCGCTGAAACAACTGCTCGAGGAGATTACTCCAGATGCCACCTACGAAGCACAACAGAGAGGCGCATCGGTCATCCTCCAGGCAGAATGCGACTGTGTTATCGATGGAAAACGTGAGTTACTCTACCGCGCCACTGAGAATGTACTCCGTAACGCAGTCCGCTACACCGCAACGGGAACGGCCGTTGAACTTCGCCTGTGCAAAGATGATGAGCAACAAATGGCGGTGATCGAGGTGAGTGATCGAGGCCCGGGCATTCCGGAGTCGGAACTGGAGTCAGTCTTTCGCCCTTTCTACCGGATAGACATGGCCCGTAGCGCGCAGACCGGTGGGTTTGGCGTTGGCCTCGCGATCGCCGAAAGGGCAGTAAAACTCCACAACGGCAAGATCAGAGCATCAAATCGCTCAGGTGGAGGAACGTCCATTCAAATTTGCCTGCCAATCGCTCAGTAAACCTGGGTGTCCGATGTTCGGGAACTCCTGACGGATCCTCGGGTACGACTCATGTCATTCATGTGGATCGATCCCTGAAATGCACCACCGAGAAGTCTGTTGCGGTTTGCCTCCCAACCTTGTGCGTGATAAAGGACGTGGGTGTTGGAAAAGCGACATCCACCTCAGTATTTGACTCGACCACAGTGGCTTCCGAAGTCCGACTAATAACGAGGGGCTGGCCGGGAGAGATCCCCTCGACATCCCCCCGTGCCATTTCAACTGGTTCTGGCAACCCAGCCGCCACCCTTTGGTTGGGTATTTTAAGACTTTCAATCGCCTCAGGGCTGGAGAGAGAAGTTGTGAATGCTCCACCGCCTGACAGGCGGTGGCTTCTGATTACGGCTAGAAGCCGGATTGATCGGCCATGCGGCCGATTACACCACGTTGAAATCATCGTCTGGTTCAGGAGGCTTTTGCTCCTCGATATATCGCTTCCAGACTTCGTCAGTCACATTGCCGCTCGTTGCTACCCAGTACCCGCGTGCCCACAGATGCTGGCCCCAATACCGTTTTCGAAGTCGCGCATACTCGCTTAATAGCTTATGAGAACTTTTCCCCTTCATATACTGCACCGCCCGTGACACCGATATGTTCGGCGGAATCCCGATCAGCATATGCACATGATCCCGGTTGATCGATCCGGCATAGATCACCAGTTCAAGGCTTCGTGCGAGCTCCCGCAACAACTCTCGGCAACGTTGACCGACTTCCCCCTCCAGTACCTGGTACCGATATTTCGTCGTCCACACCAGGTGGTATTTGCAATCCCACACCGTGTGGCTGCCACGCTTGTAGTCTTCCATCTCTACAAGTCTAGGTCCCATCCGTCGCCTAAAGGCGAGGGGTTTACCGATCCCCTATCGGGGACTCTAAAATCGTCCAGTAAACCCGACCATTTATTTCAATTACTTAGTTGGTGTATCCATGCCGGGCGAGACGCCGCCGGTAATGCCCTCGAGTCCCGGCAAATCCTAGGAGTTAATCTATGAAGTATTAACTGGATGCTAGCCGACTTTCTGAGGAACAACCGCTCTTGTGAGCTGCTCGCGTGCCCGTCGCCCTTTTATGATCCAGAACGCTGGCCCAAGGGCCTCTTACCTCAAATAGGCCCCTCAACTTATTGGTGACTACTCTTTGCCGCGGCTACGGGGCCGTCGTCTGTCCCTGCCTGATCTTCGCCAGTTGGCGATACGCGAAGAACCCACAAACGACCCCGATGGCCACCCACCCCCAGCAACCCTGCTCGCCCGACGACTCCCGCAGATGCCACGCCTGGTAGGGCCCGGTCAGCATATCCATTTCCAGCAGCTTCCGGTTGTACGCAACGTAGCGAACTCGCGCCCGCTCCCCCTGTACAAGCCCCGGCCCGGTGTACCTGCACCGGATAGGAACGGCGTGGCCGGTGGCGTCCGTAATCATAAACCGGGTCGAGTGTTCTCTGCTGCTAAACAGTTCCCGGATGTCCCATAAATTCCCCTCGACCACTGGCCGTGGCGAGTTGTGGATGAGTTGAAAGTTCACCAACCCCAACGCAAGGAAGGCGCCACTGATCAGACTCAGTCCCCCGCCCCGCCAAAGCGCCCGCTGCCTCGGGGTGAGGGTGGTCCTGGACCCCGAGATCGCCACCACGATCGCGGGGATCAACAGTCCGAAAAAGCTGACGCCGACTATATCTTCCGCTCGCACGGATCACCCCTTCATACGACTTTCACTGGTCTCGCCGACAGCTTGTCACCCTGGATTAAAGTTCGTCAAACAAAACGCATCCTGAATTGCCGGCGGCACTCGGCAGCGTATTGTTGAGTACAAGCCTATTGCGAATAGCATGGCTTCGATAATCGACCTCCCGTGTTTGGCGGGGAGCGAGGCAAGAATGTCTGAAAGTTTCGGTGCCACACCGCAGTTGGGTCCGCAAAAGGGTCAGAGAATATCGCTCGGTGTCGATGCTCTTGCTCAGTCGTTTCTCGATAACCTGTTTTTCGTGCAGGGCAGATCTGTCGAACGCGCGACAGTGAACGATCTTTATATGGCGCTCGCACACACCGTACGCGACCGAATCGTCGAGCGCTGGATGTCAACTCTCAAAAACTACCAGGCACAGGATGTGCGCGTCGTCTGTTATTTGTCGGCGGAATTTCTGACTGGCCCTCATCTCGCCAACAACCTCATCAATCTGGGAATCTACGACCAGACCGAACAGGCGATGCGTCAGCTCGGCATCGACCTGAACGTTCTGATCGAACAGGAGGAAGAACCTGGGTTGGGCAATGGAGGGCTAGGCCGCCTTGCCGCCTGCTTCATGGATTCTCTGGCCACGCTCGATATTCCCGCCATTGGCTATGGAATTCGCTACGAATATGGAATCTTCGATCAGCAGATTCGCGATGGATGGCAGGTGGAATCCACCGACCACTGGTTGCGGCTCGGCAATCCCTGGGCATTGGAGCGGCCCGAAGATGGATTTGAAGTAAAACTCGGCGGGCGCACCGAGACCCACACGGACCTCAACGGCCGGCTGTCGGTGAAGTGGATTCCGAGAAAGGTTGTGCGCGGAGTTCCGCACGATACGCCGATTCTGGGCTACCGGACAAACACGGTGAACACCATGCGCCTTTGGGCTGCGCAGGCCGTCGAGAGCTTCGACTTCGAGACTTTCAATCACGGCGATTTCGTCGGAGCGGTCGCTGAAAAGGTGTCGTCCGAGAACATCTCAAAGATCCTTTATCCAAATGACGAAGACGTGCAGGGCAAAGAGCTGCGTCTGGCACAGCAGTTTTTCTTTGTCTCGTGTAGCCTGCAGCACATCCTCCGAATTCAGACCTCGCAAAACAGGCCATTGGCCGAGCTGCATCGCAACTTTACAATTCAAATGAACGACACTCACCCAGCCATCGCCGTGGCTGAGTTGATGCGTCTGCTGGTGGACGAGCACCTAATGGAGTGGGACGCTGCATGGCATGTGACCCAACATACTTTGTCGTATACCAACCACACCCTTCTGCCCGAAGCGCTGGAGCAGTGGTCGCGCAGCTTGTTTGGCTCGCTGCTTCCACGCCCTCTCGAGATTATTGAGGAGATCAATCGCCGGCACCTGATCGATGTGCGACAGAGATTTCCTAATGACGAGGGGCGGGTACAGCGGCTCTCGCTGATCAACGAGAACAGCGGCCACGGCGAAAAATACGTGCGCATGGCGCATTTGGCCGCACTCGGTAGTCACGCGATCAATGGAGTGGCGGCGCTGCACACTGAACTGCTAAAGACAAATGTACTCAATGATTTTTATGTGCTCACCCCCGAGAAATTCTCGAACAAGACCAACGGCGTGACACCGCGCCGCTGGATGGTGTTGAGCAATCCCCGTCTCGCTGAACTGCTGACAGCGCGGGTTGGAGCTGCGTGGATTCGTGACATTGAGAAATTGCGTCGGCTTGAGCCGATGATTGGAGATGCGGAGTTCTGCCAGGAATGGAGAGAGATCAAGCGTCACAACAAGGTTCAACTTTCCGCGTATATCCAGGACAAACTAGGGATAGCTGTCGACCCGGACTCGATCTTCGATGTGCTCGTCAAGCGGCTCCACGAGTACAAGCGGCAACACTTGCAGGTTCTCCACATTCTCACGCTGTTGAAACGGATCCAGCGCGACCCCGATGCGGAGTTCGTGCCCCGAACCTTTATCTTTGGCGGAAAGGCCGCTCCCGGTTATCGCATGGCCAAGTTGATCATCAAGCTGATTCACTCGGTTGGAGAAGCGATCAATTCAGACCCCATCGTCAAAGGAAGACTTAAGGTAGTCTTTCTCCCGGACTTCAGTGTCAAGCTTGGCCAGCGCGTCTACCCCGCAGCCGATCTGTCGGAGCAGATTTCTCTTGCCGGCAAGGAAGCTTCTGGAACCGGAAACATGAAGTTCGCCATGAATGGCGCCATCACAATTGGAACGCTGGACGGCGCGAATATCGAGATCCGGGAAGAAGTGGGCGCCGAAAACTTCTTCTTGTTCGGGCTCACCGCATCTCAGGTCGAGCAGCACAAACGGGAAGGTTACAACCCGCACGCCCTCTACGAGTCGAACGAGCATCTACGCGAAGTGTTGGATTCACTGACCAGCGGCGAGATCTCCCGTGGTGACACCGGTCTGTTTCAGCCTCTTTTCAACTCACTGCTCACAAGCGACGAGTACATGCTGCTCGCCGATTACCAGTCTTACGTCGATTGCCAGGACGCGGTGAGCCTGGCCTATACCAACCAGGACGCGTGGACCCGCATGTCCATCCTGAACGTGGCCCGCATTGCCAAGTTCTCGTCCGACCGCTCGATTCGCGATTATTGTTCCGACATTTGGAAGACGTGGCCGGTTACTATCGAGATATAGTCGGTGCGGTTCACGAAGGAATGCGATCGGCGATCAGGATGTAGAGCTAAGCGGCCGAATGCAACGCCGCTTCAGCCCAAGCCACCGCGTCCACGTAGATCTTTGCCAGCTCTTGCTGGTTCAGCTTGTCGGCTTCGGCAGCTTCGTCGCACCCGGCCCAGTCACCGCGCTCGCACTTTTCAAGCCACCCGAGCAGGACGCGCGACGGGTTCTTGGTCCCCAGCAGCGCCTCGCGAATCTCATCGCCGAGCGGAAGCGTCGGAGCAATATCCTTCATCGCCTGGCCCTGCATCGCCGGAAGGAGGCTGAGCAATCCCAGCAGGTATTGAATGAATGGATCGAGATTCCGCTTCGCACCGGCCACTTCGCAGAAGCGCCCCCGCACCATCGCCATACACAACAGCTCCGGTGGCTGATTGCCGTTGAATTCGCTTGCGATTGCCATCGTAGCAATGCGGCGAAAGGCATCGTCGCCCACGGTCATCAGCGCCTGCTCTATCGTGTCAATCTCCTTGCGCACCGCCCAAAGCGGAGAGTTGGCTAATCTCAACAATTGATACGTGAGTGGACCATCCCTCTTCACTAACGGGCCAACCTTGTGCACTTCCAGAGGAGTTTGCTGCAGCGTTCTCAAAATGTCGATCCGCAGAATCTGATTCACGGGCGGCCTGCGATTCCTCACCGGCACCGGCTCGCAGAAATAGTAGCCCTCAAACAGCTCAAATCCCTCTTCGCGTGCTCGAGCATAGTTCGCCTGTGTGTCAATGTTCCCGGCCAGTATCCCAATTGGCTTACCGCGTAGCTGTTCAAACAGTCCCCGCCGTTCCTCCTTTGAGTTCCGGTCAAAATCCACCTTGATGTAATCAGCTAGTTCCATCGACGGCTTGAACTGTGCATGCCATTTAAAATCATTCAAAGCGAATCGAAACCCTTCCGCTTTGAGTTGCTGGCACACAGCAATCAACTCAGACGGCATCTCCAGGCTTCCCGGAATCTCCAGAACCGTAAGCGTCGCGGGCAGCTTCTGCGCAAGCTGATCGCTCAAATCCTCCCAGCGGCAGCTCACAAAGGCCATCATTTTGCCGGTCAACTTCTTCAACTCGCTGGGCTTTTGTAACGCAAAGAATGCCGCAGTCTCCGAAACGGTACGGACAACCGGCTCGCCGTTCCCACTTAGCGCCGTTTGTTCCCGATGAAGCAACTCATAAGCATGGACACGGCCGCGCAGATCCAGAATCGGTTGCCGGGCAACCATATAAGGCACGGCCGGAACTTTGGGCTGGGTATCCTCGGCGTTCGAAACCGATCGAATCGGAGTGGCCATAGATTTTGCTTGAGTAATCATAGGCTACCGAAGTTGCAGCTGGAAACATTCCCGCCAAGTGCCTGAGCCATTTGGTTGCGCGGGAAGCGTCAATTCGCGATAACCGCCAAGTGCGCAACGCCCACCATCCCTGCAGAGCACAGCTAGCAGACGATCTTGTCATAACCAAGTGAGAGGGCATCGGCCATCGCATGCAGTCTGGCCGGGTGGGACATATAACCGCACTCGATAGGGCCCTGATCCTACGCAGCGCATCTTCAATCTGAGCCCACCGAGACAAACATTACCGGAATAAAAGCAGGACTGCTGCGAGAAAGGTGAAATGCAAAAAGGAACTGGAGTCGGAGTTCAAATCCTCTCTCGCTCAATTCTTTCCAATCACTTGTAAGCGCCCATTTTTACCCTGGGGCCGGCCGAGGTGCCCAAGCGCCTGAGGGCGCTAAATTTCTGGGCATTTTCCGGTCTTGAAGGTACGAACAGCTCCAAAATCGACTACAGTCGCTAAAGATGAACCCGCTTGACTCCCCAGTCCTGACTAATTCCCATTTCAAGGCCACTCCACTTTCGCTTACGGGTTTTGTCTGGAACAATCTATGGCGCCGACGCTTGAGGACGTTGCTGACACTCTGCGGAATTGGGATGGCAATTGGCGCATTCGTGGGTCTCGTCGGTTTTTCGAGTGCCTTTGAAAACGAGTGGCTTCGAATCTACTCGAGTAGTGGCACCGACATGGCAGTGATCCAACAGACCTTCCTAAATACCTCATTGAATGAATCGGTTGGAACGACCCTGAAGTCGCTGCCTTTGGTGGCGCAGGCAACGCCCGTCATATTCAACATGATGGACCTGACGACGGATGTGAATGCCCTGGCATACGGATGGAAAGCCGATTCGTACGAATTTAACTCGTTGCAGATCCTCGCGGGACGGCATTTTCGCGATGGGCATCCTGAAGTCATGCTGGGCGATCTCCTAGCCGACGATCTGAAGAAAAAGGTGGGCGACACACTTGAGATTCAAAGCACGCCATTCACGGTGTGCGCGATCTACCATGGCGGCTCTGGACTACAAGCGGATGCAGTCATCATGCCCCTGGATCAGTTGCAAGAGTTGAGCAGCCTGCAGGGCAAAGTCTCCACTTTTGACGTCCGTTTGCGCCCGGGCCCGACTGGAGAATCTCAGGAGCATTATTTAAAGCGGGCCCAGGCACAGATCGAAACTGCTCTACCCGGACTGCGCGCGGTTCCCGCTGCAGAGCGTGCCCATAACAATCAGTTTGTACAACTAGCGCACGCTTCCGCCTGGGGCACTTCCTCGATCGCACTGCTGATCGGCATCCTTGGAATCGCCAACACCATGGCCATGTCGGTTCACGAACGCACACGGGAAATCGGCATTTTGCGGGCGCTCGGTTGGAATCGGGGTAAGGTTTTACTTCTCATCCAGCTTGAAGCAACAATTCTCGGCCTGGGCGGCGGTTTTCTGGGGATCGCTTTCGGATGGTGCGCCCTGCACTTGCTGGCGGCGTTGCCTCAAACCGCAAGCATCGTCTCAACATCTCCCCCCTTGCTCCTTCTGGCCGAGACGCTTGGCATCGCCGTTCTGGCCGGGTTGATCGCGGGGGCACTGCCGGCGTGGCGTGCCGCGCAACTCTCTCCGGTGGAGGCGCTGCGCTATGACTAGCTCAGCGCTCGAAGCGCTGCCTTTACAAGAATTACGACGAAGGGAGAATTGAGGATTTCCTGGAGCCGCCACGCTTTTCGGAGAGACAGCGCGATCTGGGAGAAGTAGTATTAAAAGCGCCAATGCCTCCAGTTCATATGCATAGCGGTTCAACACGGCGCCTCAGCGACCGCGGCTCGGCAAATGCGCCTCTCGGACAGAAGGATTTTATCCCCAAATCACTTACTCATTTCTAGGACGGTTCATGGGCTACCTTTTATCGATTCCCTGCTTGATCGCGGCTCTGGTCGCGGCAGGCTTTCTTTATCAATGGCTGGGCGCGCATTTTGACCGGTGGCGATACTCAGCAGGGGGTAGATGGATTGCCATCGGGGGCGGGCAAAGGATCTATCTGCTGGAAAAGGGAACGGGCGAAGCCACGGTGTTGTTTGAATCGGGAATAGCTGCCACCAATCTGAACTGGTTTCACATCCAGGAGACCGTTTCGCGCTTTGCCGCCACGGCATCGTATGATCGCGGCGGCTTGGGGTGGAGCAGTCCCTCCCGAACCGCACGTACCCCGGGCAACCTTGCCTCGGAATTGCACGAGTTGATGCAGGAGGCCGGCCTCAAGCCACCCTATATCCTGGTGGGCCACTCCTTTGGTGGGCTGGTGATACGACGGTTTGCGCTTTTGTACCCGGAAGAGGTGGCAAGCATCGTGCTGGTGGATCCATTGCGCTGCGAGGAGTGGCTTCCGCTGGACCCGGCAAAGCAGGCGAAGCTGGACCGCGGCATAAAGCTCGCGAGTTTCGCGATTCCGATTGCGCGACTGGGATTGGCCCGACTTGCTGTGACCTCACTCCTGTGCCGCTCGGGACGGATCGCCGATCGGCTGGCCTGCGCTGCTGGCGAAGGAGGTAGGCACGTGCTCGGCCGGATCAAAGGTGAAGTGGCCAAGATGCCTCGGGAGGTATGGCCGAGCGTAGCCGCTCATTGGTCCCGGCCGAACTATTACGCCGGGATGCGCAACCATCTTGCGGCGGTGCCGGATACCCTGCTGGAAATGGAGGGCGCAGAGCCCATTCGCGGGATTCCCGTTTTGCTGCTGACACCGGGCAAATCGTCGCCGCTTTCAGATAAATGCCTACAGAAGATTGGGGACACGGTACAACAAGTGATCGCCCCCGCCAGCGCGCATTGGATTCATCTGGACGAGCCGGAACT
This sequence comes from uncultured Acidobacteriaceae bacterium, assembly GCA_963704415.1. Classification (GTDB taxonomy): domain Bacteria; phylum Acidobacteriota; class Terriglobia; order Terriglobales; family Acidobacteriaceae; genus Telmatobacter. Next base: position 1,734,416 of record OY969908.1, on the reverse strand, counting down.
GGTGATTCAATCGATTCGGGAGATGGTAACGGCTGCCGCCGGTGTAGTGGATGCTCCTACCGAGGATGCGGTTACCGTAGGTTGAGCGGTGGTGCTGGCGGCACTTCCGCGTCAATCCCGCCAGAGCGTTCCTCCATGGTTTCTCAAGACTACCCGGGGCGACTCCCTGACGATTTTTCCGGATTTATGAGACGGATGGGGCCACGGGCTCAATCGAACTGAGTTTAAGCACTTGTTCGATGAGATCTGCCGCGCGGCCCGGGCCGTCCATCTGCTCGAGGTTTCTCTGCAATGCCTGGGCCGCCGCGCGGTATCTGTGATTCTGAAGCACCAACATCACTGCTTTACGAAGCCTGGTCGCGTTTAACCTGCGCACGGAAACCACCACGCACGCTCCGCGGGCCTTGACCCGCGCCGCCACTCCGGGTTGATCGTTGCCGAGGGGCACAGCCACGAGCGGCACTCCCTCGCAGAGCGACTCAAGGACCGTGTTGATTCCGGCGTGCGTGATCACCAACGCAGCCCGCTTCAGAATTTCCAATTGGGGTGCAAAGCTCACCACCAGCGGATTCCCGGCCAGCTTCCCCAACCTTGCCGGATCGAGTCCGCCACCCAGGGAAATCAATAGTTGTGCGTCGAGTCCTGCACAGGCCTCCGCGATCATTCTGAAGATGGGTTCCGAACCGTTCTGGAGAGTGCCCATCGACGCGTAAATCAGCGGGCGTCCATCGAGGCGCTCCCAGGGGAACTCGATCTCCGGACGCTGCCCATGGTGTACGAACGGCCCGGTGTAGTGAAGCCCCGCCGGCTTCTCGCCGGCTACTTCAAACTCCAGTGCTTCGGGCAACTGGGTAATTTGCGCCAGCGGCGAAAGCATTTCTTCGGGGCGCCTGAAAGGCTTTAGTCCCCATGCCTTACGGTGTTGGTTCACCACTCCGAAGATAGGAGTCGCCAGCCCCAACAGCAGAAGCATTGCTAAGCGGTTCCGCAAACGGCTGAGTCGATCCTGTTCCGCCGCCCAACCAAACCAGAAGGGCGGGAACCGGTCATCTGAAACCATAGGAGGAATTAGGGCGATGGAGATCCACGGCAGGCCTAGATAATCTGCCACGTTTCCAGCAAAATCCGCCTCGTCGACCAGCAGCCCTTCTACATTGGCCGCCCGCACTGCCTCCGGCCCGTCGCGCAGCACCATCCGCGCCGAATTCCTCACTCGCTCCAATGTGAATCGAAGAGCTGCGAATCCCTTTAGCTGGGCCAAGTGCTCGTCCAGCTTTTGAAGGGTGCCGGGGGGATAGTCCTCCATGCCAATCCTATGAAACTCAATACCCCCGGCCCGCACGCGCGCCTCGGTGTCTGCAATCCCGAAGATCACTACCTCATGGCCTCGCAATTGCAAGGAGCGTGCCAGCGCGGTCATCGGGTAGAGATGACCTGCTCCCGGAAAACAAAATGCGCCCAATCTTGCCATTGTTCTCTTCAATTCATTGAATTCAAGCGCAACTCCTTCCGGAACCTTATCCAAATTCCGCTCAGAAGGCCAACACCAAATCCGGGGAGGCTGTGTGCAATGATATTGCGTTCAGGCTCTTTCCTCTTGGACGATTCACCGCACAGATGGACACCATCCATCCCTGCTGGATAAACTTGGCATTCTGCTTCGAGTAAATCCGAGTAATGTAAGGACTCACTTCGACTTCATGGCCACTCAACTGTCGTTCATAGGATTTGTCCGGAAGAATCTTTGGCGGCGACGGCTGAGGACTACGCTCACACTTTGCGGAATCGGCATGGCGATCGGCGCGTTTGTGGGCCTCGTCGGCTTTTCAAATGCGTTCGAACAGGCTTGGCTGCGTCTCTATACAAGCAGTGGGACCAACATTGCGATTATTCAGCGAACTTTTCTGAGCACTTCGTTGGATGAGTCAGCGACGCCAAAGGTAAAGGCGCTTCCTGCGGTGGCGCAAGCCACGCCTGTAATCTACAACGTGATGGATCTGACGCCAGAGGTGAATGCGCTGGTCTACGGCTGGAAGGCCGACTCCTATGAGCTCGAATCGCTTCAACTGCTTTCCGGACGCCCCTTGCGCGATGGTCATCCTGAAGTGATGTTGGGCGACCTCTTGGCCAACAGCCTGAGCAAGAAAACCGGTGACATGCTGCCGATTCAAGGTTCTCCTTTCAAGGTGGTCGCGGTTTATCACGGGGGGTCCGCGCTGGAGGCCGGCGCGGTGATCATGCCTCTCGATCAGTTACAGCGGCTCAGCAGCCTGCAAGGCAAAGTGTCGACGATTCATGTGCGGCTGCGCCCCGCGCCGAGCGGAGAGGCGCGTGACCATTATCTGAAGCGTGTACAGGCGCAAATTGAAGCTGCTTTACCGGGACTACGCGCGGTTCCGGCAGCCGAGCGCGCCGAGAACAATCAGTTCGTTCGGCTGGCAAATGCCTCTGCATGGGGCACGTCTTCAATTGCGTTGCTGATCGGCATTCTGGGGATCGCCAACACCATGGCCATGTCGGTCTTCGAGCGCACTCGGGAAATCGGCATCCTCCGCGCGCTAGGCTGGAAACGGGGACAGATTATGGTCCTCATCCAGCTTGAGGCGACTGTGCTTGGCTTAGGTGGCGGGTTGATGGGCGTCGTGATTGGATGGGGAGCCCTGCACCTGCTGGCAGCCCTGCCGCAATCTGCCGGCATTGTGTCGACGTACTTTCCTTTGCCGCTTGTCGCGAAAGCCCTGGGCATTTCGATACTGGCCGGACTGACTGCGGGAGCGATTCCTGCCTGGCGTGGCGCGCAACTCTCTCCCGTGGAGGCACTGCGACATGACTAGTCCGGCTCTCGAGGTGCGAAATCTGTTCAAGAGCTACGACGAGGGCCGGATCGAGGCCTTGCGGGGTGTGGACCTTTCGATTGCCGACGGCGAGTATGTGGCCATTACCGGCCCCAGCGGCAGTGGTAAGTCAACTTTGCTGCATATGCTGGGGGGGCTGGACAGTCCGACTACCGGCGAGGTCCTCTTCAGGAACGTCAGTCTCGGCTCAACGATTGACCTGGACACCTATCGCTCCAGAAACGTTGGATTCATCTTTCAGGCATTTCATTTGATGCCGACACTTCGGGCCATCGAAAACGTGCAGGTCCCGATGATTGGACTGAATCGCGGTGGATTCAACCGGGCCACGCGGGCGCGGGATTTGCTCAGGGAAATGGGTTTGGAAAACCGAATGGAGCAGTATCCAAATCAGCTCTCGGCAGGAGAGCGGCAGCGCGTTGCAATTGCGCGCGCCTTGGCCAACGACCCGGATATTCTGCTGGCCGATGAACCAACCGGAAACCTCGACAGCGTAAACTCCGCGCGAATCATGGAAATTCTCATCGGGATTCAACAGAAACGCGGGATGACTCTGATCGTCGTTACACACGAGAACGAGATCGCGCATGCGGCGGCCCGGCAGATTCGCATGCGGGACGGAAAGATCGAAGCATGAAACTTGCTCTGGCCGCGACAATGCTTGCAACGATGCTGCTGCCGATGGCCGCACCAGCCGAAGCTCCACCGGGAATACTGGCCGCGGCTAGGCAGCAGTTGGAGTCAGCCGACTATCGTCTGATTGGACACCTTGTTCGCGTGGACGGAAACGGGGCGAGAACCAGCTATGCCGTCAACATCAGTGCGCATTGGTTTCCAGGCGTGCTCCGCGTGCTGTTGGAAGTCGCTTCTCCGGCCGAGGCGCGCGTCCACCTGCTCGTGGAGACGCGAACGGACGGCAAAAGCACAATCCAACTTGCGCATCCGGGCGATAAGTCCCCAGCGGTTTTGCCGTTCGACAAATGGAGCGATGGCCCCATTGGCGGCGGATTCAGCTACGAGGATTTTCTCGAGGCTCAGTATTTCTGGGCGGAGCAAATGGCACTCGGCGAGACTAAGTTTGGCGCGCGGGACTGTGATCTTTTAGTGAGTAGGCCCGGCCCCTTGGACAGGACTCATTACTCCGAGGTCAAAAGCTGGCTCGATCACGCGAGCGGCTTTCCGGTATATGTGGAGAAGACACTCAAAGGCTCAGGCGCCGTGAAGGAGTTTACTTACTTCGGGTTGCGCCAAACGCGAGGTGTCTGGTCGGCGACCCAGGTGGAAGCGAAGATCCGTGGTCGCGCCGGTTCAACATTGCTCATCATCGACCGCGGCACGCCGGCAGCGCACCTCGGCCCGAAGGATTTCAGTCCCGCACAGCTCACGCATTTCTAGGGAATCCGCGTTTTAGCTTTTCTTCATCCCTGGATGGGTCGTGGAATGGAAAGATCCAAGCAATTTTTCGGGAGAACATTCATCCATATTTTTCTTGCGAAAACCGCTCTTGCAGAGCCCGCCGGAGTATCTTTCCGTTTTGATTTTCAGGGAGTTCACCCGGCTTGAGAAGCCAGATGCGGCGAGGCGCTTTGTAGGGCGCCAGATTCTGCCGGCACCAATCGAGCAAGTCGCTCTCGTTCACGAGCGAACCGCTTTGCAACTCGACAGCGGCAACAGGAATTTCGCCTTTATCCGGGTGGGGCAGGCCAAAGGCGGCCGCACGCACCACGGCCGGATGAGCAACTATGGCCTCTTCAAGCTCGCGGACATAGACCGAATAACCTCCAGACTTGATCACATCCTTCATGCGCCCCACGAGCCGGATCAGGCCAAAACGGCTGCGCGTGGCCAGATCGCCGGTGCGCAGCCAACCGTCGCTGGTGAGCAAACCCTGACTGTCGCCTTTGTCTTTCCAATAGTGCGGAGCAAGACCGCGCCGGCGGATCTGGCACTCGCCCGTCGCACCGGGTCGCATGCGCTCCCCACTTTCGTCCGCCACACGAATTTGAAACGGGGGCACAGGGAAACACACGTCGCCACTGCCGGGGACAAGCGACAGCTCGACGCCCATCATGGCGAGACCACCCAACTCGACCATGCCGTAGCCGTTCAGGAGCACCGGTGGTACGCGCCGGCCTCCCGGCAATCTAAAAAGCGCGCCAAATTGGCGCAGACGTTGTCTTACTTCAGCGGGCAAGTGATCGCTGGCAGACAGCCACGTGCGCACCGTCCTAAGCCGGGCAGGTTCCGGATCGCTGTTGACCAACCGGGCAAACATCGCAGGCACTCCTACCACGGCGGTAATACCGAAGCGCTCCACAAGGTTCAACGCACTCTCGACATCGAAGCGATCGAGGAAGCATCCACGGATGCCCGCCATCAGACCATAGAGCGCGATACTTACGGCCATGATGTGAGACCAGGGCAGCGCAATCAGCGCAAGATCTCTCGTTCCGAGAATCAGCCCGGCCAACACTGTGGATATACGCGCTCCGAGCAGAGCGTTGCTCGACAGCGCAGCCCCCTTGGGAAAACCGCTTGTGCCGGAAGTGTGGAATACCGCAACGGTCGCGGCCGGATCGATGGCAGTCGGCGGGAACGGTGTCACCGTGTCTGAGTCGGCGGCGGAGATCCGAATGAATCCATCCAGTGTTTGTGTCTCATCGTCGGCTTGAATCCAGGTGCGCACATTCAGAGCGCTGCGCTCGCGAATATTGCGTTCGAAAACTGCTTTGTCCGTCACCAGGATCTCTGTGCCGCTCTCTGCCAGAATGCGGCGCACTTCGGAGACTGTGAGCTGGGGGTTCAGCGGCACCGCGATGCCGCCTGCCCGGATGATTGCCAGAAACCAATGAAAGCACCGCCGGTTGTTAGTGCAATAGATGGCGACGGGCTGACCGTGAGCGAGCGAAATTGATCGACGAAGAAAGGCGTCTATCCGACTGATGTCGGCGTGTAACTCGGCAAGATGAAAGCGGCCATCGTCTCCGACAGAAACCTCGCAGTCCCCTTTGCGTCGCAGCAACTCGTCGACGAGGTTGGCCACTGTGACGGTGCGGTCACACGCGAGTTGAAGACGTCGCAAGATATTCATTGGGCGGAAACAGGTTTGCGACCCCAATCGCTGGCAACGCAGTAATGGAACAGGCGATCGAGATAGTCCAGTACCGGCGGTGGTCGCAGCCCAGCCGGCTCCAAAAGCCGCTCGGCGTTCGTGGTATCGAACTGCATGCGCATCGTGAAGTAGTCACGGTAAGCGCGGCCATCGCGCAGCACGCGCCGTTTGCGTCCCCAAAGCGAGATGAAAAGCAGAGGACGAATTGCTGCGAAGAAGAGCTTGGGATCGACGTAGCGTACCTCAGGTCCGTCGAAATACTTCGCTGCCCTTCCGGCAACCTGCTGAATCGTTGCACTGCCGCGCGGACCGGCACAGAGGTGGACCGTACATCCGAGGGCGGCCTCATGAAAGATAAGTCGCGCGACTGAAGCCGCAACAAAATCGACAGGCACAATATCCAACACCGCGTCGGGAAAGCCTGGAACCGTGCGCCACAACCGGCGCGCATAGATCTTGAGCGGCCAATACATCATCTTGAAACTCGAAGTGACGCCGGTGCGGGAGTCTCCCACGATGATGCTGGGGCGCAGAATCACTCCGGGCAGTGAACCCAGGCGCGAGCGTACCAGCGCCTCGGCCTCGGCCTTGGTTTGTTCGTAGGTATTGCGATAGCTCTGGCCTACAGCAAGTTCGCTTTCGCGCACCAGGTCCGAGCGTTCGCCAGCCACGTAGGCTGTGCCCACGTAGGCCAAACTCCGCAATTGGCGCATGCCCGCGGCGAAATCGAGCACACGGCGCGTGCCCTCGACGTTGATGCGCCGCGCCTCGTCCAGCGAGTGATCGAAACGCACCGTGGCGGCGGAGTGAATCACGCGGCCTGTCTCCGCAGAGAGGCGCTCCAAAGCAGCGGGCTCCAGGCCACAATTGGGCAGGCCAACATCTCCGGAATGAACCTCAACGCGGTCGCGCGCGTCTGGAGGGACAATCAAATCGGCGCGCTGCTGACCAGATTGATCTGGCCTGTCGCGAATGAGCAGCGCCAGCCTGGCACGCGGCTGGCGAACCAACAATTCGCGAACCAGCTGTGTTCCGAGAAAACCGGTCGCGCCGGTGATAAGGATAAGTTCTTCACTGTTCATTCGAATTCCGGCCTCGATGCTCGAACAACTCGAAGGCCGATGGACGATGACCTATAAGTGCCGGGGCAACGGTAAAGTGATTCCAGTTTATAGATCGAAGGCCCAGGCCGGAAAGCTCGACGATGCAATCCTGACGGATCGGGAGGTTGAAGCCGCCTCGGTGAGGTCCTGCTATCAAAAGTGAAAACGCAAAGCTAGTGATTGCTCTTCAGCTCTTCGCGTTGGAAAAGATCCAAGACATAGGCCCCCGCGCCGTATCCGACCATCGGCAGGGCTCCCGTTGGGTCGCCCACCGCTCCAGGGAACAGCTCGCAGGGCACGGCAACGTACATTTCGGGAATAATGTTGTGGTCCGAGGCTGCTTTGTCAACGATGCGTTTGAGCAGAGCGGCAGCTTCTGCATTCCTTCCCAGCCGTCGATACACTTCAGCCAGGCTGAGATCGACAAACAGAAACTCCTGCCTCTCGTACCAATACTCAAAGATAGCGGGATCCGTATACGTACTGCGAACACGGCGATAGCCGCCTGAATCCACTTTCAGCAGTTCCATCCTTTCCACAGTGTCGTGCACGATCGCCGGATCTGTGACCACCCCAAAATTGATCACCGCGAGTAAGGCTCCGTCGATATCGTTCTTCACTCCTTCTTCCAGAGTTCCGTGCAGCTTTCCGCCCCGGACAAAAGCCGCGCCGAATCCCTTCTCCAGTTGGGCAACCTGACTCAGGATTTCTGTTCGGGTCGGTTCGTCGCCCGCGCGTCGAGCCGTTTCCGCGAAATCTTTCAAGCCCACAATGGCGGCAGCCGTGGAAAAGGCAAAATGCTTCTTGTCTTTCTGCCGCTCCTCCCAGATCGAAGTGTCGGCCGCAACGATTGACCCCCGGTCGTATTTCTCCAGGTTTGCCAGCAACGGTTTCACGACATAATCTCTGGCGCTTTCGTAGAGTGGACCACGATGGGTGGCGGTCTGCAGCAACGCGGGATCGTCGTATTGCCGCAGGTATTCGCCGAGCACCCAAAGCGCAAGGCCCCAATCGTCAAACTCGATATTGGTACTTCCCTCCATGGTGAAAAAAGGTTCTTCTGAGCCATCACCGAAGTAGCGGACGACGGAGATCTGGTAGTCGGCGCCCTGCGTCTCCGCACGCATTTTCCCCGTAGGCTGAGCGTTGAAATAGGCCAGCAGCGCGGCACGCGCTTCTTCCCGATGGCCCATACGCGCGAGCGCAACTGCCGCATACGCCATGTCGCGCGCCCATGGCGTGAACCACACGCCGTCAGGCAGACTGGCAACAATGAGTCCGTTGCTCTTGCGATCGGGACGGTTGGGTTCACGGCTTTGCGCAATGCGGAGCATGACCTCGCTTTGACGCCAGAGATGCCGTTCCTCTTCGCTGGCAAATCGCACCGCCGGCTTCACACGCCACTGTTCGAGTTCCGCAATCTCCCGCTTCGCCAGAGCCTGGGCAGAAAGTGTGCCTTGCCAGTGGTTGAATTCTCGAACTGCCGGTTCCAATTCGTTATCGCTTTCGAGAGAGATCAGTGCCCATCCCAGTCTGCCTGATAGAACCTGCTGCGATTGCGCGGGCATGACCCAGTTCTGGCCGAGAGGAATGAGCAACAACAATTCCTGAACTCCGTCGAATTTCAGGAGCTGCATCTCCCTGCCAAACAGGCGCATCGCTCTTTGCGAGCTGACGGGATGGCTCCAATCCGCATGCCAACCGACCTTCCGGGCATCCGTGCTCCTGGGATCCCAGCTGATGATTAGAGTCGCTCGCCGCACACCAAAGGGCATAAAAACGAGCCCCTCGCCATCACGGTTGTGGACCCGGATGACATGCGAGTCTTCCACGTACTCTGCTGACGCGCTTTGCGCGGCTTCGAGGCCCCAGGCAAGCACCTTGATGAAATTGGTAGTTTCGACTCCCTCGCTCAAGGAGTTATTGGGATCCGGTCGAACAAAGCTATAGGGATGCGCATAGAACTTTGTGACTGTGCCGGACTCCGGCGAGACAACAGCGAATCCAAAGCCGTTTCCGGTAACCAAATGAGAGGCAGCGGCAGGTAAAGACGCCAGGATGGCGCCACAAACAAAGAATGCAAGACCACGCGCGATGAACATAGCCTGCTAAGTTTCGACGGAGCGGTTGAATTCTGCAACTCCCCCAGCAATTTTTCCTTAGCGATCCGCCAAAACTGATGGTCGAACGAAGCCGGGTGCCGATGAGAACGGCACCGAAACTCAGCTCTGTATACTACGGCGGGTGGCTGAACGGTGCAGAACCGTTCCCCCTGAACTTCGCGGGATAGAAGATAGTTTCATCAACCGAGCGGCGCGCAGCGAAGTTTGCGCAGCGTCTGTTCTATAAGCGGGTGCAGCAACCGATCAAATTGAGGAGAGGAACATGCGCCATCGGGTTTTCCCCGCACTGTTCGCCGCAGGTTTGGTGGTGGTTGCGGGGATCGCGGGCAGCCAGGAAACGCAAACCGGCGCTCAGGAAGGCGCGCAGTCGCCGACGAACTATCAGGCCATGACGCCGGAACAGCGGGCCGCTGCCACACGCACTTTTCTGGGCTTGGGGCAGGAACCGGACAAAGCGGCCGCGGCGCGCGGGACGCCGCTGTTCCAGCAAAACTGCGCATTCTGCCACGGACCGCAGGCGCGCGGCGCAACGGGGAGCAGTCTGATCACGTCGGACGAGGTGCTCGGCGACGACCAAGGAGAGCATCTGGTGGTATTCCTGAAAAAGGGCCGGCCCGAGAAAGGCATGCCTGCGTTTGCAACCATGTCGGACGATCAGCTCACGGACATTGCCGAGTTTCTGCATTTGCAAGTGGAAGAGGTTGCGAACCGCGGAACCTATCACGTATTGAACATCCTGGTGGGAAGCGCGACGAAGGGGCAGGCCTACGTGACTGAGCACTGCCTCTCGTGCCACACGGCTGAGACATTCGCGCACATCGGCAGCCGGTTCCGCTCACCCGAGCAACTGCAGAGGGGCTGGATCTGGCCGGTGCGGCCCAATGATTCTGAAGACAGTTCAAGAGCAATGGTCGCGACTGTGAAGAAGCGGAACGGCAGTACGGTCGCCGGACGCGTCACGCAGCTGAGCGATTTTCGCATCACGCTGGTTGACCGCGCGGGTGAGACGCAGGTCGTCGAGCGCGAGCCGGGAATGAGGGTCGAGATAAGGGATCCGCTGGCGGCGCACCAGCAGATGATCATGACGCTGACCAACGATGATATGCACAACGTGACCGCTTATCTGGAAACTCAGAAATGAAATTGTCCCTTGGAGTTTGTACGACCATTACAGCCGCGAGCTTCGCGGGTGGCGCGCTTGGTGTCCAGCCCGTTTCGCTCGATCCGAATACGATTGGGAAAGCACCGACCATGAGTTGGCCAACGTTCAATGGCGATTACAGCGGTCGGCGCTACAGCACACTCACACAGATCGGGCCTGCGAACGTGAACCGGCTTACACAGCGATGGACGTACAAGATTACTGGGGTCGGCGCGCAACGCGGCGCTCCCGTTCCCACCATCAAGTGCACTCCGCTGCTGGTGGGTGGAGTGCTCTATATTACGATTCCGGATCACGTATGGGCACTCGATGCACGGACTGGAAGCCCACTGTGGCACTTCGATTGGTCCGATCATGGCGGACATCTCGTCGGCCAACGCGGAGTGGCAATCTGGAAGACGACGGTTTACTTCCTCACGCCGGATAACTGGCTGATTGCGTTGAATGCGAATACCGGGCAGGAACTGTGGAGGAAGAATTATGCCGATGCACGCAAGCAATACTTTTCGACATCGGCGCCTTTGGTGGTGAAGAACCATGTAATCGTCGGCGTGGGCGGGGATGCAATGGATATGCCGGGATTCCTCGATTCCTTCGATCCTGTCACCGGCGATCTGCAATGGACATGGTGGTCGACACCGCGCAAGGGCGATCCCGCGCTCAAGACCTGGCCGAACGAAGCGGCTTCGGATCACGGCGGCGGCATGACGTGGATGCCGGGTACATACGATCCGGAACTGAATCTTCTCTATTGGCCGACCGGAAATACCAATCCAGTATTTGCAGGACAGGGACGCCCCGGCGCCAACCTATGGACGGAAGCGATCGTCGCGCTCGATGCGGACACGGGGGAATTGAAATGGTATTTCCAGGTTTCGCCTCACGACACACACGACTTTGACAACACCACCGCGCCGATTCTCTTCGATCGAGTCGTGGATGGGAAGCCCCGCAAGCTGGTCGCGCAGGCGGCGCGAAATGGTTTCTTTGTCACGCTCGATCGCGTAACTGGCAACTATCTTGTTGTCAAGCCATATGTGCCGCTGGATTATTCCTCTGGCCTTTCGCCGCAAGGGGAACCTATTCCAATCCCGGATAAGGACCCTACGGTTGGCGGTTCAATCAATATCGTGAATGCTTCGAATTGGCCTGCCCCCGCGTACAATCCAAAAACCGGTTTGTTCTATGTGAACTCGGTCGAGGGAAAGGCCATCTATTACCTGACCGACGACAGCGCCCACCCCTCAGGTTATGGAGGTACAGGCGATGGGATAGGCCGCTCGCTGCGTGTGCTTCAGGCAATCAATCTGCTAACAGGCAATGCAGTGTGGAAGCATGTTTACCCGAACCTGAACAATGCGCCATCCACGGTCGGACCAAGCATCCTCACAACCGCCAGCAATCTGGTGATCACCGGTGACGACCAGAAGAATGCAATTATCTACAGCGCCGACAAGGGACAGGTGTTGTGGCATCACGAAATCGGCGCCAATGAATCGGGCGGCGTGATCACTTACTTGCTGGATGGAAAGCAATACATAGTTTTTGGAGCAGGTGACACCTTGTATGCATGGAGCCTCCCGCAATGAGGGCGACCCGCACACGGTACGGCGTCGTGTTGTTGGCGATCGGGCTCGCCGTACTCTCTTACATGCAAAGGGTCGCAATCTCTCAAGCGGCCGGACCTATTTCGCACGATCTGCATGTTTCAAAGCAGCAGATGGGATTTATCTTCGGCGCCTTCGCGTTGTCCTATGCGCTCTTCGAGATTCCCATGGGGCTCCTTGGCGATCGGCTTGGCGTGAAACGCGTGCTAACGCAGATTGTGCTGGCATGGTCCGCATGCACCGCTCTCACTGGCGCAGCTTGGAACGTCGCCTCGATGGTGGGGATACGGTTCCTATTTGGAGCCGGCGAGGCAGGATGTTTTCCGAACCTGACGCGCATGCTGAGTGCGTGGCTGCCTGAGCGGGAACGCGTCAAAGCGCAGTCCTTGATGTGGTCTTTCACGCGATGGGGCGGCGCGGCAACGCCGCCGCTGGCTTTGCTTTGCATCCGGTGGTTCGGCTGGAGATGGGCGTTTGTGAGCTTTGCTGCCCTTGGGTTTCTATGGTGCCTGATCTTTCTTGTTTGGTTCAAAGACGACCCATCGCAACACCCCGCGGTGAATTCAGCCGAGAGAGAATTGCTGGAAGCGTCGCGTGCGCTCACAACAAAGGGAGACAGCGACCAACGGAACTGGACGACCCTGCTGCTGACTCGTCAGGTATTGCTGCTGTTTGTCCAATATTTCTTCCTCTCCTACGTTTGGTGCTTTTACATCACGTGGCTGCCGACATATCTGCGTGAAGGCCGCGGACAGTCGCTGGATCACGCTGCCGCTCTCGCGGTATTGCCGCTATTATTTGGCGGTTTCGGCGCATTGGCTTCGGGGCTCGCGCCCGCAAGGTTGCCGCGGCGCGCGATCGCCTTTTGCGGATTTCTCTCGACGGCGATCCTGTTGGTTGCATTAACACACATCCAATCTGTGGTTCCAGCCATGATAGCGATGGGGCTGGCCAGCTTTGCGAGCGACCTGACTATGCCGATTTCGTGGGACTCCTGTGTAGAGATCGGAGGCCCCTACACAGCTACTGTGGCGGCATCAATGAACATGATGGGCAATCTCGCGGGATTCGTGGCGCCAGTCGTTGGCGGCGTGATCCTGGAGAAATCAGGCGGCAACTGGAACCTTCTTATCGACACAATGGCCGGTGCAGCCACTGTGTCGGCGACCTGCTGGTTAGTGCTCGATCCGGAATCGGCGCGGCGGCGACGCGAACCAGCCGCGGCCATTTCCTCGGCAGAGATCGGCGCGAGTCCTCTTGAGCCCTGAAGCACGGGCTGCACCTCTTCAAATTGGGATGGGAGATGCAAACATGAATTCGAATTTGGCTGGTCGGACGGCTGTCATTACGGGCGGGAGCCGCGGTCTGGGCGAGGCAATGGCGAAGGCCCTCTCTGCAGAAGGCGCGAAGATAGCGCTGGTAGCGCGCGACGGCAAGCGACTCGAACTTGTGCGCGCTGCGATTGCAGAACAGGGCGGAACCGCCGAGATGTTTGTCGCCGATGTGACGCAAGAAAATGAGGTCGCCAACGTTGCGGAAGCGGTAGCCAAGCGGTTCGGTGTGGCCCAGATTCTGATCAACAACGCAGGCACAAATATCCGCAAGAACCTGGTTGACTTTTCGCTGGAGGAATTCCGCAGTGTCCTGGACTCAAGCCTGATCTCGACGTTTTTGATGTGCCGGTCCTTTGTTCCGGGAATGAAGGGTTCCGGCTATGGCCGTGTACTGAATATGACTTCGATCATGAGTCACGTGTCTCTGCCGGGCCGGACCGCATATTCCTCCGCAAAAGCGGCTCTGCTTGGATTGACCCGATCATTGGCGCTGGAACTCGCTGGCGACGGCATCACCGTAAACGGCATCAGTCCTGGCCCGTTCGGAACGGACATGAATGCGGCGGTCATGAACAATCCCGACGCTAATGCGCAGTTCCTGGCGAACTTGCCGGTCGGCAGGTGGGGCAGGATCGAGGAGATCGGCGCACTGGCTTGCTATTTGTGTTCCGAGGCGGCAGGATTCATCACGGGCACCGACATTCTTATTGACGGAGGCTGGACAGCCAAGTGATCTCAGCCTTGCATAACCATTGGATTCTGCGTACGTCGCCGTTGCGCGCCCTTTAAGCTATCGACTTGTACCAGTTCCCTGCGTCCGCACAGGATGCGGCGGCACGTAGTCAACGAGCGAATCGACGGGCTTCTTCCCGGCCCATGCGATGCCGCGCAGCAGCATTTGCTGAATCTGATAATTCGCAAAGTTCGCATACTCATGCCCCTGCATCCAGACGAAAGCCCTGGCTGGCTCGCCTCCGGGCAGACGGTGTTCATAGGTCCAGATCTGGGGCACGACCTCTCCCTTGTGCGTGCCGGCGCTCGGCGTTCCGGGAATAACGGCCGTGGCCAAGACATGAATCCCAGGGTCGTGTGCCCACGTCATGTTGTAGAACGCTTCGTCGAAGAGAGTGATATTCGACACGCCCTTCATGATTGGGTCCGCCTGGTCAACTACGGTATAAGGAATGGGAGCTCCAAGGGTGTAGTTCACTTCGCCGTGCTTCTTGGCGCCGCCCACCAGCGAGGCAAAGTAAGCCGGGTCCGGACCGCATAACGAGTCGTGAATGCTGACCAGCCCGCCTCCGCGCTTTATATACGCTTCGAGCGCTGCCTTCTCATCTTCGGTTAGATAAGCCGCGTCTCCCTTGTAGAGAATCACGACGTCGGTGCGCTCCAGATCGACAGAGCGGGGCCCGTGCAGGGCTCCGTCGACTATGGCGCCATGCTCCGTCAAAATCTTGCTCCAGTCGGCAAGGAACTGGGGATAATCGTGCTGTCCCAAAAAGTGGGACTTGAGTCCCGCCCAGAGATAGATGTGCATCCCGTCGGGATTCTGATCCCACGGCGGCGGCGCTGGGGCATTCCCACTGTCGGCTTGGCCTATGGCTTGCTGTGCGAGTGAAAGGCCGATTGCATGCAGAAGCAGGAGGGCCAGGGACTTGAAGGCGCGAAAGCGTGTTGCGCGCGATCTACCCGCTCGCTGAGCGGTTAGATCGAAGCGAAGATGGGATGGAGTAACCACGGTGAAACGCTCCTGGAAGTGAGACGAGAGGACGCTTTTCGTGCATACGCAGCGGCGCACCAAGCATACTACGGCAAAGCCGAGACGCCGGCCTGAAGGGGCCGTAACAACTTATGAAAGCGCCGAGCGAGGAAGTTTTGGAACATCGGTATTTGCGTCCAGAGGGGCTGCCCGCTAAACTCGTTCCGGGCGAAAATTCGTCATTTGGGCGCGCGCAAAATCTCTTCTCCGGAAAGCGCCGACGAACGAATAGAGTGCCACCACTTTGTATTGGGAAAAATAGCAAGAACAGACTGATCTTCCGATTGAGATCGGACAAAAGGAGATTCCTTGCGCCTCGGACGAAGCTTGCTGATCTTCGCGTGCGGCTTGTTCACATCGATTGCCGGGATACAGGGCGTTCGCGCCCAGGCCCAATCGCCCGAAGGCGACGCGCTGCCTCCGGTACCACACACAAAGCAGATCCATCTGAAGCACGTCCTGGTGATCGGCCAAACCAAGGGGTTTGAGCACGACTCTATTTCGGATGCCATGGCAGCAGTATTGAACATGGGCAAGGAGAGCGGCCTATGGGACACGATGATCCGCACCGATACCGAGTTGCTGACAAAGAAGGATCTGGGGCGGCGCAATGCAAAGAACCTGAATTATTTCGACCTGATCATCTTTGCCAGCACCACGGGAGAACTGGACCTCGATGACGACCAGAAAAAGGACATACTCTCGTTTATCCACGACGATGGCAAAGGATTCGTCGGAATTCATGCGGCGCTGGATACAAACTACAACTGGCCCGAATACGGAGAGATGATTGGCGGCTGGTTCGACCAGCATCCCTGGATGACGTTCAACGCACCGATCGTGAATGAGGACCCTGACTTCCCAGCAGTGCGCCATTTTCCGAAATCATTCGTAAAATACGACGAAATCTATCAGCCCAAAGCGTGGTCGCGCGACAAGGTGAACGTCCTCCTGAGTCTCGATCCGAACAAGCTCGACTACACTAACAATCCGCGTGTACACCGCACAGATCATGATTTCGCAGTTGCGTGGAGCAAGATGTACGGCAAAGGGCGCGTCTTCTACTCGACGCTCGGCCATACCGAGGAATCGTGGGATGACCCTGACGTTCGTAAAATGTATTTTGAAGCGATTCGCTGGGCTTTGTGGATGACCGATGGAAGCACGGCCAGCCATCCGCGTCCGGCATCCTCCGCACAGGCCCATTGAACCGGTTAACAGCGAACTCTACGAACGCGATGAACTCAAAGAAATTTGGCCGCTTTCATGAGGAAGACGTTTGCAACCGGACGATCGTCAAAGAAGATGGCTCGCCTATTGCTGGCACTCCCGCAAAGATGCACGAGAAAAACGAATTGAAAAGCAACGTGCGAATTCACATGGACCGTAGAGAGTTTCTTTCGTCAGCAGGAATGCTGCTGGCAAGCCAATCACTGGGCGCGCTCTTGCCGGCACAGACGAAGCAAGAAAATGCGCGGCCTGCCGGCAAGGCGGACCACACCCTTCGTATCGAACCGTGCACTTTGGAGATCGGCCCCGGCGTAAACGTCAAAACGCTCGGCTATAACGGCCAGGTACCAGGACCTCTGCTGCGATTGCGCGAGGGTGTGCCGGTGAGCATCGATGTGACGAATGCAAGTGCCGATCCTGACATCGTCCACTGGCATGGACTCGCTATTGACTCGCTGAACGACGGCGCCATGGAAGAAGGATCTCCAATGATTCCCGCCGGCCAAACGCATCGGTACACCTTCACTCCTAAACCTTCAGGCACGCGCTGGTATCACACCCACGCGTCGGCGTATGACAATCTTTCGCTTGGGACCTACACCGGGCAGTTCGGTTTTCTCCTGATCGAGGGCAAGCAATATCTTCCGCATTACGACCAGGAATTTAATTTGGCAATCCATCATTGGGAACCGTCGTTCGTCCCAATGGTGGAGACCATGCGTGAACAGTCCTCGAACACGCCGCTCACCACTGGATCGGATGTTGGCTACAAGTACGCCAGCATCAACGATCGCATGCTCGGAGCGGGCGAGCCGATTCACGTGAAACAAGGCCAGCGCGTGCTCTTGCGGCTGTTGAATGCCAGCGCAACCGAAAACGTGATGCTGGCGCTGCCCGGTCATCGCTTCACGATCATCGCAATGGATGGAAACCCGGTGCCGAAGCCACTAAGCGTGGAGGTCCTCTCGCTTGCCGTTGCCGAGCGCGTCGACGCGATCGTCGAGATGAATTCCCCGGGTGTCTGGATTCTGGGTTCGACGCTGGCAAGGGCCCGTCAGATGGGCCTCGGCATCGTGATCGAGTACGCCGGTCAATCGGGGACGCCGGCTTGGAATGATCCCGCACCGGCAAAGTGGGACTACACGCAGTTTGCCAACGCGGACGCTGCGCCCGCCCCGGACGAGCGCTTTGTCCTGACTTTTCGCGATATTGGCCAGCAGCATGGTTCGAAGTTTGACACGTGGACCATCAACAACAAATCATGGCCCGAAATTGAGCCCCTGATTGTGCACCCCGGCAAGCGATATCGGCTCGTCTTTCGCAATGGCAGCGGTGACCAGCATCCGCTGCACCTCCACAGGCACACGTTCGAAGTCACCCGCATCGCCGAAAAGCATATGAGCGGATTAATGAAGGATGTGATCAACGTGATGCCGCTCGATACCGTCGAAGTCGACTTCATCGCCAACAATCCCGGAGATACCTTGTGGCATTGTCACCAGCAATTGCACATGGACTATGGGTTTATGCAATTGATTAAGTACGCGGAATAACGATTGCGGCGTCACCGTTCGCTTGGTATTTGAAACACTATTTCGAGGTGCGGCGAATTTGGATAAGGTGAAAAATCTTAAGGTTTTTATCATTTCGACGGCGATAGTAGCGGGATCTCTCCTTTTTCAGTTCACGCAGAAGCCTGTACATGCGGCCCCGCAAACTGAGGCGGCACCGCAAGGCAGTGCGAATTCCGGCAAAGACCCCGGAGCAGAATCGTATGCTCAGCATTGCGCCATCTGCCATGGGGATCAGCGCCAGGGAATTCTGCCCGGCTTTCCGCCGCTGATCGGAATTAATTCTCGGATGACGGACGACAAGATTACTCAGACGGTGCACGCAGGCAAAGGACGGATGCCGGGCTTTCCCAGTCTGAATGACGGCGAGCTTTCCGCACTTGTGCACTTCTTGACAACCGCTGAACCTTCTCCCCAGGGAAACGGTGCACACGGGAACGCCCCTGCGGGAGTCGCCGAGGCGGGTGGAGCGCTCTTCCAGCAGAACTGCGCCTTCTGCCACGGGCGCGACGCAATGGGAGGGGAAACCGGCCCGGACCTGACGGAATCGAAGCTGGTTCTGTCGGACAAGACCGGGGAAAAAATTGCCCAAGTCATCCGCGAGGGCCGGCCCGACAACAGAATGCCTGCCTTCAATCTCTCCAGTGAAGAAGTAGGCAGCATCATCGCTTTCATCCGCGCTCGCGAAGCCGCGGCTGTTGCGCGTCCCGGAGGTCGACGCGGAGTCGCCGTCGCCGACCTGCAGACCGGCAACGTCGAAGCCGGCAGGAAATACTTTGATGGCCCGGGGGGATGCGGGAAATGCCATTCGCCCAACGGAGACCTGGCAGGCGTTGCAACACGCTATGAGGGGCTGCAATTAGAAGAGCGCATGCTCTATCCCCGCGGCGCCAAAAGCACGGTCACCGTCACGACCGCGTCAGGCCAGAAAATCTCCGGAACTCTTGCGTACCTCGACGAGTTCACCGTGGCGCTTCGCGATCACGATGGCATATACCACTCATGGCCAATCAGCCGCGTCCACTATGCGGTGCAATCGCCTGTCGATGCCCATGCGGAACTTTTCAGCAAATACACCGACGACGACATCCATAATCTGATGGCTTATCTGCAGACGCTGCGCTGAGCTGATGGTCGCCCGCAGCTCCTGAGGTCCTATTATGAAGTTGCCGAAGATATTCCTGATCGCCGCTCTCCCGCTCGTCATCGCCTGCGCACAGCCACTCTCTGCGCAGGATCTTGGAGACACGCAGCTCGTCCATCCATCGCCGGATTCCTGGCCTTCGTATCATGGCGATTATTCAGGCAGGCGCCATATCCACCTGACGCAGATCAACCCGCAAAATGTCGGCAATCTCACATTAGCATGGGCGTTTCAAACCAATCAGCCCGCGCAGATCAAGTCTTCCCCACTACTCGTTGATGGAGTGCTTTATTTCACGGTGCCGGACAATATTTGGGCGGTCGACGCCCGCTCCGGCCATATGATCTGGCACTACAGTCGGCCTTCCAAGGGCGAGCATATCGGCCATCGCGGCGTAGCGATGTACAAGGGCTGGCTCTTCTTCGCGACACCCGATGCGCATCTGATTTCGCTCGACGCGAAAGACGGAAAGGTGCGCTGGGACAAGCTCATTGCCGATGCGAGCCGGGGTTATTGGAGCACAATGGCGCCGCTCGTCGTTAAGAATCACGTCATCGCCGGTGTGGGCGGCGACCTCGACAATCTGCCCGGCTATCTGCGCTCCTTCGACCCCGAAACCGGTGCGACACAATGGCAATGGGACGTAACTCCGCCAGCCGGAACTCCCAATGCAGCCACCGGCGGTATGACTTGGATGACCGGAACCTACGACCCCGAACTGAATCTACTCTATTGGGGAACCGGCAACCCCACTCCCGTGTTGAACGGCAATCCGAGGCCCGGCGACAATCTCTACACCTGCAGTATCGTGGCTCTCAATCCGGACGACGGAAAACTTGCCTGGGGTTTTTCTGTCTCGCCGCACGACACCCACGATTGGGATGCTGTGGAAACGCCCGTTCTTGTCGACGGGGATTTTCACGGCCAGCGGCGCAAAATGCTGATGCAGACTTCCCGCAACGGCTATTTCTTTGTCCTCGATCGCACGAATGGCAAAAGCCTGCTGACGATCCCGTATGGCCCGGTGAACTGGTCGCTCGGCGTGGATAAGCAAGGCCACCCGATTCCGGATCCGGCCAAGGAACCTGCGCCGGATGGCCGGCTTGTCGCACCTGATGAAGGCGGCCTCACGAATTATCGCGCACCCAGCTTCGATCCGAAGACCGGCCTGTTTATTGTCGACGCGCATCCGAGCTACAGCATCTACTTCGCGAAGCCGGCCGACGGCGCCTACGGATGGGCTGGGGCGGATTATGGTCTGTGGGGCAAGGGAGTCATTGAGGCAATCGATTATCAAACGGGTAAGATTCGATGGAGTCATGAGGTCGGAGCCGACGGCTCAGGCGCCGGCGTCATGACAACCGATTCGGGACTTACTTTCACCGGCGACGGGTACGGCAACGTGCTCGCGCTTGAAACAAGCAGTGGGAAAACCTTGTGGCATGCGGGCACTGGCCCGCCCATGCAGAGTTCTCCCATCAGTTACGAATTGGACGGTCGCCAATATATCGTCACAAGCAGCGGTGGGGTCCTTTTCTCGTGGACGCTCCCGGAGCGGGGAAAGGCCGCCGCAACGCGCGCGTCTACAGCACCGCAGTAGATAACAACAGAAACGTCTTCGTGCCTCTGAGTCCTTCGTCCAAGCAGAACTTCGCGATTGTCCGCAGCGAATTATTCCGACCGCAGCGCTTCCACCGCATTCACCCTGGCAGCGCGCGCCGCAGGCACGGCCGAAGCGATCACTGCTGCCCCGAGAATAACGCCGGCCGATGCAATAAACGCTAGAGCCCCCGGCTGATTGATTTCCGTAACGTACTTGCTCACGATGCGCGCGAGAACGAACCCCACCAGAACGCCTGCCCCCACGCCAATGCCGGCCATGACGACGCCCTCGACAAGAACATTAGCAAGAATGTTGCGAGGCTGCGCGCCCAGCGCCATCTTGATGCCGAACTCCCGCGTGCGCCCGCTTACGGAGAAGGCAAGAACGCCCGCAACACCTACTACCGAAATCAGAAGCGCAACGGCGGCGAACCCCCCAAACACCACCGCATTCAGCTTGTCCGGCGTCAGCACCTCCGCCCGCACATCGCCCAGCGTGCTGGCCTTCTCCACCGGTTGGTCCGCCGACATTTCATGAATGGTCTTGGTGATCGCCGGAACCAGCGCATAGGCGTCCTGACGCGCGCGAACAAACAGCCGGCCGCTGGACCATTCCTGGTCCACGGGCTGATAGATGGTCATCGCCGGCTGCGGGATGATGTTCTCGTCATCGAAATCCGGCACGACCGCAATAATCCTCCGCGGCTCATAGCTGATGCCGATAAACTTCATCACCCCATCCGTCCACCGCATCGTGCGGTTCACCGCGTCCTGTCCTGGGTAAAGCATCTGCGCCAGGCTTTGGCTGATAATCACCACCCGCTCCGAACCGTCCTTGTCCCCGTCGTTGAAGTCGCGCCCCTCCAGAATCGGCACCCCAAACGTCGCAAAAAAATTCGGCGACACGCTCCGGAACTTCGCGCGATAATCCTGCCCATCCGCCCGCCGCGCGCCCGTCGCCGCAAACGAAAAACCGATGCTCAGCCCCTGCTCATCGCGCCACGGAACACTGAAACCTGAAGACACATGTTCCACTCCCGGCAGCGCACCGATCCGCCGTACCGCGTCGCGATAAAAATCCTGCACCTGCTGCGGCGTCTTCCCATATGACATGAGCGGCAGATTCACCGCCAGCACATTGGCCGAGTCGAACTGCGGACGCGTTTGCTCCAAGACAAACAACGTCTTCATCAGCACGCAGGCTCCAGCCAGCAGCAGAAACGAAGCCATAATTTGGACCACAGCGAAGTAGCGAAGCCGCCGGCTGCTTCCGCCCGCAACCCGTGCGCCTCGGCCCGCCAGTCCGCCCTGCGGCGCATTCGCCGAAGGCAGCCGCGGAATATAGGCCAGAAACACCGCCGCCACCAGCGCCAACCCAATCCCGAACCACACCATGCTGAAGTCCAGCTTCAAGTCATTCGCTCGCACGCTGAACCGGGCCGCATATCGCCCCAGGACCTCCACCATCGGCACCGCCAGCAGAATCGCCGCCAACGCCCCGCTCACGCACAACACCAGGCTCTCCGCCAGCAATGCCCGCCGCAGCACCGCCGTACTCGCCCCCAGCGCACTTCGCACCTGGAGCTCCGACTCGCGCCGCACTGTCCGCGCCAGCACCAGGTTCGCCACGTTCGAGCTCGCAATCACAAAGAGCAGTCCCGACGCCGCAAACAGCACCCACAGAACCGTGTTGGCCCGCGCGTTAATCTGTTCGTGCATCCGCGTCACTTGAATCTGGTAGTGGTCGCCCGGCTTGTACACCTCGGGATGCGTCGCCGTCATCGCTCCATATACCGTGTTCAGCTCCGCCCGCGCCTGCTCCACCGTTGCCCCCGGAGCCAGCCGTGCAAAAACCTCCGTCATGCGATGCTCGCGCCCCGTCACCATCGTGGCCGACAGGTGATGCGGGCTTGTGACCACGTTGGCAATAATCTCCGTCGCCACCGGGTACGGCACTGACGGTTCCAGCACGCCAACCACCGTCGCCGAGCGCGCCCCGCTGTAGCTCTCCAAGCGCACCGTCTTCCCGAGCACGTTCGGATCGGAGTGCAGTTCCGTCCGCCAGAAGTGATGCGTCAGAACAATCGCGCCCGCAGCGTTCTTCCCATCGTCTCCCGGCCCCAGCAACCGTCCCAGCACCGGCTTCAGCCCCATCACCTCAAAGTAGTGCCCGTCCACCACCCCCGCCGGCACCGACCGCGGCGTCCCCAGTCCCACAATCGTGAAGTCAATTTCCGAGAACGTCCCCAGCTCCTGGATCGACTTTAGCCCTGCGCCAATATCCGCGATCTCCGGCACGGAGAACGTCGTGTTCGTCGCCTTGAGCCCCGGTGCGCTCTGCCGCACGTAAAGCAGCCGATCCTCATCTCGATTGGCGAGCGGCCGCAGAAGCACCGCGCGCACCACGCTGAAGATTGCCGCATTCGCTCCAATACCGAGGGCTAAAGTCAAGGCTACGGTGAGCCACAGGGATGGGACACGCGCCAGCGAACGCACGGCAATTTTCAAATCGTGAAAGAAGGACATTTCGGACCTCCGCCTGGGGTGTTCGAATTACTTGCTTCTTGCCGGGGAAAAACACCATTTGCCACGAGCCTTTATCGCTCGAAGTGTAACCGTCTGGTTTCCATAAACGTAACCGAATGGTTTCCAAGTGTCAATGCCATTGGTCACAAATTCAGTTGGCCATCTGCACCGCGACCGGACACAATTCCCATCTGGGAAGTTCAATTGACGAATATGTTGATATCAACTAATATCGTTTCGTGTCAAGTCCAGAAACGGTTCCGTACGAAACGACGCTCCTGGTCCGGGACTGTTGTCTTTGCCTGCATGTGCAGCGAACGGCCCGATCTCTGGCTCGTCGTTTCGACGAAGCCTTGCGGCGTTTCGGGCTTACAAACGGCCAATTCTCCCTCTTGATGTCCCTGAATCGTCCGGAGCCGCCGCCTATGGGCCCGGTCGCGTCTCTTCTGGCGATGGATCGAACCACATTGACCGCCGCACTGAAACCACTGGAGCGTCGCGGGTTGGTCGAAGTATCGCAGGATCCCTCCGACCGACGAAGTCGCATTTTGACGCTTACCGGCAAAGGGCGCAACTTGCTGGCCAGTGCGGTACCGGTGTGGGAGCGAACCCATCATGAGATCGAACAGCTCATTCCGAACGGGACTCCCGACGAATTTCGTAAGATCCTGCGCGCACTCTCCTGAAAAGGACAAAAGCAATTCTCACTTCAAATGGTTTGGCCAGGAGTCAGATTCCCTGCATGAAGAATCTCTTTGAGACGGCCAGCGTGAAAGAAGTGAACCAGCGGATGGGAAACCTCACGCCGGAGAGCTCACGCCAGTGGGGCAAGATGAATGCGGCTCAGGCAATTGCGCACTGCGCGGCAGGTCTGGAGCTAGCACTGGGCGACAGAACTCCGCCACGACATTTTCTTGGACGGGTCATTGGACGAATCATCAAGCCGATGGTGCTAGGCGACGACAAACCGATGCGACGGAATTCGCCCACTGTCAAAGGGCTGGTGGTCCAGGATGAGCGCGATCTCGCAAAGGAGCGAGAGCGACTACGCGGGCTGATCGACCGGTTTGCTGCCGCTGGCCCGGAAGGGTGCACAACGCATCCGCACAGCTTTTTTGGCCGACTCACGCCAGACGAGTGGGCGGTGCTCATGTACAAACATCTAGACCATCACCTCCGTCAATTTGGCGTTTAGGTGGTGGCGACGCAGCTTTCCGCATTCTCAGACGGGTCGCAAGGCGAAGGGATGACGAACGACGCAAAACTCTCGTTTTAATAGCCATCTTCACCGCATTTCCTCGAATCCAACTTGCTACTCAGGAGTGATCGACGGCACGTCCTTATTGGTCCGGTCCCATCCAGATTTCTCTCGTCTCGTTCGGTGTCAACCTCTTCGTTGCCACCGAAAGCAAGAGCCGCATGAACTTCCACCAGATCGGCCGCATCACCGGGGAGCGCGTGCGTCATCAAAAAGTGCTCGAGAGCACGGTCGATAGCGACGAGGCAGCCGTCGTCCAAAAAGACGAGATCGTCAAAGGATACGAGTATCGGAAAGGCCAGTACGTTACTATCGAGCCGCGCGAACTCGATAACCTGCGTGTCCCGTCCAAGCACGTCATCGAGATTTCTCCAGTTCGTCGATGCGTGCGAAAAAGACCCGGAATACGTCGAAAAGCCCTACCTTATTGTTCCAGAAAATGATAGCCAGACGGAGGCTTATACCATTGTCCGCGAATCGCTTGCGAAAAAAAGTAAGGTCGCCATCGGGAAGATTGCCTTTGCGGGTCGCGAACACATTATTGCCATCAAGCCCGCAGAAGGCAGCCGCGGCATGATGGGGTATACGTTGCGCTATCAGGATGAACTGCGGAATCAGGAAGACTATTTCCGCGATATCAAAAAAGCGAAAATCAATGAAGACCCCCTTCAACTGGCCGAAACTCTCATCGCCAAGCGATCGGCGAAGTTCGATCCCGGCAAATTCGAAGACGGCTATGAAGTCGCGGTGAAGGAACTGGTCGAGGCCAAAGTCAACCATCTTCCAGTGCCAAAGATGAGACGCCGAAGACGCAACGCAACAATGTAGTCAATCTCATGGATGCACTTCGCAAGAGCATCAGCAGCGATTCAACCGCGAACAAGCCGCCGAAGAGCGAGAAGCATCCGATGCATCGGGGAATGCGCTTAGTCAAACCGACCGTAAAGACTTCGTCGCGGCGTAAATCCGCCTAGGCGGGCGCCCAAGCTGGATTCTTGCGAGGACCACACGCACCTCATCGTCTAATCTCATGGCATGCACCAATCTTTCTGCCGCTTCGCGCTCGCGTTGCTGCTTCCATGTGCAGCGGCCCCTCTCGAAATCGCAGCACAGTCATCGCATACCCTTACCTACGCTCCAAATCAGTCGATTACTCTGATTCTGCCCGAAGGGTTCGACATCAACATTGCAGCCAGCGGCTTGCGACGAGTTCGCTTTTTCGCGCAAGCTCCCGACGGTCGCATCTTCGTCACCGGCATGCACGATCTCGGCGACAACACGCGAGGCTCCGTCCTTATCCTCGACGGCTGGAGCGAACACTCGCACACTTTCACCCGCACCACGCATTATCTCGACCACCTCCACAACCCGAACAACCTTGCATTCTGGACGGACCCGTCAACGCACCAGAGCTGGCTTTATCTGCCGCTAACCGACAAGCTTGTCCGTTATAAATACAACGCCGGCGACAATTCCCCGTCCTCCATGCCCGAGACACTGATCCGCTTCCCGGACTACGGCCTCAATTACAAATACGGCGGCTGGCATCTCACGCGAACCGTCGCCATTGCGCAACTTCGAGGAGCAACCCGCGTCTTCGTCTCCGCCGGTTCATCGTGTAATTACTGTCAGGAACGTGAAGTCCTTCGCGCGGCCATCGTGAGTTTGGATCCCGATGGCAAACTTCCGTCCCTTGTCGCGCAGGGAATGCGGAATGCCGTCGACCTGCGTTCAATTCCCGCGCTTGATGGGGGGCTGTTCGCCACCGACATGGGTGACGATCATCTCGGCGACAAGCTTCCGGAAGATACCTTCTTCAAGATTGAAACAGCAACAGCTTCTCCAGTGAATTACGGCTGGCCAGCCTGTTACTTCGCCCATGGCAAGCCCGTCCACGACACCACGCCGCTCCCTTCGCTGAACGACCCAAGCGTCGTCGCTCCCATTCCACCCGCATCTGCCGCCGAGCAAACGAACGACTCCGTCAATGGCACGCAAACCGGAGTCGCCGCTGCAGGCACCAATCTTGCCGCTGGTGGTGGACATGCTTTTGCGCCCGATCCCAACGCCGCGCTAGGCAGTGCACCCGCGCCACTGACATCGTGCGAGCAAGTCCCTGCGCCTTACACCACTTTTGCCGCGCACAGTTCCCCACTTGGCTTTGAGTATTTCGGCCACGCCGATTCCCTGCTGCGCGAAAGCTTCCTTGTTGCCCTGCACGGCGCCAGCCACCCGCACATCGGCACAGGCTATCGTGTCGTCAAGTTTTCACCGGCGGACCGCACCCCCCACGACTTCATTACCGGCTTCTTGACCTATGCCAATGGAAAGCCCGCCGTGCACGGCCGTCCCTGCGGCATCTTGCGCGTTGCGCCAGACAGCTTCTTGCTTACCGACGACTATCTGGGACTCGTCTACTTCATTCACCCGCGCGCCTAGGCCGCACTTCGTCGAGCCATTCGGTCAAACAATGGTGCCAGTGCACTCGCCGAATCCAATTCTGGGTAAGCCCTCTCTCGATGCGTGCCCGCGAAAGATCACACGATCTCCATCTTCCAGAAACTTGCGCGTTTCGCCACTTTGTAGCCGCAGTGGCTCCGATCGATGCTTCATCTCCAGAAGACAACCTTCCGACCCTTCATTTGGCCCCGAGATCGTGCCGGTCGCTAGGAGATCGCCCGTACGAAGGTTACATCCGTTGCTGGCGTGATGTGTCACGAGTTGTCGAATCGTCCAGTAAAGATCGCGCGGATTGCCTCGACTGACGAGCATAGGCGCAAGATTTTCCTCGCACATCTTTCGCGATTGAAAGAAAACCTCGAGAGTGATGTCGATGCCGTCAGTTTCGGCAGTTTGGGAAGAGAGATATGGAAGGGGTACAGGATCTCCATCACGGCGCTGTCTCGCAGCAACGCGATACGGAGCCAGTGCCTCCATCGGCACAATCCATGGAGAGATCGACGTCGCGAAACTCTTCGCCAGGAATGGGCCCAGGGGTTGATACTCCCACGACTGTATATCGCGCGCAGACCAATCATTCACCAGACAAAGGCCGAAGATGTGATCTTCTGCATCGGCGATAGGTATCGGTTGTCCAATCTGGTTTCCCCGTCCGATAAATGCGCCCATCTCAAGCTCGTAGTCCAGCGATCGCGACGCAGCATACACCGGCTCTGCATCCGCGTTTTTGATTTGCCCCGAAGGCCTGCGAATCTCCGTTCCACTTACCACGATGGACGAAGCGCGCCCGTGATAGCCAATCGGAACATACTTGTAATTCGGTAGGAGCGAGTTATCGGGCCGGAATAGCTTCCCTACACGCGTCGCGTGATCAATCGATGCGTAGAAATCTGTATAGTCGCCGATTCGCGCAGGCAGTAACATCGTCGCATCCTGCATGGGGGACACGCACTGCGCTATACGGTTTTGCATCGATTCGTTCGCCTGTTCCGCGTCCAAAAGCTCCGTCACGCGCTGCCGAAGTACGGACCACGATCCCTTCCCAAGCGACATCAGCGGATTGAGCGATTCCGCGCCGCACGCATCCACAATCTGCCTGGCTAGCGGGGCCAGCAATCCTTCGTGCGCGCAAACTCTCAAGTTCACTATCTGATCGCCAATGGCGACTCCGATGAAGGACTGGTCTCCATGGCGCACCATTCCATAAGGCAGATTCTGGAGCGGGAAATCGCAGTCAGCCTTATTGGCAGAGCCGACCCAGCTCTGCCGGCTCACAGCCATCTCATCGTCTCCATCTCCTTCAATGGCTGGGTAAAGGAGCAGGATCCGATGCTACAGAAGAATTCGCGCCTCGCATCTTCCATCTGCAATGCACTCCATCGGAACTCACGCCACGCGATGGCCCCGGGCGAAATCTGCCATACGTGTTGATCCTTCTCCTCAAGGATAAGCGCGGCGTCGATCGCGTCGCCGCCTAAATGGATGATTGCCGCTGCGCAGCAGAGATTTACAAATCCATGCATCGTCCCGACTACGCTATCCGACGACTCCTCGAACGGATGAATGGAACGCAACGCGTGATGTAATCCTGCAGTGGCTTTGAACATGAGATGGCGATCGGCGAGCGCTTGCAGCATACCGGCCGTTGCCCGCGGCGATGGAAATGCCTCCGGGGTCATCCCGCCCATGCGTAGTTTAACTCTCGCGCCAGCAGCACAAATGGCATCGAGAGCCCTTGCATCCCCAGCCTCGACCGGCACTTCGAAATAAGTCGTCAGCCCGACAGGCAATCGCCGTGCAATGCGCTCGATCTCTGACGGGGCGTTCGCCTTGATCTCGATCGCATCAATTGGCAATCCAGTATCCAGAAGATCGAGCAGGCCCTCCAGATCCCGTTCCGTCGACGCAATTAAACTGAGCCCGATCTCCCTCAAGCGCTCCCCTGCGACCGTTTTCAGCTCTCGCGCGCGATTGAGATCGACGATCAATCGCCCCAGCGCGTCGGCATGCCGACCCTGTCGATAGCAAAGATAATTGCGCACAACCGCTGGCAAGTCGAGACTCGCGGGTGGAAAAAGACCTGCGTAGTCGAACAGGCCGTCAAGCAAGTTGGCAATCACACTCATCTCTTCGTTGAATGCGTTCTTTTCCCGTTCCCCGTCGCAGTTGCCGCCTTCGTCCCCGCCGAAAAATGACTCTTCAACCCTTGCCAGCATTCGAAATACTCGTGTTGCAGAATTCTCGTCTTCATTGCAAATTCTGTCGGGCGCACTACAAGCTGCGTCTCAAACATGAAGGCCAGCGTGTTATCTACATACTGCGGCTTCAACTCCGCGCCGCTGGCACGCTCAAACGTCTCCGCGTCCGGACCGTGACCCGCCATGCAGTTGTGCAGACTGGCGCCGCCGGGCACGAAGCCTTCCGCCTTCGCATCGTATGCGCCGAATACAAGACCCATGAACTCATTCATCAAGTTGCGATGAAACCAGGGAGGTCTGAAGGTGTGGTCGGCAACCATCCATCGCGGCGGAAAGATGGCAAAGTCGCAATTCGCCGTGCCTGGAATCGCTGACGGCGCGCTCAACACGGTGTAAATGGAAGGGTCGGGGTGGTCGAAGGAGACAGTGTTGATGCAGTTGAATCGTGCGAGATCATATTTGTACGGCGCGTAGTTCCCGTGCCACGCAACTACATTCAGCGGTGAGTGATCGATAAATGCAGACCACAATCGCCCCATGAATTTCGCCGTGATGTGAAATTCGCCTTCGCGATCTTCAAAGGCTGCAGTCGGAGCCTGGAAATCCCGCGGGTTCGCCAGTCCATTGGCCCCGATGGCGCCGAGTTCTGGAAGGCGAAAAGGTATGCCGTAATTCTCGCAAATATAGCCACGCGAAGCCTTGCTTTCATACTGTTCCACTCGGAACAATACACCGCGCGGGATAACGCAAATCTCGCCTGGTGCGACATCGAGAATGCCGAGCTCCGTGTGAAAGCTCAGTTTGCCGAGCTGCGGCACAATCAGCAACTCCCCATCGGCGTTGTAAAAAAATCGCTCCTTCACCGATGTATTGAAGGCGTAGAGATGGATCGCCACGCCAACTTGCATCGCAGGGTCACCGCTGCCGCCCAGCGTGACAATCCCGTCGACAAAATCCGTTTTCTTTTCTGGCACCGGCAGCGGATCCCACCGGAGTTGATTCGGTGTCGTGGGCATCTCTGTAAATGGTCCGCTGCGAATCAACTTCGAATCGATTTCCTCGTACGGCCGATGGGTCACGGAAGGGCGGATGCGATAGGTCCACGTGCGGCGATTCGCGGCGCGTGGCGCAGTAAACGGCGTGCCACTGAACTGTTCCGTATACAGGCCGAGGGGATGCTTTTGCGGCGCATTCTGACCAACCGGCAACGCTCCGGACAGAGCCTCGGTGGCGAACTCATTGCCGAATCCGGATTGATACTTCACTTCAGTCGACATCGTTTCCTTCCTCACAACTTTCCACTGAGAGCGAATTCTTCGGCGTCGCGCATGGCCTCGTAGACCTGGTCAAAACTACTTGCAGCAAAAAGCAGCTTGTGCAGCTCATCGACTTTTACCGGAGTATTCAGGACCTCGTCCAATGAGAAATCGTGGATGGCGCAATGACCATCCATGACGTTGCGGCACTCGCCATAGGAACTGATGAGACCGCTTCCATAAACCTTGATTTCACTGCGTTCGCGAATCAGCCCGAATTCCACCGTGTACCAGAAAAGTCTGCCGAGTTTTTCTAAAATGCCGGCGTCCTCGATGGCTGCGCATACGCGGCCATAATGCTCCAGAAAATCCGCAAACACAGCGTGTGCGTGCATCGGCACATGGCCGAAGACATCGTGAAAGATATCGGGTTCAGGCGTGTATTCAAGAGAATTCCTACTGCGAAGCCATGTCGTAGTCGGAAACAGCCGCGACGCCAGCATCTCAAAAAACGCTGGCGCCGGCAGAAACCCGCTTACCGGCGTGGATGCCCAGCCCGTACGAGGTGCAAGGCGCGCACTGATGGCGGCAAGATTGGGAAGACGGTCCCTTTGCAGACCAATGATTTCGAACCCCTCAAGATACGCGCGGGCTGCGTGCCGTTCGAGTTCAGGCAGCATGCGGCCCACCAATTCGGCCCACACACTGTGCTGCTCGTCGGTATAGGCCGAATAATCTTGCTGGATAATGAACGGTGCCGCTGCCGATAGAGTTGCAGTATTCATTCTTCGTCTCCCCCTGAACTAGAGGTTGCCCCGCTCCCGCTGCTCGCGTTCGATGGCTTCAAACAGCGCTTTGAAATTACCCTTGCCGAAACTGCGGCTACCCTTGCGCTGAATGATCTCGAAGAAGAGCGTGGGACGATCTTCGACTGGCCGCGTGAATATCTGCAGCATGTAGCCCTCGTCATCGCGATCCACGAGAATGCCAAGTTCCTCCAACTCATCGACAGGCTCATCGATGACTCCAACCCGCTCCTGCAACTCCGTGTAATACGTATGAGGAACATGCAGAAAATCGATCCCCTGAGTGTGAAGACTTTTCACCGTGTGCAGAATGTCGTTTGTCGCAAGCGCAATATGCTGGACGCCCGGCCCCGCGTAGAAATCGAGATACTCCTCGATCTGCGACTTGCGCTTTCCTTCCGCCGGCTCGTTGATGGGGAACTTCACGTAGCCATTGCCGTTGGACATCACCTTCGACATGAGCGAGGAGTATTCAGTGGAGATGTCCTTGTCGTCGAAATGCTGGTACAGCCGGAATCCCATCACATGCGAATAGAAATCGACCCACTTGTTCATCTCGTGCCAACCGACGTTGCCCACCATGTGATCAATGTGGAGCAGGCCCGTGGGCCGCGCAATGGAATCATTCTCGACTACGCGATATCCCGGAAGAAACGGGCCGTCGTAGGCGCCGCGCTCGACAAACGTATGAATCGTGTCGCCGTAGGTCCGAATACTGGAGAGCACAACGCGGCCGTGTTCGTCGGAAATAGCTTCGGGCTCTGCGAAGCTGACTGCTCCACGGCGGGTTGTCTCGCGCCATGCCTTCGCCGCATCGTCGACCCAAAGCGCGATGACCCGTACGCCGTCGCCGTGCCGTTGGATATGCTCGGCAATGGGCCCGCTGCTGAGCAATGGTGTGGTCAACACAAAGCGCACCTTGCCCTGCTGCACCACATAAGAGGCGCGAGCACGCTGCCCCGTCTCGGGTCCGGCGTAGGCGACAAGTGACATGCCAAACGCGGTTCGATAGAAGTGGGCCGCCTGCCGGGCATTGCCTACATAGAACTCCACGTGGTCCGTTCCCATTAGGGGAACGAAATCCGCCTCGGAGGCAGGAGGCTCAAGGACACCATGGGCGACGGCTGTAGACGAAACGGAGCGCGGAAATGCGTCCATTGGAGAACCTCCTTGGCCGGGAGCACGGGGAAACGAGGGAAGACACTCACCGACTAGGCGCAAGAATAGGCCTGAAGTCACAGAGCTGAAAATGGCGATATGAAAGAAAAATCACCCCGTCACTTAACTATCTTAGGCATAATCGATGTGGAACCTAAGGAATATCACCAAATGACTCATAAGACCGCGCCGAATCTTTTTGAATTGGACGCTATTGCATGGAAGCTGATTGAAAGTCTGCAACATAACGCGCGACTGTCGTTCGCCGAGTTGGGGAGGAAAGTCGGTCTGTCAACGCCCGCCGTGGCGGAGCGCGTGCACCGCCTGGAAGACGCCGGAGTGATCACCGGCTACCACGCATCCTTAAACATGGCGAAGCTGGGCGTACCCATTCACGTTTGGATGCGGCTCACGATTCCCGGTGGCGATCTGCAGATCAGCCGCACGGTCTCAGCGATCAAGGAACTTGTTGAGATCGGAAGATGCCATCGCATCACCGGATCGGAATCATTCGTGATTGAAGCGCACGTCGTGTCAATTCGGCATCTGGAGACACTTATCGACAAGCTCTCCGCACTTGGAGCAACTTCAACCTCCACGGTGCTGTCATCACCCGTAGAGCGGAGGGAGTATCACGCAAAACATATCGACAGCTTTGACAAATATCTTTGAGCAGCCTCGAAGACTGTGGATAAATCGCGCGCGGACAAGGTTCGAGCGGGGAATTTAGTCGGCTTGTCACACTCGGTTCAATCTGCATCAACATGACCTCCGTAACAAGAGAACAGCCACTTCCCCAGGAATGGCGCGGAGGCGTTATGCAGAAGCCGTTGACCGCCTTATGTGCGGCCCTTGCCGTTTTCGGCACTTTCCCCACCCCAACTTTTGCTCAGGAGCCGGCCACTCGCACGCCGGTGAAACACGTCATCGTCATCTTCAACGAGAACATCTCGTTTGATCACTACTTCGGCACCTATCCACTGGCGAAGAATTTGCCCGGCGAGACCCCCTTCTGGGGTTCTTTTGGTGCGCCGGCGGATAATCTGATGACCCCGCTGAATCCCAACTTCTTTTTCGCGCCGGATTACACGCTGAATCTGCTCACGAACAATCCCAACGGACCCAACGGCAGTGGCGAAACTTTTAACGGCACCAGCGCGGCCAACCCGTTCCGCCTGGCCCAGTCGCAGGCCGCCACCGCCGATCAGAACCACGCTCCCAAGCCTGAACAGATCGCGTACGACAACGGCAAGATGGACCAGTTCCCCGGCTCGACCGGAAACGCCGGGCCGCCCCCGTCGGCCACCGCGACCTCCGAGGCCGCCCTGTCCAAGGGACTGACCATGGGCTATTTCGACGGTAACACCGTCACCGCGATGTGGAACTACGCTCAGCACTTTGTGCTGTTCGATAACACGTACACCAGCCAGTTCGGCCCCTCCACACCGGGCGCCATCAACCTGATCTCCGGCCAGACCAACGGCTTCGCCAACTTCACCAACGTCGTCTCCGGCAACACCCTGCTCCACAACAGCCATGAGGCTTTCGACGGCCAAGGCGGCTTCACACTGGTCGGCGACGCCGAACCGCTGGGCGATGTTTGCTCGAATACTTCTTCTGACAACGTGCAGATGGCGGGCAAAAACATCGGCGATCTGCTCAACGCCAAGGGCATCACCTGGGGTTGGTTCAACGGCGGATTCGATCTGAACGTTACGAATCCGAACGGGAGTACCGGCTGCCACCGTTCCACTCCCAACCTTGTCCCCGGCTACGGCGGCGTTGCGCAATCCGACTATGTTGAACACCACCAGCCCTTCCAGTACTACGCATCGACCGCGAACCTGCAGCACCTTCGCCCCAGCTCGCCCTCAGTGATCGGCAAGACATTTGAGCAGGACGACGTAACCAAGGATCCGGCCAACCATCAGTACGACACAGACGACTTCTTTTCCGCGCTGGCCGATGGCAACCTTCCGGCTGTGACCTTCCTCAAACCTCCATCGTTCCAGGACGCGCACCCCGGCAACTCCGATCCGGTCGACGAGCAGACCTTCGCCGTCCAGACGATCAACGCCGTGATGCAGAGCCCCTTCTGGGATTCGACGGCGATCATCATCACCTACGACGACTCTGACGGCTGGTATGACCATCAGATGCCGCCGATCGTAAACCCCTCCTTCAGCAACACGGTTGATGCACTCAACGCTCCCGCAGTTTGCAACACGGGTGTTCAGCAGGGCCACCCCGTGTTGACGACTCCTCTGAATGGAGTGCTCGGCAAGCCGGTTCAAGGTCGCTGCGGATACGGCACGCGCATCCCCATGCTGGTGATCTCGCCCTTGGCAAGCATCGGCGCGGTGGACCACACCCTCACCGACCAGAGCTCGATCATCCGCTTCATCGAAGACAACTGGCTGAACGGCGAGCGCATTCAGCCGGGCGGCAGCTTCGACACAATCGCGGGCGACCTGACTCACGTCTTTGCCCAGGGCGCATTCTTTGGCGGAACCGGTTCGGCCGCAGCACGCAAGCTGATCCTGAATCCCAACACCGGTGCCCCGGTCAATCCTTTCTGATCGCGCTGTACAACCTATCAGAACGCGTCGCTCCGGCGCTGCTGGCTTCTCACCAAAGTTAGCGGCGGTCCGGAGCGACAGTTCTTTTCCGCGGCGCCAGATTGTTTCGATTGCGATCCCGATTTCGGCCGCAATTAGTTCTCTCCTATGAAAAAAACGAGCCGTCAACTCTTGCACGACGGCGCCCGCCTCATGGCCGCCTTAGCCGCTGGGAAAGCTGGCCTCCTCCGCGGGCAACAATCCACGATGGCATCCATCTCCGGCATGTCGAAGCCAAGCGCGAGCAAAGAATCTCCCGCTCACCCCTGGCTTCATCCCGAGAAGCTGGCACGATTCGTCGATCCCCTGCCGACGCCATCTGCGCTGCGTGCTAAACAAAAACGCGCCAATCCACTCGATCCCTCGCAGCGAATAGGCTACCTGCGCATCGAAATGCGCGTGGCCGACGTTCGTGTGCATCGCGACCTTTCCCCCTCGCGCATGTGGAGCTACAACGGAACAGTCCCCGGACCAACGATCGAAACGCGCACTAGCCAGCCGTTGTGGATCGACTGGGTGAATCTACTACCCACCGAACACTTTCTGCCCATCGATCACACCCTCTGCGGCGCCGGCGCCGATCTGCCCCGTGTCCGCACCGCAGTCCACGTGCATGGCGCTAACGTCCCTCCGGAGAGCGATGGATTCCCTACTGACTGGCAAACACCCGGCCAGACCTATCGCGCCATCTATCCGCTTCAGCAGGACGCGGCAACGCTCTGGTATCACGACCACGCGATGGGCATCGAGCGCCTGAATCAATATGCAGGGCTGTTTGGTTTCTTTCTGATCCGCGACGCGCAGGAAGATGCGCAGCCTCTGCCTGGCGGCGAATATGAGATTCCTCTTGTGCTCTGCGATCGAATGTTTTTTGCCGACGGCCAACTGCACTACCCAGACTCGGGCGATCCCGATGCGCCCTGGGTGCCCGAAGTCTACGGCGATGTCGTGATGGCCAACGGAAAAATCTTTCCCTATCTCGATGTCGAGCCGCAGGCCTACCGCTTCCGCGTGCTTAACGCGTCGAACACGCGCTTCTTCCGGTTCACGTTCTCGAATAATCTGCACTGGACGCAGATCGGCGGCGACCAGGGACTGCTGCCCGCGCCAGTCCAACTTGAAGCGCTGTCCCTCGCCTGCGCCGAACGCGCGGATGTAGTCCTCGACTTCTCGCAAAGCGCCGGACAGCGCTTCACTCTGATCAACCAGAGTGAACCAGTGATGGAATTTCGCGTGAAGCCGCGCGGAGTCGCTGTCGGATCGCCTGCGCAGCCCGCATCTTCGCCTTCTTCCTTCGCGGTTCCGCGAACCCTGCGCACCATCGAGCGCATACCTGAAAGCGCAGCCATTCAGACCCGCAGGATGACGCTGAATGAGTATATGAACCCCAAGACCCGCGTCATGCTGATGCTGCTCAACGGCAAGTACTGGCATGACGAAGTAACCGAGACGCCGCGACTCAACTCCGTCGAGATCTGGGAACTGGTCAACACCACGCAGGATCTGCACCCTATTCATCTGCACCTGGTTCGTTTCCAGTTGCTCGACCGCCGCGCTTTCGACGTTGATGACTTCCTCGACTACGGAAAATTCCACTACGTCGGCGACCCCGCGCCCCCCGAGCCGGGCGAAACCGGCTGGAAAGATACGATCCCCGCTCACCCTGAGACCGTGACGCGCATCATCATACCGTTCGCAGGCTTTCCGGGACGCTACGTGTGGCACTGTCATCTGCTCGAACACGCGGCCAATGAAATGATGCGGCCTTTTCAGGTGCTCACGGCATAGGGCGCGCGGGGGATTGCCTTGCACAGAGCCGCTGCACAGCGTAATCTGCGCAAAGGTCCAACCCAGTGACAGCTAACGCTGAAGTGCCTGCTCATCTGCCCCTCGATTCCTCTGCCAACCGCGGTTACAATCAATTCCTCCTGCTGGTAGCGGGGCTCGGCGGCCTGCTCTATGGAATCGACGTAGGCATTATCGGCGGAGCATTGCCTTATCTGGAAGCAACGTCGCATCTGAATGCGGCTGAGCTCTCGGCCATCGTGGCGGCGGTGCTGCTGGGCAGCGTGTTCTCCACGTTGTTTGCGGGATTGTTTGCCGACTGGATGGGCCGCAAGCCGCTCATGATTCTCAGCGGCGTGGCGTTCACCGTCAGCATTCCGGTGATTGCCCTCTCGCAAGGATATGCACCTCTGTTTTTCGGCCGCCTGCTGCAAGGGATGAGCGGCGGATTCATTGGCGTGGTCGTTCCCTTGTATCTTGCCGAGTGCCTGACCGCATCGAGCCGCGGAAAGGGCACGGGCATCTTTCAATGGTTGCTCACACTCGGGATTGTCGCGGCCGCGCTGGTCGGCATTTATTACAGCTACCGCGTCGCGGCGGTAGCACAGGCGTCGGATGCCGCCGCGTTATTCGCATTCAAGGACCAGGCTTGGCGACGGATTTTCTGGGTGTCCTTACCGCCAGGATTGTTGTTTGTCGTGGGCAGCCTGTTTGTGAGCGAATCGCCGCGATGGCTTTTTCGCCGCGGACGAAGGGAGCAGGCTCTCGCTGCCCTGCTGCGTTCGCGCACCCCGGAACACTCCGCGATCGAGCTGCGCGAGATGGAGGAGACGGGCGCCGCAATCCACATCGGCGCAGGATCGGCCGCGCGCGATTCGCTGCTGCGACGGAAGTACGTCATTCCGTTTTTGCTGGCGTGCGTGATTCTCTTCTGCAATACGGCAACTGGAGTCAATTCAATCATCGGATTCAACACCGGCATCCTCCTGCAGAGCGGCCTATCGGATTTGCAGGCGCACTGGGGCTACGTCGTATTTACGATAGTCAACTTTCTGATGACAATCGTGGGCCTGTCGCTGGTCGATCGAAGTGGTCGAAAATTCCTGCTGATTATTGGAACGAGTGGCATCATTCTTTCGATGTTGGCGACCGGAGCCTTGTTTCTAAGAACCGAGAAGCAGAGCGTGGATTGCCACAACTTGCTGCAGGCTGAGGTCGGCAACGATCAGAGCTTGACGTTGCACTTCGACCCCGCACAAGCCGCGCGATTGTTGGCTGCGGAAGGACAGGCGAGCAAGGCAATTCGCCCGGAACGCGCGTCATTTGCGGTGATTTATTCCTATGGCGACTTCACCGCGTCTACGAGTTTTGTGCGATCAGACGATCCAACACCGCAAACGCTGAGCATCACACGGGAGAGTTGCGTCCCGGCTAACCGGGTGGAGGCTCTGTTCAAGAATCCCTTTGCAGACCTGGAAGCAGCGCGCACTGCGCCGCTCAAGATTGACAAAGCCTTGATCGGCGGTGTACCCGACCAAGGCCACGGATGGCTGGTTGCACTTGGCCTCTACGCCTTCATGGCGTTCTATGCCATGGGGCCGGGGGTGTGCGTTTGGCTGGCCCTCTCGGAGCTGATGCCGACGCGCATCCGATCGAATGGCATGAGCATCGCGCTGGTCATCAATCAATTGGTGTCGACCACGTTGGCTGGAATTTTTCTGCCGTTTGTCAGCAAGCACGGTTATTCATCGATATTCTTTCTCTTTGCCAGCTTCACGGTGATCTACTTCCTGACCGCAGTATTCCTTCTGCCCGAAACGAAAAGGAAAACTCTCGAAGAAATAGAAGCTCATTTTGAAGGACGCGTGACATAACAGTTTCAGACAAAGCAGAACCATGCAGTTTTCCCTAACCGAGTCTGCAACTT
The DNA here is from genome assembly GCA_963704415.1 of uncultured Acidobacteriaceae bacterium. GTDB lineage: Bacteria > Acidobacteriota > Terriglobia > Terriglobales > Acidobacteriaceae > Telmatobacter. The sequence goes on along the minus strand of OY969908.1, from coordinate 1,695,819 downwards.
TCGTAATGTTCGTCGGATCCGCGTCTTCAGGGCACTTCGGCATCTTACAAAACAGGATCCATTTCCAGGTCGCAGAGCAAATGCTGCATGAATGCGATCTGTCTTAGTGCCTTGTTTCTTTCACCGTGGGAGGATTCATGCCGCGCATATATTGCAGCGTAGGAGACACATTCGACCGTCTCTACACGCAAGAGACGTTGGCTTGGGGAGTCGCTGAAACGCAGAAACGGGCTGCGGTTCGCGTCGCATCAAGTGCCGAGTGGTTCGAAATCGCGCGCACCGCGGAAGTTGCCAGGAAAGCATACGAAAAGGCGAAATGCGATTATCTGGATCACGTGATCGGCTGTCCAGTGTGCGATGCGCACGTTCTCGCACCGCCTTCCGTATACGCAGCAGAAAAAAGGGCACAAGTAAAACTTGCTTCCCTCCTTGCACGCGTTGCCAATTCAGAATTGCAGCCAAATCGGGCGAAGCCATCTTCCGTGCGTCCATCAGCGTGCGGGCCGAAATCGAGAGCCGCCGATTTGCGCCAACAGCAGAAATGCATCCCCTGCAGCTGTGCCGTTGAAGAGGGGCTTGTGCAAGATGTTCAAGAGACCGGGACCTGCGGACACTCTGCTCGATCGCGAATGAAGATTGGGGTCCACTGCAGTCGAAGCGCGTCCTAGCGTGCAGCACGGACTCGGACTGCGGCGGCTAGGTCGCGGGAAAGACACAGGTTCTTCGAAGCCGCGCTCGCGCACAGTACAAGATCATGGGCGGAGCCGTTTGTGACGTGTAGCCTTGCGCCTGGAGTGATTCCGTGAGCCTTAAGCCGCTTCAATAGGGACGCATCCTGATCCGAAATGCTATCGACAGTGTAAGTTCCTTGCTCATGAAGATCTGTTAAGGGAATGGAGGCCAGCTTGGGCATCTTCCCGTTCATCGCCGGAATACAATGCCCGTGGGGATCGAACTTTGGGTGACCGAGCTTTGTCGCGATACGCTCCTCGAACCGCTCTGAGATGAAGTGTTCGAGTCGCTCCGCTTCCTCGTGAACCTCTTCGAGCGGGTACTCCAGCACTTCATAGAGGAATGTTTCGATCAGGCGATGATGGCGAAGCACCTCAAGCGCCCTTCGTTTACCCGCTGGCGACAGGAGAACCCCTCGGTGTCGTTCGTATTCCACAAAGGGAGACGGAGACGTTGCCAGTTTCTGCAGCATGTTGGTAACCGAAGCCGGCGCAACTCCTAATCGTTCAGCCAGAGACGAACTCGATACTCGCCGTTCGGCAGGTTCGCTGAGAGCAAGTATCGCCTTCAGATAGTTGTCCACTGATTCCGTGTTGGCGGGCCCCTTGCGTCTCGGCGGCATGAGCTGTCATCTCCTCAATGGGTTGACACTTCCGCTATTTTAGGCCAACCTAATTATTAGGCAAGCCTAAATATAGGCTGCCCAGCAGTTCTCTTCCCCATTCCCCATCGCGCGGTCCGCGGGCTGCGCGCTCATACGGAAATTCAATCCGACCTCAGGAGTTCATTGTTGATGCGAATCCGAATCACAGCCTTCCCCGCGATTCTCCTGATGTTAACCGCTGTTAACGTGGAGACTTTACGAGCGCAAAGTGGCACGAGCAGCGCACTCACTGGAAGCATCAACGATGCGACAGGGGCGGTTGTTCCCGATGCCACTGTGAAAGCTACGGAGGTAAGCACGGGAGCGGCACGAACCGCGCGAAGCAACGCAGAAGGGCGTTTTCTCTTCGCGCAGGTCAATCCGGGGACCTATCGGATTTCCGTGACGGCCGAAGGTTTTGGACCGGCTGAGTCGCAACCTTCGACAGTTGCCGTGGGTCAGACCATCGCGGTGAACTTCACTTTGAAGCCTGCGAGTACATCGCAAACCGTCGAGGTAACAGCGCAGACCGGACTCCTGAGCCTGGAGAACCCCAATACCTCAACGACGCTGGAAGCGAAGGTCATCGAAAAACTGCCGAACCCAGGGCAGGACCTCACCTACATTGCACAATTTGCGCAGGGAGCGTTAATGAACACGGCTGGCTCCTCCAACGACGCCAAGGCAGCTGGCGGCTACGGCAATGTCGAGTTCAATGGGCTTCCTGCCACCTCGAATGGGTACATCCTCGATGGTTACGATACAAACGATCCCTGGCTTGGACTGAACATCGGTCTTTCCACAAATCTCGTCATCGGACTCGATGCAGTACAAGAGGCGACAGTTAATACCAACTCTTTCTCCGTCGATCAGGGAAGGTACGCCGTAGCCCAGGTGAACTACTTCACGAAGTCAGGCACCAACGCGTTTCACGGCGATGCATACGCAATATGGAATGGTTCGCTGTTCAACGCGGAGGACTACTTTCTGCACGCGAACGACACGGCAGACAGTGTTGCCAAGAAGCCACGGTCGACGGTGAACGAATTTGGCGTGAGTGCGGGAGGCCCGATTCGTAGGGACAGGCTGTTCTTCTTCGGACACTTCGAGGGCATTCGCATTGCGCTGCCGATTGTTTCCCAAATTACGCTGCCGACGCCGGCTTACCAGCAATACGTCTTGGGTCAACTTGCCACCGGCGGAACGGACCCAGTTACGGGCGCAACTCTTCCGGCGCAGCCCGCGGAGATCCCTTTCTACCAGAAGATGTTCTCTCTGTTGCCCGCATCCGGCGGCTCCCCGGTGCCGATTGTCGGGTGCCCACTTGGTACAAACGGCGATGGTTGCGCCAGCCAGCGCCAAGCTTCATTGAACAATAGCGATAGCGAAAACCTCGTGGTGGTGAAGATCGATCACACCATCAACGCCGACAACAGCATCTGGTATCGCTTTCAACAGGACACAGGGCTCCAAGCGGCGTTCACCGATCCCGTCAATCCTGTTTTCAACTCCTATTCTCCGCAGCCACAGCGAACTCTCGTTGCGGGCTACACCCATGTGTTCAGTTCGAGCGTGGTGAATCAATTCAATCCTGGCGCGAGCTGGTACTCCAGCATTTTCCAGCCGAACAACTACTCTCAGGTGCTCGATGCCTTTCCCATTGTGCTGGCATCGGGCAGCGACAGCGTTCCGTTCACTACCATCGGAGGAAATAACAATACCTATCCGCAGGGCCGTAAGGTCACTCAGTGGCAAATCAACGATAACCTGACATGGGCGCATGACAAGCATACGTGGAAATTCGGAATCAATACGCGGCGTCTCGATGTGAGCAACTACGATCTCGGTGAAGGCACTGCGCCAACGGTAACCTTCGATGATCTCGCGCAGTTCACCTATGGCGCTGCGTACACGGCTAGTCAAAGCTTTCCGGTTTCGCTGAAAGAGCGGGCTTCGGCGGGGAATCTTGAGTACTATGCGATGGACACTTATAAGCCCGTCGCCAAGGCTACCATTACATACGGAATGCGCTTTACCTGGAACACCAACGTTACCAGCGGAAAGAATCTCTTCGCCCGCATGGCTGGCTCCTTCCTTGATGCCTCCCATAACACCGATGAACCGCTGAATAACTCTGTATTGGGAAATGTCCACGACCTATTTCCTGCCACGCCGCTATTCCTCTACCAACCACGAGTTTCCTTTGCCTATCAACTGCGTCCGGGGGTGGCGGTTCATAGCGGTTTTGGGGTCTTCAGCGACATCATTCCAATGCAAATTGCTGATCTTGCTGCGATGAACGCGCCCAATGATCCGACGTTCGTTGGCGGATTGGGTGGCCAGGTCGGCGGCACCGGCATCGCTCCCGGCGTCGCTGGTAGTGCCGTCGATGCGGCAACGAACGCGAACCAGTCGTTCCAGACGATCTTTCGTTCAGGCGCTGCTCCCTGCGCGGGAATTCAGCCCGGCGCGCCGACCTGTCCGCTGGCGGTCAGCTTGAATACCTTTCCAAGTGGCACACTCAAAACGCCCTATTACTACCAATACAACTTTGGCGTTGAGCAGCAGATTGGTTCGCGTGGGAGCTTGCGTATGGATTTCGTGGGCACGCGAGGACTCCATGAGCCTTTCCAGGTGCAGCTTAATGGCTACCAGACGGTGTGCGATGGATGCTTCGCGCCGTTTCCGTACCAGAAGCCGCTCGATCAACGATTTGGGAATGTCAATGAGTTTCGCACGGACGCCAACAGCAGTTATGCCGGACTTCAGATCGCCTATGCGCAACAGTGGCGCGGACTCACACTGCACGGCAACTACACTTTCAGTCACTGCCTTGACGAGGTATCAAATGGCGGTTTGCTCGCGTTCTCCACGCAAGGATTGATGTCGCCGCTACCGGGAGAACTCAGGCGGCAGTATGCCAGTTGCGACTACGATGTGCGACACAACATCTCGGGTTACGGGCTATACCAAATTCCATTTCAATCGAGCCACCTGTTCCTTCGCCAGATGTTTGGTGGATGGTCGATCTCAGAGACTGCGATCCTTCACTCCGGTCTGCCCTTCAGCGTGCTGAGCCAGCCTTACATCGCACACGGCAACGGCGTGTTTCAGGCGAACGGAGCCAGCACCGTCCAGTTCAATGCACCCGCTTACGCGAATCGGATTCCTGGCGTGCCTGTGTATCAGAAGAGTTCTGTTGTGGGAGTCACCGTGGCGGGCACCAAACAATGGATCAACCCGAATGCCTTCGTTTCGGCGGTCGATCCGACGACGGAAGCATGTGTCGGCGGCGATTCCCCTGCGAACTGCCAGTTCGGCAATTCCGGACGGAACCGCGTACGCGGACCGCATTATACAAATTCCGACATCTACATCACCAAGACTTTTCCAATTAAAGAAGCGATCACATTCCGCCTCGACGCTCAGATGTTCAACGCATTCAATCATCCCAACTTCGCTCTGCCTTCCGAAGTCGAAGCCGGCGTACCCGGCGCGTCGGTTCCGGCTCGATTCGGAACGCTCGAAAGCACGATCTCTCCTCCCACGGGCCTGTTGGGCGTCGGGCTGGGAGGCGACAGTTCCCCGCGCATGATTGCATTCCAGGGAAGGATTGAATTCTAAAGGAGAGAAGGAGCCAAATCCTTAGAGTTTTTTGTCGGCGCCAGCAGCCGGGTCGAATTCAGGATGAACGTCAGTTCCGAAGCGACATGAATGAACGCTGCAAGCAGCGGATTGAGCAGTCCAGCCGCAGCCATCCCGATGCCGATGCTGTCCACGATGAGGGTGCCGTAAAAATTCTGAAAGATGATGGACCGGCACTGCCGTGCGATGCGAACTGTCTCGACGAACTTTTCGAGATCGTTTCCAATCAGTACGACGTCGGCGCATTCGCGAGCGACATCCGTGCCCGTTCCCATGGCTATACCGACTGTTGCCTTGCTGAGAGCGGGCGCATCATTGATCCCATCACCCAACATGGCCACGGTTCGTCCGCTCTTTGTATGGATTTCTACTTGGACGGCTTTTTGCTCAGGTAGAAGTTCTGAATGAACATGAAAGATTCCCATCTGATTAGCAACAGCCAATGCCGCGGCCTGTGAATCGCCCGTGAGAAGAATGACTCGAATCTTCATTCTTTCGAGCTCCCTTACCGCTGTCGCCGCGCTCGCGCGTATCTGATCCTCGATCGAAATGGAACCGTAGTAGCGATGTCCGGCTGCCACCAGAACTGACATGCCATGAAATTCGGGTTCCTGGGCCGGTGCTTCAATGCCGAGGCTGAGAAGATGGGCGCGATTCCCCACTGCGACGCGCTCGCCTTCGACTTGGGCTACGATGCCGCGGCCGACATCATATCGGAAATCGCTCGGTTCTGAGATAGGTATGTTCTTCTGCTCGGCATAGCGAACTATCGCGCGGCCCAACGGATGCTCTGAACCGTGCTCGGCGCTTGCCGCCGCTTTCAGCAGGACCTCCTCGGAAATGCCCACTTCTGGCTGAACCTGAGCGACCGATGGTACGCCAAAGGTGATCGTTCCTGTCTTGTCTAGGAAGACAGTTTGCAATCGACCCAATGCTTCCAGATAAACGCCACCTTTGATAATCGAACCTTGCCGCGCCGCGCGGCCGATTGCTCCCAAGACGGCCAAGGGAGTGCCGGCGGCGATTCCACAAGCACCTGCAACGATGATTACGGAGATAGTGGAACGAATGTTGTGCGTTAGGAGAAACGTAAGCAATGCAGCACCGAGTGCGAAGTAAACAAGGTATCCTGCCAGCTTGTCGGCGGTTTTTTGGATTGGCGCTCGCGAATGCTCCGCGCGTTCAACCGCCTCGATGATCTTGCCGAAGGCTGTATCCTTTCCCAATCGGTTCGTCCGAACTTGAAGAACTCCCGCTTGGTTAATGGTGCCCGCGTAAACTTCGCTCCCAGGTGTCTTTTCGCTCGGCATGGGTTCACCTGTAATCGCTGCCTGTTCCACGAAGGAGTGGCCGCTGATCACTTCACCATCGACAGGAATCCTGCTGCCTGGCCGAATGAGGACGACCTCTCCCGGGAGGATCATCTGCGTAGATACTTCAAGGGTCTGTCCATTCCGAAGCACACTGGCAGTCTGAGGGAGGAAATCGAGCATATCTCGAATGGCGCGGCGGCCTCTGCCCACAGTCAATCCCTCGAGAATTTCGGCGGCGAGCACGAAGGCTGTGATCACGAGCGCCGTAAAAAACTCGCCAATCGCAAGAGCGGACGCGAGCGCGATGGTCATTGACAACTCCATCGTCATGCGTCGCTGAATGATGTTTTCGAACGCCTCCTTGAATATTGGATAGCCGCCAATCAGCGTGGCTGCCAACCCAATCACGCTCACTCGGTGGAACGGCTCCCAGAGATGGAACCAGACCGCCGCTGCCGCCAGCGTAACGAAAACAACACGAAGAGCTTCGGCAAATTCAAAGCCATGATTGTCGTCAGGTTTAGGGTCGCGGCTTTCATGGATAGGCTCCGGACGCATTCCCATTGACCGTTCAGGTTGGCGCCGGGCTGTCTCGTGCGCTACGGTCATGTCTTCTCCTGGCTAGTTAGTTGAAATAGCGCTTGACCACGGCGATCAGATCGTCAGCTGCCGCAAGCTGCGCCGGGCGTGTTTTCCGGTTGGGGTCGAGGACATGGAACCGCAAGTGACCTTCGATCAGTTCTGCCATAAGCCCATTGAGTGCCCCACGACATGAGGCGACAAGTTGCAGAACCTCGTCGCATTCGCCCTCTCCTTCCAGAGCCCGTTCAATCGCTTCGACTTGGCCTTTGATACGCCGGACTCGAGAAAGCGTCTTTGTCTTGTTTTTTGTGATGTGCGACAATTCTTCCTCCGCATTGAAATAATATACTCCCCTAGATTATATTCTCGGAATCGAGGTGTGAAACCATGCTGGATACCAGGCGTCGAGTGATCGGGCAATTGATCGTCTGCCAGGGATGTTGTTGCGGCGCCACCCAAAAGAACCGCCCCAACGTTCCCGTCGAATGGATGAAGGACGAATGGCGCAAGCGCGGCCTGCTCAAGCGGTTCCAACTTACGGTGAGCGGCTGTGTCGGTCCTTGTGACGCTCCGAACGTTGTCGTAGTGAATTCAGACGCGGGCTCGCAATGGTTCGGAAACATCACCCAGTTCAACCAATACCTCTCGTTGGTTGAATGGGCAACGCGCTCGGTGGATGCCGGGCATTTGCTCGAGTTACCTCGAGAATTCGAAGACCGTCAGCTCCGGCCTTGGCGTTGATTCGTTGCGAGAAAGGATTGCATTGTGCGAGTAATCAGCTTCGAAAAGGGCAGCAAGCGGCGCATGCGCCAGATCCAATGGAGGCCGATCGAAATCGCCAGCCTTGCCCTTATCGCGATCTTCACTCTGACCATCGAGGATTCTTTGTGTTCTGGGAAATCACCCATGACCCCTTCGAACCGGACACGCCCCATCTTCAAGACCGTCGTTAACATTCGCTACAGTCATACGATGGATCCGATTTGCGTGAACCCTGATAGGAAGCGCGCACAATCTAAAGAACTTGTGAAGCCGCGAGGAGCCTGTTCGTTGGGAGCTTCTTTGCCTGAGCGCAAATGGAGTCGTTCTAGTGTGTCTTCACGCAGATCGCGTTTCTGTGTACTATCTTGTTCAGGATGTTATGTTGACGGCAATTCTGGCAAAGGATCGAAACGATCATCGTCCAAGGTCGCGCACTTTGCGGATGGCGATTGCAGTGTGCCTCGTCGTTGTCGTGCTGCTGGCAATGGTCCACGCAGCCGATGGGCATTCCGACGTAAGCTCGGCCGACCACTGTCCGATTTGCCTCGTCATGCACTCCGTGGTTCCGTTCCTGATCATTGCCGTCGTAATGGCATTGATCCGAATCGGAACACGCGCGCCAGAGCTGCTTGAAATTTGGCCGGTTATTCGCTACTGGCATCCGAATCTCTTTACTCGCCCTCCACCCGCTAGCTGCTAGCGCATCGTCTCGGCTTCAACTTTCAGTCTGACTGCTCTCATTCGCGGCTTCCTCGGCGGATGAGTTCCCGTCGTTCCCCATGGGCTGATGGCCAAATCGAAACGATGCCCTCGATCCACGAAGTGGACCGCCGCTGTTCGATTCGCGGCCCGCATTTTCAAGATCGCTCAGCCAAGACTTGGAGGCTCCCCATGTCGCTTCAAAGCGGCAAAGTGTTTCGCATTCTCTCTTTCCTCGTACTGTCCCTCGCTGCGCTCGGCGCACAAGCCCAAAGCGGCAACGCCGGCACGGTGCGCGGCACGCTCACCGACCCCTCGGGAGCCGTGGTTCCCAATGTGGCCGTTCACCTAATCAATGATGTCAGTGGATTCGACCAGACCGCGACCACGGACGCCACTGGCCATTTCGTTTTTTCTAACGTCCCCTTCAACCCTTATCGCATCAGCGTGTCCGCCCCAGGTTTCGCACCTTTGAGCCGGAACGTCGAGATTCGGTCGGCGGTCGGTACGGAGGTGAAGTTGGCGCTTCAAGTTACCGGAGGAAGCCAAACGGTTACGGTAGAGGCTGCCGGCGACCTGGTCGAGGACGATCCGACGTTCCACACGGACGTGGACCGCGACCTGTTTATTAAAGTGCCATTGGAGAGCCAGTCTTCGACGCTAAGCTCACTGGTTACACTTTCCACCCCCGGCGTGGCTGCCGACTCCAACGGCCTGTTCCACGGACTCGGTGACCACGCTTCCAACTCCTTTTCAATCGATGGGCAGGCGATCACCGACCAGCAGAGCAAGGTCTTTTCCAATCAGCTCCCCTCGGATGCCGTTCAATCCTTGGAGGTCATCAGCGGTGCGCCTCCCGCCGAGTTCGGCGGAAAGACCAGCCTGGTGATCGTGGCTACCACGCGTTCTGGCCAAGGTATAAGCAAACCCACAGGCGACATCTATGGTTCTTACGGCACGTTCGGTTCAGCCACCGCTGGTTTCGATCTGTCGTACGGGGGCAAGAGCTGGGGGAACTTCGTTGAAGCTGATGGGCTCAACACTGGGCGCTTTCTCGATCCCCCCGAGTTCACGGTGTTTCACGATAAGGGTAACGAAGAGAACCTCTTCGACCGTGTCGATTACGCCTTCAACCAGTCCAACTCGATGCATATTGACTTCAACTACAGCCGGTCATGGTTCCAGACACCGAATGCTTTCGACAATCTGAATGTTCAGAACGTCATCAGCGGCGGTACAAGTGCCAACCCTGTCTTCGGCAACGTGGGAGACGCGGACCAGCGCTCGAAGATCAACACATTCAACATTTCGCCTACCTATACGCGAGTGATCAGCACCAACTCCGTTCTCAACCTTGGGGCCTGGATTCGCAAGGATCTCTATAACTATTACCCCAGCGGGAACCCTCTTGCCGATCAAGGCCCGCCCAACCTGCAAACCTCGTCCATCTCGCAAGACCGCACGTTGACAAACGCGGCTGTCCACTCCGACTTCGACTACTCCAAGGGAATCCACACATTCAAGGCTGGAGTGGTTTACGAGCAGACCTTCCTGCGCGAACACGACTACTTGGGCATCGCGAACCCCACCTACAACTCGCCGTGCGTTGACGGCAGCGGCGACCCTTTGCCGGGATACTCCGATCCCACGGCCTGCGACGGCGTGGTCTCATTTCCGAATCCGGCCTACCTATCGGTTCTTGGACCATACGACCTCACGCGCAGTGGCGCTGAATATGCCTACTTTGGCCACACGGACGTAAAGGAACTCGCGCTCTACGCCCAAGACCAGATCAAGGCCGGCAACTGGCTCTTCAACCTTGGCCTGCGCGAGGACCTTTACAACGGCCTCACCGACGCCAACCAGACAGAGCCGCGCGTGGGAGTTGGATACCACATCAAGCCCAGCAGTACAGTTCTGAGTGTCTCCTATGCTCGCACCCTGGAAACACCCTTCAATGAAAACCTCGTGCTGTCCAGTAGCGGTTGCTCGAACGCAGTCTTGGCGCCTCTGCTCCTCTGCACGCCGGGCGTTTCGGGAACACTTCAGCCCGGCTTCCGCAACGAGTTCCACGCAAGCTTGCAACAGGGATTCGGGAAGCACGCCGTTGTCAGCGGCGAGTACATCTGGAAGTACACGCACAACGCCTTCGACTTCAGTGTGCTGGGCAACACGCCCATCACCTTCCCGATCGACTGGCATAACTCCAAGATTCCCGGCTATGCCATCCGCGCGGAGATTCCCGTGGTTCGCGGTTTCAGCGCTTACTTCGTAACCTCTTCTGTAGCCGCACGCTTCTTCCCTCCGCAGTCAGCCGGAGCCGGGGCTACGGTGGGCCAAAGCGGATTTCCATTCCGGATCGATCACGACGAGAAGTTCAACCAGACCACGCACCTTCAATACACGCTTTCTCATGCCAGCGTGCTGACCGGTTTGTGGGGCGGATTCAACTGGCGCTATGACAGCGGGCTCGTGGCAGGATCTGTCCCCTGTTACAACCCCACAGGCGCAAATAGTCCTTGCGGCGGAATCACCTTGCCCAATGGCCAACCCGGAGTCGACCTCAGCGGGCTCACTCCCGACGAAGAGTTCCAGGCGGGCATTACCTGCGATGGAGTGGCAGCGACGCCGACCTCCGGCTTTACCTCGTGTGACAACGCTGGGTACAAGTCGAACCTAGTGCAAATTCCCGCGCCAAACACAGAGGATGACGACCATAACCCGCCGCGCATTGCGCCGCGCAACCTGTTCGACGCATCGCTCGGCAAGGACAACATCTTCCATGCCGAGCACTACAAGGTGAACTTGGATCTGTCCGCTATCAACTTCACCAACAAGTATGCGCTGTATAATTTCCTGTCAACGTTCAGCGGAACCCACTATGTAACGCCGCGGGCGCTGACGGCGAAGATCACCTTCAACTTCTAGCCTAACGATCTTGGTGGGGGCGGCGAGACTCACCGTCCGCACCAAGATCGCATCCTTGGCTCCCCCGGGAGACGTCGATGCGTCCAAACGTATTCACGCTCGTTGGGGCGTGCATGTCTCTGTCTTTGTGTCTGCCCGCTCACGGGCAGACTTCATCTAAGGCGTCCTCCGGCCATCCTCGAGAGACGGGTGAGGACAAAGACCCCATTGCCATTGTTGAACTTGGCGCGGCGACAAGCTGGAACGTCACCGGAGGCGCAGCAACTTTCGCGCCGAATCTTGCCGCAGAACTGACACCAATCGAGCACTGGCTGGAGCTTGAAGCAGGCGTGTCACCTTTCTACACTCGCAAATCAACAGAATGGGATACTGACCTGCTCTTCAAGAAGCCATGGACCATATCGCGGAAGGCAGAGTTCATGCTGGGCGTCGGTCCCGAATGGGTCCGTCTCAGGCAGGATGGGAAAGCGACCAATTCCATTGCCGGAGAGCTTGCGGGAGACTTCATGTTCTGGCCGACCAGCAAACACTGTTTCGGCTGGTTCCTCGAACCGGCTTACGACTACAGTTTTGCGGGAGGCCACCAGCAATCCATCGGCATGAGCGCTGGTCTCCTCATCGGAATTCCATGATGGTCACGCACATAAGCGAATTGTCACTTGACGACAACAGGGCCAAGCATTCATCGAGCGAATTGCGTGTCCTGCCGCCAGCTGGGCCTGACTTGTTCGCCACGCTCATGCTCCCTCCTATTGTTCGGATGGAAGCGCTGATGGGCTGGAATGAAGGGGTGCCAATCCTTGCCGGCAGAAGCCAGCCGCAGCCAGCAAAAGCCAACAGGTAGTAAAAAGTAGTCAAACGGAACGCAATGTCCGTTCTAAGGTATTGATCGTAAGGAATTAGTGAAGATTGGTGCCGAAGAAGGGACTCGAACCCCCACACCCTTGCGAGTACGTGGACCTGAACCACGCGCGTCTGCCAATTCCGCCACTTCGGCACAGGAGACTTGTCTGAGCTGGTGAGCCAGACAGGCAGCATCTTTGAGTCTCGCAAATGAGGCAACAGGTGTCAACTTGCGCGCAGCGCGGCGCGAATCGCGTCAGCGGCGTTTCAAAGCTTCCAGTTCATCAAGCGTGCGCGGCCAATCGGATCCAAGCAGCCGCGAAAGACTGCGATCGGCAAGTACCTTGCCTCCCGTCTGGCACCGAGCGCAGTAGTTGGTCTCGTTGTCGGCATAGCGAATCCGTTGTACCTTTTCGCCACAACGAGGACAGGGCTGATTGAAGCGCCCGTGCACGGCCATCTCCGGACGGAAGGCCGTGACTTTCTCCGGAAAGCTCTTCGCGGCTTCGGCGCCGAGCCGGTCCATCCATAGCGTCATTGTGGAGCGAGTGGCGGCGAAGAGCCGTTCCCACTCGTCGGCCTTGAGTTTGTGCGTGAGCGCGATGGGCGAGAGCTGCGCGGCATGCAGAATCTCATCGGAATATGCATTGCCCACTCCGCTGATGAGGCGCGGATCTGTAAGAGCGCGCTTGAGAGTGCGGTTCTCAATCGCAAGCGCCGCACGAAAGCCATCGATATCCGTGGAGAAGATCTCAACTCCGCCAGGATCGAGATTACGCAGGCCTTCTTCCCCGCGTACGACGTAGAGCGAGGCACGCCGTTTGGAGCCGGCTTCTGTCAGTACGAGTGTTCCGTTGGGAAAGTCGAGGGCGAGAAGCCCATTGCGGCCCGCGAGCTTGGCTTGCGGAGGCTTCCAATGCAGGCGTCCGGCAATCATCAAATGGAGGACGAGCCATACCAACCCGGGATCCCCGCGGACAGGTCTTTGTCCGTGGAGTGGAAGATCACCTTCAACGCCGATCGCGATGCGCTTGCCGATCCGGCGCAGTGCTTTGACTGTTCGGCCTTCAAGACTCGCGAGGGGAGGATCGACCGTGCGCAACAGGAAGACGCTGGCGATGCGGACACGCTCGAGCGGTTGGCCAAGAATACGCGCCTCAAGCGCGGCAATATAAGCGGAGATGTCGGGCAGTTCCGGCATTGCACTCAGATTGCAAGCTTCTCGCCATTTGTTGCAAGAACCTTTTGCGGCAAAGTCAATTGAAGACCGTGTTGTCGATCAGCCGCGTCGTGCCCACGTAGGCAGCCACGGCAAACAGCACGCCAGGAACTGCGCATTCGACAGGCTCCAGAGTCGCCCAGTCAACGAGATCGATATAATCGACGCGAATCGAGGCCTCAGCAGCGAAAATCGAGCGCGCGGACGCAAGCAGCACGGACGCGTTGCGCTCGCCATGCGCCACAAGCTCCTCGACACGCCGAATCGCTCGGCTGAGCGTAAGCGCTTGCGCCCGTTCCGCAGCATTGAGATAAATATTCCGTGAGCTGAGCGCAAGGCCGTCGGCCTCGCGCACGATTGGGCAGACCACAACCTCGGTGCCAAATCGCATGTCCGCGACCATGCGGCGCAGCACGGCCACTTGTGCGCCATCCTTCTGTCCAAAGAAAGCGCGATCCGGTTCTGCGGCGACCAGAAGCTTGGCAACCACGGTAGCCACTCCGCGAAAATGGCCCGGGCGCGACTTGCCGTCGAGGCGGTTGCTCAATCCTTCTACTTCAACAAAGGTCTCCGCCCCATCCGGATAGAGTTCTTCAACCGATGGTGCGAAGATGACGTTTGCGCCTTCAGCTTGCGTAATTGCGCAGTCCGCATCGAAGGTACGCGGATAACGCGCGAAGTCCTCGTTGGGTCCGAATTGCGTGGGGTTGACGAAAATGCTGACGGTTACTTTGCCGCAAGAAGCCGCCGCAGCCCGAATCAACGATGCATGGCCCGCGTGCAACGCGCCCATGGTTGGAACGAGACCGATCGTCTCTCCCGACCGGCGATTGGCGCGCGACCACTGCCGCAATTCTTCTACAGTGCGAAGAATCTCCATCCCTGCCGCGCTCAGCTCTCCCAGTCCTGCAACGCATCGCGATTGACGATCGCATCTTCTTCTTCGGCTTCGCTGCCAACAGTCTTCCGGGCGCCAGCCGGCAAGTGGTAGCTCTCCGCGTCGGAAGGAAACGCCCGATGCTCCACGTCTTCGCGGTAGTGTTCCACGGCATCCCGAATGAGCGCCGCCGCGTCGCCATAACGGCGAACAAATTTGGCAGCAGGGCTGAACGTCAGGTTCACAAGATCGTGGAAGACGAGAATTTGTCCGTCGCAATCGGGGCCTGCACCGATACCGATGGTGGGAATCGGAAGCTCGGCGGTAATGGCAGCAGCGGCTTCGCGCGGAACACCTTCCAACACCAGCGCCCCTGCTCCCGCATCGGCGAGAGCACGCGCGTCGGCGCGCAGTCGCAGGACTTCTTCCGCCGCGCGAGCCTGCACCCGATAGCCGCCCATCCGATGAATGCTCTGCGGCGTGAGGCCCAGATGGCCGACAACAGGAATTTCAGACGAAGTAAGAGCGCGCACCAGTTCAACACGCGGACCTTCGATCTTCACCGCTTCGGCGCCAGCTTCTTTCACAAAGCGCACAGCGTTGGCGATTCCATCCGCAATGGTCCCGTGGTAGCTGCCAAACGGCATGTCAGCCACCACCAGGGCGCGCCGAACCGCACGCCGAACCGCGCGCGTGTGATGCAGCATCTCGTCCACGGTGACAGACAGCGTGTTCTCGTGGCCCAAAACGACCATGGCGAGCGAGTCGCCCACCAGCACCAGATCGATGCCTGCTTCATCTACGAGGCGAGAAGTGGCATAGTCATACGCGGTTAGCGCGGAGATGGGCTTGCCCTGGCGCTTCATTTCGGCCAGTGCAGGCATCGTAACTTTTGTGATTGAGGAACCGGAGGAAGGCGATCCACCGACGGGGAAGTTGGTTAAGCTCATGCTGTCTCCAGTGCCGCTCCGTGAACCCAGGATGCGACCCGAACAAGGCGAGTATACGCCTATTGGCTTCGACACGCGCAACCGAGTAGTCCCACGCCGCGAATCGCGGCTCCCTCGAGTCGAATGCCGATTAAAATGGAAGCCCTTGCGAATCCGCGTAGCCGAGCCGCACACTGGTATGAGCGATGCTTTCTCCTTTGGCTACCGGAATTTGCGCGGGTCTCGGCACAGTTGGCGCCGTCGGGCTCGCCGCAGGAGGCTACGCCTACGCAGCACTATGGCCAGGCTCGCAAATCTTCGGGTCGACACTCATCGCTGCACGCCAACCAAACGACCTGGCTTTGACATTCGATGACGGCCCCAATCCTGCGTGGACGCCACGCCTGCTCGATATCCTGGCCGCCCACAGTGTGCGCGCGACATTCTTCATGGTCGGCCGCTTCGTGCAAGCTGAGCCGGCACTTGTACGACGCGTCGCCGAGGAGGGGCACCTGGTCGGCAATCATTCCTGGAGCCACCCAAATCTCGCGCGCACCCCTGCAAGCCGCGTCGTTGAGGAACTCACACGGACGTGCGACATGCTGGAACAGACGCTGGGCAAACCGGTCCGTTTCTTCCGGCCACCCTATGGCGCGCGCCGGCCGTTTGTGCTGCGCACCGCCAGAAACTTAGGCATGACGCCTGTGACATGGAATGCGATGACAACCGACTGGAGCGACCCATCCGCCGATCGGATCGCCGAACAGCTGAGGTCGAAGATCGAAGCCAACAGACGACGTGGCTGGGCGAGCAACATCGTGCTTCATGATGGCGGACATCGGGTATTGGGTACGGATCGCGGGCCGTCGGTCACAGCTGCAAGTCAACTGCTCGCCCACTACAAAGCGACACGCAATTTCGTCACGCTCGACGCATGGGCGCCCGCACCGACGCCAACTCGTGCCGCGACTTCATGATTTCGTAATCCTAGGCAAGAACCATGAGGGCCCCAGGTCTCGATTTTGAGACCTGGGAAAGCACGAATCCACACGGTCACGGTACTAGCTAAGTTCCGCAGCCGCAAACGCCACCCGTGCCGCTTCGATCGTCGCATGCACTTCCGCATCGCCATGCGTGACGCCAAGAAACAGCGCCTCGAACTGCGAAGGTGGCAGCCAGATGCCCTGCTCCAACATCGCGCGATGAAAGCGGCCGAAGGCGCCCGTATCGGATTGCGCCGCCTCGTCGTAGTTCGTGACCTCACCTGCTCGGAAAAACCAGGTCCACATAGAGCCCACGCGGTTAAGCGCGAGCGAAACCCCAGCCTTCGCAGCTTCTTTCGCGACACCTTCGGCGACGGCCTGCGCGGTTGAATTGAGGCGCGGATAGATCGTCGCCGCGTGCTCCTGCAGATAACTCAGGGTCGCGATCCCCGCAGCCATGGCGAGCGGATTCCCGCTGAGAGTGCCGGCTTGATAAACAGGCCCAAGCGGGGCGAGCAGGTCCATGAATTTGCGCTTGCCCCCGAAGACGCCCACTGGCATGCCGCCACCGACAATTTTCCCCAGTGTGACGAGATCGGCATCGAGCCGGTAAAGCTCAAGCGCACCGCCAAGAGCGATGCGAAACCCCGTCATCACCTCGTCGATAATCAGCAAAGCACCTTCGCGTCGCGTGATCGCGCGCAACCCTGCCAGGTATCCCGGCGCCGGAGGAATGCACCCAGCATTGCCGACAACCGGTTCCAAAATTACCGCCGCAATCTCACCCTCATGTGCGTCGAACGCCGCTTCCACCTCTGCCAGGTCGTTGTAAGGCAGCGCATGCGTTAAAGCCGCGATCTCCTCTGGTACGCCGGCCGAACCGGGAATGCCAAAGGTCGCCACACCCGACCCTGCTTTCACCAGCAACCCGTCGGCATGCCCGTGATAGCAGCCCTCGAATTTGAGGATGATCTTCCGGCCCGTCGCTGCGCGAGCCACGCGAATGGCTGACATCGTCGCTTCCGTGCCGGAGCTGACAAAGCGCAGCTTCTCAATCGCTGGATAGCAGGCGATGATCCGTTCCGCGAGATCGGCTTCCAAGGCCGTCGACGCGCCGAAGCTCGGAGAGTTCCGCGCTGCCCGCTCAATGGCTTCGACGACCGGCGCAAAAGCGTGGCCGAGAATCATCGGGCCCCACGAGCCGAAATAGTCGATGTAACGATTACCGTCCGCATCCACGAGCCATGCACCTTCGGCCCGTTCAACAAACGGCGGAGCCCCACCGACCGCACGAAAGGCTCGAACCGGCGAGTTAACGCCACCGGGAAAAAAGTATTCGGCACGCTCCTGCAACGCATGAGAACGAGAACGGTCTGGCTTGGGTACGTTGGAACTCATCGCCCGTTCAGTATAGAAGCCGCGCAGTTCGGATTCGCAGGATGATCTGCAAACGAGCAGCGCTCAGGCCTGTGGATTGCCTGCGCTGCGTGCAAATCGCAAGGTAAAGAGATTCACGCCAATGTAGATGCCGAGCAGCACGCCACACACTCCGTGCAGCCAGTCTTGTTCCAGCTTGCCCGTAGGATGAACCACGAGCGGCAAGAGCAGGCCAGCGATCAAACAAAGGTTGAGGAGCGCGACGCGCCGCCGCCCCTTCGAATCGAGTTGACGATACGGAATGCACATGCTTTTCTCCTTTCTCCTTCAGCCCTTGAACCTGTACCAGAGCATCATCGACAGCTTGATCGCCAAAAAAGTCATGACGATCGAGAAGAGATCCCAGCTCCACACATGGTCCCAAATGAATCGGTACTCGAAAAGCACTAGGGTCAGACACGCCGCCACAATACCGGCAAGGCTGCTTGAGCGGCGTCGATGCTCCAGAAAGCGCTCATCGACAAATGGCCCAAGGAAAGGAACTCTACTCAGAATCGGGTGACTCATGTTTCGCTCTCCAGTTGAAATATCTCGTCGGTGGAACAGCCGAAAACCCGTGCGAAGTGCAAGGCCAACGGCAGGCTAGGCACATAGCGATTGCGTTCGATGGAATTAATGCTCTGCCGTGAGACGCCGGTCGCCTTGGCGAGCTGCTCTTGCGTCCAGCCGCGCGCGGCACGAAGTTCCTTCACGCGATTCCGGATCCCAGGCTCCATGTAAAGCTCGCTTTCTATATCAAAATAACTCGATCATGTTTGGATGTCAAGCATACTTGTCATTCGAATTGGAAATATCCTCAGGATTGAACACGTCAGTGTGCAACGCCGTGACTCCCCCGCCGTCCAAATCCTGCTAAAATCGACCTTTCCGCAGAAAGCCACACCGTGCCCGACGAATCCAAATCAAAATCCGTGACGTATGCCGATGCCGGTGTGGACATAACCAGCGGCGACCGAGCCAAGGACCGCATCAAGTACTTGGCGCAAAAGACATTTAACCGCAATGTTTTGGGCGGAATTGGCAGCTTCGGGGCGATGTTTCGACTCGATCTGCAGCGCTGGAAGAACCCGATTCTGGTGAGCTCGGCCGACGGCGTGGGCACCAAGCTGAAGGTAGCCTTTGAATTGGGCCTGCACCAGTTGGTGGGCGTGGACCTGGTCAACCACTGCGTGAACGACATCGCCGTGCAGGGTGCAACGCCGCTCTTCTTCCTCGATTACCTGGCCAGCGCCAAAACCGATCCCGACGTGACCGAGAGCGTGGTAACGGGCTTGGCTGAGGCCTGCAAGGCAAATGGCTGCGCGCTTATCGGAGGTGAAACAGCCCAGATGCCGGGCTTCTACTCAGATGGCGAGTACGATCTAGCCGGCTTCATCGTGGGCGCGGTCGATCGCGACAAAATGGTCACGGGCGTAGGCATCAAGCCGACCGATGTGCTAATCGGCCTCCCTTCAACCGGCTTGCATACCAATGGATACTCACTGGCGCGCAAGCTCATGTTTGAGGTGGCTGGCTATAAAACCACGCAATACGTAACCGCGATCAAGGAGAAGGCAGGCGCCGCGCTGATGAAGACGCACCGCAGCTACCTCCACGTGATTCAAAAGCTGGTTGCCGCTGGCATGACAACAGGCATGGCGCACATCACCGGAGGCGGCATCACGGAGAATCTGCCCCGTATTTTGCCCAAAGGCACCGGGGCGCAGGTCGAGTTGGGTTCGTGGCCGGTTCTTCCCATCTTCGAACATCTGCGCGACTTGGGCCAGGTCTCGCAGGAAGAGATGATGCGCACCTTCAATATGGGGATTGGCCTCATCGCAGCAATTCCAGCCGCCAAATTCACGCGCGCCAAGAGCCTGCTCGATCGTGCAGAAGAGAAGTTCTACGTGATTGGCCGCGTAGTGAAAGGCGACCGCCGGGTGCAGTACACGTGACAGCAGGAGAGGGCGAATCGGAATCAACCGAACGCTCGCCAACCGTCGAAACCGAAGGCCATCCCCTCGTGCGGCTAGGCATCCTCCTTTCTGGGCGCGGGTCAAACTTCAACGCCATTGCAGAATCGATTCGCGCCGGACGGCTCAGGCGCGTCGAGATTGCGATCGTGATCTCGAATGTGGTCGATGCCCCCGGCATTGCCACAGCTCTACAATTGGGTCTGCCGCACGCAGTGCTTGTCTCCAAAGGCAGAGCGCGGTCGGAGCACGATGCAGATGTAGTTCGTTGCCTGCTTGATCATCGCGTCGACCTTGTTTGCCTGGCTGGCTATATGCGGCTCCTTTCGCCGGAATTCATTGCCGCCTTTCCCAATCGCATCCTGAACATTCATCCTTCGCTCCTGCCGGCGTTTCCCGGCCTCGATGCGCAGCAGCAGGCATTTGACTACGGCGTGAAATGGGCTGGCTGTACAGTGCATTTTGTCGACGAGCACCTGGATCACGGAGCCATCATTTTGCAGCGTGCCATTCCGGTGCTGGAGGACGAAAATGCGCATTCGCTGGCCGAGCGCATTCTGGTCGAGGAGCACATCGCCTACAGCCAAGCGATCGCACGTGTAGTGGGTGGCCAGTGGGAGATTCGCGGGCGGCGGTACGCGAAGCGCAACTCCGCCAACGGCTGAGATCCCGGCGAGCTTGGCGGCGCCGGGACCCTCTGTCAATCAGCGAATCATGCAGAGCCACCTTATCGGCCTGATTCCTGAATACTTCCCTTCCAAATTGAATTGCCGAATATATAGCTCAGATTGCCTAAGCTAAAGGAACAACCAGACAAGCAGAAACGGCACACGCCTTGTCGCGGGAATCCGCTTCAAGGGCGCTGGCGGCTGCTCGTCTGAGCGGCAATTCTTTCGGCGAGAGATCGCGCAACCACGCCCTCTCGCCTCGATAACTTGCAAAGAAAGACAAGTCTGCAGTCAGCGCAGGTATGCGCCAGGCGGCAGGCAAGAAGGAAGAGGATCGATCGCGATGGCAAATATCCTGATAAATATCGAAAAAGGCATTGAAATAGGAGCCGAGGACGCTCTGAAGTGGCTTTCCGGCGCAAACAAAGCAATACAGGCCACGCCTGCAGTGGTGGCGGCACTCGCCACGCTCGTGGGCGCAATAGAAAAGCCTTTGGCGGAGCTTGCCGGTGCAGCCGCCAATCCAATGAACATTCCGCTTGACGTACAAACGGTCACGGATCTTAAAGCCGTCTGGCCACAGCTCGAAGCATTTCTCAAAACACTCGGCGTCAAGTTCTAGCCGACAGACAAAAGGGGCCGCACCGATGAGGGCGGCCCGCTTCATGTTTGATTAAATTTGATGGGAGCCAGCAATCAGGTAGTGGCCGCTTGCGCTTCTCCAAGAATAAGCTTCAATGTCATCTGGCGGCGTCCGCGCAAAACAGTCACGCTGATGGTATCGCCGGCCTGGTGCTTTTCGAGCACCGAAGCAATGTCCTGAGGATCCGCAACTTCGTGGCCGTCGATGGCCACAATCAGATCGCCGCCAAGCAGGATGCGTGTATTGCCGACATAGGCCTCTTCGTTCCCCCCATGCAAGCCCGCCCTCTCTGCCGCACCACCTGGAATGACTCTCTGGATGAGCACGCCGTACTCGGCACCCAATCCCATCTGCTGCGCTAAGTCAGGTCCAATAGCGTAAGACACAATGCCCAGCGACGGCCGCTTGACTCGGCCAAATCGTGTCAAATCGGAAAGCACCGCCTTCGCCGTATTGATGGGAATCGCAAAGCCGATGCCGGAACTTTGTTCCGCACCGTTCGAAGCAATCATGGTATTGATGCCAATCACTTCTCCGCGCGAGTTCAGCAGAGGTCCGCCCGAATTGCCGGGATTGATGGCCGCGTCCGTCTGAATTGCGTCTTCAATGTGCGCTCCCCCTTCGCCGCCCAGCGTGCGGATCGAGCTGATGATGCCGCGCGTCATCGTGCCGCCGAGTCCGAAAGGATTGCCAATTGCATAGACCTTTTGTCCAACAGCCAGTTGGCTTGAGTCGGCAAGGGTCACGGGTTCCAGGCTCGACGCATCGATCTGCAACAGCGCGAGGTCGTGCACCTTGTCTGAGCCGATCACCTTAGCCGAGTAATGATGCTTATTGCTAAGCTGCACGTCGATGCCTCGATTGGCGCCTTCAATGACGTGGTAGTTGGTCAGCACGTGACCCGTCCGGTCGAGAATGAATCCCGATCCCTGGCCCTCCTGCGGCACCGCACCATAAAAGAAATTGAAAACCACTTGTCGCGACGTGATGTTGACCACCGAGGGCACCACGCGCTTATAGACAGCGATGTTGTTTTGCTCATCGGCATCGTAGGCAGGCGCAGCATCGGCTTCTGTCAGCTGCAGCGGAGAGTCCGCAGTACGCAGGCTACGGACGAATGGAAGATCGCGCAAATGCGAGGGTAGATGCGTGGTTAGGTACCAGAACCCACCCACGAAAACAGCAATAAGGACCAAATGACGCAGTTTCATCTTCGCGAACCAAAGAACCTTTCCTAACAGATACGGCCCCAGCGCGGCACAGTTCCCTCGGGGAAAAAATGCTGCTGCTGCTTCCTATTCTAGAGAGCCGCGCACATAAAGTTTGTTGCTTTCGACAACCAGCCGCCGCCACAGCTCTTCGACCTGGGCGCGAAGAGCTGGCTTATCCCCATGATTTTCCAAAAGATAGCCCGCGCTGGCCGCTTTGATCGTGTCTGGAATCTGGTGCGCCAGGCGGGAGCGCGCATCGGCTTCGGCTGCCGAGCGTTGATCGCCGGGAAGACCCAGCCGGTCCACATAGCGCCGGATCTTCAGCTCGTCAGGCGCTGTCACCAGAACAACGCGATCGATGCGGCGCCGCCAATCGGCAAGCACGCTATCGGTTTCACCGCGCGCACGGGCATCGCGTTCCACTTCAAAAATGAGCGCCGAGACCACTACGGCCACTGCTCCCGGCTCACGCGCGAAAACCTCATTCATCCACTGTCGCTGCTGCTCGACAACGGCCGGATGCACGATGGCATTCAGTTCCTGCAGCCGCCCTCCGCGAAAAGCAGATTCGGCAAGACGAGCACGGTTCAGATGGCCGTCTGCGCCAAGCACCTGAGGACCAAAGACGCGGACGATCTCCCCGAAAATGGGTTGGCCCGGTTCCATGAGCGCGCGCCCCATCTCATCGGCTTCGATGACTTGAGCGCCCAGGCCGCGGAGATAGCTTCCCACCGTGCTCTTGCCGCTACCTAGGCCGCCGGTGAGGCCAACCCTTAGCATTACTCGAACCCCCGCCGCATTTTGGCAGCGCGCACGGTATTGGACATCAACATGGCGATCGTCAACGGACCCACCCCCCCGGGCACCGGCGTATAAGCCCCCGCTCTCTCGAATGCTTTGGGGTGCACGTCCCCCACAATGGTCGAGCCGCGCTTGGCGAAAGCCGCTTCGCGCTTCGTATCACCGGCAAAATAGCGATCGAATTCCTCGTGCGTGGTGAGCCTGTTAATGCCGACATCAATCAGAGTCGCGCCCGGTTTGACCATCTCTGGCTCGATGAATCCAGGGCGGCCGATAGCGGCCACAAGAATATCCGCCTCGCGTGTAACCGCCCCGAGGTCGCGCGTTTTAGAGTGGCAGATGGTCACCGTGGCGTTCTGGTGCAGAAGCAACATGGCTACCGGTTTTCCCACGATATCGCTGCGCCCGACTACCACAGCATGCTGGCCGCTGATGGGAAGATTGCTGCGTCTGAGAATCTCAATGACGCCGGCAGGCGTGCATGGCGCAAGCGCCGGTCGACCCGCCTGCAGTCGGCCTGCATTCACAGGATGAAATCCGTCCACATCTTTGGCAGGAGAGACAGCATCAAGAAGAGCTTTGGCCTCGACCTGCTTCGGCAACGGCAGTTGGATAAGGATGCCATCGATGTCGTCACGGCCATTCAGAGCAGTGACCAGGTCCAGCATCTCCTCAGTGGTGACGGTATCGGGCGGCGTGATCAGTTCGCTGAAGATCCCCAATTCGGCACACGTCTGCACTTTGCTGCGGACATAGATTTCTGACGCAGGCATGTGGCCCACCAGAACCGCGGCCAGGCCCGGCCGAATGCCCTGTGCAGCGAGCGCGCGAACCTCCTCAGCAACTTCCTGCTTGATCGCCGCGGCAACAGCAGCCCCATCAAGGACTCTCGGCATTCTTCTCTCCAAACTTCCATCCTATCGCTTTGGGCCAGCGCGCCGAGCCGACGGAGCAATACAAGGCGATGCGAAATGCGGAGAGGTGCAGAATATAGGCATGCTCTAGATTGCCGGCGACTGACAAAGTTGGACCGGTCTCAGACAACTCTCAATGGCAGCTGCATAGATGGTCATGATGCGTGCGTAGTTTGCCTCGGCAGTGTATTTGCGCTCGAATTCCGCGCGAGCCTGAAGACGCATCGCCTGCAGTTCCTCTCGGTGAGAAAATGCACGGCTGACAGCATTGCCGAGTTCATCTGGATCGCCAGGCGAAACGAGCCACCCTGTATTCCCATCGGAGACGACTTCCGCCACGCCGCCGATGCGCGACGCAATGATGGGAAGACCTGCAGCAAACGCCTCCGCAACAACGAGCGGGAACCCTTCGTACCAGGTGGACGGAAGAATCAATACGCTGGCTTCGGCCATCGCGCGCGAGACTTCTTCCCTGTTCCGCGAGCCGAGCCATTCAATCTCGGGGTGAGCTGACGCGGCTTTGGCCACATCGGGCGCAAGCGGGCCATCGCCGATGATCTTGAGTCTCGGCTTGATGGATAGCCGGTTCCAGGCGGCGAGCAGAGTGCCGATCCCCTTCTCCTCGGCTAACCGCGGGACTACTCCGCCGGCGTTTCAAGTTGAGATCGAGCGGCCTGGTAACTCAGGCGAATGCCCTCAGCCAAACTGGTCCTGGCTTTCCATCCGAGAGCATGCACGCGGCTAACATCGAGAAGCTTCTGCGGCGTTCCATCCGGACGCGCCGTATCGAGGTGAATCTCGCAATCGAATTCGAGAACCTTGGCGACAAGCTCGGCCAATTCGCGAATCGTGAGATCCTCGCCTGTACCGATGTTAATGAGGGGAGCCTGATCGCGTTTGATCAGGCGGCCGAATTCCGGCTCAGGCAGATCGAGCAGATGAATACACGCGTCGGCGAGGTCGTCGCTGTAGAGAAATTCGCGTCGAGGCTTGCCCGTACCCCACACGACCAGGCGATGCTCTCCGGACCTCTTTGCCTCGACTACCTTCCGCATCAGCGCCGGCAGAACGTGCGACACCTTCGGGTCGAAGTTATCTCCCGGACCATAAAGATTTGTGGGCATGGCCGCGAGATAGCGAGTCCCGTATTGCCGGTTATAAGACCAGCACATCTCCACACCCGCAATCTTTGCCAGAGCGTATGCGCGATTGGTTGGCTCGAGCGGGCCGGTGAGCAAATATTCCTCTTTGATCGGCTGAGGAGCCAGCTTCGGATAGATACAGCTCGAGCCGAGAAAGACCAGACGCTCGACGCCGCTGCGGTAGCTGGCATCAAGGACGTTCGTCTGGATCTCAAGGTTCTCGCGGATGAAATCGGCAGGATACGTGTCGTTCGCAAGAATGCCGCCCACTTTAGCTGCCGCCAGAAAGACATAGTCGGGCTTTTGCTGGTCGAAAAAAGTATGCACCGCTTGACGATCGGTGAGATCAAGTTCGACATGCGTACGAAGCAGAAGATTTGAATAACCGCGTTGCTCCAGGCCGCGGCAAATCGCCGATCCTACCAGACCGCGATGCCCTGCGACGAAGATGCGGCTTTCCTTTTCCATGAGTAAAGGCCTGTTCCTTCACCTAGAGCTCGTGAGAATTGAAGACCGAATAGCCATGCTTTCGCACCATGGCATCTCGCTCGGCAATCTTGAGATCCTCCTCCGCCATCTCCTTCACTAGGTCGCCGAATTTAACGCGCGGTTGCCAACCGAGTTCCCGTTGGGCTTTGCTTGCGTCGCCTAAAAGGCTGTTCACTTCGGTAGGACGATAGTAACGTGGGTCCACGGCCACAATCACTTGGCGGTGGGCGTCTAGCCCTCTTTCATCGGCTCCCTCGCCTTCCCAATCGACTTTCATGTCGAGAAAGCTCGCTGTCAGATTTACGAAATCACGCACGCTGTGCTGTTCGCCGGTGGCAATCACATAGTCCTTAGGCGCCGCTTGCTGCAGCATCAGCCATTGCATCTCGACATAATCGCGCGCATGGCCCCAGTCGCGCAGTGCATCCAGGTTGCCGAGATATAAAGTCTCCTGCAGGCCCACCTTGATGCGGCTCAGCGCGCGTGTGATTTTGCGCGATACAAAAGTCTCGCCTCGTTTTGGAGACTCATGGTTGAAAAGAATTCCGTTACAGGCAAAGATACCGTAGGCCTCGCGGTAGTTCACCGTGATCCAGTACGCGTAAAGCTTTGCCACGGCATAAGGCGAGCGGGGATAAAACGGCGTTGTCTCCTTCTGCGGAGTCTCGCGCACCAGGCCGTAGAGCTCTGAAGTGGAAGCCTGATAAAAACGAGTTTGTTTTTCAAGACCCGCAATTCTGATCGCCTCAAGCAGACGCAGTGTGCCAAGCGCGTCCGAGTCTGCAGTGTATTCCGGCTGCTCGAATGAAACTTTGACGTGACTCTGTGCCGCGAGGTTATAGATCTCGTCGGGTTTGACTTCCTGCACGATTCGGATGAGGCTGCTGGCGTCGGTCAGATCGCCGTAGTGCAAAACAAAGTGACGTCCTATCTCATGCGGGTCTTCATAGATGTGGTCGATGCGATTGGTGTTGAAGAGTGAAGCGCGCCGTTTGATGCCGTGAACCTCGTAACCCTTCGACAGCAGCAACTCGGCGAGGTAGGAGCCATCCTGTCCCGTGACGCCCGTGACGAGAGCCTTTTTCATTCTCACCGCTCCCTCGACCCGGCGGAACGTCGCCTTCAGACAGGTCAACCTTGATTCTCGCTCAAGCGGGAACTTCGATGCACGATTTGAAGTAATCCAGGCTGAGTTTCAACCCCGTCTCAAGATCGATCTTGGGCTCCCACCCAAACAGCCTGCGCGCTTTGCTGATGTCTGGCTGTCGTTGGATTGGATCATCCTGAGGAAGTGGACAATAAACGATCTCGCTCTTTGCCCCGGTGACGCGCAGCACAGCTTTCGCACATTCCAGAATCGTCCACTCAATCGGATTGCCTACATTTACCGGCGTGTGCTCGTTGGTTCGCGAAAGCCCAAGAATTCCCTGAATCTCGTCGGTCACATAGCAAAAACTACGCGTTTGCGCACCCTCCCCATAGACCGTCAGATTCTCGCCCTTCAGCGCCTGGATCATAAAATTCGAGATGACCCGGCCGTCATCCTTCTGCAGACGCGGACCGTAGGTATTGAAGATGCGCACCAGGCGCGTATCCACGGAGTGGTAACGGTTATAGGCCATCACGAGGGCTTCGGAAAATCGCTTCGCCTCGTCATAGACTGACCTTATCCCGATCGGATTCACGTTGCCCCAGTAGTCCTCGGTCTGAGGATGCACCGATGGATCGCCGTAGCATTCCGAAGTCGAAGCATGCAGAAACTTCGCCCCGTATTTGCGAGCAATCTCAAGCGAGTTCTTCGTTCCCGCCGATCCCACCATCAACGTCTCAATCCCCAGGCGGTAGTAATCGACGGGACTTGCCGGCGATGCGAAGTTGAAGACGTAGTCAACGCGCTTCGGATCGAAGCTTTCCGAGACATCGGCTTTTAAGAACTCGAACTTCGGTTCGCGCTTCAGATGTTCGAGATTCCGCAGAGAGCCCGTGCAAAGGTTGTCGACACCGATGACCGAGTGCCCTTCAGCAAGGAGTGCGTCGGTTAGGTGAGAACCCAGAAAACCGGCAGCGCCGGTTACGAGCACACGCATCAATCAAATGCCCCCTTCAGCTAGTTTCGCGAGATCACAGACTGACAAGGAAAGATCAATATCTCTATTCGGGCCCATTCAAATTCTATCGGATTCAATACCCTGCCTCGCGCATTTCATTGGATGCCGCCGACCGCTACCCCGGCGAGATCCATTGACTGGGGTCTCCGACCCCTTGTACAAGGCCGTGCCCCATCCTTTCGCCTTTTTCGCGGGGTCCCCAGAGACAGGTCTTCGTCTGTGGGGCGGTGGCGAAAGGGTGGGAAAGCCCGAACCCCAAAGTGCGACATCGCGCGGCCAGAATCTAGGCCCTATCCCTTTTCCTCGGCTCGTGGAACACGGTAATCGGATCGACGGGTTGCGACAATCCCGGCCGCCCCACGCTTAGATAGGTAAAGCCGTGCTCGGTCATTGTGCCCGGATCATACAAATTGCGGCCGTCAATAACGATTGGATAGCGCAGCGTGTAATGCAGCTTCGCCAAATCGAGTTCTGCAAATTCGCTCCAGTCATTCAGAATGAGCAGCGCATCGGCGTCCTGCGCGGCCGCATAAGGGCTATCCACATACCGCATCTGCGCTCCGGGCGGAATCGTCTCCTTGGTGCGGGCCTCCGCAGCCGGATCGTAGGCGCTCACAATGCACCCTTCACTCAAAAGCTTCTTCACAATCTCGATCGCCGGAGATTCCCGAATATCGTCGGTTCCCCCTTTGAACGCCAGACCGAGCACTCCGATTTTCTTGCCGCGGAAGGTCCACAAAGCCGACCGCACTTTTTGAAAGAAGCGATGGATCTGGTCCTCGTTGATCTTTTCCACTTCGTGCAGCAGGCCAAAATCCACACCGACCAACTCGGCTACGTTGCGAAACGCGGCCACATCTTTCGGGAAGCAGGACCCGCCGTAACCGACGCCGGCACGCAAGAACTTGTTGCCGATGCGGCTGTCGAGGCCAATGCCCTTGGCTACTTCTTCCACATCCGCACCCGCCGCTTCGCAAATGTTCGCGACGACATTGATGAACGAGATTTTCGTGGCGAGAAACGCATTCGACGCATGCTTGATGATTTCCGCAGCCTTCGTAGAAGTCAGCAGGAGTGGAGGAAGTTCACTTTCAGTTCGAGGCCCGGGGATCCGATTGCCACCGCGGTAGTACTCGCCTGAAGTCAGCGGTTCGTAAATCTGCTTGAGCAACGCCGAAGCCCGATCCGTCGCAGCACCCACCACGATCCGGTCCGGATGCAGGAAGTCGACGACGGCGGTTCCTTCGCGGAGGAACTCCGGGTTCGACGCCACATCGAAGAGATCCTTCGGCACGCCATTGCGCTCAATCACCCGGCGAATCCATTCGTTGGTATAAACCGGGACAGTGCTCTTCTCGACGATGACCTTGTAGGAATCAATGGAACGCGCAATTTCGCTCGCGACTGCATCCACAAACGACAAATCGGCGCTTCCCGTCCGGCTTTGTGGAGTGCCCACCGCAATGAAGATGGCCTGCGCAGTTTGTGCCGCATTGCGAAGGTCGGTGGTGAATTCGAGCCTTCCGCCCCGATGCTCGTTCAGCAATTCAGGCAGATAATCCTCGTGGATCGGGATCCCGCCCGCCTGAAGCGTGCGTACTTTGGCCTCGTCGTTGTCCACACAGATCACGCGGTGACCAATCTCAGCAAAGCATGCGGATGCGACAAGGCCAACGTAGCCTGACCCGACAACAGCAATGGTCACGGGCTCATGCGAGTGATTCTTCACGTACGCCCCCTATTGATTAGTTAAATTAAGAATCAAGCGACTCTTGCTTCACCGCCGTGCAGGGAAAGTCGCAGTTCGGCCACAATCTTCTATCAAGATAACCGAGGATCGATTCAAACGGCCAACAAACTGGTGCCTCTTTCGGGCCATTACGCTGACTTTCAAGTGGTTGCTTCGTGAAAAAACCTTTTTGACGAATTGTTCAAGGGTCGCTTTGGATCCATCGGGCCTCGAAGCATAGCTACCCAGAAATCCCGCGCCTTACCTTGGATGACCGGCCGATTGCCACGCCACTGCTCAGGTTCAAATAAATCAGGTTCAATTAGAGTAAACCCCTCGTCCGCAATTGCCTAAGGGAAAAGGCCTTATCCGCCATCCCTTTCGTACCTTCCTGTGAGTCACGACTGTGTTAGTCAAATCAACGGCGATGCTCGCAAGTGCATACTTCTGCAACGCCAAAATCGATCAAACCCTGTGATAGCCTTGAAAATAGGCCATTCTTGATGTCACCCGGATTCTCATCCACCGCACGCGTCTATATGGACGCCAATGCCACCACACCTCTGCTGCCCGAGGTGTTCGAGGCCATGCGTCCCTACTGGATGGAGCACTTCGGCAACGCCTCATCGATCCATTTGCACGGCCAGCACGCCCGCACCGCCGTCGAACGCGCTCGCGAGACCTTGGCCGAGTTCTTCAACTGTCATGACGCGGAAGTGGTATTCAATTCCGGTGGCACGGAAGGCGACAATACCGCCCTCTTCGGCCTTCTTCATCCCGGCGACCACCTCATCACCACGTCGATCGAGCACTCCGCTATTTTGGAAGCAGCCAAGCGCCTCGCCCATCGCGGCGTGGAGACAACGTTTGTCGCCCCACAGCCTAGCGGTCTCATCGACCCGACGGACATCCTGCGCGCCGTTCGTCCTCAAACCCGCCTGATCAGCGTCATGCTGGCGAACAATGAGACAGGCGTACTGCAACCGGTAGATGAAATCGGCAAGATCGCCGCCGACACTGGCATCTTCTTCCACACAGACGCCGTGCAGGGCGCCGGGAAAATCAGGTTCGATGTGCGCAAAATCGGCTGCCATCTCCTCTCCATCAGCGCACACAAGATGCATGGGCCCAAAGGAGTCGGCGCCATGTTCGTGCGTCGCGGCACGCCTCTGGAATCGCTACTGGTGGGCGGAAGCCATGAGCGCCGCCGCCGCGCCGGAACCGAGAATGTAGCCGGCATCGTAGGCCTGGCAACAGCCGTCGAGTTGGCCACGCATTCGCTCGCCGACGGAACCATCGACAGACTCGCCAAGCTACGTGATCGCCTCGAAACCGAAATCCTGCGCATCCCTGGCACCGGTCTCAACGGCGCGTGCGCCGACGGGAAGCCAGTCGCCCGCGCGGCCAACACTACCAATATCTGGTTCGACCAGCTCGAGGGCGAAGCGCTCGTCATCGCGCTTGACCTCAAGGGAGTAGCCATCTCCGGCGGTTCGGCCTGCCACTCGGGAGCAACCGAACCGAGCCATGTTTTGATGGCCATGGGATTGAATAAGACCCGTGCCCGGGCCAGTCTGCGCTTCAGCTTGCTGAAAACCGCGACCGAGGCCGACGTCGACCACGTCCTGCGCGTCCTTCCCGAAGCCGTCGAACACCTGCGTGCCATCTCGCCCATGGCCACCGGCACCCTCGGCTAGTCAGGCAAGACTGAAGGCCACTCCAAAAAAATCGGGGCGTCCGCACTCTCCTCACTTTTCGACCACCGGCGTCCAGCCGCCCAGCACAAACTCAGGCTTGCTATAGTTCGCGATCGTCTCCGCATCCTGCGGTAGCGTGAGTTGTTTTGAGGCCGGCGCTCGTTGCGTCGTATCAATAGGCCTCCCGTCGAGGTCGGTGCTGTTGAACTCCCAGAAGTGCAGATGCGCGGTGTCGACCTCGATCGGTCCCCACCCCTCGGCTGCAATCCCTTTCATGCGGCAGTTGATCAGCACAGCTTCGGCGTAGGCATAATTCAGGCCATGATTATTGGGCAGACGGGCAAGCACAGGCGTTGAGAGAGCGCGCATCTCCGGCATCGCATTCCCAGACGCCGTCGCCTGCGGCGGCCGCTCACGCGCTATAAACGTGCACTCGACAAACACGTTTCCGTGGTTTGCTTCAATATTGCGGATCCACATGAATGGACCGATCGATTGGATCTCGCAGTGGTCGAAGAAAGCTGGCCCGACGCCAAGGATCGTGTCGCCGTCTCCAATAATTCGACTCTGGGTGAGATAAACGGAACCGCGCAGATTGATCGCGTCGCCGGAGCCCTTGATATCCATGTGGCTCACAATGTTTCTCTCTCCGAAAATCAGAAGCCCTTCGGCTTGGCCGTAGGCGTAATTGCTCACCGAGAAGTTCTCGAGCTCTATGTCGCTTGAGTCGTACACAGAGAAGGCGCAGCGGCGGTTCGGCCCCGGCTGCGGCGGATTGAAAGCGCTGTTATTGGCGTAGCCCACC
Organism: uncultured Acidobacteriaceae bacterium; assembly: GCA_963704415.1. Classification (GTDB taxonomy): domain Bacteria; phylum Acidobacteriota; class Terriglobia; order Terriglobales; family Acidobacteriaceae; genus Telmatobacter. The sequence goes on along the minus strand of OY969908.1, from coordinate 1,664,068 downwards.
TGCACCTTGTCGCGATCTTCGCCGAGCAGCGTCAGGTTCGATTTATTGCGGAAGAAGACAAGCTCCTCGTACGCCCCGTCCTTGATAAATAGGGTCATGCGATGCAGCGGACGATCGGGGACAAAGTCGACAGCTCCCTGCACGGTGCTGAAGTCGCCGCTGCCATCGGCAGCCACAACCACGCCCGTTGCGTCCGCCGGCGGTGCCATCTTCTTCGTTCTGAAGGTCCACGCCTTGTCCGTGGTAAAGCCCGCAAAACCCCCCTCGGCGAGATGCAGAACCCCGGCATCGATCTGCACGATGTACATGTGTCCATAGCGCAGCACGTGATGATGCGGATAGATCGTCGCCTCGTTGCCGTGCACAATCACGGGATAAAAGTGGAAGTTCTCCAGGCCCCCGATGGTGTCGAGTTGATAGTTGTGCAGATCCACAGGCGTCATGCGAACCGCCGGCGTGGTGGTCGTCGGCGACGTCGGGATGAAATCAGGCAGCGGGATCCCCGACCCAGCTGGCGGCGTCACCCGGCGAGTGGGATCAGGGCCCGCGGGAATACTCATGTCCAGCGTATCGACGAGACGATGCCCTTCCGCATCGTAAATTCGGATCTTTCCGGACGTGCCGATCGTCGGAGCGCTCAAAAAGCGGATGACGAGATGCGTATCGGGATTGACGCCGGCAGCATGATTCGCCGGATACACAGCGACGACGCTTTGCGCCACTCCATACCCGCCAGACAAAAACACCGACAACGCAACGACAAGAGAAAGACAGAGCGCAGGACGCAATATCACTGAGATCCCCCCGAGGCTATCCTTCCGGCCACAAAAATACTAGAACAGTGCTCGCATCATGCGAACCCGACGCATCCCTACTGCGGCTCGCACCAGCTGGAATCATCTGCGCGTCTCTGCCTTCGTCAGTGTTCGATTCCGAACGCAGGATTTTGATTTCGTACAGGACAAATCCCTCACACTTCCGCAAGACCTTAATTTTGAGGCTCACGGTGTGCGCGAAACGGCGATCCGCGTGCTCCTATGAATGTGACGAACGGTAACAGTAATCTGGTCACACCTGGCCACAAGGGAGAGCGTGGATGCTAGCGGACCTGCGTGACGCGGTACGGCAATTACGGAAGGCGCCCGGATTTACAGCAACGGTTGTCATCACCTTGGCTCTCGGCATCGGAGCCACCACGGCCATCTTCACGCTGGTTCACCAGGTAATGTTGAAGTCGCTGCCGGTGACCAAGCCTGAGGAACTGTGGCGGATTGGGGACAAGATCCGCTGCTGTAACTGGGGCGGATACACGCAGGGTGACGATGGCGACTTTGCGCTGTTCTCGTGGGAGGCGTACAAGAACTTCCGCGAACATACGCCGGAGTTTGCCGACTTGGCAGCCCTGCAGGCCGGCAATGCGCCGCTTGGCGTGCGGCGCGCTGGATCGCAAGCGCCGGTGGACACACGCAACGGACAGTTCGTGTCGGGTAATTTTTTCCGTACCCTGGGCGTGCAGCCGTGGATGGGTCGCCTGATGACCGATGCCGACGATCGAGTGGGTGCGCCACTCGTTGCCGTAATGAGCTACCGAGTATGGGAGAGCAAATACGGCTCGGACCCTTCAGTAGTCGGCGGGAATTTCCAGATCAATGGACACGCGTTCACCGTCATCGGAGTGACTCCGCCGGGATTTTATGGCGCCAAGCTATCCGGCTGGGGCATGCCCGACTTCTGGATACCGATCACGTCCGAGCTGATTCTCGCCACAGATGTCGCGCGGCCGAAGCGGGCGAATGAAAACTATCTCGACCTGCTGGGTAGAGTGCGCCCGGGCGTCGATCCGCAAGTGCTCGAAGCCAAGCTGCGCGTGGAGTTCCACAACTGGCTCGCCGAGCCATGTGGCGGACATGGAGCCAGGGGAGAAACAACTTTGGCAGCAGCAGACGCTGCATTTAGTCTCTGGCGGAGCGGGCGTTGCGGCGTTGCGGGACGACTACAAGGATGGACTCAAGCTGCTGTTGATTGCAGCTGGATGCGTGCTGCTGGTAGCGTGCGGCAACCTTGCGAATCTGATGCTGGCACGCGGATTGAAAAGCCGAACGCAGACCTCAGTCCGCGTCGCTCTGGGAGCTTCGCGGCTCCGTCTGATGCGCCGGGCACTTGTCGAGAGCGTGCTGCTTGCAGTGATCGGCGGCGCATTTGGAATCGCAGTGGCCTATGCGGGAACGCGACTGATTCTCTATCTGGCCTTCGAAATCGGAGGACCGAACAACTATGTTCCGGTCAGCCCGCAGCCGTCTTTACCGGTGCTGCTGTTTACGCTGGGCATTTCGATTCTGACCGGGATGATCTTCGGAACAGCACCGGCGTGGATGACTTCGCATGCCGACCCCGTGGAAGCGCTACGCGGAGCCAACCGCTCAGTGAGCGGAGGCCGCTCTTGGGCGCAGAAATCGCTGGTCATCGCCCAGGCCGCGATGTCGCTCGTGCTGCTCTCGGCCGCGGCGTTGCTGGCGCAGAGCCTCCGCAACCTGGAGCATCAGGACTTCGGCTTCGATACCCAAGGACGCTATATCGCATGGATCAATCCGACCCTCGGTAACGACAAGCCAGACCAGATGGAGCAAAAGTTCCGGCAGATCGACGACAGCCTGAAGCAAATTCCCGGAGTCCGGATGGTAGCTCCCGCGCTGTATGCGCCGATGACGGGCGATAGCTGGAATAACGGAGTTCGTATCCAGGGCAGGCCCGAACCGGGGCCCAAAGAAGACACGAGCGCAGGTTTTGTGCGGGTCATGCCCGGTTTCTTCGAGACCATCGGCGCAAAAATGGTGATGGGTCGGCCTTTCACCGAGGACGATACGGCAGCGACCCCCAACGCTGCGGTGGTTAACGAGGCCTTCGTGAAGCGGTTTTTCAAAGGGCAGAACCCTATCGGCCAGCATTTCGGTCCAGGTCGGCTTCGATACGCCTCTAACTTTGAGATCATTGGCGTGGTCAAAGACATCCGGTATATGACCTACGACTACCAGAAGCCTGTCGGCCCGATGTACTGGGTCTCCGAGACGCAGACGGCGAAGTACGACGATCCGGACTGGGCAACAGGCGAGAAGTGGTCGCACTTTCTCTACAACATCGTGATCTGGGCGCCCGGCGATCCTCCAGGGATGGAAGTGAAAGTACGCAAGGCGATCGCCAGCGTCGATCCAAGCCTGGTTGTCGATGACGTCAACCCTTACGGCAAAGTCGTCAGCACCGACTTCAAGCAGCAAAACATGATTGCGAAGCTGACCAGTCTTTTCGGGCTGCTTGGTCTCGCACTGGCAGCCGTCGGGCTCTACGGGGTGATGGCTTACACGGTAGAGCAGCGCACCAACGAGATCGGCCTGCGTATGGCTCTCGGGGCCGATCGCGGCCATGTGATCGCAATGGTGCTGCGCGGCGCCCTTTGGCAAATCGGCATCGGTCTGGGACTCGGGATTCCGTTGGCCATTCTCGCCGGGAAGCTGATGAAGGACCAGTTGTACGGGGTGCAGCCGTGGGATCCGATGATGCTGGCGGGCGCGACTGCGCTGCTGGCGTTGGCGGCGCTGGTTGCGTCGGTGGCGCCGGTCCACCGCGCCGCCAACGTCGAACCGATGGTCGCGCTACGCAACGAGTAGCCGGGAGCGGGCGGGACCCGGCCAGGCCGAAGAAGATCGACGGTTCCGCCCCATTCGCCTTGCAGACACAATGATGGGAGAATAGAGATGACAGCACTTTCCCCATGCCGCACACCGACACCATCGCCGTAGCCATGTCCGGAGGAGTTGACTCCTCCACGGTAGCGGCGATCCTCGCTCATTCTGGCGAGACCATCGTCGGCCTCACGCTCCAGCTCTGGGATCAAACGCGGCTCGCTGGCAAGCATGGCATCCCCGACGCACCGAAGGCCGGACGCTGCTGTTCACTCGATGACGTATATGACGCGCGCCGTGTCGCCGACCATCTTGACATTCCGTACTACGTCGTCAACCAACAGGAGCGTTTCGAAAAGGATGTTGTCCGCCCCTTCGTCGACGAGTATCTCGCTGGCCGCACGCCGATTCCCTGCTCCCTGTGCAACGACCACATCAAATTCGACCAGCTCCTCAAGACCGCCCGCAGCATCGGCGCCGATCGTATCGCTACCGGCCATTACGCCGTCAACGAGTACGATCCGGCCCGCCGCCGCTGGATCCTCAAGCGTCCCGCGGACCGGGCCAAGGACCAGACCTACTTCCTTTTCGGACTCACGCAAGAGCAGTTGGCGCATACGCTCTTTCCTCTCGGCCGGATGACGAAGCCTGAGGTTCGCGAAGTGGCGGCGCAGCGCGGCCTCGCGCTCGCCCAAAAGCCTGACTCGCAAGAGATCTGCTTCATTCCCGGCGGCGACTACAAGCAGTTCATCACCGCCTACCTAGAAGAGCAGGGCGAAGCAGTCCCGGAGACGGCAGGCGAGTTGGTCGCCTCCAACGGCGAAGTCCTCGGTCGCCATGTCGGGATCTCCAACTTTACCGTCGGCCAGCGAAAGGGCCTGGGCGTACCTTCTCCCTCACCGCTCTACGTGCTGCAGATTGATCCGGCAAGCCACCGTGTCACCGTCGGAGCCGATGCCGAATTGGCCACGCGCACCCTGCGTGCCGGACGACTGAATTGGATCAGCGTTCCAGAGCTGACCGCTCCCATGCGCGTAAAGATCAAGATTCGCCACCGTCACGAGCCCGCCTGGGCGACGATCGAGCCGATCCCCGTCGCACCGAATAACGCCGCACTCGGGGCAGGCGAGAACTCCGCAGCATCAAGCGCAGCCGCAGGAGCAGCAAATCACTCCCCAGAAGTTTATGGTGCAAAGCTCGAAACAGAGATCCTCGCAACATTTGATGAAGCACAGCGCGCCGTCACTCCGGGCCAGTCCGCCGTCTTCTACGACGGCGACGAGGTCGTTGGCGGCGGACGAATTCTCTAGCGCTCGGCGCCCGCCAACACAAATAGCCACAGCGCGTTATACTGTCCCGGCACTGCAATCCGGGGGAAATTTCGATGCCTGAGAAAACGTTTGCCCGCGCGGCCGCTATGGCCGCCTTCATCCTCGCCTGCCTCGGCTTCGCCGCCTTAGTTCAAGCGCAACAGCCAGCCACTCTCACCATTCACGCAGATCAGCCAATCTCCTCCGTGAGCCCGACGCTCTATGGCCTTATGACCGAGGAGATCAACTACTCCTATGACGGCGGACTGTACGCGGAGATGGTGCGCAATCGAACCTTCCGCAGCGACTGGAGCGGCGTGCTCTATTGGTATCTTGTCGAGAACGGCAACGCCGCGGCAAAGATGGAGGTCGACAAGACCACCGGTCCCAGCGAAGCTCTGCCTTCTAGCCTGCGCCTTGACGTGGAGCACGCCGATGCGCGCAACCAGGCAGGCGTGTTGAACGTGGGCTGGTGGGGATTCGCTCTGCGACCCGAGACCACCTACAAAGGCTCGTTCTACGCTAAAGCAGGTTCCAGCGACTTAGGGCCCGTGACAGTGAGCCTGGTGAGCGACGACACAGGTAAGGCGGTCGCCACGACCACTGTTCCCGCCGTCGGCACGGATTGGAAACAGCACGAATTCGCGCTCAAGACCGGCGCGCTGCAGCCTTCGTCGAACAATCACCTGGTCGTCTCCGTCGGCCACACCGGAACCCTCTGGCTGAACCTTGTCTCGCTCTTCCCGCCGACCTATCACGATCGCGCGAATGGCAACCGCATCGACTTGATGGAAAAACTGGCCGCCATGCATCCACAGTTCCTGCGCTTCCCCGGCGGCAACTACCTTGAAGGCGACCACATCGCCGACCGCTTCGAATGGAAGAAAACCATTGGCCCACTCGTCGATCGCCCCACGCACCCGAGTCCCTGGATGTACCACTCATCCGACGGCATGGGGCTGCTCGAATTCCTCGGATGGTGTGAAGACTTGAAGATGAATCCGGTGCTCGCGGTCTATGCGGGATACTCCTTGCAAGGCGAACACGTGAATCCCGGCGCCGACCTCGAGCCCTATGTCCAGGATGCACTCGACGAGATCGAATACGTGACCGGTGGTCCTGATACCAAATGGGGCGCAGAACGTGTGAAAGACGGACACCCCGCGCCCTTCAAGCTGACCTATGTCGAAATCGGCAACGAAGATATGTTCGACAAATCCGGCAGCTATGAAGGCCGCTACGCTCAGTTCTATAAGGCGATCAAGGCAAAGTATCCCGACTTGCAGCTCATCGCTACCATGCCGATCAAGGATATGAAACCCGATGTGCAGGATGACCACTACTACGTCCGGGCCACGCAGAACTACAAGGATGCAACCCACTACGACAAGACGGACCGCAACGGGCCGAAGATCTTTGTGGGCGAATGGGCCACTCGGGAAGGCTTCCCGACACCGGACTTTGGCGCCGCCCTGGGCGATGCCGCGTGGATGACGGGCCTCGAACGCAATGGCGACATCATCGTGATGGCCAGCTACGCGCCTCTCCTTGTCAATGTCGATCCAGGCGGCATGCAGTGGGAGACCGACCTGATCGGCTACAACGCCATGAAGAGCTATGGCTCGCCCGCCTATTACGCGCAGGTCCTGTTCGCGTCTTATCTCGGTGATCACACGCTTGGATCGAAGCTGGAGGGCGCCGGTCCGAAGCTGTTCTACTCGATCACTGGCAGCGCGGCAAAAAAGAAGCTCCATTTGAAGCTGGTGAATGCCTCCTCAGATCCGCAGCCGTTGGACATCGACCTGGAAGGCGCAAAGCTCGCAGCGACAGCGAAACTGGTTGGCCTGCAGGCGCACGACACGCAGGAAACCAATTCCATCGACTCGCCGGAACGCATCGTGCCGGTAGAGACAGCGTTGCACAACGTGAGCAGTCACCTTCACCACACGATACCGGGTTATGCAATTCAGGTGATCGAATTCGACGAACAGTAGAACGTCGCGTTGGACAAACTACGGCGGTTCTCCAATTGGTGTAGAGCGAAATCGATGCTGCCAAGTGGCATTTTCCTCAAGAAAATGCCGCCCTGCATGATGTTAGAGACTCCACGAAAATTGGAGAACCGGCCCTAAAGGGGCCGAGACATGGGTTGTCTCGGCCCCTTTTGCGTGTTCGAGGACCCGCGGGCTCAAACGAACAGATCTTTATCCGCAGGCGAATGGGTAGGCTGGGATTCGGACTGCGTGCGTGGGGGACCGCTACGCAGCGTACCGAACGCGGCACGCGCAAAAGCGGCAACTCCCGCGAGCTGACGAATCGGGACGCTGATAACATCGGCAACAACCGCGCCAGCCCGATCCACAGTATCGAGCACGTTCGTCAACATCATGTCCACGCGGGTCGACTGGCGATTCACACGTTCGAGAATGTCAGTCGCTGATTCTTCCAATTTTATCCCGTGCGAACGCAGACCGTGAGTCAGCGCCGCGAAATCCGTCGCGACCGCTTCAATCTTAGGACCAACGTTTGTAAGGAGCTTCTTCGTATCCTGCACGACCGGCAGTACGTGTGTGCGCAGCTCTTCGATCTGCTCCTGGGCCAGCTTCAATGCCTTGCGGGCGGTAATCAACATCGCCAGCAAGACGAGCGCCTGCATCAGCACCGCGGCTCCGGTGCAGGCAACAAAAATAAGCAAAAGTGTTTCGTTATTCACGTTCGTCACCGAGATGCTCAAACCGCCGCTGGCCCAGCGCTGCGAAATCGTCGAGCGCTCACACAGCGCAACGGCCAACTGGCGTTCAAAATGGGGGCAGGCAATCAGCGATCGCGATGTTTCCGGCTCCGCATCCATTGGCCATTGACCGGACCGACTCGACCGGCCAATCCAATGCGGCAACTACTCCGTCGAATCGGTCGCGGCTGACCGATACGCTTCCCGGCCTGCATCCACCGCTGCGGCAACGCGTGTAGTCTGATCACCGACCAGGCTCTTGCCGCGCTCGACAAACTCTTCCCATTGAGCTCGCCCGCGGTCCACTACTTCCCGACCCCGATCGACATAATCACCGAGCTGTTCCTTGCTCTTATCCACCAAGGTGCCGACTTGACGTGCAGCTTGCTTGCTCTTCGTGCGCAAATACTCCGTCCCCTCACGCGCGCCCTGTGCAATGTCTTCCCTGGTTTCGCGCCCGCTCTTGGGTGCATACAAAATTCCTACCAACGCGCCGATGCCGATTCCCGCCAGAAACCAAGCGAGTCCTTGTGCCCTGTTATCCTCAGCCATACTCAAACCTCTCCTTTCAGCAAGAAAGCCTGTTTATATCAAATTCCATCGTACGCCTCAAATTTCAAGCTGCATTGCAAATTGTTGACAACGCAGTGGAATACTCGACAGAGGCGAGAGCCCCAATTGCACAGGCTCCTTGGCATTGGACGCCTGCGCCCGAGAATGTGTTGTAAGCGCCTTTTCCCAGCGGAACTCGGGGCAGACATTGAAGGTGTTTACCTCTACTTAGGCAAAAGGCCATGGGCCACGGCGTCAAGCAGACCATTGAGAAAGTTGATGGACTCCGGCGCGGAGTAACGGCGCCCGATCTCAAGAGCTTCGTTGATCACGATGGGAAAGGGAGTCCCTTTGAACCCGAGCATCTCGCCCACGGCCATGCGCAACAGGTTGCGATCCACTGCCGGCATACGTTCCAGACGCCAGTTCTTTGAGTTGGCCACAATCAGCTCGTCGATATGCTCCTGGTTCGCTGTTGCCACGCGGAACAGGTCCTCGGCAAAGCCGCGAACCTCCGGTTCCACATCGTCACCCGCTTTCCAAAACGTGGCCCTCACCTGTTCCGGCGTCTGCTTGCCGACATCGGCCTGAAACAGCATTTGCATTGCAAGCTCGCGCGACTTGCGCCGCGTGCCGGCGGTCAAGATCGGCCCCGCTCGACAAGTTTGCGTTGCAAGCTGACCATCTCAATCGCGGCACAGGCTGCCTCGAATCCTTTGTTCCCGGCTTTAATCCCGGCGCGGTTCAGCGCCTGCTCCAGTGTCTCGCAGGTCAGAACGCCAAAGCTGTGCGGGATGCCGGTCTCCTGTTGCGACTGGCCAATGCCACGCGATACCTCGTTGTAGATCGCTTCGTAATGCGCCGTCTCGCCACGCAATAAGCAGCCCAGCGTTACAACAGCATCCACATTCCGCTGCTCGGCAGCGCTGCGCGCCGCCGCCGGAATTTCCCACGCTCCCGGTACACGCACCACAGCAATGTCGTCTCGCGTGGCGCCGCTGCGCAACAATGCGTCAAGTGCACCATCGAGGAGCCGGTCGGTAATCGCCGCATTCCAGCGCGCGACAATGATCGCGAACTTCATTCCCGCCGCCGAAAGATCGCCTTCGATCGCAACCGGCTTCCCTTGGAGGGGATCAGTCCATGCCCAGAAGCTCAAGGCAAATCCCTGCTCCGGCTCGACCGTAAAAATGCGCGACTTCCAGTGCGTTTCTGTGACCGGCGAAATGGATTTAGCTCCGGCTTCGCCATCCTGCGCCCGCAGCCACGCTTCCGCCGCTTGGTGCACCGCATCGATCTGCGTTACTTCAACAACCACATCGGCCGTCGCAGGAAATTCGCCTGCCACAATTTCCAGATTTCCCAGCGGAGCCAGAAAAGACGCTCCTCGACTGGCAGGCTCGTTCCAGCCTCTGCCGCCTGCGAAGCCGAGCGCCGTAAGAAAGCTCGCAAGGCGATCATAGACCGCTGCATTTGCGGCAAGGCGCAGGAACGAAATTCCCTTAATCATGTCTAGATTCTATCGTGCTGATTGGGATGTAGCCGCGACCGGCGAGAGGCTGCCGGGTCTCTGGAGAAACCCCTCCGACCAACGAGAGTTCTCACGCGCTGTTACGTAGTCGACCGTGGCTTCACCGCAATTGCTGTCGCCGGAACAGAGCTTGTGGTGGGCGTCGTGAGGGTGCAGTCGGGGTCCGTCCCAGGCGCGCACGCGGGAAGATTGGGATTGATCTGCTGCGTGTCCGTCAGCTTGGACGTGTCGATGTAATGAATCAGGTTATCGCCGGCAGTTGAGACAAAGAAGAGCGTGCTGTCTGAACTGAATGCACCCGCGACAGGAGCCGTGATTGCAGACCCGCCAGTGAGCGTGATGTACCCGGGTGTGCCCGGTGCACCGCTCCCGCTAGTCAGCGTGTAATACGGCAGCGTTGCTCCCGGAGTCGCACCGCTGTAAGTAATGAAGCTAAGATTGGTCGGCGATGCAGACGAACCCTGCGTAACCGCCGCGGGGGACGTGACGATCTGGTTCACCGCAGTCGCACTCACGCTGAGAGTTTGCGGCGGATTCACTGTGTGGGTAATCGTCAATGGCGTAAGGACACCCGTGGACGAAACCGGGCAAGGTGCCGGAGTACCCGTTGCGCCCGTCGGCACCGTGACGGAGATGTCATTCAAGGTCACGCCGCCGCCGGCATACGCAGCACCCAGGATATGCTCGCCATCCGTCGTCGCCGCGAGAACATCGTTCGCTTCAGGAACCGAATCACCCTGCGGATAAAAGACCATGCTCGCGTAGTTGCTGGCAGTACCTGACGGGCACCAGGTATGCGCCACGGTTGGATTGCCGCTCAGATAGGCGCCCACGCCGGGAACCATGATCGCCAGGTTTTGAGCACCGCCCGAAGCTGTGAGATCGTAAGTCGTCCAGCCCGTGTTCGCGTTATAGACGTACAAGGTGTTGGTATGACCTGGGCCCGCCGCCGCACTATCCGTGATGTAGAGGGTCTTCGAATCCGGAGTCCATTGCGCCGAAGTACCCATGCCTCCGAAGGTCGCGCTGATCGTACCAGTGGCGCCGTAGATATAGAAGACCTGCCGCACCTGATCGTTGATCAACAACGTCTGGTTATTCGGTGCAACTGCCAGCACCACGCCCGGCACGTTTGGATCCTGTCGCGACAATGAGTTCGAACTCGCCGTATAGACCATCAATTCATGCGAAGAACCAAAGTAGAGATTGGTGCCGGTCTGATCCATCAGCATCGAGTTCGGCACATAGGGCAGCCGAACAGTTGAACCCACTGTGCCGCTCAGCAATTCGATTGGAACAAAGTACTGCGATTTTCCTGGTGCGGAAAACCACACGTACGAACTGGCCGTGCCCGGCGTCGTAATGTTCACGGGATTGCTGGAAATGGAGAGCCCGCTGCCATTGCCCGCGCCGACTTGATTGATCGGCGATGGATTGCAGGTTGCCGGCTGACAGATCGCGTAGACCGACGCCCCACCTGGGAATGCAGCATTAATCGCACCTCCCGCCCCGGCGGTGATATCCAGGGGATTCGTCGACTGGTAATCGAGCGAGAGACCGGTGATCGGATTGCCCAGTGTATCGATGACCGAAGTCGTCAGGTTCTGCTGGACACCTTGTGTCACGATTCCAGTTTTGCTGCCATTCGCCAAAGTCACCGAGATAGATTGTGGCGAACAAGTCGAGAAATAACCGGCGGAAGAACCCGACCCGGCTATAGATGCCGTAATCGCCGTGGTTCCCGGCAATTCCGCGGTGATCTGGTTGGTCTCGGGATTGATTGAGGCAATCGAAGCTGTGCCTACGGAGTACGTCGCCACGCCAATCGCTGTGGTGCAATCGGGCACCGAAGTCACGCCCGGCGGCAATCCCCCCTGGCAGGAGTAATTTGTGACGGTGGAGGGCGCACAGAATTCGTATTGAATGCCGTTGTTGGCGAAACAGGCTTCGGAATCGAGCTGGGCGATCGCTCCCTGGGAATAGCACGCCTGCTGGCCGGCAAGAGACAAACTGATAGCGCTCACCGGCGCATGCACGAATACTTGTACTGGATTCGATGTAATCGAATCCGCGGCCGCCGTGATGAACGCTGAGCTAAATGGAAGACCGTTCGAATTTGGAAGCGGGCTGGGAGCGTTGCAAATGGTGTAGTCGGCGATGCCGCCTCCAGAGTTGCGGTTCCACCGGCCGGCGCACATATTCCCCGTGGGGGCAATATCGACTAGCTGATTATTTGTCGTGCCATAGGTGTAATTCGCGACACTTGCCGTGGTGCCTTTGCAGGTTTTGGCCGTGGGAGCGCTCACCTGGCGGGTCTGCCCGTAGGCCAGCGAGACACCGGTCGTCCTGGGCTCCAGGTCGATCGAGTACACATCCGTGATCTTTAATCCATAGCCAAGCCCATTGCAGTAGTTCGCGGCCGGGTTGCGCACACAGCCTGAAATCGATACCCCTGCCGGAATCGCCACGCACAACAAAAGAACAAGCGTTAAATACCGCCGCATGAATCCTCCCCGTCCCACCCCTGCGAACCGCGGAACGGTCTTTCTGAATGCGTCAAGAATTTGGGTTGGAGGCTGCCCGTCAACAACTTCTGGACCCGCCTGCATTGGTCATTCTCCGCTCAGGCATCAGGCCGCAGGCAAACTGATGTTGTGCGACCGGTCGACGCAACATACCTTGTTCTCCAAAGAAAAGTGTATCAGGGCAAAGTGGCAGCTTGCCGAGTTTGGACGAACGCAACTTTGCCTAAAAGCTCTTCTGATAATGGATAGACTCCGGACGTTTCGGATGGCGAGCAGAACCCACGACCTACGACGGCGGCATATACTGGGCAAACCACTCCATGGTTCGCTCCATCACGTCGCGCCGATGCCCTGGGTCGACGAAACCATGCCCCTCATTGGGATAGACAACCAATTCCGTCGGCACGTGCTCATCGCGCAGGGCATGCCAGAACTCGTACGACTGCGGCGCAGGACACTCGCCGTCTCGATCGCCTACCACCACAAGGGCGGGCGTGTGCGCCTGCTTGATGAAGTCGATTGCCGAACTCCTCGCATAAATCGCGGGATCGTCGTAGACCGACGCCCCGAAATACGGAATCATCCATTGATCGATGGAGTTTTCGCCATAGTAGCTCAGCCAGTCCGAGATACCCGCCCCCGCGACCGCGGCTTTGAACCGTCCCGTCTGGGTGACGGCAAACATGGTCATGAAACCGCCATAGCTCCAGCCAGTGAGTCCGACACGATTCGGATCGACTGGATATTTCGCGATCACAGCATCGACGCCGGCGAGAATGTCGCGCAAATCGCCATAGCCAAAATCCTTGCGGTTCGCCTGGGTAAACTCCTCGCCCTGGCCAAAACTGCCGCGCGGGTTCGGCTCCAGCACAAAATATCCAAGCGCGGAGAATGCCTGCGCGCTGATCCCCCCTCGTGGCCCCCACTGCGCCTCCACTGCGGCTGCGGGACCACCGTGCACCTCCACGATCAGCGGATACTTCTTCGCCGGATCGTAATCCTTGGGCAGCATGAGCCAGCCTTGTACGCGAAACGATTCATTCTTCCACGAAAGTGAGACGGACTTGCCCCAGGTCGGCTCGACGCCGTAGTTCAGATGCGAAAGCTGTATCACGCCTTCCAGTCCCGACGACATCACCGTGCCCGGCTTAGCCGCGTAGATCTCCACCGGGTGATCGAATGTGCTCGCGGAGAAAACGAACACCGAGTGGTCGGCGGTCGACGAGAGGCTCAGCTCCAGTCGCCCGTCGCTCACTGTCCCTGGGATGCTGAAGACGGGTGCACCGAAACTCGTCGCCACGCTTTCGCTCGCCCGGTCCCCCTGCAGGCGAAAACGCATTAGTTGCGAATTGCCTCCCGCGAGTTCGCTCACAAAAAGATGCTCGTCATCGCCCCACTCGATCCATGCAAGCGAGGTCGGCCTTCCCTGGGTGACGTCGTGAGGAGTTCCGCCAGCCGCAGGGATAATCCAAACGTCGCCGCCTGTGGCTCCCTGGTCGCTCATCAGTCCGCCGATAAAGGCAATCGTCTTCCCGTCGGGTGACCATCGAGGCACCGCAATCTGCATGCCGTGCAGTGGCCCACTCACTTCTGCGGGTACCAACACAGCCTTTGCCTCGCCGCCAAGCGCTTGGGTATAGAGCTTCGCAACCCACCAGTTGTTCTCTCCCGGCGGGTCGGCAGCAATGTACGCCAGGCTCGTTGAAACGGGCGCCCAATCGAATTCGTAAATGTGCAGATTTGCAGGTGTCACAATCGTCGGAGAAACAGGCGCGGTCCCATTCACCGCGACCATCACCACTCGCTGGATCTCGACACCGTCTTCGCCAATCACTCCGGCCGGCGGCTTCATGGCCGCAAGCGCCCCCGCCGGCCGCGTCGCTCCCTCGACATAAAGGAAAGCCACCTTCGTCCCATCCGGCGAAAAGGCCGGTGAACCCTCGTCGCCTCGCAGCGTCGTCAAGCGGCGCGCTGCGCTGCCATCGAGGCGCGACAGATAGAGGTCCGCTTGATCTCCAGGTTCGGCGCAATCGGAGAAGAATGCCAGCGCCTTCGAATCCGGCTCCCAACGAATATCGGTTTCGCGGCAATGCTGGTCAGACGTCGCCGCTGCGGTGACGCGCTCGCTCCTTTTCAGGTCGTCTAAAGGAGCTACACGAATATCCCCGCCATCGCGCGCACCCTCAATCCAAGCCAAACGCTTGCCGTCCGGCGAAACAGCCACCTGGCTCACATTAACGCCGCGATTGAGGCTCTGGAGCACGTCCGCGATGTGGGCGCGATCGGTTGAAGCCTCGGGCGATCCGCCCTGTGCATGTGCATTCAGTGAAAGGCCAAATGCCGCGAAAAAAAGAGCAAGGCCACTCAAAAACTTTGGGATAGCTATCTTAGGAGCACGAACTCCGAACATGCGGAAATGGTATCAGGCGAAATGGTCTCGTCAGACTCCTCGACCCCGTGCCAATAGTTTGGACTCACCGCAAATTCAAGAGGCGACCGGCTTCCATCCCATCCAATCCAACAGCCAACGCCACGTTGCATCCTGCGTGCGGTCCGCTGGGGGCTGCGGCAAATTTGCCTTCGGATAAACAACAGGCTTGCCACCGTACGTCGCGGCAAGCTGTTTGAACACGCGTCCCTGTTCCTTCACCTGCCCATCATTGGTCAGCAGCCCAAGGCTGTACTCCAGCGGATTGAACTCGAATTTGCGATCCACATCATGGCTGTCCCAGTATGTAAACCAGTTCACGCCCCCATCAATGCCCGCGAGCACGGCCATCTCCAGCCACTCTGCTTGTCCCTTCTCCGGGAGCTCCTTGATGCACGTGTTGAACTCGCCCACCCACACCGGCTTCTCCTGCGACCCCGCATAGGCGCGAATCAACGCCGTCATCGCTGCCAGCAATTTCACGCTCGGCGGATCCATCGCGCCGCCATACTTCACCGCTTCGCTCCAATAGGGATAGCAATGCGTCACCGGGAACCGCGCGGCTGCCAGCGCCTGGGGCGAGAACGTGTCCTTCATGAACCACGGCCTGTGATCCAGCCCGTTCACATGCAAGTGGTCCGGCAGAGCCTCGTTCATCAGCGCAAACATCCTGGCCATCCACGGATCGCCCGCTTCAATCGGAGCCTGCCAGCATGTCGTCAGCTCATTGCCGAAATCGAAGCCCAGCACGTTCGCACGTGGCTTCAGAGTCCGCGCCAGTTCGCGCACAAACAGTTCCTGCGCGTCCCACATCATTGGATCGGTGTAGAACCCATCCGACAGACGATTAAACGAAGGCAAAAAGAACCATCCGCTTAACTGTCCTGTAAACACGGTCACCAGCGCATCGAGATGCCGTTCGCCCATCAGCCCGATCAGCTCATCGAGCCGTTCAAGATGCGCTGGACTCACCCACTTCGGATTCGGCTGGAAGAACGGCCACACCAGCATCAGCCGCAGGTGATCCGCACCCAGCGCCGCAATGGCATCCAGATCGCGGCGAATCGGATCAGCATTCCAGTCGTTCCAGCAAAACCACCAATTATGCGCAGGCGTGTAATTCACGCCGAAACGGTGCCGATTAAGATCGACGTTCGGCCTCGCAGACCCAGCCGCGCCCGTCATCGTCTTCGCCATTCCCTTTCGACTCGCCGCCATCGCACCGGCAATTGAAGCACTAACCGCAAGAAACTGTCGTCTGTCCATTTCGTGTACTAGACTATCGCCCCTTCATCGGATACAACCGCGGCCGCGTTTCTAATGCAACTCCTCAATCGCAACATTGCGAAACTCAATCTGGAACCCCTCCGACTCCAACCCGACGTATCCTTTCGCGACCCCGGTGTGCAGCGTATTCACCACTGCTCCATTTACAGCCAGCGTGCAGGTGTCCTTGCGGCACTCAATGTCGTAGGCGTTCCACTCGCCCGCAGGCTTGACGCGGTTCTCTGACATCTCTTTCATCTCATTGAACGCGGTCTTCTTGTCGTCGATCAGCGTCTCTCCGAAAATATATCCGCCCTCCGGCGACGTTTGCGCCTGGTGCCAGATCGTCCCATCCGCGTCGTTTCGGAAAAACACGCCGCTGTTGTAGTGCGGATTCCCGTCGAGCTTCGTGAACCGCCACTCCACATGGAATTTGAAATCGGAGAATTCTTTGTTGAAACGCAGCCACTCGTGACCGCCGTTGCCGTCGCAGACAATTGTTTTCGTTGTCGGATTGATGTGCCACTGCGCGATGTCGCTGACCGGATGCCCCGGCGGAACCGTAATCCGCGTCCAGTCGCTCGTGGAGTGTTCAGTCACCAGGTTTCTTGTCTGCGCACACACCGGCGCCGCGGCAACGAGCAACGCACAACTCGCCAGAACAACATCTTTCAGTTTCATACTCGACATAATCCTCGTCCTTCTGCCGAGTACGAATTCTAGTGCGCCGCCCTTCGAATCGCCAGCAGCCTCTCCAACAGCGGCTTCAGCAGTTTCAAGTCCAGCGCATTCGCCCCGTCCGACTTCGCATTTGCCGGATCGTCGTGCACTTCGAGGAAAATCCCGTCCACGCCCGCCGCCACCGCTGCCCGCGTCAGCAAAGGAATAAACTCCGGCTGCCCGCCGCTCACCCCGTTCGCCGCCGAAGGCTGCTGCACCGAGTGCGTCCCATCGAAGACCACCGGCGCCATCTCCCGCATGATCGGGAGCGACCGATAGTCGACAACCAAGTTGTTGTAACCAAAACTGGCACCCCGTTCCGTGAGAAACACGCGGTCGTTACCCGTCGACCGCACCTTTTCCACCGGGTGCGTCATATCCCACGGCGCCACAAACTGCCCCTTCTTGATATTGACGGCTCGACCCGTCTTTCCCGCCGCCACCAGCAGGTCAGTTTGTCTACAGAGAAACGCCGGAATTTGCAGCACATCCACAGCTTCCGCAACCACGTCGCAGTGCGCAGGTTCATGTACGTCCGTCAGCACCGGTAGTCCGGTATCGCTCGCCAGCTGCCCAAGAATCCGCACACCTTCCACAAGCCCCGGCCCGCGAAAACTCTTCACGCTGGTCCGGTTGGCCTTGTCGTAACTCGCTTTGAAAATGTAGGGAATTTTGAGATCGCTTGTGATGCGCTGAATAGCCTCAGCCATGCGTCGAACATGCGCTTCCGATTCGATGACGCAGGGCCCAGCGATCAGGAACAGATGCCCCGCACCAACATGAACGGGGCCTATTTCGAACGAAGGTCTCACGGGGCGATTCTACGGCATTCACGCCACATTTTGGACAGCGCTGAGGGCGCGAAGGGGCCGACTCTTCTTCAGCGCCCGATAACAAACATCGACTCTATACCAGAACCCGATGCTCCGCCCGGCTCCGCGACCATTCCCACAGAGCCCTCTCCAGCGCATGGAGCGGCGTATCGCCCGGTAAATCTGGTTGAGGCTTAACCAGTCCGCGGTCAGCCAGCTGACGGCAAAAAGCGACATACTCGGCATAGAACTCTACATCGTGGCGCGCGTGCCCCAATGCCTCGAGCGTGCGAAAGTCGAGCACGTTGTAGCGTTCCGGATCAATTGCTGCCAGAATCGCTGAGGCGATCGCCAGATCGACGCCCCGCAATTCCATCAAGGCTTCGACCGCTTTGCGGGTCGAGCTTTCGGGCGAAGCGGCAACTGCAAGGACCTTCTTGATCTTCGCTTCGCTGTTTCCAATCAGGTAGTGGACGACACGTTCCGATTTCCAGCGAACAATTGCTTCAAGGTTCGCCAGCGAGTATTCTCCGGCGCGAATCGCCGCACCCGCTGCATAGGCTTCGGTTTCGAGCTGCTTCTCCCGTTCCCCTGCCTTTTGCCAGCATTGTTCTGCATATTGCTGTAATTCTGACTCTTCAGGTTGTAGTTCGAACTGCGCCATCGTGCAGACTCCTTCTCTCTATAAAACCAAGTCACAATAGGCCCAGCAAAATTCCGTTGTCAATACCCGACTAGCGCCAGGCCGTTACTACAAGGATTTCAATCGAAAGGATCGGGCTCGCTAGTGGCAAGGCATGCCTACCCACTAGCCCGTCACCGGAACTTTGAATGAGATGCAGCCTTCGTCGGTCGGGGTTGCGCACAGGTTATTGAGCGCATCGCGGACTCGCCCGGGTGCAGCCTCAGTTACCGATCGCTGTAACTTAAGTGTGAACGACCTCTTCGCTGGCTGTCGATTGCTTCCGCTCCACCCGGTTCTTATAACTTGCCGCAATAAACTCGCGGAATAATGGGTGCGGCTCAAGCGGTTTCGACTTGAACTCCGGATGGAACTGGCAGCCCAGGAAGTAAGGGTGCCCAGGAATCTCGACGATTTCCACATAAGTGGCGTCCGGCGTCGTCCCCGTAATTTGCAGCCCGCCTCCGGTCAACAGCGCTTCATACTCGCGGTTGAATTCATACCGATGCCGATGCCGCTCGCTGATCTCGGTCCCGCCATAGGCCTTGGCCGCGATCGAATCCGGTTGCAGAACGCAGGTCCAAGCACCCAGACGCATCGTTCCGCCCATCTCTTCCACGCCCAGCAGCTCACGCAGCTTGTAAATAATGCGGTGTTGGCTTGCCGGATCGAACTCGCTCGAATTCGCATCCTTCAGCCCACAGACATTCCGGGCAAATTCAATACATGCCGTCTGCATGCCAAGACAAATGCCAAAGTAAGGCACCTGTTTTTCGCGCGCATACTTGATCGCGTTCAGCATGCCTTCGATACCGCGCTTGCCAAATCCGCCCGGCACAAGGATCCCGTCGAACCCCTCCAGCTGCGATTCGTAGCTCGTGTCCTCTGGCGACTTCGACTCCAGTCCCTCCGCCTCAATCCACGTCACTCTGAGCTTCAGGCTCTTCAGCAAGGCACCGTGCGTCAGAGCCTCTTTCAGCGACTTATAACTGTCCTCGTATTCCACATACTTGCCGACAATCGCGATTGATACTTCGTCCTTCGGGTTGTGGCAGCGATCGACAAGGTCCTTCCACCTGCTTAAATCACCTTCCGGCGCTTCCCTGTGTAGATACTTCAAGATGAGCGAGTCGACCCCTTCCAGTGCGAATCCGAGCGGCACCTCATAAATGGTCGAAACTGTCTTCGCACCGATAACAGCCCTCTCCTCCACGTTGCAGAATGCGGCGATCTTCTGTTTCATCTCGCGGCTGATTGTCCGGTCGCTGCGGCACAACAGAATGTCGGCCTGAATGCCGATCGAAAGCAGTTCCTTCACTGAATGCTGGGTCGGCTTTGTCTTCAGCTCCTGCGCCGCGGCGATCCATGGCACCAGCGTGAGGTGGACAAAGACCGTGTTCTCGCGCCCCAGCTCCTGGCGCATCTGGCGGATGGCTTCGAGAAAAGGCAGCGATTCGATGTCGCCCACCGTACCGCCGATCTCCACAATCGTCACATCCGCGCCATTGGCCGAAACCTTGCGCATGGCGTTCTTGATCTCGTTGGTCACATGCGGAATTACCTGAACGGTCTTGCCCAGATAATCACCGCGCCGTTCCTTCAGAATGATCTGTTCATAGATACGCCCGGTTGTCAGGTTGTTGTCGCGCGAAAGCGGCGCATGCGTAAAGCGCTCGTAATGACCCAGGTCCAAATCCGTCTCCGCGCCGTCGTCGGTCACAAATACCTCGCCATGCTGAAACGGCGACATCGTTCCGGGATCGACGTTAAGGTACGGGTCGAACTTCATCATGTTCACGCGCAGGCCGCGGCTCTCAAGCAAGCACCCGATCGAAGCCGCCGCAAGGCCCTTGCCTAAACTGGACACAACTCCACCCGTCACAAAGACGTATTTCGCCGTCATCGCTGCGACCTCTCTCTTTGGTTTTGAAATTTGGACGTACCTGGTGGGCACGATCAAGTATGGCAGAATTCCAATTTGGGAAAAAGTGAAAAATCTCCCCCGACCGTGCAAAACCGCACCCATGCCAAGCAAGTCTATTCCTTTATGACATTTATCTCCATTGACAAACAGAAGCCCGCCCGCGCTCGAATCGTCCTTAACTTGGAAAACGAAGCGTGTTTTACTGCCACAAAATGTCCTGAATCTCCAGGGCTTCCCACGGCGCCGGACCAGATCTCACGCGACCCTCTTCAATGCTTCATCCAGCCGTGCATTCCTGCTTCGAAACTGCGGCGGTCGAGCCGCGGCAATGCGCGCGCCACTTTGTCTGGAAAGAGTGGATAGTGCCTCGTCGCGATGAGAAGCTCCGGGACACACCAAACGTCCTCTTCTGACGTCATCCAGTGCTGACCGTCCAAGCGCGCCAGGTTCACTGTTCCCGAGTAGGAGCGCAATGTGCGTTCGCCACGCAGGTTGTAGTAATGCTCAAAGTAGCTGAGCGCCAGCTCGCGCAGTGTGCGATAGATCGGAGCGCGGAAGCGCAGCCCTGCGAAGTTCGACTTCGCAATGCCTCCCCACAAGCCACTTTCGCGGTAGAGTGCGATCACATGGTCATCGTCGTGCACGGCTTCTAGATCCATCAGCAGCGGGGGATAGCCGTTGACACGCAGGGCAGCAACAGCCAGCAGAGCTCCCTCCAGGCAGTGGCCCTTGCGTTCCCGCAACGCGCGCTGTGGAGACAACGCCGTGTTCGCGTACTGGTACGGCAAAGCGTCAATGAATCTCTGGATTTGTGTCGGCGTCTTCAGCGCACGCAACGCGCGCAGATTCTCCGGCGATAAGCCGAAGCTCTCGCCCCGCCTTCGCCGCGTTCCGTTTCTAGCCAGTTCCTCACCCATCGAAGGCAAAAGGGCCACTCTTTTGAGAAGTCGGGGGAATTATACAGAAATGAGTTCTGAAGTTTGTCCGGCCAGTTCCTGCATATAATTCGTCTGCCCGGCCCCTTGTCGCATCTCATCCCAGAGGCTTACGATGCCTCACGGAGAGGAGCACTCGATGACCACTGCATCCGCAATCCAGCCACGCAAACTTGGCATCACAGGCCCCAGTGTCTTCCCCATCGCCCTCGGCTGTATGGGCATGAGCGGCGTGTATGGAGCCGCCGACGAAGGTGAAAGCGTCGCCACCATCCACGCCGCCGTCGACGCAGGCATCAACCTCATCGACACCGGCGACTTCTACGGTATGGGCCACAATGAGATGCTCGTCGGCCGAGCCCTCCGCTTCATCCGCGAGCAGGTGCTTATCTCCGTCAAGTTTGGCGCGCAGCGCGGCCCCGATGGCTCATGGCTCGGCTACGACGCCCGCCCCGCCGCGGTGAAAACCGCGCTCGCCTACACACTCAAA
Source organism: uncultured Acidobacteriaceae bacterium (assembly GCA_963704415.1). Lineage (GTDB taxonomy): Bacteria > Acidobacteriota > Terriglobia > Terriglobales > Acidobacteriaceae > Telmatobacter. Next base: position 1,642,485 of record OY969908.1, on the reverse strand, counting down.
CGCCTCGGCGTGGATCACATCGACATTTACCGCCCAGCCCGCCTCGACCCCAACGTCCCCATCGAAGACACCGTCGGCGCCATCGCCGACATGATCAAGGCCGGGTATGTCCGCTACGTCGGCCTGAGCGAGCTCGGTCCCGAGACCATCCGCCGCGCCGCCGTCGTCCACTCCATTGTCGACCTGCAGATCGAGTACTCCCTCATCAGCCGTAGCCCCGAAGCCAAGATCTTTCCCCTACTCCGCGAACTCGGCATCGCCGCCACCGCCTACGGTGTCCTCTCGCGAGGATTATTGTCCGGCTCTTCCACCGCGGGCTCCGGCGACATCCGCAACCGCTTCCCACGTTTCGCTGCCGACAACCTTGCCCGCAATCAGCAGCTCGTCGCCCGCCTCAAACAGATCGCTGAGACCTGGGGAATCACTCCGTCTCAACTTGCCATCGCATGGGTGCTCGCCAAAGGCGACTCCATCATCCCTGTGATGGGAGCGCGCACTCGCGCCCAGCTCTCTGAGAGCCTCGCCGCCCTCGAAGTCAAACTGTCACCCACTGAAATCGCCGACATCGAAGCTGCGATCCCGCCAGAAGCGGTCGCTGGCACGCGCTACGACGAGCACCAAATGACGGTGCTGGATAGCGAGAAATAAGCCTGGCCGGTCGCACGTACATTCACGCCCTATTCGGCGATCTGTCCCGCAGCTACCTCTCACTCACGAAAAGGGCGACCAGGTCTCCATTCTGCGAGGTGCCGACAACGCGCACATGGCCGTCCTTCTGGGCCTGAAACTTCAGGCCATCCACTGCACCGGAGTAGCTTTCCGCAACAGTGTCCGCGTTCAGCTTGAAGGTTTGCACAGCGCCGGATTTGTCTTGGACAGAAATCGCATGGCTCTCGGCTCTCGCCACTGTACCCTCCATCGCCGTAAACGGTCCGGTTCCGAGGCTCCGCAACGCAACCGCCGTGCGGGCATCGGTTCCTCCAAAATAGAAAACGATTACATATGCGCCGTTCTTATTGAATGCATCCACGTTCGTCGCAGTGGCGAGAAGCTTCTTGTCAACAGACAAGGGTGTTTTCGCTTTCGTCATTTCCTTGAATGTGCCCTGGGAGCCGCCGTCCAGAAAGACGGTGATCGTCTTGCCAACAGAATCAACAGAGCTCACCGTCCCTGTGAGCGCATGAACCACTTCCTGCGCCATGACGGTGTGACCCGTCAAACCGAGGCAAACTGCAACAACAAAAGCGAGCAAAGCTCTTCCAAACATGCTTTTCCTCCGATGCACTTCATCTCCGACAAGGCCGGAATGAAAGGAGATAGCAGGATTCTTGTCGATGCCGCCAGTATACGCCCGCGCACGACAAAACATCGCGCCGCGGGCTCCCAGGTAAAAAATTCGATCCCTCGAATCATGCGCGGCGGGTGTCTATGGCCAACTCAACACGGTCAGCCAGGAAATCCCTCAAAACGCGGAGACCTGCCCCGAAAGGCAGGTCCCTCTTTCTCCGTTATCTGTTTCTCTGTCTCGCTGTCTCAAAAGTTGAACGTCACCTTTGCCGTCAACGCCCGCGGTGTCACGTAGTGCGTCCCGCTGAACGTCGAAAGGAAGTTATACAGCGCATACTTATCCGTCACATTGATCGCTGTCAGATCCACATCGACCTTGTAACGCTCTTTGTGAAAGATATTGCTCTTGCCAATGGACGCGTCGAACAGATTGCGCGGTGCAATGCGCTGAGGATTGTGGTCATTGTCGCCCGTATTAGGCGCGGGAACGTTGATCAGGTTGGATGTGAACTCCGATGCTGGGCAGACCGCGGGCAAGGGCGTCGTAGGCGTTGCCTTCACCCCATTGCAGGCAAATCCCGCCTGAAACTCTTCGTCCGCGGTCAGGGGAAGGGCGACAGTCGCTCCCGTCACAGGGTTGGTGATCGGTGGAATGTTAGTGTCGACCATTGCGATCCCAGGTGTGCCGTCCGGCAGCGTCACCGAGCTGTTTCCGCAGGGCGTGTTTGGATCCGTCGCACCGTAACAGGGTGTCGACCCCGCGACAAGACCCGAGTCGTAGCGCCAGTTGAAGCCACCCCACAGCCCGCTAGCGAATCTGTGGTCGGGGACCGTGTATTGCAGATGCGTTGTCTGGTTGAACTTCTCGTCATGATCGATGCGGAACGGGAGGCCGGTCTGGCCCACCGTAGCGCCGGCGCCAGCCACTTGCGGCGGGAAGAAGCGAGCTGCGACGGACGACATCACTGTGTACGCGCTGAAGTTGTGGAATTGAGGAACTTCAACATGCAGGGCATAGCCGGGGATCTTCGAGTTGTGCCAGTCGATGGGGAACGTGATGGGAGTATTACCCAGAATGCTGAAGTCGAATGCATTGTGAGTGTACTTCCAGATGTACTCGCCACTCACAACCACGTTCTTGCCAAAGGCCTGCTGCAGGCTCGCATGGAACTCGTTTCGGAAGCCGGGGTCGAGGATTCCCGATACACCCGCCGAGCAATTGAGAAGCGGCGCAAGTATAGCGTTCGAGCAGCCGGTACTCGACAAGACCAGGTTTTCGTTAAACGGAGTCTCCAGCGTACGCGCATAAGATACGCTCAACACCGTTGTGGTCGGTTTAATGTTGTAGGCAATGCCCACGCGAGGTTCTGCCTGGCTAGCCGCGGTCAGGCCGTTGTAGATGTCGCCGCGCATGCCCAGGTTGAAATTCCAGTTCCCGGCCTTGATCTGGTCCTCAATATAGACCGCTAGTTCCTTCACATCGGTGCGGCCAGAAAATGTATATTCACTTCCGCCGCGGGTTAGATCGTAGGGCGCCAGGACTGGGTTGTAGTTGGGATTTGGTAGCGCCACAACGCCATCGCAAGCCGATGGGTCGGAGTATCCCGACAAGGCGTTTCCATTGACATCCATGCATGGGGCGCTAAGGGGATAGGTGGGATCCACGACTCCCAGCCCGTCGTTCTCGCGCAGGAAAGTCTGCCCATATTGGACACCCGCCTTGATGTTATGGATTCCACGCGCGTAGGTGAGGTCCGAGTGCACGCCTGTATTGGTCAGCGTGCGGTTCTGGGAGATCGACGAAGTTTGCAAAGTGGCCGGCCCCAAGTCGGCCAGCGGATTGCCACTCGGGTAGTAGTTATACAGATCCTTACGCACAAAGGCACCGACATTGACGACCGCGTGATCGCTCAACACCCGCGTATAGGTGGGCGAGATATTGAACGTGGAAATCTGTGAACGCTGGTCGGTATTCCCCACATTGCCAAAGGTGGGATTGGCGCTGCTGCCTCCGCTGACGACATTCTGGATGTTCAGGTTCTGGAAGGCGTTGGGTGTCTGGAACCACGACCGCGAGTAGTTGAAATCGAGGTGAACCGAATCGGCTGGCGTGAAGGTATAATCCACGCGATCAAAGGCATTCTCTTCATTGCCCTTGTCGTGAAATACCGTAAACTCCGGTGGATCGAGAAAGCGGCCGCTGTTCAGGCCGTCCACTTCAACAAAGTTTCCCCAACTTTTGCCGCCGTACGCCAAGTCGACACCGGCACTGGCCGATCCGAACGCGCCGTAGGAACTGCTGATGCTGCCGGTCGGCTTGGTAATGCCCTGTCCCGATCGCGTCGTTGCCACGATCACAAGGCTGGTCTTGTCTCCATATTCGGCCGGGGGCGCGCCGGAGATGACTTCGATGGACTGGATGGAATTGGACGGAAGCTGGTTGGAGAAGACTTTGCTCTGCTGGTCCGTAATACTCTCGCCATCTACCGAAAACGAGTTGGAAGCGTGGTCGCCGAGCCCGTGAAAAAGACCGTTGGAGTCAGCCGACACGCCGGGAGTGGTGAGCGTAACGAGAGAGCTGAGGGACGAAGACTGGCTCTCCAGCGGCACTTTGATGAAGGCGTCGCGGTCCACGTCTGTGTGGAACGTCGGGTCGTCCTCGACTAGGTCGCCAGTCGACTCGACCGTGACCGTCTGGGAAGCACCGGCAATCTGGAGGGCCAACTTCAGATTGATTCCGAGAGAAGATCGAATCTCGATGTTCCGGCTGAGCGGATTGAATCCTGTGGCCGAGACCACGATTTGATAGGGATTGAATGGAATGTTGGAGAGGACGAACTGCCCAGTAGCGTCGCTTGTCACTGTGCGGTCGAGGCCGCTGGTCGGATTGGTCAGGTGCACGGTAGCGCCCGGAATGACCGCGCCGCTGGGATCGGTGACTATACCGCGCACTGCACCCGCATTGCCGCTTTGCGCCGAAGCATCAAGGGTCGCAAAAAGAAGAGCGAGTATTGAAAATGTTCCAAAGATCGTGCCGCGATTAGACGGCATAATGTGCCTCCGAGGGATGGCTGATGAGATGTGAACTGCGGTGTTCTGCCGCAGCATCATCGATGCAATCGGGACATCTTTCCGTCGGATCGTGCCTTTGGGAGGTGCGCCCATCCCTCGCTCGTGGCGGGTCGGCGCTGATCCAAAACAACAGGTAATGAAACCGGAAAGATGCCTAGCAGCCCACAGGGGGCGGGCGGGTAAAGTGTTGCGGGTGCCAGTTCCGCGTGACGCGCCTGATCTCGAGGACAGGAACGGACGTCGCGACCTGAACCAGTGCGATGACCGCAGGTGTGGCTACGACGGGGGCTGCCGTGTGCATCACGATGCACAGAGGGCAATGATCTGCGTCAGTGGTTCCCTGGTGGGTATGCGCGACCTGCGCAACCGCCAATAGGGCGAGCAGAACCAGACACACAACTGCCACAGCCGCGAAAGTACGGGACCTTGGGCGGCCGTTCCCTTGAGAGCGTGTGTGCAATTCCGTAAACAAAGACCCCGCTCTTAAGAATACATCCGATTAGATGCGCCAAGGATCTGGACGTGATCGAATCGGGAGTACAATCGTGCCTTCTTCGCCAAACCCCTATCTTCGAGCTTCGTCTAAACTTGGGGGGCCATGGCACATCCTCTTTCTTTGCATCACCTGCTCGGCTTGGGACTGGCGGCATTTCTGCTGTTGCCTGCGTGCGCCGGGGCGCAGGAACATAAGCCGATTCCTATGCAACCGGGCGTGCCGGGCATGGGCTCCAACCACCGCCTGATCCTCAAAGACGGCAGCTACCAGATGGTCCGGCAATACGAGGTTGTCGGCGACAGGGTGCGGTATCTCTCGCAGGACCGGGGCGATTGGGAAGAGATGCCCGCCGACCTTGTGGATTGGGAAGCCACGCACAAATGGGAGCGCGACCACGCCGCACCGCAGCCAGAGGACGCCTCGCCTGCCATGAAGGAAGCCGAAGAGATCGATAAGGAAGAAGCGGCAGTGCGCGAGGATCAGAGGGCCCGCATGCCGGAAGTTGCCAAGGGATTAGAGCTTCCAGATCAAGATGGAGTTTTTGTCCTGGACACGTATGAGGGCACGCCGGAGCTGGTGGAGCTCGTGCCCTCCGAACTAAGCATGAATCAGAAAAACAAGCATGGCATTAGCACGCTCAATCCACTGGCCGGACAAAAGGCAAGTATCGAATTGGATGGAGCGCATGCCAAGGTGCATCTTCATGTGAATGACCCGGCAATCTATCTGTCTCTCGACCCCGGAAAAGACCCTCCGCCTTTGACCACCCATGCGTTCACAGTGCCGACCGGCGGCAACAAGGATGCCGCCAATCGCAAGCATGGTGCGCATTCACCTTCTTCCGGATTTGCGATTGTGCACGTGGATGAGCGCAGAGCCGTTCGCATTGTCGGGGGTATTCATATCAGCCCGACCGGATCGGTCACGCAAAGTGAAGATGTCATACCCGCCAAGTCCGAGGTCGTCGCCGGCAAGCATTGGCTCAAGCTCACGCCCGATAAGCCCCTCACCATCGGCGAATACGCGTTGGTGGAAATCCTCTCACCTTCCGACATCAACCAGTCGGTCTGGGATTTCCGCGTCGATCCGCAGCTGGGCGATAACCTGGGCTCGATAGGGCCGATTCAGAAATAGCGAAACCGGCCGGTCTTATGGCGCCTCGCGGCGAGCGATCTTGACCCGCCGTTTCTCCCATTCCACGCTCGAGAAAATGCGCGGGCCCACCTCAATCAGGCGCGGCATCATGTTGAAGACAGCCACGCGGCTCCACGGCTTCCCTTCCCGCGTTCGGAACCCCTTCTCGTTCAAATCGCTGACAATACTGGAATAGGAAAAGTCCTGGGCGAGCAGGTCCATCATGAGGAGAAGCACCTGGTTCTCGTGAGCATCGACTTCGAGCCGTTTGCAATCGTCGGAGATGCGCAGCCCGTAGGGGATGTCCTCGTTAAACCCACGGTCCGGCGGAGCCTCGGTGTCGGGCAGTTCCCGCCGCCACTCGATGGACACCATCTGCCAACCCGCCGCCGATCTCTGTCGAATGATTTCCGGGCTGAAAGGCTGTGAGATTACATCGCGAATCCGTTCGAAATACGCCATGGCCTACCTCCGCGCTGGATCCAGATGGGTCACTTGTAAGCAATTTAGACTCCAACTTTGCGCCCGCTTCGCCACGACTCAAAGCCTTCGTTAATCAATGGTTAGATCACGCATTAGGTCCATCTCGCGCACCGCCGCTGACCAATTCCGGAAGGACGTGTTCGATCCCGAACAGCGAAAGTGACAGCAGACTGCCTCAAATGTCTACCGAATATTAAAGCTGTAAACCACACTGTAGGAGAACAGCGGATAAACCTGCACCGCGCTCAGGTCCTTTCTCCATTTGGTCAGGCTCGCCTGCAAGGCATCATTGAACTGCACGGTTACCGGGTTCGCCGAGTCGCTCAGGTTGCTGCATTGGGTCTGTGCCTGGTCCAGGCAAACCCAGCCGCCCGGGTTTACGTTGACCGTCGGCGCCCCCGTGAAGGCAACGCCAAATTCCGACGGGAAGGACCAATGGCGGTCGGAGCGAGGAACGAATTTCCCAAAGCCGCCAGCCAGGGTCAACGCCGGCCGATATCGATGCAGGCCCAATACACCCGAACCCGTGACCGGTATCGCCCCCGTAACAGGATTGGCAGTTGCCGAGTAGAAGTTCTCGCCGTTGAGCGAAAAACTGGTTCCAGGCACGATCTCGCTCGTTGCCGAAAGCTGGTTGCCGTTGTAGAACAACGTGCCCACGCTTAGCCGCCAGATGCTGTTCAGTGGATACCAGTCGAGCGACGCCGCAGCCGAGGCCATGTGCAAGCTGGCCTTCACCCTGAAACCCTCGAGTTCGAATTGGCCGCTGTTGTAGTTAAAAAAATTCCCCATCAGCCGTGCATCGAAGTACTGGGTCAGGACAGTTGCGGATTTGATCCCGATTCCTAGTGGCGACACATCCGCACCGATCCCGAGGCGAGAAAAAGGCTGCTGATGCGCTTTCGCCGCCCAGGGCATGTTGGCGGGCTCATCGTTGCTTGCTGGCTCCGGCGCGGCGGGAAACGATGCGTTGGGCGAGAGCAGCGCGGCAGCGTTCGGCCCGAAGGAACTGGAACCGGCGAAGGCATCGCGGCGATTGTTTGTGCGCGAAGTACTGGAGAGAGCATCAAGCGACTGTGCGTGACCTGGCATGGCACCGAGAAGGAAGACAAAGGTCATGGAGACGGAAAAGAGCGAAACCGGGATGAAGGATTGGTGCTGCAGGGATGCCTCCCATGGCGTGAAATCCTCTGGTCTTCCTCTGATCCCGATATCCGGATTGGGCTTCAGCTCAGGGGAGAGCCGTGAAGATTCGGCGAGTCGCGTCAATCGTTCGACGAAGGCGATAGCAAGACGGGACCCTTCGTCGGCAGCAAGTCAGCTTTCGAAGGTTCGACGGATGGGACGCATTTTCGGTTGCCTGAGTGCGAGAACGCGGGTAACCGCTTCAAGGCGCTATTGAGATTCGTCTAGCTTTAACAAATCGTGAAGTCGCGACTCGACGAAAAAGATCTTGCATTCGCGTTCAAATTCCGGAACGAAGTCCCCTCGACGTAGAAGACCGGCCGCGAAACTACTCGCGCACGCCGATTCCGAGGGCTTTCATTTTGCGATAAAGGTGGCTCCGCTCAAGACCGAGCATCTCCGCGGCCCGGCTCATATTGTTGCGTGCCTCTTCAATCTTTTTGAGAATGTATTCGCGCTCGTACGCATCCCGCGCCTGCTGCAAAGTGGAAAATTCCTCAGTCGACTGTGATCCGGACTTGTGCGTAAGCGGAGGCAGATGCTTGCGCTCGATGCGCAATGTGCGTGGATTGAGAATCAGTACCCGCTCGATGACATTCTTCAGCTCGCGTACATTGCCGGGCCAATGATACTTCGAAAGTGATTCGAGCGCTTCCTCGCTGATCTCGATCCGAGGACGGCCATATTGACGGCCAAATTCTGTCATAAATTCGCGCGCCAGCAGCGGAATGTCCTGCTTGCGTTCCCGCAAAGGCGGCACAAAAAATGGAACGACATTCAGCCGGTAAAACAAATCTTCGCGAAAATTCCCTTTCGCAATCTCTTCTTCCAGATCCTTATTGGTCGCGGCGATCACGCGGACATCCACGCGCAGCGGCTGTGCGCCCCCCACGGGGGTGAAGAGCTGATCGTCAAGAGCGCTGAGCACTTTTGCCTGCGTCTTGAGACTCATATCGCCAACTTCATCCAGAAAAAGTGACCCGCCGTCGGCGCGCTCGAGAGTGCCGCGCTGCTCGGTCGGGCCACCTGGTTGCGCGCCATGGCGATAGCCAAAAAGTTCAGCTTCGATATGATCCTCAGGGATGGCCGCGCAGTTCAGTTCCACAAAAACGCGGTCACGGCGCAGGCTTTCCGCATGGATCGCGCGCGCGATCAGCTCCTTGCCCGTCCCCGATTCACCATAAATAAGAACGCGCCCGTTCGACGGCGCCATAAGACGAATCTGTTGACGCAGCGCTTTGAGCGGCACACTTTCGCCCGTCAGCACAGACCCCACGCCAAACTGGCGACGAAATTCAAGATTCTCATTGCGCAGCCGACGCGCTTCAACCGCGTTCTTGAGCACAATCAGCGTGCGATCGAGTGAAAGCGGCTTCTCAAGAAAATCGAACGCGCCCAGCTTAGTGGCTTTCACCGCCGTTTCAATGGTGCCGTGGCCCGAGATAATTACCACTTCCGGCCGAGCCTGCGGATCAAGCGCATGGATCTCGGCCAGCACCTCGAGACCGTCGCGGTCGGGAAGCCATATGTCCAGCAGGACAACTTCATAGGGCGCATCCTGGACCAGCACGAGCGCTTCTGCCGCCGTAGCCGCCGTGGCAACGCCGTATCCCTCTTCGCGCAGAATCTCCTCGAGCGAAGTGCGGATCTCGGTTTCGTCGTCAACGACCAGAATGTGGTTCATCAGTGCGCTTTCGTCAGCGGTTCAGCCACAGGCGCCTCAACCACGGGCGCCGCCCCAGTCTCCATCAATGGCAGACGCACCAGAAAGCGCGCACCCTTGGGGCTATTGCTCTCGGCGCGAATGGAGCCGCCGTGCTCCTGAACAATCTTGGCTGCGATGGAAAGTCCGAGCCCGGTGCCCCGATGTTTCGTGGAATAGAAGGGCAGGAACAGCCGTTCGCGAATCTCATCGGTAAGTCCGTGTCCTGTATCGGAGACTGAGACCTCAATCGCCGTACCATCCTCGCTGAGCGCGCTGCTGATCGCGAGGACGCGCAGGAGACTTCCCTGCATCGCCTCGGCCGCGTTGTCAATCAGGTTGGCAAGCGCCCGACGAATGGCCTCCGGGTCTGCAAGCACTAATGGCAATTCGGACTCGAATTCGCGCAGCACTGTAATGCCGTCAAGACGACCGGAAAACAAGGCCAGAGCTTCCTCCGCGACGCGGTTCATGTCGCAGGCGCGGGGCTGCGGAGCCGGAAACTGCGCGAGCGCGGAAAACTGGTCGACCAGCGTGCGCATCGTGCCGACACAACTCAGAATCACTTCGCTGCACTTCCGAATGATGTTCGGAGAATCCGGCAGGCTGCGATCGAGGTGCCGTCCAATCCTCTCCGCCGAGAGCGCAATCGGTGTCAGCGGATTCTTGATCTCGTGAGCCACGCGCTGTGCAACTTCTTTCCACGCCAGTTGGCGCTGAGCACGCAGCAGCTCCGTCATGTCTTCAATCACCAGCACGGTGCCGGTCTTTTCGCGCGCCAGTTCAAGCCGTGCGCTGGTCACTGCCAAATGCAGGCTCCGGCCCCTGGCGTGGAATTCGATCTCGGTCGACGCCGCTCCCATACGTTGCCCGCGGCGAATCACGGCAGCCAGATCGTCAACGCTCTCCTGCGGTAGCAGCGTGTCCAGCTTTTTCCCACGAAGGTCAGGGCCCTCCGGCTGGCCCATGAGCACAGCGAAGGCGCGATTGGCCTGAAGAACAATGCCGGCGCCGTCGAGTGTCACCACACCGCCGGGAATCGTCTCCACGATGGTTTCGAGCTCACGGCGACGCTCTTCAATCGCAAGGTTGGCGGCGATCACTTCAGCGGATGAACGATCAGCCAATTGCCGGCTGGCCTCGAGATCCGCAGCCATGTGGTTGAACGACTGCACCAGTTCCGCCATCTCTCCTGTAGTCACCAGCGCCACGCGATGGTCGTATTTGCCCGCGGCGATCTTGTCCATCGCGTCGGCAAGAGCCTCCACCGGCCGCGTGATCTGTTTGGAAAGAAACAGCGCCAGCCACACGCTGGAAAAGAAGACCACAGCCGTGATCAGCAACAGCATCAAGATGAAAGTGTTCCGAACCTGATTGCGCGATCGAAAAAGCCTCCAGTATTCATTGGCGCCGTCGCGAATCCGCGATATGGTTTGGCTCAGCCCCTGCGGCATCGGCAGCGCAGCGACCACGATCTTGCCCGAGGCGGTGACCGACATACCGAGTGCATAGTCCTGGCCCCCGATGCGAACCACGGGTTCATCATTGCGCTGCGCGGCGGTAAGCACATTCGCCGAGAGCGGGCCATGTAGCTGAATGGCGGTGTCACTCACGCCGGCCTCGGTTCGTTCAGGAAGCCATGGAATGAGGCTCGCCGCACTGGCCTCCGGCGGCGCCTGATAACTGGCAATCACACGCCGGTTCTTGTCATACACAAGCGCAAACCCGCCCTGCAACGTGATGCGATGCGACCCCATTACATCTTGCAGCGTCGCCAAATCGCCGTCAGGAGCACCCGTAGCTGCGATCGATTCCGCCTCACCCCGCGCATTGCTGGTGACATATTGGGCTAATTCCAACACGACGCGTGTCGAGTCTTCGCGCAGCTCTGAAGTGTTCGGCGAAAACCACCGGTCGATGGAGCGGTTCATCAGCTGAAAGCTGAACAGAAACATGAAAACAGCGGGGGCAAGCGCAATCAGCACCGCGCCCAGGACCATCCGCGTACGAAGTCGCGCACCCAGTGCACTGCTGCTTTGGTCTGCGTAGAGCTTCAGGATGTTCCTGAGCAAGAGCATCAGAAGCACCATGAGCAGCAAGAAAACAACAACAGTGAGACCGGTGAACGCCAGCGTCTCGCCGGCTGTCTCGGGATTCAGAAAATGGACATTCGAGGTGTTGAATGCCTGAAGGCCGCCCAGCAAGGCAAAGAACAAAAGCACGCCCGCGCCTAACAGGACCACCGACCGGCGTCTCGCTTTACCTGGAAAAGGCATGCCGAGATTATAGTGCGGACTGTGAAATGCCGGCAGTTCCAATTGGCGATTCTGGCTCTAGAGGCCCGGCCAAACGATGAACTTCAGCCATCCCTCCCAAATGTCCGTGAACGCGTGGGTCACAATATTCACGCGCAAATTGCGGCGCCAAGCAGCGAGTGCTCCGTAGAGCATGCCCAGAACGCTGATCACGACGACATTCCTCCAACCCTGGTAGCTGTGGAACAGGCCAAACACCATTCCTTGCCCAACCACTGCGATGCCAATATTTCCACCCAGTGCATGAAGTTGGCGTTGCAGGAATCCGCGAAATGCCGTCTCCTCGCACACCCCGGCTGTCACCGATGCTGCAATCCAGATCGCAACCTCAAGCAAGCTATGTGGCAACAGGCTGTCTACGGTTTTTGCGGAGTCAGATCCCGCTGTCGCAGCCAGCAACTTGGACACTCCGTAGGCTGTACCCTCCCAAAGAACCCAGAACGGCACAGCGATTGCCGCGTCTGCACCTACCTCTTTCCATGAGGCCCAGCGCTCGCCCGAGAGCGTCCTCAGATTCCCGCCGAAGCGGTGCACTCCTGCCCAGCAGTAATAAAGCAACGCCCAATCCATAAAGATTGCGCCGAGATAAATGGGAATCGCCTGGCTGTGACTCGCAAGTTGGCCTGCCGCTGCTGCACCAGGAGTCGCCGCGGGTGCATGTTGGGCAAGAAACCCCATCGTCGCCATGCCAGTCCCAATCAGCAGGAAGCCGACAAGCCATCCCCATGAGGCGATCTGCGTGGGCGCCTTGCGTTCACTCGGTATTCCCGTTGCGGTTCTTTCATTCGCCAGCATGGGGCTTTTCCTTTCGCGATCCCTGCGGAGTCTGTTTCACTCTGCTGAGCTTTTGCAATACGGCTAGTGTTTCTTCGGCCCAACGCACGTGCGCCTCAACCTCGATTTGTCCAAAGCGCAAGGCGATCTGCCAATAAGGGGCGTCTGGATATTGTGTGTTTTTCGCGATTTCCCGCTCGATGAAACCGAACTGCTGGAGCGCAGCGCGCTCGTTCTCTAACATCCGTTCCAGGTAGTTGCGCAAGGTTCCAGGACCGGCCTGCGCGCCGAAGAAGATCTTCAGCAGTAGCTCATTGCGCGGGATTTCGGGCTGTGGTTCCACTTCCAGCCAGCGCATGAGGCGCTCGCGGCCCTTCTTCGTAATCGAGTAGATTTGGCGGTCCGGCTTGCCCTTCTGCTTTTCGATCTTGCCGGTGATAAAGCCCCCGGCGGCCAGCTGCTTCAGGTTGGGATAGATTTGCCCGTAGCTCTCGTTCCAGAAGTGACGGATCGATTCCCGGATAAGCTGGCCGAGATCGTAGCCGGACATCGGTTCAATTGTGAGCAGCCCAAGCAACACTTCCATGCCTGAACTGGTGCGTTTCGCCATAGTTCAATTAGATATATATCTATTAGATATTACTGTCAACAAGAATAAATGCCCTCTGAAGCATTTCGAATCTATCTAAGCGAGCAGACTGGCCGCCGCGGTCCAGGGTTTGTGCTGGCTTTCCGCCACTCCTCGATAGGTCAGCGTACCCAGCCACGTATTCAGCCCTTCCGCCAATCCAGCGTCCTGCTTCAGCGCCTCGCGCGCACCAAGATTCGCCAACCGCATCAGGTAAGGAAAGGTCGAATTGGTGAGCGCGAGCGTCGAGGTATGCGGCACGGCGCCGGGCATATTGGTTACGCAATAGTGCACCACGCCATCCACAACATAGCTGGGATTGGAATGCGAGGTGGGCCGCGCCGTCTCAACGCATCCTCCCTGATCTATGGCCACATCCACGATCACAGCGCCCTTCTTCATCTGAGAAACCATGCTGCGCGTGACGAGCTTGGGAGCCGTTGCGCCAGGAATCAGCACGCCACCGATCACGAGATCTGCTTCGCACGTGGCCTGCGCCACGTTGTAGCTGTTGGAGGCCAACGTATAAAGACGGCCGCCGAAGATGTCGTCGAGTTCGCGCAGTCGGCCGAGATTCACATCGACCAGAGTCACTTTGGCGCCGAAGCCCAGCGCAATGCGCGCCGCATTGGTGCCCACGATGCCGCCGCCAATGATGGTGACGTGCGCCGGGGGCACGCCCGGAACGCCGCCCAGCAGAATGCCGCGTCCACCGCGCTCTTTCTCCAGATAAGTCGCACCCACCTGTACACTCATGCGGCCTGCGACTTCGCTCATCGGCGTCAGCAGGGGTAGCGTACCCTGCCGATCGCGCACAGTTTCATAGGCAATCCCGATTACTTTGGACTCGAGAAGTTTTTCGGTCAGCACCGGCACAGGAGCAAGATGCAGGTAAGTGAACAACACCAGCCCCTCGCGAAAGAAGACGTACTCCTTTTCGATTGGCTCCTTGACCTTGACGACCATCTCGGACTTACCCCAGACATAGCCGGGCTCGCCGACGATTTCTCCGCCTGCGTTCTGGTACTCGGCATCATCGAAACCGGACTGCGCTCCGGCCTGGGTTTCGACCAGGACCTTATGGCCTGCCTCGGTCAAAGCTTTCACGCCGGCAGGGGTGACGCCAACGCGCGCTTCATTGTCTTTGATCTCTTTCGGAACGCCGATGATCATGGCTCGTGCTCCTCTATATAAGGTAGACGACCCTCAGGTGGGGTGCCGCAGTGGAGAGGGCCAGTCGGGAGAAGGCTGATCAGAAGCTAGCGCGCCGGAAATGGAATCGTCGGGGAGGGCGTTGTTCCGGCGCGCCTGTGCACTGGGCTCCCAACAGGACAAATCGTACTGCGCAAGCCCCTTCCAATGTGTGCAAGAATCGTGATACAACCGGCTTATGAGCACGAAACGTGATAAAAATGCGGCTGTAGCGCAAGAAACAACTCCAACCGGTGCGATGGCCGGTCTTGATGACATGGACGCTTCTATCCTGCGCTACCTCGAGCGCAACGGGCGCGCGACGAACTATGAAGTCGGCGAAGCTGTCGGGCTATCGGCTTCCGCGGCATCGCGCCGCATTATGGCTCTCGAAAATGAAGGGGCAATCCGCGGCTACCAGGCACTCGTAGATGATCGGCTCTTCGGAAAACGGATGACGGTCTATATCCGCGTCACGTTGGAACGGCAGTCCGCCACAGTCTTGAGCGCATTCGAGGCGGCGGTACGCCGATGCCGCGAGATCGTAAGTTGCCACCTGATGGCCGGCCAGTACGATTACATGCTCGTCGCGCGCGTGGCAGGTATCGACGACTATGGCCGCCTGCACCAGAATGAGTTGTCGCGCCTGCCGGGCGTTACGCGCCTCGAAACAAGCTTTGCACTGCGCGACGTGCTGGCCGGCGCCAGATCGTAGACCGCAAGCACGCGATTTCGCCACCGATTCCGCGCTGAGTCAAGCGAATCATAAAGGAATGCAGCGCAACTTCCGCGACTCGATTCGAAGTCGCACTTTGCAGGGCTATTCCGGTGCGTTACCCTTGAAAACACGCAAGACAGCCCATTCCCGCGCGCCGGTCTGCAGGGTGCGCACAGCAATCCATTCTCTTTCGCTTCGTTTAGTTCTTTCCGACTCAAAAGGAGTGTCGATGCCTTCGTTCAAGCTGAGCCTGCGATTCCGTCTGGTATGCGTCGCCGTTTGTAGTCTTGCTTTTGTGCCTTCCAGTTTGCGCGCGGAGGTCCCCACGCCCATCTCCGTCCTCGGCCACAATCCTGGCGACGATTTCTACCTCGCCGACTACGAAGACACAGTGCGCTACTTCCACGCTCTTGCCGCGGCCTCCGATCGCATCAAGCTCTTCACCGTCGGCAAGACCACGCGCGGCAAGGACATTGAAATTGCGGTGATCTCATCGCAGCAAAACCTCGCCAAACTTGACGACTACAAGCAAATCGCCGGGCGGCTCGCCCACGCAGCAGACCTGAATGACGACCAGGCCAAAGAATTGGCCCGCACCTCCAAAGTGATTGTGCACATCGACGGCGGCCTGCATGCCGACGAAGTCGCCGGACCGCAGCACACCATGGTGCTGGCTTACAAGCTGCTTTCCTCGCAGAACGACCCACAAGTGGACGCCATTCTTGATCAGGTCATTCTCGTCCTGTGGCCTACGCTTAATCCCGACGGGCAGGACATGGTGGTGCATTGGTACCGGCAGAACCTTGGAACGAAGTATGAAGTCAGTCCGATGCCGTGGCTCTACCAGGACTACGTCGGGCACGACAACAATCGCGACGGCTACATGATGAACATGAAAGAAGAGCAGGTCGTCGTGAAGACTCAGCTCGAATACAGTCCCGAAATCTTCTACTGCCAGCACCAGACCGCGCCCTTCCCCGCGCGTATTTGGATTCCGCCTTTCTCCGATCCAATCTCCAGCAACATCAGCCCGCTGGTGCGCAGTTGGCTCAACCTCATCGGCGCAAATATGACGGCCTACTTGAACGCACACAACATGCCTGGCTCCATCTCCGAATCGCGCTTCGACAACTGGTACGCCGGATTCACTGACTGGGCGCACGTCTTCCGCAATGAAATCTCGTTCTTCACTGAAACTGCTCTCTACGAATACGCAACGCCGCACTTCTACACCGTCCGCGATTTCCCGAAGAACTATCAGGATCTGCGCGCACTCAGCATGTACTCCACTCCGTGGGAAGGAGGTTGGTGGCATCTGAAAGACGCCGTCGACTACATGGTCGGCGGCTCCATGTCGGTGCTCGACCTCGCTGCAAAAAATCGCGAGACCCTGCTCTACAACCGCTACCAGGCAGCGCGAGACAACATCCAGCACTTCAGCAAGGAACCCCCGTTTGCCTACGTGATCAGCGACAAGCAATCGGACACGCCCGAAGCCGGCTTGCTGGCACAAAAGATGATCGATAACGGACTCGACGTCTACGCAACCAAGTCCGGCTTCAAGGCGAACGGCGTGAGCTATCCGGCCGGTTCATGGGTCATCCCGATGGATCAGCCCTTCTCCGCGCTGGCCAAGGAATTGTTCGAACGGCAACGCTACCCGGACGCGCTTGAGAACGGGACGTCAAAAGCAATTGACCTGCCCTACGACGTGACTGGATGGACATTGCCTTTGCAAATGGGTGTCAACGTCGATGCGGTCACCGATCCGCTCGGCGCGGACCAACGCACGCTGATGGCGAAGATCGACAAAGTCGAGGTTCCCGAAGCAACGGTGGACGGCGCGGGCACTGTCTTCGCGATCAGTCACAAAACCAATGCCTCTTTCCAACTCGTAAATGCAGCACTGCAGAACGGAGCCGCCGTCTCCTTGGCGCTGGATCCAGTCAAAACCGCCGAAGGCATGGAGTCCGGCGCATTTTTACTCAGCGGCGCGAGCCGATCATCCATCGCGGACCTGACAAAGAAGTATGCAATCTCCGCGACCGCCGTCAGCGCCCCGGGCCACACGCTTCCAATCAAGAAAGCGCGCATCGGACTCTACCGGCCATGGGCCCCTTCGATCGATGAAGGATGGACGCGCTGGATTCTGGACAACTATGGCTTCGAACCAAAGAGCATTTACAACGGCGACATGCGCGCGGCCGATCTGCGCAGCCGCTACGATGTGATCGTCCTGCCGGATATGTCGTCCAAACAGCTGACCGATGGCTTTGGCATTGGCGTGGTTCCGGGGCAGTACGCAGGTGGAATCGGTGACGATGGTTTGGAAAACCTGCGCGAATTCGTGCGCGACGGCGGAACGTTAATCGCGCTGAACAAAACTGCGGCCAGCCTGATTCCTCTCATGTCGTTGCCGGTCCAGAACGTAATCGAAGGCGCGAAGAGCGACAAGTTCTTTTGCTCCGGAGCCCTGTTGCGCGTGGAAACCGAACATGCCGATCTGCCCGTTAACTTTGGCGTCTCCGCAGCGCCCGTGGTGATGTTCCAGAACGGCCCCGCCTTCCAGCCGCTTCCCGGTTTCCACGGCGCCGTGCTCGCCCGTTATCCGAAAGAAACCAATCCACTCGAAAGTGGCTTGCTGTTGCATCCTGAAGCAATTGAGGGCAAGGCCGCAGCGCTCGAATTGGCATACGGGCGTGGCCACATCGTGCTCTTCGGCTTCAAGCCGCAGTTCCGCGGTCAGTCCCATGCTACCTATAAGTATCTATTCAACGAACTCTATGCCTACGATCATCCGGCGTTGCCATCGGAGCCGTCCGCCCCCCCGGCAAAGGCAGAAACCTCTGTGACTGGGAGCACCACGCCTAAAGATCGCGCGTCGGAAGACACGTTACCTCAATAACTTGTCGACCGTCATCAGGAGGGGTAGCCTTACTCATACAATTGCCCGCCGTGTAAGCACGAGCGATGCTTTGGGGAACCTGAGAGACAAGTAACCGGCGGAATGCCAATGCCTCTCGGGTTATGCGTCGACTTGCGCAATCGCAAATGCTCGACGTTGTGGCGAGGATGTTGTCACTGGCCGTAACGTGATGGCGGCTATGACACATGAACAGGCCCTGGCGGAATTTGGAAGGAACGCCGCGCGATGAGCGAACCGGATCAACAGAGTTCAAATGACAAGCCTGTCAAGGTAGGCAATCAGGAGTTGTTTCAGGCTCCAATCGATCCAAACCAGCTAAATGCAGAATCGGGGATCCGTCAAAGCAAGAATTCATCTGGACTCCTCATGCTCCTGCTCGGGCTTATCGTGGTGGCCGCAGGCGCATTCCTGGTGTTATCAAAAAAGGGCCTCAACTCTCCGAAAATCTCCTCCGAAGCCGACGACCTGGGAGCGGGTATATCGCAAGCGTCCGGATTGCGCGGCCACCTCGTGACGCGTTGGCAGGGAAAAGCGCAGTACATGCTGAAGATAGAACCCCTCGATCCACGCGATGCAGACGGATTCTCTAGCGTGGCTGCAAATCCTTCCGGACCAATCTCAATCAACATTCGTTTGCTTGATTCGGCAGGATTCGCGCTCTGTGGCAAGGAAATTGTCCTTCGGTTCGACCCGGCGCGTGTCAGGCACTCGAATATGCAACTTCCCAAAAAACAGTCGGATGCGGAGAAATTGCTCGCCCAGCAACAGGAATATTTGCAGCGCGTCTCTCTGCAAGAGAAGGAACGGGAAAGCGGCAAGGATCTGTTTCAAAACATCCAGACACCGGATGGATCCGTCGAAGCGCTATGGGCGCAGGGCGATCTTCCCTGCTCACCGGACCAGTACCAGCGCTTCGACTATTGGGACCTCTCGACCAATTTTCCGACGTTGGCCGAGCAGGATCATCTCCTTGGTCGCAAGCCGGCCGAAGCGGCACACGCTGTTTCAGCCCATGAGGACGACGAAAACAACGACGAGCCGCAAACGGATCGCAGCGTCCGTGGAGCGGCAAGGCGCCGAGTTGTAAAGAAGCCTCCGCCTGCCTATTTGATGCAGGGCGATGATCGGGCCACGGACTTCGACGCTGCGCGCGGGCTATTGGTCGTGGGGGCCAGTACCCGGTTCCTGATCGATCGGAAAAGTGACGAGCAGTTGGTTGCAAGCTGGGCCGAGGACGATTCGCTCATTCATTTCACGTGCGATCCGCACGCCATCTGCTCACTGAGACGCGCCGGTTCGGCGTCCGTGGTGCCGGCCCGCATGAGCGAATAGCGAAACGCAAATCCACAAACGTCGTCTTCCATTCAATAAGTTCAGCTCGCGCAAGACCGATGCGTCCGCAATCCTACTCCGCGTTATCGATCTGCGCCCTCTGCAATTTGTCGGAATAATCCACGTACACCGACTTCCATGTAGTGAAGAAGTCGATCGCGCCCAAACCCTCCCGATGCCCGTTGCCCGTCTGCTTCACTCCGCCAAACGGGAGATGAACCTCTGCCCCTATGGTCGGAGCATTGATGTAGGTAATGCCCGCCTCCAAATCGCGAATGGCAGTAAACACGCGGTTGACGTCTTTCGTGTAGAGCGCCGTCGATAGCCCGTAATCGATCGAGTTGGCGATCTCGATAGCCTCCTCGAAAGTATCGAATTCAATCAGGCTCACTACGGGCCCAAAAACTTCTTCCCGCGCGATCCGCATGGTGGGGGTCACTCGGCTGACCACAGTTGGTTCAAAGAAATGGCCGCCCGCGTAGATACCGTCAGTCAGCGCGCGTCCGCCGGTCAGCAGTTCCGCACCTTCCTTGATCGCGATCTCCACATACCTCGTCGACGTCTCAATCTGCCCCTCGTTCACCTGCGGGCCCACTTCGACCGTCTCATCGAGACCATTGCCAACCCGGAGCGCCTTGGCGCGGGCAACAAACTCCTTGGTGAACTCTGCGGCGACGCTCGCCTGCAGCAGAATGCGGCTCGTGGCCGTGCAGCGCTGTCCCGTCGTGCCGAACGACCCCCACAGCGCGCCGTCGAGCGCGAGTTCGAGGTTGGCGTCGTCCATCACGATCTGCGCATTCTTTCCGCCCATTTCGAGCGAGACCGGCTTGAAGGTGGCCGCGGCACGCTGACCGACAAACGAGCCAACGTCGCTCGATCCCGTGAAACTGATCGCACGCACATCGCGGTGCTCGATGAGCGGCGTGCCAACATGTGATCCCGATCCGCACACAATATTCACCACACCCGGCGGCAGTCCGGCGTCGATCAGCGCGTGGACGAGGTTATAGACCGAGAGCGGCGTGTCCGAAGCAGGTTTGATAACGCACGTGTTGCCGCTGACCAATGCAGGGAACAACTTCCAGCTGGGAATCGCCATCGGGAAATTCCACGGCGTAATCAGCCCAACCACACCCACTGGCATACGCACGCTCATGGCGAATTTGTTTTGTAGTTCCGAAGGTGTCGTTACTCCGAATAACCTCCTGCCCTCACCCGCCACGTAGAAGGCTTCGTCGATGGCCTCCTGCACATCGCCGCGTGTCTCGGTCAGCACCTTGCCCATCTCGCGGGTCATATCGCGCGCATACTGCTCCTTCCGTTCGCGAAGCAGGATTCCGGTGCGGGTCAGAATTTCGGCGCGCCTGGGTGCGGGAACCAGGCGCCAATTGGCGTAGGCTTTCTTCGCGGCGGCTACGGCGGCATCCACGTCCTCGAAATGCGAAGACGGAAATGCGCCAACGACATCCTTATTGTCGGCCGGGTTCAGGTTCAGGAGCGTCTTGCCGCTTGCAGCGGGAACCCATGCGCCGCCGATCAGGTTATGGTATGTGGGATAAGTCATAACTCAGCTCTCAGTTCATAGTGGATAGTGGACAGTGAGGTTATAGCATCTTGGGGTGTGCCGGGGCTAAGACACGGGACCGTCTCCCCGCCTGGGAGTTCGCGCTAGGCCATGCTGATCCGGTGAGCTGCCGCAGAATCCACCGTTCACTGATCACTGCGCCCTGCGAACTGCTTTCCGGCGCACACCACGTTGAATAGAAATAAGTACCAGTTACCAACGGTGCGCTTTTCATACGGGCGCTTGCAGATGGCCGTACAATACTGCTTGAGGTAGATCCATTTCCCAATGTCTTTGAACGGTTTTCCATCCCGCAATTCGCGGACGCACGGCTTGCGCTCGCTCTTTAGCATGTTTTCGAGCGATTTGGCCATCGATCTCGGCACCGCCAACACGCTGGTCTTTGCAGCCGGAAAGGGCATCGTCGTCAACGAGCCCTCCATCGTGGCGATCAATAAGAACACCGGCGAAGTGGAAGCCGTCGGCAAAGAGGCCAAGGACATGCTGGGCCGGACGCCCGGAAACATCGTCGCCATTAAGCCCATGAAGGACGGCGTCATCGCGGATTTTAAAGTCACCGAGAAGATGCTGAACTACTTCATCCAGAAGGCGCACAACCGCAAGATGCTGGTGCATCCGCGTATCGTGATCGGCGTGCCGTCTGAGATTACCCAGGTGGAAAAGCGCGCGGTTGAAGACTCCGCCTATCGCGCCAAAGCTAGCGAAGTCTACCTCGTCGAACAGGCCATGGTGGCAGCCATCGGCGCCGGCCTTCCCATCACCGAACCTTCGGGAAACATGGTTGTCGACATCGGCGGCGGCACCACCGACATCGCTGTCATCTCTCTCTCCGGCATCGTCTATTCCCGTTCCGTCCGCATGGCCGGCAATCAGATGGACGAGGCCATCACCAACTACCTCAAACGCAAGTACAACCTGCTGATCGGCGAGCGCACCGCCGAACAGATCAAGATCGAAATCGGCTCGGCTTATCCACTCGACAAACCACTCACAATGGAGATCAAGGGCCGAAACTTGATTGAAGGTGTGCCCAAGACAATTTCCATCGATGATAGCGAAATCCGCGAATCGTTGGGCGAGTGCATTGCCGTCATCATGAACGCTATCCGCGTGGCTCTCGAGCGCACGCCACCTGAGTTGTCAGCCGACATTTCAGATCGCGGCATCGTCCTCACGGGAGGTGGTGCTCTGATCAAAAACCTCGACAAGCGCATCCGCGAAGAAACCGGCCTGCCCGTCTCCGTAGCCGACGACCCGCTGGCATCCGTCGTGCTCGGCACCGGCAAAATGCTCTCTGATTTTCGCTTGCTGCGCAAAATCAAAATCGACTAAAGCAGAGGTCAGGGATCAGGGGACAGGGATCAGAAATTGCCCGCTCGACTGTAGTTCATCGCTGACCCCTGAACCCTGATCCCTGAGACCTGTTCTTCATGGAAACACTGTTCGAACGCTACCGAAACCTCGTCGTGCTGTTGGCCATGCTGTTGCTGCAGATAGTCGGCCTGGCCGTGCAGGTTCATCGTGGCGAATCGGGACACCTGACCCTTGACCCACACGACAGCACGGGTGTGCGTCTGATCCGTCTTTGGGCCAATGCGATCGTTTCTCCGCCCGAGCGGCTCTTCCATTCTGTCGGAGAAGGCACCTCCTGGCTCTGGGAGAATTATTTCGATCTCCGTCATGTCCGCCAAGAAAACAAGGACCTGCAGACGACCCTCGACCGGCTGCGCCTGGAACAGGCCGCGCTTCTTGAAGATGCTCGGCAGGGACAGCGCCTCCAGGCATTGTTGAATTTTCAGGAAAAGTACATCTACAAGACGCAGGCCGCGCAAATTATCGGCAGCAGCGGTAGCGACCAGTCGCGACTCTTCTATATCGACAAAGGCGCCGACGCAAAAATCGAGCGCGATATGGCGGTGGTTACCGCCGATGGTATCGTCGGCAAAGTGCGGGAAGTGTATCCTCGTTCGGCGCAGGTGCTCGTGATTAACGACCAGAGCAGCGGCGCCGGTGTGATTCTTGAGACGACGCGCATTCGAGGGATTCTCCGCGGCAATGCACTGGGTCAGCCACTGATCGTGGGCCTCATGGCCGATAGCCGCATCCTGCCGGGTGAAAAGGTCCTGACCGCCGGCGGCGACGAAATCTTTCCGCGAGGATTACCCGTCGGCACAGTGGACAAAGTCGTGAAGGATCCCGATCAGGATGGTTTTATCCGGGTCATCGTCAAGCCCGCTGCGCACCTCGACCGTCTCGATGAAGTCTTGGTCATCACGTCTGTTCAACCGCGCTTCCCGCCCGATCAGACACAGGATATGGCGACAAGCGAAAGCCTCAAGGGCGCTGAGGTTGAAGAAGAAAAGGCGCAGAAGAAGGCCTCGGAGATCATGGCCGAAAGACTGCCCGGCCTGATCGATCCCAGCCTGCCTCCTGACCAGCAGCCACTGAATGACACCTCGAATCCGAATCCCGTGTCTCGCCCTCCACTGGCGGTGCATCCCGATCGCTTCACCCCGGGAGCGGACCCGAATACTGGTGCGCCGCTTCCCGGCGTCGATTCCACCCAGGCTCAACCTGCTCCTGAGGCAGTCGCCCCTGCAAAGCCGAAGACAAATATTCCAAAGAATCCCTCGGCGACGCCAAAGAACTCATCAGGCGCTCCAAAGAGTCCTTCGGCGTCCGCCCCCGCCAAACCCGACAAGGACACCAGCCCGCGGAGGAATCCTTAGCCATGTCGGTCCTGACCGCGGACTCCCGTCGTGACCTTGAAATCCATCGATATCCTGTCCTGATCTATGGACTGGTGCCCCTCGTGGCGCTCGTGCTCCAAGCCTGGCTGCCGCGTCTCCTTGGTCAGTACGCATGGTTCGACCTGCCGCTCGTGGTCACCGTCTATTTTGCGCTTGGCCGCCGCAGCCCAATTCAGGGCACCCTTATGGGCTGCGCCGTGGGCCTATTTGAAGATGCGCTTACCCACCATGCCATCGGTATCAATGGAATTGCGAAGACCGTGGCCGGATTTATGGCAGCATCGGTCGGTATACGCATCGACGTCGAAAACCGCATTATCCGCGTCGGGCTCATCTTCCTCCTTTCGCTCCTGTCCAGCGCCATCTGCATCTTTGTGAACCGGTTCCTGCTAGGTCTGGCGCTCGAGACAAACTGGGGCGCCGAATTCTACATAGCCATCGGGAATTCGATAATCGCCTTGATCGCATTTCCATTTCTCGACCGGTTCCAGCTTCGGGATTGAGGAGCCCAAAATTTCAAAGAGACTGCCGTATGGATCACTTCCTCAAATCCAGGCGTCTGGGATTTCGGTACTGGACGAACGAGGACTTCCCGTTGGCACAGGCGTTATGGAGCGATTCCAAAGTGACCGGCCTCTTCGGCGGGCCGTTTTCCCCAGAGATGGTGCGCGCCCGGCTGACGAACGAAATCCGGATGCGCGAGGAGTGCGGCATTCAATATTGGCCAATTTTTCTCCTCCAGGATCATCAACATGTCGGCTGTGCCGGCCTTCGTCCCTGCCCTGCCATGAAGAACACATGGGAGCTCGGGTACCATTTGCATCCTCGTTTCTGGGGTCAGGGCCTGGCCACCGAAGCAGCGTTCGCCGTCCTCGCCCATGCGTTCAGTTCGTCAAGCGTCGAAGCAATTTTCGCCGGTCATCATCCGTCCAATGAAGCCTCGCGCCGCGTTCTGGGAAAGCTGGGTTTCGAATATGTCGGCGACGAATTTTATGCGCCATCGGGCGTTGTCGAACCAATCTACGTCCTGCGTAGACAAGAGTGGTGCTTGCATCAACAGTGAAGCACCAAAGTACGAAACCCCTGTTCCGCATAGGCTGTAGCCGGAACCGAATTCGCTGTATTCTGAAAGCGCAGACTCATGTATTTCGATGCAGCAGCGCGGGGCGAAAAGATCTCTGGCATTAAGCTGGCGGCGGTGCAATACGGCATCCTGCTGATGATGCTGGCGCTTGCCGCGGGACTGTGGCGCTTACAGGTGCTCGGCGCCGCCAACTTCCGCGTGCTTGCCGAGCAAAACCGCATCCGCAAGGTACCCATGCTCGCGCCGCGTGGGAAGCTCTTCGACCGGGAAAACCGCCTGATCGTCGACAACTACCCTTCAGTCTCCTGCTTCCTGGTGCGCGAACAAAACCACAATGTGGACGCCGATCTGCCCACCATCGCCCGCGGCCTGAACCTGGACCTCGATCAACTCCGCGCGACGATCAAGCGCTTCCGTGCTGCGCCGGGATATCAGCCTATTCCCATCAAGCAGGAAGTCACTCCGGACGAAGAAGCATTCATTGAGGCACACCGGAACGAACTACCGGAACTCGAAACCATTGATGAGGAGCGGCGCCTCTATCCCCGCGACGGTTTTGCAGCGCACCTGATCGGCTACGTCGGCGAAGTCAGCGAAGACATGCTGAACGATCCGCGCTACGCTGCGTATGAACCCGGCGACGTGGTGGGCAAAGCCGGCGTCGAGCAGACGTACGACCAGCTACTCCGCGGCGAGGACGGCTCGCGTGACGTGATCGTCGATAGCCACGGACGTGAGGTCGGCATCCTTGGCACTCAGCATTCCACCCCCGGCACTGATTTACGCCTTACCATCGACAACGACCTCCAGCGCGCCGCGGAGTTGGCCCTCGGCGATCGAGAAGGCGCCATCGTGGCCATGGATCCCCGCAACGGCGAAATCCTTGCTCTCGTCTCGCGACCAAGCTTCGATCCCAATGCCTTCGCCGTCAAAATCGACCGAACGGAATGGAATAAGCTCATCACTGACCCCGAACATCCGCTGATGAACAAAGCCATCCAGGCACAGCTCGCTCCGGGCTCGACCTTCAAGATCCTCATGTCAGTGGCGGGATTGCAGGAAGGCGTCGCGCAAAACCTCAAGGTGAACTGTGCGGGCGGATGGGGTCCCTACGGATTCTTCCACCACTGCGATGAGAAACACGGCGCGGTCAATATCTACAACGCAATTCCCTACTCCTGTGACACGTACTACTACCAGCTTGGCGACAAGCTGGGTATCGACCGCATCGCGAAGTACGCGAAAGAATTCGGCTACGGACAAAAGACCGGCATCGATTTGCCGGGCGAGCAGGCCGGCCTCATGCCATCCGCGCAGTGGCTGATGAAGACCTATCACCATCGGTGGTATCCCGATGAGACGCTCGATGTTGCTATCGGCCAGGGCGCGGTAGAGGCCACGCCGATTCAGCTGGCCCGAATCATCGGCGGCATCGCCTCCGGCGGCCATCTTGTCCGCCCGCACACAGTCTTCCCTGATGAGTTGCCGGAAGATTTTCGTCGCGCAATGCAGGACGCTTATCCAGGTTCGGGCAAAGTCGATATTCCCATCGATCCCGAGAATTGGGAGATCATCACCGACGGCATGGCGCAGGTGACCGTGCCCGCCCTCTACCACACCGCGGGCTCTGCGCATTTAGAAGGTATCGACCTCGCCGGAAAAACCGGCACCGCCCAGTTGATGAGCCACCAGGCCCTCGATAAAACCGGAAAGGGCAAGGTCACTCGCCCCAACGTCTGGTTCGTCGGAGTCGTTCCGCGCCGTAATCCAGAGCTCGTGGTGGCCGTACTGTGGCAGAACGGCGAGTTCAGCTACTATCCCGCGCGTCTCGGCGCAAGGGTAGTTGCCGCGTATGTAGAAAAGCAGCGTCGCCTGGCGAACAATCTGCAGTTGCAAAAAGCAGCCACACCTGCCAAGCCGGTAGAAGTGGGTGCAGTCTGGACCACCCCCGACCCAGCCGGCAAGAATAAGACCGGCGGAGACATCGGACGTATTCACACCGGCCGATTCTTCGTCGATCCAGCCAAAGATGGGACCGAGGAATCGAAGGGGCTCTTCTCAACTCCCTCCCAACTTGGCTTGGCTCTGCCCACGCGACGGATCAACCAGCCATGAGCCAGATGCGTCGCTTTTTAACCTTCCGCGACTTCGATTGGGGCTTGCTCTGCATGGTGTTGGCCCTCTGCACAATCTCCGTGTTCGAGATCTATTCCGCCACCCTGCACACCCGGTTCTCCGGATTCCACACCAAGCAGATCGTCTTCATCGTGGTCGGCATGATCCTGATGTTCATCCTCGCCAACATCGACTACCACCGCCTCATCGATTGGGCGCCCTGGGCCTACGGAGTTTGCCTGATAGCTCTCATCGCCGTGAAGTTGGTGGGACACAAAGCGCTCGGTGCCCGGCGGTGGATCCAGGTTGGTCCCATCCAGTTTCAACCGTCGGAATGGGTAAAGTTGGTTTTGATCCTGATGGTCGCCCGTTATTTTGCAAACCTTGGCGGCCGCAACCTCACTTGGCGGGACATCTTCAAGGCCCTGGCGATGGTCGGCATCCCGATGGTTCTCGTGCTCATTCAGCCGGACCTTGGAACGACCCTCATCTACGCTCCCATCCTGGTTGCTGGATTGTTCCTCGGCGGCATCAATCTGAAACAGGCACTCATTCTCATCACAGTGGTGCTGGTACTCGGCGCCGGCGCCTGGACCAGCGGAAAAGGCCTCAAGCCCTACCAGAAGGCACGCCTCACCAGCTTCATCAACCCGGATACCGATCCAAAAGGTTCGGGCTACCAGATTCGGCAGTCGTTGATTGCCGTCGGCTCCGGTGGAATTTGGGGGAAAGGCGCCGCAAAAGGTACGCAAACCCAGGGCTACTTTCTTCCCATTCCCTACACAGATTTCATCTTTGCCGCATTCAGCGAAGAGCACGGCTTCGTGGGTGCGTTATTCGTGCTGCTGCTATACTTCTTTATATTGATGCGTTTGATTCAAAACGCTCAGACAGCCGCCGACCTGCCCGGCTCCCTCATTATCATGGGTGTCGTGGCTGTGTTGACCTTCCAGATCGCGGTCAACGTAGGTATGGTCATTGGGTTTATGCCCGTCACCGGAATCCCTTTACCCCTTATGAGTTACGGTGGGTCTTCGGTGTTGTTTACCTTCCTCGCGCTGGGCGTTGCGATGAATGTGCGCATGCGTCGGTTTGTAAACTGAGACATTCTCAGATGCTCTCGAAGTCCTGAGATTGCCCAAAGTGTCAGTAAGTATCGGAAACGATCGAACAGGTTTAACTCTTGTGGGATGCTTGGATAGCCGAATCACAAGAAATGTATTTTGAATAGTTGCGCCGGCCAGGTCCCGGTGGACCGCAGGCCCGGCAGGATTGAGCACATGAGCACGCAGAGACGGGAAAGCAGTTCCACCCTGGTGACGAAGACTCGTCGCCGTGGATCCCGGTACTACTGGCAGCGAACCGATTGCACGGATCGCGAGGGAGCGGATGGGCTTGTCAGCCTTGCCCCGGTCACGCGGAATAGCCGTGCATACGCCAGCGCGTTAACGGCCAGGCCGTTCACAACGGCAGTCTTGGCCACAAAATCTCTGCAAAAGGATCCCGGTTTCTTAAAGCTCGTCTGTCACGACAGTCCTCCCCAATGGACAAATCGCAGCAGACAGGCATACAGGTATTCTCTTTCGCCCATCTCCATCCTCTCCGGTTCCGTGCGTTTCCATCTGGCCTCGCCGCAGGCCCCAGAAGGCACCAGCGGAATCAGAGTAGCGGTCCACCAAAGGCATGTCTCCAAAGCGGCTCTTTTCTCAAGAAAGAGCCGCCCTGAAGATCGCCGGCGACGGCTCGTTTACTCTGGTTCCGCTCGTCACCGCTGGGCGGAAAGGTACGATGGCCAAGGAAATTTGCATTTCAAGCACGCCGCATGAGACGCGGCTTGCAATTCTTGAAGACGATCAACTCGCGGAAATTTATTACGAACGCGAAAACGAATATACGCTCGCTGGTTCCATTTACAACGGCCGAGTCACACGCGTCCTGCCCGGCATGCAGTCGGCATTTGTCGACATCGGCCTCGAGCGCGACGCGTTCCTTTATGTAACCGACTTCCTGGAACTCGAAGATCAGGAAGAGACCGACGAACTCGAACGTGCCACAGCCAGCAGCCCAAACCAGCCCCCGCGCGAAGTGAGGCATGGCGGAGCCCGCAATGGCCAGCGGAATGACCGGCCGGCGCGCGAGCCGCGTCCCGGCGTCGAAATCGAACCCGCCCCAGCCGAAGCTGAATTCTACGCGCCTCCAACGCGCGCCGCTTCCGAACCGAAGGAGGGCTCGCAAGACACATCCGACGAACCTGGTGCAAAGCGCTGGCGGGGACGGCGTCGCCGTCGTGGCGGCCGCAGCGGTTCCAGCACTCCCGGCACACCGCCGGAGACTGACGAGTCCACCGAAATTGAAACCGGCGCCCCACTCGAAAGTGCACCGCAGGATTCGCACGCGATTCACGCCTCAGCCGGCACCAGCCCGCGCGCCGAACGAGTGCCGGCTCCCTTCGTTCTTCCCGGCGAAGCGCTTTCGAAATACGGGGCCGCCCCTGCAGAGACCGAGAAGAAGCCTTCTGCTGAATCGGCGCGCCCCGGAGTCACCTCCAAACCATCAACTTTGATCGATGCCCCCATCGCATGGGATGGCAGCGGTCTGCTTCCCGGAGAATCGCTCGCACGGCATCGCACACGCCAACCCGAATCGGAGCAAGCGGTCAACGGAGAGCCGCAGGGTGCATTTGCCGACACAGCGGAAACTGGCGCATCGACCCCAACCAGGCTGTCGATCGAAGAGATTTCCCAGGAGCTCGCTCCACAGGCTGGGGAAGGCATTCCCGTCGATGAGGAATACGTCGAGGAGATCCTGGTCGACGAAGGGGTGATCGGCGAAGAACCGTCTCCGAACCAAGCAGTCCCGGAGGCAACATTGGCTGCATCGGGCTTTGTTGTTCATGAGCCCTCAACGCAGCGCGAAATGGAGCATTCGGCGGAGATTCACGAGTCGGAATTGGAAGCTTCCGGCACCAGTGACTCCTCTAACTCGGACCACGACGAACCGGAAGGCGATGCGAGCGCTTCGCATCACGTCGATCCACTGCCTCCGAGCGGCTTTCGCTTATTTGGTTTTGGCGGAAAGAACAAGAAAGACGAAGAGGTTCCCGCATCACCATCTCCGGAACCAACGCACGCCAAGGAGCCCAAGCCGTCAGCGGTCTCGGTTGCGTCGACCTTCGCGCCGGGAAGCGGTTTGGTCGAAGAAGAAGTGATCGAAGGCGAGGAGTTTGACGCGCCGCTGCATCGCCACGCCCATAAGCACGACGAGCACGATTTGGATGAGTACGAAGAGGAGACTCTGCAGACCCAGATTCGCTCCGGCGAGCTGGGAGAGATGCTGCAGGAGGCGCATCTCGATCATCGCATCCAAATGAATTTCGACGACAAGACGGTTGCCGACGAGGAAGAAGAAGGTCTCGAATCAGACGAGGAGGAAGACGAAGAGCCTGTTGCCGCCGAAGGACAGCCGGTCAGCGATGGCCAGCCTCAGCCGCGCCGTGATCGTGGTGGCCGCGGTCGCCGCGGTCGTGGGCCGCAACAAGGCGGACACAAACCGGGAGATCGGCGCGGCCCTTCGCGTCGCTCGGCGCAGACTTCCGACCTGCCGATCATCTCCGATCTTTTGAAACCTGGCCAGGAAATCCTCGTCCAGATTGCCAAAGAACCAATTGCAAAAAAGGGCGCACGCATCACGAGTCACATTGCGTTGCCCGGCCGCTTCCTTGTCTTCATGCCCACGGTCTCGCACGTGGGCGTCAGCCGCAAGATCGCCTCGGATGAAGAACGCCAGCGCTTGAAGCGCATCCTCACCCACGAACGCGGCGAAGCGTCCGGCGGATTCATCGTGCGAACTGCAGCCGAGGGCGCGTCGGAAGAAGAACTGCGCGCCGACCTGCGCTTCCTGATTCATCTCTGGAACGACATCAAGCAGCGCTCCGACGATTCCAAATCACCTGCGCTGATCTATCACGACCTCTCCCTCATCGAGCGCATCTTGCGCGATCAGGTCAGCGCGAACTTCTCCTCCATCTGGGTCGATTCAGAAGCAGACTACGAGAGAATCGTCCGCTTTCTCAATCGCTTTTCGCCGTCGCTCGTGCGGCGCGTGAAGCTGTACACGAAAGAGACTCCGCTCTTCGAGCACTTCGGCATTCAGGATGAAATCTCGAAAGCCTTGCGCTCTAAGGTCTGGCTCAAATCGGGCGGCTCCATCGTCATCAATCAGACCGAAGCGCTGGTCGCGATCGACATCAACACCGGCAAGTACGTCGGCAAGACCGCGCGGCTCGAAGACACCATCGTCAAGACCAACCTCGACGCAATTCCCGAAATCGTTCGTCAGATTCGTCTGCGCGATCTCGGCGGCATCATCATCATCGACTTCATCGATATGGATGAGCGCAAGAATCGCTTCAAAGTGATGGCCGCTCTTGAAGAAGCTCTCAAGAACGACCGCGCGCCCACCAAGGTTCTGCAGTTTAATGATTTTGGTCTGGTCGCCATCACCCGCAAGCGCGTCAAGCAATCGCTCGAGCGCACACTCAGTGTTCCCTGTCCCATCTGTCAGGCAACCGGCATGGTCAAGAGTCCGACCACGGTGTGCAATGAGATCTTCATCGAATTACGCAAAATGCGGAAGCACTTCGAGAGCGGCGATATCCTGCTTCGCGTGCACCCGGAAACCGTCAAGGTCCTCAAGGCGAACAACGCACGCTGGCTCACAGATTTTGAAGAGCTCACCGGCAAGAACATCCTGGTCAAGAGCGACGCCACGTTGCATCCGGAGCAATTCGACATCCAGGGATAACTCGAAAGTCTTAGTTTCATCGATGAAAGCCGGACAAAGTTCCGGCTTTCGTCCTTTCATCCGACCATGCAACTTCTTGTGTAAAAACGTGTCTAACTTCGTACGGGGAGCAACGCATGCCTCCCCGGTTAAGAACAATTTATTCGAATTCGAGGTACAGACATGTCATCTCCCCTTTTGATGTCGCTGATGCGGCATGCCTCTCTTCTCTCGGTTGCGGCTGCCCTTGCTGTTGGCGCCGCAGTTATCCCCGCCGCACTAGCCCAAGCCGCACCGGACTCACTCGCACTGTCTCACGATCCCTCCAGTTCAGCAGCGGTTTCCGAGTCGAGTTCCAGCGCGGCAATGCCGTTGGCAGATGACGCCAGCGGTGACGGAGCTTCCCTCCCTTCCGCGCCTGCAGCAGCCGGCAACGGCGCTGCGCAGGAAGGCGGGGGCGGCGGCTATCACCATCACAGCCTGTTCAGCCACATGACGTTCGCAGCGGGAGGAGGCTTCAACGCACCAACTACCGATTCGTCTCCGTACATCACCTGGGGTGGCAACCTCAACGTCGGCGCGGGGTATCGAATCGATCCCCGGGTCAGTGTCCTGGCTGAATATCAATTCATCGACGACAAATTGCCCGGAGCCTTGATTGCCGAGACAGGTGCCACAGGCGGAAATGCGCACATCTGGTCATTCACGCTCGACCCAGTGATCGATTTGGCCCCCAAGCGCACAAATGATGTCTATATCACCGGCGGCGGCGGCTTCTACCGTAAGGTGACTAACTTTACTGACCCCGAACCTGCTGAATACTGCACCTACTTCTATTGCGGTGTGGCCTATCAAAACACGGTGGTCGGACACTTCTCGAGCAACCAGGGCGGCTGGAATGTCGGCGGCGGCTTCACACACCGGCTGGGCGGTATGTATGGCGACGGCACCATGAAGCTCTTCGCCGAAGTCCGTTACCTCGATGTGGACACTCCGGCTGAAGTCTCTTCGCCAAATGGACTAGGAGCGACATCCGTTGGCTCAGGTACCAAACTTATCCCAGTTACCTTCGGCGTTCGTTGGTAGTTCTACGCGCAGCGGCATCCTGTCCTTTGTGCCTTCGTGTGAATGAAGTCACAAGGGGCAGCGACCCAAACAGACTGCCTACAGAATTCCTTCAACTCTCAATCGCACAAGTCCGCCCGCCACGACACCCAACGGCGACACCGCAACCAGCGCCAGTTGATAAGCGATGGGCTGTTTCCCGCGTGATTGCAGCGCACTCAATGCGGCAAGCACCAACACAATAATCGATAGCGCCGAGATATAGACAAGTGAGTTGGACGCTGCTATCCACGCGCTCACATACCCACCCGCGGCTGCGGCCAGAAATGAATCGCTCAGGTTCACGAAGATATAGCCCACGCGCGGATTGCGCGGTTCTCCAGTCCAATCCGGCGCAATTCGCTTGAGCAACGAAGCCGTCACGAGGACCAGCATCACCATCGTCGCCATGCCCGCGAGCAGCGCCAGAAAGGCGCGCAGCACTACCAAGGCTTTTTCTCAGTCTCAGTGGGAGAGCCGACCGCGCCGCTCTCAATGCGCGCTAAGAATGCACGCGCAAGCCGCGGCTCCCCGGGATTGCTTTCGCCATGAATGGTGCACAGATCGAGAAACTCGTCGCACAGTGCATTCCGTTCTTCCGCCTGGCTCAGGATGGTTTGCAAAGCGAAGGCGAGTTCGCGCAGACGTGCAGCCTCAGGCCACGCACGGCTCTCCTCTTCATCGCCCGTCAACTCCAGATCCGAAAACAGACCAACCCTGCCGCGCGCGCATTCTTCGAGGCATGCCCGTAACTGATCGGCAAAGGCGCGTACCAGCGAATCGAATTGTCCAGAATCACTCTCCGGTTCCATTTCTTCACTTCGCTCGCATCGCTGCTTCCACTTCATCGGCAGTATGGGGAAGAGCTGCATCCAAATCAACGAGCTTTCCGTCCGGCCCCACAAGAAAGTCGCACTCGATGCGCACGCCGATCTTCTCCTCGGGAATGTACACACCCGGCTCGATCGTGAACACCATCCCCGGCTTCAACACTGCGGGATAATCCGCCGGATCATGCACGTCAATCCCAACCATGTGCCCCAAACCATGCAACCAATACTTGCCCAGCGGCTCACCGTGCATATCTTTATTATGCGTATTGATGTAGTCGTAGGCGGCCGCATCCAGCGAGTTTGGATCTTTTCGATCGCGATCGTTAATCGTCGACTTGCCCGCGACAAATGCCTCGATGGCAGCCCGCTGTGCGCCCAGCACGATGTCGTAAATCTCACGTTGGCGCGCGCTGAAATGCCCGCTCACCGGCACGGTCCGTGTAATGTCCGACGCGTACATCGAATACTCGCAGGCCGCGTCCACCACCACCACGTCGCCGTCCTCCATCGTGCGTGAGTTCTCGGCATAGTGCAGCGTCGTTGAATTGATTCCGGAGCCCACGATGGGCGCATACGAAGGCCGCTCGCAACCCTCCTGAAACCACACCTCCGTCATTTTTCCTGCAACGGTCCGTTCCGTCACTCCCGGCTTGACTGCGCGCATCATCTCTCGCTGCGCAGCTATCGATGCATCGCTTGCCTTTTTCAACAACGCGACTTCGCCATCGTCCTTCACTTCGCGCAACAGCTTCGTCAAAGCCGTCACATCCCGCGCAGGTGGAGCTCCATCCATGCCCAGCGTGACGGCATTCAACGCCACGACGGCTTTTGCGGCCTGCGAATCAGGTTGCGTCCAAAGGTTGTAAGCCAATCTGCGATCGCGTGCGATCACCTGGTTCAAATCCGCAGGCATCGCCGCCATCGGCTCGACAGCATCCACCCCTGTAGCCTGTATCACGCCC
Source organism: uncultured Acidobacteriaceae bacterium (assembly GCA_963704415.1). Classification (GTDB taxonomy): domain Bacteria; phylum Acidobacteriota; class Terriglobia; order Terriglobales; family Acidobacteriaceae; genus Telmatobacter. Next base: position 1,608,027 of record OY969908.1, on the reverse strand, counting down.
GGTGTCGCGGCATCCATCTTGACTCCGGTGTAGAGTTCCGTTCGCAGGTTCCGCGTAGGAAGAAACAAAATCTCCTTGTAGCTTTGGTCTGAACCATTCGCACCAACAACCATCAGCGCCGCACCAGACTCGTTCCACCCCGTGAGATAGAAAAAGTCGCTGTCCTGGCGATACGGCGCGAAGTCGAGAATTGGTTCGGGAGCCGCAAACAACACGGCTACGCCCCCTTGAAGCTTCTCGGCAAGAGCCGCGCGTCGTGCATGGTAGGCACTCGACGGCTGTTTCTCGAGAGAATAGGCAAAGGGAACAAAGGAAACTAAGACGAGCAGACTACAGAAGTTCCACAATTGCTGTACCCGAAGCCACCGCTGCCGAGTGGCATTTTCCTTAAGAAAATGCCACCTTTCGCGGAGCTGAAAAGGGCACGTGAATTGTGGAACTGCTCTAACGCCCACCGGCCGCATCGATTTCATCTTGCTATTGTCGTCGGTGACGCGGCTCGACGCAAAATGAAATGGATGGAATGAATTCGATGGGGAGAATCGGAAACTGCTGCCTTAATCGGCGAAGTTGGTCAGAGAGCGGGCACGGTCGAGGCGACCACTCCCAGGCCTTCGATCGAATGGATGCTCGCATCGCCCGATGTCTTTCCCTCGAGCAAACGAAGAAACGCATCCGGCGGAACCGGACGGCCAAACAGCCACCCCTGCGCATAGATTGACTGATCTGCCTTCGCAAAGTACCGCGCCTGTTGCGGCGTTTCGATTCCTTCCACGATCACGCGCAGCCCCAGTGAATCGGCCATGGTCAAGATCTGTGGAAGAATCGTGACGGTGACCGCATCGGTGCCGATCGCCTTGGTGAATGCCTTGTCGATTTTGATCGCGTCGACAGAGAGATCGTGCAGATAAGCGAGGCTCGAATACCCCGTGCCGAAATCATCGATGTGAACGTAGTGACCTTTTTCGCGAAGCCGAAGAATGGTTTCCTTCGCTACTTGTTGCCGCGCCGTGTAGCTCTCGGTAATCTCAATGCCCAGGCTGCTCGCCGCAACGCCGGCTTCGGCCAGAGCGTTTTCCAGCATGGGCAGAAACTCCGGATCGGCGAGATCTGCCGCCGCAATGTTCACATTGACACGGAAGCCAGGACGTTCGCGCAGCGTCTTTCCAAAATCACGCAGGACGTGCCGCACCACCAGCCGCGTGATCTTTCCAACAAAGCCGCGCTCCTCCGCAACCTTGATAAAGTCATCCGGGCTTACGGCTACATTGTCCTCGTTGGTCCAACGGGCCAGGGCTTCCACTTCGACGATCTGTTCGTTTTCAAGATCAACGATTGGCTGATAGACGATGCGGAGGGCATCTTTGCGAATTGCACGCAGCAACTGGCTCTCAAAACCCTGCTGGCGGCGATAGATGACCGCACATACAAATCCCAGCAGTATCCCCGTCAATCCGCCCAACGCTGTAAATCCGCTCACCTCGATGCGATTGTTCAGCATCGCCTGCGCAATTGGGATATAAGCAGCCACGCAGACCATTCCATCCGGAGAGCACTGGGTTCCATAGAGACGGTCCCCATCGCGGTATTGGCCGCCCTTTACCAGATACGGCGCTTCCGTCTTCAAAGGAGAACCGATTAATCGCCCGGCTTCCCGATTCGGTGCGTCGACGTCTGTCACCGTGACTTGCATGGAATTGTTCAGCAACGGTTTCATATTGTATGGGCTGTAAACAATATAAGAATCGCTCAACTGAACCGTGATGACCGTTTCATTGCCCACCCGGAATGGGGCGATGTTGCGGTACATCCGCGTGCCATCCCGCTGGAAAATGTCTGGCTTGTATTGAACGTTGGACTGGGCTGCACGGCCGAGAGACGTTGAGCACTCAATCCTGCCATCGTGCATCCGGCCGCCCGCTTTAAGGTATTGGGATTCGAAGACCAGCTTGCTGAAATAGTTGATTTCCGCGTCCGAGCACTTCGGATAGGGAGAAGCATTCATCGCCGCCAGGACTGTCCGCGACTCGACTGTCGACTTCTGTCCTTCGTCGATAATGCGTTTTGCGTATTGCTCGAGCCTCTTCCCCGTTTGTTGCAACGTGAGGGCTCGGCCCAGCATATAGCCGGCGAACGCGCCCGCCGACAATCCACAGGCAGTCGCAAAGAGCGCAACCCAAACGCGTTGTCTAAAAGTACGCATGAATGGTGTTACTAATGTTTCGTGGAACTGCACCAACGGCAATCACCAATTTGGGGCATCGAACATACTTCGCAACCCCTTCGCCGGATCCGGCTCATTTTACTTAACCTCCTTAAATACTTGCATTTACTCGCTCTAATGCCCTATAGAAGGCGCTTCTTCGATTGCCCAATATGCCTGCAATTTCCATTTAATCTCTGTTTTGGCCCGATATTTGGACCGATCCGAGGACATGATCCACCCCCTGGCCCCTTGACCACCTCCCCTTCTCGGCCCCAACTTCGGCTTCAAAAACATCCAATAGTAAACATTTACTTCATCGCCGCAATGGCAGATTGAAACAGCCTTCCGCGTCGGCCGCCGGCTGTTCCCTCCGTTGATCTCGGAAGGAAAAACGCGCCTCGATCGGACATTCGGCGAGAAACACACAGCGAATTGGCGGCGGACGTTGAGTTTCCTCGCGATTAGCAGTATTCTAGGAATGCGAACGAGTTTGTCCGCTGTATTCGCTGTGGGTAGACCGGCTGGCGGAGAGATGAGTGGGCTTACAGCCCACTTTTTATTTGGGGCAAACTCCCGGAAAAGTGAGCAGGTTGTTTCGACTTGAAGGAGCAGGATCCCAGGCGACGAGGATCGTCACTGGAGTGCGATTGATGGCGGGAATGCTGGACGAAATCCGAGGAGCAGCCACGAGAGCTGCCGCCTCGCACGGACTGGACGTGGTGGACGTGGAATTCAGCGGACGGGACAAGGATCGAATTCTTCGCGTCACGCTTGAAAAAAATGCAGAAGAACGTGCGAAATTGAAGGCGGCCGTTGCCGCGGGCAAGGAAGGGCTCCCGGAGCGTTTGGCACAAGGACGGATGAGCGTCGAACATCTTTCCGGCATCACACATGAGGACTGCGCTGAATTTAGCCGCGACTTCAGTGTCTTGCTGGACATGGAAGACCTCGTACCAGGCGCAGAATACACACTCGAGGTCAGCTCGCCAGGTCTGGACCGGAAGCTTTCCAAGCCGGAAGAGTTTCAGCGTTTTGCCGGCAGTTTGGTCAAGGTGCAGACATTCGAGCCGGTCCGCAATAACAGGCATTGGCAGGGCAGATTGGCGGCAGGCGGCGACGACGGGATCGCTCTCGACCTTTCGGCTGTAAGACAGAACAGCAAGAGCCGGAAGGCTGGTGTAGACAGCGTGGAAATAGCGTTTGCCAACATTGAGAAGGCGCAATTGATCCCAGAAATCTGAGCGCTCCCACTCGCAAGTGATAAGTCGGGGCAGGCTGATGCCTTGTCCCTCAACGTATTTCGACATAACGTGCACGCCGATTTTCGCCGTGCGCGCAGCACCCCAGAGAGCATTCGAGAGTATGGCTAGCGCGTTGTATCAAAGTATCGAGCTCCTCAGCCGTGAAAAAGGCATCGAGCCCGGAATCGTCGTCGGCGCCGTGGAAGAAGCAATTGCCCTCGCCACGCGCAAGTATTACAAGACCCAGGAGAACATGCGGGGGGAACTCAATAAAGACACCGGCGAAATTACGGCCTATATTTACAAGACGGTCGTAACCGATGAAGAGCAGGTCGAGGATCCGGTCAACCAGATCACGCTTGCTGAAGCAAATGAGCTCGCACCCGGCGTCGAAGTGGGTAGTGAGATCCGGCTTTATCGTGACACCAGTCCGCTCGGCCGTATCGCGGCGCAATTAGCCAAACAGGTCATCTTCCAGAAGGTGCGTGAAGCCGAGCGTGACACCGTCTTCCAGGAATATGCGCATCGCGAAAAGGAAGTTCTCAACGCGACCGTGAAGCGCATTGAAGGCCAGGACGTAATCTACGATCTCGGCAAGGCGGAAGCACGATGCCCCAAGCGCGAACAATCTCGCCTTGAACAGTTCACGATCGGTGAGCGCGTGCGGGTTGTGTTGCTCAAGGTCGACCGCGCCGCAAAGGGACCGCAGGTGATTGTCTCGCGCGCCGCGCCGGAGCTGGTGTCGAACCTGTTCCAGTCTGAAGTTCCTGAGATCTACGACAACACCGTGGTGATTCGCGCCATCGCGCGCGAAGCCGGCGAGCGCACCAAGATCGCCGTGCAAAGCCGCGATAAGGATGTGGACCCGGTTGGCGCCTGCGTCGGCATGAAGGGCATGCGTGTCCAATCGATCATCCGCGAATTGCGTGGCGAAAAGATCGACATCATTGAATTCAGCGAGGAGATCACCACCTTTGCCGAGAAGGCTCTGCAGCCGGCGAAGGTCAGCCGTGTCTCGATCGCGGACCTGACCGACAAGCAGCTCGAAGTCATCGTCGACGATACGCAATTGTCGCTCGCCATCGGCAAAAAGGGCCAGAACGTTCGCCTTGCAGCGAAGCTTCTCGGATGGAAGATCGACATCAAGAGCGAGGAAGAGAAGCGCCAGGAAGTTGAGCAGCAGATGCAGGCTCTCTCTGGCGGTCCTACCACGCCCATCGAGCAAGTCACTGAACTCGGCGAAGGCATCATTCAGAAACTTGTCGCTGCCGGTATCACGACCGTCGAATCGTTGGCCGACATGACACCGGAACAGCTCGAAGAAATCCCGGGCATCGGCGAAAAAACACTGGAGCGCATCAGCGTTGCCGTTCGCCACTACTTCGGCCACTTCGAAGAAGGCGAAGAAGGAGCACCTGCTGCATCCGCCGAGGAACCGGCAGACGAACCCGCCGCGCAGTCTGCCGCGGCCGATACCGAACAGCGCGAAGAAGGCTCGTCGGAAATCGAGACACCCGAAGCGGCTGTCGGCACTGCGGAAGCAGAGCTGGAGAACGCTCAGGAGACCCTGGAAGAAGCTGAAATGTCGCGCAGCGCCGGGGCTGAAGAACTGGCCGAAGAACCCGGGGTCGAAACAGACGTCTCGGACGAGGCTGACATTGAAAGCCTGACCGCAGCCGAGTTAGCAGTGGAGAACGTACCGCCAGCCGACGAAGCTGAGCTCTCCGAATTGGAAGCAGAAGAGAACGAAGTAGGCAAAACCGAAACCGATGATTAGGCCGAATGAGCGCGCGTGCAAGATGCGCTGCGTTTCTGAAGGCGATTCAGGCGATAATGGAAGTTCAAGCACAAGCCACTGCCATGAGGTAGCTATGAGCAACTAGGGCTTTGGGCAGCATTTCTGAAAAGAGGCGGATGAGTAAGGTTCGAATCAATGATCTCGCGAGAGAGTTGGAAGTCAAGAGCCGCCAGATTCTTGACGTGTTGGCGGAACTCGGCTTGGGAGCGGGTAAAACCCACTCCAGCTCGCTGGAGGAAGATGAAGCCGAGAAGGTGCGCGCGCAGTTCAATCATGGCGCGCGTCCAGCCGGTCATGCAGGTTCTGGCGCGTCATCACGCGGTTCACAGGGGATTGCACCCAAGATCGATTTGTCGCATGTCTCCAAGCCCGGCGACGTGATGAAAGCCATCCTGGCCAAGAAACAGGAAGACGAAGCGGGGGCCAGACGGATTCAGCCCCCCGCTCGGCCAGCGCCGGTTGTGGCACCGGCGGCACCAGCCAAACCAGCCTCGCCCGTTGTCGCAGCTCCTCCCGCGGCGGCCGCGGCCACTCGCCCGGAACCTAGAAAGATCATGCCGCCGGTAAGGCAAGCGCCTCCCATTGTCGCTGCCCCGCCTGCGGCCCGTGCCATCGCGAGCAAACCGCCCGTCGGGCCCGTTGTGGCCAAGGCTCCCGCAGGAGCCGCCCCCGCACGTCCGGCCGTAGCCGTCGTGCCGCCCGCAGTCACCGTCGTGGTAAGGCCCCCAGTTCCGCCTCCTGGCCCCTCTCCTGCCCGCGAAGGTCAGACACACGTGGCCGAGGCTGCTCCAGCCGTGAAGCCGCAAACCCCTCCGCCTGCTCCGGTCGCAGCGGCACCGGTTCCTGTCGAGGCTTCCGCCGCGGCTCCCGCGGCAATCTCGGCGGAGCCGGCCATCGCGGCTTCCGCTTCTGCCCCCGCGCCCACCACTGAGAAAGTTCATACGCCAACTTCATTGATCGAAACATCTGCTCCAGCGCCGGTAGCCGCAGTTGCTGCTGCGCCGGCTGCTCCTCGTGTGCCCGATGCGCCTCCACCTCCGCCGATTCGACGCGTCGTGATGCCGCAGACAGGTCCGCGCCCCGTCTACAAGGCGCCCATCGGAGTTCCGGCCGCTTCGGCTCCCGCCGCGTCCTCCGGCCAGCCTGGCGGAATTCAGCGGGGAAGGCCAATCTTCGATAGACGGCCCGCCGGAGGTCCCGGTAATGCCGGCGGCTTCACTCCGCGTCCTCCCCAGGGTCAAGGCGCGCCAGGGCAATTCCCCGGCGGTCCGCGGCCCAAGCATCCCACGCGCACTACACCTGGCGGTTACCAGGGAGCAGGTGGCCCTGCTGGTCCAGGCGGTCGTCCCGGCTTCGGCGCACGTCCCGGCTTCGGCGGCCCTCCACGCCCAGGCGGTTTCGGCGGCGCACGCCCAGGCTTCGGTGGCGCTCCCGGCGCAACACCACCTCCCGGTGAAGCGCCGCGTGCCCAACGAGCCAGCAATGCGAGAGGCCGTGGCGGACGTCAGCAGTATCCGAAAACTAAAGAAGGCCCAATGAAGGGCTTTGTGCCACCGCCACGTTTCGGCGGAGGCACACAGTACAGCAATGAGCCCCTGCCCATCACGCGTGAAATTACCGTGACGGAGGGCATCAGCGTAAAGGACCTCGCCGAAAAGCTCGAGGTCCGCGCCAAGGACCTGATCGCCACACTCCTCATGCGCGGCGTCTTCGTCACCGTCAACCAGTCACTCGACGCCGAAATGGTCAAGGACGTCGCCGCCAAGTTTGGCGCGGCTGCCACCGTCATCAGCTACGAAGAAGAGCTGGCCAATCAGGCGATTGAAGAAGTACTTGAAGCTCCCAACTCAGACGAACTCGAGGTTCCCCGTGCTCCCGTCGTCACCGTCATGGGCCACGTCGACCACGGCAAGACTTCGCTCCTCGACGCCATCCGTGAAACCGACGTAGCCGCAGGGGAAGCCGGTGGCATCACCCAGCACATCGGAGCCTACAAGGTCCGCTTCAGCAAGGAAGGATCGCCGGCTTCTGGCCGCGAGATCGTCTTCCTCGACACTCCGGGCCACGAAGCATTCACGCGGATGCGCGCTCGCGGCGCCAAGGTGACAGACATCGTCGTCATCGTGGTGGCCGCAGACGACGGCGTCATGCCGCAGACCCTCGAAGCCATCGATCACGCCAAGGCCGCGGAAGTACCGATCATCGTTGCCGTAAACAAAATCGACAAGCCTGAAGCAAATCCCGATCGCGTGAAAAAGCAGCTCGCCGATCGCGGACTCATTCCCGAAGAATGGGCTGCTGGTGGCGAAGGCACGGTTTTCGTGGAAGTCTCCGCGAAGAAGCGCCTCAATCTCGATCTGCTCCTCGAGATGATCTGCCTCGTTTCCGACATCAAGGCGCCCAAGGCCACGCCAACCCGCAAAGCCGTCGGCTCCGTCCTCGAAGCGCAACTCGATCGCGGCCGCGGCGCCGTCGCCACCGTCCTGGTACAGGACGGCACGCTTCACCTCAACGATAGCTACATCGTCGGCAATACCTTCGGCAAAGTCCGCGCCATGTTCGACGATCGCGGACGTGCCCTCGAAGAAGCCGGTCCCTCCACGCCAGTCGCGGTTCTCGGTCTCGAATCCATGCCCGATTCCGGCGACACCTTCCTCGTCGTTGCCGATCGCGACAAGGCCAAGGGCATCGCCCAATACCGCAAGATGAAGGAGCGCGAGGCGCAACTCGCCAAGAGCTCGCGCGTCTCTCTCGAAGGTCTCGCCGAGCAGATTCGCCAGGCCGGCGTGAAAGACCTGCCCCTCATCATCAAGGGCGACGTCACTGGCTCCGTCGAAGTGCTGGCCGACTCGCTTGTCAGAATGTCCACGGACAAGGTGCGCGTCAAGGTGCTTCACTCCGGCGTCGGTTCTATCACCGAGAGCGACGTACTGCTGGCGGCCGCCTCCAATGCCATCATCATCGGCTTCAACGTGCGCCCCGAGCGCAAGGCCGCCGAGCTGGCGCAACAGGAAGCTGTCCAGATCCGCCTCCACTCCATCATCTACGAGCTGCAGGACGAAATGCGTCTCGCCATGATGGGTCTGCTTGAACCCACGTTCAAGGAGAGCTACCTTGGCCGCGCCGAGGTCCTCACCGTCTTCAGGATTCCCAAGGTCGGCACCATCGCCGGTTGCCGGGTACAAGACGGAGTGATCCGCCGCGACGCGGAAATCAAAGTGATGCGCGACGGCGAGCAGGTCCACAAAGGCAAAATCGGCTCTCTCAAGCGATTCAAGGATGACGCGCGCGAAGTCACCAACGGCATGGAGTGCGGCATCGGCATCGCCAACTACGGCGACCTGAAAGAAGGAGACCTCCTCGAAGCCTTCTCCACCGAGAAGATGGCCGCCGACCTCGGCCAACTCACCTCCGCCAAAGCCTAGCCTTCATCCCAACCAGAACAGGCCCGTCTTCTCCAAGCGAGAGATGGGCCGCTTCCTTTTCTTCATACGCCCGAGTGTGTAGAGGCGGTCCGGATGAAATCAAAACTTCGTGCATCCGGTCGATAAGTATATCGGTTCGGCGAATCGCTGTTTCGGGGTGTCGGACACTGATGTGCGTTTCACCGTGAGGCGAGTGGTGCCTTACCACATCGTCAGAGTCACGTCATCGACCCATTCGTGAAGTGGAGTACCGGTGGGATCCTGGTCTAGTTGGTATTGGATGCCGATCATATCCGGCCAAGTGGTGGTGTTGACGTTCCAGGTCTGATTGAATCCATATGCCTGACCGTCGAACACGAGTGTGTCGTAGCGATACTGCGTGGAATTGAGGCGCTCATAGTACCACTGAACGTGGTGCCAGCCCGGCGTCCAGTGCGGACAAGGGATTCCATTGAGAACCCAGGCGCCGCCCTGGCTATCCCAGGTGGCCCAGTAGCCGTCTCCAAAGTCGCATTGGCTGCCGATCATGAACTCGTTGCCACCGAGAACCTGCCAGAGATCGAGCTCCGAGGACCAGAAGTGGGCTTCGGCCGCGGGGTCATGGTAGACCCAGAAATCCCATAAAAAATTGGTCTTGGCACTGGTGCCCAACATCGTGTCCATAAACAGCACGTTGGTCCAGGAGGGCCCGTCGGCGTACATCTCAAGGCTGCTGCCGCTCATGGAGGGCTGGCTCTGGTCAAACGTCATGGTGTAATTGCCGGTGGTGTTGGTGCCCGCCGCACAGAGGCTGCAGATGGTCCAGTTGGCGGCGGCGTTCTGCATCTCCGATAGCACCTGTGCGTCTGCAGGCGGAGTGGGCAGCACAGTACTGCTCGTCGGTGGCGTTCCAACCTGAATCAAATGAATTTCCGATCTGTCGGAATCGCCCGCGGCGTCCGCCGCGCTTGCCCAGAGAAGATGCTGGCCAGTGGGAATAACAATCGCCTGGGAGATGGAAGTTGCAGAGCTATCTGTCTGATACACGTATTGACCGTCGAGGCAAACCGTCCACTTGGCGACGGCAGCGGGACCGTATGCGGTTGCAGCCACCGTGACATTGCTCGGATTCTGGCCTGGTGCGGGGCTTTGCATCCAAACGCCGGTTATCTCTCCATTTCCGTTGGTATATCCATACCCCGTACCGCCGCATCCCGCAGAAGTGTCGCTCGGTGAGCCGCCGATGGGCCCTGGGCTTGTGCCACCGCTCCCAGAACCTGTACCTGTTCCGCCAGAACCTGTACCACCGCTCCCCGTTCCGCCGCTGCCTGTTCCGCCGCTACCCGACCCGCTGCCGCTGCCCGTGGTCGTCGTTGAAGGTGAACCGCCGCACCCGGTTATGACCAGGACCTGGAGTGCAAATGCGAACGAGCAAAGAAAGGAAAGAAAGAGCCGAAACATGCGTACTCCCGACACAGATGTGAGATGCGGCATGTCCAGCTTGTTCTGTCCCAGATAGATAACAATTTTGGTTAGCCCGGTTCTCTCTAGGTTCTTGATTCTGTCCGTATAGCCGACGACCAAACGGAAGAATGCTGGCCGATTCCGTTCTTTGTTTCCTTTTGTCCGTGCCCCTAAGGGGGATGCCTCCATACGCGAAGTCGGTTTCTGAGAGGACTTTGGATCTGGGTCCCATCACAAAAGGACTTTGCCGCCAACCCACTAACCTCTTGCAGCAGAGGCATCTGCGCCCTGAGACCTGGGGGAGGGGTATCACCTGGGGTATCACCCGCCGCCCTTTCAGGAGAGCAATCTGAACCGCGCTCGAACCCCTGAAGCTGGCAACCTGCTTGGTCACTCCGGCGTCTCACGCGGTGTGAATGAACGGGAGGAAAAATGGAATCTTTAAAAGGAAAGAAAATCGCAATTCTCGCCACTGATGGCTTCGAGCAAGTTGAACTCACTGAGCCTCGCAAGGCGCTCGACGAAGCGGGGGCGACCACAGTCGTCGTGTCGCCAAAGAGCGGCGAAATTAAGGGCTGGAAGACCAAGGAATGGGGCGACACCGTCAAAGTTGACAAGGTCCTCGACGACGCCAATCCCAACGAGTATGACGCATTGGTGCTTCCCGGCGGCGTGATCAATCCGGATCACCTCCGCATGGACCCGAAAGCAGTAAACTTCGTGCGCCAGTTCGTCTCAACCGGAAAAACAGTAGCCGCAATCTGCCACGGCCCATGGACCTTGCTGGAGGCAGGCGCGCTCAAGGGCAAGACCGTCACATCGTGGCCGTCGCTCAAGACAGACTTGAAAAATGCCGGGGCCAACTGGGTCGATCAGGAAGTAGTGAAAGATGGAAACCTCATCTTCAGCCGAAAACCCGACGACATTCCGGCCTTCAGCAAGGCCATCGTCGAATCAGTCAGTCAAGGCGCGAAAGCCGCAGCCTGACCTCGTCGGCGGCGAATCAAAACGGATATCGCTCAGCCTGTATGCAGTGCTGAGCGATCGTCCGGCTCAAGCCGACCACATTCGCAGGAGTGAACTTCGCTAGCCGACGCAGAATCGCCAGTTGCGTGCGAAGCATATCGCCTTCGGCACAAGCGGCCAGGATGCGCCGCGCCGCTTGTTCGCCGAGGCCCATACTCTCGTCGGCAAGCAGGCTGGTCATAGCAGCAGCCGCATCCGAAGAACCTTTTCCGGCGACGGCCAATTTGCGGGCGCGCAACAGCGCCGACTCCAGCGCGTAGACTTGCCCGATCATGTCGGCCAGATCAGCCATCACTTCCTGCTGATCCTGCAAGGCGTTCATGTAGCGCTGGCTGGCCACACCGGCAGCAAACAGCGCGACTCTCTTCAACGCGCCAAGCACTTCAGCTTCCCGAGCCAGCGCATCGCCCGCATCATCGACAGAATCAAACGAGGGCGGCTGCATCACTTCGTCCATCACGTTCTTGATTGCACCCAACAGCGGAAGTTCGCCCTTCAGCGCGCGCTTCATCAACCAGCCGGTAATGATCAGACGATTGATTTCGTTCGTTCCTTCGAAGATGCGGTTGATGCGCGCATCGCGATAGTACCGCTCGGCCGGATACTCCTCAACGTACCCATAGCCGCCCATCGTTGCGACCAACTCATCGGCCACCAGCGTGAGCATCTCCGACCCATAGACCTTCAGAATGGAGCACTCGACGGCATACTCCTCGATCCGCCGTTGAATCTCTCGCGGGTCATGCCGCTTTTCACCCAATGCTTCCAGACCCGCATCGATCATGCCCGCAGTGCGATAAACCATGCTTTCAGCCGCATAGAGCTGCGTTACGCTCGCAGAGATTTTTCGTTGAATCAATCCGAATTCTGAGATCGATTTCCCGAATGCCTTGCGCTCCTTGGCATAGCGAATCATCTGTGCCAAAACGTGGCGAGCGCCGCCCACGCACGCAACTCCCAGCTTGAATCGCCCGACGTTCAGAACATTGAACGCGATGTGGTGTCCTTTGCCCGCATCGCCCAGCAGATTCGTTGCCGGCACCGCGCAGCCATCCAGAATCACAGGGCACGTCGATGATCCGCGAATGCCAAGCTTGTGCTCTTCGGCCCCGATCTTCAGTCCAGGCGATGTCCTCTCGACGAGGAATGCAGAGAACTTTTCTCCATCGATTTTGGCAAACACCGTGTACAGATCCGCGATGCCGCCATTGGTGGTCCACATCTTTTCGCCGTTCAGCGTGTAGGTTTTCCCGTCAGCAGAGAGCGTCGCCCGCGTTCGAATGTTCATCGCGTCAGAACCAGACGTCGATTCAGACAAACAATAAGCGCTGATCCATTCCGCCGTCGCCAGTTTCGGCAGATAACGCCGCTTCTGTTCCTCGGTCCCATACCAGACCAGCGGCAACGTAGCGATACCGATCTGGGCGCCGAACGCCGTGGAAAAACTCGCGAGTACCGACAGGTGGTCAGTGATGACCGTTGAGCTGATCTTGTCCAGCTCCATGCCGCCGTATGCCTCGGGAATCTCAACCCCGGTAAATCCGAGGTCCCCAGCCTTCCTCATCAGTGCGGGCAGCAAGCCAGCTTTCTTCGCCTCAATCTCCGCCGCAGCGGGCAGAATTTCCTCACGCGCAAATTGTGCAGCGGTCGAGGCAAACTGCCGCTGCTCCTCGTTCAAATCCTCAGGCGTGAAGACTTCCGTCGGCGTCCGGGTCTCGATCAGGAAACTGCCACCTGCAGCGGCTACGATAGGCAAGCTTGCAACAGTAGACATGAATGCGTGATTCTCCTGGCTGAGCCCACCTTACGCCAGCGGCGGAGAAGCCCGCAACTCGGGTACCTTTTGCCTATCGCTTACAATGGACTTTGATTCCTCCGTGGAGGCTTCGCCCTGTTTGCCGCCCTTGCTGACCGCATAAGTTGCCTGTACGGCCCGCTCAGCGAGCTGCCGCAACGCGCGGCGGTGTACCTTGCCTTCGCCCCTCAAACCGGATTGCGGCACTACCTGAAGATGCAGTACGCCGACCAGACTTTCAGGGGCCTTTACCACTGGAACTGGTTTGACCTGTTGCTGCTTATCCCCTATTTCGCGGTGATGATCGTGCTGTCGATCTATGGAGTGCACCGTTATACACTCTGCTATCTTTACCGCAAATACCGCAAGAATTACGATCCGCATCCCCCGCAGCAATTTCCCGATTTGCCGCGAGTCACGGTCCAGTTACCCATTTTTAATGAGCAATTCGTCATCGATCGGCTGCTTGAGGCCATCTGTGCGATGGAATATCCGCGCGAAAAGCTGGAAATCCAGGTGCTCGATGACTCGACCGACGAGACCACCCAAGTCGCTTCCGCCCTCGTCGATCGCTATGCCGCGCTTGGCCACCCAATCGTTTATATCCATCGCACCAATCGCTATGGTTTCAAAGCCGGCGCCCTCGATGCGGGCCTGAAGATGGCGCAGGGCGAGTACGTCGCCATCTTCGATGCGGACTTTGTTCCGCCGCCAGACTGGCTGATGAAAGTGATTCATCACTTTTCTGATTCCAAGATCGGCATGGTGCAGACGCGGTGGACTTACCTGAACCGCGACTACAGCATGCTGACGCAGATCGAAGCCATCCTGCTCGATGGCCATTTCATCCTGGAGCATGGAGCCCGCTCGCGTTCCGGAGATTTTTTCAACTTCAACGGCACGGCTGGCATGTGGCGGCGTCAGGCTATCTTCGATGGCGGCGGCTGGCAGCACGACACACTTACCGAAGATACTGATCTGAGTTATCGGTCGCAGATGGCCGGTTGGAAGTTCAAGTATCTCCCGGAAGTGGAATGCCCGTCCGAGCTCCCCATCGAAATGACGGCGTTCAAAACGCAGCAGGCGCGATGGGCCAAGGGTCTCATCCAGACCAGCATTAAGCTGCTGCCCATCATCTTCCGGTCGAAAGAACCACGCCGCATCAAGATCGAATCTGTCTACCACCTGACCGCCAACATGAGCTACCCGCTGATGGTCGTGATGTCCGCACTGCTCATGCCGGCCATGATCTGCCGTTTCTATCAGGGGTGGTTCCAGATGCTGCTGATCGACGTGCCGCTGTTCACGGCTTCGTCATTTTCCATTGCAGTCTTCTATGTGGCAAGCCAGCGGGTCCTCTTTCCCAAGACCTGGATGAAAACCTTCCTCTACCTTCCGTTCTTGATGGCTCTGGGAATTGGCCTCACGGTGACCAATACCAAGGCGGTCATGGAAGCGCTCTTCGGCATCAAGAGCGCATTTGTGCGCACCCCGAAATACCGAGTGGCCAAGAAGGGCGAAAAATCGCAAGCCGCCAAGTATCGCAAACGCCTCGTCCTGGCTCCCTGGATCGAATTGCTCTTCGGCGCGTATTTCTTTCTGGCGATTCTTTACACCTTCTCGAATCACAACTATTTCACCGCGCCGTTTCTCATTCTTTTTGTCGTCGGCTACTGGTACACAGGCCTGATGAGCCTGTTGCAAGGGCGCTTTGAACGCTGGCGCACCGGTGGCGCCAACACCGACGAGTCGAGCCCCAAACCCTTCCCAGTGGGCGTCTAGAAACACCCCGTGCCTGTGCCTTAGCAGAACACGTTTGCAAAGGTGTGAAATCATGACCGCGGGCCCCGACTCCATTCCGAATTACTCTGTCGTCCTCTTTCCAGTTGCCTTCGTTCTTTTCTGGATCTTCATTTGTCTCGTGATCAGCGTGATGAGCGGCTGGCGAGCGCTCGCCGAGAGCTTCATCCAGCAGTCCAAACCATGCGGGCAAATCAAGACCGCCGGTCCGTTCTTTCACGTCGTCTACATGCGCTATTGGTGCCACTACAGCAGCGTGATTCGCATGACGGCAGCCGATGATGCTTTCTATCTCTCCGTGCTTGCGATCTTCCGCGCAGGGCACCCGCCGTTGCGCATTCCCTGGAACGAAATCCACTTCGTGAAGATCTCTCGCTACGGGAGCAGGTTTGTCGTCTTGACGCTCGGCAATCGCGAGGCGATCCCGATGCGCATCTCCGAACGCATGGCGCGCAATCTAGGAATCCTCGATCGCATGGCGAATCACGAATCACAAGCGCAACTTCGCTCTTGAGAAACACACTTGCCCTGAGTGCACTCCCTCGCGCTTGTCAGCCCGCCGGGCGAACAGTCGGCCCCACCGTAGGTGGTCCGATACAATATCAATAAGCGCCTGCCGTACCGGGGAGTCGAATCTCCGGGCCGCCAGGCGCATCAACGCATTATGCTCACAAAAAATCTGCCGGAAGCCCTGACCTTCGATGATGTGCTGCTGGTGCCCGCCTACAGCGACGTAGTGCCGGCACACGTGAGTACGCAAACTCAGCTGACTCGCGACATCACCCTGAATACACCGCTGCTCTCAGCCGCTATGGATACGGTGACCGAGTCGCGCATGGCCATTGCGATGGCGCAATTGGGCGGCATCGGCATCGTGCATCGCAATCTATCCATCGCGGCTCAGGCCGGCGAAATCGACAAGGTGAAGCGCTCTGAGAGCGGTATGATCGTGGACCCAGTGACAATCGG
Source organism: uncultured Acidobacteriaceae bacterium (assembly GCA_963704415.1). Classification (GTDB taxonomy): domain Bacteria; phylum Acidobacteriota; class Terriglobia; order Terriglobales; family Acidobacteriaceae; genus Telmatobacter. The sequence goes on along the minus strand of OY969908.1, from coordinate 1,592,324 downwards.
ACCCGATCAGATGATCGGCGACGCGCTCGAAGTCATGCGGCGCTACAAAATCTCCGGCGTACCCGTCACGCAAGGCAAACGGCTGGTGGGAATCCTCACCAATCGCGACCTGCGCTTTGAAACACGCACCGACATTCCAATCGGCGACGTGATGACCAGGGAACATCTCATCACAGTCCCTGTGGGCACCACTCTGGAAGAGGCCGAACTGATCCTGCACAAGCACCGCGTGGAAAAACTCCTCGTGGTCAACGATCAATACGAGCTCATGGGGCTGATCACGGTCAAGGACATCCAGAAAAAACTCAAGTATCCGAACGCGAGCAAAGACGAACAAGGCCGTCTGCGTGTGGGCGGAGCGATCGGTGCCACGGGCGACTTTCTGGAGCGCGCCGCAGAATTGGTAGCCGCGCGTGCCGACGCTCTCGCGCTTGACTCGGCACACGGCCACTCCTCGCGCGTGCTTGAGGCAGTAACCGCGGTGAAGAAGGCGTTTCCACAGGTCGGCTTGCTGGCCGGCAACGTGGCGACCTACGAAGGTGCTCTCGCCTTGATCGACGCTGGCGCGGACGCGATTAAAGTCGGCATCGGGCCTGGCTCCATCTGCACCACACGCATGGTCACTGGTGCCGGCATGCCGCAGATCACGGCCATATCTGAAGCTGCACGCGCCGCGATGGAGCGCGGAGTTCCGGTGATTGCTGACGGCGGCATCAAGTACTCCGGAGAGGTCACCAAGGCCATCGCAGCTGGCGCCAGTTCCGTCATGATCGGCTCGCTCTTCGCCGGTGTGGATGAAAGCCCCGGCGAGACCATTCTCTATCAGGGCCGCAGCTTCAAGAGCTACCGCGGCATGGGCTCGCTCACGGCCATGAGTCAGGGATCCGGCGAGCGCTATTTTCAGTCGAGCTCCGATCTGACCAGCAGCGATGCGAGCACCGAGGGCGTGGTTCAACGCGAGCGCAACGGCGGGAATCGTCTCGCGAAATTTGTTCCCGAAGGAATCGAAGGCCGCGTTCCCTACCGCGGGCCGCTTGAATCGATGATCTATCAGTTGGTTGGCGGGTTACGCTCCGGCATGGGCTATCTGGGCTGTGGCACGATTGCAGAATTACAGGAAAAAGGGCAATTCGTGCGCATCTCCGGTGCCGGCCTGCGCGAAAGCCACGTGCACGACGTCATCATCACCCGCGAGGCGCCTAACTACCACGTGGAATAACTCGAATTACTTTCGCGCGCAAGAAAAACCCCGCGGCAGACTTTGCGCTCTCATTGCCTGCCATAATTCGTAAGAATAGATCAGCGGACAGAAATATTGACGTCCGCCGCAGAAGGGGCGCAAGGATTGGATACATCGTTTGAGGAACCACGGTATGAGGAACCACGCACATTGCTCTTTTGGGTTCGCGCCTGGTTCCCTGTAGCAATCGGCATCCTTGTCATCGCCACGGAGTCGACGGAATACTTTGGCGCCGATCGCACCTCTGGCCCATTACGCTGGCTGTGGGAACACCTCTTTGGGGCCGTGAGCAATGGCCGCTGGTCCATGATCCATCACTACATTCGCAAGTCCGGCCATTTCACCGGATATGGCCTTGTCGCTCTCACCTGGTTGCGTGCCTTGTGGATGAGTTTCCCGCGTCTCAGCTTTCGACGGGATGCACTCCTCGCGTTGTTTGCAACCGCATTGATCGCCAGCGCCGATGAAATTCATCAGACGTTCTTGCCCAACAGAACTGGGCTTGCGCGCGACGTCGTGCTCGATTGCTGCGGCGCGATTGTGATGCAGTTCGTTTTCTTTCTCTTTCTGAAGCTCACTTCGCAGAGCTGGCTTGAAAGGCCGATTTAATCCCGCACTTTTACCTCGTCAAACTGATCCAAGTAATTTCGGAGAGGCGACAACCCTCCTTTCCAGGCATCCTTCTAATGCAATTAACGGAAGAGAAATCTTCCTAAAGGAGAGAGTAGATCAATGACCAACAAGAGAATCGGCGACGAAACTCGCGACGGTCGGCGAACGAACTCGTACAGCTGCGATGGCGGAAGGGTGCGGGAAACTCGGGCGGAGCTCGAATGAATCGCCTCATCTAGCATCGACAACCAGTTGTGATCCGGTCACCGAACCGGATCTTCAAAATCTCGGAAAAGCAGGGGCGAAGTCTCGCAAGGGATTTCGCCCTTCGCTTGTTAAGCTAAATTCCAAAGATTCCATCGTATGAAACCGCGCGCAAACATCCGAATCGGCATCTCCGGCTGGCGTTATGAAGGCTGGCAGGGAACCTTCTACCCCAAAGGCCTAGCGCAGAAAAAGGAGCTCCAATTTGCCTCACAGCACTTCAACAGCATCGAGCTGAACGGTTCGTTCTATTCGCTACAGAAGCCGTCGAGCTTCGAGAGCTGGAGCGACGACACGCCGGAGGATTTTGTGTTCTCCATCAAGGCGCCGCGTTTCATCACGCACATCCGGCGACTGAAGGATGTCGAAGGACCGATGGCCAATTTCTGTGCACAAGGGATTCTGCGTCTGGGCAAAAAGTTGGGCCCGATCCTGTGGCAGTTGCCGCCAACCTTCAAGTTTGAGCCGGAACTGTTCGAGAGCCTCTTCAAGCTTCTCCCCAGATCCTACAAGGAAGCCGCGAACATCGGAGCCAATCACGATCGATGGATGAATGGCCGCACATGGCTCGAAGTGGAGCAGGACGCGCCGCTGCGCCATGCCGTCGAGGTCCGCCACAAGAGCTTTGCCCATGAGGAGTTCATCGCGATCCTGCGCAAACACCGTGTCGCGCTGGTCGTCGCCGACACGCCCCAGTGGCCGCGACTCTTCGACATCACCGCCGGCTTCATGTATTGCCGCTTGCATGGCAGCGAGAAGCTCTATGCCAGCGGATACGATGACGACGCCATCGACGCGTGGGCAAAACGAGTCCTCGCCTGGTCGCATGGCGAGGAAGTTACAGATGGCACAAAGGCCAGCCCCACCGACGGTCCCAAGCAATCGAGCCGCGATGTCTTCGTCTACTTCGACAATGACATGAAGGTGCGCGCGCCGTTCGATGCGCAGAGCCTCCAAAAGAGGATCGAGACACTGCCCGCGAGCAAATTGTTCCACGTGGAACAATCCTGAGGTGTGTCACGCGAAGCCGTTGCCCGGACGGCCAGTCCCAATTGTTCCACGTGGAACAATTGTGCGAGTTGGCACATGTGTTGGTGGGGATTTGCAAAGAAATAGACATCAGGAACACGATTGCGGACCGCGTTCGTGACGATTGCTTGCGTTTTGCGCACGCTTCACAGGCGAGTCTAATTCTCTGCAAATTCGCCGTGAACAAAACCCGAATTTAGCGAGGGGGTGGGGGGTCTCCACTGGGTTAGAGGAGTAGTAACCCCGCGGGGGCTGGGGATCCCTTCCGCACAAAACCGGGATGCTCCCCGACTGGCAGGCTCATGCTTGTCTTGGGTTGCGCTATTGCCACCTAATTCTACGCAATCAATTCCTTCGTTCGTTGTATCGCGCCGTTGCATGTCATCGAATCCAGCCGTCAAGTAGTTTGATTGAATCCACTTCAAGGGCCCAACACTCTTCTTCGAATGCAAGGCCACGCGCGGCGCATGAAGAAGTGTGACGAGAACAGAGACAGTCCGCGATTCATGCGGAACAATGTGCCCGGCGCAGTCGTAGTTCTGAATAAGGATAGCCAAGATGACAAGCAATGTGAGACTTGCGTTTCGGCAGTTGAGGAAGTCGCCGGGATTTGCGGTTACGGCGATTTTGACGCTGGCACTGGGGATTGGGGCCAACGCAGTTGTGTTTGGCGTGCTGAACGCTGTGGTGCTGCGGCCGGTGAAGGTGCCGCATGCACAGAGTCTCTACATGGTGCAGCATTTCAAGTATCCCTCGCATTCGTATCCCGATTATCTGGATCTGCGCGACCGTAACCACACCTTTGAGAGCCTTGTATTGTCGGACATCATGGGGCCGTTGGGAGTGGATGAGGGCGGGGGGACGCCCTCGACGGCGTGGCCCTACCTGACGAGCGGAAACTACTTTGACGGGTTGGGGATTAAGCCGCATCTGGGCCGTTTCTTTCATGCCTCCGATGAGCGTGGGACCAATAGCGCGCCGTTTGTGGTGCTGAGTTACGGGTACTGGCACGGTCATTTTCGCGGCGACCCGGGTGTGGTGGGACGAACGGTGCTGCTGAATAAACATCCACTCACAATCATTGGCGTGGCGCCGCCGGAGTTTCGTGGGACCGAGCTGTTTTTTGCGCCGGCGATGTGGATTCCGATGGTGGAGCAGCCCATGCTTGGGGGCTACGACTCGCTGACGCAGCGCGGCAATCACTCTTCGTTTGTGGTGGGACGATTGCGACCGGGCGTGACGCCGGAGCAGGCTACGGCGGACCTGAATTCGATTGGTGCGTGGCTCTCGAAGACTTATCCGTCAGACGATGATGGCATCAAGTTCACGCTGGCCCGGCCGGGATTGATTGGTGACATGCTGGGCGGACCGGCGCGGGCCTTCATGGCTGGGCTGATGCTGCTGGCTGGGTTGATCCTGCTGGCGGCGTGCGCGAACCTAGGAAGTCTGTTTGCGGCACGTTCGGCGGATCGCGCGAAGGAGACGGCGCTGCGGCTGGCGCTGGGTTCGAGGCGCGGGACCATTCTGCGGCAAATGCTCACTGAGGCGGTGTTGGTTTCGCTGTTGGGAGGGGCGCTGGGGCTCGCCGGAGGCGTGGTAGTTCTTCACTGGCTGAGTATGTGGCAGCCGATGCCTGATATTCCGATTAATGTGCCGGTGAATCCGGATTCGGGGACCTATGCCGTGGCGCTGCTGTTGGCGCTCGGGAGCGGCCTTGTGTTCGGCATGGTGCCGGTGCGGCAGGTGCTGCGCTCCGATCCGTGGCAGGTGATTCGCACAGGCATGAGTGTCGGCACCGGAAAGCGGCGGTTTACGGTCCGCGACGTGCTGCTCGCGGTGCAAATTGCGATTTGCGCGGTACTGGTGACGTCGTCGCTGGTGGCGGTGCGCGGGCTGGTGCGATCGCTGCAGAGCAACTTTGGATTTGTGCCGCAAAACGTAATGCTGGCGGGATCCTCGTTGCATATGGCCGGCTACGACGACCAGCGGCTGCCGCAGATGCAACGGCGCATGATGGAGGCGGCGGCAGCGATTCCGGGCGTGACAGCGGTGGGCTGCGTTGACCATCTGCCGCTGGGGATTGAAGGCGGCGATTCGTTTGTCTATAGCGACACCACCACCGATTACCGGCCGACGAATTTGGCTGCGGATGCGATGAACTATCAGATCTCGCCTGGATATATCGAGGCCGCGGGCACCAGGCTGCTGGCGGGAAGAGACCTGACGATGCAGGACGACATCAAGGCGCCGAGGGTGGCGCTGGTGAATCGCCAGTTTGCGATCAAGGTTTTCGGTTCGGTGAAGAAGGCGATCGGCGGGCATTTCAAATCCGACGGCGGAAAACGTGCGGAAGTGGTGGGCGTTGTTGAGGACGGGAAATATCGCACGTTAACAGAAGATCAGCAACCGGCGATGTTCTTCTCGTTTCAGCAGGAGTTGCGGAGTGACACATGGTTGGTGGTGCGGTCGAAGCGCGATCCGGAAGAGATTTCGAAAGCCTTGATGACCAGGCTGCACGGGCTCGATGGGACTCTGCCTTTGGTGGTGAGGCCGTGGAGCCAGGCGATGGGTTCGGCGCTGTTTGCGGCGCGGGTGGCTACTGTCGCGCTGGGTGTGCTCGGGCTGCTAGGAGCGATGCTGGCGGTGACGGGGATCTTCGGCATGGCCTCGTATACCGTGAGTAAGAGGCTGCACGAGTTGGGCATTCGCCTGGCGCTGGGGGCGCGGCGGAAGCAGGTGCTGCGCGCGGCCCTGGGGCGTGCGTTCAACCTCCTCGCCGCGGGCTCGCTGGCTGGACTTGTGCTGGGCCTTCTGGCGACGAAGGTGCTGTCGTTCATCGTGTACCAGGCATCGCCGAACGATCCGCTTGTGTTGGGTGGAGTGATCTTGACGATGCTCGTGCTGGGGCTGGTCGCTGCGTGGATTCCCGCGCAGAAGGCGCTCGCGGTCAATCCCAATATTCTGCTGCGCGAAGAGTAAAGAAGCGGAGACCGTTCGACAAGATAGAGCAGTTCGCGGAAAAATATGGGCGCATCCTCTGAGGGGATGCGCCCGTTGATGTTGCGAAAGAAGAAGGATTGCCTGGACGGCAAGTCCTCGCTAGTCCCTTATGCGGCTTCTTCGCCGCCTTTTTCTTCTTCCTTCTTGCTCTCTTCGAGTTGCTTCTCGAGCTCTGCACGCTTTTTGGCCTTGATGTCGGCGCGCTTCTGGCGCTTGACTTCGAGCTGCTTCTCCGCACCGAGTAGTTCGATGAAGGCTGTTTCGCCGCCGTCGCCTTTTCGAAATCCGGTGCGGACGATGCGGAGATAGCCGCCCTGGCGATCGCCGTAACGCGGAGCCACGGTCTCGAACAGGCGCGTGACGGCCTTGTCGGTCATGAGGAAGCTGAGCGCCTGACGGCGCGCCTGCAGATCGCCCCTTTTGCCGAGGGTGATCATTTTTTCGACGTGGGGACGAACAGCCTTCGCCTTGGCGACGGTCGTCTCGACGCGGTCTTCGACGAGGACGGACGTGACCAGATTGCGCAGCAGCGCGCGGCGATGGCTGGTGTTGCGTCCGAGCTTGAATCCTGCATTGCGATGGCGCATTTGAAAAACCTTTCGAAATTCTTTCGTGCTTTCCCAGGTCTCAGAATCGAGACCTGGGGCACCCAGTATTGTGCTGCTCGAGAACGCCTAAAAATTCTCGGTTTCGGTGGGCAGCTGGAGGTCGACTGAATCCAGCGGCTCATCTTCTTCGTCGAAGTGGCTGTAGTTAGCGGCCAGTGCCGTCGCGGGCGGAATGCTGGTCGGTCCCGGAACTGCGTTGCCGCTCTCATCGATCTTCATACCGAGCGAGAGGCCCATCTGGGCGAGGATTTCCTTGATCTCGTTGAGGCTCTTGCGGCCGAAGTTCTTGGTCTTGAGCATTTCGGCTTCAGTCTTCTGCACAAGTTCGCCGATGGTTTGAATATTGGCGTTCTTGAGGCAGTTGTAGCTGCGGACGGAAAGCTCCAGTTCCTCGACAGACCGATTCAGATTGTCGTTGCGCAGCAGGACACGGCCCTCTTCGCTGCGTGCTTCCGCTTCGATTTCTTCTTCGAAGTTGATGAAGATGTTCATGTGGTCCTTAAGCAGCTTGGCGGCAAGGCCGACAGCGTCGGCAGGCAGCACGGCCCCATTGGTCCACACTTCGAGGGTGAGCTTGTCGTAGTCGGTGATCTGGCCGAGACGGGCAGCTTCGACGACGTAATTCACGCGCCGCACAGGCGAATGCACGGAGTCGACGGGGATGAAGCCTAGACCGAGATCGGCGTCGAAGTTCTTGTCGGCAGAGATGTAGCCGCGCCCGCGTTTGAGGCGCATTTCCATGTCGAGACGACCGCCCTCAGAGACGGTGGCGATGTACACATTCTTGTCCAGAATCTCGACGTCGCCATCGGCTTCAATCATGCCGCTGGTGACAACGCCGGGCTGGTCGGCGCGCAAATAGAGCGCCTTGGGGCCGTCGCCTGAAAGCTTGAAGGGAACCTGCTTGAGGTTCAGGATGATGTCGGTGGCGTCTTCGACGACTCCCGCGATGGACTGGAACTCGTGAAGTACATCTTCAATGCGGACTGCGGTGACGGCAGCGCCCTCGATGGAGCTGAGCAGGGTGCGGCGCAACGCGTTGCCGATGGTGGTGCCAAAGCCCCGCTCAAATGGCTGGGCGCTGAACTTGCCGAAGGTCTCAGTAAGCGTCTCGGCATCGACTGCCAGGCGCTTCGGTTTTTGAAATCCTCTCCACAACATATGTATCTCGTCTCCCGCGCGGCATGTACGTCGCGATGCATTTTGCGGCGGCCGCGCAAGTTCTCCTTGGGTTGGAATTGCAGCTGACAGCTAAGAGCTGAAAGCTGTTCTTACTTGCTGTACAACTCGACGATGAGCTGCTCGTTGATGGGCAGCGCAACGTCCTTGCGTTTGGGCAGCGAAAGTACACGGCCCGAAAGATTTTCGTAGTTCACTTCGAGCCATACCGGAATCGGATTGGCGGCGGCGAACTGCGTGGCTTGCTCCACGATGATCAGCTTCTTTGCGGCGTCGCGCAGTGCGATTTCATCGCCTGCGTTGACTTGGTACGAAGGGATGTTCACCTTGCGGCCATTCACTTGGATATGGCCGTGGCGCACAATCTGGCGGGCCTGACGGCGCGAGATAGCGAATCCGAGCCGATACGCGACGTTGTCCAGGCGGCGCTCCAACTGCTGGATGAGCAGGTCGCCGGTAACGCCACTGGCGCGGTTGGCCTTCTCGTAGTATTCGCGGAACTGGCCTTCGAGCGTGAAGTAGATGCGCTTGGCCTTCTGCTTCTCGTGAAGCTGCAGGCCGTAGCCGACGATTTTGGCCTTACGGTCTTTGCCGTGCTGGCCGGGAGGAAAGTTGCGCTTCTCGATCGGGCAACGATCCGAGGTGCATTTGGTGCCCTTCAAGAAGAGCTTGGTGCCTTCGCGGCGGCAAAGGCGGCAGACTGCTCCGGTATAACGTGCCATTTCTTCTCCTGACATCGGATGACGGCCGGTTTACACGCTGTGCGCTTCGTCCCGGCCCGGTTGTTGCGAGGGACTTAGGGACTCGGGACTAAGGAACTAGTAAAACGGTCCCCGCAAAACTTAGTCCCTACGTCCCTAGTCCCTCAGTCCCTGTCGTAGCGTCCTAGACGCGACGACGCTTCGGCGGCCTGCAGCCGTTGTGCGGCACCGGCGTCACGTCGCGAATGGAGCGTACTTCAATTCCAGCCGCAGCCAGTGCGCGGATGGCCGACTCGCGGCCCGATCCCGGACCAGCTACGCGGACATCCACGGCGCGAACGCCGTGATCGCGGGCCATGCCGGCGGCATTGGATGCTGCCTGCTGCGCGGCGAACGGCGTGCCTTTGCGCGAACCGCGGAAGCCGAGCGAGCCCGAGCTTTTCCAGCTGAGCGTGTTGCCCATCTGGTCGGTGATCGTCACGATCGTGTTGTTGAACGAGGCTTGAATGTACGCCACGCCAAATGGCACATTCTTGCGCTCGCGCTTTTTGAACTTCTTGTTGCTCTTGCCAGCTTTGCCGGTTGCGGCCTTCTGCTCTGGTTTCGCCATTAGGTCTTCGCCGTCGCTTTCTTCTTGCCGGCAATCGTGCCCTTACGGGGCCCCTTGCGGGTGCGGGCGTTGGTGTGGGTGCGCTGACCGCGTACCGGTAGCGACCGGCGATGGCGGTTGCCGCGATAGCTCTGGATGTCGATGAGGCGCTTGATGTGCATCTGGACGTCTTTGCGAAGATCGCCTTCGACGTCTCCTTCGTCCTCAATCACCTGACGGATGCGGTTGACCTCTTCCTCGCCCAGGTCCTGGATCTTCTTGAAGGCGTCAACATTCGCCTTCCCGAGAATCCTAAGGGCGCGCGGATTGCCGATCCCGAAGATATATGTGAGCGCGATCCGAGCCTGCTTGTTGCGGGGCAGATCGACGCCAGCAATACGTGCCATTCTTGTTCCTTTGCTGCTGCTGTTGGTGTGCCTCCGGCCTAGCGCCGATTCGCACGGGTTATTGCGGTTTCTCCGGGGTCCCGGCGACACGTCTTCGTCGCTGGGGTGGTCTACGGGGTTCATCGCAAGCCTTGACTCAAGCTAACTAGCCCCTGACCAGGCGTCAGGTTTCAGAGATCAGGGTTCAGTTGATTCTTACTGCTTGCCGCCGTCTAACTGATCCCTGATCCCTATTCTCTGTCGCGGATCTTCCGCTTACTGCCAGACTCACTTAGCCCTGGCGCTGCTTGTGCTTTGCGTTCTCGCAGATCACACGAACCACCCCACGGCGATTGATGACCTTGCATTTCACGCAAATCTTCTTTACCGATGCACGGACCTTCATTGGGTGCTGCCCTTCTCCGCGCATCCTAGGAAAACGCGGCTATCAAAAAACTCATTTGTAGCGGTACACGATGCGTCCGCGATTCAGGTCGTAGGGACTCAGTTCCACGGCCACGCGGTCTCCTGGAAGAATGCGGATGAAGTTCTTGCGCATTCTGCCCGAAACATGAGCCAGTACCTCATGGTTCGTTTCGAGCTTCACCTTGAACATCGCATTGGGCAAGGTCTCAACAACCGTTGCCATGACCTCAATCGCATCTTCCTTCGACAAACTCTCTCCCGCTTGTGCTTTCGCACTTTCAGCATTTGGACCGAATTTTACTCGGTCAGAATTCTTGCGCCGGTGTCAGTAACCGCCACCGTGTGCTCGAAATGAGCACTCATGCTCCCGTCATCGGTCACCGCGGTCCAGCCATCGCTCAGCACCCGAACTTCCGGCTTGCCGACATTCACCATGGGCTCGATCGCGATCACCATGCCGGTGCGCAACTTCATCCCGCGACCTGCCTCACCGAAGTTCGGCACCTGCGGCTCCTCATGCATGTGGACGCCGATACCGTGACCGACAAAATCCCTTACCACCGAAAATCCTTCGGCTTCAACCACACCCTGCACAGCGGCGCCGATATCGCCCAACGTTGCGCCTGGCTTCACAGCGGCAATGCCCGCTTTCAGAGACGCCTCTGTTACGCGAAGCAGCCGCTCTGCATCCGGCGCAATCTTCTCTCCGACGGGAACGGTAATTGCCGCATCGCCGAAGTAGCCGTCAATCACCGCTCCGCAATCCACCGAAACAATGTCCCCTTCTTTCAGAACACGCTTTTTCGACGGAATGCCGTGCACCACCTCGCTGTTGACCGAAGTGCACAACACGCAAGGATAGCCGTGATACCCCTTGAAAGCAGGCCGTGCGCCGAGTTCCTTGATGCGCGCCTCCGCCACTCTCTCAAGATCGAGCGTGGTCGCACCGGGCTTCACATGGCTGCGAACCAACTCCAACACCTCGCGAACCACCCGGCCCGCGCGGCGCATCTTCTCGATCTCCTGGGACGACTTCAATACCACAGCCACGTTCAGCTCAGTTCTCAGCAATCAGTCGTCAGTTTTCAGTTACGGCTCAGACTTGACCAAAAGGCCGGGCTGAAAACTGATCTCTGAGAACTGATAACTCGTTCTTCACACACAAACCCGCAGTCTCGGCTGCAACCATCAGCTTCACGGGACCCTGCCCGTTAAGCTGAGGTGCGCAACCGCTCGACTGCGGCAACAATTCCCGCCGCTATCGCGGCAATCGGCCCGTCACCTGCCACTTCAATAAAGCGCCCCAGCTCCCGATAATGCTCGATGACAGGCGCAGTCTGTGCTTCGTAAGCGCGCATGCGCTCCGCAAAGACTTTCTCCGTATCGTCGGCTCGCTGGGCCAGCGCGGCGCCCTCTACATCGCAAAAACCTGCCCGTTGGGGCGGGTTTGAGTAGATGTTGTAGATGGTCTGGCAGACGGGGCAGCTTCTGCGTCCCGTGATTCGGCGCAGTAATTGATTATAATCCACATGCAGGCTGACAGCAACTACCGGAAGCCCCTCCGTCCGGGCCGCCAGACGGCCATCCAGCCACGTAGCCTGAGGCAGGGTCCGGGGAAATCCATCCAATATATAGCCGCGAGCGGTGTCAGGCTCCAGCAACCTGAGTGCCACCATCTCGTTGACCATCGAATCGGGAACCAGTTCTCCCCGCTGCATCACTTCTCTGGCTGCTTTTCCGATGGCAGTCCCTTGCGCCACATTGGCGCGCAGCAGGTCACCCGTGGAAATCTGCGGAATGCCCCAAAGCTTAACCAGCTCCTTGGCTTGGGTCCCTTTTCCCACGCCGGGAGCGCCCAACAAGAGGATCGGACCCGGTACCGTTTTCGCTTTCGTCTCCCGGGTACCTTCCATAACACTTACTGAAACAGACATTTACCAAGTTTTCCTTCCGCGTATGCGACCGGAACGCGGGGAAAAGCCGTCATAATGACGCATGATCAGCTGCGATTCGATCTGGTTTACGGTGTCCATGGCCACACCCACCACAATCAGCAGTGAAGTGCCGCCAAAGTAAAAATTGACCCCCAAACCATGCGTGGCCCATGCCGGCAAATTCTCAAAAAACTTGCCAATGAGCCAGATCTTGTCGAATCGGATGCCCGAAATGAGGAAGGTGGGCACCAGGGAAATGATGATGAGGTAAAGTGCGCCGACCAGCGTAATGCGGGTCAGGATGTCGTTGATGAAGTCCGACGTGCGCTTGCCGGGCCGAATTCCGGGAATGAACGAGCCCGACTTACGGAAGTTGTCCGCAATATCGTCCGGCTTCATCACGATCGATACATAGAAATAGGCAAAAAAGATAATGCCCAGCATATAGAGCGTCTCATACCACGGATACCCGGGCTGAATGTTCTGCAGGATGGGCTGGAAGAAGCGGCTGTTTTGCACCCACTCCATCTGTCCAAGCATGAGCGGCACCGACAGGATCGAACTGGCAAAAATAACCGGCATCACCCCGCCGGAGTTCACTTTCAAAGGCAAGTGGCTCGATTGGCCACCCATCATGCGCCGCCCGACGATACGGCGCGCACTCTGAATCGGGATCCGGCGCTCCGAGCGCTCCACGAAAACGATGAAGGCGACGACAGCAATCATGGCCACGAGCAAGAGAACGATCGCCATGATTGTGAACGAGCCCCAGGCATTGGTTTGCACTTTTTGAACCAGATCGCCTACGCCGCGTGGCAATCCGGCGACAATGCCGGCAAAAATCAGCAGGCTCATCCCGTTGCCGATGCCGCGGTCGGTGATCTGTTCGCCCAGCCACATGATGAATGCGGTGCCGGCAGTGAGGGTTAGCACGGTCATCAAATCGAAGCCGATGCCCGGATTCAGCACCAGGCCTGGCGATTTTGTAAGGATGGCCGCGATGCCGATGGATTGCAACGCGCCCAGAATGACCGTCATGTAGCGGGTCCACTGGGTGATCTTGCGCCGGCCCAGTTCGCCTTCCTTCTGAATCCGCGCGAGGGGCTCATAGACCACGGTCAGCAACTGGAAGATGATCGACGCCGTAATGTACGGCATGATGCCCAGGGCGAAAATCGTCATACGGCGCAGAGTGCCGCCGGTAAACAGGTCCATCAGGCCGAGCGAAGTGCCGTTTTGGCCGCCGAAAAGCAGCTCCAGCTGATGGGTGTTCACGCCAGGGGTGGGAATCCACGCGCCCAGACGGTAGACAGCGAGAATGCCAAGGGTGAAGAGCACGCGCTTGCGCAGGTCGGGAATCCGGAAGATATTGAGAAACTTCTCAAGCATGTCTGCTAATCCGCTTCTGGCATCGCCGCCAGTCGATTTCTTGGCTATTGCCCCATTGTAGGCGGGAACGGTCTCGGTTTGCCGGAAAATCCCAACGGTAGAATTCTCAAGCCCCGAACCGATCCGCGCGGTGTCCCAGAACACAAGAGTCTGACACGAAGGCCCGAGCGCCCTTTCCGGCTGTTCGCACGAAAAGAGTCGGAACTACGCCTGCGGCGCGACTACAGCTCCGCCCGCGACCACAGCCTTACCCCCGGCCTTTTCGATCTTTTCCGCAGCCGACTTTGAGAATTTGTGCGCGTGGATCGTAAAAGCCTTGCTCAGCTCGCCTGAGCCGAGAATCTTGATGAGAGCCTTCTTGTTCGAGGCCAGGCCAAGTTTCTTGTAGTCGTCGAGGCCGATCTCTTTCACGTCGAGTTCGGCGATTCGCTCGAGATTGACGACCGTATATTCGGTACGGAAGATATTGGTGAAACCACGCTTGGGCAAGCGGCGGTGCAAGGGCATCTGGCCGCCCTCAAAACCGCGCATCAGGCTGGAGCCGGAACGCGAACCCTGGCCCTTGTGGCCGCGGGTTGAAGTCTTGCCCATGCCGGATCCCATACCGCGGCCGACACGCTTGCGTCCCGTATTGGCTTTCTTGGGCGCGCGCAGATTGGATAGATTCTTTGCCATGATTTCCTCGCTATAACGCCGGCGGGGTTGAGCCCAGCCGACTCGCGTTGATGCAGTCGTGAGTTTTCAGTGGTCAGTTGTCAGCTGGATCTTGCCGATTCCGGGGACTGACAACTGATAACTGAAAACTGAAAACTAGCTTTCCAAAATTCTCACAAGATGCGGAACAGCCTTCACCATACCGCGCACCGACTCGTTATCCACGCGCTCGACAATCTGGTTCAGCCGCGTGAAGCCCAGGCCCTTGACCACCAGTTTGTGCTTGAAGGGCGTGTTGTTCTTCGAGCGGTAGTACTGAATGCGAATCTTCGCCGGGGTCCCCGACGGGCGATTTGTGGCCGGTGGAGTGGTCTTCTTCGTCTCAGCCATGGTTTAGAGCTCCTCAACCTGCTTGCCGCGCGCAGTGGCCACATCGGCCTTGTCGCGCAGTTGCACCAGCGCGTCAAACGTGGCCTTGATGACATTGTGCGGGTTGGCGGTGCCGAGACTCTTGGTCAGCACATTCTGTACGCCCGCGGAGGTCATGACCGCGCGCACGGCGCCACCGGCAATCACGCCCGTTCCTTCCGGAGCCGGCTTCAGCAACACTTGGCCGGAACCGAAGCGGCCCAGCACCTGGTGCGGAATCGAAGTATCGGTGAGGTTCACATGGACCAGGTTCTTCTTGGCCGACTCGATTCCCTTGCGAATGGCCTGGGGAACTTCCTTGGCCTTGCCCGAACCATAGCCGACCACGCCCGAAGCGGCGTCGCCCACCACGACCAGCGCGGCAAACGACATGTTCTTGCCGCCCTTCACCACTTTGGTCACGCGATTGATGGCCACCACCTGATCCTTCAGGTTGTATTGGTTGGCATCGAGTTTCTTCTTCAAGATCGTCATTGCTTTCCTTTTGAGCTTCTAGCCTCTAGCTCCTAGCTTCTAGTTCATCTCGCTCTATCAAAGCAGCTCCAATCACCACAAACGAGCTAGCAGCTAAAAGCTAGCGGCTGGTAGCTGCTTTTAGAATTCCAGGCCTGCTTCGCGCGCTGCATCAGCCAATGCCTTGATGCGGCCGTGATACAAAAAGCCGCCGCGATCGAAGACCACTTTTTTGATGCCCTTTTCGGTCGCCTTTTCTGCAATGACCTTGCCGATTTCCTTCGCCGCTGCCACATTGCCGCCGGTCTTCAACTTCAGTGATAGCGTGGACGCCGATACGAGAGTCTCGCCCTTCTGGTCGTCGATCACCTGCGCGTATAGATGGTTCAGCGAGCGATACACGTTCAGCCGCGGCCGCTCGGTTGTGCCCGAAAGCTTCTGGCGGATCCGTGCGTGAATGCGTTGCCGAATTGCGTTTCTCTTGTTCTGCGTAATCATTGGTTTCTCTTCCTATCAGCGGAGCCGCCTCGCGGTTCCGTTCGGGTTGAAATGCAGCCACTAGCTTCTAGCCAGGAGCCAGCGGCTAGGAGCTTACTTGGCTCCCGTCTTGCCGGCCTTCTTCTTCAGCTTCTCGTCCGAGTAGCGGACGCCCTTGTTCTTGTAGGGGTCCGGCTTGCGCAGCGACCGCATGTCCGCTGCGACTTGGCCAACCTTCTGCCGGTCGATGCCGGTGATGGTCAAATGCGTCTGCTTCGGATCGACGGCCACTTCAATGCCGGTGGGCAGCGGAAATTCGATCGGGTGCGAATAGCCCAGTGTGAACACCACCATGCTCTTGCCCTTCAGCTCAGCGCGATAGCCGATGCCGACGATGTCCAATTCCTTGGTCCAGCCCTTGGTCACACCCTGCACCGCGTTAAAGACCAGCGCGCGGGTGAGGCCATGGACCGCAGCGTACTTGTCGTCTTCGCGGTTCACGTGCAGCGTTCCGTCTTTGGTCTCGAGCTGGACGCCCTTCGCAATCAGCGCCGACACCTTGCCCTTGGGGCCTTCGACCAGAACGGTATTGCCCTCAACCTTGTACTTCACGCCCGTGGGCAGCGGAATCGGTTTCTTGCCAATACGCGACATTGAATCATTCCTTATTAGTGGCTTGCGAGTCCCGAAAGAACTATCGCCCCTTCGTTCCACTGCAGCCCGAAAAGCAGCTTCTAGCCTCTAGCTCTTAGCTTCCAGCTCATCGTACTTAGTCGAAGCTCCACAACTTAGGAGAGAGAAACTAGGAGCTAGCGGCTAGGAGCTAGCGGCTAGAAGCTAGCGGCTGTCCTTACCACACTTCGCAGAGCACTTCGCCGCCCACGCCTTCGCGGCGCGCCTGGCGGCCCGTCATCACACCCTTGGGCGTAGTCATGATCGAAATACCAAGTCCACCCTGCACGCGCTTGATCTCATCGCGGCCGATATAGACACGGCAGCCGGGACGCGAGATGCGGGCAAGGTCGCGGATGGCTGCTTCCTGTCCGCCGTATTTCAGATACACGCGGAGGATGAGCTTGCCTTCCTCTTCCTGGGTCTTGTAGTTCGAGATATAGCCCTCTTCTTTGAGAATGCGGGCGATCTCGGTCTTCAACTTGGAAGCCGGCACATCCAGCTTCTGATGACGCGCCCGGATCGCATTCCGGATCCGCGCCAGAAAATCTGCTACTGGGTCGGTCAGACTCATTCCTTCTCCTTCATTCCCCGTTCGCCCGCCGCTCGTTTGGAGGGAACCTGCGGAAATGTTTGCTACAGCTCTTAGCTGCTAGCTCCTAGCCTCTAGCTTGTCTCGCTCGATCAAAGCTCATCAATTCCGCACAATGAGCTAGAAGCTAGCGGCTAGAAGCTAAGAGCTGTTTCTCTACCAACTCGACTTCACGACTCCGGGAATCTCGCCCTTGAGCGCGAGGCCACGGAAACACAAACGGCATACGCCGAACTTCCGCAGGTATCCCCGCGGGCGTCCGCAGAGCTTGCACCGATTGTGCTGGCGGGAGCTGAACTTCGGCTTCCGCGCGTCCTTCACTCGTTTTGCAGTGGTTGCCATAAATCCCCTTAACGGCAGCTACTAGCTTCTAGCTACTAGCTACTAGCTTCTAGCTTGTTCCCTTTCGGCATCCGACATCACCGGAACAAACCTAAACTGTTTTGCCTCCGATGCTTGTTCCACCTCGAAAAAGCTAGAGGCTGGAAGCTAGCAGCTAGAAGCTGTTCTTAGGCCCCTTGGCGGAACGGCATGCCGAACGCCTTCAACAGCGCGCGCGCGGAGTTGTCGTCCTTCGCCGTGGTCACAATCGTGATATTCATGCCCTTCAGCTTTTCCACCTTGGAGTAATCAATCTCCGGGAAGATTAGCTGATCGCGCAGACCGAGCGTGTAATTGCCACGGCCGTCAAAACTCTTTGTCGACACGCCGCGAAAATCGCGCACACGCGGCAGCGCTGTCGAGATCAGGCGGTCAAGAAACTCGTAGGCCTTGTCGTTGCGCAGCGTCACCATGGCGCCAATCGACATACCCGCGCGCACCTTGAAAGCCGCAATCGACTTCTTCGCCTTGGTCGTCACCGGCTTCTGCCCGGTGATCGCGGTCAGGTCGCCCACCAGCGGATCGAGCAGCTTGGTGTTCTGCGTTGCTTCGCCCAGACCCATGTTGACCACGATCTTGTCCAGCCTCGGAACTGCCATCGTGTTCTCGATGCCCAGCTCTTTTTGCAGTGCCGGCTTGATCTCTTTGTTGTATTTCTCTTTCAGCCTTGCCGCCATCTCTTCTCTCTTTCTTCCGCTCTCGGAGTGATCGCCTCGGCGATCGTTTACCGTTTCGGAAGGGACTCGCCGTCCAGGCAACTGCGCTTCGCGCGCTTTCTGAATCGGCCTTTAAACCCATCTGTCAACTGCTATCTCGGTGTCTCGTCTCTTACTGACCACTGACAACTGATCTCTGACAGCTGTCCTCACTTCTTGGTCGGCAACTCCGACCCACACCGTTTGCAGACACGCATCCTGCTCGTGCCTTCCTTCTTGAATCCGACGCGCGCCGTGCCGCAAGTCGGGCACACAAGCGCGATATTCGAAATGTTGATCGGCGACTCCTGATCGGCGATGCCGCCCTTGGTCCGCTTCCCGGTCTTGCTCGAAACGGTTTTCTTGATCATGCGAACATGCTCGACCAGCACGGTTCCCTTGTCCGGGAACACCCGCAGCACGCGCTGCGTCTTACCGCGGTCAGCGCCCGTGAGCACCTTGACCGTGTCGTTGCGATGAATACTTAAACTCGGCATGATTTCTCCGAAATCAGCTGCTAGCTTCTAGCTGCCAGCCACTAGCTAGTTCAATTCCTGCTCCGTCCCATCTTCCAACCGATCTAGCTAGGAGCTAGAGGCTAGAAGCTAAAAGCTCGCGAAATCCCGAGCTACACAACCTCAGGCGCTAACGAAACAATCTTCAAAAACTTCTTCTCACGAAGTTCGCGAGCCACCGGGCCAAACACGCGCGTACCCACCGGCTCATGCGCATCATCGATCACCACGGCCGCATTCTCATCGAACCGGATATAGGTTCCGTCGCGACGCCGGTGCTCCTTGCGGGTGCGCACGATGACCGCCTTCACGACCTTGCCCTTCTTCACCGTTCCGTCCGGCGAGGCTTCCTTCACCGCGGCGGTAATCACATCACCGAGCCCGGCCTTCTTGCCCAGTCCGCCGCCCAGCGGCAGGATCATTTGCAGCTTCCGCGCACCGGAGTTATCGGCGACCGCGAGCATGGTTCTCATTTGCACTGCCATGGATTCTTCTCCTTACGCCAACGCGCCCGCTCTACTTGGCAACTTCAACTTCGTTCACGGTCGCCGTGTCTTCCAGCTGGCTCAACGTCGAACGACGCACAATCTCTTCAAGCGACCAGCGCTTCAGCTTGCTCAACGGCCGGGTCTCGCGGATGCGCACCACATCGCCCACGCGTGCCGAATTCTGCTCGTCGTGCGCATAGAACTTCTTTGAGCTGCGCACAATCCGCTTGTACTTGGGATGAGCCTTGCGCATCTCGACTTCGACCACGATGGTCTTCTGCATCTTCGTCGAGACCACGTTGCCCACCTTCTCATTGCGCCGCGAAGCTGCCGGCGCCTTTGCCTTTTCTGCTGTCGCCGTCATTTACCGGCTCCCTTCTTCGCGCTCGCCTTCTTCGCGGTAGCCGGCTTCACGCTGGCTGGTTTCGCAGTGGCCGTCGCAACCACATCTTTCTTTGCGCCGCGCACTCCCAACTCGCGCTCACGGGCTACAGTCTTAGTCTGGGCAATCTCTTTGCGCAGCTGACGAAGCTTCTTCACGCCGTCATTCTGTCCGAGCGACACCTGGAAACGCAGCCGGAACAGTTGCTCCGCGGACGTCCTCTCGTGGTGCTGCAGCTCGTCGTCGCTTAAATTGCGAATCTTCTCGAGTTCCATCTTCTTAGCTCCTAGCTTCTAGCCGCTAGCTTCTAGCTAAATCCTGCTCATGCATATCTCTTCAAATCAGCATGAATGAGCTAGAAGCTAGAGGCTAGAAGCTGATGGCTGCCTTCCTACTTCGCGGCAGCCACAACCTTCTCGGCGCCCGGCCGCATCACAAACTTCGTCTTCAACGGCAGCTTGTTCGACGCGAGACGCATGGCTTCCGCAGCAATGTCGGGGGTTACACCTTCCATCTCAAACAGGATCTTGCCCGGCCGCACCACCGCGACCCAGTGATCCAACGCACCTTTGCCCGATCCCATCCGAACTTCGGCCGGCTTCTTGGTAATCGGCTTGTCCGGGAACAGGCGCAGCCAGATCTTTCCACCGCGCTTGATGAAGCGAGTCATGGCTATACGGCTGGCTTCGATCTGACGGTCAGTGATATAGCCGCACTCCATGACCTTCAATCCGTACTCGCCGAAAGACAGCGTCGAGCCGCGCCACGCTTTACCCCGGCGCTTGCCCTTCTGCTGCTTGCGGAACTTCACCTTCTTTGGCATCAACATAGCGAAAACCTCGAAAACGGCAGCTACTAGCTTCTAGCCACTAGCTTCATATCTCTCACTGCAGCCCGACTTCGCACGCGCTAGCTAGAAGCTAGAGGCTGAAAGCTGCTTCTAAAATACCGACGTCCCGACTGCGGGGGCCTGGCGGCGCTTCTGCTCGTAAATATCGCCACGATAGATCCACGTCTTTACGCCGATCTGGCCATACGTGGTCTCCGCCTCAGCAAAACCGTAGTCGATATCCGCGCGCAGCGTATGCAGCGGCAGACGCCCCTGCAGATACCATTCCGAGCGCGCGATTTCGTTACCGTTCAAGCGGCCCGAGACACGCACCTTGATTCCCTTGCAGCCGAAACGCAACGCCGAATCGACACTCTTTCTCATGGCGCGGCGGAAACTGACACGCTTCTCAAGTTGCAGCGCGATGTTCTCCGCGACCAGCTGCGCATCCAACTCCGGCTTGTTCACTTCGATGATGTCGATGAACACTTCGCGGTTGGTGCGCTTGCCGAGCTCTGTCTTGAGCTTCTCGATCTCCGCACCCTTGCGGCCGATGACAATACCCGGACGCGCCGTGCGAATCAAGAAGCGCAGCTTGTTGCCCGGACGCTCGATCTCTACCGAACTCACGCCGGCGGCCTTGAGCTTTTCGCGCAACTCAGCCTTGAGCTTCACGTCCTCGACCAGGAGCTTTGAGTAATCGCGCTCCGAGAACCAGCGCGAACGCCAAGGCTTGTTCACTCCCAGCCGGAATCCGTAAGGATGGACTTTCTGTCCCATAACTCTTCCCTCAATCCTTCTTAAGCCTTCTTGCTGGCTTTTTTCTTCGGTGCTGCTGCGGGCTTCGCTTTCTTCGCAACAGCCTTCACTGCAGTTTTCGCTTTCTTCACCGGTTTCGCTGTTTCCGCCGGCTCTTCAACCTTGGTCACTAAATGCGAACCCGTCGCGCGTTCGGCCACGGACACAATGATGTGCGCCAACCTGCGCTGATAGCGGTACGCGCGCCCCATCGGCGCCGGCCGGATGCGCTTCATGCGCGGTCCTTCGTTGGCCAGAGCCTGCTTGACATAGAGGCTGTCCACATCCAGATCGGTTCCCTGCTCCCCGGCGACATACTTCGCGTTGTCCACCGCGGAGACCAGGAGCTTATGGATCACCGGGGCAATGCGCTTCTTGGTAAAAGCAGCCGTCTCCAGCGCTTCCTGCACGCCACGGCCCTTGATCAGATCGAGCACCAGCCGCGCCTTCTGCGGCGATACGCGCTGAAATTTGGCCTCCGCCCGGTATTCCTTTGTCTCGACTGCCATTGTTCTCTTCCTCTTGCTAGCTTCTAGCTCCTAGCTGCTAGCCTCTAGTTCACTCTGCCCACCGTGGGGCGTCATTCTTACCGCCGACAAGCTAGTAGCTAGAAGCTAGTAGCTGCCTTTCCTACCGCCCTGGCGCTGGCGCCGGCTTGGCCGCAGATTCCGCCGCCTTCGATCCGCCGGTGTGCCCCTTGAACGTGCGCGTCGGCGCAAACTCGCCCAGCTTGTGTCCCACCATGTTCTCGGTCACGTAGACCGGAACAAATTTCTTGCCGTTGTGCACCGCAATGGTGTGGCCCACGAACTCGGGAAAGATCGTCGAGCGCCGCGACCAGGTCTTCACAACCTTCTTGTCGTTGGCCTTGTTCAGCACCTCGATCTTCACGGTGAGGTGCGCATCCACAAACGGTCCTTTTTTCGTCGAACGTGCCATAACCGCTTAGCTCCTAGCCTCTAGCTCCTAGCCTCTAGCTTTTTCTTACCCAAGCTAACCGCCGAGCTATTGCCTGAAATCTCTGCTTCGCAGCGTCTTTGCTAGTAGCTAGAAGCTAGTAGCTAGAAGCTGCAGTTCTACTTCGCCCTGCGGCTGACGATGAATGAATCGGTCCGCTTGTTGTTACGCGTCTTGTAGCCGCGTGTCGGCTGGCCCCACGGTGTTACGGGATGACGACCGCCTGAAGTTTTGCCTTCGCCGCCGCCGTGCGGGTGATCGACAGGGTTCATGGTCACGCCGCGGTTAGTCGGGCGAATGCCCAGCCAGCGATTGCGTCCGGCCTTGCCGATCGAAATGTTTTCGTGGTCCGTGTTGCCCACTTGGCCGATGGTCGCCATGCACTCCACCAGCACCTTGCGGGTTTCGCCGGAAGGAAGTTTTAACAACGCGTACTCGCCTTCTTTAGCTACCAGCTGCGCTTGCGCACCAGCCGAACGCGCCATCTGCGCACCCTTGCCGGGGCGCAGCTCAACTGCGTGTACCGTGGTGCCGGCAGGAATGTTCTTGAGTGGCAGCGCGTTCCCGACAAGGATGTCGGCGTCGGGACCGGAGGACACCGTTGCGCCAACGTTCAGGCCGACGGGCTGCAGGATGTAGCGCTTTTCGCCGTCGGCATAGTGCACCAGCGCGATGCGAGCCGAGCGATTCGGATCGTATTCGATGGTGGCTACTTTACCGGGCACGCCATACTTCTCGCGCTTGAAATCGATGAGGCGCAGTTTCTGCTTGTGGCCTCCGCCCTGGTGGCGGATGGTCAAATCACCCGAATTGCGGCGTCCGCCGGTGCGCTTGCGCGTGGTCAGCAGCGGCTTATGCGGCTTGTTCGTCGTCAGGTCGTCGTTCACCAGCGCGGTCTGAAAGCGCAGGGTCGGCGTAATCGGTCTGTATGTCTTGATCGCCATCTTCTTAATCCTTGAGAGCCGGCTTAACTCTTGTCCGTCTCCCACTTCTTTTCCGGGCCGGTCTCAATCATTCCGGTGCCGATAATCTCTTGCTGAGAACTGGTCCCTGAAACTTGATCCCTGTTCCCTGCTTTTACAGATTGCTCACGTACTCCGGCATCTTCTCGCCGGCTTTCAGCCGGACGTAGGCCTTTTTCCAGTCGGGACGAAAGCCCGCATACTTGCCGCGGCGGCGTTCCTTACCGAGAACATTGGCCGTTCGCACTGCAGCCACCTTCACCTTGAAAAGCGCTTCGACGGCCTGCTTCACTTCTGTCTTCGAGGCATCGGGCGCTACGTCAAACACCAGCGTTCCCTCGGTCTCTTTCACGCCCAAACCTTTTTCGGTAATCAATGGGCGGCGAATTACTGAATAGAGTGTCGGCATTACGCTGCCTCCGTCTGCGCGAGCCTGCGCTTTGAGACTGACTTCTCAAGAGTCTCGGAAAGTTGCTCGATCGCAGCCTTCGAGAAAATGGCACGCTCGTAACGCAGCAAATCGTAAGGGTGCACTTCGTTATTGAGCACCAGTTCGACGCCTTTGAGGTTGCGCGCGCCCAGCACTAAAGCTTGCGAAAGAGTTTTGCCGTGTTCGACCAGCAGAGTGGTGCGCTTCGCATCGAGCTTGTTGAGTGCTTCGCGATACAGCTTGGTCTTGGCATCCTTGATCTCGAGCGAATCGACGACCGTCAACTTGCCATCGGCGAGCTTCGAGGCCAACGCCGAGCGCAACGCGCCCAACAGCTTCTTGTGCGGGAAAGCGTAGTCGTAGCTGCGGGGTTGCGGTCCATGCACTGTTCCGCCATGCCGCCATAAGGGCGAGCGTACAGACCCGACACGAGCGCGGCCCGTTCCCTTCTGCTTCCACAATTTCTTACCGGAACCGGCGACCAGCTTGCGGTTCTTGGTGGCGGCCGTTCCCTGGCGTAGCGAGGCGCGATAGTGCTTTACCGCCTCCCACAGCAGATCCTCGTTCACCTGGCCAAATACTGCATCGGCCAGCTCGAGCGAGCCCACTTTTTCGCCGTTCAAATTGACTACATCCACTTTTGCCATCGTCTTCTTCTTTTTCCGCCGGGCTCTTCTCCGGCTCTCAATCTCGTGCGCCGCAAGGCGCGATTGGCCGCACCGCAGGTGACTACTTCCTCTTCGCGGTTGCCTTCTTCGAAGCCTTCAGCGGATCGACCGTGGTCGAGCCGGCAAAGCCACGACGCTCGCGAGGCGGAGCCTTCGCTTTCGAAATCAGCACATACCCTTCGCGGGGTCCGGGAACCGCACCCTCGACCATCAGCAAATTCTCTTCAAGATCAATGCCGCGAATCCGCAAATTCCGCACCGTGACTTGATCCACACCGAAGTGGCCAGGCATGCGCTGCCCCGGAAACACACGGGACGGAAAACTGGATGCGCCGATCGAACCCTGCACCTGGAACATGTGCCCGTGCGACTTGGGTCCACCGCCAAACTTATGCCGGCGCACAACGCCCGCAAAGCCCCTGCCCTTCGAAGTGCCGATCACGTCGACGAATTTCGCATCGGTAAAGATGTCGACCAGCACGCGATCGCCCGCCTTGGTCGCTACCTCACCATCGGCGCCCGCCTCAAGGTCGACTTCCTTGATGAGCTTTACCGGAGGCGCTTCGGTTTTTGCGAAGTGGCCAGCCTGCGGCTTGGTAATCCGCGAAGCTTTCACAAATTCGACCAACCCGATTTGCGCGGCGTCGTATCCATCCTTCGAAGCCGTCTTCAACTGCGTAATCACGCAAGGGCCAGCCTGCAGCACCGTAATCGGGTGCACATCGCCCTTCTCATCGAAGACCTGCGTCATGCCGATCTTTTTTCCTAAAATTCCCGTAACTGCCATGTCTTCCTCACCTCATCATGCGATGCTTTATCGAATCGCACTGCCGGAGCCCTACGCGGGCCGCGAAAGTTTCATCATTTCATTGCTGCTGGCTGCATTCGCGCTCGAAGAGCGCGTCCGCCGCACCGCAGGTGCCTACTTTTCGAACGCCTTGATCTCTACATCCACGCCTGCCGGGAGATCGAGCTTCATCAGCGCGTCTACCGTCTGCTGCGTCGGTTCGAGAATGTCGATCAGGCGCTTGTGCGTGCGAATCTCGAAAGCCTCGCGCGATTTCTTATCCACGTGCGGCGAACGCAGCACGCAATACTTGTTCTTGATCGTCGGCAAGGGAATCGGGCCCGCTACCGTTGCGCCGGTGCGCTTGGCCGTCTCCACAATCTCGCCAGTCGACGTATCCAGCACGCGATAGTCGTATGCCTTTAACCGGATTCGAATTCTCTGTCCTACCATGGCTTCCCTTCAGTTCTTAGTTCGTAGTTCTAAGTTCTCAGTTCCAAGTTGACGCCTTACCGCAGCCGCGAACAACTTAGAACTAAGAACTACGAACTGTTACTTAATAATTTCGCTGATGGCGCCGGCGCCTACAGTGCGTCCGCCTTCGCGGATAGCAAACCGAAGACCCTTTTCCATCGCGACTGGCGTAATCAGCTCGATCACCAGTTCCACGTTGTCGCCCGGCATCACCATCTCCGTGCCCGCCGGCAACTCCGCCACACCCGTCACGTCCGTGGTACGGAAGTAGAACTGCGGACGATAGCCCTTGAAGAACGGCGTATGACGGCCGCCTTCTTCTTTGCTCAGCACGTAAACGGTGCCCTTGAACTTGGTGTGCGGCGTGATCGATGCCGGCTTGGCCAACACCATCCCGCGCTCCACATCTTCCTTCGGAATGCCGCGCAGCAGAATGCCGGCGTTATCGCCCGCCAGGCCTTCGTCCAACTGCTTCTTGAACATCTCAACGCCCGTACAAACCGACTTGCGCGTCTCGCGGAAGCCGACAATCTCGACATCCTCGCCCACCTTCACCTTGCCGCGCTCAATACGGCCGGTCACCACGGTGCCGCGCCCCGAGATCGAGAAGATATCCTCGATCGGCATCAGAAAAGGTAGGGTCACGGCGCGCTCCGGCTGCGGAACGTACTTGTCCACCGCGTCCATCAGCTCGTCGATCTTCGCTTCCCACTTGGCTTCGCCGTTCAACGCGCCAAGTGCCGATCCACGGATCACCGGAACGTCATCGCCGGGGAACTGGTACTTCGACAACAGTTCCCGCACTTCCATCTCGACCAGGTCGGTCAGCTCTTCGTCTTCCACCGCGTCGCACTTGTTCAGAAAGACCACGATGCAGGGCACGCCCACCTGGCGGGCCAGCAGCACGTGTTCCTTGGTCTGCGGCATCGGGCCGTCGGTCGCCGCCACCACCAGAATCGCACCGTCCATCTGCGCCGCGCCGGTGATCATGTTCTTGATGTAATCGGCGTGACCGGGGCAGTCGACGTGCGCATAATGCCGGTTGGCCGTCTCGTATTCCACGTGCGCCGTCGCGATGGTGATACCCCGCTCCCGCTCTTCCGGCGCGTTATCAATCGAGTCGAACGAACGGAACTGGTTCTTCGGGTTGTGCTTCTGCAATACCTTCGTGATCGCCGCCGTCAGCGTCGTCTTCCCGTGATCGATGTGCCCGATCGTTCCCACGTTCACGTGCGGCTTCGAACGGTCAAACTTTTCCTTCGCCATAAAAACCCTGAATCCCTTTCGTAGCTACTACTGCACGTTGCAACCCGGGGCGCCGGCTATCCGGCTCCAGCCCCAAAATCAGCTTCTAGCCTCTAGCCATCAGCTTCTAGCTCTTCCACGCCAGAACTACAGCCTTTGGCTCCGCGAGACAAGCTAGCAGCTACAAGCTAGCGGCTAGAAGCTCGCACTTCTCACTTTCCCTGCGCGCGACCGATAATTTCATCGGCGATCATGCGCGGTGCTTCTTCATAGCGCGCGAACTGCATCGAGTACGACGCGCGCCCCTGCGTGGACGAGCGAATCTCGTTCACGTAGCCAAACATTTCCTTCAGCGGAACGATCGCCTTGATCACCTGCGAACCGGCCGCGTGCTCCATGCCCTCGATCCGCCCACGGCGCGAGTTGATGTCCCCGATGATCACGCCCATGAACTCCTCGGGCACCGTGACCTCGACAGCCATCACCGGCTCCAACAACACCGGCGATGCTTTTCTTGCTGCTTCTTTGAACGCGATCGAACCGGCAAACTTGAATGCCATTTCGTTCGAATCCACTTCGTGATAACTGCCGTCAAACAACGTCACTTTGACATCGACAATCGGGTAGCCTGCCAGAATGCCCAGTTCCAGCGCACCCTGCACTCCCTGGTCGATCGGCTTGATGTATTCCTTCGGCACCACGCCGCCCTTGATGTCGTTGATGAATTCGTAGCCCTTGCCCGGCTCGTTGGGTTCGACGCGCAGCTTGCAATGCCCGTAGTTACCCGAACCGCCGGTCTGGCGAATGTACTTGCCTTCCGCCTCGGCATGCTTGCGGATCGTCTCGCGGAAGGCAACCTTGGGCTCGCCCACATTGGCCTCGACCTTGTGCTCGCGCTTCATGCGATCCACAAGAATCTCGAGGTGCAATTCGCCCATGCCGCTGATAATCGTCTGGCCCGAGTCTTCGTCGGTGCGAACCTTGAAAGTAGGATCCTCATCCGCGAGCCGCGAAAGCGCAATGCCCATCTTTTCCTGGTCAGCCTTCGTCTTCGGTTCGATTGCCACCGAAATCACCGGCTCAGGGAAAGTAATCGCGCCGAGCGCAATGGGATGCTGCGGCGAGCAAAGCGTGTCGCCCGTCTTCAATTCCTTCAAACCAACACTCGCGCAGATGTCGCCGGCATAGATCTCGGTGATGTCTTCGCGCTTGTTAGCGTGCATCTTCACCAGGCGGCCTACGCGATCGGTCTTGCCCGTGCGCGGATTGAGCACGGTGTCGCCGGTCTTGAGCGAGCCCGAATAGATGCGAATGAACGACAGCTTGCCAAAAGGATCGTTGATCAGCTTGAAGACCAGCGCCGAAAGCGGCTCATTGTCGTCAGCCTTGCGGATCACGATGGTCGAGTGATCGTGGGGATCGATGCCTTCGACCGGCGGCTTATCGAGCGGGCTAGGCAGATAATCGACCACCGCGTCCAGCAATGTCTGGATGCCCTTGTTCTTGAAGGCAGAACCACAGATGACCGGGAACACCTTCAGGTCGATCGTCGCCTTGCGGATGCCGGCCTTCAACTCTTCGATGCTGGGCGTCTCGCCTTCCAAAAATTTCTCGAGGAGCACATCGTCCGTCTCGGCAATGACTTCGATCAGTTGCAAGCGGAAAGCTTCCGCCTTCTTTTGAAGATCGGCGGGAATGGGCTCTTCGGAATACTTGGCGCCCATGGTCTCGTCGTGCCACAGAATGGCCTTCATCTCGATCAGATCGACGACACCCTTGAAGCCCGCTTCCGCTCCGACAGGAATCTGCAACGCCACGGGACGTGCGCCCAGGCGCTTGCGAATGGTTTCGAGCACAAACTCGAAGTCCGCGCCATTCTTGTCCATTTTGTTGACGAAGCAAATGCGCGGAACTTTGTACTTATCGCCCTGCCGCCAGACGGTCTCCGTCTGGGGCTGCACACCGCTCACCGAATCGAAGACCGCAACCGCACCGTCAAGCACACGAAGAGACCGCTCAACTTCAGCGGTAAAGTCGACGTGGCCTGGCGTATCGATGATGTTGATGCGGATGTCTTTCCACATGCAGGTCGTCGCGGCCGAAGTGATCGTGATGCCGCGCTCCTGCTCCTGCTCCATGTAGTCCATGGTTGCGGTGCCTTCATGCACTTCGCCAATGCGGTGCGTGATGCCCGTGTAGAACAGGATGCGCTCTGTCGCTGTCGTCTTCCCGGCGTCGATGTGCGCCATGATTCCGATGTTCCGGCAACGGTTCAGAGGTATGGTGCGAGCCACGGTGATATCTTCCTTGCGAGCTCTTTGCCCGCGGTTATGCGTACTGCTTCAAAACTCCCGAGCCACTTGCCCTCGGGTTCCAACTCTCGGGTCTTAAGTCCCTAGTCCCCAAGTCCCTGTCTTTACCACCGATAATGCGCGAAGGCCCTGTTCGCCTCGGCCATGCGGTGTACGTCTTCCTTCTTCTTCATCGCAGCGCCGCGACCATTGGCTGCGTCCAGCAATTCGTTGCTGAGCTTGTCGATCATGCCTTTCTCGCCGCGGCTGCGGCCGTAGCTGATCAACCAGCGAATCGCCAGCGAGGTGCGCCGGTCCGGGTTCACTTCGATCGGCACCTGGTAGTTAGCGCCGCCCACACGGCGAGTTTTCACTTCCAACAACGGCTTGCAGTTCTCCACGGCCTTCTTGAAGAGCTTGAGCGCGTCATCGCCCCCGCCCTTTTCTTCCAGGTTCTTCATTGCCTGGTAGAAAATGCCCTGTGCGGTCGACTTCTTGCCGCCCCACATCATGGAGTTCACAAACTTGGTAACCAGGTCAGACCCATACACCGGGTCCGGCGCTACTTCCCGCTTCGAAATGTGCCCTTTTCTCGGCATAAATCCCTCAAATCAGCCGCTAGCTTTCTAGCCGCTAGCTTTTAGCTCCTCCATGCGGAGGCCGAAACTTTTTGCTCCAAAATCTGGACCGAGCTAGAAGCTAGGAGCTAGCAGCTAGAAGCTAGAAGCTAGAAGCTAGAAGCTAGATTACGTTACTTCTTCGCCGGCGCCGCGCCGCCCTTAGCGCGCTTGGCTCCGTACTTCGACCGGCTCTGCTTCCGGTTGGCCACGCCCACCGAATCCAGGGTGCCGCGCACTACGTGGTAGCGAACTCCGGGAAGATCCTTCACACGGCCGCCGCGGATGAGCACGATCGAGTGCTCCTGCAGGTTGTGGCCAATGCCAGGGATATACGTGGTGACCTCAATGCCGTTGGTCAGCCGCACACGAGCCACTTTACGCAGGGCTGAGTTCGGCTTCTTGGGTGTCTGCGTATATACGCGGGTACACACACCGCGCCGCTGCGGCGAGGCCTGCAATGCGGGTGACGCCGTCTTGTATCGGGGGGCCGTACGCCCCTTGCGAACCAATTGATTAAACGTAGGCAAACCGAAACTCCTTACCCCAAAACACTGAACCACAGATTCAACAGCCGCGCACAGGCCCTTCGGGCGGTTTTGCTCTCGGACGGCATTTCGCCGCGCAAGATCGCAAAAGCCCAGGTTGCTGCTTCGCGTCTGCCTTCGTTCCACTTCCAGACGAGAACCAGGACGGTGATCGCGCGTCCGGCCAGAAAACCTATTCTGGTTCGGAGCCGACTCCGTTTCGCTGATTCCGGCCCGCATAGCCCTCCAAGGTGGAGAAACGCGCGGACACCGATGCGATGATCCCTTGCCCTTCGCAAGATAAGAGCTAATCCAGGGAAAGTGGCCGGCTCGACTTCACTCGGCCTTTGGGTTTGCCCCTGCCTTGCTGCCTGGCCGGGCCACCCTTACACACCTTCGCACGACACGCGAAGAGGCGCGTTCTTGCGGAACCTATTTACAATAACAAGAAACGGGGGCAGGGTCAACGCAATCGACCCCGCCCCTTCGGATTTTTCGCGAACTATTGAATGGAATGCACTGTCCATACGCCATTCACCAAGGCGAAGTCGGCATGGCGTTTGGCGCTCAACTTGTTTCCGGGATTATGCGCGATTTGCTGCAGCGTGTCCGGGACTCCGGTAAGATCCACGCCTTCGGTGAAATCGGCGCCCTTCGCGGTGTCGACCCCTGCTACCATCTCGTCTGAGACGTCCCCCATGTCATGCGCCCTGAGATGATTGGCCTGCACTGTGATCATCCTGACCATGTAGTTTTTGTCGTCCAGGCTGTCCGGCCGCCACTGAATCGTATCGCCCCCTGCCGGCAGCTTGACCACCTTCTTCCCCTCGTCCGTTAACTTGAAGTCGGCCCAGTATTTATTTGGGTAGATTATCGTCCGGTTCCAATACTTCGCCAAGGCGCCCTGCACCATGCCGTCGTTGTTGACCAGGATCGAAACTCCCTGCGGCGTTGCGTGATCATAGTCCGCCTGGACCAAAGCCAGAGCCTGCGTCTGGGTCAAATCCGGTGCGGATTTGCACCCCGTAAACGTTAAGCCGGCACCCAACAGCGCAACCGCGCCCAAGACTCTCCATTGCAATCCGTTGCTCACATTCCCTCCGTAGACTGTTCAACAGGTCTCGAACTTCTTCGACCCGCCATTTTTCTCCTACTTTCCCTTGCTGTCAATGGAGTTGACGGTGACGACACGCACACCCAAAGGATTTAGCTGTGGGAATTCCTTCTTTGACCCACTTTGATTCGAAGGATTTGGCCTCATTTCTCCGCAATCCGGCCCAACAACAGCTTCAGAAATCCCCGCTCGTCCGATTGCATGCAGACCTGCACATTGGGCTCGCCCGCCACCGGCCGGGTGAACCCCTTGTCATCCACTTCAATCCGCATTGGCTTGGCCGGACAAAGGTCGGGGCGAAAGGTATACGTCACCGCAACCGGGTCAAACAGTGTCGGCGCCGGAGAATGGCTTTCGGTCCCCGCCATCCACTGGTGATAGAGCAAGGTCAACTGATCCGTCAGCGGAGAACCGTGGGCAAAGATTTCTTCGCGTTCCTGTGCCTGCAGATGGATCTGCGTCGAATCGAGCGGCATCATGAAGATCGGTACGCCCGTCGCCAGCAACGCCTGCGCGCCTGCCGGATTGCGATTGATATTCCACTCCGCGTCGGGCGGTCTACGTTCGCCATCTTTCCCGTCGTAGCCCCTTTCGATGCTGCCGCCCATCATGACTACCCGTTTGAGCTTGCGAAATGTGTCCGGATCGCGCCCGATAGCCGCTTGTACGGTGAAGAGCGGCCCAATGCCGATCAAGGTGATCTCTCCCGGATGCTTCCGGATCTGATCGAGCAGAAACGCAGCCCCATCGGCATGCACAACCGCCGGCGCCCGCAGCGCATAAGCCTTCTGCGTCATTACGTTGTCTGTTTTCGAGGGAGGCCCGGCCGCCACCGGAATATCGTTCCGCCCGACTGCTTTCAAGTAGCGATCCAGCAGCCGGGCACGCATCTCCGTGTCGCCAAACGTCGTGGTCACGCCCAGAATCTTCAACTCGGGGCTGCGCAGCGCCAGGGCCAGTGCAAAAGCATCATCGATATCGTCCCCTATGTCCGTGTCGATGAGGACCAATTGCGGCCGAGCAGAGCCTTGTCCAGTCTGGCCAGCCTGCGCTCGACAGGACCGTTCGGTCCCTTGAAAGATCACTACACCCATGAGAAAAACGAGTGCCGAAGCGAAAAACTGGAGCACATTTTTCATGCCGGCCATAGTAGCGCTCCTGCCCTGCAAAGCGGTCATTGGTGCTGGCCGACACACGAAACCTTCAATGGCTCCGTGCAAGCGCAAATCCCACCAAGTGGTGTGATCCGTATCACTGCGGAGAACTCGGACTTAATTTGTCTTATATTAATGAAGACAGATTTGGTCGTAGTTCGAAGCGGTGTCAGATCGGATCTTTCAATCCAAGCCGAAGACTCCTCGCCCCGCAAAAGGAAGCTGTCGTGACTAGCCGGAACGCAATCTGCTCTTATCTTTTTATTTTCCTATTGTTTACCTTGCAGTCTCGCGCCCAGAATTCTTTTCTGGTGAGCGGCGTTGTACACGATGGATCGGGTGCAGTCATTCCCGGGGCACAGGTCACTTTGCGCCAACCTCAGACAGCCGCCGTCCTTTCGGCGATGAGCGATGCCGAGGGAAATTTCCGCATCCCCGTCAACTCCACCGGCGACTACGGGCTCGAGATCGACTCGACCGGTTTCAAGGCCTACACGCAACAGCTCTCCATCCGCGCCGACGAACCCATCCCGACCCTATCCATCGCTCTCGCCATCGATGGCACTACGCAAACGGTCGAAGTGACCGCCGACGCGCTCGCTGCCGAAACCACCAGCACCCAACTCGGCGAAAGTCTCGATACAAAAAAGATTGAGAGCGTGCCGCTCAACGGCCGCAGCTTTACCGACCTGATGGCCGTGCAACCAGGCATCGTTCCCCAGAACACTGCCCAGCCAGGGGCTGTCGTCATGACAGGAGTGGCCTCTACACCGCCCTCCGGCGATGCCAACCCCGGGAACTTGTCGATCAGCGGCCAACGCGAAGCCTCCAACGGCTTCCGCGTCAACGGCAGCGACGTGGAGGAAGACGTGAATATGGGCACCTCCATCGTGCCCAATCTCGACGCGATCGACAGTTTTCGAGTGCTGACCTCGAACTTCGACGCCGAGTACGGCAACTCCAGCGGAGGCCAGATCCTGGTGGTCACTAAATCCGGGGCAGCGCGGATGCACGGCAGCGCCTTCGATTTTCTGCGCAACACCGCTCTCGACGCGCGCAATTATTTCTCGCAGGACCGGGCCGCATATCGTCAGAATCAGTTTGGAGGCACGCTCGGCGGTGCTCCGTTCCACAAATCCATCATGCTCTTCGGCGATTATCAAGGAACGCGTCTGACCGAGGGCATCGACACCGGCGACATCTCTGTTCCATCGCCTGCTGAACGCAGCGGCGATTTCGGCCAAAATCCACTTACTGGAAGCGTCAGCGGTCCCTATCTGGCCTCACTGCTCTCCGCGCGCCTAGGCCGCACAGTCACGGCAGGCGAGCCCTACGCGACGGTTTTTCCCGACGGCAAGATTCCTCAATCCGCATGGTCCACTCCCGCGCAGGCACTTCTGTCGTATGTTCCGCAGCCCAACGCAGGTACTGCCCTGTTTGCCACCACCGCCGAGGCGCAGACCCTCACCGATAACAAAGGCGCATTGCGCGCCGACTGGACGCATCACAAGGGCACGCTGACCGCCTACTACTTTCTCGATCACTATTCGCTCGACAACCCCTATCCCACCGGAACCGGCGGGGCCAGTGTGCCCGGCTTCGACGCGACCTCAAACGGCCTCGCGCAACTCGCGAGCCTGG
The DNA here is from genome assembly GCA_963704415.1 of uncultured Acidobacteriaceae bacterium. Taxonomy (GTDB): domain Bacteria; phylum Acidobacteriota; class Terriglobia; order Terriglobales; family Acidobacteriaceae; genus Telmatobacter. The sequence continues at coordinate 1,558,735 of OY969908.1, read as the reverse complement.
CTCACACGGTCACCTTCGGCAGCACGGCGCTGAACGAGTTCCATCTCAGTTTCATGCGCAATGCCAACTCTGTCGGCCAACCGAAAGGCGGCGTGGGCCCTTCACTCGCGTCCCAGGGATTCACCGGCATCATTGCCCTCAAACCTTCCACCGAAGGCATAGAAAACGTCGCTTTCAATGACTTCACGATGGGTGTGGACACAACGGCTCTTGTCCAAACGGAAAACATCTTTCAGGTAAGCGATGAATTCTCACGCATCGCCGGCAAGCATGGGCTTAAGGTTGGCGGCGAGGTCCATTCGAACCAGATCAATACCCACCCCGACGTGGTCTTCAATGGGAGTTTTGCCTTCAACGGCTCTGAAACCGGCATCGATTTTGCAGACTTCCTGCTTGGTGCGCCGTCGAGCTATACGCAGGGTCAAGCCCGCGATTTCTACAATCGCAATCTCTACGTGGCTGCCTTTGTGCAGGACAGTTGGAAGATCTTCCCGACCCTTACTCTCAACTACGGCGTCAGGTGGGATAGGATCCGCCCCTGGGATGAAAAGTTCAATCAGTTGCAGACGCTTGTCAAGGCAGAGCAGTCCGAAGTCTTTCCCAACGCGCCGCAGGGTCTAGTCTTTCCCGGAGATCCCGGCGTGCCCACATCGCTAGCGCCCGGACGCAATGACATCGCTCCGCGCCTCGGCATCGCCTGGAGCCCGGCTGCGTCGAGCGGACCTTGGGACAAGATTCTAGGCAAGCCGGGCCAAACGAGCATTCGCTTCGGCTATGGCATGTTCTATACGGCGTATGAAGGCTTGTCGGCGGGCATCATGAGCGCGAACCCGCCGTACGGCTACACGTACACGTCGGCAGCGCCACCGCTCTTTGCCAATCCCTTCACCGTAGCTTCTACGGGATCCAATGCAGGCCAGCGTTTCCCATTGCAAAAGGTGGCGTACGGGGCAAGCCGGGCGCATCCCAACACATCGGTAGACTGGACCCAGTTTGAACCACTGGTGGGCATCCCCGCCGTCGATCCGAACGACGTCACACCCTACGCCGAACATTGGATGGCCAGCATCGAACGCCAATTCGCATCATCCACTTTGGCGACGCTGAGCTATGTGGGCACATCCTCGCATCATCTGCTCGCGCTCGAAGAAGCTAATCCTGCCGATCCCACTCTTTGCCTCAGTCTCCGGGCGGCTTGCGGACCCTTCAATGAACAAGCCGCACGCACTCAGTTCGGCCCGGCATTCGGCAGCGTCGAGTTGCAGCGCACCATTGCCAACGCCAATTACAACGCCCTCGAAACCATGCTCAATCACCGCTCGCATGGTTTGGATCTGCTCGCCAGCTACACATACTCCAAGTCGATTGATCAGTCCGCCGGCCTTCCCGAGCCCGTCAATCCGATCGATCCATCGTTGAGCCGAGGACTCTCGGCCTACGACATGCGACACAACTTCGTCGCCAGCTTTCACTACGTCCTGCCAATTCGCTCCTCCAAAAACCCGCTCCATGCAATGGCGGTTGCAGGCATCGCGCGCTTTACCTCAGGTCTGCCAGTGACGCTGTTCAATAACAACGACACATCTCTTCTAGGCACTATTCCGAACGGCATTAACAACAACGGCGTCGATACGCCGGAGTGGAGCGGAAGCTCGCTCAGTCTCAATACCAACCCGCGCAACGGCCGTGCTGTCTTTGACGCATCCCAATTCACCTTGCCCACGTTGGGAACGATGGGCAACGCGCGCCGCCGCTTCTTTTCCGGACCAGGCATGGAGAATCTTGACGCGACGCTGTCGCGGAACTTCACCACGCGCGAGGATCACACAATCGAATTCCGCGTGGAGGCTTTCAATGTCCTCAATCACGCTCAGTTTTTCGGCGCATCGGCCGTCACTGGCAATATCGCGAGTGGAAGCTTCGGACAGGCTGTGAGTGCAATGCCCCCTCGCCTGATGCAACTTGCCTTGCGCTACAGCTTCTAGTGGAGCAGTCTCCCTCGGACCTGTCATCCAGAGCGTCAGTCCGCACCAACTTGGGTGCCCCAGGTCTCGATCCTGAGACCTGGGAAAGCGATAACCCTTCCCTGGGTCTCGGAGAGGATCTGGCCGGGTGTCCCGGGGTGCCCCAGGTCTCGATTCTGAGACATGGGAAAGCACGAACTCACACGTGACCTACGATTTCCCTTCCAACTTGGCCACAATCGCGTCCGCGTCGTACACGCACCCACCCCACACGCCGCCGCTGGCTTGCACCAATGCTGCCCAGAGGCGTGTGTCCTCGGGCAGCGCCGGGTGCGGCCGCAGGTCCGGACGCGATTTGCGCCCAGCCAGCACGCGTGCGCCCTGATCCGCGCTGAACTGATCTTCGGCGTCGCCAACTAGGTGGACCGTGCCAGTCAGATTCTCGCGATCAACGACGATCTCGATCAGATCGCCTTCGAGAATCTTGCCAATCGGTCCGCCCGCCAGCGCTTCAGGCGAGATGTGGCCCACACATGCCCCTGTTGAAACGCCGCTAAAGCGCGCATCGGTGAGCACCGCTACATGTTTGCAGTGCGGCAGCGCTTTCAGCGCCGAAGTCACCTGGTAAATCTCCTGCATCCCCGCGCCCTTGGGGCCGCTGCAGATCAAAACGATTACGTCGCCGCGCCCTATCGCACCGTTCTTGATCGCTTTGATCGCGTCTGCCTCGGTGATAAAAACCCGCGCCGATCCACGGTGGCGATACACATTGCTCTCGTCGATAAGCGAAGCATCGATCGCTGTGCATTTGATGACCGACCCCTCGGGCGCGAGGTTTCCGATGGGGAAGCAAACGGTCGACGAGAGCCCACGCGAACGCGCACGATCCCGAGTCATGATCACATCCTCCGCGTCGATTCCGTCGAGCTCTCTCAAGGTGCGCCGAAGTTCCCGCCGCCGTTCGCTCTCGCGCCACCAATCAAGACAGGCGCCGAGGGATTCGCCGGAAACCGTGCGCACACTCTCATCCAGGAGTCCCGCTTCACGCAGTGCCAGCATCACCTCCGGAACGCCGCCTGCGAGAAACACCTGCACGGTCGCGAAACCACGCGGGCCATTTGGCAGCGCATCCACAAGCCGGGGCACTTCGCGATTCACCTCGACCCATTCGTCCACCGTTGGGCGCTTCAATCCAGCCGAAAATGCAATCGCAGGGAGATGCAGCAGCAGATTCGTCGATCCGCCAAAAGCCGCGTGCAGCACCATGGCATTGCGCAGCGCCGCTGGCGTCAGCACATCTTTCGCGCCAATCTTCATCTGATGCATGCGCAGCAACGCTCGTGCCGAACGCTTGGCTGCATCGAGCCAGATCGGCTGTCCCGAGGGAGCGAGCGCCGTGTGCGGCAAGGCCAATCCAAGTGCCTCTCCCACCACCTGCGACGTTGCCGCTGTTCCCAGAAACTGGCATCCTCCTCCCGGACTCGCACACGCACGGCAGCCCATCTCCGCTGCGTATTCCAGGGTGATCTGTTGCTGCGCAAATCGCGCGCCGATGGTCTGCACCTTGCCCGCGTCCTCACCTGCCTCTGGCAGCAAGGTCACGCCGCCGGGCACAAGCACCGCGGGCATCTTGCCCGCAGAAGCAAGCGCCATCATCATTGCGGGGAGCCCCTTGTCGCACGTCGCGATGCCCAGCACACCTTTACCCGTCGGAAGAGACCGCATCAGCCGACGGAGCACCATCGCCGCATCGTTGCGAAACGGCAGCGAGTCCATCATGCCCGTGGTGCCTTGCGTCCGCCCGTCGCAGGGATCCGTGCACGCCCCCGCAAACGGAATGGCACGCATCTTCTTCAATTCGCGAGCAGCCTCTGCAACGAGCAATCCCACTTCCCAATGTCCTGTATGAAAGCCGAGCGCGATAGGCTGCCCATCTTCCCCGCGCAAGCCGCCATGTGTACTGAGGATCAGAAATTCAGGATCAAGTAGGCGAGAGGCCTCCCAACCCATGCCCGCGTTTTGACTCAGGCCGAACAAATTTCCAGACGGCTCCGTCAGCAACATCTCCGCCGAAAGAGGCAACGCACCCTCAGGCCCTGCTGCATGGGTTACCACACCGTGCAGAGTTTCCGGAGACGATTCCAGAACCGAAGCAGCTGTAATCTCGACGATATCCGCACCCTCATGCAACCTCGTCAGTATAGAAGCGCCGTCCGCCGATTGGTCTGCGCCGCCTTGGCGGTCTCGCGGCGCGCATGCAATACTCCGCTTGTCCCAACTCGACGCAACCCCACCGGCAACCGATGCAGCCTCTTTACCGCAAAATCTCGCTTCGCCTGGTTCCCTTCCTCATCCTGCTTTATCTCGTTGCGTTTCTCGATCGCGTCAACATCAGCTTTGCCGCGCTCACCATGAATCGAGACCTGCACATCGACGAGAGTCTCTTCGGTGTGGCGGCAGGCGTCTTCTTCCTCGGCTACTTTTTCTTTGAAGTCCCGAGCAATCTGATGCTGCTCCGCGTCGGCGCGCGCCGCTGGATCATGGCGCTGATGATTGCATGGGGCATTGTCTCCATCGCGACCGCTTTCGTCCCTGGCCCAACGCTTTACATCGTGCTTCGATTCTTGCTTGGCTCGGCGGAAGCGGGCTTTTATCCGGGCGTCATTCTCTATCTCACGTTCTGGCTTCCGCCGTCGGTGCGCTCCAGTGTAATGGCGATGTTCGTCACCGCGATTCCTCTTTCCAACATCATCGGCTCGCCTGTCTCAGCGCAGATCCTGCTGCTGAATCATTTCGCCGGACTCAAAGGCTGGCAGTGGCTCTTCGTGCTGGAAGGCTCTCCCGCCATCCTTCTCGGCCTGCTTGTTTTCTTTCTATTGCCGGATCGACCCGAGCTTGTTCACTGGCTTTCACCGGAAGAAAAGCAGACCCTGGCCCGCGACCTGCATGTCGCACCTTCTCCTCACTCGAAAGGCCACTCGCTCCTCGGCGCCTTCACGGCACAGCCCGTGGTCTATGGCTGGAGCTTTGCTTACTTCTGTCTCATGCTGGGCCTCTATGGCCTGGGATTCTGGATTCCTACGGTGCTCGCCTCGCGCGGAATTGGAATGACGCACCTGGGATGGGCCGCTGCTCTTCCCTACCTCGCCGCCATTGTCGGTATGGTGCTCTGGAGCCGCAGCTCAGACCGCCGTCGGGAGCGCCGCGCTCATCTGACCATTGCCTACCTCGCTGCCGCAGCGGGTTTTCTGATTGCGGCTTTCGCGCCCAACGCACCGGTTGCAATCTTCGGATTCGGCCTCGCGGCTATCGGCATTCTTTCCGCCATGCCGGTTTTTTGGAGCGCGTCAACCATCGAACTTGCCGGCCCGCTGGTCGCGGCACACATCGCGGTCATTAATTCCATCGGCAACCTTGGCGGCTTTTTCGGACCCGTGGTCATGGGTCGGCTTCGCCAAACGACACACAGCTACCTTGCAGGGCTCGCATCCATTGCGTTGTGGCTCGCCGTCGGCGCTCTCTGCGCATTCGCGCTGTGCAAACCGAAAGTCGCTGGCCAATAACCGGCGCTACATTCCTAAGGCTGCGCACCAACCAAACTCAGCGTGAAGACATGCGGCTTGGGCGCCGCCTCCGCGTAGATCGAATCCTCAAGCGAGTCCTCGAACCCCTGCATCACGTCAGGGCCTCCCGTCTGCAGTCCTGTATTCGCCTTGCGGACGCGGATGCGCAGATGAATGTAGTGCGCTTCATCGCGATCGCGCACCAGCCAGCTCACCCGTTGTGCCTGGTGAAACATCGGCGTCTCAAAATCCGCCAGATTGATCCTGCTAGCCAATTGATCCGAAGAGAACGTCCCGATGAGCGCATCATCGATTCTCAATGTGTATATCCCGGCGTCGAGACCTGTGACCCGCAGCGGCTCCTGGTCAAGCTGTTGTTCAATATCCGTCAAATCAAAAAGCAGCGCTTGCGTCGCGTTGCTGCGCGATAAGGGAAGAGGTAGCGCATTATCCAACTCGTTCCAGCGCAACGAGGCCGCATTGCGTTCCAGATGGTCAACAGTCGCGTTCTGTGCTGCCATCACCGTTCCCGCATGACCGTCGATCGTCACCGACGACACGAGTGCCGGCGCATTCCAGCCCTTCAGAAGTGCCTCCGCCATCACCCAATGCGCCAGCGGGTCGGGATGCACACGGTCCGGCAACAGCAGCTTCGCGAGCCCCGGATCGTGCGCTTCCGCCTTCTGCAAAGCTGACACCACGGACGGATTCAAATCCACAAATGTTCCGTCATATTTTTGCGCGAGCCCGCGATCGAGATCGCCAAAATGCTGCATCACTGCGTTGTAGCCTCCCGGAAAGTGGGGCGGACGAGTCACATCATCGTAGGGTGACGGTCCCAAGAGCGTGACGCGCGCTCCGGGTGCGTGCTCGTGGATGGACTGAAGCAGATGTTCGTAGCCTGCCGTGTACGCCGACTCGATGTCAGGCGTAGTCGCGCGATAGCTGCCGTCGTTCATCCCCAGCATGACCGTCACGACGGTAGGGTTCTCGGCAAACACATCGCGCTCCAGGCGCTGGTCGACCGGTCCACCGCTCCCGCCTGTCACGCGATCGCCGCCCACGCCCGCGCCAAAGAACCGTATGCGCATCGCAGGAAACCGCGTCGCCGCGTAGAGCTCCACATATTGGTTATAGAGATTCTGCTCAGTGATGCTATCGCCGTAAAACACAACCGTGTCGCCGTTTCTGAGATAGAAGCCGCTTGTTGGTCGCGCCTCATTTGTTTGCTGCGGAGCTTGGGCCTCGACCATAGGTCGCGCTCCGGCTGCGTCGTATTCATTCAGTTCGACGGTAGGTGCAGCGGGAGCGGTCGCCACGGCAACCAGCGAGTCGGCGCAACCGTAGTACAAAAACCACTGCTTGCGGAAATAAACCAGTCCTTCAGCGAAAGTGGTCCCGGCGGCATACTGGCCTGTCTTCTCGTAGGGCAGTTCCGGCTCAAGCACCGGCGCATCTGTCTGCGTCAGCAGGTGCATCGGATTGATCGGATCGAACAGCGCTTCACCGGCTGCATAAGCACTCGGCCCGAGTTTCGGATCGCCACCGCTCACCGCGTTCTTGCCGTTGTAGAGCACCACGATTCCCGCACTGGTAAGAACCGGAGAAGGGCCAGTCTCGGGAAATGTGCTGTCAAAATGCCCCGGCCGCGGTCGTAGCAATTCCACCGGCTCGCCGCGTTGATCCTCCACGGGCGTCCAATGAATCAGGTCCGGCGAAGTGGCGATATGGATCGCTCCTTCGCCCCAGTACATCCAGTACATCCCGCTGATTTTTGCGGCAATCAGGCGGTCTTTTACTGCGCGCGCCACGATGCCTGCCGACTTGTACTTCAGCTGCGCATACTTTCCGCCCGCCGCCGTCAAAAACGCCGGGCCACATTTTGTCCAGTGCATCAGGTCCCGCGAAGTAGCGATGCCCACCGAATAGGTTTCCCGATTCCACTGCGTATAGGTCAGCACATACGTGCCGTCTTCGCGCTCCACAATGCGCGGATCTTCCACGCCACCCGGCCACTCGCGCGCCTTCTGATCGTCTTCCTCCGGATAAAACACCGGCTCGCCCATGCGAGTGAAATGGATTCCATCGCTGCTCTCGGCCAATCCTAGTCGCGACGTGTGCCCGCCAATTTCCATTGCGCCCGAGTTGTCCTCCGCGCGATAGAGTACGTAGACCTTGTCCTTGCGCACAATCGCCGCAGGGTTGAAGGTGTGCAACGCTTCCCATTGCACCGGCATTTTCAAGATGGGGTCGGTGAACGTTGACGCCGCCAGCGGCGCGATGACCGGGTTGCCGGTCGCCGGTCGCGTAAAAGGCCCAATCAGCCATGGCTGCGCGTTCTGGGGCTGCGCGTTCTGCGCGTGGAACATGAAAATGCACAACAGCCATACTGCTGAAGTCCCAAACAATCTATTCTTCATTTGTCTTTGTCCCGGTTTCGCATCGCTGGTCCAGGCGCGCGATCAACGGGATTCATCTTACCCGGTCGCAGCAGGCCCCAGAATCCTGTAGAAGCTCAACGCCGCATCCCCTTGTTCGAGCAGCCGCGTGCGAGCGAGCGAACCATAGCGATCCTCCACGCGCTCCTTGCGACGATGCTCGGCAATCACGACTGCGCCTGTCGCAAGAAGGTTTGCCGCCGCGCCGCCTAGTAAGCCAAGCGTGGTCTCATATTCAGGTGCCGCATCGTAGGGTGGGTCGAGAAAAACCAGATCGAATTGCTTGGGCTCTGTCCGCGCACGTCGTACATACTCACCGACACTGCCGGAATGAATGCTGAATCCCGCCGTCAATTCGAGTCGTGCGAGATTCGCCCGCAAAACCTTCAGCGCAACGGGTGCCCGCTCCACAAACTGCGCATGATCCGCACCGCGGCTCAGCGCCTCGATGCCCACAGCTCCCGAGCCTGCAAACAGATCCAGGAAAACTGCGCCTTCCATGCGCGGAGCCAGCACGTTGAAAAGCGTCTCGCGCAAGCGATCGCTCGTTGGGCGAGTCGCCAGCCCCGCCGGCGCCTCGATCGGGCGGGAGCGATATTTTCCGGCAATGATGCGCATCGCACCTAAGAATAGCCGAGCCGGATTTTGACCTTATTCACGGCTTCCATCCACACGCGTTACCAATAAGCGGCTTTTGCTGCGGAGGGTCAATTGATAGGTCTTCGTTGTTGGGGCGGTAACACACTACAATTCCTGTATGCGAGGCTGGTCAATTCCGCTGGGGCGCTGGATGGGCGTCGAGTTGCGCGTCCACACGTTTTTCCTGCTCCTGGCGGTGGTGTGTCTTGGCCTCAGCACCTCTGAGGGCTGGATGCGCGGCATCGGCCTTTTCTTCGTGCTCGTCATCGCAGTGGTTGTGCGCGAAATCGCTCGTCTCCTCGTAGCCGCGTGGCTCGGCCTGCGTCTGCGTGCCATCCTCGTGCTCCCCATCGGCGGACTCTTCGCCTATGCCAATCCCGAGAGCCAGGACAACGCGAATCAGGGAGTAGGCCAGTTCGCCATTGCTTTTGCCGGACCGGTAGCCAGTTGCGCGACAGCCGCGGCATTGGGCATCACGTTGCTCGGGGCCGGCGGAGACGTCCGGCTTTTCGATCAGCCCTGGATCTCGCCCGCTTATCTTCTCCGTAGCATGGTCTGGATGCAGGCGGGCCTGGGCCTGCTTCACCTCTTGCCGGCCTACCCGCTAGACGCTGGGCGCCTCCTCCGCGGCAGTTTCGCCCGCGAGCACGGCATTGCTCCCGCGGGCCGGGCCGCTACGGGCCTCGGTCAATTGCTGGCACTCGCAGCCATGCTCGGCGGCATGCTGCTGCATAGCCCCTGGCTCATCATCGCCGGGTTCTTCATCATGATTGGCGCCCAAATCGAAGACCAGGGCGTCTTCTTCCAGTCTGTGGTCGACACCGTGCGCATGCGCGAAGTCATGCTCACCGATTTCGCGACCCTCTCCCCGTCGGACACCCTGGCCGACGCGCTTGGCCGCTGTGTTCATTCGCTGCAGGAGGATTTTCCGGTAGTGCGCGGTCCGGAGCTGGTCGGCATTGTGTCGCGCCAGCGCATTGTCGACGCCTTGCGCAACGACGGCAACGGCTACGTGCAGTCCGTGATGTCACGAGCTTTCCAGGTAGCGCGCCCCGAGGACACGCTCGGCGCAACCATCCGGCGCCTCACTGCGGGCCGGGGCCTTTCGCTGATTCCTGTGACCGAAAGCGGGCGCGTCGTAGGCATTGTCAGCGTACAGAACCTGATGAGTTCCATGTCCCTTCTCGCCGAGCAGCGCCGCATCGAGCGCGAAGAAGCGGAATAGTAATGCTAGATTGAACTGTCCTCCTGAGCGAAGGTCGCAAAGCGACCGAAGCCGAAGGGGGCCCGCTGTTGTCTTTCCCAATGCGTTAATCAGCACGGTCTTGGGTGCCCCATGTCTCGCTTTTGAGACATGGGAAAGCACGAACCTCAATTTGATCTTGCCATCCTGAGCGGAGCACGCTTGGGGCCCCACAACGTGGGGTAAGCGGAGCGAAGGATCTGCTTTTCACTTGGCTTCCATGCCTCAAGACCCCACGCCATTGCACGACCTCCAGACCACTCCGCTCGCTCCCGGCCTCTATCTCGTCGCCACCCCCATCGGCAATCTCGGCGACATCACGCTGCGCGCCCTCGACGTGCTGCGCCGCGCGGATCGTATCGCCTGCGAAGACACGCGCCACACGCAAAAGCTGCTCAACCACTTTGGCATCGAGACACCGACGATCAGTTGTCATGAGCACAACGAGTGCGCTCGTGCCACAGAACTGATCCAGGACATAAAAGCCGGGAAGGCTATTGCCGTTGTTTCGGATGCAGGCATGCCGGGCATCAGCGATCCGGGCGCATGGCTTGCGGGGGAAGCCATTGCGGCAGGCGTCCCTGTGATTCCGATCCCCGGTGCGAACGCGGCGCTGAGCGCCCTCATTGCCTCAGGCCTGCCGGCCGGTGAATTCCATTTCATCGGATTCTTGCCCGAGAAGGCCGGGGCGCGGCGCACGCGTCTCGAACAGTTAGCCGCCGAGCCGCGCGAATCACCGCGAACGCTGATCTTTTACGAAGCGCCCCATCGCATCCTCGACACGCTCGCCGACCTTGAATCTGTTTGGGGACCTTCGCTCAAGGTTGTTGCGGCGCGCGAACTAACCAAAATTCACGAGGAGTTCCTGCGCGGCACCGTCGCCGATGTGCGGAGCAATCTTGCTGCCCGCGACCGCATTCGCGGCGAATTCGTATTGCTCGTCGAAGCAACTCTGAAATCCGCCACGACTTTGGGTGCCCGAGGTCTCGCTTCTGAGACCTGGGAAAGAATCAGTGATCGCGTCGCGCGTCTCCAATCCGAAGCCGGCATCGACGAGAAGGAAGCGCTTAAGCGTCTCGCCCGCGAACTGGGTCAATCCAAATCCGAGCTCTATCGCGAACTTCAACGCGAACGCGCCCGCCGCAAGTAGTCGCCACGGTTGTGCCATCGTCCTCTGTCGTCCACTTCGGTTCATCATTCAACTACAGTGTCATCCTGAAAACCCGCGGGCTTGGGCCCCGCTGCGACGCAGTCGGATGCGGGTAAGCGGGGCCAAGGATCTGCTTTTCAAAACGTTTCCATTCCCCGGCCTTACGAGCCCCTTTTCAAACAATTTCCCCCTCTCGGCGCACAATAGAAATCGGAGAACGGCTACTTGCTGACGGCTGAGAACTGAACGCCGCCCCCTAACTTCAACCTCGAGAGATATTTAGCGCTAAGTCACTGAATTAATTCGAATTAGCATAAGTTATTGATTCCGCTAACTCCAAACAAATGAGATACCTAGCGAAAACGAGAGGGAGGGGGTATACCGGAATGCACAATGCGGAGTGCACAACGCGCCAGGATAGGCCACGCGTTCACTGGCCCACCACCATCCCAACCGCCTCACCCGCATCTTTCGCCACCTCCAACAGGTTCCGATTCTCCGCCTTCAGGAACCCCGCCGCCACGGTCGTATCCAGAAACTCCAGCAGCCCGTCCCAATAATTCGCCGTGTTGATCAGGATGCAGGGCTTCGCGTGCAGCCGCAGTTGCTTCCAGGTAATGATCTCCATCAACTCGTCCAGCGTCCCGTAGCCACCCGGCAAAATGAGAAACGCATCGGCCAGGTGCACCATCCGCGCCTTGCGCGCGTGCATGGTTTTCACCACTTCGAGGCGCGTCAACCCGCTGTACGCAATCTCGCTGCCCGAGAGAACTTCGGGCAGCACGCCAATCACCTCAGCCCCGCCCGCGAGAGCAGCGTTAGCCACCGCGCCCATCAGGCCGACACTCGCGCCGCCATAGACCATCCCCAGCCCCGCGGCGGCAATCGCAGTGCCCAGGACCCGTGCCTCGGCCAGAAAAGCAGGATCGCTTCCGCTCGCAGACCCGCAGTACACCGCTACGCGCTGGGCCGCTTCCTTCGTTCTCATATCGCCTTCAGCATAGCGCGGGAATCCAGTGCCCGGCGGTTCGTTCCAAGCGGTCAGGAAATCCACATTTGATCGTCGTCGGCAACCTGGCATTCATCTCCATTTGACGGGCCTTTCATCTTGGTCTGCTAGCGTCAACCGCGGCGTTCGATGCGCCCATTTCCTGCAAGTCCTGCAAGCCCACATTCACCCATTCCCCGGAGGTACATCGTGACACTTTCGCTGGTCGGCGCTGCTTCGCGCCGTTTGAAGTCTCGGCTCGTTGTCGCAGCCGCGTTTGCCACCCTCGCCATCCCGTCCGCACTCTCCGCTCAGGAATTCTTCGGCCTGCCGCAGTTCTATCCCGGCAACCTCGTCGTAAGCCGCAGCGTGTACGACAATCTCCCCGGCAACGTCACCGTCGGCGAGCAGCTTCCGCCCAATTGCACCTCCGGCAACTGCGTCTCCGCCGTCGCCAACGGCACCTATCCCTTCGTCTTTAACAACGCTCCCGTCGATGGCAGCTTCGGCATCACCTCGCGCATCTTCCTCGATCAGCTCACGCCTTCCGGCGTTCCACTCAACACTCTTGAATTGCCCAATAACCTCCAAACGTGGATCAATGGCAAGAGCGATCAGTTGGTCACCAGCTTCAGCTCCAAGTCCGAGCTCGGCCTGCACCTTTCTACCGACGGCACCTACCTGACATTCATGGGATATGTCGCTCCCGTGAATACGCTTGACGTCTCCAACTCCAATACGCCGGCGGCGCCCGACTCCACGAATCCGGTTCCTTCTGCTTACTACCGCGCAGTCGCCCGCATTGATGCCTGGGGGCATCTCGACTTCACTGAGACCAACGCGTACAGCGGGAACAACGGCCGTTCGGCGATCTTGAACAACACCTACGGCAACGACGTCTACTTCACCGCAGGCAACGCCGGCAATGGAAGCACGCCCCAACCCGACGGAGTGGTTCTCGGCGCCGGGGCACAGATCCTTTCTCCTGTGAATGAGCCCGAGTTCGAACAAACGCCAAGTTTGCCAACGCCTGTCGCCAGCTTCTCAGTCACCGAGTTGGGAGACAAAGCGGACAAGGTCGGCAAGGACGACAACTTCCGCGGCATGACCATCTTCAACAACGTGCTCTATTACACCAAGGGCTCAGGCGGCAACGGAGTCAACACCGTCTACTACGTCAACAACAGCGACACACCCTGCGCCAATGGGGTTGGACTTCCAGCCCCGGGAGCAAAGCTGCCCACGGCGCCGCTGAGCTACTCCTTGCCATTGCCTTCCACTGGCCTGCCGAACAATATGTGCATCCTGGCTGGCTTCCCCACCACCTCAAACAAGACCCCGAAATTCACTCCCGCCAACTATCCCTTCGCGTTGTGGTTCGCGGATGCCAACACCCTTTACGTAGCCGATGAGGGCGATGGCTACTCCGGTCCCAACGACATCTATGCCCACGCAGCGGGGCAGACGATGGCCGGCCTTGAAAAGTGGATCTTCAACGCTTCCGCCGGCAAATGGGAACTGGCCTATACCTTGACCAACGGTCTCAACATTGGGACTCCCTACACGGTTCCTGGGTATCCCACAGGAACCAATGCCTCCACAGGCGAACCCTGGTCGCCCACAACAGACGGCCTGCGCCAGATCACCGGTTTCCTGAACGGTGATTCCGTGACCATCTGGGCCGTCACCTCGACGACCAGCGGTGGTGGCGATACAGGCGCTGATCCCGACAAGCTGGTCGTGATCACCGACAACCTGAAGAGCACGACTCTGCCGGCTGAAGAGCGCTTCTTCACACTCCGCACCGCGGGATTCGGCGAAGTACTCCGCGGTGTCTCCTTCACCCCAACGCTCACCTTTTAAGATTGAGCGGTTAAATCAGCGCCCAGATGTCTTCAGCGAATCGTCGCTCGAGATATTTGGGCGCCTGCATTTCTCATCTCAAGAACTCCGTAATTTCACTTAATCGCTCGCTCAATGCGAGCTTCGTGCCTGCCGGCGCATTTGAATCGCAGTCGGCGAGATTGGTTTCCTCCAAAAGTCGGGAACAAATACCGGCATCCCCGCGTAATTCCCGGATAGCGCGGCACGACTGGGTTTAGGTCGGGACCGTAGCTGCTAGGAGAACCTCATGCGCGCTTATGTGGTCGCTGCTCTGGCTGCAATGTTTCTTTCCGCTGCTCTTCCCGGAAGCTTTGCCAAGACACCTCCGGGAAACAAGGATTCTGCTAACTCCATCGTCATCGTCTTCAAGGACGGCCACCGGCAGAGTTTCAACCTGGCAGACATTGCGCGCGTCGAATTTGCGGGTGTTCCTGAGACGGCAGCCGTCGGTAATCCCGATTGGCCGGCGCGCGGCCGCTACGTTGGCCGTTGGGTGGCGGGCGACGGCAATGGGAATACATTCATCATCAATCTCAAGGATGACGGCAACGCCATGCGCTCGATTGGCGACGTGCATGGAACCTGGGTTTGGTTCAACGGCGAGGCGCGCATTACCTGGGACGATGGGGCGCAGGACGCCATTCGCAAGGTCGGCTCAAGATTCCAGAAGTACGCCTACCATGCCGGCAAATCGTTTACCGATGAGCCCGACAATGTAACCAACGCGCAGAACACTACTCCTAAGCCAATCTAGTTCCGCAACCTAGGCGAGCGTCAGCGCGCAACCTCCGGTGCAGGTAAACTGGAAGAGGACCCTTCCCGCCTGGACCACGCCGTGCAGCCGCTCCTCTCCAATCTGAATCCCGAACAGCGCGCTGCCGTTGAAGCCACCGAGGGCCCGCTCCTCATTCTCGCCGGCGCCGGCTCGGGCAAGACCCGGGTCATTACCAGCCGCATCGCCTGGCTCATTCAAGAGAAAGGCGTTGCGCCCGACTCCATTCTCGCCGTCACCTTCACCAACAAGGCGGCCAGCGAAATGACGGAGCGCGTCGACCGGATTCTCGGCCATTCTTCGCTGGCCAAGCCGCTCATTTCCACTTTTCATTCGCTCTGCGTGCGCATTTTGCGCCGCGACATCGAGGCCCTCAAAGTAGGGAACGACGGCCTCACGCGGTCCTTTGCCATCTACGACGAAAACGATCAGCAAGGCATCGTGAAGCAAATCATGCGCCGCATGGGTCTCGATACCAAGCAGCTCACGCCGCGCACCGTGCTTGGCCGCATCTCATGGGCCAAGAGCCACATGATCGACCCACAGGAGTACTACCTCGGTTCGAAGGATCCGAACAGCGAACGCATCGCGCATATCTTTCAGAGTTACAAGGCGGAGCTGAAAAAGAACAATGCCCTCGACTTTGACGACCTGCTTCTCGAAGCGGTCCGCCTGCTGAAAGTCTCAACCGAAGTCCGGGAGCGCTATCAGCATCGTTACCGCTATCTGCTCGTCGACGAGTATCAGGACACGAACCGGCCGCAGTACGAGCTGATGAAATTGCTGGCTGGCGAGCGGAAAAATGTCTGCGCTGTAGGCGACGAAGACCAGAGCATTTACTCGTGGCGCGGCGCGGATATCCGCAACATTCTGGAGTTCGAGCAGGACTTTCCCAACGCCCGCATCATTCGCCTGGAGCAGAACTACCGCTCGACGCAGATTATTCTCGAAGCCGCCGGAGCTGTTGTCGCCAACAATCTTCGCCGCAAGGGGAAAAAGCTTTGGACCGATCGTCAGGGCGGATCGCTCATCGGCTACTACGAAGCTCCCGATGGTGAAAACGAAGCACTGTTCATCGCCGATCGCATTCGGGCGTTTCTCCGCGACTCGCACTCGGCAGAGAGCCAAAGCACCGCGGCTGGGTGCGCCGTTTTGTATCGGACCAATTCGCAGTCACGCCTGGTTGAAGAAGCGTTGCGCCGCTACGGCATCAGCTACACAATGGTTGGCGGTTTCAGCTTCTACGAGCGTGCGGAGGTCAAGGACCTGTTGGGCTATCTGCGCCTCGTCCGCAATCCACATGACTCGATGGCCCTGCAACGCGTGATCAACACGCCGGCCCGCGGCATTGGCGCAACTACACTGGCAACCCTCGAACGTCTCGCACTTGAAACCGGTGCATCGACGTGGGACGCGATCGCTTCCGCGCTTGCCAACCGCCTGATCCCCAGCCGTGCATTGATTGCCCTGGAGTCGTTCCGGCAGCTCATTCTGGATGCGCAGGCCATGATGGACCCCGACTTCGCGGGCAAGCTCTCCGCCGATGTCGCCGAATCCGCAGCCGAACCCGCCGATACGGACTTCAGCTTCGGCGCCGCCGAGCCGTCATCAACAGAGAAGGATGACGCGACGAGCGCGTTGGAGGCGGCCACCGATTTTGCCTTCGGCGAAAACAGCGATCAAATCCCCTTGCTCGACGCCAGCCATTTCTCGCCCTTTGCGGCGGAGCCGAAGCGGCCCTTTCTGAAGATGCCGAAGCAAACGACAGCGTCGGAGCGGCCAGTTGGGAGTGAGGCGCAGACCGGCTCCGAATCTAGTCCAAAACAAGAACGGCCCGAAGAGCCCTTCAGGGCTCCGGGCGACGCGGCGACGCTGCCCGAGCTCATCCGATTCCTCATCGATCGCACCGGCTACATCAAGGCTCTCGAAGCCGAAGCATCGCCAGAAGCGTTCAGCCGCATTGAAAACCTGAAGGAACTTGCCAATGCCGCGCATGATGCCGAGGAGCGTGGTGAAACCCTTGCCGAGTTCCTCGACCATGCGGCCCTTGCGTCGGACACCGATCAGTACGACCCGGAATCCCGCGTCACACTCATGTCTTTGCATGCCGCCAAAGGACTCGAGTTTCCGCTTGTCTTTCTTGCCGGCCTCGAAGAGGGACTGTTCCCTCATTCGCGCACGCTCTTAAATCCCGAAGAGCTTGAGGAAGAACGCCGCCTCTGCTATGTCGGGATGACACGCGCCATGAATACGCTCGTGCTGACGGGCGCCCATTATCGTCGCCGCTATGGCAACGATGCTCCTGAGTCGACCGTCCCTTCGCGTTTCCTGTCGGAAGTGCCCGCCCAGTTGATCGAGAATCTTGGAGGCCGGTCGCCCGCTTGGTCTACGCCGGCCTACAGCTATGGAGCGGGAGCACGTGGCAGCTTCGGCCGCGGCACGGCGCATTCAGGCGAATATGAGAGCCGCCATTACAACTACGAAGATGAGAATCAGGACGCGCCGAGAATCGCGGGAAGTGTAAGTCCAAAGAGTAAGAGCGCCG
Organism: uncultured Acidobacteriaceae bacterium; assembly: GCA_963704415.1. Lineage (GTDB taxonomy): Bacteria > Acidobacteriota > Terriglobia > Terriglobales > Acidobacteriaceae > Telmatobacter. The sequence continues at coordinate 1,541,549 of OY969908.1, read as the reverse complement.
GCGGATCCGCAACGCCGCCGGAATCAATTGATAATATTGCGCGTTTCTTCGGTGGCAAAGCAGGCAACGGCAAACCAGGGCATTTTACCCGCCCCAAGATGGACATACCCGAAGCGGCGGGAGCGAGCGGCCTGAAAAAGGGACAGCGCGTTCGCCACGCAAAATACGGCGAAGGCACTGTCCTCATTCGAGAAGGAGATGGCGAAGACGCCAAGCTGACCGTGATGTTTCGTGACGGAATGAAAAAGCTTATCGAGAAATTCGCCAACCTACAGAAGATCTAGCTCTAGCATTTTCGGAATTGCCGTCGAGCGAAAGCACAGACTCAGTGGCTTTCTTCTCAAGAAAAAGCCGCATTTCGCGACCCTCGAAAAGTCTACGTGTATTCCGAAAATGCTCTACGCTGCCGGCCCGCTCATCGCAAAAGCCCCCGAGGGAACCTGCGCTGCCCTCGTTTCGCTGCTGTGTTTCTCGAGCTCCGCCAGTAAGCGGGTCCGATCCGGCAATTGGCGCGCGAAATGAATCTTCGTGCCGTTCCTGCCCTTGATCTTTACTTCGCCTCGCTTCTCATCGGGGGTCACCTTTGAGATTTCATTCCAGGCGATGCGCTTGCGGCCTCGCAGCCAATACACCTGCTCGATCCCGTCTTTGTCGATCAGGATGGTTCCCGGAAAAGCGGATAGTATCAGAATGACAAAGGCGAGGCAGAAGGCCGGGGTCGCCAGGTCAGTACTCGACTTGATCCCACTCACCACATCCGCCACCATGACATACGCCAGGCACCCAAGAAACAGATAAACACCCCAAAAACTACGCCGATTGGGGGTGAATGCAAGCTTTCCGCCTTCAGTCTCGGTCGCTTGCCTGTCCTCGTCCGCTCCACTCACGATCAGCTTCGCGAGCACCAAAAGCACAGTGATCGCAAAGAGAAGTGGAATAAACAATTGCATGAAATTCATGGGCACATCTTAACGCGGTACTGACCGGATTCCCTTTACATCTTTGGTGGGGGAGGTTACAAAAGTCCGGTTCGATGCTCGGACCGGCTTCGTATTCCCAACCTGCCGCGCAGCGCTCACGTGCGAATTCCCAGATTGGATAGCTCGCCGTTCTGTTCCCTCAGAAGACCGGCTCGGGGGCCGCGTATCCGTATCGCATCAAACCAGTTAAGCCGCAGCTAGGCCCACGTAGAATTCGGGTTCTGGAGGCTGTTCCATGACTACCGCGGCTTTTTCGATCACGTCCCGCAGCACGAATTTGCTTCGACCCATCCTCGTGGGTGGTGCAATCGCCGGCACGTTCGACCTGACCTCCGCTTTCTTCACTTTTGGTCTAGGCGCGCCCCGTGGCATTGCCGGCGGCTTGCTCGGGAGACAGGCCGTACTTCAGGGAGGCACCGGCATCTGGATCCTCGGAGTCCTGCTGCACTACTTCATCGCCATCTCGACGGCCGGCCTCTACTGCCTCGCCAGCCGCAAGCTCGACTTCCTTCGTGACCACTGGCTGGTGTGCGGTATCTTTTACGGAATCGCAATCTGGCTTGTGATGAACCTGGTGGTTCTGCCGTTGAGTGCGTATCACTTCACTGGACCTTACCAGTTCCGGGGCATGTTGCAGGGACTGTTGGTCCACATGTTCATCATTGGTCTCCCGATCTCATTCAGCCTTCGAAGACTGACGGGTTCGAGCTCCTGACGCCGAGGCCTTGTTGAAAACAATCATTCGAGCCCAATCACCAGGCCCTGCCTCTTCGCTCGATCCGTGCCCCTCTCGCGTCCCTCAGCACCAAGCCTCTTTGCTGTTTCCTCGCCGTCCAGCACGCGGAAGACGCCTTCGGCGAGCGCCTGCAATTCGTCTTCGCCGGGGTATACGGTGATCGGAGCAATCCATTCAAGATACCCGCGCAACTTCTGTACCAGCCGCTCGGAATACGCCATGCCTCCCGTCAGAAGTACGGCGTTCACCGCGCCTTGCAGCACTGCGGCCATCGCTCCAGCTTCTTTCGCGATCTGGTAGACCATGGCCTCGAACACGGCCGTGGCCAACGCATCGCCGTTATCCATGCGCTGTTCCACTTCTTTCAGATCGCGCGTGCTCAGGTAGGCAAAGAGGCCGCCTTCACCGAAAACCATGCGGTCGAGTTGTTTTCCGTTGTAGGTGCCACTGCAGCACACCTTGATCAGAGCCTGCACCGGGAGCGATCCGGTTCGATCCGGACCAAACGGCCCCTCTTCCGGAGTGTTGTTGTCGATCATTCTTCCGTCGCGGTGGGCCGAAACAGTGATGCCGCTGCCCATGTGAACGACCACGAGCCGCAAGGCTGCGTAGGTACGCCCCTGTTCTCGCGAATAGCGCCGGGCGACCGCCTTGGTATTCAGCGCATGTCCAATGCACGAGCGAGGCGCCAATGGCGAGCCGGAGAGACGCGCGCAATCCTGCCATTCATCCACCGTCACCGGATCGACGATGTAGGCATTCACCCCCGCAGCGCGCGCGAATTTCAGCGCCAGCACTGCGCCCAGATTGCACGCATGCTCGCCCCGCCGCGCAAGGCGAAGCTCTTCCACGATCACGTGGTCCACCAGATAGGTACCGCACTCCATCGGCGGCAGCAAGCCGCCGCGGCCGGCGACGGCGACAAACCCTTCCGCATCATGTCCAGCTGTGTCGTATCCGGCCCGCTGTAACGCTTCCCGCAGCGGACCAGCTCGATACTCCAGCTGGTCCAGCGCAGATCTGCCGCGAAACTGCTCCAGTTCGTGGTCGCTGTGCCGGATGGCGCCAACCCATTCGGCGCCGCTCCTGGTAAAGACTCCGAACTTCGTCGACGTCGAGCCGGGATTGATCACCAACACGCGGCTGCTCTCGTTCCGCATGGTCACTCCCAAACCAGAACGAGTTTACGCTGTTCCGCTTCCGCACCATCATCCGCCCGGTTTGCGCCGCCTCGAGTGCGAGGCTTAAGATTGTCCGACTTATCGCGGAGGCTTGAACTATGCGTCTCTTTGCGCTCGCAGGGTTGTTGGCAGCCTCGGCGCTGGTCGCCACCGGGGCACCCAAAACACCCATAATCGAGAAAGTGACTGTCGGCCAGTTGCAGCAAACGTTAGCCACTTCTCCGGGCAAGCCTGACGCAGAACTTGCACAGGAGCTTTCCACTCTCGAACTGACAGAACGACTGAACTCGGTGCTACTGACCAAATTGACTGCTGGCGTTCCAGGCGAGAAATCGCGTCAGGAACTGCTCCTTTTAGCCGATAAATCAGCCTTCCTCGAACCTCCCGCCGCAGAGATCCCATCCGACTCGACGCCAGATCCGGCAGCGACACGCCAGATGCTAGTGAACATCGTGAACTACGTGAATACCACCCTTCGTCAGTTGCCCAATCTGATCGCGTCGCGCGAAACAACCGGCTTCGAAGACAGGCCGCAGGAGGATTCTCTCGAAGCGACCGGTATCGTGAGTTACAGCTATCAGCCGTTGCACTTCGTTGGAAAATCGCTCGCCACGGTGACGTATCGCGACCGGAAGGAAGTGGTGGATGCCGACATAACCAGGTCTACGAAACAGCGATCGAAGATTAGTGGTCTAACGACGACAGGGGAGTTTGGACCCATCCTCAGTACGACTCTTTCTGATGCGCTGAAGGGCAAGATTACCTGGGCGCGCTGGGAGCAGAACACAAGCGGAAAAGTCGCGGTTTTTCGTTATGCTGTCCCCGATGAAAAGTCGAATTACAGGGTGCAGTTCTGCTGTATCGTGAACGGATTCAATTCGGACAATACGCCGGACTTGCAGATCTTCGATGAAAAGTCCGCCTACCACGGCGAAGTCGCTTTCGACCCGGCCGATGGAACCATCCTTCGCATGACCCTGCAGGCCGAGCTGCCTCCTCATGGGCTGGTTTCGAACGCAGGTCTCGTTGTGGAATATGCACCGGTCGAGATCGCGGGCAAGAACTACGTCTGCCCTGCCCGGAGCATCTCGGTTTTGTCGGCGCACACTGCCCAATCCCACGGCATGTACTCGAAGGCAAACTACCAAGGACCGTCGAAGACATTCTTGAATGACGTTGTGTTCGGCCAGTACCGCCGATTCGGATCGGAAGCGCGGATTGTCGCGGTTGAGGATCAAACACCCTAAGCGCGGACTTCTGCACCTACGCTGAAACGGCGCGGATCTCTGACCGCCTTGGCTGGGCCCATTACAGCGGCTGCCCCAGCCGCTTCTCCAACAGCGCACGGTAGGTTCGGCTCACACGCGCCCGCGAGCCATTTTTAATCACGGCCTCAAATTCGCCGTGCGACATCGGCTCCAGTTGAATAATGCTCTCAATATTCACCAGCGCCGAGCGGTGCACGCGCACAAACCGCCGCGGATCGAGCTTGTCCGCCAAGTCATTGAGCGCCGCGCGATAGAGCAGCTCTTTTCCTGCAACGTGTAGTGTCACATAGACGCCTGCGGCTTCAATCCAATCGATGTCCACCACGCGAATAAAGCGAGTTGTGCCACCGGACTTCACTACGAGTCGATCGAGCCTGCGCTCTGCTCCCTGCGGAGCGCCTGCGACCATCTTCATGACTCGCTGTCCGAATTCGCCGATGCTGCGCTCATCGAGCCGTGCTTTGGCGCGAGCCATGGTGGCTTCAAATCGCTCGTCGCTGAAGGGCTTCAGCAAGTAGTCAAGTGCATTCGCTTCGAAGGCTCGAATCGCGTGCTGATCGTAGGCCGTAACAAACACCGTGAGTGGCATCTCCGCGGCCCCAATGGCATCGATCACAGCCAGCCCGTCCAGTTCCGGCATCTGGACATCCAGAAACACGAGATCCGGCCGCTTTTTCTCGATGGCTTCAACCGCTGCTTCGCCGTCTGCCGCTTCGGCCACAGCCTCCACCTGCGTGTCCTTCGCCAGCAAGTCGATGAGGCGCTGACGCGCGGGCGCTTCATCGTCCGCTACCAATACGTGAATCGGTTCAGGCGAGCGCACGTCCATTGCTGGCCTCCCCATCGAAACGGATCGGCAGCGAAATCTCGACTTCCGTGCCGCCTTCTTCGCGATTTCGCACCACAAAACGGTTCTGTCCGTCGGGATGCAATCCGGCAATGCGTTCCCGCGTAATCGACAATCCCAACCCTTGCGAATTCTCCATGGACCAGCCGATCGGCAAACCCTGTCCATCATCGATCACGCGAATCTCAAGCCTTCCATTCACCGGGGCAGCTTGGACGGTCACTGTCCCGCCCGCGGCTCTGCGCGAGATGCCATGACGAATCGCATTCTCGACAAGTGGCTGAATAAAAAGTGAAGGTACGGAGGCAAAGCGCACCTCGGGATCGATCTGCATCTTGATCTTCAACTGATTGCCGAAGCGAATCTTCTGAATGGCGAGATAGTGATCCAGAAAAGCCAGCTCTTCGGCGAGTGGAACCTCCTGCTTGTCCTTGGATTCGAGCGACAGGCGCAGGAGATCGCCTAAGTGTTCGATCATGCGCCGCGTCAGTTTCGGATCCCGCTCGACGTGCGACGAAATAGTGTTCAGCGCATTAAAGAGGAAATGCGGATCCAGTTGCATGCGCAGCGAATTCAGCCGGGCCTCGGCAAAGCTGTGTTCCAGCCGCTCCAGGCGCAGTTCGCTACTCATGTAGCGCTCGTAGTACCCGTATGCTTGCAGAGCACCAGCGATGATCCAGTAGACGAGCCAGCACCAGATCTGCCATCCGAGCACCGAGGCACTCGTCAGATTCGAGAGGCGCAATGAACTCCATGGCGTTACACCGAATGCGGCGCGCATGGCGGTGAATAAATAGAAATAGACCTCGGTGAATACCAGGCTCAACGCCAGGTGTACCGCAACACGCCGTCCCAGCTCTTTTCCTGAAAATGGCAGGCGCCGGTCGACCACCATAATGACCGGCGTCAGCAAACCCCACATCCACCATTGCGAAAGATAGATGCGCAATTCCGTGTCCCACCTGCTCGTTCCAAGGCTCGGCAAGGCGAAGATCACGCCGACAGCCGTCCATCCGGCGGCGGCAATCAAGACTCGAAAAAACCAGTGATTCGTTAATCGGCCGGCAAAACTCTCGCGCGCAACCGATTCGGTTGTATCGATCCACTGGCCCGTCTGTGCACTGGATGCAACCACTGCCTGTCTCTGTCTTCCTGGAGCCGCGTTGAATCCCACCGGGTTCATCCCGATCGAGTTTCGGACAATCGCGTCCTATCCAAAGTAATCCTTCGGATGCCGCAGGTCGATACTGATGTCGCCATCGGGATTGGCGCCTTTCAGAGCGGTTCGCCGGCTTTCTCAATGGGGAGCACAGCGACGAGCGATGCACCGGTTGCTTTCGGTATACGGCTGGACCTCTTCGCCCGAATCAATCCGGCTTTTTCAACAGATTCTGTGTTATACTCCGCTCAGATCGTAGAATTCGATTAGAAGTCATTGCCTGTTCCGAGTTACCGCTCTGCACGCAACACTTCCACATTGCGTTCGCGGTAAATCAGCAACAAAGGAACAAGACACACAATGGAAACAGGCACAGTCAAGTGGTTTAACGACGCCAAGGGATTCGGATTTTTGAGCCGTGAAAACGGCGAGGACGTCTTCGTCCATCACACCGCCATTCAGTCGAACGGCTTCCGTTCGCTGCAAGAAGGCCAAAAGGTCCAGTTCAACGTGACCAAGGGCCCCAAAGGCTGGCAGGCCGAGAACGTCCAGGTTGTCTAACTAGACATCTGGTTCGGAATCAAAAAGAGGACGGCAACCGCCGTCCTCTTTTGTTTGTCTGTAATCGGGGGTCTTTCAGGGAGCCCGTTCGTCTGCGTTGAGCCTCAAATCGCCGCGAATCATGGACTGATCACTGACAACCGATCGCTGTCCGCGGTTCCTTCACGCTGCCGGCTCCAGGGACTTCGCGGGCGCCTTCACCGGTGCCGGATACATCGCGTCGTGGTTCGAATCGTGGTTTCCCAGATATTCCAGCGCATCGTTGATGGTGTCTTCAAACCGCCCACCTGTTTTATGCGTGGCCTTTACACCCTTCGAGACAAGCTGGCAGACCTCAAACCGGTTCATCCCCCGCGCGAGGGCTCGGTGTATTTGATCAGAACGCATTCCGGACTCCGTTCAACGTCGAACTGTTAACGGTTCATCCGTTAACACCAGTGATTGCTGCGTGAGGTGCGGAGCTCGTCGTAAGCGATGGTGGGGCCAAGGCCGAGCAGGCTGGAATTGTTCCAGATCGCGTCTTTCTTCATTCTACGCTACAAACTCTTCACAGCGAGGGAATTCGCGGCGCCGGTCGGCACTATAGACACCTTCTCTTCCTCGATTAGAAGTGGCGAAACGGAGGGACCTGTCGAACGCCTCTTAAGCCCGTTGCGGCTTTCATCACCTATCGATCCCTGCTACCATAAAACTCGCATCGCCCCATACTTGGGGCCCACAGGAATGATTTCCGCGAAAGAGGTTTTGGAGTGGCAGATACAAAGAAAATCGAAGACAAGTTGGAACGCAAGAAGGTGAAACGCGCAGCGCGTAAGAAGGCTGCACCCAAGGCGAAGCGCACCACCCCGCGCGGATCCGCCAAGAAGAAAGTCAAGAAACTGGTGCGTGGCCAGTCGAAGCGCTAAGCTCCGGCTTCGCAACAGACATTAGCTCCGGACCGCCTTCCGATACCGGTCCGGAGCTATCAGTTTTTCAGCTGCGCCCCTCGACCGCCGGTCCGCTTCGATCCTTGCGCATCTCGTCCGCACGGACTTCCCTCGCATTCGGTCCAATCGTCATCATGTACACTGCGACATAAGCCTTCTCACCCTTGGGGAATGTATGCGGTGCGATGGCTTGTCTCTCGGAAGGCCCTGCACTGGAACCATACAGCTAAACCAGGAGAACTGCGCTGCCAAGCCAACTGCTTGCCTGCAAATCCATTGATAAGCTGATCCGCGACTCGGAAGAACCCGAGCATGCCCTGAAAAAGACCCTCGGGCCGTGGTCGCTCACCGCATTGGGCATCGGCGCAGTCATCGGCTCCGGGATTTTCACGGTCATCGGCACGGCCATCTCCGGCGAACAGTTCGATACCTCCAGCATCGTCAACACGCCGCTCGCCGACTTTGTCATTCACCACACTGCAATGGCCGGGCGTCCCGGCGCAGGACCCGGGATCGCGCTGTCACTCATTCTGGTCGCGTTTGTGTGCGCCCTGACCGGCCTCTGTTATGCCGAACTCGCTTCCATGATTCCCATTGCCGGTTCGGCCTACACCTACACCTACGCCACCATGGGCGAGCTCATTGCCTGGATCATCGGCTGGGATCTGATCCTCGAATATGCCGGCTCCAACATGACCGTCAGTGTCGGCTTTGCTGCCCATGTCGTCGATTTGCTGGATTGGTTCGGCTTCCATCCCGCGGCCACGTGGATTTCGCCTGCTTATCTGCCCGAGGGCCTGCAGGACCTCGCCGGCAACTGGCTCTATCACCCCGGCTGGCACTTCGGCTTCAACATCCCCGCATTTCTCGTCGTCCTCATCCTCACCGTCATTCTCGTCCGTGGCATTCGCGAGTCGGCAAGCACCAACAACATGATGGTCGGCATCAAGCTCATCGCCATTCTGATCTTCGTCACCGCGGCGATCCACTTCATCCATCCCACCAACTGGCATCCGTTCATGCCCAACGGAATGTCGGGCGTACTGACCGGCGGGTCAATTATCTTTTTTACCTACATTGGTTTCGATTCGGTGTCGACTGCGGCCGAAGAATGCCGTAAGCCACAACGTGACTTGCCGATCGGCATCATCGCCACGCTCATCGTTTGCACGGTCCTCTATGTGGCCGTCGCCGTCTGCCTCACCGGCCTTGTGCCGTGGAAGTCCATGGTCGGCGACGCAGCTCCCGTGGTCAACGCGCTCAAAAGACTTTCCTTGCTGCCCGGCGGACATTCGCTTCACTGGATCAGACTGGTCGTGCTCTTTGGTGCCATCATGGGCATGCTGTCTTCGCTGCTGGTCTACCAACTCGGCCAATCGCGCGTCTGGTTCTCCATGTCCCGCGACGGGCTGCTGCCCAAAGTCTTCAGCGACGTGCATCCCATCTTTCGCACGCCTGCCTTCTCCACCTGGGTCGCAGGATTCGTCGTCGCCATACCCTCCGGTCTCTTCGACATCGGCACTCTCGCCGACCTATCCAACATCGGCACCCTCTTCGCCTTTGTACTTGTTTCCATCGGCGTCGTTGTGCTGCGCTATCGCGAGCCCGAGCGCCGCCGTGGCTTCCGCGTCCCCTTCGGTCCTGTCATTCCGCTGCTCAGCATGCTCTTCTGCTTCCTGCTGATGGCCGGGCTGCCTATCATCACGTGGATCCGTTTCTTCGGTTGGCTCGCACTGGGCCTCGTAATCTACTTTTTCTATAGCCGCCATCGGTCGGAATTTGCGGGGATGCGCCGAACCTAAGCCACCCCGCTGCAGCCGTCCCGTATCCATCCTGGCACTCAGCCCAGCAACGGCCGGTTGTGTTCGCCTAGAAGCTCAAAGAACGACGACGCTCCCAAGAATCGCACTACTGCGAATGCCTTCGATTCAACTCCATGATCCATGTCCTGGGAGTCGTCGCGAAATTGGCCCTGAAGAGCGCCAGGAACGCGCTGGAATGCTGATAGCCAACAAGAAACGCAGTCTCCTTCACGCTGTGTCCGTCCACCAGCAACTCGATTGCGCGGACAAGGCGAACCTGCCGCCGCCAACTCTCGAAATCCAGACCGACCTCGCGCTGAAAAATTCTCTCCAGAGTGCGCACGCTCACTCCCGCGGATTGGCACAATTCTGTTTGGGGCAGGCGCAGGGCAGGATCTGCCAGCACCCGGCGCGCCACTTCATGGGCGCGAGGGTCCCTGGGCAACTCCACACGTGTTGGCACTGAGCTGGCGCCTCTCAACTCGGCAAGCAGCAATTCGCGCAGAGCGCTCTCGACCCGGTTGCCGGAACGCAAACGCCCGGCCCGCATCACAGCGAAGATGAGCTCGCGCATGAATGAACCGACATGCAGCACCCGGCACTCGGGAGCAAGCTTTGCAAGGGTCCGCCGCAGATAGAGAGTGCGCATCGAGACCGCGCTTGGCATACGAATCTCGTGGAGTGTCCCGGCAGGTATCCATAGACAGAAGCACGGTGGAATCACCCATATGCTCTTGCCTGACGTGACCTCCATGACTCCGCGGCTGGCGTAGACCAGCTGATCCGATGCATGGGCGTGAAGCCCCACGCGGAAGCCGGCAGGGTAATCGCGGCTGTGAATTGAGACCGAAACTCCGCACGGCGGATCATTTTCGCGAATGAGATGACGCATTAGAGTAATTATATGTCGTTTCAGCTGTCTTGCGACAAGCCGCTAGTGCCCGTCATGATGACGGTGCAACGGGCCTCCAGGCCTGGAGCGGAGGTCTTAATGGGCTCTCAACGATTTGCTGCCACTCTCCTGTTTGCGTGCGGGTGCGCTCTTTCCTGTCTGTGCGGAAACGCCGCGGAAGGCCCGATTCCTTGTGCGACCAACCCCGTCGCGCATCAGCTCGATTTCTGGCTTGGCAACTGGTCCGTGGACGCGGGGCGCGGCCGCAGCGACGTACATTTTTCTCTCGATAATTGCGAAGTAGTGGAAAGCTGGGCCAGCAACACCACGGACCACCGTGGTGAAAACACGATCGCCTACAACTCCGAAGAGAAGACTTGGTATGGGCTGTTTGTCGATAATCGCGGCCGCGCCCACATCTTCAGCGGCACGGTCGCTGATGGTTCGGCTGAATCCAGAGCACGGGCCGGGACGAAAATGGAACAACCGTCCTCAAGCGAGTTCGCGTGGTTCGTGTGAACCCACGGACCGTGGATCAGATCTGGGAGAAGTCGGCGGACAACGGAGCAACGTGGGCTCCGGACTTCAAAATGGAGTATTTGCGCAAGGCCCCATGAACCCAAGCTCGGTGCAATTTGCGACACACAACATCGGGAAATCTTCTACGGGTGGCGGGACGTGGGAGCGATTTCACCTCGACCGCTGCACTCGATAGGTGGAAGCCCTTCCGCGTTCACCCGCCGCCTGAAGATCCCTAATACATCCAGCTGCATTCCCGCGTAAAGTCGTCCGCCTCGGAGCGTCGCCATTCGCTCCCGGTCTTCTCTACTTCGAAGATCCCGCCGCTGCCGCAAAAGCCGCCACACATTTTCACCACCGACACCAATGCCCGGGTGTGCGTGCTGTCAAAGCCCGGCACGCCCAAAAAGCGCACATGCGCAATCCCTTTGAAGCTCTCGCATTGCTGCTGATCCTGGAAATGCGTTTCGAGGCAATGCTGGGCTTGAGCCGCATCGCTACGCGCAATCAACCGGTATCCGCCGGGAATCGTGAACCTCTGCTCCCAGCGATGGCTCTGCCGATTCGCAGCCACAAAAGCATCCGTCATCGCGCGCTCCTGCGGAGTGGAGGGCCGCAGGCAACTCCCATTCACCTGGGGAATGTCGGTCACCGATTCATCCGAAAACACCAGTGGCTCCGGTTGCGGAGCCTGATAGAGCGCCGAGTACACCTCGTACGCATCAGCAGCCGCCGCTCCGCCGCCAGGTACATTCAGCGGGCTTGTCAAAGACAAATCGGAGATCGGTTGCGCGGAGCGATCGGGAATTGACTTTGTAGCCGGCACGCTCCTATGCCGCCCGCTGACTCTGGCCCAAAGAATCGCCAGGACGACGGCCAGGACCACACACCCCATCACACTGCGCTTCAAAACCCCACGCTTGCGAATCAAGTACCGCTCCCCCGGACAAGAGCCCAACAAGTCTCCTTTGGCTCGCCCGACCTGCATTATCTCTCCGCAACGTCGTCGTTCCCCGGTGAATGTGAAGGGCTTTCCCACTCTCGCCCACTGCCGTAAAGCAGATGCACCGTGATGTCCCTCACTGCCGACATTACTTGCTCTCAGTATTCTCTGTTCAAAAGAACGCTGACGAAATCGCAGCGATCAGTAGCTAAGAACTTATGGCTCGGTCTTGCCCCTCAGGAATATCTGCCGACAGCCCTATTGAGGAGTAAGTGCAGATGTTCACAAAGATAAAGGTTTGTTGGTTCGCTGCAATTTGTTCTCTCGTACTACTCCCTGGATGCGCTGACTTCTCGCTGAACAGATCGCCTGCGCCCGCGTCAGTGTCCCGCATCGTGTCCGCGAATTATTTTGGGATGCACGTTGGCTTTGTTACCCCTGGAACTCCATGGCCCGCTGTTCCATTCGGAACGTGGCGGTTATGGGATGCCAATGTTACGTGGAAAGACCTGGAGCCCCAAAAAGGAGTATGGGACTTCTCCAAACTTGATGCTTTCGTTGCACTCGCCCAGCAGCACAAAGTCGATATCATCTTGCCCTTGGCCCTTACGCCGCAGTGGGCTTCCGAGCGGCCAGGCGAACCCTCGTCCTATACCCCTGGCGCTGCAGCGCCGCCTTCCAATCTGCAGGACTGGATCGACTACGTGCAGGCCGTAACAGCACGGTACAAAGGAAGAATCGGCTACTACGAGATGTGGAACGAAGCGAACTTCACCGTCACGTGGACGGGCACACCGGAACAGCTTGTCAACCTCCAGCAAGCCGCCTACATAGTAATCAAGAACAACGATCCCCAAGCCCAATTGATTTCAGCGAATATCGACGCAATGTGCGGCCTGCCATATCTCGAAAAACTGCTGAGTCTCAGATACGCCAACTCGGCGGACATCATCGGCTACCATTTCTACGTTTCGCCGAACCAGCCGGAAGCTATCGCAACCTTGGCATCGGAGGTAGCTTCATTGTTAAGCCATTACGGAGTGAATAAACCGCTCTGGAATACAGAGACAGGCTGGCTTCCTCCAAGCAGATTTACGAGCGACGATCAGGCTGCGGCGGTCGTGGTCAGGGCAATGCTTGTCGGGCATTCATCAGGAATCAGCCGATTCGTCTGGTACGAGTGGGACAATCACTGCTGCGTGACGTTGTTCATGACCGAGCCAGACAATGCAACCCCCACCCGCGCAGCTCTCGCCTATGCCAATCTTCAAAAATGGCTCGTGGGCAACACATTAGGTTCCTGCGCACCGGATATGGCCCACACCTGGTCGTGCGACGTGCAGTTTGCGGATGGTCGCCACGGGGTCATTCTTTGGAATACCGCTGGACCAACACCAATCAACGAAAAGCTAAGTTGGACACCCGCTCACGTCGAGGACATGTACGGGAACGAGTCGCCAGTACCGGCCACGCCTCTGCGTGTCGGTGAGGCTCCTCTGCTGCTCTGTGAATGACTCACCCTTCCCGGTACGGCCGGGACTCCGTGTGACTCGGGCTGCGACCCGGCGCGCGATCCTCTGAATCGTTCAGGCGCCCCCGCTCTCCCCACGCAACCTCGCCCGTTAGACTCTAAAGATGGACGACATCACCGCGTTCATCCGTCGCCTGCCCAAAGCCGAGTTGCACCTGCATCTCGAAGGCACCATCACGCCTGCAACGCTGGTTGAGCTGAGCCGGCGCCACGACGCACAGCCCTTGACATTGGCCGAAGCAGAGGCGCTCTATCGTTTCACCGATTTCACCGAATTCATCAACGCATTCAAGGCTGTAACCCGCCGTCTTATCGCCCCGGAAGACTACGAGCTTGCCGCCTGGCGCATGATTCAGGCCCTCGCCGCGCAGGGCGTGGTCCACGCCGAGGTCTACATCTCCGTCGGCGTCGTGTATCTGTGGCGCAACCATGACCCCAGGTGCTTCGAGCCCATCTTCGAAGGACTGGAGCGAGCCCGCGAGCGCGGCCAGCGTGAACTGGGACTCTCTCTCTACTGGATCTTCGACGCCGTCCGCCATTTCACCGTCGATGAAGCGGAACGCGTGTTTCGCAAGGCCGCCGAACTCCGGGCCGTTTATCCCTCCATCATCGGCATCGGCCTCGGAGGAGACGAGCGCGTGGCTCGCTCAGAACCATTTCGCAACCTCTATGCCCAGGCCCGCAGGGTAGGTCTGCGCCTGACCAACCATGCGGGAGAAACCACAGGCCCCGACGCTATTTGGGAAGCTCTAGCCATCGGCTCCGAACGCATCGGCCATGCGCTGTCCGCGATCGATGACCCAAAACTCCTCCAAGAGTTAAAAGCCCGAAGGGCGCCGCTGGAGCTGAATCCCACGTCCAACGTCCGTACCGGTGTCTGCTCATCCTTCGCCGCGCATCCGCTGCGGCGCTACTTCGATGCCGGCCTCCTCGTCACCCTCAACTCCGATGATCCGGCGTTCTTCGGGTCCAATGTGGCCAACGAGTATCTGCTGGCGCACACCGAACAAGGCTTAACCCGCGACGAACTCCGCCAACTAGCCGCCAACTCGATCCGCGCCAGCTTTTTGCCCGATTCAGAAAAAGACTCATGGCTCGCACGAATCCAGCCGATGAACTAGTTAGGTTCAGCATCCAACCAAAGTTGTAGTCTCACTTTTCCTATGTGGGACGAGTCCAAGAGGAATTGAGCTAGTATACGAAGAGGAGACTAGGCGCTATGTCTGTGCAAGACGGTTCCATTACGACGGTTGAAGAACCATCCGAGGGCCGCACGCTTGTGGTACTTGGTTGGTTTTCGGTCGGCATGGCCGTAGCAGCGCTCAGCTTTTTCGTGGGCCGTGAACTGCGCAGCCGCTACAAATTCAAGCGGCGTACACCCTACGACTTCTACTCGAATGCCGGTGAGTCTCAGTCCACCGAGTTTGGCATGGGGATCTAGTCCCTCCGCTTATCCGCGATAACGACAGGCCCGCCCTGCGAGCCTTTCTGCTTGGCCCTTCCTCGCCAATTCCTCTCTCGACTATCGAAATGCGGAGTTACTAAGTTTTTAGCTCCTGCCCAGCAACCAATCCTCTCACGCCGGCTTCTTATGTCATATACCGGACATAGGTGGCCGCCGCTCCTCTTCCGTCCGCCTATGAAGCAACACACTGGCCCGCGGAGGCGCTTCCCTCCAAGTACGAGATGCCGAATTCATGGCACCCTCACCAGAAAAAAGGGGTAGCCATGGATCGGATTCTCGAAGACGACGAGACCAAGTGGATCGGACTTCGTGAGACTCTGCGACAAAGCCAAAGTCTCGCGGTGGCAGGCCAATTTGCCGCCACCGTCATGCACGAAATCAACAACCCCCTCGAAGCCATCTCCAATTTGAATTACCTGCTGCAGGGCGATGCCCACAACCCGGAATTAGTGCTCCGGTACAGTCAGCAGATTGACGAGCAGCTCGCAGTCTTGACGCGCATTGCCCGGCAATCGTTGAGTTTCTACCGGCCGGCGGCTGAAAAGTCGCCGGTGAAGGCCGCGGCCTTGGCCGAAGCTGCTCTTCGCATTCACCGGAAAAGCATCGCTGCGAAGCGCATCCATATCGATATCCGCCTCGCAAACGATGTGACGATGGATGTGCACCCCGGAGAAATGCTTCAGGTCATCTCGAATCTCATTTCAAATGCGGTGGATGCGCTGCCAATCGAGGGCTCCCTCTATCTCAGGGGACGCCGCTCGTGCCGAGGCGTTTCCCTTCTCGTCGCGGATGCTGGTCCCGGCAT
The DNA here is from genome assembly GCA_963704415.1 of uncultured Acidobacteriaceae bacterium. Taxonomy (GTDB): domain Bacteria; phylum Acidobacteriota; class Terriglobia; order Terriglobales; family Acidobacteriaceae; genus Telmatobacter. Next base: position 1,525,934 of record OY969908.1, on the reverse strand, counting down.
ACCCGATTCAATTGTCCAAAACATATTCGATCCCTTCTTCACTACCAAGCAGGACAAGGGAACCGGCCTAGGGCTCGCGATTTCGAAAGCGATTGTCGAAAAACACAAAGGCCTGATCCGAACTCGCAGCAGCACCCGGCCCGGGCGTACCGGGACCGCCTTCCGTATCTCCCTGCCCCTGCCTCGTCAGGTCGCAACCAGCTGACACCCCGCTATGTGCGGTATTGGACATAATTCCCACAAAAAAAAGAATATAGTCGTTCCGTTGATCCTTCACGATCTTCTCTAGTCAGAGACGCACTCCTCTTCGCCCTTAGGCGGCTATCCGTTGCGAACTGATGCAGGATGGCCCCATGGCGAAAAAGCCTTCTAATTTGCTGCTCGATTCACTGCCGCTCAATCAACGGAAGGCACTCCTTGCCCGCATGGAACCGGTCGCGCTTCCCCTCGGAACTGTGCTCTACCGCTCAGGCGAACAGCCAGAATATGCTCACTTCATGACCGAGGGCATTGCCTCGATCGTCACCTTCATGGCGGACGGTGCAGGCGCCGAAGTCGGACTGATCGGCAGAGAAGGCGTGGTCGAGGCAATCAATCTGCTCGGCTCGGCAAGTCCTCCCACCACAGCGTTCATCCAGGTCGAAGGCGCCGCATTGCGAATCTGTTATGCCGAATTACAAAAGGAAATGTTCTCCGCCAGCGCGCTCCTCCGGCGCATCCTCGAATTCGCGCAGTGTCATGGATTCATCCTGAGCCAGCTTGCCGCCTGCAACGGGCTCCACGAGATTGAGGCGCGTCTGGCTCGGTGGCTTCTCATGGTGGAGGACCGGGTTGAGAGCGACAAGTTCTATCTGACCCAGGAGTTTCTCGCCGAGATGCTTGGAATCCGGCGCACCAGCGTCTCTGCGGCCGCGCGGAGCCTTCAAAAGAGCGGGCTCATCGCTTATCGCCGCGGCCATATCCAGGTGCTGAAGCGCAAGGGGCTCGAAGAAGCAGCCTGCGAATGCTACCCGGTTGTGAGAGATCTAGCCGCTCATCTGAATCAATAAGGCCAAATCCAACAGCACAGAGATTCAGCCGGCGTGTAGTGAGTTCGTTCGTTCGATTTGTCCGTTTTTCTGCCGTTGCCCTCCAAATACAACCTTTGCATTGGTCCGGCATCGTATTCGCTTGTGTTCGGCGAACTTCGATGCCGGATCAACTAAGGAGTTCGATGGCTTCCCCGAAAAAATGCGCAAATCCCGCTTGTACCTGCGTTCCACCCGACGGCTCCAGATTTTGTAGCGCTCACTGCGAAGGACTGGCAGGAAGTGTCGAAGTCGTTTGCCAATGTGGCCACGGTCATTGTGGGGGAAACGTCGTCAATGCCTAGAGGAAGTTCGTAGTGGGCGCTTGAACGGCGAACCGCGCCTTGCGGTACCCTAGTCCCTTATGGGGCGCATCCGAGTTCTTCCAGACCAGGTGGCCAATCAAATCGCCGCTGGCGAGGTGGTTGACCGTCCCGCGTCGGTAGTTAAGGAGCTGCTCGAGAACTCGCTCGACGCCGGTGCCTTCCATATCCGCGTCGAGGTGGAAGCGGGCGGACGGCGGCTCATTCGGGTCTCCGACGATGGCCATGGGATGAACCGCGATGACGCACTGCTCGCGTTTGAGCGCCATGCAACCTCCAAACTGCGTACCGCCAACGACCTTCTATCGATCGCTACGCTAGGCTTTCGCGGCGAGGCTTTGCCTTCCATCGCTTCCGTGGCTCGCGTAAAACTGGAAACGTCGACCGGTGAGGAGGGTGCTGGAACCGTCATCGAAATTGCGGGCGGAAAGATTTTGCACGTGGAAGAAGCTGCCGTGCCGCGCGGGACGACGCTTGCAGTTTCGGATCTCTTCTTCAACACGCCTGCCCGTCGAAAATTCCTCCGCGCCGAATCCACTGAACTGGCTCACGTGACCGCTCTGGTCACGCACTACGCCCTTGCTCATCCTGAAAAACACTTCGAACTCCTTTCCTCCTCGCACACGCTTCTCTCCGCTCCGCCTGTTTCCCGATCCGCGGAGCGCATCTACCAGATCTTCGGAAAAGAGACGCTGTCCCAGTTGCTGCCCGTCGCGGCTGAGTTTCCTCTCGATCGAGCGGGCCTGCCGGAGCCTCCGCCCTGGAAGAAGGACCCGGACGAGCCTCAACGCAATCCAGGATCCCTTCGCATCGCGGGCTTCTATTCAAAGCCCGAACTGCAGAAACTCAATCGCAACTCTATTTACATCTTCGTCAACAAGCGCCTCATTCGCGATCGCCTCCTCATTCACGCGATCACCGAGGCATACCGCAACGTCATTCCGCCGACCAGCTATCCCGTTGTCCTGCTCTTCCTCGAAATGCCTCCTGAAGAAGTGGACGTCAACGTTCATCCCGCTAAAACCGAGGTCCGCTTTCGTCAGCAATCGTTGGTGCACGATTTCGTCAGAGACAGCATTCGCAATTCTCTGATTCAAGCTCGCCCGGCAGCGGGCTTTCTTGCTGCGCTTGATTCTGCGCCGCTCGCCAGCCCCTCACTGATGCCGCCTGCCCTATCGCCATTACCCGGTTCTCCTGAAGGTGCGCCAGCCCCCGCGTCAGCGGGTGAGTCTACGGCTTCCGATCTCGATGAAGCTGTGCGCTCCTTTCAACTCACGCCAAAGCTGCCCACGCCAGTCCCGGGTAAGTTGGCCTTTGGCGGGAGCCGTTTCTCTGGCAACGTCACTGATGTGCAGCTTTTGGGAGATGCCGCCGCCTTTCTCCTCGCGGAGGCGGGATCGGCGTTAGTCCACGGCTGTTCATCCGGCCCTGAGGGCGCTTCTGCTGCCCATTCCGACGGCGTTCTCGAGACTGCCCAGGTGGAGGCTGACCAGGCCGCTTCGAACCTGAACCACCTGCGCTCTTTGCGCCCTCTGGGGCAGTTGCGGGAATCGTTCATCCTGGCCACCGGCGAAGATGGCCTGTGGATCATTGACCAGCATGTCGCCCATGAGCGGGTGCTTTTTGAGAAAATCCTGCGCGACCGGCAAGTTGAAAGCGTCCAGAGGCAGCGGCTGCTCATGCCGATGCTTGTGGAACTCAAGCCATGGCAAATAGTTATTTTTGCCCGGATTGCCGAAGAGTTGGAGAAGAGCGGTTTTGAGGTAGAACCCTTCGGTCCGCAGACGTTGGCGATCAAAGCAGCTCCCGTCGGACTTGAGGGCGCGGAGCTCGAACGAGCCCTGACGGAGGTGATAGAACAGTCTGGCGCCGACTCAGATGAACGCCCGCAGAATGAACCGTTTAGCTCCCTTCGTACGCGGATTGCTGCATCCATCGCCTGTCACTCCGCCATCAAGATCAACACGCCCCTTGACCCGGCTCGTATGGAATGGCTATTGTTGGAGCTTTCAAAGACCGAGCACCCAACAAGTTGCCCGCACGGACGTCCAATAGCTTTGCTGTATTCCTGGAAGGAAATCCTGCGGGCTTTCCATCGCATCTAGTTCGGATTTAAAATCCAAATAGAGACCGCTTCTCTCTCAGGAGAAAGCGGCCGCAGGGCCCTACGAGCCTGGAAGCGAGGTTTTTCTTTGACAGCGGAACAATTAGAAGCTGCGCGCGCCGAACGGATGCGCCATAACGGACTCGGCGCATTGACTTTAGAGGAAACCCGGACTTGGATTGAAGAGACCGGCTTGTGCCTCTTTCTGCCTCGAAAGCAGTTCACTTCCTCGGTTGCTCCTTCTTTTGTCGAGGCGATTGCGGGAAAGCGCGATGCGACCCCCGATCCGCGCCGGATTGCTACAGCCGAGGAATTACTGGTTCGGCTTGAAAATGATGGAGTCGCGGTTCGGTTGAATCTCTCCGGTCAGCCCGGAGAACAGCCGGACTTTGTGGTTGCCGCCTGGGTTTTGCCCTACGTCTACGCCCTGCGCGGCGATCGGGACTGGCGGCGCAACCCCCAACTCACGGGGTCCCGAGCCGTATCGCAATTGGCAGTTCAGGCCTACAAACTCCTTGAGGCCAACGATTCGACGATCTCTCAGCTGAAGCACGCACTCGGCCGCGAAGTGAGCGAATCCGCAGTCGTCCGGGCCATCACCGAACTCTGGCAGCAGTTGCGTATCATCCCCACGATTGCGGCAGCCGGCCAGCCGGCCAAGTGGCAGCTTCTCCGCCACCGCTATCAAAAAGCCATTGCTGAAGGTGCCTCGACGTCGCAGGTCACGGCCATTTCAGTGCTTGCCTCCATCTATCTCCAGGCCGTAATCGCCGCCAGCATGGAAGAGGTTGAACTCTTCCTCGCCCCACTGACAGCGCGGAGCAAGGTGCGCGAAGTATTGCGTGGCCTGGTCGCCACACGTCAGGTCCATACGATTTCCATGGGGCACGCGCCGCACTTCTACGTCGCAGGCACGTTGCCGGAATTCGCTCCTTCACCCATGATTTACGCAGGGAGCTCGGTTGTTTCCTCGTATTACATGAGCGGCGGCGACCGCGAGGAAACGCGCAGGGAGTTCACGTTCTCATCTACGCCTGCCTATACCACGCCACCACCTGCTGCCCCAATCAAGGCGCCTGAACCGCAGGTGCCCGCCGTTCCCGCGCAACTTCCGCTGCAGGCCAGCAAGCCGCCTGCGCCCCGGACTCAACCGGCGTCCCACACTCACTTGAGCCGGCCGGCTCACAATCGGAACCGCAAGGCAAGCGCCAACAGGCCGGGACAGTCCGCCAGCGGAGCGCGCATCTTCCGTCGCACGACAGATGCCCGTCCATCCGCTGCACGCACTTCAAATGGACCCAGACCCCCAGCAGGATCACGTTGGAGCAAAAACGGTCACACCAGTTCCAACGGTAAAACCAATGGCAGTTCTTCCTCGAAGAGCCTCGCCGGTTCTGCTCGATCAAATGGAACTTCGCAGCGTTCCAACGGTAATGGGTCTGCAACAAGAAATGGAAAGTCCGCGACAACACCAGCCTGGGGCAAGCATAACGGCCACGCAAAGGTTGCAAAGACAACGGGCAAGCCTTCCGCCATCAAGCGCAAGGCCGCTCTCACGCGCAAAGATGTAAGGATCGATGCGCGCACATCGCGCACAAACCGAAAACCAGCGCTCGCTGCCGGTGCCAAGGCCGGAAACAGCAAGCGCTTTGGCTTCACCGCGAGAGCAAGTAAAGGGACGAAAAAGCGCGGATGAGCGGGGCCGAAAGTCCGTCGCCGGCCCCAGCAGCACTTCGGCATATCATTGTCGCCATCGACGGTCCCGCCGGCGCGGGCAAGAGCACAGTTGCACGTCATCTTGCCCGGCATTTCGGACTGCTCAATCTGGAAACCGGCGCCATGTACCGTGCCTTTGCGCTCAAAGCACTTCGCCGCAGGATTCCGTTGGACGACAGTGCAGAACTGGAAGCATTGGCCGCGGATACGCAGATCCGGCTTGAAGCAGGCGAAGAAGAAAACCGCGTCTTTCTCGACGACGAAGACGTCACCGGATTGATCCGCAATCAGACCGTGACGGATGCTGCATCACGCGTCAGCGTCTTCCCTCCTATTCGCGCCTGGATGGTGCGGCTTCAACAACAAATGGGCGCCGCGGGCGGTGTGGTGATGGAAGGGCGCGACATCGGGACTGTGGTCTTTCCTCATGCCGACGCGAAGATTTTCCTGGACGCCGCTCCTGAAGTGCGCGGAATGCGCCGTTTCGACCAGCTGGGCTCCAAACCCGCCGTTCAGGCGCAAGATGTGATCCGCGACCTGCACGCACGCGACGAGCGCGACCGGAACCGGGCCGACTCTCCGCTGAAGCCGGCGCCCGATGCGGTGATTTTGGACTCGACCAACTTGTCGCTGGAGGAAGCTGTGAAAGCCGCCGAAGAGATTGTCGCTGCAAAGCTGGCAGAGAAAAACGCTCCGACGGAGCAAGACAAATAAGTAAGTCGCTTATATCTTCTCGCACTGCAGCGGTGTCTCTTATCTTCCGCTCCGGAATACGATTCGATGGCCGCAATTTGTTTCGGCAGCATAAAATCAGCCTAGGGCCGTGACCGCCTGTTTATGTACCATCTTCCACACGAAATTACGCGGTCATATACCTCAGGTGTCCGGAAGTATGGAAATCACGTGCAAACGCTGTCACCAGCCGGTGCTGGCCGAGAACTGCTTCTGCCCTACATGCGGACTGCCCCAGCTGGTTTACGCTCCGGATTCATCCAACGGCCAGGCTCCGGCGGACCGATGGACAGAAGCTGTACGCGACGCAAGCATGGTGGATTGGAAGCCCGCGATGCGTTCCGCGCTGTTGCTTGCCGTACCGGCAGGATTGCTCTCCAGCGGACTTTCTCCCGTCGGCTTCTTTGGCTTGTTCTGGATGGCTGCTGCGGCTGCATGGGCGGTTGCCCTCTATGTCCGCGGTCAAGCGCCGGCATGGGTCACAATCGGTGCGGGAGCGCGCATCGGCCTCGTCACCGGACTGCTGGCCGCGTGGCTTGCCTTTACCGTCAGCGGTAGCGTCCTGTTTGTAGAGCGGTTTGTTCTGCACCAATCGGGTCAGATCGACGCAGAGTGGAAGAGTCGAGTCGAAACGAGTCAGCAGATGACGCAACAATGGGCAGCCGAATTGGAGCCTGCCGACGCGGCAGAAGCACAGTCTCTCCGCTCGCAGGTGCAGGCATGGATGCTGTCGCCCTGGGGACACGCAGGTATCGAGGCCTTCAGCCTTACATTCAATTCCGTATTCCTGCTCTTCTTTGCGGCGGGTGGGGGTGCACTCGGTGCGCGCCTGCTTGCCCGCTCGCGACGGCCAGAGGTTTAAGAAGCTTCCGTCCTTCTTGCCTTTCAAAGTCGCGACCAGAACCTTAGCTGCGAGCGTGGTATCCTGCGATTCCACTTCTCCACAACTTGCCGCGAGGAGCCAAGCCTCGTATCATCCGGCGAGAGAGAATCCATGAGCGAAGAGCCGAATCAACCAAGCCTGCGAACCAAAGGCAGGCTGATGTCAGCCTCTGAAATTGAACGTACCTTAGTTCGCCTGGCACACCAGATTGTTGAAAAGAGTAATGGCAGCGAAGACCTGGCCCTGATCGGCATAAAACGCCGTGGGGTTCCGTTGGCGGAGCGCTTGGCTAAGCTCATCGGCGGCATTGAGAAGCGGCCAGTCGACACAGGTGTACTTGACATTCAGTTTTACCGCGACGATCTGTCGACGGCGGACGTGCGTCCCGTGGTCACTCCCGGCGCCATCGGCTTCGACGTAGCGGGACGCGACGTGGTTCTCTGCGATGATGTACTTTACACCGGCCGTACCATCCGGGCCGCCCTTGACGCTCTGTTCGATCATGGCCGGCCTCGCCGCGTACAACTTGCCGTCCTGATTGACCGCGGTCACCGCGAGCTGCCCATCGAGGCGACCTATGTTGGCAAACAGGTTCCTACTAGCAGTCGCGAAATTATCGAGGTCAAGTTTCGCGAAGTCGATAACGACGAGCAGGTTCTGCTTGTCGAACGTACAGATTGAACGTATCGCTTTGGCTTTTAGCCAGAAGCTAGAAGCTGGAAGCTAAAGGCCCTTCTATGACTGCAGCCGCAATCGCAGCACCCGTTCGCCGCCAGCTTCACCCTCCGCCCGTTGCAGCTTCACCGTTCCCGTACAACAAAGGCTCGTTGCTTTCGGTGCAGGACCTCACTCTCGACGCAGTAAGTCATCTGCTGGCCCGCGCATCGGCGCTCGAGAATATGGACCCATTGGTCCGCGATCGCATCCTGCTCAAACGCCGCGTAGCCCTCCTCTTCTACGAATCCTCCACGCGCACCCGTACCAGCTTCGAGCTCGCAGCAAAGGGCCTCGGGGCCGACACCACTTTGATCTCGAACCTTTCCTCGAGTATTGAGAAAGGTGAAACCCTCAAGGACACCGGCCTGACGCTGCGTGCCCTTGGCGCCGAAGCGATCATCCTGCGCCACAACTCTTCCGGGGCCGCGTGGCTGCTGGAAGAAACAACACGCCTGCCGGTACTCAATGCAGGCGATGGCATGCACGAGCATCCCACGCAGGCGCTGCTCGACCTCCGCACAGTCCTTGCGCATATGCGACCCGGCATAGAAGCCGTCGCAGAGGATACGCTTGCAGGCGTCACCGTGACCATCGTTGGCGACATTCTGCATAGCCGCGTGGCTCGATCGAACATGCTTCTGCTGCCACGATTAGGCGCGCGCGTATTGCTTTGTGGTCCCCCACAATTCCTTCCTGAGCTCGCAACCGGCGCAGGTCCCGGCATCTCGATTGAGCGCGATTTTGACGTTGCACTGCAGCAGTCGCAGGTGGTGATGATGTTGCGCATCCAGGCCGAACGGCTCGCTGGGCAGCAGATCGACCTCGAGCAGTACAAGGCCAGCTATCAACTTACCGGCCAGCGCCTCGCTTCACATGCGCCCGCCGCACTGGTCATGCATCCGGGCCCGATCATCCGCGGACTCGAGCTGACTGCGGGCGTCGCCGACGGCTCGCAATCAGCCATCCTCGAACAAGTCACTAATGGCGTCGCCATTCGCATGGCCGTAGTGGAGCGGGCACTGATGGAGAGTTCCGCGAAAGAAGGCCTTTCATGACCGCGCTTCTGATTCGCAACGGCCACCTCATCGATCCCGCAGCCGGCGTTGATGGCCCACGAGACATTCTGCTCAAAGACGGCAAGGTGTCCGAAATTGGCCCCGCCGGCAAATTGAAACCAACCAACGGCACCGAGTCCCTCGATGCTGCCGGCCTCACCATCGCACCCGGCCTCATCGACATTCACGTTCATCTCCGCGAGCCGGGCCAGGGTTACAAGGAGACAATCGCCACCGGAACCGCAGCAGCAGCCGCGGGAGGCTTCACCGCCGTGGCTGCGATGCCGAATACTGCACCGGTCAACGATTCCGCCGAGATCACGCGCTGGATGCTGGCTCCGGAACGCGGCGCGCACGTACGCGTCTACCCCATCGCCGCCGCTACGCGCGGATCCAAAGGCGAATCTATCAACGATTTTGCCGCGCTCAAATCCGCGGGAGCGGTGGCAGTGACAGACGATGGTCATCCGATTCTGAAAGACAGTGTCATGCGCGAAACGCTGGCAGCCGCAACCCGCGTGGGCCTCAGCGTGATTCAACACGCGGAAGATACGCGGATGACCCAGGGCGCCAGCATGAATGCGGGACCGACTGCATTCAAACTCGGCCTGCGCGGAATGCCACCGGAAGCCGAATCCAGTCTCGTCGAACGCGACATCCGGCTGGTCACCGAACTACGCGACGCGCGTACGCATCTTCACGTCGCCCACACATCAACGGCAGCAGCCATGAAGGCGGTGCGCACGGCTCGGCGCAACGGCCTGCGCGTGACCTGCGAAGTCGCTCCGCATCATTTCCTTTTGACCGAGGAACACGTTGGCTTCTACAACACCAACGCGAAAATGAATCCGCCCCTGCGTTCGGCTGCGGACCGCGACGCCATGATTGAAGGCATCCTCGATGGCATCGTCGACGCCATCGCCACCGATCACGCGCCGCACGCCACGCATGAGAAGGAAGTGGAGTTCGAAAACGCACCGAATGGAATCACAGGCCTTGAAACCGCGCTGGGCCTCTGCCTGCGCTGGCTACACAAGGAATGGAAACTGCCGCTGGGCCGTGTGCTAAGCCTGTTGAGCGCGCAGCCTGCTGCGTTGCTTGGATTGAAAGGCCGCGGCACGCTCGCCGTTGGCAGCTTTGCCGATGTCGTGGTCTTCGACCCCAAGGTTGAATGGATCTATCGCGCCAAAGAGACCCGCTCCAAAGCGCACAACACGCCATTCGACGGTTGGACGATGCAGGGCAAAGTCCGCTGGACGATCAGTGAGGGCCGCGTGGCGTACGCGAGTGCGTGACGCTGGCGAATAGGTCCAGAATTAACTGGCCTTGCCCCGAAGCTCCTGCTCCGCACGATACCAATCTTCTTCATGGTGCCCGTCCTGGTGGCCGCGTTCCGCCCAGTATTGATGCGCAAGCCGCGCAATCTCCTCCGGCGAAACCATCTGCGTTACATTCCCTTTCGTGGCGTTCCTCTTTGGTGCCGCTGTTTTCGGTGCTGCTTCTTTCGAGGCGGTCGCACGGGGTTTCTTCGGAGTGGTCGCTTTCTTTATCTTCTCAGTCATTAGGAATCTCCTCGTCATGTGTGGGCCATAGCGGTTCTACCGTTTCTGTAGAGGGAACCGCTGACCCCGAGTGGCTTCTCAATTATAAAAAGCCACCTGGCACGGGGGTAAAACCTCCACGTGAACTGAAGAACTGCTCGAACGAGCTGCCAACATCAATAGGATACAAAAACTTCGGAGCATCTTGAAGGATAGAGACTCGAGATGAATCCGCATCGTCAAGTAACGAATCTTGGACATTTCACCGGTTCTGGCTCAGTTGCATCTAAATTCCATCAGGTTTTCGAATGTTTTCGATCCCCGCAGCAACACAGTATGCAGATTGGCGCTTGTTCTTCTTCGATTGATGGCAGCCCTCGTTTTCAGATCGGTTTCAGCCATCTCAAGTCGCCGCGCCAACGCGCGAAGAGCATCGGCATGAGTGTAGGTTCCATAATCTTCCTTGGAGCGGCCGAGCTGGCGGGCGCCCTGGGCCTCGCCTTCGGTGTGCTCACGCAATGCCATAGGACTTATTGTCGCGATGATGGGCGCAATCTACATGAAGGTTGTAAAGTGGAAGACTGGATTCTGGGGCGAGAAAGCATCGGACTGGCACTATGACCTGCTCTTCGTCGTGATGAATCTGACAATTCTCTGCACCGGTGGCGGCCGCATCGCGTTATTCCCTACGCCGCCAAACTAAATTGAGGTCGCCGATCGGAATGGACAAGCGGGAGTTTCTCAAGACATCAGGAGCAATTGTGGCAGGTGCGATGTTGTCGAAGTTTTCGCCCAGCCAGCAACAATCCGCACCACGCGAAAACTGGGCCGGTAACATCACCTACAGCACTGATCACGTTTTTACACCCGCGTCAGCCGACGAAGTACGCGAGGTTGTCAAAAGATGCGCGAAGCTTCGTGCACTCGGTTCGCGCCACTCGTTCAACACCATCGCCGACAGCACTCAGAATCAGATCTCCCTTGTTCATCTCGATCAGATCGACATCGATGAAAAAGCGCACACGGCCACAGTCGGCGCGGGAATCAAATATGGCCAGCTCGCGCCGGTCATCGACTCCCGCGGTTACGCGCTGCATAACCTGGCGTCCCTTCCGCACATCTCGGTCGCAGGCGCCATTGCCACCGCCACGCACGGCTCTGGAATTCACAATGGCAACCTTGCCACTGCCGTCGAGGCGATTGAACTTGTCACTGCCGACGGCGAGGTTCTTCACCTGTCACGCGCGAAGGATGGCGATCGATTCCTGGGCGCAGTAGTCGGCCTCGGCGCGCTTGGCGTGCTCACGCGCGTCACGCTCAGTCTGCAGCCGACTTACCAGGTGGCCCAATCGGTTTACCGGAATCTCTCCTTCGATCATCTGGAGCATCATCTCGATGAGATCTTCGCTGCGGGTTACAGCGTCAGTCTGTTCACGGATTGGCAAAACCATCGTGCAACACAAGTCTGGATCAAGCGCCGCCTCGCGCCAGGAGTAAAGAACGATTGGCAGCCTGAGTTCTTCGGCGCCAAGCTCGCCACCGAAAAACTCCACCCCATCAATGGTCATCCCGCCGAAAGCTGCACCGATCAGCAAGGCGTTCCCGGCCAGTGGTACGAGCGCCTGCCGCATTTCAAAATGAACTTCACTCCATCGAGCGGTCGCGAACTGCAGACCGAATACTTCGTTCCGCGGGAGCGCGGCTACGAGGCTATCCTCGCCGTTGAGAAGCTGCGTGACCGCATCACGCCTCACCTCTTCGTCACCGAGCTGCGCACCATCGCTGCTGACGATTTGTGGATCAGCACGGCCTATCAGCGCCCCTCAATGGCCATTCACTTTACATGGAAGCCCGAGTGGCCCGAGGTGCGTCAGATCCTTCCACTCATCGAAGCACAACTGGAACCCTTCGGTCCGCGTCCGCACTGGGCAAAGCTCTTCACCCTTCCCCCCGCACGCATCCAGGCACAATACGCGCGGCTGGCCGAGTTCAAGGCTTCGCTCAAGCGTTATGATCCTGACGGCAAATTCCGCAACCAGTTCATCGACGAAAATCTCTATGCCAGCTGAGACCTGCAATCATTTTGGGCTGCTTTCCGAAGAAGTTATATTTTGATATAATTTCTATTGGGAGAGGTTACCATGCCAACTACGACATTGCGCAAGGTCGGCGGGTCAGTGATGCTCACCGTGCCCAAGGCCATTCTCGATACCCTCAATCTGAAAGCCGGTGCGGAGGTTTCTGTCGATATTCAGGATGGACGTCTTTTCGTCGAGCCGAGACCGCGCCGACGCTACACGCTCGAAGAGTTACTTGCCTCATCGGATTATTCCAAGCCACAGTCGGCCCAAGAACGCGAATGGGTAGATGCCCCACACGTAGGCCGCGAACTGATATGAAACGCGGCGAGATATACATGGTCTCGCTCGATCCAACCATGGGTCATGAGCAGCGCGGCCACAGGCCCGTGTTGGTCGTGTCGCCGACCAGCTTCAATGAAGCCACAAGACTGCCCGTAATTCTGCCTATCACGAGCGGAGGCGCATTTGCCCGCCGCATCATGTTCGCCGTGCCGCTTGCCGGAACCAAAACCGCAGGTGTCGTACGCTGTGACCAGCCACGTGTACTCGATATTCGAGCCCGGAATGGGCGAAAGATCGAAACACTCCCGCAGGAAATACTCGATGATGTGCTAGCTAGGACGGCTACGTTGTTCACATAATGGTCCGAACCAATCGCATCAGCAGGCACTCACGCGTGGCTCTCCTCTACCCCTTGCGCCGGTAATGAATCTGGAATTCGTATCCCACATTCGCCGGAAAGAGCCCCGCCACATGGCGCAGCCGTTCGGCCAGCGCAGGCGCAGCCAATAGCGGATATTCGCGCTCGCGCAGATCGTGATAATCGAAGTCCACTGCCAGCGAGAGCATATAAATCGCCAACGCGTCTGAAAAAGCCGCTTCGAAGAAGCTGTTCCGCGCGCGTTCGTCGATGGTCTTGCCGCTCCGTAGATCTTGGGCTCGACGGCGAGTTTCCCACGCATCCTGGCTCGACTCGCCGCGTACCTGCGCTTCAGCCTGCGACCAAACCAACGACGAAAAGCTCTCCGGCACACCAGCAACGGCAACAAAGTTGTGCGCCACGTTGATGAAGAACTCGAAAGCCAGGCCGAAGCGGTCCTCAACCAACCGAGTCGAAATGAAGACAGCTTCAGTGGACCCAAACGCCGCGTTGCGGTGGCAGATCGCGCGGTCCCCGAGGTCAACCGAGTAAGACGGAGCGATCATGGTTTCGCCGGTGTCGGCGATCGCCAGCGGAACAAAATAGTAGGCGCGGTTCGCTAGCGCTGCAGACATCGTAGCGGGCACAGCTCCGACCATTCGTTCCAGATCGGCCTCGGAGACACGCGTCTCGCCCCACGCCGCGAATCGGATTCCATTCAGCGCTTGCCCTACGGTCGACTGAGTTGCGACCTTTTCGGCTTGCCACAACTCGATTTGTACATTGCTGGCCATGGAACTGTATTCTAACTAGACGAGGGAGGTAGCGAAAGTGATGCCACAAACAGCCCATACTTCGCGTGCCGCCGGGAGCAGCTTCCTCGGCTTTCCCCTGGAAGGCTTCAGTCTTTTCCAGAGCCTCCTGCTCTCGTTCGCCGCCGCTTTCTTCACCTTCTTTGCGTCCACTTTTCTCGCCATTGTCTCGCTCCTGGTCTGGAACGGTATCGGCGGCCACTCGGTGAACTACGCAGACAGCTATCTCTACGTCGGCTTTCCCGCTGGGCTCATCGTGCTCATCATCGCTCTTCCCCTCTTTGGCACATTGTGGCTCCGGGCCAGGCTTAAGGGTTGAACCTTCCCCATGTCCGTGCACACCATACAGTTCAAGGGAGCCCAGGGTGGCCCGCCTCACACCATTGAGCAAGTTCGAACCTGGTGTGCGCTGTTGGAGGCCGGCGGCATTCTTTATTTTCCGCAGACTCCGGTACCGATCCCCGCCGCAGACCTTCAGTTTCTCCTCGGCCAGCAGCAAACCGGTAGCCGTCTCCATAAGAACATCGCCTACAAGCCGGATCGCGATCAGTTGAGCGGCGTTGACAAAAAATCCGCGACACACGCTGATTTGGAACAACTGCATTCCGTGATGCGCCGTTACTCGGCAAGCGTCGACAGTTTTCTGGCCGGATTTCTGGCGCCGTATCAAATGCGTTGGCGTCTCGACTATGCCAGTTTCCGTCCGCTGGAAGAAGAAGGCCGCGACCTGCCCGTGCGCCGGCGCAACGATTTACTCCACACTGACGCCTTTCCAACCCGGCCCACGCGCGGCTGGCGCATCCTGCGCTTCTTTCACAATATCCATCCCACGCGCACGCGCGACTGGGTCGTGGGCGATCCGTTTGCGAAAGTGGTTCATGTTTTCGCACCCGGCAAGCTCGCTACGCCAAAGCCAGACACACCGGTTACACGCACGACAAAGAGTGTCGCGCAATCGACAGGGCTGGCCGGTCTCGTCCCGCAATGGAAGCGAACTCCCTACGATGAGTTCATGATGCAATTGCACAATGCCATGAAAGAAGACGCGGCTTTCCAAAGCAGCTGTGCCAGGGAACAGATCGAATTTGTGCCGGGTTCAAGCTGGATGGTCTACACCGAGACCGTGCCCCACGCAGTGCTTGGAGGCCAGTACGCGCTGGAGCAGACATTTCTCGTCGACCCCGCAGCCATGGTCACGCCGGAGTCAGCGCCAATTTCTATCCTGGAGAAAATGGCGGGCGCACGATTGGCCTAGCACTGCGACGATCACAGTCCAGCGGGCTTAGGGTCTTTCGGATCGTACTTCGCAACGCGAATCTTGCGCGCGAGGCCGAGTTTTGACAGCAGCCAGATGCCGTAGAAGTTGGGATCGATCTCGTACCACTTGAGACCATGGCGCGCCGAAACCGGATGGGCATGGTGGTTGTTGTGCCAGCCTTCCCCGCCAGATAGCAGGGCGACCCACCAGCTATTGCGGGAGTCGTCGCGCGTCTCAAACCGCCGGCTGCCCCACAGGTGCGTTGCCGAGTTGACCAGCCATGTAGCATGCAGTCCGAGAGTCACACGCAGCAGAACGCCCCACAGCACCATGGCGACGCCGTTGACCCATCCGCCCCACAACCAGCCGCCGGCCAGTAGCAGCAGGCCGCTTACCGTGATGGGAACCCAGTGATATTTGCTCAGCCACACATGGAACCGATCCTTGCTCAAATCCGGCACGTAACGCGACAGCACGCTGGTCTGTGCGTGCAAAGCCTTGCCGAAAAGCAGCCAGCCAGCGTGCGCCCACCAGCCGCCTTCGCGCGGCGTGTGCGGGTCGCCTTCATGGTCGCTGAGTTGGTGATGCACGCGATGCGTCGACACCCAGAAGATCGGCCCACCCTCGAGCGACAAAGTGGCGCAGATGCTCATCAGGTATTCAACCCACTTCGGCGTCTGATAGCCGCGGTGCGTCAGCAACCGGTGGTAGCACATGCCAATACCAACGTTGATCGCCAGCACATACAGGATCGCCATCACTGCGAGCCGTTGCCAGCTGAAAAAGAAGAACGCGGCAAGCGCTCCGGCGTGAAAAAGGATGATGGTCGTTAACGTGACCCAGTTGACACCCTCGCCCACGGTCGCGGCCTTGCCCATGCGGACAAGCTCGCGTGCAGCCACGACGTGAGCCGTTGCGTTTTCAGCCTCGGGTGCCGCTGTTTGTGGGTCGATTTGTGCTTCGCCGGTGCCTGCAGGGGAAGGTGCGGTAATGACTGATGCCATGCTTCTATCAAGCCCTTCAAGAGTGGCTCAAAGCCCACTCTCGCTCTCTAAGTTCTATCGGAGTCATAGCCAGTATACGAGGGAATCGGGTTTTGTTTCACCAATAGTTACAGAATCCGATGGGAACCTCTTCGGCCCTAAACCCAAGGTTTCCTCGAGAAAGGCCGCACCTGACGTCGCCGATCATGAATGGAATCATCGTCGACGGCTTTTTCGCAAGCGCCTAAATGCCTTTCTTGTCGATCAGAAACGCTCAACTCCGAATGCGATCAATTCCGCTCCGCCGTCGTAACCGCACCGCCGCCCGTGACGAAGAGCTCCTTCACCGTTCCGCGCAATACCCGGTAGAGAGCGAATTGGCGCTGCGTACTTCCGCGCAGCTCAAACAGTAGTTCCCCGCGGTTATCGGCCATCGCATCCACTGCGTCGACGAGACGCATTCGCGGCGTATCGTCCAAATGCGCGCCATCTGTCACGCTCTTGAACAACACCAGCAAGCTGCCGTACAAATCCGGCTGCGCAATCAAGGTGATGAATTTCTGCTGAGTCGGAGGTCCCTCTGTGCGCGCCGTCAGCACCAGCGTCGCTCCGGACCCATAGGCCAGCTCGAAAACGCGAAATTCCTCACCAGAAAGCGGCGGAGGAGCCGCTGCGGGAACCGGCTTCGTCTTCGCTCGTGCAGTTGTCCGCTTGGGCGCCGCCGTAGGCTGCGGCTTGATACCCAAAGCGCTACGCGCGATGTCTTCTAGCTCGGCTTTCATCTTCAATTCGTCTGCTGGATCCGACCATGAATAGTTCCAGGGATGCTCTGGTCGGTTCTTAGGATCGGAAACTGCCACAGCCTGCTCCATGTCCGAGGGCAAGCCCATCAGGGTCGGCGTCACGTCCGGACTGCTATCCGCCGACTTGCCGCGCATCAGGCGAGGCCGGTCAGGATCCGTCGTGTTCACGGACTCGACGTAGCCCTCATCCGCAGATTGTTTCTGCTTGCCCCGTTTCAATGCGGGTCGATCCGGATCAGAGTTGGAAGCTGAAGACTTGTTGGAGTCCGTGCCCGAAGTCTGGCTCGAGTCAGGCTGCTTGTGCAACGTTGGCCTGTCCGGATCGGGAGCTGAAGTCGAGCCCGAAGTCGAGCTCGTCGTTGAGCCGGAATTGCCGCTCCCCGAGTCATCATTTGAGGACTTTTTATGCAGCGTAGGCCGATCGGGATCAGGTGCCGTAGCCTGACCGCCGGAACTAGAGCCGGAATCGCCGCTGGCGTCCCCAGAATGCTTCCGGTGCAGCGTCGGCTTATCGCTCTCTTCCTCGTCCACCTTGCCCTGATCCACGGGCGCGGGCTTCGGCTTCGCAACCGGCGTGGGCTTCCAGCTTCCAAAACCGACCCACGAACCCTGCTCCTGCCCTGCGTTCATCACGTCGAAAAGCCCCAGCCGCGCACCGTTCTTCTGCAGGATGTATTCCACGCCGGAGTCCACTGCCAGAGGCTGCGGCCGCGCCATATAGAATCCACCATCCTGCAACTGCTCCCCATCGAACACAGTAATGGGAACAAGGCGGCTGGTCTTCGGCTTGCCCAGGTCGCCCGTCCACTCCAATACGGCAACCGCGCGCAGCTCCGGTGTATCCTTGTCCTTCTTCGCGATCTGGCCGGGGTATTGCGCGCCGGCGCCAATGGCGAAGAACAGCGCAAGCGCAACCGCCACAATTCCCTCGATCTCGGAAAAACGTTTCCTGTGCAATGACGCTCCGCGCTCCGCTCGGCCATAATGCAAGCTGATGGTCAATCGATCCAACATACGAGGGGAATCCCCATGGAACTCAATACCAAAGTCGCCGACTTCACGCTGGAAACCGACGAGGAGAAAAAAGTAAGCCTCTCTGACTTTAAAGGCAAACCCGTAATTCTCTTTTTTTATCCCAGAGCCGATACTCCGGGCTGCACCATTGAAGCCTGCGGCTTTCGCGATACCTTCAAGAAGCTGCAAGCTGCCGGCGCCGTGGTCCTCGGCATCTCGCGCGATACCGCTAAGGCCCAGGCCAAATTCCGGGCGCAGTACGACCTTCCTTACACACTCCTTGCTGATGTAGACGAGAAAGTCTGCAATCAGTTTGGCGTGATGAAGGAAAAGAACATGTACGGCAAGAAGGTCATGGGTATCGAACGCACAACGTTTTTGATCGGACCCGACCAGACACTCCTCCACATCTTTCCCAAAGTTACGCCGGAAGGCCATGCGGAGGAAGTGCTTAAGCTACTGAAGGAATGGCAAAAGGCGCACAAGTAAAACGGGGAATGGTCCGCCAGCCAGCTTTACCTGGACGGTTGCTTCCGCGCAGCTTTTTTGAGCATTCGCCAAAGCTCGTCGCGCCCCGTCTGCTGGGGAAGCTGCTCGTCCACCGAAGCAACGCCGGCATCCTGGGGGGCAGAATCGTCGAGGCGGAGGCCTACCTGGGCCCCCACAACGAACCGCCCGACCCCGCCGCCCACGCGCATCGCGGCCCAACCCCTCGCAACGAAGTGCTCTTCGGCCCAGCCGGTCATGCCTACGTCTATGCAATCTACGGCCGGTATTTCTGCATGAACATCAGCTGCGAGTCGGACGGATTGGCCGGTTGCGTGTTGCTGCGCGCCCTGGAACCTGTCGTGGGCGAGGACTTGATGGCAGCAAATCGCGGTCTGCCTTCAGGCGTCGCATCCCGGCTCCTCACCGCTGGACCGAGCCGACTGTGCCAGGCCATGGGCCTCGCGCGAAAGACCCACAACGGCCTCGATGTCACGAAGAACGATTCAACCCTCCAAGTCCGCGACGATGGTTGCCGCCTCTCGGAAGTGCTCGTCACTGTACGCATTGGCATCAAGCATGCGGTCGACTGGCCGCTTCGGTTTGCGCTTCCGGGGCACGTTTGCGTCTCGGGAGCAAAGAATCTAACCGGGAGCCGAGTCCACCTCAGGTAGGATTTCGTCGAAGAAGTATCGTCTGTTACTGTGAACTGGTTCTGCGACTCCATCCCGATCAGCGAGGACCCTTCTGCTTGAAAATCGCTTCCCCGCGCTTTGCAGCCCCGCTCGCCCTAGCTTTTGCCGTCACCGCGAATCTCTCAGCCCAACAGCCCGCCGGTAGCCCGCCACCGGCCCACGAACACGAGCATGGCCACGGTCCGATGCCGCCACCCACGAACCTGCAGGTCCTGCCCAAGACCATGACCGGCGACCAGGTTCACGAGGTAATGCACAAATGGGAGGCTGACCTTGGCTCCGAGTGCAGCACCTGCCATGCCGCCGATCCAAAGACTCTGGGACCCAACGGAAAGCCTCGTCTCAATTTCGCCGACGACTCAAAACCTGAGAAGGCCACTGCCCGCCTGATGGCAAGGATGGTTCAGGAGATCAACACGCAATACATCGGCAAGATCGATAACTCGGGCAACCCAGTAAGCTGCGGCACGTGCCATCGCGGTCACCTCGATCCGCCGCCGTTCGTCGCACCGCCGGATCATGATCACGCCCACGATCGTGCAAGTCCGCCGCCTATGCCGCGCTAGAAGTCCAGATACTGCACCAATAAGGTTGGGTCAGAAGCAGCGCGCGATCTTACGGCTCTGAGTCGCGCGATCTGCCACGCACAAACCCGCCACTTTTGCCGCCCGTCTTCGCCTCGAGCTGCACGTTGCGAATCACGATCCCTTTGTCGAGTGCTTTGGTCATGTCGTACACCGTCAACGCAGCAACCGCAGCCGCGGTCAGAGCTTCCATCTCCACACCGGTCGGCCCCACCGTCGCCGCACTTGCGGCAATCCGCACGCCATCTTCGACGACCTCCACCTGCACGTCCACATGCGTCAGCGCCAACGGATGGCACATGGGGATCAGCTCGGATGTGCGCTTTGCCGCCTGAATCCCCGCAATCCGCGCGACTTCCAGCGGATTGCCTTTGGGATTCGCAGGCAGCGCAGCCAGTGCCGCTGCTGATAATTCCACGAACGCCGAAGCAGTCGCCGTACGCCGTGTGGACTGCTTGGCACTCACATCCACCATGGCTGCGTTTCCGGATTCGTCGAAATGCGAAAGCATTGGCTTTGTGGAATCGGTCATCACAAGCACCTTATAGCATCAGAATGCGGACCATCGCTCCGGCGTCTAAGCTGCTCACGTCTTCCGGAACGACTACGAAACAATTCGATCGCGCAAATGCCGGCAAATCACCGCTTCCGTGCCAGGATACCGTCGCCACTTGTGCAAGGCTGCTGCTCGACGGATTGAAATCGCACAGTCCCGGCAAAAACCGCGTCAACCCGGGCTTCGCCTTTCGGTCTGTGGCTCGCGCAAGCTGAGCAGCCACGAATCGCGGCCCAATTTCAAACGCGCCTGCCAACGCGGACAACACCGGCGAAGCGAAAAGCAGAAACGTCGCTGCCGACGAAATGGGATTGCCCGGCAGCCCAAAAAACGGTAACGAAGATTCTGCCCCACGCTGCATTTCGCCAAACACCAGCGGTTTGCCCGGCTGAATGCGCACCCCAGTGAAATGAAATGCCGCGCCCATGCGCGCAAGGGCCGGCTCAACCAGGTCAAACTTCCCCGCTGAAACGCCACCCGAAATCAGCAACAAATCCGCATCCATCGCTTGATGCAGCGCGACATCCAGAGCCTCCGCTGTATCAGGGGCGGTGGGAAGCACACGCGGCTCTCCACCCGCCGCGGTCACGAGCGCAGCGAGCATCGGCGCATTCGAATTGCGAATTTGCCCCGGGCCAGTTTCCCGATCTACCGGAACCAACTCGTCCCCGGTTGTCAGGATCGCAACGCGTGGGCGCTTGTGGACCGCAAGCTTCGCCCGCCCGCATGCAGCGGCAATTGCAATCTGAGGTGGCCCAATCGTGACACCCGCAGCAACCAGCACATCTCCGCGACGAGCCTGAGCCCCCTTCGCGACAATATTGTCGCTGGCCTTGACCTTCCGACCCGCGACCAGGCGAATCTGCTCACCATCCCGCTCCACATGCTCGATCATCACCACGCTATCCGCACCCACAGGAACAGGCGCGCCCGTCATGATCTCCCATGCGCCGCCCTGTGGCAGCGGCCCGGCGGGTGCTTCTCCGGCATGCGTTGCACCGGCAACGCGCAAGAACTCGTGCTTCGAAGCCCCCGCAGCCCGGCAGGCAAAACCATCGCGCGTGGAGCGAGCAAAAGCAGGCTGGTCCTGATCGGCCACAATCTGTTCCGCGAGCACCTGGCCAGACGCAGAGGCCAGCTCAACTCGCTCGACCTCGAGCCTTGACTGGCTCAATCCGCGCGCAAACGAAACCACCATCGCACTTGCTTCGGAATAGCTAAGCAATTCCCCGCTCATGCCAAGGATTGTAGATGGACGCGGCCGTGCGAACCTTCTGTTGCCCACACGAAAATCTACCTGCAAAAAAGGCGGCGCCTCCATTTTCGAAGGCGCCGCCTTTTGATTCGGATTCAACTGCCCGTTACTTCTTACCCGCCTTGTAAGAGGAATTGACCTTCTGTCCGGCCTGCTGCAGAATCGCCTGCACTTCCCCGGCATAAGGGCCCGTCGGCGCCAAGTCGAGGTACTTCTGGTACGCCTCGGAGCATCCGTCCGGCAGAACAATCCGCTGCGTCTTCGGATCGACTGTGGCCTTGGAAACAAGCCCCTGTCCCTTCAGGTAGTACACCAGCGCGTCATTCGGGTCGTTCTTGATGGCCATGTCCGCGGCTGCTACCTGGGCATCGGCATTACCCACTTGGAAGAAAATCACAGCCTGATTGCGAAGATAAGTCCCTGCGGAAGCCGGATTGGCTTTCGCTGCTGCATCGTAAGCGGCGTTCGCCTCGGGCACTTTCCCCGCACGCGCGTAGATCTCTCCCAATCCAGCATTCGCCATGCCCTCGATTGCAGGATTCGGCTTCTTGGCCGCAGCGTCCACTTCAAGGGCCTTCTTGTAGGAAGTCTCGGCTTCGTCATACTTCTTGAGTCCGGTCTGTGCCTGTCCCATGTAAGCCCAAAGAACCGGCTCGTTGGGCCTCATCTGGGTATCTTTCTGCATCAAGGTTTCAATATCGGTGTACTTCGCCGTCTTAATCTCATTCGTCTTTGCATCGACGTCGGCCCTCGCAGCCGATGCACCCAGCTGCTGGGTCGCAGCGGCATGCGCCGTGTCGGCATCCTTCAGGTCCTGCGCCACGACTTTGAGATCGGCGTTAAGGTTCTTGATCACCTCGTTGGCCTTCAACGCGTCCTGGTTCTTCTTTCGGAGCTCCTCCAGTTGCTTCTTCTGGTCTTCCGGCAACTTCTCGATGTAGTCCGGGCGCGACATGTCGATGTCGGCGGCCACATCCTGGCCTGCCACGACCTTTACGTTCTCAAGCATGTCTGCCTGCTTGTCCTTCTCCATTCCCGGCGAGCGGTAAATGACAGTGTAGGAACCCGCAGGCACCTCGCCGCTGTAGTCGCCATTGGCATCGACAGTGAAAGATCCTTGAACTTGTGTCTGCGCCGACAGTCCTGGGCCCGACGCAGCACGCGTGGTCTCGCGCAATTCAGCTGTGCCGCCATTCTGGGGCGCGCCTGTCGGATTTGTCACATGCCCATGGACCTTTCCCACAGCTACGCCATTCGGTGCAGCAGCGGGTTGTTGCGCAAGTGCAGGAACAAGGGCAAATGCCAACAAGCCCAGCAAAAGTGAAATGTTGCGTTTCATTTTCTTCTCCTTAAGAGCACAGGCGAACGACCCACGCGCGGGCTCCAACAATTTTGATCTGAACAACTGACGACAAACCAAGGGTCTTCTTACCACATCTGCACGGAGGCGCCAACCGGCAAGCATACAACACGTTCCACGCTGTTTGCAGCCTGCCGGAGCGGTCACTGCGCTATAAATACGATGCGCAGCTTGCTTCTGTCAGCAGGACCCAAGTTAAATCCAATCGACCGTCCAAGACAAGGCCGTCCCGCGCGGAAGACTCTCTGTGCCCTCGACTTCAACTCGCCGTTCAGTCTGCTAAACCGCTCGACACTCCCTGAATTCGCTTCTCCCACCCACCGGTAAACCGTGTGGTGGCAGTTCTTTTTCAATGTAGTGTCTTCCCGGCTAGGCGATTTGTGGTGCACATCACACCCTACAATGGATGCATGGCGATTACGATCCGCGCGGCAACCGAGGCAGATGTTCCCCAGATTCTCGCATTCATTCGGGCCCTCGCCGCCTATGAACGCGAACCAGACGCCGTGACCGCTAGCGAAGCCGACTTGCTGCGCGACGGGTTCGGCCCGAACCCTTTCTATTTCTGCCTGATAGCGGAGGCCGACGGTGCCCCGTCTGGCTTCGCCTTTTACTTCTTCAATTACTCCACATGGCTTGGTCGACCTGGTCTCTACCTGGAAGACCTCTTTGTCCATCCCGAATTTCGCGGCCTGGGCATCGGCAAGGCTTTGCTCCAGCGGGTCGCAGCCATCGCGGTCGAAAAACGATGCCCGCGCCTCCAGTGGGAAGTCCTCGACTGGAACACCCCGGCCATTGATTTCTACAGCGCAATGGGCGCCGAGTTCATGGACACGTGGCGCAATGTCCGCGTCACTGGCGAGGCGCTGCTCAAGTTGGCCGATGTGCCTTCTGTTTCAGGAGTGGCGAAATACAGCGCCGAAGAGCAAATGAAAGGCTCGAATTGAAGCTGCGCGTCATCGGAGGAGGTCTTGCCGGTCCTGAAGCCGCGCTGACAGCCGCACGCCACGGCTGCGAAGTAGATCTTTACGAGATGCGTGCCGTCGTCGACGGCCAACCTCGCCTCACGCCGGCCCATCAGACCATCGATTTCGGCGAACTAGTCTGCTCCAACTCGCTCAAGAGCGAATCGCCCAACACCGCACCCTGGTTGCTGAAACAAGAGATGCGCCGGGCGGGCTCCGCTCTCTTACGCATCGCGGATGAGACTGCAGTACCAGCGGGCCATGCGCTCGCCGTGGATCGCGTCGAATTCTCCCGCCGCATCGCAGCCGCTATCGAGGCCGAGCCAAATATTCGCGTTTTCCGCCAAGAAGTGACGAGCCTAAACCAAGACGAAAACGGCGCGAAGTGCACGATCATTGCTACTGGCCCCCTCACATCCTCCGCGCTCAGTGAAGAAGTCCAACGCATCACCGGCTCCGAACATCTCGCCTTCTACGATTCCATCTCGCCCATCGTCGATGCCGAGACGATCGACATGAGCCGCGTCTACTTCGCTGCGCGCTGGGACAAGGGCACCGCCGACTACATCAACTGCCCCATGAATCGCGAGGAATACGACCGCTTCCTCGATGCGCTTCTCTCCGCCGAGCCGGCCGAGAGCAAGGAATGGGAAAAGCTCGACTACTTCGAGGGCTGCCTGCCCATCGAGATTCTTGCGCGCCGTGGCCGAGACACCCTGCGGTTCGGCCCCATGAAACCCGTGGGCCTCCGTGATCCGCGCACCGGCCACACTCCATGGGCCGTCGTGCAGTTGCGCAAAGAGAATCTGCGCGCTGACAGCTACAACCTCGTCGGCTTCCAGAACCACCTCAAGTGGGGCGACCAGGCCCGAGTCCTGCGCCTCATCCCCGGCCTCGAAAACGCGCGCTTCCTGCGCTACGGGCAGATTCATCGCAACACCTACATCTGCGCGCCCGCATTGCTCGACGAAACGTTGCGCCTGAAGGCCGCCACGGGGGGGCGCTGTGAACCAGCTCCAATTCTCTTTGCCGGCCAACTCGCGGGCGTCGAAGGCTACACCGAATCCATCGCCACAGGCCTGCTGGCGGGCCTCTACGCCGCATCTCTGGTGCGCGGCGAAGAACCAACTCCCATCCCCCGCTCCACGGCACTCGGCTCGCTGGTTCACTACATCACCCACGCCGACCTAAAAGGGTTCCAGCCCGCCAACGTCACCTTCGACTTGCTGGAGCCCCTCGAAGAAGAAGTGCGCAAAAAAGTCCGCGACAAGAAAGAGCGTCATCGCATGCAATGCGACCGCTCCCTTGCCGCCTTCGATGCATGGTGGGCAAACTCCCGTTTTGCCCCAGTTGCACATTTGCCCCATTAGCGGGCTCGCTTCTGTGGGATAGTTTCAGCCATGAGAATCACGCGCCAGACACCGACGGAATTGGTCGCAGAAGACTCGCTCCTCTGGGTCACTGTGCTCTGCGCGCTCGTCGCCGCTCCCCTGCTCTACATCGGAATCGCCCCGGGGATGCACGGCACACTCGCCGGCGGGGGTCTCTTCCTCTTCTTCGGTCTTTTCGGTGTGCGCAAAACGACCTTCGTCTTCGATGGCGCGCAGCGCATGGTTCGCTGGAATGGCCGCAAGCTCTTCAAAGTCGAATCCGGCTCGATTCCCTTCGGCGACATCACCGGCATCGGAGTCGAAGCTATGTCGAGCAACGACAGCGGGGCAACTTATCGCCTTTCGATCCTCACCGCGCACAGCTCTGTCCCCATGGCTTACGCCTACGGCGGCGGCAAGGACCGTCATGCACGCATGCGCGAGGCAATCCTCGCGTTCCTCAATCCCGGCGCGCAGGGTGCTTCTTCCGCGTCCACCGAGACCTCCGGCGGTGCCGGCCTGGCCGACGAGGCATCCATTCGCTCGTTACTTCGCCAGGGTCGCAAGATCGATGCGGTCACTTTGTTACGCTCCACTGAACGCCTCAGCCTCACCGAGGCAATGCGGCGCATCAATGCGATCGATGCAGCGATGAAAGCCGGCAAATAGCCCATCGACGGACCCTTTCGCCGAATGCCCCGATCGAGTCGGCCGGAACCAAACCGATCAAGAATGCGTACTCCTGTGGTACGCTTTGCACTTCCCGGAAAGGTCCTGTATGCGCCCTATCTCCGCCGTAGATGCCGTTTCGGCCGCCATTCAACGCACCAAGGAGTTCCTCTTCAAGCCGTTCCGTTGGGGAACCTTTCTAAAGCTTGGCCTGGTCGCGATCATCACGGAGGGCCTTGGGAGCAATCTCCGCTCCTCTTCGCATCACCATCCTTCAACGGGACATGGACCAATGGTCCATTCGCCGTTCAACCTCCCAACAGAATGGATCGTTGCGATCGTGGTGGCTGTGCTGGTAACGATTGTTTTGTCGATTGTGATCTTTTATCTCGTCACTCGGCTGCGATTCGCGTTCTTCCATTGCCTCATCCACAACACGAAAGAGATTCGGCCGGGTTGGTGGCTCTATGGAGCACAGGCATTGCGCTTCTTCTGGCTGAACATTGTGGTGGGATTCTGCTTTCTGCTGCTCTTAGTGCTGATCGCGCTACCGTTCGCTGCCGGGTTCATGCGGCTGTTTCATGAGACACAGCAGGGTGGGCCCTTCCCTATCGGCCTGCTGCTGTCGCTCGTGCTCCCCTTAATTCCGATCTTCATTCTGCTGGCCCTGGCTGGAGTTGTGACCGACCTGATTTTGCGCGATTGGATGCTGCCCCACTTTGCATTAGAAGACGCAACGGCCGGCGAAGCGTGGGCGAGCGTGTGGGCCCGCCTGATGGCAGAAAAGAAGGAATTCTTCGTGTATGCACTGCTGCGCTTGGTGCTGCCGACAATTGCCATGGTCGGCGTGTTCATCCTTTTGATCATTCCAGGGCTCGCCGTGGCTGGTTCATTGGCGGCAATTGAGTACGGTGTTCACTCGGCCTTTGCAGACGCGACGGGCAGTGCCGCAGCTGCCGGTATTGCGATTCAGGTCTTCTTTGGGCTGGTTGCATTCTTCTTCGCGGTGTTGGCGAGCATATGCCTTGGAGGGCCTCTGAGCACAGGGACACGCGAGTACGCGCTGATCTTCTACGGTGGTCGTTACCAGGTGCTGGGAGACATACTCTACCCGCCCACTCCGCTCCCTCCGTCTGAAACGGGCGCACCTCGGTTTGCCTGACCATGGCCATGATTCATCGCGACGCCTGACATCCTTGACGGGAAAAAGGGCCTGATACAGGAACATTTCTGGCTCTCCCAGTGTCAAAGTGGAGAGGGCACGCTGCGTGCGACATACGCCATCGCGTGCGCCCGGCTCTCCCAGAGACGGGTCCTCGCCGATGGGGAGAGAGTGTACCCTTGATATGGGAGCTTCATGACGCGTTGGACCCCAATTTTCGCTCGGGCGTTTTGCTCAGTTGCGCTTCTCGCCGCGAGTGCTTCCCTCGCCGATGCCCAAGCCACGCCCGCAAAGTCTGCTCCCATCAAGGTTGAGCTTCCTCCGCCACCGAAACCTCTGCTCCCAGATGCATTCGCAGGATGGGTCGCGGCCGAACCGCCAAAGAACGTCATCGATCCAGCCTTGGCCGATAACGCGAACGTCTCAGCCCTCAAGGAATACGGCTTCACTCATGCTGTGCTCGCAAACTACAAACGGGATGGCGAGACGCTCACCGTGCATGCGCTCAGCTTTCTTGATACCAGCGGTGCCTACGGCGCATACACCTTCTACCGCCAAAACGGTTGGCCGAAAGAAGAGATTGGAACCGGAGCAACTTCAAACAAGAACCGCGTGCTCTTCTGGGTGGGTACCACGGTGGTTGACGCGACTTTTTCGAACATCGGTCCGATGTCCGCCGCTGAGCTGCGCGAATTGGCAAAGCAATTACCCATCGCGCAAGGGAACAAAGCCATCGCCCCGCCGATTCTCGCCGATCTGCCGCAGGCTTCGCTCGACAAACAAACCACACATTATGCCTTAGGCCCCGGGGGCTATGTCGGCGCCGGCGGTGTTCTGCCTCCCGATCTCGTTGGCTTCGATCGCGGCGCGGAAGCCGTGACAGCGAATTACTCGCTCCCCTCGAATCCCGCCACGCTCACCATCATCGACTACCCCACGCCCCAGATGGCCGCCGCGCAGGAAACGAAAATTCGCGACTACATTAAAGCCGGCCCGCATGCACTGCCCGCATTTCCAAAGCCGCTCACCGACTCCGACCAGGCCTCACTCGAAGTGCGCCGTAGCGGACCGCTCGTCATTCTCGTCAGTGGTGATGCCATTCCCGACGAGAGTCACAAGCTGCTTGAGTCAGTCCACTTTCAGGAAGAGCTGGTCTCGATCCCTCAGCCGACCGAATCCGAAGTCAACAAGACGGGGAGACTCCTGCTTGGCATCGCTGAGATTGTGATCGTTGGATCCTCCGCCGCAATACTCCTGGGGCTCTTCTTGGGAGGCGGGCGAGCCATGTATCGTGTCGCTCGGGGCAAGCCTGCTTCTTCCGTCTACGAGACGGAATTCATCAGCCTGAACCTGCAGAAATGATCGGAGCTTTCCACCGCTTCCAACCTGCTCGTCCACGGAAGCGGCCCGACAGTCGTAAGTCTGTGGAAAACAAGACGAAAACCCGAGAAAACACCCTTAAAAAACGGCGAGAAGGCTAGGCAAAATGGCCAAAATGCGACGCTTTTTGGCCCAATTTCACGAAATCCACAACATTCATAAATGCATGTAAATAAAGCCTTTATTTCGTCTCGGATTTATTCTTGACACTCCGCCCCCCCGCCCCTAGTATGCAGCCAGAAAGTTCTGATGGCTTTGCCTCCGTTGGAACTATTCTCCCTAAGGAAGGAGCTGCCCTGTTGCCGGGCGGCTCTTTCCGCTTCTAAGGCCGCCGCAAACTGGCCGAGCAACCGCCTCCCTTTCCTCCAACAGAAGGCTTGCTTTTCCGCTGGCGCTGCAGTGCGCGCAGGCGAAAATCTTTCACTTTCGACGGCCCTAAACTGCCCCCGTCACGCGGCACTGCCGGTTCACCACTTTTTTCTTCACCGTGGTCCGCACGTCATGCAAGCCTCGAGTGAAGATTGCTGCCTCGAAAGCCGCCCCTGAAATTCCGATTCAATTGATCACTGGAATTTCAATCAACAATTGTCACGCGACAGCAGATTCATGGAGGTCCGAACAAATTACATGAGAACCGGACACACCACGTGCGTGCACTCGCTTTTCTTCTAGCTGCAATTGTGGAAGCTCATGCAGCATCCGCGCAGACATTTCCTTTGGCCACACCAGATGGACTCGATCTCCGCGGCGTCAAAGCAGAGGCGACAGAATATCTCGGACGGAAAGCTGTTCGACTGACCGTGGATTCCCCGACCGCTGATTCCGCTTTGGCATTCCTGCCGGTACCGATTTTCAGGATGGAACAATCGAGGCCGACATCGCAATAAAGATCACGACACCGCCCGGTGTCAGGATGCCGGGATTCACCGGTATCGCATTCCGCGCCAAGGGCGACGGCAAAGAGTACGAGCTGTTCTATCTTCGACCTAAGAACGCTCTCTCGGACGATCAGGCGATGCGCAATCACGCTGTCCAATACTCCGCGGAACCAGACTTCAGCTGGTATCGCCTCCGCCGGGAGTGGCCATACGTCTACGAGAGCTACGCGGACATACAACCCGAAACCTGGATCAAGGTCAGGATCGAAGTGTCAGGCCGCTCGGCCCGCATCTTTCTGAATGGTTCATCCAGGGCAAGCGTTGTCGTGGACGGCTTGAAGAGCTCCATGCTGCACGGGGCAATCGCACTCTGGACAAGTCCTGGTGAAGAATCTTACTTCTCCAACGTGCGCATCACTCCCTCGCCAGCTCTCCCCATCAAGAACGGCTCAGATGCCGTGGGTGAATGGGCCGTCCAGAATTCCGCGGACGCCGGCAAATTCGACGGAACCATAAAGCTCGCGCGGGACGGGGACAAACTGACCGGCACATGGTCAGGGGCCCTTGGCGACAACAGGCCCGTGACAGGCGTGTGGCGGACGGCTACGTCGAGCTTTCGTTTCCAGCCGATTGGCCGGTTGGTGAACTTGGCACGCCAGGTCCGACAAGAGCCGTCCTGGCTGGATGGTTCGATGGCGACTCCGCCAAAGGTCGAATGCGTGTGGAAGGCCGCGCCGACGGACAATGGAACGCTCAAAGGAAGACCCAGTAAAGAATTCACTTGTCCCAATGCGGACCACTGCCGGCAACTGCCTCTCTCATCGGCACACAACACGAGTTGATGCCCTGTCCGCATCCTATGCGTTTGGCCTGTAGCGAAACCAGAGTCGATGTATCCCAAAGCCACAGCGTTCAAGTCGACGCGAACACCAGAGAGCGGCGACCCGGCACGCAACTCAAAAGGTGAGTTCGCTCATCTAAATTGGCCCACTTCGCTCATCTAAATTGGCCCACCTGTACAAGCCCGGATGTAAGGATTCGGGGATGGACAGGAGGCTCAAGGTGGAACTTTTCGAAGTAATCCGGCGGGGGTATGCGGCTGGAGAGACGATCCAGGGATTATCCAGGAAGCATGGCGTGCACCGGCGGATGGTGCGGCAAGCGCTCGGGAACGCTATCCCTCCCGAACGAAAAGCGGTGATACGGGAAGCTCCCCGCCTCGGCCCCGTCAAGGAACTGATCGACGGCATGCTGGCGGTGGATGTTCAGGCGCCGCGCAAGCAGCGTCACACGGCTCATCGGATCTGGATGCGACTATGCCGCGAGCATCCGGATCATCCCGTCGGAGAAGCGACAGTACGGCGTTATGTGCGGCAGCGGAAGCGAGAGCTGGGGCTCAGCGGACGGGAAGTGTTCGTGCCGCAGAGCTATAAATTGGGCCAGGAAGCTCAGGTGGATTGGTTTGAGGGCATGGCCATACTGGGCGGCGAGGTGCGCAAGCTGCAGTTCTTCGCTATGCGCAGCATGGGCAGTGGCGATGCTTTCCATCGAGCCTATCCTCACGCCACGCAGCAAGCTCTGCTTGAAGCCCACGAGCATGCGTTCAACTATTTTGGAGGTGTTTTCAAGACCCTGCGGTACGACAACATGACCTCGGTGGTGAAGAAGATTCTGCGTGGATATCAGCGTGTAGAGACGGAACGGATCATAGCGTTCCGATCGCACTGGGGCTATCAGAGCGAGTACTGCAACCCGGCGAGCGGCAACGAAAAAGGCGGCGTGGAGGGCGAGTTGGGCTGGTTCAGGCGTAACTGGCTGGTGCCGGTGCCGGAGGCCAGTGCGTTAGACACCTTGAACGAACATATCCTGGATGCCTGCCTGGAGAGCCGAAGCCGTACCATCATTGGCCGAGGCATGACAGTGGGTCAGGCCAGTGAACGGGAACGCGAGCATTTGTCGCAGCTGGCCGAAGAAGGTTTTCCGATTCATGAGTCGCTGTATCCGCTGCTTGTGGACAGCAAGGGCCGCGTGAAGGTGAAGACCAACTGGTACTCGACTCCGCTCTGGCCAGGGCTTCGCGCATCAGCCGTGGTTGGTCCGTTAACCGTGGAGATCATGCATGACAACAAGGTGACTGCACGGCACCCACGATGCTATGGGCGCGGCCACGAGATTCTTGATCTCGAACACTATCTGGATGTGCTGGAACGGAAGCCGGGAGCCATGAAGGGTTCGACGCCCCTCGAACAGTGGCGTCGAGCTGGCCGCTGGCCCGCTTGTCTGGACGCCATCTGGCAACAGCTTGAGCAGCGTCATGGCAAGGGCAAGGGAACCCGCGAGATGATTGCCCTGGTTCGTGCCGGCTCCACCGATGGATGGGACAAGCTCATTGTCGCCGTGGAAGAGGCATTGCGCCTGGGGATCAGCGATTCAGCCGCTGTGATTCATCTGTTGCGTATGCCCGATTCGGAACAACGACGCCAGCATGCAGTGGCTTTGGCCGAAGAACTGATGCAGTTCGAACGCCCCATGCCGGTGATGGATAACTATGACCTGTTGCTGGCCAACACTACGGGGGCCATCCATTGAAAAACCAGACAAACGCCCTGGAACAAGCCAGTGTGCTTCAGTACTGCAAAGCGGTCCGGCTGCCCACCATCGGCGCCAACTTCGTGCCGCTTGCCGAACAGGCAGTCAAGGAAAACCACAGCCACATCCGATACCTCGAAGCGCTGCTGGCCATCGAGTGCGAAGAGCGCGACCGGCACGCCATCGACAACCGCATTCGCGAGGCGCAACTGCCGCGATTGAAGACGCTCGAAGAGTTCGACTTTGCGCAGGCGCAGCAGATTTCAGCGACCCGCATCCGCGAGTTGGCCGAAGGCGGCTATATCGATCGAAAGGAACCGCTCGTATTGATCGGCGACAGCGGCACTGGAAAGACTCACCTCGCCACCGGACTGTGCCTGGCCGCCTGCCGGCAGAAGCGGCGCGTCCGTTTCACCACCGCAGCCGCGCTGGTCAACGAACTGGTCGAAGCCAAGCAAAACAACCAGGTCCGCAGGCTGATGATGCGATGGCAGAAGTACGAACTGATTGTTCTCGATGAGGTCGGATACGTTCCGCTGGCCGACATCGGCGCGGAGTTTCTCTTTCAGGTGATCTCCGACAGAGCCGAGCGAGCGGCGATTATAGTCACCACGAATTTACCGTTTTCCGAATGGACAACCGTGTTTCCCAATCCCCGGCTCTGCAAGGCGCTGCTGGACCGCATCACCGATCGTGCCCACATCATCGACACCGGAACAGAGTCATTTCGTTTCCGGCGAACGCTGGAAAGGAGCAAAAAACGCTGAGTGAAAAAGCGCGCGCGCAAAAAACAAGGCCGTGGAAATGACGGTCTGTGGAAAGCATGGGAAAACAATAAAACTGTTTTCCCACCCTTCCCCCAGACCTTGGAAATCGCTGCGGCGATTCCCACATTACCACCGCCTCGAATACGACGGGCGTCAATAGCGCTCAAAACCCGAAAAACCAAAACCAGAGGAATGATGCACAATATCACTACCCAGGTGGGCCAATTCAGATGATCAAAGTGGGCCACGCCGGAATAGCGAACTCAAAAGGACACAGTTACTCAGGTTTCGCTCTAATTCAACTCTTTTGTCGTTCTGTCCGATAGGTCTATTGTGGGCAGGAGGATAGACATGCCGTTGATGACGTGGGACAACAAGTTTTCCGTCGGCGTGAAAGCCATCGACGATCAACACACAGTTCTGTTTGGGTTCCTGAACGATCTTCACGACGCAATGTTGAAAGGCGAGGGGTCCAAAATGACTGGCCCGCTCCTGAAGAAGTTGGCGGATTACACGCGCACCCATTTCGTGGAAGAAGAGAAGATGATGGCTGCAGCGAGCTATCCGAGATTGTCCGAACACCAGGCAAAACACCGCGAATTGATGAAACACGTCGACGCCTATGCCCTCCGATTCGAACATGGCGAGGCAACGCTAAACCTCCATCTCATGAACTTCCTGCGCGACTGGTTAACAACTCACATTCTGAAAGTTGATCATCAATATGGCCCCTGCCTGAAGGAGCACGGAATCAAATAAGCACTGCGTTTGGACGACGACGAAATCCGTCTCAGGGAGTCGGAAGAGATCGCTACCTCAGAAACAATTCACATCGAGGTACGACCAGCAAGAGTGCGCATGGAGTTTTATGTGCGCTCGACTGACAAGCCTTGATCTACGGCGCTAGCGAAAATTGCTCCAGCCAATGTCTGCGAGCAGGGCGCGAACAACGACCAATGCTGTCACCGTAAGGGCTGCCAGAAGACAAGTCCAAAAACCGATTCGGCTAAATGGAATGAACAAAGTTCCTTCATGGCCGGTCAGCGTGAACCCGTTTTGCTCCGGAAGCAGGGCGCGCACGGCAACCGCCAGAAGAAAGCCCGCAGCCCAAACAATCGCGATTCTGAATGCTAGCTGGATAGTTTGATCCATTTATGTTGTCCTCTGACCTTCGTTTGCGGCCAATGCGCCGGCAGCTTGTTTGACTGCTCAACTTTACCGAAGCCGGACACAACGATACAATCTTTGAGGAGCGCGCCGACGTAGCTCAGTTGGTAGAGCAGCTGATTCGTAATCAGCAGGTCATCGGTTCAAGTCCGATCGTCGGCTCCATTTTGGCCGTTCCAGGCAAATCTACTCTATTCGATGGAACTAACCCCTAGACACCGCTCAGTTCGATAGGATGGCTCTAAGCGATCAGCGGTCTGCATCTGGCCCCGTGAAGCCGCGTTTTCGCGCGATTTGATTCGAATCGCAGACCGGCCAAATTAGGATCTGCGAACGTGATCGCTAGAGCAAAGCATAGGGGACCCCGTGCAGAGGTTCCCGCACATCCCTGAGGTGCTGGTGAAACTCTCTTTTGTACTCAGTATTCCTCTCTTGCTCTGGGCCGAATCCTTCTCAGGCGCCCGGGCTCAAACTCCCAATCAAGCAATGCCTGCGATCGATTCCGGGCCCGATTCAGATACCGACACACAAGGTTCAACCTATGTGCCGGTTGACAGCTGGATCTATCCCGCGCTTGACCGGCTGCATGCACTGGGTTACGTGGATAGCGCCTACCTGGGTTTGCGTCCATGGACGCGCCTGAGCATCGTCCATATGCTGCAGCTGAGCTCGGATCAAATCGAGTCGGACGCGCACAACGACGAAGCAAGCGCAATTTATTCGGCAGTGCTGAAGGAAGTAAAGCCCGACCTCGACCGCACGACCACGCTCCGCCATCCCGGCACTGAGCTTGAGAGCGTCTACACCGACATACGCGGCGTCGGTAACACGCCGCTTCGCGACAGCTTCCATCTTGGCCAGACGATCATCAATGACTACGGGCGTCCTTACCAAAGCGGGTTCAACAACTCAACCGGCTTCAGCGCGCGCGCCGAGGCTGGGCGCTTGTCTCTCTACTTCCGCGGTGAGGCTCAGCACGCGCCTTCTGCGACCGGGTATTCTCCAACACTCGCAGCGCTGCTTTCAAACACGATCGACAATATCCCCTTCGCGACCAACCCACAACAAGATACGATTCCCGCAGGTCCGATAGCAGCGGCGAATGACTTCCGCGTTGTGGAGGCCAACCTCTCCTATCATTTGCTCGGTCACGAAGTCTCTTTGGGCAAGGAGGACCACTGGCTCGGTCCGGATAAAGGCGCTTCGATGCTATGGAGCAACAATGCTGAAAACATCTACGACTTTGAGATCAATCGGGTCGAGCCGTTGAGCATCCCGCTCTTATCGCGCGTTACAGGGCCATTCCGTTATGACTTCTTTGTGGGCAGCCTTAAGGGCCACACGTACCCAAATGATCCATGGGTCCACATGGAAAAGGTCAGTTTCAAACCCACGCGGGATCTGGAATTCGGCTTCGATCGCCTGACAATCTGGGGCGGCAAGGGACATGAGCCCATAACGCTGCACACGTTCCTGCACAGCTTTTTCAGTTTTCAGAACGTGACCTCCGCCGAAAAGCTTTCAGATAACGATCCGGGTGCGAGGTTTGGCACGTTCGACTTCAGCTACCGGTTACCGTTCCTGCGCAAGTGGATCACAATCTATACCGATTCTCTATCGCACGACGATGTCAGTCCAATCAGTGCGCCGCGACGTGCTGGATACCACCCTGGTGTCTATCTGGCCCGGTTCCCAGGGCTGGAACGTCTCGATCTACGAGTCGAAGGAGCCAGCACCGATACGGTCAGTGCTTCCGTCGAAAGCGGTCAATTCCTCTATTACGAGACGGTTCAAAGACAGGGTCCAACGAATAAAGGGTTCCTGGTCGGCGATTGGGTGGGCCGACAAGGGAAGGGCGGCCAGGCATGGTTGACCTATCATCTGTCCCCACAGGAAGAAGTGCATTTCATGTATCGAAACGCTAAGGCGTCGAACGAGTTCATTCCGGGGGGCACCACGCAGAACGACTTCGAAGGGTACGTGTGTAAGCGCGTACTCAAAGATTTCGAAGTACGCGGCTCCATCCAGTACGAGCATTGGAAAGCACCGATTTATCAGGCTGGCGCCCAAAGCGATGCTGTCGGCACATTCGAGATCACATGGTTTCCGCACAATTCGAAGTGAGGAATTCTAGAGGGGTCGGCGCAACTCGCACCAGACCTAGCGGTCAGCCCTCGGTCAGACTGGCAGGGTTCACAACGGAATCTATGCTTCCGTAAATTGTTGCTCGCCGGAAAGATCACCATCCCCGGACAGAATCGATACATGAGTGTGAGTAATGACTGGAACGGGGGCGTCGCCGTCTTCGGAAAGAATGGCGCCACTCATCAGATCCTCCATCACAGATGTATCCCACCGCCGTAAAACAGTGTCGACGAGGAGCTTGAAATCAGACAAGAATGTCGCACGCGCCATGTACTCGACATCGATTTGATGTTTGGCTGGGAGAATCTTTTCCAGGTAGTAATCGTTCAGATCATGCTTCGGTAAACGAGCAAGAAAATTCTCCTCGCGAGCAAAGGCGATCGTCGCCGCACCCGTGATCCCGGGCCTGCACTGCAGCTCTCCGATCTGATGCTCCGGAAGCTTGGGCCGAGCCCCGACCAGACTCATATCACCCTTGAGCACATTCCAAAGCTGGGGCAACTCATCAAGTTTCCAACGGCGCAAAAACGGGCCAATCGGAGTGAAGCGCTGATTATCCGCGGTCGTCACAGCATGGTGTGACCGGTCCTCGCAGTGCTCTAAAGTCCGAAATTTTACGATGACGAACTCACGACCTTTACGCCCCATGCGTTTCTGCATAAAGAGGACCGGACCGGCAGAGGTCAAGCGAACCGCGAGCCCGATGAGCAGAAAGAGCGGAATGAGCAGCGGAATGACGGGGACGATGCACCCGCAGTCAAAGACGCGCTTAGCGCCGGATCGCGACCACGCGCTGACCCGCGAACGGACAAGATGAATCGAAGAACGGGGATTCGTTACTGGCTTTCGAACCTGGGTCTGCCTCTCAACCGCATCAGCACTTTCTGAGATTCTGAACTGTGCCGATTGTTCCAAGACGGCGTCAAGAGTTGCAGGAAGAAACGACTTCGGACTCAATTCACCCTCCACAGAGTGACACACTTCAATATCGGTATCAATAGTCGGAAACTGCGCTCTGCTCGTTGTGATCTGCGTTTCCCGGTCGGCTCGTTCCCTCAGTCACCGTGACTCCAACGCGGAATCAAGTCACAGGATTCTTCTTCAAACATCCAAGGCATGAAGCAAACTGCGTTTTTGCAGTCGGAAGGTTGGCATCCATAACCCGTCACATATTCCCTTGGCGGAGGCCCTGAAGTTATTCAGTCCTCGCGGGACGGCTCTGCTCAAAGAGCCATCCGAAACTTCGGTGACTAGCTTTGGTATTTCATGCCAACAGGATAGCAGACATCAAATGATCAAGATTTACAAAATTGATAAAAACCTTACAGGTAAGACGTTCCCACCCCTGATTAGGCTACCCCTAAATGCTGACCCATTGGGGGAATTAGTGCTACCAAAAAGTAAATTGAGGAAACTCCGCATGTACTGTGACGTAAGTCACTCAGCCTAAGCAACCCATAACGTTCATTAAAGTTGCGGCTATGCCGCGAATTATTGAAGGGGGCGATCAAGTCGAACACTGAAAGTTCGCGAACGTGGACAATTCTCGAAACTATTGCCTGATTTGTTATTACCTTTTGAGTTAATGTGTCGATAGGAACGCTCGCTCCCCTTTATCGCTCCCCCCCATCGAAACCAGCAAGATGACTTCTGTTCTGCACCCGTCCGATTCGTGCAAAGGTTCTCTGGGGAGAATACGGGGGCTCTCTCGACTTTTCGTACCCGCCGGATACGGCTCCGAAGAAACCGGTTATGGGCGTGCTAGACTCAGGGAATATGAGCTTTCTGCATCCCGGCAGAGGCCGCAGAGCCGGCGATTCCGCCTCTGATTCCCGCACGATTCCGCTGCCCCTCCACATGATGAAACCAGCATTACCTGCAGCCCTTCTCTTCTGTTTCGTAACTGTACTCCTCGCCCAACAACAATCGCAGGGCAACAACACCTCCGAGGGGACGCAGAACTCGAACACCTGGGATTGTTCGGACCCTCTTCTCGCCAGCACAACCCAATGCTCGGGGCAGTCGTCAGATGATGCGAGTGGGATGCTTGGCTCGCAAATGCGGTTGCCCTCCACGGGCGGCCTTACGAACCAGCCTCAAGTCCAAACCAGAACATATTCCGACGCCGAATCCCAGAATCGCCAGCCAAGCGCTCGAAACCAGATACAGACCCAGCCGCCCCTTCCGCGGGAACCGCTCACAGAATTTCAGAAGTTTACCGCAACCACGACCGGGCAGGTTCTCCCTATCTTTGGTGCAAATCTTTTCCAGAATGTGCCTTCGACCTTTGCGCCACTTGACATGGCTCCTGTCTCTCCGGACTACGTCCTCGGTCCCGGCGATGAATTGCGTATCCGGGTTTGGGGACAAGTGAATTTCCAGGCCAACGTCCGCGTGGATCGATCGGGCGAGATCTTTATTCCGGTCTCGCAGGTCGGGCCAATCCACGTTGCCGGGCTGCCCTACTCGGAACTCGAAGCGCATCTCCGGGAGTCCATTGGACATGTCTTTCGAAACTTCGATCTGCAGGTCGACATAGGTCAGATACGCGCGATTCAAATCTATGTTGCGGGCGAGGCGCGACGCCCCGGGGTCTATACGATCAGCTCGCTGAGCACGCTCATCGATGCACTCTTCGCCAGCGGCGGACCTTCCGTTCAAGGCTCCTTTCGTCAAATTCAGCTGCGTCGCGGTAATGTAGTGGCGACAAACTTCGATCTTTACGCATTCCTTATCAAAGGTGACAAGTCGAACGACGTCCGGCTGCTCTCGGGCGATGTAATCTATATCCCTCCCGCGGGTCCGCAGGCGGCCGTTACCGGGAGTGTCCACAATCCCGCAATTTACGAACTCCGCCCCAACGAAACGCTGGGGGACCTTCTCGCTGACGCCGGAGGAGCCTCGACTGTGGCGGCCCAGGCGCGCATCTCAATCGAGCGGATTGAGGATCACAATGAGCGTCATGCCATGGAGGTCGCCTATGATTCTGCTGGCTTGGCGACCTCAGTCGCCGAGGGCGATCTCGTCCGGGTGTTTTCCATCGTCCCCATGTACAAACAGACGGTCACGATTCGCGGGAACATTGCCAATCCCGGTCGCTTTGCCTGGCACCCGGGAATGCGAGTCCGCGACTTGATTCCGGATAAGGAATCCCTCATCACCCGAAATTACTGGTGGAAACGTGTGCAGCTTGGATTACCGGCTCCTGAATTTGAGCCAATTCCAGGCTTTGCTCGGATGCGCCAGCCCGTCGGAAATCAGGCAATCACTTTACCGCCACCTCAGCCAGAAACGAGTGCTTCGGATCGGGCGCAATTGGATATGTCAGGATCTGCGCAAGATCAGAACATCCTGGCGCGGGATCAAAATGCTGAGCCGCAGGAATACCCGCAGCAGCAAAGTTCCCAAGGAACGCAGCAAGGTTCATATCCGACGGCTCAACAACGCGGATCCAGTACCTCTCTCGCTGCACAGGAGCAATCGGACTCCTCTTCCCGCTTTGGGCGCTCAACCCAGAAAACGAGCGTTACCCAGGAGGCTCCAGAGATTGATTGGGACAACGCGGTCATCCAGCGACTCAATCCCGATAACTTGAAAACTATCTTGATTTCGTTTGATCTCGGCAAATTGGTCCTCGGACACGATGAGTCTCAAAATCTTGAACTGCAACCTGGAGACATCGTTTCAATCTTTTCCGAAGCCGACATCCGAGTACCGATTGCGCAACAAACAAAGATCGTGAAGCTCGAAGGGGAATTCGCACATGCCGGCCCATACACCGTGCGGCCGGGAGAGACGCTGCGGGATCTCGTTGAACGCGCCGGTGGACTTACGCCAAATGCCTACCTTTATGGCTCGGAGTTCACCCGTGAATCCACTCGCGTGGTTCAGCAGGCTCGGATCGACGAGTACGTCCAGAACCTGGACATGCGGATTCAGCGAAGCAACCTCGCCATTGCCGCCAATCCGACTAGTTCAGCTCAGGACCTGGCGAGCGGCGCGACGGCTCAAAGCAGTGAGCGGGAGCTCGTCACGCGATTGCGTCAGATACGAGCCACGGGACGCATTGTTCTTCAATTCAAGCCGGACAGCCAAGGTGCCAGTGGATTGCCTGACATCGCCCTCGAGGATGGAGACCGTTTTGTAATTCCCCACATTCCTGCCAGTATCAATGTCGTTGGGGCGGTCAACGACCAGAATTCCTTCCTTTATGCGCGGGGACGCCGAGTCGGTTCATACCTTCGAATGGCTGGCGGACCTACAAGGGATGCCGACCGAAAGCGCTCCTTCGTAATCCGGGCAGATGGCGAAGTCGAAAGCTATGAATCCCGGAGGGGACTGTGGGGCAATCAGTTCGACGATTTACCCATGTATCCGGGTGACACGGTGATCGTTCCGGAAAAGACCTTCAAGCCCGGGGCTTTGCGCGGCTTTCTCGATTGGTCCCAGGTCTTTTCACAGCTCGCCTTGGGTGCTGCATCAATTAGCATAATTAGGTAGCCGGCGCCGATGAGCAACCAGGTAGGTGGGCGTAAGCCTGTCTTGGGGTTGCGCCTTTCTCAAGCACGCCGCGCCGATTCGATTCAACGGGAGTATGGATGGAGCATTCCTCGGAGATATTTGCGAAGGCCATAGCCGAACATATCAAGGTTATCCAGGTCCTATATGACGACCACGCTGTCCTCGAGCGCATTGCGTCGAAAATGAGCGCGGCGATCTTGCGCGGGAACAAGATTCTCTGGTGTGGAAATGGCGGAAGTGCCGCGGATTCACAGCACCTTGCCGCAGAACTTGTGGGTCGTTTTCTCCGCGAGCGCCCTGCACTGCCTTCGATTGCGCTCACGACCAACACTTCGATTCTTTCAGCAATCGGCAACGACTACGGTTATGAAGTCATCTTTCGCCGCCAGGTGGAAGCGCTCTGTGTTGCTGGAGATGTTTTGGTCGGCATCTCCACATCGGGAAATAGCAGGAACGTTTGCCTGGCCCTTGAGAAAGCCCGCGAGATTGGTGCCTATACTGTTGCCTTCACAGGAAGGAACGGTGGGGGCATGTCGCGCGTCGCGGAGGATACCCTGCAGATTCCCTCGGCCGAAACGCCACGCATCCAGGAAGGTCACATCCTCTGCGGCCACATGCTCTGC
This sequence comes from uncultured Acidobacteriaceae bacterium, assembly GCA_963704415.1. Lineage (GTDB taxonomy): Bacteria > Acidobacteriota > Terriglobia > Terriglobales > Acidobacteriaceae > Telmatobacter. Next base: position 1,485,033 of record OY969908.1, on the reverse strand, counting down.
GACTACATTGAACAAAGTCTCGATCAATACGATCGCAAATGAAGCAGAGTCCCGCAAGCCGAAGGCCCGCTCATACTAACTGATCTGCGGATTTCAACTGTTGAATCACGACATCTAGCGCATGTTCCCACGATGAGAGATCGATCCCAAAACATCTGCGAAGCTTCTCGTTTGATAAGACAGAATTCTCCGGGCGTTTCGCCGCTGTCGGATATTCGCTCGTTCGGATCGGGTTCACAACCGGAGTCCTTCCCTGCAACAAAGATTCCCCGCGTTCGAAGATTGCCCTTGCAAAACCGCACCAGGAAACAGAACCACCACAAGTCATGTGGTAGATCCCTGCCCAACTTTTCGCCGCTCCCAACCTGTCGTCGAGAATCCCTCCAACAATGGAACGGGTCGCATGAGCTAACTCGATCGTCGTCGTCGGTGCTCCGACCTGGTCATCGACGATATTCAACCGATCGCGTTCACGCCCGAGACGAAGCATCGTCATCAGGAAATTGTTCCCTCGCGGTCCATACACCCAGCTCGTCCTAAAGATGAGAAATCTCCCGCCAACCTGCATGATTGCTCGCTCGCCCGCCAGCTTGCTCGCTCCGTAGACATTCAGTGGGTTTTGAGAGTCCGTTTCTTCCCAAACACCCGCCTTCGATCCATCAAAAACGTAGTCGGTCGAATAGTGCACCAACAGAGCTCCAAGGCGCTTGGCTTCCTCAGCCAGCACTCCGGGAGCACCCGCGTTTACTGCAAGCGCGAGGTCCTTCTCGGATTCGGCACGATCCACCGCCGTGTATGCAGCGGCGTTGAGAATGATGTCGGGCGCGTTGTTGCGGACAAATCTGCGTACCTGTTCATGGTCCGCAAGATCGAGGGTGTCTCGCCCCGACGTCACAACTTCGCCGATGCCCGAGAAGCTTTGCTGCAACTCGCGCCCCAGCTGTCCCGTTGCACCAAGCACGAGTACGCGCGGGCTACTACTCATGCAAACATCTCACCCTCACGAAAAGGTGCGCCCTTCTGATCTTTTGCGGAAACGATGACCTCTTTTTCATCAATCGGCCATGGAATCGCTAGATCTGGATCATTCCAAACGATCGTTCGTTCGCTCGCAGGTGAGTAATAATCGGTCACCTTATAGGCGAAACCAACGACGTCAGTCACGGCCAGAAACGCGTGCCCAAATCCGGTGGGAATCCACAGCATCCGCCCGCTCTCGCCGTCGAGTTCCAGAGCAATATGCTTCCCGCAAGTCGGCGAAGTACGGCGTAGATCAACTGCCACATCGAATGCGGTCCCATGCGTAACGCGCACTAGTTTTCCCTGCGGATGACTTATCTGGTAGTGAATGCCGCGAAGAACATTCTTCTTCGAGAGCGAAAAATTGTCCTGCGCCCAGTTCGATGGCAGTCCAGCGTCTGTCATCGCACGCAGATTCCATGTCTCCAGGAATGCCCCACGGCTGTCGCGATAAACATCTGGTGTTATGACGAGAATTCCCGCCAAGGCGGTCTCTTCAATCTTCATTGTCGTCCATATCCGGAAGGTGATTCGGCTCATGCCGCAGCGACAAAAGATATTGTCCGTAGCCGCTCTTAAGCACCGGCTGCGCTAATTTCTCTAGCTGCTCGACGTTGATATAGCCAAGACGAAACGCGATCTCTTCCAGGCACGCGATCTTCAGTCCCTGGCGTCTCTGGATCGTCTGAATGAAAAGCCCCGCGTCAAATAAGGAATCGTGGGTGCCCGTATCTAACCACGCCATCCCCCGGCTCATCACCTCCACCTTGAGGGTCCCGGCGTCCAAATAGAGACGGTTCAGATCGGTAATTTCCAGCTCGCCTCGATGACTTGGCTTCAATGATGCCGCCATGTTCACGACTTGATTGTCATAGAAATACAGACCTGTCACCGCATAGCGCGATTTAGGAGATTCCGGTTTCTCTTCGATGCTAACCGCGTGCCCGCGATCGTCGAATTCAACCACGCCATAGCGCTCAGGATCATGCACAGGGTAGGCGAACACGATGGCCCCGTGCTGCACCTTCGCCGCGCGCTGCAGGTGGACGGAGAACGAATGACCGTAGAAAATGTTGTCTCCGAGGATCAACGCGCTCGTATCGTTCCCTATGAACTCGCGTCCGATCAAGAACGCCTGCGCCAATCCATCTGGACTGGGTTGAACAGCGTACGTTAGATTGATTCCCCATTGGGAGCCATTCCCCAATAATTCCACGAAGCGCGGTGTATCTTGTGGAGTTGAAATGATCAGGATATCCCGTAGCCCGGCTAACATCAGCGTGCTCAGCGGGTAGTAAATCATTGGCTTGTCGTACACCGGTAGAAGCTGCTTGATAACCGCATTCGTTACCGGGTAGAGCCGGGTTCCGGATCCGCCTGCAAGAATAATCCCTTTCATCGGGAGATCCTTTCCTCGTAATTCTGCCGAATCCACTCCTTATATGTTCCGCTCCGTACGTTCTGAATCCAAGCGGCGTTCTTCAGATACCAAGCGACCGTCTTTCTCAACCCACATTCAAACGTCTCGGCCGGATGCCATCCCAGCTCGCGGCTGATCTTTGTAGCGTCTATCGCATAGCGGCGGTCGTGTCCAGGCCGATCGGTCACGTACGTGATGAGCTTCCTTCTCGTCTCGGCTCCCGAATCCGGACTCATCTCATCAACCAAATCGCATATCGCCGTAACAACGTCGATGTTTTTGCGCTCGCTATTCCCTCCAATGTTGTAGGTCTCGCCAACGCGCCCCCGGTCCAGGATGACCCGAATCGCCGAACAATGATCTTCTACAAAGAGCCAGTCGCGAACGTTGCACCCATCGCCATACACGGGCAGAGGCTTGCCCTCGAGCGCATTCAGAATCATCAGAGGAATGAGCTTCTCAGGAAATTGGTATGGGCCGTAATTATTGGAGCAGTTAGTCGTCAGGACCGGCAGGCCATATGTGTGGTGATACGCCCGCACCAGGTGATCCGAAGCAGCCTTCGATGCCGCATAGGGGCTGTTCGGCGCATAGGCTGTGGACTCCGAAAACGCCGGATCGTCCGGTCCAAGAGATCCATACACTTCATCCGTCGAGACGTGCAAAAAGCGGAATGCCCGGCGACCAGCCGAATCAAGCTGCAGCCAGTAGAGCCTCGCTTGTTCCAGCAGAGCGAGCGTGCCCTGAACATTCGTGCGGATAAATGCGCTCGGATCGGCGATCGAACGGTCGACGTGACTTTCCGCAGCGAAATGGAGAATCGCCCGAGGCCGGTGCTCGCGCAAAATCGAGCCTACATGCTCGGCATCGCAGATGTCCCCACACACCAATTGATGTCTCTGGTCACTCTTTAGAGATTCGAGATTCTCTGCGTTTCCAGCGTAGGTGAGGGCATCGAGATTCACCAGCGACGGGCCGCCGTTCCTGAACCACTGCAGCACAAAATTCGAGCCAATGAAGCCCGCGCCGCCAGTGACTACGATGGTGTCGCTGATGTCAATCACTGTCTGGGCGACCCTCTGACCGGAAGGATTGGTATATTCGTCGGTTAGCTTGGCAACGCGGACAAACAACGCAGGCGGCTTCCAAACCAATCCGCAGCGTTGTTCATTTTTTGTTCGGTGCCCGCGAAATTCTCTTGAAGAAGTCTAACATCCGACTCCAGGAAATCCTAAACACCTAAGATCGGCCACGAGTACTGCGGGATTTGAAAATCTCGCTACCCGGCTCATACGCAATCGCCGTGATCGCTTCATACCGACTAAACAAAGTATTGCAGTTTCTCCAGCAGGCCATCCCGGAGAGTGTGCAGCTCAGTCAATTCGGCAAATTTCCCCGTCCCAATGTCCTGGTCTTTTAAATCGAGGATCCCGTTGGCATGCGCATGGAGTTTCTGATGGAGTGCATCGATCACCTGGAAGTTTGTAGAATCACTGCGTCCAGCCGATGTCTCGGAGTCCAGCCAGGAGCCAAATCGGCATAGATGGTGATCCATTCTCGGTGCCGCCAACCGATCTCCCCGGAGAAACTCTTCCACCTCCGTTTCCCACGCACGATGTTCCACGCTCGCATATAAGATCGGCCATTTCACCGGATCTACGGCGGGTACGTTTTCCCAACGCGGATCAGGCCGCCAATTTGCTGCCCAACGCGAAAGCTCGCTCCCGGGCATCGGGCGGGCGATTCCATATCCTTGAGCAACCGGACATCCAAGCCGCAAAAGCATCAACCCGTGATCGACTGTCTCGACTCCTTCCGCGACCGCTTGACGTCGAAATGCATTGGCAAGCACCAGAACCCCTTCCAGAATCGTCAGGTCCTCCGGGTCGTCGAGCATGTCATGCACGAAACTTTGATCGATCTTCAGAACATCGACCGGCAATCGCTTCAAATATGACAGGTACGAATACCCCGTGCCAAAGTCGTCCAGTGCGAAAGAGATTCCAAGCTTGCTGCATGCCCGAATCACCTCCGAAACCTGGGCCACATCCTGAAATCCGCTGCTTTCCAGAACCTCGAGCTCCAACTTCGATGGCGGAATGTCCGGATGCCTGGCCAACAATTCTTTCAACCGATCGATAAATCGAGGCTCTTGCAACTGCATCGCATCGACATTCACGCTTATGGGTATATCCAGGCCCTCCTCGCGCCATCGCTCCATGTGCGAAAGGGCGCTCCCGATCACCCACTCACCCAGCTCCACTGCCAACAGGTTTCCCTCCACAATCGGCAAAAAATGTTGCGGCAAAAGCAAGCCAAGTTCGGGGTGCCCCAGCGAATCAACGCTTCCGCGCTCAAAACCGTGCCGGTACGCATGTTGACTCTCGGCTGGAAATACAACTCGAATTCGTGAGCCTGCATGGCTTGGCGGATGCGCTGCAGATCCTCACGACGTCCGCGCATGCTGCGATCGAGCGTCGGATCAAAAATGTGATAGCGCGATCTGCCGGCAAGCTTCGCGAAGTACATCGCCTGGTCGGCTTGACGCAGCAGTTGATCGGGCTCTACATCTTCCGTTTGCGGATAGAACGTCACTCCGATACTTGCGGACACTTGAAGCAGCAGTTCGCCTATCTGGACAGGCTCCGCCACGGCATCTCTTAGCCGTCCAATGAGTGAAAGACTCTCCTCAATGTTCGCAATTTCTAATAGAACGACCGCGAATTCGTCGCCCCCTAGCCGGGCAAGCGTGTCTCCGTCCCGGAGCACAGCCGTCAAACGGTGAGTGATCGCCGTCAGAAGCGAGTCGCCTGTACTTCTTCCATGGCGGTCATTGATCGAATGAAAATCATCCAGATCGAGATAGGCAAGCGCAACGATACAACCGAGGCGATGGCACCCCGCCATCGCCTGACGCAGGCGATCGGCGAGCAAAGTCCGATTAGGCAGGCCCGTTAACAAATCAAAGTGGGCGATGTGTTTGAGCTGCTTCTCGGTCTCCTTGATCGGCGTCAGATCGGAGAACATCCCCACATACTGTTTCGTGCGGCCCGTCGCATCGGTCACCGCGCTGATCGTCAGCATCTCGGCGAAAATCTGCCCCCTTGGCGCGATTCCAGACTTCTCCAGACCAGTGACCTTTCTCCTTGAGCTGCGCCCACAAATCCACGTAAAACTCCCTCGTCTGCCGGCCAGACTTTAGCATGCGCGGGTTCTGTCCCAGCACCTCCCCGCGTGTGTATCCGGTAATCCGCGTGAACGCGCTGTTGGCATCGAGGATGATCCCTTCCGCGTTGGTGATCAGAATGCCTTCGGATGCATGGGTAAAGACATTCGCGGCAAGTTGGAGACGATCTTCACTTTCCTTCAGGGCGGTAACGTCTTCGGTGAAAATGACGATCCCGCCGATTGTCCCATCTGCCGCGCGCCATGGGACAAGCTCCCAGCACAGCCAGCTTTCCGACCCGTCAGCCCGGTCAAAGCGTTCTTCGTCCGCGCGGAGGCTTTCCCCGGCCAATCCCCGGCGATGTGCCTCTTTCCAACGTTCCGGAATTTCCGGAATGCTTCATAGTGTGAATGACCGAAGACTTCTTTCCCTACAAGAGCGTAGCTTTCGAGCCAGCGGCGACTCGCGCCCAGATAGCGCATTTCGCGATCGAACATCGCAATGGCTGCAGGAGCATGTTCGATGAAAAGTTGCAGAAGCTCCCGGCTCTCCCGCAGCGAGGCTTCCGCTTGTTTGCGCGTTGTAATGTCTTGGATCGTTCCGCGCAGTAATGAGAGATTTCCCTGCGCATCGGTCTCCAGTACACCCAGCCCTTGCACCCAGCGCACCGCACCATCGTTCGGACGGACAATCCGGTATTCCTTGCTGAAGCGCATCGCCTTTCCCAGAACCTCGTTCACCAGGTGCGAAGCCATCATTGCGGTGTCGTCTGGATGAACCAACGCTTTCCAGCCTTCCACAGTGTGGCTGTATAACCCGTCGATTCCGAGAATTTCGTCCAACATTTCGGAGCTCATCCAGATTCCGCTGGTGAGGTCCAGCACGAAGCTGCCAACACCAGCGATCCTCTGTGCTTCGCTTAAGGACTGTTCGCTCGCCCGCAACGCATGCTCAACCGCCTTTCTCGCGGTAATGTCTTCCGCAAGCACCACGATTCCACCAACTGTCCCTTGGCCGGTCCACCATGGCCGTACCATCCTGACCCACAACATCCCATTCTTTTACTCCCTGGTCCTCGATCCATCGCCGGCTCGCGCTGATGTATCTCATCTCGCGATCGAACATAGCGAGCCCTGTGGGAGCATCCTGGATAAACAACTGAAGCAATCCGGCGCTCTCCCGCACTTCGGCTTCAGCCAGTTTTCGATCGCTGATGTCCTCTATCGTGCCGCGTAGCGTGTGTGGCCTTCCCTTCTCGTCCAAGGCAAGCCTGCCCCTCACACGCGCCCACCGCAAGACCCCGTCTGTCTGGCGAATGAAACGCGTCTCACCATCCAGCATCTTGCTCTTGCCCAGGACCATATCTCCGTAGAGCTTTACCAGCGCGGCCAGATCTTCTTCGCGGATCAAGTCGGTCCAGACGGCCAGCCTGCACTCACACCCCTTGTCGATCCCAAGAATCTCGTACAGCGCATCGGAAGCGGTCCACGTCTGTCCTTGAACGTCGAGGACGAAAGTGCCCACTCCTGCGATTTTTTGCGCGCCTCTTAGGGACTCCTCATTCGCTCGCAGGGCTCGCTCCGCCAGTACCCTTTCCGTCGTCACCGCGATGATGGTGAAAAGTCCGGTAATCTGCCCGCCCTGGTCCCAAACAGGAAACTTCCGGTGATCGAGCCGCTCCTTCCGTCCGCGCACGGTCTGTTGCGCTACGTACGCGACAGGCAAACCAGCCAGCACTTGCTCCTCGAGTTCATACGATTGATCCGCGTATTCCTCTGAGAACAGGTCGTAGTCGGTCAGCCCGGTCAGATCTCGGGGTTCCTGTGTGGGATCGGAAAACATCTTTCGGAAATTGCGATTCGCCAGCGTGATGACGTGGTTCCAGTCCTTGCGATCGGGGCATTCGTCCATTCCCTCCATCAACGCCCTCAGATCGGCCGCTGCTTCGGGGTTGGCATCTTTGCGCGGGAGACGCGCTGCGTCGCGCAGAATCAAGTTCAGGATTGTGAAACTCCGGCCCTTCTTCTCCCGTTCGTAGACCCAGCTCAAGCACCGGATTCGCCCATCGGCGTGGCGAACCCGGACTTTCACCTCGCCGGATTCATCTTTGGATGAGGGAGAAAACAGCTGCCGGACCACGGAAACGTCTCGGGGGTGAACCAGACCCTCCAGAGAAATGGTGGACAAAAGGAATTCTTTTGGTTTATACCCCAGAAGCGCTTCGACACGTTCGCTGGCAGACAGTACGTCTAGTTTTTCCTTCAATGCCAGACAAAAATCCGCTTCAAACACGGGGCCGATTCCTCTTCGATACGCCATCCTGCGTGGGTTGGCGCATGCACTCGAAGAAGCACTACGGTACCATAAAAGCATCCTTAAAAACAGCGAAATAACGGCGCTTATTGATTAAGTAATAAAGACTTAAGGGCATCACGATTCGTCCAACTCAGCCCTGCATTTTCATGACCATTGACACGTCGTTTGTCACACATGTTTTGTCCGGATCGACTCGGGGAAGCCAACCGCTCGACGTGCCTGCTGCTTTCGACTTTCCCCGTTCAGTCCCGTCTGGCGAGAACCGCCCACGCCGCAAAGGAACCAAATAAAGCATTAGTTATCCACTCACATTTTTTCGTGTCGTAATTCGCTCCAGCTTATCCACGCATATTCTTGGCATAATCCAGCTAGCGGTTCCTCCGGAGCTATTCCTCGGACGATGTCTGCGACGATAGGTCGGAGAAACGAAAGAACGGTTTACGATCTGAACCCGATTCGCGATCCAACGGACAGGTCTTCGTCCGATCGGATATGGAGCATGGAAGAGTGACCAGCTATAGCCGTCAGGATGTTTTGCGAATCCTGCAGATCAGTTCCCACCAGTTGTTCGGATGGGAGAGAGCCGGACTCATTCCCCCGCAGCAAGCCTACACATTCCAGGATCTTGGCCAGTTGCGGACCTTGCGCGTCTTGCGGGAAGAAGACGTTCCGGCCGCTTCCATTCGCAACTCTATCGTCGCCATGCGCGCAGTAGCCGGCATGCCCAATCCTCTCCTGGAGGCGAGCCTCGTTCGCACCGGCACTCGACTGGCATTTCGCTGCAGTGGCGCTATGGTCGATCCGATCCGTCGCCAATTGCTCTTCGATTTCGAGCGGCTCGATCAATACCCCACTGAAGCCAGGCCATCGCCCTTGCGCGCGCCAGGGCAACCGGCGGCCGCAGAGAAAGTGCAGAACCTCTTCCTTGCCGCCGTGCAGGCAGAGGAAGCAGGCGATAAGAACCGCGCCATCGCTCTTTACGAACAAATTCTTGAACGGGATCCTCGCTACGCCGCAGCCTACATCAACCTGGGAACCATCTACTTCCACCTGCGCCGCTATGGCCGGGCAGAGGAGCTCTATCGCCGTGCCACCGAAACCGATCCGGGGTACGTCCTCGCCTTCTTTGACCTGGGTAACGTGCTTGACGAGTTGGAACGCCCCGAAGAGTCGATCCGCGCCTACCAGCAAGCCGTGGCGCTCTCACCACGCTATGCCGACGCCCACTACAATCTCGCCCTTGCCTACGAACGTAAGGGAGAATCCCGGTCCGCCCTGCGTCACTGGCAGGCTTACGTGCGGCTCGATCGCAGCGGTCCATGGGCCGATCACGCGCGATGCCAAATCCGAAAGTTGCTCGATGGCGAGCAGCTCATGATCGCGTGGCGCGCAGGCAAATTCATCCCGCCGAGCAAGACCGTTCCGGCCTTGCAATTAGCCAATCCAAGCTCATAAAAGCACTTACAACACTCGTCGGGAGAGCATTTGCTTCCCCCTTCCCATGACTTTTGTCCCTATCCTTACCAGCCGTGCCACAACTTTGTAGTGCGATCTGAGTCTAACCCTGGAGACGCGCTCCATGTGAATGCCGGGTAGCTGTCCCCAGATGTGCATTGGATGGACTCCAACCCTTGAGACTCGACTTCCTCTGCCCCGGAAAAGTGCCGACTCGCTCAATTGGTTTCCGGAACTGCTGCGGGCAAAACTGTCGGCCTCGCTCTCTGGTCGAACGCGGGCCTTACGAGGCCGCGGGCACACTCTCCTGACCCAAAAACGCTTTGAATGAACAAGGATGACTATGACGACTTCGCCTCTCTCCTCTACACCAAAACTCTTCAGCATTCGTGGCCTCAGAATCTGTGGCCCTAGAATCATTGGCCCTAGAATCTGTGGATTGCTCGCCGCTTGCGTCTTGGCGGCGACGACTCTGGGCGCGCAAACTCCGACGCCCCGCCTTCAGGCCGAGATCTCCAATTCCTCGGTATCTACCTTGAAAGGCTCGCTTCACCCCATGGCGCAAGCACAGTTCGATTCCGGGCGCGTCCCCTCCGATACCCGGCTGAATGGTATGAGCATCGTCTTCAACCGCTCGGCCGCGCAAAAGGCCGATCTTGAAGCCCTCATCGCTGCACAGCAGAATCCCAGTTCCCCTCTCTACCATCAGTGGCTCAACCCCGATCAGTTCGCGGCCCGCTTCGGCATGGCTCAGTCGGACATAGACAAAGTGCAGACCTGGCTCCAGCAACAAGGCTTCTCGGTCGATTCGGTGGCCCGCAGCCGCAATGTGATCCGTTTTTCGGGGAGCGTCAATCAGGTGGAGCAGGCCTTTCAGACCGAAATGCACTTCTACACCATCGCCGGAGAAAAGCACTTTGCTCCCTCCACGGCGCTCATGCTTCCTTCCGCCCTTACGCCCGTGGTGATGGCAGTCAGAAACCTCGACGATTTCAGGCCTAAGCCGATGATCATGAAGAGCCATGCTGACCAGGCCAATCCCGCCTTCACCTCGAGCGTCTCCGGCAGTGTCTTCTTCGCCCCCGGCGACATCAAGTTGGCCTACGGCGTCAACAGCCTCATCAGCGCAGGCAGCACGGGCGCTGGTCAAGCAATCGCGGTTGCTGGTCAGTCTTCCATCCTCAATACCGACATTGAAAACTTTGAAACCGCGGCCGGACTCACCGTGAAGGATCCCAATCAAGTCCTGGTCCCCGGTTCGGGTGCGGCTCAGGCGTTCGCGGGCGATCAGGGCGAATCCGACCTGGATGTCGAGTGGTCCGGTGGGATTGCACCAGGCGCCGAGATCTTCTTCGTTTACACCGGCAGCGCCACGAACTTCGGCGTCTTCGATTCCATTGAATACGCCGTCGACGAGAAAATCGGAAACATCATCAGCGTAAGCTATGGCTCGTGCGAGCCCAATCTCTCCGCCACGAACATCACCGCGCTCGAAGCCGTTATGGCGCAGGCTGCAACCCAGGGACAGACCGTAGTCGCCGCGTCGGGCGACTCCGGGTCTTCAGCCTGCTACCAGGGTATTCCCACCACCCAAAACGGGCTTCCTCCACTTGCCACCCAGGAAGAACTGGCCGTCAGCTATCCCGCCAGCAGCCAATATGTCACGGGCGTGGGCGGCACTGAGATTACATCCGCCAACGACACCGCAGGCTCCGCCTACTGGGAGGCCAAGGGCTCCAGTGACGAAGTCACTTCGCTTCTCAAGTACATTCCTGAAGTGGCCTGGAACGACGATGCCGCGGCAGTCGCGGGAGGATCGACTACCCTGAGTTCTACAGGCGGCGGAGCCAGTACCCTCTACACCACCAAACCAAGCTGGCAAACCGGCGTTCCCGGCATCCCGAGTGACGGCAAGCGCGACGTGCCCGACGTCTCCCTCTACGCATCGCCGGACCTCCCCGGCTACCTCTATTGCACCAGCGACACGAGCGACTGGAACACCACACAGGCGCCCGTCCAGCAGGCCAGTTGCAACAGCGGCTTCCGGGATTCAGCGACCCAGGACTTGACCATCGCCGGCGGCACTAGCTTCGCCACACCCATCTTCGCCGGCATGGTTGCCGTTCTTAACCAGGCCCAGGGCTATTCGGCAGGGCAGGGCCTCCTGAACCCCACGCTGTACAAGCTGGCCTCGAATAGCACTACCTATGCCGCTGCGTTTAACGACGTGACCACAGGAAACAATGAATGCCCGTCGAGCCTCGGACCCAACTACTGCAGCACGGCAAGTGAAGGCAGCTACGCCACCACGGCGGGCTATGACCAGGTCACCGGTCTTGGCTCGGTCAACCTGAGCGCCCTCGTGACAGCTTGGCCGGCCAACACCTCCACCCTCATCGGCACCACCACCACCGTTGCTGCGGCAAGCGCAACGCCGGCCGTCAGCACCAACGACACCATCACCATTACCGTTGCTTCCGACAGCGGCACAACCACTCCTACCGGCAACGTAACCCTCTCCATCGACGGTTGCGGCACATCGTACGGCGCCACCGGATGTACCCCGCAGACGATAGCCCTGACCGCAAATGGCACTGCCACGTACACGGCGAACTTCGCCACCGCGGGCGCACACAACATCGTCGCCCGGTACGCGGGCGATTCCACACATGCTGCTTCTACCGGCTCTGTTGTGGTATCCATCGCCGGTACAAGCTCAGGTAAAGGGACCTTCACCCTCGCCGCCACAGGTGTCACCGTGGCACAGGGAAGTTCGGCCGGCTCAACCATCACAGTCACCCCCGCCGGCGGCTATACGGGAACTGTGGACATCAACTTCGACACCTCGAATGACACCTCCCTCTCGAATCTCTGCTACGAATTCGCCACTCCTGCCGGCAACGGCGGAACCGCAACTGTGGCCGGGACGACTGCCGTCACAACCACGCTCACCTTCGACACCAATGCCTCCGACTGCGCCAGTGCGGCAATCGCCAAGAGCGGCAAGCATGCGATGCACCGCCTCGGCCCGGTGAAAACCTCGCAAAACAGCGCCCCAAGCCGAACGCCTCTCGGGATTGCCTTCGCGGGCTTGCTGCTCGCCGGCTTCCTCGGACGCTCTTCCCGCAGGTTGCGCAGCTTTGCCGCAGTGATCGGGCTGCTCGCGATCGGCTTGGGTCTATCGGCCTGCAGCAGCGGCTCCTCAACCACCGTTTCCAACCCACCCAAGGGGACATACACCATCACCGTGACGGGACAGGATTCGACGACGGCGACCATCACCGGAACGACGACCTTCACCCTCGTCATCGATTAATCAATCCGCACACCCTCCGTGCCCCATCCTTTCGCCTTCTTTCCGGCGAAAGGATGGGAAAGCACGAACCTCAACCAACCTCTGTCATCCTTGTTTCTCCGAACGAAGTTTGCGGAGAAACTCATTCTCCCCGCCCACCTCCCCGTTTGGTACACTGCGAGGCCGGGGGCACAAATCCGCTTGTCGAAGAGCCACGCCACTCCTTCCCCTCTCACACAACTCTCCGAAGAAGAGAATCTGTTCTACTCCACGGTGCGTGATTTCGCCCAGGAAAAGATCGAGCCTTTGGTGCGCAGCATGGATTCTGACCAGCAACTCGCTCCCGGCCTAGTAAAACAGCTCTTCGAATTGGGGCTCTTGGGCATCGAGGCTCCCGAAGCCTTCGGCGGAGCGGGCGGCAGCTTCTTTGACGCAGTCCTCGCCATCGAAGCCATCTCCACCGTCGATCCGGGAGTTGCCGTCCTGGTCGACGTGCACAATACGCTGGTCATTAACGCGCTCCGTCGCTGGGCCACAGACGCGCAGAAGGCCCGCTGGCTCCCGCGTCTCGCGTCAGACAACGTCGGCGCCTATGCTCTCAGCGAGGCCGGCTCGGGCTCCGACGCCTTCGCCCTTCAGACCCGCGCCGAACCGTCCGATTCTCCTCGCGGTGGGTATCGCCTCTCCGGCCGTAAGCTATGGATCTCCAATGCCCGCGAAGCCGGGCTCTTCATCGTCTTCGCTACTGTCGACCCAGCAGCAGGCCATCGTGGCATCACTGCCTTTCTCATCGAAAAAGACACGCCAGGCTTCAGCGTCGGCCGAAAGGAAGACAAACTCGGCATTCGCGCATCGAGCACCTGCGAACTGATTTTCGATCATTGCCTGATTCCAGAAGAGAACCTGCTGGGAGAACGAGGCAAGGGCTACAAGATCGCCATCGAGACATTGAATGAAGGCCGCATCGGCATCGGCGCGCAGATGCTGGGCCTTGCCGAAGGAGCATGGCATCACGCAGCCCGCTACGCCCAGGAGCGACGCCAATTCGGTAAGCCCATCGCCGAGTTTCAGGCAGTTCAATTTACGTTGGCAGAAATGGCCACGCAGATTGAGGCTGCGCGCCTCCTGGTGTACAACGCCGCACGCCTCAAAGACGCCGGAAAACCTTACGTCAAAGAAGCAGCGATGGCCAAACTCTTCGCGTCCGAAGTTGCCGAGCGCGTGGCCAGCAAGTGCGTTGAAGTTTTCGGGGGAAACGGGTTCGTGCGCGATTATCCGGCAGAGAAGTACTACCGCGATGCCAAGATCGGCAAGATCTACGAGGGCACCTCAAACATGCAACTGGCCACCATCGCCAAGCAAGTCTTGAAGAAAACAAGCTGACCTGTGATCTGCGAACGCCTCTCGCTTAGACCTAATACTGTTCACTTAATGAAATTTGTGGCATTCTGTATAAGGCAAGGACAGGAGGCCACAGTTGGCGCGTACGGTTGCGGAACTTCCTCCGGGTGCTCGGATCACGGATTACATCAGTCTTGGCGTGATCACCAAGACGTTTCCCGATTCGGCCATTGGTACGGTGCTGGCCCGGACGGGCAAGGCCAGCATTCGTCAGCGCGACCTTCCTGCGCAGGTAGTTATTTACTACGTGATCGCCTTGGCGCTTTATATGCAATCGTCCTATCGCGAGGTATTGCGTTGTCTATTGGAAGGAGTGCAGTGGCTTCGCGATCCGTCGGCCGGGGTGCGTGTGGCAGGCAAGTCGGGTATCTCCCAAGCCCGCACGCGGCTGGGCTGGGAGCCTCTGCAGCAGTTGCACGATGAGTTGGTTAAGCCTATTGCAGTGCGGGTTACGCGTGGCGCGTGGTATCGGACCTGGCGGCTGGTGAGCCTGGATGGCAGCACCTTCGACGTGGCTGACGAGAAGGCCAACGAAGAGGCTTTCTCTCGCCCCGGAGCCAGCCGCGGCACGAGCGCATATCCTCAGATTCGTTTCGTATCTCTGGTGGAGAACGGCACCCACGTGCTGTTCGGCAGTCAGATGGACAGTTACCGGACGGGCGAGATCACCTTGGCCAAAGCGGTGCTTCCGCGCCTGGCAAAGGGCATGCTCTGTCTGGCAGATCGAAATTTCTTTGGCTTCGAACTATGGCAACTGGCGCGAGGAACAGGCGCGGACCTGCTCTGGCGGACGAAAAAGAATATGCGCATGGCCCGCGAAAAACCTCTGGCCGATGGCTCCTATTTGAGCCGCGTCTATCCTTCGGAGCGGGACTGGCGGCATAAAACCAACGGGATCGTGCTGCGGGTGATCGATTACCGCCTGGAAGGAATTGAGGGCTCCGAGCCGATCTATCGTCTGGCAACCACCATCCTCGATCCCGGCAAGGCCCCAGCCGGCGAGTTGGCGGCTCTCTATCACGAGCGATGGGAGATAGAAACCGCGTTCGACGAACTCAAGACCCATCTGCGCGGTGCCCACATCGTGCTGCGCAGCAAAACCCCCGATCTGGTGCGTCAGGAGTTTTATGGCCTCATGATGGCCCACTTCGCCATCCGCGGCCTGATGCACGAGGCCGCTCTCAAGGCTGACCAAGATCCCGACAGGCTCTCGTTCCTTCACGCCGTGCGCGTCATTCGGCGCAAGATCAACGTCTACGGCGCTATTCCCCCCTCAGCAGAGGAGAACATTTCATAACGCGGTTCTCGACGAAATCCTTCAGGAACGTGTTGTCTCCAGCCGCAATCGCCGCAATCCCCGCGGCGTCAAGCGCAAGATGAGCAACTTCCCGCTCCGCCCGCGCCACGTCAAGCCCCTGCCAAAGATTGAGATTCGCAAAGCCATCAGGATCATTAAGTGAACAGTATTACGCTTAGACCAGATGATCGAAACCCTGCGCCTGCATCTCTTCCATCTGGTGCCTTAGGCGATCCATCTGCCGCTTCATTTCTTGCTGGAGACTCTCATCGCTTGGACCATCGAACTTGAAGAAGAACTTCGGCTCCTCCATCTGTTCCAGTTGCTTCTGATCGAATTTGAAATCTTCCGGCTTGAAGTCATGGCGGAACTGCTCCATCTGCCGCTTCAATTCATCCATCTGCTTCGGGTCAAATCTGAAGTTCTGATCTTTCAGCTGGTCCGGAAAACCCTTGGCTGCCTGTTCCGCAAGCTTCCGAAACTGTTCTGCCTGTTCGGGGGTGATCGCAAAATTATCAGACCCGAATTCGTCGCGTAACGCCTCGGCCTGATCCCTCATCGACTGCACAACGGAATCGTCGCCCGCAATCTGCTGCGCAAGTTCGGCCGCAACGTCGGGATCGAGCGCAGCCATCAACGGGCAGGAGTCATCTCTGAACGGAAATATTTCATCCAGTTCCGCGTGATGGCGCTTGGTATCCACCTGCAACGTCACTGTCTGCTGCCGCCGATCGCGAAGAATCGTGACCTGCACAGGTTTCCCCTGGTTGGCGCGCAGCGCACGATCCCAATCTGCCGTAGTGGAGATGCCGTCGGTGCCTACTTTCAGAATCACATCGAAAGCCTTCAGTCCGGCAGCTTCTGCCTCGCTCTTGCGGGCTACCTGCTTGATCATCAGGCCGCCCTGGATCCCAAGATAATCGGCCATCTGCGAGGTCAATGGTTCCACCAGAGCACCCACGTTCAGCGTGCTTGTCCCAATAAACGGAATGTGGAAGCCCCCAGAAGGCACATCCCCCGAGCCGCCCGACAGAATGCCCATCCCCGGAGCCGATGCCGATTGATCGCCGCCGTTGTCGAGCCGATTCCACACATCGTGCTCCATCTTCTTGCGGTCCGCCAATTGCACCGCGATGGTCTGCACGGCGCCGTCGCGGCTGATCACCAGGCTCACCGAATGGCCTGCGGGAATCTCGCGCATCATGCGGCTGAATTGCTCTGCCCCTTCCACGACTTGACCGTTCACCTGCAGCACCACGTCATTCACGCGGACGCCTGCCTGTGCCGCCGGTGCATCGTGATCGATCAGCGTGACAACTGCGCCGCGAACTTCTTTCAGCTTGAGTTTGGAGGCGGAGTCCGAATCAACGTCGCCCACGAGCACGCCCATGTATCCCTGCGAGCTCGAATGCAAGAGCGGGCTCGGCTCTTGCATGACTTCTGCCAACCCAGCAGACTGTGCCGGCACTCGGTGCGGCGCAAGAAGCAGGCCAGCGATGATCAGTCCGGCAACCCCGACCCCGAATACCCTACTCTTTGAATCACTGCAGAACATAGTGCGGTACGGCCTCGAAAAGTACTTCATTTTTCTTCCCCCTGCTGATTTGCCCTGTTCAGGCCCGCACTCTTTAGGTACGGTGCTGTGACCCGAAGGATAGTCATTGCTATTGAATCTCCGGCACCCGGCGCAGAACCTGCCGGGAGACGTTGCGGATCTGGGGATTCTGGTCTGACGTGGCAACCGTTGACAGCACTTGACGCACCGTCATATCGGCTTCCACAGGTTCAAGAACATTGATCGCTTCAGTGCGGATGCGCGCATCGCTGTCGTTCAACAGTGCCTCCAGCACCGCGTCACGCACACGCATATCTTCAGATACATAAGGTTCCAGGCCCTTCAGCGCTTTCTCGCGCACACCCTCATTCCGGTCGTAGCGCAAGGCCACCATCAACGCGTCGCGAATACCCGCGGCATTACAGCTGTGACCGGCACGGCACTCTGCCGCCAGTAGGCCTACCGAATCGTCGCGAATTCCTGCCGAAGCCGCATCCTCAGACGCCATCATCAACAGCTGCCGAATCGCCGGATCTTCAAGCGACCCCTGAATGCGTTGCGGCACAACCTCGTTGTAGCGGACTTCCACCATCTCGCTGTTCGGCTGCTGCACAATGCTCGAAATACTCGCCACATCCGCCGGACTCGTCGGAACCGGTGCCGCTGTTGCTGTCGCCTCGCTTGCTTTCGACGCGGTGTGCGCCGCGCGAGCCTGCGCGAACTCAAATCCACCCAGACTGCCCGCACCCATACCCACCACCAGCAGCAGGCCCGCGGCCACAGGAGCCGATTGCAGACGCGCAAAATGGTTCAGGATGTTCTCGCCAAACCGCTCATACCAGCGCTTGGGAGGAATCGCATCGAGCGCTTCTTCAAGCCGCATCCGCGAGCGCGCTACCAGGTTGGCAGGCGGTTCAACAACGGGGTGCACGGCCGCCAGTATCTTCAGCGCCTGCAGTTGATCCCGCTCTGTGAGGCAATCCGCACAGGTCGTTAAATGCCGGTCCAGCTCGTGAATCTGATCATCGGCGAGTTCGCCGTAAGCCGCCAGCACGATCCGTTCATGGGCAACTTCGCAATTCATGGTGTTACGTCCTTCCAGCCTCGTACTTCAATGCCACAGATCTGGTCCAAAAGTCTGCCGTCTGCAAGACCCGCAGGACTTAGCGCAATCCCGCCAGTTGAGCCCGCAACTTCTTCGTCGCTCTAAAGAGCGTATTTTTGGCGGTTTCTTCTGTCGTATTCAACATCTCTCCGATCGTTCGCAGGCGGAGCCCCTGGTAATGCTTCAATTCAAAAACCATCCGTTCGCGCGGAGTCAGCTTGCCCAGCGCTGCTTGAATTCGTTCCCCTAAAACCTTACGGTCCAGCTCGCGGTCCGGGCTCGAAAACGACCGATTGTCCGACACTGAAGCCAACAAGTCAATCTCATCACCCGAGTGATCTACCAGCACGGCCGAATCTTCCCGGCGAGTCTTGCGCCGCCGCAGTTGATCCAAACAAAGGTTGGTGACAATCCGGTAAATCCAGGTGTAGAACGAGCACTCGAACCGGAAGTTCCCGATATACCGGAAGGCCTTTAAAAAGGCTTCCTGATAAATGTCCTCGGCGTCATGTTCCGAACCCGTCAGGTGCAGTGCCAGCCGCAGAACCTGCTGCTCATACTGACGAACCAGCGCGTCGAACGCTACCCGCGATCCCCGTTGGGCCTCGCGAATCAGCTCCATCTCCGGCGCACGCGCCTGCAAGCGCTCCTGCGCCCGATCCGGCCCGTTCATTGCCCTGGTAGCAGCCATACCTGCAGAGGATTGTACCCCCCGCGCGGCTGGCCAAGCCAAACCGCCCGGCGCTGTCGCCAGTGCGGATGCTGGAACGGGTGCTAAGCTGGCAGCTTCAATTGGCATTGAATCACTGCTCCGTGGTTCGAAGAGTGGTCGCACTCAAGTAGACGCTGATCGTGTTGCTTAGTGAGCGCGCCGCAGGGTATCTCCGTGATCGCAACGGCCCTCCCGGTACACTGGAAAACAATGGATAACCCCCTATTTCCCGAAATGAACCCGGCCAAGCCCACACCAGAGGGCTGGTTTACCGCCCACTGTGACGGCGGCTCCCGCGGCAATCCCGGTCCGGCCGGTTATGGCGCGGTCATCGAGGACCCCCAAGGCCGCACCGTGGCCCGCCTGAGCGAATACCTGGGTAAACAGACCAACAACTATGCCGAGTATGCCGCGCTGCTGGCAGTTCTCGATTGGGCGCTCAAGAGCGGCGCGAAGCGCCTAAAAGTCGTCTCGGACTCCGAGCTGATGGTCAAGCAGATGAAGGGGCTGTACAAGGTGAAGAACCCCGGCCTTGTCCCGCTCTGGGATGAAGCCAAACGCCGCGCCGCCAAGCTTGATCGCTTTCAAATGAGCCACACCCTGCGCGGCGGCAACAAGGAAGCCGACCGCCTGGCCAACGACGCCATGGACAAGGGCATGGGCAAGAAACAGGGAACAGGGAACAGAGATCAGGGATCAGGCAGTCCTGGGTCGCAGTACGGCTCTGCGTCTGTTCAAGAGAAAGCGCTCGCGCCGAAGCCGCAGCGCCAAATCTTCGAAGGCCTAGTCAAAAATGGCGTGGTTCACTTGATCGAAGGCGAACTCCCCGATGGCATTCTGGTCAAAGTCATCCGGGAATAACAGGTGCATCGTGCCGCGTAGACACTGGGTGCCCCAGGTCTCGCTTTTGAGACCTGGGAAAGCACGGACCTACTGCGGTAGACTGAAGACAACCCGTGCCACCGCAACCCATTGCGGCTCGCTTCCACGATTCCGGCGCGGCCCTGCCATGTCGGCTTCTCAAGAAATAATCCAGCATTGGATCTTAAATATCGCAATCGAATTCCATCCGAGGCTCTCTGACTTCGTCCCTTTCGTCGAATCTGAATCCCTAAATGTTCCGGAGGTGCCGGGGGCGACTCCCAACAACTACGCCGCTGCCTTTCTCACCCTCCTCGATCTGGGATTCGTTTGCGCTTATCCCGTCGATACCGAACCAGGGGAGGAAGACCAAACCAAATTGGATCGTTCTGCCGTGGAGTCGATCCTGGAGCAGCGGCTTCAACTTCCCCGGGTGACAAGCAGAACCCGCCTGCGGGCGAACCAGCAGAAACCGCTGAGCAAGCCTTCCACACCGGATCTTCGATGGAGAAAGACCGCGCTCGGGGGTGACGCTTGGGAAAGGCTCGCCAAACCTAACTGGAATCGCTACGGACCAACACTCACCGACGACTACTTCGGAGATATTTGGTCCGCGAATCGCGATCTCCTCATGGCCGAGCTTGGATGGTATCGTGAATTGACATCCGCTAAAGTAGATCGCGACTCGGTCAGAATCGAGGTCGTGGACAGCCACCCCATTACGTACTGGAAGTATCTGCCACTGGTTTACCACGCAGCCTTTTCTTGCACACCCGACGCGGATGCGAGCCCGCTGGACTGGCCGAAATGGTTCCGTGAATGGTGGCTATCTCAGAACCAGTGGTACAAAAAGCCTTGGGAACTGCCGGGCTGGCCGCCTTCCGATGGCCAATAACCTCAGCCCTTCACTCCAAGATTATTCCGCCACTGATGCCCGCTCCGTTCCAGCAACCGCTCCGAGCAATCGGGCCCCCACGACCCCGCAAAATAATTCGGAAACACCTCGGGATTCTTGGCCGCCCACGCCTCCAAAATCGGCGTATACAGCGCCCAAGTCACTTCCACGCCATCGCGGTGCGCAAACAGCGTCTGGTCCCCGAGCATCGCGTCCAGCAGCAACCGCTCATATCCGTTCGCGCTCGACGTGCCGAATGCCGCGGCATAATTGAAGTCCATGTTTACCGGGCACACCGACATGTTTGGCGTATTCGGCACCTTCGCGCCGAACCGCAGCGCGATCCCATCGTCGGGCTGAATGCGAATGGTCAGCAGATTCGGCTGAATCTCATTGCACGGTCCCGTCGATTGCATCCGATTAAAAATCAGCAGTGGCGGCTGCTTGAACTGGATGCTTATCTCCGTGGCCCGCTTCTTCAGCCGCTTGCCCGCGCGGAGATAAATCGGCACCCCCGCCCAACGCCAGTTTTCAATCTCCAGTCGCACTGCGGCGTAGGTCTCCGTGCCCGACTCCGGGTTCACGCGCTCTTCATCGCGATAGCCCACAACCTTCTTCCCTTCAACCACGCCGGGGCCATACTGTCCGCGCACCGCATTCAAAATCGGAATGCTCGGAATCGCGCGCCATACCTTCACTTTCTCGCGGCGTACCGCTTCAGCGTCGAAGCTCGAAGGCGGCTCCATCGCCACAAAGCTCAACAACTCCATGACGTGGTTTTGAATCACGTCGCGCAGCGCGCCCGCCTTCTCATAAAACGGCCCGCGGCCTTCTACGCCCAGCGTTTCCGCCGCCGTGATCTGCACGTGATCGATGTAGTTGCGGTTCCAGATCGGCTCAAAGATTCCATTGGCAAAACGGAAGACCAAAATATTCTGCACTGTCTCTTTGCCAAGATAGTGATCGATGCGAAAAACCTGGTTCTCGTGAAACACGCTATTGACGTGGTGATTCAGCTCACGCGCCGAATCCAGATCGTGACCAAACGGCTTCTCGATCACAACGCCGATGCGCCCGTGTTCCGGTTGCGCCATGCCCTGCGCGCCAAGGTTCTCAATGATCGGGGCAAAATACTCCGGCGCGGTTGCGAGATAGAAGAGGCGATCCGGCCCAATGCCTTTCTCCGCGGCGATGCGATCCAGTTCCGTCTTCAGACCGGCATAGTGCGACGGGTCATCGAAGCTCAGCGCATAGTAGCTGATGTTCTTCACAAAATCTTCGAGCATGGGATCGGACCCGTCCACACCGCCGAAATCGACGATGCCCTCGCGCATATCCGCGGCAAACTCACCGCCCAGCGGCCGCCGCGCCACGCCCACAATCGCAAACTTCTTCGGCAGCAGCCCCGACTGCTCCAGGTGGAACAGCGCAGGCAGCAGCTTGCGCTTCGTCAGATCCCCGGAAGCGCCAAAAATCACCAGGATCCCAGGATCGGGGACGCGCTCGCCGGTGTGCTGAACGTTGGACAAATCCTCGGGCCGCACCTTCATCTGCACCGTCGCCATAACGTATCGAACCTCCGCGTAATCCGTTTTTCTATTCCCTGTTCCCTAGTCCTTCTTCACCGCATGCCCGCCAAAAGCGTTGCGCATAATCGAAAGCATCCGGTCCGTGAAATTATTCTCCTCGCGCGAACGAATACGCCGAATCAATGACTCAGTGATTACCGGCGCCGACACATTCAGATCGATCGCTTCGAACACCGTCCACCGGCCCTCGCCCGAGTCGGCCACGTAAGCTTCTAGCCCGTCCAGCGTGGGATTCTTACTTAGCGCATCGGCCGTCAGGTCGAGCAGCCAGCTCCGCACCACGCTGCCAAAACGCCAAATCTGCGAAATCTGCGCCAGATCCAGCTTCAGCTCTTCCTTCTTCTCCATGATGGTGAAGCCCTCGGCATAAGCCTCCATCAGCCCATACTCGATGCCGTTGTGCACCATCTTGACAAAGTGCCCAGCACCCGCCGGTCCCACGTGACCCCAGCCCTTGTCTTTTCCCGGAGCCAGCGTTTCGAGGATCGGCCGCAGATAGTCAACAGCATCCTTATCGCCGCCAACCATCATGCTGTATCCCTCTTTCAGCCCCCACACGCCGCCCGACGTGCCCACATCCACAAACTGAAATCCCTTCGCCGTCACTTCCTTATAGTGACGTTGCGAATCCTTGTAATTCGAGTTACCGCCGTCGATAAGTATGTCGCCCTTGTTCAGCAGCGGCTCTAACTTGGCGATTGTGTCATCGACGGGCTTACCCTGCGGCACCATGATCCAAATCGCCTTGCGTCCGGTCAGCTTCTTCGCCATATCCTCCAGCGACGACACGCCAACGTTCCCAGACGCTGTCAGTTTCTGTACCGCTTCCGGGCTAAAGTCGAATCCCACCACCTGGTGGCCGCCCAGGCGCAACCTCTCTGCCATGTTGCCGCCCATCTTGCCGAGACCAATCAACCCAAGTTGCATAACGCTCTCCCTTCCAACCTCGCTAAAAAACTCCCAATTCTCCCAACTGACCCATTAACTTAGCCGCACCTTCAAATCGAATTGCCCTCATCCCCACGGCCTCTGCCGCTGCTGCGTTCTCTGCGCGGTCATCGATGAATAGTACGCGCTGCGGCGGTGTCCCGAGAATATCCAACGCCCGGAGGTAGATCGCCGATCCCGGTTTGCGCAGGCCCAGATAACAAGAGCTAAACGCGACTTTCAGATGATCGCGAATCCCAAAAGTCTTGAAGCGATACTCGTTCGGCTCGCGTGCTTCGTTATTCAGCACGCCCAGCATGCACTTATGGGATGCTGCGAGTTCCTGCAGGATTCCCAAACCGCCATCCGGCAGCAACTTCGACTGCGCAAAAATCGCATCCAGAAACTCCCGATGCGAGAAATCACGCGGCTCATAAAATAACGTCTCGTCAAGATATTCCTTCGCCGTAATCAAGTCCCGCTCCCACGCATCATTCGGACCTGAGTGCCGAGCCTCAAACTCCGCAAGATCCAGACGAAATTGATCCAGAACAATCGCGCGCTCGCAATGGTCCCAGCCATTCGTCAGCAGGACTCCGCCTACATCGAACAGGATTGCGTCGAAGGGGAACATTGCCCGGTAACCTCTGGCACTGATGGTTCAGAAAGATGCTTCAGGGAGTCGGATGGACTACTGCTTCACTGTCTCTCTGCCTTACTGTTTCTCTGTCCACTGCGCACTGTTCACTGTCCACTGCTCTTCTGGTATTTCGCTTCGATGGCCATTACTTTCTTGAAACGGCGTGTAAACCGTTCCTCATTGGAGATGAATTTTGCGCGAATAAAAGCATCGACCAATTCGTATGCCAGAGACGTTCCAATAATGCGCGCCCCCAGCACAATCACGTTCATGTCGTCATGCTCCACACCTTGGTGCGCTGAGTACGTGTCGTGGCACATGGCGGCGCGAATGCCGGGAATCTTGTTCGCCGCAATCGAGACGCCCACACCCGACCCGCAGATAAGAATGCCACGCGGCGCCTCCCCGGCCTTGATGGCCTCGCCGACCCGTTCGGCGAAGTCGGGATAATCGTCCTGCGGATCGCAGGTGAATGCGCCTAGGTCGACCATCTCATGGCCAGCCTTGGTGAGATAGGCACGCACCTCTTCCTTGAGGTTGAAACCCGCGTGATCGGAACTGATAACTAACTTCATGACGCTCCCTTAGTGGATAGGAGACAGTAAAAGGCAACCTATCGGAGACTTACCTTTTCAGAAGAGCCTTGGCGCCGTTCGCAACATTTTCTGCGGTGAATCCAAGCTCGGCCAGCACCTTCGGCCCGGGCGCCGAAGCACCGAACCGATCAAGCCCGATCACATCGCCGTCCTGGCCCACATACTTCCACCAACCCAAGGGAGACCCTGCTTCTACGGCAACCTTTTTCACACCCGCGGGCAACACGCTCGCCTTGTACTCCGCCGACTGCTCTTCAAAAATCTCCCAGCTCGGCATGCTGACTACACGCGTGGCAATCCCCTCGGCATCAAGCAGTTTCTTTGCATCCACGCATGGCCAGACTTCAGATCCAGTGCCGATCAATATGACCTTCGGATTCGGCGCGTCTTCCAGAACGTAGGCGCCCTTGCTGACATTCGCATAGGCATCGTGCGTCGCCGGATCGATCACGGGCAGGTCCTGCCGCGTCAGTGCAAAGAAGCAAGGACCGGTGCGTTCGAGGGCGAGGCGCCAACAGGCGGCCGTCTCATTGGCATCGGCAGGGCGAAAATCGGTAAGATCCGGCACCGCGCGCAACATCATTAAATGTTCAATCGGCTGATGCGTAGGTCCGTCTTCACCAAGACCAATCGAGTCATGTGTGTAGACAAACAGCGAGTGCGACCGCATGAGAGCCGCCAGGCGAATCGCCGGTTTGCAATAGTCAGAGAAGGTAAAGAACGTCGACCCGAAAGGAACCAGGCCTTCGTGAGCAGCCATGCCGTTCACTGCGGCGCACATGGCAAACTCGCGCACCCCAAAGAAAACGTTGCGGCCCGCGGGATCCAAATGGAAATTCGCGCCCGGCTTGAAGATGGTCTTCGTGGAAGAAGTCAGATCGGCCGCACCGCCAAACAGCTCAGGCACCACTTCGGCAATGGCGTTCATCACCGAACCTCCTGCATTGCGTGTCGCCACCGGCTTGCCCGCAGGAAAGCTCGGCAGCGCTTTCTCCCAGCCGGCCTTGCGCTTGTTCGCCTTGGTCCGCTCAAACTCCGCAGCCAGGTCCGGATACTGCGCGCGATACTTCTCGAAGAGCTGCTTCCATTCGTTCTCGAGCGCCGCTCCCCGCTCGCCGGCCTTGCGCCAGTTTGCAAGAGCGTCCTCCGGCACATAAAAACTCTGGTCCTCAGGGAAGCCAAAAAACTTCTTCGTCGCCGCAGTATCTGCCGCGCCCAGCGCCTCACCATGCACCTTGTTCGTGCCCGCCTTCGGACTGCCGTAGCCGATCACCGTGCGCACCGCGATAAACGACGGCCGCGACGTCTCGGCCTTCGCATTCTCAATCGCTGCTTCAATCGCGTTCAGGTCATTGCCGTCAGACACGCGTTGCACGTGCCAGTGGTATGCCTCGAATCGCTTCAGCACGTCTTCGGTGAAGCTCCATTCCGTTGGCCCATCCAGCGAAATCAAATTGTCGTCGTAGAGCACGATCAGCTTACCCAGTCCCAGCGTTCCGGCCAATGAAGCCGCCTCGTGCGAGACGCCTTCCATCAGATCGCCGTCGCCGCAGAGCACATAAGTGTGGTGATCGACAATGTCGAATCCAGGCTTGTTGTAAACCGCAGCCAAATGCTTTTCCGCCATCGCTAACCCAACCGACATGGCCAAGCCCTGCCCGAGAGGCCCCGTCGTCACCTCCACGCCTTCCGTTTCGCCTGATTCCGGATGCCCCGGCGTCTTCGAATGCCACTGCCGGAAAGACTTCAGATCGTCGATCGTAACCTTGTACCCCGAGAGAAACAGCGTCGAATACAGCAGCGCCGAGGCATGGCCATTTGAAAGCACAAAACGATCACGGTCCGCCCACTTGAAGTGCGCTGGATTGTGCTTCATCAATTTGTGATACAGAAGATACGCAATGGGCGCGCAGCCCAGCGGAGCTCCGGGATGGCCGCTCTTCGCTTTCTCAACCGCATCAACGGCAAGCAAGCGCAATGTATCGATGGAAAGTTCATCAATCGAGAGTGCTGCAAGAGTGGGGGTCATGCTGGGTGCATTCCTTTCCTCGGAAGAGGTATCCGCAAAAAACCAACCGGGTGGTCGCCGCTGTCACCTGAATGGCCCTGCTGTTTATTGCGAAGTGTCGATCTTGAGATTCACGTTGTAGCCAAGCCAACGTCCTTGCTCGGTCCATTGGAGAGTCCATGATAGTTCACCGCCGGCAGATTCCGTTGCGGTGGAAATATCCGCGCTGTGCCCCGCGCTGCCCAGGCAGCGGCTCTGGGTTACGTTCACCGTCTTCCATCCATCAGCCGACCAGGTCACCGCGAACCGATCTTCGTAAATGATGCGCAACGTCGCGCCCGCAGGAATCCTTTGAATAGGCCGGCGTTGCGAGTAGATCTCAAGATCACGCCGCAACACTCTCGGTCCCTCCGGCTCACAGTACCGTGCATAGACCGGTTCGATGCGATCGAACACCTTCCCGTCCAACGCCGATCGCAGCAGCTTCAGGTATTCGGCATGCGCCCACACCAGCGGCACAGCCGACCCCGCAGGCTGGCCCAATTGCAATCTCCCCGAAGGAGAATTCGGCTCATCCCATACCTGTTCCGGCATCATCTGGCCCATGGTCGCAAAGCGCTCGTACGTTTCAATCAGCGAAGTAATATCCTTCCCCGCCGCCAGTTCGTAATGCGCGCGCTCTCCCGTCAAGAGCGGCCACACGCGGCCCTGGCCCCAACCTAGAAACGGGCCGCCATCCGGCCGTTGGCCATAGCCGTCCCAGTTGTAGCGCAGCCATCCCGGCCCCTGCGGAAGCCCGCGTTTCAGCACCGAGTCCACGACTTTCAACGAATCCACCATCAATGGATTGTCTGCCCGCCGCACCCCGTACCGGACCAATTCTAGGAACCCTGCGTCGATCACCTCGCGCGCCTGGAAGAACTCGCGCGTGCCCGGCGGCCGGTTGTTGATGTGGATCATCTCCGCGCCGCAAGCCTCGCATGCGTAAGCCTCGCCCTTTTCCGGCGGACGAACGCGCATGTAGTGTCGCCGCACCTCAGGCAGCAACACCCCCTCATTCGTGACGGTCCAGTCTTCGAGATGATGCTCGATCCAGTCGGCGTATTCCTCGTAGAACACCGCCAGTTCGACGGAATCATGGGCGCGCGCAATCTCTGCCGCGCAGATCAGCCCCGAAACCACCGCGGCCAGCGTGGAGGGCGAATAACCGGCATTTTCTTCCCACCGCTCCTGATGCGTAATGGGCGCGTGGCGTACAAGGTAGCCCGCCGCGCGTTCCACGAAGGGGAAGATCTCCATGTCCCCCAGCCCATTGGCCTTCCACAAGCGCCACGCCAGGATCACCGGAAACGCGACTTCGTCCAGCTGCTCGCCGGACCAGTACGGCCGCCCATCAACCCAGAAATTCTGCGCGAAGCCACCATCGGGCTTTTGCGTGCAAGCCAGATAAACCAGGGCGCGCAGCGCTGTCTCCGCCCGTCCGCACGCAAGCATTGCACTCGCCGTCTGCACCATGTCCCGCGTCCACACCAGGTGGTATCCGCCCAGGTCTTCGTCGCTCTTTGCCTGGCCCCAGGGAATCGACGCCGACGCGACAAATGCTCCCGAAAACGTCTTGTCTTCGTGAGCCAGCAAAACGTTGTGGCTCGCCCTCATCAGCTTGCCGCCATCCTGCGACTTGGCAGCCAGCCACTCGGGATTTGCCACCCGGCGCCACTGGTTGATATATCGCTCGCGGTGCTGCTCGAAGGGCATCACTAGCGCGCTCATCGTCTTTTGCAACGCCGTGTGGTGTCCCTCGCCAATCCCGATTGCCAGGGTGAATGTACGCGACCCATCCGAAACGGTACAGCCCATGTTCAGCTCGCCCAGCACCGCGATGTTGCCGTTGCTGGCCGAGCCAAATTCCCAATCCATCCGGTAGTTCTCCATCACGTCGCGCCAACCGTCACTTGAGCCCACAAACCCGCAACTGACCCGCGTAAATCCGCAGCTCGCGCCCATTGCCAGCGACCACTGGTTCTTCCAGGCGAGTACTGCCTTGTGACCGGCGATATCGATAGCGCGGGCCGAATTCCCCGCTCCCCCGCAGTCCAAATGGGGCGCCAGCAGCGCGTATACCTTCAGTCGCGGCAAGAGCTCTTCATGCCCTTCGATCCGGACTTGCTGCAAAATCACCGAATGATGCGGGTCGCAGATGATTTCGTGGATGAGACTGTACCGCCCCTCTGGATCGCGATTCACATAGCGCACACCCAGCGCCTCGGGGTGGATGTACTCAAAGCTCGTCACCAGGTCGCGCTTTTCTTCGTGTGCAAACGTCTCCCCATCGGTGACTAGGAACTCCATGTCGCGCACCTGGGGGTGGTCGATCGTGGGATGGTAAACTTCGTTCAAAATTCCATGCGAGCACGTGAACCAGATGCGGCTCGAAGCCGCATAGGCCGTGCCGATCGCGTCTTTCACGCTTGAAGTCCAGCGTGGTTCGAGGCCCGGCGCGCCAAACGCCTCGCCTTGCTGGTCAAGCCAACGATACAGGGGTTGCTCGTTCAATGGTCAATACCGTTCGGTGGGGTGGGAAGAATCAAGCCGTCTCGTTCCGTCTTCCTATGGAGATGTTTTCGTGAGGTAAAGGTTTCCAAGGTCGCGCTGAATTAGTTTCGCACCTCACCCGCCCCCCATCGCATCCATCCAACAGAAGAGGGCGCGCTATCCATCCAATCACAGTGCTTCGGGCCGCTGTGTGAAGATTCTGTTTCACTCGTCCCTCAGGTTGAGTTTCCACATACACCGCAATCGTTGCGGTCAAACCTGCACAGTACAATCCGTTACGAAGGAGATTTCCCCAATGGCTTACGAACTCGCACCGCTTCCTTACGACTACGCGGCCCTCGAGCCTTTTATCGATGCCGAAACTATGAAGCTCCATCACGATAAGCATCACCAGACCTACGTCAACAACGTCAACGCCGCCCTCGAAAGGCATCCGCAGTTGGCCGCTAAATCCGTCGACGACCTGGTCGAGGATCTGAACGCAGTCCCGGAAGACATCCGCACCGTAGTACGCAACAACGGCGGCGGCCACTCGAACCACACTGCCTTCTGGAAGCTGATGGGCAAGCCCGGCACAGCTGGCATCGGCGGCGCTCCCACCGGCGACATCGCCAAACAGATCTCCGCCGATTTCGGCGACTTCGAGGCCCTCAAGAAGACTTTCAATGAGACCACCGCCAAGCAGTTCGGCTCCGGCTGGGGCTGGCTGGTCATCCAGGGCGGCAAATTGAAAGTTATCACTACCCCGAATCAAGACTCGCCGTTGAGCCAGGGCCTCTATCCCATCCTCGGCAACGACGTCTGGGAACACGCCTACTATCTCAAGTACCAGAACCGCCGGCCCGACTATCTCGCCGCCTGGTGGAACGTCGTCAACTGGGCCGAAGTCAACAAGCGCTTCGCCACCGCCAAGGGATAAATGGAATTTGGGTTAGAGAGCAGGAATTTGCGGGACTCTTCCGTTTCAGCGGACGAGTCCCGGTTGCTCGCGTGAATCAATGTTTTGCGACCAGATTCGCGCCCATATCTATTTGTTTTTCAATTATTTACACTTCCGCCGCACGCCCGCTAAGTCGACACGATATGGCCGCGACGCCCTCTCTTACTATTCCCTATTCCCTGCCTCTCTCACTTCGGCAGCTGCGTAACATCCCAACCGCCGCCCAGCGACCGAATCAGCGCCACACTATCGACGAACTGCCTTGTCTGCAAGCCCACCGCCGTCTGCTGATTCTGCAGCAGCGTCGCTTCGGCCGTAAGCACTTCCAGATAGCTCGTGACTCCGCCTTTGTAGCGCTGGTTTGAAACATTAAATGAGTGCTGAGCGGAAGCCACCGCTGCTTGTTCAACGACTGCTTCCCGCTCAAGAACACGCAGCGAAGAGAGCTGGTCTTCGACGTCCTGGAAAGCAAGAAACACCGCGCTCTTGTACGCGGAAACCTGCGCTTCGTAGGTATGCCGCGCCTGGTCCGTCACCGCATGCCGCTGCCCCGCGTCGAAAAGCAGTTCCGTCGCCTGCGCGCCCAGGCTCCACAAGGCGCTCGGCCCCTGGATCCACGTCCCGCCGTGGGTGCTTTCGAAACCGCCCGTCCCGCCCAGGCTGATCGTCGGATAATAGGCGCTCACCGCGATCCCGATCTGCGCATTCGCAGCCGCCGTACGCCGCTCCGCAGCAGCAATGTCCGGCCTGCGCTCCAGCAGTTGCGATGGAACGCCGATAGGCGTCTTGGGCAACTCGAGATTTAACGGTGAAAATGGAATGCTGAAACTCGGCAAATTGTAGTTGGCAATCGTGCCCACCGCGTGCTCAAACTGCGCGCGCGCCTGCTCCGCGTCCACGCGTTGCGCCCGCACGGTTTCCAGCTGTGTCTGCGCCTGCGCTACATCCACCTCGGTGGCGACTCCGCCCTTCAAACGCCGCTGTGCCAGGTCAAGCTGGCTTTCGAGGTCCTTCACCGTCGAGTCCAGCAATTGTATGAGCGAGTCGGCGCCGCGCAATTGGAAATACGCTGTCGCCATCTGCGCCTGCAGGCTCAGATCCACATTCTCCATATCGGCCGCGTTGGCCTGCGCATTTTCGCGTGTTGCTTCCACGTTGCGCCGGACGCGGCCCCAGAAATCCGGCTCCCACGAGCCCTGTCCCTCAAGCGTCAGGTCGTTGTAACTCGTCCGTGTCGACGCTGTCGTCAGCGGACGATTCGAAGACGCCGCAACATGGGTGAAGCCCGGCCCAGCCGCAAGCGTCGGATACAAGGCCGCCCGCGCAATGGCAATCTGGTCCCGCGCCGCAAGATATGTCTCCATCGCCTGCCGCAATTCCTGGTTCGCCGCCGCGATCCGTTCTTCAAGTTGATTCAGCTGCGGGTCCTGGTAAATCTCCCACCACTTCCCCTTCAGCATTCCATCGGAAGGCGATGCAGGCTGCCAGCCTCCTCCCTCTGGATTCCGCGGCTGAACCGCCACCGTCGGTGCACCCGTCTCCTTATAGGCCGCGGGCGCGTTGTAGGTCGGGCGATGGTAATCGGGGCCAACCGGCTTGCATCCCGCAAGAAATCCAAGCGCCAAGCAGGACAACAGCGCGCACACGGTCCCGCCCGCTGCCTTGGTTCCCCCCTTTTCGGTTCTCCCATACCAGGCGCGACCCGTTCCTCGCACGGACCTACCTTCCACGGAGACGGTGAGCGATCTCCCCATCCCTACTTGCCTCCTTGCGAGTCGCCGGAAGGGGCCTGTTGCGGCGCGACTTTTTCGCCTTCGATCAGCGAGTCAGGCGGATCCTGGATGATCTTGTCCCCGGACTCCAGTCCGCTCACGATCTGCACAGTCGCGCCATCGTCTTCCCCGATCACCACCGGCACCAGGTGCGCAACCGGACCATTGTTCGAATTCACCACTGTGCCAAGCTGCAGTCCTTCTCTGCGGAAGATGAGCGCCGCCGCAGGCACGATAAATGTGGGCCGCGCAACAGGCGCCTTGAAGCGCACCTGCGCCAATGCTCCCGGCATCAGTTCACCGTCGCGATTGTTCACGTCAATCTCAACCAGCAAGGTACGCGTTACAGGATCGATCGCCTTGGCAGTGCGCACCAGCGTTCCCTGAAACGTTTTGCCCGGGTGTTCTGGAAAGGTAAGGTCTAGTTTCAGTCCGGGCTTCGCACTTTCCGTGTAAGCCTGAGGGACGTCGGTATATACGCGCAGCACCTGCAGCGCCTGCATGTGAAACAGCTCCTTGCTCGCGCCCTGGTCGATGAGCTGGCCCGTATCCACGTCGCGGGCCGTCACCACGCCATCGAAAGGCGCATACACTTTTTCAAACGATTGCAGTTCGTGGAGCCGCTGCAAGTTCGCCTCCGCGGACCGCACCGAAGAAGCCGTGGCCGCAGCCTGGTTCACAAATGTGTCCGTATCTTGCCGCGAGACTGCATTCGAATCCACCAGACCGCTATACCGATCAGCCTGGATATGAGCATTGTTCGCCGTGGCCTTTGCAGTGGCTAGATCTGCTGCTGCCTGCGCCAACTGCTGATCCACTTCAGGCGACGCGATTTCGCACAACAGCTCTCCCTTCTTCACGCGCGCGCCAATATCGAAATACCAGCGCGTCAGATAGCCCGATGTCCGCGCATAGATCGGCGAGTCTGTGTATGCAGTCACATTGCCCGGCAGCACAAACGTATCGGTAGAGACACCCTGCTTTGGCGGCAGAGCAAACACCGTGGGCGCCGCCAGCTGCATCGTCGTCTCCGCCAGCACTCGATCGTTGTGCATCCGGTTGAAGATCCCGAAGCCGGCCAGAAGCACCGTCACCACTACAACGAGAACGACCCCGATGATTGCAAGACGGGCCGAGACGGCCTCCTGTTCGGGCGCGCTCTCATGATTGGGTGCCGCGTGCGGTTGCGGTTTCGATTCATTTGCCATTTGAATTACTCCAAGGTTGCGTCAAACTCATCCACAATACCGGTCCTCACCTGCACATGCGCCTTCTTGCGGCGCTCCATCCAGCCGTGGACAACTGAAAAGAATACTGGAACAAAAAATAGTGTCGCGACCGTTGCCAGCAGCAGTCCGCCAATCACGGCGCGGCCCAACGGAGCATTTTGTTCGCCGCCGTCGCCAAGCCCCAGCGCCATTGGCACCATGCCAATAATCATCGCCAGCGCCGTCATCAGCACCGGGCGCAAGCGCACGAAACCTGCATTCAGCGCGGCTCTCCGCGCATCCCCTACCAACACGTCCAATTGTTCGCGCGCAAAGCTGACCACCAGAATCGAGTTGGCTGTCGCCACGCCCATACACATAATTGCACCCGTCAACGCCGGCACGCTGAGCCGTGTATCGGTGACGAATAAGAACCACACAATACCGGCCAGCGCAGCAGGCAGTGCCGAAACAATCAGGAACGGATCGAGCCACGACTGAAAATTCACCACAATGAGCAGATAGACCAGCAGGATCGAAAACGCCAATCCGGATAGCAATCCGAAATACGATTTGCCCATCGTCTCGCTCTGCCCGCGCAAAGTAAGATGCGAGCCGCGCGGCAGTTCCTTTTGGTGATTCGCGATGATCTTCTCCATCGCGCGCGTCACCGTTCCCAGGTCCGTGCCATTCACATTCGCATAGATATCGATCACCGGCTGCACATCGTAGTGGCTTACTGTACCAAGCTCCGTGCCGGGAACAATATTCGCAAGATTGCCCAGGATCTGCACCGGCCGCAAGGCTCCCGGAGCGCCACTATATCCAGCCGTCTGCACTCCGCCCGTCGACCCCGGCGCTCCCGTCGAAGCCGCGGCGCTGACCATCGACATATTCGCGGATCCAGTTACTGGCAGGCTCTTCAGCGCCGCTAGCGACTGGATATCGTATTGCGGCGATTGGACAGCAACGTTGTAGCTCACGCCATTGCGCGGATCCAGATAGAAACTGGGCGTGGTCTGAAAGCTGCCGCTCAGCGTCACCAGCAGGCTCTGTGCAACATCCCTTTGCGTCAATCCAATCGCCTGGGCGCGCGTGCGATCCACATTCACCGTCATGTTCGGCAAATCAAATGGCTGTTGAATGCGCGCATCCGCAGCGCCGGGAACATAGCGGACGTCGTTGAGCATTCGCTCAGCCAATCTGCGGTCCCCGTAGAGATCGGGCCCGATAATCTGGATGTCGATCGGCGCCGCAAGTCCGAAGTTCAGAATTTGCGTCACGATGTCTACCGGCAATTCATAAAACGTGACCCCGGGATATTCCGTTGCCAGCACCTTACGCAGGTTCTCGACGTAATGCTCCGTCGGATGATGGTCCTTGGTCAGTTGCACCTGGATGTCCGCATCCGCTGTGCCCACCGGAGCCGACGTCGAATACGACAGGTTCAGCCCCGAGTACGGCAACCCGATGTTATCGACAATTGTGACCACTTCCTTGGCCGGAATGTGCTCGCGAATCGTGGAGTCGATGTGGTCGCAAAGCGCTGCCATGTCTTCAATCCGCGTCCCCGTTCGCGCCCGCACGTGAATTTTGAACTGCCCCGCATCCACCGACGGGAAAAAATCCCGCCCCAGCCACGGCGCGAGCAGCCCAAGTGAGCCGAGCGCGAAGGCCAGGAAGAGAATCAGGAAAATCCCCGCGCGATCGATGCACAGTGTGAGCACACTGAGATAAGAGCGGCGGAACTTCTCGAATCCAGTTTCGAATCCCAGCTGAAAGCGGACAAACGGATTCCGGCTAGCGTGCTTCTTCTGCAATTCGGCATCGTCGTGTTCGTGCAGCAGGTACTTTGCCATCGTCGGCACCACAGTGCGCGACAGCAGATAGCTTGCCAACATGGCGAAGACTACCGCTTCCGCCAGCGGGACGAACAGGTACTTGGCCACGCCGCTCAAAAAAAACATGGGCACGAAAACGATGCAGATCGACAGAGTCGAAACCAGTGCCGGTGTAGCAATCTGCGCCGCACCGTCAAGAATCGCCTGCTCGATCTCTTTCCCCGCCTCCAGGTTCCGGTTGATGTTTTCAATCTCCACCGTCGCATCGTCCACCAGGATGCCCACCGCCAGCGCGAGGCCGCCTAGCGTCATGATGTTAATCGTTTCCCGCAGCGCAGCCAGCGCCGCCAACGAGCAGAGAATCGAAAGAGGGATCGAAACCGCGATGATCAGGGTCGAACGCCAGCTGCCCAGGAAGATCAGGATCATGATCGCCGTCAGGCAAGCGGCAACTATACCCTCGCGTACGACGCCGCCGATTGCACTTCTTACAAAAATCGACTGGTCTGAAAGTGCATTGATCTTGAGCTGCGGCGGTAGCTGCCCCTTGATGCTGTCCAGCTTGGCCCGAATCCCAGCGATGATGTCGAGCGTCGACGCCGAGCCCGTCTTCATGATGCTCATCAGGAGCGCGCGCTTCCCGTCCACTCGAACGATGTTCGTCTGCGGCGGATAGCCGTCGCGCACATGGGCCACATCCCTGACGTAATAGACTGCTCCATTCACCGCACGAATCGGCAGATCGTTCAGTTGCTCCACGATACTTGGCGCAGAGTTGGTCTCTATCGCGTACTCAAAGCGATCGATCTTTGCCGTTCCCGACGGCACAATCAGGTTCTGCACAGACACCGCATTGACAACGTCCGCCGGTGAAAGTCCCTTGGCCTGCAAAGCCACTGGATCGAGATCCACCTGAATCTGTCGCTGTTTTCCTCCGTACGGAAAAGGTGTTTGCGCACCTTCAATCGTCGCCAGCTGTGTGCGGATCGTATTTGTCGCTAGATCGTTGAGCTGCTGCTCATTCAATCCCTGACCGGAAAGACCAAGCTGCAGCACCGGCACGCTCGACGCGTTGTACTGGATGATGAAAGGCGGCGTAGTGCCAGGCGGCAGACTGCGCAACTGCACCTGGCTGATCGAGGTTACCTGCGCTACAGCGCTCGCCACATTGACGTGTGGCTGGAAAAAGATTTTGATGATCGCAATGCCGTTCAGCGACTGCGATTCGATATGTTCAATGTCGTTGACCGTCGTGGTCATTCCGCGTTCGCTGTTGAACACGATGCGGTTGGCCATCTGGTCCGCGGAGAGCCCCGTGTACTGCCAGACCACCGTCACCACAGGAATGTCGATGTTCGGAAAGATATCCGTCGGCATCGAGAGAATGCTGTAAACGCCAAGGATCAAAATCAAAAGCGCAAAGACGGCAAACGTATAAGGCCGCCGTAACGCAAGCCGAACAATCCACATCATAGGACGGGTACTCGCTCCAGAGCCGGTTTGCTCGCCACCGGGGGAGCTGGTGGAAGAGGCGCGCGCTCAATCGTTCGACGCGCCCTGCATCGGGCAGACAACGGTTCAAAAGGTTTCAGGGCCGCTTCGGCCCTTCGTGTTGGCCACCGGTGACGCCCTCGCGCGCCGTTCCAACATCAACCAACCGAAAATACAATGGTAAATGGTAGACGAAGAACACCTCGACCTGACCATTCGCTGGCCTTGCCCGGGTGCATGACTTAATGACGTGCCACCAGCCCCGAAGGATGCAATTGGAGCACCCTGCCAATGCCGCATAATAAGCGCCTTCGAGCTGCTCGAATCTAAGTCGAACCCGGCTCTAAGCTCGCAGCCGCATCCTACATCGCAAGCAACGCCACCCCTGCAACCGCGGCTCCCACCGCCAGGCTCATCCCGTCGCGCATCGCAAAAACCACCGGATCGTCATCCAGCTCTCCACGCGATGCCAGCAGCCATACGCGATTCAGCCAGTAAATCAGCAGCGGAACAATGAGCCACAAGCGCGTTGCGTGCCGATAGAGTTCCGTTACATCAGGCCGTGCAATATAGAGCATGAAGACCACCACCGCCGCATACGCGCTGGATGTGCCAAAGCTGCGAATTTGCTCCAGGTCAGCCGCCAGGTAGCCGCGCCCATCCGTTGCGGCTCCTCCCCTCTCGCGCAGGTTCTCAATCTCGCTGAACCGCTTCACCATCGCCAGCGACAAAAAGAGAAAACTTGAAAAGCCCGCCAGCCATTGCGAAATCTCCGTACTCGTTGCAGCGCCGCCCGCCAGCAGCCGCAGTGTGTACAGTCCGGAAAGCAGCAGCACATCCACCACCGCGACCCGCTTGAGATACAGCGAGTAGCTCAGCGTAGCGACGATATACAAACCAAGCCACAGAGCAAAGGCCCTCGGCAGTTCCGGCAGCAAAGCAACCGAAGCAAGAAACAGCGCCAACGACAGGGCAATCCCGCCTTGGACCGACAGGTCCCCGGCAGCGAAAGGCCGCAGCCGCTTCGACCGGTGCCGGCGGTCACTCTCAATATCGAGCATGTCGTTCACCAGGTAATTCGCCGACGCCATGAAGCAAAAGCAAAAAAAAGCGGCGACCGCCGCAGCAACAGATCGGGCAGTGAGTTGATGGGAGAGCAAAAGCGGGGCGAAAAGCAGCACATTCTTCGTCCACTGATGCAGACGAATCGCCTTCACCAGTGTGCGCACCGTCGGCCTCTTGTCGATGAATGTGCGCGCGACGGGGATTTCCCGCATGCGCAACGTGAGCCGAAGACCAGGAGTCGGATTAGCCACCAATGCCACGCGTGCTCCCGCTAGTACCGCGACATCAGCGTGCGAGTTGCCCACATAATCAAACTCACCGAATCGCTCCTTCAGCCGCGCAAGCTTCCTCGTCTTGGTCAGGTTGATCTTGCCTTCCGTCCCCAGAGCGCCTTGAAAAATTCCCAGGTGCGCAGCCACGCGCTCCGCGAGCCCTGCATCCGCGCCGGTTGCGAGATACAGCGGCCGCCCTTCGCGCCATTGCGCCTGCAGGTAACGCAGCAGAGGCAAGTTATACGGTAGCCGCGTAGCGTCCAGTGGTGCACGCCGCGCAATTTCAATCTTCACGCGCGCACGACCTCCCATCAGCCATAGAGGCAGTCGCCACACAGCAAGAGGATTCCTTCGCACCAATTCGCAAAACGCATCGAAGAGCGAATCGGATTTGATCAGGGTGCCGTCAAGATCGACGCAAAGCGGTCGCGATAGATCGGGAGGCATCGAACTCTCGGAATCCACGCGCACCTCTTCTCAGCAATATGTGGAATTGATTTGATCAAATTATAAGGGACTAACTATCGAAACGAAGGGCCCTGATGCCCACGTCTCGCCTCGCATCGGGAGACCAGAGGCTGAGAAATCATCCGCAATTTCGCCGTTGATCAAAGCAGAATTTCGAGGGAGCAGGCAGATCGACGATTGGAGCAAAAAGGCGAGCCATGTATCGGCTCGCCTTCTTCTTCAAACGATTTCCTGCTGGAAGAATGCCCGCGTCAGTGCGCGTAGGCGGGTTCTTCCACCTTGGCCGGCTCAAGCAGATGCACAGGGTAGTACGCGTTGCGTGTGTACTGCTTCACCATGCGATTCGTGTTGAAATACGAACCGTTGAAGGCCAGCGTGGTGCGCATCAAGCGCCCCCACTTCTCAGGAGCGTCGCGATAAAGCGGTACCACCGCCTTCTCGAGTTTGTTATAGAGCGAAACCGCCTCTTCGGCGTCATTCGCTCCATCTTCAATCGCCCAGCCAGTGAAGCCCTCGATACAACCTTCGATCCACCATCCATCTAGAATCGAAAGGCTCGGCACGCCATTCAATGCGGCCTTCATCCCGCTTGTGCCCGAGGCTTCATAGGGACGGCGCGGCGTATTCACCCATACATCCACGCCCGCAGTCAACAGCGCACCAAGATCCCAACCGTAATTTTCGAGATAAACAATCCGCAGCACGTCATTGGAAAGCTTGCGCGCCACTTCGATCACGTCGTGAATCAGCGCCTTGCCTGGAACGTCCTGCGGGTGCGCCTTGCCTGCATACAGAATCTGCAGCCCGCCCGCCTGGGTCGCGATCTTGAGCAACCGCTCTGGGTCAGTGAATAACAGGCTGGCTCGCTTGTAGGTCGCGGCGCGGCGGGCAAAACCCAGCGTCAACACGCGCGGATTCAACACCAATCCTGTGCGCGAGGCAACCTCGGCAAGCAGCACTTCTTTCGCCCGCACGTGCGTCTTCAAAATCTCCTGCTCCGGAAGGTCGATCGCATTGCGCAGGTAGAGATTGTCGCGCCGCCACGCGGGAATATGCGCATCGAGCATCTGCTGCACCGGTTCTGACACCCATGTGGGCGCGTGCACGCCGTTGGTGATCGAGTCCACCGGAAACTCCGGGAACATCGCGCGAGAAACTTTGCCGTGCTGCATAGCTACGCCATTGGCGTACCGTGAGAACCGCAACGCGATCAGGGTCATGTTCAGCAAACCCTCGTGGAAACAGCCCAGCTTCTCCAGCCGCGCCGTGCGATCGCCACCGAGAATGCGAATCGATTGTTCCATTGAAAAACGATCGTGTCCGGCAGGAACTGGCGTATGCGTCGTGAAAACGCATTTGCGGCGCACTTGCGCAATGTCCGAATCCGTTGCCGCGCCCAGCGGACCGCCGCCCAGTTGGCCCTCCAGCAGCGCAAGCGTCAGCAGCGCCGCATGGCCTTCATTCATATGGTAGACGTTTACAGTGAGACCCAGCGCATTCGCCATCCGCGCGCCGCCCATGCCCAGCACGATTTCCTGCTGCAAACGATAATTGGTATCTCCGCCATAGAGGTGGTCGGTCAAGCCGCGGTCCCAACCCGAGTTTCCATCCAAATCTGTATCCAATAAATAGATCGGCACCACGTGCCCATAGCGCCCCACAAGTTCGTAGCGCCACGCACGCACCGTCACAATGCGATCCTCAACTGAAACCGTGATCCGCGCCGGCTCTTCTTTGCAGAAATCTGCCGGATTCCAGGGCTGTACTTCCTCACTCTGTTCGCCCGATCCATTCAGGTGTTGCTGGAAGTAGCCTTTGCGATGCGCCAAGGTAAACGCCACCAGCGGAACACCCAGATCGGCGGCCGAGCGCAACGTGTCCCCGGCAAGCATTCCCAATCCACCGGAGTACGTCGGCATCGCAGGGTTGATCGCGATCTCCATGGAGAAGTAAGCGACCAATCCTGAAGCGGGGAATGTCTCGTATGAAAAAGGTTTAATTGAGTTATTCTCCATTGCTGTCTCTCTATTGCCTTTGTTCATTTTCTCGGATAAACCGCCCGTCCTCGAGATGCAAAGAGTCCTCCCAAATGAGAGCGCTCTCCCTGGTTTCAACGCTATTAACTTTGAACGATTCTAACAAGGATTGACAGAATTATTCGCGCCAGGTCTCGGTACGGTCCACCAAGAGGAACGGTTACTTTCGTCGTACCAGAACGAAGCAGCCGCGAACCTTTTCCTGTAAGATGTGCTCGATTTGGCGCAGGATGTATCGCCAGTGTCTCTATTGATTGATCTTGTGCGCTCCGTTCGAAGCGTGGCAAATCAGAATCTGCGGCACAATTCCGGTTTCGGTCGCATAGCGCGCCGAAAGTTCCTCTGAGAATTCCGCCGCATGATCGCGCTCCACTAGATTGATCGTGCAGCCGCCGAATCCGCCGCCCGTAAGCCGCGCACCAATCAAGCCTGGAAGTCCCTGGGCCAGCGACACCATCGCATCGGCTTCAACGCAACTTGCTTCAAAATCGCGGCTATAGCTCAAGTGCGCTTCAGCCATTAACCGGCCAAGCTCTTCAAGATCGCGATGCATCAGCGCATCGGCCGCTGCCACCGTTCTGAGATTTTCACTGATCACGTGACGAGCCCGCTTGAGCGCATTGGGACTCATCTCTGATCCCCAGCGCGCCAAATCATCCAAGGTTGCGTCCCGTAGAAACCGCACCTCCGGCCGGTGCCGCGCGATGACGGCAGCCGCTTCTTCCACCTGCGCCCGCCGGCTGGTGTATTCACCCCCCGCGACCGAATGCTTCACCATGGTATTGGCAATCACCAGCGCCACGTCCGTTGGAATTGGTGCAAGCTTGAAGCTCAAATCGCGGCAATCCAGGAGCAACGCGTGATTTTCAGCCCCATTGGCCGAAATAAACTGATCCATGATCCCGCAATTGGCCCCCACAAATTCGTTCTCCGCGCGCTGGCAAAGCCGCGCCAACCGGGCCCCCGGCGACAGGTTTTCGTTGCCGGGGTGGAACCGGGCCCCCGGATAGCTCGCG
This sequence comes from uncultured Acidobacteriaceae bacterium, assembly GCA_963704415.1. GTDB lineage: Bacteria > Acidobacteriota > Terriglobia > Terriglobales > Acidobacteriaceae > Telmatobacter. Next base: position 1,444,113 of record OY969908.1, on the reverse strand, counting down.
CCAATCAGAGATGTAACGGCCAGCGCCGTGGCAACTTCAACTGAAGCCGAACTGGAAAGGCCCGACGCGAGCGGCACATCGCCCCACAGTGTCAGGCTGAATCCAGGAATCTTGAGCCCTTCGCCGGCAAGAATCGTCACCACACCAAGCGGATAATCGCTCCAGTTTTTCGAAGCCTTCGTCGGAAGCGCCGCGGCATCGAATGTTCGCTCTTCTGAGAAATTTTCGGCGTACATCACAATCTTGCCGTCTTTACGCGGGGAGATCCCGGCCAGCGTGGCAAAATCAATCGCTGCTGGCATCACGAAACCTTCCGCATAATCGGTGTGCTCGCCGATCAGATTCACGCGCCCCGGAGCGGCATACACTTCCGGATCGACTCCGAACCGGGCCTTGTGCAGCGCGCGTAGTGCAATAGGATCATGCATAACTAAAAGTTAAACGATTTCAATGGCAACGCTCATTTTCCAGGAGGTGGATTCGCCGGGCTTCAATACCCGCGACCACTCTCCCGTCCGCGCCAGAGAATCGACCGGCGCCGTCGACGGTTCCATTGCCACACACATTTGCTTCGCGCCCCGCCGCTCGGGCCAGCCTCCATAACAAAGCCACAATCCGAGATAGGGCGCATCGTCCACATCGAAACTGAAACGAATCCGCACACCTGCCTTTGGCCGCAGCAACGCACACCAGTTCTCGTTTGCGGCCAGTGGGCCGGCAAAGAGCTTGTCCGCAATGCGCGATCGGCGGCTCTGCACCACACGAAGGTCGGCCTGCGCGCCCTTCGCACGCTTTGCGATCGGCCATCCCACTCGGTCGCCGTTTGCTCCAAGGCGTCCGCCGCCCGAGCCTTCCACCCGCAATGAAGTAATCGATTCGGGAAGCTCGACGATGTCGCCCGCATCAACCGCCCACAAGGGGTGCGCCGCCCACGACCACGGAGCCGGGATCCTCCCTGTATTAGTCAGCCTGTAATCGACGAGAAGTTGCCAGCCCTTCCCCGACTCCGTCAGCGTCAAGGTTCGAACCAGCGCGAGCGGCAGCGAAAAACATTCCCCACGCAGCTTAATGCTGTTGGATCGCCTAGTCTCAGCCCCTGCAGGGTTGACCTGTTCCCTATCCCCTACTGCGTCCCACTCCACCCGCCAAAGATCCCCGTGATCAGGGATCTCAGCAACACCTGAATTCGTTTTCACCGCGCATGCAGCCACGGACGGCAGACATTCATCCCAGCCGCTCGCATCGCCCGCATCGAAAGCCATCGTGCGCGTGCGCGGCACGACTTCTGCCAGTGGCGCATGCAGAAGTTCTCGATTCTTCACGCAGATTGACGCGATTTTGCCGCCGAATTGGGGAAGGAGCGCGACGGTGCAATCACCGCTTTGGATGAGAACGTTTTCTTTTGCGACTCCCGTCAAACCGACCGCGTCAAACATTGGCCAGCCATCCCCTTTTTACTCCCCAACAATTTCTGTGCAGGATGCCGTCAGCTTTTCCCAGATCGTTTCAAGCCATTCCCGATGCTCTGGCTTCATCAGCACTGACCGCAGGCATGTAACATACTCCTGATTCTCGCCTTCGCCCTTCGTGGTCCCAAACCAGGATTGCGGCAATTGTACAAGGGCCAGGTGCAAATCGCGCGTGGCGCACATCTCAAAAGTTTTTTGCGCCAGGGCCGACGATTCCTCCGGCGACCTAGCCTTCAGCGCCCAAACCACAATATCCAGTTCCGGCCTTCCCGCCGCCAACGGCACAAACCGCCCGTCCTCTCGAATCCGCCGATCCAGCTCCAACGCCGCCGCTCGCCCGCGCGCTAAGCCACGCGCAAATAACCCCTCCGGCATGAGCGGCAAAAGCCGATGCGTCGCCCACAACGCCACTGCAGCTGCCCCTGCCCGCGAGCACTCTAGGCTGATCTCCCCCAAATGTAACTCCTTTGAGGTGAAGTACGTATACGGCGAATCATGCTTGTAAAGCCTTCCCACCGCCGGGTCGCGAAATAGCACGCAACCGCACCCATACGGTTGCAGCCCATGCTTATGCGGATCGACCACAATCGAGTCAGCCTGCTCAATCGCCTCGAATGCACGCTCCGCGCCCCGCTCCAACTCCTCCGCGATCAGCCGGAAATACCCGCCATACGCCGCGTCCACATGCACCCGAAAGCCGTACCGCTCCCGCAACGCCAAAATCTCGTCCAGCGGATCAACCGCCCCGATGGCCGTCGTCCCCAGCGTCGCCACCACGGTCCCCACATCGCCCTTGCGTAGCTCGTCCTCAAGCGCGTCCATCCGCATCCGCCCGCGTCGATCCGCCGCAACCCCTGTGTAATCGAGCTTCAGCACATGCGAAATCCGCTGATGCGTGTAGTGTGCCTGCTCCGATCCCACAATCCGCTTGCCCGGCGCGCACTCCCCCGCAACCCACAACGCCTCTAGATTCGCCATCGTCCCGCCCGAAGTCAGATGGCCCAGATGAGAGTTCTGGCCCCTCCACCCAAACATCCCGGCAATCTCCCGAACCCCCTCAATCTCCATCTCGGAGCTGGCCCGTCCGCCATCCCGTGCGTGGTTGTTAGGATTGATCGCCATCGCCAGCGCATACGCCGCCCGCGCCACCGCGTGCGGGGGCTTCAGCATCTGGCCCGCATACAAAGGATGAAAATAGGGGTAGTTATTCCCAAGCCGGTGCGCGACCGTCTCCAGCACCTCGCTCATCGAGGCCAGTTCCGCGTCCCGTCCGGCACCCGCCTCCGCAGCAGTTTCGTACGCAGGAAGCCTTCCAAACTCCGCCGCCAGCGTCTCAGCGGCGCGCTGCAACAACTCGGGAACAGGATCGGCAACCGGATCGATAGCCATCGCGACCCTCAACCGTATCATAGCTTTACCATGCAATCGCAACTGACGTCGTTATCCGGTTCAATTTGAAACTGCAAGCAAGTCTGCACATTTCGTAATAGGATGGCCCATCACAATCCCTGCTGGATTTTTGGGGCCAAATGTTACACTACCGTCAGCGTTAGAGCCGAACCGGGCGTGAGCAGTACTCGCCCATAGCGGTTTAGGAAAGGTCTTAGCCCGAAGCCACGGACGCACAGTCGACGCGACCCCAGGGAGCGGCGGCCTTGCACAAAGCATGAAAGGATGAGGTTTTCCTAAACGCCGAACCAAGCAAGATTCTGCCAGTGGTCGCTCCGATTCATCCAGCGCAATTCAATACCAGGAAACAAGAACACAATGGAACAAGGTACTGTGAAGTGGTTCAATGACGCGAAGGGCTTCGGCTTTATTTCGCGCCAGAACGGCGAAGATGTCTTCGTGCATTACTCTGCAATCAACTCGAGTGGTTTCAAGAGCCTGCAAGAAGGTCAAGCCGTGCAGTTCAACGTGGTGAAGGGGCCCAAGGGATGGCAGGCTGCGGACGTTCAGCCGCTCTAAGCATCAGGCCGCCGGATTCCGGCAGAATCTAGCAAACACAAGCAGGGCTGGGAGCAATCCCAGCCCTGCTTGCGTCTCCGTCCACCCTCGCCAATCCCACAAACCCAAACGACTTGTCATCCTGAGTGGAGCGCAGCGCAGTCGAAGGACCTGTGGTTGCCTGTCGGTCTGCAGCAATCTCCCCGAAAACGGGTGCCCCATGTCTGGATTTTCAGACCTGGGAAAGCACGGACCCAAACCAACCCATGTCTTCCTGAGCGGAGCGTCGTGTAGTCGAAGGGCTGGGTGCCCCATGTCTCGACTCTGAGACGTGGGAAACCACGAATCCCACCCCGCGCACAAACCCTCACACCTCATCCGCCGGCAACAACGGAAGAGTCAAATTCTCCGCCGCCGTAGGCGGCTCCGCGGAGCCTTCTTGAACGTCGCATCCCGCCGATGCAGCGGATACTCCGGCTGCTTCCCCTCCAGGATCTCGTGAATGCTCAAAATCTGCACCCGCGCATACATCGTCCCATCCGACGATTTGCCCTGGGTGAAGCGCAGGGCAACCCTGGGATACCGGCCGGGGCTTTCCGTCCGCGTCCCGTAGGGCGGCGAGGAAAGGGACCCTGGGTCACACCATATCCCCACCCCCTGGCCTCGACCCTACCCCTACCCCCGGAGCAGCGTTCTTCGTGCCGCAAGAACTTCCGTGCGCAAAATCGGCGCAGGCTTGTCGAACACTACCCAGGTCTGTGCCGGCGCTCTGGCCCGCGCCGCGCGCGCAGTCTACCGCAAACCCGACTAATTCTGCGCAATTTCCCGCCAACACCTGTGCTCCGCGACACAAATTGTTCCGATCACAATTTACGATAAATTGCGCAACCCGCATCAACACTGGTGATCGTCAATACAATTGTTCCACGTGGAACAATTTCGCGGAGTGGAACAGCGCCGGCATCCCCGCGAACTCCGCCCAAACCGCCGTGGCCAACCACACATTGTTCCACGTGGAACAATTTCTGCGGCTGAAAGCCGCTTTTGCCTGGACGGCCAGTCCCTCAGCCCGTATTCCTAAGCCCCGCCGAAATCCCACTGATCGTCGCCGCAATGGCGCGATTCACCTCGGGCGTATCTTCGCCCGCGCGCTTCCGCTGCAGCATATCGATCTGAATCAAATGCATCGGGTCCACATAAGGATTCCTTAGCCTGATAGACCGCGCGAGCACCTGGTTCTTCTCAAGCAGATCCTTCTGCTTTGTAATCGCCAGCACCGCATACACGCTGCGATGCAACTCCGCCTCGATCATGTCGAACACGCGATCGCGCAGCGCCACATCCTGCACCAACGATGAGTATTGCCGCGCAGTTGCAGGATCGACTTTGCCCAGCGCCATCTCCACGTTGCGTATTAAATCAATAAATAGCGGAAACTCCCCCGCCATGGTCTGCAGCAGTTCGAGCGCGCCGGGCCGCTCCATGTACTGGCTGAACGCATAGCCCACACCGAACCACGCCGGCACCAGCAGCCGCGATTGCGTCCACCCGAACACCCACGGAATCGCCCGCAAATCGGCGATGTTGGTCGAGGCTTTGCGCCGCGAGGGCCGCGAACCGATCATCGCGTGTTCCAGCTCCCCTACAGGCGTGGACTGCTCGAAATACGTAATGACATCGGGGTTGTCGAGAATGTTTTTGCGATAGAAGCCGAACGATATATTTGAGAGTTCATCGAGCGCAGCCTCCCATTCCGGCTTCAAGATGCCGGTAAAATGGCCCTCTGGATCGCGCGCATTGGGCCTGGCTAACGCGTCCAGAGATGCAGCAATCATCAATTCAAGATTGCGCTCGGCGAGCACCTCGTCCGCGTACTTGAAGTTCAGCACTTCACCCTGCTCTGTAAGTCGTAGCTGGCCTTCGAACGAATCCATCGGCTGCGCGAAGATGGCGCGATGTGTCGGTCCGCCGCCGCGTCCAACGGTGCCGCCCCGTCCGTGGAAAAGACGCAGCTTCACTCCGGCTTCACCGGCCACCGTATGCAGTTCGCGATGCGCACGGAAAATCTCCCACGTGCTGGTCAGCATGCCCCCGTCTTTATTCGAGTCGGAGTAGCCCAGCATTACTTCCTGCCAGTTGTCCCAACTCGCCAGCAGCTTGCGGTAATCCGGACGTGCCCACAACTCCCGACACACCGCGGGCGCATTGCGCAAATCTTCAATCGACTCGAACAGCGGCACCGGCATGAGACCTGGGTCGCGCCCATTTCCCTCCACGCGCACGCCACCGAGCCGCGCTAGACGAACCACAGCCAGCACATCGTCAACATTGGCTGCGCCGCTGATAACATACTGCCGAATCACTTCGGGAGAACAACCGTTCTTCGCCTCTGCCACCACGCGAAACGTTTCCAGTACGCTCGCAGATTCGTCGGATAGCGCGCCGGGAAGCGACGCCGCGACGGAATCCGCGATTGCTTCTTTCAGCGCCGCGGCGTGAACCCGCGCATGCTGGCGAATGTCGAGCGTGTGCAGATGCAAACCAAACGTGCGCACTTGCAGGATCAGCGGGTCGACCAGTGTGCGCGCAATGCGCAGCCCCTGATGCGCCGCGAGCGACGCACGCAGGACCTCAACGTCGCCAAGAAATTCCTCAACCGAACAGTACGGGGGCAGCACCTGCGCCAGCTTGTCCTGGCCTTGCGCCAGCGTGAATGGCATTACCGGCAACAATCCGCCCGACCGCGGCTCGCTCGCCTCTTCCAGCGTCCGCTGAATGCGCGCCTTGAGACAAATGACGAAGCGGCGATAGTACTCAAATTCATATTGCGCGCCGAAGACCTGCGACTCGGGCGTGTGCACTTGCGCCACATAGGCCTTCAGGCGATCGAGCAACGCATCACTCACCGCGCTCTGCTGTGCGCTGCTGGTCAGCAGGTCAATCAGGTTGTCGAGTTGATGCTGGTAATAGAGAAGCAGATGTCCCCGCGCCAGGCGAATCGCATCGCGCGTGACCTCGGGCGTGACAAAAGGATTGCCATCGCGGTCCCCGCCAATCCATGAGCCGAAGTGCAATACCAGGGGCAGTTCGTGCGGTTCGATTTCGAGCTCATATGAGGCACGCAGCGCTTCGGAGATTTCGCGATACAGGCTCGGCAGCGTGGCAAAGATCGAGACATCGTAGTAGTCGAGCCCCATCTTTACTTCATCGAAAACGGTGGGGCGGCGCGAGCGGACTTCGTCCGTCTGCCACAGGCTGGTGATCTCCGCACGCAGCAATTCCTGCAGACGCTCCAGCTCCTGCTCCGGCACCGGAATACGATCGAGAGTAGTGAGGAATTCGCCGATGCGCCGGCGCTTCACCATCACCGAACGTCGCGCTGCTTCTGTCGGATGCGCCGTAAAAACCGGCACAATCAGCACCCGCTTGAGCCAGTCCATCGCCTCCTCGGCACTGATGCCGACGCGCTTCATCTCACACAGTGTTCCGGCAAGCGAGCCGCGCTGGCGGCCTGCCTCACCACTCAACTGCAACGCGATGCGCCGACGTTTGCGATGATTGGTCTCGGCCAGATTGATGAGTTCGAAATAAAACGCAAATGCGCGGGTGAGTAAAATGGCCCGTTCCACAGGCAACGAATGAACCAATTCGAGAGCCTTGGCGGCATGGCGAGCGGCCTCTTCGTCCTTCCCGCGGGCCTCTGCATCGCGGCGGCGAATGGTCCCTTGGCGCAGCGCCTCAACGTGAGCGAAGAGGCCTTCGCCCGCCTGCTCGCGCAGCACCTCGCCCAGGAGCGTGCCCAGCGAGCGCACGTCGCGGCGCAGGGGCGCTTCTTTCAGGTCGCCGGAGCGTGCCTCCAACTCCGCCAGACGCTGCGACCAGCTCTCAGGGCTCCACAAAAGGGTCATCGTCTTTTGATTATGCACGACCGGCTTTTGTCCCCGCCTCAGGAGAGTGTGGTCTGCTCTTCGAGCTGCACCGTCAGCTCTTCCCACTCTGCCGTGAGCGCGGTCAGCTGCGTGCGCAGCTCCGCGGCCAAATCCGAGAGGCGCTGCGTCTCCGTCGCCGACACAAAGACGCTCAGCTGCTGCTCCGTGTGCGCGATCGAGGCCTCAATCCGCGGGATCTCCTCTTCGAGAAAAGTGCGACGTTCTTCCATCTGTTTCTGCTTGATCGGATTCAGGCGGCGCGCGCGGTTGCCGTTTGCAGGAGCGGGCGTCTCATCGGGACCGCCCTCAATCACGATCGTCGTTCCACTTTCGACCGGTTTCGCCCTCGCAACGGCATGCGGCTTAGCTTCCACTTCCGGAATCGAGGCCGCAGCAGCAACCAGCTGCTCCTTCTTCCGCAAATAATCCTCGTAGTTGCCCTCATACGTTGTGACCGCGCCGTTCTCCACTTCCAACACGCGCGTGGCGAGGCGATCAATGAAGTAGCGATCGTGTGAGACGAAGACGACGGTGCCGGAAAACGCAGCGAGCGCGTCGAGCAGCACATCTTTAGCGCGCATATCCAGATGGTTGGTCGGCTCGTCGAGCAGCAGGAAGTTCGAAGGCGACACCAGGATCCGCGCCAGCGCGAAGCGGTTGCGTTCGCCACCGGAGAGCACGCCCAGCTTCTTGAAGACATCATCGCCCGAGAATAAAAAGCAGCCCAGCAGCGAACGCAGTGCTGATTCCGGCACTTTGATCGCCGCGCGGCTGATATCGTCCAACATGCGTTCATCGCCGTCGAGCACCTTGTACTGGTCCTGCGCGAAGTATTCGCTGACAACATTGTGACCGAGGCGGACGGTGCCGCTGGTCGGCGCCTCCGCGCCTGTCAGCAGCTTGATCAGCGTCGATTTGCCCGCGCCATTCACGCCGACCAGCGCCACGCGGTCGCCTCGCTCGATGGAGAATCGCGCATTGCTAAAGACGTGCTTCGCACCATAATCCTTTGACAGATCCTCAGCCTGGGCAACCATGCGGCCCGAAGGCGGCGGCTGCGGAAACTTGAAATGGATGACCGGCTCTTCTTCGGGAATCTCGATGCGCTCGATCTTTTCGAGTTCCTTGATGCGGGACTGCACCTGTTTGGCCTTGGTTGCCTGAGCGCGGAAGCGATTGATGAAGGCTTCGAGGTGCTCGATCTGCTCGCGCTGATTCTTGTAGGCGGCCACGAGCTGTGCGCGCCGCTCTTCCTTTTGCGAAAGGTATTTTGTGTAATTGCCCTGATAAATTGTGAGGCGCTTGTTCCAGATTTCCACTGTGCGGTCGATAGTGACATCGAGAAAGTAGCGGTCGTGCGAGATGAGAATGTAGCCGAAGGGATAGCTCTTGAGATATCCCTCGAGCCAGTTCCGCGTCTCCAGGTCGAGATGGTTTGTTGGCTCGTCCAGCAGCAGAAGATTCGGCTTCGCGAGCAGCAGCTTGGCCAATGCGATCCGCATTTGCCAGCCGCCGGAGAACTCGTCGGTGAGGCGCGTCCAGTCCTCCTTGACGAAGCCGAGCCCAGTCAGCACGGCGCCAACCTGTGCATCGAGCGCGTAGCCATCCATTACATGAAAGCGCTCCTGCAGCATCGAGTAGCGCTCGGCCGCAGCCGAATATTCAGGGCTCTCGTGATCGAGCTCCGCCATCTGTCCCGCAGCGCGTTCGATTTCTCCTTCCATCGCGCGCAACTCATCGAAGACCGTAAGACACTCTTCAAAAACGGTGCGCCCGGTAAGTTGTAAGCCCTCCTGTGGCAAGTAACCGAAGCTCATGCCCCGCGTCTGCTGCATCATCCCGTAGTCCAAGGTTTCGAGCCCGGCAAGCACCTTCATCAACGTGGATTTTCCGGTGCCGTTGGCCCCGACAAGCGCAGTTTTTTCATTGCTGCGAATGAGCCAGTCAGCTTCGAGAAAAAGAATGCGCGGGCCAAACCGCTTGCCGGCATTTTGCAAGGAGAGCATACATCTCTATTTTCGCAGACCACTGCGTGGGGCAGACTTCTCATGGCTCCTGGACCGCGTCAGCCGGAGCGTCGACTTCATGGGCTCACTCCCTATTGCACTGGCGTGGAGAAGCGTCCGGCGATTTCGGCGTTCGTTTTCAGCACTTCATCGAGCCGACCAAGCTTGGGAAGCGCCGCGCCAGTGTCGCGTAACACGGCGAGCAACGTCTCCGTCGGAATATTCCCGACCAGCGCATCCTGCGCAAATGGGCAGCCGCCGAGGCCACCGAGAGCGGCGTCAAACCGGCGGCACCCCGCGTCAAAGGCCGCGCGAATCCGCGCCGGTGCGTCCGCAGGCCGTGCGTGCAAATGCACACCGATTTCGGTGCTGTCGTGCGCCGCAATCACCGCGGCAACGGTCTCTGCAATCTGTTGGGTCGTCGCCAATCCCACGGTGTCGGCAAGCGAAATCGACTGCGCCCCCGAGTCGACGAGCAATTCGCACGCAGTCAAAACCTCATCCACGCTCCACGCTTCGCCATAGGGATTGCCAAAGGCCATCGAAACATAGGCCGCCACATCGAGGCCTGCGTTCTGCGCCAGTAAAACGATGCTTTCAAAAGCTTCGAGCGACTCTTCCAGCGTCTGGTGCTGATTGCGCTGCAGAAACTCGGCCGAGATGGAATACGGAAATCCAAGCGTCTGCACGGCGCCGGTGCGAATCGCCCTTTCCGCTCCTTTTTGGTTGACGACGATCCCGATAATCTCTAAATGTTCGGGCGGCATCAGCAGTTCGAGTACCTGCTCTGAATCGGCCATCTGCGGAATTGCGGCGGGAGAAACAAAGCTGACCGCATCGATGTGCGTGAAGCCGGCGGCGATTAGCTTGCGCAAATACTCCGCTTTGGTGTCAGGCGGAATCTGCGTGTGCAATGCCTGCCAGGCATCGCGCGGGCATTCTATGATTTTGACCGCGTCTCCCATTTCCCCCACTATCGCACTCCGATCGTCAATCTAAAAATGCGTAGCCAACCGCGACCACCGGGAGCGCCAAGTCCTCAGCAATCGTAACGAACCTGGCGCCGAAAGCGCGCCCGCCCGTGACGGCCAGTCATCCGCGGGAGGGGTGGACTTTGAGGATTTCGCGGGCAATGACCATGCGCTGAATTTCGCTTGTGCCTTCGCCGATAGTACAGAGCTTCACATCGCGATAAAACTTTTCGGCTGGGTAATCTTTGATGAAGCCATAGCCACCGAAGAGCTGCACTGCCTCATCGCAGATGCGGACGGCGACTTCGCTTGCAAAGAGCTTGGCCATCGAGGATTCGCGCGTCACCTTGCGGCCCGCGTCTTTGAGCACTGCCGCGCGCTGCGTCAAGAGCCGCGCGGCGTCGAGTTCCGTTGCCATGTCGGCCAGCTTCCATTGAATGCCCTGAAACTCGGCGATGGCTTTGCCGAACTGCCGCCGCTCCTTCACGTATTTCAGCGCCGCATCGAGCGCGCCGCGTCCGATGCCCAGCGCCAGTGCGGCAATGGAGATTCTGCCTCCATCCAGCACCCGCATGGCATCGATGAATCCTTCGCCTTCCGCGCCCAGCAGGTTTTCCGCGGGAATCTCGCAATCCTCAAAAATCAGCTCGCTGGTGTCGCTGGCGCGCAGGCCTAGCTTGTTTTCTTTCTTGCCCGGCCGGAATCCCTTCGTTCCCTTCTCGACGACGAAAGCCGAGAGCCCATGGGTTCCTTTGCTTTTATCCGTAACGGCGATGATCACCGCTACATCTGCGAAGCGCCCATTGGTGATGAATGTCTTGTTGCCGTTCAGGACATACCGGTCGCCCTTCTTTGTTGCGGTTGTACGCGCATTGCTCGCGTCGGAACCCGAACCGGGCTCCGTCAACGCCCAGGCTGCAAGCCATTCGCCGCTCGCCAACCGCGGAACATATTTGCGTTTCTGCGCCTCGCTGCCCGCCAGGAAAATATGATTGGTCCCCAGCGAATTGTGAGCGGCGACAATGATCCCCATCGACCCATCCACGGCGGACAATTCTTCAATCGCGAGCACATAATCGACATAGCCGAGACCGGCTCCGCCATATTCGGGAGGAAAGATCACGCCCAGCAGCCCCATCGCGCCCAACTTTTTCACGGCCGCGGCAGGAAACTCGCTGGCCTCGTCCCAGGCCATGACGTTGGGCGCAATCTCGCGCGCCGCAAACTCGCGGATCTCCCGTCGCAGATGCTCCTGTTCCTCGTTCAACACGAAGGGGTACAGGTTCTCGACCGTTCCACGCGCGACATTCATGTCTAAGCTCCTTCTGAAATCGCGTTCCGACCACTTAACGTTGATTGAGATGCACCCTGACCTCTCGAAGAACGCAACCTGTCCCACGGGATCCGATCATGTCTGCAGAACTCCGGGGTTGAAACGCGGCACTTCGGGATTCAATGCGCAGGCCTCCAGCGCCGCGATCAGCACGTCTCTTGTTTTCGCTGGATCGATAATGGCATCGATCCAAAGCCGCGCTGCGCCATAGCGCGGATCGGCCTGTTCATCGTAGGTCGCGCGAATCTCTTCGTGTAGAGCGGCCCTCTCGGCGTCGGACAATACCTTCCCGCCTCGCTCCATCTGCTTGGCGCGCACCTCGGCCAGGGTGTTTGCCGCGGAAGCTCCGCTCATGACCGCATAGCGCGCCGTCGGCCACGCAAAAAGAAAGCGAGGATCGTACGCTTTGCCGCACATTGCGTAATGGCCCGCTCCAAAGCTGCCGCCCACGATGACCGTAATCTTCGGTACCACGCTCGTACTCACCGCCGACACCATCTTCGCCCCCGCGCGGATAATCCCGGACCACTCCGCATCCTTGCCCACCATGAATCCATTCACGTCGTGCAGGAACACCAGCGGCACAAGACTCTGGTTGCAGTCCATGATGAAGCGCGCCGCCTTCTGCGCGGACTCGGTGTAGATTACGCCGCCCACTTCGATCTTTCTCGCGCCTGCCGCCGGTCCCATGGCCACCGTCTGATTTTGATTTGTCTTCTGGTTCGCGACAATGCCGACGGCGTGGCCGCCGATGCGGGCATATCCGCAAAGAACAGTGCGGCCGAAGTCGGCCTTGTACTCGTCGAACTCGCTGCGATCGACGATGCGGGCGATCACCTCGCGCATGTCGTACACATTGCTCGCGCCCGGCGCGGGATTCAGCAGCGTGTGCAGGTCCACTGCATCGTATTTGGGAGCGTCTATCGTGGCATCATAGGCGACACGGGAGAAAACCTCTGCGGACTGGGCCACCGGCCGCCGCTCACCCATCTTCTCGACAAGCGAACGCAAGCGCGCGATGCAGAGATGGTCGTTGGGCTCCTTGAAATCGACGGTGCCGGAGATCTCCGCGTGCATCGCCGCTCCGCCCAGTTCTTCCGGATCGGTCTTCTGCCCGATGGCTGCCTGCACCAGAGACGGCCCGGCGAGAAACAGTCCCGATCCTTCCGTCATCAGAACGGTGTCCGTCATGACCGGCAAATACGCACCGCCGGCCACGCACATGCCCATGATGGCCGTGATCTGCGGAATGCCAAGCGAACTCATCACTGCGTTGTTGCGAAAGACGCGTCCGAAATCGTCTGTGTCAGGAAAGACATCCTCCTGCAGCGGAAGAAAAACTCCGGCGGAATCGACCAGGTACAATGTTGGGATTCGATTTTCGAGCGCAATGGTTTGCGCGCGCAGCACCTTCTTCGCGGTCATCGGGAAAAAGGCGCCTGCCTTCACAGTCGCGTCGTTGGCGATGATCATGCACAGCCGGCCGCTCACCCGCCCAATCCCTGTTACGACGCCGGCTCCGGGAGCACCGCCATACTCGGCATACATTCCGCGCGCCGCCCAGAGACCGAGTTCCAGGAATTCAGGTCCCTCATCGAGGAGCAGATCCAGCCGTTCGCGGGCGGTGAGTCGTCCCTTGGCGTGCTGCGCCTCCGCAGCTTTGGCTCCGCCGCCAAGCCGAATCGATGCTTCTTCCGCGCGCTGCGATGCCAGCAGCGCATGCAGGGCCGTGCGATTCGCTTTCAGCCGCGCCGACTCCGGGTCAAGCGCGGAGCGAAGCTGGTTGTTGGTCTTCACGACCTCGGCCATGGCACCATCCGCATAGACCGCAGACTATAGCATTCTGGACGATACTGCCGTCTACGAACAAAACGGCCCTCCCCGAAGGGAAGGCCGCTGTAGCCTCCGCTCGAGTTCGATTAGTTGACGGTAACCGTAAAAGTCGTTGTGGGTGCAGGGGTCACGGCGGGGTTCCCTGTTCCCGTCACAGTAAAGGTGTAGGTCCCGGCGGTCGTGCCTGGATTGCTCGTTCCGCCACCTCCTCCACCACCGCCCCCGCCACCACCACCGCAGGCTGCCAAGCCTCCAAGAGCCAAGAGGAGTGTGAGCACGCCAAGCAACGACTGCCAGCTGCGGCGCCACGCCGGTACTCTGAGAAGGAACAGTAATGCGAGCCCCGCGCCACCGAGACCGGCCAAGCTCAACCCATTCCTGCGAAAATCGGGGCGGACCAGGGCACCGGTGGTGACCGCAGTCGTAGTAACAGTGGCAGTCGCCTTTCCGCCCGCCGGAACTGCGGTGCTCGGAATCGAGCAAGCGGGAGCGTCCCCGCTCTGATTCGCCGGTCCGCCAGAGTTGAGTGCACAGGTCATCGTCACAGTTCCTGTGTAGCCCGTGGTCGAGGTGACTGTAATAGCCGAAGTTGCCGTGCCGCCAGGAGCGACTGCAGTTGTAGCGGCCGCGCTTAACGAATACGTGGCCGCCACTGCTGCGGTCACCGTCACAGTCGCCATTCCGCTCACCGTCGTGTAATTCCCGTCTCCGCTATAGCTCGCGGTCAGCGTGTCGCTTCCGACGCTCAAGCTGTTCGCGGGAATTGTGACGGAATAACTCCCTGTCGTTAGAACGGTCGCTGCCGAAGTGTAGCCGCCCCCCGATAGCGTCACCGTCCCTGTCGGTGTGGGTCCTGCGCCCGCTATGGTTCCGGTTACGGTGAGAGAAGCACCTGAACTGATCGAGCTGGAGCCCGGCGTCACCGTGATGGTCGGGGTCAGCTTTGCGACAGTTACGACGGCTGAGCCATGTGCCTCGGCAAAATTCGCATCTCCGCTGTAGCTCGCAGTCAGTGTGTCTGTCCCGCCACTCAAGCCATCGGCTGGGATGGTGAACGTGTAAGTGTAGGGACTGGTAGAAACTGTCTGCGTGCCCCCGGCATAGCCTGGACCAGCCAAAGTCACTGTGCCCGTCGGTGTTCCGCTTGTAACGCTTAGGGCAACCGTCACGCTGAGGCCCTGATTCACTACGATCGCGGTTTGCGCGGGTGTGACCGTGACTGTTGCTGTCCCCGTACCTGTCGTTGCTGTCCATGCATTCACAACATTGGCTACATTCAACGAGCCAAGACCAGTGGCTTCATCGAACCCGGCGGCCGCTCCATAGCCGGAAAGAACGGACACGGTGTCGCCACTGTGCACCACGGCGGGACAAGTTGTTGTGCTTCCGGGCTTACAAGGCATTGCATTGGTGCCCGTATCGATGTCATTGAAATAGCAACTGCTGCTGACGGTGACAGACTCAGCGCTGCAACTCGCGTAATTCTGCTTCGCGGCCAAGGAGTAGAGCTCCGCGTTTGGATTCCCTTGCGGAGTGCCCACTTTCTGGTTGATGAGGGCCATCACGCCGGCCATTGCAGGGGAGGCGACTGAAGTTCCGCCAACTTCCTCCGCTGTTTGCTCGGCCGTTGCGGAATAGGTGCAGGAAGTGGTGCCGCTTGGTAGGGCCGCAGTCACACAAATCAGGTAGGCACTGCCCAAAAATCCGTTCGACGCAAAGAACGAGACGTCGGGAAGATCGCGTTTCCCGTCGGCCGGAATCCCTGTTGCGCCAGCCTGCCAGGTCGGCTTGGGATACCCGCCAGTGCAACTGGCGACGGTTTGCCCGTCGCTTGTCGTGCAGGAGCTCACGCCACCACCAGCTCCGGCAACGTCCACATACCCTGAAACATCTACACCGAAAGTGCTTGCAACGGTCTGATACCACTTGAGAATGAATTGGCAACCCGACTCAATATCGGTCGGAGCCGTGGCAGTGGTGAATCCGGCCTTCTGAAGTGCAGGCGCGAGCGATTGCTGGATGAAAGTCAGCGTCAGTGGATTCGTGCAGGTGTCGTTCCACGGAACTTCGGGCACGTAGCCTTTTGCACTTGCCCCCGTCGTTGCCGCATTCGTCGCGTTCCAATAAGGCGAAGCGGTCGCCCCCCAGTTGAGATCGGTTCCGCCAACAGCGGTGTTGTAAGGAGTCGAAGCCAGGCCGCTCACGGATACGCCATACACCGCTTCGTACGGGGTACTCGCGTCAAATCCCTGATCGCAGGCTGCCGATCCGGCGTCGCCTGTCGCGACAAAAACCGCAATGCCTTCAGTTGCAGCGGTTTGCCACAGATTGTTGTAGGCCGCGTTCCCGCCCGTTCCCTCGGCCAATTCACACAGACCATAGCTGACATTCAAGATGTAGGCGCTCCCGACGAGAGTCGATGTATCGCCGATGTTTTCGACCACATAACTTGACGAATCGTACACGGTGTCATCGGTGGTCGACTGCGCGCCGGAAGCCACGAGTACGATCTGCGCGCCTGGAGCGACCGCGCCGGACCACTCCACATCGAGTGTGTTCTCCGTCAAATCGCTGATGTTGCAGGCAACGCTGGAACTCGTGCTCGTGCATATCCCTGGGTCCACTCCGTTGGCTCCCTTCACCTCTTGCGGAGTAAGTCCAGCCGGTAGGCCAAATGCCGAGCGAAATGCAGCTACATCGGAAAGGGTGATGTCGCTGGTGCCCGCAATCGCGATGGTCTGTCCCGTCCCCGTGATCGGGGTGGTCGCGGTCCAAAGCGGGAGCACGTTGTAGATGGTCGCAAAGTCATAAGGCGCCACATCTTCGAGTACGAAAGCGCTGCTCCCGGTGCCCACGGTAATGCCAAAATCCGGATGAGGCTCAGTGTTAGCAACGCCCGTTGTGCTTACGGTCCCCGCGGCACGAGCTATTGCAGGGCCGCCCGCAATCGGTTGCCACTTTCCCCTAGCGCTATCGAAGCTCACCGTGGCGCCAAGGCGGTGCTGGGGCTTTGGTTTGAAGTCGTGGAGTGCTTTTACGCCGACCACTACCGGCGCCAGCGCGGCTGGAATTTGAGGGTCGCTCATGTTGGCGATATGTCTTTCGCCACTGATCGACAGATTGTGAATCTCCGTATGAAACGCGCTCTGCACTTGTGCAGCCGTTCCTCCAAACCGAATCGACATTCGGTCCTTCGAAACTGCGGACACGGAAAGCCCATGACTCGCCAGCCAGTTCGAAACGGTTGCGATGTCGCTCAAAGACGGTCCGAACCGCTCCCCTACTTCTCTAGGGCGAAGCCAATGATGAAAATTGGGTGAAGAGGAATCATATTGGCTGCTGACAAATTCGTCGAAGCCTGCCTGCTGTTCCGGATCTCGACTAAGCACCAGCACAATATCTGTCATGGCCAGATCGGGCCTGACCGGCCCAAGATCATTCCGCGCATTCGCCGCCGGTTGAGTGTTGCCCGTGAGAGTTACAAGCTGATTCTCGTCGACCCTCTCAAGAATCCTGGATGTCGAGGCGGCCCTGGGTGCTGCACCCTGAGTGAAGGCCTGGGTTCCAAGGATGAGCGTAACTGCCGATAAACCAAGGAAAAAACTACGGAGGAGCCGCATACTTTTGTCCCGGCACCTTTCTCGGAGGATGTGCCCCGATGACTTCGGGAATCTATTGATCTAACTTCTGCTGATGAGGACTGAATTGCCGCCCACTCTATCACGAATGGGATACGAAAATCTCTGTACCAGGAGAACGCAAGAGTGGCTGCTGTTTCTTCTCATTATTCTGCAGGAAAACTGCATCGTTTCTCTCCCGCATTTCCACCTTCGGTAATGTGTCCAGCGCCGTGCGGAGCAACCTTGTTGAAGGAGCACACATCCTCCGCTTTTGTTGAAGAAGTGAACACCCTCAGCTGCTCGAGAAACGAGAGGCCTTTCTGGCGGTCTGCGCGGACCCATGGCACGTCAATTCACAGGAGCGCCGACGAGATGGAACAGGTCGACCCTTGAATTTGAGAATTCCCCAATTAAGTCACGACGAGATTCAGAATTCTCTTGCGATGCGACGTTCCATCCCATTCAACTGCATTGCGCCGCATTTTCCCCTACAATCAGGAATGCAGCTGCCGTAAGTCATTGAAGGGCCTGTAGCTCAATGGTTAGAGCAGGGGACTCATAATCCCTTGGTTGGGGGTTCGAATCCCTCCGGGCCCACCACGCGTTCTCGCCCAAGGCGTGACAGCGGTCGCCTCTAGTCCTCGTATACTCATCCCAGCGTATGTCGACGCACCTGGACTCAATTCTTCAATCCACACGCGCCTCCGTCGCTGCGGCCAAGTTGCGTGTGCCCATTGCGGAACTTGAGCGGCAAGCGGCGTTGCATCAGCCCCGCGGATGGGCCGCGGCCTTGCGCCAGCGGGCAGCTTCAGGACCAGCAATCATCGCCGAAATCAAGAAGGCCTCTCCCTCAAGAGGCGTGATCCGCGCGGACCTCGATGTCGCGTGGCTTGCTCAGCGCTACCAAGCAGGCGGCGCAGCAGCGCTCTCCGTGCTCACCGACGAGCCGTATTTTCAGGGATGTCTGCACAATCTTGAACTGGCTTCCTCGGCTGTCGGGGTGCCGTGCCTGCGCAAGGACTTCATGGTAGATGAGTATCAGATCGTTGAAGCGCGTGCTCACTGCGCCGACGCAATTTTGCTCATCGCCGCCGCACTCACGGCCGAGGAGATGAAACGCTTCGCGCGCAAGGCCCGCGACCTTGCCCTGGACGTATTCGTCGAAGTGCACACGTTCGCCGAGCTCGATCGCGTACTCGGTACCCTCGGTGAGGGCGGCGCAGACGCAATCGGCGTGAACAACCGCGATTTGAAAACATTCGAAGTGCGCCTGGATACGTCGCTCGCCCTCATCGAGCGCATTCCGGCGACAGTAGTGCGGGTGACAGAGAGCGGCATCTCCAACTCTGACGACCTATCGAAGATGCGCGGGGCCGGCTTCGACGCATTCCTGATTGGCGAAAGCCTGATGCGTCAACCCGATCCCGGCGCGGCGCTTGCGGCACTGTTGGCGGGAGCATTGACGACGTCGTGAGCCTCTGGATCAAAATCTGCGCCAACACTTCACTTGAAGACGCGTTGCTCGCGGGGGACGCCGGAGCCGATGCGGTCGGCTTTGTGTTTGCGCCGAGCCCCAGGCGTGTGACGGCATCGCAGGTCGCAGCCATTGTGCCGCACCTTTCTCCTTCCGTAGAGAAGATTGGCGTCTTTGTCGACGCGGGGCTCGATGAGATCGAAGAGACCGCGCGCATCTGCGGACTCACTGGCGTCCAGCTGCATTCAGATGCAAGGCCGGACGTGCCCGCTCAGCTGCGCAAACATCTCGGGCCCGATTTGCGTATTCTGCGCGTGATCCATTTCAGCCCCGAGGCCCGAGAGCAAATGACCGCCGTCGCGCAGGACCCAAATGTCGACGCGATCCTGGTGGATTCACGGACAGCAACTGCGGTGGGGGGCACCGGCATTGCATTCGATTGGCAAACGGCGCGCGACACGGTATTCCAAAATGCCGGTCAAAATGGCGCGCATTTTGTGGTGGCGGGAGGCCTCAATCCAGCCAATGTCGCCGAGGCGATCGCGACGCTCAGACCGTGGGGTGTTGACGTCGTAAGTGGCGTGGAAGCCTCGCCGGGCCGGAAGGACGCCGCCAAAGTGCGGGCATTCATCGCCAATGTCCGTGCGGCGGAGCGCGTGAAACAGCCGTTGTGAATGCTCCACCGCCTAAGAGGCGGTGGCTTCGGTTACGGCTGGAAGCCGGATTGATCGGCCGTACGGCCGATTGGTTGTTCGAGCATTTCTTCGCTCGTCTTAGTAGCGATAGTGTTCCGCCGATGCATGCCGAGACTTGACGAAAGCTTACTGGGGGGCGGTCGATGCCGATAAAGCTCAGATCTGCAGCCCAAGAACTTATCCTTCGCCGCCGAGTAGGCCGGAGGGATTTCAGCTCCAGCCTCTCACAGATTCCGGACGTGACACTCTCGCGTCATCCGGCTCGTGCCACCCATGAAAGGCTGACGCCTTTCGCCCAGACATGAGGGCTCATCCTCTTTCGAGTTGGCCCAGTCCAAACTGGATGACCCACCCCCTTTGCTCCACGATCATTACAACCGCTTCAACGCTACTACGAGGTGGTCCGCCCCTGATCAAAGCATCGGTATTTCCGCCTCACGGTATTTCCGCTTGTGCATTTTCCCTTGGCATCCTCGATCAGGTTCTCAAGTTCCATACGAAAGCCTGGATGAGATTCACGCCTCCTGTACACCGGACACCACATGGTCAGTAAGCAGGTTTCTTCCATGCTCATCCCAAGGCACCTTTAAAACCTTGGTTTCGATGTCGTCTGCCCCTTTCGATGCTTATCGGAGGTTTGCTTGCGCTCGTCTCTCTCATCCGCACATGACGTGGTCCAACCACGCCTTTTAACCACAACGTTCACCACCATGGCCATTGTGCCGCAGCAGCTTGTGGCAGTTTGAGGCCTCTCCCTGCAGAGCGGCTTCGAGGGACCTGCCCTCATCTCTCGTACAGCATGAAGCTCGCGCTTCTTCTTGACACAATAAAGGCGAGGGGTTTACCGATCCCCTATCGGGGACTCTAAATTATCTCCGCTGACCATTCGCGGGAGTCACTACAGCAAATGGATTGAGGAGAAAGTGCCCGTGAAGAGATTCATTCTATCCGGCGCTCCCGGATCGGGGAAAACTGCAATTCTTCGCCAACTCGAGCTGGACGGATTCATCGTGGTGGAGGAAGCTGCAACCGACGTGATTGCCCTGTGGCAAGCGCGAGGCATCCACGAGCCATGGACCGATCCCTCGTTCATCGACGCGATCATCGACTTGCAATTGCGGCGAGAATTGCAGGCCGGGATGCAGCAGGGAGCCGTTCAATTCCACGATCGCTCGGTGACATGCACGGCCGCGCTGGCAAAGTATCTTGGATATCCTTTCCATCACGCCCTGGAGACTGCCATGGAACGATTGAAGCGCGAATCGATATTCGAGAGACAGGTTCTGTTCATCCGCAACCTCGGATTCATTTCGCCTACGGAAGCTCGTCGCATCAGCTTTGAGGAGTCTTTGCATTTTGAGCGCATTCACGAAGAGGTCTATCGCGAATCCGGCTTCGATCTGATCTCGATTGAACGGGCAAGCCTCTCCGAACGCGTCGCACAAATCAAACGAATCGTGGCAAGCTGCGGGTGACCGTTTAAACCGGTCTTGTTTCCGCCGGAAACACTCTGTCGCAATTCGAATGCGACTTTCGCACCGCTTGATCATCGGAATTCAGTGGGAGGTCGCGCACATGGGGACTTTTCTTCCTCCAATTGAGAAGCCGCAAGGGCTGATGGTAAAGATGGCGTATGCCATGACGCGTCGCCAATTTGGCAAGGTGTTGACGCCGGTCAAAGTAGTGTACTCGCGTATGCCTGCGACATTCGGCATGTTCGTGTCAAAAATCGCGAAGCTCGACAAAAAGCTCGAACTTCCTCCGGAAACGGCGATGCTGGTTCGCGAGCAAGTGGCGCGCATCAACGTGTGCGAATTCTGCATGGACATTGGCCGGGCGTTTGCGATCAAGGCGTCGATGAACGAAGCCAAGTTTGACGCGCTTGCCGATTACAAAACGAGTCCTCTCTTCAGCGAAGCGGAACGTGCGGCCCTGGATTATGTGACGGAGTTGACGCGCGACAAGCAAGTTAAACCAGACACTTTTGCACGCATGGCGAGACACTATTCCGAACGCGCAATCTGCGAGATCGTATGGCTTGTCGCCAGCGAGCATTTCTATAACATGACGAATATTGGACTGAACATTCATTCCGATATGCTTTGCGATATCAGCAGAAAGAAGCAATGAAATGACTCGCAAAGACTCTGGAGAGAAGATGCAGGATCAGCTCCTTAAGCTGTTATCGGCGCGGCAAGGACATTTTCTTTTCGAGTCGGGCCATCATGGCGATCTCTGGCTTGATCTTGAATCGCTGTTCTTCAGGCCTCAACTTGTGCGGCCTCAGGCTGCTGCACTGGCAGCTCAACTGCGCGGGTACGATATCGAAATCGTTTGCGGACCCTTGGTCGAAGGTTCTTTTGTCGGGCTATTGGTTGCGCTTGAGCTAGGCGTCGAATTCGTGTATTCCGAGCGGTTCTTCCGTCCCACGCAGAATGGCCTCTTCCCGGCCGGCTATCGTATTCCTGAGCCTCTTCGAAAACCGATTCGAAAGAAGCGAATCGCGATTGTTAACGACGTCATCAACGCCGGCTCAGCCGTGCGTGGCACATTTGACGATTTGTTAGTCTGTGATGCAGCGGTGGCCGTCATTGGGTCGCTGCTAGTGCTGGGAACATCGGCATCCGAGTATGCCTCCAGCAAGAACGTGGCTCTGGAATTGCTCGCGACTCAGCCCAACAATCTATGGACGCCAGTGGAATGTCCGTTGTGCGCCGCAGGCGTTCCATTGGCAGATGTTGCGGGATTCAGCTCCGCTCTTTAGCAAGCGCCCCTTAGGGCACGAAGATTCACTCAGCGTTCGTCCCCTAGTACACTAGAGATTCTCATCCTTGGCGGTGCGAGGCAGGAGGTTCCATGTCATCGGTCATTCTTCCATCGGCTCCATCCGAGTCCCGGCCCGGGCGATTCGGCGTCTACGGTGGCCGCTACGTGCCGGAGACTCTGATGGCCGCGCTGGTCGAACTCGAACACGAGTACGATGCAGCCAAGGCAGATGCGACCTTTCAAACTGAACTCGCCTCGCTACTCAAGGACTTCGCCGGCCGCCCCACACCGCTCTACTTTGCCAAGCGTCTGACCGAAGAACTGGGCGGCGCCAAAATCTATCTCAAGCGCGAAGACCTGCTGCATACCGGAGCACACAAAATCAACAACGCGCTCGGTCAGGCATTGCTCGCCAAACGCATGGGTAAGAAACGCGTCATTGCCGAGACAGGGGCAGGCCAGCACGGCGTCGCAACGGCCACTGTTTGCGCGCTCCTCGGCATGGAGTGTGTGATCTACATGGGCGACGTCGACATGGCGCGCCAGGAGCTGAACGTCTTGCGCATGCGCCTGCTCGGAGCCGAGGTGCGCGGCGTTTCGTCCGGCTCGAAGACACTGAAAGACGCGATCAGCGAGGCCATGCGCGATTGGGTCACCAATGTGCGCACTACCTATTATCTGTTGGGCAGCGCGCTCGGCGCCCATCCCTATCCCACTATGGTGCGCGACTTCCACCGCTGCATCAGCATCGAGATGAAGGAGCAGATCCTAGAAAAAGAGGGCCGTCTGCCCACCGCCGTCATCGCGTGCGTAGGCGGCGGATCGAACGCCATCGGCGCCTTCTACGAATTCATTCCGGATAAGCAGGTTCGCCTGATCGGCGTCGAAGCCGGTGGCTGCGGCACCGAATTAGGCCAGCATGCAGCGCGCTTTCGCGGTGGCGAACCGGGAGTTCTGCAAGGCACCTATTCTTACGTTTTGCAGGACGAGAACGGCCAGATCGCCGCCACACATTCGGTCTCGGCAGGCCTTGATTATGCCTCCATCGGCCCTGAACACGCGGCCCTTCATGATTCCGGACGCGCAGAGTACGTTTCGCAGGATGACGCAGCCGCACTGGATGCCGTGGTGAAGCTGGCGCGCACCGAAGGCATTCTGCCTGCGCTTGAAAGCGCGCATGCAGTAGCCGAGGCTCTGCGCATTGCTCCTACCATGACTTCGCGTGACATACTTGTTGTGAACCTTTCTGGACGCGGCGACAAAGACATGGGCATTTTGGCGCGCGAGCTCAACCTTCAGGGAGCGTAACCGCAATTTCCGATGGCCATCGTATTCAAACAGAAGCCGGGACTTGTCGTTTATCTCACGGCGGGTGATGCCGGCCTCAAAGCCGGCCAGTTAAGCGCTCGCGAGGGCCTCGAGGCCACGCGCGCCATCGTGCTTGAGGCAATCGATGCAGGTGCGGACGTGATTGAGCTGGGTGTGCCCTTCAGCGATCCGCTTGCCGATGGGCCGATCATCCAGCGCGCCAGCGAACGCGCCCTGGCCCGCGGCACAAGTTTGAAAGACGTGCTCGCCCTCGCCGCCGATATTCGGAAATCGCGCCCACAGGCCGGACTCATCCTCTTTACTTATTTCAATCCGGTTCTACGTTACGGCTTGAAGAGATTTGCCGATGCCGCCGCGGCGGCAGGTGCCGATGGTGTCCTTGTGACCGACCTCATCGTCGAAGAAGCCGCAGACTATCTGGCCGAGATGGAACGCGTCCATCTCGCGCCGGTTTTTCTGGCCGCGCCAACCAGCCCCGACGAGCGCCTCGAAGCCATCGCCACCCACAGCAAGGGATTCGTCTACGCCATCTCGCGCGTCGGGATTACCGGCAAGCAGCAGAGCCTCACCTCCGACGCGGCCTCTTTAGTCGCGCGCATTCGGCGATGGACAAAGCTGCCCGTGGCCGTGGGGTTCGGCATCTCCAACGCGGAGCACTTCGCCCAGGTGGCGGAATTCGCGGATGCCGCGGTCGTTGGCAGCGCAATTGTGGAGTTGATCGAGCGATCGACTCCGGATACAGCGCCCGGCGCAGTGGCTCGATTTATCAAGGGTCTGCGCCAACCCGCAGTGGCGCTGGCCCGGTAACCACACCCCATTGGCAAGATCGGACTCAACTCACGCTCCTATGCATCTTGACCCGCATGCTTTCACTTGCAGGAGAAAGCACGCGGCAAGGCGCAACACGAGGATGGAATGACGCTGGAAGAATTGCGAGATCAAATTGATGTTCTGGACCGCCAGCTTGTGGAGTTGCTGAGCGAGCGGGCCCGTGCCGCATTGATGATCGGTCACCTCAAGGTCGCCACTTCGCTCCCGGTTTACGAACCGGCGCGGGAAAAAATCATCTACGCCAACGTGCGCGCGGCCAACAAGGGGCCGCTGCCGGACATCGAGTTGACGCATATCTACGAGCGCATCATCGATGTGATGCGGGCATTGCAAAGGAATGAGTTGGCATCGGAGAGAAATGCCCTGGCATCGGGATCTCAAGCGGCGGAAGTTGGCCGCGGGGGCGATGAACAGGGCCACGGCACCGGCGCACAGACGCCTGAGACTGGGAAAAAGCAATGATCGTTGCAATGCAGGAGAAGGCCACCGAAGAGCAGATCGATTTCGTGATCGACGCCATGGTGGATGCAGGCGTCGGCGTTCATCGAACTACCGGCGCAAGTCAAACCATTCTTGCTGGCGTGGGACCAACCGCCAGCGTCGACCTCAGCAAATTCGAACTTCTGCCGGGCGTGCTGCACGTGCACCGCATCAGCTCGCCTTACAAACTGGCCGGGCGCGGCTTTCGCCCTGAAGGCACGATCGTCGAGTTCCGCAATGACGTTAAGGTTGGGAATGAACGCGTCGCGGTGATGGCAGGACCATGCTCGATTGAAAGCCACGACCAGATCTTTGAAACTGCAGCTCGCGTGAAAGCAGCAGGCGGCAGCTTTCTACGTGGAGGGGCCTTCAAACCGCGCAGCTCGCCCTATGCCTTTCAGGGCATGGGCATCTCCGGACTCGAGCTCATGCGCGAAGCTGCCGATGCGCACGGTCTGTTGGTTGTCAGCGAAGTCATGGAGATCTCCCAGATTGAATCGATGCTGCCCTACGTCGACCTGCTGCAGGTGGGCGCGCGCAACATGCAGAACTTCAATTTACTGCGCGAACTCGGCCAGGTTCGCAAGCCTGTACTGCTCAAGCGCGGCATCGCAGCCACGATTGAAGAGCTGCTGCTCTCGGCGGAATACATTCTCTCCGGCGGCAACTACGATGTGATTCTTTGCGAACGCGGCATTCGCACGTATGAGACGGCGACGCGCAACACCATGGACATCTCCGCCATTCCCGTCGTGAAAAAGTACTCGCATTTACCCATCATTGCCGATCCATCGCACGGCACCGGCCGTCGCGATATGGTCGCTCCCATGGCCAAGGCTGCGGTGGCTGCGGGAGCCGATGCCATCATTGTCGAGGTCCATCCCAACGCCGACAAGGCTGCGTCCGATGCGGCGCAGACGTTGTATCTGGATCAGTTCGATAAGCTGATGGGAGAGTTGCGGGTCATCGCTACCGCAATCGGAAGAACCATGTAAGGACGGTCCATGATCGACCGCATCGCCATTCTAGGGACGGGCCTGTTAGGTGCATCGACGGGCCTGGCATTGCGCGCGGCTGGCTTCAAAGGGTCCATCGCCGGTTGGAACCGAGGCGCGGAGGGCGCACAAATCGCCCTCAAGTCAGGCGCTATCGACTCGATTGCTCTCGATCCGATCTCCGCGGCACGTGAAGCCGACGTGACTGTTCTCTCCGTGCCCATCTACGCCACGCTTGATTTGATGGAGCAACTCACCACGCACCTCGGCAGCGACCATCTTGTCACCGATGTCGGAAGCACTAAACTCCAGATCACCAAAGCCGGAATGAAGCACTTCAACCAGATCGGCTGCGCTGCTTTTCTACCTGGTCATCCCATGGCGGGGAAAGAGCGTGGCGGCGCGGAACTCGGCGATGCGAACCTCTTCCGCGGCGCGGCGTGGCTCTTTACCGACGCACCTGGGGCTGTGCGGTCGCACCGTGGCCGTGAACTCGTCGAGTGCTGGCGCGAGTGGGTAATCGCTATGGGCTCCAAAATTATCGATCTTGACGCGGCGCGCCATGATGAACTGGTCGCGTGGGTCAGCCATTTGCCTCAGTTTGTCGCGACGGGATTGAGCGCTCTGCTGGAAGAACAGGTCGGCGACGCGCCGGAGTTGAAGGATGTAGGGGGCCGCGCGCTCCGAGAGATGACACGGCTAGGAGCGAGCCCGTATTCGATGTGGCGCGACATCGCGCACACGAATACGGAAGCAGTGCAAGCCGCGCTCTTCGCGTTGGAGCAACGTCTCGCCTATATTCGCGAGAATCTTCGCACTCCCGAGCTGCGCGACGAATTCGAAAGAGCCAATCGATTTCGCAAAGAGTAGTTCGCGCAAAAATCGGAAAAGGCCAACACAATGACGATGACCGTGCAAGAGCAATTCGGGCAGATCGATATCTATGTCTTCGATCAAATTCTACGCGGCAACATCGCCCCCGGTATGCGCGTGCTCGACGCAGGGTGTGGCTACGGGCGAAACCTCGTTCACCTGCTGCGCGAAGGGTGCGACGTTTTTGCGTTCGACGCAGACGCAGCCGGCGTGGAACATGTGCGCAAGCTATCCGCCTCGCTCGCCACTGGACTGCCGACGGAGAACTTCCAGGTCGGTGCCATTGAAAATATGCCGTTTCCGGATGAATTTGCCGATGTGGTGCTGTGCAACTCGGTCCTACATTTTGCGCGAGACGCTCGGCACTTTCTGGCCATGTTGAAGGAGCTGTGGAGAGTATTGCGGCGTGGCGGGATGCTGTTTTGCAGGCTCGGTTCGCGCATCGGCATGGAATTCGAATCCGTGCGCCCCAATATCTATGTGGTAGGCGACGGATCCGAGTGGTTCCTGGTCGATGAAAAGATGCTTCTGCGCTTGACCGATGAATTGAACGGCGTGCTCGTCGATCCGCTGAAGACAACCATTGTGCAGGACTACCGATGCATGACGACCTGGGTGCTGCGCAAGCGCAAAAGCTGAGACAGCCTATAGCGGTTCTCCAGTTGCTGTAGTGGGATCCGGATCAGCCAAGTGGCTCTTTCCTTAAGAAAGAGCCGCCCTTCAAGACGTCAGAGACTCCGAACCGGATAACCGCTCAAACCTGGGTTTCTTTTACTTCCTCGACTGCTTCTTTCAGCGGGTCCAGCACGTTGAATCCTTCCGTCCTCGCGGCATCCAGCAAACCCTGCGATGCCGATACGAAGATGATCTCCGTGCCCTGGAACATCTCGCGCGCCACAATTGCAGCCCCCAGCTGGAGCGCATCGGGCCAGCGAAGCTCTGTGCGATCCACGAGCTGCCGCGCCGCCTCAAGCACAGCCGGATTCAGCGGCTCCTGCACCATGCGGGCAGCTTCCACGCGCAGGATATCCAGCGCGGAACTGGCGTCTTCAGGGCTGATCGAGCCTGCCCGCGCGCGCCGCCGAATTGCGGAGTAGACCTCCAATGGCGCAGAAGCCGCAATCAATTTGCGGTTGTCCTCGACATTCTCCATCAACCGGATCAGCGCGTCAGTGCCCGGCTCCTGCACAAACAGCTTGGCGAACGCCGTGGATTCGAGGAAGTAGCAGCTCACAGAGCGCCACGCTCCTCTTCAATGACCTCGACAACTGAACCGCCGCCGTGCACGGCAACTGGATGGAAGCGCTGCGCTTCCTCGGGAATGTTGGCTTCGGCGCGGTTCAGGCGGATGGTGGTGGTGGGATACGCCGGTGTCTTGGGATTCGCGATCTTGCTGGTCAACACGACACCGCGTTGAATGGCTTCTGCCAGGACCGCCTGGCGCGACTCAGGGTGCTGATTCCAACGAAATGTCTTGCGCGGCAAAAACGAATCACGGAACCATTTCAGCGCGATAAAGGCGTGCCCCCCGCGTTCTGCCTCGGCCAGCGCTGCGCATAGCTCTTTTACGCGCGCTTCCAGATCGGCAGGAATCATTGCGGGTTGACTGTCGTCTTCACTCTCAAAAGAGTGCTCGGCCGTTACTCGAGGAGAACGAATCTCTCGGGGAGAAGCGCCGGCTTCATCCGTGCGCTCAAAATAGATTCGTACTTCGTCTTCTTCCGGGGACCAGGAATCCGCCGAGGCATTGCGGCGCTTGCTGCGGCCATTTTCACTACACAGTTCCACAATTGCCTGGTACCCCGGCGGAGCAAGAAACCGCAATGCTCTCACCAAGCCAGGATCCTGTGAGAAGGCGAGCTCCCCCAAAGCTTCTTCAATAATCTCTTCTGCGTCAGGAATACTTAGATTGCTGACGTCTATGCTGCTCTGCGCAGCGCGTGTCGCCTTCATTTGTGCTTCTCCCTATAGCGTCTCTTTAGCCCGCTTCATGAGCGGTTTTTCAGGTCCCCAAAATCTTGGTCCAGAATATGTTAGCCACGCTAACGCACAGACCGGCATCTCGCAAGAAGAAACCGGATAAGGCTTTCCCGAATGGGTGTGAGGCGATTTATGGCTTCGGGCAGTCCTCGGGAACCTTCCCCATCAGTCCCAGCTAACTAGACCGCCTGCTTCCACTTCTCTCTTTGGACCCTAAAAGGAATTCGAGAAACTCTAGCTAATCAATCCCCAGGTGCTAAAGCAGTCCTACTGTAAATGATATTAATACGTTTCTTACTAAATGCTACAGCGAATCGCGAGCCAAGAACGACTCAAATTCGTACAAACCGGAACTGCCGTTCTCCGATCGATGATTTCCTTAACATCCCCAACTTCGTACAATAGAGCCATGCGTCATTTGCTGTCGGTTTTATTGCTTTCCTTCTCAGCCCTGCGATTGAATGCCCAGGCATTTGACCTTGCCGGCCCGAAAGTAGATATACATGTCAAGCGGGGTCAGGTAACGCTGCCCATTGGCCAGGTGCCCAACCTCCTCGCGGGAGACCGGCTTTGGATCCATCCCGACTTTCCCGATAGCCAGTCCGCACGCTATGTGCTCATCGTTGCTTTCCTGCGCGGCATCACAAATCCCCCGCCCAACGATTGGTTCACGCGTGTGGAAACATGGAACCGGGAGGCGCGTGAAGAAGGCGTGTTTGTCACCGTGCCTCAGGAGGCGCAGCAGGCCATCGTCTTTCTGGCTCCGGAAACTGGCGGTGACTTCGGCACTCTGCGTAACGCCGTCCGCGGCCGGCCTGGCATCTTTGTGCGTGCCAGCCAGGACCTGCAGGCTGCCAGCTGGGATCGCATGCGCCTCGATGCTTACCTCTCTGAAATCAGAGTCACCTCGCAAACCGATCCAAAATCATTGAAAGTGCGTGCCGAAACAGCGGCGCGCAGCCTCGGGATCAAGGTCAATCAGGAATGCTTCGATCGGCCCATCGATCAGCAGGCTACCTGCCTGTCGCAACATACGGAAGGGCTGGTCATGGACGACTCCAACGCCCAAACCCGCGTGGCGCAGCTGACCGCGGGCTCAACGGCCGACCTGATGAATCAGCTCAGCTACTCCAACATGGCTGGCGCTGGAGCCTACAGTCCCTACATCGGTGCCATCGTCGACACCGCACGTATCCTTTCTTCCTTGCATACCGCCCATTACCAGTACATTCCGGCACTGGCCCTGTCCACGGAGGACACACTGAACCTTCGCCTCAACGTGCCTCCTTCATTCCGCGATCCGAAATCCGTCGTGGTGATCGCGCTTCCGCCCATCGGACCGCCCAAGATGCCTCCGTTGCATCCTGTCGATCCGAAAGAAGTCTTCTGCGCGCAGAAACCTGACTTGGTGCTCCCCGCCGAGGGAGCCCCACTGGTTCTCGCCACCCAACTCGCGCACGATCTGTCCCTGCACATTGAGACCCACGGCAATGCGGTCGATCTGCCCATCAAGGCTGATCCCGGCGAAGGTGGACTCGCTCTCTATCATCCGGCGCCGCTCCTCTCGGTCAGTGATGTCACCGCGGAAGTACGCGGCAAATGGGGCTTCGACGATTGGGTTGGCCCGACCTATCACCTGCATTCCGCGCAGCAGGGGAAGTGGAGCATTGCTTCCAGCGATCAATCCGCCCTCGTCGTTGGGCGCGAAGACACGCTCCACGTCCAGGGCGACAGCAGCCTCTGTGTCGACAAAGTCGAAGAAGTTACATCGGGAGGAGACGCGCTTCCGCTAACCTGGAAATCGCCAAAGCCCGATGTTCTGGTCGCGACCATGCCCATGGCTGACGCTGCCCCGGGAACGGTTAAGGTCGAGATCGCGCAGTTCGGCCTTCAAAAACCGGACATTCTCACACTGAACGCTTATGCGGAAGCGGCATCGCTCGATCGCTTGACGCTGAGCGCTGGCGATACGGCAGCCGTGTTGACTGGCACCCGCCTCGACGAAGTCGCCAAAGCTACTCTCGACGGAATCACCTGGTCGCCGGCGAATTTGACTCGCATCCAGGACATCGACCGCCTTGCGCTGCACACCGATAGTTCCACGGCAGCCCTCGAGCCCAGCGAGCACGCCTCTGCCAAGGTGCTGCTACGCGATGGACGGGAGCTCAAAGTCCACGTCACTGTCAATCCGGCTCGCCCGCAGATCACCCTTCTGAGCAAAGGGTCGCAGGACGAAACCTCCGAGACACCACCCCCCGTGCAATTCGGCAGCCGGGATGATCTGCCTGTCGAGAAGAAACTGCTCTTCTTTCTCAAGTCCAAGGTCCCGATGAGTTTTCCAAGAGACGAGAAGATTGAGATCTCCGCCGTCGACGGTAGCTTTCACACGGCACTTTCGCTTGCCGACGGAAGCCTGATGCTCGAAGACGCGAACACCGCTCTCGGCGTTGTGGAGCCACTCGCCCGCTTTGGCCCTTCGGCCTTCGGTCCCGTGGAGGCCCGCGCCGTTTCAGCGGAGGGGGTTGCCGGAGATTGGTTGCCGCTCGGGACACTGGTCCGAATGCCAGGCTTCAAGGAACTTCGCTGCCCCCATGCGCTCGCGAAGCCATGTGCGCTGTCTGGGAGCAATCTCTTTCTGGCAACTGCGATCGCCTCGACGCCGACGTTCGATAATCCCACCGACGTCCCGCCCGACTTTACAGGGACACAGCTTGTCGTGCCGCATCCCTCCAGCGGCACGCTGTATGTAAAGCTCCGTGACGATCCAGGAACGGTGCAGACGCTGACTCTTCCGGTTCTCCCCATCAGCGCGGCCGCGATGACACCGCTGCGGATTCCGGAGGCGGTGCCGGAAACGCCAACGGAACCATCCGGCCAACCGAAACCTGAATCCCCCGCGACGCCTGCTCCGGCAACACCGCAATCGCAGTCCCAACCGGCAACTGCGCCTGCGGGCGCGCATTCTTAACCAACTGCAAATAGCTGCAAGGAAAATGGGTGCCCCATCCTCCTGAGCTGAGCGCAGCAAAGTCAAAAGCCTGCCCTGAGCGAAGTCGAAGGGCCTGCTGTTCAATATTCTGGCGAAAGGGTGGGAGAGCACGAACGCTAACCAACCGTTGTACGCCCCTTAGCCTGCAAATCTCACAGGTCGATTGTCGATTTGGATGATTCTGGAAGAAGGAAATAGGTAGAAAGGCCGTCTTTTCTGTGTCATAACTACGTTGTCGAAGCGTGGTTCTGGCTGCGGAAAGGGCGGCCCTTCTCATGACAGAGTGTAATCAAGAAGTCTTCTCGTTTGCATCTCATTTTTCGCGGCGCGTAGAGGCCAGTTTCACCGCGGGGCAGATATCGAGCGATGGCGGAGCGCTGTTGTTGCGTCAGGCCGATGGCAAGATCGGTTTGCTGAAGCGTTTGGCGTCCTGTTTCACCGACCGGCGGTCGCCGCTGCTGGTCTCGCACCAGCTCGGTGAGATGCTCTCGCAGCGCATCTACGGGCTGGCGCTGGGCTATGAGGACCTGAACGATCATGAGCAGTTGCGCCACGACCCGCTGATGGCTGTGCTGTCGGGCCGGCGCAAGCTGGAAGAGCCGTTGGCCGGCAAGAGCACGCTGAACCGGCTGGAACTTCCCGGCGGCAGCAAGCGCTATCACAAGATCGACTACGCGCCGGAGAAGATCGACGGGCTGCTCTGCGATCTGTTCATCGAGTCGCACGCCGAAGCGCCCGAGCAGATCGTGCTCGACCTGGATGCAACCAACATCCCGCTCCACGGCCATCAGCCGGAGCGGTTCTTTCATGGTTACTACGACAGCTACTGCTACCTGCCGCTCTATATCTTCGCCGGCGATCAACTGTTATGCGCTCGGCTCAGGCCGGCCAACATCGACGGAGCGGCCGGCGCGCTGGACGAGGTCAAGCGCATCGTGGCCCGGTTACGGGCGAAGTGGCCCACGGTGCAGATCGTGCTGCGCGGCGACTCTGGCTTCTGTCGCGAGGAGCTGATGGCCTGGTGCGAGGCCGAACAAAATCGCGTGGACTTCCTGTTCGGTCTGGCGCGCAACAGCCGGCTTCAGAAGATCGTCGGCAAGCAGATGCACGAGGCCAGGCTGCAGCACGCCGAGACTGGCAAGCCAGCGCGTGTCTTTACCGAGTTCGACTATCAAACGCACAAGAGCTGGGCGCGGGCGAGGCGGGTAGTTGCCAAGGCCGAGTATCTGGACAAGGGCGAAAACCCACGCTTCGTGGTAACTTCGCTAACTCCGGATAAGTGGGCGGCTCGCGAATTATACGAGCAGTTCTACTGCCAGCGCGGCGAGATGGAGAACCGCATCAAGGAGCAGATGTGCCTGTTCGCCTATCGCCTCTCGACGGAAGAAATGAAGGGCAACCAGCTCAGGCTGTACCTGTCGGCGCTGGCTTATACGCTGGTTGAAGCGCTCAGGCGCCTGGCGCTCAAGGGCACCGAGTGGGCCGAGGCGCAGGTGGATACGATCCGGCTCAAGCTGTTCAAAATCGGCGCCCTCGTACATATCAGCGCCCGGCGCGTGTGGTTGGAACTGAACTCCAACTATCCTTGGAAGAAGATTTACGTTCGGGCCTTCGACGCGCTGCGATGCTGAACGTCTCCACCGCGAACAAACAACTTTTTCACACGAACCCAGGAATCGGCCTGGCGGAGCTATCCGACAAATCAGGCATCGACCTGCGATGAGCCTCTCCGCGTACTTGCCGAACCTGTCGCCAAGCCGATCTCGAGCCGCTTGATGGCTCTTCCCGAATGCTTCGCAGCGCTAACCGCCATCAAATCGATCCCCTGTGAGAAATCGCGGTTAGGTGATTTTCCAAAGCCACCCTACTGAAAATAAGTCCGGTTCTTCTCCGCAAAATGCGCCTTGTCCGCTGGAAGTTCGTCCAGGGCAAAGATGGCATTCTGCGCGCAGACCGACGCGCAATTCCCGCAGTCAATGCATTCGTCCGGATTGATGTAGACCTGCGAAACCGTTCCGGCATTCGCATCGCCCGCCACCGGCGCAATCGCCGCGGTGGCGCATTCCGCCGCGCAGACAAAATCCTTGGTGCACGCATCCGTCACTACATAAGCCATGATGAAATCTCTCCTTACTTAGAGCGGCTCCAGAATTCACGTGCCCTCTTTGCGACCGTGAAAGGTGGCGTTTTCTTAAGGAAAACGCCACTTGGCATCGCGGTTTCGGGGTACAGCAATTCTGGAACCGCTGTATCGGAGCGCCCGAATCCCGGCGCGCCCCCTCATCTTGAGCCTATCCAGCAAGCGGCCCTCCCGAAGGTGACTCGAATCACAGGCCCGGACGAACCTACTTGATTACCTCGGTGATGCATGTCAACGCTCCTGTAACCACCGTGTGACCTTCCATTTGCACCTTTCCCTCACAATGGGCCCATGCAACGCAAAAGGTGGACCCTCATCCTTGCCCACGCGTGTGCCTGCTGGAACTGGAAGTGCGCCCTGCTCAGCGCTGCCGCGCGCTCGCTCGTCTACCTGGCGGCGATGGCCCGATCCGGCTCGCACGGCCGGCTGGCTATCGTTGCCGTCGAAATGGCCTATGTCACCCTCACGGCGGGGATCTATGCCGGCATGCAGCAGCGTGCTCTCGGCCTCCGCTCGCGCCGGCTCGGCAACCTTGTCATCGCCGTCGGCGTCCCCGGACTCGCTCAACTCCTTGACTGGCTCGCCCATCGCGCCGTTGGACCCGCAGCACCTTCCAAAGCCATCTTCGCCGTCTGCATTTTCACGCTGATCTCAGCGCTCTTCCACCTGCACGTCATGCGTCGCGGTGTATTTCTCACCGGTCATGCCGGCCGCACACTCGTCGACGATTTCCGCCGCATGCCCCGGCTCATTCTCGGTTTCGTTCTGCGTCCCATCGCGCTCCTCTTTAATCTCGGCGGTCGCCTCGAGCGCCCCGCGCAATCTGAAGGCGCGTTGTGACGCTTCACGCCCTGCGTAATCCCTGCACGTTATGCTGTTTGCATGTTGAGGACGCCGATTCTCCTGCTCGCTTCTCCCCTCATTGCGCTGGCCATTGCGCCCGAATACGCCCTAAGTCAAGCTGCCCAAAACGCCCCAGCCGTCCAGACCGCGCCAGCCTCTCCAGCCTTGTGGACCTTCGCTGTCTCTGGTGACAGCCGCAACTGCGGCGACTTCGTGATGCCCGCCATCGCCGCCAAAGTGAAAGCCGAAAACGATGTCCTCTATTGGCACCTCGGCGATTTCCGCTGGATGTCGCAGCCCGATCAGGATCTGATCGCAATGGAACATGGCGGCAATCCGTTTACCAAAGAGGATTACCAGAAGATGGCGTGGGACGATTTCCTCACCCACCAAATGGCTTCCTTCGGTTCCTTTCCCGTCTTCCTCGGCCGCGGCAACCACGAAACCGTCAAGCCGATGACCCGCGAAGGCTACATCGATAAGTTCTCCAGCTTCCTCGATCGCCCCGAAATCGCTGCCCAGCGCAAAGCCGATGGCGCGGACGGAGCACCCCTCGGCCCGTGGTACCACTGGACCCGCGATGGCGTCGATTTCATCACCCTCGACAACGCCAGCCGCGATGAATTTTCCGACGCGCAACTTCATTGGTTGCGCGGAGTGCTCGATCGCGACCTTGCCCCGAACTCCGGTATCCGCGCCATCATCGCCGGTATGCACGAGGCTCTGCCCCACTCCACCGGTTCCGAACACGCAATGGACGATTGGGACCTCGGTCTGCACACAGGCGAGTTAGTTTACACCTGGTTTTACGATGCGCAGGCCGCCGGCAAACATGTCTACCTCATCGCCAGCCACTCGCATTACTACTCGCCCAACGTCTTCAATAGCCCGTATTGGAAACAGCACACCAATACAATCGTTCCCGGCTTGATCATCGGCTCCGCCGGTGCCCGTCGCTATCAGCTGCCAAAGACGGCCGAAAAAGGTGCGAAGACCCATATCTATGGATATGTGCAAGGCTCCGTTCAGGCCGACGGCTCCATCGACTTCACCTTGCACGAGCTCAGCGAACAGGATTTGATCCAGGCGAAGTGGCCCAATGCCCCGCTCGATGCCATCCACGAATGCTACATCCATAATGCGGAGGAATAACAATCCGCTATTCAAACGTTTCTTACGCCCCCTTCAGCCCTTTGTCCAGGGGATGAAGCGTTACAATGAAGCGCATGGCGACTTTTCCCCATGAGATGTTGCGCGAGATTTACGAGCAGCCTGAGGCGCTCGCGCGAACCGTTGCTTCGTATCTCGATCACAACCAGCTCAAGCCCGACGTGACCCGCAGTCTCGCCGCCTGGGCCAATCCGGCTGGTGAGGTCCTGATCGCCGCCAGCGGTTCAAGCCGGCACAGCGGCCTCGCCGCCGAAATTCTCCTCGAAGACCTCTGCGGCCTCGCCGTCGACGTCGAGTACGCCAGTGAATACAGTTGCCGCGGCGGCAACAATCTCCGCCGCCCCGCAGTCATCGTCATCTCCCAATCCGGAGAAACCTCTGACACCCTCGCGGCATTGCGCGAAGTCGAACAGCGCGGCCAGACCACCCTCGCCATCACCAACGCCGCTTCGTCAACTATGGCGCGCGAAGCCCGCGTCTCCATGCCGCTGGCGGCAGGGGTCGAAAAGGCAATCCCCGCCACCAAGAGTTTCACTTGCCAATTGGCAGTCCTCTTTCTTCTCGGACTTTACGAGGCTCAGCGCCTCGGCCGTATGGATCGCGACTCGCTCCAGTCCAACATCGCCCGCCTGCTCGACCTTCCCGACACCATTGCCGCCCAACTCGACGACTGGCGTCTTGGCATGGAAAAGCTGGCTAAGAAATATGCCTCGGCCCACACCTTTCTCTACCTCGGCCGGGGGATTCATTACGCCATCGCGCGCGAAGGCGCTCTCAAGTTGAAGGAAGCCTCCTATGTCCATGCTGAGGGCTACCCCGCGGGTGAGTTGAAGCACGGGCCTAACGCGCTTGTCAGCGACAGCGTACCGCTCGTCGTCCTCGCCACAGTCGACCGCGAGCTCGAGTCCTCCGTCGTGCGCTATGAGAAGACCCTCCAGCTTCTCGAAGACATGAAGACCCAGGGCGCCCGCGTCATCGGCATCGCCAACACCGGCGACCGCGCTGTGCAATCTCTCGTGAGTGATTGCATCGAAGTGCAACCAACGACCGAGTACCTGTTGCCCCTCCCCGAAGTCGTCCCACTGCAGCTCTTCGCTTATTACATGGCTCTCGAACACGGCGTCGACGTGGACCGGCCCCGCAATCTGTCCAAGGCCGTCGTAGAACAGTAGTCCAACAATTCCCCTGGGACACACACACCTGCGCGTCGCCTTTGCAACCCCACATTGATCTTTGCCGTGCATACTGATGGAAATGATCCGCGTGCGCGCAGTTTCCTCCTTCATCGTTACGGCATTCTTCTTGCCTGCCCTTTGCCTCGTAGCGCAGACCGGCGTCACGGCTGTCCTGCCCAACGGCCGCGAGATTCATCCGGCGGGTAACTGGATTCCCGTCGCGCCCTATCCGTTTGCACTCGCAGTGCGGCCCGATGGCGCACAGATCGCCGTCCCCTCCATCGGATTTCCCTTCGCATTGAATGTAGTCGGCGATCCCGCGGGCCCCGCGCCATCTGTACAACGCATGCCCAGCGGCTTCGAGAACGATCCGGCCATCGAGACTCACGCCGGACTCGCCTACTCACTGGACGGATCGATCCTCTATGTCGCAACCGGCGACTCCGGTAAGATTCGAGCCTACCGAATAGCCGACTGGAAACCCGCCGGCGAACTTTCCCTTGACGGCTTGATCGCAGGCCAGGATTTTTCCGGCAGTTTTGCGGCCACGCTCATCGTCTCCAGCGACCGCAAGACCCTCTATGCCCTCGATCAGGGAAACTGGCGCATCGTGATAATCGACTCGGCCACAATGCAGCGCGTCGCCTCCATCGCCACCGGCACTTATCCCTTTGGCCTCGCGCTGTCGCCGGACGGCCACCGCCTGTACGTCACCAACAGCGGCCTCTTCGAGTACACGACCGTTCCCAGCGCGAGCGAAAAGAACCCCCTCGGCACCGGCCTTCACTTTCCGCCCTTTGGCTATCCATCGAGGGCCGCGCGCGAAGGCGCCGTCGTGGAAGGCAAGAAGATCGCCGGCCTAGGCAACGAAAACTCCGACCGTGGCAGTTCGCTCTGGACCTACGACATCCGAGACCGGGAACACCCGACGCTCACGGCCAAGCTTCGCCTAGGCGCGCAGATCGGCGAAACGCGCGGCCAGACTGTCGGTGGCGCAGCGCCCACGGGTGTAGCTGCTGAGAACGACGCCGTCTATGTCTCGCTCGCACACGAAGACGCCGTCGCCAAAATCAGCGCCGACGGAACGCGGCTCCTCGCCCAAACAGAGCTATCGCCGTTCACCGAACCGCGCTTCAAAGGCGCCGCAGGGCGTCCTTTGCGCGGAGTCATGCCCAGCGGCCTGGCCGTTCTGGAAGGCCGCATCTACGTCGCCGAATCCGGCATCAACGCCGTTGGCGTGCTTGACGCTACATCGATGCAGGTCGTCTTGCACATTCCCGTGGGATGGAATCCGTCCGCCGTTGCCTTCTCGCCGGAGGGCAAAATACTCTACGTGGTCAACACCAAGGGCAAAGGCGCAGGACCCAACGCAGGCTCTGGACACGATCCTAAAACGCCCACCTACGTTGGCTCGCTCGAACTCGGCAGCGTCAGCGCCATTCCCCTCGACAGCCTGCCAGCCGCCGTGGAATCCACGAAGACCGTGATCGCAGCCAACACCGCAGCCGTTGCCAACCGCCCGCCGCTGCCGCACCTCAAGCACTGCTTTCTCGTGATTCGCGAAAACCGCACCTATGACGAAGTGCTCGGCGATGTGGCCGGCGCCAACGGCGATCCAACCCTTGCCCGCTATGGCATGGACGGATGGGCTGCTGAAGAAAAATCCGCGACCCATCTGCACGTCACACCCAATCTCCACGCACTGGTGGCCCATTTCGCCATGAGCGACAACTTCTATGTCGACTCCGATGTTTCCGCCGACGGCCACCGATGGGTGATGGGCATTAATCCCACGCCTTACTTCAATACAGCATGGACCTCCGGCTACGGCGGCCGACGCCACGATTTTCCTGGCGCACCGCAGCCGGGTCGCCGCGCGCTCTTTGGCGGAGCCGACGCGCCGATGCCCGAAGACGAGCCGCAATTTGGTTCGTTGTGGGAGCACATCGCCGCCAGCGGCAAAGGCGTGCTCAACTACGGCGAAGGCCTCGAGATCGAAGGCAATGATGAAATGCCCGGTTCGCAGCCCGAAGGCCAGCGCCTCTTTTTGAACTCGCCTCTTCCCAAACCCGTCTTCGATTCAACCGATCGCCGCTACCCTACATTCAATCTCGGCATCCCTGATCAATTTCGTGTTGCGGAATTCGAGCGTGACTTCAAGCTCAAACTCGCTGCCGCCAAGGTTCCAGCCCTCATCGTCATCCGCCTGCCCAACGACCACACCATGGAGCCTCGCCCCGCCGATGGCTATCCATATCGAGCCTCCTATGTCGCGGATAATGACCTTGCCCTCGGCCGCATCGTCGCTTTCCTCTCAAAAACCTCGATCTGGAAAGACTCCGCATTCTTCGTCACCGAGGATGATGCGCAGAACGGCGTCGATCACGTCGATGCACATCGCAGCATCCTGCTGGTTGCAAGTCCCTGGGTCAAGCCCGGCTCCGTCTCCCACGAACACAGCAGCATGGGCTCCATCGTGCGCACCATCGATGAACTGCTCGACCTCGGTTCAATGAACCTCGAAGATGCGCTGGCCGGCGAAATTTCCGGCATCTTCGATGCGCAGCCGCATGTGGAACCATTCACCGCTCGCCCTTCAGACCCGCGCATCTTCATCGCAGCCAAGGCCCGCTTCGCCAAACCGAAAACGAAGCAGGAAGCCGCGGCGCTGCACGACATCGACGACGCCGAGGAAATTCGCAAGGAGATGGAAAAGTCCGCGGGCAAATTGCGGAAACCCTCCACGTCGAATTGACCTCGCGACGGTCGATTGAATCTAAGGCAAGAAACTCTGCAGTGATTCAATCGAGCAGGTCGGCAGAGACATCTTTCAGGTTGCTAAAAGGAGCGTCGAAAGCATGGAACAGCGCATAAGTATCTTGACCCTCGGAGTAAAGGACCTTGCACGTTCGAGACAATTCTATGCAGACGGCCTCGGATGGAAGCCGGTCTACGAAGACAAACAGATTGTCTTCTTCCAAGCCGGTGGCATGATCTTCGGCTTGTTTCTGGCAGCGGAGCTGGCCAAGGACTTCAACGCCGATCCAGCGTCCTTC
Source organism: uncultured Acidobacteriaceae bacterium (assembly GCA_963704415.1). GTDB lineage: Bacteria > Acidobacteriota > Terriglobia > Terriglobales > Acidobacteriaceae > Telmatobacter. The sequence continues at coordinate 1,404,209 of OY969908.1, read as the reverse complement.
GGACGCGCGCCAATCGCGATGGGCTACAACGTTCACACGAAGGATGAAGTCGATCCATTGATCGCACGCGCTCTGACCGCGGGTGCAAGCCTGCTGAAGTCCGCACACGATGCGGTCTGGGGCGGCTACTCCGGCTACTTCGCGGACCCCGACGGCTTTGCATGGGAGATCGCCTGGAATCCCGCATGGAAACTGGACGCCGATGGAACCGCGACTTTTCAGTAATCCGGAAACAAGCTCAAACAACGAATTTCATTGTTCTGTAACAATTTCCATTCGCCGCTGTAACAGAATTCAGTTAGCCTCGATTTGGAACAAGCCCACAGACTTGTAACTGAAAAGCCACAGATGAACTAAATCTGTGTGGTCAGTAGTGTTGCCGCAGTTGGATGTGCCCCCCGGGGTCAATCATCCAAACCGCGAGCCGTCCCTGAAAACGACACGCAACTTCCATAGGTGTCTTTTCCAAAATGAATTTTGCTTCCTGAATTTCTTGCTGACATTGAGGGCAGGCCGTCCTACCCATTCCTTCTTTTTAAGCGCAACCCGACCACAACTTACCATGCATCATTTTCAGGAGGAAGTGACCTATGTTCCAACGCACCCCCAGTTTTCAGCGGAGGCTCCGTCGGCCGCCATTGACCTTTTTCGGCTTGATCATGATATTCGCACTGACCTGCCTTTACGGCCACGCGCAGGCCACACAAGGCGCCATCATCGGGTCGGTCAAGGATGCCGCAGGAGCCGTGATTCCCAACGCAACCATCACCTTGACCAATACCGACGAAGGCACGCTGCGCACTGTGAAGTCGAACAACGTCGGCGATTATCGCTTCCTCGACGTGAAGGAAGGCCATTACTCGCTACAGGTGGAAGCGCCCGGGTTTGAAAAGTGGTCCGCCACTGATGTCACGCTCGGAGTCCGTCAAGAATTGCGTTTAGACGCCGCACTCTCGGTCGGAGCCGTGCAGCAATCGGTTCAGGTCACCGGTGATTCAGTCAGCGCCATCGAAACCGACTCCCCGACGATCAGTGGAACATTCACCACCGACGACGCCGACAACCTTCCCGTCAACACCCGCGCCAGCTTCAGCGGCACTACGCCTGCGGCGATTTTCGACGCATTGCCTGGCGTGCAGGGTGACAGTTCGGGCGTCTCACTGCAGGGCGCTCTGCCTTATCAGGTCGATGTGACCGTGGACGGCGTCACTTCCAAAAACGCCACCGGCGGTAACTTTATCAATGACGCGTTTCCCTCGACGGAATCCATCTCCGAGATTCGCGCCGATGGCGTGCTGGCGAACGCCGAGTTTGGCGACCCAGGGCAGATTGTCGTCACCACCAAGGGTGGCACCAACAGCATTCACGGCTCAGGTTTCTGGTATTACCAGGACTCCAAGTGGGACGCCATTGCCTATACTTACCCAACCACCAAGACCCAACCCGGTGTACACGGCGCCACATTTGGCGGCAGTATCGGGGGACCTGTTGTTATTCCTCACCTTTACAACGGCCATAACAAGAGCTTCTTCTTCGGCGCATACGAGGGTTGGCGGCATCCCGCTCAGGTGACAATTAACGAAGTGGTGCCCAGCACCTCAATGAAGCAGGGCGATTTCTCGAGCTACGTCGAGCCGAACGGCTCCGGCGGAAACAGCTTCGCTGGTCTCTTCAACCCATATACGGGCGGCACCTTTGGGAAAACCATTCCCACAGGCTCGATCAGCAAGATCGCCCTCGACACGCTCAAGCAGTTTTACCCCGATCCGAACATCGGCAACCCCGCAACCTATACCAACAACGGTGTGGCCAACTACCAGGCCAACGTCGATGCCAGCGGCCATTCCGATCAGTTCGACATCCGCGGCGACCAATATTTCGGATCGAACCAGAAGTTTCTCCTGTGGGGAAAGTTCACGTGGAAAAACTTCCCGATTTCGCATCAGGAGGAATTGCTCGTTCCCTCTTATCTCGCCATCAGCCAGAACCGTTCTCTGAAGGTCGACACCAACTGGATCTTGAAACCCAACTTGATTAACGAAGGCGGCTTCGGATTCACACGCTACACTTCGGGCCAGAGCGACAGCTTCAACGGGTTGGCCTGGACCCAGGGAGAAGGCTGGCAGGGATTGCAGAACCTCTTCTACAACGGCATTCCGGAAATGGACTTCAACAACATCCAAAGCCTGAGCGCCGATCGGTTAACCAGCCTCACCAAGTCACTTACTTACGAATACGATGACACGCTGATCTGGAGCAAAGGCAACCACACCTTTAAGTTTGGTGCGGATATCCAGCACCTCGAAGCGATCACTCCGCTCGGCTTCAACGGCTCCGACAACTACGGCACATACACTTTCACCGATGGCAACGGCAGCCAGGGGGCATTTACCGGTGTGGATTTTGCCGACTTCCTGCTCGGCATTCCTAACGCAACGTTCTACGACGTGGTGCGTGAAGATAACGATGGGCTTTCGAATCACTATCACTTCTTCGCGCAGGATGAGTGGAAGCTCAGACCCAATTTGACCCTGTCCTACGGCGTTCGCTACGAACTGCACCCCGGTTACTCTGACCGCTACGGTGACATCGGCAACTTCGATCCAAGCGTGCCTCTGGCCGGGCGCGTGATCTACCCGCAGGGCAAGCAGTCTCTCCTCGCACAGGGCTTCCTGGCCAGCGCCAACGCCTGCGATGCCGATGGCGTGAACGCAACCAACTCAGCCAGTGTCAACGGCGCACCCTGCATGCAGGTCCAAGGCAACAGCGTCGCTGGCTACCCGGCGGGGCTCAAAAAATATCCACATCTCCGGTTCATGCCGCGCGTTGGCTTCGCCTATCGCCCATTCAGCAACGATAAGTGGGTCGTTCGCGGTGGATTCGGCATGTACAACATCACCATGCTGGGCTCCAGCTTCTACTCCCTCACCGGCACTGTACAGGCGCAGACACAGCAGTTCAATAACACCTACAACCCGGCGACGCACGCCATCGGTTATCAGTGGCCTTCTGTCTATTCGGGTACGGGTAGTTCAGCAGGTGTCGGCGGTTACGGTACCGATTACTTTGGCACCGCCAACAGCACCAACTGGAAAGACCCCTACACCGAACAATGGTCGCTCAGCTTCGATCACGACTTCGGCTCCGGGTATGCCGGCCGCCTCTCTTACATCGGTTCTGAAACTCACCAACTGGTCTGGGCCCCGGACGAGAACACGCTCCCGTTCTCCTCTACAGTGTCGGCTTACAACCAGCCAAACTCCGCGCGGCTCTTCCCCAACTGGGGCCGCATCAATACTCGCGCGACGGGAGCCAACGACAACTACCAATCACTCCAGGCTGAGGGAAGTCACCGCCTGCAGCAAGGGCTCGAATTTCATTCCGGTTTCACATGGGCTAAGAACCTCGCGGATAACCAAGGCCCCTCTGGATTTGGATTCGGTGGCGAAGGCGGAGGCGCTCGCGCTACTTCGGTCCTGAATCGTCGCGCGGACTTTGGCAATGCTTATGGAACTCGCCGGCTGCGTTGGGAGACAACGGCGCTCTACGACCTGCCCTTCGGCCGCGGCAAGATGATTGGCAACTCAATGAACCGTGCTGCCGATCTGATCGCCGGCGGCTGGCGCCTATCCTCGATTCTTACCGTGCAGACCGGCCCGTATGAGACGCCCTTCTTCCCCAACGGACAGGGAGATCCGTCGGGCACAGGCTCAGGCCTGACCTCAAGCGCGGCGGGATGGGACCCAGGTCACCGCGACCAGCGACCTGATCGCGTAGCGGGTGCGAGCATCAACCCCGCAGGCCGTGGTCGCTTGAATTGGATCAACCCCGGTGCGTTTACCTGCCCCGGCTATGCTGGCTGGACACCTGGAACCCCCTGCACCACCGGCAGCGGTTCCGGACCTGTTCCGCTTCCCATCGGCCGCTTCGGCAACAGCCAGGTCGGTTCGGTAGAGGGGCCGGGCCTGGTGAATCTTTCCACCGGAGTGAGCAAGAACTTTGCCATCACCGAACGAATCCATCTCAAAGCCGAAGGCACCGCAACCAACGTGCTCAATCACATCAACCTCGGCGATCCGAATATGAATCTCAGTTCGCCGAGCTTCGGCCTGATCTCAGGTGTTGTCGGATCTGGCACCGGGAACGCACCCTCGGATTTCGGCGGCGCGCGCTCCATCCAGGTTTCGGCGCGGCTCGAGTTTTAGAACGCAACTGCTGTTCATTCGCCGGCGTGGACCTTCGGGTCCGCGCCGTGCTTTTGCAAACAACCCGCATTCCCAGCGCCCTCTGCCCGAGTTACTCCTCGAGTTACCAAAAATCGCTTCTCGCGCCCGCACCCGCGCCTTTAAACTTCCGTCCACACAATCGGAGCTGGATTTGATACGCCTTCGACTCCTGATCTCCTGCGCTTTCCTGCTTCTTATCGCCGCTCGGGATCGTTCGCGCAGGTGCGCCGCGCCTTGCTGATCGGCATCAATACCTATCAACCGGCGCAAACAAATGCCCAACATCCACCAGGCTGCACCGGCGGCCGGTGCGACTTCCTGTCTTTGAAAACCTCGATGGCGCATTGAATGACGTTGCCGCCATGCGCGATCTTCTCGTGAGCGCCAAGTTTGGCTTTACTCCGGCGACAGTCGCCGTTCTCACGAATCCCGCGCTTCCGCCTTCGCAGCTTCCCTATGTGGCCTTGCCCGCGACGCAAACGACGCGCGACGGCATTCTTGCCGCGATGCAGAAGTATCTCGTTGACCTGCCCCACCGCGGAGACACCGTCGTCTTCTACTACGCTGGCCACGGTTCGCTGCGCCTCAACAGCCAGGGCAACAAGCTCAGCCTCATGATCAACGGCAAACAGATGCATGCTGACAGCACTCTCGTCCCTTCCGATGCCTGGACCGGGGGCTACGACATACGCGATCGAGAGATGACGCGCATCTTCAACGCCGCTCTCGATAAAGGAGTGAAGCTCACCGTGATCCTCGACAGCTGCCACAGTGGCGCATTCACCCGGGGGATTCCCCAGGGGATTCCCCTCGGCCCGAAAGTCCGCGAGCGCATGCTGCCCTACGATCCGCGCGACATCAATGAAGCTCCAGATCTTGCGAATACTGCCCAAGCCAACGGGCAGCCCAAGCCCGCGCCTGCCGAGCGCACCGGCAATCCCGCCTTGATCTTCTCCGCCGCCCAACAGGACCAGACCGCAAAGGAATCGCCGATCACCGCCAGCGTCTCCGAAGCACATGGAGCCTTCACGGCCGCCTTGATCAAAGCCCTCGAAGTTCTTCCCGCCGACGCGCCCGCTTCCGTCGTCTATCAGCAGGTGAATGCTGAACTCGAAGGCAATGGCATCGCGGACCAGACGCCGTCCCTCGATGCGGCCGGCACGCGTCGTCAACAGCCTCTCTTCGGCGGCGCCGCAGCGCAGGCCAGAAAACTGCGCGCTGCAGTTGTCGCTACAGCAGACGACGGCAGTGTTGTCCTCGACACCGGGCGCCTCGCCGGCATCGGCCCCGGCTCAACCTTCGTCTCCTTTGGTGTCGAAGACAAAAGCAAAATCGTCACCCTCAACGTGACGGAGCTCGATGGAATCGCGCATGCCAAGGCCTCCATCGTCTCTCCTCCGAACGCATACGTCGCTGTCGGTCAAGTCTTCGAACTCGACAAATGGACTCCCGTACCCGTCGATCCGCTGCACTTCTGGACCTGGCCATCCACCATCGCGCTAGCCGATCGGCAAAAGGCCATTGCCCAGATTCGAGCCTCCGGCATCGACACGATAGCCGATCCCGCCGAGCAGCCGTGGACGCACATCCTCCTTTGGAACAGCGCCAACTGGATTCTTCAACGTGCAGGCGACACCGATCCGGTCGAACTCGGCTGGACGCTCAACGCAACCACGCTCAAGCAGCACGTGCCCGCCGGCGCGAAAGTCTGGGTCAACCTTCCCCCGGCGCAGGAACTCGGCGGCAAGCTGGATTTGCGTGAACAAAACAGCATGGTCCAGGGCGTGAGTGATGTGGCCAACGCAGACTATGTTCTCGCCGGATCGCTCACCAGCGATGGCCCCGCGTGGGCCTGGTACCACAAAGCTGAATTCGAAAAAGGTCCGCCCGACGCGAACGCGCCGCGCCACAGTCCCGGATGTTCCTCAACGTCACACTATCCAGTGCGCACCGACTGGGTGGCCATCACAGATCCAGCATCTCTCCCCGACGCCGCCGGCAAACTGAATGACTACGCCGCGCGCCTTGCCAAACTAGCCGGGTGGCTTCGCCTGCCTTCCAGTCCCGGCGCATCCGACGACGACTACTATCACCTCGGCTTTATGCGCGAAACCGATCAGGCTCTCCTCGGCGAAGGCCAGTCCGTGCGGCAGGGCGACCGGCTCAAGCTTGTTCTCACCTCGTCCTCGCGCGTGCTCGAAAAACGCTGGGTCTATATTCTCGACATCGATTGCCACGGCCAAGGCAATCTCCTTTACCCGCTGAATTATTCCGAGAACCGCTTTCCCAACGATGCCAACGATCAGCGCCAGATTGTGCTGCCCGGCGGCCCGACGCTCAAAGTCGGTGCGCCTTTCGGCCTCGACACCATTCTGCTTGTCAGCACCAGCGAACCGTTGTCTGACCCCTACAGCCTCAACTTCAAAGGCGTCGCCACAAGCGGAGCAACCCAACCGCAATCGCCGCTCGAGCGGCTCCTCTCCAGCGCCAGCAGCGGCACACGTGGACTCGACCTGCAGGAAGTCCCGACTAACTGGGCCGTCAGTATCAGCGGGCTGCAGAGCGTCCCCGCGCCAACACCATGACCGCCAGCGGTTTGAATTCGGATGAGATCAACCTGCTGGCGCAATCGATTGTTTGGGGGTATGCTGTTTCCACTTTCGAGCCATTCCCCAATCGCTTTCACCCATAACTGCAAGAAGCGAGGTTAAGCGAACATGTCTGTCTCTCGACGCCGTTTTGTCGGCGGTGGCCTTTCCATTGGTCTGCTCTCGTCCTTAATCCCGCCCGAAGCCGCCGTGGCACTCTCGCAGCAATCCAGCGCGCCTCCCGATCCGGCCGATGCTCCTCACGATTCCTTCGATTTCTGGAGCGGATTTTATGACGAAGTGAATCCGCATAGTTCGAGCTACGGCACATCGGGCCGTGGAGCTACCGGCGGTTTGCCTGACGCAACGTTGCAGACGCAATATCTCAACTACCACACTGGCCTGGGTCGGCTGCGCTATGCCACCGATATCACCAAGACTGAGCTCCTCGATCACGATGGCGATGTCGCCGTGAGCATCAATCTGACGCAGTTCCGTCCCGGCACGGCAGACCAGAAGGCACAGGCCTCGCAGCTCCGCGTCGACGCCACTCAGACCAGCCCGCTGATGAACCTCTTCGCTCCGCTCGCCTGGACCGCCATTGCATCGCTCATGCCGGACAAGGCGGGCAAAATGCCTAGCCTCGATCAGCTGGGATTCAAATCCGATCAGGCGACCTCCTCCACCGGCCACATCCTTCTCACCAAAGGAACCGGCAAGTTGGCCGTCAACATCTCGCGCGCACCCAATGATTCCGGATTTCTGAAGGTGCTCAAAGTGATGATGGAAGGCCTGAAAGTCGTTGCGCCGCTCGTCACCTTGCCGGCGATCAGCGTCCCGGCTCTCAACGCCTTCAGTGAAGCGTTCGCTTACTGGGAAGATCGCACCCGCTTCATCATGAACGGCAACCTCGTCAACGCCATCGCCACCCAGCAGGCCATGTCCGATCCCGAACATGATTCGCGTTACATCGGCCTCGTCTCGGGCGATTACGTCATGGTCCCGCAGAAACACACGGAGGAGCTTGCCGCCGAACTCCCGAATCTCGAACTCAATCAGGGCTACTTAGTGCGTAAGGGCGCAGACACGAATCTTCCCGTTTCCAAACGCGCCGACGCCGCGGTTCCCGGCGTCACCTACGCCACCATGCACGTCGCCGTCAGCGCGTTGAACTCGCAATCCGGCGGCGCCAAATCCGATTCATCCGACGAGAGCGACGACAGCAGCGGAGGAGGCGGATCGAAAGGAAAGAGTGGCAAAAAATCCGGCGCCGGAAAGGGTTCCGGCTCAGGATCAGGCTCCGGTTCCAGCGCAACCTCAAAGCCCGGGTACTGATCTTTACACTGTCGCTTTGGTAGCCCCGGTGGAGATTCCCCCGTCCACCAGCAGCGTCTGGCCGGTTACGTATCGGCTCGACTCTGAAGCAAGAAAGACGACCGCGCCATCCAAATCGTCGGGGCGCCCGGCCCGCTTCACGGGAATGCGATCGGTAATGTATTCGACCCATGCGGCATTCTCGTAAAGCACCTGGTTCTGTTTCGTCTTGAACCATCCCGGCGCAAGGCAATTCACGGTAACTCCGTGCTTGCCCCAGTCGTCGGCGAGACTCATTGTCAATTGCCGAATCCCTCCGCGGCTCGCGCCGTAGGGCCCCAACCCCGCAAATCCCGCAACGCTGGTCACCGATCCAATATTGATAATCCGCCCGTAGCCGCGCGCAATCATTCCGCGCGCCACCGCCTGCGCCACAAAAAACGACCCACGCAGATTTGTATCGAGAATCGTATTCCAGTCGTCCCAGGTCACATCCAGCGCAGGCTTGCGAATGTTGCATCCCGCGTTATTGACCAGGATGTCGACCTTCCCGAAATGTTCTTCAATCTCCGCAACTGCCCGCTGAATGCTCGCATGGTCCCGCACGTCGAGCGCTGTCGAGAATGTTTTGCATCCAAGTGCTTGAATCTCCCGCGAGAAATCCTGCAGCGTGCCGCTGTCCCGGCTGGTCATCGCGATGTCCGCGCCGGCCCTCGCAAGCGCCCGTGCAAAATATTGCCCCAAGCCCCGGCTCGTCCCGGTTACCAGCGCAACCTGACCCGATAAATCGAACAATGAATCGCTCATTGAAACGTCCTCACGGTTGCAACACAACTTTCAGCAGCCCCGGCTCCCGATCGTAGAGCCGTTGAAACCACGAGGCTCCCTCTTCAAGCGGCGCAACAGCCGAAACCAGGGGCTCCACGCGAATCTTTCCGCTCGCCATCATCGCAATGCACTCCGGATACTCGCCGCAAGACGCACACGAGCCCTGCAATCGAATCTGCCGCGAAACCACCGATTGAAGCGCAAGCTCGATCTTCGGCGCCACGTTGCCTACCAATGTCACCGCGCCGCCCTTCCGCACGCTCTCTACGGCAAGTGCAATGGCATCGGTAATTCCGACGCACTCCAGCGCGATATCCGCTCCGCGTCCCGACGTGCGCTTCTGAATCTCCGCTACAACATCCTGCTTTTTCGAGTTGAACGTCTCAGTCGCACCCAGGCTCCGCGCCATCTCCAGCCGCGTGTCATCCAAATCGACGACAAACACGTTCCGCGCGCCCGCCTGACGCACTGCCTGCAAGGTCAGCAATCCGATCATGCCGGCACCCACCACCACCGCCGTATCCCGTGGCTCAATCGGCGTCAGCGATGCGCCGTGCACGGCAACCGACACCGCCTCAATGAGCGCTGCATGTGAAAACGGCATGGACTCCGGTAACGGATAAGCGATCCGCGCCGGCACCGTCACATACTCCGCAAACGCGCCCATCCTGCGAAACAGCGGCGTCGAAACCCCAATCACTTCGCGCTCATCACAAAGATTGATTTGTCCCCGCTCGCAGTAAAAGCACTTCCCGCAGTACACCGTCGAATCGAATGTCACGCGATCGCCAATACGGAAATTCGCGACGCCAGCACCCACGGCCTCCACAATTCCCGCGGCCTCGTGCCCCATCACGATGGGAGGAATCCGCCGGCCCGTGCTCCCATCGAAGCCGTGCACATCACTTCCGCAAATCCCACACGCCTTGATGCGAATTAGCAGCTCGTCTTCCGCCGGCTGCGGCACCGGCACGTCTTCCAATTCCAGATGCTTATACGCAGAAAGAACCAGCGCCTTCATGACTTCTCCACCATGCGCAGACTGCGGCGCCAAGTCGAATTCGCCCCGCAGAGCACCGCCACTTCATTCTAAGCACTCGCACGCCGAACGCGCAGGCATCACAGAATCGCGCGCGCCGCAGCCCGCTCCCTCTTCGCCGGCTCGATCCTTCCCAGCAGAAAGATGTATGCGCAGATGCCGATCGCCAGATAGATCCCCGCAATTCCAAAGACCCACGCCACCTGGCGCGCTGCAAACAGGTATCCCGTGATCGTCGACGCCGCAATCCCAGAAACCTGATTTGAGAAATTCATGATGCCACCCACGCGCCCTACATTGTTCCGGCTCGCAATCAGCGCAGGCACTGACCAGCCAACCGGCGCCGCTGCCGAAAGGCCGCCGATCGAGATGCTGATCCAGATCAAAGCTTGCGTGGCGTTGTGCGCATGGGCCGCGCCCAGGATCCCAAGCCCAAACGTCGTACCGCCAATCAACACAGCCTGCCGCACGCGGCTCGCATCGTAGCCATGCCGAATGAGCGCATCCACTAACCAGCCACCCACCGCGAGGTCACCAAATGTCGCCACCAGCCACGGCAAACTCGTGTAGAGAAACGAATGATACGCGTCGATATGCAATGCCAAAGTGAGATAGCTCGGCAGCCACGCGAGTAAAAGATAAAAAACATAGTTATATGAACCGAATCCGATGGCTAGTCCCAGCGTCTTGCGCCGCCCCAGCAGATAGCTCAAGGATTCCGGCTCGCCCGTCGCAGCTTCGTGCGCATCAACGTTGTGCGACGCAGCGGCAATCGCGAGCCGATCCGTCGCACTCAAAGACGAATCCTCTTCCGGATCGCTGTACACCTTCCAGAACAGCAAAAAGTAGCCCAGGCTGATCAAACCCGTCAGAGCAAAGCTCCAGCGCCATCCAATCTTCAGCAGAATGATGCCCAGAAGCGGAACACCGAGCACGGATGAGAACTTGGCCGCCGAATCGAAGATCGCGGTGGCAAACCCTCGTTTCGCGGCCGGAAACCACAGCCCAATCGCCTTGGCATTGGCGGGAAAGGTCGGCGCCTCGCCCACGCCCAGCAGGAACCGCGCCGCAAACAGGCTCGGAATTCCCGGCGCCACCGATGCGCAGAAGGAGGCCACGCTCCAGATGAATGTGCTGATCCGCCCCACACGCCGCACGCCAAACTTATCGAGCAGCACCCCCACCGGCAATTGGCAAAGCGCATACGTCCAGTTGTACGCACTGGAAAGATAACCAAACGCAATGTTTGAAATGCCGAACGCCGCGATCAGCGACTCGTGCGAAACCGAAAGATTCACGCGGTCGAAGTAATTGACCAGGACGCCGAGACCCAGCAGGAACGCGATGTGCCAGCTGCGTCTCGGCAATCGCGCCGGCTCATGTCCCATCGATTCGCTCAATTCATTCCCCGACCCCGGTCTCGCTCACAACCGATTTTGGATTTGCGATCCGACCACCCATGTCACGGCACGCGGACCCGCATCACTCCGACGAACGCAGGCTCTGCAGATCAATTCCCAGCTGCTGACACTTCTTGTAGAGATGACTTCGCTCCAGCCCCAGTGCCTTCGCTGCCGGCGTAACGTGCTTCCCGCTTCGTTCAAGTTCCGCCAAAACTTCTGCTCGCTCGAACTCCAGCACCCGCTCCGCAAGCGTGCCCGTTTTCTCCGTTGCCTTCCGATTGCGCCCCGCATCTTCGCCCGATACGCTCGTCGCGGGTAGAGCCAGTCGCACCGCCTCAGCATTCACTTCCCCGTCCACGAGCAACAACAGCCGCTCCACCACATTGCGCAGCTCACGAATATTGCCCGGCCACGCATAGGTCTTTAGGGCATCAATCGCAGACGGCGCGAATGGAACCGGCTTCCATCCGTTCTGCGCGCTCACTTGCCGCGCGAAATGCTCAACCAGGGCAGGCAGATCCTCGCATCGATTGCGCAGCGGCGGCAGATCCACTGGAAATACCACCACCCGATGATAGAGGTCTCGCCGGAATCCTCCCGACTCCACAAGCTGTTCCAGATTGCGATGCGTCGCCACCACCACGCGCACGTCCACGGCCGTGGGCTTGTCTGCACCGATGCGTTCCACTTCGCCTTCTTCCAGAACGCGCAGCAGCTTTGCCTGCATCGTCAACGGCATATCGCCAATCTCATCCAGAAACAGAGTGCCCCGATGCGCCTGCTCAAATTTACCTGCATGTCGCTGTGCCGCCCCGGTGAATGAGCCCTTCTCATGCCCAAAAAGTTCGCTCTCGATCAGCTCAGCGGGAACGGCCGCGCAATTCAACGTGACAAACGGCCCGGCGGCCCGAGGGCTTTTTTCATGCAGCGTGCGCGCCACCAGTTCTTTGCCCGTGCCGGTTTCCCCGTAGATGCAAATACGTGTCTCACTGGCCGCCACGCGCTCAATCTGCGCCATCACACGGCGCATCGTTTCACCGCTCCACACTAACGTGTGCTTGCCGACCCGCGAGCGCAGGTCGCGATTCTCGGTCTCGAGGCGCGTCAGTTTCAGCGCGTTTTCGACCGTCACCAGCAGCTTTTCCGTCGAAAGCGGTTTCTCCAGAAAATCCAGCGCGCCGAGCCTCGTCGCGCGCACCGCCATCTCTATGTGTGCCTGCCCGCTCATCATCACAACCGGCGCCGCTACCCCGGCTGTCTTCAAATCTTCAAGCAGCGTGAGCCCATCGCGGCGCGGCATCACCACGTCGCTCAGGATCAAATCGAACGGTTGTGTCTTCGCCAGTTCCAGCGCACGCTCTGCGTTGTCGCACACTACGGCCTCGTGGCCTGCCAGACGAAACGCGCGCGACAGCGAAGCCAGCGTGTTCGCCTCGTCATCGACAATCAGAATCTTTGCTTTTGCGCTCATGCGGTAGCCTTCGGCAGCGTAATGATAAACGTTGCCCCGCTCCCCGCGTGGCTCTCTACCGCAATCGTCCCACCGTGATCGGCCACTACCGACTGCACCATCGCCAGTCCCAACCCGGTTCCATGCACCTTTGTGGTGTAGTACGGCGTAAACAGCCGCTCGCATTCTTCCTGCGTAAGCCCTTCACCCGTGTCTGCCACTCTGATTTCGATATTCACTCCCTGCGGCCGGGCCGAAATTGTCAGCTTGCCGCCATTGGGCATCGCGTCCATTGCATTCAACACCAGGTTCGAGAGCGCACGATGCAGCAGTTCCGGATCGACCATGATCGTCATCGGCTCACCGGCAATTTCGGTCACGAAATCAATCTTCGCTTCGTGGCTTGTGGCACCCTCATACAGCGAACGCACCCGGTCAATCACATCTTTCGCATCGATCCGCTCCAACTCCGGCTTCGGCATTTTGCTGAAGTCGCTGAACCGTCCGATGATCGTCTTCAGGTTCGCGATCTCCATGCCCAGAGTCGCCGTACTCTCGCGAAACACCTCGTCGAATTCCGCTTCTGACAATTCTCGCGCTCGTACCATATTCTCGACCGTCAATTGCAGCGGAAACAGCGGATTCTTGAGCTCGTGGGCCAGCCTTCGCGCCAGCTCACGCCACGCTGCCACGCGCTCGCTCTGCACCAGCTGCTCCCTCTGGCTCGCAAGCTGCTCCGTCATGTGATTAAAACTGCGCGCCAGCACACTCACTTCATCGTGACCTCGCTCTGGCACACGCACTTCCCAGTTGCCGCTCGCCACTTCCTCCGCGGCGTGCGCCAGCTGCTCTATCGGCCGCGACACCCGCGCCGCAATCCACAAACTGCATGCAATGGCCAGCAGGATGCCACCCGACGCAACGCCATACGCGATTGCCCGTATATGCTGTTGCGCTTCCACCATCCCTTCGCGCGAAAGAGCCACGATCAACACAGCCAGCACTCGCCCGGTTTGATCCTTCAACGGGATCGCCGTTGCGCTCACACTTTCCTCGCGCCGCGCGGTCAAATACACAACACTGCTTGCTTGCTGTCCAGACTTCAGCGCAGATTCAATAAGAGCCATGTATCGATCGGCATTCGGTACACCACCGTTTGTTCCCACCAGTTGCTTCGCGTCGAAAAATGCCGATGAAATCTGCGCAGCGCCGGACACGTTGTTCTGATCTGCGCTCGAATCTCTTTCGTTGTACAAACCCACCTGCATACCGGACGCCACTGGCAAATCCGCGAGAAAGGATTGGTCCAGGCGCTTGCCTCCCATCAGGTGTACGGCGGGTTCCGCGCCGTGCACCGCGCGTACAGCGAAAAGTCCAAGGGCGCTGCTGCCATCCGGCAACTCTTCGCGCTTTAGAAAAGCCGCCACTCCTGCTCTGGCTACGGCCGGTTCCGGATAGCCAAAACGCGCCGGCCACTGAGCCGAGCTCACCACGTTCCCGTCCGGTCCCACGATCTCGAGAAAATCCAGCTGCGCATCCTGCGCCATAGACTGCGCTTCGGTCAGGAACGGCGAGGCATCGCCCGACTGCACAATCTGAAAAGCCATGCCGCGAGCGCGTTCCCCCGCCGCCAGCCGATCCACAGCAGCCGCCACCTCGGCCGAGCGTTGCTGGAACTCGCGTTGAAACTGGCTCACAAACAGCGCAGTCTCCTCCTGATCGCGCTGTTCGAAAACGTGGCGGATACGCACCAGCACCGTCCAGGCCACTGCCGCCACTGCCGCCGCCACGGTGAGCGAAAACAACAAAAGCAGCCGTTGTCGCAGGCTCACGGTGCGTCCCCCAGCGACGCCCCGGCTAGGTCGGGCATGCCGTCCGCATGCAATGCAAGATCGCGAACCCGCGCACCCGTCGCATACGCCTTTGGAAGATCGACCAACGGAATCAAAGTATGCCGTTCGAGAAAATCGCGTTCAGCTTTGTACAGAGATGCCGAGCTCGCGTCCGCAGGAATTGCCGCTGTACCTGCACTCCGCGACACCGATTCCAACACAGCCGAAGGCTCCCCACCCTCGAGCGGAATCATCCGTAGCATCATGTCAGCGTGCGGCGTTCCTCCAGGGTTGACCTCCTGAGCATTGAATCCTGCCTCTTTCAGATTCAATGCGATTCGCTGCGAAGCCAGCTTCATCGCACCATCTCCCTCCACGCTTAGCGTGAGCGTTGAAGTGTTCAGACCTCCGCG
This sequence comes from uncultured Acidobacteriaceae bacterium, assembly GCA_963704415.1. Taxonomy (GTDB): domain Bacteria; phylum Acidobacteriota; class Terriglobia; order Terriglobales; family Acidobacteriaceae; genus Telmatobacter. The sequence continues at coordinate 1,389,116 of OY969908.1, read as the reverse complement.
CAGTTCATGCGCTTTGTTCAGGTCGCGATCCACGGGAAACAGAAAACTGAATCCAGTGAGCGACTGCGGCAGCACACTAGCCGTCGCTTCGCCTTGTTTTTGAAAGATCACGTTGGAAAGCGCGCTGCGATCGATGGACGCCGCAATGGCCGCGCGCATCATGGGATTGGACAGGGTGCCGGTGTCCGCCACTTCCAACGCGAGCAAAGTCGCAGGCGGAGAGACAAGAACCGTTAGCCTTTGCTGCTGCGCCTGCCGCAACATCTCTGCCGGCACTTCAACCACATCGGCTCGCCCAATACTCAGATCGAGCCATTGGTCGTGCACCGGCCGATGCGCGTGAATCTCAATCGCATCCGCAAAGGGCCGTCCCTGCCAGCAGGTTTCGTTGGCCGCCAGCGCAAGCAATTCGTTGCTGAAATTGGCGACCTGAAATGGTCCCGTGCCGATATTTCCGGCCGGTGCTTTGCCGTCCTCTGTCACTGTGAGCGCGATGAGAAATTGGTCTCCCGCCAGCAGTGCGGGCAGGCTCGGCATGGGGGCATCGCTGGTAAACACCACAATCGATCCCACCGCACGAACCGTCGCCCACGGACAGTTCGCCGGGCAGTCCAGGTTCAGTGATTGAGCAACGGCCGTCGCCGTTAGCGGCGAGCCATCGTGAAAGTGCACCCCTGCCCGGAGGCGAAACTGCCAGCGATGATCGCCACTGTCCGTTTCCCAGCCTGTCGCAAGAGCGGACTGCACCGTGCCTCTTGAGTCCAGCGTGGTCAGACCATCGAAAACCAGGCGCCGCGCGATGCCATCGGATCGCTGCCACGGATCGCCTTCAGTCTCTACATGCAGAGTGCCACCATAGTGGGGTCGTGTGCGCGCAGCCACCGGCAGCGTGACCATCGCGATCACAAAGCTAATTGCAAAGCGCCGAAACACGGTCCACCTCATATTCGTTTGCCGCACTGCGCACCACCGCAAACGCGCTCTTGCCGTCGGGGGCAGGCCAAAACGTCATCACGGCCCCGCTCACGTCGAGCGGTGCACTTGCCGCAATAACCTCGAGCGCCGGCAATTCATAGGCACGCAGGCTGTCCCCGGCAGCTTCTCCAGAGCCCGAGACGACAATCTGTGCACCCGCGCCACATCCTGAGTGAATCACGGCAAAATCGCTCCCCCAATCGCGCGTGCCCGCGATCTGCTTGGAGACTCCGTTCTCAATCATCCGCACTTTTCCGTCAATGCCCCCCACAACCAGAGCCGCACCACCGGCAGCCCGCGGAAACCATGCAGCTGAGTAGAAAGGAGGCGTGTCTACGCCCATGTTCGGCGTGAGGATACCGGTGAAGTAATTGCGCGCGCCATTGAAGAAGGCTTTCACTGGAACAGCGGCCTGCTCGAACTGAGTCATGGGCCAAGGATCGTCGCTCGGCTGGCAGCTCGCCGTCCATTGTCCCGGCGCTGGCGATGGCTCATACGAGCCTGTACACTGCGTCCCCGCCAGCCACGCTTCAAACGCAGCGCCGCCTTCCGGCAATAAAACTCCCCTTGGATCGCGCGACAACGGACTTCTTTGCCCAATGCTGACGCGGCTCTGCTCGTGCCATCCATCGGGACCTTGGGTTTCGAACACGATCTGCTCCGGCTCTAGCACAACTAGGCCGTTCGCGGTTTCCAGCGCCGCCAGTACCGGTTCGTTTGATCTGAAAAGCGTCTCCTTGCGCAAGTTCAAACCGCTGGCGGTCTTGGCATGTTGTTCTTCATCTGAACTCAGCTGCACCATCGCCACCTGCGTCACATTCCCTTCGACAACTTCGGCGACCCATAGCCGCGCACGTGCATTCTCACTCAACGTCACACGAACCGAATTCGCACTCTCATCCTCGGCAACGCCCACGCCGCGCGCTTTCAGATCCTGCTCCAATAGCTTGCGAATGGTAGGCACAGAATCGTTGGAAATTCCGGACAAATTGCGAATCGTCAAATGCGCCTGGCCGGGGCCCAGAATGCCGGCGATCTGCTCGGCCAACACACGGGCCGGCTGTTCCCATGGACCGGTCGTAGCGAAGCTGCTTCTCAGCGCCATCAACACACTCAACCCCATCACCGCCCACCGGATCAGCTTCATCGCCATCGTCGTTTCTGCGCCTATCTCGTTTGCGCGGATTATATCGTTTCGCACTCTTTAGTTCTCACGGCCAGGTTTGAGTTGCGGGGCGAGACTCTTCTTCCCGCCCCGCGCGGCTCTCAATGGCCGCTGCCCTTCGTGTCAGGCTCCGATTCGTTCTCCATCTCCTGCTTCACCACTGGAGCGTTCGCCATGTTCTTGAAGACATCGTTGGCGAAGAAGAATTTCCCATCCGAAGGCACCATCACCACCTGGATCTTGTCCGACAGCCGCTCGGCCACGATCTTGTTGATCAGCAGCGGCGATTTGTTCAGCAGCTCGGCTTCGCTCGTCATGCGCTCCGCATTGGCCGCCGCAATCAGCTTGATCCGGCTTGCTTCCGCATCAGCCAACAGGTTGCGCCGTTGCAGCTCCGCCTTGCTGTCGATCACCTTTGCCTCCGCATCGGCTTCCGCATTCTGAATCGTCGCCTCCTTGCGCGCTTCAGCCTCGAGCTTGCTCTGCTCAATCTGCTTCTGCTTGAGCGGAAGCGTGTACTGCATTGCATCCGCCTCGCCCTTCGCCTCCACGACCTTCGACTTGGCATCCCCCTCGGCATGCTTCACCTTTTGCGCGGCCTCGGCCTCGGCTTGCAACTCCGCAATGCGCACCTGCTTCTGCTGGATATCGGTGTCCACGCTCATCTGATCGTCCTGCTGCTCTTTCAGCAAAAGACCTTCGAGCCCCTTCGCGTATTCTTCCGGCAACTGAACGTCCGAGAGCATCACCTCTTCCACCACAATGCCATCGGTTCCCAGCTTGCGAGCAATCACTGCCGCCGCCTTCGCGCGCACTTCTTCACGCTTGGTCGAGAAGATTTCGCGCACTGTGTACTGCGGCGCTAACTCACGCCAGGCGCTCGCCACCACCGGCGGCACAATTTCCTTGTCTGCAGGCTGCAGCAAATGCACCTGCGCACTCGCCAGTCTGTTGGGATCGAGCTTGTAACGCACCGTTACACCGAGGCCAATGTTTAGACCCTCGCGCGACTGCACGTCGAGAGCAGTTTTAGGCACTGCTCCCTTTGTGCCTTCGGTCCCCATGCCCGCCGTGAAAATGTGATCGCGCAAATCGAAGATCTGCACGTTATCCACGAGCGGAATAACAAAGTGCACACCGGGGTACAGGGTTCCCGGCAGAGTTCCCTCAATCTGGCTGATCCGCACGCCGCCCATCCCGCTCCGCACCACTACGATGCTGCCTGCAACCAGCAGCGGCAAACAGGCCGCCATTGCCAATCCCAACGGACCGCGCCAAGAAATCTCTTCTGGTTGAACGACTGACTCCTCTCCCTTTGCAATGCGCCGCGCATTTTGAATACGCAGCCAAAGCGCATAAAGCGGTAATCCAAATGCTGTCGTCAGCAACACCATTCCCATGATCGTCAGCAACATCTTCAATGCGAGCATCGCGCGCCTCCCTTTCGGTATGTAGGCTCTTTGTGTCTCCTGGTTCCCGGCCTTGGAGCCAGCAACAGCCGGACCAGCCCACCAAACGTAAACTCCTCGAGCAGCAGCGCTGCGGCCACTGGCAGAAGAACCACGCCTATACCACCCCATGTCTCCATCAACCAATGCATCGTCCTACCTCCGTTACCGTGTCCCCGCACCTACCACGTCCCCGGGTGTTGCACCGCTCAACGCCTCGACCAGGGCCGTCGTCGCCGCTGTGGTGATTCCGCTCATAGAGGGAGTCGAAGCAGAAGGAGTCGAAGCGGCGTCCGAAGCATTCTGTGCAGTCAAAACAGGCTGGGCTGCAGCCGGCATCAGCGGCTTTCCAAACAGCGCGGCCGTCTGCTCATTGCGCTGTCCCACCAGCACCACGGTGTCGCCCACGGAAACCTGCGCATACAGTTCTTCGAGGTCTGGCCTTGCCAGGCGAATGCACCCATGCGACGCTGGCTTGCCAATAGAGCGCGGCTCATTCGTCCCATGGATTCCATAGCCGCGAACGCTGAGTCCCATCCAGCGCGTCCCTACGGGATTGCCTGGCCCCGGCGGCACGACTTTGCCGTTATGCGAATACGTCGGATTCACCACCCGGCGCTCGATCACGAAGGTCCCCGTCGGACTTGGCGTAGAAGGCTTCCCAACCGCGACCGGATAGATTTTCTTGACCTGTCCGTCTTCCAGCAATGCCAGCTTGCGGTCTTCAAGGCTCACCACGATCGTTCTCTTCACCGCCCCAGCGACGAAGACCTGTCGCCCGGGGCCCCGGGTCGGTGTGCGATCAGCTGCTGCTTGCGCCATCGCCTGCACCGCCAGAACCACTGCCACCGTCGCCACCATCGCCAGTCTGCTGAGAATGAACCCTGTCATCGCGTCCTCCCAATTGCTTGCGCCCAGACAAAGTGCAAGCGCGGAGCCAATCAGAGACGACTGATCCAAAAAGAGTTGCAAGGATTGCGGATCAGGCGAGACGTGTCACGGCACACACGATGTGGGTGCCGTGACACGGCGAAAGACGGATGAGGAAACGACGGGCCGTGAAAGGTGCGCAGCTGTCGGTTGCGCTAAGTGGAGATTATTTCCGGTTTGGCGGTGCTTCGCTCGGAACTTAGGGCGGCGAGACGCAAAACCTACTACATGCCGACTTGCGGGGGAGTGATCGACGTCGGTGAGCGCCTTGGCGGAGATAACCGGCCAATATCCCGGATCATGCCTGGTAAGAAGTTATATTTTCTTTCAGTTGTATTTTCTTCAGGAGGCGGGGCTCCGCTTCCGGCGATGATCTTGGCTGGTCGAAGCCAGCGGCGGAACCCCTGCGAGGTACGATCCTCTTTGTCGCAGTTTCCGCTGCGCCGGGCAAGCTTGCCACCGACTGGGCAGAAGACTGCGACAAGATCATCTTACGCCGCTGTCCAGTTTGTAAACGGGATTCGATCATTGGTCACGGACGGCGCCGCAAGCAGGCGCACGACGAGCATCACGACTGGATTTGGATCCATCGCGGCCGCTGCGCCGATTGCGGGACAACCTTTACCTTCCTTCCGCTGTTTTCTCTTCCTTACACGCATTTCAGTTTGCTGGCGCGTTGCCAGGCATTGTTGCGGCGCATTGCGGAGCACTGTTCGTGGGAGAAGGCATCGCCCAAGCTGAGAGACCCTGATCGGTTGCCGGACCCTTCCACAGTTCGGCGCTGGTTGAGTGGCCTGGATTTTTCTCAGCCGGCGCTTTCCTTTCTCAACCGGACCGTGACCCGCGTAGCTCATTGGCTGGCTCACGGGCTTCAGGTTCTTGACGAAGCGGGGCCGCTGTCGTGGATAACTCCTACCCTCGAAGTTCTCTGTCGCTTGCGTCTTTGAAAAAAAACGTTCACCCACCATCCTTGCCTGGGATTGCCGACGCCATTCTCCTACGCTTGGCTCCGGAGGTAAAAGAGCGTTGTGGGCGAAGACGTCGAAACACTCAAGCGGCGCCTGCCGCTGATTGAGTATCTGCGGACGCATAACTGGAAGGGCTCACCTATAGGCCGCTCCGAGATCGTCGGTCTCTGTCCGTTGCACGAGGAGACCCAACCCTCGTTCTATGTCAACACGTGCAAGGATGTCTTCTATTGCCATGGCTGCGGACAAGGCGGCGACCTGGTTCGCTTTATCCAGTTGTCCCGCCGACTGTCGTTCCGCCAGAGCCTCGCCTGCCTTGATCCGCAGACCAGTCCTGCAGTCGATTCCGCCGCGGTGCTGGAACAGGCTGCCGTTTTCTATCAGCCGCAACTCGATAACTATTCCGAAGCGATGCGTTATCTCAACCGGCGCGGAGTGTACGATCCCGCCCTGATCAGAGAACTCGAGATCGGTTACGCTCCGGGCGGGAGTCTGCGCCGACATCTCACGGCACAGGGTTATTCCTCCGATCTGCTGCGGCAGTCCGGCCTGCTTAACGTGAACGGCTCTGATGCTTTCTATCAGCGCATCGTCTTCCCATTGCGTCAGGGCGAACACATCATCAACATCTACGGCCGCAGCATCGGTACCGCCTTCGCGCATCGCTTTCTGCCCGGCACCAAGGGAGGCTTGTATGCATGGGAGAAGGTCCGGCATTGCCCTGAGGTGATTCTGGTCGAGGGCCTCTTCGACTATGTCGTATTACGCCAGGCGGGCTTTCACAACGTCACCTGTTCGTTGGGAACCCATCTCAACGCAGACCAGTTTCGACAGTTGTGCGAACAACCGCGCACCGTCTATCTCACTTTCGATGTCGATCAGAACCACAGCGGCCAGCAAGCCGCCGAACTACTGGCCCATCGTCTTGGCACTCGAGGCATCGCAGTTCGCCGCGTGCTCCTGCCTGAAGGACAGGACCCCAACTCCTTCTTCGTCCAGGGTGCAGATGCGCGACAGTTCCAGTCTGTTTTGGAGGCAGCTCAGCCATGAAGTTTCGCGTGATCAAGCAGAAGAACTCATCGGACGCACACAGTCCGATTCAGGTGATTGAGCAAGACACCGGCGGGGGAGTTCGCTGGATTAATCATTACCTGGACCGCGAGTATGTCCGCCGACTCGCAGACAAGAGCCTGTATAGCTACGCCCACAGCCTGCTGCACTTCGTGCGCTGGTGGGAGAGCGTTCACCACACCGGCGACATCGCGAAGGCCGACCTCACTGAATCGACCCTGCTCGATTACATGCGATTCCAGTCCAGTCAGCAACCTGCGCTTTCTGCCACCACCATTAACGACCGCGTCGCTACCGTCGATCGCGCCATCCGCAACGAGTTCCCCGACGCGCCCTGCCAGGTCGCGCAAGGCTTTCATCAGCCCTTCCTGCACCGCAGGCCCATGGGCCTGGGACGTCCGAGGTTCGAGATCAGTCGGCTACGCATGCGGGAACCCAAGCTCAACATCGTCCCCCTCTCCGTCGACGAAGTGGCGCGCTTCTGGTCCAGCTTCCGCAACGCGCGCGATCTGGCCATCGTGGGCTTGATGCTCATGCATGGACTTCGCTCCGCCGAGGTCATGGCCTTGAATCGCGACGACGCGTTGTTGTCCGAAGGTCAGATCCGCGTGCGCGGCAAGGGCACCAAGCTGCGCTTGCTACCTCTGGCGCCGGAAACGACGCAGCTGATCGATCACTATCTGCGCCTGGAACGGCCCGATCCCTGCTCCGCAGCTCTGTTCGTTGCGTTGAAAGGGCCCGCTCGCGGCGCCCCCATGACGCCCGCCGGATTCCGCTCGCTGTTTCGGCACCATCGCAAGACAACCGGCATTCAGTTGGCTAATCCTCATCGTTTTAGACATACCTTCGCTTCCGATATGGTGCGAGCAGGCATGAGCTTGCCTGCGCTCATGCAGCTGATGGGTCACGCCGACATCGAAACCACGCTGCGCTATGTGAAGGTCTCCCCACAGGACGTCTATCTGCAGTATGCCCGCGCGGCAGCGCAGTGCATCCATCCTCAACCGAGGCTCTCGTGATGCGTTGGCGCCGTCCTCCACTCCAGCATCCTCTGGCGCATACCTTCGCGCATGCGGTCGAGTCTCTGTCGACCGCACTCACTCCTTCCAGTAAACGCAACTACAACATCGTGGTGCGCAGCTTCCTCGTCTATCTCGGCACCGAACACCCGGCGGTTACGCGGCTCGACCAACTGCACCGCGATCCTCATCTCCTCGGATGGATGGCGCACCTGCGCACCAAGAATCCGCCTCTGGCCACGGCAACCTGCATCGGCCGGCTCTTCGCTCTGCGCACCATCTTCCATCAGTTGGCTCGCACAAACCGTCTCCCTGAACTGGCCCACTTGTTGATGCGCGAGGATATTCCGCGCTCGCCTCACACTCTGCCACGACCGCTCACCGCCGAGCAGGATCAGCTCCTCCACCAAGAGTTCATGCGCCGCAACGATCTCGGCGGAAATGTCTTCTTGCTACTCCGCTACACCGGCATGCGTATCGGCGAATGCGTCGACCTGTCCTACGACTGCCTACGCGCCACAGGCCCCAACCAATGGGCCATCCATGTTCCCCTCGGCAAACTGAAAACCGAGCGCATGGTCCCCGTCGATGCCTTCGTCCGTGATCTTGTACACCGCCTGCGCTTCTTCCGCTCTCTGGATCCTCTGCCTCCCGATGGACGGCTCCTGGCACGACCCGGAAGCAAAATAGCTATCCTGGTTCAACTTCGTGATTACCTGCATCAGGTCTGCCACTCTCTCGCACTCGCGACGCATATCGTCCCCCATCAGTTCAGGCACACCTACGCCACAGAGATGCTTCGCTCCGGCATCAGCTTCCCCGTCCTGATGAAGTTACTTGGCCACGTCGATCCGGCCATGACTATGCGCTACCTCGACGTGGCTCTCACCGATCTCGAGCGCGAGTTCCAACTGGCCCGCTCCAGGCCCAGGCATCTGGTTCCACAACCCAAAACCTCTACCGGACCAGTTCGTGCAGGCCTCGACGGCCTCATCGACTCCTTAATCGCCGCGCAACACGTCATGGAAATGTTCCGCCGCTCTCTCCCAAACGGTAATGCCCGCAATCGTCTCCTCAGGCTCTCCAACCGCCTCATCAAGATCCTCGCCGAGATAAGAAAACTCCAGAGCACCTGAATGAAAATGGGAAGCGATTGGCCGGTTATGGCGGATGATGCGCTCATTGACGCCCGTGAAAGATGGAAGGATTTAGAGGCGTTTCTCGTTCTTAGTTGTGGATGTTCCCGCAATTACCAGCGCAATCTTCTTCGTGATTGTCGTGTAACGGGACTCCCCCTGCCTTCATCGTTTCATCTGCTTTGCTAATGAAAGGTATAGATCCCTTCCTTATGCCTGATCCGGAGTTCCATGGGCCAGTTGCTCGATCCACGCTGCCATCGATTCCTTCGGGTCGCCCATCGCCGCATTCGACACGTCCTCCCATGCTTCCCACGTCTCGAGCCGCTCCGCATACGCGGCACGGGCCCTGGGCAGAATAGAGGTGCCCAGGCCAAGTCGCAGCGGCGGATTTTCCGCGTCCACGAGCTTCAGGATGGCTTCTGCCGTCGCCTCTGGATCGCCGCGTTCAACATTCGCCAGGTGCGTCAGAAACTGCCTCCGGAACTCCGCGTATGGTTCCAGTGCATCCGCGATCTGTGAGGATTTTCCGAAGTCGGTTGCGTAGGCTCCGGGTTCAACAAGTGTCACCTTCAACCCGAACGCCCTCACCTCCTGCGCGAGGGCTTCGTGGAGCGCTTCGACAGCCCATTTCGTAGCGGAATAGAAGCCGATGAGCGGCAATGCCGTTATCCCAAGCCCGCTTGAGACACCGAGAATATGACCGCTCCCTTGTTTCCGCAACAAAGGCAGAGCGGCTCGGAGCACTCGGACCATGCCGAGGTAGTTCGCATCGAATAGGTCGCGGATCTGCTCGTCGCTCGCTTCCTCTGTAGCCGCGAACAGGCTCACGCCGGCATTGTTGACAACGACGTCGAGGCGGCCGAAGTGGGCGTATGCCTGATGAACTGCCCGCTCGACCTGCGCGGAGTCGGTGACGTCGAGCGCGAGAGGCAGCACCGTGTCGCCAAAACGTTCCGCGAGATCGGCTACGTCTGCCAGTTTGCGGGCGGTCGCTGTAACCCGATCGCCGCGTTTAAGAGCAGCCTCGGCCCAGATGCGGCCGAACCCGCGTGAGGCGCCGGTGATGAACCATGTCTTTTGCAATTCGATTCCTCCGTGATTGTGGGGTTATGTTCAAGCCTCGGAATAGCGCATGTTTCCGAGATCGGTCAGAAGGGAGGGTCCTGTGGGGTTCCATCCGAGCTTTGCACGGGTCTGCGCACTCGAGGTCAGAGGGTCCCTCCCCGCGAAGAATCCGAGGAAGCCGAAATGTTCCTGGGCCTGTTCCTGCGAAATCGAAATGACCGGCACATTCAGGCCGCGGCTGATAGCCGTGGCAATGTCTTTGAGCGGCACACCCTCTTCGGCGACGGCGTGGTACCGGGCTCCCGCTGTGCCCTTCTCCAGGGCAAGCCGGTAGAGCTGGGCGACATCCCTTACATGCGCTGCAGGCCAGCGGTTTTGACCCTCGCCAATGTACGCCGAGACTCCCTTTGCGCGTGCAATCGCAATAAGCGGCGTGACCAGCCCCTGCTTTACGGTGTCGTGGACCTGCGGCAAGCGCATCACAATTGCGCGGATTCCGCGCTCCATCAGTGCGACAGCCGTCACCTCCGATACACGAGGAAGGGATGGGGAAGAAAGCGGCGGATCGGTTTCGGTGGCGGCGCGGCCCTGAGCCACTCCCACGCCGGAGCTGACAATGAACGGACGGCTTGAACCCTGGAGCACGGCGCCGATGGTCTCGATCGCGCGCTTGTCCAGCTCGCAGGCCTCCGCAAACTTCGACCAGTCATGCCTGAAGGCGGTGTGGATAACGGCATCCGTCGCCGCTGCTCCGCTGCGAAGGCTTTCCAGGTCCTCCAGATCGCTTCGATGTGCCTCGGCGCCCGCGGCCTCAAGCGACTTTGCGCCCGCATCGGACCGCGCCATTCCAAGGACGTGGTGGCCCGCACCGATGAGTTCTTTCACGATTGCGGAACCGATGAATCCGGTAGCGCCAGTAACGAATACGCGCATATGTACCTCCCTGATCTCATTCCAGCTAAGATTGACCAAAGGATGCTGTCTCAACTAAAACGGAGATAGTCTCCGAATGAATAGATAACCGGAGACACTCTCCGGTTGCAATAAATATTGGCGATGACGAAGAAACATTCCACGACCGCCCGGAAACCGCGCACAGACGCGCTGCGCAACCGCGAGCGTATCCTTGAAGTCGCAAAGGCAGCCTTTACCCGACAAGGGGCCAACGCCAGTCTGGACGACATCGCGAAGCAGGCGGGTGTTGGAGCAGGCACCCTCTATCGCCATTTTCCTACGCGCGATGAGCTGATTGAAGGTGTTTACCGGAACGAAGTGGAGAAACTCGCGGCTGCCGCGGCCCGTTTCGCCGAGTCCATGTCCCCTCTCGAAGCGCTTCGAGCCTGGATGCTGCTGCTGGTCGAATACATTGCGGCCAAGCACATCATTGCGCCCGCTCTCAATAGCGTAGTCGGAGGCCCGTCCAGGCTCTATGAAGGTTCACGCACCATGATCCAGGGCGCGATCGATGGGCTGGTCAGGCGCGCTAAGAAGAGCGGCGATCTGCGGAGAGATCTCGATGCATTCGACCTCCTTCGAGCCCTGATCGGCGTTTCGCATGTGGGCTCCGGCGCTGATTGGCAGCAAAGTGCCAGGAGACTGGTAGACATCCTCATTGCAGGCTCACGCCCCCTCAAATAGACCGCCCCTCGCAGTACCGGATCTCCGGCAGTGGAAGCGCGTGCCTCCTCAAAGGACTGCATCAGCTAAAGCCAACAGACGCAAGACTCCCTGCTAGGTTCTATTACTACGGTTGTAGATAGTCAGTCGTTCAGGAGGGAGCACGGGGATCCCCTTGCAAGCCAGCACAAATTTCGGGGCCTTTAGGCCTGGATTTTTCCTATCGAGGCAAGTCAGGGATACTTACAGTCCCTGTTTTGAAAGGGCACGGCTTTAGCCGTGCCGTGAAACAGGCGGCGACTTTAGCCGCTGAAGGACGTTCCGCAACTTTTGCGGAGCTTACATCGCCTGCAGCTCCTACAGGATCTTAGAGTCGACGCTCGCGAGCATGGTATCCGCGGCCGCCCGACTCCAGCCGATGCGCAGGTCTTTCACGTCGTTGAGCAGAATGGCTCCGTCTGCGGTACGTGGCCCGGTGATCGCGAACAGATCGGCGCGGTCGACGCTACCAAGATAAAAGGGCGGACGAGCGTCGGAGGTGCGGTTGGCAATCTCGACATGGCTCATCTCCAGATTGCGAATGTGGCGGAGAAAGAGCCCCGTCGAGGGCGTGACGCCGAACCGGCCGGGGTCGGGATAGTTGTCTTCCTGCTCCGTGGGCATGGCCTTGGCGTCTTCGGCACTGCCGCCGCCGCCCGTCTCTATATAGATATCGGAGAACTTGAGGTCTTCAAGCGGATAATTCGGGATACCGCTCAACACCGAGGCCTGGCGCGCCGAGGCGTTAAAGCAGGTGAGGTTGTTCACTAGCACGCGGCGAAAAGTCCCGACCTTAGTGGATTCTTTGGGGCCACGCAGACGGCTTCCCAGTCGGTAAAAAAGCGGTCCGCTGGCAAGGTCGCGCAGGGTCGTGTTAGAGATCGTGATGTCTTCGACAAGAGCGCCATCGACCGACTCGAGCGCGTAACCGAAGCACCCTTCGAAGACGTTGCCGGTAATGGTGATGTTGATGAAGCCGCCGTTGGATTCGGTACCGCACTTGATGCGGCCAGTGCCGTAGGGCCGCTGGTCGGCTGGGAATTTCTTGAAGGTGCCGTCGAGGACAGTGCCGAGCTGGTAGCACCCCGTGACCCAGTTGTTGGCGATGGTGACATTGCGCGTGGCGCGCGCATAGCCCAGAGCGTAACTCGATTTCGGGCAAATGCCGTCGTCCCAGGGCGAGTTGACGGTGCAGTTGGAAACGCGAACATTCTGGCAGCAATCAATGTCCATGCCGTCGCGATCAGTGTCGATCTTGAGATTGTCGATGGTGAGGTTATCGACGCCGGTCAGCAACAGGCCGAAGTGTCCGCCCTTCAGGATGGAAAAGTCACGGAAAAGGACGTTGCGGCAATTCTTGAGCGCGATCGCCTTGTTGCCCACGCCGGCCTGCTCGGCCTGATACATCGGATAGTCGCCGCGCGGATTGAAATGACGCGCCGGTTGAGTTGGAGCTGCTTGTTGGCGCGTCGGCTCGGGAGCGCCGAAGCCACGTAGTGTGGTTGAAGGAACCGGCGCGGGCCCCGCGCCAAAGCTCAGTCCTCTGCCCCAGATGAGGCCCGGCCCGGTGATGCTGAGGTCGTGCAGGTCTTCGCCCCACAGCAGCGAATTGTGCCAGTGATTGTGGCCGTAGTCCTGATACGCATCCCACGCGGTGTTCGGCTCGGCGGCATCATAGGTGCCGCCGTTGTAGCCGGTCTGCTCCCCAGGCTTGGGCGAGTCGGCGGCGAGAATTGTGCTGCCCTGGCTCAGATACAAATGCACCTGGCTCTTCAAATGAATTGAGAAGCAAAGATACGTGCCTGCCGGAAAGAGTACGATGCCTCCACCCGCTGCAGCAGCGGCTGCGATGGCACGATTAATAGCAGGGGTATCGAGTGTCTTGCCATCCCCGACGGCGCCGAATTTGCGCACATCGAGGATCCCCTGCGCTAGCGCTCTCGCGGCGTCGTCCTGGGCTGCCGCGGTGTGAGAAGCCGCGGGAAATCCGGCCAAAGCCAGGCCGATACCGCCGTTGCGCAGAAAATCGCGACGCATCGCGTCAAACATTTGAGTTCCTCCTGCGCTTCGTGCGAGCGCCATGGGTTGGGTTCGTCAAGAAATTGGTCTACTGATCCTGTGCGGCGAAGTCGGCCGACTCACGATCCCATTCGCCCGGCGTCGCTTCACCCGAAAGCAAAACTACACGATAACGAAACGTGACAGTCTGATCTTTCTCCATCGTGAAATCGAATGCAGGCTGTTTGGGATCGAAGATGCTCCGCCCCAGCGGATTCGCCGCAAACAGTCCATACCCCCGCGCATGCCAATACGTCGGATAACCGGGATTCTTCGGGTGATCGAGAATCGCAATCGTCACCGTGTGCTCGCCCGTATGACCGGTTAAGGTGCACCACTTGCCGCGCGTGCTCCAAACAGCGCCCCCCTTCACGCCTTCACTGGTCAAATAAACGCCGGTCGCGCCGCTCGTGTCGGCTGAATCCACTTTCGTCGATCTCCCATTCGCATCGAGAAAGACCCCGCCCTTTTCATCGGGCGATTCAAGCCAATGAGCCACGCGGATGCCCAGCACGCCTTCTTTGTCGTCGTTGAACACCGCGCGATCCAACGCCTTCAACGTAATCACCTGATCGATCACGCGGGCATGATTGCGACGCAGAAAAATGTAATGCGTAGTCTGATCAAGCAGCTGTTGGCCTGTGCCGGTGACCCAAACAGAGTTCACAACAAGCTCGCCGCGATCCGCGCCGCTCTTGGTCGACACGATTTTCGACTGAAGAATAGTGCCCATCTTCGCGCGATCTTCGGGCTTGATGGCATCGGAGTTGTTCCAGAAATCGAACCCGTTCACGTTGCCGTAGTTGAACCACATGCCCGCGTGATGCGGATGATCCACGCGCTCGTTGGGCCGCGGCTCAAGCGGATAACCGCGTGTCACCGTGACGCCTTCATCCGCAATTAGAGGAAACAGCACCGGTTTCTTCAGCGTGGCCGGCCACAAATACGAGGTGAATGACCGGCCGTCAATCGTGACATCGACGCGGCGATGCGGTTCATCGGCGACCACCTGCACGCCTGATGCAGGTGCGGCGATCAGTTGGGTTGAAGGGATTGTCATGGCAGCGGCACAAACTCCCAGCACAGCCATGCTATGCATACACCTTGTCTCCTACCATCACCTGCTGCGTCTTGTCGTCGAAGGTCGCTTTCTGCCCGGTCTGAATCGCAGCCACATTCATGCAGAGCGCGATGGAGTGACTGTAACCCGCTTCGATCGGCGCGTTGGGCCTCTTGCGTGAGCGCACACACTCCATCCAGTTGTGCAAGTTAGCGGAGGTCTGCGAATCGGCTCCCGTATCGGCCGCTGTCGATGCGGCCTCGGCATGTTCGACAAGCGAAAAGCTCTGCAGCAGATTCGGCTTCATGCCCATCTCCGCTGCAGACTTCGCGCTGAGACCGCCCGCAGACGTCACCGTCTGCTTATCCATGTCGATCATGCCGCCGTTCGAGTAGTAGAGCTCCTTCACGCCGCCGGCCGAGTTGGTGAAGCGCGATGTGTACTGGACCTGAAAGCCTTTTGTGGGATCGTCGAGCGGACCGTAGTCGAACACAGCCGTCATCGTGTCCCAATTCTGACGCCCGTCTTTCCATAGATAAATTCCGCCGTTCGCAACTACGCTGCGCGGATGCGGCAGTCCCGTGAACCAATGCACCGTATCAATCTGGTGCACGAGCCACTGATCGGGAATGCCCGATGAATACGGCCAGAACAAGCGGAACTCAAGATACTTACGCGCGTCGAAGGGCACCTGCGTTCTATTCAAGAGATACCGCTTCCAATCGGTGTCCTCTTCTTTAAGGAGTGGAACAACCTCCGGCCTGCGCCAGCGTCCCGGCTGATTGACGTTCCATGTCATCTCTACCATGACGATGTCACCGAACTGGCCGGATTTAATGTACTCGGCTGCCTTTTGATAACTCGGCGTACTGCGGCGCTGCGTGCCCACCTGGACGATCTTGCCCGTCTTCTTCACGGCTGCCAGAAACTTCCGCGCATCGTCCATCGTGTGCGCCGTCGGTTTTTCAACATAGGCATCTCTTCCAGCCTCGACGGCTTCTACGCCATGCAATGCGTGTTGGAAATCTGCGGTGGCGACGAGAACTGCGTCCACGTCCTTGCGCGCATACAACTCGTCGTTGTTGCGCACAGCGTCGACTTTTCCGCCGCCGAGTTTCTCAACGTACGCCACACCTTCTTCGCGACGTCGATTCCAAATATCCGAGACCGCGACAAACTCGAAGTTCATCTCTTTGGAATTCTGCAAAAATGCCGGAATCAACGCGCCCTTCATGCGGTCGCCACAGCCGACTATGCCCACCCGTACACGATCGTTGGCGCCGACGATTGCCGCGTAGCTCGAAGCGTCCCATGAAACAGCCGTGGCAGCCAACGCGGCGCCGCCCGCCTTCAAGAATTCCCTGCGATCGTTCCGACTCGATTCCATTATGCCCAACCTTGGGTTTGTCGTTCGGTGGTCCTTACTCGCGCGGCGTGCGAAAGAGAAAAGGTCTAAGTGTGGAGTTGGGGCCGAACGGTTTGAGACGCTTCGTCCCTCAATCAGGGTATCGAAGCACCCATTGGACCAAACACCGAGGTCAATTGAGGTTAGAAGTTTACCTTGATGCTGCCCTGGAAGACACGGGCTTGATTGAACGTTGACGAGACCTGACCAAATGTCGATGACGTAAGAGCTGCGGCGCTTCCGGAACTTGCGGCAAGCGAGCCGGTTGTTGTGCCGGATGGAGGATTGAAGTCAGGATGATTCAGCACGTTGAACGCCTCCAACCGGAGCGTTGTGGACCAGTTCTCGTGGATCGTGAAGATACGCGAGATCTGCGCGTCGAACTGCAGCGAACTCGGTCCTCGGAATGAGTTCCTGCTGATGTTTCCGTAGGTGCCGAGGGATGGGCAGGCTCCCGTGGTAAGCGATGTGCAGGTCGCAGTGACCTGGGCAAAGGCTGCAGGATTCAAGTATTCACGATTAGCCTCACCTGAAGCCTTACGGAACTTCGCTTCGGCATACGGTTTCACGCCCGGCACCAGGTTCGGGCGGTCGTTGCCCACGTCGGTCAGGGAATTGTCCTGACCCGCTGTGACGGTGAAGGGCTGGCCGCTTTGAATGTGGATGAGCGGCGCCAACTCCCAGTCATTGACGACGAGTTTCTCGACACGATTCAAGTGGTTGTTAAAGGCGCTCTTGGCGACGAGGACCACATTCTCGATATGCCGGTAATCCGAGCCGCACGGGCCGTAGTCCATGGCCAGGTTGTTGGGGTTTTCGACCGTTGTACCGGCCAGATCGCCCTGGGCATCCTCAATATTCAGACACTTCGACCAGGTCCAGTTAGCCAGCAGGCTGAAGGTATTCGACATGCGGTGTTGGATGGAGGAGATCAGGCCGTGGTAGTTTGCCGTAGCCTCGTCGTCGATGATGACCGATCCACCGCCGCTGCCCTGATACTGGTTCCCGCCGGTAGGTTTGCCAGCCGTGTTTGTACCCGCCGGATTCTCCTGGGTGAGCAAGAAGCGGGAAGTCTGGTTCCCTGTTGTGGAGCAGTTGCTGCCGGCCGCTCCGGGCTTGACGGCCGCCGGTCCAGTGGTCACGATGCCCGCACAACCCGTTCCGCCAGGACCCCATACGCCGGGGATAAACACGGCCGGGTTGAAAGGGTAGCCAACCGGATCATGCCGCGTGGTGTTGCCGATGTAATCGACCGTGGCCTGCCAGCCGTGGCTCAATTCCCGCTGGACGCTGAGGGTCCATTGAATCGTATATGCCGGCTTGAATTGCTGCGGCATCACAATGAATTGCGACTGCGCGAAAAACAGCGCCTGCGAGGGCGATGGAATCGCCGGCTGAGGAAATGGACTGGATGTGATGGAGCCCTGCGACCACGGAGCGCTGAAGAGCACCGGACCCGACGAAGACGTCTGCGTATTGGTCACAGCCGTGGCAAACGGCGGGTTCTGCTGGTTGCGCTGGCTGGTAAAGAAGGCGGGGTTATCGAACATGAGAGCGCCACCTGCGCGAAGCACCGTCTTTCCATTACCGACGGGATCAAACGAGATTCCGACATTGGGCGAGAACTGCCCCCAGGAGTTGTTGGTGAATTGGCGGGTCACGCCGGGGTCGCCGTAGTAGAGAGTACCCGCGGGCGCGTTCGGATAAACCGAACTGGTTTTGTTGGCTACGAAGTTGGCCTGGCTGAACACAACGCCTCGATTGAAGTAATCGTGCGGCATCACATTGGGGCCATAGCGCAGCCCGCCAACGAGCGTCAAACCTGCGGTGGCGTGATAAGTGTCCTGGACGTAGAGGCTGGGAATTGGCCCGCGTAGTGCGTTCTGCTGCTGCTTGCTCTGCTGGAACGGACTCGCTGATCCGAGGGTCCCCATCAAAAAATCGAGATTCTGATCGCCGATGGTGTTGCCGCCCTTGGGGCCGTTGGCGCTGTACTCGCCGTTGAACGTGAAAATACCGTTGCTCTCGTACGCATTCCCGATATTGAGCTGGTTCTGTACCCATTCGCCGCCGAACGCAATCTGGTGTTTGCCCTTTACCCACGTCACGTCGTCTCCGATGGAGCCGGTATTGTCATTGAAGTGCGCAACGGAGTTGGTTCCCCCCCCGATGGTGAATTTGCCTTCAGACATCTGCAGTCCGTTGGGGACCGCCTGATAGACATTAACGCCCAGTGTGGCGGCGTTGATGTCGTTCGGCGCGTAGCCGCGGTTATCGACGCGGCGAAGGATCGAGATGTGAGCTGCGTTCACGAACTTGGGGCTGAATGTGTAGGCGTCGCCGAGTGTAAATGTCTGGACCCGTTCAATATTGCCTGACTGAGTGGTGATCAGAATATTGTTCTTATCAAAGTACGCCGGGAACTGATACCCATCGACGAAGTAGCGGCCGTAGATGTTCTGTTTGGGGCTGACGGTATAGTCGACCCGGGTGACAAACTGGTTGTCGGTCACCTTGTATGGAATGGCGTAGAAAACGAACCCGCAGTTGTTCGGATCCAGCGCCGGATTGATGGCAGGCAGGTACTTCTGCAGCGCCAGCGCCGACGCGTTATAAGTGGGCGCGGTCGCATACTGATTTCCAGTCAACTTCGTGCCGGTGAGCGGGTCGACAAGTTGAATGGGCGCATGGGTTGAGTTGCACGCATTGCTGCCCGAGACGCCTGGAGTGCCGTCTGTACTCGACCAATTGCCGACAAGATTTTGCGCCGTGGGCACCGTAGCCTGGGTGTTGGATTGCGACTGGTCGGCCTTCCACCGCTGATAGGCTGCGAAAGCAAATAACTTGTTGCGCAAAATGGGACCGCCGAAGGTGCCGCCGAACTGATTCTGATGCAGCGTGTCGGGTGTCGCCGAGAAGAAATTAGTGGCATCGATATAGTTGTTGCGGATGAACTCAAATGCCTCGCCATGGTACCTGTTGGTTCCCGACTTGGTGACGACGTTGACCATGCCGCCTACGTGGCCGCCGTCCTGGGCGCCCAGGTCTGTTGACTCCACGCTGAACTCACTGACCGCGTCAGGAAACGGATAGGGCAGGTTGCCGTTGCCCATGTAGTCCTGATTGTCGCCGCCATCGAGGCGCCAGAGCGTAGTGTTTCCGCCGCCACCCGCGATCGACACCGAAATTGTCTGATAAGAGTACTTGCTGCCGGTGAAGTCGCCGGCGGGCGCGATATTGGAGCCGCCCGAAAGAGTGATCAGGCTCGTCATCTGGCGTCCGTTCAGCGGCATCTCGGTCACCGCTTCCTGATCGATCGTTTGTTTGAAGGTCGCGTCCTCGGTCTGTAATTGAAGCCCTTCGGATTGAACCTCAACCTTCATCTCCGCAGTGCCGACGGACAGGCCCGCGTTGATAGCGATGCTGCTGCCGACTTCGAGCACGATGCCCTTCTGCTCGTAGGTCTTAAAACCCGGCGCGGTCACGGTGAGGTCGAATTTGCTGATCGGTACCCCCGGAAACAGATAGACGCCGGCGTTGTCACTGGTAGTCTTTCGAGCCACGCGAGTGGACTCGTCGGTCAAGGTGACGGAGGCTTGGGGAACCACTGCGCTTGTGGTGTCCGTTACGGTGCCTTGGATATTTCCTGTTCCGGCAATCTGCGACCCGCCCGGCGTGGGAAACAAGAGTAGAGCCGCGCAGCCCAAAAGGGTTGCGTAGCGAGCTACCATTCCATGTGCCTTGTTGCGCATGTATGGCATACAAGCCTCCAAAAAGGGGTGTCGGTTATCTCATTCTTTGGGAAGTTTTCGCGGGAAGTGGTCGGACCTCTCCAATTCCCGGAAAATACTTGCAGGTGCTCTAAGCGTTTGTCAAGGCCTAATTGATGGAATCCATCACTAACCGTTGGATCGAATCGCTAAATTGCGATGTTTCTGTGCAGGTCTGTGGTCCGACCTTTGAATCGACTAGAGTCAATCCTCCCCGGCGTTTCGGCGTCCTGAAGTTGACCCCAACGCGCCTCCGGCGTATCGCAGTCGAATAAGTTGATGGCACTCATCGGCGGATTGCCCAAACCCGCGCCGCTCAACGCGCGGGCGCCGGGTGTGACCCCGGGGCGATCGCTTTCGCATCCGAAAAGCGCTCGAAAGTCAACCCAATTTCCCCGTTACTGCGTTGCACTATATACCCGATCGCCTAGCTTCGGATCGAAGCACCCCTGGGATTCCCATGATGCCCCCGGCCACACTTTCCGGCAAAGCCAGCGACGCCGGCATGGCTGCGCTTTTCGCGCGCAACGGATCCATCGTGCTGTCCTATGACCCTATCGCGTGAAAAGTCTAATTTGATGCGGCATTTTTCATTCGTACTTTTTTGTTTTTCGGCCGAGCAAGCGCTGCTTTCCGATC
The DNA here is from genome assembly GCA_963704415.1 of uncultured Acidobacteriaceae bacterium. Taxonomy (GTDB): domain Bacteria; phylum Acidobacteriota; class Terriglobia; order Terriglobales; family Acidobacteriaceae; genus Telmatobacter. Next base: position 1,368,748 of record OY969908.1, on the reverse strand, counting down.
TGAGGGCCGCTCACCGCCCTGCGCCGACTGCGCCATACGCAGATGCTTCTCCATCAAGTCGCGCGCCTCATCCGGTTTGCGCGCACGGATCGCCCGATAAATCTCCCGGTGCATCTCCGCGGACTCGCGTAGATCAGTCGCACGCTCCACGGTCTTGCGCCGCTTGTCGTACATCGTCGATGTCACGGTTTCCATCACGGCTGCCAGAATCGGATTTCCAGAGGCCTGCGCAATAATCCGGTGAAACAATACATCGTGGATCAGGTAGTCCACCGGGGTTTCGAGGGTCGCAAACATTTCAGCCACTTCCTCTGACATCGCGGCATGATGCTCTTCTCTACCTCGCTCGGCAGCCAACGCAGCCAGGCTGCTCTCCAGAATGATGCGCGCCTCAAACATCTGCCATGTCTGAAAACCATGCAGGGCGCCCATAAAGCTCAGGGAGGTTTTGCCGAAGTCCGGGGGACCGTCGGCAACAAATGTGCCCACGCCGTGCCGAATCTTCATCACGCCCATCGCCGCCAAATACCCGATTCCTGTGCGGAGACTGGCCCGGCTCACCTTGAGGGTCCGAGCCAGCTCGCGCTCGGGTGGAATCTGGTCGCCAGGCTGCAAGGTCCCGTTCTCGATCAGGGAACGAACGTGGTTGACCACTTGCATTGTCCGATGGCTATTGGACGTGTCGATTGCACTCTGCGGCATATCGTGCAGGCACCTTGGGCCAATCCGGGAATTGGAAGCACCACGAGATTAACACCGCCGAATACACTCCAGCCCAAAAATTCACGCCGCCAGCTTCAGACAGACCATCGACAGATGTGTATACTTGTCGTGGTCTGACCTCCAGATACCGGGCCAACGACCGCACCCGGCCAAAAGGAACCAGTGTCCCATGTTGATTCACGAAGACCGACTGTTTCCCGCCGACCCTTCGGCTCGCTCCATTGCGCGCGCACTTTATGCACACGTTCGGTCGCTGCCGATCATGAGCCCCCATGGGCACACGCAGGCCGCGTGGTTTGCGCAAAATGAACCATTTCCCGATCCTGCCAAATTGTTTGTGCAGCCCGATCACTACGTCTACCGGATGCTCTACAGCCAGGGCATCTCAATGGACGATCTGGAAATCGGCCAGCCGGAAATCAAGAACCCGCGCAAAGTCTGGGGCATCTTCGCCAGTCATTACTACCTCTTTCGCGGAACACCGACGCGCATCTGGCTGGATTATGCGTTTCAGGAACTCTTTGGCCTCGAAGAACGCCTCTCGAACAAGACCGCCGACCTCTACTACGACACCATCGCAGCCAAACTGCAAACTCCGGAATTTCGGCCGCGTGCTCTCTACGAACGATTCCACCTCGAAGTGCTTGCCACAACCGATTCGCCCCTGGACCCGCTGGCGGACCACGAGGCCATTCGCAAATCTGGCTGGAAAGCTCGGATCATTCCAAATTTTCGACCGGACTCCGTCGTCGATCCTGAATTCCCGGCCTTTTTGCAATCTGTTGCCAAACTCGGCGAGCAAACCGGGGAAGCGACGTCAACATGGTCAGGCTACCTGAGTGCACTGCGGAAGGCTCGAGCCCGCTTTCGCGCTCTTGGCTGCACGGCAACTGATCATGGTCATCCTACCGCGCAGACCGCAAGCCTCAGTCAAGATGCGTCCGCGAAGTTGTTCGATCGCGTTCTGGCCGGCAGAGCCGATGCGCAGCAACAGGAATTGTTTCGCGCTCAGATGCTCACCGAGATGGCGCGGATGAGCCTCGACGACGGGCTCGTGATGCAAATTCATCCCGGCTCCGTACGCAATCACAATCAGCAGATCCATGAGCGCTACGGTCCTGACGCCGGCGCCGACATTCCGCGTCCCACGGATTACGTGCATGCGCTTCGCCCTCTGCTCGATCAATTCGGCAACGAAAAAAACCTGACGATCATTTTGTTTACGCTGGATGAGTCCGCATTCAGCCGGGAATTGGCGCCGCTCGCCGGTCACTATCCCTGCCTGCGACTGGGGCCGCCCTGGTGGTTCCTCGACAGCCCCGAGGGCATGATGCGGTTCCGCGAGCTAGCCACCGAAACCGCAGGCTTCTACAACACGGTCGGGTTTAATGACGACACGAGGGCCTTTCTTTCAATTCCAGCACGCCACGATGTTGCCCGCCGCATTGACTGCGCATTTCTCGCGCGCCTAGTCGCGGAACATCGACTCGACGAAAGCGAGGCCTTCGAAGTAGCGCACGACCTGACATACCGGCTTGTCAAAGAGGCGTATCGCTTGGAAGCGGCAAAATGACGCAGAGAGAGATGAGAGTCAAATATGAAAATACAGAACGGCAAGCTGAGCAAGTATTCCGTAGGAACCGGTGATCGCTTCGCGCACCAGGCCAAGGCGCAACTCCAGGCATGCGTCAAAGCTCTCGAAGCTGGAACCACCGTGGTCCCCGTCTGGAATAAATCAAACCGCGAGCACACAATCATCGGCTCAGATCCAGCATCCGTACGGCGTGCCGCGGATGCAGCGGTTAAAGCCCTGAATTGGAAGCATCCGTATTTCTGCGATGCAGACCACATCACGTTGCAGACAGTTGGGCGCTTTTTTGCCGCCTGCGATTTCTACACCATCGACGTTGCCGATTTCATCGGCCAGTCCGCCTCAGACGCCGACATCGACGAATTTGTAAGCCAGCATCCGGAGCTGTTGGGCCGCATACGACTCGAAGGCACCGACGATCAATTTGAAATTACCCAAAATATGCTGCGGCAAACAGCGCAGAAGTTTCTTGCGGCCGTCAAGAAGGCAGGTGAAGTCTATCGCACGATCGAGCAGGCGAAGGGCAAAGGGAACTTCATTCCTGAGATCTCGATGGACGAGACGAACGCAGCACAATCGCCCGCCGAGTTGCTGATCATCCTGGCAGCAATTGCGGACGAAGGGATTCCAATCGAGACCATTGCTCCCAAGTTCAGCGGCCGCTTCAACAAGGGGGTGGACTACGTCGGCGACGTTGCGCAGTTCGAAAAGGAGTTCGCGCTGGATATAGCGGCGATTGCCTATGCAGTCGCGCACTTCGGACTACCTGCGAACCTCAAGCTGAGTGTGCACTCCGGCAGTGATAAGTTTTCCATCTACCCCCCGATTCACGCGACCATCAAGCGCTTCAACGCAGGCGTCCACTTGAAGACCGCGGGGACGACCTGGCTCGAAGAGCTCATCGGCCTCGCCGAATCGGGAGGCGAAGGCCTTGCGCTGGCGAAGGATATCTATGCCGAGGCATACGCGCACAGTGAAGAACTGTGCGCCCCCTATGCCACCGTAATCGACATTGACGCGGCCAAGCTGCCTTCGCCCAGCGCGGTAAGTGGTTGGACTTCTGAGCAATACACATCCGCGTTGCGTCACGTTCGCGGGTCCTCCGCTTACAACAGCAGCCTGCGCCAGCTCCTGCATGTCGGCTTCAAGGTCGCTGCCAAGATGGGACCACGCTACCTCGCTCTCCTCGAGGCCAACGAAGCCATCATTGCGAAAAACGTAACCGAGAACCTTTACGAACGGCACATCGCTCCCGTGTTCCTGGGCCGTAGTTCATAGGCAGACGGCTTTTCTTGTTGAGTCGTGTCAGTGGAGTTCGACCTTTGCGCCGGCCAGCATCACAATCGGTTCCCCCTCTTTGGCGTGCACAACGAAGCTGTCTCCAGTCACGTCCGCGTAGCCGATCGTCGCGCCCTTATCCGCGCTGATGTTTACATTGCGCAGTGTCACGCCGGCAATCGGCGCCTCCGGTAGACCGACGATCACACCGGCCGTCTCGCTTCCGGTCGCCGTAACATTCTCCAGCGTGATGTCGTGAAAATGTGGCGTCAGCCGCGTCACGGGCTTCACCTCTTCCTGATCGGGCGGAAGAATCGCCGGATAATATTCGCTGATAATTAGCGCATTCTTCACATCCTTCATCTCGATATCGCGGAACACAAGATGGCTCACATCATTGCCTCGGTCGCGATTGGCCTTGATCCGGATCCCGTTGTCGGTACCCTCGAAATGAATGCGTTCGGCGTGGATATTCTGTGCTCCCCCGGCAATTTCGCTGCCCACTGAAAGTCCATGCCCATGGAGAAATGTGCAATCCGTAATGGTGATGTCGCGGCTCGGTGAATCCGGGCCAGCCGAATTGATAGCGCCCGATTTGATAGCGACATTGTCGTCCCCCACATCGGCATACACATGGTCGATCACCACATGCGACGAAGAGAACGGGTCGATCGCATCCGTGTTGGGAGCGTGCGGCGGCGCCAGTATCTTCACGTTGCGAATCACCACGTCATCCGAGTAGTACGGCACCACCTGCCACATCGGCGAGTTTTGCACCGTGATTCCTTCGACGCGAACATGCGCGCAATGATCGAAGACAATGAGCTTCGGCCGCGGGTGCCCGGTACCCAGAATCCCATGATCCTTGATACTCCGCGCCTCCTGCCACCAGCTCTCGCCATTTCCATCGATTACACCTTCTCCGATGATCGCCACATTGGTTGCGTGGATCGCGCTCACCAGCGGCTGCAAGTCGGGAAGTCGAAATTCGTCGTGGGGCGGATAATCCTGATGATCGGGAGAACCCCGCAATGTCGCGCCTTTGTCGAGCTGCAATATGATGTTGCTCTTGAGGTCAATCGGAGCCGCGACATACATACCGGCGCTCAACACCACAACTCCGCCTCCATGCTGCGCGCACGCATCAATCGCGGCCTGGATCGCTTTCGTGTCCTTGGTCGATCCATCGCCCTTGGCGCCAAATGTCCTCGGATTGCAGGTCCTCATCGCATGAAGTGAGCTTGCCGAAGCGGCCGTGAAGAGTGCAGTCAGTGTGAACACCTGGAAGAGTTGCCTTCGAATCATTCTGGCTCCGCGGGTACGAGGGGATCACGCGCCAAAACATCATACGATAGAAATCGCAAGTGGTCCTACCACCCAAACGGCTCAGTGCGGAACTGCCTGAATTCGAACACCAATGCATGCCGATTCGGCGCAATTCTTGTCGCGTCATTCGCACCAACGTTATTCCTGAGTCATTCACTCCTTGACCGGAAGGCCAGCCTGGCGATTTGGACAAAGTCTTCGATGTTGGAGCGCACGCGGGGTTTACCACATGCGTTCTTTGCACGCATGGTGGTTCCCAATGGCGCAGTCGTTGCCTTCGAGCCAGATCCAGCCACTGCTGAGATCCTCGCCCGCAACCTCGCAGAACAACGTATCTCGAATGTGACAATCGCCCACTCAGCAATCGACGCGGCCACCGGCGCCGCCAGCTTCAACGCGGACATGAGCCAGGGCGCGGGGCTGGTCAATCATTATTTCTATAGCTCCGATAAGACAACTATCAGTGTCCCGACGCTCTCCTTCGCCGATGCGTGCGGACAATTTGGCGTTCCCGCATTTGCGAAGTTCGACATCGAAGGCGCAGAAGCAGCCGTCGTGCTATCTTCGGTGGGCTTTCTCAAAAATTATCCAATTCGACTTTCCTTCGAGAGTTACCATCGCATGCGCGACGGCGGCTATACCTGGATGCTCTTGGAACCACACTTGCGATCAGCAGGGTACGCCGTAGAATCTTCGGCCGAATTTGGGCAGATGTTTACCTGGGCGACTCCACATGAGATTCATTGACATGCGTGATTCGCAGATTTCGGGGCGCGGAAGAGATTAGCCATCCCCTCATAAGCTTCAAGAGACTCCTGAAGAGGATGAACCCGCGATTCAGGCAATCGCTGCTCCTTGAGCGAAATGGTTGACGGCTCCCATCCAGAGCCATAGCGAAGAAGTCCTTTATGCGCCGGCGTGCCCCCACAAGCTGCTAGATGAGTTCATGGCTGGCCCCCAAGGTCTAGCGATCCGACGCACGGAAGGCCCACCACCGGACACGTCAGCCGCAAGATGCCGGAGCGGTACAGCCACGTCCGCATGGAATCCAAGCGTTAGGCTGTAGAGGCCCTGTTAAAAGGCACGGGAATGATGGGTTATGACACAACCGTGACGCAAAATCTCAGGCTGAGATCGTCCGGACCGTCTAAGTTATTGGAAATGATGGTAGGCACGACTGGATTCGAACCAGCGACCTCTTCCGTGTCAAGGAAGCGCTCTAACCAACTGAGCTACGCGCCTTCAGCTTTGTTTCAACAGACTAGAGGTTAGTTTAGCAGCATCCCTTTGTCGCGAAAAGTTGAGCCGCCGCACTCTTTCCGCCCTGCTGTACCATCAATAGTCGGATAGGAAAGGCTCGTAGCTGCGGTGCGACCTCTTTCCTATTCCACGTACGATGACAATCGCCACAAAACCAAGACACAACCCCCTGGCCTCCGCGCCCAACCTGCTTACCCTCCTGCGGATTTGCCTGGCTCCCTTCCTGGTCGCCGCAATTCTCGAGAATCGATTCAGGGTCGGTTTCATTCTCTTCGTCGTCGCTGGACTAACGGACGCGTTCGATGGCCTATTGGCAAGATGGCTCAAACAGCGCACGATTCTTGGTCAATATCTCGATCCCGTTGCCGACAAGCTCCTGCTCAGTACCCTGTTTCTTGTGCTGCTGCACGAAGGATTGATGCCCGTTCGGGTCACAGTTCTGGTTTTTGGAAGGGACGTCTGCATACTGCTGGTCTCCGCAATCCTCTACGCTGCAGCCGGCCGGCGGGAGTTCAAGCCCAGCATCTTTGGCAAGGCCAACACGTTGGCCCAAGTGCTTGCAGTGGCGGTGGTGCTGCTGCAGCAGCTCACACGGGCGCCCTGGGTGGTGGCTCTGCGCGGGTTTGCGCTGTGGGCCACCATGATCTTCACCGTGCTCTCCGGTCTACACTATGCGTGGCTCGCTGCCCACAAATCTTCTGCCACACAACCTGGCGGACCTCCGAATAAATAACTCGACTTTGCGATCGGCTCAATGCGAACACCAGCGTAGGAACACCGTCGATTCCAACACTGGCCTATTTGTAAGCTTCTCATTGGGCGAAAGATCGTCGGAATCAGCTCCGTGCAGCCGGGGACGATTTCATCCGGAGGTTCCTGTCTGCCCCCGGGCATGAAGATTCCTGAACCCGGCGGGTCGAAGAAAGGACCCTTTTTGACAACACCCATCCCTGCGGCGGCCGCGTCCACTGGGCGGTCTCGGAGATCTGGTCTATGATCGAGGCAGAAAAGGAAGGCCTATTCTTCGTCCAATACGTCTTCCTTTGTAAGGTCGGCGGTTTCTTCAATCGCCATATCGTGAAACTCTTCAGAATCAAAGACTTCACCACATTCCAGGCACTCGACGTACTCCGTGTCTTCGTGTCTTGAAACGATTCGTACCCTAGGGTGTTTGCAGGCGGTCGCCATCGGATCGTATTCAGATGAATTAGGATGCTCTTCCCGCCGATTGTAGCGGCCTTTCCTTTAAATTCAAGCGTCAAAATTGCAATCTTCTGCTCTATTCCCCGTTTCTGATGTCCATCCCAAACCAGCCCTTGAACCCCGACGAAAGCGGTCGTATACTAAATACGGACCGAAGAAGTCGGATATTCCATGCTTAAGCTCACCAAAAAGGCCGATTACGGGTTGATGGCGCTCAAGTTCCTTGCCGAGCACCCGGACTCAGTCGCGCTCAGCGCCAAAGACATCTCCGACGAGTACCACATTCCCGCGCAGCTTCTGGCCAAGACCTTGCAACAGCTCACCAAGGCGGGATTACTCAAATCCCACCCCGGCATGAACGGCGGCTATGCGCTTTCGCGGGCGGCACGCTCTATCTCGGCCTACGAGGTCATTCTGGCCATCGATGGACCTTTTTTCATTACCTCGTGCACCAAGGGCGCGAAGGCCTGCGATCTTACGCCCAGTTGCACCATCAAGGAACCGCTGGCACGCGTGAATGACACCATCGCCGGCGTCCTCAAAAGCATCAGTATTCAGGATCTCGCCGAGCACGAACCGGCGCGTGCCCCAGACATCAGCCCGTTAGTTTCGCTTACGTTGTAGTGCAGTCTTCCCCACCGCGCTGTTGCGCCGGTAACAAGTCACAAGGATGGAAATGCGATGAGCACAGTCGTCAGCCAAGTTGAAGTGCCGGCCGGAGTCACCCTCCCGATCTACATGGACAACCATGCCACCAGCCCGCTCGATCCCCGCGTGCTGGAAGCGATGATGCCCTACTTCACCAATAAATTCGGCAACGCCGCGAGCCGCAACCACTCCTTCGGATGGGAAGCAGAACAGGCTGTCGAGATTGCGCGCGAGCAGATTGCAAAACTGATTGGCGCATCAGCCAAGGAGATCATCTTTACCTCAGGTGCCACCGAAAGCGACAACCTCGCCATCAAAGGCATCGCCGAGATGTATCGCGAGCGCGGCAACCATATCATCACCCAGGTTACCGAGCACAAGGCGATTCTCGATACCTGCAAGCGCCTTGAGAAATACGGCTACCGCGTCACTTATCTGCCCGTAAAGGCAGACGGCCTCATCGACATCGAAGACTTGAAACGCGCCATCGACGACAAGACCATCCTCGTCACCATCATGGCCGCCAACAACGAGATTGGCGTGCTGCAGCCGATTCGCGAAATCGGCAGAATCTGCCATGAGAAGGGCGTGCTCTTCCACACCGATGCAGTGCAGATCGTCGGCAAAGTGCCGTTCAACGTCATCGCCGATAACGTCGACGTGGCTTCCCTCTCCGGTCACAAGATTTATGGACCCAAGGGCGTAGGCGCTCTCTATGTGCGGCGCCGCAATCCGCGCGTGCAGATTGCCGCGCAAATCGACGGCGGTGGCCACGAGCGTGGCATGCGTTCCGGCACCCTCAACGTCCCCGGCATCGTCGGCATGGGCAAGGCTTGCGAAATCGCCATGCAGGAGATGGACAACGAAGCAGCGTATCTGCGCGGTCTGCGCGACCGTCTCAAGGCCAAGTTCGAGTCCGAGCTCGACTACATCCACGTCAACGGCTCCATGGAACACAGGCTGCCCGGAAACCTCAACATGAGCTTCGTGTACGTCGAAGGCGAATCGCTCCTGATGGGTATCAACGACGTCGCCGTTTCAAGCGGCTCGGCCTGCACGTCGGCAACCCTCGAACCCAGTTACGTCCTCAAGGCCCTCGGCCTCGGCGACGACGTGGCACACAGCAGCATTCGTTTCGGACTGGGCCGGTTCAACACTCAGGCCGAAGTCGACTATGTCGCTGCGAAGGTGATCGACATTGTGAAGAAATTACGTGAGCTTTCGCCACTGTACGAGATGGTGAAGGAAGGCATCGACCTGACCAAGATTGAGTGGCAGGCGCACTAACCACCTGCGGTGGGGCCAACTGCCTTCGGGCACTGGGGTCCGCCATCAGGTTGTTAAGAATTTGAGAAGCATCGACAGGCAAGCCTGCCGAATCAAACAAAAGTACACGCGGCTTCCCGCGGGAGGAGAACGGACCCAATGGCATACAGCGATAAGGTCGTAGACCACTACAACAATCCGCGCAACGTGGGCACACTCGATAAGAGTTCGAGCGAAGTTGGGACGGGCCTCGTAGGCGCGCCGGAGTGCGGCGACGTCATGCGCTTGCAGATCCGCGTCAATCCCGAGACCCAGGTCATCGAGGAAGCCAAGTTCAAGACCTTCGGCTGTGGCTCGGCAATTGCCAGTTCCTCATTGGCCACTGAATGGATTAAAGGCCGCACCGTCGATGACGCGATGGCCATCAAGAACACCGACATCGTGAAGGAGCTGTCGCTTCCTCCGGTGAAGATTCACTGCTCGGTGCTGGCCGAAGATGCAATCCGCGCTGCGATTGGCGATTGGAAGAAGAAGAACGGCGTGACGGAAACTGCTCCGGCAGCGACTGCCACCGCGCAGTAAACAGGCAGCGAGTGGGGGCACGGCCTCGGCCGTGCCGTCCAAGCGCGCCAGAATTGAAGAGGCTTCGACCTCCGAGATTTGCAACGGAAACGGAAAATCATGTCGAACATGGTGACAATCGAAACCAAGCCAGCGCAGGGTGCCTCTGCGGCCAGTGCTCTGACAACACCGTCGGTGCCGCCGAAAGCGGAGTTGGCCGCCCCATCGCAGGTGCCCGCAGGCGCGTCTGGCCAGGGGCTGCAACTCACCGACCGTGCCATCAAGCGTGTTCGCATCGCCATGGCCAAGGAAGGTATCTCGCCCGAAGAGGGTGGCCTTCGTCTCGGCGTCACCGGCGGCGGTTGTTCGGGTCTTTCCTACGCCATCAAGTTCGATTCCAGCCCCCGCGAGCGCGATCGCATCTATAACTTCGACGGCGTGCGCGTCTTCGTCGACCCCAAATCGTTTCTCTATTTGCACGGCATGACGCTCGACTACGAAGAGACACTGATGCGCCAGGGTTTCAACTTTATCAATCCGAACTCTACGCGCTCCTGCGGCTGCGGTTCGTCCTTTTCGTAGTAGGGCCGTTCGCAGGAGCCCGTTCATGTTGAAAGTCCTCGATTCCGCGGTTCCCATCGCATGTTGGTCGTGCGCCGTGGCTCACAATGAGTCCACTCTCTTCTGTCCGCATTGCAGCAAGATTCAACCGCCTCCGGGCGCGGACTATTTTTCCGTCTTTTCGCTTGAGCCGCGCCTGACTCTTGATCTTGGTATGTTGGAACGTCAGTTCCACAAGCTCAGCCGCAAGCTCCATCCTGATCGCTTCGCGCGAGCGACTCCGGATGAGAAGGAGTGGAGTCTCGCCGATACAGCATTGCTTAACGACGCTTATCGCACCCTCCGCGATCCGATCCGCCGCACCGAATACCTGCTCAAGCTCCATGGCGCCGAGATCGGTGAAGAGCACAGCGGCAAAGGGCGCACCGATCCGTCGCGCGTGCCGGCCGACCTGCTCGAAGAAGTCTTCGACCTCAACATGCAGCTCGAAGAAATGCGCGCCGCAAAAAAGATGGGTGAAGAAGATCCTGACCTCAAACAGAGCCTCACGGCGGCCAAGAAAAAATTCGACGGCCTGTTGGACGATGTGGACCGGGATTTGCGAGCGCAGTGGACCGCATGGGATGACGGCGACGGATCAGCACGAAACGCGGCACAAAAGACCATGGTGGCCTTGCTCGACCGACGCCGCTATCTCAACAACTTGGTCCGCGATGTGACCGAAACTCTAGGAGCAAATTAAATCAGCATGGCGGAAGGACGCGTAGTCGGCATCGATCTCGGCACTACCAACTCTCTCGTTGCCTACATGCAGGGCGACGCTCCGGTGGTCATTCCCGGCGTCGATGGCTCCAATCTTGTTCCCTCGGTAGTTGCACTCGATCCAATTCCTGCCGAAGGCGGCCGGCCTACGGTCACTGTCGGCAACAGCGCGCGGCGCGCCCTCATCGAGACGCCCGAGCGCGTTATCTACTCCGTCAAGCGCCTCATGGGCCGCAGCCTCGATGAAGTGCGCGACGAATTGAAGTTCTTCCCGTTCCGTCTCGCCGATGACGTCGGAGCCGGGGAAGTGCCGCGCGTTCAACTCGGCGAACTCCGCTTCACACCGCCAGAGATCTCCGCATATATCCTGCGCCAGCTCAAGCGCAACGCCGAGCGTTTCTTCAACGCGCCCGTCACGCAGGCCGTCATTACAGTGCCCGCGTACTTCAATGACGCGCAGCGCCAAGCCACCAAGGATGCGGGCCGCATGGCCGGCCTTGAAGTGCTGCGCCTGGTGAATGAGCCCACCGCAGCTGCCTTGGCCTACGGCCTCGATCGCGCCAAGGACGGCACTATCGCGGTCTACGACCTGGGCGGCGGCACTTTTGATATTTCGATTCTCAAGTTGCGCGACGGAATCTTCGAAGTGCTCTCCACCAATGGGGACACGCACCTGGGTGGCGACGATATCGACAACCTGCTCCTCGCCATTGCCTTGGACGAAATCCATTCCGAGCACGGGGTCGACCTGCGTACGCAGCCAGGCGCTGTCCAGGGATTGCGCAAAGACGCCATCGACGCCAAGATCCGGCTCTCTGCTGAGGGGTCCGCCCAGTTCGACATTGAATTGCCCAACGGCGACCGCTATCAGCGCGACATTCCACGCGAGGTTTTCGAGCAGTTGATCGAACCAGTTCTCGCGCGCACTGCCGGTCCCTGCAAGCAGGCCCTGACTGACGCCGGAATTACGCCAAAACAGATAGACGAGGTGGTGCTCGTCGGAGGATCGACGCGCATTCCCGCCGTGCGTCGCTTGGTCGACGAGCTCTTCCATCTCTCGGCGCGCGGCAAGAAGCCCCACACCGAACTCAATCCCGACGAAGTCGTCGCTCTCGGCGCCGCCGTACAGGCCGACATTCTTGCCGGTGCATCCAAGACAACTGAAGAAATGCTCCTGCTCGACGTCACGCCGCTTTCGCTGGGCATCGAGGCTCTTGGCGGCGTGGTCGCGCGCATCATTCCGCGCAACTCCACCATTCCCGCGTCCGCGACAGAGCACTTCACCACTGGCGTCGACGGCCAGACCAACGTCGCGATTCATGTGTTGCAGGGCGAACGCGAATTGGCCGCTGACTGTCGCTCTTTGGCGCGTTTTGACCTAAAAGGCATCCCGCCCATGACCGCCGGCATGCCGCGTATCGAAGTGAAATTCCTGATCGATGCCGACGGCATCCTTCATGTTTCGGCGCGCGAACAGCGCAGCGGGAAGGCGGCCGAAATCGAGGTTAAGCCAACCTATGGCCTCACCGACGAACAGGTGGAGACCATGATTCTCGACTCATTCGATCACGCCGAAGAAGATTTCGCCAAGCGCCTGTTGATCGAGGCACGCAATGAAGCGGAGACCATTCTGGCCAAGGTAGAACAAGCGCGCACCAGCCCCGCATGGGGAGCGCTGCGCGGCGAAGAAGTATCCGCGATCGATGCCGCACGCGATCGCCTGGCAGCCGTGAAAGCAGGCGACGATCTCACTGCCCTTCGCGAAGCGACGTTAGCTCTCGATCGCTCCACGCAGCGGCTTGCCGAGCTGATGATGGATGCCGCTGTTACGACGGCGATTCGCGGCAAAACCATGAGCGCCGCCGGCGAAGAGCTTGGCGACGAAGTGACCGCGCCGCATCCCATGGCGCCTGCTGAGTTCAAGTGATATTGCAGACTGGGGTGCCCCATCCTTGACGCAGTGTTTTCTGCGGCAAGGGTGGGAGAGCACAAACGCAAAGAAAGAAACGGGAATCTATGAGCCAAGCAAACACCGAAAACATTCCGCCGGACAAATTGGTCCGCGTCACGTTCGAGCCCGAGGGCAAGGTAGTCGAGTTCGAGTTCGGCACTCTGCCGTATGACCATCACGGCAAGCCGATGTCGTTTCTCGATGTCGCAGAAAACTTCGGCATCTTTCTCGATCACGCCTGCGGGGGCTCCTGCGCCTGCACCACCTGCCACATCTGGCTGAAAGACGGTGTCAACGACGTCAGCGAAGCGGAAGACGATGAGCTTGACCGCCTCGACATGGCGGCCGACCAACAGTTGAATTCGCGCCTCGGTTGCCAGGCCGTCATCACCAAGCCCGGGAATTATGTCGTCGAAATTCCCAAGTGGAATCGCAACTACACCTCCGAGGGCAAGCCACTGGCCCTGGCTGAGCCGAAGTAGAAGTCCCCTCGCGAAGCATCATGAGCCAACCGATAATTGAACGGCAGCAATTGCTCTCTGCAGTGCTCGGACAGCGCAACGTGAGCACGGTGGACATTCGCAAGATCACCCTTGGCCCTGGGCAGAAGGCCGGGCGCCATTTGCACCCCTGCGCGGTGGTCGGTTACGTTGCAAGCGGCACCGCCTTTTACCAGATTGAGGGCGAACCGGCAGAGCTGCTTCCCGTCGGTTCGGCATTCTATGAGCCTGCGGAGCAGGTCATAGCCGACTTCGGCAACGCCTCTGACGTCACGCCGCTGACCTTCATTGCGTTCTATCTGCTCGACGGTCAGCAGGACTTGATTACCATGCTCGAGAACAAGTAGGAGCGAGAAAAACATGCCGCGTGAGATTCATTGGACCGATGCCGAAGAGATCGGCATCCAGCTGCAGGAGAAATTCCCCGACCTCGACCCGCTCACGGTCCGCTTCACCGATCTGCTTCGTTACGTCACGGAGCTCGAAGGTTTCGCCGACGACCCATCCACGTCGAACGAGTCGCGCCTCGAGGCGATCCAGATGGCGTGGCATGAAGAATTCCAAGATGCAAATGGCTGACGGGATTCAGGCCGCGTGCTGCGACAGCGACAGGCACGTTCCCATCCGGATCCTTGAACCACGCCACTTTATCTCCGTTGGGAAACGTGCAGATGCCACGCTCATCCTGCCCCATGTTGGGATAAATCTCGAAGCGAACGCCCTTTGCCACCAGAGAATCGACGGCCGCGGCAATATTCTTAGACTCCCACCCCAGCACGGTATTCTGCGCAGGCGTGAATTCTTTCGTCTGTCCGACCCGCAGCATCGCACTTTTCATGTCGAACACAAGCGCAAAGCCATCGTCGCGCAAATATGTAAGGCCCAGCGTATCCCGATAGAACGCAATCGCCGACTCTGGATTGGTCGTTGTCAGAAACGTCACTACGCTGTCCACACTTGCCTCCCCCTGTCGAGACTAATCTCGCCGCCCGTATTCGTTCCAGCCAAATGCCGCTTCAAAGTGTTTGAACTCGCGGTTCTCTCCCCGCACAAGATAGACGCTGATCACATCGAATCGCACCGGTGGCATTGTCGCTTGCGGCAGTTGCCGCGTATAGCGCCGCGCGAGACGCCGCAGGATCGCCCGCTTGTGCGAATCCACGGCCGTTTCGGCGGGGGTCATATCGTGCGCTGTACGCGTCTTCACCTCGACGAAGCACAGCATCGGCCCTTGCCACGCAATCAGATCCACATCGCCCGGCACATCACCGGAAGACCATCGTCGCGCCACCAAAGTGTAGCCTTTGCGCTGCAGATAGAAGAACGCCGCATCTTCGCCGGCGAGGCCTGGTCAGATGCGCCGGCGCATCATTCATGCGCCCACGGCGTCGCGCTAGGCGATCAAGTCCAACGAGCGCCTGTTCCAGCAGCCCCGCACGCATCTCCGCGCCTTTCCCCATGGCAACCTATTCTGCGCTCGCGCCGCACATCGTGCAAACAGCGCGCATCACAGGCCTGCGGAATCCACGCGCTATGCTCCGTCCCCGACAGCCGTCACAGCGGCGGGCTCGCCGATGCACCCATGCTCCGACTCGGCCTGCGTCAAGGCATCCTCCAAAATGTCGAGGGCCACCATCGCTTCCCCTTCGCTGACAATCAGCGGAGGGCAAAGACGAGTTGAATTCTCGCCGCAGCCCAGCACCATCAGACCGCGCTCGAACGCGAGTGTCTCTACGCGATTGCGCAATGCCCCGGCCGGTTCGCGCGTCGCCTTGTCGTTCACAAGCTCGATGCCGATCATCAGGCCGCGTCCGCGCACATCGCCTACCGTGGGATGAGAACTCTTCCACCCCTGCAGCCTCTCGAGCATCACAGTGCCCACGCGTCCGGCATTGGCAATCCCTTCGCGTTTCAGAATGTCGATCGTCGTCAGCGCCGAAGCGATGGATACTGGGTTGCCACCGAATGTTGAAGCGTGCGATCCGGGAACCCAATCCATGATCTCCGCGCGCGTCATGCAAATCCCAAGCGGCATGCCGGAAGCAATGCCCTTCGCCATGCACACCATATCCGGCTCCACGCCAGAGTGCTCAATTGCCCACCACTTGCCCGTGCGACCGGCGCCGCTCTGCACTTCATCCACCACCAGCAGAATGCCGTGGCGATTGCAAATCGCGCGCAGCTCGCGCAAAAAATTCGTCGGCGCCACCACGTAGCCGCCTTCGCCCTGGATCGGCTCGATGAAGATCGCCGCCACTTCCTCCGGTGCAAGAACCGTCTTGAACAGCTTCTCTTCGATATAACGTGCGCAGCTCAGGTTGAATGCCTCCTGGGCCTTTGGGTCTTCGATGCCTTCGCGATATGCATTCGGAAAACGAATATGCGTCACGCCCGGAACCAGCGGCGAGAAGCGCCGTTTCTGCTGCGGCTTTGATGCGGTCAGCGAAAGCGCTCCCATGGTGCGCCCGTGAAATGCTCCGAAAAACGAAATGATCTGCTGGCGACCTGTGTGATAGCGCGCCAGCTTCAGCGCGCACTCAATCGCCTCCGCACCGGAATTCCCGTAAAAGAATTTGTGCGGCCCCGGCATGGGCGCAACGGCCGATAGCTGTGCGGCAAGATCCGTCAACGGCTCGTTATAAAAATCCGTGCCCGAGATGTGAATCAGCTCAGCCGCCTGCTTCTGGATCGCCGCAACCACTTCAGGGTGGCAATGGCCGGTCGAAACTACAGCAATGCCCGCAGCAAAATCGAGGAACTCATTCCCGTCCACATCTTCAACTCGCACACCGCGTCCGCGCTTCGCCACAAGCGGGTACGAGCGCGTATAGCTGGGCGATATCAAGCGCGTGTCCGCATCCACTGCGGCTCTCGCCTTTGGTCCTGGCAGACTACACACAAGCTTTGGTCCGTATTTCGCATGCATTTCTTGCTTGGTCATCGTCGTTCTCCTCGGCAGATAGGTTGCGCCGGCTCGACTCCCGCGTGCGGGTGGAGCGCAGCCAAGACCCTTTTCGTGAGGGTCGTCCAGTTCAGTAGACCGGAGTAGGTCTAGAAAGCAGGCGAGGATCTTCGGCGGTCCGGTGCTAATCGCCGCCGAAGAGGCTAGGTCGCGTACGCGTAGGCAGCACACGCAGATGGCGGCGCGGGCAAATACAACGGGCGCGCGAACGCGACCAGTTCTTTCGAACCGGCACCAGCAGCATCGCGCTTGAAGTTGGCTTGTACATGGAGGTCCCGCTGGCTATGAGAATAGCACGGGCTTGAAATCACGCGCCACGACTTAGCCCGCGAAGCGGTCAATACGGCAAGAATTGGGAAGCGGGCCAGCACACCCCGGGCTACGATGGAATCAATCCAATGGCTGTCACGCAATCCAACTCGAACATGCCCAACGCAAGTCGCGCCTCGAGAGCAACCATTGTTCTCGCATTCGCCAGTGTCTATTTTTTCTGGGGTTCTACCTACACCGCCATTCGCATCGGCGCTCCCGAGATGCCGGCTCTTCTGCTCGCCGGCACACGCTTTCTCATCGCGGGTGCAATCCTGCTGGCATGGTGCCGCCTGCGCGGCTTGCGCCTGTTTTGGCCGACGAAAACCATGCTGCTGCTGAGCCTGATTGGTCTTTTGCTTCTCGGCGGCGGCAACGTCGGCCTGGTTTACGCGGAAGAAACCGTTCCCAGCGGTCTTGCCTCGCTTGTGCTCGCCGTCATTCCTCTTTACGTCGCGTTGATTGAAATGTTCTTGCCCGGCGGCGAGCCACTGCCGGCGCGCGGATGGCTCGGCATGGCACTCGGCTTCCTGGGGCTCGCAGCACTACTTTGGCCTTCGCTTCGCTCCGGCATCGCCGGCAACTCCGCGGTGCTGTGGGCGCTCGCAGCTCTGCTTGCCGGTGCACTTTCCTGGACCATCGGCAGCATTCTGTCGCGCCGCGCTCACTTGCCTGTCAACAGTTTTGTTGCCGCTGCATGGCAGATGCTCTTCGCCGGCGCATTCAACACACTCGCCGGAACGGTTCTCGGACAATGGCCCCATTTCCACCTGAACGGCGCCGCAGTTGGCTCGCTGGCCTGGCTCATCACAGGCGGATCGCTTCTCGGATATACCGGCTTCATCTATCTCATCGAACACGTGCCGGTGGCCAAGGTCGCGTCCTACGCATATGTAAATCCCGTTGTCGCGGTTCTTCTTGGAATCTTCCTGCTGCAGGAGCGCCCGGCTTCAGCCGAATTCGCAGGAATGGCCTGTATCGTCGTAGCCGTCTTCCTGCTCACCACCGCGCAGGTAAAAGCCAAACCGCAGCTCGCTGACAAGTTGGAAGAGGTTTCCGCGGAACCGTAGCCGCAGTTCAGGACGCCGGCTTCTTCTCGAACGCACTGCTGGGAACCAATGCGGTCGGACTCTCGCCTTCGAGCGCGACGGCGCCGCCTTCAATAATCTTCAATGCCGCATCGCTCGCAGCCAAAGCCATCCAACAAACCGCCCCCTTCTTCAACAAGGTGCACGCGATCTCCACCGTATAGGGCGCTTCAGGATGCCCTTTCGGCGATCCTTTGGCTCGCTCGATCCACATACTGTGTGTGCCCAGCGTGTAATCGCCATAAACCGGATCGGCCACGTCGAAGCTCTGCTTGATTCCTTCCGAAGCGCCTTGCGCAAATCCGGGCAGATCCTTGCTGCTCATCGTCTGCCCGAAACATGCAAACGGCAATTCAACTACGACAAGCACCGAGGTAGGGCTGCCACCCCGCGCCGTGAGCGCGATCTGCACGCAGGCCACGCCCTTCTTTTCATCTTCGGTCGCCGCGTTCTGTTGTGCCTGCTCCTTCACACCCGACAGTGTGGGGCTGGCATTCACTACTACCCAATCCGATGGAAGAGAATAACTGAAGCCAAGGTCGCTCGGGTGCACTTCAGGAGCGGCAGTTGGTGTCTGCGCCACCAGCGCTGCTCCGCTCACCCAAAGTACAAACGCAATCGAACTCACTCTCATTTTCTCGCAAGTCTACCATGCGACCGTTTGTGCCCGTTTGTGAGCCGTGACTCCGTAGCCTTACGTGCGCGATCAAGCATCTCACGCGCATTCGTTCGCTGACCTGACGCACGAAAGCCCGCCTTTGTTGGTGGCGGGCTCCGTACAGACCTCAATTGCAAGGCCGTTGGTTAGAGGTTAAGTGTTCCCCAATAGATGGAACTACCGTAGCGTTAACATCGCGATTAATCAAGCAAAATCAAGCATTTTGGGGTAACTTGGCGCGAAAGTGGCACGTCGTAATGCGGCTTTAGTAATGTCCGGATACCTTAATAATTCAAGGAACAAGAGAAAGCAAATAGAGTATTCGCTTCGCCTAATTCAAAGGGATCCTGGTTCGGGTAAATCGCTTTCACCTAACGTAACCAGCTCCCATCTAAGTCAGGAAGAATGCCGACACCGCCGACACCACTCCGGCCAGTGCAAACACAATCCCAAAATACCAATACACGCGGGTACGTGTAAGCAAGGTGACTGAAGTGATCACTAATCCAATTTCGAGCAGCGCCTCTCCAAGATCGAACCGATTCGCGCGTGCTTCAGCCTTAGCCACTTCCTTCTCCAACGAGTCGGCCTCGTCCTTCGCTTTCTTCAAGTCCTCGGTCCACTTCGCCTGATGATCGGCGTAAGCTTTCTGAATTTTCTCCGCGCCGGCCTTGTCTGAGATGGCGACCACGCTCAGCAAATCGACCGTCAACGCCGTGTCGTTCGAACGTATTTTGTGCGCCTGGTATTCGTTCCACTTGTCGGTTGCCTTGTTCTGAAACAGCACCGCCTCGGTGTGCGTGCGATGTCCCAACACCGTGGTCACGGCCACCAGCACAGCCAATACGCTCATGGTGAAGGCGACGGGCCGTAGCGAAGACTCGTGCGACCCGTGTTCAGCGTTTTCTTGCAACTCGTGGACTTCATTGGCTTCCATGGGCGAGTGACCTCCTCCGCGACGAAATAGTTTGGGGCTGCGTCACTTTCTTTTCCAGCGCGCGCCTTCTTTTGAATCTTCAATGATCACGCCCTGCTCTGCGAGCTGTTTGCGAATCTGGTCAGCGCGCGCAAAGTCGCGGCGTTTCTTTGCCACATCGCGCTCCGCCACCAGCGCGTTGATCTCGTCGTCGCTGATCGAGGCACTCGCCCGCAGCTCCGGCGCCACATCCGCCATCCGCCCGGACTGCTCGGCCCAAGCCAGCGCACGCTGCGTCGGCTCCCCATCCCGATTCTCGATCACGTCAAATACCGCATCGAAGGATGCCAACGCCTTCAAAATTGCGTCGCGATCCCCCGCGCAAAATTCCCCACGGTCCATAGCCGTGTTGGCCGCGCGAATCAATTCGAAGATCGGCGCGCGCGCTTCGGCAGTATTCAAGTCATTGGCAAGTGCAGCCATGTAGTCCGCTTGCGCCTTTTCCGCCAGCTCTTGCAATGGGGAGCAACCACCCGCACCGACATTCTTCCCGCTCGAGACTGTCACACTCATCAGCCGCTGATGAAACGTCCGCAGCCGTTCAATCGCATTTGTCGCTTCCGTCAGCCCTTCAAATGTGAAGTTCAGCTGGTGTCGATAGGGGACCGAAATCAGTGCCATCCGGATCGCCGATGCCTTATATCCCTTCAGCAACAGATCGCGCAGCGTATAGAAATTCCCCTCGCTCTTCGACATCTTGCGCCCGTCTACCAGCAGGAAGCGCACATGCATCCAATGCCGCGCAAAAGTCTTGTGGGTCACGCTCTCGCTCTGCGCAATCTCGTTTTCGTGATGCGGGAACATCAGGTCTTCGCCGCCTGCATGCAGGTCGAAGCTCTCGCCCAGATATTCCATCGCCATCGCTGAGCATTCGATGTGCCAGCCCGGCCGTCCACGCCCGATCGGCGTTTCCCACGAAGTCTCGCCCGGTTTGGCGGCCTTCCACAATGCGAAATCGCGCGCCGAATCCTTTTCGTACTCGTCCACGTCCACACGCGCGCCGTCTTCAATCCCGCTTAAATCCTTCTTGCTCAGCTTGCCGTACTCCGGAAACGCCGATAGACGAAAGTACCAGCTCCCATCGTCCACTTTGTACGCGGCACCCACTGCGGCCAGCTTCTCCACCAGCTCCACCATCCGCGGAATATGTTCCGTGGCCCGCGCAATCACTTCGGGCCGCTCCACGCGCAGCGAGTCCAGGTCCTCAAAGAATGCCGCCACGTATTGCTTCGTGTATTCGCCAATGGCGAGGCCGCGCTCCGCAGCATTGCGAATGATCTTATCGTCGACATCCGTGATGTTCATCACGTGGCGCAACGGCACGCCCGTCAGCTTCAGAAAACGCCGCAGCACGTCGATCTGCAGGAAAGTGCGGAAGTTGCCAATGTGCCCGTAGTCGTACACGGTGGGGCCACACGCATACATGCGCAGGGCTTTGCCGTCCGAGGGAACCAGTTCATCCAGTTGTCCCGACAGGGTATTGAACAGGCGGAGAGTCATTACTTAGTGATTACTCGTGCTGGCGATCATAGTCTCAGTAGCTTGGCGCGATACCAATCCCGATTGTAGCAGCGCAAAATATTGCGCGATTTCCGTTCAATTCCAGCAATTTCACAGCCCCGCTGGTGTATAGATTGGGGTGAGACTCCCCCAACTTTTCTCACCCATCGGAAAGGAGGATATGGAAAGCGAAGTTCTGTCTTTACTCTGTGACCCAGACACACGCTACGAGTTCGAGTTGGAAGGGAGTAGTCTCCGCAACACCGCGACTGGCCGCGTCTATCCTATACGTGATGGAATACCTTTATTTGTCAGCACGTTAACCGGATTGAATCTGAAATACCAGTCCTTGTACGACCGCATCGCCCCTGGTTACGACTTGGCCCAGACCCTTTACCGCTTGATCAAGCCTAAGCTCGATTTTCGCCGCGAGATCATCGCTGAGCTTGAGATTAAGCCAGGTGCGCGCGTGCTCGAAGTCGGAGTCGGCACCGGCACCAACATCCGCTATCTTCCGCAGGACATTGATTTCTATGGTCTCGATATCTCCTGGGGCATGCTCAACAAGTGCCGCAAGAAACTGAAGAAATGGCGCCGGCCCGCGCGCCTCTTCCAGGGAGAAGCGTGTCGCCTGCCCTTTCGCGCCGAGGTCTTCGATTGCGTCTTCCATGTCGGCGGCATCAACTTCTTCTCCGACCCCAAGCGCGCCATTCGCGAAATGATCTGGGTCGCTAAGCCCGGAACAAAAATCGTGATCTCCGACGAGACCGAAGATGTCGAGCGCAACGGCCACCAGAAGAACCCCGCCACCAAGGCATACTTTCCGCCCGGTAGCGAAGCCGTCCGCTGCCCCATCGACCTCGTTCCTGAGGAAATGCTGGAGATCAAGGCCCGCGCGATCGCCGCCGGCAAGCACTATTGCCTCACCTTCCGCAAGCCAGCGGCGAGCGCGCGATAGCCGATCCCGTCAGGCTCTTCCACTCCAATGTGTGGGCAGATTCAACAACGCCCACACCGCTCCGCTCGCACAGGCCAGAATCTCCACCAGCCGGTCCTTCAACGTGATCGTGAACACGATCATGCTCACAAGCATTCCCCACTTCGCCGCCTGTCGTCGAAGTGCGTCGCGCCATGTTGCCTTTACCGTATCCTGCAGCAAGATCGCCGAGTGCTCGCTCGGCCCTCCCGCTGGCTCCTCCGCAGAATTCTCGCGCCAAGCAAGCCGGATGATGCGCAGCAACTCACCGCACACCAGCAGTACAAACCCCGCAAGAGGCACGAGAGAAGCAAAGCCGACGGAATAGAGAAACTCGCCACCGGATTGGATGCGAATCCCGTATGGATCTGATCGAACCGGAATCCATCGATCTCTGCTCGAGGTTTCTTCGCGTCGCGCGAATACATCGGCCGTCGTGCACAGCACGGCACCTGTGCCAATCAGGATTGTGGCAACAAGAAAGATGCCATGTTCCAGCGGTCTTCGATTCGGGCTCGCCTTGATGAATCTCCAAACCACATCGTCTGGATCGAAAAGATAGGTAGCGACCGCAACGGCAATTAATCCATGACGTATCCAAGTTGGATGGCTCCGCTCGAATTGCGTCGCCCGGATTGCACTGCTCACCGCCCCAGCACCAAGGATGGATCAGCCGTCAAATCCGCCGGCGCAAACTCTCCAGCGACAAAACGCGGCCACGCCGCCGCCGCAATCATCGCAGCATTGTCGGTCGAAAGAGCCGGGGAAGGAAACGTAACACCAATCCCACGCCGCGCAGCCTCAGACGTGAACCGCTCACGTAATTCGCGATTCGCCGCCACGCCTCCGGTCACCAGAATCCGCGACGCATCCAACGCCTCCGCGGCGGCAAATGTCTTCATCATCAAATCGCCCACCACCGCATGCTGAAAGCTTGCAATCAAATCGAGTGTCGTGGGATCGCACGTTGCGAGAGCCTCTTCGATCGTCGGCCGCTCCGGCGCATCCGGCCCCGTAAACAACGCCTCGCGTCGCGCCTCTGCCTCCGGGCGAAGGTGATGCAACTCCACATACCGCAGCACCGCTGTCTTGATCCCCGAAAACGAAAATAGAAAATGCGGATCGAGCGTGGCAATCGGCGCCGTCTTTGCGCCTTTCGTTCTTGGCACAGCGCCCCGCAAATGAACCTTCGATTTGATCTGCGCAAACGAAAACGGCACTGCCCGCGGATCGCCGAAACGCGCCAGGGCATCGATCCACGGCCCTCCTGGATAGCCGAGTCCCAGCAGCTTAGCCACCTTGTCATACGCCTCGCCCGCCGCATCATCCAGCGTGCGTCCGACCAGCCTGTAGTTCCATGTGCCGTTCCGCGGCTGCGCCAGATAAAGATGCGTGTGCCCTCCCGAAACCACCAAAGCTAAAGACGGCTCCGTATCCGAAGAGCTGGGTGCCCCAGGTCCGGGGTCCCCACGAACAGGTCTTCGCTCGTGGGGTGGAGGGCTCGATTCTGAGACCTGGGAAAACTGGATACTCGATCCGCCCCGTTTCTCCCCGTCGGGCAGCTCCCTTTCCTGCAGCAGCACCGCATGAATGTGCCCTTCCAGATGATTCACCGAAATCAGCGGCAGCCTCTGCGCGAACGCCAGCGCCTTCGCATACGTGATCCCCACCAGAAGTGCCCCAGCCAACCCCGGTCCGCTGGTCACGGCAATCGCGTCCAGATCGCCCAGTGTGACTCCAGCCTCGGCCAGCGCCGCGCGGACCACCGGCACGATGGCACGCAGATGCTCGCGGCTCGCCAGCTCCGGCACAACACCGCCATACTTGGCATGCGTCGCGATCTGCGAAGCCACCACCGATGATAGCGTACGCGCGCCGCGCGCCACCACAGCCGCTGCCGTCTCGTCGCACGAGCTCTCAATGCCAAGAATGAGGCCACGCCCACTCATCTCTTCAGTTTACCGGGATCGCCTTGCCAGGCTTTGAGCGTTCCGCGCGACAATAGCTTCAGAAGCAATGCCGTCCACCAAGCCCCAATTCGCATCCGCACTTCGCATTCTGACCAAGCTGCGGGAAAGGGGTCATGAGGCCTACCTAGCCGGTGGATGCGTGCGCGACCTGCTCCTGGGCCGCGAGCCAGCCGACTTCGACGTAGCCACATCGGCCACTCCCGATGTCGTGCTCGCAATGTTTCCGCGCACCTTTGCAGTCGGCGCGCACTTCGGCGTCGTTCTCGTTGCGGAAGGCGAGGGCGACGCCCACGTCTGTACGGAGGTAGCCACGTTCCGCTCCGACGGCGCCTACTCCGATGGCCGCCACCCCGACCAAGTCCGCTACACAAAGAACGCCGCCGAAGACGTCCAGCGCCGTGACTTCACCATCAACGGCCTGCTATTGGACGCCCTGCGGGCTGCGGACTTTTGGACGGACCCTGCGAAGTTGCGATCTGCCGTCGTCGACTACGTCGGCGGCGTGGCCGATCTCGATGCTGGCATCATCCGCGCCATCGGCCATCCCGATCGCCGTTTTCAAGAAGACCAGCTCCGTCTCTTGCGCGCCGTCCGCTTCGCCGCACGTTTCGGATTTGAAATCGAACCGGCCACACTGGCCGCGATCCGCGCCCTCGTCCCCCGCGTCTACCCTCGTATTGGAGCCGTCAGCCGTGAACGCGTCCGCGACGAGCTAACCAAGATGCTCACTGAAGGCCACGCCCGCCGCGCTTTCGAGTTGCTTGACGAAACCGGCCTCCTCGCCGAAGTCCTCCCGGAAGTCGCGCGCATGAAGGGCGTAGCGCAGCCTCCGCAGTTCCATCCCGAGGGCGACGTCTGGGTCCACACGCTTTTGCTCCTGGAACAGCTTCCACCAGATAGCCCGCTCACCCTCGCCTGGGGCGC
The DNA here is from genome assembly GCA_963704415.1 of uncultured Acidobacteriaceae bacterium. Lineage (GTDB taxonomy): Bacteria > Acidobacteriota > Terriglobia > Terriglobales > Acidobacteriaceae > Telmatobacter. Next base: position 1,343,755 of record OY969908.1, on the reverse strand, counting down.
TCTGCTCCACGACGTGGGCAAGCCTCCCACCTTCCGCGTAGCCCCCGACCGCATCCGTTTCGACGGCCATGTCGAAGTCGGCGTCGCCATGGGAGCCGATATCTGCAGCCGCTTCCGTTTCTCCAACGAAGAAACCCGCATGATCCTGGCGCTGATCGAAAACCACATGCGCTTCGCCGACGCCCCGCGCATGAAAGACTCCACCCTCAAGCGCTTCTTCCGCCTCGAAAACTTCGATCAACACCTGGCCCTGCACCGCATGGATTGCCTGGCCGCTCACGGCAACCTCGACATCTACGACTTCGTGCGCGAGCGCTATGAATCCACGCCCGAAGAGGTAGTCCGCCCCAAGCTCCTGCTCAGCGGCCGCGAACTCATTGCCGCCGGATACGAACCAGGCCCTCAATTCCAACACATGCTCCGTACCGTCGAAGACGCCCAACTTGAAGGCTTCATCGCCACCCCCATCGAAGCCATGGCCCTGGTACGCGAGCGATTTCCACAAACGTGATGAAGCGCACTGCCAGGAGTAGGTACGGATGAGATAAGAAACGTTGGGCGTCTCTCGCTTCAGAAGACCCATCACGCAACAACCCCTCCCCTAAAGAAGCGCGTTCAGGAAACTAGTTATGGAAAGCGAGCCTTCATGACCACCGATGCGAGCGATCCCGTCATCGACTTTCAGGCCGCCTGGCCCACTCTCGATCTCCCTTTGCATGTGCGCGAAGTCCTCTCCACTGCCCCGTTGGTGCAGACCCCCGAGAACCGCTCGCAGCTCCTCGATTGGGCACTCGGCCGCTCCACCGGCACGACCGACTGGACCCTCGGCAACCGCGACGACCACGGCGTCTATGAGGCCGTCTTCCATCTTCAGGGAAATTTCAACGGCGCCAGCCGCATCGTCGAAGCCGTCATCACCAAGGCACGCAATGGCCTCGCCATCAACTTCCCCGATCCCGCCATGCGCCGCCGCGATCCTGACGCCATGGTCATCGGCGACAACCTGCCCACCGACAAGCCGACCTACGAACAGCGCTTCGGTGAACCCTTCGAAAACACTCGTCAGGAGACCCTCGACTGGCTCAAGACGCAAGAACTCGTCGCTATGCCTTTCTACGCCGGGCCCGACGCACTCGGCTATGGATCACTTTTAATCGTGCCACGTCAGGCCGCGTTTTTCGCCGCAGCGCTCGCTGACCTGCAAGGCATGATTCCCCGCAGTCAGGTTCCGGAGAATTTCAAGGTCGCCGGCGGCGTTCTGTTTGTCGCGCCGCCCTTTCGCCACACGCATTTCGGCGGCCGCCAGCTCGTCGTCCACGACCGTTCCGCCACCCACCAGGAAGTCTTCGCTTACAACCTTTATCCCGGCCCCAGCGCGAAAAAAGGTGTCTACTCAATGCTTCTCGACATCGGCGAGCGCGAAGGCTGGACCACCAATCATTGTGCAGCCGTCGCCGTCGTCACGCCCTATGAGAACCAGCTCATCCTCATGCACGAGGGCGCCAGCGGCGGCGGAAAAAGCGAAATGACCGAGCACATCCATCGCATGGAAGACGGCCGCCTGCTCATCGGCGAAAACGTGGTCACCCAGGAGTTGCGCACCCTCAACCTGCCCGAGGCCTGCCACCTGCGCCCCATTGCCGACGACATGGCCTGCGCGCATCCGAGCTACCAGGGCACGAGCAAGCGCCTTACCATCGCCGACGCTGAAAATGCCTGGTTCGTCCGCGTCGACCACATCCACAGCTACGGCACCGCGCCCAACCTTGAGCGCCTTTGCATCGATCCGCCCGAGCCTCTGCTCTTTCTCAATCACTACATCGTCCCCGGCGGCACCTGTCTCACGTGGGAGCATGTCGAAGACGCACCCGGCAAGCTCTGTCCCAATCCGCGCGTCATCCTGCCTCGCCGCATGATCGAAGACATCGCCACAGGCACGCGCCCAGTCGATGTGCGCAGCTTCGGCGTGCGCTGCCCGCCCACGCATAGCGGGAGCCGCCTCTACGGCATCCTCGCCATGATGCATGTGCTCAGCCCCGCGCTTGCGTGGCTCTGGCGTCTCGTCGCGCCACGCGGCCACGCCAACCCCAGCATCCAGGATCCGAATCAAGACCCGCTGCGCGGGGGCAGCCTTTTGGAGGAGTGCATTGATACCGACACGCCCATGGAATCCGAAGGCGTCGGCTCCTACTGGGCCTTTGCCACGGGCCGTCGCGTCGACCAGGCCAATTTGCTGCTTCAGCAAATAGTGGCCACGCCAGAAACCCGCTACGTGCTCCTGCCCAACCAGCACATCGGCGCGTGGCGCGTCGGCTACATGGCCGAGTGGATAGCCCGCGAATACCTCGCCCGCCGCGGAAGCGCCAAGTTCGGCCGCGAACAGGTGAGCGAAGCACCCTTCCCATTGCTCGGGTACGTTCCAAATCAGCTCCGCGTCGAGGGTTCCATGATCCCCCGCGTCTTTCTCCGTGTGGAAGAGCAGATCCAGGGCGGCATGGACGTCTACGAAGAAGGTGCGCGACAGTGGCGTGAATTCTTTGCGCGCGAGCTCAAGCCCTTTCAGGTGCCCGACCTCGATCCCCTCGGCCGTCGCATCATCGAGGCCTGCCTCGACGGCGCGCATCAGGAAGACTACCGCCGCCTTATCCCGCATCCCATGTTCCGCGACGACGAGGGCTAGATTCGCGCGTTGAAAAGATGCGTACGGCCCAGTCCTCGAATTCTTTGAAATCTCTAGAGCCGCCGCGAATCAAGCCGCCGTTCTCCTCACAACCCCAGTTCGCTTAATGTCGGGTGGTCGTCGGGACGCCGCCCACCGGGCCACTGAAACAGCCGCTGCGATTCCTCAATCGCCAAATCGTTGATGCTCGCATAGCGCCGGTGCATCAACCCCTCCGCGCCGAACTCCCAGTTTTCATTCCCATACGAACGGAACCACTGCCCCGCCGCATCGTGGGATTCATACGCGAAACGGACCGCGATCCGCGAGTCGCCGAATGTCCACAATTCTTTGATCAAGCGATAGTCCAGCTCGCGGGCCCATTTGCGCGTAAGAAACGCCATAATCTCCTCACGCCCATGGATGAATTCCGACCGGTTCCGCCACCGGCTGTCAATCGAATAGGCAAGACACACGCGTTCCGGATCGCGCGTATTCCACGCATCCTCGGCTGCACGCACTTTGACTGTGGCTGTTTCGCGCGTAAAGGGCGGCACGATTGGATTGGTGACAACTGCAGACATGAGACGCTCCTTTTCATGGAAAGAGACTGGCCCGAAAGCGCCGGCGACGATCCGGCCGAAGTTCGCCTTTTTCTTTCGATGACCGTTCGAGGCCGGAGGTCTCGGAGAGAATGGAGCTATGGCACAACCGGGTGCTCCATCGGCACCTCGCCGCTTCGACGTCGTTGTCCTCGGTGCGGGCGCCGCCGGGCTCATGTGCGCTGCCGTCGCCGGCCAGCGAGGCCGCCGCGTGGCTCTCCTCGAACACAACCCGCAGCCCGGCCGCAAGATTCTCATCTCTGGTGGAGGCCGCTGCAACTTCACCAACATTCATTGCACGCCGGCCAACTTCCTCTCCGCCAATCCGCACTACGCCAAGTCCGCTCTCGCGCTTTATCAGCCTCAACACTTCCTTGAACTCGTCGAGCGCTACCATATTCCCTGGCACGAGAAAACCCTTGGCCAGCTCTTCTGCGATCGCTCCGCCCACGCAATTCTCGACCTGCTGCTCGCCGAATGCGAGAAAGCGAGAGAAACAAACGGCGCAGTCTACCTGATCCTCAACGCGCGCGACATCGCCGTTGAAGCTACCTCCGGTGTTTTTCGAGTTGCATCGTCGCAAGGTGAATTCGAGGCCGCCGCACTGGTCATCGCGACCGGCGGCCTCTCCATCCCCAAGCTCGGCGCAACCAGCCTCGCCTACGATCTTGCCCGCCAATGCGGCCTGCGCGTCATCCAGCCACGTCCGGCGCTGGTTCCGCTCCTCCTCGGTGGAGCGGAAGAAGGCTGGACCGCGCTAGCCGGCGTCTCAACTGAAGTTGTTGCGCGGGCAGGAACCGCCCAGTTCCGCGAAAAACTGCTCGTCACTCATCGCGGCTTCAGCGGTCCAGCAATTCTACAGGCATCCTCATATTGGCAGGCTGGCAGGCCGGTCCTCGTCGATTTCGCACCCAACGACACCGTGCTCCAACCCCTGCTCGCCGCCAACTCCCGCCGTGATGCGGCTGCTCTCCGCCTGGCTCTGCGCACATTCTTGCCCCAGCGACTTGCGGACCGAATCGTTGACGTGGGGGGGCCCAACGGTTGGTCCAACAATGCACTCGAGGCCTGCGAGCGCCGCCTGCATCGCTGGGAGTTCCATCCCACCGGCACCGAGGGCTTCGCGAAAGCCGAAGTCACTGCCGGCGGCGTCGACACTGCCGATTTGAACTCCCAGACGATGGAAGCACGCTCTATGCCCGGCCTCTTCTTCATCGGCGAAGCCGTCGACGTTACGGGTCACCTCGGCGGTTTCAATTTTCAGTGGGCATGGGCCTCCGCAGTCGCCGCCGCGCGCGCTCTCTGATCAACGCGAAAGCTGATCCAAAGTAGTTCTGCCATCTTCCGTGCCCCATCCTTTCGCCTTTTTCCTGGCGAAAGGGTGGGCGGCCACAGAATTCAATGAAAGGAAACAACTGGAGTGCAGGAAGCGAATTGGGGATGCTACTCCGCCGGCACAATCGGCTTCGCCGGCGGCTTGAGCACAAATCCTTTTCGCACCAGAGCAAATCCCGCCTGCGGCAACTCCGCCTGCAAAAGCTGGCTCGCCTGCCCAAAAAAGAGATCCGTGTTCGCGCCGCTGATCGTCGCCACCACGTGATGCACCGCGATCGGCGTGCCATCCAGCGTGCCCTGCTCATCGGCATACGTCGCCAGGCTCACCGGCACAACCGACCCCGCCTGCTTTGGCAAAATCGCCCACAGGTCGCGATTGTTGTGGCTTACTGCCAGCGCAAGCAAAGTCTCCAGCGCGCCAGGATCGAAATCAGGCAGAAAAACGGCGAAGCTATGCGCATCGAGACGTGTCGTGCTGCTGCGCCCGTTCGCCGAGATATTCATCAACAGTTGAGCCGCATCGGGCACCGCCGTCACGTGCACCGCCTGGTCATTTACAGTCGCGCTCAGTTGCACGTGCTTCAACTCGTTAGCCGAAGAAAGCTCCTCATTCTTCGACAGCGCATAATTCAGCCCTTGCATCGTCACCCGCACCATCGACGAAGAATCGTAGCCATCCGCCGCCGCTGCAATGTGAAAACTCGCCGTCCCCACCTGCTTGCCGTGCTCGCTCACGATGAAGTTGGCATCCTGCGCCAAAGCAGGCAATGGGGCAACAACGAGAACCCAGGAAATCAAACCCGCAAAAGAACACCAAACAGAATTTCGCACAACTCTCTCCATCTCTCTTCCTGTATAGACGCACGACCACCCAACCAAGTTGTGGTCCCGGCCAATCGCCGCAACCACAGTCCCTATTCCCTCGTCCCTGGTCCCTGGTTCCTAGTCCCTGCCTTTCAGCTATCCTTTCTCTTTGAGGTGCAACGCCATGACTGAGACTGCCACGCGCCCACAACTCGCTTACCTCACCGCCGCACTCGACGACTTGCGCGCCAAAGGCACTCACTTCAAGCTGCGCATTCTCGATGACCAGCAGGCCCCGGTCTGCCACTACGACGGGCGCGAAGTCATCAACCTCGCCAGCAACAACTATCTCGGCCTCGCCAGTCACCCCAAGCTGATTCAAGCGGCCCTCGCCGCCACGCGTACCTTCGGCGTGGGTTCTGGCGCCGTGCGCACCATCGCCGGCACCATGCGTATCCACATGGAACTCGAAGAAAAGATCGCGCGCTTCAAAAATGTCGAGGCCTGCGTCGTCTTCCAAAGCGGCTTCGCAGCCAACGCCGGCACGGTCAGCGCCATCCTCGGCAAAGAAGACTTCATCCTTTCCGACGAGCTTAACCACGCCAGCATCATCGACGGCGCGCGCCTCTCCCGCGCCAAAATCAAAGTCTTCCGCCATAAAGATGTGAACCATTGTGAGGAATTACTCCAAGAGATAAAAAATGAGCCGGGCCACAAGCTCGTCATCACCGACGGCGTCTTCTCCATGGATGGCGACATCGGTCCAGTCGATAAGCTCGCCGCGCTGGCCGAGAAATACGGCGCGATCATGATGGTCGACGACGCGCATGCTTCGGGCGTACTGGGCCGCAACGGCCGCGGCTCCATTGATCATTTCGGCATGCACGGCCGCGTGGACGTGCAGGTCGGCACGCTCTCCAAAGCCATCGGCGCTCTCGGCGGCTACGTCTGCGGATCGAAAGATCTGATTGACTACCTCTATCACCGCGCCCGCCCGTTTCTCTTCTCTACCTCGCATCCGCCATCGGTAGCCGCCGCCTGCATCGCCGCCTTCGACATTCTGGAGAACGAACCCGACCGCATCAATCGTCTCTGGTCCAACACGCGCTACTTCCAGGGCGAACTCAAGCGCGCCGGATTCAACATCGGTGGCGTCAACACGCCCGCAACGGAGACGCCCATCACTCCCATCATCGTGGGCGAAGGCCGCGCGGCGATGGACTTTAGTCGTGCCCTCTTCGACGAAGGCGTCATGGGCACCGGCATCGCCTTTCCCACCGTGCCCGAAGGGAAGGCCCGCATCCGCCTCATCCTCACCAGCGAACACACCAAGGCGCAACTCGATCAGGCACTCGAGACTCTGGAACGAGTCGCGAAGCGCATGGGGCTTCTACAATAAGGCAGCATGATCGCTCACCTGCGCGGCAAGCTTATTCACAAACAACCCGGCCAGGCCATCGTTGAAGCCGCAGGTGTCGGTTACGATGTCGCCATCTCCGTGCCGACCTTTACCTCGCTGCCTTCAGTCGGCGCCGAGGCCTCACTGCACATCCACACCCAGGTCAGCGAAGATCAGATCGCCCTCTTCGGTTTCCTTGAAAGCGAAGAAAAACGCCTCTTCGAGCGCCTCATCACCGTCAGCGGCGTCGGTCCCAAACTCGCCATCAAGATGCTCAGCGGCCTCTCCAGCGATCGCACCGTGCAGGCTATCCGTGCCCAGGACCACGCGCAGCTCACCCGCATTCCCGGCGTAGGCAAGAAACTCGCCGAGCGCCTCGTGGTCGAATTGAAAGACAAGCTCGATGACTTCGCCGTTGCTCCCGCCCCATCCAACGTGCAGGGCCCCGCAGTCGACGACGTGCTTTCGGCACTCGTCAATCTTGGCTATCAGCGTCCCGCAGCGGAAAAAGCCATCGAACAGACCATCGCCAAAGACAAAGCGCTTTCCGCCGACTTCGACGGCCTCTTCCGCGGCGCGCTCAAGCTGATCCGCTAATAGATCTCTCCCGTTCGATCAATTCGCGAGTTCGCGTCGGTGAGAAATGCCGATTTTCCTCAGAAAATACCCCTTTGCACAGCCCAGCACCCGCATGAGCGCCGCGAAAATCCACTAGACTTGCTTGCAGATGCCCGGTAAAACAAAAACCGCTCCCACCGCAGCAGCCCCTTATTTCGCTCCCGCAGCACTCACCTTCCTCCGCAACCTCGCGAAGCGCAATGATCGCGAGTGGTTCACGCCGCGCAAAGCGGAATTCGAAGCGCTGCTCAAAGAGCCCATGCTCGCCATCGTTCGAAGAATCACCGATGCGATGCTCGACTTCGCACCCAATCACGTGCGTCCCGCGGAAAAGAGCCTCTTCCGCATCTATCGCGACACCCGCTTCAGCAACGACAAGCGCCCCTACAAAACGCATGTCGCCGCGTGGTGGTCGCATCAGGGCCTTCAGAAGACTTCCGGCGCTGGCTACTACTTTCACATCAGTCCCAAAGAAGTCATCGTCGCCGCCGGCGCTTACATGCCAGAGAAGGAACAGCTCGCCGCCATCCGTCACTGGCTCCTCGACAATCACCGCACTTTCCGCAAACTACTCCAAAACCCAAAAGTGCGAAGCACATTCTCAGAGTTCGAAGGCAACGCGCTCACCCGTCCTCCCAAGGGATTCCCCTGCGATCATCCCGCGCTCGATCTCGTCCAGTGCCGTCAATGGGGACTCGCCGCCACTCTCCCCGCGAAGACTGCGCTTGACCACAAACTTGCCGACATCGTTATTCGTCACTTCAAAATCGCTGCGCCCATCGTGGACGCGCTCAACACGCCTATCGCGGCGGCTCTCGCACCAAAGAAGAAGGTCCTCTTCGGCCTGCATTAGACACTCTCGCAACCGCGTATTTGGCGGCTTTGCATCTTCAAGAAACCGAAAAACAGGCAATTTCGGCCTAAAATAGGCATTTTAGGTATAAAAACCTAAGAAAACTGTGGAAATCCGGCGTTTTTTCATTGACTTTGCCCACCTCCAAGCCGCATTGTTACGAACGACAGGGTTCTGTACGAACCCGCATGAATACAGGGGTTTCGTGCAAACGTTGCCTCGGTCGCACTCCCTCCATGCGGTACGCTTGATGGCTTCTTGATCCTGTTCTGAAGATGCCGAGCGGCGGAAACCTAGGCAACAACCATTCAGAAGGAGAACATTACATGGCAACTGGACTTACCAAGACAGCTCTTACCCGGAACCTGGCAGAGAAGCTCGAACTCACCAACAAACAATCCGCGGCCTTCCTTGACCTGCTCGCCGAGACCGCCATCAAGGAAACCAAGAAGAACGGCGTCTTCGTCATCCCCGGCATCGGCCGCTTGGTGAAGGCTGAGCGCAAGGCCCGCATTGGCCGCAACCCCCAGACCGGTGAAGCCATCAAGATCAAGGCCAAGACCGTCGTCAAGTTCCGCGTAGCCAAGGCTGCGAAGGACGTCATTGCCCCCCCCAAGAAGTAGTTGCATTCCGGACTGACCAAAATGGGGAGAAGCTCCACGCTTCTCCCCATTTTTCTTCCCGTCGATCCTTTCAAACGTTTTGTCGCACACTTGCGTGCACTCAAACATCCAATCGGCATGGCAAGCTCTGCACAGACCCTAAACGAAAGCTCCCTTCCCAGTTTCGCAGTTCAAGGCTCCGTACGCTTTCTCCTGCGCCTCGAGGGATTGGCCGTCGCGGCACTCACCTTCGTTCTGTATGCGCGCACTGGCGCGAGCTGGTGGATGTTCGCCGCGCTCTGGCTTTTGCCCGATCTCTCGATGCTCGGCTATCTCTATAAGCCATGTTGGGGCGCGCGCATTTATAACGCCGTGCACACGTACGTGCTGCCCGCATTGCTCGTGCTCTTCGCGCTGCTATCCCGGTCCGACACGCTTCTGCCCATTGGTCTCATTTGGATCAACCACATCGGAATCGATCGCACAATGGGCTATGGGCTCAAATACTCAAATGGCTTCGGGTGGACTCACCTCGGCCAACTTGGCAAAGAGAACTCCTTACAGGCATGACGACTGCCGTAGAATAGCCGCGAAATGGTGGTCTACGGCAGATTGGCGATTCTCATCGCAGGCTTCGGGCTTGGCCTTATATGAGTACGAAATGCGGCGTCAGATCGTTGAAGCGCTCCATCAAGCCCAGCCGGACTTGGACATGCGCGTCTTATTATTCGCCCAAGCGCGGTCCCTTCGAAGCCCAGATCTCAAGGCCATCTTTTTTGGGGCGTTTCCAGAAAGCCGCCTTCTGCCATGGCATAGGGCCATTTCGCTCGAAGCGCCCGCGTTCTTCGTTGCCTTCGCACTTTTTTTGACGCTTGCCATCAGGCATTGAATGACAGCTGTTATTCCCTCGTGGCCGGCACAAACGCCCGCGTCACCAGCGACAGACCAAAGCTGACGAGAATTGCCCTGCCCATCAGCCGGTTGTCATAGCTCCACGAGAAAAACGCGAACGTGATGAAAACACCAATGGGCAATATCTCCGCCAGCACAGCGCGCATCCAGTTAGGCGTGCTTGTCCCATGGGACGCCGCACCCGGCAGACGTGGGAAGAGGCGGGGCACGCTGCTGAGATAAGCGCGATACGGCTCGCCCAGTTTGGCCGACAAAAACGCTTCTTCGCCCAGAATGAGGCGCATGAGAAAAATCGTAAGCAGCACCATCGTGAATGGCGCGCCAGTCGGCGGCATGATGAGCGCCATCGCCGCTACCATGCACCACAGTCCAACGTAAAGCGGGTTGCGCACGTACCGGTAGGGCCCATCGGCCATCACGCCGCCAGCTTTCATCTCGAGACTGATCACAGTTGCCGGCCCCAGGTACGCCGCGCCCCACACGCGCAGCGCGGCACCCAATCCTGCAATCAGAGCTCCCACGAGAATGACGACCGCCGTGGCCACAGTGAACCGGAGCAAACCCGTGCGACTCAACTCCAGCGCCAGCCACTCCAGCAAAGAGATGCGGCTGCCCACCCCCCACTTCTCAATCCATGGCGACCAAAAGCCCAAAACGATGATGACCGTATTGATGGCCATCCGGAGACGAAACTCAATTGCGCTCGCGCCCACTTCCCACTCCACTCCCATTCTCGCTTGTGGAGTGTACCATCCGGTGGGCTGCGTCGCTTCGCTACTCGCAGCGTAGCGCGACCATGGGATCCGTCTTCATCGCAGCACGTGCTGGAACGAACGTAGCTGCGAGCGCTACCAGTGCCAGAAGTACGGCCACGGCAACAAAGCTGATCGGATCGTGCGGTCCAACCTGAAAGAGCAAGCTCTTCAGCAATTGCGTAGCACCGATCGCCGCAGCCAATCCCAGTACCCCTCCTAACACGATCAGTCGTGCGCCTTCGCCTGCGATCAGCCGCAAAATATCCGTGCGCGAAGCACCGAGAGCCATGCGCACCCCAATCTCCTGTGTACGTTGTAATGCCATAAACGCAATCACGCCGTACAACCCAATTACTGCCATCAACAGCCCGCAGGCTGCGAAAAATCCAAGCAGCATCGTTTCGAACCGCGGCCGATCACTCAGCTCATTCACGCGCTCATGCAGCGTCTCCATGTCCACCGGAACCGTGGGATCGATCTGCGCAATCTCCGATCGCACCCACGACTCAACGGCCTTCGGTGCGAGATTCGTTTTCACGATCAGGACCACGGACGGCGCCGAATTCCAGTCGTCCGGAAGAGCTCTTCTCAGTTGATAGAACTCCGGCTCGTCTTCGGACGTAAGCCCGCTGTTCTTCACATTTGCTGCGACACCCTCGACCGTGTACCACGGCCCGTTCGGCACCGGCTGCACGCGCTGCCCAATAGGGTCCTGGTTGGGAAACAGCCGCGACGCCAGCAGACTGCTGAGAATTAGAAACTGCTCCTTTGCGGTGCGCTGGTCCTCCGCAAAATTGCGCCCACGCACAATGGGAATCCCAAGGGCTCCAAAATAGTCCGGCGTCACCCAGCGCCATGCCACCATGCCGCCCGTCTCCCCTGTGGGTGCAGGCCTGCCTGCCACCGCGATGTTGCTAAAGATCTGATCGTGATGAAGACCGCCCGGTGGCGCCGAGTCGCTTACGCTCACCGCCGAAACTCCCGGTAACCTCCGCGACGCGGCCTCCGCACGAAGAAAGAATTGCATCTGCGCCTGCGGTGTGGCATAGCGATACCTATTCAGAGAAATCGCCGCGGTGACAACTCCGCGCGTCCCCACGCCCAAGTTCTGGGTTTGAAGATGAGTGAAACTGCGCACCAGCAATGCCGCTCCCGCCAACAGAACCATGCTGATCGCGATCTGCGAGACCACCATGCACCGGCGCAGCCATGCCCGGCCGCTCGTGCCTGCAGTGCGCGCCGCAAGTGCCAAGGCACGCGGCCGATGCAATGCGGCGCCAAGTCCGAATACCAATCCGCAAACCAGCGCCAGAACCGCAGTGAAGACAAGAATGCGGAAATCGAGCTGCGCTTTGGCCAAAAGTGGCAAACTCGCCGGAGCAGCACCGATAAATATGCGGAGCAGCCCGTCTGCCAACCCACATCCCGCCGCCGCTCCCAGCAGCGCAAGCAGGATTGATTCAGTCAGAGCCTGCAGCACGAGCCTGCGTCGCGTCGCCCCCAGCGCCGACCGCACTGCAAGCTCGCGTTCCCGCGCCACCGCTCGCGTCAACAGCAGGCTCGCCACGTTCGCACATGCGATGAGCAGAACCGCAAAGGCTGCTCCCAACAGCACCCACGCCACCAGCCGCACATCCTGCATCTGACGATCTCGTAACGAGCGCACACGCAGGTGCACTTCACTGCGGAAGCGCGGTGGCGCCTGGCTGAGTGAATAATCGAAGACAGGCTTCAACTGCTCAGACGCTTGGTTCGGCGTAATGCCCGATTTGAGCCGCGCAAATGCATAAAGAACATGCCCTGGATCGGCCTTGCGTTCCGCCGCTTTATCCAGTGCCTCTGGGACGAGCACATCGATTTTCTGCAGCCGCGGCATCTCAAAATCGCGGGGTAGCACGCCGATCACCCGCACAGGACGCGTGTCGAGATCGATCACTTGATTCAGGATTCCTGGATCGCGGTGGTAATGCGACAGCCATAGACCGTCGGAGATGAGTGCGACTTTGGGCCCATTCGGCCTGTCTTCTTCCGGCAGAAAATTGCGCCCCAGCACCGGCGATACTCCAAGGGTAGGAAGGAAATTCCCCTCCACGCTCGCACAGCTCAAATGTGCAGGGTTATGCTCTGTCAGGTCGCACGCGTTGACCCCCATTTCGGATGTGAGCGCGGTGAATGGCTGCTGGTGATCCTGCCAATTGTAGTAGGAGCCACCCAGCATGAACTCTTCCGGAATAATCGGCGCTGTCAACCCCACTGAGACCAATCGATCCGCATGCGCATACGGCAAGCTGCGGAACAAAATGCGGTCCACAACGCTGAACACCGCCGTCGTCGCGCCAATCCCCAGCGCCAGTGTCACAATCACCGTAATCGCAAAAATCGGATTGCGCCCAAATCCTCGCAGCGCATAGCGCACATCGCGCAGAACGATCTCAACCCATGGCAGAGTATTGCGTTCCCGCCAAGCTTGCCGCGTCTGCTCCGCGCCGCCCAAGCGAACCAACGCCTGCCGCCGCGCCTCTTCCTCTTCGAATCCCGCACGCACGCCGTCCTCTGTGTGCGTCGCCACGTGGCTCTCGATCTCTGCGTCAATCTCGTCTTTGCGCGCACGCGCTAAACGCATCCACAACGCCCGAAGGTTTCGCAGCACAAGACCTCCTATTCTCCCCGCAACGCAACCATCGGATCCACGGCAGCAGCCCGTCGCGCAGGAATCCACGCCGCGGTCAGTGCAACCACCAACATCAGCAGCGGAACAGCGCAATACGTTACCGGATCAAGCGCGCTCACCTCGAAGAGGAAACTGTGCAGCATACGGCTCAGCGCCAGCGCACCCAAAAGTCCCGCAACGCAACCTCCTCCGGCCAGCAGCAGGCTCTGCCGCACAACAGCCAGTACAATCTGCCAGCGCTGCGCGCCCAGCGCAAGCCGCAGACCGATCTCAGGCGTCCTCCAGCTGACGATGTACCCAATCAAGCTGTAGACTCCTACCGCGCCAATGACGAGGGCAAGGCTCCCGAATCCCAGCAGCAGCACGGCAAGCGCACGCGGGGCAGCCACCGAGTTCGCCACCACCTCATCCATAGAGCGAACCCGCGTTACGGGAACCAGCGAATCGATACTGGCCACAGCCCTTCGCAGTCCTGCAGCCGCTTCGGTAGGCGTCGTGTGCGCGCGCAGCAGGACGTACATCGCCGCCTGCTCCCGCCCCGGCGTCAGCGGCAGGTAGACTTCATCGCTGAAGCCGCCTTCCAGGCTTCCTTCGCGCGCGTTGCGCACCACACCCACAATCACCGAGGCTTTGGCTGCGTCCCACACCGCCGGTGCAGGCGCATCGTTCACATCAAGCAGGTGTTTCCCCAGCGGATCCTGATTAGGCCAGAGCTGCTGCGCCATGCGCTCATTCACTACCGCCGCATGGCTCGCGCCCGACGCGTCCTCCGCGTTCAACAATCGCCCCCGCACCAGGTGCAATCCCAACACGTCGAAATACCCCGGTGAAACCGTGCGTCCCGTTGCCAGCATCGCCCCCTGCCGCGCGTCGCGTGGATGCCCCTCAGCATCGTACACATAGTTGTTAGCGCGTCCACTCATGGGCAAAGAATCTGTTAGGGCCACACTTTCCACACCGCCGATCTCTTGCGCGCGATCCAGCAGTGTTGCGTAGAACGACTGGCAGCGTCCCTTGTCTCTGCACGCCGCCGCGTCAAGCGCCACCTCGGCAGTCACCGCGCCGCCTGTCCGGAACCCTAGGTCCACGCGCGATAACTGATAAAGACTGTGCAGCACTAGCCCAGCCGCGGTGATCACGACAACCGAAAGGCCAATCTGCGCGATCACCAGCACCATGGACAACCCAAAACGCGAACCTCGTCCGGTCAATCCCCGGCTTCCCACGCGCAGCGTCGTCAGCAGATTCAACGAGGCCATCTTGATCGAGGGAATCAGCCCAAACAGCAAGCCCGCCAGCACCGAAGCGCCTAGCGTAAACAGAATGTCCTTGGTGTGCAACGATACGTCTTGAATGCGCGGCGTATCTGCCGGCAGCAATCGCACAAAGACCCGCAGGCTCGCAAATGACGCGGCCAGCCCCACCACACCTGCCGCCACTCCCAGCACCACACTCTCTGAGAGCAGTTGCTGAATGAGTCTCTTTCCCGACGCTCCCAAGGCGCCGCGAATCGCAATCTCGCGTTCGCGAGCCGTGGCGCGCGCCAGCATCAGGTTCGCCACGTTCGCACACGCAATCAGCAGAATCAGTCCCACTGCACCAAATAGCAGCAAGAGCCGTGGCCGCATCGCACCCGTCTGCGCTTCAAGTAGGGGCACCACCGTCATATCCGACGCCCATATATCCGGCATGCGGAAGGGAAATACCGGCAAGAGAATTGAGTGCAAACGCCGCAACTCCGCCTGAGCCTGCGCCGGATTCACACCATTGGCAAGCCGTCCGAAAGCTTGCAGGTCAAAGTTGGTCCACGGGTCGAGCGGAGCATCCCCGCGATAAGAGACCGGGATGACGAATTGCGTATCCGCATAAGGAAAGTGCACTCCTACTGGCATGACGCCAATGATCCGGCGCGAAACCCCATCGACCCGAAGAGTACGGCCAATCACATCAGGTGCCCCCCCGTAGTGTTGCCGCCAGTATCCGTAGCTCAGGATGATGTCGTTGTCCTGCCCGGCAATCGCATCTTGTGCACTGAAGAAGTCACCCAGAGTTGGTCGGATGCCCAGTGTTTCGAACGCATTCACTGTCACCTTTGCGCCAAACACTCGATCGGGCGCGCCTGTATCCGAGAGATTCGATTCCGCGTCGGGGCCATATCCGGAAATCGATTCGAACGCCTTCGAGTTCCTGCCCAATTCACGAATCCAGCCCTTTGGAAACACGGGAGACCTGTCGCCCGTAATCCGCATCAGCCGCTCCTGCTGCGCATACGGCAGCGGCCGCAGCAGAATCGAATCCACCAGCGTGTAAATCACAGCGTTCGCGCCAATGCCCAGCGCCAGCGTCAACACAGCAGTGATCGTGAACCCCGGCGCCTTGCGCATCTGCCGCAAGGCAAAACGCACGTCCTGCAACACGCCTTCAATCGGCGGCAACGTCGCACGTTCCCGGTAAGCCTGGCGCACCTGCTCCTGGCCCCCCAGGCGAACCAGCGCCTGGCGCCGCGCTTCTTCCGCGCTCATCCCGGCACGCACGCCTTCGTCCGTGTGCATCGCGACGTGGCTCTCGAGCTCCGCATCAAAATCCTCTTGCATCCGCCGAGCGAATAGCCCCAGCGCCCACAAAGCTCTAAGGCTTCTCATCTCATCCTCCTATTCCGTCCGCAGAGCCTGCATAGGGTCGACCGACGCGGCACGCCGCGCAGGAATCCAGCAGGCTGCAAGTGCGATCGCCACTAGAAACGGCGGTGCCACGGCGAACGTAAAAGCATCGTGCGGTTGAATTCCATAAAGAAAGCTTGCCGCCATCTTCGATAACATCCACGCAGCAGGCCAACCCAACGCCACAGCAATCAGTGAGAGCACCAAGCCCTGCCGCAACACCAGCCGCTCCACTGCCCCAGGTTGCGCACCCATCGCCATTCGGATTCCGATCTCGCGCGTCCTCCGGCTGACCGAGTAGCTCATCACGCCGTAAAGCCCCACGCCCGCCAGCACAAGTGCGATGCATCCAAAGACACCGAAGAGCGCCGCGGCCAGATCGGGTAGGAAGTACGCAGTCCGGATGTGCTCATCCATTGTCTCGACGTTGTAGATGGCCATCGCCGGATCGAGCGCGTGAATCTGTTGCCGCACCGCGCTTGCAAACATCGACGGGGCACCTACCGTATGGACCACCAGCGTGTATCCCATCACGGCTGGATCAGCGGCAACGGTTTGCTTGAGCGACCGGTAGAGAACTGGCCGAGGGCTCTCACCCAGGGTGCGCGATTTCACGTCCCCGACAACGCCGATCACTTCGTAAGTGCCACCCGGACCTATAACGAATTGACCGAGAGGATTGGTTCCGTGCATCACAGTGGCAACAAACGTTTCATTCACGACGGCCTTCTTCGGACCACTCGCTGTTTCGCTGCCGAGGTCCCTACCGGCAGTGCGCGGAATGCCGAGTGCTTCGAAATATCCGGACGTCACCATGAACAGATCAGCAGTTGTATCCGTTGAAGCGCGATCCCCCTCCGCGTGAAATCCGTCGCTGCGATTGCCTCCGTTCAGCGGAGGCGAATCCGTCATGACAGCCGACCCCACTCCGGGCAACGCAGCCACGCGTAGCTGCAATTGGGTAAAAAATGCGATCGTGCGCTCCGGCGTGTACCCAGGTACCCGCGGGTCCACGGACATCATCAGCAGGTTCTGCGAACGAAAACCAACGTCGATACGCGCCGTACTCATCAGGCTGTGCAGAAAAAGCCCGGTCAACGAAAGCACTACCAGCGACATCGCAATCTGCCCAACCATGAGGATGTTACGCAAGCTGAAACGCCGCCCTGCGCGCGCCAGAGCGTCTTCGCCTTTGAGCGCGTTAGAAAGCAGTGGTCGCGAAGCAGCCCAGGCTGGAGCGATGCCAAGCAGTATGCCGCTGAGAACGCTGAGAACAAAGACATAACAGAGTACGCGCCAATCGACGCCGATGCTGAGGTCTAGCGGGACCGGCGCGGGCAGATGAATAGCTGAAAGCACACGCGTAGACCACAGCGAAAGAAGCACGCCCAGCGCTCCGCCACCGAGGCCGAGTAGAAGGCTTTCAACGAGCATCTGCCGCTGCAGACGCCTCCGGGTTGCTCCCAGAGCGAGACGAACCGCCATGTCGCGCTGTCGGTTGGCTGCCTGTGCAAAGAGGAGATTGGCAACATTTGCACCGGCGATCGAGAGAACCAGCAACACCACGACGGACAGGGCCGCGAGAAATATTAGCACAGTTCCTCTTTCCCTGGGTGGCAATGAGCCCGCTTGCTCAAAGACAAACCCGCCCCCCTTGTCCGTTGCGGGATAAACTTGCGCCAGGCGGTTGGCGAGGGTCTTCAGTTCAGCAGCCGCTTGAGTCCGCGTGACGCCGGGTTTGAGGCGTGCCACAACCGCCAGCCAATTCACATCGCGCGAATTCTGATGAGAGAGTGCCGGAGCCAGTTGAGCAACGTTGCCGAGAGGCACCCAGAATTGGGTGTCCAAAATCTGGTCGACACTGTGAAAGGTTGCGGGGGCAACACCGACAACGGTAAAGAGTCGGCCTGAAAGCGTAACGGTTTTTCCGGCGATAGTTGGATCGCTGTTGAAGCGGCGTTGCCAGAGCGAAGAGCCGAGCACAATCTCCGCAGCATTCTCTTCACCACTGACGAATCCGCGTCCGACAACCATGGGAAGTTGAAGCACTGAGAAAAAGTTGGGAGTTACGGCCTGACCCCACACGCGCTCCGGATCGCCGTTACCGCTAATGGAAACGGGAATCAGCTCGTCGTAGGCAGCCACGCCGGAGAAGGACCTGGCTTGGTCGCGTACGTCTTCGTACAGAGGCAAAGGAAAGTTGTTGCAGCACTGGCCGCCATCGTGAGTCGTCTGAAGCGCCAACAAAGTTGCTGGGGCGCCAACAGGCAACGGCCTCAGCACAAATCGGCTGACCATCGAGAAGATAGTCGCATTTGCGCCAATACCCAAACCAATCGATAGAATCGCAATCGCAGTGGCGAACGAATGCTTGGCCAGCGTTCGAACACCGTAGCGCAAGTCGCGCAGGAATGACTCCATCCACGGCAACCCGCGTCTCTCGCGATAAGCTTGGTGCGTCTGCTCTGCGCCACCCAAGCGGATTAACGCCTGTCTGCGTGCTTCTTCTGGGCTCAGCCCCGCGCGTACACCATCGTCTATGTCCATCGCGACATGGCTCTCCAGCTCCATCCGAAACTCATCTTGCGTTCGCCGTGCGCACAGCACACGAAACCACAATGCTCGCAGCTTCCGCATCCTGCTCTCCTATTCCGTCCGCAATGCCTGCATGGGATCGACTGAAGCCGCACGGCGCGCCGGCAGATACGACGCGATTGCAGCAACGGCACAAAGGAACAACGCGGCGGCCACATAAATCAGCGGATCGTTCGCGCCATTCCCGAGCAGCCTTGCATTCGCTCCCATCCCGGAATTCGTAAACGACACGCTCGCCACCGCGCGCCCAAGGGCAATGGCCAGCGCTCCGCCGGCAACCAACCCCGCAGCGGTCAGAACTAATCCCTGCCGCACAACCATGCGCAACACGTGCGCCGGCTGAGCGCCCAGCGCCATGCGCACGCCGATCTCCTGGGTACGCTGCGCCACCGAGTAGGCCATTACACTGTAGAGCCCCACCGCCGCAAGAAGCACCGCAATCGATCCCAGGACTGTCATTAGGCTCGCCGCAATTTTTTGCGGATACAGAGATGCACCAATGAATTCCTTCAACGGCGCCGCATCGAAGACCGTAACATTGGGATCGATCGCTCGCGCCTGCGTCCGCAACATCGACAACGCGCTGTCCGGGTCGCCCTTTGTCCGCACATAGAACGCAAGATTCATGTCCTCGCGAAATACTTGCCGAAACGGCACGTAGAAATAGGCAGGTGTGCTCTCGCCTAGGTAGTGGTACTTTGAATCCTTCGCGACGCCCACGACGCGGAACCAGCCGCCCCATCCATGAATCTTTTTCCCGACGGGGTTTCGTCCGGCAAAAAACCTGCGGACGAATGCTTCATTCACAATCATCACGGCGGGCGCATGCTCGTTATCCTGCGTGGTAAAGTTGCGCCCTTCCACAAGCGGTATGTGCATCAGCGGCAAATAACCAGGCGAGACTACATTGCGAAAAATGTTCATGTTCTCGTTCGGCCGCGGCGCGTAGCCTTCAATCTTCAGCTCCTCCCACCAGCTCGGTTCAAACCCCAGCGGCACGCCATCCGAATACGCCACATCCGTGACTCCCGGCGCAGCCAGCATGCGCTCCTCAAGCCGCCGGCAGAATTCTTTGCGTTGCGCAAGATTGTAGCCGTTGGTCGAAAGATAAAACTGGTTCAGCAGCACGTGATCGGGATCGAACCCAGGATTGAGGCGCAACGTCTGCTGGAATCCCCGCGCAAATAATCCGGCGCCCACCAGCGCCACCAGTGCCAGAGCCACTTCCGACGCCGCAAGCGTCGAACGCAACCGATTCCTTGTTCGGCCTGCAGTTCCGCTCCGTCCCCCCGCGTTCAGCCGCGCACTCAAATTCAACCGGCTCACCTGCAATGCGGGAACAAGTCCGGCGATCAGTGCAGCCGCCACGCATAGGCCTGCCGTGAATCCCAGCACCACCAGATTCGGCCGCGTGTCCATCGAGACAAGCGAACTCATCGGCCCTGGCGGCATCAGTAGACGCAGCGCGTGGCTCATCCACGGTGTCATTGCAAACCCCGGCACCGCACCGCATCCCGTCAGCAAGAGGCTCTCTGTCAGCACTTGCCGCGCAATCCGTCCACGTCCGGCACCCAGTGCCAGTCGCGCGCTGAACTCCTTTTCACGCACCGTGGCCCGCGCCAGCAGCAGATTCGCCACATTCGCACAGACAATTAAAAGCACCAGCACGCAGACTCCCATCAAAACGCGCAACGGCCCGACCAGCAATCCCTGCGGCCCATGCGGCGACTTCCACAGCGGCATCAAGGTCGCGCTCATGCCCTCGCTCACATTGGCGTTCGCAATCGCCATGCGATCAGCAAGCGTCTTCAATTCCAAACGTGCTTGCTCGAATGTCACACCCGGCCTCAGACGTGCAATCCCAAGCATGTTGCGGTCGTGCCGATCGCGCAGCATCCACTCCTTCACGCCGTTCAGCACCGTCTGCTCCATGTACGGCACCCACACATCGAACGAGGTCACGGGAATTGACCCATGGAACTCCGGTGGCGCCACGCCCACAATCGTCAGCTCATTTTGATTGATGCGGATCGTCTTCCCCACCACCGACGGATCGGCACCATAGTGCGAGCGCCAATAGCGGTCGCTGATCACAGCCACCGGATATGCACCCGGCACATCGCCGGATTCAGACGGCAAAAATGTGCGCCCCTGTTCCGCCTTCACACCGAGAACAGAAAAGAAATTCCCCGAGACCAGCTCGCCCCACACCCGTTCGGCGTGATCCTCCTTGCCTACGCTGAAGGCCGACACATGCGACACCGCAATTCCATCGAAGAGTTTTAGCCGATCCCGAAAATCGATGAAGTCAGGATAGGAATTCGGCACCCAATCGCCATTCGACGTCACCGTCTCCAGGGTGACCAGCCGATTCGGTTCCGACACTCCGCTCAGTGATTGCAGCAGCACGGCATCAACCCAGGTGAACGCGGCTGCTGTCGCGCCAATACCGATCGCCAGCGTCACAATCGCAACTGCGGTAAAGCCGCGATTGCGCGCCATCATGCGCACAGCGAACCGCACATCCTGCAGCAACGCCTCAACCCACGGCAGAGTGCGACGTTCCCGATAGGCCTGACGCGTCTGTTCCATACCGCCCAGCCGGATCAGCGCCTGGCGTCTCGCTTCCTCAGGGCTGAGCCCCGCGCGCACTCCATCTTCCGCGTGCATCGCGAGGTGGCCCTCCAACTCAGCCTGAAACTCGCCGTCATTTCGCGGTGCGCACAGCAATCGCAACCCCAGGGCGCGCATTTTCGCAATCAACGGGTTCATCGCTCACCGCCTCTCTTCCTAGGCTTCCGCGTTCGGCGCCAGAAAGCGCGAAAGAATTTCAGTCGTCTGCTCCCACTCAGCCGCAGCCTTGCGCACCTGGCGCTCGCCAGCCTTCGTCAGCTCATAAAACTTCGCCTTGCGATTGTTGTCTGAGAAGCCCCAACGCGAGCGGATGTAACCCTCCTGCTCCAACTTCAGCAGCGCAGGGTAGAGGGTGCCATAGTTCAACTCCAGCAAATCGCCACTGGTTTGCTCAATGCGCCGCGCCAGCCCATAGCCATGCTGCGGACCTATCACCTGCAACGTCTTCAGCACCATCAACGCCAGAGTTCCCTGCCATACATCGGTCTTTCCGCCCATCGCCGCCCTCCTATGGCAAACCAATAGAGAGGAGCATACAGAACCTCCTATGGGAACGCAATATGAAGGAATCATAATTTTGGTTGAGATGGATTATTTGTGACGAATGGAAGAGGATCTCACCATGCATCCGACACACAGTCCGCAGCCTCAGATCAGGCGGATGCGAGGGCCAACGTCCTGGATCAGGCTTACAAAAAACTTCTCTAAGGAACTACTTCGAAGGATCAACCAGCGCCTGGTAAACCACGGCGCGGCTCTCATATTCAAGGTTAGGACTCGCCGGTCCCAGCAGTCGCTGAATCATTCCAATAAAGACCACATCGTTGGTCGGGTCAATCCAGAACCACGTGCCCGCAGCGCCATCCCAGAAAAACGTGCCTTTCCCATCCGGCAAACTTGCTTCCGGCGGATCGAATTCCACGGCGCAGTTATAGCCGTAGCCGAATCCCGGCCGCATCACTTGCAGGCCGATCCCAAACTTCCCGGTCAGCAGCTCCATTGGCACATGATTAGAGCTCATCAGCTTCACGCTCGATGGCGACAAGATTCGTCTACCATCCAGTTCCCCACCATCGCCGAGCATCTGGGCAAAGCGATAGTAATCTTCTGCCGTCGACACCATGCCGCCGCCGCCCGAAGCCATCGCCGGTTGCGCTTCATATTGACTCATTCCGCCGCCCGGCCCTCTCTGCGCCGCAACCAGCTCGCCGTTCGGACCCGTCGTATAGAGCGTTACGAACCGGTTGCGTTTCTCCGCAGGTACGTAGAACCCCGCGTCTCTCATGCCTAATGGCATGTAAATATGGTCGCGGATGAAATCCGGCAGCGTCTGTCCCGAAAGCTTCTCAACGATGTAGCCCTCGATATCCATTGAGATCGAATAAGTCCAGCCCTTGCCCGGCTGATACAACAGCGGCAACTGCGCCACCTTGTCGATCATCTCCTGCAGGTTCTTAGAAGCCAGCACGTGGGCGTCGCGATACGCCTTATCCACTGGCGTATCGCCGAAAATCCCATAGGTGAAGCCCGCTGTGTGGCTCATCAACTCCCGCATCGTCGGCGCGTGATCTGGATCGACGAGAATCATCTTCCCATCCGCATCGACACCATTGAAAACCTTCAGGTGCGCAAACTCGGGGATATACTTCGCGATCGGATCAGTCGGTAGCCACTTGCCCTGCTCGTAAAGAATCATCATCGCCACGCCGGTCACCGGCTTGGTCATTGAAAAATCGCGAAAGATCACATCCTTCGTCATGGGCGCGCCGCTCTCCATGTCGCGATAACCATAGGTGCGATAGTCCACGACCTTGCCGTGGCGCGCGAGGATGGTCACGATACCGGCGATCTGCTTCTGATCAACAGTTTGCTGCATCAGCGCGTGCAGCCGCTCCAGCCGCTCCGACGAAAATCCAACCGACTCGGGCTTGACGACGGTCATGTCGAGGGCGTGTTGCGCCGGTGGATGTGCCTGCGTTTGCTGGGCCCACAGCGGTGCAACGCCTAATGCAAATGTGATCGCGCCGAACGCTAGACCCATACGAACGCCAGAAAAAATAGCCCTCATAGACCTCCTTGCAGCCCACGCGCGATTTAGTAGATCAACTTGAGTGAGAACTGAATCTGTCTCGAATTGCCGGCCGTCTTGCTGATCTCGCCAAATCCCGAGCCATTCAGAATGTTTGCCGGCAGTCCCATGTTTACGATGTTGAACAGGTTGAAAAACTCCGAACGAAACTGCAGATCAATGCGCTCGGCGCCGCTCTGTCTGCGCCCGAATGGCGTGTCTTTGATGACCGCGTAGTCAAAATCATAGTATGCCGGCCCTCTAAAGCTATTGCGGCCAAGCGTGCCAAGGCGACCGCTATTTGGGCCAGTTCCCCCCGCAATGTGAATGGGAATCGAGAAGAAATCCGAAGCATTGTTCGCTCCCTCGCCAAAGTAGTCCTCGCGATTCGCGCGCGCTGTCGATAGTTTCGGCTTCGCAATTTGGTCCGGGCGGTCGACGCCGTTCGATCCATATCCGGATTGCTGAATCCCGGAGTAGACCGTAAATGGCGAGCCCGAACTGATACTCGAAATGCTGAGCACTTCCCATCCGTACGTTACTTTTCTGCTGATTGCATGCAGAAACTCTACGCTCTCGAGATGCAGGTCCTGGGCCACGCTCAGCCCGAATCCGTGGGTCACATCGAACCCCGATGGACCCTTCTCCGGATGCGTATCGTAAGGATTCTGCGAGAAACCTGAAGCTACTGCTCCCGTCGATCCCGTCCCGCCCAGAACCAGGCTTGAGTCGTCGATCGACTTACTCCACGTATAACTCGCCTGGATACCAGGGCCGCCATGACCGGTGGTTCCAGAGATCGAAGTTTGCAGGGCATGGTAGGTCGAATGTGCGTCGGCGAAGATCACATTCTCCACTCCGAAGCCGCCGAGCACATTGCCTTGGCTGTCGAACTGGGTATGCGGAGCAAATCCCGGACTCGCGCCCGGATAAGCATTGGGAAAGCCATAGCGCGGCAGCTTTTCACTGGCCGTGCCGACATAGTTCGCGTCGGCCGTCAAGTTGCCGAGCTTTCGTTCCAGCCCTGCGGTCCACGTAAACAGCGTGCCATTTCCGAATGAACGATCGATCCCGCTCAGGTTCAGTGCACTCACCGCCCCGCTTTCAGTCAGGGCTGCCAAGTCCTTTTCATAACGGTCAACATCCATCACCGTGTTGGGTGCAACGGTGTTGGTCTGTCCTGAAGCAAAGATATTCACTCCGCCAGGCGTATAAGTCTGCGGAAGCTGTGCAGGCGTGATCTTGTATCCATATTTCAGCGGCGTCGACGCAGCAGAGAGTCGCCGCGGATAGATAACGAACGGTGTGGATCCCGTAAGAAAGTTATCCTGCCAGATATTCGGCGGTATCACCGTGATCCCGCCGCCCGCATGCACTTGTAACTTGTTCGTAACTTGCCATGCCGCCTGCACCCGCGGACCCCAGCCGTTCTTATTGGTCTGGTAGCCTGGCTGCGGATTGATGACATACTCCTGCGTCCCATTGACGGTGAGAAATCCACCGGTGCGGCGCGCCCGCTCGGTAATCGGCGTATACAGTTCCCAGCGGAGTCCGTAATCCAGAGTAAAACGCGGCGTCACCTTCCACGTGTCCTGCGCGTACACATTGAAGTTGCTGCGGTTAATGGCAGCGGGGCCGATGTGCGCGCCGTTCGAGACGAAGCTGGGCGCGATGGCCACCGAGTAAGCGAACGGGCTTCCAGAAAGAAATCCAGAAAGCGTATCCGGCAAGGGGTCTCCTACGGCAATGTCGTGTTTTCCGCTCTGCGACGGAATGGCTTCCGTGGCGAAAGCAGCGCCTCCGCCAAAGTCATATTCACCGTCGGGGCTCACGCCGAAGTATGTCGTATCGCGATTCAACCGCGCTTCAAACCCTGTCTTGAAGACATGCGCCCCCGTCGTGTAGGAGAAGGTCTGTCGCCCTTGGAACAGGTTGCCATAAGCCTGCATCACCGATCCTGCTGCGCCATTGAACGCCTCGTAGGTCCCGTCGCTAAATTTCACTGCGGGATCCGTGTAGTCGGTCGTCGGAAATCCCGGCGTCGTCCGCGTGATACTGATGAGCGACTCGAGAATCATCCTCGGCGACTGCGTGCGCGTGTACGTGCCCACCACATTTCTCTGGCGGTCAATATACTGCACACCAAACGCCGGATCGACGGCCGTTTGATCGGGATTGGTCGTCGGCCCAGTCAGGTTGTCCATCGTGAAGCGCGCGAAGAACTGATCCTTTGCCGAAAATTTATGATCGATGCGCACCGAAAACTGATCGGCGTCCGTCGCTACCTTTGACGCTGTCGCGTAAGTACGAATTCCAAATGCACCGGCAGCATAATTCGGCATCGGATAGCGCGCTAGGATCGCCGCGATGCTCGGGTCTACTGCCACCTCAAGCGTATCCGTCGAGCCATCAGGATAAGTCACCATATCTAATCCGGCTCGCTCTGCGGCGGTGGGTACTGGCATCACCTGCGTCGTGCCCAGCACCTGGCGAAATCCCTGGTACTGCGCAAAATAGAATGTCCGCTTGCGCCCGTCATATAAGTGCGGGAGATAGACAGGTCCACCATTTGTGAAGCCGAATTCGTTGCGTCGGAATGGCGGAATCCTTCCCGGATAGGCCGGCGTCGCATAGTCAAAAAAGTTTCGCGCGTCGAATGCTGAATTGCGCACAAACTCAAATATGGACCCGTGAAATCCGCTCGCTCCCGACCGCGTATGGATGTCGGTGAAGCCCGATGCTCCGCGGCCGATCTCCGCGGGCATCCAACCCGAACTCGAATCGATCCCCTCCACGGCATCGACGTCGAAATTCGAGAATGTGCTTCCGCCCATCTCAGGATCGCTGATATCTGCGCCATCCATGGCAAACGTCGCTTCCACACCGCGTTGCCCATTGATGGCAAATTGCGCTGTGAAGTTCGTCGCGCCATTCGTGTCGGTCATCGTGCCGGCGGCCAGCAGGAGTAGCGAGCTGAAGTCGCGCTTGTTCAGCGGCAACTCGCTCACCGCCTGACTCGATAGCTCTTCGCCGCCCGTCGCGGAACGCTCCTTTTCCGTCACAGCAGCGACCGTAACGTCTCCGCGATCCGAGAGCGCAATCACCACCGTTGACCCCGCCGGCCCGACCTCGACCGGTTGGGCGTACTCGTCCCGCTTCCCGCTCGCTTCAATCGATAGCCGGTATTGCCCGGGGGCCGCAGGAAGGCGAAAGCGTCCGCCCGCATCGGTGGTCGCTTCTCCTCTTGCGGTCGAGCCAACCAGCACAACCTTCGCGTTCGCAATCGGTGTGCCCGCCGAATTCCGCAGCGTCCCTTGCCATAACGCCTGTGCTTGCTGTTGCGCACTGGCCGCTCCGCTGGAGAGCAACACAGCCAGTCCCACAACCCAAAGCCTCAAAAATGCGCCCGGCACAAAACAGCTCTTCGAACAAAGAGTACATACACTTCTTTTCACGGATTCGGCGACCTTAGTATGTAATACGCGCGGGAGAGAAGACGGTTCGCAACGCCGATAACAACACTCGCCGCAATGACAAATTATACCTGCCGCATCCGTGCTAAAACCTTTTTGCAGACTACTTCCACGGCATTGTTTTCAAAATGTGACGAAACACAAGACACGATTCCATTAGGGGAATTCGCACTTCACAAGTTGTTCACTCATTCCGCACAATGACAATCCGATTCCCTTCCCTACAATGGAACCATTCGTATGGCCGAACCCGACCTCAACCCGACCCCGTCCGACGCCATCGCCACCGACACAATCGTGGCCATCTCTACGCCGCCGGGTCGCGGAGGCATCGGCATCGTTCGCCTAAGCGGATCGCAGGCCGCAGCCATCGCCACCGAGCTCGTCCAATTGCATCATCCTCTCCAGCATGCCCGGGCGCGCCTCGCCGATGTTCTCGACGTTCCCGACACGAGCGAGCCCGGCGCAAACCGCATCGACGAAGCTGTCATCACCTTCTTCGCTTCACCCAATTCCTATACCTCCGACGACCTTGTCGAAATTGCCGCGCACGGCTCTCCTGTTGTATTGGATCTGCTGCTGCGCCATGCTCTCGATCTCGGCGCACGCCTCGCCGAACCTGGCGAATTCACTCAGCGCGCATTTCTCTCCGGAAAGCTCGACCTCACGCAAGCCGAAGCCGTCCGCGATCTCATCGAAGCGCACACCCTCACGCAAGCGCGTCAAGCAGCCAGCCAGATGGGGGGCGCTCTGAGTCATCGCGTGCAGCCAATCAAGCAGGCGCTCGTCGAACTCATCGCCCTCCTCGAAGCCGGCATCGACTTCGCCGAAGACGATGTCGACGTCACACCTCAGGCCGAAATCGCCCGTCGTGTAGACGAGCTCAACCCGCCTCTCGCGGCGCTGGAAGCTTCCTTTGCGCGCGGCCGCGTTGTGCATGACGGACTGACGCTGGCCATCGTTGGCCGCCCCAACGCCGGCAAAAGTTCGCTCTTCAACCGCCTCGTCGAGCGCGACCGCGCCATCGTCACCGCTACGCCCGGCACCACGCGCGATCTGGTCACCGAGCGCATCTCGCTCGATGGCATTCCACTCGAGCTCGTCGATACCGCCGGACTGCGCGAGGCCTTCGAGGAGGTTGAGCAACTCGGCATCGCCCGCAGCCGCGAGGCGCTCGCCGATGCTTCGCTCGTCCTCATCGTTCTCGATGCAACGCAGCCGCTCAACAGCGAAGAGCGCGCCTTACTCGCGGCCGTTCAGGGCCGCCCCGCCATTGTCGTCCTCAATAAATGCGACTTGGCCAGCGCCGCCACTCCCAATTTGGATGCGCCCGAGCCGGCCGAATCCAAGGCTGCCCCGTCGCTAAAAACATCGGCTCTCACCGGCGAAGGCATCGCTACGCTCCGCGATCGCATTCTCGCTCTAGCCACTGGCGGAGCCGCCGCCGAACCCGGCCTGCTCACTACCCTGCGCCATCAGCAGGCCATCGCTACCACCCGCGCCGCACTCGCCGACGCTGCCCAGGCCAACGCCAACAACATTCCCCACGAAATGATTCTGATCGACCTCTATCGTGCTCTCTGGGCCCTCGATTCCCTCACCGGACAAACCACGAGCGACGACATCCTCAATCTAATCTTCTCTACCTTCTGCATCGGGAAGTAAGTGTTAAGCTATTTATTATCAATAATATACGTCGATAGCTTACTGGACCTTCCGGCGGCTTTGAGCGAGATTCCCAAGTCGGCTGAACGACGCGCGATCATTCGTCACGTGTGCTAGACGATGAGCAGAAAAGGCGCACAAAGGCACACAAAAGTTGTAGTATTGTGTTGTGGCACAGTCGCACCTAGAAGCATCACGGCGGCTATTTGATCTCGCCGAACAGCAACAAGGCTTCTTTACCACGAAGCAGGCCAAGGCAGCCGGATTCGCCGAAAATACACACCCCTATCATGTGCAAGCCGGAAACTGGGTCCGTGAGCATCGCGGCATCTATCGTCTGACACTATTCCCGACGCCGGATCGGCCTGATCTTGTGCTTTGGTCGCTTTGGTCCAGGAACCGGAAGGAAGAAATCGAAGGGGTGTACAGTCATCAGACTGCCTTGAGTCTCCATGAGCTATCGGACCTCAACCCGGCAAAGCTCCACATGACCGTTCCGCAGAATTTCAGGCGCAACAGCGATATCCCCGGGATCGTAGTGCTCCATTACCGCGATCTACCCAAAAGCGATGTGCAGACTGGTCCAGGCTACAAATACACCCGGCCACTGCGAACGATTCTCGATCTTGTCGAGGATGGGGCGGTTGAGCCAACGTTTGTACGTCAGGCGCTGAGTCAGGCTCTTGAGCGCGGGCTGATCACACGCCGGCAACTCAGGAGCGCGCAACTCAATGGGAGAGCGCGGAAGATCATCGAAGAAATTCTGCGGCGAGCTGCATAATGGCATCAGCGAGAACATACGCGACGGCGGCAGCATTCCGAACGGCTTTGGAAGAACGCCTGAAGAATCTGTCCCGGGCGGAACAGGTCGACATCAATCGCCTCAGACGTCAGGTTGCCTTCGACCGACTCCTTGCGAGGCTGTTCCGAGACGACGGGACCCCGTGGGCGTTGAAAGGCGGTTACGCGCTGGAACTTCGTTTCAAGGCAGCACGATCGACGATCGATATCGACCTGGCGCTGCAGCGCGTTGTTGCGACGGCGGAAGACGGCGCTGTAGTCGGTGGAATACGAGACATGCTGCAGATTGCGGCCGATGTATCGCTCGATGACTGGTTTGAGTACATGGTCGGGCCACCAGTGCTGGACCTGACTGCGGCTCCGTATGGCGGCGCACGCTATTCCGTCGAAACGCGCATGGATGGGAGAGTCTTCGCCAAGTTTCACTTGGATGCCGGTATTGGCGATGTCGTAATCCCACCTCTCGAAACTGTCGAGTGCCGTGACTGGCTTGGATTCGCAGGCATCAAGCAGCCATGCGTGCGGATGATCTCTCGAGAGCAACAGTACGCAGAAAAGATTCACGCCTATACACTCCCGCGAGGCTCTCTCAACAGCCGGGTGAAGGATTTGGTAGATCTGGCGCTTCTCACCGGGGATAACCGGCTCGACCGGGCGAAGGCTTTCGCCGCATTGCGTCTTACCTTTGAACGAAGGAACACGCATGCTCTGCCAACAAGCTTGAACGCTCCACCAGAAGAATGGCAAACGCCGTTCCAGGTGCTCATTGAGGAATGTGGGCTACAGACCGACATCGCCGCGGCCTTTGAGAAAGTGTGCACATTGTTCGAAAAGGTCCTGGCAAGCGGTACGAAGCAGTGAAGCAGACATGGCAAGCAGAAGTCCAGAATCGATTTCATTCGCGCACCGCGTCGAGAACAACGAGCAGTTGCGAGAGGAGAACTCGAATCTGCGGCGTCTTTTGGCTGCTCACGGCATCCCTGTTCCAC
This sequence comes from uncultured Acidobacteriaceae bacterium, assembly GCA_963704415.1. GTDB lineage: Bacteria > Acidobacteriota > Terriglobia > Terriglobales > Acidobacteriaceae > Telmatobacter. The sequence continues at coordinate 1,313,660 of OY969908.1, read as the reverse complement.
TGTCCACGGCAGACCATGTAAGTTCGCTTCAAACGATTGCATCGGCGACCAGTGAAAGCAAGGAGGAGCGCGCTCGCAAACGGATTGCTCTGTTCCGCAGTCTGTTTCGCGGGAGAGAAGATGTCTATGCAAGGCGATGGGAGCATCCCGACGGCCGGTCTGGATACTCGCCAGCAGCACTAAAGGACTGGAGGGCCATCAACGCCAGCAAGGCAGAGGATCGGAAGAAGGTCGCGCGGATTTCACGGAAGTTCCTCCCGTTGACCGAAACGGTGATCGAGGATCATCTCCTCGGCAAAGTAACCGTCGGGATCTATCCGCTTTTGGCAGACGAAACCTGCTGGTTTCTTGCAGTAGATTTCGATAAGAAGACGTGGGCGGATGACTCACGCGCATATCTCGAAACATGCCGAGAGTTGAATGTGCCGGCCGTCCTTGAGCGATCGCGATCCGGAAATGGCGGTCATGTCTGGATCTTCTTTGAACATGCGGTATCGGCGAGCACGGCGCGCAAACTTGGCTGCGCGATTCTCACGCGAACCATGGAGCGCCGGCATCAACTCGGTCTCGACTCTTATGATCGCCTGTTTCCGAACCAGGACACGATGCCCAAAGGCGGGTTCGGAAGCCTTATCGCTCTGCCGTTGCAGTTTACGCCGCGCAAGTCCGGCAACAGTGTCTTTATCGATGCCGACCTTCGCCCGTATCCGGATCAATGGGAGTTTCTTTTTACTGTTCAGCGAATGTCCGCCGAGGCTGCGGAAGAGATCATCGCCGAAGCCCAACGCAATGGTGATCTGATCGGAGTCCGCATTAGCGTTGCCGATGAAGACGATCGGCAAGATCCTTGGACGCTGCCACCGTCGCGAAAGCGCCTGGAACGGCCGATTGAGGGACCGTTGCCGGAAACAGTCGAGGTTGTCCGCGCAAATCTTCTTTACGTGGAGAAGCAAGACCTACCGCCCGCCATGCTGAACCGTCTGCTCAGGTTGGCAGCATTTCAGAATCCAGAGTTCTATAAGGCGCAGGCGATGCGGCTTCCGACCTACGCCAAGCCGCGTGTGATTGCATGCGGCCAGGATTTTCCCAAGCACATTGCCGTCCCACGGGGATGTCTGGCGGACGTGTTGGACCTTTTTCGGTCGCACCATATTCGACCTGGAGTTCTGGATGAGCGGTTTCGAGGCGCGCCGATCCAAGTGGAATTCAATGGTCAGCTTCGGCCGGTCCAGGAGGAGGCCGTTCGGCAGATCGTCGACCACGACGAAGGCATCCTCTCTGCTCCGACGGCTTTCGGGAAGACTGCAGTAGCTGCTTGGCTCATAGCAAAACGCCGGGTCAACACGCTGATTCTGGTCCATAGGCAGCAGTTGCTCGATCAATGGCTGGAACGGTTGGACATGTTTCTGAATATGCCCGCGACTTCGATTGGACACGTTGGTGGCGGAAAGACGCACCGGACAGGATGTATCGATGTCGCGGTCATTCAAAGCCTATATCAGAAGGACACTGTGGAAGATTTCGTCGCCGAATACGGTCAGGTCATTGTTGACGAGTGCCACCACATCTCAGCTTTCACTTTCGAGCAAGTGATGCGACAAGTGAAAGCCAAATATGTCATTGGCCTGACCGCGACGCCAACGAGGAAAGATGGACATCATCCCATCATTTATATGCAGTGTGGCCCTGTTCGATTCAGCATGAGCGCAAAAGCAATGACCGAGACGAACCCCTTCGAGCATAAGGTCATTCTCCGTCACACTGATTTTCAGATGCCGGCAGATCTTGCGGACGTGACGATTCAGGATGTTTACGCTACGTTGACTAGTGATGCTTCGCGCAATGCAATGATCGCCGCCGACATCAAATATGCCATTGCGTCCGGCCGTTCGCCGCTTCTGCTGACCGGCAGGACGGAGCATTTACAGTATTTCGCGAACAAGCTCAGTGGAATCGCCAAGCACGTCTTTGTTTTAAAGGGCGGCATGGGCACGAAACAGCGCCGTGAGACCGCGGCGGCCATGGCGGCTGTAGGAGACGATGAATCGCGGCTGATTCTGGCCACAGGGAGCTATATCGGTGAGGGATTCGACGACGCGCGCCTGGATACATTGTTTCTCGCGATGCCTATATCCTGGAAGGGGACCTTGCAGCAGTATGTTGGCCGCCTGCATCGTCTCCACGACAGCAAGCGCGTCGTTCAAGTCTACGATTACGTGGATCATGGTGTCCCTATGCTGGCAAGAATGTTCGAGCGCCGATTGAAGGGGTACAGTGCAATCGGCTACTGCATTGAGCGGACAACGCCTCATCTTCTCCTGCCAGATTCCCACTCGTAAATGGTGGGAATCGAAGCCACGCAGTGCCAGGACGGAAACCTAGCGCTTTCACGTTTAGGACGCACGTTTGATGTTTGGCTCGGGAATGCGAGCGGCAACCCGGAGCGCACCGACGCCAGGCTCGCACTGGCTGACCGGGTCGAGCAGGTTCTGGCGGTGTGGCGCAAGACAGGCCGGGACGGTTAGACCCCTTGCCTGCATGCCGCCTACGCAAACATTCAATCGAGGCGCGTTTTTCCACCGGGCTGCAGCAGTTGGATATGTTTTACGCTCCCCAAGAGGGATTTCTACATGCTCATCGAACAGCAGATTGCCGAACGACGGGAAAGAGCCGCAGCGGCCCAGCTCAAAATCTTGAAACGGCCGTCCAGTGGTCCATTCGGGGATTACGCCGTCAAGTCGGCCAGCGGCCGAACTTACCGAGTAGCGATCCGCGGGCTCGGGCTTTTTGAGAATTACTGCTCATGCCCGGATTTCGCGACCAATACGCTGGGGACTTGTAAACACGTCGAAGCGATGCTGCTTCAGTTGCGGAAACGCCACCGGAATACGCTGGAGTCGGCGAAATATAAACGTACGCGTGCCTCCATTTCTCTTCAATACGGAAACAGTGTCGAGGTGCGGCTGCGCTTGCCGGCATCGCCATCGCCGACACTGCGTGCAATCGCGGCGGAGCACTTCGACGCCAACGGGCTGCTGCGGCGCGAGCATTACCGGCGCTTCGACGAGGTGCTGGAGGCATTGCGGAACGCCGACAGCGATGCGGTCGTGTACAGCGACGCCTTGGAATACATCGACCGGGAGAACGAATTGACCGAGGGCCTCGAGATGGAGCCCACGTTGCTCGGAAAACTCAAGCGCGGGCAGGATCCAACGGCAGGTCTTCTGAAAACCAAGCTCTTACCGTACCAGGCGCGCGGCGCCGTGTTCGCCGCCTGCCGCGGACGCGCTGTCCTTGCCGATGACATGGGCCTGGGCAAGACGGTGCAGGCGCTGGCCATGACTGAGCTTTTGCGCCAACGCCGGGGCATCGAACGCGTGCTGGTGATTGCCCCTGCATCGGTCAAGTATCAGTGGAAGACGGAAATCGAGAAGTTCACAGCGCATTCATCGCAGGTTATCGATGGGTTGTTGCCGCGCCGCAAGCACTTGTATGCCGCACCGGCATTCTTCACCCTCACGAGTTATGAGTTGGTCCTCAAAGACATCCGCTACATTCAGGAATTGGGGCCAGACCTGATCATCCTCGATGAAGCGCAGCGCATCCGTAACTGGACGACCGCGACGGCGCGCACCATCAAACAACTGAAGAGCCGCTACGCCCTGGTCCTTACCGGCACGCCGCTCGAAAACAAACTGGAAGAGCTCTTTTCAGTTGTGGAGTTCGTCGACGGCCGCAGGCTAGGCCCGGCATTCCGATTCGTGGATGAGCACCGCGTATTGGACGAAAAGGGCCGCCTGACCGGCTATCGCGGCCTGGACCGCATCCATGAGCAGCTTGCCCCGATCCTGCTGCGGCGCACGCGTCCGGAGGTGCTGAAGGAGTTGCCCGAGCGGACGGACAAAGTTTTCCGCGTCCCGCTAACCAGCCAGCAGGCGGAGCCTTACTACGAGCAGAGCGACCTGCTGGCACAGCTGATGCGCAAGTGGGAGCGGCAGGGCTGGCTCTCCGAGATCGATCAGAAGCGCATCCTTTGCTGCATTCAGAATATGCGTATGTTGTGCAACTCAACATTTCTCTTCGACAAGCAAACCCATCATTCGCCCAAGCTCCAGGAGTTTCGCGAGATTATGACCGACCTCGTGCTGGAGGGGAATCGCAAGGCTGTGGTGTTCAGCGAATTTGAGCGGATGACCCGCCTGGCGGGCGACGAGTTGCGCAAGCTGGGAATCGGGTTTGTGTCGCTTCACGGCGGCGTGCCTTCGCGGCAGCGCGGCGCTTTGATGGAGAAGTTCCGCAACGACCCCGCGTGCAAGGTTTTCCTTTCCACCGATGCGGGAGGCGTTGGCCTCAACCTGCAAGCCGCCTCGATCGTGGTGAACTTCGAGCCGCCGTGGAACCCGGCGCGGTTGGAGCAGCGCATCGGACGTGTCCATCGGTTGGGCCAGTCGCGGCCGGTGCATGTGATTCACATGCTCACGGAGAAGAGCATCGAAGAGCGCGTTTGGGAGACGCTGCGCCTGAAGAAATCGTTGTTCGCTGGCGTGTTCGATTCGCCCACCGGCGAGGTAAGTTTTGAGAAGCTGGGCCGGAAGACGATGTTACAAGCAGTGAAGGAGATATTCGCCGAACAGCCGGGCCGGCCAAAGCCGATCATCGATCATGCTCCCGCGGCTCCGGTTGTGCTCGTGCCGCCGCAATCCGATATTCAAGCACCACCACCCGGTTTGACCGGCACCATTGCGGCGGAACCCGCGGGCGCTCCTCCAGCAACCACACATGCGCCAGACGGCAACGGCATTGCGCTCGCTGCAGCGTCGTTCATCGAGGCAGGATTAAAGCTGATTGAGTCGTTCGCACAGGACGTGACCAACGGTAAGGCCGAGGCGTCACCGAAGCATTTGGATTACGCTCTTTCCGCGCTCTTCACGCGGGACGCCCGGACGAACCGGCCGGCCCTGACGATTCCGTTGCCCCAGTCGGTGACCCAGGAACGGCTCGCCGGCGCAATGACCGCGTTGCTCTCTGCATTCGGAAAAGCGGAGCAGCGGGGCCTCCAAGGGTAGCTTTTTGAGATCGCAATCGGCCCACAATGCGATCAATTGAAGCGACTGTTCAAAGCTGAGGACGGCGAGTTCCTGCTGCAGGGCTCCGAGCGAGACGGCGGTACGTGCGTCACGGGTGGTTATCAAGAGCCGACTTCTGGGTGAATCGAGAAGAAAAGGGGCAGCGTCGCGCGCATTCCACACGTCATCGAGAACGATGAGAGCGGCCTTATCGCGAAGGCAGTTCCTCAGGCGATTGCTGGCGGACTGTAGACTGTCGTAACCATCAAGGGGGTCGCCGATCGCTTTGGCCACCTCGCGAAGCAGTGGCACAAAGTCGCGAGGGTCCTTACCTACGGGCACCCAGATAATTCCGTCGGGAAACGCTGCTTGAGCGACTTCGTCTAGGCAGAGTGCCTGTGCCAATACAGTCTTACCAATTCCGGCCATTCCCTTGAGCGCTGTTAGGGCGACACGGCGAGGGGCGCCGTCGCGAAGAACGGCATCCCTGAGAGAGCGAAGTTCCTGAGTCCGTTCTATGTAGTTAGAGGGCAGGGGCGGCACCGTAACGTAGGTCTGGCGAAATTTGCCATGCAGAGTGGCGCCATACCCTTTCCGAATGCATTGGAGAAGCTCGGGGAACTGAGCGTGGTAGCTAGTGTCTGTCGAGAGATCAAGATACTGCTTGGATTCGAGATGTATTGGCCGATCCGAGTCGGTTTGTACGAGCACAGGAATGACACATTTGTGCTTTCGCAGGGAGCGGAGTTGCTCGGCACGACAGGTGTCCGAGAGGAAGGAAGCTCGCGAAAGAAGCGCTAGTGTAGTGTCTCACGCAGATCGTCTTTTATTAAGTGCGGTCTGAGCGCGGGTGACCTTTTCGAGGATGTCGCTTGCTTTGGCTGTCCAGATGAACGGTTTGGGGTTCTTGTTATGGACGTCGATATAACTTCCGATGGTAGTGATGAGCTGCTCGAGGTCCTGGAAGACTCCGCGTCTGATGCGGTTATGGGTCAGGTCGCGGAAGAATCGTTCAATCATATTGAGCCAAGAAGCGGATGTCGGCGTGAAGTGAACATGGAAGCGTTTGTGCATTTCCAACCAACGTTGGACTCGTGCATGTTTGTGAGTCGAGTAGTTATCGCAGATCAGATAGATTTCCTTGTTAGCCGGTATGGTCTGATCGATCATGCGCAGGAACTTCAGCCACTCCTGATGACGGTGTTTCTCCTGACACAGGCCGAAGACCTCTCCATTGGCGGGATTCAGCGCGGCGAACAGGGTCGTCGTGCCGTTGCGCTTGTAGTCATGCGTCATGGTTGCGCCTCGGCCCTTCTTCATCGGCAGCCCAGGTTGGGTGCGATCCAGAGCTTGAATCTGGCTCTTCTCATCCACAGACAACACCAGAGCGTGTTCGGGCGGATTGAGGTAGAGTCCAACGATTGCTTCCAGTTTGTCTGCAAACTGCGGGTCGTTGCTCACCTTGAAACTATCGACACGATGCGGCTTGATGCCGTTGGCCCGCCAGATGCGCGAAACGGAAGCCTTAGATATGCTCATCTCCCGCGCCATCGTACGCGTGGACCACTGGGTCGCGTTCGCAGGCGTGCTCTGCGTAGTTCTTTCGATCAAGGCCGCAGTCACTTCTGAGGAGATCGACGGTGTGCGTCCAGGCCGGGGAGCATCTTTCAGCAATCCTTCTACGCCCAGCTCCAGAAACCGTCCCCGCCACAACCCGACCATTCGGGGGGCAACCTTCAGATTCTCAGCGATCTGCTTGTTCTGAAGCCCGTCGGCAGCCAGCAACACGATGCGGCTGCGCATGACCACACGCGCCGCCGTCGAACGCCCGCGCGCCTGCTGCTCCAGCTTCCGCCGCACTTCTTCTTTCAGAAAAATGGGCTGAGCTACACGCATATCGAAGTCTCCTCATCATAAGATGAGACTCGATATATAAAAGATGTTATTAATGAGACACTACACTAGGATCGCGTCGCTGCGATCGAGCGCCAACTCAATCTCGGTAGTCCAACTAGCTCCGCCGTTTAATCGCGTCGAGTCGAGCCACACCTGGTAGTTCTCCCGCACGAGATCTTGGAGGAGTCGTCTGGCTAGGTCGGCCCCATCCTGGTGGGCATAAGAAATAAAGATCTGCGCACGCGGCGGGTTAGCTTCCATAGCGACCAAAGTTAGCATAATCGGGTGATGCGAAGGGTCATCAATTGCGATGGATCGACGCGCGGTCACTGACGATGTAATTGTTGCCCAGTGCATTCAGCGACCAACAGCAGCCGACATAGGCGCCCCGGCCGGTCCTCATCTTCAGTGAATAGGCGGCCGTAGATATGGGGAGCACTTCCTGATGGTGTTTGCTCGCTTGAAGGACGGCGAGCAAAGGTGCGAAATCCGCAATGCAAAGAAATCGAATCGCCAAGAGTTTCCGCTGGCACGTGATACGATCCGGCGGGTCGCGTCACTATTTCTGCACAGGCTCATACGCAAAGGGCGGTAGGTTTGGATCGAAGCCGAGCTTGAAACAGTCGAGATGCGTTTCTAAACGCGCGCAGATGCACCGGACGCAGGGCCCTGCCGCGCTCGCAGAATGCGCCTCTCGATGCCGGGCCAACGTTGCCGTGATGGACGGTTCCGTATTCGGACCTGCCGGTCATGGCTCTCAAATCAAACGCTGATCAACAATTCACGCCGCCTCCGGTGTGAAGGAGGAACGCATGCCTAATCCCCGAGAATTTCTTCCCCACGGAGTAACTCGTCCCCAAAGAACCTCTGAACAGATCGCCGCCGCTGGCGGACCTGCCGGGCTCGACTACCCAGCCACGCAGGTCGGCGTTTCCGGCAATATCACCGTTTCGTACGATTCCAGCTTGGGAGCTCCGGGCTTGGCGCTCGCCCAACAATTGCTGAACGTTGTAAGCGCCCCCTACCAGCAGATGCAGTCAGTCTTCGCAACCGCTGGCGGTGCCACCACTGTGGTCGTCTCGCCCTTGAGCGGCAAGAACGACGGCTCGGGCGGAGCCTATCACCACGGCTGCGACTTCAACTCCGGCGGCGTTCTCTACGTCGACGCAACCTTCGCGAACACCACACAGAACCCTCTCGATCTGGAAGTCGCGCTCTACATCGCGGAACTCTCCGAGGCCTTTATGGGCACGCAGAACAAGGGTTGGGGCTGCGGCTTCAGCAACGGCGAGGGCCTTTCGCGCTACCTGGCGGAAAATGCCTCGCCCGGCGTGATTCCGAGCTGGGGCATTACCGGACCTTCCTGGGTAAGCGCAGGCTACCCGGACTGGGTGACCAAAACCGAGCAGACAGATCAGGATTATTCCTCGACCGGCTGCTCGATCTTATACCTCTACTGGATGCGCTCGCTCGGCTACACCATCTCGGAAATCGTCCAGGCCGGTGGCTCCACGCTCGCGGCAAACTACCAAACACTTACCGGCAAAACCACCGCGTATGCGGATCTGGTTGCCGCCACGAAAGCAGTGAGCGTCACCACCGATAACCCCTTCTCCGCGCCGCTCTACCAGATGCATGGCGACGGCACAATCTGGGTCTATACCGGGCCGCCCATATCCGGCTGGCAGATGCTCGACAACAATCCGCGCGCCCGCGCCATCGCCGCCTCCGGCAACCTGCTCTATCAGCTCCACGGCGATGGCACTATCTGGCTTTACACCGGCACTCCGCTTACCGGCTGGCAGATGCTCGACAACAATCCGCGCGCCCGCGCCATCGCCGCCTCCGGCCGCAAGCTCTACCAGCTGCACGACGACGGTACGATCTGGATCTATACTGGTCCTCCGCTCACGGGATGGCAGATGCTGGACAACAACCCCAGGGCCATCGCCATCGCGACAGGCGATTCGCTTTATCAGCTGCACAACGATGGCACCATCTGGCTCTACACCGGCACGCCGCTCACCGGCTGGCAGATGCTCGATAACAACCCGGCCACGACCGAGATCAAAGCCTCGGGCGGAAATCTCTATCAGAAGCACGGCGATGGCACCATTTGGGTCTATACCGGAACACCGCTTTCCGGCTGGCAGATGCTGGACGACAATCCCGCAGCCACCGAAATTGTGGCTTCGCCCTCAACGCTCTACCAGACGCACGGCGATGGCACCATCTGGTCCTACACTGGGCCGCCCATTTCCGGCTGGCAGATGCTCGACAACAACCCCCGGGCTCGCTCCATCGCGGCCGATTCCAATCTGTATCAGCTCCACGGCGACGGCACAACTTGGCTCTATACCGGCCCACCGCTCTCCGGCTGGCAAACGCTGGACACCAACCCCGCAACCACAGCGATTGCGGTCGGATAGCCGCTCGCGTCCTTCGGCGGAGTGCCCGCACCCATCGAGCCCTCCGCCGAAAACCCGGCCCAGCGCGCCGCTCTTAGACCAGCGATTCATGCGAGTGTAGATAGTGTGCCAGTTACCAAATCGCTTCGGCAGGCCGCGCCACTTGCATCCATGCTCGGCCACGTACAATACGGCATTCAGAAACTGCAGGTTGGATAGACTCACATTGCCCCGCTGAACGGCGGCGTCTTGACACGGCGTTTCAGCGAGCGATGGATGGTTCCACTGAGCTTAAAGGTTATAGGCCCACTGATTGACAGCGTGTTTCGGTTTGCGGAAGCTGCAAATGCACACCGGCGGCTGGAGGAGCAGAGAAATGTAGGCAAGGTCATTCTGACTCCATAGGATCAAGCGGAATTTTCGATGATTCCGCAGCACCGACTTCCCGCCACACGCCCGACGCACGAACGGTTAAACGCCGATATAGCAAAAGCCAGCCCAGTGGAGCGGATGTGAAAACTCCCGTTCTTCGGCCTCCCTGGTCATAAACAAGTCATAAATTGAGCCTGCAGTCTCCTCCGCCGATCGTATTTCCTCGAACTTCAGCGAGGGATCTTTGAAATACTCAGCCTTCTCCGAGTTTGTGGTGTCTCTCACCCATTGTTGCGCCGTCCGCAAGGCTTCCGAAGGTGGCAGCCCTTCGCCACACCATAGATCGTAAAAACGGAACATCAATAACATCGTGCTTTCATCCAGTACTGGCCACAAGGATCCCACCACTCCGTCAACGCCCGCTTGCATTAGACCGCTAGGCAGGCTGAGCACCTCGTCAGGCAATTCGGTCCCAGGAACTGCAGTCTCGCACGCCGATAGCACTGCCAGTCGAACCTTCGGCAGGCGAGTGTCCAGAAAGGTGCGCAGGCTTAAGGTCTCGTCGTTCGCCATTACCATGCCGCCTTCCAATGCATTTGCGAAATCTGCCATCCCATGGCAGGAGAAGTGCAAGACAGGGTAGTTCACAAGTTCAGCCTGCACGGCTTCGCGCGTTGCAGCCTCATGCCTAAGCACCCTGCTTCGACTGAAATGGCGGACCACACTCAGAACCTCGCGTTCCGAATTGGGCAGCGCATTTTCTGTGGTGGGCCTTGGTTCATCAACCGCAAGGACTGCATCCGGGGATACCTGAGCAACTGACCTCGCAGCCGCTATCAGACCCCTGGCGCTGGGCACATACCGAAACGTAACTTCATCAAACGCGTAACGGCGCCCAGTTACTCTGTTCGCGTCCGGTTTCCAGGAAGCGTGGAGAGGCAATAGGCCCAGCAATCCTCCAGGAATCAGAACCGCCTCCGAATGCCCATCAAGTGCGGACACCAAGTTCCCGAGCCCTGCCTCCCACAGCCAGCAAAGTGTACTGTCCAGTCTGTCAGTCCAGGATCCTGGATCCGTTCGCAATTTCGAATAAGCCTCGAGGTATTGGACCACTTTCTCTCGCAGCTTTCCTTCAGCTAAATCAGGCATCCAGATTGCGTCAACATTCCCGCTAACACCAACGAGTAAGCCCACTCCTCCTGTGGTGGTGGTAATCAGATAAGCCAACGGACAATTTGACGAAGCCCTTCGAATTTCCTCAAAGCGGGTCTCCGGAAAAAACTCCGGAGCGTAAACCCGAATACGACCAATTAAGTTCTTCAACTCGGCATACGCTTGCCCGAGCTCGCTGGAGACAGAGACGAAATCGCGGAACCGGGGCGTTCCGTCCGATAATCTGACCTCGGCCTGCAGACTCTGTATCCGACCACGAATGTGTTCAAACATTCGCTTGTCCTCAGCTTGGACGTTCTCGAGCGAAGCCTCATCGAGTGCCAGCGTCTCCGACATCGAACGTGCACGACCCCGTTCGGCGACGGTAACCGCTTCCTGAAGGTCATTTATCTCGCCTAGATGCGCCAGTGCATAGACCATTTGTGGATGGATACTCGAAAACTCACCCTGCGCTCCCTGCCGGGCTTGGGGTGTAGATGCCGCCTGATACAGAAGCTCTGCAGTCTCCATTGCTTTCCGGAAAGCCGAGCAAGCTTCCCTCCATTTCTTGACCTTGGATAGCAATCGTCCAATGTTGAGCTGGGCCTTGGCATGTTCGACAGGCATCGCCTGCGATGTGAGCACCTCAAGCGCCGCATCAATGCATGCGATCGCTTGCTCTAAATTCTCTCGATTCTCTCCAGGCCGGTCAGAGTAGGCGTTCGCCAGGTTGCACTGCGCCATTGCCCACTCCACCGGCATTGTGTCCCGGGTCAATATTTCCAACGCAGCCTCACTGCACACGATCGCACGCTCTACGTTCTCCGCGGGCTCACCGTAGATTCGCCGTCGGTACGCAACTCCAAGGTTGACTTGCCCTTTCGCCCATTCCACAGGCATCGTTTCTTGGGTTAGTACCTCAAAGGCTGCTTCATAATTGGCGATCGCAAGCTCGAGGTTTGCGGCGCGGTTATCCCGAATCCGGCTCTCATACGCGCTAGCCAAGTTGATCTGGTTTCTCGCTCGCTCAAACGGCATCGCTTCGCGAGTCTGTACTTCGAGAGCCGCCTCAAGTGCAGCGATCGCACGCTCGACGTTCTCCGCTCTGTCTCCCTTAACCCGGTCAAGAAATGCCAGCGCCAAAGCCGACTGCGACTGCGACCATTCCAGGGGCGCAACATACCGAGTCTGCACCTCGAGAGCCGCCTCAAAACCGGCGATCGCACGCTCCACATTCTCCGCCCGGTCCTCCCGGATCCGGCAAGAATAGGCGAGCGCCAGGTTCTGTTGCGCTAGCGCCCATTCGATCGGCGTTTTCTCCCGGGTCAGGACCTCGAGGGCCATTCCATAGCCGGCAATCGCATGCTCTACGTTTTCGGCTCGATCTTCTCGGATCCGGTCTCGAAGAACGTTCGCCAGGTTCAATTGAATTTGTGCCCATGCTTCGGGCATTTCCTTCCTGGCTATTATCTCGAGCGCCGCGTTATACGCTGTTAATGCGCGCTCCAGGTTGTCCGCCCGAGAACCAACAGGGTTCTGCGCAAGGCTGTTACCCAATGAGATCTGAAGTCCAGCCCAGATCCTTGGATTGCGATTTCGGTCGAACGATTCCAGTGTTCGAAGGGACAGATCGACGCGCCTTGGCATCTCATGGACGAGGCACGGCCGCGCCAGTTCTTGAAGGATGGCGCGCAGTTCTGTTGGCCCTGCAGATTTACTCTCGGTCATAGTTCCTCTCGGACGTAGTCAGTCCGCGCGAAGTTGATGGTGAGAGTCCTGTCGATCGAATTCGACGAAGCGATGGCAAGCCCCAACCTATTTCCGCATTCTCAAGCGGTGTCACCATAGAGCTTCGTACGGTTTCTGTTCTGTATGCAACAAAGGCCGAACGCGGCAGGTCTTTTCAAGCCCTTCCCACCGCAATCACGATTGATATTTGAGAAGGGCCCCCAAAGCAGTTGTTATTGCACATCGAGGATGGCTTTTTCGGCCGCGGTAGCCGGTCGAGTCTCGTCGGCTCCGGCGGCCAAGGTTTGCATCACGAGAAGAGTCGTTGCGCTCGCGGCGCGGGCCTTCGGATCGTGCGCTGCGAGTTCCTCGTTCAAGCGACAGTCCGGATCGACCGTTGCCGCGGTCGGCCCGGACGGCCCTCCTTCACGCGGGGCAAGCCACCGCAGGATCGCGGCGGCCGCGTCGAATTTCTCCGGGATACTCGTCGGCGACGCATCATCCTCGAGTTTCAGAGCCTGCCGCACCCAGCCGTCGGCTTCCGCGCTGTATTCCTCGAGCCCCTTTAGCCTCCTTTGCTGCTCGATATAGTAGGGTTGAATTTCCTCACCGAGCTGATTGTGGGCATCGACCATGCCCCCGAAATACAGCGCGTTCAGAATCATCTGATCGGCACGCTGGAGCAGGTTGAGCAGGCCCGTGGCCGATGATAAATCGCTTCGCTGCCAGGCTATCTCGAGCGCGGAGCGAAACCAAGCTTTGGCTTCCGGACAGCGGCCGGTCCGCATACAGATCGCGCCCATGTGGCGATGACAAGCGAGAATGGAAGCGTCGTCCCGGCTCTGCTCGAAAATGCGGAGCGCCCATGTGCACATGCGCGCCGCGTCGTCAAACTTTCCGCGCCAGGCATGGAGGTCGCCATGGCACTCGAACCAGGTGGCGAGGCTCCAATCGCCGAGCCCGTTGGTATCCTGGAGCACGCCTCCAAACAGCGATTCGGCCGCGTCGAAGCGTCGCCCCCGAACCAACAGGCGCGCGTATCGCACGAAAGGCTCGATGGATAGATCTCCGCCGCCAAAGCCGGCGCAGCACGTCATGAATTGTCTGTCCACGAAGCTCCAGGCGTCAGTGAGCCGGCCCGCATCCATGAGAACATCGGCGAGCCGACCGAGGCATTCGGCCAGATGAAACGTCTCGTAGCGCCGTTGATCCTCGAACGCACGAACCTGCTCAACCCAGTGCGCCGCTGCGCGGCAATAGACGAGCAGCGACGCATGGCGATATCCCGCGTCTCGCAGCACGTCACCCAGACAAACCAGCCCTGCGGCGAGTGCTCTCGGCGCCAGTTCGCAACGACCTGCGTCGATGTCGAGCAGAGCCATGGCTGCGACCGCGACTGCATCGTTGCGCTGCAGGTGGCCGATGGCCCAGTCACTAATACGCAGCCGGACCTCGAGCCTGAGCTCGCCGGCAACGGCCTCGCCCATGATGGCGTCGAGTTTGCGCAGTAGTCGTGGTCTGGCCTCGTCGAGACCTGCATTCGCCAGTAGATTGTCGAGCACCAGACCCACCGACAGCGCCCGCTCGGTGTCGTGGCACTCGAGCGCTTCCGCGAGTTGCAGACGCAAAGTCGCCCATTCCGCGCCGAGCCACTGCGCGAAGCCTCGTGGCTTCTTGGGTCCAACCATCGCGATTTCCGAGAACAGTGTGCCATAGAGCAGCGCGAGCGGCTTCGTTACAGTTCCCTCGGCCGCCTCTGGATCGATCGCCGGCAGACGGTAAGGCAGCCACGGATGCAGCCGGTGCACGTGCTTCTCGTCACCGGCGGGCTCCGCTAGTCCGATCTGCGTCCACGCGGCGAAAATCTCGCGCCATTGCTCCTGGGCAATGGGCTGCAACCTAGCGATATGGTCAAGCGCGGCCGTGCCGCGCAAGCCTCTCAAAAGAGCGAGCATGCTGTGAGCGAGAGGCGGCAGGGTCGCGAGCGGCCAGGCCGCAATGCCAGAACGGCAGTCGTCCTCAGGTGGGTCATCGGCCTCTGCCCAGGCCGCCATCCAGCCGTCGACCATCTCAGGCCCGGCGCTTACAACCGCTTCTGGCCAGTTTTCCCCCGCGGTCTTTATAGCGCGCGGGTTGCCCGCCAGCCTGTTGAGCATATCGAGCCGGACCTCCGCATCGAGCGTCGCCAGGGCGTGCGCGCGATCCCGCTCGGTGAGCTGGAGATCGAGCAACTCAATGGCCTCGCCGAGCGCGAGCGGCTCGAGGTCGATGGTTTCGACGCCCTTCGCCGTCACGGGATTGTCTCGTCCGAGGCGTGTCGTCATGAGCAGACGACCCGCAAAATCGGGAGTCTCAAGGCTCCGGCCAACGAAGTCGAGGAAGCCGTGAGCCTCCTGTGACTCCGGGGCGGCAGCATTTGGAAAAAGCAGGCACTCGATCGCGTCGATGATGACGAGCGCCCGACGCATGGAAAGCCACGATCGCAGCTCTGCCCAGTCAGAAAGATGCGGGACTTCTGGACTCGCCGGTGAGTTCGATCGCGTCGCATCGAACAGAGCTATCGATATGCCTCGAGCCGCGCCGTCAATCGCCGATACCGTGTAAACGCCATCCGGAAATTCCGTGGAGCGCGCCATCCAATACGCGAGCTCGCGCGCGAACGTGGTCTTCCCCGAGCCGGCCAGACCCCGCACCAGCAGAGCAGGCCGCGCCAGGAGTCGTCGTTCTGCGTCGAGCAAAGCTCGGCCGCGTCCGAGCGGTGATGGCATCGCCGGCCCCGGTGCGGTCGAAGACTCGGCTGGCGTGAGCGCGTAGTCCTCGCCGGCCTGATAGAGTTGTGGCACGAACCAGTCCTGGAGCTCGATGCTGTCGAGTTTGGCGGCGCGTGCGGCGGGTGTACGCCGCACCCGTGAGCACTTGAGAGCCACTCGACCCTTGTCGACCGCCTCGCCGATACTGCATCCGGTAGCCAGGCCCGCGTAGAGTTCGTACATGAAGCTGGCCGTTGCGTCGACGTGGGCACTGTGACTCATGCCGATGATCGATTCGACTCCAGCGCCGATAGCCGCGCCTACGGCCGACCGCGCCAACGGCACATCACCGAGATCGCGATCATCGATGGCGGCTCCCAGACCAGCCTGCGCAAGCATGGGTGCGTTCGCGCGCAAGTCCTCCGGGCTCATCGTATTCGCGAGATCGATGCAGTTTTCGAACCTCGCCTTCACCAGGGGATTCCCGGCGGCCCAGACTCCGAGATCGCGCATGGTCCCAAGCAACGGCGAATAGTCGCCCATCAACGCAGGAGTGACTTGAGCGGTTTGACAGGCCTCGAACACGAGCAACGTGGGACGCGTATAGCGAGCGAGGATCGCGCCCAGCGTCCGAGCGGAAACAATCTCGAGCGCTACGCGCCCCTCGGCGTCAGGCGCACCCTCGAAGCAGAGCTCACCGCGCCACATGAGGGGGTTGAATACACCGTGTCCGTCGAAATGAACGACGCCATAGGGTCGTCCGGAGTCGCTCGCCTGCTTGAGGATGGCTTCGAATCGCGTCACCGTCGCCGGCCGGCAGAGCTCGACCACGAGCTTGCCGGGATGTAGACGTGCAACGTCATCGAGCAGGCGCGCCGTGCGGCAATGATCGATGTAACCCATCTCATCGGGTCGGCTGACAACGAGCAGAATGCGCAGGCAGCGAATGCATGGCGGTCGACTGTGACCGTGTCCGCCGAGAGGAAATGGTTGCCGCCGCACGATCACACCGATCTCCGCGAGGCTCCGGCCGTCGGAGACTGCAAGCTCCCAAGGCAGAGCAAGGATCGCCGACAAATCGGACTCGATCGTAAGATAACGCGGGCTGGCAACGTCGAGCAGCTTTGCGATGATGGAGTCTGCGTTAGCCCCGAGAGCGGCCGGCAGCAGCGCCCTGGCCCAGTCACGCAACGTGGATTCGACTTCACCGGCGCGATGGACGAAGCCGCCGATCGGCCTGTTGATGTATTGCTCGAGGTACCATCGCAGACTGCTCTTCTCGGAGGCCGGCAGCCGGAGCTCAAAAGGACGATCGCATTCTGGAAGCAACTCGGCCACGGCGGGGGAGTCACTGATGGCAGTGGCGCAGATATCGTCGATCCTCTCCGTTGAGTCCGACGCGGGCCGCGCCGCCGCAGTAGGTCTCCGTCGCAAAAGGAGCCTGAGCTCGCACATGTTAGGTATTCTGTAGCGCGAGCGTCGCAGGAGCAAGCGAATCTATTTCGTAACGGCGGAAGACGCTCTCTCCGCCGCGGAGCGAGTTCCTGAAACAGGCATGGGAAACCGTTGTGGCCGGCGGAGCGCGGGCGATGCAACTCTACCCAACCGAACTGAGACCCGCTCGAGCGACCGCCGCCCGGTAGTCCCTCATCGCATCGAGGAGCGCGGCATTCCGATCGTTGGCATCCGAACTACCGCGAAAGACCGTAGGGGAGTGTTGACCTTGGATCGGCGCGCTGGTCGAGAACGGAGTCATTGTCGTCTCCAGCGTCAGCACGCGGCCGGCTGTGATCCCCTGTTCAGCTAGCGATTGCGTCCTCGCCAGCACTGACTCCCTATCAAAGAGTTGATAAGAGAGCCGCACGCCGAGCTTGCCGGAGTAGCTGAGTTCGCGCGGTAGTCCGAACGAGGCAACCACGCGATCCAGAAGCGCGCCGGCCGGCTCCTCGAGCTTCACACCCACGGGTGCTGTCATGCTGAACTGCTCGGAATCAATGTAAACCGTCGCGGCTTCCTCGAGCGTGGGCAGACTCTTCGCCCACGGGGCGCCCACAGGTTTTCCCGAGTCGGTCTCGGCCGCCCGGTCCGCACGCCATGTGTTCACGAGCGCCGTCATGCCCGGCTCCAGGGCGGGGAACAAGTCAATTCGCAAACGGGGTGCGAGCAGGGCCGGAACGTCTACTTCTTCCAGCCTCCCAATAATCAGGAAGCTCCGTTTCTCGCGAACCGAGCGATAGAGCGCGGCCTCCCACTCCAGCTCAACCCAGGGAGTTGCCCTCGCCTGGTGCGACCACAGAAGCAGGCAGTAGTCCGACGTGTTGAGCGCGCGATTCATAAACGTCAGAAAGCTGTCGCCGAGCGTGAGTTCCGCTCGGTCGAAGCCTGTCCTGATGTTGGATCGCGTCAGTATGCCAACGACTTCCGCCGCGCGCATCGCATCAGCCCCGGCGTGCGAAATGAAGACTGTGGTCGGCATGGGTCTTTGAATACAATAGCGATTCTGCAGACTTTGCGAAAGCGTTGCGAGTCGAGGCCGTACTGATCAACCACCTCGGTACCGAGTCCACAGACAGGAACAAAAGCTGGTCTTCGCTTCCTGTGACTGCGCTTCTAGGGCTTCGAGCATGCTATCGACTGCAGAGGAGTTTCCGGGTTTTCGGATTGCCGTCGACGTAGATGCTGACCACCCACATTCTGGGAGCGAACTCCATTGCTGAAGCACCTAGACGGTCAGTATGTCCTCAACCGGAATTCCCTTGCCGATTGCATACTTTCCAAACTCTTCAGTGAAATCGTCATCGCCACGCGGCTTTCCATCCCAGATCCGAACGGCAGTCACAGGATGCTTGAGTTGCTTGGCGAGTGACATGGCTTCACTGATGACTCTGTGGTTCACTTCGGCATAAGCAGCTTTTTGTGACTTTGGCCGAATGATCACCAAGTTGCCCTGGGCCTTCACGTCTTTCAACACCGCGTCGAACAAAGGGCCCCAATCGCCCGGTCGGTCGGTCACGGAGGACGACCTAAACTTCTCTACACTGGATGGCAACACAATTTTGCGGCGTAATCCCATCGCGCCCGCTTCCTCTTGTCCCAGCAGGTCCGCACCGCAGGCAGCAGAACTCACCAGGGCAACGGATCGTTGTGAGATCAGGAATGCGCGAATCCGCTGCCGCACGCGTTCGACGCTCTCAGGCGTAGGTGAAAATCTGTGTTCCTTCGCGTCAATTGCATCGACGCGTCTTCCTGCCAAGGCTATGATCATACCGTTTCCCATCCTCGAACCAATAAGTCTCGCACAGCGTCGTTCTGGCCCGCGATCGAAGGATTCTGGAGGTTGAAAATGCTAGTCCATCCTGAACGTTGGAAATCACTCCGCGCCAGATACGAAGAGGATCAGCCGCACCGAATGTTGGCTCTGGACGGAGGCGGAATTCGTGGCCTTATTACCCTGGGGATCCTCCAGGGGATCGAGAATCTCATTTGGGAGAAAGCCAGAAAGAAACTCCACGAGTATTTCGACTACATTGCCGGGACCAGCACCGGCGCCATCATCGCCGCCGGCCTATCCCGCGGAATGACAACCGCGGAATTGATTCAATTCTATACATCCTTCGGCAAACAGATGTTCGATCCGTCAACCCTCATTGACCGGATTAAATACCTCTACACAGCCGATCCCCTCAAGGTGCAACTCCAGAAAACGTTCGGCCCCGATACAAGCCTCGATCCGGATGATTTGGAATGCCTGCTACTGGTCGTTACGAAGAACATGACCACCGACTCCGCTTGGCCCATCAGCAGCAATCCGGAGGCCAAGTACAACGATCCTTCCCGCAAGGACTGCAACCTGCAGATCCCGCTCTGGCAACTTGTCCGCGCTAGCACCGCTGCACCCGTATATTTTCCTCCCGAAGTCCTGCAATGGGACCCGGCAGACCAATCCAAGACCTTCGTTTTCGTCGATGGCGGGGTTACACCCTATAACAATCCCGCATTTCTGCTTTATCGCATGGCCACGGAACCGGCCTACCGACTGAACTGGAAAACGGGGGAAAACAAGTTGCTTTTGATGTCCGTTGGGACCGGAGCCGCGGAGTCGCTTGGGGCTACAGCAGCAGCACCGAACAAGAACATCTTCTCAACAGTCGCCGGCCTTCCTGGAGAGTTGATGTATGGCATTCAGGTGGATCAGGACATCAACTGCCGCACCATCGGCAGGTGCACCTACGGTGCGCATCTCGACAGGGAGATTATGGATCTCTTCCCAAGAGAGTTAAAGGATAGCGTCACTCTCGATGAAGCGTATGAGGCCCCGCAGATACCGCTCTCGACGGACCTTGGCCGCCGTTTCCTTTATGCGCGCTACAACGCGGACATCAGCGGCGCTGGGCTGATCACTCTCGGTTTCCCTAATGCAGATCCTGCAAATGTTCAGAAGATGGATGCCGTCCAGAACATTCCGTTGCTCCTGGCGATCGGTCAGGCGGCGGCGAAGAACGTCAAGCCCGAACACTTTGGTTCGTTTCTTTCTTACGCAGGAGAATGAAAGATGGCAAGGGCCTTCATTGTTCGCCCCTTCGGCACGAAGAGCGGCATCAACTTCGACGACGTGCAAAAATACCTAATCGGTCCAGCCCTTGCCGCGTGCGACATTCAAGGCGGAACAACCGCGCCGTTCCTTCAGGCTGGAAACATCCGAACGGACATGTTCCAGCAGCTACTGGTCGCCGACATCGTCGTCGCCGACATCTCGATTCATAATGCCAATGTCTTTTATGAATTGGGAATCCGCCACGCACTCCAGGCCAAGAGGACGATACTTCTCCGGGCGAAGAAGAAGATCGATCCCATGGTGAAGGATCCGCAGTACGAAGTTCCATTCGATCTCCTCACTGACCGCTATTTGGAATACGATGCGGATTCTCCAGGGGATGCGGTTGAATTGCTGACATCATCGCTTCGTCAGACCTTGGCTTCGGAGAAGCCCGACAGCCCCGTCTTTCAAATGCTGCCCGATCTCGAAGCGCAGGACCGAGCGCGTTTCCTGCCGGTCCCGCAAGCTTTCCGGGAAGATGTTTCACTGGCGACAACGCGCCGCCAGTTGGGGCTGCTCGGATTGCTTGCTCTCGAAGCAAGCGACTTCTTCTGGGCATCTGAAGGCCTGCGGCTTGTGGGACGCTCTCAATTTGACTTGAAGGCATATCGGCTGGCGAAGCCGACCTGGGAGAAGCTCTATGCATTAAACCCAGAGGATTCAGAAGCGAATCAGCGGCTTGGCACAATCAATCAACGCCTTGGGGATCTCGATTCCTCAGAGCAAGCTCTGCAGCGGGTCATCAACTCCAAGACCGCCTCCCATCCAGAGTTGGCGGAAGCGTTTTCGTTACTCGGGCGCAATATTAAGGATCGGTGGCGGTCTTCCTGGCAGTCTCTAGCAGATGCTGACGCGGCGCGGAAAGCACTGGCATCTCCTGATCTTCTGCAGGCTTACCAGAAGTACACGCGCGGTTTTCAGGAGAACCTGGATAGCTTCTACCCCGGCCTGAACGCGCTGAGTCTGCTGGTTCTGCTGATTGATCTTGCAAAGAAAATGCCCGCTACTTGGGAAGCCCGATTTGATACCGAGGCTCAGGCTTCTGCATCTCTCGAGACGCTGGAACTAGAGTGCCAGAAACTCGCGGGTGCGGTGGGTGTCTCTCTCGACGTCGCGAAACAGCGCCTGGAGCAAAGCAACAAACAAGACCGCTGGGTCGATATCAGTTTTGCGGATTTCCTTTTTCTGACCATCGACAAGCCACAAAAGGTTGCCTATGCATATCAGGAGGCGCTGACCGGCGCCCCTGATTTCTATTCCGATTCGGCTCGGCAGCAGCTTGAAATATTCGCGCAATTGGGCGTCAGGACGGAAAATGCTGCAAAGGCGATCGAGGTTCTAGCCCCAGGCGGCAAGCCTCCCAAATCCAGCGAACCTGTAGATCGCGTGATTCTATTTACTGGGCACATGATCGACTCGCCCGGTACCGAGCCTCCCCGCTTTTCGGAGTCTCTGCGAGACCGCGCTAGGCAAGCCATTCTTGAAAAAGTTCAGCAGGAGATTGCGCGTACTGCCGGACCGGTGATCGGCGTTGCGAGCGGCGCAAATGGAGGGGACTTGCTCTTTCACGACGTTTGCGAACAGCTTGGGATCAGGCATCGCCTTTTGTTGCCGCTCCCGCCAGACCCATTCCGCAACGAATCAGTATCGCCAGCAGGTCGTTGGTGGGAGGATCTCTTTGATCGGACCTTAAAAAGTCAACCGGTTCCCGCGTGCCTAAGCGATTCCGAGGATCTTCCCATTTGGCTCTCCGCCAAGAAGGACTATTCAGCCTGGCGACGGGCGAATCTGTGGTTCCTTCAGGAGGCGATCGCGATCGGGGCCGCGCACTTGACTCTGATTGCATTGTGGGATGGTGTAATGACAGAGGGCATTGGCGGTACGTATCACATGAGAGCTATCGCGCAGGATTTCGGAGCTTCGCTCGTCACCATCTATACGAAAGACCTCGCTATGCCCGAATAGAGAAGAGAGCTTTGAGTCAGCTTGGATCGTCGCAGTCGGATCCGGCGAACAGGAAGTTCTTGCATCCCGGTGCAACGGCACGCAGCTTCCGTTCTGCGGCTTATTACCGATCTCTAGCGTGCTGTCTTCAATCGGAGTGTCGCCAACCTTACTGGAGCTTTGCCTTCCGATGCGGTTCCGCTGAGGCTACCGGACAATTACGCCAAATATGACATCACGCGCGATCGGGCTCTAGCCGAACTCATTCCTGACTTGTCTTCCGGAGTGCCGCAACTCGAGGACGGTTTAGTTGCCTTAGAATTTCTGCGCACGACATGGCGGTAATGTTGGAGAAAAAGCGTGGGAGAGACGGGCCGCGATGTCTTCCGGTGATATCCCACTATTGAGTTCGCAAACTGCCGTTACACATTGGTGAATCGTCGAAAGGAGTTGGAGCGAATCACCGCCGATCCGTAAATTTCGTTGAATCATCGCCGTTTTTCGTCTTTTCAGACGACGGCCGGCATATCCCAGTACCGTGACTGGCCTTTCTTTACGGGTCAGTCGAGTGCAGCTGAGGGCCAAGTGGTTTCAAATTCGGCTTCGGTATTCGACGCAAACACAATCGAGATTCATGGACGGTCAACCGCGCAACGGAAACCAACGGTGTCATCCTCTGCATTGGGCTCTTGCTCGGCCCGGTGAGAGACGCGAATAGACTTGGCATCGCTACCCCAGAATCCTCCACGCACCACAGCCGTCGCGTTGGAAGCCAGCGGCTGGTCAACGTCCGGACCGGTCGCTGGAGCATCAAAATAGTATTTTTTGTAGTAGCGATCCAAAACCCATTCCCTGGCATTTCCAAGCATGTCGTAAAGCCCAAAGGCATTTGGCAGCTTGCCTCCCACGGGATGGGGCGCGTCTCCACTGTTCTCGGCGAACCAGGATACCTTTGAGGGCATTCCATAGTAGGCTTGTGAGCTTCCGGCACGAGCCGCGAATTCCCATTCCGCTTCTGTCGGCAACCGGCCCCCGATTGCGGCACAATACTGTTTCGCCTTTGCCCATGTCAATCCGGTCATGGGAAGAGTTGCGTCACCCGCCGGGAGGTTTAGCTCGTGCTCGGCGGCGAATTTCTTGTAGGCCCCGATCGTCACCTCGGTTCGGCCAAGCCAAAATCCTTTTTCGATGTCTACTGGATGCGCTGGTTTCTCATCATCACTACACTCGCTGTCGCTCGGTGAGCATCCCATCGTGAAGCTTCCGGGCTCGATCCATACGTACTTTTCATTATCAATTGTGTTGAGCCAGGTTTTTAGCTGTGGCTTGGTGTCCCGAGCCACCGAACCGTCTGCTTCGGCGATAGGCGGTGTGGCATGTGGCTTCATCCATCGCTGATATACTGCCGCGCCAATGAGCAAAGCCGTCAACGCAAATGCTCCAACCATCATTGTTCGCCACCTATGCGCTTTAATCGCACGTCGGTCACCCCTACCGGCTTGTGGGTCCAATATCGCTTCTGTTAATCGCTTGATATTCTCGTCAGTACAGCCATCAATGGCGTCCAGCCACTGCGTCAAAGACAAGAAATATTCGAGATCTTCGGGCAGTGAGTCTTTGGAGAGACGAAACGGTATGATTCGCTTTTTGTTGTTGAACGCATGACCTACTTCACTGAGTATGTGAGGCGAGGCAGCGGCCCGCGGAGTTAAGATCAGAACCAAAACCTGCGCGGAATTAATTGCTTCCACGATCGCTCTCGGATAGTCCACACCGGGGAGGATATTTCGAGGGGCGATCCAGCACGGGATGCCTGCTGCTTCGAGAGCACTGCAGACGCGATCCGCGACGGTCCTATCTTCGGATGAATAACTCAGGAATACTTTAGGTCCCATCTCCAGTCCCAGCCTAGATTATGACCTAAAGGTCATCGTACCGATGGACCTGCCAATGTCGACTTTCCAAGGAACCAGGGCGATCTTCTCATCTCATCCAGGCTGAAGACAGTCGATGCCGAAGGAGTCGGAGGAAGCAAAAGTGAAACCGTTCGGAGGGCCAAATCTAGTCCCGGACCAGCAGCCTACGGTGGGCGACGTTGCTGCGAACTCGTTAGTTCTTCCCTACGTTCAGTTGTTACTGGGATTCGTTGGACCCATCGTCGCAGCATATGTAGCTGACAAATGGAATCCAGGGAATTAAGGTGCAGACTGCGTCGCAGTGCCAGCTATGCAATGGTCAGGCGGCAGCGAGGATCGCGCGACCGAGTGCGCCAGTAACCGAGTCTTGCGTTTCGAGGGCGACTTCGCGGTTGATCCCGTCGAGACCGCGCAGATGGTTGGCAAAGTCCCACGCGAGATTGCGGGCACTTTGGATATCCCAAAAGGCAAGCAGACGACCGACTTTGCCCGTATCCTGCGCAAGAACGCCAAGTGTGTCTGTGGCCAGCATCGTCAGTGCTGAAGGCATTACGGTGCCCAGCAGAGCATTGACGGATTGGTAATCGGTGAATTCGGGACCATCCTGAGAAGGGCGCACATTCAACTCAGCGTTTGTCGCCAGCAATGCCAACGCGAGGTCGTGGTTGATGTGGGCATTCATGCCTGCAAGCGCGAACTGAATACGATCAATGCCTGTGCGATCACGCGCCTCAAAGAGTGCGCTCCATGCCGAGGGTACTGGGCTTCCGCCAAAGAACCCCGCGACAGCACCGAAGTAGAGACCGGCGAAAACAACATCAAGACGAGTGAGCCAAACTGGACTCTGCCACGCGCCCCGAGGGGGATGCAGATCGACCTGCTCGGTCACCATCAGATAGAGCCGATTGAACCATTTGAGGCCATCATTTGGTTGCAAGAGCGCATCAACAGCCTGCATTCGTGCGATCACGTCCGGGATTGTCGCGGGCACAGGCGCATTCACGAGGTCGTACAGCGGGCGATTTCCAGTCGTCAAAGGGGAAGTGACCATGAGAGATCTTCGGGAGCAACCGGCATCAGTATATGCGACTCCAGGGTCGGAACACGATTTAACCGGGACCCGCAGATCGAGGCGAGTCGGACGTGAGCGCACTGGCTTCAATACTCTGTTTGAGAATTGACAGGGAGGGAGCCAGTTACTCCCGTGCTCACATTGGAACTGTGCGCCACGTCTAGGCTTTCCTTTTTGACCGCCGGGTTCTCGCTCGAGTCGTCTTCGCAGGCTTCTTTGCTGCACTTCCTCTTTTGTTAGAAGCCTTGGTGCCTGCAGTCGAAGCCGCCAACAGCGGAATCAGCTTGCTTGCGATCGGGGAACCAAGCCCGGTGCAGGCATCCCATCCCGGCCCTGCTGAAAAGGCCCCATTGTTCCCTTGAGTGACATCGTTGAATGCCGAAGCGGCCTTTGCTGCGTAGATGGCCGGTTGAATGAAACCGACCTTGCTACCTAGCTGCTGGTTCGCCACCGCCACAAGTCCGGCCCACAGGGGAGCCACCGCACTGGTACCGCCAATCACAGATGTTTGGCCATCTACACGAACCGTATACCCCGTGGTGGGATCAGCATCGCCACAAACATCCGGCACGCCACGGCCTCCCGTCTTGCCGCTCGGTCCGGGAACCTTCGCATTCGCCTGCCATACGGGCAGAGCGAAGACATTGCTGACTCCGCCGCCGGTTGCACCTTCCTGGTTGGCCAGCTCGTTCCACACAACTTCTGAGACGACCGTCGCCCCGTTGGCATCGAGCTTTGTTCCTCCACACGCCAGAACGTGAGGACTCGATGCGGGAAAGTCGACGTTGTTGCCCTTCCCTCCATCCGTCGCTCCATCGTCTCCCGCAGCGGCTGTAATCGTGATGCCGAGAGCCGCCGCCGACTGACAGGCTGCATCCAATGCCGTCAGCGACTGTTGCGTCCAGGTTGATTCCGGGCCTCCCCAACTGATCGAAAGCACACTCGGCTTGTTCGTCGTGTCATGCACTGCTGTCGTGATCGCGTCGATGAAACCCTGGTCTGTATTCGGCGCGAAGTACACGGCAACCTTAGCTCCCGGAGCCACCGAAGCAGCGACCTCGATATCCAGCATCACTTCTCCGTCGGAGCTGTTGGCTTTCGATGGCTTGTTCTTCCCACCATCGACCGGAACGGAAGTGATTGCCGGAGCAGCGAGCCCAAGTGTCTTGAAATAGGCAGTGAGGTCGGCCTGCCTGTATCCTCCACCGAGCTCAAGGATCCCGATGGTTTGACCGGCTCCGCTCGCCTTCGCGGGCCAATGGTAGGCGGTCGCCACTTGAGGAGGAGTGTAACTGGACGGCGCCGCGGCTTGACTCTTGCGGAAACGAAAATGTGGCTTTGCCTGGGGCCGGTTGTCGAGGCCGAGCACCGCCTCGACGACTCCCGTCAACGACGACGGCAGGTGAATTCCACCCTCGCGCACCCGATACTCGGCGCCATTGATCGTCTTCTGGTTTAGCTCCACGCCAAACGCCTTTTGAACGTCCGCCGCAGTTCCGGTCAGATGTAGCGTCCTGCGCAATGCCGAATTCGCATCGGCTTCGACTTTGAGGTGGAATTCCCGAGCAAATGCACGAACAAGCTTGAATGCGTCGGCATCGGCGGAATGATGCTTTCTGAATTCGCCCGCGGTCACGCGAACGGGCCCGCTCGCCCTCCCGCCGCCCCGATTGATCTTCAAAGGCTCTTTCCGTTTCACGATGACCGACACTGTCACTTTGGACTTGGCTGGAGTCGCTCTCACGTGAACGGATTCGGGAGGAGGAGCTTTTTCGCTTCCTGCGAGGATCTCTCGTGTTTGCTCTGCAAATTTCGGAGTCTTCGTAGAAATGGATTGAATGCGAATGGATCTTGCCATCATCAACCTCCTTCAGATTCCTGCCGCTCAGCCGAAGAGGCTGGCCCGATTGACTCTACATCTTTGTTGAACGCGCAGGGACAACAAGCCAAGCAAGCACTCAGCGGCCCGCGCTTGAAATCAACTGGGGTGAAATACTTCAAAGGAACGACAGTTGTAACGGAAACTGATGCTGGAGTCATTTTCGATCAGCGGGCTTGAATGCGGAGATTGCAAATCTGGAGAAGTGAAGCCCTATCGAATCGGAAGTATCCTGCATCGGCGCGTGGTTGTCAATTGAATTCGGAGCGGGAAGTGCGAATCGAGAGAAGCGTCGGGCCGTCCCAATGAATACAATATCGACCTTCATGGGGCTGGTAACAGGGAGCCGCATTGAGTTAATCTCGGCCACCATTGATGACTCGCGCTCCGCTTGAGACAACGAGATAATCTGTTGCGAAACCGGCCGCAAGCACGATAGACTCGGCCCTCACAGACAATGCAAGTCTCTCGAGAGGCGATTCCGCAGAAGGCAGACTACCATGAGCAAGAAGATTATTTTGTGCGCCGACGGCACCTGGAATACGCCGCATGGACCCTCAGAGTTACTCGAAGACACGAACGTTCGGAAGATCTACCTGCTCTTGTCGGACGATCCATCGCAGTTGAAGTACTACGACAGCGGCGTCGGGACCGACGGCACTCCCTTTGAACACTTCTTCGGTGGAACGATGGGTGATGGTCTCTTCCAGAAGGTTCAGGACGGCTATGAGTTCCTGTCGTATGTATGGGATCCGGGGGACGAGATCTTTATCTTCGGATTTAGCCGCGGCGCATACACGGCGCGCAGTCTTGGCGGCATGATCGCTCTTTTCGGTGTGCCAAACAAAAACCTGGACAATCAGACCGTTCGAAGTATTTTCAACGCGTACCGCTTGACTGACCGTGCACAAGGTCTAGCCGCGAAAGCATCCCTAGCCGGCCAATACAGTCTTACCGATGTTCATGTTCGCATGGTGGGAGTGTGGGACACGGTGGGGGCTCTCGGCATACCAGGTCACCTGTTCAGCAACTTCGATCAGGCAAAATACGGATTCCTCGATACCACATTGAACCCTTGCATTGAGAATGCTTACCACGCAATTTCAATCGACGAGCGGCGCGCCTCCTTTTTGCCGACCCTGTGGACTGGGTCTGACGGTGCCCCGCGTGCCAACGACTCACAACTCCAGCAGGTGTGGTTTCCTGGCGTGCATTGCGATGTGGGCGGCAGCTACACAGAAAACCAGCTTTCCAACATCACGCTTCGATGGATGGTTGACAATGCCAAGGCCTGCGGCCTCATCTTCGATGAAACCGCTCTAGGCACCTGTCTGAGCCCCAAACCATTCAAGCCTTTGGGCCCGGCTCACGATGAGTGGAAACTTATTCCCTGGGGCCTGCCCGAACATCGCACAGTACCGGCGAACGCAGTTCTGTCGAATACAGTCAAGTTGCGTATTGCGGGGATGCCACAGTATCGGCCAGTGAATCTTACTGGTCAATCCGCCAATAGCTACCAACAGTTCAAGGTGATTCCGGACGACGAACTATGATCGCGCACGATTCGATTGCCTCAATCAGGATCTTCCGAGAAATGCAGACCTGGCGGACCTCCCCGATGCCTGCCACGCCTTCATAATTTCGTAGACGATCGTCGTCCCATAGGTCACGGCGATCCATACCATCACCGCCTCGATCGGCAGTCCCGCCCACGCCCCGATAAAAATGCCCATCATCTCCCTCTGCTGATACCCCCACCATTGATAGGGCACAGCCAGTGTCGCCTCCCAGAACAGACTGATGAGGAGAATCATGAAGATTGTTAGGCTAAATGCACGCCAGTTGATGAATCGGCGTGCAGAATGGAAAAGGCTTGCTGACGGAACCATGCCACCGATGACAAGCACGGTAAAGTAACCCGGAAACCCGTCTGGCGAAGCAGAGTGCAGCTTCTTGTACAGAATTCCTACCGCAATCAAGACCAACCCCACAAATAAAGAAGCGGGATGGAACTTGAGGAGTCGTTCAATCTGTTCCGCTTCGCCACCACGTCTTTGCACGTTGTAAGCCGCCATCCAATATTCATCGAGCCAGACATACAAAAGAAGGACCGCAAGGAATCCCGTGAAGTAGAAGGTGTATTCCTCTACCGGTACGGTACCTCCGATGGCCGGGGCGCCCAATCCGATCGTTGCGCCAGAGTTTTTGAATTCAAAGAAGCGGTGGGCAAAGAAAAAATCGAGCCCAAAGCCGATCGGCACCAGAATCCATATCGTTCTCCAAAATGCACGCTTGGGAATCCTTACCTGCTCGCTCGGAAGAAACCATCCCCCGATGACCAGAATCGGGATGATGAACAGCAGCAGGCTCCAGCTATAGCCGAAAGGAGTGGGATTGGAGCTGGCGATCAATATGGTTGCCGGAACCTGCACGGTGTGCAAAGTAATGCCGACTGGAATGGCGACGATTGCGAGCATTACCGCGACGATCCATGCGCTCGTCTTCGGGTTGGGAGACTGACCTTGCATTCGCTTGAATCTGCTGCAGAGTCTTCTGTCGATTCGGAGACTCCACTTTCCTTTCCTTTCGTTAATCTAAATCGGATCTTGAAACAATCTGGGTTCACGAGTTATCGCCGGGAACTCGCAGGACGATGGAATTTGAATTCTATGCCGACTCCGTTGAGGCATCACGGGCGTCGAACAGCGCCGCTTCTGCCTGACGTCGCCTCAGCAGTCCGGCGACAACAGCGCCACCGGCGCGATCCCAAAGATCGAACTGCGCTGCGGAACTTGTAAAGTCTCCACCATTCAAATCACGCAGCATCGTCGATCCCTTGAAAGCTCCAGTACCGAGGTTGAAGACGAAATCGACGAGCGCATCGAATTCCTGCTGGGTGAGCTTGACCGCGACTACGGTGTTCACGCAGCCAGCCGCACTACTTACATCCTGTGTCAGTAAGGCCTGAGCCTCTGCCATGGTGATCGTTTTTCCCGGCGTGACATCGGGTCCAGTGTGACCATAGCCGATTGTCCAAACACCGACTTGATCTTGATAGGCGGTGAGACGAAAACCTTCAAACTGCTCCGTCAACGACAGGCCACTGGCGCTGTAAGTCAGGTTGTTTACGCCCATATACGACTTCCTCCGTGCAATCCAGTTCACCTAAACTTATAGAGACAGCAGCGCGACGGTAACTGTAACTCTTTTCCTCGTCAGATATAACAGCGCTCGTTTAGAACACGGGGCGTGATCCGGAGTCTACCTTGACCGTCGTTCTAAGTCGACAAAAGAGCCGCGAAGAACGGATTCACATTCGGCCACGTCTCGCCTAAATTCAGTTCAGAGAGATCGATGTTCCTTTCACGGGCGAGGGCAGTGTCGATCCGTCTTGACTTCCAAACATCCAATCGTATTCTGAGATGTGCCGCACATCGTTGCAATAGTCCCGAAGCGCCATCATCACGAAGGCTCCCTCCGCACAAAGGAACATTCCCAGATACAACAGCTGCAACTCCACCGAGTCGGGAATCGCCATGTCCTGACTTGCATTACCAAGAGCCTGCGCCCGAGTTATCGCAGAATT
Source organism: uncultured Acidobacteriaceae bacterium (assembly GCA_963704415.1). Taxonomy (GTDB): domain Bacteria; phylum Acidobacteriota; class Terriglobia; order Terriglobales; family Acidobacteriaceae; genus Telmatobacter. The sequence continues at coordinate 1,283,294 of OY969908.1, read as the reverse complement.
TGCCTTGGACATAATTCCCAAGGATGCATCGAGCGTGTTCGCATAGCCGATGTAGCATCCGACGCTGCCTAAAATCAAAACCAACGGCAAAAGGTTGAAAATCCATCGGAATCCGTGCGTGATGCTCCCAAGGGCGATGGTTCTGCGAACGTAGAAGATCCAGGCGAGCAACAGGAACCCCAGGACGCCCGCCATCGTAGCGAGAGGCTTCCTCTGCGACTCGTAGGTGGGCAAAACATTCAGCGCCGTAAGTAAAGGCGCGAGAGCGGCGGTCACAACGGGCATGATTCCCATGTAACTCTTGAATACATTCGCAAAGATCGAGAGGCGGTTCTCCTGCGCTGTTTGAATATCAGTAGCCATGGACCTCCTCCATCACTCACTTCGATCAACGGCGCCCGGACTTGTGACTCATTCGATTCGTCCTGGTCGCCCCTGGCGAGTTACGACCAAGGTCACTCCTCTATTCGTTTGTCGCGTTCCCCCCATCTGAGGAGCCTGTTGAAGAATCCCAGACAAACTCGAGCACCTTGCTGACCGTCTGAAGCGGAACAGGCTCGCGACTGAGTCGCAGCTCGATCAGAGTCGTCGTAAAAGGATGAAACAGGGACGCCGCGCTATCTCCGAGGTCTCCGATGTTCAGCACCACGGGTGCAGTATCGATGTTCATTGGTTGGCCCTCGCCAGCGAGAGACCTTGCCGGCTGTTGATCGGGCTGCATGTCCTTGTACCCTTGATAACCGATAATCTGCGTGCCAGAAGAGGCGTGCACGCGAATCTTAATCTGACTGGACTCCGCGGAAATGCCTTGTGGCAGGCGGATGTGGAAACAGCGATAGCTCGGGTCTGCCCTATAGACATGCACATCTGTATACATCTCCTGAAAAGGAACATCCTGACCACTCTCTGAACGGAGCACATCAAGCAAGTAATCTGAGACGCCGTCCCCACGTTCATCAATCGCATGGACGACAAACTGTTGCCATCCCTCGAGCGGCTTATCAGAATCTGTACCCAGCAGGTGTCCGAAGAATTTGTGAACTTCCTCGCTCAGTGTCGAAGTACCGCCGCCGGGATTGGCGAGCATTTTCTGCTTTCCCTTCTCCCCGTACGAACGCGCCTTGGCCAGCCAATTGTCGAAGGAGCCAGTAGCGGCAATCCCCCGTGCTTCAACATTGCCAACGTTAAGAAAATCGGCGATCAGATCGACCATGTCAGGGTCCGGGTCAGAGAGGATTGTCGCATGACTCCTTCCTTCCACTGCGATGATGGGGACGTCCAATCGGTCGTCCGCCCAGGGCGTGATATTCAGTCGGCGCACGGCAGGCTTACCATCAGCGTCTTTTGGGAAGCGCGTGAGATCAACGGTGATCTTGCGGGTATTGAGGCCGCAGCCGGACCATCGGACTGTGCCATCCGTTCCCGGATCATTCGCGACGCTCGCTAATCCGGTGTAGGGAGAATTGCCGATGAAGATTCCAACGTAAGGAGTATCCGCGCTCTTGCCGTAATACGGCTCCGTGCCCAACAGATCAAAATGCGCTAACTCCCACGTAAATTTGCTTCCTAATTCAAGCCCGTCGAGGACAGCATCGCCAGCATTTAGAAAATCGGGCCCAAGTTCGCGATTTCCCTTTACCAGCGCACCTAACCACGTGCGTCCCTTATGTGCCTGGGGCGAGCCCCAGGTCGCGGGGGCAATGCCAATCAAATGCTTCAGTCGGCGGAGACGAGAATTCCCCGAGCGGTTGTCGGTGCCGTAGTTAGTGAGCCATGAGCGAAGCACGAGCATTCCCGTCGAGTGCACGATTGCGTCGAACTCGCATGATTGCATGTCGTACTTCGCGTTCAGTTGCGGATCAAAGCGAAAAGCTCGGTCTAGTCCTTCGGCTATGTCTTTGATCGTGATCTCGTTATTCAGCGAAATATAGGAGCAGATGTCGAGGTAACTTATGTCGATGCCCAGGTTCTTCAATTTTGAGTTGGCTAGAAGTGCGTCACGAAGGGGATGGAATGCCTTGTCGTCTGCAGAATAACCATGGATGAACACCAGAGGGCGTGGATTCATGAGGGGAATTGCCTTTCCCGGCGCGAAGAGAAGTGAGCAGAAGTCTAATGGACCTTGAAGTTGCTGCCAAGCTAAAACTTTATTGCGTTTGCAATTTGATAACGGGTAACCATTTGAAGCGCGCAGAACATGCCAAGAGGAATGAACGACCATTCAAATGGAAGTCGGCATCCGGCTCCAGCATTTCGATCTCCAGTGCCATCTTTCCATTGACAAACACCCAATCCGCTGCCATATTGGCTGAACTTCAATCGGCGCCTCCCAAGATTCATTCTGCGCCGACCCCAGCAGAACATTCCGAAGTATCGAGGAGGGTGAACGATGGCGTATACCACGCCGCAACTTCTTTCGATGTCTCAAGAAGACCTTGACGGCCTGTTCTCCAACAGTCCGTCTGGCGACATCCCCAACGGGGAAGCACAGGGAACCGCAATCATCGCTCCGGGCACAAAGTACAGCCCAGAGATCGCGTCGCTGATCAATATTTTTGTTTGGGAGGGAAAAACCTTTGACGCCGCGCACGGAACGCTGCGAAATCGAATCCTCGCCTTTGGACTGAACGCGATTGTTGCGGAGGTCTATAAGGCCGCGAGTTGGTTCGATAACAAGGAATGCATCGTGCTCGATTATTCGAAGACATCGCTCGTTGCCGAACACGTTCGCGACGAAATCCGCCAGATCGGTCCTGGGGTCTACCTGGGCATTGTGTATTGGGACAAAAGCAAGACCATTCACTTTGCGCTGCAATTTCCGCCTGCATGACAGTCCTTTCCAACCCTGATCGTCCGATACCCAAGACCAACACGGGCTCAACGCTCTTGAATTGGCTGGGCGATACATCGATATCTCTGGTGCATCTTGAAAGAAGGTTCGATCCGTTCGTTCGCCCATTGTTCGACGCGATCCTTCGCGATCCCCTCGCGAGCCTCGCCACCGCAATCATCAACGCGAGACGGTCCAACGAAGGCCTACAAATTGCGGAGGAAAAGCGGCTCCCGGATGAAGAGGCATACGTCGACTCAGTGATCAAGAGCTTCGAAGAGCAGATGAGTCTGCTTTGGAAGCCCGGACGATTCGAGCGAGGCGGAAATACGAAGACGCATGGCATCGTGAGGGCGGAATTCAGTGTTCACGACAATCTCCCCGCAGAATTGCGTCATGGCATCTACGCTCAGCCGCGCACGTATCCCGCATGGGTGCGCTTCTCGGGGCCTGGGCCATACATTACCCCGGATATCGACGATGTCGGATTCATGAGCATCGGCATCAAGTTGATGCGAGTGCCGGGACCGAAGTTGATGGACGAAGAAAAGTTCACCCAGGATCTGTTTGCCGTCTCCACTCCAACCTTCGTTACGCCGGATATTATCGCGAATGCGCAGTTACAAGTGGAGAGCTTGAAGAACGCGACAATCTTTTACTTCGTCAATCTTCATCGCCACCATGTACTGGATCTCATCATGCAATCTCTTTGGATCAAAACGCAGAGCGGTCCATTTGAGGCGCCCTATTTCAGCTGCGTTCCTTATCTCCTGGGTGAAGGCCAGGCGATGCAATACTCGGTATGGCCGAAATCGAAACACCGCACGCCGATTCCCCGCCTTCCTTTTCGCCCGCCCAACGATTACCTGCGCGAATCCATGGTGGCCACCCTCGCACGGGAAGATGTCGAACTCGACATTCGCTTGCAACTGCAAACGGAGGCACACCTCATGCCCCTTGAGAACAATGCAGTGCTCTGGCCTGAAAGGCTTTCACCGCGAATCACGGTAGCCACATTGCGCATTCCTCAACAGAAATTCGATTCGCCGGCGCAGCTAGATTTTGCTAAGCGGCTTTCCTACAATCCTTGGCACTGTCTTGCAGAACATCGCCCCTTGGGCAACCAGAATCGAGCGCGCCGCCGCATGTACCTCACGCTGGCAACCTTGCGGCAAACTATGAACGCAACACCCCACTACGAGCCGACCGGTGATGAGGTCTTTGATTAAGCTGCAATGACGCCCCAATCCAGCTTCATGATTCTGGGCACGATCATTCCGTCGCGCGAGGCGGAACTGCGTCGATTGCTTGCCTCGATGGATCGAGTTCCGGGGCTCTTGGATCCTCTCAATGCAGTCATCCCCTTCGGACGATTCGCCCGCCTGCATTTCGCACGCATCGTGATCCTCGACGATCAGACTTTGGATGACATCACGGTTTACGGCATGCCGCGAGTAAACTATCCCACTTATCTTGCGATTCTCGGAGATTGCGATGGCGGAATCGAGGACCTCCTTGGGGATTTGGTGAAACAGGCCGGAGATGGATTGAGAAGCATCTTTGCACACTGCGAAGGATACGCTACGGGAATCAACCTCCTGGCCTGGATGAAGGCGCACAGTGTGGCCACTACAGCCAACTATGTGAATTGGATTGGACGAACGGTCCAACAAGTGAACGAGGAGGAAATGCTGAGGCAGGCACTCGAGAAGTTCATTCAAGAAAACGCGGATTCACTGCGCGGGATTCCGCAAAGGCAGGTTCGGGAGGCAATGAAGGAATTCGTCGCGAATGAGGCCCAAGCTGGGCGTGTCACGTTGACACCTCCTTCCCCCACACCTCTTGGATGGCGAATTCGAAACTTTCTTCATCTTCTGGGCGTGCCGATCCTGCTCCTGGCCCTGTCTCCGTTCCTTCTGTTCGCACTTCCTTTCTTCCTCTTTCAACTCAGGGGATGTGAGAAATCCGATGCTGAGATTACCCCTCGCGTCAATCCAGATCACGCGAACCTGCTCTCCTCCCTTGAAGACCACGGCGTGACAAACCAGTTCAGCGCGATGGGCAGCCTAAAACCGGGATTGTTTCGACGCCTGACCATGATTTTTGTTCTTAGCGCGATCGACTACGCGGCAAGGCACGTGTTTAATCGTGGGCGGCTCGCTCGCGTGACTTCGATTCAGTTCGCACGCTGGGTTTTTCTGGATGGCAAGAAGCGGGTGATCTTTGCCAGCAATTACGACGGCAGTCTCGAGAGCTATATGGACGATTTTATAAACAAAGTCGGCTTCGGACTGAATGTTGTCTTCAGCAACGGGATTGGCTATCCGCGGACCAACTGGCTTCTCCTCGATGGTGCCAAGGACGAGCAGAAATTCAAGGACTATCTTCGGCGGCATCAGATGCCGACGCAAGCCTGGTACAACGCGCACCCTGGTCTGACGGCTCTTGATAAGTGGCGCAACGCGCAGATCCGAGAGGGACTCGAACAGCAATTCATGACAGACACCGAGATACGGGGCTGGCTGCGGCTTTTCTAAGAGATTGCCGGAGCCGACAGGATCACTGCTGAATGAACATGCGTGGCGGAAAGCCACGACGACGAATTGCGAACCGGGCGATCGACGGGAGGGACATGAGCGCAGAACCAATAAACTTTAGCGACATTCAAGGCCTCGTTCGCTTCGGATACAGCGCGCTTACTGAAGCATCCTTCCTGCTGCTGAAGATCAGTGACGCCGCGGCCGCGCGCGCATGGCTCATGGACGCGCCGGTATCGACGGCAGAAGAACTGAGCCGGCCTCCATTGACGGCGCTGCAGGTAGCCTTCACTTGCAAAGGGCTACACGCGCTCGGCGTCGCAGAAGAATTGCTTGCGGGATTCTCAGCCGAGTTTCAATCCGGCATGACGGGACAGGAAAGCCGCTCTCAAAGGCTTGGGGATTTAGGCGCCAACTCGCCGGAATCTTGGCGATGGGGTCGGGCGGGAAACGTCCCTCACGTGTTGCTGATGATCTATGCCCAGCCGGGCCAGCTAGAAGGGTGGACACGAACCATTCGAAGCGCGGCTTCGGGCGCGGCGTTCGAAGTACTGGATTGCTTGTCGACATCGAACCTGGGAGGCAAGGAGCCTTTCGGATTCAACGACGGAATAAGCCAGCCCACGCTGGACTGGAGGCGGCAACGCGCTGGCGGCGGGCACGAACTCGAATATGGGAACCTCTTGTCCCTCGGCGAATTCCTGCTCGGGTATCCCAACGAATATGGCAAGTACACCGATCGACCCCTCGTTTCCCCGGACGCGCCTTCAAGTTCCGTTCTACCTTTTGCAGAGGACCAGCCGAACAAGCGTGACTTCGGGCGCAACGGGACCTTTCTGGTTTTCAGGCAATTGCAGCAGGATGTGCGCGGCTTCTGGCGGTTTGTGGACAAGCAGACTTATTCAGATCCTCTGGCCCGACAGAGTCTTGCCGAATCCATGGTAGGTCGCAGGATGGATGGCACGCCCCTTCTGCCGGTGAGTTCGCAGTCCATCGAAGGCATTGACAAGAAGTCTGCGGCACAAAATCAATTCACCTATGATTCAGACAGCAGTGGCGTTCTTTGTCCATTCGGCGCGCATATCCGCCGCGCGAATCCGCGTAATGCCGACCTGCCGGCATCGAACGGCTTGTTCGGACAGATGTTTCACATGCTCGGCTTTGGCAACGCAAATTATCGTGACGATGTGATTGCCTCGACTCGGTTTCATCGCATGATTCGCCGCGGACGAGAGTATGGGCCGAGACTCACTCCAGAAGAGGCGGCGGGAGATGATCCAGACACAGCGGAACATGGAATTCACTTTATTTGCATCGCCGCCAATATCCTGCGGCAGTTCGAATTCGTGCAGAACTCATGGATGATGAACACGAAATTCGATGCGCTGACCGAGCAAAGTGATCCACTCCTGGGGAATCGCGAGGGGATCGCCGGATGCCCCTTCACCAACACTTTTTCTCTATCGCAGCAAGAAGGAGTACGAGCCCGCATCATGGATGTGCCTCAATTTGTGACCGTGCGCGGGGGCGCATACTTCTTCCTTCCCAGTATCAACGCATTGCGTTATCTGGCAAAAATGGACTGTCAGTCTTAGTGGGCTTGGACAAAAGACCGATCGTTGATTGGCAGGAGAAAAATGAAGAGAATTCGCATTCCCGGAATCGTCGATATCGTTTCTTCAGACAATGCTGCGGAGATCGAGGTCTTGGCGCAGGAACTGAAGCTCGATCGCGCGTATGCGGATCGTTCGATTCCAGTGAACGGAAAGATTCTTCAGCGCGTGCAGGATACGTTGCAAATCGGAGGGAAGCCTTTTCCAACCGTTGCACCCCGGTGCGCGGAAGGTCGCGCCACAGCGCAGGATGCTCTCTGGAAGCGTCTCAACGCGATGGCTCCAGCATATGCGGCGGGGCCGGATAAACTCGAGAGTCTCGCAGCTTTTGTGCGTGGTGAGGGATCGGCCGAAATGTGCGGACCGCTGGTTCAACAAGTAGTGGGCACTCTGTTTGCGCCGAACTTCAAGGCTACAGAGGACAGCTGGAATGCTGCACTGGTGCTCGATCAAGCGCCGCGAACCATGAACCTGGCACTCCTGGTCTGGTGGGCGCTGACGAAAAAGGTCGATCGCGCAAAGCAGCTTCTGTCTGACATGGTAGGCGGGGATCTGGCCGCAGTTCATGCCATTGGCGTTGCGCTCCACAATATCGTGAGCGGTGTCAATTTGATGCGAGAACTCTACAGCGATCCCTCAAGCCGAACGGCTTTGTCGCCCGAAATGGCCGGCAACCGATGCCTTTTTGCTCCGACGACCGTGCTCCGCCAGCCGACCGACACAGACAGTTCCGCAAACGGCGAGCTTGCGACTGGGACGCTCGTGCTTCTGAATCTCCAGGCTGCGAATGCGAAGACGCCGAACGCGCATTTGGCATTCCTTCGAAAGACATGGAGTCAGTGTCCGGCGGAACAGTGGGTTCCCGCGTTACTCGAAGGGATTTGGCTTCGGGCGTGCAATCCTCAAGAACAAGGTAAAAGCGCTGCCGGCTCTAGGAGCTAGGGCGATTGAAAATCCGAGTCCTCCCAGAATCGCTCTCGCAATTCCAGTTCCGACAGATTGCCCCGATGAAACTGCGAACGAGATTACTCTCGATTTGAGCAACGGAAAAAACTCTTGACAATGTTGATCCACCTTGACAGATTCTTTAGATGCCGTTTCAAAGTGCCCCAGGCAGCCGGCTTCTCCCTCATCTGTAAAGTGTGCCGGGTTATGCGTTTCGTTTGCCAGGCTCCAAATCATTCGTTGGAAAACACGACTCGTAGGAATACGGACTTGCGTTGCGCGTCGAATCGATGCGCATTGTAAGTTCTTCCCTGTTGTTCACCATTCGGTCGAGTCAAGTCGATTCGTTCGACGCCTCCACCAAGGCCCGGTGAATCTGCTGTTGAAAAAAGCCTCTCCCAACGGGGGCAATGCAGAAGGAGTTTTCCCCAGAGATACGATATGGGTTCCAGAGGAATTCGTATGTTTCTGTCACTTTCTCGGGAGCGGCTGGTTAACCGAGTGGTACGACTCAATCGAAGTCGCAATTAGTTCTCGGAAGACATGCGACAGATTTGGTCTTTCTCTCTTTTCTCGGCGGCGTAATGCCTCATTCAAGACCGTCCCACTGAAGCTCGGAGGAGTTAGGATGTCGCGAATTCCCGCACCTATCATTCTGGCCGCCGCGTGCATTCTCACGGTGCAATCCGTTCTCGCCTGGGGCCAAAGCACGTCGCAGGCGCCCTCAGGCAAAGAGTTGGAAGCAAAATCGCTTCAGGCCTGTGCGCAAGCGGTGATTGGCCAACTCGCCCTGCTGAAGATTCCGGATGCGCGTGGCCTCCGATTTCAAGGCAAAGTCTCCCAAGCATCGGCCCTTTGCCGTGGGGGTGAACAGGCCTTGCAATTCCGCGGGACTCCCTGGGTGGACTGGTCCAACTACTGGGGCACTGGGGACATGACATCGCTGCCGACAGGTTTTCTTTCATCAAGCCTTCCGGCTCAGCGTGGCGTCGCCGGAGCGCTTTTGGACTTAGAGTTGCAGAGGGTTGAACTGATCAAGTTCAATCTCTTCGATAACTCAGGGACTTATACCCAATACGTCGAGGGTCGAGACGGGGTTGGCGGCTCCGCTCTGAAGATCTGGCCGGAGATGAGACTTGCGTCCACCAACCCGTCCTATGGTGCGGTGGGTGGCGATGGCCCGCAGGTATGTAAGGGAGATCTGATTCGCTGGCGCACAGTCACCGGGATCTGCAACGACATACTGAATCCCGCCATGGGTTCCTCCGGCATGTTATTTGCGCGAAACGTAGAGCTCGATACGTCCTTTCCAGATCTTGGATTGAACGAATTGACGCGCAATCGGCACGGGAACCGGCTTTCGCTCCTGGAGCCGGATCCTCAGGTAATCAGCCGCCGCCTTTTTACGCGCATCCAATCCGACCCTTCAAAGTGCCAGCAAGGGTATGGTTTGCCGGGGGACTCGAAAGACGCGAATTGCGATTACAAGAAGGCGCCGTTTTTCAACGTGCTCGCGGCGTATTGGATCCAATTCATGACACATGATTGGTTCTCGCATCTCGAAGAAGGACACAATCAGGCTGAATACATGAAGGTGGGCTGCGAGACAAAGCTGGTAAACAACGTCGAGCAGCCGCTTACTCCCGAGGACATCGAGCAGTTAGGTTGCCGCCCCGATGACAGGATCGACAAGGGCTACGTCGCCCAGGACTCCGCGCCCGATACATTTACTTTTGGCGGGAAAACTTATCTGGTGCGCGCGCCGAAAACCATGAGCAACACAAACACCGCTTGGTGGGATGCTTCGCAACTCTATGGATTTGATGACACCTCTCGTCAGCGCGTGAAGCGTGATCCTGCCGATCCGGCAAAGTTGCTCCTGGTTCCGGTGCCTGGCCAAGCGGGTCCCGGTTATTTGCCGGTCTTTGGTCCGAGCGACCCCATCAACCCTGAATGGGCAGGACAGGAAGCTGCTGGGTTCCCCGACAATTGGACCGTCGGCCTCAGCTTTCTGCACAATTTGTTTGCGCGGGAACACAATTCGTTTGTCGCCGAATTCCGTCGGGTTACTGCGCAAAAACCAGATGCGGATTGCGGGCTCCGCGATCCAGCCAAACCAAAACAAATCATCCGCTATCGCGATGTCACTCCTGACCAATTGTTCGAGATCGCTCGACTCGTTGTCGCGGCGGAAATTGCCAAGATTCACACCATCGAGTGGACGCCTCAGTTGCTTTATAACGAACCACTCTACCTGGGGATGAATGGGAACTGGAATGGGCTCCTTGGCGCAAATGGCGGATTGTTGTCAAAGGCGTTGAGCGATGTTGTGGTTGCGAATTTCGGCAAGTCTACAGATCCGGCCAAAGCTACCGAGTGGTATTCAGTCTTTGCGTCCGGACCTGGCATATTCGGTCTTGGCAGTAAAATGCATGGCTACGACATTACGAATCCCAAATTTACCAATGGCGGCGTCAATCATTTTGGGGCGCCTTTCAATTTTCCCGAAGAATTCGTCTCGGTATATCGCCTGCACCCCCTTGTTCCCGATCTGTTGGAGTATCGTGATCTAACTGCTGACCCCAATAAAATTGCCAAGCGAATTTCGGTAGTTGAAACCTTTCAGGGCAAGGCAACCGATTTTACGCACACGATGGGTCTCGCCAACTGGGGACTGACGTTGGGCCGTCAAAGACTGGGGCTCCTTACACTGCATAACTCACCGCTCTTTCTCCAGAACCTGAAGTTGGGGAGGCTCGACAGCAAAACACAGCAGATCGACGTTGTTGCCCTCGACATCATCCGAGACCGGGAGCACGGGGTACCGCGCTTCAACGAATTCCGGCGGCAATATGGATTGCGCCAGCTAACCAGTTTCGACGATTTTATGGATCCCGGCGTCGCGCCCGGTTCGCCCGACCAGTTAGAGCAGAAGGCTACTGTACAAACTCTACGCGAGGTCTACGGCCAACATGTCTGCGATGCGTCGAAGGTCATTACTGATGCACAGGTGAATGAAGATAAATCGCCGATCAACGATTGCCTCGGTCACCCCAATGGAACACTGGTCGATAACATCGAGGACGTCGATACCGCGGTAGGTTACCTGGCCGAGTATAGACGCCCCCATGGATTCGCAATTTCCGAGACGCAGTTCGTTGTATTCATTCTGAACGCTTCACGCCGGCTCTTCAGCGACCGCTTTTTCACCTCGTGCTTCCGTCCGGAGTTCTATACGACGCTTGGCATTGACTGGGTGAACAACAACGGCCCAGGACCGGCAATGATGGAAAAGGGAACACCCAATGGCCATAAACAGCCCGTATCCCCAATGACGCGCATGTTGATGCGCAATATTCCTGAACTAGCTCCCGAGTTGGAGAACGTAGTCAACGCATTCGATCCATGGGCGCGGGATCGCGGACAATACTACAGCCTTGCATGGAAGCCGCGACCCGGAGCCGAATCGGACGACTCCTTCGCAAAACAATAGAGAACGGTCAGCGAGAAGTGATGCCGAGGTGAAACGATCGCCCCCTTCGCTGCACCATTTGATGCGAACCTATCTCTGAGTGAGTCTTGCCAGCCAGTAGCTGAACTGTCATCGGGTAAGTTTCGATCTATTTCTGAACTCTCCGGCGAGACGATATCAGCGAGGCACTTGCATGCATTCGGAGATCGAGGAGGATTCATGGCAACAAACACAGTAACAAACTGGTTCGGCAACATCGTTTCGCACCCTGCTGTCATCGTCGATGCGAACTCGGTGGACGACATTGTCGCAGTCATGAAGGATCCGCTGAAGTATCCTTCCCCGGTTCGAGCGGTTGGATCGAACCACTCGACGGCGCCTTGCGGAGTTGCCGATGGGGGCACCCTGATCCGCATGAAGATGAATCAGATTCTCAATATCGGGCAGGATAGTCTGACAGTCCAAGCTGACGCCTTGCACATCGATATGGCAAAAGCCCTCGAAGCGAAAAATCTGCAGTTCTACGTCAATACTGAGATTGGCAGTTTGTCCGCGGGGAGTGCATCTTGCGCGGGGACCAAAGACGCCTCGTTTCCCGGAGAATTCGGCCAGGTTGGTTCGTATGTCACCGGCGTCAAAATGGTGCTTCCAAGCGGAGATCTTCTCGAGGTGACCGAAGATGCGCAGCCAGACCTGATGCAGCAAGTGCGATCCAGCTACGGCCTGTTCGGAATCGTCTATGAGATCACATACAAGATCAAGCCGTTGACTCCGATGCACGTCCATCACACCACGTACAGTATTACGGATTTTCTTGCAGCTTTACCGGACCTCAAGGCTCTGGGTTATTCCATGATGTATTACATTTTTCCGTTCGATGACAAAATCACCGTCGAGTTCCGCAAGTACAATCCGGGAGCCGCCGGCGAGCCAAACCACGCGGCCTGGGCCTTGAGAAATTACATCTGGGGCACGTCAGGCCCGAAGTTTGGGCATGATACGGAGCAGAATGTCTCTGTCCCATCGATTCGTTATGGAATCATCGATGCCTTCAACGCGGCGTGGCGCCTGCAACTGGAGGCCATCGTATCCAGTGACTACACCGTTCCACCGGACCAGATCATACAGTATCCGCCGGTCTCGAATGACAGCCGCTATACCTTCAGTCTCTTCGCGTTTGCCGAAGAAGACTTTCCCACTGCACTCACAAGTTTCTGCAAATTCTGCACTGACTACTACGCGCAGAAGGGGTACCGTTCCAACTTGCTTTATGTGGGATATCGAATCGCTCAGGACCAAAAAGCTCTTCTTTCCTATTCCTACGATGGAACGGTGATGACGCTCGATCCGGTCTCTACCGCAAATCCCGGATGGGACGACTTTCTCGCAGCCTACAACCAGTTCTGCATTGCCCTGAACGGGAAGCCGCTGCTGAACCAGACACCAGGCTTGACGGCAGCAGCTCTGCAAGGAGCCTATGGAGATAGATTGAAGACTCTCGAAGCAACCCGCAAGCAGTATGACCCACAAGACAGGCTGCTGAATGACTACTTTCGCGCGCTGCTTTCGTAGCTGGACCGAACGGAGCTTCAACATGGCGAACCTAAATTGGATGCTCTTCCTGATCGCGTCCTTCGCGCTTCTACATCAAGCGCATGCGCAAGCAGTTGTGGCCTCTCCTCCTGCGTTCACACTGGTCAGGGTGTGTCCCGGTGCGTTTCCGACTGACCTGGAAGCTACAGATTGCAGATACACTGCATCGCAGCGTGGCTTGGACTTTGTCTCCGGTTCTGTTACCGATCAGGCGGTGCTGGGGGCAGTCGTATTTGGACTAGGCGCGCAAGTGATTCAGTCTCCCTCAGAGTGGAAACGCACCTGGGATGGATATGGCAGACGCGTAGGGTCGCGTTACACCCAGGCACTGGGCAAGGGTACCGCGCAATATCTTTTCGGGTTGATGTTCAATGACGACCCGCGATTCCTCGCCTATCGTAACGATCCCTCCGTCATTACTCGGCGGCGAACTGCGGTGTCCGCGTTGACGACGCGCAGTTCTTCAGGCCCCGCCTCAGCAGGCACAAGCCTATCGACCGAGAGCCTCGATGCCCTCTCGCATGACGGCTGGCAGCGATTCGGACATGCCTGGTATGACGTGATCACCGTGCGCCGATCCACGACGCAGGGGAATGGGCGCCGCATCCCCGCGATTTCGCGTTTTGCTGGTGAGGCCGCGGGAGCGTATGCGGGCTATCCCTGGTATCCAGGGGCGGAGAACACCTTCGCGCAGGTGGGCCAACGCGCCGCAGGCGCCTTTGGCACCGCCGTGCTCTCGAGCTTCTACACAGAATACAAACCGGAGATCACAAACGTGCTCGGCTCCGTATTTCGTCGGGGCAGACAGTCGAAATCCAGCGCGGGGAATAACCCATGAAATTGATGAAGACGACTTTCCTGGCGGCGATTCTTCTGCCTGGTCTCACGGGCTGCCACGTAGCATTACAGCCTTACCGCTTGCAGCACCCCGCGATCGAGGTTCCACCCCCACCACCTGTTGCTGAAGCTACGTCAACCAAATTGCCTGAGAAAGATTGCGTGGATGCGAAGTCTCCCATCTGCCTCGCCTTTATCGAAGTCGATGATATGGGGGAACTCTTTGACAAAGGCGAGCTGGATACTGCCCTTCGGCTGATTCGCCAGGCAAATGACCTTGCTAAAACTGAGCCGGGTCAATCCGATCCCATTGTCCTGACCTTCATCCACGGTTGGAAGAACAATGCCAGCCAGGAGAACGACAACGTAAAGGGCTTTCAGGCTGCCTTGCAGGAGTTGTACAAGCGGTTCAAGGGAACACATCGTGTCCTCGGAATATATATTGGCTGGCGCGGCAATCTAATCCATAGTTACTTTCCTGTCGCGCAGCAATTCTCATATTTCAACCGCGAGGCAACAGCAATTCGCATCCCTGGCGCAATGCTGTCCAGCGCACTCACGCAGATCGCCACCAGGACACACGAAAACCCCAAAGCTCTCGCGATCTTCATCGGACATTCTTTTGGAGGGCTATTGCTCGAACGAACCTTGAGTGAAACGACAGCCAGCCAAATCGCGGAGGCATCCATCTATGCCGAGGAGGCTCAGGCAACTCAAGATACGAAAGAAAACAGCGACAAGATCCTTGCGTCGAAGCTTGCCGTTGACTCGCGCGCCGACCTCGTCATCTACATTAATCCTGCAGGAGCTGCCACTGAAGCCAGGCAGATGCTGGATTTCCTGACGTTTAACAGGTACACATATCACCCGCTGCGTGGATCGCTGGCTGCAACGCAAACCGATGACGACCCCGAGCGTCCTTTGTTCGTATCGCTCACCTCGACTGCTGATCTGGCGACGAAGGTCGCACTTCCGATTGGTCACGGGCTTCCCTACCTTGGATTCAAATCCAATGGAAGCTTCCGTGAATTGAGCCAAGAGCCTAATAAGAAGTATGATCTGGCCTGTTTTGACCCGCACAACGCGCAACATCAAACTTGGTCATTGACAACCAAAGACCAGGGTGCTGTATCTCAGGGCTCTTACTATCTGAGCAGCGCACCCCATATGCAGATTCTGCAAAGTCATGTCATGCTGAAGTCCGTCGGTGCCAATCGGATGCGCGTTTCATCAACGGGACAGACGATAACCATTCAAGATCCCGATGCTATCGCCAAGTGTGACCGCGACCTCTTCAACAAGCAGAATCTGAACGTCGTCAGCACCTTCAGGCTTGCCGATACCCAGGCTTGTTTCGCGATTCAGGTGCGCCCCAACCGCTGCAACGGCACACCCTACTGGTTGATGGAAATTGATCCCGACGTTGTCCCCGATCACAGTACCATCTTCACGCAACGCTTCATTTCATTCATTATTGACACATTCTTTGCGCCGAATGGAAAGGCTCTGCAGCGCCTGAACCCGCAACTGACGCATTAACTTCTGACGTTGTAATACGCAGCTCTGCGCCGCCGGATCCGTGCCGTAGCTTACTAAATACCAATTGAGAACAAGTCAAAAGGCAGTGGTTGAACTAGGTCGAAACGCAGGAGTACACTTAAATCCTTCGATCAAACATAGATTAGAGTTCTTACGGTTTGAACGTTGATTGCTCCGTTGTCTCATGCACCAGCTTTGGGAGGTTTGCCCTGCGTTCCATTTTCATAAACTATCGCAGGAACGACTCGGAGGGCGAGGCAGGTCGACTCTTCGACGACCTGACATCCAACTTCAGCGATAAATCAGTGTTTATGGATGTGGCGGCGATTGAGCCGGGGCGGGACTTCCGGAAGGCGATCGACCAGAGTGTAGCGAACTGCAGCGTCCTTTTGGCAATCGTCGGGATGGAGTGGCTGGAGGCGAAAGATGCCATGGGCGGACGCCGCCTCGACGACCCGAATGACTTCGTCCGCATCGAGCTGGCTTCGGCACTTAGGCGCGATATACCGGTCATCCCTGTACTCGTGCGGGGAGCGAAGATGCCGCGCGTGGAACAGCTGCCCGACGACCTGAAGGAATTAGCGTACAGAAATGCGGTCGAACTGACCCATGCACGTTGGAAGTCCGACGTGCAGGTGCTCATTCGAGCTCTGCGGCCGTTCCTGGAAGAGCGCGGCGTGGGTAGCGATGAAAACGGGAACCAGCTGATTGAGTCTCGCGAAGCATCGGCGACATCGCAGGCGCCAGGACGCATAAGCGATTCTGCAATAGTCGCACCTTCGATCGATGCGCCAACAATAGAACGCGTCAGCAGGGAATTGGCGGCATACATCGGGCCTATCGCAGAGGTAGTCGTAAAGCGAGCGGCGAAGCGATGCTCCTCCGAGAAGGAACTTTGCGCAACGGTCGCGCTCGAGATCGAATACGAAGCCAACCGTTTAAAGTTTCTGAGATCCTGCCAGAACTAATGCCTCTCTATTCCTCATCAAACATCCTGAGAGCTTTGGCCAAGCTAACTTGCATCCGATTGAAAGAGGACGCGACCTTCGCAATCTCGTCTTTCCCTCCGATCTGGACTGGAGGCACATTTTTCTCGCCACGGCTAATGCGGTCTGCGGTCTCGGAAACGATCCTGAGCGGACGGATCACAAACCAGTAGACGCCCGCATCGAGGGCCACAAGCGCCACAACCATCGTCAGCGCCAGGAAGAACAGAAGCCGGCGATACGCTCGATCTGCCTCGGCAACTGGCACTGAGAGCGGCACTGAAACAATTTGGGCGCCGATAATCGCGTTTTCCTTCCAGCCAAAACCATTGGACGAGCCGTAGACAGAAATCAGCGCTTTGGGCGCTGCTGCAGGCGCACTGTGGCATACCAGGCATTCCTTCGTTGCCACGATCGGATTGGCGAGATAAAGCGCTGGTCCCATCGGTGTGTTCCGCTGGCCTGTCTTTTCACGCTCATCGCGATGATCGCGCAGCCAATGAATGATATCCACCTCCCAACCTGTGGCGCGGTCTTCTGGATTGGTGGGATTCAGTGCGGCCTCCTTGTACGCATAGTCCGGATAGCCCTTGCGCAGCTTGGCGAAGGTCGTACTCGCCCCATAGAACGGAATGGTCTCGGGAAGGAAGCGCACTCTGTGCCGCGGGTTCTCCTGGAGCAAGGGTGAGATCTCTTCAGAGGTGTAGTCTCGCACTGCCCGGGCGCTGGCCATCATCAGCCGCTCTTGCGCCCGCACTTCGTCGCGCGCGTTCTCTAACAAGTAAGAGTGTGCGAGCTGAGAGATCAACAATCCACCGGCCCCAAAAACAACCAGAAAAATCAGATTGAACTTGGCCAGGAGTTTCATGCGTGTCCCTTCAATCCCTGATCGGGCGAATTCAGTGAGGTGGGTTATCTCGCACTGTTATAGCACCCGGCAAGAAGAATGAGATAGCACCAAACTCGAGGAAGCCTGGAAAGCCCTGCTTCCGGGAAGCCTGAGAACAACGGCGGTCAAAAGAATGCACAGAAATGAATCCGAGTTGTTGTGCTGTTCCGCAGAAAAGCCAGCGTCAGGAAGCCACCGGCGGCGCGGTATTTCCCTGATTTTTTGCTGACTGCTGTTGCACCGACGCCCACTGCGCATGCTCCTGCGAAACCGTGGATTCGATGCGCTCGGCCAGCAGGGCGCGAGGGTCAGGCGCTGTCGCATATGGGCCGGCTTTGGCGAGATAAACGAATTTTTCGTGTTTCAGAGCTTCACAGGTTGACCGGTAATTAGTCCAATTTTGCTGGTATTGGTTGAGGTGCAGCAGACCTTCAAGGATCGTGATGAGTACGCCGAGGCCCCCGGTTACCTGCCTGTCGAAAGGGTAGTTCATGCCCGCCAGAAAAGGGATCGCTGCGGCAGCAAGTATTTCGACGATTTTGATTCGTTTGAAAATGCGTTGCGCGGAGCGGCCCTTGCGGTCGTACCAATCGATCTGATCTTCCAGACGGCCGTAGATTGGGTCCGATTTCGGATCGGGTGTAAGGGTCGCCTGTTGGACCGAGTTCTCTTCTGGCATCAGAAAGGCCCCATGAAAAGCTGGATCAGATTTGTTCCTCGCGCATGCCGTTCACGTCCTATTTCTCAGCACATCCCCATTTGCTTGGAACTCGCTGCGATATTAGCACACTGCCTTACTACTTACATTGGAAAGAAGAGGAGAGGCTCTTTCCGCACATTCGCGAGCTACCAGCGCGGGAATGCCGTATGAACATCGATGTGCGCGGCGGAGAAGGAAGGGCTGATATCCAAATTGAGTCACCGCAAGTGCAGCTCATTATTCTCGCGGAGAACGACTAACCCCGATGTTATTATGCCCGCAGCGAAATCGAGCTCCCGAGAAGGTGGCATGAGCTCTTCCCCCATGATGATGACAGCGGAATTCTGCCTTGAAGTCGTAATCGAATCGACTCCGCATCCAGACCGTTTCTTGAAGACCGATGATCCGACGGTGAAGAAACTCTTCGATCTCGGCGTGGTTGATGCGCTTAGTTCGGCTTTGTTCGTCCAGAACATAAGACTGCGGATTGCTCCCTGGCGTATCGACGCTTCCAGCATTCTCAGTTCCCGCAGCAACACCGTGCAGGAAGCGGCGGACTCAGTCCAGACCGGTGCGCTCTCCGATGATTCCCATGAAGAATAGAAGCATCTTTGCAACATTATGGATCGCCGCGGCAACTGTGGCGATGGGGCAGAGTGATTTCAATTTGACTGGCATCGTGCCGGAAGCAGGCTACAAGACTGCGCTGGACGTGAACTACACAGGTACCTTTCCCGCCGATCCTTCGGCCTACCTGAGCAAGGATGCATGGCGCGTCTGGGTAAAAAAGCCCAATGAGGCGAATCCGGAGGAGTTGGAAGTAACAGCCGTTGAAAAGATTGCTAGTTCCCATTTCACGATCAACAAGCTTCGCTTGACACTGTCTGGCAATCTTCCTTCTGGCAATGACGTGGTAACTTCTGCCTGGCACGCGCTCTTCAATCCGTCCAGAGCATCGGGCATTGAAGGATTGTCCTTCGATTCAACTGTCAATGCTGTGATCGAGACACCGCCAAATCAGGGAGCTCCCGGGGTGAAGCCGAGTTGCGATAACACTCCGCCCGCTCCCATGCCGTACTTCTGTGCACCAGCCCAGGGTGCCCCAGCAGACGTGAGTCTAAGCGGAAGCTTCTTGGCAGGCGGCGGCACAAAGCCCATTTACACATTCGAGCTAAAGGGTGGATTGTACAAGCGAGGCGAGGTGCCGGATTTGCTCGGGTTTCATCCCGGCGTGACAGGAGCGGTCGAGATCAATCAGGATGCTCAGCCACCGAACAACAGGACAACAATTGATCCGAATTCGATCACGGCGGCGCTCGCTTTTCAGCGCCTCGAACCCCTCAGAGAACATAGGGTCGGGTTATATGGCCTTCAGTTTGATGAGGCACTTCCGGGCGGAGAGTTCTGCAGAACTGATCCATCGAGCAACATCGTCTTCCGATCCAGTGTCCTGTTCGGATTCGGCTCAATCTCGTCGGCAAAACACCCGTCGCTTTACGGAACAATCTACCCGGTCCTCGCGCTGGAAGCTGGCAAGAATCTGAACAAGCCGAAGACGATCGCGATGACCGCGGTTGACTTGAGCCATTACAACGCCATCTTCAGGGGCGTTGTCGGTTCAGACGCGGTGTTTGCCGTGGCTTCTGCAGACAGATCTGCCGATGTTTTTTCCGTGAGCGGCAGCTACCGTGTACGCCTGCCGGCATTCGACGAGCCGTTTGTTGAGACGCTTCACCAGGTGACTACGGTGTCCCTCACCACAAAGGCGCGAAACTGGGTCCAGGCGAATGTGAATTATGCTCCGTGGGGATTCAAGTATTTGTCTCTCACCGCGAAGTATGAATACGGAGAGTTGCCTCCACTTTTTACGTTGGTCGACCACCAGTTCACGATCGGCTTCACTTTACAGGCCGTCCAAAGCGGGAAGCCCGGCCTCGTCTCGGCGGCCCAGTGAAGAACGGCTTCGTGCCGACGTGAAGGGTCGAGGCGGTTGCGGCACGATCGAAGTCGAGTCTCTGGGCAGTTACATCACAGGAGGCCGGATTGACTGACTTGAGATACAAGGCTTTCGTGTCGTACAGTCACGCAGCCGATGCGCCACTCGCCGCGTCGCTGCAGTCGTCGCTTAGTCGGTTCGCGAAGCCTTGGTACCGGATCCGGACGATGCGGGTCTTTCTGGATAAGACCAGCCTCTCTGCAAATCCGGCCCTGTGGCCAACAATTGAGCAGGCTCTGGGTCAATCAGAATACTTTCTCCTCCTTGCATCTCCCACATCCGCAAGTTCGCGTTGGGTGCAGCAAGAGGTTCAATGGTGGTTGAAGAACAGGACCGCCGAGAAGCTTGTCCTTTGTTTAACAGACGGAGTGATTCTCTGGGACAGCAAGGCCGGAGACTTCGACTGGGAGAAGACAAACGCAATCCCAACGAGCTTGAAGGGCGCATTCCCCTCTGAGCCGCTGTACGCCGATTTCCACGCCACCAAAGCAGCGAATAGGTATTCCAACGCGGATCCGGCTTTTCGAGATGCTCTCCTTGATGTCGCCGCGCCGTTGATGGGACGACAGAAAGATGACTTGGATGGCGAAGATATCCGTCTCCATCGCAAGGCCGAACACACTGCCTGGGCTGCTGCCTTGTTCATTGTTGTCCTTGGGCTTGCTGCCGGAATGGCCCTGAACATGGCACATCAGCGCCAGAAGATAGCTGCTTCGCGGGCCCTGGCATCCGAGGCCACATCTCATGTAGAGGACCGATCGCTGGCCATGCTGCTGAGCATCGAATCTCGAAGGATTGCCGATACCGTCGAATCCAGGCGGTCCCTGCTGACTGCAATACAGCGCCTGCCGAATGGGGCAGCCTTTCTTTGGGGACATACGGATGCCGTGACAAAAGCCGTCTTGAGTCCCGACGGTCAAACTGTCCTCTCCGCCGGCTGGGACAATCGCATCGTGTTATGGAACGCAGCCAGCCATCAACCTATAGGTCACCCTATTCTGTCTCCTAAGGGCCTCGTCGGTGTTGCCTTCAGTCCCGACGGATCGCAATTTGCCAGCGCATCAAGCGGGACAATCGTGGTCTGGGACACAAAATCCCGCCAGCCAGTAGGCGAGCCTCTCCGCGCAAAGGAAGATTTTGTTCACGTCGCGTTTTCCTCAAAAGGCGACATGCTCGCCGCGAGCACGGCAGCTTACGGCAATCACCCTTCTGTCGTTTTCTTATGGAGTCTCGCCAATCATCAACTGGTTGGAGGTCCTATCCCTGGGGCGAACTTCGCTTTCAACCCCGACGACTCACTTCTTGCAGTTGCCCAGTATGGGGACCTCATCCTTTACGACTTTCGCAAGCATCGAGTTTTCAGAAAACCACTCACTGGCCACGACAAGAACATCTCCACCATCGCATTCAGTCCCGACGGGAGTACCGTAGCCGCGGGCGCAGAAGACAAGACAATCCTCCTTTGGGATGTTAAGAGCGGCCAGTCTCTCGGTACGCTGGCAGGTCACACTGAGACCGTGTCGAGTCTGCTTTTTGAGTCCAGCGGAAACACTCTGCTCTCGGGGAGCCTTGGCGGAACGATCATTCGCTGGGACGTGGACAATATGAAGCCATTAGCAACCTTGATCAAAGGCTTCGGCGCATCTATCTCCTCTATCTTCGCGAACCGGGATGGTCATCTGAATTCATTGGCTCTCGACAAGGAGCGGATCATCCTCCTCAATCTGAATGGTGATCCGCCTCTGGGCCATCGCCTCAACGCTACAGATAGCAGTTCGTCCAACGTCGCATTCAGTCCGGATGGCAGCCTGCTTGCTTCCGCGGGCGAGTTTGGTGATGTCGTGCTCTGGGATGTTGCGAGCGGTCGAATGAGCGGCAATCCGCTTTCCGGTCATGAACGTCAAGTGAGCAGCCTTGCTTTTGCGCCGAACGGAAAAATGCTGGTCTCGGGAAGTATGGATGGAAGCATCATATTCTGGGATATGGCATCTCGAACTGCATCCGGACCGCCAGTGAAGGCGCTTCGCTCCCCGGTCTGGAGTCTGGCCTGCAGCCCGGATGGCAAGACCGTGGTTGTGGGTGGAGACGCGGAACTTGTCTTTTGGGATCTCGCTGCCCGCAAACAAATCGGATCTCCTGTCACGTCGCAGAAGGATCGTATTTGGACACTTGCGTTCAGCCCGGACGGAGAATTGTTGGCATCCGCGGGGAACACTCTGGTTGTCATGATTTGGAAGAATGGCCAACCAGGCCGGCTCCTCAAGACGTTGGGTACTCCCGACCAAAGCGAAGATTTTGAGTTGATGCCGGTTGGCGTGAGCTTCAATGCCGACGGCACGATGCTCGCCACGAGCACACAAGGTCATTCCGTCACCCTTTGGAAAATCAAAGACTGGAAGCCCATCCCCCCGGTACTCTACGGCCATACGCAGGCTGTCTCAAGCGTTGCGTTTAGCGCAGACAGCAAAGTCCTGGCTTCGGGCAGCGCGGACGGCGACATTCGCATCTGGGACGTGCAGGCGCACGAGCTGATTGGAAGCCTTGGCGTGCCACCGGAGGCAGTTAATTCGATCGCATTGGAGCCGCGAAAAGGGATCCTGGCGTCCGTTGGTGGAGATGATTCCATCGTCTTGTGGAATGTGGATTTCGACGACTGGATCAACCAGGCCTGTCGCATCGCGAATCGGAATCTCACACCAAAAGAATGGAATACTTTTTTGGGAACGATGCCCTACCGGAAGACTTGCCTGGGTATTTGAGAGGCTCCTGCGCTAAAGACGGCGTTCACTTCCCCTCGGCTCAGTCGATGACGCCAGGCGTGAATATCAAACTCGCGGCATTGAAGAAGGACCTGCATCAGCGGGGCCCCTGGGAAAAGGGTGTGAAGCTCGTTGACTGGTCATATGCATTTTGGCTGCCAAGCTCAGAGAGCCTGGCTCACATGGGATGAGCCCTGGGGCACGGGGGGCAATTCTGGCCCCGCGTTAGTTCCCAGAGGGGGCAAAGGTCCAACTTAGCTGGCAAAATAAAAGTCCGGTTTGTGAAACGTTTGCCATATCGTATGTCACTCTACATTAGTTAAGTTGAGACGCGTTCATGTTGAGCTGGGAGTGCAGAGCCCAGTGCGGGCAATAATCGGCCCAACAGGGAGCCCCTTCGCAGATGTGTTCATAGACAATGCGATCCAATTGGATTCGGAATACAAGGGTTACTAGAGTGGAGTGCCTGTCAATGTAGCTAAAGGAGGTCATATGGCTGAAGTCGTATCGCCTATGTCCGAGCGGCGAGTCTTCCGTATCTTCATCAGCTATGCATCAGAGGATTTAGCGATAGCGACAGCCGTGGCCAGCTGTTTCAAAACGGCCCTGCCTGATTTCTTCGCCGAAGTCAACTTAGATAAAGATTTCCTCGAACCTGGCTCGGCCTTTCAGGCTCAGATCGAGACGAAACTCCAGGCAACCGATGTTCTGGTGATCGTATATACGGGTGCAGAAAAGCGCAGCCATTCCTACACAGGCTGGGAGATCGGGTATTTCGATCACATTATGCGAACCGAACCGGGCAGCCGGAAAAAGCTCTCTCTTTATTTGTTCGGTCCACCTGAGACCACGTCTTCCGAACAAGGCATTCCGCTCGGCCTCTCCAAGGAGCAATTGAAATTGAGCCCCTTACAGTTCGAGTCTGTAGTTTCGGTGTCGCCCGAAGAACCTCTATGTAAGGAGATCGAGGATTGGCAGCGAGTCATCGCGAGCAACATGGAAAGCATGCAGTTCCCGAGGCCGCATTACAAACCCGAACAACAAGCTGAGAGATGCGTTCACAACCTAAAGATCGCGATTTTCCAATATTTGAAAACCACTGTTGAGACGGTTGTGAAACCACAGAAGCAGATCACGATCAGGGTGAAAGGCTCGGCCCTAGAACAATCTAACGGAAGCCTGCCTGTCGAAGCGGAGATCCGTCCATTCGGTGCGTTGGGCTCGGGCGGGTCGATGGACATTTTCGGTCTCTCAGATGGCTACATTACGTGGGGGAAGTTTCTCGACTCGACCTCCAGCCAACCATTCGGAGATTCGTGGCGAGACGCCATCACAAGTGTTGTGCTTTCTTCGTTCCCAGACCGGGTTGATGTCGACAACAGCCAAGTAATTGTGGCGAGTGACGGGAAAACGTCATATAGGGTTATTTTGACTACGGCGACGAAGTTCTACGACGACTACCGCGAGTACAACCTATATTTCGTTCAAGTGCTTCAGCGCGAGGACTACGGGGATCAGGACACGACATATTTGTTAAAGGGGCTGGAGCTGGTCTGTCATTTTCGCTCCGCATTCCTCGAACCAAGCAGCGATTTTCTCGGCGAAAACATTGGTCTGATACACCTCGACCAATTGCCGAAACTTGCCGCGAAACTGTTAAAAGAACTACACCTTCTGCACCGAGATGCGCAAGACGCGGGACTGGATAGACCTGGAATGTGGGCGAATTACGTGACATTCGATCACATCAAACGAATCACAGACGCGTATCGTCCCTGCGAATCAAAGCTGCGGGAGATTATTTCGAAGATTATGGCCGCAAAAGGCCAGGCTATGCTGCTTCAACCTCTCGGGAAAGAAATGGCGGAGGTACTGACAGCCATGGAAAAAGTAGTCCGGCCAGAAAACACGCTGCTTCTTCAAGAAATGGCGACACAGTTAAACAAGGTTGTCGAACGGCAGGATAAACGATAACGAACAAAGACATTTTCCCACGGCGTAGACGCAGATTGCGCGCCCGGACGTTTCGACACCAGGAGCCGAGCGAGCGAACTGCCTCCCACGGCGGGTGCCGAGTTACGAGAATCCGAGCGCCTTTGCGAGCGATTTCGTCGCGTGAAAGGCAGGCGGTACCAGTGCGACGAGTCGCTGGGCACC
This sequence comes from uncultured Acidobacteriaceae bacterium, assembly GCA_963704415.1. Lineage (GTDB taxonomy): Bacteria > Acidobacteriota > Terriglobia > Terriglobales > Acidobacteriaceae > Telmatobacter. The sequence goes on along the minus strand of OY969908.1, from coordinate 1,258,441 downwards.
GGCGAGCGTCTCCCTCTCAAAATCCGAGCCGGCATTAGTAGCTGCCGCCTTCAGATCTACGAGTGATCGAGGGTCGCCGAGCAGCGCGCCATACAGTACCCCCGAAAGCCAACTGATCTCCTCCGCCCTGCTGTACAACGCCAAGTATGAAAGCCTGCCGCTGACATCATCTCCCAGTTTTGAATCCAGGCACTTGAGCACCGTCGTTACCTGAGAGAGCCTGTAGGACGCCGAATTGTATTCAGCCAAGCCATGCACGGCGAAACTCCCGGTGCGAGATCCGGATCGAACATGCTCGATTTCGACGCAGTTCAGCGGAATCAGTTCGCGGACCCATCCGACGCTTTGCGGTGACCAGCCGACCCGCGCTGGCCACTCGTCGGATGCAATGCTGAATTGAACGTTGGTCTCCATCTTCGGAGCGCCCTTGTAGGACACGAAACACCAGCCGAAAGAGTCCATTACGACGTCGTCGCGTATTTCAACGCAGGCGTTACTTCGGGCAGATGGGTAGACCAGCCCGCCTGCGCCCGCTTCCCGGGCGAAAAAACCGGTGATGTTGCCCGTCGTCCATCCACCGCCCAACCACTGGTCGAGCAGACTCGGCAAAAGCTCCTCGAAGTCGACCAGGGGCCTCCGGCCAGGCAGCACGGGAAAGTCCTCTTCTCCTATGCGAAAGGTGCCGTTGAACTTCGCTACAAGCCAGGTTCTCGCCTCGGGCTTGCGAAGATCGAGCACGCCCGCGATCGCACGGTCGGACACTCGATAAGGGATCTGAGCCACATATTGGTTTCCCTTGCCATACATATCAGCGAGTACGGAATCGGCATTCAGGGGCCGGACGGCAATCAGCAAAGAAGGCAGAGCGAGGTTGAGAGCCTGGTAGTTTCGCTTGGGAATGTCGGACAGAATTCCCAGCAGCTCCAAGGTATTGGCCCCATCCGTGTCGAACAGCGACACCAGACCGGGATAGGTTGAACCTGTGAGATACGCCGACATTTCCCTGAGCAGTGTTCGCCCGTCAGAGCCGCCCTCGAGGACCGTGAAATAGCGGGTTCTGGGCAAAGTTCGATCGCCCGCAAACCTGCGCCCTCCGGACGAATCGAATTGCACTTCGGCTCCCGCAAGCAAGTTGCTCAGGCTTGCCATCCCCTGATCGACATCGTCCTTGCTGTAGTAATCGAGACCATATGTCCTCAGGGTGGCGGCCAAAACCGACCGCTCGATCTCCCCCAAGGCTGAAACATTGACCTGCTTCAGAGAAAGGCGCGCATCGGAGAGAGGGGCGGCGGTCAATTGACCGCTCCGGCACTTTGGCCTCCCCGGATCAGCACTGCGGCAGGCGTTAAAGCGCGGCTCCTAGGATCGTTATTTCCGCTGAATCTCTGCATGCGCCACATGCCATTTAAAGTATTCGGGCGTCCCTGTGTAGGGCAACATTGGATGCCAGACGAGTTGACCGCCACTAAATCCGGATGACGTGTCTAGCTCGTGCTCACTCCTGGCGTTGCCGTCGGACTTACCGCCGTAGGAAATTGAGCTGCGTCTGAAATCCGACCGATCCCTGGGCATCGTAAGCTAATACGGACCCCATCGGAAGCTTGTTGAGGTCGCTGGCGGACGACGGAAGCTAAAACGATCCGAGCAACGTCTCGAGCGCATTCTTCAGGGTGGGGTATGCGCCATTGGTGCCCTGGCCAACCCAACCTCGTAGCTCCCTGAACCTCCATTCCGTTTCTCTGGGTTCCTCTTGGCAACCAGCCACGCCTACCAACTCTTTTAAATTTCTAACTCATAACCCAAAAGTCGTCAGCCCCCTTGGCGGCCCCGCCTCGCTAAGAGATGGCTCTACCGCTCGACCTGCAAAAAGCACCTAAGCTAAGCATCTGGAGGTCATCAATGCATGCAGATGATTTGTCGGAATTCGAGCGGCGGGTCCTCATTGATTTGGTTCGCAGTCTTGCCGTTAAGCCTTGCGCGAACGACCGGCGCTCCATGGCTAACGATCAGAAAGGACAAGTCACTCCTCCCGGAGAGGGCTTTTGCTCTCACCTACGGACAATCAAGCGCTGGATCGTAACCAAAGATGTGGGCGCCCTGCTTCACTGCCACACCGAGACAGTCTACCGGCGTGTGAAGCAAGAGGGTTTGCCGGCTGTTCGCGATGGCAGGAGATTAAAGTACTACCCACCGGCGATCGCAGACTGGCTGGAGCGACGAGCCGAACAGCGAGAACGAGAGCGCAATGAGAAACGGGATCGGAATTCAAACGTGACCTGATAAGAAAACAGTGCCATCTCTCGTCCGAGCGAAAAGGGATTCGGACAAAAGTCGGACAGGAATGCAGGCCGAATGCAGAAAAACCCGCATGAGTACAGACTGTTCCCAAACCAATGAAAGGCCGGCAAACTTCTCGCGCAAACTATTCTCTCTGTTTTCCGAAGAAGCTTTACTGTCGGGAGGATTTTTGGAAAAATCAGTTTAGTTCTATTGTATTGAGCGGGTTCGGATCCCCTCTCCTGCTCGCCGATTTCTCAGCCCGTAATGATGAGAGTCACTGCAATTCGTTGATCGTTTCCGAACCGCTGGATTACGATGCCATCCTCAAAATCTGCTGCCCCCATTGGTAGCGAGGGCGTTCTGAGTCTCCAGCAAGTCTCCAGGAACATGTGAATCCGCTGAAACCCGCATAAACACTGGGGTCCGGACGTATTCTTACCTTCTGCATCGGAAAATGATTAGCGGTTTCGAAGGTTAGAGAGACAATCATCGTATTGTTAGAAGGCGCAGCTCATTCAATGCGCAAGGCCCTTACGGGGTCGATGGAGGCCGCGCGCCGCGCCGGAATGATGCCGGCTATGGCAGCCGCAAGCACCAGCACTCCTATGGCGACAGTCATGACCGGCACATTCACGCTGGTGATCTCATAGAGCTGTGACTTGACGTACCGCACGCAGAAGATCGCCACCGGGATGCCGAGCGCGAGGCCGGCCACGGTCTGCAGCATGGCTCCGCGCATGACGGTTCCAATGACGCGGCTGCGCGCCGCTCCAAGCGCCATGCGGATGCCGATCTCCGGAGTGCGGCGGACTACCGTATAGGCCGTGACGCCATAAAGACCGATGGCGGCGAGCAAAAGCGCCAGCAGGCCGAAGAGTGAAGTGAGGCGCGCGATCAGCCGCTCCGAGACGAAGCGGTCATCAATCTGCTGCTGGAATGTCTGGAACTTTACGATGGTGAGGTTGGGGTTGATGCCGGCCAGGGTCGCGCCGACGATCTTCTCAAAGCCGGGAATAGGGCGGCTGGTCTGAATGACCAGGGCGCCGGCGTACATGGATTGGTCTTTGTCGATGGAAAAACTGGGATCATTGGCGGTGCCGGCGAGCTGTGTCAGCGGCAGAAAGTACATGGCGTGGTTCTTCCAGTAGACACTGGTGTAGGTGGTGTCCTCCACAACGCCGACGATCTCATGCGCTCCATCCATGCCTGCCTGGCCCGGCCCGGAAAAAACCAAAGCGATGGCCGATGGGGTTGCGGTTGCCGAAGAATAGCTTGACGAATTCCTGGTTCACCACGGCGACGGGCGGCGCATTCAGCGTGTCCTGCGCCGTGAAGCCACGGCCCATGACAACGCGGGTGCCGACGGAGTCGAAGTACTCCGAGGTCCCTTTCACCCAGGATGCGCCTTTGTTCAGGTCCGGTTCGCCCTGAACCTTTACGCCAGATCCCCAATTGTTCTCCTCCATTGGCGTGTAGGTCGCAAGACCGACTTTGAGAACGCCGGGAATGGCGTGGAAGCGGTCGACGATGGTCTGGTAGAGCGGCTCGACCTCTGTGTTCTTGTAGCCGGCCGCTTGCGGATTGATGTGGGCGATGTAGCGATTGGTTGCATCCAGCTTCATGTCGACGTTCTCGGCCTTATTCAGGCTTTGCGCAAAGAGCCCCGCGGCGACGAGAAGCACAAGCGAGAGAGCCGCCTGCAGAACAACGAGTGGCGCTGCAGCAAGGATGCTCCGTGTGTGGTCGTGCGCGCGTTGGAGCGCAGGGCTTCAGCAGGCTGCGCGCGCGCGGCCATCAGCGCCGGGGCAAGGCCAAAGGCGATGCCCGTAACGAGCGAAAGCACAAAGGCAAAACCGATGACCAGCGGCGAAGGCGAAGCAGCGATCGGCATGTTGTGCTGGTCGGGGAAGGCGAGCGCCAGCAGCGCGTGTGCTCCGAGGTAGGAGATTGCGAGCCCCAGCGAGCCGCCAATGCCGGCAAGAAGCACGCTTTCGGTAAGCAGCTGGCGGACGATGCGGCTGCGCTGCGCGCCTAGAGCCGAGCGGATGGAAAGCTCTGCGCGGCGGCTCATGCCGCGCACCAGCAGCAAGTTGGCAATATTGGCGCAGGCGACGAGAAGTACCATCGCGGCGATCCATTGCAGCAGCCTCAAGTGGTCCTTGTAACCGTCCTGCATGTTCTGGATACCGCCGCCGCCGGGAGTGAGCACCACATGGGTGCGGGGGAGAACCTTCTTTGCGCGCTCATCGGTAAATGTCTTGAGCGGCGCAAACTGCTGTTTGAGCAGCGTGCTGGCCTTCGCCTGGAGGGCTGGCAAGGAAGTTCCCGGCTTAACCCGACCGATGATGTAGGCCCACTGCGTATCGGGATCGGTGAAGTACGGTGCCCCGATGACCGTATCCATCGAATTCATGGGAAGAAAGTACTTGGGCGGGTTGGTATCGATGCGGTCCCCGTAAAATCCCTTTGGCGCAACGCCAATGATCGTGGCCGGCTTGGTATTAATGTAAAACGCGCTTCCCACCACCCTTGGATCGCTTCCGTAATCCTGCAGCCATGCGTCATAGCTCATCACGGCGGTGATGGGTGCGCCCTTCTGGTCGTCGGCATCCATAAAGAGCCGGCCCGCCGCCGGCGAAAGACCAAAGACGCGGAAGTAGTTGCCGGAGACGAAGGTTCCCATGACGGATTTCGCTACGGTCGAGGGTCCGGCGCGGCGGACTGTAATGGGCCGCCAGGCGTAGCCGGACTCCATCGCGGCCAACTCTTCGAACTCCGGCAGGGTCTTCTTGAACATGTAATAAGTGTCTGTGGCAAAGAGCGCGTAGTCCCCGTCGTCGTGCCAGCCGCCGTTGACGCAGCAGTCGTCTTTGTCGCCGATGCGGATGAGGGTTTTGGGATCTGCTACCGGCAGGTTATGGAGCAGGATGGCATTGACCAGCGTGAAGATGGCCGAGTTGGCACCTATGCCGAGCGCCAGCGTGAGCAGCACGGTAACGGTGAACCCCGGCGTCTTGCGCAATTGGCGAAATGCATAACCCAGATCTTGCCGCAGAACTCTCATCTCCTAACCTCCACAAACTTCGGCTTGAGCCGAGGCGCCGGATCAACCAGCAAGAGGTTTCTTTCCAGTTCGCTCACTCTCCACCGGATCGTGACTCGATCTCGTGCCACTATCCATAGTGTTACACACTGTAACATATAAGGTGGCTATATGCGCAAGTGAATTTTCCATTCAGACACGTTGTAGGTTTTTTCGCCGTATCCCTTGACACTCGACAGAAGAGTGATTCATCATCTTGTCGAATATCGAGAGGAAGTGATGTCAACTTCGATAGATCTGCTGCAAGGAACGCTGGACGTGCTGATTCTGCAAACGCTCTCGCTTGAGCCAATGCACGGTTGGGGAGTGGCTCAGCGCATTCAGCAAGTTTCAAAAGACGCCCTGCAGATTGGGCAGGGTTCTCTGTACCCGGCTCTCTACCGGCTCGAATACAAGGGCTGGATCAAGGCGGAATGGGGAAACTCGGAAAACAATCGAAGGGCAAAGTTCTATCGGCTGACGGCGGCAGGCCGGAGACAACTGGAGAGCGAACTGGAGACCTGGGACCGGCTGTCGACGGCGATCGGTCTCGTGCTGGGCCGAATTGTGGAGGCGTCGCGATGATTCGAGAGTTCCTGACGCGAATCCGGTTCCTGATGTTCGGCAAGAAGCGGAGTGAATTTGACGATGAACTGCGGTTTCACCTGGAGCGGTCGATTGCGGTGAAGGTTGCCGCGGGGTTGCCTGCAGGGGAGGCTCGCCGCCAGGCGATGATCGAGTTTGGCGGCGTGGAGGCTGCACGCGAAGAATGCGAACGGCAGAGACCGGGATGGTGGCTTGGGACCGTGGCGCAGGACATTCGATACGCGGTGCGGGGAATCCTGGCTCACCGATGGTTCTCAGCGGCGATTATGGCAACGCTCGCGCTCGGGATCGGCCTGAACACGATGGTCTTCACCCTGGTGAACGCGGTGCTGTACAAACCGGTGTCTGTGCTCGGAGGCGACCGCCTTGTCTGCATTGGCAATCGCCTTCTTTCGCGGGACGACAGCAATGTGCCTCTTTCGTATCCAGATTTTCATGATTATCGGGCGCAGACGGCATCATTTGAATCGTTCGAGGCCATTGACGATGAGGGCGGCATTCTGAGCGAGAGCGGCAACCCGCCGCATCGGTATCATGTGGCGCGCGCAACTGCGGGCCTCTTCGCGATGGTGCACACGAAGGCTGTGCTCGGGCGGGCGTTTCTGCCGGCCGACGATCATGCCGGAGCCGAACCGGCCCTCGTGCTCAGCTACAACGTGTGGCAGGAGCGGTATGCCGGTCTTTCCAGCGTGATCGGTCGATCGGTCCGTGTGAACGGAAAGGCGGCGACGATTGTCGGCGTGATGCCGAAGGATTTTCGCTTTCCCAGCGGCGTGGATTTGTGGATGCCCCTGGTTCCAACGCCGGACCTGGCCAAGCGCGATAACCGGCAGCTGCGGGGTTACGCGATCCTGAAACCCGGGATTACGCTGCATCAAGCGAATGCCGAGCTCAACGGCATTGCGGGGCGGCTGGCGAGGCAGTTCCCCGACGATAAGGATCTCGGCGTGAGCGTGCTGACGTTTCAGCAGCGCTTCAATGGCGGGAATATCCGCATTGTATTTCTGATGATGCTGGCCGCGGTAGGTTTTGTTCTGCTGATTGCGTGCGCCGATGTAGCCAACATGATGCTGAGCCGCGCGCTCAGCCGGCAGCGCGAGATGTCGATCCGCACTGCGCTTGGGGCGACACGCGGGCGCCTGATTCGCCAGTTGTTGATCGAAAGCACGATGCTGAGCACCGGAGGGGGTGTTTTGGGTATGGGCCTGGCCGAGGCTGGCATTCACTGGTTCGATCTGTCGACGCAGACGATCCGGCCCTCCTGGATCGAATTCACGATGGACTTCACGGTCTTCGGCTACTTTGCCGCGCTGTGCATTGTGAGCGGACTGCTGTTCGGCATCGCGCCGGCGCTGCGCTCGTCGAAGCCCGACCTGGCCGGCGTTCTGAAAGAGGGCGCGCACAGCGTGGGGCGGCGTCGTGGCGGCTGGCTCTCTGCGGGGTTGGTGGTGTTTCAGTTTGCATTGACACTGGTGCTGCTGTCCGGAGCTGGCCTTTTTGTCCGAGCGCTGTTGAACAGCCTATCGATTAATCCGTTTGTTCCAACGACGCAATTGACAATGGCGTCGCTGCAACTGCCGGACAGCCGCTACAAAGACAGCGATGCGCGACAGCGCTTCTACGATCAGCTTTTGCCTCGCCTGCGCGAACTGCCCGGAGTTGCGCATGCTGCGATTACTTCGGATGGACCGGGGCTGGGTGCGAACCGGCATCAGATCGAGCTGGAGCATGCCCCGATCGCGAATCCCGCGCAGCGGCCGGGGATTGCATACGTGGTGCAATCTCCGGGATATCTCGAGACGATTCATCTTCCCCTGCTCGAGGGGCGCGACTTCAACGACATCGACGGCACTGCGCGTCACGAAGCGGCGATTGTAACGCGGGATGCTGCGATGCGCTTGTGGCCCGGCCAGAACCCCATGGGCAAGCGCTTCCGCCTCTACGACGACAAGAACAAGGCGAGCGATTGGATCACGGTCGTGGGTATCTCGGCAGATCTTATGCAGGAAATTCAGGAGAACAACCCGAGGCCGCTCCTCTTTGTTCCGTATCGACAGGAAGGCTCGGACAACATGGCTGTGGTGGTGGAGTCGACGGCCGATCCGTTGCAGGCGATGCGTGCGACGGTGCAAAGTCTCGATCCGGAGTTGCCGCTGAACGATCCGTCGCGGATGAAGGATGCACTTGAACGCCAGACCTGGTTCCTGCGCGTGTTTGGGAGAATTTTTCTGGGATTCGCACTGATTGCCATGCTGATGGCTTCTGTGGGGATCTACGCGGTGATTGCGCATGCTACGAACAGCCGTACGCAGGAGATCGGCGTGCGCCTGGCGCTCGGCGCGACGATGCGCAACGTCCTGCTGCTGGTGATGAAGCGCGGATTGTGGCAGATCGGTGCGGGGCTTATGCTGGGGCTTGGCGCAGCACTGCCGTTCACGCATCTGATGGCGTCTCTGCCCTTCGGCATGGCGCGATCGGATGCGTCGATTTTTCTGATTGTCGCCCTGGGCTTGGCGTCGGTTGGCTTGTTTGCCTGCTGGCTGCCTGCGCGGCGCGCCGCCGGTCTCGATCCGGCGAAGGCGATTCGCTACGAATAACCGATGCCGAAAATGTGCGCCTGATTGCCGCGAACATCCTTTCGCATAGCGCGGCGATTGGCCCAGTCTGCCAATTGAAGTCTGCTGGCGATATCAGGCCAATTCGCTCATCGAGCCCAATGGTTGGCGTTTTGCAGGTCCGGTCGTTTGTGGCCTTGCATCCGTCACGCAGCTCCGACGGTTCGACCTCTATGCCGCTCGAAGCGCCACCTCAAGCATGCGGTGCCCGTCCAGCATCTCGAACTTTTTCTCCGCATTGAGACACCTCCCCTCCACGCTAGCCGGCGTCCGCGCAAACCGCTCATCATCACCCGTTCACGCCCTTCAACAGCGACGACGGCCACGATAATCTGTGCAATCGGGTTTCCAGCAACCATCCCCTTGCATGTGAATCCAATCTGTGAGGCATGGTTTTCTTCAATTGAACTGCATCTATCCGAATTCAGGAAAAGGAGAAGTCTTTGAGAACGTTCGCGAAGCTTGCGATTGCCGTGCTCGCAGCATTCGTCCTGCTGCAGGCAATACGGCCCAGCATTCCCGTCAAGCCAGCAACGGCTGAACTGCAAGCACCGCCTCAAATCAAACGCATCTTTGAGAAGGACTGTTACAGCTGCCATTCGGATCAGCGCCGGCTCTCGTGGTTCGACCAGGTCGTGCCCGCTTACTGGCTCGTGCGGCACGATATTCTCACCGCGCGTGAGCATCTGGATTTTTCAAGCTAGGCTCAAAGCCCGTTGTGGCACAGAAATCCACTCTCTACGAAGCTGTCAACATGATCCAGCTCGGCGCAATGCCACTGCCGCAGTTCGTCAAACTGCATCCGGAGGCAAAGCCGACCGCCGAAGAGATAGGTGCGTTGAAGGCATATCTTGCCCCATGGACGCCTCTATCGAACTCGCCTGCAACAGTTGCGTGGGGCGAAACGAAAGCAAAGATCGGGCCGTCAAGCGCCGAAAACGAAAAGAAGGCGGCGCTCTCTTTGGCCGCAGTTCCCCCGGAGCTGAATGGACTTCCCTTCGATCCCGACTTCGTGAACTGGAAGCCCATCAGCACTACTGATCGCGGCGACAACAACACGTTTCGCTTTGTCCTTGGCAATGAAATCGCTGCCCAGGCCGCCCAATCGGGGCATATCGCTCCGTGGCCCGACGGAACCCGCTTTGCCAAAATTGCCTGGCAACAGGAGACCGGATCCGACGGCCTCGTCCACCCCGGCAAATTCGTTCAGGTGGAGCTGATGGTGAAAGACGCAGGTCGCTTCCAGAATACGGAGGGTTGGAATTGGGGCCGGTGGCGTGGTCTCGATCTGAAACCCTACGGCAAAGATGCGCAGTTTGTGACCGAATGTACGGGATGCCATCGGCCGGTTCGTGGCAACGACTACATCTACACGCTTCCTATCACGCATGCTAGGGTCCCGGGCATCGAGATCGTGAACAACGGTGCCGCCGCACTCCCGGCGAACTTGCCTTATCGTCCACTTGCTTGGAACGCGATCACGATGTACGTCGACCCCGCTTCCCGCACAACCGCAACGTTGTACGGCAACGGCGCAGCCATTCAGGCTGCCCATGCGCGCAATTCTGATGCGGCCGACATGGCTGCAAAGTATCCGGCGGGCGCCGTCCTTGCGCTCGTCGCGTGGAATCAGCGGGACGATCCGCATTGGTTCGGAGCCCGTATTCCTGCCACGCCGTTTTCTGTGGAGTTTATTCAATTGGCGGCGTCGCCGAATGCGACCAGCTATCGGCGATTTGCCGGTGCAGGACTGATCGAAGATCGTCCCACGTCCGCAACAGCAGCACAGCGAACGAGTTTTATACTCAGCCTCTCTCCTGCGCAGCTCCCTTAGTTTCGAGATATGATCATCGGCAGAGAGCGCCTCGCGATCACTTTTCGCGAATCGGTGTGTGTGCCTGCAACAGCGCCATCCGGCGGCTGAATTCTGCCGCCAGATCTGGCTCCCCTTGTTGCTTTGCCAAATCCCTCGCCTGCTGCTCAATTTCAATCGCTTTGTCAAATTCGCCTGTTTCACCATAGGCCGCCGCCAGAGTCCCAAGCACCGATGGCTCTTTTGCGGAAGTGACTTGCACGGCATGTCGTGCGAGCTCGACCGCCTCTTTCCCGTTGCGAAGGGCCCCCTCCGGCGAAGTCGCCAATAACCACGCCGCATCGTTCAGTACGCGCGGGTTGTCAGGCTCCTCCTGCAACACCTTGCGCCATTGTGCAAGACCCTCGGCAGCACGACCCTTCATGACCAAGGCCATTCCCAAGTGAGACTGTGCCCGCACCATGTTTGGCGAAATCTGCAGTGCCCGCTCAAACTCGGGAATCGCCTCATCGAGACGGCCTCTTTCCGCTAAGGCGGCACCAAGATCGCTGTGCAGTTCCGCGGAATTGGAATTCGCGCCAACCGCCCTCGCAAGATGCGGGATTGCCTCGTCCACACGATCCTTCGCCAGCAGCGCATGTCCGAGGTTGCTCTCGGCTCCCACGCATGCCGGATCCAATTCAATGGCCTTGTTGAAGTCCTCGATGGCTTCATCAATTCGTCGTTGCCTTGCCATCACTACGCCAAGGTTGTTGTAAGCATCCGCATATTTCGGATCGGCCTCGATCGCGCGTCGATACTCGTCCGCGGCACCATCCAGCCGATTCGCGGATGCCAGCGCGAATCCGAGACCATTGTGCGCCGCCGCATAATCCGGGTTGATTGTCAGCGCCTGCTGAAATTGCTCAACAGCTCCATCCAGGTTTCCTTGTTCGGTAAGAACATGCCCTAGATTGCTTCGCGCCTCCGCATACGCAGGCTTTTCCTCGATCGCCATCCGATAATGTTCAATCGCTTCGCCGGGACGACCTGCGCCGGCAAGCACAAACGCCAGATTGTTTTCTGCCTCCGGATACTCCGGCTTCACAGCGATGGCTTTACGGAATTCGGCAATCGCACGATCCGTAGCCCCGGAGCGCGCCAGCGTCTGTCCATAGTTATTCAGCGCGTGCGCGTCGTTGGGCTCCATTGCCAGCGCTTTGGTCCACTCCGGAATCGCAGCGGCGTATTGCCCTCTCTTCGCCAAATCCTCTGCTACATCGAATTGCTTGTAGAAATCCACTGCAGGCGTATCAATATGCTCGATACCGGTAGGCTCCATGTTCACGAATTCCGGAATATTCACGGCGCGATTGGCTGCTGTCGAGTTTTCGATCAGGATGGCTGGTGTGTCGTTGCCCTCCGCATCAATGTGCGTGAGAAACATCTGCGTATAAGGCGAGCGGCTCTTCGATGAAAACACCAGCCAGCGTCCATTCGGCGAGAAACTGTGCCAGGAGTTCATCAGCGGCGTATTGCAATTCATGCGTCGTGCCACTCCGCCCGAAGCGGGAACAATATATAACTTGCCATCCGGCCGCATCAGCTGCCCGTTGTGCGCTTCCACGAAAACGATCCACTTACCATCCGGAGAAATCTTCGGGAAGGTGTTGCTCATTCCGTTCTGCGATGCGCCGGCGATCGGCTCCGGTGTGCCGCCTTTACCGCCGTTGAAGGGAATGCGGTAAAGATCGTATTGAATCTGTACTTCGAGCGGGTCATTGGCATAGGCCGCCATCTTTCCATCGGCGCGATAGGGATCCTTCGCGACCGCCCGCGAAAACACGAGGTACTTCCCATCCGGACTCCACACCGCGTTCGACTGGATGTACTGCGGATCGTCTGCGCCCGGCAACGGCTGCAGCCTTTTTGTCACACGGTCATACCAGGCAAGAATCCCCCGCGTTGGATAGAAGACCTGCAGAAATCGGTAATCCTTGAAATTGGAAACGTAATAGAATTGCGACGTGTTCGCTCCCGGAGGCCTGATAGTCGTCAGAACAAAGCGCCCATCGGGCGACACCTGCGACATGAAACCCACACGCAGTTGGACGCCCTCCTCGCCGCGAAACTTCGACCAAGACACCATGTTCTCGGTGCCAATCGTCATCTTCTTCGCCACCGGTGCCAGCGCGTAGAGACCCTTGTCGTTCTGGGGCCCATCCATATCAAGGCCCAGCGTCTTGCCATTCGCCGCAAACGAGTGGCAGTTCGCGCAAGTGTGCAGCCCGGTCATCACCACGTGGCTCTGCGCATCGGCAACATTGCGCATGCGCCACGCAATGAGCGGAACCGCATTAGCGGCAAGCGGCTTGATGAATCCCTTCTCCGTCTCGGAAGGCATCAAGGGCACGTCGCGATAAAAAATCGGCGCATTCACCGCGTCGGCGGATACATACATCTGCATCGCGCCGGTCGATACCGCCCGCCCCGCCTCTGCGCCCCCATATCCCCGAATCGTAATCGTGACGGCGCCGCTGCCCGCTCGCTTCTTGATCGCCACCCAGGTCGAGGCATCCGGCTTCCAGGTACGCGCGGCGGCCTGCTCCGGCGTGAGTTCAGGCAGTTTGTTGTTCGCAGAAATGCATCGCGGATCGATCTCGCCCACATGCATCCGCTCACCCTTCGCGTCGACATGCAGCGCTGCCGACCCATTGGCAAATGTCACATCGATGCGCCACGCGTTCGCATCGGTTGCGGAGTCACGCCACAGAAATGTTGGTGCCTCCATATCCGGCGGAAACACCGATCCATTCAACGGATAATCGATCGCGATGCGCTCGGCCTCATCCTTCGCAGCGACGACGGACTTGCAAAAACCCGCGAGCAAACCTATAGCCAGAATGCAACCCGCCGTCACCGACGCAACCAAAACCGAAGATGAAATTGATCTTGCATAGCGTTCCGGCACGGCGCACCTCCTCGCGTCGATGAACCGATCACTTGCGCGCAAATAGAGGTATCTCGCTATTGCCTCACATCCAGGTTGTCGAACTGCACGTGATCCCACTCCGAACCTAGTCCGAACATTCCGCGCGAATGCGCTGTGCTGACAATCGAAACAAGCGGCCTGTCATCGAGCATTGCCTCAACCCGAGTTCCGCGGAATCTCAGCTCCAAGCGATGCCACTTGTTTGTATCAAGCGCCACAGAACCAGATGCGAGTGTGGCCGCAGGCTGCTTGTAGGCCGCGGAAAGAAGCTCCCACGTACCATCCGGATTCACGCGCAAGATGTAGCCGCTCGGCCAACGGGCCTTTTCCTGCTGGAATACATCTGAGGAATCGATGCGGCCCATCACAACAGCAGGAGACTTCGAAATGAAATGCACATCGGCGGAAACGCTGTAGTCGGTCCACGTCTCTGAGCCCGCCAGCGTAAACGGATCCGGAAGCGGACTCCAGGGAATCGGCTTCTCCGTGATCACCTGCTCCAGGCAACGGCCTTCTCGTCCTTTGCACGGATGCACTTCGAATGCGCCATCCTGGTCTGACAAATACTTCGGCGCGTGCCCCACCGCAGTCTCATTGAAGGTATCCTCATACGGAAACGGGAAAGCCTTCGAAGCAGGCGGCTCCGCGGTTCCCTTTCCCTGTCCCGTCGTTGTCGTCAGGGAATAGATTGAATCGGGATCGAACGCGTATTCAAAATTGCCTTCGGTCGTCTTCACATCGGCGACGTGTTCAAAGGTACGGGAGTTATTCGTCTCCCATATGTGCACCTCTTTCCCTGTCAAACCCCCGGCCATCTGAAAAGCAACCCGCTGCGACTGCTTTGCGCCGATGGTCTCCAGCACCACGCTCCAATCCCTCTTATCCGGCGAACGCAACGAAACATAACTACCGTCTTCCGGAAGATATCCCGAAGCGGAGTCAAGATATTGCCAGCCCGGCTGCGCAAACTGCGTCGTGTGTGCAGTCACCCAGATCGCTCCCTGCACATCGTAGTAGCCCGACCACGGCGTATTCGCATACATCAACCCCGAGTTCGGAGCAGCCAGGTTGTCATAGTAGGAAGTAACCGGGCTCCATATCTCAGTCGACGTAAAGGTTCCCTCTAGATAGTTCCGGTTATAGAGATGGGCAAGTATGCGCCCGCCAATTGGCCAGTCGCGACTCACGATCGGGCCGCCTCCGCCGTTTGGTTGGTCTTCGCTGGACCAGAGCGGCTTGCCCGTCCGACGCGCGGCATCCGTAGTCGTTAGCTTGCCATCGACCATCGGGTAATGGACGCCGATCACGTCAATCGAAGCGGCCAATTCTGCGTCTTTCAAAATCGCTTCGGCGATCGCCCATTGCCCATCGCCATCGCCCTCCTCAACCTTGCCCTCGCCAGGATACTCATCGCAGCAAATGATCTTAGTCGCAAGATTTTCCTTTTTCAGTGTGCGAGAAAGTTCCTTCACATAATCGGCATCGTAGACCCGCTCATTCCACACCCCTGTAACGCCGATGTCCAGGCCGTAATCGCGCTTCGCCGCACGGATGAAGTCCGCGACATACTCGGCCATCTTCTGGGTGTATGGAGTATCTATGGCGCCGGGATTGCGATTAACCCATCGCGGCGCGCCCCACGGAAGCACCTCCAGCAAAATGTCGGGATTCCGCTTGTGCGCCTCCACCATCAGCCACCATTCGTAGCCGCGCGACGAGTCGTGGTCCGACACAGTGCGCATGGGGCTCGGCTCCGAACCATCGGTAGAGTTCACGTCCGCACCAATCTCCACCTTCAAATGTTGTAGCGCCGCACCATACCCCGGCTTGAACAGATAGTCGAGGATCTCGCTTCGCTGCGGTTCGGGATAATCAATCAGCAGGCGAGAAGAAGCTCCTGCGCTGGCGGCGCCAATCCCGTCAAACACGCGGCCTTTGCTGGTCCCATCCAGGACCACCGTCGTCTGCTGAGCATGCGCGACTGTACTCAACAACAATGCCAATCCAAACAGCGCAGTGACTGCAATCGACTTCCGATTGCCTATCTTCTGTACTTTCTGACCCTCGCGCATCCCTGTTCTCCTATGCATTCCCTATGCGTGCATCGGTTTCGATTTCTTCAAGTGTCTTTCCTTTGGTCTCCGGCAGGCGTCGCGACAGAAACAACACGCCGGTTAGGCATACTGCCGCATAGGTCCAGAACGTACCCGCCGGTCCCAGCGCAGCATTGAGCAAAGGAAACGTGTAAGTCAGCAGAAAGCAAGCTGACCAAAGTGCGGTAACAGCGATCGATACTCCGCTGCTCCGGATGCGATTGGGAAATATCTCCGAAATGACAACCCACGTCGCAGGAGCCAGCGACATGGCATAGCAGGCAATGGCAGCCAGGACAAGCACCAGCATCGGCTTTCCCTGCAAGTGCACGCGATAGAGCACTCCAAGAAGTGAGTAAATGAGAACCAAGCCTGTGAGTCCGGTCAGGAGCAGAAAGCGCCTTCCAAACCTGTCGATCATGAAGAAGGCAACAAAAGTGAAAATCACATTGACCGCGCCCGTTACGACGATGTTGAAGAGTATGTCCGACACTTGGTACCCTGCTGCCGCAAAAATTTCCTGCGCATAATTGAAGATCACGTTGATGCCGCACCACTGCTGAAGAACCGCGAGGGCGATGCCCAGCGTCAGCACTTTACCCATACCCGGCGCCCGAAGCTCTTCCAGAACCGGCCGCTCCGGCGGCGGTTCACTCACCGCCGCAAAATCCTCCAGCACATGCTCTGCGTAAGCGCGGCCGCCAAGCCGCTCCAGCACGCCCAGCGCATCTTCGCGCCGCCCCTTGGCCGCCAGCCAACGAGGGCTCTCCGGCACCGCGAGCGAGGCCAGCAGAAACAGAACCGAAGGAATTGCCGTTATCCCAAACATCCAGCGCCATCCCCACTGCCCATTCCACGATTGCAGGATCTGCTGCGCTGAACTGCCTGGAGCGACAGGACGCGCGATCAGCCAATTCACAATCTGCGCCAGCAGAATCCCAAACACAATGGCCACTTGATTCAGCGAGACAAGCCGCCCGCGCAGACGGGCCGGAGAAATCTCCGCGATATACATCGGTGAAATACCGGAGGCAAGCCCGATTGCATAACCGCCCATGATCCTCCAGGCGACGAATGCATCGAAATGCAAGGCCAGACCGGTTCCAAGCGATGAAACAGCAAACGTCAGCGCCGCCAGTGTGAGCAGGCGTTTTCTGCCGAAGCGACTGCTCAAGCCTCCAGAGGTCATTGCGCCGAGCAGACACCCTATCAGCGCACAACTCATCGCCCATCCCTCGAGCGAGGGTGAGTCGAGATGAAAATATCTTTCGTAGAACGGCTTTGCGCCGCCGATAACTACCCAGTCATAACCAAACAGCAGCCCGCCAAGCGCACCCGCCGCAGACGCGAGGCAGAGATAGGTAGAACGAAACGACCCACGGTCATCTGAGCTCCGCTCGACGATGCCAATGGGAACGATCATGAGACTCGGCGTCCCTCAATCTCTTCGGGCACCGCGACCGTTCCTTCTTCCCTCAAACCTTGTAGTATTTCGATTGCGAATAGGTGATTTGCATCTTCTGCAATGACCTCGTCCAACAGCTCGACGGCCTTCTCGCGTTCTCCCAAACCGTCCTTGGCCAAGGCGCGCAGCAGCATCGACTCGATCCGATTTCGTTTTTCCAGATCATCGTCGAAGAGAAGAAGATTCGGCAGGGAGGTCGCGAAGTAGTCGACCTTAGGCACAGTCTTCATCAGCTCAGTTGCGAAATGCCCCAGTTCCAGGAAAACCCCGCGTGCCGCCGCAGAATCGCCCAGCGCCATAAGCGCGCGAGCCTGAAAATATGAATAAACTCCCAGTGAGGGGACTGGTGCTGCCGCCGCAGTCCAGTAGCGATGGGCCATTGACAACTCGCCAAGTTTCTGTGCGGCCAATCCCGAGTAGTAATCCAAATCGCGCTCAAGCGTGAGCAAATGCTTGCCTTCACCGAGGTTCTCTGGATAATGCCGTGCGGCTTGAAAGTGATCCAGGGCGATTCGAAAGTCTCCCGCCGCTATCGCTGCTCTGCCAAGCGCTTTGTGCGCCTGCACATATTGCGTAGGCACTAGCCCCTCGCCGCCTTCCCATGGACTGAAGCGCCGATGGCCCAACAATTCCAGTGCCGCCTGATTTTGACCGCATTGGTTCAACAGCGTGACGTACTCAGCCGTCAGGTCGTCTCTCGCCGCAACTAGTTGCGGATGCTGATTCAGCAGTTGGAGCCGCTCGGCAGGCGAGGCAAGTGCAGCCCTCTTCTTCAACTGATCCCATTCATACAACAGGCGCGCGTCCGTACGGTTCGCCTGAAGCGCCCGCTCATACATCCGGTCCGCGGCTGCCGCATCGTGCAACACATTGAATTCCGCGATACCTAAGTTCCGCAAAGGAATGGAAAAGCTGTCGTCCAATTCAACCGAGCGCCGCCAAGCACGAATCGCATCCTCGTACCGCCGCTTGTCGTAGTAAAGATTTCCGAGATAATAGTGTGCCTTTGCCCCCGACGGGTTTCGCCGAATGGAATCCTCGAGCACGATCATCTCTTCGAGCCGGGCGGGAAAACAGTAGCGAGACGAGGCCGCCTCCGCGGTCACCAGGTATTCAAAGGCCGCCGTCTTTCTGTTGAGGGCGGTGGCAAGCCATGACAGCGTGTACCAAAGCATCGGGTACTCCCACCCTCCAGCGCTGCAACACGCCTGTAATAGCACAAAGGCGTCCTTCGGCAATCCGCACCAGGCTAGGTCGAAGCTCACATCGAGAAGCGTTTGTACGTCCCCTTCCAGGGCGTCAAGAAACGTGTCACGATCCTTGTCTCTTCCGGTAAGAAGAAACCGCTCAGCCAGCATGCGAAAATCGAGACGATCCAGCGCCAGGGATTCACTGATCGCACTCTGCGCCTCCGCGGTTCGGCCCAAGCGGCGCAGCAATGAAACTCTCAGCGCACGAGCCTTCAGGTTCTCCACATTCGTCAGTAGGCTTGTCTCCACCTGCTCCAGTGCGACATGCAGATTCTCGCGACCTGCGCTGATCGACGCTAGCGCATAGTTGCCCGCACACTGCCATGCATAGTTCCACACCGACTTATAAAAGGCATCGTATGCATCAGAAGTCTTGCCCTGATAAAACCGCGCAAGTCCGAGATTATAGAAAGGCTCACCGTCCTGCGGATTCGGATTTCGCCCAGTCAGGCGCCGTATCGCACGCGCAAAATGATCCTCTGCTTTGGCGAATTCACCTTTTCGCAAATGGAAAAGACCCATCGCATTGTTGAGCCGCGCGTCATTCGGTTCGCGCTCCAGCCCCTCGATCCAATAAGCCTCAGGCGAACGCGTAGCGTGACGATACTGCTCAAGATGCAATCCCGTCAGATAAAGTTCTTCGAGACTCGCAGTCTGATCCGGCTCCGGGGGCTCCGTGGCTGCCTGAGCCGGCTCGCGATCCGCACTCTTTTCCGGTTGGTAACTGATCAGCTCGTTGCCATCGCCATCTTGCACCACCAGGATGTGCTTCTCGGGTCTTGACGTATCTGTATCGATCGTCTCGGTGAACGGCACCGCCGGCGACAGTTCCATTTGCTTGTCAAGAACGAGATTGCCGTTCCGGGACAGGACCACGCGTACATTGCGTCGCGATGGAACGAAGACTCCAACGCGTGCGCTCCCCGCATCGAACTCAAGGTTCACCGCTGCTTCTGTGTTGGCGTTCTTTGCTGGCCCAATTTTCTGGATCGGATACCAGTATTGACTGAACGTCTTCGTTTCGTAGGGTTGAAGCCATGCGAAATCCGGCTGATTGTCCGTGTACGCGCCCGCCATCAACTCCACATAGGGCCCGCCTTCATCGGTGAGATTGCGATCCCACGCGTGGCCGAACTCCGCATTGCCCCAGGTCCACAGCTTCTTGCCGGGGGCCACATGGTGGTTCGAAGTGTGTACCATCCCGGCCTGGCGGGCATGATCGTACCCCCCGAAGAAGTTGAACTTCGACTCGGTCACCATATACGAGGTAGGAACCGGAATATTCTTGTACCAGGAGATATCCGTGCCCGGCCGATAATCCACACCGTAATAGCTGTTGCGCGCTATAGGAAAGGAGGAGACGGCGCGCTTCGCATGATCCGCAACATACGTAACGTCCGGCGGAAAGAACGCCTGGTAATTGTCATGCACCCGTACAGCAACATTGGCCCACCACAGAAACGTCTGCGGCAGCGGCGTCCGGTTATACAACCTCACTTTGGCTTCGACAATCGCCTTGCCGGGAGAAAGACTGATACCAACCATGCCTTTCATCCGCAGCATGGGGTCATGCTCGCTCAGCCAGACCGTGCGGCTCCCATCGACATTCTTCTCAATTGCCGCGTGCACAGGCATGTAGGTTGAAGGACGATGGTGCTGCGGCCAGTTGAATTCCACACCGCCTGAGATCCATGGTCCCAAGAGTCCGACCAAAGCCGGCTTGATCACGCGCTGCCGATAAAAGAAATCGTATTGGTTCGTCTTATCCCGGCCGGCATGAATCCGCCCCCCAATCTCGGGCAGGATCATCAGCTGTACATACTCGTTCTCCAGCATGATTGCTCGATATGTCTTGTCGCTCTTTTCCAGAGCCACCTTGTCCGTGAATGGATTGGGATAGACCTTGCCGCTACTGCCCTGGTATACACGCTTTTCCAGGAACATCGGATTTGGGTCAGCGTCCTGGATCGGGTACGTCGGAATAACTACCTGCTCTTCCCAGCAACGAACTCGATCCGCCTTACCCGCTTTCCCCATTAGACTCGAACCTCGATGCTCGTAGAGCCGCCCCGCTTTACGGAGCCTCAACGCG
Source organism: uncultured Acidobacteriaceae bacterium (assembly GCA_963704415.1). GTDB lineage: Bacteria > Acidobacteriota > Terriglobia > Terriglobales > Acidobacteriaceae > Telmatobacter. The sequence continues at coordinate 1,238,174 of OY969908.1, read as the reverse complement.
AATCACACCCAGCGCCTCTCGCGCATTTTGCACTCATCGGTAACGTACACGCTCAGATGTCTGCTGTCAATGGTTCCCCGGCGTTGTCCACTTCGATCTTTCGATTACAACTTCACTGTGAGTGCCCCGTCATCTTAGTCCGATAGCAAACGCATTACGACACCGTCAAAATCGCGTCACTGCGTAACATCGTGGCCCGGCGCATTGTCACTATCGCGTTCCTTCAACCGCCTCACAATGGACGCTTCTGCTGCAGCCTGGGCCCTCTGTCCTGTCTTGTTGTAAAGCACCGCCAGCCGAAAGTGCGCCGGAAAGAAATCCGGATCGATCTTCACCGCTCGACTCATTTCGTGAATTGCATCTGGATAAAGCTTTTGCGATTCGTATAAAACCCCAAGCTGATAGTGTGGTTCATACCACCCCGGAGAGAGAGATTCCGCCTTATGCAGCAAACGTCCGATTTCATCTAAGTCGCGCCCTTCGTCGCCGCCGCGCTTCCATAGGCTCAAGGCATAGAAGTAGTTCGTCGCGGCATTCTCGGGATAGCGCTCTGCAAAGTCCTTCAACCGCCGATCTACTTCCTCAGCCAACGCAGGAGATACCCTGCTGGCCCTCCCAAGAAACTGAATCGGCCGACGGTCCTTCGGATCCAGGTCTACCGCCTCGCAGAGCACCCTCACCGCCTCGTCATATTCATTCGCGGCATACAGCGCCACACCCAGACCCACCATCATTCGCGACGAGTGCGGAAACTGCGCCACCCCGTAGCGAAAAAACTTGATCGAGTCCTCGAGAAAGCCAACATATTTCTGATGCTGCAGCAGGAACGTCCCTAAGTCGAAAATGTTCGATTCCGAGGGATCGATCTCTGCGGCACGATGATATTCACGTGCTGCAGTCACATAGTCCGCTCGCCTGTCATCCACTTCACCAAGAAGATCGTGCAGCTTTGCGTTATCCGTTTGCGCCAGCATCTTTTCAATTTGCCGTTTCGCGCTGTCCAGGTCGCCGGCCTGCATCGTTGCATAGGCCAGGTCATAGCCCACAGAATCGTCGCCGCTTGAAAGGGCATAGGCCTTGGCAAGCCATCGCGCGCTCTCGTTCCACTTTTCGTTCCGCAGATAGTACTCGCCAAGTGAACCTACGACTTGAAGGTTGGTCGGTTCCCGCGACGCCGCCTGCAGTAAGCTCCTCTCTTCTTCAGCCGAATTCTTCGCAGAGGGCGGGGGCTGCGGCAACGCAACTTGGCGACCAATCAGGGGAAGCATGCACAAGATCGTCGCGAAACCTACGAATTGTATCCTCTGTCCCACAAATGTCGGCTTGCTTGTCCTCGGATCACGAAATCACTCGGGCAAGACCATCTTATCCGACTCTCTATCGATTAAAACACTCGCGCAGCATGGCGCTCTGCACCTGCAAGGAAATGAGCCCGGGCTTTCTGCGCGACAGATCGCCCGGGCAACTTCAGTTCTTCTACCAGTAATACTTAAGCGCAAACTGCAGTTCACGTGCGGTGCTCCGGGTCGAAGTAATCTGCCCGAAGTTTGTTTGGTCCTTGTAGTCCGTATTGGTTGGCAGGTTGAAGCTTGGAGTATTGGTTAGGTTGAAAGCTTCGGCGCGAAACTCCGCGTGACTTCCTTCTGTAATCGTGAAGCTCTTGAAGAGGGAGAAATCAAAATCCTTATAACCAGGCCCATTCACCTGCGTATTCGGTCCTCCCAGCGGCGCCAGGCTCGTCTCTCCGACACCCCTCACCACCGGAGGATCGGTGAACGCGGCTGGATTGTAAAAGTGCGCAACCCCGCCTCGATACCGGCTCACACCTGGGACCACCGCCGCGTACGCGTTAATCCCCGATCCCGTGCTAATTTGGCTACCGATCGTTTGCGGCTGCCCGCTGTCGAAGCTGAGAATCGTGTTCGCGCTCCAACCTCCCAGCACCGCCTCTTCGACGCGGTTCATATTCCCGAGAAAATCCTTGCCGTTTCCAACCGGAAGCGCATAAGTTCCGCTGGCAACAAACGCATGCGTAATGTTGAAGGAGGCAAGTCCGGTGTCATACGAGATAGGAACGATTCCCGGAGCGCGATATCCGCTGACACCGCCGCCACTGAGTGAATCTCCCGCATCGGTTCGAGCTTTGGCGAGAGTATAGCCAAGCAGCACATCAAGACCCTTCGACGACTGGTGCACCCATTTCGTCTGCAGCGAATTGTAGCTGCTGTTGCCGACTGTTCCGTAATATGGCATGCCCGCACCAAAATCCGGGAAGGGTATATAGTTTGTCGCGCCCGTGGTTGGAGTTCCGGGAGGCAGTAACTGCGTCACGTTGTTCTGCCCTTCGCTCGCTTCGAGATGCCGGGCCTGCGAACCTACATATCCGGCTTCAACAGAATCATGCTGGGTGAGTTGGTACTGCAGTGTCCCGTTGAACCCTTCCGTATACGGCGTCTGATAGTGGAGTTGGATCCCGCGCAGGGCCAGTCCGCTGTAACTGACCTTCAACGGATCGAGTGGAATTCCTGACATCCCGTTCTCGAGCGTCCCCGTCGTCCCATCGGTGTAGGTGACCGGCGTTACTGTCGAGATTCCTCCATTCGAAGCATCTGTCAGACCGACCTCAAATTGGAATGGGTAGTTGTAACCCAAGCTCGGATACCCGCCTCGATTTTCAAACGCGCCGTAGAAGATGCCATACCCGCCACGGATCACCCACTTCGGTGTGAAGGAATAGGCGAAGCCAATGCGCGGCGAGAAGTTCATCTTCTGGATCACGCCCATACCGGTTCCGTACTTGTTCGTGTAGAGCAGCGAGATCCCATCGCGCTGCAGCGCGTCCGTAAAGCTGGTTGAGAGGCCCGGTGAAGCTTTATGACCGGCCGTCATGATGAACTCCGCTCCGGCGTTGGATGTAAGCGAGGGCTGAATGAAATTCGCTTGCGCTCCGCCCGCTTCTCCCGTCAAACCGAAATGCTCCCATCGCAGCCCGAGGTTCAAGGTAAGTTTCCGCGTGACAGACCAGTCGTCCTGGAAGTAAGTGCCAAAGTAATTGCGATTCGCACGCACTTCTCCAAAGTTCGATGCGTCGATCTGATCCATTCCGCCCGACAAATTGACGCCGTTGGGAACAGTCGCATTTTGTGGCGTAATCAGGAACTGCGCTCGACCCGTCGTTCCGTCAGCCTGCAGTGGAATCGAAGTATAGTTGCCATCGAAGTAAAACGTGCCTTTGGAAGCTGGCGGTGCAATCCAAGGGAAGTAAATGTATTGGAACTCGGCGCCACCCTTGAATGTGTGTTTCTTGTAAACCTTCGTCAAATTCTCTGTCATCTGCTCGGTATCGCTGAAGCGATTACCCGGCAGCCAGCCCGCGCCGCCCAAACCGCTGAGCGTTCCAATTCCCAGGTAAGGCAATCCGCCATTGAGCGGCACCTGCGGAACGCCGCTGATTCCGTATTGGGCAGGAATCCCCATCGTGCTGTCGCCGGAGGGATTGCGCGTGTCGTGTCCGCGCGTGTAACCAAGACGCGCTTCGTTAATAAGAGTGGGAGAAAAGGTGTGCGTGTAGCCCAGTGCGAATCCCCGAACGTTATAGATCTCGGTCCCGTTTGAGTATCCGCCTCCATCGGCCACACCTTCAAAGGGAGGCGGCAAAACACGAACACTGCTGATGTAATCGTAGTGGAAGAATACCTGGTCCTGGTCGCGGAAGTGTTCATCGATACGCATGTCCGCCGTGTTCGTATCGATGCTGTCCACCTTAATGATGTTGTAGTTGTACAGGACTCCCGATGAAGTCGGCGTCGGATAGAGTTGCATTAACTTGACGGCATTCGAGTCAAGTCGATTCGCAGGAATCTGATTGTTCGTGAATGGGTCGCGAACATAGCCAGTGGCCGTCGCCGCCAATCCAGTTACTGGATCGACCGTCCCAGCCGTGACCGCACGCGTGGTCGCGGGATCGAAAATCTGCCCGTTCTGAAACGATCTTCCTAGCAGATCCGTCCGCGTAAATGTTCCGGTGGAATTGATCAAGTCCGAGAAATCCGTGTATGCGCTATTGATCTCTGCCTTCGTGGGCACTGTGGGAGAGAGTCCTGCGCCCAGGTTCGCGCTGGCTTGACTCGATGCCTGCACTCCATTCAGAATCTTCGTTCCTTCATAGTCGGCAAACCAGAACGTCTTGTCCCTCCAGATGCGTCCACCCGCAGTCGCGCCAAATTGGTTCTGCCTCAACTCGGGCTTCTTGCTAGCCGTCGCATTGGGCACAAAATAATCGTTGTATGCATCGAATGCATCATTGCGGAAGAATTCCCACACGGACCCGTGGAACTTATTCGAGCCCGATTTCAATGTCGCGTTGACGATCGCCCCGCCCGCTCTCCCAAACTCCGCAGGAAAGTCGCTCGTCATGATTTTGAACTCTGCGATTGCGTCCACCGGAGGCTTGATCACATCAGCCTTCCCGTCCAGGTAATCGACACTGTTGCTGTTGTTGTCGATGCCATCAAGCAGATAATCGTTTTGCGCCACGCGCGCGCCGTTCGCTACAAACTGGTTAGACGCCCGAGCTCCTTGTTGCGGAAGAGTCACACCGGGAGTTACCAGCACTAGCATCGTATAGTCGCGTCCGTTCAAGGGCAGATCTACAATCGATTTCTCGTCGATCACCTGACCAACCGAGCTGCTCTCGGTCTGCATCAGTTCCGGCGCCTCCGTCACTTCTACATTCTCGGTAACTGCACCCGGCTGAAGAACGACGTTCACTGCTGCCTGCTGCTGGATATCCAGGCGCACACTTTCAACTGTTGCTTTCTTGAAGCTGGGAGATTCAACCACGACGGTATAAGTACCAATCGGCAGAGGCGTGAATTCGAACCTGCCATCCACATTCGTCTTGTCGGTCTGCCGCGCAGCCGTCGCCTGGTTCGAGATCGTCACTGTAGCACCCGGAACGATCGCGCCCGTGGTGTCGGTGACCGTGCCAAGAATTGTGCCTGTGTCGACCTGTGCCTTGGCTGTCAGTGCAAGCAGCAAGACCGTGAGCCACACGAGAGACATGCGCCTTCGACTTATGAACCTCTCTGATTTCATTTCCCTATCCCTCCAGCCTCGCGGCACCGTGTAGCCCCTATCAAGAACGCGGGCGTATCCATCTCTTGCTATTCACCGTGTACGTTCCCGGAACGCCGTGCACAAATATAGAGAGCAGCCTATGGGCTGTCAAGAGGTTTTTCGTGTACGTAACCGAGAAATCGTTGAGCGCGCGAGAATCGCCCGTGTAAGCACGAGTAAGTTCCGTATTTAAAGTGACTTATTCGATACCGAATTGATTGAGCGAGACGGCACAGCGGCGGATTCGGCAGGTTCGGTACAATGGCACCACCCGTGAACGATGAGCCTCCCAGGTCCGTTGGCATTAAGGAGATTGCCGCCGAAGCAGGTATCTCCATTGGTACCGTAGATCGCGCGCTGCACAATCGGCCGGGGGTCAATCCCAAGACGCGCGCCCGCGTCCTCAAAATCGCTGAAAGCCTCGGTTATAAACCCAATCTCGCCGCTCGCAATCTGAAACTCAATCGAAGGCTTCGCGTCGCCGTTCATCTTCCCCGACACATCGCCTCCTTCTTTGATCCCTTGAGAGAAGGCATACGAGACGCGGCCGCAAGTATGCACGGGGTCACCGTCGACCTCAGCTTTCGAACGTATCCGCACCTCGGTGAAGGTGACGTGAAGCTTTTGGAAGAGGACCTCGAGCGTGAATTTGACGGCATTCTGATCACTCCAGGAAATCCGATCCGCGTCGAATCGGCGATCCGGCGGTTCAGCGAACGGGGCACAGCGGTTGTGTGCGTTGCCAGCGATGCTCCTCGCACCAATCGACTCGCATCCATCTCAGTCGATGCGTCAATCAGCGGCAGCATCGCGGCTGAACTGCTCGGCAGAGTCCTCCAAACAGAAGGAACCGTTGCCACCATCACCGGCGATCTCAATACTTTTGACCACGGTGAGAAGCTGCGCGGATTTGCAGCAACTCTGGCCACCATGGCGCCGCACCTGACGTTGATTCCCGCGATTGAATCGCACGAACGCGCGAAGGAGGCCTATCAAGTTACGCTCACTCTCCTTAAGCGCAAGCCAAGGCCGATCGGGATCTATGTCAACACCGCGAACAGCATCCCCGTACTGCGCGCCCTGGAAGAGAACGGAATGTGTGGGCGCATTCGTCTGATCACGACCGACCTTTTCGCCGAACTTGTCCCGTTGATCGAATCAGGTCAGATCCTTGCTACCCTGTACCAACGACCCTTTACGCAGGGCAAACTCGCCTTTGAAGCCCTTTGTCGATTTCTCGTGGAAGGCATCCAGCCGGAATCGGTCACGCGCCTCGCGCCGCACATTATCTTGCGCAGCAATCTTCCGCTCTTCCTCGAGCGCCTTCCTTCAAAGTTCGATATGAACCACGACGTTGCGGCTTCCGTCTGAATTATCGAGATTATTCAATTATTCACTAATTCCCGTTATCGTACACGCCGACTCCGCCACACACCCGCTTGGCTGCTCTTCTTAAGCCCTTAATACGGCCGGCAACAACCGCAATTGCTCGCTCAAGACGCGAGAAACGCCCTTCAAAAAGGCGAAAGGTCTCCCCAGGAATTCTCGGCCTCCGGATGGCTAAGCGCAAAGTTGTAAAGCAGATGACACCTTCCATCGCAAAGACGCAGATAGGTCTCTTGGACGAGATCGGCGGCTACTTCATCAGGAGCTTCTCCCCATCGTTTTGCCGTGCGGATCACTGAAAGACTGATGGGCCGCTCAAATCGAGACACAAAACTTTCCCACGCACGGGAATCGTTGGACTCGGCACAAGCCCGAATCAACTCCCGGACGTCGACGGAAGACACAACGCTCAATTGAACCTCGGCTGCGGTATGCTCGGCGGCCTTGCCCCATGCAGGCCCAGATGCATTTTCTCGAATCTTGCCGGAGATGGCTGGATTCTACACCCCAAAAAATAATTAGTTGTTTCGACTGGAGACAGGCTGCGGCGCAGTGTGACAAGACGTCAAAACGTCTGCTCCGACTGCGACTTAGACTGGTCTCCTTTGCCCCCACCCGCCTCCGCCCGGCGATTCAATCCGCAGCATGGCCCCCGCCCGCAGCTCGCGCGTACATTTGCCGGGCAACTTCTCTTCTTTCCCATTCTGAATTACCAACGACACGCCGCGCGCACCATCTTCTCCGCCCGCGAGCCCCCAAGGCGGCGTCTCGCGACGGTCAGCCAACAGCGTCACCTGCGCAGCGCCCAGCAATTCAATCTCGCGCACCAGCCCATTGCCGCCTCGATGCAGTCCCGCGCCACCCGAACCGCTCCGTAATGAGTAACGAACCATTCGAAATGGGTAGGCGTATTCAAGGGCTTCCACAGGGGTGTTCAGCGAATTCGTCATGTGCGCGTGATGCCCGCTCGCGCCATCCCGTTGTGGCGAGCCACCCAACCCGCCGGCAATCGTCTCGTAATACGTGTACGGCATCCCGAACCGTGCATCGATACCGCCGATCGTCAGATTGTTCATCGTCCCCGCGCTCGCCGCAGGAATCCGCCCCGGAATTGCCCGTGCCAGCGCCAAAAGCAACGTGTCCACAATGCGCTGCGAGGTTTCCACATTCCCACCCGCTACCGCAGCGGGAGCCACTGCATTTACGACCGTCCCCTCCGGCGCAATCACGTGCACCGGCCGCATCAGTCCTGCAGTGGCCAGAGCCTCCGCAGGCAGCAGGCACCGGAACACATAAAACACCGCTGACCACGTAATCGCATAAACCGCATTGATGTTCCCCGCAACCTGCGCGTCCGTTCCCGTAAAATCAACCACCGCGCGCTTGTTCTTGGCGTCGTTGCGTATCGAAACGCGAATCCCAATCCGTCCAGGCCGCACCCCGTCATCGTCAAGAAAATCCTCGCCGCTCCACTCGCCCGCAGGCAGTTGAGCTAGCACGCCACGCATCATGCGCTCCGAACCATCCAGCATCGCGGCCACACCGCGCAGTAGTCGCGCATGGCCAAAGCGCCCGACCAATTCCTGCATTCGGGCAATCCCAATCCGGCAAGCACCCAGCTGCGCCGTCAGGTCGCCTTCGCGTTCAGCGGGGGTGCGCACATTCGCGAGCAAAATCGCCAGCACCTGCGCGTCCATCTTTCCCCCGCGCATCAGCTTCACGGGAGGAATCCGAATTCCCTCCTGTACAATCTCGCGGCACGGTCCCATCGATCCCGGATGCATGCCGCCGACATCTGCATGGTGCGCCCGATTGGCGACATAGAATGCGGGCCGCACCCGCCCCTTCACAAATACCGGCGCCACCATCGTCAGATCCGGCAGATGCGTGCCACCGCGATAGGGATCGTTCAGCAGCGCGACGTCGCCTGGCGCAAATCTCATCGCTTTCAAAGCCGCATTGACAGACATCGGCATCGAGCCCAGATGTACGGGCATGTCATCGCCCATGGCGATCAAATCGCCTTCCGCAGAAAAAACCGCCGAGGAATAATCGCGCCGCTCCTTGATATTCGGCGAAAACGCCGTCCTTCGCAGGGCCGCGCCCATCTCTGCCGCCACCGAATGCAGCGCGTGTCCCACCACCGCAATCTCCGCCGAATCGATCCCATGCCGTTTCATTGCCTGCCTCCCGTTTTCGTTTTTGCATGCGCCGCGCGTGCAAGCACAAGGTTGCCGAACTCATCCACCGTCGCCGTCCATCCCATCGCCAAATAGGTTGTCGCACTCAATTCCACAACCACCGCCGGCCCCGCAATCCGGTCCCCCGCTTCCATGCGCGATCTTTCATATACCGCAGCACGCCGCCACCCGCCATTTTCGAAAACCTGATGCACCTCAATCCGAGCCGCCCAGCCATCGCCGCGCCTGCTCGTCTTGGCATTCATCCGCGGCTTCTGTCCTCGCACCATCGCCTGCACTCGCAGCGTCACAACCTCCACCGTGCGCGCCAGATCGGCATACCCATAAGCTTGCGCATGCAATCGATGGAAGCGCGCCACAGCATCGCCGCCCCAATCCACGCGCAATTCGAAGCCCTGTCCGCGATAACGCAGATCGGCAGACCGCGTCAGCACTGGCCGCAATCCCTCCGCGCGAAAAACCTCCTGCACCTCTGCCTCCACTTCCCGAAACACGCCCGTGATTTTCTTGTCCTCCGGCGCCATCATCACCGTACGCGAAAACTCCCGCCGCAAATCCGCATCGAGAATTCCCAGAGCCGACAGCGCACCCGGCGCTGCCGGAATGACAACCTGCCGCATGCCCAACGCACTCGCCAGCGCGCACGCATGCAGAGGCCCCGCTCCTCCAAATGCCAGCAACGAAAAATCTCGCGGATCGAATCCACGCTCCACTGACACCCGCCGCAAAGCGCTTTCCATGCGGACATTCGCCACGCGCACAATGCCCTCGGCCACAGCTTCCACACTGCCGAATCCTGCCGCCGCTCGACGAACGCTCTCAATCGCCTTCCGCGCGCGCTTCGCATCCAGCCGCATCGCGCCCCCCAGAAAATGCTCGGGATGCAATCGCCCCAAAAGCAGATTCGCATCCGTCACCGTCGCCCCTTCGCCGCGTCCATAGCACGCAGGCCCTGGGTCAGCCCCAGCCGATTGCGGTCCCACCTGCAACGCGCCTGCTTCATCGATGCGCGCCAGCGATCCACCTCCAGCCCCGGCCGTATGAATGTCCAGCATCGGCACGCGCACCGGCACACCCGCCACTTCGCCCTCGATGCTCATCGCCGGTTCGCGCGTCGCATCCAGCAGTGCAACATCGGTCGACGTCCCGCCCATATCGAAGCTCAGTACCCGCGCGATTCCCGCTCTTCGCGCCACACTCAGCGCCCCGATCACACCGCCCGCAGGTCCGGACAAAATCGTGCGCACCGGCTCCTGCACCGCTGCCTGCGCCGAAAGAATCCCGCCCGACGACTGCATGATCTTCAGCGCAGCCCCGGGCGCCACCAATTTCCTCTCAAGCACGCCAAGGTAACCCTGCATCCGCGGGGCAAGATACGCATTCAGCGTCACTGTCGCCGCCCGCTCGTACTCGCGAAACTCCGGCAGAATCTGATGCGACAACGACAGCGGCAATCCGAGCGGCCGCAGCGCCTCCGCAATCATTCGTTCGTGTTCAGGATGCGCAAACGAAAACAGCAGGGACACCGCCACCGACTCCGCACCCGAATCCTTCACCCGCCGCCGCAACTCCGCCAGCACGCTCTGGCTCGGCACGCGCAACACAGCATCCGCGCCCACGCGCTCCGCCACACCGAAGCAAACCTCCGCCAACGGCGCAGGCCGGTGCACATTCCAGTCATAGAGACTCGGCCGCGCTTGCCGCCCAATCGCCAACGTGTCTTCAAATCCCTCGGTCGTCACAAACGCAACGCGCGCCCCCTTCCGTTCCAGCAGCGCATTCGTAGCCACCGTAGTTCCGTGACGCACCTCAATCTCCGTTGCGCCCAAGCGCGCCACAATCTGCGCCACCCCTTCGAGAATCGCGCACCCCGGGTCTTCGGGCGTCGACGGCAACTTCAAGACTTCGATCCGTCCACCGTCGCGATATACGCAATCGGTGAAAGTCCCGCCCGTATCGATCGCAATCGTGAGTCGTTTTGTTTTGCCCGGTGCCATTGCAAGTCACCATATCAGTTGCGATCCAAGTGAGCTGCCGGCAATCGTCCATGGACCCTTCGCCACGCCAAATGATGGAGCCGTTCTTCGCTCATGGATGTAGAGTCGTGTACTGCCTGGGTTTGAGGGGCGGGTCTTGGCCATCGATGTAGCAATTGCGAGAAAAACGGCGGCCGTGCAGGTACCCAATCCCTGCTCGCATCGCGATGCCATGATCGCTGCGACTGCGCTGGTGCATGGGATGACGGTCGTGACGCGGAATGTGACGGATTTTGAGGCTACCGGTGTCGCGCTTATCAATCCGTGGCTGGAGTATGGGCCACTCGATCGACGCTTGAAGCAGCCTGCTCGGCCGTAGCTTCTGGATCGTCAAGAAGAGTGCCTTTGGTCCACGGGCGGGGCACCCATGGTCGTGTGGCTGGCGGGATGATACGACAAACGCAGATCCGAATTAGATTTTTTGGGTTCGTTGGACGTCTCTTACGCCGCTTATGCGCCGCAAGCTAAGGACCATGCGATTCAGGTGGCGGAGGTCTTCGGCTTCTACGATGAACTCGATGATGGCTTCGCCGGTGTCGTCGTGGCGAATGTCGATGTTGCGGATGTTGGTGTCGTTGTCGGAGATGACTGCAGTAAGTTCCTTCAACATGCCGGTGCGGTCGTCGCAGTAGATGGTGATTTTGACGGGATAGCGCTGCGCGCGGCCTGCGGTCTCGTCGCCAACGCGCGCCCACTCGACGGCGATGCGGCGGTCGCTCTCGTAGAGAAGGTTTTGCACGTTGGGACAACTGCGCGCGTGGACAGCGACACCCTTGCCGCGAGTGACGTAGCCGATGATTTCTTCGCCGCGAATGGGATTGCAACATCGCGCGCGGTAGACGAGTAGATCGTTCTGGCCCTCGACTTCAAGCGAGTCGGAGCCGGTGAGGTGCAGTTTGCGCACCGCGTCGGACATGGCCGCTTCGCCGGAGCCGCTGGGTTTGGCTTCCGGGCCCTGGTCGATGTCCGCCGGAGTGGCAATACCAGGCGAGAGCTTGTTGAGGACCTGATGGGCGGAGTGTTTGCCCTGGCCGAGGGTGGCAAGCAAATCTGCAGCGGTCGCGACGCCGTATTCATTGGCGATACGGCCAAGGTCCTGATCGGAGATCTGACTCTGTGGGACTTTGAATTTGCGCGCTTCGCGCTCGAGGAGCTTGCGGCCGATCTCGACAGCGCGGCGGCGCTGATCTTCATTGAGCCAATGCTTGATCTTGTTTCGGGCGCGGGGACTCTTGACGAAGGTGAGCCAGTCGCGGCTTGGCTTGTGGTCTTTCTGGGTGACGATTTCAACGATGTCGCCAGTGCGCAGCTTGGTGCGCAGGGGAACCATGCGGCCGTTGACTTTGGCTCCGACGCAGGTGTGGCCCACCTCGGTATGAATGGTGTAGGCGAAGTCGACGGGGGTGCCGTCGGCGGGGACCACGACGACTTTTCCCTTGGGCGTGAAGGTGTAGACCTCGTCGGGATAGAGATCCATCTTCAGGCTGGAGAGGAATTCGTTGGGGTCGGTCATCTCCTTTTGCCACTCGACGAGCTGACGAATCCAGTTGAGACGCTCTTCGTCGCGAGCGTTGACGGTGCCGGAACCGGCCTTGTATTTCCAGTGCGCGGCGATGCCTTCTTCGGCGATGCGATGCATCTCTTCGGTGCGGATTTGCACTTCGAATTGATGGCCGCCCTCGCCTATTACCGTTGTGTGGAGGGATTGATAGCGGTTGGCACGGGGGATAGCGATGAAGTCCTTGATGCGACCGGGGACGGGACGCCAGAGGGTGTGGATGAGGCCGAAGACTGCGTAGCAGGAGGCGACGTCCTCAGTGATAACGCGGAGGGCGAGGAGATCGTAAACCTGATCGAAAGAAATCTTGGATCGCTGCAGCTTTTGATAGATGGAGTAGAGGCGCTTGATGCGCCATTCGACGCGAGCTTCGATGTTGTTTTCGCGGAGCTGTTCGACGAGGGTGTCTTCGACGCCCTTGAGGAACTGCTCGCCCTCAATGCGGCGAGCTTCGACGGCGGCGGAGACTTGCTCGAAGCCGACAGGATCGGTGTAACGGAAGGCCAGGTCCTCGAGCTCGCCGCGTACCTTGCCCATGCCGAGGCGGTGGGCGAGTGGGGCATAGATGTCGAGGGTCTCGCGGGCGATGGCTTCCTGGCGGTCGGGCTGCAGGTGCTCGAGGGTGCGCATGTTGTGTAGGCGGTCAGCGAGCTTGATGAGGACGACGCGGATGTCGGTGACCATGGCCAGCAGCATCTTGCGGACGTTCTCGGCCTGGCGGTCTTCGCGATTGGCGAACTGGATTTTGTCGATCTTGGTGACGCCCTCGACGATGTGGGCGACCTGATCCCCGAAGCCGGCTTCGATCTCTTCGCTGGTGGCGGGCGTGTCTTCGACGGAGTCGTGGAGGAGGCCAGCGGCGATGGCGGTCGAGTCCATCTTCATCTCAGCCAGAACTTCAGCCACTTCAAGCGGATGGATGATGTAGGGCTCGCCGGAGGCGCGCATCTGCCCCTTGTGGTGCTGGACACAGAAATCCCAAGCTTTGCGTATGAGATTTACATCGTCGTTGGGGCGATTGGCCTGTACTTGGCGGAGGAGGGCTTCAAAGCGGGCCTCGATGGTGCTGGGATCGGCAGGTGGCGAGTTATGCGCGGACGTCAAATGTTGCGTCGGACCCTCACCGGGGTCGGGGATATCGGCCGGGATTTGCTGGCGCGCAGTCGCCATGCTTCATTATAGGCCGATTGTATTGATCGGTGATTAGTTGAGCTGGTCCGGCGTGGGAAAGAATTAGGACAATTAAATCAAAGTATCTTAACTGCGATTTGCAATTACTACTTTAGCGTCATTGAAATGGCCACTCGAACATTTGACAATGATGGCAAAGTCAACTGCCTGCGCATGTAGGCACCGCGCCTTCCTCCGCCGGTTGACTGCTAGGAAGAGGTGTGCGCAGTGCTAAAGAACAGGTCTTCGTTTTCTTATAATACATTTGCCGGCTTTCAAAAGACTTTTCAAAATAAATCTTTCCGTCTTCTTTTCGTCATCAGCCTGTTCACAGCTATCTGTTACATCACCGGCTGCGGCGGCGGCTCTAGTGCCTCCACAACTCCACCCGCGCTTGCGATCACGACCTCATCCTTGCCGAACGGCCAGGTAGGTTCCACGTACAGCGCTGCGCTTGCGGCGACGGGCGGCACTGCGCCATATTCTTGGGCCTTAGTCTCCGGCACTCTTCCTGCCGGCCTTTCACTCAGCTCCTCCTCGGGTGCAATTACGGGCACACCCACAGCAACTGCCAGCGCGATTGCGCTTACATTTAAGGTGACCGACTCGAGCACCCCCGCACAGTCTCAAACGGTCAACCTGGCGCAGACGATCAATGCCTCGGGCGTCGCCTCATTGGCCATCACGACAACTTCTTTGCCGGCCGGAGTCGTCGGCACTGCCTACAGCGCCACACTTGCGGCGACCGGTGGAACATCTCCATATACATGGTCTCTCACTTCGGGAACGCTTCCGGCCGGCCTATCGCTGAACGCATCCACGGGTGCGATTACGGGCACGCCCACAGCAACTGCGAGCGCAATCGCACTCACCTTTAAGGTGACCGATTCCGGCAGTCCGGCACAGTCTCAAACAGTCAATCTGACGCTGACGATCGGCGCAGCGGCTCCCTCCGGATTGGTGATCGCCACGACATCGCTGCCCACCGGCCAAGTTGGCAACGCGTATAGCGCATCCCTCGCAGCCACGGGCGGCACATCTCCGTACACCTGGTCCCTCACTTCGGGAACTCTTCCAACCGGCCTATCGCTGAACACTTCGACGGGTGCGATCACCGGCACGCCCACAACAACTGCCAGCGCAATCGCACTCACATTTAAGGTGACCGATTCGGGCAGTCCGGCACAGTCTCAAACAGTCAATCTGACGCTGACGATCAACGTAGCGGCATTGACGATCACGACAGCATCCTTGCCCAACGGCCAAGTTGGCGCCGCGTATACCGCGAACCTCGCAGCCACGGGCGGAACGCCTCCCTACACCTGGTTCCTTACGTCCGGCACGCTTCCCGCAGGCCTAAGCTTGAATTCCACGACAGGAGCCATCACCGGAAATCCCACAGCAGCAGTTGATGCAATCGCACTCACCTTTAAAGTTACCGATTCCGGCAGCCCCGCACGGGCTCAATCAGCCAGTCTGACGCTGACCATCGACCCTCCCGCATTGGTGATCACCACGACTTCATTGCCCAACGGCCAGATTGGCAGCGCGTATAACACGTCCCTCGCAGCCACAGGCGGCACGCCTCCCTACACCTGGTCCCTAACGTCCGGCTCCCTTCCCGCAAGCTTAAGCTTGGACACCACGACAGGTGCAATCAGTGGCACTCCCACCGCGGCAGTTAGCGCAAGTACACTCACATTTTCAGTGACCGATTCCGGCAGCCCCGCGCAGACCACATCGGTGAACATCACGCTTGCCGTCGCGGCAGCGGTGTCGTTTACCGTCGTGCAGCACAGCACGAGCACCTGCACCTTAAGCCCATGCGCGGATGCGATCACCTCCACGACGACGGGAAATTTGCTTGTCCTGTGGTCGGCAGCAACGTATTCGGGCGCCGGAACGGCGCTTGCGGAGGGATTCACTGCCGCAGGCGGCGATAGCACGTGGACTCACTGCCCAAACCAGATTGTGAATTATGTCGACGGCGTCAGCACCGCTCAGGCGCTCGACTGCTGGTACATCCTCAGCGCGGCGGGAGGCGCCACATCGGTCAGCGCAACGTGGACCTTCGCAGGGCTGACCGCACCAACTTATTCCATCGCCGACGAGCTATTTGAATTGCACCCGTCCTCCACGCCTCTTTATTACGATTCAGGAAACGCAAGCAACAACCTTACTGACTGCTCCACGACGTGCACCGGGCCTGCCGCATTGCTCAGCGGTACCGACGCGGTGCTGCAAGCCACGATGCTGTCCAGCCCGCCCCAGGGAATTTCCAGCCCCTACAACACTCCCGACATCCTCTCAAACGATAGCGCGTTCTCGAGTGCAATGGACCAATCGTCCTATGCGCCGCCGACGTGGGACGCTAGCTACCTCAACAGTCCCAATCTCTACTCGACGGCTGCATTCGGGAATAATTCCAGCCCCACACCAACGCTCGATTATCTAATCGATTTCAGCGCGTGTACGGCAGGTTCCGCGCCGACGTCAAGCTGCTTGTCAAGCTCCACATTTACAGGCGCATACCCGACTACGCCGGACGTCGCGGAGATTGGCCCGAATCTCGTTGTTACGAACTCTGCGCCATCGAGTCTGCTGCCGTTCAGTCCCACGATCTTCAATGGTTCGCCGATGACGGGGAACAGTACTCTGAATCTTGGGTGCACAACGAGTGGAAGCGGCAACAGTTGCGGTTTGATTGAAGCCGGCGTCGAAATGGTCCCAACGTCAATTTCCATTGGCTACACTGTTGAGTCAAGTTGCCCGGCAACCGGTGTCGACTGCGGTGCAATCGGTGGAATCTTTTCCAAGGACGGGTTCTTGGACTACGGTGTGGTCCATTTCAGTCCCCTGGCGAACGGGAAGATCTGCTTCGAGACGAAAAACGGAGGTTGCGCTGGACAGACTACGCTTGCCTACAGCCCCAATACGGCCTATCGGGTGAACATGCAGATGAACAACTATCCGGCACCGACGAACTACATCACCGTCTGTGCGGACGGGCCGGGTGGCGCAGTGCTTGGCACGTGGTCGAACCAGCCTGTGGCAACGTATGCCGTGGACGACGTGGTGATCCTCGGCATGAGCGGTGAAGAGCCGCAGGTCGCCGGCTATACGTATTCCTGGCGCAATGTCGTTTTGAGCTTGACGGGACAGTTTTCAACCACGAGCTGTTTCTAATCAAACGGGAGTTCCCCCGGCTCAGCCGCAGCTCTGCCGGGGGTAATCTCACTGCGGAAGATAGCCTCTTGCGACGAATGAGAGTTAAAGCGGTTTTCGAACCGGTGTGTGTGCGAGATAGAACCGATGGGCTGTCGAAGTACTCCACTATCTAAGAGCCTCATTGAACAGATCAATTGAGCGTTTGACACGTCCTGAATAAATCGATCGATTCGATCTTGCGCGCGACGCCGCCACAATTACTTCTCGCTGCTGATTCCGGCGGATAGCAACTTGCGCAGCCTAAATATGGGATTAGTTGACACTATCTGTCGAAGAAATACTTTAGTAATTGATTAAGATTTAATCTTGGATAAGTTATGCAGGATATGCCTAAAGATACTAGCGTTTTGCTTATAGGTACGTCGGTGCTTTCTAGCTCCCAGCATTGTGCTTGCCGTCACAGCCGGGTATCCCTTAGGAAGGAGTAGAGTCCCCTGCGGAGTAGAGGAAAAGAACGGAGGAACTTATGTTGAAACACCTCTTACTTACAGCCCTGGCTGCGGCATTCGCTGTGAGTGTGGGCTATGCGGATCAATCCAATACAAAGGTCACGATACCGGTTACCAAGACTTCGCCGACGAGCGGAAGAAAGATGTTTTCAAGCTATTGCGCCCCGTGTCATGGCGTAGATGGCAGAGGTCATGGACCAGCCGCGACGGCGCTGAAAGTGCCGCCGGCCGATTTGACAGGGTTGATCAAGAAGAACCATGGAAGATTCCCGGACACCCATATCGTTTCGGTGTTGCAGTTTGGCGCGGCTGTGCCGGCGCACGGATCGATGGAGATGCCGGTTTGGGGTCCTATCCTTGGAAAGATGAACATGGCGAATGCCCAGGATAAACAGCTCAGGATCAGCAATTTGAGCCGTTATATCGAGAGTATCCAGGAGCGGTAAGCGACGCGGGCTGGTTGTCTGCGGGGACTATGATCCCGGTAGGATGACCATGACCAAGCCGCGTAAAGACCGCTCAGCCACAAAGCAGAAGGCGCCCCAGGCAAAACGGCCTGCGGCGTCTTCTTTGTCTTCGTCCGTTGTTGTAGCAGGTGGATCGCGCGACGGGCGCACAAAAAGAGATACAGAGGAAGACCGTGGAGGGAGACGGCGCGAGGCAATTTCGGAAAAAGGAGGGCCAAGGGCTCCCGTGTTGACGGAGCCGGGCGCGCGGATCAGCAGGCGGGCAGCGGATCGGCTGCGGGGCGGGCATTTGTGGGTGTATGCGTCGGATGTCGAATCCCTCGAATTGGGGGAAGGGGATGTCCCTGCGTTGCTGCCAGTGGCGGACTCGCGCGGGCTGTTGTTGGGGACAGCGCTCTATAGTCCTACGTCGCAGATTGCGCTACGGATCGTGGCGCGGGAGGCGATCGGCGAGGCGGAGTGGCTAGGGCTGCTGGGCGAACGCCTCACGAAGGCAATCGAGCGGCGGATTCCGCTCCTCAAAGCGAAAGACGCCAAGAGTGACTCGTTCCGCTTGTGCTTCAGCGAGGCGGACGAACTGCCTGGTCTCATCGTCGACAAATACGCCGAATTGGTAATCGTTCAATTGCTGGCCAGGGGACTGGATTCCGCGGCAGTCCGTGGCGCGATTGTCCGGACGATCGAGAAGAACATCAAACCTGCGACGATCTGGGAGCGGCCGGACCCGCGCATACGGGAACTCGAAGGTCTGGCTGCCCCCAGCCTGGCGCCGCTGTGGACAGCCGATCCCGCCAACCCCGTCTCGAGTACGCAGTTCAAACTGAACGGCCTCTTCTTCCATTACGACGCCAACGCGGGACAAAAGACAGGGGCTTTCTTAGATCAACACGCGAACTACAAGGTTGCCGAGCAATACGCCTTGCTCCTCGCTCCCGGCGGTCGCGCTCTCGATGTTTGCACCTACCAGGGCGGGTTTGCGCTGCACCTCGCGCGGGTGTCGAAAAGCGTGACGGGGATCGACGCCTCGCATGCTTCCCTCGAAGTGGCGGAACGGAACTTGGAGGCGAATCGCGCGGTGTTGAGCGCTGATGTGGAATGGGTGGAGGGGGATGCGTTTCAGATTTTGCGCGACTGGTCGGAGGGGGGCGAGCAGTTCGGCGCGATTGTCCTGGATCCGCCGGCGTTTGCGAAAACGAAGCGGGCAGTGGAAGGGGCGCTGCGAGGGTACAAGGAGCTGAATCTGCGAGCGCTGAAGATGCTGCGACCGGGCGGGCTGCTGGTGACATGCTCCTGCAGCCATCACGTAGGCTGGGCGGACTTGGAGGGGGCAGTGGCTGGATCGGCGGCCGATGCGCATCGGCGGGTCCGATTGTTGCAGCGGAGTGGGGCGGCACCGGATCATCCCGTGGTGCTGAATCTGCCGGAGACAGAATATTTGAAGTGCCTGGTGCTTGAAGTGGAATGAAATCAACGGCCGGGATTAGGCGTTGAGGCTGCGGCGCATCCAGTTCCAGCGCGGGAAGAGCCAGGAACGTGAATGCGGCGCTGCGGATGTATCGGTCTTCAGAGAAGATGGTGCAGCTTTGAGTGTGACAGCAGGGGTGGCCGAGCAGAGCTGCGCGAGTGCTTCTTTGACCTGGGCGCGCAGGCTTTCCGCTTCCAAGATGCAGGAGCGAAGATAGGCTGAGACGGTGAGACCGGCGGCTGCAGCGCGCTGATGGATCTGGGCGCACTCGGGTTTGCTGAGGCGGATGGTGATACTGGCTGATTTCCGGTTTTCGGCGAGAGTGTCAAAGGGCGCAGTGTGGCCGGATTCGGTTGAGGCGGCAAAAGGCCTCGACGCAGCATTCGGGTTCCACTCACGGGTTCCCACCGAGCCTGGGTTGACAGAGGCAGGACTCAGGGATGCGCGGTGTGCGGACACGGGCGGTTTGCGGCCCGACGCGCTGAATTCATCGTAGTGCGAAACAGTGGCGGGCGAATCGGGGGCAGGCGAAAAAGGTGTGAGACCCGGGGGTAAGCCCGGCTGATCGACAGACCCGTATGATCGTGTGCGTTTGTGCGTGCGCATTCCTGCTCGTAGCTGATGACGGCAACGTCATCCTCGAGGGCTTCGTCGTTCCAAAAAGTGGATTTGCGCTTTGAAGAAGAACCTTCGCCGGATGTTTTGGTTTTGTCAGTAAGGGCCGCGAACCCTGCGAGCAGACTGGCGAAGCTGCTGGATTTGGGAGGCTCTGGCGCTTCTGCGGTTCCGGGCATGGAGGGGAGCATACGTTTTTTTGTGGAGGAACTTGCGTGATTTTTGTCACGGCGAGGAGATCAGATTCCCGAATTGAGACGCTGGGTTGCGAATACCGTGATGGGACTTAAGGCGGGTCTCCTGAACCAAGTAGGAGCAAATCAGGACATCAGGTCGTGGAGAATACGGGAGGCGAGAGGGGATCCTACGAATTCCGGGAGGATGCGGCCCGGCAGGCGCAGGAGCCGGGAGACTTGTTCGACCGGCATCGGGCGAGCGAAGAGGAAACCCTGGCCATAGCGGCAGCCCATGTCATGGAGCAGGCGGTACTGCTCGGGGGTTTCGATTCCTTCGGCGACTACGTCCATGTTGAGGGCCCGGGCGAGTTCGACGATGGTGCGGACGATCTGGAGGGCCTGATCGCCGTCTGCCATGCGAGCGACGAAGGATCGGTCGATCTTGAGGAAATCAAAGGGGAAGGAGTGGAGGTAGTTGAGCGAGCTGTAGCCGGTGCCGAAGTCATCCATGAGCAGAGATGTGCCGAGGGCGCGTAGTCCGGCCAGAACTTCGACGGCGGTGTTGAGGTTCGGGATGAGACTGGATTCGGTCATTTCCAGACCTAGCTGGCGACCGGATGTGCCGGTTTTCAGGAGCAGAGACTGGACGTGATCGGCCAGGCCGGGCCGGGCGAATTGGCCGGCGGAGAGATTAACGCAAACGAGGAGAGAGTGGTTGTCGGGGTCGTCGTGGTTCCAAGCCTGGATCTGGTTGCAGGCCTCGGCGAGGCCCCAGTCACCGATGGGCAGAATCAAGCCGCACTGTTCGGCATGGGGGATGAAATCCATGGGAGGGATGAGGCCGCGCTCGGGATGAACCCAGCGAATGAGAGCCTCAACACCGATGATTTTGCGGGTGGCGAGATCGACCTCGGGCTGGTAGTAAAGGACAAACTCGCCGCGATCGAGTGCGCGATGGAGATCGCCGCAGCGGGGCCAGGTTTTGGGGACAGAGCCGGCGAGTGCCGCCTGCCGACGTCGGCGGGGATGTTCGATCGCGGTGCTGCGTAGCTTTCGCAGCTCCAGCAGATTCGCGGCTATGTCGGCCAGGCTTTCGAGCATGTGCAGCTCATCTTCAGTGATGCCGACGCGAGGCTGGCTGGCGAAGACGGTCAAGGTCCCAATGATTTTGCGGTCGGGCGTGCGGACCGGCACGCTGGCGAAAAAGGCCGCGTGGCTAATGTCGAGGATGATGGCGCGATGTTCTCCGTAAGGGTATTGAGCAACGTCGGGAACTACGATCGGGCAGTCCCTGGCAAGGACCATATCGAAGATGGAGTCTTTGCGGGGAATCTCACGGATATTCTGTCCCCACCAGGATTTGAGCCAGACGCGGCTTTCGTCGGCGAAGCCGAGGCACGCCGAATCCGTGCAAAGGTATTCGGCAGCCAAGCGGGTGAGTGTGTCATAGCAGGGCTCGGGTGGAGTGTCGAGAATGGCATATGAGGCTAGGGCTGCGAGCCGGGTGTTCTCCTGACGGCGACCGGGCGCCTTGGTTTCGACCGCTTCGTGGCACATGTTGGCTCCAGCCAGTCCGGATGTCGTTTGACCGCCAGGGAATCCGGTCTTGTCCCGCTCTTGGTTTATCGGTAAGAACGGGAAGGGCTTGAGGCGTGGGGGAAATGAGTTGCGGGATTGCCCCGAAGTTATAGCGAAACTAGAGTCGATGTATCCCGAAGCTGCGTTCAAGTGGCGCGACCACCAGAGAGCGGCGACCCTGCACGAAACTCAAAAGGACACCGTCACTCTGGTTTCGCTCTAGTGCACGGGCTTTTTGGCGGCGGGCGGCCTTCCGGTTTCGGTCCAGAGGAAGCTAAGCTGATCGGCGTCGTCTTGCACCTGCTGGTCGACGCTGACGCCGGCTGAGTGTCCTCCCGTGAGGCTGTAATGGAGCAGGATGGGGCGGCCGCTGGTGGAGGCGGACTGGAGAAGCGCGGTCATTTTGCGGGCGTGAAGGGGATCGACGCGTGTGTCGCTGTCTCCGGTAAAAAACATGACGGCGGGATAGGCGGTGCCGGCTTTCACGTTGTGGTAGGGCGAGTATTTGAGTAAGTAGAGAAGCTGGTCCGGGTCATCGGCGGAGCCGTATTCGGTGGTCCAGTGCGGGCCCTGGAGGAAGTGCTGGTAGCGAAGCATGTCGAGGAGCGGGTAACCGCACCAGACGGCGGAAAACAGCTCGGGATGCTGGGTGAAGGATGCGCCCATGAGCAAGCCGCCGTTGGAGCGGCCGGAGATGGCGAAGTGCTGCGGCGATGTGTACTTGTTTTCGATGAGATATTGGGCGGCCGCGAACCAGTCGTCGAAGACATTCTGTTTCTTCTCGAACATGCCTGCTTCGTGCCAGGTCTCACCGTACTCGCCACCGCCACGCATGTTGGGCATCGCGAACCAGCCGCCTTGTTCGATCCACCACGCCCAGGCGGGACTCCAGACCGGGGTCATGCTGAGGTTGAAGCCGCCATAGCCGGTCATGAGAAGGCGCTCGGTTCCGTCCTGCTTGAGATCTTTTTTGCCGGCGATGAACATGGGGATTTGGGTGCCGTCTTTTGATTTGTAGAAGACCTGCTTGAGCTCATAGTCGGCGGTGTCGAAGGGGACTTTGGGCTGGGCGAAGACTTCGCGTTTGCCTGTGAGCGTATCGATACGGTAGAGGGTGGGCGGCTGGATGAAGGATTGGAAGCTGAAGAAGCCGTAGCGATCGGTGGGACGACCATAGACGGTGGAAGCGGAGCCGATGCCCTCGTAATCGATGGAACCGGCGGGTTTGCCATCGAGGGTGTAGGCGGAGGTTTCGGTTTTCACGTCGTGGAGGCGCGTGACGTAGAGCTTGCCGCCCACGATGGAGAAGCCGGCGATGACGTCATTCGACTCGGGCGCGATGGTTTTCCAGCCAGTGGGGTCGACGCCTGGATCGGCGCGCTGAATGCAGCCTTTCGGAGCCTTGTAATCCGTCTTCACGAACCATGCGCCCTTGGCGTAGACGACGGAGAAACGCGACTCGATGCCCCATACGAGAACGGTGAAGGGTGATTTGGGTTTGGTGAGATCGCGAAAGACGATGTCGACGCGTTTGGCCGGAACGCCGCGCTGGATGGTGACGATGAGGTAGTGGCCGTCGTGCGTGACCTCCGAACTGAAGAGGTCGATGGGGCCGAGGGGCTCGTCGTAAAACTCGTGGCCGAAGATAAGGATGTCGCGCGCGGGACGTGTGCCCAGGACATGAAGAAAGAGGAGCGAACCCGCTTTGTTGGTGCGGGTGTAATAGAGGCCGGTGCCGTCGGGTGTGAAGTCGACCGAATAGTAGACGCCACTGGGGAGTTCGTCTTCGAGGATTCTTTTGGTTTTGAGGTTGTAGACACGGATGGTGGTTTCGTCGGCTCCGCCCTGTCGCACGTGGTAGGCGAGCAGTGAGCCGTCGCGCGAGACGTCGGCGAGTTCGATGGAGGCGTTGGCGTCGCGGCTGAGCACGGCGGGATCGAGGAGGCGCTCGTCTTTGCCGGTCCAGCCGCGGCGGATATAGATGGACGACTGGCCTTCATCAGAGAGGCGCTTCATGAAGTAGTAGTTGTCGCCGCGCTGCATGGGCATAGTCCAGTGGGAGACATGCTCGAGAGCATCGAGATCGTCGGCGGCCTGCGAGCGAATGTGCGCAAGCTTGAGGTAGTGGGACGTGTAGGCATTCTGGACGTCGATGAAGGCGCGCGTCTCCGGACTTTTCGCATCTTCAAGCCAGCGATAACTGTCCGGGATTTTGGTGCCGTTGTAGTTGTCGACGACGGGGTTGGCATCGGCGGGCGGGGGCGCGGGGAAGGGGAAGCCGTCGCCGGTGTGAATGGATTGAGCTGGGGCGGCCGTTGCCAGTGCGAAAAAGAGCAACCCGCTCGGGACGATGTGCAGCATGCGATGGGTCTCCCTGAAAGACAGGATACCCGGCGCGCTGGGTTGGAAAGCAGGCGTTCGTGACTGGAGTGTGCTTGCGCTCCTGACTGGAAACAGCAAGGTGAGCGTTCATCCCGATAGAATCTAGACCAGTGACCGGAACACCTTCCACATCAGAGCCTGGGCGGCCGGGATCAGAGCGGGCAACGCAGTCGCGCTGGGTGCGGGCTTTGGGGATGCTGCGTCCGTCGCATGCGCACTCAGTTTTCAGCGCGACGGTGGTGCTGATGGCGTCGACTCTTTTGTCGAGCGTCTTCGGGCTGGTGCGGAACCTCTATATCGCCTGGATGTTTGGACGGGGGATGGAGGCCGATGCGTTTCTGGCGGCTTTCACGCTGCCGGACATGATCTCGTATTTTCTTGTAGGCGGCGCGGCGTCGATCACGTTTGTGACGATTCTGACGCGGTATCGCGACTCGGGGCGCGAGGCGATGGGCGAGCGATCGCTCTCGGTAATTCTGACCTCGATGTTCGTGGTTCTGGGCGCAGCGATTGTGCTTGCAGAGATTTTTGCGCCCTGGTATGTGCATTGGTGGTTCAACGGCTTCGACGCCAAGAAGGCCGCGCTATGCATCAGGCTGACGCGGATCCTCCTGCCGGCACAGCTGTTCTTTTTTGCGGGCGGTGTGTTTGGCGCGGTGCTGCTGGTGCGAAAGCAGTTCAACGTGCAGGCCGTGGCGCCGCTGATCTACAACCTGGGCACAATTGTAGGGGGCATTCTGCTGGTGCGGCGGTTGGGTGTTTCGTCGCTTGCGATCGGCACGGTGGCGGGCGCGCTGGTGGGGCCGTTTCTGCTGAACGCGGTGTTTGCGCGGAGAGCGGGTGTGCGCTACAGGCCGATTCTCGACTGGCACGACGAGGGACTGCGCGAGTGGGTGCGGCTCTCGCTGCCGCTGATGATCGGCGTGTCGCTGGTGACGGCGGATAACTGGATCATTGCGCATTTTGCGTCGGGGACGAGTGGCGCGATTTCGCTGATGACGTATGCGAAGCGGCTGTTTACGGCGCCCATGTCGGTGTTGGCGCAAGCGGCAGGCGCGGCGTCGATGCCGTTTTTCGCAAGCCTCTGGGCCAAGGAGAAACGCACAGAATTTGCGACCGCAGTCGCGGACTCGGTGTCGCGCGTGGCGTGCATGGGATTGCTGGTGGCGTCGGCAATGGTGGTGTTAGGCGAGCCATTGATCGATGTCGTGTTCGTGGGCGGGCGGTTTTCGCGGGCGGATGCAGCGGAATGCGCGGCGTATTTCGCGGTGTTTTCGCTGTCGCTGTTTTTGTGGTCAGCGCAGTCGATTTATTCGCGGGCGTTTTATGCGGCGGGCAATACTTTTGCGCCGATGGCGGCGGGGACAATTATTACCCTGATCTCGCTGCCGTTGTATGCGGGGTTGTATCGCACGTATGGAGCGATGGGGTTGGCGGTGGCGTCAGACATCGGGATTGGGCTGCAGACGCTTACGATTGCGGTGCTGCTGCACAAGCGGCGGATGGTGTCGCTGGCGAGTCTGGATTTGGAGGAACTGGGGCGGTGCCTGCTGGCTGGCGTGGTGAGCGGCGCCGCAGTGTGGCTGGTGTTCAATTGGTTGCTTCATGCGCTGGGGCTGCAGGCGCAGGACCGTTGGGCGGAGCTTGGAGTGCTGGTAGTTGGGGGTGCTTTGTGGCTGGTGCTTGCGGATTGGATTCTTCGGAGAACGGGTTCGGCCTTGCCGCGAGTGGTGCGGAAGCGGATGGGACTTGCGTAAGACATCGGTTTTTCGTTGGTCGTTCTGTGATCCTTAGCCGCCGGGGCTGAAGCCCCGAACCAATTCCCGCTATCCTTGACATGCCGGCTCTATGGGCGCGTTCCTCACCATCGTCGTCATCGCTCTCCTCCTCGCCGCGGCGGCCCTGCAACTGCGGGGCAAACGCAAGCTGAGCTCCTGGCTTCTCGTCGTCTTTCCAGGATTCCTTTGCCTCGCCTACCTGCGCGATCTCGCCAAAGGTCCGCACATCCTGGGCGCCGGCGCATTTCAAAGCGATCAGAAACAATTGGTCGTCGCGCTCATCATGTTGGCCGTGAGCATCTTCGCCACGTTCCGCACCCAGTGGCGTTGGTTGTTCTGGACGGAATGGTTTCTCAACGGCATGGTCTGCGGCATGCTCGTCTATCTGGTCTTCTTTTGGAAGGTCTTCAGTTGAGCGCATCGGCACAGGCAAACGAAAGCACCGGTTCGACAAAACCGTTAGCGGCATCCGCATCCTCTGCAAGGATGAAAAGCACGGCGCCCATGGCGAGCTGCTCCGCGACTGTGCCTCTGCTGTCGAGACTTCTCGCAGACGATCGCCGTCGGCATCCGGCGAGGATTGGGATGCCCAAGCCCGCTGCTGGACCGGCCAAAATGGCCCGGAAGCCTATGGAGCCCTCGCCACGAAATGGTTCGACGCCGGTGCCCAGATTGTCGGCGGCTGCTGCCGCACACGCCCGGCGCACATCCGCCTGGTCGCAGCCGCCGCAAGACAAACCCATTCCAACGCCACCGCTTGATCGCCGCCATCCGCCATTCGTCGTACGCGCATCTAAGTCGAAAGGGCAGCTCACCGCAATCTCCTGCCCGCTTGGCAGTATCGCTGAGGTCCATCCATGCGCACGGGGCTTCTCATCTTCGGCTGCGTACTCTCAGCGGGGCACTCTCTCATCGCCGCCGCGCAGGAGCCAAGGCAGCTCGTCCGCCAAGCCGTTCAAACCGAAATATCCGCCAGCGAAAACGACCACTCCCGTTGGATCTACTACGACATCGATCGCAAACCCGGCGGCACCGTCCAGCAGTGGATTGCTGAAACCGGCAATGGCGATGTTCACCGCATTCTGGCACAAAAAGGCTCACCCTTATCGCCAAGCGCGCAGCGCAACATCATGGACGAATTCATCCATGATCCGTCCGCGCAATCGCGCCAGCGCAAATCCGGTGAACACGACGACCAACAATCCGCGGACATGCTTCGTCTCCTGCCGGATGCGTTCCTTTGGACCATCGCCGGCACGCAAGGCCAAACCATCCTTCTCCGTTTCGCGCCCAACCCACAATTCAAGCCGCCCACCTGGGAGTCGCGCGTTTTCGCAGCCATGGAAGGCTCGATGCGCATTGAAAAAAGCCAGCACCGGATCGTCAGCCTGCAAGGCCGGCTCGTGCACACCGTCCGCTTCTGCGGTGGCCTCTGCGGCAGTCTCTCTGAGGGTGGCACCTTCGACGTAGAACGGCGCGAAACCGGCCCTTCAATCTGGCAAATCGTTGAGACCCACGTCCACATTCACGGCACCGCCCTCTTCTTCAAAAACATTTCTCAGGAAGAAGACGAACAGAAAACCCACTTCCAGCTGCTTCCCGGCAATATCTCCCTCCAGCAAGCCGAAACAAAACTGCTCCAGCAAAACGGCTGACGCCCTTTTTCCCGCGAACGTCTAGCTTGGCTTCACAGCTTCCGGCATCCAGCAACCCGGCGTCGATTTCGAAATCGCGATCTCCTCTTCCGTCATGTCCACGGCCACATCGCCAAACAGCGGCGTACTCAGATAGCGCTCGCCGGTGTCGGGCAGCATACACAAAATCGTCGATCCCTTCGACGCCTTTGCCGCCACGCGCAGCGCGCCCGCAAACGTTCCGCCCGACGAGATCCCGACGAAGATGCCTTCCTTCTTCGCCAGCTCCTTGCTCCACTTCAGCGCTTCGGCATTCTCAATCCGCAGTACCTCGCTGATTGCCTTCGACGCCACCGCATCCCCAGTCAGCTTCGCGATAAAATCCGGACTCCATCCCTGCATCGGATGTGGCTTCCACGAGGGGTGCGCCGCTGCGGCCGACCCGTCCGGATTGCGTTGCTGCTCGATCCCACTCGAAAGCATCGGCGCTTCATCCGGCTCGCACACCACAATCTTCGTCTCCGGCCTCTCCTTCGCCAGCACGCGCGCCACGCCCTTCAACGTGCCGCCGGTCCCAAACCCCGTCACCCAGTAGTCGAGCCGCTCGCCTTCGAAATCACTGAGAATCTCTTTGGCAGTGGTTTTCGAATGGAAATCGGCGTTCGCTTCGTTCTCAAACTGCCGCGTATAAAACCAGCCATGCTTCTCGGCCAATTCCTCCGTCTTCCTCACCATGCCCACCGCGCGCGCCGCCGCCGGCGTAATCACGACCTTCGCGCCCAGAAAGCGCATCAGCTTGCGCCGCTCAATGCTGAACGTCTCCGCCATCGTTACCACCAGCGGATAGCCCTTCGCCGCGCACACCATCGCCAGGCCAATGCCCGTATTGCCGCTCGTCGCCTCCACTACCGTTTGCCCCGGCTTTAGCTTGCCGGTGCGCTCCGCGTCTTCAATCACGCCCAGCGCCAGCCGGTCCTTCACCGAGCCAAGGGGATTGAACGCCTCCACCTTCACGTACAGGTTGATTCCCTCAGGCGCCAGCCGATTGATCTTCACCACCGGCGTATTGCCGACAGTCTCCAGAATGTTCGCGTATCTCCGACCCATACGACCTCCAAACTCCGGCAATTCTACATGGCGCGCGTGTACCGGAAACACTGAAAACGCGGGCGCTCATTGTCAGAAAAATGGCTGGCGCCGCCACTGACGAGTAGCCTACAACCGACCGAAACGCCGGGGGTCGATGGCCATTCCTGGGGAGCTAGCGTGATCTCGAAGTTTTCTGTCAAATTACAATCATTCTCGACAATGCTTGGCTCAGATTTCTGAATGAGGAGAATCATCGATGGATGAGGACGAGCTAGGTTGGATCGGCAAACTTCAACCATTTGGGACAACTGAGGCCGCACAGTGGGAGGCCCGGCTCGGTCGCTGTGACTCACTCGGTAAGGCGTTATGGGGAAGAACCGCTGAGGATTTACGGCGTCAACTACAGAAGCCGCATCCGGACTTGCCACGCGGCTTTGCTTTGGCGGATTTTCAGGTACTGCTGAGAGAAAGCTCCAGATTGGCGTTGCTCAATTTAGATGACCCGCGAAATGCCTGGGTAAGACGGCTCGTGCACCCCGGAACCATGAGCGTTGGCACTCAACAACTCACGGAATGGGAAGCTCGCGCCGAGATCGTTCGTCGTGCGATCGATTATTTGCAGAACCATTGAACCCTCAGATCCGGAGCGTCGCGAAGTCTAGGAGACCGTGCCGGGCGAATTATCGCCAAGCCGGCAACCGCTTACTCGGACGCTACTATTTCCGCCATAGCACGTGAACGGCGCTATGCGCCCACCGCGTGTTCCGCTCCTCGAAACAGCGCACGCAGCGCCCGCCATACCCAGCGGACAAAGAGAACAATCGCCAGCACCAACACCGCCGCAATGCTAGCTGCCACATAGGGCTTCCACGTCGCCATCCACGTAAGGAAAACCGCGAGCCCATCTTCTCCCAGGCTCAGTGTGATGTTGCTGAAAGGCTCCGGCGACGGCGTGACCAGAGCGCGCGCCGCGGTCTTGCCGCCGTGCGCAGCCAGCGCGATCAGGCCTCCCGCAATCGTCGCCACCAATTGTTCTCCAGGCGTCAACGACGACGTCGCCTGGTACGCCAGCACCGCCGCCACCGGCACGCGAATAAACGTGTGCAGCGCATTCCAGATCAGATCGAACGCAGGAACTTTATCGGCGAAGAATTCGATCCCAAACAACGCACCGCTCGCCGCAATCACATACCAGCTCTCCAGCAAATGCAAACCCGGAGGCAGCGTCAGCAAGCCTGCCTGCGCCAGCAGCCCAAGCGTGGCCACGGTCGCATACACGTTCAACCCGGCGGCAAAACTCACCGCCACCAGCAGCGCCACCAGTTCAGTTCCAGCCAGTTTCATCCCGCCAGTATAGGTCTGCGAGGTGCAAGCTCAGCCCAAACATCTAAGGATCAATACCAGTGACGTCAGCCCGGAATTATGTTTTTTAGCTGTTCACTGACAACTGATCGCTGGCAACTGTCTTTTTTACTTCACGCCCTTGCTGGGATCCCAAACCCCCTCCAGCTTCCGCACATAAATAATCTGCCCGATGTGATACGCATTGTGCGCCCCCACATGCGCAATCAGCGACGCGTTATCCGCCAGCTTCTGGTCGTCGGCCTCCTGCACCGCCGCCTCCCACTCCGTCATCACTTCGTTCAGATTCTTCACCAGTTCATCCCACTGCGCTGGAGTGAAATCGTTAAATGTCTCGTCATTATTCCCGCTGAACGCGGGCGGCTTCTGCCCTTTGAACCGCGCTAGCGCCTGCGTATCCCAGAACCAAAGGTGGTACGCCAGCTGCCCCACCGAATGCGCGTCCTTCCCCGGCGTCCACTTCGCCTGGTCCGCCGTCAGCCCTGCCACCGCAATGCTCGCCGGCACAAACCAGTCTTCCGCGTCGTGCGTCGTCCGCAGCTGCTCCAGCAGCACGCCCCGCAGTGTCGTCGGTGGCTTCTTGTCCTCCGCCCGCACACCTTGCGCCGTCCAAATCAAGATCAGCACCAGAAGAATTCTTCGCATGATTCCCACCCCCAAGGCAATAAGATGCCGGAAGTATACCGCCCACTCCGCGCGCTTCGGACCTCTAAGTGACGGATTCCCGCGTCCGCAGTCCGGTTCGCAATTCCCACGCGCCGGTGAACACAAAACCATTGGCTTCCCCTTCAACCTCGAGCTACCTTCCAGTTCTCATGAATCCGACCAGCACCTCAGCACGTGTCAGGCCAACAGTCCTCCCCATCGCCAGCCCGGCGGCGCACGCAAGCGTCTTCCAAACCGCCCAGCAGCCCGCCCTCGTCCTCTGTGCTCTCGGACTCCTCGGCATCGGCATCCTCGGCCTCATCTGCGGCGATTTCGCCCTCGTCTGGCAGCCCGTCGCCCCATGGTTCCCAGCCCGCACCGCCCTCGCCTACATCACCGCATCTCTCGAATTCCTCACCGCCCTCGGCCTCCTCTTCCGCGCTACCTCCCGCTGGGCCGTACGCATCCTGCTCCCAGGCATCGCCCTCTGGCAATTGCTCAAGGTTCCCGATCTCCTCGCCGGCCCTTCGCATTTGGGCGTCTACCTGAGCTACGGCGAAACCGCCATCCTCCTCGCCGGCGCTTGGACGCTCTTCGCCCGGCTCGCCGATCTCGCTCCCGGCTCGCGCTTCGCCTTCCTCACCACCGAACGCTCTCTCCGCCTCGCCCGCCTCTACCTCGGCCTCTGGATCATCCCCATCGGCCTCTCCCACATCGTCTACCACGATGCGACGATTCTCCTGATCCCGCAGTGGATTCCGAATCGCTCGTTCTTTGCCTACCTCACCGGCGCAGGCCAAATCGCGAGCGGCCTCGGCCTCGTCTTCAATGTGCTCCCCCGCGTAGCCGCGTATGCCGAAGCCGCGCAGCTCTGGATCTACACCCTCCTCATCTGGATTCCCGCCGTCGTCTTCGGCCCCAACGCCGACGTGCAAGCCGTCTTCGGCACCTCGTCCGGTGCGCGCATGCCGTGGACCGCGCTCCTGGTGACGTGGCTCCCCGCCGCCTGCGCCCTCGCCGTAGCCCAAAACACTCCGGCGAAACACCCATCCCCACCCACCGCGTAGCCTCTCGCGTTCTCAGGACAAACTGACTGCGGGAGCCCGAACTGATTCGTGCTGATGGGTTACTGCGCCAGGCGCGTTCTGCGCTCGAACCTCGTGACGCCATCGTTCTTCGGGACATCGATGCGCAGTGCTGGTTGGTCGAGGCACACCGAACCGTGGGTCTGCGAGCGGCGCCATGACCGGAATTCGCGCACGCGGCCGCGGGGCCCGAAATTCCGTCACCCTGCCATTACAATGAGGTACAGGGAGCCGTCCAATCTGCATGCACTTTTTTCAATCGATTCGCTCAACCGTTCGACTGAACCGCGCCGGCCTGCCAGCGAGCCTCGCCGCCGTCGCATTGCTGCTCGTCGCCGCCGCTGGCGCACCCGCGCAGTTTGCTCCGCCACCCCCGGGAACGCAGGTGCATGACCCATCGGCCCTGAAGCCGCCACAGGGTGCGCGCGTGGCGATTGTCGAGTTTGAAGACTTGGAGTGTCCCGACTGCGGCCGCGCCAACCCGCTGCTAAAAGAGGCTGCGGCCAAGTACAACATCCCCTGGGTGCGTCACGATTTCCCTCTACCCTTCCACGCGTGGAGCATGCAGGCAGCCGTCAATGCGCGTTGGTTTGATACCAAGAGCAAGAAGCTCGGCGATGAGTACCGCGACGCGGTGTTCGACAACCAGCCTTCCATTGTCGACCTGAATGGGCTGCGCCAATTCACCGAAAAATTCGCGCAGAACCACGGAGTAGCGTTGCCCTTCGCGATCGATCCCATGGGCAAGCTGCTGGCGGAGGTGAAAGCTGACTACGCGCTCGGCCAGCGCATCGGCATCGAACACACACCCACCATCTGGGTGGTCACGGCGAACAGCAAGGGCGCGCCCTTTGTCGAAGTCGTCGACCGCAGCAAGCTCTTTCAGCTCATCGATCAGGCGCTGGAAGACACCAAGAGTGCCGCGACGCGCATCTCACATAAATAGCTAGCCATCAACAGTTGCCGGGGCCCCCAATCCAATGGGAATTTTTCGTTACACCGCTGAGGTCTTCGCGCTGCCCGAGCGCGTCTGGGCGGCGCTTGTCGATGTCGAGCACTGGCCGGAGTGGACCCCGACCGTGACACGCGTGCAGCGGATGGACAATGGACCGCTGACGATCGGAAGCCGCACAAAAATCTGGCAGCCGAAACTGATGGCCGCGATATGGCGCGTGATCGCTCTGGATGAAATCGCCGGCGTGTTCACCTGGGTAACGAGCAGACCCGGCATCCAAATCACGGCGACGCATCGCATCGAGCCGAGCCCGACCCGCGAGGGCACGCAAGTGACGCTCGTGCTTGATTACGCGGGCTTGCTGGGTCCGCTGATCGCGTGGCAACTCAAAGACCTGAATTGGGATTACCTCACCAAGGAAGCCGCGGGGTTGAAGCAACTCTGCGAACGATGAAGCAAAGTAGTTGTGCACGATTGCCTCGCTCAGCTTGGAGCTTGAGCCGGCAAAATGCGCGCCTTATGTTCATGTATACGAAGAAAAACGCCTCAATACTCCAGATCAGCGTCCATCTTTGAGCGCACGTTTCCACTCGAATGTGGAATTTCAACAAGGCTTTTAGTCTGCGGTTTGGATGTTTACCAGCACGGGAGACTCGGCTTCATGTTGACCGAGAGTTCCTCGTTTACCCGGAGAAATGGTGCTCGTTTGCGGCGCGCGCCAATGGTCGATGTGGCTGATGCGGTGCACACAGCCAATGGTGCAGTTAGGCGCGCAGCTCTTCGCAGTCAAAAACTCCCGCTTCACGTCGGCGGTGGTGTAGTCGGCAATCGGCACGCCGGGGTAGCCGCGCTGCTGGCTGCAATAGTGCACCAGCCCGTCTTCGCAAATATAGAGATAGCGGGACCCGGCGCGGCAGCGCCAGTTGTTCGGCTGGCCCTCGGCAATCGCCTCTTGAAACGCATCGAATTGCGCGTAGTTGGTCTTCTTCCGGTTGGTCATCGCGAAGTAGACCTTGGCTTCGTCTTCTTTCAGCGGCTTCAACTGCCCGCTGCCGTCGTGGATAATCCCAATGGTCGATTCAAAGCCCAGCTGCAGCGCCCGCTTCCCAATCACCAGCGCGTCGTTGGGATCTTTGAAGCCGCCGCCGACTACGGAATTTATATTGACGTGGAACTCGGCGTACTCGGCCAGCATCTCCAGTTTCTTGTCTAAAACCTTCAGGCTCTTCTTCGAAACCTCATCCGGCACGAGGTTGTCGATCGAGATTTGCAGGTGATCCAAACCAGCTTGATTGAGGCGCTCGATGCGCTCCACGTTGAGCAGGTAGCCGTTGGTGATCATGCCGGCAATCGCGCCCGTCTTTCTCATGCGTCTGATGATGTCGTCCAGGTCAGGATGCGTCAGCGGCTCGCCGCCGGAGATGCCGATCATGGCGGTGCCCAGGCGGCCCAGGTGGTCGATGCGCCGGATCATCTCGTCCAAAGGCACAGGTTCAGAGACTTTGTCGTACTCGTTGCAGTAGGCGCAGGAGAGATTGCAGAAGCGCGCAGGCACGATTTGCGCCAGCACCGGATGGCTGGTGTTGGCGAGGGCGCGCACCACCATGGCGTATTCGCGCGCCTTGCGGGTAGCCGCAATGCGGCGTCCACGCAGCGTCGATCTCCGGGGAGTAGCCATCCTTCTTATTGAAACATATGAGAGGTTTCAAGTGTCAGATCACCCTCCCGAGGCCTGAAGGCCTCTGCTCCCTCCGCTCGGCTTACCTCAGGTTGGTCCGATGTCGTTGATGCAGGGGACGGCAAAGACGCCACAAATGTGATCCATCGAATATTTACCTCGACCTGCGAAACGCTGCGCGCTTAAGAATCACTATGTGCATGTGACCCTTCCCCGCTCGAATAGATTCGGGCGTCCCGCGCCGCTGGCCGCTCTCTGCCCGCCACCGGGAGTGCCGACGCCGCTCGCACCGCGCAGGGGTCACACCGATCCATGAGCCGCACCACAGAGCAGTTTCGGCATACACCTAGACTCTGAGCATCGAAAGGTGGCGTTTTCTTCCGCCCCGGCCAATGAAAACGCCGCTTCGCCGCATGCTTTCGGTCTACACCAACTCCGAAACTGCTATAGACCCCGCCAGGCTTCCCACCTCTCTCGCTACGTAGTCTCACCTACCTGAAAGCTGCGGAGATCGCACTCCCGGATCTCCGCAGCCCCTCCTTCGATGAAACTGAGTTATCTCTCTTGTTGAAACATGGCGCGGGTTGGCGCATCTATGTAAGTCAAAGTCAAGAGAAAAGCACAGAATTCCCGGGCGCGCTCCGGAGGGCGCGCACTTGATCTGATCAGGATCTGCCGTTACGCAACAGTGCCTCTCGGCCGATGATTCCTGCATCAAGCAGAACCACACATCCATTTGCTGTCTAAGACTCCGAAGAGTCCGCACAGAAGATTGAGTTTGTGTTCTCTGCCAGCCCCGAAACAATCCAACGGGAGCCTCCGGAGTTTTCACTCCTTCGCCCAGTGGCCTACTTGCGGGGCCTGGCAGTCTGCGCATCGGAATAATCCTGGTGTTTTTCATTCTTGGGCAGGTTTTTAGGCTGCCGCCGTACCTCCGAATTTCTCGGCAGGCACGAAATCCTGTTTTCTGCGTTCGACCGCAACCATCCAGGCCACCATCTTCCTGGCTACAGCCAGGGTGGCGCGGTTGCGATCGCCCCGTTGCTTTTCCTTTTCGTGAATCAAGCTCAGTTCATGGCTGTATCTCGGTGCCAGCTTCGCCGCTTCCACCAGCACCTGCTGGATATGCTTGTTGCGTTGCTTGGAAATCGGCGTGCGCATGACCTTGTCGGCTGAACGCTTCTCGGCTCCGCACAGTCCGCAATAACTGATAGCCTGTTTGATCGATCGAAAGCGGGCAACATCGCCGATCTCCAGAGCCCAGGTCAGCGCCGTAATCGGACCCACTCCGGGAACAGTTCTTAATCGCGCCAGCCGCTCGGCCAGCAGCGGGTCCCGCTCCAGAGAGCTGATCAGTGCATAGTCCAGCTTCTGCGATCGATTAATCGTCTCCCGGCTCAGCTTCAACAGCGGCCTGACACAGTCGATCTCTTCATTGCCCGCCATCAGCTCGGTGAAGTAGCCCACCTTGTGCAGTCGCTGCTTGTTGAAACTCGCTCCGGTCTCCATCAACAAGCCCGAGATTCGATTCTTCATCTGAACCATCTGCTTCACAAGCAGTCCGCGGTAGCGCAATGTACGCCGCCGGTCGCGGATCTCGGTCGATGTCATGTAGCACTCTGGAAGAAAATCACATCGCAGGCAGTCGGCTATCTTGTTGGCATCGATCTTGTCGTTCTTCCGCTTGGCCGCGGCAATGGCTCGCAGCATCAGCGGATGGGCGACCTTCACCTTCTCCGCGTGCGGAAGAAGGTGATCGTAGATCCAGCCCGTGAAGATCGTCGCTTCCATCGCGACCATCCGGGGTTGGGGAAGGGTCTTGATCCAGGCATCAAGTTCGCGCCGCGTTGATCCGATCTTGCCTTCACTGTGGATCTTGCCGGCCGCGTCCTTCACGCAATAGCTGATCGTCTTCTTGTGAACATCAAGTCCAATGTAGTACATAAAGTCTCTGAGGAGCCTCCTTGGGTAGTTCTCTGAATCAGCCTCACAGCTGAGTTCAGCCTTTGTAACACCCTCGTGCTCCTCACTGACTTAGCATTCAAACAATGTTACGCATCCGAGGAATCCTGCCGTGCCAACGCAAGAAAGTGGCCGCAGTTCTTGGGCCAGAATTCCTGTTGTCCTCCGCGCCATCGTGTCCGGCCTTCTGATTGCGATGGTTGCCGCGAATGTTTGGCCGCTCCTGCTGTTGAACCTTGGTGTTCCGCTGGCTTCGCTTGCCGAGTTGGCCTTTCTGACAATCTATGTGGCTTGGGCATGCGGCCTGGGCCCGCCTGCGAAGGCGCAGCTTGCACGCGCCCAGTCGTTTCGCCGTGGCTCGCTTTCCCCCACCCAGTGGGGTTGGAGCCTGCTCGCGGCGGTTTTCTTCGCTGTCACCGTGCATGCCTCCCTTGTGCTGCTGTTTCGCCTTGTGCCTTTTCCCATGGCCGAATTTCGGCGCGGTTACGACTTCTCTTTCATTCCCTCCCTCTCTCTGCAATGGATCGCTGTGGTTCTCTCCGCGATTTCGGCGGGGGTTTGCGAAGAGACCGGGTTCCGCGGCTACATGCAGCGCCCCATCGAGCAACGGCATGGACCGGTGGTGGCCATCCTCATCTCCTCGCAGTTCTTTACGGCAGTGCACCTGACCAAGAGCTGGGCTATGGCGGGCATGGTGCCGATTGTGTTTGGGGCGGGGGTGTTGCTTGGGCTTCTTGCCTACTCTTCCCGATCGCTCATCCCCGGCATGATCGGGCACGTCCTGATGGATATAGGGCTGTTTGCTTATTGGTGGACGGGCATCGCCGGAACTTTCACCGCGCTGCCCATAGGCATCACCGGTATCGATCGATCGCTTGTCCTCACCTGCGCCACGTTTGCCCTTTCACTGTCGATCGTGCTGGGATCGATCGCTCAGCTCCGGCGGCTTGGCAGGAATCCGGCGGTCCCGCAGAGTTGATTTCGGGGAACGGGTGGCCTGGGGCACCCAGGAATAGGGGGTCGCGGAGAACAACCTCAGGTCTTTCGACTTTGGTCGCCCGCCACGGGGGACGACCCTTGCTCAGGATCCTTTCCTCAGATGAGACCGGTGGATCGAGGTTCGTTGCCGTCCCACCCTTCGCAAGGAACGCGAAGGATGGGTCACCCATCTGTGTTGGGGAACCAGCCAAAACATTCAGGAGACTTCGAGGGCTTGGCGGTCCCAGTGGGCATTGTTGGCGGCGGCTTCGTAGGTGGTTTGCAGGAACTGGAGGAGGGCGTCGTCGGGGTCGGGAGAGCTCCTCATAGCTTCGTAGTCGAAGATGAATTCGCCAAAAGCTTTGTTGTAGGCGGCGGGTGCGGGGGCGATGAGGAAATCGGCGTAGCCGGGCGGTTCGGGGTAGGCGTAGCTGTAGAAGAACGGCTCGATGCCGGGGGCACCAGGCCAGAACCCGGCACTGCTGACTTCGTGGGAGTAGGCGTCGCGGGTGACACGGTCGGGAAGGTTGGGCATGCTGGGGTGTTCGGGTGCGGGGCGACCTGAGAAGCGGGTGCAGGCAAGATCGAGCGCTCCCCAAAACAAGTGGATGGGACTGACCTTGCCGCGGAAGCGGGCGCGGAACCGGGTGAAGACGCGTGTGGTCTGGAGGAGGACGCGGGCGAAGCGCTGCGCGAATTCGGAGTCGTAGGCGTGGTGGGTTTGGTCCTCGGCGAAGGGAATGGGGTTGGGGATTTCACACGGCACGGGCCAGATGGGAACGGGGGCATCGAGGCTGTCGAGGGCTTCCATGACCTGGTGGTAGAAGGCGGCGACGGACATGGGCTGGAGCGGGAGAGTGCGGCGGCTGCCGTCGCTGACGTCGATGAGGAGCTGGTGGCTGAAGAAGTCGAAGTTGATTTGGAGCATGCGATCGCCGTGGGCCATGGGAAGCGTCGTGAGCCCGCGGACGGTCGGATAGAGGGTGACGTTCCAGGAGTGGTTGATGTGGGGAACGAGGGTGAGGCGGATTTTGCCGATGATTTGCGTCCAGAGTTGGAGAGTGGCGCAGGTGTCGGACCAGGCGGATTGCGGGAGGGCGGGCCAGGTTTCGGCCGGGATGGTGGCGGGGGGCGTGGGATTTTCGGGGGGCATGGTCGCCTCGTGGGGACATGATAGGTCACGGACCCCCGCGGCCGCGTGCGGCTATTCCCGGTCGCGCCGTCGCTCGCGGATCCACTTGCGCCATTTGTAGTCGGCAACGAACGAGCCGACGACCAATACGATGACAACGATGACGAGAGCGAGCTTCATGCGGTTAGTTCTTAGTTCTGAGTTCTTAGTTTCGGATTCTGAGTGCTCTGACTCGGTCGCCGATACAAGGACCGATCCAAGGACGTCAACGTCCTACGACGATCACGGTGAAGGTTCCCGGAATCATCGGAGGACGTGGCCGCGGATTCTCCGGTGTCGCCGCGGGGCGAGGACCAAACTCTGCGGTCACCAGGTAGATGCGGTCCGTCGCTGGATCATAGGCCATGGTGCGCGCGCCACGCGCCGTGGGCAGGGTCTCGATGGTGGGATAGTCGGATTTAGACGCATCAACGACAGAGAGAACGCCCTCGCCGCAGGAAGCAAAGGCCAGCTTGTATTTTGCGCTCCAGCCGGCGGCATCGGGCCCGTCACCAATGGTGGCGGTGGCGAGAGTCTTGCCGGTGTTGGTGTCGACGATGCCCATCTTCTTGCCGTCGCACACCGTGAAGAGCTGATGTCCGGGCACATCGAAGGCCAGGCCGCTGGGCGATTCGCAGCCCGCGAGCGGCCACTCGGCCGTCAGCTTATTCGCGTGCGCGTCCAGTCTCACGATCTCGCTTTTGTCTTCGATGTTGTCGTAGACCGTGCCCGTGCCGTCTACTTGCGGAAACTCCGGCTTGCCCGGCAGGGCAATCGTCGCGACTACCTGCTCGGTTTCCGCGTCGATCACCGATACATCTTTGCTGCGCCCGTTGAAAGCCCAGACAGTATGCGTGGCGGGCTCAAAAATGATTCCATCCGGATTGGTGCCGGCGGGAATCGTCGCCACTGTAGCCAGCGTCGCGCGGTCGAAGGCCACAACTGCATTGCCGCCGCCGTCCGAGACCCAGCCAATCTTGCCGTCGGTATCCAGTGCGATTCCATGCGTGCCATGCAGGCCGCCGATCATCCCCACCTGCTTGCCTGTTTGCGCGTCCAGCACATCCACATGGTCGCCGCGCGTGATGTAGATACGGTGTGCCGGCGAGTCGACCAGCAGATAATCCCATCCGCCCGCATCGGGCAGCTTCCAGCGGTCAAGAATGCGATAGGGCTGTTGCGCCGCGGCGGGAATTGCGCCAACTAATCCGCAAAAGATGGCTGTCGCAAAGAGGGCGCGAATCATCTTGCTCTGGAACTGCATGGAGCCTCCCTTTTTGAACTGCATAGAAGTGTCCGATCTACCTGCGCAAGCATTGTCCCACGCAAGAATGAAGGGAACCTTAAGAAGACGCCATATTTCCGGAACGGCGAGTGAAACAGACTTCAGCGCGCCCGGCCCATTCCTATGGCCCAGTCCTCTCTATTGCTTCGTGTCCAATGGGTGTTGCGCATCCTGATAGAACTGGTTCTGCAGCTTGAGGCTCGCGTCGTCTGCCTTGATGGCCTTGAGCGCCTCGGCTATCTGACGCGACCACTCCTTCTGATCGAACTCGCCCAGTTCCTTAGTAGCTGCAGCGCCATCGCCCGCGTAATGATTGGGGAAGCGCGCATACCACCAGATGCCCGTATACACCGACTCGGGCAAAGGATCGCGCTTCTGGTCGGCGCCGGATTGTTGCGAGGCCCGATCCTGATGCACAAGGTCAGGGCGCGCGATCATCATGTTCGAGGTCTCAACTTCACCGGCGTGCATGTCCATCGGACTCTTGAGCACCGGACGACCCGGTACGTTCTCGTTGGGCAAGCCGAACACGTAGACGACGTAGTCGCGCGGAGTGGCGAGCTGGGCCTGGGCGAACAGCGGCAGCAGATACTCGTTGCCACCATGGCCGTTGACGATGACTACTCTCTTGCAGCCATTGCGCGCCATCTCGCTCACTGTCTCCTGCAGCAACGTAAGTTGTGTCGCGAGGCTGTAGGCGATAGTACCCGGTTGATGCCTAGCCTCGAAGATTTGGCCAAAGTAGTACTCCGGAAAGACGACGGCGTATTCCTGCTTGGCTGCATTCAGAGCAGCGAAACGTACGTCGAGCAAGTCGGTGCCGAGCGGAAGATGGGGCCCATGCTTTTCAATAATGCCGAAAGGCAGCACGCAGACGCCTTGCGACTGATGAATTGCCGCAACGAAATCGGGAGCGGTCAATTCCTCCCATTTTGGCGAGAGTCCAGCCTGAGCCCTGCTGATAGTGGATCCAAGAGAAACAGCTATCAGAGCGAGGACAAAAGGAAATTCCAGTTTCATTGGACCAGTCCCATCCGGCATTGAAGAAAGGGCGATGATATCACTCTCGGAAAGACATTCTTGTTGGGGCGTGAGGATGCCCCGATCAGTTACTCTTGTCGTTGCAACCCGACCACGGTTCACGGACCCCTGTGTGCGCATCGTCCTCTCGAACATTGGCACCTTCGGCGACATCAACCCGCTCATCGCCCTCGCGCTCGAACTGAAGCGCCGCGGTCATGTGCCTGTGATGGGGTTGCCCAATGTTTATCGGCCTAAAATCGAACCGCTTGGTCTAACCTTTCACCCTGTTCGCCCTGACATCGATCCCACCGACAGCGCGCTCATCGCCATGGTCTATGACGTGAAAAAGGGAACCGAGACGGGCCTGCGCGAATTTCTCTTTCCTGCCCTGCGCCAGACCTACGACGACTTGCTCGCCGCCGCGACCCAGCCCGTGCGCGCCGACCTGCTGCTGCTGGGTGAACTTAATTATGCCGGACCGATCGTTGCCGAAGTTTCCGGCATTCCCTGGGCCAGTTACGTGCTCGCGCCGCTGTCGTTCTTCTCAGCCTTCGATCCACCAGTGCTGCCGCCTTACCCCAGGCTTGCCCGCGCAGATAAGGTCGCGGGCTTTGGTCGCGTCATCAAACGGCTTGCCCGCTTCACTACACGCAAGTGGTCTGAGCCCATCTACGACCTCCGCCGCGAGCTTGGCCTCCTGCGTGGCGCGAATCCAATTTTCAATGCGAAGCACTCACCGAACCTGGTTCTTGCACTCTTTTCACGGGTTCTCGGTGTCGAGCAGAAGGACTGGCCTCCCAACACGCTGATCACAGGATTTTGTTTTTACGATTCTGATGCGGGAAACGCGGCACTGCCGCCGCATCTCGAAAAATTTGTCTCCGCGGGCGAGCCGCCTGTCGTCTTTACACTCGGCTCCGCGGCTGTTCTTGCGGCAGGCGATTTCTACGAAGTTTCCGCGCGCGCAGCAATCAAATTGGGGATACGGGCTGTGTTGCTCATCGGGACAGACCCGCGCAACCGGCCACACCTGGCGCTGCCCAGCTCGATTTGCGTCGCAGAGTACGCACCTTACTCCGCACTTTTCTC
Organism: uncultured Acidobacteriaceae bacterium; assembly: GCA_963704415.1. Lineage (GTDB taxonomy): Bacteria > Acidobacteriota > Terriglobia > Terriglobales > Acidobacteriaceae > Telmatobacter. The sequence continues at coordinate 1,196,611 of OY969908.1, read as the reverse complement.
TCGCTCGGCTCTCGTTGTCCACCAGGGCGGAGTCGGAACAACGGCACAGTGTTTGCGCGCCGGCAAGCCAATGCTCATCATGCCCTACTCGCACGACCAGCCTGACAACGCTCGCCGCATGCGCCGCCTGAAAGTTTCGCGCACCATCCAGAAGTCCAGCTACAGGCCCGCCCGCGTCGCGCGCAAGCTCCAGGCCATGTTGGACGAGCCGAAATTCGCCATTCGCGCCCAAAGCGTTGCGCAGCAAATCTCCGCTGAAGACGGTGTGAAAACTGCATGCGATGCTCTCGAAGCGCTCTATGCGCGCAGCAATCAGAATTCAACCCAATCATGACAAGGCACGCGGAGAATCCATTGGCGCATCTCGAGGTGCTCCGGGCCACCGAAGAGGAACGGCCGATCCTCGAAAATTTGCTGGAGCTGTATATCCACGACTTCAGTGAGTTCCACGCGGTTGACATCCAACCAGACGGAAGATTCGGCTATCCGGATCTCCCGCTGTATTGGCTTGAGCCGGGACGGCATCCCTTTCTCGCGCGGATCGATGGAGATCTAGTCGGCTTCGCGCTGGTGAGAAAAGTCGCATCGATCCGCCACTACGAGGCTATCTGGGACATGGCGGAATTCTTTGTCCTTCGCGGAATGCGCAGGCACGGGATTGGGACGGAATTGGCCGGAGCAGTGTGGGCGGGCGATGTTTCCGGGCGCCTGGCAGGTGCGCGTGATGCAGGCCAATCAACGGGCTCAGCAGTTCTGGGCCGACGCAATCGCAAAACACACGGGAGTGCCGATACAGGCGGCCCCGTTCGAGAAAGACGGCGAGCCTTGGAATGTTTTCTCGTTTGAATCGCAGATCGAGTGAAATAGCGCAATCTTCTTCGATTCGGTAAAGGAAGGTAAATTATGAAATCGCTTCACTTGCAAATTCTTTGCCCTTGAGGCCAGCGGCCACCCGGGCCATCAAAGGCAACTCCTCTCACAGCGCCCTGCATCGGTTGATTGGATAGGGTGCCCGCCTGCGCGAACGCCAGTAGGGCACACACGACGTGGGAGGAACCCGATGAGAACATCGCACATCTCAAGAACGCGCAGCACAGGCAGGATCTTTCTTTGCTCCGCGACGTTGCTGCTGATCAGCGCAGCACTCGCGCAAAGCCCCGGCGGGGCGCCACAGCAACCCAACATGCCGAGCCAGCAGCCGCAGGCAAGCCCCGGCATGGGATCGCCCGAAAGCTCTCCGGGCACCGCGCCCACTGGACAGAACTTCAGCGACCAGGCCTTTGTCGCAAAAGCGCTCGCCGGTGGAGACGCCGAAGTACAGCTAGGTCAGCTCGCCGAACAAAAATCGCAGAGCCAAGACGTGAAGCAATTCGCACAGAAGATGGTGTCCGATCACACACAGATGGGCGACAAGTGGTTCAAGCCCGTCGCCAAACAGCTCGGCGTTTCAGAGCCAAAAGGGCCTGACAAGAAGGAGAAAAAACTCATCGCCAAACTGGAAACCCTCTCCGGCCCGCAGTTTGACACTGAGTACATCCAGGCGATGGTCAAGGACCACAAGGAGGACCTGAAGAATTTCACCGAAGAAGCGCAGGCGACGCAGGACCCGAATGTGAAGCAGGTTGCTCAACAGGGCGCGAACATCATCCAGCAGCACCTGCAACTGATTGAACAAGTCGCCAAGAATCACAACGTAGATGTAGACGGGAAAGAAGTCTCCAGCACGAAGTAGCCGGGCTTTCAGTGAGGGGTAGTAATCGGGTGGTGGGAGTAGCGGGTGCAGTACGCCCGCTACACCCACTCGCCCTGGCGCATCAATGGCTCGATGGATCCCGTTGCTGTTTCGCCGTCGATGTCGAGCTTGCCCGACCCAATCATCCAGTCCACGTGAATCAGGCTGTCATTCGCGCCGCGCGCCGCAAGCTCCTCCGGCGTTAGCTTGTCGCCGCCTTGCAGGCACGAAGAGTACGACTGTCCCAGCGCGATATGCGACGCAGCGTTTTCATCGAATAGAGTGTTGAAGAAAAGCATGCCGCTGCTGGCAATTGGCGACGAGTGCGGCACCAGCGCAACCTCACCCAACCGCCGCGCACCATCGTCGGTGTCGATCAGCTTTTGCAGAACTTCCTGTCCGCGTGAAGCATGTGCCTCGACAATGCGTCCCTTCTCGAAGCGCACCTGGATCCCTTCAATCATCGTCCCCTGGTGCGACAGCGGCTTGGTCGCCGTCACAGTGCCATCGGCACGATCCTTGTGAGGCGTCGTGAACACTTCTTCGGTAGGCATGTTGGGAATGCAATAATTGCCATTGCCCGCCGTCGTGCCGCCGCCCAGCCAGAGATGCCCATCGGAGAGGCCCAGCCGAAAATCCGTCCCGGGTCCGCGATAGTGCAATGCCGCATAGCGCTTCTCGTTCAGCCGCGCCGCGCGCTTGTGTAATTCGGCGTCATGCTGTTTCCACACGCTCACGGGATCGTCCACGTTGATCCGCGTCGTATTGAAAATCGCTTCCCACAACTTGTCGATCGCCACATCGGGCGCGTCGTTGGGAAACATCACCGCGGCCCACGCCGGTGTAGCGCTTGCGACGATGGTCCAATTAATCTCGTGGCGCGTGATTAATTCGAGCGCTGGCCGATACGCCTGCGAAACCGCGCGATTCGCCCGGCCCACCTTGTCCGGATCTTCGTTCGACAGCAGGGACGGATTCGCGCCCGTGATTGCCAGGCGCGCCGCGCCGCTCTTGAAGGCCGTGCCCATGCCGTCATAGAGCCACTTCGCCGCGTGGTCGAAGCTCGCATCGGGGGCAAAACGATAACGCATCAACGCAGCTTCATCATCGGTGTAAAGCGTCGTCACCAGTGAAGCGCCGGCGCGATACGCGTGCTCCGTGATGCGCCGGGCCAGCGCCACCGCGTCGAGCGAAGCCGTCATCAACAGCTCCTGTCCAGCCTTCAGCCCCAGCCCCACCTTCACCGCGACCTCGGCAAGCTGGTCCAGTTTCTGTGCGTGTGTCTGCTCGGTTGCAACCGTTGCTGTCTTCGTCATCGCACTGCATACTCCTTGGTTTGTCCTGTGCGCGAATTCATCACGCTGCAACTTCCATCTGCGCTGGCCACAACTTTAAAGTACGCGCCATCGGCGCCACCTTTCAAATTGGCGATCAGCGGATCGGGGCTGTTGTGGGATGAATCGGAGTCTTCTGCCGTGTGCAGCATGTAAAGCGCTTCAAGGCCTGGGCTCTCGTGCACCGTCTGCCACGCTTCAGGACTGCCCGCCTTGTGCGCACCGTTATCCATGATCGCCACGCGGGGGTGAATCGCGTCGACAAAGGCCTTCGAATTGGAGAGATTGAATCCGTGGTGATTCACCAGATAGAGATCCACGTGTCCGATCAAATTGTCCGGACACACCAGCGGAATTTCTTTTGCCTTGGTCAAATCGCCGAGATCGAGGAAACGAAATTTGCCAAACCGCACCAGGATTCCCGCCGAGCGCGGATTCTCCGTCGTGTCGAGGTCCCAATGCGGCTCCGTCGCGCAATAAGGATTCGGCTCCGGCTTCACACCCGGCACCGCAGCAATGTGTTCTCCGTCGGCCGTGAGGACAATCGTGGTCAGCCCCGGAATATCGATTGTGTCGCCGGGATGCACAATGCGGCGCGGCGTGTTGCCGATGGCCTTCAGGTAGGCCGCATAATCGTGGCGTGTAATATCCGAGTCTTCGCGGTTTTCGCCGTGATCCAGGAACTCCCCAACCTTGACGCGCTCGACCAAATTCGGCGCCCCGCCCACATGATCGACATGGAAGTGCGTAATGAGCACATGATCGAGCTTCGTGATGCCCGCATCCTTCATTGCCGCCTCGATTCGGTCGGCATCGCGGCCATTGTTGCCCGGCCATCCCGTGTCCACCAGCAGCGAAGCCTTGGTCGGTGAGACCAGCAAAGTAGCCTGTCCACCTTCTACATCGATCGTGTAGATGACGAGGTGTCCGGCAGGCGCCTGCGTGTGCCCCGCGGTCGCCGTGCAGAAAAGGAATAGCGCCAGCGCATCGAAGGCAAGCAACAGCTTGGGCAGATGCCGCAGGAATCGCAAAGAGAATCTGCGGCGGGCGGGAGGCAGGCAGTGGAGTTCGTCGTTTCTCATGTCCGCAAAAGTGTACCGCGCGGAGCGCGCCCCGCGAAACTCCAGACCTCGCCGCTGAAGCGAACAACTGCTAAAATAGAGTCAGCCGCGCTGCGCGGCCATGCATCGCATCTTTATCCCCCAACCGCACGGCCCGCGCGGCCGAATCAAAGTAAAGGAAACCCAGCTTTCGTGACCCAGACGATACGCAATATCGCCATCATCGCCCATGTCGACCACGGCAAGACCACCCTGGTTGACGCCATGCTCCGCCAGGCCGGCACCTTCCGCGCCAACGAGCAGGTGGCCGAACGCGTGATGGATTCGAACGAGCTGGAGCGCGAGCGCGGCATCACCATCCTGGCCAAAAACACGGCCATCGTCTTTGAAGGCGGCAAGATCAACATCGTCGATACGCCCGGCCACGCGGACTTTGGTGGCGAAGTGGAGCGCGCCCTCAAAATGGTGGATGGCGTCATGCTCCTCGTCGACGCTGCCGAGGGCCCACTGCCGCAGACGCGTTACGTTCTGGCCAAGGCGCTTGAAGCCAAATTGAAGCCGATCGTCGTCATCAACAAAATCGATCGCCCTGATGCCCGCCCTCAGGAAGTGCTCGACGAAATTTACGACCTTTTCATCGATCTCGATGCGGAAGAATCGCAGCTTGATTTCCCAGTGCTCTACGCGGTGGCCAAGGCAGGCACGGCGACCACCGATATGGCCGTGCCAGGCACAGATCTGCAGCCGCTCTTCGAATCCATCGTTTCGACCATTCCGGCCGCCACCGGCGACGCAGACGCCTCCCTGCAAATCCTCGTCACCAATCTGGACTACTCCGACTACTTCGGCCGCATCGCTATCTGCCGCGTCTTTCAGGGCACGCTGCACGCGGGCGACGATGTCAATATCTCCAAGCGCGATGGCTCGCTTTACAAAACGCGCATCACCAAGCTCTTCACTTTCTCAGGACTCAAGCGCACCGAGACCACGGAAACAACCATGGGCGACATCGTGGCCGTTGCCGGTGTCGAAGGCATCACCATCGGCGAAACCATCACGTCGCTCGAAAATCCCGCGCCCCTGCCGCTCATCATCATCGACGAGCCGACCATCGCCATCCAGTTCAGCGTGAACAACGGACCATTCGCTGGCCGTGAAGGACAGTACGTCACCAGCCGCAACTTGCGCGAGCGCCTCGAAAAGGAATTGCTCACCAATGTGTCGATTCGCGTGGAAGAGACCGGCTCCCCGGACAGCTTCAAGGTGCTGGGGCGCGGCGAATTGCAGCTTGCGATTTTGATTGAGATGATGCGCCGTGAGGGCTACGAGCTGATGGCCGGCCGGCCCGAGATCGTCACCAAGGTCGTCGACGGCGTCCGCATGGAGCCCGTCGAGCACCTCACCATCGACGTACCCGAGATACATACCGGAGTCGTCATTGAAAAGCTTGGCCCGCGCAAGGGCGAGATGACAAAGATGCACAATCATGGGTCGGGCCGTGTGCGCATGGAGTTTCGTGTGCCCAGCCGCGGCATCATCGGCCTGCGCAGCGAAATGCTCACCGAGACGCGCGGGACCATCGTGATGAACGCGCTCTTCGATGGCTACATCCCCTACCAAGGCGAAATTCCGCAGCGCCCCACCGGCGCACTGATCTCCGACCGCCAGGGACAAACCACCACTTATTCGTTGAATGGATTGCAGGAACGCGGGATTCTGTTTGTTGGTGCCGGCGTCGAAGTCTACGAGGGGATGGTTGTGGGCGAGCATTCGCGCGACAATGACCTCGACGTAAATGTCGTGCGCGAAAAGAAGATGACCAACATGCGCGCGTCCACTGCGGACGAAGCGATCCGCCTCGTGCCGTACAAGACACTGAATCTGGAACAGGCCATCGAATTCATTGCCGACGACGAGTTAGTCGAAGTCACGCCCAAGTCGCTCCGCCTACGGAAGAAAATCCTGCAGGCCAACCGTCGCCCCAGGCGCACGGAAAAGGTGCTCGACTAGGGCGCGACTAAAGCCGCCGTTTTGCGTCCAGCACCCGTTGCAGCGCTTCGTCTGCCGTCGGTCCCACCGCCGACAAGTGCCCCATCTTCCGTCCCGGCCGCGCCGTGTGCTTCTCGTATAAATGCAGTCGCACACCAGGCACCGCCAGCGCCGCAGCGAAATCCGGCCCATCGGGACGGGTCAACCATACATCGCCGAGCAAGTTCACAATCGCCGCCGGCGTAATCAGCGACGTATCGCCCAGCGGCAAATTACACGCCGTGCGCACCGCCTGCTCAAACTGGCTCGTCACGCAGCCACGCTCGCTTTGGTGATAGCTGTTGTGCGGCCGCGGCGCCAGTTCATTCACCAGCAGCTCGCCGCTTGTCGTGACAAACAACTCCACGCAGAGCAAGCCTTCCAGGTGCATTTTTGAAATAAGCGCCTCTCCCAGCGCCTGCGCGTGCATCTCCCGATGCCCAGACACCTCGGCCGGCAGCACGCTCCACGCCAGAATCTGGTTCTCATGCTGATTGCGCGCCGCGGGATAACTGCACACGTCGCCGGACGGATTCCGCGCTGCCATCACGCTGATCTCGCACTCCAGGTCCAGCGCTTTCTCTGCAACAGCCGGCTGCTCGCCGATGCTTTTCCAGGCTGCTGCAATGGCCTCTTCTGTCGCCGGACGATCGATTCCAATCCGCGCCTGACCGCGTCCATCGTAGCCACCGCGGCCGATTTTCAAGAAGACGCGTCCGCCCAGATCGCGCATCGCCGCCTGCAATTCCGCTTCGCTCGTCACGATTCGGAACGGCCCCACAGGAAAGCCGTTCTCCGCGAGCCATGTCTTCTGCAGGGTCTTGTCCTGGATAATCCGGATCGGCTCTACGCCCGGCCGCAGCGGCGCAAGCGCCGCCACCTCACTCAGTGCGTCCACACCAATTTGCTCAATCTCCAGCGTCACTGCGTCCGCATCTTTTGCCAACCGCCGCGCGGCATCCACATCGTCCCAGCGGCCCACAATCGTCTCATCCGCTACAAAGCTCGCCGGACACGCAGCCTCGGGATCCATCACGCGCACGCGATACCCCATCGTCCGCGCGGCCATCGCCATCATGCGTCCCAGTTGCCCACCGCCGAGGATCGCCAGCAGCCCACCCGGCAGAACAATCGAAGATTTGCGTTGTCGCGAGAAGTCGTCGGTCACCCAGGAAGCTCCTGCTCCATCACTTCCTGCGTCCTCGCCGCGCGCCATGCGGACAGCCGCTCATACAGTGCCGCATCCGTCGTCGCCATCATCTCCGCCGCTAGCAGCGCAGCGTTGGCCGCACCCGCTTTGCCAATCGCCAGCGTTCCCACCGGAACCCCCTTAGGCATCTGCACAATCGAAAGCAGTGAATCGAGGCCGTTCAGTTGCGTCGCGGCCACCGGAACTCCCAGCACCGGCACCAGTGTCTTCGCCGCCAGCATCCCCGGCAAATGCGCCGCGCCGCCCGCTCCCGCAATGATCGCACGCAGGCCACGTTTGTGGGCCGTCTCGGCATATTCAAAAAGCCGGTCTGGCGTGCGATGTGCACTCACCACCCGCGCTTCATGCGGGATTTCCAACGCGCGCAAGATCTCCACCGCAGCCGACAGCACGTCGTAGTCGCTTTTGCTGCCCATCACCACGCCAACCAGCGGCTTCACCTGCATGCGCCGATTATACGGGGGCATGCTAGGTACTTCACCTTCCAAGGTCTGCTCTGGCATGGAACGGTTGAGCCGAAAAGCCCACCTACCCCGCTCTCGACCGGGTTACTTTCTGAACCACGCATCCATCGCCACCTCGAGCACCGCAAAAACCACACTCGCCGCAGCCAGAAAGCCCTTCGCACGCTGCCAGTTCTGTTCGTGCCGCTCCATCCGACGCTCAAGTTCCGCAATGCGCCCGCCGTTTCCACCGCCCATCAGACCATTCATCTGGGTCTTCAGCACGCTCAGATCGCTTAACACCTGGGCTTCGAATTCATTCATCATTCGCATGCATCCGACTCCATCCATTCGTTCCCAATCTTCATACGCATCCATTACGAACCCAGCGGCAGATTGATAAACAGGGCAGCCGAGAATTCAGAGTAATTCGGCGGCGTCGCCTCGTCAAAACTCGGTGCTCATCGTCCCATCGGTCATGTGATAGACGGCCGTATAGAACAGTCCCGCCGGCGAAGCTCCCAAGTTCGGCGTCAGATTCACACTCACAAATCCATCCGCGCCTATAGTCAAACTCATCGAACCCGCGGCCACCGCCAGGCTGTTCGAGGTCGCAAACGCCGGCCAACTCAACTGCAGCGTTCCCGAACTCGGCTTTCCATTCGCCAGGTAAACCGTGCCCTGCACGGTCGTCGTGCTGATCGTCTGCGCAGCCGCGCTCCAAACCGATACCAACGTCGCCAGACAGATCACCATCCATCTGCCGACGTTCCAACGCGTCGTTTCCGTGAGCTTCATCCTTGTCTCTCTTTTCTTTCTTGCGGCGCCTGAATGCAAAAAATCTCTTCGCGGTCCATCGAATCCGCAAAAATGCCATGGCCATTCCCAAGTAAGTTTCAGTTACTTCAAATGAGTACCGAGTTACTCATGCAGAACCGAAGCTAGGTTTATGACATTCGTTTATGTACTGCCCCCGTGCCCCATCCTTTCGCTTTTTTGCTGGCGAAAGGGTGGGAACCACTAACGTCAACAAACGAAGTCACGCGATGAGAAAGCCAAAGTTAGTCCTCCAGCTCCCGTCTCCCGCCTGTAGTCTCCGCCATCTCTTCGTCCACTTCGCCCTCCCACAACGGCTCCGTCGTCCATTGCATCGCCAGGCTCCGCGCCGTCCGGATCATTTCTACCGCGCCGAGCTTGCAGTTTTCGTCCGCCAGGTCATAGAGAAACTTGGCGCTTTGGATGTGCCCCTTTTTCGCTTCCGTGGCAAGCGCTTCCGCAATGTCCTTGCCGTCCAGTTGCAGGACCCTGTCCGCCGCCTTGCGAAAACTTGCCGCGCCGCTGCGTTCGAGCTTTGGCTTCTCGGTTTCTCTACTCCGCGACTCAACCCCCGCCGCAGGTTTATCTTCCGTTTCGTTCAACTGCCCGCCGATCCCGGACAGCCCTCCACGCTCCTGATTGTTTTTCGCAGTGCGCGACCGGCATGCCCAACCGATCGCACCGCCGCGCTTCACTTTCAGTCTCTTTCAACGGCCTATCGCGTCCGTGGAAGGAGTCCGAAAAGAAAATAGGAGAGCAACCCACGCTCTCCTTCACACAAGTTCATTAGGAATGTTCTCAGTCTAACGAACCTCGACTAAATTCTTCGCAACACCTTTTCACCGTCATCCGAACTAGCTCTCGGTCGCGTCGTCTCGACTCCTTCTCCTCGTCTCGACTCCTTCTCATGAACACGCTCGGCCCACCGCGTCGGCGTTTCGCCAAATGCACTACCATATTTGGGTGAACACACTACCCGCCACCCACGATCCCACCCTCCTGGTTCACGGCGGCGCATGGGCCATTCCTCCCGACGCCGCGCCAGCTCACGAAGCCGGCGTGCGCCGCGCCCTCGAGATCGGGCACGAAATCCTCGCGCGCGGCGGCGCAGCCATCGATGCCGTCGAAGCAGCCGTCGCCCTCCTCGAAGACGATCCCACCTTCGACGCTGGGCGCGGCAGCTTTCTCACCGCCGACGGCCGCGTTCAACTCGATGCCCTCCTCATGGACGGAGGCCGCATGAAAGCCGGCGGCGTCGCCTGCGTCGAACGCCTCCGCAATCCTATCCACGCCGCTCGCCTTGTCCTCGAAAAAAGCCCCCACGTCTACTTCGTCGGCGACGGTGCTGAAAGGTTCGCGCAAGCACATGGGATGGAACTCATCGATAACATCGAGCTCGTCCTCGAACGCGAGCGCCTGCGTCTCGGCGATGCGCAGATACGCCACGCCGCCGGACTCGCCGACCCCACATTCTCCGGGCTCTGCGATGACAAAGATCCCGAGACAGCCGTTCCTATCGGCGATCCCGACGGTGCGCAGCAAAAACTCCGCCCGTCCGGCCAGGACTCTCCCGGCTTTGACTCGCATGACACCGTGGGCGCCGTGGCCCTCGACGCACGAGGAAATCTCGCCGCCGCCACCTCCACCGGAGGCACCCTCAACAAAACTCCCGGCCGCGTCGGCGACTCGTCCCTCATCGGTTGCGGCTGCTACGCCGACAATCTTGCCGCCGCCGTCTCCCTCACCGGCTGGGGCGAGCCCATCATGAAACTCGTCCTCGGCAAATGGGCCACCGATCGCGTCGCCGCCGGTTCAGCGCCCGAAATCGCCGCCCGCGAGGCCATCTCTTACCTCTACAACCGTCTCGGTGGACACGGCGGCATCATCCTTCTCGGCCCCGGCGGCCGCTTCGGCCTCGCCCACAACACACCCGCCATGGCCTGGGGCATAGCTACCCCCGGCGGCCTTCAAACCGGCCTCACTATTTAGAATTTTGCGTCTGTGCCCGCGCTTGGATACAGCTTCCACTTCATCCGCGTATAAGCCACGCGAAATCCCTGCCGCTCCGCGTTCCTCTGCGAATTACTCCCCGCCTCCGCCACCATCATCGCCAGATCGCACCCGTGCTCCAGCGCATAGCGCATCCGCGCCTCCAGCAGCGCCGCCTGCAGCCCGCGCCGTCGAAACTCCGGAGCCGTAGCCGCCCCAGCGAACAGCGCCACGCCTTCGTGCAGACTCAACCCGCCCGCCGCGCCAGCCACGCCATTCAGCTCCGCAAGAAAGCAAGGACTCTGCTCCCGCGCCACCATCAGCACGCCCATCTGCTTCACAAATTCCTTCAGCTGTGGGTGCTCGTGCGTCCATCCCCGCGCGCTTACGCCGGCCCAAAGCTCCGCCTCATCCGTCCCAATCACGCGTACTCGAATGCCGTCCCGGCCTTCACTCTCCGGTCTCTCCACAGTCCGAAACATCACATTGCTGATCTCAATCGGTCGATACCCTCGTGCGCACAACAGATCGAGCGTCCCTGCGCCCGCCAGCGGACTCACCTCATGCATCACTGCCGCGCCGCGATTCAGAAAAAACTCCTCGATCTCATCCAGCGCACCCGGCGTCAGCTCCTCAAACACTCCCAACCCAAACGTCTGCGTCGTCGGCGTATCCACGCCGTCGAACACCACATCGGCGCCCGCGCACCGCATCCATTCCGAATCGCAGTCCGGAAACACCTTCTTCCGCGCCGCAGCAAACTGTACGCAGGCGAACCCCTCTGCGCGTTCCAGGCGTTTTGCAAGTGTGAGGTCGGCAAAGATCATTGCGCACCATCCTACATGCCTTGTGTCTCACTTGCCGCCGGGTGTGCCCCATCCAAGGGGTCCCCACGGGCAGGTCCACGCCCGTGGAGTGGATCTAAGCTCTGCTTGGGTGGGAGGGACCAACTCCTCCTGCTCGTACCCGCGCGCTACCCTAAAGAAGCGCTATGAATCTCGTCCTCGCCTCAGCCTCGCCGCGACGCCGCGAACTCCTCACCCAGGCCGGGTTCACCTTCCAGGTCCACCCCGCACACATCCCGGAAGACCCGCTCCCCAGCGAAGACCCCATCGCCTACGTCGTCCGCCTCGCCCGCCAGAAAGCCGAAGCCGTGTTCTCCGACATCACAAAGCCTGGTGCGAGCGACGAGCGAGCGTCTGCCCCACCGCAGGTGGTCCTCGGTGCTGATACCACCGTCACCATCGACGACCTCATCCTCGCCAAACCCGAAGACCCCGCCGATGCCGCCCGCATGTTGCGCTTACTTTCAGGCCGCACCCACCGCGTCATCACTGGCATAGCTGTCGTCACCGCCACGCACACTGAAGTAGCCGCCGAAGTCACCGGCGTCCGCTTCCTCACGTTGTCCGATGAAGAGATCGCTGCCTACATCGCCACAGGCGAGCCCATGGATAAAGCCGGTGCCTACGCCATCCAGGGCCGCGCCGCCCGCTGGATCCCGCGCATCACCGGCGACTACTTCAACGTCGTCGGCCTTCCAATCGCCCTGGTCACCACCATGCTCGAAGCAATCGGAATAGACGCTACCTCTCTGTCATCCTGAGCGAGTCGTGAGCGCAGCGAGGGACGAGTCGAAGGGGCTGCGGTTGCTTTCAGGATGCGTCGATCAGCAAGACCATGGGTGCCCCAGGGTCTCGCTTCTCACCGGGGTCCCCAGCGACAGGTCCACGTCGCTGGGGTGGCTGAGACCTGGGAAAGCTAGAACTTCACCGCCGTCTTCTCTCCCACATATTCCACCGTCTTATCCGCCTTCGCACTCTCCGCAATCCCAACTCCATGCCCCCGTCCAACCAGCACCACACGAAACGTACGCTTCGCCAGCATTCCCGGGAAACTTCCGTCGCGTGACCCCACCGTCAGCGTCTTCCCCGCATCATCCCAGTGCAGAGCGATCGTCGCATGCTCGCCCTTCGTGTAGGCGTATCCATCGTTCTCATCTTCGTACAAAGTGAAATCCCCATCTGCCCCCGCATAGACGCGCACCTCCAACGGGTCAACAGGTTGTTCAGTTGTCCACTCCATCACCGGCCCCAACGGCACAATCGACCCCGCTCGGACAAACAACGGCAGCTTGCTCAACGGTGCATCCGCCTCAATCCGCTTTCCGCCCTCGACACGATCGCCCGTCCAAAAGTCGTACCAAGTCGCCTTCGGCAGATACACAGTTCTTGTCGTCGCACCCTCGGTGTACACCGGACTCACCAGCAGCGCCGGTCCAAACAAATACTCATCGCCGGTATTCTGCGCCTCCACATCCGTGCGCCAATCCATCACCAGCGGCCGCATCAGCGTGCTGTGATGATCTGTAACCTGCCACGCCTCGGAATAGATGTACGGCATCAACCGATAACGCAGCGTGTCGCAGTCGACTAGAATCTTCTCGGCCTCGGGTCCATACGACCACAACTCGTTCTCATCCGGATTCCGCGTGCCATGCACCCGAAACACAGGCGAGAACGCCCCAAACTGAAACCACCGCACAAACAGCTCGCGAAACTTCGGATCGTTCAGATTCCCACCCGAAATAAATCCGCCAATATCCGTTGTCCAATACGGCATCCCCGAGATCGCATAATTCAATCCCGCCGCAATCTGCCGATGAAACGTCACCCAATCACTGAGCACATCACCCGACCACGCCGTCACACCATATCTCTGCGCCCCCGCGTATGCCGACCGCGACAGAATAAACACCCGCTTCTTGTCCGAAGCCGCCTGCTGTCCCTCGCTCACGCCGCCCGCATGAAATAGCGGATACACATTCGCATACCGCGCACCCGAACCCAACGCAATTTTGTGGTCAACCAGCAAATTGTCCTGCTGCCCTTCAGTCTCCGGCTCATCCGTGTCCAGCCACCACGCGTCCACGCCCTTTTGAAAGAGCGCCGCGTTCACGTTGTCCCAATACTGCTTCCGCGCATCTGGATTCGTTGCGTCATACAGCGCCTGCCCCAGCGGATGAAACCCTGCCGTCTGCGTCTTCGCCACAAACCACCCGTTTTTATCGAACAGGTCATAAGTCGCCGATCCTGGCCTGAAATAGGGCCACACCGACACCATTAGATGAAAATGCTCCTTGTGCAGCGTATCGATCATGCCCTGCGCATCGGGGTAATTCGGATTCCACTTCATCTCCCCCATCGTCACCCACCAGAACCAATCCTGCACAATGTTGTCCACCGGAATATGTTCTGCCCGATACTTCGCCGCCACACCTTCCAGTTCCTTCTGCGATTGATATTTGTTCTTGCATTGCCAGAACCCGTACGCCCACCGCCCGAACAACGGAACCTCGCCCGTCAGCTCGCGATAGTGTCCAATCACATCGTCCGCCTCGGGGCCATAAAGAAAGTAGTAATCCACGCGATCCGCAACTTCGCCGCTCATGTAAAGCCAGTGCACAAACCGGTTGTTCACCACGCTCCGCGAAGGATTGTTCCAGAAAATTCCATACCCGTTCGACGACATCAGCAGCGGAATCGCAATCTCCGTGTTCTCCTGAGAAAGATCGACCGTCTCCCCCCGATAGTTCCAAACCCCCGCCTGGTGCTGCCCCAGTCCATAGAACCCTTCATGCGATCCGTAAATCCCAAACGCCACCTCTGCATGAAAAGTCGATTCGCCATTCACAACCGCGGGATACAGCATGCGATAGCTATCGGTCGTCAGCATCCTCCCATCCGCGCCAGCGTAGTGCAGCGCCCCGCTCTCGCGCTCGATAGCTACCTTCAGCTTCGCAGTCGTCAGAGTCACACTCTTCTCGTCAGAGCTCGTATCGAAGCTCGTTGTAGCCCAGTCGTTCTTCACCACGACGTGATCCGAAGCCCGCTCCGGCGCACTCGCGTTCAGCGGCGCATACGTCACATGCAAAACATCCGGGGCGTCCACTTCAATCCGCAGCACACCAGCCTTTTGCTGCAGCTCGAGCGCGTTCCCCTTTTTCTCAAAACTCACCACCGGATTGGGCGGATTCCACTGCGCCCGCGCACCCTGCACCGCACACAATCCAATCAAACTTCCAACGCAAATCACCGCCCACCGAAGACCCTTCATCCGCAGCGCATCCTTCTCAAGTTGAATTGCAAAACAATCCAGTCTACGCCCCCGTCATTCGCCCCTTTTGCCCAGCCCGCAATGCCCATGCCCGCAGCATCCGCCGCCATGCTACCCTCGTCGTAGCGTAATGGGGCGCCTCCGGTCCGCGGAAAGGACAGAAGTCCACCCGAACAAACACAACGTCACCGAACTGACTTTCGCCCTCAATACGCGGACCTGGGCATACGAAAGGAAGTTCCTCATGCCCGTAAAACGCCTCGCGCCCAATCCGAATCTCGCCCACCTCAAATATCAGGCAAAAGATCTGATCAGCGGACACGCTGCGCGCGACCCCGCCGTGGCGCAGAGAATCAGGGAATTTCTTCCCGGCTTCAGCAGAGCCGCTGACACCGCAATCTTCAGCGCCCCCTTGAGTCTCAGTAGCGCGCAGCTCGCCATCGCGCGCGAACACGGATTTCCCAGCTGGGCGCGGCTGAAAGCCCATATTGAAAAGCCGTCGCGCTCGAACGATCCCTCATTGCCCCACCATGAGCGGATCGAAGACCCCACCTTCCGTCGCGGAGTCGATCTGCTCGACTCGGGAGATGCAGCAGGCCTGAGCGCTCATTTGCGGCAACATCCGGCTCTTCTCCGCCAGCGTGTCCTTTTCGAAGGCGGAAATTATTTTCGCAATCCCTCGCTGTTGGCATTCGCCGCGGAGAATCCCATACGCCACGGCAAGCTGCCGCCCAATATCGTTCATGGAGTGAAGGTCATCCTCGATGCGGGCGTAGAACAGGCCGCACTCGATGAGACACTCATGCTCGTTGCCACCGGCCGCGTACCGCGTGAATGTGGCGTGCAACTTCTGTTGATCGATCTCCTCTGCAAGTACGGAGCCAACCCCACCGGCGCTCTCCATCCCGCGACGGCGCACGGCGAATTCGAAGCAGTCACCGCTCTGATCCAGCACGGTGCTCCCGTCGATCTGCCAGTGGCCGCCGATTTGGGGCACGCCGCCGATTTCGATCGCCTGCTTCCAACCGCCGGCGAAACAGACCGCCACCTCGCGCTCGCCATGGCATCGCAATTTGGTCGAATCGAGATCGTGAGGGCCTTGCTGAACGCAGGCGAGGATCCAGACCGTTACAACCCTCCCGGAGCTCATGCGCATTCCACGCCGCTGCACCAGGCAGCATGGGGCGGCCACATCGAAGTTGTCAGGCTTCTGGTCGAAAGAGGCGCAAGCCTCGATCGGAAAGACGTGCTTTGGCAAGGCACTCCAGCCGATTGGGCCCACCATGAAGGGAGAACCAAAATCGAAACGTACCTACGCACCGAACAAGCCTCGAGAAACCAGAAGCGCGAGCAAACACCTTGATCTTTTTTCCGGCGCGCGTAGCAGCATAGAGTGCCACAAAACGATGAGCGTACGCCTACGCCGCTCGCTCCCTCTTCCACCGCCACGCAAAATAAGGCAGCGCCGTCACTGCGAAGATCGCCAGGGCATACATCAACCGCCCAAGATTCTCCTCATACGAAGCTCCTACCGTCAGGCTCATGCTCAGGCGTCCTGATCCGCCCGGTATCGCCGCCCGAATCGCGTGCACCTGCGCCGTGCAGCCCACCAGCGCAATGAGAGCCAGCCCTGCCAACGGCCAGGTCGCATTCAATCGCTGCCGCGCCGCCATCACTCCGATACCCCAGCCCACAAGCACCGGCGCACCCCAGTAAATCATCCGCCCCACGCCAAAATAGAAGACAGCCAGTCCATCCACCGGCACAAAAGGTGTTTTCGTTCCCGGCAAGAAAATCTGCCAGCCAGTCCACAAAATGCTGCATGCGATTAGGTACGCGCCTGCCAAGCACGCCAACGGTCCCGCGCTGAACATCGCCCACGGCGCCCGCGCGCTCCACGCTTGCAGTTGCCGCTTTTCTAGCATCGCCTTCGCCAGTGCATCCACCCCGCCCAGCCGCGCCAGCGCTGCCGCCCCAGCTTCGGCCGTGCTCTTCCCCGCGCGCTCTTCTTCGGCCTGCAAGTCAGCCAGGTGCTCCGACAGTTCCCGCAAATATCGCCGCACATGCCGAGGCGCTACTCCAGCTCGAAGCAGCCGCTCGCGCAGTTCATCAAATCGCAACGCCATGCAATCCTCCCTTCAGCACTCGGCCGATCGCCCACGCAAGATTCGTCCACGTCGCCGCCAACTCCGCAAGCCGCCGCGATCCCGCAGCCGTCACCGAATAATAGATACGGCTCCGTCCGTTCACCGCCTTGCGCCGCGATTTCAGTGCGCCATCGCCCTCCAGCCCATGCAGCACTGGGTACACCACGCCTTCTCCGACTGCGACCACATCGCCGGTCTGCTCGCGAATGGCCCGGACAATCTCATAGCCATACATCTCCTTCTGCTGCAGCAGCCTCAGGATAAGCAGCTCTGGAACGCCATTCATGAAATTCGGATTCGTCTCGCGTGTCGCCATCGCAAGCCATCATACCTAGCGGTTCAATGCATTGCAAGCCCAAACTTCTCCTCTGTCCCGTGCGTCGCGCATTTCAATTCCACAAATTGTTGGCTTTTACGGAGTTTCCTCGACCGCCGCCGTCTCCGTCCCGTTTTGTCTGAACATGAAATGGATCAACCACGCGCTCTCCACCGGTTGCCCATCCTTTAAAGGCGGCTTGAACTTCCATCCACGCGCCGCATCCAGTGCCGTTCGTTCGAAATACTTACTCGAGCCTCCGGACTTGAACGTCGCATTCTTCACCTGCCCGTTTGCATCCGCCGTCACTCGAATCGCCATCGAGACTGTGCCGCGGATCGTGTCGCGCGCAAAGGCTGGCACCTCGGGCACAACGCGGTGCGCGATCGCCCCCTTCGCTGTCACGCCCGCCTCTGCCGAAGCGCTCCCACTTGCGGAAACCTCACCCGCGCTCTGCTCCGTCCCTGCCGGAGCCGCGCTTGGCTTCGCAGGGTTCCGCATCATCAACCATGCAAGCACCGCGAGCACAACCAGCAAGCCCCCCACAAGGGGCAGCAAGCGCTTCTTCAGGCCAACGGCCTCACTCGCTTCTGCGTCCGCCTCCAGGCTCTCCGCCATGAAAGCGACCGGCTCTCTCGCCTCCGAAGCTTTCTCCGTCTTGGTCACTGGAAACTCAATCGGCCGGCTCGGCTCAAGCCGCGCCTTGATCTCGCTCAGCGTCGGTCGCTGGTCAGGATCCCGCCGCAAACATTCCCGCGCAATCTCCGCAAACGGGCGCGGAATCGACGCTGGCACCACCGCCTCCCGATTTGCGCCGACCTCCCACACCGGGGGCCGCTGCGTCAGCACTTCCACCAGCGTCGTCCCCAGCGCCCACAGATCCACTGAAGGCACAATCACCCCGCGCATCGACTCCGGCGCATCGCAGGCACACGGCATCTGGAATCTGTCGCGCAAGCTCCCGGCCGCAATCACGTTGTCGGCCGAAAGCTTCAGCTGGTCGTTCACCACCAGGATGTTCGATGGCTTCAGATGCCCATGCACGAAGCTCTTCCCGTGCAGGTAGCCCATTGCATCGATCACCAGCTCCAGCATCTCCCGGGTCTCCTCCGGCGTTAGCGCCCGCTCCGGAAGAATTTGCGACAACACCTCATCGGCGCACTCGGTCACCACGTAAACCAGGCTTGTCGATCCGAACTGGAAACGTCCCGAACGAAACACCTTCATCAGGTGCGGATGCGAGAGATTCGCGATCTTCGCCCACCGTGCAAGGTAGGCGTCCGCTTCCCCGCCCTCCGCAGGAATCAACTTGATCGCGGCTCTCTTGCTGATCGGCTGCGGCAGCTCCGTTAGAAACACACCGCTGCTCGCCGACCCGCCCAGCCACTCCTGCAAGGCGAACCGCCCATCGATAACCCGCCCTACCCAATCCGAAGTGATCGCCGTTGGGCTCATGGCCCATCATTCTACCCAAGCCCAACGAGAAATTACCGCTTAAACGCCAATACTTAGCCGACTTTGCGTTACTAAAGCCATGCCTCGAGCCAACGATTTCATAAGGCCTGCCACTCTCGAACCAGGACCCGCCTGCATCTCCTTCCCTATCTCGTTCATCCATTGCTGTAGGCCCACCGGCATTCCAAAGGCCCCCTACTTATGAGCCATCCTCTTTTTGCGCCCTTTCAGCTTCGTTCTGTCACCTTCGCCAACCACATCGGCGTCTCGCCTATGTGCGAGTACTCCGCGCAAGACGGTTTTGCCAACGACTGGCACATGGTCCACCTCGGCGCTCGCGCACAGGGTGGTGCCGGCCTCGTCATGCTTGAGGCCTCCGCCGTCGTTCCCGAAGGCCGCATCACCCCCGACGACCTCGGAATCTACAGGGACGAGCACATTTACGGCCTCACGCGCATCGTCAAATTCATCCACGGTCAGGGAGTGCGTGCCGGCATTCAACTCGCCCACGCCGGACGTAAAGCCAGCATGGCCTCGCCCTTCATCGGCGATAAGCTGCTTTCCCCCGCAGAAGGCGGCTGGCAGCCGGTCGGCCCCAGCGCCATCGCCTTCGCACCCCACTACGCCGTCCCCCAGTCACTGGATCAATCCGGGATCGACGCCATTATCCGCGCCTTTGCCGCTGGCGCCCAGCGCGCCCTCAGCGCTGGCTTTGATTTCCTTGAAATCCACGCAGCCCACGGCTACCTGCTTCACGAGTTCCTCTCGCCCCTCGCCAACCAGCGCACCGATGCCTATGGCGGCACCTTCGAAAACCGTATCCGCCTGCTGATTCAGGTCGTCAACGCCGTCCGCGCCGCATGGCCGAGTCACCTGCCGCTCTTCGTCCGCATCTCATCCACGGATTGGGTGGAAGGCGGCTGGACCATCGACGACTCAGTCGCTCTCGCCGGCCATCTGCGCGCCCACGGCGTCGATCTCATCGATTGCTCCTCCGGTGGACAAGTCCCTCACGCGACTATCCCCGTCGGTCCTGGGTTCCAAACACCTTTCGCCGCACGCATCCGCGCCGAGGCCGCCATTCCCACCGCGGCCGTAGGCATGATCACCGATCCCCAGCAGGCAAACACCATCATCGCCGAGGGCCAGGCCGATCTCGTCTTCCTCGCCCGCGAGATGCTCCGCGACCCATACTGGCCTCTGCACGCCGCCGCCGCTCTCGGCGAACCCGCAAGCTGGCCCGTACAATACCTGCGCGCCGCGCCGCCGCATTCTCCAGCTCGCACACCCATCACACGCCCCGAATCCCACTAGCCCTCCAACATGTCATCCGAACGAAGCGCCTTTCAGCGGAGTGAAGGACCTGCTTTTGTTTGCAGACTCCACATTCAGCGCAAACTCCGTGCCCCATCCTTTCCGTTTGTTTCTGCGGAAAGAGTGGGAAACCGCGAACCCCTCCCTCAACATGTCATCCTGAACCAGGCGCCTTTGAGCGGAGTGAAGGACCTGCTTTTGTTTGCAGACTCCACAATCAGCGCGATCTCCGTGCCCCATCCTTTCCGTTTGTTTCTGCGGAAAGAGTGGGAAACCACGAACCCCTCCATCGCCACGAGCGCAGCGAAGTCGGGTTCCCGAGCCATAGATGGCACCCTATTTATCCTATGTACTCCACAGCACGATCCTCGATTTTCGTGCTGCCATCTGCACGCGCATGGCCTATACTGCGATTAACGAACGGCGCAACATCGCAATGCACGCGCCCGATTGACTCTTATGGCCACGCAACTGTCCCCCAAGCGCGTCCACGAACAACCCACGATTCCGGACCGTCTCTATTTCAAAATCGGCGACGTAGCCCGCATTTGCAAGGTCGAAACCTACGTCCTGCGATTCTGGGAATCTCAATTTCCTCAACTCAAGCCGGGCAAGAGCGGCACCGGTCAGCGTCTCTATCGCAAGCGCGATGTCGAGATGGCTCTCGAGATCAAGCGCCTCGTTCACGGCGAAGGCTACACCCTCTCCGGCGCGCGCCACGCCCTCGGCGCCGTCCGCCGCGCAGAACAGCAGTCGCGCCTCCCGCTCGCTCCCGGCGAACCTGCCAAGCGCCTCGATAAAGCTGCCTCCATCATCGGCTCCGCACGCGCCGAACTGCGCGAAATCGCCGGCCTCCTCGCATCTCCCGAGCCGCAAACTCCGCGCCGCCGCCCGCGTATAACCAGCCTCCACGCCTCCACCGAATCGCTCTTTCCCTCCTGAAGCGCACAGTCGCTCCTCGTCAATTGGCGCAAATTCCGTGCCCCCTCCTGGCCAGTTTTTCCCGTCGCAAGGTCGGGAAACCACGAATCTCAATTGACCGTTGTCATCCAGAGCGACCCCGAACTGGTCGTCGTTCGTGGGGAAGAGCGATAGGTCTTCGTCGCTGGGTGAGGAGTTGAAGGATTTGCGGCTGTTTTGTTCTCTCCGCTCCGCGCACCAAGACTCTCCCTCCTCAAATAGGAACCTGATCAGTCAACAAGTGGTGCACTCCCCTGAAAAGTCACCCTTGTGGATATTTCCAGATTTCGATTTCGCCCCCACGCGAAACGGCATCCCATTTTCAACACAACGCTAAGGTTACCCCGCATGCGCTCATTTACTCGTCCTGGCGCACTTCGCCGTCCCCTCATTGCACGCGGAAAAGCATTTATCAATCGCATGAATTTCTAGCTCTTGTTAGTAACTTAGTAAACACCTCAAAACAGTATTCTCTTGCATTCGAATTTGCTCGTTACCTTCTGTCCTCGGGTAACTGATTTCTATTACCCTCATGCATTTCTATGTGCGCAAAAGAGCTACCATTTGGGTCGTTTTTCGACACCTTTGCGCCATTGTTCCACCACCAAACCCGAGGTACTTTCAATACACAACGCCTTGGTCTACGCGAGGCTCCTCATCGACCCCGCGGCCGCATCAAAGAAAATATAAGAGGAAAAAATGGCAACTTCTGAGCAGTACTTCAACCTTGTGAGGACCAGCAAGAGCAGTTGGATTGCCGTACCCATCAACCAAAGCGGTCCTTCGAGCGACGGCGCCATCTACAGCCGCGAACCGGAAGCTACCATCCTCCGCAATAGTGCGCCCGTCCCCGGCCGCCTCTTCGCTCGTGCCGCCGGCTCCCGCGTCGCATTCTCTGAACGCTTCCCCCGTCTCACCATTGCCGTGATCGCCTTCGCGCTCTTCACCATCAGCGTCACCGCCGAAGTCGAATTGCTGCGCCACGCTGGCTACTTCTGGCGCTAAGCGCCGGCAGCGCGCCAGAAAGTATTCGCATCCACGGGATGCCGCCGAGATTAAGCGGAACCGTAATTCCCCTATAGATAAAGTACAGCTCGTAGAATACGAACGGCGGCGGCCTGAACCTGCCGCCGTTTCCCTGTTTCCCGCTGCGTAATCAGCGTGCCCTTCAGCAACGTTCCCTCATCCGCTACCGGCGTTCTTGCGAATCACTGCCACAATCACCACCACGATCGACAGCAGGCGCAGCAGAAACATCCACGTAGCACCTTCGTTCGGACGTTCAAAATTCAGCAGAACTGAGTGCAGCGCCGCTTGAATCCCGAAAAATGCGGCGAACGCTAGAAACAGTGAGTCGCGCGTCTCTCTCCAGAAGCGAAGAAAGAACAGCGCCGAGACCAGCGATGCCCCTGCAATCAAGCCAAGCAGAAATACATCGGTCATCGGATGGGTGATGGGGCTCATTGACTCTCCCACCAGGCCGTAAAGCAGAAGCGCCATCGCAATCGCCGTCGGGCAATTTCGGGCGATGAATCCCAAAAACCTAATACAAATCCGGTGGGCGCTGTAACAGGCGCATGACTTTCACAGCATGCGGAAACCTCGCATTCGAATGGATGACAATTGCGCCATCGGTCCCCACCAAGGCGCGCCTATGGCAAACTCAGTACCTGCGTACCCGCTTTTCAAACCGGCAAGCGGTGGTGAATGCTAGGCTTCTCTCTTAGAAAAGTAAACTTACATTCGATCGATAGGGGGAGGATTCAGCGCCTGCGCCACCTGAACCGAACCGCTCGAAGGTCTCTTCACTCAAGAGCCGCGTGAACTCATGATCTGGCCAAAGAGGAGGTCGAGATTCTCAGCGTCGCCAACATCACCGCACAACAAATCCTGGAGAGCACGCTGGCGATTCCCGCCTTCGTCCCCGCAACTGTCTGCACTGGTTACGTGGCTGCCTGGCTTACCAATCTTCACAACTTCCGCAAACGCTCGTTCGTCGAGCGCATCTTCTGGAGCCTGCCGCTCTCCTTCGCCGTCACGCCAATCGCCTCTTACCTCATCGGCAAATTCATATCGTTGACCGCAGTTGTGGCGTTTCTGCTGGCCAGCGCCGTAATTTGCGCAGCAACGCTCGTCTGGGAAGCTCGCCAGACCCGCCGCTCCAACGGGAAGTGGAACATTGGTTGGCATCCCCTAGGCGGCAAGGCACTAGCCTTGGCAATTGTCTGGATGGCCGTGACGGTCTTGTCCCTCGTCGACATCCAGAGCGGCCACAAACTTTTCGTGAACGTCGCACTGCTCGATCAGAGTTATCGAGTCAATTGGACGGAGAGCGTTCTGCACTCAGGCGTCCCGCCAAACAACCCCCTGTACATGTACGTGCACCCCGCGCCCATGCGCAATTACTACTTCTTGTACGTGGTCAGCGCGGCTACTTCCCTATGGTCGCGCCTGCCGGTGAGGCCGGTCTGCACCGCAAGCTGCGTTTGGGCTGGCCTCGCTCTCGCCGCCCTCATCGGGCTCTATCTGAAACATTTCCTCGCGGTGAGCGCGCGCTTACGCCGACAGTTTCTGATCGCCTGCTCTTTGCTCGCGGTCAGTGGTTTGGATATCTGTGTGGTTTTTTGGAACCTCTTTCACTCCCATATCACGCCTCAGGCTGAGATAGATTTCTGGTCCACTGATCCGGTTTTCAGTTGGCTCAATAACCTGCTTTGGTCTCCAAACCACATTGCAAGCCTGGTGTGCTGCCTGCTCGCGTTTCTCTTGGCGTGGACGTCGGACCAAAACGTCGAGCACAACCACGCCGCAAGCATCGTCCTCCTTGCCCTCGCCCTGTCGAGTGCTTTTGGTCTCTCCATATTTGTGACATTCGCTTTCTTCCTTGTGATGCTGGTCTGGGCTTTGGGGCAGGTAGCATTTGAGCGCAGAACCCGGCCCGTATTCCTGTTGGCAGCGGGGGGCGCGGCCTCCATAGTGCTTCTCATCCCGTTCCTTCTGGAGATGACCCACAGCTCATCCGGCATCGAAGGCGGGAGCCTCTTTTCCTTCGCGGTCCGGGAAATGATCCCGCCGCAACCGTTCTTGGCATCGAGCCTCTTCCAACACATCGCAACAATTCATCCACTGGCAGCGCTCAACGTCGCCAAACTGATGCTTTTGGTGCCCGGCTATGTCCTCGAATTAGGCTTCTACGTGGTTGTGTTTCTCATCTATCTCGTACCCTCTTGGCGCCCGCATGTGCGCCTGCCTCCCGCTGAGCGGTCCCTGGTATTTATTGCGGTAGCCACCCTTCCATTCGTCTCTTTCATTCGCTCCGGAGTTCTGAAAAGCAACGATTTCGTTTGGAGAGGCTCTCTCCTGGTCCAATTCACTCTTCTCCTTTTAGGTTCGGAACTCATCTGCCGTTGGAATCTCGTCGGCCGCCAACGAAGTGAAGCAGTCGACAGTCCAGCGTTACCCGACCGCACTCCCCATTGGTTGAGGTCCATCGCAGCCCTGATGCTGATCATTGGGATCACGAGCACTCTGTGCGAAAGTCTGATGTTGCGCTTCGCCACGGCTCTCGGCGAATGGCGGGCAAATGGAACCTATGAACCCGGGATGCGAAGCTACTCCCACAATGCCTACATCTCATCAGTCGGCTATGCCCAATTGAATGCAACTATCCCCGGCAACGCGGTAGTGCAGTTCAATCCCAATCATCAACAACCCTTCTGGATGACGTCAGATGAAGTCAATGTCAACCACCAGATGGCCATAGCAGGCGATCGGCCATGGTGCGGTTCCGAAATCGGCGGTGATCCGCGTCCATGCCCCGCCATGGCTGCTGCGATCGATGCCCTCTACGACGGTGTATCCGCGGAGCAGGCTCGCGCCACCTGTCATCAGTATGGCATCCGCTATCTCATCGCCCGCATTTACGATCCAGCATGGAATGATAAAGATGACTGGGTGTGGACATTAAATCCGGTCGTCTCGCAGAACGAATTTCGCGCTCTCGACTGCGGCCGTTGATCCTATGGGCATCCTCGAAAGTGGAGAAAACAAGCAATGACGAAAGCCCGGCGCACCGGCCTTCTCCTGATTCTGTTAGGCGCCGGACTCTTTGTCTTTACCGGGGAAGCATTCCAACGCTCGACTTCATTGGGGCTGATGGATTTCAAGGTTCTTTACCACGGAGCGCGTTGCTTTATTCATCACTGCGATCCTTACAACGTCGCCGAGTTACAAGAATTCTACAAAACCGATGGAGGCGAACAGCCTTCAGATCCTCCTATCATCCGCTATGTTGTAACTGAATATGTCTACTTACCGACCACGTTCTTGATTACTGGCCCATTTGCGACTTTGCCGTGGAGCGTGGCTCATGTGCTCTGGACCATCCTCACCGTTGCATGTTTCATAACTGCCGCTTTTCTCACCTGGGATCTCTGCGCGCGTTATGCGCCGGTCCTCGCTGGCGCCTTGATCGGCTTTTGGCTCGCAAGCAGCGTCGTGATCTTCGCGGGAGGCAATGCAGTCGGGCTCGTGATAAGCCTCTGCGTGATTGCCCTCTGGTGTTTTGTCCAGGAACGATTTCCGTGGGGTGGAGTTCTTTGTCTCGCGATTAGCCTTGTCCTCAAGCCGCACGACGCAGGCCTGGTTTGGCTCTACTTTCTCCTCGCAGGTGGCGCGTATCGCAAGCGAGCTCTGCAAACCTTGGCCACCACTGCCGTGCTGGGATTCGCGGCCCTCCTATGGGTATCGCAAGTTTCGCCGCATTGGCGGCAGGAACAGCGTGCCAATCTCGCGGCGATCTCCACCCGGGGTGGCATGGATGATCCTGGCCCAGGCTCAACCGTTGACCGCACCCCAGGTTTGGTCATCGATCTCCAGTCGGTCGTCAGCATCTTTCGAAATAGTCCGCGAATCTATAACTCGGTCAGCTACGTGATTTGTGGCAGCCTGATCCTTCTATGGGCGGTGCACACTGTACGTTCGCAACGTTCACTAAGAAGCACATGGTTAGCATTAGCGGCAATTGCGCCCCTCACAATGCTCGTCACCTACCACAAGCCGTATGACGCAAAGTTATTGTTGCTCACAATTCCCGCCTGTATCCTGCTATGGATCGAGAACGGCCAAATCGGAAAGATTGCAGTCTTTGTGAATACCATCGCCATCGTATTCACCTCTGACATCCCTCTGGGCATCCTTGTATTTCTCACCAGGAATTTCCATTCAGATACCGGAAGCCTGCACGGCATGATTCTGACTGTCGTTCTGACGCGTCCAGTCACACTAATCTTGCTGGTCGTGGCCATCTTTTATCTATGGGTCTACATCCGGCGCACCATGCCAAACACGAGGCCTTCCGCAGTCCCCAACGACTCCAGCGAATAACAGACAAAGCCCGTTTTGCCCTCCGAGGGAAACTGAGACCCTGGCGCCGGTAATTCCGACGCTCTCGATCACCAATTTCTGCAGGCGAAAAGAAAGAAGAAATGGTCGGGACGGGCAGATTTGAACTGCCGACCCCTCGCACCCCAAGCGAGTGCTCTACCAGGCTGAGCCACGTCCCGACACAATCGAGCCGGCTCGGGTGAGCCGGCCCTGGGGTTCGCTTTTCAGTTTACACTAACAAACCTCATCGCTCCCGCACCTCCAGCTCCACCGGCTGCGCCGTCGCGCTCACCGCCGGATCGTAGTACTCATACACCCGCGACTCGAACGTTTTCGCCCGAATCGGATACTTCGCCCGCAGCCGAAATTTCACATTCACCGTCTGCCCCGGCGCCAGCCCGTTGAAGTAGAGAATCGCCTGAGTCGCGGTCTGCGAGAACTTCTCCAGCCGCCCGCTCGCATCCCCCGCCGTCGTTTCCTGGAACGTCTGCAAATCCTCACTCAGCAAATCGAACCCCGGCGGAATCCCCAAATCCACCATGACCATCTTCGCGAATTCCGGCAAGTTGTTCCTTACCGTGGCCGTCGCTGTCACCACATCGTTCTGTGCAAGCGTCGCACGGTCATACGCCACATGGATCGTCAAAGCCCCTTGCTCCTGTTCGTTCCCGTGCTCCTCGCGCCACGGCGTGAAGAACCGCCCCACCACCTGGTAAGCCAGTCCGCCCTTCCCGTCAAACGCCAGATCCACCGTATGCGCCTTTTGAGCGTCGATCCCCTTCAGCACAAACTGGTGCAACAGATCGTTGTTCTCTTCCGTCAGTTTCAACGTCTCCACGTCTTTGCCATCGACTTTCACCACCACCACTCCACGCACACCCGCGGCACTCAGCTCCGTCGAAAGCAACAGCGCGCGCAACGCCATGATGGTCGCCTGCGTTGTGCCCCAATTTCCCGATGCCTGCTTGTGCGCCGAAAGATAAGCCAACGCCTTGCGCGCAGTCTCTGAAGCCTGTCCCCACTTCAGCAACGCCTGTGTCGCCAGGCCCGTGGTCTCAATCGCCGCGCTCTCGCCTGTCGAATAAACGCCCGTCTCCTGTGCGCTCCACGAAACCTCATCGCCCTTCTCCGTCCGCGCATCCATCAACGCCTCCATCGCCCTCCGCGTGAACTCGCGATCGCTCTTCGAATCCACCGCGAAATTCGCGATGACCGCCAGGGTGTACGCATCCGGTTTTGTATCCATGTGTGCCTCAACATACTGCCTGGCCTTCTCTATCGCTCCGTCCTGCGAACCCGTACTCTCGAGCGCCCACCCAATGTACGCAGTGATCCGCAACTGGTCCGCGTTGAAGCGATTCGTCGCGCCCTCATTGATGAAATACATGTCCGGTTTCCAGCTTCCATCCGCCTGCTGCTGGCTCGCCAACCATGCGCCGGTGCGCTCGATAAGCCGCGGGTCCACATCGGAAACTTTGGCCATATCGCTGAACTCCATCAGCCCATACGCCGTCAATATCTTGTTTGCCGGTGCCTGGCCAAACCACGAAAACCCACCCCCCGGCACCTCAAACGTCAGTAGCCGCTGGTATCCATTCGCAATGTAGCCCTCTGCTTTCGCATGCACTTCCGGTGTCAGCTTCTTCGTCCGCTTCATGTAGTCGAGCGCCAGCACATTGGGATAAGTGCTCGATGAAGTTTGCTCAAAACATCCACCCGGCATGCTGAGGATGCTGTCCATCCCTTCGATCACCTGGCTCAGCGGCCCCGGATACAGTCGCACCAAAATGCTCGTCGCATCTGGAATCGCATGCGCAGGAAACTTCAACTCATGTTCCACCGCTTTTTCCAACCGCCCATTAAACACCAGGTTCTGCTCGCGTCCATTCGGAACCACTTCGATCTCACGCACCACCACATCGTCGCGCCCTTCCGCGCCATCCATATGCGCAGTCAGCGTCAGCTTAAACTTCCCGATCTTCTTCGCGTCAATTGTGAACTGCGCTCCGCCCACACGCCCCGCTTCCACCGCCACACTCTTCTCTGAATCAGAGTTGTCCAGCGCGAACCCGTCCTCCTGCTTCAGTACAAGCTTCACCCTTCCCGCACCGCCGGTGTAGTTGTAAGCCGCTACCGGCAGCGACACACGATCGCCCTGCGTCAACGTCACCGGCAAGTCCAAATCGACAAAGAAATCCTGAAACACCTTCAGGCTCGCTGTCCCCGTACCTAGCGCACCCGCCTCGGTAGAAGCAAGCATCGCCATCCGCCAGGTCGTAATCGAATCCGCGATCGGAATCTCAACGCTCGCATCTCCCTTCCCATCTGTCACAATTTCAGGATTGATATAGAGCGCCTCCGGAAAATACGACCGCACATGCGTGTCCCCCGCTCCCGCTGAGCCGTCGTCCTTCTTCAGATCCCGCACCTCGCGCGTCTCCAGTTCCATGCTGTCCATCTCCACAAATTGCGCCCGCGCCTTGGCCGCCGCAAAGTTCATCGCTCCCATCGGACCCCCCATTGCACCTGCGACAGCGCCGTTTCGCGCCATCATCATCGGCGCAGCCATCGGCATTTCCTCCACCGTCACTGCCTCGGTCATCGCCCCAACATTCAACGTCGCCGAAACCACCGCACGATCGCGCACCCGCAGATTCACTTCACTCGTGAGCCGCCCGAATCCCGGCGAAGCAATCTCGATCCGGTACTTCCCCGCCGGCAGCGCTGCCAGCGCAAACCGCCCCTCTGCATCGCTGTGCGCGATCCGCGCTTCCCCGCCAGTCAACATCCGCACCGTCACCGTCGCTCCTGGGACCACCGCCCCTGACACATCCACGACTGTTCCATCTATCTCCGTGCGACCATTCCACGGCCCCCATGCGTGCTGCGTCCGCACATCGAGCCTCCCTCCGTGCCCCAGTTCGCCCACAACATTGCCGGTTCGCACTTCGAGATACGCCGCCAAATCATCGCCGCTTCCGAACTTCCGATCCGCACCCGCACTGCGCACAAGAAAATAGCTGTTCCTGCCTCGAGCCCATCTTGCCGGCTCCAAGTGCAACGGCGTATTCCACGCATCCCGCGGTGCCGCTCCGTCTTCCAGTGCGTCGAAGGCCTTCACCACGTTTTCCGGATGCTCCTGAAGTTCCCGGCTCAATCTGTCCGCAATGCCGCGCACCTGCTCTACAAACACCGCGTGATAGCGCTCCTGGTACTCCTCAAATTTTTCCGCCGGCGGATTCTTTCCGAACTCCACGTCCAGCTTTGCCGGCATCGCCATCTCCGTCGCAGCAAACAGCGCCCTCGCGCCCATATCCAGCTGCCGGTTCCCCACCGGCTCAATCGGATTCACGGCACCCTCCATAGAGAGCGAATGAATTTCATACCGCGGCTTCATCAACTCCTGCTCGAGATAGAAAAACACCTTCGCAAATCCCGGCTGCTTTTCCGCAAGCGCAAACACTGCCTCGTCCACCACCTGTAATCCAAGCGCCGCCTGCACACCTTCCCCGTGCGCATTCGTCACATGGAATCGAATTTGCGCTTCACCTCCCGGTCGATACACCGCCGCATCGCTCGTCGCCTCGATCCTCAGCTCATCCGCCGGCTGCACAAACACCAGCCGATGATCGGCCACCGGCTCCGCATCGCGCCCAAACTGATAAGCGTCCAGATCCAGCGTTCCCGCCATTTCCGGCGTCGCCGTCAGGCTCAGTTCCGCCTGCCCATTTTCCAGATCCACATCGCGTGTCAGAATCGTCTGCCCGTTTTTCACCACGTCCACATAGACGGTCCCCCGCGCTCGTGTCGACAACACTTTGAGCGCGATTCGCTCACCTGCCTTGAAAACAGCTCGCTCCGTGCGCAACAAAACCTGGTCCGTCCCCCCGCGCATCTCCAGCGGCACCGTACTCGTTACGCGATTGCCCTTATGATCGTCCGCCTCTACGCGCAGCCGCTCCATCCCCGCGCCGGGATTCATCTTCAACACCGCAACACCCGCATCATCCGTTGACAAACGCTCCTCATGCCCATCCGGACGATGCACCGTCAATGTTGTTTTGGCGGGACTCCCATCCGCATACGCGCTCAGCAAGAACACTTCATTCTCGATATGCGGAATCAGCGTTCCGCCCTCCGGCACGGCCGTAATCAGCAACGGAGCCTCACTCACCGTGATCGGTTCGCCCCGCGTCTCCGCATGATCTGCGGCGTCTTTCACCGTCGCCTCAATCAGCGCGCGCGCCGCACCCTGGCTCAGCGGCTTCCCCGCAAAATATTCCGGCAGCTTCAAATCGAATCGAAACGCACCATCGCCATCCGTCTTCCCCTTTGCCGATGCAGCTTCCACCACCTCCACGTCCATGCTCGAAACCTTGATCGTGACCACGGCGCCATCTACCGGCTTGCCGAAAAAGTAGTTCGCGCGCACCGTGCCCATCACATGATCCCCGGGCCGATAATCCCTCCTCTCTTTCCCATCCTTCTTGTCAAACTCCACCGCCACCTTGAACTTCGGGAGTGCATACCGCTCCACCTGCACGGCAATTTCCGCCGTGTTCGCCGGCGCCTCGGCATCTCCCATCAACGCGCGCACATGATAAGCACCCAGATTCACTTCATCCGCCAGTGCGAACTCCGCCGACGCAATTCCGAATTTGTCCGTCTCCGTTGCCTTTTTGAAGACCTTGTTCCCCTTCGAATCCTCCACTTCAAATGTCAGCTTCCGCGCCGCATCCGCGTGATGATTGGCCTGCTCCAGCGCCAGCGCCCGCACATGGATCGTTTGCCCCGGCTGGTAAACCGGCTTCTCCGTCGTCAACAAAATCGATGCTTTGTCCTTGATCTCTACAGGCTCCGTCTCCTCGGACGACCCAACGGCGGTGTCCACCAAAAACTTCAACGCATACGTTCCCACCAAACCGTGCGGCACCCGAAAGCCCGCCTCCACCGTGCCCCTCCGATTCAGCGTTCCCGAGAACAGCGTCCTCGGCTCCCCCTTCAGCCCGGTCAGCTCAACTCGAAGTCCGCCCGTCAGTGGTTCGTTCTTCGTCGCGTCCGACACCATCACCCGAATCGCCGCGCGGCTCCCCGCCATGTATTCCTTCTGCCCCAGTACATGCACCACCGGTCTTCGCAGCACCTCTGCAATGGATTCAACTCCTTCAATCGCCGGCGTCTTCCCGCCATCGGCCTCGAACCGGTAGCGAATCCGCTGCCACACCAGGTCCTCCAGCGCCAGCGGCTTCGCGGGCGCAATCGTCTCCTCCCAAATTCCACCGCCCGCAGCGGTCTGCTCCGTGCCTTCCACGCGGCCCAGCACGTGATTCTCTGGATCGAGAATCTCCGCAACCAGCTTGCCTGTTTCAGCCTGCGCCGCGTGATACGGAATCGTCACCGCCAGGCTCCCGTGTCTGTAGATCGCACTGATTTGCTGCGCCGACGCACTCACCGCGCCCACCATCGCGCACGCAAAAATGAGAAAAACCGCAACCCAAGGCAAATCCAGAAAGCGGCCCATCGTTCGATAGGAAAGCATGCAAGTTCTCCCGCGCGCCGAGATACCTTAGGGCGCGACTGACACAAGAACGCGCCTCTCCAGGAAACTTGCAAAGATTTTTGGATTGCTTTCTCGCTAGAGGCTTATCAAGCTACTTCCGCTTCCACACCAATCCGTCCCCGCTCGTCCAGCGTTCGCCCTTGTCGGTCATGATTTCAAACACCGGCCCCTTATCTTTCGCCAGGGACTTGGCTTTGAGCGCCATCAGGTCATCCGCCTCCACCGTCACGCTTTCAGTCGCCGCTCCCACCTTCAGCGAAACATCCGCCTCGTTCGGTCTAGACGGAACCACATTCACTGCCTGCAGCGTCTGCTTCTCAAATCCCGGTGCCTGGGTTGTCACGTCATAAGTCCCTGGCGCCAGTCCGCCCACACCATACCGTCCTTCTCGATCCGCAATCGCAGCCCCAGCCGTGTGTCCCGCGCCATCCGTCACCGTCACCGTCGCACCGCCCACTGCAGCGCCGCTCGCATCCCGCACCATCCCCGTCAACTCCGAGCCCTGCGTCGTCGCTCCAGATGGCGCAGGAACCCCCGCAGCTCCTGCCTTTTGCACCACGCGATTCGCGCTCGCAAACTCCGCCATCCTCCCGCCTGCAACAGCCGTCCCGCCGCTCATTCCGAACGACACCAGGTCAGCCTTCACCGCCCGTCCCGTCCACACAGTGGGAGCTGCAGCCCAGTGCGCTCCTTCATCTGCGCTCGCAAACACAGCATTCCGCGCGTCGATCGCGACCACCTGCCGCCCATGCGTCGCCGACGACAACACCGGCAATCCGCTAGGCAGAGGATGCAGAGCCGGCGCAACCTTCATTTGGTCGAGTGCAAGGCTCGCCAAGTTCGCGTTTGAAGTTTCGATCGGCCCCCCAATCGCCGTCGGCGCGGTCTGCCGCATGGCGCCGGCCACCGGCTCTTTCTGCGCGACCGCCGGCGGCGCGGCAGG
This sequence comes from uncultured Acidobacteriaceae bacterium, assembly GCA_963704415.1. Classification (GTDB taxonomy): domain Bacteria; phylum Acidobacteriota; class Terriglobia; order Terriglobales; family Acidobacteriaceae; genus Telmatobacter. Next base: position 1,163,802 of record OY969908.1, on the reverse strand, counting down.
GCTCGCCGGTCGAGCCATCGGCGCATTCCCTGCCAACCCCTCCGGCGCCGCCATGATCCGAGTGGATTGCAAAAGTCCGCCGGCAGCGAACGCGCGCCCACCCGATGCCTTCTTCGCATCCAAATTCTGCTCTTCCTTCGCGCCCACCGCTGCCAGCGACTCTCCAGCCCGCTCCGCTCGCTTCTCTTTCATGTCCTGGACCGACGCCGGCTTACTCATTGGCGACTCTTCCATCTCTGGTCGCACGGGTGCCCGCGACTCCGCCATCTGCGTCGGCTCGTTCGCCACTCGCCCAACCACAGCCTCGTGCCCCATATAGAGAGCAAACACGACCATCGCTGCCAAAGCGCCGGTAATCGGCCAGGCCACCGCCCACCCCGCGAACCACGGCCTTCTTTTCGGCACTTCAACTGGAACCTCAACAGGCTCCTCAACCTCTTCCGCAACATCTTCCGCAGGTCCCTGCGACAGCCTCACCGTTGCGCGGCATTCAGGACATACCGCCAAGTGCGCGAGCATCTCCTCCCGCTCATGCGCCGGCAGCGCGTGCTCCACAAACGCGCTCATCTGGTCCGCGTCAGGATGCTGCACCCAGCCATGCCCGAATTGAATCGTCTCTTTCATCCCTGATCCGATGCCACCGAGACTCCGCTCTCTCCCGGAGCCGCACTCTCCTCGGCCTCTCCTTTCCCAACGTCCTGTTTGTGGAACGCAGCAATCTGCGAACTTTGCAGCAACGTCCGCAGGTTTATTTCCAAATCGCGCACATCCACACCCAGCGCTTCTTCCGCCGCACGCTTGCTCATCCCGCCGCTGCGCATATTTCCGATCAGATCCTCGCGCACATCCGCCACCAGCCGCTTCAATCTACGGCTGATCGTCGCTTCATGTACTTGCAAGGTAAGCGCAATCTCCTTCAGCGTCTGCCGATCCAGAAAATGCGCCGCCAGAAGAAACCGATCCGCTGCCTCCAGTTCGCCCAGTGTGCGCGCCACCACATCGGTCAGCGCACGCAGTTCCGTGTCCACCGCCGCTTCTGCCACCGGAGCCGCGCAATCTATCTCTTCCAGCGGACTCTCGCGATGTGTCCGCCTGTGGTGATCTCTGGATCGCTGCACCAGGGTCGTGCGTAGCCATCCCTGCAGCGAGCCTCGCCCCGAATACGACGCAAACGGCGACCGCCGCTCCCCATCGGCCTCGCGCAGCCCATACAACTCCGCATACAGCGAATCGGCCAGCTCCGCTCCGAGGCTCGCCGACCCTGTGATTGCTGTTGCAGCCTGCGTCAATCCCCAGCGATACAACCGCAGAAATCGCACCCACGCCGCTTCTTTACCCCGCGCGCACCCATGCGCCAGCGCCAACTCGCCCAGGTGCAGCCCGAGAAAAAATGCCTCCTGCTCTTTGCTCCCCGCCACCGTGCTCGCCGGCATTCCGAAATTGTGTTTGGCTCCCACGCCCGCGAGAACGCTGCCGAATTCCCCAAGCGACAATCCGCACGCTTCTGCTTCCGCCGCAATCCAAAGCTCCTCGAGTAGTCTCTCCGGCAATCCTGCGAACTCGAGCAACGAAGCATCCCCGGCCTGCACAGGGATTCCGGCAGGCACAGCCAGCTCATCCGGCTTGGGTGCAGCCGCGTCCACGTTCCTGAGCATACTCTGTATAGACACCGCTTTCCCGCGGAGCGAAGGATCTCCTGAACAAGGTGAAGGATCTGCTTCTGTTCCTCGCAATGATTCAATCCGCACGACATGGGTGCCCCATCCAAGCTCCGCTACGGGGCCCCCGGCGACAGGTCTTTGTCGCTGGGGTGGTCAAGGGTGGGAAGGTACGAATCCAAAATTGCGAAATCACGCGGTCGGAGACCTCTCCAATCGCCGCCCTCAGCGCATCTGCTTGAGCGCCAGCCGTGCCGCGTTCGCGCCGCACATCCCATGCACCCCGCCGCCCGGTGGCGTCGAAGACGAGCACAAATAGATTCCCCGCGTGCCCGTCGCATAATTGCTCATACTCGGTCGAAACAGAAATTGCCGCACCGTCATCGCCCCGCCGCTGATGTCGCCGCCCACCAGGTTCGCGTCCATCGCCTCCAGATCCCCAGGCGACCACACCTTCCGCATCAGCACGCAATCCTTGAACCCCGGCGCGAACCGCTCAATCTGTGCCTCGATCCGTTCCGTCATATCCACTGTCGACCCATTCGGCACGTGGCAATAAGCCCACAGCACATGCTTCCCCGCCGGGGCGCGCGTCTCGTCGTAGAGCGAAGGTTGTGCCGCGATAACGAACGGCCGCTCCGCACAGCGCCCGCGTGCCATCGCATCTTCTGAAGCTGCAATCTCGTCGTAGGTCCCGCCAAGGTGCACGGTGAGCGCGCGCTGACAATCGTGCGCCTTCCATGGCACTGGCTGCGATAGCGCATAGTCGATCTTGAAGACGCCCGGCCCCGCCACAAACTTCTTCGCCGTTCCCCAAAATCCTTCATTCACGTGCTCGCGTGCAATCGCCAGCAGCCCGCGCGGCGTCGTGTCAAACAGCGTCAGCGTCTTCTCTCCGCCCATTTCCTTCCACGCCTGCGCGTCGATACGCCGCGATGCATGCACCGTCCCACCCAGTTTCTCAAGATGCGCAATGAGCGCTTGTGTAATCGCGCCAGAACCCCCACGCGGCACCGGCCATCCCACCGCATGCGCCGCCGCGCCCAGCACCAGGCCGATCGCCGAACTCAATGGTTGATCGAAACTCAAAAACGAGTGCGCCGCCAATCCGGCGAACAGCGCCCGCGCGCGCACGCCCTCAAGTTCGTTCCGCGCAATCCATCGCGCCGGTTGCACGCCGCTCAATCCAAACCGCGCCATGCGCAACGGGTGCCGCGGTAGCCGAATCATGGGACCCAGCGCATCCTTCACAAATTCATCCCAATACTCAACCAGCGGCTCCAGCAAAACGCGCCATCGCCTTCCATCCATCCCCAGCACGCGATCCGCCGTCCCGAGATCGCGCTCCAGAATCACTGCCGACCCATCATCCAGAGGATGTGCCAGTGGACACTCGCCGTGAACCCATTCCAATCCATAATTCTCAAGCGGCAACGATTTGAAGAACGGCGAGCTCACCGCCATCGGATGCACCGCCGATCCAAAATCGTGCAGGAATCCTGGCAGCGTCAGCGGCAGTGTGCGCGCGCCACCGCCAGCCTCAGCTTCCGCTTCGTACACCTCCACGCGCAGCCCCGCCTGCGCCAGCGCAATCGCCGCCGCCAGCCCATTCGGCCCCGATCCGATCACCAGCGCGCTCTTCATCGCGTCAGTCTCCTTGGTTCACGACCGCTTCGTCAATGTACGATCTTCCGTGCCCCATCCTTTCGCCTTTTTCCTGGCGAAAGGGTGGAAAAGCACAAACCCCCAAAACTACGAAATCGCGCGACGAGAAACTGGTTCAATCATGCGGCGCCAATTCCTGCGGCCACTCCACCACCGCGAATCTGCCCTCCGCCGTCCGCGTCATCTCCGGCGCATACAGCCCAAGATACTCCCTTCGCCACCAATTCCCCGTCCGCCGCTTATCTTCCAACGAAGTAAACCAATACCGCGACAGAACCGCTCGTACCATCTTCGGCGCCGACGGCCCAAATGGATTGCCCTTGAAAAGGTCCACAACGTCCGCGTCATCTTCGAGTAGCCGCTCCTCCGTCAGCGGAACGAGTTCGTTCTGATGCCAGTCCCCCAGCGACGCAAACCATAAATTCCAATCGAACCGTGGCTGATACGGCGCATAAATTCGCGGCGGCTCATTCAAGAGCTGCGGCTTGTTGCGAAAGAGATAAGGCGTCCAATTCTCCCCATCGTTCGATCCCTGAAACTCAATGTCGTAGCGCCCACGCGTCATCACCGCAAAAAGCCCGTATTGATTCGCGATTCTGAAAGGATCTAACCAAGCCACAGGGGCCATAGGGAGTGAAACCCCACGGAGTGGGATCCCAATCATCTCCACAGTTGTGTCATACGCGATCCACGTCAGCATCACCGCGCTCACCGCCAGCCCAATCGCGCTCCCATGCCGCGCAATCCGCTGGCACCACGTCGTGCGTGTCAATTTCCCTTCCTCCGCAGCGGTCGTCGCCGCATCCTCGGCAACGGCGCTGCCTTCCGTAGCCGTCAAAATCGACAACTGCTCCTCGGGTTCGATCTCCGGAGCGCGCACCACCACGGGAGGCTTCCATCGCTGTGGCACAAACCTGGCCAGCGTCCTGTCATCCAGAAGCAAGAATCCCAGCGACAGTACCAGGTAGTTCAGAAACGTGTAATTCGCCGTTAGAATCACGCCGATCTCCCACGGCGTCACAATTAAAAAACAAATTAGCCGAACCTTCCGTGGGAAAAACAGCATCAGCACAATCCCCAACTCCAGCACCAGCGTCCCCAACGCCGAAGCCGCGTGAAACCAGTGTGGCAAGTGCTCCACATACCACCCAATCCATGTAGGCAGAGGGCCGTTCTGGTAGTACTCGTCCATCGCTGTCATGTTCCGCCACTGCTCGTCGCCGCTCTGTAGCTTCACCATGCCCGATTCGAAATAAATCCGAAACCACTCCCATTGAAGTAGCCACAAACTCGCACGCGATGGCGGATCGCTCGCACCCCATCCGGGTGTCAACCCGGGCGGCGCAAAGAATAGCGCCAGAAATCCCGCCTCTAGCAACATCCCGTCCGACTGGTAACCAGAGAACTCACCTGATGCACCAACAAACGAGAGGAAACACACAAAGCAAACAAAGAAGCTCAACCGCGGCCACAAATTCAGAAATGCAATCGCCGCCGCGATCAGACCGATCCACGTCACCGCCATCATCATCTGTGAACTGGATGAAATCCAGAACAGCGAGGGCGCGTACCAGTACCTCGCCGAGCCAAGCGAACGTGCAACCGCCGCCAGGTATTGACTCGCTGGCAAGATCCCGTCAGGCCCGATCAACCCCTTGATCTGAAACAGCAGCGAATAGAACGCGGAGAAATAGATCGCAGCCAGCGCACGCAAAAAAATCCAGCGCGGAATCAGCCTGTCCGCCGCGCCAACCCGGCCATCGAACAACCATCGCAAAAGATTGCGCGGCTTCTTCATCGCAGCAACAGTCTAGTCGCTCCCTCGCTATTTTGGTTCGATGCATCAATTCGCGCTATCTTGGGTGCCCCATCCTAGCTCCGCTAGGTGGGAAAGCCGAAACCTAAACCAGCAGCCGTCACCCCCGGGCGAAGTCCGCGCGGCGACCGAGGTCGAAGGACCCCGGGGCTTGCTCTTGCACTGCCGCATTCAGCACATCAATGGGTGCCCCAGGTCTCGATTCTGAGACCTTGGAAAGTACCGAACCGGTCAAACGCTTTCCACACGCTCCCCAGCCGACTCCATCAAAATGCAGAATGCCTGCCCCTCCGTCGACACACCCGGCCGATCGAACTCCGGCGCGCCGCATACGCCCTGCACAAACCCAAACGCATCCATCTTCGCCCGCGCCGCCGCACGCATCCGGTTCGCATGCTCCCGATAACTCACCGGCATCCATCCCTCGGAAACCCCCGAGTAAACCGCGCACGCCAACATCTGCGCAAGATTCGTCTCCACGGATGTCGCGGGCTCATCCACGACATCGTGAAATAGCCCATCCGCGCGCTGATGCGCAAGGCACCCGTCCACAATCTGCCGCGCAAACTCCGCCAGCCTGGCGCGTTCCGAACTCCGTTCCCGCGGCCAACTGCGAATCACCCGCGCCGATCCTGCCGCAGCCCACCCATGTCCTCCGCCCCAAAAATGTGCGTCCTTGAATTGCCGCTTGCCGTCATCCCAAACGTGCGCCAGCAACTGCCTTTTCTCATCCCACAATCGCACGCGGAATCCCTCGATCTGTTTCAGCGCTTCATCATAGAAACCCATCGCTGCCAGAAACGGCGGCGCTCCATTGAACCCATCGGACCACATCTCCGGCCCATCGAACACGTGATACAAAATCCCGTCACTGCTGCGCGGCGCTTTGTGCCGGATCCATTCGAGCAGCCCGCTTACCGCCTCATGCATCGCCGCGTCACCGGTCCATTTCGCCGCCTGCGCATAGGCCGCTCCACCCATCGCTGGATCGGTAGGTCCGCCACTCACCACGACGCCCAGACGTCCATCCGCCGTGTGCTGCACCATCGCGGCTTGGGTCAGCAGGATCACACCCTCGCGATCGCCCGCCTCCAACAACGCCTGTGCCAGGATTCCCTGTTCCCAATCCCGCCTTTGCATCGCCAACGCGGCCCGCATCGCCCACGCAATCCGCTGCCGCCCTTCGGAAAGCTTGCCGTCCACCTGAGTTATGTTTGATGTCTCCGCCCACGCCGCGTGCGCGCTGGCAGCTGCCGCCGTGATCAAAAAGCCTCGTCGATCCATCGAGCCACACTCGCTCTCTAGCCGCGCAAGCGGCAGTTGGCCCCACCGCAGGTGGCCGCGCGAGCGGCAGTTGGCCTCACCGCAGGTGGTCAGCGGCAGTCGGCCCCACCGCAGGTGGTCAAGTTGCGTATCAGCTCTACCTCGCGCTCCCGATACGGCTTGCCATCCGGATGAAACACATCATGCTGCCAGATTGCCGGCTGATCGCTTACATACGGCCTCTGCCACGAGTCCCACGGAATCCACGTCTGGCTCTTGCCCGCCACCAGGCCCCAGTTGATCGCGCCCACATGTTCACGCTTCGCAATCGGCAACACAGTATCGAATGTGCTCCCGATATTCCGCGCCATGTATTCCGTGCAGATCAACGGCCGATGAAACTGCTCCAGCATCTTCACGTGCGCTTCAAAGGTCTCCGGCCATCCGTAATCGTGAAAGCTAATTACGTCCGACTGCTCAATTTGAATCTGCGCCACCGGCGTCATCACTGCCAGGGAACTCCAATCCCCGCGCCACACACCGCTCGTTAAAGGCTGAATCGGATGTTGGGCCCGCGCCCATTGAAACACCTGCGGCAGCAGTTGAGCGATGATCTCGTTCTTGTTCCTCGGCTCGCCCTTCGCATAGGAACTGTCGTTGCCATTGTCCGGCTCATTCCAAAGATCCCACGCCAAAATGCGCGGGTCGTGTGCAAACGCTCCCACCACGCCCTTCACATATTGTTCCAACTTCGGATACTGGGTCGCATCGGCCAGCACCACCGCGCCCGGCGCCTGCACCCATCCCGAGTTGTGTACTCCCGGAATTGGCGGATGCTGCGGCCCCAGTTTCGGAAATGGTTCCCAGCACGAATCAAACAGCACAAACACAGGCCGAATATGATGCCGCGCCGCAATGGTCAAAAAATCATCCATCCGCTTCTTAAATCCCGCCGCATCCTGCTCCCATAACAGGTTGTGCAGAAACACGCGCATCGTGTTCATGCCGATCCCTTCAGCCCATCCCAGTTCGCGATCGATAGTCGCCGGATCGTACGTGTCCGCCTGCCACATCTCCAGCTCATTGATTGCCGTCGACGGCAGAAAATCCGCGCCTACCGGCCACGGCTGCTGCGCGTACCATGCATTCGCGCGCTCCTCCGTCCATCGCTCTTGCGCCCGCGCCTGCCTTCCTTGAGCAGCGAATCCCATCATTACCACCAGCAAAAACAGAACGACGTGAGAAGAGCGAATCCGAGAGAAACGAATCCCAGAAGAACGAATCATGGAGCTCCTTTGTGCGAAAGAGAATTCTACTCTGCGCGGTGGATGGGGACCCTCGTTCGCAGAGATAACCCCTCAACTTCAATCCGACGCCGATCTATCCCAGCACCCGCGATAGAGCGCCTCGATTTCCTGCGCAGTCGGCACGCGCGGGTTGTTCTGCGGCGATCCCGATGCAAGCGCCTGCTGCGCCATGAGCGGAATCTTCGCAAAATACTGCTCCTCTTGAATGCCGAACTGCTTCGGCGTCGGCACCTCAAGCTCCGCATTCCTGCGATACAACGCATAAATCAGCAGTTCAACCGCCTTCTCATTCGCATCCTCGGCTTGGGCGATGCCCATGGTGCGCGCGCACTGCGCGTAGCGATCCATCGCAGCCTCAACGGAAAATGCCGTGACCGCCGGCAGCAGCATCGCATTCGAAAGCCCATGAGGGATATGAAAATGCGCCCCCAGCGGCCGGCTCATCCCGTGCACCAGCGCCACACTTGCATTTGAGAACGCCATGCCCGCCTGCGTCGCCGCCAGCATCATCGCCTCGCGTGCCTCCCGATTTCCCGGCTCGCGTACGCATGTCGGAAGCACAGCCCAAATTGTCTTCATCGCCGTCAGCGCGAGCGCATCGGTAAAGAGATTCGCCCTCCTGCTCACATACGACTCAATCGCGTGCGTCAGTGAATCCGTACCCGTGTCTGCCGTCAGTCGCGCAGGCATGCTCAGCGTCAGTTCATAGTCCACCAGCGCTGCGGTCGGCACAAGCACACCACCTGCGATCAGCATCTTTTCGCCGCTCTCGCTATCGGTCACTACCGTGAATCGCGTCACTTCCGACCCTGTGCCCGCCGTCGTCGGAATCGCCACATGCGCCGGTCCCGCCTGGGGAATCGGATGCGGCACCTTGTAATCCCGCACCTTGCCTCCGTTGGCCGCCTGCATTCCGATGGCCTTCGCCGTATCCATCGGACTTCCGCCACCCAGGCTCACCAGGCTGTCATGCCCACCTTCGCGAAACACGCGCACTCCCGCATCCACCACATCGGAAGTCGGGTCCGCCACCGTCTCATGAAAAATCCCCGCGCGCATCCCCGCATCTTCAATCTGCTTCTGCAGTTTCTCCGCAAGCTGCGTCTTCATCAGAAAAGCATCGGTCACAACCAACGGCTTCTTGCATCCGAGCTGCACCAGCAGCGCACCCGCTTCGCCAAACGATCCGCCGCCGATTCTCAAGATGGATGGAATTCGTATCTCAGCACTCATAGGACTTCAGCTCACGACGCTAATTCTGCGTCTCGACCGAAGACGTCTGCAACTGCTTCGCCTTCGCTCGCTCCGCCGCAGCATCTTCCCCACGCCCCTGCCGCTCATAGGCAATCGCCAGTTGTCCATGTGGATCGGCAAATGTAGGATCGGCGGCAATCGATTCCTGGTACCGCGCAATGGCATCGGCAATTTGCCCGCGCAGCATCAACTGGTTTCCCGCATTCATCGCAAAGTTTGACTTCTGCCGGCTTACTGCGCTCCTCGCCAGGTCGGCTGCTTCTTTGCGCAACCCCGCAGCCTCACTGCGCAACGCCGTCATCTGCTTTTGCAAATCCGCAGCCTTCGCCGCGTCTCCTGCGCTCGTCGCTGCATCTGCTTGCGCCGCCAATTCTCCCGCTTCTTCCGCGAGCACTCCGGCCAGCGTCACCCGCGGGCCCGGCTGTCCCGGTAGCAGAGGAATCGCCTTCCTCAACGCATCCGCGGCCTCCGGCAAACGCCCGTCCTGCTTCAACGTGCTCCCCAGAATCGCCCACCCATCGCCGCTCTCCGGCCGCAGTGTTACAGCCTTCTTCAGTTGGACAATGGCATCGTCGAGCTTGCCCATCTGCATCAGCAGAATCCCAAGAGTGTACGGTGGATCCTGCAGCATCGGATCCATTTCGCCGGCGCGGCTTAACTCCCTGATCGCGTCCTCATATTGATCTTTGAATTTGTACGCCAGACCCAGGTCGTAGTGCAGCTCTGGGTCATTCGGCTCCAGCGTCAACGCCTTCTCAAAGTCCGCAATCGCCTCGTCAAATGCCGACAACTGCACGTGCGCCACGCCGATGTCCTTATACACAACAGGATTGTCTGCATCCACCACAAGTGCGCGCTTCAGGATCTCCAGTCCCCCTTTCGCATTTCCTGTCAGCGTCAACGCCAGCCCCAGATTCGTCAACCCAACCGCATTCTCGGGCTCGCGCACTACCACCTGCTCAAACCACGGTATCGCCTCCTGCTGTCGTCCCAGCCTTTGGAGAGCCATCGCCAATTCCAGCTGCGCACCGGCCAGCTGTGGGTCCACTTTCAGCGCCAACTCAAATTGAAGGGCCGCGTCATCGTCCCGCCCAGCAGCAGCCAGCGTCCGCCCGTACTCAAAGACTGCGCGCGCGTCGGGCGGAGCGGCGTTTGCCGCGGTTTCCAACGTGCTCAGCGCATCCGCAACATGACCCTGCTCTCGCTGCAACACACCCAGATGAACCCGTGCGCTCGCAAGCGATCCATTCAGCAAGAGCGCATGCTCGAATCGTTTCCGCGCCTCGTCCCAGTTTTTCTCCTGCGCATAGAGTGACCCGATTGCATCCTCCAGTTCGGCGCGATCGCCCGCCATTCCTTCTTCCGCCACAAACTGCGCAATCGCATCGTCCGGCCTGCCAACTGCCGCAAGCGCGTGCCCATACGCGTCATGGAACCGGGCGTCCACCTGCGCAGGTCCTGCATTTGCCGCCGGATGCAGCGCCGCTTCAAAGTGCGGAATCGCCTTCGCCGCGTCACCGGTCGCGGCATAAGCGAGCGCCAGGTTCGTCTCGTTCCCAGCCTCGCCCGGCTTCAATTCTGCAGCTGTTTCCAGCTCGGGAATCGCCTCCGCCGGCCTGTTCAGCTCCAGCAGCACCGCGCCCAGTGCCTCATGCGCTTCCGCAATCTTCGGCGCCAGCTTCACCACTTCTACAAACTTCGCACGCGCCAGTGCGAGGTTGCCGCTCTGCTGCGCGGCAAATCCGGCATGAAACGCCGCATCCGCTCTCTTCACCGTCTCCGGATCTGTCGCGTTTCGCGTCTGTGCCATGACCTGCAATGAAGCGCCGGCCAATACACAGGCGAGCCCAACAATTGCCCCTACGCGCATCGCTCACTTCTCCGCTGGCTTCGGATCGTTCCGATGCTGCAGATCAACCACGAGTTGGAATTCTCGATTCGCCGCATCCACCTGACCCGTCGCTTTATACGCCTGCGCCAGCAGGTTGTGCGTTATGTAGTTGGTCGGATCCATCCTCGCTGCATGATCCAGGTAGTGCAGCGCTTGAATCGGCTCGCTCAGTTTCAGAAACGTCTCGCCCAGCAGAATGTAAGGCCCGGTCGCGCTAGGCTCCAGCAGCACTGCCCGATTCAACGCCTCTTGCGCTTGCGTGTATTGCCCCTTGCGCACGTACGCATCACCCAGCCGATCATACAAGTCTGGGTTCAGTGGATCGATCGTTCGTTCGAATTCAAATTCCTTGATCGCGGTCGTCGCATCACCGTGCGCAAGTGCCGCTTCGCCCAGCAGCTCGTGCGCCAGAGGTAGATTCGGTTCGAGCTCGAGTGCCTTTTTAGCCTCTACTTCCGCTTCCTCGCGCAACTCGCGCCGCAGAAACATTCGCCCTGCCAGCAAATACGCCTGCGCTGAATCCGGCTGAAATCCGAACTGCGCCGCAAACGCACGACGCGAGTCGTCGTAACGCTGCACGTCCGCATAGCACAGCGCCAGCACGTAGTTCGGATCAATATTCGCGCTCTCTACTGCCGCACGTCCTTTTTCAAGAAACGGAATCGCATCGGGAATTCGGCCCAGCCGAAAAAGGCTCACACCGTGCATCTCCATCGATTCGTGATCGTTCGGGTCTTGTCCCTCGGCCTTCGTAAAAGCCTCGATCGCCTCCGGAAATCGTTCTCGTTGATAGAGAATGAGCCCGCGCAGCCGCTCCGTGCCCGCTGGCTCCGGCAATTGTTTCGCCAGCTCATCCAGCTGCGCCATTGCCTTGTCGAGTCGTCCCTTGCCGGCCAGCTCCCGCGCCGAATCCATCGTCGGAGCATCCGCCTGGACCGCTTCCTGCGGCACCCCTTGCGCCTGCGCTGAAACGGCAACCCAGGCTGGAAAAACGATGAAAAGCAATGCACGTTTCATGAGGAATCTACACATGAAGTTTAGCTCTTCGCCTGTGCGTTGCCGCGTGCTCCAGTCTCCCTGTCCGCACTGTCTCCGCAAAAAATCTTTTCCAAACATCTCATCCGCCACAATCCCACACATCTCCTGAGATCGGGTAGGAGGCGGGATTTCTCCCGCCGTCCTCCCACACCACACGGACGTGCCGTTCGGCATCCGGCGGTTCATGAAACAGACTGGAAGCGTCGGTGAGTGTCCATCAACGAAACCAGCCCCATGCGGTCGAACCAGTTCTTGGGGTAGGCTTGGTTCATATGCGAGGCTCCGCCGTTCCACCACGGGCCGCGCCCATTGGTAGCCGACTCCCACGCCCGAACCTTATCTATCCCAGCCTTCATCAGATTCCGTGCTCGCCGATAGACACGCTTCCATTGCCGCCACAGTAGCGTCCGCAGCTTGTGCCGTAGCCAACCATCGAGTTCTTCCAACACGTTCCTAACTTCGGTGAGTCGGAAGTAGGCCAACCAACCCCGCAGGACGGGATTGAGCCCCTTGATGATTTGCTGCATGCTCTGCCCACGACCGCGTTGTAACGCACGGCGGATTTTCTCCGTTATGCGCTTGCGGCTTTCCGGTGCGATCCTGAGCTTCGGTTTCCTATGCCACGTCATGCTGTAGCCTAGGAACTTCCGCTCCCACGGTCGAGCCACCGCGCTCTTGGCCGCATTGACCTTCAACTTCAGCCTTTGCTCCAGAAACGCAGTGATTGATTGCCTGACCCTCTGTCCTGCCCGATCGCTTTGGACATAGATGTTGCAGTCGTCAGCGTATCGGCAGAAACGATGATCCCGTCGTTCCAGTTCGCGATCCAGATCGTCCAGCAGAATGTTGGATAACAACGGTGACAGAGGGCTGCCCTGCGGCGTCCCTTCGCTCCGTGCACTCGCTACCCCACCTTCCATCAGTCCCGCTTCCAAATAGCGACGGATCAGCTTCAACACCCCGGGGTCTTTCGCTTTGCGTTCCACGCGTGCTAAAAGCACATCGTGATTCACGCGGTCGAAAAACTTCTCCAAGTCGAGATCTACGGTCCACCGCCGGCCTTCAGCAACATACTCTCGGGCGGCCTTCACCGCCTGATGGGCGTTGCGGCCGGGACGAAAGCCGTAACTCGATTCAGAGAACCCGGGATCGAACAGAGGTTGCAATATCTGATGAAGTGCCTGTTGGATCAGGCGATCCAGCGCACAAGGAATGCCCAGGATGCGTACCCCGCCTTGCAGCTTCGGTATCTCCACCTTGCGCACCGCTCGAGGCATGTATTCACCCGCCAACAGAGCCTGCTTTATCCTCGGCCAGTGCCCCTGCAGCCAGGGCTTCAACTCCAGAACCGTAAGCCCATCGACTCCCGGCGCTCCTTTGTTTTCCCCCACCCGCTGGTAGGCGCGCATCATGTTGCTGCGTTCCAGCGCAGCTTCCAAAAGTCCCTGCGCTGCTTCCGGTTTCGTTTCTCCACCAGTCGCCGTACGAGCCTCCGCACCAACCACGGCCCTCGACAGGCTCCGCCCGTCTACCTCCGCGCCGGCCTTACTTGCGTAAGCTTCTGCTTCTCTGACTCGCATCGAGTTCTGCTGTCCTACTCCCGTGTTTCACGTTTGGCCCTTCACTCCGCTCGCGCGGAGCTATTATGGCCGCTGCTGACTTCTGGTGGCTCGTCCCCTCACCTCGCGATGACGGTAGCCCTAAGGCAAACCACCAGATCTCCCCGGGTATTACGCACTCACCTTCACGCTTATCTCTGTCGGATTTACGCCGCAACGTCCGTGCAAGTATCGGGCTTTGCATCTATTGGCCTGCTCACCCCGCTGCGTCGCCTCTATCCGCTGGCTGTTCGTCAGAGCAGCGCTTTGCCTGCAGCTTCCTCCGGATCCCACCTCACGATGGGCACCCTTGCTGTTCGGCTAACACTTCCCCTTGCCGGGTGTGTAGAGGACTTACACCTCCTAGTGAGTGCGCCCTGCCGGGCGCAATCGGGTAGGAGGCAGGGTCACCCCTGCCGTCCTCCCACACCACCCGCCGTGCGGTTCCGCAACGGGCGGTTCCTGTCTTCCGTTTCCGGAGTGAGCTTCGTCTCGTTGACCATTCGCCTGCTGGTCTCTGGACACTTGATATAGCCATCGGGACTTCCGGCCCCTACCTCCATAACAAGTCCTCTTGCGAGGCTTCTGTCCAACCAGTCAGAGAGATAGCCCTCTATCCGCTCGTGACAGGTTCAGCCCTTCGCTCCAAACAGGCAGCTACTATGGCCTCTGCTGACTTCTGCCATGGGATCAGAGCCCCTCTCGGCGCCCTCAGTCACTAAAGACAACATGGCAGATCTCCCCGGGTATTGCGCACTCACCTTCACGCTTATGCCTGTCGGATCTACGTCACGGCGTTCCGTGCAAGTACTGGGCTTTACGTCTATGGGCCCGCTCACCCCGCCGTGCCGCCTCTATCCGCTTCCTGTTCGTCAAGCCAGCGCTTTGCCTGCGGCTTCCTCCAGATTCCGCCTCGCGACGGGCACCCTTGCCGTTCAGCTAACACTTCCCCTTGCCGGGTGTGTAGAGGACTTGCACCTCCAAGTAAGTGCGCCCTGCCGGGCGCACCCAAAAAGAAGAGGGGAGCCATCGGCTCCCCTCCAATCAAACCTTCCGCTCCTTAGAACTGTACGCGGAGCGAGAATTCAAGTTGACGCGGTCCGCAATCGTTGCCCTGACCGCAGCCGCCACCCTCACCGCCGATGGAACCGACCGACTCGATGTTGCCGCCCGGGTTACCCGCGGTGATGTGGTTAAACGCGTTGAAGGCATCCATTCGGAATTTGGTAACGACGTTCTCCCAAATGCTGAATGACTTGGTGATGGCGAGATCGGTCGAGAAGAAACTCGGGCCACGATAGGTGTTGAGACCTGCGTTGCCATAAGTATCAAGACCGGGGTTGGAGAAAATGCCAGTTCCAGGATCGTTCGTCACGTTCGTCGTTTGCTGCTGATAGAACGTCCGCGAGCCCGTGCCCTTGCCATTGGCCACATACGATGTGAGGCTGGTCTTCATGCGCCCCTTCGCATTGGGAACAGCACCACCGCTGGTCGCCGGATTGGGAGTGTCGTTGACGTTGGCGCCGCTTTCGTTGTAGCTGACGGTGAACGGCAATCCGCCCGACCAGTTAGTGACCCAGGCGAGCTGGTACCCCCCAATCAGCAGGTCGGTTGCATGGTTTGCATCGGGCACAAACATCTTGCCCTTGCCGAAAGGAAGATCGTAGCTACCGTACAGCGTGAGCTGTTGGGCGCGGACCTGGCTGTCGCGCAGGTGGGGCAGAACGTGGCTCCAAGTCCAGAGGTTCGAAGTGTCACCGAATGCACTGGCCCACTGATAATTACCAGTGACAGAGAGCCCGTTTTTCATTGTCTGCGTGAGGGTGACCTGGAGAGCATCGAATTCGGTGTTCTCCGTATCGCCCCTGAAGGCAATGCTATTCGTCCAACCGCACGCGCCCGCAGGGAGCGGAACGGCGGCGTAAGGCGAACCCGGCGAGACATAGTTGGGATCGCTGCAGGCCGGCAGTTTGGCTGCAAAATAACGCTGCAGGAGGTTGTTGGTCGAGGTTCCGCCGTTGGCGGCGATCGTGCCCGCTGGCACCGAAGGATCGTAGTGCAGAGTCTGACCGGTCACACTGTTTGCGCCGGGCAGGGTGACGAAAGACTCGTTGGGATTCGTTCCGTTGCTATCGCCATCACCCAGGGTATGCGTTCCTTTATTGCCCACATAGGCCATTGTCAGCGACATCGTGGGAGTAAGGGCACGCTGTACCGCGAGGTTCCAGGCGTCAATCGTCGGGAAGTTGAGAGGGTCATTGCGGGCACTTGAACTGACCGCAGACCCAGGATTGGGCAACAATCCGTTCGAAGGAACCGGAATCGCAGTGTATGGAATGGGGCCCGCAGCCAAATTAAATGCCTCACCGTTCGCCGTCTGGTTGTTGATTTGCTGGTTGGCCAAGACCGGGATGTTCTGGGTGACGGTATGGCCGAAGATCGAGCCAAAGACACCGGTGTCGAAGCTGCGTCCGTAACCCGCGCGGATAACGGTTTTCTCATCCAACTGGTAGGTAACGCCGATGCGTGGCGCAAACTGCTTCTTTTTGTCGATGTTCCAGCCGAGGTTGGAGCCAATACCGCCGACACCGGCCACGTGCAGGTAGCCGTCGGTGAGGTTAAGCAGTGCGCCGTTACCCTTTCCGTTGACCGACTCTGGGAAATAGATCTCCCAGCGCAGGCCGAGGTTGAGCGTCAGCTTGTGGCTCACGCGCCAAGTGTCCTGCCCGTAGAAGAACGTGCGCTTCTGAAATTCTTTGGCATTTGTGGATGTCGAGACGTAGCGACTGAAGGTGGTTACATCGCCCAAAATAAAGGACCCAAATCCAAGACCGGCCGGGGTTGCGGCAGCAGGATCTTCTGTTGAGGCGGCCTTGAAGTTCATCAGACCGGCGCGATCGCTGTCCGAAGGCACACGCAGGTTGCGTCCATAGCGAAGATCGGCGCCAACCTTGACAGAGTGGTTACCGATAATCCTGGTCCAGTTGTTGACGATCTGGAACTGGTCTTCGCGCTCGGTCAGCGGGCAGTTGCACCGGTTGACGTTCAAGCCGTCGCCATAGACCGTGCCGTTGGTTCCACCTCCGCCACCGGGCAGGTTATCAAGGTTGAAGCCCGGCGATCCTGAGGTGATGGGGCCCCCGATGTTGATACCCGGAATGCCGAGCTGATTGGCAAACTCGGTGCCTTGGTCATGCTTGGTGTCGATGACGTTGTACCGGTAGTAGCC
Organism: uncultured Acidobacteriaceae bacterium; assembly: GCA_963704415.1. Classification (GTDB taxonomy): domain Bacteria; phylum Acidobacteriota; class Terriglobia; order Terriglobales; family Acidobacteriaceae; genus Telmatobacter. The sequence continues at coordinate 1,147,083 of OY969908.1, read as the reverse complement.
GAGGCGGAAGTCGGTCAGCAACTTCGGGCTGATGGCGATATCCATGCCGGATGCGAGGCTGTCGTTCGCGCCGTTGGAATTGCCGCCATAGTTGTTGATGCCGAATCCGGGACCACCGGCGGCTCCGAACATAACAGTGCCGGACAGAGTGTCCCAGAACCGCGAGAAGCGCTCAAACGCGTGCATCTTCTCGTTGATGGTGTAGTCCGCTCGCTCCGTCCACTGGTTGCTGTTGAACAGGCCGGTGCCGCTTTCCTTGAAGTTCTCGTCGAGGCCGTTCACGCTGCCATTGATGCCGGTGCCCAGACCGATGCCCTTCGTGAATGGCTCAAGAAGCTTGAGCAGAGCAAGGGTCTGCGGAGAAATCTGCGCCGCGGGAATGACGTTATCTGGGAAGGCCTGATAATGCGTCTTTCCATCCGTGCCCGTGTACGGCTTTGTGTTGTCGTAGATGATGCCAGCCGCGCCCAACTGCTTCTCGTACTCGCCCAGGTCTGCTCCGGCAACGGTATTTTTTCCGTCGAACCCTGGGCCAACCATATTGCCCAAGGCGCTCTCTGTCAGGGTGCTGGTAGGCAAAGTGTCGGTGGCCGAGGTGCCAACCTTCTGGCGCTGCGCCTCGTAGTTAAAGAAGAAGAACAGCCTGTCCTTGAGCGCTGGTCCGCCAATAGAACCGCCGAAGCGATTCTTCAATCCCGGAGGTAGGCCGCTTGGGTTGGTGAGGCTCACGGCTCCGGGTGTCACGTTGAAAGGATCGCGTGCATAGTTGGCGTTGCCGGTGCGGAAGTCATACGCGCTACCGTGAAACTGGTTCGTGCCCGACCGCGTCTGCGCCGTGACAACGGCGGAGACCGCTTTGCCCAACTCGGCGTCGAAGTTTTGCGTGGTGATCTTGGTTTCTGTCACCGCGTCCATGGCTGGGTTGATGACGATGATACCTAGGATCGGATCCTGGTTATCCGTGCCGTCCAGCTCAAAGGCGGTTCCGCCAAATGCCTGGCCGTCGACCTGAATCTGCTTGGAACCCTGCGGGTTCTCATCGGCTGCATGGGACCATCCCAACAGCTGGGCGCCGGGCAACAAGAGCTGCAGATTCGTGAAATTCTGATCTCCCACTGGGAGACTCGAGACCTGCTGCTGATCGAAAACAGTAGACACATCAGCGCGATCGGTCTTCAGCTCCGGTTCCGTGTCGGCATTCACCTCGACGGTCGTGTTCTCTGCACCAATTTGTAGAGTGGGATCGATGCGCGGTGACGTGTCCGCCTCGACAGAGATGCCTTTGGTCTCAAATACCTTGAAACCCTTGGCCGTCACTTTTAGATCGTAGACGTCGGGAATGAGGTGAGGAACGCTGTAGTCGCCCGACCCGTTGGAGGTTGCAGTAACGACGGTGCCCTTGGCCTCGTCCTTTACCGTTATATTGGCGTTCGGAATAGCCGCGCCTGAGGAATCAGTCACAGTGCCGAAAATCGATCCGTAAACCGATTGCGCACTGGACGGCACGCTGATGAGCAAACCAGCGCAGGCGAATAACGCCAGCGCAAGCGCTGTACGCAAGTATCTGTTCATGCGGTCTCCTGAAATAGTTACCGTGATTCTTCTGTCAACTTGTCATGAGTCTGCCGGCTGGCAGGTTGTGATTTCGGCTAGTCGGCTTGCAAAGCTCCCCCGCCGCAATGGCAGGCTCGCTAAGGATTTCGGCGCCGCTGCTCCCTAATTGGTGTCTTAGTGAGAGCTAAAAGGACGGCCTCCGAGGCAAGTCGAAACCATATCCAAACTCTGCCAGTGCTGTCAACGTCCAAATGTAAGAATCTTCAGAACCGTCGCCGCAAAATCGCTATATCAATTGTCACAGTCGCTCATCGCCCCGTCGAACAAGAGCCTTTCGCCTCGCTAATTCCCCGCTCATATCCTTAACCGCCTCTAATTAAACCGATTTACTGAGTATCCCTGCTGTTTCTCGCATCGTTACCCGCTTACCCGCCTGCTCCAGGCCTGGTGTTTTCGAGTCGACGCTGATGTCTCATTTGGTAGTCAAATATGGCATATATGATACGACAAATTCGAGTGAATCACATCACCTCAACCCACAAGGTCTGAGCTCCACGTTGGCCAATTGTTCTTTCAGTCCTCCCCCGATCGAATGTCCTGCGCCTCAACCAAACGATTGATTCTTCAACCCTATTTCGCTCGCCCGCGCCAGCCGTCGAACTACTCTCAACCCGGCCGCATCCCTCCGCTTTACCGTCTTCGCACCGACCGACTTGATCCGATTCCATGCGATCCAGCAAGCGACATTCGGCAGATTGGGCATAACATTCCCGCAAGCGACCCTCGTCCCTGCTTCGCGTGTTAACTTATGCGATGCCGATTCTCCGCATCCACGCTTCAACGCCCGCATTCCCGCCGTCCCGCTCGAATCTCTGCGGCAAAACTCCGCGCCAGCCCATCATCGGGCGAAAACATCAACATGCGCTCCAGCGTCGCCACAGCCTCGTCGCGCTCCCCTTGCGCGCACTCCGTCACCGCCAGGTTCATCCCGGCCTCAAGCTGCGACGGGTCATGTGCGAATACATCGCCCCACAACCGGATCGCCTCGAGCGAATTGTGTCTCTGCGCCTCGATGAGGGCAAGATCGCCCGCAGCCAGCGAATTGAAAGCGTCTTCCTCGAGCGCCTGTCGGTACTCCTTCGCCGCCTCGTCGCTCTGTCCATCCATCTGATCCAGGAATCCCAGCTGCGCATGCAAATCGTAGTCCTTCTTAGCCCCCGCACTCTGCGTCTCCGCTCTCCGCAAGAGTTCCATCGCCCGCTCACCCGCTGCCTGGTCGCCGCGTGCCGCCATCTGCGCGTACGCTAAACCCAGATCCCGATCGTCAGCCGCCATCCCTCCCACCGTCACCAGTTCGCCGCTCGTTGCCAGGGGCGAGCGCTCCTGGCTCACTCTCTTTCTGATCCAGTGGTCCGTCACCTGCTCATGCGCAATGTCATTCGAAGGCGGCCGAGCCATGTGGCACACCGTGCAGTCGGGATTATCCGGATGATGTCTCTCTGCAAATCCCGCCGCGTTGTGGCAGGCAATGCAACGTTGCCGATAAAACGCCACACGCTCCTCGGGCGCCGGCGATCCATGCGGATCGTGGCAAGTCGTGCATGTCAGCTTTTCTCCCGACTTCTGTTTGCACGCGCTCTTCAGCAGGGCTTCAAACCGGCTCGTCGCCCGTCCTCCCGATCCGTTCTCATGCCGGTACACAAAAAACAGCGCGTAGTCGAAGAGATCATCGCCGGGAACGAATCTCTCAATCCGCTTTCCAAGCCGATCCACTCCGGCTTGCCCTTCCAGATGGCAGTTCAAACACACCGAATCCCTGCGCACCGGCTCCAGCGCGTCGATGTTCAGCATATGTACCTTGCCGCTCGATGCCACATGTGCGCTCGCATCTCCATGACACGCGGCGCACGTGATTCCACCTTCCGCAAACGGTTCGTCCCGCATAGTGATTCCGCGCATCCTGCAGCGCCGGCGCCGCACCCGACGCGTGGCAGTGCAAACATCCCGGATCCACCGGCAGCGTCAGCGGTATCTCGCGCTCGTCGAGAAAGTGAGGCGCCATGTCCCACACTTGCTTCTTCGCATACCAGTTGATCGGCGCCTCGAACCAGTATCCCTGCTGCTCAAACAAGTAGGTCCGTCCCCGCTTCCCCGACCCGAGAAAATAGCGCAACTCCTGCCGCCCATCGAGCATGCGAGCGAAGTCGTTCCGCTCATAACTCAGCCACACACGGCCGGCGTCTTCAGTGATCCGGTAATGAACTCCGGACGCAGCATGCTCAAAATCCGCCGCAATGAATCCCTCGCCCGCGGGGCCACTGGCGTTCGCCATCGGAGTGCTCCGGTAGCGCTCATAAATCGCTCGATGACAGGGTGCACAAGCGGCATTCGGGTCGCGCGGCACGCCAACCTGTCCCGCATTGACGGGCGCAGCTAACCGCGCAAAGACCCAAAGGATGATGAAGCAGGGAAGAATCAGACCCAAAAACGCGAATCGGGTCAGACCGAACACCCCTCCGGCAATCGCCGCCGCTCTCGGTCGTGCTCATTGGATCGAGACGGACAATCTGCAGGAGGGTTGACGCTTCTCGTGGACTCGTTGGGATCGAATCGGCAAACTCGCAACAGTCTGTGTTCGCGATTTGTCGCAGCTGCGCGCCTCCGCCCCGATTAGCCGAAGGCGCGTACCGCAGGCTCTGCCTCAGAGCAAGTCGCCGACCGTCGTCGCATCGGTGATCCGCGTCCCCGCAATCGTTCCCGTAAAGGTCTGCACTACACCCCCGGAAGTGTTGTAGGCAGTCAGCGTGAATGATCCTGTGAATGATTTCGCGTCCGGACTCAAGATAACCTTCTCGGTAATTTGCGTCGGCCCGGTTGCCGGTCCGATCTCGGTGGGCGGGTTCGTCGGATAGGCGTTGGCGAACCACGCAAAGTGATTGAGCTTGTAGGAAAACCTCCCCGTCTGTTCCCATACGCCCATACAGAAGTTCCCATCTTGCGGGGGACGGATCGAATTCATGATCTCTGTGCCGTCGCTGTGCCACACAACCAGAGCGTTGTCCACCACCATTCCTGGACTGGGAATTGAATCCCCGTTGCTGGTATCGGCAGTGAAAACCACGTGCCACATTCCGACAATCGGCGGAGAAGTTAATTGATTCAGGTCTTGCCCAGTCACACGCAACAGGCGGCCCTGCCCCGCTTCCGGTTGCCATGCACTCGGATGTACCTTCGGCGTCTGCAGTCCGCCGCAATTCGCCAATGCCGCCGGAGCACAGCAGATTGCAACCAGCGCCACTGCGATTCCCGCCATCCAACGTCCATACCCACTCTTCATGCCCAACCTCCTTCGCCGGTCTCGCCGGCGCACCCCGAGCTAACCCCGGTTGCCATTCCCGACGCAATGAAGCCGAGGTAAAGATTGAGGTAAAGAATTGGTGAAGCACCAATCGCCACAAAGGAAATGCGATCCGAGAGATATTAAAAATCTCGATGCTATACTTCACGCGCGGAGGCCGCTCTCGTGTCCCTTCCCGTCTTCGAATTCGGCGACTTCCGGCTCGACAGCGGCCGTTTCGAACTCCTCCGCGAAGGTCGCGGCCTCCGGCTCGAACGCAAGCCGATGGAGCTGCTGCTGCTTCTCGTCGAAGCCAACGGACGTCTCGTCACCCGCGCTGAGATCGCTCAAAAACTCTGGGACAGCGAAGTCTTCGTCGACACCGAACACGGCATCAACACCGCCATCCGCAAAATCCGCCTCGTCCTCCGCGACGATCCAGAGAACCCGCGCTTCATCCAGACCGTCACCGGCATGGGCTACCGCTTCGTCGCGCCCGTCAAATCCACACCCGCGGTTCCCGCCTCAGAGCCGCCCCAACTCAAAGCGTCCCCGGAGCCCATCGCGCTTCCTGTGGACTCTCTCGAGCCTTCCGCTCCTCCAGAAGACTCTGCTCCTCGATCTAGATTTCCCCTTCCTCTCTGGCTTGCCGTTGCTGGAGCCTGCGCCATTCTCGTCGCGACCTTTTCGCTTACTCTCGGCCCCCATCCGCTTGCCGCGCGCCTCCTTCATCCCAGCCCTCCTGCCATCGTCTCCATCGCCGTCCTTCCCCTCGAAAACCTCTCCGGCGACCCTTCGCAGGATTACTTCGCCGACGGCATGACCGATGAGCTCATCACCATGCTCGCCAAAAACTCCACCCTCCGCATCACCTCCCGCACCTCCGTCATGCAGTACAAGGGCGTGCACAAGCCCCTCACTGAAATCGCCAGCGCTCTTGGCGTCGACAGTATCCTTGAGGGCTCCGTCTCCCGCACGCCCGACAAAGTGCACCTCACCCTCCAGCTCATCCGCGCCGACACCGACACCCACCTCTGGGCCGAAAGCTACGACCGCAGCAACAACGACGTCGCTGCTCTCCCCGCAGATGCTGCTGAGGACCTCGCCAAGCGCCTCCACAGCACCGCAGCCTCTCCAACCGTCGCCCGCTACGTCAACTCCGAGGCCCACGACGACTATTTGCGTGGCCACTAGTCGAGTAGGGCTATGGCGCTGAGCGGGCTTCGAATGATGCCGCCGTTTCCATAACCCCCTCTAAAATTCCGTACGGCGAGTTTTCCCCAGTACGGCTTCAAGGCTGACATTTCAGATGATGCCTTCCTGTCTGTTGATCTGCTTAAGCCTGCTCCCGGCGTGCGCAACGCAATAGACAGTTTGCTTTCATCCTTCGTATCGTCCAAGACTGAGACCCGTGATCCCGTACTGTGCCGGGCAGGTGTTCTCTTCCGATACCGTCATTAGGGCCTCACGGCCTTACCCCAGAGGTCCTCGCTCCGGTCAGGGTTGTAGTGTCCCTGTCCATCAACACTTATTGACCTCATCCGAGCCACTCGCGTGCACTCTCCGATTTCCCGGCATTCGCTGGTTATACGGAGAGCCTTTGCTGTGCGGGAGCGCCTAGGCTGCCCACGAGTGGGTCCGAGCTTTCACTGTTAATCCTTGTCAGCATGCAGCCCTCTATGACCACGGAGAACCCGCCGGTAGCGTATACCCAGTTCCTTCACCGGCGACACAGCCTTCATCCCCAGAAAAAAGATTCGGCGTTCTCATCCATCCCACCACAGTCCGCTACCGGTGGGACCCTCTTTTCGCGGCTAACGGTTCGCTTCTTTTGCTACAGCCTGCTGACTTGCTAGTCCCCCTGACGGACCCGACGCCGCTCGCGCTTTGCCGGCTGGGACGTTTACTCCGGAGCCTCGGTATGAGAGATCGCCCTCTCCTCCGTCCGGTATGACTACAGTAGCAACTGGGCAAGTTCTACTGGCAGGTTCTTCCCCTGCTGGATTAGCAGCTAGCTTCGCTGCACTTTCTGGATGGAGGGTCACAACCGGGATGCCGGCAAATACTACCAGCAGGCCGTGCAGATCCAGCCCGATTATGCCCTCGGCTGGGCGGGCCTAGCAGAGTACTACTCCGTCCGCGCACTTGATGGTGACGTCGATCCGCTGCAGGCTTTGCCGCAGGCTGAAGACGCCGCCCGCAAGGCAGTCAAGCTCGACCCCTCTCTCCCCCAGGCGCACACCGTCCTCGGAGCAGCCATCTTCTTCAACCGGTTGGACTGGTCCCAGGCGCTCAATGAAGTCACGCGCGCCACCGAGCTCGACCCGCGATACTCCGAGGCCTATCACCTGCACGCCAAAATCTTGTGCGCGCTTGGTCGCAATAGCGAAGCCATTGCCGTTCAAAAACTATCTACCGCCGCCAATCCCTATGCGCACCCCGGCGCGATGGCGGAGATTTACCTCTGCATCCGCGATTACGACGCATCCATCGCGGATGCCCGAATGCGCCTCAAGGACTTTCCCGAGTCGGCCGACCTTCTCTTCGATCTCGCCGAAAGTTACCACTGGAAGCATATGGACAAGGAAGCCACTGAAATGACCGCGCGCGAACTCTCCGCCGAAGGCGATCCTCATTTGGCCGCCGCAGTCCGCGCGGCGTTCCAGTCCGGTGGTTTCACCGCCGTAGTGCGCTGTCAGTTGGCCGATCTCGAAAAAAAAGCACGGGCTGGCAGAGTATCCACTTTTAACTTTGCCCTGTTTCACGCGTTGCTTGGCGAGCGCGACAAAACCCTCGCCTTGCTCGATCAGTCCGCCCGCGAACGCGATCCACTGTTGCTTTTTTTGGTCCAGCCGGATGCCGCCTTCGACTTCCTCCACGCCGACCCGCGCTATCGCGCCCTCGTCCAGCGGCTGGGTCTTCCTCTAACTAATTGATAATACTTTATATACCGAGAATTTAAAGCCCGTTTGGCCGTAACACTTCTGTGCCGCGCCCCGCCCCTCGGAACCCCTTACTGTGACGCTTTAGTAGCATTGTCCCGAAATCCAACTGGGGGTATTTTTGGAGGTGCAAGGGGGACGTCCGCCCGATTTAGCCTCGTCCCGGCATGAAGAAATGATGCTCACGGTTCTCCAAATCGTCGCAGTCACTCTGGTAGTCGGTTACCTCGGCTACCTGAGAATTTCCGCGGGGCGCCGTAACGCGCAGTCCTGGGAATCGCTCATTGCCCGGTTGCAAACGGGGTGGAGCGGACGCCAGTTGAGCGAGCACTTCCTCTGGAAGGAAGGCCTCAGCTCCACTCCCGACGAAACATGGGTGCACATTCAAGGCGCCCGCGGCCTCTGGGCCATGTACAAAAATGCCGGCGTCATGCTCCAGATGGCGGACTTCGCCGCCCGCCACGCTGACTCCGTCGATCCCGAACTGCTCCAGGCCCTGCGCTCCGACGCAATGCAGATCCGCCTCTGCACCGTGCGCACCATTGTCCAGTGTATGTTTAGCCAGGCCAGCGAGAGCGTTCGCTACAAAGCCTTCCGCGCCGCATCCATGTACACCGGCATGACCGCGCGTATGACTCAACTCCTCGAGGGCAGCGCCTCTGCAGCTCTGCCCGCCTTTGTCGCCGCAATGTAATCGCGCCCCACGCGCGCCACACAACACAAAATGCTGTCATCAACTGCCGTTATCCTGAACGGAGCGCAGTCGAAGAACCTGTTTTTGCTTTTTCCGGTGTTTTCCGGAGGGAGCAGGGGCCTTCAGGCCCCTGAAATAGCCCGCGAGAGCAACGAGGCTTTAGCCCCGGAAGTGCTCTCCGCGCACCAATCCTGAACCAGGGAACGCCATGATGTTCAATGCGCTGCGCATACCGCGTGTGCAGCATCAGAGTGCTCGACAGCGTCCAGATAAGCAAACGCCAGCACATCCCAGGCGCAGTCCTTGCATTCAACGACGTGCTCGATATACGCGCACCTGGCTTTTTCATAATCCAGGTTCGAACTACTTCGACCGTTTGCCTCAGCAGTAGCCCAAGCCACGCTCTTGTCGTAATAGAGGTCGTAGAGTCTGCTTCCCTGTTCGCAGTGTCCTGGTTCCATCGCGCCCTCCACTCAAGACCCGCTGCACACCCTGCCTTCTTTGGGGGACTTTCCTTGGGGATCTACTGTTTAGGATGCGGATTTACCGCCACGGTGAGCGGCTCGTCCATTACGAAAGTCATGGAAACACGCCACCGAACCCAGCTTCCACCGCTTCTGGCTCTCCAGTCCAACGACCCAACTCGGGCTTACAATCCCCATGGGGCTTTGCGAAGGAGCTATCCAATGCTTCTCGACCTAACCCGCGCTCTTTCCTTCTTCCTTAGCCTCGTGTCTCTCTACTGGGTCACGATCAGCGCCTTCTTCGTGCCCGGCACGAGCCTGCAAGAACGTCTCGTCACCGCTCTCCTGCGTCTCGCCTTCGCCGCCTGCGTCTCCTTCTTCAGCGGACTCCTTTTCTCCTGGCCGTCCCGCACGCAGCGCCAGTCCCATCAACCGCTCCTATCCACCCTTCCCGTGCAGCTTTTCTTCTGGGCCCTCGCAGGAATCGCCATCCTTTTTCTGAGTTCCTTGTACCTCGCCACCTATCCGTGCAGCATCAATATCAGCCACGATTGCAACCTGTAAGGCAACAAGGCTCCATCCATCTCTGTCATCCTGAGCGAAGCTGAGTCGGGGTCCCCAGCGATAGGTCTTCATCGCTGGGGTGAGTCGAAGAACCAGCGGCTCTTTCAACGGAGGGCGCAGAGGCCTTCAGGCCTCTGAATTCGGCTCCCAAACAACGCGGGGGCTTTAGCCCCGGAAAACCACTCTTCGCAAAGCGTCACGATACTCCGTCCATCGCTTTCACCCTTCGCTCGACGCGAAGAAGAAATCACGTCAGAAGAGCATAGGCGTTCTCTCATGATTGAGCAGCCACCGCTTCCGCTCGATGCCGCCGCCATACCCTGTGAGCGAACCATTCGATCCAATCACGCGGTGGCACGGGACGACGACAGCCACAGGGTTTGATCCGTTGGCTAGACCCACGGCTCGCACCGCAGCAGGTCGACCGATGCGCTCGGCAAGTTGTCCATAGGAGACAGTCGTGCCGCAAGGAATCGCCCGTAGCGCTTGCCACACCTCGCGCTGAAATGGGGTCCCTCCAGTCTCAACAGCCAGAGAATCGAGAATGCCGAGTTCTCCCGCGAAGTAGCTGGCCAGCGCATCGGTAAGCCCGTGCGGATTCCGTGCAGCCTCAAGCAAAAATCCGTCCGCGCCAAATTGTCGGACCAATTGCCGGCGCACGGGTTCCTCATCCTCAGCGAAGAAAGCAACCCGCAAACGCCCTGCTGTGTCGCAGACGAGCATCATCGTGCCAATGGGCGTGGCAAGCCGATCAAGAAAGAGATGGAGCGGTGCGGGCATGAGAGGCGCAACTAAAAACGATGAGCGAATTCTCTCACGCCAACAACCCATGTTCGAACTTCTGTTGGTCGCCGCTTCGCCGTTTCCATAGTGTTCCACTGACAACTGAAATCTGACATCTGCCCCCTGTCTCTCCCCTACTCCACCACCAATTCCGCATGCAAACCAGCCGTAGAATCCTCCCCGGCCCACACATCAAATGTCCCCGGCTCCACTACCCACACTTTGGTCTGCGGACTGTAGAACTCCAGCTCGTCCTTCCCCAACGGGAACTTCAACGTCTGCGTCTCACCCGGCTGCAAGGCCACGCGCTTGAAGCCCTTCAACTGCCGCACGGGCCGCGAAGCCGATCCCGCGCGCTGATGAATGTAGACCTGCGCCACCGCATCCCCGGCCACCGTGCCCATATTCGTCACCTCGACTTGCACCTCGGTCGTTTCGCCCACCTTCACGTTCTTCCGGCTCAACCGCAGATGATCAAATTTGAAATTTGTGTAACTCAGCCCATAGCCAAACGGATACAACGGCTTGCTGTTCATGTCCCAATACCGCGATGTAAATGTCGGCCGATCCTCCGGCTCATGCGTCAGGTTGTGGTTGTAGTAGAGCGGCTCCTGCCCCGCGGCCCGCGGCCAGCTTACCGGCAGCTTACCTCCCGGATTCACATCGCCAAACAGCACATCGGCCACAGCGTTTCCGCCTTCGGTTCCCGGATACCACGCTTCAAGAATCGCCGGCACGTGCTCCGAGGCCCAACGAATATCCAGCGGCCGGCCGTTCTCAAGCACCAGCACCACAGGCTTGCCCGAGGCCGCCACCGTCTCCAGCATCTGCTCCTGGATACCCGGCAAATCCAGTGTCGCCCGCGAAGCCGATTCGCTGCTCATCGTTGCCATCTCGCCCAGCACCGCTACCACGATATCCGCATCGGCAGCCGCAGCCTTCGCCTTCGTGAGCCAATCGGCCACTTCGTCCGCTGTCGGCGCCGGAGCCGGCTTTGCTCCTGAGATCCTGTCGAACAAGGACGGATAGAGACGCGCCATCGGCGGCCCAGCCACATACGTCACCTCTGCGTCTGGCCCCACCTTGTTCTTGATCCCCGCCAACACCGTTACCGGATGGCTCTTCCCGCCGCCGCCAAACAATCCCTCCACGGTCCATCCGCCTTCAATGTCCCGCGTCGAATCGGCTAGCGTTCCAATCACCGCAATTTTCTTCACACTCTTCGCCAGCGGCAGCGTTTTATTCTCGTTCTTCAGCAACACCATCGACCGCGCAGCGATCTTCCGCTCCAGAGCAAGTCCCTCCGGCCGCGTCAGCGTCGCCTCCACCTTCGTCTCATCGACGTAAGGGTGCTCGAACAGCCCCAGTTCAAATTTCGTTTCCAATGTCGGAAGCACCAAAGCATCGAGTTGCGCATCGTTTACCCTGCTGTCCGCGACGAGCTTCGCCAGGTTGTGCGTGTAAGTCTGGCTCGCCATATCCATATTCACGCCCGCCGTCGCCGCCTTGTACGCCGCGTCTTCTCCATCGCGAGCGAACCCATGCGTCACGAGGCTCCCCACCGCGAACGCATCCGACACCACAAATCCCTTGAAGCCCCAGTCGTTCCGCAGAACATCCGTCAGCAGCCACTTGTTGCCGCTTGCCGGCACATCGTTCAAATCCATATAGGCGCTCATAAAGCTGCCCGCACCCGCTCGCTCCGCTGCGTGAAATGGAACCAGGTACACATTCTCCATCAGCTCTTCCGGCACATACGACGAGTCGTAGTCGCGTCCCCCATCCGCCGCGCCGTAACCCGCAAAGTGCTTCACACACGCCAGCACGCTATCCGGTCCCAGCGTGTCTCCTTGGAATCCCTTCACCTGCGCCCTCGCCATCGCCGCGCCAAGGTAAGGATCCTCGCCCGCACCCTCCACAATCCGTCCCCACCGCGCGTCGCGGGCAATGTCCACCATCGGCGTAAAGGTCCAATCGATCCCGGCCGCGCGCGCATCCTGCCCCGCCAGATGCTGCGCCGCCTCTTCCACACTCGGATCCCACGACGAAGCCATCGCCAGCGGCACCGGAAACACCGTCCGGTAGCCATGAATCACATCAAACGCGAACAGGATCGGAATATGCAGCCGCGATTTCTCCACCGCGATGCGCTGCAGCCGGTTGATCTCCTTCACGTCGATTAGCCACAAGATCGATCCAACCCTGCCCTGCACCACCAAATCGTCAGGCTTCTCGTTGCCCAGCATCGGCATGATCACGCCAGACGATTGGTTCAGCTGTCCGACCTTCTCGTCCACTGTCATCTTCTGCAGCAGGGCTTCCGCCTTCCGGTGTGCCTCTTCGGGCGACACAGTTTGCGCGGCCAGGTTCCCGGCCAGAATCACCAGGACGCAACACGGCAACAGGTACTTCTTCAATCGAAACGTGCACATAGTTCCAAGCCCTCTCTTCTTTCAAACCACCGCAAAAGCCTGCCTTCAATGAAATCGCCGACCAGCATAGTCCATCGATCCCCATCTCGTCAGGCCTTCAAATCTTAAGAATTATGTAGGAGTCCCTGGCGAGGCCCTCGCTTTGAAGTAGCGTGGCTTTAGCCCCCGGGGAAAATGGAGCGAACCCACAACCTGCCCGTGCCCCATCCTTTCCGCTTCTTCCTGCGGAAAGCGTGGGAAACCACCCCAGCGTCGCGTCGGAATTCAGTTGTGCCGAAAGCGTTTCGTCAAAGGGGGACAACGCCATTCCCAGGCACAAAAAAAGCGCCCCCCGGTAAGTCCTGCCTGGATTGATCCAGGTCTGGCAAACCGGAGGGGCGAGGAGCCGCAATCACAAGAAAACGCGCTTTTCGTAAGCTCCGGCGGGCTTGGACTCTCGTCTTCCGCAGAGGCGCACTGCCAGCACATTTTCTGGACCGGAAAGAACTATAGGATCAGCATTGTTAGCGGTGATAGGTTCCATCGGGTAGCGTCGCCCATAATTCCTCATTAAATAAGTAATGCAAATGGGTTAAGCAATCGTAGACAATCGATTTTCTGGGACGTATGATACGCAATGCAGCTGAGTGTAAGCCTCAATCCGTGCGAAGTTTCCTACACGTATATTGCAGGCAGCTCAAGATATACCGGTATGGCTTTGACCGAGCCAAGCCGCGCTGCCACTTGGTCGGGCAAGTCGCCAATACGCCGCAACTCCTCCTCGGCAAACTGGGATTTTGTCCGTCGACACTTGCCCTCTGGGTACCTTGAGCCGCATCAGGAGTTGGGACATGCCGGTGGCGCCGAAATCCATGCAAGACTTGGAGCAGCAGGTTCCCGCCCTGGACCCGGCAGCAGTCCGCGAGCAGGTCGAGCGCCTCGTTGCCCATCCCCTCTTCGCCAATAGCAGACGCTACCCCGCCCTCCTTGCCTACGTCGTCGAGCAAACTCTCCTCGGCAACGCCTCGGACCTCAAAGAGCGCAGCATCGGCATCGAGGTCTTCGGCCGCTCTCCCAGTTACGACGCCAACGCCGACCCCATCGTCCGTATCACCGCAGGCGAGGTGCGCAAACGCCTCTCGCAGTATTACTACGATGCCTCCCACGCCGGCGAACTGGTCCTCGAGCTCCCCATCGGCTCCTACGTCCCTGTCTTTCATCCGCCCGATGCCCCCGCGGAACCGGCTCCCCTCGAGACCTCACCGGAACCGGGAACTGCCTCGGGAGCAGTCCCCACAGTCGTTTCAGCCGTTCCACCGCCACAGTCCACCGCCCCCGAAGGGCCTCGCGCCCAACCTTGGCGCCTCCGCTGGATCGTCGCCGGATTCCTCGTCGTCCTCGCAGGCGCCATCGGCCTCGTCGTCGGGCTCCGTCTCCATCCTGTGCCGCCCGTCCCGCCTCCCTCCAACATTGATCGTTTCTGGGAGCCTGTGGTCTCCAGCGCCAACCCCGCTACCTTCTGCCTCGGCGAACCGGCCAAAAACCTTGACACCGAGTCCATTAACGATTTCGAAGCTCCTGTCAGCCCGCCCCAGCCGGAGAAGCTCTACGTCCGCCTCCACTACTCCGGCAATCTCGCGCTCGCGGACGTCATCACCCTTACTCGCACCGCTGCGAATCTCGAGACCAAACACAAATCCTTCCGCGTCGAACCCGCCTCTGAAGCCACGTTCTCGCAACTCCGCGAAGGGCCTATTGTTCTGATCGGTGCGTTCGACAACATCTGGACTCTGCGCGTCACCCAAAAACTGCGCTTCGGTTTTGAATCCAAGGACGGGGTCGCCACGCTCGTCGACCGCAAAAGTCCGCGGCCCACCTCGTGGGCCACCGCATGGGATCTGCCCTACGAGAAACTCTCCCGCGACTACGCCATCGTGGCGCGCATCCACGACAGCACCACCGGCCAGCCCGTCATCATCGCCGCCGGCATCTCGGAAGAAGGAACCGAAGCCGCGGGCGAAATCCTCTACAACCCCGTCTACCTCGACTCGCTCCTGGCCAAGGCTCCTCCCGACTGGGAAAGGAAAAATATGGAAGCCGTCATAGAAACCCAGGTGATCCAGGGCCACTCCGGCCCCCCCAATGTCCTCGCCGTCGAAACCTGGTAGCCGCGTAATTACGCCATCCCGCGCAGTTTCCCATCGCCGCCATCTTCGAATGCTGTCACCTGAGCGCAGCGAAGTCGAAGGACCCGCGGTTGCCTTTCGCGAAGCATTCAACCACACGGATCTCCGTGCCCCATCCTTCCGCCTTTTTCCTGGCGAAAGGGTGGGAAAGCACGAACCACAATCAACCGTTTTCACGATCATCAAGCCGCGCGACAATGGGTACCCCATCCTTGCGCAGCAAGGTGGGAAAGCAAGCCCCTGGATTTACTCCGATCGACCAGAGCGCGCCCCTCGACGCATCCCTATCACCCCACTTGCCATAAACCGCTGGGCGAGAATACTCTGTCGTCATGCGTCGATGTCGCTAACACCGTCCTGGTGACTGCTGCGATGCACGGGCGCGCCAAGCGCGCGAGCTGCCCCGCCTGACGAGACGAGTCGACTCCCAGCCAACTTTGTTGAACTCACCTAAGTTGATCCGGCATCGCTTGATCTCACTCACTTGACCCGGACTAACTTGACCTGATTCGGGGCCGATTCCCGAGAAAGAGGAGAACGATGGCACGTATTGCCGCAAATGTGACTGAACTCATTGGGCACACCCCGCTCGTGCGCCTCAACCGCGTGGCCGCCGGATTGCCCGCAACCGTGGTGGCAAAACTTGAGAGCCAGAATCCGCTGGCCAGCGTGAAAGACCGCATCGGCTTTGCCATGATCGACGATGCAGAGAAAACAGGACGTATCAAGCCAGGGCAGACCGTGCTCATCGAACCGACCAGCGGCAACACCGGCATCGCCCTCGCGTTTGTCGCTGCAGTCAAGGGTTACAAACTGATCCTGACCATGCCCGAAACCATGAGCCTCGAGCGCCGCGTGCTCCTCAAAGCCTTCGGCGCCGAGATCGTGCTCACCCCCGGTCCCAGCGGCATGAAGGGCGCCATCGCCAAAGCCAACGAAATTCTCGCCAACACGCCCAACGGCGTCATCCTCCAGCAATTCGACAACCCGGCCAACCCTGCCGTTCACTTGGCGACCACGGGCCCGGAGATCTGGGATGACACCGACGGCAAAGTCGACTTCCTCATCTCCGGTGTAGGCACTGGCGGCACCATCACTGGCGTGTCGCAATACATCAAGCCCCGCAAGCCGAGTTTCAAGGCCATCGCCGTCGAGCCAACCGACAGTCCTGTCCTCAGCGGTGGCAAGCCCGGCCCACACAAGATTCAGGGAATTGGCGCCGGCTTCGTGCCAAGCATTCTCGATACCAAGCTGATCGACGAAGTCATCCAAGTGACGAACGACGAGTCAGTAGCGATGGCAAGGCGTCTCCCTCTTGAAGAGGGCCTCTTCGTCGGCATTAGCTCCGGTGCTGCCGTAGTCGCGGCCCTCAAAGTAGCCGCCCGCCCAGAAAATGCAGGCAAGCTCATCGTGGCCGTATTGCCCAGCTTCGGGGAGCGCTATCTGTCGAGCGTCTTGTTCGAATCGCTGCGCCAGGAAGCACTCGCCCTGCCGACACACCCGGTAACGCTTTAAAGGGCAGCAGTTCAGAATTCGTAGTTCTCAGTTTGTAGTTCAGGTTTGTAATTAGAGTCGATGTTCTGTAAAAGGACACGACTCTACCGTATGGGGAAAAACTCAAATTGGAGGCAAATCGTGATGGCTTTGTAACAGGGCACGACTTCAGTCGCTCCGCAGGGAGCTGCGAAAGAACTCGGAGGGAGGCGGTGGTTTTAACCCCAACAAAATCGATGCGGGCTTTAGCCCCTGAGGGAAATCGGCAAGTTGGCGCGCATCAGACAGCGAACCACCAACAAAATGAACTTGGCGAATAACGGCCACGGAATCGGAACTACGAACTAAGAACTCTGAACTAAAAAACCATGTCCATGTTCGAACGCATCCGCGAAGACATTCAGTCCGTCATGGACCGCGATCCCGCCGCGCGCTCGCGCCTGGAAGTTTTCCTCTGCTATCCCGGACTGTGGGCGGTGTGGTATCACCGCGCCAGCCACCGGCTCTGGCGCGCAAATCTCCGTCTCCCCGCGCGCATACTTTCGCAGCTTGCCCGCTTCTTCACCGGCGTCGACATTCATCCCGGAGCACTGCTCGGACGTCGCCTCTTCATCGACCACGCAACCGGAGTCGTCATCGGCGAAACAGCCATCGTCGGCAGCGACGTAACGATCTATCAGGGCGTCACCCTGGGCGGAACCGGCAAGGGCCACGGCAAGCGCCATCCAACCATTTGCGACGGCGTCTTCATCGGCAACAACGCCAACATCCTTGGAAACATTTGCGTCGGCGAAAACTCCCGCGTCGGCGCAGGATCCGTAGTCCTCGACGATGTTCCACCCAATTCCACGGTCGTCGGCGTCCCCGCCCACATCGTCTATCGCGCCGGACAACGCGTCCTCATTACCGATCCACACGACATCAAGGACCCGCTCTCCGATGCGCTCATTGCCCTTTCGGCCCGCGTCGAAGAATTGGAAGAACGCCTCGGCGCACAGCCAGGACAGGCTGTGCCGTTCGCATCCGAAGAAGCCGACCGCACCGCCTACCGCAAGGAACTCGATTACATCCGCGATTATGTTTCGATGGGCGAAGGCATCTGATGGAGTCTCATCCCCGCCGCGAAAATCAACACCGCACTGTGCTCATCGCGGGAACTTCCTTGATATCGAAATAGACGGGCAGGCCGCGCTCCCGTGCCAGCCGAACATCTTCATCCGCGCCCCTTGATTGCCCTTCGATACGCAACACCGCATCGCAGCGCCGGATCAGCCGTTTCGCCACTGGATAGAGATACCTCTCCGCGATCGCATCACCCACCTGCGTCGATCCCGCTTGCCTGGCAACCGGCAGGGCCACCCATTCTCCGATCAGCGGAATGTGCCCCGCCTCGTACACCCGTAGCGAAACCTGCTCCAGCCTGTCGAGATTCTTTGCGATCAATTCTGGATCGTTGTTCGTGCCGGAACGATAAGGTCCGGCAACCAGGATGATCAGCGGATTTGTTTCTGATGCGCTCGTTGACATGATGAGGCCTCCTCTACCAACCTAGCAAAACGCGCAACAATGTGCAATATCATGCAATTTCATGCAATCCGCCGCCCCAACTATGCGATAGTGTGGACTGTGCTCACAACCCAGCGCAAACAACATCTCCTCGAGGTACTTCGCCAGTCCGGCCAGATCGTCGCCAAAGATCTCAGTGAAGAATTGGGACTCTCCGAAGACACGATTCGCCGCGACCTGCGCGAGCTCGCAGCCGAAGGCCTGCTGCAGCGCGTCCACGGTGGAGCGCTTCCCGCCTCACCGGCCATGGGCGACTTCGCGACCCGCCTCAATCTCGCAACCGACGAAAAGAAGGCGATTGGCCTAGCCGCAGCCGCCATGGTCCGAACTGGCCAAGTTGTGATCCTCGACGGCGGAACCACCGCAGTCCAGATCGCCAGGAACTTCGCGCCCGAACTGAAAGCCACCGTAGTCACCCACAGCCCTACGATCGCCGTAGAGCTGGTGAGTCACCACAACATCGAGGTGATCCTGATCGGAGGCAAGCTGTTCAAGCATTCAGTCGTAGCCGTCGGCGCTCCAGCCATTGAGAATATCCGCAGAATCCACGCCGACACCTATTTCATGGGTGTCACCGGCATTCACCCCGAAGTCGGCCTCACCACCGGCGACTTCGAAGAGGCGCACGTGAAGCGCGCGCTCAGCGCCAGTGCAGCGGAAACGATCGTCCTCGCTTCTTCAGAGAAGCTGAACGCTGTATCTCCGTATGTCATTGCGCCCATCTCAGAAGTCACCGGAATGATCGTCGCAGGGTCAACGAAGAAAAAAGTCCTGGCGCCATTCGCCCGGCTTGGCCTCACGATTACGAAAGCGGCCGAGCGAGGCTAGCCGCGATTTCTCACAGGGGATCGATTTGATGGCGGTTAGCGCTGCGAAGCATTCGGGAAGAGCCATCAAGCGGCTTGAGATCGGCTTGGCGACAGGTTCGGCAAGTACGCGGAGAGGCTCATCGCAGGTCGATGCCTGATTTGTCGGATAGCTCCGCCAGGCCGATTCCTGGGTTCGTGTGAAAAAGTTGTTTGTTCGCGGTGGAGACGTTCAGCATCGCAGCGCGTCGAAGGCCCGAACGTAAATCTTCTTCCAAGGATAGTTGGAGTTCAGTTCCAACCACACGCGCCGGGCGCTGATATGTACGAGGGCGCCGATTTTGAACAGCTTGAGCCGGATCGTATCCACCTGCGCCTCGGCCCACTCGGTGCCCTTGAGCGCCAGGCGCCTGAGCGCTTCAACCAGCGTATAAGCCAGCGCCGACAGGTACAGCCTGAGCTGGTTGCCCTTCATTTCTTCCGTCGAGAGGCGATAGGCGAACAGGCACATCTGCTCCTTGATGCGGTTCTCCATCTCGCCGCGCTGGCAGTAGAACTGCTCGTATAATTCGCGAGCCGCCCACTTATCCGGAGTTAGCGAAGTTACCACGAAGCGTGGGTTTTCGCCCTTGTCCAGATACTCGGCCTTGGCAACTACCCGCCTCGCCCGCGCCCAGCTCTTGTGCGTTTGATAGTCGAACTCGGTAAAGACACGCGCTGGCTTGCCAGTCTCGGCGTGCTGCAGCCTGGCCTCGTGCATCTGCTTGCCGACGATCTTCTGAAGCCGGCTGTTGCGCGCCAGACCGAACAGGAAGTCCACGCGATTTTGTTCGGCCTCGCACCAGGCCATCAGCTCCTCGCGACAGAAGCCAGAGTCGCCGCGCAGCACGATCTGCACCGTGGGCCACTTCGCCCGTAACCGGGCCACGATGCGCTTGACCTCGTCCAGCGCGCCGGCCGCTCCGTCGATGTTGGCCGGCCTGAGCCGAGCGCATAACAGTTGATCGCCGGCGAAGATATAGAGCGGCAGGTAGCAGTAGCTGTCGTAGTAACCATGAAAGAACCGCTCCGGCTGATGGCCGTGGAGCGGGATGTTGGTTGCATCCAGGTCGAGCACGATCTGCTCGGGCGCTTCGGCGTGCGACTCGATGAACAGATCGCAGAGCAGCCCGTCGATCTTCTCCGGCGCGTAGTCGATCTTGTGATAGCGCTTGCTGCCGCCGGGAAGTTCCAGCCGGTTCAGCGTGCTCTTGCCGGCCAATGGCTCTTCCAGCTTGCGCCGGCCCGACAGCACAGCCATCAGCGGGTCGTGGCGCAACTGCTCATGATCGTTCAGGTCCTCATAGCCCAGCGCCAGCCCGTAGATGCGCTGCGAGAGCATCTCACCGAGCTGGTGCGAGACCAGCAGCGGCGACCGCCGGTCGGTGAAACAGGACGCCAAACGCTTCAGCAAACCGATCTTGCCATCGGCCTGACGCAACAACAGCGCTCCGCCATCGCTCGATATCTGCCCCGCGGTGAAACTGGCCTCTACGCGCCGCGAAAAATGAGATGCAAACGAGAAGACTTCTTGATTACACTCTGTCATGAGAAGGGCCGCCCTTTCCGCAGCCAGAACCACGCTTCGACAACGTAGTTATGACACAGAAAAGACGGCCTTTCTACCTATTTCCTTCTTCCAGAATCATCCAAATCGACAATCGACCTGTGAGATTTGCAGGCTAGTGCCGCGTCGACTACTCTCCCCGTAGCGCCTGCATGGGATTGATCGAAGCGGCGCGCAGCGCGGGCAGCGCCGACGCCGCGACAGCCAGCAACAAAACCCCGATCACCGCCATCGTGAGCACCATCGGATCGAACGGGCTCACCCCAAACAGCAGCGACCGCAGCAATCCCGATGCAGCCAACGCGCCTCCTAGTCCGAGAACGCAGCCAACCGCGGCCAGCTTTGCTCCAGATTCGAGAATCAGGCGCACAATAGCCGCACGCTGCGAGCCGAGCGCCATCCGAATCGCCATCTCCTGCACCCGCGACGCAACCGAGAAAGCGATAATGCTGTAAATCCCCAGCACCGCCAGCAGCACCGCCGCGAAGGCGAAGCTCGAAATCAGCACCGTGTTGAAGCGGCGCGGCGCCTCACTCTCTGAAACCGCCTGTTCCATCGTCTGCACCTGCGTCAGCGGCAGCAGCGGATCGATCGACCGCACCGTCGCGCGCAGCGCATTCTCCATCTGCTCGGCCGGCAACGACGACCGCAATGTGATATAGCCGCCATTCCCATTCAAGTCGGTAGCAGGATTTGCAAGCGCCCCGTAGTCTTCTTCGGTCTGGGCGACCGCAAAATAGTATTGATCCTTGGTGACTTCGTCGGGAGAGCTCAGTTTGAGATCAGCTACCTCGCCAACCACGGTGAGCCACGGCGTCTGCATCTCCGGCGTACCAATCCGGATCCGCTTGCCGATCGGATCTTGATTGGGCCAGTAGTGTTGCGCGAATTGCCTGCTGACGATTGTTACTAGCTGGGATCCTGCACGGTCGTCATTCGTGAGGAATCGGCCGCGTACCAGCGAAATGCCCATGGTTTGGAAGTAGTCGCCAATGATGTAAGCGGGAGTGGCGAGATTCATGGGCGCACCCTTGGGCGGAACATAGCCATCGACAACAAAAGTCTGATTGCTGTTGTTGTTCGAGGCAGGAAGAAAGCTTGTCAGCCCCGTAGCCGTGACGCCGGGAAGCTGACCCAGCCGGCGCAGAAGCTCGCGGTTGAAATTATCCACTAAGTCCTGTTTCGGGTATTGCTGCTGCGGCAGGTTATAGGAAGCGGTGGTGACATGCTCAGGCCGAAAACCGAGATCGACCGAGCGCATCTTCTCGAAGCTGCGCAGCAGGAGTCCCGAAGCGGAGAGAAGAACCAGGGCAATCGCAATCTCCGCCACCACGAGAATGGAGCGAAGGCGCGCATGACCTCCACCAGCCGTTCCACTCCGCCCACCGTCTTTCAGGTGGCTGTTCACGTTGGTGCGTAGCGCCGCGAAGGCGGGGGCAATGCCGCAAAGCAGCCCCGTAACAATGGCGAGAAGGAGGGCAAATCCCACGACGTACCAGTTGAGCGCAATCTCGCTGATGCGCGGCAGGCTCTCCGGCAGCAATGATCTCCCCACGCGCAGGGCCGCAGCGGCAAGCATCAGGCCAAGCACCCCACCGCTCACGCTCAGCACCAGGCTCTCCAGAATTGTCTGACGCAGCAACGCCGCCGCTTGCGCACCCAGTGCCAGGCGCACCGCAATTTCTCTCTGGTTGCGAATCGCGCGCACCAGCATCAGTCCGGCCAGATTGACGCAGGCAATCAGCAGCACCACGGCGACAGCCAGAAAAAGCGTACGCAGCAGAGGCCGCGCCTGCGCAATGGTTTCCTCCTGCTGCGGCCGCACCATTGCGGTGATGTGCAGATTCGCCATCATCGCCGGATAGTTCTTCATGATCTCCAGTGCCACCCTCTCGGCATCGCCTTGTGCCTGTTGCACCGTGATCCCGGGCTTCAGCCGCCCGATCATCTGGTAGCTCCAGTTGGCTGACGATTGCGGCAAAAGTTCCTGCGGCGTAAAGCTCATGGGGACCCACAGCTCGATTCGATTGAGCTGGCCGGTCTGGAGGGGAAACTCGAAGTTGCGCGGCATCACCCCAATCACAACGTAAGACTTGCGATCGAGAAGAATCTTGGTTCCAAGAACGGCGGGATCGGCATGAAAGCGGTTCTGCCAGGCGCCGTAACTCAACACCACTACCTGCTGGTGATGCTCGTCTTCATCGGCGGTAAATACGCGGCCAAGCTGGGGAGCGACGCCGAGCGCGGCGAAGACACCCGCGGTCATGCGCGTTGCCGTCACCTGCGCCGGCTCACCGTTGCCCGAGAGTTCGTAGCCTGCGTACTGATAGCCGCCGAGCCCGTTGAAGGAGTGCGTTTCCCGGGTGTAAGCGATGATGTCAGGAACAGTGACCCCGGCTTCGCAATTACCGCCGCCGATGTCGACCCCCTGCAGGCAATCAGCCAGCACCATCAGGCGATTCGAATCTGGAAACGGCAAAGGCCGCAACAGAACACCCTCGACGATGGAAAAGATCGCCGTGGTCGCGCCGATCCCAAACGCCAGCATCAACACCGCTGTAAGTGCGAATCCTGGCGACTTGCGCAGCTGCCGAAGAACGAAGCGAAGATCGAAAAGCAGATTCTGCATGGAAACCTCGCAGACACGTATGGATATGGAGGACCAGCAATTCTGAAGCCAATCAGAACTGAACGTCCGATCCGTAATTTCAAAGAGTTAAAACGAAATTCCCGCTCCGGCGGTTCCCCGAGCCGTGCGAAGCCGAGAGGCCCTGTCCAAAAATGAACACCGATTTCGGCGAATCTGAAGGAGAGCACCACGCAGATTCTTGAGTTGGTTGCGTAAGTGGCCTTGATAGGGCACGTCTTCACTTGCCGCTGAAAAGCGGCATCCGGAGGGAGAAGGGGCCTTCAGGCCCCTGATTGAGCCACAGGATAAAACGGGCTTTAGCCCCGGGGAAACTCCTTCCCGTCAGCTCTAACGACAATCCTGATCAATGCACGTCCACCGACCGATCCCCTTCGTACTCCATGATGTGGAAGTAAGCCTCCCAGCCACTCCACGCCGCAGGCGCGGGCAACTTGGCCATCGGATCTTTGAGATGATCGGCGTAAGCCTGCACGAGCTCGCGCGTCCGATACACGCCTGTAAGCCAGTCGCCGCGGTACCAGTTCTTCCACTTGCCGTATTCTGCCGCACCCATCGATTGCTGGATCGCGTCGAGCGCCTGCAGAGCCTCGCCAGTTTCAGTACGAGCCTTTTCTCCATCGCCGGCAGCATCGTCTTTCAGCGCACGTGCCACCAGCAGCAGTGCCCAGTTGCTTTCCCGGTTGATCGTGATCATGGTCAGCACTGCTGCCTGGTAGTAGTCGCGTCGATCGGGATCGACCAGGCTCTCCGCTTGCTGCGCGTGCTTCCACACCGCATCCCAGCGCTGCTGCGCAGCTTCGCACTCCTCAATATCCCGCGTCAGTAGTGCGCCACGAGTGTCCGCATCCAACGCCGGTAGCACACGCGGCGGCGTCCACTTCGGCGACTGGCTGGGCACCGCTGCAACCTGGTGCTCGCTTAGATCGTCGAGAATCAGCCGGCGAATCTCCGTGTGATAATGCTGATCGCCATTGAAGCGCTTCACATTGCTCAGCGGCGGAGGCGGAGGCGCGTTTCCCGCAGACGTCAATCCCGGAGGCCCAAACGGGGCCCGCAGCGAAGGTGCATCGAAGTACTCCTTATATACGGCAGCCAACGCTTCGGCAGACTTCGCGCCGAATTCCTCCGTGGCCCACTGCTTATAGAATCCATCATCGTTGCTATCGGTCGGAACCCCGCCCCATGCAATATCCATCACCGCCCGCGTAGTCATCGCCACAGGCCGAATGTCACTCGTGTTCACCAGGAAATAAGACGTAGCCCCCGCCTTGATATACCGCCCCAATTCAGACTGGATCACCGAGACCGGTACCATCTCCGAAAGCTGGTTCGACTGGTTGTTCATCATTGCCACGTGAAAATAAACGCCGTGGCCGGCCGCAACTTTGCCGCCATCCTGCATGTCGCCGTAGCCGGTGTCGGCCCACACCAGCGCCACTTCGGGCGGAATTTTCAGGTAGCCCTCCTGCATCAGGCGCGCTCCCTCCTGCCAAAGATCGGTGACAAATTGCGCTTTCGGATACTTCGCGCGGACGATCTTCATCTGCACCGCGATCGCGTCGCTGATCCGTTGCCCAAGCAGCGGATCATTGTCGCGCACACTGGGATCGAGCGAAGCGTAGCTCGAATCGGAAAGACCGCGCAGGCCCACGCTCCATAGGATTTCCTCGTCCGGCTTGTAGCTCGCGACTGCATTGGTCCACGCCCGCTCAAGAATTTCAGGATGCGTTGAGAAGTTGTAAGGCACATCCCGCGGCCAGCGCGCCACATTCACTCCCAGCGGAATCGCATGATGCTGGTTCACGATCAGGCCCCGCTCAGTGGCAGCATGCACTTGCGCATCGTCGGGAAAAATCCACGTGCCGGGCACAACCATGTTGCCCTTGAGCCGCAGAATGGTCTCGTACACGTTGTCCCAGACCTTCAGCGAGATGCCTGTCTGTTCCCCTTTCCCCGCCGGAATCCACCCCGTAAGCAGGTCTTCGTCGTTGGGAAAGAAGCCGCGATAACGAAAGACGGGGCCCGGATAGACGTGCGTGAAATCTGTAGGCAACTCAATCGAAGTCCGGCGCTCCGGCTCCTTATCGGTCCACAGATACATCGGATCGACACCGAGATAACTCTGCGAGAACTGGTAGATCGCATAAATGGTGCCGCGCATGTCCGCGCCGGTCAGGCACACGACATGCTTCAGTGGCTGGCTCCCCGGCACGCGCAGAACTGAGAAGGCGAACGATTCCGGCCCATTCGGGGTCGCGCAGTCGATTCCTGGATGAACCTTTGCATGCTCGGCGATCAGAATCGCAATCGAACCCGAATCCTCCAGCTGGTTGGCGAGCGCCGGCCTCTGTCCAAGCACTCTTGTGAAATCGGAGAGCAAATCCTCCGTGGCACGCCGCACCGGTCCGGGCTCATCGGCGCTCTCGACGATCGTGATTGAGGAACCGATCGTGATTGGCTGACTTTTCGTCGCGGCCCAACTAAGCGAAGCAGGCGCAACGAGCGCAAGAGCCGCAGCCAGGGTCGTCATTCTGAAGCAGCGAAGAACGGAAGGGTGCGACATGACCTCTCCTTCAATCAATTTAGATAGAGCGACGTGCGAAATTCCCGGCGAAATAGAGGACGGTGCCGTCGACGACCATGCAATTCGAGGGAAGCTCCGACTAAGTCCGGGTTCTGAAAGAGCACGACTTTGCATGTTGCGGAAAAACTCACTCTCGTACCGGCTTTGTAACAGAGCGCGACTTTCACAGCATGCGGAAAAACTCGAATGCAGGACCGCCGACCAACCTTGCTCAGAGCTTTCCTTGTAGGCGTCGGTGAGCCTCAATTTGTTTGCGTCCCGAATTATACCCGACAATCTCCACTGGCCCGTCCACATCGGAGCTGCCCACGCCAATCCGGCCCCAGTTTGACGCGGTGCTAGTCTGGACCTTTCCACTTCACCTCCGGGGTTTGGCTTCTTGCTTCGTTTCTGCGCGCTGCTGGCGGCTGTTCTTGTGTTTGCGCACCAAGCCTTCGCCGCGCCCCGCGTACAGCCGGTGCCGGTCCCACCCGAGATGCGATCCTTCGCTTTCACCGTCACCGTGAACGGCAAACCGGTCGACGCGGCCCACGTCGCCGCCAGCTACGACTTCGTCAACTTCGACATCACAGGCCCCGTTGAGATCGCCATCACCGCCGCAGACCCGGGATTCTGGGATCGTGGGGTCGACATTCAGCCCTGGCGCCTCGGCCTGCGTCCCAAGCGCGACGGCCAAACGATCACCTTCAAATTGCAGGCCCCAGCCAAACTCTCCATCGCCCGCCCCCGCGACTTCTTGAATCATGCCCAGATGCTCTTCCTGTTCGCCGGCACGCCGCCCGCCCCGCCGCCCACAGGACCCGATGTCCACGTCTATCCCGCAGGCGTCTACAGGCAAAGCCTCAACCCGAAGAGCGGCGAGACCGACTACCTCGAGCCGGGTGCGTATTTCTTTGGCAGTCTGAACCTGTTCAACGTCACGGGCGTCAAAGTGCTCGGCCGTGGCACCATTGTCTACGACGGCCCGCAGGACCCCAGCAACGACGAAGGCTGGATGCAGAAGCCCGACTGGCACTGCATCGGCACCATGGATGCCCACGACATCCAGATCAGCGGGCTTACCTGCGTCATCCGCTCTCGCACCTGGTCAGTGCAGATGAAAGATTCGACCGGCTTCCTCTACGACGACCTTCGCGTCATGGGTGGCAACCCCGGCAATGCCAATCAGGACGGCATGGACTGGATCGGAAGCGGCGACGGCATCGTGCGCAATTCGTTTTTCCGCGCGTCCGACGACGTCATCGCGCTGATGGGCAACTGGGACGGCTACACCGACGACGATATGCTGCGTCCCGGCAAGGACGTTCACGACATTCTCGTTGAGAAGAGCGAGCTCACCACCAGCATCTCCAACATCGTCCGCGCCGGATGGCCGCGCAAGATTTTCAATTCACGAAATTTCACGCTGCGCGATTCCGACATCCTGCACGCCGGAATCGGCGCCTGCGGACAGCCGTTTGGCCTTCTGGGATTTTGGGGTGCCAACGGCGCCAGGGGCGACCACTCGAATTACACCTTTGAGAACCTCTTCCTCGACGACTGGTACTCGCTGCTGCAAATGGAACAGGAGGAGCCGGCTCTCCACGGCTTCACGTTTCGCAACATCTGGGCCCTCGATCAACCTCCTCTGCTCGGCTCTTCAATCATGGGCCAGGTAAGCGGCGTGACATTGGACAATGTGAAATACGGCCAGCACCGCGTCGAGACCAACGCCGATGTACCG
The DNA here is from genome assembly GCA_963704415.1 of uncultured Acidobacteriaceae bacterium. Classification (GTDB taxonomy): domain Bacteria; phylum Acidobacteriota; class Terriglobia; order Terriglobales; family Acidobacteriaceae; genus Telmatobacter. The sequence goes on along the minus strand of OY969908.1, from coordinate 1,119,719 downwards.
CTCGCAGTCACCGACGGCGCAGCCCCCGTCGCTTTTTCGACACGCCAAGGCCCCATCGCCGCCTTCTCCGTCGAACCGCCCGTGGTTGCGCCGGGAGAGCCAGTCACATTCACCGCCGACCCCTCTCCGCACGCGCACTACACATGGACCTTCGGCGACGGAACACAAGCTCATGGCCGCAGAGTGACCCACAAATTCGCAGATGCGGATGGGACGGAGCTCGACGGTGCAAACAGCGCAGGCCGCTTCCGCGTACTCCTTCATGTCGAAGGCCGTGTCGCAGGTCCCGGCGCGAGTGAAGATCAGGCACAGGACTGGTCGGCACGGGGCGTAGTCGTCGTCGCCAAGTGGCACGAGGCCACGAACGTGACCGGACCCCGCGTCCCGGGGCTAACCTGGCACGTGTATCCCGGCGCGTGGACTGAGTTGCCCGATCTCAGCAAAGAGACGTCCGTGTTCGCTGGGGAGTCAGCGGGCCTTCAAGTCGATCCACATGGATTCACGCGCTACGCCACAGCTTGGGACGGCTCTCTCGATGTGCCGGTCGACGGAGGCTACACCTTTCACCTTCTCGCTCGCGATGGCGCGCGCGTAGTCATCGACGGCGTGGAAGTAGCGAAGACCGGCCCACCCTTTGCGCAGGTTTGCGGCGTGGCAGGCAACGCAATGCGTTATGATCGCGGCTCCCTGGGCCTCCGCGCCGGCCTGCACACCCTCCATGTCGAGGGCTTGCACTACGCAAGCCAGGGCGCGCCGGGCCTCCTCTGGGAGGGCCCCGGATTGCCCATCGCCGACATCCCCGCCGCCGCCTTCAGCCACGCCCGAGCCATAGTCACCACACCAGGAACCGGCAACTAGTCGCTATTCCCTATTCCCTCGTCCCTAGTCCCTAGTCCCTGTTCCACTGATAACACCCGATCCCTTTTTCTCCATTCGTCACATATTCCTTGCAATACCTAGCTTTCTAGGCCTAGACTTCTCTGTACCAAGATCGCTAGGGGTAGAAACCAGCATGGCAAAGACCGACCTTCAAGGAACATTGGATCTACTGGTTCTGAAAACACTCGCCCAAAATGGCGCATTGCACGGCTACGGCATTGTGCAGCACATCCAGAGCGCATCCGGCGAGCTGCTCCGCGTAGAAGAGGGCTCGCTCTATCCGGCGCTGCACCGCATGGAGCAAAACGGCTGGATTGCCGCGGAGTGGTCGATGACCGAAACCAATCGCCGCGCTAAGTATTACAAGCTGACAGCCCAAGGCCGCCGCCAGTTGCAGCAGGCCGAAGACAGCTTCGATCAGCTGGTAAAGGGCGTCCGCGCGGTGTTGCGTTACGCGTGAAAGGAAAACGATGGCCATCTTCCGCAGAATTGCAAACCTGATGCATCGCTCAAACGTCGACCGCGAGATTGATGCTGAACTCGAGTCGCACATCGCCATGCGCATCGACGAGAATATCGCCCGCGGCATGTCCCCAGATGAAGCCCGCCGCGATGCGCTCGTGCGCTTCGGCAATACCACGGCAACCCGCGAGCACGTGATCGCGGCAGATGCAGTGCTCGGCATCGAATCCTTTTGGGCCGACGTTCGTTACGCGTGGCGCCAACTCATCAAGTCGCCCGGCTTCACAATCACCGTCGCGATCACGCTCGCGCTCGGCATCGGCGCAAACACTGCCATTTTCAGCAGCATGGACGCAGTTGTTCTGCGCCCCCTCGCGGTCCCAGCCATGGATCGCGTCGTCACCGTCTTCGAGCGCCAGGACCGCAGCGGCGATCGCTCTGTGGCGCTGGCGAATTACTTTGACTGGAGCCGCCAAACCCGCTCCTTCGAAGAGCTGGCCGTCCGCACCGGCGCCGACATGAGCCTCACCGGCGCCGGCGACGCAGCGCACGTGCATGCTGAGATGACCTCGGCCGACTTCTTTTCTGTGTTGCGGATTCAGCCAGCGCTGGGTCGCCTGTTCGTCGCCGATGAATGCCGTCCGGGCCGCGACAGCGTGGCCCTGCTCAATTACGGATTTTGGCAAAGGCGTTTTGCCGGCAATCCCCATATTGTCGGCCAAAAGATCGAGCTCGACCAGCGCACCTACACCGTCATCGGCGTCCTGCCGAAATCGGTGCAATACCCCTCTGAGGCCGATATTTTCTTGCCTCTCGCGCCCTCGCCACAACAGATCGCGGATCGAAGCGACCACGACTATCTGGTCAACGGACGCCTGCGCGATGGCGTCACCGTCAACCAGGCGCAGGCAGAACTGCGTACCATCGCCGAACACCTGGCCACGACTTACCCGTCCACCAATCTTGGTTGGACGGTGCGCATCGAGCCCCTGCTCGACGGAATCAACGGAGATCTGACGCCGCTCTACTATCGCCTCGTGATGGGCGCGACGCTGTTCGTGCTGCTCATCGTCTGCGCCAACGTCGCCAACCTCCAGTTCGCTCGCGGCATCGAACGCCGCCCGGAGATCGCCATGCGTACAGCGCTTGGTGCCAGTCGCACGCGGCTCCTGCGCCAGCTGCTCACGGAGAACCTCCTGCTCGGTCTCATTGGCGCCGTTGGCGGCCTCATTTTCGGCGCACTCTACCTGCGCCTTACGCTGGTGCTCATGCCTGAACGCGTCGCGCGCCACATGTCCGGCTGGTCCAACATCTCACTCAACGGTCGCGTTTTTGCATTCTCTCTGCTCCTCGCGCTTTTGGCCGGATTAATCTCCGGATTCGCTCCGGCATTGGAGGCCCTCCGTCTGAATCTCAGCGGTCAGCTCAAGGCCGGTTCTCGCGGAACCACAGGCTCCGCGCGCAGTCACCGCTTGCGCAGCATCTTCGCCATCGCGCAGGTTTCATTGGCCGTCGCTCTCGTCATTGGCGCGGCCTTGATGTCGAAGGGCATGAGGGCTCAGTTGCATGTTGCCGACGGTTACGAACCGCAGAAGATCCTGACGTTCGGCATAACCCTGCCCGCCTCGCGTTACGACACGCCGCAAAAGCAAGCCGCGTGGTACAACGATAGCCTCGCAAAGCTCCGTGCTCTACCCGGTGTAACCCATGCCAATGTGACTACCGCTCTGCCCTACAGCGACTACGCCTGGAATCGCGAATTCCAAATCGAAAATCGTCCGGCCGCGCCCGGCAAAGATCAGAGCGCCCTGGATCTCCCGGTAAGCGCAGACTACTTCTCCGCGTTCCACATCGGCATCGTCGCCGGACGCAAATTCGAAACTGGCGATTCGGCGCAGTCCACGCCCGTGGCTATCGTGAGCCGTAGGTTTGCCGTCCGCTATTTCCCCACCCAGAATCCCCTTGGTCATCGCATCCGCATGGGTGGGCGCGATTCACGCGAGCCGTGGGTCACCATCGTGGGCATCTCTGACGAAGCCAAGTACACACTGTGGGACCAGAACGAATACGCCGCCGTATATCTCGATGCGGCGCAAGTTCCTCCCGCCGGCGCTACCTATGCCGTGGCAACCGAAGGCGATCCCCTTGCCTTGGCCGGCTCTGCCCGCAGAGCCCTCGCCTCCATCGATCCCGGATTGCCCCTCGACACCCTCGAAACCTACAAGCAATTGCTCAATGAGAATCTCGTTGGGCTGATGTTTGCTGCCGGAATGATCGCTTTCGATGCCTTGGTCGCCCTCTTCCTCGCCGCCATCGGCATCTTCGGCGTCATGGCGAATCTGGTCGGCGAACGAACCCGCGAGATCGGCGTCCGCCTCGCCATGGGCGCACGGCGCGAAGACGTTTTGAGTATGATTCTGCGCCGTGCATCGCGGCTTACCGCCATCGGTCTAGGCACTGGACTCGTGCTCGCCTTCTGCCTGGCCCGCCTGGTCGCGAACCTGCTCCGCGGCGTGCGTCCCGACGATCCGGTCGTGTTTATGGGCATCGCTGTCGCAATTGCCGCAATCGCTTTAGCGTCGAGCTGGATTCCTGCCCGGCGTGCCTCGCGCGTCGATCCCATGCAGGCTCTGCGCAGCGAATAAACAGAAGAATGGAGGACCCATGGCCACCTTCCGCCGCCTCACGAATCTGTTCCGCCGCTCCCACGTCAATCGCGAGATCGATGCCGAGCTGGAAACGCACATCGAGATGCGCATCGACGAGAATGTGGCCCACGGCATGTCCCGCGAAGACGCCCGCCGCGATGCCCTCGTGCGCTTCGGCAATCGAACCTCAACACGCGAACGTGTGACGGCCGCCGATGCCACATTGAGCCTCGCCGGCCTCGGTCGCGACATTCGCTACACCCTGCGTCAGCTGCGCCGTTCGCCGGGTTTCGCCTTGACCGCTGTTCTCACCCTTGCCCTCGGCATCGGCGCCAACGTGGTTGTGTTCGGCGTGCTGAACGCATTGATACTCCAGCCGCTCGACATTCCGGGCGCTGACCATCTTTTCGAGATTGTGCAGAAGCAACAGGGAGATCTCACCCAGTCTTATCCCGACTATCTGGATTACCGCGCGCGTAACACGGCGTTCAACGACATCGCAACCTATCGCATCGGCGACGCAGGCCTGAGCACCAACGGCTCGGCGCAGCAATGCTGGATCTACGAGGCTTCAGGAAATTACTTCGACCTGCTCGGCGTCCAGCCCTCCCTCGGCCGCTTCTTTCACGCAAGCGATGAGCATGGGCCCAACTCCGCGCCGTTTATCGTGCTCAGCGATGCCTTCTGGCGCACGCGCTTTAGCGCCGACCCGCGCGTAGTCGGCATGACAGTGGATTTGAACAAGCATCCGTTCACAATCATTGGCGTTGCGCCGCGCACCTTTAACGGCACGGAAATCTTTATCTGGCCGGACTTTTGGATGCCCATGGTCAACGAGGAGCAGGTGGAGGGCTACAACTTCCTCACCAAGCGCGGAAACCACGGCATCTTTTTGCTTGGACTGTTGAAGCCCGGCGTGACAATCAACCAGGCAACGGACAATCTGAATGCAATCGCGCATCAGCTGGCCAAACAATATCCGGGAGATGACGACGGACTAGTCCCGCGGCTTGTGAGGCCGGGATTGATGGGCGATGTGCTGGGCGGTCCGGCGCGCGCGTTTTTGGCGGCAATTATGCTCCTGGCGCTATTGGTGCTTGCCGCCGCGTGCGTTAATCTTGCCGGCATCTTTGCCGCCCGCTCGGCTGACCGCACACGCGAGCTGGCCATCCGCTTGTCCATCGGATCGACACGTGGCCGCCTCTTGCGGCAAATTCTCACCGAGGCTGTCCTCCTCTCGCTCGCCGGAGGCGCTGCCGGCACGTTCTTCGCCGCTACGCTGCTCGGAGCGCTCACGCGCTGGCAGCCTATCTCGCAGTTCCCCATCCACGTGACAGTGACACCGGACGCGCGTGCCTTTGCGATTGCCCTGTTGCTTTCGCTGGCCAGTGGAATTCTTCCCGGCCTTTTGCCCGCTCGCCAGATCTGGCGCACGGACGCGATGCAGGCCATGAAGAGCGGCAGTGTCAATCCGAGTGTGCTTCGACGCTTCACCCTGCGCGATGTGCTGCTCGGCGTGCAGATCACTTTGTGTGCGCTGCTGGTAACTGCATCGCTCGTCTCCCTCCGCGGCATGGAGCGGTCGCTGCACGCCCCGCTGGGTTTCGAGCCGCAAGGTGTAGTCACGGCCGTGGCAGATATGCACATGGCTGGCTACAGTGACGATTCCGCCCTGCCCGTGCAGCGGCGCATGATCGACCAGGCATCGCGAATTCCAGGCGTCACCGCTGTGGGAACAATGGATGACGCCCCGTTGAGCGGCAGCGGAAACTCCTCCGATGTCTTTCGCGAAGGCACAGCTGACCTGCGTCCCACCAATAGCGTGTTCGATGCACGCCGTTTCAATATCTCGCCCGGTTATTTGAAGGCCGCCGGAACGCACTTGCTTGCAGGACGCGACTTCACCTGGCAGGACGACGCCAGGAAGCCCAAGATCGCACTGGTCAATGAGACCTTCGCCCGAAAAATGTTCGGCAACGCGCCTGCGGTGGGCCGTCATTTCCTCGAAAGAGATAAGTCCAGCTACGAAATCGTGGGCGTGCTCGAAGATGGCAAGTACGAATCGCTGACCGAAGATCCAACCCCGGCGATGTTGTATCCCCTTCCGCAAAACACGGAAGGGGATACGACCCTGATCGTTCGCTCGCAGTTGCCTCCGGAACAGGTAACGCCGGCGCTCAACCGGATACTCATGGGGATCGATTCGAGCCTGCCCTTCACCATTCAGCCATGGCAGGACAGTCTCGCGTTGGTGCTGTTCCCGGCGCGCGTCGCCACCGCGGCGCTCGGTGTCATGGGCATGCTGGCCGCGATGCTGGCCGTCACCGGGGTCTTCGGAATGTCCGCTTCGAATGTATCCAAAAGGATGCGCGAGCTCGGGATTCGCGCTGCTCTCGGGGCGCACCGTGGACAGATTATGGGCACAGCGCTGGGTCGTCCGCTTCTGGTCCTCGTTATGGGATCAGTGTCAGGATTGGCGCTGGGTGTGCTGGCAAGCCGCCTGCTCGCGTATCTCGTCTACGAAGCAACGCCGCGCGATCCGCTGGTCTTGTTAGGGTCCTTGGCAGCGATGGTGCTGATCGGCGTCATAGCCACATGGATTCCCGCGCAGCGTGCGCTCAGTGTGAATCCCGCCCAGCTTCTGCGTGAGGAGTAAGAAACAGGGAACCTGCAAACAAACCCCAGAGACCCGTGCCCCATCCTTTCGCCTTGTTTCTGGCGAAAGGGTGGGAAAGCACGAACCTCAACACACAAAACGACTCAGCGATCCCCAAGACCCCTATCCCTGACGCCCCGCGACTGCTTTTCGCCCCGCCGCGCGTCCAAGAGTCTACGGGTGAAGCGCAATGCGGGTGCCAGGGCGAGCAGGTCGCTTGGCCTCGCCTCGGCCAGATACAATGGACTCACGCACAATCGCCCCACGGACGAAGCCTTTTCCGCTGGGATTGACGGAGCGAGGGCGCGGCGTATCGCAGTCTTTCTCGAGATTTGGAGCAGGTGGACGTGACAGGATTGATGGGCCGCGCCTTGCGGCTGGAGTTGGTTGCAGGACTGGGTTTGGCGCTGGCTCTGCCGGCATTGGCTGCCGCAAGCTCACGCGGCGTCGCCACTGAGACGTTGCTGACCGCGGAAACCCACGACCTGAATGGGCGTACGCAAGCCACCATCACGGTGAGCGTGACCGGCCAGGATGGACTGCCCGCTCATGGCGCAGTGGCGATCGCGGACCAAGGCACTCAACTGGCAGGCGTGGCGCTCGATTCAGAAGGACACGCAACCACCGTTCTGTCCCTGCCTCCGGGCCAACACTCCCTCACCGCCAGCTACATCGGAGATACGACGCACTTCACCTCGGTGTCGCAAGTGACGCCGGTGCGGGCTGTAACCGGAACCACGCCGGACTTTTCGATCGGCGTTTCTCCCGCCACCCTTTCTCTGAAGCAAGGCCAGTCCGGATCGCTAACGGCCTCACTGACACCGGTGAATGCCTCGTCTCTCACCGCGCCGATGTTCGTTACGCTCTCGTGCTCCGGGCTCCCCGACCAGTCGTCTTGCACGTTTACACCCGAGAATATTGAGATACTCCCCAACGCGACCGCTCCGGTCACAAGCTCCATGGTCCTGGCAACCACCGCATCCAACTCAACGGCGCACATAACTTCGCCGCAAAAGGGAATCACGCATCCTATCGCCTGGGCCATCCTGCTGCCCGGCACGCTGAGCCTCGCGGGGTTCGCATTTGGTGCGCGTCGACGCCGCTGGCTGAGCCGGATTTTCTTGATGGCCGGTGTAGGCTTCATCGCGTTGCTCGGCACCACCGCCTGCAATCCGCTCTACTACTACAAGAATCACGGACCGTCGCCGAACCTGCCCACGCCGACCGGCACCTATACGCTGCTGGTCACAGCGCAATCGAGCAACGGCATCACCGCAACCACTCATTCCACCACGATCGTGCTGACAGTCCAGTAATCTGCACTGGCATGAAGAGCTGGCGCTCGCTTCCCACCGCTGTTTATTCCCTGGTGGAGCGGACCCCCGGTTCCGTACTTCTAGAATCCTCGCGTCCGAACTCCAAAGAGCGAATAAGCAGAATTTTCCTGTCACCACTCGGTATGCTCGAAGCGCGCTTGGCGACGGACGTCGCCGAACTTTTTGCGCGGATTGAGCGCGCACTCGCCAAAGGCCACGTTGCCGCAGGCTTCTTCACCTACGAGTGTGGACAAGCCTTTGAACCCAAGGCACAACTACATCCGGGCGATTCCAAAACTCCGCTCGCATGGTTCGGAATCTACGACCGTGCTTACCTGTTTGATCATCTCCATGGAGAATTCGTAGGCACCGAGCCGCCGGGCCTTGCCGAATTGCGCGCACCCTCCGGTTCCCCAGACGAAACTCCCGAGACGAACCTCGAATTCGTAGCCGGCCTCAACGAGCCCCAATTTGCCGACCGCATCGAAGCCATTCACGAGTGGATTCGCGCTGGCGATGTGTATCAGCTCAACTTCACATTTCCTTTGAATCTCCGCACCGCAAACAAGCCCGCATCGCTGTATGCGGCCCTGCGCGCGCGCCAGCCGGTCGAGTACGGGGCGTTTATTCATTGGCAGCCAGACAAGTACATCCTCAGCTTTTCACCCGAGCTTTTCTTCAGAATCGACCAAGCCGGCACAACGCGCCAGATCTCGACCCGTCCCATGAAAGGAACAGCCCCGCGCGGCCGCACCAACGCGGAGGATACGCAGATCGCCGATCGACTCCGCAACGACGAAAAAAATCGCAGTGAAAACGTCATGATCGTCGACCTTCTCCGCAACGACCTCGGCCGGCTGTGCAGCTTCGGCAGCGTGACCGTCGAAGAGTTGTTTGCCGTCGAGCGCCATCCAACACTGTGGCAGATGACGTCAACCATCACTGGCGAATTGCGCGCCGACGTTGGCCATCACGATGTCTTTCGCGCCCTCTTTCCCTGCGGCTCCGTCACAGGCGCGCCCAAAATACGGGCCATGCAACTGCTCGCGCAGCTTGAGGCCGCGCCGCGCAGCGTCTATACGGGCGCCATCGGATTCTTCTCGCGCGAGCAAACCGTTTTCAACGTAGCCATCCGCACACTGCGGATCGACGAAGAAAACGCGAGAATGGACGTAGGAAGCGGCATAGTGATCGATTCCAATGCCTCAGACGAATACCGTGAATGCCTCCTCAAAGCAGAATTCCTGACCCAGGCCAACAAAGATTTCTCCCTCATCGAAACCATGAAGTGGCAAAGCGAGTATTCCCTTCTCGAATTGCATCTCGACCGCCTCGAAGATTCCGCCGCCCATTTCGCCTTTCCCTGCGATCGCGATGAAATCAAATCAGCGCTGCTCAAGACAGCAACGGCCTTCCCGGAGCACACGCCCCACAAAGTCAGGCTCCTCCTCGACGCAGAAGGGCATCTCCACATCGAACACCAAATCCTGCCGCCGCCGACCGAAGAAGCCAATCCAGCACAAGTCTGCATTGCGAACCAACGCACCGACGCACGCGACCGCTTCCTCTTCCACAAAACGACGAACCGCCCCGTCTACGCCGAAGCAATCAAAGCAGCAACCGAAGCAGGTTTTGCGGATGTGCTTTTTCTGAATCAGGACGGACAAGTCACGGAGGGCGCAATCAGCAACATCTTCATCGAGAAAGACAGCACCTGGTTCACGCCACCCATTGAGTGCGGCCTGCTTAACGGAGTCTACCGGCGCCACCTGCTGGTCACACGCCCCGAGATAGAAGAGAAGATCCTACATCTCGAAGACTTGAAAACCGCCGACGCCACCTATCTAACCAATGCGGTGCGCGGCCTGCGCCAAGTCACGATCGACTGGGACCGGAGGCTCTGAACTAAGCACTACGAACTGAGAACTGATAAAACGGTGCGGAGCACGCGAGCGGACCCGGGGGTGCAACACATGTTGAGAAAAATCGCTTTCTCCCTTGGGTTGGGAGTGGCAGTCTTGTCGACGGGAAACTCGGGCGCAGGCGCGCAAACGGCGGATCAAGCGTGGCTGAAGTATGCGGGGAGTCACGGCCGGATCTACATCCCGTTGAAGGTGCGCGCGCTGGGCTCGTCTCTGCTGGAACAATCGGCAGCTCAGGAGTTGCAGCGGGGCATCAATGGAATGACGAGCGGCTCGGTGACATGGAGGACCAGCGCAGTCCAAGGCCAAACTGTCATCGGAACCGTCGAAGAGGTTCGCGAGGCATTTCCCGATCTCAAGATTCCCACCGACCTGGGGGCGGGAGGATATTGGCTCGATTGGGAAGGATCTGTCGACAGCGCGGCGACTCTGGTTGTTGCCGGCGCGGATCCCCGCGGCGTTCTGTATGGAGCCTTCGCTCTATTGCGCTTGTTCGCGAGCGGTGAGAACGTTGCCTACCTGAATCTGCGCAGCCATCCAGCGATGGAGGTGCGTTGGGTAGACCAGTGGGATAACGCCGACGGTTCCATCGAGCGCGGCTACGCAGGCCGCAGTATCTTCTTCGAAGGCGGAAAAGTTCGCGAGGACTTGAAGCCAGTGGCGGAGTATGCGCGGCTGCTTGCGTCGGTTGGAATCAACGGGTGCAACGTCAATAACGTGAACAATGCCGCACCGTTTTTGAATTCGGAGATGATTCATGGCTTGGTGAGCGTAGCGGATGCAATGCGGCCATGGGGCGTGCGGTTGGCAATCAGCGTCGATGTTGCCAGTCCCCAGAAAATCGGCGGCCTCACCACATATGACCCGCTGGACCCCGAGGTGAAAGCCTGGTGGAACGAAAAAGTGAACGAAATTTATGCGCTGATTCCGGATTTCGCGGGGTTCACAGTGAAGGCCGATTCCGAGGGTCAGCCCGGACCCGCCAGTTATGGGCGCACCCCCGCCGACGCGGCCAATACGCTGGCTGCCGCGCTGGCTCCGCACGGCGGAGTAGTCCTGTATCGTGCATTTGTCTACAACCATCATCTCGACTGGAATGATCCGAAGGCCGATCGGGCGCGCGCGGCGTACGACATCTTTCATCCACTCGATGGCAAGTTCGCACCGAACGTCATCGTCCAAACCAAAGAAGGGCCCATCGATTTCCAGGTGCGCGAACCGGTGTCGCCTCTATTTGCAGGACTTACGCAAACCCGCCAGGCGATGGAAGTGCAGATCACGCAAGAGTACACGGGGCAGCAGCGGCACCTCGTCTACCTCGCACCCATGTGGAAACAAGTTCTCGACTTCGACATGCGCGTCGGCGGTTCCGCAACTCCCGTCAAAAAGATAATCGCCGGGAAGAATGGCGGAATGGTCGGCGTGTCCGGTGTGGGCCGCGATGCCTGGCTGGGTTCGCCGCTGGCGATGGCGAATTTGTTTGCGTTCGGGCGGCTGGCGTGGGATCCGAGTCTTGCGCCGGAGGAGATTGCAAGCGAGTGGGTGCGATTGACCCTGCTCGCGTATCCAGATGAGAGACTCCGACGCGACGATATCCAAAGGGTCGTCGATATGCTCATGCAATCGCGGCCCGCCTACGAAGACTACACCGGCCCCCTGGGACTGCAAACCCTCACCGACATCACTGGCAGCCACTATGGGCCCGGCATCGAGGGTAGCGAAAACAACGGCTGGGGCCAGTGGCACCGCGCCGATCACGAAGGCGTGGGAATGGACCGGAGCGTCGCCACAGGGACCGGGTTCGCAGGACAATATCCGCCGGAAGTCGCAAAAATCTACGAAACCGCCGTAACCACTCCCGACGATCTGCTGCTCTTTTTTCACCACGTGCCCTACACCTACAAATTGCAGGACGGCAAGACCGTGATTCAGTATCTCTACGACAGTCACTACGCCGGTGCCGCGCAGGCAGCCGAGTTTGTGCGCGATTGGGTATCGCTGAAGAGACACATCGATCCAGCGCTTTACGACAATGTTTTGCCCCGCCTCGAGTATCAGGCCGGCCACGCCATCGTGTGGCGCGACGCAGTCGTGCAGTATTTTTTCAAGCTGAGCGGGATCCCCGACGGCCAAGACCGCGCGGGGCATTTCCCCGGCCGCATGGAAGCAGAAGACGCCCACCTCGACGGCTATCAGATCATCGATGTGAAACCATGGGAAGACGCGTCCCGCGGCAAGGCTGTCACCTGCTCCCTCGCGGCTGAGAGCTCTGTTCAGCACAGTTGTTCCGCCGAATGGACCTACGCGGGAGCCTCTGGACGCTTCGACATAGCCGCACAGTACTTTGACCTCCAGGGCGGTTCCGCGAAGTTCGCCTTGAAGGTCAACGGCCAACCCGCAGGACAGCAATCGAATTGGGCGGCGGATGCAACCCTGCCAACGCGCAGCCCCTACGGCGACAATTCAACGCGCCACATCGTCGAAGACGTCGCGCTCAAGCCCGGCGACACCATTCGCCTCGAAGGCACACCCGACGCGAGCGACCCCGCAGCCTTCGATTACATTGAGGTCCTGCCCGCAGCGACCGATCCAGCGACCGCTCCTCATTGACGGCGTGCGGCCCAGAAGCGCACGGTTGCAGGCGTGAACGCAGCTCGCTCAGAAAGTAGGTTGGACGCGGTAGAATGGCTGCCACGATCCGCAGTGGGAGAAAGCAAGATGCGCATTGCAATGAGCATGGTTCTGTGTGCAGGATTGGCAGCAGTAGCGGCGGCACAGGATGCGGCGAAGCCCTCCGACGCAGCCGTGCACGTGCGAACTCTGACATTGACGGCAACCGATCTGCCCAATGCCGATTGGCGCCCAATCGCCGCCTCGCTCGAAGGCGGCTCCTATAGCGCGGAAGATCTCGAAGATCGCATCCAGCAGAAACTCCGCGACCAAGGCTATTATTTCGCGCATATCGAAAATCCTCAGTTCACCAATAGGCGTCCGGCGGGCCAGGCGAATTCTGCGGATGTGTCGGTCGCATTCGAAGCGGGAAATCAATATGCGATGGGCGAGATCACCTTCAAAGGCGCAACTCAATTCAAGAAGGAACTGCTCCGAAACCAGTTTCCAATTACCGCCGGAAGCGTGTTCAACGCAAGCACAATAAGCACGGGCCTCGAAAAGCTGAAGTCGATGTATGAAGCGCAGGGCTTCGCCGATGTCGGGGCAGTTCCGGCCATCGCGGTTAATGAAGAGCACCGCGTGATCGACGTTACGGTCGAAGTCGAAGAAGGATATCCATATCTCTTTGGTCAACTCACGCTCGATGGCGCTGAGCCGATGCCCGGCGAAGTGAAAAGGCTCCTCGCAGCGTGGAAGGAAGTCGAGGGCAAGCGCTACAACCCTGAAGTGCTGAAAAAATGGTTGGCGGCGAACGCTCCCAAGTCGCCGAAAGATGCGCCGCCAATCCATCCGCACGCCGAGGGCATCGCCGACACTGGAGCGCATCTGATGAATGTGCGCCTCAGGTTCCAGTAACGCTCGAAAATGTTAAGTTACTCCGCGTCCTTCACCATCTTCACCACCGGCAGTGCTTCGCCATTCTGCAACGGCACCGCAATGCGCTCCACCTCAACGTAGCCCCTCAGCCGATACAGCGGCACGCCGGTGAGCGTCGATCCCATCTCGTATCGCCGAAAGCCGGCATCCCGCGCAGCGTTCTCCACCGTCGCAAGAATCAGCGAACCCAACCCCTGTCGCGCAAAGTGGGGATGAACAAAGATCGCACGCACCTTTGCTGCATCGGCAGCAGGGTCAAGTAACTCCGGCTCACGCCCCGGACCGTGATCCGCGCCAAATAGAGTTTTGCGCTTCGACCACCCTCCGCACCCAGCCAATGCAGGACGTGCTCCTGCGTTCAGATCCGCAGCCTCAGCCACAAAATACGTCTTGTCGCGAATGAGTTGGGTATCCAGGCCTAGCACGGTGCCTAGCGCGCCCTCAATCTGCGCAGGCGCGTAATCCTCTCCCTGCAAACCCCGTACTGAAGCCTCGATCAATAGGTGCAGAGCAGGAATATCGTCCGCGGTGGCCAGGCGAAGCGTGAAAGCGGGCGCCATTGCGCTTTTATAGCATGCAAATATTCCGAAAGCATTCAGCGCTACAGCATTCTTCCGCTGACAATCTTGAAGGCACGCTCATACGACCCAAGGATAAAAACATTCTTGTAGCCAATGTGCTGCAGACGTTCTTTGGCCTTCTTGCTGCGTAGTCCGGTGCGGCAGTGAACCAGAATCACGCGATTCTTGTCTCTGACTTTTTCTGGCAACAAGCCTTCGAGCTCCTCTAAAGGAAAATTGAAAGCCTGCGACAAATGACCGGTGCTGAATTCGCGAGGGCTGCGGACGTCCACCACGAGAGCGCCGCTCTTGACGTAGTTGGCCGCTTGTTTCTGTGAGATCTGCCCGCTGCGCCGCATCACCATGAAGGCGATGAGGGCTACGACCGCGAATGCATAGAGTGTCCAATACGTGCCGGTCATAAAGCGTTCCCTCCCTTCCGTCGCGCGCTGGCCACACTGAAACCGCGACGGCCTCTGAGTTGGTGTATTGTGCGATGAAATGCCCCGTCGTCGATTGCCGAGGCAATTTCTGTGAAATCCGTTCCGTTTGTTTGGGCCCGTTGTTAGGGGGAGAGATCAAAACGCTGTTAACGAAAGACCAAATACCGCGCCACTGCTTCGCGCCTGTTTCATGAGACCCAATAGCCTCGGCAGTTCAATCCAATTGCTAAGCGACGTGCACAGTTTACGCGGGTTTTTGGGAATAAGAAAAGATTTTTGATTGAGGAAAACTTAGATTACGATCTGGTTACTATTTTGCCACTTCTACGAGCGCGGAATAAAAGGTAGCGCCTGCGCCAAGATCGGTGAGACGCTCACTCGTGAGACTGTTCACGTTATTGCTGTCGTTGTGAAGTTTCGCCCAATCCAATTGGGCCGCAACCACGCCCACGGGCACACTGCCGTTCACATGCGCCGTCAGTCGAAGCGAGCCGCGGTCATTAAAGACGCGCACAGACTCGCCGTCGACAATGCCCCGCGCCTTTGCATCGATGGAGTGCATCTCCAGGATGTGCGTCTTGCGCGCTTCCATTTTTCGATGTCCATCGAGGTTCGCAAAAGTGGAGTTCATGTAGTTGTCCGCTTTCCGGCCCAGGAATTCGAGTGGGTATTTCTTGCTATTACTCCAGCGCGATTCAGTCGGAGGAACGAAAGCTGGCAACGGATCAAGTCCCCTCGCAGCCAGTGCTTCAGAGTAGAACTCGATCCTGCCCGAAGGCGTGGGCACCCGCCCGGAAACATTCGGCATGAACGGCCGCGTTTCAGGATCGCGATGAAACGCGAGGGGAATATGGCCGTCGCGTTTCAAGTCTTCGAGAGTAATGTGCTCCATCCCGGCATTGGTCGCGTGCCCGCCAGGCCCAGTCGCGATGCCGAGCGCCTGCTGAATGATTTCTTCCGGCGTATCGCGGAAACACTCTTCAGTGAAACCCATGCGTTGCGCGAGTTGGCTAAACAGCCACACGTTGGAGCGTGCTTGGCCGGGCGGTTCGATCGCCTGATTCGAGAGCTGTACGAAATAGTGACCGTAGGCTCCTTGAATATCCGTGTGTTCGAGAAACGTCGTCGCCGGCAAAATGTAATCGGCATAGTCCGTCGTGTCGTTGAAAAAAAGATCGTGCACCACGGTGAACAAGTCCGGACGCATCAATCCACATCGCACCGTATTCTGATTCGGAGCGACAGCGCCGGGGTTCGAGTTGTAAACGAACAGCGCATGCACCGGCGGCCCATCCGCAGCCCGCGTCTCAGCCGATTGGCCCAGTTCCGTCAACGCCTGGCCCAAGGAGCTCATGTTCACTACGCGCGCCAGGCGCTTGAGCGGCGAAGCCAGCGCGAGTTCCGGACGCTCGACAGCTTTCTTGTTCCACTGGAATGCGCCGGACGTGGAAAGCTGCGCGCCACCACCGCGATATTTCCACGCGCCAGTCAGCGCCGGCAGCATCACGATCGCGCGCACCGCGGTGCCGCCATTTTCACTCCGCTGCACCCCGTAGTTGAGTCGCAAAGCGGCTGGCCGCGTCGTCGCATATTCGCGAGCCAGGTGCTCCACTTCACCCGGCGTCATGCCCGTCCACGCAGCCACACGCTCCGGTGTGTAATCCCGCACGCGCTCGGCCAGCGCATCAAAGCCGAATGTCATCTCCTCAATGTAGGCGCGGTCTTCCAGGCCCTCGCGCAGAATCACGTGCATCATGCCCAGGGCGAGTGCGCCGTCGGTCCCGGGTCGAATGGCAATATGCCAGTCGGCGAGAGCCGCAGTACGCGTCTTATAGGGATCAATGACGATCAGGCGCGCGCCATTCCGCCGAGCCTGCTCCACCATCGGCCAGAGATGCACATTGTTGCCGTGGATGTTCGCACCCCACGCGACGATCAGCTTCGCAAGGCGAAAATCCTCCGTAGGTGTGCCGAGCTTTTTACCGTAAACATAGTTCCACGCTACGCCGCCCGCCTCTGAGCAGATCGTGCGGTCAAGCTGGCTCGCGCCGAGCCGATGAAAGAATCGCCGATCCATCGAGCCGTAACCCAAGACGCCGATCGTTCCAGCGTAGCTGTATGGCAGAATCGACTCAGGGCCGTAAGTATCGGCGATTTTCTTCAGCCGCGCACTGATCGCATCGAGAGCTTCGTCCCAACTCACGCGCTCAAAAGCTGCGTGCTCCTCGCCTCGCTTCAGCGGTCCCTTCGCCGCACCAGCCTTGCGCTTCAGCGGATACAGAATGCGATCCGGCGCATAAACTCGATCGAGATATTTCGCAACTTTACCGCAAAGAAATCCCTGCGTAACCGGTTGCGTCGGATCGCCCTGCACCTTGACGGCGCGGCCATTGCTGTCGACGGTCACCAGCACTGCGCAGCTGTCCGGACAGTCGTGCGAACAGACCGAATGCACGATACGAAACGGAGAATTGCCTGCGGCGGCCATGCATTCATTGTAAGCTGAAGCCATATTTTCTGAAGTCGGAGGAGTTGCAATGAGAAGAGTGATTCTCTTGGTGCTGCTGTGCCTTGGTTCCGGTCTCGCGAGGGCCGCAAAGGCCCCCTCTGCCGCCCCGCAGGTGCCCGACGAAACCGCGATCCGGACAGCAATCAAGGCGCAGGCCGACGCATGGAACCGTGCGGATATTCCCGCGTTCATGCAGGCCTATGAAAACTCACCGGATACCACGTTCATCGGCCTGACGTTGCGCAAAGGCTTCCAGCCGATTCTCAAGCGCTACCAGGAGAGTTACACCACCCGCGAGCAGATGGGCACTCTCACATTCAACGATCTCGACGTGCGCCTGCTGCCGGGAGGGTGCGGCAAAGCGGAAATCGCTCTAGTCACAGGAAAATTTCACCTCGAACGCGCCGCGAAAGGCGAAGCCAAAAAGGATGACGGCATTTTTTCTCTGGTCTGGCGCAAAGGCCCGCAGGGCTGGAAGATCGTTCTGGACCACACCAGCTGAGCGTCGAATCAACTCTGCAACCGAAATTCCAGCGTGCTTTTTCCCTAAGAAGAGCCGCCTTTCTTGATGCAAAGACTCCACCAGAACTGGTGAACCGCTCTAGAAGCAGGATAATTAAATGGAGCGCAGTTCTGACGTAAATCCCTCCGAAGGTTAGGGCCTCTTGGATTCCGCAATCGCCGAAGCGCCAATCGCAAAACAACCAGGGACGCGGATCCCGATGCGCGGGGCGCTTGCCGCGGCCATGGCGTTCGTATTCGCTCTGCACGTGGCTCTGCTGGTGGTGCTGCAGCCGCATGCAATCGCCGTATCGCGCGATGCAACGGTCGCGCTGGTGTGCCTCGCCGCCACATGTGTTTGGTTGCGAGCACAAAAGGTGCAGGCCCCCGAGCGCGCCATGCTGCGTTGGTTGGGCGCCGGAATGCTTTTGTGGGGCCTCGCGCATCTCTTAGAAACCATCATCGGGCCGCCGCCCGCTGCGAGCAGCCTCGCCGTCGATCCCTCGGACCTCCTCTACGTTATCTCCGCTTTTCCCCTCCTGTTCGCGCTTTCCACCACGCGAGAGACGGAAGGACATCGCTCCATCTTCCTGCTGAACTGCGGCCAGATGGGCCTTGCGATTCTGCTCACCTACGTTTTGCTCTTCCGCACACCCATGACGCCGCAAGCTGCGTCCACCATCATGGGCAGCATCTACGCCGTTGTGTGCGGGCTGCTGGTGCTGCTCACGGCGCTCCGCTTCCTCACCTGGACTTCTAAAGAAGAGCGGCGGGTGATCGGGTCGATCCTCGCTTTTCTCGCCGCGTATCTGCCGGTCGAAGTAAGCATGGACTACGCAACCCTGCATTGGAATCTCCATGCGGGAAACTTCTTCGATTTGCTGTGGAGCGTCCCTTTCTGCGTTGCCGGCTGCCTCACGCTCTACCTCCCGCTGGATACGGAACCCGCCCCACTCCATGTCCAGCCTGGACGGAATCGCATGCTGGTCGGAACCTTGTCGCCACTGCTCATGACCATCGGCGTTTTCGCGCTGGCAGCTTCAGTCACGGCGCATTTCCCTCTATTGGCGCTGGCTTCCATTTTTCTGCTTCTCATCGTGCAGGGCCTCGAAGCAGGCGTGCTGCAGAGGAAATACCTTACGGGACAGGCCCAGTTGATGGATCGCGAACGCGACCTGTGGGAAGCAAACTCGGCATTGGAAAAGTTGTCGCAACTCGATCCCCTGACCAATACCGCGAACCGCAGACGGTTTGATCTGGCACTGGACCAGGCGGGACGTCGCGCATCGCGGCAAAGAAAGCCGATTTCCCTGCTGCTTATCGACTTGGATTTTTTCAAAGGCATCAACGATGTGCATGGTCACAGTTACGGCGACGTCTGCCTGGTAAGCGTCGCACGCATGCTGGGGCTGCAGGCCAGACGGCCCTATGACTTGGTCGCGCGCTACGGCGGTGACGAGTTTTTTCTTATGCTGCCCGACACAGGTGCAAACGGCGCAGCGGCAATCGCGGACCGCATTCATGAGGCCATCGCCAACATGAACCTCGAAAACGGCGCCTCGCCCTTGGGTGGCCGATTGACGGTGAGCGTGGGCGCAGGCGTGAGCGACGCCGAGTTTCGTATCGGCGCAGCAGCCCTCGTCGACCTCGCCGATCGTGCACTGTATGAAGCGAAACATCGTGGCAGAAATCAGACCTGCCTGCGGACCCCCGTCAGCGGCCCCGAACTCGTCGGCGGGCCAAGTAGCAGCGCGTCCGCACAGGCTGAATAGCGAACCGGGCCACACAAGCTAGGAGCCGGAAATGCCCGATCCAACCCTGGACTTCTACGATCCGCTCGCCGAACACTACCATCTGATCTTCGAGGATTGGGACACGTCGATCGAGCGGCAAGCCGGAATCCTCAATCCGCTCCTCGCCTCGCGGTTGCGCTCTGGACCCCTCGAAATTCTGGATTGCGCCTGCGGCATCGGAACGCAAGCCATCGGCTTTGCGCGCTACGGTCATCAAGTGGTGGCATCGGATCTAAGTTCCGCAGCGGTGGCGCGGGCTACGCGGGAGGCAGAGCAGCGCGCCCTCCAGATTGCTTTCCACGTCTCAAACATGACCTCCCTCGCCGAGATTCCCGAATCCGACTTCGACGTTGTTGCAGCGCTCGACAATGCTCTCCCGCATCTCTCCGCTGAGCACGTTGTTGCAGCGGTACGAGCAATGGGTTCCAAACTCAAGCCGGGCGGCTTGCTGATCGCAAGCACCCGCGACTACGACACGCTGATCGAAAAAAGACCCACCATCCACGAACCGGCATTCTACGGCGACGCCGGCCGACGTAGAATTGTTCACCAGGTCTGGGATTGGATCGCTCACGATCGATACACGCTTCACCTTTACATGACTAGCCAAACAGAGGAAGGCTGGAAGGCGCACCACTTCGTCTCGGAATATCGCTGCCTGCTCCGCGCTGAACTCACACAGGCACTCGAGTCCGCGGGCTTCAACCAGATTCGTTGGCTGATGTCGAACGAGAGCGGTTTCTACCAGCCTATAATGGTGGCAAAAAGAAATTAACCGCGCTGCTTCTTACCTGATGCGCGCATCGTGGCCACGGAATCCGCCCCCTCCTACTTCGTTTCGGCTGCGCGACGACCTCGCCATCCGGCCCAGAGCAATCCGTTTGCGAGAAGAAAAGGAAGCAGACCGAGAAATGCGGGGAGCAGGTGAAGGAAATCGAGATAGCCGACGGCGAAGTGGACGCCGATGGCGCCACCGAATCCCGCGATCCCCATCACCGCAACAACCTCGACAAAGCTTCGCGTGAGCGGTGCACAGCGCGCCATAAAAAGCAGAAGGCAGCCTATCGAACACAAGCCGCCGCCAAAACCTGCACGATCGTGAGAGATGACAGGGATCAGCGAGTGGGAAATATGGCTCAGCGCGCGCACGTCTAGGCCAATAAATCTCAGATCGGACGGAACAAAGACCGTCGTCATGCCAAAGATCGCGATTGTGCCTCCGGCGAGAATCAGGCCCGCTGCACAAGCGCTCAACAGCCTCCTGCCCCAGCGGCCAAATAAGCCGTCGTTCTGTCGGCTTTCCCTCCATGCCACGCGCAGAGACAGATGCGCCGGTCGCGATCTCCATAGGCCCAGCAAGAAAACGGGCAAAAGAAAGAGCGTAGCGACACCGTGCCAGGAATCGAGATAGCCTTGGCCCAGGTACGTCAGAAACGCGAGAAATCCGATGCCGCCCGAAAACACCAGCGCCCACCAAGCCCAGGCTGCACGCGTCTGCATCGGAAATGCGGCGAGCCACAAGTAGCCCGTCCCAATCGAAACCAGCGTACCGCCATAAGCCACCCGGTCATGAAACATGAACCCCAGCAGATGGGGATTCGCGGCCCTCATCAATGCTGCTGAGTCCATGCCGATCGCGTGACTGTCCTGCGGCAGCAATTGTCCTGAGACCGATTGGAGGATTGCGAATCCTCCGCTCAGCACCAGCGCAATCCCCGTAAGCGCAATCAGGAACCGGCCGTCGCCAAGGGCCACATCGAGCAGGCTGGGATCGTCTCTCATCGGTTGTTGCAGTATAAACACGCGCTCAAGCGACATCCTGGGCAGCGCCCTGAGCCGCCCCTATGCCGAATCGCGACGCTGAATAATTCTCTTGCCCATGTGCGTTTCAACGGACTAATCTCATCCATCCTTCCCGATGATTTGGCTTTGGATGGGCATCTTGCTCGACCCCCGGGAAAACTTGTGCTTCATGGAGGATGATTTGAATTTCTTTCGGCGGACCTCGCCTGCGACACGCGTGCCTTCACATGTCAATCGAAAATTTGGGATCGCTGCCTTCGCTGGTCTCACCGTTCTCCTCTGCTCCGGCGCAACCTCGCCGGCCGGCTGCCCCAGTTCATCCGGCCCCATTGGCCCAAGCGAGGGCGAAGTTGTCGGTGCTGCCGTTGGCATCGGCGCTGCCATCGCCGTCGTAGTCGTAGTACTGGTCGAGGTCAACCACAGCCATCACTCGCTGAGTGGCTGCGTACTTTCTGGGCCGACTGGACTTGAGCTTCAGACCAGCGACTCGAAAACCTACGCCCTCGCAGGCGATGCAACAAGCATCAAGGTCGGCGATCGCGTAAAGCTAAAAGGCTTGAGGGTGAAGAAGACCAGCGAA
Source organism: uncultured Acidobacteriaceae bacterium (assembly GCA_963704415.1). Taxonomy (GTDB): domain Bacteria; phylum Acidobacteriota; class Terriglobia; order Terriglobales; family Acidobacteriaceae; genus Telmatobacter. The sequence continues at coordinate 1,098,098 of OY969908.1, read as the reverse complement.
ACAACCGGAGATCAGATCTTCCGCGTGGCTTCGATGAACAAGGACTACGGACCCTGCAAGGTCAACGCGACGACTGTTGCGAATTCGACGCCCTAGGCAAATTCAGATTGGAATCACAGTGCGCGCAGGTGCCAGCACAGCCTTCAATTCAACGGCGCCAGCGCGCGATTGTCGAGATACGATGCCACCTCATCCGCAATGCCGTCGGGTTCGGCAAGCCCAATGTAACCGTCCGGCCGCAGCAGATACGCCGCGTTGCGCCGCAAGCCTGCATCGCGCGTTGCGGTACTGTAAGGGAAAACATGCAGCGGGATCCTCCGCTCTTCGCACAAGGCCTGCATCGCAGGTTTGGCCTCGCCATACACATGCACCTGCCAATCAAGCGAACGCAGCGGCGCAAAGTTGTCTCTGCCGCTGCCATTGGATCCCATCTTCACCCAGGGCAGCCGGTCCCCCCCGCGCACAGCGCCCGCAATGCCATGGCTCAGGCTGCTTCCCCGGTAGTTGATCGCCGTTTGCGAAACGGTTCGGAACAAGAGCCTCCGCGTCGGCTCGAGCGAAAAGAAAAGCGGAGCGAAAAGCGGCGCAAGCCGCAGCCGAAGCAGGCGCGCAGTGGGCCGTGAGCTCGTCACTTCGGTGAAGACCCTGTCCGTCGTCTCCACCAGCTTGCGTGCGAAAGCAATGCGCTCCGGCTCGTAGGATTCGAGTAACGCAGGTTTGGCTCGGCCTCGCAGCACGGCGGCAAGCTTCCACGCCAGGTTCACTGCATCGCCGATCCCGGTGTTCATGCCCTGCCCGCCCACAGGGCTATGGATGTGAGCAGCATCTCCCAATAGAAACGCGCGCCCCGAACGGAAGCTGCCGGCAACGCGATGATGGACACGGTAGGTCGAGAACCAGTTGACCTTCTCAACCGCAATCCGCATCCGCTCCATGATGTGTTTGCTCACGTCTTCCCAAGTGAGTGCGCCGTAAAAGTGATTCTGCTCCTCGCGAATGGTCCCGATAAACCGTGCGCGGTTGTCGCCCTTGAGTGGAAAAACCACAAGGAAATCGCTGCGATCGAAGGCAATATTCAATTCTCCGTTGAGAGCCTTGCCGTCTGCTTCGACATCGGCGACATAAAACAGATGCTCGTAGGTCCCGCCCGGAAAGCCGATCCCGAGGCGCTCACGCACAGTCGAGTGCGCACCGTCGCAACCAGCGACATAACCTACCCTGCAGAATTCCTTCGTCCCATCCGGCTTCAGGATCTGCGTGCGCACCGAGAGATCGGCATGCTGGAACCCAACCAGTTCCGTGCAGCGCTCCACGGTAACGCCAAGCTCTGTGAGGCAATCGATCAGGAACCGCTCGTGCTCATCCTGCGGATATATCAGTGCGTAAGGAAACGGGCTCACCGAAGCGCCAAGAGTTCCGAATTCAAGATGTGCCGCCGGGCGCCCGTTCGACCAGAGATTCGCGGCCGAGGCCCATCGCCCTTCCTGAACGATTGAGTCAGCGATTCCAAGCTGCGCATAGAACTCGAGCGTCCGCGCCTGCACCCCCAAAGCGCGTGACGTTGTGCCAGGCTCCGCAGTCTTATCGATAATCCGCACACGAACCCCGAGGCGCGCGAGCCATAACGCCAGCACCAGGCCCGTTGGACCGGCACCAACGATAAGTACGTCGGTAGCGCATGTGGGGAGGTTGACCATACAGATTGAATTACATATCGAGACAGGCAAGCGTTATAGCAGAGCGGCCGATTCCAAGATGTGACGAGAGGTGGCCCGTCCTGTTCTCCGGCGAGCCCACTGGCGTCGGTCGTCGCCCATTCCACTCACAGTATGCGCGCACACCGACCCTGCCTCAGTTGGATGTGGATTGCGCGGAGATGGTTCACAAGCTCTGACTTTCTTGCGAATCCTCACAATGCGTCCACCCCCAAGACACACCGTGCCCCATCCTTTCGCCTTTCTCCCGGGGACCCCACAGACAGGTCTTCGTCTGTGGGGCGTTGGCGAAAGGGTGGGAGAGCACGAACCCTCTCCGACCGCTGTCTCCCTAGTACACTGGTCCAGTTATGAGCTGCCTTTTCTGCAAGATCATCGAGGGAATCATCCCGTCCAATCCCGAATACCAGGACGACCGCTGTTACGCCTTCGCAGACATTCATCCCCAGGCGCCGGTACATCTCCTGATTGCGCCCCGCGAGCATCTGGTGTCTCTGGCCGAGGTGGGCGAGGAACATCCTGCACTCCTCGGTCACCTGCTGTGGGTCGCAGCGAATCTGGCTCGAAAAAAAGGGCTGGCCAAAGGCTACCGCGTAGTCATTAACACCGGCGAAGACGGCGGCCAAACGGTAGACCATCTCCATGTCCATCTACTAGGCGGCCGCCCCATGGCATGGCCCCCAGGATGAATAAAACAGGGAACAGGGAACAGGAACAGCCTCACAGTTGTTCCGCACAGAGCGACAACCTTCGCAATCGGGTAGGAGGCAGGGTCACCCCTGCCGTCCTCCCACACCACCCGCCGTGCGGTTCCGCAACGGGCGGTTCCTGTCTTCCGTGTCCGGAGTGAGCTTCGTCTCGTTGACCATTCGCCTGCTGGTCTCTGGACACTTGATATAGCCATCGGGACTTCCGGCCCCTACCTCCATAACAAGTCCTCTTGCGAGGCTTCTGTCCAACCAGTCAGAGAGATAGCCCTCTATCCGCTCGTGACAGGTTCAGCCCTTCGCTCCAAACAGGCAGCTACTATGGCCTCTGCTGACTTCTGCCATGGGATCAGAGCCCCTCTCGGCGCCCTCAGTCACTAAAGACAACATGGCAGATCTCCCCGGGTATTGCGCACTCACCTTCACGCTTATGCCTGTCGGATCTACGTCACGGCGTTCCGTGCAAGTACTGGGCTTTACGTCTATGGGCCCGCTCACCCCGCCGTGCCGCCTCTATCCGCTTCCTGTTCGTCAAGCCAGCGCTTTGCCTGCGGCTTCCTCCAGATTCCGCCTCGCGACGGGCACCCTTGCCGTTCAGCTAACACTTCCCCTTGCCGGGTGTGTAGAGGACTTGCACCTCCAAGTAAGTGCGCCCTGCCGGGCGCACCCAAGAGAAAAGAGCGCACCCACGAGGTGCGCTCTCTCCTTTAGTGCCTACTCCCTGTCTTCATCCCATCGGCTGCGCGATAGATTCGTCTTCCTCTTCCAATCCATAACGGCGAAGCAGGTTCGGTAGACTTTGCGAGAAAGCCGAACGCGGCATGACAGTGTCGCATCCCGCCTCGACGGCCTTCGCCTTCAGGTCGCCCTGCAAGTGGTTAAGGAAGCCGATGATCGACGTCGCCTTCTTGAACTTCGTCTTGAATTTGGGAATCAGCGCCAGCGGCTTGGCGTTCAGGTTGTTCAGGTCGAAAACAACAAGGGTGGGCTTGGCGCCGTCGGGCGTATCGATAAGACGCGCGACCGCTTCCTTGTCCCCCTTCACGAATTCCACCTTGATCCCAAGTTTCCGCGAGGTCTCCTGGATCTTGGCCTGGAAGAAGAGATCCTCGATAAAGCAGAAAATGCGCGTGGGCGCGTCTTCGCGCACCGGGACCGGCGGAATCGCCTGGTAGACGTCGGGATAATAGCCCCCGTGCCCGTTGGACGAAGTGGGAATCGTGGAAGGCGGGCCGTCAGCCACGTTGCCGTTCACAGTACGATAGCTATGGTCCATCGGCCCGACAAACATGCGCGGACCCTTTTGCCTGTCCTTGCGCCGGCCGTTGTTTGACCCATTAATGCTGTTGCCCGGCTGCGGGCCTTGACCGCCGCCGCCACCGCCGCCCTTCTGGAAGAATTTCTTCTTCTTCCGTCCCTGGTTCTGGCGCATATGAGGCGCTTTCGGTTGCCCCGATTGCTGTCCGGCCTGCTGCCCCGATTGCTGCTGCGGAGGCGGCGCCTGCTGCGGTTGCGCCTGCGGTGCGCCCGGTTGGCTGGACTTGTTCTTGCGGCGGCGCCTGCGGCGCCGATGCCCCTGCGACGGCCCAAGACCATTGGTCGGAGCCGGCCCCATTTCTGGTTGGGGCTGGGTCGGTTCTGTCGTCATGCGTGTACTTCCTGGCACATTGCTCTATTGTGCATTTGCGTTGCGGGGCCCAGCTTTCCCATGGCGGGTGCTGCTTCCCTTTGCGCGCCACACGTCCTGGTCGGGGCGGGGGAATTGGTGGCGAGCAGTTCTCTTTCCCATCCGGAACCGGAAAGAACGCGGCGAAACATCCTTCGCACGCAGACTTTCATCGTTCCTGCGAAGCAATAGTCTTTTCACAGCAAGTCAGGCCCTTAGGGTACCGAAGCAGACGTACTGGCAAAACAACATTCAAACAAAGCTAAAGCTGCTCCCGAGGGCTCTGCAACCTGAAAAACGCTCCAGCTACTTGGTACGCGAAAACCCCAACAACAACTCTTTCCGGTTGTGAGGATCGGCAAGCGGCCGCCAGCGCCTTTTCTGGGTAATGCCCTTTCTCTGGGCCGTTCGCCGCACTCGGACTACGAAAGTCTCTGGAGGCTAGCGAAGAATCCCTTCATCCGCGGCGAGCTTTCACTTCCCTTAACGGGTGGTCCGCATCAGCCGCCTTGATAGGCAAATTCGATACTACAGCGACACGACCCGCTATGCAAGTCCGCGCTGGGAACGACAGTACTCAAAATGAGCGGTAACTTAAGAGCGCATTAAATTAAGAGGAGCTGCACAAAACGCCACCTTCTTCAGGTGGCGTTTTGCGTTTCCCGTGCTGGTCACTGGCCTCCCAGCAAATCATGGCCGGTGTTTTCACCGCGCCTGTCGCAGACTCCCCCAGCCGGTTTTCCCTTCTTACGGGGCCGCTCAATGGCGGATGCTCTTGCCGGGTGCCTGCTTTTTTGTGGGCTCGCCGGAATCTTCCAGCAGCCGGTACATCACTGGCACCTTACAAATAGCAATCGCGATGCCGTTTCAACTGCTTCCTGTTTTCAATAGTTTACAGAGATCCACGAGCACAACCCTTCTGGAATCCAATAGCTCCACAGGCCAGTTTCTCTCGAAAATCATAGAATCCACAAACAGGCATCTCGCGCGGCCGCACCACTCATCTGAATGCGGCTCACTTTTCCGATCCTCTTCTACGCGGAATTTCCCGCCCACTTACCGCTGGCAATGAGGACAATAATGGGTGCTGCGCCCAGCCACGATGATGCGCTTGACCGCCGTTCCGCAAACCCGGCAAGGTTCCCCCGTACGCTGATAAACGCAGTGTTCCAGCTGGAAAAATCCTCGGACCCCCTCCGCATCGACGTAATCGGAGACCGAGGACCCTCCAAGCCGAATCGCATGCTGCAAGACTTCCCGTAATGCGAGTCTCAGCCTCTCCAATTCCACGCGGGTCAGCCGCCCGGCGCTCCGTCGGGGACGAAGACGCGCCCGAAACAGGCTCTCATCGGCGTAGATGTTCCCCACTCCCGCCAATAGTGTCTGATTCAGCAATGCCGCCTTGATCGCCAAACGCCGTCCCCGAAAAAGCGACGCAAACTCATCACGCTCAATGTGCAGCGGTTCCTCCCCAGGAGCCCCAAAACCTTCCCCACGCGCCAAATCGCGAAATTCCAGCCGCCCAAACCGTCGCGGGTCCACAAAACGCACCTCGCGGCCGCTGGCCATCGTCAGACGCGCATGCGTGTGGGCGGCAACCGGGGCATCCGGTCCCGTCACAAGCAGCCGTCCCGTCATGCCAAGGTGGACAACCCACTGTGCCTCAGGCATTTGCACACCCGAAGACTGCGCTCTTCGTCTTTCCTTTTGCCGTCCGCCAAGATTGCAAACAATGTGCTTCCCGACGCGTTCCACTCCCAGAACGATTCGCCCTTCAAGCCCTCGCAATTGCTGGATCGGCGGTGTTTTGAACGGCTCTTTGTGCGATCCAAACCAAGCCGAGAGAATGCGGTCGCCACGCACCCGGGCATCCACCCCGCGCGCGATCGTCTCCACCTCGGGAAGTTCAGGCATCTGTATATTTTAGTCAAATTGGCTTCGAGATCAGTGGGCGCAGCTCGCGCGAGAAGTCAGCCTTTTAAAAAGCCGTCTACTTGTGCTCGTCCGCATCCCGAATTCGGCTGGCCTCAAAGCTCACGATGCGCCATACTCCGCTCGCATCGCGCACATAAACCCGCGTGTAGCGATAACTTCCAGTCAGATCGCCCTCCGGCGTGGTGCCGTTCACCTCCGCGCGCGACGTCACCAGCGCCGTCGCCCCGTAGAAGCGCACCTTGCGGTCTGAGATTTCAAGCGATTTGATCTTTATCGCCCCGCTGCGCATGTTGGCCAGGGTCTCGTCTTTGGATTGAAGCGTACCGTTGGGCGTGATGGCCATGTAATCGTTGGCCAGCAAGCCCTCCATCACCGCCACGTTGCGGTTTAGGATCGCATCCCGCCAATGATCTTCCAGACGGTCGATCTTCAGCCGAACCTCGTGGCGCTCGCCGCGCGGCATCGCCCCAAGCGGGAAGGCCATCCCAAGTACCAACAGCACCCCCAAACCGGCCACAAGGCTCCGGTTGGCAACGGGAATAAAATGGCGACCCGATTTCCTCATCGGCGTATCGGATGGTAGACCCGAAGGATTACCCCGGTCAATTCTACGCAAATAGAAATTCATTTCCCCGGAATTCGTCGATCCCGTCCATCTATTCCAAAATCCCAAAACGGGAAAGCTAAGCGCCCAACGATACCCCTCCATAAGTTGCCGCCGATGAAATAAAAGACTTTAGATGAAATGTGCATAGGTCGGAAAACAATCGGCAGCTCCCATGACTAAAGAAACGAGCTTGCACTTCGTTGGACTCAGGGCAGACTCAATTGCTGTCGATTGGCTTAGAAGATTCCAATTTTAGGGTGAAGGGTGGGAAAGCAAAGAACCCAAACCAGCCCTCGTCCTGACGAAGCCGAAGGACTGCGGTTGCTCTTTCTCTCGCTGCATCACTCCGCAAGAAAATGGGTGCCCCAGGTCTGGATTTTCATCGGGGTCCGCGGCGACAGGTCTTCGTCGCTGGGGTGGTCTAAGACCTGGGAAAGCAAAGAACCCAAACCAGGCACCAGCAAGAATCAAGCTAGCGCCACCAGATCCTCGCGGCTGCGCTCAAGCATCTTCTGATAAAGCCCGCACACCGCATACTTCGTGAAATGCGGCGAGTGCCGATGGGCGTCCGCTGCAGCCGCGTCCTTGTACTGCTCGTAGATGAGAACCGCGTCGGGGTCCCCCTCAATGCGATGCGGAATATAACTGATGCAGCCGGGTTCCTGCCGCGAAGCTTCGGTGAGCAGACGCAGGACTTCGGCGACGTCTTCCCTGTCTTCAGGCGCGAACTTCATCCGGACAGTAAAGCTGATCATAGGGAAAAAATCCTTCCTGTTGCTCGTTCCGTCGATTCGCATTCTATTCAACTCGCTCCCAGGGGGGCCAGCCTCTTCCCTTGAGATTATGTTTCTGGGCCTTGCGCAGAGATCAGACCCCAGGTCACCGGGGACGTGGCCTCAAAATACCTGGACGGTCGGGGGTTCGTTTAGTTTACCTGTGAATCTCGTCCAGCGCAGCCGCAAAATCGGGGAGCACGATCGTCTGCCCCCGATCCGGGCCCGTCGAAACCATGGCGATCTTCGCTCCGCTTTCCCTCTCCTGGAAGTGCAGGTAGTCGCGCGCCGCCTTAGGCAGCTTGTCGAATTCGGAAATCCCATCCGTCGGCTCGCGCCATCCCTCCAGCGTCGTATAGACAGGCTTGATCTGCTGAAGGCCGTACACATCGGCGGGGATTTCGTCCGTGACCTTGCCGTTGATCTCATAACCGGTGCAGATAGGGATCTCGTCCAGCTCGTCCAGCACATCGAGCTTGGTCACCACCAGCCACTCCGCCCCGTTCACCTTGTTCGAATAGCGCAGCAATGGAATATCCAGCCATCCGCAGCGACGCGGCCGGCCCGTAACCGCTCCATATTCGTGTCCGCGCGCCCGCAGCGTTTCGCCCACCCCATCCTGAATCTCAGTAGGAAAGGGCCCTTCGCCCACACGCGTCACATAAGCCTTGGTCACCGAGATCACCGTCCCGATCGCCGTCGGCCCCACGCCCGTGCCCGTAGCCGCGCCGCCCGCCGTCGCCGAGGACGAAGTGACAAACGGATAGGTCCCATGATCGATGTCAAGCATCGTCCCTTGCGCGCCCTCGAACATCACCGAACCGCCGTCCGCCAGAATCTCGTGCAACAGCCGTCCAGTGTCCGCGACAAACGGACGCACCTGCTCTGCCGCCGCAAGGTATTCTTCATACATTTTTCGCGGATCGAGCGGCCCCGATCCGATCTGGGGCCCAAACAGCGCATGGGCGATCTGGTTCTTCTCCGCGCACGCCGCTTCAATATGCGTCTTCAGCAGGTCGGGCCGCATTAGATCCACAATGCGCAGTCCGCTCCGCGCCATCTTGTCTTCGTAGGCCGGCCCAATCCCACGGCTCGTGGTCCCGATCTTCTGCCGCCCCGGCGCGCTCTCCGCTGCGAGCTCAATCATCCGGTGATACGGCAAAATGACCTGTGCCCGATTGGAGACAAAGAGCTGGCCGTCGACAGCAACGCCCAGGTCGCGCAACTTCGCGACCTCCTTAAGAAACGCGATCGGATCCAACACCACGCCGTTCCCGATCACGCCCTTGCACCCCGGCCGCAGCACGCCGCACGGAATGAGCTGGAGAATGAATTTCTGCTCGCCGTGAATCACGGTGTGCCCGGCGTTGTGCCCGCCCGCGTAGCGCGCCACCGCGCTGAAGCGCTCACTGAGCACATCCACAATTTTGCCTTTGCCCTCATCGCCCCACTGGGCGCCCAGCACGACCGCCGTCTTAGCTCGCATCACTCGTCCGCTTCCCACAAAATGGCCCGCCGCAGCACGCCTCACCGGCACCGCTACGCGAGCAAAACTCAGGCGCAGTCGATAAACCTGCGCCTAGGACGATGATAAACCCCGGGATGGGTTAGCTCTACTGGTTGGCCCTGCGAATGCTGGCATCCGAAGCGAAACACAGCCCGGAATCGCATCCAAATGAGTGGCGCTCAAAACGGTCTTACGGGAAACCCTTTGACGGCGGGCGTCGATCGGGCGCTCAAGCCGTCGCGCATGGAATCGGCCCAACGTAGCCGCTCCATCTCCCTTTTCAGGTTGGAGATGATTTCTCTTGCTATCTCTACTGGCATGGTCCGCCGCTAAGCCCCCCGCGGGTGTAGAGGTAAACACAGGAGGTGTTCCATGGAGATTCGGACGATTGGTATCGATTTAGGGAAGACAGTTTTTCACTTTGTAGCCGTCAACGCACGTGGGCAAGTCGTGGTTCGCAAGAAGGGTTCACGGACTCAGCTGCTGCGCTTCACCGCGAACCTTCCTCAGTGCCTGATCGGCATGGAAGCCTGCGGAGGATCCCATTTTCTCGGCCGTGCTCTGCGGGAACAAGGCCATGATGTGCGCCTGATGCCGGCGCAGTATGTGAAGCCGTACGTGAAGACGAACAAGAACGACTACATTGATGCCGAAGCGTGTTCGGAAGCAGTAACCCGCCCCACGATGCGCTTTGTGCCGATCAAGACCGACGATCAGCTCGATCTGCAATCGCTGCACCGGGTGCGCGAGCGGTGGGTTGTGCGCCGCACTGCAGTGATCAACCAGATGCGCGGGATGCTGTTGGAGCGCGGTATCACCATCCGCAAGGGACGCCACTATATTGAGGAGTCTCTGCCCGGCATTCTGGAAGACGCGGACAACAAGCTGTCCGGTGCGTTGCGCGTACTTCTGACCCAGCTGCGGATGGAGATGCAGTACCTGCACGGGCAGATCGAGGAAACCAACAAGCTGATCGAGCGCATCTGCGGCGAACTTGAACAGTGCAAACGCCTGATCGCGATCCCCGGAATCGGACCGATCACAGCTACCGCCACAGTGGCCGCCATCGGCAACGGTGCAGCCTTCAAGAAGGGCCGCGGATTTTCTGCCTGGTTGGGCGTGGTTCCCGGCGAGCACTCTACCGGAGGCAAGCAAAAACTCACCGGTACCAGCAGACGAGGAAACAAATACCTGCGCAAGCTCTTCGTGCAAGGAGCCCACGCCGTCCTCCTGCAGAAGACCAAGCAAAGCACCAGCTTGAGTATATGGCTAGCTAATCTCACAACACGTAAGCGCACTCAAGTGGCAACAGTGGCACTAGCCAACAAGATGGCGCGCATCGCCTGGGCGGTTTTGTTCAAAGGAGAGACATATCGCCCGCCAACAGTTGCACAGGTAATTGCAGCCTGATTGGCCTGCACATGACGCCTGGCACAAAGCGCCAGGCTTGGAAATCGCTGACACGATTCCCACATCTGCAGTCCAACGACGACGGCTGATCTGAGTTTGATTCCTGCCAGGTTTGCTGGCGAACCATGAGATGGCACAACGGTCGATCCCGGCGCCCTCGAGAACCTGTAACCGGAAAATGCCTTCAAAGGCAGCGTTACTAAAAAGGACGAGAGCGCAGCGCATCCCATTCAGGCCAGGAGTTCGCTACTCCAATCAAGGCCGAATACATTCGCGCAGACCAATTCTGTCATCCTCACTTTTCGCTTGCAAAACGGCGGCGGACCATACATATCCGGTTGGTCTTTTTCATTAGCACAACCCTTCACTGTCTGCCCCTTCGCCGAGCAACCTCTTCTTCCGTCCCGGGATTATGGCGTGACACCTGGATGGTGGTGATGATGATGGTGATGGTGGTGGTGATGGGGATGAACAACCACCACAACCTGCGCCTGCGTCGCTACAGGAACTGTCGCGAAGCAGAAGATGAGAACCAATCCAAGCAATAGCTTTTTCATACCTTAATTGTCCCGTGCTGCCTGGTCCTTTGCTGAGCTACTTTGACCCGTCCGGACAAACCGAGGGGAGTGGATCTTTTTGCGGTTCCCTGTTAACAGAACCACGCCCTGAAGCGTTATCCACACAGAAGACGTCAAATCCGCTCTTCCGCCCGAGGGGAAAACCAAAATGCAAACCCGACGCAACATCTTCCGCACCCTTTCGATCCTTGCCGTTCCTTTTCTCTTCTGCGCCATCCTGGCAACCGCCCAAGCCCACCCCGTCGCACCCGCGCCCGCGGTTCCGCCCATGCTAAACGACAAAGATGTAGCCGCTACCCAAACCGAGCTGATCCGGCTCCTCCGCCTGAGCCCCACCCTCACCACCGTCGTCTCGCACGACCCCTCGCTGCTAAGCGACCAGGAATATGTAGCCCGCAACAATCCCCAGCTCGCCGCCTTTCTCGCCGAACATCCAGAGGTGGCACGCAACCCCGAATACTTCCTCTTCTCGCATTTGAATCATGAAAACGGCGACCCCAACGAAGCCCTCGAGCGCGCCGTCTGGCCCGACGTCTATCGCGCACAATCCAGGCCGTCCCCTTTTGCCGATTTTATGAGTAACATGCCGCCGATCATTGCCCTGGTCGTCTTTCTGGTCGCTGTAGCATCGCTGACCCGAATGTTCCTCGAGAACCGCCGTTGGGGCCGCATCTTCAAACTCCAGAGCGAAGTTCACGCCCGCCTCATCGATAAGTTCAGCTCCAGCCAGGAACTCGCCGCCTACATGGAAACCGAAGCCGGCAAGCGCTTCCTTGAAGCCGCCCCCATTCCCGTGAACATGGAGACGAGCCAGCGCGTACCCAATGCCGTAGCCCGCGTGCTCACGCCTCTGCAAATCGGCGTTGTGCTGGTGCTCCTCGGCACCGGCTTCATGCTCCTCCGCCACGCCGGCCCCGACTTGGACGAGCCGATGCTGATCTTTGGCACCGTCGCCCTCATGCCCGGCATCGGGTTTATCCTGAGCGCGGGCATCACCTGGTTGCTGGCGGCGCGCCTCGGTCTCATGCCGCCTCCGGCCACTCAGTCCGGCTCGCCCTATGGCCCCAGACAGTGACCCGGGCGGAGCCGAAACGAAGTGAGGAAGCAGAAGCCCATGCGTTGGGAATCCGCCATACCGCGAGTCCTGGCAGATGACGCGCCACTGGTCGCCCGCCAGCCGATGGATGGCGCCTCCGGCTCGATGAATTCTGAGGCATTCGCTGGCTTCTATGAGCGCTCGGCGCGGTCTCTGTGGGCTTATCTCGCGCGCGTCTCCCGCGATCCCGCGCTGGCCGACGACCTCATGCAGGAGAGCTACGTGCGCTTCCTCTGCGCGGCCCATCCCGAAGAGGGCGAAGTCGCCGCGCGCCGCTATCTTTTCCGCATCGCCACCAATCTGCTACGCGATCACTGGCGAAAACAGCGCACCACAGCAATCGAAGATATCCCCGAAGAGCGCTTCGCCACTGCGGACAACGCAGCCCACTCGGATTCCCAAATGATGCTGGGACCGGCTCTGGCCCAGTTGCGTCCGCGCGATCGTCAACTCTTGTGGCTCGCGTATGCCGAGGGTTACAGCCACCACGAAATTGCAGAAATAACCGGCCTGATGTCAGCCAGCATTCGCCTGCTCCTCTTTCGCGCCCGCCACAAAGCGGCCCGTCTTCTGCGCACCCAGCCAGTCCAGGAGCAATCGCGATGACCAAACTCACCTGCGCACGCGAGAAAGAAGTCGAGGAGTTGGTCAATCGCGGTCAGTGGCCGCAGGCCTGTGCCGAAGAATTGCGCGCCCACGTGGAAGGCTGTCGCGCCTGCTCCGATCTCGCTTTGGTCGCGCAGGCTTTTCAAGCGGCGCACGCCAGCGCGATCGCAGCTCCGACGCTGCCGTCGGCGGGCGCGCTCTGGTGGCGCGCGCAATTGCGCCGTCGCAATGCCGCAATCGAGCGCATCGGCCGTCCTATCCTGGGCGCCCAAATCTTCGCTTTTGCGATGGTTCTGCTTGTTGCCGCTGGCGCTCTCGCCGGTCAAATGCGGCGCGGCTTCGATCTAAGAGCGTGGATCGAAGCGCTGCCCCGCGCACTCCATCTCGAAGCCCTGTGGCCTACGTCGTTGAGCGCCTTCGACGGCAGCTTCTGGTACCTTGTACCCGTGCTGGCAACACTGGCGTTGGTAGGCGGCGTGGTCGTCTACTTTGCTTCTGAAAAGCCATAAGGGATTCTTGCATCCATGCCGACATTTGTGATTCTGCTCCGCGCCGTCAATGTGGGCTCAACGGGCAAGCTGCCCATGGCCGACTTCCGCAAGCTGCTCTCTGACTCGAACTGCGCCAAGGTCGAAACCTACATACAGAGCGGCAATGCAGTGGTGGACGCGAAGTGTTCCGCACCGGCCCTCGCCAAATCCGTCACTGCTGCTCTGGCAAAGTACATGGGCGCGCCGGTTCCCGTCATCGTCCGCACCCACGCCGAACTCGATCGAATCATCGCCGCCAATCCCTTCGCCGCTGAGGCCGCTGCCGACGGCGCCAGGGTCCACGCAGTCTTCCTCTCCGCCGCTCCACCCGCAACCAAGGCCGCAGCCCTCGAAGAGGTCATCGCGAAATATCCTGCCCGCCGCGATCGCTATTACCTGCAGGGCGACACGCTCTACCTGCACCTGCCCGATGGCGCGGCCGACAGCAAATTCACAGCACAAACCGTAGACCGCGCCCTGGGCGTAACCGCGACGGCCCGCAACTGGAACACCGTCCTGAAACTCCACGCAATGTCCGCCCGCTAGAGAAATCCGAGTGCGTCACTCCCGCGAACACGGGTGCCCCAGGTCTCGCTTCTGAGACCTGGGAAAGCACGAACCTATACCCGCCACTTCGCGAAGCATTAATCCCCACGAACCGCCGTGCCCCATCCTTTTCGCTTTTTCCGGCGAAAAGGGTGGGAAAGCACGAACCCAACCACGCCACTCCCCGAATCATCAATCCTCACGAACTCGGGTTTCCCATCCTAGCTTCGCTAGGGTAGAAAACTACGAAAAAAGTCCGAAATCAGTGGATCAGAGCCACGCTAGCCTAACCCGCATCCAGCACCCCATCGGCAATGCGCGCTGCTTCCACAGCGGGCCGCACCGCATGCACCCGCACAATGGAAGCCCCTTGCAGAATCGCAGCAACCATCGCGGAAACGCTCGCGGTCTCACGTGCATTCACAGGCGCACTCTTCCCGCCAAAAAGCGGTGCCAGCGCATGTCCCAAAAAAGATTTCCGGCTGAGCCCAGCAAGCAGGGGCCGCCCCAACGTAAGCAACTCGCCCTGTCGCGCAAGCAATGAAAAATTCTCTTCGAAGCGCTTCCCAAAACCATATCCGGGATCAAGAACGATCGCCTCGGGCGCAATACCCGCCGCACCCGCAACACGCAGGCTAGTCCCCAAGCCCGTGCGCACAAGGTCGATCAATGACTCGCCGTCAAGCCGCGCCGGCGTGCGCCATTCCTCCGGTCGCCCCCGCGTATGCATCAACACCACGCCGCACCGCTCCCTAGCGCAAATGCCCGCCAACTCCTCATCCCAAGTGAAGCCGCTAACGTCATTGGTAATTTCCGCACCCGCATCCAGCGCCGCTCGTGCAGTAGCCGCCTTATACGTATCCACTGACAGCACCACATCGGGCCGAGCCTTCAGAATGCCTTCAATCACCGGCAATAACCGCGCCTGCTCTTCCTCCGCGTCGACCGCAGGAGTGAATTCCGATCCATGCGCCGCACCCGCGCGCGACCCAGGACGCGTACTCTCCGCCCCCAGGTCCAGCAAATCAGCGCCTTCGTCCAGCAGCCTTACACCATGCGCCACTGCAGCTTCAGGATCAAGAAAAAGCCCGCCATCGCTGAAGGAGTCCGGCGTAACGTTGACCACGCCCATGATGAGCGTGCGCCCGCCAAGGTCAAGCGTGCGCGTCCGCAGCCGCCAGGGACAAATCGTCCGTCTGCAATTTGGATTCGGCAAAACCAAGCGTTCGCCCCACGACTCCCAATGATTCTAGGGGACGGCAGCGGCACCGGTTCCGCGCTCCAGGTCCGTGCTCATCATGAATCTCTCCTGCTAAACTCCGGCCATGGCAAGCACGCGTGCCGTTTCATTCTTTCTTGCGGCTTTTCTAGTCTTTTCGGATGGTCTCCCGGCGCAGACGCATCATGCGTCGCGTCCGTCAACGCAAGCGCCCGCGCATGCGGCCCCCGCGCGCGGTCAGATCGCCGAACGCATTCAGGCGATCCTTGCCGAACCGGCTCTAAGCCATGCGCAGTTCGGCATCAGCGTCACAACCATCGAAGGCCAACCGCTCTATGGCCTCAATGAAGGCCGGCTCTTCACGCCCGCGTCCAACGCCAAGCTGACCACCACCGCCGCCGCCTTCGCCCTCCTGCCTGTCGAGACATTTACGTGGACCACGAACATCGTCGCCACCGGCGATGTAGACGCCGCAGGCGTGCTGCATGGCGACCTCATGCTCTTGGGCGTCGGCGACCCCACCCTGAGCGCGCAGAAGTATCCGTATGAACCACCGCCTGCTCCGAATCCTGCGCAGAAAAACCCGCCCGGAGCCGCCCCGCCCGCCGTCAAATCGCCTCCGGTTGCAAATCCTCCTGCAACGACCGCCGCCCCCCAGGCGCCGCCAAAGCCGGATCCCATGACGGTTCTGGAACTGTTGGCCGAACAGGTAGAGCAGTCGGGCGTGCGCACCGTCGAAGGCAACATCGTTGGCGACGACAGCTTTTTTCTCAACGAGCCCTACGGCACCGCGTGGGGTTGGGACGACCTGCAATGGGCCTACGGCGCGCCTGCTTCGGCTCTCAGCTTTAACGAAAACATGACCGAACTCCGCGTCACGGCGGATTCCTCGACGCCCTCCGGCGTTGCCGCCGATTGGAACCCCAGCATCGAGTACTACACTCTCGAAGACAGCATGACCATTGCCGCGCCGGGCGAGACGCCGCATCCTGGATTGCAGCGCATGCCCGGGAACATGCTGGTGCGCGCGTGGGGCACCGCGCCCCCGGCGGGATTTCAGGCCGAGCTGGCCATCGAGGAGCCCGCCGAGTTTACCGCCGCCGCCTTCAAGCAGGCTTTGCTCTTCCGCGGAATATCAGTCACCGGATCGGCAGTAGCCGCCCATCGCGATTCAAATGGCACCGGCGATTTCGTGGGCGAACGCGCGGAGCCACTCCGGCTCGCACGTACCGATCTCACCACTGCCGTCGCTCCCATCACCGCCCGCCGCGTATTGGCGACGCACATCTCGGTTCCCGTGGCCGAGGACATCACGGTCACCAACAAGATCAGCCAAAACCTGCACGCCGAGCTTCTTCTGCGGCTCCTCGGCAAGATATTCGCGAAAGACGGCAGCCTGGCGCAGGGCGCGCGCGTCGTGCGCCAATTCCTGGTGGACACCGGCATCAGCGACCAGGACTTCTTCTTCTACGATGGCTCGGGCATGAGCATGGATGACCGCATCGCTCCGCGCGCCAACACACAACTGCTGTCCTATGCCGCGCGCCAGGCATGGGGCACGGCGTTTCGAAACACGCTCCCCGTGGCCGGAGTGGACGGTACGCTCACCAATCGATTCCGGAATTCGCCCCTGAAGGGCAAGCTGTGGGCGAAGACCGGCACGCTCAATGAAGCAGTCGCGCTGTCGGGCTACCTCACCGCAGCCAGCGGCCGGACCCTGGTGTTTTCCGTAATGGTCAACGGACACCGGCCCGGCAGCAGTGCCGAGTCCACAGCCGTAGAACGAATCTGCGAAGCCATCGCCGCGACGGAGTAAAGCTCGCCCTCGCAGATCCCACATCCGTCAGCCCCTTCCAAAAAGCGGCGCCGGAAAATTCACCAAGTCTGCGCTGAACGGGCGTCGCTGTTGCGTTACGCTGATCCGAGGAGAATCGTTGTGACTCGCCCGAGCCTGGACCCATCTCCGTTGGCGAAAGATGCATTGAATGGTCCCGCCCTTTCATTGAGCGGACTTCGCAAGGCCTTTGACGATGTAGTTGCCGTCGATGGCATCGATCTAGAGGTTCAGCGCGGCGAGTGTTTCGGCCTGCTGGGCCCCAACGGCGCCGGCAAAACCACGACCATCGAAATCTGTGAAAGCCTCACCACACCGGATGCGGGCACCGTGCATCTCCTCGGCCTGGGCTGGCAATCTTCGGCCACCGTCCTACGCCAGCGCATCGGCGTCCAACTCCAGGAAACACAATTCCCCGAGAAGCTGACCGTCGAAGAAATCCTGCGCTTGTTTCGCAGTTTCTTCCGGCGCGGCATTTCGGTCGAAGAAACTATCCGCGTGGCGCAACTCGAAGAGAAGCGCCGCGCACGCATCGGCACCCTGTCTGGCGGACAGAAGCAGCGCCTCGCGATGGCCTGCGCACTGGTAGGCGATCCCGATCTGCTGTTTCTCGACGAGCCCACGACCGGCCTCGATCCTCAGGCCCGCCGCCATCTCTGGGATCTCGTGGACCAACTCCGCAGCGCCGGTAGAACGATCATTCTAACCACGCACTACATGGACGAAGCGGAGCACCTGTGCGATCGCGTCGCCATCATGGACCAGGGAAAAATCATCGCTCTTGGAACGCCACAGCAACTGATCGCCTCCATCGGCGGAGATCATGTAGTGGAGTTTGCGGTCGGTACCGAGACAGAAGGAGAGCGGGTTGATGTGCGCAAGCTGACGGCGATTGCCGGTGTACAGGCGCATCGCGTGGATGGGGGGCAGCATCAGCTTTCCGTTGTCGAGTTGCACACAACCGTACCGCAGATTTTTTCAGTGCTGGCGGAGATGGGACTGAAGCCAAGCGAATTTCGCACGCATTCGGCAACGCTGGAAGATGTTTTTGTCGGACTGACGGGAAGGAATCTGCGCGATGAGTAGCCTGACAGACAGTTCGCTTTACCAGTTGACGAGCACGCGGTTTCGGTTGTTTTTTCGCGAGCCGGAGGCGATGTTTTGGATCTTTGTTTTTCCTATTTTGCTGGCGGTGGGTCTGGGCATTGCGTTTCGCAACCGGCCTGCGGATGTGCTGGCCGTCGGCGCGACAAGCGCGCAATTGACGCAGGCGCTCAACGGCGACAAGGGATTGTCCGCCGCTGTGATCGACGAAGAGGAAGGCACGCATGAGTTGACGACGGGGCGGATTCTCTTGCTTGCGATCCAGGGAAATGGCGGTGTTGCGTACAAGTACGACGACACGAACCCCGATGCACGATTGGCGCGGCTGCTGGCGGATCGGGCGATTCAAAAGGCAGCCGGACAGAAGGAGGCGCTGCGCTCGTCCAACGATCTGGTCCATGAGGCGGGCGCTCGCTATATCGATTTCGTGGTGCCGGGGCTGCTGGGAATGAACCTCATGGGTTCGGCGATCTGGGGGCTTGGGTTTTCGATTGTCGAAGCACGACAGAAAAAGCTGCTCAAGCGGTTTGTGGCTTCGCCTATGCCGCGATGGGAGTATCTGGCGTCGTACATACTGTCGCGGCTGGTGCTCCTGGTGATTGAAGTGATCGCGTTTCTCGGGTTCTCGAAGCTTGTTTTCGGGGTGCCGTTTCGCGGGTCGCTTTGGGAACTGGGGTTGCTTTGCGTACTTACGTCGTTGTCGCTTTCGTCGCTTGGATTGCTGATTGCATCGCGCGCTAAGACGATAGAAGCCGTATCAGGACTGATGAATCTCGCCATGCTTCCGATGTGGATACTCTCTGGAATCTTCTTCTCTGCTACGCGGTTTCCGAAATTGATTCAACCGGTTGTGCAGGCTCTGCCGCTGACCGCGGCCATCGAGGCGCTGCGCGGCAATATGCTCCAGGGGATGAATCTTTCGCAATTGGCGGCGCCCATGGGCGTTCTCACGGCGTGGCTGGCAATTCCGTTTCTTATTTCGCTGCGCATCTTCCGCTGGCGCTGAGAGCATAGGACGAACGTTCGATCTAAAGCGTCAGATAGTCAGCCCAGCTGATCGACACGTCCGGCGATCCGCACAATCCACCGTGCCCCACCCTTTCCGCTTTTTTCTGCGGAAAGGGTGGGAGGCCTCAACCCTTACTATCCATTGTTTACGGCTGGCCTAAACTGATCTAACGCTCTTCTTCCGTCGCGCTCACTTCGGTCTTTCCGCGCGTGAAATAAAATCGCAGCGTCCACACGCTCGGCTCAGGATGCCCATGTGTCTGCGGCGGCGTAAACTTCCACGATTCCGCAGAGCGCAACGAGATGCGTGCGAAATAATTCCCCGGCCCCTGCGTAATATATTCGGCCTTCGAAACCGCGCCGCTTCGATCCACAACAACGCGCGTTTCCACCACCACCGGCCCGTGCATGCTATCCATCGCGCTGTGCGACACGTTGGGCAAAACCCGACTCGCCACCGCGCCCTCCATTGTCGCCTCGCTCGTCGCGGGCGACGGTAATGGGGTTTGCGCCTCGGCCTGCGCAGCCGCAGGTGCACTGCGAGTTTCGCTGGATGGAGCCGCAGGAGCTTGCGTCTTGGGAACGGCCGAACCCGCGGCAGTTGCGCTTGCAGCTTCGCCGGTCGAAGCCGCAGGCGACTGCGGTTGCGCCGCGGTCCCACCAGTTTCAGGCGTCTTTACGGTATCGCTCGGCGAAGCTGCCGGAGCTTGGGGCTGGCTCTCAGACGGTGTATTCCCTGACGCGCTCGCCTCGCCGGATGGGACCGCCTGCGGCTGTGCAGCCTGCTGGCTCGCCGCGGGTGTGCTTTGATTTTGGAAGGGCCACGGAATCTTGAAATCGTTCCGACGCATCAGCACAAATGCGACCACTGCCAGCAGGACAAGAGCGCCAATCAAGATCGATATCTGCGGCAATCTGGACCGGCTCGTTTCCTCATAATCTTCGAACAGCGTTGGAAGCGGAGCCGGCTCGTCGTCAGCTTCCCATCGGCCCACCGGCTGTACCGCCGGAGCTGGCTCCCTGGGCGCGACGCCTTGTTCCGCAATCACCGGCGCAATCACCGGCGTGGATACCTTGCGGTCAAAGCCCCTCGTGCCTATCCCCCCAGTGCCTATCCCCTCGGTGCCTATCCTCCGGTTGCCTGTCTCGCTCCGATCCTCAGGACGTACTCCACGTCCTTCGGTCCGTGCCACCGGCTGAGACTCAGTGCGCGCCGTAAGCCGGCTCTGAATATCCGCAATCGAGCACCGCTCAGCGGGATTCGGCCGAAGACATTCCTGCACAATTTCAAGGAAAGGCTGGGGTAGAGTCTCCGGCACAATCGGCACATCGCCCGCCGCAGCGTCCCGAGACGGCGGACGTTGCGTCAGAGCCTCCACCAGCGAAATCCCCACCGACCACACGTCCGCGGCCGCAATCATCATCCCCGCGGCGACTTCTGGCGCATCGTAGATGCCTGGCTTCCGCGGCGGCTTGGGCACCCCGTCAGCAACCAAAAAGTTATCCACCGAAATCTTTAACTCGCCGCCGGATACCAGGATGTTCGAGGGCTTGATGTGGCCGTGGACGATCCCTTTTTCGTGAAGATACGAGAGCGCCTCCAGAACGGGTTCGAAAATATTGCGCGCCTCGTGCGCCTGCAGCGGCTTCTCCTGAAGAAACTTTGACAGAACTTTTTCAGCATGTTCCGTCACCACATACAACACGTCGGTGCCTTCCACCGCACAACGGCCCGCCTCCAGCACCCGCATCAGGTGGGTGTGCGATAGAGCCTTCGCCATCTCCCATTGCGCCAGCTGTGCGTCCGCATCCACACCCTCGGCTGGAATGAGCTTGATCGCGGCTCGCTGCACCCCGCCCAGCACGGTGAGAAAGACACCGCTATCCGCAGAGCCGCCGAGCCATTCCAGAAGGGCAAATTTTCCATCGACACTGCGCCCTTCCCAGTCCTCGCGAATCGAAGCAGTCCCCATGGGAACCGATTCTATCGAAGAGGGCGAGGGTCGATCAGTGGCGTGCTGACGCAAGCGCGCCTTTGATTTAAGAGAAGGCATTTTTTATCTACCCGAATATAGGACTTCCCTGGCAATTCGGTATCTCTGAGATACCGTCACACCAATTGGATGCAAATCCCCCCCATCTCGGCGGATCAAGTGAGCGTTGGCCCCACCCGATTCCACCGTAGATCGAATAGATTCACTGAATCACGCCCCATTTTTACTTCGACGGATCCACCAGCGCTCCATACACAGTCGCATGGCTGCGATAAAGCAGAGGATGGTTGTTCGGGCTCGTCATGCGCTGAATCATTCCCACAAAGACCACATCGTTCGTCGGATCGACCCAGAACCACGTACCCGCCGCCCCATCCCAAAAGAAAGTGCCCTTCCCGTCAGGCAGGTTCGCCTCCGGCGGATCAAAGACCACAGCGCAGTTAAAGCCATACCCGAACCCGGGCCGCATGACGTGCTGCCCAATGCCGAATTGCCCGGTGAGAATCTCCGCAGGCAAATGATTCGACGTCATCAGCTTCACCGCGGCGGGTGACAGGACGCGCTTCCCATCAAGCTGCCCGCCGTTGGCTAGCATCTGCGCGAACCGGTAATAGTCTTCAATCGTCGAAACAAGGCCTCCGCCGCCCGATGCCATCGTCGGCTGCGTGGCATAGTCGGTCGGCGCACCACCCGTCGTGGCGCTAGGCACCAGTTGCCCCTGCGGGTCATCTCGATAATTCGTCGCAAAGCGCGCCCGCTTTTCTTCCGGAACAAAGAACCCCGCATCCTTCATGCCCAGCGGCACGAAGATATGGTCGCGCATAAAATCCGGCAGCGTTTGCCCTGAAAGTTTCTCGACAATGTACCCCTCGATATCCATCGAGACCGAATACGTCCATCCCTTGCCCGGCTGATAGTTCAGCGGAATCTTCGCCAGCTTGTCGATCATCTCCTGCAAATTCGCAGATTGCGTCGGCTTCAGATCCTTGTACATCGCATCCACCGGCGAATTCCCATTGCCATACGAGAAGCCTGCCGAGTGCGACATCAATTCGCGCATCGTCGGCGCGTGGTCGGGATCGACCAGGATCATCTTCCCGTCCGCATCGACGCCCTTGAAGACCTTGAGGTGCGCGAACTCCGGAATGTATTTCGTAATTGGATCGGTGGGCAGCCACTTCCCTTCCTCGTAGAGAATCATCATCGCCACGCCGGTCACCGGCTTGGTCATCGAGTAGTCGCGAAAGATCGTGTCTTTGGCCATCGGCACGCCCGTGGCCATATCGCGCACACCATAGGTGCGATAGTCCACAATCTTCCCGTGACGCGCCAAAAGCGTGATCGCGCCCGCCAGCTGCTTGTTGTCAATCTCGCCCTGGATCAGCGCATGCAGATTATCCAGGCGCTGGGTGGAGAAGCCGACAGATTCGGGGTTGGCGATGGGCAGGCCAGAGGCCGGGCGGACCGCGGTTTGAGCCAGGCAGGAGAGAGCGGAGATAAATAGCAAGGGGGCCACGCACCGCGCGAAACGCATGTTTGGAACAATCCTCCTTGATCACCAAACTCGACCACCAAATCTTACACGCGCTTGCCTGCAATGCGATTGGTGCGCAGTTCGAGCGCACGTGGGCTGCGAGGCCGGCGGCAGCCAGACGATCCGCCACGAAACCTGCAGTAGACGAAACGAGTGATGCGCGAGGAGAATCGGGGTATGTCGCGTGCCGAACGGCTTCTTCGCTTGATGCAGATGCTGCGGCGTCATCGCTATCCGGTCAGCGGGGCGACGCTGGCCGACGATGCGGGCATCAGTCTGCGCACTCTGTATCGGGATATCGCAGCGCTGCAAAGCCAGGGAGCGCACATTGATGGCTCGCCGGGCGTGGGCTATCTTCTGCGGCCCGGATTCATGCTGCCGCCGCTGATGCTCACGCAGGAAGAGATTGAAGCGTTGGTGCTGGGCTCGCGCTGGGTCCTGCGGAATGGCGATCCCGACCTGCACTCTGCTGCGGCAAATCTACTGGCGAAGGTGGATGCGGTTTTGCCTGCGGAGCTGCGGCGCGAGATGGAGTCGTCGAGCCTTCTCGTTGGTCCAGCGCGGGATGAGCCAATGCGGGCTCGCGAACTTGCGACCCTCCGCAAGGCTATTCGCACGGAGAGCAAGCTCAGCCTCCGCTATGTGGATTTGGCCGACGAGGAGACGAGGCGCACGGTGTGGCCCTTTGCGCTGGCTTATTTCGATCGCGCGTTGATTTTGGCGGCGTGGTGCGAACTGCGGCAGGGTTATCGCCATTTCCGCGCTGATCGCATTCGCGAGTTCACGCTGATCGACGGGCATTATCCGCGCAGCCGCCGCACCTTGCTCAAGGAGTGGCAGGTCCAGCACGGTGTTCCACCTTCGACTGTGGAGCTGCTGGCCAAGCCGCGCACTACTGACAGAATCTGACACAAGCCGCTTATAGCCTTCGTGTGTGGCCGACCTTGGACACAGATTTCAAACGAAGGAGAATTGCAGTGGCGAATCCAAGTTTTGTTCTGCTGTATGTGGCGGACCCAATCCGCAGCGCGAATTTCTACGAACCGATTTTGAAGGCGACGCCGGTCGAAAAATCCCCGGGATACTCGATGTTTGTACTTCAAGGCGGATTGAAGATCGGTTTCTGGAAGCGCGACGAGGTGCAACCGGAAGCCGAGGGCGCGCCAGGATCGATAGAACTTGTGTTTGCCGAAGCGAGCGATGCGGAGGTGGACGAGCGCTTTGCGCAATGGACGGGAGAGGGCATCGTGATTGCGCAGAAGCCCATGCGGATGGAGTTCGGCTATACATTTGTTGGGCTCGATCTGGATGGACACCGACTGCGGGTATATAAGCTTGCGCAGTAAACGCGGGTCGCGAACTTCGTACCGGCACCGGGTATCATGAGATCACATGCCGACGCCAAGAATCGTCACGCCGTTAGTGGTTTGCGCTGTAAGCGCTGTGCTCGGCGTGGCCGGTTGCCGCTCCCTGCCGCCTTCAAAACCTTCCTCCGAGTGGACACCGGAGGAAGCGCGAGGCGCGCAGGTGTTCCAGAAAAGCTGCGCGCGCTGCCACTATCCCACCACGACCGCGGGGTTGCATGGGCCGGGATTGCAGGCGATCACAAAGATCAAGGCGATGCCCTCAGGCGCGCCGCCCACCGACGAGCGCCTGACAGCGGTGATTCTGCGCGGACGCGGCGAAATGCCCGCCACCCGTCTCGACGATCCGGAGCTACAGAATCTGCTGGCTTATCTGCACTCCCTATGAACGAAGAAAACCGCAAACACAACGAAGCGCCCGGCGAAGCGCCTCTGGACCATCCTTCGCACAATCCCCCGAACAACCTCTCGAACAACCTCCCCAAAAACCTCCCCAAAAACGTCATGGACAGGCGTGTTCAACCACCGCAGCGCGATTGGGCGCCGCTACCGGGCCTTCTGGCCATCGGCCTCTATCTCCTCGTCCTCGCCGGCGTCATTATCTTGGGCGTAGTCGGGCGCCATTACCCCGCAATCTTTCTGCTTCTGGCGGCGGCGTTCTTGACCGCCAGCGCAGGCCTCATTCTCCTGCTGCGGTGGGCATGGGCCGGCGCACTGGCTGCCGTCTTTCTTCTCGCCTGCTACAACCTCTGGATCTTCGGCGCACAGCGCGAAGCCCCCGCGCTCGTCCAGGGTCTGCTGAATCTCGTGTTCTTCCTCTATCTCGTCCGTGCCGAAGTGCGCGAAAAGCTGCGCTGAGCATAACCTCCTTGTCCCGGAGACCACTTGCGGCGCTATGTTAATCTCGGCCCATGCTGCGTCGCTTCCTTGCTGCCTTCTTGTTCCTTGGAGTCCTGCCTTCGCTACTAACCCCGGCGCGCGCCGCTGACGCCGCCAAAAAGCGCGATATCACCCTCGACGACCTCGCCAGGCTGCAGCGAGTCAGCGGCCCCGTGGTTTCTCCCGACGGCAATTGGGTCGCCTATTCCGTCAGCCAGGTCGACACCAAAGAAGACAAGAGCCAGACCCATCTATGGATGGTGAAGTGGGATGGCTCGGTCGACCTGCAACTCACCTACGGCAAGGAAGGCGCATCGTCGCCCAAATTCAGTCCCGACGGACGCTACATCAGTTTCATTTCATCGCGGCCCGGCCCGGCAAAGGGCGACCAGGTGTGGGTCATGGATCGGCGCGGCGGTGAGGCCGAGCAGTTCACTGCAATCACCGACCAGGAGATCGGCGGCTACAGTTGGTCGCCGGACTCAGAGAAGCTGCTGCTGACTCTACGGCCTAAAAACGAGCCCGACGCGGAAGAAGGCAAGCCCCCCGCGCCGCCCAAGCCCATCGTGATTGATCGGTACCACTTCAAGCAGGATATCCAGGGCTACATTCGCGACGACGCATGGAATACGCTCTCCCTCTACGACATCGCGACGAAAAAAGTCGAGAAGCTCACCACCAGCAAGAACGTAAACGAGAACGATCCCGAATGGTCACCGGATGGCAAGTGGATCGCTTTCGTCAGCAACCAGGAGACCGATCCCGACCGCTCCAACAACACAGACGTTTTCGTCGTGGAAGCCAAAGCCGGCTCGACGCCCCGCAAGCTCACAACATGGACTGGTCCCGACGGTGGACAACTCGCCTGGTCGCCGGATTCGAAATCGATCGCGTATACGCAAGGCGCGAAGCTCGAGCTATTGGAATACTCGCAATCGCGCGCGGCCGTAGTGACTCTCGACGGCACGGTCACTTATCCCGCGGCGAAGCTGGATCGAGCCGTGCGCTCACCCATTTACTCGCCCGACGGGAAGCTGAGTTATCTCGTCAACGACGACCGCAACCAATACCCCGCGGAAGTCGAGTTAACCGGTGAGGCCGACAAACCGCTCGAGGCAGAGCAAGGTTCAGTAGCAACATGGGATGCAGCCGCGGGCCATACCGCAGTCCTCTACACCAACGATTCCAATCCCGCGGAAATCTACGCGCTCGAAAACGGCTCTCTGCGCAAGCTCACCAAGCACAATGACGCGTTGATAGCCGAGCTGAACCTTGCGCCAACCGAGGGCATCGAGTTCAAGAGCAAAGACGGCACCGACGTACACGGCCTCCTCACCAAGCCTGCGGGATTCAAAGAAGGCTCGCCCGTCCCGATGATCCTCTTCATTCACGGCGGCCCGAACGGCCAGGATGAGCACACCTTCGACTTCCTGCGCCAATGGCTGGCCACTAAGGGCTATGCCGAGCTGAACGTCAATTATCGCGGCAGCTCCGGACGCGGCCAGGACTATGCCAAGGCGATTGCCGCTGATTGGGGCCACTATGAAGTCGAAGACTTGCTCGCCGGCGTCGACAAAGCCATCGCACTCGGAGTCGCCGATCCCAACCGCATGTGCGTTACAGGTTGGAGTTACGGCGGCATCTTGACGGACTACACCACAGCCAGCACGGATCGCTTTAAGTGCGCCATCAGCGGCGCAGGCGTGGCGGCGCCCATGTCGTTTTACGGCGCCGACCAATACATCCTCCAATACGACAACGAGCTTGGCCCGCCGTGGAAGAATCTACAGCTCTATATCAAGATGAGTTATCCGTTCCTCGAGATAGATAAACGCATCCATACGCCGATGTTGTTTATGGGCGGCACGTCCGACATGAACGTACCCTTGCTCGGCGGCGAACAAATGTACCAGGCCCTCAAGTCTCTGGGCCGTCCTGCGGAGTTAGTCGTGTACCCAGGACAATTCCATGGATTCACGCGCCCCAGTTATATTCGCGATCGCTATGAGCGCTGGCTGGCGTGGTGGGATAAGTATCTGAAGCCCGCCCCGGCGTCTTCAACCGGCATCAGAAGACAGGCCGAGTAGGCGGTTCTCCAGTTGGTATAGCGAAATCGTTGCTGCCAAGTAGCAATCCGCTACTCCTGAAATGGTTCGCCGCGGCGTCGCGGGGCTGGTTCAACCACCCCTCGCCTTCGTCCGCCGAAGATTGCGAGAATCCAAGCGATGAAAAGCAGAAGCGCGCCCACAAAGGTGAGCGGAAGGCCAACAAGCACCGGCACGCCATTCGTAGTAATGTCGATGTGCACGGAAACAGAAGCCAGCGAATCCCCAAGCGTCACGCCGGTGGTGCCATGGCAGTAGCCAAACACCACTCCCAAACCCACTGCAAGACACACGACAGAAACAAGAAGTAGAGGCTTCACGCAAGTCTCCTCTGGGGCAGGATTCTACTCCTTCGTTCGCAGGGGAGGAGATCCCCGCTGTTGGGACCTTGGAAGGCACGAACCTGCACGTACTGCCTTGCCATCCGGAACGAAGGAATGCAATCGTTGTAACTTTGCGTTAGTTACAAATCGTCTTCAACTTATCGAATGGCTTGGGCTGAAACGGCGGATACTTAAGTTGCCGCGAGTCCATGAATTGGTCGGGTAACGTACCGCCGTATTTCAGCGCCGCATCGGGATCGAGGGCATACGCAGGGTCATTCTCGACCTCGGGCAGCGAATCAAACCGAAACCCCTGCTTGCGCAGCAGGTCCAGCAGAGCGGGCAGCATAAGCGTGGTAAAAGCGGTTTCGTGCAGTAACAGCACGTTAGGAATTTCGTGGCCCAAAGCAATAAGTTGCTCTTCGCGCCCAAGGCGAATGTATTCAGTGGCGCTTTCGAGATAGCTCTGTTTAAGCCATTCAATGGCCGTCGCATCCTGCCTCGCCGAGCAGCGGCTATAAGCATCGTTCCACGCGTAGTCTTCAAAATCGAGCGAGACCTGGGCCACGCGGTACCCATGCTCGCGGAGATAGCCCCGAACAGCCCGCCGCTTGTCCAGCGTGTCACCCTCCCACAGAAACGGGTAGCGGAACCAATGCCAGTCGCGCCCGCCCGCATACTCGGCCAACGCCGGTTCGTTCAACGCGACGTCATGTTCGAATGCATCTGCAGGATTCGCGGTGAGCGACATGTGCGACCACGTGTGGCTGCCAACGTTCATGCCCGCATCCATCCACGCGTGCAAGGCTTGCTGGCCGTCAGGATTGTTCTGCATCTTCGACGCGTTCACGAATCCGTAAGTTCCGCCTAGATGATTGGCTTTGAGTTCGGCCGCGAGATCGGTTGCGGTTTTTGTCCGAGTCATCCCCGCGGGCAGTACTCCGGCCGCAGGCAGATCGTCGAATGTGAGCGCCACAAAGGGATGCGGATCGAGATCAAGCTTGATCATCGATTCAAACGGCGGTCCAGTCCACACCTGCTCGACAATCAGCCAGCCATGGGAAGAGTCGCGGCGATAAACAGTCAGATAACTTCCCGTCGAAAAGAGTCGCTTTCCTGTTGCCCGCGTGGTCAACACTTCACGAAAAGTTCCCGAGTCAAATGCCAGGTCGCCCGAAGTTTCAACCCGCTCAGAATCGAAAACAAGATCGCTGTCGAACGTTGCAGTAATCGTTTCGTAGAGCTTTCTGAGAGCCTCCGTTCCCCGCACACGTCCGCCGTCTGGCTGAATAAACTCGCCGTCCGCGGCATATTCGACCATGCTGGCGTCGATCTTCTTTTCGCGCAGATTCTGCGCCCACTCCTGCCGCAGAGGTGTGAAGACCTTCGCAGTTGCCGAAGCCGCCGCCTCACCCGGCTGGTACGACGACTGTGCAGACGCCGCAATCGCAGCCAACCAAAGCACTGCACATCCAGCAACCTTCCAGAGCATCCGAGATCGGCCTCCGCCTGTCCGTGCTGAGCAGTGTACCAAGCAGCCTCGCGCCCCTCGCCGCCCGCTACAATAAGTCGTGATGGAACTGGTGCAGATCGAGTCCGCACGCAAAGCCCCCGCGCCCAAACCGCAGTGGCTCAAAAGGCGCGCCCCCATGGGCGAAAACTACCATGACCTCAAGCGCCTCGCGCGCTCCCTCGGTCTGCACACCGTGTGTGAAAGCGCGCATTGCCCCAACATCGGCGAGTGCTGGCAACACAAAACTGCGACCTTCATGATGCTTGGCAATCTCTGCACGCGCCGTTGCGGTTTTTGCGCCGTGCCCAAGGGCCGCCCCGACCCTATCGACTTCGATGAGCCCCGGAGGGTCGCCGAGGCTGTGGCTAAGTTAGGGCTCCTCCACGCGGTGGTCACCAGCGTGAATCGTGACGACGACCTTGTCGGCGGCGCACGCATCTTTGCGTCTGTCATCGACCAGATCCGCCGCCAAGCCCCCGGCTGCCGCATCGAAGTACTCATTCCTGATCTTCAAGGAAGTGAAGAAGCGATTCGAATCGTAGTCGAAGCCCGCCCCGAAGTGCTCAATCACAATACAGAGACCGTGCCGCGCCTCTACCGCGTGGTCCGTTCAGGTGCGCGCTACGAGCGAAGCCTCGAGCTCTTGCGCTACTCCAAAAAGTTGAACCCCGAAGGGCCAACCAAGTCCGGCGTGATGGTCGGCCTCGGCGAAGAGACGCACGAATTGCTCCAGGTCTTCCGCGATCTGGCCGCCGTCCATTGCGACATCCTCACCATCGGCCAATACCTCCGCCCCTCCCGCGACCATCTCCCCATGGCCCGTCTGTACACCCCTCGCGAATTTGCGGAGCTAAAGAGCGAAGCGCTGAAAATGGGCTTCCGCCACGTCGAATCCGGCCCGCTCGTCCGCTCCAGCTACCACGCACACGAGCAAGCCACTTCCCTCGAAACAACAACAACACAACAGTAGTTAGTAGAGCTCTTTTCCCGTCATCGATGGACCTCAGGCAGTGCATCAATCACCGCGAACATGGTCCCCCCTCTTGCGCAGCAAGGGTGGGAAACCACGAACCCGATTAACCCGCCCGCGATCCCTCGATCGGCACAACTCTCCGCGCCCCATCCATTCCCCTCTTTTCTGGGGATTGGGTGGGAAACCGCGAGCCCAAATCACTCTCGCGCGAAGCTTCAATCAGCACATCCCCGGGTACCCCGGGTACCCCAGATCCGAAGTCCCCGCGAACGGTACTCTTTGAGACCTAGGAAAGCACAGACTTGAATCGACAGAATGAAGCGGTCAAGAGTTCTATTGGTGCAACGCCCGGATCTCCGGCGCAAACAGGATCCAGACCAGCAAGGCCACAACCAGCCCGCCGGTGAACGCCAACCACGACCATTTCGTCCAACGCAGAGTCATTTCGCGAGCCCCTCGTCTCGTGTGCGGCGGGAGCCACACCTTCAAGGCGGGACACTCAAAGGACGTTCCGGCACGAAAAACGGCAGCTTCCCAAGGTCCGGAAAAATGCCAATTCTGACGATTCTCCAGTTACCGAAGGGTCCCCAAATCCCGCCAGGCAGCTCTCATTCCCGGGTCGAAGCGGCACTAACCCGATAGGCCCTCCCTTTGCACCAACCGGAGAACCCCCTAACCCGGAAAAACGCCGTACTATACTGTTTTGGAATTGTTTTGGACCGAACGAGGGAGAGCAATGGCAGTCTCAGCAATGGCCGGCAATCCGGCGCTCAAAGATCTCGCCGCCGACTTGAAGCGGCGCATGGACCAGGCAGTCAGCGGCTTCCAGGGGAACCTCGCCGCAACCCGCACCGGCCGCGCAAGCGTGCATATGCTGGACCAGTTGAGGGTCGACTACTACGGCACGCCGACGCCGATCAGCCAGATGGCTCAAGTCTCGGCACCCGAACCGCAAATGATTTTGATATCGCCCTGGGATCCGACCAGCCTCAAAGAGATCGAGAAAGCCATCCAGTCCTCCGATCTCGGCTTCAACCCGATCTCCGATGGCAAAGTCGTCCGCGTTCCCGTCCCGCCTATGACCGAGGAGCGCCGCCGCGACGTGGTCAAGCACCTCAACAAGGTTCTCGAAGAGCACCGCACCGCAATCCGCAATGTCCGCCGCGATGGCAACGATGCGCTCAAGAAGCTCGCCAAGGATAAGAAGATCAGCGAAGACGAAGAGAAGCGCGCCCTCGAAGAAGTGCAGAAAATGACGAACGATGAGATTCTCCGCATGGAAGAGCTTTCCCGCAAAAAGGAAGCAGAAGTCATGCAGGTGTGACCGCCGATCCTGTCCCACAATTCGCCAAGAGTCACCCGCAGGCCCGCCACGACGCGCGCGATTACGAGAGGTCTGGCTCTGGACTCTAAGCAGTTTCCTTCCACTGCTTCTTGCCTTGTAACAGGGACGATTTCAGTCGTGCCGCAAGGGCCGCGAAAAAACTCGGAGGGAGGCGGGGGGTTCAACCTGGGGTTCAACCCCCGCATTGAGCCGACAAAATCGATGCTGGTTTTAACCGCGGAGCGACCTTCGTCAGATTCGACCGAGATTTCGAGTGCCGCAAATTCAACAAAATTACCGCGGGCTTTTTTAGCCCCTGGGAAAAATACCTTCATCTCTTTGCGGCATTTCTCCAGGGTTTTAGGACCGGGCCTAAGAGAATTACTCCGGCCAACCTCGAGACTCCCCAGCCCCATGCAACAACACCATAAAAAGCGCTCGCCGAATTCCGTAGTTGTGTAGGTATACCCAACTCCGGAGAGCAAAATCTGGGGAAAGAAGCCTAGCTACCCAGGCGAAGTGTGGCCCGTCGTTCGGTCCGATCCTCGCGCAGGTCCGGTTGACCCGTGCGGCGATCGGTGTGAACAGACATGTCGGGCAGAATAATGGTGCGCCGGCCCGCTCCGTGTGCTCTGGCGGCCTCGGCTCCATGTACTACTCCGTCCGTCTCCAAATCGTCGCGCTTTGAAAAGCTCGCAACAGTGGTTCCGTTCGTCAGCATCTTGTTCAGGACCGGCATATTCACGCGCTGCGTCTCAACAAAATCCACGCCATCGGCAGTCAGGGTAAAGTCGGAGTTGTCGGCGCGCGTAATGTACCCCTTCCGCAGCAAATACCAGGTCGTGAAGTCCAGGTAGTCGCGCGGGAAGCCCATCTGCTTTTCAATCTCAGGAAGACTCACTTCAGGGTTATGCGGATGGTTCCGGCGCCGGTAGTAAAGCACCGCAAGCACTGCAAGGCGGCGATTCTGCTCGCCTTCAAACTGATCCATGAAATCAACGCTCGAGGACAAAGGCGTCTCATCGGCCTCGTCGCTCTGACGGCTCACATCGTATTCGGCGCGCTTGTCTGAATCCGAAAGAACGTCATATGCCGTCTTCAACATGAAGAACTTTTCCGGATCGCCCGAAACCGGATTGTCCGGATGGAACCGGGCAGCCAGGAACCGATACACACGATGAATGGTGTCGGAATCGGCATTCGGGCTGATCTGTAGAAACTCGTAGTAGTCCAGGTTCTTCATCTCGATCATGGTGTTTCTCCCTGATTCGTTCAGCCCGTCTCTCACTTGGCCCTGAATCTTTTGCTTGCTGAATGCTTTGCTTGCTAAATGCTTTACTTGATTGATTCGAAGTGTAGACCCGCCTAACAGGGTCAACAATCACACTCTGAGGTCAACCCGCGACCGATGGTGGGAGGCCGATAGGCCACCTGGGTGAGCCCCCATGACCCCCTTGGGGACAGCGCGACAAATGCTTGATAATTAAGTAGGTTGTTCTTCGGAACTGGGGCTGCTTATTCCCCCGCGAAAGGGTCCCGGTAAGGGGAGCAGGCGCGGGCGGCTCGAATTCGCTCCAACCGCGTCTTTTCGCGCAGCTCCGCAGCATCCCGCTGCAGCAGAATCGCCTCATGCTGCAGCATCCGCGACTCAACACGCAGCAGCTCCGACTTTGCCCGCAACACGCGGCTTTCTTCGAGCAGAAGAGCGATCTGGTCCAGCCACTGGCCCGGAGGCGTAAGGCTGGGAACGACCAGGTCGAAAGCCGATTCGGCGTACGAGTGGTTCGAATCCCGAAACAGGATCAGCGGCGTCACGGGGCGGCAGCGCGTCAACGTGATCGCGTCCTGCGGAAGCTTGCCCTCGTGATCCGTCATCAGCACGGCTTCAGCAGGAGAGCTGGAATCGAACACAGCCTCAAGCTGCAGCGCGGAATAACAGTTTTCGACCGTGTAGCCCGCGCGCATCAGCACCGGAAGCCGGTGGCAGGTATCCACCCCGAAATAAACAAGGTTTGCGGCCATCCTGCAACTCCGTCAAATCTTGGTTGGGGAGTACTGGGTAAAGGCAACTTCCTGAACCATCCGCGACCGCGGAACTCCGAAAGGCTGCATACCGCAACGGGAAGAATAGAACGATCCTATACAAGTTCGACACAAAAAAGCATAAAAAGTTGCGAGAATCGTGGCATGTGAACGAGAGGCGGGAGAAATTGCTTCTCTACTGGATAGCAACCGCGACCTTGCTGGCATCTATCCCCACATTCGTCACTTAAATTTCTGGCCTGCAAGCTGCCGCAAGGTATCATCGTCTGCGCGCGCAAGTCGATCCGCCGCCGGGCGACTCTTCCCTGAGGTCCTCAATATGATGCAGACTGTCCTGCGCGATCTGCGCTATGCAGGCCGCCAGTTGCGCAATTCTCCTTCCTTCACCGTCGCAGCCGTCCTGACTCTGGCCCTCGGAGTCGGCGCTACCACGGCCATCTTCAGTTGCGTGTACGGACTGCTTCTGAAATCCCTCCCTTTCGAGAACGCGGACCGCCTCGTCACCCTCCGGGAAACTCATCCTCAACTCAAGGGCCCTATCGAAGCCACCTATCCCGATTATCAGGATTGGCGAAAACAGCAGAAGAGCTTCACCCAGATCGCGGCCTACTCCACCCTGAACCCGAACACGGTTTCGCTCGTCTTCGACGGACACTCCGAGCAGATCCATCGAGTCCTGGCATCCGGCAATTTCTTCGCCGTCCTCGGAATCTCTCCCCTCGCGGGCCGCTTGATCGATCAGGGGGACGACATTGACGGCAAAGATCACGTTGCCGTGTTGAGCGCATCGGCATGGCAGCGCCTCTTCGGTCGCGACGCCAGCGTGGTCGGTCGCGGGATTGAATTGAATGGAAGCAGCTACACCGTCATCGGCGTTCTGCCGCCACAAGGATCATTTCCCGCTGAGGGCGATGTGTGGCTTCCCCTTTCGCTCCTCGACAAGCCGACCCAGGCCTCGCGCGTCTGGCACTCCGTCAATGCCTTGGGCCGTCTACGGCCCGGCGTCTCGCTGCCTCAGGCGCAAGCCGACATGGGCACCATTGCGCAGCGTCTTGAAGCCGCGTACCCCGCCACAAACCGCAAGGTCGGAGTATCGCTCGAGCTTTTGCGCGAACAACTCGTCGGCGCGCTCCGTCCCGCCATGCTGTGCCTCCTCGGCGCCGTGGTGCTGGTTCTCCTGGTCGCCTGCGCGAACGTCGCGAATCTCCTGCTGGTCCGCGCGTCGGTTCAACAACGCGAAGTGGCGATCCGTCAGGCGCTGGGGGCCGACCGCAAACGCCTCTTTTCCCAATTTCTTGCCCAGACGTTGCTGCTTTGCCTGCTCGGTGGCGTACTCGGCGTATCTCTCGCTGTGGCCGCCCTTCCGCTCTTGAGGCTTGCCCTCGGTCACACCGAAGGCCTCGACCCCTCGATGATTCAGTCCATTCGCATCAGCGTTCCCGTGCTTCTGTTTGCGCTTGGGATTTGTACCTGCACCGCCGTGATCTTCGGCCTTCTTCCGGCAACAAGAATCTCGAAGAAATTGACCGACGCCTTGCGAGCAGGCAATCGCGGAAGCAGCCGCCAATCGCGAAGCCGCGGTGCACTCATCGCCGGAGAGATTGCGCTCGCGGTCGTCGTCGTCTTCCTCAGCACGCTCGTAATTCGCAGCTTCCAGAAGCTGATCGCCGTCGACCCCGGATTTCGCACCGACCATTTGCTCAGCGCGGAACTGACACTGCCCGAACTGCGCTACAGCGATAACGGTCCGGACACCGGTCGCTTTTATCAGCAGGTCCTCGACAAAATCGCGCAATCCCCCGGCGTGGTGGCCGCAGGCGCCACCTCGATACTTCCGCTCAAGCCCTCCCTCGTCATGACGCGGTTTCTTATCGACGGTGCGCCGCCGCTCGCGCCGGGCACATATCCCGCCGCACAAATTCGCTATGTGAGCGCCAATTTCTTTCGCACCATGGGACTGGGTGTCCGAAGAGGCCGAGTGTTTGATCAATCTGATATTGCAAATCAAGCCAGCCTCTTCGTCGTGAATGAAGCATTCGCACAGCAATATCTCAGCGGCCGCGATCCAATCGGCGCGAAGATCCTCCTTGGAGTCATGACTCCAAAGCCTGTGAAAATCCCGGTGATCGGTGTAGTAGCCAATGCGCGCGACCTCGGAGTGGAGACTGAGCCGCAACCCGAGATCTACCTTCCCGGCTTCGGCCTCCACGAAGTCCTGCTCGTAAGAACTGCCATGAATCCGGAACTTGTCGCGCCTATCATGCGCGATGCGGTGCACACGCTGGATGCGAAGCAGCCCATCTATCACCTCGAGGCCATGGATAGCCTGCTCTCGGACACCCTCGAACGGCAACGGATGACCTCCGCCCTGCTCGGCATTTTTGCCGCAGTGGCACTCGTCCTCGCCGCGATCGGAATTTACGGAGTGCTGTCCTACTCCGTCGCGCAGCGCAAGCGCGAGATCGGGGTGCGAATCGCCGTAGGCGCCGGTCGCGCGGACATCCTCGGCTTAGTCCTTCGCGAAGCAGGCAGCTTCACCGCACTCGGCGTGGCAGCCGGACTCGCCGCAGGCCTTGCCTGCGCTCGCCTGATCAATGGACTCCTCTTTCAGACCAGCACAGTCGATCGCGTGTCAATGGGATTCGCGGTAGGAGTTCTGGTGCTCGTAGCCGCGCTCGGCGCGAGCCTGCCAGCGATCCGCGCCGCATCCGTGAATCCAAGCGAAGCCTTGCGAACTGAATAGCTCATTGACCAACACGCCTCCCATGCACGTTCAAAGGCGTATCCACCAACAATCCTCCGTGCCCCATCCTTTCGACTTTTTTCTGGCGAAAGGGTGGGAAAGCTACAAGGCTCCCCTGCCCTTGGCGCTTCAGGAAAACCGCACCAAAGCGCGTCCGCCACGACGTCGCTCGTGCCGCAAACCTGAATTGCGGCAGCTATACTCGGCTTTTGGGGCGAAGTCGCGACCGACAGCGGCGCGCACCAGGAGATACCTGTTTGCCTTTGAACCGCCGAGGTTTTTTGAAGTCGCTGTCACGGACTGCAGTTGTGTTGTCCCTCGAAGATATTCTGAGCCTGGCGCGCCCGCTCCTGGGTCAAGCCCCTGCACAGAAACCAGCCGGCAGCGCTCGCCAATCCTATGAAGCCCCGGTGCGTCCCGCGCCGAAAGGCGCACCCTCGCCAGTAGCAGGAACCCCGCTCGGCATCCAGTTTGTCGACGTCGCCAAAGAAGCGGGCCTCAATACCGAAACCATCTTCGGCGGGGAGAACCGCAACAAATATCTCCTCGAAACCACAGGCTGCGGCGCGGCTTTCTTCGACTACGACCAGGACGATTGGATCGACATTTTTCTGGTGAACGGATGGCGTCTCGAGGGCTTTCCCAAAGGTCATGAGCCCGTCTGCCATCTCTTCAAAAACAACCGTGACGGCACATTTACCGATGTCACTTTGAAAGCCGGACTCGCGCGTAGTGGCTGGGGTCAGGCCTGCTGCGTGGGCGACTATAACAATGATGGGTGGAACGATCTCTTCGTAAGTTACTACGGGCAGAACGCCCTTTTCCGCAACAACGGCAACGGCACTTTCAACGATGTCACCAGGGAAGCAGGCCTCCTGCAGGACCGTCTGCGTTGGAACTCCGGCTGCGCCTTTTTGGACTACGACAAGGATGGCCACCTCGACCTCTTCGTCGGCAACTACATCGACTTCGATGTAAAAACCGCGCCCGCGCCCGAAGACGCAAACTGCACTTACAAGGGCATCGTCGTCGCCTGCGGGCCGCCCGGCCTCGAAGGCGGCAAGAACATCCTCTATCACAACAACGGCAATGGCACTTTCAGCGATGTCAGTGCGAAAGCCGGCATGAACGGCACCCTGGGCACCTACGCGCTGAGCTGCGCCGCCGCCGATCTCGATAACACTGGCTGGCCGAATATCTACGTGGCGAACGACTCCACATCCGCCACCTACTACGTCAACCAGAAAGACGGCACCTTCAAGGACCAGGCCATCGAAGCCGGCGTCGCGTATTCCCCCGACGGCAAGCCGCAGGCCGGCATGGGCGTCAGCATTGGCGATTACAACCGCGATGGTTTGCTCGACATCGTGAAAACAAACTTCGCCGGCGACACTGATTCCCTCTTTATGAATCTCGGCGACGGCTCCTTCGACGACCGCACCTACCAGGCGGGCCTTGGCATCAACACCCGTCTCCTGGGCTGGGGCGTCAGCTTCATCGACATCGACAACGATGGCTGGCTCGACATTCTCGTCGCCAACGGCCACGTCTATCCCGAAGTAGACGGGACGCAAGTCGACGCAAGCTACGCGGAACGAAAATATCTCTACCGAAATTTGCGCAACGGTCAGTTCGAAGACGTGAGCCTCGCCGGCGGCGCCGGAATCACAACGGAAGCAACGGCCCGCGGATTCGCCATCGGTGACTACGATAATGACGGCGACATGGATGCAATCGTGAACTGCGTCAATGCCGTCCCGCAACTGCTCCGTTGCGACTCGACGTTCAAGCGAAACTGGATAAAAATCCGCCTTGTGGGCACAAAGTCAAACCGCACCGGCATCGGCGCCCGCATCAAGGTCGTCGCCCAGACCGGAACACCGGTCCTCACCGCCAAACCCGGCACTCCCCTTGCCCAGATCGAAGAAGTGCGCTCCTGCAATGGCTATTATTCTGCCAGCGACCTCCGCATTCACTTCGGCCTCGCCGACGCAAAGAAAGTCGACCTGGTCGAAATCCGCTGGCCCTCAGGAACCGTGGACACACTGAAGGACCTCGATGTAAAGCGTCTTTATGTCGTAGAAGAGGGCGGCCGCATCCTCAAGAGTGAGACGCTCGTCGGGGCCCGCGCAAAGTAACACTTCAGTTCCTCGACGCAAACCGCCAAAGACCACTATCCTGTAGTGTTGCGCGGTGCTCCTCTCTGCTCCGGTGAAACTGAGAGCACCCACCTCCATACATGAGCAAGCCATCCATCGCCATCCACCTTCCCGACGGCTCTGTCCGCGAAGTGCCGCAAGGCACCACGCCCCTCGCAATCGCCAACGACATCTCGCCGCGCCTCGCCGCGGCTTCTGTAGTCGCGAGAATTGCGCCCGTCACAGCCATGGACTCTAAGAACGTTGCCGCGGACGGCCAGTCGGCGATCGAGGGCGAATCCGAAGCTTCGATGTACGCCGCCGAAAACGCCGCCGCGCCGCGCCTCGTCGACCTCTCCACGCCCCTCACCACCGACACCCACCTCGAGCTCGTCAAGGAGAACGATCCCGAAGCCCTCAAGGTCGTGCGTCACTCCGCCGCGCATGTGCTCGCCACAGCGGTCCTCGAACTCTTTCCTGAAACCAAACTCGGCCACGGCCCCGCCACCGACTCCGGCTTCTTCTACGACTTCTACCGCGACAAGCCCTTCACCCCCGAAGACCTCGCCGCCATTGAGAAGAAGATGGCCGAAGTCGTCGCACGCAACGAGCCCTTCGTCCGCGAATACGAGCCCCGCGAACAAGCTCTCGCCGAATTCGAAAAAGACGGTGACTTCATGAAGACCCACTTCGTGACCAAGTTCACCGAACCCGGCTCTCAAGTCAGCTTCTATCGCAACGGCAGCTTCATCGACTTCTGCCGCGGCCCTCATGTCCCCTCCACCGGCCGCGTCAAGGCCGTCAAAGTCACCAAGGTGGCTGGCGCCTACTGGCTCGGCGACGAAAAAAATCCCCAGCTCCAGCGCGTCTACGGCACCGCCTTCTTCTCCCAAAAGGAAATGGACGCCCACTTCGCGCGCCTCGAAGAAGCAGCCAAGCGCGACCACCGCCTGATTGGCAAGCAACTCGATCTGTTCAGCATTCAGGAGCTGGCCGGCGCCGGCCTCATCTTCTGGCATCCCAAGGGCGCCATGGTCCGCAAAGTCATGGAAGACTGGATGCGCGACGAGTGCCTTCGCCGCGGCTATCTGCTCGTCAACACCCCGCACGTCATGCGCCGCGAACTGTGGAAGGTCAGCGGCCACGAAGGCTTCTACTCCGGCAACATGTACACGCCCATGGAGCTGGATGATGCCGAATATCGCCTCAAGCCGATGAACTGCCCCGGCCACATCCTCATCTACAAAAACTCACCCAAGAGCTATCGCGACCTGCCCCAGCGCTACGCCGAACTCGGCAATGTCTACCGCTATGAGCGCTCCGGCACAATGCACGGCCTGCTTCGCGTCCGCGGCTTTACTCAGGACGATGCCCACATCTTCTGCATGCCTTCGCAAATCGAGAGCGAGGTCGCCGCCTGCATCGACTTTGCCGAGGTCGTGCTCCACACCTTCGGCTTCAATGAATTCAAGGTCGAGCTCTCCACCTGGGATCCCAACGACCGTGCCCATTACACCGGCTCCAACGAAAATTGGGACCTGGCCATTCGCTCGCTCGACTCCGTGCTCAAGTCGAAAGGCATTCCCTACCAAACCATCCCCGGCGAAGCCGCTTTCTACGGCCCCAAAATCGACATCAAACTCGTCGACGTCCTCGGTCGCCTCTGGCAGCTCTCCACAGTGCAATTCGACTTCAATCTCCCCGCGCGTTTCGAACTCGAATACATCGGAGAAGACGGCGCACGTCATCAGCCCGTCATGGTCCACCGCGCGCTCTTCGGCTCGCTCGAGAGATTCTTCGGCGTCCTCATCGAACACTACGCCGGTGCCTTCCCGCTCTGGCTCGCCCCCGTGCAAATTGGCCTCGTCCCCATCAGCGAAAAGCATCTCGTCTACGCCAAAAAGCTTGAAACCGAACTCAAAGCCGCGGGCCTCAGGGTCGAAACCGACGACCGCAACGAAAAAATGAATGCCAAAATCCGCGACTTCGCCAACCAGAAACTCCCATACATCCTCGTCTTCGGCGACAAGGAAGAAGCCGCCAACGCCGTCAGCGTCCGCACCCGCGGCAAGGG
Organism: uncultured Acidobacteriaceae bacterium; assembly: GCA_963704415.1. Lineage (GTDB taxonomy): Bacteria > Acidobacteriota > Terriglobia > Terriglobales > Acidobacteriaceae > Telmatobacter. The sequence goes on along the minus strand of OY969908.1, from coordinate 1,058,250 downwards.
CGACCAAGGCTCCATGCCCTTAGCCGACTTCCTCGCCAAGGCCAAAACCCTGGTCGCCACCCAATCCATCGAGTTGTGATCTCGGCCTCCCGGCGGCCGGGTGCCCCATCCTTGCGCAGCAAGGGTGGGAAAGCAAGCGTCAATCCGCAAGAGAATGGGTGCCCCATCCAAGCCCCACTTGGTTGGGAAAGCACGAACCTCAACCCAATCAAAGTTGTCATCTTCACCAAAGAAGCTATATTTGGCACTCGTCTAATGTCAGTGCCGTTGGTCGCGAGCTATTCGACAGACTTGTAGCGCCGCACTTTACCGTTGGCTGATCGTGTCGGCATCGAAATCGGGGTGCGGTCGGGTCTCCGACAGACTGCCCTCTTGTCCGTCGGCTAAACGCTCCCGGGCTTGCTCCTTCTGGTGTGGGGTCATCACGGTCTCAAGACTCTTGAGACTACGCGCGGCCAGTGGCTCGCCCGCGGAGGCCGCACGGCTGAACCATATATAGGCGCTTACGTAGTCGAGGGGAACACCGCGGCCCGAGGAATACAGGACCGCGAGATTGAACTCACCGCGAATCGCTCCGTGCGTCGCCGCATCCTGGTACAAAGCAGCCGCCTTCGGATAGTCCTTCTCGACGCCGAGACCGTCCTCGTAGATCACACCCAGATTGCTCTCTGCTTCGGCGAGGCCCTGGGCGGCGGCCTTTCGGTACCAATCCAGCGCCTGGGCGTAGTCCCGGGTGACGCCCATGCCATGGTGGTACATGGCGCCTAGGTTGTTTTCCGCTGCCGCATTTCCTTGCTCTGCGGCCTTGCGATACCACCCTGCCGCTGCCGCATCATCGCGCGGGGTGCCATGCGCGTAGTGGTAGATGTTGCCGAGTTTGCACTGGGCGACGGCGTTGCCTTGCTCGGCCGCTGCGCGGTACCAGCGCGTCGCCTGCCCGAAATCGACCTTGCCTCCATATCCCTTTTCATAGAAAGCGGCCAGATTAACCTCGGCCGGAACAAAGCCTTGAGAGGCGGCTGCCGTAAGCCACCTGAAGGCCTCCTGATAACTTTGCGGAACGCCTTTGCCGAAGGTGTAGTAGAAGCCGAGATTATTCTGCGCAACGGGATTGCCTGCCGCGGCCATTCTTGCGAGCGATTCAATGCCTGATGGTTGGCTCGTGGCGCTTGGCTGGGCGGGCGCGGGAGCCCCTGGCCGATGCGCATCTTGCGCGCCCTGAAGCGCGGGAGCCGCCAGTGCCAGGCAGACAACTGCGAGCGCTGCGGATAAGAAACCGGCTTTCATGGGACTCTCCTTCGCGACATCCAGAAGGAAAAATCCTAGCCCTATTTACATACTCTTCTCAAGAAATTAATCGTGCATTAATGACAAAAGTTCCCAAACCGCAAATTGTGCGACGTGTTTTGCACAGTTTCCCTTTTTGGTCCAAGGCAAGTCCACTCGCCTTGTGGATGACCTGGCTTGACTCAACTGTGTACACGCGGTACTCAGCTGGGTACACGCCGCAAGAGCGATGGGCGATCAACCAACCAACGACCTGCGATTCGTCGTCGTTGGTGAAGTTGGTTGCACAGACGAACGCGCTGGTTGCATGTTGCTTGATGGCGCTCGAGAAAGCGGCTGTGGATGGGATTGCCCGGCAACCGAGAATGTTGACCGAGCCAGTTCAGACTCGTCGACTTGCGATTCGGAAAGGCCGCGAAGCGGCAATTAGCCCCACCGCAGGTGGTGGTTAGGCGTTGATCGCCATGCCTTCGACGGCTGCGTAGGCGTCGAGCATGGCCTCGCTCAGCGTAGGATGCGCGTGAATGGTGAACATCAATTCATCCACGGTGCCTTCGAGTTCCATGACGGCCACGGCTTCAGCGATCAGTTCTGTGGCCTGCGGCCCGATAATATGCACTCCCAGAATCTCGCCGTACTTGGCGTCGGCCACGATCTTCACAAAACCGTCATGGCTGTTGACGATCGTCGCTTTTGAATTCCCCGCAAACGGAAACTTGCCCACCTTGACGGTGTAGCCCTTTTCCTTGGCCTGCGCCTCCGTCAATCCCGCCGAGCCAATCTGCGGCTCACAGTATGTGCACGCAGGAATTCGCTCTCTCCGCACCGGCCTGTACTTCCGTCCCGCAATCTTCGTCACCGCGACAATGCCGCTCATCCCGCCCACGTGCGCCAGTTGCGGAAATCCCGCGACAATATCCCCAATCGCAAACACGCCGGGCTCCGCCGTCTCCTGCGCCTCGTTCACTTTCACAAATCCGCGGTCGAGCTCAATCTTCGTCTTCTCAATCCCCACGCCGTCGGTACGCGGCGCACGCCCCACCGCCACCAGCACCTTCTCGGCTTCCTTCTCGACCGTTTTTCCGTTCGCCGTCGTCCAAGTCACCTTCACACCCGCCGCGGTCTTCTCGATCTTCTCGACTTTGCAACTCGTATTCGCATCAATGCCGCGCTTCTTGAACACCCGCGTTAGTTCCTTTGAAATCTCCTCATCTTCCGGTGGCATGAGTCGAGGCAGAAACTCGACAATCGTCACCTCAGTCCCATAGCTCCGAAAGATCGAAGCGAATTCCACGCCGACCGCACCCGCGCCAATCACGATCAGCGACTTCGGCACCTGTGGTATCGAAAGAATTTCAATATTTGTCAGAACGTGATCGTCCGGCCTCAGCCCGAAGATCATCTTCGCCTCTGAGCCGCTCGCGAGAATCACGTACTTCGCCTTCAGCTCGCTCTTGTTTCCATCCGCACCCGTCAACTCAACCGTATGCACACCATCTTTCGCAGAGCCCGTCAACTTGCCGTAGCCCCGCACCACCGTTACCTTGTTCTTCTTCATCAAAAAATCAAGGCCCTTGGTGTGCTTGTTCACGATCATGGTCTTGCGCTTGAGTACGTTCTCCCAATTCAACACCGGCGCAGGCACATTATCGATACCGTACTCGGTTGCATCCTTCAGGTGATCCCAAATCTCCGCGTTGAACAGCAGCGTTTTCGTCGGAATGCAACCCACGTGGAGACACGTCCCGCCCAGCACATCGTCCTTTTCGATCAGCGCGACCTTCAACCCAAGCTGCCCGCCCCGAATCGCCGCCGTATACCCCGCGGGCCCGCTCCCGATAATCGCCACGTCATAAATCGTGTTCGGCGTCGTCTCTGCCACCACAAACTCCATTCCGGCGCTCTCCAGCAATTCAGGAGAAAGCCCTAGCCTCGGTCAGTTTAATGGATGCGCCAACGCCGAATGCAATCCCCTTACTTTTCCGAGACAATCTCCAAGCGCGCCCCGCCTAACATCGGCCCATGGGAACCGCACCCGCGCATGCCGAGCCGATCATCTCCGCTCCAGCACAATCGCGCCCCGCGCACGACATCCCATCCCACGACATCCCATCCCTCGACGGCCTCCGTGCCCTCTCCATTGCGATCGTCATCCTCTCCCACACCAAATCCCTCCTGCCCTCACCCATCGCGAACTCCGGCCTGTTTCGGTACGTCATCGGTGGCGGCCTGCACGGCGTCCAAATCTTCTTCGTCATCAGCGGCTACCTCATCACGACTCTGCTGCTTCGCGAATACAACCGAACAGGCTCAGTTTCCTTCAAGCGCTTCTACGCTCGCCGCGCCCTGCGCATCTTCCCGCCGTTCTACGTCTACTTCGCGGTCCTCGCCGTCCTCTGGGTCACGGGAATAATCCCAGAACATTGGCCCACGTATCGCGCGTCAGCCACCTATACCTTCGTCTATCTTCCCAACCCGCATGGCTGGTATGTCGAGCACGCCTGGTCCCTCAGCATAGAAGAACAGTTCTATCTCCTCTGGCCCGCGCTGCTTCTCTTCGCGCACCGCCGCGCCAAAAGCATTCCGCTCGCCCTCGCAGTCATCGCCATCATGCCCATCGTCCGCATCGTTCTGTATCTCATCGCACCGAACCCCGAGCGCGTCCTCGTCACCAGCAGTTCTGCCGATACACTCATGCTTGGCTGCCTCCTCGCGCTGCTCGGCAACCGTCCCGCTTGGCAGCAAGCACATCGCCGCTTCCTCAATGCCTGGACTGCCGCCGTCCTGCTGGCTACTGGCTTTCTCCTCGTCCCTTATCTCAGCGCCAAACTCACGAGCGGCATCGCCGCGATCCTCGTCATCGCCTTCGGGAACACCCTGACTACGCTCTCCATTGGCGGCATCCTTATCTATGTCATCGACAATCCGCACGCACTCGCGGGCAGATTCTTGAATCTCCGCCTGATTTGCCACCTGGGAGTAATTTCCTACAGTCTCTATCTATGGCAGCAAATCTTCACAGGCAATCCGACCCACATGCATCTATATGTGTACTTACTCATCCTTATCGCCGCCGAGTTATCCTTCTGGCTCATAGAGAAACCAGCCATGCATCTCCGCGCTCGTCTCAACCTATAGCTTACGCAACACTTGGTCTTCACTGCTTGCTTACCTACTATCTTCCGTGCCCCATCCTTTCCGCTTCTTTCTGCGGAAAGGATGGGAGAGCTGGGATTCCAAAATGCGACATCACGCAATCAGAGACGTAAAACCAACCTACCTCGACTTAGCCTTACGTATGCTTCAAAGCAGCCTCCACTAACTCGCATGCCTCGGCGATCACATCTTCTGCATCCCCGAATCCCTCCAACCAATGCACCTCAGGCTCCCGCCGAAACCAGGTCATCTGCCGCTTCGCATAATTCCGATGCCCCTGCTGGGCCTCTGCGATCGCCACCTTCTCGCTGACGCCCTTAATAAGAACGGAAACCGCTTGACGGTAGCCGAGCGAGTCCAGCGCTTTGACAGGGCCATAGCAGGCCAGCAGAGCACGTGTTTCCTGAAGCAACCCGGCGGCGAACATGGCGGTACAGCGACCATTCAACCGTTCATACAACTCTTGCCGTGGCGGATTAAGCCCGATCCGCAGCAACCGAAACCCCGTCAGCGGATCCTTCGCGACCCCTGGACTCGCCAGCACCTCCGACAAAGGCTTGCGCCCAGCCAGACACACCTCAATCGCACGAATCAACTTCGGCGCATCGTTCGCATGAATCCGTTCGGCAGACGCCGCATCAATGCGCGCCAACACCCGATGCAGCCACGCTTCCCCATGCTTCTCCGCACTCCGCCGCAGCCGCGCCCGCAAATCCTCCTGCCGCGCCGGCCCCGCAAACAACCCCTCCGTCAGCGCACGCAGATAAAGCCCCGTCCCCCCCGTCACAATCGGCAGTTTGCCTCGCCCCGCAATCTCCCGCAACGCCGCCCGCGCCTTCCGACTGTATTCGCCCGCCGTAAACGCCTCATCGGGATCAACCACATCGATCAAATGATGCACCACCCGCGCCCGTTCTTCGGATGAAGGTTTCGCCGTCCCTAAGTCCATCCCGCGATACACGGCCACCGAATCGCAGCTGACAATCTCGCCGCCAAACCGCTCCGCCAGCGCCAGCGACAGCGCCGTCTTTCCACTCCCCGTAGGCCCCAGCAGCAGCACCGCAAGCGGGAGTCGCATGGCCGAATTGGAATTAGGAGATGTCGGCAAATGTTTCCCCGGATCCAATTCTGGACCGAATCCTGTGTGCGAAGTATTCTGCATCGAATCGACGAGTTTCTTCCCTTGGGAGAACGATCCTGCTTTGTAACAGGGCGCGACTTCTAGTCGTGCCGCATCCAGCACTTCGTCGAATTCGGCTTTAGCCGCTGTGCGCTGTCTCCGCTTCTCTCAATTCCTTAATCATTCCGGAAATCATGTTCATACACCCGCGGCGCAGCCGCCATTCGCCGTCCGCGCAGGACTCACAGCCGCCACCATCCCGCCAGAAAAATCCACTTCGGATTGGTATGAAACAGCCACCAAGCGCAGATCGCCGCCGCCAGCACCACCAACCCAACCGTCTGGTTCCTGACAAACGCTCGCCGCTGCGCCGCACGCCGCTCCTGCTCGGCTACCTGCTCGCCATACGGCTTGATGCGTGTGTCCACAGAGTTCCGATTTGAGCCGCTTGTTGCGCACCAAGCGGCCGCCCAACCTCAGCTTTTCCAGGCTTCAGTATAGGAGCTGGCTCGTCCTGCGCCGAAGGCGCCATTCGCCGCACGCGCAGTGCCGCCGCGCGCGCTGTGCCGTTTGACTTCCCCCACCCCCATTGCCGACCATAGCCTGTCGGGGGAAAACCAATTCCATGAAAGTTCTCATCCTGGGTTCAGGAGGCCGCGAACACGCGCTTGCGTGGGCCGTCGCTCGCAGCCCACGCGTCACTGAAGTCGTCTGCGCGCCTGGTAACGGCGGCATCGCCCAACTCGCCCGCTGCGTTCCCGTCGACCTGAAAAACCTCGACGACATGATCCGCCTCGTCGAATCGGAATCTCCCGGCCTCACCATCGTCGGCCCAGAGCTGCCCCTCTCCCTCGGCATCGTCGACGCGCTCCAATCCCGCGGCCTGCGTGTCTTCGGCCCCACCCAGGCCGCCGCGCGTCTCGAATCCAGCAAGGCGTTCGCCAAGCAGTTCATGAAGCGCCATCAGATTCCCACCGCCAAATACTCCGTCTGCACTCAAGTCAGCGAGCTTGAAGAAGCCATCGCCCTCTTCCATCCGCCCATCGTCGTCAAAGCCGACGGCCTCGCTGCAGGCAAAGGGGTCATCATCTGCGAGTCACGCAACATCGCCCTCGAAGCAGCCCATGGCCTCTTCAAAGGCTCGCTCCTCGGCGAGCCCTCCCAGCAGGTTGTCTTAGAGGAGTTCCTCGAAGGCGACGAAATCAGCTTTATCTGCCTCAGTGACGGCACACACGTCGCGCCCCTCGCCCCCGCGCAGGACCACAAACGCATCGGCGAATACGACACCGGCCCCAACACAGGCGGCATGGGCGCCTACTCCACTGACTCCATGCTCGAGCCGCATATGACCGAGTGGATCATGCGCCACATCGCCGAACCCACCATCCGCGGCATGGCCGAAGAAGGTACGCCCTTCGTCGGCGTTCTCTACTGCGGCCTCATGATGACGCCGCGCGGTCCTGAAGTCCTCGAATACAACGCCCGCTTCGGCGATCCCGAAACCCAGGCCATCCTGCCTCGCCTCGAGTCCGACCTGGTCGACGCGCTCGAAGCCTGCATCGATGGCCGCCTCGACCAAACCCCTCTGCGTTGGAGTCCCGGCGCGTCCGCCTGCGTCGTGGCCAGTTCCGCCGGCTACCCCGCAGGCTACAAAACCGGCTTTCCCATCACCGGCCTTACCAATGCAGCCATGGTTCCAAGCGTCCAGGTCTTTCACTCCGGCACTGCGCGCGTCGGCAGCCAGCTCATCACCAGCGGAGGCCGCGTCCTCTGCGTCGCCTCCCTGGGAGAATCACTACGCGAAGCCCTCGCCCGTGCCTATCAAGCCCTCGCCGAAGTTCAGTTTGAAGGAATCTATTTCCGCCGCGATATCGGCTACCGCGCACTCAAGGCCAAACAATGACCGTTGCCATCTCTCTCGAAGAACTGTTGATTTGGAATGAGGAAAGCTCCGCCTTCTGGAAAGGTCTTCTCGAAGACAATCCATCGCTTCTTCGGTTGCCCTGCGGTATAGGAGGCGCACCCAACGTTCAGCAATTCATCCGTCACATCTGGGGCGCCGAACTTCGCTGGGCACAGCGCCTCGCCGGGGTACCTGAAACGCATCGAGATGCAGTCCCCTCGGGCCCGCTCGACGCGCTCTTTGACCTCCACACACAAGCCATCCGGCTCATGCGCAAGCTGCTCGCCGACCCTGCGCACGACTGGCAAACAAGTTACACCCTCGATGTCAACTGGCTCCCGCCCCACGCGCGTACCTCAACCCACCGCAAGGTCCTCGCCCATGCGCTCTTTCACAGTCAGCGCCATTATGCGCAGTTGGCCACACTCGTCCGAGCCGCAGGATTCTCCTCGGGCTTCAGCGGCGACCTGCTCTTCAGCTCTGCGCTGGGCTAGGATTCGCGGCGGCGGGCGCCTTCTGCTTCTTTGAGAAACAGGTGCGGCACAGCACTGGCCGGCCTTGCGTCGGCTTGAACGGAACCGTTGTCTCTTCGCCGCAGTCAGAGCACTTCGTGCGCGTTTCTGCACGAACCCGCGACCCGCTCGAGCTGCGCTTCGCCTTGCACTGCTTGCAGCGCTTCGGGTCGTTCATGAATTGCTTGTCGTGGAAAAACACCTGTTCGCCGGCGGTGAACACAAACTCCACACCGCAATCGATACACGTTAAAATTCGATCGGTAAATACCATGGCCGTTCCCCGAAAAAGGGATGGTTGAAATCGGCCATGACTTTGATAGCTTGCCGGTCCCGTATCCCTGTTTCCTTACGTCTTGCACAACAAGGGCCCGGGCCGCGAAAAAAAGTGCGGCGTTTGTCAAAAGTCTCTCGCGCTAGCGGAAGACTGGGTTGTGTCCGCCCGGCATGAGCACCGGCGAAAAGGCCAAAGCTCAAAATCGCGACGCTTCGCCTCAATCTTGTCTTCTTACTTGCGCCATCCACTTCTTCCGCGGAATGCGCTGAGACGGCTCGTCGCGATTCAGTTTTCCGGGGGCCTGCTGTCAGACCCCGTAATCAGTTAGTCCTGCTCTTTACGAGCCTTCTTACGATTCCGCTTGCGCGCCAAAGCTGCTTTCACGCGACGCTTCTCGCCCGGCTTCAGGTAGTAGGAGTGACGCTTCACTTCCTTGATGATGTCCTCCGTCTGTACCTTCCGCTTAAACCGGCGTAGCGCATTCTCGAGCGGCTCGCCTTCCTGTACGCGAACCTCTGCCAAAGAAATCCACCTCCAAACCTGCCAAAGGGCCACTCTAATGATACCGGAATCGGCAACCCTCAGGTCAAGCGCAGCCAATTCAATCGCTTGAAATTCCAACCGAGGCGTCAATTCGCCTCGAAAATTCTGCCAGGATTAAATGGAATCGCTGATGGCTGAGACGCTACTCTCTCCTCGTACCTCTGTATGCCCGATATCGGACATAGCCGTTACCCACGGATCTTCGTTCAGCTGCTTTTCACAGTGCGTCAATCCGTTCGACGCTCCGTGCCCCATTCTGGGGAATGGGTGGAAAGCAATGAACCCATCCCTCCCGTCAACCACACGAACCTCCGTGCCCCATCCTTTCCGCTTGCCCCGGGATCCCCACGGACAGGTCGTCGTCCGTGGGGCGGCTTCCTGCGGAAAGGGTGGAAACCACAAACCCAAACCAACCGTCAGCCACCTCACGCCAACCATGTTTTAGACTTGCCCATGAGGTCGGTTTTCAATGATCCGCAGTTACCAGGGCCACACCCCCCGCATCCCCGAAAGCTGCTACGTCGATCTCTCCGCCCAGGTCCTGGGCGACGTCACCCTCGGCGAACACACCTCCGTCTGGATGAATGCCGTCCTGCGCGGCGACGTCCACTCCATCAAGGTCGGCGCCAACTCCAACGTGCAAGACTGCTGCGTGCTTCACGGCCAGCGCAATCTTTACTCCGTGACGGTCGGCGACTGGGTCACCGTCGGCCACAACGCCACCGTCCACGGCTGCATCGTGGAAGACGCCGTGCTGATTGGGATGGGCGTCACCATTCTCAACGACTGCCGCATTGGCGAAGGCTCCATCATCGCCGCCGGCGCCGTCCTTCCCGAACACACCGTCGTCCCGCCTCGCACTCTCTGGGCCGGCGTACCCGGCAAGCTCCGCCGCGAACTTGGCGACTCTGATCGCGCCCTCATCCTCGAGTACGCACAGAACTACCTCGACTACACCGAAATCTACCTTGCAGAAATGCGCAAGTGACTTACCGTCTTTGTCGCGTCAACCACACGAACCACCGTGCCCCATCCATTCCCCTCTTTTCTGGGGAATGGGTGGGAGAGCAACGAACCCATCCCGCCGTCATCCCTTGCGCCCTGAATGCAGTGAAGAGCCGCCGAAAGTCTGCCTCTGTTCTTTGGGCTCCGTCGACGCCGAATCGCGCCGCCCGACCTCAAGATAACGTTTTGTTCATCGAAGTCATTCCCGCGAGTCGTTTAGCATATTTAGATACCGTGAGAAGTTCGAGAAATTTCCCTCTGCCATACAAAACCGCCGTCCTTGTTCTCATGCTGGCGCTGGCCCTCGCCGCTCCCGCCTATTCCCAGAACAACGGAACCACGCTCCCGGACGCGCCCCAGCCTCAAACCCAACCGCAGGACGATACCAACCCGCCCGTCACCCTCCACTCCATCCCGCGCAACATACTTCACGATCAAATAGCCATCTGGACAAGTCCCGCTCACATCAACGAATCGAACGCCATCATCCCCGTCGCCCTCGTCCTCGGCACTACCCTCGCGATCACCACAGACCACCAGGTCATGTCCTCCTCCAAACTCCAAAACGCCTCTCTCAACAGCCATGCCTCCACTGCCTCCGATGGTCTGGTCGGAGGATTCATCGTCGCCCCCGCCATCCTCTATGGCATGGGCTATATCCACCACGACGAGCACGCCACGGAAACCGGCATCCTCGGCGGCGAAGCCATTCTCGACAGCATCGGAGTAAACGAAGTCCTCAAGATTGTTGCTCAACGCGAACGGCCTACTGTCGACAACGCAAGAGGCAAATTCTTCCAGACGAGCGTCGGCTTCAACTCATCGTTTCCCTCCAACCACGCCATCATCGCGTGGTCTTCCGCCGCCGTCATCGCTTCCGAGTACAAAGGCCCGCTGACCCAGATCACTGCCTACGGCCTTGCCACCGGCGTAAGCCTCACACGCATCCTTGCCCGCCAGCACTTCCCCTCCGACGTCCTGGTAGGCAGCGCCGTCGGTTGGCTAATCGGCCGCTATGTAGTCCATCGCCACCATCACTCCTACTAAATCCCACGTCCAAGCCACAATCCCAAGCGAGTCCTCAATCCTGAGCGAAGCGTCCGCACCCCGCAACCCCATGCCCCATCCTTTCCGCTTGCCCCGGGGTCCCCACGGACAGGTCCTCGTCCGTGGGGCGGCTTCCCGCGGAAAGGGTGGGAAAGCACAAACCCAAACTAACCGCTGTCTGTCATCCCGAGCGGAGCGCAGCGCAGTCGAAGGACCTGCTGTCGCCTTTCACAGAGCATCGATCCCCACGACCCTGGGTACCCCTGTCTCGATTTTCATCGGGGTCCCCGGCGACAGGTCTTCGTCGCTGGGGTGGTTTGAGACGTGGGAAAGCAACGAACCCCGGGATGCCTGTTCCCTATTCCCTGCTCCCTGCCCTCCCCAGCGTAAAATCGGAATCTGCGCCGACCGCCCATGTCCAACGACTCCAGACCAGAACTCGACGTGCACCGCGGGCTCCGCTCGTCCCTTCTCAGCATCGTTTCGAATTTCTTCCTCGCCCTCTGCAAATGTTTTGCCGGTTTCTCCGGCCACTCCTTCGCCCTGGTCGCCGACGGCATCGAGTCCCTCTCCGACGTCTTCAGCGCCACCGTCGTTTACATCGGCCTCAGTGTCGCGATTCGGCCTCCCGATAAAATGCATCCCTACGGCCACGGAAAGGCCGAGCCCGTCTCCGCCGCCATCGTCAGCCTCGCCATGGCCGCCGCCGCCTTTGCCATCGCCGCCGAAAGCATCGCCCTCATTCGCAATCCCCATCCGCTCCCGCGCCCCTACACCCTCTGGGTCCTGCTCGTCGTCGTCGCCATCAAGTTGCTGCTCTCGCGCTACGTCTTCTCCATCGCCCACACCCTCGAAAGCACCGCGGTCCGCGTCGACGCCTGGCATCATTTAAGCGACGCCATCACGTCCCTCTTCGCCTTCATTGGCATTTCACTGGCGCTCTTCACCGGCGACGCCCGCATGGACGACTGGGCCGCCCTCTTCGCCTCGCCCGTCATCCTCTTCAGCGCCTGGCGTCAGCTCCAAACGCCCTTGGCCGAAATCCTCGACACCGCCCCGCCCCCCGATATCGAACAGCACGTCCGCCAGGTCGCCGAACGAGTGCCCGGCGTCGTTGGTTTGGAAAAATGCTTCGTACGCAAAGTCGGCTTCCGCTACTACGTCGACCTCCACGTCATCGTCGATGGCGACATCACCGTCCGCTCCGGCCACACCATTTCCCACCGCGTAGAAGATCGCATCCTCGGCGCCGTCGACCGCGTAGCCAAAGTCCTCGTCCACATCGAACCCGAAGAAGAACTACTCAACCCCAGCCACAGCGACATGTAACCTCGACGCAATCCGTCAGTCCCAGGTTTTCTCCTCGGAATGTTGAAATCGGGATTTGCCTCCGCTTTCGATTTGTCATCCTGAAAGAAGCCGAAGAACCAGCGGTTGCTTTTCGCGCGCATCCTCCGCGCGACACTCCGTGCCCCATCCTTTCCGTTTCTTTTTGCGGAAAGGGTGGGAAAGCACGAACCTAAATCAATCACTGTGATCCTGAGCGAAACACCCTTCAGCGGAGTGAAGGACCTGCTTCTTTTTTTTCTCGCATCAATCAGTAAGGAAATGGGTGCCCCATCCTTTCTGCGTTCTTTGCAAGGGTGGGGGAGCACAAACACAATTCAACCGCGGTCCTTTCACATCCACTTCAACCTCGCCCGAAACAACCGCGGATCCCTCCGCATTTCCTCATCCTCCGCCAGCAAATCCTCAATCCCGAAACTGGACTTCGCCACCCCACGCGCCGCGTGACCAGCGTTCTGCGTAGCCACATGCACCCATTCGTGCACAATGACGCGCGCCATCGCCTCACCCATCACCGTAGCGCGCCGCTTGCTGTTCATCCCCAGCACAAGCGGTCCCAGTTCCAGCGCAATCTCCGCGCAGTCCACGTGAATGAAAGGTTCAATCCGCCCATGCACCCGCCACACCCATCCCAGCGCGCCCGCCAGCGTATACCGCGGCATGGGGATCAGTCGGCACTCGCCATGCAGATACACCGAAATCGGATTGCTCACTTCGAGTCCATGCACCATCGTGTCGCCTCGAACCAGTTCCGCACCGCCCTTCAGTGCTGGCGCTTCGATCGCTGCATTCTCAGCACCCTTGTGCAGCGCGTCGAAGAGCGCCTCCCACTCGCTGTCCGCCATGTGTTTATCGGCAAAGATCACCAGCGTGGCGCGCGGCTCCGTGTGCGCTGGTGTTTGTGCATACGTCCTGTCCTTTTGGCACGCAGAGATCAGGAGCGCAATCATCAGAAGAAATTTTGCCGGCCTGCGGGGCCGGCGGGGAAGCTCGACTCTCATGCTGCGAGTCTGCCGCCGCTCGTGCAATCTGTCCAATAGATTGCTATGATGTTTTCCATCTGGTTTGGAGATGGAGCCCGAAACGCTTCGGCGCGACGTAATCAGGGGAACAGTAAGAGTGCCTATCATGGGCCTGATGCTCGCCGATCTCTAGTCGAGCTCGCTATCCGGTTCTTGGGCGGCACACAATTTGTCTGGACGCAATTTGGAGGTTCTCAAAACGCCATGGAAGTTCGTCAGCTGCAGATCTTTCGCACCCTCGCCGAAGAATTGAACTTCACCCGCACCGCTGAAAAAGTAAACACGGTGCAGTCGAATGTCACCGCGCAGATCAAGGCCCTCGAAGAAGAGCTCGGCGTGCCTCTTTTCGATCGCCTCGGCCGCCGCGTCACGCTTACCGATGCGGGCCGCCGCTTTCAACCCTTTGCCGAACAGGCTCTCGTCGCCATGGAGCACGGCCATCGTGCCATCCGCAACGGCGCCGAGCCAAGCGGGCCACTCCGCATCAGCACGCCCGAAAGCATCCTCACCTACCGCCTGCCGCCAGTGCTGCGCGTCTTTCGCCGCCGCTTCCCCAACGTCGAGCTCGTGTTTGTGCCCCACATCGGCGACAGCTTCGCCGCCGAACTCGAAGCCGGCAAGATCGATATTGCTATCAATATGTGCGACACGGTAGCCAATCCGCTGTACAAGTCGCATTGCCTGCGCACAGAGCGCATCTTCCTCTTCGGCGAACCCAGCCATCCCTTGGCCAACCGTCGCACCGTCAAGCCCTCCGACCTCGCCGGCCAGACGCTCCTCCTCACTGAAGCCGGATGCGGTTATCGCGCCAAGCTAGATCGGGCGCTCGCGCTGCAGAACGTGCGCCCCGGCAATATCACCGAGTTCTCAAGCATTGAAGCGATGAAACAATGCGTGCGCGTCGGCATGGGCCTGGCCCTCTTGCCGGCCATCGTCATCTCCCGCGAACTCCGCCAGCATCTGTTCAAAGCGCTGCATTGGGCCGGCCCCTCACTCGACGTCACCACCCACCTCATCTGGCACAAAGACAAATGGGTCTCCCCCGCAATGGCCGCCTTCTTGGAACTCGTCCAAAGCCAGGTCGACGACACACCGCCCCCAGACCCCCAACCCGCCGCATCTTCCCGCTCCTGACCCGCACCCGTAGTTGTCATCCTGAGCGAAGCGAAGGACCTGCTTTTGTTTTTCCTGTGTCAATCAGCAAGAAAGATGGGTGCACCAGGTCTGGACTTTCAGACCTGGGAAAGCAACGAACCCCAACCTACCAATGTCATCCTGAGTGGAGCGCGTTTGGAGTCCCCGCTGACGAAGGCAGCGGGGTAAGCGAAGTGATCTGCTTTCCCTGTTCCCTATTCCCTGTCTCTCTCAAGCCACCTTCTTCGCACTATCCTTCAACAATCCAAGCTGCATCAGGCTCTCCGCCGTAGCCACCACCGAGTCCTCAACCGACCGCGGCCTCCATCCCAACACCCGCTGTGCCTTTTCACTCGTAGCGTTCTTGCGTTTCCCTAGCTCCGGCAGAATCTGTTTCACTGCTGGATCCTTCAGCGCCGCCAGCCGCACCAGCCAGTCCGGCAATTCCCGCGTCGGCACGCGTTTCGCAGCAGTTCCCAGGCGCTTCTTCAGCATCTGCCCAATCTCCACAATCGACAGAAAATCTCCCGCCACCGCCAGAAACCGCTCGCCCTTTGCCGCCGGATGGGTCATCGCACGCAGATGCAAATCGGCTACATCGCGCACATCCACACCGCCAAATACCAGCCGCGGGCAACCCGGCATCGCGCCGTCCATCATCTTCTGCACAATCAAAATCGACGTGGCATAATCCGCGCTCAGAACTGGCCCAAACACGGCCACCGGGTTCACCACCGCCAACTCCAGCCCGTCGCCTTCCTTCGCAATCAACTCCCACGCCGCGCGCTCGGCCAGCGTCTTCGACTTCACATATGCAGTCAGCCCTTCGCCGTTCAAGTCGGTCCAGTTCGTTTCATCAAACGGCGTCGTCTGCTCCGGCTGCCCGTAACCGATCGCTGCAAACGACGAGGTCAGCACCACGCGTTTCACACCCGCATCCCGCGCCGCGCGCAGAACCCGTACCGCCCCTTCGCGCGCCGGCACAATCAACTCATTTTCATCCTTCGGCACACTCGCCGGGAACGGCGACGCAATATGCTGTACATAATCGCAACCCGTCGCTGCTTCCTTCCATCCGGCATCCTTCGTGAGATCGGCGGCAAAGAAGCGCACTCGTTCCCCCGGCTCCGTGCCGCCCTGTTTCAGCAGCGCTCGCACCTCCGGTTCGCGTCGCAAATCCCGCACCGTGGTACGCACAGTGTGTCCCGCCGCCAGCAGCTGCAAAATCACATGACTGCCAATAAACCCCGATCCACCAGTCACCAGAACTGTACTCATCCCAAATCTCCCTAGTCCCTATAATTAGATCGAACGTTCATTCTAGTTGATACACAAAATGACAGATCACCCCGAACATCGCATTATTCCGCCGCAATCGCCGCCCATACTGTCTCTGCAATTTGCCTTAGCGTCTCTTTCGAGAAATCCTTTGGCGCCTTCGCCAGGCTCGCCGCCAATCCCAGGGTCAGGCTGTCAATCGCCTCCGCTGGAAGGTCTTTCAACACGCCGCCATGCTTCTTGGGGCGCGCCCATTTCATGATGCGCTTCACCGTCAGGTCCTCGGGCTCCGCATCATCCTCGCCTCCCGCCTTGCAATAAGGCGAATTCAGATACTGATCGAGAAAACGTGCCTCTTTCCGATGCGTCCGATAAAAGCGATACGCATTCAGCCAGATGTGCAGCAGCGCCTCGCGCGCGCTCATCTCATGCGAATACCCCTCGAATAAAACCTCGTGCTTCACCGCGGCAACGCGCTCATAAACCGCGCGAATCAATTCGTCTTTGCTGGGGAAGTAGTGATAAATGACGCCTGGACTCGCCCCCGACCTGCGCGCCAGCGCGGACATTGGTGCATCGTGAAAGCCGCGCTTCACCACCAGGTCAAGCATCGCATCCAGAATCGCCGCTTTCTTGTCGACCTTCTTTGCCATGCACGGTCCGCCGATCGGAAACGATAGCGAAACCAGAGTCGATGTATCCAGAGACCACTGCGTTCAAGTCGACGCGACCACCAGGGAGCGGCGACCCTGCACGAAATTCAAAAGGGCACTGTGATTCTGGGTTCGCTCTAGAACGATCATTCTAACATCGCATCTACGCCGCTCTAACTCTCTTCGATCGCCCGCCGCAGCGCCGCCCGCGCCAAAAGCCGCGTTGAATCCAGCACCGGCAGCGGCGAGTTCGCATCCGTCATGATCAGCGGAATCTCCGTGCACCCCAGTACCACCGCGTCGCATCCCGCCTTCTTCATCCGCGTCATCACCTGCTGGTGATACACAATCGCTTCCGGCTTGATCGTGCCCGCCACCAACTCTTCCATAATGATGCGGTGAATCTCATCCCGTTCGTCGTTGCGCGGCCGCACACACTCCAGGCTGCGCTCCGCAAGCTTAGCCGGATAGACATCACTGTCCACCAGCCAGCGCGTTCCCATCAGTCCCAGCCGCCGAAAACCGCGGTTTGAGGCTTCGTGAGCCACCACGCTGGCAATGTGCAGCCATGGCCGGGGCGAGCGCAACTCCACATAACGCATCGCCTGGTGAATCGTGTTGTCCGGGCAAATCAGAAAATCCGCGCCTGCCTGCGCCAGCTTCTGTCCCGACGCGATCATCAACTCGCCTACACCCTGCCAGTCGCCGCGCTCAATGCGCTCCACATACATGGCCAGCGAAAAGCTGTGCAGCGTCACTTCAGGATGCGCATGGGTCTCAAGCCACTGCGCGCCTTCCAGGCATACCGTCCTGTAGCACAGCGCCGCGCCCTCCGCCGAACAGCCCACGATACCGATATGTTGCGGCATCCCCCGATTCTACGCCGCAAAAAATATTTGCCGTGGCTGTCGAAAGGACGCGCCCCTCTGCGTCATGGTAATGACAGGCCCGCCCAAGCCTGAAGGAACAGTTCCTGTCGCGCGACCAAATCAATCAGGAGATACCCCAATGCAATACATGTTGACGCTCTATGCCAACGAAGAAGGCTTCAGAAAGATGACCAAGGCGGAACAGGAACAAGGCTACGCCGCCTACATGGCATACTCCGAAGCACTGAAACAGGCCAACGTCCTCAAGGCCCTCGGACGCTTGCAACCCAGCGCGACCGCTTCAACTGTGCGCCTCATCGATGGCAAGCCACAGGTCCTCGACGGCCCCTTCATCGAAACGAAGGAACAATTCGGCGGCTATTTCCTAATCGACGTGCAGGATCTGGATGCCGCGCTGGCATGGGCCGCTCGCTGCCCCGGCGCGCGCCACGGCGTAGTCGAGGTACGGCCGATGTGGATCATGGAGTAACGACGGGCGCCACAGGCTAACTCCGCTCCGGCGAAGTTACCGTCCCTTGTCCGGCGCAACAAAAGGAGACACACAAAGCCCGCCAGGCCTGTCCGCCCGCACCACCCTGTCTTAAACTAAACTCTCCATGTCCGTACGCATCGCCATCCCCGAACCCACCTCGTCAGATACCGAGTACAATCAGCGCGCCCTCCCGCAATACATCGCCGCCCTGCAATCTGCCGGCGCCCACGCCGTGATCGTTCCGCTCCACGAAACCCCCGAGCGCGTCGCTCGCTTTCTCACTGGTGCCCAGGGTGTCCTTCTTCCCGGCAGCGGCTTCGACGTCGACCCCGAGCGCTACGGCGAGAAACCTATCCCCGCCTGCGGGCCTGCCGACGGACCCCGCACCGCCGTCGACGAGCTCCTGCTCCAGGACGCCTTCAATCTCCACAAGCCCATCCTCGCCATCTGCCACGGCGCACAAACCCTCAACGTCTGGCGCAACGGCACTCTTATTCAGGATCTCGAAACCGTCCTCCACACTCCCGTCAATCACCGCCCGGGCCGCGACGTCGTCGAAGCCCACCCTGTCGAAATTACCCCCGGCACCCGCCTAGAGACTTTAATTAGCGCGACAATGGGTGCCCCAAGTCTCCAAAGAGACTTGGGAAAGCACGATTCCCAACCGATGGAGTCTCATGTGAACTCCAGCCACCATCAGGCCATCCATCACGCAGGCGACAACCTCCGCGTCGCTGCTGTCTCCCCCGCCGACGGTGTCATCGAAGCTGTTGAGCTCGACTCGCCCGATCACTTCGTCCTCGGAGTCCAGTGGCACCCCGAACGCACCTACTCGGTCAGCCCCTTGTCCCGCGCCCTCTTCGCTGCCTTCGTCCACGCCGCCGAAACCTGGCAGCCCCGCCGCATCGACGATCCCGTCGCGACCAGCTAGCTAGAGAACCGTCCGTCACGCGGTTGCTCTTGCCATTGCATTTGCTGCTATTCCCTGCTTTTCAACATCGCCGCGGCCGCCCCCACCACATGTCCCGTCTGCGGCTCCACAAGAAACACCACCAACCGAACCGGCCCGCTCGCTTCGTCTTGGTGCACTAAACCCCCGCCGCTTAGCTTGAACGCGCGTCCATCCAGCGCATCGCCGCCAAACTCCTTAATCACCCGCACCACCGCCACATGATGGAGCGTGCGCCCCGCATTCTCGCCGCGCGCTACTTCGGAGTGCGTGGCATCCGCAGCCAGTGCCGCAACAAGCCGCGCATGTAAGCCGTCACGCGCACGCACTGAAAACTCCGCCTGACCATTCGCCCACCGCGCATTCTCGATCGCGATCTCCTCCTTGTGCCGCGCCCCCGCACTCTTCATCGCTGCCGCCAACGCCCGCGCATCGCTCCCCACAAACTGCGCAGCACCATCAACTACCATCTGCGGTGTATAGATGTCCGGCAGTCCAAACCGATCTCCATATTCCTTTTGCCGCTCTGTCATCTCCTCCAGCGAAAAAGGATCGCGCCAACCCAGATGATCCCAATACGTCACGTGTTCGCTCAGCACAATCGCATGCACGCCCGCAAAGGGCTGCGTTTTGTCCAGCTCTTCGAGCATTCGATCAGCTGGCGGACAATCCGAACACCCCTCCGAAGTGAACAATTCCACCAACACCGGCTTGCCCCACGCCGAATCCGTTGCCGTCGCATTCTGCGCTGCCGCCGGCCACACCACCGCACTACACGCCACCGCGCATATCCACGCAAGCCGAACCCCACCTGAACGCTTCATCATCAACCTGCCACCCTTAATCTGACTCTCGATCAATCTGAGTCTCGATCTTGACCGCGCGTTACATAAACTCCACACCGCAGCCGTGAACAGGCCCCACGTTGCCGTCAGCCGGTCACACGGACCTTTCGCCGCCCCCTCCTTCCGCCGCGCTATCGCGGAAGGGTGGGAAAGCAACGAACCCAACCAATCATCCTCTGACCACGCGCCCCGGTTATGCTGAACCCATGACCGGCTCTCCTTTTTTCCGGCTCGCTACCTTCCTTTTCATCGCCCTCGCCGCCGCATGTGCCCAGGCACAAACAACAGCGTCCCCTTCCGTCTCGCTCACGCCGGCAATCGTCGTAGCCGGCTCACCGGAACTCCTCCGCATCTCCGCACCCGAAGCAAAATCCATCAACGGCGAATGGCTCGACCGCAAGCTCGAATTCTTCCCTTCACGCGATCACCGCACCTGGTTCGCCCTCGCTGGCGTTGATGTGGAAGCTCCCGCCGCGACCTCAACCCTCCAAATCCATCTGCGCCTCGCGAACAACGCCACGCGCGATCTCACCGAAACCGTCGAAATCCATCCCGCCCACTACCGCACCGGCATCCTCACCGTCTCGCCGAGATTTGTCGAGCCCGGCCCCGACGAACTCAAGCAGATCGCAGCCGACAGCGAGATCAAAGCCAAAGTCTTCGCCACAAGCGCGAACGAGCCCCTCTGGTCAGGCAGCTTTCGCGCCCCTGTCCACTCCCCGCCCACCGACAGCTTCGGCACCCGCCGCACCTTCAACGGCAAACTCGCCAGCATTCACAAGGGTATGGATTTTCGTGCCCCCATGGGCACCGTAGTCCGCGCAGGCAACAGTGGCACCGTAGTCCTTGCCCGCCCGCTCTACTACGAGGGCAATTGCGTCGTGATCGACCATGGACTCGGCCTCTACACGCTGTCCATGCACTTCAGCCGCATCGACGTCCACGAAGGTCAACACGTCAATCCAGGCGACGCGCTCGGCCTTAGCGGAGCGACGGGGCGCGTCACGGGCCCCCATCTCCACTGGGCTGTCCGCTGGCAAGGCGCCTACCTCGACCCCGCCAAACTCCTCCGCCTCAACCTGGATGCCGCGCACTAGCCTGCAAATCTCACAGGTCGATTGTCGATTTGGATGATTCTGGAAGAAGGAAATAGGTAGAAAGGCCGTCTTTTCTGTGTCATAACTACGTTGTCGAAGCGTGGTTCTGGCTGCGGAAAGGGCGGCCCTTCTCATGACAGAGTGTAATCAAGAAGTCTTCTCGTTTGCATCTCATTTTTCGCGGCGCGTAGAGGCCAGTTTCACCGCGGGGCAGATATCGAGCGATGGCGGAGCGCTGTTGTTGCGTCAGGCCGATGGCAAGATCGGTTTGCTGAAGCGTTTGGCGTCCTGTTTCACCGACCGGCGGTCGCCGCTGCTGGTCTCGCACCAGCTCGGTGAGATGCTCTCGCAGCGCATCTACGGGCTGGCGCTGGGCTATGAGGACCTGAACGATCATGAGCAGTTGCGCCACGACCCGCTGATGGCTGTGCTGTCGGGCCGGCGCAAGCTGGAAGAGCCATTGGCCGGCAAGAGCACGCTGAACCGGCTGGAACTTCCGGGCGGCAGCAAGCGCTATCACAAGATCGACTACGCACCGGAGAAGATCGACGGGCTGCTCTGCGATCTGTTCATCGAGTCGCACGCCGAAGCGCCCGAGCAGATCGTGCTCGACCTGGATGCAACCAACATCCCGCTCCACGGCCATCAGCCGGAGCGGTTCTTTCATGGTTACTACGACAGCTACTGCTACCTGCCGCTCTATATCTTCGCCGGCGATCAACTGTTATGCGCTCGGCTCAGGCCGGCCAACATCGACGGAGCGGCCGGCGCGCTGGACGAGGTCAAGCGCATCGTGGCCCGGTTACGGGCGAAGTGGCCCACGGTGCAGATCGTGCTGCGCGGCGACTCTGGCTTCTGTCGCGAGGAGCTGATGGCCTGGTGCGAGGCCGAACAAAATCGCGTGGACTTCCTGTTCGGTCTGGCGCGCAACAGCCGGCTTCAGAAGATCGTCGGCAAGCAGATGCACGAGGCCAGGCTGCAGCACGCCGAGACTGGCAAGCCAGCGCGTGTCTTTACCGAGTTCGACTATCAAACGCACAAGAGCTGGGCGCGGGCGAGGCGGGTAGTTGCCAAGGCCGAGTATCTGGACAAGGGCGAAAACCCACGCTTCGTGGTAACTTCGCTAACTCCGGATAAGTGGGCGGCTCGCGAATTATACGAGCAGTTCTACTGCCAGCGCGGCGAGATGGAGAACCGCATCAAGGAGCAGATGTGCCTGTTCGCCTATCGCCTCTCGACGGAAGAAATGAAGGGCAACCAGCTCAGGCTGTACCTGTCGGCGCTGGCTTATACGCTGGTTGAAGCGCTCAGGCGCCTGGCGCTCAAGGGCACCGAGTGGGCCGAGGCGCAGGTGGATACGATCCGGCTCAAGCTGTTCAAAATCGGCGCCCTCGTACATATCAGCGCCCGGCGCGTGTGGTTGGAACTGAACTCCAACTATCCTTGGAAGAAGATTTACGTTCGGGCCTTCGACGCGCTGCGATGCTGAACGTCTCCACCGCGAACAAACAACTTTTTCACACGAACCCAGGAATCGGCCTGGCGGAGCTATCCGACAAATCAGGCATCGACCTGCGATGAGCCTCTCCGCGTACTTGCCGAACCTGTCGCCAAGCCGATCTCAAGCCGCTTGATGGCTCTTCCCGAATGCTTCGCAGCGCTAACCGCCATCAAATCGATCCCCTGTGAGAAATCGCGGCTAGCTTCGGAGCCAAAGGACTGCAGTTGCTTTTAGCGCAGCGTCAATACGAAAGAAAATGGGTGCCCCATGTCTCGCTTCTGAGACGTGGGAAAGCACGAACCTCAGTCTTATCTAGCGCAGCGTCAATCTGCTCGACACCCCCGTACCCCGTCCTTGCGACTTCTCTCTGTCGCAGGGTGGGAAAGCACGAACCTGTACGAGCGACTCCCAGACATCCGCAACGCAGATTCCTACCCCACCACCGCAATCTTCCCAGCATCCGCCACCCGTTTCCTCACCACCGTCCGCGTCACCGTCAACACCGTGATGTCATCCTCCTGCCCAAACTGCAAAGCCGCCGCCGCAATCGCCGCCGCAGTCTGCGCACTCAACTCCCGCGTGCGCGCAAACCCGAACAGCGACCCATGCGCATCGCGCGCTTCCACCACGCCATCCGACAACAGCGTCAATTGGTCTCCGGGCTTCAAACAAAACTTCCGCTCCGCATATTTTTCTTCCGGCGCGATGCCCAACGGCAGATCCGGCGCCAGCTCCCACTCTTCTCCATTGCAATAAGGAGAAAGGTGTCCAGCATTCGCCACCGTCACTTCGCCGCTCTCGGTCATGCGGACGCAGACACACGTGATAAATCCCCCATCGCCTGTTTGGGCAAGCTGCGCATTCAAACGCGTCAGCACGACCGCCGGTCCCAGCCCCTCCGCCGCCAGCGTGCGCAACGCGCCCAGTGCCAGCGTGCCCGTCATCGCCGCCTTCAATCCCTTCCCGCTCACATCACCCACCACCACCATCTGCACGCCGTTTCCTTGGTCGAGCACCTGGTAAAAATCGCCGCCCACTTCGTCCGCGGGAAAATACGCCGCCTCCAGCTCATAGCCGGCCACCTCTGGCAAGCGTGCCGGTACCAGTCGCTGCTGAATCTCGCGTGCCGCATTCAGCTCCGCAGCTACGCGCGTCTGCTCCCGGCTCCCTCTCGTGAAACGGAAGAACATTACCACCACAATCGCCAGCACAAACAGAAAATCGCCGACATCGGCCAACTGCAAGGGCACCGGCCCAAGTGAAATTGGATTCGTAAGAAAATCCAGTTTGCCCCAACCGGTAAAGATTGAAACTGTCCCCACATCGAACGCGGCTGTCGCGGCCGCGGGGAAAAGACTCGGCAGAACCAGCCATCCAGCTTCGCGATTGCCCCTGCGATACCACACCAAAAGAAGCACGGGCAGCAGCAGAGCCGCCGCCACAAGCAGAAGCGCTTGAATCGAAATATACGTGCTGCTCGAGAGCGCTCCTGTTTGCGACATCGCTGCCGGAATGAGACCCAGAATCAGAAGCACTTCATAGATCCGCCACCAGCGCCCCAAAGGCCGGCCCACAAAACTGAACGTGAACTCTATCTGCGTGATTGTGAATACGTAGATCAGCGGATCGCCAACGAGAACATTCCACGCCAGCGGAATCATCCCGTCCGACGAGCAATTCAACAGCAGGTTCGATACGCCCAAAAGCAATAAATAAAGCCCCAGCCACCAATACTCTTTGCGCAGCCGTTGATTCAGAAACAACGCCAGGCTTCCAAAGCCCGCCAGAATCACGGATAGATTGATCGCGATGGAGGGAAAGGCTGGATAGAGCCGCTGACTCTGCGCCGCGGCCTGCGCATCGCTTATCGCCTCCGGAGTACCCAATTCGAAATTGAGAAATAGTGGCAGATGCCACGCCGTGTAGCTGCTCGGTGCATGCGTTCGAAGCGCCAGCTCTAGGTTGGCATTCCCTTTACCCACCCAGATCACACGCTCCGTAGGACGTGAGACGCCAAACCACGAGCGCAGTTCCGGCCCCGCTGTCTTTTTCCCGTTGACATAAAGCTCATACGTGCCGTCGCCACCTTGCACAAGCAAATGAAGAAACGGATGATCGTCTGCAAGCTTCACATGCAGCCGGTACCACCACCATCCAGCCTGCGCAGCGCCCAGGTTGTCCAACTCCACCGTCTTCCATCCGCTGTCATCAAACTGCGGCTGCGCCCAGGCCATGTCGTCGCCGTCCTGCGCACGCCACCCTTCCGTCAGGTCCACCGTACCCGACTGCCAATGCGTCGCGTCTACGGCCTGCCCCCAAGCTCCAGCAGCCATCAGGCAAAGCCATGCCAGCGCCCATCGACGCATTCCGCCCTCTCGCTTCATCTGGCGCCATCTCTTCAATCAATCCCCTTCTCACGCAGCTCCAAATCAAACTGTCCCAAATGAGAAAGTATCAGCAAATCCAAACGCTGAACCGACGCTTCGCCCACTTCCTCATCCCTGTTCCACAACCGCTGCCTTTTCTCAGCGACGGGTATCCACGGGAAAGTACATTTAAGTAATTAAAAGAACAGTAGTACCCGTAGTTTGCACTGGAAAAGTGGATATTTGCACTTACCCGTTTGCTTTACGTCATATAACCAGCGAGCTGCTTTTCTAAATCTCGCCTGTGCGTTTCAGGAGAATTGGAAAACCATCCCTCCACTGCTCTCCCCTGTCCCTGGTTTCCCACCTCATCCACACCTCAATGAAAACCCCCTGTGCAAACTAAGCGCCTTTTGTGGAGAGCTCGTCCATCGCCGCACTCCGCAGCCACTTCCCGCGTCTGTGTTCTTCACAGCGGCGCGTCTTCCACAATCTCCACACGACGCACGCAAAAAAAGAAAGAACCCACCATAAATTTCCCGCTGCCTCTCTGTTCTTCTGCTTCTCTAATCCACTCTGAAAGTCGAGAAAGAGTCACGACTTTAGTCCTGCGCTTTTACGGACGGGTCAATCCGCGCAATACTCCGTGTCCCATCCTTGCGATTTCTTTCCGTCGCAAGGTGGGAGACCACCAAACTCAACCATTCACTGAACAAATAACCTTCTCTTCCCTCCAAAGGAAGCCCTTGAGAGCGTCCCATCACATCTTCACAATTTCCTTCCCGCTCCCACCCTTCATCTCCTCCCAGTTCCATTCCCGAACCCGCGCCAACACACTCCCTCTGTTTCCTGCGTCGGCTCCACTCCAACCGTCTTACCCTGTTCCCAAGACGACCGTCCCGTGCCCATCGACATCGCCCATCTCGAACAGCAACTCCTTGCCATGTCCGCCGCCGATGCGCCCGGCCGCGGCTTCTGCGATGCCATCGCCGAGCTCGCCCGCACCAACCGCATCCATCAACTCCGCGGCGTCCTTCCTGAGGTTGTCTACGACGAGCTACGCACCCGCTACGGCCAGAATCCCGCCGCCTTTGTCAGAGGATGGCGCAAACTTGCCCAGGAAATGCGCCACGGCTTCATCCGCCACGCCCGCCAGCGGCTCACCTCGCTCACCCGCCTCCAGCAGGCACGCCACCGCCACCCCGGCCTGGCAGGAAATTCAGTGCGCCCTTGACGTCCAGCAGAATGATTTGCTTCGCGCCGCCTTCGCCCTCGAGTTATTGGAACTCGTTGAACCTGCGGTCGCGCGCGCCACTGAGCTCCGCGAGTGCGTCGTCGCCGCGCCCAGCACAGAAGAAGCCGATCGCTACCTCGACGAAGCCACCCGCTGCTACTTCTACGGCCTCTTCACCGCCTGTGCCGTCATGTGCCGCTCCGTCCTCGAAGAAGCTATCAAGCAGAAGCTCCCGCCGCAGATCGCCCGCATGGTCCGCACCCGCTACCGCAACACCGCCACCCTGGGCAACCTGCTCCACGAGGTCAATAACAACCTCAAACTCGCCGGGATCGACCCCGACTTCCCCCGCGTCGCCAACCAGGTCAACGACACCGGCAAAAGCGCCGTCCATCACGGCCTGCTCTCGGAAGACGAAGCCCGCCAGTGCCTCCGATCCGCCCGCCACGCCCTCCAGCTCCTTCTCCGAAACTGAAATAGCCCCATCGTTGCTTTGCGCTTCATCAATCCGCGCGTGCCTCCGTGCCCCATCCTTTCGCCTTCTTCTTGGCGAAAGGGTGGGAAACCTCCGAACCCAACATGTATTCCGGAGGGGACCCTTAAGCTCATCAATGCCGGCGGAACCCAGCCCCCCACTTCGCACACCAACTCCGCCCACCCGGCATCTGCCCCTCATTACTGACGACTCCCCGCCTGTTACTTTTGCTTTCTCGCATTCACTAACACCAACCCGCTATGATGCAACCGCAGCCTCGGGCTCCGCGTCCCATCAGCATCTGAGTTCTAGGTCTTGTCTTCCAGAGTTTCAGTTTTGTGTTCCACCTCGTGTTGCGTCTTGTCCCCGCACTTGGGATGCTCGTCTCCTCTGCTTCATTTGCAAGTTGCCTTGTGAATCGTAACGACCCGATGGCATCTCTCATCGGGCTGCCAGGCCGGAGCGGTCCATCTAAAGCTCCGGCATTCCCTGCTGCCAGTTGCTTGCGAATGAACGAGGGCCCCATGCAAACCAAGGAATTCTGCGTATACAACGAGACCCGGGAAAACTACCTCAGCCCCAAGGTCACCGTCATTGACACCAAGTCCGACCCGCTGAAGGCGGTCAAGGTGCTCATTGAAGGCCTCGGCCCCAATGCGGAAACCGGCCTCTGGCTGAATCCGCTCAAAAGTGTGCCAACCGTCCCTCGCCTTTCGCCCTACGACCTGGTCTATCTGGACCAGGATTGCCGCGTCATGCAGGGCGTAGCGCTCGTTCCCGACGACGAGGCTCCGCGCTTCGACGGACAAGCCACCAGCGCATTGCTTCTTCCTATTCACACCTTCTCAACGTCCCAGAGTCATCCCGGCGATCAGGTCATCATCTGCTCAGCCGAGGAGATGGAGCATAGGCCTCCCCGTCTGCCCCTCCCGGCCCAGCCCGTTCCCGCATCTCCCGTCCTCGCGCAAGCCACCCGCGACGAAATCCATCCACTCCTCATTGCCGCGTGCGCCAGTCATCCTCAAACTGCAATCGTGCCCCCAGATGCCGTCAACGTCGCTCAATCCCCCAACTCCAAAAATCGTTTGTCGAGAATCCGGTTCCTGCGGGACATCGCGCGTCTCCGTGTGCACATCTCGATCTCCATCGCCTACGCTCCCTCTGCGGAACCCGCCGGCTCCCCGACCAATCAACCGTGCGTGGAACCGGTCAATCTACAGCCCGCGCCAGGGTCCTCCTTCAAAAACCGATTTCGCCGTCAAGCCCCGAAGTTTTTCGCTCAGGCCAAAGAGGTCGTCATTCCGCAGCGTGTCCGCTCCGCCGTCGCAGCCGCCTCAGCCTCAGTAGCGAAAACCACACGCGCCGCGGCCATGAATTTTACGGCAGAATGCGTCGCAGAATGGAACGTGCTCAAGGCATGCAGCTCCTTCTGCACCGAAGCATTCCTGCGCCGATGCATCCGCCCTTCCGTTGCAGCCGTGTCTCAACTAGCCGCCAGGGCCACCCGCGCCTGCGCCCGGAAATGCCAATCCTGGAAATTCCAATATGTGCAATGGGCCGACGAATTCGTCTTCCGCGCCGCACGCCTCCCCGCGCGTATCGAAAACCAATCCACGCGTTCCGTTGCGAAGCGCGCCGCAATCCGAGCCCGCAGCCAACAATGGCTCAAAGCCCGCTTTCTCCGCTAGCCCCTGAGCTTTTTCGCTGGTTCTAACACCCACATCCCTCCGCACGAAGTGGGTGCCCCATCCAAGCTCTGCTTGGGTGGGATCGATGCCTCAAGCCTTCCACCTTGTCTCGGGTGCCCCAGGGGAAGACCCATGGAAGGACCTGTTTTCTGTCTTATCAGTCAGCACGACCATGGGTGCCCCATGTCTCGCTTCTGAGACATGGGAAAGCAACGAACCTTTCCCTGCTCCCTAAATCCCGATCCCCCGTCCTTCTATACTGAAGTTTCCATGTCTTACGCGGCGGCCATCGACCAACTCAGCGCCATGACGCCGGAGCTCTTCACCCAGCCCGGCCACACACGGCGCAAGTTTTCGCTCAACGAAATCGGCATTCTCCTCGCCGCTCTCGGCAACCCGCACCATCGCTTTCCCTCTGTCCTCATCGCCGGCACCAACGGCAAAGGCTCGACGGCCGCAACCCTCGCCTCCGTCCTCACCGCCTCCGGTCTCCGCGCCGGGCTCTACACCTCACCCCACCTGACGCGCCCCAACGAGCGCATCCGCCTCAACGGCGCCGAAATCTCAGACGCTGCGTTCGCAGCCCTCTACTTCCGCGTCCACGATTGCGCGCAGCAGCTCCTCCTCGACCAAAGGGTGGCCCAGCTCCCAAGCTTCTTTGAGACCCTGACCGCCATGGCCTTCCTTTACTTCGCCGAGGCCAGTGCTGACATAGCAGTCCTCGAAGTAGGAATGGGGGGCCGCCTCGACGCAACCAATATCGTCGATCCGTTGCTCTCTATCATCACCGACATCTCGCTCGACCACACCGAATGGCTTGGCCCCACCATCGCCGCCATCGCCCGCGAAAAGGCCGGCATCCTTCGTGCAGGGGGAACTCTTATCACTCTGCCGCAACACCCCGAGGCCAATCAGGTCCTCGGCGAAATAGCAACCGAGCTCGGTGTCCGCGCTGTCAGCGCCGTCCCTTACATGCCGCCAGAGCACCCGGCATCGAGAGCGGCAAGAACAGTCGCGGAAGCCGCGCCGCCAATCTCCTATTTTGTTCCCGTCCTTGGGACCTCCGTCGAAGTGGCGTCTCCCCTGCACGGCGCCCATCAGCAGCGCAACATCGCCCTCGCCATTGCCGCTGCCGTCGAGCTCGCCTTCCACCACGGCGTTCCCATCACCCCAGCATCCATCACTGCCGGCGTTCGCAACACACGCTGGCCCGCGCGCCTCGAAGTTATCGAAATACCCTCTCAAGGGTCTGCCGCACCGCAGGTGCTACAGGTGGTCTTGGATGTAGCCCACAATCCTGCCGGCGCCTGGGCCCTCCGCGCCGCCCTGCGCGCGCTCCTCGATTTCGATGCTGAGGCACAACCACCCACGCTCATCTTTAGTTGCTTGCGCGACAAGCCCATTGCCGAAATGGCCCAGATACTCTTCCCCATCTTCGACCGCGTCATCTTCGCGCCCATCCATAGCCCCCGTGCGACACCTATGGCCGACATGCTGGCAGCCGCCGCATCCACCGGCACGCCGGCTACAGCCGCCTCTTCCGTAGCTGAAGCAATCGAACTCGCCGAATCCTCTGCGAGCACCTCGACCAACTCCGCCCGCGCGGCCAGCACGCCCCCAAACCTGCCCCATACCTCCAATGGGCGCGAAGCGCAAACCGCCTCACGCACAGGGGCCCGATGCGTAGTGGTGGCGGGATCTGTTTACTTAGTCGGCGAAGCCCGCGCCCTTCTCCTGGCCCGCGCAGGAGTTCCGGCGTGACCCGTCCGCCGCACCCCCTCCCGCGCCTCTATCGCTGGCGCACCAATCTCCTTCAGGTCCCGCTTTTCTTTCTCTGGACCTGCGCCTGCGGCACCCTTTCGCTCCTCGTTTCATTCCTTGAAAAGCGCGGTCGCATCCAGCACCGCATCGCTCGCCTCTGGGCCCGCGGAGGCATCGTCCTCTCCGGTTCGCGCCTGACCGTCCGCGGCGCAGAAAATCTCCACAAACACGCAGTCGCCGTTTACGCCGCCAACCACACGTCGTATATGGACACGCCCGTCATCTTTGCCACGCTCCCTTTCCAGTTCCGCATCCTCGCCAAAAAGGAACTGTGGCCCATTCCTTTCATCGGCTGGCACCTCAACCGCTCCGGCCAGATTCCCATCGACACCGTCAATACCCACGCCACGCTCTCCAGCCTCGGCGCTGGAGTCCGCGCCCTCCGTGCCGGCATGCCCCTTTTTGTTTTTCCTGAAGGCGGCCGCACCCCCACCGGCGCGCTGCAGCCCTTTCTCTCCGGTGCCGCCTATCTCGCCATCCGGGCCAAGGTCCCGCTCATTCCCATCGCGCTTAGCGGCGTCTACGATCTCCTGCCCATCCACACCCGCCACTTCTATCCCTGCCAGCTCACCCTCACCATAGGCGAACCCATCTCGACGGAGGGCTTGACCATCCGCCAGGCTGACGAACTAACCGCCCGCCTCCGCTCCACCATCGACGAATTGCGCACCACCCCCACCGCCCACCAGGACGCCGCCCTGGCCAGATAGCAGTCCCCAAGAAAATCGGTGCCCCACGTCTCGCATTTGAGACGCGGGAAAGCGACGGACCCAGGTTTTGTCTGCCGGAACGATGACCAACCCGTGCGCTACACTTGAGACTCTCTGTTAATCCCCGGCCTCAATTTGCTCTCTTCGGACTATTCATTCTTGCGGCAGTTCCTGTTTGCGTTCTGGCAGACCCGGCGCCGGCCGCAGTTTCCGCCTTCAACGCCTATGTCAATACGGTGGAGTCGCGCCTCGCCGAGCAGCACCATGCGCAAACGACCTTCCTCACGCCCCCCGCTTCCGCTTCGGAAACCGAGACACGCCTCCGTCGCGGTGACCTGATCATTGACAAACTCTCGCCCTCCACTCCACCAGTGATGCCGGGAGCCATGCTGCACCACTGGCGGGGTACCGCGTTTGTCGCCGGAGCCACGGCCGCGGATTTTTTGCGAGTGACCAGGAACTTCAGCGCCTACCCAAAATTCTTCGCCTCGCAAATTCTTCAAGCGAAAGTGATCGCACAACAGGGCGATCGCCTGCAGGCATCGATGCGCGTCCGCCAGCACCACATCATCACAGTCGTATACGACATCGCCTACGGGCGCCTCGATCTTCAGCACCAGTTCAGCATCGCCCACAGCACGAAAATCTCGGAAATCGATGCGCCGGGCGCCGCAAAAGAACACGCGTTGAGTTCAAACGAGGAGCACGGCTACCTATGGCGCTTGAATACCTATTGGAGTTTCGAACAGCGCGACGGTGGGCTCTACATGCAGATCGAGTCCGTCTCCCTCTCGCGCTCCATTCCACCTGCCCTGTCCTGGGTGATTGGACCCTTTGTCGAGAGCGTTCCGCGCGAATCGCTGGAGTTCACCCTGCGCTCCACCTGCAATGCCCTCCGCAAATAAATCCTTCCAGTCATACTCTCGCTTCTCTGTTCTCTATTCCCTGATCCCTGATCCCTGATCCCTGATCCCTGATCCCTGTCCACTGAAGATATACAATGACTGAGGCCCTATGTCCTGGTTCAAACGCGAGAACGGCGAGTTCGAAGGCCCCGAAGGAAATGGGGACGAAGAAAAACGAGTCCGCACCGAAGGCCTCTGGACCAAGTGTCCCGGCTGCCGCCAGGCCATCTTCAATCCCGACCTCGCAGCCAACCTCAACGTCTGTCCCAAGTGCCAGTACCACTTCAAAATCGGCGCGCGCCAGCGCCTCGACCAGCTCCTCGATCCCGACTACCAAGTGGTCGACGGCGGCCTCCGCTCCACCGATCCCCTAAACTTCGTCGACCTCAAGCCCTACAAGCAGCGCCTGCGTAAAGCTCAGGAGGAGACCGGCCTCGACGACGCGATCATCAACGCCATCGGCCAGCTCGGCCCCCATGGCATCGTCCTCAGCGCGATGGAATACGCCTTCATCGGCGGCTCCATGGGCGCCGTAGTGGGAGAGACCATCGCCCGCGCCGTCGATCGCGCTCGTATCACCCGCCGCCCACTCATCGTCGTCGCCGCATCCGGCGGAGCGCGCATGATGGAAGGCATAGTGTCCCTCATGCAGATGGCCAAAATCTCCACCGCCCTCGCGCAACTCGACGAAGCAAAGGTCCCTTACATCTGCGTCCTCACCGACCCCACCACCGGCGGCGTCACCGCCAGCTTCGCCATGTTGGGCGATCTCAACATCGCCGAACCCGGAGCCCTCATCGGCTTCGCAGGCCCCCGCGTCATCGAGCAGACCATCCGCCAGAAACTCCCTGAAGGCTTCCAGCGCTCCGAGTTCCTCCTCGAAAAAGGCTTCCTCGACGCCGTGGTCCATCGCCGCGACTTAAAGAACTACCTGATCCGCGCCCTTGACTTCCTGAAAGCCCCCGCCGTCGCCTCCTGAGCAGAACGAAGGACCTCCTGAACAAAGTGAAGGATCTGCTTTTGTTTTGCAGACGCATCGATCCGCACGACCCAGGGTGCCCCATCCTTGCGCAGCAAGGGTGGGAAACCACCAACCCAACCACAACGCATTTTCCTAGCCGCACCCGACCCCGCGCTGCGAACATGCCCAATGTGCTAATTACCTCCAAACCCGCACGCATCAAGTACGCCGCACTAGTCCTCTATCTGGCATCGTCGGCCGCGCAAGCCATCCCACCCGCAGTCATCGCCAACACAGACATCGCCATCACCCTTGTCCCCGGCAAACAAGCCCCGCGCCTCGATGAGCTCCGCGGTAATGGCATCACTCTCCGCAATCAATCCGAAGAAACCCTGCCAACCAGCGTCTTCCTCAGCGGAACTCCCGTCCCCCTCACCTGGCATTTCAATTCCGCGTTAAGCCGCACCGGCCCACACGCCATCGTCTACGTCTACGAATCTAAAACTCCGCATCTCCGCGCATCCTGGCAATGGCAAACACGCTCTCCCAACGGACCCATCGAGCATCAAATCACCATCCAGAATCTCGGCACCGACGAAGTCTGGCTGCCCATCCTCGATTCACTCCGCCTCGATCTCGCCTATCTGCTCACCACAAACCTGCGCCACTTCTACGTAGAAAAAGGAGCCGACACACCCTCCGCGCAAGGCACGCATTTGGCTCCAATCGACGACGGCTACCACTGGACCGGCAAGTCCTCCACCTACGCCCATCCGGAACCCGGCGAAACGCGCGAAATCATTCCCGCCGAATTCGTCTTCACTGCGGATCAGCCCCAGTCCGGCTGGTACACCGGTATCGAATTCAGCGGCCGCACCCGCATCGCCTTCGATCGCACCGGCACAAGCGTCCGCACTGCGCTCGGCCTCAATCCCGACCCCGGCCCCTTTCGTACCCGCATCCCCCGCGGCGAAAGTTTTCAAACCCCAACCGTCTTCCTCGGCACATTCACCGGCGGTCCGGACGGCGCTGCGAATCAACTGCGTCCCTGGGTCCGCACTATTCTCGGCAATCCCCGCACCTGGAACAATCCCCGTTATCCGCTCACCGTCAACAATAGTTGGGGCAGCGGCATGCAAGTCGACGAAGCCCTCGCCCTGCGCATGATAGCGACCTCAAAACAGCTCGGCCTCGAAATGTTTCACCTCGATGCAGGCTGGTTTCGCGGCGTCGGCGACTGGGTTCCGGACCCCGCGAAATTTCCCCATGGCCTCGCCCCTCTCGCCGACGCGGTGCACAAACAGGGCCTCCGTTTCGGCCTCTGGCTCGATTGGTCCCAGGCCGGTCTCGACTCCGCGCCCGGCGCCATCAACGTCCGCGATCCCCAGATGCGCGACTGGCTCGTAGCCGATGTTCCGCCCTACTGGAAGCCCGAAGAATTCAAAGGCCAGACCATCGATCTCGGTGTTCCCGCCGCCCAACATCGGCTCTCCGCCGAAGTCGATCGAGTCATTCGCGACAATCACCTCGACATGCTCGAGCACGATGGCTATCTCGTCGCCCAGGGCTGCACCCGCAACGACCATCCCCACGCCCCGCCCAATCGCTCCACCATGAAAATTACCCACGACTCGGGCTTCGATTTCGTCAACGCCTCCAACTCAACCGACGTCAGCTATCACGCCGTCCGAGCCTACTACAGCATCTACGAGCAGATCCGGCGCGCCCATCCCGGCCTGCTTCTCGAAATCTGCAACGACGGCGGCCGCATGATCGACTACGGCTCCGCGGCCCACGGCGATTACTTCTCCATCACAGACACTTACGACCCGCTCTCTAATCGCCGCGCCTTCTACGACGCAAGCTATCTTCTACCCGCACCCATGCTCGAGAGCTACGTCGAAAACTGGCCCGCGCCGCAGCCGGAAAATTTTCTCTATATACTGCGCAGCGGCATGATGGGCTGGCTCACCATCATGCAGGACACTTCAAAGTGGTCTGCGCAACAGACAGAAACCGCGCGCCAGGCCATCGCCCTCTACAAACAAAAACTGCGTCCGCTCCTTCGCGATGCGCGCCTCTTCCACATCGCCCCGCGCCCAGACGGCGTGCACTGGGACGCAATCGAGTACTGGGACACCGCGCGCAGAACCGGCGTGATCTATGCCTTTCGCGGCACCATTCCCGACGAGGAGCGGCACACCTTCGTCCTGGCCGGTCTCGAACCAGCCACACACTATAAGCTCCACTTCGAAGACAACACCGCCCCCGACGCCGAGGCCACGGGAAGGGAACTAATGAGCCAGGGTCTCGAGCTACATCTCCAGCACCCGCTAAGTTCCGAACTAGTCTTCATCCGCACAAACTTCCGTGCCCCATCCCTTTCGCTTTTTCCGGCGAAAAGGGTGGGAAAGCGCTGAACCCAAATCACCGCGATCCATCGATCAGGACCACCGTGGGTGCCCCATGTCCGGGGTCCCCGGCGACAGGTCTTCGTCGCTGGGGTGGATGTCTCGCTTTTGAGACATGGGAAAGCAACGAACCCAACCCCGCAGTTCTCTCTTTCCTACTTCTCTACGTCAAACAAAAGGGGCGCTCGCCGCAGCGAACGCCCCTCTCGCACACATCATCACCTCAGAAATAAATCTTCCCCACCAGTTGAATCGAACGTCCCGGCGAAGGATCTCCATTGGGATCCGCACTCTGAATCACGTTCGTTACCTGACCAAATTGCGGATCGCTGAAGTTCCCGCTCGGCGGCGCAAAATTCGCGTGGTTGAACGCATTGTACGCCTCCAGCCGCAATTGGATGAGCCGCTTTCCTTCCGCCGAAAACGGAATGTTCTTAATGACGCTCAGATTCGTGTAGTTGAATCCGGGCCCATGGAAGTAGTTCCGTGGCACGTTGCCGAACGTCCCCAGTGGCTCCGGAGAAAACGGCGTCGTATCGAAATATTGATGCGTCGCCGGATTCGACCGCGGATTGGAAAGATGCTCGTTGAAGCTGCTCGCCACCGGAACATCCCCGCACCCGAAGTAGCTGAGAGCGTCGCACCAGTACGAGCGCTGTGTGCCCATGCTCACCGCCACAGGAAATCCGGTCTGGGCCACAGTCACGCCGCCAATGCCCCATCCTGACAATGCTTCGCGCAGAATGACGTTGTCCCGCAGGAATCCGGCAGCCGGCACCGTGTACACATACGAGGCCACAAATCTCTGCCGCGCATCGAAGTCCGACGATCCGTAGTTCAGATACTGGAACCCGGGCACGTAGTTCCGCACGCGCCCCGCATTGCCATAGCCCGAATCACCGCCCGTCGCGCTCTCATAGCCCGATCCATCGTCCAGCGCATGCGCATACGTGTAGCCCAGCGTGAACTGCAACCCATGCGACGGCGCTTTAATCAAGCTCGCCTGCAGCGAGTTGTAATTCGACGTGCCTTCCGAGTTCTGCGTGCCGATCGAGTTGTACCAGGGCAGCCCGTTCGGCAGTGACGCGATCGCGCCTCCACCCGTGCCCGGCACAATCACCGGGTCCGCGGTGTATTGCGGATAGTAGAGATGAATCAACGTCGGCGTCGCGGAGCAACCTGGATCGGCCAGGCAAGCCGCATGACCTGCGGGCGTAATCGGATCCCCCTCGTACCAGCTCGACAGCCGATGACTCACCGAACCCACATACCGCACCTCGGCAATCATGTTGCCGCCCACCGCCCGCTGAATACCCAGGTTGTAGTTGTAGGTATAGGGAACGTTGTAGCTCTTATCGAAAGCCGAAAGCGCGATTTCGTTGTAGATGCTCCAGTCCACCGTGCCGCCTGCCACTGGAGGCGTGAACGGGAACGGATTCGCTTCCGCGCCATTGCCGGCTACGTCCGCATAGGGATTCGCGAAGGCCGGGCTTCCGCCAAAATCAGCCGCACCGTGCGAAGTGTAAAACACCGGCGGGTTCACCAGGTTCTGCAGCGACTGCTCTTCCTGGTCCCGGTTGTAGTACACGCCAAATCCGCCGCGAATTGACATGCTGTGCGCTCCCGGCTCGCCAATCAGCTTCGATGGTCCCTCGGAAGGCGACCACGCAAAACCGAGCCGCGGTCCAAAGTGGTCATAGTGGGTCGTCGGTCCGCCCGCTTGGTTGCATCCTGGATCGCCGTTATAAAGCAGTCCCGGAGGTCCACCTGGAAAAACCTTGGACGTTGCGCTCGAGATCTGAAAACACACAATTCCCAATCCGCCAAACTGGCGATCCTGGTTCGGCTGCTCCGCATCCCATCCCACGCCGAAATTTAGTGTCAGGTCCGGTCTCACTTTCCAGTTGTCCTGCGCATACGCGTATTTCTCTGTCGCCACCGCGTCGATCAATCCGTCATTGGCCTGCTCGTAGCTGTCCGGAATGCCCATCACAAAATCGATCAGCGGATCGCCGGAGCTGTACAGTCCGCCGCCGTTGTAGCTGTAGTACCCGTTGTTCAGATAACCGAAGGGATTGTGCACGCGGAACTGCTCAAACGATCCGCCAAACTTCAGCGAGTGATTTCCCTTTACCCATGTGAAGTTGTCCGCATAAGTCAGGTTCGTATCTGTGCGCGGCTGCGGCCCTTCGTAACTATTGCCCAGGTTGAAGTACGAGCCGATGCTCATATACGGAATGCCGGACAGCGCCAATTGCGGATTGATCGAGAAACCCAGTGAGCTCGGCGATTGCACCGGCGTCGGAATCACCGAAGGGAAGTTCAACCGGTAATAACCACCACGCAGTTCGTTCAGCATGTTCGAGCCGAACGTGTGCGTGTATGACGCACTGAAAATCTTGAAGTGTTCCGACGCATGCTGTCCGAATCCCGGAAAGCTGCCGCCCCCGTACGACTGCCCATTCGTGCTCGGACTCGACTGCGCCACGCTCGATGCCCAAATCGTGTCCCGCGCGCTGGGCGTGTAGTCCACGCGAATGATTCCCTGGTCCTGCGCCTGCGTATTCAGTGCATTGAATGAATAGGTGCCCGCCGCAGTGTTCGCTGCCGGAATGTACTTGGTCACCAACGCTGAAGCGACTGAATTCCATTCTGTACTCGGAATCACCACCGACCCGCCCGCAAAGCAATCCGCCCACGTCTCTCCGGCCGTGCACGAGCCGAAACTGTACGGGATTGGGTTCGTCGTCAGACCCGTGCTGTTCGTTCCTCCCGTAAAGTAGTTCGCATCCCCACTGAAATTCCCGGCAAACTGGTCTGAATCAAGCGTCGTCGGATTCTCCGTCTCGCCCGTCCGGTTGCGCAATCCCTGGTACGCCACGAAAAAGAAAAACTTGTTCTTGAAGATCGGGCCGCCCAGCGTTCCTCCATACAGGTTCTGGTGAAACACCGGCCGAATCTGCGAGAAGTAGTTGCCGTTGTTCAAAAACGTGTCGCGGTAAAACTCGAATCCGCTTCCGTGAAAGCTGTTGCTCCCCGACTTGATGATCTGGTTCACCACTGCACCCGAATTCCGCGAGAACTCCGGATTCATCGTGCTGGTGATGATGTTCTCTTCGTGCAGTGCATCGGGATTGATCTGGATCCCTTCATCCTGCAAAGGCCCATCGTTAATGTCCGCACCGTTCAGCATGTACGCGTTCTGCGTCGTCTGGTTCCCGTTGCTCGAGTACGATCCGAACCGGTCTGACGATTCCACTACGCCCGGTTCCAGCTTTTGCAATCCCGCCGGGTCGCGTCCTTCCAGCGGAATCTCTTCCAGCTGATCCTCCGTCGCCACCTGCTGGAGTTGCGTATTCGAGGTTTCCACCTGCAGCGCCGACGCCGATACCTCCACCGTCTGCGATGCCGCACCCACTTGCAGCTTGCCATCCACCTCGCGGTTGTCGTTCACATTCAGCGTCAGGCCATTGGCGACAAAACTCTCAAATCCAGGCGATGAAACAGTCACCGTGTACGGTCCGCCTACCTGCAACTGGGTGAAAATGTAATACCCGTTTGAGTCCGCTCGGCGAACCGTTGTGATCCCTGTGCTCGTGTTCTGCACCGTCACCGTTGCGTTCGGAATCACCGAACCAGTCGAGTCCGTCACCGTACCGTGCAGGGCGGCGTAGACATTTTGGGCTTGGGCTTTGAAAGCGATTCCGGCGAAAAACAGCAAAACGACGACAAGGTACTTGCGCATGGGGGACATGGCTAGCTCCTGAATCAAGGCGCTCCTTGGCGCCTTTCAGATTTTTTCTTGCTTGTGCTTGCTTGCGCGCTTATGTTGCTGGCGCATCGGACAGCCGGTCGAAAAGGAGCTCCGCTGGAAAACTCGAAACACGGCGGCTACTCCCGGCAGTGATTACTTAAGCAATTCGCGAACCAAAAACCACTCCCGATCTCACCCTCAGCAACTCCTTGCATCCCTGGAGCTTAGTGTCCGACAGAAACAGTTCCCCCTTTGCACTTCGAATAAATCTTCAATACAAATCTATTGAAATTCGTATTCTTCATCTGTTAATCCGTGTTATCGGATCATCTCCTCTCCACAATCCGAACACTCTTGAGAGCATTTTCGAAATCGTCAATCAGGTCGACCATGGGCCTTCTTTTGCGATCCCTCAATTAGCACGACCATGGGTGCCCCATCCTAGCTCTGCTAGGGTGGGAAAGCACAAACCCAAATCAACTGCTTTTTTGCGATGCCTCAACCACCACGACCATGGGCGCCCATCCTTGAATCGTTTTGTGATTCAAGGGTGGGAAAGCAAGAACCCCTTCCGAAAAATTCTCTAAACCGCTCGGTAGCAGTAGACTGTTCCCTTTGATCCGCAACAGAGGACTTCGCAATGCCCAGTTTTGCGCGCGCTCTCCGCAGGGGAGCAGCCCTGCTCTTTGCCTCAATCTCCGTTCTTCCCTTGGTAGGCCTATTGATTGGCCCATTGGTATGCCCAGCCCAGGCGATCCCAGCCCCCCCGCCCGCGCCGGTTTTCACTTCGATCGCTCCAATCGCCTTCGATAATTCCGGCCCTGTCATCCGCGCCCACACCGAGCCCCTCAAGCCCTTCACCGTCGCCGGTCAGCGCGGCGTCCTCGTCGGACAGCAGGACGGTGCCTTCGAGTCCTGGATACTTCCAGTCAAAATCCTCTCCCACCTCCGCATCGAGGCCGACGTCGCTGGCTACGGCGTCCCCATCGACGTCAATCAACAATCCGCCGCCATTGAAGTGCGTCGCGATCGCACCGTGATCACCTACTCCCATCCCGCCTTCACAGTTCGCCAAATCATGTTTTCGCCGGCCGCAGCCAGCACCGGCCCCGCATCTACCGGTCCAATCGCCCTCTTCGAATTCGATTGTCTCCACCCCACCGACTTCACCTTCCGTTTCACGCCCGAACTCCGTTGGATGTGGCCCGAGCGCAATGAAGGCACGCCCAACCCCGAATGGGTCTCGCCCGATCCCCACAATCCGATGGCCGTGGGTGGCTTCTATGTCCTCCATACCGACTACCCCGA
The DNA here is from genome assembly GCA_963704415.1 of uncultured Acidobacteriaceae bacterium. Taxonomy (GTDB): domain Bacteria; phylum Acidobacteriota; class Terriglobia; order Terriglobales; family Acidobacteriaceae; genus Telmatobacter. The sequence continues at coordinate 1,018,579 of OY969908.1, read as the reverse complement.
CCTCGCCGCCGCCCTCACCATTCCCGGAGCCGAACCCGGCATCCTTGCCCCCTATCAGGAACGCCCCCAATTCCATCCCGTGGAACTGAAACTGCACATCGACCCGGTCCGAGACCAGCAAAAGCTCTTTCCTTTATTGATGGCCGCCGGCATGAGTACCACCACCGCTACCAATACCGCCCTCGCCGCCACCCTCGCCCAGCTCAACGCATCCATCCCCGCCCTCTACCAGACCCACGCCGAAACCTACAGAAAACTCCTCGCCAACGCCGTCTCCATCGAAACCCCGGATCAATCCCTCAACGAAGCCTTCCAATGGGCCATAGTCTCCATCGAGCAGCTAAAGACCAAAATCATCCCCGGCCAAAGCTCCCCACCGACCGACATCAACGGTACGGGCTCTAGCCCGAACATAAACGGAGAGAGCAGGGGCCTTCAGGCCCCTGAATTCCAGGCCCCAGGGAAGCATGGGGCTTTAGCCCCGGAGGAAACCGCCCTCGTCGCCGGCTACTTCACCTCCGCAGACTCCGCGCGCCCCGGCTTCGGTTGGTTCTTCGGCCGCGACGCCCTCTACACCCTCTACGCCGTCAACGGCTACGGTGACTTCGTCCTCTCCAAATCCGAACTCGAATTCCTGATCCACCGCCAGCGCCCCGACGGCAAAATCATGCACGAGTATTCCCAAACCGCCGCGGCCATCGACTGGCAGGCCTTTCCTTATATGTATGCCGCCGCCGACTCCACGCCGCTCTTCCTTCTTGCAGTAGCTGACTATGCCCGCGCCAGCGGCGACACCGCTTTCCTCACCGAGCATCGCGATGCAATAGAAAAAGCCTGGGCCTTCGAAACTGAGCCCGCCCACGACACCGACCACGACGGTATCTACGACAACTCGCAGGGCACCGGCTGGGTCGAAAGCTGGCCCGGCGGCATGCCTCATCAGGAAATCTACCTGGCTTTACTCGATCAGCAAGCCTCTTCCGCCGTCGCCTACATTGAGCGCCAATTACAGGATTCGTCCAAAGCAGAAATCGCGGAGCGACGCGCCAACAAAATCGCCACAACTATCAATACCGAGTATTACGACCCGCAAAAATCCTGCTACGCTTTCAGCCACAACCTCGATGGAACAAACGACAACACCGCCACCGTCTATCCCGCCTTGGCCTGGTGGGACCCCGCAAACCAGAAATCCATCCTCGACCACCCCGAAGCCTGCCTGCGGCAATTCGCTGCATCGACCATCAACACCGATTGGGGCACCCGCGACGTAGCCAACACTGAAAAAATCTACGACGGTCTCAGCTACCACCAGGGCTCCGTCTGGCCACTCTTCACCGGCTGGGCCGCCCTCGCTGAGTACCGCGCCGACCAACCCCTCGCTGGCTATCAGTTCTTAAAGGAGAACGCCAACCTCACCTGGGCCCAGGACCTCGGCGCCGACACCGAACTCCTCAGCGGCGACTTCTACGTCCCCTTCGGTCGCAGCACGAGCCACCAGTTATGGTCCAGCGCCATGGTCATCACGCCCACTCTCCGCGGCCTCTTTGGTGTCACCATCGATGCCCAATCGAAATCCATCACGGTCAATCCCCATCTGCCCGCGTCATGGGACCACGCCACCATCAACCATCTCCCGCTTCCCACTGGCGAAAAGGGCAGCGAAGAAACACTCTCCTTCGATCGCAACGGAGCTGTGCTCGAAGTCACGGTGAGTGACGATCATCACACCGGATACCATCTGCGCAGCGATCTCCCCAGCGCCACATCCGCGCAAATGCCCAGCGGCTCCATCGGCATCCGCATCCCGCTTCCGCCACTCGAAATCTCCGCCCCGTTCCTGCCGCCCCTCCCAGGAGCACGCACAGAAAACACCCGCATCCTTAGCGAAACATGGGCCCCGGCCAGCGCGACGCTGATCTTCGAAGGCCATGCCGGCGCCACATCGACCTTCGAAATCCTCCGCCGCTCCCTCCTCCCTCACTTGAGGGTGGACACCCCTCAGAACAAGGCGAACGATCCAAACAACACCCATCCAGCCGCATCCATCTCCATGGACGAAACAGGCGATCGCGATCCCTCCATCCCCATCCAGCTAACCCTCCACTTCTCGCAAAGCCCCACCACCGGTTCCGGATCCAGCTCCGGCTGGCAGCCTCTAACCGTCACCCTCTCCTGGTAGCCATCGCCATCGACGGGTGCCCCATCCAAGCTCCGCTTGGGTGGGATCGAAGCCTCAATCCGCAAAAAGACTCCGTGCCCCATCCTTTCCATCCAAGCTCCGCTTGGGTGGGATCGACGCTTCAATCCGTCAAAAGGCTCCGAAGGAAGGGGAGGGTCAGAATCGTCCATCCGGAGCAGTGATTTCCTTCATCCCGGCCGGCACTTCGAAGTGCGACCCATCGATGTGTGCCGAGCTGAAATTGGACGAGGTGATCTGGGTCTCCATCAGAATCGCGGCCACTCCGCTTTGGGCTCCGGCTGGCTGGGCCCCATTGGAACCGGCATTCTGGTCCTGGTCCTTCTTCTTGTGCCCGAATCCAAACGGCAGGCTGTTCGCGAAGGCCTGTTTCGCCAGATCGCCACCCGAGGGAGATGGAGCCGGCGGTGGAAGCGGCGCCTCCGAGGCCGCCGGAATCGGCTTCCCGTCCGCTGTTGGACCCATGCGCGTAATCTGCATGACCGGGATGCCATGCAGCTTCTGCATCTCGACCGCCATCTTCCCCATCGCCTCGGTCGCTCCCGGATGGGCCATCAGCATGCCCGTAAAATCCTGCCCCGCTCCGATTCCCATCACCGAGGCCATCTTCTCCGCATAGCGCCTGTCAAAGTCCCGCAGTTGGTCATAACCGGCAACCTCGGGAGTCATCCACATATCGTTCGTGATTCCAATCGCACCGCTCTGCTGCGTCGATGTGTCCGTCGCCGTCATCGTCATGGTCATGATCGACTCGCTGGTATCCAGGCCGCTCACCGCCTTGTGGGCTCCCGTGTTGCGCACCTTCACGTCAAAGCTGGCTTGCACATTGTTGTTGGCGTTGCTCGAGTCCTGAGGTGCGGGCGCTTGCTTCTTCTCGGCCTTCTCCGCCTTCGCCCGTGCCGCCTCCATCCGCGCACGCATCTCGGCAAAGGTCAGCGTGTACCAGGTGTGCTTCAGCAGATCCACATGGGTCACAGCTTCCTTGTCCAGATCGATGATCTCGATCGAATCCTGCGCAACCGTCGCCTTGCGATTCTCCTGCAAATAAACCGTAGTCGATATCGGCTCGCCGGCCTTGCGGGCCTGCGAACTGAAGGCTCCGGCCATCTTCATCATTTGTAGCATCGAGCCGCCCGTCACCTGGGTAGTCTCCTGATAGCTGAAATCAGCGGCCAGCGCTGCCGCCGCCGTCGACAAAACGCAAGACAGCGCAATCGAGCTCCGAAGTCGAAACATGAAGCGAAACCTCCATACCTGAATGAAGTTTTTAAGAGAGTCCCCAACATACTACTCTGCAGCGCCTAACCCGATCACGCCCCACGCCAATCCCTGCCACCATAAACAACTCTGCGCCGGCATTGCCGAAGAAGGAACTTCCCACTTGTCAATGTCCCCTCCGGAACAAACATCGGGTTCTCGTCCAGGCAATTTCCAGTACCCTCTTGATAAAGTGAGGCAACGATGGATGAGACCCAGCCAGACACCACACGATCTCTTTCGACGATGATCCTCCACACAGCAGTCCCATGCCCAACCAGCCGTGAGGACAAGAATGGAAGTTTTGCTTCACCAGAACGAACCGGCCACCCGTGAACGCTATGGTCCGATCTCGGATCTGCGCTGGTACTTCGTTTTTTTCGTAGTCTCTGGATTTTGCGGCCTGGTCTACGAGATCGTCTGGCTGCGCTTGGCCATCGCCAGTTTCGGCGTCACCACGGCCCTTGCCTCCATCGTGATTTCGATGTTCATGGCTGGTCTGGGCCTGGGTTCGTGGGGCGCAGGAGCATTGACCCGCCGGATCTTTACCGCGAACGTTTCGCGTATTCTGCGGCTCTACTCAATTGCCGAACTGTGTGTCGGAATCTCGTCCCTGGCAGTTCCACTCGAATTCAAACTCGGGCGCCAACTGCTCCTCCATATGGGAACCTACGGCGCGTGGCAGAGCTGGCGTTATTACCTGCTCGCGGGAATCTGGATTGCTGTCACCCTCCTGCCCTGGTGCACCTGCATGGGCGCAACCTTCCCCCTGCTGATGGCGGCAATTCGACAAACGGCCCGGCCTAGATCCGAGCGGTCGTTCAGTTATTTGTACCTTGCCAACGTATTCGGCGCCCTCCTCGGCACCCTCGCGGCGGCCTTCGTCCTGATTGAGTTGCTTGGGTTCCAGGGCACGCTCTTCGTTGCGGGCGGTTTCAACGCAACCTTGGCACTGGCCGCCTTCGCCATGAGCATGACTCAGGTCTCGGCCCCGCCAATAGTGAAGCCGCTCTCTGCAGAAGTGCCGGCGCCCCGGCTCTATGCACTTCCATCGAAAGCAATCCTCATCCTTCTCTTCACAACCGGACTGGTCAGCATGGGCATGGAGGTCGTCTGGATCCGCGAGTTCACCCCATACCTCGGACCGTTCGTCTACGCCTTCGCAAGCATTCTCGTGGTCTACCTACTGGCGACTCTTCTGGGATCGCGCCGCTATCGGAACTTGGCCCAATCTCTTCCAGCCGAGGGAAGCGCCTCGGCGTGGAGCTTCCTCGCGTTATTCGCCATTCTCCCCGTCGTCGCGGCTGATCCCCTTCTGCCCGTGGGACAATCCGGTGGCATGCGTCTCATCGTCATCGCGTTTTTCTGCGCCATGGCGGGGTTTCTCACACCGTTGTTAGTGGATGCCTGGTCATCAGGAAATCCTGCGCGAGCCGGAACTGCCTACGCCTTCAATATTGTGGGATCAATTCTTGGACCCCTTGTCGCCGGCTTCTGGCTTTTGCCATGGCTCGGGGAACGTAAGGCAGTGATGGCGTTAGCCCTCCCTTTGTTTGCAATCGCCGCCTTCATGGCATTTCGCCGGCCAACGGAGTCGCCTCAGCCTCAGTCGATCCGGAAAGTGCGGCTCACGTTTGCCCTTTCGGCCCTTGCCGCAATTCTGCTGTTCAGCGTCAGCCACGACTATGAGACAAAGTACGCGGTTCGGGAAGTCCGAAGAGACTACGCTGCCACAGTGATCGCAACCGGTACCGGCTTTGACCGGCAACTCATGGTGAACGGTATTAATATGACCGTCCTGAGTCCGGATACCAAATTCATGGTCCACCTGCCACTCGCCTTCCTCACGAGGCCCCCGCAAAACGGACTGATTATCTGCTTCGGCATGGGAACCAGCTTCCGCTCCATGCTCTCCTGGGGCATTCCGACAACGGCCGTCGATCTGATTCCAAGCGTTCCCAAGCTGTTTGGCTATTTCCACGAAGACGCGCCGACGTTGATCAGCTCGCCCCTGTCACGAATCGTGACCGATGATGGTCGACGCTTCCTCGACGGTTCAACGGAGACGTACCACGTCATCGTCATCGATCCGCCACCGCCACCGCAAGCTCCAGGCTCAAGCTTGCTTTACTCGCGCGACTTCTACGAAGTAATCAAGAAGCATTTGCGCAGCGGTGGGATTTTGCAGGAATGGTATTTCGAAGACAAGAGCGATCCTGCCATCAGGACATCTGCGATCAAGGCCTTGATGCAGTCCTTCCCCTACATCCGGGCCTTTCAATACTACGGTCAGGACCCCGGAATTTATTTCCTCGCCAGTATGGACCCGATTCCCGTCACGTCAAGTTCTGTGCTGGCTGCACGCATACCGCCTGCAGCAGCAGCCGACTTTGTGGAATGGGGTCCGGGCAAGACCGCCAAGGAACAGTATGAGCTTGCCCTCTCCCACGAACTCGACCTGAATCAACTGATTGCCCAATCTCCGCGAACACCCGCAATCACAGATGACGCGCCCATCAACGAGTACTTCCTGCTGCGCCGCTGGTTTCATTACTACAAATAACCGCGTCACTCCGAGCGATCTTTCGCGTAGACGACAAACTCGGCGAGTCATCATCAATCTGTGATCGAAGGGTAACTTCCGGCGCCTCCAGTCCGACTGCGCGTCCTGCGTGTGCGGAAAGGCGACCGCGCAATGCGCGCCGCGCCTTGTGCAACTGGGATTTCGAATTGCCGAGACTGCAACCTTCCATTGAGGCAATCTCGCGATGTTCAAGACCACGCACATCATGAAGGAGGAAAAATTTCCGATAGCCGGGTGCCAGAGTATCCAAGGCGCGTTCAATGGCTACGCGGTCAACAACGCTAGCTTGCGTCCGATCCAACGTGCCAAAACCGCGCCCAACATGTTCCTCCGGGATGTCTGTCATCATTTGCTCGAGTGAAACAACAGGCAGAACACGCTTGCGCAGGCGCATCAGCACGATATTGACGGTCATCCGGTGCAACCAGGTGCTGAAAAGCGAATCGCCGCGAAATGAAGTGAGCTTGCGATGCAACTGAAGGAATGTTTCCTGCGTCAGGTCTTCTGCCAGCGAGAAATCGCGCACCATGCCTATGCAAATTGCGAAAACGCGTTTCTTGTGCTGCAGGTAAAGTCGTGAGAAGGCATCAGGATCTCCAGCCTGAGCTCGCACCAAAACATCGTCCAAATGGGATTTGGTCGGCGATGCGAGGCTTTGACACCGCAAAGCTGGAGTGGGGGTTGAGTCGGACAACGAAACCGGAAGGGTTTAGGTGACCATATGCCATGCCTCCAAAACAGCTCGGAAGTTTCTCTTCCTGTTGATTCCAATTCTCCTATCCGGAATTTCAGACGTCTGAGCCGAGTTGCTCAACTTCTGCCAATTTATGAAGACGATTCCTATCGGTGTGGCGGATTCAGTAGCCTCTTCTCCATTCGCTCACTCCGGCGCACAAGAGACAAAAAGAATCCCAGGCCAACCTTGGGGAGTGACCTGGGATTTCTTGTTCAGGGGAGGGTTGCTGCAGCTTAGTGATCGTGGGGAGCCTTGCGCACCGATACGATCGTTCCATCCTGGTTAGCCAGCACGTAATTCCCATCGATCTGGCGCCACTCATGTCCCGATGGCGGACGGCGAAGATGGTTCTGCCGATAATCCACCTTATCGCCTTTGTTCCAGTCTTCCTGCTGAATCTTTGAGCCCGTCTTCCATTCGTTGTGCTGCTTATAAGTGTTGTTGTCGTGATGATCCTGATCCTGGGCCAATGCGGGCACGCTGGCCAAAGCTACAGCCAGGATGGGGAGTGCGAATACTGCTCGTATCATTTTCATAGTTACTCCTGCAGAGTTGGATTATGCCTGGGGGTTATCTATGGTTCTTCATTCGGGGCCCGTCCCGGCTGGGGTGAGCCGAGACGGGCGCTTGGGAAGTGCAAGAATTGACGAAGTACCACGCTTTCTTCCAAGAGGTGATTGACTGGCACAGGTCTAACTTGGCTGGCGTAGTAGATAGAGACTGCATCGCTCACATGACTCTTCTCGTGAGGAGTCAGTCCAGTTTCGTTCCGTCCTGAGGCAACTGTCGCGTAACACGCGATGCAGATTGAGCCGACCGAGCTGTCTGCTTTAATTTTGTGCGGAAAACGGCAGGTCAGTCGAGAAACCACAGTTTGTCTCCTCGAAGGGTCGCAGTCCATCGATGAAATAGCGTAAACAAAACGCTTCCGGCATTCCGATCTCTTTTGATCACATTTCTGCTTTTTTGGAATGACACCAACCGCGAGCTGGCATCTCGCCGACAAGGCAGTCGCTCGAGGCGACGCTTCACCCTGGGATATGATTGCAACCGATCGGAAATGGAGTCCCAGATGTTCCCTCTCTCCCGACGTACCCCCCTTTCCCGACGCACATTGCTGAAGGATGGCTCTCTGGCCGCCGGATCAATCGCCCTGCTCACTGCGCTCCCGAAGCTACTTCGCGCCGAATCTCTGGCCAAGGCGACCGGCATTCAGCTGTACACCGTCGGCAAAGACCTGACCGAGGACATGCCAGGCACCCTGGATAAGCTCTCCGCCATTGGTTACAAGTCGGCGGAGAGCGCAGGCCTGGCTGGTAAGACAGCTCCCGAGTTTCGCAAATCGCTCGACGCCGCCGGCCTCAAATGTCCAAGCTCCCACTTGTTTCCGACTCCCGGCAAGACGACCGAACAATACTTCGAAGATGCGAAGACGTTGGGATCGGAATACGTAGTCTCGAGCGTCGTAATCAAGCCCAACGCAAGCATCAAGAGCCTGAATGATTACATCAATTTCATCGCGGCGATGACACAGGACGACTACAAAAAAATGGCGGCGGAACTGAATACGATGGCTTTGCAGGCGAAGAACATCGGCCTTCAATTCGCTTACCACAACCACAACATGGAGTTTCGAAAGTGGGACGATGGCACGACGACCTATCAAATCTTGATGGCCGAGACAGATCCTCAGCTCGTCAAAATCGAACTCGACTGCGGCTGGGCCGACCTTGGGGGGCACCCGCCTCTGGAGCTATTCAAAAAATATCCCGGACGTTTTCGCATGCTGCATATCAAGGATTTTGCGCCCGTTGCGCATCCCATCGTCACGCTGGATCCGCATACGATGCCTGAGCCGACCGAACTCGGCAAGGGACACATCGACTATCGCCCCATTCTTGCCGCAGCGCCCGCAGCCGGCGTCGAATACATCTTTGTCGAACAGGAGCCCCCCTTTACGAAATTCACTGCGCTTGAAGCAGCAAAAGCCGACTACGACTATCTGCAGTCCATTGGGTAGCCTCGCTTGCCGGTCGCGCTCCTAAGTAGATCTCTTCTTTCAAGGGAAATACCTCGCCAGAAGCGACATGGTTGTTCTTTGGGAAATTGAATCGAAACTGTAGCAGGGAATCGTTGCGATTGTCGATTGAATTTGATTGGGCCGTACAGAGGGGATAAAAAGGGGCGCCGCATACACTCATGGGAATGGGACGTGAACTACTTCGCGGAAATGCATCAAGCCGCCCACTTGTCCGAGTCTCTACTTCTTGCCACCGACCAGCCCCGATTCGGTCAGCGTTCCGAGGTTCAAGTGCGCCGGTATTCCCGTCGGCTTGTACTCATACGTGTCGTTCGTCTCGGCGCGTAGCGCCGCGAGCCTCTCCTTGAGATGACTCGTAAGCTCCTCATACCCACCCTTGCCGTAGAGATTGTGCATCTCATCAGGATCGCTTTGAAGGTCGTACAGTTCGAACTCCTGTGGCTCAATGAAAAACTGGATGAACTTATAGCGCTCCGTCCGCACCCCGCGACACGGCCGCACATTCTCGAATCCAGGATACTCGTAGTACTCATACAGCCAGTCTTTTCGCCACGCGACGTTCTTCTTCCCTTCCGCAAGCGGCAGCATGCTCTTGCCCTGCATGTCACCCGGGACAGGCAGCCCCGCGATCTCCAGCAGCGTCGGCGCCATGTCGAGATTCAACACCATCTTTTCCGACCTGACACCAGGCTTCACCTGCCCAGGACAACGCAGCATCATCGGAACGCGAATCGAAGGCTCGTACATCAGCCGCTTGTCATATAGATGATGCTCGCCAAGAAAGAATCCGTGATCCGAGCTCAGCAGGATCGCAGTATCATCTGCCAGCTTCTGGCGTTCAAGCTCCTGCCACACGGCGCCCACGTTGCGATCGTTGTCCTCAACCCCCGCGTAGTGATCCTTCACTAACTCCTCAAGCGAACGCGGATCGTCACTGAACACCTCCGAGTAGCCGATCTTGTCGTCCGCATCGGCCACCGCGCGCGGCTTGTCTGGATAGCCCTTCAGATCCTCGTCAAACGTCGCCGGTTTGGGAATCGGAACTCCGTTCAAATCGTTGACCAAATCCTTCGGCCGATAGAACGGCGCATGCGGCGCATAGAACCAGAGAAACATGCAGAATGGCTTCTCATGCTTCTGCTGCAGCCACTCCACGGCTTTTCGCGTGAGCAGCGTATCGACATATTCGCCTTCGTACGTTTTCGCCGGCTCGTATTTCCCTCGTACCCCCTCCGTAATGCGCGGCCGATAATAATCCGCCTGTCCCACGAATCCGAAATAGTAGTCCCAGTTGTGCTCCATCAGCGCGCCTTCAATATGCGACTTCCCCAAAAACGCAGTCTCGTAGCCGGCTTGTTGCAGCAGATCGGAAACTAGCGGAAACCGCGCCGGAATCTTGCCTGCCACATTCGAGACCGCGCCCGTCGTATGGGAATACATGCCGGTCAGCATCGTCGCGCGCGACGGCAGACACAAGGCATTCACCACGAAAGCATTGCGAAATGTGCAGCCCTCGCGGCCAATTCGATCCATATGCGGAGTTTGAATAAGCTTGTTGCCGGTCGAGGACAGCTCGTCCCACCGCAGCCCCTCGCCGACAAAGCACACAATGTTCGGCTTCTTGCTTTCCTTGCCGACCCCCTGCGCAAACGACTCCAACGCATCAATTCCGCAGGCCGAAGCTCCAGCCGCGCCGGCGATGTATTTCAAAACGGTTCGACGAGTTTCCATAGAGCCTTCTGATAGTACAGGAGTGATATTCGAATCGGCCGCTCTCAGTCAAGCTGACCCCCACAGCACGCAACAAAACCCCGCGCGACGAAAATCCTGTAGCGAAGTATCATGGGTTCCAACCGAGGCGAGCCCATGCCGGACACAGGTTTCCACATCATGACCAAGCCCATCGGGCCCATTTGCAATCTCGATTGCAAATACTGCTTCTACCTGGAAAAGGAAAACCTGTATCCGAATACCAGGCACTGGGCGATGTCCCGCGACACGCTCGAAAAGTATATTCAGCAATACATCGATGCTCAGCCATTTGACGAAGTACACTTCGCATGGCAGGGCGGAGAGCCGACACTCTTAGGCGTTGATTTCTTCCGCGCAGTCATCGAACTGCAGAAACAATATGCGAACGGCAAATCCATTCACAACGCGCTTCAGACCAATGCCACGCTGATCGACGATGAGTGGGGTGAATTCCTGGCAGAGAACAACTTCCTCACCGGCATATCCATCGATGGTCCCCGGGAGCTGCACGATTATTACCGCGTGGACAAGGGCAATGCGCCCACATTCGACCGCGTGATGCGCGGCATTACAAAGTTGAGGGAGCACAAAGCCGAATTCAATACGCTCACAGTCGTTCACCGGCAAAACTCGAAGTACCCGCTGGAGATCTATCGATTCCTGAAAGAAATCGGAAGCGGATTCATGCAGTTCATTCCGATCGTGGAACGAAAGGCCACTGATCCGGACACCGATGGGCTCGTGCTGATTCAACCCTCATTTCCCAACCCCGCTGAAGTCACCGACTGGTCGGTTGAGCCCAAGGCCTACGGCAACTTCCTCGCCCGCATCTTCGACGAATGGGTAAAGCAAGACGTCGGGAAATATTTTGTGCAGATCTTTGACGTAGCTCTCGAAAGCTGGCTTGGGTTGGAGCCCAGCCTCTGCGTGTTCCGCAAAACCTGCGGTTCAGCCTTGGCAATGGAGCACACCGGCGACGTCTACTCATGCGATCATTTTGTCTACCCCGAACACAAGCTCGGCAGCATCGCGGAAACTCCTCTTGCCGAATTGGCTTCTTCTCACCAGCAGAAGGTCTTCGGCGAAAACAAACGCGACTTGCTGCCGCGTATGTGCCGCGCATGCGAGGTTAGATTCGCCTGTAACGGAGAATGCCCGAAGCATCGCTTCCTGACCACCCCCGACGGAGAGCCCGGTCTGAATTATCTCTGTGCAGGTTATAAATACTTCTTCAATTACATCGATCCCTATATGAAATTCATGGCCGCCGAGTTGAACGCCGGCCGGCCTCCGGCAAACATCATGCGCATTGTCGGGGTCCCAAAGGGACCGATGGATGCGCGCAGGACGCGAACAACGCCCTAAAAATGGAGCATCTTCGCTCTTCCCCAACTCGGGATTTCCGAAACCAGGGACGCCTAATTCACAGAAGGAGACCGGTTTTCCACGGATGGGCCATTGCGAAGGTGAATACAATCAGAGGCAGAAATGCCCGCCGTTTCTAAGGGGCTTGGTGCGTGTTGTAGGCTCAATCTAGACGGCGGGCTGAAAATCGGGGAACTGCGGTTGGCGGAAATGGCCGGTTGAGCTGGCTCGAATCCGCGATCGACGAGGTGGGGATTATGCCGTTAGTGGAGACTGAAGTCGAGAAACCGGCCGCGCAGGGGGCAGCGATGGAGATAACCGTAAGCCGCCAGGAACTGGTGAAAGAGCTCACCGCGACACAAAGCGTGGTGGAGCGCAAGACGACCATTCCGATCCTCTCGAATTTTCTCGTCGAGGCGGAGGGCGAACGGCTCAACATCACGGCCACCGATCTCGACCAGGCGATCCGGACCAGCGCGGCGGTCAAGGTCAAGAAGCCCGGGTCGTGCACCATTCCCGCGCGCAAGCTTTACGACTACATCAAGCTCCTCCCCGACGGCGATATCTCCATCAAGATGCTGGAAAACCACTGGGTGCAGATTCGCAGTGGCCGCTCCAATACAAAAATGGTCGGCATGGCCCGCGCGAATTATCCGCAGGTGCCCGAGTTCCCGGTGGTCACGGCGACCAGCATTCCCGCCGTGGCGCTGCGGACGTTGATTGCACGAACCATCTTTGCGATCTCAAACGAGGAGTCGCGCTACACGCTGAACGGCGCACTGCTCGTGCTGAAAGCCGAATCCCTCGCCATGGTCGCCACCGATGGCCACCGCCTGTCGTTTGTCGAAAAGCCCGGCGAATCATTGGAAGGGATCAGCGGCGAGAAGCGCGTGCTGATTCCGCGCAAGGCTCTGCAGGAACTCCAGCAGTTGCTCGCGAACACCGACGTTGAGAAGGTGGAATTCGCCGACGATGAGCACACCCTGTTTTTCCGCGTAGGCCATCGGACGCTCAGCACCCGCCGCCTTTCCGGCCAGTTCCCCAATTACGAAGCTGTGATGCCGCGCGACAACACCAAGTTCGCAGTCGTGCGATCGAGTGAGCTATCCGCGGCGATTCAGCGCGTGGCGCAATTTGCCGATGAGCGATCGGGAGCGATCCGCCTGCGCCTCGAGTCAAATGAATTGAAGATCAGCTCGCAATCGACAGAGAGCGGCGAGAGCGAAGACACGATCGATACGCCGTACTCCGGCGATCCAATCGTGGTGGGATTCAATTCCTCCTACATCATCGACTTCTTGAAGGCGCTCGGGAATGAAGGCGAAGTGCGCCTCGAGTTCAAGGACTCGCAATCGGCGGGCCAGATGCGCCCCGAGGACCCCGATGCCGAATACAAATCCCGCTACGTGCTCATGCCGATGCGCATCTGAGCCACCGTTCTTCTCTTCGTTGTTATCAAAGAAGAAACTTCGTGCGTGTGAGATGCGACAGCGGTGTAACGTGCCCATCGGCCTTAACAAAAGGCTGCGCTCTATCGCGGACGGATGATTGCGAAGCAGAACATTCCGGTCCGGCTGAAGTGTGGTCTCAGATCAAGGCTTTTCGCGAGAGGACGCCATGGAGTTGAGATCGAAAAGGCGAATTACAAATGCTCAGGGGGGAAGAGCGACAGTTCTGAGCCATCCTCAGCTTCGTGAAAGTTGCCGAGGCCGACGCCCACCAGGCGGAATCTTTGCCGCGCATCGGCCCCAACTCTGTCCAGCAGAGACAGTGCGATCCGTGTGAACTCCTCGCAAGAGGCTGGCGGCGAAGGGGGCGTCTGGCTGCGCGTAAGCACGCGAAACTCGGCTGTCTTCAATTTCAAGATGACCGTTTTGGCGGCCCTCGATTCTTTCCGCGAAGCAAGCCAGGCTTTTTCCGCGAGACGCCGGATCATGGGTTCAGTCTCGGCAAGCACAACATCCTGCTCGAAGGTGTCCTCCGCCGAGATCGACTTTGTCGGCCGGTTCGGCACCACGGGATTCTCGTCGATTCCGCGCGCCAGTTCGTACAGCCGTCGCCCGTAGCGGCCGAACAAACTCTGCAGTTGTTCGAGAGCGCGGGTGCGCAACTCGCCGACGGTGCGCATTCCGAGCTTGGCGAGTTTTGCTTCTGTGACCTTTCCAACGCCGGGAATGCGACCTACGGGCAGTGGTGCCAAAAAGCTCTCAACCTCAGCGGGCTGGATAACAAATAACCCATTCGGCTTGCGCCAGTCGGAGGCGATCTTCGCCAGAAACTTGTTGGGCGCCACCCCCGCGGAGGCGCTCAGGTTGAGCTCTTCGCGGATTTGCTGCCGGATGGTGCCGGCCACCTTCGTCGCCGTTGCAATGCCTGCCTTGTTCTCCGTGACATCCAGATACGCCTCGTCGAGCGACAGCGGCTCGATGAGATCGGTGTGGCGGAGGAAGATTTCGCGCACGGCGCGGGAGACGGCTCGGTAACGCGTGAAGTCGGGCGGGACAAACACCGCCTGCGGGCAGAGACGCTCCGCATACGTCGCGGCCATGGCCGAGCGCACTCCAAAGCGCCTTGCCTCATAGGATGCCGCGCAGACTACGGAGCGCTTTCCGCGCCATGCCACCACAACCGGCTTGCCGCGCAACTCCGGATTGTCGCGCTGCTCCACGGATGCGTAGAAAGCATCCATGTCCACATGAACAATCTTTCGCCCGCTCATTCTGCATCCATGGTAGGACTTTCGCCTGTTCTCGTCCGTTCAGAGTGAACTGACAGGGCCCGGCATAATGTCGGGCCGTAGTGTTTGTGGAGAGGCAGGCAAAATCGCGAAACAGAACATGTCGAAACGGTGATCATCTTTGAGACTCACCCCGCCCTGGGCGATGACCTCGCCGCCACCACATGGCCCACGATGCCGAAGACGAACGGCCGAAGCAGGTAGAGAAGAGCCACAAGGAAAATGACTTCGTTTCCCTCGGCAAACGCCCACATCCCAGAGGACGCGTTCTGGAGATCGATAATCTGCTGGGTCGAAACGCCAGTGGTGATGGCCTGATACCTGATGATCAATTCGCGATTGAGCACCATGGCCTGATAGGCGAGCACCCATACGAGCACGAAGCAGAAAAGTTCGTAGCCGCCGCGCACAAACCCGTTCATGTTGCGCACAAAGCGGGCGTATCGGTCTGTCTCCAAAGGCGCCCGGTCGCTCAGCATCGCCAGGACGGCGAGCCCAAGGGGCCCCAATGCCGCCAGAACCAACCATAGGTAGGAACGCTTCTTGGAACGGATCACGAGAAGGCACACAAGCAACCACAACACGCCCGCAGCCGCGGCCGATCCGAAGAAAAGCGTCTGCTTCAGCAGATTGAGCAGGTGCCAGTTCCGCACATAGTTCGGATGCCCTGCCGCGATTTCAGGATTGATCAGGTTGGAAAGCATTCCCCCCAGCACTGTGACCAGGGGAATCAGCAGCAGCGAGACAAGTGCGATGACCGATTGTTTCTTCATCATTCCCACCGTCCGGGAAGCTCGGTTGTCTCACTTTACACCAACTAACTACTTCCTCTGTGTCAGTGAAGTTCCGTCCAGCGAAGCTCCGGACAGCCATTAGTCCGGCAATGCTTTTAGAGGCCCGCATAGATCTGAAACGGAGCCCAGAAAAATGGCTTGCGAAAATTCCCCTCCGAATGGAGAAGTGTGATTTTAGCCTGACGGAGCGCGGCACTGGGCGCCAATCCGTCATCTAGACCTTGATACAACGCGCTCATTAAACGTGGTGTCGATTCGTCACTCACTTCCCATAGCGCGCCAATTACGCTGTGCGCGCCGGCGCGCAAGAATGCCCACGAAAGACCCACCAGCCCCTCCCCCGCATAAGACCGTGTGCCGCTGCCGTAGCATGCGGAGATAGTCACGAGTCGCGCGTGAATGGGATGTTGAATGATGTCGCGGGCATAAAGCTTGAACGAATCTTCCGCTGCGCTTGCATTCGAAAGGATAATTGCAGAGTCAAGCGGATCGGTGCGGCTGGCCACTCCGTGCGTGACAAAGTGGATAAATGAGAATTGCTGCGGCTGGCTGGCCAGGTACGCGCTCGAAGTTGCCTTCTCATGAGCAAAAACCGTTTCATTCTCTGCGGAAAAGTGCTTCTGAATCTGCCGCATCTCGAAAGCTGCCATCGGCAACTCGGGATAGTCCGGGTTCGGCGACACAGCGTCCCCGATCAAAAGCAGCTTACGCCCGGAATCGGAGGATGCCTTCGCTGACGCGAGCAGATAGAGAGACGGAGCCGAAATCAGCGTTGCATCCTCGATGAAGTAGTGCGGCTTCGGATCCGGCACGATCAGCGTCTCGAAATTCAGTTGACTCAGCACACCATCGTTCAACACCACAACCGCGGAGTTAGGGCGGATAACATCCTTGGCCGGCGCAACGAGCATTCGATAGAGGCTCAAGCCATCCTGATTCGAAGATTCAACCGCGTCATTCGGCCCTTGCAGGGCGTTTCGATAGCGCTCGAACACCGACGCGATCTCACTCTGCGGCGGAAGAATAGAGAGTCTCGTCTTCTTGGGAGTGATTGCCCAGAGATAGGACTCCTTTGCACCCAGCCAATAAAAGAGAAGAGTCGCGCCTGTCTTGCGGGAGATCTCGCCAGGATGCAGCGTGGTTTCACTCAGGGATTTACTGTTTTCAGAGAGCCCAAGACCTTGCGCCAAAGTCAGAGCACGGCTTTGATCGGCCGTGGCAAGAGCCTCGTTCGTCTTGCCTTGTTGAACCAGAAAGTGAATGTAGTCGTCGTAGATGCGCGTTGCGTTAGCAAGAAATGGAAGCTTGGATTCTTCGTTCTTGAGCTGCGCTCGCGCCGATTCAAAGGTTGTGAGCGAAGTCTTGTACATGCGATCTGCCGCAGACAAGTTACCCTGTGACTCATAGAGCTTCGCAAGTTCGTGCTCGGCCCCAAGACGCATCGAAGTTTGACTCGCCGGATCGTTTTCAACGGTCTGAAAGATCGCCTCAGCCTGTCGGTCCTCGCGCCGTGCCGATGCGATTCTACCTTGCGCAAGCATCACGTCCAACGCGTCAAGGCGATTGCCGCCGGCGCGCAACATAGGCTCCAGTTGTTGAACGTACTGGTCTGCCTCATCGAGTCTTCCGGCCTCAATCGAAACATGGGATAGATCTTCCAGCGAATTGATGATGTCTTCTTTGCTATTTATCTGACGCGCCAGCCCGAGAGCATGCTGATAGGATTGGGAAGCCCGCGCAAGATCGCCGGTGTCCTGATAGACATACCCCGCAGATGCGAGCCGCTTTAGTTCTTCTCTGATGTTCCCAAGTTTTGCAGCACGCTGTTCCGCATCAAGAAACAAATCCAACGCCCTCTCGCGATCTCCCAACTGCAGATACGCCCATCCCAGATTTCCTGAACTTTTCTCTGCGAGATCCTCCGCGCCTAACGCAACGCACGTGCGGTATGCGGTCCTCGACCAATCGATCGCTTCATCGAAACGGCCGATTTGCAACGCCACCCATCCCAGGTTCAAATCTGCGCTGGCTTCCAGAAACCGATCCCCATGGAGTTTAGAGAAGGAAAGAGTACTGAGGAAGAACTGCTGCGCCTCAAGAAGCTTTCCCTGCTTGACTGCGAAGATGCCTCGAGCCTGCAGCTCCTCACCGCATGCTTGGTAAGCCGCGTCCTCGCAAAGGTTCCCGGCACGTGTAAGCGTTTGATCGGCCAGGGTCAACTGTTGCTGCCGATTAAGGGCAATGCTCTCGAGGACAAGCTTGCGGATTGCTCCGTCCGGATCATCCGATGGAGGATGGTAGTCCGCAAGAAGGCGCAAGGCATCTTCATAGAGGCCTCGCGCCACCATGATCTCTGCTTTTAAAAGTTGAAACCTTGACGCCCACACGGGATCGTAGACAAGAAATCGTGTGTACCCGAGATTTGCTTCCAGCTGGCTTGTTTCAAGATGGCCATGCAGGAAAAGTTGGTTGGCCCGCTCATATTCAGCCTTGGCGTCAACGGATCGCTGATCTTGCAAGGAAAACAAGAGCAACAATAGTGGGATCCAGGTGAGTTGGAAACGCCAGCGTTGACGTTCGCTCTCTACGGGTTGCTGGATCCGTTTGTCACCGTGTTCCCCATCCCCGCCCTTCCCGCCGCCAGGCAGCCCATGTGGCACTCGATCATCGTCAAGTTGATCAGAGTTTTCCTGGGAACTCCCGTCGGGGTGTGTGAGTCCGACTGCTCCACGCGCAGGGTAGCGAGGTATATCTTTCCGAAATTCGGAACGTCGATTACGTGGCCAAACGACCTCCCAGGATAGGAGCCATCCGCTTGGTTCACCAATGAACATTCAATCGACTCCTGATTTCCCGAACTTGATGGAGGTTGATTGTAACGCTCAAGGATGTCTGCAGAAAGTTCTCCATGACCGCGGAGGCGCTCATATTGGCTCGTGACCCGCTGGATAAAACCGCTGTCCTTGCTATAAGGCGCGTCGTTCCCGGGCTTCTCGCCAAGGAGATTCAGGTCAAGGTCCAGCTTGACCGGGTGTCCGGCTATCCTCAAATTCTCAAAGCGCGTGCCGAGAAAGCTCACAGAAGGCACATAGCCAACAAGAGGATGTTCCGTTGTAACCTGCGCGACAACGCGATCCGCCGTCACAACATCGAGGATATTCAGATGCTCAACAACGGAAGTGGTTAATGTGCTCCAGCCGTGACCAGGCTTTACGTCGCGGTTGCCCGCAACCTGCGTGTAGGCGGAACCAAACGACAAGACTCCGCTAAGCCGGTAGCGTTCAGCATGGTGAGCCAGATAGCCGCCCTGTTCCGAGAGCTTCACAAAAGCCTGAGGCCCAACGTCCTGGATCAAAGGCAGCTTCAGATCGGCATACAGAGCTGTCGCTTCTGCATGATAAAGATGTGTTCTCTTGATTTCTTCGTTCATGGGGAATTAACACTTTCCTTCGCAGCGGTGCGGGTACGACTAATCGTCAAAGTGTATATCAAGTCCCTGCCGGTCGATCACGCTCCGCTCGCCTTGAGCGTTCAGGCCCGTAATGGCGATAGTATAAGCCCCTTGTTGTAGACCGGCCCCTGGAATAAGCAGGGAAAGCGTTCCGTTCCCGCCAACACCCGCCCCGGCGGCACTAACCGTGTGGGTCCACACCCGCTTATTTTGAGGATCGTATAAGTCGAAGATAAAAGACGTATAGGTTGAATCCTGGGGAAGCTCGATAAGCAGCACGGCCCCTTGTTTGCGATCTGCCGTCACAGCCGCGGACGCAGCCCCACGGGTTCCCGCATGAATCGACGTCCAGTGCAGCAGCCGCGGTTCGCTCATCTGAGAACGCAAGGTGGGGATTGTTTTGAGATTCTGGTATCCAATCAAAACCAGCAAACAGGCGAACGCCGGCATCGCAAAAGCGGGCTGCCACCAGGAGGGCCAGATTCGCCTTTTTGCCGTATGTTGGACGGTGCCGCGCGACGGGGAAGCAGCAATGGGCGCTCCGATCTCCGGCAGTTGAGCTTTGGCTCCATCCACAAACGCTGCTGCGGAACGTAGATCGAGCGTGCACTCCTTACAATCAAAAAGGTGCTCTTCGAAGGCCTCCCGGAGTTCGGGTGAGAGCTCGTCCAGGAGATACCGCTCCGTCGCCATTTGTTCGACCGCTTCGTTATGATCCATTGACTTGACGCCCTTCTGGCTCCAATACAGTAGATGGTGTTTCTCGTCGCCTGACCGTTTCAAGGTTTCCCAGATCCGCGACCCGCGCCCATCCTTTTCAGATAAGCCGTTTTGAAGTCCTGCTTGGCCCGGAAGAGAAGCACCCGCAGATATTCGCGGTCCACGCCGAACTCGCGGCAGACCTCATCCCGGTCCCGCTCGTCGAGAAAAATCGCCTGTAACAGGGACCGATCGCGGACCGGCATATCGAGCAAAATTTCACGAATTTTCGCTTTGAGCTGGCTGTCGACCACAAGACTCAGCGCGTCCGCGCCTTTTGCCGGTATCTCCGGCTGGTCCTCATCATCGAGAGACTCACTGCGCGAAGAGGAGCGGTAATGCTCGAAAAGCACATTGTTGCAAACGGAATTAACAAACGCACCCAGGCGCTCGGGCTGCTGGAGAGTATCTTTCTTGCGCAAGGCAGTCAGAACGCGCGCAAACGTCTCCTGCCTGACATCTTCAATGGACTGCGGGGACTTGATTCTGGACCGAAGCTTCAGGTGGAGCAGCTCCGTAAAATAGCCGACAAAATGCTCCTGTGTGCGGAAGTCTCCTGCGCGGAGACTCTCGAGATAGCCTGCATCGAACTCGTAAAACTGCAAAGTTTTCTCCGCAACCCCGGGAGGACGCAAGTATAGCATCGAGAGGGGTTGCGAATGACCTGTCGCCCTTCCGCAGCCACGCGGCCGAACTCGTCTTGCCGCTCCTGAACTGCGTTGCGCCGATGGGCTTCGAAGATGGATGGGTTTCAGCGGCACCTGCTCGCCTCGCAAGGCTCAGCGCATAGTTCGGAAGTCCCACCTCCCTGCACGACCAATTCCTGCTTGCGCGTGAGCTTCTCCAACAGGCCGACTGCTCCCGGGAGGGCCTGCCAATGCAGAAGCAGGCCAAACCAGCCAGTGCTGACCCAGATGGACAAGGGAAGAGAGAACCGAAGGCTAAGGCAACAAAACCAACCCATCAAGCAGCCCAAGGCGCGGCCCAGGAAGGTCGCACTCCAGCTGAGAGGGAAACGCACAGCCAGATTCCGCGGATCATCCTCCTCGGCGAGAAGAGAGGCGAATCTCCAACTCGCAAACGCAAAGAAGGTAAAGCACCAGCTTGAAATTCTCTTGTCCATTTCGTTTCTTCTATCTCGACTTGCGCAGGAACAGTGCCCCCAGTCCGGCCAACCGTCCATATCACTGGGGAAGAGGATCCGCTCTGCTAGGGTCTCTGGCCGCTTGTACTTGTACCGTCTCCGTGCCCCATCCTTTCGCCTTTTTTCTGGCGAAAGGGTGGGAAAGCAAGAAACTCAAAGTGCGAAGTCACGCGGTCAGAGAACTAGCTGCCGACCCCCATGCAGATGCCGCCCGAGTGCCGGTTGTAGGCGCTGGTTTGGCCACTACTCCAGTGCGCGCGATTCCACGCGCCATAGCTCCATGAGTCGCGGGCAGCCATGCCACTGGCGTGCAGCGCGGCCACTTGAACAGGCTGTAAAAGATCGGCCCATTGCTCGATTTCTTTCGTCACTTGAATCTTGGTTTCGGAGAGCAGCGAGCTCAACAGAACGAATTCAAAGTCTTCGATCCGAATTTGTGCGTCCAGCACATTGCCCCAAACCGGGGTCCAGTGCGGCGCATCCGCGGGCGGTGCCCAATTCCACGATAAAACCGCGCGCACCTTGGGCAGATTCTGGAGAGAGATCTCCTCTTCAGGGTCTATCTCCAAGGCGACCGCATGTTCAACCGGCTTCGGTCCAGGCGCATCGAAGACCTTCACCGCGGTCATTCCCTGATCCTGCCAGGTTGTGCCGCCATCGCTCGATAGATAAAAACGTACATACTCCTCTGAACCATGCGCGCGGAGAGTGCCGGAGTAACCTTCGGTTTGATTGATCGTAATCGTGGCGCGAAGCTGCTTCAGTTCCGGGCTATAGCCGAAGCCGCCGAGCCTCTCGAAGGTTGTGTCTTCTTGAATGTGAAGCACCGCCTTGAACGAGCTTCCTGTCACATTGCCGAAGTAGTTAGGATTGGCCAGGAGCAACGCGCGGAGGTTCTGCCGGGCTACTTCGGGCGAAAGCTTGGCAAGAGAAATCAGTTCCAGCGCAGGTCTCGCGGATACTGCAACTGGCTTTCCTGGGGGGACGGTCATAGCTATTCCTCTCGAGAAGTCGATACCGTTCTCAACTGGTGTCGCACTCCTGGGAGGGCCACACAAGCGGTCGCAACACCCGGGCACGCGATCATGCACAGGAGGCGCAGGACGGATTTCGCGCGTCGGACCCTGGGGTCTGGCGGCGGCTTACATGGAGATAGTGAGGAAATGGACCGAAGCGTTTCATCAACTACACAAAAAGTTCTGACCAGGGTGCGGATGATCCATACCCAAACTTCAGATTGGGGTTCTGTCCGGTGAGGCGGTGACTTGCCCGAAACCCGGTTGGCGCCTCGGACAGAGCGCTCCCTTATTCACAAGCGAAACCTCTGCCGGCACCCACTCCATCTCATGCCTCCGCAGTCGATGTAAACAATGACGGCCTCACCGACATCATTCAGAATCGTCGCCGAACCTTCGGTAGCCAAGTAGGTGTTTTGCAGTGGCTGATGGTACTGGTCATCGCCGTCTGATCCATTGGGTGCTGCAGTCTGCCAACAAGCATCAATCTTTTTCCTGCGCATAGCACTCAAGGTAACCGCACCGCGGACATCGGTAAGCCTGAATGGGGTAATGCTGTCTCCCCTCGGTTTTGAATCCGTGTTCGGACCAGGTCTTCCGCTCAAAAGGTCCTCGGCACCACTCGCTCTCTGCCGCTCCGGCAGGACCAAGCTCAGCGATAAAGCCTGGTTGCATGGCTAGGTTGCATTTTGGGCAGCTCTTCTCGTCCGCAGGCATGGTGTAAGCCTACCAAAGCACCTGGTCACCCCATGGCTGACCGCACCACTACCGATTTCTCAGGTTGATGAGGAACGCGAACCAATCTTCATCTGAGAAACCTCCGGAATTGTTCTCCTTTTCTGCCTCTAATCACTAACCGATCAGATACACCAAAAGATTGAGACCCCGTTCAACACATTGCAGGATGCGTCCGATCCGGAGCGCCTATAGGGTTGGAAAGATCACGCTTAAGACCGGAATCGACAAGAAAACCAAGATCGACTCCCCCGGAATTGCCGGCCAGTGCGTGAATCAAAATCAACTTTTCATTCAAGAGAGGTCATCCAGATGCCTAATCCTGCGCCGAATAGTCTTCCCGTGTCCCGTGCTTTCGACCGATCTGTAATTAAAGCGCTCAAAACTGTAAGCGTTCTCACTAGCACCGTTTTGTTGATGCTGAGCATCCGGACTGCATCGGCGCAAGGCTGCATCCTGGCGCGATCGCCCGAAGGCGGCCTGCCGACGGGCCAGGGCGGCATTTTGAAGCCCGGACACTTTCAGCTCATCATTGGCGAACGCCACCAATTCTCTTTCCAGCATTACGTCGGCGATGTATACCAGGTTTATCGCGCGCAAGCTCACAATCAGGTCGAGAACCGCATTAACCTGATCACGGCAAACCTGACCTACCAATGGACGCCGCGCATCAGCTTTGAAATCGATGCGCCGTTCCTCTTTGCGTCGCGCAAGACCCAGAATTCGCCGATCAAGTATCAGGCTTCGGGCGTTGGCGATACGATTCTCGGTTTCAACACATGGATTCGCAGTCCCGAGCGTTCTCCCAAGACAAACGTCTCCGTCGGACTGGGCGTTTTGATGCCGACGGGCAACGACGATGTAACCAACACCGTGAATACGAACACTACCGGAACGGGTGCGGCAACCATCGTCACCGCGCCGGTGGACTACTCCATTCAGCCAGGAAACGGTGGCTGGGGCATGGTCATGCAGTGGGCAGGTTACACGCCGGCGGGAAAATCCATGACCCTCTACTGGGACGGCGATTACATCGCAACCCAGGGTGGCACAAACGGTGTCCAGAGGGGCGCGACGTTGAACCCCGCACAGCCATTGAATAATTACGCCGCTATTTCAGATCAATACCTGGTTGAGGCAGGTGTCCTCTTTCCGGTTTTGCGCGAACACGGACTTGGAGCGACGTTCGGCCCGCGCTGGGAAGGCGTGCCCGCGAAAAATCTCTTCCCAGTCAGTAATGATGGCTTTCGCCGGCCGGGTTTCGCGGTAACGCTGGGCCCCGGAATCGAGTATACGCACGGCGCCAACCTGCTCGAAGCCGGTGTCTACAAGGCAGTGCATCGCGACCGCACGTCCAGCTATCCCGATTCGGTGTATGGAGGTCACGGCGACGCGGCTTTTGCGCAGTATGTTTGGCTTGCGAGCTGGACCCATCGGTTCTAAGTCCGCGAACTTAGTCGAGCCAATCAACTGGATGCCCCAGCCGAGGTCCCCACGGACAGGTCTTCGTCCGTGGGCTGGAGGTCAAGATTCTGAGACTTGGGATTGTTTGGTGACTTTGCATAGAAAACCGGGGACCCAATGAAATCTTCGTTTCTCATCCTCACGGCATTCGCTCTCCTCTGCATCCCGCACGCGCATGCCAAGCGTGCCCCCAATTTTGAGCTGACAGATCAGACGGGGAAGACCCACAAGATCTCGGACCTGCGCGGATCGATAGCAGTCGTGAATTTCTGGGCCACATGGTGCGGGCCTTGTCGCGAAGAACTTCCCATGCTGACGCGCCTAAGCAAGGAATACGGAGAGAAGAAAGTTCGCTTTGTGGCCGTCTCGGCAGACGAGTGGAAGAATCGCGCCACTGTCGGGAAGTTTGTTACGGCCAACCAGCTTGAGATGGAGATTTGGCTGGGCGCCAATCTCGATATGCTCGATCGCGCCGATCTCGGCAATGAGCTGCCCGCGACCTTTATCCTCGACGAACACGGCGACGTGGTGGAGCGCGTGCTTGGAGAAGCGGGCGAAGACGACATCCGCAAGCCTCTGGACTGGCTCCTCGGCGGAAAGAGCGGCGCAGCGCCGGACGCGGTTGTGAAGCACTAGTGAGTGCCTCAGGACTCTGACCCCGGCGTCCCTGAAGGTCATGCTGAAGCTGTTCACGCGACTGATCCGAAGCCGGTCAATGCACGTGACTGATGTCGTCGTTCATCGCGAACTGGTCCTTGAAATCGCTCTCGTACGGAAAGACGTGAATCATCCACGTAAAAACCTCGGGGAAAAAGGTTCCTCCTTCGGCCACGCAAGCCGAGCGGGTATGGATAGAGCCGAACATGCCGAACTTCGGGTGCTCGCCAAAGTACTCCTTCACCTTGTTCGCGGGGGCGCCGCAGAAGTTGGTGTGCTTATGCCAGCGTGCCACGCTGAGCGGAATACGCCGGTTCAGCTCGTCCTCGGACGCATTGGGGCGTGTGGTGAACATGACGCCTTCGAGAACGAAGCGCTTCTGCGCCGTGTGGTAGTAGAGCAGCGAAGTGGGGCGGGTGGGACCGAAGACGGTGTCGGCGTATTTTGCGTTGGCGTCGTTGGTGAAATGAAACTGGGCTGGTCGACGGTTGGATTGGCCTGGATATAGCCGTCGGCGATCGCTTTCTTGTAGTCCTTGTACTTTTCAATTGCCGTCCGGACCTGGTCGACAAGAGCCTTGGCGCGGTCCTCGTCCCCGGACAGCTCCGGACGAGCGGCGGTGATGCACATGTGGTTGGTCATGGCTTCCATGCTTTCGCCCATGACGCTCATGCCCTTCATCGTGCCCATCATCGTGTCGCAAGGATTGCCGTAGAGGTCGGTGGTGGTGACGGATTCAACCGTCGCGCTTGGCTGTTGCCCGGGGCTCTGGAGCGTGAGTTGCGGCGGCACTCCCAAGAACGCGCTGCCGGACAAAAAGGTCACGACGAATGCCCCATAGAAGGGAACGGGCCGTTTCCCTCGCGTTGCTTTCATGTCCAACTTGGGGGCGAGCGCTCTTTTTGCATCGTTCCTTGGTTTCGCCTTCTGGCGAGAAGGTCTGCGGACCCTGCCAGAGTAGCCTGATTCAGCCAGGTAACGGAG
This sequence comes from uncultured Acidobacteriaceae bacterium, assembly GCA_963704415.1. Taxonomy (GTDB): domain Bacteria; phylum Acidobacteriota; class Terriglobia; order Terriglobales; family Acidobacteriaceae; genus Telmatobacter. Next base: position 992,903 of record OY969908.1, on the reverse strand, counting down.
ATACAGTTGCGGGAAGGATGATGCGGGTCGCGGGCAGGATGAAATTGAGAGTAAAGCGGTGAAAACTTCAACAGCAGTCAGCGCCAATTTCCGATGGTGAGCCGACGAACATCAGCCGTCACCGGGAACACCCAATTTGAGTCGCCAGGCGAATTCTGATTCCGGATCCGCAAGAGAAATTCTTCAGGAGGTGCGCAATCTCATGCCGTCTCGTCCATCCGGAAGGGCATCCTGCGCAGTCGCTTGCCGGTGGCCGCGAAGATGGCGTTGGCAACCGCTGGCCCCGTGAGCCCGATGGCCGCTTCGCCCAAACCATGCGGGGCCTCGTGGCTCTCCACGAACCAGGTTTCCACTGCGGGCGCCTCGGGCATGCGCAGAACACTGTAGTCATCAAAGTTCTGTTGCTCCACCGCTCCGTCCCGAATCGTGATCGCCTCTTTCAGAATCGAGCTCAACGAGAACAGCATCCCGCCTTCAAGTTGCGACCGCGCGCCATTGGGGTTCACCACCTGCCCGCAATCGATCGCAGTCACTAGACGGTCCACGCGGATCGTGTCGTGCTCCACCGTCACCTCGGCCACTTGCGCCAGGTACGCATAGCTCGTCGTACATGCAATGCCGCGTCCGATCTGCGTCCCCGGCCGCGGAGCCAGCGGCTTGCCCCATCCCGCCTTCTCCGCCGCAAGATCCAGCACCGCAATCAGCCGCTTCCGATCGGGCGGCGGCCCTTCATCTTTCCCGCGCGTCCGGGGTATCTCCGGCAACTCGAGCAGCCGTCTCCTGAACCGGTACGGATCTTCGCCGGCCGCATGCGCCAACTCATCCGCAAAGCACTCCACCGCCACGCCGTTGAATGAGTTCTCCACCGACCGCCACCACGCCCGCGGCACCGCGCTCTCAATCGGCGTAAACTCCGTCCGCACCTGCGCAATCGGATACACAGGCCGAGGTGCCATCTCCGATCCATCCGGCTTCCGTTTATCTGGATCGGCCCACTGATAATTCAGCGGCACATCCGCCAGGTGATCGGACCACGCGACGATATTGCCCTGCGCATCCAGCGCCCCGCGCATCCGACGCATGCCCGCTGGACGATAGAAGTCGTGCGTCATATCGTCTTCTCGCGTCCACACAAGTTGGACCGGACGATCCACGTGCTTCGCAATCTCCGCGACCTCTGCCGGAAAGTCGTACTGGTACCGCCGTCCAAAGCCGCCGCCCATCAGCGTCGTGTGCACCGTCACGCTGCTCTCCGCCACTTCCAGCTCTTTGGCGATCACGCTGCGCGTTGCATCCGCAGTTTGCGTCGGAGCCCATACCTCACACTTCCCCTCGCGCAGATGTGCCGTGATATTCATCGGCTCCATGCACGCATGCGCCAGAAAGGGAAATTCATACACACTCTCCACACGCTTCGCCGCCTGCACATTCTCGAGACCCACGCCCTGCCCGTCTGAAGTCCATGCGGGAGCCGTCGCGAGCGCCTGTTTCATGGCCGCCCGTAACGTGTCTGTACATTCCCCACTGTGCAGCCCACGATTCCACGTGATCTCCAGAGCCTTTCTGCCCTGCATTGCAGCCCACGTCGATGTCGCCACGACGACTATTCCGCCCGCCGTATAAGTCCGATAGCCCGTCGCGGGAATTTCAAACACCTGCAGAACCCCCGGCACAGCCAAAGCCTTCGTGGCATCGAACTTCGCCGGATTCCCGCCAAATGTTGGGCACCGCGCCACCACCGCGTACACCATCCCCGGCAGCCGCACATCCAATCCGAAACGCGCCGCCCCGGTGCACTTGTCGGGAATGTCCAGATGCTGCGTCGCCTTCCCAATCAGCGTGAACTGCGCCGGATCTTTGAGCCTCACCGTCTTCAGATCGGGCAGCGGCATCGCGCGCGCCGCGGGCACCAGCTCGCCATAATTGATACGCCGTCCTGAACGCCCATGGAGCACTTCGCCCTTGCTCGTCGTGCATTCCGTCTCCGGTACACCCCACGCACGCGCAGCTGCGGCAATCATCGTCACGCGCACGGCGGCGCCGGCCCTGCGCAGCGGCAGGTAGTTCGACCTCACACTGCCGCTTCCACCCGTCCCCCGCGAAAAGTCCGACTGCACAATCGACACGCGGCTCCAATCCAGATCGGCTTCCTCTGCCAGCAACATCGGCAAGGATGTGTACACACCCTGCCCCATCTCCGACCGCGCCAGCACAAGCTCCGCACTACCATCCGGCTTGATGTGAACCCACGCGTCAAATGGGTTTTCGACGGCCTCTGCACTCGGCCCTGCTCCGAGATGAACATGCCGCCGCAGACTCAAACCGATCACCAGCGCCCCACCTGCCGCAGCCACGGCCGACGCGCTCAAAAAGGTTCTCCGGCTGATCTTCACGCGTGCCGTCGCACCAACCTGCTCCTCTTCGGTCTTCATGCGCTCATCTCCTGCGCCGCCGTGTGAATCGCCTTGCGAATTCTGAAGTACGTCGCGCACCGGCAGATGTTGCCCGTCATCGCATCATCGATCTCGGCATCCGTTGGGTTAGGTTTCTTCGCCAGCAGCGCCGCCGCCGACATAATCTGGCCCGACTGGCAATATCCGCACTGCGGCACCTGCACCGCAATCCACGCCTTCTGCACCACCCGCAGCGGCCCGTCAGCCAGACCTTCAATCGTGGTTACCTTCTTGCCGCGTGCGTCGGCCACCGTCGTTTGGCACGACCGCACCGCCGTGCCGTCCAGGTGAACCGTACATGCGCCGCACATCCCAATGCCGCACCCGTACTTGGTCCCGGTCAACTGCAGCAGATCGCGCAGAGCCCAAAGCAAGGGCATCGCGTCATCAGCTTCGACTGTGCGCTTCCGGCCATTTACATCCAACGTGAAATGCGCCATTTTTCAACTCCGACGCAAGCTTCTGCCCCGTATGGAAGGAATGCGACAACTTTGCAGGGAACGACAAACTTCCTGCCGTCAGTTGCGTCGGAATTGCAGGATCGCACAACCTCGATCGTCGAATCTCAACGGAGGGAGCAGGGGCCTTCAGGCCCCTGAACACATCCTCGAGGAGAGACGTGGGCTTTCAGCCCCGGCAGGAAATCGATCCGCAAGAAAGCAAATGGGTGCCCCATCCTAGCTTCGCTAGGGTGGGAAAGCAACGAGCCCTCATTCACTTCTTTTTATCCTGAATATTCTTTCAGCGAGTCCCTTTTAGGGAAGCATCAATTCCCAAGAAAATGGGTGCCACGTCTCGCATTTGAGACGTGGGAAAGCGACGAACAGGCTTCGCCGCTGGCATGAGAAGTCGAAGGACCTGCAGCTGCTTGTCACTCCCCGCTTGCCGCGCCAACCAGCAAGATCGGCGCAGTCGGTGTATCCGAGCCCCCCGCCCGCTCCACCGTCACGCCAAACGCCTTGGCCGGCACACCCGCCGGCAGCGGCGGCAGAATTACGCTCGCGCTTCCCGTAGCATCCGGCTGGAAAACCCCCGCCGGAATGGGAGCCTTCCCATTCGCCGGAATGACCCAAAGCTCATACGCCTTGCCCGCCGGCAGAGGATCGAGATTATTTGCCTGCAAAATCAAACCGCCACTCGATGCAAGGTAAACCGCCCGCGCACTCGGCGCAGGTTTCGTCTTGGCCGCCGTCAGCAGTACCCTCTGCGCCGACTTCGCCGTCAACACATCCAGCACACGCTGCGCCCTTGAACTCGCCTCGGCCTGCTGCGCCAGCTGTGCCGTCTTCTGCTGCAGCTCGCGATTCACATCGCCGATTTTCAGCATCAGCGCGAACGCGAATACGATCATCGCCGCCACTGCGGCCCACGGGATCGACATATAAATCTTGCGCACCGGCTTGGCGTCCTCAATTGAAATCACGGGCGTCGTAGCCGTGCGCCCGTCTTCTTCTGCAACGGCCGCAATCTTCTCGAGCAGCCGCTCCTTCGCGCCCTCGGGCAGCGGATGCGGCTCCGCGCTCAGCGCCACCAGTGCCAGATCGCCAGAGAGTTCCGCCACCTCATTCCGGCACACCGCGCACGTCTCCAAGTGCGCGCGCACCACCGCCGCCTCTTCTTCTGAAAGTGCCTGCAGCGCAAACAGCGCCAGGTCCTCCTGCGGAATGTGTGCGTCTGCCGTCACGCTTGCACTGCCTTTCGTAAACTCATCAGCGCCGTTCGAATCCTCGTCTTCACTGTGCCCAGCGGATCACCCGTCTTCGCCGCGATCTCCGCGTGCGTCATCCCTTCAAAAAAAGCCAGCTCCACAGATTTTTGCTGCTCAATCGGCAGCCCCTGCATGGCGAGACGCACCTTCTCCATCATTCGCGTGCGCTCAAACTCTGAAGCCAGGTTTGTGTTCGAAAGCAGCACCACTTCGTCCACCGGATCATGTGGCTTCCTGCGCCGCAGTAGATCCACCGCGCGGTTCCGCGTTACCACCGCCAGCCACGCTCCCAGCGAACCGCGGCCTTGCTCAAACGCCCCGGGGTTCCGCCACACCTGCAGAAAAACCTCTTGCATCAGATCTTCCGCCTGGCTTGGGTCCTTCAGCACGCGTAGTGCAATCATGTACACCAAGCTCCCATAGCGGTCGCAGAACTCCGCCATTGCGCCCTGGTTGTTCGCTTTCACGCGCTCAAGCAACACGCCGTCCCCGGCCGGATCACTCCGGACCTCGCTTCGATGTTCTGAAACGCTGTCTATGGTACGGCCCGCCGTCTTCACCGGATTGGATGGATTCTCGTTCATCGGGAAGAGGCGTTCGAAGGCCAGGCAGTATTCTAGCCGACCTACCTCAAAGTTGTAGGAATCCGTTGCACGCAATGGCAGAATGCCACTGCAAGTCCGCAAGCGAAGCGAGGGCACGCGAAAACAGCAAGGGGAAACGCCGGCCGATGCGGGAGCGACGTCGGGGCCTCAATTCAACTCAAGAGAACACCGAGGCCTCAGCCCGGTCACGCTCCCTTTTGCCCACTATTCCCTATTCCCTGTCCATCCCCCGCCACCTGCCCTTCTCACTTAATCGTCCCGTTCAGCCCATTCGGAAAGAAAGCTCCACCCGACGCGCCGCCCCCATACACAATCCTGAGCACCTGCGTCGTCGACCGGCTGAACGCGAGCGCATTTTGATCCGCGTCCACGATGGTTGCCGCGCCATTCGAAACCCCGACACCCACATCGTCGTTGCCCGTCCCGTCCAGCGTTGCCCGGGTCGTCGCAATCGCGGTTGCCGCCGACTCCGCCGCGGTGCCTGCCTGAAAGATACGCAGCCGAATGCTTCCAGCGTGATACGCCTCCACGGCCAGAATGCCCGCAGCCTTGTCGAGTACATTCTTGTTTTGGATAAGGCCCGCTGCACCGTGATAAGCCGTTACACCTACGTCTTCAAAGATGAACGCGCCCAGCAAAAAATTCGTCTCGCTTGCAAAAGGATCGAACGAGCTACCCAGCCCCGCCGCCTGCGCCAGCGCGTTGAAACTGTTCATCAAATCGATATTCGGCATCGCCACCGCGTTCGTGGACAGCGTCGTGCGCAGAAACGATACATGTTCTGCTCGTCCGTCGCCGTCTCCTGCGCAAATTGCTGCAGCAGCGGCGTCGAAAACGGCACCATCGGGTTAGCCTTCACAGTCACTGTGCCGCCCGCCGCGCCGCTCCGCTCGTAATCCCGATACCAATCTGGTCGATCGTCTTTCCGGTTGTCGCCAGCGTGTAAAACTGCGCTTCAACATACTCGAGGTTCAGCGCAAAGTTAAGAATGTCCGTATCGGTCACGCCCGATGATTGCGCCGAAGCCCGGCGGCCCAGCGCCATGCTCGCCACTGCGGCGCCGCCCAACAGCAGCGCCGCGCGCCGCCCCAATCCGCTCGTTTGCGCGCTTTCCAATTCCTTTTCCATCATCTCCATCTCCAGGTCTCCTCGGTTCGTCGTCGCTATGCCTCAGTTGGTCGTCGCTGTGATCGTCCCGTTGAGCCCATCCGGGAAAAAGCCGCCGGATTTTACAACGCCCGGTGGTGGTGTCAAGTAGACAATATTCAGCACTTGGTTCGTCGTGCGATCGAAGGCAATTGAATTGGAATCCGCTGCCACAATCGCGTTGCCGGCTACCGCAACCTCGTTGCCCCCGCCCGCCGCCGCGCGCAGTGCCGAAATCTGGTTCGCGTACGTCAAGTAGTTGCCTCCCAACTGCGCCAGCAGCGTACGAATCTCCGCCGCATGGTACGCCTCGGTCGCCATAATCCCGGCCGCTGCCGTCAGGTTCGTCGTGCTGGTCAGCAAGCCGGCCGCGCCGTGATAGGCCGTCACGCCCACATCTTCAAACGTGAATGCCCCCACAATAAACGCATCCTCGCTGGCGAATGGATTGAAAGTGCTCCCGATGCCCGCCGCCATTGCTGCTGCATTGAAGCTGTTGGTCAGATCGATCGCCGGTCGGGGTACTGCCGCCGTGCCCAGTGCGCTACGCAAGAAGCGCACATGCGCTAGCTCGTCATTCGCGATCTCCACGGCATATTGCTGAATCGCCGGTGTCGCAAACGGCACCTGCGATCCCCCTGTCACCATGCCCGCATTCGCGCCGCCGGCGTCCGTGGTCGAGAGGCCCGAACCCGTCGTCGCCCGTAAGTAAAACTCCGCTTCAAGGTATTCAAGATTCAATGCGAAATTTAGAATGTCTGCGTCTGTGACTGCCGGTGTCGTCGGCGTCGTGGGGGGCGTGCTCGTACTGATTCTGCTGCCGCCGCAGCCCGCCAGGGTGAATGCAGCCGCCGTCCCACTGCAACCAGCACCCGCCAGAAATTTGCGACGGGATAATCCTCTCCGGATGAAATCTTGGAGTTGCTCCATGCTTGCGCCTCCTCTGCTCCGCGTGAACTCGATGAAACTGCGTACAGCTCAAGTACGAGGCGAAGCGCAATTCTGGATTGCTCTCAGGTTCTCCTCCCCACTTCTTGCTCTCCGTACAATGGCAATTCCCGCAAATCCGGCTCCACCCACCCTCGTCGCGCCTCCACGGAAAACAACCTCTCTCGCGACCAGTAAGTCAGAATCCAAGCCGACTTCCCCAAAGCCGACTCCATCAGCGCATTGCACACTTCATACAACGGCATCTCCCGTCGCTCCGCCAGAAAGGCCCGCGCCGCCCGGATCGATGCCTGCGTAATCGTCTCGTGATAGCCGCTCGTGTCCGTATTCGATACCCCCGTCGCCTCGTTGTAAGCACGGATCAGCTCCGGCATCCTGCGCGCCGCATCCCAATCCGGGTGATGCCCAAGCAACCATAGCGTCGCCGCAAAGTGCGCGGCATGGGTCCATTTCGATTTCGGCAGCGTCCGCGTCACGAGTCCGTGACCGATCGCGACGATCTCACCGTCTGAAGTAAAGGGAACAAAGTTGTCCATGATTCGCTCCTCTTCGCGTTCAAATGCTGGCTGCAATAAAAAAGCCCGCCGATGTCGGCGGGCTTCTCTGCTTGATTCAAAGTCTTTCTCGGTTTCAGACCTCAATCCCACATGTGCGCGCCGACTCCATGGCCAGGCGCGTTTGTTGCACGAAGCGATTCCTCAGCAGATGCATATCTGTCCTCGAAAACAACACATGCTTCGTCTTGCTCTCCACATGAGTTGATCCGCATTCTCGATGCGAATTGCAGAAACTCCGCCTTCATCCTCGACCATCTAAGCGGAGTGAAGTAGGCAAGCACCCCGGGCGCTTCCCGAAGGGTACACGCAGCCGAAAGACTGCGTTCCGCAATCCGTTTGAACACCAACGCCCGAGCCGCACCTGCTAGGTCCTCGGTGAACCTCGCTGTTGTCTCTGGAGAAATCCTGGAAGGAGTTCTACGATTTCGACTTCGCCTTCTGCGCAGCCCAGCGCTTGCGTTGCGCATCTGCAATACGCTTCCGCGCTTCTGGACTCAGCACGCGCTTCTTGCGGCGCTTGGTCGGCGCTTTCGCCGCTTTGGTATTCGCAAACTTGGGCGCCGACTTGGCGGTATTGGCGAGCAAAGAACGTACCTGAGTGAGCCGGGCAATCTCAGAGTCTAATTGTGCGAGGATTGAATCGATCGTCATAAATCGAGAATAACTCAAATTCCCGCCGTTTTCTCCAACTAAGTTGGACTCTTTCTCCACTTATTCGCAAAAAAAAGCAAACCCTATTCGGCTTTTCTCACGGTTTCTTCCTTATAAGCCTTTTGCAGTACATAGAACGCCTGCTTCTTTTGCCCCTGGTCCGAAATAAGCCCCTTGCGGTTGAACTCGTCCTGGATGCCAACCAGGGGCCGGTTCGGCGAACGGAAGTCCATCAGCACCCACGGACTCATCCCCCTAAGTTGCGCTATCTTGTTCAACATCGGCAATTGGTGACGAAACACATTCGCCTGGTATTCCTCCGTCCAGCGCTCATTCTCCCCGCCATGCAGGCCGGCCTTCGCGTCCGCTCCAAATTCACTCACGATCAAAGGCTTTTGATAATCGATTTGCCATTGAGTTACATCCGCGCTCTCCGGATGCCCCTCGTACCATCCGATATATTCATTGATGCCGATTACGTCCAATGCCTTTCCTAGCGGGTCGTCCACAATCTTCGTGTTCCCCTGTGCACGCACCAGCAGTGCTGCAGTAATCAGCCGCGTCGCATCCATTGCCCGCGCACGCGTCGCTAGCGTTTCAATAAACTGCGTGCGCGCCGCGGTGTTCGGTGTTTCATTCGCCATCGACCACAAGACGATCGACGCATGGTTTCGATACGCGTTGATCTCCTCATCCAGTTGCTGCTCGGCCTTCGCCAGCACCTTGGGGTTATCGAACTCCAGCGCCCAGTACACCGGATTCTCCGACCACACCAGCACTCCCATTCGATCCGCTGCACGCAACATCGTTTCATCGTGCGGATAATGCGCCAGTCGCACGAAGTTACAACCAAGCGCTTTCGCCCATCCCAGCAGCGTCTCCGCATCCTTATCGGAGTAAGCGCGCCCCGTGCGATACGGCGCCTCCGCATGCACCGAGACACCGCGCAGAAAGATTGGCTTTCCGTTTAGCAGAATCTCCGTTCCCCGCGTCTCCACCGTGCGAAAGCCCATCAGCTCATCAATCGAATCAGCGCCCGCGCGCAGCTCAACCTTATAGAGCCTCGGTGTCTCCGGCGACCAGCGTTCCAACCCCTTCACATCGAAATGCAGCGCCGCGCGCCCATCATCGCCTGTCGTTGCCGACGCCTTCGCGCCTAACTCAGGAATCGATATTTCCACTTTTTCGCCGGCCGCGCCTCCAACCACGTGTACCCATCCGGCAATCGCCGCGCCTCCTCCACGCTCCAGATGCAAATCGTATTGGTCGATATAGGCGTCCGGTACTTCAATCAGCGAAACCTCCCGCGTCAACCCTCCGTAATTCCACCAATCCGTCTCCAGCGTCGGCACATTGTCCTCATGCCGCGTGTTATCCACCGCCGCCACAACAAAGTTGTCCCCCGCGTGGATGACCGCAGTCGCGTCGCAGTTAAACGCCGTGTAACCGCCCTCGTGCTCGCACACCTTCTTCCCGTTCACCCAGAACCAGGAGTGATAGTTGGCCGCACCCACATGCAAGAACACGTGCGTATGCTCCTTCGGCGCGTAAGTGAAATCCCGCTCATACCACATCGGTCCTTCATAAAACAGCAATGAATCCCGTTGTGTGTTCCAGTCTCCCGGCACCTTCAACTTAGGCGCCTTCGCATAGTCATACTCGGTGGGAAACGGATCGCCGGGTTTGGCCTTGTAGTTTAAAAACCATCCGTTCTTCTTTTCTTCATGATGAAAACTGAACAGCCCCGCAAAATATGGATCCACAATCGAAGCCCACTCGCCGTTCAGCGAAGTAGCCGGCCGCCGGTCCGCACCCGTCAGTACAATCGTTCCTTGTGTCGCCTGCGCACCTAACTGCATCGCAGAAACGGCCAGCACCGCAACCCATCCCCACGCGCGAATCTTCGCAGCCATCCCGCGCTCCAACCAGCACACCCAAAAGCTTCTCATCCTATTGCCTCTAACTTCGAAAGTCGCCTCGCATCCGCTGTTCGATGCGCTCGCGCATCAGCACCTTTCAGACCCGCCATCTTATCCTCCAGCACGCAACCCTGTACATTTGTCTAGCTACCTCGACGCCCAACAAAAAGGCGGACTCATTGAGCCCGCCCTTTGCACTTCCTTGTTTCTCTTGCTTCCCTGTCTCCCTGCTTCTCTGTCCTACGACCCCAGATACTCGACGTGCACATACGTCCCCAGCCGCTCGTTGTATGCCAGGTACCAGCCCGGGTGATCGGGATCCTCATAGATCACGATCGGATCCGAGTCCCAAAGCCAGCCATCGCAATATGCCACATCGAACGGCGCTACGCTCCAATACCAGTTATTGAACCAGAACCTTCCCGGTCCGCCGCCTGCTAGATGCCACACATGCCCAGGGCCAAAGCCGCCCGAGAAGCGACCATGCTCCCAGGGATGATCCAGATGGTAGTGGGGGTCATTCCTGCCTGTGTCATGACCCACCCACCTGTTTCCAGGATCTACATGCGGAACGCTCGGGTGTCCCGGCTTGTCGCTGAAGTTACGCTGTGGTGTCGAAGGTTGCGGCGTTCCGTGAAACGGCGCAGGCCCCCGCGGCGGCGGTGCCATATGAGTGGTCCCATGCGGCGCGGCTCCACCGCCATGCGGTTGCTGAGCCAACACGGGTAGAGAAAAAGCGAGCAATGCTGCCAGTGCAAGCGCTCGGCCCATACGATCCTCCTGGGAGGTCTTCGGGCTTGCATTTCACTACGGCGAAGTTCTGCGCGCAGCCCGAGAAGTCATCCCGACAACAGTAGATGCAACCCGACTTGCACGCGCAAGTTGTATTTCAGGAAAATTTCTAGCTGTATCAATGACTTAACAATTCTCTAAAGCAACCTATCAGCTCGTAATCGATTCTTTGAATACGTCAAGCGACCTATTAGCCCCTGAAGTATGAAGAATCGATCCGGAAACATAAGGCAACGCGTCCCTGTTGATGAATTAGAGGAAAACCTCGACCAAACCGTGTCAGGGCACGACTTCAGTCGTGCCGCAACATCGGATAGGAATCCGGGGCTTTAGCCCCGGAAGATGCGCCGCCCGCCCAAATTCGCGTCTCACTTACGCCACAACCGCAGCCGGCGCACGTCGCCACGCATACAGCGGAAACTGATTCGCCAGCTCCGCCACTTCGCCGCGCATCCGCTCCAAGGCAGCATCGTCATTCCGCCGCTCCAGCGCCTTCGCGATCCACGCCCCAATCGTCCGCATCTCCGCTTCCTTCATCCCGCGCGTCGTCAATGCCGGCGTCCCGATCCGAATCCCCGAAGCCTTCAGCGGAGGATTGACATCGTAAGGAATCGTATTCTTGTTCACCGTGATCCCCGCCTTGCCCAGCGCCAACTCCGCTTCCGATCCAAGAATGCCCTTCTCAAACACATCCACCAGCAGCAGGTGATTGTCCGTTCCGCCAGACACGAGCCGGTACCCCGCTGCACGTAGCGCTTCACCCAGCACATGTGCATTGGCCACAATCTGCGCCGCATACGTCTTGAACTCCGGCCGCAGCGCCTCGCCAAATGCCACAGCCTTCGCTGCCACAATGTGCACCAGCGGTCCGCCCTGCTGTCCAGGAAATACTGCCTGGTCGACCGCCTTGCCGATCGTTTGATCCGGCTTTGCGCCGACCTGATAATTCTTGCCGCACAAAATTAACCCGGCCCGCGGCCCCCGCAGCGTCTTGTGCGTAGTCGTGGTCGTGATGTGCGCATGAGGAACCGGGGAAGGATGCACCCCCCCCGCCACTAATCCCGCAATATGCGCCATGTCGAAAACATAAGTCGCGCCCACCTTATCCGCGATTTGCCGCATCCGCGCAAAATCCCACAGTCGCGGATACGCACTCCCTCCGCCGATAATCACCTTCGGCTTCTCGCGCTCAGCAATCGCCTCCAGTTCGTCGTAGTCGATCACTTCTGTATCTTTTCGCACGGTGTAAAACGTAGTTCGATACAGCTTCCCGCTGAAACTCAACTTGTGCCCGTGCGTCAGATGCCCGCCATGCGCTAGGTCCAGGCCCAGAATCGTGTCGCCCGCCTGCAGCACCGCCATGTACGCCGCCGCGTTCGCCTGCGATCCCGAATGCGGCTGCACGTTCGCATGCTCGGCGCCAAAAATCTGCTTCGCCCGATCACGCGCCAGGTTCTCCACCACGTCCGCGTACTCGCACCCGCCGTAATACCGCCGCCCCGGATAACCTTCCGAGTACTTATTCGTGAAGACGGATCCGGCGGCTTCCAAAACCGCTTCCGACACGAAGTTTTCGCTCGCAATCATCTCCAGGCCTTCATGCTGGCGAAGCGTTTCGTGGTCCACGGCTGCGGCGACTTCAGGATCGGCTTGGGCAAGTGAAAGGGCCATGCGGTCAGTCATACAAAAATCATAGCGCGTCCCCCGGCCCCAGTTTTCCATCGCCTTCTGCGCTCAGCCATTCTGGGATTCTGCGACCACCAGGGGCCTCCGTGCCCCATCCTTTCCGTTTCTTTTTGCGGAAAGGGTGGGAAACCAACGAACCCAATCAACCCGTGAAACCTGGCTCCAACTCCACCCTTCGTCCCGCTCTACGGAATCACCACCTCCCCATCCGCACACTCCTGCGAATCCGCGTATTAGCATGGACAGGTTCCGGAAAGTCCTCGGACCGCGCACGCACAGGAGAAGAAATGGTCACGCGACGGGAATTTCTCGATACACTCGCAGTCGGCGCAACCGGCCTCGCCATCACCAACACTGCCAAAAGCTACGGCCAGATCATGGGCTCGAACGAGCGGCTCAACTTCGCCGTCATCGGCCTCAATAGCCGCGCCTACGCTCACTTGTCTTCGTTGAAAGCCAATCAGGCCGCGGCGAATATTGCCTATGTCTGCGATGTGGAAACCAACATCATGGCCAAATTCGCCGCCGCCACCGAAAAAATGATGGGCGTCTCCCCCAAAACCAATCAGGACCTCCGCAAGGTCCTGGAGCTCAAAGAAATTGACGCCATTACCATCGCCACGCCCGATCACTGGCACGCACCCTTGGCGATCCTCGGCCTCCAGGCCGGCAAACACGTCTACGTTGAAAAGCCCTGCAGCCACAACCCCGCCGAAGGCGCACTCCTCGTCCGCGCGCAACAGAAATACGGCAAGCTCGTCCAGATGGGTACGCAGCAGCGCTCGTCGCCGCACACCATCGAAATCGTCGAGAAGATTCACAACGGTCTCATCGGCCGCGCCTATTACGCCAAGGCCTGGTACAACAACACCCGTAAATCCATCGGCTACGGCAAAGACGCGCCCGTGCCCGCAACCCTCGATTGGGATCTCTGGCAAGGCCCCGCGCCGCGCCAACCATATAAGGACAACGTCCAGCCCTACAACTGGCACTGGTTCCGCATCTGGGGCACCGGCGAAACCCTCAATAACGGCACGCATGAAGTCGACGTGTGCCGCTGGGCCCTCGGCGTTGACTTCCCCAACCGCGTCACCGCATCCGGCGGCCGCTACGCCTACAAAGACGACTGGCAGTTCTACGACACCCTTGTCACCAGTTTCGAATACGACGACAAGATGCTCTCCTGGGAAAACACCTGCTGCAACGGCATGCGCTATTTCAACCGGGGCCGCGGCTCGCTGATTGAAGGCACCACCGGCACCGTGATGGTCGATCGCGACGGCTATGAGATCTACGACCTCAAAGGCAAGAAGACCGACGAATTCAAAGTAAAAAGTGACGGGCAAACCTCCACGGCTGATCTCGTCGGCGCCGACTCGATGACCGACGCCCACTTCGCCAACTTCATCGCCGGCATCCGCACCGGCGCCAAACTTAACGCGCCGGTCTCCGTCGGCAACGTCGCCGTCACCATGCTGCAGCTTTCCAATATCGCGTGGGAAGTGAATCGCGAACTAAACCTCGACCCCACCGACGGCAAAATCAAAAACGACCCCGAAGCCATGAAATTCTGGGACCGCGACTACGAAGAGGGATGGGAACCAAAAATCTAACGTGTGTACGAGCCTCAATTGTGGAAGCTGTAATCAGCGCGACCATGGGTGCCCCAGGTCTCGCTTCTGAGACATGGGAAAGCAAAAAACTCAAAAACGCGCTGGGCCTGCTTTGCGCGACGCTAATCAATCAACCTCACTCAATCGAATTTGAGGCATTTCGAATCATGAATCTCTCCCGCCGCACCTTCCTCCAATCCACCGCCCTCGCCGCCGCCGCGTCCGCCGTGCCGATGATCGCATTCCCCGAACCTAAGTCCCTCTCCGGCGCGCCATCCCCCATCCGTCTCGGCCTGGCCAGCTACACCTTCCGCAACTTCCCCCGCACGCAGGTCATTGCTTGGATGAAGCAACTCAACCTCACCGGCCTCAACGCCAAAGACACCAAGGATCATCTCCCCATGGACCCCGCCGCCGAGGCCCAGGCCGTCGCCGACTACGAAGCCGCCGGTATCCATCTCCACGCCGCCGGCACCGTCTACTTTCCCAAGGACGAAGACGACGACATCCGCGCCAAGTTTGAATACGCCAAACGCGCCGGCATCAAGGTCATCGTCGCTGGAGACCCCGCGCCCACCACTCTTCCGCGCATCGAAAGATTCGTCAAGGAATACGACATTCGCATCGCCATTCACAACCATGGCCCCGAAGACAAAATTTTCCCCTCACCCCTCGACGTCTTAAAAGTCGTCGGCTCCATGGACCCGCGCCTCGGCTGCTGCATTGACGTGGGCCACTGCGTCCGCGCTGGCACCGATGTGGTCGAGGCCATCCACGCAGCAGGCTCACGCCTCTACAACATGCACATGAAAGACCTCACCGATTTTTCCGCGAAAGAAAGCCAGGTCGCCGTGGGCCAGGGCCAGATGCCCGTCCGCGAAATCTTTGCGGCCCTCATCAAAATGAATTACCCCGGCTGGGTCGATCTCGAATACGAAATCCACGGCGACGACCCCATGCCCGGTGTCACCGAGAGCTACGCCTACATGCGCGGCGTCCTCGCCGGCATGGGTTACAGCCCCCACAACCCGCAGTCCTACTGAGCGTACATAGTGGTCGGGGGAGCAGAGGCCGTTGAGGTCCCCTGGACAGGAATGCATCGGATTCCGCGACCATGGGTGCCCCATCTCCGGGGTCCCCGGCGACAGGTCTTCGTCGCTAGCTAGGGTGGATGTCTCGCTTCTGAGACATGGGAAAGCAACGAACCTCAATTAACCACTACCGCGATAGATCGGATTCCGCGACCAAGGGTGGGAAACAACAAACCTCGATCAACCGTTGTCGCGATGCATCGGTCTCCGCGACCATGGGTGCCCCATGTCTCGATTCTGAGACATGGGAAAGCAACGAACCTCAATCAACTTCTCACTCCGCCCGCAACGCCTCCACCGGATTCACTGAAGCCGTCCGCCGCGAGGGCAAATAACTCGCCAGCACCGCCGCCCCGCACAAAGCAAAAACCGCACACCCATACGTCAGCGGATCCATCGGGCTCACGTGAAACAGCAGCGACCGCAGCAGCCGCGTAGCGCCCAGGGCCACAAGCAGCCCGCACACCACGCCGCTTCCCGCAAGCAGCAACCCCTGCCTTACAAACATCCCGGTAATATCGTTGCGCTGCGCCCCCAGCGCGATTCGTATCCCGATCTCGCGCCGTCGTTGCGACGCCGAATACGCAATCACGCCATACAATCCCACCACGCCCAGCAGCAGCGCAATCGAAGCCGCCACTCCCAGCATCACCAGAGTGAACGAAGTCCGCGCCATCGATTTGTTGTAGTAGTACTCCTCCGTGTGCACATCCGATAAAGGCAAATTAGCATCGACGGACCACACCGCCTGCCGCACGTCCTTCATCAGGCTTTCCGAGCCTGCGCGCGAGCTGCGGATTGCATACGCCACGTAGCGTCGCACATTGTCGTCCTTGTCATCGCCGTTTTCAAAATGGCTCATTAGGATCGGCCAATACGCGATCGTTGGGGCATCCTTGTTCATCCCATCGTCGTGCATGTCGCCAACCACACCCACAATCTCGCGCCAATCATCCTTCGTGCTCACGCGGACATGCTTGCCTAGCGCCTGTGCCGGCCCACCCCAGTATTCGCGCGCGAAATTCTCTGACACCAGCGCCACCGGCACCTTCTGGTAGGTCTCGGCCCATGTGAAATCGCGCCCCGTCACCAGCGGAATCCCCACCGTTCCGAGAAATCCCGGCGACACAAATTTAAAGCGCCGCAGCGGCGGCATGGCTCCATCCGCGTAGCTCTTGTCCTGCGCAAACACCGGGTCGAACCAGTGGTTCCCATCCATGGGCACAGAATTCGCCAGCGCCACATGCGTCACTCCCGGCACTGCCTCAATCTTGTGCAGGATCGCCTCTTCCATCCGCATCACGTTCTCGGCCTTCGGAACCTCCGCATCGGGAATCGCCAGCCGCACCGTCTGAATCGGAGCCGTGCTGTCGAACCCGGCATCCACATGCGTCAGCGCACGAAATGTCCGAATCATCAACCCCGAGCAGATCAGCAGCACAAAGGCCAGGCTCACCTGGACCACAACCAGCGTGTTCCGCGTGCGATGTCGCTCCCGTCCCTCGCTCACGCTGCGCCCGCCCTCGCGCAATCCCGTGCCCATCCTCGCGCTCGCATACCGCAACGCCGGAATCGATCCGAACAGCAAACTGCAGAACAGCGACACCCCCACCGTGAAAGCAAGCACCGTCCAGTCAATGCCGATATCCTGCAGCCGCGGCAGACCCTGTGGTGCAATCGCAATCAGCAGCCGCAGTGCGCCGAATGCCAGCCCCAGGCCCAGTGCGCTTCCCAGAGCACCGATGACCACGCTCTCCAGCAGAAAATCGCTCACAATCCGCCACCGGCTCGCGCCCAGTGCCGCGCGCACCGCCAATTCCTGGTGCCGTCCTTCCGCGCGTACCAGCAGCAGGTTCGCCACATTCGCGCACGCAATCAGCAACACCACACCGATGCTTCCCATCAGCACCCACAGCAGTTTTCCAACGTCGCCCACCACATCCTTGCTCAGCGGCCGCACCTTCGGCCCAAGCTGTGCCTTGTGAAAGAGCCCCACGCTGAACCCCGGCGGCGCGGGAAAGCTCGTCCACACCGTCGGAATCATGCGCGCAATATCGGTATTCGCTTCCGCCAGCGTCACACCCGGCCGCAACCGCGCAATCCCGTCGAAACTGAACTGCCCCAGCACCGTCTTGTTCCGATCGAATTGCAACGGAAAAAACAGCTCCGGCTGCTCTCCATCCAGAAAACGAAAATGCTGCGGCATCACCCCGATCACCTGCCGCGCCTTCCCATCCACCGTGATCGTCTTTCCTACAATCGACCGGTCGCTCCCGAAGCGCCGCTGCCAATAGCCGTAAGCCAGCATCACCGTTTCCGCCGCGTTCGGCGTCACATCGGCACGGTTGAACCACCGTCCCAACATCGGTGTCACCCCCAATACCGGCAACACCCCATCCGTCACATCCAGCGCCTGCACTTGCTCGGGATTGCCTTGCTTCGTCACCGCGACCGAATCGCCTTCATAGACCCCAATGTCCTGGAACACGCGATTCTGCTCGCGATAAATAAAGTAATTCGACGGCGCCATATTCACTTCGTCCAGGTTCAGTCCCGGTGCCGTATGCCACACTCCCACCAATGTCTCCGCATGCGGATAGGGCAACGGCTTCAGCAGCACCCCTTCCACGACGCTGAACACCGCAATGTTCGCGCCCACCCCCGCGGCCAGCGTGATCAGCGTGACAATGGTGAACAACGGCGCACGCCAGAGCCTGCGCAGAACCTGCTTCAATTGGCTCGTCACGGAATTCATAGAGGGTGTCTCCCAGTTTGTTTCCCAGGTTGGGATAAGAGTCTGCCTCAAGGGGTCAAGACAAGATCCGATGCATCACCGCGGCAAACCGCGAGCAGCCTGTGACAGGGCTACGCTCTCCCGCAAACAAAAGTTCCGCCGCGCTTTTCTCGCCGAACAGAAATGTGACTAAAAGAATCTGGTCCCTCTCTATCTATATAGATAGGCAATGCCTGGCCAGCATCAGCAATCCGTAAGACCGCACCACTCTTGAACATCGCATTCACTGTTCGCACCGAGCCCGCACGGAGCCTGCGCGGCAAAGAGCGAATGCTCCCTCTAACGCCTCGCGCAAATCGGGAACAATTCTCCGCTCTCTTCCAAATTGAGTCCCGCCTCACTTCTCTCCGCGACCGTTCCAATCCATCCACTGAAGAAATGACCGAAGCCGCCGATCTCGTGAGCCAAAGAGGCAAATGCGATGACCCGGTCTCACTCAAACTCGTGGCTCCAATGGAAACTCCGTTTGCGTCTTCGTCTTCACCCGACTCCGCATCTCCATCTGCGCCTTTGCACCTCACCCAACAAGCAATCGCCCGCCTCTTCGCACGACCCACAAGAACCAATCAAAGCCGACCTCCTCAGCGTGCCTCGCAAATGCGAGCCCATCCAGATAGATCCGGTCCGGATAGATCTCGGCCAGCCGAACGACGCAACCCCTCTCCGAGACAATCAGGATCACCCCGCCTCAGCCGGAAAACACCGTGCCCGTCCAGGGCTCCCGCCCGCACTCCTCCTCGTCTTGACCCCCATCCGCAAACGCGTCGCCTCCCGCGAATTCTGGCTCGGCGCAATCGTTGTTGCATGGGCCATCGCCGCCCTCACCATCGGTTGAAGGCCCGCTTCCAATCGCGAATCAATCGACTCGCAAAGGCAACCACCGAATGCAAGACACGGGCCGCGTCATTGTCCGTTCACTCTGACAGCACGACCATCGTCATTGGCGGTCAATGGCCACCCACACCTTACACGCGTCGCTCCGTCGAGCTTCCTCAGCGTGCTGTCAATTGCTGAGTCACACTGCTCCAACAACCACCGGGGTCGACTCTCGCATTTTGCATTCAATTGGCGGGTTCCTATATGCTGGGTGGCCGAAGAGGTTCAACCTTTCATGCTTAATCGATTTTCTGCAGGGGTTTCGCGTGCTGCTCTCTTCCTTATTCTGCCAGTTTCCAGTCTGCCCGCCTTCAGTGCGGATTTCGCGATGCAGGTTGTCGACAACGACTACCTGAGCACCCAGGGCTTCGACGTGATGCTTTACGACAACACCTTTCATCCCGTGTTCGTCGACGAGAAGAATACCGCTCTGCAGATGATCCTTCATGGCGAACGCATCGCGACCGATGGCGATGTGCGCCTGATGCCCACGCCCGAGCAGTGGGACCTTGTCGCCAAGCTGAACGGCCGGCACGCCGACACGGAGCATAACCTCCTCAGCGCCGATCTCTCGTTCCCCACATATCAGATGGATTATCGCCTGGAAGTGGCGGCTGAGCCTGGCGGCATCCGTGTGAGCGTGAATCTCGACAAGCCACTGCCCGAGAAGCTTGCCGGCCGCGCCGGATTCAACTTGGAATTCCTGCCCTCGATCTACACGGACAAGACCTATGCCGTCGACAACCGCATCTTCGGCGTCTTTCCTCGCAGCCCGCAGGAGCAGATGCACAAGGTGCCGCCCTCGCCCGATGACCCGAAGAAGCTGCCCTATCAGGAGCAATGGGACGAAGAGAAGGGCTACACGCAGCCGCTCCCAATCGTCAGTGGCAACAGCATTCTCTTTGCGCCCGAAGATCGGTTGCACTCAATCAGCATCACGTCGGAGACTGGTCCGCTCTCTCTTTTCGACGGACGCAACCGCGCGCAGAACGGCTGGTTTGTTCTCCGCACGCTGATTCCTTCGGGCAAAACCGAAGGCGCAGTCGTCTGGCACATCCACCCGAACGTGATTCCCAACTGGACGCGCCCGCCCATGGTCGCGCATAGCCAGGTGGGCTACGCGCCTAACTTCCCCAAGGTCGCCATCATCGAGCTCGATCCCAAATTCGGCGCGCCCAAGACCGCAAAAGTGCTGCGCCTCGCCGGCGATGGATCCTACAAGCAAGTTTTCGAAGGACCACTTTCTGAGCCGACACCATGGCTGCGCTACACGTACGCGAAGTTTGATTTCTCCGCAATCAAAGATCAGGGGCTCTACGCGATCGAATATGCAGGCGACCGCACCGCATTGTTCCCCATTGCCGCCGATGTCTACAGCAAAACCTGGCAATCTTCACTCGACGGATATCTCGCGGTCGAGATGGACCACGTCTCTGTGCGCGAAGGCTACCGCTTGTGGCACGGCGTTTCGCATCTCGACGACGCGCGCCAGGCCCCACCCAACACGCGCCATTTCGACGGCGCATGGATGGGACCGAACATCGATTCACCTTTCCAGCCCGGCCGGCACATACCTGGGCTGAACGTGGGAGCTTGGTATGACGCAGGCGATTACGACATTCGCGCCGAGAGCCAATATGCGGTCATCGAAAATCTCTCGCTCGCGTACAAAGAGTTCGACCTGAAGTGGGATGAGCTTACCGTCGACGAAACCGCGCGTACCGTCGAGATGCATAGACCCGACGGAGTTCCCGACGCAGTCCAGCAGGTGAAACACGGAGTGTTGGGCGTGCTCGCGCAGATCAAGTCCGTTGGTCATCCCTTCCCGGAGATCATGGAGCCGACTCTACGCGAGTACACGCATCTCGGCGATGCTGCTTCCAAGACCGATGGGCGCATCTACGATCCGCAACTCGGTCCGCACGAGGTGAAAGGCGACTACTCCGGCGCCCCCGATGATCGTTGGGCTTTCACCACCAAGGAGCCTCGCCTGCAATGGGGAGCCGCGTCTGCGCTGGCAGCCGCATCGCAGACGCTCAAAGGCTGGGACGACCCGCTGGCCAAAGAATGCCTGGAGACTGCCATCAAGTTGTGGCAGGACGAGCACGCGCATCCGACGGTGACGCAGTATCCACCGGACTGGGGCTTTCCGACGAGTTGGGCGGGGGAGATCGCCCGCAACGAGGAATGGAAAGCCACCGTGCAGTTGCTGATCGCAACCAACGGCGGTGAGGAATACAAGAAACACATCGTCGAAATGTTTCCCGCGATGCAAAAGCGCTTCGGTTTCAGCGGCTGGATGGCCGTTCTCGCGCTGCCCTACATGGACGCGGACTTCAAGCAGCAAGTCGCAGCAGCCGTCCGCGCCTACAAAGCTGATCTGGACAAGGAACTCGCTGCCACTCCGTTTGGCGTGCCGCCAAGCCTCCGCAGTTGGGGAGGCTCGGAAGAAGTAGTCGATCTCGCCGCGCGAATGTACTTCCTGCACAAAGCTTTTCCCGACATCGTTGGCCCTGAATACACGCTGCGCGCCGCCAACTACATTCTCGGCACCCATCCAGTCTCGAGCACGTCGTATGTGTCTTCGGTTGGAACCGTCTCCAAGCTGAAGGCCTACGGAAACAACCGTTCAGACAATACGTTTATTCCGGGCGGCGTGATTCCCGGCTACATCGTGATAAAGCCCAACTTCCCGGAGTGCATCGATGACTTCGGCTTCCTCTGGTTCGAAGACGAATATGTAATCGACATCGCCAGCCGCTGGGTGCTTGCGGCAAACGCTGCGAATGCGCTGGCACAGTGAATCCACCACAAAGCATCGCCGGTTGCTTTATGAAGGGCTCATTCAATTCGTGAGTAATTATTCGATCGAAGCGGCGGCACCGTGATCCGGATGAGAGGCAGGCGTAAATGTCGTCTTCTGTTCGCGCTCGTCTATTCAAGTTCAGCAGGCGGAATTGAAAGATCGGCGTCTGTGATTGTGTTCTTGGAATCGTCCACCGTCGCGGATGCCGGGGCGACCAAATCGGCAGAGTCGGGTTTGTCCGCCGTTTGAGCGCCGGCAGATTCAAGGGCCTGGATCGCCTCGAGTTCGGCGATGCGGTGGAGAAGTATGCGCTTCAGTTCAGCCATCGCTTCGGTGTCTTTGTCGGGCTCCACGCTCTGTTCGACCTTCAGGAGGGTTAGACGCAGCGAATCGAGCGTCTCCTGAGCCGGTCGTCCTTTAATCGCAGCAACCACAGTTCTCGATGCAAGTAGCCGGTCAGATGCCCCTGGAAACGTGCCCTCTCTTTGGTCTCTTTAGAATTTGATGCGATTGACAAACTAAAGGAGGTCCAAGCGGCCCGGAATGTCGCGGAGAGGAAGCCCCGCTATGGGCAGCAGGGATCCCATTCCATGCCGCGTCCGCCACGATTCAGCCGTCAGAACTCAGCCTTTAATTCATTCTCAGATTCGTTCAGAATCCACCGATGCGACCAATCCGATTCGAGCGCTTCAAGTTCGCGAAGCAAACAGAGACTCCTTGTTTGGACCTCGGCTCGGTGGATCAGAGCCTCAATCTTTCTATCCGGAGTGGTGAAAGGACAGAGAACCTCTCTTGCCAAGGTCGATTTTTCGCGCTCGCACGACGATAGTTTGGCTTTGAGCGCCTGAATCATGAATAGGTGAACTACGTTTTCCATAGCCAGTCTGGGCCCCGTTACCGCCTGTTTGGGGGAGGGGTAACGATTTAGGTTCCCATGCAATGAAGTAGGCCGATGTGACGCTGCTCACCTTATCGCGCCCGCGCGCCCTTGCTTCTCATAACCGACTTAAACCGCTCAATTCCGATCTAAACTGCTCGATTCGATCGCAAATCGCGATCTGCTTACGGGCGACCCAAGCTCCCCCAGCCGGTCCTACGTTGACGCGATGGGCAGAAAGACGCGAACAAGAGTACCGTGAGTCTCCACGTCATTCTTGCTTTCAATCTCGATTTTGCCACCGTGCCCTTCGACAAACTGCTTTGCAACAAACAATCCAATGCCGGTGCCCACGGTAATCCGCGTGGTGAAGAAAGCGTCGAAGACGTGGGGCAGATCTTCAGCGGCGATACCGATGCCGTTATCCTGTACGGTCAAAATAACTCCCTCCGGCGCGCTCTCTGCATCTCTTACAGATAGGGAGAGAATGCCGCCTCCCGGCATCGCATAAATCGAATTCGCGATCAAATTCGAGATCACCTGCATCATTTCTCCACGACGCAGCACGATCTTCCTCGATGAATCGAGTCTCTTCCTGATTTCAATGCCTGCTGCCGCACAGCGCGGCTCGTAGATCGTGGTCGCGTGCAGAACCAGGTCCGAGAGAGATGTACTGCTCGCCGACGCAGTTTCCCGGTAGTAGCCCAGTGTTTGTTTGGCAATATGCGAGATGCGTGCCAGTTCGCTTTCAACGGTATCGAGATAGTCGATACCTTTCGAGTCGCTGATCATCGGACGAAGAAGATAGAGCAAGTTCACGACCGCTTCGAGAGGGTTGTTGATTTCATGCGCGATCGTCGCCGCCATGCGGCCAGTCGCCGCAATTTTCTCGGCTTGCAACAAGGATTTTTCAAGCCGCTTGCGCGCTGAAATGTCGCGAAGGATCTTGGACGCGCCGATCACCTGTCCATGTTCGTCTCGCACCGGCGATACCGTAAGCGAGACATCGACTAATTTGCCGCTCTTGGTGCGTCGTACAGTCTCGAAGTGCTCCACTCGTCGCCCGGCCCGGATACTTTCGATAATGGTCTTCTCATCGGAATGCAGATGTTCCGGAATGATCTTGAGAATGGACGCGCCCACCATCTCTTCCGCTGAATAGCCGAAGACACGCGCGGCAGCCGCATTCCAGCTGGCAATAATGCCGTTCAGGTCTTTGCTCAAGATCGCATCTTCAGAAGATTCGACGATCGCTGCAAGTTCACCGAGACGCTTCGCACTCGCTCGCTGCGCCTCCTCGCTGTTCTTGACTTGCGTGATGTCGCGTATCGTGCCGAGAATCTGTCCCGGTGAGCTATCGGTCTCCAATTGAAGCTGCCCGTTAACCTCGATCCAGCGCAGTGTCTTGTCCGGAAGAAAAATCCTTCCCTGAAAGTGGAATGCCTCTCCCGCTTCTAGAGTCGCTTCCATCGCGCGCTGAAAATCTTCCCGGTGATCTGGATGCACGACCTCGTTCATGAACGCGAGTCCATTCACCGGTCCATCGGCTCGCGTCTCCGAAGATCTCGTACATGCGGTCGTTTTCCCAACTTGCCCGGTCTTCGGCGGTGTGCCACACAAAGACTCCCAGCTCCGCAACCTCGGTTGCCAGCTTCAGCCTCGTCTCGCTCTCGCGCAGCCTTCGAGCTCCCATCACGACTTCGGTTGTATTGCGGTAGGCATCGTAAACACCCGCAATCTTGCCGTTCTCATAGACAGGGATCAGGGAATAGTTCCAATAGTGGTCTTCGATCACTCCATTCAAGAGGATGGGGATGAACATGTTGTCTCGTACCGCGGTTTCGCCTCGATAAAGACAGCCCTCCAGATCGGCGCTCACCAGGTCCCACGCCTCACGGAAGACATCGCGGTACAAGGCGCCGAGCGCGCTGGGATGCTTTCCTCCCAGGGTGGGGATTCCTGCGTCGTTGTAAAGGAACACCATCTCCGAACCCCACGACAGGATCGTTGGAAACGGTGAATGCAACATCAGGTTCACGATCGCGACCAAGGTAGAGGACCACTCGTCGATGGGTCCAAGGGATGTCGCAGCCCAGTTGTGTGCGCGAATGCGCCCGGCCATCTCGCTGTCCCCGGTAATCAGGGTCGTTGGCTGGGCTGTGAGAGTGGGTCCATTCATCGGAAATCACCGCCCGTCATCGCACATTCTAATCATACTAATACTGGTTTCGGCGCATTGACCGCATGGCCGGTGACATCAGGAAAGCGCGCTTTCACTCCCGGATTGCAGAGCGCGCGTCCCGGTACATCCGGAACGGCGGCACCCCGGCAGTACATGCCGGAGCGCGCATGGTTCACCCCAATCACATCCCCAAGTGATGAACCGCACAGCCTCAACGGAATTGAAGTTATCGAATAATGCCACGCCTTGCCCCCTCGAAGAGCGGTTCCCCCAGAGCCGCTCGCGCAGCAATCCGCAACGGAAGCTGTCATCTCGCCACAACGCACTCGATGGAAGCAGCGAAGGGTTGTTGGATGTTCGCTCACTTCATGTCCATCGATAAAGGAGTGCTCAAATGCGTAACGTCACGTTGGATAGAGTCGCTCGGGTTTGCCGCGTCAAGAGCGCACTCCAGGTCTCCGCAACCTTCCTTCTCGCTTTTTGCGCGCTGATGCTCTTTGGCGGCACGATGGCCGCGTTGGCTCAGGACGCAAAACCAGATGCTCCCGCTCAGGACGCAAAAGCGGCCGCCGTGCCCACTACCCCGCCGCCCACCGCTCCATCGCCCGGCAAGGCTCTCATCTTCATCTACCGGGTGGGGAGATTCGTCGGTTCCGCCGCCCACGACCACCTCTACGTCAATGGCGTTTATCTCGCCTATCTGAAAAACGGCGAGTATGCGGGAATGGAGGTGGATCCAGGCACAGTGGTCGTGACCGGGTTCCCGGAAATGTACTATGCCGGCGGCGTTGTCGTGTCGTCCTACGCTGGGATCAAGAACGCCACAAAGAAGGAGGACGAGAGGATTCGGCTCGACGCGGAAGCGGGCAAGACCTATTACCTCAAATGGACTTCGGGGACCATGGCCACCGGCATCAAAGTAACTCCCCAGGATCCAGGGGTCGGAGCCAGGGAGATGAGCAAGCTGCATCTTGCGAAGCCCGTCGAGCAACCGGACGACAAGACGAAGAGCGGGGGGAAATAGGCTCCAAATTTCGCTGCTGCGGCGGCGCACATCCGCGTCGACCTCTTAAAGCATTCTTCTGAGGTAGCCATTTTCGACGCGCGCCTTGATATCCGCATACGCCGCTTCGATGAGCCTGCTGAGCGCTGCGGCGTTCACGGTCGCTCCCGCTCTCAACTTCACATGACGCATAAACTTGCCTGTGCCCTGCAGCATGCGGGCCGGGTCCGCCAGCGATGCGCCCTGAAAGAACCCCACGTTGACGTGCGAGGTGAATGCATTCACATAGCCGAAAGGCACATCGCCCAAACACGCAACCGGACAGCCGTCATGCACAAGCTCCCGGACTTCGTCCCCGCACGTGCGCATCGCCTCAAACCACTGATGCGCAAGGTCTCCCAATTCACCGGCATGCGCCTTCATCCACGCATCGATAGCCGGATCCCGCTCGACAGCGCCGTTAAATCGTAGCAATTCCGCTGTCTTCACGGTTCCTAATTTATCGCGAAACGCCTTCACGTTCGTCTGCCAATCTCCGCCTTGCCCACCAATCAATCCGTTTCAAAACCAAAGATCTTGAGCCACCAGAAGCGACTCCGGTCTCCGATCGCTTCCTCTTGCACCATTTCCGTGCCCCCATCCTTTCGCGTTTTTTCTGGCGAAAGGGTGGGAAAGCTCCAACCCCCAAAGTGCGAAATCTCGCGGCCCGTGACTCTAGTGCGGAAAGGCGATTCCCCTGCCGAGGATCACGATGTAGGCAGTGCCAATCACCACCGCAGCTATCCACCAGAGCCGGTTTTGACGTACGACGAGAGTCTGCTCTGGCACGGTGCGCGGCATCAGGCTGTCCGCCCACAGCAAGCCTGAAGAACCACCGAAGTGTGCTGGAATAGTGGAAACGAAAAGTAGTTGAATCCCCAGCGGATCGAATGCGCCCGCAGCGCAACCAAGGAGGCCCGCCGCAATGTAGGCCAGCCTGCCCACGGAGTTGTATGCCGACCGATGCGGAACAAAGGGACGAACCGAGATTGCCAGCAGCCTCACTACAAAAATGTAGAGAGCAGCGCCAAAAATTGTCATGCCGACCCGCAGGGCCTCTTCGTGCGGCAGGCCGAGAATGACCTGGTACCAGTCGCCGAACCCGAAGATCCCCGAGAACATGAAGTAACCGGCTCCTGAAGGCAGGTTCAACGCCGCAAGGATCCAGAGGAAATAGCGAATGTTCGCTCTTTGGCCCGCGACGCGACTCGCGAAAAGAGCGCCGGCTCCAACCATGAGGTTCACGATCGTCCCACCTGCGTCCACCCACCGATCCGGCCGGAGAGTGGAAAGGTGGTTGCTCGTAAGTTCCGTCACGATATCGCCACGCAGCGCAGCAGTGACTCCATGCCCGAGTCCCTCATGGAGCAGCGTCGCCAGGGCAGAGGCGATGATAGCCATACTGACAATCGTCGCCTTGCTGTGCCGATCGGGCATAAGCCCCACTCTATATCGTCTAAAGAGTGGATAAGTAAGTTTTCCCGGCAACGAACGTGGACCAAGAGTTCATTGCCCACTGCACGCCCACACTGTACGCCCAATCGATCTGTGCGCCGAAGGACGATTTCAGATGATCGAGCTTGCTTCTCTGCGCCACGGACTGCATTGCCTGTTGCTCAAAGAGTAGTCATTATGGTGTGACCGGCTCGATGCGCTAGTCGTGGGTTAGGCTGAGTTTGTTTGATGAACTACAGTCCAGAGCCACAAGTCGAGCACATGGCCGCACGGGTGAAGCGCCTGGAAGAGGCCATCCTGGAAGTGGTGAAGCTGGCTCCAGAGCCGATGCAGGAACTGATCCGGGGCCTGCAGGCTCTGCGCGGTGTGGCGCATATATCCGCAGTCACGATCGCCTCCGAACTGGGCAACATCTCCGCCCGTTTCCAGAGTGCACGGAAGCTGATGGGTTATTGCGGCGTGTTTCCGAGTGAAGACTCCAGTGGCAAGCGCATTCGAAGAGGCGGCATTACCAAGGCCGGCAACGCTCACCTCAGACGAATCGTGGTCGAATCGGCCTGGTGCTATCGACATCTGCCCCGCGTCGGGGAAAAGCTACGTAAACGACATCAAGGCGTTCCGGCGGAGATCACCGAAATAGCTTGGAAGGCACAGCATCGACTGCACAAGCGTTATATGACGATGATGAACGCGGGCAAGGATCAGATGAAGGTCATGACGGCGGTCGCACGCGAACTGCTGGGCTTCATCTGGGCCATCGGGATCAAGGCTGAAGCGGCGGCCAACAGGCAACAGCTGGCAGCATGACGAAAACCGAAAGAACAAAAGCAAAGACCTTCCAAATAGAGGAAAAACAAAAACCAATCAACCAATGAACCAATTCGAGGACAGGGTCAGCCGCAGCCGGAGCAAGCACGAAGGAGAATCCTCGGCGGAAATTTGCGACAGGCTCAGCCGGACTCGCGTGAGTAGTCAGAGGCAGCTCCCGACGGATCATGATTATGCGGTTCCGACCCGCGAATATCAGCTTGATCAATCGTCGCCATTACCTGCCACGGCTGCTGCTGACCCTGTCCTCGAAAAGGCAAATGCAAAAACAAAAACCACCCCGGGCGATTCGAAGATGTTGACAGGGTCACACCATATCAATTTCCGGATCGCGGGTAATCCAACCGGAACTGCAGCGAGGGCCCTCAAAACGTGCGCCATGCCGACTTTCGGGAGTAATACCGGCTTCCTTAATTGACTTGACGACCCACCACTCATCGAGAAGCATGACCATTAAACGAGATCGCTAGGCATCGCGCTGCGCCGATAAACACGGCTGAACATGCAATGATTTCCGCATGCGGTGAGCGATTTCGCACACGAGTTAATAAATGTTCGTGTCCAGAGAATAGAGTTCCTCAGTGCCAACATCACGCAGGATCAAGGGATCATTATTGGGCGTGAGACCCGTCCAGACCGCGTTGCGAAATCCGGTTTGCCTAACGCCAGCCAGGCTCGCTCCGATTTCCGTCTTTCCGTCCGATACGCGGATTCTTTCGATCGCAGGTTCGTTCCCTCTTTTGAGAACGTAGACAAATTTGCTATCTGACGACCAGTTGGCGTACCCGAAGCTTTCGCCGCGAGCGAGTTCGTGCCAGGTCTGCCTGTGAACATCGAAAAGAAACAGCGAAAGGGAGTCGGCGGATCTGCCCAGGATGAAGCTCCCGCCGGGCGACCATCTTGGCATCCAAAGGCCGTCCGATCCTGGGAGCTTGCCTAACCGATGGGTCACGAGATCGAAAGAGTAGATGCCCAGATCTGCCTGCCGATCGAAAACAGGGAAGTGACTGAAGACGAGCGTGTGCCCATCGAGGGACCAGTTGGGATCAATCTCGTTCCACGGCTCGTCGACCACCGCTAGGGGAGAGCCGCCGCTTGCAGGCACAATGAAAAGTTTGAATGGCTTTCCGGGCGCAGCATCGAAAAACGCGATCCGCGTCGAATCCGGAGACCATCGCGGCGCCGTAGGCTGCATCGCGGGTCCAGTCAGTTGGAGACAATGGCCGCCTTGAACGTCGCAGCGCCAGAGCAGGTGGTCCGGAAAACCGACATAGGCTAGCCACTTCCCGTCCCGTGAGAAGTCAACAAATTCCGCGGATACGCCATTGAGGTACGGAACGAACTGCTTCAACCTGGCGTCGTACCTGTTCAGCTCCCCGCGGAGCTGCTGACCAATCAGGTATAGCTTGCGTCCATCGGGGCTCATTTCCGGCGCGAGAGAATTGATTGGTCCTGCCGTTAGCTGAATGGGCTCCCGCGACTTACGGTCGATCAGGCCCGAGGGCTCGGGAAGCGCCCATATATCCGTCCTGGCATCCCGAGTAGATTGGAAAACGTACCACCGGCCGTCGGGACTCCATCGTCCGCAGCACTCGGCCGAAGTTGGATTCCAACCGCTCAGAATTTCGTGCAGAGACGTTCCATCTGTGAGCGACTCCCAAAGAGATGGCCGCAGGGTCTTCGGGTCCATGATGGTAAATCGCAATCGCTTTCCCTCAGGCGACCATCGAATGGACGAAGCGGTTCCGGGCAATTGAGCGATCTTTCTTTGGCCGGTGCCATCGCTGTTAGCCACGTACAGAGCGTTGTTCCAGCCAAGGGCGATCTTCTGACCATCCGGGGCGAACGCGGCGCCATCTGCGAACAGATCGCCAACTCGCCGGACATTTCCGGACGGTAACGCAATGCTCCACAGAGCCGACTCGTTTAACTCTGCTTTCTCTCCCATCGAACCGCCCGGATCAGGTCCAAACGAAGCGGCTAGCAGTTCGCTTCCGTTCGACGAGATATCCATCAATCGGGGAGACTGGAGTGCGCTAACAAGAGTTGAAGCCTCCCCACCGTTGACCGATATCTGAGAGATACTTCGATGATTCATGCTCCCGGAGACAAAATAGATGCGAACTCCGTCCGAGAGCAGCGGTCCTTGTTTCGGCAGGCCGTCATGCGTGATTGCTATGTAATTGGAGACTCGCAGAACCTTCCCGGAATGACGGATGCTCCAGATGGTCAGGCCGACCGCAAACAGGGCCGCCAAACTGGCGAGCAGTGTCCGGCGGATCGTCTTCGAGCGGACGGTCTTCGAGGTTGATGCGGGCGCCTGAGGTGGCACGGCAGGCCGTGTTGTCTCTGCCAGGAATCGGTACCCTCGTTTGCTGATTGTCTGAACAAAGCGGGGGCTCGTCGAGTCGTCGCCCAGAACTTGTCGAATCTTTCGGACGGCGGTATTGATTGCGTTTTCAGTATCAACGTTGATCTCGTCCCCCCAAAGCTCTTGAATGATCTCCTCTCTCCTGACCAGTTCGCCAGGCCGGCTGGCGAGCAGGATCAGGAGTTCCATCGGTATTCGCTCGAGCTTCAGCTCCGAGCCCGACCTCCGCAACCGATGGTTACGGAGGTCGAGTTCGAAATCTCCGAACTGTACAACGGTGGAATTCAGACGGACCCCCAATCGGCCCTCGGGTGAGGCGGCAATGCCTGGCTCGAAAGTACCCCAACCCCGGCTAAAGGGAAAATACAGGTTTCTACAGATTCTCTCCATTGCCCAAAAATCAGGCACATAGGAAGCTGTGAAGGCTTGCGTTGATCGACGTTGCCCAGGTCTCCCCGGAGGTAAGTCATGAAGGAGTTGGTTTTGAAGCCCCAGTTTGTGTTTGTGCTGGTCGTCATTTTGGGGGTTTGGCGATTCTTGCAGGCTTCAGGTCAGGAAAAGCACTCGACGTTCGAACCCACGATTCCTCGAGTGTGGGATGACGACGCGATCGCGACATTGGAAGTACCGCTCGCAGACCCTGTGGGGTCGCCCAAGCATACTTCGTCCGATTACTACTATCGGATTCCCGTTCGCCCCATTTACCGGAGCTACCCGGTCTATGCTCCGTGGCACGAGCCACCCGGTTACCTTGAGTGGCTCAAGCAACAGGTTCCCGAGGTCCAGTGGGACCAATCAGCTCACAAGCCCAATCTCAGCTCTAAGGAAGACTGGATCGCGGCCGGACGCATCGTCTTCAATACGCCGATCTATTACACAACGCACCGGATCGCTAGCATTGACGACGTAAGAGATCCAAAGTGGTATCAGACGACTGGTGTTCCTGTTGCCAAGGATGGGACCGTACCGTTTGTCCGATATGTCATTCGAAAGAAGGGCGAAGTAGAACTCGGCGATTTTGCCTGCGGCTTTTGTCATACGCGCGTCATGCCGGATGGAAGCGCTCTGGAGGGTGCCCAGGGGAACTTCCCGTTCGAGAAAAGCAAAGCCTGGTACTTTGGGAGACGGTTGGCCAATCCCGATGATGTCCGGAAGGCTGACGCCGATCTTCGACACCTCGACCATTCATTGTTCGCAGCTCCATGGCTGAAGCCTGATCCCTCGGCTCCAATCGACAACATGACCACGGATCAGCTGATCGCCGCACATGCGGAGATGCCTGCGGAAGTAACCGCCCGACATCGGAGCAACCTCTTTTTCCCACTCCAGATCCCCGACCTTATTGGCGTGAAGGATCGCCGTTACCTGGACCACACAGGGCTGCAACAGCACCGTTCCATCGCGGATCTGATGCGCTACGCCGCATTGAACCAGGGCGCGGATGATCTTGCTTCCTACGACGGATTTGTGCCCGCCGATTTTCATTACTCGACGAAGCGTCCGGAGCCCGACGATCCGATCGCCGTTGGCGGTCGATACAGTGACGAGCAGCTTTATGCATTGGTGATGTACCTTTACGCTCTCGAACCACCTCCCAATCCGAACAAGTTCGATGCGCTCGCCAGTCGTGGCAAGAAGATATTTGAGAGCGAAGGATGTGGGACCTGTCACACACCTCCTCTTTACACCAACAACAAGCGTATCCGTCAGACCAACGCACTCTTTTCTACGGCGTGGTCAAGTGGTGGACTTGATGCATGAGCGAAGCAGGAGTTTGGCGGAGGCGGCGTACACAAGCTGAGGTTGAGGCGCTGGTTGCCGAATTTGAAGCGAGTGGATTGATGCGGGAAGCGTTCTGTGGGCAACGCGGCCTGGCAGTGGGAACACTGGACAAATATCGTCGACGCGTGCACAAGGGACAGCAATCGAGTAAGGGGTCGATGCTTCCGGTCGAAGTGGTTTGGTCCACTGGCCAAAATCCCAACAGGGATGCG
Organism: uncultured Acidobacteriaceae bacterium; assembly: GCA_963704415.1. GTDB lineage: Bacteria > Acidobacteriota > Terriglobia > Terriglobales > Acidobacteriaceae > Telmatobacter. Next base: position 960,509 of record OY969908.1, on the reverse strand, counting down.
GAGCGGGAAGGTGTTCTGGTGGTTGATTTGCGCGGCGGACGCCGGATCGAAGTGCGTCGCGGCTTTGATTCAGGAACGCTGGAGCGCCTGCTGACAGTATTGGACAGGATGTAGGCGGTGTTCGGGTTTGGACCGGCGACGCGGATATATGTCGCAGCCGGCGCGACGGACATGCGCAAGCACTTCAATGGGCTTTACGGTCTGGTGCGTGATCATCTGGGTTGCTCTCCGGAGAGCGGCCACGTTTTCATTTTCACGAACGCACGGCGCAATCGTCTCAAGCTGGTCGTGTATGACGGCAGCGGGCTTTGGGTATGCGCGAAGAAATTGGACAAGGGCTGCTTTTGGTGGCCCGATGCGGACAGCACGGTGAAGAAGATCGTGCTCAGTCATGAGGAGCTGACGCTTCTGCTCGGGGGTATCGATCTAAAGCAAGCAAGGCCGCGAAGGTGGCACCGCATTATGCACAATGCGGAACCAGATGAGTTACGAAACACCGCATGAACACTGCACGAAATGATTGCTTCTGCCCATGGAGCATGCTATGAAATGAGCATCGTGAGTGACAACGTTCCACTCTCGGCGCCATCCCCTCCGAATCCTGAATCATCTTCGCACGCCGAACTTCTCGACCAGCTAAAAACGCAAGTGCCGGAGGCGCTCTTTGCGATGGTGAGCGGCAGGTTGAATGCCTACGCTCAGGAGTTGGAGTTTTCGAAGCTGAAAATCCAGGTTCTGGAAGAGCGTCTTCGTTTGCAGCGGATCGAAAAGTATGGACCGAGCAGCGAAAAGCTGAGTAGTTTGCAACTGGAGTTGCTGGAACAAGAGCCCGGTGTCAGTCGCGAAGAGGTGGTTGCCGAGAGCGAACGCCACGCTCCGCCGCCGGCTTCTGAACGGAAGAAGCGTCAACATCCAGGACGTCAGACTCTGCCCGCCGATCTTCCCCGCGTGGAGCGGGTGATTGCCTGCACTCCGGCGCAGTGCGTGTGCGGGAAGTGCGGCCATGGCAATACCGTGATCGGCTTCGAAGTGAGCGAGGTGCTGGCTGTCGAGCCGGCGCGCTATTTCGTGCTGGTGACCAAGCGCGAGAAGCGGGCCTGCAAAACCTGCCCCGAGGAAGGCGTTGTGGCAGCACCTCTTCCTGACCGGATCATCGACAAGAGCCTGGTGTCGGATGAAGTAATCATCGACACGGTGGTAAACAAGTACTGCAACCACAGCCCACTTTATCGCCAAAGCGTAGCTCTGTTGCGCGATGCGGGCATCGATATCAGCCGGGCCACGATGTGCGGGTGGGTAATGACCATCGGAGAGATGTTGATGCCGTTATCCACTGCGATGCGAAACCAGTTGCTGGCCGGCACTTATATCCAGGCCGATGAAACTCCGGTGGATGTGCAGACGCATGACGGCAGCGGCACCAACCATCAGGCGTACCTCTGGCAGTACGGAACACCGGGCGGTATGACGGTGTTTGAATTCCAGATGAGCCGTAAACGGGAGGGACCTCTAAACTTCCTGGGTAAGTTCGAAGGGCTTCTCCAGACGGATGGATACGCAGCCTACGATCGCGTGGGTGGGCCAAAGATGGTGCACGCGGCCTGCTGGAGCCACTCCAGACGATACTTCGTGGATGCGGTCAAACTCAACAAACAGGATGCCGCCTCGATCCGAGCCGTGGAACTGATCAACGAGTTGTTCGCGATCGACGCCCAGGCACGCAACGAGAACATGGACCATGCCGCGCGCCATGCGCTGCGCCACGAAAAGGCGCCCCCAGTGCTCGCTAGAATCCTTGCTCACATCGAGCAGATGAGGAAGACGGTACTGCCCAAGAGCGCTGCCGGCAAAGGCTGCACGTACACACTGGGCATTTGGGAAAGGCTAATCCGATTCCTTGATCATCCCCAACTGGAGCTCAGCACCAACCTTGCGGAGAATTCAATGAGGCCGATTGCCGTCGGCAGAGGCAATTGGATCCATATCGGGAGTGAGCACGCCGGACCGCGGGTAGCGGCAATCATCTCTGTGATCGAAAGCTGTCGCCGCCTGAAGATCCCGGTGCGCGATTACCTCGCCGACATCTTGCCAGGTCTTGCCAATGCGCCACTGCACAGCTTCGCTGATCGCACTCCTGCCGCCTGGGCCGCCAAATATCCAGATACAGTTCGGCATGCGTTGGTCTGACGCTTACCAACAAGCTCACGCCGGCAGAGGGTTTCCGTGTGCCTCCCGAGGCGCGAAAACAATTCGATATCGCGCCGTTCTCGGTTGGGACAGATCCCAATATGACGTTGAAGACGAGACGAGGAACTGGTTACTACAAGGTGCCGTCGCTCAAGGGCGTCTGGTATCGCAGTATGTTTGGCCACAGCGGCTGGTGCGCGACACTCCAAGATTGGTTCGATCCCAAACGCCTGGAAGACGACTACGAACCGACAGGATTCAAGCCTTACGGGAGCCCCAGCTTTGCGGTAAAGGGTCATCCCTTTGGATTGGATTTGCCCGAAGAGGATCGCCGAGCACTCATCGCATTTCTGAAAACTCTTTGAGCTTCCAGAAAGCAAATGAAGCCGGAATGGACAAAGTCATGGCGGAGGTTGATATCGCGGTAGACTTCACCCCTCAGCTTTGCCCAAGGAAGACCAACCGGAGGAAAACCATGAGACACCGTGCGAAACCGGCATTCGCCATTCTTCTGTTCAGCTGTCTTCTCTGCGGGCATTACTCCCGTCTCGACGCTCAGGTTAACCCCGTTGAGGCATCGTCTGAGGATAGGAAGGCCATTGAAGCAATTGTTCATTCCAATCCGTCTGACCACGTCACAGAAGATGTCAGCTTTACCAACATATTCGGCACTGTAAGGTACGGACGAGCAGAATTCGTGAAACGCCACATCGAGATCGCCAACACGATCTTCAAAGGCACGACCCCGAAAAGCTCGATCGCGAAGCTTCGGTTTGTCCGTCCGGACGTTGCGATCGCTGATGTAAGCGGAGAAATCACAGGCTTTCCACAACCTCCTCCCGCAGGGGTGCCTGTTGAAGCGGACGGAGTGTTGCGTTTCAAGTTGCTCCTGGTCCTCATCAAAGATCAAGGTGTCTGGTGGATTACGGAATACCACAACGTCGCCGTCACACCTGAAATGTAAGCGTACTTCTCAATCGACGAAGGTCAGGCCAAACCGCGATTCCACGCCACTGGGGCCTCTTTACCCGAGTTCCGGCAGTGTTATTTGGATGGTAAGTCAGTGAGGAGCACGAGGTGTTGCAAAAGGCTGAACTCAGCTGTGAGGCTGATTCAGAGAACTACCTCGGAGGCTCCTCAGAGACTATGTACTGCATCGGACTTGATGTTCACAAGCGGACGATCAGCTATTGCGTGGAGGACGCGGCCGGCAAGGTCCATCAGGAAGGCAAGATCGGATCAACTCGACGCGAACTTGATGCCTGGGTCAAGACCCTTCCCCAACCCCGGACGATCGCCATGGAAGCGACGATCTTCACCGGCTGGATCTACGATCACCTGCTTCCCCTTGCAGAAAAAGTGAAGGCGGCACATTCCGCTGATGCTTCGTGCCATCGCCGCCGCCAAGCGGAAGAACGATAAGATCGATGCCAGCAAGATCGCTGACTGCCTGCGCTGCGATTTCCTGCCCGAGTGCCACATGGCTTCGACCGAGATCCGGGACCGGCGGCGCACGCTGCGCTATCGCGGGCTGCTGGTCAAGCAGATGGTGCAGATGAAGAACCGCGTATCGGGGCTGCTGTTGGAGAAAGGCGTGACTCACACCAGGCAGAGGCTTCACAAGGTGGGCTATTTTGCAGAGTTGATGTCCAGCAGTGAAGAGATCGATCAGAGCATCCGGCCGTTGCTGAAGCTGAGCCGCGAACACATCGTACGAGCGCAGAAGCTTGACTATGCACTTGTCAGTTCGCTGGAGCGTGATCCGATGCTGGCCGAGAGGCTGAAGCGGCTGAGAACGGTTCCCGGAGTGGGCCCGATCACCGCACTGACCTGGGCTCTGGAGATCGGCGATGTGTCTCGTTTCCGCTCGATCAAGCAGGCCATCAGCTATTGCGGACTGTGCGGGGCAGAGAGAAGTTCAGCCGACAAGGTGGCGCGCATGCCCATTTCCAAGCAGCGCAACAAGCACATTCAACACGTGCTGGTCGAGGCCGCGAAGCTGGCGCCCAGACAGTGCCACGAACTGGCCCTGCTCTACGAAAAGGAGATGCAAAGAGGTAATCGAAACCGCGCCACGCTGGCCGTAGCCAGGAAGCTGGTCTGCTGGATCCTCGCGGTAGAACGCAGAAAACAGGACTTCGTGTCTGCAGAAAAGTTCGGAGGCACTGCGGCAGCCTAAAAACCTGCCCATGAATGAAAAACATCAGGATCATTCCGTGCGCAGACTGCCAGGTCCTGCAATTAGGCCACTGGGCGAAGGAGATCAAACCTCGGAGGCTCACCACGAATTGTTTCGGGACTGGCAGAGAACACAAACTCAATCTTCGGCGACGGCTCTTCGGAGCTCGAGGCTGCAAATGGATGTGTGGTTCTGCTTCAGGGCAGAAACCAACGGCCGAGAGGCCACAGATGCGTAACGGCACTTCCTGATTCGATCAACGCGCGCTCTCCTGAGCGCGCCACGGACACCTGTGCTTTTCTCTTGACTTTGACTTACATAGAGGTGGCCTATCCGGACACGACTCTCCGACTCCGCCGCGCTTCAATCCCCCAGTGAATTCCAAATGAATCAAGTTTGCTTGGTCAGATTCAAGAGACTATTCCCGATCTGCACGCCGAATTTTTCTCGTACCACGCGAAACTGCATCTCATCGCAGGCCGCGAGCGGTGGACAGACATACTCAATGATGGGAGGAACATTGTGCGGTCTCCCTCCTCCTTGTCCTTCCTCTCTGGCATGCATGAAGTCATAGGTGGGCACTTTGGTGTCCGGCATCCTGCCGGCTCCCCCGGTAATGATCAGGCACTTATAGTCTTCGCGTGCCGGAATCAACTGCGAAGAGAAGAAGTAGGGCTTCCCAACCTCGTCAAGTCTTCGCTGAAGATACGGAAGACTCGACGGCGGTCCAAGGATGCAAAACGAATCGTACTGCTGGATCACGAATTCAACCGCAAGACGATTCATGAGGAAAGAACAGAAGTGAGTTGCCGTGTCGAAGGCGAAGTAGTTCTTGGGCTCACCCGATCGCTTCTGAAAATCTCCATTCCGAATAAAGTCGAGCAGGAACTGTTTGAATCTCTCCACCCACACAGGATTCTTCAGCTTGTCGGCGTCGGAGACAAACTCGTGGAATTCGCAAAAATGGCTCTGTATACGCGCGAAACTGTTCATGAAACGCCATGCGCAAGATGGGAATTCCCAGGTAGCGTTCAAGGTTGTCCAGCGCCGGGTTGATCTTCTCAGGACTAATTTCACGGCCCAGGACAACGCTGCGCGGCAGTAGGTGATGGTTCTGCGTGTAGCGCTGCATGCGATGTCCGAGCATCTCCGCGTCCGGATGCATCGTGAATTGAAAATCGAGAATCGGATAAGCGCAGAACGGAGGGAGCCGCAGATTATCTTCATCGTCCACAAGAATCAAGCTCGCGTTCTTGATCTTTTGCAAAAGAGTGGAGAGCACGCCATACGCGGGCAGCGGGTTCTTGGGCAGAAAGTAATCATGGAAGATCAGATCGCAAAGAAGGATGGGGGCCGGAGGTACACAGATATGTTCGAAATGCACCGGAGCGCCGGCGACTTCTGCGAGCGCGGCGAGATACGCATCGTCGATATAGGGTTTTTCCGCTCCAAGGCCTATCCGCGGCCCGTCCACAAGCGCGACAATCGAAAAAACATCGCCCGCCGACGTTTCGTCGCCCTCATCTCCCCCCTCGCTTCCTAATGCAGCGATCCGCTCGAGAGTCAAATCAGAACTGAAACGAATGCCGCGCTCTTCACAAATCAGGCGTACGACAACCTGCCCGAGGGAATCAAGCTCCTTCCCAATGGGCCCGTCCCGCGGAACGCCAGGAAATTTCTCGGCTAGACCGAGTTTCCTCTCTCCACCGGACGTCGGCGAAACGCTCGCAGCAGCCCGCACCGCGCGCGATTCCTGCACCGCGCGCCAATCTTCCAGGCATTTCTTGCGATTGATCTTTCCCGAGGATGTCTTGCTGATGAATTGTGGCGGAACAAAATGAACTTCGACCCATTCGAGGCCAGTCGCTTCTCTCACCAGCCGGCTCGGCTCTGCTGAGCGTTCACCTTCCGAGAAATGCGGGTCTTCAATCAGGAACATGGCCTTCTCGGTCCCAAGGGTTGGATCGAAAACAGCCATCGATGCGATGCGCCCCTTGGAAGAAGGGAATATCTCGCCAAGTGCAAAATCCAGATCGTTCAGCACAACCTTGCGCCCGCCAATGTTGGCGAGATCCTGTTTGCGGCCCGTGATCACCACTTCGCCTTCATCCACGAAGCCAATGTCACCTGTCGCGTAGTAGCCGTCCTCGTCTCGAATATCCGCGCCGTCTTCATAAGCCACGATCGAATGAGGACTACGCACAAACAACTCGCCGGATTTTTCCCGGACTTCGGTTCCGGGAATCGGACGCCCGCAGCTCACGTAACGTTTCGGGTCCCGCTCTAAAACCCGGTAACCGGAACTCTGCGTGACCGCAAAAACATTCTCAGCCATGCCGTAGCATGTCGAAACCGTCGTCGGACTGGCCCCGGTAGCCTGCATGAACCGTTCCAATGTGTCGGCATACGTGGGTTCCGAGCAGCTGATCCAATGACGCATCGTCGGGAAAGGCCCAGCCTTGCCCGACTTGGCCATCACTTCAAAGCCGAAGTTCGGCATATAACAAACCGTGCCGCCATGCTTCTGAATAGCATCGAAGAGCAACTGCGGACGATGCACCCAGGTCATCGGATCGATAAAGACCACACGGATCCCCAGCAGCAGGGGCATCGCCAGGCACGCGATGAAGCCCATGTCGTGATACAGCGGAAGCCACGAAACGATGCAATCCTCATCGCTCAACTGCAGAACTTGGTTATAGAGAGACGCGTGCGTGCGCACCGCTTCGAAGCTGAACCGAATCGGCTTCTTGAACCCGGTTGTTCCCGAAGACAATTGCAGAATCTCGCCCTGCGCTGGGAAGACAAGCTCGTCGTCACCCGCCGCCGAATCACGGAGACCGTCGACGAAATGACAAGGCGCCAGTTCTCCCGGCGCATGAATTGAAAGGGCGGGATCGCACAAGAGTGCCCCAATGCCGCATTTCGAGACCGAATCGCGCAACGAGTCACGCCAATAGACTTTGCTGATCTTCGAAGTCGGGTACTGCAGAATGAGCGGAACTCTTCCCGTCGCCAGCACCCCAAGCCAGGAAACTACGAGATCCGGGCCCGTGCGGAAGATGAGACCCACACTGTGCGAGGCCGGCACAAGCTGCGACACAATCTCCGCAACATGCCGAATGGAACCGCTGCACTGGGATAGATCGAGAGTCTTCTCGGACTCTCCCCCAAAAAATGACACCCGCGGAAGACGCGATGCCTGGAACATATTGCTCTTCATTTGATCCCATTGCATGACGACACAGCAATCGATAAGTGCGTGAGAGTGCCGCAACCGCCAAGGTCTTATCGAGCGCGCCGTTTCAGCCTCTTTCGCGGACAGAGGAGACTCTATGTTCAGGATGTGATCTAAGCGTTTGTCGCGTCCCATACCCACGAATGCGACCAGTGATCGAGGAGCCATTACGAGCGACGCTGCTCATGCTGGGCAAGCTCACGCGCGAGCACGCCGTCGATGCCGAGGCCATGCGAGCAGTCCTCGCGGCTGGCGCTTCGCGCCAACAGATCGAGGATGCGCTTCGAGGACGCGCTCGCGGTCTGTTTCTCGTTCAATGGGATTGGTCGGTTGGCCGATGCCTTCGGGTTCTTCGTGCCCGGTCCCAAGGACTTCGTACCTGGTCCCAAGGCCTTCGAGGCTGGCGCGAAATACCTCCTCGCGCGCGGCTATCGCTGAGCTCCTACTGGCCTGCCTCTTTCATCCGAAGTTCGCCGCTCATCGTTGCGAAGATTCCACAGACCAGGGCAGCCCCCGTCCACATCGGCGCCTGTGCATATAAAACGAACAGCAAGACAAGCCCTGCCGCGAGGCCCAGGCACCAGGCGCGGCGCCAGCGGCGCGCGCCGAGCAGGAGCAACACAGAAGTGGCGAACTCCGCCAAGGCCAGAACCCAGACGACAATCGCGCCACTTTCCCGCGCGAGGGACTGCGGAGGACGTCCTTCTACCCGGTCTTTGATTCCCAGCAGTATCTTCGGGACCGCGACGTGGTCGCCGAACTCAGTGAAGAGGTCGAGCAAAACCCGCCGGTCCGTCCAATGGTAGCGAAGCCGAATGCGACTTATTACGCGCGTACGGCTTTCGTCGACCGGATAGAGAGCCCACGCGAAGCTACCATCGGGTGGAGTGCCGGCGCTTCGCCAAATAAGATACGTGTCAGGCTGGATCGAGTCGAATATCAGGGAAGCAACCGCGCTGATCGGGAGCACGTCTCCCGTTTTCGGGTGCTCCCATGCGGGGACGATCGATTCTGCGCTATGGATACCTGACTTGCTGCCAATGTTCTCAATAAGGTCGTACCCATAGAGGCCGGCGCGGTCATATCCCATCTGCACCAGCCAGGGCCAGATAATCCTCGGGCCTGCCCTCAATGGTGATGGCGCGCGTTGCACAGAAGTAGGGTGACGGAACCAGAGAGTCTCCCGGCATCGCGCGAGCTCCTTCCTCTGGCGTGGAACCCCAGTGCAACGCAAAGGGGCGAACCGCCAACAGATAAATGGCAAAGAGCACAACTGGCAGAGACAAGGCAATCAGCATCCTCATCGCGACGAAACGAATTGAGGCCGGACTTTTCGACACAACTCGAACACCTGAGCGAAGCGACTACCTGCTGAGCACGTTCTCGTTTTGCCGTGCGCCAGCCCTCGTTCTTTCACCCAGTCGAAGCTGACACATATGCCTGGCGGAGATCTATGATCGCCCGCACAGCAGATATTTCTTTGAGCAACGGATTTCATTCCCGTGCCGACACTGCTAGCTAGGGCCTTAAAACCACATCGTTACTGAAATGGATTGTAGGGGCACTCCGCGCGATTCCAACCAGCTCGCCAACACCCCAAAGAGTGTGCCCTCAAAGTATCGGGCTGCGGTATTCCGATGCCGAGGTCGCCGCTTACACTGGTCTTTCAATGCGTTCCGATCCAGCCAGCGACCGCCTCAATGAACTCCTTGCGGAGTCAAACCTCAGAATCTTGCAACTATCACAATCTAAACAGTTTAACGACTATCTTTCGCTGATTCTTCGCTGGAATGCCCGCACCAATCTCACCTCCGTCCGGGACCCGGAGACCATCCTCGCTCGCCATTTCGTCGAATCCATCGCCTGTGCCCAAACCCTCCCCGCCGGCATCGCCACACTCCTCGACTTTGGCTCCGGCGCAGGCTTCCCCGGCATCCCCATCGCCATCTGCCGCCCTGAGATCGCCGTGACCCTGGCCGAATCCCAAGGCAAAAAGGCCGCCTTCCTTCAGGAAGCGATTCGCATCACCGGCATCCCTGCGAAGGTCCACTCCGGCCGCGCCGAAACCCTCGGCACTCAATTCGAGTGCATCACGCTCCGCGCCGTTGAAAAGATGGAGCAAGCCGTCAAGTCAGCCGTCCACCTCGTCGCTCCCGAAGGATGGATAGCCATCCTGACCACCCACAACCATCTCGCCGCCCTCCGGACTGCGGCCCCCTCCAGCTTCCACTGGTCTACCCCCCACCCCCTCCCCGGAAGCGAAAACCGCATCCTCGCCTTGGCCCGCAAGTCCCAAAACGAGCGCCGCATATAACAAGGTCAACAGAACCCGGCCCCGATTGTTCGCACCATCAATCGACAAGCGTTTTATCGACTCCGCCAAATTTCTCCAAGAAAGGCTTCATCCCGCCAAGCCAAAAATTGTTCCACGTGGAACAATCCAGACCGCCCAGCCTCCCGAAAATTGTTCCACGTGGAACAATTTTGAGCTCAACCCTCAAACCGACCCCCAAGGAAGCGGCATAAACCACCTTCGGCCAGCCGAGCTACCACAGCTTCACCATCAAATTGTTCCACGTGGAACAATTCGAAGTTAAAGATGAAGACCGAAAGCTGGACGCAAGAGGCCAGGTGCACCCCACTTTAGCCCCGATCTCCGTCAGCTGGTGTGCCGCTCCGTCGTAAATCGTTCCACGTGGAACAATTTGGGATGAGCATCCCAGTTCGGGAGAACGAGCGAAACTCCATCTGCGTCGATCCCACGGAGAGCCCAGACCCTGGATGCCCAACGGTTCCGGCGAAATTGTTCCACGTGGAACAATTTTGCCCCCTTGGCGCCTCGACTCAGCTTTTTAGCCTGTCTTCACTTGGATTCATAAATCTTTTTGGCTCTACCTGTTGATTTCTTCCTTGGTTGCCTCAACTCAAAAATTTTCCACAACTCCCGTGCCTTCATGCGCTTGCAGACCGTCCGAAGTACCTCGCCCGGAGACTTTCCACAATGGTCCCGGGTTCTCCACAGCGCAACGGCCTGCACAGAATAGGCCTCGAGTTTTAACCTGAAAGGCCATGGGCAAGATTCTGGGCGTGGTCAATCAGAAAGGTGGAGTTGGCAAAACTACCACCGCTATCAACCTCTCCGCCTGCCTCGCTATCGAGGGCCTGAACATCCTTTTAGTGGATTGCGACCCCCAGGCAAACGCCACTTCCGGACTCGGCGTGCCACGGGATGACAATCGTCACTCCATATACGACGTGCTCGTGGGCAATGCTCCTGCAGAACAAGTCATTCTGCCCACTGAAATCAAGAACCTCTGGCTGTTGCCCGGGTCGAAAAACCTCACCGGCGCCAATGTTGAATTGGCAGGAGTTGAAGGGCGCGAAGTGCGGCTGCGAGACGCGTTGGCGCCTATCCGGGGCAATCACGATCTGGTGATTCTGGACTGCCCCCCGGCACTCGACCTGCTGACTTTGAACGTTTTGGTCGCCGCCAACTCGCTGATTGTCCCTATGCAGGCTGAATACTTCGCCTTGGAAGGCATCTCCGAGCTGATTTCGACCCTGGAACGCGTACAGGCTGCCTTCAACCCCGAAATCTCGATTGAAGGTGTTCTTCTGACGATGTACGACGATCGGACGAATCTGGCGCAGCAAGTCACCGAAACACTGCGTGAGTATTTCAAAGAAAAGCTGTTTCAGACCGTGATTCCACGCAATATTCGCCTGGCTGAGGCGCCGAGTCACGGCAAACCTGTGGCGCTTTACGATGCGCGGTCTCGTGGGACCGAGGCGTACTTCGAGCTGACAGGCGAGTTCCTGGCGCGCAACAAGATAGAGAGTCCGCGCAGCGTCGAGCGCAAGGTTGCCGCCGCCACTGCGCCCAAGGTCGAGGTGCGCTTCTGGCCATACTCGTGACCAACTGGCTCTGAATCTCCAGACCAAAAACCACCGGCCAAAACTGCCGGGTACGAGGCCCCCTTTCCATGACAACTTCTGCTGCCGACCCAAAACGACGCGCCCTGGGCAAGGGACTTGATTCGCTGCTGCCACGGGTACATGCGACCGCCGCTGCTGCACCGGTAACCGCTGTAGCCAATGAGGGGGAGGGAGGTGGCAAGCCGCTCGAGATCCTGTTGGAGCAGATCGATCCCAATCCTTATCAGACGCGGACGCGGATCAATGAGGATACGCTTGCCGAGCTTGCGGCTTCGATTGCCGCGAACGGAGTGATCCAGCCGATCCTGGTGAGGCCGCAGGCAGATGGCCGTTTCCAGCTGATTGCCGGGGAGCGGCGCTGGCGGGCCTCGGCGGTGGCGGGGAAGAAAACGATCCCTGCGATTCTGCGGCAGGTGTCGGATGAGCAGGCGATGGAGATCACCATCGTCGAGAATTTGCAACGCGCCGATCTGAATCCCATGGAGCAGGCAAGGGCCTTCGACCGGCTCTCGCGGGAATTCAGCATGACTCAGGAACAGATGTCGCTGCGCACCGGAAAAGATCGCGCAACCATAGGTAACTTCCTTCGTTTGTTGAAGTTACCAATTGACGTACAGAACCGTGTGGAGACCGGGGAGCTGAGTTTCGGGCATGCGCGGGCGCTCCTTGGACTGCAGCATCATCCCGGGATTGAGCAGGCGGTGAAGCGGGTGTGCGCACTTTCGCTTTCTGTTCGCCAGACGGAGAACCTGGTGCAGAGCATTTTGTTTCCGGATATGGGGCAAAAAGAGGCGAAGCCCGAGCCGGTGGTCGATCCAAACGTGAAGGAAGTGGCAGAGCGACTGCAAAGGGCGTTGGGGTTGCGGGTGCGGATCGAGGACAGACAAGGGCGCGGGCGAGTGATTATCGAGTACGGCAAGTTGGAGGAATTCGACGCGTTGCTGGAGCAGCTTGCTGGCAGGGAATAAGGAATTGGGACTAGGGACTAGGGACTAGGGACCAGGGACCAGGGACCAGGGAATAGAGACTAGGGCGAACACTTCGTGAACTCGCGGAAGCTCTCAAAGACGTCAATCTCACGCCTGAGGAGCGAGCAGCACGGAGGCACGATCTGGAGAATGCCCGACGGGTGATCGAGCATTGCGAAAAGCAGATCCTTCGCTCCGCTTACCCCCCAAACGATGACTCGTTTGCGGGGCCCCAAGCATGCTCCGCTCAGGATGACAACTCAAGAAATGGGCACGACAGAGCACCCTCATCGAACTCGCGGGGATAAGAGCCGTTGCCATTCACGGGACGGTCTATTTGGTTTGAGTGGTGGAGCGTTCGTGGTTCAGGCACGCGAAGATTTCTTCTTTGGGTAGGTCTGCGGGCCAGCCGTAGGCGGCGTCGCGTTCCTTCACATCCTGTCTGGCCAAGGCGAGTTGCACGCTTTTCATTAGAAATCAAGTTACGCCGTCTTCAATGAACAGTGTCCCGGCGGTTTCCCGACAGCTCATCTTGATTTGTCATCGAGAGCGAAGTTCAAAGTTCCTGTTGCTTTCCAAAAGGAGCCATGTCACTATTATTCCTGTTGGAAACCTAAAGGTTGATCGCATGAAGGAAAAGCCGGACGTCCTGCAAGGAACGCTCGCCCTGATGGTCCTCAAGACACTCGATGTCCGGGGACCGCAGCACGGCTGGGGAATTGCTCGACGCATCGAGCAGATCAGCGGAGATATTCGTCAACCAGGGAACGCTCTATCCCTTGCTGCTCAAGCTCGAGCATGAAGGCTCTATTGCCTCCGAGTGGGGCGCATCGGAAAACAACCGCCGCGCGCGCTTCTATCGACTTACTGCGGCTGGCCGCAAGCAGCTCCAGGCGGAGACCCGCGAATGGGAGCAAACTGCGGCGATCATCGCGCGTTTCTTCAAAGTCAAAGCGGAGGATCTGACATGAGATTCCTGCGACGCTTCCTGGTACGGCTGGCGAATCTAGCAACCCGGCGGAGTGCCGACCAACGCCTGCGCGATGAGCTCGCCGAACATCTCGCGTTCCAGATCGAGGAGAATCTGCACGCCGGAATGTCGCTCGCCGAGGCGCGGCGTCAAGCCACGCTCAAGCTTGGCGCGGCCCAGGCGATCCGCGAACACCACCACGCCGAGCAAAGCATTCCGTTCATCGAGAATCTGCTCTTCGACCTGCGCTACGCGGTTCGCATGCTTCTGCGGTCTCCCGGATTCTCTTTCATTGCGATCGCCACAATGGCGCTGGGTATCGGAGCCACAACCGCGATCTATAGCGTGATTGACGCCACGCTGCTGCACCCATTGCCATATCCAAACCCCTCCGAGCTAGTGCGTGTTGTGGACGACCTACCAGGCGTGGGCGCGCAGGGTGTCGGCATCTCCGTCCCTGAGTGGAGAGACCTCGAGACTTCCGGCATTTTTCAATCCGTCGCACTCAGCGGCAGGGGCGCAAACGTGAACCTCACCGGAACCGCACAGCCCCTGCGTCTCAGCTTCAAGCAGGTCACGCCGAATTACTTCTCTGTCCTTGGTGTAGACGCGCAGTTTGACCTTGCCCCCGCAAAACGTACCCCTTAGCTAGCTGCTCTAATAGCGAAAGGGAAACGACGATGAGGAATGGGAAGCGGGGCAGGTACACGCTTGAGTTCAAGCTGGAGGCGGTTCGGCTTGTGGAGTCAGGCCAGACGATGGCGGCAGCGGCACGGAGCCTGGGAGTGGTTGAGCAGACGCTTGCCAACTGGGTGAAGTTGCATCGAGCCGGAAAACTGACTGGCGTCATCGGGAAAAGCGCAGTGACTGCCGAGCAGATGGAGATCAGCCGTTTGCGGGCCGAGTTGGCACGGGTAACGATGGAGCGCGACATCCTGGGAAAAGCGACGGCATTCTTCGCAAAGGGCCAGAAGTGAAGTATGCCTTTATTCAAGTTCATAAACGAATCTGGCCGATCCGGGTGCAATGCCGCGTGCTCGGCGTAAGTGTATCCGGATATCACCAACACTTGGGGCGGTGACGGCCAGCCACCACTTCATTTTGCGGCGACGATCGAGATCGCAGCTCTATTACTCGATCATGGGGCTGAGATCGACGCACGCGACATTGACCATGAATCCACCGCAGCGCAGTACATGGCGTGTTCGCGGCAATACATGGAGTGGCGTGAGCCTTACCGTCACGACGTGGCTCGTTTTCTCATTTCCCGCGGCGCGCAAACCGACATTTTGATGGCTTCTGCTGTCGGCGATCTCGGCCTTGTCGAGCGCATCCTGAACCACGATCCTGAAACGGTTCGAATCACGGTGAACGAACGCCACTTTCCGAAACGCGATCCAAAGTCGGGTGGAAGCATCTACATTTACGGATTCGGCTTGACCAGAACGGCGCACATGATCGCCCGTCAATTCGGCCACACGGAGGTGTTTGAACTGTTGATGCAACGCAGTGCCCCATGGCTCCGGCTTATCCATGCGGCCGAAATGGGAGACGATGCCCTGGTTCGGCAAATCGTTCAACAGCATCCTTCTCTCTTTGCCCGTCTCACCTCGAACGCCGCGCGCCGCATCGTTGGTGCAGCAGTACGCAACAACACTCATGCAGTTGAGCTTCTGCTTGAGCAAGGATGGCCCTCGAACGCTGTCCTCGACAACAACCAGACGGCGCTTCATTACGCAGCATGGCACGGGAACCTTGCTATGGTTCGGGTGCTCCTGGAGCACAACGCGCCGGTCAACATTTTCGAAACTGAACATGGAGGCAGCCCGCTGGCCTGGGCGTTGCATGGCTCGTTGCACAGTTGGGAGCGCGACAAAGGGGACTATCCCGGCGTCACTATTGCCCTCCTTGCGGCAGGAGCGGACATTCCCCAACCGGAGGGTCCGCTTCAAGCGACCGAGGAGGTTCTTGAGGTCATCCTGCGTCCTGCGTCATGAATCCGAGGGCGCCTCGGCTGAGAAAAACAGTTTCAGTGTCGAACTGCTGCAGGCTCAGTCTGGCCGGCGGAAGTTGCGATCGCATCGAGGCGTGCTTCCTCAAGAAGGCAACCTGACGGGCCCGCACGGATTTTTGATCGGCAACTTTGGGGAGGCGTTCTTGTTCTTCCCTTGCGCTTCTACAAGAGTTGTTTTATTCTCTTGTCGAAGCGGAAGGGAACGGAACAGATGACAGAAAGAATCGAGCTGCCCCAGGGAACCCTTGACCTGCTGATTTTGAGAACACTTTTGACCGGGCCTCAGCATGGGTGGGCCATCTCCGAGCGGGTGCAGCGGGTTTCGAGCGAGGTGCTGAGCATCCAGCAGGGATCTCTTTATCCCGCGCTTCACCGGCTCGAACGACGCGGCTGGATCAAAGCAAAGTGGGGCACATCGGACAATAACCGGCGGGCGAAATATTACGAGCTCACACGGACCGGCGCGAAGCAACTTGAGCGGGAGACGGAAGCCTGGCGCAAGTTGACGGTTGCGGTTGCGCAGGTTCTGGAAGGAGCGTGAGGCACCATGCTGGATGATCTGCGTTATCGCATGCGCGCGCTGTTTCGCCACAAGGCCGTCGAGACGGAACTTGACGAAGAGCTACGCTTCCACTTCGATCGCCAGGTTGAGAAGTACATGAGGTCCGGCATGACGGAAGAGGAAGCGAAACGTCTCGCGCGTCTCGCGTTCGGCGGTCATGAGCAAGTGAAGGAGGACTGCCGCGATGCGCGCGGCACGGCGTTCGTTGAGTTGACACTGCAGGATATCAAGTATGCCTTCCGTCAACTCTGGGCGAATCCCACTTTTTCCCTGGTCATGATCCTCACACTGGGGCTGAGCATCGGCGCCAACAGCGCAATCTTCAGTGTGATTGACGGGGTGCTGTTAAAGAGACTGCCGTACCGGCAGGCCGATCGCCTGGTTCGAATCTTTCTCTCGAGCCGCGAGTATCCGAAGTTTCCGCTCAATCCTTTTGATTTTCTCGATTTCAGGGCGCGCAACCATTCCTTCGAATCCATCGCGGCGTTCACGCGGGGTGACGTGCAGGTTTCGGGCGACGGCGAACCGGTGCGTCTGAATGGGTTCGGCATCACGTCGGGATACTTTCGCGTGCTCGGGCTGCAGCCGGAGTTGGGACGGGAGTTCGATTTTCAAGCAGAGATTCCAGGGAATGGTCTGCAAGTGATTTTGAGCGATCGGGTGTGGCGCACGCGCTTCGGCGCCGATCCGCACATTATCGGCCGCAAGATCACGATGAATATGCAGCCCTTCACGGTGATCGGGGTTATGCCGCGAGGCACTGAGCATCCGGGCAACGAATATCATGCTGTGGCGTATGGCGAGAGCGTCGATGTGTGGTGGCCGTTTTCGTTTGCCGGAAACTCAAACCAGCGGGGTTCGCATTTCATTGAAGGCATCGCACGGCTCAAGAATGGCGTGAGCGAGCAGAGTGCACGCGCTGAGATGAACGCGATCATGGCGCAGCTTGCGCGTGAGCATCCAAATAATGATTCGGGGTGGACGGTTCTAGTTGTGCCGTTGTTCACGGAGTTGGTGGGTGGACGCCGCCAGTTGCTCCTGGTGCTGCTAGGGTCAGTGGGCATTGTGCTGCTGATTGCGTGTGCCAATGCCGCGAACCTGCTGATGGCCCGGGCCTCGGCACGCCAGCGCGAGATTGCGGTGCGGCTTGCCATGGGCGCGCCGCGGGCCCGGGTGGTGCGCCAACTTCTGACGGAGAGCCTGCTGATCTCTTTCACGGGGGGCGCATTTGGTCTCGCGCTGGCGTTTGGCGGAGTGCGGACGCTTGTTTCGCTGCTGCCTGCCGATTTCCCGCGCGCGCACGACATTCACGTCAGTGGACCGGTGCTGGCGTTCACATTCCTCGTAAGCCTGATCACCGGAATTTTGTTTGGACTGGCGCCGGCGCTCCAAGCTTCGCGCACCGACCCCAAAGAAGGTCTGCAAAAGGTCGGCAGGGCCTCCACTGGAGGGCGGCAGCAAGGCCGGTTGCGCAATGCGCTGGTGATCACAGAGGTAGGCCTGGCGAGTGTGCTTCTGATCGGCGCGGGTCTGATGTTGCGCACCTTCCTGAACCTGATTCATCTTGACCCCGGCTTTCGTGAGGATCACGTGCTGACGGCGAGCCTCTCGCTGCCGCACGAGCAATACAAGACCGGAGAGCAGACGGCGAAATTCTACGACCAGCTCGCATTGAGCTTGAACGCGCTGCCGGGCGTGGAGAGCGCGGGCGCAGGCAGCGATTTGCCGTGGACGGGATACGACGAAAATGCAGGCGGATTCCAGATTGAAGGAAAGAAGCAGCCAAACGAGGAGTACCACGCCCGGTATCACATGGCGACTCCGGGCTACTTCAGCGCCATGGGGATTCCACTGCTGGGAGGCCGCCTCTTTACGGAGGCAGACAAAAAAGATGCGCCGTGGGTTCTCCTCATCAACCACGCGATGGCGGAACGCTACTGGCCGCACGAGGATGTCATCGGCAAGCGAATCAGTTTCGAAGATGCGCCGAAAAAGGACTCCGATTGGATGACGGTTGTGGGCGTAGTGGGCGATGTGAAGGATCAACCGAACAGCGCGGGTGCGGAGCCTGCCTTCTGGTGGTCGGAGTTCCAGGCGTCGGAGCCGGATATGTCGATTGCGCTTCGCACCCGCTCCAATCCCACACAGGTGGCCGACGCGCTCCGGGACGCGGTGCATCGGCTTGACCCCGCGCTTGCGGTTGCGGATGTGAAGCTGATGGACAGCGTTGTGGACACTTCTGTTTCCACGCCGCGCTTTACGTTCGTGCTCGTGGGCCTGTTCGCCGCTCTTGCGATCCTGCTGGCGGCCATCGGAGCGTATGGCGTGATTGCGTACACCGTGAGTCAGCGGACCCGCGAGTTCGGCCTGCGTGTCGCGCTAGGCGCGCAACGGACAGATCTGCTGCGCATGGTGCTGGCGCAGAGCGCAAAGCTGGCTGTGTCGGGAACGATCCTGGGAGTATTGCTGGCGCTGAGCCTGGGCCGCGTGGTGCAGAACCTTATTTATGGAGTGAGCCCCGCCGATCCCTTCATTCTGTCAACGGTTGTTCTGCTTGTGCTCACCGTCGCCATGATTGCGTCGTATGTTCCGGCGCGCCGCGCTGCGCGATCCGATCCGATGGTATCGCTGCGGGCCGAGTGACGTGATTTCCCTGATGACGCTCGTTCCAAGTGAATTTAAAGGTTCGGGACCGTGCGGGCGCGGAGGTTCGTGCGAATTGATGCCTTGGCGCAATGGGAAGTCCGGGGCTGAAGCCCGCGATTTCTCTGCGGCCTCAGTCAGAGGCCTGAAGGCCTCTGCTCCCTCCGGAAATCAGGTCCTTCGACCCCGCGACACGGTCGATTCAGGATCGTCGCTTTCCCACCCTTGAATCCGAAGACGATTCAAGGATGGGGCACCCATGGGAGTGCTGATTGCGAAACGGGGAGATGGTGTCGAATGGGGCAGCGGGAGTGGCGGAAATTCAGATGACGGGGATGCCGAAAAAACAGCACAGGGCAGGCCCACGAGTCTCCTCACGGATCTGCCCCATCGCATCCGGGAGGGGTGCCTGGATGGGGTGCCTTGGTAGCGTGCCTGCGGTTAAACTGCGACCGGCTTTGGAACTTCTGTGGCCTGCGCCCCTTTGCCTTCGGGCTTCTTGATGTCGATGCCGCCCTTGAAGAAGGCGCCATCTTCAATGCTGATGCGGGCGGCAGCCACGTCGCCGGTCAAGGAGCCTTCGGCGCGGATGTCGACGCGATCGGTGGCGGCGACATTGCCGCGGACCTTGCCCAGCACGACGATTTCGCGGGCGTTGATGGCGGCATTGACTTGCCCATTGCGTCCGACCGTTAGGCGGTTGCCGGGCAGGTTGATGGTGCCTTCGATTTTGCCATCAATATAGAGTGATTCAGAGCCAGTGATTTCGCCCTTGATAAAGAGGCCCTTGCCGATGGTAGCCTGTTCGCCCGTCGAGGCAGCAGGACGCGCCGGCTCAATGGCCGGAGCAGGGGGTGTCTGACGAATGGGCTCCGGTGTGGGAGCAGGGGAGGATGGTCCTGTCTGGGTGGGTTTCCACATAGCGCTCAAAAGAATTCCTTTTCTGTCCTGTCGGGACTGGTTTCCAAGGCAGGTCTAAGTTTCGTGACCTAAAACTCTAATTGTTTTGTGCCGTCGGCCGTGCAATCGACACGTGCAAAGTCTGCATGCGTTCGCAGATAGGATACTTCCTGCTCGGCGACCCAGGCCTAATGTCTGCGGCTATTTTATGCGGTATTTGCACAAATGGAAGCAGGCAAATAATCTTTGGTACTCGCCGGTAGCTCATTGTACCAAGTGGCTATGAGAGGGAAAAGCGCGGAACCAACCGTGACAACCGCAGTGGGTGGCAGGAGGGAAAGATGCTGGGAAAACGCTGGATTTTGGCGGCGCAGGTGGCAGTGGCGGCGGTGGGCTTCGCGCTCGGAGGAGAGCGGAGTCTGGCGCAGGAGCAGCCGTTTGACTTGGTGATCATGCACGGGCACATCGTGGATGGGACGGGGTCGCCGTGGTATTCGGGCGATGTGGGGATTCGGGATGGAAAGATTGCGGCGATTGGGGAGTTATCGGGCGCGGCGGCGAAGCGGAGGATTGACGCGGCGGGGAAGGTGGTGGCGCCGGGGTTTATCGACATGCTGGGGCAATCGGAGCTGACGATTCTTGTCGATCCGCGGCTGCCGTCGAAGATTTTTCAGGGGATTACGACGGAGATTACGGGTGAGGGGAACTCGGTAGCGCCGGTGAACGATGCGATGCTGGCCGCGGATCGCGCGGGGTATGAGCATTATCACCTGACTCCGGATTGGCGGACGTTGCGGGAGTATTTTGCGCGGATCGAGAAGCGGGGAATGGGGATTAATCTCGCGAGCTACGTGGGTGCGACGTCGGTGCGGCGCATGGTGCTGGGTGATGCGGATGTGCGGCCGTCTGCTGAGCAGCTGAACCAGATGAAAGGGCTGGTGGCGGATGCGATGAAGGATGGCGCCGTGGGTTTGTCGACCGCACTGCAGTATGCGCCTGCTCCGTATGCGAAGACGGACGAGCTGATTGCGCTGGCGAGTGTGGCGGGGCAGTATGGCGGGATTTATGCGACGCACATGCGCAGCGAGGGCGACGCGGTGCTGGAATCGATTGACGAAGCGGCGCGGATCGGGCGCGAGGGACATTTGCCGGTGGAGATCTGGCACCTGAAGGCGGCAGGCAAAGCAAATTGGGGCAAGATGCCGCAGATTGTCGCGCGGATCGATGCAGCGCGTGCGGCGGGCGTGGACATCAGCGCGAACACATACGCGTACACCGCGTGGTTCAATACGTTCTCGGCGTTTGTGCCGCCGTGGGCGCATGATGGCGGCGATGCGAAGCTTGTGGAGCGGCTGAAGGATCCGGCGACGCGGGCGCGCATTCGGAAAGACATGACGTCGACCGGAAAGGATTCGGCGGGCGAGGCGTGGGACAACGAGTGGCAGGAGGTTCCGGGACCGGAGGCGATTTTGATTGCGGTGGTGCAGAATCCGGAGTTGCTGCCGCTGCAGGGGAAGCGGCTTTCGGAGGTCGCTGCGCTGTGGCATGAGGATGCGATTGACGCGTTGTGCGATCTGCTGGTCAAGGACAAGGCGTTCACCGAGGTGGCGGTGTTCGGGATGGATGAGCCCGACGTGGTGCTGGCGCTGAAGCAGCCTTGGGTTTCAATTGATAACGATTCGCAAGGGACTTCGCCGGAGGGATTGCTGGGGACCGAACATCCGCATCCGCGGGCTTATGGGACGTTTCCGCGGATTCTGCGGAAGTATGTACGCGAGGAGAATGCGCTGTCGCTCCCGGATGCGATACGGAAGTTTTCGGCGCTGCCGGCGCAGCGGATGCGGCTGACGGATCGCGGCGTGTTGAAGAAGGGCATGTGGGCCGATGTTGTTGTGTTCGATCCGGCGACAGTGAGCGACAAGGCTACGTTTGAGAATCCGAATCAGTTTTCGATGGGGATGGAGTATGTGCTGGTGAATGGCGTGCCGGTGATTGCGGAGGGGAAGATGACGGGGGCGCTCCCGGGGAAGGTGCTGCGCGGGCCGGGGTACTTGCCGTAGGGGCTGACCGTACGGGCACGTTTTGGGCATTTTCGGTCATGGAGGTTTTTCGAACGCGGGTGACGATGCCGTGCCGTTTGTTGGCGATCTGCCGAGCCATTGCGGGCTGTTTCACGAGGTGGATTTGTAGGACGCGGCTGTGGCTTGAATACCCTCCGCGTAGGATGTGCCGTTGAAGCCGAAGGCGTGCGCGTATTTCGACGAGTCGAAGAGGTAAGGCACGTCGTATTGGTAGAGCATTTCGTAGACTTCGCGAACGAGGGGATTGAATAACCCTTCAATTCTCAACATGGGACGGCCGAGGACGCGATAGGCGGCGGGCCGGTTCATCGCGTGTGCGGTCGTGGTGATGAAGTCTCTGCCGTTGGGAGGATTTTGCCTGGTGGGGAGATGCCACTTCTGGTTCCATGCCGATTCGCAGTCGGCCAGCGCCAGCAGGGCCTGCGCTGCATCGGGGACGTAGGTGTAAGAGTGGGGCAGGGAGTCACTGACGAGGCACATCGGCTTCTTGCCGTGGCTCATTGGCTCAAAGACCATCGCGTTGGCGACGCCGTTTTTTGCGCCCGGTCCGTAGAAATCGGCGGAGCGGGCGATCATTGCGGTGAGGCTTCCTGATTTCCACTCTTGTTCGAGCGTGGTGGCGATGGATGCGCGGATTTCTCCTTTTTTGCTGCAGGGGTGGTAGGGGGTTTGTTCGGTCATGGGACCGCTGACGCGCCCGTACATGTAGACGTTGTCGAAGAAGATGAGGCGGGCGCCAGCTTGTTTGCAGGCTTCGATGGTGTTATCGATGATGCGCGGCCACATCTCGGCCCAGACCGTGCGGTTGTACTTGAGACCGGCGAGAAGATAGACGATGCTCGATCCTGCGACGGCGTCGATGGTCTGGCGTTGATTGGTGAGGTTGGCGGTCCGCGTTTCTGCTGCGCCGGGAGCACCGGCTGGATGGCGGCCTACGAGCCGAAAAGGAAGCTTGTGCTCAGCCAGTTGCTTGACGAGCTCGTTGCTGACGCTGCCGCCTGCGCCAAGAATTGTGTGCATGGTGATGCTCCTTTCAGCCGGGGAGCGCGCCGACTTCGCATCGAGAAGAGGAACTGGGGCTGGCATCGAGTGTAGCGCTGCTTCTTCGACGTGCGGAATCGCGATGGCCTAGTCTTGAAGTATGACGGATCGGGAGCTGGTGGCGCGGATTGCGCGGTCGCCTGGAGGCAAAGCCGGATACAAGCAGCTGGTGCTTGAGTTGCGCCTGGGCGGCGGGCGGGAGCGGCGGTTGCTGCTGGAGCAACTGGCGCGACTGACGGTGCGCGGCGAGCTGACGAAGATCGATCGCGATCACTGGAGTATTCCGAGAAAAGCTGCGAACTTTGCGGGCGGGCGCGACAACCTGGTCGCGGGCCGGCTCGATCTGCATCGCGACGGATATGGCTTTGTGCGGCCGGATGCGCGGCAGGCTTCGGGCGTGACCGATGATGTGTTTATTCCTCCCAATGAAATGAATGGCGCGATGCAGGGCGATCAGGTGCTGGTTGAGATGGAGCCGCCGCGCCCCGATGGAAAGCTGTCGGGGCGGATTGCGCGGGTTCTGGAGCGGCGGAATCCCACGGTGGTTGGGACGTTTCATTATTCGCGCGGTGAGCGCTATCCGTTGAATGTGGTGATTCCATTTGACGAGCGGATGACGCAGCCGATCGTGATTCCCGAGGGACAGGAGGTTGTGGAGAAGAAGGAAGACGCTACGCCGCATCGTGTGCTGGGCGCGGAGGCTGCGGTTCATGCGGATTATGCGGACCTTGAAGGCCTGATCGTGGATGTGGAGATTACGAGCTGGCCGACTCCGTTCAAGCCGCCGGTGGGGCGGGTGATTGAGGTACTGGGCGATCCGGATGATTTCGGCGTGGATGTGGAGATGATGATCCGGAAGCATCAGTTGCCGCGGGTGTTTCCAGAGAATGTGCTGAAGGAAGCGCGGGAGATTGCGCTGACCGACAGAGCAAAAAGACAGAAGCAGACCCTTCGCTCCGCTCAGGATGACACGGGTTCTGAGCTCGATGACAAGAGTTCTGAGTTTATTGATGAGGCCATGGCGGGGCGGCGGGATTTTCGTGCGGTGCCTATCGTGACCATCGATGGCGAGACGGCGCGGGATTTCGACGATGCGGTGTTGGTGACCGAGCGCGCGGATGGCGGTTACGAGTTGCAGGTGCACATTGCCGATGTGGCGGAGTATGTGCGGGCGGGGACGGATCTGGATCTGGAGGCGCGGCTGCGGGGGACGAGCGTGTATTTTCCGGATCGCGCGATTCCGATGCTGCCGCAGGAACTGTCGACGGATATTTGTAGCTTGCGGCCGGGTGAGGATCGTCTGGTGCTGAGTTGCGTGATGCAGTTGAGCGCGGAGGGACGGATCGAGAGCTACGAGATCGGCGAAGGCGTGATTCGTTCGGCGGCGCGGATGACCTACACAAAGGTGCACGCGATTTTGGAAGGCGATGAAGGGGTGCGCGCCGAGTACCGCAATCGTGTCGACGATTTCGAACGCATGAAGAAGCTCGCCGTGCTGATGAACAAGCGGCGTGAGGAGCGCGGTTCGATCGATTTCGATTTGCCGGAGCCGGTGATCGAATTCGACGAGCAGGGACAGATGCGTGGGGTGACGCGGGCGGAGCGGACGTGGGCGAACCGACTGATTGAGGAGTTCATGCTGGCGGCGAACGAGTGCGTGGCGACGTGGATTGAGGACCTGGGTGTGCCGTCGCTGTATCGCATCCATGAAAAACCGGAGGCGCGGCGCGTGGTGCAGTTTGAAGAACTGGCGGCCAGCTTCGGGTATTCGCTTGGTCTTGGAGCGTTGCCGGTGAAACGCGTCCAGACGCGCGGCGATCGGCGGGAGGCGCAGCGCGGTGGACGGCCGGCGCGGACGTACGAAGTGGCCGAGGACATTGCGGTGACGCCGCGGATGTATCAGAAGCTGGCGGCAAAGATTGAGGGCAAGCCGGAGGAGCGGATTCTAAGCTATCTGATGTTGCGGTCGTTGAAGCAGGCGCGGTATTCGGAGAAGAACGAGGGACATTTTGCGCTGGCGGCGCCATCGTATACGCATTTCACTTCACCGATTCGGCGGTATCCGGATTTGATTGTTCACCGGATTACTAAGGAGCTGTTGCGCCGGGGTGTGGTGGGGCGCGGTGTAGTGGCGGAGGGACGGCATAGTTCGCCTTGGAGGCATGTCAATGAGGGGTGCCTTCCTCGCGTTGAGATTCGTGGTCTCCCACCCTTTCACCAGAAAGAAGGTGAAAGGATGGGGCACGGAGCGGGGTCGGTTTCCCAGGTCTCAAACGCGAGACCTGGGGCACCCATGCCTGTGCAGCGCGACAGTGCGGGAAGAGCGGGTCCTTCGACTCCTCCTTCACTGCGCTCAGGATTCGCTCAGGATGACAAATCAACTTTGGAGCCGCCGATTGCCGAGGCGGAGCTGGCGCAGATTGCTGAGGAGACCAGCCAGACGGAGCGGCGGGCGGCGGAGGCGGAGCGCGAGCTGGTGGAGTGGAAGAAGGTGCGGTTCATGGAGGACAAGGTTGGCGAGGAGTTCGCGGCGCTGGTGCTGAATCCGGCGAAGTATGGTCTGTTTGTGGAACTGACTGAGTTGTTTGTGGAGGGATTGGTGCCGATTGACTCGCTGCGCGATGACCGGTACATGTGGCGCGAGGGTACGCACGAGATTGTGGGGGAGCGGTGGGGACGGCGGTTTCGCGCAGGGGATAGGGTGCAGGTGGTGCTGGATCGGATTCTGGCGCAAGAGCGGCGACTGCAGTTTTCGATTGTGGAAGAGGGTTTGCCGCTGACGGGGAGAGCCGCGGCGAAGCCTGTGAAGGTGAAGAAGGTGCGGAAAGAGACGGGGCACGCTTCGCGAAAAAGCCGGAAACAGGGAAAGAGACGACGGGGTTAGTTGGTTGCTTTCCCAGGTCTCAGAAGCGAGACCTGGGGCACCCATGGTCATTCTGCTGATGCTGCATGGAGAAATCCGGGGCTAAAGCCCTCGAATTCGTGCAGCTATTTCAGGGGCCTAAAGGCTCCTGCTCCCTCCGCACCATTCTTCAGGGGCCGAAAGCCTCCTGCTCTCTCCGCACCATTCTAAGAAGCTGCGATTTCCGTCTAAAAAACCGCGATTCCCGAGGTCTTACGAACCGGCTTGCTGGGCGGCGTACTTGCCAATGACTGGGAGCTGGAAGCGTTCGCCCTTGAGGGCTTTCAGGAGGACGACTATCCAGAGAACCAGAAACCCCAGGTCCAGCAGCATCAGAACCAGCCATCCGATCAGGGGAATGATCCCGAGAACGATGTGAATTGCCACAAAGGCAATGCCTAAAAAGATGGACTGCCAGGAGTGGAAGCGGATGTAGGAATTCTTGTTGTAGGGCTCGACGATGAGGAAGATGATCGCCGGAATGATGGTGACATAGGCCAGGGCACCGGCGGCATTGTCGGAGAGGCCGCTCTGCGCGCTTGGCTGCGGCGAGGCGGGCGGCTGCGGCGGGACTGGGGTGTATTGCGGAGTATCGGACATGTAGGCTCCTTTGGGTTGCACCTCAAGAACGGATTGGGGATGGATCGGGTGTCGTGATTGTACCGAACTCCAAAAATTTGCCCGTGCATGTACTCAAAAATGCCCTACGACCAAACAAAGAACAGGAGCGGCTACCCGGCCTGTTTTGCAGCGAGGTCGCCGATGATGGGGAGCTTGAAGCGCTCGCCGTTGAAAGCCTTGATCAGCACCATGATCCAAAGAATGAGCATGGCCAGGGAGATGAGCGGGTAGAGACCGAAGGTGAGCAGCCGGAAGAACGACAGGAAGCTGCCGAAGATCATTACGGCAACATCAATGACGAACCAGGCGATGGCCATGAAGATGCACTGCCAGGCGTGAAAGCGAATGTACGAACTCTTGTTGTACGGGTCGACCAGCAAAAAGATGATGGCCGGGATGATGGTGATGTAGGCGAGGCCTCCGGCGGCGTTCTCGGAGAGGCCTGATTGCGTGGTTGAAGGCGTCGGTGTCGGTGAGTTCATGGTTCTCCTTGCGTCTCCACACCGGGTTTGCTGTACGCCTGGGTTAAGGCGGTGTTGCATGGACGAATCGGAGGCCAGGAAGGGCTCGATTTGCGCAAAGCAGCAGCGAACACACGGATAGCCGTGGAGAATTCGATTCGCCAACAGGAAAATCCGAAAACAGATTGTTGTCAAGAAAATTCGCTGGAATTGACGGGTGGGACGGGCGATGTCAACCGAAAAGGCTGGGCGTTTCTGGTTCCGGATCGGCGGGGGTGAGGAGATTGGGATCGTCGTTACGCACGTTGCCGATGCGGTCGCTGACAGGCCAGGCATGCATCTTTTCAGCGGGGTAGGGGCGGAGCAGGTCGGTAGGGGGGCGGGTGGGATCGCCGGGCTCGAGCCAGCGGTCGTAGTTGCGCGGTTCGAGGATGACGGGCATGCGGTCGTGGAGTCTTTCGGTCACCCGGTTGGGATCGGTGGTGACGATAGTGAAGGTCTCGAGGGTGTCGCCTTCTTTGGGTTTCCAGGACTCCCAAAGGCCGGCGAAGGCGTAGGGCTTTCCGGAGCGGAGGGCGATGGCGAAGGGGCGTTTGGTTTTGGCGTCGAGCTTCTGCCATTCGTAAAAGGCGTCGGCGGGGATGAGGCAGCGGCGCTTTTTGAAGGCTTCGCGATAGGCGGGCTTGGCGACGACTTCTTCGGCGCGCGCGTTGATGGTGGAGTAGCCGAACTTGGCGTCCTTGGCCCAGAAGGGGACGAGGCCCCAGCGGGCGATGGCGAACTCGCGCGTGCCGGTGTCGCGGTTGAGGCGCACGATGGGTTGATTGCTCTGGGGCGCCGCATTGAAGGTGGGCGCGAACCAGGGCATGTCCTCCAATTCAACGCCGAACCAATCGGCGAGGACTTCCTGGGTGGAGCGTCGGGCGAAGCGACCGCACATAGGAAAAGAATAAAACGGCGTGTTCAGGACGACTGCCTGCGACGATCCAGAGCGTCTTTTGGAATCAGGTCACACGAAAAAGCGGGAACATTTTCGAGCGGCGGTGCGTGGAGCGCGTCTTTCTCGGCAGAAGATGCCGTGCGAGGAATCGGAATGCAAGGAACGGCGTGGTTCGAGACGATTCACTTTGGAGGCGAGAGATGAAATGGAAGAGCGATGGGGAGGGAAGGCGTTGGTCGAATGTATTGAAGGTGGCCTCAGTGCTTGTGCTGGGAGTCGTGTCGGCGAGGGCTGTCAGCGCACAAACAGCAACCGCTGAATCAGGGCCGGCGGATGTGAAGACGAGCGGCGAGGCGTACCAGACGTTCTATCTGACCAGCCTGACGGAGCCGAAGGAGGCAAACGATGTTGTGAACGACCTACGCAACATGCTGCCAAGGCGCGCTTTTACTATCTTGCATCGGAGGGCGCGATTTCGATGCGCGGCGCGTCAGAAGATGTCGCACTGACGCAGAGAGTGCTGGCGGATGTAGACCGGATGCGGAGGGTGTATCGGCTGACTTACACGATTACGGAAATGGATGGAGCAAGGCGATGGGGTCGCAGCATGTTGCCCTGGTGGTTGCGACGGGCGGCAAGACCATTATGAAGCAAGGCAGCCGCGTGCCAATCGTGACGGGAGGTGTGGATGGGGGCGGTTCGACGGCGAATTCGCAGGTGCAGTATGTCGACGTGGGCTGTCGAGGGAAGCGCGGAGGGTTTGCAGTTGCGCTCGAAGGTGGAGCAGTCGAGTATGGCCGATGAGAAGTCGGGGATCGGCGCGCAGGATCCTGTGATACGACAATCCAGGCTTGAAGGTGTGTCGACGCTGGCGCCAGGCAAACCGATGGTGCTGGGATCGCTGGATATTCCGGGGACGACGCAGCACGAGGAGATCGAAGTGGTGTCGGAACTGGTTCGGTAGAGACAGCAGGAATCTGCGATTGCAGGCGTTCGAGCGGAACCCGATTCAACAGGGGGCCAATTTGAAATTCGTGCAGGGTGGCTTTTTCTTGATGAAGAAGCCACTTGAGAGGAGTGCATCCGGGTACACCTGCTCGGATTCCGGTGTAGACGGCCATCCCATACAATGACGAGTGGGGGTTTTACGGATGGCGCACATGGTTTTTTGCGTTCGGTACAAGAAGGAGCTGGAAGGGCTGGATGAGCCGCCCTTCGACTCGGAGTTTGGGCAGAAGATTTTCAAGAATGTGTCGAAGGCGGCGTGGGATGAGTGGGTCAATCACCAGAAGATGCTGCTCAACGAATATCGGCTGCAGCCGTGGACACCGCAGGCGCAGCAGTTCCTGGTGGAACAGATGGAGATGTTCTTCTTTGGCGAGGGGGCGGAGTTGCCGAAGGAATATGTGCCGCCGGCGCAATGAGGGGTGAGACACCGGCGGATCAAGACATTGATTTCTCGCGGAGCTAGGATGGGGCACCCATGGTAGTGGGAATTGATGCTTTGTGAAAAACAGTCGTGCGCTGTTACAAAGCCCATGACGTGGTCAGTTCGTGGCGTACGCGGGCAATTACGCTGGTCCAGTCGCCGAAGGTGGGCTGGCGGAACAGGCGCACGGTCGGGTACCAGGGGCTGTCTTCGCGGTCCATTAGCCAACGCCAGTCGGGCGCGCTTGGCAGCAGCACCCAGGTTGGTTTCGCGAGTGCGCCTGCGAGGTGTGCCATCGATGTGTCCACTGTGATGATCAGGTCGAGGTGGGTCATTAGCGCTGCGGTATCGGCCAAATCTTTGATCCCGTGGCGAAGGTCGGTGATCGGTTTTTGGATCGCGGTCAGTTGCGCAGCCGCTGGACCCAATTGCAGCGAAAAAAAATGCAGACCTTCAAGATCGAGAAGAGGCTCGAAACAGGACAGCGGCATGGAGCGTATCTGGTCTTCGGTACATTTGGGGTTGCCGCTCCACACTAGTCCGATGCGCCGTTTTTGAGTGGGACCTTTGAGATTCTTTGCGGCCCGCAGGGCATCTTCTGGAACGGTCAGATAGGAGACCTGGCTGGGAATGGAATCAAGGGTTGTGTTGAAGGCCAGGGGCAAGCTCATTAGAGGACAATGCCGATCGAAGGCAGGCGGAATTTCATCCTCAACTGTAAGAGTGTCGACTCCGGACACATTGGCCGCCAAGCGCGCGAGAGCGGAAGGAACGTTCAGCATCACCTTGCCGCCCGCGGCGTGCACCATGGGCACGTAGCGGAGGAATTGAATGGAATCGCCCAGGCCCTGCTCGGCATGCAGCAGAATGCGTGCACTATTGAGCGGCTCGCCGCGCCAGATTGGCTGGGGGAAGCTCCGTGGTCTATTCTCTTTTCGGTCGTAGCGGACTTCATAGCCGCTCCAGCCCGCGGCGTAGTTGCCTTCGAGCAGATCGAGCAGACACAGATTCCATCGAATGTCGACGGATTGTGGATCGAGAGCGAGAGCGCGATTGAAACTTTGGCGGGATTCCGCCAGCTTGCCTTGTTTGCGCTGCGTATAGCCGAGGTTGTTGTGCGCCTTTGCCGAATCAGGTCTGAGCTGAATTGCGCGCTGGTGGCTCGCGATGGATTCGTCGAGCCGGCCGAGATCGCGCAAGGTGTTCCCCAGGTTGTCGAAGGCTTCGGCGGAGTTGGGCCTTAACACCAGTAGCTTTTCGAAGCAGGCTGCGGAGTCATCGAGGTTTCCAAGTTGCCGCAAGAGGACGCCGAGGTTGTTGAAAGCTTCGGCGTAGTTGGGCCGCAGGGTCACCGCGCGCTCATAATGCGACTTTGCTTCTTCGAGCTTGCCTTGTTGTCGCAGGACAAGGCCAAGGTTGTTGTGTGCCTCCGCCAGGTCCGGCCTGAGAAGGAGCGCTTTCTCGTGGCAGGCGATGGAATGGGCGAGATCGCCGAGGTTCTGGAGAACTACACCGAGATTGCAGTAGGCCGCTGCATAGTCGGGCTTGAGGGCCACGGCGCGCTCGTAGTGGGTCTTGGCTTCTTCCAGTTTCCCGAGGGATTGGAGGAGTCCTGCGATGTTATTGTGCGCGGCGGCAAAATCCGGTTGGAGTGCAAGGGTACGTCGATAGGCGGCGAGAGATTCCTCTGGTTTTTTTTGAGCCTGGAGGGCGCCCGCCAAGCTGAAGTGGTACGCGGCGTCGTTCGGACTTGTCGCGATTGCGTTTTGAAGCAGGCGCACGGCAGCTTCGAAATCGCCTGCCTGGTGAGCGAGGAGCGCGAGCCCATGGAGACTTCCGGCATGCCCTTCATGCAGCGCGAGCACCTGAAGATACTGCTGCTTCGCTTCTTGGAGAAGGCCGGCCTCATGGTTGCGCACTGCTTCGGCGAGCAGACGCTGAATTTCGGGAGCTTCGGCAGGGTGCTGTTGCCTGCCACGGGACCGTTGCGGATCGAGAGTGGAGTTATCGCTCATGACGCTACGGCTGTGTCTGTTCGAAGATCGATTGCGCGTTGCATTAATTCGGTGAGCGGAGGTGCCGTCGCTCTCGCAGATTGGAGAACAGTTATAACGTGCAACCTCTCAGTTCAAAAGAGAGCGTATCACGCACGGATTGGCTCGAATCCGGTTGAATCTGCGCTTTCCCGTTCCAGGTCGTAAGTTCCAGAGCCCGTTCCATAGCACTTTGGTTTCGGTTCCAATGTGACATACATCACGGAAGGGCACATCAAGACAGGTAAGCTCACTAAGTAAGGAAAGAAGCATTTGCCCTTTCCTTTATCGATTTGGCCTGAGATTCGGTATGAGATTTGGTCCGAACAATACGTCGGTTCCACGCGTCTCGATCCTGCTCGCAGCGATCCTGCTGGGAATCGCCATTGGGATCACCATTGTGCCCAATTGGGTTCTCATTTCGGTTCGACCGACTCTTTTCTCCATTGGCCTTTTGAGTGCGACGGTGCTCTGCATTGCGGCATTTATTCTGCTCGGTCTTGCGTACCTTGCTTCGACCACGGATCGGAGCCATCAGCTCGATCGAGATTTGCTGGAGGCTTTTCTTGAGCATATTCCGGACAACGTCTTCTTCAAGGACAAGGAGAGCCGGTTTATTCGCATTAGCCGGGCGATGGCAAACTACTGCGGCCTGAAGGACCCGGCTCACGCCATCGGCAAGACAGACGCCGACATCTTCAGCGCAGAACATGCCGGCCAGGCTCTCGCCGATGAACAGCGCATGCTGCGCACGGGTGAGCCGTTGATTGAGAAAGAGGAAAAGGAAACCTGGAAGGATGGACACGAGACCTGGGCTCTGACCACGAAAGTGCCGCTCAAGAATCGCGAGGGCGAGGTGATTGGCACGATGGGAATCGCCCACAACATAACGCACCGAAAGGAAACCGAACGGCGAATCCGGCATATGGCGTTGCACGATGCGCTGACGGGACTGCCGAACCGCACGCTACTCGAAGATCGTCTTCGCCAAGCGATCGCGCTCGGACAACGGGTGCACAAGCACGTTGCGGTGCTTCTTCTCGATTTGGACCGCTTCAAGAATGTGAACGACTGTTTTGGGCACACCGTCGGCGATCGTCTTCTGGTCCTGGTTGCAGAGCGGCTGACGGCCTGCATCCGAAAGTGCGATACGGTTGCGCGGCTTGGAGGAGATGAATTCGTCATCGCCGTGCAAATGGCGGAGCGTCTGGAGGGCATTGAATTTGTGGCGAGGAAAGTGTTGGATGCGCTGTCTGAGCCGTTCCGGGTTGAGGACCGCGAGCTGCAAATCAGCGCCAGTATCGGCATTTGCCAGTTTCCTGAAGACGGCAAGAATGCGGAAGACTTACTGCAGTTTGCCGATGTTGCGATGTACGAGGCGAAGGAGAGAGGGCGCGGCCGGTTCTGCTTCTTCTCGCCGGCACTGACAGAGGCCACACGGCGGGAGCAGAAGCTGGAGAGCGACCTGGTTCAGGCGTGTGCCCGGGACGAATTCGAAATTCACTACCAGCCCCTTGTGGAAACCAAGTCCGGCCGTATTACAGGAATGGAAGCGTTGCTCCGCTGGCGTCATCCGGAACAGGGGCTGCTTTCCCCCAATCAATTCATCCCGAAACTGGAAGAGCTGGGCCTGATCGTAGAAGTCGGCCGTTGGGTTCTGAAAACCGCTTGCCGTCAGGCTGTGGAATGGCAGCAAAACGGACTTCCCCCGGTTCGCGTGGCAGTGAACGTATCTTCGCAGCAGTTTTATGAGGGCAATATCGCGGAAGCGGTTGCCAAGGTCTTGCAGGAGACAAAGCTCGATCCGAGATTCCTCGAGCTTGAATTGACGGAGAGCCAAACCCTGGATGACTCCGACGCGACAATCAATATCATGCTTGCTCTCAAGAGGCTTGGCGTTAGCCTGTCGCTCGATGATTTCGGTACGGGTTGGTCCTCGCTGTCCTATCTACGGCGCTTCCCTATCGATCGAATCAAGATCGATCGATCGTTCGTGAAAGATTTGCACTCGCAGCCTGCCGCAGAGGAAGTGGTCAAGACCATCCTGACCTTAAGTCGAAATCTTGGGATCGTCTGCATTGCCGAAGGGGTTGAGACGCGCGAGCAACAGGATTATTTCAGCAAGCACGATTGTGCGGAGATGCAGGGGTTCTACTTTAGCCGCCCGATACCGGTGCTAGATGTGACGGCGCTGCTCCGTTCCAGGCAGGTTTTGGGCCATGTTCTTAAGTAAGCTGCGGGACTTCGCTGGGGACTCGCTCAGGATGACGGCGTTTAATTTTGATTCGTGCTTTCCCATGTCCTAAATTCAGGGATGATATCCACCCCGGTGACGAAGACCTGGGTTCGTCGCTTTCCCACGTCTCAAATGCGAGACGTGGGCACCATTTGCTTGCGGATTGATGCGTAGCAAAGAGCAACAGCATGTTCTTCGACTCTTCAAGATGATCCTGCTTTAGAACACCGCGTCATTTGGTTGATGCTTTCCCACTGTTGCGCGATGAAACTGCGCAAGGATGGCGCACCCGTTTGCTTTTCGCCAGAAACCGAAAAGCAGGCCCTTCGACTCCCCTCGCTACGTTCAGTGTCGCCCAGGATGACAGGATGCGGGCACGGAGGTGGTGCGGGGATTGGGGCGTCGCGGACGTGGGATTGTGGTTCAGTATTCGATGCCGCGCTGGGCGAGGATGCCTTTCTGGTAGGCGTGTTTGACTTCGCGCATCTCGGTTACGGTGTCGGCGAGCTCGACTAATAAAGGATGGGCGTTGCGGCCGGTGAGAATGACGTGGACCATTTCAGGGCGGCCGCGGAGGGTTTCGGCGACCTGCTCAGGCGCGAGCATACCGTAGCTGATGGCGTAGTTGATTTCGTCGAGGATGACGAGATCCCAGTCACCGGAGAGGATGGCTTCGCGAGCGTCGGCCCAGGCGGCTTCAACGAGGCGAATGTCCTCGGGATCGGTTTCGGCGCCGCCGACTTTCACGAAGCCGCGGCCCATCTGTTTGAGCACGAAGTTGTCGCCGTGGGGCAGGACGGCGTCGAGCTCCCCGTAATGCCAGGAGCCTTTGAGGAACTGAAGTACGAGAACGCGCATGCCATTGCCGACGGCGCGCAGGGCGGTGCCGAGGGCCGCGGTGGTTTTGCCCTTGCCGGGTCCGGTGTTGATGAGGATGAGGCCTTTGCGCGAGTCAGTCATGGTGAGAACGGTGAGAGGAATCAGGTTTCACGGACGGTGCTAGCCCGACTTCTTCAACTTCGCAATGATTGAGTAGATCATCTTGCCCACTTCCCATGGGACAGAGCTGAAACCTGAATACTGCAACTGTATCAGTGGCCGGTGTGGTAGGGGTGGCCGGTGAGGATTGTGCAGGCGCGGTAGAGCTGTTCGGCGAGGACGATGCGAGCGAGGGCGTGCGCGAGGGTGAAGGAGCCCAGGGAAAGAAGGAGCCTGGCGCGGGAGAGCGCGGCGGGTGACCAGCCACTGGCGGGCCCGATCGCGAAGACGATGTGCTGGACGCTCTCGTCGCGGCGCGCGCCGATCCATGCGGCGAAGGCTTCGGAGGTCATGGAGCGACCGCGGCTATCGAGCAGGACGGCGGGGGGCCGTCCTTTCTGCCCATCGAGCCATGTGAAGAACGCGTCTTCCGTTTTGAATGCCTGATCCCTGAAAGCCTGACCCTGGGACGCCTGGTTCGGGGTGCGCAGCATATTAGAGCAGCGCTCGAGGTAGAGGGCGGTGAGGGATTGGGTGGGATCGCTCGCTGAGAAGCGAGCGCCGATGTGGGCCAAGGTGACCTGCATGGGGAGCAGGATAACGCAGGTTTAACGAAGGAGGGCAATTACGAGGCGAATTCCCCAAAAACGAGAGGTAGAACCTATTTTCTGAATATTCAGGTTTTATTATTCTGATTTTCATAGAAAGCGATTTCAGTACCTCTTCAGTTGTATGACCTAAGTCATGTATTTTCAGGCGATCGCAAAAGTTTGCGCGGTTTGGAGGGAATGGCAACCGTCATGCACTGCTGTAGGCGCAGTAGTCCCTGCTTATTTCAGGTTGTGGGTGGGTGCGATTCTCTGGATCGTGATCCCGGCTGCGGTCTCTACCGAACGCCTGAACGCTTTGTGGGAATGAGTCGCGGAACCGCTCTAGCTCAGACGGGTACGCATGGCAGATTACCTGGATCGTGGAGTTCTCTACTTGGGCTTCCGGTTCTTTTCAATTCTGGAGGAGTTCGTGATGGTGCGTTGGCTGAGAACCAATTTTGTTATTGCGCGGGGTATGTTGCCCGTGGCATTGCTTCTGACGGCGACGGCGCTTTTGGCGCAACAAAACACGACGATTACGGGCGGCCTGAACGGAACCGTTCTCGATTCGACTTCTGCTGCTGTGCCGGATGCAAAGATCACGCTGGAAGGTCCGCAGGGATCGCGCGTGGTGATGACGGACGAGCATGGGCATTACGCGGTGTCCGGGCTGATCCCTGGCTACTACAACGCCACGGTTGAAAAGGCTGGATTTAAGAAAGTGCGGTCAACGCACGACGAAGTGGTGGTCAACATCTCCTCGCTCCTGAACTTCACGCTTCCCGTGGGCGACACGGCAGAGACGATCGAAGTAACGGCAACCGCAGTCGGGATCGACACCGAATCGACGGCGATCGACGCCAACCTGACGGACACGTTCTACAACAGCATTCCGATGGCACGGCAGGTGAGCGCGATCTTCTACGCAGCTCCCGGTGTGGCCAACGGACAAGTCGCGGGCACGCCGAACCAGGCAGGTCCGGGCAGCTCAAATCCTTCGATCGGCGGTTCGACCGGACTCGAGAACTTGTACGTGGTAGACGGCGTGACGATCACCGACCAGGCGTACGGCAGTCTGGGTACCTTCAACGTGAACCACGGATCGCTGGGAACGGGCATCAACCTGGCCTTCATCAAGGAAGTCGACGTCAAGACCTACGGCTTTGAGCCTCAGTATGGCAAGGCGCAGGGCGGCATCGTGCAGATGGTGACCAAGTCCGGATCGAACAACTATCACGGTGCGTTGGGCGCTTACCTTGGGCCGGGCGCGTTCTATGCGGACCGGAAGCAGTTCTATCAATTCGGTTATCAGCAGACGTATCCGAGCGTTACCGATTCGACCCCCCACTACGATCTGGCGGCAGAGTTTGGCGGTTACATTCCGCACTTCCGCGACAAGATCTTCTTCTTTGGGGCGTTCAATCCTTCACTGGATCAGAGTATTGCGGAAGCGAACCCGAACTATCCTTACGCCCCTATCATCGCTCACGGGCCGTTTGCCTACAGCACAACGGCGATAAGCTGGGCGGGAAAGCTGACTTTCCAGCTGAGTCCCAAATTCCAGTTTGAGGCGGCCAGCTTTGGCGATCCTTCGCGTCATAACAGCGTTCCGAATACGCTCTCTACGACCAACATTCCGTCGTCTTTGAGCAGCTACCAATACGGCTCGCGCGATTCGCTGCTCCGTGTGAACGGTGTGATCACGCCGTCGTGGGTTGCAGATGCATCGTTCACGTACAACTACGATCACTTCAACGAGACGCCGACGCTGAATCAGTACGCGATCGCCGACCAGTCGCTCGAAGTTGCAGGCACGGGCGGCCAGGTGAATACGGGGTTTGGCAGTTATGCGCCTTCGAAGGAAGACACCTACAGCATCACCGCGAACACGCAGAAGACAGCACACTTCTTCGGCGAGCACACGTTCTCGGTCGGCTATAGCTACGACCACACGCGGTTCCTCTATGAGCCTTCGCGCTCCGGTCCCCTGTATGCAATTCCGGCAGCAAACGCCGCGGGAACGACTTTGACCACCCTGTTCTCGAATATTCCGGCAAAGGCTGTGGGAGCTCTAACGAACGCCCAGTTTACGGTGACGGCAATCGATGCGAGCGACCTGAGCGACAGCACCTGCACCATTTGTCCGGTGTGGAATGGCATGCGGGTTTATGCTTCAGAAACGCGCGGAACTTACGTCGGCTTCAAGGTCAACTCACTCGGTCGGTACCATGCGGCCTACGGGGATGACACTTGGGTTGTGAATCGCTTCCTGACCCTGGATGGCGGCGTACGCTGGGAAGAACAGCGCATCGGCGGAACTTTGCTGAGCTATCCGTTTACGGGCAGCTGGTCGCCTCGCGTAGGCGCGAACGTGGACCCGTTCGGCGATCGCAAGGGCAAGGTGTTCTTCAACTATGGCCGCAATTACTGGGCAATGCCATTGGACGCGGCTAACCGGCAGCTGGGCAACGAGCAGGACGACACGCACTATTTCTTCGCTCCCGAAGTTGTGGGCGGAGCACTGGTGATTGTGCCGGACGCGGCGCACACACTGAATGGGATGCCCAAGACTGAGACAGGCGGTACCTTTAGCGCTCCCAACTTCTCATCCTCTACAGGTGAAGGGATTATTCCCGGAACCAAGTCGGAGTATGAGGACGAGTACGTGCTGGGCGTTGAGCGGGAAATCAAGGGCAACATGGTGTTGAAGGCGCGCTATGTCGATAGGCGCCTGGGCAGAATCATCGAAGACATCGGCAGCCAGTCGCCGGAAGCGTCGACGATTTCGGGTAATTACAATGGCGGCATCGCGAATCCGAATACTACGACAGACATCGCGGTCAATGAGAACGAAGTGACCTACACGCCTGCGCAGTTCGCTGCCGCGAACCCGGCCCCGAAGGCAGACGGCTCGAATTATGTAGCCCCGGTTCCGGGCTGCACCGCCGGCAACGATACGTACTTCTCAGCCGGCGGCATTTGGGTGAACGGTCTGAACCAGCCCGTTGGCGGCGCCTGCTTCCTGAATCTTCCGACAATGGATGCGGGTCCGGGCGACGGAAAACCGGATGGTTTTGTCAATCCGGTTCGCCGCTACCAGGCGCTCGAGGTCGAGTTTGACAAGCGGTACAGCAATCATTGGCTCGCAGTAGTGAACTATCGCTTCGGCAAGCTCTTTGGCAACTACGAAGGCGCGTACCGCAACGACAACGGGCAATCGGACCCGGGCATCAGTTCGCTCTTTGACTTCACGACCGGCAAGCTGAACCTTTTGGGCGATCAGTTCCGACCAGGCTATCTGAGCACCGACCGGCGGAACGTGGGCAACCTGTTCCTGAGCTATACGGTTGCCTCAGACAGTCCGTTCGTGGGGCATTTTGCGAAGGGGCTCACGACAGGCGTCGGACTCCGAGGCCAGTCGGGTGTTCCCTTGAGCTTGCTGGGCGATCACCCGGCGTACCTGAACCAGGGCGAAGTTCCGATCGGGGGCCGCGGGGCGGCAGGCCGGACGGCTTCGACTGCGCAGATGGACCTGAAGGGCGAATATGCTCTTCCGCTGCACGACACGAAGGTGCTGAAGCTAGCTCTCGACGCGTTCAACGTGACCAATTCGCAGTTCATCACGGGCAAGGTGCAGTACACGCAACAGCCCGCCGCCGGTTACCCGGTTGTGGGAGCTGCGCCGCAAGCCAACGTGGACTATGGACGGCCGACCAGCTTCCAGGGTCCGTTCTACGCACGTGCAACGATCCGCTTCGAATTCTAGGAGTTGATAGAATCTAACCGGAGGGGAGAGAGGCTACCTCTCTCCCCTTTTCTTTGGGTGCGCCCGGCAGGGCGCACTTACTTGGAGGTGCAAGTCCTCTACACACCCGGCAAGGGGAAGTGTTAGCTGAACGGCAAGGGTGCCCGTCGCGAGGCGGAATCTGGAGGAAGCCGCAGGCAAAGCGCTGGCTTGACGAACAGGAAGCGGATAGAGGCGGCACGGCGGGGTGAGCGGGCCCATAGACGTAAAGCCCAGTACTTGCACGGAACGCCGTGACGTAGATCCGACAGGCATAAGCGTGAAGGTGAGTGCGCAATACCCGGGGAGATCTGCCATGTTGTCTTTAGTGACTGAGGGCGCCGAGAGGGGCTCTGATCCCATGGCAGAAGTCAGCAGAGGCCATAGTAGCTGCCTGTTTGGAGCGAAGGGCTGAACCTGTCACGAGCGGATAGAGGGCTATCTCTCTGACTGGTTGGACAGAAGCCTCGCAAGAGGACTTGTTATGGAGGTAGGGGCCGGAAGTCCCGATGGCTATATCAAGTGTCCAGAGACCAGCAGGCGAATGGTCAACGAGACGAAGCTCACTCCGGAAACGGAAGACAGGAACCGCCCGTTGCGGAACCGCACGGCG
Source organism: uncultured Acidobacteriaceae bacterium (assembly GCA_963704415.1). GTDB lineage: Bacteria > Acidobacteriota > Terriglobia > Terriglobales > Acidobacteriaceae > Telmatobacter. The sequence continues at coordinate 921,203 of OY969908.1, read as the reverse complement.
GGTGGTGTGGGAGGACGGCAGGGGTGACCCTGCCTCCTACCCGATTGCGCCCGGCAGGGCGCACTCACTAGGAGGTGTAAGTCCTCTACACACCCGGCAAGGGGAAGTGTTAGCCGAACAGCAAGGGTGCCCATCGTGAGGTGGGATCCGGAGGAAGCTGCAGGCAAAGCGCTGCTCTGACGAACAGCCAGCGGATAGAGGCGACGCAGCGGGGTGAGCAGGCCAATAGATGCAAAGCCCGATACTTGCACGGACGTTGCGGCGTAAATCCGACAGAGATAAGCGTGAAGGTGAGTGCGTAATACCCGGGGAGATCTGGTGGTTTGCCTTAGGGCTACCGTCATCGCGAGGTGAGGGGACGAGCCACCAGAAGTCAGCAGCGGCCATAATAGCTCCGCGCGAGCGGAGTGAAGGGCCAAACGTGAAACACGGGAGTAGGACAGCAGAACTCGATGCGAGTCAGAGAAGCAGAAGCTTACGCAAGTAAGGCCGGCGCGGAGGTAGACGGGCGGAGCCTGTCGAGGGCCGTGGTTGGTGCGGAGGCTCGTACGGCGACTGGTGGAGAAACGAAACCGGAAGCAGCGCAGGGACTTTTGGAAGCTGCGCTGGAACGCAGCAACATGATGCGCGCCTACCAGCGGGTGGGGGAAAACAAAGGAGCGCCGGGAGTCGATGGGCTTACGGTTCTGGAGTTGAAGCCCTGGCTGCAGGGGCACTGGCCGAGGATAAAGCAGGCTCTGTTGGCGGGTGAATACATGCCTCGAGCGGTGCGCAAGGTGGAGATACCGAAGCTGCAAGGCGGGGTACGCATCCTGGGCATTCCTTGTGCGCTGGATCGCCTGATCCAACAGGCACTTCATCAGATATTGCAACCTCTGTTCGATCCCGGGTTCTCTGAATCGAGTTACGGCTTTCGTCCCGGCCGCAACGCCCATCAGGCGGTGAAGGCCGCCCGAGAGTATGTTGCTGAAGGCCGGCGGTGGACCGTAGATCTCGACTTGGAGAAGTTTTTCGACCGCGTGAATCACGATGTGCTTTTAGCACGCGTGGAACGCAAAGCGAAAGACCCCGGGGTGTTGAAGCTGATCCGTCGCTATTTGGAAGCGGGACTGATGGAAGGTGGGGTAGCGAGTGCACGGAGCGAAGGGACGCCGCAGGGCAGCCCTCTGTCACCGTTGTTATCCAACATTCTGCTGGACGATCTGGATCGCGAACTGGAACGACGGGATCATCGTTTCTGCCGATACGCTGACGACTGCAACATCTATGTCCAAAGCGATCGGGCAGGACAGAGGGTCAGGCAATCAATCACTGCGTTTCTGGAGCAAAGGCTGAAGTTGAAGGTCAATGCGGCCAAGAGCGCGGTGGCTCGACCGTGGGAGCGGAAGTTCCTAGGCTACAGCATGACGTGGCATAGGAAACCGAAGCTCAGGATCGCACCGGAAAGCCGCAAGCGCATAACGGAGAAAATCCGCCGTGCGTTACAACGCGGTCGTGGGCAGAGCATGCAGCAAATCATCAAGGGGCTCAATCCCGTCCTGCGGGGTTGGTTGGCCTACTTCCGACTCACCGAAGTTAGGAACGTGTTGGAAGAACTCGATGGTTGGCTACGGCACAAGCTGCGGACGCTACTGTGGCGGCAATGGAAGCGTGTCTATCGGCGAGCACGGAATCTGATGAAGGCTGGGATAGATAAGGTTCGGGCGTGGGAGTCGGCTACCAATGGGCGCGGCCCGTGGTGGAACGGCGGAGCCTCGCATATGAACCAAGCCTACCCCAAGAACTGGTTCGACCGCATGGGGCTGGTTTCGTTGATGGACACTCACCGACGCTTCCAGTCTGTTTCATGAACCGCCGGATGCCGAACGGCACGTCCGTGTGGTGTGGGAGGACGGCGGGAGAAATCCCGCCTCCTACCCGATGTATGGAGTTTTCTGGCTTGAATTCGAATGCGTGCCGGGCGTTGGCTCGGGTATCTATGCTGGCTTGCCTCGTTGTTTGCTTCTTTTCATTTGCTCATGCGGCTGATCGCTCAAAGAGTCTTCCGCCGCGGTATCGGCACTGGGTGAATGAAGAAGTGAATTACATTATCGAGACCAACGAGAGAAAGCATTTTCTTTCTTTGACGACGGATGCGGAGCGCGACAGCTTTATCGCGGCGTTTTGGAAAATCCGGAATCCTGACCCGAATTCCGCGACGAATGCCTACGAGGACGAGCATTACCGGCGCCTGAGTTATGCGAACGAGCATTACGGGAGTCTCCAGGTGCAGGATGGGTGGCGGACCGACCAGGGGCACATGTACATCGTGCTGGGGCCGCCCAAGCAGATTACGACCTATCCGCTTGCGCGGAATGTGCGGCCGATAGAGATCTGGTTTTACGAGAGCCCGAGCCACGCACTGCCGCCCTATTTCTACCTGCTGTTCTATAAGCGGAGCATCGGAGAACCGTTCAGGCTGTACTCTCCCATGCAGGATGGACCGGCCAGACTGGTATCGTCGCTCGAAGCATTGAACGACCAGAAGAAGAGCCTGGACATTCTGCGCAAATCGCTGGGGGATGAAGTTGCGACGATTTCGGAGACGCTGCTTCCGGATCACCGGGTGGATCTGCGCGGGGACTATGAGCCGGATCTGTCGTCGGACGTGCTGCTGAGCACGATTCAAGGCCTGGCGGACAATCCGATGACCCAGGAACAATTGAATGTGAACCACCTGGCGGAGCGCGTGACGACGAGCATTCTGACGGGAGAAACGGCGCCGGATTTGAGCTACGGCGTCTTTCGAGACGACCAGGGCGGCGAGACGCTGAGCTACCTGCTCAAGACGCAGACCGAAGACCCCCAGTTGATTGAAGAAGAACCGGGCAAACTATCCGTTTACGATCTCGAACTGCGGACGAACGTGCAGACCGCAGACGGTAAGCCTATCTACGCGCAGGTGGACGACCTGGGGGGACGCCTGACGGAAGCCGAGGCAACATTGGCGCGGCGAAAGAAGTTCGGTGCGGAGGCGCGCCTGCCCCTGGCTCCAGGCAACTATGTACTGGTGGCGACGCTGACCAACAACCTCAATCATGTGGCGACGCGCCGCAAGGTCTCCTTGACGGTACCGGCGCCTAGCGGTACCGGATTGAGCCTCTCGCCGCTGGTAGCTTACTCGAAGCCATCTGGAGTTCCTGATCCGAATGGGACGCTGCCTTTCAGCGCGTCGAAGGTACGGTTTACGCCGCGCGGAGCGCAGACGGTGACCATTCGCGAGGGCGAGAAGCTGCCGTTGGTATTTCAGTTGTGGATCGATCAGAAAACAGTGCAGGACCACGCGCAAGAGAAGATCCACCTGCGCTATGTGTTTGGCGCGGTGAGCGCGACGCACTACTCCGCGGTAACCGAGGACGAGGAAGTCGACCCGGCAAATCGGGATGCGGCGGGTAACCTGTTGACCGGGCATACCGCTGACACTTCGGAGCTGACGCCGGGGACGTACAGAGTGGTTGTGGGTGCGAACTGGGACAGCGCGAAGCAGACGGTGTACGAGACAATGGCCCTGCAGGTGGTGCCGGCGTCAGAACAGATCGATGCGTGGACTGCCTACGGCGGCGTTGTGCCGGATGTACAAGCGGTGGACGATCTGAAGAGGGGTATGTCCGCGGAGGCTGTGGGATCAAGCGAAGCGGCTGAGCGCTTTTATGCGAAGTCATTGAGCGAAGGGCCAGCCGATCCCAAGCCGCTGGATCGTCTGGCGGAATTGCTGGCGCGTGAGGAAAAGACAGCTGATCTGGCCGAGCTGAGCCAGAATCCTCTGTTGGCCGATGTAGCAGCATCGCCCAAGACGCTACTGCTCATTGCGCAGGCGATGACGAAGAATGGAGATTTCAAGGGCGTGGTGCGGATGCTGGACGCGCAATTGAAACTGCAGTCGCCTACGGCGGATCTTTATCGCACGCTGGCGGACGCGTGTGAGTCGATTGGGGACAGATCGCGCGCGCACGATCTGCGTGCGCTGGCTGCGGGACTGTCTGGCGACGCTAAGAAGTAGATCGAGTTCCCTGCTCTAATCGCCGCGGCGTTTCACGCCCGAAGCCTTTTTGGCTGCTACTCTCTTCGCTCCGTCCTCATTAGCCGAGGGCACTTTCCCAGAATTTGAGATAGGGCCCTTAAGCTTGCGTGTAGTGTCGTGTTTCAAGGCTGGCTTGGCTAAAGCTTTGGCTGGCGCGACCTTTCGCCTCTGCGTCGAAGACCCCTCGTCCTTGCTCATCGACATGGACCCGGCAATCGGGGTTCCGGACTTCGGGACCCCGGCTTTGCTGCGCGTGGCGCGGGTTTTTGCGGCTAGAGCGGATTTGAGCTCGGCGTCGAACTCGGCGGGTGTGAGAGGGCGGGCGGATTTGCGCAGGCGTTCGATGTCGTAGAAGGCGCGGCGTTCGGCGAGGAAGACGTGGACTACGAAGTCAACGTAGTCGAGGAGGATCCAGTCGCCCTGGCGGCGCCCTTCGACGGAGGTGGCGTAGACACCGTGATCGCGCTTTAGCGTGAACTCGATTTCGTCGGCGATGGCCTGGGCCTGACGGTCGTTGAGTGCCGAGGTGATGAGAAAAAAGTCAGAGAGGCCCGAATCGATGGGATCGAGCTCGAGGATGCGCGTGTCTTCGCCTTTTTTGTCTTCACAAACTTTAGCGGCGGCCTGAACGAGGATGCGGGTTTGCTCGTGCGCTTGCGAGGTGGTCATTCGAGGGAATCGGTCTCCAAAGGTGATGGTACCAGTGGACGGCGATTAGGGACTAGGGACTAGGGAATAGGGAATAGGGAGTGAAAGCTTGCTGATTGCGACGAGTTAAGAACTGGGAACGATGAACTGCTTTACCGGTAGAGGTTATGGGCGGCGATGTAGTCGAAGACGGCGTCGGGAAGGTCGCTGTGGTGGCCTTCGCCCGCAGGGATACGCGCGACCTCGCTCTGGACTTCTTCACGAATAGCGGTGGCACTGATATCGATGTGAAGACCGGGCAATAGATGGAAAGGCGCAGTGGCTCCGCCGGCATTGCGCAGCGCACAGGTGCGCAACTCGACGGCAGCGACTGGGGAGGAAAAGCAGGGTTCGAGCGAGAGTCCTGCGGGCAAGGCCTCGGCCAGGTCGGCGAGGTTCTGGCCAGGTCGCGAGGCGACGATGAGGGGCGCTATGAAGGGGATTTCGGCACCGCGATGCCAGTGCTTCAGGGTCAGGAAAGAGTCGGCGCCCAGAAGGCAGAAAAGCTCACTGTATGGGGGCAGGTCTCGCTTGAGTGCGACGAGAGTGTCAAAAGTGTAGTTGGGGATGTAGTCGGGCGTGGAGATGGATGCGTCGTTCCTTTTGGGAGCGTCGGCGAGGGAGAGAGCGAAGCCCGGCTCGTTGGCGATGGCGAGACGCGTCATGGCGACGCGGTCCTCGAAGCTGGCGGTGGAACCGAGCGGCTTGAGCGGCTGTGCGCCCACGGGAGCGAAGAGGACAGTATCCAGATCGAGAGCGGCTCGAGCGGCGTGCGCGACGGCGAGATGGCCGCGGTGGGGCGGGTCGAAACTTCCTCCAAAAAACGCGATTCGGGGGCCTTTGGTTACGGGCTCAAGCATGGGTTCATGGTAATGCCCTAGGATCATGGATGAGATGATGCGTTGGCTGATTGCGATTTTGTCCGTGGCTGGTGTGGTGGTTTCGGCTCTGGCGCTGCAGGTTCACTTTTCAACTGCGACGGAACCCTGCTCGATTAACGAGAAGTGGGATTGCGGCGTAGTGAATCACAGTCCGTTTGCTGTGATCGGGCATGTGCCTGTGGCGGCGATCGGCATCGTGGGCTATCTGGCACTCGTTGTCCTGGCGCTGACGCGGCAGAGATTTCTGCTGCATGTGGCTGCGCTGGTTGGATTGATTTTTGCGTTACGCCTTACGTTCATCGAGGAATTCGATTTGCTGGTGTGGTGTCTGTATTGCGCGACTTCGCAGGGAATTATTGCGCTGATTTCGCTGCTGAGTTTGGGATGGCTGGCGGTTGAGTATTTTGGGTTGAAGCGCGGGGCTCAGCGTGTGCTCTGATTGCAGTCTCGGATGAAGTGGCTTAGATGGGGTCGTGCTTTCCCACTTTTGCTTCGCAAGGATTGGCGGATGCCACGGAGGGTTGGGTTCGTTGCTTTCCCAGGTCTGAAAGTCCAGACCTGGGGCACCCAATTTCGTGCGGATTGGTGCTTCCTAGAGAGCTTCCGGGGCTGAAGCCCGCCATTTCTTTGTGCTTCGGTTCAGAGGTCTAAAGGCCTCTGCTCCCTCCGTCAATACCTGTCAATGCGGGTTCCTTGCTTCCCACCCTTTCCGCAGAAAGAAGCGGAAAGGATGGGGCACGGAGATCGTGGTGAGCGTTGCTTTCTAACCGCAGTCTTTCGACTCCTCCGCTCTGCTGCGCTGATAAAATTGATGCATACCTATGTTTAAAAAGAGATATGCGCGCTGGATGTACGACTGGGAATACCGGCTGACTACGCGCGACGAGAACCGGGTAGTGCGCCCGCTAGAGTGGGGATTCGAGTGGGTTGAGCCTTTCCTTGAAGCGCATGGATTTGGCGCGGCGGTGCCTGATCCGGAGAGCGTGCGGGACGAAGCGGCTGCCGAAGCTGCGATGGTGCGCATTAATCAGTTACTCATTCGCAACAGCGATGTGTTTTTCGGGTATGAGCGGCCGACGGATTTTCGTTTGGAAGAACGATACCCGCTGCTGTTTCCGACCAACGTGCGGCCGGAGACCTTGGCACAGGATGCGGAGATTCGCGAGCTGGCTGTACAAGGAAAAATCGAGAAGGCGCAGTTTCTTCGTTTCACTTCGCCGGAGCGGACGCCTTATCCGGAAAATGATTTAGTGAATGCGCGGTGGTATCCGGCGCCCGCGCATAAAGACCCGAAGCGCCCCAAGCAGGCGATCGTAGTGCTGCCGCAGTGGAATGCGGATGCGTTTGGGCACAACGCGCTGTGCTCGATCTTCAACCGGTTTGGTGTGTCGGCGCTGCGGCTTTCGAAGCCGTACCACGATGTTCGGCGGCCGAGCGAGCTGGAGCGGTCGGACTATGCGGTGAGCGCGAATATCGGACGGACGATTTCGGCATGCCGGCAGGCGGTGGTGGATGTTCGCTGCTGCCTTGATTGGCTGGAGGAGCAAGGGTACGAGCACTTCGGCGTGTTGGGAACGAGCTTGGGCTCATGCTATGGATTCCTGGCGAGTGCGCACGACAAGCGAATTCGCGTCAACGCGTTCAATCATGCGTCGACGGCCTTTGGCGATGTGGTGTGGGCGGGACAAAGCACACGGCACGTGAAGCAGGCGCTGGGCGATGCTGGACTTACGCAGGATCGCATTCGCGCTTTGTGGTCCGCAGTGAGCCCGGTGAGTTATTACGACAAGATCATGCGCCCCGAAGTTGCCGGAGCGGACAAGAAAGTGCTGCTCGTGTATGCGAATTACGATCTTACTTTTCCGAAGGAGTATTCGCTCGAGGTGGTGAAGGCGTTCAAGCGCGTCGGGTTGAATTTTACGGCGCGCGTGCTGCCATGCGGGCATTACACCACGGGCGAGACGCCGTTCAAATTCATTGATGGATGGTACCTGGGATCGTTTGTGCACAGGGCATACAAGGAACTACGCACGGAGAAGGCCGGAGGTGGGGATTCGGCTGTTGCTTGCTCGGAGAAGGTGGAAGAGGAAGTGGGCGCGGGATAGGTCTCCGACCGCGTGAAGGCACACTTTGAGGTTCGTGCTTTCCCACCATTGCTTCGCAAGGATGGGGCACCCATGGTCGTGGCGATTGAATCGTGCCGGCGGGTTGGGTTCGATGCTTTCCCAAGTCTTACGGTCTAGACCTAGGGCACCCATGGTCGTGCTGATTTGAGGTCCCAAAGCTTGCTCCGGGACTTATAAAAACGGACAGGGAAAGTGGAAACGAGTGCTTCGATCCTATGGCGCGTGGGAGTCAGGCGAAGTATTCTTGGACGACACGGGATATCCCCCTTCCCCTTCCCTTTCCGGAGGCGACGAATGCCTATCCGTTTGCCTGGACGCGTGGCGGGATTGTGCACGCCGGGCGTACGTGTGCTCGCTCTTGTCCTGCTCAGTTCTGGAATTTGCCATGCGACGCAGGCACCTTTTCCGGCGCGGATCGGGAATGCTGTCGTGGTCCTGACCGGTCCGTGGAAGTTTCATCCTGGCGACGACGCGGCTTGGGCGAATCCAGACTTTGACGATACGGGCTGGGGCACCATGGCTCTAACACCGCCGGAAGGCTCCTATGACCCCATCACCGGCTCCAGCGGTTTTGTGCCCGGCTGGACGGCGCGCGGCTATGCGGGGCTCAACCGCTATGCGTGGTATCGGCTGAGCGTGAAGGTGGAGAGTGACGGGGCGGGCGCGGAAGCATCGCCACTGGCGCTCACGATGCCGCTGAACTTCGACGATGGGTACGAGGTGTTTGTGAACGGCCGGAAGATCGGCGCATTTGGGCAATTGAATTCCAGCTCTGTACTGTATTACAACTCGCAGCCGCGCGCGTTCCCCTTGCCGGATGACCTGCGCGACGGAGTGATGACCATCGCCATTCGCTTCTGGATGGATCCAGCCACGGTGTTGTCATCGCCCGATGTCGGGGGCATGCATGGGCCTCCGATGCTGGGGCAGCTTTCGGCCATTGACGCGATGCTGCGCCTGGAGTGGGACGCCGTGAACCGGACCCAGGTGGGCAACCTGCTAAGCGTCGCATGCCTTTTTCTTGCGGCGTGCCTGGGGCTCACGCTCTTCTGGTATGACCGCCAGGAACCTGCCTACCTGTGGCTGGGAGCCGTGTGCCTGGTGGGCTTTGTGGCGAGAGGCACAGTCATGCTGGGCTACTACACAACGCTGCTGCCGATGACCTGGGAGATTTTCTCGCAGGATGTCGTGCTTGAGCCGCTGACCCTTACTTTGTGGACCCTGTTCTGGGCTTATTGGTTCGGGCTGGAAAACATCGGGCGGATTGCGCGCATTGCCGGGGTGTTCGGATCTTTGCTTTCGCTCGCGCTGGCTACGATTCGGCCACCCTTGTATGGAACCGTGATTCCCGCGAGTGTGTCTGCGTGGGTGGTGCCCTTGAGTCTCGTACTCAAGCTCATGCTGGGTGGGCTGCTGCTATGGGTCACCTACCGCGGAATCCGCAAGCAGGGTTCGGACGGGTGGCTGGCGCTGGCTCCAATCCTGCTTACGATTTTCTGGGCCTATCAGGAAGAGCTCACGGTGATTCATATCTTCTCCATTGTTCGTTTCCTGGGAGTCACTCTCAGTGCGGGGGTGATCGCAAATCTCTTTATGCTGGCGATCATCTCCGTGCTGATGATGCGGCGTTTCATTCGCGGCCAGCGCGAGCGCGAGTTATGGCGGCTGGAGATCGAGCAGGCCCGGCAGGTGCAGCAAGTGTTGATTCCCGAAGCGCTGCCCAAGGTGCCGGGATTCCAGCTGGCGAGCGACTACAGGCCGGCGCAGCAAGTCGGAGGCGATTTCTTTCAGATCATGCCGCTGAAGGGCGGCGGGGTGCTGGCGGTGATTGGCGACGTGAGCGGCAAGGGCATGCCGGCGGCGATGACGGTGAGTTTGCTGGTGGGTACGGTGCGGACACTTGTCCACTTCACCGATGATCCTGGCGCCATTCTGTCGGCGATGAATGTGCGCATGCTGGCGCGAAGCCATGGAGGATTTACGACCTGCCTGGTGCTCCGTGTGGCGGCCGATGGGCTGGTCACGGTGGCCAACGCGGGGCATCTTTCTCCGTATTGCGCAGCCCGCGAGCTGGAACTCAAGAATGGGCTGCCGCTGGGATTGGCCGCCAACTCGACGTATCCCGAAACCCAGTTTCAATTGGGAATCGGTGAGCAAATGACGCTGATGACGGACGGAGTGATCGAAGCGCGGGGAAGGAATCGGGAGCTTTATGGTTTCGAACGCGCGGCTGCGATTGCGAACCACTCGGCGGAGTCGATTGGGAGGGCGGCGCAGGAATTTGGCCAGGAGGACGACATCACAGTGTTGACGCTGACCCGCGTCACCGCGCGCCAGGAACCGATCAGCCAGTTCACTTCACCTGCGCTTTCGCCTTCGGTGGCTTAGGGCGAGATGGGGTGAGCGCACGGACAGGGCTGTACTTCCCGGGGAAATCCGGAGCTGAGAACCCATCTGTTCCTCTCACCTTTTCTGCTCGGAATCTCATATTCTGCCGGGTTTTACGGCCGCCGCCAGCGAGAAATGAGCCGGAAGTTGCATTGCCCCGAACGGGCCATTCCTTCTAACTTATTTGGAGCAGCCTGCCACAGGTTTCCCAAGCGTTGAGTGGCCGATAGAGAGGTCGCCATGCTTCTGAGCTCGTTCCAAATCGCCGCGGTACTTTTCGCAGCTCTGTTTCTGGGGCGGTGGAGAGCCGGGGTGCAGCGGCGGAACGGGCAATCGTGGGAATCGCTGATTGCGCGGCTGCAGCATGATTGCAACGTACGGGAAATGAGCGCTCATTTCCTTTGGAAAGAGGGATTGAGCGCCAATCCTGAAGAGGCCTGGGCACGCATCAAGGGTCCGCGGGGCTTGTGGGCGATGTACAGGAACGCAGGAGTGATGATGGAGATGGCTGAGTTTGCGGCGCGTAACAGCGACGTGGACGAAGCGTTGTTGGAGACGCTGCGAAGCGATGCGACGCAGATTCGAGTCTGCGTCCTGAAGGCGCTGGCGCAATATACCGTTCAGCGGGCGAATGAAGGCGTGAAGATGCGCGCATTCCGCGCGGCCTCGATGTATACCGGGATGGCAGCACGGATGACGCAGTTGCTGCAGGAGCATGCGGCAGCGGCGCTACCTGAGTTTGTGGCGGCGATGTAAGGCGCTACCCGAGCCCGCTTGGGATTACAAGATCAAAATTGATTGAGCCTGGGATGGGCTCGTTGCTCTCCCATCCTTGCGACAGCGACAAGTCGCAAGGATGGGGCACGGAGATTCTTGCGGATTAGCGCTGGGAAGGTGTGCTCTTTTCAGGTTCGTGCCTCCCACTGTTGCGACGAAAACAAGTCGCGAGGATGGTCACCATTTTTGGGTGGAGCGATGCGCCTAAAAGCAATGGGGATGTCGCTGCCTCTGCACCGTATCTTGTGCAGACGGAGCGAGGCAGGTGCAATGGGACAAAAGTAATATGACCTCCGTGATTAAGGACCTATTACTGAGTGCGAGGGTGCAGCAGCCCTCACGTTACGATGGTCGGATACAACTGTAGCGGAAAGAAGGAGCAAAGACGTGGGCGCATTTGAAGAAACCAAATGCAGACGCAGTATTGTCTCCGATACCTTTCAATGCCTCACAGACCAGGCGAAACGCTTGCGGGAAAAAATCGACCTGCTTGAAGCGGGGCAGCGCCTGGATCGGGATGAAGCCATTGCCGATCTTGGGCGCCTGTTCGACGCGTGCCAGAATCTGCGCGATGCAATTCTTTCGGAAGACAGCGGCGCGACGTGGAAGAACACGACTGAATTGCATTCGCTGGTAGATCGTCTGGATGAAGTTGCGGCGAAGCGGAAGCGGTATCTGGATCTGGCGCAGTTTTTGGTCGCAGGAACGGTCTCGCATCGACGCGAGCGGACGAAACAGGAACGGCTGCGGCAACGCGATGCGGCAGTCGCGGAGTTGATGGAAGTGTCGGCGCAACCGACGCTGGCAGAACTACCGGGGCCGGCGGTGGGAGAGTGGTTGAACTGGGCCTGCAGCCTGGATGACAGCACCGACGATCCGGACCTGGCGAAGTTGAAGAGCACTCTGCCGCGCGTGGATGATTTTGTACGGCAGCTGGAAATTGAGATGTGGCAGGATGGGCGCGTTTCGATTTCAGAGCAGATGGTGGATGCGGTGCCGGCGATGGAGAACGAGCCGCATGGGACCGCAGATGGGACCGTACAGGGGATCGGGGGGACTCCGGTGGCGGGGGCTCCGGCGAATGATGGAGGCGCAAAGGCAGAGGCTGCGTCGAGCTCCGGAAATAGCGTCCTGATTCAGGATGCGCCGGATGCGGCAGCGACGAGTACAACCGAAACGGCAACGGCGGAAGCGGACGTTGCGGAGCCGAAGGCCAGTGATGCGCCGGAGAAGGCGCCGAAGCCGGCGAGGAAGATTGTCACAGACGGAAAGAGGACGCTGTTCTTCGATCCGGAAGAAATTCAGGGCTTCAAGCGGTATATCGACGAGGCAAGGACGGAATCGAAGTCGCTGCGAAGTGTGCGCTCGCTATTGGGCGTATCACAATGGCTTTTGCCGAGCGACCAGAACCCGATTCTGCATCCGGCCTTCGGCATTCGTGCACAGGTTGGGTATGCGGGCAGTTCGGATTTGCTGGCGGTGGCCCCGGAGGAAGCGGCGCGTGCGATCGATGCAGAGAGCGACCTGCTGCTCTTCACGGGTGGTGCGGACCTGCTGCGGTGGAGCATAGCTCAGCGCGCGGAGGGTCACGAGGATGGGATCGCCGCAATTCGGCGGCTAACGATTGAACAGATCCGGGCGTGGTTTGGCGAGGTGTACAAGATCGAGCTGGCCGAGCCTCAGGTGCTGGACATGTTCCGGCTGACGACGGGAATTCCGCTGCTGGTGGGCGAATTGCACCGGCTTGTGTTGCCGAATCCCAAGACGCCGCCGACGTGGCTTGGCTATGCAATCTGGACGAACGTGAAGACGGCCTTTGAGCGGCGCCTTCCGGTGCTGGCGCGGGAGCTGCGCAATGGATCGCCGGCGGTACGGCTGACGGAGCAGGAGATCCGGGTGCTGAAGATGGTTGTGATCGCGAGCGACGATTCGACACCGGACACGATCCTGACGAACCTTAGGGACAATTGGGACAAGTATCACAGGCCAGAGATCCAAGCGCTGAGCACGAAGGATGAGCCGCGGGTGAAGCTGCTGCAGACTCTGGGTCTTTTGCCGATCAAGACGGGTTCAGGTGGTGGGCCTCTGAAAGCGCTGCTTCCGGTGCAACCGGATGACGCGTTGCGGCAGATCGTAAGTTATTTATAGCTGGAGAGATTACATTAACTTATCGAAACTTATCACTTATAGATAGATGGGGTGGGGAAACTGACTTAGATGTAATGCGGAGAGCTAAGCGGGGCGGCGATGAGCCGCCCCGCTTAGCGTTTGAGGGCAGTAGACAGTGCACAGGGCGCGGCTTTGCATAACTTTGTGGCAAGGGCGACCGTGAGTTAGTTGGCGCGGAGCGCGACCATGGGGCTGATGCGCGAGGCGCGGCGTGCCGGAATGTAGCCGGAGAGGGCCGCGACGGCGAGCAACGCTGCTGCCATCGCGAGGTAGGTTGCTCCATCCCAGGGAGACGTGGCGAAGAGAAGTGACGCGATGAGCTTTGCCGTGGCGAGCGAGGCGAAGGCGCCCAGGAAGACTCCGATGAGAGCGAGGCGAAGAGTGCTCACGAGGACCTGGCGCTCCACTATGCTGGCGGAAGCGCCGAGAGCCATGCGGATGCCGATTTCCTGAGTTTGTCGTGTGACGGTGTAGGAGATGACACCGTAGATGCCGAGAGCGGCGAGAAGAAGGCCGAGGCCAGCGAACGACGCGACGAGCAGCATGAAGAAGCGGCGCGGCGAGTTAGCGTGATCGACGATTGACTGGATCGGGCGGAACTCAGCGATTGGCTGTTTGGGGTTGAGATCGCGCAAAGTGTGCAGCACGCTGGTGGCGAGCGTCGCTGGAGGCAAGGTGGTGCGGACGACGAGTTCCGCGCCAGCTGGACTAGCCTGCGTGGCGGGATAGTAGATCTGCCAGCCGGCTTCGCCGTCGACATTCTCTTCGTGCACGTCGTCGACGACACCGATGACGTGCAGATCGTTTTTGGGGTCGATCTCGTTTGACGTGATGATTTGTCCGACTGCGTCGTTGTTGGGCCAATGGGCAAACGCGGCCAGGTAGCGCGCGTAGGACTCGTTGATCATTACGACGCTCTCACTATGGGGGCCGTCGGACCAGGCAAAGTCGCGGCCGCGAATCCGCGTGCCCATCGCGCGGAGATAGCCTTGCGTCACAACGTATACGAGCGGTCCGCTGTCATTGCCTTCGGGGCGCTTGACGCCCTTCGGAAAGGGTATACCCCAGGAGCGGTTCTGGCCGAGGGGCAGGAAGTCGACGAAGCCGGCGGCTTCGATGCCCGGGATTTGGCTGACGCGGCGAAGGATCTCCTGAAAGATTGCGGTGCGTTTTTGTGTGCTGAGATCGCCTGTCTTGTCTCCTGGCACGTTGTCGTCGTAGTCGACTTTGATGGCCGCGGCGCGTTCAGGCTGAAAGCCGAGGTCGACGTCGAGCACGTGCATGAAGCTGCGCAGGAGAAGGCCAGCGCCGACGAGAAGCATACAGGCGAGTGCGACCTCGGTGACGACGAGGATGGAGCGGGTGCGCTCATGTTTGCGGCTCTGACCTGAGCCAGCGCTGGTGTCCTTGAGGGATTCCTGTAAATTGCTGCCCGCCATGCGGAGGCCGGGCATGAAGCCGAAGAGAACCGCGGCGAAGACGGCGATGAAGACGGTCCAGCCGAGAGACGCGCCGTCGATGCGCAAAGTGCTGAGAAGTGGCAAAGCTATGGCGCCCTGGTGGGCTAACCACTGGACAAGAGTCAGAGCGAGCAAGAGGCCGAAGGCCGCGCCGGCGCCGGAAAGGACGAGGCTATCGGTCAGGAGCTGACGAACGATACGACCGCGACTGGCGCCTAGGGCACCGCGCATGGCGAATTCCTTGCTGCGTGCAGCGGCGCGGGCAAGGAGGAGATTGGAGAGATTGACGCAGGCAATGAGGAGGATGGCGCCGACGGCGAACCACAAGACTATCAGGGCGCGACGCAGTTTTCCGCCGATGTAGTCCTTGAGTGGAACGGGGACCACCCCGCCTGCCCCTTTATGCTCTGCGTATGAGCCGCAAGAATCCGGGTATTTGTTGTTCCAGCACATGGTAGGTGCGACTCGCACGGCATCGCCTCGAGCTTGGGCGAGAGAGATGCCGGGCTTGAGGCGACCGATCATGGTGATGATGTTGCCCCAGTCGCGCGGCGGACCGTATAGATTCAGCGGCGTGATGGCGTCGACTTTTGTGCCGGGAGCGAAGACGGCGCCGAAGTCGAAGGACGCAGGGAGCACGCCGATGACAGTGGTTTGATGGCCATTGATGTCGAAGGCCTTGCCCACGATGTTGGGATCGGCGTTGAACTGGCGTTTCCACCATGCGTTGGACAAGAGAATCACGGGTGAAGCTCCGTTGCGGGCATCTTCGGTGCGGAAGACGCGGCCCATCGCGGGCTGCACGCCGAGCAGCTGAAAGAAATTCGCGATGACATCGATGCTGGTGGCAGTGACGGGTGCACTGCCGAGTTTGAGGCTCAGATTGTCAGGGCTTGAGAAAGCGAAGTAGCCGGTGACGTCCTGATAGGAGCGGCTGCCGACGCGGAACTCATCGTAGGCATCGGTTGAATAGGTTGCGCAGGAGAGGCCGCACTTGGTGGGAGGCGGGGCGATCCAGAGGAGCTGCTGGGCATTGGGGAATGGCAGCGGGCGGAGCATGAGGGTGTTAACGACGCTGAAGACCGCGATGTTGGCCCCGATGGCCAGGGCAAGGATGAGCACCGCGACGGTGGTAAATCCGGGATCGCGTCCCAAGGTGCGCAGCGTGTATTTCAGGTCCTGCAGAAGAATGTCGAGACTCATAAGGCCACGTGCCTCCCGTTGCTGTTCTCTTGCCTGCTGTATGCCGCCGAATGCGAGGATGGCGCGGCGACGAGCCTGATCTGGAGTCATGCCGCGCTCGATGTAGTCTTCGACGGCGAGGTCGATGTGGGCGGCCAGCTCGGCATCAAGTTCTTCATCGAGGCGTTGCCCGGTGAAGAAGGCGCGTAGCCGGCCAGTGGCACTGCGGATGCGGCTCATGCGGGGTTCTCACTTTCGCCGAGGGCCTCGTCAGCCTCTTTGCTCCTGCCGAAGACACGATCCATGACGCCTGTGAGGCGTTCCCAGTGGCGTGCGTCGGCTGCCAGCTGGCGGCGGCCGGGCTTGGTGATGGAGTAGAACTTGGCTTTGCGATTATTGCCGGAAGTACCCCATTCGGACTTGATCCAGCCGCGCTGTTCGAGACGAACGAGGGAGGCATAAATGGTGCCCTGATTGAGAAGGACTTCGTTTCCGCTGACCTGCTCAATGCGGCGCGCGATGCCGTAGCCGTGGAGCGAGCCCATGGCGGTGAGGGTTTGCAGGACCATGAGGTCGAGAGTGCCCTGCAGGAGGTCGAGTTTGCGGGGGTTGACCAATGAATTCCCTTCTCCCTGTGGCGTTACCACATGAGGATAGTGCAAAACCTGTGGGGATACCACAGGAGGGATAGGAAATGTGACGAATGGCGGCGAGCCGAGCGTCAGTCGGGCTGACGATGGACACGAGAACGATTGAAAGTATCTGGCTGGAACTTGCACTCTGCTACACTCATTTCTCCTTTTCATGCGGAGGTATTCAGTGAAGCGAATAGCGGTGGCCGTTCTGTTGAGTCTGTGTGTTTGTGTTGCTGCGCGGGGGCAGGCACCGGCTTCGGCGAATCCCGAGGTGCGGGCAATCACCGGATTTGTGCGACTGGAGCAGGGGACATGGGAGAAGCAGGTGGCCGCGACTCTCGTGGTGCTGCGTAAGGTGAAGGGCGAGTTCGAGGCTGAGGGATACCAGGTAGAGTCACTGCGCATTACGACGCAGCCGCTGGGGGAATTGGTGAAGGGGATGCCGGAGGAGCAGGCGCTGGCCTTTCTGGGACGGCTCGATCAGCTTTCAGGAAAGGAAAGTTTCGATCTGAATCTGGGGCCGGCAATCATGCATGACGGCGATGATCCGGCGACGTTGCATCTGCTGCAGCAAGCTCTTTCGACGCTGCCGAATATTGAAGCGAGCACGATCATCGCGGACGGGAGCGGGATCCATTGGAAAACAATTCACCAGACGGCGGAGATGGTGAAGTACGTCGCTGAGCATAGTCCGCGCGCACAGGGGACCTTCAACTTTACGGCGACGGCGATGCTGAAGCCGCTCGGCCCCTTCTATCCGGGGTCCTATCACACGGGAGCGGGGAAGCAGTTTGCCATTGGATTTGAAGGCGCGGGCGTGGTGGCGGAGGTGTTCACGAAAGACAAGGGCAATGCCGATGCGGCGACTGCAGATTTGACGGCGGCGTTGACGAAGCATGCGAAGGTGGCCGATGCGATCGGCAATAAAGTAGCCACAGAGACGGGATGGAGTTATGTGGGCGTGGATCCGACGCCGGCGCCGCTGGGCGATGTTTCGATTGCGGCGGCGATTGAGGATTTTACCGGCGCGAAGTTTGGATCGAGTGGAACGCTGACGGCGGCACGGATTATTACTGCAGCGGTGAAGGCGGTGCCTGTGAAGCAGACTGGATACTCTGGACTGATGGTACCGGTGATGGAAGACAAGTTGATGGCGCAGCGCTGGGCGGAAGGCACATTCAACGTGGATTCACTGCTGGCGTATTCTGCGGTGTGCGGCACGGGTCTGGATACGATTCCGCTGCCGGGCGATGTAAGCGTTGAGCAGCTGGAGCGGATGTATTCGGACGTGGCGTCGCTGGCCGTGAAGTGGAATAAGCCCCTGTCGGCGCGGCTGCAACCGATTCCCGGGAAGAAGGCGGGAGATCGAACGGAGTACGATGATCCATTTTTGTTCAATACGACTTTACATGCATTACCGTAGTTTGTCACTCGTTCGAGGCAGTGATTAGTTCATATATAGGGTTGTCACCAAACCCGCATGGATAGCGGCGAAAGTACGTACTTTATTGAACCGGAGTTACGGGCAACTTGCCTGCCACTTGCATGTGCGCGGTTGGCCCGGAAGTAGCATTGTTCGAGACATGAGGGTCGCTTAGGCTGCGAAGTGGGGAAGAGTGTGCGCACTCTTCTTCGCCGAACTCCAGGTAAGAGGCCCTATATTCTCGACTCTTATCTCCAAATCGCTCTTTTTGTTTCGATCGCCGTTTACCTCGGGCAATGGATTGCAGAACTGCATCGGCGCAATGCGCGGTCGTGGGACGCGATGGTGGCAAGGCTGCGGTTGAATTCCAGCAAGGGTGGATCGAGTGCAGACCTTGCGGCGGAGATGGACCGCTGCTTTACCAGCGAAGAGATCGCAAAGCGCGCACTGACTGCGCAAGGGCGGCGGGCGATGTTCCGCGAGGCAGGTGTGATGCTGGAGATGGCTGATTACGCGGAGCGCAATGGCGGTGCGGAGATTGCGCCGCTTGTGGCGCGGCTGCGCAGCCACGCGTTGGCGATCCGGATGGGGACGCTCAAGAAGCGGGCCGGTCCCCGGTAGAGCGGTAAGCCCGCAAATTCATTGAGAAGATTTTGGCTTGGATGACAGAGTTCATTTGAGTTTGTGGTTTCCCATCCTTTCCACAAAAGGAAACGGAAAAGATGGGGCACGGAGTGTCGCGCGGATTGACGCATTGTGAAAAGCGCCAGCAGGTCCTTCGACTTCGGTCGCTCTGCGGATGACAGAGGTTTGTTTGGGTTTGTGGTTTCCCACCCTTTCCGCAAAAGGAAACGGAAAGGATGGGGCACAGAGTGTTGCACAGATTGACGCATCGGGAAAAGAGCAGGTCCTCCGACGCAAGAAATGAACTTTGGAAGCGGACTACTTGGTGAGGGCGCGATCCAGGTGGACATAGCCGCCGTCGACGATCAGGTGCTGGGCGGTGGTGTGGGCGGACTGCGTGGGCGAGAGCAGGAATACGGTAGCCGCGGCAATTTCAGAGGAGAGCGTCATGCGATGGCCGAGGGGAATTTTGTCGGTGATGCGCTTAAGTTCGGCGTCGGGGTCGCCGAGAGTGTCGAGCCAGCGGCGATAGAGGGGCGTCATAACTTCAGCGGGAAGTACGGCGTTGACGCGGATGTTGTAAGGAAGCAGCTCGGCGGCCCATTCGCGGGTTAGGGCGAGCTGAGCGCCTTTGCTGGCGGCGTAGCCTGAGGTGTTGCCCTGGCCAGTGAGCGCGACTTTGGAGCTGATGTTGACAATGGCTCCTTGTGTGCGCTTCAGCGCGGGCAGCGCGTAGTGCGCGAGCGCGTAGTAATGGATCAGATTTTTGTTGAGGCTCTCAATGAAGCGTTCGACGCTTCCCTTCTCCAAGCCCGCGCCGTCGTTGACTCCGGCGTTGTTGACGAGGCCGTAGATGTCGCCGTGTCGCGCGAAAATTTCGGCGATGGCGGATTGGCAGCGCGCTGTGTCTTCGAGATGGGCTTCGACGAGGAAGCAGCGGGCGTGGGCGGCTTCCATTTCGGTCATAAAATCCTGGACATTTTGAGAGCGGCGGCCGAGGACAACAACGCGCGCGCCCTCGTCCAGGCAGGCGCGTGTGATGCCGGCGCCGATGCCTGCGCCGCCGCCGGTGACTACGATGAGTTTGTCTTTAAGAGCGAGATCCATGCTGTGCCTTGTCCCGGTGAGGTACGCGACCGATTGCCAGTATAGACGGGCACCCATGATCAGGCAGGAGTCGCGGTAGAAACAGACGGAGGAGTGGTGACGAGAGGGCGCACGCGGACGAGGAGTTCCGTGAGGAACTGGTCAGGCTGCAGGAACGCAGCAAAGTGCCCGGCATTGCGAATGAGAGCGAAATCTTTGACCGGCGCCTTGACGTCGTTGCAATAGGCTTCAGCGAGGCTGGGCAAGGTGAGGAGGTCATTGTCCCCCTGGAAGACGAAGAACGGGACGTCGAAACGCGTGCTTTCCTTCCAGGCATCAAAGCGGACGGCGTAGGGAAGCAACTGCTCGAGCGAGAAACGCATGCCGCGGGAGAAATCCCAAATGCCTCTCAGGCTGTATGCGGGCGAATACCAAACACTGTCTTTGAGCAGCTTCATGATTCTTTGGCAAGTGGGAGGGTCTGATTTCATAGTCCACCGTGCGACGGCGAGATAGTCATCGGCCGTCCAGCGAGAGAGGTCGGAGCCGATGCGTTCCAGAGCGTCGACGCCCCTGTTGAGCCCGGCGGCGCGCAGGCGCTGCAGCGTGGCGCAAAGCACTTCGTCACGGTCACGAAGCATGCCAATGTTCTGGTCGGTTCCAACGTAGGCAGAGAAGAGATCGGGGCGACGCTTGAGCATGGAGAGAGCGAACATGGACCCGAAGGATTGGCCCATGAGGATCATTTTGTTTACCCGGAGGCGCCGGCACACGTACTCTGCCACCTCGATGCCGTCGCGGGTGAGGCGATCGAGTGTAAGTATGCCGGTGGCGCGTTTGCCGGTGCGGCCGAGCGTCTTGCCGCTGCCGCGCTGATCCCACTGCACAATCGTGAAGTGCTTTTCCCAACTGCGGATTCGTGGTGTGAAGATGCTGCAGGATGCGCCAGGACCGCCATGGACGAGGAGCAAGACCGGGTTGGACCTGTCGTCGCCGCGGATGCCAATCCACTGCTCGATGCCGCCGATGGGGACGTAGCATTCTTCGGCGATCCCGCTGGCACTGTGAATCCGCAGTGCAGCGGCGATTGCGTGTTGACGCAGCTTGCGGTGAATCAGAACCGCGGCCGCGAAGAAGACGGGGAGGGCTCCTAGAGCGGCAAAAACGGGAGAAGGCATATTGAGTCTCCAAATTGTGTGTAACATACACAGTTGATCGACTGCAAGTTCGCGAGGAGGCGCTATGATCGAATCCGGAATCAGTTCTTCTCTGAGAGACACGAGTGCCTGCCAGAAAACGCAAACAAAATCCGATCCAATTGCCGATGAGTGTCAAGGCGCTATGGGATGAACGAGAGCTCCCGAGCCGGGGGCCGAAACCCGCACTCAGTGCAGAGCAGATTGCGCGCGCGGCGATTGCGGTGGCCGATGCCGAGGGCCTGGATGCAGTTTCGATGCAACGGATCGCGCGCGAAGTGAACGTCACGACCATGGCGTTGTACCGCTATTTTTCAAGCAAGGAAGAGTTGATCGACCGGATGATTGACTCGGCTGGAGGGAGGCTTCCGCCCCGAATATCAGGCGCACAAGGCTGGCGGCAGAGGCTTGTGGAGTGGACTCGGGCGTGCTCCTCGATTTACCGGGACCATCCATGGTTTCTGCAGGCTGCGACAGCGCGACGCCGGGTGATGGGGCCGAATGAATTGGCATGGTTCGATGTCGCGCTGAGCGCACTTCGCGACGCAGGCCTAGTGGGGAGCGAACAGATGGGCGCTTTCCACGTGTTGATCGGACACGTGCGCAGTCAAGCGGAATTCCATACAGGAGAGGCGAAGGGACTCTCCGCGGAGCAGTGGGTGCGCATCACGATGGAACTTGCAGCGAAGCATCCCGAACGTTATCCCGCTTTGGTATCGGCGATCGAGTCTGGCGCTTTTACACAGCCCACCAACGATGGTGATGGTTTTGGCCTGGAGTGCCTTCTGGACGGGATCGAATCTCTCGCGCGCAAGAGACGGAAACGAAAACTGTCGGCACCGTCACTGAGCGGAAGATCGGGACGATAGGGCCACGCGAAGATAGGACCTCTGTCAGCTGAGACCGGAGAGGACGAGCATGCGCGGCTCGGTCATTTCTTCGATGGCGGAGCGGACGCCTTCGCGGCCCAGGCCGGAGTCTTTGACGCCGCCGTAGGGCATCGGGTCGAGGCGCCAACTGGGTGTGTCGCCGACGATGAGCGCGCCGACTTCGAGTTCCCGATAGGCGGTGAGGATGCGGCCGGCGTCGCGCGTAAGGAGACCGGCCTGCAGGCCGTATTTTGAATGATTGACGTCGGCAAGGGCCTGTTCGAAATCTTCGTAAGGCTCGACGAGGACGACGGGGCCGAAGACTTCTTCGTCGCGAATCTTCATGCCTGGCTGGGTTGCAGTGAGGATGGCGGGTTCGATGAGGGAGCCTTTGCGCTCGCCGCCGGAGACGAGTTTGGCGCCTGCATCGACAGCTTCTTTGATCCAGGACTCGACGCGCTCGGCTTCACTCAAGCGAACAAGGGGGCCGACTTCGGTGGCTTCGTCGGCCGGGTCGCCGGAGACGAGTTTGCCGGCGACGTCGACGAGTTTCCAGACAAAGGTCTGGAAGATGCGGCGTTCGATGAACACGCGCTGCACGCTGATGCAGGACTGTCCGGCGTACCCGAAGGCGGCGTGCGCGGTGCGAATGGCGGCTTCGTCCAAGTCGGGCCAATCGCCGTGGATGATGAGGGCCGCGTTGCCACCCAACTCAAGCAGAACGCGCTTGCGGCCGGAGTGGGCTTTGATGTCCCAGCCGACTTTGGCGGAGCCGGTGAAACTTACGAGTTTGATGCGGTCTTCTTTTTCAGCGAGCCACGCAGTATCGGCGTTGGAAAGGGTGAGGACGGCGAGAGCTTCTTCGGGCCACCCGGCTTTGAGGATGATTTCGCCAAGGGCGAGCGCGGTGAAAGGCGTTTGGGGGGCGGGTTTGAGGATGAGCGGACAGCCGGCGGCAAGGGCGGGCGCCACCTTGTGGGCGACGAGGTTCAATGGAAAATTGAATGGCGTGATGGCGAGGACGGGACCGACGGGAAAACGCTGCACGACGCCCCAGCGATTTTCGTTGCCTTCGGTGAGGTCGAGCGGAATGGATTCACCGCCGAGGCGGACGGCTTCTTCGGCAGCGGTCTTGAAGGTAAGGACGGCGCGATCGACCTCGCTGCGGGCGAGGCGGAGGGGTTTGGCGGCTTCGGCGACGATGAGCTGGGCGAAGCGGTCTTTTTGTTCGAGGAGCGCGGCGGCGATGTCTTCGAGGATTTCGCGACGCTTCCAGCGCGGGAGTGCGCGGGTGCGGCGGAGACTGGCGGTCGCGTGGTTGACGGCCTGACGGGCATCGGCGCGCGTGGCGATGGTGACGCGGCCGACGACGCCGTTG
This sequence comes from uncultured Acidobacteriaceae bacterium, assembly GCA_963704415.1. Lineage (GTDB taxonomy): Bacteria > Acidobacteriota > Terriglobia > Terriglobales > Acidobacteriaceae > Telmatobacter. Next base: position 898,262 of record OY969908.1, on the reverse strand, counting down.
TCCCACGGCGAGCGGACTTCAAGGGCTTCGCCGTCAATCCACTCCTTACCGCACAGCAGAAATCCTGTTTGCGTTCCCGGACGCATTTTCATAGCGAGGCGTACTCCTGGTGACCCTATTGATGATGGTACAAGGGGCGGGTCCAGCTGGGTGGCAGTGGAGTTGAACCGCCCGGCCTGGGCTTGGACGCTGGAAAGATCGGACTGCTCTTTGCGCATCTTGAAGGCTGAAGACGCCGCGATACACTGGTCGCCTATGATGCATGAAACGCGAACACGGAGGAAGCTGCCTTTTGATGCTGACGAGGCAGTGGCGCATCTGAAAAAAAACGATCCGAAACTGGGTGCGCTGATCGAGCGCGTGGGCGAGTTTAAGATGCGGCTCGATTCATCACCTTCGCCGTTCGAGACGCTGCTGGAATCGATCCTTTATCAGCAGTTGAATGGGAAGGCAGCGGCGACGATTCATCGGCGAGTGCGCGAGTATTTCGGCGGCGACCCTACACCAAGGCTGTTGATTGATGTGCCAGATGAGGCGCTGCGGGCTGCGGGGGTTTCCGGAAACAAGATTCGAGCCATGAAAGATCTGGCCGCGAAGACGCTGGATGGGACGGTTCCGTCGCATGCCGCGATTATGAAGATGCCGGATGCGGATATTGTGGAGCGGCTGACGGAGGTGCGCGGCATCGGTTCGTGGACAGTGGAGATGCTGTTGATTTTCCGTTTGGGACGTCCGGATGTGTTGCCGGTGACGGACTATGGGGTGCGCAAGGGTTATGCGCTGACGTTTCTGAAGCTGCCGAAGACGAGGCCTGTGGAGGCGGCGGATTTGCCCAAGCCGGATGTGCTGTTTCGGCGGGGGCGGAAGTGGGCGCCGTTTCGTTCGGTGGCGAGCTGGTATTTGTGGCGGGCGTGCGATTTGGCCAAGGCGACGAATGCGGCGGGCGCGCCTAAAATAGATTGTTGATTGAATTGTTTGGCTGCGAATGCGATGGCGCATGCGTTCGCAACTCCGCACAATTCTTTGGCGCATCGCTTGCCTGATTGGACTTATTGATGGCCCCTAGCAAACGTTTTGTCTGCATTCATGGGCATTTCTATCAGCCGCCGCGCGAGAATCCGTGGCTGGAGACGGTGGAAACGCAGGATTCGGCCGCACCGTATCACGACTGGAACGAGCGCATCTGCGCGGAGTGTTATGCGACCAACGGAGCGGCGCGTATCCAGAACGAAAAGAACCACATCACGCGGATTGTGAATAACTACGCGCGGGTTAGCTTCAACTTTGGGCCGACCTTGTTGAGCTGGTTGCGGGACAACGCACCGCGTACACACCGGATGATTGTGGACGGCGAGCGGCGGAGCCGGCGCAGCTACAAGGGGCATAGCTCGGCGATGGCGCAGGTGTACAACCACGTCATCATGCCGCTGGCGAACCGGCGCGATCGCATCACGCAGATCCGCTGGGGGATTGCGGACTATCAATATCACTATGGCGCTCCGCCGGACGGGATGTGGCTGGCGGAGACGGCGGCGGATACGGAGACGCTGGAACTGCTGGCGGAGAATGGAATCCGCTTTACGCTGTTGGCGTCGCACCAGTGCAAGCGTATTCGTCCGCTGATTAAGCCGAGCACCGCCTCTGCGAGTGCGACTGCGCCGAGCGACGGTGGGATGATACCGAGTGCAGAGCCGCCGTGGACGGACACGGCGAATGCATCAGTGGACACAATGAGGCCGTACGTGATGCGTTTTGACTCGGGCAAATTGCTGGGGGTGTTTTTTTACGATGGTCCGACGTCGCGTGCGATTGCGTTTGAAGGACTGCTGAACTCGGGCGAGAACTTTGCGGCGCGCCTGAAGGCGGGATTCAAGGAAGGGACGCAGCCGCAGCTGGTGCATGTGGCCACGGATGGCGAGTCCTACGGGCATCACCACAAACATGGGGAGATGGCGTTGGCGTATGCCATCCGGCTGCTGGAACAGGACAAGACCGTCAAGCTGACGAACTATGGGAATTACCTGGCACAATTTCCGCCGGAGTACGAATGCGAGATTGTGGAAGAGACTTCGTGGAGTTGCGCACATGGCGTGGAGCGGTGGCGCTCCAATTGCGGCTGCAGCAGCGGGAAACCGGGATGGAACCAGGAGTGGCGCGGACCTTTGCGCCAGGCGCTTGACGAGCTACGGGACGCGATTGCTCCGCTGACGGAAGGATTGGGCGCGAAGCTTTTCAAGGATGTATGGGCGGCGCGGGACGGCTACATCCATGTGATTCTGTATCGCACGGCTGAATCGGCGGATCTGTTTTTCATGGAACACCAGAACCATGGACTGACCGTTGAAGAACGAGTGCGGGCGCTCGAATTGATGGAGATGCAGCGGCACGCACAGCTGATGTACACGAGCTGCGGCTGGTTCTTCGACGATATTTCTGGAATTGAGACAGTGCAGGTGATCGCTTACGCGGCACGCGTGCTGCAGCTGGCGAAGCAACTGTTCGGTGACAAGGCAGCGGGGCTTGAGGCGGCGTTTGTGGCGCGGCTGGCGGAAGCGAAATCGAATGTTCCCGCGGCAGGTGACGGGGCGCGGATCTTCAACGAGAAGATTCGTCCAATGGAGTTGGGCCTGGAGCAGGTGGCGGCGCATTACGCGATCAGCAGCGTGTTTTCTTCGTTTGGGGAAGAGACGGAGTTGTTTTGCTATCGGGTGCGACGCATTTCGTACGACATCTACACGTCGGGGCGCGGCAGGTTGGCATTGGGACGCGCGCACATTGCGAGCGCCATCACGGGCGAGCAGCAGAGTTTCAGTTTCGCGGTGCTGCACTTCGGCGACCAGAACATTACGGCCGCGGTAAGGCCTTATGTGGAGAGCGACGCAAAAGCATTTGAGGATTTTGCCGCGGCGGCAGCGGACCAGGTGCAGAAGGCGGATTTCCCGGATGTGATCCGTCTGATCGACAAGTACTACGGACACGTGGATTATTCGCTGACTTCGATCTTCAGCGACGAGCAGCGGCGGATTGTGCAGCTGATTTTGAATTCGACGCTATGGGACATCGAGAATTCGCTGACTAATATTTATGAAGACCATGCAAGCCTGCTCCGCTTCTTGTCGCAGGCGGGGCTGCCGAAGCCGCCGGCGCTGACACTGGCCGCGGGTTTCGCGATCAATGCGGGTTTGCGGCGTGCGCTGGAGGGCGAACCGATCGACCTGGCGACGATGCGGTCGTTCTTGCAGCTGGCGAAGGCCGACCAGGTCCCGCTGGAAACGGCGACACTCAGCTACATGGCCGATCAGCGGATGAAGCGGGCAATGGTGGAACTGCAGCTTTCGGCAGGATCGCTGGAGATGCTGGATCGCGCGCTGACGCTGGCGCGGCGGTTAGCGGAGATGCCATTCGACTTGAACCTATGGCAGGCGCAGAACATCTGGTACGAGATTCTGCGCAGTTCGGGTTATGCGCTGACGGCGCTGGCCGAGGAGGAACGGCCTAAGTGGGAGAAAGATTTCCGCGCGCTGGGCGAGTGTTTGTCGATTGACTGTGAGGCGATCGGGCAGCAGGATCAGTTGGCGGAGACTACGGGGGATTGAGGGAAGCAGTAGGGAGCAGGGATCATCAGTGTGGATCGGGCTCAGAGAGTCGCGCATCCATCATGCAGGCATTCTTAACCGTTGGCCTAAAACCGGCTTAGAGGACGTGTCGTGGCCGATTCGGAGGTAGTCGGGTTTTGTGTCGGTTTCGTCAACTCACTTCACGTTGAATGACAGTGCAACGGGAGTGCCGTCGCCCGTCCGTTCCCAGCTCACAGCCGTAATAGTTACCATCTTTCCGTCTCGCAAAACCCTGACCTCGGCGTCGCCACCTGGACACGCCTGCGCGTTGCCCCCACCAAGCGAATTGACCTGAACAGGCTTCGAGGGGAAACCTACGGTAGGCCCGCAAGAGATATAGACGTTCCCGATGAACCCGTGCGCAACCTCCACTGCGAACGACTTCTTCGCACACCCAGGGGCGAGCGTGAGAACCAGCGCCGACAAAAAGAACGCAATCGCCGCGATCGGCTTTCGAAGATTCAGCACGGGCTCATCCTACCGCATTTCGCGTTCGGCGCTTAAGGCGCACTGATGGCCGAGTCGATCGAATGAGGGATTTGGTGATACTAGACACCGTTGCATCACTTGAGCATCTTCGGGTCGACAGTTTGTGTTTGGATTGTGGACTATCCTTCAGTAACGAAATAGTAGTTGACGGTTGGACGGGAACTCAGGCGCAATCCGCGTTAGATCCTTGCGGCACCCGAAATGCATGTTCGGTTTGTGCTTGCGTCAACGTACGTCTTGTTTGTGAGTGTCACGCTTTGTTTCGAACGACACTGATGGTTGCTTGCATTCTGTGCTCCTGGCCTGGCGCCAGTGAAATCGCCGAGCCGAGAATGTTGCAAGCTTCCACGCATGCAAATCGTTGCCATTCATCGCCCCCGAGATCGGTGAGCGAGGCCGCGCCGTCCTGCCAGGGATTCCAGACGACGGTCGTTGCAGAGTTCTCTTTTTCCGTCCGGATTGTTCGGCACCAGGTCTGATCGACTAGCTCCGCCGTGCTTTGGACATCCATGTAGGCGTTGTCAGTCTTGGCGGTGAAAACCAAGTCTCCTGACTGTGTCTTCTCGTGGTTTCCGTCGATGTTGTCCAAATACACGGCTTGATCGAGACCGCGAATGCGTACATTCTCTACGCGGCTCACACTGAAATACGAGTGCAAGGCCTCTTCGAAGCGGAAGGGAGCCTGTCCGGTGTTCGTGACAATCAATTGAAGGCGAAGAGATCTGCCGATGGATATGACGTGCACCAAACGAAACGAGTGCGCCCACCAGCGGCGCGTCGATTCATCGTTCTCCGTTGAGCAGATGACTTCTACGGACTCTTCCTCTGCTTTCACGGACTCAAGCCGCCATTCTTTGGTTCGTACGAACCCATGGGCTGGCGCCAGCGGGTCATCCACCTTGGACCGAAACCAGGGAAAGCAGACCGGAATCCCTCCTCGGATCGCGCGGCCGTCTTGCCAATGCGAATGTTCGCTGAGGAAGAGCACCTCTTCGGTGTTTACCGGCTGCCATGCCGTTACCTGGGCCCCGTGAAGATATATTTCTGCCGAAGCTGAAGGGGCGGTCACGCATATTTTGGGCAACCCACCATTCCCAGGCTCCACTCCTACGACGCCGGGGAGACCGAATCTGCGGTTTAGGGCAGCAATATGGGGTTGGTCCATCTGGTCCATCTCAGACAAGATTCTATCGAGAGCTGCGACGGTTGAGAATTCTTCGGGACAAAATGCATGAAATGTTCATCCCAAGTGACTCCGTTCGCATATCTCTTCTCGCCTTTTCCCCAGATCGGAAAGCGAGAACAAGTGTCCTGGAATTCTCTCTTTCACGCGAGGGCCGCTCTTAGCCCTTACTGAGAGGATGCTACGGATGACTTCAATGGGCAGAGGCTTTCGCCAAAGCGATGGGGGGAGGGATACCCTAGACTCCAGGCCAGCTGAGGCTGGTCTCACTGGTTCCGTGCGGGTCTCAGAGTCGAGGCCGATCTCCCTGGCCTGGGTGTCTGGCTTTTCTGAGCGCGCAGTTCAGTTGCAATGAGTTTGCGGAGCCAGCAATGTGCAGTGTCGTTGTCCCTCTGGCGATGCCACACCATCCGCAGGACGAATGGCGGCAATCCAAGAGGCTCGGGGTAGGACGTCAGGTTGAGGCTTGCGCCGAATTTCTGAACAACGGATTCCTGGATGCACGCCACGAGGTTGCTGGACGAGACAGCGTGCAGCACAGAAAGGCAATGTGGTAATGCCAGTCTGAGGCGGCGCCGAAGTCCTCTTGCCGCGAGCTCGTTATCGACCAAACCCCACAGTTGATTGCGGTAGATGACCGCGGCATGATCCAGCCTTGTGAACCGGTCAAGCGTGAGCCTGCCTTTCCACATGGAATGACCGTGCCGCGCAACCACGACATTGTTCTCTTCGGAGATCGATTCCATGACCAGGCCTGGGGCTAGTTGACGGGCATCCGGAAAATAACCAATTGCGAGGTCAAGGGTCCCGTTGCGAAGCTCGCTCTCGGGCACTGTGAACAACCAATCGAGCCGCCGAGTTTGCATCTGCAACTCGCCTGAAAGCATGGAACGAGCGAGCAATGGAACCAGACGCAGTTCCACGTCATCGCTGAGCCCAATCCGGAACCGGTGTGCGCTTACCGAAGGATCGAAGGAATGCGGTGCTTCAAAGGTCTGTCGAAGCTGAGCAAGGGCGGATCGTATGGGTCCGGCGAGCTGGTCGGCGCGGGGCGTCGGCATCATACCCTGCGCTGTGCGCACAAACAGCGGGTCTCCAAGACGAGTTCGCAGACGCGCGATAGCGTTGCTGAAGGCCGGTTGACTGAGCCCCACCTGTCTTGCAGCCCGGCCCACATGCCGCTCGTCGACCAGCGCTTCAAAGGCAAGCAGAAGGTTGAGATCGATCCCCCCGATATTCATGGAATGAATATTACATATTACGCATATCCACTTCACAAATGACCAAGCGCTGTCATATACCAGCAGTATGTTCAGACGTACTGCTACTCTCCTCGCCCTCCTCCCGCTTGCGGCGGTTCTGACTGCGGGTGCCCCTGCGTCAGAAACACTTGCCCTCCAGGTTTTCAAGCAATGGTTGGACGTTTTCAATTCGGGAGATTCAGTCCTGATGACGGCATTCTGGCAAAGATACGGGCGCAGCGGGGCGGATGACCGCGTTGCAGGCGATCAGCGCCTTCGGACCATGACCGGAGGGATGACGATCTACCGAGTCGAGGAAGACACCGACACTCATCTGGTGGCGTTGATGAAGGAGAATCGCGGCACCTATTCCGAATCTACGTTGGATCTGGCGTCAATAAACCCTCCCGTTATCGCAGGTATGATGGGACACCCGGTACCGCCGCCGGAGGGCTCAGGAAATCCGGCTGCCAGTGACGATCAGCTTGCCGATCGGGTGCAGGAGCATCTGGCCGCGATGAATGGGCCGGACGCCTATTCAGGGGCAATCCTTATCGCACACAACGGTAAAATCGTGCTCGATCAGGCAAAGGGCATGGCGGATGAGATCAACCACATCAGGAACACGGTTGACACGCGGTTCTGCATCGGCTCTATGAACAAGATGTTCACCGCGGTGGCCATCCTTCAGCTTGTGGGGCAGGGAAAGCTCGCGCTCGATATGCCGATTGCTGCCTACTGGCCCGATTATCCGAACCGCGACCTCGCCTCGCGCGTCACGATTCGAGAACTGCTCAATCATACGGGCGGCACCGGAGACATCTTTAATCCAGAGTATGAAGCGCATCGCGAGGAAACACGAACCCTTGCGGACTACGTCAAGCTGTTTGGAAGCCGGCCCGTCGGCTTCGAGCCAGGTTCGCGCATGGAATACTCCAACTACGGCTTCATCCTCCTGGGGCGAATTATCGAGCTTGTGAGTGGCGAGCCTTATCAGAAATACGTTCAGGAGCACATCTATCAGCCCGCGGGAATGATGCACACCGACTCGCGTCCTGAGGCCGATCATGTGAATGGCCGCGCGATCGGCTACACGCCTGGGCGGAACGGACCGGTGCCCAACACGGACAGGATGCCCTGGTCGGGCACCTCCGCCGGAGGGGGGTACTCCACAGTCCACGACCTTTTTCTTTTTGCGGAAGCTTTGCAGTCCCGCAAGCTTTTGGGCCCTGAACTTCTGCGGGAGGCAACGCAAGCGAGTCCCAAGCGCCTGGATTATGGTATGGGCTTCTATGTGCTGCCGAATGGAGGATACGGTCACGGCGGTGGCGCACCTGGAATCAATGGGGAACTGCACATCTTGCCCCGCGACGGTTATGTGATTGTCGCCCTCGCCAACCGGGACCCGCGAATGGCCACCAATATGGTCGATTTCATTACGTCTATTCTGCCAATACGCGATGCCGGCTCAATGGTTGATTTGTTTCGAAAGAGCTGGGAGCCCTTCACACGGAACTATCCGAGAGCCTTCAACGATTGAATTTCTTCAGCCAGCGCACGTTGGCGACGAAGCTGACTCTCAGGATCGGGACTTGGACGACCAAGCAGGTACCCTTGAGCTTCGTCCCCCCCCAGTTTTCCAACTAATGCCAACTGTTCTTCACTTTCTATTCCTTCAACGATCACGTTCATATTCAAGTTACGAGCCAAGGTCAAAATCGATTCGACGAGTGCCCTGGTTTCAGGACATGTAAGTAGTTCGCGTACGAAGGACCGGTCGATCTTTATCGCATCAAATGCGAGCTTCGGCAAATAGCTCAGACATGAATAGCCGGTTCCGAAATCGTCCATGGCAATCGTGATGCCGATGGATTTTAATCGTTTGATCGTGTCCGCAGCATGTTGAATGCTGACCAGGGTTGCGGACTCGGTGAGCTCCAACTGGAGAAGATCTGGTGGCAATCCAGTCCGGTTAAGGACGTCCAGCACTTCCTCCACGAATGTGCTCCTGGAGAACTGCACGCTCGATACATTCACGGCGACCTGGATCGGCTGATCGACCCTGTCTTGCCAACGAAGGGCTTCCGTACAGGCTCGCTCCAGGATGTACGCCCCGAGCGGAACTATAAGCCCGCTCTCTTCCGCCACCGGAATAAACTGCAGTGGTGAAATCTCACCCAGGGTTGGGTGCGTCCAGCGAGCCAGTGCTTCAAAACGAACGATCGCGTTGGTTGCAAGATCAAATTCTGGCTGGTAATGAACCGACAGTTCGCCGTTTGCTAATGCGCGCCTCAGTTCATTCTCGAGGGTAAAGCGTTCGCGCACTGATACACCGAGATCTTCGTTGAAAAAGACGATCCGGTTTTTCCCTGCCCGCTTGGCGAAATACATTGCGCTGTCTGCTTGCTGCAGCAAATCATCATTGCCCAACCCAGGCTGCGGGAAAACACTGATTCCGATACTCGCGCCAATGGTAGTCTCGTGGCCCTCAATGAAGAAGGGGTCCGCGAGCGAATCCAACAAACCTCGGGCAACGGTTTCGGCATCCTCGCTTTTCTGAATATGGTTGAGAATTACCGTAAACTCGTCTCCTCCAATGCGGGCGAGGGTGTCGGATTCTCTTGTTCTCGACCTGAATCGCCGTCCGACTTCCATCAGGAGAATATCTCCTGCGGCGTGTCCAAAACTGTCATTCACAAGCTTGAAGCCGTCCAAATCGATGTAGAGCAATGCGAGCTTGGAGTGCTCGCGCTTGGCCGTTGCCAGGCTCTGCGCGAGCCGATCAGCGAGCAGTCTTCGGTTCGGCAACCCAGTCAGTTCGTCGATGAGTGCCTGGTGCTGCAATCGTCCTTCGGCCTCTCGCTTGGCACGGTCTCGTTGCCGCAGTTCTGACAGCATTCGATTGAAGCAGATAACGAGTTGTGCGATATCCTCGCTCCCCCGCACCGAAACTTCCGTATCGAAGCGCTCTTCATGCGATACCTCTTGCATAGCCTCAGAGAGATCGTGGATTGCTTGCGTCGTAAGAGATGCCCTTTGCAGAGCGGCTTTCTGTTTTCGTACTCTGCGCCGCAGTGCCGTCACCCATACGAGAACAACGACAACCAGAGATGAGAAAAACGTCAGCAGGAGCATCGTGGTTCTTGGTGTCCAGAAAGGAGCATAGCGAACGATCGCGATGTCTTTAGGTTCACGTAGCAGCACCTTGAAGGCGACGGGGCCTTCCTGCAGGAGCCGATAGAGTTTGTTCGGGTCGATCTGGGCTGAAGTGACACCGGTTAGTCGAAGGATGCTTCCTTCAGCGAATTCGCATGAATCGCTCCCTAAATCTGCGGTGTCCAACTGCGCTGTGAAAGTGTGAATGCCCGACTGCAGCACAAGATTGCAGGCTCCGCGAGCATGGAGCGCCGTCAAAAGCCGGCCCTCCACTGTGACCAACTGCGAATCGTATTTTCCCTGAAGGATGGCTTCTGCCGTAGTGGCGACAGATTGCACGGATCGAGATCCTGGAGCAGAGTGGATCGACGCGTCTGACAGTTCGGGGGAATACCGGCCGGCAAGGGTTGGATAGCCGACCGCCTCGACCCGATCGCCAAGTTGGAAGTTGGGATGGTTGCCCCTAATCTCCACGCCGCCACTTGGATCTTGAATGTAGACCAAGCCGCTGCCGACCAACGTCACCGATCCGGCGACTTTGACCCGATGGCCAAATCGGGCGGTTGGCGAGAATCGAAGCAGATCCCCAATTGGCGTGGTTTCCAGCGCGAACGGATCACCCACGGCCGGTTCAATGATTTCGATTTGGGATGGAGATGCAATGTTCAAGTCATATCCAACCAGCTGACGTCTCGAGTTGTAAATAGTGCCAAAAACTCCTCTGATCCGGATCCTCGCGTCTTCGAGGTCGCCCGTTGCGCGAAGATCCGGGAAACCTGGGGAAGTCGATACGTGAATCTGGCCAAGTGCCGTATACAGTTCGAAGGTCAACAGTGGGTGATCCGGCTGTTCAGCAAACTTCAAAGGGTGAACAATACCCTCCAGAACCACGTACTGTGAGTCCAGCCTTCCGGATGCGGCGTCCTCGAAAGTCACGGGAATCGGAACGGGGAGCGGTGAAGGGCCCCTATCTTCAAATCGGGGCGCAAGAATCACCGGAGCGTAATTACCTGCGTCCGTAATTCCTGTGACCGTTACGCGTTCTCCGACCCGAAGACCTATGGGATTGCCAGCGTATTTGAGGTAGATACCAGCGCTTGAGTCTTGAAGAAATGCATTTCGCCATATTGGATCGACCGCGGTGACGACGCCAGTAACTCGAACAGGCAGCGCCGAAGCTGCGCGTGCCGGGGTCAACCGGCGGACTGAGGCAACGGTCGCCAGAGGAGCGGGGAATGCAGTCGTCTTGCTGAGCTCATCAAGTTGTTCGGCCGGAATCTCGGTAACCGATGCGTGGTATAGATCGATGCGCAAACCATCCGCGCCGGGGAACCCGTCAACTTCAACCGGTGTGTGGATGGAAAAGGTATGGGCGGGCGAGAAGTGGCATTCGATCGCACCCCATCGATCTTCAAGTAGCACTGAGCCACTCGAGGCTGCCGCGACACGACCGCGAATGCGAACGCGATGGCCATCATTGATTGCCAGGCTTTTACGGTAGAGATCCCGAATGGAATACAGATGATCGACGCCTGACGCGGGCTGAATCACCTTTATGTCATTTGCGGAGGAAACCCACACAACACGGGACAGTCGCTCCCCTCGAGAATTCACCGTCTCTTCAGTGAGGCCGGTAAGTCGAACATCCGCGTTGACCAGCTTCCGATAATCTGCGCCTGATTCGGCGACAACCGCGTCAATATCCGAGCCTTTGTCCGCGACATTGAGATGCACGCGTCCATAGGCATCTCGATAGGCGTCACGCACGATGACGTTCAGCTGAACTGCTGTGCCGTTCTTTTCAGGCCCGGGGAGAGTGGTCAAGGAGACAGGAAGAGGTTGCGGCACCTTTACGTGGACGGAAGAGGGATGGATGCTTAAGTTCGACAGGAGCAGGCTGCCAGGTCCCCGAATGGGATCGTAACGGGATGCCTTCGCGGCCTCCACAGCAACAGTCGTTCCAACCTCAACGTTGCTTGGACTCAGCGGAATGACGAGGGCTCCAGTCTGGTCCTGGATCCAGAATCTCATCCCCGGAACGTCAACGTATGCCACTTTGCCCACAAGATGGACCGAGGCTCCGACCGGCATTTCCTCAAGTTCGCCGATCGTATTGTGGCTCGAGAAGAGGAGCCCATGCCAAATCGAGAATCCAATGGTTGCGGAACCGATCAGTGCAGCCGAAATCGCAATTGCTACCCAAAATCGTCCGCCGCCCCTCGTCATCTGGAAGTTATCGGCAGCCAGGTCCCTGGATTCCACTATTTAAAGGGGAAATATGCACGCGCGTAATCGATTATGCCGGGATGAACGGGCATAGAACTCCCCATCTGGATCAAGCTAGAGCAGTTCCACAATTCACGTGCCCTTTTCAGTTCCGCGAAAGTGTCATTTTCTTAAGGAAAATGCCACTCGACAGCGGTGGCTTCGGGATACAGCAATTTGTGGAACTGCTGTAGGTTGCCCCATCGCAAAGTCCTATTGTTCTCTTAGCAAGACACCAATTATAGGAGATGAGGCAGGGGGATAAGTTTCGCCACGTTATCGCCTCAAGAAATACCTCCTGGAACCCCGCAGGACACTTGTTCCCCCAGAAGCGCGTTCACGCGCTCCATGACTTGAAATGCATCGGCCACGTACACCACATCCGCCTTGCCGCGTGCCCAGCCGCAGTTGGGGTCGAGGCTGATCGCGCGCCGCTCGCCGATGAAACGCCAGCCCACCACGTGAGGCTCTTCGCCATGGCAGCAGGTCGCGAGTCCCTTCGGATGCCTGGGCGTCGAGCCAGTTTGGCCCACTTGATTGAGATGCGTGAGAAAAGGCAGGACCGGGGTCCCGTCGCCGCCCTGATCGACAAGTGATTTGGAACTGCCAAGCGATGCGCCCGAGGCGCGCACGAATTGCAGGATCAGTTCTCCCGCCTCCGCGACATGAATTCTCCCGTCGGGCTGCTTCTTTGTCCACCCAGCTCCGGCAACAAACAGGAGCTTTGCGTCAGGGCGAATCGTTTCCCAGCGTTGTGATGACCCATCGGCGGCGGCCCCGGATAGAATCGCACCTTGCTCCGGCGAGCGAGTTCCGAGAACAGTCGTGCGCGATGCCGGGACCTCGATCGCGATCTGCTCCACTTGCACTGGGGCGGACTCGCCGGCATAGACCGCGTGTGTTCCGGAGTCGAGCAGGAGAAACCACGGACGCGATTCACGTGTTACGACGGCTTCCATGCGCTGGCGATAAAACCACCGTGTTGCTTCTACTCTGTCTGTCGTGCCAATTGCCGTGATGTGTGTGTCGATGAATCCGTGCATGCGATACGCCACAGCGGCCATCACGCGTGCGAAGCGCGAACTGTGAGGCGCGAGGACGATTGCGGGCTGCGCACTGCGGCAAATCGCTTCGCATGCCGCTGCATCGGTTGCGTAACGCGGTTGCGCGAACGCTTCGCCCGAGACAACGAGCAATTGTGCTCCCACGGAAGAAAGGCTCTCGGCCAAGTTGTCCGAAACTCCGCAAACGATGCCTACGGTCAACGTAGCACCGAGTTGCGCTGCCAACTCCCTGCCCGCTGTTACGGCTTCAAGCGAACCTTTACTTAGCTGTTCGCAGGTTTCATCACTATGGGCTAACACCAAAATAGATTCCATTACTCCGCCTCTATCCACTCGACCAATTCGCGTGCTATCTCGTCTGCCGGAAGGTCCTTCACCACACGCGTGGTGCGTTGCTGACGGGGGAGGCTGACGGAGATGTAGCGCAGCCCGTTGGTTGCAAGGGGCACCGATTTTGCCTTTTGCAAAGCGGGCATGATCGTACGCATATTCGCCATGCCAACTTGCGGATTGTTGCGCGGCTCGGCGAGATTGCCCGTCGCCCAGCCCAATACCGCCGGAGCCCCTGCACAAACCGAAACCTGGTGCTTGCCGCCCTCCACGCGCTCCAGCACTTCGAACGAGCCGTCGTCACGCGAATCAATCCGGTCTACGCCTTGAAATTGATCCATGATGCCCAGCCGCTCGCCAACGAGTTGCAGCGTGATTCCGGCGCCGCGCGTTGCGGACTCCCAGCCGCCCAAAAGAAGGAGCTTCGTTCGATCGAGCCCTGGGATTGCGGCGATCGCATCGGCAATTGTGGCCGCTGTTGCGTGCGCATCGGTGAAGCCGCCGATCGGACCGTCGATTGGCACCAGTTCGAAACTCGCCTTCTGCGCAACGGTCATCATCAGTTGTTGCAGTTTGGCTTTCGGTCCCAGCGAAACCAGCCAGACTCTGCTGCCCGGGCGTTGGGCAGCCAGGTTCGCAGCCTCATAGAACGCGCTCGCCGCCCATGGATCGAGAACGGCGGGCAGGAGCATTTCATTCTTCACACCCGGACCATTTGGCCCCGTTGTTGGTTCGAGCGTCTGCAATGGATCGGGCACGATTCCTGCGCAGACAACAATGTGGAATGAATCGGACATTTTTTCTCCACCTGACAGCTCACAGCTCACAGCCCGCAGCCCACAGTTTTCAGCTGATAGCTGATTAGCTCAAGGCTTTTGCCCCTTGTTTTTTCGCATTTCTTGCGCGGATCCTTCGCGGATTGTTTGAATGAATGACGTAAGCATCTTGGATATCTCCTCGGCAAGCGATTCCGCCCCAGGGCGGAAGCGTCGCCCATGGCGAGCCTTCTGGCAATTACGAGCTGGGTTCTGATCTCACATGTCGAGCCATGTGCCAAGCCAAGGAATTGCCGGAACTCCGCAGGGCCTAATCGCCCCCGCCCTTCCGCAATATTGCTGGCCACAGAGACGCTTGCGCGCCTCATCTGCGACACAAGGCCATAGACCTCGTCTTTTGGAAAAGATCGGGTGAGCTGATATATGCATATAGTCAATTCGATCGCGCTGCCAAACAACCAGGTCACGAAAATCCTGCGCCATCTTCGTTTCACTCTCTTCCTGATAGCTGCCTCTCGTAGTGAAAGAGCTGAAAACTGACAGCTGTAAGCTGATAGCTGCCTTTCAGTTTTCCGCCGAATGTAACCCTCCGGCGCCGGCAAGGAATTCGATGTTGCCACTTTCTCCATCGCGAGCATGAGCGCAGTTCCACAAACAAGCTCCGCAGTGCACGCACTTTTCACGCTCAAACGCCGGCACCCCGTCTGCACCTTGCGTGATGGCTTGGCCAGAACACATTGCGATGCAGGTTTTCTCTCTGCACGACCTGCACAGCTCCTTGTCGAGAAACCGCACATGATCCGCGAAGCCGGGCATGGCCTGGACCTTGCCGCCCATCAAGAGCGCATCTTGTTGCGTGGCCAGCAGGCGACCGTCGTAGGGAATCTCTGGCCAGCCGCGCGCTGTAAGCAATGCATCGTGGAAGGGGCGACCCTCGTCGGTCGCTTTTTGGAGCGCGGCTTCTCTCAGCTTTTGGCCTGCGATATCCGCTTCAAACGGGCGAATCTGCTGCGGCGCGGACGGTATCTCCGTCTTCAGCGAAAGACGACCGCCGGTCAGCCCGGCCAGCGCCATCCCAAGCATGCCGCGAACAAAGCCCGAATGAAATCCGTCGCGAGCGTGTTCGGCTTCGCGCGCTCCACGTTCCACCCAGCTTGCACGGCGCCGTCTTTCGTAGGTGTTGGAAAGGTTCACTTCGGTAAAGGGAAGTCCGCCGCGCAGCAGTTCAAGCACGCTCTCGCCGAGTTGCACGCCGGTCGTCCATGCTTCATCCACGCCCGACCCGGTCAGCATATTGGTCGATCCGGAACATTCGCCGATGCGCGCGAATCCATCACCGGTGAGCAAGGGCTCGCCGCGTTTTCCGGTTTCCTCGAGTGACTTCGCGCCCCAGGAATGCAGCGTGCCGCCTTTGAGGTGTTTCCATAGGACCGGATGCTGGATGTAGTGCTGCAAATATCTGTAGGCACTGCGAAACGGATCGCTCATCCACGAAGGCACGAAGATACCCACGGAGGCCAGTCGATCCGGGTGGACATACAGGAATCCGAAGATCTCCGGCTCGGGAAATCCAAAGGCGTGCCATACCGTGCCCGGCTCGAGCGTGGAGTCTTCCGGCAGCTCGATAACCATCTTCATGCCCAGCGCCCAGTCTCTGCCCTTCGGGCTGTCCTCGCTTTGGTTGAGCGCTCTGCCAACTTGGCCCACCGGTCCGTCGCCCACCACGGTCAATCGCGCGTGCACATCCATACCGGGCATAAAGCCGTCGGACGGAATCCCGTTTTTGTCCACACCCTGATCGGCAAGGCGGATGCCAACGACTGCTCGTCTGTCTTCATTCGATTCTTCAGCAAAGATCGGACTGCTCACAGGCGTTCCCGGCCAGATTTGGACCAGTCCGTTCGCCGCCAGCCGCGAGGCGACCCATTGGTTGAACTGTCCGATGGAAAACACCAGGCCCCCGCGCTTGTGCAGGAATGCGGGCGTCCAGGGGAGCTCGAACGCCTCGTCTTTTACGAATAGTCTTCCGCAGAGACGTAGCAAGAAATCTGCCGCGCGCAGTGTGAACGAGCGCCGGCTGGCTCCGATGGGATCGAGAAGGTAGAAGACGCGTTCCTGCTTTACGTCCGTGGCCATGGGAATCTGGGTCGGATCGAGCCCAGGAAAGCTCGCACGAATTCCGTGGGCGCGCGTCACCACCCCGCTCACGCCAGCAGCGAGATCGTCGGCGCGCTCGTAGCAAAGCACCTGCAAGGGCATACCCGGTGCGATCCTGCTTTCGAATGCTGGATCGTCGGGGGACTGACTCCACGCTTGCGTCAGCGTGGTCAAGAAACCACCCATCGCCGGACCAAAACCTACACAGGCGATGTCCACTGCCATCGTCTGTCGGTCGGTCTCGACTGCTTGTACGGCCGAGCTCATGCAGGCCCTGCCGCCGGATAATCGAGTGCTTCGGGAATCATCACCTTGCTTACGGTTTCGGCCGCGCGATCCTTCGCCAGGCGCGAACCAGTCAGGCACATGGTCAATCTGCTTTGCAGCCGCAGAAACTCGCCCGATCCTGCACAGCCAGCACACGGGCCCGCCTTCGGCGGATGGCTGCCGTCTTCCGCCAGCACATCCACAGCCATGGCCATGATTCCCGGCATGGTCGCTTCAAGTTCTTCGAGTTCGCCTGCCAGGAAGCAGCTTCTGTGCTCTTTCTCGTTCCACGCCGGATGGCACGTATAGCCAAAGACCAACTCGGCGCAGATGCGCGAAACCTCGCCCGCTGCATGCGCGGCTTGCGTGTGGCACAGGTCGCTCAAGAACTGCACCGTTCCCGGGAGGCCATCGCTCGCCTCTGGATTCTCTGCTCCGTTCTTCTCTAACTCGAGCACGTCGAGAATCTGGCAACGGGACGCCACCAGCCAGCATAGGGCGTCGGCCAATGCAAACGTCACGCCCTGGCGCTGGCCATGATAGAGCTTGTTGCCGGCGGGATCAGTGGTCTTTTGCAGATAGTTCAGCGTCCACGCCCACAGGTTCATTGCCGAAGCGAGCGTACAGGCGCCAGTACCGGGGCGTGTCGAGGCGATGCGCCGCATCTCCGCGGACCACGCGGCAAATTGCGCAAGGAACACCTGACTGGTCATGGTCACGGTGAGTTGGCGCCGCTGAACCGCCTCCGGCCCTTCGTAGGTTGCTTCCAGTTGTGCATCCATCCATTTATTCGCGAGAAAGCCGGGGCAATCTTCGGTGATGCCGTAGCCGCCCATCAGACTGACCGCCTCGCGCATCATGTTGGCGCCGTGGCCGGTATTCCAGAGTTTTGTGGCGGGGCAAAGTACGTTAGCCTCTGCGTCCAACAGCACGTATTGCACCAGCGGATCGGCCGCGAGTTCGGCGCGGCGCAGGTCTTCTTCATTCAACGACAGTAGTTCGACAGCTCTCTGCTCGCTCTCTTTGAGCGCTTTCATCTCCGCGCGACCACCCTGGACCCCACGCTCTTTCATCAGTGCTGTCTTTTGCTTTTCCAGGGGGTCGAGCTCATCGAACAGTCTCGCCGTGGCAAAGCCCAGGGATGCCGCAGCCTCGCCCGTGGCCCAAACATCCACTAATCTGTGCAGTGCGTCTTCGCGTTGCTGAATGCCTTGCTCATAACGAATCGAGCCTGGCTTTGCGCCCTCAGCGCCGCGGAATCGCTGACGCTGGTAGCGAATCACCGGTTCGACGGCCGACAGCAGCTTCGCCGCCGTCATAAGACCGACTGGAACCCGCGTGCGCCGAAACACCGCTTCAATCACTTCGCTGTGGTTAAAGTTGGGAACAAGCACTCCGTCCTTCACCGTGTATCCGCCGACGATGCGGCTCGCGGGCACACGCAAGTTGAAAACCGGATCGCCCGTCGACGAGAGCTGATGCACCAGTTTCTTGGTAGCCGTTCCACGGTCGAATGTGCCCTCGTCGCCTTCCTCGAGGATCACCATGCAACTTCCCTTGATCCGCTCGTCATCGGAGTTCACCGCAGCGGTCACGAAGTTGACGAAGGCAATGCCAGTGATGAACCTGCCGCGCTTATCGACTTGCAGCCACGGTTCCTCGCCGTCTTTCCACTCGGCGATGCGCAGCTTGCCACTCAACATGCCGGTGTCGACGCCTACATACGGAACCGGCTCCGTCAGCGCGAAGGCTCCGCGCCAGGGTTTGCGGTCTTCTCCGTGCTGAGGAGGCGCCGCCAGCTTCTTGTAGCGCGCGACCTGCTCCGGCGTGCCGCGCTCGTGGATCGGCGAGAGAGCCAGAAAGCTAGCCAGGTTCGCAGTTGCCGCGCCGCCATCGACCCATGCCAATTCAAATGCAGCCAGCCCGAACGCCAGGTTCTTGGGGCCCAGGATGAAGCCGCCATCCTCGGGCTCCATAAAAGCAGTGGTGATGCCGGCACGGTCGAACGCGTCCATCATGTCATTTTTGGCTGCAGTCCACTCGTGGGTGTTCCGCTCGCCCGCCGCCACCAGCCGCGCCACAGTGCCACGCGCCACGCCGCGCGCAGACTGCACCAGCATCTGCAGGTCAAAACGATCGGCGAATCGCCATTGAATTTGCCGCACCGCATCCCCAGGAAGGGTGAGCATGGTTTTGGTTTCGGATACGGTTATCGTGCCCATCGAGTTTGCTCCTCAGCAGCGCACACATTCTCTTTGAACCGACACACAATGACATGTGACTCACATCACCCCGGAAGCGCCTCTTTGCGGCCAGGCGTCCGTTCGTGCGAAGCCTGTCGGTTGTTTGGTCCGCAAGGAAGCTCGCTGATGTCCATTCGCTCTGCAAATTGGTTCGTCGCTAACTAATTCCCACTTTCGGGCACTTTCTCTCTGCAAAACCCTGCGGAAATCTCTTGAACAAGGATTCCCAGCATCGTCGTCGCTGCCTTCAACCCCTGAAAAACTCACAATGCGACACGCTGGCGATTCGAGAATCCGAGGGCGCAAGGGCACGGCTTCGCGCGAGAATGCGCATAACCCTAGTGATATCTGTCGCAGTCGCCGGGAGATCCTTTTGATGCTTTGCCGTTTCGCGGCCCCCCTTACTTTCATGTAACCTCGAGTGATTTTCATCACGTGCTCAAGCGATTTGCCTGCTATTCTGTCGGCAAATTCATTCCTATTTTTTCGAATCCTGAGCAGGGGCCCGTACGAGTTCTCCGGTCTCTGATCCGGATGGATGGTAACGGCCTCTTCATGAAGTCTTCATACCTCGTGTGTCTTGCGCTGCTTGCAAGTGCGGTGCCCGCTGTCGCTAATGTAACCGTCAATAGTCCAGGAGAGAACGCCAGGGTGGTTTCACCTTTCTGGCTCTCCGCCAACGCCAGTCCGTGTTCCGCGCAGCCCATCGTCGCTATGGGCTACTCCTTCGACAACAGCACAAACACCAGCATCGTGAATGGCGCTTCACTGAGCGCCGTGATTGGCTTTGCGACCGGCGCGCATGTGCTCCACATCAAATCGTGGGGCAATCAAGGAGCGTCCTGCGTCACTTCGATCAACCTCACGGTCGTTCCGCCACCTACATCGGCGATCCCGTCGGATGCCATCAAGAGCACGGAACTCCAGACCATGGGGAACTGGGAGGCCGCTGACGACATTGCAACGGGAAGCGGAATTTCGAGCGGCGTTATGGGGATTGTGCGTTCGCCGTCTCTAAGTGGCTATGCGCGCGAATTCACGGCCACTTATTCAAATTCCAGTGGTGAACGCTTCGATCTGCCATTCGGCGTGGACACGGAATCCAGAAACTTCTTCTACGATGCCTGGATCGATATTGCCGGACCATCCAATGATATTGCCAACATTGAATTGGATATGAACCAGGTGATGGCGAACGGGCAGACTGCGATCTTCGGATTCCAGTGCGATGGCTATTCGGGAAGGTGGGACTACACCGTCAACGCGGGCACTCCGCAGCACCCTTCCGACATCTGGCGACATTCCTACTCCGAATGCAATCCCCGCGAATGGTCGACGAATGCATGGCACCATGTCCAGATAAGCTATTCGCGCGACTTGGCGGGGAACGTAACTTATAAGTCGGTTTGGCTGGATAACATCGAAAGCGATCTGTACATAACTGTTCCCTCGGCATTTGCTCTGGGTTGGGAACCGACTCTCCTGACTAACTTCCAGATTGACGGCCTCGGTGCTTCGGGGTCAGCCAAAGTTTATCTGGATAACCTCACGATCTATCGCTGGTAGTCCATCGGCAACTAAGTTGATATAGAGACCGCAGCCGGCTTACGACGCCTGGAAAGCCATTCACCCGGAAGCATATGGGGGAGAGTAGGAGCTTTCCAGGCGGTCGGTTCCCGATACGCTTCATCTGGCGCGGCATCCAGGGTCTTAAGAGATGTCGTGTCCAAATCGCAGCGCATTCACGATGAAATCCTGATGGAACTATCTTCGCGCCGCTTCTGCTTCCGCCAGCCAGCCGCGCCGAAGCCTCTCCGCAGGGATACTCGACATATAGGGTTTGATGTCCAGAATCGGCGTTCCCTCCAGCATATCGACTCCGCGAACAAAAAGTGATCCTCTCTCGCGGCGTAGAAGTTCCACGACCGTCAGCCCAATCGGATTCGGACGCCGCGGCGAGCGCGTGGCAAATACGCCATGCGGTTGGTTGTCCACAGGCGGCGCTCCGACCAGGTCAAAGCCTTCAGACCGATCGAACACCCAGAGTACAAATAGATGGGAGAATCCCTCAACATCTTTCAACCCTGCCTCAAACTCCGGCAGGAATTCAAGGACTCCTTCCGCGTCGTGCTTCGCTCCAAGCCCTTTCGGAATGGCTGAGGTTTCCTTGTACGGGGTGCGAATAAATCCGATTGCTTGTGGCGTGAACATTGCTTCAGCCTCCAGGCATCCATACTAAGGCGCAATGGCAAGGTTGGAGGCGGATGCCGCAGTGGCAGGCTTCCGCTCGCGCGAATTTGCGCAAAATCAACGGCCCGCGCGAAAGTTGCGCGGGCCGTTGCTGCTCAATGCACCGACATCAGAACATGACCTTCAAGGCGAATTGGAGGATGCGCGGCTCGAATGTGCTGGTGATCTGTCCGCCGCCGCTCGGAACGCCCCCGGTGATTGCCGAGAGGGGCGGTGTGGCGCCGGTGCCCAGAGTCGTGTTAGCGGCGATGGTGCCCTGGCTTCCGCTGATGTTCCCGGGCAGATAGAAGTTGGTGTGGTTGAAGACGTTGTAGGCCTCGGCACGGAACTCGACTTTCAGGGTTTCGATCGGAGTGCGGAACGTCTTGTTCAAATCGAGGTCAGTTTCGTTGAATGGAGGAGTACGGCCCGGATTACGCGAAGCACTGCCAAACGGACTGAGATAGTTTTTGGACGCATCCTGGGCGGGGGGAATCACGAAGGCCGAGTAATTGACGTAATTCACATAACCGGTGTTGGCCTGGCGCGAAGAGGTTCCCTGGGTAACCTTCTTCCCCGGCACGACATTGGGACGGTATTCGTTGGCGCCGCGGTAGGTGGCTGAGATCTGCGGAGAGACCTGCTGGTTCGCGGTGGGCGAGTATGTTAAGTTGAAAGGCGTGCCGGCTTGCGCAGTGTTGATCGCGCTGATCTGCCATCCGCCAATGACACTATCCAGCAAACTGTTCGCGTTGGAGAGGAGTTGCCGCCCGCGCCCGACAGGAAGCTCGTAGACCAGGCTGGTAACGTTGGCCACCGGCAAATTGTAGTCAGACTGAGCATAGTCCGCCGAGGGGTTGAGGCCATTCTGCGGCGAGGGTGTGTTGCCTTCGAGAGAGGCGGAGGCGTTGTCGAGCGAGTGCTCCCAGGTGAACGAGTTGAGCAACGTCAGCCCCGCCACGAAGCGCTGTTCGTAGCGAACCTGAAGGGCATTGTAGTTGGAGTAGAACTCGTTCAGCGCCTCGGTAATATCGCTGGGCCAGTTCGCGTACGCTCTCTGGACGTTTGCGGTGCCGAGGGTCGAGAGAACGCGCTGATTTGCGTTCACAAAGCCCTCAAGATGAAGTCCATGGTTGCCGACATAAGCCACGTCCAGGAGGGTATTCTTCGTCAGTTGCCGCTGCACGCTGAGGAAGTAGTTCTCGACGTAGCTGTCTGACCTGTTCTTCGGCACCCACGTGATATTGTCGGTGGCCGGATTGAATGTGGTGACCAGGCCTGTCGGGAATCCTTGGTCGGAAGTGACGTAGCAGCTCGGCGTTGTCGATCCGACTTTGATAATCTGCGCCGGGACCGGGTTGCAGTGGTTCGTGGCACTCGGTGTGGGCTGGACAACCGCGGCGAACTGAGCCTGGGGTGCGTTGATACCTGTGATATCGCCCGAGCCGGCCCGGGTGTAGTGGGCGTAGCCGGTGCCGAAGCCACCGCGGATAGCGGTATTCGGCGTGACTGCATAGGCGAAGCCGATGCGTGGCGAGAAGTCCTTGTAGTCGGGATTCACCAGCGTCTTGCCGTAGGTGCCGCCAGGGCTCACCGGCGTAATGCCGTTGCCCGCCACGGCCCCAGGAGCGATCGTCAGTACGGTTTGCGAGACGGGATCGAAGTTGGAAATGTAATCGTGTTGCTCCGAGAAAGGCGAGCCATACTCCCAGCGCAGGCCAAGGTTCAAAGTGAGGTTGGGAAGAACCTTCCAGTCGTCCTGAGCGTAGGCGCTATCCAGGCTCTGGCGCAGGTGGACGACGAAGTAGTTGGCCAGCTGATAGCTGCTGGTGAGGCCGAACAGAAAGTCCGCCCAGTAGTTGTCGGCAACCTTAGTGGAGGTGGTGGCGCTGTAGCCGCCACTGTAAGTCCAGGAGCCATAGAGCGGGTTGTTATCGTTGACCGCCATCCAGATGTGCTCGTACTCGTAGCCGTACTTCAGCGAATGCTTGCCCTTGACCCAGGTGAAGTTCACTTTGGGGTCAAGCAGTGCCGGATCCTGCCATTGCGGGTTCGTGCTCTGGCGGCCAAATGTAGTGAAGTTGGTGATGGACACCTGGGGCAGGCCGCCCGCGATACTGGCGGGCACGGTCTGAAGGCCAGGGATCGCGAAGGCGTTCTGGCCGATGGACAGAGTGAATTTGCCCGCCTTGGTGCGGGACAAGCCAAGCCGCGCGTCCAACACCTTGTTCGCGCCAAATAGGTGCGTATAGCCGAGCGCGACCTGCTGATCGAGAACGCGGATCGTGCCATTGGCTGTGCTGTCGAGCGGCAGTGGAATGACCGGATAGTTGACCCCCGTCTCCTTGCGGTCGCTGATGCGGAGGAACCAGGAGGAAGCCGCCGACTGCTGATAGTCCAGACGAAGATCGCCCTTGTCAGAGTTATCGGTGAAGGGAACTTCCTTGGCGTAGTCGTTGGAGTTGAGACCGGTTGTGCTGACGCCAGAGAGCGGCAACGTGCTCATGAATGGCTTGTAGTAGCTGAGAATCTGAGCCGAAAGTGGATTGATGGCAGAGGCGGGAATAGCACTCCCCTTCGGGTAGGTGACCCCCGTCAGCGGATTCTTTACATCGACCACCAGGATTCCGTTAATCTCGTTCTGCGTCGGAAGCGTGTACACGTAGAGCGGCTTCAGCGTTTGGCGAAAACCCTCGTAGTCCAGGAAAAAGAAGAGCCTGTTCTTGAGGATAGGACCACCGAAATTCATGCCGAACTGGTTGCGGTTGAAGGCCGGCTTCTGGAAGGGGACAGTGGTCCCGGAGGTGCCAACCAGCGTCGGCTTGAAAAAGCCGTCGGCGTTCAGGTCCGTGTTGCGCAGAAATTCATAGAACGTGCCGTGGAAGGCATTCGTGCCGCCGCGTGAGGCCACGTTGACGGTGGCGCCTGAAGAACGGCCGTACTCGGCGGTCTCGTTGTTTGTCACCACATTGAAGTCGGCGACAGAATCGGGCGCGATGGCGATGATCTGGTTATCGAATCCCTGGTTGCTTTCGCCGTAGGCGTTATTGTCCATGCCGTCGAGCAGGAAGTTGTTGAACATGCTTCTCTGCCCATTGACGTTGTACGCACCCGCGCGCACCAAGCTGCTGATCGAACTGGTAGTTGCGGCAGTAGGCGCCTGGCGCGAACCCGTCACCAGGCCGAGAAGGTCGGAGAAGTTGCGGCTCACCAGCGGGAGAGCCTCCGTTTGATAACCCGAGATCGATTGGCCGCGCTCGCTGGTGGTCGTTTCAATCTGCAGCGCCACGTCGCTCACTTCGACGGTTGCGGCGGTTTGGCCCACGTTGAGCGTGAGATCGATTTGCTGCCGCGCTCCCACGGCGATGCTGATGTTCTTGGCCTCTGCAGGTGCGAAACCGGACGCCTCCGCCTCGACAGTGTAGACGCCCACATGCAGAGATGGAACCTCGTAGTCGCCCGAACTGTTTGAGACGACTTTCGTCACGATTCCAGTATTGTTGTTGGTTACAGTGACTTTGGCATTAGCCACCACCGCGCCGCTCGTATCCCGGATGGTGCCGATCAAACTGCCATCCTCATACTGCGCCCTTGCCGCGGTTCCCATTGCAATCAGCAGGCCAAAAAGAAAAACAACTCGGTGCAGGATCGTGTTCTTTGTCATGTTGCGAGCCTAAGAGCCATCATTCAATGGCTTGTGAATCTACGATGAATGCCATGTGAATCACGGCGCCAGAATGAGGACATTCTCTACCGTCCCGCTGATTTCCGCGAAGCGAATACCTTGCAGACAAATGCGCCCTCGCCGCGGATCGCCAAGTGCAATTTCGCTTCCGACGATAACCCGATGTTTTACCAGGTCTTCTTGATCAGAGTATCGAAAGCGAACCCGCCGTTGGGGTCGCGCGTGGCACTTACGGCTACATGCGGTGAGACCTGATATTGCCCCTGGATCGTCTGGCTCTGCGTGGACGCCACGTTGGTCGAGAACGTCACAAATAGATTCCCAGTCACCCGCTGCTGAATCGTGATGTTCGCGCCCGGCGGCCCCTGGCTGTTGCTTCCCGCCAACACCGGGTTGATCGAAAGCTGCGAAATGCCCGCAATCTTGGAGACCCGACTCGTCACCTGGCTCGATACCTGCGACGCAACCACCGATTCCGCAGTTTGATTAGTGCTCGCGGTTCTGTTAGCCGCGGCTTCCGTTGTCTGCCCAAACGCCAGCAGATTGATGATGTCGGCCGGCGGCAACGCAGGATTCGATGTGTATTGGGTCCGCAATTGGTTCGATGGCCCCTCGAACCGGAGGTTGATGCTGTATTGCTGAATCGTTGTGGTCAGAGTCAGGTTCACCACCGGCTGCGTTTCAGACGGATTAACGAATTGAACGGTCCCGCCGGTCAGGACGAACCGATTGCCATTGAGAATCACATCGCCGCCGTTCAAGTTCACGCGGCCCAGAATCACCGGGTCGTTCGCATTGCCGCGCACCTGCAGGTTAGCTGATCCACCGATGCTGAGCGATCGGCTAATCAGATTCACATCACTCGTCGAGTGAACCGCGACGTTCAGAGCAACATTCTGACCGAATCCCTCCGACGGCGGCGCGGTAACTCCGCCTGAAAACTGTCCGACAAAGCTATTCAGATCGAAGGCCGGAGTAAAGCTTAGATCGGAAAGATTCACCGTCCCGCCAAGGAGCGCGCTGTTCGCTGTACCAGTGAGGCGGAGATAAGCATCGGCAGTTTCCCGCATACCCTGCGGGTAAAGCGCACGGATTCCCTTTGCCGCCAAGCCCAGGTCGAATTGAATTCCGGGGCGGAATGCGACACCGCCCTGCGCTACGACTGTTCCTCCTCCAATCGTTCCCTGAAACTTGGAGATATTGACACGGTCCGTAGTCAGCTTGAGGACACCATTGCCATGTTGCAGGCCGACCGGTAGGTCGCTTGAAGCGAAGTTTGCGTCGACTACATCAATTTCGCCGCCCAAATTCGCTCCCTTCGCAATCGCGCCGCTGGAGTCGATGTTGAACTTCAGCTGTCCCGAACTTCGAACGTCGGGGTTGAAAAGCTGCGCGAGTTGCAGATCGACAGTTCCCATGAGTTTTAGAGACATCGGCGCATCGGGCGCAGTCGGAATGGACCCTTCGAACCGCAAATCCGTGCCTGTGCCGCGAAGCGAAGCTGGCTGCAAGTTGATGACCCCAGACTTATAGTCAATCTGAATGGGCGCGCCGGCAGCTAGTTGAAGGCTGTTACTGTACGCCACATTCAGAACCGGGATATTCAGGTGTCCCTCCAGCAGGTTTCGATTCTTCAACGGACCATGCAACGTTGCATGCACTTCGGTTTGTCCGGTCACATTCGCAGCTTGTTCAGGAGCGTAGGCGGCAAGCAGAGCTTGGAGCGGTATCTTCTGCGTATCTATGGAAGCATCGGCGAGATAGTCTCCAGTTAGATTGATCTTTGCCTTCGCTTGAATGGAGGTATCGATCGCCGTCGTCATGAGCGTTGCATTGGCTACATGATTCGCAACATCCATGTGCAGGTTGACCGCGGAGAGGCCCTGCTTCTGAATCGTCAACGTGGGGATCTGCAGGCTCGCGTCCAACTGCGGATTGTCGAACGTGCCGTGTCCACTCGCATGCATTGAAACGACGCCCGTCGCTTCAATGTTTCTCGCTTCCAGCGCCTGCACTTGATCCAAACGAATCCCAGTGGAGGCCAGTTGCGCAGTGTAAGTCTTCTGTTTAGGCCGCACGCTCACATTTCCCTGCACACTACCTGACAGGAGTTGGACTTGCAGGCTGGCGTGTGCCTCGTCGCCGTTACCCGAGAGATCAACCTTTGCCGATTGAAACGGTTGTTCATAAGCGACACCTTTCTCAAGCGAGACGTTGCCATTCCCTTGCGGATTTAACTCCGAACCATGAACGTGGAGGTTCGCATTCAGCGTGCCAGTCAACGGAATATCCTGCCCGGCTAACTTCTCAAGATCTCCCAGGCTCATCTGCGTTGCATTCAAATCGGCTTGAATTGGACTGGTATTGGTGAAGGACCACTTTGTGAGTCCCGTGCTCGCATTCAACGTGATATGACCTTGAGACGCAGGTTCCAATTCGGCGTGAAGCAGGCTCGCTCGGGACGGGCTTGCGTCCACTCCTGTCCGCACCATCTTCCAGTTTGTCCCGTTGAGTCTCAAGTTCTCCGCTACCAAGTCGCCCGTCAGGTGCGGAGCGCTGATACTGCCTCCCACACTTCCTTGGAATGTCGCGTTGCCTGCAAGATCCAGCCCCTTCAGAGACTGGCCAGGCGCCGGCGTTCGGAATAAGTCCACGATCATCGCCACTTCACGAAGATCATTCGCTTGCAGTCGAAGCGCAAGGCTTGACCTGTCGCCGACGATACCGTTCATGGATAAGTTAGTCTGCGGTGTGTGAACGAAACTATTGTTGAGCGCAATCTGCCGATTCTTGGCTGAGTAAATCCCGTGAATCTCGCTAGCGATCGGAATCGTCGCTGGTAGTAGACTCACGCCTGCCAGGTCAGTCGTCGCGTGCACCACGGTAGGTCTGCCGTGGAGTGAGCCGTTTGTCATGGCCCCGTTTATCGTTGCATCCGTTCGCGCGACAAGGTCGTCAAGTGTCTTTCCCCACGCTGCGGACGCATTCGCATTCAGACTGCCGGTCAGGGCAAGGTTCGTTGAAGGCGCCGCGCGTCCAAGCGCACGCCGCACAGCCGCGAGGGACACGCCATGGACCGCCGCTTCTATATTCGAATGCGAATTGCCGCCGACGTCCCTCATCGTGCCCTCAGCGGTAAGCCGACCGCCAAGAATGTCGGCCCGCAAATCGCTAAGAGTCGCATCGCCATTGACAAGTGAATAGTGCGCCGCAAGGTTCTCAACACTCGCCGCAAGGCTCCCCTCCTTCACCGCAAGTGCCTGACTTATTAAACTCCCGTTGACCCGAAGCGCTTGGAGGGGCGATTGATTGGGCGACTGCTGAAATTGCATCGTTCCCGCGGCGCGTACTACTCCGGCAGGCACCGACTGGCTTTGCAGAACTTTGCCTAACTGTGTCCCATCCAAGCTCGCATCGTACTTTGCCTGGATTTGCGGATTGTTGTAGTTGCTCAGGTTCGCAGAAATCGAAATGCTCGACGCTCCACTGGCAACTCTCGCATGGCTCAGTTGAAAGCTGCTCGGCGTCGCGTTGAATTGGGCTTCGAAGTCATGAACGAACGGACGAAATGCTCCATACTCCACGCGTCCATTTGAATAGGACAGCCTACCCGTGTACATCTGAAGCAGGTCATTGAACGAGCCCTGATACTCGAATTCGTGCAGGTCCGCGGCTAACGTTGCGGGCTGATTGTTATAGAAGACCTCGCCGTGACCAAGAAGCGTATGGCGGATTCCGAGATCAAAAACGCTCGTATTGCTGCTGTTTCTGCCACTGCTCGTAAGTTTAGGAAGATTCGAATTTCCATCCTTATCGACCAATACCTGCACCACAGGATGATCGATCTCAATCTTGTCGAAATACCACTTCCGTTGAAAAATGGAAACGATCCGAACTCCTGCCTCGATGTGTTGAACCTGCAGCAACGGGGGGTCGGGGTGCGGATTCGCACCGTGGATGGTAACTCCATAGAGATCCAGACTCAGCGTCGATAAGTGTAGAGTGAATTCCTGTAACCGGACCGCCACACCCAGGCTCCGGCTCGCGCGCTGCTCGATCGTTGTGCGCAGATAACGATGAAAGCTGGGACTATTTAGAAGCGCCAAGACACCAACACAGACAACGAACACAAGGGCAACCAGGGCCGTGCCCACCCAGCTCACAACGGTCGTAAGTCGCAGCGATGAATTCGGCTGCTCCGGGTTGGCCGGTTCCTGGAGTTCAGGCCCGCGCTTTGGATTCGATGCTTCCGGGTAATCGGGCCTTAAATGCGGTGCTCCCACGGCAAACCTCCTCTAAAACGCTTGTCCGATGCTGATGAAGTATTGGGTCGCTTTCACGCCTTCCACTGGATTCAAGTTGCGTCCCAGATCAATCCGGACCGGGCCAACGGCGGTTGCATAACGCAAGCCAAGCCCGACGTTGTTTGAATAAAGAGACGCAAAGTCATGAAATCCGACATCTGGAAACACGTTTCCCCCATCGTAAAAGGGAACAATACTGAGGCCCTTCTTGATAGGGAGTGGAATGCGCGCTTCTGAGTTGATGATGAGCAACTCGTTTCCGCCGGCAGGTACCTGGATGAACGTGTTGCAGTTCGTCGCGCCATTCGGGCAGACTTGCACCTGGCGCTGTGGCCCCGCACCGTCCAACGGAAAGCCGCGCAGCGAGTTACCTCCGCCGGTAAAGAATGCTTCGCTTAAAGGCACGCGGCTGTTATCGAATGACTGAGCCAATCCAATGCGAAGACTATTCGCCCAGACAATGTTATGAAATGCTTGCTTGTAATAGGCCACCTGGCTGGTCAGCTTCGCAAAGTTCACACTCGAACCGAGCTTCGTTGTACTGAAGTCCGTCTCGAGCGATTGCAATACCCCTCTGTGCTCATCGAGCGCATTGTCACGCGTATCGCGCGTGACGTTGGCCGCCAGTGTCGACAACCTCACATGCTGATCCGCCGTTGGAACCAATGCCGGAATGAGAATGCGTGTCAGATCAGTCTGACTGAAGCTATAACGTAGAAACAGGGTGTCTTTCTTTGCACGATCCAATGGCCGCTGAACCTGGAAGCTTCCGATTTCCGCCTGCGATGAGAAGATCGGATTCTCTTCGTCGCGCTCGGCGGAAAAGGACGTGGTTGCCTTCCACGGCGACCAGTGAAGATTCGGATCAATGTAATAGATTGCACCGCGCTGATCGAGTCTTCCTGCGAATGCAGTCAATGACAAAGACTCGCCTTTGCCACGAAGATTATTGCGCGTGTACTGCACGGTGCCGCGTGGTCCGTAAAATGTTACCTGGCTGGCAGTGAAGTTAGACGGCAATCCAACCGGGGGAAGGTTGGGGAGCGCCACGGTGCCGCTCGGAATGCTGCCGCCTCGGTTGATGACTTCAAAGCCAAAGCCGTAGGTGAATTCGTTCTTCTTCGCTTCGTGAACTTTTATAAGAACATCCTCCGTTGTCTGGGCGGTTATGTCTCGCTTGGGGTCGGCCTCTGCCCAATCAAAGACGCCTGTTTGTTCGTAAAGTCGGCTTCCCGCGGTGAGAAGGTCCGTCTCGGTCAGCGGCTGGCCCGGCTTGATCGCCGAGATCTCTCGATTGATCAGTCTTTGCCGCGTATCGACGCGCCCGAGCGTTAACAACTCGCCAGCTACGACCTTTGGCCCTTCATATATGTGGTAAACCACGTTGATGCGATGCCGTTCGCTCTTTGAAACCGCGCCCGCCGTTTCGCGAAAGCTCGAATTCAGATAACCCGCCTGGAGATAGTGAGCCACAATGTTGGCGCGATCCTCCTTGATATGCGCCTGCGAATAGGGTTGCCCCACAGCGAGTTTCAAACCGTCCGGTGCGAACTGCGATTGGGGAAGTGTGTCCGCACCCTCGATTGTGAGTGAATTCACTACATCGCGCGGACCCTCAGTTACGCGGAAAGCTACTTGAATGTCTCCTCCGTGATTGATCACCGACGAAGCTATCTCTACGCTGCTGAACCCTTCAGACTCGTAAATCGCTTTGAGATTCTTCACGCTGGTGCGAAGCAGTTCATCGCTGAATTTGCCGGACGAAAAGAGGTGCTTCTTTTGCACGACAATCTGCGGATTCACTTCAGAAGATGGCAGATCCTTATTCCCCAATAACTGGACCGATGTAACTTTGTGCCTCTTCTCCTTGGTAATCCGGTAAATTACTGCATGGCCGTTCGCGCCGGTTGTAAGCTGCGACTCTACCTTCGTATCGAAGAAGCCCTTTGCCTGAAAGTAGGAGACCAGGGCCTTTTGGCCCTCCTGAACTGACTCGTCGTCGACGCCGATTCCCTGGTACTCCGGCAACAGCGCCTTTTTGGTCCAGCTCCACAAGTGGGCGCCTGCGATTTGTACGCTTGTCCGCGCGCCTGGATTCAACGTGAAATGAATATCAGCCCGATTCGTGTCGGCGTGGTACTCAGCCCCGCTCAGCTTCACTTGCGCGCTCAGAAAGCCTTGCTTCTGCAGCAACGACTGCAGGTATTCCTGCGCCCTCGTCAGCGTCGAGTGATGATAGCTCTTTCCGGGACGAATGGCTGCCCCGCGTAGACGGGCCACAGGCGAACTGATCTTGTGTTGCAGGTTTGCTTGATCCGCCGCCGCCCCACCATCAATGGAAACCACTCCGAACTTCGCTTTGCGGCCAAGCGCAACATGGAAGGCCACGTTAACTACCTTGTGTTGGGAATCGGCATTGATTTCAGGATTTACGTCGACTTGAAAGTAGCCTTCTTGCCGAAAAAAGGTCGTAAGGTGATCATGTGCGCGATTCAAATCGACTCGGTTGAAGGGCGTTTGAATCGGGTAATTGGCGACCTGCACAAGGCGGGAATAGGCAAACCGGTCCGCTCCGGGAAACTGATAAATCCCGAAGTAAACGGCCGGTTCAAGAATGTATTGAACCCTGACTCCGCTCGATTCAGGCTCCACGTCGACCCGAACATTGTCAAACTTCCCAGAAGCCTTCAACGCCGCCGCCGTTTGATTGACCTGTTCCTTCGAAAACGGCTGTCCCTCTTTCTGCATGAAGAATGACTTGAGCTGCGACGCGTCCAGATCCGGGCGGCCGGCGATGTCGATGCTCGAGACCGTTTGCCCTTCGTAGGAAGAGAGAATTTGCGGCTCCGCTTGTTGCGTTTGCGAGGCCTGACTCGTTGCGGAGCTTTGGGCGTAAACGACGAACAAATGGCCGAACGTCAAGAACAGGAACGACCTCTTACTGAAACGCACGCAACTAGAAAGCCTTCCAGCTGTGGGAAATCGTGAACGAGTTCGAGAACTGAAGGCAGGAATACCGCATGTCACCTTGTTCTCAGATGCGAAGCGAAACCGGTGGGTTTTATCGCATTGGTACCAGCCTCGTTCAAACCCTGATTGGAGCTAAATCTATGCGCCGGGCCTACATGCGCGCGAAAAGATTCGCTCTTCGACTGGCCACCGGGGCATCGTCTCGTCGCATCTATTGCGACAGCGCGACCGGGGCTCCTTAAGCACCGGGAGAGGTTGTCAATCCAAGCATGGGAATCAGCACTTATCCAGGAGAGGGCGGTCCCGAGCGGCACGTCTGGGAGTTTGTGGCTCATTCGCCAATCGGTTCGCTGTGGAATCTGCACGATCTTCGCGTGCGCGACCTCATCAAGCGGACTTGGCGGTCCGTGATCGAGGACCGGCTCTTCGGACATGCCGCCGAGTTGGGGTTCTATTTTCTGTTTGCGTTGTTCCCGACGCTGTTTTGTGCTGGTTCAATCCTTGGCCTCGCCGCCCGGTCGGCGGACCAAATTTACGATCGGCTCCTCGACTATCTTGCGCTCGTAATTCCAACCTCCGCGCTTGGCACTGTACTCAGGACTTTCAACGAGACAACAGCAGCTGCCAGTTCTGACAAGTTGACCTTCGGAACCATTGCGGCCATCTGGTCCGCTTCGGTCGGGATCTCGGCCATCCAGGATACGCTCAACGCGGTGTACAAGATCAAGGAGTCCCGCTCCTACTTTGTCGCGCGGCTATCTGCGATCGCACTGACGCTTCTCCTTACGGTGGTCGGCAGCTTGACGCTCGCAGCCATGTTCGCAGGCGATTTTGTCGCGGCGCTCGCCTACCACCACTTGCACGATCACCTACTCGCCACGGCAGCCGGCGTGATCGCCCGCATCATCAGCTGGACAATCGCGACAGCTCTGCTCGCACTGTCCTTCGCCCTGATCTACTACTGGGCCCCCGATTGGAAGCGTCGCCGCTGGCACTGGCTTACTCCCGGCACAGGCGTCGGCATTTTTGGCTGGCTGCTGATCTCCCTTGGACTTCGCATCTATCTCCACTTTTTCAACAATTACTCTGTAACTTACGGTTCACTCGGCGCGGTCGTCATTCTTCTCACGTGGTTCTACATCACAGGACTTATGCTGCTGCTTGGCGCGGAAATCAACAGCGAAATCGAAGCGGCTGCTGCGGAAGAGATGATTCGCAGGCGCCAGAGCGCTCAATCGTCAGCGAGAAGCGAGCCAACCCCACACCGCGGTGACCTTAGAAGCGATATCCCGGCTTGAGCTCGCAGCGGTAAGCCTTGGATTTCTCCGCGTCGGTACTCGTGGTGACAGTGCAGGTGGCCCAGCTTAGATATAGATCCGGACCCATCGGAAATACCATGGGAGTGCCATTGACCTCCGCCTCGAGACTCACTCCCTCCTGTGTGGGCGGCACCGTAAAGTTGAGCGATCGGTCGAAAATGACGGGATACGAGTGGCGCACATTGGAAGCTATCATCGTGCGTACGACCTCAGCTTCCAATAGAAATGTCGCAGTATCCGACCAATCGAAGGCCGAAACCTCAATAGTTCGACCCGGCTCCTGAAATCCGCTCGAATCGATCCGCGTAAAGGGGCAGGGACCGGCGATGCAGGAAGCTCTGACATTGCGGAACTGGTTGCCCACCCCGGCGTCCAATGTGACCGAAGCCTTGGCTGCTTTCCAGCTTCCATCCGGCGAACAAGGAGCCTCGCCTCGGCACGGAATATTGCCGTGGCTCACCACCTGGAAGGTCCTTACGGCGCTGCCAACATCTTCGTCAGTCTGAAAGTTCTCCGTATAGCGCACGCGAATATTCGAAACGACCGTCGCTGGCTTGCCCGGCAGCGTTTTGGTCTGTGGCGCGCTGGGAACGGGCTCCATCGCTGCGATATACAGCCGTCGCATCATCGACCGGAATTGGATATGCAAATCGATGTCCAGTGGTTTGTAATCCTCATGACGAAAAGCCAGGACCACTGTTTGTCCGGGCCAGATAACTTCCGGAAACTTGATCTTGAAGTAGCCTGACGCATCAGAACGGGTACTGATCGTCATAGCTCCCCGCGTGGCTGTAATCTGTGCATCGGAAATCGGCACTTCTTTTTCCGTGTCGCTATCGCGGCGAATCACCGCGCCCTGCAGGGTCATCAAAGTCGAATTCCAGCGCCGCGCACGCACCACCAGCACGGTAATCGTGATGAGGGCGATCGACCCGATGATTGCCGAGACCGCTATCCATCTCCAACGCATGAATGTTTCATCCGCCCGGATGCAATTTTACCCCGCGGAATTTGGTTGCCGACCTGCCATCTCTTACGGTTAGGATGCAATTGCATCTATAATCGGTAGCCGCCGAGGTCCGTTCCGGGCCCTTCCGGGCTGCGGCCCGCGTGTTCGCCCCCCCGGTTGAACGATCTGTCAAGGAAAGGAGCATGCACATTCGAAAAAGAGCCACCGTTGCCGAGTCGCGCCGTAAATTACTACGCGGGATGGCCGGCCTATCTTTGGGGCTGCCTATTTCGCGCGCTGGAATGCTCCCCCTTCTCGGAAAAGGCCCAAGCGGACAGCAAGAGCCCGAGCAACACGCGCCGGAGCAGCATACAAGCCCGGCACCCTCGCCCTCACCTACGGCGCTCTCGCCACAGGATGACCAGTTTCTCAATGACTTGGAGCATGCGAATTTTCTTTTCTTCTGGGAGCAGGCGAATCCAAAAACAGGGCTGACGAAGGACCGTTGCAACGTCCGTACGAATGACACCACCGTGGCAGCCAGCATTGCCTCCACCGGTTTTGGCCTCACCGCCATTTGCATCGGCGAGCAACGTGGCTTTGTCAGTCA
Organism: uncultured Acidobacteriaceae bacterium; assembly: GCA_963704415.1. GTDB lineage: Bacteria > Acidobacteriota > Terriglobia > Terriglobales > Acidobacteriaceae > Telmatobacter. The sequence continues at coordinate 863,408 of OY969908.1, read as the reverse complement.
CGCAGATGCGCGCGTTCGCGTTCTCGATGCGTTGTCCTTTATCTGGCACAAGCTACCCACCCACCGCGGCTTCTTCTATCACTTCGCCAATATCAATACCGGCGAACGTATCTGGGATTCCGAGGCGTCGTCGGTCGATACGGCGATGCTTCTCTGCGGAGTCCTGATGTGCCGTCAGCATTTTCACGATAAAGACATCGGCGATCTCGCCCATGCCATCTTCGATCGCGTCGACTGGACTTGGCTCTCAGAGGACACGACCCTCCTTTCCCATGGCTGGACACCGGAGTTGGGATTTATTCCGTCGCGGTGGGATTTATACAGCGAACTGATGATGATGTATCTTCTCGGGCTCGGATCTTCGTCCCACCCGCTCAAACCCGACGCGTGGTTCGCGTGGAAAAGAACCGTCTTTGAATACGATGGCTTGCGCTATATCGGTTCTTTTGCACCATTGTTTGTGCACCAGTATTCGCAGGCGTGGTTTGATTTCCGTGGCAAGCGCGACCGCTACGCGGACTATTTCAAGAATTCCACCATCGCCACCGATGTACACCGACGGTTTTGCATCGAGCTAAACACGGAGTTTCCTGACTACAGCAACGCGCTGTGGGGCATCACGGCATCGGACTCGCAGAAGGGGTACGTGGTGTGGGGAGGCCCCCCGGCCATGGGACCCATCGACGGCACCATTGTTCCCGCGGCGCCTGGCGGCTCCATTCCGTTCCTGCCCGACGCCACCATGCGCGTTTTGCGAACCATCCACGATCACTATCCCAACGCCTGGTCCCGCTACGGATTTGTGGACGCCTTCAATCCCCTCACCGAGTGGTATGACACCGACGTCGTCGGCATCGATACGGGAATCACCATGCTTATGGCTGAGAATGCGCGATCGGGATTTGTATGGGATACTTTTATGAAGAACCCTGAAGCTCAGCGCGGTATGGCGAATGCCGGGTTCAAGCCTTATCAGCCTGAGGCGACGTAGCAGGTTGAAGCTTTCATTCCTCTCCTTCATAGCGAGTCCACGGCGATCCCGGTTGGCCAGATACGCAAGCCGTGGCCGCAGGGTACTTACGGGTATTGCGAACAACAAACTGTGGCAACCCTGCATCGCATCTAGCAGCGCACAGGAACTAGGACGCCGACCCTAATCAGAGCGTCGTAAGCACCTTGGTTAAGGAATCCGGCGTGCCGTGTGCCCGCAGCCTTGCTGGCCCGGAAGGGAGCCATGTCCTCAGCCATGACCGACGCGCAAGTGGGCGGTGAGTCTCGCGCCAAATCTTCAAACCCACCAAAAGACCCCGGAAACGCATGGGGCGACCGGCTGCGGGCCCTCAAAAATGTGCCCCCGGTTCTCCACTTCGTCTGGGAATCCGGTCCCGCCGTCGTTTTCTGGAACATCACAATCCGCATCGTCGTTGCCTTCCTGCCCATGGGCATCGGCATCATCGGCCGGTACATCATCGATGGCGTGAATCGCATCCGTCTGCACCAGCCGCTTCCCGGAAATTTCTGGTGGCTGGTGGGCAGCGAAATGGCTCTCGCCGTCATCACCGGCATCCTCTCGCGCTCCGTTGACTATTTCGATAATTTGCTCGCCGATCGCTACACCCACCACGTCAGCGTCGAAGTCATGCGCAAAGCCGCGGCCCTCGACGTCACTGTCTACGAAGATCCGGTCTTTTACGACCGCCTCGAACGCGCACGTGTCCAGGCAACCGACCGCCTGGCCATGATCCAGCAGATGGGCCGGCTCATCCAGCAATCGGTCACAGCCATCGCCTTCTCCGCGGTCCTTATTTATTACTCGCCCTTCCTGCTTTTCCTTCTCATCGCCGGCATCATTCCCGCGTTCCTCGGCGAAAGTCACTTCGCTTTCCTCACCTACGCAAAAAACTTCCGCCAGACCCCCCTGCGTCGCCAGATGGACTACCTGCGCCAGGTGGGCGGCAGCAAGGAAGCGGCAAAGGAGCTCAAGCTTTTCAACCTGAGCAAGTACCTCACCAACCGTTTCTCCGCCCTTTCGCACGGAATTTACGTGGAGAATGTCGCCCTCAATCGCCGGAGGCTTTTCTGGGGCGGCTTGCTGGCGATTCTCGGCCAGCTAGGCTACTACGGCGCTTACGGCTTCAGTATCTACCGCACCATCCAGGGCAAATACAGCATCGGCGATCTCACCCTGATTACCACCGCCATCATGCAGGCGATGGCCAATATCCAGATGGCCTTCTCCACCGCATCCGGCGTGGCCGACCAGGCACTCTTCCTCACCGACCTGCTTGCGTTCTTTGAAATGAAGCCCCGCGTCGAATCGAAAGTGAACGGGCTGCGTACGCCGCGGCCCATCGTGCGCGGGTTCGAATTCCGCAACGTCTCGTTCGCCTATCCCGGTACAACCCGGCGCGTTTTAAAAGACTTCAACTTCGCTCTGAGCCCCGGCCAACGCGTGGCCCTTATCGGCGAGAACGGTCAGGGAAAAACGACCATCGTCAAACTAATAACTCGCCTCTACGATCCGACCGAAGGCGAAATCCTCCTCGACGGCATCGATCTGCGCGAATACGACCTGGACGATCTGCACTCGGAGATGGGCGTCATTTTTCAGGACTTCATGCGCTACGAAATGACGGCTCGCGAAAACATCGAGGTAGGCCGCATCGAAGTCGAGCACGCACAGGAAGAAATTGAGTATGCTGCCGAAAAAAGCCTTGCGGCTGGCGTTGTAGCCACTCTGCAGGGAAAGTACAACCAGATGCTGGGCCGCCGCTTCGAAGGTGGCGTCGATCTCTCCGGCGGCGAATGGCAAAAGATGGCCCTGGCGCGCGCCTATCTTCGCGATGCGCAGCTGCTTATTCTCGATGAGCCGACCGCGGCCCTCGACGCCCGCAGCGAGCTCGAAGTTTTTGAGCGCTTTGCCGAGCTCACCTACGGCAAGATGGCACTTCTTATCTCGCATCGCTTTTCTACCGTGAGGATGGCCGACCGCATCGTGGTTCTCGAAGCAGGCCGACTCGTCGAAGAAGGAAGTCATGCACAACTCATGGCGTTGGGAGGCCGCTACGCCGCCATGTTTGAAATGCAAGCCGCCAGTTATCGATGATTACCATGAGCGAAGCAGCCCAGATTCTCGATCCCGATCCCGTACCCCCACCCGCACCCGTGCCATTGCCCGCAGACAACACTCCCGAGCCTATAAAGAACGCGGCACGCGAAGCGGAGACGTGGGAAGTTCAGCATCGCCCCGATAACAAAGGAACATTCCCGGGCCGCGTTGAAGCACGTCGCAACGATTTGAAACAGCTGGAGGCGGAGCTTTCCCGGTTGCCAATTTCTCCTTCTGACGCTGCTCAACCCATTCCATTTCACTCCGAACTGCTCGATCTGCGCGCGAACCCACGCATGTTGCGGACCGCTGTCAGCGCGGTATCAGACAGGCCCAGCCTCGTCGCGCGCCTCCCACGCGTCGTGTCAGGACAAGAAGACGAACCTCGTGTTGCCGCCATCGCCACGGCTTATCTGCGCGCAGTCGATGGCGTCTTTTCCGGTCCGGCCCTCTCCGCATTCATCCAGAAATTGCAGGTACGCGAGCCTCTCACAGTCGACGAGCTCTGGTATGTCGCGCCCTTCCTTAAATTTGCGCTGCTCGAATCGATCCTCGACGAAGCAAAAATTTTGCTTCACTCACCGGAGTCCGTCTCGCAGTCCAAGCTTTCCCTGCGCCTCAAGAGCTTGCGCACCGTCACCAACACCGACTGGGTCTATCTCATTGAGCCACTCATCATTCTCGATGCGACCCTGCGCCAGGATCCTGCCCTGGCCTACAAGCGCATGGATTTTGAGTCCCGCGAACTCTATCGCAAACGCATCGCCTTCGTCGCCCGTCACTCCGATTGCACCGAAACAGAGGTGGCGCAGATTGCGCTGGACCTCGCGCTCGAGGCGACCGCACGCGATGGCGAGGATCCGCGCATGCGGCGCCGGCGCACGCATATCGGCTATTACCTCGTCGACAAGGGATTTCCCATCCTCTCCAATCGCATCGGGTTTCATCCACCGATGCTCGATCGCACCCGCAGATTTATCCACGAACACGGGGAAGACTTCTACATCACCGGAATCCAGCTGCTGTCGATTTTTCTTATTTCAGCGATCCTCTTTCCCATCCTTCCCCATTCGTCCGGACTGATCGGTTTGACCATCGCGTTCATCCTTTTGCTCGTCCCCGCCATGCAGGATGCGGTCGACCTCGCGAACAACAGCGTCAGCACCCTTTATGATCCTCAGCCTTTACCCAAGTTCGATTTCAGCGATGCCATCCCCGCCGACTGCACCACGCTGGTCGCGGTCCCCTCGCTGCTGTTGAACGAGGACCAGGTACATGAGCTCGTCAATGACCTCGAAGTGCGCTTCCTCGCGAATCGCGATCCCAACCTGCACTTCGCCCTGCTGACCGATCTGCCCGATGCCGTCGGCGAGCCGCGCGATAAAGACTCCCATCCGATGGTCGAGCTGGCCACTCGCCTGATCGATGAGCTCAATGAGAAATATGCATCTCCAAAGAATGGCGCCTTTCTCCTGCTGCATCGCCATCGCGTATTCAACCGCCGCCAGGGCGTTTGGATGGGCTGGGAGCGCAAGCGCGGAAAACTGCTCGATCTGAACAAACTCCTTACTGGTGAATTCGATGCTTTCCCCATCAAGGCGGGCGACGTCGAGGTGCTCCGCGAGGTGCGGTTCGTCCTTACGCTCGACACCGACACGCAGCTTCCGCGCGGTGTGGCATCGCGGCTTATCGGAGCCATGGCGCACCCGCTCAATGAGGCCATCATCGATCCCAAGCTTCGCATCGTGACCGAAGGCTACGGCATTCTGCAGCCGCGCATCGGCATCGCCGTGCAATCCGCCTCTCGATCGCGTCTCGCGTCCATCTTCTCCGGGCAGAATGGATTCGACATTTACACCCGCGCCATCTCGGACGCCTATCAGGATCTCTTTGGCGAGGGCATCTTCACCGGCAAAGGCATCTACGAGGTCTCAACCCTTCACGCCGTCCTCGATCGCAGGTTCCCGCGCAACGCGCTGTTAAGTCACGACCTGATTGAGGGTGCCTACGCACGCGCCGGACAGGTTACGGACGTCGAGCTCATCGATGACTACCCATCGCACTACAGCGCCTACAGCCGCCGCAAACATCGCTGGGTGCGCGGCGACTGGCAGATCGCGCAATGGATGTTCTCCCACGTTCCCGACGAGTCAGGCAAGCTGGGGCCCAATCCAATCTCTTACGTTTCGCGCTGGAAGATTTTCGACAATCTGCGCCGCTCGCTTTTGGATCCGGTCCTCATCATCCTCTTTGTCGCAGGCTGGATCGGTCTGCCCGGAGGCCCGCTCTATTGGACCCTGGCCGTGCTTTTTCTGCTCTTCCTTCCGATTTTTCTTCAGTTGGGATTTGCCGCCGGCCGTGCCTTCACGAGCGAACATAAGCAAAGTATCGGCGAAGTCTTCGCCGGATTCGGCCACGGCGCTCTTGTCACCCTGCTGAATCTGATCTTTCTCCCTCACCAGATGCTGCTCACACTGGATGCCATCATCCGCTCGCTGGTGCGCGTGTTTGTCACTGGAGAGCGCCTGCTGGAATGGGAAACCGCTGCTCAGGCAGAAACAAAATCCTCCCGGCGCACACCAGTCGATCGCTATCTCGCACTCTCGCCGCTGGTCGCGATTGGCCTGGCCGTCCTGGTTTACTTCGCGGCGCGCCAGAAAGATGCGATCTACTATGCCGCGCCGATCCTGTTGCTGTGGGCGCTTGCCAATATTGTCACAGCGTGGCTGAACCAACCACCCCAAGAGCAGCAACAGCGCCTTACCGCTAACGACCGCGCCTACCTGATGGGCCACGCACTCCGCATCTGGCGCTACTTTCACCAATTTGGTGCGGAGCGGCACAATTATCTGATCCCCGACAACGTCGAGGAAGAAGGACTCTTCGAAGCTGCGCGCGTTTCGCCCACAAATTTGGGCCTGCTGCTCAATGCACGCCAGGCTGCGGTCGAACTCGGATTTTTGACCGCGCCCGAATTCGTAAAACTCACCCAGAGCAGCCTTGCAACCTTTGCCAAGCTGAAAAAGTTTCGCGGACACCTTTACAACTGGTACGACACGCAAACGTTGGAGCCGTTGAACGGCACATCGTTCATTTCATCGGTCGATAGCGGTAACCTCGTCGCCTCGCTCTATACTCTGCATGCGGGCGCACTCGATTTGATCGAGAGACCAATCTGCTGCACGCAGATCTTCACGGGCATTCGCACCCATTGGAACCTGATGCATTCGCAAGGCAAGCTGCCTTCGAAGCTCGCTTCATTCTCCATGCCCGGATCCTCCGCTCCGCTCACCGAGTGGACCGCATGGCTTCACAGCGCTGAGGAAGCTCTCGCTGCCGCCACCACCTCGCTCAAAAATCAATTGAAGAGCACCTGGTGGTATTCAGAAACGGTGCATCGTATCGGCGTTGCGCGCTCGCTCATTCGCAATTACACTCCTTGGCTGCTGCCCGAGTTTGAGAAGCTGCGCAAGGTGCCTGAACTGGGATTGAGCCGCGCCGGCGCCCTTTCGATCGCAGAGAGCATCGCTTTCGCTGAGAGTCTCGACAGCCGTCTCGCCAACGCCCAGAACACGCTTGTCCGCGAGCCCTCCCTGATCCCGCTCACCAGCGAGCTGCGCGCCGCACTGCCCACCGCCGTGAAGAACTTGCGCACCCTCATCAGCGGCTTGCAGGCCGTTGCCCAGGAAGCCGCGCGTCTCGCGGACGAAACAGAATTCGGTTTCCTCGTCGATCCCAACCGCCAGATCCTCTCCATCGGCTTCGACATGACGACCCAGAAAACCCACGAGGCGTGCTACGACATGCTCGCCTCTGAAGCCCGTATCGCCACCTTCCTCGCTGTTGCGCGCGGCGATCTCCGCCAGGAAAGCTGGTTCAAGCTGGCGCGCGATTTTGCCCACGCCTTCGGCCACTATCTGCTCCTCTCGTGGACTGGCACCATGTTCGAGTATCTGATGCCTTCGCTGTGGATGCGCAGCTACTCCAACACCCTGATCTCCCGCACGCAGGCTGCATGCGTCGGCGTGCAACGCGACTTCGCCCGCTCTCTCGGCATCCCCTGGGGCATCTCCGAGTCCGGGTCCGCCCGCAAGGACGATGCAGGTCACTACCATTACCATGCCTACGGCGTGCCGCAGATTGCGCTCTGGTTTGAGGCCACCCCGGGTCCAGTGATCTCGCCGTATTCCACCTTCCTTGCCCTCGGCGTTGATTGTCTTGAGGCTCTCCATAATCTCCGCCGCATGGAATCTTCAGGGTGGGTCGGCCCCTACGGCTTCTACGAGTCCGCGGACTTCATGGCTTCACTGCGGCGCCCGGCTTTAACGAAGGAGTGGATGGCCCACCACCAGGGCATGTCGCTACTCGCTGTCGTCAATCTGCTGTGCGATAACGTCGTCCAGAAATGGTTCCATACCAACGCGCTCGTGCAATCGGCAGAGTTGTTGCTCCACGAAATGCCGACAAGCAAGGGCGTGATGAAGCGCCGCCTCCAAGAATTCGCGCCTGTCCCTGCGGCAGCAAAGGCAAGCTGACGCGTTTTTCTCCTCTTCCCATTCGTTCGAAATTGCCCCTGCTTCGCGGTTCTTCATGAGGGCCTCGAAGCAGGGGATGCCGAACCTGCATACTTTGTAGTAAAAGGGTTTACTGAAATGCGGACGGCAGAATCCAGCGATCCAATCTGAAAATCGATTGACGTTCGTCTCGAAGCTCTCGCCGCCCCGCAGGAGAACATCGCAATGCGTAGGCAAATCTGGCTTCCAGCACCCACCGGGCTCGCACTCTCCTTTTGCTTCCTGACCGTTCCGCTCATCGCTCAATCGTCCGGCAACTCGCTCGGGATCTTTGAAGGCCAGGCAGACGTGGGCAGCGTGACGCCGCCCGGAACCCTCGCTTACGAAGCCCCGAACCAGGTCTATACCATCGGCGCAGCTGGCGCGAATATCTGGTCAACGACCGACGCATTCCATTTTGTGTGGAAGAAAGTTTCAGGCGACGTTTCCCTCACCGCCGACATGATGTTTCCCGACACCTCCGGCCATCCCAGTCCGCATCGCAAAGCGGTTCTCATGTTTCGTCAGTCCCTCGACGCCGACGGCGTCTACGCAGACGCAGCCCAACACGGGTCCGGCATGACCGCTCTTCAATACCGGCGTACACCCGGCGCAACCACGCAGGACACCGAGCTCAACATCGATTCGCCTCACCGACTCCGGCTTGAGAAGCGCGGCGACACCATTGCCATGTTCCTCAGCATGGGCAACGAGCCTCTCCACCAGGTTGGCGCATCCATCAAACTGCATTTCGATGGACCGTTCTATGCGGGCATCGGCGTCTGCTCCCACAACAAGGACGTGACTGAAAAAGCCACCTTCTCGGATGTCGAACTGGCTGCCCTCACGCCCCCCACCATTCCCGCAACTCTCGCCCTCTACAGCACGCTGCAAAGCATCGGCATCGAAGACAACTTCCGCCGCGCGATGGTGATCACCACGGAGCGCGCCCATCTTGAAGCACCCAATTGGAGCCGCGACGGAAAATCTCTGATTTTCGATCGCGACGGTCAGCTCTGGACTATCCCCGCGGAGGGTGGAAAAGCGACACTCATCAACACCGGGGCTGCAACCCGCTGCACCGGCAGCCACGGTCTCTCGCCCGACGGAAAATGGCTTGCAATCAGCTGCAGCATGCCGGACAAACCGGAGACGCGCGTCTACATCGTGCCTTCCAACGGAGGGGCCCCGCGCATTGTCACCGAGAATCCCGCATCCTATTTTCATAGCTGGTCGCCCGACGGCAAGACCATCGCCTTCACGCGCCCCAGCCACGGCTCCGGTAACATCTACGCCATCTCCGTCGACGGCGGCGCCGAAACAGCACTCACCACCGGCTCGGGCATCAGCGATGACCCCGACTACTCGCCGGACGGCAAATACATCTACTTCAACTCCGACCGCACAGGTTCGATGCAAATCTGGCGCATGCTCGCCGACGGTAGTCATCCCGAACAGGTCACATTCGACGAGTTCCAGAACTGGACGCCGCACCCCTCGCCCGACGGCAAATCCATCGTGATCCTCTCCTACAATAAGGACGTCACTGGCCATCCGGCGAACAAGGACATCGCACTGCGCATTCTGAATGTGGCCGATGGAAAGCTGCGCGTGCTGGTCAACATCATCGGCGGCTCGGGAAGCGACAACGTACCCAACTGGGCTCCCGACGGCACGCACTTTGCGTTCGTCAGCTACCAGATGCTGCCCGTCGACGACATTGGTTCGAGTGAATAGGCCCAACTTGAAGATCAATGCGCACTAGTGTAGTGTCTCATTAATAACATCTTTTATATATCGAGTCTCATCTTATGATGAGGAGACTTCGATATGCGTGTAGCTCAGCCCATTTTTCTGAAAGAAGAAGTCCGGCGGAAGCTGGAGCAGCAGGCGCGCGGGCGTTCGACGGCGGCGCGTGTGGTCATGCGCAGCCGCATCGTGTTGCTGGCTGCCGACGGGCTTCAGAACAAGCAGATCGCTGAGAATCTGAAGGTTGCCCCCCGAATGGTCGGGTTGTGGCGGGGACGGTTTCTGGAGCTGGGCGTAGAAGGATTGCTGAAAGATGCTCCCCGGCCTGGACGCACACCGTCGATCTCCTCAGAAGTGACTGCGGCCTTGATCGAAAGAACTACGCAGAGCACGCCTGCGAACGCGACCCAGTGGTCCACGCGTACGATGGCGCGGGAGATGAGCATATCTAAGGCTTCCGTTTCGCGCATCTGGCGGGCCAACGGCATCAAGCCGCATCGTGTCGATAGTTTCAAGGTGAGCAACGACCCGCAGTTTGCAGACAAACTGGAAGCAATCGTTGGACTCTACCTCAATCCGCCCGAACACGCTCTGGTGTTGTCTGTGGATGAGAAGAGCCAGATTCAAGCTCTGGATCGCACCCAACCTGGGCTGCCGATGAAGAAGGGCCGAGGCGCAACCATGACGCATGACTACAAGCGCAACGGCACGACGACCCTGTTCGCCGCGCTGAATCCCGCCAATGGAGAGGTCTTCGGCCTGTGTCAGGAGAAACACCGTCATCAGGAGTGGCTGAAGTTCCTGCGCATGATCGATCAGACCATACCGGCTAACAAGGAAATCTATCTGATCTGCGATAACTACTCGACTCACAAACATGCACGAGTCCAACGTTGGTTGGAAATGCACAAACGCTTCCATGTTCACTTCACGCCGACATCCGCTTCTTGGCTCAATATGATTGAACGATTCTTCCGCGACCTGACCCATAACCGCATCAGACGCGGAGTCTTCCAGGACCTCGAGCAGCTCATCACTACCATCGGAAGTTATATCGACGTCCATAACAAGAACCCCAAACCGTTCATCTGGACAGCCAAAGCAAGCGACATCCTCGAAAAGGTCACCCGCGCTCAGACCGCACTTAATAAAAGACGATCTGCGTGAGACACTACACTAGGGTCGCAACCAAAACCATGCGGCCCGCGCTCTCTCGAATCACATCTCACGCATCGCAGAGTGCTCTCCTCCGCGTTCCGCCACTCGCTCGTCCGACTCGCGTGTGACGCCGGGCCAGCCGGCGCAGTTTCCTCGCTGAATTCCACGCATGCAAGCCCATCAAACTATTCCGTCAGGCTCCGCCGGCATATGGCCTCTTGGCCTGCACTGTGCATCAAAATACTCGGCAACAAAAGCGCGTAGATAGTCAGTGCGCTTTGTGCCGGAAGATCGCTTTTGGAACTTCCATCGACTGCTCTGGCGCGCTCGATTGTGCTTTTCCCCCAAATTCCCCAACTGCACGTCAAGGCCTGCGTTTTTGCGAGGAGGCAAATATGCATTTCATCGAAGTCAGAAAGCTGGCACGTGTCTTTGTCGGTCAATTCCAGTCCCGAGCCGCAGATAGCGCCTGGCGGCTCTTTTTCTTTGCGCTTCCAATCTTGGGCCTGCTGCCCGCGCAAGCACAATTCAACGCGTCTTTGAGCGGCACTGTCACCGACCAGACCGGAGCCATCATTCCGGGCGCCACGGTCACCTTGGTGGACAAGGAGACAAACCAGACGCGAACTACCACTACATCGCCTGCCGGGTTGTTCGACTTCAACGCCCTCGCGCCCGACCATTACAGTCTCTCTGTCGAGCGGCAGGGCTTTAAGAAGAGGAGCGTCGACCAAGTCGTGCTCATCCCTGAACAACCCAACGTCCTCAATATGCAAATGGAGCTGGGCAACGTCTCGGAAACGGTGACGGTAAATGGCTCAGCGGCGCCCTTGCTTGATACGGGAACGGCGACACTCAGCGCCACCATCAACAGTGAAGAAATCCAGCATCTTCCGTCCTTCAACCGAGACGTCTTTCAGCTGGCGCAGCTGGCGCCCGGCGCCTTCGGCGATGCTTCGCAGGGCGGCGCCGGCGGCAGCTATGAACTGCCCGGCAACCAGGGACCGGGCGGGTCAGCGAGCGGATCTGCCGGCATCTTCCAAACCGAAAACGGACCGCAGATTCAGACACGTGGCGGCCAATATGAAACCAACGGCATCTCGATAGACGGCATCAGCACCGTGAGCTCAGTGTGGGGCGGCACATCGGTCATCACCCCCAGCGAAGACTCCGTACAGGATGTCAAAATCGTGACCAACAGCTATGACGCAGAGGTGGGCCGCTTTAGCGGCGGACAGATTCAGGTCACCTCAAAGAGCGGCACCAACGATCTGCACGGCAGTGCATTCTTCAAGGCCTCAAGACCGGGACTGAATGCCTATCAACGCTGGAACGGCCTCGGATCGACTACTCCTGGTACGCCCGCATCGCGCGGCCTTAACCGCGATGAGTCGCGCTTCAATAACTATGGCGGGAGCCTCGGCGGTCCATTCTGGAAGAACCGAATTTTCGGATTCTTCAACTATGAGACCAGCCCGTACTCCTCAAGCGGCACAGCGCAAGGCTGGTATGAGACATCGCAGTTCGATCAAAGCGCCGCCGCATCCGGCAGCATCGCTTCACAATACCTCACCTACAAGGGCGAAGGCGTCGCCTCCGGGGCGAGCCTCATTCAGCGCACATGCGCGCAGGTCGGCTTGCAGGAAGGCGTAAACTGCGCCACAACGACCGGCGGCCTCGACCTCGGCTCGCCATTGAAATCTGCACTCGGCACACAGGACCCTACCTATGGCGGTTCCACCAACGCGCCGGGTGTCGGCAGCGGATTAGACGGCATCCCCGACGTCGGGTTCTTCAATACCGTCAATCCGACAAGTACTACACAGTCTCAATATAACGGCCGACTCGACGCCAACATCCGCCAGAACGACCATCTCGCCTTTGCCATTTACTGGGTGCCGATAACCACAACTGACTACCAGGGTCCCGTTCGTTCCGCCAACCTTTGGCATCATTCGCAGGTCAACGACGCGTTCTCGCTCATCTGGAATCACACTTTCACGCCCACTTTGCTCAACCAGGCTCGCGCCAATGCGGCAGGCTACCGGTGGAATGAGATAGCTTCGAATCCGCAGGAGCCATTCGGCCTGCCTCAGGACAACCTCGGCAACGTCAACGACAGTTCCTGCGGCGGATCGGCTTGCTCTTTCGGCACCGCAAACTTCCAGTACTTTGGAGCTCCCGGACCGACCGATCTAAACCAGTGGACTTATGACTACAACGACGTCCTCACCAAGATCTTGGGCCGGCATAGCATCAAGATGGGCGGGGATCTTACCAGGCTCTACTACCTGAATAATGCAGTCTATGCAGCTCGGCCCTCCTTCACTTTTCGCAATTTGTGGGACTTCGCAAACGACGCCCCCTACAGTGAGACCGGGCAGTTTAGTTCCACAACCGGCGTGCCCTCCTCCAATCGCGAGGACAACCGCTCCAACGTCTGGGGGGCTTTCGTTCAGGACGATTACAAAGTCCGCCCCAACTTGACTGTCAATTTGGGGCTTCGCTGGTCTTACTTCGCTGCGTTTTACTCCAAGCAGGACAACCTGGACGTACTGAAATTCGGGTCCGGCGCGGATCTGCTGAATGGCTTGAACATTCATGTCGGCGGCCCGCTCTACAACCCGCAGAAGTACAATTTTGGTCCGCAGGTTGGCTTTGCATGGCAGCCCGCGGAGTCCATGAACAAGCTGGTTGTCCGCGGCGGTTTCGGGCTCAACTACAACCAGAACGAAATTGCAATCCTGGCCAACGGATTCGGCAACCCGCCCAACGTCGTGAACAAGAACTTCTGCTGCTCGACTCCCACCACCAATACGCCGGGAATTCTGTACGAGACCGCGACCAGCCCCACCTCCATCTTCGGATATGCTCCCAATCCGGCAACCATCACGACCTTTGGCTCGAACAACCTGCCCACAACTGGCGTCACTGCTGTGACAGGATTTCCGTCCAACCCCAAGACGATAACCAATTACCACTATTCGCTGGAAATGGAGTATCAATTTCCATTTGAGATGGTAGCGTCCCTCGGCTACCAGGGCAGTGAGTCGCGGCATTTGCTCGTGCAGTCGAACTTCAACGTGATTGCGGGGGCCAATGGCATCGCCCTCAACCCAGTCGCCAATTTCATTGACTACTATGCGAACACCGGCACGGGAAACTACAACGCCATGATCGCCACGTTGAAGCACACCTTCTCTCACCAATTCAATATTGAGACGCAATACACGTGGGGCAAGGCGATGGACGAAAACTCCGGTCCCTATGAAGAGGACCCGTATCCTTATGACTCACACGCTGCCTATGGACGCTCCGACTACAACGTGGCCAATGCCTTCAAGATTTTTGGGCTTTGGCAGCCGATCCTCTTTCGCGGCCAAAACAATTGGGCCGAAAAGGTCGTAGGCGGCTGGTCACTCAGCGGAATCTTTAACTGGCATACAGGATTTCCGATTAACCCGCTCTACAATACCAACACCTCGGGCGGCCTGTACTACAACGGCAGCGGCTATGGCTCACTTCGCCCGGCGGCCTACAAGGGAGGAGCGGGCTCGAGTACCAGCAACAGCACTTTCATGCAGACAACCAACCCCAATTACAACGGCAACGGCACCACCTATTTCGCCGCGCCCGCGTTTGCCGATGGCCCTGCGTTTCCCGCCTTCGCTCCACCACCTGCGCCAGGGATTCATCGCAACAGCTTGAATGGTCCAGGCTACAACGATGTCGACGCATCCTTGACGAAGGCGTTCGGCTTCCCCAACACGCGTGTCCTCGGTGAACGTACGCGACTCGAGTTCCGTGTGGATGCCTACAACCTGTTCAACAAACTGAATATCGAGGGGCAGTCGATCGATAACACTCTGGGCTCCGCGAACCCGGACGGAAGCGTCTCTTCAGTCAACCCCGATTTCGGCGTGGCCCGCAACGCACTCGGCAGTAGAACCGTTCAGTTGCAATCGCGTTTCAGCTTTTAGGCCTGGGCCCGCTAAGTCTTGGTGAGCCTCCGTGCCCCATCCTTTCGCCTTTTTCTTCGGGGTCCCCACGGACAGGTCTTCGTCTGTGGGGCGGTGGCGAAAGGGTGGGAAAGCACGAACCCCAAAATGCGAAATCCCGGGTCAACGCCTTACAGCGTGCGCCCCGCTTCACCCCCATTGGAATGAACGTTCGTTCTATCTACTGTCAACGCCCGCCGATCTCCAGCACCACGAGCCCATTGACAGGCAATGTCAGCTCCAGCGCGCCATTCGCTAGGTTGCGATGTTCAGGCGCAGGCAGCGCTGACGCCGCATTCAATGCCTGGACCTGTGCCTGCGTCGGATACCGCGGACTGCCCATGGCCTTGTAGGCCGCCATCGGATTTCCGTGCGTCTCATCCACACGCTGAATCGTGACTGCTGCACCCGAAGCCACTCCTTTAAAACTAAGATGAAGCGTAGTCGGCGCGCCCTGCGCCAGTTTGTCCATATCCACCAGGTTCCACGCCGCCACCACAAGCGCGCCATCCTTCCTGCGCGTGACAAGAACGTTATCGGCGGAGTTCTCGATTCGCTCATCGCCCAGTTCGTGCAAAAGTGAAAAATCATAGAAGCTCGGCTTCTTGATCCGGTCCGGCGCAATCAGCCCGAACCCGCCATCGAAGGGTTCCTTCTTCACGCCGCCTTCTTCAAACACATCGTCGAAGGTCCACCACGACATCAGCTTCACCTGCCCATCGCACTCGCTGATGTCGCGCGCCAGAGCTGGCCCTACATACCAGTTATCGCGCGCGTCCAGTTGCCCGTACGACGGCACATTCCATTCCGTCCAAAGCAAGGGCAATGTCGGCAATTGCGACGCGCAAATCTCGTCATGCACTTTCTTCACTGCCCGGCACACGCGGTCGTGCATCGGAATATCGTCGTTCGTCCCAAATAAATCCTGCACGGTATCGTCCGCATACCCGTGCGTCGAAACAAAGTCAATCGGCACATGCTCGCTGTTCACGTGATTCAGAAACTCGGGAATCCAGTGCGCCGCCGCAGTTGCCGGTCCACCCACACGCAACTTCGGGCTCACGTCCTTCAAGGCCCGCGCCGTATGGTCGTATAACTCAAAGTAAGTAGCCTGCTTCGGTTCCCCGGCCCAGAAATCGATGTTCGGCTCGTTCCAAACCTCGAAATACCACTGCGCGACTTCGTCGATCCCGTACCGATCCACAAGATGCTGCGCGAACGCGTGAATCAATGCATCCCACTTCGCGTAATCCTTCGGCGGGGCAACGTTCTGCTTGTACCAGAAGGGATGAATCGCCGGTTTCGACGCCAGCTTATACGGCATAAAGCTGATCTCAACGAACGGCCGCACCCCGCGCGCGAGCAGCCCGTCATAGATCTGATCCACATAAGTGAAGTTGAAAACCGGGTTTCCCTCCTTGTCTTCGTCGTATACGCCCACCTGATCGTGGAAAATGGCATGAAAACGCACGTAGCGCATGCCCACGTCATCGTGCACTTCTTTCAGATCGTCGAGGTAATTCGCGCGCAGCGCAAGAACGGCTCGGCCCGACCCGAACATCTGATCCCAGAAATGCGGAAGCGGATGAGACGGCGCGTGTGCATCGATCGTAATCTCTATCGGCGCGGGCTGGCCGTGCGCATCGGTTGCACCCGCGACGAGCGACAGAACCAGCGCAAGAAATGCGAAACGGAATGATCTCTTCATCAATACCCCTTTGACGTTGCAGACGATTTTGGATCCACAGAAGAGTAGAGGCGCCCCGCGCGGACACTGCGCCACTCGCACTTAGCTTATTTGGATGCCGCTGAGAACCGAAGGAATCGAATCAAACCTTCGTGCGCCTGGACAAGAGAAAACCCGGCCGCTTGGGCCGGGTTTCAGCGATCTCTCGAACGGAATCGAAAGTGGGATATCAGTCATGATCATGATGGTCGTGGTTGCCGAGGAAATGCTCTATCGCGCGATCGTACCCGCGCCGGAATCCTTCCCGGTATGCGTCCTGCAATTCGGGCGGGACATGCGGGTGGCGATACTCATCGCGATTATTCACGTCCGGTCGGCGGTGATTCTCAAAGTCCCGTCGCGCGCCTTCCATGCCATCGTGGAACCCGCGGCGCTGAACGTCATTGAACTCCGCTGGGAATGCATCCCACTGCGGCGGCGGCGGAGGAGGCGCAGGCTCACGGAACTCCGGACGTTCTCCTCCCATCAGGTGCGACATCGCGCGATCGTAGCCGCGCCGAAATCCGTCGCGGAATGCCTCTCGCTGTTCCGGTGGAAGTTGTGGGTGCCGGAAAACCTCATGATCGTCAACGTCGGGATGACGGTGCATCTCGAAGTCTTTTCTTGCCGCTTCAAGTCCTTCATGGAAACCCTGCCGCTGAATTTCATTCAGTTCCTGCGGCGGAACGTCCCAGCCGTAGCCGGGAGGCGGTGGTCCTT
Source organism: uncultured Acidobacteriaceae bacterium (assembly GCA_963704415.1). Lineage (GTDB taxonomy): Bacteria > Acidobacteriota > Terriglobia > Terriglobales > Acidobacteriaceae > Telmatobacter. The sequence goes on along the minus strand of OY969908.1, from coordinate 846,395 downwards.
GTTGTCCGGCGGAAGCTCCGGCCATCGGCAGAACGGAAATTCCCAGGAGCAGAGCAACTGCGGAAATTGCAATTCGATTGGTGTGCATCGTTCTCCTTCTTGCGAATAGTACGTGGGGGATGACCGGCCATCGGAATGGGATCCGCGGCTTTCGCGCCGGTCGGCAGCGACACCGGGTAATCTTGATTGTATAAATCGCAGCCCACAAATGGCACGCCATTCGTAATCGCCAGGCCTGCGGCGTCGTGCAATTCTGTGGCGGTTCCCGGAGAACGCGTCGATTGACCCGAGAAAAACCCGGCCGTGCTCGGCCGGGTCATCTCGCCCACTCACTCGCGCGAATCAATAATGGATGCTGTTCAGGTGCGACATGGCGCGATCATAGCCCTGGCGGAACCCTTCCCGATAGTCCTCGCGTTCATCGCGCGGCACATGGGGATGCCGAAATTCTTCGCGATTTTCCACGTTCGGCTCGCGGTGGTTGTCGAAATCCTTGCGCGCGCCTTCTACTCCATCATGAAACCCCTTGCGCTGCGCATCGCGTAACTCCGCCGGCGGCGCATCCCAATCATGGTCGTGATCCTCCTGGGCTACAGCCGCAGCTCCTGACCCCGATGGCGCTGCACTTGCTTTGGCTCTGGCCGGGGCCACAAAAGCCAACGAAAGAACAAGAATTGAAAAAACAAGCAATCTCAATTTCATCGCTTGAAACCTCCGTTCCAAGCTAATCGGATGGCCTCTTCCGGCAGGGTGTTGCCCGTCACTGGCTCAATTCTCCGGTTTTTACATCGGCGCCGCGAGACAAACCCTTGATCGAGCAATGGCTTCCGTTACTTTTGCGCGGCGGAGATAAACTACGATTTCATCATGGCCCGGCTCCTCGAAATCTCCACGAATTCGGCTCAGGCAACCGCACATGGTGACCGAATCAATCGCCTAAGTCCAAAACCCCCAACGGACACAATCGACCGGTTTGCGACCTGGCGATTTATACTCTCGGCAACCGCACCCGCCGAGGAAGATGAGGTCGAAACCATGACGCGATGCCATCGCATGTGCGCTTTCACACTCCTTCTTTGCGTGTCCCTCTGTTCCGGGCAAACCACTCCCCACAAGAAAGCTGCGCCGCCGCCCAAGCCAGAGCCCACCGAGCCCGAACTGGTCGAGTACATTCGCGGCGCGCTTCTGTCGCTCAGCCCGAATGATGGCATCAACGACAATCTCGACGTTCGCTACGATGAGACAACGAAAATCCTCACTTTGACGGGGCCGGTGGGTCACTGCGATTTGTTTATCAGTGCGCTCAATCCAAACAACACCGTCTGGGATGTCTTCGACCCGAGCGATAGTGACCGACAGCGTGAAAAACTCGTGCGCCTCACCATGGTCTCCGTCCTCGGCAAAACCGCGCGCACCTGCTACGACCGGTTCGACCACGTCGACACAACGCTGATCGGCAATCGTGCGCGCTTCCTGTTTTCGCAGCCCAAAACGGATGACGTGCCCGATTTTCAAGGGAAGATGACGAAGGCCATCAAGAAGCTGATCGTGCTCAGCGGAGGCGCTCCAGAGAAGGATATCTTCTAAGAACGGTTTCGCAATAAATGTGCTCTTCTTGAGGAAAATGCCACTCCGCAGTAGCGGCTTCGGAGTACATCAATTGCGGACCCGCTATAGCACACACGCAGGTTCAAATCCTCAATCAGCCGGAGACACGACCGCCCCCGATTCAACCGGAGGCGGAAGGTCGTGAATATCTTTAGTTCAGCTTACTTGGCTGCGGCTTCTTCGGCCACAGGTTCCACAGCGTCAGCCAGCACCTGGACCTTGATGTGCGCGGTCACTTCCCGGTGCAGCTTGATCGCCACGGTGAACTCACCGAGACTCTTGAGCGGTTCCGTCAGCTGGATCTTGCGGCGGTCCACTTCAAATCCCTTGGTCTCGAGATCGCCGGCAATGTCCGCCGACGTCACTGAACCAAACAGCTGGCCATTCTCGCCAGACTTTCGCGTAAAGTTCAGCACAACCGGCTGCAGCTTGGCCACCAGCTCTTCTGCCTGGGCCTTTTCAGTTGCGGAGCGTCGAGCAGCAGCGGCCTTCATCTGCTCGATAACGCTCATGTTGGCCTCTGTAGCCTGCATTGCCAGCTTGCGCGGCAGCAGGAAATTGCGGCCGTAGCCGTCGGCCACCTTCACCACATCTCCGCGATGGCCCAGATTGGCTACGTCTTCTTTCAGAATTACTTCCATTTTGAAATTCTCCAATGGTACAGGCGGGTGCCCGCCGTGGGCGGTCTTGTCTTTTGGACGAGACGCTTGGCCCAGAGAAGCACACCGCGCAGGATTCTATATCGGCACCGGAAGCATTGTCTCCTGACTGATCCAAATTAAATCGGGCAAGCGCCTACAACTAATTGGGCATTACCCGGGACCAGGCCGGAGACATCTCGCTAGTGATGCGTAGCAAACGGCAGCAGGGCGATATTCCGGGCCTGCTTGATCGCCTTGGTTAGACGCCGCTGGTGCGTGGTGCAAACACCCGTCAGTCGGCGGGGAACAATCTTGCCCCGCTCGGCCACAAATCCTTGCAGAAGCCGCACATCGCGGTAGGGGATTGCGTCAATCTTTTCCGTACAGAACTTGCAAACCTTCTTACGACGGAAAAACTTGCCGCGCCCGCCAGGTCCGCCGCCGGGGCGTCCGCCTGGACGCGGACCACCGCCGCCCGATCCCGAGCCTTGTCCTTGTCCCGAACCCTGCCCACCGCCCTGGGGTGTCGCGGATGCGCCCGTCTCGGGCGCCCTACCTGAAGTCTCTTCAGCCATTGTGTATCCTCATTGCTCTCTTCGCTTCACCGAGCCCTCGCGGACACGGCCAAGCTGGTTCTTCCGGCCAGACTGAACCCCAAGGGGGCAGCACAACCGGCAAATCGCGGTTTCCACCCTCAGGCGCTCGCCTGAACGGCTTCGGCAGCTTCAGCAGGAGCAGCATGAACAGGTGCAGCCACCGGTGGCGCTGGAACAGCCGCTGGTTCCGCACTCAGCTTTCTGCGTGTGCCGCGCAATGCCTTCACCTTGGCCAACCGCTTCTCTTCCTCATCGATGCGCACGGTGATGAACTTAATCACCGGCTCTGACACGCGCAGCCGGCGTTCGAGTTCCAACACCACCGCTCCGCCCGCCTCAACGGTCAGCAATACATAATTGCCGTCGTTGAACTTGCGCACCATGTAGGCGAGCTTGCGCCGGCCCATCTTCTCGACGTTCTTCATCACGCCGCCACCATTGGTGACCGAAGTGGTGAAGCCGGCAATCAACTTATCGACATCCTCTTCAGCCGCATCGGGCCGAACAATAAACATCACTTCATACAAACGCGACATCCGGTTTCCTTTTCCGCTGGAATCACTCTCCAGCCAAAGCAGTTCGCAGTGGATAGTTCACAGTCCCGAATCCCTGCCCTCTATTCCCTGTTCCCTACTCCCTGTCTTTCACGTCTTTCCGATTGAACTCATTCATCGTCGGTCCCGGTCCGTCCTGAATAATGCGCCGCGTCGCCGCAGCCACTTTATCCAGCACCTCATCCAGCACCGTTAAATCCGCTTTGCGCATCGGAGAGAGCAGATAATCTCTGCCCGGCCGTTTAGCACCTGCTTCTTTCGCTTCCGTTGGAAGATCTTTCCCAACCCCGATCCGCAACCGCAACCACTCTTCACTGCCCAGGGTCGAGGTCACGCTGCGAGCTCCGTTGTGTCCCGCCGGCGAACCGCGCTCCCTGATCTTGAACGTCCCCAGCGCAAAATCCAGCTCGTCGTAAATCACGAGCAGGTCGTTCGCCGGGTCCGCCTCGAACTCATCCACCAGAGCGGCTACAGCAGTACCGCTCAGATTCATGAATGTCTCCGGCTTGGCCAGGATCACCTCGCGCCCTGCAATACGGCAGGTTGCAGTAGTGGCCCGGCAGCGCCGGTTCTGGACCACAACGCCCTCTTGCTGGGCGATGCGGTCGATTGCCATGAACCCCGCGTTGTGCGGCGTCCAAAGATACTCCAAGCCGGGATTGCCGAGCCCCACCACCAGGAAGGGACCCCGCCGGCCATCAGTTTCGCTTGCCTCGGCCAAGGTCTACTTCTTCGCCCCAGCCTCGGGCTTCTTCGCACCGGCACCCGCCGCGCCTGCGGCAGCCTCCGGTTCACCCTTGCCCTTCTTCGCCACTTCCGGTTCCGCAGGAGCGCCTTCGACAGCCACCACCGCCTCCTCCGCCACAGGAGCAACTTCTTCGCGAATCGAAACCACGTGAGCCACAGTTGCGTCTTCTGAGTTCAGGTACTTGATCTTGTCCGAGTGCGGCAGATCGCTCACACGCAGCACGCCGTGCATCGCAAGATTGCTCACATCCACGTCAATGTGGTTCGGAATATCCGCAGGCAGGCACTCGATCTCCACTTCGCGCAGAACCTGGTCCAGGATCCCGCCTTCGGTCCTCACGCCGATCGGAATACCGATCAGCTTCACGCGCACACTCACCTGCAGCAGCTTATCCAGCGCAATGCGCTTCAGGTCAATGTGAATCAATTGATCCTTCAGCGGCTCGCGCTGCCAATCGACAATCATCGCCTTGGCCGCGGCCTGGTCACCCACTGCTACATCGAAAATCGTGTTGTGGCCCGTCTCGGAGAATAGAATCCGCGAAATCTGCTTAGGGTCCACTTCAATGGCCACCGCTTCGTGGCCGCCGCCATACAGCACGGCAGGAATCTTGCCGGCAACGCGCACTCGGCGGGCCGCATTCTTGTTGAACTTGCCCTCACGGGGCTTCGCTACGACAACTTCAGGCATTTAAGTCTCTCGTTTCTGTCATCGGGCACAGGCCGGTCAAGGTCCACTCCCTTTGTGAAGGCCAGTGGTCAGTGGTCAGTTTTCAGTGATCAGTTAAGAATGTATTCACTGAAGAACGACCTCTGGCGACTCGCCGAAGGTTACAAGCACCGATCACTATCAGAAGGAAACTGACAACTGACAACTGATCACTGACAACTCAGGAGAACAGCGTACTCACGCTGGTTTCCATGTGAATGCTCTCAATCGCCGCGCCCAAAAGCCCCGCAATCGAAAGTACCTTAATCTTTGCCAACTTCTGTGCCGGCTCGCGCAAGGGAATGGTGTCGGTCACGATCACCTGTTCCAAACGCGAGTTGGCGATACGGTCAATCGCCGGACCCGAAAGCACGGCATGGCTGGCGCAGGCATACACCGAAGTCGCACCTGCGTTGTACAACGCATCCACCGTCTTCACTAACGTCCCGGCCGTATCGATAATGTCATCGAGGATGAGGCACGTCTTGCCTTCCACGGCGCCGATCACATTCATCACTTCCGCAACGTTCATGTCCGTCCGCCGCTTGTCCACAATCGAAAGCGGTGCGCCAATCTTTTGCGCAAAAAATCTTGCCCTCTCCACACCGCCGGGGTCCGGCGAAACTACCATCAGGTTCGGCAGATTCAACTCGCGAAAATAGCCCACCAGCACCGGGCTCGCATAAAGGTGATCCACCGGGATGCTGAAGAAGCCCTGAATCTGCGCCGCATGCAGATCCACAAACAGCGCACGGTTCGCGCCCGCCGTGGTGAGCAAATCGGCGACAAGCTTGGCGCTGATTGCCACACGCGGCTTGTCTTTCCGGTCCTGCCGCGCATAGCCGTAATACGGAACCACCACGGTGATGCGAGCCGCCGACGCGCGCTTCAGCGCATCGATCATGACCAGCAACTCGACCAAATGCTGATCGACTGGATAGCAGGTCGGCTGCACGACAAATACATCGACGCCGCGTACGTTCTCAAGCAGTTGAAAGAAGACTTCGCCATCCGCAAAGCGCTGCAGTTTGGCGTCGCCCACCGGCACGCCGATGTGTCGTCCGATCGCTTCAGCCAGCGGTCGATTGGCCGTCCCCGAGAACAGCTTGAACCGTTTGTCTTCGCTCAGATTACGGGTCCGCTTGCGTTCGGGAGCCGGCTTGCCATCTTTGGCTTTCGAGTCCGGCGATCCGCCGCCGGGCTGATTCGGCCCTTTGGCGCCCGGGTCGTCCGCAACCGGCTGCTGCTTGTCGTCCACTGCTACCGTCACACTTCCCACTTCCATCTCCACGAACCTCCAAGCTGGTTGGCCTTCCACCCCACGAACGAAGGCCTGTTCGTGGGGGCCCCGGCTTTGGCTGCTCAACTGATCCAGAACTGCAAATCATAACGACAAAACTTTGGCTGGGCGACTAGGATTCGAACCTAGACAAATGCCTCCAAAGGGCATTGTCCTACCATTAGACGATCGCCCAACGCAGCGAACCTTCAGGCCATCCCCGAAGACCCACACCTGACAGCCGTTCGCGAGTCTCTCTCCCGCCAACCCAGCCTGTCAATGACTCTCCATAGCGATGCGTCAATTCGCACAACCATGGGTGCCCCAGGGTCTGAATTTTCAGACCTGGGAAAGCAAGAACCCTTCTACAGAAGCATCTCTTCCCAATACGCGCTACGCGGCAAGGTGCGCGTCAACTGACTTCGCACTCCCGCTTGTTCCAGCCGCGACTGGGCTGCTTCCGCATCTCCACGGGCCAAGTACAACCCGTAAAGCGCCGAACCGGACCCTGACAACGAGGCATGGAGGGCTGCCTCCGGAGTGCCCGAAGCCGCAAGGATGCGCTTGATTTCTGCAAGGGAAGGATGCTGGGGAAAAACAACTCGTTCAAAGTCGTTCTGAATCCAGCTCGTGATCCCGGTGCGGACAAGCGCGGACTCTAACGGTCCGGCCAGGTCTTCTCCATCAGGGAAGACACCGGAGGAGCCAGATCCCTGCTGCCGGCCTCTCGGAATCCCTCCCGAAAAGGCGCTGGCGTAGGCACGGCTCAACCTCTGTAGTTTATCGGTACTTGCTTCAGCGGTCAAACCCTCCAGGGCACAGAGCGCATCCCAGTCCCGAAAAGCCTGCGGCGTAGAAACGCCTACATCTGGAGTGGCCACGACGCACCACACCGGCTCGATATCCGGCAGCGGATAAACCTCCTGCCCCCGATCGACCCCCAACACTGTTCCTCCTATAAGGAACAGCGGCACATCCGACCCCACCTGCGCAGCCAGTCCCAGGCGTTGGGTCATAAAGCTCCGCGCGTGGATCCCAAGTTCCTGGCCGAGTCCAACCAGCGCCGCCACAGCGTTGGCCGATCCGGCTCCAAGCCCGCCCTGCACCGGCAAGTCTTTTTGAATGTGAACATCCACGGCCGCCGAGTACTGCAGCGCCTTGAGCATGAGCTCGACCATCTTCCACGCCGTATTTCGCTCATCCAACGGCACTCGTTGATCATTCGAAGTCAGTCGGATCACCGTCTCCGCCGCCGCCCGCGCCGACACCGTCACCACATCATGCAGTTCCAGCGTCTGATAAACGGTAGTCAGCGCGTGAAATCCATCCGGGCGCGGTGCCCCTATCCCCAATCCCAGGTTGATCTTTGCGTGGGAACGAACGGCTGTCGGCATACCGGTTCATTGTAGAGGCGAACCGCCCCACCCCCGCGCCGTCCGGCCCACATCAGTGAACAAATATCGCTGGCTTTGCGTATCAATTAGGGTCACAATTCGAATCTTAAGGCGTTCTCTCCCAATCGGGCCGCGACCGGCCGCCGTAGGAAGGAGGGCCCATGAGATTCTCCCCGCAACACGCCATCGCAAGTCGCATCGTAATGGGCTTCTGTCTGCTCGCGGTAAGCCTCGCGGCGCAAACCCCCGACAAACCCGCGCCCCAACCGGCGACCCATCAAGCGCCCATGGTCGAGCGCTACGGTAAGCCCTACGTCATGGTCACCATCAATGGCAAAGGCCCCTTCCGCTTCGTCATCGATACCGGCACCGGCGGCGATGCCCTCGTTACACCGGAGCTGGCCACCGAGCTCGGCCTGCCCACCGTCGGCCATGCCACGCTCAGCGACCCGAGCGGCCAAGGCGCCAAACGGGCTCCCATTGTTCAGATCGATTCGCTCGAAGTCGCGGGCGTCCGGTTCACCGGTATCCGGGCCATCAGTCACTCGTTCTTCGCCGAGGCCGGGACCTGCGAAGGCCTTCTCGGCTTTACGCTCTTTCGCGATTACCTGCTTACCCTCGATTTCCCCGACCGCCTCGTCACGTTAAGCGGCGGCGCTCTCGCCACGGACGGCGGCAAATCCGTCCTGCCCTTCCGCATGCCGGAGGGTGTGCCGATCGCCTATCTCAAAGTCGACGGCCTGCAACCCGTCGAAGCCCAACTCGACTCCGGCGGCGGAGGCCTGGTCCTGCCGGAAAAACTCGCCGCGCATCTCAAATACGACGTCGATCCGGTTGTCTTCGCCTCAGGCCGCTCTGTCTCCGCGCGCTTCGAGATGAAAGCCGCCAAGCTCGCCTCCGACGTAAAGCTCGGCCGCTACACATTTACTCATCCGGTGGTCGAAATCCACCCCGCCTTTCCGTTGGTCAACTTCGGATCGCCGCCCATGCAGATCTTCGCCATCACCTTCGACCAGAAGAATCTCCTCGTACGCTTTGCGTCCAACCAGAAGCGCTTCAGCCTGAGCGCACCTCCGTGCCCCACGCGCCTGACCAGCGCGCCGGTCTACGATCCGCCCCCGCCCGACCTCGTCCCTGTGGGCTAGAGAATGGTGGCGCGGAGATGGGTGACCCATGACCGTGTTCCCGCGAACTGGTCGTTGTTCATGGGGTGAACTTGCGTAGCAAAGGGTAAGAAAGCACGCACCAAATCCAGCACGAAAATGGGTGCCCCATGTCCGTCTTTTTGGACATGGGAAAGCACGAACCCCAATCACCCGCAGAAAGAGCCTACGCGTTCACGGCCCGCGCCACCATCACCCGCGCCGCCTGCAAACTCGCCACCGGCTCACCCGACGGCTTGAACTCCATCGCCACCATGTGCCGATATTTCAGTTCGGCCAGCTTGCGATAGACGTTCGCGTAGTTGATCTCGCCCGTGCCCGGCTCATGCCGCCCCGGCACATCGGCAATGTGGATCAGCCCGATTACATCGATGTGCTTGTCGAGCTTCTCAATCAAATTGCCTTCCGCGATTTGCTCGTGAAACATGTCGTAGAGAAACTGTACTTGCGGGTGATTCACCGCGCGCACAATCTCGATGCCTTCCGCGGCCGACTGCAGAAAATACTTCGGGTTCTCTTCCGGATCGATGCACTCCAGCAGCAACCGCACCGGCTGCCCGTCAATCTGCTTTCCCTCTACCAGAGCCGCCGCGCGCTTCAGCGTTTCAATCGCAGCATTGTGCTGGTCCTCGCGCGACACACCCGGAACCACATTCCCCGAGAGCACAATCATCGCCGGACAACTGAGCGTCTCCATCGGCTTGAACGCCTCTTTCAGTTCGTCGAGGAACGCGTCGCGCACTGAGGCATCGGCAACACCATGATGCAGTCCCGCCGTCGCATCGAACCGGATGCCAAGCCGCTTCCGCGCATCGTTTGCCTTCGCAAAATCCGCTTCAGTCCATTTGCTGTACTCACCCACCAGCTCGATGTTGCTGTACCCCGCATCGGCAACCTTTGCCAGGCGCTCCTCAAACGGTAAGTCCGTGAACACCGTCCACAACATCACCGAGAGCGGATAAGGAGTGGGCGATGGGGTCGGCGAGGGCAATCCCTCCGGACTCCCAGCTGCAGTAGAACGTGTTGCCGTTGCGGCCCCCAGTGCGGTCGCTGCCAGGACTTGCGTAAACGTGCGCCGATTCATGAACCCTCCTCCAATTTCCTTCCCAAACTCGCAACTAAGAACTCTGAACTAAGAACCACGAACTGCCTTGCTATTTCTCCGCAGTGCTTGCCAATCCTTCTCCGTCTGGTCCGCATACAGCGCGCCGAACTTCGCCACCGCAACCGCGAATCGATCTCCAGTGCCGATATACCCGGCAATTACCCTGGGATCGCCGGAGCGTGCATGGCCTCGTGCCAACAACTCTCCGCAAATCTCTGCAAACGCGTTGAGGCCGGTACCCTTCAGGTCCGTCAATTCAACCGATCCCTTGTGATCGTTGAGCTGCCGCACCAGGTAATCGCGCCCTTCCATTTGCGTCCAGCCAAGGAATGGATCGGACTGCACCTGCATCGCGCGCTGTCCTTCCACCGTGCGCTGGCCATTATGGTGCGCCGGGTGTGCATCGGGCAAGTACGTCGAATACACTGAGGCCGCTTCTTCCTTCATTTGCAGAAACAACGGATCGCGCGGACCGTTGCCTTCGAAATATATGCAGTAATCCCGCAGACCCACCGATCCGGTACCCACAACTTTGAAAGCCACATCCACCGGCCGATACATCGAAAGCAGATGCTGCCGCTGGGGCTCCAGATTTTCACGATAGGGACCGAGAGCCGCCAGGACTTTCACCGATCGCGGGCCAGAAAGGCGCGTAAGCATCGGCTTCAGCTCTCTAAATCGCCGCGGCGCCTCCGGCTTCCAACCCACGGACGAGGACCTGTCCGTGGGGGCCCCGGATTTTTTGCTCGCGGGTTCCGTCAGTTGCTCAAGATTATGCAGCGGTGTCGCGCGCTCGGCCTTCAGCAATGCTTCATGCACCGGCTGCACTGACCCCAGGCGATGTACTTGAAATCTGGCCACCTCCAGCATCGGCATTTCGGCGAAGGCGCGCATCTGCTCGCAGTAGCGCTCAAGGCATTGCTGAGCGGCGATGCGCGCAGAAGCCTCCTTGTGTCCCGCTTCGCGTCCGGCCAGCACCAACGATGTCGCCATGCGTTTCAAGTCCCACTCGAAGGGTCCGCGAATCGTCTCGTCGAAATCGTTGATGTCGAAGACCAGCCGCCCATCCTGCGCCTCAAACGCTCCAAGGTTGCGCACGTGCGCGTCCCCGCAGAGTTGCGCCACAATACCGGTGTTGGGCACCAGGGCCAAATCGGCCGCCATCACCGGCGCTGCGCCGCGAAAGTAGATAAATGGCGATTGTGCCATCATTTGATGTTTCAGCTTGATCAGCGCAGGCAGGCGCCCGCGTTCAGCTCGTTCCAGCAGGGTCAAGGCCGGTGCTGTTCTCGCTTTAATGTTGAGTTCGTCATGTTGTTGGCGTCCTACTTGTTTGCGTCGCGCCTGGCCAAGATTGCGACGTTCTTCCGGCGTTGCCCATTGCATGTTCGCGACCATATACTGTCACTCCACGGCGTTGCAAATCGATGTCACAAAGCAGGAATCCGGTCGATGAACCGCCCGGTTCGATCATCTCTGGACAGGACTCTCCGCGAGAGTTCGTGATTTAGACTGCAGACTGGAAGCCCGGCATACAGCTCTCTCCCACCTGGTGCCCCATCGCAAGCTCCTGCTCCGGAGGATTTCCTTTGATTCCTTTCACGCGTACGTGCGCGCTTGTGCCGGCTACTATTCTCGCTTTAGGTCTTCTCCCTGCCAACCTCACGGCCCAAAGTCCGGCTGTACCGCTCACCGTCGAAAAGATCTTTGCCCACGGCCCCCTCAGCGGCCAACTGCCTGAAGATGTCGAATGGTCCCCCGACGGCCAACACCTCTCCTACCTCGACGGCGGCGAGCTGATCGATCTCGATCCCGGCTCCGGCAAGCCGCACGTGCTCGTCAGCCGCACAAAAATCAGGTCGCTCGAAGGCGCGGCTGCATCCGAACAGGATCGTGATCATCGCACTCGCTACGGGATGGCCGCATATCAATGGGCGCCCGATTCAAAGCATCTTCTCTTCGACACCAACGGCCGCCTATGGATGTACGACCTGCGCAACGGGACCGGCGTCGAAATCGGTTTTACCGGACAGGCGTCCGGAGACGATCCCAAGTTCTCGCCCAACGGCCAGAACATCTCCTTCATTCGCAATCACGGCCTGGCCATCGTCCGTCTCAGAGATCCCGGTACGCCCACCAGCGTGATTGCACCTTCGCCGATTGAGTCCGCGCTCAATGGCGAAGTCGATTGGGTCTATGAAGAAGAGCTCGACGTCCGCAGCAATTATTTCTGGTCTCCCGATTCAAAGAGCATCGCTTTCCTGCAGATGAACGAGGCCGATGTCCCTATGTACCCCCTCACCGACTGGATTCCGACCCACGCGGGCGTGGTCCTCCAGCGTTACCCCCAGGCCGGCGATCCCAATCCCAACGTGCGCATCGGCATCATCGGCGCCCAGGGCGGCAGAGTTTCATGGGTCAAACTGCCTCTCAAGGAAGGCCAGGACTATCTTCCGCGCTTCGGCTGGGTCGATCGCAAAACCGTCTGGGCCGAGATCCTCACGCGCGATCACAAACACCGCACCCTCTATTTTGCCGACACCAGCAACGGCAACGTCCGCCAGGTTCTCGATATCGCGGACGAAAAATTCCTCGATGAAAACTACGACGCGACGATAGAGCAAGGCAACATCGTTCTCACCCATTGGAGCGATGGCCACAATCACATCTATCTCTACAGCTACGATCAGAACAATCCCACCGCCGACGCCGCCAAGTTAGAAAAGCAATTGACCACGGGCGATTTTGAAGTCGGCGAAGTCTACACCGTCGATAGCCAACGGAAGCTCGTCTTCTATGCCTCCAATGAAGGCAACGTACAGCAGCAGCAAGTCTGGCAAGTCAGCTTCGCGGGCGAACGCAAGCAGTTAAGCAGCGGCCCGGGCAATCACCATGCAAATTTCTCTCCTGTCAATGGCAACTTCTCTGACAAATTCTCATCACTTCTCGATCCGCCTTCGCTCCAACTTTGCCATCCGCAAGGGAAATGCGAAAAATTCTGGTCGACCCACGCCCTCGATCCATACGGTCTGCGCGCGCCCGAGCAGCTTCAGGTAAAAGCCCACGACGGCGCCGTCCTCTATGCCACTTTACTGTTGCCGGCGAGCGCAAAAGATCCGGCCAGCGTCCCTCTCATTGTGAATCCCTACGGTGGCCCCGGTCCGCAGGAAGTTGCAGACAAATGGGCCGACGCTCTGCTCTTCGACGAGCTGCTCGCGGAGCATGGCTTTGCCGTGTTACATGCCGATAATCGGGGCACCGGCATGCGAGGGCGCGCGTTCGCGCAGGCGGCTTATCAGAACTTCGGCCCCGTCCAGCTTGAAGATCAGCTCACCGTCATTGACGCAGCACTCGCCCAGTATCCGCAGCTCGACCCCAAGCGCCTGGGCTGGTGGGGCTGGAGTTGGGGAGGCACATTCACCCTCTACGCGCTCTCGCACTCCGATCGCTTCCGGGCCGGCGTCTCCGTGGCTCCCGTCACAGACTGGCACAACTACGACTCGGTCTACACCGAGCGCTACCTCGGCCTCCCTACCGAATTCGCATCCGGCTACAAGGAGTTTTCCGTCTCCAGCTCCGCGGCAAATCTTAAAGGGCATTTACTCATTGCGCAGGGCACCGGCGATGACAACGTCCACTTCGAAAACACCGTCCAATATATTCAGAAACTGATTGAGGCCGGCATTCCGTACGACCTGCAGATTTATCCGCGCAAGACCCATTCCATCACTGGGCCCGATGTGCGGACTCATTTGTACAAACGAATCCTGGCTCAATTCGAGCAGTACCTCATGCCCCCAGCCTCATGAGCCCATCCCGTGCAGTCGCGAAAGCTGTAGCCGCCGAACTGCTCCGCGCCGAGATGCTGCTCCTCGACCCGGCAGTCCGCCGCGACCGCGACCGTGTTGCGGCGCTCATGGCCGACGATTTCTTCGAGTTTGGCGCTTCGGGCCGAGTATGGACCCGCGCCCAAATCCTGGATCTGCTGGCGACAGAGGAGTACTCCCCGCCCGTCGTGGAAGACTTCGCCTGCCATCGCATCGCCGACGACGTCGTTCTCGTCACCTACCGCACTGTGCGCATGAACGAGGAGATGGGTAAGCGCGAAGCAGCGCTCCGCAGCTCCCTCTGGATCAGGCGATCCGAGAGATGGATCATTCGCTTCCACCAGGGAACCCGAACTTCTTAAGTTGTTATCTGAATGTCTTAATGGTGATCATGAAGCGAGCGCGGTCGAAGGACTGGGGTTTTTCTTGCTGATCCCTGAAACCTGATCCCTGACCGCTGTCACTCTACACTTCGCGCCGTTTGAACAATTCATCCTTGTCCCGCACCGGGCACTTCGTGCACTCTAGGCAGCACACCAGCAGAAATGCGACCCCCACGGTGACCATGAAGGCCAGGAGATTTGCATTTGCAGCGAGCCAATGTGTCAGAACGCGCATAAGCTACCAAGTAGAGAGTACGCGGATTGACCGAACGCCGCCAATCACCAAGGCGTCACGCTCAACTATGCACTTCCGTATGCACTGTAAAAGCGAGTCCAGTCTACCATTCTCCTCTTTACTTAGATGTCGCGGAAACCTCTTGCGTAATAGGGAACAAAAGGCGAAAATAGCACCGTGGCGACTGTCCCCATCCCGGAACCTGAGACAACACCCCCAGTGTTTGACGACGAGTGGCCCGTCGAGTGCCAGATTTCCACAACGCATCCGCTTTCTCCACAGCAAGATCCTTCTTCAGGCCCTTGTTTAAACTGGCTTTTCGTTGATCTCAACTCCTATTTTGCCTCCGTCGAGCAGGAAGTCCGCCCCGACCTCCGAGGGCGTCCTGTCGGCGTCGTGCCCATGCTGGCCGACACCACCGTCTGCATCGCCGCCAGCTATGAAGCCAAAGCCTTCGGGGTCAAAACCGGCACGGTCGTCGCCGACGCCAAACGGATGTGCCCCGACATCGCCCTCGTCGAGGCCCGCCACGAGATCTACGTCGACTACCATCACCGCGTCATCGAAGCCGTCGAAAGCTGTCTCCCCGTCGCCTCGGTTCTGTCTATCGATGAAATGGCCTGCCGCCTCATGGGCCGCGAACGGCCCCTTCTCGCCGCCCTCGAGCTGGGCCGCAAAGTCAAAGCCCGCATCCGCGACCGCGTTGGGCCCATGCTGCGCAGCTCCGTCGGCCTCGCCACCAACCGCTACCTCGCCAAAATCGCCAGCGACATGGAAAAGCCCGACGGCCTCGTGGCCCTCCCCCTCGACATCCTCCCTGAAGCCCTCGCGCAGCTCAGCCTCCGCGACTTGCCCGGCATCGGCGCCCAAACGGAGAAGCGCCTCAACGCCAAAGGCATCCATACCATGCCGCAGCTCCTCGCCCTCAATTGCGAACAAGCCGGCGAGCTCTGGGGATCGGTCTGGGGTGAGCGCCTCTGGCACTGGCTCCGTGGCGAAGACTTCGACATGTCGGAGACGGAGCACAACAAATCCATCAGCCACTCCCATGTGCTCTCGCCCGACATGCGCACTCCCGACAAGGCCTGGGCCGTCGCCCACAAACTCCTCCACAAAGCTGCCATGCGTCTGCGCGCCGGCGGACTCTGGGCCGGCAGCATCGGCCTCGCCATCGGCTTCTCCGTTCCCCGAGGACAAAAAGCGCCGGTCAGTCACCCCAGCGACAAAGACCCGTCGCCGGGGACCCCGGTCAGCCGCTTCGGCGTCCCCACCCGCGGCTGGCACAGCGAACTCCGCCTCAGCGAGTGCCAGGACAACCAGACCCTCATCGCCGCCTTGCGCCGCCTCTGGGCCAGCCGTCCCGCTGCTGGCACTGAAACAGGGACCGATTACGACCAACCCTATTTCGTAGGCGTCCAGCTCAACGGCCTGGTCCCCGACCGCCTCCACTCGCTGAACCTGTTCGATTCGCTCGACAATGCCAAAAGCCGCACCCGCCTGTTAGCCGCAATGGACGAGCTCAATCACAAATACGGCACAAGCGCCCTCGCGCCCGCAGCGATGCTCACCGCCTTCAAAGCCGCCCCCACAAGAATCGCCTTCAACAACATTCCCGATTTGTTCTGAAGGACAACGAACATCACGATGAGGCTAGCGACCTCCGCCCAAGTTGATCAAAAATGGGTGGCACACCCTTCTTTTGGCTTCCTGCCCAACTGACACCGCTGGGTGCCCCATCCTTCGCGCTTTCTGCGAAGGGTGGGAAAGCACGAACCCAAACCGTTCACTCGGAGGGAGCAGAGATCTTCAGGCCTCGGAAAGAGCTACTTCCTGGATGCAGGGATGCGGCCGAGACGCGGATCGTGACGCAACAGGAGTTCGCAGGCGTGAAGGGCCTCGGTTTCGAAGGCGGGGCCGTCGCTCGGAATCAGAAGCCAGTGGCCGATCTTGCCTGCCAGAAGCTCGATGGAACGAAGCGACGGGAATTCGCGGCGGAGCGTTGGATCTGCGGGGTTGACGGTATCCGCAAGAACGAGCCAAACGCCGTTGTCACGCGGAGACTTGGGGTGATCGCGGAGCATACACACAATGCGGTCGCCGATGTAGACGGCAAACCCTGAAAACATCCGACGCACCTCGGGATGCAAGGGCGCGAGCGCCTCGAGGACAAACGCATGCGGCGGCTTCTGTTTCAAACGGGCAGGGCGAGCCATGGTTTCTACGGGGACCATAGCAGATTTGCCAAACGCCGAACGTGGACAAAGTTTGCTTCGCTCTATGGATCGCATGCAGGGTGCCCCATCCTTCGCGCATTCTGCGAAGGGTGAGAAAGCACAAACCAATCAACCAGCCACCGCAACCCGAGCGCCGGCCTGCTCGTCCCATCGACCAGCATTCACACCCATCACCAGCATCCACAACCACAGCGATATTTCGCCCACGCCACCCATGATGTAGGGATAGGGCGACACGGAACGCGCTAGCGGTGCGTAGACAAAGGTCAACCATCCCAAAGCAGCCAGCGTCATGAGCAGACCCAGAATGCGCGGCAGGAAAGTCGATCTCAGAATCAAGTAGCCGATCAGCACGCAGTACACACCGAAGAAGACCAGGCTGTGAATTGGAAACGGGAAAAGATGAAGCGGTGTAAGCACTCCATCGGCACATCCCGCCAAACTGAAGAGCGCCGCAATCAGGGAAACGGTACGGTTGACGGGCTTGAAGAGCAGATAGAAGAGAACCGTCACGCCGACATAGCTCGCCGTCGCCGCCCACCCGCACGCAGCGCTGATCGGCGGGCTCGCCGTTCCGGAGAAGGCAACGAGCGACGTAACAGTGTTCATGAGATAAAGGAAACCAGCCAGCCTGGCCCGGAAACGCGGCGACGTTGCCGCAGATGGGTCCGCACGTCGATCTGTGCTCATATCCTCCATCCTTTCCGTTCAGAGGTTGAACTCGCATGAGCCTCGGCTCCATCCACGTGTGCAGCCTCATGCGCCAAACGCCGAGCTTGTTGGATGTACGGCAATCCCGCGCCGAATGTTCCCCGAGTGTCTTCAGTAGTTGGCTGTTGACGTGATCCTGCCACGCCCGCGGTACGGCGCTAGGCAATCGGCAGCGAGACCCGAAACTCCGTGCGGCCCGGTTTCGACTCGACATCGATGGCCCCGTCATTGTGGCGCACCAGGCGCCGGACAATATCGAGCCCCAGCCCCGTGCCTTGCCCCATCGGCTTAGTCGTAAAGAAAGGATCGAAAATCCGCGCGAGATCCTGTGAGGGAATCCCCGGCCCATCGTCGAGAATGCGAACCACAACGCGTTGATGTTCGCGGCACGCATGCACTTCAACGCGGCCGGCGGCGGATACCGCATCCAATGCGTTATCGATCAAGTTTCCCCATATCTGGTTCAGCTCGCCGGCGAAGCCGCGCACAAGTGGCAGGTCGTTTTGCAACTTCACTGACACCTCCACCGATTTCTCGCGAGCCTTTGAATTCAGCACGGTCACCGTGTTGTTGAGGCTCGATCCCAGGTCGACTGACTGGGCCACCATCGCCTGGTCCATATGCGTGAATCCCTTCACCGCCATCACCAGCCCCGAGATGCGCATCGCCGCACCCTGAATTCCGGAAGCCAACCGGCGCACCGCACAACCAGAGGCTGCCCACCGCAACACTGCGTTCAATGCGGATCCTGACACCGCTGCTGCGAGCTGATTGAGCGCCTCGAATGTCACTTCGGTGTCGGCCAGCGTGGCCGCGTGCGCGGTATCCAATTGATGGGCGGCAAGCCAATCGGCAATCGCCTCCTCCCGGTCCGACTGCTCGAGAGGGGATCGCACTCCTTGTGTCTGCTTAGCCAGACAGGAGGCACGAATCGCGTCGATAGCAGCCAGTTGCGCATCGCTCAGCTGAGCTGCGCCCAACGCGCGAGTGGCTCTCTCCATGTCTTCCAGCCGATCCTCAAGCAGCGAGGCGCTTCGTTCAATTGCCGACGCCGGGTTATTCAGCTCGTGCGCAAGGCCCGCCGATAGCTTGCCTAACGAGATCATCTTCTCGTTGTGCAACTCACTCGAAGTGAACAGCCGCGCGCGATCGAGCATCACGCGAACCAGGATCGAGGTAATCTCGAAGCACTCGTGCGTAAGCGCACGAAGGTGCTCCCGCCCCAGTGCCAGAATCTCTGTAGGTTCCTGGGCGATCGCATCCCCCGGTGGGTTCACCAGCCGCGAATAGGGCAACACACCGGATACTTCGCCCGCCCGCCATTCGATCGCCTTCTGCGGCCCGTTGCCTCGGTCAACCGACAGCGCCACGTGCCCCGACAGCACCACGAAAAGACCGTCCACCGGGAGACCCTTGTGAGACAGCACTTCGCCCGCGTCGAGCCTGCGCATGGACCCATGCGCTGCCAGCCACGCCAGTTCCTCCCGAGGGGCAGCACCCAGCGTCTTGTGCTCTGTCAACCGATCAATCAGATCTCCAACTATCGCGCTCACGCTATTCCTCAAACATGGATTGGAATCTTGGGCAATCAAGGTACCAGATGAAGGGGCAAGCCACAGCGAGAGGGCCCGTCCCCGGCTTGCGTGTAGATCATCGGGCAATGCTGTCCTTGGCGTTGGTATACACGACGCGATTGGTCGTTTCTTTTAGACAGTGGGCCGGGGAGATGCCATTGTAGCGTGGCTGGATCGCCGTTGCACAGGTTAGGCCAGAAGATTCCAAACACAAAAGAAGGCGTGATCGTGCGATGCTCTTGTACACTTCCCTCGGTCAGAGTTTCCCCAGAGCCCCGCTGACTAAATCGCAATCAGAAAGAAGAAAGAAATGAGCAAGAGATTATGGAGCGTCCTCGCGGGCATGTCCGTGCTCGCGCTATCGATCCTGTGTGTCCTTCCCTCACGCGCGCAGACGTCGGAGGTGAAAGAGAAACCGCCCATGTATTCCTACATTGCCAATTGGCAGATTCCCCGCGCGCAATGGGGGGAAATGGAAAAATCAGCCGTCGCCGACAAGGCAATCATGGACAAGGCTCTGGCCGACGGAACCATCGTGGCCTATGGCAACGATGAAAACCTCGTCCACCAGCCCGATGGCGAAACCCACGACGATTGGTGGTCGTCCATGTCCATGGCCGGCTTGATCAAAGTGCTCGACCAGCTTTCAGCTTCTGGCAGTAGCGCCTCGACTGTCTTGACCACGTCGACGAAACACTGGGATGAGATTATGGAAAGCCGGTACTATAACTGGCATCCCGGCTCCTGGAAGACGGGCTACACTCACGTCTCGTCGTACAAATTGAAAGCGGATGCACCCGACGATGCCATCGGTCTGCTCAGCAAGAACATGGTTGTGCCGCTGCTCGAGAAGCTGCTCGCCGACGGGACCATTCACGAATATGAAATCGACACGCAGGCCATCCACAGCATGTCACCGGACACCTTCTGGATCGTCTACATCGCGTCCAGCCCCGAAGGCCTCGACAAAGTCGACGCGGCCATCGTCGACACCCTGAAAACCAACCCGCTCTCCGGTCCCGCGTTTGGATCCATGATCGACTTCACCGCCCACCGCGATGAGCTGATCGAGGGCCCTGCCACATTTAAATAGCGCGTCCAGACCTTTTCCTGAACTTGGCGAATGGCCCACCCTTCTTTGGGCTCTCGCCCAACTGACAGTTCTCGGTGCCCATCCTTCGCCCATTCTGCGAAGGGTGGGATACCACGAACCTCAACCAACCTCGGTTGGGATTCCATCTTCAATCAATACAAGATCACCGACTCGCCTCTCTGATTCCTGCTCCCTGCCTTGAGCTCCGCCGGCTCATCCCCTCCCGCCGCCACCCTCAAGGCTCGCCGCCCCCGCAAGTGAGCCGAATTGAACAGACAACGCCAGAAAATAGGCATATGAGTGGTGATTCCCCGCTTTTTCTCAAAATATGCGGGATGTGTCTGCCAAATCCGGAGGTCCTCGTGCCACTTACAGTCCTCCTTGCAGTTGGCTTGGACTCGTCGCTTCTGAAGAGTCAACGGTCAGTCTGGCAATCTGCCGGATATTACGTCACGTCCGCCGATTCCATTCGAGAAGGAATCGCTCAATTCCATGAGGGCGACTTCGATCTGATCCTCTTGAGCCATTCCATTCCCGCTGAAAACAGGGAGAGGCTCACGTTCCTGATTCGAGCCTCGGGCTCGCGAATACCGGTAATCTGCGTTTCGGACTCTTCCAGCAACTGCGACAGTTTTGCAGACGCGACTATCCGGGGCGGACCAGACAATCTCCTGCAGGGAATTGAAGACCTGCTGGCCAAACGGGGGGACATGCTCACAGCCCGTGCAGCCACATAAAAAGGCCCGGCATGGAAAAGTGACTTCCATCTGCCCAGAGCCATGAACTCTGAACTCTTGATGAATGCTCTGTCCGATGGGATTGCAATGAAAGTGCGGGGGGAGATCGATGCAAACCTTGAAACTGATCCACAGCCGGAAGAGGAGAACCCCTCTGCCCACCCGAAGGGCAGTTGATCGTGTCGAAGAAAATATCTCATTCTGCGAAGAACGCACGAGACTTGGATTCCCAACGATGACCGTGCCGGAATTGGATTGGGTCGATTCCTCTTGGCCCTATGAAACTGGAGCATTCTTTCGGAGGATGTCGATCAGCGCGAGACGCGAATTTGAGTTGTTGGCAACACGAATCCAATGCATGCCCTCCAAATTACTCATCGCGGAGGAGCAGAAGCCCTTCAACATCCTGTTCCTGCTTGAGGGGGAAGCGAATATCTCAATGACTTCGTTGAATGGGAGGCAATTTCTCCTCGGAGTCGCCGGCGCCGGAGAAATCCTGGGGCTCGCTTCCGCCATTTCAGGCGACTCCTCCGAGATCAGGGTTGTGGCGCGGCATCCGTGCAAAATCGCATTCCTGCGTCGCCAGAACTTTCTCGACTTCCTCCTGCATCATCCTTCCGCCTCCAGCGACATCGCAATTGAGTTGAGTCTTCTTTGTAAGCGAATCAGCGAGAGATTGCGGATCTTCGGGCTCACAACATCCGTAGCGGCAAGACTCGCCAGCCTGTTGCTGGAGTGGTGCAGAGATGGTCATCAGACGGAGAACGGAATTCAGATTCGATTTGTGTTGACCCAGGGAGAAATCGGCGACTGCATCGGATCATCACGCGAAACAATTACCCGTATTATGACGGACTTTAAGAGTCAAGATCTTGTAAGAGTGCACGGCGCGACCCTGCTCGTCCCGAGCCGCAGAGCGTTGGCAATCTACGCCGGCCTGGATTCAGAATCTGACGGGCATAAACCAGCGCAGTGAGCTGCACGGTTTTGCTCTAAGCACCCGCTCGTGTCGGGCCACCTCAGTCGGCCTCGCGCTATGTCACTGCCCCAAATCCCTTGCCATTCTCTGTTACTCGCTGTAACATTCTGTGTTACACGCCGTAGCAGATGGGCCAACCAGCCCAGCAGCCGGCACTTTGCAGCCAATCCCTGCAACCTTTCGAACTTTTTTCGGTCCAGCACGTACCTTTTGCATCCCAGCCCGCGCACTCCCGCGGATAAGAGAGTAGAAGCGAACCTCATGGCCCGTAACTGGCAGCCAGACTTCGAGCGACTCGTGGACGAGCACCAGTCGATGGTGTTCTCACTGGCCTGGCGCATGACAGCCGACCGCGGACTGGCCGAGGAAATCGCGCAGGACGTCTTTCTGGAACTGGACCGGCACATGGCACGCCTCGAATCACCTGAACACGCGCTCTTCTGGCTCCGTCGCGTCACCATGAGCCGCGCCGCCGACGCCCTCCGTCGCCGGCGAGTGCGCGGCGTCGACCTCTGGATCGAGATCGAAGAGAACCACGGCTCCCAACCCGAAGAGCGTTCGTCCCCGCTCGGAGCGCGCCTCGAACATTTACTCACCACCTTGCCCGAGCCGCAGCGTGCAGCCCTCGTTCTCCGCTATCAGGAGGACCTGACACCGGAAGAAATCGCCGCCACGCTCGAGTCTCCGCTCGCCACAGTAAAAAGCAACCTGCAGCGCGGATTGAAGCTGCTCCGCGCCAAAGCCGAATGCAATTTGAAGGACTACCTGAGACCCGGAAAAGCCTTGGGAGGAGCACGCGCCGATGGATGAGCCCAAGCAGATCAACGAAGACGATCCGATGAATGAACCCGAGCCGATCGACCGAATGAGTGAATTCGAAAACAAACTCCGCCAGGCTTTCGTGCGCCGTCCTGCGCCGCCCGGCCTCAGGCGCCGCATCGTCGATCAGCGCAACCGCCGGCGCACGGAGCGATTCCACAGCCGCGCCGTACTTTGGCAACGCCTCGCGGCCTGCTTTGTTCTCGCCGCTGCGCTCGGTGGCGGGCTCACGTGGCGTCACGTTGAAGAGCAGCGCAAAGGCGAAGCCGCTCGCGAACAGGTGCTCACGGCCCTGCGCATCACCAATCACGCGCTCAATGAAGTCAAGGCACGGCTCGCAGCCCGCAATCAAAACGAGTAACGGGGAGAAGTTTGTAGTTGCACGAACATGGGTACGCCATCCTTGAATGGCTCCTTGATTCAAGGGTGGGAAAGCACGAACTCAAAAATCCGAAGTCTCGAACGAAGAGACAGAGGGAGACCAACATGATCCATCGGATAAGGAACCATCGCATTGCCGCACTCTTCCTGACCGCCGGGGCACTCACCCTCCCGGCCCTCATTGTTCCAGCCTTCGCCCAAAATTCGCTGCCTCTCCCGTCTCCCGTCGAAAAAGAACTAGCCGCGCGCGCCTCCGACGTCACTGAAGTGACACTTGGCAAAAACATGCTCGCCTTCGCCGCGCAGTTCATGCACGGCAAGGATGACGACGAAGCCGCCACACGCCATTTGATCGAAGGTCTCGACGGCATCTACGTCCGCGATTACGAATTCGATAAGGAAGACCAATACTCGCCAGACCAGATCGAGTCCCTGCGCAAGTACTTCGAAACCCCGGAGTGGTCGCCCATCGTCCACGTGCGTGAGCGCAGATCCGGCGAATCCACCGACGTCATGGTCAAGATGGTCAACGGCGAAAACAAGGGCATGTTCATCCTCGATGCCGAGCCGAAGGAGCTGACCATTGTGCTCATACTCGGCCCCATCAACATCGACCAGCTTGGCCGCCTGCACGGCATCGGCGGACTGCACGCTCTCGCCGAAGTCGAACGCAACACCCATCGCCAAGAAAAGGACAAGGACAAAGACAAAGAAAAAACAAAGGACAAGAAGGATGGTGACCAATGAGACGGCTCCTCTGGATTCCCATCTGCGCAGTGGCTCTGCTCATACCAGTCGTGGTCCTGGCCGGCGGCGGTCAAGGCGGATTCGATGGCGTCGTCAATACGCTCGAGTCCCGTTACCACGCACACGCCACACGCATTCCGTTCCTCGGCCTCATCAGCCTCATCTCGCGTAAAGCCACGCATGAAGGTGTTGGAGGCCTGCACGTAGCCGAGTTCGACAACTTCTCCGCGGACGTCGACGGCAACGAGCTGAATCAGATCGTCGAAGAAAAACTCGGCTCCGGCTGGGAACGCATCATCCGCGAAACCAACCATCACGGCGGAGAGCAAACGCTGATCTTCATTCATCCCGAAGGCCAACGCATGGGCTTGTTTGTTTTAGATAAGGATGGCAACGAGATGAACATCGTACAGGTTTCCGTCGATCCCAACCATTTAGACGACGACATCGGCCACTACAGCCATCATCACGACACCGACCACGACGTCTCCGATTAGGCGCACCGCGTCAAGAATCCGAATTCAATGATTTTCCATCCTGAGCGAAGGTCGGGCCGGATTACCGACACTCCAGTCGACGCGACCCCAAGGAGCGGCGACCTGGCAGGATTTCGATAGGACACAGCTACCCTGGTTTTGCTCTAGAGAAGCCCGACCCGACGAACCAGATCAGCAAATCGGGGGTCGCTGCGGATCGGGTCGAAATAGGGGTGGGTCTTGAGGAACTGCAGGATATTCGATTGTTCCTTGTAGGCTTGCTCGAGCCAGTAGAATGCCCGTTCGTTGTCGCCCAGGCCCAGGTAGGCATTCACAAACGCAGCCGCGGGTATGTACCCTGCCTCTTTGCGTCGTTTCAGTTCCCCGAGTAGCCGGATGGCATCGCTGCGCCGCCCTGCGTGGGCATAGGCTCGGATCAGGACCCCCATGACAGCAGGACTGCGATTGGATAGAAACAAAGCCTTCTCTAAGACAGGAATTGCTTCTGCCGGTTGATTGTTGGCGATCAGGTCAAAACCCAGGTCCATAAGGTTAAATGCATTGTCCGGTTGCAGGGCCAAAGCACTGCGCGATTCACGGACGGCGTCGTTGTACCGACGGGCGTGAAACAGAATCATCGATACCCTGACGCCCGAGATACCGACAGGGTCCAGCGCCCGGGCACGCTGAACTTCGGCCACAGCTTCGTCCGCGCGTCCCTCACATACCAGCCACAAAGCGAACCACGCGTGAGCGTCCGCGTCGTTCGGATTCAAGGCGAGGGCGCGCCGATATTCCTCTCCCGCTTCCGACCAGTGCCATTCTTCCTCGAGGACAAAGGCCAGCGCATCGTGGGCTTCGACGAGAGTCGGGTCGAGATCCAGCGCCTTTCGAGCAAAGCTGATGACCTTCGGCCGCGTTGTCTCGGGAGGAACTCCGGAAAAGACCGTTCCGAGGGCGCTGTAAGCCTGTGCCAGACCCAGGTAAGCCGGCGCAAACGTCGCGTCCCTCTTCAGGGCGTCGTCGAAATCGAGAATGCTTTGCTCTTCGCCGGCTCGGTTTCCCTGTCCTAGAGCAAACCTGCCCTTCAGATAACTCTCGTAGACTTCCGGCGCAACCGGACGAGCAGAACTGAGCCGCTGGTGTTCCTCTCCTGTTACGGTAACTTCCACTTTTTCCGCGATGGTTTGCGCCAGTTCGCTCTCGAGGCTGAGCGCGTCACGCATCTCCCGGTCGTAGCTTTCTGACCAGAAGTGCTGATCGGTGGCCCCGCGGATCAACTGAGCGGTGACGCGGATGCGATTGCCTTCCCGGATGACGGAGCCTTCAACGACAGCATCCACACCCAGCGCTTTGGCGATCTCCGGTATGGATAGCTGCGAATTCCTGAAGCGCATCACCGAGGTGTGCGAGGTCACGTGGAGATTGTGGATGTTAGCCAGGCGCCCAATGAGGGCCTCGCTGATGCCGTCGGCCAGGTAATCCTGCGCAGGATCTCCCGACAGATTCCGCAGAGGCAACACGGCTATCGACCGAATTCCAGTCTCTCCCGCAGCGGGTGGGCGATGCCGGAACAGGAGCCAGGCAGCAGCCAAGACACCGAGGCAAAGAATTGTGGCGAGGGCGAATCGTAACGGAATTCTCCGTGCAGGCCTTGCGCCATATTCCTGCGGGATAGTCGGGGGCGGCTCGACGTCAGGCTTCTCTTCGGTTTCTTCCAAACGCGCGCGTCGACTTTGGATCCAGCCGTCGAGCTCTTCAGTCGAGGCATAGACGGAGCCGCGCTTTTCGTGCAAATGCCGGTGGACCGGCATCCCTTCCCGCTTCTCCCAGCGCTGAACGGTTGTGACATCGCGGTTCACATAAGCCGCGATTTCCTTCCACGAATCGAGCCGCTTGTCGGACGGTTTTTCTACGGGCGGAATTTCGAACGAAGGCACACCCATATCCATCTCCGACTCGACCCAGCTCGTCCTTGCTGGTCGCTGGGGGGAATTTGTCAATTCTAACCCTGAGTCTCGAGACCGCAATAGACGGTATTTGACGGCAAGTGGTTGTCCCGTGAGTTGCCGCTTGCATGGCAACGCCGAATACACCATGGTGTTCCCAGTTCAGGTGCGAGGTCGCCGAAGTCTGCCCCTAATTCCATCGAGTCCCACAAAGAAAGGCCGTGGGAATGGCCTTTCAGGAGTCTGTGAATTCTCTGTGACCCGGCGCCAATCTCAAGACTGGAGATATCTCATGAAAAGCAAAATCCTGGCTTCGGCCGTATGTGTGCCATCCCTTCTCCTGCTGTTCTCAGGCATATCCGTTTTGGCCCAGAACGGCAAGCCAGTGCACTTCACCGGCCTGATCAATGACTATTCCCCCGCAACTGTCAAAGGAGGACCCTGGGAGATGCATGGCCAGTGGAGAATGGACCTGCACTCTGAATGGCGCGGCGAAGTAACCACCATCGCCGATTTTTCCGCCGACATGACGATGTCGGGCTATGGGACCACGGCGGGCGTTGCGGATGCGACCAAAGGCGGCCTGAACGCGCACACGCACCATATCAAGCTAACCAACCAAACGGTCACCTGGAACATGGACGGCTGTCCGGTGGTCAGTCCCGCCACCACAGCGGGGTTTCAAATCAATGGAACGGTGAGTCTGGTGACCGGGAACGGAAGCAACGCTCCCTTTGAGACAACGCCGCCTTCCTCCACGCTGCAAGTCTGCGTCACCGGAGGGGACGAAGTATCGTACTCGAACGTTTCGCTGGTCTTCGGTGCACCCGCGACAAGCCATTTTGGTTCGCAGGCAATTCATGGCGTCGTGCGTACCGCAACAGCCGACCCGCGATAGACGCGTTCGTGACGAACAAGAATGAGGGATAATCATCTCCCTCTGGTTCCCGGTTGCCGATTGATTCGTCGGCAACCCGGAACCAGGCGCTCGTCGGCACCTGCTTCTCTCATTGCTCCACGCATTGGTTCCTTTGCGAATCAATACGCGCCCGAGCGCACAATGGAATTGTCTTGATCGCCGCCCACTTCTCGTGGGCCTCTCTCGGATCTCCGTGTGCCCTTCCTGGCTTAGACCGGATGGGTACCCGATGGGTACCCCTCCCCCCCCCCATGTCTCGGAAATGAGGCAACTCTCCGGTATCTACGTCACCGTAATCCTTCGCAAATCCTCACCAACACATGTATCCGCCAACACAATTGTTCCACGTGGAACAATTTCCGCGCCCGACACGGTTCCAAATCAGCCACGCGAAGCGTTTGCCTGGACGGCCGGTCCCCTAGAATTGTTCCACGTGGAACAATTGCAGCGATCGCAGCCAAGCGACGGCACGTCCTACAGAGGCCGGCTCGCGCCGTCACCCACCGGCTATCTGCACATCGGCCATGCACGCACTTTCTTTGTGGCTAGGCAGCGAGCAAAGCAGGCGAATGGCACCCTCGTCCTGCGCATGGAAGACCTCGATCCAGACCGCAGCCGCGCAGCCTATGCAGAAGCCGCAATCGAAGATCTGCGCTGGCTCGGGCTAAGTTGGCAGGAAGGCCCTGACGTCGGCGGTCCCTGCGCGCCCTATGCGCAGAGCCAACGATCCAAGATCTACAGCGCTGCATGGCAGAAACTCCTCGATGGCGGATTCGTCTATCCCTGCCGCTGCTCCCGCAAAGATCTGGCTGCGGACCTCAGCGCTCCGCATGAAGGCGCCAATCCAGATCCGCTCGACGACGAGCCAATCTATCCAGGTACCTGCCGCGCATTGCATGCGGCAGACTTTTTAAGCAGTGCGTCAGCGGATCAAAAATCTCTCACCGCCAACTGGCGCTTTCGTGTGCCCGATGGTGAAGCGATCGAATTCCACGACCTGAATCTTGGCCCGCAACGCTTCATCGCCGGCAAGGACTTCGGCGATTTCGTCGTATACCGGCGTGACGGCGTTCCGAGCTATCAACTCGCGTGCGTCGCTGATGACGCGGCGATGCGCATCACCGAAGTCGTCCGCGGCGCGGACGTGCTCAAGTCCACCGCTCGCCAGATCCTGCTCAACCGCGCCCTCGGCCTCACGAACCCAGCCTGGTTTCATTGCGGGCTGGTCGCTGATCGCGAAGGCCGCCGCCTCGCCAAGCGCCATGACGCACTCAGCATTCGCACCCTGCGCGAGCGCGGCTTCTCACCTACTGAAGTCCTGACCGCAGATTTGTCGGCAATCGAGAGCGGAATCGCCAGGAAGCAATAGAAAAGGCGCAGACATGATGGCCGCGCCTTTCGTCTCAGTCCCGCTGACTCGGTGTTACTGATGCTTGATGAACTTGCCGGATTGCAGCTCGCGCATCGCCTGCTGCAGTTCAGCCTGCGTGTTCATCACGATGGGTCCGTACCACGCGACCGGCTCCTCCAATGGTTTCCCGGAGACAAGCAGGAAACGAATGCCTTCCGGTCCGGCCTGCACCACAATCTCGTCGCCGCGATCAAAGAGGACGAGCGAATGGTTTTTCGCATCGTACTTCGCCTCGGCGTTCGGATCGACCGCAGACTCCGTCAGCACAGCCTTCGGATCCGATGCGTCGCGGAAAGTTCCTGAACCCGCGAAGACATACGCAAAAGCATTCCGCGTCGTCTCGACTTGAATGCGGCGGAGCTTATTCGGCGGCACTGAGATGTCGACGTAGCCGGGGTCCGCGGCGACGCCTTCCACTGGGCCCGTTTTCCCCCAGAACGACCCGCAAATGATGCGAGCCTTCGTGCCGTCATCCTCCGTCACTTCGGGGATCGCGGCCGAGGGAATGTCCTGATAGCGGGGGTCTGTCATCTTGAGCGAGGCGGGCAGGTTGGCCCACAGCTGGAAGCCGTGCATGCGCCCGCGCTCATCGCCCTTCGGCATCTCCTGGTGCAAAATGCCGCTGCCGGCAGTCATCCACTGCACGTCGCCCGCGGTCATGCGACCCTTGTTTCCCAGGCTGTCGCCGTGCGTCACTTCGCCCGCCAGCACATAGGTGATGGTCTCGATGCCGCGGTGCGGATGCCACGGAAAACCGGCCAGATAATCCGCCGGGTTCTCATTGCGGAAGTCGTCCAGCAACAGGAACGGATCGAATTCCTTGGTTTTGCCGAAACCAAAGGCACGCTGCAACTTGACGCCTGCACCTTCCAGGGTGGGCTTGGTTTCAAGAATCTGTTTCACGGCTCGCAGAGACATCGGGACCTCCTCTTGAGCAACTATGGGGAATTGCTCGCTTTCATTCAATTAGATTCACGAGGAAGATATTCGTTGCAACAACTAATTTGCCTGATCCACAGGCTTCTCAGTCAACCACAAGGAAAATCCGGGTTCAGGGCTAGCTGTCCGCATTTGAACGGTGGCATGCGAATCCGCACAGTTCCTGGCGGGTTTTCCGAGACACGCCGCTGATTCTGTTGCGGTTTCACTGACTTGGGAGGGGAAATCAAATTGCTGCGATTCCAAGAGGGATTTCCGTCTGTGTGGAGGCCGGCCCATGCCCCTTTCCCAGGATCTTTCCTACGCCTTTCGACAACTGCTGCGGCATCGCGTCTACGCGCTCACTGCGATTGCCTCCATGGCCCTGGGCATCGGCGCAACGGCCGCCGTCTATAGCGTGCTCTACGGCGTGCTGATCGACCCATATCCTTACCGCGACGCCAAGCGGCTGGCATTTGTCACCATCCGCACAAAACAGGGTCGCGGCGAAATTCCCTTCACGGTTGCGGAGGCTGAGCAGCTCCAGAAGACGAAATCCGTCGAATCCGTCCTGCTGCAGAACGACGAGAGCATGGTGGCTACCGACGGCGGAATACCCCAATCGGTCAAGGTACTCGACGTCTCGGGAGGCGGATTTGAGGTGCTTGGGGCTCCGCCGCTGATGGGGCGGATTTTCACGGCCGCCGAAGCGCGCGAGGGAGTTGCACCTCCGCCGGTTGCCGTGATCAGCTACCTGTTTTGGAAGTCGCATTTCGCATCGGACCCGAACGTGTTGGGGAAGCTGCTCGAACTGAACCAACACAAGTACACCGTGATCGGCGTGGTGGGCCCACGTTTCACCTGGCACGACTCCGAAGTCTACCTGCCGATGCCAGTTCCCGTAGATGCCAAGCAGCGCTTTGAAACGCTGGTGCGGCTCAGGCCCGGGGTCTCAACCAGCGCAGCATCCAGCGAGTTAGCCAATGCGGTTACCCAAGCTGGCCGTGCCGAGCCTACCCTGCTGCCGCATGACGGCTACACCATTCAGGTAGAGACACTCAACGACTGGCTCCTGGGCCAGTTCAAGGGCACGCTGATGGTGCTGTTTGCGGCCGTGGCTCTCCTACTGCTCATTGGCTGCGGCAACGTCTCGATCCTGATGCTGGCGCGTGGCACGGCACGATTGCAGGAGTTGGCGACGCGCTTGGCCGTCGGCGCATCGAGGGCGCGTGTCGTACGTCAGTTGTTGACCGAGTCGGTGCTTCTCTCCGTAACGGGCGGCGTTTTAGGGATGGCGCTCGCGTACGCTGCCACCCACCTGATCGTCGGCCTGCTGCCCGAGTATTCGATTCCGCACGAAGTCGTGATTCGCCTCAATCTTCCCGTGCTTCTCTTCAGCACCGCAGTCTCGGTCGTCGTGGGAATTCTTGCCGGGCTCTCGCCTGCGTTGCATTTTTCGAGCCCGCACATCAGCCAGATGGTGCAATCCTCGGGCACGCGCAGTACCACTTCGCATGGCGCACGGACGCGCATGGTCCTGATCGCAGGGCAGATCGCTCTGACCGTACTGATGCTGGCAGGAGCAGGCGCGGCGATTCGAAACTTCGCACAGGCCTACACCTCGCAGCTTGGCTTCAACCCGCACAACATTCTGTTGCTCGAACTGGCAGTTCCCGAGAAAGCGTACACGACGTGGCAGGCCGGTGTGACCTATCACCAGGGCCTGATCGATAAGGTCCGTACGACGCCGGGAGTATCCGCGGTGGCGGGGGCGATTGAAGGCCTGCCTCCAGATAATCACTGGATGCAGCCAGTTGAGGTCGTTGGAGGCACCAGCGACCATGGATTGCAGAGCAACGTAGCTCTGGTCAGCGCGGACTATTTTTCGGTGTTGCGGATTCCTGTACTGGAGGGTCGGCCCCCGACAGATGAAGAGCTAAACCGGGGAACGCGTGTGGCTGCAGTGAGCAAGGCGTTTGTCGATCGCTATTTTGCGGGCGCCAATCCAATCGGTCGAATGATTCGCTTACCTCGACTGGCGGAATTGCCCTCTCGCATATTTACGGCGCCGAATCTGAACCAGGGCTTTCAGATCATTGGCGTCGTAGGCGACGTACGCAACGACGGGCTGCATCGCCCGATCGTACCCGAGGTTTATCTTCCTTCTTCGATGATCCCTGCTCCGGGAGACGCCATCCTCGTCCGCACTTTGGGCAATCCGGATGCACTGGTGCACGCTGTCAGCATGAATCTCCGAGCTTTCAATCAGAACCAGGCTATCTACCGGGCGCAAAGCTACGACGAGTTCTTCTCGATGTTCGTCTGGTCGCACGAGCGTTTCATCGCGGCACTGTTCGGCGTGTTCTCGTTTGTGGCGCTGGGGCTGGCGGCCATCGGCATTTCGAGCGTCGTAGCCTATTCAGTCGAGCAGCGGACACGCGAGTTTGGCATTCGCATGGCTCTCGGTGCCCCGCAATGGAACGTTCTACTGCTGACTCTCGCCTCGACCGCACGCACTACCGGGATCGGACTAGTTCTCGGAATCGTGCTGAGCATTGCCTTGAGCGACTGGGTGCAGCGATGGACAGAGAGCAGCATGCGCGATGCTTCGGTGCTTGGGTCAATCGCCGCTGTTTTCCTGCTGGCTTCGGCGATCGCTAGCTTGCTGCCCGCACGCCGGAGTACCCGCATCGATCCCATGATTGCGTTGCGGGACAACTGATCGCGTCCTCTGGACATTTGCTTACGCGGAAAGACAGCATCGGCCTAGCCTTCTCTTTGCATTACGAACTGCCGCGCAGCCAGCAGGATGGCGGCGGACCCCATGGCGGTGAGCACCAGTCCATCAAGCCAGACGTCCCCTAAGCCAGCTCCGCGCAAAATGATTCCCCTCAGGATCCGAATGTAGTAGGTGGTGGGAATCACCCGGCTGATGACCTGGAAGACAGGCGGCATATTCTCGATCAGAAAGATATAGCCGGAGAGAAAGATCGAGGGCAAGATGGTGCCCATGGCCAGTTGAAAGGCCTCGGCCTGGGTGCGCGCCTTGGTCGAAATCAGCAGGCCGATGCCGAGTACAGTGAGCAGAAATGGCAACGAAAGCGCCAGCAGAAGAAAAACGTTCCCATGAATCGGAACCTGGAAGACGATCCGCATCACGGCGAGAATGGCGCAGAGTTCAAAGAAGGCGAGCACGCCATACGGAATCATTTTCCCCACCATGAGGCCCAGCGGCGCTACGGGCGTCATGGTCAACTGCTCCAGCGTGCCTCGTTCCCGCTCGCGCACCAGGCTCAGCGCGATGAGCAGGATGGTCATGACCTGGAGCAGAATGCCGACCAGCCCGGGGACAAAAAAATTCGCCGATCGGGTGGCCGGATTATAGAGAACCGAGGGCCGAACTTCGATCGGCAAATTGCCTTCGGGCAAAACCTGCGCAAGAGATTGTTGAAGCGCGACGCCGGTAGACGTGCTGACTGCCTGGGCGGCCACGGTGGAATCAGACCCATCGACGAGCACAAGAACAGATGCCGTCGAGCCGTCGAGCACATGGCGCGCGTAATCGTAGGGAATCCGGATACCCACGCGCGCCCGGCCGCTGCGAATGGCTGCATACATTTCGTCCTGCGATTGAACGTATCCGCGCAGCGCGAAGACATCGGAAGCGGCAAAACGTTGCAGCAGGCTCCGGCTCGCCTGCGTTTGCGATTCGTCCATCACCACGGTTTCGATCTGCCGGATGTTGGTATCAATGGCAAATCCAAAAAGGAACAACTGCAGCATGGGAATCAGGAGCGCAAAGAACAGCGTTCCTCGATCGCGCACGATGTGCAGCGCCTCTTTGCGGCACACCGGGATGAGTCCGCGGAACAGGCGCTTCATTGCGAACTCTCCATGATTTTGTACGTGAGGGTGACAAAGATGTCTTCGAGCGAAGGCGTGATGGTTTCAATCGACGCTTCCGGCAGCCGCGCGCGCAGAGCCTCCATCTGGCGCGTCTCGACAAGCGCGTGAATCGACTGGCCAAAGATGGTCGCTTCGCGGACGCCCGCGATCTTGCGTACGGAGTCAAGAATCGCCGACGCATTCGCCGTCTTGATTTGAATCCGCGCAGTATCGGGCGGATTCGCGTCAGGAAGGCGCTGCAGTTCAGCAACCGTGCCAATCGCGACGAGCTTCGACATGTAGATATAGCCAACGCGGCCGCAGCGCTCGGCTTCATCCATATAGTGCGTGGTGACGAAGAAAGTCACACCCTGGCCGGAGAGCCGGAAAAGCAGATCCCACAAGGCGCGGCGCGCGACGGGGTCGATGCCTGCGGTTGGCTCATCGAGAAACACCACCTCCGGCGAGTGAATGATGGCGCATGCCAGGGCGAGGCGCTGCTTCCATCCGCCGGAGAGCTGGCCGGCGCGGCGCTTGAGATAGTGCTCGATCCCGGTCAGGGCCAGCACTTCCTGTTTGCGCTGTTCTGCTTTCTCGCCGTGAATTCCGTAGACGCCTGCGTAGAAGCCGATGTTCTCTTCGACCGTCAGGTCTTCGTAGAGCCCGAATTTCTGCGACATATAACCGACCCGGCATTTGATCTCGGCGGCGTGTTGGCGAACTTCCATTCCAAGAATGGTTCCACCGCCTTCACTTGGTCGCAGAAGGCCGCACAGGGCCTTGATGATGGTTGTTTTGCCGGACCCGTTGGGACCAAGGAAGCCGAAGATTTCGCCCTTCTCGACCGAAAAGCTGACGTCGTTTACCGCGGTGAAGGATCCGAAACGAATGGTCAGGTGCTCGGCTGTAATCGCGGCCGTCATTGCAAGCGCACCGTGGCCGACATGCCGGACTTGAGGATTCCCTGCGCGTTATCGACGTAGACTTTTGCGCCGAAGACCTGGTGCTCGCGGTCGCTGCGCGTTTGCACGTTGCGCGGCAGAAATTCCGCTTCAGATGAAATTTGCCGGATGTGGCCGGTGAAGGCTTGCCCGGAGAAGCTATCCACACGGACCGATGCCGCCTGGCCAAGGTGCGCGTGGGCCAGATCGGTCTCAGGAAGATAGACTTTCACCCAAAGCTGCGACGGCTCGAGCATAGTAACCACGATGCGCCCAGCTGGAACCAGGTCTCCTGGCCGAATGCTGACCACTTCAACCGTGGCATCGGCGGGAGCGAGGAGTTCCGCTTCCTTCAGACGCGCATCCAGCTCAGCCACACTGCTCTGTGCCTGGGCGAGTTTGCCGCGCGCAGCGGCGATATCTTCTTTGCGGAACCCCTTGCGCGCGAGAACTGCGGCCGATTGCGCCTGCGCGAAACGTGCCTGCGCGGAACGCAAATCCTCTGGCCGCGTTCCAGCCTGGAGAAGCGCCAGCCGTTGCCGCGCCGACTCCGCTCGCTGCGTGGCGGCATCGCGTTTGTCGCGCGCGTCGTCGAATTGCTGGCGTGAAATGGTGTCAGTGGCCACAAGCTTTTCCATGCGCCGGTAGAAGGCTTCAGCGTTGATGGCATCCGCTTGCGCCGCTGCGAGATCTGCTTGCGCCTGATCGATCTCCTGTTTGCGGGGACCGTTTTGCGCGGCTTCAAACGCGGCCTTCTGCGCCGATGCAGTAGCTTCGGCTTCTGCTATCTCCTCTGGCCGATTGCCGCGCAGCATGCGATCGAGGTCGGCTTGCGATTGGGCGACCTGGGCCGCTGCCTGCGCACGCTGCGCTTTCAGTTCATCGCATTCAAAACGCACAAGGATAGTTCCGGCCTTGACCGACTGCCCCTCTTCGACGAAGACATTGGTTACGCGCCCGCCGATCTTTGAGCCGATCTGGATCTCTCGTGTTTCAACCGTGCCGGAATACTCGAATCTGTGTTGCCTCTGAACGATCGAGTACACACTCCAAAGGACGATGAGAAGGACGACGGCGCCCGCTGCAATAGCGACCCGGCGGCGGTTCATGACGCACCTTCCACCACCAGCTGCAAACGATCGCGCATGGTATCGACAAGCCAGTGCTCAGGGACGCCGTCGCGCAGCAGCCACTCCAGCATGGTCGCCAGGTACACGGCGAACAGGGTTTCGGCAAGCAGCCTGGACTTCTTCTTTTTGCCGAGAACGGCTTTGAGGCTCTGTGTCAGCACCTCGATTGCGTGTTCCCGAGCCACCAGCAAAAGGCCGCGCGATGCCTGCCCGAAGACGGTTTCGAGCAGCAGTTTCTTCGACCGTGCGCTGATGCGGGCATTCTCCTTCGTCAGCTTCAACAGCAACTCCAGCACGTTGTCCATTGTGGGAGCGTCGCTGGCGCTGAGAGCCTCGGACAAAATGCTCTTGAGCCGTTCGGCGCGCGCTTCAGCGATGTAGCGAAGAAGGATGTCTTTTTGCGGGAAGTAGTTGAAGAAGGTGGCGCGCGACACACCAGCGGCCTCCGCAATCTTCTCGACAGGCACTTCTTCGTAACCGTGCTTGCCGAAGAGGTCGAAGGCAACACGCACAATCTCAGCTCGCGTGTGCTCCTTTTGCCGATCCCGCAGAAGGACTGGACGTGAGTTCATCTTTTAGATTGTAGTCTAAAATATAGACTCAAGTAAAAGGAAATGCCGGCTGTGAAGTCCTCTCTCGTATAAAGGGGACCTCACAGCGGCACGCGCTATCTTCGATTAACTGAGGAATTGTGGCCTGCGGGGCGACAGAGCCTTTTCAGGCTTTGATGAACTGGACTTCGAGGCTGATGGTTACATCTTCGCCAACCAGCACGCCGCCCGATTCGAGCGCGGCATTCCAGCTAAGACCAAAATCCTTGCGATTAATGCGGGCGGTGGCGGAGAGACCGATGCGCGTGTTGCCCCACGGGTCCTTCCCTGGTTCGCTCGGGCCTTCAACCGCAAAACTCACGGCGCGGGTCACTCCGTGCAGGGTCAGCTCGCCCACCACGGCATGCTCGCCGGGGGCGGTGCGACCCACCTCGGTGGACTTGAAGGTGAAGGTAGGAAACTTTTCAGCGTCGAAAAAGTCGGCGCTCTTCAGATGGGCATCGCGCTGCTCGTCGCCGGTGCTGAGTGTAGCGACGGGGACAACTGCCTCGACCGCCGAGCGGGCGGGGTCGGCCTCATCCAGGGTAAGCGTGCCACTGATTCCAGAGAACTTACCCTTCACATTCGAAATCATCATGTGCTTAACTTTGAATTCGGCGGAAGAGTGGGCGGGATCGATCTTCCAGGTTGATACGGCGGATGCGGTGGCGGTCATACGGGTCTGCTCCTTTTCATCTCGTTGGATGCGGGAGCAGGATATTCGTTGCAACAACTATTCGCTCAAAGTGTGAATTTTGCAGGAAGCGATGGTGGCATTCTGCCTCTTCGCGGGTTGCCATTTCGTTTTCGCTTAGCTACTGGTCGAAGCGGATGGGCAGTCGACGTTGGTCCTACGGAAGCAGCATCGTGTAGAACGCGTCGTGCCCGGTGTGGAGATCGCGTCCGTAGGAGACGGCGACCGTCGTCGAAAAGACGCGCAGCTTCATTTGTGCGCCTGCGTCGAAGAGCCAATCGTGCGAGCCTAATGCCGTTCCAGGATCAGTGATCTTGCCGATGTCGAGAAGCGGTCCCAGCTTCAGGGCAATCAGTTCATTACTGTAGATGTTTTTGTCAGTCTCCAAAGAGTGTAGAAAGTAGTTGCGTCCCAGCGGCGCTGAGCCTTTGCGGCCGTCGCGTGTGCCGATGTGCGCGTGCATGGGCAGGGCGTTGTCGCGCTCGAGACCGAGCATGAACAGCTCGTCCTTCGCGGTTGAAGGATAGCTTTGCAGCTGCGCTTAAGGGATGCGCTGCATCCGTCGAGCCGCGAAAAACCGACTCGCGCGAGTGATCCACCTTTTCTGAATGGCTTGAATAAATCGATTGAATCCCGCACACGGCCGTCCCACCTCGGTACTCCTTTCGCCGGTTACGATTTGATGCGAGGAAAAGTCAGAGGAGGGATTGAATTTGAAGGTTGCAGCCTTGATCCTCCTAGTTGTGGCTCCCCCACAACGTGTCGCAGCAAGATGATCGCAGTTTTCATGTCGCTCAATTTATGAACGGGCCCGGAGGGAGTTACATATGGAAGTCAATATCTCCAGAATTCAAAGCAAGATTAAGAAGAATGTGTTGGCCGATTGCGGCCAATCCATGACCGAGTACGCCCTCCTCTGCGCTCTCGTCGCTTTTGGTGCAACTGCCGGTTATCGCGGGTTGGCGATAGAAGTCGGGGTTGCATATACACATGTTTCTTCCTTGTTCACCGATGCCTTCGGCTCAGGAAGCGGCGGTAATGGTGGAGATAACGGCGGTGGTAACAGTGGCAACAACGGCGGCGGCAACAACGGTGGTGATAACGGCGGCCAAAAAGGTGGGGGCGGGAATGGCGGTGGTGGCAACGGCGGCAACGGCGGGAATGGCGGCGGCGGAAAAGGCGGTCATGGAGGCCACTAGAGCACGTGGCGGGCCGCAAGGGTCGCTCACCAAAGATTCCGGGAAGAGCTGAGACGAAATGAACTCGGCATCTGCCGGTTCTCAAGATCCTCAGATCCGAATCGCCTGGAGAGAGGCGTTCGGAGGAACGAGTTCTGAGGGATAAAAATAGATTAGAAATATTCAGGGGGTACCAAGCGGGCTCTCGGCTTTACCCAAGGCCGGGGGCTCGTTTGGGCAAAATTCGCGACTTCAACGATTGAAAGATCCGTTAGACGGCAGCCGCGATGCAGGACTCCGGACGGTCCCGCTGGATAGGCGGCTCAAGGGCAGTCTCGCTTGGCGTCTCAACGAATAGATCGAAAAGAACTGTGTATAGTCCCTGGCGGCTGGCCAGGCTTTTGCGGCGCGCTGTTAGAAACTTGAAACGAAACGGCGAACAGGATTCGGCGCGCATCAGGAATGCCGGCGAGAAGTATTCGTGAGCATCCGCGATGGCCGCGATGATGAGCGAGCGCCAGCTCATTTGAAGCAAATCTTTCAACCGGTCGGAACCGTTCGATAGCCGACGCATGCGCGTCGCGACAGTTTCGCAAAAGCTCAGCAGCCGCAGGACAAGACCCTCCAGAGGTTCACCTTGTTCGACCGCGCGCGTAAAGAGCGTGAGAGAACCGCGTCGCAGGTCGTCGCGCACATCCTGCAGATCGTCTCCCAGTTGCAACAGAGCGCCCCATTCAAAGGCGACCTCGCTTTCCTCTTCAGTCATCCAGCCGCGGGCCAGGGCAGCGTCGGCCAATACAGACGTGCCGCCTTTCGCGAAGCTCAAGCGCAGAAGCTCTGCGTCGCGTAAGGATTCGTTGTGCTGTTGTGCAATGCTGTCCTCCTGCGCTTGGTGAATGGCCAGCAGGCATTCAAACACCGCGGGGAATTGATGGCGAGAATATTGCCCCTCGATCATCCCCACCAGTGACCATACCGCCGCTTCGTGCCGGTTCAGCGGAGTCGCAAGGTTTCCCCGCAGCCGTTCGCGAAACCGTTCGCAGAAGGCAAGCTTGACCTTGGTGGGAACGGTCGCATCGTCGAGATAATTGTCGGTGTACGGATAGAGGAGGCTGTAGCCGAGGATTGACGGCGTAATGCTGGAAGGCATTCCAAGCAGGGGTTGCAGGCCACAGGCGGTCCATGCGTTGCGGCAAGCCTGAATCGTGTCGGCCTGGCTCAGGCTCGCGTCGAACTCCCGTGCCCGCCGCGCAAACTCGATGCCAGCAGGAAGAAAGTCGCCGGTGAGAAGTGCGGTGGATTCGCGCTCAAGGTCGAGCGCGTTCGCGGCGAACTGACCGAAGGAGGCGATGAGGCGCGCTTGCGTCTCGGCGCGGGCTGCAATCGTACGCGGAGCGTGACGTGCCTCCCACTCGACTGCTCGCAATTCGGCGTCGTAGGCGATTTCGCGGGCCTCATGATCTCTGCGGCTGTATTGCGGGTCAAGCGATGCCGGCTCGGGAGCGCATTCATTCCACAGCGCCGCGCAGCGGGCCCCCTGCGACTCGACCCACAAACCGTTGTAGCCGTTTCCCATCTCGCCGTCGTTACCCCCTTGCCGTAGGAATACGGATTGCGGACGGCGGGGGTTCCATGGCGAGGTCCGAATGAGAAATGGCGTCGTCCTGGAAGGAGCCGGCCTCATGAGACGCGGCCTTCTTATCCACCGCGTCCATATCGGGTGCTCAACTCGGGCCTTATCCTCATCTATAGAAACCCGCACGTGAGTGACTTCGCCCAAAGCGTGAAGCAGCAGGCCGACATCGTCAAGGTGATCGAAGGGTATATTCGTCTGCGAAAGGCGGGTGCGCAGAACTACTCGGGGCTGTGCCCCTTTCACAAGGAAAAATCGCCGTCGTTTTCGGTGCATGCGGTGCGGCAGTTCTATCACTGCTTCGGGTGCGGCGTGTCGGGCGATGTTTTTTCTTTCGTCGGCAAGATCGAGAACGTCGGCTTTCCCGAAGCAGTGCGGATAGTGGCGGGAAAGTGCGGAATTCCACTGCCGAAGCGGGAGTTTTCTTCTCCGGAGGAAGCGGCTGAAGCTCGGCTGCGCGGTAAGCTGCTGGATTTGCACGAGTCGGCGGCTAGCTGGTTTGAAGAGCAGCTTAGCGCACCTGAAGGCGCGGTGGCGCGGGAATACTTGGCCGGCCGCGGACTGACCCCGGAGGGGATCAAGGCTTTCCGCATCGGCTATGCGCCGGACAGCTTCAACGCATTGCGCGATCGACTGAGTGGGACGGCGGACAACGAAACGCTGCGGGCTTCCGGACTCTTCGCCTGGAAGGAGCAGGGCGATGGGAGCCAGGGAGCCATTTATGACCGGTTCCGCAAGCGCGTGACGTTCCCTATCTGCAATGAGAGCGGGCGTGTGATCGCCTTCACCGCGCGGGCCCTCGAAACCGGGGAGAAAGCGGGCGCCAAATACATCAATTCCCCGGAGACGCCGCTCTACACAAAAGGCCTGGTCCTCTTCAACCTGGACAAAGCCAAGACTGCGATTCGCCAGGTTGAATTTGCGCTGCTGGTCGAGGGACAGATGGACTGCATCAGCGTCTACCTGCGAGGAATTCAGAACGTGATTGCCACCAGCGGGACGGCTTTTACGGAACAGCAGGTGGCGATTCTCAAGCGGCACACCTCGATCCCAGGCCGCGCGCCTCAGGTTGTCGCCAACTTCGATCCCGATGATGCTGGCAACAATGCCGCTGCGAAGACAATTGCTTTGCTTACTGAAGAAGGATTCAACATCAGAATCGTAACCTTGGACGATGGTCTGGACCCTGACCGCTTTATCCGCGAGCGAGGGGTAGATGCCTACATCGCGGCGGTGAAGGGCGCGCGTAGCCAAGCCGATTTCCTGATTGAGCGCGCACGCCAGATGTTTCCCGGGGCGAGCGCCGAACAGAAAGTAAGAGCGATGAATTTCCTGCTGCCGCACATCCGGCGCATCCCCGAAAAGCTGTCACGGGACCAGTTCGCTGCCGACGCCGCGCAAAAACTGGCTATCGATTCCGCGGTTCTGCGCGAAGAGCTGCGGCAGGCAGCGCTCCGGCGGCGGGATCACGTCGAAGTCCGGACCACGGGTCTGACGGAGGTCGAACGGGTGCTCCTACGGGCGCTGGCAATCACCGACCCCGAGCACGAGGAAGCCCGCCACATTGCAGTTGAAGCCGTCACCGGCCAAGCCCATATTTTTGAAGGACTTGGTTCGTTCTCTACGCTGCGATCACTGGCCAGCCGGGGAGCCCGGGATCCAATGGAGATGGCCGAGGATCAGGCCCAGATGGCGCTTTTGGCCGAGGCTCTCATGGGGGAAACCGGGCCACCGTCGGCTGAAACGGTCCGGGGCGCCATCGAGAGCGTGCAGAAACGCCGGATCGAAGGCGAAATCCGAGCTTTGCGGGCGCAGATTGCGGAGGCTGAGCGGCGAGGCGACCATGCCGAATTGGCCGTTTTGACGCAGCGGAAGCTCGATTTGGACCGCGCCTTGCGCCGGCTGCAGGGCTGATGGGGGAGGCGAGCCCTCGATTTCCGATGTTACGTCCGGATCTTTGCTGGAGCCCCCGGGCAACCCACTCTTTGCAGCGTTGATACCGTTTTCCGCGTCTAAATGAATGGGAACAGAGCGAGTGGGGATGAGGCGCTCAGCTCAGTCCTGGCCCGGGCTTCGGAGCGGCCGCCTCAAGCGTCTCGGACAGCCATCACATTTGCTTGGGCGGAAGCCGGGTGGAGTGTGGTAATCTATCGATCTCTGTGCGGATGCGCGCCCCCTTTGCCCCACATATGAGCTGCGGCTCGCGGGCGACCAGGCAGAACCTGAAGCGCGATATCCGGATTCCGAGCGATGAATTGAGCCGCTTCGTTAGAAGCCGGCAACTGAAAGTGCGCCCACGGTGCGCAAAATGTTCCACCAACTGGAACATTTTTGGCGCGTGCCGATGGGTGCTGCACCGTTGCGCGAC
Organism: uncultured Acidobacteriaceae bacterium; assembly: GCA_963704415.1. Lineage (GTDB taxonomy): Bacteria > Acidobacteriota > Terriglobia > Terriglobales > Acidobacteriaceae > Telmatobacter. Next base: position 804,787 of record OY969908.1, on the reverse strand, counting down.
ACGGTGCGGAATCTGAAGATCGCGCTGGAGAGCAGGACTGCATTGGCAACCAACGAGAAGTTTGAAGACGATATCCAGAACCTTATCGATACCGGTAAGGAGAAGGGCTATCTCACCTACGGCGATGTGAACGACATCCTGCCGGAAGAGATGGGTACGCCCGACGACCTGGACGATCTGATCACAACCATCGGCACCCAGGGCATCGATCTTTTGGACGCGCCAAAATTTGGCAGCGACAAGGATTTCGAACTGGAAGAAGGCGAGGATGTCGAACTCGACCTGACCCCTGGGACGCTCGAAAAAACCAACGATCCCGTGCGTATGTATTTGCGCGAGATGGGCACCGTACCGCTGTTGACGCGTGAAGGCGAAGTGGAAATCGCCAAGCGTATCGAGCGGGGACAAATGCGCGTGCTCAAGGCGATTTCGCGGTCGCCGATCGTGATTCGCGAGATTGTGGCTCTGGGTGAAGACCTGAAGCGCGGCGTGCGCAACGTGAAAGAAGTGGTGGTCTTCGACGAGGAAGAGCTCACTGAAGACGTGGTGCAGGCGCGCGTTCGTTCCACGGTGACCCGCATTGAAGCGCTGATCAAGCACCAGAAGAAGATTGCCGCGCTTGAAGAGAAACTGGAAGCGGCGAACAGCAAGACGAGCCAGCGCGAACTGCGCAGGACCCGCTGGGCGATTGCGCGCGAGAAAGTCTATGTCTCGCGCATTGTCCGCGAGCTCAAGTATACGGGCCTAGAGCGCAAGCGCCTGCTGGACAAGGTCAACAAGACGGTCGACACGATGCGCACGCTGGAACGGCAGATTCGCTCGCTGGACCAGAAGTACGATGCCTCGAAGAGCGAGGAGCTGAAAAAGGAATATCGGCGCCAGCAGAAGAATTGCAAACTCGACCTCGAAAAAATCGAGGGCGATGCGGGTGTATCCATTGCCGAACTGAAGCGCACGCAGCGCGAAATGATTCAGGGCGACATGGACGCCGAGCAGGCGAAGCGCGAGCTGATTGAAGCTAACCTTCGACTCGTTGTTTCGATCGCCAAGAAGTACACGAATCGTGGATTGCAATTCCTCGACCTGATTCAGGAAGGCAATATCGGCCTGATGAAGGCGGTGGACAAGTTCGAATATCGGCGCGGCTACAAGTTCTCGACCTATGCCACGTGGTGGATTCGCCAGGCGATTACGCGCGCCATTGCGGACCAGGCACGCACCATCCGTATCCCGGTGCACATGATCGAAACCATCAACAAGCTGATCCGCACGAGTCGTCAGCTTGTGCAGGAGTTGGGTCGCGAACCTTCGAGCGAAGAGATCGCGCGCCGCATGGATATTCCTGTGGCGAAGGTGCGCAAGGTGCTGAAGATTGCGCAGGAGCCTATTTCGCTGGAGACGCCGATTGGCGAAGAAGAAGACTCGCACCTCGGTGACTTCATCGAAGACCGCCAGGCCGTATCGCCTTCCGAAGCCGTGATCAGCGTGAACCTGAAGGAATACACCTCGCAGGTCCTGCGCACTCTCACGCCGCGGGAAGAACGCGTCATCAAGATGCGCTTCGGTCTCGAAGATGGTTCGGAGCACACACTCGAAGAAGTGGGCCAGAGCTTCCAGGTCACACGCGAGCGCATTCGCCAAATTGAAGCCAAGGCGTTGCGCAAGCTGCGTCACCCTTCGCGGAGCCGCAAGCTGAAGGCGTTCGTCGATGGCGTGAAAGAGATGTAACCACCTCCACCCCAGGAAACAGCGACCGTTCCCTCGGGACCCCGGTCGGCGGTGGGGCAGACGCGCTTCGCGCCTTACCATCGCATAGCATCTTCAAAGCCGCGGTCTTCGGATCGCGGCTTTTGCTTTTTCGGCACGCACAAGGATGCTGGGATTGCTTAAAAGCCGTAGTTCTTCTTGCGCAGCGCGTTCTTGTAGGCGTCCCGCGCCTTCTTGGCAGTCAATTCCGCGTCATGCAGCCGAAATCCGGCCTCATCCCAGGCTTCCATCTGAGTCATGGAATGATCGCCCGTTGCAAGAGCCTCTTCGGCGCGAATTGCCTCTACCCATTGATCGACGGCCTGTTTATAGGCGCTGTAAAGCTGGTCGAAGTCTGTCGTTTCCATGATCGCGACACTAATCCCGACGATGTGGCACGTCAATCGCGGGCTCCAATTATTCACGAGAGTTTGATGAGGCGGCGGGGCAGCCGATCGCGAAGCCCGCAGGTCGCCCACGGAGGTCACTTGCCATTCCCGCGTGTGCTCTGCTAAAACGTTTTTGCAGACCATTCAGCCACTTTTTGCGGGACCAGGAAGGGATCGAAAGCATGAAGAACCTCACTCGTCGACAATTTGGTAAGGGCGTGGCCGCGACCGCGGCTGCTGCCCACGCCGGTGCTTCTCTTCCAAGGCTTGCATTGGGTGAATCGGCAACGTTCAGCTACCCCAAGGGCTTCCTGTGGGGATGCGCGACCGCTGCCTACCAGGTTGAAGGCGGAGCGAAGGACGATGGGCGCGGACCCTCGATCTGGGACACGTTTTCGCACACGCCGGGTAAAACCTATCACGGCGAGACCGGCGATGTAGCTGACGACTCCTACCATCTCTACAAAGAAGACATACAGCTGATGAAGGCGCTGGGCGTGACCACGCATCGTATGTCGATTTCATGGTCACGCGTGATTCCGGATGGCGCTGGTCAGCCGAATCCCAAAGGTCTCGATTACTACAATCGCGTCATCGACGAGCTGCTGGCGAATAACATCACGCCGTATGTCACGCTCTTTCACTGGGACCTGCCGCAGGCTCTCGACGGCGGATGGCAGAACCGCGCTACGGCCAAGTCATTCGCGGATTATGCGGCGTATGTCACCAGGCGACTGGGCGACCGAGTGCACAACTGGATGACGACCAATGAGTTCATCTGCTTCACCGACATGGGCTATCGCGAGGGGCAATTTGCTCCGGGCATGAAGCTCGCGGCCGGCGAGTGCAACCAGATTCGGCATCACGGCATTTTGGCGCACGGGCTGGGGGTGCAGGCGATTCGCGCCAACACGCCAAGCGGCACACAGGTGGGATTGGCCGAGAACGCAATCGTATATATCCCGGTCATCGAAACTCCAGATAACATTGCGGCCGCGCGTGCGGCGACCCGCATCGGGAATGCGCCATTTTTGACTGCGGTGATGGAAGGAAAGTATCCCGCGGAATATCTGCAGCACGAAGGCGCGAACGCACCCAAAGTAGAGCCCGGGGATATGAAGGCGATCGGCAGCCCAGTGGATTTTCTGGGTGTGAATATCTATGTGCCGTTGTATGTGCGTGCGGATGATTCACCGATGGGATATGCCGTTGAGTCGATGCCGGCGTCTTTTCCGCACATGTATTCGCCGTGGCTGCAACTGGGGCCGGAGTGCATCTACTGGGGCGTGCGCAACGTGTGCGATCTGTGGAAGCCAAAGGCCATCTATATCACGGAAAACGGCACCTCTTCCGATGATGTGTTGACACCCGCAGGCCGCGTGGAAGATGTGGATCGCATCATGTATCTACGCAACCACCTCATGCATCTCCATCGCGCCGCCAAGGAAGGCTATCCGGTGCAGGGTTATTTTCTCTGGAGCCTGATGGACAACTTCGAGTGGGCCGATGGGTTCAGCAAGCGCTTCGGCATTCACTACGTGGACTTCAAGACGCTGAAGCGCACGCCGAAGCTAAGCGCCGAGTGGTACAAGGACGTCATTGCGAAGAACGCGGTCGTCTAGAGACAGCGGTCAACTGCAGGGCGGCATTAGGCGGCCGAATCTATCTCCGCAAAGTCTTCCGCGCTGAGCTTCAACTCGGCAGCCGCGATGTTTTCTTCCAGATGTGCGACCTTCGACGTGCCGGGAATGGGGAGCATGACCGGTGAGCGGTGCAGCAACCACGCCAGCAGTATCTGCGCGACTGTGGCGCCATGGCGGGTTGCGAGGGCCCCCAGCGTCCGCGCCGAGGGGTGATCCTCCTTGAGAATTTTTCCGGCGACGATGGGATACCAGGGCATGAACCCGATGCGGCGCTGTTCGCACCAGGCAAGGGCGTCTTCGTGGCGGCGATCGGCCAACGAGTAGCGGTTCTGCACGGTGACAACCTTCACAATCTTTTGCGCTTCTTGAATCTGTGCCGGGGTCACTTCGCTGAGCCCAATGTGACGAATCTTGCCTTGGTCCTGCATCTGGCGCAGCGCGCCCAGGCTCTCCTCGAGCGATGTACGCGGATCGATACGATGCAATTGATAGAGCTCGATGCGCTCCCGTTTGAGGCGGCGGAGGCTCATCTCCACACACTGGATCAAATAACCGGCGCGGCCTACATACTCGGTTTTCGAGGGGCCTTGTCGCGTGACGCCGCCTTTGGTGGCGATGATCAGGCCAGCCGGATAGGGGTGCAGCGCCTCGGCGATGAGCCGCTCGGCGATCTCGGGGCCGTACGCATCCGCAGTGTCGATCAGGTTCACGCCGAGTTCCACAGCACGGCGGAGCACGCGGCGAGCTTCGGCAGGATCGGCCGGATCGCCCCACGCGCCGTCGCCTACCAGGCGCATGGTGCCGTACCCAAGACGATGAACCGGAAGATCGCCACCAATAGAGAAGGTTTCGGCGGCAAGAGCAGGGGAGGTAGTCATCACCTCTTTGATGCTACGTCAACTGGGGCGAAGTGTGTTACTCCGGGCACGACGAGACGGAACCCGGAACCCTCCCATTGCGTATAGTTAAATGCAAGTTGGCAGGGGAAGAGTCCTATGAGCAGCGTTTCGTATCCCAATGCGCAGGCAATCTTTTATCAGCAATATGAGGTGGTGCGCCGCGACGAAGTGGTGGGGATTCTGCTGGCACTGTTCCTGGGGACGTTCGGCGTTCATCACTTTTATCTACGCCGTACAGGACTTGGAATCCTTTATTGCTGTTTCTTCTGGACGGGCATCACGTCGGTCCTAGGGATTGTTGAATGCTTCTTTATGCCTGGCCGGGTGCGGGAGTTCAATGCTATCCAGGCAGCGGGAATCGCCGCGGCCCTGGGCATGAGCGTGCCGCCGGTGGGTTGGCCCGTGAATGTGACTGTGAACATGCCGCCGGCGCCCAGGGCCGCAATGGCCCAGCCGGGAACACTTATGGCCTGCAGCCGCTGCCAGCGCACCAATCCTCCAGGAGCACGCTTCTGCGCGGGGTGCGGCTCCGCGCTCTAAAAGCAGGGAGAGGGCACCTGGGGAACAGGGCCCTCTTTGCAGTGACTGAGGGTCTGATTCCAATTCATCCCGGCATCCAGGCAAAGTTGAAAAGAGGCCACGCGTGGGGACGACATATCGCGCTGTGATGCTCACGAAGAAGGGCGGCCCCGAAGGCCTTCGGGTCGTCGACCTGCCCCTTGTCCCGCCCGGTCCGGGCCAGCTCCGTGTTCGGGTACAGGCAGCAGGCGTGGGCGCAACCGACCTCGTCATGCTGAAGGGCAACTACCCTTTCGCGCCGAAAATTCCGTTTGTACTCGGCTATGAAGCTGCAGGGGTTGTGGACGCAATGGGCCAGGGTGTCACCGGCTTCCGCGCCGGACAGCAGGTGGGCGCTCTCACGGTCTATGGCGCGTTTGCCGAGTACCTCACTCGCGAAGCTGAACACTTTCTACCGGTTCCCAGCGGCGTTTCAAGCCGCGATGCGGCGGCCGTGATCCTGAATTACGGGACGGCGTGGCAGATGATTCATCGCGTCGCCAAGGTGCAGTCGGGCCAAACCGCGCTGGTTACGGGAGCTTCAGGGGGCGTAGGGACGGCAGCTCTGCAGCTGCTCAGGCTGGCAGGAGTGAAGGCGTACGGCGCTGCATCTCTCAAGAAACACTCCATCGTGCGCTCGCTGGGAGCAATACCAATCGACTATAAACAAGGGCCGTTCGATGCGTTGGTGCGTGTCTTCGAACCCAATGGAGTAAATTACGCTTTCGACGCGGTCGGCGGAGCCAATGGGGGTAAGTGCATCCGCGCGCTCCGCCGTGGCGGGATGGTCGTCGGATTTGGTTTCATGGGCTCTCCAGGAATCCTCTCCATCCTCGCCACGTTTTCCAGTTTGTTTATCGGCGCGCGGCTCCGTGGCCGGCGTGGAAGTTTCTACGGCATCAGCGCGCTCTACAAAAAGAATCCGCAACCGCTCCGAGAGGATCTGCCCAAGATCTTTGGACTCCTCGCGGAGAAGAAGATCGATCCGCTCATCACCCACACGTTCCCGCTTCTGGAAGCAAGGCAGGCTCTCGAGCTTTTGGCGACCCGCTCGGTGGAAGGCAAAATCGTGTTGACCGACGGATAGTTGTGCGATGGATGCCGCGGCTTCTTGAAGCCGCGAACCAATTACATGTTCGCGTGGCCTGAGCGCATCGACTCATTGAACTGCGGCTTGGTGAAGTTGAGGGCCGCTTCCAGCGCGGCCTGGTACTCAGCTGCACGAGTCATCAAATTGGGGGTGGCCGCCGCATATTCTCCACTGAGCGCCACCAATTCTTCGCCCGCTTCATCGCCCGCCATGCGCAGCAAATCAGCCTCGGTCGTGTTCAGATACTGCGCGTCCCGCGGGTCGGCGATCCACACCGGCTTGCCCTCGCCCAGCACACCGGAGAGCCAGTAAACCTTGCGCAGCAGGTAGGCCAGACGCTCGGCGTCGTTGGTCTCGGTGAAGAGAAACTTCTTTTGCCAGCGGCTGTAGTAGCGCGTGGTCACGGGCACGGGCTGGCGATTACCCGACTTCACGAATTCGAGCTGGCCCAGGTCGACCGTCTTGCGAATCGCGTTGTAGACGAAAGTTTCGGCGTAGGGCTGCTCCATCGCGGGAACAATCTCCGCGAAGGTCACCGTGACAGAGGCCGCGACCTTGGCATGTAAATTGTGCGCGCCGCCATCCGCCAGGTGCATTTCGCCATGGACAATGTAGGTGTCCGCACCTGAAGTGGAGCGATGGAAGGGCCACTGAAATTTACCGAAGGCGATGGGCAGTCCCGCGAGCGTCACGTAGCACTCGGGCCGGGGATTGCGCAGCCGCTTCGCTTCGGCAGCCAAATGCGAAGTCATCTCCGTCAGTAGATTTGGCTTGCTGAACTCGAATGCTTCACTTAACTCCAGTTGAAGCGACCGACCTTCGACGCCGGGAATGCCGAGCTGAAACGCGACCGTGGGTTCGCCATTGAAGTCGCTGCCTGACGCGGTGGAAAGCAAGGTCAGGCCGGCCTTTGTGGCGACCGTTTCGAGGGAACCGACGAGAGCACTCTTCGATTGAACTGTCATGCCTGGGGAATCCTGCGTTGAGATTGGTGCTCTTTCATTCTACGAGAGCGAACGGGGGCGGCAGTTACAATACTCAATGTGTCGTCCGCAGCGTCCTCGCCGATCATCCTCGCCGAAAAACTGACCAAGGTCTATTCCGCAGGCCGCATCCAGGTTTCCGCTTTGCGCGGTGTGTCCTTCGATGTAGCTCCCGGAGAGTTTGTCGCCGTGGTAGGACCCTCCGGCTCGGGCAAATCGACGCTCTTCTACCTGCTGGGCGGCCTCACACGCGCAACCGAGGGGCGCGTCGTCATTGATGGAATCGATTTTGCCAGCCTCAATGACGCCGAACGCACGCGTCTCCGCAAGCATCGCATCGGCTTCATCTTTCAGAAATTCAATCTGCTGCCGACCCTCTCGGCCATGGGCAACATCGAGATTGCGTATGACATCAGCGGGCGCAAAGAGCCGATGGATCGCGGCTATCTCGACCACTTGAGCGACCTGCTTTCGATCGGCGGACGCCTGGAGCACCGGCCGTCAGAGTTGAGCGGTGGCGAGCAGCAACGTGTCGCAATTGCGCGCGCACTGATCACAAGACCTGCGATCGTGCTGGCCGACGAGCCGACCGGCAATCTGGACACCAAGAACTCCGAAGCCGTGCTCGGGATGTTGCAGCGCAGCAATCGTGAATTGGGACAGACCACGCTCATGATCACGCACAATCCTGAAGCTGCGGCGATCGCCGGCCGCATCCTCTACATGCGCGACGGAGAAATCGTGCGGATTGAAGCGGGAAACGGCCAAAATGGCTCAAAAGGCTGCGTAAATAGTGCATCCACCGCGGTTTGACCTGCTTTCGGCCGCCCGGTATACTCAGGGTTGCAACACGCGGGAGTAGCTCAGTGGTAGAGCATCGCCTTGCCAAGGCGAGGGTCGCGGGTTCAAGTCCCGTCTCCCGCTCCAAATCGCCCTCCGGCGCCTGCCGGGTTGGCTACGGCGATGCGGAGCGATCCAGAAGACGACAGCCCTGCCAAGGCGCGGTACCCAAGTGGTAAGGGAGAGGTCTGCAAAACCTTTATGCGTCGGTTCGATCCCGACCCGCGCCTCCAACTCCTTCAACAACTTACAGCGACCTCACTTCAGGTGGGCTCTTCCAATGCAGTGGGTAGCCATCTTGGGCAGCTTCGGGACCGTGCCCACATATGGTACTGAGGACGCGCTGGCGCAGACTTTTCCGATTTAGAGTGAGTCCAATCTAGGGTAGAGTGTTTGCAATAGACAATGGAGAAGGCAGAACCTATGCATCTACAGTTCGACGAAACGAAAGCGACCCAAGTGGCCGCCTATTTCCTCCAGCTGCGAGGCGGTCAGATGCATTACATAAAGCTGATTAAGCTGATGTACCTCGCTGACCGGGAGGCTCTGCTCAGGTGGGGTGTACCTATATCGATGGACCGGTACGTCTCGATGGATAATGGCCCAGTCCTTAGCAAAGTGCTCAATTTGATCACTGAGGATCGCCCCAAACCAGTTTGGTCTCAGTTTATCTCCGCGCCCCTTGGGGAATATGAAGTGAGACTGCTTCAACCCGCTCCAACAGACTCCCTTTCGCGGGCTGAAGAGAAACTGATGTCTGAGATTTTCGAAAAATATGGCCATCGCAATCGATGGGATCTGATCGAGAACGTGATGCACCAGTTGCCGGAATGGCAAAACCCAAACAAGAGCTCCATTCCGATCCACCTTCGAGAGATATTAAAAGCTGGCGGAGAGACCGAAGAAGAAATCAGAGAAGTTCTGCGAGACCTCCACTCGTTTGCAAGCGATGAAGAGAAATTAGCTCGCGTTTATGCTTAGCTGTGGTGACACATTTCTCACTGGAGATGGCGATGAAGACAATTATCACCTGTGGATAATCGTCACCCCAGTGAGCCAAGGCGAAGTGGTTACGGTGTGTTTGGTCACAGCTCACAAGAAAACCGAACGGCTCGTTGTTCTCAACCAGGGCGAACATCCGTTCGTCAAACACGAATCCGCGGTCTCTTATATCTTCTCTAAAATTAGATCTATCGCAGACATCGAGGCCCTTCTTGCAAACAGGTTCGCCCAGCGCAAAGAACCAATGTCGCCCGATATTCTTCGCAGAATCCAAACAGGTGTAATTGAGTCTGACTTCACTCCCAATGGGTTCGCGCCTTTTATCGCGGAGTCATGGGTTAAAACAAGGACCACATTAATCTGCTTGACCCGATTGAATATACCTGTGCATGAAAAACTGAATTGCTTCGAGCATCGTCCGAAGGCGACGGAGAAACAATCCCGAACCGGACGACGGTCTCCAGATCGGGATTGTGTCAGAGACTCCGCCTTCGTCCACTGACCAGATTGACGACGAGGACAATCAGCGCAATCACAAGCAACAAGTGAATCAGGGAACCCGCAACGTGCAGGCTGAATCCCAGAAGCCAAAGGACCAACAAGATTACAAAAATCGTCCAGAGCATGTGCACCTCTTTCTCGTTCGTTTGCGCCCAGGATTCTTAGGTGTCCAAGGCGCCCGCAATGCATTCAATGACAACTATTAGTTGGATGCAGCTGGATCGATCGGAGCAATCCGGCTTAGAGAGATTTGGCTTTGATGCATCGCCACTTTTTCAATTACGCTGATGCGGGGGTGTCGCGGTCGCGCTTACACCTCCTAGAATGACATTGAAGGAGCGAGGGAGGGGCGTAAGGTGGTTGAGTTCAATGAGCCCGAATTTGATGCTGCGACCTTTCTGATCCGGGCAGGGCTGGGGCAAAGAACTGTTCAAATCGCGCCCAAGCAGCCCTTCTTTTCGCAAGGGGAACCGGCCGACTCTATCTTCTATCTCCGGAAGGGTCGCGCTAAAATCACCGTCGTCTCGCACGCCGGGAAGGAAGCGACTCTCATGCTTCTCTCGGCGGGCGATTTTGTGGGAGAAGAAGCGCTCGCCGCGGTACCCGGCTTGCGCCTAGCCACGGCAACCGCGGCAACCGCATGCACTGCCTTCAAGATCACGCGAGACGAAATGACCCGCGTGATGCACGAGGTGCACGGTTTTTCCGATCTGTTTTTGAAGTTTCTGCTGGCCCGCAGCATGCGCGTTCAAGCCGATCTTGTCGATCAGCTCTTCAACTCCAGCGAAAAACGCCTGGCGCGCATTCTTCTATTGATGGCGGAATTTGGCAAGCCGGGTGAGCCAGAAGCGTTGATTCCCAAGATATCGCAGGAAACTCTGGCTGAAATGATCGGCACTACGCGCTCCCGGGTCAGCTTCTTTATGAACCGGTTTCGCAAGCTAGGTTTTATCGATTACAACGGTCGCATCAAGGTGCATAAGTCGCTGCTCAACGTAATTCTGCATGATCGCATGCCGAACGATAACGCCGAGACGCCGCCGACATCCGGCTGATCCGGATCCCAATTCATGGGATGTTTACTTAGCCCATGAATCCGAGATACGGACTGGAACCGAAGTTGCCGAAGTTGGGCAGGACGGTGCGAATCTGGCCATCCGAGAGTCCGAACCACTTTGCCAGGGTTGCCGCATATTGATCCACCGATGTTGTCGGGATCAGGCGCCCCGCGCCCAGGTCATTGGCTTGGTTCACGCCAATCACCGGGTACTGGCCGTACATGTTCTGTCCCTGCACCGCGCCGCCCACCACAAAGTGGTGACTGCCCCAGCCGTGATCCGTGCCGTTGCTGTTGGAGGTCAGCGTTCTGCCGAAGTCAGATGCGGTGAAGGTCGTCACCTGGTTGCCGAGCCCGAACGACGTCATGAGACCGTCGAAGTATTCCAGCGCCTCCCCAAGCTGCGTCAGCAAGGTGGCGTGGAGTTGCGCCTGGTTGTTGTGGGTATCGAAACTGCCAAGCTGCACGTAGAAAATCTGCCGCGTGACCCCCAGTCCTGCCCGGCCGCCAATGATCCGCGCCACCGTCTGCAATGATGCGGCCAGCGGATTGTCCGTTAGCTTCTTCGTCGTCGGATCGAGGAATTGCGTCGGGTTTGGAACGCCGCTCGCCCCAGCGGGCAACATCGACGAGGCGAGAGTTGCCTGCGCCTGAATGGATCGCTGAATCACAACTTCATATTCTTTGGCGAAGAGGTTGGCTTCCTCGGCGCTCAGAATAGAGTTGAGCGCGCTCGTACCGGCAGAGTTGCCGAACAAGGGCTGGGCCAGCCCGGAGATGGGAATTGGTCCGGCAGGCGTGCAATTGAGCTGGAAGGACGACTGACCGGAGAGAAAAAGCGCGATTCCCGCTGTTGAGATGCAGGTGAACATGGAGTTCGAGTTCATGTTCATGCTTTCGATCAGGTCTGCAACCGCTCCGCCCCACCCAACGTGTTCCCCGCTGCCAAGGTTCGAGGCCACGGACTGCCAAGCTGCGGTCTGGTCGAAATGAGAAAACAGGGAATCCGGCAGCGGTACGGAGTTGGCATTCACCTGCGCCTTGGTTGCGGGGACAACCAATGTTCCCGTGTTCGCCACAATTGCAGCGCGTCCGGCATTGAACAGATTTTGCACTCCGGTCAGATAAGGATTCAGCGCAAAGGTGCGCCCGCTCTGCGGTGTCTGCAGCGTGATCGGCAGCAGATCAGTCAAAGGATACGCAAGACCCGGCGCTCCGGACCGCGCCTGCGTAAAGGCGGAGTAGGAGTCCGGATCGGTTGCGATCACGGTTCCGTGCCCGTCATTACCGCCCTGCAAAAAGACGCACACCAGAGCCTTGTAGTCAGAGGAGGTATTGCTTTGCGCCATCGCGGCCATCGAGTTGAGCCCCATGAGAAATGGGCTGGCCGAGACACCCGCCATGGAAGCGAACGAAGCCGTTCTTAAAAATTGCCGCCGAGAATGGTCTTGCTTGCACATAGTGGGCTCCCTATTGTTGCGCTGTGAAGTCTGGTGAGGCCAACGTCAGATAGACCGCGGTCTGCACACGGGCCGCAAGCGCGGCGTTGATTGCGTTCTGATCGCCTGTCGGGATATCGATTGCGCTGACTGCACTCACAATCTGGCCTTCGAGCGTGCTGTTCATCTGGCCGGCCATCAGCAAGAGATTCAACCGGTCAACCAGTGCAGTGGGCGTCGAGGCAAGACCAAGTTCGGCGTCGTACGACGCGAACACATCCGGACCGCTCGTCGCGTCCGCGCCGATCGCTCCCTGCATGTAATTCAGGAAGCCGACCACCGTCGTCACGTTGGTCATCTGGAATTCCGGTCCGACAAGTCCGGCGGCCGCGATGCTCGTACTGGGCGGAACATATCCGGGAGCGAACCAATTGAAGACCGTAGGCGAACGCAAGGTCATTTCACCGAGACCATAGATCGGATCTTCGGTGCTGCCCAGCCAGTACCCGCCGTTGCGCGACTGCGCCGAGAAAGCCCGCGCCCACTCGGTGTAGCGCAGCAGCGACTCGCGGACCTTGCCGTATTGCGGATTGGCAACGGCTGCAGACGTCGTGCGTGCTTCTGAATCGGTCAGGATCGCGGTGATGACTGCCTGCATGTTGCCTCTTGTGCCCGTTCCGTCGTCGATGAATACCTGGGCAACGCGATTGATGTATGCGGGACTTGGATTGCTGGTGACAAGATGTTCAATCAACTGCCTGCAGAAGAACGGCGACAGGTTCGGATGATTGAATAACGTATCGAGCGCAGTCTTCAGGTCACCGTCGGGATCCGCATTCGTCGATGCCGGAATCGTCACGCCGAGAAAATCTTTCTCTACCGTCGAATGATGGTCGGGGTAGCTCACCATCGGCAACAGCTCTTCGCCGAATCCCGTGCCGACGTACTGGCAGCAATTCGACCACCCCGCTTCCGTCGTGTCGCCTGGTATTTGCCAGCTGAAGCCCGTGAAGACGGCGGCCATTCCCATCACGTCGGTGTTCGAGTAAGTCGGAATGGGATTCCCGCTCCCATCCACCTTCAGCGAGCCGTCGGGGTTCAGCTGGTAGAGGCCGATGGTGAACAACTGCATCACTTCGCGGGCGTAGTTCTCGTCGGGATCCGTTGTGGCGTTGCCCTTGTCGTTCCCGAGCATGTTGAGCCACTGGCCCATCATCGGGTTCAGGGTCACATCCTGCAGCAGTGTTCTGAAGTTCCCGAAAGCGTCCTTGCCGAGCATGTCATAGTAGCTGGCTTCGCCGCGCGGCATATTCTGCACCGAAGCGTTGGTGCCTGAGATCACGAAGATCTCGCTCAGCGCATGTTGCACCCGCTGACGCAACTCATCGGGCGCCGAAAGGCTGTTTTGCCAGAACGCGTTCTCAACGTAGTTCTCGTCCTGATTATTCTGGACGAAAAGCGCCGCGTTGCACTTGACGTCAGATGCGGCGCAAGGTGGATTAAGGCTATTCAGAATTACCGCCTGCTCCACTCCAGGCTCCATCAAGGTCTGCGGGATGGCGAATTGTTGAGTCAGCCACGACTGATATCCGTTTTGCGAGACGTTGTGAATCTCCGCATCCGTTGCGCCAAAGGTCGCCTGCTGCAGGAATCGCGATGCATCCGTCAAGCTCATTGCCGGAGGGGTCGTGCTCTGCAGGTCCACGATCAAATCCGACGAGTTCGCAGGCCCGGGGCTCGGATTCTGTACCTGCAGATCCATGAAGTTGTTGCCAGACTCCGTCGGATCCACCGTCGCTGTAATTTGCGTACCCCCGACCGTGACCGTCCCCGAAACCGGAGTTCCATTCACCAGCACCGACGCACCGGAGATGAAATCCTGGCCCGTCAGTGTCACCTGTGCCGATTGGCTAGGGGTGAACGTGGTCGGAGTCGCTGAGGTGAGAATCGGAATCGGATTCAGCACCGAAATGTTCTGGGTGATCGAGACGGTCGGATTGTCGACGCTGGTGATCGTCATCTGGACGACGTTGTTTGGCTTTGGAACCACTGCCGGCGCTGTGTAGGTGATCGATCCGTCGGTGTTCGAGACCGCCGTGCCGACCGTTGCGTTGCCTCCGGCGACTCCATTGATCGCGAGAGTGACGCCGGTGTTGTTGGTTCCACTTACCATCAACCCGAAGTTGATCGAATTGGTTACCCGCACATCGCTGCCGGTCTGCGGCTGTAACTGGAAAACAACCTGCCCCGGTGCGACTTGGACATTCGCTGTCGCGGAATTCGCCGATCCGGGATTCGGATTTGTCACCAGCAACGGGAAGGTCCCTGGATTCGGCGCGGCGATCGAGGCTACCAGCTGCGTACTCGAAACAAAGGTGGTGGTCACCGGAGCGCCATTCCACGAGATTTGCGCGCCATAGACAAACTGCGAGCCATTCACCGACACCGTGGTTATGCCTTCAGAGAATCCGGTTGGTGTAACCGAACTGAGAATCGGAATCGGATTCAAGACACCCAGAGGCAAGGAACCCGGGGGATAGCTCGCATTGCTCGTTGCCGCGCTAGTAATGGTGATGGTATTGGGCACGGGAACGACGGCAGGGGCAGTATAGAGGCCATTGCTGTCAATGGTTCCCAGTACCGCATTGCCGCCCGCGATGCCATTCACTGAAAAGGTGAGCGGTACACCGGAGGCCTTCTCGTTGTTGACGATCTGAAGGGTCTGGTTGACCCGAATCGTCGTGGCGGACGCCGAGATCCTCGTGTAGTAGCTGGGATCGGTCACATTGAAGGAACTCGAGCAGCCCGTGACAAGTGAAATCGCACCCAAAAGCCACGCTAGGCAAAGCGCGCGGGTTGAAAAATGCAGGCATTCAGATCGATTGCGCATGGATGCTCCTGGCTGGGATACCGATATCCAGAATGCAGTTACGTTGTCGTGAGCGTGGTTCCGTACAGAGGCGGGGAAGGAAGAGAGCAGATTGTAACGCCCCGCCAAGCGGGGAATGCTGTCTGGGGTTTATTCGTCACAGCGCAAAATAGCTCGCGTTATCGCCGAACCGTGCGAACCCCTCGACAGTGGTTGAGGACCTTTCTTTGAACAGACTTCATCAAACCACACCACCTCGCAGGCCAGTTGTCTGGCGAAGTAACCATGTCAAACAAAAGTAATGTGCGAGGGTGGTCGAGTATGCGCATCTCCGTCTCACGGTGCGTCATTTCGCAATTCTTGAAGTCCGGCTAAATTGCAATAATTGAGGCGCTTCGATTGAAATTCGGGTCCCTGTCCGGCGCCCTGTGATCAGCAATCCGACCGGTACCTCGGGGATGCGGTATATTCCAAAGGACAAAATTTATGAAACCGTTTTCGTTCGTAAAATTTGCGTTTCTCTGCGCGTTCGCCCTGTCTTCTTTCTTCGGCCTAACCCCTCTTGCCTTCGCCCCTCTTGCTTCCGCCCAAGCCGGACCGGCCACGGGTCACAGCTTTCGTGTGGATGGCGATCATTTTTCCCTCGACGGCAAGCCATTTCGCGTTCTCGCCGGCGAGATGCACTATGCCCGCGTGCCCCGCGCCCACTGGCGCGACCGCTTGCGCAAGGCCAAGGCGATGGGCCTCAATACCATCACCACTTACGTCTTCTGGAACGTGCACGAGCCGCAGCCTGGGGTCTACGACTTCTCCGGCAACAACGATGTGGCCGAATTCGTACGTGAAGCACAGCAGGAAGGCCTCTATGTCAACCTGCGGCCCGGTCCCTACAGTTGCGCCGAGTGGGACTTCGGCGGTTTCCCTGGCTGGCTGCTCAAAGACCACTCGACGGTGGTGCGCAGCGACGATCCGAAGTTCATCGAAGCTGCTTCTCGCTGGATGCACCGTCTCGGCCAGGAGCTCGCCCCGCTGCAAATCGGCCGCGGCGGACCCATCATCATGGTGCAGATCGAAAACGAGTACGGCAGCTTCGGCAACGACCGCCATTACCTGGGCCAGATCAGGCGACTCATTGAGGACAGCGGCTTCCGCGATGCGCAGCTCTACACCGCCGATGGCGCGGATGAAATGCCCAATGGTTCCTTCGCCGACCTGCCGGCGGCCGTCAACTTCGGCACCGGCGAGGCGAAACACTCCTTTGAGCAATTACTCAAAATGCGCCCCAACCAACCGCACATGGCCGGCGAGTACTGGGACGGCTGGTTCGATCACTGGGGGGGCAAACACGAGGCCCGCGACACGCAAGAACAGATTGACGAGTTCCGCTGGATTGTCCAGCAGGGCTATTCGATCAGCGTGTACATGTTTCACGGCGGCACCAGCTTCGGCTTCATGAGCGGTGCCAATTCCAACGGCAGCGACTACCAGCCCGACGTGACCAGCTACGACTACCAGGCAACCCTCGACGAGAGCGGCCGCCCCACGCCAAAATACATAGCCTTCCGCGACATCATCGCCAAGGCGACAGGCGTCACGCCACCGCCCATTCCGCCGTCGCCGGATCCAATCACGATTCCGGCCATCGCACTCGGCGAATCCCGTTCGCTGTGGCAAGCCCTGCCCGATCCGGTCGAATCCGCGCAGCCGCTCACCATGGAAGACATTGGCCAGAACTACGGTTACATCCTCTATCGCACCACGCTCAAGACTGCTGGTGACGGAGACCTCGCCCTCGATCAGTTGCACAGCTATGCGCGCGTGTACCTTGATGGTGTGTTCGTGGGCTCTCTGGATCGTTGTCTCGGGAAAATGTCGCTTCCGCTGCACGTCGCAAGCGCGGGCGCACATCTCGACATCCTCGTCGAGAACTCGGGGCGTGTGAACTTTTCCATGGTGCTGCGCGGAGAGCGCGCGGGCATCACGAAGCAGGTCCTGTGGCGCGGCCAGCCTGTGGAGGGCTGGTCGATTTACCCGCTGCCCATGCAGGCGACAGAGAAGATTGAATTCGGCAAGGAGCCGTGCAAGGGGCCGTGTTTCTACCGGGGTCGCTTCAACGTTGCCAAAGCCGGCGACACATTCCTTGATGTGCGCTCGCTGGGCAAAGGCGCTGTGTGGATCAACGGCCACGCTCTTGGCCGCTTCTGGGACATCGGGCCGCAGCAGACCCTCTACGTGCCCGGCGTCTGGCTGAAAGACGGCGAGAACGAGATTGTGGTCTTCGATGTGAAGGGCAAGCCCGGCATGACGGTGTCCGGCCTGGATCATCCGCTACTGAACGGGCCGGTACATGAGACTATCGACTAAGTCGGACTTGGCACCCTGGCCGGCTCAGGACTGTGCGTACCAGGCAAGCTAGAAACATCGCGACCAGTGATGTTAAAAATACTTGACATTCGCAGTGCAGATTCTTATGCTCACCAATGTAAAAAATGTTTAACACGCGAGGTGAGTGATGGCAACCAGTCTGTCCTACCGGGAGAAGACCCTTTACGCTTCCTTGGCGGCAGAGTTGTTGGTATACGGCCCCTATTTCTTCTTCCACCAGCAGAACTCCGTCAACAAAGTTGCGGGAATGATCATAGCGATCATTGCGCTTCAAACGGCGCTTCAGTTGACTATCGCGGTCTTGACGCGCAATCGAGTAACAGATGAACGGGACCGCTTGATCGAGTTGCGAGGCTACCGGGCCGGCTATCTCACGATCGCGACGCTCATGGTGGTCGGCCTCGGGATGCTGTGGTTCCACGCCACGTTCGGTCAACTCCACCTGGATAGCCGCATGGTTGGCCTCCACTTCTTGAGCGTTTTCTTTGGCATGTTGGTGATCGCAGATATCGTGAAGACGGCAGCGCAGATCATCTCGTATCGGAGAGCACTCTGATGCCAGTAATCCGCAACCAGATCCGAGAACTCCGGGCCATGCGGGAGATGACACAGCAGGAGCTTGCTGACCGAATCGGCGTGACCCGTCAGACCGTCATAGCGATTGAACAAGACAAGTATTCGCCCTCGCTCGAAACCGCATTCAAGGTTGCTTTAGTGTTAGGTGTACCGCTTGAACAATGCTTTCAATACGATCCTCGCGGTAAGCGTTGAAATCCGTTGAGCCAAGGCGCTCTCTTCAACGCTTTCCGCGACCACTCCTTCGATCTAAAGGCCAGATCCGGCGTCACGCCGTCAGGACTTGATCATCCGCTGCCGAATGAGTGGGCCGGCGCATGAAATGAAGGATTGATTTCGGGCACGAAGATCACTCGGTCCATCGCCTGCGCTTTCAGCAGACGATGGACTCGAGGTCTCCCCAATGTGGGAGGAGGCAGTTCTCGCTCTTACTTATCCGCAGCCCTGTGCGCTTCACCACGGCGGAAGAGCTGATTCACAGTAGCGATGAAGTGCGCGGCGGCTGGAGGAGTCGGTACGCCACCGGAAAGAATTCTATCGAAAGGAACGGCGTGACCATACATAGCCTCCGTATCCGCGCGGTTCTGATGGACCACATCGCCGTTGAGGTCGACCCCGGCAAAGAGCCCCCGGCTGCGCGAGTAGGTGAGGAACTCAGCATTGGCAAGCTCCGTCGTAGCGGCCTGCGCATTGCGGCCAACGGGTCCGGCCGCCACAGCGGCGTCGGCTCCCAGCTTTACCTTTTCCTTCAGCAGATCTTCAAGCGCCCGATGATTCATGCCAATCAATACCAGATCGGTTGATTGCCCTCCGATTTGGAAGCCGAAACTTGCTCCTTCAAGTTGAACGAACGCGGGGGCACTCCACCCGCCATTGTGTGTCCGGCAGGTTGCCACGCCCTGTCCGTACTCCCCACCCACAACGAAGGCGCCCTTCTTGAAAGAAGGCACCACGAGGACGCAGGTCGCGCGGGAGGCGATGTCCAATGGAAGTCCCTTATCGGGTGTATTCATCAACTCGTGAAGAACCGCATGAGCCGCCTCGATACGCGCTTCGATCTTCGCCGTATCCTCAGACAGGGCCAAACAGCTGAAGGTGGCCGCAAACAGAGCTGCCGCAAGAAACCTCTTCATATGTTCCCTCTTTCGTATTGGACTTATGTCCGCTGACGGACCTAGTGTTTACGAGTCCCAAATCCCGTTCGTGGTTGTATCGCAAAGAAAGAAACACGGATGAAGGAATCCTGGATGACGGCTCCGGGCCTCGCCTGAGGGGTCGGGCACGTGCGAGGGAGAGGCCCCAAAAGCGGGCTGCCTTCGCTCCTCGCCGTAAACCGCGACACTGGGGATGAGGGGCGTCCGCCACGCCCCTCTTTGCTCTAGCCGTGAATGCAACTTCAACGTTCCGAGAACTGCAGGATCTGTTCAGGGAGCCGCGCGCCTTTCACTGGAATCTTTGCCACTGCGGTCTCGATTTCACGCAAGTCTTCAGACGTGAGTTCGACGTTGACTGCGCCGAGATTCTCCTCCAGCCGATGCAGCTTCGTGGTGCCTGGGATGGGAACGATCCAGGGTTTCTGCGCCAGAAGCCAGGCGAGAGCGATTTGAGCCGGCGCAGCATTCTTGCGCGCCGCAATCCTTTTGAGCAGGTCGACTACTGCCAGGTTGGCATCGCGGGCTTCCGTGGTGAAACGAGGGAACGATGAGCGAAAGTCCGACTTGTCAAAGGTCGTTGTGCTGTCGATCTTGCCCGTGAGAAAACCTTGCCCAAGTGGGCTCCACGGCACGAATCCAATGCCGAGTTCCTCGCACGCTGGCAGGACCTCTGCTTCGGGATCGCGCGTCCAGATCGAGTACTCGCTCTGGATGGCAGCCACCGGATGAACTGAATGGGCGCGGCGTATCGTCGCGGCGCTGGCCTCCGAGAGTCCGTAATGTTTCACTTTGCCTTGCTGTATCAGATCGCGGACAGTGCCTGCCACGTCCTCGATGGGGACCGCCGGATCGACTCGATGCTGGTAGAGCAGATCGATCCGGTCTGTCTTGAGGCGCTTCAACATGCGCGCCGTTACCGCTCTGATGTGTTCGGGACGGCTATTCAATCCAGGACGACGTTCGCCAGTGTTCTGATCGATGTTCCACCCGAATTTCGTCGCGATGGTTACCGTGTCACGTATTGGGGCGAGTGCATTGCCCACAAGCTCTTCATTTGTCCACGGTCCGTACGCCTCAGCCGTGTCGAAGTGAGTAACACCGCGCTCAGCCGCTGCCCGGATGAGCGCGGTGCCTTGCTGCCGGTCGGTCGGCGGCCCGTAGCCGGAATCCAGGCCCATGCAGCCGAAGCCGAGGGCTGAAACTTCGAGATCTTTTCCGAGTTTGCGCTTCTGCATTGGAACTCCTTCGATGTCGATCCCGATTGCCTTGATTTGTAACGGCATCGGTTGTTTAGGCAACACAAGGAGCGCGACCGCTTACTGCCCCGCCCACGCCAGCCCATCCGTATCTTTGCCTGTCGCAATCAACCGCGTGACTTTCCAGTTCGACAGGTCGATCTCGGCCACCTGGTTGGCGTGCATGCAAGAAACATAGGCGGTCTTGCCATCCGGTCGCACCACGACTTCCTGCGGATACGCGCCGACGGGAATGTTCTGTGCCACCTGCATGGTCATGATGTCGATCACGGCCACCTTGTTCACATCGGGCAGCGCGACCAGAAACCAACGTCCATCCGGCGTTACCGCACCGCCATAGCCCTCCGACTCAATCGGGATCCACTTCGCCACTTGGTCGGTCTTTGTATCGATCACCGCCATCTGCGGCTTGGTCTGGTCGGCGGTAAACACCCAGCGGTCGTCGTTTGAAATCGCAATCCGCTGCGTGTTCCCCGAAATCGGAATAATTTTCAGGCTCTTACGCCCCGCAATGTCCAGCACCGAAACCGTCCCCGGTCCCACGTTGGCCGTGTAGCCGCGCCGGCCGTCATGCGAAAGAACGAGCATGTGGCTCTCCGGCTGCCCCGTCGGAATCGCACCCACAATCTTCAGCGTCTTGGGATCGATGATCGTGATCGACTTGTCCAGCTCCGTTGTCACATACAGCTTGCCGTCTTTCGGCCCGATCAGGGGGCAGTGCGGCCGAGCGCCATGATCGAAATTGATTTCGCCGACGATCTTCTGCGAAGCAATATCAATCGCAACAATCTTCGTGCCATCGGTCCCCGGCTTGCCCACGCCCGAGTTGCCGTAGATGGGCACATATGCCATTCGCCCATCCGGCGAAGCAATCACCTCATGCCCGGTGACGCCGCCCTCGGCGACCGAGCCGAGAACCTTCCCGGCAACCGGATCGACGATGGCCAGGCTGCGGTCGCCTTTTTGCGCGACCAGCAGCCGCGATTCCTGAGCTTGAGACACAGCGGCACACAGAGACAACAAGATCAGCGGGAGAAAAGCCAGGGGAAGAAAGACAAAGGGAAGCGCGAAACGATTCGACCTCAACGGGGATCCTCCGAAAGCTACGCAACGACTATAGCGCAGCCGCCGGGCCGTTGCTCCCTCAACTATGCGAAGCCCACGGATTGTAAGTCCCGACACTCCACGAATGGCCGTCCGGATCCTTCACGGTGAATTCGCGGCTGCCGTAGTCGGTGTTTTGAATCTCGCGGATGATCGCCGCTCCGGCAGCCTTCGCGCGCTCATATACCGCGTCGGCATCGGGCACGATCACATAGGCGCTCCGCGTCTCAACGCCTCCCATGCCCTCCGGCGACTTGAAGCCGCGCCCGTAGGCATCCTCTTTGTAAGACCCGAGCATGATCATCCCACCGCCCAGCGTCAGTTCAGCGTGGCCGATGGTGTTGTCGGGGCCGGGATAGACGGCGTGACGTGCAAAGCCCAAAACCTGGCAAAGCCAGTCGATGGCGGCGGGAGCGTTGCGGTAGCGCATCGTCGGCATGATGGTGGATGGGGAAGTCACTGTAGATGGCATAGGTCCTCCTGGTTCGGGTTCAAGCTACCGAATCAATATGACAGTCCCGACCGGAGGTTCTCTTGGAAAAATCGGAAATCGGAGAATGAATGAAAGGCTACTCCACGACAATGTGGTTCGCCCACTGCGTGCGCCGAGCCGAATACGTAGTCGCGTCGATCCCCGAGAAGGCTCGGAACTCGTTCGCAAAATGCGACTGGTCGTAGAAGCCGCAATCGAGCGCCAGTTCAGCCCACGGCACATCGCCGCCTGCATACAATTGCCGCACTGCGCGTTGAAAGCGCTGCACCCGGCACCATGTTTTGGGCGACAAGCCCACCTCTTCGCGAAAGACCTGCGAAAAACGGCGCTCACTCCAGCCCGTGCGCTTCGCGACATCGCGAACTGTCGCAATTCCCGGTGCGCCTCCAAAAGCGCGCACCGCGAAATCGATCTCACCCGATCGCCAAGGACCGTGCCGTGTCAGCCGCGGCGCGAATCTCTCCACCAGAAAGCCTTCCAGGCAACGGAGTCTTTCCAGTGGCCCGGGCAATTCGCTGAGCCGGTCGCGCAGGCTTCGCACCGGCGCGCCCCACGCATCTTCAAGGGCCACACTCCGATTGCTGAACAGATCGACGGCGTCCGCGGCAAATGGCGAGAACCCTCCGGGTTCAAACACAATGCCGATCAAATCAGCCATGTCGGAGTTGTCGATAATCTCGTAGACCGAGCGCGCCCCCACCACCAGCGCGGGCGGCATGCGGCGGTCGCTCTCGCCAACGGGGCAGTCAAGGAGGAAATCACGCGCCAGGTTGAGAATGACCTCCACGCAGCCTGTTGGCAGAACGCGCTGGCGCTGGTGCGCCACCTCGCGGGCCTGTGCGTACCACAACACGCGAATGAAACCATTCAGAGGCGGGGCAGGAGCTCTCTGCAGGTAAATCACAGTGACCTCGCAATCCTTATAACACGATCAAGCAAACCAGCAATCGCGAAACATTGATATCCAATTACAATCGGCCGGTAAATGAATCAAATCCCCGCTGAAGTCGAGATTCGCCGCCCAACATTCACCGAAGTTGCGACGGTGCGGGATCTTGTTCAAACCGTAATTGATGAAATCTACGGAGGATTGTGGACCGATCCTCCAGTCCCGATTGGGAATCAGGATTGGACCTTGGCGTGGGTCGCCGTATCCCAGGAAACGATCGCGGGCGCGGCCCTCACCCAAGACGATTGGATTGACGACCTCTGGGTTCACCGGCGCTATCGAGGTGCCGGCGTCGGGCGGCTGTTGCTGTCGCGCGCAGAGCTCGAAATTGCACAGCGAGGCTTCCTCACCTCCAAACTCCGTGTCGTTTCTTCCAATCGGCACGCCATCCGCTTTTATGAACGCTCCGGCTGGTCAGTGCAACGGCTCTTTCCGCACGAGAAATTCCCGATCGAGATGGCGGAATTGAGAAAGTCCATCAGTGTCCGATCGACGTCCGCTTCAGATATGCTTTCGGGATGAGTCTGCCAGTGGACGACACCCAACTCGTGCAGATTATGGATGCCGCGCTGGCCGACGCCGCACACCGCGCCGGCCAATGGCTCGCGTGCCGGCCGGGCTGCACTCAATGTTGCCATGGCGCCTTCGTCATCAACGCACTGGACGTCGAACGCCTACGCGCCGGCATGAGGGCATTGCATGCAGCGGATCTTTCAGCCGCTAAGGCAGTGCGGACACGCGCCCGCGCCTGGATCGCCGAATTCAGTTCCGATTTTCCTGGCGACCCAACGACCGGCGTGCTCGGCACAACCCAAGTCGATCAGGCACGCTTCGAAGACTTAGCCAACGATGCGGCGTGCCCGGCGCTCAATCCCACTACGGGCCTTTGCGATGTCTATGAATGGCGGCCGATGACCTGCCGGGTTTTCGGACCACCGACCCGCATGGGCCAGGGTGATGCGCTGGGCTGCTGCGAGCTCTGCTTTGTGGGCGCCACTGAGTCCGAAATTACCGCCTGCGAAATGCCGGTTCCGCATGAGCTGGAAGCGCGACTTGTCGCCGAAGCCGGAAACTCCGAGGAGACGGTCGTCGCGTTCGCGCTGTTGCGTGGATGATCTCATGTTCCCCAGTCAAGCCCGCAGAATTCGATCGCAATCTGGAGTATTGGCAGCGTTTCACTTCACCAAGGTCTGGCCTTAGAATGCAGCCAGCCGTTTCACGCCACCATGCCAGTCGCCCAACTCACCCTCGAGCTTCGCATCGAGCACGCTCAGTCGCTCAAGGATCGCCGTCAGGTCGTCCGTTCCATGAAAGACCAACTCCGCCAGGGCTTCAACATCTCCGTCGCCGAGTTGGATGAAGCGGTCACCTGGCAGTCGGCGACACTCGGCGTGGTCGCCATCTCCCACTCACGCGACTACCTGCACGGCTTAATGGCAGAGGTTGAGCGAGCCGCCCGCCGCATGACCAACGAACTCGGCGCCGAACTAACCGACACTTTCTGGGATTACATCGAGAGCTGACCTGATCAAACGTTCGCTCTGCTGCCCGGCTCAAAGTGGCCATCTCTTCCCTCGTACGCCCCGAACCGGTAGTTTTTACATAGGCTCGTTCCCCTTTGAAATACAAGGGATTAGCTGGCTTTGCGTGCGCAGAGGGAAAGCGATATCGAGTGCGTCTCGTCACAGCGGTGTCGGTAGTCTCATGACAATCTGATCCTGCGAGTGTGATGAGGATCATGAATACTGTTGTCGTCCTCCAAAAGCTGAATGAGATCGAACGCGCCCTCGATGTAGTAGAAGAGCGTGCGACGATCCGCAAGATGTTGGTCGATGCTCAGCTTTGTGTTCTTGAGCTACAGAGGGAATCCCCTGAGCAGATGCGGCGTGATTCCCGAATCGTCTGCCGGCCCGAGTCGGCGCAGTGCTCTGTCGAATAGCCATTCGGATCGAGAAATTCCAGCAGAATTGAGCCATTCCTGCAGTTATTCGGCAGACTCGGGCGAGAGGGCTCTAGCAAAGTTCAAAGCCGCGGCCCGCGGAGTGGCTCCAATATTCCTGCTCTGCGCCTCTCGCCACGAAGGGCCTCGCAGTTATGTTCCTGCTCATGTTGGAAGAGCTCATCCTCCCTCTTTTCAGTGGCTACGGTAAGGAAGCACTTCGCGCAGATCAAATCCCAGGAACCATCTTCTTGATTGTGCCGGTGAACGAACGCCGTAAGGAGTTGGTCGTTCGTCCTTCGCCCCTCCTTTTGGGAGTTTCGATGCAAATTGTGCCGTCCGGTTTCCTCTTTTACATGGTCAAATTCCAGCTGTTTTGACAAGCACGGCGGCGCATCTATCCTTTGTGTTTTTAGTAGCATAGGAAGATCCTCCGGTACGGATGAAGGGCCATCCCGCAGCCTTCGTGGCCGGGTGAATGTCCTCACGGCCCATTGGCTGCATGTTGGCTGCCAATCGGGGGCCGCCTCCATGAAATCAATCAGGCAAAAAGGGATTTCCCGGGCCCCTACAAATTCAATGAAAGGGGCTTTTCCCAGCCGTGAAAACCATCTCAAGGAACGGTCTACGTTGGGTCGAAGAGCACCCAACCTGCGGCAACACTTCGGTCGCGCTCCTGGTCAGCGTCCTTTTCCGCCGCTTCCGCCGTATCGTGGGAGTAATACTCCATGCCTCTGACCGCGTTGAAGTCCGGATCCTTTTGGACCGAGTCGCCTTCAAAGATGCGGACCTCATAGAAGGTATGATCTTCGGACGGTCCAGCAACAATTTGGCGGAATTTTCGGCCAGGCGCGGGGGTCGGGTTGCCGGAGTAGAGCACGTGGAACCTGCTGAATCGAGGCATACGGCATTCTATCCCGCTCTCCTTCAAAACTGCCGCAAGAGAATCGGGCAAACGCGAAAAAGGAAGCGGGCGCATGGAAGCAGGCCAGCTGAATTCCGAGTCCCTCCCATTCATATCCCTTCCTTTTCTTGAGCGGATGCACACAGGTCGGGCCGCTGGAGGGCTCGTGGTAGGCCGGTGACGCGTTCGTCCTATAACTCGCACCCGTCTTACCCGCGCTCGGATCCCCGGGTTCCGATCATGGTCGTTATCCTGTTTCCCAATCCTGGTCGAACGTTCGAGCCGACAACTCCTCGCGTTCATTGTTCCAGCGAGACACCGAGGTGATATTCTTGCGCGTCGTCTGATAGGAACGAGGAGGATGACTTGAGAAAGTTCACGATACTGGCGTTCGCGGGATGGGCATTTTTAGCGGGGTGCGGCAACCAGGGAGACAAGGCCCCCGGCATTCCCACTACGCCCAAATGGAAAGGGGCTGCGTACCGTCTGGCGATCGGCACTGCGCCGGCAAAACCGAATCCGGCGGGCGTCACGATTCCGGCCATCAAGTACACAGCCAATCCCGATGCGCTCGAGAGGAGAGCCAGCCTGGTGGTGCGATTCGAGCCTTCGGGAGCTAAAAAAGATCAGTCGATGATGGACCAGGTGATTGTTGGTCCGTTCGATATCTCTGGCACAGAGGGCGCCCTTCCCGCGGATTACATGGATCTGGCAGACAAGGGGCTGGCGCGGCTGCTCGGAGCCTACTGCATGAAGGGAAAAGTGACGACCTCTGTCGTGCTTGTCCGGTCGTCGCTCGCCCCCCAGGCCGGAGACGCTGCGATCAATCAGAAGCGCCTGTCAGACTGGCTGCCGATCGAGGTGACATTCAAGAACCCCCATCCGGGCTGCTAGTTGTGTCTCGCCGGCAAACGCAACCTTTTGCATAAGCCGTCTTATGCTGCAACAGGAACGACGATCTGCGTCACTGAAGGGAGCGGGATCCGCTCATCGGGATTGAGCACCGTGCTCAGATTCATCAATGCTCCGGAACTGCAAGCCGGGCATTCCTGATTCGCGTCGCTGATGCTGTTGCAGTCCAGGCAGAGCACGGCCTTCTTTAGTGGAAGATGACTGGTCAGAATCTGCTGCTGTACTGTGTCTCGTTGTTTCATGACCACCTTTCGAATGCGTGGGCGGCGGGCAGTCTTCCGCGCCCCCACGCATCAATGGTGATTCATTTCGTCAAACCGTTTCCTGATCGATCTGATGATTTGGTCCTGCCGCAAGACACCCCCGAATTGCAGGTGGTGTCCTAACAGAGGACACTACCGAATTGCACGCCTCCCCAAACCGACTCTGCTATCCTGATTGGTTTACCTGGGGAAGGGATCACACATGCCGGAGCATAGGGGGCGCAAGCACCATCAGGACCGCGTAGCCGAGACGCTGCGCGAAGAGATTGGCGCGATGATTGAAGGCGAGCTCTCCGACCCGCGCATCGCCTTTTGCTATGTCAGCGAGGTGCTGCTTAACCCCGGCGGCAAATCCGCACGCGTCTATGTCGCCATCGACAGCGCGACCCCCAACATCGCGCAGGCCGAAGACGACACCGTCGCGGCGCTCGAATCCGCCAAGGGTTACATCCGCTTCCAATTAAAAGAGCGGATGGGCGTACGCCACGTGCCCGATCTCGCCTTTTTCGCCGACCGTTCCGGCCGCTTCCAGGCGCGCATCGAAGAGATCATGCAGCGCTCGCGCAAACGGCAAAAAGCTCCGGTGGAGTAGCCGCGCATGGATGACTCACGCCGCACCGTCGCGAGCCCGGTTACTGCCAATGTCATCGCGGATCCCGTTGCGAAGCCGTCGGCGAATCCAATCGACGCCATCCTGCAGATCATCCGCGACGGCGAACGGTTCCTGGTCTGTTCTCATTCCCGCCCCGACGGGGACGCCGTGGGCAGCGTGCTGGCCATGGGCGAGTTTCTGGAGCAGATCGGCAAGCGCGCCGACCTCGTCACCGCTGACCGCATTCCGGCCGTGTATCGAAAGCTTCCGGGAGCCACCGGCATGCGCACCGCACTGCGCGTACACGGCCCGTATGACGCCGCCATTCTTCTCGAATGCGACAGCGCTGAACGCACGCGGTTGCGCGGGCTCGAGCGCTTTTCGATCGTCAACATCGATCACCACGCCAGCGGCCGCGCCTGGGGCCAGGTGAACTGGATCGATCGCGAAGCAGCCAGCGTAGGCGAGTTAGTGTACAGGTTGATCAAGGCAGCGGGCGCGAACCTCACTCCTGAAATCGCCACATGTCTTTACACCACGCTGCTCACCGATACCGGCGGTTTCATCTACGGAGGCGTGCGCGCTTCCACGTTCGCCCTGGCCGCGGAGCTGGTGAGCGCCGGCGCCGATCCGATTCGCATCTCCAGAGACACCTACTTCTGCACGCCGATGTCGAAGTTGTTGTTACTGGGCGCCGCATTGAACAATCTGCATCGGGAAGGACGCATAGCCTGGATGTGGATCACGCATCACGACATGGTGCGCACGTGCGCGGCCGAAGAAGATTGCGAAGGCATCGTGAACTACGCACTCTCGATTGCTGACGTCGAAGCCGCCGTCTTCCTGCGCGAGTTGCCCGAGCAGCGCATCCGCATGAGCCTTCGGAGCAAGGGCAAGATCAACGTGGCCGCAATCGCCGAGGGCCTGGGGGGCGGAGGACACGAAAATGCTGCCGGCTGCACCGTCGATGGGCCACTGGGTCGCGCGCTGGAAGAAATGCTCGCCGAGCTGCGTCCGCGCGTCGCCGCCAGCGCTGCCAAGCACAGGTCAGGGTCAGGTTGAGTTCCGGCTCGAATCTGTTAGCCTTGTGCCTATTGAAATGCGCCGGAGCGCAGCCCCCAGCGGCTCGCTCGCACTCCGCGTTTGAACCTCAATTGAGGAGTAGATCAACCGGTCACCAGGAGTCCCCTCACTCCCATATGAAGGCCGAACGGATCCCGCATGCACAGCACATTGCGGCATCCCATTGGAGAACCGCTGGACGTGGAGACTGCGTTGGAACAACCTGCCCCCGGATCGAATGTTCCCGGATCGACCACTCCCGAATCGACGGCATCGACGGATGTACCGCGAAAACGTCTGCCGAATTGGGCCACCGTTTGTGAAGCATCCGTTTTTGTAGTCTTCGCCGTCTTCTTCATCCTTTATGGAGTCACGCCAATCTTCGGCGGCGATGGCATAGGGCTGGTGGGCGCCGATGAGCCGCGTTATGCCCAGATTGCGCATGAAATGCTGGACCGCTTCGACTCCGCGCACACCCTGAAGGAGCGCCTCAGCGCCTGCGTCACGCCTTATCTCTATGGCCACCCGTGGTTGGAAAAACCTGCCCTCTACTATTGGCGCGCCATGTTTGTCTTTCAGGATTTTGGCGTGCACGACTGGAGCGCGCGCCTGCCGTCCGCCAGTTTTGCCTTCATCATGGTGGCGCTCATTTACCTGCACATGCGGCGCTTTCGCCGCGGCGGCCATCTCGACGCCGCGCTCATCACCGTAGCCTGCGCAGGCATCATCGGCTTCTCCCGCGGAGCGTCAACAGACATGCAGATGGCCGCACCATTCTCCATCGGCCTGCTTGGCTGGTATGCATGGTACGAGACCGATTCAAAATTCTGGCTCTTCGACATTTACTTTTTCACGGGTGTCGCCACGTTGGCCAAGGGGCCGGTCGCGCCATTTCTTGCGATCCTCATCGTGGTGGCCTTTGCCGCTTTGCGCCGCGAGTGGTCCATTCTCAAGCGATCGTTCTGGTGGCCTGGTGTCGTGCTCTATTTTGCCATCGTCCTGCCTTGGTTTGTCGCAGTGCAGCACCAGAACCCCACTTTCTTTCGCGAATTCTTCCTCGAACACAATCTGGAACGTTTTGCCACCAACCGCTACGAACATCAACAACCCTTCTGGTACTACCTGGTTGTGGTTCTGCTCGCGCTCATGCCCTGGACTGTCATCGCCATCCGCGCGCTGGTCGACGGCATTCAGACTTCGGTGGCCGAATGGCGGCTGCGCCATTCCAAACCCGACAAACCCGCGCCCAAACGCCCCGGCGACGCTTTTCCCGAGTTCCTGGTCCTGTGGACGCTCATCCCCATCATCTTTTTTTCCTTCTCGCAGTCCAAGCTTCCCGGCTACATCCTTCCTTCCATTCCACCCATCACCATCCTTACCGGCGATTACCTTTACCGCTGCCGCAAAACCGGCTTGCAATTCTGGGTGCTTCTGGGTCATGCGTTGCTCTGCGGCGTCATGAGCCTGATCGCATTTCTGCTGCCGTGGTTTGTGGCCCACGGCGCCAGCATGCCCCCAACCCACGCGCTCACCGCCGCACTTCTTGCCGCGATTGGCGCTACGCTGCTGATTCTGGTGGTGGTCCATGGTTTTGGAGTGACCCGCCTGCGCGTTGCCACCTGCGGCATCCTGGTGGTTCTCGTCTTCTTCCTCTATGGGCTTGGTCCATTCTTCGGGATCCCGGCCATCGCCTCTTCCAAGCGAGTGGTTCAACTGCTCGACCGTTCTTACTCGGCGCGCCCCCTAGCCTACCGGCTGGGCGGCCTTGCCCCTGCCAACGAAACGGTTGCCGTCTTTCGTGTTCGCCGCGATGTGGAGTACGGGCTTGCATTCTATCGCAACCACCAAGTCGTCAATTATGAAGAGACAGGTGTCCCCGACGAAGAGCATTTGCTTGTAGCCCGGGTTACCGGTCGAGGCGGAGTCGACCTCCACACTCAAGACGCGCTCGGAGAGTACCTGGAAGGACGCCAGTACGAGCCGCTCTTTACATGGCCCGAACAGGGGCTGGAGATTTACCTGGTGGGACGTAAGTGATCCAAGGATTGGCTTGCAAACAACTATGTTTGTACAACGATAAGTGAAGCATGAACTTGCCGTCCGTCGAGGCTTCGTGGCACAGTGACCCAGAGACGGGGATCGACCACGCAGATTCGGACGGGCCGCGCAGAGGGCTGATTCCGGCATCATCGTAAAGAAGACACATGGCAGCGAACGTTTCCTTCGAGATCCTCGACTTGCGGCACTTCGGAGCCCCCGTGCTCCGTCCTGTCCTCGAAGCCGAAAGCGACGTCTGGATGGAGCGGCTGCACTGGGACTATCGTTCGTCGTCAAAGCTGCTGATGCAGTACATCGACAGTCACATGCTGCCGGGCTATGCCGCACTCGAATCCGGACAAGTCACGGGGTATGCCTTCTGCGTCTACGAGGAAAGCAAAGCCGTCATCGGCGACGTCTTCGCTATGCCGGGTCTTAGCCCTGAGCTTCCTCCTCCCTCGGACGGCGCACAAGGACCGGCGCACGAAATCGAAGAAACGCTGCTCAAGCACCTGCTCGAGACCCTTCTCAACTCGCCGCAAGTCGATCGCATTGAATCGCAGCTGCTGATTCATCCCGCAGGCAGCCATGCCGCCCTCTTCCGCAAGGAGGGATTCGACGTATTCCACCGGCTGTTTATGGTGCAGCAGCTCGCCGGCCGCTGGACCCGTCCCGGCACTGCCTTGTCCCCGTCATTGGATCTGCGCCCCTGGCGTGAAGACGACCTCAACGCCGCGGCACGCCTCATATCCGCCGCCTATCGCAGCCATCCTGACAGCCTCATCAACGACCAGTACCACTCCGTCCACGGCTCGTTGCGCTTTCTACACAACATCGTTCGCTACGCCGGCTGCGGCACATTTTCGCCAGCGGCCTCTCACGTGGTCGTCGATCGAGGAAGCCGGGAGCTAGTGGCTCTCGTGCTAGGCTCGCGCGTCAGCCCGCAAAGCGGCCACATTACCCAGCTGTGCGTGCACCCCGACTACCGCCGTCAGGGATTGGCCCGGATGCTTCTGTCGCTCGCCGCAACGCAGTTCATCCGCCAGGGTGTGAGCGAAGTCTCCCTCACCGTGACGGAAGCCAACCACGAGGCGATCGAGCTCTATAAGTCGGAAGGCTACGAGAACAGACATACCTTCGACGCCGCCGTATGGGAGCGGGAAGAGCAAGCTTCATAGACTCACGCGTAAGTAACTTTGGTGCAGCGGATTACGCCCCGGAAGTACTCAACTTCGGCTAGAATTGACTTCAAATAGATTCGTGAGTCAACGCGGTCTTGGTGCACTATTTGGCCGGTTCGCAGAAATTCTGCTCCCTTCTGACCGGAATTCTAGAGCCGCCGTCGAAGTGCCCCCGACCCGCCGCATCGCCCAACGTGACTGGACCTTGAGGGGTTTATGCCGAAAAGGTATTTGCGTCTTTATAACGGGTTGAATTTGAAGTTATTTCGAGACGAAAGCGGACAAACGCTGGTATTGGTTGCGTTGAGTCTGACGATGCTCTTGGGCGCGTTGGCGCTGGCAGTTGACGTGGGATTCGTCCGATTCCAACAGCGCCAGTTGCAGACGGCGGCTGATGCGGCGGCGATCGCGGCAGGTCTGGAGCTCGGCAACTGCAACAATACGGTTTGCTCAAATATGTCGACCGCGGCGGCGACAGCTTTGAAAGAAGACGGCATTACCACCGCCACGATCACCCCGACAACCAATCAATGCTCAGTCTCCACCTCGACGGGCTTAGCCATGATTATCAATGTGGCTCCCTGCGTTCTGGGAACGACCGATCCGAACAACGGCAACACGCATATGGCCGAGGTGGTGCTTACCGAACCGCAAAAAACGTTCTTTGGCGCCATTGTTGGGCTTCGGACCTTTAATCTGGTGGCGCGCGCGGAAGCAGGAGATTCCTATATCAATACGGGTATCAGCGGCGGTAATTGCCTTTACACGCAATCGCTCGAATTCAATGGCTCCAACGGCACCTTCAACTTGAACTGCGGTCTTTACGACAATGGAAACCTGCAAACCAACAGCAACGACGGTGTGACAGCCTCCACGTTCCTTTATTACGGATCGTGGAGTCCTAACAACTGCAACAGCAGCTGTGTATGGAACATAGGAGGGACGAATACCGGCCCCCCGGCGCACACGACGACCCAGCAAAACGACCCATTGGCATCGCTGACGCCGCCCACCCAACCCGCCAATTCCTCAACCGCTAGCAATACGACCCCCAATAACGGCGCCACATTGCAGCCGGGTTACTACCCCAATGGCATCAACCTGAACTCGAACGTGGCCGTGACCCTCGCTCCCGGCCTTTACTACATGAATGGCTCCATCAACGTCAACAGTGGCGCCACCCTCGCCGGAACGGGCGTAGAACTGTATTTCACCAACGGAACCTTGCAGTTGAACAGCGGCAGCACGGCGCAGCTTACGGCACCTACCACTACGTCGTCGACAGCGGGCACCACCGCCGGAATGCTGGATTGGCAATCCAGCACCAACAGTACCGGGATGCCCATTGACTCCGGTTCATCTTCTTATTTTCAGGGAGTCATCTATCTCCCCGATGCACAGCTCACCCTCAACAGCGCTGCGGGCGTCACGATAAACAGCGGCGCATCCTACACCGCTCTCGATGTGAAGGATCTCATGGTTGACTCCAGCGAAAATTTCGTAATCAACGGTTCCGGGGGATATCTCGGTGGCAGTCCAAGCAAGATTTTGGGGGCGTTTGCGCTTTCGGAGTAGCTTATGAAGAAACGATTTGGATTCCATCTGTTGCGAGACGAACACGGGGCAAGCCTGGTGGAGCTGGCATTTGTCTTGCCGTTGTTTCCGCTGCTGCTGTTTGGCGCTATCGATTTTGGGCGCGCCTTTTATGTTTCGGTTGAGATCGTGGGCGCAGCGCAGGCGGCCGCGGCGTACGGGTCTCAGAGTCCAACCGACATCACCGGCATGCAGACTGCCGCCCAGGACGATGCGCCGAATGTGCCGAGCCTGTCGGTGGGAACACCTACCTCTGGTTGCGAATGCCTGGACGGAAGCCACTACGGTGCAGTTTGCCCAACCACGGCGACGTGCGGGGGCAACAATACGGTCCAACGCGTCAATGTGACGGTTACAGGAACCTATTCTCCGTTGATCCCTTGGCCCGGTGTTCCTTCGACTATGAGACTTTCCAGCTCCGCGTCGATGCGAGGCAATTAGAGCATGTTTCGAGAATCGCACTTTGATACCTGGCACGACTTTATTGGCAGCGAAAACACACAATCCCTTTCGCGTGTGTACCAGGGCACGACTTGGGGTTTTAGCCACTGAGGACGCAGCCTCACCCAATTTGAGCGAACGCTAAGAATCGTCCGCTCGGAGAGCAGAACCGTAAGAGAACGGCCAATGAAGAGATTGATGGACATGCTGAAGCAGTTCCGTTGGGCGCGCCAAGAATGCGGTTCAGCCCTTGTGGAATTCGCTGTCACTGTCCCGCTCCTGATCTTCCTTCTGTTCGCGGTTCTGCAGGGCATGTTTGCAATGTATCTCTACCATTACACGGCTTGGGCGGCGCAGGAGGGTGCGCGCTTTGCTATGGTGCGCGGCGCTACCGCGAGTGAGAATGTAACCACATACTGCGGAACGTCGGCACCTCCGAACTTCACCATGGATTACGACTGCGAAGCTCAAAATAACGATATTCAGAACTATGTGCAAAGCCTGGGCGCCATCAACTCAAGCAATCTGACAATTAACACGTCGAAAACGTACATTTGGCCGGGTACGAACCCGGACGGTACTACCACCGGGTGCGCCCCGATCAACAGCAAAGGCTGCATGGTGAGAGTGACGGCCACTTACAGTTTTAATGTCATACCTTTTCTTCCTTTTTCCGCCTTGAGGATGAGTGCCACGTCGGAAAAAGTGATCGCACAGTAAGAACCGGGATCCACCATAAATGCTCTAGAAATCCTGACTCATCACACCGCGAATCGCAGGCGACGAGCCACACAGGTCGAGTGGATTCGCCAGCTACCCCGAAGAACTTACCTCTTCTGTTTCATGTGCGGCAGCAAGCTCTTTGGCACTCCGCGACAGGCGCATTGTTTCTGATGCTCGCGATGCCAGTGAATTCTCTGTTCCAGAGTTGCCTTGGGCGGCATCTGGTTTTTCGCGTGCCATTCTTTGTTCATGGTCGAACCCTCTCAAGACAAGGATTCTTTTACAACGGCCCTGACGCGCCATGAGCCTTAACGCGCGATGAGATACATGCCCCAGCTCAGCACGATCGCCGATCCGACAAAGAGCAGAAAGCAATAGAGTCCGTAGCGGAACATGCGCCGTGGCGTCTCGCGCTGGGTGATGCCGAAGACCGTCGAGGCGCACAGGGCAAACAGCAATACGGCCGTAAAGTGGGAGGGGCTGAACATCAGAGCGGCTTCCTCCCCGTGCGCAGGTTGTGGGCATCCACGGCGGCGATCACATTCAAGAGGCCCGCCACCACGATGAACCGCGTGCCATAGTCGGCAGTCGTCACCTGCACCGAATCCGCGCCCAGTCCAAGCACCCGGCTCACCACGTAGAGCAACCCATTGCCCAAGTCGCCGGCCAAGCCGAGAATGTCAAGAATGTCGTGCGCGCTTGAATAGACTTTGCCCTGCATTAAAAGGCCTAGCACAAACATGCCCATGATCGACAAGGCCAGCAAAACCCCGCGGCGCCATTTGCCCACCAGGAAATGCCCGGCTCCGGGCACAAGCCAGCCCACGATCAAGGGAAGGTAAAGGAATCCTTGCTGCGCGGTTTTGGTTGCTACTGGAGTGTTGTTCGGTGTTGCTGCCATGCCTCTTCGACTATATCGCACCGGAACGGCCAGACCTGTCTCCGGTTAGTTACCCGTGGGAATGATCCCCGCGTTCTCCACCATCAGGATTACCGTGCGCTGCGGTGCCCGCGTGCGATGCACGACGCCGCGTGGAACCACGAAGCTCTGGCCCGGCGCAAGTTCGACAACACGATCTTCCAGATCGATGAGCAGCAAACCTTCCACCGTGTAGAAGAATTCGTCGTCATCGTCGTGTTTGTGCCAGTGGTATTCCCCTTCAATCACGCCGACGCGTACTACGGAGCCATTCACCTGGCATAACGTCTGGTTGAACCATTTGAACTCGCAAGCATCCGCGAGCGCTTTCACATCGATTCGTTCGAGCGGTCCGTGCAGAATGTTCAAGCGCGTTTCATAAGGAAAAGGAGCAGTCGATTCGGCCATGAGGTTCTCCTCGCGTGCAGGATAGCGTGCCTATTACTGCGGCGCAAAATGCGGGGTGTGCTTTTTCTATTCCCTATTCCCTGCCTTTTAAATCCTTACCAGCTCGCGCTGTATCTTTCCCGTAACCCAGGCCTTCGTATCCGACGTCATCATATCCACCTCGCTGCGCACGCCAAATTCCGGCAGATAGATGCCCGGCTCGACAGAAAAGCAGGTGTAAGGCAGCAGATGGCGCTCATCGTGCGTCTCCAAGTTGTCGAGATGCGCGCCCGGTCCATGTAATTCCCGAGCGATATTGTGTCCCGTGCGATGTGTGAAATAGGTGCCGAAACCTGCCGCGTAAATCACACCGCGCGCTGCATCATCTGCCTCGTACCCGCGAATGCTGCGGCCCTCGGCAAACGCAGCCTCCACCGCGGCAATCGCCGCATCGCGCGCGTCGCGCACCGTGGTGAAAACCTGCTGTTCGCGTTCGGTCGGCTCGCGTCCCACCACGCCGGTCCACGTGATGTCGTAAAAAATGCTGCCGGTTTCGTTCAGCCGTCCCCAAATATCGATGAGCACAAAGTCGCCCTCGCGGATCGGCGCACAGTGCTCGGCAGTTGGCTCATAGTGCGAGTCGGAACTGTTCGCGTTCACACTCACATTGGGACCGTTCTCCCAAATCAATCCCTCGCGCCGCATGGCTTTGCTCAACCACTGCACATGATCGAACTCCGTCAATGACGCATGACGACGCGAACCCGCCGGCGGACGCAGTCTCCGC
Organism: uncultured Acidobacteriaceae bacterium; assembly: GCA_963704415.1. GTDB lineage: Bacteria > Acidobacteriota > Terriglobia > Terriglobales > Acidobacteriaceae > Telmatobacter. Next base: position 768,114 of record OY969908.1, on the reverse strand, counting down.
CCCATCTCTTTCCATCCCTCTTCCAAGATCCGGTCGATCGCCTCGCGCGCGATGTTATGCGTGGTCATCTGCTCTTCGCTCAGCACCGCTTCAAACTGGCTGACCAGATCGGCCGAACTCACGATCTGCTTGCCGATCCCGCGCAAGAACTCCACCGTACCCGCGTCCACCATCGAGACATACATGATCGCGTTGTTGGGTGAGTACTGCATGGCGATCTCAGTCGCGCCCATCAGCATCGCTTCCAGGCCGCCCGCCAACTCCAGCCAGCTTGAATAGAGTCCCTTCGAGCCGGGAAGAGAATCCAGACGGCCCTGCTCCACGCGATGCACCAGCTTGCGCGGCTCGCCGTCAGCGGGCACAAAGTAGTACCAGCGCCGCGTGATGTGCGCCTTTTCGTCCAGGCCTAAAATGTGCTCGGCAATGGGATCGCGATGATGATGATCGTAAAAAAGCCAGCCATCGTGGCCGGCCTCGCGCAGCGCGGCCTGGATCGCCTCTAATTCCATAGGGCAATTTTACGCGTTAAGCTTCTGAGTTCGAGAATGCGCCTCTACAGCGCCGCCAGCGCCTCCGGCTGGCTGGGAAACAACCCGGCATACTTCGTGATCCCCACCATAGTGAATACCTTGGTGAAGTGCGGCGAGAGTCCGAACGCGTACACCTTTTGCCCGGAATTAGCTGCCTCGATCAGCATCTGGATCACCAGCGCGATGCCGCTCGAATTGATGTAGTCCACCTTGGTGAAGTCCAGCAGCACCAGCTTCGCCGTCTTCGGCAAGCCTTGATAAGTGCCCAGCACCGCGTCCTTCGACGTGCTGGCGATATCGCCTTCAAAGCGTAAGACGGTAACCGGATGTCCGGCTGGCGAAGTGACCTGGTCGATGCGCGCTTTTGTATCAGTCTGCACGATTGTCGTGTCTCCCGTTCAGGATTAGTCCGATTCCTTGTCGAGCCGAATGACAAGCCGCACGTAGCTGCTCTTTCCGTTGGTGCCCTTCACCCACTCCGCTTCATCCACCAATGCCTGGATCAGAAACATGCCCATGCCGCGTGGATCTTCTTCGCCATGAATCTTGCGGTCGATGTCGGGTTTCACAGGGAAGTTCTTCAGCCCCTTGCCATCGTCAATCACTTTCACTTCGAGCGCATCGTCCACTGACGATAACACCACGCCTACGGAGAGGCCCTCATTCAACAGATTGCCATGCTCGATTGCATTGATGCAGGCTTCGGCCACCGCGGTTTTTAAATCTTCGACCCGTTCCGGCTTGAAACCCATCAGCTTGGCAACAGCGGCCGCTGTACTCATCGCTACCTTCTCATAACCGAGCCGCGATGGCAGCCGAACCTCCACGCTGGTGGATTTCACCTTGGTCATGCTGTCTTCCCCATCCCTACTTCGCTTCCCGGCAAAGTGCAAGGGCACTCATATCGTCGCCTTGCGCTCCGCCTTGCGAAAACTCACCGATGGCTGTCCACAATGCACCGAGAATATCATCCGCTTTAACCACCGGGCACGTAGAAAACACATTCAGAAGCCTTTCCGGACCAAATTCTTCATCGCCGCGGAAAACCTCAGTCAATCCGTCGGTGTAGAAGAGCAGCCTCGTCCCCGGTATAAACCTGCATTTTTCGGTGGAGTAGCGCATGCCCGGCAGCAGCCCCAGGGGGGTCCCAGTCGACTCAAACTGCACCGTTTCGCACCCTGGCGCCAGCAAAAACCCGGGATTATGCCCGGCGTTCACCACTTCCAGCTCACCCAGCGCTGGTTTCAAGCGCAGAAAAATCGCCGTCACATAGCGGCGCCGCGCCTCCTCACCCTCAGTCCAGTGATGCTGATTCATCTGCGCGGCCAGTTCGTCCAGCGGCATTCCGGTAATCGCAATGGCTCTGAAAGCCGCACGGAAACTGGTCGACATGATCGCCGAAGCCATCCCCTTGCCGGCAACATCGGCCACAACCATGAGCATGCTGCCGTCCGGTAGCTCGACAATGTCGAGATAGTCGCCGCCGACTTCATAGCAAGTCACGGAACGGAACGCCACGGAGTAGCCCGCGATCTCCGGCAGCTTCTGTGGCAGCAGCGACCGCTGAATATTCCGCGCTGCATCCAGGTCCTGTTGCACGCGGGCCCATTGCAAATTGCGCTCGTGGTTGCGCGCATTCTCCAAGGCAACCGCAGCCTGCAGCGCCAGCCCTTCCAGGAAATCCGCCTCATACAAGGTCAGCTCGCGGCCGTCAGGAGGCGCCACGACCAGCTCTGTCATGCGGCGGCCTTCACGGTCCTGCAGCAAGTACATCGGCTGGGCCGCGCCGCTGCCATCGCCGAGATTGTGGTCTTTCACGTTGCCGTAGGCAAGGCCGACGCTGGGAAACGCCGCACCGGCCATCTCCAGCTCGCGGACTACAATCCGCAGCGTCTGCTCCAGCACTTCGTCTTCGCGAATCGTGGAGTGAACCTGCCGTGATGCCTCAAGCAGCGCCTGCAATCGCGCCACCTGCTGCTGCAGTTCGATTGTTTCGCCGTTGCCTGGTAGCTGCAATCCAGCCGCCATTCCCTGACCTCCGTGGATTCCCACTCTACCACGCCAATGGCACACTTAGAATCGAAGTAACTGCCGCGCCCGAAGACCGGCGTAACTTACCTGTCTTGCTGTGCATTTGCTATGGATTTCGCGGCCAATCAGGCCTACACTTTCCGCCGTGGAGGTGAATATGGCTGCATTTGTTCGCGCCGTCCTGTTCAACGCATGTCACGGTGAGGCGCGCGGACCCACCACGCGCCGAATATCCTTCGTTTCCAGGATTCGCTTTGCATATCCGTGGCGCGCTACAGCGAGCATCGCATGCCCGATCTCGCGCGTAGATAAAATCCGGTTCGGAAACATCCGATGCATCAGCGGCAACAGCGGCCCCAGCACTTTGTAGAAGAGCCGATACGACTGTGTCTTCGATTGAATCCCGTCCATCGGCTCGATAAATCCTGGCCGAAATGCGTATGCGTTCAACGGCAACTTCAGCAGCGCATTCTCCGTCCGCCCTTTCACCCGCGCCCACATAATGCGGCCGCGCTCCGTGCTATCCGTGCCCGATCCCGAAACATAAATAAACGTCATTTCCGGTTTTACACGGCTCAGCGTATCAGCCGCCGCCAACGCGAACCCATACGTCACGCGCTCGTAGTCGGCTTCTTTCATTCCCGTCGAAGCCACGCCAAGACAGAAAAAGCACGCATCGAAGCCGGCCAGGCTCTCTTCCATCCCGTCGTAGTGCTGCAGGTCCCGATGCACGATCTCGCTCAGTTTCGGATCGCGGACGCCGGTCGCGGTCCTCCCCACGGTGACCACCAACTCAACCTCGGGGTCCCGCAGGCACTCCAGCAACACGCCCTGCCCTACCATTCCCGTCGCGCCAAAGATCAGTACCTTCATTTCGAGCCTCTTCTCAACCCCGCATCCGGACATGCGCTATGCACCACAATTCTCGCAGGCCCGCCGCCCAACGGTGTCACTGGATGATGGTGATATCTCCAAAGTATCTTCCAGTCAAACCAAAGCCCACCTTTGGTCACCATAACTTATCCAAACTTAGCGATTCAGTAACATGCATGAGTAACGGGGAGTAATTAGCTCATAAGTGGCATTTCCAATTGAATTAATTAGACAATGATGGATTCATCGGGCTCTCTATCTGCGCGGCCCCGGCGCCAGAGTCAGATAGAAGGAGAACGCCATGAACATACTGCGCGCTGTGACCGATCAGCTCCACATATTCGCCTCTCCCGTGCGCGTGTCGGCCCCGACGGATTTCCTGGTGCCGCCACCAAGCACAATCGGGGAACCGGAAGCGCCACATCGCTCCCCAGTATCAGCCGAAATTGAAATTCCACATTGCTGTTTCTACTGCTCGTGGTGCTCGACGCCCATCCTGCTTCCGCATGAGAATCTCGGGTTGCCTTTTGGCGGCCCGCTCGTCCGCAAAATCGAAGCACGATCCATCGGGACCGTATGCCTGTCCTGCGGTCGCGTCGGAACCTATTCTCTTTTTCGCGGCAGCCAGGGTTATAACACCCGGCATAAGTTCGTCCCGTCACGACCTTTTGGATCTACCGTGCTGCTCGATTGGCTTGCTTGCGAGGAACCGACGTGCGTCTTCCCCCTTCCGTTCTTTGTCACTTTCGATGAGAGATTCTCCGAGGCCAATGTGAAGGAGTTGGCCGCGCGCTGGTCCTGGGAAGACGTGATGTGTTCGGTCGGCCACGTGATCATCGCCCCCAAGTGGATCGCTGAGCCCGGCCCACATCGGGGCTCTCTTGATGTGACTCGCATGGCGATCAAGCCGCCTCGCTGATATATCCTTCCCTCGATGCGCCACACACTTTCCGTCGCCATGATCGCGATGAACGAGGAGGCGAACCTGCCTCGCACGCTCGAAAGTGTCCGGTGGGCCGACGAGATCGTCCTTGTCGATTCCGGCTCGAATGATCGCACTCTCGAAATCGCGCAATCCTTCGGCGCAAGGACGTGCTATCACCCCTTTGGCGGCCACGGCGAGCAGAAGAATGTCGCTCTCGATCTTTGCACTTCCGATTGGACTCTTTTGCTCGATGCCGACGAAGTCCTGACGCCCGAACTGCAGGCGGAAATTCTCGCGCTTCTCAGCGATGAACCGGAATTTCGAGCCTATTGGATTCCGCGGCTAAATCTGTACTTTGGCCGCTGGATTCGTCACGGCGGCTTTTATCCCGATCACAAGCTGCGCCTCTTCAAACGCGGTGCCGCGCGCCTCAGCGAAGGAGTCGGTCCCCACTCGACGCCGCAGTTCAAAGGTCGGCGCGGCACGCTCAAGCACGACATGCTGCACTATGCCTACCCCACATTGGCGATCTATCTCGAACACATGAGCCGCTATAGCAGCGAGATCGCGCAACTACTCTACAGGAGCGGCCGCACGAGCCGATCCTTACCGGCGTTTATTTGGAATGGAGTCCTCAACCCGATCGCGACTTTTATCTATAACTACTTTTTCCGACTCGGCTTTCTCGATGGCCGCGAAGGCCTGCTGCTCCACCTGAACCACTCTGTCTACATCCACTGGAAATTCATCAAGGCATGGTGGCTAGCAAAAAACCAGGGAATAGGGAATAGGAATAGGAATAGGGAATAGGGAGCTCGCGAGAATGCCGGAGCATTTCGGCTCCGGCATTAAAGTGACCCAACTCCACTGTTTCACTATTTCTCTGCTTCGCTTTTTTCACTGTCCACTGCACGCTGCTTAAATATGGCAGCTCGCCTGCCCGCGCTTCTCGAGATACTTCTGGTGATATTCCTCCGCGCGCCAGAAAGTCTGCGCTGGCTCAACCTTGGTCACAATGCGCTTGGGTTTGAAGCTGCCTTCAGCGTTCAGTTGCTCAATCTTTGCGCGCGCTTGCGTTTCCTGCTCCGGCGAATGAAAGAAAATCGCCGAGCGATATTGCGTGCCCCAGTCGGGCCCCTGCCGATTCAGCGTGGTCGGATCGTGCAGTGCAAAGAATGCATCGAGCAGCTTTTCATAACTCACCTGCGCCGAGTCAAAATCCACTTCCACCACTTCGGCGTGCCCGGTTTGATCCGTGCAGACATCTTTGTAAGTCGGCCTCTGCAGCGATCCGCCCTCGTAGCCAACTGCCGTCGCTGTCACGCCGGGAATGGCCGCGAACGCAGCCTCGACGCCCCAGAAACACCCGGCACCAAATGTAGCTTTTTCTGTGCTCATATTCCTTCAGATGCCCATGGGCGCGAGTTAGTAACAAAATCCCAAAGTGCATCCTCTCTCCTGAATGGCTTATGAACCTAACTCCGCCTTTCCCCCTTTTTCCTACCAGGACGCTTGCCACCGGACTTCTTTCCACTTGGGCGGGGTCTCCCACCAGGTGAGGCAGGACGAGCACCTCCGGAACGCGGCCCGCCAGCACGCGATCCGGTAGGACGCGAGCCACCCGTGCGGGATTTAGAGGCGAAGGGTTTCGGTTTCTCGCCGAATGCAGGTTTGGATTTTGAGTCAAAGGCTGGTTTCGGTTTCGAAGCAAAATCCGATCTCGGCTTGGAACCAACGTCAGGCTTGGCTCGCGCGCCAAAGTCGGTCTTCGGTTTCGAACCGAATGCGGGCTTTGTCCTTGAGCCAAATGGGGGCTTCGATTTCGACCCAAAGGCCTGCTTCGCGAACCCAGGTTGGCCGCGTTTCCCGCCGAAGCCAGTTCTGCCGCTTCCACCGGTTCCCGATTTCCCGGCACCCCGGAAGGCTGGACTCGAACCCTCTCGACGCGGCGGTCGCCCCGCCGGCTTTCCAGAACCTTCGCTGAACTCTACCGGCCGTATCTCGATGCGCGGTCGTCTCTGTTCAGAAACACGAGTCGGACGGTCGTCACGCGGAGGAAACGGCTTGCGCGGCGGGGCTCCAGAGCCCACCGCAGGGCGCGCATCTCGGTCGCCTCGGAACGGTCGATTCACAGAGGCTCCCCTGTCAAAGCTGCGCGGAGCCTCTCGCTCAGGACCTCGTCCTGAGAACGGTCGCTTTGGGAACGGTGGCTTCGCGCCCGGCCTCACCCCGAAACCGCTAGACCTTTCTCCGGGACCACGGCTGCCTCGGCTTTCGAACCCGAGCTTCGCGCTACTGGGCTTCGCACCGGGGCCGCGATTCTCCCGCCTCGCAAATCCGGGCCTGTCTCTAGCTTTTTCTCCGTAACCCGGCCTTGCACCAAACGCAGGCTTTGCTGTGGAGTCCTTGTCCCGCGTCTTCCCGAAACGGCGCGAATCCTCGCGGCCCAGCTTCTGAAAATCAGGCTTCCGAAAGTCAGGTTTTCTGGGAGCGGGGGGCACCCCTGCGCCTTGTTCTCTAGGTTTGAAACTCGGCTTTCCACCGCGATCGTTTCTCGGCTTGAAACTCTTACCGGCACGTATTGCAGCCTTTGCCGCGCGTACCTCCGCCGATTGCCCAGCCTCCTTCGGCAGCATTTGCGATGTCTTCAGGCGGCGCGGTTTCCACTTACCTTCGGCAGCGCGCCATAACGCAGTCACTTCTTCTGGATCAAGTTCGCGCAGCTTGCCCGGCTCAAGGTCGAGGACCAGCGGCCCGTAGCCCACGCGCCGAATCTTTTCCACGTGGTGGCCGATCTCGCTGAACATCTTCCGCAATTCGCGATTGCGTCCCTCGATCAACACGACCTCGTACCACGGATTGTCTCCCGCGCGTACTTGCTCTATGCGCGCCGGAGCCGTGTGCACCTTACCTTCTCCAAGTTTTCCGCGCTCGATGACGACACCTTGGCGGAGGCGCTCAATCATCTCTTCGCCGGGCTGGCCTGAAACTTTGACGAGGTAGGTCTTCTCCACACCGGAGGAAGCCTTCGTCAACTTATTGGCCAGCTCGCCGTCGTTCGTCACCAGCAAGAGGCCTTCGCTCAAGTAGTCGAGCCGGCCCACGGGATAAAGCCGCTCACCGGTCTTTTTGAAGAACTCCATCACGGTGGGGCGGCCCTCGGGATCGCTCACTGTCGTTACATAGCCCTTGGGCTTATTGAGCACGAAGTAACGCAGCCGCTCCGCGCCGTGCAGCAGTTTTCCGTCCACACGAATATGGTCGCGCGCCGGATCGGCCTTGGTGCCGAGCACGGTAACGGTCTGGCCGTTCACCTGCACGCGGCCCCCGGTAATCAGCTCTTCCGCGTGGCGGCGACTGGCTACGCCTGCCTGCGCAAGTATCTTCTGCAGCCGTTCCAGCTTCGGCGCGGGAGCTTCGCGCTTGGCGAACTCGCTTTCTGCTTGAGGCGTCTCTTCTTCGGATTCGTCTTCCCCGGCGTCCTCCACTCGCTCCGAATTCTCATCGCCGGAATTCGTCGTGGCTTCGGGGCCCGTCGATCCGGGCGCACCGGCGACAGCTTGCTTCGTCTCTTCCGCCGCTTCCGCGGAAAATCCCGCTGGTTCCGATGAGATTTCCTGCTCAGGCCCATCCGCCGGATGCTTCAACTCGTCAGTCATGTGGTGCAGTCTCGACTTCTGCGTGTTCCGTATTCGCGAACGTTTCTGCAGGGGCATCCATTGCGCCAGCGGCTGCCGACTCTTCCGGTGTACCGGTCCCGGCGTTTTCCAATGCTGCTGCAGTTGAAGCTTCTTCGCCGGTTTGATCTTCCGGTGCGTTCTCGTCCAGATCCGGACCGCCTCCAGGGCCAGGGCCCCCCACGTCTTCGCCCTCTGCATCCGCATCGGTCAGCTCGATCGCGGCCATCTTTTCGAATTCATCCATCGACGGCAACTCCGCAATGTCCTTGAGTCCGAAGCGCAGCAGAAACTCTTTTGTTGTCTTGTAGAGAATCGGTCGCCCGATCACCTGCTTGCGGCCCGCCGTCGTGATGAGCTTGCGGCTCAGCAGCGAGCCAAGTACTCCCGCCGACTCCACCCCACGAATTTCATTCACTTCCGGTGCGGTCACCGGCTGCTTGTAGGCAATCACGGCCAGCGTTTCGAGGGCAGGCAGCGACAGCTTCATCGCGGGCTTCAGGCTCTTGATGAAAAGCCGAACCGCGTCGTGGCATTCGGGCTTGGTTGCCATGCGATAGCCGCCCGCAATCTCGCGAATCTCGACTCCTCGCTCGTCCGCCGCATAGCTTGCGATTAATTCGTCCAGCAGTTGCCGCAAAACTGCTTTTACTTCGCGGTCGCGCTGCCGGGCCAGGCGCTTGGCCTCCGCCTCCGCATTCGATGCCTCGGTGGTCGCTGGTTCGATTGCCGCATTCCCGAGACCCAACTCCACCGTGGCAGCATCGGCCTCATTCACTGGCTCTGAAGCCGGCACAGATACCTCGGGCTCGTCGACTGATTTGGCACCTAACGCCGCATAGAACTCCGGCGTCTGCTCAAGTCCGAGATACTGCAGCCCCTCGTCGATCATGGGCAGCGGGGTGGGCTTCTCTGCAGCTTCCGCAGCCGCTGCGGCAGCCTGCTGCTCCGCCTTCCAGTCCATCGCCTCATCGGCAAACAAGCCGGCGAGCTGCGCCAGCGTGACCGGCTCCTCCGCGGCGTAAATAACAGCTTCCAGCTTGGCTCTCAGGCTCATGTAGCAATCAGTACCTACCGTATGGTACCGGATGCAACGGAGCCCTGCGCACGTTGCCGGATGAGGAAATCAAGTCCAAAGACAGAGGACGCCCGGTTCGATCCAGCTCTACAGATACCCGACCTCAATTGCTTCAGGAGTCTTCATCCTTGCTACGAATGATTGTTCTTGGTATGAACAATCGAGATCTTCGTCTTGCCCTCGTTTTGCGATTGCTGGGACGAAATCGAAACCATGATGTTTTCGTGCGAGCCCTTTCGCAGCGAAATCATCGCACTGTTGCCGCCGTCGAAAACGGAAGCCTCGCTTCCCAGCTTGCTCTTGTAGAAAGCCAGAACCTGGTCCTTCGAGTCCGGCGTCAAAAATACGCCTGAGACCACGGAGCCAGTGGGCAAATTCATCCGCATCCCGCCCTGTGTGGGTTGAGCGCCCGGATACACATCTGTACCCAACTCGTCCGATGTGAAGTTGCTGGCGTTACTCGCCGTCACGCTGCCGCTGGGCGTATTCAGTGTGACTTGGCCATTCCGCCCGTTTAGGTGAAAAGAATGCGCCACCCGCCACACCATAAAGCCGACCGCACCCGCGCCTAAAATGCCCAGCCCCACCAGGACCGCAAAAATAATCAGGATGATTTTGAGTGCGCTGCCCCCGCCGCTCTTCACCACAGGTGCCGGAGGAGGTTGCACGTAACCGCCAGCAGGAGCATAGCCCGCAGGAGGAACCCCACTGGGCGCAGTGTATCCGGAAGGCGGAACTCCGCTGACCGGCGTGTAGCCCGGCAACGGCTGGGAGCCGGCTGCAGGCTGCGCGCTTGCGGCAGGCTGAGTCGGAACGTTCACCGGCGTGTAGCCGGACCCTGCCGATGGTGCGGTCGAAGGCGCAGCAGCCGCAGCTACCTGCGTTCCACATACGGCGCAAAAATGGCTTCCGGCGGGCACTTCGGCACCGCATTTTGCACAAGGAACAGCCATGACGGTCTCCTGTCGGGATGCTATGAAATGGAATTCCAGCCAATCCGGTACCGTATGCCGCTGACCTGGGCGCTCAAGACATTGCCTGAGGGCGCTCGCTTACCGGCATACGGGACTCCCGGTTTCGCTGTCCGAGCAACTATACCCGAAGAGATTCTCGGCTCGCGGCTTTTTGTTTTTGCGCTTGGAAAAAGCAAGGGGACAAGCCGAAGCCTGTCCCCAGGGATTTTGAACACCAACGAATCCTAGTTGGCGAATTGGCGGAACAGCACAAAGAGCCCACCCGACAGCAGGGCCGCCGCAGGAAGCGTAAAGACCCAAGCTGCGGCGATGTTTCGAATTGTCGAGATCTGCAAACCGCTCCGATTTGCCGCCATTGTCCCCGCCACACCGGAGCTGAGTACATGCGTCGTACTCACTGGCAGGCCGAAGTTATCGGCTGCAAAAATGGTGGCCATCGCAACCAGTTCAGCAGTGGCGCCCTGCGCGTAGGTCAGGTGCTCCTTGCCGATCTTTTCGCCGACCGTGACGACGATCCGCTTCCACCCAACCATGGTTCCCATCCCGAGCGCCAAGGCGACCGCCACTTTCACCCAGGTGGGTATGAACTTGGTGGCCTTGTCGACCTTGCTCTTGTAATTGGCGAGAGATGCATTCTCGTCTTTGCTGAAGAGCGGCTGCTTTCCGTCTTTCACCAAACCGGCATCGCGCTTCTGCAGCAAGCGAAGTGCCTCGCTGGCCACATACATGTCGTTGCGCACGTTGGTCTGCTGGCTTGCCGGAACGGCTCTGTATTCCTTGTAGAGGGCAACTTCGTGGTTGAGGTCTTCCACCAACTCGCGCAGGGCGAGAATCGTATCCGACTGAACCTGCTTCGTCCGAATGTAATCGGTCACTTCGGCCCGAGCGTCTGCGCCGAGCATTCCTGTTTTATCGACGTGCCGGTCGAGAATGCGTCCCGCCTGCTCAGATGCGGCAATGAAGTCCTGTACCCCGCCAGCGCTCACTGCGTGATTGAGCGCATAGGCTGTCGGCACCGTGCCGATCAGGATGAGCATGATGAGGCCCATGCCCTTCTGCCCGTCATTCGATCCATGGAAGAAGCTGACACCGGTGCAGGTGATTACCAGCAGCAGGCGGATGGGCCACGGTGGAGGCGAGGCGTCTTTCGGAGCCTCGTAGAGTGCCGGGTACTTGATGGTTGCCTTTGCGATAAGGAACAGGAGTGCCGCCGCGCCGAAGCCGACGATCGGCGAAATCAGCAGGACTTTGAAAACCTTGGTCGCCTGCTCCCAATCCACGCCCGAAGTGCCGCTTCCATGCACGCTCATGAGCTGGTTGGCAACGCCGACGCCGATGATGGAACCCACCATGGTGTGCGAGCTCGATGCAGGCAGCCCGAACCACCAGGTGCTTAGATTCCACAGAATCGCCGCGATCAAGAGAGCGAACACCATCGAGAATCCGGCACCCGCACTGACCTGAAGAATGAGTTCAACAGGCAGCAGCGTGATCACTGTGAAAGCAACCGTGCCGGTGGAGGTAAGCACGCCCGCAAGGTTGCACATGCCCGACCACACCACGGCAATGTTGGGCTCCAGCGAGTGCGTGTAGATCACCGTGGCCACCGCGTTGGCTGTGTCGTGGAAGCCATTCACAAATTCGAAGCCCAGCGCAATGAAGAGGGCAACGATCAGCAGGACATACGGCCACGCGCTGCCTAGAGTTACATTGCTGAAGTCCTCAGAGATGTGAAAACCGATGAAGCCAACGCCGATCACCAGCGCGATCAGAACCACAGCGCCGCTGACCAGCGCGTGGGACTTCTTCATCTTCTTTTCAAGTAGCCCTGCGGCGGGGGGACGCCCCGGGATGGCTGTCGCCAGTTCCGACATGGTCGATACTCCAAACTTTAGGATGGTTTCTGTCCAGAGACGCTGGGGCGGCACAATCCAGACTCCACATGGATATACCCTGCTGATGAATAGGAAATGAATTTAGGAACGAAAATACGTCCTGCAATTTCGGCAATGCGCGCATTACCGCCGCTCCCAATCAGGACCCAAGGGCGTGGCCTTTGTCTGAAGATCCACTCAACCAGTCCGGAAAGTTGGGCCGCCCTCTCGGATGTTGTGAAGTGCCTCTATCTGCAGGTCTCGCACAAAATCGAGATTCGGGCCGTGATCGCAAGGAGATGTCAACTAACCTTGGTAAATCGTTCAAACCAATCGCCAAGCTGTTCTTCCGTCAGCGACCCGTCTGCAAGGCTCCAGAATGTGAGCACACGGTCTTCCCTCGGCGCAGTCAGCTTCAATCCATTCAGCCGGAGAAATGTAACCGAAACTGTGAACGCGATGCGCTTGTTGCCATCGACGAAAGGGTGATTGGCGACAATGCCCTTGGCGTAGGCGGCGGCAAGCTTCGCGAGGGAAGGGGGCTGTTCGGAATACGCAAGCAGATTTTTAGGACGAGCTAATGCAGACTCCAGCAGGCCCATATCGCGTACTCCTTCCGGGCCGCCATGCAGCTTCAAAGCCTCCTCATGCATTGCCAAAACCACGTCCTGCCGCACCCAGAACCGCTCGCTCACTCCGCAAGCCTTTGGAGCACATCGCGATTCTCACGCATCACCTCGCGCGCTGCTTCCATCTGCGTGGCGAACTCCTGATCGTACGGAATTAATCGAACGCCTTGGGGACCCTCGACAATGTAGAGGGTGTCGCCCTTCTCGACATTCATTCTGGCCAAGACCTCTTTGGGAAGAATGATTCCAGCCGAATTGCCCACAGGAATGATTTTCGCGGTCGCCATGCAGATCGCCACCTTTAATTAATATGAAGTATAACACAAGTTATAACGCTCCAAAATCCGACATAAGGCCCTAACTCATTTATTTCCAATCATCCCGAGCATTGGTCAGTCCCTCGTTCATTACCGCATCGAAGCCGGAATTCTTTTTGATGAAGATCTCCGAGAACGCCCGATCCTGCCGCAACAGAATCGCCTGCAACCGCACCAACTCCAGCAGCGCCAGGAACATGGCCACCAGTGCCCGTTCGGACCGCGTGTGGCTCAGGAGACGGCGCAGCGCCACAGGCTTGTCTTCGAGGGCGAGCCGGCGGGACAGGAACTGAATCATCTGCCCTACCGTCACCGCATCTTCCTCGACGTTGAAGATGGGCCGCCTGCGCGCGCGGTCCAGGATGTCGCGAAACACGCGCACCAGGTCGACGGTATCGGCGGCAATCTCCGGCTCCGCCGCCGCATCATCTTTGAATTCGCGGAACCCAGGATTGGTCCACGTCGCGGCCTCGAGCATCTGCTTCTGCTGCAGCATCTGCGCAGCGTTCTTGAAGCGCTCGTGTTCCAGCAGCCGCTCCACCAGCTCGCGCCGCGGATCCTCGGTAGCGTCCTCGGGACCCGAGGGCGCGCGCGGCAGCAGCATTTTGCTCTTGATGTGAATCAGCAGCGAGGCCGTGTAGATAAACTCGCCCGCGACATCCATGTCGCTGGCCTTCAGCTGGTTCACATATGCCAGAAACTGCGCCGTAATCTGCGAAATCGGAATGTCGTAGATGTCGATGTCCTGTTTGCGAATCAGGTCCAGCAGCAGGTCAAGCGGCCCGTCATACACCGCCCCCACCGTCACCGAAAACGGCGACCCCTCCGACGCTTCCTCGGGCTTCTTCGGCGCGGTCGGCTTCGCCGGTTTCTCTCCAGGCGCAGGAGGCGAAGTCAGCACCAGTTTCGGAGCGGGACTTTCTGGAGCTGCGCGCTCGGCGAATGAGCTTCCGGCCGGGTGCTCGTCTTGGGCCGCTTTCTGCGGAGGATTCTCGTCCGGTTCCGGGTCGGGATTGGGCTCCGAATCAGGGGGCTCCGGGTCCGACAACGGAACAAGCCCCGGCTCCGGTTCATGAATTGGCGCGGGAGCAGGCGACGGCTCTTTAACAGGCGCTGCAGGCGTGGTATCCGAGTTGGGGGAGTTTTCAGTCAATGCAGTCACTGCTTCTCAACTTGAATAAGCTGCGTGCCCCAGGTTTGGGTTTTGCGGACCTGGGAAAGCACAAATTCTCATCATAGGCTTGCTGAGCTCACCGCGGCATCTGCATGGCGGCGCGCACCTCAATCATGGTCTGCTCGGCGCGCTTAGCGGCCCGTTCCGATCCTTCTTTCAGGATGCTGTCGACTTGGGCGTCACTAAAACGTGCGCGCCGTTCTTGAATAGGATTCAGCACCTGCACTAGCGCATCCGCCGCCCAGCCCTTGCATTCAATACACCCGATGCCGGCCGAGCGGCACCCGTCATACACATTCGCCAGCGTCTCCGGCGTCGAAAAAACCTTATGCAAATCGCCCACCGGGCACTTATCAGGATCACCAGGATCGGTACGCCGCACGCGCGCCGGATCAGTCACCATCGTCTTCAACTTCTTGCGAACTTCGGGCTCCGGATCGGACATGAGGATGGTGTTCCCATAGCTCTTGGACATCTTGCGTCCATCGGTCCCCGGAAGCTTAGGCGAAGGGGTTAGCAGCACATCTGGCTCCGGGAGAACGTAAAGCGCGTGCTCTCGCTTCAAAATGCCGCCGATATTTTTTGCTTTCGGTCGCGGATAGAAATGGTTGAACCGCCGTGCTACCTCGCGCGTTAGCTCCACATGTGCCTGTTGATCCTGCCCAACAGGCACGTGCTTCGGTTGGTAGAGCAGAATGTCCGAGGCCATCAACACCGGATAGCCCAGAAACCCGTAGGTGGTCAGATCTTTGTGCGACAGGTTCTCCTGCATCTCCTTATAGCTGGGCACGCGCTCAAGCCAACCGACCGGCGTGATCATCCCGAGATACATCGGCAGCTCAAAATGCTGGGGCACGTGGCTCTGGACAAAGAGAACGCTCTTCGCCGGGTCGAGTCCCGCCGCCAGATAGTCGAGAATCACTTCGCGCGTATTGGGCGCAACATTCGATGTATCGGCGTAGTCCGTGGTGAGCGCATGCACGTCCGCGATGAAGAAGTAGCACTCGTAGTCGTCCTGCAGCTTGACCCAGTTGGCCAGCGCGCCCATGTAATTGCCGAGGTGCAGCTTGCCGGTAGGGCGCATCCCGCTCAAAACGCGCGGGCGAGATTTCGAAGTGAGTTGTTCAGACATTGCGTCGATCGGTTCCGGGTAGTGCTGAAAGTATGAACCCGCGTTCAATCAGGAGATCGAAGGAAGGCCTGGTTCATTGTAGCGGGCGGCTGCGCGCCGGAGCGAACGTTGGGCTTAAGCGAGCTTAGCAAGGTTCTTTTCAGGCGGGTGTGTAAGGAGGCGTCTGCAGGATCTCTGCCCTACACGCGCGTCAACACAAAATACACCACAGCCATCGACGGCCCGATCAGCAGCCGAAGAATGAAGCCGCCCACCAGAATCATCAGCAGCCAACTCACCCACAACGGAATCCGGTCGTAGGTCTGCACCGCGTTATAGGGGAGCAGGTTGCGCAACAGGTGGCTGCCATCGAGCGGCGGAATCGGCAGCAGGTTGAAGAAAAAAAGCGAAATATTGATCTCAATGGCCAGCACGCCGAGCAGCACCAGCGCCTGCAGACCGGAGCCGACACCCTGCAACAGTCCGCCTTCAAATGTGGACAGAACGATCTCGCGGCCGCCCGGCGCCACAAGCGCAATGCCGATCAGCATGGCCAGGGCGACCACCGTGAGCATCAGGTTCGATGCCGGCCCCGCGAGGGTCACCAGGTTCTCATCGCGTCTGATCTTGCGGAAATTGCGGCTGATCACCGGTGTCGGCTTGGCCCAGCCCACCAGAGCTCCGCTGAACATGCTCATGCCGATAAACGGCCCGAAGATGATGATGGCAGGGAAGAGAAGTGTGCCGACCGGATCGATATGGTACATAGGATTCAGCGTCACCCGGCCTTCGAGCCGCGCTGTCTGATCGCCCAGCCGCGACGCCATCCACGCATGGCAACACTCATGAACGCTCAAAGAAAAGATGAGCAAGACAAACTCGAACAAGGCAATGATGAAGGCAGCGGATGACACAGCGAGCGCTCCCAAAGAACTGAAAGGTCAGGTTAGCATGTAGGACCTTGCAGCCTTTATGAGCGATCCGCTGGGAAGTTACCCACAACCTCGCCTGGGGGTACCTTGGTCCCGGCCATCACGATGGCGTGGCTTCCAATGCGTGCACCCGCACCAATCTCGGTAGGCGTCAACTTCACATGGTCCAGGTCGTCATGCGAATACGTATGCGAGAAAACACGAGCAAACGAGCCGATCACCGCGCCTTTGCCGATCTTAATGCCGCCGCGATCGTTCAACAGCGCCCGCTGCCGAATGATGACTCCATCCTCGATCCGCAAGTTGTAGCCGAAAGACAAATCCACGCCGTGATAGATCTTCACTCCAGAACCCATGTGTTCGAAAAGGTGGCGGCCGAGCATGCACCGAAACCGAATGCCCAGCCAATGGTTGAGTCCGATCGGGGAGCGGTCGAACATCTGCCAGAACCATAACAGCGGCTTGCGCTCGGCAAATCGCTTCATATCCACGTCGCTGAAGTGTTCCGCCTCCAGCGTCACATTCTCCGGATCGAGCGACATGCTCAGCACGTTCCCCGGCAGCTCGCTCGTGAGCGTCAGGTTGAGCTTTCCCCCATGCGGACGGCCCAGATAGAGCTGGTAGAGCTGGTCGCGCACAATCTCCGACCGTCGCTCCGGCGAGCAATGCCGGATGAATTCGTCATCCAGAAACTGAAGCCAGCGGCGATAGACTTCTTCCGCTTCAAGCGTGGGATGGGGAACACTGGCCGTCGCATTTGCCATATGCATTGGACGATAAACCAAGCGGCCTAGATGCAGCCAGAATGCGGGACAACGTCGCAGGTCGGGCGGTGAGCCCTGGCATAGTCCTCCGCAGTCAGCGCGTGATCCAGGTCGCCCCGGACTGCCGGTGATGAGCCGAGCCCTATCCTAAGCAGCCGTGAGCGATATCCTAGTAAGTCCGGCGCACCTGCTCCCCTCTTGGCTCAGCCAGAAGAGTTGGGTGCCCCATCCTTATAAGCGCTCTTTGCTTGAAGGGTGGGAGACCACGCCGCCCGGAGAGCCTATCCATCATGTCCGAAGAAGTCACCCCCGCCGCAGATACGCCGAAGCCCACCGCGCCCGACGCCACCATCGCGACGTTTGGCCAGCATGAAGGTCAGTCAGTTACCCTACACGGCTGGCTCTACAACTCGCGCGAAAGCGGCAAGCTGCTGTTTCCCATCTTTCGCGACGGCACCGGGACCGTGCAGGGAGTCGCACACGTCAAGAGTGTTTCCCCCGCGGTCTTCGAAGCACTCAAAGGTTTGACCCAGGAATCCAGCGTCATCGTCACTGGCAAAGTCCGTGCCGACAAACGCGCTCCCGGCGGTTTCGAGCTCGATGTCGAAGACGTGCACGTTGTGCAGCGCGTGCCCGAGTCCGATCCCTACCCGATCACGCTCAAGGAGCACGGCGTCGAGTTCCTCATGGAGCATCGGCATCTGTGGGTCCGCTCCCCGCGCCAGTCCGCCATCCTCCGCATCCGCGCGGAGATCATGCGTGCGGCACAGGAGTACTTCGACAGCAACGGGTTCATCAGGACCGATCCACCCATCCTCACGCCCGCCGCGTGTGAAGGCACATCGACGCTGTTTCCCGTCGACTACTTCGGCGACCCTGCGTTCCTCACCCAGTCAGGCCAGCTTTATATTGAGTCCACCGCGCTCGCCCTCGGCAAGGTCTACAGCTTCGGCCCCACCTTCCGCGCGGAAAAATCCAAAACTCGCCGCCACCTCACCGAGTTCTGGATGATCGAGCCCGAAGTCGCCTACTGCGATCTCGAGGGCCTGCTGGAACTGGCCGAAAACTTCCTCTCGCATATTGTGCAGAGCGTGCTCAAGAATCGCGCACCCGAACTTCAGGTCATCGGCCGCGATCCCGAGAAGCTCAAGAACATCCTGCCGCCATTCCCGCGCCTCCGTTACGACGAAGCGGCCGCAATGCTCAACGAAGCCCACAAGAAGGGCGAACTCGAGCAGCCCTTCGAATACGGCAACGACTTCGGCTCGCCCGACGAAACCTGGCTCAGCTCACAATTCGATCGCCCCGTCATGGTGCATCGCTATCCCGCCGAAGTGAAAGCCTTCTACATGGAGCCCGACCCCAAGGATGGGCGCTTTGCTCTCTGCGTCGACGTCCTCGCACCCGAGGGCTACGGCGAAGTGATCGGCGGATCGCAGCGCGTCTCGAGCTACGAACTCCTGAAGAGCCGCATCGAAAAGCACCAGCTTCCTATGGAATCTTTCCAGTGGTATCTCGATCTCCGTCGCTACGGCTCCGTGCCGCACGCGGGATTCGGCATGGGTATCGAGCGCGTCGTCGCCTGGGTCTGCGCACTCGACCACGTGCGGGAGACGATTCCGTTTGCTCGGACGCTGCACCGGATTTATCCGTAACATCAGATATCAGGGAAAAAGCAACGCGGCAGCCGAAGCTGCCGCGTGTTGTATTGGATTTCCTAATAAATTTAGAAATCCAGGCGGATCGAAAGCTGCACCTGACGCGGGCTGTAAGCAAAGTTCGAGTCAGCATTGCTGATTGCGCGAAAACCGCTCGCGCCGGTCCCGGTGCCGGCTTTAGGAATGAACGTCATGGTCGCGCACTCCTGCTGCGCCTGTCCTGGAATCGCCGGGCATCCGGTTGTTTGGGACGACAGGTTATAGGCACCGTTGATGACGCCGGTGACGTTGGGATGATTGGCGACGTTGAAGAACTCGCCTATCAGCTGGAAGTGATAGGGATGGTCATAGGCACTCACCTCGAACTGCTTCTCGAGACGCATGTCCGCCACCATGGTTCTCTTCATCTGATAGGTGTTGCGGCCGATGAAAGGAATCCAGGAACTGATGCCGCCGCCATTGATGCCGCTGCTGTACGCATTCCCTGCCGCAGAGCCGGAGTTGATAGCCGCCGAGTAAGGCAGACCGTTCTGCGCCTGGTAGACAGGATTCAGGCTCCAGCCATTGGCAAACCACTTCGCAAGGCCCCCGCCATCGACGGTAGGTCCGTTGATCAGCGCCCAGGCAACGAGGCGGTTGGGGACGTTGAAGCTTGAGTTTCCGTAGTTGCCGCCTTTTTTGAACCCGTCAATGTTGTACGGGTCAATGAAGCCGCTGCTGAGCGTGGTAGTCGTCTCGTTCTGGTTGAAGTCCGCGGCATGCGACCAGGTATAGTTCACGTCGTATTGAACGAACCTTGAGGACTTGTCCTGAATCTCGGCAACTGCTGCGTGGTAGCTCGAGTTGATGTTGCTGAAGTTCTCGTTCACCGCGCCGAAGTTGGGATTCAGGAGGTTGGAAGTTGTCGAAGCGCCCTTGGAGTAAGTGGGAACAGTAAACGTGGTGCCACTGGGAATGGGCCCGGCATTGTTGGTATCGGACACCGTGAGAACGGTCTGAATCACTCCGTTTGGATTTGTGCCGGTCGAGGTGTTGGCGTTGGGATTCAGATTGATGTTCTCGGCATTGGGCAGTTCGCGCCCCAGCGCTCCCATATAACTGATCTGCGCAACAACGCCGCGCGTGAGTTCGCGTTGAATCGAGAAATCGAATTCGTGGACCATTGGGTTTTGGAAATTCTTGGAGAAGAAGTACGAGGTGGGGAAGCTGAAAGAGGCCGAAGTGACAAGGTTCGGGAACAGCGGCGCCCCGGTGGAGTTTGGATTGAAGGTCGACGAGACGTACTGGCCGTTCGGGCTGCCGGTATTGAGCAGATTATTGAGCAGCACTCCGTTAGTGACGCGGCCATAGTAGAGGCCGTACCCAAGGCGCACAGTTGCCTTTCCATCTCCCATCGGATCGTAAGCGATGCCGATGCGGGGACCGATGTTGTTCTTGTCGCTGGGATGATTGGTGATGTTGGCCTGCGCGGCAAGAGTCGGGCAGGTGCCGGGGCCGGTGTATGCGGCACAGAGGCCGTTTGAGGAGGCTAGATAAGGAACAAATGCCCCGGTGGCGATGGTGAGCGACGAGTAGGGGGCAGGCAGGCTCTCGTAGTCATAGCGCACGCCCAGATCGAGCGTGAGTCGTGGGGTCACCTTCCAGTGGTCTTCAGCGAAATAACCGTAGTCCATGGTGTTGATGGACCACGTTGTCGGACCAAAGCCCTGTACGTAGGTTCCGCAAGGGGCGGCGCCGGTGTAGTCGGTGCCGGTGGTTCCCGGAGCTGTTACCGAGCCGGTGCTGTTGCAGGCGCCCTTGGCGCCGCCTTCGTTGAGCAGGTCGGCGAAGTAGTTTCCGATGTAGTTGTAGGTGTAGACGCCGTTGCTCTCGTAGGTGTTGTTGAGCAGATCGTAGTTATGAATCATGTCGACGCCGAACTTGAGAGAGTGATTTCCTTTCACCCAGGCGGCCGTATCGCCTATCTGCCACTTCGTTTCATCGGGAAGGGCCTTGCGGTAGGAGTAGTAGGGCGATCCAAGATACATGCCCGCGCCGGAAGACGGGTTGTCGAGGGCGACGTAGGTGATGTTGGGCGAGAAGCCGCCGGCGGAGGTAGCGGTAACGCCATTGAGACCTGCGAGGTTCTGCTTTGAGTAAGCCGAGATGGGCTGTTGGGTCTCGTCGTTGAGCTCGCGGCCGTACTGATAACGGATTTCATTCGAAATCCTGGAAGTGACCAGGGTGTCGAGCTTGGCCAGACCGTAATCGAGCTTCACGAAGTCGTTGCCAAAGGCATCAATCGCATAAGTGTTCGTGGCCTGCGTCTGCACGCCGCCGGGCGAGTCCCAGCGCAATCTGTGAAAGAGAAAGCTGGCGTGATTTTTCTGGTTGATCTGCCAATCGATCTTTGGAGTATTGAGGAGTTCGTCGCCGGTCCGATGCACTGCTCCCAGGTCCGAGAGCAGGTTGGTGAGTTGTGCGCTGTAGGCAGCCGCGCCCGCGCCGTAGGTTATATAGCCCGGCTTGCCGGCATTGTTGAGGCGCACGGCGAGGCTGCAGGCCATCTGATCCACCTGGCTAGCGGCCGTTCCACCGGAGGGCGCGGAGACATAACCTGCGCCGGAGGTGATCTTTCCGCCGGACATCACGTCGGTGTAGTTGCATGTATAACCGGCAGGCAGAGTGGCATCGGGCAGTGTAAAGAACGAGCTGGGTGTCGCTGCTTTTCCGGTGCCTGGGAAGTTGCGGCGATATTGCGCATAGCCGTAGAACCAGAAGAGTCTGTCCTTCAGGAGTGGGCCGCCGGCGTCGAAGCCCCATTCCTTGCGCCAGTCGATCGGCTTGTAGGGCGAAGTGACAAAACTCGGCGAAGCGATTGTTCCAGCGTTGACTGTGTTGGTGGTGTATGGGTTGAAAGCACCCCAGTCATTGTCGCGGTCAGAGAAGTAGGCGATCCCGTGAATGTTATTGGTGCCGCTCTTGGTGATAGCGTTGATCACGCCGCCTGCGGCCCGTCCAAACTCGGCCGAGTAAACGCCCGTATTCACCTGGAATTCCTGGATCACATATTTTGAGGTTGAGTAGCCTTCGCGGGTGCGCCCACGCTCTTCAGAGTAATAAGCCTGATTATCATCCGCGCCGTCGATCTCAACGTTATTCAGGATCGGGCTGATGCCGCGAAAGGCGATCAGGCCGAATCCATTTGTATCTCCCACAGCAGCAGGCGTCAGCAAGGTCATATCCGACCAGCGGCCGCCGTTCAGCGGAATGTTCTCGATGCTTTGCTCAGTCAGTTCGCTCGAAATGTCGGGCGATTCGAAGTTCAGAATCGGCACTTCCGCCGTCACTTCCACGCTGGAGCTGGAACCAGCAGCCTGCAGATGCGGATCGACTTCCGTGGTCTGGCCGACCTGCACAATCACGCCGACTTCGTGGAATGGAGCATAGCCCGTCGCATTCACGTTGACGGTATAGACGGCGGCAGGCAGCTGTGGCGCCTTGTAGAAGCCGCTCCCGTCGGAGGTCAGATGCGTTTCAGCATCTGTACCCGTGTTGTGAATCGAAATCTCGGCATTGGCAACGACTGCGCCGCTGGCGTCAAACACCGTACCCGCGATCGAGCCTTCGGTGTAGGTCTGCGCGTGGACAGCCGCGCTCCCCAGCGAGAGGGTCAAAGTACAGATCGCTAGACATAGTAGTGCTGAGTTGATCTTTTTGAACATTGATGGCTCTCCTAAGAATTCAAATGGCAGTATGTTTGGCTGGCTGTGGCGGTTCGTTCCGCCGCTTAAGAATGCTTACCCGTTTCTCATTCCGCTCCATTGGGGGAGCGCCATCCGGATTCACGGCTCGATCGAAACAGTCCAAACAGGACGAGCTAAAAACGGAATCGGCAGCGATGAGTTCAAAATCAGAATCCCACAATTCTGTAAATAGACTGTTACAAAACCGCTTCTACCGCAGGACTTCGCCCACATCGCCCGAAAATCATCTCCTCACATGTTCCGCCTCATCTGCGTTACAACAACTTTTTGCCTGCAACCGGGAATCCCGCACGTGGCATCGATAATCAAAAGAAAGATTTGCTGATCGGAGTGTTCGTTCATGACGCTTTCCGTCACTGAGGTTGAAAAGCTGAAGCATGCTGCTGCCACGGAAGAAATCCTGCCCGTGGTCCGCGGGCGCTGGAGTCCGCGCTCGTTTTCAGACCGCGCAGTCAGCTCCGCTCATCTGCGGAAGGTCTTCGAAGCTGCCCGCTGGGCCCCTTCCTCCTACAATGAGCAGCCATGGCGTTTTGTCCTGGGTCTTCGCGACACGGACACTTATCAGAAGATTGGCTCCGCCCTCGGGTCCTTCAACCAGCAGTGGGCGCTCAAGGCGCCGGTGTTAATTCTGGGCGCCGCCAAGAAGCATTTCAGCCACGACAACAAGCCCAACGGCTTCCATCTTTTCGATTTGGGAGCCGCCTCCGCCTTCATTACTCTCCAAGCCGCGGAGCTAGGGCTGGCCACCCACCAGATGGCCGGTTACGACAAGGATGTAGCCCGCAAGGCCCTTCAGATCCCCGACGAGTTCGACCTTGGTTCTGTCATGGCCCTCGGGTACCAGGGCGAGCCTTCATCGCTGACCAACGAGCAGCTGCTCAAGCAGGAAATTTCGCCGAGGACGAGGAAGCCCTTAAGCGAAATCGTCGTCTCCGCCTGGGGGGAACCCGCAAAACTGGGCTGATCGCTTGCGGTAAGGGCGGGTAATTGGCCGCTCTCAACACATCGCGGGCGACCGCGCTAAAGTGGAGGCAGGAGAAATTCATTGCCAGGTCTGCCTCCCCCAAGGCCCCTGCGGCAGCAGAAACCTGCGCGCAGACGGCGCAGGCGTCACGTGCCGGTGCGGCGACCCGCGCCGAAAGGTCGACGCAACGCCATTCTGGCGGCGATCGCAGGAGTAGTCGTCCTCATCGTCTGGGCAGCCCTTGCACGCGAGTTCGCCCGAACCTCCAACTCCAACCTCGCGCGCTTCGATGCAATCATCGTTCTCGGTTCCCCGGCCGACTCCGATGGAAATCCCACGCCGCAGCAGCTGGGCAGGGTTACGGAGGGCGTGCGCGAGTACATGCGGGGAGTCGCGCCACGCCTGATTTTCACTGGCGGCGCCGCACACAACCAGTTTGTCGAAGCCCTGGCAATGGCCCGCGTGGCCGAGTCGGAGGGTATTCCGGATTCCGCCATTTTCATGGAGCCCCATGCGAAAGACACCATCCAGAATGCTTGTTTCGCCACGCGAATCATGCAGGCTCACAACTGGCGGTCGGCCGAAGTTGTGTCGAGCGCTTATCAACTGCCGCGTGCTGCCATGATCTTTGGTCGCCTGCCCATCAAATGGAGAATGCATGCCGCACCGCCTGTCGCGCCGGAATCGGGGTTCTCCTCTGCACTCACCAGCGCCGCAGAAACCCTGAAGACAGTCCGCTATCTCATCTACGCGGATTGGGCCGAGCCTTGCCAGCCGTAGGAAGGCGCCCTCCCAAGTTCCGACCTGTTCCGGCTCCGATCTTCATTTCGTTGCAAACCGTAACCGCCGCCGACCGTCTACCAACAAGGCAACCCATTGTTATCAACTTCGAGCCTCCTCCGAATCGATTCCATGATCCCTTCCGCGCTCATGAGCGGCACTTGCCGCGTTGTCCGCCCCAAGTGCGGTCTTGTAAGCTGGATAGTGATGCGTCTTCCAGTAAGTTTTTCAGTCCTTGCTGCGGTTGCAGCGCTGGTTCTTTTTGCCTCGCCCCGCTTGCACGCCCAATCGCAGGGTGCCCAGTCTCAGGGACCCCAGACCCAAAGCGCCCCGCCTCAATCTCCGGTGAACGGCGTCTATGTCGTGGTCGATCCGCTGGCCAACGTCCACTACGACGAACGCTACGATCTGTCGCTCGGCTTGGCCTATGACCACATGAAAGCTGGCCCGACGCTCATCCAGGGGTCCAATCTCGGTGGCCTCGATCTCTCCGGATCGTATTGGCTCAGCAAGCACTGGGGCCTCGAAGGCTCAGGACGCTGCTATCTCGGCACCAGTGGCGCCGCACCGAACGCTTACGCCATTAACGGGCCATTTGTCAGTCAGTATCTATTCGTCGGTGGGCCGGAGTGGCTGGGGCCGCACAACAAGCACGGCGCGCTGATCGCCCACGCACTTGTCGGCGGAGCCTACGGCAACTTCGACACCGATCTGCGCGGCCAATCCCCGTCCGTGGTCGATTTCTATAACAACCAACTTGCCCTCGCTGCCGTCCTCGGCGGCCATTTTGACTTGAACCGTTCCGCGCACTGGGTCTTTCGCATCACACCCGATGCGGTCATTACCCGCTACGGCATCAACTATGGAAGCAAAATCACCCAGACCGATGTGAACTTCGCCATCTCCGTCGGGGCCGAGTATCGGTTTAAGAAAAAGCGCTAGAGCGGTTCATTGCGTTTCAGCGGTTCCGCAATCGACTTACCCCGAAGCTCCGTGGGTTTTCTTTAAAAATGCCACCTCGCACGAGTTTGCAAGGGCACGGGAATTGTGGAACCGCTCTAAGTCCGGTAGAAGGTTTTGCGGGATCGGAACGGACACACCTCGCTGCAGTCAATCGGTTACTTGTGGCGGGCGCGCACCGCGTACCTTTGCGATTTTTTGTTTTTCACCGGAACCAGCACCGTCTAAATTGGATTGGCTGCGCGTCTTGCTCTCTGCGTGGTATCCTCCCGTTCGGCTCCGTGAAATGAACGGAGCGTTCGGCAGGATCGTGTCACTTGGGCCCGTCACGTTTCTTCGCGGTTGACTAGAACCGCAGAAAGCAGGATTCCTAAAGACATGAGGGATACACTGGGCGTTTTGCTTGCTGGAGGTGCCGGGGAGAGGCTCTTCCCCCTGACTCGTGACCGCGCCAAGCCGGCCGTGCCTTTCGGCGGGCACTATCGCATCATCGACATCACCCTCTCCAACTGCATCAACTCCGGCCTGCGGCGGGTCTACGTCCTCACTCAATACAAGGCGCTCTCGCTCAATCGCCACATCCGCGAAGGATGGACCGGCATCGTCGGCCAGGAACTCGGCGAGTTCTACGAGCTGTTGCCGCCGACCCAGCGCACGGGGGGCAACTGGTACATGGGCACCGCCGACGCGGTTTACCAGAACATCTATTCGATCGGCAGCGAGCAGCCGTCGCATATCATCATTCTTTCCGGCGACCACATCTACAAAATGAACTACAGCCGGATGCTCGAGTACCACAATGAGCAGCACGCCGATGTCACCCTCGCCACCCTGCCTGTCTCGCCCGACGAGGTGAAGCAAGTCGGCGTGGTGGAGGTGGCGCCGAGCGGCGAGGTCACTGGTTTCCAGGAGAAGCCGGCTACAACCACCGTGCGTTCGCCCTTCAATCCCAACGCGGTAGATGCCTCCATGGGCATCTACATCTTCGATACCGAGTGCCTGCTGAAAGCTTTGATTGCGGACGCCGAAAACCCTGCGTCCAAACACGACTTCGGCCACAACATCCTGCCTGATCTGCTGGGTAAGAAAAAGATGATGGCCTACAGCTTCGTCGATGAGAACAAGCAGCAGGCTCTCTACTGGCGCGACGTAGGCACCCTCGACGCCTACTACGACGCCAACATGGATCTATGTTCGGTCTCGCCAGTCTTCAACTTGTACGACAAGAGCTGGCCGATGCGGACGCGCGTACGGCAATATCCGCCGGCCAAGTTTGTCTTCGGCGAGCCGGGCCGGACCGGTATGGCGGTTAATTCGGTCATCACCGCCGGCGTTATCATCTCCGGCGCTTCGGTGTCCAACTCTGTTCTCTCGCAGGATGTGCGCGTGAATTCCTACTCCGATGTCGACGCCAGCATCATCTTTTCGCACGTCAACATCGGCCGCCACTGCCGCATTCGCCGCGCCATCATCGACCGCGATGTCCACATCCCCGAAGGGACTGTCATCGGCTACGACCCGATAGAAGACAAGCGCCGCTACTTCGTGACGCCCTCGGGATTGACCATCGTCACCCGCGACGCATCGCTGTTTGAAAACCCGGTCGATCCGGAGTTCCTCGAGCGGTACTAGCGCGGATCATGTTCACGGCACGGTTTCTCCTGCCATGAGCAGCTTTGAGGAATGGTTGCGGTCCTCAGCGCGCGACGTCGCTCGTGAAGCAGCGCTTGCGAAGATACTTGACTGAGCTTGACTATAGGTCAACACTCGAAATAGGAGGACTCTGCGCGAACAAGCATTCCTCCGAACCGCCACACCGAACTGACTTCGAACGAAGGTCCTTATAAGCTCCAAGAAGAGTAAAGCCCGCTGGCGGGCTATCGAAGAACGCGCCGAAGCGGAGGCCGAATGCGAACACAAGCTAAAACCCCGGTCACATCTGCTCAAAGTGGATTCCGGTATACTTTTGCCCCCATGTCCAAGGCAGGCTTCAATCCGCTGGAGATTCCCAACTATACGGTTGAAGAAGCAGCACGCTACCTTCTGATACCGGTCAGTACCGTCAGATATTGGACGATCGGCGCACCGGGTGCTGCGCCACTCACTACGGTGTTCAGTCGACGCCCCCTTCTCTTGTCTTTCAAAAATCTCGTTGAACTGTACGTCCTGGAGAGTCTCAAAGAAATCCATGACATCGGGTTGCCTCGGATACGCAAGTCCGTTCAAGAACTGCGGATTGAGAAGCCCTCTAAGTACCCGCTTGCCGACTACCAACTCGCAACACGAGGAAGAAGGATCTATCTGGAGGGTGACGGCGACGAGCTAGTGAATCTCACGGCTGGTGGGCAGCACGCATTCAAAGCGATCCTTAACCCATTTCTAAAGCGTGTTGGACGAAACGAAGAGGGGATCGCTGAGAGGTTATTTCCTTTCACCAGTCGTCAACATCAAAAGAATCCGGAACAAGCTCCGTGCTCTGTCGTCATAGATCCTCGAATCGCTTTTGGCATGCCTGTATTAGTCAACTCCCGTATATCCACCGCTTTCTTGATGAGCAGAAAGAAGGGAGGAGCCTCGATTTCCAAACTGGCAAGAGACTATGGCCGACCCGAAGCCGAAATCGAAGAGGCGATCTCGCTCGAAGAAGCGAAGACCGCCGCCTAAGGGCTTTACCCTCTATCTGGACCACAACCTCGACTACGACGAATTGGTCGAAAAGCTGGACCGCGCGGGAATCCGGTACAAGAGGCACCGCGAATTCTTCAGTGGCTCGACTCCGGACACAGAACTTCTTCGAAAGGTCGGCAAGAGAACTGGATTCTGATTACGTTCGACAAGAAGCAGCGCACGAGATTCCTGGAAAAGAAACTCATAGAGCAATTCAAGATTCGCGAATTTGTCTTCACGTCCAGTGAGATCACCGATCCCGGTGATTTACTTGTTAGGGCCAATCGGCAAATGCGGAGTCTATGTAAAACGCACGATGGTCCATTTGTGGCATCCATTTCCAAGAGTGCGAGAGTCTACTTCAGGAAAGAGGATGAAGTGCGATAGGTCGCTTGCCGCTGCAAGAATTCGAGTTGCTCCCGGCGTAGCGCCTTTTCAAGAATTGCCCTCGCTCCCGGTCAATCCAGAAGCAGCGCTTCGATCGCATCGCAAGCGGCCGCGAGACCGTTTTCAGCCTGAATCTCCGCTCCAACTTGAGCGGCCCGATCGGAGAATTGTTTGTCAGAAAGAAGCCCCTCGAGAGCCGCCGTCGCGGATCTGACAGAATACGCGGTGCGCGGCAGATGGAAGCCCGTCCCCAGCCGCTCCACGCGGACAGCGTTGTCCGGTTGGTCCCATCCGAAAGGAACAATTAACTGCGGCCGTCCCGCGTAGAGCGCCTGGCCCGTCGTGCCTGACCCGCCCTGATGCACATTGATGGCCGCGTTCCGAAAGACCTGGGAGTAAGGTGCGTAAGGCGCGGCGCAGATTCTGGGTGACGGATCGCCAGGTAAGACCGTCGTCCCCACCAGCAGTGCGCGCCGTCCCAACTTCCTCGCCGCCTCCGCACTCACCTCATAGAAACTCCCCGGCGCATGAACAGCAGTCGAACCCTGCGTGAACACGATGGGCGGGTCGGGAGTCGCGAGGAACTCGACGAGTCTTCGATCTACTTCTGCGTTCGATCCATTCTGATCGAAGAAAACGAATCCGGGTTGCACTGTTTGGGCAGGCCAATCGGGCTGGGCTTCCGCAAGCATCCGTGAAAACAGCGCCAGCACCAGATCGGGCGAGAATTTATCCCGGAACAAGGGATCGCAGTCTGGTCGAAGTCCCTCGTCACGCCGCAACTGCCGCACAGGATCCCACCAATGCCTGGTTCCAAGTCTTCCGAGATTGAAGACCGTTCGATAAGAGCGCCAGCCCGCCTTGCGCACGTGAATCAGCCATGGAACATTGACCATCACGGATGGATCATGCGCTGAGAAGAACGACACCGGCGAAAGGATCGCGGACACCCAACGAAGTGCGAGCTTCTCTGACACCAGCGGAGCCGCATAGTTCAGCTCTCCGGCAACCATCAGGTCCGCGCCCGCGGCCGCCTCAAGCAGATCCTGATATGTCTCTCGAAGATGCGGGAGGACGATCTTCCGGAATAGGATTTCCGGCCCTCGCTTCAAATCCTCACATTGGCGGATCATCTCCCCATCCGTCGGATCCATGTTGGGTCCGATTGGAAGGAACTGGAGGCCAAGACTCTCCACCTTTCGGCGGTAGTACTCGATGGTTGCTACGGTCGAGATATGTCCGCGGCCCCGAAGCTCAAGCGCCAGCGCCAGGCAGGGATGCAGATCGCCAAGCGATCCGACGGTTGCGAACAGAATCCGTTTCGATTGAAGCTTGCGTGTCAATCCGGTGTGCGGCGCAGCGCGCCTGTTGCGATTATCCGGTACCGCAACGGCTGGCCCACTTCACTTCTTCTTGTAATCCTGAAACAACTCAGGAAATTGTGCTTTGAGCGCTTCCACCTTGGGCCGATCGCAAACCAGGATGTACGGATTGTCGGGGTTCTGATCCGCATAATGCTGGTGATAGGATTCCGCGTCGTAGAACCCCTTCAACGGCACCACCTGCGTCACAATCGGCCGGGGAAACACGTGCGCCGCATCGAGCTGTGCGATATACGCCTGGCTGATCTTCTTCTGCTCGTCGTTTGCGTAGAAAATTGCCGACCGATACGACGTGCCCACGTCCGGTCCCTGGCGGTTGAGCTGCGTCGGATCGTGTGCGACTGAGAAGTAGATGCGCAGCAACTGGCCGTACGTGATCTTCGAAGGATCGTAGTCCACGCGCACCGATTCGGCATGCCCCGTCGTCTCCGTGGTCACCTGATCGTAGGTCGCGGTCTCTTTCGAACCGCCCGCATAGCCCACCGTCGTGTCGATCACACCCTTCACGCGCTCGAAGACCGATTGCGTACCCCAGAAACACCCACCCGCAAATACCGCCGTCTCTTTGCCGGAAGCGTGCGCCAACGCAACGTCTGCCGTCGCGGGAGGGATCGGAGACCGACCCGCTGCCTTCACCCCACGTGTCGCCACAAACACCGCCGTAAGAACAAAAATGCCAATCACCCCAAGAGCAACGTATCGCGACATTCGCGTCTCCTCTATCGCGCCTGCGCCAGCTGCAGCCGCAATCCCGAACTTTAAGATGGATTCCGCGCGCAAAAGTTACGAAGTGCACCATTCCAGTTTCATTTCCAGCCGCGCGGATTGGCCATGCACTTGCATGGAACAATCCCACAAAATCATGCGTATAGCCCGTCATGGCATGCGCGGGTACATTAAGCTGGAGCATGATGGGGCTGGTGGCCCCGCCCAAACCTCGTCGGCGCCTTCTCCAGCCGGGCGAGAGGGGCTCCCCACGAAGCAGCGGGCCGCCCAAGGCGAATCCCGCCATCGCACTCGAAGGGGCGCAGCGGGCTCGCGCAGCGCGCGAGGAGGTAAGACCGCTGGAGATCGACTGGTCCCAGGTTATCCGCCGCTGCATGGACGGGGATTCCGGCGCATGGGCCGAGCTGGTCCGCACGCACCACCGCCGTGTCTATGGCCTCTGCTACCGTTTTACCAATAACGCCGCCGATGCTGAAGATCTCACCCAGGATGTTTTCCTGAAGATTTACTCCAACCTTGCCAGCTTCGACATGGGTCGCGGCAGTCTCCAGGTGTGGATCACCACCATGACCCGCAATCTTCTGGTGGACAACTTTCGGCGCACCCGTAATCTGCGCGCCACCGGTTCCCTCGACGAAGGCTGGGATGCGACCGACGAACTGAGGCCCATCGACCGGCTCACCTCCGAGGGCCCGTCTCCCCACGAGTCCGCTGCGCAAAAAGAACTGGCCAAGATGGTGCAGAATGCCCTGGCACGCGTCAGCGTGGAGCTCCGGGAAGCCGTCATTCTAAGAGATTTGCAGGATCTGGACTACAAGGAAATTGCCCAGGTATTGGGCATACCCGAAGGTACCGTAAAGTCCCGCATCAGCAGGGGGCGCGCGGAACTGGCACGCCTGCTGGAACGTACTAAACGAGAGGTGATGTAATCATGGCTGGCAGCACACACATTCCGAATTCTCCTGCTTGCGGGCAGTGGGAAACGCTTCTAGCCGACGCGCTGGATGGGCTGCTGCGGCCCGAGGATGAGACCACCTTTTCGGCGCACATGGCAATCTGCCCCGCCTGCACGGCCTTGTTTGAAGAAGCCCGGCGCGGACGTGAGTGGCTGGAGTTTCTTTCGTCCGAGCCCGAAGTCCCCGCCGGCCTTTTAGACAAAATCCTGGCCGCAACCGGCCCGGGACAGGTGGCTGGTTACGGGTTGGTCACCGGCGGCGACGTTCTGCCCGTGCCGCAACCCTGGCAGCGCCCCGGCTTGATGGCCCGTGTGCGCCGCTTCGCTGAACCCCGGCTGATGATGACAGCCGCCATGGCCTTCTTCTCCATCGCCTTGACCCTCAACCTGACCGGCGTCCGCCTCTCCGATCTGCGTCTTTCCAATCTGCGTCCTACCGCCATCCGTTCCTTCATGGAACGCCGTTTGACCATGGCTTCGACGCCCATCATTCGCTACTACGATCACCTGCGCCTGGTGTATGAAGTGCAGTCGCGCATGCGCGAGCTGCGCCGCTCCACGCAGGGCGAAGGCACACAGGATCAGCAGCAAAGTAACCCGCAACCCGCTTCACCAGGAGAATCCAAACAGAATCCGCCGCACAAGGATGGAGGTTCCCGCGTCGATCCTCCGCAACAATCCGGAGTACCGGCGATCAGCGACTCCGACTATCTGGAGACCTCACTCACTTTGAAAAATGGACCCGCGCAGTCAGAACAAAAACTGGCCGCGCTTGCAGAATTTGAATTCGGCATCCACTCCAACGGCAGCTCTGCTTTTGCTCTAGGCGGCTCCGCAAGATCGGCACGGGAAAGGAGCACAGTATGGACTGCGTAAATCACAAGGATGTCGCGGCAACCGCGTTTTGCCAGAATTGCGGGAAAGCACTCTGCGCCAACTGCGTGCGCAACGCACCCGGAGGGCAGGTTCTCTGCGAACCGTGCTCACAATCGTGGCAAAGCTATCAGCAGCCGTTCGTTCCGCCTCCCGCAGGCGCGCCCAACCCGATAGCAGCCGCGGTCCTGGGCATCATCCCCGGCGTGGGCGCCATGTACAACGGCCAGTTCTTCAAGGGCCTGATCCACGTCGTCATCTTTGCCGTGCTGATCAGCATTACGGATCATTACGGCATCTTCGGCATCTTCATCGGCGCATGGGTTCTCTACCAGTCCTTTGAGGCCTACCACACCGCGGTTGCGCGCCGCGATGGCCAGCCGCTGCCCGACCCCCTCGGCCTGAACGAAGTAGGCAACTGGCTGAGCCTCGGCAACCGCCCGCATTATCCGGGGCAGCCACCCGTGGGAACCGTCCCTCCCGGCGTACCTCCGACTGGCGCAGCGCCCGGCGCATATCAAGCGCCCTATAGTGCGCCCTACACGCCGCCAACTGCCGGGGCCTACCAGGCGCCCGCCTACACACCGGTCTCCGGATTCACTGACCCAGGCATCCCGCCCGTGCCACCGATTCCTCCTGTACCACCGGTGCCGCCCATTGGCTGGCGCCGCAAGGAACCTATCGGCGCATTGATCCTTATCGGATTCGGATTGATTCTTCTGCTCAACCAGATGGGCTATCTCGCCGAACGCTTTGTCCACTTCCTGTGGCCGCTGATCTTTATCGCGCTCGGCGCCTGGCTCATCGTTCGCCGCATCAGCGACACCAAAGGAGGCCCTCAATGAACCGCTATATCCTGATTCGCCGCCTGACCGGGCCGTCCGTTCTGCTTCTGCTGGGAGTCGTTGCGCTGCTTCACCAGGCCGACCTGGTCAGCTGGAACATCTTCTTGCCGCTTTTCCTGATCCTCATCGGCGTGCTCAAGCTTGCGCAAAGAGCCGCACTGGCCGCCGCCGGCGATGAGCCCATGTATCCCGGCTCGCCCTACCCCTACGGCGCGGGAATCCCCCCTGCCCAAGGGACGCAGCCGCCCCCTCAGGCAGGATCCTCAATCGTTCCGTCTTCACATGACTTCGGGGCGGGTTCGGGAGGACAGTCATGAGCAGCCAGCCTCCTTACACACCACCCGGCGGCGTTCCGCCCTACGACCCGCGCACTCAGTGGCGCGTCTATCGCGAACAGCAGCGAGCCGCATGGCGCGCCCAGCGCGAAGCATGGAAAGCGCAGCGGCATGCATGGAAGGCCGGCTATGGGAGCGCCTATGGCCCTCATATTCCATCGGTCGTTGGCCCCATCATTCTCATCGGCATCGGCATTGTCGGTCTGCTGATTTACAGCGGTCGCATTGCGCCATCCAATTTCTGGACCTGGTACGGCCACTGGTGGCCTCTGCTCCTCATCGCCGCCGGCCTCGCGCTTCTCGGCGAGTGGGCGCTCGACATGCGCCGCACCACTCCGGTTCGCCGTGGCGGTGGATTCGTCGGCATCCTCATCCTGCTTGCGCTGCTTGGCCTCGCCGCTTCCGGATGGAACGGCTTCTGGGGACCGATGCGCGCTCAGTGGGGCGACCACGACGACAACAACAACTTTTTCAATTTCTTCGGCCTCCCAGAGCGCGACCAGGATCAGCAGGTTCTTAACACGCAGGTCCCGGCAACCGCAGTCATCCAGATTGAGAATCCTCGCGGCGACGTCAGCGTAACCGCGGGTGACACCCCCACGGTCCAGGTACAGGCCCATGAAGTCGCCTTCGCCAACTCCGACTCCGACGCGAAGAGAATCTTCGACGCCGAACAGGCGCACATCACCGTCAGCGGCAACACTGTTCTCGTGAAATCTGAAAGCAATAACAGCGGCCGTCTGAATCTTTCAGTCACCGTTCCCAAAGGTGCGCAGGTAAGTATCGACTCCGGCCACGGCGACGTGACTGCAGCGGCTCTTGGCGCTGGCGCTACGATCACTTCAAGACACGGCGATGTGCATCTGAGCACCATCCAAGGCTCCGTCCAGGTGCACTTCTCCAACGACCGTGGCGATTTCTCCGCCCACGAAATTGTTGGCGACATCACGGCCGACGGCAACTGCAACGATCTGACCTTCTCCGAAATTAAAGGTAAGGTCACACTCAACGGCGAAATCTTTGGCGATGTACACCTTGAAAATATCGGCGGCCCCATTCATCTGCATACCTCGGTCACCGAGTTGCAGCTCGCCTCTTTGCCCGGCGACTTGACTCTGAACTCCGACGACCTGCGGGTCACCGAAGCCAAGGGTGAAGTGCGCGTAACCACACGCGCCAAGGATGTCGACCTGAGCCAGATTTACGGCGACACGTTCGTCGACGACAGCCGCGGCCAAATCTCAGTTGAGCCGGCGGGCAACTTCAGCATCCAAGCCAAGAGCGGCAAGGGCGATGTCGAGGTGACGCTTCCACCCGATGCCTCAGCCAACGTCGACGGCCGCACCCACAATGGCGACATCGTTTCCGATTACCCGCTGGTCATCAACGGAGACGAAAGCAAAACTGTCAGCGGGCGCATCGGTTCCGGTCAGGCCAAGATCAGTCTCATCGCCGATGTTGGCGATCTGCGCATCAAGAAGGGTTCGGGATTTCCGCCCGCTCCGCCGAATCCTCCCGGTGCTCCAACGGCAAATGCGCCTCACCTGAAAGCACCGAAGGCGCCACCCGAACAACCCGTCACGCAATAACATTTGCATGAGCCGCAATCACACAGCAAAGGCGCGGAGACTCCAGCTCCGCGCCTTTGCTTTTCTCAATTCTTCCGTCCGCGGAAATCATCGTGAAGCGCCGCCCGCCGCGCTGCAAGTGCTACGCTTCGCCCACAATCAAATCAATTGCCGCTGAAAGCCGGTTCCAGTTCGCCGTCTCCGCCTCAAGTTGGTTGCGGCCCGCCGCCGTCAGCGCGTAAAACTTCGCCTGCCGCCCCGTCTCACTCTCCGCCCATTTCGCCTTGATCCAGCCCTGCTGCTCCAAGCGATGCAATGCGGGATAAAGCGAGCCCTGCTGCACCTGCAGCACCTCGCCTGAAATTTGTTGAATGCGCTTGCCGATGGCCCAGCCATGCATCGCCTCGAGCCGCAAAGTTTTTAGGATGAGGAGGTCGAGAGTTCCCTGTACGAGATCGCTAGGCTTACCCATACCTAGAATATCTACAGCTCCCGATGTAGATAGTCAAGGTATGCGCCGAAATTTGTGACGAAGCGTCTACGGAGGCGTTTACCACACAAAGGGAATCAACCGATATCGCGTATGCAAGCAATATTCCGTGTAGCCGGAGAGTTCCCGTCGCAGCACCTTTTCCTCGTTGAGCAGCCGAATAACATAAATCGGAATCAGCACGGCAAACAGAGGCAGGGCAATATAGGAGCCCAGCGCCAGTGGTGTGAATACAAAGAGAACCAGGCTGCCCGAGTACATAGGATGGCGCATCCAGCGATAAGGTCCGCTGGAAATGACCGGCTGGCCCTCTTCCACGCGAATGGTGCTTGCAGCAAACCGGTTAACACCTACAACCCAGAAGACAAAGAGAAAAGACGCCAGAACCAACGTCAGGGAAACCAGCGCGAGACTCGTAGGCTCTCCACCGAACAGGCGGCGCGACCAGCCCCATCGATAGTCGAATCCTGGTATCAGAAAGGCAAGGAACAAGAACAGCTTGAACCATTTCATCAGCAACTTTTGTTCGCGTACCGGCTCCT
Source organism: uncultured Acidobacteriaceae bacterium (assembly GCA_963704415.1). Classification (GTDB taxonomy): domain Bacteria; phylum Acidobacteriota; class Terriglobia; order Terriglobales; family Acidobacteriaceae; genus Telmatobacter. The sequence continues at coordinate 732,347 of OY969908.1, read as the reverse complement.
TCCGCTCCATTCTGCGCTCGATCACCTGAGGATCGGTTTTCAGAAGGTAGAGGAAAACGAGGTTCGTGGGAACAAAGTAGGCGGCCAGAACGGCCCAGCCCTGCCAGAAATTCAACGTGCCTGCTGGGACAAAAAGGATGGCAGCGGTAACAATCAAGCCAATGGGAATCCGGATCGCCAGTTTCGCGCCGAGGCTCATCTTTTGGCCTGAATGTTCGATCACGGGACCGATTCCGGCTCCGGTTTCTGAATGAACGAATGTTTTTGGCATGGGATTGCCTCCTTTCCTCCCACCGCATTTCGCCCACGAGCATAGTCCTCTTTGCGCCTTGAAGCAGTGATTTGCCAGGCAAATATCTCCCTCTTTCGGCGAGTCACTTCAAACGAAAACAAAACTCGTCTTGCCGGGTTTACCCATTTCCGTTGTATCCTCCACTCGCGGGGGACTATTTGCCCATGAGGCATTCGCCCATCAAAGTCATTACCGTCGAGCGGGAGTATGGATCGCGCGGCGGCGAGTTTGCACACGATCTCGCAATCCGCCTCGGCTGGAAGTTCCTCGATTCCGAGCTTGTTTCCGCTGCGGCAAAAGCCGCCGGCGTTTCCCCGGAACTAGCTGCCAAGTTCGATGAGCGCCTCGACCCCTGGTACTACCGCTATGGCAAAGTCTTCTGGCACGACTCGGCATATCCCATGACCGGTCTCGGCGACGACCAGGTCTTCGATTCGGAGCGCATGCTTTCGCTGATCAGAAAAGAGATTGAACGAGCCGCACAAGGAGGGAATTGCGTCCTCGTGGGACGCGGCGCTGCCTGTGCCCTGGCCTGCGTTCCAGGCTGCTTTCACATTTTTGTGTACGCAACCGCCAAGAACAAGCGCGAATGGTTCATGAATGCATTTCCCAAGCAGGCCAACCAGGCCGATCAAATGCTGGCGGCCTTTGACAAACGCCGTGCCGCCGTGATCCGCAAGTTCTATCAGCAGGAGTGGTGCGCACGCGGGCTCTACCACATGCTTCTGAACTCGGCCATGGGCTTCGACGCCATGATCGAGGCCGCACTTGGAGCCGCTGGATTAAAGGAGTGCGGCGAAGAAACCGCAAGCCACCACGTCGGTACCGTCGCCGATTGCAGCTAGATTGCGATCCGCGCTACCCGCGGCCCGATGCGCGTGAAGATCTCCCAGGGAATCGTCCCCGCCGCCTCCGCATGATCGAAGGCCGTAATGGTTTCACTACCCTGCGCTCCCAGAATCACCACTTCATCACCGGGTGAAACATCGTCAATCCCGGTCACATCGAGCACCGCCTGGTCCATGCTGACGCGGCCCACCAGCGGAGCCCGCTGCCCGCGCACCAGAAGGCTGAACCGATTTCCCAGCCGCCGTTCGAGCCCATCGCCGTACCCCACCGCAAGCAGCGCAAGCCGCATTGGCTCGGTCGCTACAAACGTCCCGTTGTAGCCCACCGATGTGCCGGCCGGAACAGAACGGACTCCCACCACCTTTGTCTTCCAGCCGAGCACAGGCTCCAGCCGCTGATGCGCCTCGGCCAACGCCGCAGGCTCACTTGTACCGAATCCTGGATCGAATTGCGGCGCCAATCCGTAGAGAGCCAGGCCCGGCCGCAAGAGTGCCTTCATGCCAAACTGCGTCGCGATTGCGCCGATCGCAGCAGCCTGATCGCTCAGCAGCGCGGCAGAGTTGCCTACATTCAGCCATTCAGCCTGCAGCCCCGCAGCCCGCATCCGTTCCAAAGATTCACTCAGCCGCGCCAGTTGCTCCTGTGTAATCGCTCCATCAGCCTCATCCGCGGCAAACAGATGCGTCATCACCCCATCAAGCTTCAACGGCGACCCATTGCCAAACCGCACCAAGAGCGGATCGATGGATCCCGGGACGACGCCCTGCCGGCTCATGCCCGTGTCAATCTCCAGATGTACTGGAATCGCACCGGCGTCGACGCGTGCTTCTCGTGCCGCAGATTCCAGCTCATCGAGTTGCCACCGCTCCCACGCCACCGGCGTCAACCTGTGCCGCACCACGTCCGCGCCCTGTCCCGCAAAAGCTCCGCTGATCGCCAGGATCCGCGCATCCGGACAAAGCACCCGCGCCGCCACTCCTTCTTCCACGCTCGTCACGCCCAGCCACCGCGCACCCGCGCGCACCGCGGCCGGAGCGCACAACGCGAGCGAGTGCCCATACGCATCGGCCTTCACAATGGCCAACAGCTCAGCATGTGGCGCAGCAACGCCGGAAAGAAATCGGTAGTTGTTTTCAAGAGATCGAGTACGAATTTCAACCCAGCAGGGGCGTAGCGTCATCTGGCCGTCCACTCATCAGTTTAGGTCACAGCCCCGCGCCGAACTCTCGCTGCATAGATCCGCTAATCGGAGAATTGCGCCAGCTGCTCCAACGCCGGTTTCGGCGTCAGCAGACTCACCACGATCATCGCCGTCACCGACACAAACAGCGCAGGAAAAATCGCGTCGCGTTCCGACAGAATCGGCGGAAACATCGACTTCACACCCGGCACGTCCCAGGCCAGCGTTACCACCGTCCCCGCGCCAATCGCGGCCACCGCACCCCACGCCGTCACTCGTTTCGAATAGAAAGCCGCCAGCACCACCGGCGTCAGCGCCGCGGAATAAATCGTGTATGCCCACAGCATTTTTTCCAGAATGCTCTGCGCGTAGACCGCTTGATACAGCGCCCAGCAGCCCAGCAGCACGACGGCCAATCGCGAAACGATCATCACCCGCTTGTTTGATGCGCCCGGCGCAATGTAGCGCACAAACACATCGTTGATCAGGTTCGTCGATGGCGAAAATAGATAGTTCGAAGCCGTTGAAATCACTTTGGCAAACACCGCGCCCAGCAGCAACGCGCCCATCAATGCCGGCAAGCCATGCCGCGCCGTGTAAGGAATAATCTCGTAAGGCTGCCGCGCCACTTCGCCGGTCGGGTACAGCGCTGAGCCAAACACCGCAATAGCGACAATCAAGGTTTCAAGGACGATCGTGCCCAGAATCCACCCCACCACCGACAGCCGCGCATCGCGCTCCGACTTCGCCGAGAAGAATTTCTGGTACATCACCTGGTTGCCCAGCATCAGCAGCATCGTCGGCACCAGAAACTCCATCGCCCGGGTGAAGGTCAAATTCCCCAGCACTTGAAAGTGCGTCGCCGGCAGCGCCGCATGCAATCCAGCCCATCCGCCGGCCTTCAGAAACAGATACGGCGTCGCGATCATGCAGATCACCGTCACCAGCGACCCGATCGCTACATCCATGTAAGCCACCGACGACATGCCCGCCAGCGCCGTAGTCACGATCACAAAAACGGCAATGATGTAAGTGCCCAGCTCCGGTGTCACCGTGTCAGGAAAAATCAGGTGCAGCACATTGCCACCGCCTTTGAACTGGTAACTCGTGATCCCCACGTAGGCAAACAGAATGGCGAACGTCCCCAGCACCCGCGCCGTCTGGTTGTACCGCGCCTCCAGCAGATCGGGCAACGTGAATTGCGCGAATTTCCGCGCACGCGGCGCAATGAAATAGATCAGCAGCAACCCCAGCCATCCGCCACCCGCCTGCCATAGAGCAGCAAACCCATTGCGATAAGCATTCTCCGCCCCCGCAAACAGGGACCCCGCGCCGATCCACGACGTCAACAGCGTCAGCACCAGGACGAATGCGGGCAGCGACCGGCCGGCAACCAGATAGTCGGCCTTGGTCTTCACGAAAAACGATCGCGAAACCGACACCGCCAGCAGCACCAGGACAATGACAGCCAAAACAACGACATAGAGTTGCGACATCCGCGTCATGCCTCGCTGGCGATACAGTTGTTCTCTGATTGCTGTGGGGAAAGGCGCATCAGCTAAGGGGCTTTTTCCTAAAGAAAAAGCCACGCTGCTCGATACTTAAAATGCCACATACGAATTGGAGAACAGCTCTACAGGATTGAGAGCAGTGTAACGGATGCAACCACAATGCGATCGAGGAGCCGCGCACATGCCCACGCCTCACGAGCGACGAAGAATGCGCACCAAGAATTGACCCTCCCGCAGGGTGTTGTTAAACTGATATTGCGGGGTGGAGCAGCCCGGTAGCTCGTTGGGCTCATAACCCAAAGGTCGCTGGTTCAAATCCAGCCCCCGCAACCATTTAGGTCAAAAGCCAACCCAAGTTCAACCCATCCGGCGGGCGCCTACGGCGCCCGCTTCGACGTTCTGGTCGTACTCGATCAGCGACGACTTGCGGACCAACACCATCTCCACCACCTTGCTGTTGGCCTTGCGCTTGGCCGGCATCGCCGAGTCCCCGTACTGGTTCATCGTCGTACGGATGTCGGCGTGACGCATCAGCTTCTGCTGTACCCCGAGCGGCGCTCCCGTCTCGTCGAGCCACAAGCGGTAGTTGTGACGGAACGTGTGCCAGCCGATCGAGCCGAACTTCTTTTTCGTGGCCAGCGCACGGCGCTCGTCGTGGACCGGAATCTTCGGAAGACTGCCCTTCCCTTCGAGCACCATGGTGCAGGCCGTTCCCGGAGCAGCTTTGCAGACCGGACACGGAACCAGGCACCATCCCGCACGCCGAATGTAGTCCTGCTGGATCGGCGAGGCGTGATAGCAGTGCCCGGTTTTGGGGCTTGGGAACAGAAGTTCCGACTCTCCCGCTTTCTTCTTCAGTTCGCGCAACAACTCGGCGAAGTTCTCGTCGAGAGGCAACGCGTCCTCCGAATACTCGGTCTTGACCCAGCAGATGCGGCCGTGAACAACGGCAGCCTCGGCTGTTGCACCGAGAGCATCGCGTATCTCAATTCCGCTTTCGAGGAATTCGGAATGCGCCTGCGCCAGGTCGTGCAGCTCGAGCGCGCTCGCTGGTGCCATACCCTGGCCGGCTGCAAGGCGACCATCCATCAGCATCTGGACGCTACCCTGACCCTCATGATCGCAGGACATCGCATCGGACACTACAGCGCGCAAGGAGAGCTCTTGACACCGCTTTCCCAAAAACAATCAAGGCGATGGAAAAGACGTTGAGAGGAAAAGTCCAAAAGCAGACTTTCCCTCTAAACTTGCAAATCCCGCACACAACGCGGGATTCGCACTTTCCCACCGCCTCTACGGCTACTACTGAATGATTCCTGTTACTTGACCAAACCGGACACTTCACTTGCTAAGAAAAGCGGACAGAAACCTCCGGCGAGGAATTCTCTTTAATCCTGGCATCGTACCGCCCAGCTCGATTAGGTGGCGAGTTGCGTCCTGCGATCCTCCGCGCCTTGGTCGCGTCGTAGAGAGAGGTTCACTCCGGCTCGTTTGCGTCGAGGGATTCGTCAATCAAGCCAAGTTTGCGGGCCCATGCGTCGGGGATCCGAATTGAAATGCGCGTCGGGCCTTTGTCCGACAGATCGATTGAGCTGGCCGCTTCGAAGGGGACTCCCACGAACTCGAGGTACACAAATTCCTCGTCGAAGTCGAAGCACTCTCGATAGAGGTGGAAACACCCGCCAGCCGTTTCGTCCCTCTCATACTTCAACGTCACTTTCGTGCTCATCTTGCCCACTCCGATCGATAGAGGATTACCAAAGATAGATTTAGGGTCCGCCTCTTAGGTGCTTTCTGTGGACGGGCGCAGCTTGGCGAAGCACTAGTTTAGCCTTGGTCCAGTCGACGTACCCCATGCTGTCGTTCTTGCGCGATTCCCAGAAGGCGCGCTCCGCGGACTCGCTAGGGAACTTAGGGATGAGCTTCAATGGCTTGCTCATCGACGGCTCTTTCCTTCCGGCTCATGTTGCGCGCGGGGATGGGGGTCCACGGTGTTTCGGTACCAGTCAGAATCGACCCGCTTGAGGGCTTTGCCCAGGGCAGACGGATACACGACAGCGGCGCCTGCAACTACTTCGTGCTTGACGGTCAGACCTGCGACTTCTTTGAAGAATCGTTCGAGCTTTTTCAGGCGAATAGCGGCCGGAGTCAGCATCTTGACCGGAGTAAGAGAGCTACGGTCAAACCTTTGCATCGTCTTTTTGTCAATCAGTCCGAGACGGTAAAGGTCGCTGGCATTCTCGTGGAGAGCCGCCATTGCTTTACTGTTGTAGGTCTTAGCCATGCTGTCCTTCTATAGGCGATCATCCGTGCTCATTTGTGATATTTTTCCTGTGCGATTGAAGGATTAATCCTCGCTCGTGGGCATCGTTGCGCCGGCAGTCCCGGTTTCATTCTTTCTCTGCTTCCAAATTTCGTAGTACGTATCCTTCAGCAGATCTGGCCAAGCATCTGTCAATCCGTTCGCTTGGGAATGGATAAATTCGGCCAGTATATTCAACTCCGCGATGCAATCATCGAGATTTCCGCCGTCGATTTTCATCTGGCGAATCATCTTCTCGATCTCTTCCTGGTGGTACATTCGATGAGCTGCAACAGTAATTCGGCTTTCGCTTGCCATTATTTTGCGCCCCAATCCTTCCTTGATGCACTCTCCGTCGGAATAACTACTGGACACCACACCTCCGTGTTGCGGACGGTGATGATCCCTTACCTCTCCGATTGAAAAGTGCTAAAGATCGATGATTCGAACCTTGCCCGCTGGATCCAGTGGCTTGTACCGTTCGTTGAGGTACGCGGCGTTCACAAATCTTGTGGTTCCGTTCTCAAACGTCCCGGCTCCGCCATGAATATGCCCGAAGATGTGAACCTTTGGCTTCTTCTCTTCCACGGCTTTGAGTAGCTCGTCGCACCCCAGATGGTCGGTGCCCGGCGCGACCTGATCCAGAATGCCGCGAGGTGGCCCGTGCGTGATGAGCACATCAAGTCCATGGGGAATCTGGTCCCAATAGCGCTTCGCTTCTCCGCCGCGAGGATACATGAATGCCCAGTTCAAGAATTCGGGCGTGTAAGGTGATCCCCAGAACGACACCCCATCAGTTGTGATGCCGTCGTTTTCGAGATAAACTGCATCGGCGAGAAGACCGCGTGCTATCTCCGGCATGCACTCGAAAGAACGATCATGGTTTCCGGCTTGCCCAAGCTTCGGTTTGAAGACATTCTGTGCAGATGGTCAACTGTTCCGAGCACACCTGCGGCTTCCTTCTTGTGTCCAAATCGAAAGCGCCTCGCGGAGCAAATAACACCTCACAATCTGCCCTTCTCCGCGACTCGCTTCCGATCTTGGATAGAAACGATCCAGGCGCATCCCAAAAGATCGGCGGCATGAACCGCAGTGACGGGTCTGAGACCTGCAGACACGCTATGCTGTTCCTCATGATCCGCACTGTCGCTGTTGAGGGCTATCGATCACTGCGCGATTTGAGCTTACCGCTTGGGCAATTGAGTCTCATCACCGGTGCGAATGGAAGCGGAAAATCCAGTGTGTATCGCTCACTACGCTTGCTCGCAGACGCAGGGCTGAACTCCGTGGTGGCTTCCCTAGCTCGCGAAGGTGGACTGCCATCGACCTTCTGGGCCGGACCCGAAACGATCAGTCGAGGCGTCCGCCAAAAGACATACGCTGTGGAAGGTCTTGCCAACCGGAAAGTTGCCAGTCTAAAGCTAGGCTCGGCAGCGATACGTACGGCTACAGTATCGACTTGGGCTATCCTCCAACACCTCCACCCGCCACGATGTTTGAACTTGATCCACACATCAAGCGCGAATGCATCTGGCATGGGCCTCTGTATCGGAAGGCTTCTGCTCTTGTAGATCGCCGCAACAACTTTGTGTGGCTCTCAACGACACGAGATGAGGAGCCCGTTATGCTGACTCAGCACCTCTCCGATACCGACAGTATGCTTGCCAGCGTAGCCGATCCGCAGCGAGCACCCGAAATGCTAGCGGTTCGGGAATCTGTTCGCGGCTGGCGTTTCTATGATCACTTTCGCACCGATTCCGATTCGCCCGCCCGGATTGCGCAGATTGGCACCTTCACTCCAGTGCTTCACCATGATGGAAGCAATCTCGCCGCCGCGCTCCAGACGATTCTCGAAATTCGGTCAGACGACCGACTCAAGGTGACACTTGAGGACGCCTTCCCGGGTAGCCGACTGTACGTGGACGTGCAAAATGGACGTTTCGAACTGCAGTTACAGCAGCACGGTTTGCTTCGGCCGCTTTCAGCAGCCGAGCTGTCAGACGGAACATTACGGTACCTGCTGTGGGTCGCCGCTCTGCTTACCCCGCGTCCCCCGGAGCTGATGGTCCTGAACGAACCGGAAACGAGCCTCCATCCGGACCTTCTGCCCGCACTTGCACGGCTGATCCTCCGCGGCGGCCAAAAACACGCAGATTATCGTGGTTTCGCATGCGTCGCTGCTGATCGAAAAGTTGACATCCGACCTGTTTGCACTCGCCTCCACCTGCTAAAGGACTTTGGAGAAACGACCCTGGAGGGCTCCACGCTATTCAACTCGCCAAAATGGAATTGGCCCGCCCGGTAGACTTTGCCAGTTTTCGCGGTTCCGGCGTTGGCGATGGTCCCTTTCCTGCGTCGGTGATTCTTGCGCAGTGGCAAGGGCTCAATCTCTGCGCTGCGAGGGACTGATGCAGCGATCCACTGGATGCTGCGATAAGGAGCACCATCGGAAGTTTACGCATTGTTGCTTGGCTCTCGGCTGGCGGGACGGGGAAACCGCGTTCTGCCAATTTGCGGGATTCTACCCTTGCTCGGAGGAGTGGTCAAAGCAGATTCAATGCTCTTAGGCCTTGCGCGTGGCCTCGAATGAATTGCTGGTCTTTCGCGTAAAACTCGTCAATGGAAAATTGTCACTTCAGTGGAAGTATCCCGCAAGGTTTGCAACGGCACCCCTCGAAGATGCAGAATTGCGAGCGGTACACTTCGTCCGCTGAGGAGGTCGCAATGAGAGGTCGCTCCCTATCCCAATCCCCAATCACATTTACGTTCAAAACAGCAGTCTATGTGCGCGACGTTTATGATCTTCTTTCGAATGAGGTTGTGTTCCGGGGAATTGGCCTCACGCTCATCGCAGCGATAGCACTCTTGGTCTCCGCGCCCCAGTTGCATTCACAGAGCCAGCCGTCAGTCCGCACACCGCTCGGCGTCTTCGCCCATATCAGCATCGAGGACGCTCTCCAAAGCTACAACGGTCCTACTCCCGCCACAGAGGCCGGTTACCGCGCCTATCTCGACCAGATCTATGAAGGCCTGCTCGCCGATCCTGCCATCTCCGGCATCACGGTCGGCTTGCACTGGGACCACATCCAACTCGACGACCCGGCCTGCATCTTCACCAACTCCTGCGCTGGTGGCCCCGGCGGCTACGATTGGAATTATCTCGATGATGCCTTCGCAGCTGCTATCGCCGCGCACAAATCCGTTCAGCTGATCATCAATCCCGGCGTCGAGTCGCCCACGTGGCTGATGAACAAGCTGCCTTCCTGCGACGGCCTCTTCTCTGACACCGGCACCGCGCCCTTCAATTGTGGCAAAGTCACATTCCAGAATTTCCCTGAGCAGGCGCACGCCGACGCGCCCGACCCTCCGATGCCACTGCCCTGGAACCCTATCTACATCGCGTACTGGGACGATTTCCTCATTCACCTCAGCGCGCGCTACACGTCCAATCCCGCATTCACGTACATCGCTTTGGCCGGCCCCAACTGCGCCTCCACTGAGTTGATCCTTCCCACCACCGCCGATGGATCCACGCAGATTTCTGGTGTCCAATCCGATGAGGCATGGCAAACGCTCATCCATCATTCCTTCCCCTTCCTGCCCGGCTATCAGAACACCGATCAGGTCTTCATCGATGCCTGGAAGCAAACCATCGACGCCTACGAGCTCATCTTCCACGGCATCACGCTCGTCATCAGCGCCGACGACGGCGATGCGTTTCCCGAGCTCTCTGAAACCGTGGGAGGGCATCCTGACAACTTTCTTGATGGAGTTGATTGCAGCACCTCCTCCTTTCCCGTGTCCTGCGAGGCCAAGACCGAAATCCTCTCTTATTTCGCGCAAGCACGAGGCAGCAACGAAAAATCTTCGCAGGTGGGCGGCATGACGGCGGGAAGCAACATCAAGACCGGCAACATCGGAATCCCCGGCATCAAGGTGCTCACATCGTACAATCCTCCGCTGCATCCTCCATTTCTCGGTGGAGCGGAGTTCGACTTTCAGGTATCGTTCGCCAACCAACTCCAACAGCAGGGCTGCCCCGACTATTCGAAAAATGATCCCAACCCGTCTGACTGCGTGAATCTAACCCCGGAGCAAGGCGCATTCAATACCCTCACGGTCTTTTTCGACGGCACGCGGGACGCGGCCGATTTCGACGGAACTCCTGGCTCCCAGCCCATGCAGTATGTCGAAGTGGATTATGTCGATGTCCAGTACGCGCAGAAACCAAAGAACCAGTGCCAGACGTTCCTGCCGAGCATGATCAAGGGCCCACCATCGCTGCAGGATATTTACAATCTCGCCAGCTACGATCTTTACACCATGGCCGGCAAGCCCGCCACATTGCCGCCGACCACTTGCAACCCCTAGTCGGAGGCCGAAGCCTCCAACGACCTTCTGGAGGAGAGCGAGATCCTGCGCTGGCTCGAAGATCGGGCGGGCAATGGCCATGCCCCGGCGCTCTTTGATCTGATTACAGCCTGCGACTGCCTGGAGTACTTCGGCGATCTCATGCGCGTGGTGCAGGGCGTGGCGTCGCGGCTCGGCCCGGGCGGGTGGTTCGGCTTCACTGTGGAGCGCGGCGAAAGCTACCCGCACACGCTCATGGAGACAGGCCGCTACACGCACCACGAGCGGCACATCCGCGAGGCCGCCGCGGCCTTCGGGCTGGAGGTGCGGCTGCTTGAAGAGGGATTCCTGCGCGAGGAGGCCAGCGCGCCGGTAACAGGACTGTACACGGTGCTGCACAAGCCGGCAGCGTAAGCGCCGCGCGGATGCAATTCACGTCTTGACTCGCCTGGGTATCGGGATGCCGCCCTCGGTACCGCAGATCGTGACGGTGCTCTCTCCGTCGATTGCATAGTGAAGAGATCGGCGACGAGAACTGACTGACGTCTAGAACCACGTACCAGTTCCGCAACGTTTGAATCTCGCAGAGTACGCTGCGATGCAGCGTTGCCAATGCGTTCGTCTGCATAGAAAGGCCTCTTGTTTTGCACCAGATCGGTGGACAAGAAAACAGTGCGCCTACCGCGCGGTAATTCTGGTTCCGGTCGTGTGACCGCTATGCGGAAGTCCGCAAAACGGCAAAACGGGGGTTATTTCCGTATCGTCCACAATACGCCCATCGCGCAAGGAAGAGCTTGCCCAGAAGATTCGGGGCTGAGATGCTGGGATCGCGATGCAACATCTTTGGTCCTCCTTAGCTCTTCTTTGCATGCTTATCCAGAACCCTGCAAACGGCGCGCGAACGGACGCGTCGAGCACAACTGACAAACCCTTGACGCTAGCGCAGGTCTGGACTCTGGATGCGCCGTACAGCGACCCAACCCACGGCGTCACATTCCGGTACCCCTCTGCCTGGCGGGCAATGACCGAGTGGGCCTACCACCCACCGGCGCTGAAGGGTTCATTCCAGTGCACGTCGTATGCTTCGGTCGCTTGCGGATGGAGGAAGTGATCCTGCGGCTCTGGCCGCCTTGGCCGATCATCGCTTGCGCGCTACCCCGGCCCAACTGCATGACGCTCTGGGTGCCTGCACGGAGATCAACCGGTCTATCGCCGGCTGGTCAAGTTGACGCTCGACGACTTCGAATTCGTCGAGCAGCAGATCAGTCAACTGGATCATGAGATCGCCGGTCTGCTACAGGGGAATCAGGACGCAGTCGAGAGACTCGCCGCAGTCCCCGGTCTCGGAGTAGATTCGGCGCAACAGATCATCGCCGAAGTTGGTGCCAATGCAGCCACTTTCGCGTCAGCTAAAAAGCTATCCTCGTGGGTAGGAGCATGCCCAGGTAAGAACGAGAGCGCGGAGGTGAACCGCAGCCGACACTCACCCAAGGGCAACCGCCAGATGCGCCGCATTCTCAATCAAGCAGCGAATGCCGCGATTAAACGCAAGGGAAGCATTTTTGCGATCGTGTATCGTCGTCTTGTTCCGCGCCTGGGACATAACCAAACGATCGGCGTAGTTGCGAATCGCCTCTGTCACTTGATCTGGATAATTCTGCATAACTGCGTTCCGTATGAAGAACGTGGTCCTGCGGCTGATGATTCCTGCATCAAGCAGAACCACACATCCATTTGCTGTCTAAGACTCCGAAGAGTCCGCACAGAAGATTGAGTTTGTGTTCTCTGCCAGCCCCGAAACAATTGGGATGGTTACCTTATCCACCAACCTGCAGTGTAATTACGTAAGGCGAGGCGTTCCTCTGCCGTAGGTCCCAGGAGGCGCGAGTTGGCCGCGCAGCGGCGGTTCGGCCATGTCGCGCTTGTCGCTCGTAAAGACTGCGTCTCGCTGCGAGATGAGATAGTCCGCGGTGCGGGCTGCGAGAGCCTGGATGGTGAGGCCCGGGTTTGCCGATCCCTGGGTTGGAAGGATCGATCCATCGCAGACGAACAAATTGGGAATGTCGTGCGCGCGTCCGAATTTGTCCACTACTGACGAAGCGGGGTCCGAGCCCATGCGAGCCGCGCCGACGAGATGAGCGTAGCGCGCTTCCTGAACTACTTCCGTTGCGCCGGCAGCTTGCATCACTTCCATGGTTTTCTCTTTGGCGCCTTTGATGAGCCTCTTATCGTTGTCGTGGAGATTGAAGGCGACGTGCGCGACACGCAAACCGAAGCGATCGGTCTCATCGGCGAGCGTCACGCGGTTATCGGGCCACGGAAGAATCTCGCCGAGCAGGCCGAAGGTTGCCCAATAGTTATAGTCCATCATTTCGCGGCGCAGGCCCCAGCCCCAGGCTTTCTTCGCGGCTACCATTTGCTTGCCGAAGGCGATGGGGAGGGGCCCGACGGTCTGGATGGCAAATCCTCGTGCGAAATCATTCTTGGGATTCGTTTCATAGAACTCTTCTGTCAGCGCGTGCGCCGGCGGAGCCTTGTACATGCGCACCGGTTGATCGAAGCGGCCGAGGACAACATTGCCGGCCTGGGCCATCAGATAGCGGCCGACTGTTCCGCTCGAATTTGCCAGACCATTTTCAAATCCGGGGCAGGCGGAGTTGAGAAGCAGGCGGGGAGTTTCAATCGAATAGCCGGCGATAATGACAGCTTTGGCGCGCTGAAAATGGGCGTCACCGTTGTCATCGAAATAATGAACACCCTTCACGCGGCGGTTGCTGCCCAGTTCGATGCGTGCGGCCATGGAGTGATCGCGAATCTCGGCGCCGCTCTCCAGAGCATCGGGAACATGAGTGAAGAGAGTGCTGGCTTTCGCTCCGACTTTGCAGCCTTGAATACAGAAGCCGCGATAGATGCAGTGCGGGCGATCTCCGTGCGAGCCCGAAAGGATGGCAACAGGACCTCCAATGGAGACGGGAATGTTGAGTGCCGAGCAGCCCTTGATGAGCGCGTTGCCGACACCACCCATCGGGTGGGGGCCATACGCGTAACCATGCGGATGACCCCAAGGATAGTATGCCGGGCCCGCAACCGGCATCTCCAGTTCGAGCTGTTCGTAGTAGGGCCGGAGAATTTCGTAGGAGATGGGCCAGTCCGCGCCGACGCCGACGGACGCGTGTCGCCGCTAACGCTCGACGTGACGAATGCTGAGCAGATCGAACAGGCAGTGAGTCAGGTGGGCAGCCTCGACGTCCTCATCAACAACTCCGGAATCGCGCCGTATGACGATCTGAGCGATCCGGCCGTCATTGAGCAGGTCCTCGCCGTGAACTTCTTTGGCACATACAAGGTTTCGCGAGCATTCCTGCCTAAGCTGAAGCGCTCCAAAGGGGCCATCGTCAACAACCTTTCGCTGTTGGCGCTGGCGCCGTTGCCGGTCACGCCCAGCTACTCGATTTCGAAGGCGGCCGCGCTGAGCATGACGCAATCGCTGCGTGCGCTCGTGGCAAGTGAAGGCGTGACGGTCCACGGCGTCTTCCTGGGTCCTATCGATACGGATATGAACCGCGGTTTTGATATTCCGAAGGCCTCGCCCGAGTCCGCCGCACAGGGTATTTTCGACGGATTGGAAAACGGCGAAGAGGATATCTTCCCCGACCCCATGTCCCGTTCGATCGCCGACGGCTGGCGCAATGGCGTTGCTAAGGCATTCGAGAAGCAGTACGCAAGCTTCGTGCCGCAAAGCGTGGCGCTCTAAGAAGCGCCGCGCACCACGCAATGCTCTCAGTCACAAAAGGTGAGGATGGAGGTACGAATCATGAAGAATGATGGTTTCACGACTTCGTTTACGGTTGCGCAGACTCCCAATGAGGTCTTCACAGCCATCAACAACGTTCGCGGATGGTGGTCGGGAGAGGTCACAGGCGAAACGAGCAAGCTTGGCGACGAGTTCACCTACCGCTACAAGGACATGCACAAGACGACACAGAGAGTGACGGAATTTGTCCCCGGCAAGAAAGTCGTGTGGCATGTAACGGCCGCCGAACTGACCTTTGTCAAGGACAAGACCGAATGGATCGGCACTGACATTATCTTTGAGATCGCCAGAAAGGACGGCAAGACCGAGCTGCACTTTACGCATGTGGGCCTGGTTCCCGCATTCGAGTGCTATGGCGGCTGCTCCGGTGCCTGGGGCTCGCTCGTCGACGGCAACCTACGCAATCTCATCACAACGGGCGAGAATCAGCCGGACGTGTTCGCGTAAGAGAACGAACATACCACGGAAGAGTTCATTGGCTGGGACATGGCAATCACACAACCGACTCTACACAACCGAGGTGCAAACATGACGCAACAAGACTACACAGCGACAATTTTGGTCGATCAGTCGCCCATCGAAGCGTTCGATGCCATCCGCATTCTTCGCGGTTGGTGGTCAGAGGAAATCACAGGAAACACCGCCAAGATCGGCGACGAATTCAAATACCACTACCAGGACCTACACAAGTGCACCATGAAGCTCGTGGAACTTGTTTCAGGCAAGAGAGTCTCCTGGCTGGTGACCGACAACTTCTTCAACTTCACGGAAGACAAGAGTGAGTGGAAGAACACGAAGGTTGTCTTCGATATCGCGAAGAATGGCGACCGGACCGAGATCCACTTCACACACGAAGGCCTGGTTCCCGAGTACGAATGCTACAACGTCTGCTCCGATGCCTGGGGCAGCTACATTCGCGGCAGTTTGAAGAGTCTGATCGCAACCGGCAAGGGCTCGCCTAACGATAAGGAGTAGGCGGAGAGGGTTTAGAGCGAGACGGCAAGAACTGTTATCGAGCATCAAACATTGAATGTGAAGTGAGGAGCGAGATATGTGCCCAGTATGCATAGCAAACGCCGCAGCAATGGTCGCCGGGGCTGGGTCCACAGGAGGAGTTCTGGCGGTGTGCTTCAACAAGTTCAAGAGACTCATCACGACGAATCGTCGCGGTCTATCTCAGAAACCAAAGGAGAAATAGCATGACAACGACCAATGTGAGTGACGGAGCTCCGGGGAAGGAGCATCTCGCGATGAAGACACCACCGATCGTTTCGCAGCAGGAGTGGGAGGCTGCGCGCCAGCAACTGCTCGTGAAAGAAAAGGCCCTGATGCACGCCCGTGACGCGATGGCCGCCGAACGACGCCGGATGCCTTGGATGGAAGTGGAAAAGCAATACGTCTTCGACGGACCCAGCGGCAAGGTAAAGCTGCTCGACTTATTCGAGGGCCGCCGGCAGCTGATCGTCTACCGCGCCTTCTTCGAGCCGGGGGTGTTCGGCTGGCCCGAGCACGCCTGCCGCGGTTGCTCTTTGGGTGCCGATCAGGTGTCGCACCTGGCCCATCTGAACGCGCGCGACACTACGCTCGCGTGGGCCTCGTGCGCATCGCAGGCGGACATCGCGCGCCTGAAGGTGCGGATGGGCTGGGAGATGCCCTGGTACACCATGACAGACAGTTTCGACGCGGACTTCGGCGTGGACCAGTGGCATGGCCATAATGCATTCATACGCGACGGCGAAAAGGTGTACCGCACGTATTTCATCAACAGCCGCGGCGACGAGGCGATGGGAACCGCCTGGAGCTACCTCGATATGACGGCGCTCGGCCGTCAGGAGACATGGGAGGATTCGCCGGAAGGCTACCCACAGACCGCACCGTACAAGTGGTGGAACTGGCACGACAACTACGAAGCCGAAACCTCGATTCACCCGCTGTGGCTTGATATCATCACCGACCCCGCCGGAGCAGCAATCCGCCGGCGTGAAGTAGAGGGGAAAGCATGTAATTGCGAATGAGATTGACGTCGCAACGAAAACCCTGTTCAACAAAGGAGAAAACTGTGACGGACTCCATCAAAGATGAACTCGGGGCGCCGAGAATCGTCGATCGTGCGACGTTTCAGGCGGAACTGGACGTAGTGCGGATTCGAGAGAAGGCTCACACGCACGAGGGCGATGCGATCGCAGCAGCGCGCCGGCGGCTGCCAATGGTCGAGGTCGACGGCACGACAGCGCTAATCGGGTCGCGCGGCCCGATGACACTTCTCGAAGCTTTCGAGGGCCGTCAACAGCTCATCGCGTACTACTTTATGTGGCACGCCGGCCACCCTGCGCCCGAACAGTGCGAAGGCTGCACTTGGGTCACCACCCAAGTCGCGGAGCTGTCCTACCTTCATTCTCGCGGCGTCACCTTCGCCGTGTTTTGCCAAGGGCCCTACGAGGAGAGCGCCCGGTATCGCGAGTTCATGGGCTGGGAGATGCCCTGGTACTCCGCCCCACGGGACTCCCTCGAGACGCTGCTGGTTGGACGCCGGATCGGCAGGATGCATCTCATCTGCTACCTGCGCCAGGAATTGAAAGTCTTCGAGACCTATTGGACGACCGCACGCGGCGCCGAGGTAATGGACAACAACTACCACTTGCTCGACCTAACCGCTTACGGACGGCAAGAGAGCTGGGAGGATTCGCCCCAGGGCTGGCCGCAGCAGTGCACCATCACGCGGACGAAAACCGGTTCGCCCACCTGGGAACCCGAGTGGCCGGGAGGGCGCCCAATTGCCCAGTGGCCCCGCATACAGGCCGGATACTCGGACGACCTCAAAACTGGCGGAGACTGAACTGCGCCCGACAGAGCTTCGTTCGGGTCCAGTTGATAAACATCTTGAAAATGGACTGCTGAGATCTAATACTAAGCGGAATGGCGACGGTGGAACCATCCTGGCAGGAGCACAGCGAGCAGGCCTTCGAACGGCTGGCCGAACCGTTGCGGCGCGAGATCAGACTGCATTGCTACCGGATGCTTGGCTCCTTGCACGAAGCAGAAGATCTGGTGCAGGAAACTTATCTGCGCGCGTGGCGCAGCTTTGCGAGTTTCGACGGGGTATCGATGCGCGCCTGGCTTTATAAAATCGCCACCAACGCATGCTTGAATGCGCTCGAAAGCCGCAAGCATCAGCAGCGATACCTGCCCGATCAATTAGGGCCGGCTGTTGAACCAGCGGCGTTTGGCGCTCCGGCTACCGACATCCCCTGGCTTGAACCATACCCGGATGCGAACCTCGAAGGGATCGCCGATGCCGCACCGAATCCTGAAGCGCACTTCACGGCGCGGGAATCTGTGCAGCTTGCATTCGTGGCCGCGATCCAGCAGTTGCCGCCTCGCCAGCGCGCTGCGCTTATGTTGTGCGACGTGCTCGGTTGGGCGTCGGCTGAGGCAGCCAAACTGCTCGAAAGCACCACCGCGTCTATCAACAGCGCCCTGCAGCGGGCGCGCGACACCCTCTCGAAGAGCTACTCTGACCGTCGGCCATCCATCCAATCGCCGCCAACTCCCGCGCAGCAAAAGCTCCTCGGCCGCTACCTGCAGGCGTGGGAAGGGCACAATGTGGATAACTTCGTCGCTCTGCTTAAAGAGGATGCGGCTGCCGTTATGCCTCCTTGGCTGCAGTGGCTCGCGGGCCGCGAGACCATCGGGGCCTTCTTTGCTGGTGCATGGAAGACCTGTGGCGGCCTTCACCTGGTGCCTACGGCTGCCAATGGCCAGCCTGCTTTTGCCGTCTATGAATACTCCGCCGCCAATAAGCAGTGGAACGCTCACTCGATTCACGTGATCACGCTGGAGAACGACGTCATCGCTCGAATGACTATTTTTATCGAGCCCCGGCTCTTTGACAGCTTTGGAATGCCGCAGTCTCTGCCACAGGACGCCGTCGCTGGACGAGCGCACCCGCAGCGCAACTCGTAGGTGCCACCCAGACTTCAGTCAGGCCACCACTTGTGATCTCGTCGTGAATCTCAATTCGCGGTAAATCGCCATGCGCTCATCGAACCCCCAATAATCAGGTTGCGGTTGGATCAGCCGCTATCCTTCCGTTACCTTTTCGGCAACCTTAGAATCGCGGGACTGGATTCTGGGAGGGATGCAAGGCTGATGGAGACTGGCCATATCCTTGGGTCTAACCGCCTAGGGGAATTGTAGCTGTGACAGGCACGCCTCGAGTCGGGCAACGAAAGCCTCGGGGCTTAAGTCCCGAGGAAGGAGATCCGTAGGTTCAAGGTCCTTTCTCGGTACATGGACGGAATGGCGCCGTGACGCGGAGGGCTCCTAAAACGGCGCGCAGCCGTGCTCCAGCAGGTAGGGCCTTGCGGTCCCACCTGAAACCGCGTCGAACATGCGATTGAAACGCGCGAGTCGGTCGGCCATATCCTTGGTGCCGCCGCGCTCAATCTTGCCATAGAAAAGCGCGACATTGTTCGTATTCTTCACGTAAAGGCTGTCTTCGATGTAGAACTCGGCGTCCAGGCATCGTCGGTCCGGCGGAAGCGATGCTTCCTTCGCATTCTCTCCGCGTCCTACTTCTGCCTTCATGCGCGACATCGTGTTCCAGTAACTCTTTCCGTCGCCGATCCCGCGCTGCGCTTCGGCCATCGCCGGGCCAAACAGAATATGTGCATCGGGCAAAGCACCGAGCACATTGTCCTGGTACACGTGCAGGATCTCGTGCACGTCGTAGGGACCGATGCTCGATCGGATTATGCCGTCTGTCATCAGGTCGGCGCCACACTTCCGCGCAAAGCCTCCGGCGTCGCCCGGCTGTTTGGGCCATTCATTCTTGTCATAGAGCGTGTAGGTGAATGCGGGACAGTAATCTTCGAGATGGATTCCGGTGATTTTGCGGTAAGAGAAGAACACTTTACAAGCTTGGTTTTCGGCAAAGGGCCGGCAAAGAGCTTTGGCTTGTGGATCGGCGACATGGGCGCAGTCGACCCGAAATGTAACCGGAGGCGGCGCCAACTCGGAGCAGTGGTCAACAGTGACGACATCCTGCGCGAGCAGCTGCACGGAGAAGCCGGCAGTCCCCCAAAGAACGCACCACCACCACATGACATGCAATTTCACTGCTGAGACCTCCTTGCATCGGTGATATCTCTCCAGAGAGTGGCACTGCGAGGGTGAATCTGCAAGCGCCTGGGTTTCGGCTTGTCCTCAAGGGCGTTGCTAAAGTCGGCCACGAGTCGCATCCTACGCGCCCTCCCGCGGCGATCACGGGCCGAAGCCGCGGTTCATGTCCCAGAGAGGATAGTGCGGCAGCGCTCCGACGGGATCGCGGATGAACAGAGCGGTTTGTGCCACGCGATCGCGCATGCGCTGCTTTGCCGCGACTCCGACGTCGTGGCGGCCAAGTGCCGGAGCCTGCGTTCCGGAGCGTACATTCCCCTCGGGCGAGATGAAACTTTCGGCAATCAGAAGCCGCTCTCCGTCGCGCGGCACAAATAGGTCAAACAGAGATTCTCGGAGGCGACGGATCTTCTGCTTTCCGAATTGCGTCTCCCAGCGCTTTTCGACGGCGGACGTGACATTGTAGTAATTTTCGCGCGCCAACAGGCCGAGCGGAGACAGGCGAACCAGCTTGCCTCGACGCGGAGATGGGGCGGATTCGACGACTACAAAGGGTTTGATCTGCCATCCGATGCCGGAAGTCTCGGGAGAACATCCGGTCAGATGCGGGATCTCGCTTTCGGGAATCGACTGATTGCTGAGTACACGAAGAGTGTTTGCGCACAGCCACAAAGGCACGCTCGACTCGCGCTGAAACTCGATGGTGAAGGCGAGCAGGAGTTGCGAGAGCAGCGATGGCAAGGGCAGCGGAACTGCGTCACGTGTCAACCGTGCCTTATATGTCAGGTCCAGTTCCCAATGGCCAGGTATGCCATGGGGCAGGTCGACATCCAACTGGGCGATGACGTCTTCGAGCGAGTGGCGGAGTCTTCCGATGCCGTCTGAGCCGAAGCGCGCCAGCCAGCGGCTTTCGATTTCATCGAACAGCGGAGGCCAGATCTCGATGGCCCGGCGGCCTTTTGCGGTTGGGCGAACGAGCCAATCGGAGCGAATGCCGCGACCGCTGCCCCAGCCGTCGCGCAGAAGACGTCCCGCGAGCCGATGGGGCCGGATAGCGATGGGGCGGTCGTCTGCGGGATCGGCTTCTAGCGTGATAAAACTCCAGCGCTCCAGACAGCCCAGTTCGAACTTCACGCGCTTCTCCGAAGACAGGGATCGAGCGGCCAGATCGCGCACAGAGAGGCTCGCACCTGCGAGGAAGCGCATCAGGGTGGACCAAATCACCACGGACAGCGACGCACCGGCGTAACCGGACTCGTGCATCTGTTTTTCGAATTCGTCGTCGAGTTCGAGCGTGAAGGCGACCAGCACCTGTGACAGCAAAGCAGACAGCGGGCGGGTGGATTCCGCAGGCATGCTCAACTAGTTTATCGGGGACCAGAACCAGCTGTCTTCGACTTCCGGCAAAGCGACCGTTATGACGATTGAAACTCGGGGAGAACCCAGATCGGTCTTGGCGCCACGACTTTGCATTCCGGGCGGATGACCGCAACCAGGAGGCTACACCATTTTTGGTAAGGTCCTGTTTGGCCAACCCGCCAGGAACCCGATTGGGAGGCACTACTACTTAAGATACTCAGCAAAACCTTTAGTGATATTCAGCA
The DNA here is from genome assembly GCA_963704415.1 of uncultured Acidobacteriaceae bacterium. Taxonomy (GTDB): domain Bacteria; phylum Acidobacteriota; class Terriglobia; order Terriglobales; family Acidobacteriaceae; genus Telmatobacter. Next base: position 711,327 of record OY969908.1, on the reverse strand, counting down.
AAACAGACAAGTGGGTCACGATTGAATAGATAAGAAACTACTTTTAGGAGAATGAGAAAATGAATTTACTGCTCAAGTTGCAATCCCTCGTGAAGCGTGAAGAAGGTCAGGACCTTGTCGAATATGCCCTTGTTGTTGCCTTGATCGCGTTCGGTGCTGTTGCCGCAATGAAGGGCTTGTCCTCCGAAATCAACACCGCATTCAACGTGATCAGCAGCGACCTTCAAACTTCGCTCTAGCTACCAGCGTCGGCGTGACAATAGCGAGCGCAAGCGAGTGCGGCTCCATCAAAGAAGACGAAGCCGCCCAGCCTCCAGATCAGCAGGAGCGATTCCCAACGCGCTTCACTGCGGATGCAGCGCGCGAGGGAAGTCGCTGGTCCGTCGTGCGGGGCTCACAGTGCAGCACGAACACGCCAGGACTCGATGATTGCTCACGGGCCTTCTACCGATAGCGGCATCGGAGTGACTGCGAAACAAACCAAACTACCCAGGGCCTCGCAGACGATCCGATGCGGCACCAATTTAGCATGAAGATGATCCAACCGGCAGTGGCTGCTGATCTGTCCCCATGCAACAAGCCGATTGCCGAGCGTGTCACCTAAAAGTGTGATTACCTCGTCACGAGACGTGCTATTTGCCAATTGCGAGTGAGATGTACGCTGTTAATTAGTCGATCCTGAAAAAGTCTCCTTCAGGCACGCAGAAGTTGATTCTGGCGGGCTTCGGAGGCCGCGATAGTGCGAAGGTTGCTGCATGCATTCCACAGGCAGCGCAGAAAAAAGCGCAAAAAAGCTCCGAAAAGCTTGTGAAAGTTCATACCCGCAGCTGACAGGATCGCATTGAGCGCGTCGCCGTCAGCGCTCTTCAACCGATTGCGCTCCAACCGGTGTTCGTTTTTCAGATGTCCGATGCTTGGCTCGACCGCGGCGCGGCGTTTCATCCAGCGCCACAGGCGCGGCGATGTTCGGCCTCGCCGCCGCTTGTCGATATGCACCGTAGCCGCACCGTCGTAGTCGTGGCCGCGATAGCCCATGTCCACATGCGCCTCGCTCACCCGATCCCCGACCATGCGCTTGACCTGCTTCATCTGCGCGTCCAGCGTGTGACCGTCATAAGGGTTCCCCGTAAAGCTCTTGGCGCCGACGAACCATCCGCCGCGGCTGCTGACCGCAACACTGACCTTGTTGCCGAACTCGTATTGCTTGCCCGCCTTGCCCTTGGCGATGCACTCGACCTCGGGTTCGTGCACCGAGTAGATCTTATTCTTGTCATGCCTCTGTTGCGTGTAGATCCGATGCGCCGTCGCCAGTAACTTGGATAACTTCTCAGAAGGTTCTCGAACTTGCCTTTCTATCTCGCGAGTGACTCGCCCTAAGTGGGTGCGCAGCTTGCGCGTGCAGGCCCGGGCACGTTTCATCTGCCGGGCATGGGCGTAGCGGCTCGACCCGAGCAGCAGCTTTTTGCCCACATGTCGATAACTCTGCTTGATCGCCAGGCCTTCGCGGCGCGCTGCCTTCACCAGGCGCTCGCGGCAGCGATGATAGAGCCTGGCATCGGTCGGATAACGAATCGCCTTAGTCTCCACGGTCGTGTCCACGTTGATGCGCTTCAGATCCGCGGCGCGAATGGCGCCCGTCTTGATCCCCGCCGCGATCGTCTCGCGCAGCATCTGCTCGGCACCGGCTTCGCCCAACCGCCCGCGCCAGCGCGTCATGCTCGACGCGTCGATCGGCAGCCGATGCTGAAAGTACTTCATGCCGCAGAAGTGCTGCCAGTAGGGGTTCTCCATCCAATACCCCACCACCGCCTCGTCGCTCAGATCGTGCTGGTACTTCAGATAGTGCAGCGCCACCATCAGCCGCGTCGAGATGCCCGGCGCCCCTTGCGTGGGGTGGTAAGTGCTGCCAAGAGTCTCCTCAAAACAAGACCAGTCGATGCACATCCCCAACCGCGCCAGAGGATGACGCATGTCGATAATCTGTTCCAACTCCGACTGGAATAACTCGCGCTGCGGGTGCTTCGGCTCGCTCTTCGGGCGCATCGTTTTTCCCCAGTTTCTCTTCAAATGGCTGCTTCTTATGGGGAATTCTAAACCCGAATTCGTCGTGTTTCACCTACATTTATACTGCTTTTACCGGTTTTTCAGGATCGACTAATTAGACCGAAGTCAATGCAAGACTCTTGCTGCGAATCGATGAGTATCGATTTGTGAAGCAGCGAAGCCTCTCTTGGCGGCGATGCGTCCAAATATGGAGCTCTTGAATGAAACACCCGATGGCGAAGTTCTAGACGGACCGGTCGAGCCGGGTACAATCCGCGTCGTTCTCGCGGACTCTCAGGCGATTTACCGTGTCGGAATTAGCAAGATATTCGCACTCGAAGACGATTTTCAAGTCGTTGCGCAGGCAGACTCGCTGGAAAACCTGCGCGTTGCGGTCGAGCGGCATCCCGCTGATGTTGTCCTTGTCGATGGCGCACTTCTCGCTGCCGCCAACAACTCAGTCCCGGAACTCCTGCGCATCGCGCCCGGCATAAAGCTCATCGTGCAGGCCGTATCCACCGACGAGGGACAGACGGTGGATCTCTATCGTCGCGGCGTTCGCGGTGTCATCTCGCGCTCTATCTCTCCTGATCTGCTAGTGCGCTGCGTGCGTCGCATCGCCACCGGAGAGACTTGGATCGACAACCAGACGGTGAGCTGGGTTATTGAAGCCTACCGCGCCCAGGCAACTCGGCTCTTAAATCCGCACGCGCAGCCGCGTCTTTCTTCAAAGGAGACGGCCATCATCACTTGCATCACGCAAGGGAAGCGGAACAAGGAAATTGCATTTCAGCTGGGAACCACCGAACAGGTCATCAAGAACTACCTGCGCAAAATCTACGCCAAGTTAGGTGTCTCGGACCGCCTTGAACTGGCTCTATACTGCCTGCACAACAAGATCATCAAGACAGATGCAGACGAGGTCGCAGTAGTCCAGAGGGTACTTGCCAGATAGCAATCGCCATTCTGAATCATCAAAGTCAGCGGGCTATCCAGGATCATCGCCCGTGTGAAGGCGTCACAACCCGTCGAGTAGCGCAATTTGCGTGTGATTGCGGTCAATGCTGAAAAAGTGGCCGGTATTCGTAGGAATCCAGAATCAGGCGCCGCTAATTCCCATATGCCTGGATGACCCTCAACCCAGAACCCTCAACCCAGAAAGTGCAGCGAAGCTAGCTGCTAATCCAGCAGGGGAAGAACCTGCCAGTAGAACTTGCCCAGTTGCTACTGTAGTCATACCGGACGGAGGAGAGGGCGATCTCTCATACCGAGGCTCCGGAGTAAACGTCCCAGCCGGCAAAGCGCGAGCGGCGTCGGGTCCGTCAGGGGGACTAGCAAGTCAGCAGGCTGTAGCAAAAGAAGCGAACCGTTAGCCGCGAAAAGAGGGTCCCACCGGTAGCGGACTGTGGTGGGATGGATGAGAACGCCGAATCTTTTTTCTGGGGATGAAGGCTGTGTCGCCGGTGAAGGAACTGGGTATACGCTACCGGCGGGTTCTCCGTGGTCATAGAGGGCTGCATGCTGACAAGGATTAACAGTGAAAGCTCGGACCCACTCGTGGGCAGCCTAGGCGCTCCCGCACAGCAAAGGCTCTCCGTATAACCAGCGAATGCCGGGAAATCGGAGAGTGCACGCGAGTGGCTCGGATGAGGTCAATAAGTGTTGATGGACAGGGACACTACAACCCTGACCGGAGCGAGGACCTCTGGGGTAAGGCCGTGAGGCCCTAATGACGGTATCGGAAGAGAACACCTGCCCGGCACAGTACGGGATCACGGGTCTCAGTCTTGGACGATACGAAGGATGAAAGCAAACTGTCTATTGCGTTGCGCACGCCGGGAGCAGGCTTAAGCAGATCAACAGACAGGAAGGCATCATCTGAAATGTCAGCCTTGAAGCCGTACTGGGGAAAACTCGCCGTACGGAATTTTAGAGGGGGTTATGGAAACGGCGGCATCATTCGAAGCCCGCTCAGCGCCATAGCCCTACTCGACTAACTCCTCGGTTAACACCTAGATCGTCATATTGTCGCAAGAGTAACATCCGAGTAGCCCACAACACACTCGCGAATTTGGGAAATCCTCCTTGCCCTCCCCCGCTGCTACCATCTGATCTCAATATCGGAGGCGGCATTTGCTTCTGCTTTGGCGACAGATAAAGAGAATTCTCTTCAGCTTTGTGCTCACATTTGTCTGTGGTTTCGGCGCCATTATTCTCTATTTGCTGTCGTATAATCACACGCCACTTAGTCCCGCAGAACGTTTTCTTGCATACCTGCTGGCGTGGCCGCTCATTGTGCGTGAGCACCTGGGCGGTGTGGATGACTTTATGGGCCGTAACACACAGGCGGACAAGTGGGCAGTATGGTCTGCCTGGATCGGTCTGTGGATCTACTACTACTTGTTGGTGGCCTTATGGCAAAGACGGTCTCGCAAGCAGTGAGAGCAAAAGTGAAGGGTTGAGGTCGCCGCATCGCGGTAGAACGGCCGTATCACCCAGAAATAACTCCATCCGGATGGTCCACAAGATACGACCGGAATTCGAAAACCTCGTCGCGAAACAGGCTGGATGAGTGCGTTGGCTGAACTCGCCAGTTAAGATTGACTTGCGGTTTCCTGGTAAGTCGTTTCACCTTTGACAACACTTCGTTTTCGGCATTGATCCTTCTGCCACTCGTAGAACCTGTCGAACAATATGACTCTGATCTCGGCCTCTCAGTTAGGGGCCATGGTCTGCTAGAATCCTCCACAAATGCTGCCCTTGATCAAAGGCGTGATCGCCCGCCGCATGCTCTTAAACTTCCGGGCGGACGCAGACGTAGTGCAGCGCCTTTTGCCTGCGCCTCTGCAAGTCGATCAACAGCTTGGGCACGCCATCGTAGGCGTTTGCTTAATCCGACTGGAAAACCTGCGACCGCAAGGCTTCCCCGGCCCCGTCGGTCTCTCGTCTGAAAACATGGCTCATCGAGTAGCGATCCGATACCCCAGTCGCGATGGCATCCGCTCCGGAGTTTTTGTCTGGCGTCGTGAAACGGACCAAAGACTGGTCGAGCTGCTCGGAGGACGCCTTTTCCCCGGTGTGCATCACCATGCTCGCTTTCAGGTAAGCGAAAGCCAGAATTGTCTCGCCATGGATGTCACCAGCGACGATGGTAAAGCCGATGTGCGCTTTTCGGCATACGTATCAGGAGAATGGCGGCATACGCCGAGCTTCCGCTCGTTTGATGAAGTATCGGAATTCTTCCGCAAAGGTGACTGCGGCTTTTCCTGTTCACTGCGTGGCGATGAGTTGGAAGGATTGCAACTGAAGATGCTCAAGTGGGAGATGGTGGCGGTGGAAATTGAATCACAACATTGTGCATTCTATTCTGACCCGAAGCGTTTCCCCGCAGGGTCGGTTGACTTTGACTGCGGTTTGCTCATGCGTGGCCTTCCGCACGAGTGGCACGAACTCACCGATATACCCGAACTGGCAGTAAATGAACTCTGACTTGGTGTGCTTTCGTCGTTAGTCTGTCGGCCTAAGCATTGCAAAACCTGCCATGCGCTCATTGAGCGATTGGAAGCCGCAATCCATAGTTCCGAGCGAGTCACCCGCCACCCGGAAGTTATATGTGCATTATTACTTAATAAGTAAATAAGACTCGAAGGAGGCTCGCTTTGCAGATCGCTCGAAGGATCTTCTCAATAGAACACGGCATGTGGATTTGATAAACTCCGGACGCAAGCTTGTGCTCGTGATCCAACCAACCGTATTTTGCTGTAATTGGTGAAAACTGATGCCCATCCAGCTCACCGTCAACGGCGTGGCAACCTCGGTGGATGCGCCGCCGGATATGCCGCTCCTGTGGGTACTCCGCGACATACTGAACCTCAAGGGAGCCAAGTACGGGTGCGGAATAGGACGATGTGGAGCATGCACGGTGCTGTTGGACGGCCAAGCGGTGCGGTCCTGCATGACTGAGGTGGGTTCCGTAGGAGACGAGAAGATCATCACCATCGAAGGGCTTTCGCCCGATGGCCTTCATCCGGTTCAGGTCGCGTGGGAGACGCTGGACGTGCCGCAGTGCGGATACTGCCAATCCGGCCAGATCATGTCTGCCGCTTCGTTGTTGCAGCGTACACCGAATCCCACCGATGCGGACATTGATGCCGCCCTGAGCGGCAATCTTTGCCGCTGCGGAACCTACACGCGCATTCGTCAAGCCATCCACGAAGCGGCTGACGCCGCGTCCCGTCCCAAGTGAAGGAGAGCACTCGATGCGCTTGAATCGGAGATCGTTTCTGCAGCTCACGGCGCTCGCGGGAGGCGGTCTCGCCCTGGATCTCTATCGGTCACCTCTCACCGCGGCTCAGGGCCCCGGTAAGCCCCCCGATCTAACGCCGCAGGCGTTCATCCACATTGCGAACGAGGGCGCGGTCACCATCATGGCGCGCGCCTCCGAGTCGGGCCAGGGCATGCGCAACATGCTGCCCATGCTGATTGCTGAGGAGCTGGATGTCGACTGGAAGGACGTCCGCGTGCAGCAGGCTGAATTGAACGAGAAGATATACGGCCCGCAGTTTTCCGGAGGCTCCGCAAATACCCCTACAGGGTGGGAGCCCATGCGCCGCGTCGGCGCAGCGGGGCGACAGTTGCTTATTACGTCAGCTGCGCAAACGTGGGGCGTGCCGGAGTCTGAATGCACCACGCAACATGGTCATGTGTTGCACGCCGCATCAGGGCGCTCGGCGGGATATGGCGAACTTGCTTCAAAGGCCGCCGCGCTGCCTGCACCAGTGCTGAGCACAGTCAAGCTCAAAGACCCCAAGGATTACCGCATCATAGGCCACTCGCAGCCGGGGGTCGACACCCATGCAATCGTCACCGGCAAGCCGGTCTTCGGGATTGATGTCGAACTGCCGGGAATGCTGCATGCAGCGATTGAGAAGGCCCCCGTGTTTGCCGGCAAGGTGAAGTCAGCCAACATCGATCAGATCAAAGCGTTGCCCGGCGTCCGGTATGTTCTGGTGATTGACGGCGGCATCGCTCCAGCCGCCTACACACCCTGGGAGCCCGGGATGGAACCGGGCATTGCGATCGTAGCGGACAACTGGTGGCAAGCCCAGCAGGCTCGCGAACAACTCGTAGTTGACTGGGACCTCGGCCCAGCCGCCGCTCAAAGCTCGGAGGGTTTCAAGAAACGCGCAGAGGACCTGCTTCAGGCCCAGCCCGCAAACACCCTGCGGAAGTATGGCGACGTGGACGCCGCGCTGAAGTCATCGGCCAAAGTAGTCGATGCCACCTACCAATATCCGTTCATTGCGCATGTCACTCTTGAGCCGCAAGGAGCCACGGCGCACTGGAAAGACGGAAAGCTGGAAATGTGGTCCACTAGCACTCTGCCGGTCGATGGCCGAGGGCTGGTGGCAAAGACACTCGGAATTCACGAGAGCGACATCACCACGCACATGATGCGCTCGGGAGGCAGCTTTGGCAGGCGACTGCAGAACGACTACCTGGTGGAAGTGGCCTGGATCGCCAAGCGCATTGATGCCCCGGTCAAGCTGCTGTGGTCGCGCGAAGATGACATCGCGCACGATCCCTTCCGGCCGGGAGGCACGGTTGGGCTGAAAGGCGGCCTTGATACGCAGGGCAAGCTCACGGCCTGGCGGCATCACTTCGTGACCTTTGGCGATGACAAGCACTCGACGTCCGGAGGCGGCATCGGTCAGGACACGTATCCTGCCGGCTTCGTTCCGGCTTATGCGCTCTACACGTCCCTGCAGCCACTCATGCTCCGGACTGGAGCTCTCCGCGCCCCCGGCGACAACGCCTACTGCTGGGTTTCACAGTCCTTCCTTGACGAGATGGCACACGCGGCCGGACGGGATCCGCTCGAGTTCCAACTTGAGCTTCTGAATAACAAGCAAGCGCCATGGTCCTCGGGCGAACACGATGCTGTAGGCGACCACGAACCGACGGGACAATCCGTACTCATAGCCGACCGGTTTAAAGGCGTGCTTGAGTTAGTTGCAGAGAAGTCCGGCTGGGCTCATCGCCCCAAGGTGCCGGGGCGCGGAATGGGAATCGCCGCATGGTTCTGTCATCTGGGTTACTTCGCCGAGGTCGCGGATGTAAGCGTTGACGAAGGCAATCAAGTGACAGTGCACCAGATCTGGGCTGCAGGCGATGTTGGTAGCCAAATCATTAACCCGGCCGCGGCTGAGAACATCGCCTTTGGCGGGATCATCGAGGGAATGAGCCATCTGGGGCAGGAGATCACGCTGGCAGACGGCAGAATCCAGCAGTCGAACTTCCACAACCATCCGCTGATCCGCATGAGACAGGCGCCGAAGATCGAGGTGTATTGGCGCAAGACCGACTATGCGCCAACAGGTTTGGGTGAGCCAACGCTGCCGCCCACTTTGCCTGCGGTCACCAACGCCATATTTGCCGCCACTGGCAAAAGGATTCGTACGCTGCCGCTGAAGCGGAGCGGGTTCAGTTGGGCTTGAATGCCTTTTGGTGATGAATCGCCAGCTGGAGCCATTGAAGCCTCATCGAGCGCTAAGAGCTAAACAACTCTCGGGAGCAAGGACCGCAAGTCGTCCAGATCTTCAACCCCAAATCTGTTCGCTCGTTCTCCATCCGTCCACAATTGCTGCGGCCGCCAGGGCAACGAAGTGGCGTTGGCCACGGATGCATCGACCTCTGACCTGGATGACGTGGCCCGCGTATTGAGCTCTTGCCTAGATTACAGACAGAGTCAGTGTATTCGGCGCGATTGTCGCCAAGGTGACAAAATTCGTGCGGATGCGGGGGGACAAGGACCCGAAGTCGGTAGTTCGCGAAGAGATGCGGATACCCGATTTACGTCAAGCTATATCAGGAATTGCGCCTGCATCATTTTCCTTTTCACTTTCAGGGAGTTTCTTGGGGCCTCTGAATAGATCCACCCCAATGTCACTGACGGTTGAGCCGGTGACTCTCCTCATGAACATTTCCTTCGCGAAAGCCTCTTCGGGCTTCTCGATCTCCATTCGCTCCGATCCGCGCTCAAGAATCAAGCGTTCTCCTGAATTAGAGACGACATTCCATAGATTCGGCATGAATCCTCCTGACGAACCCGCCCACCATTCTACGCTTGAGTAATCTTCATGACGTCCAGGCGCTTCAAATCTTCGCTCCGGTAGAATCCCACCGGCACCAGGGGCTGGTAGCGACCTGCAAAGACCTTTCGCACGAGGCAAAGGCTGAAGGTGGAAGAGCCATCTGGGATTGGCGAATGAGTGCTGTGAGTAAACCGCGGAAGTCGGGGAAAATGCGTACCAACGCTTAAACCTCGCCAAGTTGTGGGCCGGGCTAAATGAGCGTCGAAAAGTGGCTGGATCAGGATGCCGACTCCACATTGAGAGGAGGAAGGCAACACGGCGGCCGCGTTAGTAGGTCTGCAAAACTTGGTAACCTCCTTGACCTGCTCTGAGATCACTTGCGGTAGGGGGAGACCGAACTGGTGCGGGTTCAATCGGTCCGGATCGGCGCGACATGCGGAATCTTCTTCAAACGCTTTGCCGTCACCTCGTCAGTTCAAGGCTGCGCGGTGACCCTTAATGTGGCGAGATCGTAGGGGTGAAACGGTGTAATATTGCTGGCCACCGCGCAATCCTGAGCATCGTTCGCCTGCGGAATGGGTCGCTCAGAAGCTCATTCGCACGGGAACAAATAGGAAGTCTCTCAGTCCAGTCATACGCCGCCGCAAGACCTACATTGCGCCAGACGCAAGTCCAAGGAGCCGCCTGGCCGCCGTCTTGCCGTTGGATACCTGTATCCCTCCCCGTACCAAATCCACATTCTGGCGCGACCTTCTCGGTGGGGAAATCGGTCTTAGACCTCGTATTCAGTATGCTAACGTGTTCTTACACCCCAGCTTCCACGAGACGTTTGGCGGCCCCGCGGACTCCGGTGCCAAATGATGGCGACCGCCAAAAATCAAATGAGGGCCGATGGGAATCCAAGTTGCACTGAATCATCGGACACGCTATCGGTACGAGAAGGCGGTCTCACTTGGTCCGCAGATTATACAGTTGCGTCCTGCACCACATTGCCGAACCCCAATCCTTAGCTACTCGCTGAATGTCACTCCGTCGGAACACTTCATCAGCTGGCAACGCGATCCTTCCTCGAACCATCAGGCGCGCCTTCTTTTTCCGAAGAAGACGAGCGAGTTTCTAGTCGAAGTGAACCTCGTCGCGGATCTATCCCCTATCAATCCTTTTGAGTTCCTATTGGACCCCGAAGTCGAGAGATACCCTTTCCAATACACGCAAGATCTTGCGAGGGATCTGTATACCTATCTTTTAGTGGAACGACCTGGCCTCCCGCTTCAGACGTTTCTTGAAAGTTGCCGTGCCGAGAAGATCGGGACAATCGATTTCTTGTTGTTTCTGAATAGAAAAGTACGAGACGAAATTGGCTATGTCACGAGGCTTACGCCGGGCGTACAGACCTGCGAGGAAACCCTCGAGAAACGCTCGGGTTCGTGTCGCGATTCCGCGTGGCTGCTCGTTGAGAGTCTCCGGAATCTGGGGATAGCAACACGGTTTGTCTCGGGATATCTGATTCAGCTTGCGGAAGAGGAGACGGTATTGGCGGCCCCGCCGAGTCCTTCGCAAGTGGACTCCGCCGATCTACATGCCTGGGCGGAGGCTTTTTTGCCGGGCGCTGGTTGGATTGGATTGGATCCGACCTCCGGTCTTCTCGCAGGAGCGGGTCATATCCCGCTGGTCTGCACATCCACTGCTTCACAGGCAGCACCAATTTCAGGCACGGCGGAGCCGGCCGGCGCCGACTTCAGCTACTCCATGTTTGTTCGCCGATTGAATGATTCTCGAATGCCTTCCATTTCCGACGCCGAAGAACAGTGGCGTCGCGTACTACAGGTTGCACACAGGGTGGACGCGGAGTTGGAGGCGCACGATGTACGTTTGACCATGGGCGGAGAGCCCACATTTGTCGGCATCGACGCCCCCGAGAGCCCCCAATGGAACATTGACGCCCTCGGCGACATGAAACGCAGCCGTGGCTTGGCTCTCATTCGTGCCCTTCGCAAAAGCATGGCGCCTGAAGCGCTGCTTCACTATGGTCAGGGAAAATGGTATCCGGGTGAGCCCTTGCCGCGCTGGATGCTCAGCTGTTTCTGGCGTGTCGACGGCGTTCCCGTGTGGGAAGAGATCCAACTTATCGCACACGAGGATCACGACTACAGTTTTGAGACGCCCGATGCATTCAGGTTTATGAAAGCGCTGACGCGCCGTCTTCAGGTAACCTCGGAGAACGCGCTGCCTGCCTTTGATCCGACCATCGAATTGACGGAGCCGGCCGGGTACATCCTGCCGATCCGCCGTCGGCAACCGGACGGCCTTTTGCGCTGGTCGAGTCAATGGTGGTTTCCGCGCGTGGAGCGCGTCCCCTTGCTCCCAGGCGACTCACCGATTGGTTATCGTATACCGACCGAGTACATTCCATGGGTGGCGCCCGATGAGCTTGAGTATGAATTCGATGATGCACCGTTTGCGGATCGGGCCAGGTTGCCGAAATGCGTGACGCACCGCATGGAGTTGTTTGAGACAGAGCCGGAGGCCGACGCGCTGCCCTCTGTTGTGCGCGCGGCTCATGAAGTGTCCGAACTTATCCGGCCTTCGCTGTGTGTGCAGGCCCGCGAAGGTCGCGTTCATGTGTTTTTGCCGTATGCACCCGTACTTGCGGACTATCTCGATCTGGTTGGCGCCGTCGAGGATACATGTCGGCATCTGAAGATGCCAGTCTGGGTGGAGGGTTACACTCCGGCTCCCGATCCGCGGCTGCATTCGCTAAGCATCACACCTGATCCCGGCGTTCTGGAAGTAAACTTGCCGCCCGCTAAAAATTGGGATGAACTTGAAAAGATCAAAACTCTAGTAGACCGGGACGCCCGCCGAAACCGATTGACGGCTGAAAAATTCGACTTCAACGGCAACCGGAATGCGACTGGAGGTGGCAGCCACATCGTGATTGGGGGCGCGACCACTTCGGACAGTCCCATACTGCGACGCCCGGATTTACTTCGGAGTATGGTTGCGTTTTGGCAGAATCACCCGTCGATGTCCTATCTGTTTTCCGGACTGTACGTCGGTCCCACGAGTCAATATCCGCGCGTAGACGAAGCGCGGATGGACGCGTTGTACGAACTCGAAGTTGCTTTTCGTCATCTTCCTACAACCGATTGCCCGCCAGCCGTTGTGGATGGATTGTTTCGGAACCTGCTCGCCGATGTGACTGGGAATACGCATCGCGCCGAGTTCTGTGTGGACAAGCTTTTTCCGCCTGCGGGTCTTGGATTGCAGCTTGGCCTACTCGAATTGCGCGCCTTCGAAATGCCGCCGAATGTGCAAATGGGTCTTATGCAGATGTTGTTAGTCCGCGCGTTGGTTTGCATGTTTTGGAAAAGGCCCTTCGAGGGCTGCTTGAGTCGCTGGGGCGCGGCGCTCCACGACCGCTTTATGCTGCCGCATTTTGTTCAACAAGACTTTTGTGCCGTGCTCGCTCAATTGCGGCAATCCGGCTTCAATTTCGAGGATGAGTGGTTTGCTTCGCATCTGGAGTTTCGCTTTCCAAAGATCGGATCAATTTATGCGGATGGGGTGGAACTTGAACTTCGTCGAGCGCTCGAACCTTGGAACGTGCTCGCAGAAGAGACAAGCTCCGGCGGAACTGTTCGCAGTGTAGATTCATCGCTCGAGCGAATACAGGTGAAGGTGTCAGGGTTAACCGTGGAATCCCGCTTCGCCGTCACCTGTAATGGACGCCGGGTACCGCTTCAACCCGAGGTCGAGCCAGGAGTGGCGGTGGCTGGAGTAAGGTTTCGTGCACGTGAATTGTCGGCGACTTTGCATCCTACAATTCCCGTCCATGCACCCCTCCTCTTCGACCTTATTGACCGCTGGAACGAGCGTTCCGTCGGCCAATGTATTTACCATGTTGAATCGCCCGACGGCCGCCAATTCACAGCGCGCCCAGCCAATGCAGTTGAGGCCCTCGAACGGCGCCTGCAACGGTTTCAAGTCACTGGCCCGGCACCTAACCCAATGACGACACCTGAGCTTGAGAACAACTTAATCTTCCCTGGGACCTTGGACCTGCGAGTTCCGACACCCGGCCAAAACGGCCGGAACGAGACGCGGGAGCTTTTGCCATGACGGTTGATCTCTATCAAACTCCGCTGCGTTACGGCGATGCCTATGACGAATTATCGGCTGATGGCGTCACTCCCCGACCACACTGGGCGCGCTTGATGGAATCTCTTCGGGCGATCGGACCCGAGGAGTTGGGGCGACGCTGCCAGAGAGCCGAACGGCGTATCCGCGAGAACGGCATCACGTACAACATCTACAGCGATCCTCTCGGAGCAAACCGGCCGTGGGAAATCGACATTGTTCCATTCCTGATTGCCGCCGACGAGTGGCGCTTAATCGAGCAGGGAATCATTCAGCGCGCCAAGCTGCTGAGTCTGATTCTTGAGGATCTTTATGGCGCTCAGGATTTGCTTGCGAATGGACATTTCCCTGCTGAACTTCTCTATGCCAACCCCGCATTTCTCCGGCCGATGGTGGGTGTGCGAGTACCATCGCACAGCTATCTGCATATGCTTGCCGTTGACCTTGCGCGTTCACCGGACGGCCGATGGTGGGTGCTTTCCGATCGCACCCAAGCGCCTTCGGGCAGTGGCTACGCATTGGAGAACCGCACCATTGTCTCTGATGTTCTGCCCAAACTCTTCCGTTCTTCGAATGTCTTGCGCCTCGCTCCCTTCTTTCGGGCACAGCGCGATGCACTTACCGGGCTGAGCCAATGCAGCAATCCACGCATCGTGTTGCTAACCCCTGGCCCGCACAATGAGACCTATTTCGAGCACTCGTATATTGCACGATACCTGGGATTCACTTTGGTCGAGGGAGCGGACCTGACTGTGCGTGATCGGTCTGTCTACCTCAAGACCGTCGACGGACTGGAGCGAGTGGATGTGATTCTGCGCCGAGTAGACGATAGCTTTTGCGATCCACTCGAATTGCGTAGTGATTCTTTACTCGGTGTGCCAGGCCTGGTCGACGCGATCGTAGCAGGGAACGTGAAAGTAGCCAATGCCTTGGGTAGCGGGGTGATTGAGACTGCAGCGGTCATGCCTTTCCTACCCGGCCTTTCCAGACAAATGACCGGAGAGAGTCTGAAGCTTCCGTCCGTTGCGACCTGGTGGTGCGGACAATCCTACGCGCTCGATTGGGTGCTCAATCATCTTGAGTCGGTGGTGGTGAAGCCCGCGTTTCCATCACGCGGCATGGAGCCCGTATTCGGAGCAAAGTTAGAGCAATCCGAAAAGGGAAAGCTCGCTGCTCTATTGCGGGCACAACCCCATGAGTACGTCGCCCAGGAGCAGATCGCATTATCAAATGCTCCCGTCTGGGGCAATGGGCATCTTCACTCGCGCAGCCTGGTATTGAGAGCCTATGTGCTCAATGCCGGCAACAGCTGGACAGCGATTCCGGGAGGATTGGTGCGGGTTGCCGAGGGCGAGGGTTCGGTCGTCTCGATGCAGCGAGGTGGGCACAGCAAGGACGCATGGGTACTATGGGATAGCCCAGTCGATACCTTCAGCATGTTGCATCCGCGCAATCAACCTGTCGCGTTGCGACGTGAGTTGCCGGGTGTTCCGAGCAGTGTGGCTGACAGGGTGTTTTGGTTAGGACGCTATGTCGAACGTGCCGAAAACACAGCTCGGATCGTGCGCTCAATGATTTCTCGTGTGCGGCGAGCCGACCATGAGGAGTTTGGGTGCCTGATACGGTTGCATCGTTGTTTGAAGGTGCGGCACAGCACGTTGCCCAAAGCCAAGAAACGGCGGCCAACTGCGTCGGAATTCGAGCACGAACTGGTCTCGATAATCTCTGATGTCAAACGGACCGATAGCTTGGCCTTTACACTTTCTGAGGTGTCTCGCCTCGGCAACAGCGTTCGAGAGCGGCTATCGGCGGATATGATGATCCTCATTGGCGAGCTACGAAATTCAACCCAGACTGGCCTGGACAGACAGTCTCTTGAGTATCCGGCGATGCTGACCCTTTGCCTGGAGTTGCTCTCCGCCTTCTCTGGAATGGAGCGTGAAAATACCACCCGCGGACTGGGCTGGTTGTTCATGAGCATTGGACGACGTCTTGAGCGCGCGATCTATCTGACAAGGCAACTCCGCGAGATCACCTTTCCGCTCGGTGAACAGGATTGGCCTCTCTTAGAGTGCTTGCTTGAAGTTGCTGACAGCTCAATGACCTACCGTGCAAGGTACTACACCACACTGCAGCCCTTGGCCGTCCTGGACGTCTTGATGGCGGACGGGAACAACCCGAGGTCTTTGGACTTTCAATTGACGCACCTCGCGGATCTCTATCAAAAGTTACCTCGGCACCTACCAAGCGATCTGCAGGCGATGCGAGATGCGTTGGCGTTGCTGCGCAGTTTCGATCTGCGAACTATAGGCTATACCTTGCCTGGCGACTCAGCGACGGCTACGGATACGGAAGGTCTCGCTCGGCTTGAAAGCTTCCTCGCAGGATTGGAACGACTGCTGCCTTCATGGTCGGATAACTTATCGAGCCGCTATTTTAGCCACGCTCGCACTTTGCCGATCACCATGGGCCTATGATCTACAAAATCGTTCATCGCACCACTTACAAATATAAGCATCCTGTCTCGGTCGGAAGCCACGTCGCGTGTCTCAAACCGCGTTCTCTGCCTCGCCACAAGCTTGCACAAAGCGAACTGCATATAGAACCGAGTCCGGCAACAATGACCGAGAGGTTGGATTATTTTGGAAACCACCTTTACTTTTTTACCATTGAAGAGCCGCACGACGAATTGGTGGTAGAGGCGCGGAGCGAAGTGATCATGGAGGACGACCCGACCTCATCGCCGCAATCGTCGCCTCGATGGGAGGAGGTGGCCAGAACTTTGCCCGACGATCACAGCCCCGCGGCTCTTGAAGCTTACCAGTTCAGATTTGAATCGCCGCGTATCAGGCTTCGACCGGAGTTTGCCACTTATGCGCGTCAGTCGTTTGCTCCCGGGCGCCCCATGCGGGAAGCGCTTTTAGATTTGACGGCGCGAATCCACAGCGACTTTCGCTTCGATTCAAAAGTGACAAATGTCCGAACGCCGATCGAAGAAGTTTTCCGAAAGAAGCGAGGAGTGTGTCAGGATTTCGCGCACATTCAAGTCGCATGTCTTCGTTCACTAAAACTGCCGGCGAGATATGTCAGCGGATACCTTAGAACCCATCCACCGCCGGGGCAACCGCGGCTGGAAGGAGCGGATGCATCTCATGCGTGGGTGTCTGCCTATTGCCCGGGGATCGGCTGGCTTGACTTGGATCCTACCAACAATGTTGTCCCGTCTAACAGCCATGTGACAATTGGTTGGGGTCGTGACTTTGGGGACGTGAGCCCTCTGCACGGCTTGATTCTGGGGGGTGGAGTTCATACGCTCAAGGTCGCTGTTGACCTTGAAGCGATCTGATCTTGATCGGACTGCGACCTATGGGTCGAGAAGCACTGTGGTCTCTTCTTCAGTCACGGTAAGGAAGACGAGGACTGAAATCGTCTGAGACATGCGCGGCTGAACAGCATTTTATGCACTCGCTAACCTTGCGCCTTCTCCGTGCTCGGAACCGTTCTCGATTCACTCCGTCGGCAAGGGAACACCTGCCTTCCCAATGTCGAAACTCTGGTTGCCTTTTCGCTTCGAATCTTGCCCCGAGCGCGCTTGCGTTCGTTCGAGGGGAATACGTTCGTAGCTCGTAGCCGCCACCTGTGAGGAATCAACCGGCACCCAGCGATGTTGATTCCAAATCGGTCATTGCATCCATCCAAACGGCGGGTTCGGCGGGTGAGGTGAATAGGAGGCGTCCGCCTGGAGCAAGTATCTCGGCGAATCTTTGGACCTCGGGGGTCAGTCAAAAGCGGCCATAAGGGGTCACCTCAAAACCGGCCTCTATGAGAAGGTCATAAATGTCAAGGCCGACGTGGCGGCCGTTCTAGTGTCAGCAACGAAGCGTCGGGAGTGGTGGTGAACACTGTCAAGGGCGTCCCGCAGGACGTTCATCTTGACCCTTGACAGAGTTCACTGCCGCTCGGACACTCGACTCGGGAACGAAGCGGAACACGTTCTTGGTTCAGCTTCGTTCGATATTAGGTGAAGTGCCCTTGCTCCGATTTCGCGGATCGGTACTTGGTTTGATTCGCTGCTGTGACGATCGCTCTCGAGTTGGCATTGGCGCCACCCACATCGCCGGGCTTCTATCCGCACTCTGAATGGGCCGCTTTGGGTCCGGTGCAATTTGGGGTCCGATTTCAAGCCCGGGTCCATCACCGTGGTGATGACCCGGGCTGTTGGGGTGCTGCAATCTATAGAGCGATCTCCAAGGATCGGCCGGTTTTTCGCAGTCACCCGAACAAGGCGGTGGATGTCGTTACCAATCAACCTCCGAGAAACAGATTGTCGTTCCAAGCGATCAAAACCGATATTTGTTTCGCAGTCATCGTGCGAGACTATGCGGCGACGGCATGCGCTAGCTTCGTCACCGCACCGTGGCCGAGGGGCTCATAGACCTCGCCGCTCGCCCAAAGTCGATGTAGTAAAACAGCTAATTTTCGCGCTACTGCGACGGCCGCTCGTTTCTTGGCGTTCTTTCCGCCGCGCTCGCACAGCCGCATCCCGAATCGTCGTAAATCGGTGTCTGGACCAAACGGCCCCAGGATATATTGCGCGCTTCCTACCAGCAGCTTGCGCAGCATTCTGTCTCCGGCCTTGCTGATGCCCAATTGCGGCTGGCTGTCTCCGGAATCTTCCTGCTTGGGCACAAGCCCCAGATACGGGCCCACATCGCGACTCCTGGCAAAACGCAGCGGCGTTTCCAGGGTCAACACATAGGCCAGCGCGGTGATGGGCCCTACCCCCGTGACTTGCCGCAATAACTGCGTGTGCATATACTTCTCGCTCGCCAGCTGTTCGATCCTCTGATCGTAGGACTTGATTTCGTCATTCAACGTCGCGATTAGCCGCAACAACGGCTGCAGCGTTTCCCGTAGCTCGTTCGGAATGTCCATTTCTGCTTTCTTCGCGAAAGCCTCGCTCGAACAGCTGGAGAGTCTCGCCCCCATGGTCTTCACCAGGGCACGGACGGTGTTTATCAATTCCGTCCGCGACGCTACCAATGCATCGCGAGCTCGAAGTACCAGCAAGTCCTCGCGCACTTCCGCACTGCGGTGCTGAATCGGATGCAGCGATTTCGGATCCGTCCTCCCCAGCCGCGCCAGTTTATTGGCATCGATCCGGTCGTTCTTGCGCCGGCGACGTTTCGATCCCTCCATCAGCCGGGGATTGGCTACCAGCACTTCATGTCCGAAACCGGCGATGACTTCCCGTACCCACGCCGAATGAGTTCCCACTTCGACAACAACACGCGACATCGCCAGGCCTCGAAAGAACTCTCCAACTGCTTGCTGCCTCGTCCGAAACTGGCCTTCGGCCAGCGTCTCGCCGGCCAAACCCAAAATGCAGTAGTTGCTCCATTGGTCCCCCAGATCCACCCCCACCGTTAAACGATCTAGGTTCGGACATTCTGCACCTCGCATACCCTTTTCTGGTTCGGCAACCGGCGAGCTTTCCGCATCCAGCTGCTTCGTGAGTTGCGCAACCAGTTCCGCCATCACCTCGCGGGCATCCCGTCGCTCCGAGGCTCGCACCTTCATTCGCTTCGTTGAGGGTTCACACTTCTTCACAGAGTCGCTATGCTTCTTCACGGGTCGACCTCCATCCTCCGGGATTGCACCTTTGAGTGCGTTGATCAACGCCAGCTTAGCGCTTGGCATTGATCGGGGTCGACCTTCTCATCCCATCTATAGAGGTGACCACCGGCTTTTTATTGGGAAAACGAGTTCAGGCCCGGATACAGAGGTCTCGCTCAGGCGCCTGTCAGCCCTATGCTGAGATCATCGCGCTGGAGCACGGTTCCCAACAGCCATGCGCTGGGCGTTCTTACGCACCCTCAAGCCGTTGCGGGACACAAACCGGAAGTTCGAACCAGGAGAAATAGACCTTCCCTAGGCTCAGTCCTGTTTTCGAATCTACAACCTTTGAAGCATTGCAACCGGCACGCTCAGTCGGCGCCCCGCCAAAATTCTCAATTTTGCCCGAATTGATCGCCCCCGGTGTCGCCTTCCCGCCCCTCTCCAAAAGCCAAGGAAATTGAACGCGATGTCTGTGATAAGCGTCACTGTACAGAAACCCAATTCGCGTTCAGATAAACACACTGAAGGCAAAAGTTTCGGATAATCTGCTGTCCCCCAGCAGAGAGCAGCAGAGACTCGTCGCGCATCCCGCAGGACGGATGTCTGGCGCTCTTAGACGGAAGGGACCAGTAATGAAAGTTATAGGAATTAGTGGATTAGAGAACTCCGTACCCTTCAAACGGGCCAAGTGGCCCGGCTTGGACGAACGCGAATATCGAATTGCACAGGGAATGGATGCGGCAGCTGCCTTGGTGGTCGACGGGCAGTTGGTCGCCGCCTCCGAGCAGGAGAGATTCAGCAGGGCCAAACATACCGGGAACTTCCCCATCGATGCGATCCGATCGTGTCTCGCCGACTCCGGCATCTCGATCGATGAAATCGACGAAATTGCCCATGGTTTTGACTACTCCCCCTATCGCGAGCTCTATCTAAGAGACGAAATCTCGGCTGAGCTTTATCAGCAGGTTTTTTCTCGCGAGGCCCTTCTCGCACAGGTGCGCCGTGACTTGCCCGGCTTCCCCGAAGACAAGGTAGTCCCGGTCGGTCATCATCTGGCACACGCTGCCAGCGCGGCTTACACCTCCGGCTGGGACGAATGCCTGGTGGTCGTGAACGACGCCATGGGCGAGATTGAAAGCATCAGCGTCTACGATTTTCACGATGGCCAGCTTGAGAAGCTCCACACCATCGGCGCCAATGACTCCATCGGCATCCTCTATTCCCTGGTAACGCTCCACCTCGGATTCGATTTCAATTCCGACGAATACAAAATCATGGGACTGGCGCCGTACGGTGACCGCGCGCACTTTCGCTCATTTTTCCAGCAGCTCGTTGAACTCCGCGACGACGGCTCCATTCGCATCCCCATTCTCAAACTGAACCACTCCCGCGAAGAGCGCGAACAATATCTCGCAACCCGCGCCTGGCTCGACAAGAACCTGATCCCGCGCCGTCACCAGGATCATTCCGTCAATTCGATTCATGAAGACGTGGCCGCCGCCCTCCAGGAATGCCTCGAGCGCGCGGTCATGCATGTTTGCGAGCATTTCGGAAAGAAGACTGGACTGCGGCGCATTGCCCTCGCGGGCGGCGTCGCTCTCAATTGCACCGCCAACGGCAAGCTCTTTCACTCACGACTTTTCGACGAAGTCTACGTGCAGCCCGTCGCCGGCGATGACGGCGTTGCTCTCGGAGCCGCGCTCTACCGCACCTCGCTTGCCCAGCAGTTCCCGAACCGGCGCCTCCCCGCTCCGCTCTTCGGACCCAAATACGACGATGCCGCCATCGTTGCCGCCCTTCAGCGCTTCGACGGCAAGATCCAATGGAAGCGATGCGATTCTCTTGAGGCCACATGTGCGTGCGCGGCCCGTCTCATCGCGGATGGACACGTCATCGCCTGGTACCGAGGCCGGATGGAATACGGTCCGCGCGCCCTCGGCAATCGAAGCATCCTTGCCGACCCGGCCGACCCGGAGATGCGCGATCGTATCAACGCCATGGTCAAAAAGCGCGAAGCCTTTCGGCCCTTTGCGCCGGCATGCTCAGCGGAAGAAGCTCATCGCTGGTTTGAAGTCTCTCCCGGAACCGATCTGCCTTACATGATCAGCGTCGTCGACGTGCGCCCGGAAGTACGCGCACTGCTTCCCGCAATCACCCACGTCAACGGGTCCGCCCGCCTGCAGACCGTTTCCGAAAAAGATAATCCCGATTTCCATGCACTGCTGCTGGCCGTGGGTAAGACAACCGGGCGCCAACTCGTACTGAACACCAGTTTTAACGTCAAGGGCCAACCGATCGTCAACACGCCCGAAGAGGCGATCGAGACCTTTCTAGGTACGGGCATAGAGTTTTTATTTCTGGAGAATATCTATGTCAGTCGCTCCGTTGCTTGAGTTGAATCGGACCGAAGCGGATTATCCGCGCGACGCAACTATCGCGGATCTCTTTGCGCAGCAGGTGGACCGTACTCCGGATGCCGTCGCCGTAGCCGCAGGCAACCGCGAACTGAGCTATCGCGAAGTCGAGAATCGATCCAATCATCTCGCCCGCCAACTGCAGAGTCTCGGCATCAAGCCGGACACGCTCGTCGGCGTCGCGGTGGAGCGTTCCGAGGCTCTTGTCGTCAGCCTGCTCGCCATTCTTAAATCGGGCGCCGCCTACGTTCCGCTCGACGCTCGTTATCCCAAAGATCGCCTCGCTTGGATCATCGAAGACTCACAAATGCAAGTTCTGGTTACGACTCCCGAGACGCGCCAGCAACTTCCACTCAGCGGCCGCTCGCTCACCGCAGTCGACGCCGGTACTTCCGCGGTGGAGACCCATCCCACTCAACCCGTGCGTTCCGATGCAACCAGCGGCAATCTTGCGTATGTGATCTACACCTCCGGTTCCACAGGCAAACCGAAAGGTGTAATGATCGAAAACCGGAACGTCGTCAACTTCTTCACGGGCATGGACCGTGCCATCGGTTGTGAACCGGGCGTCTGGCTAGCCGTCACCAGCGTTTCCTTCGACATTTCCGTTCTCGAGCTTCTGTGGACACTCACCCGCGGCTTCAAAGTCATCGTCCACGGCGACGAAGGCACGGGTTCCATCGCCGATGAGATCGCCCAGCACCATGTCACGCATTTGCAAATGACTCCCTCACTCGCTCGCATGTTGACGCTCGATCCGCGCGCGTTCGCATCCCTCGGCTCGCTTAAGCAGTTGCTTCTTGGCGGCGAAGTCGTCCCCGTGTCCCTCGTCCACCTTCTTCGCCAGGTATTCAAAGGCGTCATTCACAACATGTACGGGCCCACGGAGACCACCGTCTGGTCCACAGAATGCCTCATCAAAAATGCGGACAGTTCGATTTCAATTGGGCGACCCATCGCCAACACGCAGATCCATCTTCTCGATCCGGATTTGAATCCCGTTCCCGCAGGTGAAATAGGAGAACTGTTCATCGGCGGCGATGGCGTAGTCCGCGGCTACTGGAACCGTCCCGAACTGACTGCCGAGCGCTTTCTCAGAATCCCTTCGCTCTCAGACAAGCCCATCTACCGCACAGGCGACCTGGCCCGCTGCCTGCCGAGTGGCAATCTCGATTTTCTCGGCCGTGCCGACTTCCAAATCAAGCTGCGCGGGCACCGCATCGAACCCGGCGAAATCGAAGTCGTGCTCGAGCAACTCTCCGGAGTCAAACAAGCCGTCATCGTCGCACGTGAAGACCGCGAAGGTGACAAGCGCCTGGTCGCTTACCTGGTGGGTGAAGCCTCACAAACCACTTCGTCCGCGGTTCTGCGCGACGCGCTCGAATCGAAGTTGCCGGATTACATGGTCCCCTCCGCCTTTGTCTTTCTTCCTGCATTTCCGCTGACCGACAACGGCAAGATCGATCGCAAAGCCCTGCTCGCGCTTCCACCTCCCAGCTTCGCCACAGGTGCAGTCACACCGCTATGCCACAGTGAACCCGCCAGCGACATCGAACGCATTGTCGCCCATGCCTGGCAAGATGCATTGGGAGTTGCAACTGTAGGGTTGAATGATAACTTCTTCGACCTTGGCGCTCATTCCCTCACCGTCGCAGAAGTACATGCAAGGCTGCAGGACGTTTTGGGCCGCGAGATCGCACTCATCGATCTCTTTCATTTCTCCACGGTGAAAGAACTCGCGGCCCATCTCGCGGGAACACAGCCGCAAAGCCAGGTTTCTGATCGCGCACAGCGCCGCAGGTTGGCCCTTAAGCGCTGAAAGGCAAGCAATGAAACCTTCCGCCACAATCGCGATCGTTGGCATGGCGGGGCGCTTTCCCGGCGCTGCTACCATTGCCGATTTCTGGCGGAATCTGCGCGACGGCATCGAGTCGGTTCGGCCACTCTCCGATGCCGAACTCCTCTCTGCCGGCGCCACGCCTGAAGAGCTGGCCGACCCCGATTACGTCAAATCGGCATCGCGACTCGACGACGTCCCCATGTTCGATGCATCGTTCTTCGGCTTGAGTCCGAGAGACGCATCCATCATGGATCCGCAGCACCGGCATTTTCTGGAGTGCGCATGGCAAGCTCTGGAAGACGCCGGCCATCCGCCTCACGGTTTTGATGGAACAGTAGGCGTCTTTGCCGGATCGGGCATGAACACTTACCTGATCTACAACCTGCTGGCCAATCGCCGCCTTCTTGAAACTGCAGGCCTGTTTCAACTCAAGCAGACTGGCAATGACAAGGATGTCCTCGCCACGCGCGTTTCCTACCAGCTTGATCTGCGCGGCCCCAGCATCAACGTGCAAACTGCGTGCTCCACCTCACTCGTCGCGGTTCATCTCGCTTGCCAGAGCCTCCTCAACAACGAATGCGACATGGCGCTTGCCGGCGGAGTCACCATCGAAATTCCGCATGGACGCGGCTACTTCTACCGCGAGGGAGAGATTCTCTCGCGCGATGGCCATTGCCGCTCTTTCGATGCCGCATCCAGCGGCACGATTTTTGGAAGCGGCTTGGGGATCGTTGTGTTGCGGCGCCTCGAAGATGCGCTGCAGGACCACGACCACATTCATGCACTCATCCTCGGATCGGCGCTCAACAATGATGGCGCACGCAAAGTCGGCTACCTGGCGCCCAGCGTCGAAGGCCAGGCCGAAGTCATCGCCGAAGCGCTGGGCTTCGCCGGTGTCAGTGCCGACGAGATCTCCTACATCGAAGCGCACGGCACCGGCACCATCGTCGGCGACCCCATCGAGGTCCGCGCGCTCACCCAGGCATTTCGCAAATCAAGCACGCGTAGCGGCTATTGCGGAATCGGCTCGCTCAAATCAAACATCGGGCACCTCGATGCGGCGGCAGGTGTCTCCGGCCTCATCAAAACTGCGCTGGCACTTGAGCATGCGCAGTTGCCGCCGACCCTCAATTTTCAGAATCTCAATCCGCACATCCAGCTCAACGACAGCCCTTTCTACGTCAACAACAAACTCGCCGACTGGCCAGCCAATGGATCGCCGCGGCGCGCCGGCGTCACCGCGTTAGGCATTGGAGGCACAAACGCGCACGTTGTGCTTGAAGAAGCCCCACCGCCGATCCTGCTGCGCGACGGCAAGCCCTATCAACTTTTGACGGTCTCCGCAAAAACTGAAGCCGCCGCCGAACACGGCCTCCCCAATCTCGTCGCTCACCTGCATGCGCACCCCGATCTCAATCTTGCCGACGCCGCCTTCACCTGTCAGCTCGGCCGCCACGCTTTTACACACCGGCGTGCTCTCGTCGTCGGAGAATCCCGCGATGAATTGACGGTCCTCGCAAGTGGCGAACAGCTTCACGTCGCCAAAGGAGCCGCGGCCAAAGTTGCGCCCCACGCCGTCTTCATGTTCTCCGGCCAAGGTTCGCAATACGTCGGCATGGGTCGCGAACTCTACTCTTACGAGCCTGTCTTTCGCGACGCGGTCGATCTCTGCGCGCAACACCTTCGCGGGCTTCTCGGGCTCGATCTCCGCACGGCACTCTATCCCCCTGAACAGGAACGCGACACAGCATCCGAGAAGCTGAACCAAACCTGGCTCACGCAGCCTGCGCTCTTCACCATTGAGTACGCGCTCGCACGCTGGTGGATGTCTCTCGGCGTCGAGCCCGCAGCTATGGTGGGCCACAGCATCGGAGAATATGTCGCTGCCTGTCTCGCCGGAGTTTTCTCCCTTGAAGATGCACTCACCATCGTCGCCTACCGCGGACGCCTGATCTACGACCTTCCTCCTGGATCGATGCTTGCCGTTCCGCTCCCGGCAACCGAACTGTATCTCAACGGCGTAATTTCTCTGGCCGCCGTCAACAATCCGGACATGTGCGTAGTCTCCGGTCCCACCCCGGCAATTGCAGTGCTCGAAGAAACTCTCGCTGCGCAGTCTGTCGCCTGCCGGCGTTTGCACACCTCGCATGCATTTCACTCCGCGATGATGGATCCGATTCTTGAGCCCTTCGCAGCGCGGCTTTCACAAATCGCGATGCATTCTCCGCGCATCCCCTATCTCTCCAACGTCAGTGGCACCTGGATCAACGCCGACGAGGCGACTGACCCAACCTATTGGGCGCGCCACATTCGCCAGACGGTTCATTTCTCAGAATGTGTCGCGGAGTTGCTGCATCAGCCCAACCAGATTCTTATCGAATCCGGCCCCGGCAATGCGCTCACCTCGTTGGCGCGCCAGCAAGTTGGAAACACGGTAAAAGTATTCCAGTCCCTTCCGCATCCCCGCGAGAAAGCCTCCGACCTCCGCTGCGCGCTGCAAACTCTCGGCCAACTCTGGGTTTCGGGAGTCGACATCGACTGGGCCAAACTCCATACACCAGGCTCCGTGCAGCGCGTTTCCCTGCCGACCTACCCCTTCGAACATCAAAAGTTCTGGATCGAGCCCGATAAAATCCAATCTGCTTACGCACCCGCTGCTGCCCCCGCTTCGCAGCAAGAAGGCAAGAAAGAATTATCGTTTTATCGCCGCACCTGGAAACGCGCTCCCGCCAATCCCGCTTCCAACAACGGGACTGGCCCATGGATTGTTTTCACAGATTCACTCGGCCTCGGCAATCGCGTCGCTTCCAATCTGAGAGAAACAAAACACGACGTGATTCTTGTCGCCGCCGGCAAGAACTACAAGCAATCCAGAAAAGGCGAATACACGATCCGGCCCGGCGTTCGCGCAGACTATGACACCTTCATCGCCGACGTAATCAAAAGGGGATTCTCTCCCAAGAACATCCTCCATCTCTGGCCCGCAGCGCCCTTGGACACCGATCCGCCGCTCGATGAAGCATTGGACCGCAGCTTTTGCAGCCCACTGTATCTCGCACAGGCGCTGGCCAATCAGGACATTGCCGAGGCAAACATAACGCTGGTCTCAAACCGGATTCAGCAGGTCCACGACGAAGCGGTGCGCAATCCGGCTCCAGCCGTGTTGCTCGGTCCGGCGCGAGTGATCCCCAAAGAGCTTCCCGGATTCGTTTGCCGCAGCATCGATATAGACCTCGAAGCCGGCCACCTTGAAGATACCGTCAACCAGATCGTCGCCGAACTAACTTCCGTCCACGATAAGACCGTAATCGCGTTCCGCGGCGGCGAGCGCTTTGTTGAATCGCTGGAGTTCATAAGCCTCGAAGCAGCTTCCGAGCATCCTCGCTTGCAGAACAGAGGCGTGTATCTCATCACCGGAGGCTTGGGTGGCATCGGACTGGTAGTTGCCGAGCATCTCGCGCGTGAATTCAATGCGCGCCTCGTGCTGATAAGCCGCTCTGCGATACCCCCGGAAACCCAGTGGAAAGCCGCCTTGGATGACGTCCAGACGACGGAGGCCGATAAACAGCGAATTCGAAAGCTGATCCAAATCGACTCCATCGCAGGCGGTCTTCTGGTTGCTCAAGCAGACGTCACGAATCTAAGTCAGATGCGCAGCGTCGTCTATCAGGCGCGGAAGCAATTCGGCAAAATCGACGGCGTCTTTCATGCCGCGGGCGTCCTTGACGACGGCCCACTGCTGTTGAAGACCGTGGAAAGCGCAGCGCGCGTCCTCGATCCAAAAGTGCGAGGCACGCTGGTTCTGGAAGAGGCGCTCGGCGACGCGCCACTCAGCTGTTTTGTTTTGTTCTCGTCCATCAGTTCCATCCTTCCGCCCGCCGGCCAAGTGGACTACGCCGCCGCCAACGCCTTTCTCGACGCTTTCGCGCTCAGCCGCAAAGGCAGGGTGACCGTCGTCAACTGGGGCGCATGGAGCGATGTCGGCATGGGCGCGCGCTCCGCTTCACCCCATCCATGGCTCGAACAGCGCTTGCTCGATACGCCGCGGGAAAAGGTGTATGCAAGCCAGTTCTCCATCGAACGGCAATGGCTGCTCTCCGAACACAGAATGAAAATCGGCAAGGCCCTGATTCCCGGAACGGGGTACCTTGAGATGGCCGCCGCAGCTTTTACGCGCGGTGCTTTCCGCAGCCCTATCCAATTCGAGAATGTCTTCTTTCTCGCTCCCCTGACCTTCGGACCCTCTGAATCCAAGGAGGTGCGCGTCCAGCTGCGGCTCGACGACGAAAGCGCCGCGCAAAAAGGAACCTACCGCTTCTCGGTTTTCGCAAAGCCAAGCTCCGGGCAGGCAGGCGATTGGGTCGAGCATTCCACCGGTCTCGTAGGCTCATGCTCCGCGCGACCAGCAACGCGTGTCGACCGCGCCGCAGTCATCGCACGCTGCAAAGAACGCGAGATCGCATTCGACGAACAACACCGGACCAAACAAGAGCTCTATTTCGATTTTGGCCCTCGTTGGCATTGCCTAAACTGGCTGAAAATCGGCAAGGGCGAAGGATTGGCCGAGCTCCAGTTGGATCCCAGGTTCGCCGCAGACTGCTCCACATTCCTCATGCACCCGGCGATGCTCGATCTGGCCACCGGCTGTGCGCTTTATTTGACGGACGGCTACGAGTCCTCCGCCGATCTCCACCTCCCGATCTCCTACAAGAGAATTTGCGTCTACCGCCCATTTCCTTCCCGGATGTACAGTCACAAGCGCGCCCGGCAGGAGAACGTACTTCATGGAGAAGTCGAAACCTTCGACATCACCCTCTTCGATGAGCAAGACGAGGTGCTGGCCGAGATCGAAGGCTTTGCCATGCGCCGGATCAAGGATGCCGTCGAGGCTGCCGACGCCCACGGCCTCCGCCAGGCCGGGGTCAGCGGCGGAGAGCAGCCAATCGAGATCGTCAATAAGCCTGGAATTCCCCCGCAAGAAGCCGTTCGCGCCTTGGCGCACATTCTGCACACCAATACTCCGCCCGCGCTGGTTGTCGTCGCCGGGCATATCGATGAAGTGGACACCGCCAGAGCATCGACATCACCGCGGTCCACTCCATCCGTCGCCCCCAATCTTGGATCAGGCGGTGAGGGCATCGACGGAACTCTAGCCGCTTGGTGGCGGGATCTGCTCGGCGTCGAACACGTAAGTCTTGATGATGACTTTTTCGAACTCGGTGGCCATTCACTGATCGGTGTCCGCCTCTTTGCCAAGATCAAGAAGAAATATCAGGTCGACCTCGACCTCGCCGTCCTCTTTGAAGCGCGCACCGTGCGCCACCTCGCCGAGGTGATCGCCAGAAAGAAGCAGGCGACCGGTGAGGAACCGAGAATCGGGTCGACGCTGGTGCCTATTCAGACGAAAGGCTCGCGCATTCCCCTGTTCTGTGTCCACGCCATCGGAGGAGATGTTCTTTTCTATCAGCCGCTGTCCAATGCCCTCGGACCCAATCAGCCTTTTTACGCCTTCCAATCCCCCCTCGTCCTAGGGGAGGTTCACGAGATCACCCTTGAAGAACTGGCGTCCATCTACGTAAAAGAGCTTCGAGCTTTTCGTCCCAACGGCCCTTATCTTCTCCTCGGCGCATCGTTGGGCGGGCACATCGCCTTTGAGATGGCCAGACAGCTGAGTGCGCAGGGTGCGGAGCCAAGATTGCTCATGCTCATCGACGCCGGTGTTCCAGGAAGCGATGAACCTTTGAAAACCAGGACAAAGATCCATGCATTCTTGACAAGGCTGCGCAACGGTCGTTTGACCTACTTTGGGCGGGTACTCTCGGGAAAGGCGGCATACTGGAGAATAATGCTGATTCGTCGCATTCGGATCGCGGAATGTGCCGGTTATCAACTCGCGGGTAGGCGCGTCCCACTTCGGCTCCATTACTTTCAGGCCGAGGAAGCTCACATACGAGCCCTCCAACGGTACAGCTTCAGGTCCTATCCAGGGAAGATTACACTCTTCAAGGCGACAGACCGCGGGGAGATTCTCGGCAGGCGCGAACATCCAACACTGGGATGGGGACAATATGCGGTGGGCGGCCTGGATATCCATGACATCCTCAGCGCACACATATCCATACTCTATGAACCCTATGTCCAAAATTTTGCAGATAAGCTAAGGACGATTCTTCCGTCCTGAACCCTGGGCGGTTCTCCAATTGGTGTAGAGCGAATTCGATGCTGCCAGGTCAAACTTTGTCGTGGTCGGCAACCACGCAGCAACTCCCATCCTCGCGAAAAAACATCCCGTCGCCGCCGGCGTCCCTCCACCGGCCTGCTCCGTTCTCCGTTCGTCGCAGGCTCACCACCCCGAAGCGCCACGCGGATTTGTCTCCTTCAAATGGCTTCTCCGAAAGCACGTCCTGGTAGTGCGGAACGGGCCACGTATGATCCAACACTTCGTATTGCTCAAGAGCACCGCCCAGCCATGAATCAAAATGGCTCTTGAGCGACGTGCCGGCAGGAAGCGGATAAAGGGCGATAATATGGGCCGTTCCTTCACGCTCCAGCCTAACCGGAAGAGCCTGCACAATTCTCCGCAGAAGATGAGTGCCTTCGATGCCTCCGCTCCAGAAGTTGTCTCCCGCTTGCGCGCCGCCATCGGGCAGATAAGGCGGATTTGCAAGCAGCAAGTCGCACGTCCCATCAATGGAATGGAAAAGATCGCTCAGCACAAACTCGATATTTCTTTTCCCATTCAATGCCGCATTGAACCGCGCGAACTCCAGCGCCCGCGGATTGATATCGACGCTGACGGCACTCTCGCAATGGTCGCTCGCTAAAATCGCATGCACGCCGGAGCCTGTCCCAAGATCGATGGCGCGCCTTCGTGGAACACGCTTCACCAGCCCACTAAGAATGAAACTCTCTCCCCAAAGCCACATCACTTGATTGATATCTGTGTTCTTGCACGCCTGGTCAGTCACGATGTATTTCCCGTAGCACGGGAAGAGGCAGAGTTTCGAACGCAGAATCGCCCCATCCTTCTCTGCGAGACGAGTTTCAAGAATCGCATCAACAAAAGCGACAGACACATGCTGCTTCAAGCGATCCACCGGCACGTCATTTCCGTCGATGAAGAGTTCCAGCAGCGTATCGACGCCGTCGTGCTTTTCTGGCACCCATTTGCGCCGGAGGGCTGGCCAGAAATTCACGCCGAGGCGTGGAAATACGCCCAGCCGTTTCGAACAATTGGAGAGGGTGTACTCGCACCGCGCCAGCTCGCCCGCAATGTTTTCCATACGCTGCGAATCAGCAAGAATCACCGGAGCCAAAACGGATTCGGACTTGGTAGCAATGAGACCCATCTTCACGTTCTCCGTACTTGTGCTGGGGGATCTGTCGAATCCAGGCCCGTCGGTTGCAGCGGATACCAAACTTCCCTCCCGCGTGCAATGCGAATAGCCGCAGCCAGAGGTGGCCGCGTCTCGAAGAACTGCAGATCGAACGCATCGGCGCGATCGACGGCGATGGCAATGCGGTGTCCGGCGCGGTCCAACAGGCAAAAACGCCAGCGTTCAGCCTCATCTTCAAGGCACGGGTTCAATTCCAGCCGGATCCCCGCCGGGCGTCCAAACAGAAATGAAAACTTGTTTAACGGCAGAGATAACCCCATGCCTCGTGCCTTCAAGTACGCTTCCTTCAGCGTCCAGAGCGACAATGCCCAGTCCGTTTTCTCGCTCCCGTGTAATTCTTCAAGCTGTGCAAGCTCTAGCGGCGAGAACGCCGTCTCCGAAAGCCGCGCGATCTCTCCCGCGTGTTCATAGGGCTCCAGATCGACTCCCACCTCGTTCCCATGCGCGATCAAACAGACCACCAGGCCAGGGGAATTCGACAAATTGAATCGAAGGCCGCATTCCGGATCAGGACTTGGCTTACCGTAGGCGTTGACTTGAAAGCGCCATGCCTCAGGCGCAAGCGAATGATATTGAGACAGAGCAAAACGCGCGAGGGCGCAGCTAGTCAGGTACTCACGGCGATGCTTCTCAAACCGAAACGCCTTCCAACGCGCTCGCTCGTCCTCATTCAGAATCAACGCGCAGCCGTCGCGAGCTGCCTCATCGGCCACATCGTCCGGGTATCCGCACCACAAGTACAGCCGTTCTTTGTCCACGTGAATTAGCTGTGTTCTAACAATTCAGATTCTTCTATGTACGATTCACAGCCGACAGTGCGCCTCGTCACGAATCAAACCATTAGTTTCCTTGCAGACATCCTTACATCCCTGCAGTTCTATGCTGCCACACGCGAATATAGTCCACCTGAAAGGTAGAGGGCAGATCGCGGAATGAGGGAAGACCCCACCATTTCCCCTGGGTCTCAGCATCCAATATAAGCCTTAGCGGCATGTGCCAACTCGTATTGCAAATATGCCTCACTCGCCGCCCATCCACATACACCTCAATCGACGAAGCGCTCCAGTCGAGGCCGTACACGTGAAAATCGTCAGACATGTTTTCTGCCGTCGCCATCACACCCGGTAGGGACATGTCCGCCGTCCGCCCATTGCTGCGAAAAACATGAGCGTCCATAAAGACTTTGTGCGGAAAACCAAAATCAAATAGAAAAGTGCGCTCAACGCGATGAAATTCTGAGCGCGAACGCGGAGCCTGCTCATATACGTTCCTCTGTTGCGAATGAATTCGGAAGCACTTCTCTTCGTCGATTGTCGAAGTCTTCCCCACGAGCTTACAGAAATTCAGCGAAGTCGCACGAATATCGTGCACGCAAACAGAATGCCGGAATCAGCGCGGTAAGCACCTGCGCGCCAAGACTCGAACTGCGTAAGTTGAACTGGGGTCACACCGGAATAATGCTTCTCTCCGCGACACGCGGACTAAAGGTGCATCGAACCTGCGAATGAATACATAACAGGTCCTCTCAACCGATCTGCTCCATCAATCAATATAGGTGTGATTCATGAGGAAAACTTAGGGAATCTCACAATTCTCTTCCGAAACGCAAAAAGGCTGCCATGGGGGCAGCCTTTTTGCGTTTATGCACGCCTCAAAACCCGACTTCATTGCACAGTAAGCGTGAATCGTTTGCGTGAGCGTTCCCGCAGTCGCCTTCACAGTCACGGCGGTGGTGCCGGCAGGCGTCGTTGAGCCTCCGCCTCGGCCGCCATTCCCTCCAGTTACGCCACGAGCGCACCATTGCGCAGCGGCATGCGGGCCGAGAAAGCCGCAAAATCAAGGCCACGCGCGCGATCCTTCGATGAAATGGTCCATGCGCCCTGGGGGAGAACGTTAGGTACATCGATCCCAAGAGCGGTAGCCAGGTCGTGCTGGTGCTCCTGCTCCTGGGAGATGATCTTGCGGAGCTGTTCAGCAAGCGCATAGTGGCCCAGCGCCTCAGCCTGCTTCACGCGCTCTCGATAATTGCGAATGGTTTCGGTCTCATGGTCGAGATCGAAGCGAAGCATCTCTTCAGGCTTCTTTGAAAGCTTTACTTCCTTCGGAGTTGCAGTTGGCATCCCTCCCAGGTAATCGATCTGGTCGGCGATAATGAACGCATGCTGCTATTCCTCAGCCGCATGCAGCTTCAGTTCCTCGGCGATCTGCATCCACTGAGCTCCGCTCAGCACGTTGCTATAAACGGTGTAGGCGATGATCGCTTGATACTCACGCGACAGATCTTCATTCAGAGCTTTGATCAGATCCTGAACCGACTGGCTCTGCTCCCTGCCGTTCTGCTTGGCCATAATTTTCTTCCTTTCAATTCAGGCAGCCTTGCGACACCGCCGACATGGGTTCAGATGCAGAATGGCTCTATCCTGTTGGTTTTTGAGACCATAAACCCGTCGCACAGTCTGCCGGATTCTGCGTCTGAATGTTGCGTGCCGGGTTTCCGAGACGAGGGTCGATGAACAAACTCGCATTTCTCCTTTTGCTATGCGCCTTGTCCCTCCACGGCCAGAGCAACAGCGGGGAACTCAAGCTGAAAGTGACCGACCCTTCGGGTCTCGGGGTCAAGACAGCTGTCCACGTCTCCAGCGCGGCGAACCAGTATCGCGCAATTCTGCAAACAGACAATCAAGGCAATCTCGTCCTCCAGCGCCTCCCCTTCGGCCTCTACATATTGGCCATTGAACAAACCGGATTTGCCCCCGCCACTGAAACGATTGCGATCGCCTCTTCCATTCCCCTGCGCAACGCGATTCAACTCAAGTTGGCCACGGTCACCCAAGCCATCGACGTTACTTCTCAAAACACGCTGATCGATCCCGACCAGCCCGGCTCCGTCAATCAAATCGGTTCTGATGTGATTCAACATCGCATCGGCTCAATTCCTGGCCGGTCCCTGCAGGACCTCGTGAATTCCCAACCCGGATGGCTCTATGAGGGCAACGCCGTTCTGCACCCGCGGGGCTCGGAATATCAAACCCAGATCGTCGTCGACGGAATTCCTCTAACCGACAATCGCTCCCCTAGCTTCGGCCCCGAAATCGAAGCGGACGACGTACAGTCCATGAGCATCTACACTGCGGGCATCCCAGCCGAATACGGACGCAAAATGGGCGGGGTCATCGAACTCAACACATTTCAAAATCAGCAACCCGGTTTTCATGGCGACCTCGTAGCCGCCGGCGGAAGCTTCGATACCGCTTCCGGGTTCGCCGGAGGCCAATATACCTGGGACAAAAACACCCTGAGCGCCAGTGCCAGCGGGAGCCGCACCGATCACTACCTCAATCCCGTAGTTCCGCAAAACTACTCCAACACCGGCACCAACGGCGACTTTTCCATTCGCTACGAGCGCGACTTCACTCCCAACGACCGCCTCGGATTGAACCTCCGCCACGAGGTTTCCCGCTACGACCTGCCTAACGAACAGATCCAGCAAGCCGCGGGCCAGCGACAGACTGCGGACAATGTCGAAACGATGGGCTTCGCTTCGTACGAGCACATTTTTTCTTCCCAGACGCTCGCCGACTTTCGCGGCATGGTTCGCGACAACGCCAACGACTTCACGTCAAACCCCCAGTCAACACCGATCGAAGTCTTCCAGCACAACGGTTTTCGCGAAGGGTACGTCAAGGCAAGCCTCACCGCTGACCACGGCCCTGGCGAGTGGAAGGCCGGCGTTGAAACCGACAACACTTTCCTGCATGAAGACTTCAGCTACCTGATCACCGATCCAACCCAGTTCGCCGTGGATACACCGTCCACCTTCGCTTTCACCGGCGAGCGCCCCGACCTCGAACAATCCGCATTTGTGCAGGACCTGCTTCGATTCAAAAACTGGACCATCGGCGCAGGACTCCGCTGGGACCACTACCAACTCCTGCTCAACAAACAAGCCGTTCAGCCCCGCTTTTCCATCGCTCGCTACCTTCCCTCCGCGGACTTGATCCTTCACTTCTCCTACGATCGCGTCTTTCAAACCCCCACGTCGCAAAACCTCCTGCTCTCAAGTTCCGACCAGATCGAATCCCTGGCTCCGACCGTCTTCCTGCGCCTCCCCGTCCGGCCGTCGCAGGGCGATTACTACGAGGGCGGCCTCACGAAAGCATTCAATGGCAAATTCCGCCTCGACATCAATTACTTCCGCCGCGTCGTGAACAACTATGCCGACGACGATCAAATCGACAACACCACCATCAGCTTCCCTATCGCGTTCCGCAAAGCCATCGTCTACGGAGCGGAAGGCAAGCTCGATCTTCCCGCCGGCAAGCGATTCTCGGGCTTCCTCAGCTATTCCTACGAAGTAGGCAACGCATGGAATCCCGTCACGGGCGGCCTCTTTCTCGGCGACAATGCCACTCAGGCCGAGCTGCAACTCACGGGGCATTTTCCCGATTCGCAGGATCAGCGCAATACCGTCCGCGGTCGACTTCGTTTTCAAGCCACAACGCGCCTCTGGTTCGCCGGCGGCGCTCAATACGACACCGGCCTTCCCTTCGAATTCGACGGCGCGCCCTCCACAGTGCTCGCCGAATACGGACAGCAGGTTCTCGATCACATCAACTTCGCGCGTGGCCGCATCGACCCGACATTCCAGCTCAATGCTTCCGCCGGCGCCGATCTCTATCGCTCCGAACGCATGACGATGCGGGTCCAGGTCGACGGACAGAACCTCACAAATATCCTCGACGTGATCGACTTCGCCGGCCTGTTCTCAGGCAACGCCATCGGCCCCGGTCGCAGCGCCATGCTGCGCTTTACGACGACGTTCTAAGCTGCATCCGGATGGTCAAGATCCAGTTCCCGAACGGAGCATCGGGACACACAGACGGTGGCACTCTGCAGTGGCATACTCCACTGAAGGGCCTAATGCCGGGCGCCTCCGATTCCTCAAACGCGAACAACGGATCGACCACGCTGGCGATTCGCTGCTTGCAAATCGATGCCCTGGACGGCAAAACTCACGCTTCCAGCCCCGGCACCGGCGGACACCCGGGAAACTCCGGCACAAATGTATTCCCCTTATACCCCAGATACCTGATCCCGATCTTGCTCGTGAAAAATCCGTCCGCAGTCAGGTTCCGCAGCAGCGAGAAAAACTCCACACCCTGCATGAGTCCCGCGTCCGCCTCCGCATTCTTGCGATACGCAATTAGATCGAGAACTTCTTTCTGCTGTCCTGCCGCACACTTCAGATACACCTTCCCATAGCGGCTGGTGCAAGTTGTATCCAGACCCTTCAACCCGACACCCAGTTTCTCCTGGAATTCAGCATTCTCGCTCGTCACCAGATCAATGAATTCAGGAGCACCCGCCTCCACTGCGCCGCCGGAATCCGCATCGGCAGGAAAGACCGTCTCGCACAAAGCCTGCAATGTCTGGTAACCATGCGCATCGAAGAACTTCGGGGCATAGCTGCCTGCATCTGCTTTCTCCGCATCGATCACGCTGTGCGCATAGGCCGCAGCCTCGATTGGAATCACGCGCAGCACCGAACCCGCCACAGCACCCATGCCCAGCGACTTCAATACCACACGTCGGGATATAAGATCCGTCATCGAATTAGACCTCTCCCTTTTTCGCCTGCTCCAACAGATAATCCGACGTTCTCCACGCGAGCGCCATAATCGTCAGTGTCGGATTTTTGTCGGGATTCGAAACGAACGGCGCCGCGTCGGCCACGAACAGATTCTTCACGTCGTGCGCCTGGCAATGCGCGCTCAACACCGACGCCTTCGCATCGTTCCCCATGCGAACCGTGCCCAGCTCGTGAATGATCTCGCCGCCCTGCGAAATCTTGCCCACCGGCTGCTGCATATCGGGGTTCTTCGCCATGCCCTGCGGCTTCGGATGCCGCCGCGTTCCCGCAATCACCGTACCGCCGCCCGCCTCCACAATCGACCGGAACGTCGCCTGCATATCCGCGGCCATCTTGATCTCGTTCTCGCTCCACTGCCAATGGAAGCGCAGCACAGGAATGCCCCACTGATCCTTCACCTCGGGGTCGAGCTCGCAAAAGCATTTCTCGTTGGGAATCATCTCGCCGCGACCGCTGAATCCGATAAACGTGCCATACGAGCTGCGGCACTTCTGTTTCAGGCTCACGCCGTAGCCTTCGTGCTCTTCGCACACCCCATCAAATCCGCCCACACCCGGCATATCGCGACCACCGCCAAACTCAATGTGGTAGCCCCGCAAAAACTGGTTCTGCTTCCCGAAACGCCACCACGGCATATACATGTGCATGCCGCCCACGCCATCGTGATTGTGCGCCGGCATCCGTTCCAGCTGCGGAAAATATCCCGCCAGGTCGCTTCCCACTGAGTCCGTCAAATACCGCCCCACCGCACCGGACGAGTTCGCAATCCCATTGGGAAAACTCGCCGACCGCGAATTCAGCAGCAGGCGCGCCGATTCGCACGCGCTCGCCGCTACCACAACCGCTTTCGCATGTACGCGCTGTTCGCTCTTGCTTGTCTTATCTATATAGGAGACCGCCTCCGCCTTTCCGTTTTCCCCCATCACGATCTCGCGCGCCATCGCGTTGGCAATCATCGTCAGTCGTCCCGTGGCCGCCGCCGGCGGAATCATCACCTGGCTCGAACTGAAGTTCGAAGCCGATTTGCATCCTCGTCCGCATTGTGCGCAATAATGGCACGCATCCCGCCCGTTGAGCGGCTTGGTCAGGATCGCCATCCGTGAGGGGATGCATGTAATGTTGAGCCGGTCGCAGGCCTTCTTGATCAGCGTTTCGGTGCAGCGCGGCTTCGGAGGCGGCAGAAAAACTCCATCCGGCGCATTGGGAACATTTTCCTTCGATCCGAAAACCCCGATATACGCCTCGACCTTATCGTAGTAAGGCGCAAGGTCTTCGTAGGTGATCGGCCAGTCGTCGCCCATGCCATCGGTGGAGTGCGGCCTGAAGTCCGCTGGCCCAAACCGAAGCGCAATCCGTCCCCAATGATTCGTGCGCCCGCCCTCGATCCGCGACCGGAACCACCGAAACGACGATCCCGGTGCCGCGGTATACGGCTCGCCCTCAATCTCCCAAAAGCCGTTCGGCGCTAGAAACTCACCGAAATTACTTCCCAGTCCGCCCACGCCCGCGCCACGATGCGCCAGCTGGTAGGGCCAGACGTGTTCCTTGAAATCCCGATCGGGATCGAGCCGCGGCCCAGCCTCCAGCATCACGACATTCAGTCCGCCCTCGGTCAGCACCTTCGCGGCCGTGCCACCTCCCGCGCCGGACCCAATGATGCAGACGTCGTACACCGTCTTGCGCGGGTTCACTTGGAACATCGATTCACTCCAGGGGAAGAATTTGCCAGCGTCCCAGTGTACCTGCGTCTGGGATCTTGCTCACCGTCCACCCACACGGCCCTTGGCGCGAAGCCGGGGCAGCACCGACCCAATATACCCTCTCGGTGCAACTACTCGCGACGCTTTTCCGTGCGCCCCAACCGCGTCGAATCGGCATGAAGATTCCCAATCTCGCCTCCCATTGAACCGACGCTCCCCAATTCGCGTATTCCCAGTCAAGAAGGAAGGCCCTCCCCTATCGCCGCCGATGGCACGACATCCCCCGTTCGTCCCAAAGCAACAGCGGGCGGGACAACCTTTGCGTAAACTGAAAGCTGGGGATCACAACCTAATCCATGAAGCTGATCGAGGCCTTTAAACTCGCGCTCCAGTCTCTCTGGGGCAACAAGCTGCGGTCCATCCTCACGCTCATCGGCGTGGTCATGGGCGTCGCCTCCGTCATCATGGTCATTACTCTGGTCAACGGCGCCAACAAATATGTCAGCACTAAGCTTTCGGGGTATGGAGCTGACGTCTTCACCGTCACCCGCATGCCCAGCGTCATCTTTACTGCCGAGGAGTATCTCAACTACCAGAAACGCAAAATCATTCGCATTGAGGATTACCAGGCCGTCAAAGACGCTTGCACCGAATGCAGCGAAGTAGGCGCGCTGCTAAGCAAGTCCACCAACGTCGTAGCCAACGGCCACTCCAGCAATAACACCAGCGTGCGCGGCTATACCTGGACTATGCTCTCGCTTAACAACATCGACATCGCTCTCGGCCGCGGCTTTACTCCGGCCGACGAGGACCACGCCACCAAGAACGTCATCGTGGGCTACGACATTGTCGACAATCTGCTCGGCGACGGCGACCCCATCGGCAAAGAGATTCGCGTCGACGGCATACCCTACACCATCATCGGCGTCGGCGACCGCCAGGGCAAGACCCTCGGCCAGTCGCAGGACAACTGGGTTGCTATCCCCATCACCACCTATCAGCAGATTTACGGGTACAACGATTCGGTCGACATCTACGCCCGCACCAACGGCAACGCGCAGGAGATGGAGCGCGCCGAAGACTCAGTCCGCGTCATGATGCGCACCCGGCGCCACAACGCGCCTGGCAAGCCTGACGATTTCGATCTGGAAACCAACGACACCTTTCTCGACATCTGGAAACAGATCAGTTCGCTCTTTGCCTGGGTCGTGCTCGGCCTCGCTTCCATCGCCCTGGTGGTCGGCGGCGTGGTCATCATGAACATCATGCTAGTCTCAGTCACCGAGCGAACCCGAGAGATCGGTGTGCGCAAGGCACTCGGCGCCAAGCAGCGCGACGTACTCATGCAGTTTCTGATCGAGAGCGCCTCGCTGGCGCTGATCGGCGGCGCCATCGGCGTTCTGGGTGGCATCGCCGTGGGCAAGCTGATCACCATCGTTGTCGGTTTCCCCACCGCAGTCCCACTGTGGGCCATCTTCCTCGGATTAGTTCTAGCCGGCGCAGTCGGCATCTTCTTCGGCGTCTACCCCGCAAGCAAAGCCGCAAAACTAGACCCCGTAGTGGCCTTGCGCGCGGAAATGTGAGAAAGACAGCTTTCAGCTTCTAGCCTCTAGCTGCTAGCTGTTCAAGTCGGGCGACCAATGAAGCATCGAAAATTGGAGATGCTTTGTTTGAGCAAGGAATCAGAGCTGGAGGCTAGGAGCTAGCGGCTGGGAGCTGTTTTTATGGCGCAAGGACAAACTCGCGAATCGATCAAGATGGCCCTCGACACATTGAGGACAAACAAGCTGCGTTCCGGCTTGACTGTCCTCGGCATCGTCATCGGCGTCACTACCGTCATCACCATCTCGTCGGTCATTAACGGCCTCAATAATCGCGTCAACGACTGGGTCAGTTCGCTCGGCACCAACGTGATCTGGGTATTTCACATGCCCGTCATCGGCGTCCGCCCCACCACCGAGATGCTGGCACGCAAAAAGCTGACCGCCGATGATGTCATCGCCCTCCGCACCCTCCCCCACGTCGTCGCGGCGGATGGCGGCTATCAACACGTCGGCCAGTTCCGCGTCGGTGCAGTCAGCGTCAAATACCAGGGGAAAAAGGTTGCCGGCACCATCCTTCAAGGATCGACCGCTGAACTCTCGTTAGTCTCCGACATCACTCTGCTCCAAGGCCGACTCTACACCGATGATGAAGACAAGCGCGCCGCACACGTCGTCCTCCTCGGGCACGATACCTGGGAGCAGCTCTTCGGGGACCAGTACGCGGTCGGCAAAGAGGTCAACATCGAGACCGGCATGTACACCGTCATTGGCGTGATCGATAAGCGCAAGCAGCCCTTCGGCGGCGGCAAAAATCCGAACGACAACATGGCGATCTTCCCCTTTGGCACCTTCCACAACCTGCACCCCGAAGACAAAGACATGTGGGTCAGCGTGAAATACGATGACCCAAAGAACAAAGCCCTGGTTCAGGAAGAAATCCGCGAACTGCTCCGCATTCGCCGCCACGTTCGCGTCGAAGCCCCCGACGACTTCGAAATCTTCGGGCCTGATTCGCTCTCCAAGCTCTGGGGCCAGCTCACCGGCGGCCTGGTTCTCTTCATGATCGCCGTCTCCAGCGTCGGCCTCATGGTCGGCGGCGTCGGCGTCATGAACATCATGCTCGTCAGTGTGACCGAGCGAACCCGCGAAATCGGCGTGCGCAAAGCCATCGGCGCTACCAAGCGCACCTTGATGACCCAGTTCACCACGGAAGCCGTCACCCTGTGCGCTGTCGGCGGCGTCATCGGCATCCTGGTGGGCGCCGTGCTCACCTGGATCATTTATTTTCTGCCCATCGGCCTGCCCGCCACCGTTTCCACCACGTGGATCATCATCGGTTTCGGCGTTTCCTGCGCCATCGGCCTTCTCTTCGGCATTTATCCCGCGTGGAAAGCCGCCAATCTGGACCCCATCGAAGCCTTGCGCTACGAGTAACGTAGGGAACACACAGTAGGGAACAGGGAAAGTCACTGGCGACCTGCTCTGCCCACAACGCCCAGTGGCCAACATCACAGCCAAAATCGAAGCGACGTAATAAAATCGCGCCGGTTCAATTCACTGCGCACTTACTTCCGCTGTCCACTGTCCACTGAAAGCCGCCTTCCATGGCAAAAGGGCAAAATCGCGAGTCCGTCATACTGGCGCTCGAAACGCTCCGGGCAAACAAGCTGCGCTCCGGATTGACCATCCTCGGGATCGTCATCGGCGTCACCACGGTCATCACCATCTCCTCGGTGATCAACGGTTTGAATAAGCGCGTATCCGACTGGGTTACCTCGTTGGGATCGAATGTCCTCTGGGTCTTCCATATGCCGCTCATCGGTGTGCGTCCGACGACCGAGATGCTCACCCGCAAAAAGCTGAACCTCGATGACGTACTCGCTTTGCGCGGCATGCCGCACGTATTGGCTGTCGACGGAACCTACCAGCACGTAAACCAGCAGTTCCACGTGGGCGATGTCAGCGTGAAATACAACGGCAAAAAAGTGGCGGGCGCCTTCATCATGGGTTCAACCGCGGCGCTCGAAATGACCTCGGAACTCGTCGCCCAGGAA
This sequence comes from uncultured Acidobacteriaceae bacterium, assembly GCA_963704415.1. GTDB lineage: Bacteria > Acidobacteriota > Terriglobia > Terriglobales > Acidobacteriaceae > Telmatobacter. The sequence continues at coordinate 669,832 of OY969908.1, read as the reverse complement.
GGCCGCTTTTGGACCGACGCCGAAGACCAGCGCCACGCGCACATCTGTCTGCTGGGCCACGATACAGCCGAAGACCTGTTCGGCACCGAAGACCCGATCGGCAAGGATGTGAATGTGGCCACTGGGCTCTACACGGTGATTGGCGTCGTAGACAAGCGTAAGCAGCCCTTCGGCTCCGGCAAGAACCCGGCGGACAATGGCGTCTATTTTCCTCTGGGCACCTTTCACAATCTGTACCCCGAGATCAAAGACATGTACATCGGCGTCAAGTTCGACGACCAGAAATACAAGTCGCTGGTCACCGAAGAGGTTCGCGAAGTGCTACGCATCCGCCGCAAGGTGCGAGTTGAAGCGGAAGATAACTTCGCGATCTTCGGACCCGATTCGCTCACCAAGCTCTGGGGCCAGTTGACGGGTGGACTCGTCCTCTTCATGATCGCCGTCTCCAGCGTTGGCCTCATGGTCGGCGGCGTAGGCGTCATGAACATCATGCTCGTCAGCGTGACTGAACGGACCCGCGAAATCGGCGTGCGCAAAGCCATCGGCGCCACCAAGCGGGCGCTCCTCATGCAGTTCACCACCGAGGCCGTCACCTTGTCCGCGGTGGGCGGCATCATCGGCCTTTTGCTGGGCGCAATACTCACTTGGATCGTCTACTTTCTGCCCATCGGCCTGCCCGCAACGCTTTCAATCATGTGGATGCTGATCGGCTTCTGCGTCTCCTGCGCAATCGGGCTGATTTTCGGCATTTATCCCGCATGGAAAGCCGCCAATCTCGACCCCATCGAAGCCCTGCGCTACGAGTAAGGCAGCGAATACACAGTAGGGAAGGGAAGGTCGATGTCGTCCCGTCCCTAAAAAGTGGATTCTGCCGCCCCGTGCAGATCGTTTTTCGATCCGTACTTGACTTGGGGGCGCCCGGCCAGTCCGTCTTGAAAAGGGGCTCGCGATGTCGGTGACGCGCAACTGGTATTTGGCGAGAATCTTCTCCGCGCGATCAAGGTCATCGCCGGAGAGGTCGATCAGATTCCTGCCTCCCATGGATCGAAGCTCGATCCAATGCAGGCCGAAGTCATTGGCCACCACCGAACACGCGTGATCCAGATCTTCTCAGCTTTTGTGTACGACGCGGATGTGGAGTTCCTTCAACTGCTGTTCGGTAACGGTGGTGGGCGCTTCGGCCATGAGGTCGATGGCTTTGGCGGTTTTCGGGAAGGCGATGACTTCGCGCAGGCTGGGCGCGCCGGTGAGCAGCATGACGATGCGGTCGAGGCCGAGGGCAATGCCGCCGTGGGGGGGCGTGCCGTATTCAAGCGCGTCGAGGAAGAAGCCGAAACGCTTGCGCGCGTCTTCTTCGCTGATGCCGAGCGAGGCGAAGATCTGCTGCTGCACATCTTTGCGATGGATGCGGATGGATCCCGAACCGAGCTCGAGACCATTCATGGCCAAGTCGTAGCAGTCGGCGCGGACGGAGGCGGGGTCGCTGACGAGGTTGGCCATGTCGGCTTCGTAGGGTGCGGTGAAGGGATGATGCGCGGGCATCCAGTGGCCGGTGGCGAGGTCGTATTCAAACATGGGGAAGTCGACGATCCAGATGGGGTGGAAGGCTGTCGAGCCGTCGATGGGCTTGCCTGACTTTGGCTCGGCGCTTTGGACAGTTTCGTCCGTGACCTGAAATGCCTTGTGCTTGTCGGCGTACTTCTTCGCCAGCTCAGTGCGGAAGTTGCCGGCGGCGGAGTAAACGTTGATCTCGCGCTCGGAGAGGCGGCCTTCAAACTTGGTGTCGCTGGCCTTGATGTGATGTGCGGGATCGCCGGCAACGATGATGACGAAGTCGGCGTCGGACGCACCTGCCAGTTCGCGGACCTTGGCTGCGGATTCGGGGAAGCTCTTGGCGAGGCGCTTGAAATCGTCGATGAATTTCGCGCCTTTTTTCTGATCGAAGAGGGGATGGTTATCTTCGCGCTCCTTGCGGCTGAGCTCGCCGACGTTGGGGATGCGCAGGGCGACGACGGGTAGAGCTGGATCGATTTGGAGTGTCGCCAGTGCTGCATCGGGGAATGCTGAGCGCACATCGGTGAGGCCGGGCAGGCGCAGGTCTGGCTTGTCGGAGCCGTACTGGCGCATGGAGTCGTCGTAGGTGATGCGCGGGAAGGGCGTGGGCAGGATGACGCCGGCGGCAGCGAAGGCAGCGGCGCAGAACTTCTCGACGACGGCGAAGACATGCTCGCGGCGCGGGAAGGACATTTCGAGATCGACTTGCGTGAACTCAAGCTGGCGGTCGGCGCGCTGGTCCTCATCGCGGAAGCAGCGGGCGATCTGGAAGTAGCGATCGAAGCCGGAGATCATGAGGATCTGCTTGAAGATCTGCGGCGATTGTGGGAGCGCGTAGAACTCGCCTGGATGGACGCGGCTGGGGACAAGAAAATCGCGAGCGCCTTCGGGTGTGGATTTGTTGAGGGCGGGCGTTTCTATCTCGAGGAAGCCTTGCTGCGAGAGGCTTTCGCGCACGGCGCGCGTGATTTCGTGGCGCAGCCAGAAGTTGCGCTGCATCTCGGCGCGGCGCAGATCGATGTAGCGATATTTGAGACGGACTTCTTCGTTCTGGATGGCTTCTTCCGCAGGCGAGAAGGGTGCGAGGCGCGCGTCGTTGAGGACGCGGATCTCGGTGGCCTCGATCTCGATTTCGCCGGTGGGCATCTTGGGATTGATGGCGTCGGGATCGCGGAGGCTCACCTTCCCAACGGCGGCGACGACGTACTCGGGGCGGACTTGCTCACCTTTCAGGTGGCCTTCAGGAGTCAGTTCCTTGTCGAGGACGACCTGGGCGATGCCTGTGCGATCGCGGAGGTCGAGGAAGATGAGGTTGCCGTGGTCGCGGCGGCGATTGACCCAACCCATGAGGACGACTTGTTGTCCGGCGTGGGCGGCGCGGAGGTCGCCGCACATGTGAGTGCGTTCGAGAGTACCTAAGAAGTCGAGCAATGAGATTTCCTTCTATTTTGCAGCGGGCTGGCTCAGATGCGTTGCGAGTTCCGCGCGCGGGACTTTGGTCTGTGTGCCTGAGGAGAAGTCCTTCACCGTCAGGATACCGGATTGGAGTTCGTCTTCGCCGAGGATGACGATGCGACGGGCGACCTTGTCGGCGGTTTCGAAGGACTTTTTGAGACGGAAGCTGCCGTCGCCCAGTTCGATGCTGAGGCCGGCGCGGCGGAGTTCGCGGGCGAGGGCCAGGGCCGCCGCGTTGATGCGCATGAGAGCGGCTTCATCTTTCGCGTCGCCTAATGGCGCGACGAATGCATCCACCTGTGGCGGGAGGGACCCTTGGTTGAGAGCCTGCAAAGTTAAAACAAGGCGATCTTCGCCCATGGCGAAGCCGATGCCGGGGGCTTTGGGGCCGCCGATGGCTTCGCTGAGGCCGTCGTAGCGTCCACCGCCGAGGAGGGCGTTCTGGGCTCCGAGGCCACCGTGGGTGAACTCGAAGGTGGTGCGGGTATAGTAGTCGAGGCCACGGACCAGGCGGTGATTGCGGGTGTAAGGGACACCGGCGGCGTCGAGAGCGGCGAGCACGGCGGCGAAGTGTTTCTTTGATTCGTCGTCGAGGGAGTCGACGATTTTTGGGAGTGCGTCGATGATGGGCTGGTCTTCGGGGACCTTGCAATCCAAGACGCGGAGAGGGTTGGTGACGGCGCGTCGCTGGCAGTCAACGCACATTTTTGGAGCGACGGGAAGGAGAGCTTGGCGGAGGAGATCGTTGTAACGGGCGCGGTCGGCGGAGGAACCTACGGAATTGATCTCGAGGGTCCAGCCGGTGATGCCGAGCTCGTCGAGCAGGGTGGCGAGCATTTCCAGAACTTCCGCGTCGCGAAGGGGGGATTCGCTGCCGGCGGAGGGCGGGCCGATGACTTCGGCGCCGATCTGCGAGAACTGGCGGTAGCGGCCTTTTTGCGGGCGTTCGCGGCGGAATTGGGGGCCTATGTAGAAGAGCTTCTGGAGCTGGCCGGTTTCGCCGAGCTTGTGCTCGATGTAGGCTCGGACGACGCCGGCGGTGTTTTCGGGGCGGAGGGTGAGGGACTGCGGCTTTTCGGATTGGGCGCGAGCGCGGTCTTCCCAGGTGTACATCTCCTTGGAGACGATGTCGGTTTCTTCGCCGACGCCGCGAGCGAAGAGGGCGGTGTCTTCGAAGACCGGGGTGCGGATTTCGCCGAAATTGTAGCGGGTGAAGACGGCGCGGGCCGTGGCCTCAATGCGATTCCAGAGGGCCGTTTCCGGCGGGAGCAGGTCGCGGGTGCCCCGCACGGCTTTCAGGGTGGTCATGGCTCATCCAGTTTAAATGGAGTCCTTAGACGCAAGTCGTGCCATGTTGCAAAGCCCGAGATTCTTTCGCGGGCGATGTCGTTTCCAAACGGGGTTCGGTTGTAGCTCTCCTGGAGACTGGACAGGCAAAGGACAAGGAGCACTGAAGCCTCAGGATCCCCCCACCCTTTCCGCAGAAGCAAGCGGACAGGATGGGGCAACGGACATCGTCCGCTTAGATTTGGAGGGGCGCTCGCGTATGTAGCGGGAAACAATAGCACTTTTGGGCAGTTACCTTCATGTTAGATGAGGCCCAGATTGTCTTTACTGGCGTTTCACGGGATATCTACAATTCGTTCCGTATTCGAGGTGGGACCCTGGAGAAGGCTCGGATGCGGTTGTGTGCGGGGGCGTTGATCGTGGGGAGCGCGCTGACTGTCACTGCGGCGGGGCAGACCCGTGTGGATGTAGAACCGATTCGGCCCTCGGACGCTTCCGGAACTTGCGACTACAAGCCGAACGGGGTGGAGAAAAACTACCTTAACAATGTGAGCAAGGGCGAGACGGTGAATGGACCGGCGGCGGATCCCTACTCCATTCACGGAAAAGCGGGAAAGTACATTGCCTGGTTTGGGATCGTGCGCGGGATTACGCCGCCAGCCCAAACGGGTGGGGACGCCCAGCTGCTGGTGGAACACAAGTTTTTTGATGGGTCAAGCGACTGCAAGATCATGGTGGTTTCGCAGACAGGCGGCGGCGATTTCGAGGCCGGGCTGCGGATCGATCCGGCGATGATTCCGCCGCTGGCGCTGGTGCGGATTTACGGGGTAGTCGTGGGAGAGAAAAACCACGTGCCGCAGGTGCTGGCGCAGTACATGCGGGTGTGGCCGTGGCATACGTTCACCTTCACGCAGTATGGGCCGGCCGACCAGAGCAATCCGCGGTGGGCGAAGTTTACTAACATCGGGGGGCAGATTTACAACTCATCGCCGACCGAGGACTATTACCGTCACGCGTTGGGCGACCCGTTGGAATTCGGTTTGAATCTGAAGGCGGAGTAGGGACGCACCGTTCGATCATTGAGGCTGCATTCAGGGGCCCTGGATGCCGCTGCCCCTTCGTTGAAAAGCGGGTTAGGTTCGTCGCTTTCCTACGTCTCAAACGCGAGACATGGGTCACCCATCGTCGTGCGGATGCGTGACGCGCCAAGACCAAACCGGGTCCTTCAACTTCGCTTCGCTCAAGGGCAGGCTTTCTAATCCCCTGCGCGTCGCTCAGGATGATAGAGATGAGATTGGGTTGTTGCCTTCCCACCCTTTCGCCAGAAAGAAGGCGAAAGGTTGGGGCACGGAGAGTTGTGGGATTGACAGGTCCCAAGAAACAACGGCAGGTTCTTCGACTCGCGTCGCTCAGGATGACAGCGTGAGCTAGACGAGGATGGCGTGGGTGATGGAGAGCCACCAGGCGGGGGCGGCGCGCCAGACGTAGACAATGGCAACATGGAAGGCGATGATGAGCGGCAGAGCAACGAGGTAGACCTTTTGAATGCGCCGGTTGACGAGGAGGTCGCGGACGACGCCGAGCAGGATCACGCTGTCCACAAACACGTAAAAGAGGCTGTTGTTGAAGATGTAGTCGATGCGGTCGAAGGGGGCGTCGAGGAGCGAACAAGTGGCGATGAAGAGGAGGCGGCGATGCAGCTCGGGCTTGCGGCGCCAGGCGACCGCGAGCGCGACGCAGATGCCGAAGATGATCATGTCGCCGAAGGGGACGCTGAGAAACGTTGGATCGGACAGATGCAGCACAACTGCGTCGAAGCGATTCATGATGACGGCAATGATGAAGCCAAGAGGGACCATGATGGCTGCGAGCGCGACTCCGAACCAGCCGAGAGTGCGATGGATTTTTACGTTGTGAGTTCGAACCAGCGCTGACTGAAAGATGTAGAAGGCCACCCAGGCGGAAAAGGCGGCGCCGTGGATCCAGAGAAGAAGGGGACGCGGCGGCGCGGCGTGGATGAGGCTGGCGTTGATGGTGTGGCTGAAACCCCAGACCACAATTCCGGCCACCAGGAGAGACATGGCGAGGTAAAAATACCTGTCGATCAACCCGTTGCGGCCGGTGATGGAGTTGAACGGACGGGGAATAGCGCCTTCAGACACAGAAGCCATCTCGCGAACCTCGATCCAAGATTTGAAAGCGAATGAATTGTTTCCGCGCGGGGAGTGCGAGGAGTCTAGCACGGGAAAGAGCGGGGACTCAACGGCAAGTTGCGGGACGCTTTTCGAGGAAATCCACCTCGGAGGGTGAGAGCGCCAGTCCGAATGAAATTTTCTTCATTTCTGGCGGGGGAATGAATCTTTCCAATCAGTTGGCGGTCCAATAGAAATGACACTGAATTCCTGGTCCCCCCTGGAATCCTTTGCCGGGCGTGGGGTGCGATGCTCCCGCGGATGGCTCCTAGCCGGTCTTGTTCGAAAGACGCACTCGCTCTTGCTTGTGAGTTGCGTTGTGGCCTTGTCAACGGTGGGGCTTGCTCAACAGGCATCGAGCGCGAATGGCACCAGCTCGAGTGCTGCGTTGCCGGATGCGCCCCAGAGCGCTCAATCCCCTGCGCGGAAGGCCAGCGACCCGAACGTTGAGGAGCGTTTGCCGCAGACCAAGCGCATTCTCGGCATCATTCCTAACTTCCGCTCGGTCAGCACCGATGAAACATTGCCGCCGCAGTCCGTGAAGGATAAATTCATGGAAGCGACCCAGGATTCGTTCGATTACTCGTCAATCATCATCCCTGGCGTGCTTGCCGGCTATTCGATGGCTTCCGACGCCTATCCCGAGTTCCACCAGGGGGCAGCCGGTTACGCACGCTATTTCTGGCACGCTGCGGTTGACCAAACGAGTGAGAACTACATGGTGGAATTCATCATGCCAGTGATCACTCGCGAAGATACTCGCTACTACACGCTGGGGCGCGGAGGATTTGTAAAAAGAGCCGGCTACGCCTTGAGCCGCGCGGTGGTTACGCGGACCGATGCCGGCAATGAAGCATTCAACATCAGCGAAGTAGTCGGCGCGGGCGCTTCGTCGGGGCTATCGAGCCTGTACTATCCGTCGCGCGAGCGCCGCTTTTCCAATACAGCGTCAGAGTGGGGTCTTGATATCGGAATCGATTCAGCTTCTTTCCTGGCCCGCGAGTTTTGGCCCGACATCAATCGGCATATATTCCACGGGAAGAATGCGATCGATAGCGCGGAAAGGTAGAAGTGAGTTCTGCGTTCGTAGTTCGGAGTGCTAGGGAAACTTCGAGCCAATAACTCTTAACTAGGAACTGTACCCAGCGTATGCATCCGCGGTGGGGATGTCGCATCCTAAACGGCATGGAATACCGACTGCTGGGAGGCTCCGGCCTCAAGGTTTCCGCACTGAGTTTTGGCGCTGCGACGTTTGGCGGCGGCAACGAGTTTTTCAAGGCCTGGGGCAACACGGATGTTGCCGAGGCGAGCCGGCTGATCGATCTTTGCATTGAGGCCGGCGTGAACCTGTTCGATACGGCGGACGGCTATTCGAACGGGCGCTCGGAGGAGATCCTGGGCAAGGCGCTGGGAGCGAAGCGCAATGACGTGCTGATTTCGACGAAGGCCTACTTTCCCATGGGCGAAGGGCCGAACGATCGTGGAACGTCTCGCTATCATTTGCGGCGCGCGCTTGAGGCAAGCCTCAAGAGGCTAGGAACGGATCATGTGGACATCTACCACATGCACTGCTTTGACGCGTTGACTCCGATAGAGGAAGTACAGGACACGCTGAACGAGTTTGTGCGCGAAGGCAAGGTGCGCTACATAGCGGCGTCGAATTTTTCCGGATGGCATTTGATGAAGTCGCTGGCCGTTGCAGACCGCTACGGCTGGACGCGTTTTGTGGCGCACCAGGTGTATTAGTCGCTAGTGGGACGCGACTATGAGTGGGAGCTGATGCCGCTGGGGCTGGACCAAAAGGTGGGCGCGCTGGTGTGGAGTCCGCTGGGATGGGGACGGCTGACGGGGAAGATCAGGCGTGGACAGCCAATGCCGGAGGTGAGCCGGCTGCACAAGACCGCGGACGCGGGGCCGCGAGTGAATGATGAGTATTTGTATACGGTCGTGGACGCACTGGAGGCGGTCGCAAAGGAGACGGGCAAGACAGTTCCGCAAATCGCATTGAATTGGGTGCTGCAGCGGCCAACGGTGTCGTCGGTGATCGTAGGCGCGCGGAATGAGGAGCAGTTGAAGCAGAACCTCGTAGCGGAGGGATGGAACCTGACTGCAGAACAGGTGGCTCAGCTCGACAAGGCCAGTGCGGTCACGCCGGTCTATCCCTACTGGCACCAGAGGAGCTTTCCGGAGCGGAACCCGCCGCCGGTTTGAAGAACCAGGGAATAGGGATTACGGGACAGGGAATAGACGAAGTTCCTAGCTCTGAGGCGATGCGAGGAGATGCAAGGCATACTTCATGAGGTAAAACCGGGTCCTCGTCTTTACGAAGAATTGATGGGTTTTCCAACCAACCCGAGGGGGTTCACTGGCAGCCCGATAAGAGACACAGGCATCTCAACAAAGAACGAACGTCCGTCAGAGAATATTTGTGTCCCGGAGAACCGATGACGGGCTTTGCTATCCCCGAATCCGCTACTGCCGTTCTACTTCGCTGTGAGGAACTGAAATCGCATTTGGAGGCGACCAAGACACAACTGAATCATGCTGCTTTTCAACTGGAAGAATTGACGCGGATTCTGTTATCGGAGAGGACCTCGCCGCTCGAGCCGGGTTCCCGTCCATGGCTGGATGAACTGGCGTTCGGCCAACTGATCGCGGATGTGGTGGACGCGGGGCGTCGGCTCGCCGAAGCCCGGTTGGTGGCGGCTGAGATTGGCGTGCCCTTGCCTCAGGACTTGAAGTAACTCGAGTTTTGCGGACGGTGAATTGCATTTGGCGGCCGTTCCTCCGGGGTCAAAGCCCGGCTGATTTGGCTGCTCGATTCAGGGGCCTGAAGGCCCCTGCTCCCTCCGGTTGGACTCTAAATCTTCACGCTTTCAGAACAGCTCCCCGTCCGACGTTCTTCTGCGAATCCTATTTTCTGAGCCGCTTGTAGAAGGGCAGGGGGACCTGTTTTGCTTTGACGCGGTTGCCGCGTACGTCGATGAGGACGTCAGTGGCCGACGCGGCCGTGCCTGCCGGCACCAGGGCCATGGCGATGTTGGTTTTGAGGAAGGGCGAAGGCGAGCCGGATGTGATCGTGCCGATCTGCTCCCCGTCCAACGACAGGACGAAATATCCGTCGCGGGCGATGCCGCGGTCGATCATTTCTAGGCCGACGACCTTGCGGAGTGGGCCACCGCTGGCCTGCACTTTAAGAAGCGCTTCTCTTCCAAGGAAATCGCCTTTGTCCAATTTGAGCCAGCGCTCGAGGCCTGCCTCGAGGACGTTGATGTCTTCCGAGATTTCGTGGCCGTAGAGGCTCATGCCGGCCTCGAGGCGCAAGGTGTTGCGTGCGCCGAGACCGCAGGGGCGGATACCGAACTCGGCGCCGGCATCGAGGAGCGCGTTCCACATCTTTACTGTGGTGGCTTCGTCGGAGGGGGTGTAGACTTCGAAGCCGTCTTCGCCGCTGTAGCCGGTGCGCGCGATGAGGACGTTTTGGACCCCCGCGACCTGGCCCCACGTGAACCAGTAATTCTTGATCGCGGCCAGTTCAACCTTGGTGAGCTTCTGCAAGGTTTCGAGAGCGCGCGGGCCTTGCAGTGCCAGCTGCGAGTAATAGCTGGAGTAGTCGTTGATGTGGATTCCGGGAAATGTGCCGACCTGCTTCCGAATCCAGGCGAGATCCTTTTCCGTGGTGCCGGCGTTGACGACGAGCAGATAATCGTTGCCGCCGAGGCGATGGACGAGGATGTCATCGATGAACGTGCCCTGGGGGGTGAGCAGCGCGGAGTAGTGGGCCTGGCCGTCCTTGAGGCGGGAGGCGTCATTCATGGTGATGTGCTGGACGGCGGCGAGGGAGCCGGGGCCGCGGAACTGAATTTCGCCCATGTGGCTGACGTCAAAGAGCCCGACAGCGGTACGGACAGCCATGTGCTCGGCGATCAACCCTCCACCAGGGCACGGATATTCGACCGGCATGTCCCATCCACCGAAGTCGACCATTTTGGCCTTGAGCGCGCGGTGTGTTGCGTTGAGTGCGGTTTTCTTGAGCGCGGGCGCGACTGGTGTGGAGGACGTGGCCATTGATGTTCCTTTCGGTGCCGTACTGTACCCTTTATCCACGATAGGGACGAGGATAGGGCGGGGTCAAACGCGGAGCGCTTAAAACCGCGAGCTGCGCGATACGCAATTGGGGTGAGCGGATGGAACAGACGCGAGGCATGCTCATGCTTTTGGCGGCGGGCGTTGCGTTTTATCGTGGGTGGAAGATTCATACAGGACGCGAGGCGCTGTTGGCGTTCGGGCTGGGGGTGCTGGCGCTGGGGCTTGCGGTGTGGCATCTGACGCGGGCGACGAAGCGCGCTCGTTGGCCGCGATTCTGAGTGACAGACGAATTTGAATTGCTTCTTTTCTCACCGTGATTTTGCACATGAGGGTTCGTGCTCTTCCACCCTTTCGCCAGAGATCAAAAAGCAGGTCCTTCGACTCCCCTTCGCTGCGTTCAGGGTCGCTCAGGATGACAGGATGGGGCACGGGGATGCTAATCATTCAAGCGATCAGAAATCTGGTGGGCAAGGAGGATTTTGGAGCGAGTGCCGACTCTCTACAATCGGATTCAGGGACGGAATCTTGAGCGGCTGGCGGCGCTGAGCGACGGGATTTTCGCCGTGGCGATGACGCTGCTGGTGCTCGATCTGCACATTCCCTCGGCGGCTCAAGTTCACAGCGAGCGGGAGTTGGCGGCTGCGTTGTGCGCGATGGGACCGCAATGGCTGACGTATGGCATGAGTTTTCTGACGCTGGGGATATTCTGGGCCGGACAACAGACGCAGTTGAACCATATTGGCGAGGGCACGCGCGACCTGACTTGGATTCATCTTGGATTTCTTTTCTCGATCACGCTGATGCCGTTGTCCACGCGCCTGTTGGCGGAGTTCATTGAATACAGGCTGGCGCTGGGATTGTACTGGCTGAACATTTTTGTTCCTGGTGCGATGCTGTATTGGAGCTGGGCGTACGCGACGCACGCGGAGCTGATCAAGCCGGATACGCCGGAAGCGGTTCGCGGGAGCATTTGCCGGCGCATTTTGATTGCGCAGTCGCTTTACGCGGCGGGTGCGCTGCTGTGCTTTCTCCATACGTGGGTGAGCATTGCGGCGATTGTGCTGGTGCAGTTGTATTACGCAATTGCACCGCGCTGGGGCGGGAAGCGAAGTTGAAGTATGACCTTTCTTCCTGGATTGCTTTACGTCGATTTGCAGAGAAACTAAGCGGGATCGTCTGTGTCTCAATGCGTACGGCCTTGGGTGGACGCGGGCCGATGCGAGGAAGCGACGATGGCGATGACGCACACGCTGGCCGTGATGAGCTGGGTTGGTTTACATGGTGCCCGGGACGGAGGCTTTGGGACGTTTCTTGTGGGATTCGTGCTGGTTGGCGTGGTGGCGTGGATCGTCGTGCGACGCGATCGGGACGCCGCGTGAAAGCGTGGTGCTCGATGCGCCGGGTCAGCGCGGATCGGCCGGCTATTTGCGGCGGGCGCGCCAGAAAGAGCTGACGCCAAGATAGAAAAAGATCACGACGACAATGGCGGAGGCGATGAAGGTACGGTGGTCGGGGCCGTGAGCATAGCTGAAGCGAGTGCGCCAGAGCGTGGGCGTGAAGACCAGAACGGGCAGGAAGAAGAAGACGCCTGTGACTTCGAGCCAGAGGATGCCGCCGACGCGCCGGAAGGGCTTGAGAAATCCGCCTACTCCGCGTGCCAGGCCACCGCTGGCTCTCCCTGTGAGCTGTGTCATCGCGGGGTTGGCCCCGGGGCTTTGCGGCGAGGAACCAGAAGCCGAAGTAGAGGAGGCTGGTTGCGCGGCGGCGCTGATGCGCTGGCCGGCAACGCGGCCCGCCACGCGTAACCCGATTCCGAGCACGCGGCCGAGGGATTCAGGTCTCATTTCGATATGATGGTAACAGTGGGGCTGGCGCTCTGCCTTGCACGAATTTCAGTGCACTCCTGAGTTGCTCCCGGCCCGCTGTGGCAGTAAGGTAGAACAATCCACGCCGCTCCCTGCGCATGAGGTCGCGCTGGCCGACGTTCTGGAGGCTTAAGTGACATCAAAGCTGCGCGAACTGATCCAACAACTTGGCGAGGCGATCCACGAATCGGTGATTGAGAGCGAGCAGATCGCGGGAGTTGTGCAGGACATACGGCGGCACGGCTTCGATGTGTTGCTGATGCTGGAGGCGACGATCGGCCTGAACGAGGTTGCGACCAAGGAAACCGAGGACGCCGAGCCAGGCACCGAAGGCGGGGTTGAAGGTGCGCCCTTCACCAAGAATGATGTGAATTTTCTGCGCTCCCTGCGGATTTCCGTCGAGGGTGAAGACGAGGAAGACGATGCGGCGGAAAACGACGAGGCGCAGGCGGGATAAGACACCAACTCTGAGAGGATTTGCGGGCTGAGGATCGGAGGATCTTTGGCCCTTGCCTTTTTGGGGGGCGCTCGGGGGTGATAGCGGACTGGGGAGTGCTTTCCCGCCCTAGCGGAGCTAGGACGGGGCACCCAACGGGGGTGCAGGCCGACGCGCTGCTGTGATTCAGCTGCGCCAGTGGAGTTCGAGGGGGCCGTCCATGGGGTGTCTGGGCGGCGTGCCGTTGGCTGCGGCATCGAGACGGGCCTGCTTCAAGGCGAAATACCATTTGGCGGGTTTGTCGGCATCGTCGATGAGCATGAGGCTGGGGTTGTGTTTGAGGCCTTCGGCCTGCTGGATCATGGTGAGCTGATCTTGACGGACGAATTTCGCTCCGAAGAATTTGGCAATCGACGTGAGGAATGGCACGTAGTAGAAGACGTTCCAGGCGGCGATGACGTCGATACGACAGGTGGACGCCGTGACGGGCGTGACGGTGGTGAGCGAGGAAAACCACTTGTCGCCGGCGCGAATGATCTCGGTGCGGCGGTTGGGCAGTGTGAAGTCTATGGTGGTTGCGACGGGTTGGCCGTAGACTCCGAGGAGCTTATACGGAGCGGAGTTGGCGCTGGGCGCGTGGGCGCTCATGCGGAAGCCTTCTGGGATGGGCTCGAAGCGCTTGGTTTTTTCGCGGATGCTGGCGCGCGAACGCCACCACCAGGCCTGGTGGACGAAAGGGCCGTGGGCTGGGTCCATAAGGCCGATGATGCCGTGGTCGACATTGCAGGGAAGGTCTGCGGTGAGGAAGGCGGTGCGGTAGCGCGGGCCGAATTTGGCCAGTTCGGGTGCTTCGCGGGGCTGCGCGCCCTGCGGACGTTTTCCCGAGCCCGGGCCGGGAATAAAGACCCATGCGTGGCCGTCGCGCTCCTCACAAGGGAATGCAGTCGCGTAGATCTTGGTCGCGTCGAGATGGTCGTGGCTGGAGAGCGAAGGGATGAGCTCACAGCAGCCAGAGCAGGGTTCGAATTCCCATCCGTGATAGCGACAGGTGACGCGCTGGCCGTTGAACCATCCTTCGCTGAGGGGAATTCCGCGGTGCGGGCAACTGTCGCGCATCGCGAACAGTTCCCCGCTGTTTAGCCTTCCCAGTACAAGCGGGATATTCAGCAGCATGGCCTTGGCCAGTTTGCCCTTGCGGAGCGTGTCCGAGCGCAGGGCCGGATACCAGTCGTCATAGAGGAGTGTGGCGCTGGGGCCCTGGATAGGAACGCCCGCCTCTGTTGTGGTCGCGAATGGCATTTGGGACTCACCATAGCACTCCAGCCGTTGTAGATGCCAACGAGCGCGGCCGAGTATTCTGCTGTCGACTCGCCCGAGTAGAATCGGTGCGTTCTGGAAGGTTTTCCGATGGAGCTTCGCATGAGACGCTTGATCCGGTATGCCTTGTTCGTCTTTTTGCTTGTTGCCACGCGGCCGGCGTTGGCAGCGCGCGATGTGCCGGTGCCGTCGCGGTGCACGCCGCAGGTGAATCAAGGGCTGGCGAACCTGATTGATTCCGGGAGCAGGCGGGATGTCGACAACATCATGGTATGCGGGGTTGCGATCGAGCCGACACGTGTGCATCGGGGCGGACCGCATGGCGACCATCACATCACGACGATTGCGGTGCAGCTTCCGATTGGGCGGACTGTGAATGTGCAGGTGGTGACGAACGACGATCTCGATGGCGTGGTGATGGCGCGGGCGAACGATGCTGTTTATGCGTATGGACAGGCATACATTTCGCACGGATTCTGGGCGGCGGGTGTGCATGATGTTCATTGTTCGACGCATCCCGGAGCCGATAACGGCTGGGTCGTGGTGGCGGGCGTGAAGACGCCGCGGTACTGCCCGAACCGCTGAAAGGAGCTCTTTCCATGGAGCTTCCGGTTTTTCGCGAACCGAGGCATCGATCCCACCCAAGCGAGCTTGGATGGGGCACCCAACATCGTCAATGACCGCTCGTCACAAAGTGTTTTCATTCTCCTTGACAGCTTAGGAGAGCGGGGCTAATCTCCTAATCACCTTAGGAGAACCACCATCATGGGCGACCAGGCGCAGCTACTCCCCGGAACACTCGATCTTCTTATCTTGAAAGCCGTCTCACTCGGACCTTTGCATGGCTATGGGGTGCTGCTGCGCATTGGGCAGATTTCTGGCAGCGCGCTGCTGATTGAGCAGGGGGCGCTATATCCCGCGTTGTTTCGGCTGGTTCGTCAGGGACTGTTGAAGGCGAGTTGGGGGATTTCCGATAACAATCGCCGAGCGAAGTTTTATGAGCTAACGACGGCGGGGCGGAAGCGGCTGCGCGAGGAACAGGATGGGTGGAACCGTCTAGCCGCGGCGATGACTTCGGCGCTTGCTGCGAGACCGGAGGAAGTATGAATCTTCTGGCATATTTTCGGTCTGCGGCGTTGCGGTTATTTCGCCGTGCAGAAATCTCGGAAGACGTGGACGCGGAGCTTCGTTCGCATATCGATCACCGCGCGGACGATCTGCAACGCGATGGGCTGGCCCGAGTGGAGGCGGAACGGCGTGCGCACATCGAGTTTGGCGCGCGGGAACGCTACAAAGAGGAAAGCTACGAAGCATTGGGCGGGAATTTCGTGCAGACGGCGGTGCAAGATGTGCGCTTCAGCTGGCGCGTATTACGGAAGTCGCCGGGATTTGCAATCGCTGCGGTTGCGACCCTCGCATTGGCCATCGGCGCGAATTCAGTAGTGTTTGCGGTGTTGAACGGGCTGTTTCTACGCCCCTTGAATGTGCCGCATTCGCAAGATCTCTATTCCCTGCAGCGGGGAAAAGATACGTATATCGTGCAGTCGTATCCGGACTATGTCGATTTGCGCGATCGTAATCGGAGTTTCGATGGGCTGGCCGCTTACACAATTCTGCAGGCGGGATTCGACACTGGAAAAAATCCTTCTCACGTATGGCTTTATGGGGTGAGTGGGAATTACTTTGATGTGCTGGGTATTCAGCCTTATCTTGGCCGGTTCGTGCACGCGTCGGACGAGCATGGCCTGAACAGCGCACCGTATATTGTGCTCTCGTACTCGTATTGGCACAGCCATTTTCAGGATGATCCCGGCGCAGTGGGGCGCGAAGTCAGGCTGAACAAGCATCCATTCACGATCCTTGGCGTGGCGCCGCCAGAGTTCCACGGGACCCTCTTGTTTTTCTCTCCCGATTTCTTCATGCCGCTTGTGAATCAGCAGCAACTGGCAGGTTGGACCGACCTGAACGCTCGCGGGAACCGCTGGGTATTTGAGACTCTGGGACATTTGAAGCCGGGAGTGACGCGGGCACAGGCGGATGCGGACTTGAGCTCAATAGGCGCGTATCTCACCAAGGCCTATCCCAAGGACGATGACCAGGCGAGTTTCATCCTGGTGCGGCCGGGATTGCATGGCAACTTCTTCGCTCCTGCGATACGGGCATTTCTCGTCGGGCTGATGCTGCTGGCTGGATTGATCTTGCTCGCTGCATGTGCGAATTTGGGCAGCCTTTTTGCGGCGCGTGCCGCGGATCGTTCTCGCGAAGTAGCGCTTCGGCTCGCGCTGGGGTCAAGCCGCACGCGGATTCTGCGGCAACTGTTTACCGAAGCTTTCTTGATTTCGCTTGCCGGCGGCGCTGCGGGGTTGTGGGGCGGCGTGATGGTGTTGCACTGGTTGAGTGCATGGAAGCCGTTTCCCCAATTCCCGATGAATATTCCCGTGAACCCGGACGCCACCGTGTACGTGGTGGCTCTGGTGCTGGCGCTGATCAGCGGATTACTTTTTGGTGCGCTTCCCGTGAGGCAGGTGCTGCGCACGAATCCGTACGAGGTGGTGAAGGCGGGATCGACCGCACGAATGGGACGTGGAATTGCGGTCCGCGACGTTTTGCTCTTGGTGCAGATAGCGATCTGCGGGGTGTTGGTTACGTCTTCGATGGTTGCGGTACGCGGCTTGGCGCGGTCCATGCACACCAATCTGGGTATCGAGCCGCAGAACGCCATGCTGGTGGACACGGATCTGGAGATGGCCGGCTACAAAGGCGACGACGTGCCGGCCATGCAAAAAAGAATGATCGACGCGATGGCGACGATTCCGGGCGTCAGCTCCGTGGGGTTGGTTGATACGCCGCCATTGCATATGGGCTGGGCGGTCTCGAATGTTTTTTCGGAAAAGGCGACGGATTTTCGCCCGTCGAACGCCATTGCGCAGGTCGTCTCGTTCAGGGTTTCTCCCGAATACTTCAAGGCCGCGGGGACTGCCTTGCTGACTGGAAGGAATTTCTCATGGCGCGACGATAGGCATTCGCCAAATGTGGCTGTAGTGAATCGGGAGTTTGCGAGCAGGATCCTTGGCTCGGCGGGAGGCGCGGTCGGCAAACATTTCAAGATGCCGGATGGAACGCGTGTCGAAGTGGTGGGCACTGTTGAGGACGGGAAGTATACCGCCAACATTGCCGAAGACCCGCAGCCTGCGATGTTTTTGTCCATTTTGCAGATTCCCGCGAGCGACACGTGGATGGTGATACGGACGAATCTCGATATGGGCCGCGACTCGCAGCAAGTGACCTCGGCGATCCGCAGCAAGTTGCGGGGGCTGGATCCGGGACTACCGTCGTTTATCCAGACGTGGGATGAGGAGATGAACGGTGCGCTGTTCGGATCGCGGATGGCGACGGCGTCGCTTGGAGTTTTGGGCGTGATGGGCGCGATGCTGTCGATTACGGGAATCTTTGGCATGGCGGCCTACTCGGTGAGCAGGCGGTTGAAGGAACTGGGGATTCGCGTGGCGCTGGGCGCGCAGCGGAGAGAGGTGCTGGCGGCAGCTTTGGGACGTGCATTTAAACTGCTGGCCTTCGGTTCTGCAGCGGGTTTGGTGCTAGGGCTTCTTGCTACAAAGGTGTTGGCATTCATCGTGTATGAAGCGTCGCCTCGCGATCCACTGGTGCTATGCGGTGCGGTGCTGGCCATGGCGTTGCTGGGGCTGGTGGCCACATGGATTCCAGCACAGCGAGCTCTGCAGGTGAATCCGCTTGCTTTGTTGCGCGAGGAATGAAGGGTTAGATCGAACGTTCGCTCTAGTGGAGAAAATATGAGGATCTTCGACACAATTCGCATTCGCATAGCGGCGCTCTTTCTGCGTTCCAAGGTGCGCGCGGAGATGGACGAGGAACTTCGCTCGCACATCCAGCACAGGGCGGACGATCTGGAGCGCGGTGGTCTGAATCGAGCCGACGCGGTACGGCGTGCGCGCGTTGAGTTTGGCGGACGCGAGCACTACAAAGAGGAAAGCTACGAGGCGCTGGGCGGGCATTTCATGCAGACGCTCCTTCAGGATTTGCAGTTTGCGATGAGGATTCTCCGCAAGTCGAAGGGGTTCACCTTTGCCGCGATCGTGACTCTGGCGCTGGCGATTGGGGCCAATGCGGTCGTCTTCGGTGTGCTGGACGCGCTGGTGCTCCACACGCTCGACGTGCCGGACGCAAAGAGCCTGTATGGAACGGAATACGGCGCCGATATAGGGTTTCAGTCGTATCCGAGCTACGCCGATCTACGCGACCGGAACCACAGTTTTCAGGATCTGGCGGCGTTTAACTTTACGCTGGGCACAGCCATCGACCCTGGCAACGATCCAAAAGCGGCTGGAGGTTTCTCGACCACGGGGAATTACTTCACAGTGCTGGATGTGCATCCATTCCTGGGCCGGCTCTACACAGTAGCGGACGAGCACGGACCTGGGAGCGCGCCGTATTTGGTGCTGAGCTACGGGTATTGGCACTCGCGCTTCCAGGACGATCGCGGCATCATCGGGCGGGTTGTGCACGTCAATAAGCATCCCTTCACGGTGATCGGCGTAACGCCGCCGGAGTTTCGCGGAACAATCATGTTTGTTTCGCCGGATTTCTTCCTGCCGCTCATGGAGCAGGAGGCGATAGGCGGAAATTCGGTGACCGAGCGGACGAATACGGCAGCTCTGTTCGAAACGTTCGGGCATTTGAAGCCGGGGGTTACACGAGAACAGGCGGAAGCGGATGTCAATCGTGTGGCGGCGGAGTTGGCGAAGGAGTATCCAAAAGAATTTGACGCGAAACATATGGTGGTAGGGCGGACAGGGTTGTCTGGCTTTAGCGACGGGGTGCACGGATTTGTGGCGGCGTTGATGGGGCTGGCCGCGATGATTCTGCTGGCCGCTTGCGCCAACCTGGGCGGCTTGTTTGCGGCTCACGCTTCAGACCGCGCGCGCGAAGTTGCGCTGCGGCTGGCGCTGGGGTCGACCCGTAAGAGAATTCTGCGGCAGTTGTTGACCGAGGCGTTGCTCATCTCGCTGGCCGGAGGAGCACTGGGGGTGTTGGGAGGGATGCCGCTTTTGCGAAAGCTGAGCACGTGGCAGCCTTTTGCGGGAGCACCGATTCATATCCCGGTGACGATGGACGCCCGCATCTACGCAGTCGCGCTAGCGCTCGCGCTGGTGAGCGGATTCCTGTTCGGGATCGTGCCAGTGCGGCAGGTAATGCGAGCCAACCCCTATGAGGTAGTGAAAGCGGGCTCGATGATCCGAGTGGGGCGCAAGGTTACGGCGCGCGATGTGTTGCTGGTGGCACAGATCGCGATTTGCGCGCTGCTTGTCACGGCTTCGCTGGTGGCGGTGCGCGGTCTGATGCGAAGCATGAACGCAAGCTACGGTTTCGATCCAACAAATGTGATGACGGCCGGCGTGAATCTGGCCAACGCAGGCTACACGGGCGAACGGATTCCGCAATTCAACCGGAGAATGATCGACGCGATGACGGCGATTCCGGGCGTGGAAGCCGCGGGTTTGGTGAATAACTATCCGCCGCTGGTGTATACGGCTGCGTTTCGCGAGAAAGTGTTCACGGAACAGACGCGGGATCTGACGGCGTCGAGCGTGGCGCTGTCTCCGTTCCGGTTCAATGTTTCCCCGGGGTACCTGAAGGCTGCGGGAACGACGCTGCTTGCCGGCCGAGATTTTACGTGGCGTGACGACAAGAGCGCGCCGGTGCCGGCGTTGGCCAATCGCCAATTTGCGCTGCGGATGTTTGGGAGCATGAATGGCGCGACGGGAAAACACTTCCGCATCGGCGACGGAACGCTGGTTGAGATTGTGGGCATTATCGAGGACGGCAAGTATCTTTCGCTGACCGAAGATCGAGAGCCGGCCATTCTGATGCCATCGATGCTTTATGACGATCCGCTGAGTTATCTGATCGTTCGGTCGAGGCGCGATCCGGAACAGATGCAGAAGCTGATGCGCGCGAAGCTCCGCGCACTCGATGCGGGACTGCCGGTGGACATTCAGAGCTGGAATCAATTGATGGAAGTTGTGCAGTTTCCCGCGAAGGTGGCTACGATGGCGCTGGGCGTGATGGGCGCGATGGGGGCGATCCTATCCATCATCGGTATATTCGGCATGGCGGCTTATTCGGTGAGCAAACGGATGCGGGAGCTGGGCGTCCGTGTGGCGTTGGGGGCGAAGCGGAGCCAGGTGCTGGGTACAGCGTTGGGGCGCGCGGTCAAGCTATTGAGCCTTGGGTCCGCGGCAGGATTGGTGCTGGGACTACTCGCGACTCGGGTACTTGCCTCGATCGTGTATCAGGCTACGCCGCGCGATCCGGTGGTGCTGGCAGGCGTGGTGCTGGCGATGGCGTTGCTTGGACTGGTCGCTACTTGGATTCCGGCGCAGCGCGCGCTCCAAGTTGATCCCCTGGTGCTGCTGCGCGAAGAGTAACCACCCCACAGACGAAGACCTGTCTTGGGGACCCCGGCGTGGAGCACTGAGGGCTGTGGCGATTGAGGCCTATCGCTGGGCGACAAGCGCGGCAGTCGGTACGGTGACTGAGCCGATGCGTCCGGAGTTGATGTCGATGACGATGACGCGCAGCGAGCCGCCGGCTTGTTTCGCATCGAGACGTTCGTCGAAGGTGAGTCCCTCTTTCATGGCGCGCTGATAGGTTACGGGCTTGAGACGCAGGCCGACGGTGAGGCCTGTGACCTTGGCGCGCACGGCTTCCTGATCGCGCTGAACAAGGAAGATGTCGAGCTTGCCGGCCCAGATCGCGTTTTGCTGGGCGAGGTCGAGATCCGATCCGGCGACGGTGACGCGGAGTGCGCTTCCGGAAGCATCCGTGACGAGCTTTGTGCTGACCTTGATTTCGCTGGCATCGGTGGGCTGCCAGACGGTTTGCGCGAAGCGTTCCTTGAGGGTGGTTGGCTCCCTGTCGTACTGATAGCCGCTACGGAAGCGGAGGCTTGCGTCGCGATGGCCGATGAGTTTGACTGTCAGCATATGGTATTTGCCGTCGGCGGGCTGGGTGGGTGAGAAGCCGAGCAGGTAGGTGGCGTGACCGTCGGAGACCACGTCATTGAGTTCGCCGATGATGTTGCTGGAGCGGCGGAAGGTGCGGCCGCCGGTGGCGTCGGCCACTTCGCGAAAGATGCCTGAGATGGGATGCATGTCCTGTTGCATGGAGGCGTAGAGGCGGCTCTGCGTGCCATAGTCGTGGTTCTCATCGTATGTATTCAAGGTCGGGCCGGCAGACGCTTCCGGACCCTGCATCTGCGATTCTTGGGTTGGGGAACGCTGGAAAGTAGGCGTTAGTTCCACGTTGCGGCGGCCGATGTCGGCGTTGATAACCGAGGCCTCAAGCCTGGAGGCGTCCAACGGATAGACGCTGACATGCGCGTTGTTCATCGCCTCCTGCGTCCTGAGTGCAATGGGCTCGATGAATTTGCTGCCCTTGTCGAGGTTTAAGGAGAGCCGGTTCCAGTCGGCGAGCGCGTTGTCGCTGGTGATCCAGACCAGGCTTTTGTGGCCCTGCATGGCGCTCAGGTGATGGGCTACATCGACGAGTATGTTAAGTGCGTTTGGCCCTGGCATGCTGCCCAATTCGCGGAGGTTTGGATCGAGGGCTTCGGATTGCGCACCGGTATCGAGAACGAAATTGCCATTGACGCTGAGCAGATCTTCGGGGCTATGGACGGTTTCGACTTGCTGGCGATTACGCTTCTCTTCATCCTGAGCGTTGGCGAGGTCCTGCACAGTGGGCATCCACTTGGCCAAGCGGGCGGCGATCGCGTCGTGATCCGTGGATGCCTCTTGGAGCACCTGATAGCCGTGGTACTTCATCGTATAGAGCGCTACCCGCTCGCTGGCGGGAAGCGTCCGCAGGAAATGAACCATCTGCTGGCGGGCATCTGCCAGATCGGGGAACGATAGGTTGCTGCCATCGACGAGGAGGATGACGGTGTTGCCCTCGGCGCTGGCGGTTTTGGAATCTTTCTCGGAGCGATTGGAGAACTCCGGCGGTGCGGCGGCGGGAGCGGTCTGAGGCGCCGGCATGGATTCGGCGGCATCGGTATCGGTCTGCGCGAAGGAGCGGACATCCTGTTTCACGCCGTTGTCATAGACCTCAAAGTCGGTGGGCTTGAGATTGGTGATGGGGTGACCTTTTTTGTCGAGGGCGACGACATTCACATCGACGAGGCGGGCATTGAGGCGGAGGGTCACGCCTGAGGCTTGGGCCCCTGGAGCTTGCTCGGCTGGATGGGCAGGCGCGTCCGGAAGGCCTGTTGCCGCAGCCGTGCTGATTTCAGGGGCTTCGCCTTCGCCTGCGGGAGCGGGCACGGCTTCAGCCGATTCATCGGCTGGGGATGCGGTTGCGGATGCAGGATTTGCGGGAGACGCGTCGGCGAGATCTTCTTCGGCGGGAGACATGTCCGCGGCCTGCGCTTGCGGCAGGGTGGCATCGGGAGTTACGCCGGCGGCGCGTTCTTCCTCTCTGGAAAGGACGTGCGATTCTGCGAGGAAGAGGTGGTACTGCTCGAAATCGACGTGATTGAGGAGCATCTGGCGCGGGCCCATTGCGACCCAGGAGTGGCCGCTGGGGTCCTGCACGTTGCGGAGGGTTTTGGCTACGGAAAGGGAGACGCTGCGCACCGGGCAGATGTAAGTCATTCCACCCAATTCCACGGGGCCGTATTCGACTGCGGTGGCCGCACGGGAGATGGGATCGGTCGGAGCCATTTCAGCCTCGATCGTAAGGCGGGCAATCATGCCGTTGGCTGGGTCGACGGCAATTGTGCCGTGATAAGCGCTCATCTGCTGGAACATGTGGCTCTCAAGGCCGTAGGACTCGGCGACACAGCAGTAGCGGACTTCATAATGCGAGCGGTCTTTGGGAACGGCATAGCTAAAGACGGCGAGAGGGCCGCCGGAACCCTGCTCCCAGTGTGCCCAGGAGAGCTTGTTCTGGGCGGCGTCGACGAGAACGAGGCCGAGGATGGGACCGAAGGCGCCCCAGGTGCGAAGCCCCTGGTCGGCGTTGCGATGGTTTTGGACTTTGACGGGGGCTGCTTCGACGACTTCCTGACCGTTCTGATAAAGCACGGTGGCGCGGGAGACGCGGACGGCGTGAAGGGAGTCGCTCTCTTCAGGCGACGCGTCCGTGACGGTGCCGGGGTGGTCCTGAAAGTGGGTGACGGTGCGGGTGGCGTAGAAGCGAGGGAGCTGCGGGATGGAGTGGCTGACGTAGTTTGCGGCGAGGCCCATGATGCGGCGCTGCTCGGCGAGATCGGGCGCGGGTGTCGCGGGATTCTCGGACGCTGGTGGGTCGAGGAAGGCCGACCGGTCTGCGAGGCCCATGAGAGCGCGCTGGGAACTTGCGCCGGGAAAACTGGCGCGCCAGCGTGCGGCGCGTGCCGAAGTGAAGCGCTCAGTAAGTTGAAAGCTGGAAAGCTGGGCGGCTAAGTCGTTGTCGGACTGGCCCTGCGCTTTGGCCAGAATGCCTTCGAGCTGCGCAACGGAGATGCGCTCAGCCGCAATGGCAGGCAGCGCCATGGCAAGAGAAAGGAAGATTCCAGCCCAAATACGGATCATCTTGTGCCTCCAGAGAAAGTGCAATGAGACGGTGTCGCGACGAAATACCGGTCCAGTCTGGGGGGAGTACTGACGGTGGATTGAGCCCCTCGCACCGGATCATTGGATGGGCGCAATTTTATGCCGGTTAGCGGATTCTTTCACCTGGAATCGCATTCTTTGGCTTAATCCCACCAAACCGATTGGATCAATTCGGCGGTGCCGCGGGCGTTGCAGGTCAGGACAGGGTGCCCCAGCCACAACCATGGTGCGATGCAGTGTGCGAATTCGGACGGTCCTTGACCGGCAACGCACAGAACCGACGTGATTTAGAACACAGTCGATTCGACAAGACGCTCTCGATTCAAGAGTTAAACGTGTGTGAGCTTTGGCACGGCGAGTGCCAGCCAATAGGGCATACATACTCTTTCAATGGAGAGATGAGTTTAGGGGGGCCGCATGGCTGGACTGCTTCAAGATGTCCGCTACGCACTCCGGCAGCTGCGCAAGAGCCCTGGGTTCGCGATTACTGCCGTTCTGATGCTGGCGTTGGGAATCTGTTCGAACAGCACCGTCTTCAGCTGGATCGATGGAACGATGCTGCATCCGATTCCTGGAGCGCGGGAGACGAGCGATCTGGTGAGCGTGATGCGCGGGCAGTGGAATATCTCGCCGTCTCCGCCGCTTTCCTATCCCGATTACCGCGACTTACGAGAACGAAATCACAGCTTTACCGGAATCCTCGCTTATAACCACGATTGGATTGCGTTGACGCGTGGAGTGGCACAACCGGAGAGGATCTATATTGCGAATGTTTCGGCAAACTTCTTCGATGTGCTGGGCATAAAGCCCATGCTTGGGCGGTTCTTTCTGCCGGAAGAGGAGACGCGCCCGGACGCTGTTCCGTATGTGGTATTGAGCTACTCGCTGTGGAAGACGCACTATGCATCCGACCCGGCGATTGTGGGCAAGTCGATAGAGATCGCGCGACACCCGGTGACGGTGATTGGGGTGGCGCCAGACGGGTTCATGGGAGCGATGCCGGGGATTCGGCAGGATGTGTGGGCGCCCCTTAATCCCATCGGGACAAACGAGTGGCGGATGACGCATCGCAGCGCGAACTGGCTGAACATCGTGGCAAGGCTGCGGCCGGAAGTGAGCCGGGAAAAGGCGACGCTGGATCTGGAGACGATCATGCGCCAGATTGTGGCGGCTTATCCGGACGATCATCTGGGACTCAACACGATCACGCTGGACCCGCTGTGGCGGTCGCCGTTCGGGGCGAACGGGTACATGGCGCAATCGTTGCCCATTCTGCTGGCGATTGCCGGCCTGGTATTGCTGTTGACGTGCGCCAACGTGGCAACGCTGACGTTGGTGCGGTTTGTGTCGCGGCGGCGCGAGATTGCGATCCGGCAGTCGCTGGGCTCGGGACGTGTACGGCTGTTGCGGCAGATGGTAATTGAGGGGGTACTTGTTTCTCTAGTCGCCGGAGCGGTGGCGCTGGTGTTGACCTTGTGGACATCGAAGACCTTCGCGCGCTTCATTCCGCCGAACTCCAATCCAATCGTGTTAAACGGAAGGATGGACCAGTACGTGGTGTGGGGGATTGGTGTTCTGACGGTCCTGGCCGCTGTACTCTGCGGTGCATTTCCAGCATGGCGGTCGTCACACGTGCCCGCAGCGGAAGTGCTGAAAGATGAGGCGGCCAGTGTTACGGGCGGCACGCATAACCGGCATCTGCTCAATGGACTGGTTGTCACGCAGATTGCACTGTCGCTTGCGCTGCTGGTTTGCTCGGCGCTGTTTCTGCGTACACTGCGCAATATCGCGCATGCGAATCCGGGGTTTGAACAGGATCATGTTGTGACCGCGTCCGTGGGATTGAATATCGCCGGTTACTCCAACGACGAGGCACAGGTGATCCGTCACCGGATTCTCGACCGCGTGGCGGCAT
This sequence comes from uncultured Acidobacteriaceae bacterium, assembly GCA_963704415.1. Taxonomy (GTDB): domain Bacteria; phylum Acidobacteriota; class Terriglobia; order Terriglobales; family Acidobacteriaceae; genus Telmatobacter. Next base: position 644,090 of record OY969908.1, on the reverse strand, counting down.
TGCAGGGCGTGACGGTTGCGTCGCTCAGCGACTGGGTTCCGATGAGCTTCTCCCGGAAGACGGTGAACGCTTATCCAGACGGGTATGCGCCGCGCCCCCATGAGTCGCTCGAGGTGCGGAGGGCCGATGTGACGGCACGATATTTCGAGACTCTGGGCATACCGATTGTGGAAGGGCGCGACTTTATGCGGGACGACAACGAAAAAACGCCGCGCGTGCTTATCGTCGACCAGACGGCCGCAAACCGGTACTGGCCGGGACAAGATGCGCTGGGGAAGAGGCTCTCGATTTGGGGTCACCTCTTTACCGTGGTTGGAGTGGTGCGGAACTCGAAGCACGCGTTCATGAGTGAGCGGCCCGAGCCCATGATCTACATGAGCTATTTTCAAGAAGCAGACAATGAGTCGATTGTGCAGGTGAAGACGCGCGGTAATCCCTCGGATCTGGCTCCAGCGGTAGAACAGGCGATCCACGAGATCGACGAACAGCTTCCCGTATTCGATGTGCGCACGATGCGGGAGACGACTCAGATGGCGAACATCTTCGTGGTCATGCAGAGCACGCTCGCGGGGATGTTCGCGGTGGTCGCGTTGATTCTGGCGGCTACCGGCATCTACGGCGTGGTGGCTTACCGGACCGAGTTGCGCACGCATGAGATCGGGATTCGGGTGGCGCTGGGTGCGGCGCGCGCCGATGTGCTGCGGCTGGTGCTGCTGCAGGGAATTCGCCTGACCGCGATGGGCCTGGTGCTTGGGCTTGTACTCGCGTTTGTGCTGACGCGTTTTACGCGAGGGCTTCTCTATGGTGTGTCGGCGACTGATCCACTGACGGCTGCGTGTGTCACGGTTCTTCTCGCGGGCATCTCTATTTTGGCGTGTTGCCTGCCGGCGCGCAAAGCGCTGGGTGTTGATCCGGTCAACGCCATTCGCGCGCAGTGATCAGTGATCAGTTGTCAGTTGTCAGCTATCAGGTGATCGAAGATCAGGGCTGAACCTCTCGAGTTTCTACTGAGGCAAAGCCCTGGTCGATTCGTTGGGAACCACTGCAGTTACATGCTGCCGCGGCTTGCCGGGGGAACAATGCCATTCATGCGCAGGTACTCGACCATCTGGCCGTAGTGATCCATGAAATGCGCAATGCCGAAGGCTGCCATGCCTCCGCGTGTGCCGTTCGCGGTCTGGACGAAGGCATTGTCGGGTGTGATGGTGTCGACGTAGGCGTGGGCCTGGGTGAAGGAGTCTTTGAGCGCCTTGATAATGTCGGCCTTGGACGTCAGCTTTTCGATGTCGGCGCGATTGTCGGGAAGGGGCTTAGTGGGGTCGTGGAAGAAATAGTAGTTGGCTTCGGTCACGTGTTTGACCTGAGCGGAAAAGGTACGGACGCCTTTGAATTCGCCCGCGGTGGCCGGTGGAGCAAAGTCGAATTTGTCTTCGGGCATGGCTTCGGCGGCGCCGACGAATTCGCTTTCCAATTGGGTTAGGAGATGGCCGTAGACCAGGGCCGGAGGAATTGGCGTGCCGACGGGTGGCTTGGCCGGGGCGGCAGCCTGGGCGAGAGCGAATACGGAGGCAGTGGCAAGCACACAACAGGCAATGATACGAGGGGTGCGGATACGCATGGCGTCTCTCCTATTGCGGCTCTGTTCGATTCTCTGATTCAGAAATGAACGGCGGAAGCGCGTTTGGCAGAGTCTCGTGGTGAGCCGCGTGATGGGAATGTAGCAGACGGCTGGCGGGTCTCGATAGCGTCATTCCGTGAATCTGTTGCGTGGCGTGCTGGGAGGCGCATCAGATCGTGACGAACGGGCTTAGGGCTGGGACGAATGGAGGTTGTCAATTTTGTTTAACACACCCTTGGTTACGGTGAATCGTTCGCCGCGCCAGACGATTGTGTTGCTTGCGAAACCCGCGGCCCAGAGCCCGAGCGCGGTGAAGTCACGTAAAGGGAGCAGCCAGAGATTGGGTAGCACATAATGATCGGCGAGGACCTCGGCGCCCACCATCATGGCGAGTGTGAGACGCAGGAAGAAACTCAATGCGAGGAGCCACAGGCTTAGTGGGCTGAGGCCGCTGGCAATCACGTTCAGAATTGCCCATGCCAGACCGTGCGTGAAGACAAGACCGGCGTAGCCCTTTGGCCGTGCGTCGCGCACGGTTCTGAGCCAGCGTAGCTGGTGATCGGCGAAGCCGCGCCAGGTATAGGCGGGGGTGCTGGTTTCAACCACCTCCGCACTGAGGGCTATGGTGTAGCCGGCTTGTGCGATGCGCGCGCCGAGTTCGTAGTCGTCGGCGAGATGGTTGACAAGCGCTTCGAAGCCGCCGATGCGGTTGAGGGCCTCGCGGCGCACGGCGAGCGTGGAGCCCAGACCGTAGTGCATTCCGCCTTCGAGCATTCTGGAGAGCAGCACGCTAGGTTGAAAGTCGGTGGCGATGCCCAATGCTTCAAAGCGCGAAAACAACGTACGATGCGCGTGACCGCGGTAGAGGGCGGTCACCAATCCCACTGGGTGCGGATTGCGGTGGCCCATCGTTGGAGGTTGGGAAAACGCAATCATCACGCGTTCGAGATAATGCGGACCGACAGTGATGTCGGAATCGCCGATGAGCAGAAATTCGTGTTGCGCGTGGGGAACGAGTTGAGCGAGGGTGCTGACTTTGCCGTTGGCGCCGAGGCGCTGCGGGCACTCGATGAGGCGAATGGCATGGTCGGGAAATTCATGCTGCAACTGCTGGACGGCTACGACGGCGGGGTCGTCGAGGGAGGAGACGCCGAAGAGCAGTTCGTAGGCGCCCGCGTAGTTCTGGCGGCAATGGCTGCGAAACGAATCGAGCATGCCGGTGTCGATGCCCTTGAGGGATTTGAGAATGCTGATGCTGGGCGCGAAGGGTGGGAGCGGGGTGCGGCGCGCGGCTATAAAGACGCGGGCAGCGACGATGGCGACCAGAAAATAGCCCATCCCTGCCACGGCCATCGCCGTCGTCACCACTTCCACGGCCAGGGCCAGAGCGTGCTGCGTCATTGAGGCTAGTTTAGCGGATGGGGCGGGGGAAGTTCCCAGTTCTGAGTTCTAAGTTCGTAGTCCGTAGTGCGGATGGCGCGTTTGTTGAATCAACTTCGTGTTGCATGGAAGGAGCTGTGAACTTAGAACCTCGGACTTAGAACTTTTTCCGTCTTACTCATATCTGAGCGCTTCGATGGGGTCGAGGGAGGCGGCTTTCCATGCGGGGTAAATGCCGAAGAGCAGTCCGATGGCGCAGGAGACAGCGAAGGCGATGATGACCCAGGTTGCGGAAAGGGCCGCATGCAGAAAAGACACGGCAAAGTGCAGGATGAGGGTGAAGAGAGAACCGGCGAGGATGCCGAGCAGGCCGCCGACGGCGCAGAGTGTGACCGCTTCGAGCGTGAATTGAAGAAGGATGTTGTGCCGGGTGGCGCCGATGGCTTTGCGGATGCCGATTTCGCGTGTACGCTCTGTGACGGAGACGAGCATGATGTTCATGACGCCAACGCCGCCGACCATGAGGCCGACGGATGAGACGGCAACCATGAAGAGGAAGAGGCCGCCCGTGAGCTGGTTCCACAGACGAGTGAGTGTGTCGGGACCGAAGACGGCGAAGTTGTCGTCCTGCTGAATGCGGACGCCGCGGCGAACACGGAGAAGCTCGCGAATCTCTTCGGTCACCAGTTCCTTATTCGCTGGATCGTCATATTTGACGGTGATCCAGAAGTCTTTGATCTCCGGGTGGATTTTGTGGAAGGCACCCAGCGGGAAATAGGCTGAGTTATCTTGCGTGTTGCGTCCGGTTCCGAAAGGTTGTGGCTGCTTATCGAGGACGCCGATGACAGTAAAGACATCGCCTCCGCTTTCGATGTCCTTTCCGATGGGTGAACCATCGGGGAAAAGATCTTCCGCGGCGTCGTGGCCGAGAACAACTACGCTGGCGTTGCGCTGTTCTTCTATCTCAGTCCACATGCGGCCTTCGATGAGTTCGATGTCATTGGTCTTTTTTACCTCGGACGTGTCGCCATAAATGATGGTGTTCTGGACCTTGTGGGTGCCGGCTTTAAGAGAGACGTTGCCAATGCCCATTTGGAAATTCTGATAGGTGACGGCGGGATCAACCGCAACGACATGCGGGAGGGCACGCATGGCTACGCCGTCGTCATAGGAGAGCTGCTTGCGATTGAGCTCCTCGGTGGTGAGGCGATGCCCCCAAGGGTCGAAGCGAAAGACCCAGAGATCATTGGTGCCAAGGGTTTTGACGAACTGATCGATATTGCTGTTGAGCCCGTTGATGGCCGATGAAATCAGTATGACGGTGGCGATGCCGATGGAGATGCCGAGGACGGTCAGGCCGGAGCGCAGCTTGTTCTTGCGCAGGGTTTCGAGCGCCATGTGGACGGATTCGTTCGAGTCTCGCAATCGCATGGATTGTTGCTCCGCAACAGTTTTAGTCCTGAGTTCTACTTCCTGAGTTTTGGGGGCTTGATGGATTCCAACACTTCAAAGAGCATCTTTCTTACTTCCTCCGATTTGGCTTCTGCTTCGCAGATTCTTTCCGGTCGTCTGAAGTTGAGAGCAAGTGCAATTTCAAGTTGAGTTTGAACCTCGCAATTCGAGCCGCGCTATGCCGATGAATAGTCTGATTTCACCTGTGCTGACGGAACCTACTTTCTGCTGCAAATCCCACAAAACTTTGAACCGCGAACCTATAACTACGAACTTATAAACACGAACTGCCTTTCTACAGCTCCGCACGAAGGGCCGCGATTGGATCGAGTTGAGAGGCTTTGTGGGCCGGGTAGACGCCGAAGAACAGACCGACGGCGGTGGCGACGAACAAGCCTACCAGGATGGACCAGATTGCCACTTCTGAGGGAAAGGCGATGAGCACGGTGATGACTTTAGCCACGCCGATACCCGCGATTACGCCGATGACTCCGCCCGCGAGGGACATGGTCGCGGACTCGATGAGGAACTGGAGCAGGATGTCCTTGCGGCGTGCTCCGAGTGCCTTTCGAACACCGATCTCGCGGGTGCGCTCGGTCACCGACACGAGCATGATGTTCATGATGACGATGCCGCCGATGACCAATGAGATTCCGGCGATGGCCACGACGACGGCGCCGAAGTTATCGAGAATCTTGCCGAGCATGTCGCCGAAGGTTGCGCTTGAATCGATGGAGAAGCTATCCGGTACGCCGGGCGCGAGGTGGCGACGTATACGCATGATGGTGCGCAACTCGCCGGAGACGATATCCATAGCATCGGGGCCGCTTCCGGCATCGACGTAAATGTCCATGGTGGCGTGCGAGCCGTGGGACTGGAGAAACGCGGTGAGCGGGATGCCCACCCAGTTGTCCATGCTGGACCCCATCATTTTGCCCTGGCTTTCGGCAACGCCAATCACCGTGTAGGGAGCGCCGTCGACGCGAAGCTCCTTGCCGAGCGGATCGCCGGGGCCGAGGACGTTGTCAACGACGTCGGCGCCTACGATGGCGACGTGGGCACTGTGCTGGTCCTCGAGCTCGGTGAAGGAGCGGCCAATTTCAATGTTGAGATTGGACAGAGCGGGCATGGTCCAGGTAATGCCGCGGATGTTGGTGTCCGTGGAGGACCTGGTCTGGTAGACGATTCTGCCGACGGTAGCGCGGTCTGCGCCCACGGACAGGCATGACTTGCATTCAGAAAGAATGGCCCGATAGTCGTCGTACGTAACGTCTTTCCGCTTCTGGAATTCCAGATACTCATCGATGGTCATGAAGGTCTGCGGCATCTTCCGGATGGTGATCACGCTGGCGCCGTAGGTGTTGATTTTTGCAGTTACGAATTGCTTGGCGCCGTTGGTCAGAGTGACCACGGTAATGACGGAGGCGACGCCGATGACGACGCCGAGCAGCGTGAGGATGCTGCGCATCTTGTTGGCCCAGAGAGATTGCAGCGCGAGCTTGATGGCTTCAATCAGTTCCATGAGTCAGCTTTCCCCCGCGATACAAAGAACGCTTGAGCGGCCTGCAACGGAGAAATTGTGCCTGGGGAAATTGGAGCAGTTCTTCTAAAAAACGAAGCGCTGGAGCGGATTCCCCGGTTCGTTTTCCGGAGGCCTCGGGCAGACCGGAAACTGCCGGTTCGCAACGTTTCATGACCCTGAGCAATCGGGCCGTGGGATTGACCTATGGTCATTGTTCGATTTCCGGTTCATCTATTCATACCGCAAAGCTTCGATCCGGTCCAGATTTGCGGCATTCCATGCGGGATTAATGCCGAATCTGCGGAGCGTAAAGCATCTGGCGGCCTCGCCTTGTCGATCGACGGTATTTCTTTCGTCGTCGCCTCGATCTTGTTTCTTGCCATCGCGCTGCTCTCGGCCTACCTACCGTCCAGGCGAGCGATGCACGTCGATCCCATGGTTGCGCCCAGGTACGAATGGCCAGCAGTGCTCTTCAAACTGCCAACCGTCGCATTGCCATTGCATTGCCGAAGTCTGAAAACTTCATCTCCTGCAAAGAGGTCAAATCGCTCATCGAGAATGGCCTTTATGCTTAATGCCGGCTTGAGCAGTGAAAACGGGCTTCCTGTCACTTGAACGAAAAGTCGCCTGTTCGTCCATTTGGTTCCGAGCCATGCTCAGCTCGGAAGTAAGTTTCTCGTAGCCGGCTTGCCAGTCCGCAATTCACTTCGGCCACCTCACCCTAAGAGAAGTAGAAGGCCTTCGGCGGCCCGAAGTGTCGACGACTCGGTTACGGTCTGTCCCTGGCGATCCATGTGAGTTGCTGCGAGGACGACGGCCCGTGGGGTTGGGATGGTGAGTTGTTCGTGCGCCATATTCAGGACGACCTCAAGCTCTTCGGTTCCGCTGATACGAAAACGCAATACATTGTGCTCTGCATGAATGTCATGCGGTGTGCCGCTGATGAGGGAGGGATGTGCCTTTCGCAGAGCGATGAGTTGGGCATACAGCTTCAAAATTGATGTGCTGTCTTCCTGTTCGGCGGCGACGTTGACATAGGTGTGGTCATCGCCAACGGGCAGCCATGGGATGCCGGTCGTGAAGCCAGCAATCGAGCTTTGATCCCAGCACATCGGTGTACGTTCCGGATCGCGGCCCTGACCGATGCCTGGCTCATTTTTTTCGGCCGGGTCTTGCACCTGTTCGGGGGCGATCGGGACGTTGGTCATCCCGATCTCTTCGCCGTAGTACATCGTGAGCGTTCCGGGCAAAGTCAACAACAGCATGGCAGCCACGCGCGCCTGATGTTGGCCGATTCTCGAGGCGATACGCGGCTGATCGTGGTTGCCGAGAACCCAGTTCGGCCACGCTCCCTTCGGTAAGGCGCTGTTGTATTCGCCGATCACCTCCGCGATCGCGGTAGCGCTCCACGGACATTGCAGCAGATGAAAGTTGAACGGAAGGTTGGCGCCTTTCAGATCCTGGCCGTAATAGGTCATGAGTTGCGGAACGGGAAGGTAGATTTCGCCAATCAAGACGCGATCAGAGAACTCGTCGACAACGCTGCGCATTTGCAGTACGAGCGCATGCACTTCGGGCCGGTCGGAGTTATAGACGGGAAGGAAGCGATGATTGGAAGGCGAGCCAGGCCGGAAGCCGGGATTCGGCGGATTGTCGCGAAATTCATCGTCCTTGATCAACAACCACATGACGTCGACCCGAAAGCCATCGACACCCTTTTGAAGCCAAAAGCGGAGGACTTGGAACATGGCCCGTGCCACGGCGGGATTTCTCCAGTTAAGGTCCGGCTGCTGTTTCAGAAACGAGTGGCAATAGTACTGCCCTGTTCCTTCGTCGAATTCCCATGCCGAACCGCCGAAGTTGCTGGTCCAGTTGTTGGGCTGATCGCGCCAGATGTACCAGTCGCGTTTCGCGCTGGAGCGGGACGAACGGCTTTCCAGGAACCACGGATGCTGGTCCGAGGTGTGATTCGGAACAAAATCGAGAATGAGGCGGAGTCCTCTCTGATGAACTTGCGTGAGCAGGGTATCGAAGTCCGCCAAGGTGCCGAAGATGGGGTCGATCCCGCAATAGTCGGAGATGTCGTATCCGAAGTCGGCCATGGGCGATGGGTAAACGGGAGAAATCCATAGCGCGTCCACACCGAGCGCGACCAGGTAATCGAGGCGGTCAAGAATGCCGCGTAGATCGCCGATCCCGTCTCCGTTGCTGTCTTGAAACGACCTTGGGTAGACCTCATAGATCACTGCTCGCTTCCACCACTGCAAATCTTGCATCAGACTCATCAGCCCCTGCGATTGAAATCGCGATTGGGAAAGACCAGCGAATGATCAACGATCTCTGGTACAAAAATGCGGTTGTCTACTGCCTTTCCGTCGCCACCTACATGGATGCAAACGGCGACGGGGTCGGCGACTTCAAGGGCCTGGTACGGCGACTTGATTATCTCCAGGGCATGGGGATTACCGCAGTATGGCTGATGCCATTCCAGCCTTCGCCCTGCCGCGACGATGGGTACGATATTGCGGATTATTACAATGTCGACCCGCGGTATGGAACCCTGGGGGATTTTGTCGAGTTCACGCACGGGTGCAAGCAGCGCGGCATCCGGGTTCTGATTGATCTAGTTGTGAATCATACGTCGAACGAACATCCGTGGTTTCGTGCAGCTTGCCGGGATAGCAAATCGAGTTATAGGGACTGGTACGTGTGGTCGGCGAAGAAGCCCAAGGGCGCCAACGTAGGGATGGTGTTTCCCGGCGTGCAGAAATCGACGTGGACGTGGGCGAAGAATGCGCGCGCCTTTTATTTTCACCGCTTCTACGACTTTCAGCCGGATCTGAACACCGCGCATCCCGAGGTGCAGGCGGAAATTCTGAAGATCATGGGATTCTGGCTGCAGCTGGGAGTGGATGGCTTTCGCATGGATGCAGTTCCGTTTGTGATCGCGAAGAAGGGGGCGGACCAAGTCAGGTCGGTTGAGCACTATGACATGTTGCGCTCGTTCTCGGAGTTTCTGACCTGGAGAAAGAACGGAGCGATCATTCTGGGCGAAGCGAACATCGTGCCGAAGAACGATCTGGAGTATTTTGGCGCGTTCGGCGAGCGGTTGCAGATGATGTTTAACTTCGATGTGAACCAGCATCTGTTTTATGCGATGGCGAGCGGCGACACACGGCCGCTGATCAAAGCGCTCGAGAACACCAAGTCTCGCCCGGCGACGGCGCAATGGGGACAATTTCTGCGGAATCATGACGAACTGGATCTCGGACGGCTGACCCAGAGTCAACGCCAAGCGGTGTTTGCGGAGTTCGGTCCAGAGAAGTCGATGCAGTTGTATGGGCGCGGGATCAGGCGGCGACTCGCACCTATGCTTCATGGAGATCGGCGGCGACTGGAACTAGCCTACAGTCTGATGATGACGTTGCCGGGGACTCCGGTTCTCCGTTATGGAGATGAGATCGGAATGGGAGACGATCTGCGCTTACCGGAACGCAATTGCGCACGCACCCCGATGCAGTGGTCGACGGAGCCGAACGCTGGCTTTACGACGCACGCGAAGCCTATTACGCCGGTGAATACGGACAGCGCGTACGGATTTCGACAGGTCAATGTCGCCGCTCAGCGAAGGGATCCTAACTCTTTTCTGAACTGGATGGAGCGGACTATTCGCATGCGGAAAGAAGTTCCAGAGGTAGGATGGGGAGACTTTTCGTTCGTGCCGCTTCGGACTCCAGGCGTGCTTGCCATGGAGTACGACTGGCGAAACAATTCGGTCTTCTTCCTTCATAATCTAACGCCCGAGCCACAAGAGATCCGTTTCCGGCTCACCACGAAATGCAGCGGCGAGCGAGATAGGCTGATTAATCTGCTCAGCGACGAGCACAGCCAAGCGGACCAAGGTGGACAGCACTGCATCGCGCTTGAACCCTTCGGATATCGTTGGTTCCGGGTTGGCGGGCTGGACTATCTCTTGCGCCGATCGGAAGTGTAGAGAGAACCCCGCCCGTTGTCATGCAAAAGCATCCCAGGGGCCAACTCGACGGAAAATGCGGACAATGCGGACGATACGTAAATCCTACAAACCACCTATTTTGTGTGACTTGTGATTGTAATGAGGGAGATGCAGGAAGGTATTCCGTACATCAATAGTTAGAGCAGGCTCGCTCGATTCGGATGCCGGTTCGAAAGCCACTTCCGCTCGCGTGCGGCGCCTGCGCAGGACCATCAGTGCGGAATTGACAGCGATCCTGGTTAGCCAAGAAGAGAATTGGGATCTTCCCTGAAAGGAATCAAGGGCCAAGTACGCATGAAGAAACGTCTCCTGCAGAGCGTCCTCTGCGTCTTCGTGGTTTCTGGTTATTGATTGAATTCGCTTGTAAGGGCGACGCGAGTAACCACTCTGGAGTTCCTCGAACGCAGCCTTCGATCCGCCCCTCGCCGCAGCAATCAGTTCCGAGCCCCGGCTGGCTTCATCCCCATTGCCACTTATCCCATTAAACGCGGTACTAGAGCATGACTCCATCGCTGACCTCCTTGAATACGACTGTCAAGAGACGTTCGGAGCTTTGAAGAAGGCACCATGCCGCAGGCATCAGGGAGAGATCTGAATCAAACCCGCGCCAACTGCTGTGATTGAACCTGAAGCGCACAGACGAAGCCATTGGACGAAAGTATCGATCAACACCTTCGTACGGATTCGTCTTGCAATCACTCTTATCCGCATCCTCCATTCCGAATGACGACATCACCAAACCCACTTAGGAAGAACGACTTGGGGGAGTGCGTTTCCGGCCGGGGAACCAATACCTAAGTACAATAGACGCCGCTGGCCGCAACGCGGATGATGATGTTGTGGGTCGTCGCCAAGAAGGGACTCCGTGGTGGCAGATTCAGTCGCACTGTTGATAGGCAGCCCTGAGAGTTGTGAGCGACAGTTCGGACGGAGCACGGTGGCTCTGCCAATCGACGCTGGAGAAAATGCACGGTTCTCCGCGTCGAGGAAGTCTGTTTTAAGCGCGGACTGAGATATCCATGATGCACCCACGTTCACTTGTGTCAATCGTTGACGACGATGTATCGGTCCGCGAATCGCTGCCAGATCTACTCAAGGAATTCGGTTTTGCGTCTCAGACATTCTCTTCTGCTGAAGAGTTCCTCGCGTCCGACGGAATCGCGCGAACGCAATGTTTGATCCTCGATGTTGCCATGCCGGGAATGTGCGGACCCGAACTCCAAGGAGAATTGAATCGTCGCAAAATTGGGATCCCGATTATTTTCATCACCGGACAGCGAGACGAAACCTTACGGTCGCGGCTTATCGAGCAGGGCGCGATCGCATGTTTGATCAAGCCATTCAGCGATACGGCGATGCTCGAGGCGCTGAATTCCGCGTTTCAGGTCAAATGATCGTAGTCTGTGGAATTACGAGGCATAAATATAATAGCTCACGCAAGTGCACTTGATTTTGGAGTGAGGCCTTGCCCATGCCAGAGAGCCCGTCAGTTGTTCTCGTCGTCGATGATGACATCTCTGTTCGCGAATCGCTCGAACTCTTGGTGCGCCATGAGGGCTTCGATGTGGAGACCTTCGTTTCCGCGCAGGATTTTCTCGATCGGCCACCCGTGACTGTTCCAAGTTGCTTGGTGCTGGACATTTCTCTTCCCGGACTCAACGGTCTCGATCTGCAAAAACGCCTTGCGGTTGAACGGCATGAGATGCCGATTATCTTCATAACAGGCCACGGAGATATTCCCATAACCGTGCGGGCGATGAAGGCGGGAGCTGTGGAGTTCCTGACGAAACCATTCAGTGACGAAATTCTGCTGAATGCCATTCGCCATGCCCTCGTGCGTAGCAAGGCATTACTTGACCGCTCCACAGAGATCATGGCTCTGAAAGCCAGGTACTCATGTCTCAGTGCCCGTGAACGCGAAGTGATGGCGTTAGTGGTCGCCGGCTTGCCCAACAAACAGGTTGGCAGCGAACTGGGTATCAGTGAGATTACAGTTAAAGCACATCGCGGCAGCATGATGCGAAAGATGAAAGCCGAATCCCTCGCAGAATTAGTGGGCATTGCTACACGCCTCCGCCTGACGCGCCCATCAGGGTCCGCTTTGCGCCCGGCTACGTAGACTTCAAGCGGACACTGCGATCCCTCTCTCGCTTAGGCTGTGGTCCATCGAACCAGCACGAAGGTATCGATCGATACCTTCGTCTAATGGGTGCGCCCGGCAGGGCGCACTTACTTGGAGGTGCAAGTCCTCTACACACCCGGCAAGGGGAAGTGTTAGCTGAACGGCAAGGGTGCCCGTCGCGAGGCGGAATCTGGAGGAAGCCGCAGGCAAAGCGCTGGCTTGACGAACAGGAAGCGGATAGAGGCGGCACGGCGGGGTGAGCGGGCCCATAGACGTAAAGCCCAGTACTTGCACGGAACGCCGTGACGTAGATCCGACAGGCATAAGCGTGAAGGTGAGTGCGCAATACCCGGGGAGATCTGCCATGTTGTCTTTAGTGACTGAGGGCGCCGAGAGGGGCTCTGATCCCATGGCAGAAGTCAGCAGAGGCCATAGTAGCTGCCTGTTTGGAGCGAAGGGCTGAACCTGTCACGAGCGGATAGAGGGCTATCTCTCTGACTGGTTGGACAGAAGCCTCGCAAGAGGACTTGTTATGGAGGTAGGGGCCGGAAGTCCCGATGGCTATATCAAGTGTCCAGAGACCAGCAGGCGAATGGTCAACGAGACGAAGCTCACTCCGGAAACGGAAGACAGGAACCGCCCGTTGCGGAACCGCACGGCGGGTGGTGTGGGAGGACGGCAGGGGTGACCCTGCCTCCTACCCGATTGCGTCTGCATGCACTGCTGCCACAATGACTTCTCTGGGTAGGTGTCGAGGCAGACGAATCATTCGGCGGCGGAGTTCGCAGGGGAGTGTTATCGCGTAGCAGAGGGACGAGGAGGTCACATATGGCAAGCGGGAGGACAGTTATCGTCACGGGAGCCTCGCAGGGCATCGGCGCAGCTATCGTTCAGGCGTTTCTGGAGCACAGCTATAACGTTGTTGCGACTTCGCGAAGCATTTCGAAGGCGGGGTACTCGCCGTCTGCCAGCCTCGCGCTGGTAGATGGAGATATCAGCCGCGTAGAGACTGCGGAGGAGGTGGCGAAAACGGCGATCGAGACATTCGGTTCGATCGATCATGCGGTGAACAACGCGGGCATCTATTCTTCGAAGGCATTTACGGAGTACACGGCCGAGGAGCTTCGCGCCTTCGTCGCCACTAACCTTTACGGATTCGTTTTCATCACGCAGCTGGCCGTGCGGCAGATGCTGGCTCAAGACCGGGGTGGCAGCGTGACCAGCATCAGCGCATCGCTGGCCGATAATCCCATCGCGGGAGATCCGGCGTCCGTTCCGATGATGACAAAGGGCGGCATCGATGCGATCACGCTGAGCCTCGCGAACGAGTATGCGAAAGACGGGATTCGCTTCAACGCCGTCGCGCCGGGCGTTGTGGATACGCCTCTGCACAAGGGCAACCTCAAGGCGCGCTCACCGATGGGCACGATTTCCCAGCCGAAGGACATCGCCGACGCTGTTGTTTATCTGACGGAAGCCAGTCATGTAACCGGGGAGGTGCTGCACGTGGACGACGGTGCACATGTGGGCCGGTGGTAGCCGGCAGTGGTTCGCAGCCCGGCAGCGCAGAGCGCCGACTACAGGAACTTGGCATTCAGCTTCCTGCGGCTCCAACGCCATTTGGTAGTTACGTTGAGGCGCTGCAAACGGGCAGTCTGCTCTTCCTGAGCGGCATGCTCCCAGTTGTGGATCACAAGCCGAAGTATCTTGGCAGGCTGGGGAAGGAAGTGGATGCCGAGTCGGGGCGGGATGCGGTACGCACGGCGGCTTTAGGCGCGCTTGCAGCGGCGAAGGAGCATCTGGGATCGCTCGATCGAGTGACGGGTGTGGTTCGTCTCGGCGTGTTCATCGCAACGTCGGGAGATTTCTTCGACCAGCCGCGGGTTGCGGATGCGGCGTCGGACCTGTTTCGCGATATCTTCGGCAGCGACAAAATGGCGGTCCGGGTGGTGATTGGCGTTGCCAGCCTGCCGCTGGGCATGCCGGTCGAACTCGAAGTGATCTTTGAAGTCGCAGAGTAGATCGGGGAAAGTATGAACACCGCGAGGTCGACATATTGGATCCGCGCGAGCATTGCAGTGTTGGTACTGGTGCTTGCAACCGCACTCGGCACAAATTCCCAGACAAAGGACAAAGCGATGGAACAGCAAGTCTTTTATCGCACGGTTAAGGTTGATGGGCTCTCTATCTTCTACCGCGAAGCTGGTCCGAAAGATGCGCCCGTCATCCTTCTCCTTCACGGGCTGCCATCGTCGTCGCGGATGTTTCAGCCGCTGCTGACCCGGTTGGCCGAAAGCTACCATCTGGTTGCGCCTGACTATCCGGGGTACGGCCACAGCGACTGGCCGGATCCGAAGCAGTTCGACTATACCTTTGACCACATTGCTTCGGTCATGCATGACTTCACGCTGGCTGTTGGCTTGGCGCGCTACACGCTTTACATGCAAGATTATGGTGGGCCGGTTGGCTTTCGTATGGCCTTGGCTCACCCAGAGCGGGTGCAAGCGCTCATCGTACAAGATGCAGTGGCCCATAACGAAGGGCTCGGTGCGAACTGGGCAACACGGCGCGCGTTCTGGGCAGACCGGCAGACAAACGAAGAAGCGCTGCGCAAGAATCTGCTGTCCTTGGCGGCGACGAAAACGCGGCATATTGGCGACGATCCGAATGTCGATCTGTATGATCCGGATCTTTGGACGGACGAGTATGCATTTCTGAACTCGCCTGGGCAGGCGCAGATTCAGAGTGATCTGTTCTACGACTACCGCACAAATGTCGAGAATTATCCGAAGTGGCAGGCATGGATGCGGAAGACGCGGCCGAGCCTTCTGGTGATCTGGGGCAAGCACGATTTGTCATTCGATCCGGGAGAGCCGGAACGCTATCGCAAAGACGTGCCGAAAGCGCAGGTGCACGTGCTCGACGCGGGTCACTTTGCGCTCGACACGAAAGCAGACGAGATTGCGGCTCTGGTAAGTCAGTTCATGAAAACGCAGAAGTAGACGGCGGCGCCAATATGTCAGTAGAAATCAGCCTGGATCGCCGCCGGTTCTCTTGCCAACGCGGTCATGACCATCGGTGCTGCCCGGCTTGGCCTCGTGGGCTGCGCGAGTGCGGAATCTGACGATCGATGGACAGCCGCCTGGCGCTGCGCGCGGGGTCGACGTTGACGGCGAGGGCAACGGCACAGCTGCCCAACAGCGGCTCTACCAGTTGATTCGTCAACCGCAGCCGATTGTCGATCGCCAATTTGAGATTGAATTTCTCGATCCGGGTGTCGAAGCCTTCGACTTCACGTTCGGTTAATTCAGCTAGAGGGTATCGTGCCTTACAACTCATCACTCTCAAAGTTCATCCCGGTCAGCGACGATTGGGTGTCTCAACCTAGCTCACGGACGGAATGACTAACCAGCAGTATTCGAATCGAAGGAGACGATTTATGAAGAACGCGGAAGCAATGGGAATCTCGCGTCGGCGTTTCGCAATCGGCGGATTATCAGCTGGAACTGGGTTGCTCGCGCCGGGCACACTCTTCGCCGATATTGTCCAGCCCCTATCCTGCGAGGCGCAATCGGAAGGTCTGCCCACCATCAAGCCGGGAACCAACACATCCTTCCGTTCGCTCAAGCAGATCGATGCCGGCCTCCTCAATGTTGGCTACGCAGAAGATGGCCCGGCCGATGGTTCCCCAGTCATTCTTCTGCAGGGCTGGCCCTACGACATTTACAGCTACGTCGATGTAGCTCCGCTGCTGGCTGCGAAGGGCTACAGGGTAATCGTCCCGTACCTGCGCGGTTATGGCTCTACGCGCTTTCTTTCGCACGAGACCTTTCGCAATGGCCAGCCATACGTGGTGGCCCTCGACATGATCAATCTCATGGACGCTCTCAAGATCCAGAAGGCGATTCTCGCCGGCTTTGATTGGGGTGGAAGGACGGCGGATATCATGGCGATTCTCTGGCCGGAACGATGCAAGGCGCTCGTCTCAGCGAGCGGCTACCTGATCGCGAGCCCGGAAGTCAACAAAAAACCGTTGCCGCCAAAGTCCGAGCTCCAGTGGTGGTACCAATACTACTTTGCGACTGAGCGTGGCCGGGCCGGATACGACCAATACCGGCACGACTTCGCGAAGCTCATTTGGCAGATCGCGTCGCCCAAATGGAACTTCGACGATGCCACCTTCGATCGCACGGCGGCAGCCTTCGACAATCCGGATCACGTCGCTATCGTGATTCACAACTATCGCTTTCGCATCGGGCTGGCTGAAGGCGAACCGCAGTATGACCAATTCGAAAAACAGCTCGCTCAGCTTCCGACCATCTCCGTGCCCACCATTACCCTCGAAGGCGATGCCAATGGTGCGCCGCACGCTCCCGATCCGTCAGCTTATCGCCAGAAATTCACGGGCAAGTATGAAAGCCGCATCGTCAGCGGCGGCATCGGCCACAATCTGCCGCAAGAGGCTCCGCAGGCGTTTGCGCAAGCCGTGATTGACGTTGATCGATATTGAAGTGGCGTCGGCCTGAATTCCATTATCAAATCGCCGAGTCCGCGATTCGGACTCTGGGAATTCACTGAAGGAGGTCCACATCTATGCGATCCGATATTGTTCCCGGCGCCTGCTTCCCCGATTACGAATTGACAGATCACGCGACCAAGCGCCGAAAGCTTTCGGAATTGCAGGGCCAGCACCCGATGGTTCTTGTGCTCAGCCGCGGCGGGTATTGTCCGAAAGACCGCCGGCAAGCGGAACTCCTGGTTCAATTGCACCGCGAGATGGAAGTTGCATACTGCCGTCTGGTCACGATCAGCACGGACAACATTACTCTAACCAACGAGTATCGCTCGGGCGTGGGCGCCCATTGGCCATTCCTTTCCGACGCCGGGCGTATCGTTCAAAGAGATCTTGATATTGCCGAATACACTGACCCTGATCACAATCCGATGATTCTCCACGTCATTGTTCTGGAGCCGGGCCTCGTCGTATTCAAGATCTACAACGGCTATTGGTTTTTCGGCCGCCCCACCCTTGAGGATCTCCGCCAGGATCTTCGTGCGGTCACGCAAAAGTGCCGGCCTGATTGGGACCTCGCGACGCCGGAAGTGAAGGCAGCATGGAAGGAGGGCCGCAAGGAAGTCTTCTATCCCTATGGCAAAACCTATGCGCAAACATGGGGAGAGCAAGATTGAAGTCGGATTTCGGTGGCTAATTTGGAGGAATCTGTGACCGCACCTCGAGTAATAATTGTTGGGGGAGGGTTCGGCGGTCTCTACGCCGCGCGTGAACTCAGCGGCGCAGCGGTCCAGGTGACGCTGATCGACAAGCGCAACTATCACCTTTTTCGTCCCATGCTGTATCAGGTCGCGACCGGATTGCTTTCTCCGGACGAAATTGCGACGCCCCTGCGCTGCATCCTCGGCCGTCAGCGCAACGTGGATGTGCTGATGGAGGAAGTCATCGGCATCGACTCAACCAACCATCTGGTCCGTTTGAAGGATCGCGCCGTGCCGTATGACTTTCTGATTCTGGCGACGGGAATCCATTACAACTACTTTGGGCATGACGATTGGCGCGCGATCGCAACACCGCTGGAGTCCCTGGAAGGGGCAGACATCATTCGCACCGGAGTGCTGGCGGCGCTGGAGCGGGCTGAGAGCGTAGCTGCCTCTGGTGAGGCGGACGCTGAGAAACTGCGGCGGCTACTGACTTTTGTTCTGATTGGAGGTGGAACCGTGGGTGTGGAGATGGCTGGAACGCTGGCCGAGATGTTTCATATAGCGCTTAAGCGGGACTTCCGCCACATCGATTTGCGGACAGCACGGATCCTCTTGTACGAAGCTGGTCCGCGCGTACTTCCAACGTATCCCGAGAATCTATCTCAGCAGGCGCGGCGGCATCTGGAAGGCCTGGGCGTCGAGGTGCATGTGAATACCCGTGTCACCGCAGTCGATGCGAACGGAATCGTCGCTGGTGGGCAGACGGTTTCCGCAGCAACGGTGGTCTGGGGGGCCGGCGTGGTGGCATCTCCCGCCGCCAAGTGGCTGGGCGTGGCCGGCGATGCCTCTGGAAAAATCGTTGTCGGGCCGGATTTTTCCGTGCCGGGAAATCCGGAGATTTTCGCCATTGGCGACACTGCGCACGTCGTCGCGCCTTCTCGCAATCTGATCGGAATTCAATCACGCGAACCAATGGTATTGCCCGGTGTTGCGCAGCCAGCTATTCAGGAAGGGAAGTACGTCTCGCGACTTATTCTCAGACGGGTGAAGAATCGTCCGGCGCCTCCGCCATTCTGGTATTGGGACAAGGGAGATCTTGCTATTGCCGGTCGGACTTACGCAGTGGCGGATCTGCGTTTCGTGCGCTTCTCAGGATTCCCGGCGTGGTTCATCTGGGCGTCGGTCCACATCTATTTTCTGATTGGATTTGCCAATCGCGTATTTGTGCTGCTGCAATGGGCATACGCTTTTGTTACGAAGCGGCGGCGCGGGCAGGTTCTTGACCAATAAAAAACAATGAATGAAAATCTTCGTGAATCGAGATTGACGCAATGGACGTACGCGAGGAACTGAGCGAGGCCGTTCTTCCTCAGAATGTGGTCGCTCCGCTCACACGCGCGGCGATTTTTCTTGTTGTCTGCATTCGCCAGGACCCGGAAGCCTACGCACTTGTGTATTCGTTCTGCGCAGACCTTTCCGGGCTCATCCGCGCCGTCGAGTTCCGGGACATTGAGGCTGGTCTTACCTGTGTCATGGGATTCGGCTCCGATTCGTGGGACAAACTTTTTGGATCGCAACGGCCCGCGGAACTTCACCCATTTCGCGAGATTCGGTCAGGCAACCGCCACGCCGTCACTACCCCAGGCGACATCCTGTTCCACATTCGAGCCAAACGCATGGACCTTTGTTTTGAATTGGCGACCCAGATCATGGACAGCATCGGCGATGCAGTTTCGATTGCCGACGAGGTTCACGGTTTTCGGTATTTCGACGACCGCGATGTTATCGGTTTCGTCGATGGCACGGAAAACCCGCGAGGAGAAGCCGCTCGTGAGGCTGTAATGATTGGTGTCGAAGACCCAGCCTTTGCAGGGGGTAGCTATGTCATCGTGCAAAAGTACCTTCACAACATGAAGGCATGGAACGGTCTTTCCATCGAGGCGCAGGAGCACATTATTGGCCGCAGGAAACTCTCAGACATCGAACTGAGCGATGCCGAAAAACCCGCGTCGGCACATAACGCGCTTACAGTTATCGAGGAGAATGGAAAAGAACTCAAAATTCTGAGAGACAACATGCCTTTCGGCCGGCCAGGCCATGGCGAGTTCGGGACATACTTCATCGGTTATAGTCGCACTCCGCGGATCACGGAGACAATGCTCCAGAATATGTTCGTCGGCCGTCCCCCGGGCAACTATGACCGTCTGCTGGATTTCAGCCGCGCAGTTACGGGCAGTCTGTTCTTTGTGCCGTCAGCAACGTTTCTGGACAACGTTAGCGGAAAAGCACCAGGCTCAACGGAAACCGTCGGGTCGCAGACATCTGACCTACCATCGGCCCCGTCCGCCGACGATGGATCACTCAGAATAGGATCGCTTAAAGGAGAGAAGGATGAATAACCTCCATCGGGAGCTGGCACCAGTCTCCGACGCCGCATGGTCGGAGATCGAGGAAGAGACGACGAGGACGCTGAAGAGGTATCTGGCCGGACGACGGGTTGTGGACGTTCCCTCACCAGGAGGAATTGCTTTGCCCGGAGTTGCGACCGGCCACCTCCGCTCGATTGCCCCTCCCGCGGAGGACATCGTTGCGAGCCAGCGAGAAGTCAAGCCGCTCGTCGAGCTGCGAGTGCCTTTTGAACTGTCCCGGCAGGCAATCGATGACGTTGAGCGTGGATCGGAGGACTCCGACTGGCAGTCTGCTAAGGACGCCGCGAAGAAACTTGCCTTTGCCGAAGACCGGGCCATCTTCAACGGATACGCCGAAGCGGATATCCAGGGCATTCGAGCGGGCACCAGCAACCCAATCGTCCCGCTCCCTGTGGATGTGCGTGATTATCCCGATGCGGTTGCCCAGGCATTAAGCCAATTACGCCTTGTGGGTGTAAATGGGCCCTACTCGGTTTTGCTCGGAGCCGGTGAGTATACGGCGCTCGCCGAGACCCGTGACCACGGCTATCCGGTCCTCGAGCACGTCAAGCGCATCGTTGACGGCAACCTTGTCTGGGCGCCCGCGATCGATGGTGCGTTCGTTCTAACCACACGAGGCGGCGATTTTGAGCTCAACATCGGGCAGGATGTTTCGATCGGCTACCTCAGCCATACCGATTCTGTGGTACGGCTGTATCTAGAGGAAACATTCACATTCCGCGTCCTCACCAGCGAAGCCGCGGTCGCGTTGTCTCCGTCGCAGAAATAGCGGATACCCGGAGTGCCCGCGAAATACCCCGCGTTGTCGAGGAGAGGGGATCCCTCCGCTCCCAATTGCCGCGCCGGAATCGCTTTATCGAAGATGCGCCACCAAAATCCCCCCGGTTGCCCCGGTTGGAGTGAT
The DNA here is from genome assembly GCA_963704415.1 of uncultured Acidobacteriaceae bacterium. Taxonomy (GTDB): domain Bacteria; phylum Acidobacteriota; class Terriglobia; order Terriglobales; family Acidobacteriaceae; genus Telmatobacter. Next base: position 623,431 of record OY969908.1, on the reverse strand, counting down.
TATCGTTTATTTTCTTATATTTAACTGATTCGTTTGGACGGGAATGGACTCGGCCGGACGCGCTTTGGAAGGATGATCCCTGGCGGAGAGAGGGGGATTCGAATCAACTCAATGCAATTGGTTTATGCGTCGTTGTATAGAAAATACCCCCGGAAGTACATCTATCAGAAAATATTCTTCCTGAATCCATCGAGGAAAACCAGAGGGACCGCCTTGGTGCCGAACTTCAAGAAATTCAAGGGCCTGACGGCGGAAGTCGTCGAATGAGCCGGATCGCTTTGACGCCAGTTTAATCGAGTCCGACACCCGCAGGTCGAGCTGCATAACCGCCGGAGCCGCTTGGTAGAAGCTGCCCAGGTCAGCGCACGGCTCGGTTTTCTGCGAAATCGAAACGCCGAAGGGCGATTGGGCGAGCCACTTGCTGTGTCCATAAGCAAGGTGGCGATTGCGTCAATTCTCGTCAAATAGCGATGCTTTTGATCAGCGGTCCAAAATCGATTACTGGGCCGATAGACAAGAGCATCGAACGATACCATCGTCCAATAGACTCGACTCTGTGTTTCTGGCTTAATTCGTAACAAGAGTCGGGTTCGAGTCAGTCTGGACTGAGTGACGCGCGACTTGCCGACGCGGATCGCGATTTAATGAAGATTCTTGCCAACAAGTTTCCGCTGTCATTCAGGCAAACAGTCATATGACCGATATTCGGATCAAACGGGCTTACGAAGAGCCGGACAAGGAGGACGGAACTCGGATCCTCGTGGATCGGCTTTGGCCGCGGGGCCTGACGAAGGAGAAGGCAAGGGTCGATCTTTGGCTAAAGGACGTGGCGCCAAGCACGGAACTTCGAAAGTGGTTTGCCCACGATCCAGGCAAGTGGGAGGAGTTTCGGTCACGCTATCTGGAGGAACTCAAAATGAACAAAGGACAGCTCCTGCTCTTAAGAAACGAGGCGGTGAAAGGCACCGTCACGTTAGTCTATGGCGCCAGAGATCAGCAGCATAACGAAGCCGTGATCCTGCAGAGACTCCTCACAACGAAATGAACTTGGCTTTCAGGCGCTCTGCGATGGCTACAACAATCTTGGCACCGAGAGCCGTCCCGCCTTGAGCAGGTCGGAACGAATGGCCGCATCCATCGACCCCGCGCGATCGACATTTGGTGAATCCGCACCGTTCTCAGCAAGCTGATGCGGAGCACATCCGACGACCGCCTTCGACTATAGACCGCGGAGGGCCACTTCCTCGAATAGCTCTCTGTAGGCGTCGGTCAATTTGCCGATGGTGAATGCGCGGTTCAGGCCGCTCGGACTGGGTAACACCCAGACTGCAGATCCGCCGAGTGCAGTTGGCTGTAATCCCCAAGATAGGTTTCGCTGGTTCAAAAACGCTGAACACGCCGGCTTCCCCAGGAATGCCAGATATCTGGGCCTGTACTTCGCGATTTTGCGCTCGAAAGCAGGCTGAGCGGCGATGTAGTCGGCTCGATTGAGGTCTGTTGCGCTCACTGTCGGGCGATCAACGGCAGAGGTAATTCCACAACCATAATCGAGCAAGATGCGTGCCTCCTTCGGTTCAAATTGTCTGGCAGTAAACCCTGCGAGATGAAGCACACGCCAAAAGCGGTTACTCCGATTCGCGAAGTGAAGTCCGACTGCAGCAGACCGCATTCCAGGATTGATTCCACAGAAGAGAACGTTCAGGGAAGTTGAAATGACGTCAGTCAGGCCAATTCGATTTGTTTGTAGACTAGAAGGCGTAATGGCCTCACAACAGCACACCTTAATTCCGGCAGTTGGTATCGGCTTCATTTGCCGGTTACTTCGTAACCGTACGGCTCGGTTCAGCATGAGAGTGAAAACGAGTTAATGGTTTCAATCGACCTCACTCTTTGAGCAATCTTTTGGGTCCGCTGATGTGTTTATTGCCACGTTCGTAGAAGCGTAATAAGCGGTTCGCTCCGTGAGTCAAACCAATCCGGACGCTTTTGCCAATCGGACCAGCCTTGGACGCCATTGCGGCCAGCCAAAGAGAAGACTCTGGACTGCACAGGTCCAATCCATCGTCCCCGAGGTCAACTTTCAATGCCTTGGTCAATCGTCCCGGCCCTCTTCCTATATCGAGCCATTGTTTCCTTTGACGCAAGCTATCCATGGGTTCGAAACCGTCAAGAGGCTCAATAGACCGTAACAAGACTCCTGCACCAACTCCGGCTCTTTCGCTTGTCACATTCAATAAGAATGACACGCCATAGGCGAGATAGACATATGCGTGTCCTCGTCCAAGGAAAAGGGAGCCATTCCGTGGCGTCCTACCCCGGAAAGCATGTCCAGCTGCGTCGCCAACGGGATAAGCCTCTGTTTCGACAATGCGGCCGCTTAGCCTGCCGTTCGCAGTGTCGTGAACGATGACCTTGCCAATCAAATAGCGAGCCAGTTCCACAGTGTCGACAGGAAGCACTCCACGCAAAACACGTTGAAGCCTGTCACCAGTCTCGAATCGCTCCGGCAACCTTGATGCAGAAGGCATTGATCCACTCAACAGACTTTATCGACGCTCGTCAACACGATCCAGCTGGAGTCGACTCGATTATCAAGCCAGAGGTCAGGATACGAATCAATTGGACGAAAGTACCAATCGATACCTTGGCATCGAGCTGAGCAATCATGATGATCTGTTAGGTTGACGTCCAACACAGCAGGCAATTCTCGCGCTTTGGCGGGTCATCAACAGACCGTGCCGGCAGAAATAGTTCGAGTCGGACGAGTGACTTCCATCCATCCCGCACAGCCTTCAGGGCGCAGATTCCGGACAGATCCAGCTCAACGCATTTCGTACGGGTGGAAGATGTAGTCCTTCGCCTTCACGGCCGTATGGCAAGCGTTGCCGCAGTCTGAAAGGCTTTTGGCATCGGCCGTGAACTTCCTCGACACGGCATCATAGTTGAATACCGCGTATCCCCACCCACCGGTTTTCGGAAATCTCTTGCTGTCCTTTTCCATGACGAAAGCCTGAGTAAAGACGTCTGGCACATCCACAGCGAATTGGGCCTCCGTGCTCTTCTTCTGTTTCCACTGGAGCTTCACGATCATGGAGCCCTCCGGGAAGGCCTGGCCGTTGCCGGGAACGCCGGACTTGTAGGCCGCGATCATTTTCGGATTGGCGACGATCACCTTGAGTATTTCGTCTTGCCGGGCGGAAGAGACGGCAGGCCAGTCCTCGTAGCCCCTGAAGTCGGAGAACGCGATTCCACTTGGCGAAATCAGCGAGTACTTATCCTGCGGGAAATCGGCGGCGAGGAGAAGGACAGCGAGCACGGTCACGACCCCCACAAAGATTGTGAGGCCCTCGAGACGTTTCACGGCGGCGCCGGCGTCTGTCATTTGTTGCTCCTGTGCAACAGACCTCGTTACAAGTTCAGACATACGGCGTTCTCCTTAGGAAGAAAGTCTCCTAACCAAGACCAACGTCCAAACGTCATTGGGCAAGACGCGGGGGTCTAAAGCAATTGGACGATGGTATCGCCGATACCTTCGTATCAAGTGTGCAGGAGGAGGTTGCTCGGTTTTCAGGACTGTCTGGCTGGAGAAAAGCCATATGCCTCGCGGATCGCGCGCGCGCGTACGAAGGTAGGAGCGATACCATCGTCCAATTGCGCGGCCAAGGTTGTTCTGGCTTAATCGCGGCAGTCAGTTTAACGAGGAGAAGGAAATGAAGTTTTCGCAAGTGTACCGAGCCGCTTTGATCGCAACCATGGTGCTCATGCTGTCGTCCGAACTCGACATAAGAGGATTCGCACAAGCGAACTCTCTCCGCAGGGCGCCAGAAATACTGTCCTGGTCCACTGCGCCTGAGCGGATGGATCGCGCTGCGGCCGACGCAATATACAGAACCAACGCGCTGGTCAGCCGAGCAAAAAGCGATTTGCAGTCCGGCGAATCATCGGCAACGGTGATCTTTGGATCACAGAATTCATCCTTACTCATGACGGCAAGCCATCCTACACCGTGAGCATCATGGAGTTCAGCGCTGGGAAGGTAGCGCGCGAAACACAGTACTTTGCGGATCCATTTGTGGCTCCCGCATCCCGCCCTCAATGGGTCGAACGGATGGATTAACGTACTGCCGCCGGAGATCGAATGATACAGATGATCATGGGAGTGGAATCGGCCATTGACACGAAGGCGTATGGGGGACCGCGTCGATGCCACCATCGATAAACATACCCGACAGGCAGGCTGAGGCTTTCCCGGTTCTGACGCCGGCGCAGATGGAGCGCATCCGGCCGTACGGGACCGCGAGAACAGTTCGTGCCGGAGAGATACTGTTCGAAGCAGGAGATTTGGGACTGCCCTGCTTTGTTGTGCTTACAGGAAAGCTCGATATTGTCATAATGCGGCTCTCGGGCGAGCACACATTCGTGACCCATGGTCCGGGAAATTTTTCAGGAGACATGGTATTGATCTCCGGAACCGGCTCTATGGCGCGCGGACGGGTTGCCGAGCCGGGAGAGTTCCTCGAGGTGACCGCGATTGCCCTGCGTTCGCTCATCGCGAAAGATGCCGAACTCAGCGATATCTTCATGCGCGCTTTCATCCATCGGCGCCTGGCGCTTATTGCGGGTGACATGGGCAACGTCGTTATCCTGGGGTCGCGTCACTCGGCTAATACTTTGCGGTTGCGCGAGTTTCTCACCCGCAATGGACAGCCGCACGTATATGTCGACCTTGACAGTGACATATCCGCTCAGGAACTGCTTGATCGATTTAACGTGAAGATCGACGAAATACCTGTTGTTATTTGCAGCGGAAAAGCCGTGCAGCGCAATCCCACGACGCAGCAGTTGGCTCAATGCCTGGGGCTCTCGGGCAGAGTCGATGAATCGCACGTTCTGGATGTCGCCATCGTGGGCGCTGGTCCTGCCGGGTTGGCGGCGGCGGTGTACGCAGCCTCTGAAGGCTTAGACACTGTCGTGATCGAAGCTGACTTTCCTGGTGGACAGGCGGGCTCGAGCTCGAAGATTGAGAACTACCTTGGCTTCCCCACGGGCGTCTCCGGTCTGGAACTCACGCGCCGCGGCGTTGTTCAGGCGGAAAAATTCGGCGCACAGATGATGGTGGGACAGCGAGTCGTCAAGTTCCAATGCGATCAGAGGCCATATCGGATCTGGCTGGAGAACGGCGATATTCTGCAGGCTCGCAGCATCATCATCGCCTCAGGAGCGCAATACAACACGCCGCACGTCGCCAACCTAAAGAAGTTCGAAGGAAATGGAATCTATTACGCGGCAACATTCATGGAATCGCAGCTCTGCGGGCGTGATGAGGTCGTCGTCATCGGCGGAGGCAATTCGGCCGGGCAGGCTGCCATTTTCCTCGCAGAAACTGCCAAGAAGGTCTATATGCTGGTTCGCGGAAAGACCCTTTCGGAGACGATGTCGCGTTATCTAACCCAGAGGATTACCAAGCACCCGGTGATCGAGCTGCATCTGGAAACTGAGCTTGTGTCATTAGAGGGCGATTCGCACCTGGAACGGGTCACCTGGCTTGACCGGTCGTCAGGGGAGAGATCGACGCGCGATATCCGGCACGTTTTCGTGATGGCAGGTGCGTCACCACGTAGCGACTGGTTGCGTGGTTGTGTCGCGCTTGATCAGCAGGGCTTCGTTCTTACAGGGCGGGACCTGGATCCGATTCTGCCTCAGGTACCGCGAAAGTGGCCCCTTGACCGGCCGCCGCAAATGCTTGAGACGAGCTTACCAGCAGTTTTTGCGGTTGGCGACATCCGCTATGGAAACTTGAAGCGTGTTGCGTCAGCTGTTGGCGAGGGTGCGATCTCGATCCATCTTGTGCATCGCGCCCTGGCGGAAACTTAGTATCGATGAATAGGAATTCGTCTACAACCTTGGCTGCGCAGATCAGGACTACTGCGGGTGCCCGATCTCGAGGACGATCTTGCCGGGCTTGTGTGGTGCGCCCGCAAGCATATCCTGCGCCTGGCGCGCCTCCGAAAGCGGCAGGACTGAGCCCACACGCGCTGTGATTCTGCCCGCGTCAAACAATGCTGTAATCGTCTTCAGGCGCGCAGTGGTCACCTCAGCGTAGAAGAAGATGGCCCCGGCCGGCAGCGGCTGGGTGGAGACCGAGGTGACGAGTTTGCCTCCGGGTTTCAACGCAGCCACGCAGCGCTGGAACGTACTGCCCCCGACCGTGTCTAGAATGGCGTCCACTTGAGGGAGATCCTTCTCAAAGGCGGGCTTACTCGAGTCGATGATGGATTTCACAGCCAATGAACGGAGCAGGCCTTGGTCGTCGGTGTGGGCGATGGCGACGACGTGGATCCCGGCGTCTACGGCCATTTGCACAGCGTAGGCCCCGACGTTCCCGGCGGCTCCGATGAGCATTACCGTTTGTCCGCGCATCGCTTGTGCATACTGAAAGAGCATTTGCCAGGCGGTCACCGCAATGACGGGGGCCGACGCTGCTTCTACGTGATTCAGCGATTGCGGTTTGCGGGCGACCATATCGGCCGTGGCCACGGCGAACTCAGCCTGGGCGCCGCAAAACTGCGGGTTGGTGACGCCATAGACTTCGTCGGCCGGGGCGAAGTCCGTTATGCCCGGGCCGCCCTTCTCGACAACACCGGAGAAATCCGAGCCGAGGGTGAGCGGAGGTTGCCGGCTGACCTTGCTCTTGCCCTCACGGATGACCGCGTCCCAGGGAGCGACGCCTGCGGCCATCACGCGCACCAGAATTTCGCCGGAGCCTGGCGACGGCACCGGGACATCCTCAACCACTATGACTTCGGGCGGCCCGAAGCTATGAATTCTGGCTGCTTTCACGGCCAATTCCTCCTCACTTGGGGATGCTGGATGGATCCGCCAGAGGCTCAGGTATCCACCGAGATTGAGTTCGCCGCCAACGGCTGGAGCCTAGTTCAGCAGCGATTCCCAGCTGCCCGGCACTCTTCCCGCGGGTCCAGGCACGGACTGATTTTTGGGATGCGAATGCGGCGGAAGCAACGCCACACCCTCGATCATCGCCCGCTTCTCGTAATCGTAGAACCAATTCTCACCCGGTTCGAAGCTGGCAATGATCGGATGCCCCGTTGCCGCGGCGTGCCTGGATGCATGCTGGCTCGGAGAACTGTCGCAGCATCCGATGTGCCCGCACTCGGCGCAGCGGCGGAGATGAAACCACCAACCTTCAGCCGACGCCAGGCATTCCACGCACCCATTGCCGCTCGGCTTCGAAGCGGGATTGATTCCGCGCTGATATTTCTTCATCTCGATTTATCCTCACTCTTGATGTGACGTCTTCCGTCTCCAACTCCCTGGCCGGTGGATTGTTTGAATGCTAAGTCAGTGAGGAGCACGAGGGTGTTACAAAGGCTGAACTCAGCTGTGAGGCTGATTCAGAGAACTACCCAAGGAGGCTCCTCAGAGACTTTATGTACTACATTGGACTTGATGTTCACAAGAAGACGATCAGCTATTGCGTGAAGGACGCGGCCGGCAAGATCCACAGTGAAGGCAAGATCGGATCAACGCGGCGCGAACTTGATGCCTGGATCAAGACCCTTCCCCAACCCCGGATGGTCGCGATGGAAGCGACGATCTTCACGGGCTGGATCTACGATCACCTTCTTCCGCACGCGGAGAAGGTGAAGGTCGCCCATCCGCTGATGCTGCGAGCCATTGCCGCGGCCAAGCGGAAGAACGACAAGATCGATGCCAACAAGATAGCCGACTGCCTGCGATGTGATTTTCTTCCAGAGTGCTACATGACATCGACCGAGATCCGCGACCGGCGGCGTACATTGCGCTACCGCGGACTGCTTGTGAAGCAGATGGTTCAGATGAAGAATCGAATCTCGGGCTTGTTGATGGAGACCGGAGCGAGTTTCAACAAGCAGCGACTGCACAAGGTGGGCTACTTCACCGAGCTGATGGCGGGCAATGAAGAGATCGACTGTGTCAGGCCGCTGTTGAAGCTGAGCCGGGAGACGATTAATCGATCGCAGAAGCTGGACTATGCACTGATCAGCTCTCTGGAGCGGGACCCGCTGCTGGCCGAGCGGCTGGCGCGATTAAGAACTGTTCCCGGAGTGGGTCCGATTACGGCGCTGACCTGGGCTCTGGAGATCGGCGATGTTGCCCGCTTTCGATCGATCAAACAGGCTATCAGTTATTGCGGACTGTGCGGAGCCGAGAAGCGTTCAGCCGACAAGGTCATGCGCACGCCGATTTCCAAGCAACGCAACAAGCATATCCAGCAGGTGCTGGTGGAAGCGGCGAAGCTGGCACCGAGATACAGCCATGAACTGAGCTTGATTCACGAAAAGGAAAAGCAACGGGGCGATCGCAACCGCGCCACCCTGGCTGTAGCCAGGAAGATGGTGGCCTGGATGGTTGCGGTCGAACGCAGAAAACAGGATTTCGTGCCTGCCGAGAAATTCGGAGGTACGGCGGCAGCCTAAAAACCTGCCCAAGAATGAAAAACACCAGGATTATTCCGATGCGCAGACTGCCAGGCCCCGCAAGTAGGCCACTGGGCGAAGGAGTGAAAACTCCGGAGGCTCCCGTTGGATTGTTTCGGGGCTGGCAGAGAACACAAACTCAATCTTCTGTGCGGACTCTTCGGAGTCTTAGACAGCAAATGGATGTGTGGTTCTGCTTGATGCAGGAATCATCGGCCGAGAGGCACTGTTGCGTAACGGCAGATCCTGATCAGATCAAGTGCGCGCCCTCCGGAGCGCGCCCGGGAATTCTGTGCTTTTCTCTTGACTTTGACTTACATAGATGTGACCTCTGTCCCAGTGCACTGCCCAAAATTCTTTCAAGCGGCAGCCCGACTCTGCAATTGGACGATGGTATTGGCGATACTCCGGTTTTGGAAGAACGGGGGTACGCACCACTTTTTTGGCGATGTGTCCAATCCGCACTTTGGTATTGGTCGATACCTTCGTCCAATAGACCCGTTGTCCTGCTTCTGGTTTTATGAAGGGGCCGCCGATTGCAGCACTTGTGAGTCTGCAACCGCCGCACTTCGCCCCCCGGCGGACATGGTATCGAGATGGGAGTCATCAATGAACGGCGTACAAGTCGAGCAAAAAGTCTATGAGATGCCCCCGCGCGAGGGGATCAGCATCGCGTTTTTTCTCACCGTCGCCGACATCGGGCGATCGGCTCACTACTACGAAAAGGTCTTCGGCGCTCGCATTCTGAGCCTGGGTGACGGCAACGCGCCTGGATACCTTCAGCTTGCGAATATCTGGATGATTCTTAATGTTGGAGGCGGGCCGACCCCGGATAAGCCTACGGTAACACTCAGCGTCCCCGACCCGAATCACATCAACAGCTTTATGAATTTCCGCGTCGCGGATATTCAAGCTTGCTATGAATTGTGGAAAAGTCGAGGAGCGGAGTTCATCACCGAGCCGATCCCCAAGTACGGCGAAATCCGCTGCTACATCCGGGATCCTGACGGCTACATTATCGAAGTCGGACAGAGCACCGATCTCACCTACGGCTAACGCTCGGCCCGGATGACATGCAGGAATGAGCGCGCCTGACCGCAACGTCCAGCCGATGCTTGGTACTGGTCGATGCGTTGGTCGAATGGGCTCGTCGTCGCGCTTCCGCCAATTCTGGTTTGAACAGTCACTCGCTCGAGCATCGAAAGGATTACCAAATGGGCGGCACAAATGGACTGAAAGAGACCAGGCCTGTCACGTCGAGCAAGCTGGGTCTAAACGTTTTTACAGCCCCGGGAAAGGCAATGGTCGGCGAGCGGCCAAAGCCCTTTGGCGAAGCGCTCGGCTTTGATCCGATGACGTCGACTTTAATCTTTGGCGAGCACGACGCCGTGCTGGTCGATGCAATGACGACGGTTGCTGAGGCCGAGGCTCTCGCGAATTGGGTTGCTCTACACAACCGCAACCTGGAGACCATCTATATAACGCACGCCCACTTCGACCACTTCTATGGTCTGGGCATTCTGCTCGACCGTTTCCCCGGCGCCAGGGCGATAACAACGCCCAAGGCGCTGAACGCCATGCAGATGTCTTTCACTCCCCTGGTCGAGCGGCTAGCCCGCCGTATGTTTCCTGGGCAAGTGGCCACCAAGTTGATTGCGCCTGAGCCTTATGAGCACGACACGTTCACTCTCGAAGGCCACGAATTGCGCATCATCGAGCAGGGCCGCACCGATAGTCCCGATTCGACATCTCTCTACGTTCCATCGATCGGCCTGATCGTCGCCGGCGACGTTGTATACAACCAATGCCACATGTACGTTGGCGACACCACCTCCGAGAGCCGAAAGAATTGGATCGCGGACCTGGAGCGGTTAGCAGCGCTCAACCCGGCGATTGTTGTCGCCGGCCACAAGAAGCCTGGCGCTCTCGACTCTCCCTCGGCGATCCAGGACACCAAGCGTTACCTCGAGGACTTCGATCGGCTGCAGAAAACCGCGACTTCCGACCGGGACCTGTTCGATCAGATGACGGCGCTATACCCGGATTGGGTCGCCAATCAGTCGTGGTTGATGTTTGGATTTCCTGGGGCATAACTCACAACAATCTGAACTAGCGAGTGTGATCAAACTGAGGAGTGTTAATCCAATTCTCAAAGGAGTCTGTATGCCCGCTATCACAATCAAAGACGGCGTTGAGATTTTTTACAAAGACTGGGGTTCGGGGCAGCCGATCGTGTTCAGCCATGGCTGGCCGCTTTCGGCGGATGACTGGGATAACCAGATGATGTTCTTTTTGAGCAAGGGGTATCGCGTGATCGCGCATGACCGGCGTGGGCATGGGCGCTCGACGCAGGTGGCCGATGGGCACGACATGGACCATTATGCCGACGACTTGGCGGCACTTACGGCGCATCTTGATTTGAAAAATGCGATCCATGTTGGGCACTCGACCGGCGGCGGTGAGGTAGTGCACTATCTCGCCCGGCGTGGGCAAAAGGAAGTGTACAAGGCTGCCATTATTAGCGCGGTGCCGCCGCTGATGTTGAAGACGGATGCCAATCCGGAGGGTCTGCCGAAGTCTGTGTTTGACGATCTGCAGGCGCAGCTTGCGGCGAATCGCTCGAAGTTCTATCGCGACCTGCCAGAGGGGCCTTTCTATGGGTTTAACGGGCCCGGGGTGAAATCCGTTGAGGCCACCATTGCAAATTGGTGGCGGCAGGGGATGATGGGCGGCGCCAAAGCGCACTATGACGGGATTGTGGCCTTCTCGCAGACGGACTTTGTGGAGGACCTGAAGAAGATCACGATTCCGGTGCTCGTGATGCATAGCGAGGACGACCAGATCGTTCCGTACGTGGCGGCCGGGCCGAAGTCGGCAGAGCTGCTGAAGAATGGGACGCTGATTACGTATAAGGATTTCCCTCATGGCATGCCCACTACGCAGGCGGAGAGGATCAACGCCGACCTGCTGGCATTCCTCAAGAGCTGAATATATAGGCGGGAAACTGGGGGACGGGGAAACTCAGAGCAACTCGGGGACAGACGGGAGGTTCTCCACTTTTCGACGATGGAAATTAGTGAACGTCCTGTCAGTCCCCAGTTTTAGTTCCATATTTCGGGAGAACAGACTCGATTTCAAAGAGGAGGACAAAATGACAACAAAAGGAAAAGTCCTGGTGCTAGTCTCGAGCGGATACGGCTTGCCGTTGAAAAATGGCGGGTGTTATCGCGGCGCTGGCTATTACCTGAATGAGTTGACGGTTCCGGTTCGCGCCCTCATGCAGGAAGGCTACGAGATCACTTTCTCCAACCCCAATGGCAACACGCCGCAACTGGATCTCCATTCCGCTGTCCCCGATTTCTTCGGCGGGGACGAGGCCAGGCTCCAGGACTATTTCAAATTCCGCGATAGCCTGACTGGCCTCAGAAATCCAACTCGCATCTCGGATGTCGTTGCATCGGGCCTGGATCAATACGACGCTGTTTTCGTTCCCGGTGGCCATGGCCCGATGATCGATCTTCTCGATGATCCCAGCGCGGGCATCGTGATGAGACATTTCCATGAAACCTCGAAGCCTACTGCGGTGCTCTGCCATGGCCCGATTTCACTGCTCTCCGCGCTTCCCGAATCGAAGGAGTTTGTCGCCGCGCTGTCGGCGGGCGATGCCGATGGAGCGCGGACAAAAGCGCAAGGATGGATCTACTCCGGATATAGGATGACTATCTTTTCGACGGCGGAAGAGCAGCAGCGGGAGCCGCTTGAGATTGGTGGTAAGGTTCTCTTCTACCCGGACTTCGCGTTGCGTACCGCGGGCGGTGACGTAAGTGCGCTCGCTCCATGGAAGAGCTACGTCCTTCAAGATCGCGAGTTGATCTCAGGTCAGAACCCGTTCTCGGACGAAGCGCTTCTGAAACTTCTACTACCGGCACTCGACGCGAAGAAGAAGTGAGCAAATGCGGCTCGTACGGACTCTGGTCGATTGTGATAATCAGTACGCCGAATCGGCTCTCTCGCAGGAATTGAGAGAGCTGTATGACGGGGATTTGCACTTTGATACACCAGGCGCGCCGCGCCCGTTTGTCATTGCGAATTTTGTCTCCACTCTCGACGGGGTCGTCAGCTACGAGATTAAAAACAATTCTGGCGGCTCAACCATCAGTGGTTCGAATTCTGCCGACCGTTTCATCATGGGCCTGTTACGGGCTTCTGCAGATGCGGTGATGGTCGGCGCTGGAACGCTACGCGAAATAAGCGCGAAAAGCCTTTGGACTCCCGAATACACCTACCCTGATGCGAAGCGTTTATATTCGGAATACCGAGTCAATGCACTTCATAAACCGGAATATCCACTGCTCGCGATCGTTAGCGGTAGCGGCCAACTGGAGTTGGATAGAGCGATTTTCCGAACACCGGTTATGCGCACCGTAGTCATCACAACCTCGGCCGGTAGAGATGAGCTCGCCCGTCGAGGCGCCACGACTCTGGACTCCGTTGAGGTACATGCTTTGAATGCCCGTAGCGGCACAATCTCTCCGCTGGCGATCCTGCAGTTGCTGCAGTCCCAGTTTGGAGTAAAGACGCTTCTACACGAGGGCGGCCCGACACTGTTTGGACAATTTCTGGCGGCGGATGCGGTAGACGAACTCTTTCTGACGCTGTCGCCGCAGATAGCCGGCCGTGAGCGCGATATAACTCGGCCGGCGGTCGTGCAGGGGGTGCAGTTTACGCCGGATTCCGCGCCCAGGTTTCAAATGGTTAGTGTGAAGGAACACGCTGCGTTTCTGTATTTACGCTACCGGCGGACCTGAGGGTACTTCTTCAGTGCAAAGCCGAAGAATGTCAAGGCACCAGCAAGATCTTCCCTATACCACCCTTTTCTGCCGCCGCTTGAGCTTCGGCCGCTTCACTCAGTGGCAGCTCCTCGCTAATCGGAATGACTAACTTGCCATCTCGCACCGCTTCGGCCATGAATTGGAGCGTGTCCCTGTCGAAATGCGAGAAGACGAACACTGCGTTTACAGATGCGAACTTCGCGGCGTTCCCCGGCGTTCCGGCAACCGAAGCAAAAAAGCCTCCTGGCTTAACCTTGGCGATCAGCTTCTCAGCGGTCCTTCCGCCGACGGTATCCGCAACCGCATCGAGCGGCGGAAGATTCGCAATCGCGCTATCGTCGTCGGTTGCGACCACCTGATCGGCGCCAACTGTCTTCGCCTCATCCATCTGCCTCTTCAAAACCCCCGCGATCACAGTTGCCCCGCGATCCTTCGCAGTGAATACTGCCGAACGTCCGACATTTCCGACAGCACCAACGACCATGACTGTCTGGCCCGCTTCGATCCCCGTAGCTGCAAGCAGCTGGTTGCCGGTCACCGTCACCAGCGGCAGCGCCGCCGCCTCGATCAAATCAAGGCCCTCGGGAATATCCGCTAGAACGTCCGCCTTCACCATGCAGAGTTCGGCATACGTGTTGTCCGCCATTGCGAAGACCCGGTCGCCGGCGGTAAAGGCTTCGACTCCCGGTCCAACCTCCACCACGGTCCCCGCCATATCGACTCCTATGAGGCCTGGGAAGTGGATGGGATAAAAATCCTTCGTTAGTCCAGCACGCCGCTTGTAGTCGATCGGATTCACGCTCGCGGCTGCGACACGCACCAGCACTTCGCCTCGACCGGGAACTGGATCGGGGTATTCCTCGAACTTGAGTACTTCAGGACCGCCATATTCGTGAACGACAATTGCTTTCATGAGTCACCTCCATTGAGCTTACTTTTGCGCTCGGCGTTCGCGCGTCGCAGCGCCTCTGGCGGCAGCCTCTTTTCTGTTCTTTTGAGGATGATTGCCCAGCTCGTGCCACGACGTTTCCGCGAGATTGACGCCGTAGTAGCTCGCAGCTTTCTCGATATTCGCGAACGCCAAAGCGCGGTCGGCATCAGAGACGTCGATGACTTGATCGAACCGCGCGACCGCGTTACGCACGTGTTCCGCGTCGGTCAGTGGTTCTTTACGCTGCTTTGGAAACGCATAGACGCTGTCGGGTAAGTCGCTCTGCATCGTCAGCCGTCCGTGTTTCTCGTGAGGTTTCCACGTTGCTTCCGGCATGTCCTTTCCCACCCTTCCTTCTTACGTTTTGGCGACACAGGAGCGATTACACCCGCGGTGTCCTGGCGAATCAATTGGACGATGGTATTGGCGATACCTTGGTATTGGGACACCGTGGAATAACGTTCGCGCGGCTCAGTTTCCATCCTCCCAACCCATACTTTGGTGTCGGTCGATACGTTCGTCCAATGGATTCGTGATCGTGAGTCTGGCCAGATTGACGCGAGGGTAGCCATGAGTGCAGACAAACTCGCTGGCAACGAGGCCGCAGTCATCACGAGAATAGACACAAAGTTGGAAGTAGTCGTCATTCCGGTCGCCGATGCTGACCGGTCGAAGCAGTTCTACACCAAACTGGGATGGCGGCTCGACGCCGACTTTTCGTACGACAACGGGTTCCGGGTGGTTCAGTTCACGCCGCCGGGTTCCGGGTGCTCTGTTCAGTTTGGCACGAAGATTATATCGGCCGCGCCAGGATCGGCCCAGGGTCTCTATCTGATCGTCTCCGACATTGAATCTGCACGGCGAGACCTTGCCGCCCGCGGTATCGAGGTAAGTGAGGTATTCCACCCCGGAACGCCTGGCGCTCAGTTCCGGATCGACGGTAGAGACCGCATTAGCGGGCCAGCAGCAGAGCATGCCACCTACGGCTCATTCGCAACGTTTCGTGATCCCGACGGCAATGGATGGCTGTTACAGGAAGTCACAACGCGGCTGCCCGGCCGAGGCCTGAGTAATCTGGATGTCGCGACGTTGACCGAGCTATTGCAAGAGGCCGAAAAGCATCACGGCGAATACGAACCTACCGCTCCGAAGCACCACTGGTCGGACTGGTACGCCGCGTATATGGTCGCGCGTCAGGACGGCGAGACGCCCGATGAGGCGGCCAAAGACGGCAAGATCCATATCGAGCAGCACGTTGACCAATATGACGAAGCATTTTGACGCAATCATTATTGGGACGGGGCAGGCGGGACCGCCCCTGGCAGCGCGGTTCGCGGGTGCGGGCAAAACCGTCGCTATTATCGAGCGCCATAAATTTGGCGGCACATGCGTGAATACAGGATGCACCCCGACAAAAACGCTCGTGGCGAGTGCCTATGCGATCCATGTTGCTCGCCGCGGCGCAGAATATGGTTTCGCCACTGGCGATATCCGTGTAGATATAAAGCGGGTGAAGGCCCGCAAGGATGCGGCCGCTACTGGATCCAGCAAGGGGGTAGAGGAACGGCTCCGAGGAACGGCAAATTGCACGGTCATTCAGGGCCACGCCCGCTTTCAGTCGTCGAGCACTATCGCGGTCAACGATGAGGTTTTGCAGGCCGATAAGATCTTTATCAACGTAGGCGCGCGCGCTTCGGTTCCTGAAATGCCGGGGGTACACGACGTCCCATTTCTCAATAACTCATCGATGATGGACATCGATTTCCTGCCCGAACATTTCATCATTGTCGGCGGAAGCTATGTAGGGCTGGAGTTTGCTCAGATTTATCGCCGCTTGGGCAGCGACGTCACAGTTGTGGAGATGGGGCCGCGCCTGATTGGACGCGAGGACGAAGACATTTCCGAGGCTGTGCGCGAAATCCTGAAGGCTGAGGGCATACAAATCCGCCTGAATGCGAAATGTATCTCGCTGGTGAAACGCGAAGACGGCGTCGCGGTCGGCCTCACATGCGAAGAAGGTCCGCCAGAAGTAGTCGGCACTCACGTCCTTCTGGCCGTGGGACGTACTCCGAACACGAGCGACCTGGGACTGGACCGGGCCGGGGTTGCTACCGACCACCGCGGCTACATAGTGGTTGACGATCAACTGCGGACAAACGTGCCAGGCATCTGGGCATTGGGAGACTGCAACGGCCGAGGCGCCTTTACTCATACTTCCTATAACGACTACGAGATCGTCGCGGACAATCTCTTTAACGCTGACCATCGCCGGGTTTCCGACCGAATCCAGGCCTACGCGCTATATATTGATCCGCCGCTAGGCCGATGCGGTATGACGGACGCAGAGGTGCGGAAATCCGGGCGCAGTGCCCTTGCCGCGAAATATCCGATGAGTCAAGTGAGCCGGGCGTACGAGAAAGGTGAGACGCAGGGTTTCATCAAAATCAGCGTCGATGCAGAAACGAAACAAATTCTGGGTGCTGCGATTCTTGGCGTCGGAGGCGATGAAGTGGTTCACACTCTGTTGGACGCTATGTATGCAAAGGCGCCGTACACGGTCATCCAGCGCGCCATGCACATTCATCCGACGGTCTCGGAATATCTGCCGATCATACTCGACAAACTCGAGCCGTTTGCGTAGCGATGGCGCACCGCGCCGCGCAGCGATCAAGTCAACGTCATGGGTCGCGGCCGGCGGCTATAGCCCGGCACTTCAAGAGCCTATGCCAAAAGTATCGCCGATACCATCGTCTAATTGCGCCGTTTTGAGACCTCTGCTTTTATTCAGTCAGCACGTTCTAATCGATTCGGCGCGTGACCCAAGATTTTTCAGGAGGAAATTATGGCTGAGACCGTTGCTATTGCAGAGCGGGGCCGAGCAGGGGCTTCGCAAGTGGCACGGCGCAGAGTTGGGAGCGACGTGCTTCCGTCATCGTGTGCTTTGGAATTCCATTAAGTCTCGGATCGAGATGCACCTTGAGTGCACAGAGGAGCAGGATGTAAGGATCGAGGACGCGGACCTTGATCTTCACTTCATGCGAAGCGAAACCATTCACACCGAGAATAGCTATAAGTTCACAGACCAGAGCATTCAAAGCCTCATCAAAGAGGCCGGTCTTGAGATCAGAGGGGCATGGAAAGACCGTCGCTGTTGGTACACCCTCACGCTTGCGTCCCTGCAGTGATGCTTGGGGAGATGCGGCAATAGCTTATTGGCAAGAGACGAGACGCGTATTTCGATGAGGTAAGAATGCCCCAATTGCTTTCAATAAATGTTGGCCTTCCACGTGACGTGAAATGGAACGGTAAGACTGTTCGCACCGCGATCTGGAAGAGTCCGGTCGCGGGACGGCAAATGGTGCGCAAGCTCAATGTTGCTGGTGACGGCCAGGCCGATCTCGCGGGTCACGGAGGAGAGAACCGCGCCGTATTCGTTTACCAGATGGATTCTTACCATTACTGGGAGCGCTTTTTGGGCCGCAACGATTTTACCTTCGGCCAGTTCGGAGAAAACTTCACCGTTGAGGGACTTGCCGATAACGAGGTGTGCATCGGCGATCGATACCGCATTGGTGGTGCTGAACTTGAAGTGACGCAGCCACGCGTGACGTGCTATCGGGTCAGCATCCGCATGAATGAACCTCGGATGCCGGCTCTGCTCGTAGAACATCACAGACCCGGATTCTACCTTCGTGTGTTGCAGGAGGGAGAAGTTGGTGCGGGCGATGACATTCAAAAAACTGCTGACGGTCCAGAACGAATCAGTGTGGCCGAGGTTGACGCCCTCCTGTATTTGCCAGGGCATTCCACCGAACAACTGCAACGAGTGCTACGGATTCCTGCACTCAGCAAGGGCTGGCAGAGTTCGTTTCGGGCAATGCTCCAACAAGACCTGAGCTCCAAAACCGGAGTGGGAAATCCGGGGCTCGCGAATGAAGAACAAGCACCGGCATGGCCGGGATTTCGACAGATGCGAGTCACGAGTATCCATAAGGAAAGCGATAGTGTGACTTCCTTCGTTCTGAGGCCGATCGACGGCCAACCGCTTCCCCTATTTCAGGCAGGTCAATTCGTCGTTCTACGGTTGCTCATCGATCCGCGCAAACCGTCCGTCCTTCGCAGCTATTCGTTGTCTGATTTGCCGACATCCGATCATTTCCGCATCAGCGTCAAGAGCGAATTGAACGGGATTGGAAGTTCGTTCCTGTGCAATCATACGCAGAAAGACGCAGTATTGGATGTGAGTGCGCCGCGAGGAAGCTTTACCCTGTGCCCAAGCCGGAATCCTGTGGTTCTGCTGAGCGCTGGAGTAGGCGCAACGCCCGTGATGGCGATGCTCCACGCACTCGTCGCGGAAAAGTCGCAACGAGAGATCTGGTGGATCTATGGCGCGCGCAGTAGCGCCGACCATCCATTCGTGAAAGAATCGCGTTCGTTGCTGAAGCAGCTCTCTCGCGGAAGAGAGTACATCGTGTACAGCAGGCCCGCTGCAGATGACCAAGTCGGGATAGACTTCGATTCTCCCGGACACATTGACACAGCTTTGCTCGAGAGAATTGGCGTGTCGCATGGTAGTGACTTCTATCTATGCGGCCCGAATTCATTTTTGCAGGATATGCACGATGGGCTGCGAAGCTGGGGCGTGCTCGACGACAATGTGCACACGGAAATCTTCGGTTCGCTCGAGGCTATTACCCCTGGTATGGCGCATGTTGTTCACACTCCTCACCTGCCACAAGGGCCGCCCGGATCTGGCCCCGCAGTCTCATTCGCGCGTAGTGGGATTACCGCTGCTTGGGATCCGAAATTCGGGAGCTTGCTTGAACTGGCTGAAGCGTGCGACGTTCCTGTCAGATGGTCGTGCCGCGTTGGAGTCTGTCATACCTGCATGACTGGTCTGATTGACGGATCGATTGTCTATAACCCTGAGCCGCTGGAGAGGCCCGCTCCCGGGAACGTGCTCGTATGCTGTTCCCAACCAAGCGCGGGTATCGCTCTGGATCTTTGAGAGAAATGGGAGGAGTCAAATCATGCGATCCGATATTGTGCCCGGAGGCATTTTCCCAGATTACGAGCTCCCCGATCACACGGGGAAACTACGTAAGCTCAGCGAGCTACAGGGCGACGATCCGCTAATCCTAATGCTCGCGCGAGGCCACTATTGCCCAAAGGAGCACCAACAGCATTTGGAACTAGCCGCGTTCTTTCCGAAAATCGCAGTGGCGTATACTCAGGTCGCCACAATCGCTACCGACGATCACCATACTCTTCAGGAATTCCGGGCGTCCGTCGGAGCCCAGTGGCCCTTCCTTTCGGATCCCGGCCGAACCATTCAAAAGGATCTCGACATCCAGGAGTACACCGACCCCGAGCACAATCCGATGATTCCGCATACGCTCGTGCTCAAGCCGGAGCTCGTAATCTACAGCATCTATAACGGCTATTGGTTCTGGGGGCGTCCGTCGCTTGCCGATCTTTGGCGTGATCTGCGTATCGCGACGAGCGAGATCCGTCCGGACTGGGATCTGGGCACCCCTGGACTCCGTGAGGCCTGGAAAGCCGGTGACCACTCGCGTTTCCATGGTTGGAATAAGAAGGCCAGTGCCAAGAGCTGACGCATGACGATGGAGAACTATGTCGACGAATGAACCGGCGGCAGAGCAGAATCTGACGAACGTCTTCGCAGCACCGGTTGAGGTGGGCGACGTTCAGGCGGGTAATCCCCTTCCGATTGGGGGCGCCCACCAAGCAGGAAGCGGAGTCAATTTCGTTCTGTTCAGCCGTCACGCAACCGGCGTTCGTCTGGAGTTCTATCAGAACCCTGACGACTCTTCTCCGACCAGGGTTATTGACTTGGATCCGGTGCGCCATAGGACCGGCGATGTCTGGCATGTGTGGGTGCGAGGCGTTCCCGGAGGTCAACTGTACGGCTATCGCGTCGAGGGGCCGTATCAGCCCGAAAGGGGCCATCGCTTCAACGCACATAAGCTCCTTCTTGACCCGTATGCAAGAGCACTTGCCGGAGTCGAGAACTGGGATTTTCCAGCCGCGCGGGGCTACGATTCATCGAGCGGCTTGACTGACTTGAGCTTTTCAACGCTTGATAACGCAGCCACCACACCGAAGTGCATCTTTACCGACGACCGTTTCGACTGGGAGATGGATTCGCCTCTAAAGCATCCCGCCTCCGACACAGTCATCTACGAGACACATGTTCGCGGTTTCACAATTCATCCCAATTCGAGGGTAGCGCGTCCCGGAACCTTCGCTGGCTTGACCGAAAAGATCCCGTATCTCCAGGACCTTGGAGTGACGGCCATCGAGTTGATGCCCGTACTTGAATTTAACGAAAACGAAACCGATCGGCTGAATCCAATCACAGGAGAGAGACTCAAAAACTACTGGGGCTACAATCCTGTCGCCTTTTTCGCTCCCAAGCAGTCCTACAGCTTTGAAGGACCGCGCCGTCAACAGATCCTGGAGTTCCGAGAGATGGTCAAGGCTTTTCACCGCGCTGGGATTGAAGTGATCCTGGATGTCGTGTTGAACCATTCGGCCGAGGGAGATGAACTGGGGCCTACGATCTCTCTGCGCGGTATTGAGAACTCGATCTTCTACATGTTGCGAGAGAACGGGTGCCGATACTACAAGGACTTTTCCGGCGTTGGCAATACTCTGAATGCCAATCATCCCGTCGTGCGGGAGCTCGTCAGGAATGTGCTTCGTTACTGGGTCATGCACATGCATGTGGATGGTTTCCGCTTCGACCTCGCTTCCGTCCTGGGTCGGGATGAGCATGGGAACGTTCTCCGCAACGCTCCGCTTCTTGAGGACATTGCCGAGGACCCCATCCTGCGTGACGTGAAGATCATCGCGGAAGCTTGGGACGCGGGCGGGGCCTATCAAGTGGGAAATTTTTCCACCAAGCGTTGGACGGAATGGAACGGCCGTTTCCGTGACGATGTACGCCGTTTCTGGCTTGGCGACGCGGGCATTGGATCGTTCGCAAGCCGCATCTGTGGAAGCTCGGATTTGTATCAAGGTTCAGGCAAGGGCCCCGACAGCAGTCTTAACTTTGTCACCTGTCATGACGGCTTCACACTGAACGACCTGGTCAGTTACAAGCAGAAGCACAATGACGAAAATGGCGAGTTCAACCGCGACGGAACCGATGCCAACTACAGCGACAATTGCGGCGTGGAAGGGCCAAGCCAGGATCCAGCCGTCGAGGGCATCCGGATCAGGTTGATCAAGAATTTTCTGTTAACCCTGTGTATCTCTCGCGGGGTTCCCATGCTGCTCGGCGGCGATGAGTTTCGCCGGACCCAGCGCGGCAATAACAATGCCTACTGCCAGGATAACGAGGTGAGCTGGTTTGATTGGAGCCTCCTCGAAGAGCACAAAGAAATCTATCGCTTCACTCGCGGAATGATCGCTTTTCGCCGTGCCCATCGTGTTTTACGAAGAGAAAATTTCTACACGGACGCAGACATCAAGTGGTTCGCTCCAAACGGCGCCGCCCCTGAATGGACGAACCAGTGGCAGAAATCTTTCGCGTGTTTAATTCTGGGTCAGACAGAACCGGATTTATTCCTCCTGTTTAACGCCGACAACAGATCGATTGATTTTTACATTCCCGCCTTGCCGGCCGGGAAGATCTGGCGTTTGGCGGTCGACACGTCGCGACCCGCCCCTGACGATCTCTGCGACCCGGGGAAAGAGCCTTCCCTGCAGGGCCAAATCTGTTTTCGGCTCGAACCAAGATCAAGCGCAATTCTCTTGACGGACGACGGCGAGGTGCTTCGTGACAATTAGCCCTGCTGCCGGGAAGCCGGCTGACCCATCCATTCTTGTTAACGTCCCAAGGCTCGTCACAGCCTATTACGAGCTGCGACCTGATGCGAGTGACCCCAGACAGCGGGTCGTCTTCGGCACGTCCGGCCATCGCGGGTCTGCGTTTGATGTGGCGTTCAACGAGTGGCATATCCTGGCCATCACTCAGGCGATTTGTGATTACCGCAAGCAACAGAATGTTGATGGTCCGTTGTTCCTGGGGATGGACACTCATGCTTTGTCCGAACCTGCATTTGCGAGCGCGATGGAAGTGCTTGCGGCAAACAGCGTCGAAGTAATGCTCTCTGAAGGCACACCATACACTCCTACCCCAGTGGTCTCCCATGCGATTCTGCTTTACAACCGCGGGCGAAAGTCAGGACTTGCTGACGGTATCGTAATTACGCCGTCTCACAATCCTCCCGACGATGGAGGCTTTAAATACGACCCTCCACATGGAGGACCAGCGGATTCGAGCGCGACCACATGGATTGAATCGAAAGCCAATGCTGTACTCGAGGCGAGTCTACTCGGTGTTAAGCGCATAGATTTGTCCAAAGCATTGCGTGCATCCACAACGCATAAGCACGACTTTTTGAACATCTATATTAACGATCTCAATAGTGTCGTGGACATGAATGCGGTGCGCGACTCCAAAATCAAGCTTGGAGTGGATCCTCTAGGGGGAGCGGGTGTCGACTATTGGCCGCGGATCGCCGAGCAGTACGGGCTCGATCTGACCATCGTCAACCAATCTGTCGATCCTACATTTCGCTTCATGAGTGTGGATTGGGACGGCAAGATTCGCATGGATCCTTCCTCGCCTTATGCGATGCAGAGGCTCATTGCATTGAAAGACAAGTTCGATATTGCGTTTGCCAGCGACACCGATCACGATCGCCACGGCATCGTGACCAAAGGGAGCGGGTTGCTGCCTCCGAATCACTACCTTTCCGTGTGCGTCAGTTATCTGTTCGCGAACCGGCCCAATTGGGGTGCGGACGTCGCCGTCGGCAAGACAGTAGTGAGCAGCAGCATGATCGATCGTGTCAGCGCACGCCTGGGACGGCGGCTTTATGAAGTTCCGGTGGGCTTCAAGTGGTTTGTGGAAGGATTGCTCGGCGGCCGCTTGGGCTTTGGCGGCGAGGAGAGCGCCGGTTCGTCCTTTCTCCGACGCGACGGCAGTGTATGGACCACGGATAAAGACGGAATCATTCCCTGTTTACTGTCCGCAGAAATTACGGCGCGATTGGACAAAGATCCGGGTCAGATTTATCGCGATCTCACCCGCGAGCTGGGAGATCCCGTCTACGAACGCATCGACGCTTCAGCGACGCCCGAACAAAAAGCCGCGCTGGCAAAACTGTCCCCGTCCGACATACACGCTACGGAGGTCGCTGGTCAGCCGATCCTGAAGATTCTGACCACCGCTCCAGGAGACGGCAATCCAATTGGGGGAATCAAAGTGATTGCCAAAGATGGCTGGTTTGCAGCACGTCCTTCGGGCACGGAGGAAATCTACAAGATCTACGCCGAGAGTTTTCTCGGCGAAGACCATCTACGACACATCCAGGGAGAAGCACAGGGCATCGTTGCGGAAACGCTGGCTCGCAGTGCCCAGGCTGCTGGAACCGATAAGGCCTAAAGACATAAGAGTGACAGGAGTTGGCCTATGAACAGCTCGACAATCGATGATCGTCCCCTCGATGCAGGCATTTCAGATGCTCTCACTGACTTGGCCTTGGACATGAGGTGGTCGTTCAATCACTCGGCGGACCAGCTTTGGGTTCAACTCGATCCGGAGCTCTGGGAACTGACCCACAATCCCTGGGTTCTGCTGCAAACCGTATCCCGGGAAAAACTGCAAACTGTTACCTCCGACCCGGGATTTCAAAAACTCCTGGCCGATCTCCACCGCGAGAAAATACTTGTCGAAGCTTCTGAAGCATGGTTCCAAAGGGCACACCCGCGTTCGGGCGTGTCGACAATCGCGTATTTCTCCATGGAGTTCATGCTGAGCGAAGCGCTGCCGATTTACTCAGGCGGACTCGGCAATGTTGCTGGCGACCAGCTCAAAGCCGCAAGCAACTTGGGCGTCCCGGTTGTCGGAATTGGTTTGCTCTATCAGCAAGGTTATTTTCGGCAGGAAATCGATGCCCAAGGCTGCCAACAAGCTTTGTACCCATTCAATGATCCCGGCCAGCTCCCGATTCGACCAGTACGCGAGACGAACGGCGAGTGGCTGCGCCTGGCCGTTGCGTTGCCTGGCCTCAAGTTGTGGATCAGAGTCTGGCAAGTACAGGTGGGCCGGGTCAAATTATATTTGCTCGATACCAACGATCCCGCAAACCTTCCGTCTCTCCGCGGCATAACTTCTCAACTGTACGGTGGTGGTCCGGAGCTCCGTTTAAGACAGGAGTTAGTCCTCGGTATTGGAGGCTGGCGGCTCCTCCGAGCTTTAGGACTCGAGCCCGAGGTCTGCCATCTCAACGAAGGTCATGCGGCATTCGCGGTGTTGGAACGGGCGCGTTCCTACATGGAGGACAATGGCAAACCATTCGATGTCGCGCTTGCCGTCACCCGTGCCGGCAACCTGTTTACAACCCACACTCCCGTGGAGGCGGGCTTCGACCGCTTTGCTCCCAGCCTGATCGAAACCTTCCTCAAGAACTATGCCGAGGAGAAACTGTCGATTTCATTCGACCAGCTTCTAGCGTTGGGGCGGCGCGATCGCCACGACTCATCTGAACCGTTCAATATGGCCTATTTGGCAATCCACGGCAGCGGCGCAATCAATGGTGTGAGCAAATTGCACGGTCAAGTGAGCCGACGGCTCTTCCAGCCCCTATTTCCCAGGTGGCCCGAAGCAGAGGTGCCGGTAACGCATGTGACCAACGGAGTGCACACCCCTACATGGGACTCTGCTGAAGCAGACCGCTTGTGGGAACTTCATTGCGGAAAACAATACTGGTACGGAACACTGGCAGATAAAGAAAAGGACATTCGTGCCGCCGGCGATTCAGACCTCTGGAAACTCCGCACAGATACCCGCAAGGATCTCGTTGCCTACGTTCGCAGGCTTTATGGCGCTCAATTGGCGCCCCGGGGAGCATCGCCGGAAGACCTCACGCAGGCCGCACAGATACTCGATGAGAATATCTTGACTTTGGGATTTGCGCGCCGCTTTGCTGCATACAAACGCCCGAATCTTCTGCTGCACGACACTGCGCGGCTTATCAACATCCTTACGAATCCAGAGCGCCCTGTTCAGCTCGTGCTTGCAGGCAAGGCGCATCCCCAGGACGTCGAGGGACAAGAAATGATCCGACAGTGGTTTGAGTTTATTCGCCGCCCTGAAGTTAGATCTCGAGTGGCCTTCCTTTCCGATTACGACGTTCTAATGGCTGAGCATCTGGTTCAGGGGGTGGACGTCTGGGTGAACACTCCACGACGGCCTTGGGAAGCAAGCGGCACAAGCGGCATGAAGGTGCTGGTGAACGGCGGGTTGAATCTTTCAGAACTCGATGGCTGGTGGGCGGAGGCGTATTCCCCGGAAGTGGGCTGGGCGATTGGAGACGGGCGCGAACATGGGGATGACTCTTCCTGGGACGCGGCCGAAGCTGAAAGTCTCTATGCGGTGCTCGAAAGGGAGGTGATCCCGGAGTTCTATAGGCGCGACGAGCAGGGAATTCCACGCGGCTGGGTTGCCCGCATGCGCGAAAGCATGACCCGCTTAACTCCGGCCTTTTCGACCAATCGCGTAGTCCGCCAATATACCGAAGAACGCTATCTCTCGGCGGCGGCGACATTTCGCCAGCGCGCTGAGAATCGAGGTTCAATGGGAGCAGATCTCGTCGCCTGGCAGGCTGAACTGGCGAAGCATTGGTCCGCGCTACGATTCGGGCCCGCGACCGTTGAGCAACATGGCGATCAATATCTATTTCGCGTGCAGGTTTTTCTTGATGCTATCGACCCCGATGCTGTGAGTGTTGAACTGTACGCGGAGGTGCGGAAAGACAAGGACCAAATCTCGCATGTTATGAATCGTGGCGAACGCCTGGCCGGTGCGACGAGTGCCTTTAGTTACAGTGCTTCTGTTCCGACAGGCCGCCCGGTTGCTGACTACACACCGCGCCTCGTTCCACGGCACGCAGGAGCGTTCGTGCCCCTGGAGGCGCCTTTCATTCTGTGGCACGAAGCGCCATCCTGGCGATGAACGTTGAGACGGGCTGCCATGCCGTTGGAAATCCGTGGCAGTCGCAGGTTATAGCGATCGATCAAACAGCGGGAGCGAGAATCGGATCACTCCCGCAGATCAAAAATTGGAGGAACTACGATGCCCGACGATTCTCGACCACTCGATCAGCAACAACCGCTGGAACTCATCCCTGATCATCCGTATGAGAGTTGGCATGAGTTCAGAGAAAGACTTGCGTATAAGTTTTGGGTACAAAGGGGGAGCCCTCTCGGCTCACCGGAGGTTGACTGGCTCGCAGCGGAACGAGCTGTGTACGAGTCGTTAGTGGCGTCAGGGAAGATTGCTCCATTCCCGGATGGTGGTCCGCACGGTAACTTAGAAGAGATTTACCGCCGGACGCAAAATGGCTAGGGGATGAAACCATGATTGAATCGTCCCGTCTTCGGCTGACGAAGATGCCGCTCAATAACGGAGGGGGCCACATGCCTGCGCTGGGCTTTGGCACTCTCATTCCCGACTTAGCTTTGACGAGGACTGCGACGAGAGACGCGCTCGACGCCGGATTTCGACACTTCGATTGCGCGGAGCGATACCGCAATGAGCAGGAGGTGGGCGAGGCGTTGCAGGCAGGACTTGCCGCTGACGGTATCGTACGCGAAGACATTTTTATTACCACAAAGTTGTGGAACTCGAATCATCGGCCCGAGCGTGTCGACCCGGCATTCGAGGCGAGTCTCCAAAGACTCGGGCTAGAGTATCTGGATCTCTACCTTATTCATACTCCGTATGCATTTCAACCGGGAGACGATCAGGACCCGCGAGATCAAAACGGAAACGTCATCTATGACAACGGATGACCTTGCTCGATACATGGGGGGCAATGGAAGGCCTCGTGGACCGCGGCAGGTGCCGGGCCATCGGACTGTCCGACATCGCCTTGAAAGAACTATTACCTATCTATGAATCTGCAAGAATCAAGCCGGCTGTGGTCCAGGTCGAAGCACATCCGTACCTGCCGGAAACGGAACTTCTGGAATTCTGCAAAGAGAAGGGTGTCGTGTTTTTGGCTTTCGCGCCATTGGGTCACGGGATGAAGCCGGGGCTGCTCGAAGATCCTGTCATTTCGGCAATCGCCGCACGAGGTTGACCGATCTGAAATGGCGGAATGTAGGACTTGCTGTCATTCATCCGCCCGCGCATGTAAGGATCGACGGAGATGCAGACATTGCGCACAAGCACTTCCCCGGGATTGGGGTCGCGAACCTCGGCGGTTGCGAACGAGAAGTTGTTCAAGGAGGGTTCACCCTGAGGGCGGCTGGCGAGGCGCACTTCACGACTTTGAGTGGGCATGGCTGTCGGACACAAGGATAACGCGCCAAGCTCGGGAGAAGTCCTCAACGGCTCAGAATCGGTCGATAAGAGAATGAATCAACGCTGCCTTCAGTGGAGACAGCGGAAAGATCCCGCACAAGCAGCATCACTCGGCACGGAAGCATGTCGACCGGAGCGCGGGTCCGGTTCGTGAAAAAGTTGGGCCGGACTATGTTGCGACCGCAACGGCTTGTGAGCCTTTTGATGGCCTCTCGTGTTCAAAGAGAGCCCGTTGCAGCGTCTGCAGGACGCGT
The DNA here is from genome assembly GCA_963704415.1 of uncultured Acidobacteriaceae bacterium. Taxonomy (GTDB): domain Bacteria; phylum Acidobacteriota; class Terriglobia; order Terriglobales; family Acidobacteriaceae; genus Telmatobacter. The sequence continues at coordinate 595,535 of OY969908.1, read as the reverse complement.
TTGTTGCCCGCTGAATCTTTGATGGCAATTCGAAGGGCATGCGAAGCCAGCTTGCCACTCATGCTTGCGACATCACGCACGAAGACTCCTTCTTGCCTGGCCACCTCGATTACCTGCTGCGCTGTCGGTTGGGACTCCTCGAGATGGAACATCAGAAAGTTGGCTTCGCCTGGCACGATTTCATGGATTCCGATGCTGCGCAGCGCTTCATGCGCTTCGGCACGAAGCAGATGAGTCTTCCTGTACTGTTCCTCGTAGTAAGCGGTGTCTTCGAGCGCGCGGACCGCGGCAACCTGTGCCGGCAAACCAACAACCCACGGCGGGGTTAGCGAGGCCAGATCCGACAGTTGGTGCGGAGACGCGCACAGATAGGCCACTCGCATCCCGCTCAGGGCGTAAACCTTCGACATCGATTTACAAACAACGATGTTTTCGCTAGTAGCGGCAAAGCGCTCAAGGGATTCTGTGGCCCCGACATAGTCGATATATGCCTCATCGAGCCATACCCGTGTCTCGGCCGGCACCCTGCGAAGCACGTTTTCAAGTTCGGTTCGGCGGACGTGCCTGCCGGTTGGATTGTTTGGATTCACGAGTACGACAAGGTCGTAACCTTCTTCGATTCGCCTGGCGAGTTTGTCCACACTTACTTTGTATCCATCATCGCGCGAAAGTGTCAGGCGTTCCACCCGGCATCCAATGACCCTCTCCAACACATGCTCGTGAACTCTCTCAGCAACATCCCATGAAGTGGTAGCACTGCCGAATCCTGGAAGTGCACCATATCCGCGTCTGGCATCAAGTGTAGTAAAGCTGAAGGCGAGAAGCTCGCATCCCAGCGGTAAACATACAAGGTCACGATTCCGGCCAAGATGCTTAATCGTGTGCCGAATGGAATTGCAGTGCTAGTAGGGGTAAAAGTTGTAGCTCGGCTGTTGAGGAAGCGCAGTAGCATCCAGCAAGAAGCAGTGGCGACCGGCAGGATGAGTCCACGCGTTCGGCTCGCCGCCGGGCGGCTGATTGTCTTCCTCCCGCGGATTGCGCGAAGCGAAAACAGCGCAGAGCTGGCATTGGCTACCCTGAGTCGGAATATATTCGAACGTTTGGTTTGTGATTGGGTCCAGGTAGGAGCCTGGAATCTCCGAGAGACTGGTGGGGAGCTGAGACGGATGAGCCATCCAATAGTTCCGGATGGCATTCGACAGCATGTAGAGTCGCTGCACACGTTGGCTGTCCGCAACGAGCTTGCGCTGTGCACTCGGCGCGCCCAGTTGCATGAAGCCAAGAACGATCATGGTCGTCACGACCACCGTGCTTGCGACCGCCATCCATCGATCGCGGCTGAACCGGCCCGCTGCGGTTTCCGTTTTGCGCAGGCCGCCGAAGTAATACCAAAAGACACCGCTCGAAAGCACGAGGACGACCAAGCTCTTGGCCAGGAAGCGCGAGGTCAGCTCACCGCGAAGCAGATAAGCGAGCGCGGTGATCAGATCACCCATAAACACGGACGCAGCTATGACCAGAGCCATGTATGTGAGCCATTTGCGAATACCCGACTCGAGCTTGTCCGGGTCGGCCGCCGCCTCGCGAAGAACCACGCGCGAAACGAGCAGATAAAGCGGGAAGGCGACGATCACGGCAGCCAGCGACATGGTCACGGTGTAGGTACTGAAGGTTTCCCCGTAGCCTCGGAAGAGCGGGTCCGCGGGCCAGCGATCAATCAGCGAGAACGCAAGACATCCGAGGGACAGCGTCCAAACAGAGAGCGTGGAGAAGATGAGCAGGTAGAAGAACGCGTCGCGCGCTGAGGCGCCGCTACTGGGGCGGGGTGGCACCTCGATCCCGGTTTGGTTTTGGTAATGGTCGGCAAGAGCGGAGTAGGCTTGCTTTTCGGTCCAGCCGCGGGCAGTCAGAAGGCCGACAAACGACGGCACAGGAATGCCTGCGTCGAGCGACTTCTGGATAAACTCCTCAATTCGGTTGTCTCGGCTCATACTAGGCTCCTTGTTTGTGTACCTGCGACATCGTGCAAGATCGCTTCCTCTGAGTTCATCGCGTGGGCCCATTCCCGACGCGCGGCTTGCTCCCAACGTCCGGAGGTGTAGTTTCGGCAAGCAGCGTCGGGCACATTCCACTCGCTGCAAGTCCGAACACTCCCAGTCCGTCAATGATGGTTGAGCCGAGAATGCTGATCTCGGTGATCGATTCGAACCAGCTGTACTGTGATGGGCGAGTTGACGGGAACGTCGAGTAAGCGGCCATCGTGTTGAACCTCCTCCGGGGGACCGGATAGGCATGACGTTAGCTCTCTTCGACATGGCCGAAATGGCGTTGCCGCACACTTTCCTAAGTGTCACAAGAATGGCCGACTAGCTTCCCTGGTCGAGACGCCGAAGCTTTGAGCGAATTGGAGTGGTCGCAATCAGTAAAGATCGTGACACCCTGCCCCGAATTGGTGATTGAGTTAAGTGGCGTTTTGACAGATAGTTGGAGCGGCGTCGTGTTCCTTCGGAAAACCCTTCAGGAGCGCTGACGGCCTTGGTGAATTTGAGTAAATCTGGGGACTCGGAGGCATTACTTTGAGGCTTTGGTTTTCCCCTGCCAGTGAAGTTCCGATTTATCGCCAACTGTTTACCCAGATCGTTTTGGCGATTCTCAGCGGCGATCTGAAGGCCGGGGATCGGCTGCCGAGTACGCGTGAGCTGGCGCGTCGCTTCAGCATCCATCCAAATACGGTGAGTGCGGGATACCGGCAACTGACCGAAGAGGGGTGGGCCGAGTATCGCCACGGGAGCGGCGTATATGTAAAGACCGACGCCGCCGTACCCTCAACGCCTGAACAGATTCTTGACAAGCACATCGTGGCTTTTTTTCGGGCAGTCCGCGAACTCAAACTATCGTCCGAAGCAATTCGGACCCGGGTCGCGGAATGGATTGCCGCACCACCGCCGGATCATTTCCTCCTCATCGACCCTGATCCAGATGCTCGTGAGATTCTCCTCGGCGAAATTCGTCAGGCGACCAGCTGGCCCGCAGTGGCGATTACGTATGAAGAAGCCGCCAACCCAGAGGTGCTGGCCGGGGCACTTCCCTTGTGCCGGCCGAGCAAGACGAAAGCAGTGCGCGCACTCCTTCCAGTAGGCGTTGAGTTGATTACTTTGCAAATACGCTCGGCGAATCAATGGCTGGCTCCGGAGTTGCCATCTCTCAAAGGCAAGCTGATTGGAGTGGTGTCCGACTGGGTCGATTTTCGCGAAATCGCGAAGACGATGCTTGCCGCGGCGGGGGTCGATCCGGACCTCCTCGTGGTGCGCAACCCGAGACGGCCACGCTGGCAGCGCGGTCTCGAGCAGACAGGCGGGATCATCTGCGATGTGCTCACTGCGGCGAAACGGGAACTCCCGAAAGGGCCGCGCATCTTCGTCTTTTCGGTCTTGTCCGACGCGGGTCGGTTGGAGCTGCGTCAGTTGTCGGAAGCATCGGAAGTGTTGTGACACTCTGAAAACTGTATGGAGGTAGTCCTTTCGGGGCCCCGCTATGGCTAATCTCATGCCATCCCGTTCCCCGGGAGGAGATTAAAGCCATGGGTTCTCTCTCAACAGATTCGGCCGTCATTAGCCAAAACGAAGCGACCCCCAGCAGAGTTGAGCCGAGCCGTCGAGGCTTCTGGGCCCTGATCGCGACCCAATTTCAAGGTGCCCTCAGCGACAACATCCTGCGCAATCTGCTGCTCTCGATGATCGTGGGCATGCAGATGAAGGCGGCCGACCGCGAGACCTTTATCTCGGTCGTCACTTTTCTCTTCTCGGTTCCCTTCCTGATTTTCAGCATGCCAGGTGGCTGGCTGGCAGACCGGTTCAGCAAGCGTCAGATCACCATCTGGACGAAGGGGATGGAGTTTGGGTCGATGCTCCTTGCGACCGCAGGCTTGATGAGCCATCAGCTGTGGCTTTCACTGGTCGCCCTCACGCTCGTCGCGAGCCAGGCGGCGCTGTTTGGCCCATCGAAATATGGCCTGCTGCCAGAGCTCTTGCCAGAGAAGAGCCTCTCGTGGGGCAACGGGGTCATCGAACTCGGCACGTTTCTGGCAATTATTGTCGGCACAGTGGCGGGCGCGGGAATGGCCGAAGGACTCCACGGGCATGAACAGTATGCGGGCTTCGTGCTGCTGGGACTTTCGGTCATTGGATTCGCAACGAGTCTTGGTATCGACAAGGTCCCGGCCGCCGCGCCGACCAAGGCATTCCGGCTGAACATCCTCGGAGATCTGTGGAAGCAGATCGGAATCATGCGCCAGAACCGAGCACTGCTTCTGGCCGTCCTGGGCAACACGTATTTCTGGTTTCTTGGTTCACTGCTGTTTTCGACCATCGTGGTCTATGGTCCCGACGTTCTGCATGTTGGACAGACGAAAACCGGCTACCTCAACGCGATGCTGGCAGTTGGGATCGGCCTGGGCAGTATGGCTGCAGGATGGGTGAGCGACAACAAGATCGAATATGGGTTGATTCCGCTCGGCTCGATCGGCATGACCTGCACAGGATTTGCTCTGGGCGTCACGTCCCATGGAATGGTGGGATCGGCCCTACTCCTCGGCCTGCTCGGTTTCTGGGCCGGGTTCTTTGCTGTGCCGGTCAACGCGCTGATTCAAAACGAGCCGAAGGAGGAAAACAAGGGCGGCATCATTGCGGCCGCAAATCTGCTCTCGTTCGTTGGAATCGCGATTTCGTCTGGCGTGTATCTGGTCTTCACCAAATACGTGCACCTCGATCCGCGTGGTGTCATTGTTGCGGCATCGTCGATCACGGCGTTCAGCACCGCCTACGTTCTGTATCTACTTCCAGAGTGGTTCGGCCGTCTGATCCTCTTCTTTGCAACGCGCACGGTGTACCGCGTTCATGTCATTGGACGCGACAACTTTCCGGAAAAGGGCGGCGCACTTCTGGTCTGCAATCACATGTCGTTTGTTGATGCGGCGCTTCTTGTTGCAGCAACAGACCGTCCAATCCGCTTCATCATGCACCAGGACATATACGATCACCCGGTGGTTAAGCCATTCGCAAAAATGGTGCGGGCGATTCCAATCTCAGGCGAGCAGCATCCGCGAGAACTCCTGCAGTCTTTGCATGCGGCCAGCGACGCATTGCGCAACGGCGAAATCGTATGCATCTTTGCCGAAGGTCAGATCACCCGCACTGGACAGCTTCTTCCGTTCCGTAGGGGACTCGAAAGGATCATGAAGGGCGCAGCCGCGCCGATTATTCCCGTGAACCTCGACGGCGTATGGGGAAGCATCTTCAGCTTCGAGCGTGGGCGCTTCCTGTGGAAGGTTCCGCGCCGGATCCCGTATAGCGTCACCGTCAGCTTCGGCGCAGCAATGGCTTCTGATTCAACGGCACCCTCGATACGCGCGGCGGTGCAGGAGCTTCAGACCGATGCTTTCGCACGGCGCAAGAGATCGATGAAGACTCTCGACCGCGCATTCGTGCGTGCGGCGCGTCAGAGGCCCTGGCAGTTCTTCATGGCCGATGGCAAGACGCCGAAGGTTTCCTTTGGATCGGCCTTGACCAAGACTGTGTTCATAGCGGGGAGACTGCGGAAGGTAGTCGGAGAGCAGCCCATGGTTGGCCTTCTGCTCCCACCCTCTGTCGGCGGAGCACTGACGAACTACGCCTTGATGCTGATGGGGCGGGTGCCGGTGAACCTGAATTACACGTCATCGAACGAGGTGATCGCCAGCTGTGCAAGTCGGTGTGGAATCGAAGTGGCGATTACATCGAAGGCGTTCCTGAGGAAGTTTCCAGCCATGCAGATTCCTGGACGGACCATCCTGCTCGAAGACGTACTCAATGCACCGCGGCTGGCTGAAAAGGTGATTGCACTTGCAATGGCGCTGCTCCTGCCTGTGGATTTTCTTAAGCACGCGTTTGGCTCGTCTCGCGTGAAGCCTATTGTTGACAACGCGACGCAGTCTTCAAAACGGGCAGAGGCCAGGATGGATCAGCTTGCGACGGTGATCTTCTCGAGCGGAAGCACTGGGGATCCAAAGGGCGTCATGCTGAGCCACTACAACGTGATGTCGAATATCGGCCAGGTGAGTCAGGTCTTCATGCTGGGTGGGCGCGACAGGGTGCTTGGTATCCTGCCGTTCTTCCACTCCTTCGGCTTCACAGCAGGTCTTTGGCTTCCGGCGGTCCAGGGCATAGGCGTGGTCTTCCACCCCAATCCTCTTGATGCACAGGTGATCGGTGGATTGGTGCAGAAGTACAAGGTCACTTTCCTTGTGGCCACACCGACATTTCTCCAGGGCTACATGCGGCGTTGCACGCCGGAGAACTTTGGATCCCTTCAATATGTACTAGTGGGTGCCGAGAAGCTGCAGGAACGCGTGGCCCTGGCCTTTGAGGACAAATTCGGCATTCGACCCCTGGAGGGATACGGATGCACGGAGTGTTCTCCGGTTGTCACAGTTAACGGCAAAGACTATCGCGCTCCGGGGTTTCATCAAGTGGCTGGCCGCCGTGGGAAGATCGGCCATCCTCTGCCGGGCGTCTGCGTGAAAGTGATGGACATTGAAACCGGCCTGCCCGTTGCGCCAGGCACGCAAGGAATGCTGTTGGTTAAGGGACCCAATGTCATGCGCGGCTACCTTGGCAAGCCGGAGAACACTGCTGAGGTTTTGCGCGATGGGTGGTATACCACCGGCGACATCGCGACGATGGAAGAAGACGGCTTCCTCACCATCACCGACAGGCTCTCGCGCTTCAGCAAGATTGGCGGCGAGATGGTGCCGCACATTCGCATTGAGGAAAAGTTACAGGAATTCTCCGAGATAACGGAACAGGTGTTCGCGGTTACCTCGGTCGCCGATGAGAAAAAAGGTGAGCGCCTTTTGGTTGTGCACACTCTAGGAGATGACGCGCTTCAAAAGACGATCGAGAAGTTTACGCAATGCGATTTGCCCGCGCTGTGGAAGCCCAAGGCGAACCAGTTCCTGCATGTTGACTCGATCCCGGTCTTGGGAACCGGGAAGGTCGACCTGAGGGGAGTGAGAGCACTGGCTGCCTCAATGGCAGTACCGGCTTGAGCGAGGAGTAAGGTTCCCGTGCAGAATTGTGTCTTCACGATCGCAGTTGCACTCATCGCTCGCATCTTTTTCCTGCGCGACAAACTCCTTGGGCGTCTTCGCCGCGTGCAGGAGGTCGAAGGTGTGCAGGTCGTCCGCCATGAAATCCAAAGAGGAGCGCACACGCTGGATTGTGCCTTTGTCACCTCAGCAGCCCATCCGCCTAAGGCCGCGCTCCTCATCTGTCACGGCATCGGAGAGGTTGTAGACAACTGGCGAGCAGCGCAGCAGCTTCTCGCCCAACACGGTGTTGCCTCTCTGGTCTTCGACTATTCGGGATACGGCAAGAGTGGCGGAGTCGTGGACTGGCGAGCGTGCGAAGACGATGCTGTGTCGGCTTTCTCACTCTTACAGGGTCTGACGCCGGGCGTGCCCATCTCTCTGCTTGGATTCTCCATGGGCAGTGGAATTGCGGCCGCTATCCTCCAACGCGTTTCACCCATCCGTCTTATCCTCTGCTCCGCCTTCACCTCATTTCGAGACGCGGCCTCGGTGTTGGGTTTGCCGAGTCTCTTCGAAGGCGTGTTGCCTCCTATCTGGTGTGCGCGAGAGACGCTTTCTGACTGTGCAGTACCAGTTCTCGTTGTGCACTGTGCTGAAGATCGGGCATTTCCAATCTGGATGGCCCGCCAACTGGCATCACAATGCGGAGTTGAGACGGAATTAGTGATTGTTCCGAAGCAAGTTCACAATGAAGCCTTTTACGATCCGAAGCTCTCCTATTGGAACCACGTGCTCTACCGCATCGCTTCTGATTGATCTCGTCGATCGGGAAGGTTCACTTGAGTCGCACACCGCCAACCCGCCCGATGCACCACAGGCCAAATTCGCCACACCGTCTGAAGACATAATCGCGCATGTACTTGTTGGCGGGCAATCAGGGCAGTAGTCCACTCGCTAGGAAGACTGCTGCGACTAAGGTTAATCCGAGCATCATTGCAAGTAATGTCAATCGGCCTTTCTTCTTGGCGTATTTGATCACCATATCACTTCCTCACCCGCGAATCCCCGACTCTACAACCGGCAACACAATACGACTATCGAAGCCCTCTGGCCAGCGGCATGCTAGCTCCACGCACCTGTGAAATCTATGGTGTTAGACACCCTCGGCTGCGAGATTGTTCCCTTAAGGCGCGACAGTTGGCGTATTGTGGGCTACTGTGAAGTAACCGCCAAAACTGCTCAGCGCAGTTACTTCCCAGTACGGGTTATCCAACCGCGACTCCAACATCTGCCTGCGACAGGCGGTCGGTGAGTGAGTTGACGATTATGCGTCAACCGCCGTTTAGCCGGTGCTACTCGGTTCGAAGAGCCTGCATTGGATCTAACCGAGAAGCACGCCAGGCGGGAGCAAGGCAGGCCAGGATCGCGACCGCCAGCAGCGTCCCAATGACGCCAGAGAGAACCACCGGATCAAGAGGCTTCGTTCCGAGAAGCATCGACTGGAAGATGCGTGTCGCCGCGACGCTGCCCAACAGACCTAGGCCGAGGCCGAACAGTGCCGGGCGCAAGCCGTCGACCAGCATCAATCGCAAGAGCTGGTCTCGCTGCGCGCCCAGCGCCATGCGGATTCCCAGTTCCGTTGTCCGCTGTGTGGTCAAGTACGACAGCACGCCATACAATCCCACCGAGGCAAGAAGCAGCGACAGAATCGCAAAGGCAAGAACCAGGCTCGCAGTCAGGCTGGCGTCGACCAGTGACTCGCCGATCATCTGATCCATGGTGAGGATATTGGAAACAGGAAGCTCCGGATCGAGAAAGGCAATCTGTTTTTGCAACGGCACTGAGAATTGCAAGGGATCCGACGATGTGCGCACCGCGAGCATCTCGGCGTTTTGGTCGCCTTCAAGAATGGGAAAGTACACGGTCGGCATTGGCTCCTGGCTAACCTCGTACAAGGTGTCGCCGACCACACCCACGATTTCATAGTCGACGTCGTTGGGCATTCCCGGGTGGAAATACGCCGGAACGTGCAGATGCTTACCAATGGGATTGTCACCGGGGAAGTATCGGTGGACGAGTTGACGACTCACAATCACCTTGTATGATCGGGCTACGCGTTCGTCGCCGGTAAAAAACCGGCCACTCAAAAGTGGAATCCCAAGCGCGGTGAAATATCCCGGATCCGCCAGGCGTATCAGCGCAACGGGCATATCTTCGCCCGCCTTGAACGCAGGATGCTCCTCCACAGTAAATACGCAGTTTCCCCAAAATCCCGCTCCCGGAAGACTGTTCCCCAACGCAACAGCGCGTACCCCAGGAACGGCTCTTACTCGCTCCAACAATGTTTGATTGAATAGGTTCACCTTTTCCGGCGTGTCGTATTTCTTTCCGGGCAGGTCGTAATTCAGAGTGAGTGTGTTTTGAGTAATGCAGCCTATCTCGGCAGAACGCAGCCGTAGAAAGCTCTTAAGTAGCAACCCTGCGGCGACCAGCAAGACCACAGTAATCCCGATCTCCGCCGTGAGCAGTGACTTTCGCAGGGCGGTGCGCGAAACACTGCTCGCTCCAGCGCGCGCGGAGTTCTGCAAGGCTTTCATCATCGTCTTGCCCGTCGTCGAGAGCACAGGCAGCAGGCCCGCAATCAGCGCCGCTGTGAACATGAGCACGCTTGCAAAGGCAATCACAGGTCCATCGATGTAGATACCTTGCGCAGTGGGCAGATCTTTCCACGCGTGCGCGAGCCACTGCGTAGCCACTATCGACAACAGAATGCCACTCAGGCCACCCGCCACACAGATCAGCACGCTCTCGGTCAGCTGCTCGCGAATCAAGGTGGCGCGCTGTGCCCCCCAGAGCGCTGCGGATCGCCACCTCCTTCTGCCGCGCCGCGCCTCGCGCTACCAGCAGGTTCGCGACATTGAGGCAGCCGATCAGCAACATGCAGCCGGCGGCGCATAGCATGATGTTCAGCGGCTTCTTCACATCCCCGGCAAGATCCTCGTTCAATGAGCGCGGAGCAACGTCTTCGGCCACCGGATCGTTCGGGTATTGCAGGTGAAGCTGGTACTGCAGCGCACCCACCTGTGCCAGGGCGCTGGAAAGGCTCACGTCGGGGCGCAGCCGCGCTATCACCTGGCTGGAGTGCCAGTCGTGATGCTGCGCAAAAGCTCCGGGGTGGCATCCGCCTTGAAGGGCACCCACAACTGGATGGCGGCATCGGGATAGGTGAACCACGAAGGCAACACTCCGACGACCGTGAAGGGCCTCCCGTCGAGGTGAATCTGCCGGCCTACAATATTCGCGTCGCCGCCAAACCGCGTCTTGAAGACGCTCCAAGTCAGCATGACGACGGTGCTTCCGCGGTGATCCTCCGACTCAGTGAATCCCCGGCCCGATGCCGGCTGCACGCCCAGGAGCTGAAACCAATTCCATGAGGCCGCCGCAGCGCGGACCGACTCCGGCAGCTCGTTCCGTTCGCCGCTCAGGTTGTACCCGGCGTAACGCATAATGGCCATGTCTTCAAAACCGTTGGTCTTCGCGCGCCAATCGTAAAAATTCGCCGGTGCAACCGAGTTGTAGTTGAAATCCGGGGTGTTCGCCGCAACTCCTCGAAAGTGTTCGTGCACCCTCACCAGCCGTCCGGGATCGCGAAAGGGAAGCGGCCTCAGCAACACCGATCGCACAATCGTGAAAAGAGATGTGCTTGCGCCTATGCACAAGGCCATGACAGCAACCGCAATGACCGGATCGACACGTACTGCCGCGAAGCCTTAGTGCGCGACCCACGCACCGGCCATTGGCTGCCTGCCTACGAGAACATCTCCCGGCGCGGCACTAAGGCCCTCAGAGCGAGAACAGTCGCACGTATCTTAGAGGACCGCGCGCAACTGCCCGACGAAGGAGTGGGAGAATTCACCAAGGGCGTCTGGCAGATCGTGCAAGACGCCATCGAGCGCACTTGCACCGTCGCAGTATGATCCGCGTCGGCGGTCTCGCTACGAGTGACGCCGCGGTCCGCACTATTGGGGCCACACGGTCTTAGGTCGGGCGGGCCGCGCCTAGGGGTGCGGCCCGTTGTCATGCATCCCGGCCGTTGTCATGCAAAAGGTGTCCCAGGGGCTGTATTGGACGGAGAATGCGGACAAAGCGGAGGAGGAGGAGAGCGTACAACAGGCCTATTATCTATAACATGCTAATGTAATAAGTGAGATGCAGGAAGGGATGGCGGAGAGAGGGGGATTCGAACCCCCGATAGAGCTTTTGACCCTATAACGGTTTAGCAAACCGCCGCCTTCAGCCACTCGGCCATCTCTCCGGGTCTCACGTCGGATTATACCGGATATTGGAAACCATCCACCGCCGCCACTTTGAATCTAGCTGTTTGCGCCTTTTATCGTCGTCGCCCGAAGGTCGCCCGCAGCTCCACGGCCCTCATTGATCGTTGCAGCCGTCGCGTGGCATGGTTTTGGCGGTTCTCAAGTTGCGGACTCGCCGTCATTGATCCACCTGGTCGCTTCCGATCTCGAGAGTGGATTTTCAGGGAGGATTGAAGCGCAGGCTCACGTCGCTGTGGGGATTGCCTCGTTGGATGCGCGACTGTGTTTTCCAGGCGAGCTTCCGCAGGCGCGGCGCGAGCTAGCCGGATGCTTGTTTTCGCTTTGTCGGTCCACCAATTGTTGTTAGATTCAGGATATGGGTCTTGCTCCTAGACCAACACGGCGCAAGTTGCGCATGTTGCCGCTGATTGCTGCGACTTACTTCATGGTTTCGGGCGGGCCCTATGGGATAGAGGACATTCTTGGCGGTGCCGGTTTCGCTCGCGCCATCCTTATTCTTCTCGTGCTGCCTATCCTGTGGTCGCTCCCCACGGCGCTCATGATCGGCGAATTGGCCAGCGCGATTCCCGCGGAGGGCGGCTTTTATATCTGGGTGAGACGGGCTCTCGGCCCTTTCTGGGGATACCAGGAGGGTTGGCTTTCGCTTTCGGCGAGCATCTTCGACATGGCCATCTACCCTGCCATCTTCGTTCTCTATCTCGGCAAATTCAATCCCGCACTTACGGCCGGGTGGAACGGCTACTTGTGGTCACTCGCCGTGGTCGTTTTTTGTTGCGCGTGGAATTTGCGCGGCGCTCCGGTGGTTGGCGAGGGCTCGGTGGGGTTATTTATTCTGCTTCTCATTCCCTTTGCCATATTTATGACTCTGGCTGTCTGGCGCGGCGTTACGTCACACCCGGCCGTGCAATGGAGCCAGCCGGTTTCCAGCTCAGCCCTCTCAACCGCCGTGCTTGTGGCGCTCTGGAATTACATGGGCTGGGATAACGCCTCAACCGTCGCGCAGGAAGTCGAAAACCCGCAGCGTAACTATCCTCGCGCGATGGTGGGTGCAGCAGTACTAACGGCGTTCACTTACATTCTTCCTCTTGCCGCTATGGCAGTGGCGGGGCTCTCACCTGAGGGATTCTCCACCGGTTCGTGGGCGGTTACGGGCGGCGCCGTAGGCGGCAAGATTCTCGCCTTTGCGATCGTTGCGGGCGGCATGATCTGCGGCGTCGGCATGTTTAACGCCCTGATGATGAGCTACACACGGCTTCCACTAGCAATGGCACAGGACGGCCTTTTGCCGCGTGTGCTAACGCGCCGCAACCGGAGGGGGGGTCCTTGGGTCAGCGTCTTGCTCTGTGGACTCGGATGGGCCTTGGCGTTGAGGTTGCCTTTTGAGCGGTTGATTTCCATCGACTTGATTCTCTACGGATCAAGTCTGCTGCTTGAATTTGTGGCGCTCATTGTATTGCGCATTCGCGAACCGCAGTTGGAACGGCCATTCAAAGCGGGTAATCTGGCGTTCGCCTGTGCTCTGGCTGTGGGGCCGACCCTGCTGATCGGTTACTCGCTTTATGCTTCGCGGGGGGAAAAACTGACGGGCTCCACTTCAGCTCTTGCCTTTGCTTGCGGTGTGGGCTTGCTCGGACCGTTACTCTACTGGCTTACTGCGGCGGCGCTAGCCCGCCGCCGGCTGGCCACGGCAGCGGCGGCGGATTGAGGGTTATGCGTGGCGTAGATGCGAACATACCCGGGACGAATGAATTTCCATACCGAAGTTTGCAAGTCAAGTGGCATGGTCCGCGTAGCTGCTTGAAGACAGCGCTCCGTTCCCCGATCCCGCCGTGCAATCGACGCTTCCATTGCTCATATAGGCTGCGGCGGAGACCACGGGGAAGCATAAACCTTCCCGCCAGCCGCGATCATGGCCTGCATATCGCTCACAAAGGTGCCTGCGCAGTTTGTTCCCACACTGGAACAACTGCCTGGAGAACCGCCATTGTTTGTTACAGCCACACTGAGAATCGAGAGACCAAGCTATCCCGATCCGGTGCCAAAGAAAAACGCCTGTTGGGCTGGGGACATGCTTCCGGCGCGCCCGTAAAGTCGGATGCTCTGATGAGCAGACCGCCCAGGTGTCGGCGGTCTGCTTCTGCGGCAGCTATTTTGCGAGCTGTTCCTTTGCCTGCTTTTGTTTTGCTGTGGGTTGCTTCGTTTTGGAATCGTCGAACATCTTCACCGCTCGCAGCACGCGATCGCGCGCGTAGGCTGCATCGTGCCAGCCTTTCACTTCCACTCGCTTTCCTTCGAGATCCTTATAGATGGAGAAGAAGTGAGTGATCTCCTTTAGCATGTGCGGATAGATATCGGTGTAATTCCACACATTGGTGTACCGCGGGTTATTCTTGCCAACGGCCAGAACCTTTTCATCGAGGACGCCCTGATCCAGCATCTCAAGCAAGCCAATGGGGCGCACCTCCTGTACGCAGCCGGGAAAGCTCGGGCCGGGAACCAGCACCAGGACGTCGAGCGGATCGCCGTCGTCGCTCAGCGTTGAGGGAATGAATCCGTAGTCTCCCGGATAGTGTACGGGGGAATGCAGATTTCTATCGAGCTTGAAAACGTGCAGTTGCTTGTCGTATTCAAACTTGTTGGTAGCGTCCTTCGGTATTTCGATTACGCAGCGAAACACTTCGGGGGAACGGTCGCCAACCGGCAGCTCCAGATAATTAACCATCTTTCTTCTTTCTCCTTTAACACCAGGGGAAGGATCCGGCATGCGGGCCCGGCCGGAAGTCAGGGGACATTTCCAGCTTAGATGCCGGAACTCAGGATCTGATCAAAACCACGCCGTTCGGGGAACGTGAGCAGACCCTTATATAATCACGGATAATGAAGGCGCATGTCTATGTCACTTTGAAGGCGTCGGTCCTCGATCCACAGGGCCAGACGATCCAGAACGCCCTGCGCAAGATTGGATTTGCCGACGTAATGGCGGTGCGCCAAGGGAAATATTTTGCCCTTTCGCTGGCGGACGGCATGGCTGCGGATGCCGCGCGGGCCCAGGTGGAGCGAATCGCTCGCGAAGTGCTGACCAATCCCGTGATCGAAGAGTTTACGTACCGCATCGAGGAATAGACACCACCAGCTTCGGCGCTTCTACAACTTCTGTGACGCCAGCGCCATTACCTTCCCGTCACGGTGCTTTTTCCCCTGTCGCATAGAATCCTCTTATGTGTGGAATCGTAGGGTACGTCGGTTCGAAGAAGGTTGTCCCTGTCATAATTGAAGGGCTCAGGCGCCTCGAATACCGGGGGTATGACTCGGCAGGCATCGCGGTGGGCAATCCGAATTCGGCCGTTCTCGAGGTGTGTCGCGCTCCGGGAAAGCTAGGCAACCTGGAAGACGCTCTCGAAGAACATCCTTTGCAGGGAACCTTCGGTATCGGCCACACCCGGTGGGCCACACATGGGCGCCCCACGGAAGAGAATGCGCATCCGCATCGCGACTGCACGGGCCGGATCGTCGTGGTGCACAACGGCATTGTCGAAAACTATCTCGACCTGAAACGCGAACTGACGGCGCAAGGCCACAAATTTGTGACGGAGACGGACACCGAGGTCATCGCTCACCTCATCGAACAGGTGCAGAAAGATGCCGAGGCCGCGGGTGCCCCGATTCTGCTGGAAGAGGCCGCGCGCTGCGCGGTGAAGCGTCTCACTGGAGCTTTTGCTCTGGGTGTTCTTTCCGCCGCCGAACCGAACAAGATCGTTGCCGCCCGCCTGGGCCCCCCGGTGGTGATTGGCGTGGGTGAAGGCGAGTCCTTCGTTGCCTCCGATGTGCCGGGCATTTTGCATCACACGCGCAATATCTACTTTCTTGCCGATGGCGACATGGCGATCCTAACTGCGAGTGGCGTCGAATTGACCGACTTCAATGGCAAGCCGATTCATCGCGAACTGACCCGCATTTCATGGGATCCGATCCAAGCGGAAAAGGGCGGCTACAAGCATTTCATGCTCAAGGAAATCTGGGAGCAGCCGCGCGCCATTCGCGACACGACGCTGGGCCGCGTCTCGCTCGATTCGGGCAAGATCTTCCTGGGCGAAATGGAAATCGACGACGAAGAGCTCGCCATTGCCTCGAGCATTAACATCGCTGCGTGCGGCACCAGCTGGCATGCTGCGCTTGCCGGGAAGTACATGATTGAGCGCTTGGCGCGTCTTCCCGTCGATGTCGATTACGCCAGCGAGTATCGATACCGCAACCCCATTCCCGACCGCAATGCACTTGGTCTGCTCATTACCCAGTCGGGGGAAACTGCGGACACGCTTGCCGCGCAGCGCGAAATGAAAAGCCTCGGTTCGAAGACTGTCGCTATTTGCAATGTCGTCGGCGCCATGGTGGCCCGCGAAGCGCACGGCGCCATCTATACGCATGCCGGCCCGGAGATCGGTGTCGCCTCCACCAAGGCCTTCACCGCGCAGCTTACTGCGCTCTTTCTGCTGGCAACCAAACTGGGCCAACTGCGAGGACGGCTCAACAAGGAACAGTCCGTTGCGCTGATCGAAGAGCTAAGCCGCGTTCCGGCCAGGATTGAAGAAGTTTTGCGCGCGCGCTCCACCCAATGCGAGCAACTGGCCAAGGAATTCGCCAACTCTCGCGACTTTCTCTACCTTGGCCGTGGCATCCATTTTCCGATTGCGCTTGAAGGCGCGCTCAAGCTCAAAGAGATTTCGTACATCCATGCTGAAGGGTACCCGGCCGGCGAGATGAAACACGGGCCTAACGCGCTGATCGACGAAACCCTGCCTGTGGTTGTGTTGACTACGCGCGACGAGGCCGACCCTGCATCTAAATTGCGTTATGAAAAGACGCTCTCAAATATCCAGGAAGTGACGGCACGGTCGGGACGCGTGATTGCTGTCGCCACCGAGGGGGACTCAACCATCGCGGGCCTCGTCGAGCATGTCATCTATGTGCCGCCGACATTTGAGCTGCTCTCCCCGCTGATCGAAATTGTTCCCCTGCAATTGCTGGCCTATTACATCGCGGTGCGCCGCGGATGCGATGTGGATCAGCCGCGCAATCTTGCGAAATCCGTGACCGTCGAATAGGTTCGCGTGGGGCCGACAGAACGCCGCGCGAACACAGCTGCTTGCGTTTTCATGGTTTCGGGGGTCGACACAGTTTCCGGGAACGGCAAATTACGAAAATGCGTGCACAGATCCTGACCCCCGAGAGCAAGAATCTACTGCTAGCGGCTCGGCGACTTCGGAGGTCGAGGTTCAGGCCACTAATGCGGGTGGAGCAGCCGCGGCCTTGTTGCTCTGGAAGCAGGCATGACATAAAACCGGCCTACCCTGGCTGGGGATGAACGGCACCGTGGTCGAAGCCCCGCAGCAGGCACATTGCGTATGCGTCTCTGCACGCACTTTGCATTTTCGGGCAACGCGATTTGCCATGCACCGTTTGCAGCGCTTGGGGGCGTGCTGAAATCCCTTCTCGAAAAAGAAGAGTTGCTCATCTGCGGTGAAAACAAAACTGCCATTGCAGACGGAGCAGGTCAAATTGAGATCGTAAAATTCGGGACGATCCGTCGGAGCTACCGCGTGGGGTGTAAACATAGTGTATCTTCCTCGGGTTCATTGGCCGATTGGGCGCAATCCAGACTCAGGGCTGCGGCGGTGCTTGTTATGCCGGGATCTCAAGCAGGAGCAGCCTGAAGGGATCAGATCCCAGCGCACTCGTTCGGTCGGAATTGCCCAGGGCAATTCGCCCCACGAGTTCATTTAGAAAGATGGGCTCTTTCAAGGCAAGTGGGAACTAGGATTTACCCTAGGTTTCCACAAGCGATTACAGGTCCGGTGGTCAAATACAGGCGATTGTTGGAGATTCAGGGCGAGAGGTGTTCTCAGGGATTGACGATTCCGCGCGAAATGGCATAACGCGTCAGCTCGGCCACGGTGCGCACGCCGAGCTCATCCATCAGAGCGTTGCGGTGAAATTCGACTGTCTTGGAAGAGATGTTCAATAGAACTGAGATCTCTTTGCTGGTCTTTCCTTCTGCTACCAACTGCAAAACCTCGCGCTGGCGGGGTGTCAGCTTGGCGCCAAACATCTCGGATGGGTTTTGCCTGGAGTTGAGCTTGGAAAACTCTGCAGCTTCTCCGCCTACGAGCGGGGTTACGTAGTACCGCCCACTGAGGGCTAGTTGAATGGCCGCAATGAGTTCGGTTGACGCAGACTGTTTTGCTACGTAGCCGCTTGCCCCGGCAGCAAAGGCGGCATGGAGATACGCAGGATCGATCTGCTGAGTGATGAACACGATCTTGGTCGCGGGAAGCAGTTGTTTGATTCGCCCGGCTGCCTCAATTCCATTCATGCGCGGCATACCCACGTCCACGACAACCACATCCGGCTCTAGCCGGACTGCCCCGGCAAGAAGCGCTCGCCCGTCCGTGGCCGTGCCGACAATCTCAAATTCGTCGGCAAGCAGGCGAGTCAACCCCTCGAGCATGAGCGGATGGTCGTCCGCCAAAAGCAGCCGCTTAGCCATGTCGCTCCAGGGGCACATCGACGGCGACGGTAGTGCCCAGCCCCAGCACAGACTGCATAGTCAACGTCCCGCCCGCCAACCGGGCGCGCTCCTGCATGGAGATGATGCCGAGGCCGTGGGTTGTATTCTCCGCGTCCGGATCGAAGCCAACCCCGAAGTCCATTACCCGTAGTCTCAGCAGGTCACCGCTGCCGGAGAGTACCACCTTTACGTGGGTCTTTCCGGCGTGCTTCGATACGTTGCGCAGCGCCTCCTGGGCGATGCGATAGAGCGCTATTGCTGTCTCTGGCGGCCAGCTTTCGGGCAAATCCTCGGTGGTAAAGGTCGCCGGCATCTCCTCCCGTTCACCGAATTCCGTCAGCATGGCCTTCAAAGCGGCCGGCAGCCCGAGATCGTTCAGAATGGAAGGATGCAGGCGATGCGAAATATGGCGGACGTCGGTATTGAGAGATTGAACCTGATCCTGCGCGGACTGCAACCAGTCGGCATCGTTCTTTGACGAGCCATCGCTCGGCGGCTCATGCAGGAACATGTCCAAGAGGCTGAGCCTCTGGCTGATGTCATCGTGGAGCTCGCGCGCCACCCGCTGCCGCTCCTCCTCCTGGATGGAGAACAGATACCCAGTCAACCCTCGGAGTTCCTCCTGGGTGCGATTTAGTTTTGTTTCGACAGTGGCAATTTCGCCTTCCAGCTCCTTTTTCTGCTGAGCGAAGAGCCTTTCCGATTCGCGGCGCAGGGTGATGTCTTCGATCATCAGCAACAGGACACGAGCGCCGTCAGTGGAGTGAGCCTGGGCTTTGATGAGCAGAGTTTTAGGCTGCGACCCCGTGGAATCATGTTCAAATTCAAGCATCGACCCGGGTTGAGATTTCAGGACGCTGTCCAGCCTTTCTCCGATGTCTTTGACCCCCCAAAGTAGATTCGCGAGGTCCGGCAGAGACCGGTTCTCGAGCTCCCTGGCCGGCAGCTCCGCGAGGTTGCGAAACGCGGTATTAGCGGTTCGAATCGTGCAGTCCTTATTGAGGACTACGATCGGCACGGGCACGCCTTCAACAACCAGGCTGGCAAAATCGCGAGCATCGACCAGGTGCTGCTGGCTCCGCCGGAGCTGATCGATATCGACCAGCACCACGACGAGTCCTTCGATTTTGTTGTCGGGCGTACGATAGGGCCGGATGCGCAGCAGGTGCCAACGGCCCTCGCGATCCTGCACTTCCAATTCGCGTGTGCCCAGCGTCTCAAGCACTTCAGTCAGGATTGGCTCAATGTTCTCGACGCTGAGCTGCAACCGAATCTCGTTGATTGAGCGGCCGATATCCGACGGACGAACACTGAGCAGCCGCTGCATCGGTGGAGTGAATTGGCGGATGCGCAAATCGCTGGTGAGCATCAGCAGCGGGATATTGACGCTGTTCAGGAGGTTTGCGAGATCGTTGCCGGTTTGCGTCAGCACGTTGTTGCGCTGTTGCAGTTCGTCGTTGACCGTTTGCAGCTCTTCGTTGGCGCTTTGCAGTTCTTCCTTGGTTGTTTCCAGCTCTTCGTTGGTGCTCTGGAGTTCTTCGTTGGCTGACTGAATCTCTTCATTGGCCGAAACGAGTTCCTGGTTGCGGGCGTCGCGTTCCTCTGCTAGCGATTGCAGATGAAAGCGCACCGTGGAGAGGTCCTGACGCAACTGAGAAACTAGCCGGTCCTTCTCGTCCACCGTGAGCTGAGGTTGTACTGGCTGGTCCAAAGCTTTGTCGTCCGGATGACCAGCAATAGTTTGAAAGAGAACCAGGAAACATTTCGACCGCGCGGCCATGCTCGTGATCGGCAGTACGTCCACCTGGATATGGCGCTCTCCTGCCTGGGCGTCTTGAAGCACCGCATGAGTGGAAGCCGGCACGTTTTCGTGGATGGCCCGCTGTACCGCCGTAGACACGTCGTTGACAAGCCCAACGCGGAGCACGCGCAACAAATTCCAACTCACGGCTCCAGGGGTGATATCGAGGAAGCTCGACGTCCCCCCGCGCGACTGGAGCACATTCATCCGCTCGTCGATGATCAGGCCCGGCGGTCCAAACCGCGCCAGCACGATGCGGTCCGCGGCTCTCTGCAGCTCGACTTCGGGCCACACGTTGTTGTCGGTATCCATCAAGGGAGTATGCGCAGTGCCTTGGGTCTGATTCATGGCTAGGTTCCGCGGTGTCTCATACGTGAAAGGAAGATTGGCCCCGGTTTTCACATAGATCTTGTTCTTTCGATCGACAGTGCTGAACACATCGCCGTAATCGCGCAGCCCTTCTGACACGCCAAGCAACATATAACCGCCCGGCTCCAGCGCGTAATGGAACGTCATGATCATCTGGCGCTGCAAAGCCGGGTTGAAATAAATCATGACGTTGCGGCAACTGAGAATGTCGATATGGAGAAACGGCGGATCCGAGCAGAGGTTTTGCCGCGCAAAGACGCAGCTATCGCGTACCCGCCTCGCTACTTGATAGCCTCGGTCGACTTTCACGAAGAATCGACGCAAGCGTTCGGGCGCGACTTCGGTGAGCAGGGTATCCGGATAGGTGGCTGCGCGTGCTGTCTCGATGGATTGGTCGCTGGCATCTGTTCCAAAGATTTGCAGCGGCGTATCCAGGCCGCGCTGCGAAAGGTGCTCGAGCACCGTGATCGCCAGCGAATATACTTCCTCTCCGGTGGAGCAGCCCGCGCACCAGATGCGGATTGGCTTCTCCGGCGGCCGATCCTCGAGAAGCACAGGCAACACGTTGGAGCGCAAAGACTCCCAAAACGCGGAGTCGCGGAAGAAGCGGGTTACGTTGATCAGGACATCTTCCTGAAGGTTCCGGAGTTCATCGGTATGGGATTGCAGGATTTTCGCGTATTGAGTCAGGTGCTCGATCCGGAGCAGGAGCATGCGGCGGGCAATGCGGCGGCGAATCGTATCCGGCTTGTATTGCCGTAGGTCCAGCCCGGAGAAACCTCGCAGCATTTGCAGGATTCTCTGGAATGACTCTTCATCGTCATGGGAGATCGCACCGGCTTCAAGGGACCGCACTTCCGGTCGCGACAAATGTCGCGCCAGCCTTCCCAATTCAAGCGCGATTTCAGCTGGGGGAATGACCAAATCGACGTGGTCGGAGGCAATTGAACTGCGCGGCATGTCACTGTGCATTGCGGTATCGGGGCTTTGCACCAGGGCTATTCCACCCTCGCCTTTGATGGCTTTAAGCCCCAGGGCTCCGTCGGCATCCGCGCCCGAAAGCACAACCCCAATGGCATGATTCTTCTGATCCGCAGCCAGCGAGTTAAAGAATCGGTCGATCGTCCGGGGAAAGCGCTCGTTTGCAGTTCGCTGCTCCACGTGAAAGACACCTTCCTTCACTGTGGCGGACTGGTTGGGTAGCAGAACATAGAGATGATTGGGCAGGGGCCGCTGCCCGTCTTCAACCGACAGGACAGGCATATGCGTGTATCGTTCCACGATCTCCGACAGGAAGCTCTTCTGGTCCGGCGCCAGATGGGTCACCAGGACAAAGGCCATCCCAGTGTTGGGGTCGAGATTTTCGAGGATTTCCCGGAACGCCTGAAGTCCGCCGGCCGAGGCTCCGAAAGCCACAACGGGGTAAAGCAGCGCTGGGGCCTGGTGCTCGGTCTCCGATGCCGCCTCGATTGATACGCCGAGCGCAGGAGAACGCTCTCCGGCTCCCGGAGACTTGTCGGATTGGTCGGGAGTTAGGGCCGCCCCGTCTGTATTTGGAGTGATATTATCCAACAGATCGTGTGCGCTCTCCGGGCCTTTTGGACGTTTTTCTCTTTGCGATTCGTTGCCCGCCATAGGAAAACCTGCCCGCTCAGGTTCTAAGGATAGACGATTCTTTGTTGACCGAAACGCCTTCTTAAGCAGACATTTTCAGCAAAATTTGAAGAGAGTGGCATTCTTCGGGACCAAATTCCAGCATCTATACGTTCTAAGTAAGAGGGGTAGAGTGTGGATGCTGCAATCGACAAAGCAACTGCGCGTCTGATTGCGCAATCCAATCGCATCGGGCTGGAGTTTCTGCTTGCCGATTTGGACCTCGCGCAAACGTTTCTGAACGTCGCCGAGGTTACTGTCGTCGAAGATGCCCGGACGCGAAATCGCGAGAACGCACGCGAGGCCTACCAAACGGTCCTTCGGCTCCTGCCGAGGATTGTTCTCTCTTTAGAGGATAGGGAAGAATTCAACCGGAGACTTTCGGCATTGAAAAGCCGGCTCGAAGAACTCGGATATCCGGTTGAATCCTGAATGATGCGGCGCTGCCCTCAAGGCGCCAGCGCGAACCGAAGGCGTGCCTTGGTCTCCTAGCCGATCCATAACCCTGGCACACAGTTCAGCGGTCCTTCCTCAAATGACAAATTAAAGACATGCGTGTGACAAGCCGTCCAGTCCCTTCTTCGTAATCTGACGGCGAGTCACAAATAACCACCAAGGTGGCGCATGCAATGACGCATAACTTTCCCCGCCCTCTCTCGCGATTCTCCGCTTCGCTTTTCCTTTTCGCCGCATCCATCTTTGCGCAAACGCCGGGAACCGGGGCGATTCAAGGTACAGTCTACGATCCTTCGGGACGCGCTGTTCCCAAGGCCAACGTCGCCATCGAGAACGAGGCCACGCACCTTTCTCGAATTGCCACGACCAATGTAAATGGCGCATTCACAGTGCCGCTGCTTGCTCCTGGCTCCTATTCCTTAGTGGTCAAAGTGGAGGGTTTCGAAGAGAAGGACGCGCATGCTGTGCCGGTGGTCGTGAGCGAAACAAGTACTGTCGAGGTTCATCTCGCACTCGCCAAAGTCGGCGAGACTGTCGAAGTTACGGCGGATGCGGAGATGGCGCAAACGCAGAGTTCTGCGCTGGGGCGTGCCGTGGATCAGCAGGCAATTGAGGCCCTCCCCCTGGCCAATCGCAATTACACGCAGATTCTCTCCCTCTCTCCTGGTGTTGTGGTTCGCCTGCCCGATGCTACCGAGTTGGGACGTGGGACGCAGGACGTGACAGCCAATGGGCAAAAGACCACCGCAAACAACATCCAGTTCAACGGTGTGGATGCGAACAACCTTTCGCAGAACTCGGCGGAAGCGGATGGCGAGGAAGTTGGCGTGGCGGCGCCGGCGCCGGACACCATTCAGGAATTCAAAGTGCAGACCGGTAACTACGATGCAACGTATGGCCGCGGAACCGGCGCCAACGTGGACGTAATCAGTCGAACTGGAACGGATCATATTCACGGAACCGCATGGGAGTTTCTGCGTAACGACGTCTTCAATGCGAACAATTTCTTTTCCAAGCTCACCGGTCAGCCTCGCCCCGTGCTCAAGCAGAATCAGTTCGGCGCCACCGTGGGCGGTCCGATTGTGCGCGGGAAGACGTTCTTCTTTGGGGCATACCAGGGATTGCGTTCGAGCAATGGGGAAGGCGATGAGGTAACAGCGACCTTACCGCAGCTGACCAACGATCGTTCGGCGGCTACGCTCGGCGCGGCATTTTGCGCTTATCCAACCTACGCGGGCGGCACGCAACTCGCCTGCGATGGGTCGAACATCAACCCGGTTGCGCTGAAGCTGCTGAACTTCAAATTGCCCAACGGGCAGTATGCCATTCCGAATCCGCAGATTAATCTTGCTAACTCTGACCCCACGCAGGTACCCATCGGTGAGTCGACCTATGCGACGCCTGCGACCTATCGCGAAGATCAGTTGACGGCCAACATCGATCACGCAGTCTCACAAAGGAATGAGTTATCTGGACGCTTCTTCTACTCGCACGCGCCCACCGTCGAACCGTTCTCGCCGAATGCCGCAAACGTGCCTGGATGGGGAACCAACGAAGTGGATCAGAACGCGATGCTCGTGCTCGGGGATACACATGTACTGAATCCGAGTCTTGTGAACATTGCCCGCTTTGGCTACATGCGGTTTTCGGGTATCTCCGCCGTGACGAATCCGATTCTTGCGTCAGACCTTGGCACGGAATCGCCCACCGGGGTTGCGGGTTCAGGAGTCGAAGCTACGGGGATCACCGTGGACGGTCTCTTCACAATCGGCGATGCGGGCACTCCTTTCCAGAAGCAGACAACCAACTCCTTTATCTGGCAAGACACGGTTTCTCTGACTAAAGGCAGGCAATCGTTTCGCACCGGTGCCGAAGTGAAGCGTCACCAGGTCATGGTCGACGCGCCGTTCTCGACCAGCGGGCTTCTCGACATTCGCACCTTCGATGATTTTTTGCTGGGCCAGAGCGCCGCGCAGAATGGCAGCCCCAACGGCATCAGCAACGTGACGATGAGCGGCGGAAGCTCCGGAGATTTCCGCAAAGATGAGCGCTACACCGACTTCGCGACGTTCTTTCAGGACGACATCAAGATCACGCCGCGTCTGACACTGAACGCGGGTCTACGCTATGAGATATTCAGCCCTCCCTCCGAAATTCACGGCAGGCTCGTTGACTTCGATCCCACCGTCGCCACGCTCCCGGCTCCACCCACAGGCACGTTCAGCGGATTTACGGTCTCTTCGAACTTCAAAGGGCCAGTGCCTTCCGGTGTCACACAAACCTCCAGGTCCGGCCTCTGGCCCACGACCTACAACGACTTCTCTCCTCGTCTTGGTTTCTCCTATCGCCTCACCAACAGTCCGACTGCTGTTCTGCGAGGCGGCTACGGCATCTACTTCGATCGACTCTCCGCGGGCCTTGCGGAGAGTCTGCTGAGCAACCCGCCTTTCTCCATCTCACAGCTCTTCGCGGGCGCGCAGAATGCGGGGGCTACGCTACAGGCGCCCTTCAGCCCGCTCCTTCCCAGCGACTCGAGTTATCCCATCTTTATCCCCCGCATTCCTGGCGGTGGCCCAACGGTAGTGGGCATCTCCACGCGTTTCACCGAGCCGTACACCGAGGAGTACAACCTGAACACGCAGATCCAGTTTGCGCGCGACTACCTGTTTGAAGTGGGCTATGTTGGGACACGCTCGGTGCACGTAGCCGGTTGCTCGGAATTCAACCAGGCGTTGCTCGCCAGTCCAACGGCCCCCGTGTATGGGGCGACGAATAACTCAATCGGCAACGTGGTGCAGCGTGCGCCTTATCAAGGTGTGGCTCCCGGATCCTATACCTGCGCGAGCGAATACAACTCGAATTACAACTCGCTGCAGAGCAGTGTGACCAAGCGGCTGAGCCATGGATTCCAGTTCCTCGGCAGTTATACCTGGTCGCGCAATCTGGATGAGACAAGCGGTTCGTCGGGTAGCGAAGTCTTCGAGCTCTGGCTGTTGACCAACGATCAGCGGAATCCGCGTGGCGACTACGGTCTGACTGACTTCGACCGCACCCATCGCGGGGTTTTCAACCTGACGTACACGACCCCGGCATTCGCCAACATGCCCGCACTGGTGCGCCATGCGATTGCGGGATGGCAAACTTCCGGTATTTTCGTGGCGCAGTCCGGCACGCCGATCACGATTCTCGACGACAATGCCGGAGCGGTCTACGGCAACTATCCGTTTGAGAATCGCGCGCAATTAAGTGGCACCGCTCGTCCTTCCACCTCCGGCTCGCTCTACTCGCGTGTGATCGGCCAGTACCTGAATCCGGCTGCGTTTACTTCCGCACCCGAAGCGCCGAATGGCACTTCATCTGCCGATACCGACTTCGGCAATAGTGGAGTGGGGCTGGTTCGCGGGCCGGGGCAACGCAACATCGATATGGCTCTCGAACGGACGATACCCATCATTGAATCGCAGAGCCTGCATTTTCGGGCGGAGTTTTTCAATCTGACCAATTCGTCGAATTTCGCAAATCCCAACAACACTTTCAGCTCCGGTGCATCGTTCGGCATTATCACAGCGACGTCGAATAATCCGCGCATCATTCAGCTCGCGCTGAAATATCAATTCTGATTCATATCCATGGCTTGGGGGAATTCACTTCTGATGGAAAGCACTTTGCCAGCACTGGCGGTACAGACTTTGGACATCCTGACAGTTGAGCAGATCAAGGCGGCCTACGCGCGCCACGAGCCGATTGCCTACGCCGACCCAATGATGGCCCGGACAGAGTTGCCCCTGCAACAGACTTTCTACCCTTTTGGGTTTCCCTTGCGGGTCTTCACCGATTCCGAGGAAGTGCTCGCCGCGGCGAAAGAATCCTGGCAGGGATTTGGTCCGCTCTTTGAAACAGAACCAATCCGCTTCCACGTTGGCGTCACAGAAGGCGGCTCGTGCGAGTGCCCGCCTGCGCCAATAAGTCGAGTTAGAGAACATCTCTGCTCGCAAATCGCGGATGGCGAGAACTTCGCAATTTCCGATGCTGCGCGGTTCTTCTCCAATATCTGGCTGGCGCAATCGACGTTGGCGCATCGGGGCTACCTTCGTTACTTCCTGCTCGAATCGTGCGCGATGTTTCATCTTGCGGCGCGTCATTCCATAGGTATCCACGCGGCCTGCGTCGAGTTGGATGGAAACGGCATCCTGATTTGTGGCGACTCTGGCGCCGGGAAGTCCACGCTTGCTTACGGATGCGCGCGCGCCGGATGGACCTACATCACAGACGACGCCAGTTTCCTGGTGAATGGACGCGACGATAGCCTCGTGGTCGGAAATAGCCGTCAGGTGCGTTTTCGGCCCTCCGCAGAAGCTCTGTTCCCTGAATTGCAGGGGCGGCCGATCCTGCCGCGGGCGCAAATCGGCAAGCCCTCGATCGAATGGAACACCGCTCCGCTTGCGCATTTTTCCACTTCGTTCTCATCGTTGGTCAAGCATGTCGTCTTCCTTGATCGAGCCGCGGGTATCCCTGCGGAACTCGTTTCTCTCCCGAAAGCGGTCGCAAAGGCGTTTATCCTTCAGCGAGGAATCGGCATCCCAGAAATCGCGGATTTGCAAACAGCGGCCGTTGATCGTCTGCTTGATCGCGGCGTCTTCGAATTGCGCTATACGGACCTCGACTGGGCCATTGAGCGACTTACCCGCCTCGTGAGGGAAGGACGATAGTGCAGTCGCTGATGGAGGATTCACGTGCGGAGGCTGAACCGACAGTGCAGAGCCCGTGGTCGAAATTGTGCTCATTTCCAGGGCAGTTCAGCCGGTGCTTCTGGATTTTTTTTACCGCGGCATTCTTCTTCGATTTTGGATTTGGCCTTTTCTTTTTTCTCTTCAATCTTTATTTGACTGACCTTCACTTCAATGAAAAGATTCTTGGGATTCTGACTGGGACGCTGACTTTCGGCAATGTGGTTGGGACCATTCCCATCACGATTCTGGTAAGACGATTCGGGCTCCAGAAGCTTCTACTGTTTTGCTTCATCGCGGCGCCGCTCATTTGCCTTGTGCGCACCTTCGTCCTATGGACTCCCGCACAGATTGGCCTGGCATTTCTCATGGGTATTGCGATGAGTAGTTGGCCCATATGCTTTTCGCCAGCCATTGCGCGGCTGACGAATGAGAAGAATCGTGTTACGGGGTTCAGCATAACTTTTGCGACGGGAATTGGCCTGGGAACGTTAGCCGGTGTCGCTGGCGGGTATCTGCCGGAAATCTTGCACCGAGCAGGGCATCCCGGTTCGCTTGTCGCGAACATCCGCACAGTGCTCCAGCTTGCCTGTGTGGTTGCCCTCCTGGGAGTCTGGCCAATCTTGAAACTGCGCCTCGGCGCGCCGGATCGCACCGAGCACCGGCGCATTCGCGTCTTCCATCCCTTCCTGCTTTGGTTTCTGCCGCCATTCGTTATCTGGAACATCGTCACCGGCTCGTTCCCACCGTTCGCCGCGGTCTACTTACAGCAACATCTTGGAATTGCGCTCCAGCATGTGGGCGTGGTCTTCTCCGTTGCCCAACTGCTGCAATTCACCGCCGTGTTGCTTTCGCCGCTGCTGTATCGACGATTCGGACGAATACTTGGAATCGGGTTTGCCCAGGCCGCGACTGCCGCAGCTATCTTCTGCATGGGCGTTACACATAGTATTCCTCGCGCCGTCACTTACTATTTCGTCTATAGCGGCGTGCAATGGATGACTGGCCCGGGGATTTACAGCTTTCTAATGGACAACATTCCCGATGAGGAACGGAGCACAGCGTCTGCGATTCAGAACATGTCGGGAGCCATTTGCCAGGCTGCAACGGCGGCGGTCACCGGCAGCTGCATTGTGCGATTCGGCTATGCCAACGTGCTGTTTGGCAATGCCGGTGCTGCCTTGCTCGCATCGATTCTCTTCGTGTCATTACTCGGGATTGCGACCAGAAAGCCCATGTCCATCGCAACATCCGCACCGCGGATCAGCGGCTCCGCGAACTGAACGCCCGCTGCGAAGCCACCGCGCTTCGGGCAAAATCTCCGCTAGAATCCGGCACTTCTAATGACAAACGGATGACATTCGTCTGACCACGGACTGACACACGTCCTCGGGCGCATCGCTAAGGTAAGAAGCGATGACATATGTCGCAGCACCTCCACATGGAGTCGAAGCAAGAGGCCTCGCCAATCTATCTCGCTCTAAATCGGTCGAGGAGCAATTCTGCTTCGGGGCAATTCATTGGATTCAACGATGAGAGCACATCTTTCTAACGCCGCCTACGGCGTGCTCGATTACGTTGCTTATCCCGCGGGAATGCTCTTTGTTGCACCGATCGCCCTCCGGAATCTAGGCACCGCGCAATACGGCGTGTGGATGATCGCGAATGCGGTCCTGTCCATCGGATCGATCGTGGCATCCGGCTTCGGCGATGCCAATATTCGCCTCATGTCCATGGCGCGCGGTGGGAATCACCAAGCGAGACTCGACGCGGTGCATAGCACGATGGGCATTCACATCGCACTTGGAGTAACGATCGCTCTGATCTCATGGGCTCTCTCCCCTGCTGCGGCAGTTCACATTGCCTTATCGAATGCTGCTCTCCGCATTGAATGCCTCTGGTCTCTTCGCATTGCAAGTCTGCTGATCCTCGCTCGCGCCGTCGAAACGGTTTGTGTCAGCACGCAGAGGGCATTTGAGCGTTATGGCGCCGCAGTCCGATTCAGCGTGATGGCCCGGTTGCTGGCGCTGGCCGCTGCTGCAGTTTTGCCACTGGCCAAACAGGGAGTAGTCAGCGTGATGATTGCGACCGCGCTTTTGATCACGGCGAGCCTGGGCATGCAGCTTATTCAACTCAAGCGATTGCTGGGCGCCCACTCACTCTGGCCATCCTTCGATCGGGAAGCGACGCACACCCTCCTGGGTTTCGGCCTCTTTTCCTGGATTCAAGCGGTCTCCGGCATTCTCTTCGGACAGGTCGACCGGCTCATCACGGGGGTCTACCTGGGCGCCACAGCGGTTGCCTCCTATGCTTTGTGCGCACAGATGGCTCAACCCGTCTATGGAATCGCAGCCGCAGGACTGCACTTCCTCTTTCCCTACGTGTCGGCGCGCGTCACTGAGGGCTCCGTCAAACCGCTGCGTCGAACGATCCTGGTTGCTTTTGCTGCGAATGTGCTGCTGGTTGCTGTTTGCACAGCGATGCTACTGGCCCTTGGTATCCGATTGATCACTCTTTGGGGAGGACCGACGATCGCCCGCGCAGGAGGTTCTGTTTTGCCATTCCTTGTGTGGAGCACGGCGGCGCAGGCACTCAGCATAACCGGATCATATACGATGCTGGCGCTCGGACGCGTCCGCCTGGTCACAATCCTGAATCTCGCTGGGGGCGCGGCTATGCTGCTCGCTGCGCGCTGGCTACTGCCCAAATATGGCATGCAGGGAATGGCTATGGCGCGACTCTTCTGCGGGCCGGTTACGCTGCTCGTCTACATTCCTCTTGCCGCAATGCTCTTTCGCGAGACGCGCGTTTCATCCCGCACCGGCGCTGTTGTTACGGTCTGCGAGGAGATCTCACAGTGAAATCTTCCGCATCGGCTACGCAAACGATGCCTGCAGCGCAGTGCGCAGGTAAGTCCTCCAATGACGGTGTCTCGTATAGCACTTCGCCTTCGGTCAATGTTTTGGGCGTGCGTGTCGATGCGCTCTCGATGGCCGCGATTTTGGCGAAGATTGCCCGCATCCTTCGAGCCCGGGGAAAGGGTTATGTCTCCGCGATCAATGTCTACGGCGTCATGGAGGCACAGCGTGATGTTGAGCTGGCAGCCGCCTATGCCGATGCCACTATCGCCATCCCGGACGGCATGCCCACGGTATGGGTCGGCCGTCTCCAACGGCATCGCGGAATCGAGCGCATCGCCGGACCCGATCTCATGCGTGAAGTTTTTCTCCGCAGAGAATTCGCACACTGCACGCACTTCTTTTATGGCGGCAACGAAGGTGTCGCCGAGGAACTCGCGGCACGTTTCACACGACTCGCACCGTGGGCCAGAATTGTCGGAACGTACACGCCGCCCTTTCGCGCTCTCACGCAGGCAGAAGAGAGCGAGTTGATTGCGCGCATCAATGAATGCAAGCCGGACATGATCTGGGTGGGCATCGGGACGCCGAAACAGGACAAATTCATGCGCCGGTATATGCGGGAGTTCGACACACATGTGATGTTCGGCGTGGGCGCGGCGTTCGATTTTCACACCGGACGCATTCGCGAATGTTCTGAATGGGTCAAGCGCGCGGGCCTGCAGTGGGTTCACCGCCTGGTCCAGGATCCGAAGCGCCTCTGGTGGCGCTACCTCCGCAATAATCCTGCCTTTCTCTGGCAAATCACTCTGCAATTGACCGGTCTACGCACTCATACTCATTCTCACGTTCGCACTGCGTCTGCAGGAGACGTAGGGCGGGCGATAGCGAAGCTCTCACGCGAGTCTGGCCCGTAGCTTCTTCTCAGATGCGCCGGCACGACGCGCAATGCCATATCGGGGAATCGGAATCAGTAGGTCGGTTTCGAGTCCCGATCGTATGGCTGACCGAATTTGTTCAAGTGGCCGGCTGGCTTCAGTGGAGTTTCCGAAGCATCCACAACGCCCAGATCGCCCCCTCCCGCTGAAATCTGCACGCGACGCGTCAATCGATCCAGCGCCGGTTGCGCCAAGCCCTCGATCCACACATGCATCTCATAATCGTCGGTGGGCACATCGTGAATCGAAAGAGTCCCGTCGGGCTTAGCGGTTGAGTAAAACGGCGTTGACAAAACAAGAATGACAGCACTCATCTCGGGATGGATGTTGCAGAAGATATAGGAGACCCCCTCGCGCGAAAACAGAACTTCTTTATCGGTTCCCGCTTCGTAGAGCCCGAGATCAAAGCGCTTTCCGTTGAATAGGGAAAAGACGTTGTGAAAGAAAGGATCGGCATTCGGAAAATGCACTTCGCTGCCGATGGGCACAATCAGCAGATGCGGAGTGAACATGCGATTCTTCTGGAGCAGCGAGTAACGGCGGCCATTCGGGAGAAATGCAAGTGAGGGCGTTCCCGGTAACGGTTTCAGCCACAGCACCGCGGGAGGCGCATGCTCGTGCGGTTGTAACTTGGGTAACCGAATACCCACATGGACGTCGACAGTGGTTTCGCGGCTGTCTATCTGCGCCCGAGCGAGGGCCGGAAGGAGCGCAGCTGCGCAAAGCAGCAAGCACGGCAGATGGTTGCGCCATTGCGTCATTGTCAAAACTTGTATCCCGCGGCCACTCCAATTACGTCGCTGGCAGCCGTAGGGCCATTCACAGGGGAAGATTCAATCCGCCTGTATTCGAGTGAGAAAAGCAAGTAAGAACTAGGGCTGAAAATGACATTGCCTGTCGCGGTCCGATTGCGGGCAGTGTTTTGGTACGCCGCCGTAGTGGCTCCAGCATACGGGCGCAACTCGCCAGCAGGTACATTGTCCGCGCCGAGAGCCTCGTTGAACTCGAGTCTCTGGCTCAACCTCTGTTTCCATTGCAACCAGCCGCCGACATCGTCGAGCGTACGGAAGTAGTAATTGTCGCCATCCATCCGAAAAACATAGTCCTTATACTCCCCGCCGCCAAGGCCGCCGAGCGCTTGTCCACGATAGAAGCCGCCACTCAGCTGCATGCGCGCCGGTAATGGAAGTCGATAGTCGAGCGTGCCTGCCCAGGTATCAAACCGTCTTCCGCCGATGCTCCGATGCGGTGCGAATACTCCGCCCACACCAAACCGTAAGCCGCTCTCTGACTGCCCGCCGGGCAATGCGATACGAGTTTCCACTCCGGGCCAGCGGCTTGCCTCCGTAGTGGATTGCGTGAGGGTTATACCGTTTGCCGCGGCGAGGCTCGATGTATAGGGAGCGTCTGCGATATCGATGAGGGCCGCCTGCGCACGCAACCTGGGCACAGAGCCAATCGAGACATCCTGCGTAACGCCGAATTGCGGAGTCCAACTCCACAAATCGCCTGACCAGGCAAGCGGTGGCTCGGCAACTGCGGTTAGCGAATCCGGCAGATTGGGGCTGAGGATCGGCCGATCCATCGAAAAGAATGCTTCTGTATTTTCCCAGTCGAGAGCCGCGTGCGCGGTTCGCAGGCGGACCAAGCCTAATCCATCTCCGCCAGCGTACCCGTTCATCGCCGGCGCGCTGCCGTCAAAATCAACGCGCAGATCGCCATGACTCCGTGCTCCGAAAAGATGAGGTCCGCGCATGTCAAGGCCCATGATTGTCTGGCGCACCGAGGCGCCTGTGCTGCCTGCTCCTGGAATGGCAAGAGTGGGCGTTGCTGCCATGTCGACGGCCCGTGTGTTGACGAATCCATTCATGAGTACGAGGCCGCTCACTTTTACTGGAAATCTCGATTCGCTTTCGACCTTGGTCTGTTCCTGCGTGGCAATCTGAGCTTCCTGTACGGACTGCCGTTCCCTCAGATCCTCAACTTCTGCCGCCAGCTTTGCCGCGTCCGATTCCGCTGCCTGCGGGGGAGCCGGATCCGCTGCCTTGCCGGTCTCTCCCTTCAGCGCTGCAAGCTGCTGCCGCATATCTTCGAGTTGGCGTTGCGACTCATTGAGTTGCGTCTGGACTCGGGTCATCGCTTCAGTCAATTGCTTCACTTTTTCCGCGACGTCATCCTGCGCGGGCGCGACGCATGGATAAATGCACACGGTTAGAGCACAGAATAACGTCGGCACCAACGCGCTCTTCCCGCGCGTTAAACAGCACGAACGATCAGAGGGCATAAAGGAACCTCGACTTATGCAGTCTTTACTCGTGTTCGATCTTCCGCCGCCGACGGCGCTTGTTGTTCCGCAAGACCGCGCGCAATCGACATTCGAAAGACCGTTTCTCCTGGACGACTGCTGACCAGGGTCACATCACCACCATGCTCCGCGGCGATGCACTGTGCGAGCGTCAATCCCAAACCCGATCCTTTTTGCTTTCCTTCGCTGACAAAAGGCTCAAAAAGGGTGTTTCGAATACTCTCCGGAACGCCGTCTCCATTGTCCGACACTCCCAGGATGATTTCAGCTGGTCGTACGT
This sequence comes from uncultured Acidobacteriaceae bacterium, assembly GCA_963704415.1. Taxonomy (GTDB): domain Bacteria; phylum Acidobacteriota; class Terriglobia; order Terriglobales; family Acidobacteriaceae; genus Telmatobacter. Next base: position 562,180 of record OY969908.1, on the reverse strand, counting down.
CAAGACTGACTGCGACGCGCGCAGGTTCACCACTGGCGTGTACCGTCTGGCATCCATTGAGAACCAGGTTGTAAATTGCGCGTTCAACCTGCTTCCCGTCCACGACGGCCGCTGTCTCCGCCGGGTTCTGGGTTCGAACCGTCAATTCGACGTTGGCAGCATCGGGATGTGCGCGCACCATACTAACGGCGCGATCCATCAGGGTGGCCACCAACTGAGGCGAGCGTCGAATGCCTGGTCCGCTTCTGCTGAAGATGAGCAGAGACTCCAGCAACTCCGTAGTGCCGTCGACAGCGGTGCGGATTTCCGTCAGGATTTCCGTGCGTTCTTCGTCCGTCAGACGACCGGAGGCAAGAAACTCTGAATTCGCATAAACGGCTGCGAGATAGTGGCGCAAATCATGGGAGACAGAACTCGCCATTCTGCCGATTGTTGCCAGGCGCTCGGACTCCAGCAGCGCCTGTTGCGTAGTCAGGATCTCCTGGCGCATGCCGGCAAAGGCGGTGCTCAACTCACGCACTTCCATGGTGCCGCGGTAAGGCAGAAGGTGCGCGCTGTCTCCGCCCGCAAATGCACGCACGCCCGTGGCAAGCTGCTCCAGCGGATGCGTTACAGCCCGGGAGAGCACAGTCATCAATCCGGTTCCAATCACCAGTGCGAGCAGACCAGCAATCAAAACGAGGCGATCAATCTCGCGGATCGAGGTTTCTTCTGCGTCCAACGATTTCAGCTCAATCAATTCGAGCGGAGCCGTGGCCCGCGCGGATAAGTCGCGACCGACCGCCAAATAGCGTTCGTTTCCAAGTTTCACCATCACGGCATCGGGCCGTTCGTTCGATGCAGCGATCGGATGCGCTGCAAGACTGGACTCGATCGGCGCAGGGAGCGAACCGGCCAAGGCACGATTTCGGCTTACGAACAACGCATCGACGCTGGTGGCATTGCTTAGCTGCTCAACCGTGGTTCGATCGATCGCGAAGCCGCTGATGACATAACCCAGAATTGTCCCATTTGCTTCGCTTCCAAAGAACAAGGGCCGCACAGACGTGAAGAACAGGCTATCGCCGCTGACAACATACGGTCGTGGTGCCGGCCCCAGTGCCGACCCCAGGTCGACGCGAAGATGAGTGCCTGCCGGAGAATTCCCCGCGTAGGCCGCGACAATTCGCCCATCCCGGTCGGCGAGCGCAAAAAGGTCATTGCCACCAACCTTCCAGAACTCGACCGCTCCATCTTCGATGGTGCGATCGTCGCTGGTTGTCATCAAGGCCTTGAGGCTGGGCAAATCAGCTAGCAGCGCATTCTCGCGATCGAGTGCGGTCATCCGCTGCGCCTGCAAATTCTCAAAGGTCGTAATCGAACGCATAAGGTCCGCAGACAGGTTTCCCGTCAGCACGCTCTCAAGCCGACGGCGAATGGTGAACAGGCTGGCGAAGGTAGTAGTCACGATGATGATTGCCATCGCGGCGATCAGCAGCACACGTGTACGGAGACCCCGGTTCTCCGGGCCCGGAAACGTCACGGAACGGGAGCGAGCAGGCCTGTTTTCCGCGGTGTTCGGATCATGGGACAAATTTGTATCCTGCACCGTAAATCGTCAGCAGATGACGCGGGTTCGACGGGTCAGGTTCCAGCTTCTGCCGCAGTTTGAGAATCTGGTTATCAACGGTGCGTGTGGTTGGATAGCAGTTATAGCCCCAGACCTCGTTCAGCAATTCTTCACGGCTCAGCACCCGCTCTGCATGCTCTGTAAAAAACTTGAGAAGCCGAAACTCGTGAGATGTGAGCGGGACTGGGACGTCGCCACGGCGCGCTGTCATCTTTTGAAAATCGAGTTCACAGCCCGCGAATCGATAGGTCATTGCCGTGGCCGGCCGACGCCGGCGCCGGATGGCCGCCTGTACACGCGCCATCAACTCACGTGGACTGAATGGCTTTGTTACGTAGTCATCGGCGCCAAGCTCCAGAAGTAATACTTTGTCCACTACTTCAGCGACGGCGCTCAGCACGATCACCGGTGTATCGTTCGATATCGACTTCATGGTTTGGCAAAGTTCGCGTCCAGATATTTCGGGCAGAATCAGGTCAAGGATCACCGCAATCGGGCGCTGCGTCCGGAATAAGTCGAGGCCGGTCTGGCCATCCCCGGCGGTTACTACCTCGTAGTGTTCCCCGGCAAATACACGCTGGAGTACTTTCTGCATGCGCGGGTCATCTTCAACGATCAGGATCGTGCCCAATCGAGGCGCAGAGGCGCTCTCCTCCTGTTCAACCGCGGCAAGCTCCAGTTCCTTCGCCATCAATCTATTCTCCCCCGGATCGAAACTTCCTTAAGAAAGAAGGCATCAGAAATGACAAAGAGGTGACATTTTCGGTTATAAGTCACCGAAATGGGACTAATCGTGACAACGGCTCCAAAACTACGCGCCATTGTGGCTTCCGATATGTGAAATCCTTAGTGCACCACAATCCTTGTTAGCAAGGCGGGTCTGCAGGTGCCGGTACAACATTATATACTTCTCCGAAATTACAGAGGCTGATAGCTGCGGCATATACAATGGCAGGATGCGCGGCGCCTCGCGTGCCATGCGAATCACAGCGGTAAATGCGTCGATTTCCCCGGGTCCAAGGGGGACATAGTGACATCCATCCATGCCGACTTCGCGAAATGCGGGGATATCGGAGCACACGACCCTGCATCCAGCCAGCAATGCTTCCACAACCGGCAGACCAAAACCCTCCACGATCGAGGGCGCCAGAAGTAATTCGCAATTGCGATAACACCATTGCAACTCCGTATCGCTGATCCCGCAGAGGACGACCACCTTGCGGTCGAGGCGGGCAGCCCGGATCTGCCTCTGAATCCGGCGCGTCTCCGGCCCGGGAACTCCGACAAGCGCAAGCTGGGTATCCGGAGGAATGGCACCCGTCTGTAGGCATTGTTCGAAGATTCGCAGCGCAAGCGGGATGTTTTTGTTGCGCCTATGCTGGGCGACGCAGAACAGAAATGGCTGCCCCTTGTGAAGCAACTGCGGGCCGCGCGCGCAATTTGCCGCTGCAGACTCGACAGAATTCAAGATCGTGACGGCCTTGTCGGCAAAACTGCTGCCAAGCCAATAGCCGAGTTGTTGCCGTGTGCTCTCTGAAACGCAGGCTATTGCGTCCACCGATTCCAGACACTGCCGGACGACCTGGCGATTCAGAATGCTCTTTAGAAATCCGAAATTCTCGGGAATGTCGAAAGCATACAGATCGTGCAGGCTTACCACCGTCGGGCAAGGGAAGCCTCTTGCGGAGACTGGTATTGGATAGGCAAGATGCACAACATCCGCATCGAGCTGCGCAGCAATTCGAGGAAGCTCCGAGTAGTACCAGCAGTTGCGGTGAATCGTCGCTCGACGATTCGTTACGGGGTGAATATGAAGACGGACGTCATGCCGCGCCACTGCTTCGGCAAAGGTGTGCTGCTGCCACGCGCCCGCCAGCAGATGCACCTCCGAGACTTCTGGACGGGTCAGCAGCCCGCGCGCCACGTTGGCTGCATGGCGCGATACGCCGTTCAGATGTACGGGTGAGGACACGGCGGCTAACACGACTTTCATAAAACAGATCTCCTGGTGGAACTGGAGGCTATGCAAGCGGCGCTGACATCCAGATTCGAAACCGCGGTCTGGCCCTCGCTCTCTGCATTGAGCGACGTCGCCACGATCGAGCTGATCAGCATGATTGCCCAAAGCGGGAGCAGCAGGTCGAAGGGCTCGGCTTCAGCGGTTCCGCGGATGACGATGAAAAGCAGGATTGTGAGGAGGATGATTTTCATCGGTTGATGCGAAAGCTTGCGAATTCTCAAGTAGAGGCTGCCGTAGAGACCGAACAGCATCACAACGCCCACCGCGCCATAGGCAAAGAACTGTTGGAGAACCTCGTTCTCTGCATGGCGCGCCTCAAATTGATCGGCCCCGAATGGCGGCATGACCTTCCAGAGCGCGTCGAATCCATTCCCGAACCAGGGCTTTGCAATTGCTGCGTTGGCCGCGAACGCCCATATTGCGGTGCGGCCGGTGAGCGTTTCAGCTTGATTGCCTGCTGTGGCGTACACGTCGTAGTAACTTTCGTAGAGTCCCCAAAACGCAACGGCTGTCAGCAGCACTGCAGCAACAATCAGCGATTTGGTTCGCCGGCTTGATGAACGGTCTCGGAAAAGCAGAATGCCCTCAGTCAGCAGAAAAGCGACCAGCGTCGTTTTGCTGAGGCTGCGTACCAGGGTCACGGTAAGGAACAAGATTGGTATGGCCCATTTCCCATACTTGCGACTTATCAGGTATTGGGCAAGAAGAATGGCGAAGGCGCAGAGATTACCAATTTGATTGGTGTTAAAGAATTCCATGTCGCCAAGCCGAAGGTCCGCCTGCGTAGGCATCATCCATCCGATTAGCGCGAGGACACACGTGCTCCAGATGAATCCACAAATGAGTGAATTCGCTACGGCATCAACTTGACCGATTCGCAGCATCAACACAACGATCGCGACATCGGCGGCAACTCCACACCAGTACAGGAATGACGCGGGCTTCGACACTGTCGCGCTCCATCCCAGGCTGCACCCAGCAAAGATCAGATAGGCAATGACCCATCGAATGCTCGGCTGTCGCAGCATCCATCGGAACGAGTGTGTGGCGGGTCCCATCGCTTGAAAAGCAACGACAAGGAGGAGGGCAAAATCGGCGGCCAGGGCGGTCGCCGCGCCCGTCTGAGGTTCGAACAGAAATACACGTACCGCGATCAATACAATGGCCGCGCGAAAAGAAAAGTAGAAGCCCACGATCGCGGGCGTGAGTAACCACGGGCGCGCCTTGCCGACGACACTATGCTCAATGAACACGGGTCGATATGCTTCCGCGCGCGAAGCCAGCAGAGACGAAAAGCGATCCGCGCTCATCGGGACACCTTGCGGAGCCGGCCAATTCGCCGCATCCCGCCCCGCAGATCGTTCAGGATTTCTGCAGCGAGTTGTCGGCGCGGGTCCGAGGGATCCACACGCACCCACCGGAACTCGAAGAGCATGCTTCCGGCTGTTACGCCGATCGCAAGCAATGTGAGCAGCATTGCCAGCAACAATCGCGGCGGGAAGGATTTCTTTTCCGGGATTCCCGGCGAATCAATCACGCTAACAACGGGAATGTCCTTCGCCTCCTGGATGCGCGCAATCTCGTATTGCTGTGTTAGCAGTTCAAAGACAGTTTCCTGTACCTTCACTGTGCGGTAAAGATCGGCATAAGGGACCGCCAGCCGTGGAAGCTGACGGAGCGGCGGATACAACTCGTCCGCGGCGGTTCCGTTTGCCGAAGCGCTGCTCTCTGCGGTTTCAGCGGGTGGCGGCAACTGCGCGGACGTGCCGCTCATTTTTGCGAGTACACGTTTCAGGTCGGCGATGCGCGCCTCAGCCGACCGCACGCGTATGTTGCTATCGCCATAAATCTGCCGGAGGGAATCCAATTCGCCTTGCGTCGCGACCAACTCTCCTTCAATCTTCGCGCCGGCATCCACCATGGCGCGCGTCTGCTCGCGAATATCGACGGTCGAATGCGTGCTCGAAAAGTTGCTGAAGGCCTGCTGGGCATTTTCCAGGTCGTTCCTGACTGCATCGAGCCGCCGCTCAATGAACATGCGCTCCCGATGTGCCGATGACGTGCTGGTTCGATTCACCAGCATATTCAATTCGTCGAGATACCCCTGTGCCAGGTCACGAGCCCGCCGCGGATCTGTGTCCGTCACGGTCAGCGTGATCACGCCGCTCTTCTTGTCATCCGCGATTGAAGTGTGGCGCGCGAGATATTTCGCTGTATCGACCCGATAACGCTTGCGATACGCCTTCTGCAGATCGAACCGATCGATCAGGTTACCGGTGACCGTACCGCTACGCAGCAAATCGACAAAGAGCGCACTGTTCCCGTGGGCGCCAAGAAAGTTGGCAGCCAGCGTGCCGAGCCCGTCGAGCCCACCAAGACTACGGCCCGCCAACGCCGCCAGCATCGCTGTGCCGGAATTGGAGTTTTCTGGCGGCATGATCCGCGCCGTCGATTCATACCGCTTCGGAATAACGAATGCGATGATCAGGCTCAGGCCGAGAGCAATCGCAGCTGCGCGGATGAGAGTGAGTCTGCGATCCCACAACACCGCTACGTTGGTCACCCAATTCGGCGCGGGTATCTCGTCGATACGAATCGCTGGCGCATCTACCAGCTCCGGTTCCAATACGATTTGTTCGCGTTCGACGGCCATGTGCACCTACAATCCTGCAACCGCTGCGGTAATGGCGATGGAAGCAGCGATTTGGGCGGTGCTCAGCAGGTTTCGCCACACCTGCGAGGCGCCTATGATTTTTTGTGGCACGACGATGACATCGCCGGGTTCGAGCCTCGTCGACAAAACTTCGTGCTTGTACCAATCGCCCGACCGGCGCCCAACCACTGACCCATTCGCGCGAATGATGAAGATTTCCTTGCGATTTGCGATCTGAGTGGCGCCGCCGGCCCGTTGCAAATACCACTCCGCGGACTTGCCCGGCGCAAACGTGATGGCGGCCGCGTTGTAAACCTGACCTGTGATGAGCACAAACCCAGGCCTCTTTGGAACGCGCAATTCATCGTCGGCTCTCACTTCAATATCGGCAGGCGTTCCCGCCCAGCTGTCGATATTTGGGCTGATATGAATGACCAGGCGTCCACTCGCCGGCTGACTTCGTAACCGGGCCAGCACCTGCTCCTGCTGTTGTTGGATCAGCTGCAGATTGGCCGATTGATCGCTGCCGCCAACATTGGGAGAGAGCCGCGCAGCGGCGGAGGACGTCTCGATTTGGCGAATCAGTTCTTCGCGGCTCTTCTCTTCGAGTGAACGGACTTCCGGACGCGTCAGCACCGCCCCCTCGGGATACGCGGTATCGCGGAATCCACCGGCACGCCGTAGCACATCGCTCAAGTGCTCGCCCTGCTGGAAGCCGTAGCTTCCGGGGTGGCCCACTTCTCCCTCAATCGTGATCGATGCGCCAATGTCGTTCCATCCCGTGATCTGGTGGACCGTCAACACGTCGCCCGGCTTCAGCGGCACATCTTCGTCGCGGTTTTCTTTTATCACCGCGTCGCCAATGGGCAGGTCGCGCCGCTCTCCTACGACCTTGACGCCATTCACAACCTGGTAGCTGATTAGATCCGCCTTGGTCAGGAGCGCATCGCGCCTGAAGCCGCCTGCCATACGCACCAATTGAGCCGCGGTCATTCCTTCTGAAAGTGCATAGGAACCGGGCCGAATTACCTCACCGCGTACGGTTACATTGGGCGCGTCCTGCTCGTATCGGCCGAAGAGACGAATCGTGTCGAATGGTTGAAGCCCCAGATTGAAATTCCCGATCAGGGTGTCGGGCACATTGAATTCAATCGTCTCCGCGTGCAGGTCCGGCTGCATAAGACGTACGATCTCGCCCTGCACTGCGGGTTCCGGAAGCAGATCCTGATAACTATGGAGCACGTCTGCGAGCCGCATTCCATCGCGATACGCCACGCGCCCAGGACGCACGACGTGGCCTTCGAGGTAAACAACGCGCTCGCTGTAAGGCAGAATCGGCGCCACTCGGACGCGATCACCATCCTTCACTTCGAAGGCGGCGATCGCGGCCTCTATATCTCCGGCCGAGCCAACGTCAATCCCTACTGTCTCGCGCTGTCGATGTGCATCAATTCTTTCCACTGTGATGTGCCCCAGCGCCGCCGCTACTGTGACGCCACCTGCCTCGTCAAGCACCGCAGTGAGGTTCTTTTCATCGCGAAGCTCATAAATCGCGGGTCGCTTCACCGCGCCGTAGACTGCGACTTGCGGGCCCGCCGCGGTTACCAGCAGCGTGTCGCCACCCTCGAGGCGGTCGTCCCCTTTGCGCACACCGCGCAGCAGAAAATCGTAGAGATCGATTTCACCGATTTGCTTGTCATTGCGAAGATGGCGCAGCACGCGCAGGGAACCCGTTGCGGTTGGACCACCGGCGGCATACAGCGCGTTCAATGGCGACGCGAGTGAACTGATGTCATATGCCCCGGGACGCTGTACATCGCCGACAACGTAAATCCGCACGGTGCGCAGCCGTGCAACGGTGACGGCGACATGCGCATTCCTGAACTGATTTTGCAGCGCAGCCCCAATCACCTCCTCGGCACGGCCCAGAGTCAGTCCAGCGACTTGGACCACACCCGACTCCGGCAGCATGATGCGCCCTTCGCGGTCCACCACGCGGGAGAACGTCTGCGTTATGCCGCCCCACAAGCTAATGTTGAGTGTGTCGCCCGGACCCAGAACGTAGTCCGGTCCGATGGGGATATCGAGCGGCGATGTACTAGAGGCCGAGCCAACACTCATCGCGCTCACCAGGCTCCGGTTCACGAAGACTTCCGACCCGAAGCGTCTCAATCGTTCCGGCGAACTCGGAATCTGCGTGTAGAGATCGCGCATCGACATCAAGTTGTATGGTGCCGGTTGGCGAAGCACCTGTGGCTCGTCGGTTGTGGTGTGCGTCCCATTCACGTTTCGATTCTGCGGGCTGGGTAAGCCAGTGGAAGTCGGTGGACGCATGGGGACGGTAGTATTTGTCCCCGACAGATTGCTCGTCGAGAGTGGAGATCCCGCTTCCGTCGATTGAATCTGACTACCGAATGGAGAGCCAGTCATCGGCGGCTGGATTGCGTTTGTGCCGGACTGCAGCGACTCTTGCCCACTCTCCAGGGCTGCTCGCTGCAAGTCCTCATCGGAGACAAATCCGCGCGAACGCAAAAAGACGGTTATGCCCGCGCGCACTTGCGGATTCGACGAAATCTGGTTGTAGAGCATTTCGTCGGTGATCGAGTCTGGCTGGGTGGGTGTTCCTTGCTGTTGCAGCATATCCGCCAGATACGACTTCAATTCGACGACAACTTCGGGACGTTCCTGCAAAATCGTCAGGATCTGGGTGGCAGAGAGAACCACACCGGCTCCTCCGGTATCCAGCGCTGATGTCGCATTTCCATTTACAGTTCGGTCAGAAGAATCGCTCGCCCCCAAATCACTCGATGCGCTGGTCGGCAAACTCGAAACGGACGCAGCTCCCGTCTGCGTGTCGGAAGAAGAACTGGATGCTCCAGAAACTTGCGCCGCGCTTATCGCAACGAGCCCCGGCAAACAAGACAATCCGGCGAGGAGCGCGATGGTGCCTGTTCGGCGCGCGGTGGCGATGATCGAATTGGGAAGAGATAGATTCACCGGGAGGTCTCTGTCACTCGTCGCTGCCAGCGCGAGAGTTCAACTGCGTACTTGAGTCCCTCAATCACGTGGAATTGGAGCCTCAAAAAGAGGTGGTAAGTCTCTGTCCTGTACCTCAACAACCGAGTCACGAGCCTTTCTCCGGGCGCGCCGCGAGTAATTGGCGGAGGCAGATGGGACGGAAAGACGAGGCGGCGAATGGCCGGACGGTTAGAGGTGCCGTCACGCAATTCCTGTCGCAAAATCAAATACAACTTGTTTCCCGGCGAATCCGCGAGGAGCACGCGGATGCCAAAGGTTTCCACCCACAAGCGAACTTTGTGCGGAAGCCGATCGGCCGTCCAGCGCTCCAGGCTGTCCGGCGCCGCGCCGCCAAAAGTCAGTTTCGAAAGCAGCACAACAGCGGCCATGGCGATTTCCGCTTGTGGTTCGATGGCGGCGATCCGCTCCACTTCGAGCCAGAATCGTGTGTCATCGCGGCGTGCTTGAACGTAGCGCCAGAACTCGTGCACCCACGAGGCGCGTGTGTGTTCACCGCAGAGGTGCTTGAAGAGATGGAGGCTCTGCTGCACCAGAGTGTCCGCGGGCGAGAGCGCTGGAATGACGGCTCCGTCGAACTTTCTAAGCTTGGTGCGCGCCAGCCGATCATTTCTTTCTCCGTTGCGGCCCGGAGTGGTCGAGAGAATATGCAGTTCGAGTGAGCGCTGCGAATGAACCCTGTAAATCTTGCGAATGTCTGGCGCGCTCGATTCGCCCGCGGTGAATTCCATCGTGTTGCCGCATACGGCATGCATTCCGTAGCCAAGGTTCATCAGCACATGGCGTGCAGCCGTTGCATCGCGCGCCGCCACCAGAAAATCGAGATCGATCTGCCAGCGCAGTGCGCAGTCCGGAACAGATTCCGGTGTGAGCGTGACTCCTTTCAGCAGTGCGAAGGAGATGCGCTGCCCGCTCATGGCGCGACTGATGGCGGCTGCCTCCTGAAAGAGTGCCGCGGTCCGCTCCCGATTCTCTGCGAGGTTCCGCTGCAAACGATCCAGGATCGGTTCGGGCAGGCATCGCTCCAATCCGAGTTCAGTGAGCCGATCGAGGAGATAGAGTGCGAGCCCGCTGATATCAAGCCAGTACAGGATCCTTCGCCAGTCGCTTTCCCCAAAGACGGCGAAGCGTGCCTCCACTTCGGCAGCCGTGCTCCGGAAACTGGCAAGCACGGTCTCCTTCATTCGCCTCGACCGAGAAGACGCTTTGGTTTCGAATCGGAACATTGGGGTCATATCGATCAATGGCTATACATCTCCGGTTCTCCCAGGCTGCCGGGCGGTGGCAGGTGGCGCAGGAAGACAACGATCGACCAGAGCTCGTCATCGCTGAGCGTGCCTTTTGCACCCGGCATCCCTGATGGCCAGATTCCGTAATCGATCACCCACTTCAATTGGCCATCGGTGTAGTCCTGCACGTCGCGCGACGCCAGCGACGGCACTGGTGGAGACATGCGATCGGCAAACGGCACTCCGGTGTTCTGCCCGTCCATTCCGTGACAGGCGACGCAGTAATGCGAAAATGCTTCTTTCCCATCGGCAATCGAGTCCGGCGTAGCAGCTAGCGGGTTCTTCTGCTTCTTATTGCCGACGAAGAAACGATGTTTCGCAGTCGAGACGATGCGCGTCTCCATCGGGCCAGGTAGATTCGCCTTGCAGCCGATGGCCGGCAGCAGCAGAGCTGCAAAAGCGAAATGCGCGATGCGATCCATCGTCAGTTCACCACGTGCAGCTTCAGGGCCATCGACCCGTGACCGGAACCGCAGAAAACGGAACAGTGTCCAACGAACGTTCCCGTCAAGTTCGGAGTGAAGTGGACTTCGCTGGTCCCGCCCTTACTCACCTTCACGTCAACATTCAGTTCCCGAAAGCGCAGGCCATGCGGCACGTCTGCGCTTTTCAGAACCAGGTCGACGGGTTCACCTTTCTTCAGCGTGATCTCTGCGGGCACGAAGGTGAAGCGTTTCGCAGTCACTTCGATGTGTCGCGGGGCATTCTCGGCATACCCCTTCGGTGTCAGAGCTTGTGATCCCACGAATGCGAAAAGAAGAGCAAGTATCAAATGTTGCTTATGCATGAATCCCCTTTGAGATTTGTAAAGATTCCGGTGACGGTACCGCCCCTTGCTTTTTCGATCAATTCATCACCTAACGAGCCGTGCTCCGAATCGTGTGAATTCTCGTTTGCCGTGCCGTCGTTCTTAACCTATCCAGCAGCGCGCGGCGAGGTGTCATGCATGTGTCAACAGATTGTCAGGGATTTGTTGTCGCCTGTATTCGTGCGCAACAAAGAAACGATGTTCGAGACCTGGGAAAGCCGGCGGCTATCGTGAACATGAGCTCCGAAGTCAAAATGACAAAAGCCTGACAATCGCAAGACAGCGCGCTGACACCCCATGGCAGCGGCTACTTCAGCATGGAGCCATGGGTTACTCTTCTTGTCGTCTGCCTTCTCGAATCCGGCGCCAATTCTGCACTGTTGCGCTTCTTGCAGCCGCATGTTTCGTTGCGCACAATGCCACGGCGCAAGACACACCATTGATCTCCGGTGGAGTCGGCTTTATCACCATCACAAATGGGGGAAACACAACATATCTCCCCGTCCTCTCTCCGTTGCTCGCCGCGCCCATCGGATCTCGCCTGCTGGTTGAAAGCCGCGCCACGCTGATCGAATCGTTCTTCCCCAAGGGCGGAGGCCAGATTGGTTACACCAGTGCGCCGTTTCTGAACCTCACGTTTCTGCAAGGCGATTATCTGGTCGCGCGGCATCTGACGATCGTCGGCGGTGAATTCCTCACGCCGTTCGGGACCTACAACGAACGCCTCTCTCCAATATGGATTGGCAACTTCGCCGATGGTCCGCTCATTCTGCCGCTCGGCACCATGGGTACCGACTCGAGCGTCGGCGGCATGTTGCGTGGATCCGCCGTGTCGGCGCAGAAGTTTTCGATCGATTATGCAGCCTATTTCTCCGCGACCAGCACCAATATGCAATTCAATGCGGAACGCTCCAGCGGGGGGCGCGCTGCGATTTTCTTCCCCAACACGGGCCTCGAGATCGGAACGTCCTATGGGCGCCTGCTTCAAGGAACGCACCAGAACTTTGCTGGATTTCACGTCTGGTGGGAACCTGTGGACAGTCCGTTCAAGGTTCGTTCGGAGTACGCACATGGAGAACACTCCCAAGGCTATTGGGTCGAGACTGATTATCGGCTTTCGCATTTCGGCGGACCCGACAGCGCCGTCGGCCGGCTTGAGCCAATCTTTCGCATGCAAGAGACTTTTCGCAACAGCCCTGACCCGTCCGATGGTCTGCCGTCGGCCGATACACAGCGCGCCGACTTTGGGCTCGACTACCACCTTCCGCACGAGGCGCGCATCAACACCAGCTATTCGCGCCAGTTTTCTTCCACAGGCGACCGAAACGTCTGGGAAACCGGCATCGTCTATCGCTTTCTTTTTCCAACATGGAAGGGCAAATAATGCGAATCTCGAGATTGTCAGCCTCATGTGTCCTCCTCGGCGCAGCTCTTGCACTCGGAATGCAAACGCGGAGTCTCTCCGCTTCGTCTGTACCTGCATCGTCTGACAAAAAGGACAAGGCAGCCCGCCCGCACCCTACGAGTGACGGCGATCGATCCTTCCGGCAGAACTGTTCACGCTGTCATCAAGCGCCGGAGAGCTTTCCGCCGCAGATCTCCGGCACTATCGTCCGCCACATGCGTGTGCGCGCCTCGCTCAGCCGCGAGGATGAACGCGCCATCCTGAAGTTCCTGAACCCCTAACATTGGTCGCGATGGCCAGATTCCCTTGAAGTGTTGTGAAGGCGCTCCATTTTCTGCTGAATCGGCGCTCTGTCCTCACCTCGAAGGCGCTATTTCCCCGACATTGCGCGCAGAAACCTGACGATCTCTGCGCGCTCTTCCGGTTTCGGTACATGGAAGGCCATGTCATTGCCGGGGATCAGCGCATCGGTGTCGGCCAGCCATTTATTCAGCTTCGCGTCGTCCCACACAATGTGCGCGCTCTTCAGCGCGTCCGAGTATTCGAAGTCCGCGATCGTCCCAGCTTCTCTCCCATAGACCCCGCGCAGGCGTGGCCCCTCCTTGTCCTGATCAAGCGAGTGGCAACCTGTGCAGCGCTTTTCAAATAGCGTCCTGCCGCGCTCAATGTCCGTGGTCTTCTCACTTGTCGCATGAACGATGCCGGAGCATGTGAAGAACAGGAGTGCAAGCGCGCTGACGGAACACGCAGCGGCGACTCCTCGCGCGATTGCATTCGGGCTCATTTCGGGGCATCCTCTGCCCGTAGCGCAGCACCTGACAGCGATTCATCGATGATGGCCAGCGCATGCCGCTGCGCTACGAAGCTCACCTCCGTAATGCCGAGTACGTCGCGCAATTTGTCCGCAGGAACCTTCATCGGACCGGGAGAAGGAGCAGCGCCTGGAGCCGGCTGAGGAAAGGCAGTTGACGTCGCTGTGTGGAATGAGACATTCCCCTCGACTTTCTGCATCACCTGATGGATGTGCCCGTTAAGCACAGTGACCGAGCCGAACCGCTTCAGCATGCCAAAGGCCTGCTCGCTGTCCGACGTTCCCCAGCCCCAAGTCGGGTAGACCGCCCACAGCGGAATATGCGCAAACAGCACGATGGGTACGCTGCTTTTCAGTTCACTCAGATCCTTCTTCAGCCAATCGAGTTGCGGCTTGCCGAGCCGGCCCATCCCTTCGAGCTGCACTACATTCACCAGGCCGATGAAGTGGACGCTGTGCTGATCGAAGCTGTACCAGCCATTTCCCTGCGAACCGTTGCCGTAGCGATCGAGATACATTTTGCCGTCATCTACAGAGGTGTCGTGTTCGCCGGGAACGTAGAACACCTGACGCCTCTTTCCGAGCATCTGATCGAGCGTGTCGAATTCCGCCGGCTTCGAGGAATGTGTGAGGTCGCCGGTGTGGATCAGAAAATCGGGAGCGTGCGGCAGATCGTCAATCTTGTCGAGTGCCGCCTCCAGTGTCGCAGTCACATCAGCGTTGGCGGCCTTATTGAAGCCGATGTGGCTGTCGCTGATCTGTACAAAGGTAAAATCCGATTGCTTCGCGTCGTGCATCCGCTGTCCGAAGACACGCGACACCGGAATACCTCCCGCAAAGGTCCACACCAGGCCAGTTCCTGCCCAGGCCATGCACTTTAAAAAGCCACGCCGGTCAATGCCGTCGTGACTGATTTCGCCGTCTGGACTGATTCTGTCGCGATCGGAATTCAAGACGATGGGGAAAGACACATCGTCACGCTCTGTCGAACTGCTCATGGTAGCTCCTCGCGGTACAAATGTTGTGCACCTACGAGAACTGAGCCGATCGATTTTTATTCCAGCATGCTCTTAAAAAGCAGCATGCGAACCTCAGCCGAACGCAGAAACGAAGGTGCGCGGCAATCCGACTCGGCATTGCCGCGCGCAAACGTCTTAGCGCTAGAAGTTGAAGCGACCGCTGAACTGAAGGGAACGAGCGCCGCCCGTTGGAGAGTAGGGAGGACCAAAGGAGGTGATGGTGCCCAAGGTGCCATAGTTGCCGGCCGCAATGTTTGAGTTCGAATTGACGGTGTTGTTGGGGACTCCGGAGTTCACGCCATAGAGGAGCGCGTGGTTAAAAACGTTAAAGGCTTCAAAGCGGATCTGGAACTCGCTCTCCCGGTACAAGTGAAAGGCCCGGAAGACGCTCGCGTTGAAGACGGAGGCGCCCGGTCCGCGGAAATCGTTTCGGAATGTGTTGGGCAGCGTGGGAGAGGCATTGGTCGGATTCCCTGCTACAGTGGCTGTCGGCTCTGCCGGGTTGGCGAAGGAGGACGGGTCAAACCATGGCTTGCCGCCGCTGAGAGCGGCACCCCCCGCAGCGCCGCGGTTGTGGCCACTGAGCTGATGATAGGGCTTGGCAAGTTGGGCATACGTGGCGCCCCAACCGGGGGCGAGGTTGCCGATGTTGTTGGTATTGGCATTCACGGAGAACGGTGTGCCGCTGGTATGGCTGAACTGGCCGTTCAATTGAAAGCCTCCAACGATTGCCGCGGCCACGCCATGGTTGGCGTAAGACTGTCCGTAGCCGAAGGGCAGGTTGTAGAGGCCGTAGACCTCCACGTTGTGTTTGATGTCATAGCCGGCGAGGCCGCGGTTGAAATGCCAGTAAGCGGGATAGTTGAAAACGGTGCCGCTCGAACCGGAACCCGCGCCGTTGTCCTCGAAGTCGATGGCCTTCGAGAATGTGTAGACGAGACCGAGGGAGCTGTTCTTGCCCGCGTTGCGCGTGAGCTGTGACTGGAGTGCGTCATAGAAGGAGCGGAAGAGCGGCTCATTGAGGTTGATGCCGCCGGTGTTGTAACAGGCCAGGTTCTTGCCGCCCGCGCACCACTGTTGATTAATGATGGTGTTGTCTTGGAAACTGCATCCGCCGGTAAGGCCGGTCGACGGGTTGTACTGGCCGTCGGCCATGCAGGGCGTGCTTGCGGAAGGAAATTGCGCGGAGTTATACGGAGTGACGGTGGCCGGCTGCCGGACGTACTCCGTGCCGACGTAGCCGACGTTAGCGACCCAATTTGATGGAAGCTGACGCTCGACGAAGAGATTCCAGCTCATAATGTAGCCGCGGTTGTAGCTGAGCGGCACGGTTTGGGTGCTGGCGGCGACAGGCAGCGAGACAAAGCCCGAGCTGAAACTGGGATAGACAATCTTGGGAATGCCATAGGTGAGCGTCATGGGAGCGTTGTTATTGGCTGGATCGACCGCGACTGTGCCGGTGCCGGAGCCGCTGTAACTGACGGTGATGGAGCCTGGATACGCGTCGCGAATTACGCGATAGCTATCCGGGTCGGTCGTCATGCCGAATCCGGTCCGGACGACGGTTTTCTGATCGAAGCTATAAATGACGCCAAGGCGCGGGACGAAGTTGCCGTGCCCCACCTCAAGGCCTGCGCTTTCCGGATTGCCGTTGACGCCGCCGATTTCTACGTTGCCTGTCTGCGGCAGGTTGGTGTGGACGATGTACGGTCCGGTGTGATCCTTGTACGGAGGTGGGTAGTACTCATAGCGGATTCCGTAATCGACGGTGAGCTTCGGGGTAACGGACCACTGATCCTGGGCGTAGACGCCGAATTCACTCCAGCGAAGTGAATTGGGGTCACGAGACTGCTCCGCTTTGGAGACGGCTGAACCCGTGCCGTTGTTGGGCAGGCCGAGCAGGAAATCGGCGAGGGCGTTGTAGGCTGTGACGCCGCAGGAGCCGTTGCAGGTCATTTGGCCATCGAACTGGAAGCCCCCGCGAGGATTGCTGACGCCGCTCCCGAGATTGGGCTGAAAGTGATTCAGGTCGAAGTGATAGTAGGTGAAACCGTACTTCGTGGAGTGGCGGCCTTTCACCCAGCTAAGGTTCACGTCGCCCGTGAACTGGTTGTCGCGGAACTTAAATGGGTTGGCGGTTTGTGCGTTACCGAGTGTCGAAAACGTGCTGTTGAAGGAGAAGATCGGCTGGCCTGCGTAGTCGACGCCGTTGCCATTTGTGCCGGGGATGCCGAGGGTCGTAAGCCCGAAGTTGCCGTCCTTGAGATCAATCGAGGACTGCGCTCCCGAGAGCTGACGAGTGTATCCAAAATCGGCGTCGAGAACTAGATTGGCTCTGTAGACGTGGCTCACGCCGAGGCCGGCATTCTGAATGCGGCCGGCAGTCGCGCCCGGCTGACCGCCATCCATGGTGGTTCCACCGGCTGCGCCCAGGCCCTGCGGATCGGTGATGGTGAACGGTTCGATCGAGTACTTGCCGAAGATGTGCGTGTTTTCGCTGGGCATGTAGTCGATCTTTGAGTCGGAAGTATTGCGGTTGTACGCGTAGGTGCCGGTGGCGAGAAAGTCGTTCGCCATCCCCTGAGATAAAGATGCCGAAGAAGGAGTGGTGAGCTTCTGCGCGGTGGGTGCCAGAAGGCCCAGCATCGTGGCCGCTGCGGAGGATTGCCGCGCGGCGGGAATGCAGTTGCAGCCGTATTCGGACATAAAGGTGGTGGTTCGGGCTGAAGGCAGAAGGTAGCCATTGGCGGTGCCGGGACCGGTTTGAGGCACGCCGCCAGGCTGTGGGTCGTAGAGAGTGACGTAGGGCGATGCCAGGGTGAAGTCGCCGCCGAGCATAGCCGTAGTCGGCACGGTAAAGGTGCCGCTAATCAGCTTGCGCTGCGTGGTGCGCTCGAAGTTCTCGAAAAAGAATAGCTTCTTTTTGCCGGTAAGAATGCGAGGGATATAGACCGGACCGCCGACATTGAAGCCGAACTCATCGAAGACATATTTTGGAACTGGGCCCGCGGTGACATAAGTGTACGGACGGGCGTTAATGGCGGCATCCTGGTAGTACTCCCAGCCGCTGCCATGAAATTGCGAACCTCCGCTCTTGGTGCTGATCTTGATGGCTGCGCCACCGGCCTGCCCTTGCTCTGCGGTGAAGGCGTTGGTGGTGAAGCTTACGTTTTCGATGTCGTCCGCGGGAGGCACATAGGCAATCAAATAGGGCAGCCAGCCGTAGTAATTCACCGCGCCGTCGATGCGGGTGGTGTTGCCGTTATAGGAATTGCCGTTGATGTTGACGCTCATGGAGCGGGAAGGATTGGCGGAGGTGGAGTTCTTTTCCTGCACCGCGGAAGCGCCGGGAATGATGGTGTAGAGAGCCTGATAGTTGCGGCCCGCGCTTGAGGTGATCGGCAACGCATTGAGCTGGGTCTGGCTGATCTCGGAATTCACTTCGGCAGTTTCGGTTTGCAGTTCGGGCGCAGCTTCGGTGACGGTGATCTGCGTCGTTACCGCGCCGGGTTGCAATCCAATGTCGATGCGGACCTGGCGATTGACTTCGACGCGGACATCCTTCTCGGAAAAGGCTCCGAAATTTCCTTTCGCAGGCACTGCGATGCTATATGTGCCCGGCAGCACGTCCAGAATCGAGTAGCCTCCCGACCCGTCGGTCGTGGCGTTTCGCTTTTCCCCGGTCTCCTGGTTTGTGAGTGTGATGATTGCGTTCGGAACCACTGCGCCCGATTGGTCTGTCACCGTGCCAGTGATCGAGCCGTAGAGCACCTGCGCCTTTGCCGAGTTACTCCCCAGCATGAATGCCAGGAGCACAAGGGCCACGCAAAAACCTTGAGTTTTGACGGAAATCCGCCGAAAGAACGCCGTGCTGCCTGCCATAACTGCCTCCGGGAAGATGAGTTTCGCGCACTGCAATGTCGTGACCCAATGGCCCTGAGAATCTGCCGAAAGGACTCTTTTGAAGCTCGAGGCTTTGAGGGTGCTTGCCCGCACAGCATGCAGGTTAATGCGGGCATTTAATTTGCGACACGAACTATAGGTATACTTGATTGTCATTGTCAAGACGGAAATACAAATTATCCAACGTTTTGGAGATAGAGAAGCCCCGGAAGATGCCCAAATTCGCCCGCTTCATGGTTATCTTTTGTGTTTTGTTTATCTTCCAAACTATTCTGTAGAAATCTAACTTCGGCTGGGCATTTCGATGCGCTCAAATCTAAGCTCCGAGTGCTGCGCGAATTTCCTGGCTGCGTTTTTGCCTTTCTGGGTTTCGCTGCGAGGATTTGCCCAAGGCGGCGGCGCTTCGCCGCTGAAACACGAGGGCAGCTGCTCCGCGAAGCCGGGTGACGTCCCCGTCGTGGGTGGGGAGAATGCGCGGCGGCGTGCCCACAAGTGTCTGTTCGGCGACCTCTTTTTCGATCAGCGGGCCAAAGCGGTGCCACGCTGAGGTGATGTCGCCCGCAATAAAAATCACGGCGGGAGAAAGGCCGGCGATAATCAGGCGCAGTCCTCGTCCGATGTAAATCGCCTGCTCTACGAGGGCTTCAGCAGCCTTCGCATCGCCCCCTTCGGCCATGTTGAGCAGTTCGGTGAATGTTGTCGCGCTGCCGGTAGGTTCGAGCGCCTTATAGTAGCGGAGCGCGGCACTGCACGAGGCGAATGTCTCCCAGCAGCCCTTGCGCCCGCAACCGCACCGCATTCCCGATGGATCAAGCGGTACATGGCCAAACTCGCCCGCCATGCCCTGATGGCCTGAAACCAAATGCCCATTCGCAAACACACCGGTTCCGACGCCTTCCGATACGGTGACCAGCACAATATCGCGAACGCCATCCATACGTCGAAACGTGATTTCCGCCAGCAGGCAGGCTGTCGCCGCGTTCTCCATCTTGACGGGAAGCCCCGTGGCCGCCTCCATTGCGCCTTTCAGGTCGTAATCCGGCCAATGGAGATTGGGCGCGAAAATCAGGCGCTGGGTCGCCGGGTCCACGCGGCCCGGAAGGGCAATGCCGATTCCTTCAATCGACTTGCGTGGAAGAGCGCCGCGCATGCGTTCAATGCATTCCGCGATCAAGCGTGTGGATGCGGCGGGCTCGGGAGTTATGGGAACGATCGAGCGGTCCAGCAGGCGCCCATTCAAATCGACGGTGGCGACAGTAGCCTGCTTCGGGTGCACGTCCACGGCGATCACGACCAGGTCTTCATTTAACCCAAGCAGCGTTGGCCGGCGGCCGCGCGGCGGAGAGGCGACGGCGCCCTCACACACCCATTTCTCTTCGATGAGCTGTTCGACGATCTGCGAAACCGTGCTGCGCTGCAACCCTGAAAGCCGCGATAAATCGGCGCGCGAGATCGGCTGATTTGCTCGTATCAACTCGAGTACGATGTCGCGGTTGATGCGTCGGGCTGTCTCACTTGACGCGAGTTGGACTTCCGTCAGGTCGATCGGCCTTATTCCGCGTGCGTGCTGGCCCATCCTTGCCACAAGCTCTCCTCCGTGCGCGGGGCTTCGCCGCCTGGCACGGACTTGTCGTTATTTTCCTTTGTAAATTCGCACAATATCACGACTCGTCAACCGCGTGAAACCGCTTGGGCACCTTCCTCATGAGCCGCTTCGTTCAGTCAAGCTCTTTTGGTGCGGATTTCCTTCCCCCCGTGGGTCTGGAATTACCTGCTCGGACCCCCACGAGTGCCAAAACGAGTCGGGACGCGTGGATGGACTGTTAGGATATTTGCCATGCTTTGCAGCACGGTACGGAGAGCACTGCGCTTCATCCCCTCTGCGCATTCTCCAGTCCTCGCGTTGCGTGCCACCTCCGCCACGGGAACCAAACTTCAACGAATCGGGCTGAGAAAAAATGCGATTGCCGGACTCTGGTTTGCCGAGTTCTGGACGGAAACGCCGAACCCGCACCGAGGCCGCAACCACGTCGGCATCGACCCACCCGTATCAAATGGAGGCTCATTGATGCGCTCTTCGTTCCGCTTCACATTGCTCGCGATTGCAGCCTTGGTCATGTTCTCCGGAGTTGCCGCTGCGCAAACCTCTTCTCCGTTGCTGTTGCGCAATCCCTCGCTCTCGCAGGACAAGATCGGCTTTCTTTACGCTGATGACATTTGGATCGTCAGCCGGCAGGGCGGTGAAGCTGAGCGGCTTACTTCCAACGGTCACGTCGAAGTGGGCCCGTTCTTCTCACCGGACGGAACGCAAATTGCGTACTCCGCTCACATTGACGGAACCACCGACGTTTATATCGTTGCAGCCGCTGGCGGCGTGCCGCGCCGCATCACATGGCACCCGCAAGGAACCGCGGTAGTTGGCTGGACGCCGGACGGGAAGAACGTGCTCGTGGTCAGTGGTGCAATCAGTTACAGGCATTTTCTCAAATTGTTCCTAGTACACGCAGATGGCTCCGGCATGCCTGAGCCTTTGCCGCTGCCCGCTGGCTCCGAGGGCTCTTTCTCACCCGACGGCCAATCCATTGCCTACAATCCGATCACCAAATGGGAGCCGGCCTGGAAGCGCTATGTCGGGGGCCAGACCACGCCTATCTGGATTGTCAGCCTTAAGACCCTCGACCTCCAGAAGGTGCCACGTGAAAACTCCAACGATTCGAACCCGGTGTGGGTCGGCACCTCTGTCTATTTCCTCTCCGATCGCAACGGCCCGGTCTCGCTCTTCCGCTACGACATCGACTCCAAGCAGGTGAGCCCGGTCGTGCTCAACAGCGGGAACGATCTGAAAAGTTTTCAGGCGGGTCCTGGCGGAATTGTTTATGAGCAGTTCGGATCGATCCACTTCGTCGACACATCGAGCAACGCGGATCATGCTGTCCCGATCCAGATTCACGGCGAACTGCCCAACTTGCAGCCGCACCTTGCCTCGGTCAAGCCCGATGAAATCAGGAACGCGAATATCTCGCCCACCGGCGCGCGTGCTGTCTTTGAAGCGCATGGCGAAATTTTCACGGTGCCCGCGGAGAAAGGCGACACACGCAACCTGACCAATACTTCGGACGCCGCCGAGCGCGATCCTTCCTGGAGCCCCGACGGCAGAACCATCGCGTACTTCTCCGACGCTTCCGGAGAATACAAGCTGTATCTTCGCGACCAGACGGGCTTCAAGCCGCCCACGATTATCGATCTCGGGCCCGACCCCAGCTATTTTTACGACATCCTATGGTCGCCCGATTCAAAACACATCGGGTACGACGACAAGCATCAGCGCTTGTGGGTTATCGATGTGCCTTCCGCCTTACCCGCCGCGGCGGTGAAGCCGGTATTGATTGACCAGGGAACTTACGGAACCTTTGGCCACGGCTTCAGCCAGGTCTGGTCTCCCGATTCGAAATGGATCGCCTATCAACGCGACCTGCATAACCAGCTCAACGCCATCTTTCTCTACTCGCTCGACACGCATAAGTCCGCGCAGATCACCGATGGGATGAGTGATGCCGCTAACCCGGCATTCGATCGCAACGGCAAATATCTCTACTTCCTCGCGTCCACGAATGATGGCCCGTCGAACGCCGGCATCGATCTTTCGTCGCTGGATCGCGCTGAATCGAGTGCGCCATATGTCGTTGTGCTGGCCAAGGACGGCGCATCGCCCATTCCGCCCGAGAGCGACGACGAAAAAATCAAGGAAGAGAAAAAGCCTGATTCCAATAAGTCGGGAGATGGGTCGAAGCCCGCCGATGATCAGAAGAAGGACGACAAGTCGGCGGCAAAGGACGAATCGAAATCCGCGGACAAAGACAAATCTGGCGACAAAGACAAGGATAAAGACGCCGATAAAGATAAGGACAAAGACAAGCCCGTCAAAGTCACCGTCGATCTTGACGGTATTCGCAATCGCATTCTTTCCCTGCCCATTCCGCGGCGCAATTACGGAAACCTTCTCGCGGGCAAGGAAGGCGTGTTTTATCTGTTTGAGGGCTCGCCGATCGGAAGGCCCTCTGAGCGCGAGGGAAATAACCTGATTCAGGCCATATGGCGGTTCACGCTGGAGAAGCGTGAGCCTGAAGCGGTACTCACCAAGATCGATGCCTTCACGGTCTCGGCCGACGGATCCAAGGTGCTTTATGCAAGAAAAGGTGGCTGGACCATTGCGCCGGCAGACGACCTCAAGGCCGGAAACGACAACCCAGGCAAGCCCCTCAACCTCGGCGGCATGCAAACTACCATCGATCCGCGCGCGGAGTGGCGGCAGATTTATCACGAAACCTGGCGCATCGAGCGCGACTTTCTTTACGACCCGAACACGCATGGCCTCAGCATTCCCAAGATCGAGGCGAAGTACAAGCCGTATCTCGACAACCTCGCTTCGCGTTCTGAATTTACTTATCTCTCCACCGAGATGCTGGGCGAAATCACCATCGGCCACATGTTCGTCGGTGGGCCTGACTCTCATGACAATGCGCCGAAGACCGGTCTGCTTGGCGCCGATTACAAGATCGAAAACGGTCGCTATCGCATCGTCAAGATTCTCGGCGGCCAAAACTGGACTCCGGGCCTCGCTTCGCCGCTGACCTTGCCTGGTGTCTATGTGAAAGAGGGCGAGTACATTCTGGCCGTCAATGGTCGCGACCTGCACGGAACAGACAACCTTTACGAGGCCTTCAACGGCACCGCGGGGAAGCAGACGATTCTCCACGTCGGTCCTAACCCCGATGGCAAAGATGCCCGCGACGTCACAGTCATTCCCATCGACGACGAAGACGGACTGCGCAATCTTGATTGGGTCGAATCCAACCGCCGCAAGGTTGATCAGCTCTCGGGCGGCAAGGTGGCTTACGTCTATATGCCCAACACTGGCGGCGCGGGCTACGACAGCTTCAACCGCTACTTCTACGCGCAGCTCGACAAGCAGGCTCTTGTCCTTGACGAGCGCTGGAATGAAGGCGGCTTCATAGCGGATTACGTGGTCGATGTCCTCAAGCGCTTCCCGCTCTCGGGCGCCAAGGAGCGCGATGGCAAGCCGATTCATGATCCCGTCGGCGCCATCTTCGGTCCCAAGGTCATGCTCATTAATCAGAACTCGGGCTCGGGTGGAGACGCGATGCCTTGGTACTTCCACAAAGCCGAGATCGGCAAGCTGATTGGCACGCGTACCTGGGGTGGCTTGGTCGGCATCGGAGGCTATCCGCCGCTGATCGATGGCGGCTACGTGATGGCCCCGCGTTATGCCATCTACGGCCTGCATGGTGATTGGGAGGTGGAGAACCGCGGCATTCCTCCCGACCTGATGGTGGAAGAATTGCCGAAGGATGTTGCCGCGGGCCACGATCAGCAACTCGAAACCGGTGTACAGACCGTGCTGGAGGAATTGAAGGCGAATCCGATTCCGGAGATTCCCATCCCGCCCTATCCGAACTACCACAAGAGCGACGGGCTGGGAAGGAAGTGAGACCTGGCATTCGAAATGGGAGCTCGTGGGCGAGTGTTATCGTCCCGAGCTTCCAAATCCTTTTGCCGCGCGCGCCGAGTCTTCCAGCGTTTCGACTTCCTGTACCAGACCCGTGAGCACGGGAACTGGGATCATCTGCGCGATCTTTTCGCCGGCGTTCAGGTCGACGGTTGTCTTGCCCAGGTTGGTCATTAACACCAGGATTTCGCCGCGATAGCCTGCGTCGATCACGCCGCCCGTAGTGGCAATACCTCTTGCCGCTATCGACGAGCGGTCGCGCACTAACAATCCCAGCGGCGCACCTGTCTCTGGATGACGCGCCTCGACAGCGATCCCGGTGCGCACCCGCGCAGTTGCTTGCGGCTCCAGTACCATTGCTTCCAAAGCAAACAGGTCATAGCCCAGGTCTTCGCCGGGATGAGCCACCACCGGCAACCGTGCGCCTGTTTCCAGCCGTCTCACGCGTAGCATGTCTTGATCGTACTGGACACGGCGCGGGACTCGGGGCCGATTCGGTCTTCGCGAAATGCCCATAAAATGGCCAGCCCCGGCTGGGGTTCTCCCGGCCGGGGCTGTCGTTTTGCATTCGGCAAAAGGACCTGTAAGCCGAATTCTGTCGTGTGCGGTCATTCCTCTAGGCGCCGCGTTGCCGCGGACACTCATCAGCGACCTACCCGGAGGTTTCGGCAAAAGCTCAAGCCACCTGAACGCATCGGGCCGATACGTAGCGCCGCCTGGCTCTTGGCGGAAACTTCCCTCCCTATTTGGTCTTGCTCCGTGTGGGGTTTACCCTGCCTCCGGCCTCGCAGCCGGAGCGGTGCGCTCTTACCGCACCATTTCACCCTTACCTTGGCGCCGAGGCAGCAAGCTGCTTCAGGGATGCCCTTACCGCATCCGAAGAAGCGGAAAGGGGTAGCCGAGGCGGTATCTTTTCTGTGGCACTGGCCGTCCGCGGACCTTGAAGTCCGCGTCCCGGACGTTATCCGGCACACTGCCCTTCGGAGTTCGGACTTTCCTCCCCCAGAACGCGCCAAGGCCCGTTCCGGCAGCGACCGCCCGGTCCTCCTGCCAGACTCTAGTCTACTCGAATCTCAATCCGCTGGGCGCCTTGCCTAAAGGTTTGCATCGACAAGCGCTTGCGGCCCATCCATAGTGATTAGCGAAAGTGTCACGTCCGCATCTCAATTTGGCTTTATCATCGGCGCTCTGAACAGAGCGAAACGCCCAAGGAGAATCTCAATGAAGATTGCCGCAACAATTGCCCGCTATCTGATGGGCCTCGTCTTTGTTGTCTTCGGACTCAATAAGTTCTTTAACTTCATTCCCTCCGGCCCGCTCCCCGGAGGCGTCGCCGGGCAATTCATGGCCGCCTTCATCGCCACCAAGTACGCGATGCTAGTCGGGTCCTTTGAAGTCGTTGGCGGCCTGTTTCTGCTGGCCAACCGCTTTGTCCCTCTGGCTCTCGCTTTCCTGGCGCCCGTGCTTGTGAATATCTTGTTCGTTAACGCCACCATGGCACCGCAGGCGATTCCTGAGGGCATAGTGGTTACGCTCTGCTGGATCCTGGTCTACTTCCGTGTCCGCTCCGAATTTGCCCCCCTCTTCAAGCCGACGAAACAGGAATAGGCTTTCGAGTCAGCTCGTAACGAATAGCCCCCATCGCGCGGCCGCCCTGCAGCGCCCTACAATGAATGAGAGAGCATGATTCGGTATCTCTATCTCGGCCGGGTCGCCTATGACGAGGGCCTACGCCTGCAGGAAGAAATAGTAGCGCTTCGACTGGCGGGCAGAGTCGACAATGTGCTCCTGCTCCTCGAGCATCCTGCGGTGCTCACTCTGGGCCGCAACTCAAAGAGGTCCAACGTCCTTGCCTCGGATGAAATGCTGGCAAGTCGCGGCGTGACGATCCACGAGATCAATCGCGGGGGCGATGTCACGTATCATGGGCCCGGCCAACTGGTCGGCTATCCCATCTTCGATTTGCACTCCTTGCGCAACGCGTCCGGATCACGCCTAGGTCCGGTCGATTTTGTTCGGATGATTGAAGAAGCGCTGATCCGTCTCTGCGCCGTGTATGGCGTGCGCGCCGGACGTATCGCAGGTCTCACCGGCGTTTGGTGCGGCGGCCATGCGGACGGTCCTTTGGAGGGCCCTGAAGGCGCCGGAGGTTTGAAGGAGAGTAGGGGTGTGTCGGACAAGAGCCGGAAAATTGGGGCGATTGGCATTCATGTCTCGCGCGGCATCACTTCGCACGGCTTCGCTTTCAACATCACCACGGACCTGCGCGACTTTCAACTTATCAATCCCTGTGGCCTCGATCGACCTGTGACGAGCCTGGAAAAGGAAGCGGCCGAGCCCGCAGCTCTGCCGAACTTCGAAGCCATCGCACACCAGGCCGCGCGCCAGTTCGGTTTTGTCTTCGGTGAGCAGGTGTGCGCGGTTGAGCGACTCGCTGATCTGCGCGCTCAAGCAAATCATCTTTCCGCGCAACCGGCGGATGCCCCCGCACCGGAAGTGCCCGAGGACACACCGCTTCAGGTTCCGCGCGAAGTCGAGCGCTTGCGCGGAATCGCCGATCGACCGATTCGCGCCTGAGCAGCCGAAGGCCTTCCACGACCGCGCGATTTATAATCCGGCAGGACCTTGGGCGCGTCTACAGTCTGCCTGAGCCAGCTTCGGCGGTCCGGCCTCGCGGAGAGAACGATTCATGCCAACTGACGTCATCATGCCCCAGATGGGCGAGTCCATCTTCGAGGGGACAATCACAAAATGGCTCAAGAAGCCCGGCGATCCGGTCGAGAAGGACGAACCGCTCTTCGAAATCTCTACCGACAAGGTAGACGCGGAGATTCCGTCTCCGATCGCGGGCGTGCTCAGCGAGATTAGATTCCCAGAAGGCGCCACCGTGCAGGTGAATGCGGTGGTGGCCGTGTTGTCGGAGAATGGTTCGTTCGTGGCGGCAGCCGGCGGTCAAGAGAAGTCGGCTCTCACTCAGACAGCGACACCACAGGTCACGAAGGTTCAGTTGACCCCACCGCAGGGGGCGCAGTTAGCCGGTGGGACAGAGATAGTCATGCCGCAGATGGGCGAGTCTATCTTTGAAGGCACCATCACCAAATGGCTCAAGAAGGTCGGCGATCAAGTCCAGAAAGACGAGCCACTCTTCGAGATCTCGACAGACAAGGTCGATGCGGAGATCCCTTCGCCTGTGGATGGCGTGCTCACCGAAATCAAGACTGCAGAAGGCGCCACCGTCGAGGTGAACACCGTAGTCGCAGTGATCGGGGGCAGCACCTCAGCTGCGGTTGATCGCGCCTCAGGATCAGAAAAGCCTCCGCGCCAGTCACAGGGTTCAGCGGCAACTTCGTCGGTGTCAGGCGCGCCGAAGGCGCAGTTGGCCCCCCTGCAGGTGGTACAACGCTCGTCGCCGTTGGTGCGGCGGATTGCAAAAGAGAACAACATCGATCTGACGCTGGTTTCGGGCACGGGGTCCAATGGGCGCGTCACCAAAGAAGATATTCTCCAGCATTTGAGCCAGCCTAACGCGCCACAGCTGGCGCCGAAGGCGCAGTTGACCCCACAGCAGGGGACGCAACCGAAGGCCGCGCCGAGCCAGCCCGCCGCACTCAAAGACGAGATAGTACCGCTCACCAAGATGCGCGCCATCATTGCGCAGCGCATGCTTGAGAGCAAGCGAACGATCCCGCACGCGCACTCGGTGTACAAAGTCGACATGACGCGCATCGTGCGCCTGCGCGAACGCGAGCGCGCCGGCTTCGAGCAGCGACACGGCGTCAAACTCACATACATGCCGTTCATCGCAGCTGCTGCCGTTGTTGCACTCAGGAAGTTTCCCATCCTCAATGCCTCGCTGCTTGAGAACGCGATTCAGTATCACGGAAACATCAATCTCGGCATCGCAGTGGCTCTCGAGTGGGGCCTTATCGTGCCCGTCATTCGCGCTTCTGAAGATCGCGATTTCGTCAGCCTGGCGCGCTCGATCAACGATCTGGCGGGCCGCGCGCGTTCGAAGAAGCTGTTGCCCGACGAAGTCGGCGGCTCGACCTTCACTCTCACCAATCCTGGTGTTTTCGGTGGTGAGTATGGTCTGCCCATCATCAATCAGCCCGAATCGGCCATTCTCGCCATCGGCGGTCTTCGCAAGGAGCCAGTGGTACTAACCGATGCCGAAGGCAACGACGCAATTGCGATCCGTTCAGTGCAGTATTTTTGTCTCGGCTTCGACCACCGCTTAATTGACGGCGCCGATTCCGGCAAATTCATGACGGAATTCAAGGCAAATCTGGAAAACTGGAATACGGCGATCGGCTGATCCTGCCGCCGGATGGAAGGTTTGCGTGATTGACGCCGAAACGCGATTGACGCCAGCGCAAGCGATGCCTCGAGACCCTCTTCTTGAATCTGCATTGCACCGCGTTCGCAGGCGCCTGGCCCCTTACATGATGCTGCTCTACGTGGTCTCGTTTCTCGATCGCGCCAACATCAGTTTCGCAAAACAGGCGCTTCAATCCTCCGTCGGCATTTCAGAGAAAACTTACGCGCTTGCAGCGGGCCTGTTCTTCATCAGCTACTCGCTCTGCGGATTCCCCAGCAATCTGATCCTTCACAAGGTTGGCGCAAAGAGATGGTTCACATTTCTCATGGTTGGATGGGGACTGGCCTCCATGGCAACCATGTTTGTCCGCGGCAGCGCGTCTTTCTACGTATTGCGCCTCATTCTCGGCGTCCTGGAAGCGGGCTTCTTTCCCGGCGCAGTTTTGTATCTCACCTATTGGTTTCCGAGTCGCATGCGCGGCGAAATTCTTGGACTCTTCTATCTCGGCGTTCCAATTTCGCTCATCATCGGCGGTCCGCTCTCCGGCCTCTTGCTTGAGATGCCCCCATGGGCCGGACTACAAAGCTGGCAATCGATGTTTCTTATCGAAGGATTGTTGGCCGTGGCGCTGGGGATCTCGGCATTCTGGTACCTCGATAACAAACCGGCCGATGCTCGCTGGCTCCCTGCCGAAGAAAAGAAAGCCCTGACCGGATGGCTTGCGCATGAGGAAGCCGATCGCCGCTCCATCGGCCCATCGCATTTATTGCCGATGTTGCGCGATGTCCGCGTCCTGCGTTTCGTGTTTATTTACGCGCTGATTCAGATCAGCACCTATGGCGCAATCTTCTATCTTCCTGCTGAAGTTTCGGCTCTCATGCACCGGACCGTTGGAATTGAAGTCGGCCTGATCTCGGCCATTCCGTGGATCTGTGCGCTTGCCGCGGTCTATTTTCTGCCGCGCACGGCAGACCGCTGGCACACGCATCGCGGATTTGCGGCACTCACGCTTCTCGTCGCAGGCTGTGCCAGCTTCGCCTTTCCCACTGCTGGACCGCGCGCCGCAGTCATGGCACTTTCCATCGCAGTGTCGGGTTTCATCGCCGTGCAGCCGCTTTTCTGGACGTTTCCGACCGGCTATCTAGCCGATCGCGCTGCGGCTGGAGGCATCGCGTTAATCGGGACAGGCAACCTGGGAGGCTTTTTTGCGCCGAATCTCAAGGTCTGGGCCGATGAGCACTTCGGTTCGCCCCATGCCGGATTGTATTTGCTTGCCGGAATCACGGTTTTGAACGCTGGGCTGATTGCCTCGATCAAAACTCGACGCTCCAGTGGGGACGCGCGCTGAAATGCTGCGGCTGCATTATTCAGGAAATAGAAATCGAAGGCTCTGTCTTCGCGCGCACCTCGTCCGCGGAAACGCCTGGAGCCAACTCGACAAGTTGCAGGCCCTCTTTGGTCACATCGAGCACGCAAAGATCGGTGATGATCCGGTTCACCACACGCGTTCCCGTCAGCGGCAGCGTGCACGACTTCAATATCTTCGGCTGACCCGATTTCGCATTGTGCTCCATCAGAACTATCACACGCTTTACGCCCGCAACCAGGTCCATGGCGCCGCCCATTCCCTTCACCATTTGTCCAGGAATCATCCAATTCGCCAAGTCGCCGAACTCGGAAACCTGCATTGCGCCGAGAATCGCGATATCAATATGCCCCCCCCGAATCATCGCGAATGAGTCCGCGCTCGAGAAAAAGCTGGCCCCAGGAATTGCCGTCACCGTCTGCTTGCCAGCATTGATCAGGTCTGCATCCACTTCTTCGTCCAAAGGGAAATCGCCGATACCTAGCAGGCCGTTTTCTGATTGCAGCGTCACGTTGATGCCCGGCGGAATGCATCCCGCCACCATCGTAGGCATGCCGATGCCCAGGTTGACGTAGTAGCCATCGTGCAACTCCATCGCCGCGCGCTGCGCCATTTCCCTGCGTGACCACGGCATCAGGATGCACTCCGTGTGATTCTCTGCTCGATGCGTTTCTGCTGATCGGGGCAGTGAACAATGCGATCAATATAGATGCCGGGTGTGTGCACCTGGTCGGGATCGATGGCGCCCGTGGAGACAAGCTCCTCGACCTCGGCCACGGCGATTTTGCCGCATGTCGCAGCCAGCGGATTGAAATTGCGCGCCGTTTTGCGATAGACCAAGTTGCCGCTGGCATCGGCTTTCCACGCCTTTACTAGCGCCACATCTGCCTTGATGCCTCGCTCAAGAATGTAGGTCTGCCCATCGAATTCGCGGTGATCCTTGGCCTCTGCAATCAGCGTGCCTACACCCGTTCGCGTATAAAACCCCGGGATTCCCGCGCCTCCGGCCCGCATGCGTTCGGCCAGCGTGCCTTGCGGACAGAACTCTACTTCGAGTTCGCCTGAGAGATATTGGCGTTCGAACTCGGCATTCTCGCCCACATAACTCGAGATCATTTTGCGAATCTGGCGTGACTGCAACAGAAGCCCAAGTCCCCAATCGTCCACGCCTGCGTTGTTACTCACGACGACAAGATTCTTCTTGCCGGTACCGCGCAGCGCCAGGATCAGGTTTTCTGGAATGCCGCACAAGCCGAATCCACCGACCACCAGGGTCATGCCGTCTTCAATCAGACCATCCAATGCAGCCCGCACGTTGGGATAAATCTTGTTCATCATTGTTTTTGTTCTTCGCAATTTGAAGAGGGAGAGAACTAAATCTCCATTCCCAGCAGAGCCGAACCGAGACATTTTCCATGAGCATCCAAAGCCAGCGATCGCGTTACGCTCTGCGATTCC
Source organism: uncultured Acidobacteriaceae bacterium (assembly GCA_963704415.1). Lineage (GTDB taxonomy): Bacteria > Acidobacteriota > Terriglobia > Terriglobales > Acidobacteriaceae > Telmatobacter. The sequence continues at coordinate 530,958 of OY969908.1, read as the reverse complement.
GGACGATACAGAACAAAATTCAAAGCCAATAGATGAGGCAGGCTGTATCGTAGCGCCGGCCGATCGAGGAATTCGGCAAACAGCGCGCTCACTTTCTCCCCAGTCACGCTTTCCTCAATGCGCTTGAAATCCGCCTCGCGATAGGCGATCAAAGAAATCGTAACAAGATTTCCCTTGTCACCCGTTCGCGCGTGCGCCATGTCCCGCAACAGCATTTCACGATTCCTCGTATTCAATTTTGTGTTGCACCATTGCCCGGGGTATCAATGTAGAGCCAATCGCAATTGTCTCTCGAGTCGCTCCAGACACGCCGCCGCCGCCCGATGGCCCATTCGTGTAGAGTGCCTCCACTTCGCGCGGTATCATCGACGCCACCTTCATTGATTCGGCCCGCCCCGCCGCGCGAAGCCTTACCTCATAAGGTTCGCATTGCATTGTAGACAGCCGCTCGCCATGAATGGAACTTATTCCGATGAAATCGAATTGAAGTGTGCCCAACGGATGTTTCTTCAGCCGCTCGACCAGGATCTCGCGGGCCAGTTGTGCGCGCGCAAGCGCACCCGGACCGGCATACGAAATCTGCCCCTCGCCGACATACCCATCGTGATAGCCCACGGAGACCTTCAACGTGTCGGGCCGCCCTCTCCCTCGTCCACCTGTAACACGGACCTGGTCTTTGCCGATTTCTTCAATCGCGACCTGCGAAAAATCAGCGACGACGTCCGGCGTCAAATAGGCCGATGGGTCCTGTATCTCGTAGAGCAGTTGCTCCAAGCACGTGGCCTTATTGATCACTCCTCCTGATCCTTCCACTTTCGAAAACACGGCCGATCCATCTTCCCCAACCTCCGCAATCGGAAATCCGAGCCGCGCAAGATTGGGTACGTCTTTGAATCCCGGATCGGCAAAATAGCCGCCGGTCAATTGACCCGCGCATTCCAGCAAATGCCCCACGACCGTGCCTTGCCCTAACAGATCCCAGTCCTCCATCGACCAGTCAAACTCGTGGATCAGCGGCGCGAGAAACAGCGCCGGGTCAGCCACGCGTCCGGTCAGGATCACGTCAGCTCCCGCCGCAAGCGCCTCCACGATTGGCGCCCCTCCAAGATACGCATTGGCCGAAATCAGCTTCTCTCCGAGAGACTCCACCGCACCGCCGTTCTCCGCAAAGGTGAATTGCCCATCGCGAATCACGGCCAACACATCGTCGCCGCTGATCGATGCGATGCGCAATCCGCGCAGGCCGAGCCGCTCGGCGACTTCGCGGGTCTTCGAAGCTGCGGCACTTGGATTCGCCGCGCCCATGTTACTTACGATTCGAATCCCCCTCTTCGAGCAGAGGGGCAACACGGCTTCCATCCGCTCCTCCAGCAGCGGATCGTACCCTTGGCTCGCATCCTGCCGCTTCGCTTTTTGTGCCAGCGCGATCGTTCGTTCCGCCAGGCACTCGAATACCAGATAAGCGATCGACCCCTCGGCCACAAGTTCCACAGCCGGGTCGATTCTGTCGCCCGAGTAGCCTGCTCCGGTGCCAATCCTCAATGTCCGCAATGCGAACCCTCCGCGAAGTTCATAGCGGGATCACTCGAAAGACGACAGCGGCGAGCGTCATGATGAGCGATGCGCCAAATAGATAAGGAATAGTGAAGCGCTGATGCTGGGCGAGAGTGATGTCCGACAGTCCGACCACCAGAAAGGTGGCCGGCGTCAGCGGGCTCACGGGAAAGCCCGTTGTGTGCATCCCCAATAAGGCCGCTTGCGCCACGGTAACAGGAGCGATCCCGAGCGTACCTGCGGCACTCGCAACCACTGGCAGCACGCCGAAATAAAATGAGTCGGGATCAAAGATCAGACTTAGCGGCATGGACACGATTCCCAAGAGCACCGGGATGAATTGTGCGCCGTGTTGCGGAAGGTGCTGTACAGCCGCGGCCGCCATCGCGCCCAGCATGCCCGTTCCTTTCATGATCCCCGTGAACGCGCCCGCCGCAAAGAGAATGCTGGCCATGAGAATGGCCGCCGGAGCGTGGGCGGTGATGCGCGCTTGCTGCGCCTTCAGATCGGGGAAATTCAGCATCAATGCAAGCACCGTCCCCAGCATGAAGATCACCACCGGATCTGCCTTTCCGGTCAACATAGTACCCAGCACGAGAACCGTGAGCGCCAGATTCGGGAAAAAGAACCGCGGCAAGGAGGCTTGCTGCGCCAAAGGCTGCAGGATTTCTGCGTCCATGCTTGCTGGCGGGCATTCTTGTAGTCGACGTTCTTCGCGCACGCCGAGCCTCCATGCAATGAAAAACACAAATGCCAGTCCGACCACCTGAACGCCGACCATGGGGAAAAAGATGGTTGCAACGGGAATATGCAAAGCAGCCGAAGCGCGAATTGTCGGACCTGTCCATGGCAGAAAATTCACACCAGCCGCCATCGAAACAACGCACGCCAGGATGCGCCGATCGATACCCACCTTCTCATAGAGAGGGAGCAGCGCCGGGATCGTCAGCAGAAAAACAACGGCTCCGGAACCGTCGAGATGCACGAGCAACGCAAGCAAGGCACTCCCCGGAACAATGCGCGATGGTTTGCGGCCGATTCGGCGCAGCAGCGAACCGATCAACGGTTCCAGCATGCGTGCGTCGGTCATGATTCCAAAAAACAAAATGGCGAAAACGAACATGCCAATCACACCGGATATTCCTTGAATGCCGGTGAGAATGAAATGTCCTGTTTCCAGGCCGAATCCCGCGATAAGTGAGGCCGCCACCGGAAAACAGACCAGCGCCGCGAGGGGAGAGACGCGCTTGCTCAGGATCGCAACCAGCACGGCAAGAATCGTGAGAAGACCCAGAAGCGGCAGCGGCATCATCGGAATTGTATCTGCTCGCCTTTGTTGCGAGGCGGCGGTCTCACTTGTTCGTCTGACCGCCCGCATTTCGTCTTGGAGTAAAGCCGTCTCCAATTGCGCTACGATCTGCCTCGATGGAGATGAAGTTTTACCCACATTATGAGAAAATTCCCTTACTCCCCGCAGAACCAGGGAAATCGAAAGTACCCGGCGTTTAGGCCGATAAGTGCACAAAAGCACCGGTTAGAAGCCGATTCCCGTTAGATTTGCAGTTAAGGATGTACCGTGCTTCATTCTCTTCGTGGCCTTGTAACCCTGTCACTGTCCCTGCTTGTTTTGTCTTCGTGTGCCGCTGCCCAGGACGATTACCTCAATCACCTGGTGTTCACGAGCAGTCCAACCCCTGACAACGACTTCTACACGGGCGCGCGATCGGTTGCGCCGAGCACACTGGAATCTTCCGACGGCCGCTTGCCCGTCGAGACGCACACCTTCTTCACGCCGCCCAATGCGCTGCGTATCCAATGGCACTCGGTCGAGGGTGGCAGTTGGGACGCCGAAATCCGCGTTGTCAGTTATGACAACCGCGCGGCCGATTTTCGCGGCGACACGCTATCGTTCTGGTGCTACTCCGCCGAGCGCATCGCGGGAGCCGATCTGCCGCAAGTGCAGCTGACAGATGACGAACATAACTTTACGGCTCGTTTGCCGTTGGGCGAGGTTGCCGGCAACCTGCCGCCTGGACAGTGGAAGCGGATTCAGATTCCGCTGGCCCGTTTCGCGACCGAATCTATACACCCCTTCGACCCACGCGAGCTGCATTCGATCTTCTTCGCCCAGGGGGCAGCCGACAACACGCCGCACACCCTCATCGTCGATGAAATGCGCATCGACGACGAGCCCCCGCCTTCGACGGTCGAGGCCGGTACACTTCTCGTGCCTTTCGATCTTCACGCTGAAGCTTTCGAGCGCCATGTTGACCTCAAGTGGGAATCCAAAGACTCCCCGGAGCTTGCCTACACGGTCATTTACCGGTCAATCGGCGGGGGTCCGTTCGAAGCCGTTGGTATTCAGCAGCCGGGCCTGCATCGCTATGCCGACTTTGTGGGAAGCCCGGGCCTGAAGGTGACCTACAAGATTGGCGTCGTCGACAAACAGTACCGCCCGTCCGCGCTGTCCAGGCCAGTTCGTGCAGAAACCTATCCGATGTCTGACGATGAGCTGCTGTCGATGCTGCAGGAGGAATGCTTCCGCTATTACTGGGAACGCGGCTCGCACCCCCAATCGGGGATGGCTCTGGAGAGCGTCCCAGGCGACCCGCGCATCGTGGCCACCGGCGCCAGCGGCTTCGGCGTCATGTCCATTGTGGTCGGCATGGAGCGCGACTTCATTACGCAGCCGCAGGGCCTCGAACGTCTCACGCGCATTGTTAGCTTTTTAGAAAAGGCCCAGCGCTACCACGGCGCGTGGCCGCATTTCATGGATGGATCTACCGGCCACACCATGCCCGTCTTCGGTATGTTCGATGACGGCGGCGATCTGGTGGAGACGGCCTTCCTGATGGAAGGGCTCCTCACGGCGCGGCAGTATGTGGAGCATCGCGGCAGCGCCGGCCAGGCCCTCGCCGCACGCATTACCCGCCTTTGGCAAACGGTCGAATGGGACTGGTATGAGCGCCAATCCGGAGCCAATGCGTTGATCTGGCATTGGTCGCCCGAGTGGTCGTGGCGCACGGATCACATGCTCACAGGGTTCAACGAGACCATGATCGCTTATCTTCTCGCGATGGCCTCGCCTACCCATGGCATTCCGGCGGACGCTTACTATGCCGGCTGGGCAAGCCAGACCGCAGCAGCCGAACAGTATCGAGTCCGATGGTCCGGGACCACCGATGGGAATCGTTATTCCAATGGCAACTCCTACCAGGGCATCAAGCTCAATGTGGGCGTCGGGAATGGCGGCCCGCTGTTTTTCACGCAGTACTCCTTCATGGGTGCCGACCCGCGCGAGATTCGCGACAAATACACTGATTATTTCGACAACAATCGAAACATCGCCCTGATCAATTACCTCTACTGCCAGCAAAACCCCAGCCACTTCAAGGGCTACGGCCCCGGCGTTTGGGGACTGACCGCCAGCCTCGATCCCTATGGCTACCTGGCGCACGCGCCCAACCCCGCGAGCGATAACGGAACGATCGCTCCGACAGCCGCCCTAGGATCGTTTCCGTACACGCCGGAAGAATCCATGACCGCGCTCAAGTACTTTTACCGAACCCTCGGCGCTCGTTTGTGGGGAATTTACGGTCCTACGGATGCCTTCAACCTGACGGAGAACTGGTTCTCGCCGGACTATCTGGGCCTTGACCAGGCGCCCATGGTCGTGATGATCGAGAACTACCGCAGTGGTTTGATCTGGAAGAACTTCATGGCGAACCCGGAGATTGGTCCGATGTTGGCCCGGATCGCTCCTCCGCAACAACCTGCCATGGCGTCTTCTACCGCAGGTGCGAGCAAGTAGTCCCCAACCATTGCTATTCTGATTCGCGAGAAGCTGGCGCCCTCACCTTCTCACGCATCCCAATAAGCGGTGCAATTCCATCCGCTCAGGAGTTCGAATCATGCCCCTTAACGATGCAGAGATCTCTTCGCGCCTCAAGTCTCTTCCCGAATGGAAAATCGAGTCGGGCGAACTCACGCGCACCTTCAGCTTCAAGGATTTTGTTGGCTCCCTGGCCTTCGTAAACAAGGTCGGCGACGCGGCGGAAAAAGCCGGACACCATCCTGACATCGATATTCGCTACAACCGCGTCCGGCTCGCGTTGATCACCCACGATGCAGGCGGCCTCACAGCAAAGGACTTCGATCTGGCCGCCGCCGCCAACAAGCTGGCCTGAACTGGTCGACGGTTTGACCCGTGATCCAGATCACGCTATAGTAAGCAAGATGAGTTCCAGCCCCACTCCGGCCATTTGTTGCGCATGTTGTTGCGCATGGCGCCGGACCGTGGGGTAAACCAGCCTTAAAGCAACAGGTTCCCTTAAGCCCGCGCTGCAGATTCCCTGCCGCCGCGGGTTTTGTATTTTCAGACGCAGATTCAACCGTGAGGTCTCAATGACATCGATCGCAACCGACTCTGCCATAACTGAGCACATGCCCGTGGCGGATCCCGCAAGCCCGCGCGACACAGTTACGGCGATCGGTGACGTCCCCGACCGCCCCGCGACTCCTCGCGAGCGGCTCAACCACATCCAGCTTCTCGAGGCCGAGAGCATCCACATTATCCGCGAGGTTGCTGCTGAATTCGAGCGCCCCGTGATGCTTTACTCCATCGGCAAAGATTCGTCGGTCATGCTGCGGCTTGCGCAAAAGGCTTTTCATCCCGCGCCCATTCCGTTTCCATTGCTGCACATCGATACGGGGTACAAATTCCGCGAGATGCTTGAATTCCGCGACCGGCATACCGCCGAACTTGGCCTCAAACTGCTCGTCTGGCGCAATGAAGAAGCGCTAGCGGACGGAGCGAATCCGGTCCGCCTCGGAACGCAACGCTGTTGCGGGCTACTGAAGACGCAGGCACTGCTCGACGGATTGCGCGCGCATGGGTTTGATGCGGCCTTCGGTGGCGCACGCCGCGATGAAGAAAAATCGCGTGCCAAAGAGCGCATTTTTTCCTTCCGCGATAGCGCCGGCCAATGGGATCCGAAAAATCAGCGTCCCGAACTTTGGAGCCTCTTCAATGGCCGCATCGGACCGGGCGAAAGTATCCGCGTTTTTCCCCTTTCCAACTGGACCGAGCTCGACATCTGGCACTACATCCATCTCGAAAACATTCCCATCGTTCCGCTCTATCTCGCGAAGGAGCGCAAGATGCTCGTCCGCGCCGACTCACTCATTCCCGTCGAACAGTCCTTCGTGCAGGGACTGCCGGGTGAAGAGCAATGGGTCAAGTGCCGCCTGCGTTCCCTTGGGTGTAGCCCCTGCACGGGCGCAATCCGCAGCGATGCCGACACCGTCCCCAAAATAATCGCGGAACTAATGGCGGTGCGGAACTCCGAGCGCGCCAACCGCATCATCGATCACGATCAGGACGGCTCGATGGAGATCAAGAAGCGCGAGGGCTACTTCTGATGATTGCTTCAGATCAGGACGAACTGGAGATTTCTATAGCCGCCCAAGCCGATGATCCGCTAGTCGGAGATCCACTTGCGGACGATATTGACGCGCGCATTGAGCAACAGCTCGAGGCGGAGCGAGCCAAAGACCTGCTGCGCTTTTCAACGGCGGGTAGTGTCGACGACGGCAAGTCCACGCTGATCGGGCGCCTCCTTTACGATTCGCGCAATGTCTACGACGATCACATCCGCTCCGTCACCCACAACGCCGCCATCGACTTCGCGCAGCTCACCGACGGTCTTCGCGCCGAGCGCGAGCAGGGCATCACGATCGATGTTGCCTACCGCTATTTTTCAACGCCGAAGAGAAAATTCATCATTGCCGATACCCCAGGCCACGAGCAGTACACGCGCAACATGGCGACCGGGGCATCCACGGCCGACGTCGCTATTGTTCTCGTGGACGCGCGGAAAGGCATTCTCGACCAGACCCGCCGACACGCCTGCATCGCCGCGCTGCTCGGCATTCCCACAGTCATCGCAGCCATCAACAAGATGGACCTGGTCGATTTTTCTCAGGAAGTCTACGACCGGTATCATCGCGATCTGCAGGCACTCGCGACGCGGCTCGAGATTCCCGAGCTAATCGCCGTTCCGGTCAGCGCTCTCGAAGGTGACAACATCGTTCATCGCAGCCAGCGGATCCCATGGTACGACGGCCCAAGCTTGCTCGAGCTGCTTGAAACCGTTCCGCTCGCCATCGAGCGATTGAATACCGGGCTACGATTTCCCGTGCAGCGCGTGTTGCGCCCGCATCAGGATTTTCGCGGCTTCGCAGGCCAAATCGCAGCTGGCACGGTGCGTCCCGGCGATGAAATTGTGGCGCTGCCTTCCGGCCGTCGTACCCGCGTGCGCTCCATCAGCACCTGGGACGGCGAGCTCGCCTCGGCCCACGCGCCGCAGTCGGTCGTGCTCACGCTCGAAGATGAAACCGACTTGAGCCGCGGAGAGATGATCGCGTCCGCCGCCGATGCGCCGCACAGGACCAGGCATTTCGAAGCAACTGTGGTGTGGATGAACGCGAAGCCCCTCCGCCCGGGGGCTACGTATCTTCTCAAACACACCACGCAATCAGTGCGCGCGCAGGTCCTCGAAATCCGTTCGCGTATCGATGTCGAACAACTTGACGAACGCGCCACCGATCAGCTCGCGCTCAACGACATCGGCAAGATCGTCCTCGAAACCAGTCGCACGCTCCTCGCCGACGTCTACCGCGAGAATCGGACCACGGGCAGCTTTATTCTCATCGATCCAGCCGACAATGCGACCGCGGGTGCGGGGATGATCCGCAGCATCGCAGACGCGAATGAATCGGATTCGGCCGCCAATCGCTCCATACGTGGCCTGCTGGTTCTTGGCAATCGCTCTCGCCTGGCTTCGCAGCTCGAGGCGTCTTTGCTTCAAGAAGGCGCCCTCGTCCTTCGCACGCGCGCTGCCGTGGCACCATCGCTGCTCACCATCGCGCGACTCGGCGCTGTCGTCATCGTCGAAAGCGACGAAGCTGGGCCGATTGCGCTCACCGCGGTGAATGGCTCCAACACCGCTCCAAACGAGCTCTCCTTCGATAACCCCGAAAAGATTCTCAGTGAGCTTCAACGCCTCGCAGCACTTCCGATAGGAGAGGACAGCAATGTCTACGGTCTCGGCATCTGAATTGGAACAGCGCTCAAGCCTTGCCCAGGAGTTTCTGCGCCAGCGTCTCATCCGCGCGCAGCAGCCTTGCATCACCAGCAGCTTTCAGGCTGAAGATGTCGTCGTCCTTCACATGGTGCGCGCGATCCTTCCCGGAATACCGGTACTGTTTCTCGAGACCGGTTATCACTTTCCCGAGACCCTTGTGTATCGCGATCGCATGGCTGCGGAGTGGGACCTGAACCTCGTCAACGTGCTGCCACAGCACACGGTGGCCGAGCAGGAATCCGAATTTGGCATTCTCTATCAGTCTGCGCCGGATCGCTGCTGCGGATTACGTAAAGTCGAGCCGCTCTTTCGTTCGCTCGCGCCCTACGACACGTGGGTCACTGGCCTGCGCCGCGAGCAGTCGAAGTCGCGTGCCAATCTCCAAGTGGAAGAATCGTTTGCGCTGCCCACCGGCCACGTTCTTGCGAAACTAAGCCCGCTTGCCGAATGGTCTACGCGCGACGTGTGGCAATATGCCGAAGCGCATAGCATTCCGCTTTTGCCCCTCTATGAAAAGGGCTACACCAGCATTGGCTGTGCCCCTTGTACCAGCCTGCCTTTCGACCCCAACGATCCCCGCTCCGGGCGCTGGTCCGGACGCAAGCTCGAATGCGGCATTCACATTCAGCCGAACTCGTAAACCAATGAGCGTGGGAGTAGATGAGTACGAGTCTAAGAAAGCAAGGTAGCCGGAGATCGCGATGGAACTGCTTCTCGGCTTTCTAATTGCCGCACTGATTGCGATGACCGGCGTTGGCGCGGGCACCATCACAGCGCCGATGCTCATCCTCTTTCTCCATGTCCCGGTTCCCGAGGCAGTTGGGACCGCGCTGGTCTATTCCGCCGCCGTTAAGTTGGTCGTCGTTCCAATTCAAATCTGGCGCCGCCAGGTGGTGTGGCGCACTCTCGGGATCATGTTGCTCGCCGGGGTGCCCGGAGTCGTTCTCGGGGCAGTCTTTTTTAAGCGCGCAGTGCGCGTACAAGGCCATACCCTCTGGCTCTATTTCGCCCTTGGCGCCATTATCCTGCTCTCGTCCGGTTGGCATATTTACCGGCATTTTCGCCCGGCTGATGCTGGCCGCAAGCGCGCCAGTCATCCCTGGTGGCTCGCGCTCACCATGTTTCCCGTTGGCGCTGAAGTCGGTTTCTCGTCTTCCGGGGCGGGTGCTCTTGGCACGGTCGCACTCCTTGGACTCACTGCCCTCGACGTGCCCCGCATCGTCGGCACAGATCTGTCCTTTGGCCTCTGCCTTTCCCTCATCGGCGGCGGAATGCACCTGACCCAGGGAGGCGTGAACCCTGTTCTGCTCACGAATTTAATCATCGGCGGCGTTGCTGGAGCTTTGGTCGGGACCGGGCTTGCTACACGGATTCCTTCGCGCCCCATGCGGCTCGCCTTGTCGCTCTGGCTCTTCGCGCTCGGCGTGCAACTTTGCTGGCACGCCTTCGCGTGATCTGTTCGCTAGACTAGCGGCCAGGGCCGAGTCCACTACTTGGAGATCCTTGCCGCGCCAGCGGCGATTGGCCCCACCGCAGGTGGTTGCCATATGTGTGCCCGGCTGGCGATACTCGCTCATGTCGACTTCTCCGACCTCATCTCCCGAGCGAGAACCCAGTTTGGAACGCGAATTCTATTCCGCACGTCTCACCAGGAAGCAGTGTATCTCCGAAGAGGCGCAGACTTACCGCCTCGAATTCATCCTCGACGAGATGGAATCCTTCTCTTTTCTTCCCGGCCAATTTATCTCCGCGGTCGCCGAAGATCCCGCCGGCAAGGAACAAACGCGCGCCTATTCGATCGCGTCCGCTCCCGACGGCAATCGATTCGATCTCTGCCTGAACCGCGTCGAAGGCGGATTCTTTTCGAATCTTCTGGCCGACCTCCCAGATCTACCCGTAGGCGGCGCGCTTCAGGTCTACGGGCCGAATGGCTTCTTCACCCTGCGCGAGCCCATCACGGATTCCATCCTGATTGCCACCGGTACCGGCGTTGCCCCCATGCGCGGCTTTCTGCAATGGCTCTTTCCCGAGGGCGGTTCCGATCGCAGCAATGGCAAGCAGATATGGCTCGTCTACGGAACGCGCCACGAGAGTGAAATCTACTATCGAGATGAGTTCGAGGCCTTCGCCGCGCGCCACGACAACTTCCACTATCTGCCGACTCTGAGCCGCGCGCCCGAAAACTGGACCGGTCTTCGCGGCTATGTGCAGGACCATGTCGCGCATATCATCGAGCAACGCGCAGCACGGCTTGATCAAACACTCCCGCTTCCCCTGGTCGATCCGGGAATTCCTCCGGCCGAGCTCCGCTTCGATATCAACGCCTATGTCTGCGGCCTGAGCAACATGATCAACTCCGTCCGCGATCGGCTGAAATCCTTCGGCTGGCACCGCAAGCAGATCATCTTTGAGCGCTACGACTGACTGCTCTACGAGTGTTCGCCCGGGGTGTTGAATCGCCGAATCGCCCTTCGGGACGAGCAAGGCATTTGATGGGATGTTTGTCATCCTCACCGGCCGCGAGTGTCGCGACGGACATCTTTTACAGATTGAACAGCTCGCGCAGCCGTTTCGTCTGCCCGCGGCTCACCGGAATCTCTGTCTGCTTTTTGTCGTTCATGCGTAACTGGTAGGTCGACTTGAACCACGGCACCACTTCGCGAATGTGATTGATATTGACCACGAAGCCGCGATGTGCGCGCCAGAACATGGCCGGTTCGAGCTGATCGAGCAGTTCTTCCAGCGTCCGGCATTTCGACTGGCCTTCGAAGCTCTGCGTGACGACGCGGATCACACCCTCGTCGATCGCCGCGTAACAGATTTCCGCCTGGTCTACGAGTAAAAGCCGGCTTTGGGCCTGCACGATGAGCCTTGCCGATTGCTGCGCCCGTGTTCCGCCCTGCTCGCGATTGAGCAACCGCAACAGCTCGCCAATCTGTGTTTGAGGCGAGGCGCCCGGGGAACTTCCCGCCATTCGGCCACGCACGCGATCCAGTGCCTGTTGCACTCGCACGCGATCGAAAGGCTTCAACAGGTAATCGACCGCGTTCACATCGAACGCGCGCACCGCATACTGGTCGTAGGCTGTGGCAAACACCACTTGCGGCAACGGCTCCGCGGCATTCTTTGCGTGCCGTTCCATCAGCCTTTTAATGACCGCAAAACCATCCAGCCCCGGCATCTGCACATCGAGGAAAACGACGTCCGGATGGTGCTCCTCAATCAGGTCGACAGCCTCGATGCCATTGGCTCCTTGCGCCACCACGTCCACCCCGCCCGCCTCGTCCAACAGATACTTCAACTCATCGCGAGCCAGCTGTTCGTCATCGATGATGAGTGCGGAGATTGTCATTGATGGCCAGAAGCTTGATTGTAGGAAGGGGAACTTGGCCGGGTCAATGATGGGTGCGAGCCTCATCCACCGGAACGCCGAATGGCCCAGGTATTGCGCAAAGCGAAAAATGATGTCGCTTGTGTCTTAGTCGCCCAGAACTCGCAGCCGTGCCGGCATGTGATCGTGGGCCAGTTCATGTCCGCACCGCGTGCAGTAGAGGTCGGTCGTGCGCACCGTACGGAAGCAATTGCCGCAGCTCGCTGTGAGCTGATAGTTGCATTGCGGGCAAAAGTGGAAGTCGCTCTGCACATGTGTTCCGCAGGCTGCGCAGGTTGAAACCAACGGGGTGCGCAGCAGGAAATACAGCACGGCGCCGATGCCGCCGGGCATCACAAAGCAGATCAGCATCCAGAACCGCGAGCTCATGGAGCGCCGCGGCGCGTCCTTGCTCACAAAGCCGATCATCAGGAAGTACAAGGCCGCCAGCAATCCCCACGAAAGATTCATGTAGATGCGCAAGCCCAGCGGCGGAACGTGATGCTGCTGTGACGGAAAAACAATCCAGAAATAGTACTCAACCAATACGAAGACCGCGGCGGCAGTCATGATCGACCAGACAGGGATTAGGCGCGTGTCTTCGTTGGCGTGAATCGACTGAGGCTCAGGCATATATCACTCCCTCCCTCGGAGGGCTCGTTTGGGATTTAAGCAAAGCTTAACCGCTATTTCAATGGACGGGAAGATGAAACGGGAAGTTGCGAGTACCTTTGGGGGCACGGGGATCAGGACTTGCGGCGCATCCAGCCGGCCAGAAGAGCCGAGGCAAGCAATGCGGTGCTCATAAAGAAGCTCCAGACAGCAATTTGGCTTACGATGCTGGTCACCCGTTCCTCTTCAATCAGGGTGTCCGCGATCCACCAGATCGGCGGGCCTACGACGAAAAACACCAGCAAGGTCGCTGCGAGCGCCACCGCGCGATTTCGTTTGCGGCTGGCCTTCTGCTCCTGCATCACGCCCAGTGAAGCCATCACCACGCGACGCGTTTGATGCGCAACTGCCCGCTCGCGGTCCGCGTCATTTGGAGAGAGTGCTTCGTTTCCGCCGCGATGCAATGGCGCGTCATAGCTCTCGCCGGGAGCCCTGCCCGTTACAGCACCAAAGGTCATTCCGCCATCTCCAGACGATGCACTTGGGCCCGCTCCAGCCTGGGCTTAATCGCGGCCAGTCCCCGGTAGAGTCGCGACTTCACAGTCGAGAGCGGCGCGCGCGTCACCTTGGCGATTTCTTCCAGCGTCAGCTCCTCGTGGAACCGCAGCATCAGCACCTCGCGATAAAGCGTATCCAGTTGCAGCAGGGCTGTCGCGATATGTTCGCGGTCCTCAATGCTTGAGAAGGAGTCAAACGGCGTTGGCTGGCTGTCGGCAACTTCGATACTCATGGGCCGGTCATCGTCGCTGCCGGTCTCGAAAAGCTCGTCCAAGCTCGACATGGTCCGCTTCCGGCGGTGGTCGATGACGAGATTTCGCGCGATGGTGAAGAGCCACGTTTCGAATCGCGCTTTGCCGTTGAATTGCCCGCCACGCGTCAGGACGCGCATCCACACTTCTTGAAACAGGTCTTCGGCCATCTCGCGATTTCCGGTCAGGAAAAGAAGATACCGCAGCAGCCGATGCTGATAACGAACAATCAGTTCATCCAGCAGGCCGACCTCCTGCCGCTTGAGACCCTCGGCTATAGCGAGGTTCTCCCGCTTGGCCTGCTCATCGCCGGCAGAAGTGGAAGCTGGAGCGAAGATCGAGCGAATCGCGGCAGTCGCACTCATCGTATTCAATTAGACGACAGAACCTCGGACCGAGCCGCAGTGAATTGACGGAACGCATCCAGTTGCACTATTTCGTGTGCATTGCGGTTCCTCGTTCGCCTTCCGGACCATATCGTAAGCGGATTTCGGATTCGGATCGTTCAGCCTGGTGGCCGCAATCTGGCTTCAATACGAGATCGAATCGCCTAAGCCCTCGCGCGACCCGCTTTTTCGCCGTGCGACCTCGATGCACTTCTCAAGGACATACGCGGTCCGGCGTTCGCGTGCCTCCACGCCTTGTGCCAGGAAAATTCCCAGCAGATGGTTGCGCCGTTGCGCCCGTGTGCTTGCGTTCCAACCCTGCTCGGCCAACGGCTGGCGCTGAAAAGCCGCGCGCAGAATCGGTGGCGGAATCTCCTCGCCCTCCATTACCTGCATCACCATCTCCGCAACCCGTTCGGAGCGCTGCCGGCGCGTCTCGACGCGTTTGGCCTGATCGACAAACATCGCAAACCACCTGCGTGTCGAGGGAGTCATGCCATCGAAACCTTTGCGCAGGTCCCTGTCCTGTCGCAGAATCGCGGTCAGTTCCTTGGGTTCGGCATAGAGGTGCCCTTCGAGATCGGGCTCGAGCTGGATTTCGACCTTGTCTCCTGCCTTTGCACACGCACCTGTCAGCATCTTCTTGTAGACGACGAACCAGTATCCCCGCCCTTTGGTACTGAGCAGCGATGTTTGAAACTCGAAGCCATTCAATGTGCCGCGCACGCGTCGGGTGGTCCACTCCGGCCACGCCTTCTTGGGATCGAAGGGCAACCGCGCAATCACCCAGGGAGGTGTGGAGTCGACCCGCTCCAGCACCACGGGGAATGTCTTTGCGGTTTTCGGGCTCTTGGGGCTCATGCAATCCGACCCGCGATACGGTAAACGACAATCTAAACTAAGTGCATGGAAGTTCTCTATGGCCTTCATCCAGTTGAGGAGGCACTCAAGGCCGGCCGCCGCCGCTTTGATCATGTCCTGGTCGCCCGCGAGCGCCACGACGACCGGCTAGCCCGCCTCGTTGCTGACTGTCGCCAGGCCGGCATTCGCGTCCGCCAGGAGCCGCGCGAACATCTCACCCAACTGGCCGGAGCCCCCGCGCACCAGGGCGTGGTTGCTGTTGTACGACCGCAGGAATTTCTTGCACTTGAAGATTTGTTTGAACCTGCTGCAGGCCAGTCCGGCCCTTCCTGCCTTCTATTGGCTCTCGATGGCGTCGAAGATCCGCAAAACCTCGGCGCCCTGCTGCGCGTCGCCGATGGCGCCGGGGTTGATGGTGTCGTCCTCACCGAGCGCCGTTCTGCGCCGCTGAGCCCCGCGGCGGTAAAGGCAAGTGCAGGAGCAACCGAACATCTTCGCATTGCGCGCGTTGTGAACCTGGTCCGCGCTCTGGAAGAGCTCAAAGGGCGGAACCTCTGGATTATTGGACTCGACGAGCGCGGCGCAACCGACTACGACCAATTCGACTTCACCGGCAACTGCGTTCTCGTTCTTGGCCGCGAGGGCGCCGGTCTGCACGATTTGGTCCGCCGCACCTGCGACCACCTTCTGCGCATTCCGATGGCGGGCGGCGTCAATTCCCTGAATGTATCGGCCGCCGGCGCTGTCGTACTCTATGAAGCTGCGCGCCAACGCCGGGCCAAAGCTGTTCGCGCCGATGGTACAAATGGCCCCACCGCAGGTGCCTCCATCGCAGGTGGCGCGTCTAAGAAGAAGCAGAAAGGTTTAGGTTCATGAGATGTTTCCGTGCCTGCGCGACGGCATCGGTCATTGTTGCCATCGCCCTGGTGCCGTTTCCCTGCACGGCGCAAACAAGTACTGTACCCCTCCCGCAAGGCAACGCCCCGCAATCCGCCGCCCAGTCTCGAGCCCCCTCCGGCAAGGTAATCTTCTCGCGTTCCACCGATGAAAACGGCCAGACCACCACACAGGTCGGCCCAGCCGCCCAACAACCGGCCATCGAAATGGCTAAGGAGCCTACCGCCGAAGACTCAGATCGCGAAGCCGTTACATTCACATCCCTCGACCTCGACGTGCATCTGCACACTGCAGCGCACCAGATCGCCGTCCGGGCCGTGGTCACCATACGCAACGATGGCAAAGCCCCACTCGCGCGTATCCCGCTCCAGATTTCCTCCTCGCTCAACTGGGAACAGATACGCGTTGCCGGCCATAACGTCGCCTTCTCTGTTGCCACGCTGAATTCCGATGCCGACCGCACGGGCCAGCTCCACGAAGCCGCCGTCCCTCTGGCACAACCCCTGGCCCCGGGCGCTA
This sequence comes from uncultured Acidobacteriaceae bacterium, assembly GCA_963704415.1. Lineage (GTDB taxonomy): Bacteria > Acidobacteriota > Terriglobia > Terriglobales > Acidobacteriaceae > Telmatobacter. The sequence continues at coordinate 514,805 of OY969908.1, read as the reverse complement.
CCCTTGCGATTGATGCGGTCTACTCTGGCTCCATCGTGCCGAATGCTCAGCGCCTCGTCACCATCGGCACTCCCGAGGACCTTGCCCTTCATTCCGACTGGGACGAAATCTCTCCGTCGTTCACAGGCTTGCGGGGATTTGGGGATGTCGTCTGGTATCCCGTTTCCAGTGTTCCCGTCATCCTCGGCGATGGATCCCGTCTCTTTGACGAGATCGGCCGTCACAAACTCCGCCTCTCCGGCGCTCACTTCCGCCTGCACCTCGCGGTCGAGTTTCCCCATGGCAATCCGCCCACGGTAGCTCTAGTCAACGGTGTGCCTGTTCCGCTCAACGTGACGGACGCGCAAGGCCTCGATCCCGATCTCTCCGGCATCGCCACGGCTTCAGCCGATTCTCCTTCTCTTGGTTTTCTGGCTCCAAGCCTCTTCGTCGCGGTGCGCAAGGCTCATCCCTCCGATAACCTCACCGCGTGGACGATTCCCGACGATGAAGTCTCGGTGCAGTTTTGGATCGATGCGGCCTCCGCCGTGACGCCTTTTGTGCAAGGCTGGCTCGGTCATCATCCCCGCACCCAGCTCACGCTGCTCGACCTGCCCGATCCCAACGACGCGCCCTATGAAACCGGCTCGCTTCTCGCCACAACGCTACATGACGAGCCTGCCGATCCCCTCAAAGGTGTACTGGTCCACTCCCTCACGCACGCTTACATTCAATCCGCAACCGAACCGGCGCCCGGCTGGCTCAATGAAGGCCTGGCCACATTCATGGAGTCCCTTTGGGTAGAGAAGCGTCGCGGCCGCGACCAGGCGCTTGAGATGCTCGAGGCCAATCGACCGGCGCTGGCGTTGGCGGAACCATCGAGCCCCGGTGCAAGTGCCGGTGAACCGCTCGCCCTTGCCATCGCACCCATCTATTACCGCACCAAGGCTGCTTATGTTTTCTGGATGCTCCGCGACCTGACCAGCGACGATGCCCTCAGCGCTGCGCTTCACGCCTATGTGGAGGGAACGCCTGAAGCGCGGCAAACGTTCAGCAACGGACCGCGTGGTAACGCCGCGCTCTCTTTGGCAGGCCTTCTGAAACAAGCGGGCGCCACGCGCGATCTTTCCTGGTTCTTTTCCGATTGGGTTGATGCCGATAAAGGGCTTCCCGATCTCACCATCGACAGTGTTTTCCCCAACGCCGCACAGGCGGGAACTTACCTTGTCGCAGTCAACGTCACCAACACCGGCTACGCAGCCGCCTACGTGCCCGTTACGGTGCGTACCGCGAAAAACTATGTGACGGAACGTGTGCTCGTTCCAGCGCGTGGTCGTGTGGTCGAACGGCTCGTTGTGATGGGCCCGCCGACCCAGGTGCAACTCAATGACGGCACAATTCCGGAAACGCAAGCCAGCGTCCACGTCACCGACATCACATCGCCATCCAAGCCTGATGCCGCGTTTGGTTCGTCCTCAAGCAGTCAGCAGCCCGCGCCGCAATAGAACCGGCTTGCACAGACCCATCCAAAGCCTTCTGCTGTCAATGCATGGTCGGCCGCATGCAATGCCCTCCACCCAAAGTAGGATGTGCGTTTTCTGAGGCCTCAGTACCATGGCCCAACGATGCAGACCGATCCGCAATCCGGACGGCAAATGGGAGTGTGGGCGGCGACTGCTGTCGTCACCGGCGAGGCTATCTCTCTCGGCATCTTTCTCACGCCTGCTGCGATGGCGCGATCGCTGGGCTCTCCTGCCCTGCTTGCGGCAGTTTGGATCGGTATGGCCGTTCTTACGCTCGCAGGCGCGCTCTGCTTTACGGAGTTGGCCGTGCGCAATCCATTCGACGGGGGCGAATACCTCTATCTCCGCCGGGGCTTCGGCCGCCGTGTGGCCTTTCTTTATGGATGGATGGCGGTGCTCGTCATGTACCCCGGAGTTGCTGCGTCTCTCTGCGTTGGCGCCGCGCCGTATATCCAAACGCTCCTTCCCGTTCCCTCCCGTATTCTCCCGCTTCTGCCTGCAGCCTTGATTCTTGCCCTGGGAGCTCTCACCTATACGGGAACCCGTCTTTCCGGCAATGTCATGGCGACGCTCAACTGGATCAAGGTTCCCGTGCTGGTTGCGCTCGCCGGCTGGGCGCTTCTCCCCGGCCACGCGACGCTGGCCAATCTGGCTCCGTTCACGCTGCGCCGAGTAGGGTCCGACCCGCTCATTGACGCCGTCGCGGGCGCCGCCATCAGCGCTTTCTTCTGCTTCGGGGGATGGTGGGAGGCGGGCAAGATCGCGGGTCAGGTGCGCAACCCTACACGGACGCTCCCTATCGCCTTCGCCAGCGGAGTCTTTGTCGTCACCGCGATCTATCTGCTCGTGAGCCTTGCCTTCGTGGCTACTGTCCCGCCCGAACAGATCCACTCGAACACCGCTTTTGTCGCGCAATTCGGCCAGGCGCTCTTCGGCGGAGCGGGCAGCCGCATTCTTTCTGCTTGTGTCCTGCTGTGTGTGCTGGGTGGCCTCATGGTGCTCAGCATGGCCGTTCCGCGGGTGACTTACGCCATGGCCCGGGGCGAAAAGGGCAACGCCGAACAGGGGCCCCTCGCGGCATTCGCGCGCCTCGACCCGCGCACCGAAGTCCCGGCCAATGCAGTACTGCTCCAAACCGGAGTTGCTCTCGCCGTGCTCGCTCTCGGCGCATTCGATCGCATCCTGGCTTTCATTATCTTTTCCGCGGTCGTTTTTCTCGCTCTCACCGTAGCCACACTCTTCCGTGCGATCACACCCGTGCGGCGTTGGTGGTTTCCGCTCGCGCCCATCGTCTTCATCACAGGCTGCGGTATTCTCTCTGCCATGCTGCTCCTTCACAATCTCTTGCCGTCCCTGTTGGGCGCGGTCATTGTGCTGATTGGCCTTCCCGCCCGCTCGCTTCTCACGCGCGGAACCAGCGTTGCTCCGACAGTCGCCACGGAGACATCAGCACCATGAGCGACTTCCAGAACTATCAACTAAGAACTGTGAACTAAGGAGTCCCCATGCCCCACATTCCGCTACCCGCAGATCTACCCGGCATCCGCGGCGCCATGGCGTTTCGGCCGGAGACCGCGCGCCCCCTCAACGCATTGGTCGAAGTGCTTTTGCAGGGGCCCAGCACGCTTACCCGCGGCGAGCGCGAGCTGATCGCGACTTACGTTTCCAGCCGCAATTGCACACACTATTGCCACAGCATCCACGGAGCCATTGCCGCTGCGCACCTTGGTGGCAACGAGGCCCTCGTCAAGCAAGTCAAGACCGACTTCACCCAAGCGGATATCAGCCTTAAGTTAAAGGCGTTGCTAACCATCGCCGGAAAAGTCCAGCAGGACGGCAAACTCGTCACAGCAGCCGATGTCGAAGCAGCACGCAAACAGGGGGCGACCGACATCGAGATTCATGACACGGTCCTGATTGCGGCGGCTTTCTGCATGTACAACCGCTACGTCGACGGTCTCGGCACGGTGCAGCCGGATGACGAAGCGCTCTATCGCGAGCGCGGCCGCCGCGTAGCTCGCGATGGTTACGTCACCGTCAGTGAGGAATATCTGGAAAGCCACGCTAGGTAACAGGCCGGAGTTCATAGTTCTAAGTAAGCGAGGGACGCCTGCTGTAATTGAGAGAACTGAGAACTACGAACTCTGAACTCAAAACTACCCACTGTTCAATGTCCCCTAGGAGTCCCATGCCGCACATCAAACTGCCCGAAGAACTCCCCGGCATCACCGCCGGATTTGCCTTCCGCCCCGAGACCGCCAAGCCCATGCGCGCATTGGCGCACATCTTGCTTCACGAACCCAACTCGCTCACCGGCGGCGAGCGCGAACTCATCGCGACCTACCTGTCTTCACGCAACAAAACCACATTTTGCGAGTTGAGCCACGGCGCCGCTGCCGCCAGCCATCTAGGCGGAGAAGCGAAGGTCAAGCAAGTTAAAACGGACTTTGCCAGTGCCGACATCAGTCCCAAGCTCAAGACGCTGCTCGCTATCGCGGGTAAGGTTCAGCAGGATGGGAAACTCGTTACCGCCGCTGATGTGGAGGCTGCGCGCAGACAGGGCGCGACCGACCTCGAAATTCACGACACGGTTCTGATCGCCGCGGCATTTTGCATGTACAACCGCTACGTCGACGGCCTCGATACCTGGCAGCCCACCGACCCTTCGATGTATGAGCAGATGGGACGGCAACTCGCCGAAAGAGGCTACGCGGCACCATCCGTTCAGCAACCTGTCACGGTGTAAACGATCCAGTCATCGCGTGGCGCATCCTGTTCCCGATGCGCCGCGTGAGGCCGCTCAAGCTGCGTTGAGCCGATACCCGTCCGGATCTTTGCCGCGCACGCGCCGCCACCACACCTGGAAGCTGGGGATGTTCACGGTCACAAGGAACAGCCTCCGCAATTTTCCCTCAGGGCAGCGCAGCGGCCGCACCCCATGCCACGAATGATGCGTGCGCTGGAAGAGCAGGCTGCCATTGCCCCGCGGCTCGATCGATGCGGCAACTTTCAGGTCGTCAAAGCTCGGGCCTGAGTGAACCGGGAACCGCCGCTCGCTGTCGAGAATCAATATCTCTCCGCCCCAGCTCGAATCCCAATCGTCCTCGGTATTGAAATAGAAGATGTGCGTGGCCAGCTTACGCGCGGCATCGCAGTGCGGCGATACCGCGCACCCCTCCCACGCGTAATACCACTCAAATGTGGGGATGAATGTGTGGCTCCCCAGCATCCGGCGCAGAAAGTCCTGGTAGACCGGCCCCTGCAATTCAGCCAGAAACTCTTGCCATGGTCCGGCGACTTCCAAACCAGGCCGATAGTGCAGCAAGAAGCGGTCGTGCGGTCCCTGGCCGTATGCCCGTTTCACGCCTACGTGTTTGTTGAACCTCTCAACGGTAGGCAGACACGCGCGCAGACGTTCATAGCCGTCGGGCGTGAGAGATTGTTCGATATTTGCCCATGGATAAGGTTGTCGGCTTTGAAAGGACTCTGCGGGGATCTCGTCCAGTCGTTTCAGGTTCAGGTATTTCACTGATAAGAATCTCCTTCCGCGCCCTTGCCGCGGCAAGAAGCTCGTAGGCTCTAGCCTTGGTCGCCGAGTGGATTCTCGTCAGTGACCTTGGACACCGACTTCTGTTCGGCATGCTGCGCGCTCCCCCTTGATGCATTTGCGCCGCACGCCCGTTGTCTTCCGCGCTAGCGGTACACCACTGGAACAAAAGTCTGCTCGTTGATCGGCGGCCGTGTGTAGTTCTGCTTGGCGATCGGCGGAAGTGGCAGCGGCTTCGGTGTCAGGTCCTTGTACGGAATCGACGACAGCAGGTGCCGGATCACATTCAGCCGCGCGGCTTTCTTGTTGTCGGCATTCACGACGAACCACGGTGCCTGCTTGATGTCCGTTCCCGCAAACATTTCGTCCTTGGCACGCGAATACTCCGCCCAGTGCTTGCGCGATTCAAGATCCATGGGGCTCAGCTTCCAGCGCTTGGTCGGATTCTTCATCCGATCCTGAAAGCGCCTCTCCTGTTCCTCATCGCTCACGCTGAACCAGTACTTCATAAGCAAAATTCCCGATCGCACCAGCATGCGCTCAAACTCCGGGCAGCTACGCATGAACTCGAGATATTCGGCCTCCGTGCAGAAGCCCATCACACGCTCTACGCCGGCGCGGTTGTACCAGCTGCGGTCGAACAGCACCATCTCCCCGGCTGCGGGCAGATGCGAAACATATCGCTGGAAATACCACTGCGTCTTCTCGCGCTCAGTGGGAGTGCCGAGCGCCACTACCCGGCAGATGCGCGGATTGAGCGTGTCCGTGATCCTCTTGATCGCGCCGCCCTTGCCAGCCGCATCGCGCCCCTCGAAGATCGCCACCACACGCAGCCCTTCGTGGCGAATCCACTCCTGCAGCTTGGCCAGCTCCACCTGCAGCCGCCGCAACTCTTTCTCGTAGTCGCAGTCCTTGCCCAGCTTTACCGTGGGGTTGTTCTTGGATTGTTCGAACTGCGCAGCGCCGTTAGCTACCTTTTGCGGCGCGGGAATCGCTGAGTCCGCGAATTTGCCGCCATTCTTCCCGGAGTTCTTTTCCGACATGCTTGTCTCCCATCGGCCGACCTCCGGTTTTGTCTTCACATCTCCGGCTTGCTCCCGCGAAGCGGAGTGCCGCGCGCTCGGGGAAGAGCAGGCGCGAGGTTGTCCACCATTCTATCGGGACAATGGATGAATTGTTCCAGCAATAGATCACGTTGGAGTACTCAATCGGTCTTTTCGGCGTTCCGCGCTCTCACCTTGAACCAAATCGGCGTGCCTTTGAACCCGAATGCCTCGCGAATCTGGTTCTCCAGAAAGCGCTCAAACGCGAAGTGCAGCTTGATATCCCGGTCCGTGAACAGGACGAACGTAGGTGGCGCCACCGCAGCCTGCGTCATATAGAAAATCCGAACACGCTTCGACATGGGCACCGGCGCACGCTGGAAATCGATTTTGTCCAGGAACCTGTTCATCTGCCCCGTCGTCACGCGTTTGCGCCGCTCCGCCGCCACGGCCTTGACCTCGTGGAGCACGCGAGACATTCCCTTACGGTCCGGGCCGGTCATTTCCAGCGCCGAAAGAAAGATCACGGGCGCATAGCTCAGGTATTTCAGCACCGAGCGCAGCTGCTTTTCGAAGATCTCGCGGTCCGCTGGCGGCTTGCCATCCGTCCGCCCTGTGGTTACCGCATCCCATTTGTTCACAACGATGATCACACTGCGGCCGCTCTCGTGCGCATAGCCGCCGATCGTCGCGTCGCTTGCAGTCACACCTTCAGTCGCATCGAGCACCAGCAGGGCCACGTCAGCCGCTTCCAGGTGCCGCCGCGCCATCACCACGCTCATCTTCTCGGCCATCAAATGCGTCTTGCCCTTGCGCCGAATCCCAGCCGTATCAACGAACCGCATCTGCCCGCCTTCGAACTCGACCACCTCGTCGACGGCATCCCGGGTGGTCCCCGCAATGGGCGACACAATCGCCCGTGCCGTCCCCGTAAGCGCATTCAGTAGCGTCGATTTGCCAACATTGGGCCGACCAATGATAGCCACCGAGGTTTCGTGCTGCTCAAACTCGCCGTGGGTCCGGTGGGGCTGCGCGCCCGGCGAACGTTTTTCCGCATCCTCGGTCGGTCTGCCCGGTTCGAGCGGGCCACCCTCGAATATCTCGTTCTCCTCAGCCAACTCCTCCGCAGTTTCGGCGTCGGGCGGCGGAATCGCCTCGGAGATAGCATCCAGAAGCTCGCCAATGCCCAGTCCATGTTCGGAGCTGATCGGATACATCTCGCGGATGCCGAGCTGGCGAAGGTTCTCCGCCGCCAACTCCATGGCTTCGCCTTCGACCTTGTTCACAGCCAGAAACACAGGCTTTCCGCCGCGCAACAACAGCTTGACGAGGTCGTAGTCGGGACTGGCCAGCTCGGTCCGTACATCGACGACGAGGATCAACGCAGCCGCGTCCTCCAACGCCACACGGGCCTGGTTGTAAATCTCAGTCGGAATTAGCTCCGGATCGTCGGGCACGATGCCACCCGTATCGACGAGCCGGAACCGCCTGCCGGCCCATTCATACTCGCCATAAATGCGGTCGCGCGTGATCCCGGGTTCGTCGCCCACAATCGAGCGGCGACTCTTCGTCAGGCGATTGAACAGTGTCGATTTGCCCACGTTGGGACGACCCACGATCGCCACTAGGGGCAGCGCTTCCGCGCCCGGGCCGGCCGGCACAACCGATCTGCGGTAGTTGGGCAAATCAAATCTCCACAATGAATTTCGGCCGGCGCGTGGCAAATTGCCCGGCAGTGCATCGGGCGCCAGCCTGACAAGCGGACATCGAGGCTTCTCTATCTTATTGCCTGGCGCTGACTATTTCTTCCCATCACGCCGAATCCCCGTTTACACTACCGCTCACTGCCGAAGTGCAAGGAGACCGATTTCTATGCCCAAGTACGTGATCGAGCGCGAGATTCCCGGAGCTGGCGCCCTTACCCCCGACCAACTTCAAGGTATCTCGCAAAAGTCCTGTAGTGTGCTGCGCAATCTCGGACCCGAGATCCAATGGGTGCACAGCTACGTGACAGATAACAAGATCTATTGCGTCTACATTGCGCCGAACGAAGAGATGGTGCGCGAACACGCCAGTCAGGGCGGCTTTCCCGCTAACAAGATATCGGAAGTCAAATCGATGATTGATCCTACGACTGCCGACGCGAGGTAGACCAAACTCTCGTCACCTGCCCGATACAGCGGGGTGATTGCCGCCTCAGCCGCCGACCGGGTGTCTCACTATGATGGAGTGAGCGCCCGGCCCCGATGGCATCCACTGAAACCACAACCCGCGCCCTTCCCTCCCTGCACGAATTCTTTTCGCCGGGAGGCATTTTGGCCCGCTCGCCGCTGCCTTATGAGTACCGTCCGGGCCAGCTCGAAATGGCCAAGGCCGTGGAGCGCGCGCTCAGCGAACGTCGTCACCTGATCGTCGAAGCAGGCACCGGCACAGGAAAAACGCTGGCCTATCTGCTGCCTGCCTTGCGTACCGGGCAGCGCGTCATCGTGTCAACCGGGACCAAGGCTCTGCAGGACCAGCTTTATTTTCGCGATATTCCATTTCTGGAATCGCTGCTGGGCGATCTGCGCGTCTGCTACATGAAGGGCCGCGCCAATTACCTGTGCCGCCACAAACTCGTGGCTCTGCGCGATCAGCCGATTTTGTCTGGCCTCGAAGAAATCGACCAGTACCAGCAGATTGCTGCCTGGGAGCAAACGACCGAAACCGGCGACCGCTCCGAACTATCTGGGCTGCCCGAATCGAGCGCGCTGTGGCACAAGCTGGATGCCCGGTCAGATGCATGCCTGGGCACAAACTGCCCCGATTATCGGCGCTGCTTTATCACCGAGATGCGGCGCAAGGCACTCGAGTCCGACATCATCATCGTGAATCACCACCTCTTCTTCGCCGATCTGGCAGTGAAGCAGGAAGCATCAGGCGCGTCCGATGCGGGCGTTCTGCCAGAGGCGGCAGCCGTTGTATTCGATGAAGCCCACGAACTGGAAGATGTGGCTTCGAGCTACTTCGGCCTTTCGGTCAGCAATATTCGTTTTGAGGAGTTGGCCCGCGACACCGACATGCTGCTTCGCGGCAAAGAGGGCGCGGAGAGAATGCCCGCCGCGACGCAGCAACTGCGTGAGCGCGCACGGATGTTTTTCGCCGGTTTGCCCATGACTTCCGATGGTCGCCAGCCCTTTGCAGCCCGCGAAGAATTCCTCGAAACCTCAGGCGACCTCTACATGAGCGTGCGGGCAACGCTGAAGCTGATGGAAGCCGAGATGGAGCGGCTGACCGGCGTGGATGAAGCGCCTGGACTGCGCAAACGCGCTGCGCGGCTGCGGTCCGAGTTGGAATTTCTTCTCGAATCGAACGCCAGCAATATGGTCTATTGGCTCGAGCGACGCGCGTATGGTGGGTCGAAAGACGATGCGGGCACTCGTGCGGGGATTCGTTCCCAATCGAGGACAACATTTCTCCAGGCCACGCCGATTGATGTTTCGGAGCTTCTGCGTGAACTCGTCTTCGAAACCATCCCTACAGTCGTGCTCACCTCCGCGACGCTGACTGTACAGGGCGGTTTTGAGCATATCCGCAAGCGGCTGGGTCTCACCGATACAGGCCAGGGGGCGCGCGAGTTGGTGGTGCCATCGCACTTTCGCTACGGCGAGCAGGCGCTGCTTTATCTTCCGCCGAACATGCCGGATCCGCGCGATCCGGAATTTCCCGAGGCGGCAGCCGAGTGCATCCGGCGCGTGCTCGATCTCAGCCGAGGCCGCGCCTTCTGCCTCTTCACCAGCTACGCGCAGATGCGCGACCTCTATGAGCGTCTGATGCCCGTTCTCGATTTCCCCATCCTGCTGCACGGCACAGCCCCACGCAAAGCGCTGCTCGAAGAGTTTCGCGTCACGCCGAACGCAGTCCTCTTCGGGACGTCGAGCTTCTGGCAAGGCGTTGACGTGCAGGGCGAGGCGCTCAGTTGCGTCATCATCGACCGGCTGCCATTCGCCGTGCCCAACGACCCGATTGTGCAGGCGCGCATGAAGGCAATAGAGGAAGCCGGCGGAAAGCCGTTCTTCGACTACCAGGTGCCATCGGCGGTGCTTACGCTTAAGCAGGGATTTGGCCGTTTAATCAGGTCGCTCGAAGATCGCGGTGTGCTGGTGCTGCTCGATCCGCGGATTCGTAAGCAACGCTATGGACAGACGTTTCTGAACAGCCTTCCGCCGTATCGGATGACGACGACGATCACCGATGTCGAGAAGTTCTTTTACCAGGGAAACAAGACCGAATGAGGAAGTGTTGATAGAGCAAATGCAAATCACCCCTCACGACGTACTCATCGTCATCGACGTGCAAAACGATTTTTGTCCCGGTGGGGCACTGGCCGTTACCGATGGCGACGCCGTGGTCGAGCCGATTCACAAAATCGCGCCGCCCTTCCAGCACATCGTTCTCACCCAGGACTGGCACACTCCCGGTCACAGCTCGTTCGCGTCGAGCCACTTCGGCAAGCAGCCCTTCGAGCAAATCGAGTTGAGCTACGGATTGCAGACCCTCTGGCCCGAGCATTGCATGCAGCAGACCTTTGGAGCAGAGTTTCACCCGGACCTTCATCTTCCGCAGGCCGAGCTGATCCTGCGCAAAGGTTTCCGGCGCGAGATCGATTCCTATTCGGCTTTTTTCGAGAACGACCGCACCACTGCGACGGGTCTCGCCGGTTATCTTCGCGAACGGGGGCTCACGCGCGTCTTCTTTGCCGGCCTGGCCTACGACTATTGCGTCGGCTATTCGGCTCTTGATGCACGGCGGCTCGGCTTGCCGGCCTTCGTGATTCGTGATGCCTGCCGCGCCATCGACATGAATGGCTCCGTCACCAAGATCGAGACTGATTTCGCGCGGGCCGACGTGACGCTCCTCGATTCGACCCAGCTTTCGGCCTGAAGACGAACCCACCGTACAATCGGAACAGCACTCGTTGTGCCCGCTCCTAGCCACCATGTCGCGCAACTTCTACATACTCGCTGCAACGCTGGGCCTCTTCGCGGTCCTGTCCATGGGTATGTCGCTCGTCCCGTCGAGCTTTCAGCCGGGATTGCCGGCCAATGGATCTCTGTGGCGCACGATATCTCTCGTCCTGCTGCTTGCCGGCCTCGCGTTCGCGCTCATCGGAGTATTGAGTCATCTTTTCGAGCAGGTCGACCGGCGTAGCGAGGAAGCGCGCCAAACCGCGCGGCGTCAACGACGAAAACCGCCCGAGTAGATTCTGCGCTTGCCCGGGCGTCGCATCCAATTCTCACCCGGTGTTGGCGTCGCATCTCGGTGGCGCAGCCCCAAGGCAATAGAATGGGGAGTGGGACTCTTCCCCGCATAGGATCGAGCGAACGCCGATGTATGAAGTTACTGTAGAGGCGGGTTTTTCTTCCGGACACTATCTCCGCAACTATCACGGCAAGTGCGAGAATCCGCATGGACACAACTACAAGGTGAGGGTGAGGCTGGCCGGAGCGGCGCTGGATGAATCCGGGCTGCTGCTCGATTTCAGATTGCTCAAACAAGTCCTGCGGCCGGTCATCGACCGTATTGATCATCAGATGCTCAATGACCTGGAGCCGTTTACGACGCTGAATCCTTCGGCCGAGAATATTGCCAAGTATTTTTACGACCAGACCAACCAGCAGCTCGATGGAATGACGCAGGGGCGCGTGCGCGTGAAAGATTGCACCGTCTGGGAGACCGATACGACGACCGCGACCTACTATGAATAGTTACCGGCGACTAATTCCCGCTTCCGTGCGACAAGGATGCGTAGAGGGGGCCAAGTGCCGGTCCAATCCAGTGGGCACAGTTGCACTTTGAGACCCGCGCCCGCAAATTCCGTCGCGTACTCTTTCATCAACTTGTAGTCGGAAATGACAGCCACGCCACCCGGTTTGAGCACACGTGCGATCTCGCGGCAAGCCTTGGAGCGCCCCGGCTGCTCGTAGATGTTGTGCAGGCATACATTCGACAGCACGACATCGATCGATCCGTCAGGGAAGCTCATCTCGCGCGCATCCTCGCTCTTGATGGTGGTTTTTTCGCCAACGCCTTCAAGGGCAATATTCGCCTTCAGCGCTTCTGGGCCGTTGCCCGAAAGATCTTCAGCGTTCCAAATATCGATGCCCGTGGCCTGGCCCCTGGTCAGTCGTTTGGCCGCGCCAATCAACAACAATCCCCGGCCTGTGCCCACGTCGAGCACGTTTTCAGCGCCGGTCCACGCTACTTTCGCCAGCATGCGATCGCGGTGGCGAAATTTGCCGACGAGCGAATAGAGCAGCATCAGCCCGCCGAAAAAGATGAACCAAACGGCCGGCCACAGGAAGCCCGGAAACACGAGGAACTGAATGTGCGCGATGGTGATGCTCGGAAACGCAAAAGCGATGATTAGAAAGATCGTGCCTGCAATGAAGAAATTGCGAATGACATTCGGTGCGTCGATTCCGTAGTTGGGCTTTTGAGCCATCGAGTGTCCCCCGTGCTCGCGTCGATGCGTCGTCGGATGAATCGTATCATCCGAATCGCTCAGGCGAAGGTGGAAGGGCTCGGAAGGAAACCACCTTACTTCATCGCGGCCGATTTCGACTGGAGGTATTTGTCGAAGGGAACTTCAAAGAAGAATAGCTCGTTGCCGTCGGCGTCGCGCAGCTTGTGCAAGTGAAGCTTGGCGCCTTTGAGCGGATTATCGAGCTGGGAGACGTCATAAAACAAAAAGCCGGCGCGCGTGGTGTGCGCTTCCACCACAAGCGCGCCGTATTCGAACTCGTCAAAGTCCGCCTCGATATCCTTGTTGCTGGCCTTGGGCTTCATGTGGATGTTCGGGATCGGGCCGGGCATTGGAATCTTGCCGCCTTCGCGTTCCTTACGCGTCATCAGCCGTTCCACATCTTCGGGCTCCGCGGCCTGGATCCGATCGCCGGCCCGAGTTTGAAAGAGAATGCGCGCATCCCGCAAGGAGATGGGCCGGTCGCCGTTGTTGGTCACGATCAGGCGAACAGGCATTACGCCGTGGCTGAGGTAATCCACGCGGAAGATCGCTTCCTTTTCTTTCGTGTCGTAGGGTTCCGCGGCAACTGCGACTTTCTCTTTGTCGTGCACCTCGACGGCTGCGAATGAAGTGGCCGGCTGCACAGGCGGCTCCTTATGGTCGTTGGCGCCAGCGGGCAGCACCAGCCAAATCGCGAGCAGTGGAGCGAGCTTCAGACCCTTCATCGTGCACGACTGTATCATTTTAGGGTTAGACCGAGGGAAGGCGAATTCCGTCACGCATGATTTTATTTTTCTATAATCTCGCGCTGCTCACGGGACTCGTTGCCAGCGCGCCATGGTGGCTCTGGCGGATGGCCACCACGCACAAATATCGCGAGGGGCTGGGAGAAAGGCTGGGAACGGTTCCGGCGTGGCTCAGGAGTCAATCGGCGCAACGGCCGGTAATCTGGCTCCACGCGGTTTCGGTGGGAGAAGTGCTGGCCGTGAGCCGGCTCATTGCGGAACTCGATAAAGCATTGCCGGGACTGCAAGTCTTGATCTCAACCACCACGCGGACCGGACAGAAGCTGGCGCGCGAGCGTTTTGGGGCGAGTCGGGTTTTTTACTGTCCGCTTGATTTGCCCTGGGCCGTCAAGGCGTACCTCGACGCGGTTAGGCCGCGCATGCTCGTTCTGGCGGAAACGGAGTTCTGGCCGAATTTGCTCAGCGGCTGCTTTCGCAGGAAGATTCCCGTCGCGGTGGTCAACGCGCGCATCTCCGACCGCTCATGGCCTCGATATCGCAAGCTGCGCTGGTTCTGGCAGCCGCAGCTCAGCCGAATCAGCCGGGTGCTGGCGCAGACTGAAACCGATGCCGAGCGGTTGAATGCGATTGGCTGTCTGTCGGGACGCGTGACCGTCGCTGGGAATCTGAAGTTCGACGTACGGGCCGCACACGAGGCCGAAGTGACTCGGCTATTGAAGGCACTCGGACCGGGGCTGCGTTGCATTGTGGCGGGGAGCACGCTGGAAGGCGAAGAAGCTGCGTTGCTGGAGGCTTGGCCAAGAATTCTCAAAGCAGATTCGCAGCTGGCGATGGTCCTTGCGCCGCGCCATCCTGAGCGATTTGCATCCGTGGTTGCGCTTCTTCAAAAGTCTGGTTTCAAATGGATCGAACGTTCGTTCTGGCAGGGCCGGCCGGCAGAGGAGATCGAACCGGTGAGCGCGGGGCAGATCATATTGCTCGACACCATTGGGGAATTGGCGTCTGTCTATTCGATCTCGGCGGTCGCGTTTGTCGGCGGAAGCCTCTTTCCGGCGGGCGGCCACAACCCCCTCGAGCCGGCGCAATTCGGCGTGCCTATCGTGGTGGGTCCGCACTACGCCAACTTCCGTGAAATTACCGATGCACTGATTGCGCACCAGGCCATTCGCATTGCCACCCGCGGAGAACTGGCTGTTGCTTTGATTGATGTGCTGTCAGATCGGGATGAGGCGGCCGCACTTGGCCTGCGGGCCAAGCAGGTCTTTGACGCGCAGGCGGGTGCAACTGCGCGGGCGGTGGACGCAATTCAAGACCTGATCGCGAAAGTTGACCCCCGACGATGAGAAGACCCTGGCTTGCTCCACTGATCCCGCTTTACGCTGGGGCTGTTGCGGTGCGCAATCTTGGTCTGAAGCTTGGCTGGGAGCCGGTGCGGCATCTCCGCTGGCCTGTGATCAGTGTAGGCAACCTGTCCACCGGCGGCGCGGGGAAGACGCCCTTTGCGATCGCGTTGGCACAGATGCTCGCGGCCAAGGGATTTTCGGTAGATGTTCTCTCGCGGGGATACGGTCGACAGAACAAGCAACCAGTGCGCGTTCGGTCCGGGGGATCCGTCGATGAGTTTGGTGATGAACCGCTGTTGATCGCTCGGGAAACCGGCGCGCCCGTTTATGTCGCACCGCAGCGCTACGATGCCGGCCTGTTGGCTGAATCGGAGTTCGATGCAGCTGGGCTGCAGCATCTTCGCGAAGACCAAATCATTCTTACCCATATTCTCGACGACGGCTTTCAACATCGACACCTCGCTCGCGACGTGGACATTCTGCTCTTGAATCGCTGCGATTGGGAGGACTCCCTTTTGCCGGCGGGCAATCTGCGCGAGGGGTTGCAGGCGGTAAATCGGGCGAGCGTTCTCGCGATTCCGGCCGAAGAGCCGGGTTTTGAATCGCAACTCCGGTTGTGGGGATGGACGAACCCAATCTGGCGTCTGCGTCGCCGGATGGAAGTTCCGCAGATCGACGGCCCGATCGCGGCGTTCTGCGGGATCGCCCAGCCGGAGCAGTTCTACGATGGACTGGAAGACGCTGGATTGCGGCTCGCCGGGCAAACGACCTTCCGTGATCACTACCGCTACACCGCGCACGACGTAAACGCCCTTGTCGCCGCTGCGCGCTCTGCGGGCGCCACTACGCTGATCACCACAGAAAAGGACGCGGTGCGGCTGGGGAATTTAGCTTCCGGTTTCCCGGCAGCGCATCCGCTGAAAACTGCTCGCTTGCAGATCGAAATTGAAGACTTGAGTGCGGTCACCGGATGGCTCGTGAATCGCCTGTTGGGACGTCCCGCGATTCCATCGCTATGAGAAAATCGAAGTTTGCATACGCAGTCCAAGTTCCGCTTGCTCGTGGTCCGTTTGGGCGCCATGGGCGACATTCTGCATGCGCTTCCAGCTGTGACTGCGCTGCGAAAGATACATTCGGAGTGGATCATCGACTGGGTGGTCGAACCGAGGTGGTGCGCGTTGCTGACCGCCTCTGGCGTGCCGGGTCGTGATACGGGGCAGCCGGCGCCTAAACAGCCGCTGGTGGACCGCATTCACTTCGCGCCTGCAAAGCAATGGGGCAAGAGCCCGTTGGCTGGCCAGACGATCCGCGAGTTTATGGCTCTTCGGCGCGCACTCCGTGAAGCGAAATATGACGCGGCTATCGATTTTCAGGGAGCAGTGCGCTCTGCTGTCTTTGGCCGGCTTGCCGAAGGTCGGCTGATTGGCGAAGCGGCGCCGCGTGAATGGGCGGCCCGTTGGCTGTTTACCGACCGGGTTACCACGCGAGGCGCCCATGTCATCGAGCAGGATTTTGAATTGGCATCTGCAGTGGCAGGCGATGTATTGAAGCCAGTGCGACCCTGGTTGCCGTTCGACCTTGGCGCCGAGGCTTGGGCCGATGGACTCCTCGCATCGTCCCGAGGCCAGCGGGCTGTGCTCATCAATCCCGGCGCGGGATGGGGCGCCAAACGTTGGCCGGTGGAGCGCTATGCGACCGTAGCCCAGGGGCTGGTTGGCCGAGGTTGTCGTGTACTCGTGAATGCTGGCCCCGGAGAAGAGCAGATAGCCGATGTGATCGTGAGCCGGACAAACGGCGTCGCAACGCCTCTTGCGCCATCTCTCGAAAACCTCATCGCACTTACCCGTCGTGTGGCGCTGGTGATCGCGGGCGACACAGGGCCTTTGCATCTTGCCTGCGCACTGGGCAAGCCTGTCGTGGGAATCTACGGTCCCACCGACCCGCGCCGCAATGGTCCCTTCGGCACCCAGTTCAAGGTGCTGCGGAGTCCTGCGAGCCGTCGCGACCATTCACGCCGAAAAATCCCAGAAGCGGGCCTGTTGACGATCCAACCGGATGAGGTACTGAGCGCGGCTGAAGAGCTGCTTTATGCAACGGCGGCCCTGTGAGCAGCGCGAACACTCATCCAAATGCCAGGGCCATGGAGCGGTGGCAAAGCATCGCGAGGCGCATTCGCGTACCTCTCGGTTTTGTTGTCGCGGCACTGTACGTTTTTGAATTGTGGCGCCGCGCTCCCGAACCATCGGCCATTGCATGGAGCCTTGCCTTGGTGCTCCCGGGACTCTGGCTGCGCGGCTATGCTGCAGGTTATGTCAAAAAGAATCGTGAATTGACGCAGACCGGCCCGTATGCGCGCACCCGCAATCCGCTTTACCTGGGATCGATTCTGATTGCCGCGGGATTCGCCGTTGCCTTGCTGAGTTGGACGGTGGCGATTGCGCTCGCGGTGATGTTTTTTCTGATCTATGTTCCGGTGATTGCATCGGAAGAGCGCTTTCTGCGGGCGACCTTTCCAGAATTCGAAACATATTGCCAGTGCGTGCCGCGCCTACTTCCCCGTCTTTCGGCAGCTAAAATTCCGGCGCAACGGGCGCTGGACTGGAGTGACCAAACCGAAGTGACTTCCGGCAACTTCTCTCTTGCGCTTTACTTACGGCACCGCGAGTACAATTCAGCTATTGGAGCAACGCTGCTCTACCTGAGCCTGTTCTTTTTGCGGCCGGCTCTGGCTTTACTGGGGCACGGGCTGCGATAAGCCACCTACCCAACGAACTGTCGCGGCGAGTCGCCGCAATTTGCCTGGGCCGGGTAGACGATTCCCGCGCCGGGTAGGTCAAACTCGAAGGAGCCGAGCCTCACGGTGAAGATTCGCACGACGGTGAAGACGATCTTTTGTGGCATCGCCCTTGCCGCCGTGGCATACGGCCAGCAGCCCACGCTACTTCCTCCGCCGCGCCCCGGGTTTACCTTCCCGCAAAAGCAAACCCTCACCTATTCAGTCGACTGGCGTGTCTTCCCGGCAGGCACCGCGGTGCTTCACTTTGAAGAAGCGGGCGACCGCGAGCGTGTGAGTGCGACGGCCGACACGATCGGCGCGATCAACTTGATTTTTCATGTCAGTGACCGTTTTCAATCGACGTTCGACCGCGCAAAGGGATGTACCTACGAGTTCGACAAGCAGACGGTCGAGGGTCGACGGCAAATCAATTCCACCCTGCACATCGACTATCCCCAATCCAAGTCGATTTTGGATGAGAAGAACCAGGTGAACGGCCAATCCAAGCATGTCGAGGTGCCGATTCCTGGCTGCATGACCGATCTTCTGACTGGCGTGTTTTATGCTGCATCGCAGCCCCTGGAAGTTGGGCACAACTTTTTGCTTCCAGTAGTGGACGCAATGCACAATGTGCCGGTGACCATGAAGGTGGAGGGTCGCGAAGAGATCAAGACACCGCTCGGCACGTTCAAGACGATTCGCGTGCAGCCGACGGCCGCGGCGGGCGTGGTGAAAAACCGCGGCAACATCTGGGTCTGGTATACCGACGACGACCGCCATCTACCTGTCCAAATGCGCGCGCGCCTCTTCTGGGGAACAATCACCTTCCGCCTGACCGCAAACGACAACAAATAAACTAGCCATTTCAGGGGACTAGCCCGTCCAGCCAAGGGCTTCGCGTCGCAACAAAGCATCGTTGTGGTCCCTGAAGTGTTAATCCGCGCTTCCATATTGGCCCACTAGTCTCCTGAGTCATAAATAGCTTGCATATATAGCCGGGACGTTTTATGGTGAGGTATGGAACCTCGTCGTGGACGTCCGAAGATGCATGAGCTGGTGGTTAGCCAGGCGCAGAAGGCCGAATTGGAGCGCATCGCGCGGCAGTCGCGCAGCGCCCGGTCGGTGGCGTTTCGAGCGCGCATTATTCTGGAGTGCGCAGGAGGAGCCAACAATGCAGCGGTAGCGGCGAAGCTTCGTACCACTGGTTTTACAGTGGGTGTTTGGCGCAATCGTTTCATTGCCGAAGGATTGGTTGGCCTGGGCGATGAGCCGCGTCCTGGCGCGCCGCGTGAGATCGGTGACGAGAAGATCGAACAGGTTGTGCGGCTGACGCTGGAGAAAACCCCGAAGGGAGTTACGCACTGGTCCAGCCGCATGCTGGCAACCAAAACCGGATTAAGCCAGTCCACCGTGAGCCGCGTGTGGCGAGCCTTCGGACTGAAACCACATCGCACAGAGAGTTTTCAGCTATCCACCGACCCATTGCTGATCGACAAGGTGCGGGATATTGTAGGACTGTATCTTGATCCACCCCATCATGCGCTGGTGCTGTGCGTCGATGAGAAATCGCAGATTCAGGCTCTCAGCCGCACCCAGCCGGTGCTGCCCATGCGAGCCGGACAACTGGAAAGGCGCACCCATGACTACAAGCGCCACGGCGTCACCAGCCTGTTTGCGGCCCTCGATATCGCCACCGGCAACGTTCTCGGCAAATGCTACCGCCGGCATCGCTCGGTGGAGTTCCTCGACTTCCTGAAAAGGATCGACGCAGCAGTTCCGTCCGATATGGAAATCCACCTGGTATTGGACAACTATGGCACCCACAAGACTGCACCAGTTCGGCAATGGCTACAAAAACGACCGCGCTACCATCTGCACTTCACTCCCACACATGCTTCCTGGCTCAACCAGGTCGAGCGCTGGTTTGCACTGCTTACACAACGGCAGATCAAGCGCGGCTCGCACAGAAGTGTTCAAGAACTGGAAGCAGCGATTCGAGAGTTCATCGCTGCTCATAACCAGCAGCCCAAGCCTTTCCGATGGACCAAATCCGCAGATCAGATCCTGGCCTCCATCGCACGCTTCGCCACTGCCACTCTTGCCGCTCACGCACCCGCTTCTTATACGAGAAATCAATGACTCAGGAGACTAGGCCCGCTCTTGTAAATGAGAGGAAAACCCAGATCGCCTGAAGTGCTTGAGAATTCAACTGCGGCGACAGCCGCGTTGGCCTCACCGTAGGTGCTTTATTGCATGCGATAGCGCTCACGCATCAGACGTTGCAGGCGCGGCCAGTAGATCAGGTTGAAAGCCAGTTCCTTGTCGGGGAACATGCCCAGTGCCACGCGACGCGTGTCGGCCACCATCTCCGAGGCTTCGTCGACGGTGATCGACTGATCCTGCGCGATCACTTGCATCACCATGTTCATCACCATCTGGAAACGGCGAATCTTCCGGCTTTCTTCCTGCAGCTCCTCCGTGGATTGTGCGGGCTGGTGTAAGTCCGCGGCAGTGCTGGAGGGGGAAATTGGAGCGGCGTCGGGCTGCCGGTCCAAGGGAAACTCCGATGAACCCATGCGGCAATTCCTCCTGGGAATTTGGATGAAATTGTCGTGCTTTCTGAGCATGGTAGCACCAGGGCAGAACTCCTCCCAGTGTTTCGTTCCGGCTTGTGCCAGCGGAAACACCGGGCAATCCGTAGAATAGGATTGGATGGCTTTCACCGAACAATACGACGTGGTGGTAGTGGGCGCGGGGCACGCGGGGTGCGAGGCGGCGATGGCTGCGGCGCGCATGGGCCTGAAGACTGCGCTGATTACGATGAACCTCGACCTGATTGCGCAGATGAGCTGCAATCCGGCGATTGGCGGGGTGGCGAAGGGGCATTTGGTCCGCGAAGTCGACGCCTTGGGCGGAATTATGGGTGAAGTGGCCGATGCAGTGGGCATCCAGTTCCGGTTGCTGAACACATCGCGCGGTCCGGCGGTGTGGAGTCCGCGCGCGCAGTGCGACAAGCAGCTCTACCGGGTCAAGATGCGGGAGGTGCTGGAGGGCCAGCGGGGGCTGCATATTCGGCAGGCGGAGGTCGTCGATCTGGTGATCGACGAGGGAATTGGGAATAGACACCCCAGCGACGAAGACCCATCGCTGGGGACCGCGCGGGAACGGGGAATGGAAACCGAGCAACGCAGTGAGCTGACTGAGTTACCTCGGCCGATTCGTCCACGGCGTCGGGTGCTGGGGTTGAAATTGCGGGATGGGCGGAATCTGCTCGCCGGGGCGACGATCATCACCACCGGCACATTTTTGAACGGGCTGATTCACTGTGGCGAGGAGCGGTATCCGGCGGGGCGAAGCGGCGAGCCCGCATCCGTTTTGCTGGGCGAGGCACTGCGGCGGCTAGGGCTGCGGACTTGCCGTTTGAAGACAGGTACGCCGCCGCGTCTCGATGGGCGCACGATTCATTGGGAACGATTCGAAGAGCAGCCGGGCGACGCGGAGCCGACGCCGTTCAGCTTTCGCACCAAGAAGATTGTGCAGCCGCAGGTGAGCTGCCACATAGCCTTCACGACGCCGGAGACGCTGCGGCTGATTCGTGAGAATGTGCACCGGTCGGCGATGTATTCGGGGCGAATCGAAGGCATTGGGCCGCGCTATTGCCCGTCGATCGAAGACAAGATCGTCAAATTTCCCGACAAGACGCAACACCAGTTTTTCCTGGAGCCGGAGGGGCTGAACACGCACGAAGTTTATGTGAACGGGATGTCGACCTCGCTACCAATGGAGGTACAGTGGCAAATCGTGCATTCAATTCCCGGCCTCGAGAACGCGGAGATGCTGCGGCCAGGCTACGCGATCGAATACGACAGCGTGGACGCGACCGAACTTGATCGCACGCTGCGCGTGAAGGCAATGGAAGGCCTGTATCTCGCCGGGCAGATCAACGGCACCAGTGGCTACGAGGAGGCTGCGTGCCAGGGGATTATGGCGGGCATCAATGCGGCGCTTTGGCTCAAGGCCGAGCAGCCGTTTACGATGGACCGCACGGAAGGGTATACGGGCATACTCATCGACGATTTGATTTCGAAAGGCACGAATGAGCCTTACCGGATGTTCACGTCGCGTGCTGAATTCCGCCTGCATTTGCGGATTGACAATGCGGACCGCAGGCTTACTCCTTATGGTCGCAGGCTGGGACTGATCTCTGACGAGGCGTGGTCCGAATACGAGCGGAAGCAAGTGCGCATGGCAGCGCTGAAGCGCATTCTGATCTCCGGCAAAGTAGATGCAGAACAACTGCGGGGGTCAGGATTTAGCGAATTGACTGCGACTGCGGGTTCGACATGGGCACAACTCCTGAAGCGGCCTGAAGTGACGATAGAGCCGGTTCTCGTAGTGCTGCAGGACGTCCTCTCTGCCGAACCTTTGCTAGACGAATTCGCGAATTTGCAGCAAGGCTCAGCACAGCAGAGCCGGGAGGCGCGAGCCGCTCTCCGTAATGAGGCGCGCGCAGTGGAAACAGAGATCAAGTTCGCCGGCTATCTCGATCAGCAGAAGAAATCCATTGAGAAGCTGAAGGCCGCCGAGGCCGTGGCCATTCCGGAATGGATCGAATACGGCACGATCAGCGGCTTATCGCGCGAGATGCGAGAAACGCTGGAGCGGGTTCGACCGAGCACGATTGGGCAGGCGAGCCGCATCCCCGGCGTAACACCCGCGGCGCTGTCTCTTGTGCATGTTTCGATACGCGTGCAGGGAGCAGGGCGGGCTACTGCTCCCGCGGACTGAAGAGCCAGCACATTCGCAGCGGTACAGCGAAACCAGAATTGCTGTATCCCGGAGCCGTAGCGTTCAAGTCGAGGCGACCATCAGGAAGCGGCGACCTTGCACGAAACTCAAAAGAGCCAGTTATTCTGGTTTCGCTCTAGAGTGCTCACGAGTGCGAACTCCCGCACTTACTGGTTGCTCTTGTCGCTCTTGGAGAAGAGCGGAATATGGAATGGCATTTCGGCGGTCGACTGCTTCTTGGTCTTTCCTGGCGCGTCAGTACGCAGTGAAGTGCGTTGCGAATTGATGCACGACCAACCGCCGCGCGTGCGCTCGAAGACATGCGTGAAAACGCCCTTCTCATCCACCTGACCACTCGCTGCTTTGTGGTGGAGCACATATGTGCCATTCGCCACGGCAGTGTCGCCGAGCATGCGGACAGTGATTACTTTCTGATCCAGGTGCAGTGTCTTGTCTTCGCCGCCAATCAAATCGGCCAGCTGTTGATTGCGCGTGGTGATGTCTCCGCTTGCCGATACGTCGACGAAGAGAGGTGACAAGACAAGCTCAAGTCCATACTGATCGCGCATATTGATCGAGTTGGACCAGTTGTCTTCAATTTTCTGGAATTGTGTGATCTCGGGCGATGCAGTCGAGGTGATGCCAACCGGGGTCGGAGTTACGGTCCCCTCGGCACTTTGAGCAATCGCAGGAATGGAGAGAAGAACAACAGAAAAGCAAACCGCAATTCGAATCATAAGTAGTACGAACTCCCAGTCTTCAATGATATCTCTTGGACTCTGGGTGCGGCTGCCTTGGAAGCGCCAAAACGACTGTTTACGCTATAGCGAAACCAGGGTCGATGTATCCCGAAGCCACAGCGTTCAAGTCGACGCGACCACCAGGAAGCGGCGACCCTACCGAAACTCAAAAGGACTCAGTTACTTTTGGTTGTCTCTAGTTCAGCAATTGCAGCTGCTGAGGCTGCATCACGGTAACCAGCGCATCCTCGATTGTGATCCAGCGGTCTTTACGAAACTGGCCTAGCGTGCGGGTAACGGTTTCGCGGGTTGTGCAGGCCATCGAGGCCATCTCCTCGTGAGTCAGAAGGAGCGGAAAGCGGAAGGCGCCTCCGTCGAGGGTTTCGCCGATCTGGTGTCCGAGCTCCAGCAGTAGCCTCCCCAGCCGCCCAGCGACAGTCTCAGCCAGCGAGATGCGGCATGCATCCTGCAGCGCGAAGCGGTACTCCTGGCAAATACACTGCACGGCGTGCATCTGGGCTTCCTTGTGGCAGCGCAGGAAGTTGAGAAATCGCTCGCGTTCGACGGGTCGAAGCTGCGCGGGTGTCAGCGACTCGGCTGAAACTTCGTAGACTCCATGCGCGAGGACGGCGTACAAGCCCAACACCGAACCGGGTCCTGCGACACGCACGATCATCTGACGATCTTGCGGACGCCCGGCGGTCAATTTGAGGTAGCCCCCACAAATCAGGTAAAGGCAGCGCGCATCCTCCCCTTGCACAAACAAGGAAGCCTGGGAAGGAAGCGAGATTGTGCTGGTGACGAGTTCCAGGTCGGCGAGCACGGCGTTTCCGAGCGAACAAAACCAGCCGGGACGCCGATGGGCGCAGGCCGCACAGCCTACGGGCGCCTGCCGCTGCAGATGCTTCTGCTTTTTCTGGGTGATAGCCGGAATCTCTACGTCCGCCATGGTCTTGCCCCGTCCGCCGCCGACGGAAGGCCCACTGCCTCCTGGGCGGCCCGCTCAGCGGCTCAGGAGGCTGCTGAGGTGAAACTCTATGGCCTCCGGGAAAGAGACTTTTTCGCCTCGTTAGAGTTTGCCGCACGTCGCGATTTGGTGGATGTGATGAGCCTCACATGTCTTCGGAAGGCAGCGGGCGAGGGATCGAGGGGACGATGCTGATCCAGGTTTGCCGTTGAGTTGATCCGCTATCCAGCGGGTTGGCCGGTGATGGACTTCATTCTCATGGCCGAGGTCATTGCGAATAGGTCCTGCGGATTCAGAGAATTGCGCGGTGTGATGCAGAACGGTACAGCGTGTGATCAAGGTCACCGAACCTGCGATGGGAAAGACGTAGGATGCAGCGCATGAGGTGATGCTCCGCACAACGAGCACCTTCGAACAAGCGAGACCAAAAACCTGGGAATTCATAGCTGTTGTGCAACTTCCAGGTGCAGGTCCAGCTGATTTCGAAGACTGCTACGAGAGCTCCCAAGGTGGTACTTGATGCATAACGAAGGGCCAGTACGGCGAATGTTCATTGAAAAGGCTCCGAAGGGTTTCCCGGGGCTGCGCATTTGTTTCATGCTTTTGCTGGGCGCATTCATACTTTGCGCCGCCGCAACGGCTGCTCCCGCAAAAGGAGACAAACCAGCCGGCACGCAAGCACAGCAAGCCGATCAGGGCCAGTTCGTGGGTTCGGAAACGTGCGCAACATGCCATGAGGAAACCGCCAAAAAGTTCGCCGATAATCCGCACACCAAGATCGCGGAGATGCACGGCAAGAGCGGAGTGACCTGCGAAGGTTGCCACGGACCGGGCAAGGCCCACGTCGACGGCGGCGGGGACACGACCAAGATTTTCAACCCCTCCAAAGCTTCGATCAAGGACGTGGACGCCACGTGCCTGGGCTGTCACGCCGGAACGCATCCGAACTTCGACCGCTCGCCGCACGCAAAGGCTGGTGTCGGTTGCACCAGTTGTCACACGGTACACGGCAGCAAGGCAGAACCGCTTCTCAAGGTGTCTCAGCCCGCACTCTGCTATCAGTGCCATACCGATCAGAAGGCGCAGTTCAGCATGCCGATTCACCACAAGGTGAATGAAGGGCTGGTTAAGTGCACCGACTGCCACGATGCGCACGGCACCTTCCTGCCCAACAACCAGAAATCCACGGCCGATCAGAATGCGATCTGCACCAAGTGCCACACCGACGTGCGCGGACCGTTCACGTTTGAGCACGCACCTGTCAGGGCAGAGGGTTGCACAACCTGCCATACGCCGCACGGTACGCAGAACCCGCGACTGCTGAACATGCCATCGATTGCCACGCTCTGCAACCAGTGCCACAGCCCGCTTTCAGCGGGGGGGGTGCATGGTTTGGATCCGGGATCAACGACAGTGACGCCTTGCGTTACCTGCCATACGTTCATCCACGGTTCGAATGCCAGTCAGGCGTTTGTGCGATGAGAGTACGGGCAGCGCGCCCAGCGAACGGACATGCGACCCTCTGTGCAGAGTGTAAGTTTCGATCAAGAACGAAGTGTGGGAACGACTTTAAGTGAGGCTTCAAATGAAGATAGGCTGGTTTTCTCGGCTTAGTGATCAATGGCCCGCAAGCAAGCTCGAATGTCTTGCCGTGGGAATGGGAACCGCTCTGCTGTTGATGACGGCAGCAGCCGCGGTAGCGCAGGGCGCGACTTCGGAGAAACCTATCTCCGCGCCCGATGGCTATTCGCTGCATGAAAGCGTCGATCTCGGTGGACGGATCGTGAACACGGTGGGCAGTCCGGCGATGTACGACACGCTGGTCAATATGCAGTCCGGCCCGCGCGTACTGGGTCAGACCTTTGAGATGCGGGCGCTTCCAGGCACCAAGAAAACACTGGTGGACAACCTCTCGGCGTTTGGCAGCGGGTTCGGTGGCGATCCATACGACTTTGCGCGCTTGAATGCTTCGAAAGGTAAGCTCTACGAGTTCTCCGGGGTGTTCCGCCGCGGTCGGCTGTATTCCAACTACGATTTGCTGGCAAACCCCAACATCATGCCCGGTCAGTCGATCAACAACATGGTCGCGGGAAAGGCAAGTCCAGCGCTGGCATGGCCGCAAGTCAACAATTCGCCGGTGATGTTCAACACCGTGCGCCGCATGACGGATGTCGACCTGACAGTCTATCCCCTGGCAACGTTCACATACCGGCTCTCGTACTCGCACAGCACCATGGAAGGCCCGACGCTGAGCCCCTCCTACACGATTTTGAAGTACAACGCATTGTTGCGGCAGTACGAGCGCAATGGTAGCGATGACTACATGGGTGCGGTGGACTGGAAGCCGCGCAATGACACCAAAATCAGTTTCGAGGTGCAGGCGAACCATTACAAATACGACACTTCCTTCACGCTGGATCCCAATGGATTTATGGTGCAGGAAGCAGACGGGACACCTGCCTATTTGGGCAACTACACCAGCTTCGCGCCTTACGGAATCTCCGTTTCCGGCGCCTGCAACACAACCAGTATGGGTACGGGCTACACCAACGCCACGAACTACACGATCCTCTCGCCAGCGAACAAACCGGGAGGCCTGCCGATCATCAATCCCGCGTGCTCCGTGGTGACGAGCTACCAGCGCACGGCCCCGGCCCGCACCTGGACGCCGACTGGGACAGTGCGTCTGCAGAGCACGGCCATCCGACATCTCTCGATGAACGGCAATGCCCACTACACCCTTGGCAACATGGATATGCCCGCCTACTACGAAAGCGCGCAAGGCCTGAGCACGCTGGCCACGACTGGAGCTGTCGGCACAGCCAATCGTTCGGTGATCTGGACGGGCGGTCATGCCAACGCGCACCGGGCTGTGATTGGTGCTGACTACGCCATCGTCTGGGAGGTTACTCCAGCGGTTAGCCTGGCTGACCAGGCGAGTTATTCCAGCGTTCAGGAACCCTCCAACACGATCATTCCCCCGCAGACCGCACTTGCGGATCCAGCGGGAGCGGGCAACGGAACCATCAATTACTCCGGAAAGCTCGTAACGGGAACGGTTTCGCTGCCGCACGGCATCAACGGCACCTTGACCCCGAATTATTATGGCCAGGAGTACGTGGTGAATAATGCGACCGTGAACTGGGATGCTTCAGCGCGCGCACGGTTCGCTCTTACCTATCGATTCAGCAACCGCAACATCGGCCAGGGCGTTCCACATGCGGGGCCGATTCCAATTGTGGTGAGCGATCCGGTGAGCGGAACGATCGCCATTACGGAGAATGCCGGAGTTTTCAACGCGGCGCTTCGCCCAACGTCGAACTGGGATCTGAATGGTACGGTTGAAATTGGGTACGCAGACAACGCGTTCACCGCGGTAGGCCAGCGGCAGTTCCAGCAGTACAGGGTACACACACTCTATCGTCCGAAGAACTGGGTGACTATCTCCGGGTCCATGAGCGACCGCGAGCGGCACAATAACACCAACAATAATCAGGCAGCCGTGTCTGCCGGCGATGCGAACTATAACGGCCCAATCAATCACGTCGACCACAGCCGGATAGGCAGCGTGGGTGTTGTTCTGGCGCCGAGCGAGCGCTACTCTCTCAACCTCAACTATGCCTTCAGTGATGTATACGCCGCAACCAACATCTGTTTCAGCAACGGTGCAGCTGTCGCTTCATCTTCGACACCCACCGTTCCTGGTGCAGCGACCGTGACCAGCACCGGAGCACCTGCCCTTTGTGCCGGTAACGCGACATGGTTCGCGAGGGATTATATGGACGCTCCGACGCAATTCGGCTCGGCATTGATCGCGTACGCGCCGGTGAAGCAGATCAGAACCACTCTGGGGTATACCGTGACCGCAGTCGATGGCAGCCGTTTCTTTAATGATGCCCGTGACGTGAATGGATCAATGGTGTCCACCTACCAGTCTCCAGTCGTTGGGGTGGCCTATATCGTGCACCCGGGCCTTATTCTGAAGGCCGACTACAACTTCTATGGCTACGGCGAAGGCGGAACCTCGGGCG
This sequence comes from uncultured Acidobacteriaceae bacterium, assembly GCA_963704415.1. Classification (GTDB taxonomy): domain Bacteria; phylum Acidobacteriota; class Terriglobia; order Terriglobales; family Acidobacteriaceae; genus Telmatobacter. The sequence continues at coordinate 486,817 of OY969908.1, read as the reverse complement.
CAGCGTTGTGCAGCACGACAACCTCGCTTACGGCCACAATTGTTCCGTGCAACTCTCCCACCTTGCCGGCAAATTCGACAGCTCGCCTCATGGGAGGATCGGCCGGCGCTACGGCTCCCCGGAACTTTCATGCGAACAACGTGACGCTAGGAGTGCATTACGAGTTCTGACAACCGCTTTTTTTTCTTGGCTTGGAGGTCGCATGAAAGGACCCTTAGTGGATACGAAACTGAAACTGGCAGGGCTGTTGCTCCTTGCCAGCACGATCGGGATGCCGGTTTTCGGACAATCGGGACCGGACATCTACAAATCGAAATGCCAGATGTGTCACGGCGCAACGGGGCTTGCGGATTCCGGCGCGGGCAAGGTGATGAAGGTGAAGCCGGCCTCCGACCCTGCGGTAAAGAAAATGACCGAAGGGCAGATGATTGAAGCTGTCCGCAATGGTATGGGTAAGATGCAACCATACAAGGACAAGCTGACCGATGCCCAGATCAAGGACTCGGTCGTCTACTTCCGCTCGTTGATGAAGTAGGGAATGGCAGGGCCGGGCGCGGATTTGTACGACCCGCGCCGGAATCGTATGAAAGATTGCTATTCGATCCCAACAGCTCAGGCACTCTCCCAGTCTGGGGTGGTAGGGTTCTTTGTGCAGCAGATGTCGGATAGATGGTGCGATCCCGCTCGAGGCGTGGAAAGACCATAAGGAGTATTGAAATGACAAAAATGATGCGCTCAATATTGGTTCTGGCTGCGGCAACGTGCATCGCCGGTTCCATGGGCTTCGCTCAATCTTCGGGTGAAGCGATCTACAAGGCCAACTGCCAAAGCTGCCACGGAAGCTCGGGGACGCCGAGTCCCGGAATCGCGAAAATGATGGGCGTCAAGGCCGCATCCGATCCCGACATAAAGAAGCTTTCCGCGGAAGAGGAGTTCAACTCAGTCAAGAACGGCAAGGGCAAGATGAAGCCCTTCAGCACCAAGCTCACCGATGCACAGATCAAGGATGTTGTGACGTATTTTCGCTCGTTGAAGTAGGCATTTAGGCCCGCCCGTGATGGGCGGGTCATTTCTATTGTTCCCCGGGGGAGTCTTGTCCGCGTTTCAAAAGTTCCGTGAGAACTGGGTTCGGCCGGCGCTGTTCTTCGGCAACAATCCCATAAGCCTGGCCGGCGGCGCCATCACCACCGCCTCCGGCGTAACCATGATCGGTTACTGGCTGGTGGAGTTGATCGGCCGCCCGAACGATAATCCCTATCTTGGAATCATTTTTTTCCTGATTCTTCCCGCCCTGTTCATCCTCGGCCTCGCGTTGATTCCGATCGGCATCTACCTGCGTCGCAGGGTGCTGCTGAAAGCCGGGCAAATTCCGACGGCGTTTCCCAAGGTCGATTTCAATGATCGGATATTTCGCCACGGCGTCGATATCGTTCTGCTCGCGACCATCGTGAATCTGCTGGTGGTCTCCGTGGCCAGCTATCGGGGGGCGGCGTACATGGATTCGCCCCAGTTCTGCGGGCAATCCTGCCACGTGATGCACCCGGAATACACCGCTTACAAAATCTCCGCGCACTCGCACGTGGCCTGTGTCGAGTGCCACATAGGTACGGGCTTTTCGTCCTATTTCGCAGCGAAGGTGAACGGCACGCGGCAGTTGGTTGAAGTCACTTTCCACCCAATCGCGGGGATTGCCCCAAAAATCATTCCGGACTACCCTACACCGATTCCATCGCCAGTGCAGAACCTGCGCCCGGCTCGCGAGATTTGCGAAGGCTGCCACACGCCGGCAAGATTCGTTGGCGAGAAACTGCTGGTCAAATCCAGTTTTGCCGACGATGAGCAGAACACTGAAACGCAAACTGTTGTGGTGCTTCACCTCGGCGGCCAGGATTCTCTCTCCCATTTGTCTGGTATCCACGGCGTTCACTTGGGGCACATCGAATACATCGCCACCGACTCCACGCGCACCACGATCCCCTGGGTGCAGAGGCGCAACGCTGACGGCTCTGAAATAGCCTATGCAGCTTCGACGCTCAAAGGTGCTGTGCCGCAGGGCGAGCGCCGCGTGATGGATTGCATCGATTGCCACAATCGCGCGTCACACACATTTGTCACCGCCGAAGAAGCATTGAACCGGGCCATGGCCGACGGTGCTGTGAACCCGTCGCTGCCGTGGGTCCACAAAGAGGGCCTGGCGCTGCTCAAGGCCGACTACCCGAGCCAGGCCGAAGCGAACACAAAGATACCGGCGCAGCTTGAAGCGTTTTATCGCAGCGGCAATCCGCAGGTCCTGGCGACGAAGTCTGACTTGGTGAAAAGAGCCGGAGAAGAATTAGCGACCCTCTACAGTCAGAATGTTTTTCCGGAGATGAAGGTCACCTGGGGAACGCATCCTAACCATATCGGGCACATGACTTATCCAGGTTGTTTCCGCTGCCATGATGGCGATCATACCGCCAAGGACGGCACCGCAATCACACAGGATTGCGCGGCATGCCACAACCTGCTGGCCGTCGATGAAGCCAAGCCAAAGGTCCTGTCCGATTTGGGGATCCAATAGCAGAGATTCAGGGGAAGGTGGACAAAGGGCGACCGAGGCATCGGCCGCCCTTTGTGCGTCTCTTAAGAGACGGCCCCATCGGCGTGTTAGGCTGGCTTTTCGTTTCCAAGGAGTTTAATCAACATGTCGAATGGGCATCCGGCGCATTTCAACCTCATCGCGGCAGCGCATGCAGTCATGATCGAACGCGGCTTTCAGCCCGACTTCCCTTCGGGAACCGATGTGCAGTTGGCCACGATCAAGGCGCATCCTGAGACACCGCCGGCCCCGTCAGCGCAGGACCTGCGCAATCTGCTTTGGTCTTCCATCGACAACGACACGTCGAAAGATCTCGATCAGATCGAATGGGCGGAGCAGTTGCCTGACGGCCGCATCCGCGTGCTCGTCGGCGTGGCGGACGTCGATGCGCGAATCGCGAAGGATACGATCATCGACGGCCATGCGCGCAGCGAAACGACATCGGTCTACACCGGTGTGCAGGTATTCCCGATGCTGCCAACAGAGCTTTCCGAAGGCATCACGTCGCTGAACGAGAACGAAGACCGTGTGGCCGTGGTGGTCGAGTTCGCCGTGGATTCAACGGGGGCCGCATCGGATGGCAAAGCTTACCGCGCCCTTGTGCGCAATCGCGCGCAGCTTGCCTATGGCAGCGTTGGCGCATGGCTCGAGAATCGCAGTGCCGCGCCCCCCAAAGTTGCGGCAAACGCCGATTTAGCCGCTCAACTCAAGCTGCAGGACAAGGCGGCACAGTGCATGCTTGGCAACCGATTCCAGCATGGTGCGCTCGATCTGGAGACCATCGAAACGCGGCCGGTTATGCTTAAAGAGCAGATTGTCGAGATTGCGACCCTGGAAAAAAATCGAGCGACTTCCCTCATTGAAGAATTCATGGTGGCCGCGAATGGCGTGATTGCCCGGACTTTCGAAGGTGCCGGCGTCGCGTCCATTCGTCGCATTGTGCGGACTCCCAAACGATGGGATCGAATTGTCGAACTGGCGAATGGGCTCGGGACAAAACTGCCCGCCGAACCGGATTCGAAGGCGCTCAACGATTTTCTTCTCGCGCAAAAGCAGAAGGATCCCGACCATTTCCCCGATCTTTCGTTAGCAGTGATCAAGCTAATGGGGCCGGGCGAATACGTGCTGGTGAAGCCCGGACGACCATCGCCGGGCCACTTCGGACTGGCCGTGCAGGATTACACGCACTCCACGGCGCCGAACCGGCGCTTCCCTGATATGGTCACGCAGCGGTTGCTGAAGGCATGGCTTGCGAAGGCCCCACCGGCTTATTCGGAAGGCGACCTCGATGCAATCGCGCAGCGTTGCACGTTGATGGAGGATGCAGCGCGTAAAGTAGAGCGTGACATGCAGAAGCGCATTGCGGCCGTTGCGTTGCAACCGCGGATTGGCCAGATTTTTCCAGCGATCGTGACCGGCGTGAATCAGAACGGCACGTTTGTCCGCATCCTTAACCCGCCCGTCGAAGGAATGCTGGTGAACGCCGGCAAACCAGGTACGAAGAAAGGCCTCGATGTGGGAGATCACGTTACTGTGAAGCTTGTGTCGACGGACCCTGAGCGCGGATTTATCGATTTTGCGGGTCTGATTTCAGATCGCGCCGATCAGCCCGCTTAGGCTTACTCCTGCGAGTCCTCGGGTGGATCGGCCGCAGCGGAAGCCTCGCGCGAGGGGTCGTCCACGCCGACTGGAACCGCGACTTCTGCCGTCTCAGCGCTGCCCGGTTCATCAATCCACAAACACACGATCCACCAGATGGCGACGGCGAGATAAACCACGCTGTTCGCGTTGAAGATTTTTTCGCGCAGGCCGACAATCCGCTCATACTCCGCCATCGAATGCGGTTTTGCCGTACTTGCAATGACCTGCCAGATGGCCTGGACTGCGATCTGGGCAAGTGAGGCCGTCGAGAGCCCGATTATGATCTGCTGCGCATGACTGCGCCAACCCGAGCCGTAACGGCGGCCGAAAGAGACCACAAGGATCCCCAGCGTCACCGTGAGAACATCGGTCAAGAGCCCACCCTTTTGCGCGAGCATTTGCAAAAGGCTCAACAACGCCATCAGCGACGTGGGACGAACTGTCTTCCATGCGGGCCAGTGCCCCCAGGTCGCGAGCACGACGGCGCCGATCGACAGCAGTACCAGAGACCAGGTAATCCAGAGGGCACGGCGCGCCCTGCCGAACACTTTTCGGGCCAGTTCGACCAGGACGAGAAAAGAAACCACCGCCGACAGATCCGCGAGGACGACGAAGATGGTGCCCAGTGTGAGTTGCGGCAGACGCCCGAACAGCAACCGGCTCGCGATCAGGCGCAGCGCCACCAGCGCGATGGCCGTAGTGAACCAGGGAAATCGTCGGGCGCGGTCCCGGCCAAGCAGAACGACGAGCAGAACGAGGTGGGCCGCGAAGGTCAGCGTCCAGAGAATCTGGACCGCGGTGAAATCAAAATTCAGGTGCATGCAGTCCTAACTTAGCCGTGAGCTTCTGAAAGAAATCGGCCAAAGGCTAGTCTAGGACATTTTCGCGACTCGATGGGAAGTAGAGCGAAGGAATGGTGCGCCCGGAGAGATTCGAACTCCCGACCTAACGCTCCGGAGGCGTTCGCTCTATCCAGCTGAGCTACGGGCGCGCTCTATCAGCATATCTTATTTCTCACTGGCACGGCTTCACCCACTCGCCGCACCGTTCTCGTTACGCTCGCTCTCGCTCTTTCTGCGTAGTTCCTCCATTACCGACTGAATCAGCGTCTTTGCCCCTTCCATTCCACTCAGCACGGCTTGCAGATCCAGGGACGGCATGTTGGGATTGCGACTCGAGGTGCAATAGACGCCATGTTGGCCAACTAAAATCAGCGAGTCGGTGAGCAGGTCAAGCGCCACGGCCAACCTGCCCCGTTCCACACCCATCATGAACTCGTGCTGCTCGAGGTCGCGCTTGCGTTCGTCGAATACGCCCATATCCAGAGCCTACTCTGAAGAATGTACGCCAGTCATGTCCCCGGTCGTCTGCCATCGAGTTTTAAGACCCGGCCTAGTTTGAAAAGCAATGGAATGGAAACGAGCAAGATGCATGCCACGCATGAGGAGTACCCAGCTGCTTTCCATCGGGAAACGAACCCCTCTTTAACCGCTAGCCAGATCAGCAAGGATAAAACCGGGAGATTCACGAGCGTTGCAGTGGCAACTCCCGGCATATAGCTACGCGTCGCCGCAGAGACTGCAATATGTGGGATGAACGCGTTGGCCAACGCCGCGGCCATGTATCCAAAATACAGATAGGTCCAGAGCGTCTGCTTTCCCGATCTCACACTAAGCCACGTAACGACAAAAGCGAGCAATGTGAAAACTACCACTGCGAAGCCGAAGACACCGGGTTCAACGGGCGCAGGCCAGCGGGCAGCCTTTCTCGACCAATCTGGAAACCAGAGGGCTTCTTCTCCATTGTGCAATGTGACCGCAATTGGGAACAGCCATTGAAGACTTTGAAAGCTCATATCGCAGTCCCTCGATCTACAACTCACACGTCGATCTTGCGCATGAACTCTGCGTCTTCGCGCAGCTCGGTCATGGGGTCGCCCACGAACTCCTCCTGCTCGATGAAGTAGTGTTTTAGCCCGGTGGCTGCACGGAGGATTGGGCCGTAATTTATGACGCCTGCGCCCATGACGACGGAGTGATACTTTCCGTCTGGATCTCGCACCATGTCCTTCACGTGCATGAGAGGAAAACGCTCCGGTGCCTTGCTGAGATAGTCGACCGGATTGTGCCCGGCCGCGGTGACCCAGCCGCAATCCATCTCGAAGACAACGTACTTCGGATCGGTCAGCCGCAGCAGCTCGTCGTACACAAGCGTGCCGTTCTCGGCCGCAAATTCGGGGACGTGGTTGTGCATGCCGAACGTGATGCCGGCGGATTTCAGTTTTTCACCAATACGATTGAACTCGCCGGCCACATAGCGCCAGTCGTCGAGCGTAAGCTCGCCTTTCGCCGATGGATCGCGGTGCACTCCGCCCGAAGACGAACAGATGATGTATTCGAGGCCCAGTGTGTGGCCGTATTCAATCAGCTCGTCTAGCTGCGACCTGAGCTGCATCAACGTGTGGTGCGCACTGATGCAGCGCAGGCCCGCCTGATCCATGGCGTGGCGAAACTCGGCCGCTGTTTTGTTGAAGTAGCCGGCAGCTTCCACGTCCTTGTACCCAGCCGCGCTGAGTTGATGCAGCGTGCCATCGAAGTCCTTCGGCAGTAGGTTGCGCACCGAGTAAAGCTGCAGGCCAATTGGCAGGCGAAGCGGTGCCGCGGCAAGTTCACGGCCGCTGACTAGCGTTGCGGCGGCAACTGCGACCGTAGTTTTCAAAAAATCTCTGCGCGAGGATTTCTTCATTCTCTGGAATTCTCCTGGTTGTCTTCAGCTCTTGATGTTCTGCGCCGCTGCGTCCCATGCAGCAATCGCGTGATGGAAGTACGAATGATTCGCCATATGGCAGGCGATGGCTGCATTGTTTCCGAAGATCTCGTCCTCGACAACGTGCTCGCGTGTTTCGACGGCGCGGAAGAAGTTGGCAATGTGGTCGGCGGTGTCGTCATAACCATGCGGCGCGGAGTAGGTCTCCACTTCAGCCAGCTTTGCCGGTGGTTCAGGATGCTGGGCGTGCCAGTCTTTCAGGTATTGCTGCTTTGCCTCCGCGGTCCATCCATTCAGCGAATAGCCTTCAGGCTGCGGACTCGTGTCCTGTGGCGTCAACGTCAGCGTGTTGCCGCTGATGACCATGGTTGCCTCTCTGCCGTAAAAGATGATGGGCTCGCCGGCAGCGTTGTTTTGGTTACAGTGCAGGTTAACCGTCACGCCGGGATAATCGTAGAGCGTGGCCAGCAAGTCAGGGAAGTCGCGGCCATCGTTGAAGTGCGTCAGGGAACCTGAAGAGAGAGCGCGTGCGGGGGCCTGATTGATGCCGCTGATGCACTGGATGCCGGAAAGCAGATGGACGTACAGATCGCCCGCGACCCCTTCGCCGTAATCGCTGAAGCAGCGCCACCGGAAGAAACGCGCCGCATCGAACGGCCGCGCAGGCGCATCGCGAAGCCATGTTGCCCAGTCGATCGTCTCCAGGCTCGCATCCGGCGCAATTGGATAGACCCACGCGCCCGAAGGTGAGTTGCGATCAGAGTGGCCCTCGATGTAATGCACCTCGCCCAGCCGACCCGACGCGTAAATCTCCGCCGCCTTTTTGTAGACGATATTGCTGACCCGCTGGCTGCCTGCCTGGAAGATGCGCTTGCCATCCCGCACTGCCTTCACCATGGCCAGCCCGTCCGCCACGTTGTGCGACATGGGCTTCTCGCAATAAACATCTTTGCCCGCGGCGACGCAATCGAGAACGACATGGCGATGCTGGAAGTCCGCTACGGCGACGATGACGGCGTCGACATCTTTACGATCAAGCAGAGTGCGGTAATCCCGCGTAGCAGGAACCTCCGCGCCATAGGCTTCAAGGCCGGCCTTCTGGTGCATGTCGTAGAGGTCGGCCGTACCCACAAGCACTCCATTCGGCACCTGACGCGCGGAGCGCAGCAGATCACAGCCGCGAATCCCCGTGCCGATGGAGATGAAGCGAATCTTACGCCCGGAATCGATCGCCGGAGATTGAGCGGTAAGCGAAGTGGGCTCGAGGATTGTGGAGTTGATCGCTGCGCCTGCTGCCACAGCGCCCGCGCTGAGACGCACAAAATCCCTGCGCGTAATCGAAGGCGTTTTCATTATTCAGGATCTCCCGGTATCGCGTGCAGCGCCATTCTCGCTCTGCGCCCCGCCGTGTGTCCAGGAATGCGCTTTGCAGCCGGAACATCGGGCGATTAGCATACGGAACTGGAATCGACGAGTTACACCAAGGCGCGCGACACACGATGAACTCAATTGGTGGCAAATGCGGAACCAGATGTGAAGCCATCCTCCTGGAGGGGCTCTTTCTTGCACTGATCATTGTGTCGGCCTCCCTGGCGTACGCAGCGAAACCGCCTGTGCAGCCCGACCTGGGGCCCAATGTACTGGTTTTCAATTCGTCGATGCCGGCTGCTGCAGTTCAAGAGCAGATCGAAAAGATCTACGCGATTCAGCAGCACAGTGAATTCGGCTCCGCCCGGTACGCGTTGCTCTTTTTGCCGGGCGAATATCACGTCGACGTGCCGGTAGGCTTCTACACGCAGATTCTCGGACTTGGCGCGACTCCTGATGCCGTGCACATCACAGGAAATGTCCATTCCGACGCTAGCCTTCCCCACAACAACGCGACGTGCACGTTTTGGCGTGCCGCCGAGGGTTTCTCCATCACGCCGACTGGCGGCACCATGCAATGGGCTGTCTCGCAGGCGGTGCCTTTTCGGCGCATGCACGTACGCGGCGACATCGTGCTCCACCAGAACGGCGGCTGGGCGAGCGGCGGGTGGATGTCTGACTCTGTTGTCGACGGCAATGTAGGTGCGGGACCGCAGCAACAGTGGATTTCGCGCAACAGCGAGTGGGGCAGCTGGACGGGCGCGAACTGGAACATGGTTTTTGTAGGTGTTCCCCATCCGCCCGCAGGAGAATGGCCGAATCCACCTTTCACCAAGGTTGAGCGAACTCCAATTGTGCGCGAGAAGCCATTTCTTGAAGTGGACTCGAAGGGAACCTGGAGCGTGCGCATTCCCGACCTGCGGAGCGACAGCAGCGGAGTTACCTGGCATGATGGCACGACTCCGGGAAAATCGATCCCGCTTGCACACTTCTACGTTGCACAACCGGGCGTCGACACAGCCGCGACCATCAACGCACAGATGGCGCAAGGCAAGGATCTGCTATTCGCGCCAGGCAATTACGATCTGAGCGAGCCCATTCACGTCACGAGGCCGGACACAGTCGTGATGGGCCTCGGCTTTGCGACGTTGCACCCGACACAGGGCAGTGCCGCAATGACGACGACCGATATGGATGGCATCGAGATCTCTGGTTTGCTCTTCGATGCAGGGCCGGAACAGTCGTCGGTTCTGCTTGAAGTCGGACCGATAGGAAGCCATGCCAGTCACGCCCAGAATCCGATCGTTCTGCACGATGTTTTCTTTCGCGTGGGGGGCGCGGGCGTTGGTCGTACGGACGGAAATTTGGAAATCAACAGCAACGACACCATCGTGGACCACACTTGGATCTGGCGAGCCGATCACGGTGCAGAAGTGGGCTGGACGAGAAATCCGAGCGCGAATGGCCTGGTAGTAAACGGCAACAACGTGACCATCTACGGCCTTTTCGTCGAGCATCATCAGCAATTCCAGGTCCTGTGGAACGGCAATCGAGGGCGGACGTATTTTTATCAGTCGGAGATTCCCTACGATCCGCCCGACCAGGCCAGCTACACCAGTGCGCCCGGCACAAACGGCTGGGCCTCCTACAAGGTTGCGGACAATGTGACCGACCATGAAGCGTGGGGATTGGGAATTTACAGTGTATTTCGCCATCCTGATATTGTGCTGAGCCGCGCGATCGAAGTTCCGCAGAAGCCGGGCGTTCTCTTCCATCACATGATCACAGTTGCCCTCGACGATAAGGGAGAGATTTCGAATGTCATCGACGACAAAGGCGGACCGACGTCCCTCGGGCCACACCTGGTGACACCCAAGGTTGCAGAATTCCCGTGAGTGAAAGCCGATGAAGTGAGCTGAACACGGATCGTTGGATCGTGGGAGAATGGAACAGTAGACATCATGACCCACAAAGCCGTCCCTGAAACCCAAGCCGCACAAGAAACCGCGATCGAATCTCCCGCGGAGCCTATCGAAAATTTCGCCGATATTCTTTCGGACTTTGAGCGCAGCCACACGCACAAACCAGCGAGCGGTGCGCGGCAACTGGAAGGCACGGTGGTCTCCCTGTCGGCCGACCAGGTTTTTCTCGATATCGGCTACAAGACCGAAGGTGTGTTGCTACGCGCGGCATTCGAGAGCAACGCCGATGCAGTGATCCCCGGCGACAAGTTTCCGGTTTCCGTGACGGGCCGCAATGAAGAGGGATACTACGAGCTGTCACGCTTCAAGGTTGCGCAGCCCCGCGACTGGACAGCTCTTCAAGATGCCTTTGCACAAAAGCTCGCCGTTGTCGGCACGGTGACTGCAGTGGTCAAGGGCGGCCTCTCGGTCGATGTGGGCGTGCGCGCGTTTATGCCTGCCAGCCGCAGCGGCACCCGCGACGCAGCCGAACTCGAGAAGCTGGTTGGCACGCAAATCAATTGCCGCATCACCAAACTCGATGTGACCGATGAAGACGTGGTCGTCGATCGTCGCGTGGTGCTGGAAGAGCAGGCGCGGTCGGAGTCCCAGGGGCGTCTTGCTGCGATGAAGGAAGGCGATACAGTGCCGGGCACTGTGCGCACCCTGATGAGTTACGGCGCCTTCGTCGATCTTGGCGGTGTCGACGGGCTCCTTCACGTGAGCGACATTGCCTGGGGTCGCGTGAACAAGCCCGAAGATGTACTCAGCGTTGGCCAGGAGCTGCAAGTCCGCATACTTAAGATCGATCCCGAGACAAAAAAGATTTCCCTCGGCCTTAAGCAGCTCGAACAAGAGCCGTGGGAAGTTGTGCCGACGAAATATCAGGTTGGCCAACGAATTACCGGCGCCGTGACGCGCATTGCTGATTTTGGCGCTTTCGTCGAGATAGAACCGGGCATCGAGGGCCTGATTCATATTTCGGAGATGTCGTGGGGCAAGAAGATTCGCCATCCGAGCGATGTTCTCAAGCAAGGCGATTCAGTCGACGCGGAGATTCTCGCCATCAAGCCAGAGGAACGGCGGATCTCGCTGGGATTGAAGCAGACGTTGAAGGATCCGTGGAGCGAAATCCAGCAGAGATTTCCCGTCGGCTCGCAGGTGGAAGGGCCTATCACAAAGTTGATGAAGTTCGGCGCCTTTGTCCAGATTGCCGAGGGCATCGAGGGCCTGGTCCACGTCAGCGAGATCGTTGCGGATCGTCGCATCAATCACCCGTCGGACGTCGTCCACGTGGGCCAAGGGGTGACGGCGCAGGTGCTCGCAATCGACCCGGAAAAGCGCCAAATCAAGCTGAGCATGAAGCAGCTTATTCCCACGAGCATTGACGAGTACATTGCCGAACACAAGACGGGGGACGTGGTCTCCGGCCGCGTCGTCGAGGAATCAGCCGGTCAAGTGACAGTAGAACTCGGCGAGGGGATACGCTGTATATGTCGTGCGGCGGTCACTGGCCATGCGGGCGGATCTTCTGAAGCGTTCGCCGCAACGCAAGCCCCGGGTGCTCCGGATCTGTCCTCTCTCACATCGATGCTACAGGCACGTTGGAAGGGAAACACGCCGGCCGCGTCGACCAAGCCGGAGCCGCCGAGCGCGGGTCAGATTCGCAGCTTCAGGATTTTGAAGCTCGACGCTGATTCAAAAAAGATCGAAGTGGAGCTCGTGTAGGGCCTACAGATACATCGCGTCGATGTAGCACCAGCGCCAGTTCTCTCCACGCTCGGCAGATTCGATGATTGGGTGCTGCGTCCCATGGAAGTGAGCACGCGCGTGTTGACCCGGTGATGAATCGCAACAGCCGACGTGGCCACATTCCAGGCACATGCGCAGGTGCACCCACTTGGTGCCGGCCTTGAGGCATTCTTCGCAGCCCTTGGCGTGCGGTTTTACCTTTTTGACGTGATCGGCTACGTGCGTGCATTGTGTTGCCATAGGGGACCTCCAGAGCCTCTCTACATCACCCTATACTGCTGGGCCAGCGCTTGAAAATCGTTGACCTGTGCAGCGACCCACGCCGCATCGTGGCCAAGCTCCGCGGCAAGCAGCTTTGCGACTGGCTCGGCCATCGCGCTTGCCGCGGCTGCGTTGAGAAACAGAGCACGCGTCCGTCGCGCCAGGATATCTTCCACGGTGCGAGCCATCTCGTTGCGCGCAGCCCATACCACTTCTGCGGCGATGTAAGGCAAAGCCCGATGCAATTGCGCTGCCAGGTTTGGGTCCTGAGCCAAAGCGCGAATCTCCGCAGCGTCAGATCCATAAACCTCAAGATCGCCGAGTGCCCCAGAGTCCTGAAGGTAACCGTGAATTCTCAGGTTCCGCGTGGGGCAAGGCTCATCGCGCAGCCGTCCCAGCGTGATGGCGTGATCAACGCAGTCCTCAGCCATGTGACGGTAGGTCGTCCACTTCCCGCCCGTGATCGAAAGCAATCCCGATGTGTCCACGTGAATCACATGATCGCGTGAGAGCGCTGAGGTCTTGCCTTCGCCTTTGACCAGCGGGCGCAATCCCACGTAAACGGCCAGCACATCGGCGCGCGTGGGCGGGCGGCTCAAATAGCGTCCCGCTGTTTCGAGAATAAATTCGATCTCTTCGTCGAGTGGACGTGGTTCCAAACTCGGTGCATCGAGAGGCGTATCTGTCGTACCGGCGACGGCGTGCCCGTGCCACGGGATCACGAAGAGCACACGGCCATCCGGGGTGCGTGGGACCATCAGTGCTGTGTCGCCTTTGAGGAACGAGCGATCGAAAACCAGATGGATTCCCTGGCTTGTAACAACCAGCTGCTCGGCTGCTTCGTCGGCCATCCGTCGAATCGAATCGGTAAAAACTCCGGTGGCGTTGACCACGATGCGTGCAGGAATGGTCAGTGCCTCGCCGCTCTCTTCGTCGCGCGCCGTCACTCCGTTGATATAGTCCTCTTTATCACGCAAAAGGGCAATGGCCGGGCAGTAGTTCAACAGCGTGGCCCCATGGTCGGCTGCAGTCATGGCGAGATGGATCAGCAATCGCGCGTCGTCGAATTGGCCGTCGAAATAAATCACGCCTCCTCGCAGCTCTTCGGGCTCCAGGGCGGGCAGCCGTTCGAGCGTCTCCTCTTTCGTGAGGAGCTTCGACGCTCCAAAACCATATTTGCCAGCGAGCAGATCGTAGAGCTTCAATCCAATCCCGTAAAAAGGCGCTTCCCACCATGAGTAATTGGGTACCACGAAAGCAAGGTCATGCACGAGATGCGGCGCATTCTGTCGAAGCAAGCCCCGCTCTTTCAAGGCCGACATCACCAGCGGTACGTTCCCCTGTTCGAGGTAGCGCACGCCGCCGTGAACCAGCTTCGTACTGCGGCTGCTGGTTCCTTTGCCAAAGTCGTGACCCTCAACGAGCACAACGTCGAGCCCGCGCGCCGCTGCGTCCACGGCGACGCCCATGCCTGTTGCCCCGCCTCCAATGACGGCAATGTCCCACGGCCTCTGCTGTTCAGCCCGCTCCCGGACTTTGCGCACCATCTCTTCCCTGCGCATCTCTCGCTCCGTTCTTATTCGGTCCAGTTCTTTGACCGCTCAACTGCACGCTGCCAGAGCGCTCGACGCTCGGCGCGTTCTGGTTCGTCCATCTTCGGTTCAAATCGAACGTCGTTGTTGCGTTTCGATCGCAATTCGTCCGGGCCGGCCCAGAACCCAGTCGCGAGCCCTGCCAGATAGGCCGCGCCCAGCGCCGTCGTCTCCGTAACTCGAGGACGAACTACCGGCACACCGAGTATGTCTGCCTGAAACTGCATCAGCAGGCCATTCACCGCCGCGCCGCCATCCACACGCAACGCGCCAAGCGGGGCGTTGGTTTCACTGTGCACCGCTTCCAGCACATCGGCTACCTGGAAGGCAATGCTTTCGAGAGCCGCCCGCGCAATGTGGCCGGGCTTCGTGTCTCGTCGCAGACCGATCAATAGCCCGCCGGCGTGCGGGTCCCAATGAGGCGCGCCGAGGCCAACAAATGCCGGCACGAAGATTACTCCACCTGTATCGGACACTCCCGCTGCCAATGTCTCAACTTCGGCTGAGGCGCCGATGAGTTTGAGATTGTCACGTAACCATTGGACTACGGCGCCGCCAATAAAGATGCTGCCTTCCAGAGCGTATTCCAGGCGATGCTGGGCGCTGGCCGCAAGTGTAGTGATGAGCCGATGTTTCGACCGCACAAATTGCGTGCCGATATTTTGCAACAAAAAACAGCCGGTGCCGTAAGTGTTCTTCGCTTCGCCAGCGCTCCAGCAAAGCTGGCCAAACAACGCGGCCTGCTGGTCGCCGGCAATACCGGTGATGGAGATGCCGGCAAGGCCCAGCGTGGTTGTTACTTCGCCCACTTGCTGACTCGACCACACCACTTCGGGCAACAGGCTTTCTGGAATCGCGAAGATACGAAGCAACTCGGCATCCCACTCGCCTTTCACAATGTTGTAGAGCAGCGTCCGCGAAGCGTTGGTCACATCGGTTACATGATGTTTGCCGCTGGTCAGGTGCCAAATAAGCCAGCTGTCAATGGTGCCGAAGGCAAGCGCGCCCTTTTCAGCGCGCGCTCGCGCGCCGGACACGTTGTCGAGGATCCACTTGATCTTCGTTGCGGAGAAATAGGGGTCGATCACCAGGCCGGTGCGGTTGCTGATTGTCTCTCCGGCTCCGCTCTCCTCCAAAGAGCTGCACTGCGCAGCAGTTCGGCGGTCCTGCCACACGATGGCCGGGTGAATCGGCTTGCCGGTCGCCCGCTCCCATACAACCACCGTTTCGCGTTGATTCGTAATACCAATTGCCGCAATGTCGCGAGGGCGTGCGGCGACTTTGCCCAGCGCTTCCACCGCACAACTCATCTGGCTGGTCAGGATCTCGGTGGGATCGTGTTCGACCCAACCTTGCTGCGGATAAAACTGCTCGAACTCGTGTTGAGCTACGGCGGCAATTGCGCCTGCCTCAGTAAACAAAATGGCTCGGGAACTCGTGGTGCCCTGGTCGAGGGCAAGGATATACGCCATACGAACTGCCTTCCTTCGGCCACCAGTCAAACACGCGGGGGTAGGTCGGGGCAAGCAGCGGTCAGATCACAAAAAGGTCGACGTACTCATTCACCGGCATTTCATCTAGACGCTTGTGGTCAAGCGACACGTCGAGAATTCGTCGCTGCTGTGGGTCGGGAAAACGTCGACGCAAATTCGTCTTGAACTTTTCGACTAGCAGCGGCATGCCTTCGTCGCGGCGGCGCCGATGGCCGATCGGATACTCGACCGTCTCTTCGATCATCGAGCCGTCGTTCAATTCCACACGGAGCGAGTTTGCGATCGAGCGTTTCTCCGGATCGTGATAATCCTCAGTGAATCGCGGATTTTCGACGCATTCGACTTTTGCGCGCAGTGCAGCGATGCGCGGATCCGCCGCAATTTCGTCTTCGTAGTCGGCCGCGGTGAGTCGACCAAAGAGCAGAGGTATTGCGACCATATATTGAATACAGTGATCGCGGTCGGCCGGATTGGCCAACGGGCCTTTTTTGTCGATGATGCGCAGGCACGCCTCGTGTGTGCGGATGGTGATGCGGCGAATGTCTCCGGCGGTTTTGCCGATCTGATCAAGCCGCTGGCGCACCTTTATCGCAGCTTCGACGGCTGTCTGCGCGTGAAATTCCGCCGGGTAGCTAATTTTGAACAGCACATTCTCCATCACGTAGGAGCCGTAGGGCCGCTGGAATTTGAACTCGTTGCCGCGGAATGAGACGTCGTAGAATCCCCAGACCTTTGCGGTCAATGCTGATGGGTAGCCCATTTCGCCTGCCTTTGCCATCAGCGCCAGTCGCACGGCGCGGCTTGTTGCGTCGCCTGCGGCCCAACTCTTGCGCGAGCCAGTGTTAGGCGCATGGCGATAAGTACGCAGGCTCTGACCATCTACCCACGCCAGCGAGAGAGCGTTGATGGTTTGCTCGCGGGTCAAGCCAAGCAGCTCGCATACTGCCGCCGTTGAAGCTACCTTAACTAAAACAACATGATCCAGCCCGACTTTGTTGAATGAGTTCTCGAGCGCGAGGCATCCCTGAATTTCGTGCGCCTTGATCATCGCCGTCAATATTTGTCGCGATCGCAAAGGAGGCTTGCCTTCTGCGATTGCCGCGCGCGAGAGCCAATCGGCCGTCGCCAGAATTCCGCCAAGATTGTCGGAAGGATGTCCCCACTCAGCGGCGAGCCAAGTGTCATTGAAGTCGAGCCAGCGGATCATCGCGCCGATGCTGAAGGCGGCCTGCACCGGGTCGAGTTGATAGCTTGTGCCCGGAACGCGTGCGCCGTTTGGTACCACCGTCCCCGGCACGATCGGTCCTAACAGTTTTGTGCAGGCGGGATACTCGAGCGCCTCCAATCCACAGCCTAATGTATCGATCAAGCAGGAACGCGCGGTAGTGTACGCTAACTCGCTCTTGATCTCATACTCCAACGCGTAGTCGGCGATCTCAGTCAGAACCTGGTCGGGCGCGGGGCGTCGATTGCTTATATGCGATGACACACAATCTCCAATGTAGTGTTTGGCGTTAGCCCCGCTCTGCAATCGGCATAAAGCTCAAATTCTCAGGTCCAGTGTAGTTGGCCGAGGGCCGAATAATTTTGCCGTCCTCGCGCTGCTCAATCACGTGGGCGCACCAGCCTGCGGTTCGCGCAATTACAAAAAGAGGAGTGAAGAGGTCGATCGGGATGCCCATGAGGTGATACGCCACAGCGCTATACCAATCGAGGTTGGGAAACATCCTCTTTGCCTCGCTCATCACAGTCTCGATACGTTCGGCGATTGCAAACAGCCGCTTGCCCTCGGCGTCCATCGCCAGTGTGCGTGCGATTTCCTTCACAATATCGCTGCGCGGGTCGCTGATGGAGTACACGGGGTGGCCGAAGCCGATGATGACTTCGCGCGCTGCGATTCGTTTGCGAATGTCGGTCTCAGCTTCGTCGGGTGTTGCGTAGCGACACTGAATCTCCAGTGCCACCTCATTTGCGCCGCCGTGCTTTGGCCCTTTAAGCGCGCCAATCGCGCCGGCCACGCAGGAATAAAGATCCGACCCGGTTCCTGCAATCACACGTGCGGTAAAGGTGGACGCGTTGAATTCGTGTTCCGCATACAGGATCAGCGAGGCTTGCATCGCCGCGGTCCACTGCGCGCTTGGCGAACTGCCGTGCAGCAAGTGAAGAAAATGCGCGGCGATGGAATCTTCGAAGCGCTCTACCTCAATGCGTCTGCCATTGCGCGCGTACTGATGCCAGTACAGCAGCATCGAACCGAGCGAAGCGAGAAGCGTATCCGCAATCACGCGTGCTCCGTCATTGCTGTGGCTCGCGCCCTCCGGCAGCACGCAGCCCAGCATCGAAACACCTGTGCGCAACACGTCCATGGGATGCGCCGTCGGCGGCAGCAATTCGAGGGCTTGCTTTACCGCGGCGGGCAAGCTGCGCAACGGCCGCAAGCTGGATTTGTATGCATGAAGTTCATGTGAGGTGGGCAGCTTGCCATGGACCAGCAAGTGCGCCACTTCTTCAAATTCGCAGTGTGCTGCCAGATCCTTGATGTCATAGCCGCGATAGTGCAGATCGTTGCCACTATGTCCCACCGTGCACAGCGCAGTGTTCCCGGCCGGCGTACCCGACAGAGCGACAGACTTCTTGGGCCGGAATGCCGGTGGCGCGGCCTCGTGCATACTCATGCGGACCTCCGCAGCGCTTGAAGAATTGTTACAGGTTGAATCGATTCACACGTCCTTCTTCTCTTTCGCGAAGAGTGCGTCGAGCCTCTCTTCGTACGCGTGGTAGTCGAGGAACTTATAGAGATCGTCACGAGTTTGCATCAGTGGAATCATGTGCTTCTGCGTGCCCTCTGTGTGGATCGCTTCGTAGACTCTTAATGCTGCAGCATTCATTGCGCGGTATGCCGCGCAGCAATACAAAACAATGTCGACGCCGGCGCCCTCGAGCTCCTCTCGCGTAAAAAGCGGCGTCTGACCAAACTCCGTGATGTTGGCCAGGATCGGCACTCCCACTGCCTCGCGAAACCTCGTATACATTTTCAATTCCGTCACAGCTTCAGCAAAGATCATGTCGGCGCCCGCTGCTACATAGGCCTTTGCACGATCGATTGCCGCATCGGCGCCCTCATTCGCGAGGGCGTCGGTTCGTGCCATTACTACAAATTGCTCGTCGGTGCGCGCGTCCACCGCGGCCTTGATGCGATCCACCATCTCATCCGCTGCCACGAGTTCCTTGCCCGGCCGATGGCCGCAGCGTTTTGCACTGACTTGATCCTCGATATGGACGGCAGCCGCCCCCGCCTTGATCATGGAGCGAATGGTGCGCGCGATATTGAATGCGCCGCCCCAGCCCGCATCAATATCCACCAGCAACGGAAGATTCGACGCGTCCGTGATGCGCCGTACGTCGATGAGCACATCGTCCATGGTGCTTAGTCCCAAGTCCGGCATGCCCAGCGAATTCGCGGCAACGCCTCCGCCAGAGAGATACAACGCCCGGAAACCTGTCGCCTCCGCCATGCGCGCTGTGTAGGCGTTGATGGCCCCCGCCACTTGCAACGGCTTCTCGGCGCGCATGGCGGCGCGAAATCTTTCGCCAGGCGATCCTTGTGTACGGGTCTGCTGCATGCAATGCCTTGCGCCGCATCATAACAGGCCACTGCCTCGCGGCGAGTACGCGAGCTTTGCCGAGGAAGGTGCGCGGTGCGACAATTCTCGCGGCGAAACCATCCGCTCCTGGAGCGGGCTTTGCCGGAGGAGACTCTTTATGAACCGTCTGTTGATGTGTGCTGGCGTCCTGATTGCCGCCACCTGTAGCCTCTCCGCTCAACAAAATCCGCCGGCAAGCCCGCCGGAGACCGCGAATGGAACGATTGGGGGCAAAACCGTCACAATAAGCTACAACTCGCCCCGCGTCAAAGGGCGCGAAGGCCATGTCTTTACCAGCGATGGCCTCATTAAGACAGCACACGGCTCGCAGTACCCAATCTGGCGCGCCGGAGCTAACGCCGCCACTACTCTCAAAACTGAAGCTGACCTTATGATTGGTGACCTCATGGTTCCCAAGGGCACCTACACCCTCTTCGTCGACATCTCCGATCCTGACAACTGGACATTGATAGTCAATAAGAAGACGGGCGAATGGGGTCTGGCCCATGACGGAACGCAGGATCTTGGCCGCGTAAAAATGAAGATGGGTAAACCGGCGGCGGTCGTCGAGGATCTGCTTTGGACAGTCGATGGCGACGGCGGGAACGGCGGCAAAATAGCGCTGGCGTGGGAGAATCACGTCGCGTCGGTTCCGATTGCCGTTCATTGAGCATGGCAGAAGAGCGCGAAACCAGCGGCGGCATGCGTTGAAGCGAGCTGCCGCCCTGCCGGTACAATAGAAGAAGCGTCATTTTCGCCGGAGGCTCACAGGACTTGCCCTTATATGCCTATCGCTGCACAAAGTGCGGCTATCAGTTCGAAAAGATACAGAGCTTTAATGCCAACCCCGAGTCGGAGTGTCCCAGATGCCAGGGCGTGCTCGAGCGCCCTCTCACGGCTCCCACACTTCAGTTCAAAGGTGCCGGTTGGTATGTGAATGATTACGCGCCAAAGTCTGCAAGCTCCTCCGACTCCAAACCGGCCGAAACGAATGCCGCGCCCAGTGGCGACGCCAAGCCAGCTTCCTCCGATGCCTCGGCGAAACCCGCATCATCGGATTCCACGGGATCCTCCGCGTCCTCAGAATCGGCGCCGAGACCAAGCACACCGGCTACCTCCACCTAAGGCTCCGCATCCGCCTCGAATCGTATCAATCAGCGATGCTAGCGCAGGCGGCGACACCGTAAGATAGGTGCTGGGCATGCCGCTGCTCGATCCCATTCCGCTCCCTGTTGAGAATGCCGACCTCGCCGCTCTCGAGTGGGGGCCATTACTCTCCCTTGTTTCCGGTTTCGCCGCATCGGCGATCGGTCGGGCAGCGATCCTTTCGCTGCGCCCTTCCACCGACGAAGAGTGGATCCCCCGTCAGCATCGCCTGACCGGCGAAGTCCGCCTCATGCTGGGCGAACAAGTGTCGATTCCGCTGGGCGGACTTTTCGATCCCACGGAACTCGCGGCCAAGGCGCGCATTCCAGAGGCGGCTTTGGAAGCCAAGGAATTGCAGGCTGTCGCGCGGCTCGCGAACGACGTCGCCGCTTGGCAATCGATGCTGCAGTCTCCGCCTGCTCGATTAGTCGGGAGACTGCCGGGGCTGTCGGGGCTGTCGGCTGGTTTAACGCAAGGCTTGCGTCCGTTGGCTGAATCGATCGAGCGCAAGATCCAACCCGATGGCGCGCTGGCCGACGATGCATCACCGGAACTGAATCGCATTCGCCGCGAACAAGAGCGGCAACAGCGCGTGATTGAAGAGTCGTTGCGTTCCGCCCTGCGCAAGCTGTCCGCGGATGGCGCCACACAGGACGATGTCATCACTATTCGCGGCGACCGCTTCGTCATTCCGGTGCGCAGTGAGCTCAAGCGTCGCGTTTCGGGCGTTGTGCATGGCGCCAGTTCATCGGGGCAGACGGTCTATGTCGAGCCGCTCGAAACCATCGAGCAAAACAACGAATTGGTGCGGCTGCTTGAAGAAGAGCAAGCCGAGATTCACCGCATCTTTGTCGCCCTTACGCGGCAGGTGGGCGGTTATGCCGAATCGCTCGTCGATGGCGCGCGCGTACTTGCGTTAGTCGATAGCCTGCTGGCCCGCGCGCGTTTCGCGCGTGACTACAACTGCGTTCAGCCATCGCTGACGCCGGAGAAGTTGACGCTCAATGCGGCTCGCCATCCGCTGCTCGAAAAGCACCTGCGCACGACGGGCGGTCACGTTGTTCCGCTCACGCTCGAACTTACAAGGGATGCTCGCCAACTGATCATCAGCGGTCCAAATACGGGCGGCAAGACGGTTACGCTGAAGACGACGGCGTTGCTGGCAATGATGGCGCAGGCCGGTATTCCTGTGCCTGCCGAGGCGGCGGGCTTTCCTGTCTTTACGGCATTTCTGGCGGACATTGGCGATGCGCAATCCATTGAAGCAGAACTGTCGACTTTTTCGGCGCACATCCTGAATCTCGATCGCCTTTCGCGGCTAGCTGATGCGCATTCGCTTGTGCTGCTCGATGAACTTGGCTCTGCCACCGATCCCGAAGAAGGTTCGGCGCTCGCCGTGGCTGTTGCGGGCTTCTTTCTCGAATCGGGCGCGTGGTCGCTTATCTCGACGCATCACACTTCGCTCAAGGTCTATGCCGCGAACACGCCTGGTGTGCTGAATGCGGCGGCCGCTGTGGATGAAGTCACGCTGGTTCCCAACTATCATCTGCGGCTGGGCGTTCCAGGCGCTTCGGCGGGGATTCAGACAGCGGAGCGGCTCGGCTTGAATCGCGGCATCATTGCCGCGGCCCGCGAGAGGCTTGGCTTGCAGCAGGTGGACATTGCGCGCTTCCTCGACAAATTGCATAACGACCTTGTCGCCCTCGAGGTCGAACAGAAAAAGGCACGCGAACAGCAATACGCGCTGAATCAGGAACGGGCGAAACTTGCGCGCGAGGGCGATGTGGAACTGCGCAATCGCACGCGCGAGCTTGAGGCCAAACTGGCTTCGCTGTTGAAGGATTTCGAATTTCAGATGCGGGAGAACGTGCGGGTGATCGAGGACCGCGCGGCGCAGCAGAAACTTTCCAAAGAAGCGGAACGGCGCATCAATCGGCTGCGGCGCGAGTTTCAAGAGAGCTTCAATCAGACCGTGGTCGCGCATCGCACGGGCGCCGATCAGGGCGATGCCAATGCGCAACCTCATCTGCTGAAGCACATCGCCACCGGCGATCAGGTGTTGCTGAAGTCGATGAACAAGATTGCCACGGTGCAGCGCGAAGTGGAGAAAGACGTATTCGAAGTGGCGCTGGGACCGATCAAGATGCGGGTACAGCGGTCGGACCTTGCCGATGCAAGAGGCTCCGCCGCTGAGGCGAGGCAGGCGAAGGCCGACCCGCTGGCCGCCGCACGCCGGCAGAAGAACGTGCACGTCACCGTGACCAGCGCCAACACGGACGAAATACGTATGGAGATCAACCTCATTGGGCGCAGCGTTGATGAAGCGACCGAGGAATTGGAAAGGTACCTTGATCGCGCGTTTCTCGCCGGGCTTCCGCGGGTGCGCGTAATTCATGGGCATGGATCTGGGATTCTGCGCCGCGGGGTTCGGGAGTTCTTGAAGAGCCATCCGCATGTGGCCGGTGTGGCCGAAGCTCCGCAGAACGAGGGCGGGCAGGGGGCTACGCTCGTGGAGCTGCGGCAGTAGAGGCCCCTCCCCGGCACCCCCCGCCGATTTTCCGCAAAGTCCTCTTATTGCGCGGGTTAGGAATGCGGGATCCCTCGCAAAGATCTCATTCTAAATACGATTAGATCTCAAAGTCTTCACTCTGATGGGGTTGCAATCCCCGTTTCTTTTGTCGGAGTACCGCCGCTGCCGCGAGGATGGATTGGACATGACTCCCTAGATCATTGTGCGCGCAGCGGCGAAATTCTCCGCAATGTTCGACAGCGGCTTCGAACTCGAAGGTTGGCGCCGTGCAGCGACGGCAGAGTCTGCGCGTTGGTGACAATTTCCTAAGAATTTTTGGCGCTCCACCTCGTATGATCGAGTGCAAACCTGAGTTGAGGAGAACACGAATGCGCAAGCTTGTCCTGACGTTGATACTGACGATCGCCGCCGCGGTAGCCGGCGCCGAGGCGCACAGCATTTACGACTTCGCGATGAAATCGATTGACGGTGAGCAGGTGAGCCTGAAGAGCTACCACGGCAAGGTGGTGCTGCTGGTGAACGTGGCCAGCAAGTGCGGCTTTACGCCCCAGTACGCGGGACTCGAAGCGGTCTACGAAAAATACAAGGACCGGGGGCTGGTTATCGTCGGCATCCCGGCCAACAATTTTGCTCAACAGGAGCCGGGTACGAACGAAGAGATCAAGAAGTTCTGCAGCAACAAGTACAACGTGACGTTTCCCATGATGTCCAAAGTGTCGGTGCTTGGCGATGATGAGACGCCGCTCTACCAATTCCTGACCAGCAAATCTGCGAATCCGCAGATCGGCGGAGACATCAAGTGGAACTTCACCAAGTTTCTTTTCGATCGCAACGGCAACCCGGTGGCGCGGTTTGAGCCGGCGGTGAAGCCTGATTCGCCCGAGGTTACGGCGGCGATTGAGGCCACGCTGGGGAAGTAGGAAAATGAATCGCCATTGCTGAGGTTCCGCAGCTTAAGGCGGATGGGGTCTTTCCCCGGGGCGAAGCAGCCGGTGCGATTACCTGGTTGTGACGTTCTTCCCCAACATGCCGCATGAATTCGGAACGGAACAGGTGGACGCGGCAATCAAGAAAGCGGGGCTCAAGTTTACTGGGGAGGACTACTTCAAGCATCGTGACGCTCTGGTTCAATTGATGTCCGTTGTGATCTTCCAGAACCAGGCGTTTGTCGGAGGGGCGAAGAAGGGCGACTACTTCGAGGTGAATTACATGAAAGTCTCCGATGAGAATTTCGACGATTGGATTGCTTTCGAGAAGAAGGTGTGGCAGCCGTTCGCAGAGGCGATGGTGAAAGACGCCAGAGAATACGGTTGGTCAGTGAATGTTGCCGCCATGCCCTTCCGCAGCGACAGGCCTTACCAGGGAGTCACGGTGGACGTGTACCCGAGTATGGAGGCGCTTTTTGCCGAAGACAAAGAGTTCGCTAGCCGTTTCAGGAAAGTGCACCCCGACATGGAGCTCAGAACGACCTTCGAGCGGATTGAGAAGCTGAGAGCACGGGCCGAGGTTGAGCTGTATCAACTAGAGGAGTTTGTCGCTGTGCCGCATTGAGCGGTGAGAGTAGGAAGAAAAAGGCCTCGGAGAGATTCTCCGAGGCCTCGCTGTTTAGATTCGTGCTTTCCCAGGTCTCAGAATCGAGACCTGGGGCACCCAGTTTCAGTGGCTGATTGGCGCGAAGCGCAGTTGGCCGCACCGCAGGTGCCGCAGGTGGCTTAGGCCATGGCTTCGCGGCCCATCGGCTCGAAGCGCAACTGGTTGCTGTTGCGGTCGGCGTCGATGCGGACATGCGCGCCGTGCAGGATTTCGCCGTCGAGAATCTTCATCGCCAGCGGATCCTGCACCATCCGTTGCAACGCACGCTTCAACGGACGCGCACCGTAGGCCGCATCAGATCCGGCAGCCAAAATCAACTGCCGCGCCGCCTCGGTCAGCTCGAATGAAATCTGCCGGTCTTCGAGCAGCTTGCGCACTTCGTTCAACCGCAGCTCGAGGATCTGGCTCATCTGCGCGTGGCCGAGCGGACGGAAGATCACAATATCGTCGACGCGGTTGAGGAACTCGGGCCGGAAGTGCTCGCGCAGCGTCCGCATCACTGATTCGCGCGCCATGTCGAAGTCATGCTCTGTTTTGAGCGATTCGCCGGCGAGGAACGCTGCGCCGAGATTCGACGTCATGATCAGCACCGTGTTCTTGAAATCAACCGTACGACCTTTCGAGTCGGTCAGGCGTCCGTCGTCCATCACCTGCAACAGGATGTTGAAGACATCCGGGTGCGCCTTTTCAATTTCGTCGAAGAGAACTACTGCGTAGGGCCTTCTCCGTATGGCTTCGGTTAGCTGCCCTCCTTCGTCATAGCCGACGTATCCAGGAGGCGCGCCAATCAAGCGGGCCACGGCATGTTTTTCCATGTACTCGCTCATGTCGATGCGGATCATGGCCTGCTCGTCGTCGAAGAGGAACTCTGCCAGTGCACGCGCGGTTTCGGTTTTGCCCACACCCGTCGGTCCAAGGAAAATGAAAGAGCCGATGGGCCGCTTGGGATCGCTCAATCCAGCACGGGAACGGCGGATGGCATTCGCAACAACGGCAAGCGCGGCATCCTGTCCAACGACGCGCTCGCGGAGACGCTCCTCCATAGTGACGAGCTTCTTGACTTCGCCTTCGAGCATGCGGGAGACAGGAATGCCGGTCCACTTGCTGACGATTTTGGCGATGTCTTCCTCGTCGACCTCCTCTTTCAACATGCGGGCTGCGCCGTTGCCTTCCTTGCCCGCGCCATCCTGCACGGCGTTCAGCTTTTTCAGCTCGGCCTCGAGCTTGGGCAATTCCCCGTACTGAATCTGCGCGGCGCGCTCAAGCTGGCCCTTACGGGTTTGCTCCTCGGATTCAAAGCGCAATGCCTCGATGCGCTTCTTCAATTCGCTCATCCGGGTGATAGCATCGCGTTCCGTGGTCCAACGCGCGCGCAGAGCGGTAATCTGCTCCTTGAGCGTGGCCAGTTCGCGCTCCACTTCAGACATGCGCTCGCGGCTGTTCTTGTCAGTCTCGCGCTTCAGCGCAGCGCGCTCGATTTCGAGCGAGGTGGTCTGGCGTTCGAGCTGATCGATTTCGGTCGGTACCGAGCCGATCTGAATCGCCAGAGAAGCAGCGGCTTCGTCGACGAGGTCGATGGCCTTATCGGGCAGAAAGCGATCACTGATGTAGCGATGCGACAGGGTCGCCGCGGCCACAATCGCCGAGTCCTTGATGC
This sequence comes from uncultured Acidobacteriaceae bacterium, assembly GCA_963704415.1. Classification (GTDB taxonomy): domain Bacteria; phylum Acidobacteriota; class Terriglobia; order Terriglobales; family Acidobacteriaceae; genus Telmatobacter. The sequence goes on along the minus strand of OY969908.1, from coordinate 460,835 downwards.
GCACGTTGTGGTGCGCTTCGTAGCGGTCTTTGAGGCCGCGCAGAATGGCGATGGTGTCTTCGACGTTGGGCTCGCCGACGTAGACGATCTGGAAGCGACGCTCGAGGGCTGCATCCTTCTCGATATATTTGCGGTACTCGTTCAGCGTGGTTGCGCCGATGGCCCGCAGTTCGCCGCGTGCAAGAGCTGGTTTGAGCATGTTACTCGCGTCGATGGCGCCTTCGGCCGCGCCGGCGCCAACCAGCGTGTGCAGTTCGTCGATGAACAGCACGATCTGCCCGTTCGATTCCTCGATTTCCTTGAGGACAGCTTTGAGCCGGTCTTCAAATTCGCCGCGATATTTTGCGCCGGCGAGCATCGATCCCAGATCAAGCGAGATGACGCGCTTGTCCTTTAGGCTCTCGGGCACGTCGCCCGTGACGATGCGGCGCGCGAGGCCTTCGACGATGGCTGTTTTGCCTACGCCGGGTTCGCCGATGAGCACCGGGTTGTTTTTCGTGCGACGGCTGAGTACTTGGACCACTCGGCGAATCTCTTCGTCGCGGCCGATGACGGGGTCGAGCTTGGCGCGGCGCGCAAGATCGGTAAGGTCCTTCGCGTATTTTTCGAGAGCCTGGAATTTGCCTTCCGGATTCTGGTCGGTGACGCGCTGCGAACCGCGCACTGCCGTCAGTGCCTTCAGAATCGCATCATGGGTGGCGCCGAGAGCCACGAGCGCCTGGCTCGACGGATCGCCCTTGAGACGAGCCGCGCCGAGCAACAAATGCTCCGTGGAGACATACTCGTCCTTGAAGTTCTGGGCCTCGCGAAAGGCCTGGTCGATGACCTTGTTGAGCGCCTGGCTCAAGCCGGGCTGCGTCGCAGCGCCGGCCACACGCGGCAATTTCTCCTCGATCTGGTGCAGGTCGGTCTCGAGGCGCTCGGTAGGGACACCGATCTTTTCGAGCACAGCGGGGATGACGCCCTCGCGGTCCTCGATGAGCGACAGCAACAGGTGGACTGGCTGCATCTCGGGATTGCCGAACTCGGTGGCCCGGGCCTGCGCCTGCTGCATAGCCTGCTGCGATTTCAAAGTAAATTTGTCCCAGTTAATAGCCATGTGTACCTCATCTATCAGTGACCAGAAGACAGGAGAGTGAAACAGAGAACCAGCGAAACAGCAATTGGCGAGTACTTCTCGCTGATTCACTGTTTCTCTGTTTCGCTGAAAAAGCAAGTGGTCAGCAGCGCGGCCACTGACCACTGAGGGCTGACCACTGAAAAACTGTTCTTACGCTGCAACGGAGTGTGGCTTCTCGCCTGCAGTGACTTGTTTGTCGCCGATGTTGACCTTGATCTGCTTGGGCTGGGCTTCGGCTTTCTTCTTCAACTCCAGCTTGAGCACGCCGGCATTGTAGCTGGCATGTATGTTTTCGGTGTCAACGGTGGAAGGAAGGGTGAAGGCGCGATAGAAGGAGCCATAGCGCCGCTCGATGCGGTGGAAGTTCTCTTCTTTCTCTTCTTTTTCGAACTTGCGCTCGCCCTTAACGGTCAGTGTGTTGTTCTCGACGCGGACGTCCAGGTCTTTCTCTTCGATGCCCGGAACCTCGAGTTTCAGAACGACCTTCTGTGCGTCCTCATAAATGTCGACAGCCGGCACAAAGCTGGCGGTGGTTAGCGCGCCTTCGCCTCCGTCATTGAAGTCGCGAAAGAGCGAATTCACGCGGTTCTGTAGCGCAACGACGTCCCGGAAGGGGTCCCAACGAGAGATTGCCATGATGTCAAGTCCTCCAGATGGATTGGAATTTTGGTGGGTATGGGAGGGGAACTCCCAACCGCTCAACTCATCTGATGGCAACTATAGCATAGAAGATGCATAAAATATGAGTGCACTTAACTCATAAATGTGAAAAATCTCTGGTGGCTTATTTTTCAATTAGTTAGAGGCGTGCAGGAAGGCGACGTCCCAGCCATCGAGCCGATCGTGGCTTGTTTTTATAGCCCGGAGTCCCGGGACCCTCGCGGAATTGGGCGGCTAGAGGCCGCGGGAAAGGATTTGGCAGACCTGGAGGGCGCAGCCATCTGGGGGCTGGCTGGGCTGGCTCCCGGTCAGGACGAACTCGCGACCTGCATCGCGGCGATCAGCATCGCGGCGATAAAGAGGTTGGCCGGTTCTGACCACGCGATTCACGTCGCAAGATGCAATTCCTCGACCTCTACAATGAGGACGCATGATCTTGATCGCGCTCGGCGCTTCCTCCCTTGACTGGCACTGGATCTGGCTCACGATAGCTGCGTTTCTAGGCGGCTTGCTGAATGCCGTGGCAGGTGGCGGGTCCTTTCTGCTGTTTCCCGCAATGCTGGGGATGAAGATGCTGCCGATTCAGGCGAATGCGACCAACACGGTTGCGCTTTGGCCGGGGCAGTTGACTTCGATTGCAGCGTATCGGCAGGACATCCGTAAGAATCTGCGCCTCGCTTTGACGATGGGGTTGGCAGGATTTCTGGGTGGAACGGTGGGCGCGCTGGTGCTGCTGAACACCCCGCAGAAGACGTTTTTGCATCTCGTGCCTTGGCTGTTGCTGGTGGCGGCGTCAATTTTTGCTGTCAGCGGGCCGGTTTCGCGATGGCTTGAACGGCGCAAAGGATCGAGTGATGCAACACGCGCACCGCGACGGTGGCCTGTCTTTCTGTGCACGATTGCGGTGTGTTTTTATATTGGGTATTTTGGCGCGGGCGCAGGCTTTTTGATTATCACGCTGCTGTCGCTGTTTGGCTTTCAAGACCTGAACGAGATCAACGCGCTCAAGGTGGTATCGACGACGATGGCCAATGGCATTGCCTTTGTTCTGTTTGTGGTGAATGGTCAGGTCGTCTGGCGCTATTGCCTGCTGGCGATGGTGACCGCGGCCATTGGCGGGTACACTTCGGCCAGCCTAGCTCGGCGTGTGCCGCAACCTGTGTTGCGGGGAGTGGTGGTGTTCATTGGGCTGGGGATGGCGGCTTGGTTTTTCTGGAGGAACCGGTAAACGCAGCGCACAGTAAACAGCGATAGCACAGACCGACGCAAGCCGCACGGCGGTCTCTGTCCACTGTTCACTGTGCCCTGTAAACTGTACTCATGAGCCACGAGGGGATTCGCATCGTCAGCAAGGAAGAGGCAGACCGCGAGCGCGCGCCAGCCCAGCCTTTGCCGCGCATTGCGATTACGCCCGAGAAGGTCAGGGTCCTGCTCACCGAGGGCAAGGGCCTGGAGATCGATTGGCAGGACGGGCATAAAAGCGCATGGAATTTTGCATGGCTGCGCGATGCCTGCCCCTGTGCGACCTGCGTGGACGAACGCATCAAGGAAGGCCGCAAGATTGGCCAGCCGCATGCGAAGTCGGCAGAATTGCTGCCCATGTACAAGCCGCTCGCGAAGCCTGCAAGCGCACATGCTGTTGGCCGCTACGCACTCCAGTTCAACTGGCTCGATGGCCACTCCAGCGGGATCTATTCGTGGGAGTACCTGCGCCGCAACTGCCAGTGCGCGGAGTGCAAGTTTGCAACGGCAGAGCCGTCGGGTACCCCCAGCTAAATCGCAGCTTGCAATCCGACCCGCCTCGAGTATTGCCTCAAGCCATACGTTACGCTCGGCACTCAGAATCTCCTCTTTTTAAACGACTTTTCCAATCCAAATGGTAGAGTTGCACTCCAGGAGGCGCACGTGACTCTCAAGCAATTCCTGGGCAAGCAATTCATCGATGTCATCCAGTGGAACGAGCCGGAAGAGGGCATGCTGGCTTATCGCTATCCGATGCAGGACATGGAGATTCAGAATGGCGGTCAGCTGACTGTCAGGGAATCGCAATTGGCCGCATTTGTGAACGAAGGCAAAATTGCCGATGTGTTTGGACCGGGACTGCACACGCTGAATACGCGCAACCTGCCGCTGTTGACCGATCTGCTGAACTGGGACAAGGAATTCGAATCGCCGTTCAAGTCGGATGCGTATTTCTTTTCGACGCGGCTTCAAATCGATCAGAAGTGGGGCACATCGACGCCAATCACCATTCGCGATAAGGAATTCGGCGCTGTGCGCCTGCGCGGCTACGGTATTTATTCCTACAAGATTTCCGACCCCAGGATCTTTTTCACCAAGGTGACCGGCACGCGCACACGGTACTACGTCACCGAGTTGGAAGGTCAATTGCGGGAGACAATTGTTGCGCGCATGACGGACATTCTCGCGAGCAGCGACGTTTCGTTTCTTGACATGGCGAAGAACCAGGCCGCGCTTGGACAAAAGATTGCCGAGCAAATGAAGCCTGCCTTCGCGGCGCTTGGACTGGAGCTGGATCAATTCGTCGTGGAAAGCATCTCGCTGCCGGAAGAACTCACCAAGGTGATGGATCAGCGCATTGGGATGAGCATGGCGGGGGATCTGGGGCGGTTTACGCAATTCGAAGCAGCGGAGTCGCTCGAAGAGGCTGCGACCAACACTGGCGGTGCTGCCGGAATGGGAGTAGGTCTTGGCGCAGGTGCGGCGATGGCGCAGGCGGTCATGTCTCAGACAAGAGCCGCCGCGATTGGCGCACCGGTTGTGAGCGCAACCTCAACCGACGTCGCGTCCGCAGCGGGTACAAGATTCTGCATCGAGTGCGGCAAGTCCATCCCTGGTCGAGCGAAGTTTTGTCCGGAGTGCGGGAAAGCCCAATGAATTGCCCATCGTGCGGCGCGGCGATGCGCCTTGAGCCCGACAAGGACTGTTTGACGTGCGACTACTGCAAGAACATGTTCTTCCCGGAGAAAGGCGATGACGGCGTCAGCGTCTTTCCGGAAAAGTCAGAGAACACGTGCCCGGTTTGTTCGATTCCGTTGATGCAGGCATCCGTTGCGAAAGTGCGCATTCAATACTGCACGCAGTGTCGCGGCATGCTCATTCCGATGGGGGTGTTCCTGGCGCTGGTGGACGAGTTGCGCTCGGGTCAGCCCGGATCGCTGATTCCACCCCCGCCCGATCCGACCGAGTTACGTCGCACGCTTCCATGCCCGCACTGCCACAAGCCGATGGTGACGCACTACTATTCAGGCGCGGGAAACGTGATTCTCGAAGATTGCGAAGACTGCGAACTGAACTGGCTCGATCACGGGAAGCTGATGCGCATTGTGCGCGCGCCCGACCATTCGTATCGCGACGCAGAGCCGATGGTTTAGTTAACCGCGTGGATTAGGACTTCGAGCTCCGTGGTTTCCCACGTTTCGCCAGAGTATTGAACAGCAGGTCCTTCGGCTTCGCTCCGCTCAGGATGACAGAAAGGATCGGGCACGGAGATAGCGGAAGAACAAGCGGTCAGAGACCTAGTGAGAGCTTGATTCGTCCGCAGCAGTTGCGGCTTTATGATCTGATACGTCCGCCGGCGATGAAAACTCGTCTGGAGCCGGGGATGCGAGGCGCTGTTGGAGCGCCTCGATCTCCGCGATCAGGTCGATTAGTTGCTCGCGTTTCCGTTCGCTGACATCGAGGAAGAGAACGCCGACCTTGTGTCGGTCGTGGATGGACTGGGTTACACCGGCGAGGCGGAAAGGCAGTCCGTCCAAGTGAAATTCGATCTCGGCGCGATGGTGGATCCCGATGGGAAAGCAATCATCGGTGCGGAACTGGCATCCGTGCAAGCTCAGATCGAGAATGCGGCCTCGTAGCCGGACCCCTGGATGGAGCAGAAGCAGAACGGCGGCGCCATCCACCGGGAACCGGGATTCCTTGCGCCGTTCGGCTCTTTCCTCTGGAGGGGAGCCAGCATCCTCTTCTGGAGCCATCCTTACCTTATCGGCCACCGGCCGGATAAAGTTCAGTGGCCGTCAAACAATTCCCAAGGTTGAGTGGGCGGGGGCTGTGGTGCTTCGCGTCCCTGGAGCCGATCATAGAGGTACACATCGCTCGTTGTGCCGAGTGACTCGTTGTAGAGGCTGACGTCCCCGATCAGGAGCTTCAATTCCTCGCTGAAAGTGTGGATCGCCTGCAATTGGCTGGCTGTAGCCGGTAACTCATATTTAGAAGTTTTCAGAAATTTCTGATAGCCCCGATCAAGAAGGCGGGCCACTTCTTCGCGGACGAGAACACCGGGATGAATGGCAAAAGCAGCCGTAGAGTCTTTCCCCTTTCCCGGACCCTGGGCCGGGATGAGGACGGCGGCGGCACCGTGTTTGCTCACCAATATGCCGCCTGCGACTCCAGCGTAGGGCGTGACATCAAACGAGTGCGCGCGCAGAATTTCGAGCGCTTGATCGAAGCTCGGTTTCGTGGGCGTTTTGGCCATGGCCGCTTTCCGGTCTGCGAAGATAAGAGGAGGTTCTTCGAGAGCTTCCCTTTATCACTCTCGCACAGGGCGCGCGCGGGCCGCAATGAGCCCAAACGCGCGCGACCCAGAATTCACGAAGCAGATGGAGACGACTCCCACGCAAACCGCGCTTGGCTCGTCGCTGCCGGATCGAATCGGCTCGACGCCGCTCGTGCGCCTCGATCAGGTCGTGCGCGGACTTGAGGGAGTCACCCTGTTGGGCAAGGCGGAATGGACGAATCCTGGCGGCAGCGTGAAAGACCGTGCAGCCGCGGGTATGGTGCGCGATGCGCGTACGCGCGGGTTGCTGACGGCGGAGAAAACTATCCTCGATGCGACCAGCGGCAATACAGGAATTGCGCTTGCGATGCTGGGCTCGGCCTTGGGGATTCCGGTCCAGCTGGCCATGCCCTCCAATGTATCTCCGGAACGAAAGCGCATTCTGCACGCGTACGGCGCCGCAGTGGATTGGACCGATCCTGACCAAGGCTCGGATGGTGCGATCCTGCGCGCGCGAGAGATGGCGGGCAACGATCCGGCACGGTTCTGCTATCTGGACCAGTACTCGAACGATGCCAACTGGCTGGCGCACTACCACACGACCGGGCCAGAGATTCTCGCGCAGACGGCGGGACAGGTGACGCATTTCATCGCCGGCCTGGGAACGACGGGCACATTCATGGGCACTTCGCGGCGGCTCAAGGAACACAACCCTGCCATCCAGGCGATCAGCTTTCAGCCCGATTCGCCGTTCCATGGCTTAGAGGGGTTGAAGCACATGGGCAGCGCGATTGTTCCGGCGATCTACAATCCGCATTTAGCGGATCGCGAGCTCGAGATCGAGACCGAAGCCGCGTACGAGATGGCCAAACGCCTGGCGCGCGAAGAAGGGCTGCTCGTCGGCATTTCGGCGGCGGCGGCGGTGGTGGCGTGCGTCAAGATCGCACGCGAAGAAGCAGCTGCGGGACGGCGCGCGGTGATTGTGACGGTGCTGCCGGATTCGGCAGAGAAATATCTGACTGAGCGATTCTGGGAGGAAGGATGAGCGTGCTGCGCGTTTCTCAAGCTGTCTATGAGAGTCTTCGTGCGCATGGCCAGGAGACGTATCCCTATGAGTGCTGCGGTGCGTTGTTGGGTAAGCCGATTGCGAATGGGTGGACAATTGTCGCGGCTGCGCGAGCTGGCAACACGCGCACGGATTCAGCGCACAATCGCTATCACATCGCGCCGGTGGAGCTGGTGAAGATCCAGCGCGAGGCACGAACGCGAGGACTGGAGATCGCCGGCTTCTATCATTCACATCCCGATCATCCCGCGCAGTGGTCGCCGACAGATTTTGCCGAGGCACATTGGCTGGGCTGCTCGTATGTCATCACTGAAGTGGTGCAAGGCAAAGCCGCTGTCACGAATTCGTTTCTCCTGGCGGGCACAACCGAAGAAGACAAGCAATTCGTTCACGAGACCATTGAAGTCATCGCCTGAAGGCACGAAATCCACAGCGATCCCTGTGAATTCCCTTTACATACACAACATGCCTCGTTAGTATCCCGTCAATCCCAGAGCACGCACGTTTGCCTTCCTTTCCCCTCCCCCATCGTGAGCGATCTCTGAGCACGTCAAGGAGGTTACACATGAAGTTCAGCCCAATTCTGTTGGGACTGTCTCTCGCGGTTGCCGGCAACTTGCCGGCTGCGGCCCAAGATGCATCCACTGCAACAGCTTCAACGCCCAAGTACCTGCAGGTGATCGTGGAATACACCAAGCCGGGCAAGGGAGGTATGGCCCACGACAAAACTGAGAGCGCCTTCGTCGCTGCGATGGCCAAGGCCAAGTTCCCCTTGCACTACACTGCATACAACGCGATGTCCGGCCGCGCGCGGGCCATCTATCTGGGCGCCTTCAACTCGTTTGACGAAATGCAGCAGGCCAACAAGATTTATGACGCACCGGCAGTCGCGTCGGAGTTCGAACGAATCAACGTGGCCGATGGTGAGTTACTCGACGAGTCTCACGTCCTGTTCTTCAGTTCCGATCCCGAGCTGAGCTTCCACTCCAAGACGCCGGGCCCGAAAAACCGCTACCTGGAAGCCGACATCGTCGAGGTTCGTCCCGGTCACGGCAAGGATTTCGAAGACCTGATGAAGCTGTACATGGCGGCCTTCGATAAAGCCGGGACCACCCAACACTGGGGCGCGTACCGGACGGAGTACGGGCAGTCAGTCGGCACCTATGTCTTTCTCACCGCCTCGAATTCGGAGGCCGAAATCGATCAGCGGTTCTCCGAGGATCCGAAGATGCGCGCCGCTCTGGGCGAGGACGATCTGAAAAAGATCCGCGAGCTTCGCGCCGCCTCCATCGAGAGCGAGCGGGTTGAGCTGTATTCTGTGAACCCTGCGCAGAGCTACGTCACCGACGACTACATCAAGGCCGATCCCGGCTTCTGGAAACCGAAGGCCTCTGCGCCTGCCGCGGCAGCAAAGAAGGCTACGCCGTAGTTGGCTTCCCGGAGCAAGTAACAGCTTCGTTTCGATCCTTTGCGAGGGGCTCCGGTGATCCCGGAGCCCCTGCTTTTATAGGAGCGGCATTTCGAGACAATTCGATCGACTGCGGGAGAAAGGCTCTCCCGAGCCGATCAGATCGGAGCGGGTTTGGCACGATAATCGCGCTGCCCCAGAGTACGCTCGAATGCCCGCCTTCTGCCCCCTAGCGCAAGCGATCTCTGAGCAAGTCAAGGAGGTTACCTATGAAGATCAGCCCAATTCTGTTGGGACTGTCCCTCGCGGCTGCCGGCAGTTTAGCGGCTGCGGCGCAAGATGCATCCGCACCAACAGCACCACCCAAAGTTATCCAGATCGCGCGGGAGTTTATCAAGCCGGGTAGAGCCGGCATGGCGCACGACAAGACCGAAGCGGCCTTTGTGGCAGCGATGAATCGCGCCAAACTGCAAGGTCACTATGTTGCCCTGAACTCGCTGTCAGGCAAGTCAAGGGCGCTTTTTATCACTCGCTATCCCTCCTTTGCCGCGTGGGAAGCGGACAACAAAATCGTGGACAAGAGTCCCACAATTTCGGCGGAAGTCGATCGCGATTTGATGGCCGACGGCGATTTGTTGCAGGATTTCGACCAGGTGGTGGCGACGTATGACGAAGGGCTGAGCTATCACCCTCATCCTGACATTTCCCATGCCCGCTACTATGAGATCTCGGTCTTTCGCGTAAAGCCCGGACACCGCAAGGAATGGCATGAATTGACCAAGATGGTGCAGGATGCCAACGAAAAAGGCGGGACCAGTGCGCACTGGGCAACCTACGAGATTGCCTACGGCGCTGACGACGGCACGTACATCATCCTGAGCGCGGACAAATCGATGGCCGACATCGACCAGGGGTTTGCGGAGAGCAAGAAATTCGCCGAAGCGATGGGCGGCGAAGAAGGAATGACAAAGCTCGACCGGCTATACGGCGAAACTGTCGAGTCTTCGCGCAGCGAGTTGTTCTCGATCAACCCGAAACAAAGCTATGCCGATGAGGCATGGATCAAGAGCGACCCCGACTTCTGGAAACCCAAGGCCACCGAAACTGCCGCTGCCAAAGCTGCGGTCAAGCCGGTGGCGGCTGCGCCCAAGCCCTCGGGCCGATAAGGATTGGGATCCAAGCGGCTCCGGCATTGCCGGGGCCGCTTTACTCTTCCAGGGCTATGCCCGGCAGTCTCTGAAGCGTTTGAATCTGAGCACTTTCAAGCGGATATGGGTTCTATCTTCCAAAGAGACGATCTCTACTGGTCCGCACTCATTCCTTCATCTAATTGCCAGGCTGTGTCATCTTAAAAGGAGGAGACTGGAGAGATTCCGACTCGATGACAATTTTCATTCCCACGCCGCTCCGCCTCTATGCGGGCGGGCAAGATGCGGTGGAAGTGAACGCGGCGACCATCACTGAGGCGCTGGAGAACCTCACGCAAACCCACCCCGATTTGCGGAAGCACCTGTTTACGGGCGAGGGCAAACTCCGCGCCTTTGTTAACCTGTATCTGAACGATGAAGATGTGCGCTATCTTCCCGCGAAGGAAGGCACTACGGTTACAACGAACGACACTCTCTCCATCATCCCCTCCATCGCCGGGGGGACTAGCCGTCTAGGCATAAGCGCCTTGGGCGCAAAGTTAAGCTTAGACCTGACTACTGAGAACTGACTACTGGATCCCAATGCCTACGATTACCGAATCCACTCCGCTTCCTGAGCTGACCACCGACGATCTTGGCCGCTACTCGCGCCACCTGATTCTGCCCGAAGTGGGCATGGAGGGGCAGCAAAAGCTGAAAGCTGCCAAGGTGCTCTGTGTCGGCACGGGCGGCTTGGGTTCGCCCCTGGCTTTGTACCTCGCCGCTGCCGGCATCGGTACGCTCGGGCTGGTTGATTTCGATGTCGTGGACGCGAGCAACCTGCAGCGCCAGATCATCCACTCGACGAAGGACATTGGCCGCAAGAAACTCGATTCCGCCGCGGAGAAACTGAACGCGCTGAACCCTGCACTCAAGATCGTCAAGCACGACACTATGCTGTCCAGCGCCAACGCGCTTGAGATTCTGAAGGACTACGACATCGTCGCCGATGGGACCGATAATTTTCCCACGCGCTACCTGGTGAATGACGCCTGCGTGCTTCTGGGCAAGCCAAACGTGTACGGCTCCATTTTCCGATTTGAGGGACAAGCCAGCGTCTTTGCTACCAAGGAAGGTCCCTGCTACCGCTGCCTCTATCCTGAGCCTCCTCCTCCGGGGCTCGTTCCCAGCTGTGCCGAGGGCGGGGTGCTGGGGATTCTTCCAGGGCTTGTGGGCGTGATCCAGGCAACGGAAGTCATCAAGCTGATTTTAGGTAACGGCAGTCCGCTCATCGGCCGCTTGTTGCTGGTCGATGCACTCAACATGCGTTTCCGCGAGCTGAAGTTGCGCAAAAATAGCGAGTGCCCGGTATGCGGTGAGAACCCAACTGTGACCGAGTTGATTGACTACCAGAATTTTTGCGGAATCGTACCGGAAACCCCCCAGGAGGCAAGTGTGAAGAACGGCATTCCGCAGATTACGGTAAAGGAACTGAAGCGGCGCATCGACGCTGGAGAAAACGTGCAACTGATCGATGTGCGCGAGCCGTATGAGTTCCAAATTGCCCAGATCGGCGGAAAGCTGATTCCCCAGAATGACGTGCCGCAGCGTCTGGCTGAAATCGATCGCGATCGCGAGGTTGTGGTGCATTGCCGCAGCGGAGCGCGTTCGCAACGCATCGCCGAGTTCCTCAAGCAAGCGGGGTATCCGAGAGTCGTGAACCTTGCGGGTGGAATTCTTGCGTGGAGCGACGAGATTGATCCCAAAGTACAGAAGTATTGAGTCCTCCTCAAAGGAAAGCCATGATCAAGGTCAGCGTTTTCTATCCGAATAAACCCGGCAGCCATTTTGATTCCGACTACTACACGAAGGTCCACATGCCGATGGCCACCGAGCTGCTGACCCCCGCGCTCGTGGCTGTCTCGGTCGAAATTGGCGTGAGTGGCGCAACGCCGGAACAATCGCCGGCCTTTTGGGCAATTTGCGGATTCACGTGCGAGTCGGTGCAGGCGTTCACTGAGGCATTTTTGCCCCATGCGGCCAAGCTGCAAGGTGATATACCTAACTACACAGACATAGAGCCGATTATTCAAATTAGCCAGCTGTCAACAGTCCCTGTCATTTCCCCAGCCATTCACGCCCTCGCAACTGGTTCCAGCTAAACTGGATCGGAGTCGCGTCGCGGCGTTGGGAGTGCATCCATTTTGAAGGAAGCCATGAATGCGGGTATTGTGCTGCATGGTAAACACGTCCGCCTGGAGCCATTGCAGCCGAGCCATGCGGAGGCGCTTGCTGCTGCTGCCGCGGTCGAGCCGACGCTTTATCGGTGGACGACAGCCCCTCAAACAGCCGCTGAAGCTGCGGACTACATTGCTGCCGCGCTTGCCATCAAAGATGCCGGCAAAGCCTTACCGTTTGCGACAATTCGCCTCGAAGATGGAAAGCTGATCGGATCGACCCGGTTCTTCGATGTGGAGACATGGGCATGGCCTGCCGGCCATGCACGTCATGGCCGAAACCTTCCCGACGTTTGTGAAATCGGATACACGTGGCTCACGCAATCGGCCATTCGCACCGCCGCAAACACCGAAGCCAAGTTCCTGATGCTGTCGCATGCCTTTGAAAGCTGGGGCGTGCTTCGTGTTTGCCTGCACACCGACGCACGCAATCTGCGCTCGCAGGTGGCAATTGCCCGCATCGGTGGCGTGAAGGAAGGCATTTTGCGGGCCCATCGCATGGCTGCCGATTTCACGCCGCGCGACTCCGCCCGCTTTTCGATCATCGCGAAGGAATGGCCCGGGGTGAAGCAGCGCCTCCGCCGCATGCTGCTCCAGCCGTAAATCCGGCGTCGCATCACCGAAAGCCCCGTTCAACGGCTAGTTAGTGCAGAAGCCCATACACGTTGAGTTCGCCGGGAACCGTGGTGCTATTGTCTGCCCCGCCTGCATTGTTGCCCCTTGTACCCACGTAGACTTTGCCATTGGCAATCGTCGGAACGGTGAATTTGACCGCATTGCCGGCCGCATCGCCGCTAGACATAGTGCTATTCCACAGTTCGTTGGAGAGGTTGGTGGCATCGTAGGCGTGGAGAACAACGGGGCCGCAGCCCTTGGCCTGCTGTGTGCAATATTGACTTTGATCCAGGGCCCAGACGATGCCGTTGGTGTTGTTCGGCATCGAACTAACCGAAGGAGTGGCTCCGGGAAAATTAAATGTCTCGGAGCTGTTATTGCCTGAAGCGGTAAGCAGGGCTGTGCTTTGGCTGAGCGTGTATTGCATGAGAGGCGTACTTGCCGCGGCGAAATACAGGTTGTAGTTCCAGAACGCACCAGTTGCGAAGTATGGATGGCCTAGCTGAATCTTCTGCCAGGCATTGGAATCACCGAGTCCGCCCATCACATCGCGGTTGAGAACGTAGAGAGCTCCATCTTTCCCGCCGCTCAGAATGAGGTGTGTAGGATTGCTCCCATTCGTGGGCAGGTCGACAAGGACTGCGGCGCCCCCTGCGCCAAAATCAACATCGTTGTAGTCCGTTTGTTCATCGAAGGGCGCGAAGTATTGATTGACGCTTAGATCGGCGTTCAACCTCAAAAACGTATCGCCATAGTCGCTGGTCGTGGGATCAAAGCTTCCATTGCCGGTTGTGAGATAGAGATTGCCGGAAGAGTCGGATGCGGGCGCGCCCCCACTCATCCAAATGCCGCCTGATCCGGCGATTCCTATCATCGGAGAAGAAGGAGTATTCGGATCGTCGTTGAAGACGGCGGTTTGAGTGAGATTACTCGCGTTGTATCCAATGGCCCAGCCGTAGTAGGGCGGTGTGTCCTCGTGCGATGCCCAGGCGATGTAGACGATCCCATTCACGAGCGCCAGGCCAGGGCGCTGATTCTCTGTCTGAGCGTTGAACGTGGTTGTCGAGCTTCCGTCCCATTGCCGGCGAATGTGGCGGCAATGTTCGCGGGTCCGGAAAACTTCTCATTGCCAGTAGCCAGGTCGATCGCGTGGAGTCTTTGGTAGAAAGTGGGTCCCGAGGCCGTGTAGGACTTTGAAACGACGTAAAGGGTATCGGTCGCCGGATCGATCACAGGGGTTCCGGTCACCCCCACCTCGGGTTGGATATCACCACCGGTTGGGTCGCCTGATCCGACCAGGGCGCCGGGGCCGGCCGATGGCACCGAGGCTTCCCCGGAGTTGGCGCCATGTGCTGCATCGATCAGGTTCGCGTGCCACAGCGGGGTGCAGGGCGTGGTGTTGTTGTCGGCGTCAAAGGCATAAAGACTGTCGTTCTGCGTGGCCACAAAAACCACGTTGTGGACAGCCGAATTGACGGTCAGGTTCGCAACCCACAGGGGCTGGGCATACACGGCTTCGTCAACGGTGCAGGAGAAAAGCTTGCCGAAGGTCGAGGTCGTAACGCTCGAGGTGGTAAGAGCGTACTCCTGCGTATTTGCGCCATCGCGGGAGACATCGTTGTGATACGTGGTCACACCGGCGAGATCGGTAACGCCAATTGTGGCCGCTGCAGCTATCGAATTATTCGTCACGCTGCTGGCTGTGATGGTGTAAACCCCGGCCGTACCCGGCGCAGTGTAGGTGACGGCGACTCCCGTAAGGCTGGTGGCCGAGGAGAGGGTGCCGCAGGCGGCGCCGCTGCAGCCCGAACCGGTGACAGACCAGTTCACGCCGGCACTGTCCGTTGTTGTTGGCGTGAGAGACAAGGTTTGCGTAACGGTCAGGCCCGCATTCTGCGGCGAAACCGAGACCGAGAGGCCGTTGGACAAATAAATGGTCAGCGCCAAGTTGATCGATTTTGTCTGCACCGGAAGACTGGAATCGCTGACGATGAAAGTGAGCGGCGTTGCGCTTGTTGTTGCGGTGGGCGTGCCAGTGATTGCGCCCGTAGCAGCATTCAGCGAGAGGCCCGCAGGCAACGTTCCGCTGGAGACGGACCAGTTGTACGGCGTAGTTCCGCCAGTTGCCGCGAGCGTCGCGCTATAGGCGTTTCCGTCCTGCCCGTTGGGCAGCGAAGTAGTGGTGATGGCAAGAGGTGCTGGGGCAGAGGAAGAGATCGTGAGGCTCAGGCTGACCGATTTGCTCTGTGCGGGATTCTCCGAGTCGGTGACCGTGAAGGTGAGTGCGATCGCATTTGCGGCGGCCGTGGGTGTGCCGGTGATTGCGCCGGTCGAGGCGTTCAGTGCGAGGCCTGCCGGCAATGTGCCGCTGGTCAATGACCATGTGTAGGGCGTGGTGCCCCCGGTGGCCGCGAGCGTTGCGGCGTATGCGGTTCCCACCTGGCCGCTGGGCAGCGAAGTCGTGCTAATGGCAAGTGCTGGTGGCGCAGAGGACGAGACAGTCAGGCTCAGGCTCACCGATTTGCTTTGTGCGGGGATGCTGGAATCGGTGACCGTGACTGTGAGTACGGTGGCGCTGGCGGTTTCTGTAGGCGTGCCGGTTATAGCACCAGTCGATGGATTCAGCGTGAGCCCCGCCGGGAGCGCACCGCTGGTCAGAACCCATTTGTAGGGAGCCTTGCCGCCAGTGGCCGCGAGAGTGGTGCTGTAGACCGTTCCGACCTGGCCTGTCGGCAACGAAGTCGTCGTGATTGCAAGCGTGACCGAGGACGTCAAGTCAGTCGATGTGCTCGTGCAACCTGTGAGCGCGACAAGCGCCGCCAGCAGTCCGATTGCTACCTGGTCACGGCACCATTTGCGTCGACGAAAGCGAGGAGAATGAGAACCGGCAAAACGACTTACATAAAAATAGAATCCGTCCATGAATAGGCTGCGCACCCTTCCTGATGAAGTCAATGAGCGCAGGGGGAGACTGTCCGGTTAGCGCGACATTCCGAATATTCTCTATGATTAACCGTGGAGTGCATCGACATTAGTGCGTCACTTCGGTAAGTCTCTGCGGTAATCATCCGCCGATGCCTTAGGTGTCGAACGAGCAGAATCCAGCAGGTTCGTTCGGCTCGCTAGTCGAACGCGACTCAGCCGGCGAAGTTGAGCGAACGAGATTTGCAGCCCGTTAGCGAGCGATCTCGACCGGTCCGGGCTTGATAGGTTCAAACGGCTTTCCGTTTTCGTCCATCTTGCCGAAGATCATCTTTCCGCTCGCGGTTTGCAGCACGCTGGTGACGGAGATCTCGACCGGCTTCCCAATCATTTTGCGGGCGTGGTCGACAACGACCATCGTGCCATCGTCGAGATAGCCCACACCCTGGTTGTATTCTTTGCCTTCTTTCAGGATGAGCACAGTCATTCGCTCGCCCGGCAGCACCACAGGCTTGAGTGCATTGGCTAGGTCGTTGATGTTCAGAACTTCGACGTGATGCAGGTGCGCCACCTTGTTCAGGTTGAAGTCGTTGGTCACGACCTTGGCTTCCCATTTCTTCGCGAGTTCAAGCAGCTTGAGGTCGACCTCGCGAATCGAGGGGAAGTCGTCCGGAACAATCTGTACCTGGATCCCGCTATTCGATTGCATGCGCTGCAGCATGTCGAGGCCGCGGCGGCCGCGCTGACGCTTTGAACCGTCCGTAGAATCGGCGACGATCTGCAGCTCGCGCAGTACGAATTCGGGCACCACCATCAGGCCCTCGATGAAGCCCGCCTCGGCAATGTCGGCAATCCGTCCGTCAATAATTACGCTGGTGTCGAGCACCTTGGAGCTGCGCCGGGTGGGTCGTTCACCGCTGAACACCATACCGAGCGCCGCCGGGTTCAGCATGTCGCCTTTGTTGGCGCCCACCAGCAGACCAACGTAGGTCATCAGGAGCAGGACGAAGATCTGCAGGACGGCCGATGTCGAACTCGCCAAGGGGGCGGAACGAAGAACGAGACAAAAAAGTGCCGCGCCAAAAATGCCGAGCACACTGCCTACCACCGCGCCGATCAGCCGCTTTAGGCTCAGGGCCCGTACACGGAACTCGAAAATGATTACGGCGCCAGCAGCTGCGGCTCCGGCGAGCGCGCCCATTGGCCCGGTGAGGCCAAATGGATGAAGAAAGTAGCAGACCCCCGACAACAAGGCCACAAAGAGAAGACGAACAAGCACAAGATCCATAAAAGCCTGCTTCCGCGGGAGAGGAATGTGGGATAACCCGCTGGGCCAACCTGCATCTTTGGAAATACATCCGAGGGCCAAGGCCGAAGACAGAGGATCAACGCAATTGGGGTGGTGCGCTGACCTTGCAAAAGACTCAAAAAGGCAGAATCATTTCCGCAAATGCTATCGCTGCGGAGTATGCCTGCCTGCGTGCCGAGTCGTCAAGAGTGTGCTTCAGGAGAAAGCCGGGGCCTCCTGCGAAACGCCGGCTTTTTTGGGTTTCCTGGCAGCCATTCGATCACGATGCTACGGCGAGCGCCGGGCTCTGCGCGAGGCGCTGCATGCCTTTTCGAGGGCCGCGCTTGCGCGCACTCTTCACTTTGATGCATTCGAGCAGTTCCAACGGAGAGCAGGTTTTTTTCGCTAGCAGCGCATCGGCAGCGTGGATCTGGCCCTCCATTTTCTGCGGATCGCCCATAAGGACCATCGGCACGTGGGCAGCGATCTGTTTCAACCGGCGAATCAACTGGTCGCCCGTCATCTGTGGCATGGCGAAGTCGGCCAGGACCAAGTCGACAGCAGTGTCGCCAAAGATACTGATCGCCTCCGCGCCGTTGGTGGCCGCGAGTACGCGGTAGCCGTTCGTTGAGAGCATGAACTTGAGCACTGAAAGGTCTTGTTCGTTGTCATCTACGCAAAGAATTACTTTCTTGGGACGCATGGAAAGAGGTCCACTCCTTGGGGTACGAATTTTCGCTGCCCTGTGAAAACGCACGTCTCCTCGCCCGCTCTTGTGGCAGGTGGCACGATGGGTGCGCAGGACAGCGGACGCCAACAGGTTTTACTTGGCCAGATCACGTTTGCGAAGCAAATTCAAAACACAGAATTACTCGCTCCGTTGATCGACCTACCGCAACGGAAGCCCGTGTTAGCAGTCAGAATGTATCTGATTGACTTGGGCAAGTCCGGTCAGAGCGGTTTCACAATTACAGTGCCGTTATAGCATCGTGCGAGGTACCGTCTTCTTAAGGAAAACGCCACTCAGCCGCTGTGCTTTCGGTAAACCTGAATTGTGAAACCGCTGAACTGCCGGTGAAAATGTCTCAATGCTTGGCAAGAGTACGAGCACGCGAGAAGACTTGAAAGAGGGAAAGACAAGCGAAAGTTCGAATGAAAACTATCACAAGAAAAGTGGAAATCCGCTAGCACAAAGACGATGCGTCACTTGCGATGATTAAAGTCTGTTGAAAGGGTGTGTATTACGGCAGGAAAAGCTGTCCTTTTGCAACGAGAATAGTGCTGCCCGCAACGCGCACATCGCAGACCTTCGCAGCACTCGTTTTTGCGCTGAGAAAAAGATCGCTGGTGCGACCGATTTCGACGCCTTGGCGGAGCAGCACACGTTTCCCCGAGGCCACCGCGCCGTGAGCTACAAGATAGCTGATGGCGCAACCGGCCGCTGATCCGGTGGCCGGGTCTTCTCCTCCATTGAACTGCATGCGCGCCCGAAAGGCGGGCTCTCTTTCGCCCGTCGGACCGAGGACGAAGAACCAGCGCGCGCCTTGTGCCCTTAGCCATTCGGTGGCCTCCCGCTGTTTCACATCGAGGCGGCTCAGAGCATCGGCTGAGCGGAGCGGAACGATGGCAAACGCAGTTCCCGTGGAAACCACCTGAGGCGGCAGGCTTGGATCGAGATCCTGCAGATCGAGCCCGATGAGCTGGGCGACTGTGGCAGAATCCAACTCCGCACAAAACTCAGGGTCGCGCTGCGTCATTTCGCCGAAGAGGGCCGCGGAATCTCCGGCTTGATTCTCGAAGCGCACAGGGATCGGTCCCACATTGAGCGCTAGGGTCACGGTGTCGCCCTGGGCGGTCTCCGGGGCGTTTACCTTGAGCACGCTCGCCGTGCCAAGCGTGGGATGTCCGGCAAACGGCAGTTCCTCCTGCGTGGTGAAGATGCGCACGCGCACTCCTTCAGCCTGTTCGGTGACCGCAGGCCTGCGTTGCACGAAAGTGGTCTCGCTCAAATTGAATTCGCGGGCGATCGCCTGCATTCGCTCCGTTGGCAGACCAATGGAATCCGTCACAACCGCAACAGGATTACCGGCAAGCGTGGTGTCAGTAAACACATCGGCGATCGAGTAATCCAAGGCAATCGGAGCAGCGGGGCGACTGGACATAGGGTCATTATCGGTCAACGGCTCTCTTTTTCAGCTCTGAATTTGGCCGCTCGTCACAAAGGATTCGCCTTCAGTTCGGCTTATCTTCTTCGACGAACATCTTGAGCCGCGCGAGCGCCTGGTCCCACTGCTCCGAGACCGACTCGAGGTAGGTCTTCGCATCCTCGAGCGGCTCAGGGTTGAACGCGAACAGGCTCTCGCGGCCGCGGCGCGTGGAACGCACCACGCCGGCACGCTCCAGCACGCGCAGGTGCTTAGTAATTGCCTGCCGCGTGAGCCGGGAGCCCTGTGTGAGTTGGGAAATCGAGTGGGGCTCTCCGTGGCTCAGCTTCGCTACCAGTGCCAGGCGCGTCCGGTCGCCAAGCGCGGCGAAGACTGGCGCATGGAAGCGGCGCCGGGCCGGACGGGGATTAGGGGTTCTTCGCGACATAGCCCTCGATGTTCTTCATCTGTTCGGTCCATCCGGCCTCGTTGCGACGGAAAGCCTCAAGACGCCAATCGGCCGAGATGTTTTCAAATCCAGACTCGGTAAGAATGAGCAGCGTGCCGGTGCCGGTCTTCTCAAGCCTGAACTCGACCAGCGTTCGCGGCGCACCGGAGTAATCGGCCAAGTAAGTCCCGGGATCAACAGATTTAATGAGGGGCCAAGTGAAGGAAAAGAGCCGCTCGGGCTCCATCTTCTGAACCAGCGCTTCCCATTGCACGTGCTCATAGCCGGGATAGGTAATCTGGCCGCGAACGAGCTGGCCGACCACGAAGGGACCCTCCAGCTTTACGCGGAACCATGCGCCGAATTCGCGGTAGTCGGTGAGCGCGCGCCAAACGCGTGAGACCGGGGCCTTGAGTTCAATCCGTTTTTCAATGTGATCGTTCATAATCAGGCAACCTCACGGTTGCATAATAACGCGTGCCACGCTGGAATGCAACCAATTGGTTGCTCATTGGGGGACTAGGAACCAAGCGAAGTGGAGGATTAGGACACCCTTGACATGTTCCGGAGTTCGCTCTAGTCTACGAGTACTCGGTTAGGCAGGTGCCCAGCCGCAAAGGATTCCATGGCCCGCTTCTCCACTCCCGCGATGTGCCCCAACGAGTGTTTGCCCTATTGCTGTCAGGGTTGCCGTTGCGCGCGGGCGTGTTCGCTGGGCTGAATTCCGAAAAATCGGAAGCCTGCGACCCACCCGCCACTGGCGAGTGGGTTTTTAGTTTCTAGGTGCAAAGCACCCACATGCAAAGCGCAGTGAGGAGATTTCAAATGAGCGTCGTTCAAGAAAGCCGAATACCCCGCATCCTCGAAAGTGCCCCGGACTTTGAAGCCAAATCCACACAGGGTTTGATCCGTCTGAGCGATTTCACATCCAAGGGCAAATATGTGCTGCTCTTCTCGCACCCTGCCGACTTCACCCCTGTGTGTTCCACTGAGTTCGTCGCCTTTGCGCGCGCATGGCAGCGGTTCGACGATCTTGGCGTGCAACTGATCGGAGTGTCGATCGACTCCATTTACTCGCACATCGCCTGGGTGCGGGATCTCGAGAAGAATGCCGGCATCGAGGTCAAATTCCCAGTCATCGCCGACCTCGATCAGAAAGTGGCGGGCCTTTACGGCCTGGTGCACCCCGAAGCCTCGGACACCTCAACCGTGCGCGCAGTTTTCGCGATCGATCCCAAGCAGACCATTCGCGCAATCATCTATTACCCGCAGCAGCTGGGCCGGAACATCGATGAGCTTGTGCGCGTGTTCCAGGGGCTGCAGACAATCGATGGCAACGGTGTGAGCGTAGGCGCCGACTGGCGGCCAGGGCAGGATGTGATTGTGCCTGCGCCAGCGACCGTAGCCGATGCCGCCAAGCGAACAAACGGCGGCGGCGCAGGGCTGAAGGTTGAGACGTGGTACCTGTCGAAGAAGGAATTGGGTAAGACAGGCAATAGGGAATAAGGAAAAGGGATTTAGGCATTCGGGGTGTTTGCAGTTTGGGATTTCTATTCCTTATTCCCTACTGCCTATTCCCTGCTTTTCAAGCATCGGTGGCGAAGTGGCTAACGCGCAGGTCTGCAAAACCTGTATACGCGGGTTCGATCCCCGCCCGGTGCTCCAGATTGTGCAGAAAACAAAAATGCCGCATTCCATGATGAGGAACGCGGCCTTTTGTTTGATCGCAGATAGGGCTCGCCGGTCGAGCTGACTGCGCGATTGATTGCGCGACTAAAGCGAGATCAGAGGGCGCGGCAACCGCGTTTTGGCGCGATCGAGGAAGAGGCGCATGCGGAGAGCTTCGGCCCGCTGCACGGCGACCAGGCGCATTTGTCTGCGGATGTGATCGCGATTCTCGAGCAGCGAAATCTGCGCTTCATCGTAATCGGCATCGCGCTCCAGGCGCTGCACGCGGTCTTCGAGAGTCTGACGAAAGCGGGGGCTGATTTCGAAGGCGTCTTGCAGGGCGGAATCGTTCAACATGGCAGGCACCTGAGGTCGGAACTTTGGGCCGCATTTTTCTGCTGCGGACTCAAGTTTTTTCCAACGCAACCGATATTAACGACAAGCCCCTGCTTCGCGCCAGATTACGGTGTCGCGAGACCTAGGTAATCATCTGTCCAAAAAACAGACAGCCGTCCGCGCGAAAACAACCTCTGATCCGTAACCTCGAGTGAAGTACGAATTGGTCATAGAGCGATATGAAGAACGGAACAGGACCGGAGAGATCCCGGTCCTGTCTTCGATCCCCTCATTTGTAATCTATCTGTGCGCGTATTCACTCTCGTACGGCGTCGGGACTCAGTTGCCGCCGGGGGCTGCTGCCGCCGCGGCCACACCGACGACAACCTTGGTGCCTCCATCGAGATGAACATCTCTCTTGGCGCCGAGCAGGATGCCTGAAGATTGCGCCATGCGCGGGCCCTGCTGCCCAGGTTCATTGTTCGCCAGCAAGACGCCGGGGATCGAGGTCGTGCGGATCGCGATATTTCCAGTCCGCGCCACGATGGTTCCAGGTGCCGGCATTGCCGGGTTGGCTGCGGGAGAGGTGCTGCTCGCTTGGGGCTGTTGTGTTGCGGGGCTGCTTGCCGTTGCGCTGCTTCCGGGTGCGGCCGTGGCAGGACCAGACGTGCCGCTTGGCGTGGCGGCCATGGTGTCAGGAGCGCCAGTGGTCGAGTCACTTCCCGATGCGGAAATCGATTGAATCTCCGAGTGGATTGCGACACTCTGCCCGCCCTTCAACTCGGCGCGATCA
The DNA here is from genome assembly GCA_963704415.1 of uncultured Acidobacteriaceae bacterium. GTDB lineage: Bacteria > Acidobacteriota > Terriglobia > Terriglobales > Acidobacteriaceae > Telmatobacter. Next base: position 438,484 of record OY969908.1, on the reverse strand, counting down.
ATCTGGAGCGCGACCTGGGAGTTTTCATTCCCCTCGCCGCTCGGCTTGACCTGTGTGATGCGGCCCATCAGCTTCGAGCCTTTCGGAATCTCCGTGCCATCGGCAGTCTTGACGTTGGAATTGGTCTTGATGACCACGCTGTCGCCAGCCTTGGCCGTCTTCGTGTCCAGCTTGTCGACTAACTCACCATTCACGGGACACATCTCGACCGCCGCCATGGCCGACGGCGCCTGTGCAGGTTGTGTTGCTTGCGGTTGGGCTTGCGCCGAGGGAGCCTGCGCAGGAGCGGCCTGTTGCTGGCTTGTTGAGTCAGCTTGCTGCGCCATCAGGGGAAGGCTCGCCAGAGCGAAAATTACGGTCGCGAACGTTCTGACATGTCTCATAAAAAATCCTCCATGGTTCTATGCGTGCCGACGCATCGCAGTTGCCTAATGAACCGAATACGGACGGATCCGGATGCACGGGACCGGAATCGGTGGAACGGACACAACGAACCGGCCCGACAAATCGCCGCGCCGGCACGACGAATCGACGCGCACTCACCGCAAGTGCGGGGCCAAACAAAGCGGAGGGGAAGATCAGATTGTCAAAGGCGCTGATTCAAGAGAGATTGACCTGAGGAATATTCTCCGCGGCAGCAACAGGGGAAGAGTGAGGCGTCGCACGTGTTCAGGAACCGTGTAATTTCTCGCAGGTAGGATTTTCACATCCTACCTGCGATTGGGATTGCCTCGGGCGTCTTCGGAGGAAGAATAAAAAAGAATAATGGTCGGAGTATGTAAGATACGTAAACTCCGAAGACGCCCAAGCTTGTAGAACTCATTTCGTCTGTGGGGCAGCGATCCTTTCAGCTTTCTTGTTTATATTCACCAGGTCAGCACCCGGCGTCGCGGATTTGGAGTCGAGCTTGCCCGCCCAGTCGCTGTTGGTCGATTGCATTCCGCCATCTGCTTGCAAATTCTCTGGATGGGACTGAGTAATCGTTGAGGAAGACCGATTCACGGAGGTGCTTCCGGCATGTGCGTGTGAGTTTTCCTGCGCAGCGGCATCTGTCTCGCGCGACACAAAGGGCAAGCTCGAGAGAATGACGATTGCCACGGCGACGAGAAGGGCGGTCTTCACGGGATGATTTAGTCCTCCAGCAAATCACTGCATGGTCGTGCTGGTCGCGCGGGCTCAGAATCCGGAGCACAAGGAATGCGGTGTAATGCAGAAGGCACTGCATGTGACGTGCCAGCCAGACGGGAGTACACACGGAGGTAACGTTCACCGTCTCGTGTTTTGACACGCAGATAACCCGCTGATTTGAAAGAGGCGATTCGCGTTCATTGTCGGCTCGATTGCGCCCGTCGCCAGTAGGGTCGCCGCGGGATCGAATTCGGCTATTTGCCTGTCGCAGAAGGTGTGTAGTTTTTTTACGTCTAGCGAGGAATGTCGCTTGGTGAGAGGTAATTTCTACGTTGCTATTGCCCGGGCGAGGGCGCGAAGTAGCCTTTGCGCACTTGCACCTTCATGCCGTCGCCTTTGCACTCCACCGCAATGCGTCGGAACGTGCCGTCGAGTTTGGCGTTCGTCGGTGTGTAGCTCGCGACGTATTGCGTGCGCAGCTCGTCCTGGATTTGCTGGAAGGCGGCCTCGAGCTTGTTGCCGTTGTTGCCCACGTTGATCAGGCGGCCCCCCGTTTCCTCTGAAATTCGTTTCGCCGCTGAGTAACCGCTATAGCCGAAACCAAATCCGCCATAGAAGCCGGTGTCGGCAATCAAGATCACGTAGACGATGATGTTGTTTTTCTCAGCCGCGGCAATCGCGTCGCTGATCTTGTGCTCGCTGCCCTCATCTTCGCCGTCGGTCAGGATGATCATGGCCTTCCGGCCAGTCTCCTGATTCATTTTTTGATTGGACGCCAAATAAATTGCGTCATAAAGCAACGTCCCTTTGGGTGTGCCGTGCACAGGGACAGGTCCGCCGCCCAGCCCCGGAACACCCGCGGCGCCATTTCCACCGGCTGTGTTGATTTCGGCCTTGTCCATTGCGCGTGCCAGCAGATGAGGGCTATTGGTGTAGTCCTGCAACAGGTCCACATTCACATCGAACGAAAGCAGAAATGCCTGGTCCTTCTGACGGAGAACTTGCTGGAGGAACCGGCTGCCCGCCTGCTGTTCGAGAGGCAAAACGTTCTGCTGGCTGCCTGAGGTGTCGAGCAGGATCCCCAGCGTCAGCGCCTGGTTGGTCTCAGCGACAAAGTGTTTCAGCGTCTGGGGCACCTTGTCTTCCGCAACCGAGCAGTCGTTCTCAGTGAGATGTGGCACCAAGTTTCCGCTCTTATCCTTGACCGTGAAAAACAAGTCAACCAGGTTGACCTGAATCTTGAAGGTAGCGACTGACTGGTCGTCGGCTGGAGCTTCGGGCGCGTTGCTGACCGGAGGAGCATCCGGAGAAGGCGCGAGCTGTGCCCTTGCCGCAACAGAAAACATCGGCAGGGTCATCCACACCGCAACAGCCAACAAAGGAATCCGCATCTGATGAGATAGACGGCAAAACGCCTACGAAGAGAGCATACCCCAGGTGTCTTGCAATGTGTTTCCCAACATGTTTCCCAAGGCGTTTCAAGGTGGCGCGAGCAACCTGCGGCGGTGTGGTGCGTCTGATACTCTGACGAGTGCAGCTAAGGAAAATCTCAACGGCAGCAAACATCATTCGTTGGAGCATCGGGTAGGCGACGGCGATCCCAATGACATGCCGCTTTGCCTATTGCAAAATAGTTGCCGAGTGTAATGCGGTACTGCTTTCCGTTCGGGGACCATCGAAGTCGGAAACCCCCGAGCGCGGTTTTGGAGGAAGAGAACCCTGTGAAGCTTGGTTTCAAGATAAAGGCGCTGGGCGCAGTTTTGGCGACGGGCCTCGTATTTGGCACAGCGGCTTCAGCCCAGCAGCAACAGGACCAGCAGCAATCCGTTCCGGATGCGCCTGCCCCCCAGAACCCTGCCCCCTTGAGCGACATAGGCGGCCCCATTACACCCGGGATCGGCGCGGGAAGCGAACCCGCCGCGAGTGGATCTCCGAATTCTTCCTCGGCTCAGCAGCCGGCGCCGGGCACGCAACCTGCCAGCCGGACGCAGGAGCCAGTCCAGACCACACCCCCAGAGATGCCTTCCCCACAGGAACTGGGCACTGTTCTGCGCTTGAACGTCACCTACGTTGAGGTTCCGGTCACAGTGAAGGACTCAAAGGGAGGCCTCGTTGCCGGCCTCACCTGGCGCGACTTCCGGGTCTTTGAGAACGGGGTGTATGAGCCTCTGAAAGAGTTCTTCGTTGATCCGTTTCCGCTCTCGATTGCGTTCGTGATCGACCAGAGCCTGACTTCGGATGTGATGGCTCGTGTAAACGAATCGATGGGTGCAATTCAAGGCGCGTTGACGCCCTACGACGAGATCGCGATTTTCTCCTACGCAAATGGTCCGCAGGAGCGCACTGGCTTTACCGGTGCCCAGAGCGCGCGTGTCCCTGCGGTGCTTGCGCTCACGAAGGCGACTGGAAGCGAAGAGTTGATCCCCTTCAATAGCGGCCCGATGGCGGGATGCAACGTACACGTGAATGGCAACTGCGCTGATCCAAATCTTCAACCGGGGCGCTCGGCCGGCAGCGGTCCGTTCATCACCATTCCTAAAGAGATCCACACCCTCAATGACGCTATCCTCTCGGCGGCGAAAGAGCTCGCGAGCCGACCCAAGGGCCGCCGCCGCATTATTTACGTGATCTCAGATGGGAAGGAAGCCGGGAGCAAAGCCACCTACAGGGATGTGCTGCGCTACCTGCAGACCAACAATATCGCGGTATGGGGAACGCTCGTGGGTGACTCGGCGCGCTGGGGTGAGGGCTACCTGAGCCGCTTCCACCTGCCATTCCAGATGAACGACAACCTCCTGACCAAATACATTTACGCGACCGGCGGCGAGCCTGACTCCGAAAAGAACCTGAACGGCATTGAGAAGAGCTATGCCAAGATCGCCGAGGAAGCGCGCAACCAGTACACCCTGGTCTACTCCACGCACGAGTCGGTCTATGACGGCAAGTACCGCAAGATTGAGGTTCGGGTGGAGCGTCCGGGCGTCGAGGTGAACGCCAAGGCCGGCTATTATCCCTCCGCGGAAGACCTCCACCAATGAGTCGGCAAGTTTCGCTCGGGTAAGCGATTGTCCGCACGGAAATACGAAAGGCCTGGGCGACTCACCCAGGCCTTGATTTTTGAGGGGCAGAACTAGAGTTCACAGCTGCCGCACATGTGAACCTCGGGCTAGTCGGCACCGCGGCGCTTGCAGAACTACTTCTGGTCGGCGGGAGTCGAGTTGGGCGGTGGCGGCGCGGTATTCTGCGCGGTCGTTGTCGGCGCCGAAGGCTCGCTGATTCCTTTTAAGCCTTCCTTAAACCCTTTCAATCCTTCGCCTAATCCTTTACCCAGCTCCGGCAGCCTCTTGGCGCCGAACAGCAAAAACGCCACCACGGCGAGCACAATCAGGTGCCATGGTTGCAGTAGGTCGCCCATAATTGAATCCTCCACGCGCCACGATTGCCGGCGCATTCCAACAAGGTTCATTGTCGCACAAAGCCTACACCCGCGGGGGTGTAGGGCGCTCGCGATGAAACCTAAGTTGGTGGACCCTGCCGGCGGCCAGGCGTTAATTCACTTTGGCGGGACTGCCAAGCCGCTCGGTCACCATGGAAAAGAAGCTGGCCAGGTCCTCTTCCTCGCCCATGGTCAGCCGACGATAGACCTTGATGAGCGGAAACAGGCGCGAGCCACGCACGTCGACGGCAGGAACCGCGACGGCGCCGCCGGGATACGGCGTCATCTCCCAGGAACCGTTGTAGCGGCGACGCAAGACTTCGCCGAGGTAGCTGCCCCAGAGCCGAACCTCAAAGTCGAGGTCGACGTCGGGGCTTTCGCTGATCAGGACCAGGATCTCGTCAAGGTTCTCGATCGATTCGGAACTGAAGTCGAGGTTTTGCTGGAAGCCCTCGCTGCCCAATTCGACGGCCGCCTGTGCATAGCCGTCCATCATCGCTCCCAGATCCGGGAACGCTTTCGATTCCAGCTGACTGCGCAGGCCACCCATTCCTATTTAGGGTAACTCCGGATGCCGCGACTGTCGCGCCCCGAAAGAGCTATGGGCATTACCTCTTGTGGCACACTGAAAAGGTAACCGTAGGAGGGTTTTGGCATCCAATGAAAATGCTCAAGTGGATCGCCGTTGAGGCTGTATTGGCTCTTGCTGTTGGTACGGCATATTCGGCAAGCCGTGACATCTATCCCGACCCTGCGCAGGCGCGACCTGAAATTGCGACCGCTCTGAAGACCGCCGCCGCCACCCATAAACGGGTCCTGCTCGATTTCGGGGGGAACTGGTGCGGGGACTGCCAGGTTCTGGATATCTATTTTCACAATGACGCGAACCGGCCGATTCTCGACTCCAACTTCGTGCTGGTTCACGTCAATATCGGCCACATGGACGAAAACGTCGACATCGCCCAGCGATACAAAGTGCCTCTTGAAAAGGGTGTGCCCGCGTTGGCCGTGCTGAGCGAGAATGGGAAGCTTCTGTACAGCCAGCAGACGGGCCAATTCGAGGCGATGCGGCGAATGGAGCCGTCGGCGGTGACTCAGTTCCTTGTGCAATGGAAGCCGGTGAAGCCCGGCTGCTCGGCCGTGATGGTGACCTGCTAGGCCGTGTTGTTTACCTTCTGTGCGGAACGGAGGCAGGACCGCGGTTTCTCCGGAGAACCAGTTGAAATTCGATCTGGAACGCGCTTCTCATAGCGAAATCTACAAGCTGCTTATCGGCCTGATTGCCCCGCGTCCCATCGCGCTCATCACGAGCATGGATCGGGATGGTGGCCTCAACGCTGCGCCGTTCAGCGCTTTCAACTATTTCTGTACGGACCCGCCGATCGTCGCCGTAGGCGTTGCCAACCGTCCCGATCGCGCGTTTGTGCCCAAGGACACAGCGCTCAACATCCGCCGCACCGGCGAATTCGTCGTGAATATCGTCACCGAAGACATTGCCGAGAAGATGAACATCTGCGCAATCGATTTCCCCGAAGGAACAAACGAACTGGAGATCGCCGGATTTACTACGACCCCCTCGCAGATTGTGCGAACGCCGCGGATCGCGGAGGCTCACGCTGCACTCGAATGCCGCGAACACACGACGCTTGAGATCGGCCGATCGCGCATCGTTCTCGGACGTGTGGTGGCTATCTACGTCGAAGACCGCTATGTCGATCCAGCCGGCCCCTACATCAAGGCCGAAGAACTGCACGCAGTGGGGCGCATGAATGGGCTGGGCAATTACGTGCGCACGCGGAATGCGTTTGTGAAGATTCCCCGGTTGTCGTACGAGGAGTGGAAGAAACGGCAGAGTTAGCCCTGACTGATGGGCGCCAAGTGCTTGGTGCGCGAGTAGGTGTACTGGACGCGGTGAATCACAGTGATGGTCGAGAGCACGGCGAGCACCCAGAGCACCGGCGCCATCACGCCCCAGTGGTTGAAGAGTGCTCCGAGAATCACGAGCACAATACGCTCCGGCCGCTCCATAAAGCCCACCTTGCAACTGCCGATAAGCGCCTCGGCGCGCGCGCGTGTGTAGCTGACCATCAACGATGTGACCATCACAAACGCAACCAGCACCACATAACGAAAGCGATTGATGCGGCCGTAGTAGACCAGAAGGCCGAAGAAGAGCACAACGTCGGAGTAGCGGTCGATGACCGAATCGAAGAACGACCCGAAGACCGTCACTTGGTTATTGCGCCGAGCCACCCGGCCATCCACCATGTCGAAGATGCCCGCGCCGATGATCACCAAGCCCGCGTAGAGAAACATACGGCCCGCGTTCGTCGCGTTGGCGTGCCCGAACAGGAAAGCAGCAACGATGTTGATGACGAGCCCGATGAAGGTGAGTACGTTGGGGGAGATGCGGGTAAGAGCCAGACCGTACACAATGCGGTCTAAAAGCCAGCCGCACGCGCGGCCGAAAGCGCTGGTCCAGGTCATCCCTATCTTCCTAACTACTTCTCGGTGCCGTTTGCGGAATCGTCTTCGGCCTCGGCCTCTGCTGCTTCGTCGTGTATTGTGGTCAACTTCAGGATTTCGAGATCGCGCTTGCCGTTGGGCGTCACGATGGTGGCCACGTCGCCGACCTGCTTGCCCACGATGCCGCGCCCAATGGGCGAGGTGGTGGAAATCAGCCCTTTGGAGACGTCCGACTCTTCGCTGGTGACGAGTCGATACACAATTTCCTCGTCTTTGGTGGAGTCGTAGACAACGACAGTCGAGCCAAAACCGGCTTTATCGTGGGGAATATTGGCGAGGTTCACGAGCGAGAGCTCGGCCATGCGCTTTTTCAACTGGCCAAGCCGCGCGTTCACGAAGGTCTGGCGCTGCTTCGCCATGTGATACTCGGCGTTTTCCGACAGATCGCCCAATGCCACTGCCTTCTTGATCTCTGCGGGCAATTCGTGGGCAAGCTCGTGCTCGAGGGCGTGAATCTCCTTGAGCAGCTGTTTCTTGATGTGATCGGGCATTCAGTTTCCGTGGCGGGGAGTTGTGTGACTCAAACCGCGAACGAGCGACGTTAAAAACTTCATTATACGCGGGGAGAAAGGCAGGGAACAGGAATCAAGGAACAGGGAATAGGGGGTAGGGAACAGGACTATGGAACAGGGAATTGAAGGGATCGCACCTACTCCCTACTCCCTGCCTTTTCATTCAGGAAGGATTGCAGGATGAGTGTCGCGGCCACCTGGTCAACGACGCGGCGATGTTCCTGTCGGGCATGACCGGCTTCATACAGGATCTGGTGTGCCTCGCGCGTGGTCAGCCGCTCGTCCCAAATATGAATGGGCAGGCCGGTGAGCTCACCAAGCGCGGCTGCAAACAACTCGGTCTTTGCGGCTCGAGGGCTTGGCTCGCCGGAGAGATGCAGCGGATTCCCCACTACAATGCCCACCACGGCGAATCTTCGAGCCAAACGAGCCAGAGAGCGTAGATCTTCGCGGGTGTTGCGCCGCCGCTCAAGGGTGAGCACCGGCTGCGCCGTCACTCCAAGCTCGTCCGAAACGGCCACGCCAATGCGTTTCGACCCGACGTCGAGGGCGAGGTAGCGAGGTGGATGATCGGGATTTGCCATGCACCTTCCCGGATTCCAGCTTAACGCGGTAACAAGAGGTGCGCTCCGGAAGAATTCCTCCAGATACAATAGGTTAAGTAGAATCCGCGGCGATAAGAATCGCGTCTTAAAGCAGAGAAGGATTTTTTGGCTGGCCAATGGCTCCCCCAACCCGGAAAAGCAAAAGAAAAAGAGGCAGCGGCGCAGCGGGAATCCTCCTGATTGCGTTTTTTCTTCTATTAGGCCTGGCCGCGGGCGTTGGCTGGCTGGTGATGACGCCCTTTGGTCCCTCGACCGAGACCTTTGTCGATGTTGCGCCGGGCACAGGGGGCGTCCGCATCGGCCGCATGCTTGAATCGGCCGGAGTTGTCCGTAGCCGATACGCTTTTGATCTTGTGCGCAGTTGGAAGCGAGGGACCTTGCGGGCGGGTGAATACAGATTCGATCACCCCATGACCGTGATCGAGGTCTATTCGCAAATTGAACGCGGCGATGTCTACACAAAGACTTTGACAGTCCCGGAAGGCTCCAGCATGTTCGACGTTGCGGCGCGCGTGGAGCAGGCGGGGTTCGGGACCCAGCAGGCGTTTCTTGCAGCGGCGAGGCAACGGGCCGCCCTGGTCGCCGATTTGGATCCGGCGGCGAAGAGCCTCGAAGGCTACCTGTTTCCGGACACCTATCATTTTCCCCGGACAGCAACGCCGGAACAGATTGCGACTGCCATGGTGAGGCGCTTCCGGCAAGCGGCGGCGCAGGTGGGGCTGACGGGAAATGTGCACAAGGTGGTCACGGTTGCTTCACTGGTGGAAAGGGAGACGGCCGTCGATGCGGAACGCCCGATGGTGGCAAGCGTCTTTGAGAATCGACTGGCGAAAAACATGCCGCTGATGACCGATCCATCGGTGATTTATGGACTCGAATTGCAACGTCAGTGGCGCGGCTCCATCTATGCAAGCGACCTGAAGCGCGATACGCCCTACAACACATACCTGCATACCGGATTGCCGCCTGGACCCGTGGCGAATCCTGGTATTCCTTCCTTGCGTGCGGCCATGGACCCGGCTCAGACCAACTACCTGTACTTCGTCGCAGCGGGTGAAAATCCCCAGGGCAAGTCGATGTTTGCGACCACCCTGGAAGAGCACAACCGCAACGTTGACGGCTATCGGCATGCTTTAAAGAAGGCAGGTGGCCGTTGAAGATCAGCCGTTGGTGTGCTGTCGGCCTGATGACATTGCCTTCTCTCCTGCTCGCGGGGTGCTCCCTTTTGCCAACCACGCGCAAGCTGCCCCTTCCGAAGGCACCCGCGGTGACCCAGACGGCTACACCCGAACAACTGGTCGAGGAGCTCAATCGCCACTGGGACGCCGTGGACTCGCTGACGGCGACCGTGGAGATCCGTGCGACGGAACTGAAGAGCAAAGAAGGCGTGGAGAAGGACTTTCCCAGCTGCAGGGGATTCATCGTGATGCGCAAACCCAAGATGCTGCGCGTTGCAGGAACGTATTTCGGCGTGAAGATTTTCGACATGGCGAGCGATGGCGGGACCTTCACTTTGGTGATTCCGACGAAGAATATTGCGTTCACGGGATCGAACGACGTAAAGGGGAAATCGCCGAACCCGATGTACAACCTCAGGCCCGATTTCTTTTTCGACGCGATGTTGGTGCGAGGACTGCTTTCTGATGATTTCTATTCGGTGACGGCAGACACGGAGACAATCGAAGATGTAGCCAAGAAGCATCTCATGATCGTGCCGGAATATGTCTTGAGCATCACGCGGCACAACCCAGGGAGCCGCAGCGATACGCCGGTGCGTGTGGTCACTTTCCATCGCGACGATCTTTTGCCTTACCAGCAAGATCTGTATGACAGGGATGGAAACCTCGAGACCCAGGTCGCTTATAACAAGTACGCGCAATTCGGCACTAGCAAATATCCCTCAATCGTCACCATCAAGCGTCCGCTTGAAGGAATTCAAATCGAGCTGACCGTCGAGAGAGTGATTGAGAATCCGAAACTGACGGACGAGCAATTCCAGATCAAGATGCCGGACGGAATCAAGGTTCAGACACTCGAATAGTCTGTTCTCGAGCGCTCGCGTTCAGATTGATAGCCGAGTTGCTTCAAGAAGCACGACCGGTCAGATTCAGCTCGCGGTGGAAGCCGAGATCCTCGCCGCGCAGCGTTTTATTGATGTAGAGAACCTGGCCATAATGCATTCCGAAGTGCTCCACAACTTGATAAACAGCGTCGAGTCCGCGCACGGTGTAGCCCTGGATTTGATAGGTTGCCGCGAGATCCCTGGCGGTTAGACGGTCGAGCACAGTTGCAGCCTCCTGCATGGTCGCGTCCAGCTGCTGCACCAGCAGCTTGCCTGCGATACGCCGGCGCTCGTTGAATTCCGCTGGCCGATTGCGCCCATCTTCCAGCCCACTGAAGGAGGCGATCAACCATTGACGAACGTTGCCGTTCAAATGCAGAAGAAGGTTGCCGACGCTGTTGCAGGCGGGGTTGGGCCGCCACCATACTTGCTCGTCAGTCAACGGCTCCACGCTGCTACGCAAACGCGGCCAATACTGATTGAGTAATTTATTCCGGGAGAACTCCAAAAACAACGCAGCCAGTTCCGCGTCAGAGGTCGTCATGCGAAGGATATCCTCTAGGCCAGTATTCTATGGCATTTCCACGGAATTGGCTGTTCGGCCTGCCAATCGGCCTGGAGAGGGTACCTGGGTTCGGCATCAAAAGAAGGTTCCCCCTTCTGCGCTGGAAGGGAATGGGGGTTTTCTCCTGACGCCAATCTGCCGGTCGTGCGGGCATCACGAAAAGACGGGACGAACCAGATGTGCGAGGCTCGTCCGCTTCAAACTGGAGAATCGCGTGGTCGATAGGTCTAGTGAATCCCATAATGACGAGGATCGCTGCAAGTCAGGGGCCATCGTCGTCGACCCTGAAATACAAAGAGATAGTGAGCATTGTCTAAACGCGCGTGTAAAAACTTCCGTGCCGCACTGGAAATTCTTAATATTCGCGCTCTTCCCAATGAATCACGTTGGTCAAGCAGGTGCTCCCCCGTGGGCCAAATGTGGAAATCGGTGTGTCATTCTCTTGACTTCCCATCGGAACGGGCACATAAGTAGGCAGCACATCGCTTCACGGCGATCTACTTTCCCGCAAAGTTGACGCTCGTCCCCAACGTCCGGGGTTTCTGTTTAGTTCACTCGCAAAGCACAACAGGAGGTTAACTATGATTCACACAGGGCCAACCTGCAGTCTTCTCTTTGCACGCACATCGTTTGTCCGCAACTCGACAGCTTCCGGCGAATCAGCTTCAGCAACCCGCGCGGCCGAACCCATCGGCGAGATTGACGCAAGGACGAAGCTCAACCTGATCGTCCGCGGGCTGTTTGTCGGTGTTGTCGATCACCCCGAGTATATGGAGCTTTGGATTCCCAGCTTCAGCGACCACAAGTACGAATGGGAGGGCTGGGGCACACCAATCGGCGGTGAGAAAGGGCCGGTGGCCGTGACCGCAGGCGTTGTCCACGAGTTGAAAGGCCTTTTGGGAGGGCCCGTTCCGTCGGTCGAGGATTTGCAGCCGAGCGTGAACACGGTGCTGCAAGATGTGGAACTCAACGACGCTGGTCTCTACGCCAAGGTTCGCCTGCCCTACCCACGCAGGATTTGGCCGCTGCGGAAAACGCAGGGGCACGGCGTGCCGTTTTATGAGGATGGAAAGGATGCGAGGCGATGCATGGTGCGCCAGCCGGAACAAATTGCATCGATGGTCGTTTTTGAATACCTGGTGGACGATCTCGACAAGCTGAAGGTTGAGGGCCGCAATCTGATTCCCGACCCGACCACCAACACCATCAACTTGCATATTTGGGTCGACGGCGTACCGGAGGACCATGTCGCAGAACCGCTCACGCCAGACGAGCTGACCATCAGGAATGTCATGGGGCTCGACATCCGCCTGAATCGGGATATGTGGTGCGATCAGGCGATCGTCGACCCGGGAGAGGCCTTGCCCTTCGGCATGAGCCCCGGTCAACTCTATTCGCGACAGGAGCGGGCCCGTTTGGACGAGGAGACAAGGGCTCGACGGAGGATCAAGGCGTATGAGCTGGTGGAAGCCTGAGAAAAGCGCGGAGGAGCGGCTCTGAGCTGCTCCTCCGAAGCTCAATTGGCTCCTAAGTGACTAAGGCAACACAATGAGCGAGGACGTGCAATTAGGGCCAGTATGCAGCATCGGCCTTAATGGACCCGACGCCGCCAGTTGGACTGGCGTTTTCGGCGGCAATGAGTAATTCAGCGCCAAATCAAGCCCTGCCAGATTTGCCAGCGCGAAAACGGCCCCCCTTTCATGCTGCAAAGTGGGAAGGTACGGGACCTCGCCCTCAAAGATTAGCGTCCCACTGCCACTCCAGGGCGATGGCAAGAGCCCCTGGACGGTCGCCGGTGCACCGCAAAGCTGCACTTCTTGGACATTGTTAAAACTTAGCGTTTGCAGCGAGGAGACTTTGCCAGTCGGCGCATCCTTACCGACGAAGCAAGGTACTGTATTTCCCAACGAATCCGTTGCCATGGGCGTGACCGTGTCGCTGGAAGCCCAAGCGTCAGGAGCACAGGGGATGGAGATCATCAAGTCCCAACTGCCGTCGATGGTCCGGCTTTTGGTGACGCAGTGGTTGATGGTTTGGTCGATTCCCGCCACGGTCATTCCAGCCTTCGAGCCCGATGCGCGCTGAATTGCGACGACGTGGCTGTGATTGTCAAGCATGTAAAAGACGGCAGGCAGAGGCCACGGATTGGGGTTGATTTGATTGGCGAAGTAAGCGCCATGAGGATGGCCACACTCGGGGGAGTAAACATCGACGCCGATGATGACCCCAGTCGAATCCATGCTGGGTACAAGAACCCATGTTCCGTCAAAAACCACGTCCAATTGTGAAGAGGCTGCCGGGGAACTAGTTGCTGCTGCCATGAAAGACCTCACGCAAATCGGTTGTTCCCACACCGGAGGCGTAGTACGCCGCCCAGTAGTAGGGGTGCCTGTATCGAGCATCGCGGACGAGGGATTGCCGCGCTGCAGTGAGGGCCGACGGAACACTCAGTCCGTTGGAAAGGCCGCGATAAAACGCGTCCATCAACGGGACAGCGGACGCGGAGTCGATCTGCCACCGTGTGGCGACCACTTCCGGCACTCCCAGGGATGCGAGCGTGTCGACTATATCTCCCATACCGTGATTCCAACCCTCTTCCCTTTTTCCACTGGAGCAGGCGGAGAAGACGACGAGCCGCGCGGCTTTGGGAGGATCCTGGCGGAAGAGCGCCGAATCGAGGTAGGGCCTTTCACCGGAGGGCGCCAACAACAGCCGCGTGGCACCTTCATATTGCGTTGCGTGACCTGCGAAGTGCAGAACGGACGCGGATCGAATCAGCGCTGCGACGCGCGGTTCTGTAGCCTGGTCGGCGAGCAGAAGATTGGGATTAAAGCTGTCGCTGGCAACCCTGCTGGCCTCATCCAAAGCCTCGGGTAGAAGAGAACTGCCGTCCGCAGTCACGGATGCGCCAACAATCAAGGGGCGCGCCGCAGAAACCAGTCTGTGTCCCTCCGTCGAATCGCTTTGATCGAGCAGGAGCGACGGGACTTCTTCAAGAGCGAGACGCAAGCCGAGGGGCCCATCGGCGGTCTCGACCGCTGCCCACGGAATGTTTCCCAGCATGGGATCGGACTCAATCGCCAGGGATTCTTCGCGAGATAGGGACGCTTTCAAGTTGGGAAAAAGGACGTCGCCGACACGGCGGGCAGCCTGATCGACCGAGACCTGGGAACTCGCTGGCGAGCTTACAACGCGCTCCAGAGACGCCGAGGAGGAAAGAAGTTTGTCCCGATCAATCGATATTTGGTTCCAGCTCAGCCGATCGCCATCGGCCTGGTAGAGCAGGACGCGATCGCGCAGAACAATCTGTCCCACGAGCGATGTCTGATCCGTCTTTTGACTCCAGCGGTGAAGGGCGCTCTCCACTTCCGTCTTCAGACAATCCAGACGACCTCCGGGACAGGCCAGCACAGGGACCCCGAGGATCCGCAACCGATACCTTTCCCAAAGCGCTAGAATTTCAATTCCGGGTCGGCCCTGTGCCATCCAGATCCCGGTCAGTGCTGCGTAGAGATCTCTATTCTGGCGGGCATAAGTGATGTTCTCTCGTCCGACGCTTTCGCCTTCCAATTCTTCTTTCAGGATGGCTGCGTGCAGGATGGACTCAGCGAGGTTTGTTCGTCCTTGCGCCGATTCAAGCTCCCCGCGCACCAACGCGTACTGGCTTAACTGGAAACTGTTGTCCTCCCCGATCATATGGTTGTGCGCAGCGTCGAGTAATTTGGCAGCGGAATCTACATCGCCCCGTTCCATGTGGAGCCTTGCCATGGCGATTTCGCTTTCTGCCTGAAAGCTCAGTGATCCTTTTTGGTTGGGTGCCAAGACCGCCTCTTTTTTGACGATTGCAAGTTGTTTTTCAGCTTCGGCAAGGAGTCCCGCGCGGATTGCTGCGTTCACCAGATCGGCTCTGGTTTCCGCTATCATCGCGCGATTTTGCGATAGGGCAAAAAGAGAAAATGCCTCTTTTGTCAACATAAAGCTCATTCGCGTCCGAGGGGTCCTGTCTTCAATGACGACAAGTCCCGAAACAACCGCTGCTGCTCGGACCGGGGGGAAGTCCCCTTCATAGAAGTGCTGAAGAACTTCAGTCGACCTGCGCCAAGCGGTCTCGACGTCTCCTGATTCAATCGCGAGGCCACCACGTTCAGTTTCATCGCGCAAGTCTAGGAGCACGTAATGATGATTGCAGGCGAGCATGATCGCCCGCTCGAAGGAGGGGCTGTTCGATGCTGCCGTTCCAGGGCCTGTGTCACATCCCGCATCCAGCGCCACGGCTTGCGCCTCGATCCAGGCAAAACCTCTCTTCCCGGCATCTATCGATTCGATTGCCTGCTCGCACTTCGCAAAGGTGTACGACCGCTGCAGCGCATATGCGCGCTCCACTTCGGCCCGGTCCGCGCCGGCGACATTGCCGAGCTTGCGAAACAGGTCGCGGCTCTTGAGCGAGGACTCTTCCGCGCTGGCATAATCACCGCGTGTGTCGGCATCGATAGCTTGACCGAGCGCATGCGTGGCGCTGATGTATTCACTGCGGAGCGGGAAGGAATCGGAAGGAAGGAATTCTTTGAGCCAGGGGTCCTGATGATTGCGTTCGAGGGAGGCGGCGAGAGCATGCAAAAGGGACCGTGCAGCCAAACAGTTTTCCGCGCACGGGGATCCGCGGGACCGATCGACAGGCAGGGGAAACGCGGCATCAAGCAGCTGGGGCAGCAGTGTGGTTGAGAACTCCTCATCGATGCCGGCGAGTGTTGCCGGATGGGCAGCCAATGCACGCATGGCCTCCGGAGTGGCGAGATGCTGCTGCATGCGGCTCTCATGGGTTTTGACGCGGTTCAGCTTGTCCTCAAGTGACTGCAGACGCTGGCGGCCCTCGTCCTGCCAATGCGGATCGCGTTCGAATTTCAAATACCGATTCCAGGTTTCGACAGCATTCATCACCTGGCCGCGATCTTCCATCACAATCGCTTCGTTGAACAAGACTACGGGGTCGTTGGGAGTCAACTCGTCGGCTCGGCGTAGATTATCGAGCGCAGTGGCGCGATCGTTCTCGCTGCCTGTGGCTGTTCCGCGCATGTAGTAGGCCGTCCCGTCGTCCAACAGTAGGCTTGCCGTCACAGGACCGGCAGCGAGCAGACGATCCAGAATGTCGATAGCGCCGTCGTAGTGCTCCTCAAGCGTTTCTGCGCGCGCTTGCAGCTGGAGCCAATGTGCGTCGGTGGGCGACTGCTCGAGTTTGCGCTCGATCTGAGCGCGGGCGCTGAGCAACTGGGTCGGTTCGCGATCGCTGGTGCCGCCGCGAAGATGAGCCTGAGGGTTCACCGGCGCGAAGCTCGCGCCAGGCACGCGCAGCTCAATCGTTCGCGATTGCGTATAGGCTTCCGCAAGTAGCTTCTCTGGCGCTTTTTGGCGCCACCAAAGTGCGGCACTCAATCCAAGAACCAGGAGTGCGGCAACCGCGCCACTCAGCCAGGCAAAGTGAAGCAGTTTCCCTGTCCGTTGCGAGCTGTGCGCTGTTTGAGCCAGCTGTAATGCGACAAGCCGCTGCCATTGCGGCTTTGTTGATGCCAATTGCTGCAGGGTGGCCGATTCTTCCCGCGTGATCTCCTCGGAGAGTACCTGCTGGCTGTCGCGGAACCGCGCCAGACACGCCGTACAGAGCGCTGCATGCGCCAGCAGAGCTTGTCTCTCTTGGGGCGGCACGTCTCCGATGGCCAATCGAAGCCAGTCTCCTATCGCAGGGCAAGAGCCGGCAGCGGGCGAGGTAAATCCAATGGCACTACTGAGTCGCGTCGAATCGCGGGAGGGGGCACTCGTCACCAAAAACTCGAGGGTCCTCGCGAGTCCCTCATCGGGACTCTCAGCGGCCGAGCCGTTTTCTCGATTTGAATTTGGATCGTTCATCCATTCACTTGGTTTATCGACAATTGGCGCCAAATTCCTTTTGTCCCGCTCGCTATTTTGAAACTAGCTTGTTTCTCCCGATGGTTCTACGGGAGCTTCCGACTTCGTGGGTTCCAACTCCTTGCGCAACCATAGGGTGATGCGGCGCAAGGCGCTCTCTACGCCCTTGGCCGACAAACCCGAAGTCGGCAGCCTCGCAATTTCATCGGCAGTGAGGCCTTGCAAATAATAGAGCCAGAAGATGGTTCGATCTCTCTCCGCGGTCGAGCCAGGGGCTGAACGAAGCTTGTGATCGAGCTCCGAAAACAGCACAACGCGCTGAACCTCCGGCTCTTTTTCCGATGCCACGGGAACCACGTTGGACGACTCCTCATCAAGCACCATCGTGGCGACTTTTCCGCCTCGTTTTTCGGAGCGCTGACGGCGGAAATAATCGTTTGCGACCGAAGCCGCGACGACACGAAGCAGGGCCAGGAACGAATCCTCCCCCCGTGGCCTGAACTCCCGAAGAATGCGACGTTCGTGTTCGCAAAGCTTGAGAAAGACTTCCTGAACGATGTCGTCCACGACGGATGCCGTCGTGTTCCCCTGCCAAATGCGGGTAACACGTATCGCAACCAATGCGGCAACCGGTGCGCATCGGCCCAGAAACTCGGCCCATTCCGCGGTGTCGGCAGAGCGGGCGCACGTTCTGGCAAGCTCGTTGACGGGGGCCCTCAACTTATCCATTCTGGGGAGTCCAGTGTACTCCAAAGCTGCCGCTAAGTGGTCTGTTTCCAAATCGTCACAAACCTGCCGGAAGCCGTCGCACAGCAGGCTCAAATTCGGCTGTGCTAGTATCCCGGCAAGGCGCTGCGAGCGTGTCCTTTGCGCTGAGCGGCGGCGACACGGACACCATGGAAACCCAGCTGCGACCCCTCACCCTCGGCGAGATCCTCGACCGCACGGCCCTGCTTTACCGAACCCACTTTCTTTTGTTTGCGGGCATCTCGTCGGTGTATGCGGGAGTGTTGCTTGTTCTCAGCCTCATGCAGATCGGAGTGCAGGAAGTCTTGCGGGCGCAGCACATGGCCAGCCAGCTTGTGTGGGTCACCGTGATCAGCATCCTGGTGATGTGGCCCGTAATCGTCGTGGTGGGAGGACTTGCCGTGGCGGCCAACAACCGCGCGGTTTCGTGGGTTCATCTTGGCGAGACGGCAACCATCCGCGCAGCATACCGAAGCATTTTGCCGAAACTGGGCCGCTACTTATGGCTCATGATCATCACGACTTTCATCGTCTGGATCCCGTTCGGGATTTTGTATGCCGGCTACACCGTCTTCATCTTCCTCTACGCGCGCCCCAGGGGCATTTTCGTTCAGTCCACGATGCAGCGCGATCCGCAGGCCTTTATCGTCTTCGGCCTGGTGACCCTGGCACTCGGCATCCTTCTTCTCGGTGCGATGGTGTATGCCATCCTCATGGGCCTGCGCTACTCTCTCGCGGTGCCGGCTTGCGTAATTGAGAACCTGAAGGCGCGGCAAGCCATTCGACGCAGCATCGACCTGAGCAAAGGGTCGCGAGGCCGCATCCTTTTGCTTGGCCTTCTGGTTGTCGCAATTCAAATGGGACTCGGATTGATCACGCAGCTTTTTTTCATCGTAGCCACCTTCCGGCACCACGGCGAGCTGCCGGCTGCCATCCGCGTGTTGCAACAGCTGGTGGCATTCTGCACCAACACGTTTGTGGGTCCCATCTACGCAACCGGCTTCACTCTGTTCTACTATGACCAGCGCGTGCGCAAAGAGGGATACGACATCGAGCGGATGATGCGGGCCGCAGGCCTCGAAGCGCCTTTTGCGGATTCTGCCTCGACCGCTTCCTTTGTGCCAGCGCCGACGCAAACTCAAATTCAATCTGAGGGCCCGCTGGCTTGACCGTCCGCAACGCACTTGCGGGATGGAGCCGGACGACTGCTCTCGCCGCATTATTCTGGACGGGCTCGCTGGCCGGTGCGGTGTCGCCGATTCCTTTCACCTCTGCCCCGCCGCCCTCGGGGCGCTGGCGCGATGCCTCCCTCGACGACTATCGCAAACATATCGGCGAGCTCACCGCGCTGGTCCAAGCGTGCGCGCAAACCCGCGACCTGAAGAACTGCGATCCACTACTGGTCGGACCCGACGATCGCATCCCCCTCGGAAGCGAAGCCAACGCCGGCCGCCGCTTGGTGCGCTACGGATGGTTGCGTGTCCTGTTCTCAAAAGCCGAAGAACCGGATGAGATCGCAGCGCCGTCGAGCCGATCGACAAAAGGCGCTTCAGGCTCCGCAGTTGAGCAACCTTCTCCGCCGACCACGAGTGTCCTGTTGCAACAAGCCGAACTGCGTCTGGCTGCGGATCTCGCACAGGCCAGTGCGGCACCGCTAACAGCACCTACTCATTCTTTGGAACGCGAGACATTGGCGCAGGTCCTGGCCGGTCGCGATTTTCGCGATCTCCAACAGCCCACAGTCCGCGATTCGATGCTTGAAAAAGTCGGCGGCTGGCTCAACCGTCTCCTCGAACGTGTCACCAGGTTGCGCGCACGTTCGGCGTGGATCGGCCGATTGGTCGTATGGGCGTTCATCCTCGGAGTTTCCGTGGCGCTGGTCTGGGCTCTGCTGCAATTGGAGCGCAAGTGGAGGGTTCGCTTGGTGCCGGAAGGCCGCGTTCCCGCGCCCAATGCTCCGTCTGCGCGCAGCTGGCAGCTTTGGCTCGAAGACGCGCGACGCGCCGCTGCGTCAGGAATGTGGCGCGAGGCGATTCACCTGGTTTATTGGGCAGCCATCGCGCGCCTTGAGTCGCGGCGCTTGTGGCCTGCGGATCGTGCACGGACGCCGCGCGAGTATCTTGCCCTGATCGCTCCCGAAGATCCACGTCGCGCAGGTCTCGCTGTACTCACAGGCAGCTTCGAACGCACCTGGTATGGCGGCCGTATTGCCGCCGAAAGCGACTACCGGCACGCCGAAGCGATTGCCTCGTCGTTGATCGAAGGCGGTGCGGGAGTCGTTTCCAACGAACGCAGAATTGTACCGGAGGGCGGTGCGGCATGAAGTTCTTTTCTTCGCTTGATGCCAAAGACCGCCGCCTGCTGCTCTGGAGTCTTGGCATCGCCGTCGCATTGGCCGTGGCGCTCGGTTTCCTGGTGCCAAACGGAAACGGCAACGATAATCCGCTGCCCTCGACCTATCTTTCAGGCCAGCACGGTGCACGCGCTGCTTACGAAACCTTGCTGCGCGCCAATTATCCGATCGAGCGCTGGGAACGGCCGCTTTACGAACTCGCTAGCACTGCCGGCCCTGATACCGTCGTGATTTTCGCCGAGCCTTTCACCCGCGAGCGAGACGATATTCAGGCCGTGCGGCAAATCCTGGAGCGCGGCGGTCGCGTGCTCTCGACCGGCTATTGGGGAGGGTCCATTCTCCCCGGCGGCCAAGCCGACACACCCAGGGAATTCAACTTCGCTGCATGCCGTCTCGAGCCTGAAGGCCTCGACGCGCTCGCCAATTCAGGCGAGGTATGGATGGTGCCGGAAGCATCGTGGCAGGTGGGCAATCCCACGCACCGCATTCAATACAGCTGCGCGGGACAGCCGGCGGTGGTCGAGTACGACTACGGCAGAGGGCACGTCGTCTGGTGGGCGAGTGCCATGCCGCTTGAGAATGGATCGCTCGCCCGCGCCAACAATCTCGACCTGCTGCTCAACTCGTTAGGCCCGCGCGAGGGGCATCACTTTTTCTGGGATGAGTCGCTTCACGGCGATGTGCGCTCCGACTGGAGCTATGCATCGGGCCCCGCGCGCAACCTGCTTTGGATTGGATTGCCAATTCTGGGATTGCTGATCGTCTTCAGTTTCAGCCGACGCCGCGGGCCGGTGCGCGAACTTCCCCAAGCGCCGCGGGCCGCGCCGATCGAATTCCTCGACGCGCTTGGCTCGCTTTATCGCGGCGCCGGCGCTTCGTCAACGGCCGTCGCCGTAGCCCTCGAACGATTCCGGCGGCACGCCCTGCGTCTTTGCGGGCTGCGCTCGGGGCCGATGGGAGCCTCCGAGCTCGCTGCAGCCATCCGACGGCGATTCCCGCACATCGACACAAGCCTTGAAGCGGATCTGCTTGCCTGCGAAGATGCTTCATGGAGCGAGACGGTCGAGCCGCGCGTCGCGCTTAAGCTGATCCAGGCTCTGCACGCACAACAAAGCAAGCTGGATGCAGCAGCAAAGCCAGGAGGCGGACCTCCCGCGCAAGAGGAAAAATCTATCCCGCAAGAAAGGGCTTCATGACCCAGGAAGTAAATCCAGAAGCGAATCAGGTCTTACAAACGGACGCACAATCGGCTTCTCTTCAAGCGACGAATCAACTGATCGCGCATGCTCACGGTGAACTGGGCAAGGTTATATCCGGGCAGACGGTCGCGATCGAAGAAGTGCTCATCGCCGTGCTGTGCCAGGGCCACGCGTTGCTGGAGGGCGTGCCGGGCATTGCGAAAACACTGATGGTGAAGGCGCTCGGACGTTTGCTTGGGCTGGGCTTTCAACGCGTGCAGGCCACACCGGACCTGATGCCCGCCGACATTCTAGGCACCACCATCCTGCGTCCGGGCACAGACTCCTTTACCTTCCACGCGGGACCGGTCTTCACCGACCTGTTGCTCGTCGACGAAATCAATCGCATGCCGCCACGCACCCAAGCTGCGCTGCTCGAGTGCATGGAAGAGCGGCAAGTGACGATCGATGGCCAGCGCCGCCCGTTGCCGAGTTGGTTCACCGTCTTCGCTACCCAGAACCCAGTCGATTTCGAGGGCACTTATCCGTTGCCCGAAGCGCAGCTCGATCGCTTTTTGATGAAGATTCGCGTAGCTTATCCGTCCGAGAGCGAAGAACTCCAAATCCTCGAACGGCACCACGGAAGTTCCGGTGCCACCCTGCTCGACGATGCGGCGATCACGCCTATTTCTGAAGGACTGCTCGCGGCAGCGCGCGCAGAAGTCCGCGCCATTCGCATTGAACCGGAACTCTACGGCTATATTCTTGCCATCGCGCGGCGCACTCGCGAATGGCCCACCTTGTCTCTTGGCGCAAGCCCAAGAGCTGCGTTGAGCGTAATGCTCGTGGCCCAAGCCGCGGCAGCGTTCGACGGACGGGACTACCTTGTTCCCGACGATGTGAAGCGAGCCGTGCCGCCGGTGCTTCGCCATCGCGTAATCCTGAAGCCCGAAGCGGAACTCGAAGGGTTCGACTCCGAGCGTGTGCTGGCCGATGTGGTTGCAGCCGTGCCGGTACCGCGGCAATGATTGCCGCCTCTCTCCAACCCGCGCCGGTGCAGGCAACTTGCGAATCCAGCCGACGCTGGGCTTTCGGCCTTACTCCGCGCACGATCGGGCTTCTGGTTGTCGGATTTCTGTGGCTGATTCCCGGCTTCTGGGACAGCGAACTCAGTTACGCCATGCTGGCGTGGGACGCGCTTGTTCTGCTGGCCGCTTTTCTCGATGGGCTGCGACTGCCGCGTGCGACCGACCTTACCGCGGGACGGTCCTGGACCAACGCGCCGGCTCTGGACAGTGAGACCGAGATAGAACTCACCGTTGAAAACCGCAGCCGTACGATCGTGACCTGCCGGTTGGAAGAC
The DNA here is from genome assembly GCA_963704415.1 of uncultured Acidobacteriaceae bacterium. Lineage (GTDB taxonomy): Bacteria > Acidobacteriota > Terriglobia > Terriglobales > Acidobacteriaceae > Telmatobacter. The sequence continues at coordinate 416,108 of OY969908.1, read as the reverse complement.
GATTTGCCGACTGCGCTTGTCACTCACCCCGCGACGCAGCAGTTAACAGTGTTCCCACGCGTGCCCGCAACCGTTCGCTATCGCATCGAGCCCCAAGAGCGGGGCGATTGCGACGCGCATTCTCTCTACGTGCTCTACCGCTCTCCTCTGGGGCTTGCCGAACGCTGGGCGAAGGCGCGACTCGATCAGAGAGTGCGTGTATATCCGGCACTCCGGACCGGCGAGGAACAGAAATTGTTCCTTGCGCGCAGCCGCCAAATCGATTTGCAACTACGCCAGGCTCGGCAGCGCGGACTAGGGCGCGACTTCGAAAGCTTGCGCGAATATCGCGAGGGCGATGACCTGCGTGACATCTGCTGGACCGCGACGGCGCGGCGCGGCACCCCGATCACGCGTCAGTACCAAACCGAGCGCAGCCAGCCGGTGTGGATCGTGCTCGACTGCGGCCGTCTGATGCGCTCGCGTGTCGCCGCGTTAGCGAAAGGTAAAGCGGTGCTGCCCGTTGCGGAACCCAGTACGCGCGTTCATTCAAAACTTGATTTCGCCTGCACAACAGCCGTCTCGCTTGCCCAGTTGGCGCTTTATTCAGGCGATCGCGTCGGTCTGCTTGCCTATGGGCAGGGAATACAACAACGCCTGCTGCCGGGACGCGGCGCAGCTCATCTCCGCCAGATCATCGAATCGCTCGCGCAGGTCCGCGCGGAATCAAGTGAAGCAGATCATCTGCGCGCAACCGCCACGCTGAATCGTCTGCAACCCCGCCGTTCCCTCATCCTCTGGATTACCGACTTGGCCGAATCAGCCATGCGGCCGGAAGTGATCGATGGCGCAATTCAGCTTCTCCGCCGCCATGTTCTCTTATTTGTTGCCATGGCGCAGCCCGAGGTAGACATGATTGCCCGCGCCCGGCCAAAGAATGTAGAGCAGATGTTTCGCGCTGCCGCTGCACAGGAGATGGCGGGCCGGCGTGAGTTGCTGCTAGCACGCCTCCACGAACAGGGCGCACTCACGCTCGACCTGAATCCGGAGGCGCTCACTTCGTCTGTCTTGAATCAATACCTGACCGTGAAGGAACGGGCAATGGTTTAGACCGTCGATTGGCGGGCTTCGCTGACCGGCCTGAGCCGTCTCGCCAGCGCCCATTTCAACTCCTCGATCCCCTGACCAGTCACCGCAGAGATCGCGCGAAACTCCAGCTTCCGCCGCTTCGCGTGAGCGGCCAGCTTTTTGAGTTTTTCCGGATTAGCCGCATCGATCTTGGTCGCAACTACGATCATCGGCTTTTCCTCGAGCCCGTGGCCAAAGCTCGCCAGCTCCTTGTTGATCGCCTTAATGTCCTTTACCGGATCGGGACGGCCCGAAGCATCTGACACATCCACCAAATGAACCAGCAGCCGCGTGCGCTCGATGTGGCGAAGAAACTGCGTGCCTAATCCCTGGCCCAGGTGCGCGCCTTCAATCAGGCCCGGCATATCGGCCACCACAAACGATTCCTGGTGTGGCTCTTCCCCTACAGTCACTACACCAAGATTGGGTTCGAGAGTCGTGAAAGGATAGTCGGCGATCTTCGGCTTGGCAGCAGAGATGCGCGAGATCAGCGTGGATTTTCCCGCATTGGGATAGCCAACCAGGCCCACGTCGGCAAGCAGCTTTAACTCCAATCGGAAAGCGCGCTCCTCGCCCGCCCGCCCCAGTTCGTGTTCCCGCGGAGCCTGGTGGGTGCTGGTGGCAAAATGCTGATTGCCGCGTCCGCCACGCCCGCCCTTGGCCACGATGATGCGTTCGTCGGGCTCTTGAAAATCGTGCACCAGCTCGCCGGTCTCCTGGTCATAAACCGCCGTGCCGACAGGCACTTGCAACACCGTAGACTTACCGTCCAGTCCGGTGCAATTCGAGCCCATGCCGTGTTCGCCGCGTTGCGCTTTGTGCTCGGGGTTATAGCGGAAATGAATCAGCGTGTTGTGGCGCTGCGAGGCCTCCATAATCACGTCGCCTCCGCGCCCGCCGTCACCGCCGGATGGGCCTCCACGGGGCACGAATTTCTCTCGACGAAAGGCCATGCAGCCGTTGCCCCCGTCGCCCGCCTTCACGCGGATCTTTGCTTCATCGATAAACATGGATCAACCGGAATCCCAGAATCCGTCTTTCTCTTGGTGTGGCCTCACGGATGATTCCGAAGCCTAAAGGACGTCCTTCTAGTTTATCAACTCGCCCGGAACGCACTATTCCCGATGCGTCATTGAAGTTTCCCGAATCAGGAAGCAAGAACACAATGTGCTGTGATTAAGGGCACCTGATTACTTCCATCGAATGTCCTAGACTCCCAGTTGATCCTATTCATAGAGCAAACCGGGTCGCGCCGACATAAATTGCACCTCTCGACGCGCTCCTTAATTTATTTAGATCGGACCCGCCACAAGAGCAGGCCGCATAAAAGGCACCTAACCTCACGATTCTGCTGCAAGCCGGTCCTCAATGGCAGAATGCAGTTGGACGAAGCCGCTGGCGCGAGCCGCGCTGCTGATCGCTTGGATCGCGTGGGGCGTGAGCACCGCTGTGCTTCCTCAATCGTCTTCAAGCTCCCTCACCGGCAAGCTGACCGATCTTTACTCCAAGCCCCTCGAAGGCGCATCTCTCACGCTTCGCAACCAGGTCACCGGTGCCGAATCGAGCGCCACAACGACCAAAGGCGGCGTATATCGCTTCAAGGGAATCGAGCCAGGCGATTACACGCTCGAAGCGCAGAGTCCACGCCTTGGCCATGGTTCCGTGGGCGGTATCGAAGTCATGGCTGGACATGAACAGCGCGTGCAGATCGCAGTGCAACTCACCCTTGAGCCACGCGAAGGAGGGCCTGCTTCCGCCTTGGCCAAGGTGCCGAGGCCTATGCCTCTCCAGGAAAATGAGGGGGCGACAGGAGCAGCGTCGCCGCCAAGGATCGGCTCGCTTCTAAAAATGGCATCGCACGAAATTCCGGAAACAAGGGCACCAGCATCTGTCGTCACACTCGAGACAGAGCCTTATTGGCCGCAGCCAAAGGCCCTGCGTCAAGGCAATGCCGAGGGAAAACAACCATGCGGCGTGAAAAAGAGGAATGATGCTTGTGCGGAGACTCAGGTCCGCCGTGGAAGCAGTTGAGGATGGGGGCCCGGAGGTGAGACGTTCCGCTTGCATGGCGGGTGATGCGAGAGAGGAGTACTTGTCAAGAGGGTATCAGGCGCGACGCAACGCAACCACCGTCTCCAGATGGAACGTCTGTGGAAACAAATCGACGAGCGTGATGGATTCGATTGCATAGCCGGAACTCGAAAGTGCTCGTAGATCGCGGGCGAGCGTGGCCGGATCGCAGGAAACATAAACGATGGCGGGAGCCGCGATCCTCGCGAGCTGTGCCGTTGTCTCCGAGCCAAGTCCAGTGCGGGGCGGGTCCACAACGATCAGGTCTGGCGGATCGCTCTTGGGCTGGCGGCGCAAGAACGGCAGAGTCTCAGCCTTCATGACTTCGCTCCGAGTGTTTCTCAGATTCTCTTTAAGAGCTTCGATTGCAGTGGGCGCAGATTCGACCGCAATCACGTGTTCAAAGTTCACCGCTAGCTGTCGCGCGAAGAGACCCACGCCCGCAAACAGATCCCATGCCAGCTTGCCACCGCGGCCTTCTGTAACGCGCTGAACGAGCGAATCGACCAGCCAGCGATTGACCTGAAAGAAACTCCCATGGTCGACGCGATAATCGAATGCGGCGGCACGATAGGTGAGGGAAGACGCGCCCCAACGCGCGAGTGTGCGCGGCTGCTCACCCTTGCGACCCTCGACTACAAGTTCCAAGCCCTGCAACTCCGGAACTCGCTCCGTGAATACGCGCGCGATTTCTTCGATACGAAACTTTCCCGGCGAGGGGATGAAAATGCTTGCGAGCAGCGCGCTCTCGTCCCCATTGCAGAAAAGGCTCATTTCCGTGGGACGCAGTGTTGGAACGGATTCGCGGAGCATTGCGGCAAAGGAGACAGAAGCGTTGAGCAATAAAGGCGCGGCAATGGGGCATTCGCTCACGGGAACCACGGCATGTGAACGTCGTCCGCGATAGCCCGGATTCACTGCGGCATCAAATGCAAGTCGAATCCGGTTGCGATAGCTCCAGGGATCGGCCGCACAAATGGCGATCTCCGGCAACGCGAGCACACCGCCGCGCTCGAGGGTTTCGCGCAGGACCGCCTTTTTGAATCCAAGCTGCGTTTCGTGGTCTGTGTGCTGGTAGCGGCAGCCCCCGCACGCGCCAAAATGGCGGCATCCCGGCGTGATCCGCGCCCTCGACGGAGCAACGATCTCCACCGCCTCCGCGAGAGCATAACCGCGCTTCTCCTCGACCATGCGGACACGCGCCTCCTCGCCGGGCAGCGTGAGCGGCACAAAAACTGCCTTGCCCTCGACGCGTGCCAGAAACGCGCCGCCATAAACGGGCTTTTCAATTTGCACGAGCTTGGTGTTCGAAGCAGTCATTGCTGGCTCATGTAAAAAAGGCTGAGCCGGGGCAAGCCGTATTGCACCAGCAGTTGTTTGGTTACGAACTGATGCTCCACCTGGCGCAGTTGGACGACGCCCATGCGGCTGCGATACGGCGCAAGCTCGCGCGCTGCGTGTTCTTTCAATCCGACTAACAGCTCCTCGGGAGCGGCCGCAGTCAATGCGGCGAACAGTTTCTCTTCGAGAACCGTAAGAGTGCGTTCCAGCGCCTCGAGATCGTGCGTTGCCGGACTCACCGATTCCGAAACCCGTAATTCGTTCGCGAGTTCGAGCAGACGAACAGCCGTTGCATTGCAGGCCCCCGAGGCGATGGTCGCTCCGCGCAACGATTCCGCTGCGGCCTCGAGATGTGCAGCCACGCGCTCGTGCTCGAATCCGGATTCACGACTCTCTGAAGGTTCTGGTGCCGCGCCGGCCGATGCTTCGCGCAACTCCTCCGCCGCCACCATCACCGCCTGCGCGCACCAAGCCAGTCCATTAATGCGACGCATCCGCCCCCGCTTCTGCCGAGTTTCATATTTGTCGAACGCCGCATCGATGCCGCGCAAGACCGCTTCCAAAGGAATGCCCGCCTCGCGCCATGTCTCAATCAGCGCCCAATCGAGCGTGGAGAGTAGCAGGAGCACACCGCGCCTCCGCTGAAAGCGTTCCTCAATTTCAGTGAAGTAGTTGAAATAGTTGCGCACCGCGCGCCTCAATGCGTACGGCTGCGCGCGCGCGGGGCACGGTTGCGCTCGAACAGAATCCGCAGGCCATCAAGCGTAAGCATGTCGTCGATCTCTGCGATATAGCGCGAGTCAGCAGCCACCATCCGCGCCAGGCCGCCAGTGGCGATCACGCGCGGCTTCATGCCTAATTCCTCAAAAATCCGTTCGAGGATGCCATCGACGAGGCCGATGTATCCGTAGTAAAGGCCGCTCTGCAGATGCCCCGTTGTATTGGTGCCGATCACCTTCGCTGGCCGCTTGATGTCCACGCGGCTCAAACGCGCAGCGCGGGAAAAAAGTGCATCGGCACTAAGCCCCAGACCAGGCGCAATGGCGCCGCCCATGTATTCGCCACGTTCCGAGATCACTTCAAACTTGGTCGCTGTGCCGAAGTCGACCACAATACAAGGCCCGCCATATTTCTCATATGCGGCAATCGAGTCGCAGAGCCGATCCGCACCCAGCTCTGTCGGATTGTCGACCAGGACCGGCATACCGGTTTTGATCCCGGGCTCGACAAACAGCGGCTCCAAATGAAAATAGTTTTCGCACATCTGGCGCAATGTCGACTCCACGGGTGGCACCACAGACGAAATGATGATGTGCGTGACTTGTTTCGGAGACATCCCGTGCATCTCAAAGAGATTCACGAAAAACACGCCGTACTCATCCACGGTCTGGGTGCGATGTGTGGTCACGCGCCAATGCGCAGCAAGCTGCGGCGGCTCAGCGTCCAGCTGGTAGAGGCCAAGAACCGTATTCGTGTTGCCCACATCCAGAGCCAGAAGCATCCTGTTCAGCCTGTCCCCGCGTCGCGAATACCGCCGGTGCGCACGGCGATCAAGCCTCCACCGGCTTTCACCAACAGGAAACCCCGCTCATCGAGGCCTGCCGTGACGCCAACGCACGCCTGCGGTCCATGCACTTCGACCTGCCGTCCACGAACCCATGTCGAGGCATGCTCGATGCGTAATGGAATCTTCGCGACTGCATTCGATTCCATCAGCCCACGCGCTTCGCGCTCCAGCGATTCTAGCAGGGCCAAGAGCAGCGACTGGCGGCTGATGAGACGATGCGATTCCAGATCAACGGAAGTAGCCGGTGTCGCCAACCCCGCGTCGAAATTGCGTTGGTGCACATTGATGCCGATGCCCACAATGGCGAAAGCCAGCATGTCGCCTTCGGTTTTGGACTCAACCAGGATGCCGCCCGTCTTGCGGCCGCTGAGCAGCAGATCGTTGGGCCAGCGCAAATCCACATCAAGTCCGCTGACAACTCGGATCGCCTCGGCTGCCGCAAGACCTGCGGCTAACGGAAGAAGGGGCAAACGGGCGGCCGGTATAGCCACGCGCAGTAATACGCTGACGTAAAGGCCCTGCCCTGCATGGGACTCCCAGCGATGATCGCCCCGTCCGCGACCGGCCGTCTGCTCATCCGCAAAATAGACTGACCCGTGCGGCGCGGCATTGCGTGCGCCGGCCATCGCATCGGAGTTCGTCGATCCGGTCACAGGCGAAAAATGCAGCTTGCCCGCGTAGGTTGTGGCCTTGAGAGCGGCCTCGAGGGCCGGGATGTCATACACGGGTCAGCTCGGCTCCGCAACGATGGTCATCGAGATGTCCGCAGCCTTGGCCGAATGAGTCAGCGCCCCAACGCTGATGAAGTCCACACCGGTGTCCGCGTAGGCGCGAATATTCTCGAGCACGATCCCGCCTGACGCCTCGATGGGAATCCATCGGCTCTCCTTGCGGATTCGCTCGACAGCTTCTTTCACCTGCGCGGTCGACATATTGTCGAGAAGGATCGCTTCGGCGCCGTATTCAAGCGCCTCGGTCAATTCCCGTAGGTTCCGCACTTCCACCTGCACGCGCTGCCCCTTCTGGCGCCGCTCCAGGGCATGGGTCAGTGCAGTTCGCAGTCCTCCGCCCAGGGAAATGTGGTTGTTTTTGATCAGAATTCCAGAGGCCAGGTCGAGCCGATGATTGGTGCCGCCTCCGCACAACACGGCATATTTTTCCAAAGCCCGCATGCCGGGAACGGTCTTGCGGGTGTCGAGCACGCGGGCCTGGGTACCCTGGATGGCGTCGACATATTTGCGCGTGAGCGTTGCGATGCCGCTGAGGTGCTGCATCAGGTTCAGGATGACGCGCTCGCAACTGAGTAGCACACGCGCATTGTGGCGAATGACGGCCAGCACCTGGCCTCCATGAACGCGCACCCCGTCGAAGATCTCCGGGTGGCTGATAACTTCGAAGCGTGTATGCGCCTCCGGGCGTTGATCGAGCCGCGCGAAAATCTCCAGAAGGCGCGGAACTGCGCCTAGCCCGGCCACCACCATCTCCTGCCGAGCCAGGATGGAGCCCGAGCCACGCAGGTTTGGATCGATCGTGACGTTGGTCGTAGCGTCGCTGGCGGCCCTGTCTTCCACAAGGGCCTGCTCCAGCAATGCGTCAATACGGCTGCTCTTCCAATCCATTCGTCTTCTTTCGCTGCGTCAGGGACGGGTTTGCGGTTTTTGCTTTAGAAGAAAGTTATAAATAACTTTCTTTACCCTGTCATCCGCCTCGCTGGCAATGGTATGAAAGTGGGACCCATTGTGGCGGTTGATCACTAACGAGTACTTTGGATCGAGGCCGAAGGCCTCCACGAGGCTCTTCCAGAGTCTGTGCTTTCCGTGCGTGAGCCGGTCGATGAAGCTGACTGTGCCCAGGTCAGTGAACCAAAGAAAGGCAACGATGTTGAGGTAGTTGCGCACGAAGATCCGATAGTTGGTCAGCAGTACATACTGCGAGGGATTGCCATCGTGCTTCATTCCATGCGAGAGGTCGATGAATGCCAGGGGTTTTTCGGTGGGTTCCATGCGCGAGGTGACAATGATCCGGTTTCCTGCCGCTGAGAAGTTTGGGGCTGTAGAACAGCCGGACAGGTTGCCAAAGAAGATCGTGGGTGTGTCCTGGATTGGAGCAGGAGTGTCGCGGAAGTCGCCGAAGTCTTGCCGCCCCGCATAGGTGTCGCCGTCTGCGGAGTCGGCGTTCGCGCTTACGGGGATGTCTTCGACCGGCAGTTCCTGCGGAGTTTCGCAGTGCTCCGAAAGCTCGCGATAGGCCACCTGGATCAGCTTGAAATGTTCTTCCGCTTCGAGGCGCTGGACCTCATTGTGTTCGAATCGATCGGGGTGCCATCGCTTGGCGGCTGTCTTGTACGCCTTGCGGATCGCGGCTTTTGACGGACCTGTTTGCGCTAGACCAAGCGCCTTGGCGTGCTCGACGCATTGTTCGCAGACGCAGGGCATCCCGTGCTAACCGCCCAGGCCGTCGAGATCGCGGCGCAACTTGTCGCGCAAGATTCTCTTTTCGTCGAGCTGTTTCTTCAGGCCCTCGACGATGTGCGGAGGTGCCTTCGTGGTGAAGCCTTGGTTATCCAATTGGCGCTCGCCGTTTGCTATTTCGCTGTCCAATTTCGCGATTTCCTTGGCCAACTTCTCGCGCTCTGCCTCAACATCGATTTGCTTTTCGTGCACCAATGCAATGTCAGTGAAGCCCACTGAGCGCCAATTTAAGTTGTCACGTTCTTTGCCTCGGCGTTCTTGGAACGTAATCGCCGAGATTTTCGCGAGTTTCTCGACGGTTTGGGCATTCTCCGTAATGACCTCGTTCGGGTCAGTGCCAAAATCCTTAATCGAACTTGCAAGAACCACCATCGGCACCGATTCCTTTTCGGGGATGTCTCGGTTCTTCCGTTCATCGCGAGCAACACGAATTAGATCCTGCAGCAGCACCATTCTGTACCGAGCGCCTTGATCAATACTTTGATAATTCGGGATCGGATACCACGTTAGAGCGATCGACTTTACCGGAACATTACCGTCGTGCACCGCATGCCACAGCTCTTCGGTCAGGAAAGGCATGAAAGGTGAGAGCAGCCGGAGCGCTGTCTCGAATACCTGCACCAGCGTCGTCAGTGCTGATTTTGTTTTTGTTTGATCAGTCGACTCCGAAAAATCCAACCGCAGCTTCACGATTTCGATATACCAATCGCAGAAGCTGCCCCAGAAGAACTGGTAGATGATGTTGGCCGCGTCGTCGAACCGATAGTTTTCTAACGACTGGTTGACCATATCCGCTGTCGAATGGAGTTCGGAGATGATCCACCGCGCTTCAAGCGGCGCATCCGCAGCCACGGTGGGCATCGCGCCGAACTTCGATCGATCCACAAAAATACCAACCTCCGCCGCCCGGTCCACATTCATGAAGATGAACCGCGCAGCATTCCAGATCTTGTTCGCGAAGGCGCGGTAGCCTTCGGTGCGCGCAATGTTGAACGCAATGTCCGTGCCCGGCGAGGCCATTGACGCCAGCGTGAAGCGCACCGCATCGGTGCCATACTGCTTCACGATTTCGATGGGATCGACGACATTGCCTTTGGTCTTCGACATCTTCTCGCGATTGGCGTCGCGCACCAGCGCGTGAATGTAGACCTCGCGAAATGGCACGGACTCTTTCAACTCGCGTTTCGAGCCATCCGGCATCGGCACATCGCCTGCAAACCAGCAGCCCAGCATGATCATGCGCGCCACCCAGAAAAAGAGGATGTCGAATCCCGTGACGAGCAGGCTGGTGGGATAGAAGGTGTCGAAGTCCGCCCGATTTTCAGCCGTAATGTTGGGCCAGCCAAAGACCGACACGGGCAGAAGTCCCGAAGAAAACCAAGTGTCGAGCACGTCGGTTTCCTGCGTGATCTTCTCCGATCCGCAGTGCGCACATTGGCTCGGATCTTCCCGCGCCACGGTCATCTTGTGACACACCGCGCAGCTCCACGCCGGAATGCGATGCCCCCACCAAAGCTGCCGCGAGATGCACCAGTCGTGGATGTTCCCCATCCATTCGAGGTACACCTTCTCGTACTGCTCCGGAAAAATGCGAATGGCCTTCTTGCCGTCGGCGTCCGGCCTCACGGCGGCAATCGCCTTGTCGGCCAGTGGCTGAATCTTGACGAACCATTGCAACGATAGACGTGGCTCGACAATGGTCTTGCATCGGGAGCAATGGCCGATGTTGAGCGTGTGATCCTTGATGCCTGCCAAAAGACCCTGCGCCTCAAGGTCCTCGACAATCTTCTTGCGCGCCACAAAACGGTCAAGGCCCGCATACACGCCACCTTCGGCATTGATGTGCGCCGTCTCATCCATCACGTTGATCGAGGGAAGATTATGCCGCTGGCCCAGCGCGAAGTCATTGGGGTCGTGCGCCGGAGTCACCTTCACCGCGCCGGTGCCGAAGTCGCGGCTGACCCATTCATCCAGAATTACCGGGATCTCACGATTGGTAAGCGGTAGCCGGAGCATTTTTGCGTGCAGGTGCGTGTAGCGATCATCATCAGGATGAATCGCCACAGCCACGTCGCCGAGCATCGTCTCCGGCCGCGTGGTCGCCACGGTCAGAAACTCGCCCGAGTCCTTGCCGTCGTCGCCAATCACAGGGTACCGAATCTCCCACAAATGGCCTTTGTGTTCGTCGTAGACGACCTCGAGATCGCTGATGGCGGTCTGGCAACGCGGACACCAGTTCACGATGTAGGCGCCGCGATAAATAAGACCCTGCTCGTGCAGTTTGACGAAGGCCTCGCGCACCGCGACCGAAAGCCGCTCGTCCATGGTGAAGTATTCGCGTTGCCAGTCGACCGAAGCGCCCAGCCGCTTCATCTGGCCAAGGATGGTGCCGCCGTAATGCTCGCGCCACTTCCACACACGCTCGACAAAGGCTTCGCGGCCCATCTTTTGCCGCGTTGTTCCCTCGCTCACCACCTGGCGCTCTACCAGCATTTGCGTGGCGATACCCGCATGATCGGTACCCGGCACCCACAGCACCCGGTCACCACGCATTCTGTGCCAGCGCGCCAGGATGTCGCTCTCGGTGTGCTCGAACATGTGACCCATGTGCAGGCTGCCGGTCACATTGGGCGGCGGTAGCAGGATGACAAACGGGGACTTGCCGTCGGACTCGCTCTTGGGGCGACCGCTCGCTTCGCTCGCGGAACCGTGATGGGTGCTGGTCGAGCCAGGCTTCGGCGTCGGCTGAGCGAAGAGATTCTCGCGCACCCAGTATTCGGCCCAATGATCTTCGATGGCAGTGGGGTCGTAGGCTTTAGGCAGGTCGTGAGGCATCGGGGTCGTTGACGAGCCCCCAGATGCAGATGGACAAACCGTTTCAACCGAGGGGACTACCTTCAACTTTAACAGAGCAGTGCGCGCCAAAATGCCAGCGCCAAAAACGAAATGCCGGAGCCCAAAAGACGAAATGCCGCACCATGATCGGCGCGGCACTCGCATAGGACGTTGTTCCCAGCTTAGAACGGGTTTAGCTTCGCGAGCCCCTTCTTCTTTTTCTTCTTGCTCGAGGATTCATCGTTCAAATCCGTCTTGGGCGCCTTCTTTTTCTTGCCGTCCGTCGCCGTTGCCGCGGGAGTCGAGCCGGGCTTGATGTCATTCACCTGGTCCGGAGCGGGAGCCGGGCCCTCAGCAGCGGGCAGCGCGGTATTCACCGGACCGACCGGCTTAACCACTGCATTGGGATCACTGCCAGCAGCAGCTTCGCCCGATGGTGCATTCACAACCTGGACGCCGACGCCAGTTCCACCATCAGGAGCGGCCATCTGGATGGGAGCCGTGGACGGCACATCGCTGCGCGGTGGCTCATTGGGTCCGGTGGGTGTGATCGCAGCAGCGGGTGCAGTTGGCTTGCCTGCGTTGACGGCCGTGTTAAACATGGCCAAATCCTGCTTGGTAACCTCCGGCGCAACGGTCCGCTGGGGATCGTCGAGGCTGGGGTCGCCGACGTGCACCGCCTCCACCACGGAAGGTCCGTGCCGGATGATATCGAAGGTTTTGTCGGTAAACCGCAGGGGTTGCCGGCTGCGTTCCTCGGCGTCGTTTTCCGCAACTGCTGCCGATGTGGGTTCGGGAACGGGACGATTCATGGCGACAAGCCGGTCGCGGGCATCTTCAACGTGCGGAGCCATCGGGTAGCGCGTGATCACCTTGGCGTAGGCTGCGGCGGCGCGGTCCATATACATGGCGCGAAGCCGTTCACGCACCGCACCCGGCAGTCCGGGGGCAATCTGGACGCGATGGGCCTGCCCCGCATAGGCGTCGCCAATCCCGAGCAGCGCCTGGTCGCTCTTCGAGTAAAGCGGATAGGTGTCAACGACGGTATCGAGGCGGGCGATGGCCGCGGCATAGTTCTCGCGGCTATCGTAGTAGAGACCAATCTGCGTTTCGCGCTCGGCCAGCACTTCCTGCACGTCGCGCAACTTCTGCTTGGCGCGCGGAATCAGTGCTGAATCCGGAAACTGGTTGATCATGTTCCGGTATTCTTCCTCGGCGCGCTGTGCGTTGGTGTAGTCGCGGTCCGGCTTCTCCATCTGTTGGTAGTAGATGTCGCCAACCTTCATCTGCGCTTCGGCAGCTTCAGGAGCATTGGGGAAGAAGGTGATGAAGTCCTTGTACTCTGCTTCGGCCTGCGTCAGGCCCGCAGCGCCGCCTTCTTTGAACCACGTGTCGCCGACGGCCAGCTTGGCGCGCATCCGGTACTCGGAATCGGGATAGGTGTTCAGAAGGGTCTGCAGAGTGAGCCGTGCTACATCGTAGCGGCCTTTTTTCAGGGAGACCATGGCCTTGTCGAACAGCACCTTGTCAGGCTGCTTCGAGTTCACATTGGCCAACGGGTTGGCGCTTAGGTCCTGATCCTTTTTGTGCTTGGGCTTTTTCTCTTTGGCTTGGGCCAGAACCCCTGTCAGAACCAATGTCGCCAACGCAGCTGTCGCAATTTTCCGGGAAAAAAAATTCATACCACCTCAAATTTGAGCTCGCAACCGGGAGGTCAGGCTGCACGCTCTTGCCGACACATCACCCTAGGAAACGTACTCGCCAGCCGCCGCACGAGCAGCTGTCAGCAGTGCGCGCGCATCCCGTTCCGGCTCGCCTGCACCAAAAACAGCATTCCCGGCAACCAGCAGATCTGCTCCTGCTTGGACGACCCGGGCAACCGTGTCGTGAGCCACCCCGCCGTCCACTTCGATTTTAAATGCCAGCCCCAATTCCCGGCGCAATTCGACAAGGCGCCGGATCTTATCCAGCGAAAAGGGAATAAACTCCTGGCCGCCAAAGCCCGGGTTGACGCTCATGATCAGCACGTGATGGACCATGGGCAGAATGTCCTTAATGAAATTTACGCGTGTCGCCGGGTTCAACACCACACCCGCCTTCATTCCATGGTCGGTAATGTGAGCGAGCGACCGGTGCAGATGCCGGCATGCCTCATAGTGAACGCTCACCCAGTCCGCCCCCGCATCGGCAAAGGCCGGTATGTACTCATCGGGATTCTCGATCATCAGATGGCAATCGAGCGGTAGGTTGGTCGCCCGGCGCAGGCATTTCACCACGGGTGGCCCGATGGTGATATTCGGGACAAAGTGCCCATCCATGACGTCGACGTGGATGGTCGTGCCTCCGCCTCGCTCTGCCGCGGCAACTTCATCCGCAAGCCTCGCGAAATCAGCCGACAATATCGATGGAAGCAACTCGACCATGGTGCGTCCCCGCCTCGCCAGTGTATCAGTCACAGGATTTCGATTGCTGGCGGTTGCAGGAGGTTTCATCCGGGTGCCCGCCTAGCGATGACCTGAGGCAACGAGACACGTTTGCTGCGGAGGTTACCTGAACATGTGCAGCGAGGTGCGCTGCTTTCCTTTCCAGCCGGATATTTCGAACTCCTTGAGCAGGTTGCCGCTGCGTGCCCGCATGGCCGGCGTGCCGGATCGCCCTGCTACACGCAACAGGTCGAGCACCTCGGGCAGCAATGCCCGATCCTGGCGCGCCAGGTCGGCCAACCCATGCAGCGTGGCCGTTTTCACAACGGAGCTTTGATCGTCTAGGTAGGAACGAAGCAGCGCTGCAGCACGGCAGCACTCAGGCGGCGTGAGCTTGAGGCGCGGGATGACAAGAGCCAGGTTCCAGCGCAGCTTTTTCTCTTCAGTTTCGGCCATCCGCCCCAGCAAGGGTTCTTTCCACCGCTGCGCCTGTGCGGGCCTGTCACGAGTGACACGCTCCAGCGCGTCCGCTGCCCGATTGGCCACCGCCAGCTCTTCGTCCCATAGGCATTCGACGAGTTGTCTGAGCTTGCCGGGTCTGCCGTCGATCAGCTCAACAACTTCCCAAACACGTCCCGGATCGAGCCGCCCACCGGGCCGGAGCATTTGCCTGATGCTTTCTTCCCTGACGCTTTTCTGTCTAACGCTTTCCGCCGGCATACGATCGCCGCAATTTTCTCATGCGGGCTTAGCGTCAGCCAGGCTCTTCGCGGCCACACGGCCCACGCTGCGCAGTATCGATTTCAGGGGCCAGTGGCCTTCCGCGTCAGGGAAGCAAATCTCGCCCACGCGGCGCACTTCCGGCCGGTAGTACCAGCGCTTGAGCAATGCCAGATGCCCTTGACGCACGGTGAAAGCGGGAGCTTCGGCGGGCGCCGTCAGCGCCGTCAGCACGCCCTCCAGACGCGCTTCGAGCATACTGCGAGCGGCCTTTGCTGGAGTTTCAATCGAGGGTGCGCCTCCTCCCGGCTGGCCAGCGAGTTCACCCAAGGGCGGCTGTTCCGGAACTGGTTCGATGGCCATCGGCTGCGCGAAGAGCGAGCTCGATCCCGACCGCTCATTCTGAATCCGCATGCCGATGGTCGAAAATCCCACCGGCCCGCGCAATCGGCCGCTCTCGAAGAGAAATACAGCGACTTCATCGAGATTTGCCGACGCCAGCAAAATCACCGCGCGTAGTTTGCTCAATGGCTGAACCAGCTCCGGCGCCAGCGCCCGTACACCTTCAATCCGCTGCACCTGGGCATGCAGGGCCGCTGCGGATTCAAATTCAAGGTTGGCCGACGCCTGTTCGCGTTGCGTGCGCAGTGGGATCAGCTTGCTTTCGCCGCGCGTGGCCAGAAAATCGCGCACCGCCGCGGCTTCTTCGGCATAGCGGTCGTCGGTACAGCCCTTGTAGCAAGGCGCGAGGCACATCTTCATCTCGGAATAAACGCAGCCGGGGTGGCTCGGATCGGGATTCAAATCATCCGTGCAGCGGCGCAGCAGAAACAGCTTCAACGCCTCTTCCGCAAAGCGCTCCGCCGCAGCACGCGAAGCAAACGGTCCGTACGCCCAACCGGCTTCGCGCTGGCTCGGCTTGTTCGTCACCACAATCCGCGGATAGGGATTGCCGCCGAGATAGCGAATGAATGCGGGTGCGCGCAGATGCATGCGTTCCAGTGCCTTCGCGCCGTAGATCTCTTCCAAAAGGGAAAACTGCGCAAGCAACGACTCGAACTCGGAGCCGGACAGCCGCCACGCAATCCGTCGCACGCGCCCTGCCAATTGAAGCCGCCGCGGATGCTTCGCAGAAGGTTGTAGAAGGCGCTCGAGCCGCCCGCGCAAGTTCGGTGTGCGCCCGATGTAGGGTTCGTCCTTTGAATCGGCTCCGTAGAGCGCAAACACTGCAGGCCGCTGCGGCAACTCCGAAAGCGCTGAGCGCGCATCGGCCGGATCGAAGGCTATCGATTGCATTGCGCTTTCCGCAGCAGCGCCCACATCAGGCTCCCGCGATAGTCATGCCGTCGATGCGCAAGGTGGGCGACGCGACCGAACTCCGGAACTTCAAATCGTTCCCAATCGCGGTCACATTGCGCAACATCTCGCCAAGATTCCCCGCGATCGTGATCTCTTCGACGGCATGCGTCAAAACCCCGTTCTCGATCCACAGGCCCGTCGCGCCGCGCGAATAATCGCCCGTCACAATGTTGGTCCCGAACCCCATCAAACTTGTCACATAGAGTCCTGCAGGAATATCTCCGATGATTTGTTCTGGCGTGAGAGTGCCCGGTTCGAGATAAAGATTGCCGCAGCCGATGCCCGGTGTTCCCGCCAACCCGCGCGAAGCATTGTGCGTCGACTTCATCCCCAGCTTGCGCGCCGTATAGGTATTGAGCAGGTAATTACGCAGCACGCCGTTCTCAACCACGACCGTGCGTCGCGATGGCAACCCTTCGCCGTCAAACGGCGACGTGCCGAAACCACCCACGCCGGTCGGCAGCATCATCGTGTTGTCATCCACAAGCGTCAGATTTGGAGCGGCAATCGTCTCGCCCAGCTTTCCGGCAAGAAAGGAAGCGTGGCGCCAGATCGAATCGCCCGAAGCGGCCTCGAACAGAGACCCGATCAGCGACCGTGCCACCTCCGGCGCAAAAACAATCGGCACTTTCTGCGTCGGCACGCGCCGCGCGCCCAATCGCCGCAAGGTGCGCCGTGCTGCTTCGGCCCCGACAGCCTCAGGCGATTCGAGGAGCGCGAAACACCGGGAGCCGCTCCACCAGCCATCGCGCTGCATCGAGCCATTCGTGTCCACGGCCAGAGGCGCTGCCGAAACACCGGCATAGCTGGTGCGGTAGCTCCCCATAAACCCGCGCGAGTTAGCTAGCACCTTGCGCCCCGTGGCCGCGTCAAAGCTGCCGCCATCCGAATTCGTGATCCTTGGATCGGCTGCCAGGGCGGCTGCCTCACAGCGCCGCGCCCATTCGATGCGCTCCGGGCCGGGCAGCGAATAGACATCCTCAAAATAGAGGTGCTGATCTTCCTTTACCGCGCCGAATTCCTCGCGCTCGGGTAGCCCATTCAGGGGATCCTCTTCGGTTACTTTGACCAGCGCGAGCGCGCCGTCGACCAGCAGCCGAATTCCCTCTGGAGTCAGATCGCTGGTGCTCGTCGAGGCCGAGCGCTTGCCCTGAAACACGCGCAAACCCAGCGCCCGCGAGCCCGACTCTTTCAGCGTCTCCACCTCGCCCATGCGCACATTCACGCTGAACTCGTCGCCTTCGCGCGCCACAGCCTCGGCATCGCTCGCGCCGGCCTTCATGGCCTGCGCAACGACATCGGCGGCCAGGGATTCCAGATCGAGGGCGGTCAGTTCGGAGGTCGCAGCGATTTCGGGCATATGCTCAAGCTATCAAATTGATTAGGCATTCGCTCGGATCAGAGCGACTTACCGCCCCGTTCCGCCCACAGTCATCCGGTCCAGCTTGATGGTCGGCATGCCGACACCCACCGGCACGCTCTGCCCATCCTTGCCGCAGGTCCCGATGCCCTCATCCAGCCGCAGATCATTCCCCACCATCGACACGTACTTCAACGCCTCGGGCCCATTGCCGATCAGCGTCGCGTCTTTCACCGGTGCGGTGATCTTGCCGTCTTCGATCAGGTAAGCCTCCGACGCCGAAAAGACAAATTTGCCATTCGTAATGTCCACCTGCCCGCCGCCGAAGTTCACCGCGTAGAGGCCCTTCTTCACTGAGCGCAGGATGTCCTCCGGTGCGTCGTCGCCGGCCAGCATGTAGGTATTTGTCATGCGCGGCATGGGAATGCATTGGTAGCTTTCGCGTCGGCCTGAGCCCGTGTTAGCGGTCCCGGTGAGCCGCGCTGAAAGCTTGTCGGTTAGATAGCCTTTCAACACTCCGTTTTCAATCAGCACCGTCTCCTGCGTAGCAGATCCTTCGTCGTCCACATTCAGCGAGCCGCGCCGTCCGGCCATCGTCCCGTTGTCGACCACGGTTACTTTCGAGCTCGCCACGGACTGGCCAATTAGCCCCGTAAACGCCGAGGTCTTCTTGCGATTGAAATCGGCTTCGAGCCCGTGACCCACGGCTTCGTGCAGCAGCACACCCGGCCAGCCCGGTCCGAGCACTACCTGCATCTCGCCCGCCGGCGCCGGCACAGCGCCCAACTGCAGAATTGCTCCCCGCGCTGCCTCTTGCGCCAGGCCCTCCGGGCTTTTACTCCCTGTAAACTGCTCCAGCCCCGATCTACCTCCGCCGCCCGCCGAACCCCTCGTCGAAATGGGCCCGTCCTTGGCGATGACAGCTACGTTCAGCCGGGCCAGCGGCTGCGTGTCGCTGGCGAAAGCACCGTCCGAGGCCGCAATCAGAATCCGTCGCAGTTCTTCGCTATAGCTTGCCCGCACCTGCACAATGCGCGGATCGAATGCCCGGGCGGCGCGATCGGCTCTCACGATCAATTCAAGCCGCGCGGCCAGGTCCAGGTCGAATCCGCCGAGCGGCACCGGATAAAGATCCGCAGCCGGCGTCTCGGTGAATCCCTGTACGGTTTGTTTGGCCGGACCTGAAGCGATAAGCGCCGCCGTGCGCGCCGCATGCAGCAGCCTGTCGGGGCTCAGATTATCGGTGTACGCATAGCCCGTGCGTTCACCGGAAAGGACGCGAATGCCGCAGCCGGCGCTGGCTCCCTGGCTTGCGGATTTCACGATCTGCTCATCCACACCCAGCGCTGTCGATGTGACGGATTCGAAATAGAGGTCGGCGTAGTCCCCGCCCGCCGCAAGAGCTTCGCCCAGACAGCGCTCCAGCAGCCTTTCGGTGATGCCAAATTTTTCAAAAAAGTAACGCCTATGGCTCGTGCCAGAGGAAGCAGCGGGATTTGTCATCGTACCTTTAGTTTACGCCCTTGTTCGTTCCGGAAGACCCCGCCGTGCCACGTTGGAGACTTGATACCGGAGACGGGCCGCCCGGTAGATCTCGTGCTACATTTTTTTCATGAAGAAGTTTATTTTTGCTTCCCTGTTCCTGTTGGTCATTGCCAGTCCCGCGTTTGCCGCGCACCGCCATCACCACCATCATCACCACCACCATCACGCTGCCTAAAAGGTGTAGGAAGACCGTCCGCGGATGGTCTCAGTTGCCCCGGCGCACCGGATTCGTCGTGCTCAGTCGACAAGCGACCTCAAACGGGCTGAAACCCGCCGGCCCGTGTCAGTCTTGTCCAAGACAGCGATTCAGTAAATCCGCGCAGTTGATTTCAGAGGACATGGGCATCTTCCCTCGCCGATAGTGGCAGGTTCTGTCGAGGACCCGCTCTGGATGGATTTCTATGTGATCGGTATGGCCCGTGTACGTTACTCTTTGGGATAACTGTGTGATCGAACCGCTACCGAAAGCTGGGCGCTCGTGCTACATTCGGGCCATGAAAAAGCTCGTCCTTGCTGCCTTCCTATTGATGCTCTTTGCCGTCCCGGCCTTTGCCGCCAAACATAAAGTGACGCATCCAAAGCCGGTTCATGCGCAGAACCCTTATCTAAAGCATCCCAATCACACCACGCACCGTCAGCACCACAAAAAGATCTAGCGCAAGTCTCGGCTTGTTCGTCCCAAATACGACTGCTAATCCCAAACAAGATGTACGCTTGCCTTACAGTTCCATTGCAGGTGATCCCTGCCCTCTTAGAGATTCGCGCCATGACAGACCTGGATACCCTTCGCTATCCCATCGGCCGCTTCAACGCGCCCGCCGCCTCGCTTCCTGGCATTCGAGCGGCACATATCGAAACGCTGCGCCAACTCCCAGAGCATCTTCGCTCCGCGGTCAAGGGCCTGAATGACGCCCAGCTCGACACACCCTATCGCGAGGGCGGCTGGACAGTACGTCAACTGATACACCACATCGCCGACAGTCATCTCAACTGCTATGTCCGGTTCAAGCTCGCGCTCACCGAGGACTGGCCTACGATCAAGCCCTACGACGAGGCGGCCTGGGCCGAATTATCCGACAGTAACCAGCCCATAGAAGTGTCGCTTGTCCTGGTTACCGCGCTGCACGAGCGGTGGGTTGCACTGCTCGAATCGATGAGTGACGAGGATTTTCGGAAGGGATTCAATCACCCCGAGCGCGGCCGCCAAAATCTCGCGACCACCCTGGCACTCTACGACTGGCACTCGCGCCATCACACCGCCCATATCGCCAGCCTCCGCACGCGCGAAGGCTGGTAGGAAAAGCTAATGGGCGCCTCCGAAGCGGCTTCCGCCGGCATGCTGGCCCGGAGCGTAGAAGAATATCTCGCGCAACATCCGGCCGGGGCTCTGCTGGAAGACGGGCGCATGATTTTTGATTTGCGCCGTGCCCGTTACTCGGTCGGCGAATCTCACGGTCGTTGCCTGCTGCAATTCTGGAGCGACGAACGCAACCTGATGCGGACCGTCGTCGAAGTCCGCCAGCGCGCCCAATCTCTCCGTTTGTTGACGCGTCGCATGGGCACTGCCAAGCCGCAGGCATTGGAAGTCGTCCCCTCCTGCGATCGCCGTACTCCCACCACGCGAGACGCCGGACGGCGCAACTACCAGCAGCTCCTCGAACGCACCTTGACACGCGCCTTCATCGGTTCAAAAGTGGATCGACTCCGCTCGGCAATGGACCTGGAGCATAGTTTTGGGCCCGCCTATGTCCGCGGGCGTCTGTTGCGCGGTACATCTGCGGAAGCGGTGATCGGTGTGAGCGCAGCCGAATCGGCGTCGACGATCGACGGCGTCCTCACGCTGGGTATTCTCTGGCTCGACTACTGTCGCCAGGCTGCCGCGGCGGAAGGACGGCGTCATTTCGGCGGTCTCAAAGTGATCGTTCCAGCGGGCGCCTGGCGCACCACCGCGGAACGAATGGCCTGGCTCAATCATGCGGCGGCCAGTTTTCAGCTCTTCACTTTGGACGAGCGTAGCGAAGAACTCTCGGCCGTGGATTTTCGCGACACCGGCAATCTGGAGTCGCGCCTGGTGCACGCCTTTTCCGCGCCTGCTGCAATCGAGCGATGCCAGGCCGGCGTCGACCGTCTGATGAGCCTTCTTCCCTCCACCGCGCGGGACCGGGTCGAAGTCTGCGCCCGCTCCGCAAGCGAGGTCTGCCTGCTTCTGCACGGCCTCGAGTTTGCCCGCGTTCGGCATGGCATGGCGGCAAATTCCTTCACCCGCGAAAACGAAATCACATTCGGCGCCGGGCCAAATGAGACTCCGCTCACACCCGAGAATGAATCGCTCTGCAAGGAGCTCTTGGCCCGCCTCGTTCACAGCCGTCATCCCGACGGATCGCATACCGATGCACTCTTCCGTCTGCAGCCGGAACGATGGCTGGAATCGCGCCTGCGTAGCAACATTGATGAGCTCCTGCCCAACCTGCGCGGCGAGCTGCTATACAGTCAGGTGCCTGCTCTAACCAGCGGTGACCGCGGCATGCTCGACCTGCTGACACTCGATCGCGACGGCCGCCTTGCGGTCATCGAGTTGAAAGCCGATGAGGATCTGCATCTGCCCATGCAAGCCCTCGACTATTGGATTCGTGTTCGTGCACTCAATCAGGACCGGCAGGTCGTTGCCGGAAGTGCCAGGCCCTTGTCGGCCTTCGAGCGGCAGGGTTATTTTGTTGGCGCGGAGGTTTCTGCACGAGTGCCGCGTCTTTCGCTCGCTGCGCCCGCGTTGCGCATTCATCCCGCCAACGAGCCGGTTCTCCGCTATCTCTCGCCCGAAGTTGAGTGGGAACTCATCGCCTTCGCCGAACACTGGCGCCGCGAACTAAAGGTAGTGTTCCGCAAGCGCAGTAATTCACTGCAGAATTAGAGACTCGCATCGGTTGAGGATCGGATTCCCGGAGCAGGGTTCAGTTTGTTCGCGGGGCAATCGTCAGCCCGAGAGATCCCGGCGCTTTCCCGTGAGAGATCTGGACACTTCTTATATCTTATTTGTTATGTGATGTTTGCATTGAGGTAATGATACCGGACAGCCGATCCCCGCGAAGTGTGCCCGAATTGGAACGGCTACCAATTCGGAATGCACCGGAAAACGATCTCAACTTTGCGTGATATAAATCACACTATTCTCTGCACGTCGGCTACAGAATCAGGTATCGAGTTCAGCACTTCCGTTTGCGCTCGGTCTGATGAATCCTTCATGGGTGCCGACAGATCAAGCAGAAGGGCCATCCAAAATGACGAGCCGAGTCTTTCATTCTGCGGAAACCGATGTCCTGCGATCTGTGCCGACATTTCAACTTCAATTTGTACCGCGGCAATCGTCTGTGCTGGAATTCCCCCAAAACCTGGCAGAGGTGAGTGAGCACGAGGACTCGTCGCCAAGCAGGCCCGGATGCATGCGCGGCATTAGGTCGGCACTCGCCATCGAAGCCGTGGCTGCACTCGTGCTCTACGGCCTCTGGCAGCTTTCGCACTTGTTGCGGTGAGCGCGGCAGATCGCTTCGATCCGACCGGGTCAGCCCACCCTCGTAGCAGACGCCAAAATTGATTTCCAGATGGCGATCCGAAGCCGGTTCACTTCTTCAACGGCTTCCTCGCAAAGTAATACAGCGAATAAGCCAACAGCGCGAAAGCCAGTACCGACACCCACGTGTGATCCAGAAACGTGTGCGGAAAGTTGAGGATGTCACCCTTATCCGCAGTCGTCTCGTAGCCCTTCAGCGCCACGCCGAACAACCCTACGATCCCTCCCGCCGCGATCAAGCCCGATGCGTAGAGAGAGCCCGGCGAAATCTCGCTTTCCGCCTCCGCCACGTCCCCCCCGGCACGTTTCACAGCCTGATCGACAAACCAGCGCACCGCTCCTCCGCAGAAGATCGCGAGCGTGGTGCCGATCGAGAGATACGCGCCCACCGCAAAGGACAACGACCGAATCCCGAGCAGTTCGACCGCGGCCACCAGAAATACGCCGAGCATCACCAGGCCCCATGGCAGCTTGCGGCTGAGAATTCCATTGATCACTGTGGCCATCAGGCGCGCTTGCGGTGCCGCGGCTTTCTCACTGCCGATACCCTGGATCCATTGCACCTCGATGCGGCCCGTTGCCGGCGAATACAGATACTTGCCATCAGCTAGTTCTGCCGAGCCCAGCGCGTTCAGCACAACGTATTCGTCCTTGTGATGCAGTGTCGATGCGTTGCTCGGCCCAAGCACCGGAAACTGCGAGGGTAGCCGCTTCACGTCGTTCTGAACCGAAACTCCCGGATGCGGCGCGTTCATATCCCATGCCTGCGGTGCAGCGCGAAACTGCTGCAAACCCGTATTCATCAGGTTCAGGGTGAATCCAATCGCCACCGTAGATACCACGACGCCAATCATCAAGGCGACCTGCTGCTTCCATGGCGTGGAACCGACCAGGTAGCCGGTTTTCAAATCCTGCGAGGTGTCTCCTGAATTCGAGGCCGCAATGCAGACCACGCCGCCAATCGTAATCGCAAGCGCACCGAAAGCGGGCGCTGTCCAACCCCGCACAAGGAAGATGGCCGACGTCGCCATCAGCGTGGCAATCGTCATGCCTGAGAC
Organism: uncultured Acidobacteriaceae bacterium; assembly: GCA_963704415.1. Taxonomy (GTDB): domain Bacteria; phylum Acidobacteriota; class Terriglobia; order Terriglobales; family Acidobacteriaceae; genus Telmatobacter. Next base: position 392,687 of record OY969908.1, on the reverse strand, counting down.
CGGGCTGGCCGAGCTGCCAATCAATCCCACGATGCGCGAGCTGACGGTGACAAAAAGAAATCCGAAAACGACAACCAGCAGCGAGGCCGCCAGGTTGGCCTCCCATCCCACATACGCGCCAGGTACCGGCTTGAACTGCAGAAAGATGAACATGACGGCCACGATCAGAAGCGATCCGAACACGACCACGCCCATCGATAAATCATCCTCTGTCCGGATTGGCTTCTTCTTCTCCCCCGCGCCCGGCCGCATGGTCTTGAAGCCCGCAATCAGCGCGTTCAAAATGGTCGGTACGGTTTTAAGCAGCGTGATAAGTCCCGCCGCAGCTACAGCGCCTGCGCCCATAGGGCGAATGTAAGTGGACCAAAGCTGGCTCGGTCCCATCTGCGCAATCGGGATGGTTCCGGGATAAATCGGATTGGGCAGCGCCTTACCGAAGAAGTAGATCAGCGGCATCAGCACCAGCCACGAAAACACGCCGCCGGCAAAGATGACCCCAGCCACGCGCGGTCCGATGATGTAACCCACGCCGAGGTACTCCGGTGTTGCGTCGGCCTTGATCGACGCGCCTTTCAGGATGTGCTGCGGACCGAAGTCCGGTTGAAATTCCGGCGTGCCCGGCCACGCCTTGAAGATGTTGTCATTCTGAAACAGCGTGTAGAGCGCGCCCAATCCAAGCCCGGAGAAGACGCGCCCCGCGAGCGATCCGCCTTTCTCGCCGGCGATGAGTACGTCAGCGCATGCGGTCCCTTCCGGATAAGTCAGAACGCCGTGTTCTTCCACGATGAGCTGGCGGCGCAGTGGAATCATGAACAGCACGCCGAGCCATCCACCGATCAGGGCCAACAGGAAAATGCGCGAGTACTCGAGATCGAAGCCGAGAAAAATCAGGGCAGGCAACGTGAAGATCACGCCCGAAGCGATGGACTGGCCGGCGTTCCCCGTGGTCTGCACAATGTTGTTCTCAAGAATCGACGCGCGCCCAAATGCCCGCAAAATGCTGATGGAGAGCACCGAAATTGGAATGGAAGCTGCAACGGTGAGCCCCGCCTTGAGACCGACATAGACCGTGACGCCGCCGAAGATGATGCCGAAGAGCGACCCCAGCAGGAGGGCGCGAAATGTGAACTCGGGCCGGTTTTCGGAAGGTGAAACAAAAGGCTCAAACTCGGGCACGCGTACCCTCCATGCACTCAAAGCAAATTTGTTGGAATTCCCTGAAAGGGGGAGTGTAGCAGTATCTGCGGGAGAATCGCAGGGTCTCCGAGAGACGCGGTCACCAAGCAAGACTGCACTTGGCGAAATCACCCCGAACCGCGTAGCGTAGGTGCAACCAGCGCTCGTTGAGGGAGGCCCCGAATTGCCATGAATAATCCGGTAACTGCACCCACTCCTATCGCCACAACCGTTTCGGCGCCGCTTCCCACACGGGTGCAACGACTGCTTTCTCTCGATGTAGTGCGCGGCATCACCATCGCCTTCATGATCATGGTGAACAACAACGGCGGCCCTGGCTCATGGCGATTCATGAACCATGCTTCGTGGAACGGCCTGACGCCGACCGATCTAGTCTTTCCGACGTTTGTGTTTGTCGTCGGCGTCTCAGTGGTCTTCGCTTTCGACGCGCGATTGGCACGTGGCGCGACGCGGGCGAGACTCGCCTGGCACACGGTGCAACGGGCAGTCGTCCTCTTTCTGCTCGGCGTCGTGGTCAACAGTTTCCCCTTCTTTCAGCTTCAGCACATGCGCTTTTACGGTGTCTTGCAGCGCATCGCCGTCTGCTATCTCGTCGTCGGGCTCTTCTATCTCTGGGACAATCGCGCCTGGACTAAGGTTGTGGCGCTTGTCGCCGCGCTCGTGGGTTACTGGGTCTTGGTGCGCTGGGTTCCGATCCCCGGCGTCGGCGTCCCTGGCCGAGACGTTCCGTTCATGGACATGACCCAGAATTTGGTCTCCTGGATCGACCGCCTTGTCTTCCCGCACCACTTGTATCTCTATGCACCGGATCACAACGTGCGCGATCCTGAAGGACTCTTGAGCGACTTACCTGCGATCGGTACCGCTCTGCTCGGCGTGCTGACCGGCTTGTGGCTTCGTTCAGACAAACCCGCTTCTTTCAAAGCAAATGGATTAGCTGTCGCGGCCTTGTCGAGCCTGGCACTCGGCTATTTCTGGGCGCTCTGGTTTCCATTGAACAAGAACATGTGGACCAGCTCGTTTGTGCTGGTCGCGGCAGGCTACTCGCTGGCGCTGCTCGCCTTCGCCTTCTGGGCGATTGAAGTGCGCAATTGGCGCAAAGGCTGGACATGGGTATGGCTCGTCTTCGGTTCGAATGCGATTGCTGCCTACATGTTCAGCGAATTGATGCCCGGCGTGCTCGACAATGTGTCGGTGCCGGACGGTCCTGGGCGCCATGCCGCGTTGAACGTCGTGATCTTCGAGCACGTCTTCGCGCGCATTCCCGATCCTCACTGGGCGGCCTTTGCCTACTCGGTTACCTTTACCGCGGTTTGCTTTATTCCCGTATGGATTCTTTATCGCAAGAAGATTTTCCTGAAAGTGTAGATAACGTCGAAGCGATTACCGTCGTCTGTTGATAGTTGAATAGGTCTCGATTCGGAAAAACCCGCCGATAAGGGAACGCATAAGTGAAGGAGGCTCGCACGGCGAAGGCCGTTGCGCGCATTGGTGGGAGGTCAAAGATGAGCGCGATCGAAAACGACAGCGCAATATGTGTGCGCGCCGGGGAACTTCCGGCGCGGAGCACGACGTGGGCTTTCTGCGAACTCGCCATTGGCTACGCGCTGATCCTTGCGGTCATCTGGACGCCGAGACCTCTGCAACGCTGGCTCTACTGGGCCGCGATCGCATGGTTCGTGTTTTCAATTGTTTCGTCGTTTCCCGGCTGGAAGGCGATGGGTTGCCGTGCTGCGGGCTTCTGGCGTACGTCATGGGTTGTCGGTGTCGCGCTCGTGCTTGCAGGCGCCGCAGTCTTCTTTGCGAGCAGCCTGCACACCCTGCACCGTCCCCGCGGCCTAATTCAATGGATACTCGCGTTCGGCGGATACACTGTCTGGTCGTTGGCGCAGCAATTTCTGCTGCAAGGTTATTTTCTTGCCCGCCTGGTTCGCCTGGTCCCCAGCGCCACATACGCCGCTATTACGGCGGCAATCATCTTCTCGGCGGCGCATCTGCCCAACCCGATTCTGACGCTGCTGACTTTGCTGTGGGGGCTGGCTGCCTGCCTTGTCTTCCTTAAGACGCGCAACATCTGGCCGCTCGCTATGGCGCACGCCATCTTTGGCATCTGCCTGGCCGTCACCGTTCCGGCAACGACGTTGCACAATATGCGTGTAGGACTTGGCTACCTTAACTATCGCGCTCCCCGCCATCTTCACCGCAGCCAGAGCGACCACAAGGTATCGACCGTCGCGTGGGTGACGGACGAGGCGCCGACGCGACGCTGAGCGCGCCACGCCCTGCCGTAGAAAATTCCCGCAAGCGCCGCCATCAATACATACTGCCAGTTGAAGCTTGTCGTCCGCTTGTTCCAATGTGCGAGCCCAAAGAGAATCGCGGTCAGCACGAGTGCGGCAGTGCGGCCGACACGTCGTTCGAGAAGATTCTGCAGCCACCCGCGAAAAAACAGTTCTTCGGGAATCGCAATGAAGAGAAACGTGAAGACGACGGCCGCGACCGCATGCAACGGCTGCGGCCAGCTCTGGTGGAAATGGAGAAATCCAAGCCCCAACCCAAGCGGAATGGCGATGAGAGCGTAGAGAAGAAACTCGCGTAGCCCGACGCCGGCGTCCCTCAACCGCAGTCGAAGATCGAAACCGACTCCATCCAGTTGACGAACCGCGAGAAATCCGAAGATGCCTGCGTCCAGCAGCAGCATCTTGCCAAATGCCGCGAAGCCAGTCGGCCATGCAGCCTCGAGCCACCGCAAATCCACGGCCAACCCCAGCACCGCGAGAATCACAAAATCGCGCCAGTTGCCTCGCCGGCCCGCATCGGCGCTTCGTGCCTGGTCCAGGAGCAGCGCGATGGCAACAGGCAACAGCGCATAAAGCGCCAGCCATTCCCAGCGAAGAATGCCGAAGGCATGAGCGACCAGGACATAGGGCACGCACAAAAGTGAAGGAAATGCGAGGCGCGCCGCTCTCGGAAACGCAGCGGCCCGCGCTACGAAGCGCTCAGGCGCGCATCCTGCGCACAGCATAGGAAACAGAATCAGCAGCGCAGCGGGGACAACTTCGGGCCGCAGAATGGAATGCAGGCTCATCGGGAGGTTTTATATGGTCCGAACAGGCTTGACTGGCCGAAACAGCCACAAGAGCAGCAGCGTGAACAGCAGGCCGCCGACGGTGAACTTGAGCCAAACCGGCGCATGAGATGGCGAAAAAAATCCTTCCAGGGTTCCGGCGATCAGCAGCATCGGAATTACGCCGGACACCAGTCGTGTGGCCTCAATCCCGCCAGCGGCGACGGAATCTCGCCACCGCAGCGAACCAGGAAACAGCATCGAGTGACCGAGACGAAAGCCGGCGCCGCCTGCAATTAGAATCGCCGGCAGTTCAAGCGATCCGTGTGGCGCAACGAAACTCCAGAGCGCGAGCGACATTCCATATTGATGACACGCGGCGCCGATCACGCCCAACATCATGCCATTGACATACAAATAGAAGAATGTTCCCAATCCAAACGCGATTCCGCTGGCAAATGTCACAAAACTTACCGTCAGATTGTTGGTCATGATCGCGCTCGAAGCCATCGGAGCTACGGTCACGATCGACTTGGTCCACATCTCATGCCGTTCCATTGTTGCGATCATCTGCGGTCCGACAAAGTGCCGCATGAACTCCGGGCGTGCGCTTGTCAGCACTGCGCCCAGCACTCCCCACGCCACCGAGATAAGCAACGACGCCACAACGTAGCGCAGGTTGTGCTGGAAGATTGCCGGATACTCGTCGCGCAAAAAACGAAACAGGGTTGCGACGCTCGTCTTGCGTCCCGAATAGATAATGTGGTGTGCCCGCGCCAGCAAATGATTTACATGTTCGGCGTAAGTGCGCGACGTCGCATCTTGGCGCAGCACGGAGAGGTCTGCTGCCACCTGGCGGTAGAGCAGGGCCATCTCCTGCAGCTCTGCGCGTGAAAGCCGGGCCAGGCCATTACGATCGGAAAGCGCAAGCAGCTCGGCTAGACGGTCCCAGTGCGGCCGTCGCTTGGCGATCCACTGGTTTGAGAGAATGTGGGCCATGGACCTGAATTCAGATCAGCTTAACATCGACACGCCGGAACTCGTGGCGATCGAGATGCCGCTGGCCGGCATTGGCAGCCGTTTCATTGCGCTGTTGATCGATACGCTGATTTGGGCCGCTGGCTTGATTGTGTTGGGCCTCGTGCTCTGGGCTTTCAAACCCGCGCTGCAGGCTTTTTCTAATCTGTCTTATCAATGGACCGTCGCAGTTTTCACAATCACGATCTTTCTTTTGAACTGGGGCTACTTCACCTTGTTTGAAGCCTTCTGGCACGGACGCACGCCGGGCAAACGCGTGGCTAGAATTCGCGTCATCCAGCAGTCCGGCCGCGCCATCGGAATCTTTGAATCGATGGCGCGCAATTTCATCCGATACGTGGATCAGATCCCATTTTTCTATGCGGTCGGAGTTATCGCCGTGTTTGCCACGCGCCAGCATCAGCGATTGGGCGACCTCGCCGCAGGCACTCTGGTCGTTCGCGATCGCGAACAGGAGACGCCTCTGTGGGCGGATACCGGCACACGTACATTCGCTGCTCCCGTTTCCCCGCAGGCAAGCGCGATTCAAGGACCGCACTTGTTCGTCGTGCTTTCGCCCCACGGCATCGCACGTTTATCTGCGACGGATCTGGAAGTGCTTGAAGGATTCTTCGCACGCAGGCTCGATCTGCCACTTCACACGCGCCAGCTTCTCGCGCAACGCATTGCCGCAGCAATCCTGGCAAAATCCGGACTGGAAATCCCGGCTGACGTAAGCGTGGAGACATTCCTTGAAGCAACTGCGCGCGATCTGCGCGACCTCGCGCGCATGCGTTAGCCTGCCTTCTTACTGCGTGAAAGAATTGCCATTCCTCAAATGAAGGTCAAAAACAGCCGGAACTCCCAAAAACGGAATACTTGCCTGCGCTGCCCGAACAGTCCTGCGCTCTCATGGCTATCTCATGAAGCGCTTCGCAAAAATTCGGATTGGTCGCCTATCAAGGACAAAGTTGGCTCCGGCGCATCCTAGGCGGAAGTAACTTTCCGGAGTACCCGCAACTTAGAAGTCCTTATCTTCCGATAGCTTGCTTCAGCGCCATGATCTGGCCCTTTCGCCCGCCCGCAAAAATGACAATTCGTGCCTTGACAACCGTCCCTCCTGCGGCATTTAATCTCCACCGGCCCAAAGAATGTAATGTTCTGCGCATTCTGCTTAAACGTTTGAGCGAGAAGATTCCAAAAGACATATCTCTTGGAAATTCTTCTTCCAAAGAACGGATAAAGCAGCCCATTCCAGGCTTGCTCTAGTAGTTTGCCGGGAGTCGGTTAGGACCAGAAATAGGCCGGAGGGAGCGAGGAGCGCTTCGGCTGGAAAGATAAACGCAATTTAACCCCGCAGTACTTGAAAGTGCCGGGGGTGAAAGCCCTCCAGAACACCGGAAGGCAGCCCACCGAAAAGACGGGGCGAACCGGCTGATGCAAGGAATGATGTCAAGTAAATGGATTTTCTACTTGACGGCAGTTATGCGATGCGCTTTAAATGGCTTCGCACTTCAGTGCCAAGAAAAATCATTCCCGGCTTCATGCTGATTCGACAGTGAAGCGGCAGATGTATAGCAGCAACTCTTGAAAAGGGAGGCTACATGAGACACAAGTGGTACAGGATTATCCTGTTGCCATTGATGTTCGTTGCGGTTTGTGCGGGAGCATTCGCACAGGCTAACTCCGAACTCACGGGCATAGTCACCGACCAGACAGGTGCAGTAGTCCCAGATGCGAAGATCGTTCTTACCGATCCAGGGACCGGCGCCTCGAAAACCACAACCAGCGGTGCAACCGGGCTATATGACATCTCCGGTTTGAACCCTGCCAACTACAACCTGAAGGTTTCAGCCAAGGGTTTCGAAGCGTACGCGCAGACCGGTGTCGTGGTGAACGTTTCTACGACTTCCCGCGTGGACATCAAGCTCACAGTTGGTTCCGAAACGCAGACGGTCACCGTCGAAGCCGATGCTTTGGCAGTGCAGGCCGACTCCAACGTGGTCAGCACCCTCATCAGTTCCGAACAAATCAGTCAGATCGCAACCGAAAACCGCAACTTTGCGGCTCTTGCTGCATTAGGCATGGGCGTCAGTTCGGCTCTTCCTGACAGCAACACACCAACCTCCGTGGCGGCCAGCTTCTCAATCAGCGTCAACGGACTTCGTGAGAGCCACAACATCTGGCTCATCGACGGTGGCGAGGCCGATGACCGCGGCGGCGCCGGCGGCATGGACATCATGCCTTCGCAGGACGCGATCGCCGAGTTCACAATGATGACCTCGAACTATCCGCCTGACTATGGTATTTCTTCCGGCGCCACGATGAGCCTTTCGCTCAAGAGCGGCACCCAGAAGTTCCATGGCGAACTGTGGGAGTTCAACCGTACCCCCGACTACAACGCCTTCCAGGCGATCGCCAACTCCAAGACCAACATTCACTACAACATCTATGGAGGCAACGTCGGCGGCCCGCTCTTTATCCCTCACGTTTACAACACCAACAAGCAGAAGACCTTCTTCTTCTGGAATGAAGAGTGGCGCAAGATTCTGTCCGGCGCCGGCACCAATGTGAACAACACGTTGGACAACGCCGATCGGCCGGTTCTTGGAACTGACTTGCACTACGTGCCGCCGGCTTTCGCGACCGGTACGGTTCTGAAGGTTCCTTCGGTTCCGGCTACCTCGTATTACGCAACCCACACGCTCGCGCCTTTGGGCCTGGTTCCTGGAGCCGCTCCCGGTACGGCGGGCGGATTTGCTGTGGATGGCTCAGGCTACGCGATCATTCCGCACCAGCTCTTCGATAACAATGGCGTGCTTTACCTCAACTCTGGCGCCATTCCGAAGCCGACCAATACCAGCAAAGACCAGGTGGTTGCGAACGTCTCGAATCCGATTGATGTCCGCGACGACATCGTCCGCATCGACCATAAATTCAGCGACAAATGGGCAATCCTCGGTCACTACATGCACGACTCTGTGTCCCAGGGATATGCGTTGCCGGAATTGGGCTGGCTGTGGGCGAGCTACAACTCGATCACCAGCACACTGTCCAACCCCTCCAATAGCGCCGCAATCAAGATGAGCGGCACAATCAATCCGAATTTGCTCGTTGAAGCCAGCATCAACTACGACGGCAACATCATCAACATCACCAACAGCGCCAATTCGCAACTGCCTTCCGGTTGGCAGAAGAACCCACTGACTTCCAGCTTTGCGATTACCCGCAATTCGGTTCCCGGCCTTAACTACATTGGGCCATACAGCGTCGCCGAAGACACGGGCTCCGCTCCATGGCACAACGCGGCTGAAGATTACGAGCCTAAGGTCGACATCTCGTACACCATGGGCAAGCATGCCATGAAGTACGGGTTCAGCTACAACCGCTACACCAAGAACCAGCAGCTGTTCGGCGACGAGCAAGGCTACTACAGCTTCAACCAGTTCTCCGGCGATAGCTTCATGGACCTTGCAATGGGCCTCAGCTCCGGCTACAGCCAGTTCCAGGCCGTGCCGATTCGCCACTATGTCAACCAGACGCCGTCGGCCTATTTGATGGATAACTGGCACGTGACGCCGCGCCTCAGCTTGCAGCTCGGGCTTCGTTATGACGCTCTGCCGCATGCCTGGGAACGCAGCAACCAGGTTGCCAACTTCGACCCGGCCAACTTCATCTCCAGCCAGACGCCTATCTGGAACGGCACCCTCATCAGCCCTTCAACACCGGGCCTGTTGAGCCAGGGTGGCGCTTCCTACTATGTCAACGGCATGGGCCTCGCGGGCCAGAACAGCTTCCCGCGCGGATTGGTCAACAACGATTACAACACCTTGCAGCCGCGCGTCGGCTTCTCTGAGGACCTGTTCGGCAACGGCAAAACCGTTCTCCGCGGCGGCTTCGGAACGTTCTACGAGCGCTTGCAGGGCAACGACATTTACAACGCTGCCACGAACTCACCCTTCGCCAACAACGTGAGCATCAGCAACACGCTGTTCAGCAGCCCTGGCGTCAGTTGGAACGACAACTCGAACGTCGCTTCTGCCGGCGTCCCCGTGTTCGTGACATCTGTAACCAGCCTGGCTCCGAGCTACAAAGCGCCTGCAGTTGCGCAATTCAGCCTCGGCGTGCAGCATGAATTGAAACCGTCAATGATCTGGGTTGTGCAGTATGTAGGCAACATTGCATGGCACCAGAACATCGAGCAAGACATCAACGACTACCCGCTCAGTACCGACATGGCAGTTCGTTGCGATGCAGGTGACAGCGGCAACAACTACCCGGGTGGCGATACCTGCCCGGCTTCAAATCTGTCCGGTTCCTACGCTCCGCCGAACCCGGCGGGCGGCAAGCCGGTTAGCTTGCCCAATGGCAATCTGTACCGCCAATACCAGGGGTACGGTGAAATCAAGCAGCAAGAGAACAACACCAACGGAAACTACAACGGATTCCAGACCGGTCTGCGTGTGCAGAACAAGTGGGGCCTCAGCGGCGAAATCGATTACACCTATTCGCATGAAATCGATCTCACCAGCTCTGACCTTACGCCAGTCAGCAATCCCTTCAACCTCAAGTACGATAAGGCTTCGGGCAACCTTGACCGCCGCCACATCGTGAATGCCAACTACATCTACAACATCCCGTTCTTCGCCAAGAGCTCTGGCTTGGTTCATTCGCTGATCGGCGGCTGGACTATTGCCGGTACGGTCATCGACGAATCGGGAATTCCTGGAACCGGCGGCCTTAACTACCAGGGTCCTGGGATCTCCAGCCCCTACGATCCTGTCGGTTTGGGCGGGAACTACACCAATCGTCCCAATGTCAGCGGCAAGGTTCATTACCTGAAGAAGATCAATCAGTGGTTCGATACGACCCAGTTCAGCGATCCGATTCCTGCCTGGCTGGGTGGAGCGAACCAGGGCTTCGGCAGCGCACGCAGGGACGCCATCGTGTTCCCGGGTCGCGTGAACTTCACGACTTCGCTCTACAAGTCGTTTGCCATTACCGAGCGGGCTCACTTCGAACTTCGCGGCGAGTCCTTCAACACCTTTAACCACCAGGAATGGAACAACATGGGCACCGGTCAGGGTTCCTCGAACTTCGGCGTGATCACGGGCGCAGAAGATTCTCGTAACCTTGAACTCGGTGGCAAGTTCGTGTTCTAAATCGAACCTCAACCGGGGCGCGGCGGGTAACCCCCGTCGCGCCCCTTTTTCTTTGCATCACCAATTTGCCCGCAGCTCTTGTCGCGAGAGAGAATTGATTCAGCAGGGGAATGCATTCCGCAACACAATACGTACGCCGCATCAAGGCGATTGAAGGATCTCCATCGCCGCAAGGCAAACAGGTGAATCAAATTCTTTGCAAACTGATTGGTGCGGCACTCATTACGGCTTCAAGTTTTTCCTTCGCCCAACCGCAAGCCATTTCGAGCCCACGGCGCGAGGCCTTGGCGCTGGAGCAACAGGGAAAAATCCAGGAAGCTGAAGTTCAATGGCGCGCCATTCTCAAGGCGCATCCCGGGAGTCCTGAACCCTTGGCGCACATTGGCTTACTCGAGGCGCGACAGGAACATTACAAAGAGGCGGTCCCCTTTTATCGCAGGGCCCTGGCGGTCAATCCAAACGTTCCTGGTCTGCGACTCAATCTCGCCTTGGCGCTCTTTAAGGGTGGGCAGCTCAAAGACGCAATACCTGAATTCGAAATCCTTCGAAAAGATGCGCCTGCGCACTCACCCGAACAGCAAAGGGCAACTATTCTGATCGGCATGGCTTATTACGGCCTCGCCGATTATGTGAAAGCAGCGCCCTATCTAAAGGAAGCAGCGGACGACGAGCCCAATAATTTGCAGCTGTTGCTCGCGCTCGAACATAGCTATCTTTGGTCAAATCAGTCGAAGTACGTTCTTGACGTCTATCGACGGATTCTAACGTTGAATCCGGATTCTGCCGAAGCGGATATGGTGGCCGGCGAGGCGCTCGATGAAATGAAAGACAATGCCGGTGCTACGGCGATGTTTCGCGCTGCGGTCAAGGCAGATCCCAGGCAACCGAATGCTCACTTCGGTCTGGGGTACTTGCTCTGGACACAAAGGCAGTACCCAGCCGCTGCGCAAGAGTTCCTGGCCGAACTCGCCAACGATCCAAAGCACGTGCAATCGATGCTGTACCTCGCCGATACCTACATACAGATGAATCGGATCAGCGAGGCAGGTCCCCTTCTGGAATCAACACTCAAGCTAGATACATCGCTTCCCTTGGCGCATCTCGATCTCGGCATCGTTGCAACCGAATCGGGAAATAACGAAGAGGCGTTGCGTGAACTCACTCTGGCCGAAAAATTGATTCCAGACGACGTGAATGTCCATTGGCGCCTCGCCCGGCTCTACCGCACAATGGGCAAAAAGGAAGAGGCCAAGGCGGAATTCGACAAGGCAAGCAATCTAACGAAGGAAACCGACGACGCGCTATTTAAGAAGATTCAAAATGGGAACGCGCATCCGCCGCAGGGCCAGACTGCGCCCGCACCTGCACCGCCTTCCGAAAGATAATTCACTTCGTCTGAACTGGAAGGTCCCTTGTGTGCCCACGTGCGAGCAATTGCGCGAGCGCTTTCTCAGGGCAGATATGCCTGGCCTCGACGCGATCGAGATCGTGGATCTGCACGTCGGACGCCACCGTATTAAAGCAGTAAAGACAGCGCGAGTTCAGGCCACCGTTTTCATTCGCTATGCGGCTGTACATTGGGTTTCCTGGAGGACCTTTTGAACTTTCCGATACTACGGGAATTTCGAATTATCGCTCGTGACTTTTGTCACGAGGAACTGTGAGGCGCGAGCAAGTTTTTCACAGCCTCACATTTTGATTTGTATTTCTGCGCAGTTCCCAGCAGGGGCTCAAGCCGCCCTGCGGGAAAAGCGAAATGGAACACGGTTCATCAAATGTTCCAACGTAGTCGTACTCTTCCTTGTTGTTTTTCAATGGAACGACCAGCGTACGATTCACGGTGACCGTCGACTGCGGTGCGCCCTCCAGCTTGAATGCAATTGAATCCACTGCATACGTGGCCACAAATCCTGCCGCGAGAAGGAGGACAACGCGCAACAGCCATCGGCCAACTTTTCTAAGCACGATTAACCTTCCTCGAGCAGGTGCGCTTCTTCCTTGAGCGCAATCCCTGTGAGCTCGCGGCGACGCGCTTCAGACAAATAAAACATGAGCTGCGTCGCGGCCTGCGCATAGCTTAGGCCTTCTAAGCGGATGTTTGAAATGCAATTGCGCTCAGCATCCGTGCGCCCCGGCCGAGGCCCCCACGTAATGTAAGCTCCCAACGAGTCAGGCGCGCTCAGCCCCGGTCGCTCCCCAATCAACATCACGCAAAGCTGGGCACCAAGCGCTGCGCCGACCTCATCTCCGATTGCGACGCGACCTTGTTCGACGACACAAATCGGCGCCAGCTTCCATCCTGCGAGCTGCGGCAGCAACCTCTCGAGGAGCGGCGCCGCGTGTCGCTCGACCGCAAGCGCGGAGAGCCCATCGGCAACAATCAGCGATAAGTCGCATCGCCCATTTTGCAAACTCGCAAGCGTCGCGGCGCTGCGCTCATCAAGCATTCGTCCTAGATCGGGCCGTTGAAGATAAACAGAGCGATTCGCGGCCATCGAGTGCAATCGCACAACATCGCCACCCGAGATCGCGCAAATGGCCGATGCAAGCGCTGCTGTTTCTAATCGTGCGTGCACTGCGTCGCGAGCCAGCGCATGTGCTCTCTGAAATGCGAGCAGATCGCCAGTCCGCTGGCTCACGCCCGTACGTCCCAGGCCCACGCGCGCCGGGGTCAGCGCCCGTAACCGCACCGCCCACGAGGATGCCGCTATCTCGCTCATACCGGCAGCAGCCTCTCCGGATGATTCGCTTCCAGCCGTAGCCTGTTAAACTCCTCTCCCGCGAGCCACGCCTCAAATTCAGGCGCAGGCCTGAGACCAAGAACTTTCCGCACATAGAGCGCATCGTGAAAGCTTGTGCTTTGGTAGTTGAGCATCACATCGTCCGCACCCGGCACGCCCATGATGTAATTCACCCCCGCCGTTCCCAGCAGAGTCAGCAGCGTGTCCATGTCATCCTGATCGGCCTCGGCATGATTTGTGTAGCACACATCGCATCCCATGGGCAGCCCCAGAAGCTTGCCGCAGAAATGATCCTCCAATCCTGCGCGCACAATCTGCTTGCCGTCGTACAAATATTCGGGACCAATGAAGCCTACCACGGTGTTCACCAGCATCGGATCGAAATGCCGCGCCACCGCATAGGCGCGCGCCTCCAGCGTTTGCTGATCCACACCATGATGTGCGTTGGCAGAGAGCGCCGAGCCCTGGCCCGTCTCGAAGTACATAACATTGCTGCCCACCTGTCCATCCGCGCACACACAACCGCGCCGCAACCCCATGCCCGCTGCGTGTGCCTCCGACAAGAGCGACAAGCTCACGCCAAAGCTGCGATTCGCGGCCTCAGTGCCGGCGATCGATTGGAAGATCAGATCCACGGGCGCGCCTGCATTGAGCGCAGCCATCTGCGTCGTGACGTGAGCCAGGACGCAGCTCTGCACAGGAATATGGAACCGCTGCCGCAGTGTATCGATCAACAGCAACAAGCGCGTCGTCGAGGCCACGTTGTCGCCTGCAGGATTGATGCCGATGACCGCATCGCCGGAACCGAGCAGCAGCCCATCCAGAATGGAAGCCGCGATTCCCATCGCATCGTCTGTCGGATGATTCGGCTGCAATCGCGCGCTCAACTTCCCCGGCAGTCCTACAGTGGTGCGAAACCGAGTCACCACGCGTATCTTCGCCGCTGCTGCAATCAGGTCCTGTACCCGCATCAGCTTGCTCACGGCTGCGGCCATCTCCGGCGTAAGACCTGCGGCAAGCTCCGCCAACCGCTCCGGCGTTGCCTCATCAGAGAGAAGCCAGTTCCGCAACTCGCCCACCGTTAGGGATTGCACTGGTGCAAACGCGGCCGCATCGTGCGTGTCGACAATCAAGCGCGTCACTTCGTCTTCTTCATAGGCCACAACAGCTTCAGAAAGGAAAACTGCCAACGGCAGGTCGGCAAGCGCATACTGCGCGGCCACGCGCTCTTCGGCCGATGCGGCGGCCAGCCCGGCCAGCATATCACCGCTCCGCAACGGCGACGCCTTGGCAAGCAACTCCCGCAGGCTCTCGAAGCTGTAGCGCGTGTTGCCAATCGTGGATGCGAAGGCCATGCGAGTGCTTCTAGCCTATCCGAATCGCTCCGCTCTACGAAACGAAACAATCGAATCGCTCCGCTTCTTCACGTCTCCGTGAATGCCAGAGATTATCCTTCTAGCTCGGAGAACACTCCATGTCGCGCAGCCTGTCTATTCTTGAGTTTCTAATCATCTTCATTGCCTTGCCGCTTGCCTACCGGCTCTCCCCCGTGCGGGTTCCCGCCCTGCCGTTGCTGTGGGCCGTCTCGGGCTATGCGCTGTGGCAATTGCTGCACGATCCGCGATTCGACCGCTCACTCCTTTGGAACGCCGCGCCCCTTCCGCACTACCTTGGCTCCATCCTCGTCATCTTTGCTGTGGTAGCTGCGGGGCTTTGGCTCGGCGTTCATCTTTTCGCTCCAGCACGGGAGTGGAGCTTCATGCGTCAGAACCCAATATTCTGGGCCATCGTGATGGTCGCCTATCCCGTCCTCTCCGTGTATCCGCAGGGAATCCTTTACCGCGCCTTTTTCTTCGAACGCTACGCCGTTTTATTTCCGGGCAAATGGGCGATCATCGTCGCCAGTGCCGCCGCCTTTGCTTTCCTGCACATCGTCTTCCGCAACACACTTGCGCTCGCGCTCACCTTCGCCGGCGGTTTGCTCTTCGCTTTCCGTTACGCGGAGACAAACTCCCTGCTGACGTCCTGTGTAGAACACTCTCTCTACGGCTGCTGGCTTTTCACTCTCGGCCTCGGCCAATACTTCTATCACGGAACCATCGCGTCCGTCGGCAGAGCCTTGCCCCAATGAAAAAAGCCAGCCGGATGCGGCTGGCTTTCTCAATCTGCCCCTAGATTCGGTCTCGGTTTCCCTACCCCTTCACCGAAGCAGCCCGAACCGAAACCCCGCTCAACTCCGCAGCCCTCGCCTCGGCGTAAGCCGCCGCCCCCATCAGTGCCGCGCGGCTCTCCAGAATAATCCGTACCGGCATGTTGATCAGCAACTGGCTCAACCTTCCCTTGTCGGTAAAGGCCTTCAGGAATGTGCCGTCCTTCAGCTTCTCCAGGATCCGCGGTGCGATGCCGCCGCCCACGTAGAGCCCGCCGACCGACAGAATCTTCAGCGCCAGGTTGCCGGCTTCCGCCCCATAGGCGGAAACAAACATATCCAGCGTCTTCGCGCAAAGTTCGCTCTTCGCCGCCAAGCCCATCTCTGTGATCACCGAGTTAGGATCGTGCGCCGCAGCTATCTTCTCCGCAAGCCACACCGGCTCTTCCACGCCTTTCACTTCGCGCAGGAACTCATAGATGCTGGTCATTCCCATGCCGCTAACCACGCGCTCAAAGCTGATGCGTCCGTTGTATTTCTGCTTCAGGAAGCGCAGCAGGTCAATCTCGTCTTC
This sequence comes from uncultured Acidobacteriaceae bacterium, assembly GCA_963704415.1. Lineage (GTDB taxonomy): Bacteria > Acidobacteriota > Terriglobia > Terriglobales > Acidobacteriaceae > Telmatobacter. The sequence continues at coordinate 376,780 of OY969908.1, read as the reverse complement.
ATTGCGCGGCGCATAGTCCACGTGCCCGCCTTCTGAGGGGTAGGGAACATGGATGCGACCGTTCCAGGCCAGCAGGCCTTCGCCCAGCCCGGTCCCCGCGGCGATCAGTGCGCGGTTGCCAATCTGGCTCGGGTCGCCTTCGCTCAAGGTGTAGATCTGGTCGGCTGACAGCTCCGCAATGCCATAACCATTGGCTTCGAGGTCATTGATCAAAAAAACGTGCTGAATTCCTAGGCCGGCCGCCAATTCGCGGCTATCCAGGGTCCAAGGCAGGTTGGTCAGCCGCAGCCGACCGTCACGGACTGGTCCCGGCACGCCAAAACAGGCGGAGGTCACCTTCTCCGCGCCCAAAAACTGCTTCACAATCTCTTCCAGCCCGTGATAATCCTTCGCGGCGTACCGCTCGTCCCGGGTATATGTCAATTTTCCATTCGTAAAATCGTACAGCGCGAGGTTTACCTTCGTGCCCCCCACATCGCCTGCCAGAATCATCTTTCCCTCTCAAAAACCCCGCAGCCCTCCCCATCGGTTGCAGGTAAAAGCGCAGCAGCGGCCTGATCCAAAACCAGTGTGAGTATACCGCCTGAGGGCCATATCAGTTGACTGGGAAGGCGCTCCGGATCGCTCGGCCCGGTAAATACTTCGCGAACCAGTTCGGCCTTGTCCGCCCCGCCAATCAGGAAGAACACAGAGCTGGCATTGTTGATCACGGGCCAGGTCAGCGTGATGCGCCAAGAGTCCTTCACGGTCTCCACGTGGTTGGCCGTCACCAACCGCCCCATCTCATGGAGCGCCTCCGTGTGCGGAAACAAAGAGGCTGTATGCCCATCGGGCCCCATCCCTAACTGTGCCAGATCGAAGCGCGGGCTCTCCGCGCCCTCCAGCCGGAAGCTGTCCCGCAGCAGGGACTCATAGCGTGCTGCTGCAACCTGCGGCTCGAGCTCGCCTTCCATTCGGTGCACCTGCTCGGGCTTTAACGGCACATGTTCCAGCATCGCCTCGCGCGTCATACGATAGTTGCTGTCGGCGTTGTCGGGAGGCACACAGCGCTCGTCCACCCAAAAAAGCTCAAGCTTGTCCCACGGCATTCGGTTTCGCCACGGCTGGCTTGCGTCCGCAAGCAACTGGAAAGCGGCCTTCGGCGTAGACCCGCCGCTGATGGCAATGCGTGCCCGGCCCCGTTCCGCCACAGCCTTCTCGGCTGCCTGGGTAAATTCTTCGGCGGCCTGTGCCGCCAGCGCAGCCGCATCCGGCAATACTTTGTATTGAATTGTGAGCTTCTTCGCCATCCGGTCAACTCCTTCAACCTATGAGATGCGCGTCGAAAATCGCGCATTCTTTGACGCTATACGGGAGAAATGCAGGAAGATGTGAATGTTGAATGGATCGATCGAACTGGCGCGGTGCCCCTCGTTTATGTACAAACTCCCGTGCCCCGAACTTTCGCCTTCTTCCTGGGGTCCCCGCAGACAGGTCTTCGTCTGTGGGGCGGTGGCGAAAGGGTGGGAAAGCACAAATCCCAACGCGCGAAAATGCGCAGTCAGGAGAACTACCGTCCCAGATACACCCGGTACTGCTGCTCCAGAATCCCCGCAGCCCGCGCCAAGGCCAGCTTCGAAAGGTTGTACTGGTACAGGCTCTCGATCAAATTGCTTTGCGCGGATGCCACCGTTGCCTGTGCATCCACCAGCGGAAGATTGTCGTCCACGCCGGCATTCACACGATCCGTTTCATCACTCAGCGCGCGTGTGGCCAGCTCCACGTTCGACCGCGCCACCTCGACCAGCTTGTGGGCCGAATCCACATCCAGCAGCGCGGACCGCACTTGCTGATCGATGTGGCCGCGCAGGTCCTCTAGCTGCGCGTTCACTGAGGACAATTGTGCCGCCGCTGTCTCTTCATCGCCGCGCAGCCGCGCCTCGCTGAACAGCGGGATGTTCAGCGAGCCCACAGCCGCAAAGGTGCCGTGCGATGGCGAACCGTTGACCTTATCTACGCCCCAGTATCCACCGAACGTCAATGTCGGCAGCCGCTGATTCCGGTACACCGCGTGGATCGCCTTCACCTCGACGAGCTGGTTCTGCAGATTCTGATAATCCTGTCGATTTTTGTAGGCGACCGCACGCACTTCCTCAGGCGTCTGCGCGGCCAAATCGCTATATGGCGTTGAATCGGTCAGCACAATTTTCTGTCCCGGATCGACACCAATTTCGCGCTTCAGCAGGATCAGGTCTTTGTCCAGCGTGTTCTGCGCGGCAATCACCGCCTGCTGCTGTGCCTGCAACTGCACCCGCGCGCGCAGTTCGTCCAGATTCGCCGCCGTCCCAGCCTCATGCGCCGCATGCGCTTGGTTAAACAGCACCCGGTCGGCCTGTTCCAGAGCGTTTGCCTGGTCCACCTCGCTGGCCGCGGCAATGGCATGCAGGTAAGCAGTCGCAACCTGCTGCACGACTTCGCCCCGCGCCGACATCTTGGCAAAATGCGCTGCCCGCTCTGCTGCACCCGCTGCGCGCCATCCCGCAATCACCGGGCCGGAAAACAAAGTCTGACTGAAATTGATCTGTCCCTGCGTCAGATCGTCCTTCGTAATCGGATTGAATCCCCCGCCGGTCTTGCCCAGAAGCGAGGCGAATTTGCTGATCGTCCCAGGCCCAAAACCCTGTGCAGCCAGGTCGTGCTGAAACACGCCTGTCCCGCCGCTGACTGTAATCGTAGGCAGGAACTCCTGCAGCGCTTGGTTCTTTTCGCCCTTCACTAGGGTCTCGCCGCTCTCGGCTTCCCTGAGCCCAAGGTTATTTTCCAACCCTCGCCGCACCGCCTCGTCGAGCGACAACTGCAGCGTCTCATCCGTCGCCGGATGCAGAGTCACGCTGCCATAAAAAGGATTCGATGCCGAGCTTGGATTTCCCATCTGCGCGCGCGCCAAAGCGGCAGCCGCATTCAGCGTCATCGCCACACACAAAACCCGCGCTCCCGCCCCGCGGAAGATCCAATGTGCCGTTCTTCCCACTGCCATCATTCTCTCAGATGAGTTACAGGGCGCAAGGATTCCCCGTCACAGCCGGAAATCGCCCGAAATCAAGCAAAAAACACCCTCAGCTCCACTTACATCGGATGCGCACTCAAGGGATCGCGATCAAGAGACCGCCGCTCACTCCCAGCGATTGCTCATGACCGCTTCCAAAATCGTAGTCGTATGCGGGCTCGAAGTACCAGCCGAACTTATGCTTTTTCGCCGGCCAGAACATGAAATCCAGCACCGCCTCAGCAGCGACCGAATTGCTTGAAGCACCTCCTTCGCGTGTATGAACCCATTCCGGTCCGATGCCGGCCATGAACTCGGCTTTGCGGGAAAGAGTTCATGGCTTCTTGAACAGCAGGTCGGTATCCCACTCCGTCGATTTGGAACTGAACAGCGCCGTGACGCCGCCCTCGAGTTCCAGCCAGTTCTCGATCGGCGTCACCTCGATTGCCATGCTCGGGCCACTGCTGGCTCCCCCGTCCTTGATATTCCACGCGGTGGCTCCGCCAAGCTCAATCACGGCAGCGGGGTCTTTTTCCTCCGATTGCGCGCCGGCGACCGTAGGCGTCAAAGACACAACAGTAATCAACACGAACCGTACTGTGCTCTTCAGTCTCTCCCAGCAATGCGACATAGCAACAGAATGCCAAAATTCAGGTGAGCATACACGTCAAATCTTCTGCCGCGCCCACCTCCCGCGACGGAACAGCACGACGCTGGCGATGGCGATAGCACATTCGGCGATGACCACCGCACGGAATGCGCCCCTCGCCCCGAGGTGCATTCCAACCGCCAGCCACCACGCCAGCGGCAGCTCCAGTACCCAGAACCCGAAGAAGTACACCAGCGTCGGCGTCAGTGTGTCCCCCGCGCCGTTAAAGGCCTGCAGCATCACCATCACGTAAGCATAGGCAATGTTGCCGCAACTGAACGTACGCAACGCGGACGCAGCAATGGACACCACCGCCGGGTCGTTCACGAACAGTCGCACCACAGGCGTCGCAAACACAAAGAAGAACACACCGAGCGAACCTAGAAAAATCATGTTGTAGAGGCCCGTCCGCCACACCGCCAGCGCTGCGCGGTCCGGCCGTTTCGCCCCAAGGTTCTGCCCCACCAGTGTGGCTGCCGCATTGCTCAGCCCCCATGCCGGCAGGATGAAGAAGATCACAATACGGATGGCCACCGTGTATCCGGCCACCGCCGTTGACCCAAACAGAGAAACAATGCGCACCAACCCGATCCAGCTCCCATTGGCAATCGCAAACTGCAGCATGCCCGTCAGCGAGACGCGCACCAGCCGCGTCATCACCCGCACATTTAGCCGCACGTGCCGCCACAGCACATGAATACGCTCCGTGCCTTTGAGGAGCCGATGGAACTGGTAAAGCACACCGATGCTGCGGCCCGTGAACGTAGCCAGCGCCGCGCCCGTCACGCCCATGCGCGGAAATGGCCCCAGTCCGAAGATCAGGCACGGATCGAGGATCAGGTTGATGATGTTCGATACCCAAAGCAGGCGCATTGCAATCGCCGCATCACCCGCGCCGCGGAAGATGGCGTTGTTCAGGAACAGCAAGATGATTGCGCCGCAACCGCCCAGCGCGATGCGCGTGTAGTTCGAGCCGAGAGCCACAATCTCCGGCGAAGCGCCCATCAATCCCAGTAATTGCGGCGCATAAATCCCCGCCGGAATGCCAATCGCCAGACTGATCGTCAGCCCCAGCGCGATCGCCTGGACGCCGGCAATCGCCGCATCTTCCGGGTCCTTTTCGCCGATGCGTCGCGCCACCATGGCCGTGGCCGGCAGAGAAACGCCCATGCCGATCGCCATCACCAGCGCCAGCATGGTTTCGGTAATGCCCACTGTGGCCACGGCATTCGCGCCCAGCCTGCCCACCCAGAACACATCCACAACGGCAAACAGGGATTCAAGAACCATCTCCAGCACCATCGGAATAGCCAGGAGAAAGATAGATCGGTTCAGGCTTCCTATTGTGTAGTCCTGGTGCGTTCCGCGCAGCGCTTCACGCACCGAAGACCATAACCCGCGCGCACGAACGTCGTTCGACACGCTCGCGGTGGTTTCAATTAAAGACATGGGGAACTCCACAATGCCGTGCGAAAAGGCACGGCAGACGCGAAGGGGTTCACGCTGCGATCAAATTAGTTTGTGCAGGTTCGCCCCGAGGCTGAAGTCGACCTCGGGTAAAACAGGATAGGGTCCCGAGGCAATGTTCAGCGAATAGGTCGAATTCGTACGGCGCTAAACTGGAACACTGTTCTCCTCCAGGTGCCGCGTGTTGCGGTTCCTTGACTATACCCCGAATTTGAATCCGATTGCCAGAAAAATCGGCTCCCATGGCCCGTCTGCGGACGCGAGGATCGTCCACAAGCCGAATTTGCGATCACGAAACGACCAACCCGCATAAGTTGGTCTCTATGCCCGATACAGTGGTGCGTAACTGCTCAACATCGGGGCCGAGTAACTCTGTTCGTCTTGATGTTACTGACCGCTCTCTTCGCGGCAGCCCTGTTCCTCCCGTCCCATTCGGGCGCGTCCGCCAGCGTCGACCGCCCATCTTCTTCGCTTGCTTCGCAGGCTAAGTCCCCAGTCTCCATTGACTATCGGGAAGATGGCGCTATCTTCCCCCGGCATAACTCCGCCGACCTTTATATGGAGAGATCCCGCGGCACTTCCCGGCATAACACGATCACTTTCGCCGATAAGTCGTCCGCCATTCGCGCTATCTCGAGCGGTGAGCGTATGCACATCGGCCCCATTGATCCGCGTTGCGTCTCCCCGAACAACAATCCGCCACAACTTACTCCGCAACAGGCAGAATCGTGGATGTGGATTCCCAACTTGGCAACTTGGTCGGCGATCCAACTCCACTCAAAAGAGCATCCCGCCACGCTCACCATCACGGGCTATCGCAAGGGCAGCGTCGCTGTCTCCGAGTCGCACATCGCCTTCACCACTTCGACGGACCCAGTGGGCGCGCCCATCTTGGGTGCCTACTCTTCTTCCTCTTCCACCGGCCTCTTCGCATTCGCCAGGATCTTGTCAGCCACCAGCTGCGGCACGATGTCGTAGTGGTGCATCTCCATGCGGTAGCTGCCTTTGCCCTGCGTCATCGAGGTCAGCAGCGTGCCATAGGCCAGCATCTCGGCCATCGGCACTTCCGCGTTGATCACCGTCGTCCGTCCTTTGGATTCCATGCCTTGCACGCGTCCGCGTCGGCTGTTCAGATCGCCCATCAGCGTCCCGGCAAATTCATCCGGCGCTTCGATCTCGACCTTCATGATGGGCTCCAACAGGCACGGCTTGGCCGACTCCATGCACTTGCGGAATGCCAGGCGCCCAGCCATCTTGAACGACATTTCATTCGAATCGACATCGTGATAGCTGCCGTCGAAGACCGTCACCTTGAAGTCGACAACCGGGTAGCCTGCCAGATAGCCGCGCGCCGCCGATTCCACAATTCCTTTCTCCACCGCCGGAATGAACTGGCGCGGAATCGCACCGCCGAAGACCTCGTTGGCGAATTCGAATCCGCCCCCCCGCGGTGTCGGCTCCATCCTGATCTTGCAGTCGCCGAACTGGCCGTGACCGCCGCTCTGCTTCTTATGGCGACCATGTCCTTCCGCCCGGCCACGAATGCTCTCGCGATACGGCACCTTGGGTGCTTTCAGCGTCACCTCAGCGTGGTAGCGCTTCTTGAGGCGCGACACAATTGCCTCAATGTGCGGTTGCCCGGCTCCGGCGATCAAAAACTCATTGGTCTGCGGATCGCGGAAGAATCGGATCAGCAAATCCTCTTCCATAAGCTTGTGAATCGCGGGCGCCAGCTTGTCTTCGTCCGCCCGGCTCTTCGGCTCGATGGCATAAGTCATCGCGGCCTCGGGTAGAGCGGCCAATTCGACCTGGATATCGCCCCCCTTTTGTCCCAGCGTGTCACCGGTAAAGGTTTCGCGCAGCTTCGCCACCGCGCCCAGATCGCCCGCGTGCAGCTCGACCACTTCCATGGCCTTGCGTCCCTGCATGACACTTAAATGAGAGAAGCGCTCTTGACCGCGCCGCGTGTAGTTCTCGAGCGTCGCGTCGTTTTTCACCACGCCGCTGATCACCTTGAAAAACGAGATGCGTCCGGAAAATGGGTCGGACATGGTCTTGAATACGACCAGCGCCGTAGGCTCGCGATCATCCACTTTCCGCGTCAGGACGCTCGAACCGGCAGCACCGTCGCCGCCTCCATTCGCAGTCACAGCCTGCAGCGCCGCCGCTTTCACCGGAATCGGCGCGCGCTCGGTTGGCGCAGGCGCATACACCTTGATGAAGTCGAGGAGATGATCCGCGCCCATATTTGCCTGACCGCTCACAAACAGCACCGGGAAGATGCGATCCTCGCGAATGGCTTCGTGCAACGCCGTAATCAGATGCTGCTCCGGAATCGTGCCCTCGGCAAAGTACTCCTCCATCAGCTCGTCTTTACCCTCGGCCACCAGCTCGACCAGCGCCTCATGCGCAGCCTTGGCAGCGCCCGTCAGGGATGCGGGAATCTCGCCGATCTTCCCCCGACCATCGCCGCCGGGGGTGTAGTAGAACGCCTCCATCGTCACCAGGTCGACGACGCCATGAAATCCATCCGGCCCGCTAATGGGCAGCTGCACCGGGACACACAGCCGGCCCCAGCGCTCGTGCAGGTCTTCAATTAGCGCGCTCAACCCGTTCGCGCCACCTGCCTTGGGATGGTCCATCTGGTTCACGACCACGAAGCGGGGAACATTGGCCTCTTCGGCAAACTTCCACACCCGCTCCGTCACGGCCTCCACGCCGTTCTGCGCATTCACCACCACGGCGGCCGCCTCCACAGGCAGCAGGGCAGCACGCGCTTCGTGGTTGAACATGTGGAACCCTGGCGTATCGACAAAGTTGATCTTGGTGCCCTGCCACTCGGCAAAGGCAACGGCGTTTTGCATCGTAATGCCGCGGGCTACCTCTTCTTCGTCGTAGGCAGTCACGGCCGAGCCGTCTTCCACACGGCCCTGGGTGGGTGTTGTTTTCGCGGCATGCAGCAGAGCGGCAATCAAGGTGGTCTTGCCGCTGTGCGCATGCCCCACTACAGCTACGTTGCGGATCTCACTTCCCTGGTACGTTTTCATGTGCTTCTCCTCCACCTGCGGTGGGGCGGACGCCTTCGGCAGGTCCGCGACCGTGAAGGGGCGCGGGATTTGATGTGGGTTGAATTGCAGTAAGAGATTGGCGCGAACAAATATTGGCGATTGAGATTCGAGTCAAGAGCGAAGCTTGTTCAGGAATTGGTGCCGGGCTGCACAGGGACCTCACAAGCACGTCCATCTGGACGTCAACGGGTCCGAATTGGCGGGCTCGAGGGCCCGCTCTGCCGTCTTCCTCGTCCATCAGGAGAGTCTCCGGCAGGCGTCCGGGAACAAAATCAGAGGGAGTCCACGGACGTCTCGCTTTAAGAAAACGGATGCTATCACACCCGATATATGAACGTCCTGTGACAAAAACCACCGAACGCCAGAATTGCACTTTACGACTAAAACGACTAGAGTTATGGTTGAAATAGGCTTCGGAGGTGCTATGGCGATTTGGCAGGTACAGGAAGCAAAGACGCGTCTGAGCGAGGTAATCGAGGAGGCCAGCCAGAAGGGCCCTCAGATCATTACAAGGCACGGAGCCGAACGGGCGGTCATTCTGTCCATTGCGGATTACCGCGCGCTCACCGCACACAAACCCAGCCTGAAAGATTATCTGCTTGGCGGACCGAAGGTAGACCGCTTTGAAATCGCGCGAGATCGCGACACAGGACGGGAGATCGATTTGTGAACGGGCGAATCGAGTTCCTGCTCGATACCAACGTCCTGAGCGAGACCCGCAAAAGAAAAGCGGACGCCGGCGTAATATCTTTTTTGGAGAATGCAGAGGCCACCGCGCTCTATATCAGCGTGCTCACGCTGGGCGAATTGCGGAAGGGAGTCGCGGCGAAGGGACGCAGCGATTCTGGTGCGGCTAAAAACCTGGGCGCGTGGGTCGACGGACTGGAATACAGCTTTGCCGAACGCATTCTCGGAATCGACGCTGCGACTGCACGCCTATGGGGCGAGTGGTCAGCCGAACGTCCGAGACCCGTCGTGGACACCCTGATGGCTGCATCGGCCGTGTCACGCGGCATGACGCTGGTTACGCGAAATGTCAGCGATCTGCGCGGAATCAAAGTGAAGCTGCTGAATCCCTGGGCGGGGTGAGACAAGGCTTTCTTGCCCATGCCCCTCTCACCAATGCAGGACCGGGAGCAGACTCGAATAATCGTCCGTCCATACCTTCAAGCCAGGTTTGTCCGCAGCTGCGTGGGCGTGTGCGGCGACTTCGGGCCGAGCAAGGAATGCAGCATCATCGGTCAACAGCATCCAAGTCGCGCCAAATTCGCCAATCTCGTCTTTTGGGCCGCTGGAAACCCGCACAGCTTCCATACCCGCCGCCTTGGCCAGCAACGCGATGGGAGGGGCCAGATCGACATGTTGATTCGAAATATGAAAGGCCAGAATCCCGCCTGGCGCCAGGTGCTTGCGATAGAGCGTAACCGCCTGCGTAGTCAGCAGGTGCAACGGAATGGCATCCCCTGAGAATGCGTCGACAACCAGCACATCGAATCGCTGGGACTCCTCATGCGCAAGTGATAAACGGCCGTCGCCCTCGACGATTTCGACTCGGGCGCCCGAGTCTCGAATGTAAGTAAAGACATTCTGAGCAATGGGCGCGACAGCCGGATTGATCTCGTAAAACCTGATGGTGTCGCCCGGCTTCCCGTAGGCGGCGAGTGTTCCAGCACCGAGGCCGATCACACCGATCCGGCGCGGGCGCCCTTGGCAGCAGAATCGGATCGCCAGTCCCACACCGGAGTCCTCGGCATAGTAGGTCGTCGGCGTTCGCCGCAATTGCTCCGTTCCAAAATATTGCGTGCCGTGCTGGATGGTTCCGTTGGTCAGCGTGCGCATCACTGAGCCCGGGTAGCCATGGTTCTGTTTCACGCGCAAGGTGCCATAAAAGTTGCGCACGGCCGCGATGGTCTCACGCTGAGAGGCGATGTGAACCCATGAAACGAGCACCGCCATCATGATGCTGGCCACCGCCCACAGCATCCGCTGGCTCCAACCTTCCTTCCACGTCACTATGAACGCGAGCAACGCAGTAACGAGAAAAGTGAGCGCCAGATCGTAGTTGAAGCGGAAGACCAAAGGCGAAGCGATGCCAATAACGAAGGATCCAAGCGCACCCCCGGCAGCAAAAAACAGATAAAAGAGAGTCGATTCAGAGGTCCGCTTCGGTCGAAGGACAACTGCTTCGCTGTGGCAGAAGTAGCAAGAAACGAAGACCTCGATCAGGAAGAACAGAATGCCGATTCGCATCGGAATAGAGACGTCGGTCTTGGACAACATGTAGGCCAGGCCGCCGAGCATCACTATAAGCAAGCGCGTGACCAGGCCACGCGGTAGCAGGTGAGGGAATTGAAACGCGAGAATGATAGTGATGAGATAAACCGCGAGCGGAAGGATCCAGAGCAGCGGAATGGCAGCGATGTTAGCCGTCAGATAACTTGTCACTGCGCTCAATTGCATGGCCGCGCCCATGGGCAACAGCACCCAAAGAATCTTGTGGCTCAATGGCGATCTCGGAAGGCTGGTAGCTTCCTCGACGTTGATCTGACCCGACGCCGCTGGTGCGGAACGTGTTTTCAAAGTCAACGCGATCGACAGGATTGCGAAAACGGCGAATCCAAAAGCCCAGCCAATTCTTTGCATTTGCAAAGTGAAATGCGGCTCGATCAGGCTTGGATAAAGGGCCAATGCCAGCAACGACGCCAGGTTTGAAAGCGCAAACAGCCGATAGGGAACTTCACTCGCCTCAATCCGCGCCCACCAAACCTGCAAAAGCGGACTAGTCGCCCCGAGCATAAGAAAAGGCAGGCCGATCCACTCGCTCAACGCGACAAACACCGTCGCGATCGGGTGCTCCGCTCCAATGCCGACTCCGTAGCTGCGCACGGCCCACATGATCGCCGCAGCCGCCGCCAGCAAAAGCAGCATTGAATGCAGATTCCATCGCGAACTGCGCGAAAGCCAATGGGCATAGAGGTAAGCGCACAGCAACGCAGTTTGAAAAAATACCAGGCAGGTAATCCAAACCGCAGCCGACCCACCCAGGATCGGCAATAACTGTTTCGCCGCGATAGGCTCAACGAGAAAGAGCAGAAAGGAGCCAAGAAAAACCGCGACCCCAAACACCAAACGCGCACGAGTCATGCCCAACCTCAGGTTCAGCATAGCGAACTGCGAACGTCGAGAATCCGCCCGCGAGAGTTCAGCCGTGTAACAGGCGGATGCTATCACAGCGATCATCGCGTCATTCCCGGTGGCATAAATCAAGGAAGGCGCTGTTCGTCCATGGTAAAGTCTGCTTACCACGCTGAAGGCAGCGTTCCCCTGGGCCCGTTCTCAATTCCGAGGACCGAAAGAGGTGTCCGTTGATTCCAGCCGCGAGAGATAGGCCCGCCCAAACCGCATGCGCGCACAAGGATTCCGACCTCGCGGCTATTGGCGCTTCAGCTCAGCGCAAAGCCGCGTGGCGCCTGCTGCCTATCATCTCCGTCGGCTACGGCCTGGCTTACATGGACCGCATCAACATCAGTTTCGCCTCGTTGCGCATGAACAGCGACCTGCATTTCAGTGCAACGGTGTATGGTCTCGGTGCAGGATTATTTTTCATCGGCTACGCGCTCTGCGAAGTCCCATCGAACCTCTTGCTCTTGCGATTCGGTCCCAAGCGCTGGCTTGCACGCATCATGCTGACATGGGGCCTGCTCGCAGCAGCCATGATGCTTGTGCGCACACCGTTGGAGTTTTATTCCGTGCGTCTGCTGCTCGGCATGGCAGAAGCCGGATTCTTCCCCGGCGTCATCTACTACCTCACGCTCTGGTTTCCGGCTTCTATGCGAGCACGCGCAGTCAGCCGCTTCTACGTCGCTCTCCCGCTCAGCTCCGTTCTCATGGGCTCCGTGGCTGGATGGTTGCTGGGTCTGCAAGGCAAACTCGGCTTCGCCGGCTGGCAATGGCTCTTTCTCTTGGAAGGACTGCCAGCTGCGCTGTTCAGCTTCGTAATCCTGAGACTGCTGCCCGATGGTCCCGCGCAAGCCAAGTGGCTCACGCCGGATGAGAAATCGTGGCTGCAGCGTCAACTCGAGGCCGACAGCGCACATGCGCACCTCGGCCGCGAAGCAGGAGTCTTGCAGGCTCTGCTTTCTCCCAAGGTTTGGTTGATCGGGCTGTTCTTTTTCAGTGCGCTCACCTGCAGCTATGCCTACGGTTTTTCTGCGCCGGCCATTCTGCAAGCTGTGACTGGCTGGAGCGTCAGCCAAGTCGGATACCTTGTGGCCTCTTTCGGCCTGTTTGGCGCGGTAGGGATGCTCTTCGGGGGTACAAACTCTGACCGCACGGGCGACCGGGCGCTGCATTGCATCGTGCCCTGTTGCGTGATGGCCGCCGGCTATCTCACCGCCAGTTTCGCGAGACCACCCTGGTTGGTCGTCATTGCCCTCGCAATCAGTTTCGTCGCGTTCAACGCCTTGCAGGCTCCGGCTCTGGCCGTCCCCACTCAATTCATGACCGGACGAGCCGCAGCCGCAGGCATTGCCGCCATGAATACCATCACCATGTTCAGCGGATTCGTTGGTCCCTATTGGATGGGCGTGATGAAAGATCGGACCGGGAGCTACTGGCTCGGACTACGCGGACTGATGGTTCCCAGTCTGGCGGCAGCGTTGGCCATGTTTGTGTTGACCCGGAGCTTGGCGCGATCCAAAGCTGCCGCCGCACAAAGCGCAGAACTCGCGGGCGAGACCGCATGAATCCGATCAATTAAGAAAACCAGAGGCTGCTTATACGCTCGCGGCAGCCGGCAGAATCTCATCCACATCCACCCACTGCGTAGGATAGTTGCCGGTGTAGCAGGCGGTGCAATACTGGTTGCCCTCGCCGCCGTCGCAGCTTTTGATCAATCCTTCCAAAGAGAGATAGGCGAGCGAATCGGCTTCGATATAACGACGTATCTCTTCGACGGAATTGTTCGCGGCAATCAGATCCCGCTTGCTCGGCGTATCCACACCATAGAAGCACGGCGAAATCGTCGGTGGACAACTGATGCGCAAATGCACTTCTTTGGCGCCGGCGCCGCGCACCATGCGCACGATCTTGCGGCTTGTTGTGCCGCGAATAATAGAATCGTCGATCAGAATCACGCGCTTGCCTTCAAGCAGATTGCGCACCGGGTTCAGCTTCAAACGAACGCCAAAGTCGCGCACCCGCTGCTCCGGTTCGATGAATGTGCGGCCTACATAGTGATTGCGGATCAAGCCAAGGCGAAAGGGAAGTTTCGCTTCTTCCGCATAGCCAAGCGCGGCGGTAACGCCGGAGTCCGGAACGGGCACGACAACGTCCGCAGCCACGCCCGACTCACGCGCCAGCTGCCGGCCCATCTGATCACGGCTCTCCTGCACCCAGCGGCCAAAAATGCGGCTGTCCGGTCGTGCGAAATACACATGCTCAAACACGCAACTCGATTGCGGCACTCCTGTTGCGTATTGGCGGCTCGTCACGCCGTCACCTGTCACCATGACTAATTCACCTGGCAGCACGTCTCGCTCATACTCGGCGCGCAGCAGGTCAAACGCACAGGTTTCAGAAGCGAAAACGATTGTGTCGGGGCCGTCGGTATTGCGGATGCGCCCCATCGAAAGCGGACGAAACCCGCGTGGATCGCGCGCCGCAAAAATACGATCGCGCGTCATCATCACAATCGAAAATGCGCCCTCTATCTGCGAAAGAGAGTCGGCGATGCAGTCAACCAGCGTGTGCCGATCTGAGTGAGCAATCAACTGCACGATAATCTCGGAGTCCGACGTCGTTTGAAAATACGCCCCATCGCGTTCCAGCCGCGCGCGTACATTACCAAGATTGACGAGGTTCCCGTTATGCGCAATTGCGATGAGGCCCTTGGTCGAATCGACACGAATAGGCTGCGCATTCAGCAATGCCGAATCGCCGGTAGTGGAATAGCGTGTGTGGCCTATAGCCATCGTGCCGGGTAGCTTCTGCAGCACATCATCGGTGAAGATTTCAGAAACCAAACCCATGCCTTTAATGTTGGCCAGATGCTGTCCATCGGCCGAAGCAATGCCCGCCGACTCCTGCCCGCGATGCTGCAGTGCGTAGAGCCCGAGGTATACCTGCCGCGCCGCGTCAGGATGCCCGTGGATCGCGACGACCCCGCACTCTTCGCGAAGCTTGTCGGTGCTGCGCGCACGGCGAACCGCCGCTTCGCGGCCATCGGCGCCACCCGATGCTGTTTTCAATAATTTGGACTTGTCGGCGACACTCTCAACACCCTGAAACAACAACCGGCTCATGCCCTCAGCGCGAGGCACACGGCAGGCGGCGGCTGCGCCGCGAAGCAAGCCTTGCGTCATGCAGTCACCTCACCATGAAGGGTTGCTTCGAGCGATTTCGCCCAGACACTGCGAAGTTCATCCAGCGGCGTGGAAATGAATGGTTCGCGATCGACTGAAATCTCCAGGCGGTTTCCGCCGGTTGTGCCGATGCGCGAAACGAAAAAGCTGTATTCGCCCGCAAGCTTTTCGATGGCCCCAATATGAGCCTCAGTTGCCGTGACGAACACAGTGGACGCCGGTTCAGCGAAGAGCCCGAACAGCGGATGAGCCATCAGCGACTGCTCCTGATCGACGGTGGCTCCAATCCCCTTCGCGAACGCAGCCTGCGCCACCGCGACTGCAATGCCGCCGTCGGAGATATCCCGCGCCGAGTGAACCAGCTTTCGATCGGCGAGTCCCCGCAGCAGCGTGTGCAGATCGGCTTCAGCATCGAGATCAAGATTAGGCGGCCGGCCCCAGATCCCACCAAGAATCACCTTGGCAAATTCAGAGGAGCCGAACGCGATCAGGTCTTCTCTTGCCTCTTCCTCGGTAGCGTCTGCCGTCTCCTTCGCTCGTGGTTTCTGTTCCAGAGCAGGAAAAGGGTACTGGCTGATGGGCAAAGGGTCGAGCGGAACTTCAAGCGTGGGGTCTGGCTCTTTGTCTCGCGGAACAGGCCACAGCAGAAGAATGGCATCCCCCGCATGCTCGAATCCCGCAGGCACTGCCTTCGTCACATCGTCCAGGATCCCCACGATGCCTAGTACCGGCGTCGGATAAATTCCTTCGCCGCGCGTCTCGTTATATAAGGACACGTTGCCGCCGGTGATCGGCGTGCCCAGGACGGTGCAGGCCTCTGCAATGCCGTCAATCGCCGACGAAAGCTGCGCCATGATCTCAGGCTTCTCAGGATTGCCGAAGTTAAGACAATTGGTGGCCGCTACAGGCAACGCGCCACTGCAAGCCACCTTGCGTGCCGCTTCGGCTACGGCGTGCATTGCACCGAGCTTTGGATCGAGATAGGCCCAGCGTCCATTGCCATCGAGCGCCATCGCCAAACCGCGCTCATGGCCATCGGCGCCGGTGCCTTTGATCCGCATCACACCCGCTTCGCCGCCCGGACCAAGCACCGTGTTGGTCTGCACCATGGTGTCGTACTGCTCGTGAACCCAGCGCTTCGAACAGACATTGGCGCTCGCCAGCAGCTTCTTCAGGTCGGCGGTGTAGTCGCGGTCCTTCGCCAATTCACCCAGAACCTCTGCAGGCGGATCAACCGGAACCGGGGCCTTCCATGTGCCAACGGGCCGGCGGTAAAGCGGTGCATCGTCCGTCAGCGATTGGTTGGGAATGTCTGCCACTAACTCGCCGTGATGCCGAATCCTCAACCGAGGCTCAGGTTCCACTGTCCCCACAATGACTGCGTCCAATCCCCACTTCTCAAACACGCGCAAAACCTCGCGCTCGCGGCCCTTCTCGGCGACCATCAGCATGCGCTCTTGACTTTCCGAGAGCATGATTTCGTAAGAGGTCATGCCGGTTTCGCGCTGCGGCACCCGGTCCAGTTCCACATCCAGGCCCACGCCGCCCCTCGCTCCCATTTCGCATGTAGAGCAAGTCAGCCCGGCCGCCCCCATGTCTTGAATGCCCACAATGGCGCCGGTCTGCATCGCTTCGAGACACGCTTCGAGCAGCAGTTTCTCCATGAACGGGTCGCCGACCTGCACATTGGGGCGTTTGGCTTCCGTTCCCGCGTGGAATTCCTCGCTCGCCATGGTCGCCCCATGGATACCGTCGCGCCCTGTCTTCGCGCCCACATAAATGACGGGATTCCCGGTGCCGGTCGCCTTGCCGTAGAAAATCTCGTTCTTCCGCACCAGCCCGAGCGCAAACGCATTCACCAGAGGGTTTCCGCTATAGCAAGCCTCAAACTTTGTCTCGCCGCCGAGGTTCGGCACGCCGAAACAATTGCCGTAACCTGCGATGCCACTCACGACGCCCTCAACGATCGAATGATTCTTGTTGACC
Organism: uncultured Acidobacteriaceae bacterium; assembly: GCA_963704415.1. GTDB lineage: Bacteria > Acidobacteriota > Terriglobia > Terriglobales > Acidobacteriaceae > Telmatobacter. Next base: position 360,223 of record OY969908.1, on the reverse strand, counting down.
AGCTCGGGCTCCGTTCCTGGCTCCGGCGAAATCGGTCCGAAGCGCAGCGAATCCATCACCGCCAGCGGCCGCGCACCCATCGTAAAGATGTCGCGCAGAATCCCGCCCACTCCAGTCGCCGCACCTTGGTAAGGCTCAATGTAGCTTGGATGGTTGTGGCTCTCGATCTTGAAAGCGCAGGCCCAATCGTCCCCCACATCGATGATTCCGGCATTCTCGCCCGGCCCCTGCACCACGCGATCACTTTTTGTGGGTAGCCGTTTCAGGTGAACGCGGCTCGACTTATAGGAGCAGTGTTCACTCCACATCACGCTATAAATGCCAAGTTCGGTAAGCGATGGAACGCGTCCGAGCGCCGAAAGAATGCGCTCATATTCGTCCGCAGTAATGCTGTGTTGTGCGAGGAGCTCCGGTGTAATCGCAGCCGGCTCGGGAACAACTGCAGAGGAGGCAGGAGTCATCACGATTGCCTTCATTGTCGCATGGGACGCTCAGCCGAAGGGCATGGGAATGGTGTGGAAAGCCGGACGTCAAAGACGGTGGCACGTGGGTTTCGCACGCAGCGTACCGCAGCCGGACCCGAAACACCGCCCCCTCTCGTCGCGGGCACGACTGTCCTTGCCCTGTGTGTGTCGACTGCGCGGAGGTAGCATCCAACATAAGCCCTGTGCGATACTTGCACTTGCCAACCCACCTGTCGCCGGGATGGCGGAACTGGCAGACGCAGCGGACTCAAAATCCGCCGATCGCAAGGTCGTGGGGGTTCGACCCCCCCTCCCGGCACCAACAAAATAAAGAATTTAGATTGAATTGGCCTCTCGAAATCGGAGAGGCCAAAATCGTTTGGTGGCTGTTCTGATGGCTGTTGGTTGCGGCAGGGGATGGACGAAGCAAAAACATGGCCGACGACACGTTTCCGCGAGGAAGGAATCGTGGCCGGTGAACACTCTCCCCACTGAAGTCCACAATCTGCAATAGAGCGCACCCTACAAATTGCTAGATGCGCATTCCGCGAAGGCCCTGTCAGAACTGAAGACGCTTATGGAACACAGGCTCCGTGACATGTTCGGAGAGGGAGATTTCAATCTGAAGGTTCGAGCCTCGTGGATCGATGGAGGATGCGAGCTCGTCGTTTGTCAATGACTCACCGGACGTCTTCAGGAGCTGTTTTGAAAACCAGATCGTCCCTTTCGAATCTTGGCTCCATGTTCCATTCGCGTACTTGACCACATCGTTACGTGTGAGAGTCTGGGCGAAAGAACGGTCCTCATTGAGAGTTAGTGTCGCGATCACATTCGGCTCGTCGCCCTTATATGTTCCTACGGGAGAGCCTCCTGCGCTGGTCTTGCCGTACCAAAGAGTGTTTTGCAGCGGGTTCTAAGCCACCGTTCCAGTTCCTGAGGAGTGAGGTCAGCAGCGGGCTTCGTGCCAAGCGCTTTCCTGACGATTTCGCCTTTGCTTGTGTAGCTCCGATTGTCCTTGTGATGCGCGACGAATTCGAGCACGTCATCAATCAGTTCCGAGAGCGTGACAACCTTACTGTTCCGCAGCTCAGGAAGCTTCCTTCCGGCGACCACATCGGCCTTTCGTGATTGGTACAACTTGATCGCATCCGATTTGCGACCGACCTTCTCTCTGTGCCGCTTTCCGCCTCCATAGTAGTGAATCCACCAGATGCCGCTCCCCAGGGGATTTTCATAGACTCCGCGCATGGCCCACCTCACAGTATTTGCTCTTCGGCATTTTGATGACATTCCCCGGATATTGGAATGATTTGCCGAGGCACCAGGGGCGGTGTCAAGGCTCTCTGATCGCGAAGCGGCGCGCGGATGCGCGGCCTTGACTCCGCCCCGGCCTCGGCTATTCTCTGCTATCCGGGGAATGTCATTCGGTTGCTCGTCGGGTCTCTTCGGCGCGCCGATTCGTCCGCTTTGCGAGGAGTTCTTGCGCCCGGATTAGCTTCGTCTTCTGGACCCGATCGAAGAGTGCACTAATGTGCTCCGTCGCCATTCCAGACACTTTTAGGAGAGGGTCGAATGCAGCCATCATCAACATCTGACTTCCGACGCATTCGATAAAAATATCCATACCTAGCGGGTCCGAACTACCGCCTTGAGCGGCCCTCAGCAATGCTTCACGTGCCCATACGCTCGGCGTTTTGCCCGCGCGCGTCGCGGCGTCTTCGATGACCCTCGCCTCGATTGCAGTGAGCTTCGTGCTTAGATTGAGCGAACGGCGTTCACGACCGCGCAGCTTCTCTTTGGGTCGATCCCTCATTGTCTGAACGTCACCCATAGCGACCTCCAATCAGTGTTTTCGCAGTATCTGGCCAGATACAACGTTTTGTAATCGTGCTGTGTTTTCAGTGGTATCTGTTGGGATACCAAGGTATCTAGGCAGTTCCCTTGAAGGGGTGGAGTGTCGATATTCACCCGGTGCGCAGCACCGAACGGGATGCATGCCCTGGTTTCTTCCATCGTGAGCGACAACATAACGCCATCTCGCGCGCGAGTCCAATACCTTATAGGCATCGGGGCAAATAGGAAATCAACGGGTGCAGAGATCAACGAATCTCAAGTCCGAAATGTTTCTGATCTCGGGCCGCTCAAGCGCAGATTTAGCGATGCCCTTGAATGCGCGATGAGGCCGCCGAATGACCGCTAATGCCTCTGTGATGCCTTCTAGGAATGGCACTGCTAGTAAAAGGTCTTGGACACGCATTCAAAACTGGTCAAAGCTGTAACTTATCGCAGGTGCAAGCAAATTCTCCAGCCCTCCGCGTTGCAACGAGCGAAGGGCTGACAATCAGGAGCATCAGATATGAGAACAACCGACGGCGAACCGAAGAAGCCTCCCGCGAGGATTACCATCGCGGTGGAAAGTAAAATCCTGGCGAGCCGAGAGGAGGCAGCACAGATGCTCTCGATTAGCCAGAGGGCACTGGACTACCTGATCGCGACGCGACGTCTGCCAACACGGCGCATTGGCGGCCGGGTCCTCATCCCCGTCTCTGAACTTCGAAAGTACGCGCGCACCGACCACCCTGAGCGGATCGTGGCGTAGAAGATGCCGTGCTTCAATCGGGTTTCGTCGGGTCACGAATTGGGGCAAAGGCCGAGCCCTTAGCTAACCTTCGATTCGGAAAACCAGCGCATGCCAGAGGGCAATTGAACCGAAGTAAAGTCCAGGTGGATGACGCGGCGATGAGCAGCATTCTGCGACGGAGAAGACGCATGGAGGAGAAGAGGCCGCATGAGCAAAGCTCCTCCCAAGCCGACCTCACAGACGTGCTCGGGAATCGCGGTCCGGATCGCGGCTACTTCTTCTTCCGGAATTCGGCCGCGCAGATGGGACGCGGGAATTACGCGCAGTGCCCCGTTGGTCGCTGGGCACGGATCAAGGTGTAGGCGCACAGAAAGCATATGTTCAAGGACGGAGGCGGGGGGGCTGAACGTGAATCACCCCGACCTTTGTAGTCCAAGGTCCAAATCCTTCGACCTCGACCTTCTCCTGAACTGCGATCGTGACGTCTTGGTGCCAAGGTACTTTCCAATTCGCTCCAGGGACCTTGTCAAACAATATGCCTCTTACTGGCATGAACTCGTTCCCGAGAATTGGCTCCAGTAAAGCCCGGAGTCTGTCGGACGTGGCAAGCTTTGTGATCTCGGGAACGACGTCGAGCAGGTTTCGAACCGCAAACACTTCTCCACGGCGTTGCAGTTTTGAACCGATATCTGCGAGCCTTTCGATCGCAGCAAGCAGGTGCAGGGTTTCGTCTTCGCTAAGGACTCCTTCGACAATTGCGAAGCCATTCGCGTTCAACTCTGCAACGATCTCTGGCGCGGCGACCATCCTCTGATTGTAAGTTCAGGAATGACTGTCCCGCGCGGCAAGCCGAGGGCGTACTGGGAATTCAGCGAATATCCCCAAGTGCGCGGAGCTTCGAAAGGAGCTGCCCAATTCGGGCTTGGCTGGCGTCGTCGGGCAGCAGGTAGCCAGGCAGAGCGTCAAGAAAGCGTGCTTCCTTGAGAAGTGATCGGACGGAATCGGCAATATACACCTTCAGTTCCGAAGAAGCGCTCTCGACCTCAGCCATCAGGGATGACCGGCCATCGACGACGGCAATGAAATCTTCCAGGTCATGGCTCGCGAGGTAATCTCGCTTGCCGCGCCCGTTGAACGCTTCGAACTTGGTCCCGAGAAAGTAGGGCGCGTTGATGGCCCGAATGATCAGGCCGCTGCGCAGCTGCACGTTGCCGGCCGTGTGCAGAGCATCCGGATACCAGCGGTTCGAAAAGCCGAGGACTTGAGAGTCCAATGGCATGACATCCAAGGTCAACGCGCCATGAGTCCAGCGACACAGCGGCGCGCCTTCGCGGCTGTCTTCTTTGAATCCCAGACCGCGAAGCCGCTCGGAAAACACGGTGTACTCGGCATAAGAACCAATCTCCGCGATGACGTCCACGTCGTAGGTTCCGCGTACCGGCGCGGCGCCTGGATCGTCGATCAGCAAACCCGTTGCGCAGCCGCCGACAAAGACGATTTCCGAAAGGAGCCGGCGCAATCTTTCAGCAGCCAATTCCAGCAGTTGAAGATTAGGATTTGGCATCGGTAGGCTTCCCCAACCTTCGCGTCAGCTCCTGACTCGCCAGGTTTCGTTCTCTGGCCCGCCCGTTACGGAGCGCGTCCACCAAGGCTAGCAATTCATAGAGCCGCTCATCTGCGAGTGCAGCTTGTGGGACATTCTTGTGGAGGGGCGCAAAGCTGTATCCACGGACCTTGCCATCCGCGTACGGCCAGACTGGCGGCAACTCACCGGCATCAGCAATGGTTTTCGAAAGCGGAAGCGCAGCATAGCTCGTCGGGACACCTCGGGTCGGAGCTCCCATCTCGGCGGGAAAAGCATACCGTATACCGTGATTCAGGAACTCAAGCAGTGAGGAGCGATTCAAGCGGTCTCCGAGTTCCGGACCTTGAACCAGGTGTGACGCTCGCGCCCGCTTCACTGAGGCGTAAACCTCCGACGGGTAGAGGTGGAGTTCGTTCGCCAGACGCAGGTAGGGAGGCCGTTCGCTATTCTCCAGCGACAGCTTGAGCATGACGACAATATCGAGGGGCCTCAACATGATTAAATTATACAATATTCAAATAAATTGAATATAGAACAAGCGTGGCACCTAAATGGGTGTAATTGGGTGTCTAATCGGGTGCAATTCTCAATTCAGAAGGGCTCCATAAATGGCAGCCGGTGCCTGAAACGGAGCCCGACTGCATCACTTCGGCGGATTTAATGGCTATTGCCCTATAACGCGACGATTGACCTTAATTGCACCAGAGATTGTGCAATGCGTAACATCCAATGAATGAGATGGTTATATATGCAAACAGCCACTAAACGGCCATCATGTTGCTGCAGTTCGAGTGCAAACAGGCCGGTTCTTCCCAAAGAAAATCCGCCGAAATTCTCAGTGGCTGTTTTGATGGCTGTTCGTTGCCAACTTTTGTGCATTTTGCTGCGATGGATTGCAAGGATGGTCAGTGGGGCAAGACGTTCATACCAAATTACTCATGCGACAGTTTGCGAGTGATTGCGACTTGCTGCAAAATCGCAAAAAACAGACTCAAAATCCGCCGGCCCTTGCGGTCATGGGGGTACCCCTGGGTTCGCCCCCCCCTCCCGGCACCATCAAACCAATAACTTACAGACTTATCGTCGAGATCGCCGATTTGGGTTTTGGCTCTGGTGATTCGTACCCGCAAGAATCGGTTCGAGGTCGAATACGTCTCGTTCCGGGAAGACATCGACACCGGCGGCCCGCTTTACTTGCTTATAGTGCCACTAAATGCAAGTCTACCTGCATCTGGTACGAGCTTCGAATTTAGACTTTGCGCCAGTCGTTCGAAATCTTCCGGTGTGGTAGCGGATTCGGGCGGCACCTTCCAATCCAGCTTTACCCTAACCCAGCCGGCGCCGATCAGAAGAACCATCTCGAGAGTTCCCCGGAGACGACATCTGCCCTGGGATTTGTCACGAAAACTCGGCATAGGCTGCGGTTGTCAAGAATTCCTGGAATTCGCCCGTGGATAAGGATGTAAGCAATTCGGCTGCACGTTCGAACTTGGATGAAGCAAATCGTTCTGCTCCGAGCTTCTGCCTGGTTTGATTCAGGATGTTCCAAATGGCAAAAGAGAGCATGTATCGATCGACTCGTTTGCCGTTGCTGAGGCGAGAGTTGTATCGGATCCACTGCCAGATTTGTGCCCGGGAAATCTCGGCTGTTGCCGCATCTTCCATCAGGTTGTAGATCGGTACGCATCCATTGCCGCGCAGCCAGGACTCCAGGTACTGCAGAGCTACGTCAACATTCCGAATAAAACCCTCTTCGGTAGTGCGCCCGCGTGGAATCTCCAACAAAGAGTTCTCGCAGACGGCGGAGGTCGCCTTGGCAGGTCGGCGGATCTGATTCGAATCCTTCATATGTTGGTCGAAAACTGCCTTTGCGATCGGCACCAGTCCGGGATGGGCAACCCATGTCCCGTCATGACCGGCTTTGACTTCCCGGAGTTTATCCTGACGAACACGCTCCATGGCTTGCTCGTTTGCCTCGGGATTGTCGCGAATAGGAATCTGGGCTGCCATCCCACCCATTGCGTGAATACCGCGCCGATGGCACGTGTGAATCAGCAGTTCTACATAGGAGCGAAGAAACGGTTGTTCCATCGTGACTTCGCCCCGGTCGGGGAGGGTGAACTTCTTGTGGCATCTGAATTTCTTGATAAAGCTGAATATGTAATCCCAGCGGCCACAGTTCAGACCAGCGGAGTGATCGCGGAGCTCATAGAGAATCTCATCCATTTCGAATGCGGCGGAGATGGTCTCGATCAGCACGGTTGCACGAACAGTTCCATTCCGGATTCCGACGTATTCTTGTGCGTAGATGAAGACGTCGTTCCACAAGCGGGCCTCACGGTAGCTTTCCATCTTCGGCAAATAAAAGTAGGGGGCGCAGCCGCGATGAAGCAACGTGCGGAAGTTATGAAAGAAGTACACTCCGAAATCGAAGAGCGACGCGGAGATCGGTGAGCCATCGATGGGAAAATGCTTCTCGACCATGTGCCATCCGCGAGGTCGAACAAAGAGCACCGCGGGCTTTGGTCCAAGCGTATAGAGCTTCCCCTCAGGAGATCGGTACTCGATGGTTCTGCGGTTGGCGTCTCGGAGGTTTCGTTGGCCTTCAAGGCAATTGCTCCAGGTCGGCGCGTTTGAATCCTCAAAATCGGCCATGAAGACATTCGCCCCGGAGTTGAGGGCATTGATGACCATCTTTCGTTCCGCTGGCCCCGTAATCTCCACTCTCCGATCGAGCAGGTCAGGTGGGATCGGAGCGACCATCCACTCCGCCTCGCGAATGTCGCGCGTCTCGGCGGGAAACTTGGGCATCTTGCCCTCATCGAGTTGGGATTGGCGTTGATCGCGCTCCTGCAGCAGATCGACTCTTCTGGATTCGAAGCGCCGACTGAGACAACCAAGGAATTCCATTGCCTCTGGAGTGAGAATCTCGGCCTCCGCCATGTTCTTGACGGCTGTATTCTCGAAGACTGGTAGCGTTGCACTCATGCGACATCCCTCTCTTAAGGTTGTGTGTGCTGATCTGATTCGCTCTATTCAGTCGCCCGAAACTGGTATGACGAAGTCGGCTTCGGCCGTGTGCAAGACTGCCGGCTCAAACTGTTCTTCCTCAGTTGAACCGGGAAGGGCTCGAATGGAGGTGCGGCCTGCCGCAATCGTGTTCGCAACGTCGTCGAAATAGCCGGTGCCGACAAACCTCTGGTGCTTCACCGCGCCGTACCCGATCCGCTCGGCAAGGTCGAATTCCCGCTGCTGCAGATGCGAATAGGCAGACATACCAGATCTTGCATATTCGTAGGCAAGTTCGAAAGCGGAGAGATTCAATGAGTGAAATCCGGCCAAAGTCACGAACTGGAAGCGATAGCCCATAGCGCCAAGCTCACGCTGAAACTGCGCGATCTCTCCTTCGCTCAACTTCGCATTCCAATGGAACGAAGGGGAGCAATTGTAGGCAAGAAGCTTTCCTGGATAATGCGAATGGATTGCTTCAGCGAATCGTTTCGCTTCTCTAAGATTCGGCTCCGATGTTTCACACCACAGCATGTCTGCATGAGGCGCATAAGCAAGTCCGCGAGCAATTGCGGCATCCAGGCCACCGCGGAATCCGAAGAACCCCTCGACCGTTCGCTGACCCGCAAGGAAGATGGAATCGCTCGAATCGCAGTCACTCGTGATCAGTTGCGCGGCATTGGCGTCAGTCCTCGCGATCAGGATCGTCGGTACGCCCAGCACATCGGCGGCGAGCCGGGCGCCGATGAGCTTCTGAATCGCCTCGTGCGTCGGAACCAGTACCTTGCCTCCCATATGTCCGCACTTCTTGGCGGAGGAGAGCTGATCTTCGAAGTGGACCGCGGCGGCCCCCGCTTCGATCATGCCCTTCATCAACTCGAACGCGTTAAGAACTCCACCGAATCCTGCTTCCGCATCCGCGACAATCGGCAACATCCAGTCAAATGATTCATGGCCTTCAGCGTGCGCAATTTGATCGGCGCGCATCAGCGCATTGTTGATGGCGCGAACCACGCTGGGTACGCTGTTGGCCGGATAGAGACTCTGGTCGGGGTACATTTGACCACCCAGGTTTGCATCAGCGGCCACCTGCCAGCCGCTCAGGTAGATCGCTTTCAGTCCGGCCTTCGCCATTTCCACGGCCTGATTTCCTGTCAGCGCGCCAAGGGCAGCGATATATTTCTCCTGGTGAAGCATGGACCAGAGCTTCTCTGCGCCGGCTCGAGCCAGCGAGTGTTCTACGCGAACGGTTCCTTGAAGTCTCTTTACGTCTCCGGGCGCGTATGTGCGAATCGTTCCGTCCCATCGAGGTGAATCCCAATTGATATCGAATGAAGCGCTGGTGCGCATTTCCATCTCCTTGGTGCCGACTGCTTGGGCTGGCGATAGCGGTTCTCCAGTTGCTGTAGAGGGAATCAGGGCAGCTAAGTGGCTTTTCCCTTAAGAAAAAGCCACCTTTCACGATGCCAGAGACTCCACGTGAGCTGGAGAACCGCTCTACACAGTGAGTAAAGCGCAGCAATTGTTGCAGCACAAGTCCAGGTAGTCCGATTCGGGCGGGTGGACAAGTGGGCCCAGCAGAGTCATAATTTGGGCCGTCCTCCAGTGGGCTCCAGGCCAGGTGCCACATCATTGCGGTGCTGCCCGAGTTCAGCCAGGCGCGCCGCTTTGATGAGCCAATGGCCTGCGAAGAAATCGGCTCACGATGGTGACGGGGTCGCAGCTTGTGCAAGACCTGACTCGCTCTCTCAGCCTGAGGCGAGTATCCGACGGAATAGCTTTGCTTGACGCAGCAGAGGGCTGCTGGGCAAAGTTGACCCCCAACCATCCGCATGCAACGGAGTTGCTTCTGCTCATTGCGCAGTGGGTCGACGTGGGTTACCACGACCATCATCTGCTTGAGCCTCTTCTGGCAAAGTTTCCGGTTGAATGTCGTTCCAGGATGGCCCTTTTGGACTACCTCCGATTGCGCATGGTGGAAGGGTTTCGGGCACTCTCGGCTGAAGAAACGGACACCGCAATCGAGGTCCTCGGCTTTGTTCTGCAATTGGAACCAGCCCTGGCGGACCAGCATCTGACCACCCTGGCGCACTTCTGGAAAGGGCGCGCACACCGAAAAAAGGGTGAATACGAAGTTGCACTGAAGGAGATCGTGCTTGCTCGCGAGCAGGCACAGGACTCCCGGGAAAGCACGGTCTTTACTTCTGTCATTCAAATCCATGAGAGCTGGCTTCTGTTTCAGAAAGGACTGAGGAAAGAAGCCCTTTCCCTGCTCAGCCAGGCGGAAGCAGTTCTCAAGGATACCGACCATTATCTTGCGCGGGGCAATATCGAGTCAGCACGAGGGAGAATCGTTCGGCGATCCGGTGAATACGCCAAGGCCTTGGAGCATTTCGACAATGCGATCTCTTTGTATTTGAAGGGAACTCCGACCCATCGGAACCTCGCCAGAGCTTTGGTGAACGCCGCTTATGTCAACCGACTTGTTGCGTTGCAGCTGCGAAAGAGGATTGACGCGCAGACACAAAGGCCGCAGCAGTCTTCGCAGCGTCAGAAGTCGGCGCCCCCCCCCAGCGGTCCCGGATTGCGTGCCCGGTATCAGCAGCTTTGCGACAGGGCGATTGCGCAGCTACGACAAGCGCGAGAGATCTACGCTTTGCACGGCCATTCCGGAGGGCTTGGGGCGGTGACGGTCAACTCAGGCTATCTTCATCTCGATGGAGGGGACATCGATCGCGCTGCCCGTGAGGCCCTCGATGCATATCGCATCGGTCACGAAAAGAACGACCAAATCCTCATGGCTCGGGCGCGGATCCTGCAGGCAGCGACGGAAAATGCGAAGGTCGAAGAGCAACTCGGAGAAGAGGTGGACACCGCCCTGCACGCAAACTGCGCCAAGCAATTCAGCGAGGAGGCGTTGGTCCTGGCCAGGCATACGCAAAATCGGCGACTGCTCGCGGCGGGATACATTGCCCGGGGTATGACAGCCGCAAACGACTTTTTCCAGGAGTGGGACCTGGCCAAAGACTGCGCGAGCGAAGCCACGGGCCTCATCGGAGTTGGAGAGAGCGATCATCTTCTCGACGACCTGGCCGAATTGAAATCCCGAATTATGCACGAGTCCGGGATCAACGACACTCTCCGCGCCTGGTCAGAGGGGATGGTAGGACAGAAAACATTCCAGCAGGTTTCTGAAGAATTCGCAGAGATTGTGATTCCCAGGGTTTGGTTGCGAGAAGGAAAGAAGATATCGCGAGTTGCCGAGCGCCTGTCGATTTCACCCAAGAAGGTGCGTCGCATTCTCCGCAGGGGCGGTTTTCTCGACACGGTCGGTTCCGTGCCCACGCGTTAGCTTCGACGCAGGCGCACGCACCCAGCCTGCAGTGTTTTTGCTTGAAAAAACCTGACTTGTGTTTAAGGGCGATCTGAATATTTCCACACGCGCAAAAGCGACTGTGACGGCTGTCACTGTGTCGTTTTTTAGGCCATGGTTGGATACAGACCTCGGTGGTATTACCCTTCCCGAGAAAATCCCAAATTTCCCACTCGGAGGTGGCTATGCAGTACTCCCTTGTCTCCGATCCCCTTGTTCCGCATCAGGCGCAAAGCAAGCCTCACTTGGGTTCCTACGATCCCAGCCCGGAGTTCAGCCTTTCGCACTGGGTGGAGTTGATCAGACTTGTGGAAAATGAAGATCGCGAACCGAAAGGCTATGTGTTCGACGATGCTTGCCTCCACATCTCTGAATAGCTGAAGCGGAGGGGTCTTCGCTAGAAGTGGAGACCTCCTCCGCAGATTAGAACCTCACCTGTCACATAGTCCGAAAGCGGGCTACAGAAAAACAGAACAGCGCCGGCTGCTTCTTCGGGCGTGCCGAGGCGACCCAGCGGGCAGGCGCTCTTTACCGAGTCCAGGAGGCTGGGTTGAACTCCAAGCCTAATCTGGTGACCGTGCATTTCCATGTTGGCCCCCGCGTCAGTCAATGGCTGCACGAGCCGCGTGCCAATCAGGCCGAACCCAACTGCGTTTACATTCACGTTGTACCGTCCCCACTCTTTCGCCAACGTCTTCGTAAGGCCGATAATCCCGGCCTTTCCTGCCGAATAGCCGGACTGACCCGGGTTTCCATCTGTGCCGGCGATCGATGTGATATTCACTACTTTCCGCATCACTCGCTGCGACGCGGCGATCTCTCTCTTTGCGGTCTCCCGAATAAACGCGGAGGCGGCTCGAAGGATTCTGAAAGGCGTGACAAGGTGGATGTCGAGCATCGCCTGGAACTGCTCGTCCGTCGTCTTCTGAATCACGTTGTCCCAGCTGTAACCGGCGTTATTCACGATGATGTCGATGGAGTCGAATTCAGCGAGCGTGGCGTGAACAATCAGTTCGGGAATCTCGGGATCTGTGAGATCCCCAGTCACATGACTTACGCGGCCAGGATGCGCCAGTTCCTCTTCCGATTCCAGAAGCATCTTCTCGTCAAGATCGTTGATCATGACTCGTGCTCCCGCGTCGACAAGGCGCTTGGCAATGGCTCTCCCGATACCCCGGCCCGCTCCGGTCACGAGCGCGGTCTTGCCTTGCAGGGTGAACGGAATACCAGACGCTATTTCCGCTTCAGTATCAGTCCTTCCAATGTCCATTTCTCTACTCCTCAAGTCCCCATGTTAGCTGCACTGCAGCATAATAAATGCTGCAGTGCACAAAATGGAAGCCATCAGAGGTGGAAAACCTGTTGCTTAAGTAACTTCTCCTTGGGACCTTGTGATGTGACCAGTCACCCCACCCCTGCAAGGCGAAGAGCGGCTCTACGGTGCCGCCGCAGGCTTCGACGAAAAACGGCGTCTTCCATTCGCAATTCCATCGCGCGCTGACCAAGAATTCGAGGGTTGGCGCAACGGCTTGTCGAGCTGCCTCGCTGAAGGCGCCGTTGACAGCGACCTCAACCCAACCTATTCGAGGCCTACAAACGGAAGGTTCTGCCATGATCAACCGAGACGTTGTAATTCTGAGCGCAGTGCGGACTCCGATCGGCAAGTTCGGGGGCGCTCTCAAGGATGTTCCTCCCACCGAATTGGCGGCAAATGTTGTACGCGAGAGCGTGAAACGCTCCGGCCTTTCCTCTTCCGATATCGGCAATCTTGTTTTCGGCAATGTCATTCACACCGACGCGAAGGACATCTACTTTTCGCGAGTTGCAGCCTTGCGTGGCGGTTTACCTGTGGAGACTCCGGCTCTTACTCTCAACCGAGTCTGCGGCAGCGGTCTCCAGGCAATCGTGACGGCCATGGGAATGATTGCGCGTGGGGATTCCGACGCGGCCGTTGCGGGCGGCGCCGAGTCCATGAGCCGGTCCCCTTATTGGTTGAGCACGATGCGCTGGGGCGCGCGGATGAATGACGTGGCGGCCGTCGACGTCCTGGTGGCCGCGCTGACTGACCCGTTCGATGAAGTCCACATGGGAATAACCGCGGAGAACGTTGCCCGTAAGTGGGGTATTAGCCGTCAAGAACAGGACGAATTGGCTGTGTTAAGCCATCGTCGTGCGAACTGCGCGATTCTGACTGGAAGATTCAAGAGCCAGATTGTTCCCGTTGAACTCAAAAGCCGCAAAGGCAGCACCTGGTTCGATACCGATGAGTCGCCGCGGGACGATGTGACGATAGAGAACCTGGCCAAGCTCAAACCGGTCTTCGATAAGGACGGCACCATCACCGCAGGAAATGCCTCCACCATTAATGATGGGGCAGCCGCAGTGGTCCTGATGGAACAGCATGCAGCTCAAGAGCGTGGACTGAAGCCGATCGCCAGGCTGATTGACTATGCGGTAACTGGTGTCGAGCCAGGAGTCATGGGAATCGGTCCTGTCTCTGCTGTCAAGAAACTCTACGAGCGCACGGGCCTTACCAACGACGACATAGATGTCTTTGAAGCCAATGAAGCTTTCGCCGCTCAGGTACTGGCAGTGCGGAAAGAGTTAGAGCTTCCTCCAGAAAAGACAAACCCGAACGGCAGCGGCATCTCTCTCGGGCACCCTCTAGGAGCCACCGGGGCGATCGTGACGGTGAAAGCGATCCATGAATTGCACCGGATCGGCGGGAAATATGCCCTCGTGACCATGTGTATCGGCGGCGGACAGGGCATCGCTGCCATCCTTGAGTCGATGAATTGATCAGACAGAAAAGAAAGGAACACGCCATGGCAACAGCAACTTTATCCGAAGTCATTGTTCCGGTCTCGAAAGTCCTAGCCGGCAAAGTCGCGTTGGTAACCGGGGCCTCCCGCGGAATTGGGCGCGCCATTGCACTTGAGCTTGCCAGTCGCGGAGCTACAGTGGCAGTCAACTGTCATTTGAATCTCCTCAGAGCAGATGAAGTTAGAGATGAAATCCTCGAGACGGGCGAGAAGAGTGAGGTATTTCAAGGCGACGTGTCACAAAGCATCTCAGCCAGAAGGTTGATCGAAGATGTAATCGGTGTTTACGAAAAGATTGACATTCTCATCAACAACGCCGGTATCACCCGCGATAGGAGCATTCGCAAGATGACCGATGATGATTGGAACGAAGTAATTGAGACCAATCTCAATAGCGCCTTTTACTGCACAAGTGCCGTATTGCCCTCGATGATCGAGCAAAACTTCGGCCGCATCGTTAACATCGCTTCTTTTGTTGGTCAGGCCGGTAACTTCGGACAAGCAAACTATGCCGCCAGCAAGGGTGGGCTGATAGCGTTCACGAAGGTACTCGCTTTAGAACTGGCCAAGTACAACATCACTGCCAACGTCATCGCTCCCGGATTTACCGCGACCGAAATGACGGAACGGATTCCGTTCGATCGTCTGGAACAGATCAAAGAGAAAATTCCATTGCACCGGTTGGCACTTCCGGAAGAGATCGCCAAGTCCGTCGCGTTCCTGATTTGCGACGGAGACTACATCACAGGCCAACAGATCAATATCAATGGCGGCATTTACATGTAGCCTTCGAGGGCCCTGGATTAATGGGAGCGGGCCGCAAGCCATGAATCGATGTGCGGCCAGGTGCGTTTGTGAGCCCCGCTCCCAGCCATAATGCCGATGTGACCCCCAGGAACGCGGTAGATCTCGGTGTCGGTACTGCTCACTTTGGGCAGGATCGCCTCCGATTGGCAAGGTGGCGTGATGTGATCCCCTTCGGCGATCACGTTCAGCAGGTTTGCCCGCACTTGCTTCAAATCGACAGCTTCGCCCCGGATCTTCAGTTCCCCTTTCATGAGTCGATTGTTGCGGTAGAGATCCACGATGAGCTGTCGATAGGCGCCGCCCGCCATAGGAAAGATATCCGTGACCCAGGTATTCATGGAGTGCCATGCTTCCACGACACGCGGATCGTCCAGGCTGTCCCACAGCTTGCAGTAATTCGCAATATAGTTTTCGATGGGCTTCAGGGCTTTAGCGCCATAGTCGATCATCTCTCCCGGCATGTTGCCGAAGGCTGCGAGGACTTTATCAACATCGAAATACTTTTCATCGGTCCAGCGCGCAAACGTCAACTTCTTCCGATCGGAGAAGTCCAGCGGGGCGGTCAGCAACACCAGGTTGCGTAATCCATCATCCGATCGCAAGGCCGCGTAAATGGTCGTCAGGATCGCACCGATGCACCAGCCCAGCATGCTGAACTCTTTGGCGCCGGACACCGACTTCATCTTCCGAATCGCTCGTGGCATGTAATTGAGGGTGTAGTCGTCGAATTTCAGCTTCTCGTCTTCCGGGCCGGGAACTCCCCAGTCCAGAAGATAAATGTCATAGCCTCTGCCAACCATGTATTCCACAAAGCTGTGGCCCGGACGCAGATCCATGATCGTGGGACGATTCATCAACGCGAAAACGAGGATTAGCGGGATTGGATACCGCTCCTCGGCTGGAACGACTGGAATGTACCGGTACAACTTGGCCTTGTTGAGTGTCCAGATCAATTCTTTGGGTGTCTGCCCGATCGCTGCCTTCGTGGTCATCAGCCGGTTGAAGGTCTTGAGCTTCTGGTCCAGGACAATCCAGTCATTGGACAATTCCGCAGCTTCTGCCATATCGACCTCTATTGTTTTCTGCTTGTCGGCTGGCGCAACTTCTGGTCTGCCGCGGGGACCCGCTTTCCCTCATGGGACACGCCAGTGTGCGGCGTCCGCGCGGCAGACGACAACTCGACGATCCGGTCAAGCTTCGCGTCAAGATCATCGAGTCGCATTTCAAGATTGGTAAAGCGCTCCGCCAATGCCGTCACCTGCTGGCGGGATGGGAGTGAGAACTGCTCCAGCGCCATGATCATGGCTTTATCCAGCGCTTCGCGAAACGGCGCCGACAAAGTCAAATAGTTGTTGAGCAAGGCGCCCGTCGCCTGCGCATACTCCTCGGTGTTCACCGCATCGATCATCACCTTCGACATGCCTTCGAGATAGGTGTCCCTCATCTTGCGGAAGGCCTCGAACGGATCGGCGGCCGTCCCGTTCTTTTCTGCAGCCATGTTCCAACCCCCGGCTATCTTGCACACAAAGCATATACCTGAATCGGGGCAAAGGTTCCCGCTTGCACGCTGCACTCAGTCAGCGTCCAAGGCGCGCTCCCTTCTGCCCCAATTCGAGCGTTCCGCTTGGTGGATTAGTGCAGCACCGGTTCCGCCACCAGATCGAGCAACTCCTTCTGCGCTTCGAGTACGATGTCCATGCCGCGCTCCATCGATTCGGCCGCTGTTCCCGCCGGTGTGCCGGCATATCCCAGTTGCTGCTTCGCGGTCTCAAACGCTGCCTTGGTCTGCTTGGCCGTGTAGTCCAACGCCGTCTTCTGGGCCGCGATAGAGTGCTCGATTGCTTCCTTGGCCCTCTTCTTGCCTTCTTCCAGCGTATCTGTCGCCTTCACCTTCCGCTCTTTCACCAACTTTGAGAAGGTGTGGGTTTGCTCCACCACAAGGTCGATTGCACCCTTCTGGGTCTCTGCAAACCGCTCAAACGCCGTGGTGGCCAGATCCAGCATCAGCACGCCCGGCATTGGCAGCGTGAACTTCTTCCACGCGTTCGCCACTTCCGCATTGTGCTTTACGGCAATCTCCAGTCCCTTCTTCTGCACCTCGGCCAACCGGTCAATGCCGTTGGTATAAAGCTCGGTAATCGACTCGATCACATCGACCTTCATCCCTTCCGCAGCCGTCACCGGTCCATTCGCTTCATTGTTTTCCATATCGCTCTCCCGTCCTGCGCCTCTGCGCTGCGTTTCATGCTGCATTGCAGCATGACGATATGCTGCGCCGCTTCGGTACGGATGTCAAGGGGTAGAATTGGAAAATTATGGCGCAGAAGACAGTCGTGATTAAGAAGTATGAGAACCGGCGCCTCTATGACACCACCAACAGCCGATATGTGAACCTCGAAGAGGTGGCGCAGCTTCTTCAGCAGGGGAACGATGTGCAGGTCGTCGATGCTTCCTCTGGGGAAGATATCACCCGGCTCATCCTGACCCAGATCATTGTCGAGGATGCCAAGACACCGGAATCCAGCTTTCCCCTTGATTTGTTGCGCCAAATGGTAGTTGCGTCTGGCCGGGCAAGCCAGGAGAGCGCATTGCAGTATATGAAGACGATGCTCGAGCTTTATCAAAACGCCTATCGCGCGATGCCGAATCCCTTGATCCCTTTTGATTTCATGCAGAACATCCGCACAAGTACAGAAGAAAAGCCAGACAATGGAAAACGCTCGACCGGCGCTGAAAAATCTCCGGAGCCCCGGCAGCCAAACGCGCAGGAGTCTGAACCGGAGGATGTGGCGGAGTTGAAGAGTCGCCTGGCTGAACTCGAAAAGCTCGTCTCCAAACTCGCTCCTCCGAAAACGAAGCGAAAGCGGAAGTAAGCTGACTCCGGGAGAGCCGGAAATAAACCGTCGGGATTTTCTCTGATGCTAGGGCGTTTTCTATGAGCAGGCCACTGAAGTCAAGGTCTTGTTTTTTTCCTTCATAGGGTTTTTGCTTTTGCTGTTGTTTTTTAGGTTGCGCCGCATGTTGTTCTCCACCCGGTTTCTATTCGCACTCTGATGAGCTTGTCTGAAGCTCGGTGCCGGTTGGGGTTCAGTCGGAGAATCGATGCTGCTATTTTTCAGACGGTCTCAAAAGGCCAAAACGCCCTCGCAGTCATCGGAACACGGTGTCGTCACAACTGGTAAACAGGATGCTTCCTCAAGCAGCTTCTGCGTAGAATGGGATGTAGGGCTCTTGCGTAACCCAAATGCGATGGAGCAGAACTGCCAGCTTACGCGCCACCGCAACGACAGCTTTGTTCTTAGCCTGCTTCCCACCTCGTGCAGCTAGATCAAGGCCCCACCTGCGCAGCGACGAGTCCTTTCCCTGTGGACGAAGTATGTGGTTGGCACACTCAATCAGTAAGCTTCGCAGATAAACGTTGCCGGCTTTTGTAATACCAAGTTGGGGATCTCTATCACCGGACTGACTGCGTCGCGGTCGCAGGCCGAGATAGCAACCAACATCGCGACTTCGCTGGAAGCGCTCCTTACTTCCCAGGGTTAACACGTAGGTCAGAGCCGTAATGTAGCCTATGCCGAAAACCTGCAGCAGCGCCCCTGTCTCTGTCTGAGCGATTTGCTGAATCTTGCGATCATCGTGCTTGATCTTGACCGTCATCTCCGCGATTTGTTCGAGAACCGGACTGAGCGCCTGCGCCAGCCCTTGCGGCATGGCTGCCAGACTGCGCTTGGCAAAACACTCCGTCGACGAAGCTGGCATCCGATAACCGCAGGACTTGGTCAGTCCGCGGACG
Organism: uncultured Acidobacteriaceae bacterium; assembly: GCA_963704415.1. Lineage (GTDB taxonomy): Bacteria > Acidobacteriota > Terriglobia > Terriglobales > Acidobacteriaceae > Telmatobacter. The sequence continues at coordinate 341,789 of OY969908.1, read as the reverse complement.
GCGTTCACCGCCGCCGTGCGCAGCCGGACGATGAGATCGCGTGCACGGATTAAGGTCAGGGCTTCCTGTTGCTGGACGGTGCGATGCGTGATCGGTCGTAAGATCTGCGGATCAAGCCGTGCGAAGCGCGCCAACTTCTCGGCATCGACCTGGTCGCTCTTTCGGTCACTACGAGATATCGCCCGTAACTCACGAACGTTGGCCACGATGACCTCGTGACCCAGCTCTTCGATCTGTTCGCTGATCCAGATCGAGTGCGTCCCAGCCTCCATCGCCACACGCGCCGGAGGCACAGCACTAAACCACTTCTCTACTCCCTTGGGGCTAGTTTTGAAGCGGCCGCGATCAACCACTTCTCCGGCTTCGTTGAGCGTGCAGTAATGGCTCCAGACATCTCCAAGATCGATGCCAATTGTCATCTCTACCATGGACTGCCTGGCGGGTGCTTCTACAATGAGGTGCTGCGCTGGCTTCTTCATGGGAAACAGTCTCTCCGATCCGAAAGACCTGCTCATCCTATTTTTCAGGACCAATGACCCGAGATCGGCGCAAAACCAATTTCGAGAACGGTTATCTGCATCTGCGATGCTCAAGAGGCAAGCTCACAGATCCCTGAGTTCCGGGAGGATCACCGCTCCTGGAAGGAACTCCGAAATCCGACTAACGTCGGGATTGTCCACTACTCGCTCGCAATGGGGATCGCGCTTCACGATCACCCCCAAGGCGACGCTGCGCCGCAGGGCCAATGAGTGCATCGCCTTGTGGGTGTGAATTGATTTCCTGAAATCAATTCTTCAGCAAACACACTCCCCGTTCGAAGCGATCACACGTCAAGTCTGTTGGAGGCGGCAACGCGGCTGTACCAGTAGCCTGAATCCTTAATTGTGCGTTTCTGGCTTCGGAAGTCTGTATAGATCAGGCCGTAACGCTCTGTGAAACCGTTCGCCCACTCGAGATTGTCGAGCAAGCTCCAAGCATGGTAGGCACGAACACGAGCGCCATCTGCGATGGCCTGGGCAAGCTCCGCCAGCACCTGACGAAACCATTGAATGCGTCGCAGATCCGGTATGCGACCATTCTCCTTGTCGTACGGGCCATCCAGGTAACCGCAGCCGCTCTCGGTGATCTCGATGATCGGATGGTTATATTCATTCGAAATCTGTGTGACGAGGTCGTAGATGCCGCGGGGCCATATCTCTAAACCAGAGTCTGTCAATGGGCCTTCGGTGGGCATTGCGGCTCGAATCTGCGTGTAGGGATCGCGTGCGCCTCCAGAGTCCGACTCGATCTCAGTGCCACTGAAGCTGCCTCCAATGGAATGGGATTTGCTTGCATCGGAAACAATCCTGCGCGTATAGAAATGAAAACCCACCCAATCCAGCGGCGCATACAGGATTTTTTCGTCGCCTGCCTTGAAGCCCATGGCTTCGAGTGGAGGTTCGCCAACAAATGCGTTCGGATAGCGGCCCTTCATCGCAGCCTCAAGAAAGAACACGTTGTTCATGGCGTGATACCGCGCGGTAGCCGCGCGATCCGCTTCTGAATCTGTCTTCGGGTATGCGGGAGCCGTCTCATACGCGCTGCCCACGGTCGCTTTCGAAGATGCCGCCTTCACGGAACGATGCGCTTCGCCCTGCGCCAATGCAAGCGTGTGCGCTGCTTTGAGAAAGTCGGGAAAACTGGTGCGGCAGGGCGGAAACGTCCCGGCGGCATAGCCCATAAAGGCGATGTTCCAGGGCATGTTGAACGGCGCCCAAACCGTGATTCGATCGCCGAGGTGTTTCCCCAGAATGCCGGCATAGTCTGCGAAGTAGCCGGCGAGATCGCGATTCGGCCAGCCCCCTCGATCTTCCAGCGCCTGCGGAAGGTCCCAGTGGTACATCGTGCACCACGGCCGGATTCCGGCCTCAAGAAGCTCATCGGCTAATCGACTGTAGTGATCGATCCCCTTCATGTTGGGTGCGCCCACGCCGGTCGGCTGAATGCGGGGCCATGAGATCGAGAAACGGTAGCTCTTCAGATTAAGCTGCTTGGCCAATGCGATGTCCTGCGGATAAAGATGATACTGATCGCAGGCAACATCGCCGGTCACACCACCCCGAACTTTACCGGGCGTATGGGTGAACCGGTCCCAGATGGATTCGCCTTTGCCGTCTTCGTTCCAAGCGCCTTCCACCTGGTATGAGGCCGTAGCGGCGCCCCAGAGAAATCCTTCCGGAAAGCGGGCTTCCTTGATCACGGATTCCGCGATTGCACCGGGAACGGGGCCAGAGTGTTGATCGGTAGCAGGTGAAGAGACGGCGTAAGCATCGTCTCGAACAAGTGCCGCACCTGCTGCGGCAGCAACAGAACCGGTTACAAATTCCCGTCGATTCATATTTCCTCCGGAAGTAAAAAGCACTTTGCCGTTCACCGCCGCACACGCACGCATGCGAAGCGGGCTCCCTCAAAGAGATTGCCGGTTCGCACAACACATGTCCAATGAAACACGAGACACGATGAGCGCATTGGCCCGATCTCACCAGAATATCTCCAGATTGCCTATCAATGCCCCTGGGCTTATACCAGTCTCGTCTGAACGTCTGACTAGCTCCAACACGCAAACCCATCTCGTCTTGACAATCTTCTTATACTTGTTTAGTCTATGCCTATAGCGAACATGCCTATGACTCGAGCTTCGAGCACATGTTTGAAGGCATCTCGCTGCTCCTGAACCCGGGCCAAGCCGTGACAAGCTAGATGGATCAGCTGAAAGAGGTTTCCAATGGACTGGATTCCGCAGATCTTCGGCCGCCGCAAGATTTACAACGACCTCTCTGAAGAAATCCGCCTGCACATTCAGGAGCGCACCGAACAACTGATGCGCGAAGGCATAAGCCCGAAGGAAGCCGAACGACAAGCGCGCGTCGCTTTCGGCAACCAGATGCTGCTGGAAGAACGCAGCCGCGAAGTGTGGCAGTGGCCGACCCTGGAATCGATCTGGGCCGATGCGCGACTTGCCTGGCGTCAACTGCGCCGTTCTCCGGGATTCACGATTGCTGCGGTGTTGACGCTGGCGCTCGCCATCGGTGCCAATTCGGTGGTGTTCGGGGTATTGAATGCGCTTTTCCTGCGGCCTCTCAACGTGCCGCATCCACAAAGCCTCTACAATCTCGAGCGCGGCACCGACAAGGAACAGTCGACGTCGTATCCCGACTATCTCGATCTGCGCGATCGCAACCGCACCTTCGATGGCCTGACAGCGTACATCCTCGTTCCGGTTGGATTGGATACAGGCAAAAATCCATCCGAGTCCTGGGGCTACGAAGTGACGGGGAATTACTTCGACGCGATGGGGATTCAGCCTTTTCTAGGCCGATTTTTCCACGTTGCCGATGAACACGGACCGAACAGCGCTCCCTATCTCGTCATCAGTTACGACTATTGGCACAGCCATTTTCAGGACGACCGCACGGTTGTGGGGCGCGTTGTTCTGGTGAACAAGCACCCGTACACGATCCTCGGCGTAGCGCCGCCCCAGTTCAGCGGAACATTGCTCTTCTTCTTTCCAGACTTCTGGGCGCCGATGGTCCAGCAGGAACAGATCCAGGGCCTGAAAGTCCTGGACATGCGCGGAGAACGCGACCTTTTCATGGTGCTGGGGCATGTGAGGGCGGGCGTGACACCGGGACAGGCGATAGCGGACCTGAACTCTGTTGGCTCGTACCTCGAAAAGACCTACCCCAAAACAGATGGGTACATGACTTATTCCCTGGCGCGACCAAGTCTCGTCGGCGATATGCTTGGAAGCCCGGTGAAGGGATTCATCACGGGAGTGATGCTGCTGGCCGGCTTGATTCTGCTGGCCGCGTGCGCCAACCTCGGGAGCTTGTTCGCCGCGCGTGCCGCCGACCGCTCTCGCGAAGTGGCTCTGCGCCTGGCATTGGGAGCGACGCGCAAGCGCATCCTGCGCGGAGTCTTTACGGAAGCTTTGCTGATATCGCTCATGGGCGGCGCGTTGGGACTCTTTGGCAGCGTCGCGGTGTTACGCCAGTTGAGCGCCTGGTATCCGATTCCCCAATATCCCATGCATATTCCCGTCTACGCCGACGCATATGTCTATCTGGCTGCCTTGCTATTGGCCCTGGTCAGTGGATTCCTCTTTGGAGCCGTGCCCGTAACGCAGATCCTTCGCACCAACCCATACGAGGTGGTGAAGGCGGGAGTGACGGGCATTCTTGCGGGCAATGGCGGGCGGAGAATTACACTCCGCGACGTGTTGCTCGTCGCCCAGATCGCGATTTGTGCGGTGCTGGTGACTTCGTCGCTGGTGGCCGTGCGAGGGCTGGTGCGTTCCATGCACAGCAACTTCGGGTTCAATCCTCGGAACGTAATGCTGGCCAGTACGTCTCTGCGCATGGCCGGATACAGCGACGACAACATGCCGGCCATGCAAAGGCGCATGATCGAAGCTGTCGAGAAGCTACCCGGCATACGGTCCGTGGGACTCGTTAGTCAACTTCCCTTAGGCGGAGGAGAGGCGACCGAGGACGTCTTCACAGACACGACGACGGACCTGCGAACAGCGAATGCAGCCGCCAACGTCCAGGTATTCAAGATATCTCCCGAATACTTCCATGCGGCGGAGACATCCGTACTGACCGGCCGGAATTTCTCGTGGCAGGATGATAAGAGCTCGACTCGCGTGGCTGTCGTGAATGCGTTTCTTGCGCGCAAGATCTTCGGCTCGGTCACCAACGCTGCCGGCAGACATTTCAAGCTCGAGGACGGAACGCGCGTGCAGGTGGCGGGCGTAGTCGAGGACGGGAAATATTATCAACTGACCGAAGATCCGCGGCCTGCGATCTTTCTCCCGTTCCTGCAATCGAATTCGAACCAAATGTGTCTGGTGGCGCGTTCGGAGCGGGACCCGCTGCAGTTGACAGGGGAAATCCGGAACAGCCTGCGAGACCTCGATCCCAGTCTGCCCCTCACCATCCTGACATGGACCCAGGGATTGGATATCGCCTTGTTTCCTTCGCATGTGGCCACGGTGGCGCTTGGCGTGCTCGGCGCGATGGGCGCGATGTTGTCGCTTACGGGCATCTTCGGCATGGCGGCCTACTCGGTCAGCAAGCGGCTCAGGGAACTCGGCATTCGCGTGGCTCTTGGCGCGCAGCGCAGGGAAGTGCTGCAGGCGGCGTTGGGGCGGCCATTGAAGCTGCTGGCTTTCGGTTCCTCGGCTGGTTTGATTCTGGGTCTGCTGGCGGCGAAGGTATTGGCTTTCATCGTATATCAGGCCACACCGCGCGATCCGCTGGTGTTGGGAGGTGTGGTTCTGGCAATGCTACTGCTAGGCCTCGTGGCTACCTGGATTCCGGCGCAACGGGCCCTTGGAGTCGATCCTCTGGTCCTGCTGCGCGAAGAGTAAATTGCCGCATCACACAAAGAATCCCGCGCTGTAATTCGACCGATCGTCTGGAACCCCACCTATCCGGATCAGCCAGTCTCGCTGGGATTGTGCCATTTGCCGTTTGCGGCGATTAGTGCGTCAGCCTGCTTCGGCCCCCAGGTGCCCAGTTTGTAAGGGCGAACCCGGGGATGGTGCTTGAGAACCCGATCAACCACTGCCCATGCGGCTTCAACCGCGTCTTCGCGAGTAAAGAGACTCCCGTCCCCTTGCATCGCGTCTCCTAGGAGCCGTTCGTAAGGCGTTTCTTCCCCTGCCTGTTCTTCCAGCAGATAAAGCTCTCGTTGCTGTCCGATAAATTCCTGCCCCGCGAGCTTGACGCGGGCTGCAAGCGCGATCGCCGCGTTGGGAGAGAGTCGAAAACGCAGGTAATTTGCGTGGTCCTTGTCTGCCGCTGCATCGGCGAAAAGCTTCTGCGGGGGCGCCTTCAGCTCTACAAGAATCTCAGTCGCCGTGCTCGGCAGATACTTGCCCGAACGGAGATACCACGGCACTCCATCCCAACGCCATGAGTCGATGAGCAACCGCAACGCGCAATACGTCTCGACGTCGGAGTTCCTCGCCACGTCTTTCTCTTGGCGATAACCAGCATATTGACCGCGCACCATGTCGGCTGGCTCCAATGGTCGCATCGCCTTGAAGACCGTAGCCTTCTCGGTTTGCACCGCTCCGAAGTGCCGGCCCGCGGGAGGCTCCATGGCAAGAAGCGCGACAATCTGAAAGAGGTGATTCTGGATGACATCCCGCAGGCAGCCAGCGGATTCGTAAAACGCGCCACGCGTTCCCACCCCAAAACTTTCGGACAGGGTGATTTGAACGCTGGATACGTAGTTTCGATTCCAGATCGGTTCAAGGAACGAATTGGCAAAGCGAAAGTAAAGGATGTTCATGATCGCTTCCTTCCCCAGGAAGTGATCGATGCGGAAGATCGAATCTTCAGGGAAGACCGCGCGAGCCGCACGGTTGAGCGCACGCGCCGACGCCAGGTCCCGCCCGAACGGCTTCTCGACAATGACACGTGCATTCTCGGCTAGCTTCGCTGCACCCAGCCCTTTAATGACAGTCTCGAAGAGCGAAGGCGGGATGGCGAGGTAGTGCGCCGGGCGACGCGCTTTCCCGAGCGCCGCTTTGATCGCGGCAAATGTATTGCTGTCGTTGTAGTCGCCACTTACATAGTTGAGCAGGGACAAAAGATGCTGGAAAGCCCGCTTGTTGTCGATTCCACCCGATCGCTTGATGCTGTCCGTCACGCGCCGTTGCAGACGCTCCAGACTCCACTTGGGAAATGCGACACCGATCACGGGAACATTGAGGGTTCCGCGTTTCACCATCGCATAAAGCGCAGGGAAGATCATCTTGTGTGCTAGATCGCCGGTCACGCCATAGACCACAAGAGCATCGGATTGAGAGGTGCCCATCAGGCGAACTCCTTCTTCTGGGCTGCCCTGTGCTTAAGGCAGCCGAATTTGGAACGCAATTCTGATCATAGCTGGAGGGGAAACCCGGCCGCGCGCCCGCAACTCTCTACTGCTTTTGAGTTGCCGCACCGGCGGCCGTTCGACTCCACATCCGAACGAACCTGGATTTGAGCAAAATTGAACAAACAGCCGCCTCGAATCCAGCTGATGATGGACAGAGATTGATCGTATTTACGATTAGTCCTGGGCAGACTGCCCAAGTGGCGCCTCTTCCCGGAATTCGATTCGAAGCTCCGACCCCGGCGCCAGCTTCCGAAAAGCCGCGGGCTTCTTCCCGCAAGCGCTTTACCTGTCGTCTTTGATCAACAAGCCGGACTCTCAAATAACTCCAAAATCGCCGCGGCTGTTTTTCCGGTATGAACAGTCGACCCAGACAATAGCCTTTACCCAGGTGTCATTTTGACAAGTAGCAATAGCACTCCATTCGATTCGACCGAGTTTCTTGCAAGCGCGGGCCTCGGCCGGGCAATTGTGGAATTAATGCCAAAGCAAACATTTTTCAACCAGGGTGACAGCGCGGACTCAGTGTTCTATCTGCAAAAAGGCCGCGCAAGGGTAACCGTGGTTTCGCAGAACGGCAAAGAAGCCACGATAACACTTCTGTCCGCCGGCGAATTTGTCGGTGAAGAGTCTCTCGCCGCGATCCTTGGTGTTCATATGGCTACCGCCACTGCCGTGAGCACCTGCACGGCTCTCAAGATCAGCCGAAACGAAATGATTCGCGTGATGCATGACGAGCCCATATTCGCTGATATTTTCCTCAAGTTTCTGCTCGCCCGCAGCATGCGCACCCAAGCGGACCTTGTCGATCAACTCTTTAACTCCAGCGAAAAGAGGTTGGCGCGCATTCTTCTATTGATGGCGGAATTCGGCAAGCCCGGAGAACCGGAAACCTTCATCCCGCCCATCACGCAAGAAACATTAGCGGACATGATCGGTACCACTCGTTCCCGTGTCAGTTTTTTCATGAATCGGTTCCGCAAGCTCGGTTTCATAAGTTACAACGGCCGCATCCAGGTGCATAAGTCACTGCTCAATGTCGTCCTTCTCGATCAATTGCCCGACAGCAACGCTCAGAAACCCGCAATTCTCCGAAATTCGTAGTCCCCCCCAGGCGGTTCTCCGCCCGATGCGATTCACGTTCTCTTCACAGATTGTGCCTGAACGAGTTGGTCAAAGATAAGTCGGTATTGGATCATCGCCGTGCGAAGTCCTCAGTGCTGACCAGCCCGCACTGGCAGCCGCGCATACTATGGATATGATCTGTGTGCCTGGGGGGACTCGCCCAAGCTGCCCAAGACGGTCCTCCCAGGACCGCATAGAACCGCACCAGACCCTACTAAATTCTGTGTAAATCCGGCAGATACCGAAACTCGCACGGAGGCAGATGACATCCATCGCAGTGCGGTGTCCGAAGGAATTCACGCCATTTGTAATATTTGTGGTAGCCTGTTTTCCGTGAGTTTTGGACTGCTGAGGGGGTGTAGTTAGACCCCTCGGCCGCCCGATGAAGCCGAGCCGCTTGTGCGGCTCTTTCTTTTTCCCCACATGGAAACGGTGGTGACGCTCGTGGCTGCGAACACTCGACCTTCTCACGAAAAGTCTGACAATCGCGGGCTCTCGCGAGATCAACAAGAATCTGCGGGAGACTTGCGGGGCCAAGCCTTCATTGGTACCTCCGGTTGGGCGTATGCGAGCTGGAAGCCGGGATTCTATCCTCAAGCGCTTCCTCAAAAAAAGTTCCTGGAATACTATGCAACTCAACTGAACTCGGTCGAAGTGAACTACACCTTCCGCCAGTTGCCGACCGGGAGCATGCTTACGGGCTGGCTGGCCGCAACCGGCGCTGGCTTTCGCTTCTCATTTAAAGCGCCGCAGCGGCTCACGCACATCCTTCGACTCAAAGAATGTTCAGACGCGGTCGCCGCCTTGTCGCGGGCACTCGCTCCGGTCCTGGCCGCCGGACGGATGGGGGTGGTGCTCTTCCAGCTTCCACCCAATTTCAAGGCAGACGTGCCTCGCCTCGACTCTTACCTCGCGGACGCGAACACGTGCGGACTGCGGATGGCGTTCGAATTTCGGCACATCTCATGGTTTTGCGACGAAACTTATGCCGTGCTGCGGCATCATCGTGTCGCGCTCTGCGTCGCCGAGAGCGAAGATCTGGAGACGCCGGACGTTGTGACTGCTCCCTTCACGTGTTACCGGTTCCGTAAGAGTGGATACTCGGCAGCGCAGCTCGACACAATTGAGAAAACCTTGCGCGGGCGGTCTGCCGAGGGCGAGACCTTCGCCTATTTCAAGCACGAGGAGCAGCCAACCGGGGCCATCTCCGCGGTCGATACACTCCGAAGGCTCTGCCATCGATGAATGACAATGATTGGGGGGCAACAAAGATGGTCATCTTGACAGCCCGGATGGATGGCAGACCCAAAGCGATTGATGCGCGGAATTAGTGTCGAAGCGTCTTACTCCGGCTTCCCTGTGTAATGTTCGCGGTGGTGCACCTCGCCGTGGTCTTCCAGGGCCTCCAGGTGAGTCACCACTTCAGCGGGCATTCCCAGTTCATTCGGCAAACGCTCTTCCAGAATCGTGGCAAGGTTGTGTGCCTCACAAACCGCAGTCATGCGCGGAAAGAGAAGATGCACCTCGATGATCTGGCGATAACCAGTAGTTCTGAAACGCACACCATGATACTGAATATTCAGCTCTGCGCAGATCGTATCCAGCAGGGCGCGAATCCGGCGACCAGCCTCCGGATCGGAATAGTCGAGCAGCCCTACCGCCGAGCGCCAGACTAGTCGTCCTCCCGACCACAGGATGTTGACCGCAACAGCAATGGCCACCAGCGGATCGAACGGTTTCCAATGGGTCAGCAGCACGAGCCCGAGTCCTGCCACAACTCCGAAACTGGTCAAACTATCGGTCAGCACATGTTTGCCGTCAGCTTCGAGAATGATCGAATTGGCGCGCCGTCCGACGCGCAGGAGATAGTAACCCAGGCCCGCATTGAGAATGCCGGCCATGAGGATGAGAAGCACTCCAACACCCAGGCGTTGCAACTGTAGCCCCGTGGCCCAGGCGTGAATCGACTGGATAAGAATCGCGATCGCAGCCACAACGATCAGCGCCCCTTCAAACCCCGCGGAGAAGAACGTAATTCGCTCGTATCCGTACAGGAAATGCCGCGAAGCCGGCCGGGCACTAAGCCAGAGACTATAACTGGCGAAGCCAACCGCGATTACATGAATCACCGACTCCGCCGCATCGGAGAAGATAGCAACGGAATGGGTCATGAAGAAAGCAGCTGTCTTGCCCAGAAGCATGACCACGCCAAATAGAAGCGAGAGGCGCATCGCGAATTGCGCATCGCCCATCTCCTGCGCTTCTCGTGGCACTGCGTGGCCGTCGGTATGCTGCTTTGACAAGCCGATCTCCGATCGAAAAGAAACCTCTTATTCGGGAATGGTGCTACCTGAATCGCATTGCATGATGTGACGAGTCGCACATCGTCTACAGCAAAACCGGGGTCGATGTATCCCGGAGCCGCAGCACTCAAGTCGACGCGACCCCAAAAGCGCGACGACCTCGCAGGATTTCAAGAGGACTCAGTTACCCTGGTTTTGCTCTAGGGACGACTGCACATACCATTCGCGCCGAACAGTTATCGGGGACCATCGCTCCCACAGGCGTGCATTTTCTTCCTGAAAGTCGCCAAGGAAGTTGACGTCGACCTTGCGTCGAACAGCCGCTCGGCGCATGGCGAATAGGCACTCATTTCGGAATGCCGCAATGGTGGAGTATTTCAGCTGATGTGCGGAGTAAAGATCGGCAACATCCGCCGACAGCGGAAGTGTCTTATCGAACGTCGTTGGATTTCATGTACGCGGGTCTATTCCTGGCCGCGCGTCACTTTGGTGTTCGCCACTGAAACCTTCGGGTCAACTTCCGACGCATCCATGATCTGATACTGAACGATCAGTGAGATTCTGCGATTGGACGGGTCTTGCGGATTCTGCGCTAAACGTAAGCGCTGATCCGCGAATCCGCGCACTTGCTTGACTTGGTCTGCGCGAAGGCCTGCTCCCTGCATCAGTCGCCTCGCCTCATTCGCGCGGTCCGACGAAAGATCCCAATTATCGTAAGTGCGCCTCATCGAGTAAGGTTTTGAGTCGGTGTGGCCTTCGATCGAGATATCGTTGGGCAACGTACCCAAGTCATGCGCTAGTAACGTAAGCAACTCCACCAGGGCGGGGGTCGGCTTGGCGCTTCCCAACTCAAAAAACGTGCCCTTCGCTGACTCCATCAACTCGATGCGCAAACCTTCCTGCGTAATCGTGATTTCGATCTGGTTCTTGAGCTTTTCAGTCGGGTCGATGTGGTGGATCGACTGAAGCAGTTGTTCCTTCAACTTCGACATGTCTTCCTTTTTCAAGGAGACAAAGCCGCCGCCATTTCTGTTTGTCCCGACAACCTTGGCGGTGCCTCTTGGATCCTTGAAGTACCCGCCAACAGCCTCCTGGACCTGTTTGCTGGCATTCATGAGCCACAGAACGATGAAGAGCGCCATCATCGCCGTGACAAAGTCGGCGTAGGCCACTTTCCACGCGCCACCATGATGCCCGCCGTGGCTGGCCTTCTTCTTGATGATGATGATTGATTCGCCTGCTTCAGCCACTTCCGTATTCCTTCCCGAATCCGTTACGCCGCTGCTGCTGGTGCGCTGGCCTCATCCTTATGGCGGCAAGCTTTTTCCACTTCCTGGAAACTCGGACGGACGTGCGCAGGAATCGCGCGCCGCGCCATTTCGATTGCTAGCATCGGGGACATTCCTTTGATGAAAGCCAGCATGACGACCCGCAGTACGTGATAAAAGGCGTGCTCATCCTCAACTAGCTTTGCCAGGTTGGAGCCCAATGGTCCAACCACGCCGTAACACAGCAGGATACCCAGAAATGTGCCGACAAGAGCTGCTGCGACCTTGCGACCGAGTTCCTCAGGGGGCCCGCCAAGGGCGCTCATCGTGATCACAACACCAAGAACGGCGGCTACGATTCCCAATCCTGGCAACGAATCGGCAACGGTGGACAAGGCGGCTACCGACTGCGTCTCTCCCGCGTGGTGGACCTCCATATCCAGTTCCATCATCTGGTCCAGATCAAAGGCGCTCGCTCCACCGGTAACTGCCATGCGCATCGTGTCGCAAACGAAATCGCGAGCATGATGGTTCTTCACGAAGTCTTGGTTCTTGGAGAGAATCGGGCTCTTTGCCGGCTCTTCAATATCGGACTCGATGCCTGCCAATCCCTCTTTGCGTGCCTTGTTAAAGAGATTGAACATCGTCTTCATCAAGTCGATGTAGCGCTGTTTTGAATACTTGGATCCTTTCAACACCGACAGCAGGCCGTTCACAATCTTCTTGATTACATGCACCGGGTTGGCCGACAAAAGTGTGCCCAGGGCGGCTCCCCCAATAATCAGAAACTCGGAGGGCTGCATCAGGACAAGCATCGGCCCCTTCTCCATGAGAAAGCCGCCGATTACGGCTCCGAAAACAACAATAATGCCAATGATCGAAAACATGCGGTCTGTCCTTCAGTGAATCGCACCCTGTTCGGTGCCCTCGTTGTCGTGCTACGAGGAGTCTGCCTTGTGCTTTGAAATACTGATGTTCTATCGGCATAGGCCAGGCGAATTTCCAGCGGCAGCCGGCTGAAAACGGCAGCAAATGGGCGCAGCCACTGGCCCTTTCGTGGACCGGAATACCGCCTTCGTTTCTCTAAATCTGGAAAGATTCCGCCGGTTTCGGGGGTAGCTGAAAAGGCGATGTCGGGAACCCGATCCGCAGTTGGTGATCGATTTGATCCACCGCAACAGGCTTGCTGAAATAGAAGCCCTGAATGGTGTAACACTGCTGCGCTTGCAGGAACGACAATTGCGCTTCGTTTTCAACGCCTTCGGCAAGGACGGATAGATTCAATGCTTTTGCCATGTTGATGATGGCGGTAGTAATCGCGGCGTCGTCCGTGTCTACCGAGACATCCTGGATAAACGATCGGGCTATTTTGAGCCGGTTCACTTTGAACTGCCGCAAGTAACCCAGACTCGAAAAGCCGGTTCCAAAGTCATCGATCGCCAGCATGACTCCCATATCCTTGAGCTCCTGGATCAGGGAGAACATGAAGTCCGCACTGCTCAGGAGCAGGCTTTCCGTCAGCTCCAACTCTAGGTACTTTGGTTCCAGGCCCGTCTCTTCGAGAACATTGTGGACGAGATCGCGAAATCCCTGCTGGCGGAACTGGATCGGGGAAACATTCACCGCGATGGGCACCCGAGGTAGGCCTTCGTCCTGCCACTTTCGCGCCTGGGCGCATGCCGTTCGCAGCACCCACTCGCCGATCGGAACGATCAGACCGCTGTATTCCGCCACTTCAATAAACTTGCCTGGAAGCAATAATCCTGACTCGGGATGATTCCAGCGGATGAGGGCTTCAAGTCCAGTGACGACGCCGGTGCGCAAGTCTACCTGCGGTTGGTAGACGAGGAAGAGCTCGTTTTTCGCGAGCGCCTGACGCAACCCGTGCTCGATGCGCAGGCTCTCACGGATTCTGTCGTTCATCCCGTCGGTGAAGATGCGGAAGCTGTTCACGCCATCTTCCCGCGCGCACGACATTGCGATATCCGCCGCCTTCATCAGCGAGTCGCAGTCCTTTCCGTTTTCAGGGAAAACGCTGATACCAACATTGCAAAACACATTCAGAGAATGACCGAAAAATGAGTACTCGGCGCTAAGTCTGGCCACGATGTTTTCCGCCATCGTCGCCAACCCGCTGAGTTCCTCGCCGTTCTTGAGGACGATGGCAAACTCCGCGCCACCCACGCGCGCGACAATGCTGTTTTCGCCGGCTATTTCGATAATCCGTTCCGCAATCTCCTGCAGAAGCCGATCGCCAAAACTCTCTCCCAGGGAATCATTGATGATCTTGAACCTGTCGACCGCAAGCAGGAGCAGAGCAACTCGGCCATGTTTCCGCTTGGCCCCCGCAAGCAACTTGGAAAATCGCTCATGGAAGAGGGTTCGATTGGGCAGATCCGTAAGCAAGTCGTAATACGCCAGGCGTTCATGACGGGCTTCTACCCGCTTTCGATCGGATACATCTTCCGCTGTGCCTTCGTAACGAACGATGTGGCCCCTCTCCCGGATGGCTCGCACATGGAAGCGAACCCACTTTGTTTCGCCGTCTCGACTCAACACCTGCTGGTCAAAACGCCGCAGGTCGGCCTCTCCGATGGAACCCTCACGCGCATTCCATTTGCTCGGGTCAAATAAGCTGAGAACCTGTTCTTTTGAAGCTGCGGCCAGAAACTCTTGCGACGTTTCGTAGCCAAAGATGCGTGACATTGCGCTGTTCAGGCTCAAGGGCCGCCCTTGACGATCAACCTGAAAGATTCCCACCGGCGCGTCTTCGAAGATCGTTCGATACTTTGTTTCCAAATCGATGAGTCGTTTGTTTGCGTTTTCAAAACCGAGCAAAACCTGGTGCAATGCGTCCAGGGCCTCTGGCCAGGAGTGCTCAATGCGGCGGCTCCGCCTGCGCTCCACAAACGGCCGCTGCGACGAGACTTCCGGCGAGCCAACAGCTTCGGATTTCTCGAGCTCTGGGACAACGCCTTCGATCTCCGGGCTGTGTGCACGGGAAGGCGAACCTGGCGGGCAGCGGAAATGCATGTCCCCTCATCGGCCAATCGAATCGGAAATTCCATGCCCCAGGCTCCCACTTTCACTCTTCCGAATACCCCGTTTGGGGGATAAGACTTCTTGAACATTCCAGCCGACTTGCCGATAGAAGGCTATCCGGACGACCGCGGTGTGGGGTGCAACAAACTCCGGAGCTGTACGCGGTCCTTTCTGCTTGTTTGCCAGGGGATGATTGGCCATTGGATTTCCATCGCGACCCTCGATGGAAATTTTGGGGAGCGTTGTGGACAAGAGCACTTTCGGCGGCATAGTCATTGCACTGGTCGGCATTGGAGCCGGATTGGTTCTCGACGGGGGCCGGCTCGCTCAGGTGATCCAGCCAACCGCTGCCTTGATCGTCCTTGGTGGCACCATCGGCGCCGTCATGGTGCAGTATCCTCTTCCCATCGTTCTTCAGGCACTTAAACAGCTGAAAGAAGTGTTCCTCAACAAAGAGCCAGAATCCGACGCACTCGTGCAAAACCTTCTCCGCTACGCATTGAAGGCCCGCAAAGAAGGCATCCTCTCCCTGGATTCGGAGTTGAACAAGATTCACGATCCGTTCCTGAAAGAAAGCCTGATGCTCGCGATCGACGGGGTGAACGCAACCGACCTCCGCAGGATGATGGAGCTCCAGCTCGACTATAGGGGCGAGAAGGATGAGCGTATTCCCAAGGTCTTCGAATCCGCGGCCGGGTTTGCTCCAACCATCGGCATCATCGGCGCCGTTCTAGGACTTATCCAGGTGATGCAGCATCTCCAGGACATTAACGAGGTGGGCAAGGGGATTGCGGTTGCATTCGTCGCAACTATATATGGCGTTGGCTCGGCCAACCTGCTCTTCCTGCCCTTCGCCGGCAAGTTGAAGATCCGTATTCGCGAGCGCCAGGTCATCCAGGAGATGACGCTGGAAGCTGTTCTGTCCATCATCGAGGGAGTCAATCCGCGTGCCCTTGAAATGCAGCTCCGCCGCTATCTGAATTCAACCCCCAAGCCCGGATTGGCTAAAGTGGCGTCTCGATGAGGCGAAAAAAGCACATTGAAGAGACCGTCAACCACGACCGTTGGCTGGTGTCCTATTCCGATTTTGTTACTTTGCTCTTCGCGTTCTTCGTCGTGCTCTTTGCCACTACTTATCGCGACAATCAGTCGATCAAAAAGCTCTCACGCGCTATTCATAATGGTTTCCAGACCTTGGGGGCTTTCAAAGCAGATGAGAACGGAGATCGGGGCGCCTATTCCATGCCTGTCTGGGAAGCTGCCGACAGCCCGGTACGGCTCGAGAACGACGAGAGCAGTGTCAAGAAAGCGGCCATCGGATCGGCCGCCGACATGCAGGAGTTGAGGCGGCAACTTGAAGCCGCAATCGGCAAGGAGTTGGCGAATCACGAAGTAGTTCTGCGCGTGACACCGGAAGGGTTCGTCATCAGCCTCAAGGAGCTGGGTTTCTTCAACAGTGGACAAGCTGCATTGCTCCCCGGCGCCGCCGCTAAGCTGGAGCGGATTGCAAAGGTGCTGGAGAGGCCTGGATTGGAGATTCGCGTAGAAGGGCACTCCGATAACCAGCCGATCCATAACGACCAGTTCAATTCGAATTGGGAGCTATCCACCGCGCGCGCAATGAATGTGCTCCTATTGCTCGTGAACGATGCTGGATTCGATCCAACCAGAATATCCGCGTCGGGCTATGGCCAATACCGCCCCATGGCCGACAATTCGACCCCTGAAGGCCGCAAAATGAACCGGCGCGTCGACCTTGTTGTCGTCCAAGCGAGCGAGAAGGTCGTACCCGCCCCGGCCGCGACTGTCGCTAAGTCCGGGGGATCCACCAAATAAGTGGGTAATAATCCATCTTGATAGACTTCGCCGGCATAAGGATCAGTCTGCGAGTTCTTCGGCCGCATGTCTATGTACCATCTTCCGTGCCCCATCCTTTCGCTTTCTTTCTGGCGAAAGGGTGGGAGAGCACGAATTTCGATGTACGAATCACGCGGTCAAAACCGAGTGACGTAATGGATTGCACCACTCGCGGCGTCACAGCGCCAGTTATCCTGCCGCGCGGCGCAGAACGTCGCCAATACTAATCTGTGTGAAGACGTTCTGAGCGGGGCTTTCGGAGACTCGGTTGATCGGATTGATTGAATTAATCACTAACGCAGCAGGACCGGACCAGAGTTCTGCTTGGGACTGGTTAAGAGTGTGACGAGCCGAATCAATTCATCCCGTTGTTCATCAGACTCGTAGACGAACTTGACTCCATCATAAGACGATCCGGAATGCGCGACCCGCACCGGGACCTCGATCCTAAAGTCCTTGTAACTCAAGCGTACCGTCCCGCAACAGTCGGGGCAAAGCGGCTCACGAAGTTCCAGCTTCATCCCTTCTGTGCTGATTTCCGTACAGCGTCCGTCCTGCATCGAGCTCCCGAAGGTTAGCCGGATTGGAAGATCGACCAAAAACCGAGGAGCGCGATAATCGAATTTCCGCATAAAGTCCATTTCCCCAGGGGATCGAGCCCCACCCTTGGTCGGTGTCGAGTTCATTATCTTATCGGCACTTAGTAGGGAAAAATCCGGTCTCGATGGCCGTATTTATCAATATCTCTCCAATTATCTGCCGAATCAAATGGCGCGCGTTCCCTGCGCCGTATGAAACGTTACTTGAGTGGTAAGTCAATCGAACGAAAGATGTACCTCTCTGAGAACGTGGCGGTTATGTACCTCTAAGGTAACCAAAAATTAGAAATTAATTACTCGACCGTTTTTCCTTTAGTCCTATACTACTTTTTCAACTTTGAGTTTTGTAAACCGTTTCAGGCCCCAGGGTCCTTTAGTGCGGGCGGGTCCAGGTTTTGTCAAACAAGTTCTGTCTTTGTAACACCAGGCACCGGAATGAGCGGCATCACCGAATCTCCATTGTCCCTAGCCACGGAAGAACAGCACGGCACTCCATCGACCCAGGATCAGGCCGGCGTGAGTGCCGCGGTGCTCAACCGGGCAGCCGCGCGCCGCATCCTCATTGTCGAGGATGACGTCTCGCTTTCCGGGTTTCTTTGCGGAGAATTGCAGGCACAAGGACTGATCGGGGAGCAGGTCCACGACGGCGAGGAAGCGCTTCGTATGCTGGAAGCGAAGCGCCGATATGACCTGCTGATGCTCGATCTCAACTTGCCCAAGCTCGACGGAATCTCCCTCATTCAGCGCCTGCGCCCGACCCAACCCCGGCTGCCGATCCTTGTGCTGACGGCGAGAAGCCGAGTCGAAGATAAGGTGAAGGCTCTCGAAACCGGTGCGGACGATTGCCTCACCAAACCGTTTTCTCTCATAGAACTCCTTGCCCGGGTCCAGGCGCTTCTGCGCAGGAATTCTGGCCTCGTCCCCAATTGCTCCACCGTAGGCGATCTGACGATGTACCGGGATCAACGCCGCGTCGAACGGAACGGCCGGCGCATCGATCTCACACCCAGGGAATTCGCGATTCTCGATGTCATGATGCGCAATGCGGGGCAACCCGTTTCGCGAGCCACCTTGCTTGAAGAAGTCTGGAATATGGCATCGTCCGATTCCTCGACCAATATCGTAGACGTATACATGAAATATGTGCGAGACAAGATAGACCTTCCGGGAGAGCCGCGGCTGACTCACACCGTCCGTGGCTTCGGTTATGAGCTTCGCTTTGTCTAAGAAGATGCTTCAGGAGATGCGCACGACGGAGGATGCTTCCTCTGCGTTCTATTCCCAGTTGGCCGAGGGCCTGCACGCGATGGCCCAGCCGCTCACGATTGTTCGAGGAGCGCTGGGAGCCCTGACGCTTGGCAAAGGAATCGCACCCCAGCAAGAACGATACGTGCGTATGTCCACCGAAGAGGTAGAACGCTTGTGCGACCTGATGTCCGGCCTTCAAGACCTGTTGGATGCCACGCAGTTCGATGGGGAATGCGTGTCCCTGGATCTATGGGAAATCGTCGACCTTGTTCTCGAGGATCTGGATCGTCCGGTCCTGCGCCCATCCGGCGTACAGATTTCTGCCGTAAAGCCAAATGAGCGAATCTCCGTAATCGGGGATTCTTTCAGGACAGAGAAGGCGCTGCGGGCCGCGCTTAAGACGGCAGTGTCGCTCTCTTCTCCAGGCGATTCAATTCAGTTGGAAATTCTCATCGACGATGGCTTTGCCGACCTGGTAGTCCAGAACCGAAAACGGCACAGCAAAGGCCTTGGTTCTACCGAGCGCTTCAACCTGGCGCTCGTTCAGGCAAATGTCCGGTGCCAGGCGGGTGTCTACGCATGCGTCGAAGACCCGTTGCACCTATCGATCAAGTTGCCCTTGCAAGGAACGGAAGGCGTAGGAACCGAAGTCGCGTTGCATGGTTCCTTGCTTCAACAAATGAACGAGTAGTCCTCTCAAAGGGCTCAGAGTCTCATGATTTTTTCATTTCTCGGAGGCGATTGAAAGCTCCATGGCTGCCACGGCTACACAAATCGGGCGTTTCGAAGATCGGGTTCCCATTGACGTATTTGTCGTGAGTCCCAACCCCAGGCTCCGCGAGGAGCTTCAGGGAAAGCTTGGCCTTCCACGCTGGAACGTCCTCCAGGCCGGCAGCGGAGCGGAAGCGCTGAAGCTCCTCCACAAGCACGCGTCGGAAGATGGAGTGCTCCTTCTCGACCCCTCGCTGCCGGACCTCGAACCGGGCGAATTTCATGGCATTGTCAGGGACCGCTTCCCAAATACCCAGATCATGATGCTGAACGCCCACACCGGCCAGCTTCTGGTCGGGAGCGCATCGCCGACACCGGTATCCAAAAAACTCGCGGACGTCGTCAATCAGACTGGTTCACTTCGGACTAGCCCGCTTCGGACCGACCCCCTTCCCGTGCCGGGCAACGAAGGCACAAGGATCCACCCCGAGCACAGGGGCAAGCTGCGCAGCATGATCGGGATGTCGGAGCCGATGTTGCGTACCTACGCGCTGACGCGGATGGTGGCTGCACGCGATACGACCGTCCTGGTCACTGGCGAGAGCGGAACGGGCAAGGACCTGATCGCTCAGGAAATCCATCTCATCAGCAGCCGTAGAAATCAGCCCTTTGTAGTCGTGAACTGTTCGGCGATCCCCGAAACTCTGCTCGAAGCGGAACTCTTCGGATTTACCAAGGGCTCCTTCACCGGCGCCGTGCAATCGCGCATCGGACGTATTCATGCTGCCCACGGGGGAACGCTGTTCCTCGACGAAATCGGCGATATGCCCTTCTCGCTGCAAAGCAAAATCCTCCGCTTCCTCGAACAGGGTGAGGTGCAGCGCCTCGGCGGGAACGAAAACCTCAAAGTCGATGTCCGCGTCATTGCGGCCACCAATGCCAACCTCAAGAAGCGCGTCGCTCAGCAACAGTTCCGCGAAGACCTCTATTACCGTTTGGCCGTTTTTCCCATTCAGCTGCCGCCCTTAAGGGATCGCATGAGTGACCTGGAGGATCTGGCCATCTCCTTTGCCGGAAGATTCCATCCCGGGGTCTCCATCTCGCGCGAAGCGTTTCAGGTGATGGCCCAGCACGGCTGGCCTGGGAACGTCCGTGAGCTGCGCAATGCAATCGAAAGGGCAACAATCCTCGTTGGATCGGAAGACGAAATCAAGCCCGAACACATCGTTTTGTAGAGCGCTCGCCCATTTTGGGCATCCATTCCCAGTTTGGCACTCCTCGTGCATGTCAGATAGGCAAATGCTGCCGAGTTCTCATGCCGTTCCAATAAACCAGCTGGGTGTGGATTCCATCCCCAATCCACAGCTGCTTGCGGACGCATTCTCCGAATTCATCTCTGCCTCTTCTGTTCTCGAGGCTTCCTATCGCGAACTCCAGCAGGAAGTGGCGCATCTCAGCCTGGAACTGTCCAAACGCAATGCCGCTCTCACCAGCAGCCTGGCCGAGAACGATCGTATGCGGGCCGCACTCCAGCAGATGCTCGATTCGATGCCCTGCGGCGTGCTCGTTCTGAACAATGCCGAGCGCATCGTCATGATCAATCCCGAGGGACGCCGGCTGCTGGACCTAGGAAAAGCGAAGATTCATAGCCTGCACGACCTTTCTCGCGTAAGCGGCGTGGATTTCGAAGCGCTTGCCAAAGGGCCGGATGATCGCCTCGACCGCGAAGTTTGTGTCCAATCGGGTTCGGACAAGCGCTGGCTGGCGATCGGCAATCGGAAGCTTCTCTCCCTCATGTCTGCCCAAGGCTCGGCCGATACGTCCAACCACCTGCAAAGCATCTGGATCCTCCGTGACATCACCGCGAGCAAGGAGGCGGAGCAGGAGCGGGAAACTGCACGCCGTGCAACCGTCCTCGCCGAAATCTCAACGATGCTGGCTCATGAAATTAGAAATCCATTAGCCAGCATGGAATTATTTGCCGAGTTAATCGAACAGGACCTGGGCGCATCGTCGCAATGGATTTCTCATCTGCGCGCCGGCATCCGCAGGCTATCGGGCACCGTCAACAACGTGCTCAGCCTGAACGACGAAAGCAAATCCCGCCTTGCTCCAGTCGATCTAGCCGCCTGCGTCCAAAGCGGCCTGGTGTTCGTACAGCCCATCGCCGAACAGGCCGGCTTACATCTCTCGTTCTTCGCTGCGGCCGACACCCCTTCGATCCAGGGCAATGAAGACGCGATCCATCAAATCGTTTTGAACATCGTCGTCAACGCAATCCGCCACACCGACGCCGGTGGCCGCGTGGATGTTTCGACCCGCCGGGGCACGCGCGACGGAGCCAACCATGCCGTGGTCGAAATTGAAGACACCGGCTGCGGCATCCCCGAAAGCGTCATCACCCACATCTTCGAAGCCGGATTCAGCGCCAACGGCGAAACCCCCGGCCTCGGCCTCGCAGTATCCAAACGCCTCATGGCCCAGCACGGCGGAGAGATTCGCGTCACCAGCCGCATTAACGAAGGAAGTACGTTCCAGTTGGAGTTTCCATCCCTATGACGAGTGATGAAGTGCTGTCGGTAATGGTGGTCGACGACGAGCCGGGAATTCGCACCGCCTTACGTGCGAATTTTCTGCGCCACGGCTGGCGTGTAGAAACTGCCTCCTCCGTGCGCGAGGCGATCCGTGGCGTCGAAGGCCAGGAGTTCGATCTCGTCGTAACCGACATGCGTATGCCCGACGGCACCGGCATGGAAGTCATGCGGGCCGCAAGAAAAGCTTCTCCTGAAACCGCCGTCATCCTGCTCACTGCCTACGGCTCCGTTCCCGACGCAGTCAATGCGATGCGCGACGGCGCGCTTGACTACCTCACCAAGCCGATTCCGTTCGATCGCCTGCAAGCCACTGCGGCCCAGGTCATGAGCCGCACCAGGCAGTTGCCTGCAGAGGACCTTGCTGCAACCGGCCATATCGTCGGTCACGCGCCTTCACTACTCCGCACCCTGCACCGTGCACGCGCCGCAGCCAGCACGGGTGCGGATGTCTTAATTGAAGCCGAGAGCGGCACTGGCAAAGAGCTCCTCGCCCGCTTCATCCACGACTCCAGCAACCGCAGCACCAAGCCCTTCGTCGCCGTCAACTGCGCAGCGGTTCCTGAATCGCTGTTGGAGAGCGAACTCTTCGGTCACGGAAAAGGCGCATTCACCGGTGCTGTCGCCCACCGCTCTGGCAAATTCGAACTGGCGAACGGCGGCACGATTCTGCTGGATGAAATCGGCGAGATGCCTCTCAATCTTCAACCCAAGCTCCTCCGCGTTTTGCAGGAGCGCGAGTTCGATCGCCTGGGCGAAAGCTCTCCGGTGCATGTCGACATTCGTGTCATCGCCACCACCAACGTCTCCCTCGCCGCCATGGTCGAGCGTGGCCAGTTCCGCGCCGATCTCTACTACCGGCTCAATGTAATCCCCCTTTCGCTCCCGCCGTTGCGCGAAAGGCGCGAAGACATTCCCGTCCTCGCCCGCCACTTTGCCGAAAAATATTCGGCGCAACACCGGTCGTTTCTTCCTCGCCTTCATCCGGATTTTCTCGAGCGTCTCCAGTCTCACTCCTGGCCCGGAAACGTCCGCGAACTGGCGAATTTCATGCGGCGCGTCCTCACTCTCACCGATACGCACGATATCGATGCCCAGTGCTTCGAAATGGAATTCCAGGGCAGCGCCGGCATCGCGCGCACTTCTCAAACCCTTTCGTACGTCCCGGCCCCGCAAATTCCAGCTCCCTCAACCGCGCCGGCGGGGACCCCAATCCGCCAGGTAGAAAAACTTCACCTGGAAAAAACTCTGGCTCTCACTGACGGAAACCGGACTGTCGCTGCGGAAATGCTCGGCATCAGTCTCCGGACCCTGCGCAACAAGATTCGTGAATACGGTCTACCCCCCAGGAGGTATGCATAACATGGCGACCACTCCTTTAATGCAAGTTCTTCAGGGCTATCTCAAGGTCACCGCCGACCGGCAGCAGATAGTCGCGTCGAACATTGCCAATGTGGACACACCCGGCTATCACGTCAAGGACATCAACTTTCAATCCGCGATGCAGCAGGTGATGCTCAAAGGCGACGACGCACAGCTCGGGCCTGCCACAAACGACGTGGAAGGGCTTCCGGAGCGTCCCGACGGCAACAACGTCAACATCGATCGCGAAAGTCTTGTGCTTTCGCAAACGCAACTCCAGTACCAGATGGGCGTGCAGCTGATTAAGGAAGAATTTCATCGCTTGCTGTCTGCCATTAAGGATGGGAACTAACCATGGGCATGTTTGACATGTTGAGTATCAGCGCCTCCGCCCTCTCCGCCGAGAGGCAGCGCGCGGAAGTTACATCGGCGAACCTCGCCAACGCGGAGACGACGCGCACCGACCAGGGCGGTCCCTATGTGCGCAAGGAAGTGGTCTTCAGCGCAACTAATTCTTCTCCCTTTCGCACCGTGCTCAATCGGGTTGGCCGCTTCGGCCAGGCTGCGGGAGGGTCGGTGCAAGTCAGCCAGGTTGTGAACGACACCACGGCGCCCATCATGCGCTATGAGCCCGGTAATCCGGATGCTGACAAAAACGGTTTCGTGGCCTATCCGGCCATCAACCCGGTCACGGAAATGGTCGACCTCATGGGCGCCGTTCGCTCTTATCAGATGAATGCATCTGCCGTGAGCGCGGCGAAACAGATGATCCAGCAGTCAATCGATATTCTGAAATCCTCGTAAGCAAGGAGCGCGACGATGAGCAACTTAACAATCGGTGCAATTCCCAACGCTCAGGTACTGAACCTTCCACCACTGGACAGCGCGGAGAAGTCCGGAGGGGAAAGTTTTTCCTCTGTGCTGTCGAGCGCAGTCCACAGCGTAGATCAATTGCACAATGATGCAGCATCCCAGGTCAGCAACCTTTTGCAAGGTGGAGGAGGCGATCTCAACAACGTGATGATCGCAGTCGAAAAAGCGGATGTTTCCTTCCAGCTGATGATGCAAGTCCGCAACAAGATTGTCAGCGCGTATCAGGATATCGAGAAAATGCAGTTCTAGGATTGAATCCCAATGGCAGGCATGACAAACGTAGCCGATCAGGCGAAAAATTTTTGGGCAAGTCGCACCGGAACGCAGAAGGCATTCCTTCTGGGCGGGGCTGGAGCCACAGTGCTGCTCCTTACCCTGTTTGTGCGGCTACTCAGCACGCCCGACTACAAGCCGCTGTTTAAGGATCTGGAGCCCGCGGACGCGCAAGCGTTGGCAACACAACTGGCGGCACAGAATATCCCTCACCAGATCAGCCCTGACGGCAAAACGGTCAGCGTTCCTGCGGACAAGCTGGATGCGGCGCGCATGCAGACTGCGGAGCAGGGACAGCCTCACAGCGGACGCATGGGATTCGAGCTCTTCGACAAGATGACCTGGGGCCAGACGGAGTTCGACGAAAAAGTTGCCTATCAGCGTGCAATGGAGGGCGAGCTGGAGCGAACAATCCAGACACTTGCTTATGTTGAGCACGCGCGAGTTCATCTCGTCATGCCCACCGATTCGGTTTTCCTTGACCGCCAGCATCTCGCCAAAGCTTCTGTGATTCTGAAGCTCCGTCGCGGCGGCCTTTCAAAAGATTCAGCGGTCGCGATCTCACGGCTGGTTGCCGGAGCAGTGGATCAACTCAAGCCGGAAGACGTTTCCATCATCGATGCCGACACTGACTTGTCGCTCGGCTCAGGTCATGACGAACAGGGCAACGACGAAGCGGAAGAAGGACGGCTGACTCAGCGCCTCATCAGCACATTGGAACCCGTAGTCGGCGCCAATGCGATTCGCGCCAGCGTCAATGTGGATTACGATCAAGGCTCCACCGAGGAGAGTCAGGAAAAATATGATCCATCGGTGAGCGCGTTGCTGAGCGATCAGAAAACGGAAGACCAGGCTGCTGGAGGATCTGCCACCATCGGCGTTCCCGGAACCTCGAGCAATATCCCCACGACAAAGCCGGCGAAGCCCGTACAAAACACCAGCACCGTGACGCCGGGACCAACACAGACCTCCAAGTCTGAAAACGCGCAATACGCAGTCAACAAGACCGTCACCCACACCATAGTGCCCGGAGGCCGCATTCAGCGAGTCACCGCCGCCCTTCTGGTGGACGATGCTGTCGTGAAGACCGTCCACAACGGAAAAACGACGTTTACCAAGCAGAAGCGATCGCAGGATGAACTCAACAAGATTCGCGAGCTTGCCGAAGCAGCAATCGGCTTCGATGTGAAGCGCGGCGACACCATCAGCGTGCAGAACATGTCGTTCGATTCCAATTCGTCTGAGACCGATCTCGCCCCGGTAACCTGGACCACCCAGGTGCAAAAGACAGTCTCGGATTATTCATCGCTGTTGCGGCCTATGTCGCTTCTGCTGCTTTTCATGCTCGCCTACCTGCTTGTACTAAGGCCCGTTCAGAAACATGCCCTGAGTGCGAACCAGCTTGCGGCGCCCGGTGCGCCCGGACAGCCGGCACTCACGGCCGCGCAGGTGCAATCGCTCGCCGCCGGTTCTGCTGAGGCCGGAAATGGCGGGGTTCTCCGCGCAGCACAGCTCAAAGAGCAGACCTTTGAATTGGTCAGGCAGAAACCGGTCGATACGGCCCGCGCGATGCAGGCCTGGATGCGGGAGGAGTGATCATGGCCACCATCGAATCGGCTCCCACAACTGGCGCACGCAAAGCGGCCATTCTCCTCTCGTTCCTCGGCGAGGACGAGGCAGCCCCCATCTTGCGCAATCTTCCCAGCAAAGATCTGGAGCGAATCACCGATGAGGTGGCCAACCTCGCGAACGTACCTGTCGAGATCACCCTCCAGGTTCTTGAGGAATATCACCAGATGATGGCCGCCCGCGAATACATTGCGGCCGGTGGACGAGATGTCGCCATTCGCCTTCTGGTCAAGGCCTTCGGAGAGAACGGCGCGAAGACCATGGTTGAGCGCCTCGCGCATCCCGACGAGAGCGCGACGTTCACGTTGGATAAGCTCAAGAAGACAGAGCCCCAGCAACTGGCCAGGTTCTTAGCCGGCGAGCACGCGCAGACCAAGGCTCTGATTCTCGGCCATCTCGATGCAAAGCAGGCATCTTCGTTGCTGATGAATCTTGAGCCGGAAGCTCGTGCTGACTGTATCCGGCGTATGGCCACGATGGGGCAATTCTCTCCGGAAGCTGCAGCCAAAGCATCCAGGGTGTTGAATCGCCGCTTCGCGTCCTCGGGGGAGCAGACCAGACGCACGGATTCCGGAACCAAAAACCTCGCGGACCTGATGAATCGTCTGGATGCCAACACCACGCGCGAAATCCTGGAGAAGATCGAAGCGGAAGAACCGAAGCTCGCCATCAGCATTCGGGACATGATGTTTACCTTCGAGAACTTCCTCGAAGTTCCAGAGCCGGACTTGCGCGAACTCATGAACGCTGTCGACAAAAAGACACTGATGGTGGCATTGAAGGGAGCGAGCGAAGATCTGCGCACTCACGTCTATCGCACCATGTCCTCGCGCGCTGTAGAGATGATGAAGGAAGATTCCGAGATGATGGGGCCGGTCCGCGGTAAAGACGTTGCCAAGGCACAGAGCGAGATTGTCGCCATTGCACGCAAGCTCGAATCGGAAGGAAAGATCGTATTGAAGAGTGAGGGAGAAGACGAGTATGTCCTCTAACACAGATTTTGGCGCCGCACTTTCGGTCCCTATCACTGTCCTGCAATACCGCGACATGTCCTCCCAGAAGTCGCGCGACCAGGTAGCACAGTCTGAATCTCACTCGGCATCTGAAGACGGAATCGGCACAGCCGGGGACGAGTTGATGCTTTCATCCGATGCGCTGGCAGCCAGGATCGAGCGTGAAAGAGCCGAAGCAGCGCACCAAACAGAACAGAAACTGCGCCAGGAGTTTGAGCAGAAACTCGTCGCAGCGCGCGCACCCATTGCAGCCCTCATTTCAGGTTTCGAAGAAGAGCGCAGTCACTATTACGCGCAAGTGGAAGCGGAGATCGTTCAGCTCGCTCTCGCGATCGCCGCAAAAATTCTCCACCGCGAGGCTCAGGTAGATCCGATGCTCCTGGCCGCGCTGGTGAGAATCGCTGTGGAGAAAATGCGTGAAGGGTCCAGCGTGACAGTTCGTGTGCCCCCGGGTCGAGGCAACAGTTGGAATCGCTACTTTGCTGGAATTCCAAGCGTGTCCCACGTCGAAGTGACCGAGGATCCGCAGCTCAGCGAACACGATTGCGTTCTTGAGACCGAGCTTGGAACCGCGAATTTCGGCCTCGATACGCAGCTGAAGGAGGTGGAGCAGGGCTTTTTCGATCTGCTCGCTCTGAGGCCTGGGACTCGATGAATCGCCCGCTCCTGGCTCCCTATACCCACTACCTCAAGGTTGGTTCGACAGTGCGTTGGAGCGGCCGTATAACGCAGGTCGTCGGAAGCCTCATTGAGTCCGACGGTCCTTTCTGCTCTGTCGGCGAATCATGCCTGTTCACGGGCCACGAAGGACAAAGCTATTCCGGAGAAATCATCGGGTTTCGCGGTTCCACGATGTTGTCGATGGCCGCCGACCAGCCGCAGGGTCTTCGATTCGGTGACAAGCTTGTCACGTGGGGAGCGCGCCCTTCGATCCGTGTCGGGCCAGGGATGCTTGGTCGTGTAGTTGATACGGCGGGAAATCCACTCGATCACAAAGGCGATTACCGCGCCGTCCATTCCATCACTCTCGATGGTTCTGCTCCGCTTCCATTGGAACGCGTTCCGATTCGCGAACCGCTGAGCTGCGGCATCCGCGCTATCGATGGCTTTCTTACCTGCGGGCGAGGCCAGCGTGTCGGCATCTTTGGCGGCAGCGGCGTCGGCAAAAGCACGCTCATCGGCATGATGGCTCGCGGAACTGCTGCAGACATGACGGTGCTGGCATTGGTCGGCGAGCGCGGACGCGAAGTCGGAGAGTTCCTCGAAGTTCTCGGCGAAGAAGGGTTGAGGCGCTCGGTGGTGATTGTCTCCACCTCCGATCAGTCGCCTTTGCTCCGCATTCGCGCGGCGCTTGCGGCAACCGCCGTCGCTGAACATTTTGCTGCCCAGGGGAAAAACGTACTTCTCATCGTCGACTCGCTGACCCGATTCGCGATGGCACAGCGCGAGATTGGACTAGCGGCAGGTGAGCCGCCGACCGCAAAGGGCTACACGCCGTCAGTCCTGAACATGCTGGCGCGCCTGGTTGAGCGCGTTGGAAACTTCGACAAGGGAAGTATCACTGCTTTCTACTCTGTCCTCATGGAAGGCGACGATCAGCAGGACCCGGTAGTGGATACTGTTCGATCGCTGCTCGACGGCCATATTGTGCTCGATCGAAACCTTGCCCTTCGGAACCACTATCCGCCGATCTCAATCCTGGAAAGCCTCAGCCGGTTGATGAGCAGCATGGTTTCAGAACAGCACCTCGCCAAGGCAAATTCGATGCGCCTCTTGATGGCCGCTCATAGCAGATCTGAGGATCTAATTCGCATCGGCGCCTATCAAAAAGGCACGGACCCGATCCTGGACAATGCCATCGAGAATCTGCCCGGGATCCATAGCTTTTTGCGGCAAAAGCCGGATGAATTCTGCACGTACCAGGAATCGGTTCAACGGCTGGTTGCGCTGCCAGGATAAGCCAACCCCTTGACAGCCCAATGCAGGAGGCTCTGAAGTGGTGTTTCGATTTTCACTCGCGTCTGTTCTCAGCGTGCGGGAGAGCATTGAACGGCGGGAAGAACTCGCACTTCAAAGAGTTGAGATGGAAGTCGCTCGCGTGAAACAACGCATTGAAGAGTTGACCGACGAGCTCGCAAAAGCAGGCGACGCGCGAGAAAAAGCCTTGCGGAATTCAATTCCCGCTTATGACTTGCAGAGCATGGATGCGCAAATAAATGCCGCTCTCGAGGCGAAGCAGACTCTCCTCGACACTCTTCAAACACTGCAGCAGCAACGCGATACTCAAATGAAGGTGTACCAGGCCGCCTACAACGGACGTCAGATGCTGACGGACTTGCTGGAGCAGAAGAAGATTGAGTTCAGGCAGGAACAGGACCATCTTCAGCAGAAGCGCATCGACGACATCTTCGCGTCGCGCTGGCAACGCAATTAAGTACTAGCACTCCAGGCAAGAGATCCGCGGGGCTCGTCGAGAGCTTCGGAGCGAAAATTGTTCCACGTGGAACAATTTGGACTGGCCGTCCAGGCAATCGCTTCGCGTGGCGCCTAAGAATGTGTGCTCCATACTTCCGATATTGTTCCACGTGGAACAATTGTGTTGGTGGATACAGGTGTTGGCGCGGATTTGCGAAGAATAGCTGCTCTTTCGTTGCGATTTGCGCTTCGCTGAGACGATTGGCCTGATAAGCACAAGTCATTGTCATCTTCTGCATTTTATCTTTCATGTTCTCCCTCCGGGAGAAGCGTCGGTTGGGTCTCGGTTGGTCGTGGCATCGATCGAAGATCGCAACCCCAGGTCTTCGACTCGTATTGGTGCGAATAGCTCTTCGAAATTGGCTCAAGAGGTCTGCGATTTGGGCTTGTGCTTTCCCAGGTCTCAGATGCGAGACCTGGGGCACCCATGGTCGTGCTGATTGACGAAGGGGAACGACTGCAGAGATGCGGACTAGGCACAGATTGCCTACTGCGTACGGCAAGCCTTGCCTGCGTTGCCGGTTGTGCGGGTTGGGGAAACTTCTTCTTCTTTCCCTATCTTTTATGAAATGAGCCACTTATGCGGATATGGGAGTGGTAGTCCGAGGTGCATTTACTGGCAGGTAACGTGCAACTAAACGAGCGTGCGAATTGCGCCCAGAGCCGTGACCACGAATGCAGCGACGCCGCTGGCTACCCCCGGGAAAACCGCCGGTGCGTCGTTCCTCGACATCCTCCTGATGGATTCGGGAACCGATTTTCTGGGCGTCAAGGCTTCCTCCGGCTCCGGCGCGCAGACAGGGTCCGAGGGCCAATCCTATTCGACACAAAGCCAGGGAGAGAATTCGCAGGCACCCGCTTTCCAACATGCGTTGGATACGGGCGTATCGTCGGTCTCTTCGCCTGTCGGAACAAATCCTGCGCAGGATCAATCCAACGGTCAGCAAGCCAGCCAGTCTCTGGCGAACGGTGCTGCTGCCGTGACCTCTCAAATTCTCGAAGCTCTCCTTCCGCCCGCGAGACTCGATGCGGCGCAATTGGGCCTTGCTCCTCAGACGGCTGCACAGCCGGCTGCGCAGCCGGTTTCCCAGCCCACTGGAAAAGCCGGAAAGCAACAGGCGCTGCCAACCACAGGAACGGTTGTCGATCCTTCGATTGGCGCGGCTATTCTGAGCGCCCCTCTTCAAGAGACTCCGCTTCCACTCGTAACGGCCGCCCCACTCACTTTCTCGCCCGCGAAACAAATCATCAATTCGCAAATACCGGCGAGTTCGGCTCCGTCCGTCGAAGCTTTGATTTCCGGAACTGTCCCGACAGGACCGGCTCAGGCAGGACAGAGTCAGACGGTTACAACTCACGATGGGCAACAGCCCGTCGATGCTTCGCAGCCGGCAAATGCCAAAGCACAGCAGGATGCGACTCCGCAGAGTATTGCGAATGTCGCGCAGACCTTACAGAACAGTTTCGCCACAGTCCTGACGGCACCCGTTCAGGCCTACCCATCGAGCCCATCGGCGAACAGCGCGGCCGGCACGGTCGCGGATGGATCAGCCACTGCGGGATCAGGCACTTCGTCCGTCGATAGTTCAGCCAGCCCAGCGCAGGGTTCGAACCCGCAATCCAGTCGCGCGACGAATCTGCCGGCAGCGAGTACCTTCCTTTCGGCTGTGATTCTTCCGAACAACATGGACGCCGATCTGCTTGGCGGCAAGGCGAACCAATTCAAGACGTCCGCCACCACGTTCAACACAAGTTCCAGCTTGTCTGGCTTGTCGGGCGCGGCCACGACGACGAGCACTGCAAAAGCAACGTCGCAAGACTCGCAGGGAGCTTCATCGCACAACGCGCAGAATGGCAGCGACCCAGCGCAGCATGGGCCAACCGACGCCTCGCAGACAAACCCAGTGGCAGCGAAGGCCAATGATAACGGCACTTCGCAGCCCATCGCGTTTGCAACGGTTGCGGCCACCCATCAAGCGGCAACGGTCCATACCGCGACAGATTCCACCGACAGCACACCACATCGTTCCGACGAGTCCGCCAACTTACTTTCGGAGCAAATGAACGCCGCTGGCAACGGGGCGACGTCAGGCATCAACACCGCGCGATTGATCCAGTCGATGAGCGAAACGGAAATGCGCGTGGGCATGCATTCGACGGAATTCGGCGACATCTCGATTCGGACGATGGTCTCGCAGCAGCAAATGCAAGCGCAGATTTCAGTGGATCACAGTGAACTGAGCAACGCGATATCGGCTCACATCCCGTCGATCCAGACAAAACTCGATAACCAATATGGACTGCACGCTTCCATCGAAGTCAGTCATGGAGGCGCGTCATTCTCCGGCGAGCGGGGACAGTCCTCGCAAAAAGATCAAAGAGCCTTCATCCCATCAGCTCAGTTGGAAGGCACAGCACCGGCATCAGAAACCGATCGAATGGTCCTCAGGGTCCCTTCGATTGCGGTCGTGAGTGACCGGTTGGATATTAGGGCCTAAGCAGTCATCGCTTTTTGAAAGGAATTGAAGATGAACATTCAAGGTTTTATCCCGGCAATCGCCGCCCCGGTCCTGGGGGCAGCCGCGAGCGCGGTGAAGGCGGCCACGAGTTCAACGAGCTCAACGAGCAGCACACCGGGTACGGGCAATTCTGCCTCAAGTCTGCAGGACACCTTTCTGAACCTGCTGGTGACGGAGCTGCAGAACCAGGATCCGACGTCGCCCGTCGATCCGACTCAGATGGTGAGCCAGATGGTTTCTCTGAATCAATTGGATCAGCTCATCTCGATCAATCAGACGCTTTCGAGCATGACCAGCGCCCCGACATCCGGCACATCAGGGACTTCGGGGACCCCAGGAACCTCGGGCAGTTCTTCAGCATCGGGTGCAAACCAACCGAATCCGACGGCTGCGGGGAAGGCAATGAGTACCTTGCAGACAAATCCTTCCGCGGCAGCTGCAGCGGCCTATCAACTTCCCATGGCGCAAGCAAACGCCGCAGGCAATGCAGGCCTCATGAACCTCTACGGCAGCTACGCGCTGCCCAAAGCAATAGCCTCAAATCCCACCTACACAGGAGTTAGATAATGTCAGCGTTTTCGATTCCTCTTTCAGGCCTTGCGGCGACCTCATCGTCGCTGAACGTGATCGCCAATAACCTCGCGAATTTGAACACCGATGGCTACAAGGATCAATCGCTGAGCTTCGCCAGTGTGTTCGATGGAGTTGCAGCGACCTCGGGCAACGGCGACCCGGTACAGATGGGCAACGGTGTGCAGACCGATGGCACGGTCTCCAACTTTTCCAACGGCAACATCAATGACACCGGCATTGCGTCGAACATGGCGCTGCAGGGCAACGGATTCTTCGTGGTGCAGAGTAGCAGTGGCCAAAACAGCTTTACGCGTGCCGGTGATTTCACGGTCAATGCACAGGGGCAGCTCACCACCCCGCAAGGTCAACTTGTGATGGGTTATCCTGCGACCGCCGGTGTGGTTTCAACCAGTTCGGCATTGGTGCCGATCGTGGTGAACGCGGCGAACAACATACCCGCGTCGGCCACGACGACTTTCCAGATGAACACCAACCTGAACGCAACCGCGGCCGTGGGCGCCAGCTATAGCGCGCCAATTACGGTATACGATTCGCTTGGCGAGTCTCACACGCTCACCGTCAATTACGTCAACACGGCTCCCAACGCATGGACCTACAGCATTTCTATTCCTGCAGCGGATGTGGGCGGCACGGGCGCTCCGGTGGTTGTCAAGACCGGCGCCATGACGTTCAACTCGTCAGGCGACCTGACCGCGCCGACGGGCTCGGTTCCGGGAATCGCCATCAACGGACTGGCCGATGGGGCCTCGAACATGACCCTCAGCTGGAACCTTGCCGGCAGCAATGGATCGTCCGCAGTTACCCAGCAAGCCGGAACCAGTGCGACAAGCGCAACCTCGCAGAATGGCTTCGCAACGGGATCGCTCACTGGATACTCGATTCTTCCCGATGGAACGGTGCAGGGACAGTTCACGAACAATCAGTCACTGGCTCTCGGCCAGGTGGCGCTCGCCAGCTTTGCCAACAACGAGGGCTTGACGCAAACCGGGAACAGCGACTATCAAGCGTCTTTCGCGTCAGGTGCCGCAGTCATCGGTTTGGCGGGCACGGCAGGCAGGGGAACAATCACGGGTGGAGCGGTGGAAGGATCGAACGTGAACCTCTCGACGGAGTTCGCCAACATGATCGTGGCACAGCAGGGATACGAGGCCAACGCCAAGGTCCTGACCACGCTCGATCAGGTGTCGCAGGCGACGCTGGCGGTGATCCAATAGGCCGCTCGGCGCGCCTTCGCAGTTCTTAAAGTAGGATTAGAGAATTTCGCGAAGGAATTTTTCTCCTTCGCGAGGGCTTGCCGCAGCGTGCCGGCTCTCATGGCTGTCTCACCAGCCGTGGGGCCGCACGCGCGGCGTATTCTTACGTATAACTATATTAAATAGAATGATATGGGTCGGATGTGGCGGCCGCTCGGCGGGGGCGGAATTCCCTCTTTGATTCCGGCCCTCCGATTGCTTTTACCTCTGTGCACCGCTCCATCTGTTGCTGAATACCGAAGGCCAGGACAAGCCACTCTGTCCTGGCGGAGGCATTCGGACTGAGGTTCGGAGCGTACCAGAGGCCCAATGAGTACTGCAGCTCACAACCTGAATCCCAACCTGGACCCCAACCCTGGAAAGCCCTTCGTGGCGGATCCAGCTCAGCGGAAAGATCTGCTCGACACCTTGCCGTGGCTGCCGTGCACACTCACTCTCGAAGTTCCTGTCGTGCACTTCACAATCGCCGATCTTCTCGCGTTGAAGGAAGGGTCGATTGTGGAGACCGCATGCCACCACACCAGCGACGTGCCGGTGCGCGTCAATCAACTGCTGATCGGCTGGACCGAGTTTGAAGTGGTCGGAGACCGGCTCGCCGTTCGCATTACGGAGCAAATATGAACCTGAAGATTTCAGTTGAAAAACCTTCCATGCATCGCATGCCGCGCAGGGCCGTCAGAGAGTCGAAGGCGACGGAATTTCTGCCCATCCCAAGCCCGCATTCTTCCTCGCTCCAGAGCTATACGGGCGGCCGGAAGATGGAGGCGCTGCGGAACCAGCAAGTGCGCCGTGTGCCGAAACCGAAGCTGCCACCGGAGCCTGTCGCGCCCCAACCCAATCTGCTGAGCCGGGCGTTTTCGTGGCTTGGTGCACGCACGGCTGTGGAGAAGCAGCTGCGCGTCACAGAGACGCTTCCGCTGGGAGAAAAGCGATTTGTGGCAATTCTTCATGCCGATGGCCGCAGGTACTTGATCGGAGGCGGTACAGCGGGTGTCTCGCTGCTGACGCAACTGGATGAAACGCAGGAATCCATGCAAGACCTGGAATCCCTGGATGAGATGTTGGAGCCTTCTGAATGAATTTGTTCCGGGCCGGCGGACTATGTGCGATCGCTTTATCGCTGTCGATTACGATCCCTGCAGTCGCGCAGGCGCCCTCTGCCGTGTCCGGAACAGATGCCACTCAGCTCGCAGCCGCCGCAGTAGCCCCCCCTCCGAATCCCGCGGCACCGGCCTCTTCGAACGCAGCGGCGCCCTCTCCATCGGATGCGGCAGCACCCGCTGCTGCGAACGGGGCAGCACCACCTCCGGTTCCATTTGTTGCACCGCCGCCCGACCCCGCCACCACCTTTGTCAATACTCCTCCGGTCATTCCGGCATCGACCAGCGGGGGATTGCAGATTCAAGGGATGCCAGGGGAATCGGTACCGTGGTCGATCATCGTCCTGCTGACTGGATTGACACTGATCCCGACGATGCTCATGTGTGTGACGCCGTTTGCGCGCCTGCTGATCGTCTTCCATTTTTTGCGCCAGGCGCTGGGACTGCAGACCACGCCGTCCAACCAGACGCTCATCGGGCTGTCGCTGGTGCTCACGTTTTTTCTGATGCAGCCGGTCGCCGTCCAGATCTACCAGAATTCGATCATCCCGGTGCAGTCCGGGCAGATTACCGCGATGGAAGCGCTGAGCCGCGGCGAAGTCCCGATGCGGAAGTTTATGTCGCACTACGTGCGAGAGAAGGATGTTGCGCTGTTTATCGAGCTGGCAAAAGAACCACATCCCAACTCGACGGACGATTTGTCAATGCGGGTGTTGTTGCCGGCTTATATCTTGTCCGAGTTGAAGGCCGGTTTTCAAATCGGAACGGTTTTGTTTCTGCCATTTTTGATTGTCGATATGGTTGTGGCTTCGATTACTACTTCGGTGGGCATGCTGCAGTTGCCGCCGGTCGTTATTTCCACTCCGCTCAAGTTGCTGCTGTTCCTGATGGTCGATGGCTGGCACCTCTTGATCAGTTCATTGATGAGGAGTTTTAGCTGAGCTTATGGACGTCGATCAAGTTGTGTTGCTGGGCCGGTCAATGCTGCAGGAGGTCATTATCCTGGCGGGGCCGATATTGGCCGTCGCGATTTTTGTCAGTCTGCTGGTCAACGTCGTGCAAGTGCTGATGTCGCTGCAGGACACCACCGTTTCCACCGTTGCACGGCTGGTTGCCACGGGGGGCGCATTGTTTTTCTCCATGCCCTGGATGTGGCGTCACCTGGCGATGTTCACGCTTAGCACTTTTTCCGATTTTCACGAGTACTTGAAATGATCGAGATCCCCATCCTGACGATCGTTACCAGCTTCCTCACGATCGGTGTGCGGATGTCGGGGCTCATGCTCTTCGCGCCGTTTTTCGGCAGCCTGGTCATTCCGATTCGCATCAAGGCGATTCTTGTGATTGCGATGACGTTCCTCCTGTATCCCACGGTGGGGCAGCAGATCGATCCGCACCTGATGAATCAGTGGCCGCTGCTGGTGTTTACGGAGTTTCTGGTCGGCGTAGGGATGGGCATTGCCACCAATATTGTGTTCGAGGCAATTCAGCTCTCCGGCCAGGTGCTTGGGATTCAGATGGGATACTCGCTGGTCAACCTCCTCGATCCGCAGACCCAGGTGGATACGACGGTGATGGCCACGTTTTACCAGAGCATCGTCATGCTGCTTTTTCTGCAGATGGACGTGCAGTTCTGGCTGCTGCGCGCGGTGGCGAACAGCTTTCGATACGTGCCGCCGGGGACGGCGCATTTGAGCAGCCTGTTTACGATGGCCCTGCTTAAGACGGCGGGCGAAGTCTTCGGACTCGGAGTGCAGATTGCTGCGCCGGTGCTCGCGGCAACGCTGGCCGCGGACATCATTCTTGGATTGCTTGGGAAGTCTTCGCCGCAGATGCCGCTGATGCTGCTTGGCCCGGCGGTGAAGAGCCTTCTTGCCCTTTCGGTTCTGATTGCAACACTCAAATACTGGCCCGACCTTTTCCGCCGCTTGTTTACAGACGCGGTAGCAAATGGCGAGCGGATTTTTCATTTAGCAGGTTGAGAGACGATGGCAGATTCCAACAAGACAGAACAGGCAACACCGCGACATCGGCAAAACGCGAGAAATCGGGGCCAGGTCACCCGCTCGCGCGAGCTGAGCGGTGCACTGTCTCTGACTGCGGTGGCCGGCGTCGTCTTTCTCATGGGACGCGAGGCTGTTCCGCACTGGACCTATTTCTTCCGCAACACGCTCGAGCTTGCGCGTTCGGAATCGATTGAGCCAGGCGGCCCTCTTCTGTTCTGGACGAGCATCGAGGTAATGCGCTGGGTGATTCCGATCGTGGTTGCCGGCGGCGCGGTATCGGTATTTGCGGGACTGGCCCAGGGTGGTTTCGTCTTTGCTCCCGAAGCGCTTTCATTCAAGTTCGAGCGTTTGAGTCCGGCCAATCGGCTGCAGCAGATGATTTCGCCTGCCGCGCTCAGCAACATTCTCAAATCCCTTTTGCCGTTCACGGCCATCGCATGGATCGGCGTTGCATCGATTCGGACCCACTGGGAAGACATCCTGGGAAGCTCGTACGTGGATGCGCGCCGATTCGCCGGCCTGATCAGCGGCATTCTTCTGCAGATCCTCTGGAAGTCGGGATTGGTCCTTCTGCTTTGGTCCGGCGTGGACTACATGCTTCTGTGGTGGAAGAGCGAAGACGACCTTAAGATGAGCCGCCAGGAACTCAAAGACGAGATGAAACAGACCGAAGGCAATCCTGCGAGCAAGGGTCGCATTCGAAGGCTACAGCGCCAGACGCGGCGCAAACAAATGCTCAAGGCCGCTGAAACGGCCACCGTTGTGATTACCAACCCGACGCACTACGCGGTTGCACTTCGCTACGAGCCGAACATGGCGGCACCCATTGTGGTGGCCAAGGGCCTCGATAATCTGGCAGCGAAGATCAAGGAAATTGCCTGGAAGCTCGATATTCCGGTGATGGAAAACCGGCCGCTGGCGCAGGCACTTTATAAGAGCGTCGAAGTCGGCGACCCGATTCCGTCCGCGCTTTATCACGCTGTTGCTGAAATCCTCGTTCTGATTTACAAGGCGCAGGTCGAAGTGAGAAATCGTGAAGCGCGCAGACGGGGAACCGCTGTGCAAAGAACTATTGTGAGGCCGCAGTGAATATCGCAGTGAATAGTAAGCCGAGTCTGCTGAGTACCCTTCGCGCGTATTCCGACTGGATCATTCCGACCGGTGCGGTGGCTCTTGTGTTCGTGATGCTGGTTCCGTTGCCAAGCTTCGTTCTCGACCTGCTGCTTACCTTAAACATCACGGCCTCAGTGCTCGTGCTGTTGACAGCGATTCAAGTTCGGCGTCCGGTAGAGTTCTCGGTATTCCCGAGCGTCATCCTTCTCCTGACCTTGATGCGGCTGTCGCTCGATCTGGCGGCGACCCGGCGCATTCTTCTGCATGGCAGCGAGGGTTCGTCCGCCGCCGGGAAAGTCATCGAGGCATTCGGACAATTCGTGGTCGGCGGCAACTACATCGTCGGCTTCGTTATCTTTATCGCGCTCATCGCCATTCAGTATTTGGTAGTGAGTCACGGCGCCGTCCGTACTGCCGAGGTCACGGCGCGTTTCACCTTGGATGCGATGCCCGGCAAGCAGATGGCGATCGACTCGGACCTGAACACCGGGCTCATCAACGCAGACCAGGCTCGTCAGCGCCGCGAGGCGGTTGCGCGCGAAGCCGAATTCTGCGGGTCCATGGATGGCGCTGCCCGATTCAGTCAGCGTGACTCGCTGGCGACGATTCTCATCACTGCCATCAATATCATCGCGGGATTCCTGATCGGTGTATTCCAGCAGGGGGTGCCGCTGCAAACAGCACTCAAGACCTACACAATTCTCACTGTCGGCGACGGCCTGGTTGCCATCATCCCGTCTCTGCTGGTTTCTGTAGCCGGCGGCATTGTGGTTACCCACGCCGCATCCGATTATTCCCTGGGATCCGATATTGGCAGGCAAGTCTTCCGCACCGCGCGGCCGCTGTGGATTGTGAGCGGATGTCTTCTGTCGCTGGCACTGATTCCAGGTATGCCGAAGATCTCCTTCATCGCACTCGGTGGAGTGACCATGTTCGCGGCCTGGAAGATGAAGCCCTCAGTCGCTGTCGAGTCAGCGAGCGCAACCAAGGCCGCGGCAGCAAAGGGAGACAAGGCTGCAGCGCCTGGCGTGGACCCGTTGGACTCTGTTCTTAAACTCGACGAACTGATGCTCGAAGTCGGGGTCGGATTGGTTCCGCTAGTCGATGCCAAGCAGGGCGGTCAACTGCTGGCGCGCGTGAAATCGCTTCGTAAGAATCTCGCGCAGACACTCGGCTTTCTGGTTCCGTCCATTCACATTACGGACAATCTTTCATTGAAGGAAAGGGAGTACGTCGTCTATCTGCGCGGTGTCGAAATTGCGCGCTGGGAGATGCGGCGCGACCGCTTGCTCGCCGTGAACTCCAACCCCAAGCCAGGCGATCTTCCGGGACAGGAGACGCGCGAACCGGCATTCGATTCTCCGGCGAAGTGGATCACGCCCGATCTGCAGGCGCAGGCGATCGCGGCCGGATATGCCGTAGTTGACCATACTTCGGTACTTGCTGCTCATCTTTCAGAACTGATCAAGCAAAATGCGCAGGACCTTCTGACTCGCCACGAAACCAAGCGTCTTGTCGACCGGCTTGCCGATTCACACCCCAAGCTGATCGACGAACTCATTCCCAAGCTCATGACCTTGGGAGAAGTCCAAAAGGTGCTGCAGCAGTTGCTGAGAGAGCAGGTTTCAATCCGCGACCTGGGAACGATTCTAGAAACATTGGTCGAGTCGGCAGCGAACAATAAGAACCCTGTCCTGCTTGTGGAAGCGGCCAGGCATGCTCTGGGACGCGCGCTAATTCGCCCGCTCCTGGACGATAACGGCAAGCTCAAAGTCGTGACGCTCGATAGCTCGATCGAAGAGGAATGTGGGCGCTCGACCCAGAATCCGCAATTGATTGCCGGCGGAGCGCTACAGATTTCTGTGGCGCGGCGGGTGCTCGACGGATTGCGGAGCCTGCTCGGCGACCAGGTTGCGATCGCACCTCCCGTGCTGCTTTGCTCGTCGCCCGGCCGGTTCTATCTCCGGCGCGTGCTTGAGCCATTTATTCCCAAGATTGTTGTGATATCCCCCTCGGAGATTCCTCCCATGACCCAGGTTATGTCGTTAGGTTCGGTGCGATGAGAAAGTCTTACGCCATCACGTTGAAAGAGGTGCCCAGATGACCGCTGCGGAATTGGCTTACAAGACGAGTGCAAACGGTGCGGCCAATGGAGACGACCTCGTCATGCAGGAACTGTCGCAGGTCTACTATATCGCCGCGCGGATTCGCGAACGGCTCCCTCAGCACGTCGAGATGGAGGATCTTGTCAGTGCGGGAGTGATTGGATTGCTCGAAGCCACACGCAGTTTCGATGGCTCGAAGAACGTTCAGTTCAAGACCTTCGCCAAATTTCGGATCCGTGGTGCGATTCTCGATAGCTTGCGCGAGACCGACTGGGGATCGCGCTATATGCGCAGAAGGGGACGGGAGATCGCCGATGTGACGGCGCGGCTCGAAGCCAAGCTGGGACGGCATCCGGCGGAATCGGAGATTGCCGAGGAGATGCATCTCGATACCGATCATCTGCGCAAGCTCATTGCGCAGCTCGATTCGCTGCAAATTGCAGGCCAGAAAGTTGCAGCCTCGAACGATCGTTCGGAGTCTCTCGACGTGATCGAATCGGCGCCGAATCTGGACGACCCCGATCCTTTCGAGATCTGTCTCGAAGGCGAGATGAAGGCTCACCTTGCGGAAGCAATCTCAAAACTTTCCGAGAGGGAGCAACTCATCTTGTCACTCTACTATCGCGAAGAACTCACGATGAAAGAAATCGCCAAAGTGGTTGGTGTGGCGCTTTCGCGCGTTTCACAAATACGGCAGGAGACGATGGTGAAGCTGAAGGCACATCTCGAACACCTTCAACGGAAGTCCGCGCCCATGATGCCAGCCAGAGGAGAGTACTTTGAGCACGCCTAGCGAAAACGAATTGGAAGCCGCGGCGGCACTGTCGAAGCAGGCGACACGGCAGAAAGCAGTGGCCAAACAGCGGATCGTGCATCCTTGCAATTTCCGTTCAGCGGGACGGCTATCGAATGAAGATGCGCGCTCACTGAGCGCCATGCACGAAACTTTTGCCCTTCATCTTGCGGCTACTCTCGATAACTACCTTGGGACCGCGGTTGAAGTGAAGCTGGAAACCGTAGATCAGCTGCCGATCAAGGACCATATCGCGGATGTTCCGGCCCTCAGCTACGTTGTGCCGTTTTCTTCAAATACGTTGATTGTGGAACTCGACAATGAGCTGGTCTTCCCCATCATTGAATTGCTGATGGG
This sequence comes from uncultured Acidobacteriaceae bacterium, assembly GCA_963704415.1. Lineage (GTDB taxonomy): Bacteria > Acidobacteriota > Terriglobia > Terriglobales > Acidobacteriaceae > Telmatobacter. The sequence continues at coordinate 300,653 of OY969908.1, read as the reverse complement.
TGGAGCGGGAGGTGGGCTCGACACGAGCCGTGAGCTTTCCGAGATTGAAGAAGAGATCATGCTGGATGTGACGACGCTGCTGGCGCGGCAGGCCGAAGCTGTGTGGCGCGTGCCGAACCTGTCGCTGGTTCCTGGTGCACGGATCAAGCCAACCTTGATGCATCACTGTTTTGCAGCAAACGAAAAGGTCGCGGTGTTGCGCTTCGGACTAGAAGTTGCCGGCACGACTGGCGCTTTCAAACTTGTTTTGCCCGCCGAGTTTCTGAATGTTCTGATGACACAGATCAATCGGGAACAGCCGCAGAAGGACGCGCGCGTATGGAGCTTCCCGACGCCTCCTCTGCGCGAACGCATTCTCGATTGCGACTTTGAAGTGGCTTCTGAGCTCACGGGATTGAAGGTCGCGGTGAAGGACTTGATCGCGCTGCAGCCCGGCTCGGTTCTTAAGCTGCGCGCGCCGATTCGCAACCCCGGCGTGTTGAGCGCGGGAGGGCGCAGCATGTTTGAGGCTGTGCCTGTCCGCAATGGCACCCAGCGCGCGGCACAACTTGGTCGCCGTGTCGCATCGACAGATTGGAAGAGGAGATAGAAGTCATGGACGTTCATACCAAGAAAAAAGTGGCGAATTCCTTTGCGGCCGCGTTTGCTGCGTCTCTCGCGGAATCGATGGGTCGGGAAACAGGATCGCCGTGGCCACTCGAAGTAGTCAGCGGCCCCGAGACGCCCAGCAACAAAGGGATGCCCGTACATTTTCGGTTAGAAGTGCAAGGCTCAATCTCTGGCGAATGCTTTGTCGAGTTCTACGAGCCGCAGGTCTCCGAGCTGGTTTCGAAGATCGTGAAGCAGCCGGTCACAGAGCTTACCGACGAGCTCAGCGAGGCTTTGGCGCAGGTTATTTCATCCGCTACGGCTGGGCTGGGCGCATCGCTCGCGGAGAAATTCGGGACACTGACGTTCAAGGTCGATCGCGTCGCAGGCCTAGCGTTCGGCGGCATGTTTGTTGTGCCGCTCGCCGTTTCAGAAAGTCAGCCAAGTGTCCAGGTGCTGCTTTATTTTGGCGGGCAGTTACTCGATGCGCTGTCGGCTGGCGAGGACGGGAAGCAGGCCGGCGAAACCGAGCAGCCCGCGGTGTCTTCGGCCAATCTCAAGCTGGTGATGGACGTGGAGCTGAATGTTTCGCTTCGCTTCGGCCAGCGGCAGCTGCCTCTGCGCGAGGTGCTGGAACTGACGAGCGGTTCGGTTATTGAATTGGATCGGATGGTCGACGAGCCGGTGGAACTCTTCCTTGATGGAAAGTTGATTGCGCGCGGTGAAGCCGTGGTGGTCGACGGAAACTATGGATTGCGGGTAACCGAGATTCCGCAGCCGGTTGCATCACACCTTCTCAACTAACAAACGAGGCGAATAACGATGAGCTTGTCGCTGATGTCTCTCTTGCCGTCCGTCGATCGCGGATTGAAAAGCCTGAAGGCGGAGTGCGAATATCGCGGCTGCCATAACAAGCAGCTTTTTCGAGGTATTCCCGGGACCCGCCCCGGGATCTGCGTGGGGCAGCTTTGGTATTGCAGCATCGACTGCTTTGCGCTTGCACTGCGCATTCCGTTCTCGAATGTGTCCAATCGGCGCTTTGTTGAAATCCCGCGGAATCCGCGGCTGTCGCTGGGGCTGGTCATGCTGTCGAAAGGCTACCTGACGCCGGAACAGCATCGCATCGCGACTATTCAAAGTCAGTTGCACAACGAGGAACTGGCGGCTACGGTGATTCGCCTTGGCCTGGTTTCGGAGAAGCAGGTTGCGGCGGCAAGGTCTGCGCAATGGGGTTACCCCATGCTGGCGCAGGATTACATCGGCAAAATGGTGCAGGCGGATCTTCCCCGGACGATTCTCCAGGCGTGCCCGGCGGCGCCGCTGCATTACTCCGCGAGCGCGAAGAGAATTTTGCTGGGCTTTGTCTCGCGTGTCGAACATAGCGTTCTGGAAGCGATCGAACAAATGACTGGGTGCCGGGTCGAACCCTGCTTTATTACGCGGACGGACTTTGAAGAGCAGATGGAGAGGCTCACGGCCCTTCCGGAATATGAGGAAGTGGTCGTGAACGATCCCGGTCCGCCGGAGAAGATGGCTCGGACTGTGGGCCGGGCGGCGGTTGAGGTGGGCGCGCGGGAAGCGCGGTTTGTTCAATACAGAAACTATGTATGGGCGAGAATGTTCGGGAAGCGCGGAACGGTGGACGTGATTTTCCGAGTGAACCAGGCCGCTGCAGAAACGAAACCCGGAAATTCCGATGTTTTTTATGAACAGCAAATTGCGAATGCGGGGTAAAACATTTCTTTCCAGTTGCCGATATGTATGCCAGGTGGTGGCACGGTGCTGGATCAGAAAGTCCTCGAATTCGGAATCGCCCGCAGCGAAGTTTCTTCTCGTTCGTTGGCCCAGCTTGACCTGGTGCGCGATTTTCCTGACGTGCCGGTTCTCTCAGAGACGCTTCTCCTGATGGAGTTGAAAATCAGGGATCGGGCCGTTAATCTGACCGAGATTTCTCATTTGGTGCTTGGCGACATTGGGGCCGTATTGCAGATCATGCGCCTGGCGGGGGGCGAAGATGTATCGGCAGACAGCCGCCCCACCCGCATCGAGGATTGCATCTCGGGGCTCGGGCTGCAGGCCTGCCTTGAGGCCATGTCGCGGCACACGGTCAAGCGGAGAAACCGCCTTCCAGCCATTGTTGAAACCTGGTCGCATGCCAGGGTTATTGCGGAAAACTGCAAATTTCTGGCGGAAGAGGACATGCTGCCCGCCAACCCGGATGAAGCTTACCTGGTCGGCTTGCTTCACGCGATGGGAACGCTGCCGGAAATCGTGGAATGGGACTGGACTCCTTCGGCCTTCAGCGACCTCGATCTGGCTGGATTGCGCATGGCCGAGGCCTGGTCGCTTCCAGGATGCGTGGTCGAGTATTTTTGTGAGCTGCGGTCGAATTCCAAGACGAATCGGTGGACGGGAATTGTTCAGCGGGCTCATCAACTGGCCAACCGGTCTATTGGTGAAGATCCGTTGGCTGAACACGCGCCATTGCAGAAAGCTGCAGGGACATGGATGCAGCTGGTCTCGCACTAACTTCGCAAATCAGCGGGGGTTCTTGCCGGTCGCAGATTGCGTTCCGATGAGGAAACGGCGTTTCTTCATGAGCGCCCCGATGGCTGGCTTGACCGCTCTCATCGAACCCTCATTTATCGGCCTCGCCTTGGCCCATTCGGCCTTATTTCAGGGCCTTTGAGGCTCTTTTCCGGGCAAATCTTGCCGGTCAGGATGGCACGCTCCGTGCATGTCTCTTTGTGAAGGGACGCTCATGGACAGTGGCTACTACGCAGCATGCACCGCTCTCGTGTCGCGCACACAGGCGCTGGATACGATTGCCAATAACCTCGCCAATGTAAGTACCGTCGGTTTCCGGGCTGAGCACAACCAGTTCAGCTCGATCCTTACGAACGCGGGAGGCGGGGCCAGCTCGGCCCTCGACCAGGCAATCAACAACTTCGGAATTCTGGGCGGAACCTCGCTGGACGGAACCCAGGGTGCGCTGCAAAAGACAGGGAACGACCTCGATGTAGGGATCGAAGGCCCTGGCTATTTCGTTGTCCAGACCAACGATGGTCCCATGTATACGCGCAACGGCGCTTTTCAGGTATCGAGCAAAGGCCAGTTAGTTACATCTACGGGAGACGCCGTGATGGGCGATAAGGGCGTCATCTCGGTTCCACCGGGGACCGTTTCCATCAGCCCCGATGGAACCATCTCTTCCAATGGAGCAGTCACGGGAAAGCTGAAGGTCGTCGAGTTCCCAGCAGGCACGGAACTGACGACACAGGGGAGCACTTACTATGCCGCTCCCCCCAACACCGCGGCCGCAGCCACCTCGTCAAGCGTACGCCAAGGAGCGCTCGAGAGCTCAAATGTCAATCCAATCGCCAGCATGGTCGAGCTGGTAAACGCGCAGCGCTCTGCCGAGATGATGCAGCGCGCGCTTACGATGTTTAACTCCGAAATAGATAAGACCGCAACCCAGGACCTACCGAAGGTCAGCTAAAGGAGAGTCAATGTTCCACGCACTTTATACGGCTGCCAGCGGGATGACCGCCCAGCAAATCAACCTGGATAACATCGCGAACAACCTGGCTAACTCGAGCACCGCCGGGTTCCAGTCGCGCCGGGTCCAGTTCTCCGATCTCCTTTATCAAAGCGAAATCATGCCCGGCTCTGCTGCCACACAGCAGACCACCGTTGCTTCCGGCCTGCAGGTCGGACTAGGCACCAAGCCCGGAAACACCGAGATTGTTCAGACCCAGGGTGACCTGAGCAGCACCGGTAACCCTCTCGATTTCGCGATCCAGGGCAGCGGCTTCTTCCAGATCCTGATGCCGAACGGCCAGACCGGCTACACACGGTCTGGTTCATTTCAGCCTGACGCGCAGGGCAACCTGGTTACGGCGAATGGCAATGCATTGCAGCCCGCGATCAATATCCCCGCAGCGGCCACCAACATCACGGTGGGCAGCGATGGGACCGTGAGTGTCACGTTGCCCGGGCAGACGCAGGCACAACAAGTGGGCGTCATTCAACTCGCATCGTTTGTAAACCCCGGCGGCTTGAACAGCGTTGGCAACAATATTTATCTGCCAACGACGGCTTCGGGCGATCCAGTTGTGGGTGCAGCCGGTGGTTCCGAGGGGCTGGGCACTATTCAGCAGGGAATGCTCGAGCAATCGAACGTCAACGTAGTGGACGAATTCGTCAACATGATTCTCGCGCAGCGGTCGTATGAGTCGAATTCGCGCGTGGTCAAAGCCGCTGACGAAATGCTTCAGCAATTGAACCAACTGGCGCAGTAAATTGGGAACCTCATGAAGCGATTGAAAGTCATCTTGTCTTGCATGGTCGTCGGCGTTGCGGCTTGTTCCGCGGCTGCTGCGCAGGCGCGCTATGTCATCAGCACCGATCAGATCGCCGCGACCATGAGCAGGATGGGCATGCAAATTTCGCCGCAACAAGTGATCCTGTTAAGCGATGTTGTTGCAACAAAAATGTCTCCCATATTGAAAGTCCGTTCCATCGAGCGCTGGGACGATCAACGCATGATGGCCCGCATGGAATGCCAAAACCAGGGTGAATGCCTTCCGTTCTTTGTCGGTCTTCGTACGAATCAAGGAAATGCAACACCGGCCTCGGGGAGTTCTTCGCAGGCCTATAGCTCTGGTCCGGGGCTTCCTTCAAAAGCATTCGTGGTGCGCAGCGGATCGCCGGCAACTCTCATGCTCGACAGCGAACGTGTACACATTCGGCTGTCGGTTATCTGCCTCCAAAACGGCGCACCTGGCCAGATGATTCGGGTCACGGGCAAGGATCGCAAGCTGGTGTTTACGGCACAGGTGATTGACGGCGGCCTGTTGAAGGGGAGGCTGTGACAATGGCAACGTTGAAGTGCATCGCTGCGCAGCTTCTTTCTGTTGCACTGGTGGCAGGGGCGTCTTCTGCATTTGCGAAGCCCGGCAAGAAAATCACCAATCCGGCCGAGTTGCGGACGGATTACATTGCGAGGCTGCAGGAACAGCCAGTTTCTACAGCAACGCACACCTTAGGCAGTCTTTGGTCGTTTGGGGATGCCAGCGACCTCTCGTCGGACTATAAGGCGCGCAAGCTGAACGACACTGTCGTCATTCTGGTTTCGGTGCAGACAACCGCAGCGCAAAGCGGCAATGTCAACAGCTCGCGTGCATTCGGGACCTCATCCGCGATTACCGGCCTGGCTGGAGATATCAATACGAAGGGATTGAACCCACTCTTCAATGCGAATTCGAATACCACATTGAAGGGTTCCGGGTCGACCGATTCGAGCACGGCCTTCACGACCAGTATGACGGCGCAGGTGATTGCCGTGCTGCCCAGCGGCAACCTGGTTGTCGAGGCAGAGCGCAAGATCTTCATGAACAATCAGCACGAGGATGTCACCATCCGCGGAGTCGTGCGCCCCAACGATATTGGACCGAGCAATACGGTACCCTCGACCGCCCTGAGCAATCTGGAAATTGAGATGAAGGGCAAGGGAATCATCGCCGATAGCACACGTCCGCCCAACCGGATTACACGAGCGATTTTGTGGCTCCTGGGATTTTGAAAAAGATGAGTTTCACATTCGCAATTCCGAAGATTCGACCAGCCTCCCTTGTTGCATGGGGGCTGGCTTTCGCCTTTACGCAGTCGGTGCTGGCGGACAATCCAAACCGCCGGGTGCTTATCAGGGACATCACCAACGTGGAAGGCGTGCGCGACAACATGCTGGTGGGTTATGGGTTGGTGGTCGGATTGAATCGGACCGGCGACAGCCAGCAGACCTATTTCACCGTGCAGACGCTGGCGAATGCCATGCAGAAGATGGGAGTTCTCATCGCTCCCGCCCAGGTCGAAGTGAAGAACGTGGCCGCGGTGTTCATTACGGCGTCTCTGCCGCCCTTCGCACGGCCGGGTGCAAAGCTAGACGTTACGGTTTCTTCGGTTGGAGACGCGAAGAGTTTAGTGGGCGGCGTGCTGCTGATGAGTGCGCTTCATGGACCCGACGGGCAGATCTATGCGGAGGCGCAGGGGCCGCTCGTGATGGGTGGCTATAGCGCCGGCAACGGCACCAATGGCAAAGAAGTGAATTCGACGACGGTCGGTTCGATTCCAAACGGTGGCATCATCGAGCGCGACACGGCAGTCGATCTGCAGGACTTCAAAACTGTGTCGCTCCTGCTGCGCAATCCGGATTTCACAACCGCAAAACAAATCGCCGACGCGGTCAATGCTGAGTTCCACAAGACGGTTGCTTCGGCGCTCGACAGTTCTCGCGTCGATGTCAATGTTGCGGATGCAGGCGCGTCTTCCGTGCCGCTGTTGATCTCGCGGGTGCAGAACCTTGCGCTCAGCATTAACACGCCTGCCAAAATCGTCATCAACGAGCGGACCGGCACGATCGTTCTTGGCGGCGATGTGAAGTTGACCCCGGTCTCCGTCATCCATGGAAATCTTTCGATTGAAGTCACCACCTCGTATACGGTTGCGCCGATTCCGGGCGCCGGTGGATTCAACGAACACGGTCGTGAATCCGGCCCCGGCGGTCAACTACCGGATAGTTCTGTTGGCACAGGGCAGTCGCCCAATCCGGGAGACCAGGGCCGGAACTTCGATCGGACAGTCCAACCGAATCCGACAGCGGCGCTGGTCCCGCAGACAACGGTGAACGTGACCGATGCGCCGGCGCAAACCATGCGCCTGGATGAAGGAGCCAATGTGGAGGAGTTGGTCAACGGGCTTCACGCGATTGGCGCGACCGCGCACGACGTTGTGGCCATTCTTCAAGCGATCAAGGCAGAAGGTGGAATTCAAGCAGATCTGGAGGTGCAGTAAATGGCATCCAGCAGTCTTACCGGCGCGCTCTTAAGCCAGGCCCAGTCGAGTCTTCTTGAGGCCCAGCAAGAGCGGATGGTGCAGCAGCTCAAGTTAGAACAGGGCAAAGCCAACGATGGCAAGATCGAAAAGAGCGCCCAGGAGTTTGAGTCGATGCTGCTCAGCAACTGGCTTCAGCAGGCCGAGCAATCGATGGCTACTGTACCGGGCGACGAGGACGACGAGGACGCGGCCGGACGCGACCAGATGATGAGCCTGGGCGTGCATTCTCTGGCTACGTCTTTAGCGGCATCGGGCGGCATTGGGATTGGCAAGATGATTGCAAAAGCGTTGCACAAGGCAGCCGATAGTGCGGCGGAAGCGACCCATGGAGCGGCTACGCCTGGGGATAGGGCGGCTGCGCCGGCGGGGGCCAAGAACATTGAAAAATAAGGCTGAGAATTGCATTAAACTTATGCAGGCAAGATGCCGATAGAGGCGCAGGACTCAATGAAGGAGTTGCCATGAGAATCGATCTAACGCAGGCTGCAGCGAGCCAGATCGCGAACGAGCCGAATGCCAAGCAGGTAGGGGCAAACAATGGCGCCACGTCGGTTCTGGCGGGAGGAGAGGATCGAACGACTCTAACGTCGGACACCCAATCTCTCGGCTCCTTGGTGAGCACTGCCATGAATTCGCCTGAGATTCGCCAGGAAAAAGTGGACAGCCTGACACAGGCCGTCAGCAGCGGCACTTATCAGCTTGACCCAGGCAAGATCGCCGCGTCGATGATTGACGAGCACGCCTGAGCCAGGGAAGTTGTCAGGCACGATGTCTGACGAAAACGCACGGAATGTGCACGAATGAATGCGAATGGCGTCCAGGATCGGAATGGCAAGCTCACGGAGTACCTCGAGCTATTGCATTCTCTTGCCCAGGAACTGGAACGCTCGATGCAGGCAATTTCTCAGAACTCCCTCGCACCGCTGGAAGACAGCGTAGCCAACCAGCAAGTCCTTGCCACACGCCTTCACGAACTGGCCAACGATCTAAGCAAACCCCAGCGGAATAGCTCCGCACCGTCGACGGGGAACCGGGATGAAGGCCTCATGCGTCAAGTCCGCAGCGCAGGGGATACATTGCAGTCCCTCAATCAGCGCTATTCGGCCCTGCTTAAGCTTTCGAGCCATTCGGTTGGGTTGATGGTTACGCTCTTCAGCTCATTCAGAGGACAGATTCAGGAGGGCACTGGCCCCAGGCTGGAACATCAGACCTGGTCCTGCCAGGTGTAAACGCCATGGGTGGATTGAACACAACGCTCTTGATCGGCATACAAGCGCTGGAGGCGAGCCAGGGCGCGATCAATGCTACGAGCAACAACATCGCCAACGCCAACACGCCCGGATACACGCGGGAAGTGCCGCAGTTCACTGAGACCCCTTTGAACCAGGTGAACGACCAGCTCCTTGGCGGAGGCGTGAGCCTCAACGGCCTTCAGAGCGTGCGCGACGAGTTGCTCAACCTGCAGATTCAGCAACAGACCTCATCGCAAAGCAGCGTCGATACGCAATCGACAAGCCTTCAGCAGGTACAGACCTATTTCACATCTACCGGTGGGGATATTGCCAGTGCACTGTCTTCGTTTTCGAGCAGCCTTGCCGAGTTGTCCGCTAATTCCTCCGACGCAGCCGTGCAGCAAACGGTTCTTTCGAGCGGCCAGAACCTCGCCAATGCATTCAACTCGACGGCCAATGGGCTCACGAGCGTGCAATCGGCGGCCAACACCCAGGTCACGCAGACGATAGCGCAGATCAACACGCTGACCACGCAGATTGCGCAACTCAACGGGCAACTTTGGCAGTTGCAGGCGTCCGGACAGGATGGCGGCACGGTCCAGGATCAGCGCGACCAGGCGGTTCTGCAGTTGTCGCAATTGACGAATATTGCGGTGACGCAAAGCAGCGATGGAGAGACGATCACCACGGGCAATGGAAGCCCGCTTGTGATGGGCAGCCAGAGCTTCTCTCTTCAAACGGCGACCGGCAGCAACGGGATGCAGCAAGTGCTGGATTCCTCGGGAAACAACATTACTGCTTCGATCCAAGGCGGCCAACTGGGCGGAGCGATCCAGATTCGCGATCAAGTCATCCCCGGCTATCTGAATCAGCTCAACACCCTCGCAACTCAATTCGGCGCCAGCTTCAACGCGGCCCAGGCGCAAGGCTTCGATTCCAATGGCAACAAAGGGCAGAACTTCTTTACGGTGCCGTCGGTCAATGCGGCCGCCGGCTTCAGCGTCGCTATTACCGATCCAGCGCTGATCGCCGTCAGTTCGGATGGCTCGTCCGGGAGCAACGGCAATGTGGCGAACCTGTCGGCAACCCTGACTAGCAAGCTGCCGTCAGGACAAACTCCGGCACAGGCTTACGCCAGCCTTGTCTATCAAGTGGGCAACGCCACTTCAACCGCCACCTCGCAGTCCTCGGCGATCGGGCAGAATCTGCTTCAACTCACAAATCAGCAGAGTTCGGTTTCTGGCGTCAACATCGACGAGGAGACAACCAATCTCATCAAATACCAACAAGCTTACGAGGCTGCGGCCCGGATCGTGAGCACCATCCAGGCATTGGGTACGGTCACTCTCGATATGGGCTCGAGTCAGAGTTACTAACTGATATGCGCGTAAATCCAAATCTGGTTCCCGATATTCTCGCCGGCCTTCAGCAGAGTCAGACGACTCTCAATCAGGCGCTCGAACAAATCTCCACGGGCAAGAGCGTCAATGTGCCTTCGGATAATCCCGCGGCTGCTTCGGAGATGGTCCAGAACACAATCGAGACCGCCAACGTCGATCAGTACACGCAGAACGTCACAGCTGTACTATCGAAAGTCCAGGCCTCGGACTCCGCGTTGAGTTCGGTTGTTTCGTCGCTCACCCAGGCAATTTCGCTCGGGACCGAGGGCGCCAACAGCACAAACTCGGCAGCCAATCAGCAGGCGATCGCCTCGCAAGTCCAGGGAATCCTAAGCAGCGTTGTTTCGCTGGCTAACACTTCCTATCAAGGCGCGTATCTCTTCGGCGGCACGGCCAATTCACAGCCGCCCTACACCGCGGATTCTTCTTCGCCTACTGGTTACACCTACAACGGGAACAGCGACCAGAACTCGGTTGCCATCGGCGACAGCACTAATGTCCAGGTCAATCTTCCCGGGAGCCAGATCTTCTCGAACTCGACGACCAACGTACTGGGCTCGTTGAGCGCCCTGGTCACCGCACTGCAGAGCGGAAACTCCTCGGCCATTTCTACGGCAACGACTGGCGTAACCACGGCGCTTAATTATGTGGGGCAACAGCGGGTCTTCTACGCCAACGCGGAGAGCCAATTGAATTCGCAGGAGACCTACTTGCAGCAGGAAACCGTCAACCTGTCGTCCCAGCAGACGTCGCTGATTGGCGTGGATATGGCCCAGGCTGCAACCACGCTGAGCCAGGCGGAGACGGATAACAGCGCGGCGCTGGCTGCCGCGGCTAAGGTGCTGCCCACTACATTGCTCAATTATCTGGCGACACCTAGTTAGGAACAGTTCGTTCCGTCGATCAAGATCCCACTCGCCTCTTCTTCACCACGGAAGGTTCGTCCGGGATGTAGAGGCTGGTTGGTAGCTTTCCCATGTCTCAAAAGCGCGACATCCGCCCCAGCGACGATAGACCTGTCGCCGGGGACCCCGGGCACGGGGCACTCTTTTGGTGAGGCTTGACGCGCAAAAGGCGACAGCTGGTCTTTCGACGCTTCTTCCCATGAAGGTTCGTTGAGTTCATGTTGGGAAGGCCGCGGGCACGAGCTCAGTGATCTAGGCCGACCAGCTGCTGCGCCGGCTCTCTGTTGCCATGGCCGCATAGCCGGCAGAACTTTGGGCCGTTGCCGGGCGGAGGATATCGGGCCCCGTCGGCATGCCGCGCGAATCAACCTGCTGCCAATACTCCCGAATCTTCAAAACGCTGGCCATTTGTTCCTCGAGCAACGTGGCTGACCGGTTGACCTGAGCATCGATCAGTTTCCGGCGCAAGGTTGCGTAGAAAGTGGTCAGCTTTTCTGCCAATTCACCTTCCGAGCCCCGTTTGAGCCAATCCTCAAGGTAGCCGAGCACCAGCAGCGCATGTTTTATCTCGCCGCTGCGCTTCTCAATCGCATTGCTTCGCTCGGCCTCGGCGGCCCGGCGCAGGTCGCTTGCGAGCGTATCGAAGAGGGCAATCAGCAAGCCGAAGCCACTTGCCCCTTCCACGGCTGTTCTCCTATATGCCAGATCTGTCCGTGTCATTGTCGTCTCCTGTTAGCCGTTGGATGACGAGTTCTGGCCGAGTTCGGCGCTGATCTGTTTCATCTCGTTGGGCAGCTGTTGCAGGAGGATTTCCGCTTGCGAATACTCGCTCTGCAACTGGGTTTGCAGCGGCTGAATGTAGTTGGTCTGAAAGTTGGTGATATCGGTTTGCAGATCGGTGATCTGGTTGTTGATGCTTTGCAGGTCGACGGTAAAGGCCCCATCGCTCGGGCTAATGAAGCTGGTCAGTTGCTGATCGAGAGTGTTGGCGAACCCATTCAGAGTCGTGCCCTGGAAGAAGGTCTGCACATCGCTGAAGTTGTTTTGCAGAGTGCTCTGCAACGTGGAAGAATCCACGGTTAGCGTTCCGTCATTGTTCACCGAGATACCGAGAGACGAAAGGTTCGGAACGGTTGTTGTGCCCGATGCCGGCGTATATGTGTAGCTTAATGCGCCAAGGACTTCGCTTTGAAGGTTGCGAATCGTGGAATCGGTGGACAAGACGCCTTCGCTCGTGCCTGAGAAGGTGAACTGTGAATTCAGATCCGCAATGACCTTGTTGTAATCGGTCACAAACTGATTGATCGCAGATGCGGCCTGGGTTGTGTCCGGGGCTACGCCGAGGCTCACATCTACTCCAGGGTCGGCGCTCAGCAGGTTGAACGTCAGGCCGGGCACTGCGCCGGATACGGTGTTGGAAGCGCTGGAAATATTGATGCCGTCCACCGTGAGGGAAGCATTTAGGCCAGTCGCAGCCTGTGTAAACCCGAAGCCTGCAGAGCCGCTCACTGTAAAATTCGCTGCGCTTCCGGAGGCGCTGGCGACAATGGCGAGCCGCGACCCGGTGGCGTCTGTCACCACGCTCGCAGTCAAGCCGAGATTGTCACCGTTGATTTGGGTGGCCACGTCGGAGAGAGATTGGGTTCCATCGGTTGTAACCGTCGCCGTAGCGCCGCTGCCGGCGGTAATCGTGAAGCTTCCGGCCGGCAACGCGGTAGAGCCGTTCGCGAAGACTCCCGACGTCCACGATGCCGTTGTGGCAAGATTGTTGACGACCACGACGTGATTTCCAGGAGTGCTTCCGGAGGCTGCGGACGCGGTGACGACGCTGGAGTTCGAAGAAGTGACCGTTCTTGCCGACAGCGGGCCCGTCAAGCTGTTCAGCGACTGCACATCGTTATCCAGATTTGTCGCATCTGCCTGAATCTGAGTTAACGCGGAAGTCTGGCTCTGGAGTGTCGATTCCTGGTTCTGCCAGGCCTGTTCCGGTTGCTGGGCGGCGGTCACCGCGGAATTCACGGCAGCGGTCACGTCGATTCCGGGAGAAGACGCACCGAGTGCGGCCTCAAGGATTGAACTCAGGTCGATGGATGAAGATCCGGATGCCGACGATAACAGGGAATTAAGTGCCGAGACTGAACTCATGACAGGTCCCTTTTCCTCAGGCTTGACGGAGTTGGCCGGTAGGCCACCGCGCGTAATTCAAGCCGCAGCACAATATCGGCATCTTGGGCTGAAAAATTCAGCGATCGGGCGAAGAAAAAAGCAGCAGCGCCTTGAAGGACGCTGCTGCTTCGTGGTGAGTTGTTAGTTACGAAGGGTTTACTGCAACAGCTTCAGGACTGCCTGCTGAATCTGGTTCGATTGCGACAGGGCAGCCATGCCGGTCTGTTGCAGGATGCTGTACTGCGTCATCTGGGCAACGGTCTTGCCGATATCGGCGTTCTGAACGTTGTTCTGGGCTGCGGTCAGGTTCGTCACTTCGGTATTTTCAACGTTGGCGGCAGCGGTCAGGCGGTTGACAGAGGCGCCGATTGAACCGCGGTTCGCAGCGATCGTGCTGATCGCGGCGGAGATATCGGTCAAAGCGGTTTGAGCAGCTGCGGTCGACGTCAGTGCTGTGCCGGTTAGGCCCAGACCTGTAGTTGTGAGAGCGGCGATCGCCGTGGTGACTGTGCTGCTTCCACCGGTCGTACCATCGGTGGTGTAGATGTTGGAGGATGCGCCGAAAATCGATGTTCCGTTGTAGTTTGTCGTGGTTCCGATGTTGCCGATTTCGGTGATGATCGACTGAAATTCGGTATCGAGCGCTGTCGCCTGGCTGGTGGACAATCCGCCGGTCGAAGCTTCGGTCGCCAGGGTTACGGCACGATCAAGCAGCGACGTGACCTGGGACAGGGCGCCGTCCGCGGTTTGCAGCAGTCCAACGCCATCCGATGCGTTTTGGCTGGACTGGGTGAGGGCCGAGATGTTCGCCTGGAGGCCGTTCGCGATCGAGAGGCCGGCGGCGTCGTCGGCGCCAGAGTTGATCTTCAAGCCGGTTGAAAGTTGCGTCAGGGAATTCTGCAGGCTGGTCTGCGTTGAAGAAAGTGCGTTCTCTGCCGTCAGAGAGGAAATACTGTTCAGAATGCTAAGCATCTGTATGGCTCCTTATATCGATTTCCGCCTGCACCGAACCAATTCGTTCAAAAGGTCCAGAATCGCTACTTGGAGCAGGTGGTTATTTGTTACGGGTTCTCTATCGGCTCATCGTTTTAGAGATTCTAGGTCGCGTTTCAAAATTCCTGCTGCCCGGCATCTACAACTTTCGTGGAAACGAGAGTCAAATGCGAGGGCCTCTCTGTTATTACAGCGGAGAGGCCCTCGATATCTTTGCAATGGATTGATTGATGATGTAACAAACCTTGATAGGCAACAAACGCGGGATAAGTTGTTAGAGCCTTTTTTTGCCGGACTTACTTTTGTCCTGATACATCGCGGCGTCTGCTTCGGCGATCAGTTGCTGCATGGCTTTCCCCTCTTTCCACTCGGCAAGACCTATCGAAGCGTCGACGTGCAGCACGGGACCATCCTTAGTTTTTCCGTCATGGATGGTGTACTTGCCAAATACCCATTCACGGATCCGATCGATGTGCGAGCCAGCTCCGGCCTTGTCGCATGCCAGGATAACCACGAACTCATCACCACCCCAGCGGCCCACTAAGTCACCAGAACGCGCATTGGACTGCAGTTCAACAGCAAATTGCTTGAGCAAGTCATCGCCCGCTAGGTGGCCATATTGATCATTTACCTGCTTGAATCCGTTCAGATCGAGCATTACGAAGCAGAAGGTCTGGTTGCACTCGATACACCAGCGCATTCTCTCTTCCACGCTGCGGCGATTGGCTACGCGCGTGAGTTCATCTCTCAGACTTAGTTGCTCGGCCGACTTGAGCTTGGTTTCGTAAATCGAGACTTCAGCGCGCAAATGAGCGACTAACTCCTTGCTGTCGCGGGTCATCTGATCGACGCTGCTTTTCAGCTCCGATACGCGTTTCACCAGGGAGGAGCGGATCTCGGTAAGGTCGTCGAGATTGGCGATTTGCTCCAGGCGCCCTGTGACTTCCTTGAACTGATTGGAATACCCGCTATCCCAGCTTCCTACCGATTCTGCGGTCTTGGCCATCGCGACGAGAATTTCCCGGACTTCGTCGGCTTTGGACTTCAAATGATCTGAAATCCGGTCTCCCCATTCCCGCAACTGGACTTCGACCTGCTTTTGATTCTGCTTCACCGACTCAGGAGAAGCGTTGACTGAAACGCGATGTTCCAGGCGTTGCAGGTTTGATTCCAGGTCAGCGCCAAGGGCGGGAGATATGTGAGCGGCAGTCTTTCCAATTGCGCCCAGGACGGCCCGGTAGGACTCCATCGTGGCGGGGAAGAGTTCTTCGCGTTCCGGTTCCACAACGGCAGCACCAGTGCGCTCCATATCGAGGTATTTCTTGAGAGAGATCATTCTCAGGTACTACCCTTTCTTGCCCGAAGAACGACAAAAGGCGAATCAAATCGGCTTCTCGTTCTGGCTTCCGTTGTCTTCAATTACCTGCGATCGAATGGCGAACTAACGGGGGACCCCCATCCGCTCCTTAACGTGCTCTCAGCGCAATCTCTATCGGTATCTTGAGAGATAAGTTTCAACCGGAAGAGAGGTGGGGCTCACCACAGGTAACGAATGGCGAGATTCCTCGACAGAGATAGACAGTGCTTTGGGCCACAATGGCCGTGAAATGATCGATTTAGAGTCATGTACCGGGAACGAAGAGGGCAGATTCGGCCGCCAGGATTTGCGAGCGGATCGGCCAGAGACTCGCGCGTCGAGACCGGCATGCGCCTAACGTAGTTTCTGATCAATAAAACTCGCGATGGGGCGGAATCTTCGAACCCCAGAAGGCGTAGTAGGCCACGCAGAGATAGCAGACGAGCGGGACGATCATTGCGAATGCCATGCTGTGGGTCTTCTGAAACACCAGCCCCATCATCGGAGTAAACACGGCGCCGCCAATAATCGACATCACCAGCAGCGAAGCTCCGGATTTTGTATTCACACCCAGGCCGCGGATGCCCAGCGCAAAAATCGTGGGAAACATCAGCGACATGAAGAAGCTGGTTAGGAAAATAGCCCACAATCCGATCCAACCCGGAAGAAGGATGCCCACCGCCACGAGCGCGATGTTTGCTACCGCGAACAAGCCCATCAGCCTGCTGGCGCTCACCACTTTCATCCAGTGACTCGATCCGAAGCGTCCCACGCCGAAGCCGGCGAGGGTACCGGTGAGAAAGTACCCGGCGATTTTCTCCGGCATGTGCGTGTAATCCTGCACGTATTGGATGAAATAGCTCCAAGTGCCGACTTGCGCGCCCACATAGCAGAACTGCGCCAGGACGGCGAGCAGAAAATGGGGATAGCGGAGCAGTTCTCGATAGCTACCGCGCGGTTCGTCGCTGTTGGTTGACTGTGCTCCGGCAATGGCAGGGAAGGGCGTGCGATAGATCAGAAATGCCCAGAGCAGCACGACGACGCCGAGCACGAGGTAGGGCACGATGACGCGCATCGTCTCCTGTTGCAGATACGCGCTGTAGGTTCCGGCCAGCTTGAGTCGGGCGATCTGCGCGGGCTTCAACTCCACGCCGGAAAAGATGAACAGTGTTCCAATCAGAACGCCGGTGATGGCGCCCAACGGATTGAAGGCCTGCGAAAAGTTGAGTCGGCGCACGGCACTTTCCGCTGCGCCAAGTTGCGCAATCAATGGATTCGCGCCGGTTTCGAGGAACCCCAGCCCGCTGGCAATGACAAAGAGCGCTATGAGAAAGAGGGCATAGCTGCGGGCCTGGGCGGCTGGCAGAAATAGAAACGTCCCCGTGCTATAGAGCAATAGCCCAGTAATCAAGCCGGTTCTGTAGCCGAAGCGCCGCATGATCATCGCTGCCGGAATCGAAAACACAAAGTAGCCTGTATAAAAAGCCGACTGCACCAGGCCCGCCTGCAGGCGCGTAATTTCGAACGACTTCATGAACTGGCGGATCAGCACGTCGTTCAGGTTGTTGGGAATGCCCCAAAGAAAGAAGAGGCCCGTGACCAGAGCGAATGCCGCCAGACCCTCCGTCGGGAAGATCGGCCTGTTCTCGCTTTGGTCGGTTTGGGTTGGGGTCATCGCAATGGGCACTCGAGTCTCCTTCGAAGGACGCATACCTTTATATCCGTTCGGCGGCGCAGGTGGTCAATCAAAGCGGCGTCGGATCTACGGCTCTGTGTTGCCGGGAGAGAGGTAGACTCGGGAGGCATTCCAACCTTACGGTTTTTGGAGTCCGTATGCCGGTCAAGACCATCATCGAGCCTTTCCGCATCAAGAGCGTCGAGCCTATCCGCTGGACCACGCGGGCGCAGCGCGAGCAGTTGCTCAAAACCGCGCATTACAATCTATTTCTTCTCAAGGCCGACGATGTTCTGATCGATCTGCTGACCGACTCGGGCACCGGCGCCATGTCGACCCATCAATGGGCGGCGATCATGGAGGGCGACGAAAGCTACGCGGGGAGCCGCAGTTTCGATCGCTTTCGCAATTCGATCCACGACATCTGCGGTTACACACATGTCATACCGACGCATCAGGGGCGCGCCGCGGAGCGCATTCTCTTCGGAGTGATGTGCAAGAAGGGCGATGTTGTCCCCAACAATACGCATTTCGATACGACGCGGGCCAACGTGGAATTTGTCGGGGCGGAGGCTGTCGACCTGGTGATTCCGCAAGGCAAGCAGCCGTCGCTGCAGCATCCCTTCAAAGGCAACATGGATGTGGCTGTGCTCGAGGCGCTCATCCACCGCGTCGGGCGCGAACGCATTCCGCTGGTTATGCTCACTGTGACCAATAACTCCGGCGGAGGCCAGCCTGTCTCCATGGAAAATGTGCGCGCGGTCAGCGCAGTCTGCAGACGCCACGGCATTCCGCTCTACTTCGACGCTTGTCGTTTCGCTGAGAATGCATGGTTCATTAAGCTGCGCGAAGAAGGTTACGCATCCAAAACGCCCAAAGAAATTGCGCAGGAGATGTTCGGTCATGGCGATGGGTGCACCATGTCTGCCAAGAAGGACGGCATGGCGAATATCGGCGGCTTTCTTTGCACCAATGATGACTTACTCGCCCGGCAGGAGATGGACTTGCTGATTCTCACCGAGGGCTATCCTACGTATGGGGGCCTTGCCGGGCGTGATCTCGAAGCCATTGCGGTAGGGATTCAAGAAGCGCTCGAAGAGGATTACCTGCGCTACCGCATTGCCTCGACCGGCTATCTCGGCAACCACATTGCCGGAGCTGGAGTGCCGATCGTGCAGCCTCCGGGTGGCCACGCTATCTACATTGACGCGCGCGCATTTCTGCCGCACATTCCGTCGGAGCTGTTCCCTGGCGTTGCGCTTGCAGCGGAACTCTACCTTGAGGGTGGCGTGCGCTCAGTGGAGACTGGCACATTGATGTTCGCGGGCGCAGCCCAGATGGACCTGGTCCGCCTGGCCATTCCTCGCCGCGTTTATACGCAGAGCCACATCGACTATCTCGTCGAGGTGATTCTTGAAGTCTGGAAGAATCGTGAGTCGATTCGCGGGATGCGCCTTACTTACGAGGCGCCTTTCCTGCGTCACTTCACTGCGCACCTTGAACCGGCGGAGTAATTGGCCGCGGCGTCTTAGTTTTGTTTGATGGGGCGTTATTGCGGAGTCCAAATGCGAAATTCGCCGCTCAGGTGCATCAGGCTCATCAGGTAGAGCATTCCGTCGTAGTAGCGATTCTGCCCGGACGGAATCGGCGTATTCCACAGCGCTTCGGTGAATTCTTTTGCTCGCTTGCGATCCGTCGCGGCCAAACCTGCGACTGCGTTGGTTCCTGCCAATCCGGCGGGGTGATCCTCGTGCGTGAGTCCAGGCGTCGCGCCCATATCCTTTCCGTCGAGCGAATACACTGGCCCATATTGATTGATGCCCTGCGACTCGAAAAACCGCTGAATGCGATCGCTCAGCTCGCGCTCTGCGGGAGCCTTCTGCCACCACGACCAATCGACTGACCAGTTGCTCGCGGTGCGCCACGCATCATAGCCAAATTCGCCGGACTGCGGAAAGCGATTGGTGTGCGGTGCGCCATCGAAGTTGGCGTAACTGGGGGCGAGGCCAGTTTGCGGATTCGTCGTCTTGACGAAAAAGTCGCGGCTTGTTGCGGCTGCTTGTGCCCAGAATGCGCGATCTCCTTCGGGACCCCATCGCGCCCAGAGCTCGTAAAACGCCGGCAGGTGATAGGAAGGATCGGTGAAGGGCTCGGGCATGATCTCCGGCACAAACAGGATCATCGGTGGAGCGGGATGCATCATCGGTCCCACGCTGTGCGGGCCATGCGCACCGGGCGCTGTGATGACGGACCGATGCACCATGGCCGTCAGCAGTTTCTCGGCTTCGGCATGATAGTCATAGATGCCTTTGCCGCCAGGCCACCGGTTGCCGGCGAACAGCAGCGCCATGGCGAAATACGATTCTCCATCGGGCGCTGCACCCTCGGAGTTGTGCGTCCCGTCTGTCTTGCACGACCAGGCGAAGAACTGATAGCTCGGCGCCGCGGGGTCTGAGATGTACATGTAGGTCATGGCCCAGTTCCAGATGGCGTCGAATTCCGCCTTCTTACCAAGCTGCACGGCGATCATCATGCCGTACGACATGCCCTCGGTGCGGACGTCGTGGTTGGCCCAGTCGGTCACATACATCAGGGGGCCATTCGCGTTGCTGCCTGTGTCGAAGGCGATGGCCTGCGTCTGCGGGTCGCCGTGGAACAGCTGCTGATAGGCGGCATCGATCTTGGCTTGAATCTCAGCCTGGGAACGCCCGTCTTCGGCGAAAAGATTGCGGTATTTGCCTGTGGCATACGCGCCCGCGCCATCTTGGGGAGACGTTGCAGGCTGTGCTGTTGCGGTAGCGAGCAAGAGCAGGTACACGGCCCAGACCCGATTTATCTTCGTTCGCAGCCGCATACGTCTCCTCAAGTGAAGCGATTTACTGCGTGGAGAGAAGTATCGCGCGCGTGACGGGTTGAAGGCAAACGCCGTTGGGGAGGTTGGCGAAAGGTGAGTGATGCCGGTCGATTCTGCCGGGCTATTGTTGAGGCTTTGTCGCTGGGGCCGCTTGGGGAGCAGGATGGGCTGCATTTTGTGCGTCGCGTTGCGCAGCTTGGCGGGCCAGCTTCTCGGCGTGCTTTCGCTTCATCATGCGCGAAAAATCGGGCCAGAACTCGATGATTTCTGAGCCGACAATCCCTTCGGCAGAAACGGTCAATCCATCAGAAATGGTGTCGTTGACGGTACGCTCGGACGCAGGATAGTAGGCGCGCGCGATGGCTGTGCCGATCAGGTTCCCCATCACGTTGGCGTAGTTCGGTCCCCATCCGCCCTTGTCGCGCTTGCACCAGACTGTGCTGGTGGCCGCCCAGAGAAAGCGGCCGGCTTTGCTGCCCGTGCCCTTCTGGAAATACCGCGGATCTTCGTGGAGCAGGCTCGTCAACACGGCATTTCCGAAGAAATTGCCAATGAAGGAGTCAGAGTAGGCGGCTCCAAATCGCTTAGCATATCCTTGCGCGCCCTGGCCCCACTGCGGCTCGCTGTCGCTAGCCTGGTTAAGCCCGGCGACGATACCGGACAACACGAAGGGCCACGGATCGGTCTCGCTTTTGAAGAAGAGCTCGAACTTCTGCCCAGAGGACAGGGGGAGCGCGTTGCGGTTCGTGGTGGTGTTGAATGTCGCCATCACGCCCGCAACACGCTGATGCTCTTGTTCCTCCAACTGTTCCTGGGCCTTCTCGTGCTGGGTTTTCTCCGTGTCGTTCTGCTGGGCTGTCTGGGAGCTTGAGCTATTCGGCGCGGCTGTCTGTGCATTGCCGTTTTGCGCCGATGCCGATGCAGAAGCTGATTGCTGCTCAGACGATTGAGCAAAAGCCATCTCCTCATTCTGAGGTACGGGCGCGTCAGGAAGCTGATCGAAGGTCACTGCGGTCGAACCGTGAACGGCAATCGGGACGATCAGATTCGGTGCGCTTTCCTGCGCGCCGGCAGCGATCGGCGACCAAAAGAGAACGCCACAAAGAATCAGTCGCAGATCAAATTGCATTCACTCACCGGGAACCGAAATATGAACTCAAGGAAGGCGCTGAGGCTGGGAGGCCGCAAAGACCTTTCGATTTTTCAACGCGATCAGCGCAGAGATCAGCCTGGGATTGAAAGCAACGGTGGTCATCCCGACTGACTCAAGCTTAAACGGTGCAGAGCCTTTCACTGTTTACAGTGCAGTTGATTAGACGGTAAACCAATTGCCTGAGACACAGGCGGGACTTGAATCTTCCATTACTTCCATTACTCCGGAGGCTGTGGGTCCCCGCATGACGCTGTGTCTTTTCTCGTACCAATTTCCTTGTAGCCGGGATGAACTCCGGGGGTGAGCCCTTGCTGCGCTGCAATCTTCTCGAGGAGCACGCCAAGCTGCATGCGTTCGTTATCGTTTAACCCGGTGCAGATCGTTTCGTTGTGCGCTCGCGCCACCTGGCCGATGGCCGCCAGCCCCTCGCTCCCCGCCTGGGTGAGGCGTAGGGAATAGACCCGCCGGTCTGCTGGATTTGGTTCGCGTGCCACTAGGCCGCGCTCCTCAAGAGCATCGATGACCGCGACCAGGCGGCTGGCATGCATATCGAGCCTTTTGGCGAGCTCCTGTTGATTGATGCCCGGGGAGCGGGCCAGGATTCGCAAAATACCCGCATCGGGCGGAGAGAACTTCAATGGCGCCAAGGCCTTGGCGAACTCTCTCGCGGCGAAACCGCCTACCTGGGCCAGCAGAAACGCGACCGGCACGTACCGGAGCTGCTGTTTATCGAACATGCGGACAGTATTTCACAGAGAAATCATTACATAAAATAATTGTTATATGCTATAACTAAATGGAAAGGGAAACTACCTATGAGCTCTGCTGCTCAAACCACTTCTGTCATCCGTCGTCACCATAGTCCGCCGCTAGGCTTGGTCGCCATCATCTTTACGGTCCTGTTTTGTGCGGGACTCTATCCGGTGACCGCATTCGGTGGGAAGCCTTACTTTCCCGGTCCTGGAGAATCGGCGCAGACCATCGTTGCGTTTTTCCAGGCTCGTCCCTCCGCCGTTCTGCTCTGCGCCTTTCTGCAGTTCGGCTCGGCTATTCCGTTGGGAATCTTCACCGCTTCGGCTGTGAGCAGGTTGAAGTTTCTCGGCGTGCGGGCTGCTGGCGCTGACATTGCGCTCTTCGGTGGATTTGGCACGGCGTTCATGATGATGACGAATGCCTGCGTGCTCTGGACGATGGCGCAGCCGGAGATCTCCCAGGCCTCTGTCGTGACGCTGGCACTCTATCGCCTCGCATTTGGGCTGGGTGGTCCCGGTTATTCCGTCTCGCTCGGTCTGCTGATGGCGGGGATTTCCGTGCCCGTTTATTTTCGGAAGCTTGCGCCCCGGTGGATCCCGATTCTCGGCCTGGTCCTGGCTTTGGTTGGCGAATTGAGCTGGCTCAACATCGAGTTTCCCCAGGCGCTCCTGCTGATTCCCCTCACACGCTTTCCGGGATTCATCTGGATGATCGCAATGGGCTTTGCGCTGCCTGCCACGGCAGCGCAACAGGTGGAAGGAGGTCTAGGATGACTGCATGGCGTGAGCGCGACATCCTTCGCTTCATCCACCTGGTGCTCAGCATTCCCATCGTGGGCTACCTCTACGGGCCCGTCGAGCACATCGCGCGCGCCGCATTCTTTGCTCGATGGATCGCGATGCCAGCCATCATCCTCAGCGGCTTTTGGATGTGGCTGAAGCCCCGCATCGCCAAACGGTTTGCCAAGCGCCAACTGCGCCGCATGGAGACCCGGCGAACCGTGCAATCGGCTCTCTAGGTCGCGGACAAGATGATCTTCTATTCCTCACCCGTGGGCTGCGACCTTGCTCTTGAGTTCGTTGAGCAGCATCTCGACCTTGTCCTCGCTCTCGAGCGCCTTGAATTTGTCTTCCAGCGTTTCGGGCGAAAGAATCTCGCTGGCAGCCGCGTTCTCGGCAGCGCGCACGTGAACCTTGCTCTTCATGCGACCGAAGGCTTGCTCCTGATCGGTGCCGACAACCTGCCGCGCCTTGCTTGCGCGACCAACTACCTTGGCGCGGCGATGTTCGGCAACCAGCATTTCGCAATGCGCGCGCGTTTCGCTCAGCTTCTGTTCGAGCTTGCGTAGAGCCTGGCGCAGATTGTCGGCTTCATGCTTCTGATCCTCAGCCTGCGCCGTGAACCCTTCCACAAGCTGTCCATGGCTCAGCGAACGCTCCAATGCAGCGCGCGCCAGGTCGTCCTGGCTCTTGTTCACTGCCAGTTCGGCTTTGCGACGCCACTCGGCGGCTTCCTGCTCGTGCTCTGCGCGCTTTTTCTCCAACAGGCGCTGATCGGCGATGGCGATGGCGACTTGCGTCTTCACCTGCAACAACTGGTTCTCCATGTCGAGAACGATCTGCTTCAACATGCGCTCGGGGTCCTCGGCCTTCTCCACCAGGTCGTTCAAGTTCGCGCGCAGCAACGTGCTTACTCTATCCAGTAATGACATACGATCCTCCTTCAACCCTCTGCTGCCGCTTCTTGCCTTGCGAGGCGGGCAGTGTTCTTCAAAATGCATTCTGCTACTGCTTTGCCGGCTGGCCCGACGCCGGATTGGACGATTGCTTGAGTGCCGCCATGTCCTTCATCATTTCCGCGGTGAGAGTCTTTGTCCGCTCTGCCGCACGCTTCATCACCAGAGGCATATATTCCTGGGCAATCTTCGGCTGTGCGTCCAGCAGATGTTGCCCGGCAGGCGAACTGTAGAACGCGATCATCGCGTCGACGTCCTCGCGGGTCAGGTGTTCCTGATAAAGCAAAGTCATGTCGTCGATCATCTCTTCCACTGGGTAGAGATTGACCGCCTTCTCAACGTACTTTTGCACCAGGGCGTCCATCGCCGCTCTCTGGGCAGACGTGAGTTTCGTGCCTGGATTCGTCTGCGCATTAATCGCCCTGATTTGTTCGTGAATCTGATTTTGGACCATCATGGGCACGAGTTTTCTCATCGACTGCATCTGGTCGCGGATGCGCATGACGTCGAACAGCTTTGCCAATTGCTCTTTGGTGGCCTGGTCTTCCAGCGGAATTCCGTTTTGCGCCGGCTGTGCCTGCGAAGGTGCTCCCGACGGTTCGACAGGTACAGCCTGCGACCAACATGCGAATGGCGCCAGCATCAACCCCATGCCGAGGACTGCGGCGAATGTGTGTGTTCTTCTCATGGTCTCCTCGTCTTCCGCTGCCCGGCTTCGCGCTTTTCACGCGAAGCCGGGTTGTGATTAGTGCGTGGCGTCTTGCGTTGCCGCGCCATTCTCCGGCTTCTGCTTGATCGCCTGCACGTTGGACATCAATTGCTTGATGTCCATACCGCTGAGCGCCTCAAACAAGGCCGGCACCTGCGCCGCAATCTTGGTCATGTCTCCGGTAATTTTATGCATGCCGGAGGCGCCGTCGTTGCCTGTGGAGACGATCGTGATCTTGTCCACCTTGCTGAGCGGTTCGGCCATCGCACGGACTACGTCGGCCATGTTGGTCAGCAGCTTGTCGACGACCGCGGCCTGGTTCCATTCCTGATAGGCTTCGGCCTTCACGTTCATGGCCTTCGCTTCGGCCTCACCTTTCTGGAAGATGATGCTGGCTTCGGCTTCGCCTTGCGTGCGGATGGCTGCGGCGCGTCCTTCGGCTTCGGTGGTCAGGCGATTCTTCTCCGCGGCGGCCATATTCTCAATGCGCTGGCGCTCGATCTCCGCGCCCTTCAGCACCGTGGCGATCAGCTCCTTCTCATGGCGCAGAATTTCTGCTTCCTGCACCTTGATTTGGCCTTCCTTCTCCACCTGCTGCACCTTCACCTGCTCGGCGGTTACCTGCTGCAGCATGACGTTGGTCTGCAGTTCGTACGCCTTATCAGCGCTGGCCTGCTGACGGCGGCTCTGCTCGGCGTATTCCGCCTTCTTGATTTCGAGATCGCGCTGCGCTTCTGCCTGCCGTGTAGCTGAAGCAGTCTCGGCAATCACCCGCTCCTGATCGGCCTGCGCTTTCGCTACTGCCGATTCGCGCATCGCCGTCGCGCGCTTGATCGCAGTGTCGCGCTCGGCATCGGCGGTCGCCATTTCGGCGTCTCTCTTAATGCGGGCAATGTCGGGCCGTCCCATGTTCGAGATGTATTCGTTCTTGTCGCGCACTTCCTTGATGGTGAACGAAATTACCTCGAGGCCCATCTTGCTCATGTCTTCCGCGCAGGTGGCGCGCATCCGTTCGCCCACCATCTCGGGTTCCTTGACGATCTGCTCCACCGTCAACTGGCCGATAATTCCCCGCAAATGGCCTTCCATCACCAGGCGGATCAAGCCTTCGCGCTGGGCTGGGGCTTTAGTGAGGAACTGCTCGGCGGCAGTGAGGATCGAGGCCTGATCGCTGCGTACCTTAATTTGTGCCACGGCTTCTACCGTCACCGCGACACCTTGCTTGGTGTAGAGATCCTGCTGCGGAGCTACATCGAAGCTCATCAATTCAAGGCTGAGCTCGCGGCAATTCTCAACCATGGGAAAGATCACCGTGCCGTGGCCCTTGATGACGCGGGGCCCGCGAAAACCGTAGACAATCAAAGCCTCGTTGGGTCCGGCCTTGCGATACATACGGGCCAGAATGCCCATCAGAAAGATCAGCGCCAAAACCCCGAGTCCGACAATCAGAACAATTTGGTTCGTCATTGGGTTCCCGGCCCTTTCGTCCGGGAGGTAAGTGGTGAATGGTTTATTGCTTATGGCCGCTGTTCCGGCCGTTCTTCGGAAACAACTTGGCGAGCAAACCCAGAAGGAAGATTCCCACCAGGATGGCCATGTCCGTAATCAGCACGGTCGTGTTCGTCATAGAAACCTCAGTGTTCAGTGGTCAGGCCTCAGTGGTAAGTTGGGATCGTGCCACCGTCTGTGACCGGTGAAAAGTTTTGCATTCGAACGTCAGTGTTGCGATTTCAGGTTGCCCGGGGTCATCGCAGATTCCGATCCAGTCCCGGAGGACTGATCACTGACCACCGACAACTGATCACTGGCGTGCAGCGCCTCTTCCCAGCGCCGGACGCAGGCGATTCCTTTTTCGTAGCTGACGACGTAGACCTCTTCCTGTTTTTGAATCGGTTCGCCGTTCTCGGACCGCGCCGGCACGGAGCACCGCGCCCCCAGTTGCTCGTAGACAACCTCACCAATGCCGCCTGCGCGAATCGCCGATGAGACGTGTCCCACCGCGCCGACAACTTCCGTTTCATCGGCTGTCAGTTCGCGCTCGTGCGGCAGCAGCACCTTGGTGAGAAAGAGAAAAATAATCGTGCCGCCGGCAAAGCCGCAGATCGCGGCCAGCACCAAAACGACCAGCGCAACAAAGCTTCCATAGCGCGACAACAGGTACCCCGCCGCGCCAAACCAGCAGAGAAAAATCATCAGCGAAAACGCATTCCACCATGGAACGTTCGCGCCTCCGCGCGCGCCGAGCGCTGAAGGATGAGAGCCGGCTCCATGGGGCAGATGCGGCACGTGACCTGCGTGCGGCAAATGCACGTGGCCGCCAAAATGTCCCATGCCGCCCAGCAACGAAACCGCGCTCAGCGCAAGGCCCACCAGAAAGCAAATCAGATAAAACGATTCCCAGTTCATTTGTGCGCCCCCCGTTTCCGTTCTCCAGGCTTTTGCGCTTGGGTTCCGTTCGCATGCGCTTCATGTTTCGGCCGCAGCACTTCCGTCAATCGCGGTAGAAGTCCCGGCGTTTCCAGAATTGATTCCAGCAGCAGAAGGCATTCCCGCGAGTGCTCGTGCCGCGCCAGTGTCAACAAGGCGTGCTTCAGTTCGGGGTCGCGGCGAAACCGCTCTGCGCCTGAGACCAGCCACAGGTCTAGCTTGTCTTCCACATTGCGCAGCTCGCTCTGCAGTTCGGGCGAGTAGCCCTCCGGGTCGTCCACCAAATAGCCTGGGTGGACTTTGAAAAAACCGGCGAGGAGTTGCCGCGTGGTGTTGGTGAGGTGCGGGCGCGCGCCGCTTTCAATCTGGGAGAGGTAGCTTTGGCTCAGCTTCGAGCCGGTCTCGGCATCGATGGCCCGCACCAGCTCTTGCTGACTCATCGCGCGGTCGAGCCCTCGCAGGCTACCTTCCACCTCGCGCAAGTAGCGGATTTTTTCGCCGAGCTTCATGGGTTACGATGGGATTCCTTCCGGGTCGGTTCAGCAATCCATCGCAAATTGCAATAACGATATCGCAATCTGCGATACGGGTCAAGAAAAATCGCAGTCTGTCACAGGTAAATGGTTACTGGCTGAATTTCAAGGGGTTACGGGCAAACGGAGTGGGGGAGCCGTCGCTGTGGGTTTTGATTGAATGGCCAGGGAATGCTTGCCTTACAGAGTAACTACTGGCATGGTCCGCCGCTAAGCCCCCCGCGGGTGTAGAGGTAAACACAGGAGGTGTTCCATGGAGATTCGGACGATTGGTATCGATTTAGGGAAGACAGTTTTTCACTTTGTAGCCGTCAACGCACGTGGGCAAGTCGTGGTTCGCAAGAAGGGTTCACGGACTCAGCTGCTGCGCTTCACCGCGAACCTTCCTCAGTGCCTGATCGGCATGGAAGCCTGCGGAGGATCCCATTTTCTCGGCCGTGCTCTGCGGGAACAAGGCCATGATGTGCGCCTGATGCCGGCGCAGTATGTGAAGCCGTACGTGAAGACGAACAAGAACGACTACATTGATGCCGAAGCGTGTTCGGAAGCAGTAACCCGCCCCACGATGCGCTTTGTGCCGATCAAGACCGACGATCAGCTCGATCTGCAATCGCTGCACCGGGTGCGCGAGCGGTGGGTTGTGCGCCGCACTGCAGTGATCAACCAGATGCGCGGGATGCTGTTGGAGCGCGGTATCACCATCCGCAAGGGACGCCACTATATTGAGGAGTCTCTGCCCGGCATTCTGGAAGACGCGGACAACAAGCTGTCCGGTGCGTTGCGCGTACTTCTGACCCAGCTGCGGATGGAGATGCAGTACCTGCACGGGCAGATCGAGGAAACCAACAAGCTGATCGAGCGCATCTGCGGCGAACTTGAACAGTGCAAACGCCTGATCGCGATCCCCGGAATCGGACCGATCACAGCTACCGCCACAGTGGCCGCCATCGGCAACGGTGCAGCCTTCAAGAAGGGCCGCGGATTTTCTGCCTGGTTGGGCGTGGTTCCCGGCGAGCACTCTACCGGAGGCAAGCAAAAACTCACCGGTACCAGCAGACGAGGAAACAAATACCTGCGCAAGCTCTTCGTGCAAGGAGCCCACGCCGTCCTCCTGCAGAAGACCAAGCAAAGCACCAGCTTGAGTATATGGCTAGCTAATCTCACAACACGTAAGCGCACTCAAGTGGCAACAGTGGCACTAGCCAACAAGATGGCGCGCATCGCCTGGGCGGTTTTGTTCAAAGGAGAGACATATCGCCCGCCAACAGTTGCACAGGTAATTGCAGCCTGATTGGCCTGCACATGACGCCTGGCACAAAGCGCCAGGCTTGGAAATCGCTGACACGATTCCCACATCTGCAGTCCAACGACGACGGCTGATCTGAGTTTGATTCCTGCCAGGTTTGCTGGCGAACCATGAGATGGCACAACGGTCGATCCCGGCGCCCTCGAGAACCTGTAACCGGAAAATGCCTTCAAAGGCAGCGTTACTAAAAAGGACGAGAGCGCAGCGCATCCCATTCAGGCCAGGAGTTCGCTACTCCAATCAAGGCCGAATACATTCGCGCAGACCAATTCTGTCATCCTCACTTTTCGCTTGCAAAACGGCGGCGGACCATACATTCCGGTTGGGCCGCAAACCGCTCGGAACGCACGAAACAGACTTACACGTCTATCCAATGAACGCATTGGTCTGTATGCGTCATTCGAGGTCCTCGGCGTGACAGGCATCCTGAATACTCGTTCACGCCGTGGTACTGATCTGGATGAAAGCTCTAGGAGCCCGTCTGAGTAACGGTCGCGATCAGATTACAGTGGCCGGTGTCGGTTGTTTTCGCCGGAGCGGGCCGTCCGCTCCGCGATCGCCATGCCTGACTCGCGGGATATGACCGGCCCGTTTTAGGCCGTGCATACCCTGTAGAGTTTCAGCAGGTTGTGTGTTGTGCACACCAGGGCCCACTCGCCACGCACCTTTTCCATGCCGCGCAGCAGGAACTGCCGGAAGCCCTGCGCCTGTTTGATCTGACCGAAGACCGGCTCAACGATGGTTTTTCGTCGCGCATAAATCGCTCGCCCTGCTACGGTCGCGAGTTTGCGTTTCATTCTGTCGACCGGCGTGGCTGACTTTGGAATGCGCCCGCGCGGGCAGGGCTGCTGCGGTTGGTTGTGCTTCTGCTTGCCGGTAGCCACATATAAGTCCACTTTCTTCTTTGCCGCTCGACGAAGATTTTCCTCCGAGCAGTAGCCGCTGTCGGCTATCGCCACCTGCACTTTCTGACCCGATTGCTCTTTCACGGCTTCGATCATCGGTAGCAGTTGCTTCTTGTCATTGGCCTGTTGGGTTACGGCTTGTCCCACGATCAGTTGCAGTGCCGGCTCGACCGCGATCTGTGCGTTGTAGGCCTGCACGAACCCGTCCGGACCCTTCATGATCCGCGATTCAGGATCGGTAAAGTTATGTTGCGACTTCGGCTCCGGCGTGGCCTCGCCGGCATTGCAATCCTTCTTCTCTTCTGCCTCGGCTCGGGCGCGCTCTTCCAACTCGCGCCTGGCTTCGGCGATGCGCTGCAACCGATCCTCGCGCCGTGCCAACTCTGCCGGCAATTCATCGCCGCGGTTGGAACGCCCGTAGCGCTTGTCTTCGTCCTTATCAATCTGCTCGGCTTCGGCCAGCAAGCGACGGGCTTCTTCGCGCAGACGCTTCTGTTCTTCCTGGATGCGCCGATAGCTCATCGCCTTGTGCTTGCTGGCGTTGGCCCTGATCTTCGTGCCGTCGATCGCCACCCGGCCCAGCTTCATCGCGCCCAACTTCAGAGCCAACCGCAGCACCTGCTCGAAAAGACCCTCAAGCGCCTTCAGATGGATGCGTCGAAATTCCGAAATCGTTCGGAAGTCCGGCTCGTTGCCTGCGGCCAGTACCCGGAATGCCACGTCTTCGACCAGGCGCTGCTCCAGCTTGCGCGACGAGAACACCCCCACGCAGTAGCCATATACCAGCACCTTCGTCATCATGCGCGGATGATACGGTGGATAGCCACGCTGCTCCCGCTCGTAGTAGTCTTCGATCCCCCCCAGGTTCAGCTGGTCGACCATATCGGAAACAAAATACGCCAGGTGGTTCTCCGGAAGCCACTCGCGCAGACTGGGAGGAAGAAGAAAATCCTGCTCAGGAAAATACGGCCGGTAAACCTTCGCCATGCCTCAAGACTGCCAGCTTCCAAGCCGCTGTTCAAGCGCCACGAAATCAAAAAACGTTATTACTCAGACACGCTCCTAGCTCATCCCTGTGAAGCCGGAGAGCTAGATCGTTAGCAGCGCAGTCAACTAACTGGGGCCGCCGATCTTGTGGTTCATCTGCATCCTCGTACATACTGGTCGTCCCCGAAAAAGGAGGTCAAATGAACCGTCGAGTCCTTCTTCGTGCCGCTGTTGTTTCCGGCGTCGCAGCGCATATCTCTTTCCCTGCCTGGACTGAAGACAAAACCACCGATCTCAAGGTCGCGAAGGTTCCGAGCGGGCAGGATCGCCTCAAAGACGACGCAGAGCACGACATCGGAGTGAGCCACATGACGTTCAAGGTCCTAAGCGCCGAAACGGGAGGAAACCTCTTCGTCATGGAGCAAAGCAATCGCAAGAGGGGCGGACCGCCCAGACATTTTCACTACAGCGAAGAGGAGTACCTCTACGTCCTCGAAGGCAACTACCTCGCTGAGGTGGGTGCGGAACGCTTCGAACTGGGCCCCGGCGATTCCCTGCTCATGCCGCGCAAAACCCCGCATGCATGGGCGTTCGTCGGCGACCAGGGACGCCTTCTCATTTCGTTTGCTCCAGCCAGCAAGATGGAAGCGTGGTTCCGGATTGTGAACCAAATACGCGCGCCGCACTCTTACACCGACCCGAACGACAAGCACCAGATGGAACTAGTGCGACAATATGGAATCGAGATCGTAGGGCCTCCGCTCGCGATCCCTGGTTGATCATTAGCAATCGCAAGTCAGTTAATCCAAAGTCGCTTTAATGGGCATGCTTAATCTCGATGAGCGAACAACTCCGCCGAGGCACTCATCTAGCTGTTCGGGCTGAGATTCCGGGTCCCGGTCGGGTCACCCGCAATCCATCAATAACCCAAATTCGGTGCAATTCAGATATTGAGCGTGGGTTCTTCGGTTAAGAACTGTGGCTGAAGTGAGGGCGGGGCGATGCCGAGGCTCATCGCACCAGGATGTTACTTCTTCGGGCGCGATTCCGGGGGCACGAGTCCAGCAGTGCGGTAGTAGACGACCAGTTGGCCGTAGTGTTCGCCGGAGTGTTCGATGAAGCCCCATGCGCCGTCAGAGAAACGCGTCTGCTGATTACTGAACGGGTCGGCGAACAGATCGCTCATCCCTCGGTCGCCTTTCGACTTGATTAGCGCCGCGCCATCCGCAAACGACTTTTTCACATAGTCGACAACCGCAGCCTTAGTCGCAAAGTCGGCACGCTTTATGTCCGAAGGAGGCTTGGCGCCCTTCGCCGCTTCGATAAAGAAGTAGAGGTTAACCGAGACGTGAAGCAACTGCTCGGCGAACGAACGTTGCGCAGGGTTTGGCTTGAAATCGTATTTATCTTCTGGAAAGTCTTCCGCCATTGCGGTCAGCTTGCGGC
The DNA here is from genome assembly GCA_963704415.1 of uncultured Acidobacteriaceae bacterium. GTDB lineage: Bacteria > Acidobacteriota > Terriglobia > Terriglobales > Acidobacteriaceae > Telmatobacter. The sequence goes on along the minus strand of OY969908.1, from coordinate 268,635 downwards.
CGATATCGTTCCAGTTGTCCAACAGGACCTTCGACGGGCTGTCGGCGGCCTTCGGCGCGGGGGACGTTTTAGGCGCATCCTGAGCACGCGTGGTCTGAATCAACAGAGCAACCGCAAACACAATGGCGAAATTCTTCACGAGAGTTCCATGGCTTTCCTCCTTTGACTTTGAGGAACGGAAAAACGATAGCGCCTCTTGCGCACGGCAGGCATCCCGCGAAGACCAGAGAAACCCTTAAAGGTGGGGATGAGCGGCGTGGACCTGCTCCGCCGACCGCCGCGTCACCGGATAGTGCTCTTTGATCCTATCTACAACGTCAAGGCTGATCATCCCGTGATTCGAATCGCGCAAACGCGACGGCGGGAGTGCAGAGAATCATCAGTGCGCAAATGGGATGCAAGTTTTTCATTCATCCAACTGTTCGGGTCGGCACGAGTTTCCCTGAAGAGTATACGGATTCCTCGCTCTCTTCAGCTTTGAGTTGCCTGGCGACCCTTCAGTCCATTCGACCGGACTGATTGGCAGTTTGGCAGGTCGGTTGAGTCACCCGCTACCGGAAGTTATCCCGAACCGATCTGCGACCGCCTACGGCCCGCGCTGCGATCCCTTTGCGCACAATTTGCCCACCTTCCCGCACAATGATTCTGAGGTGCAGAATCCTTCGCGCCCGCCCACCCACGCAGGCCGCTATTGACCCCTTTGCGGAGACGACTCTTGGTCTTAAGTTCTTTCCTAAGAAGACTTTGCGGCGGCCCACTCATCACTAAACTCAGGCGAAAGAGGACTTTGCGTCCAGCGTCCGGGGGGGAGGGGTATCTCGGTCAAGGCATCCACCACAGGGCGGGCATGATGCGAGGGAAGCGCAACGCTCCTCGGACCCGATCCATCGCTCCCAGAGATTGACTTGATCGGAATGTTTTATCGAGCCCTTCGGGCCCGCCTGTTATCTATCAAGAAATGCTTTCTCTTGAAAAGAGAATCGGCAACGACCTGAGGTAGATCGGATGCGCCTGCGCGACATGGTCGAAATGTTCCTGCTCTCCGCCGTTTGGGGAGCCTCTTTCATTCTCATCAAGCTGGCCGGCGACGACCTGCCGCCCGTGTGGGTCGCCGTGGGCCGGTTGGCCTTCGGGTCCGCATTCCTCTGGATAGCGCTCCGGCTTGGCCGGCATCAACTACCTCCGCTGCGGCTGCTGCCGCCCCTCCTCGTGGTCGCGGTGCTGAACAATGCAATCCCGTTTTGCTTCTTTCCCTGGGGCGAACGCACCGTTCCATCGAGCATCGCCGCGATCCTGAACGCCACCACGCCCATCTGGGCGTTGCTGCTCGGCCTCGTCTTCGGCACCGCGCGCGCCACGCGGCTCACAAGCGTGGGTGTTGCCCTTGGCTTTATTGGCGTGCTCGGCGTGGTGTACGGCCACGCCACCGGAATCGCAAGTGGAACCTCTTCGGGTGGCTATCTTCTGGGCGTTGTCCTCATCGCGGCTGCAAGTTTGAGCTACGGCGCAGGAGCAGTCCTCGCCAAGCGCTGGCTGCAGGGTGTGGAGCCAGTCGTGATTGCCACCTTTCAGCTGACGCTGGCGGGCCTGCTTCTGTTGCCGTTGGCCGCCTTCGGTCCCCATCCGGCGGCGCTGCATCTCAAGTCTGTCCTCGCCGTGACGGTGCTTGGCGTGCTGGGCAGCGGCCTCGCGTATCTGCTCTTCTTCCGCTTGCTCGCCACAATTTCGTCGACGCGCACCGTCGCTGTCACCTATCTGCTACCGATCTGGGGATTGTTCTGGGGCTTCATCGCCGGCGAAGAGATTCGCTGGACCGCGCTGGCCGGTGTCGTCGTGGTGCTGGTTGGATTGATCCTGCTCAATCTGAAAACGGAGCCCAGGCGGCTCGCCAAATCAGCGAGTCCGGTGGAGTCCTGCGTGACCGAAGAAGCGTGACTCGCGACTTGTCATTGCGCGGAAAGCGAATCTTTCGCACTAGCGCGGACTGAGAGTTTGATACTTGGCAATCGTGTATCCCAGGGAAGCACCGAGCCACACGTCGGAAGGGAAGTGGGCCATTTCGGTGATGCGCGAGCAACTGATCGCGGTGGCAAGCGTATACGCGAGCACCGGAACCCACGGCTTGCCTCGATGCCGGTAGCGCTCGGCCACAACCGTTGCCACTGACCAGACGGCGGTTGAATGTCCTGATGGAAAACTGCTGCCCTTGAGCGGCGACTTTCCACCATTAAAAAATGTGCCTTCGAAGTTTCCGCTCGGGGGCACGTCGGAGGGCCGCTCGCGCCGCGTTACGGCCTTGATGGCGAGATTGATCACGACGCTGTCGCCGTAGGCTTCAGTGGCGAGCAGAGCGGTGCTCACCTCGCGGTCATCGTGCCGGATGTAGCCGGAGGCGAGCAGTCCCGCCGGCAGCGCAATCACTTCGCCGGTGGTGATCATCGGGTCGAAGATGTCGTTTACGTCGTCCAGGTTCTTCTGGTGATTGCGGAAGTAAGGCATCACATGCGGATCGGCATAGATCAGTCCCGCCGTTCCGCCGATTACGATCGCGGCTGGCAGCAGGTAATGTCCCTTGGCGATTCTGAGGGGGAAGGTCCACAGGTCTTTCTGGTCGTGGAGAAAGTCGCCCGGCAGACTGCGCCACGTGGCCTCGCGCTGGGGCATGCTCTCAGAGGTGATGACGGACGGCTGGACTCTCTGCCCCGGATCTGCTGGCTGCCCCGGATCAGCCGGCAATGGCCCTGGTTTGGGCAGTTCGGCCAGGAGCGCAGAGCCGGGCTCATCGGGAAGAATGGCGGCTTCCTGAGCGCGTGCGGAGCCTGCGGCGAAGAGCCATCCGAAGCAGAAGATCCATCCGAAGCAACGGAGACAACGGAGGGCAACGAGCGAAGAGGGCGTTCCGATCTTGATCATCCAGAGAAGTTGGATGCAGGTTTGTTGTCGCCCGTCCGGCGCGGAATCATGTCAAGATGCGAAGGCCCTTCGGCGAGCGCCGAAGGGCCTTCAGGTTTACAACTACTCCGAGCCTACGCTGTCACTGTCCGCGTAGGTTTGGAGCCCCATAGCCCGTAGTAGGCAATGAAGAGGTAACAGAAGATTGGAATGATAAAGGCATGCTGAATGCCCATCTTGTCGGCCGCCGCACCGAGAAGTAGAGGTACGATAGCCCCGCCGACGACGGCAGTCATAATCAGACCCGATCCTTTGCTCGTCATCGGGCCAAGTCCGGCGATGCCCAGCGCAAAGATGTTGGGGAACATGATGGAGTTGAAGAAGCCGCACAGCACTACTGTCCAGATGGCCAACTGACCGCTCGAGACCATGGAGACGACGAGCAGAGCAGCTGCAATAAAGCCGAAGGCTCCGAGAAGTTTGTTCGATTTGATCTTGGTGAGCACCCAGGACCCGAGCAAACGGCCAATCAGCGCGCCGCCCCAGTAGAGAGAGACCAGGAATGATGCCGTCTTCGCACTGTCCACGCCCTGAGTTTTGAAATAATTCACCGCAATCGACGCCAGACCGACTTCGACGCCCACGTAGAGGAAGATGCCGACTGCTCCCAGCACCGTGTGCTTATAGCCCCAGATGCTGCGGCTCAGGATTGGATCGCCTTCCTTGGCGGGCCGGAATGCCTGCGTGTTGGAGATGTGCGGCAGGTGCATGAAGGCCACGGCAATCCCCAGGATCAGCAAGCCACCGGCAATCGCAAGATAGGGTCCGCGGACCGTGTTCGCAATGGCCGCTTTGCTCGCCAGGCTTGCGGGGTCGGTGAGGATGTAAGCGCCCGCGACCAGCGGCGCAATGGTGCCGCCTAGAGAATTGAGGGCCTGCGCGAGAGTCAGCCGCACAGGAGCGCTGTGCTCGGGGCCAAGAATCGCGACATAGGGATTGGCTGCGGTCTGCAATGCCGTCACGCCCGCGCCGACAATGAATACGGCGGTCAGGAACATTGGGAAGCTGACTAGCTTTGCGGCGGGCACGAACAACAGGCAACCTACGACCTGAATGAACAGCGAGACCACCATCGTCCTCTTGTAACCGATGGTTTCAATCAGCTTGGATGTGGGCGACGAGAAGACGAAATAGGCCAGGAAAAAGGCCGACTCAGCCAGCATGGCCCAGGCGTAAGGCAAGTCAAAGATGGACCGGAGGTGCGGCACCAAAGCCATGTTGAGGTTGGTGATGAACCCGAAGATAAAGAACAGAACGGCCACGGTGATGAAGGGGCCGGTATAGCTCGGCGTGCTCTGCGTCGCTGGCGGTGTCGATCGAGTTGACATGAGAGGTTGTTCTCCGCTTCCTGAAAAGAGTTCTACCCGGTAAGGGCGTGTTCGCGTTCTGGGGATTTGACGCGTTTGTTGGCAGTCAGTGGTTTCTGTCTGCCGTTTTGCTGCACACAACACTATACGGAAAACCTCGTCTCTGGGAAGAGCGTGTGCCTGGTGGCTAAACGGCGCTAACGGAGCGACCCTCGATTCGGGTATCCTCAATTCAAAAGCAAGGAGATAGAAGTGGCTATCGCCGCGTTAAGCAGCGCCCGGATCAAGAAAGTGTTGGCAGCTCTCGAAGGGAACTGGCTCGCCGAAATGGAGGGCTATCACACCTATACAACGCTGGCCGATCGCGATTCTGACCCGGTGCGCGCCCAGATGCTCCGACATCTCGCCCAGGCCGAGCTCGAGCATGCCGCCTTGTGGGCGGGCCGCATCGAGCAACTCGGCGGCCCTGCGCCTTCCTACACCGGCCGTCCCGGCGGCGACGCGGACTCGTTGGCCAGCCGCGCCGGTGGCGTTCGCATGGCCCTTCGTCGTCTCGAGATCGAGGAGAGCCGCGCCATCGCGAGCTACGGTGAGCAGCTCAAGTCCCTCGGCGACGAGGACTCCGTCGCCATCCTCGAGCACGTCATCGAGGATGAGAAGGAGCACTACCGCGAACTCGGGTCGTTGTTACGTGGTCACTACGCGGCGCCGGCTGGGGCGCCGAAGGTGGATGCCAAGGCCGTTCTCGATGAGATGCTGTCCAAGCGCAACGAAGGCCGCAAGCAGCCCGGCGCATGGATCGGTGACGCGATCTACGGAGTCAACGACGGCCTCGGCGCTATCTTCGGTATCGTCTCCGGCGTCTCCGGCGCCACTGCGGGCGACAGCAAATACGTCTTGCTCGCGGGGCTCTCGGGCATGATTGCTTCGGCACTCTCGATGGGCTCCGGCGCCTATCTCGCTGCCAAGAGCGAGCGCGAGATCTACCACGCGGAAATCGCACGCGAGCGCGAAGCAATCAAAATGAATCAGCCCGAGGCGCGCGAACTCCTCTCGCTTTATTACCAGGTCAAAGGCCTGCCCGAAGCCGATGCCATCCACATGGTCAATCACATCGCCAGCGACGCCGAGCAACTGCTGCGCGCGCTGGCGAGTGAGCGGCTGGGGACGTCGGAAGAAGCGCTGTCCAATCCGATTGTCTCGGCCACCTCGGGCGCGTTGTCTACCGCCGTCGGCGCGCTCATTCCTGTCGTTCCGTTTTTCTTTCTGCATGGAGTTCCGGCTGTTGTCGCCGCGGCCATTGTGTCGCTCGCCGCGCATTTTGCCGTGGGTGCAGCCAAGAGCCTCATCACCATCCGCTCCTGGTGGTCCTCCGGCTTCGAGATGACCGTAGTTGGCGCCGTTGAAGGTGCTGTCACCTACGGCATCGGCATTCTGCTTGGAAAGGGCGGAATGTAGTGGCGGGATTTATCCCGCTTGGCGATGCGTCGCGGCGTCCGCGGCAGTTCGCCGTGGTCACGGTCGCCATCATCCTGGTCAATGTGTGGGTGTTCTTTAAGGAACTAATCTACGGCGATCGCTTCGTCTACGTGTGGTCCGCCATCCCCGCACGCATCACGCACGGCCACCATTGGATTACGCTGCTGACTTCCATGTTCATGCATGGAAGCTGGATGCACATCATCGGCAACATGATCTACCTTTGGGCTTTCGGCCGCGAGATCGAAGACGCGATGGGCTCGGCGCGGTTCCTCTTCTTCTATCTTGCCGGTGGCATCGTGGCCATGATGGCGCAGATCCTCGGCGACCCGCTGTCGCGCATCCCAAGCCTCGGCGCCAGCGGAGCGATCGCGGCCGTGATGGGCGCGTTCATCATCACGTTTCCGCGTGACCGGATTCGCACGATTCTCTTCTTCTTTATTTTTATTCGGGTCACGTTTATTCCTGCTGCGTTCTTGATCGGCTTCTGGTTTCTGATCCAGTTATTCGATGTGGGGGCGGTGGCGAGCGTTAGGACTGGCGGCGTAGCGTACCTGGCGCACATTGGCGGATTTCTGTTCGGCGTGGTCACGGCGCGCGTTTTTGTGAACCCGAATCGGATCGCCTATCGAAGCAGCCCGACCTTTTAGAATTGCTGCGTCTTTCTGTGTCGAGGGAATCCATGTCCAGAAAAGTTCTTTGCCTGCTCGCGGTCGCCTTCCTTTCTCTGCCCAGTCTCTCCTTTGGGCAGTCTGCCGCACCGGAGGTACTGTTCGAACGCAACGTTGCGATGAAGACCCGCGACGGTGTCACGCTGAAGGCCGACGTCTATCGGCCAGCCGGAGAAGGGACCTTCCCGGTGCTGCTGCAGCGGACTCCTTACAACAAGGACAACGCGGCGGACTTCGCACGCAAGGCTGTAGCCCGCGGATTCATGGTGGTGGTGCAAGACGTGCGCGGCCGCTACACCTCCGAGGGCGAGTGGTACACCTTCAAGCACGAGATCGACGACGGCTACGACACGGTGGAGTGGGCCGCTGCGCTGCCGCACTCGAATGGCAAGGTTGGTATGTTCGGCGGATCATATGTGGGCGCAACGCAGATGCTCGCCGCCATCAGCCATCCGCCGCATCTTGCCGGCATCTGCCCAGTCGTGACGGCTTCGAATTATCACGAGAACTGGACCTACCAGGGTGGCGCATTCGAGCAGTGGTTCGACGAGTCGTGGACCTCCGGTCTCGCGCAGGATACGCTCAATCGCGTGATCCACGACGACTCGAATGCGGTGGTGGGCGATCGAGTTTTGCCGTTGACCGACTTTCCCGTCTTCAATCTCAAGCCGATCGCGAACGGCTCGCAGATGACGCACGAACTCGCACCCTACTTTCTCGATTGGCTTGCGCATCCGACCTATGACAGCTATTGGAAGCAATGGTCGATCGAAGAAAATTACCAGAATATTCAGGTGCCCTCGCTCACCATTGCGGCTTGGTACGACATCTTTCAGGGTGGATCGCTGCGGAACTATCTCGGCCTGCGCGATCACGCCGGCAATGATGCGGCACGCAGTGCCCAGCGCCTGCTGGTCACCATCGGTGGCCATGCCGGCGGGGGCCGCACGATCGGTGACGTCGATTTTGGCGCGGCTGCAACTGAGTTCGACGAGAACACAGTCACGCTCGATTGGTATGACTATCTGCTTCAGGGCAAGCAGAACCAGTTCGCTTCGCCGGAGCCCGTGCGCATTTTTGTCATGGGGAAGAACGATTGGCGCGATGAGCCCGCGTGGCCCCTCGCGCGCGCAAAGCAGACCAGCTATTTCCTGCACTCTGCCGGGAAGGCGAACAGCTCAACGGGCGACGGGGCTCTCTCAAGCGCTACCGCGCAAAAAGATGCCGCAGACACGTTTATCTACGATCCGTCCAACCCTGTTCCCACCGTCGGTGGCCCTCTATGCTGCGATTCGGTGCATCTCGCCCCCGGTCCGCGCGACCAGAAGGAGGTGGAGGCGCGGCCTGATGTACTTGTTTATTCGACGCCGCCGCTCGAGGACGATCTCGAAGTCACGGGGCCAGTGACGCTCGATCTTTACGCGAAGTCTTCCGCGGTTGACACGGACTTCACGGCCAAACTCGTCGACGTGTGGCCGAATGGATTCGCGCAAAATCTCACTGAAGGTATTCTGAGAGCAAGTTTCCGCGAGTCTACCGGCGGAGAATCGAAACTCATTACGCCGGGCCAGGTTTGCGAATACAAGATCGATCTCTGGTCGACGAGTAATGTGTTTTTGAAGGGCCACCGGATTCGGCTTGAGGTTTCCAGCAGCAACTTCCCGCGCTTCGACCGCAATCTGAATACCGGGAAGCGTGCCGCCGACAGCTCCGACTTCGTAAAGGCCACCAACACGGTCCTTCACGACCGCGAACATCCGAGCGCGCTTATTTTGCCCGTGGCGCCCAAATGATCTCGCATTTTGGGATTTGCGCTTTTCCACCCTTTCGCCAAATATCGAACAGCAGGTCCTTCGACTTCGCTGCGCTCCGCTCAGGATGACAGAAAGGATGGGACACGGAGATGGTAGATGAACGAACGTTCCAACTAACTCGCCAGCTCGCTTACGGACGCACTCGCTGAGTCGCCGGCTTCCGCTCGGCTTGCGAGCAATTCTTTCGCCGCTTGTCGCCCCAGCCGAATGCAATCAGGGATACCGATGCCATCGTACGCATTACCGGCCAGCCATAAATCGGGTAGCTCTGCAACGCGCGCGCGAATCCGCTCCATCTTCTCCTGGTGTCCCACGGCATATTGCGCCATGGCGCGCCGCCAGCGCGAGACCTGCGTGTGTTCGGGCGTCGCGGTGCGGTCGATGATCTCTGCTCCAAGAATCGAGGTCAACTCGCGTCGTACCACGGTTACGAGCTCTTCGTCGCTTTTGGCCATCAGCGCTTCGTTCTTCATGCCGCCCAGGAAAGCGCGCAGCACAACTTTTCCCGTCGGCGTGCGGCCCAGGAATTTGCGATGCACAAAGGTGCAAGCCAGCATCGCGCGGCCTTCGCTTGCCGGGACCAGGAATCCGAATCCATCCGGCAAGTCGCCGAGCTGCTCTTCGTCATAGAGCAGGTTCACCGTGATCGACGACGAGTAGGGGATCCCCGCGAGTTCTTCGGCGAGCGTTGCGTCAACGGCGGCCAGCAGCGCGCCCGCAGCCCATGCCGGCGAAGCCAGAATCACCGCGTCGTACGATTCCTGCGATTCGTGCCCAGTCACTCTCCAACCGCCCTGGATCCTTTCGAGCGCAGTGACCGGTGTGGACCGTCGCACCCAATTCGTCTCCAGCCGCGCTTCCAATGCATTGACCAGCTGCTGCATTCCTCCGCGCAAGGTAGTGAAGACACCGCGCGGCCTGCGTCTTCCATTGTCTGGAAGGGGGGCGGAGCCGGGTGCGCCTGAAGCCGACTTTTTCTGTGCCTCGGCTCGCGCCCGCATCTGGCGGTGCGCCGCGAGCATGCCGCGGGTGAGGGAACCGTACTGCGTCTCCATCTCCACCAGGCGTGGCAGAACCGTGCGAGCACTTAGCTGCGTCGCATCGCCGCCAAATATTCCCGACAGCAGGGGATCGGCCAACCGGTCGACAGCCTCGGCGCCAAAATGGCGTTCGACCAATGCCGCCACCGATTCGTCCTTGTCGCTTGGGCGCGGCGGATGCAACAGCTCCAGGCCCATGCGAATCTTTGTCGAGAGGCTGAAGAGCCGCGTAAACGCCGTCGGAATCAACTTGGTCGGCACCAGGAACATCAGGCCGTCGGGTAACGGCACCAACCGGTTGCGGACCACGACGTATGTCTTGCGTTCGGCGTCATTCGAAGGCGTCAGCTGCTCGGCCAATCCCAGCTCGCGGCATAACTCCGCAGCTGCAGGCTTTTCGCTCAAGAACGAATCCGGGCCGTACTCCAGCACCGCGCCATTGACCGTCTCCGAGGACAGAGTCCCGCCCAGGCGTGCCTGCGCTTCGTAGAGCGTGTACTCCTCATCTGCGCCCGCAGCCCGTGCCTTCTCGAGTTCATAGGCAGCTGCCAGCCCTGCGATGCCGCCGCCAATGATCGCTGTCCGCATGATCCTTACCCGTCGAGATCGGTTCCCACTGTACGCCTGCCGGAGGAACCGATCCAACCGCCATCGAAAACCGACCGGGCGGCTCCAATTCAGGATTAACCCGCCGTACCCGAATGCGGGTGATTTCAATCACTCACGATGCTTATACCATCTTCACGGGCGTCGCACCCAGTGTCCAAGGATTTTCCGGTTTAGGTCCGTTTGCTCAACCATCCCGTGTCGCTCGTCTCAGGCCAAAGAAAAAGCAGGCAAAGCGCGGTTGCGTTTTGCCTGCTCGCGAAATTCCCTAACTTAAAATCGCCGCTTATTGCTTCGCGTTTACAACGTGACCATCGTCCCGGCAAACTCCTTCGGGCGCATACAGGTGCACTCCTCGTCGACAATCGGCGCCCAGTTTTTCGGTTGATAGATGCAGCAGGGTTCCTGGGCCAACGGATCGCCCGTCAACGCGTAAGCACGCGCCCGCGAGCCCCCGCAAATCTCTTTGTATTCGCAGGCGCCGCACTTGCCCTCGAGACGGCCCGTGTTGCGCAGCGCTTTGAAGATGGGCGCATTGCGATAGATATCGGCCAGTGGCGTCTCGCGGATATTGCCGGCGTGGATGGGCAAAAATCCGCTGGGGTAAACGTTGCCCACGTGCGAGACAAAGAGAAATCCCTTGCCGTCGTTCACGCGCCGCGTCGCCCAACCCGCGGTCCGGGTTTGTGCGTCGGCCTGCGGCGTGCCGGCCTCGTACTCGCGCGACGCAGCATGCGGATGCCCATGTCCCATGCGCTTCTCTTCCAGGTTGTGCTGCAGCAGGTAGCGGCGATAGTGCATGGCCTCGGTGGTTTTGATCTGGAAGTTGACGCGATGCGAGAGCTCGTAAATTTTGCCAAACACCTGCTCGAATTCTTCTCCGCTCAGCAGATCGCCCAACTGCCCGCGGCCCACGGGCACCAGGAAGAAAACGTTCCACATCACGATCGCCAGCTTTTCGAACAGCGCGCACAGGTTATCGAGATCGTCGGCATTGTGCCGGCTGATGGTGGTGTGCACCTGGATGGGAATGCCGGCTTCGTTGGCCCACTCGATGGCTTGGATCGTGCGCGCCCATGCGCCCGGCAGCCCGCGAAACGTGTCGTGGATTTCCGGCGTCGATCCATCGAGCGAGATTCCCAGCCGGACCAGCCCCGCTTCTTTCATCTTGAAGATGGATTCGCGCGTCAGCAGGGGCGTTGCGCTTGGGGTCACGGCTACCTTCACGCCTTTGTCGGAGGCGTAGCGGATCAACTCGAATACATCGCCGCGCTTGAGCGGATCGCCGCCCGTGAACACAAAAATTGGCACGTGCAGGTCGGCAATCTGGTCGATAAGGGCTTTACCCTCTTCTGTCGTGAGCTGATCGGGATGGGCGATCGGTTGTGCCGCGGCACGACAATGTTTGCAGGCCAGATCACAAGACTGTGTGACTTCCCAAATCGCTAGAAAGGGCGCTTCGTCGAAGTTGAGTCCGCCGCGCGCGGGGATTTGATGCATCGGCTCCATGTGGCCTCCGTCGAAACCGTGGCGACAGTTCGATTCGATCGGACCATCTCGGAAAGCCCCGATTCCTACTTGCTTAGGAAAGCAGTCCTGAGGCTCAAAATCTGTGATTCAGGTCACCTTGTTGTAGACGCTTACAACCGGCTCGTTCTGCCTCTGTCTTGATGTGTGTGAGGTTGGGGAACCGAAAATAAGGCAAGCCTCAGGCGGCTGGCGAATTGATGAATCGCTTTAGGAGGACAGTTCGATACGTGTGCCAATTGTCACTGGACAAACATCCGGAACAGGGGCACAATTGCGTTACATCAGCGTGGCCAGGGACAAAAGCACGCATTGATCCGGAAAGAGCGCCCCCACTCCGACGGTCTGCAACACCGGTCAGTCCACCCTTCTGTGGTGAGAAAGATCACCTGACCTTGTGCCGCCGGGCACCGACAACTGCTACTGAATTCGCCACAGTACAACCACAAGTCAAGGAGGTTCCTATGGCCGCTACCACGAAGCCAGGATGGAACAAACCCTCCACCATCCTCTTTGCCTCCGAGATCCCCGCGAACGAAAAGGCCCTCAGCTTTGCCACCGCACAAGCCAAGGAGTTTGGCGCGAATCTCATTCTGTTTCATGCCTACGACACGATGGTTGTGGCAGCGTCCGAGACCTCGGGTATCCGCTATTATGACTACGCTGCAGCGGCTCGTGCGGAGATCGAACATCTCCAACCACTCGCCGAACACATTAGGGAACAGGGCATCTCCTGCGAAATCATTGTCCGCCCCGGATTGGCCGCCGATCAGATCCTGGCCTTCCTCCGCGAACGTCAGGTAGACCGCATCGTGATGGGGACCCACTGTCCCGGACCGGTCGGAAAACTCCTGGTGGGTTCCGTTGCCGAAGCCGTCCTGCGTACCGCTTGTGTGCCTGTCTGCATCATCGGACCTGACGTCGTGGACGGGAAGTATCGCAACTACGCAACCAAAACCATTCTGTGTGCGGTCAGTCTCAACGAGTCCAGCGGAATGGTTGCTGAATTCGCAGCCGAACTCGCGGCCCGCCATCGTGCGCGTCTCGTGTTACAGCACGTGATCAAACCACAGGAGCGTGCCGAAGTTTTGGCCGGTCGCTCCATCGAGGACCTTGAAGAAGAGATGCACTCGCTTGTACCAGAAAAGCTGCAACGAAAGCTTTCCATACAGTCGATTGCAGTCCCCGGTGATCCGACCGAAGAGTTGCTCTATCAGGCAAGGGCGCAACAGGCCGACCTTGTCGTACTTGGCGCGCACGGCGCTTCGGCGTTCGCGGCCATTGCTCGGGCGGGCATAGTCTACAAGGTGCTCGCGCATGCGCATTGCCCGGTCATCACGCTGTCTCCGGCCCTGCTGGCCAATTGCGGTGTGGTCCCGACGAGGGAACGGCGTGCGGAAGTCTTTCTTGCGGGCGTTTTTTAAGTCAGCGTCTTTAATCAGGCTGGAAATGAACCGGGCGGGATTTCGTTAAGGCGAATCTTCCGCCCGGTTTGTTTTTGGGGATCACGTTCACCGGTCATCGGTTTATTTCGCCGCTTTCGGCTCGAACTTCACACTCGCTGATTTCCCATTGCACGGTTTCCCGTGGCACAGCGCCCCGGTGATGCCTTTGCTTTCGGTGATCGTGTAGATCCGATCGACCGCTGGCAGCTTTATCGACTCTTTTGCGCCCGACGGCCAATGAATTTCGGCTGTCCCGGCATCGGTAGCGTCCCCCAAGCCAAAGTGTGCGCGTTGATCGTTCGAAGAGATGTAGCTGCCCCCGCTCATCACATCTTCGCGCTGGCGAATTCCGTTGGCGGTCAGGTACACCGTGGCTCCGATTGCGTCGCGCGGACTTGACTTGCCATTCGCGGGATTGACGCCGCCTACCAGCTTCAATTCCACCCAATGATGGTGATCCGGATTCACGTTGCGCAATAGAACCGGAGGACCATCGATGGGGTTGATGACGACATCGATCTTGCCGTCGTTGAAGAGATCGCCAAACGCTGCCCCACGTCCCGAGGTGAGCGTGGCGAGCCCCGACCCTTTCACCGGTGGCACGTATTCGAATTTCCCATTTTGATTGTTGTGAAAGAGCAGCGGTCGCTCCGCAAAAGTTGTGCCCCAGTCGTGTTCGTCCACCTGCGGATAGACGTGACCGTTGATCATCATCACGTCTTTCCATCCGTCGTTGTCGTAATCGATAAAGCCATCGCCCCAGCCCACAAAAGGAACCGGGATCTGCGCCAGTCCCGCTTCACTGCCAATCTCGGTAAAGCTGGCCTCGCCGTCGTTGCGGTAGAGCGCCTTGAAATCGTCAGAGAAATCCGTAACCAGCAAGTCGACGAGTCCGTTGTTTCTGTAGTCGCCCACCGCCAGACCCATGGACGCGATCTCGCGACCCTCGTTGTTGAGCGCAAATCCTGAGATGTAACTCTGGTCCTGAAAAGTCCCGTCGCCATTGTTTATGTAAAGGAAATTGGGCTCGGAGTCGTTGGCCACCAGCAGATCCGGCTTGCCGTCGTTGTTCACGTCCACGAAGATCGCGGTAAAGCCGTAGTAGGCGTTCGGATCGGAGACTCCGGCTTTTTTGCTCACATCGGTGAAGGTTCCGTCTCCATTGTTGTGGAAGAGGTGATCCGGTTCTCCCGGCAACCCACGCGGACCGCACATCACCTTGAAGCCGTGCAACTGGCAGTACGCGAACGGTACGTCTCCGTTATCGGAGTCCGGTTGGTGACTCAGGTCGTAGTGAACGTATCCCGAAATGAAAAGGTCGAGCCGTCCATCGCCGTCGTAGTCGCCCCACGTAGCCCCGTCCGACCAGTTGCCAAGCACCACGCCGGCTTTTTCGGCCACATCGGTAAATGTGCCGTCGTGGTTGTTGCGATAGAGCCGGTTTCCGCCGAAGTTGCAAACAAGAATGTCGGGCCATCCGTCGTTGTCAAAGTCGCCGATGGCCACCCCGAATCCCCAGCGGTCATTCGTTACACCTGCCTTGGCGGCTACATCGGTAAATGTGCCATCGTGATTGTTGTGGAAGAGCGCTGCGTGAGGTGGAGATTTTCGCCCGGAGAGTGCGTCGTAGGTGGATCCGTTCACCAGGTAAATATCGAGCCAGCCGTCATTGTCATAGTCGATAAGCCCCACACCCGAACCGTCAGTCTCAAGGATGTACTTCTTCTGGGCGGTTCCCATCACGTGACGCCACTGAGCCAGCCCGGCCGCCTTTGTCACATCCTTGAAAACTACGGTTCCTTTGTCCACGAATCCGCCTGCGGTAATTGGACGCTTCTCCTCGTCGTATACAGGGGCGAAGGTTCCCGCAGACGAAATGCCGCCCATGCCGCTCTGCGGCTGCTCCGTCGTTTTCACCGGCTGTTGCGCGAAAATCCGCAGACTTGAACTGCCAATGCCAAGAGCGCAAACGCAAAGCGAGATGGTCGAGCCGAAGCTACACGCAAGCCCGAGAAGTGGACGAGTACTAGGATGCACAAACAACAATGGAATTCCTCGCAAGAGCCAAGTCTAGAGTGTTTTCGAATCACTTGTTTAAATCACGACAGCATACAAGGTGGCTTCTTCTTGAGGAAGAATCCACTCGGCATCACGGTTTCTGTTAGCACCAGAATCGAAACCGCTGCAGCGTGAGGATCACTTCGCTGCAGGCTTGGTGGCTGGGATGCCTGGAGCCTTCGAGTTCGGACACGGCGTGCCCCCGCACAGGGCCCCGGTGATGCCTTTGCCTTCAGTGATCGTGTAGATGCGGTCGACCGCCGGCAATTTGATCGACTCTTTCGCGCCCGACGGCCAGTGAATCTCGGCCGTCCCTGCATCGGTCGCATTTCCCAACCCGAAGTGTGGACGGCGGTCATTGGCCCCGATATAACTGCCACTCGCCAGCACGTCCTGCCGCTGACGCATGCCGTTTGCTTTGAGAAAAACTGTGGCGCAGGTTGCATCGCGAGGGCTCCGCTTGCCGTTGGCACGGCTGACGCCCCCGATCAGTTGCATCTCCACCCAGTGATGATGATCGGGATTTACATTGCGCAGCAGCACCGGCGGGCCATCCACTGGATTGAGAATCACGTCGATTTTTCCGTCATTGAAGAGATCGCCGAAAGCAGCGCCGCGTCCCGGGATCACCACTGCCAGCCCCGTGTTCTTCACGGGCGGAACATATTCGAACTTCCGTTCCTTTGGACCATCCGGCACGTTATGAAACAGCAGCGGACGCTCGGCGAATGTCGTGCCCCAATCATGCTGATCGACCTGGGGATACACGTGGCCATTGGTTTCGAATAAATCCAGCCAGCCATCATTGTCGTAATCGATAAACCCGTCGCCCCATCCCACAAACGGAATTGTGGTCTGCGCGATGCCCGCCCTGTAGCTCACATCGGTGAAACTCGTGTCGCCGTCGTTGTGAAACAGCACCTTGTAGTCATCGCCAAAATCGGTGACATAGAAGTCCACGAGTCCATTGTTCTCGTAGTCTCCGGCGGCGATGCCCATCGAGGCGATCTCGCGTCCATCCTTGTTCAGGGCAAACCCGGAGACATAGCTCTCATCGTCAAACGTCCCATTGCCTTTGTTTACGTAGAGAAAGTTGGGCTCCGAGTCATTGCCTACAACCAGGTCCGGCTTGCCATCGGCCTTGAGGGACACAAAGATGGTGCTGAATCCGTAATACTTTTCCTTGTCCTCGACGCCAGCCTTCGCTGTTACATCAGTAAATGTTCCATCTCCGTTGTTGTGAAAGAGGTGATCCGGCTCGCCAGTAAGCCCGCGCGGACCGCAGTTGATCGCGGCGCCACGATAGAGACACGATGCGTAGCCTACGGCCTTGGTGCCGGCGATCGGCAGATTGTCGCGGTCGAAATGCACGTAGCCAGTTACGTAGAGGTCCAACAATCCATCGCCGTCGTAATCGCCCCACGCTGAACCTGGTGACCAGTTTCCAAGCGCCACGCCGGCCGTCTCAGCCTTGTCGGTGAAAGTTCCATCGTGGTTGTTGTGATAGAGCCGATTCTTTCCGTAGTTGCCGACGTAGAGGTCGGGCCAGCCGTCGTTGTCGTAGTCGGCCACTGAGCATCCGTAGCCCCAGCGGTCATTGGCCACGCCCGCCTGCTGCGTCACGTCGGTGAATGTGCCGTCATGGTTGTTTCGGAACAGCGCTGCGTGCGGCGGCTCCTCTTTTCCGTCGAGTGAGTTGAACGTCGCACCATTCACCAGGTAGATGTCGAGCCAGCCGTCATTGTTGTAGTCGATCAGGCATACGCCCGAGCCGTTGGTCTCAACAATGAAGTTCTTTTCCGGCACGCCCATTTTGTGTGTCCAGCCGGAGAGGCCCGCCTTCTTAGTGATGTCTTCGAAGATCACGGGGCCTGAGTCCACAAATCCGCCCGCCGTAATCGGCCTTCGCTGCGCGTCGTAGACGGGCGCCGCCGAGACGCCGGATGCGATGCCGCTGCTCATTCCACCCTGTTGCGCACCCGGTTGCTGTGTCGGGGCCTGTTGTGTTCGCCCTCCCATTGGACTGAAAAGCAGGCAAATAAAGACTCCGCAAACTACACGCAAAAGAAAACACCCCTTTTGGGTGCAGTGTATCGTACGGCGCCGAGGCTTCGGTGACCCTTGGCCCGACTGCGAGAACAATGGGATGGAATAGTGTTGTGCGGATGGCATCTAAGCGGTGAGAGGTCAGGCCGATGAATCGCAAGGTCAAGATACAAGTCAGCGCACAGAATCGGAGAGGAAAAGAACAAGAGCTCAAGATCCCTTTCGATCACTTCGGACGCTTTGCGGGTGTTGCTTCTTTCTGGCTCGGTTCGAAGTGGGCGTTCCTGCTGGCCGGCTTAGTCATCCTCGTATGGGTAGTTACCGGCCCCTTCTTTCATTATTCGGATACCTGGCAACTGGTTATCAATACCGGCACGACGATTGTGACGTTTCTGATGGTTTTCCTGATTCAGAACACTCAGAATCGCGATGCGCGCGCAATCAATCTCAAGCTGGACGAACTGATTCGGGCCATCGATAGCGCACGCAATCAAATGATCAATATCGAAACGCTGAGTGACATGGAACTTGATCTGCTGCACGCCCAGTATGAAAAGTTGACGGCTACGCGCCGCGCGCCATACCACACCGGCCACGCTAACGCTAGCAGCCCCGTAACCGATTAGAGACAGCAAACGCTGAGTCGATCGAGCGAGGCGGTCTGCTCTCACCCAATCTTCTCAGCGTTTGCTTATGCGCAACGCGTGACTGGTCGATTCTGCTTCAGAAGACTTTCAGCAAAAGCAGGATCAGAACAATGGTGAGGATCAGGCTTAGTCCGCCGCCGCCGTAGTAGCCCCAACCCGGGCCCACGCGGTAGCCGCCGTAGCCAAATCCGAAGATGAGCAGCACAAGAATAATGATCAACAGCATGTCGTTCCTCCTTGGCCGCGCGAGGATTCACACGGACTCGCGACCGCTCCCTGCGGACCAAACGATTCTCATTGCGACAACCGGTGTCAACGCTGGTGCCGAACGCACAAAGCAGAGCAGATTTGACTCTCGCTTGGATGCACCAACGAACGTGCATGGCTGTATTGCCGAAGTTGCATTCGTCGCAGACAAGTGCAAACAGCAGCTGCGCTTGTTTTTAGGGATTGTTTCCGAACATACGCATTTCGGCGAACAACCTTACACACACAGGGCGGCGTCCAAGGTTAGGTTGTTAGAAGTTCGAGAGAGTGAACGCGGGAGGTAAGGACGATGCTTTGGACAATCTTTGTAATCCTCCTGGTCTTGTGGCTGCTGGGCGTTGTGAGCAGCTATACGCTGGGTGGGTTCATTCACATCTTGCTGGTTATTGCACTGGTGGTGCTTCTCATCCAGCTGATCTCCGGGCGACGGCCGGTGGTCTAAACACAACAGGCACGAGACGGTGAGTACGCCGTCTGGAATCATGTTTCAAAACCTAAGTGCGAGTTTCAAAAACCACCAGGAGGTGGAGTTATGGATAAGGACAGAGTGAAGGGCACAGTTGACGACACAGTAGGCCGCGCGAAGCGCCAAGTTGGCGAGTGGACCGGCGATACCGGCACGCAGGCTGAAGGCGCCGCCCAGCAGGTGAAGGGCAAGGCCGAGAAGGCGTGGGGCAACGTCAAGGATGCCGTCCGCGATGCGAAGACCGATGCTGACCGGGAGCACGAGAAGAATATCCAGGCCGAGCGGGATCGCGAGTCCGAGCATGTAGGCAGCGGGCCGGCAAGCACGCACAACCGCCGCTAATCACAAATTCTCATTGGGGCAGTCTGCTGCCCGTCGATCCAATTGCTGAATCAAAACGCTGATGTTGGCGGCACCGAGTCCCCCCCTCCGCGCCGCCATTTTTTGGTCTAGATCCCGGCCTGCTTGAACCATTGAATTGCCTACCGAGCCAGACCACACCGCTCAAGGACTTGCCATCGAGTGCGGTCGAAAGTGGGCGTTTAGCCTCTCGATTTGGGACTAATTTGACTGGGACGGTATACTTATGCAGCGGGTCGGTGATTCTCACCTCCTCGCGTGTGAGGTGCGTCTTCCGCAGGGACTCCGGTTCACTGACGTTCGACGTTCCGCCATCAGAGATTTCCAGATGGCGCGCGGTGGCCCGCGTGCTCCGAAGTCCTCTTAATGCTGTAGGTTGCACCGTTTTTCCTGCCTCTTGCACCCTCTGCGGCTCCCTCCTGCCGCAGCTCTCCTCCGCGCCAATTTGTTCTGCTTGCTGGATGGAAATCTCCGTCTCGAGCGAACCCGCGTGTCAACGCTGCGGCGATTCGCTTGACTCGCCTTCTGCCCAGCCGGCTCGTGCGGGGGCTCAGTTCTGCCGGGCATGTCGCCTCGCGCCGCCCCCCTTCGTCAAGGCGGTTGCGTACGGTCCTTATCAGGGCCGGATGCGCGAACTGATCCATGCCCTCAAGTACGACCGCGGGCGACCTGTTGCGCCGAAACTGGGAGAGTTTCTGGGGCGCGCCATCGCGCAGCTTGCGCCCGAGGCTCCGGCCGAAATGCTTGTGATTCCCGTCCCGCTTCATCGGTCTAAACATACCGATCGCGGATTCAATCAGGCACGGCTGCTTGCCGGGGAAGCGATTGCCTGTTTACGCAAACACCACACAGGATGGCGCCTGACACTCGCCCCCAGCACGCTAATGCGTCTGCGCGGGACTGATAGCCAGGCCGGACTCACTCCGCGCCAGCGCCGCTTGAATGTGCGTGGCGCGTTTGGAGTCTCCGATCCTGCGGCGGTCTTTGGCAAGCATGTTCTTTTGATTGACGACATCCTTACTACGGGGGCTACAGCACGCGCTGCTGCTCGCGCTTTGCTGCAGGCGGGCGCAGAATCGGTTTGGGTGGCCACTTTGGCCCGCGCGCGCCGGATCGGTTTTTCCTCCGAGATCTCATCCGTTTTTCGCAAAGATTCGTCAGGTAGCTTGTTGATCAACGACGGACAGGGCAACGACGCAGCATCTGTTCCGTTTCAGTACGCAATCATGAACTCACAGAACCAACCATCGATTTGACGGGAGCCAAGGATGTCGCTGGGAAAAGCTATGATTCATGCACGCAAGCAAAAATCCGCCGCAAGAGCTGCGGCGCTGGCCGCGGAGCATCCTGCTGCGCAGCCGGCGCAGATTCTTCAAATGCCGGTGCTCGTACTGAACGCTTCCTACGAGCCGATCAACATTTGCGGCGCGCGGCGAGCGCTGGTACTGGTGCTCAAGGGCATCGCCCGCACTGAGGAAGAACACGGCCTTACCCTGCACGCGCAGCGCACGCTCATTGCGATGCCGTCGGTGATTCGCCTGCTTGAGTACAGGCGTATTCCCCACCAGACCCGCGCCTTGTCACGGAAAAACATCCTGCTGCGCGATCGCAATTCTTGCCAATATTGCGGCGTCCTGCTCCCGTCCGCCGAGCTCACGCTGGACCACGTTGTGCCGCGTTCGCGCGGAGGCAACTCTACCTGGGAAAATCTGGTCGCCTGCTGCCATGCGTGCAATCGCCGCAAAGGCAATCGCCTGCTCAACGAAATCGACGACATGATTCTGCTGCGCGAGCCGCGTCCGTTCTCACTCCACACCAGCCGCCAGATCATGCGCATGCTGGGACGTGGCGACGATCGCTGGCGGAAGTATTTGTTTTATTGAGCTGTCGGAAGACAGTTGTCAGTAGTCAGTCTTCAGTCGCGTTTGAACGACAAACGAGCTTTCAACGTCCCCGATTTCCGGTAATTCGAAAAAGAAGGTTCCTTTAGCCCTCGAAGTCAGGCCTTTGTCGATTCAATCAGTGCGTAAATCATCTTTCCAACCTGATGCGAAAGACCATCCGCGGGCGATTTCCACTTGGGTCTGAACCTCGAAGTTTGAACCTCGCGCGATTCCCAAAAACTGCCGGAATTCGCCGGCGGTTAGCCTCCCTTGTCCTTCTGCGATATTGCTCGCAACAGAGATTGCGGAGCGCCTGACTTGACTGGTCAGTCCGTAGAGTTCTTCGCGGGGAAAATCTCGTGTCAATCGATAGACCGCGACAGTCAGCTGAATAGCCCGTTGCCAAACAAGCAGGTCTCGAAACGATTGATTCACCAAGGAAATCTCTTACTCCATCCATTGTGAACCGCCAGCCTTAGTTTCGCGGCGACCCTGATCACTGACAACTGATAACTGCCCACTGACTACTTCTGCTGCGGCTTCGGTTGCTGATTTGGAGCCTGACCCGGCGGATTCTGCCCCGGCGAGATGTCCTGCCCCTCATAAATGATCTTCGAGGTCGAGCCGAATCGTTTGTAGTCGGTGTATTTGATGACGTCGCGGATGTGCACGTCCTGCGCCATATAACCGCTGCCGCCGGCAAAGTGCAGCACGCCCTCGCCCTTGGTGTAGACCGGGAACCAATAGTGGCCGTCCACCTGTTCGCGCCACGTCATAAACGGCGGATGCAGGTCCTCTTTCCCTTTGCGCGTGTCATCGGGCACCATGCGGCCATCGGTGACCACGATCTGCAAATCTGTCGCGTCGACCCAGATGCGTCCGTCAAGATATCGCTTGCCCTTCTCGATCTGCTTGGGACTTACCTCGAAGACGTAGCAGTCGACCTCATCCACCTTCTGCTTGCCCACATATTTCACGTTGTATGCGCTGATCTCCTGCGTGGTCAGCACAAAGGGATATCCGTGCTGAATGTCCTGAAAGTCCGAGGGCGACATCATCACGCGCTGGAGTGTGTTTCCCGGGGCAAAAACGACCTTCTCTGTGCGCCGGCCTGAAGGGTCGAAGATGACATCGTCCACTTCGTAATATTCACCGTCGACCTTGTTGTCGTCGTCCATCGTTTGCACACGTGCAATACGCCTGTAGGTATAGTGGTTCAGCGCATCCTGGAATTCGGTCTCCTTCGCGGCGAACTTGCGGATAATCTCGTCGGGCGGCATGGTTGGGTCCGACGTATCGATCCGCCCGAAGCCAGAGTCCAGGGCCATCGGCGTAAAGCTGTCCTTGTCCTGCGCGGCCGCCGCCAGCGCCAAAGCGCCGCTCGCCAGAAGAATCCACCAGCGTGAAACTCGCACTCTCAAGACACCCCCAACAGACTCCGGCAATCCCTAGAATCCGTCGTTCTGAGGCCGCCTGCAAACCGTCCCATGTGCGACCTCGTTCTACCACATTAGACGCATATACAACGGCAGCGTATGGTTGAACAATAATTGGTGGCTGCGCCCCGGGGCGATTTGCGCCAGTTGATTATCCCATCGCTCTTTGGCCTTGCATGCCGGGGAAACCCAACGCTAGGCTTGTTTTACCGCTCTCATTCCGCGGTGCTGCTGTTTTTATTATTGCGTTCCAGAGCTCTCAAACACCCACAGCGATCAACCGATTGATCTCATACTGTGACAGAAGGTGGTTCAAGGAGACGCCCGGCTGAATGGCCTATAGCTACCAGCTACCCGCGTTCGTTTTGACGGCGCTGCTGCTTCCGGCGTTCGCCCAGCTTTACCTACGTTCGCGCGATTCCCGCACCTTGCTCTGGCTCCTTGGTTTTCTCTTCTCTTGCCTGCGCATGGTGCAGGTCTACCAGATGGGCTTGTGGGATTTTTCCAGCGCCCACGAGCATCCCTGGATTGCGGCCGCCGGACAAACCTCGGCACTCATCGGCGCCACACTCTTCCTTGCCTCCTTGTCCCCTCTTTCCTTTCGGTTCAAGGGGAGGCGCATCCTCTTTGCGGTTCCGTTCATCATTCCGCTCGCCATCTACGCTGTCCTGATCGATGGTGTTTACCACGGCGAGATGCCGATTAACCTCGCGTTCTTCATCTTTCCGGCTCTCGGCGCGGTCGCGCTTTTTGTGGGATGCTTCTGGGCTTTTTCCCGTGGTAGCATGCCCACCTCGCTGGGGCTCACCCTTTGCGTAGCGATGGGCGCCATCAGTTTCTGGATATGTATCTCGATTCGCGGCAGCTGGCCCCTGGTTTTTGTTGAAAGCGCGCTCCATCTCACCACCGCTCTTCTCATCTTCTATGTCTTCCGCCGCCTGACCCCCGGAACGGTTCTGAGCGCGCTCGGCTTCTTTGCCTGGGCATTCAACGTGGCCATCCTCGCGCCCCACTTCATCATTCATCCGGCAATTTTGCTCGGGCTGCAGAATTTCTCTGTCCTCGGCAAAGTGGTGGCAGCCGTGGGCATGATCGTCCTCGCGCTCGAAGATCAACTCGGCAACGAACAGGCCGCCCAAGAGCGCGAACGACGTGCCCGAACCGAACTGGAGGCCTATACCAAGATCGTGCTCTCGCGCCGGCGGGTTGAGGACTTTGATCGTCAAGCCAACCAGCTTTGCCAGACCATCACCGGTAACAGCCGGTTTGCGCAGGCTGCTCTGATCTTCCAGCAACCGTCGGGGCTGTACCGATTGGCAGGGGCCGCTGGTTTCGATGACGCAGCCCTGAGTGCCCTTGAATCTCTCACTGCCCGGATAGCCGCCGCCGGTTTTCTGGCGCCCGGTTCGTCTCCGCCTGCAGCCGAACACAGCCAGTCCTTTGCCCTCAGCCTCGAACCCTGGCTGCTGCCGGGAGACGATCTCGAACGGTTGCACTTGACAGAAGTCGTGGGTGTGCCACTCCATGGCCGCTCAGGAGCCGATGGCGCCCTACTCCTCACCGGCCTGCGCGATCCAGACCAGCTGCTCCGCGCCGACGATCTTCTTCCTGTCGAAGTGCTTGCCGCGCGCATCCAAGCCTCGCGAAGCCAGACCCTGATGCTTGAAAAGCTGATCGACGCGGAGAAGTTTGCCGGCCTCGGCCAGTTGGCCAACAACGTCACGCGCCAGCTCAACAACCCGCTCACGGTGATCCTCGGCTATGCTTCATTGCTTGAAGTCACGCCGGCCATGAGTGCGCAGGAGCGCAAAGGCATCGAAGCCATCCTCACCGAGGCACGCAACATGCGCTCCACCCTTGAAAGCCTCTCGCGCATGTCGCGATCGCAGAGCGACCAGTTTACCGCTGTCTCGGTTACCGAGTTGCTCAACGATATGGAGCAGCTGCATCGCTCGGAGTTTCTACATCGCTCCATCGACTTTCGCCTCCAGGTTGCGCCGGCGCTTCCGCGCGCCCTTGGCAATGCGCAGCAAGTGCGCCAGGCGGTCTTGTATTGTCTCCAGTTCGCGATCGAGGCGGTGGAGAACAGCGATTCCCCTGAAAAGTCAGTTCGCGTGGAAGCTACGGCGGAAAGCGACACCGTCAAAATTCTCATCGCTCACTCGGGTCCTGGCTTCCTCCATCCCGCGCGCGCGTTCGATCCCTTCATTCCCGCCCAGGCTGCGGGAGAAACGGCGGGCCTCGGCCTCAGCCTCTGCGCCACGATCCTCCGCGAAAATAATGGCCGCATTTCCGCTATGAACTTTGAGCCCCGCGGCGCCGGCATCATCCTCGAACTCCAGACCGCCTAAGGATGGAGGGAGCAGTGGCCTGAAGGCCACTAGATCTCGGTGTGTAAATGGAGGCCTTCAGCCCCGGAGGGGTATACGCATTCAATTGCAGACCGTGGAAGCAGCTAGTCTCCGACCTTTCGTGTCTGTCCCCGTTGTAGACTTGATCCTTCGTACGTATTACGCGGCCTCGGGGACCTCTATGTACAAAATCACCCTCGCCATCTTCCTTTTCTCATCCTTCGCTTTCGCCCAGAGCACTCCACAAAAACGCCCCATGACCTTCGAGGACATGATGCAGATGAAGCGGCTCGGCGAAACCGCCGTTTCGCCCGACGGCAAGTGGCTGGCCTACTCCGTTACCACCGTGAATCTGGACCAGAACACCAAAACGCCTGAGCTGTGGATGCAGGCGATCGCAGGTGGAGAGCCCTTTAAGCTGGCGGTTGGTAAGCCCGGCGATTCCGGTCCGCAGTTTGCGCCGGACGGCAAGCGCATGCTATTTCTTTCGGGGCGCGAGGGAGGCCCGCAGATCTGGCTCGCCGACTTCGATCCCGCAACCGGCGCGACAAGCAATGCGAGGAAGTTGACGGCCATCTCCACGGAAGCCCAGAACGCGAAGTGGTCGCCGGATTCAAAGTCCATCGTCTTCACGTCGGCCGTCTATGCGGATTGTCCCGCGATCACCGAAACTGATTTCGCGACGGGGAACAAATGCAATCGCGACCGCGATGCGGCTCTCGCTGCGGACAAAGTCAAGGCGCAGATTTTTACGCATCTTCTTTATCGCCATTGGGACCATTTCACCGGCGATAAGAGATCGCATCTATTTCTTCTTTCGGTCGACACGGGGGCGATGCGCGATCTAACGCCTAACGATCCGCATGATGTCCCGCCTTTTTCGCTGGAGGGCGGGGGCTGCGGGTGCGCTATTTCTCCCGATTCGAAGGAACTGGCCTTCACGGAGAACCCGGACCCCGAACCGGCCCTCTCCATCAGCGCGCAGATCTACACGCTCGACCTGACCGATCCTGCGGCGAAGCCTGCGAAAGTCTCGACTTCGGCCGGCGGCAATTTCAATCCGGCTTACTCGCCCGACGGAAAGTATCTGGCGTGGCGTTCGCAGGCGCGGGCAGGCTACGAGAGCGATAAGTTCCGGCTGGTGCTGTATGACCGCGCGGCGAAAACAATCAGAGATCTGTTGCCGAAGCTTGATAACTGGGTGGATGAGTTTGCGTGGGCGCCGAACTCGAAGGCGATCTATGTTTGTTATGACTATCACGGCGGAACAGCGCTGGAGACTCTAGGACTGCATGGAGAAGCAAACACGTTCGGCGACGCGATTGGGGATTCCTCGTCGGAAACAAATCTTACGCCAAACGCAACAGGTGTCGAGTGGTCAGATCTGCATCCGCTTCGAGATGGACACGAGCTGTTGGTTACTGGAATGACAGTTCGACAGCCGAGCGAGGTGTTCAAGCTTCAAGACGCTATTGATTCGCCTGGTGGAACCTTTTATGACAAAAAGCTGAAGATGAATGCGTTCAATGATTCTGTGGTGATGTACACGAAGGCTGCTCTGATTACCCACCTCAACGATGCCCTTCTCGCCCAACTCGATCTACCGCCGATGGAGTCCTTCTGGTTTACCGCCGCAGACAAAACCAAAGTCGAAGGCTTCCTCATCAAGCCGCCGGGCTTCGATCCCGCCAAGAAATACCCCGTCAAATTTCTCATCCACGGCGGTCCGCAGGGCGCATGGGGCGACATGTGGAGCTACCGCTGGAACGCCGAGCTCTTTGCCGCCAACGGGTTTGTCGTCATCATGATCAATCCGCGCGGGTCGACCGGATACGGCCAAGCTTTCGTCGACGGCGTCAATGGCGACTGGGGCGGCAAGCCCTTCATGGACCTGATGACCGGCCTTGACTACGCTGAGCAGCACTACCCCTTCATCGACAAGACCCGCGAATGCGCGCTCGGCGCGAGCTACGGCGGCTATATGGCCAACTGGATTCTCGGCCACACCGACCGCTTCAAATGCATCGTCTCGCACGACGGCATGTTCAACGCGGAGTCGGCGTTTGGCACGACGGAAGAAGACTGGTTCAACATCTGGGAGTTCCGCGGCGCACCGTGGGACTACTACGGGAAGCCCGACGCAGAGAACCCATTCCGCAAGTGGTCGCCTTCCCTCTACGCCAAGAACTTCAAAACGCCAACGCTCGTGATTCACGGCCAGCTCGACTACCGCCTCGATGTGAGCGAAGGGTTTCAACTCTTCGACACGCTGCAACTGCGCAAGGTCCCAAGCAAGATGCTCTACTTTCCCGATGAAGGCCATTGGGTCCTCAAGCCGCAAAATTCGCGCCTCTGGTACAAGACCGTCAATGACTGGGTAGATCAGTGGACGGCAAATACAGGGAATAGGAAGTAGGAACAGGGAATAGCGTGCCCGCGGAAGTTAAAAGTCGAGCGTTTCAATCTTTGTAGTACAAGCAGATCGTTTTGTAGTACACTCAGTTTCATGAAAGCTACCATACAAGCGCGGTTGGATGAAGAAACGCAGGCAGCGCTCGACCAGCTGGTACGGCAGCACGGACTGAAACCGTCTGAGGTTGTGCGGCAAGGCATCCGCCTGGTAGCGAAACAGGCTGAAGCCGCCAAGCCGATAGAGATTATCGGTCTCGGAAAACATGACTCCGGCCTGACTGACCTGTCCACAAACAAGAAGTATCTGGAGGGCTTCGGAAATCATTCGCGCATCAGAGGCGACCAGGTAAAAAAGGGAAAAGGCCGCTGAGGTGACGCCGGTTCTGCTTGACAGCAGCGTCCTCGTGGCTTGGCTCGATAAGCGCGATCGATGGCATCGCAAGTGCGCTGCGATCCGTCCGAGCCTCAGGCCGCCCTTGATGACCTGCGAAGCCGTCATCGCTGAAAGTTGCTGTCTGCTGCGAGGGATCGGCGGTGCCGCGGAAGATGTCCTGGCAAATGTTGCCAATCGAACATTTCAGATTCCCTTTCAGCTTTCCACCGGCGCAGGTGACGTCCAGAAAATCCTCTACAAATACCGCGACACCCCCGCAGATTTCGCCGACGCCTGCCTCATCCACATGGCAGATCAACTCGACACAGGCGATATTCTTACTCTCGATAGTGATTTCGCGCATTACCGCTGGCGTCGAAATCGCAGGTTTCATATGCTTGTTCCGCTGGAGTAGCGCCATGTCGTTTGGCCGCAAATCCGCAAAGCCGAAATCCTTCCTCAACGAAGCCGGGCTATACGAGTACGCTGTCAAGGCTCTTGGCCGCCAGATGCGCACAACGGCCAATCTCCGTCGCCTCATGCAGCAGCGCGCTGAGCCTAGCGAGCAAGGTGAATCCGCAATCAGCGCCGTTCTCGCACGCCTCAAAGAGAATGGTTATCTCAACGACGCCGCGTTCGCCGAGACCTACACGCGACTACGGAAAGAAAATGAAAAGTTCGGCCAGCCCCGTGTGCAGCAGGATTTGCGCAACAAGGGCGTGCCCACAAATCTGATCTCTTCTGCCGTGGATGCGGCCTACGCCCAGACCAATGAAGAAGCTCTCGCTCGCCAGCACCTCGAGCGCAAGCGCATGCGCAAACCGCAAAACGAAAAGGAAACTGCGCGAATCATGCGCCGTCTTGTCGGCGCCGGTTTCTCGACGGGCGTCATTTACAAGATCCTCCGCCAATGGGAAGTTCCCGACGAGACCCTCGCCGCGCTGGACAATCTCGGCGACGATCCGCACGAAGAGTGAACAATTCATCTGCCGATCTCGTAGAGCTGATATAGAGTCACCTCGTAGGACTTTCCGGAGGTTTCATGGGCTCGGCCCCGGCTGTTCCGGCTCCCTCTGCAACGTTGCCGCTTGCCATCGACGCGCTCGTGAAGCGTTTCGGCGCGCTGACTGCGGTCGCGGGCGTCTCTCTTGAAGTGCGCGCGGGGGAGTGCCTCGGTTTATTAGGTCCAAATGGCGCAGGCAAGAGCACAGTGATTCGTGCCATCGTGGGCCGAGTGATTCCCGATGGCGGTCGCATTTCCGTTTTCGGCGCCGCAGCCGATACCGCACAGGCGCGCGCCGCCCTCGGCTGGGTGCCGCAGGAGTTGGCCGTCTATCCGCGCCTCACCTGCAAAGAAAATCTGGTCGCCTTCGGCAGCTACCACGGTCTTTCCGGCAGCAAGCTGGCTGAATCTGTTGCCTGGTGTCTGGAGTGGGCCGCACTGCAGGACCGTGCCGGCGACCTCGCCGGCAAGCTTTCCGGAGGCATGAAGCGCCGACTCAATATGGCTGCCGGCATCATCCATCGTCCCCTTGTTGTGTTAATGGACGAACCAACTGTCGGTGTCGATCCGCAATCGCGTAATCGCATCTTCGAAATGATTGAAGCACTCCGCGCCGCAGGAACCGCAATCGTTTACACCACCCACTACATGGAAGAAGCCGAGAGGCTGTGCGATCGAGTCGCGATTATCGATCACGGCCGCATCATCGCACTCGGCACCAATCAGGAACTGGTGCATGACGCATTCGCCTCGCGCAGCCAGGTGTTGGCGCGCTTCGCTGGTGCAGTTCCGCAGATCACCTCATGGGTTGAGAGCCATGGGGGCCGCATGGTGGACTCCACCGCCGAATTCTCGATCGAACGTTCGATCCAAATTGCCGCGCTGCTGGATTCAGCTGCGACCGATGGCCTAGAACTTGAAGACGTCTCGCTGCGCCGCCCCAATCTCGAATCGGTCTTTCTGCACCTTACTGGAAGGGGGTTGCGCGAATGATTCTCCCCATTATCCGCACCGCCATCGTTTCCTTGCGCCGCGATCGCGCCGCGCTCGCTCTCAGTTTCCTTCTGCCCATCGCATTCTTCACTATCTTTGCCACCATCTTCGGCGGCATGCGCGATTCCACGCCTAAAGTCAGTGTGATTGTTGTGGACGAGGACCAAAGCACCGGATCAAAGCAGCTCGTCCGCGGGCTTCTGCGCGAGAGCTCGCTTGTCGTCATGACGCGGCCCTCATCCAAGGAAAAAACAGCAATGCCGGACTACACCGCCGCAACAGCCGAGGCCGCCGTGAAGGCTGGTGATGCGCCGGTTGCCCTCATCATCCCTAAAGGATTCGGCCAGAATCCCATCTCCTTTGGTCCAGCGCAGAACGGCTCTGCCATCCAGCTGCTCAATGATTCCAGCGACGCGATTGCACCCCAAATCGTGATGGGCATGCTGCAGAAAGTCGCCATGACCTCCATGCCGGTGACAATGGCCGAACAAGGCATGAAGTATACCGGCCAATACATCGGCGGCCTCACGCCCGACCAAAAGAAACGCATGGAGACCAATCTCAACTCCCTGCGCGCGATCCAGAGCAAAGGCCAGCTGGAAACCGCAGCCTCAAGCAACGACGGTGCCGCGGGCGGAATTATCACGGTCCACGCACGTACCGTCGTTGGAGAAAACAAGAAGAGTCCGATGGTCTCGTTTTATGCCGCGGCCATCGGCGTCATGTTTCTCCTCTTCACGGCCAGCGGGTCAGCAGGCGTTCTGCTTGACGAAGCCGACTCAGGCACGCTCGATCGTGTGCTCAGCTCGCGTGTCACCATGACCAGTCTGCTTGCGGGCAAGCTCACCTACAACACGCTGCTCGCCTTCACCCAGTTGACGGTCATGTTCCTCTGGGCTTGGGCTGTCTTCCACGTCGAGCTATTCAGTCACATTCCGGGTTTCATCGTCATGGGGCTCAGCACGGCCGTTGCCGTCGCCGCCTTCGGGATGCTGCTGGCCAGTCTCTGCCATACGCGCGCGCAACTCGGAGCAATTTCCACGCTCCTCATCCTTATCATGTCGTCGGTGGGCGGCAGCATGTTTCCGCGCTACTTCATGCCTCCCGCGATGCAGAAGGCAGGCCTGCTCACAATCAATGCCTGGGCCATCGATGGCTTCACCAAGGTCTTTTGGCGTGATCTGCCTGTCTCCGCGCTCTGGCCGCAAGTCG
Organism: uncultured Acidobacteriaceae bacterium; assembly: GCA_963704415.1. GTDB lineage: Bacteria > Acidobacteriota > Terriglobia > Terriglobales > Acidobacteriaceae > Telmatobacter. The sequence continues at coordinate 238,287 of OY969908.1, read as the reverse complement.
GGGTTCTGCTCGCCACGGGCATCGTCCTCTTTCTCGTTGCACGCCGCATAGCGCGCCGCTGGGAGTTTGCCTGATTCGAACTCGGCTCGCAAAGCCTGGGTGATGAAGACCGGTCGCAGTCAATGCTGTCCAGCCACCGCTTGCTTTCTTTCGCTGCTTCCCCGGGTAATTGCCTCGCGCACGCTGGCCAGAGGTTCTGTTGACACCAATTCAATGCCGTCTCCACTCGCACGTACGCCGAGTTCCTCCCAGAGCTTCGGCAGATCCACCGTCACGGGAGAGTCCTTCCACTCCGCATACATGCGGGTCAGCACGTGCGTTCCGGTCGCCTGATCTCCAATGGCCAATGCTTTCGGCAAATCCCATGCGTGGTCGATGGTGCCGCCCTGCGCGACCACTGCGCGCAACGCATCCTGCAGGCCTTTGCGGTTCTTGGTTTCACGTCGAATGGAGACATCGGCCACCAGGCAAAACAGGGCGCCGCCCCAATAGGTTCGCCCCCACGTGTGCGTGTGGTCGAGTCCATCGTCGCCCGGTCCCGGCTCTCCCTTCGCCATGTCGCGGAACATATCGCGCCAAATCTGTTGCGCTTTCAATTCGCCGGTCATCACGCGCGCGACGGGTTCGATGTAGGTCGCCTGCCCCTCTTCCATCCAATGCTGATCGTCGGGCAAAGAAGGGAATGCCATATGCACCAATTCGTGCGTCATCATCCAGTCTTCAGCCAGGTCTGCGGCCGTGGTGTGCTGCCCGATGCGGATTCGCGTGAATCCCTGGAAGCCGCCCATGTCTCCCCACGTCGTGCCTTGCAGGATGCCGTGCCGGTTTTCGACTGGGATCACGAGAATCCTCGCTCTCGCCACCGGAAAGCGCCCATAGTATGTGGTCACCGCGGAGATGGCCGCCCGGATGTGCGCGATCACGGCGTCGACGGGCAAGTCCATCGCGCCTTGCGCAAGATCGACCTGCACGACCGCATCGCCAACTTTGATCTGCCGCGACTGAGCGATTTCCACCTCGCGCCCCGGCTGTGCAGCACACACCACGCCAATCATGCACGCGAGGGCGGCCATGAGTAGCCAAACACACAGAACTCCCCGGACCCGAAGCCGCATGTTTAGTTGGACGGATTGGCCAAGGCGCGAGACGCCGGTTAACTCATTTTGCTTTCGAAGCGAGAATCGTGAGCTTCTCTACCTGGGGAGGCGTGGAGAACAAATCGGCTGCTTTGGCGAAGAGCGCCTTTGCGATGTCGCCTGCCAGATGGGCGTTTCTGCCCGCCTCGTCTTGGAAGGTATCGAAGATGCCGTACCGGCCATCGCCGATCTTCACCGCATACCAGGTAGTCGTAGCTGCTTCGCGCACAGCCATCGGTTGCGCGGACTTCAGGAATTCCTCGACCTCTGCCTCTTTCCCGGGTTTGGCTTGCAGCAATGCCAGCAATGCGAATTTGTCCACTCGACCCTCCTTGTGGGGACTGCACTCCAGTTGGATGCAATGGGGCTGTGGAGGTTACCGGCATGGCCGCCGCGCCGCGTCCCTACGGCCCGTTACACTAAGAAGGTCATGCAAGTTCGTACAGGAAACGAGATTCGCGAGCTGTTTCTGCGCTTTTTTGAGTCGAAGGGCCACCGCCGTGTGCCGTCCTCTTCGCTGGTGCCGCATAACGATCCAACGTTGCTGTTCGCGAACGCCGGGATGAACCAGTTCAAGGATCTCTTTCTGGGCGCGGAGAAGCGCGATTACACGCGAGCGACTACTTCGCAGAAATGCGTGCGTGCCGGGGGAAAGCACAACGACCTTGAAAATGTGGGCTTCACGCGCCGCCATCATACGTTCTTCGAGATGCTCGGCAACTTCAGCTTCGGCGATTACTTCAAGCGCGAAGCCATTCAGTTCGCGTGGGAACTGGTTACCAGCGAAGAATGGTTTGGCATTCCCAAGGATCGCCTGTACGTGACGATTTTCGAGGGTGCTGACGGGGTGCCGCGCGACGATGAAGCCGAGGAATACTGGATTGAAGCGGGGGTGGCGAAGGAGCGGATTTTTCAGTACGGGGCGAAGGACAATTTCTGGCAGATGGGCGAAACCGGTCCGTGCGGTCCGTGTTCGGAGATCTTTTACGACATGGGCATCGAGGCTGCGGAGACGCCCGGCGTCGATTTGCCGTTTGGAAAAGATGATGCGCGCTACGTCGAGATCTGGAACCTGGTCTTCATGCAGTTCGATCGGGCTGCGGTTGTTGAGAACGGCAAGACCACCGGCTATAAACTGACCCCGCTGCCTAAGCCTTCGATCGATACGGGGATGGGGCTGGAGCGCGTGGCTGCCGTTCTGCAAAACAAGATCAGCAACTTTGAGACCGATTTGTTCACACCGCTGATTGCTCGCGCGGCAGAATTGACTGGTGTTAAGAACGATGTAGGCAATGCCAGTCTCCGCATCATTTCCGATCACGCGCGCGCCGCAACCTTCCTCATCAACGATGGCGTGCTGCCTTCAAACGAAGGCCGCGGCTACGTGTTGCGCAAGATACTGCGCCGTGGCATTCGGCATGGCCGATTGTTGGGACAGGAACAGCCGTTTCTGTACCAGATGGTATTTGCCGTCCGCGATGAAATGAAGGGCGCTTACCCGGATCTAATCGACTCGGCTCCGCGCGTCGCCAAAGTTGTCGAAGCGGAAGAAAAGCAATTTGAGCGCGTGCTGAAGGAGGGAAGCAGCCGTCTCGAGTCCGAATGTGCCCTTGCAGTGGGCAGAGAAGTAGGTGCGATGCTGAAAGAGCATGCGGCTTCTATCGATCAAAATGCGATTGACACGGAATTGCTCGGTCTGCTCAGAAACGGAGTGCTGCATTCTCGCAGGGCGGAAGCAATTCGATGGGGGATCAGTCTCTTAAAGGAGTATTTGGGCGCGGCGAAAGTAACGATCCCGGGCGATGTTGCGTTCCATCTTTATGAAACCTACGGTCTTCCGGTCGATTTCATGAAGGATGCGGTGCGAGACTTCGGCATCGATTTTGGTGACGAGAAGTTTGACTTGGCCAAAGAGGAAGAACAGGCCCGCGCCCGTGCATCCTGGAAAGGCGGCGCGCCAAAAACCGCCAGCCCTGCCTTTCGCGATTTGCCGAAGACCATTTTCGAGGGCTACAAGCAACTCACTTCGACCAATTGCGAAGTGCTCGCCATCGTCAAGAACGGCGCAGGTGTTCCCGCTGCCTCCGCAGGCGATGAAGTCGAAGTCGTCCTCGATCACACCAGCTTTTATGCCGACTCCGGCGGCCAGATTGGCGATACGGGCTGGTTCCTGTCTTCGGACGGGAACACCACCGTTGCTGAGATTGTCGGCTGTGTGGCTCCCGTACAGGGCGTGCGTGCGCACAAGGCGCTGCTGAAACAGCCACTCGCCCTAGGTGATCGCGTCAACACCGTCGTTGACGGCGAACGCCGCGATGCCATTCGCCGCAACCATACCGGCACGCACTTGCTGCATGCAGCGCTTCGCCAGGTACTGGGCACGCACGTCAAGCAGGCTGGCTCGGCGGTGCATCCCGACAGGCTGCGGTTCGATTTTTCGCACTTTGCCCAGGTTGCCGATGAGGAGTTGCAGGATATTGAGGACATCGTCAACCGAGAAGTCCTAAAAAATGCCACGGTCGAAACGCTGGTCGATGTTCCCATCGACGTGGCTGTGAACGAATACCACGCCATGGCTCTGTTCGGCGAGAAATACGGCGACAAGGTCCGCGTGGTCAAGCTGTCCGATGGGTTTTCTACGGAACTCTGCGGCGGCACGCACACGGCGGCGACAGGCGAGATCGGCCTCTTCAAGCTGACCGGCGAGACGTCGGTTTCCTCTGGGGTGCGCCGGATTGAAGCGATCAGCGGCATGGGGTCGCTCGACACGTTCCGTCGCGACTTTGCGGTTGCCCAGTTCGCCTCGCAGATTGTTGGGTCTCCTGACGGCAACCTCTCGGAAGGGCTTCGCGCCCGGCTGGCCGCGCAGGAAGACGAATTGAAGCGCCTGCGCCGCGAGCTAGAAGATTCGCGGATGAAGTCGGCTGCCGGCGCGCTGGATGAAGCGGTCAGTCAGGCCACTGAGGTGAAGGGCGTGAAAGTCCTGACGCACCGCGCCGACAATCTCGAACGCGGTCAGCTGCGCACGCTGGTCGATAATTTAAAGCAGAAAGCGGGCGAGGCTGTCGTTGTTTTGGCCTCCGCACAGCCTGAAGGCAAAGTGGCCATCATCGCCGGCGTTACGCCTGGACTCGTCAAGCGCATCCAGGCCGGCAAACTGGTTGGCGCAGTCGCCAAGTTTGTCGGTGGATCGGGCGGCGGCAAGCCGGAGATTGCCGAGGCCGGCGGCAAAGATCAGTCGCAGATCGACGCGGCGCTTAAAGCCACTCCTGAGGTTGTCGCGTCGCTGCTTGGCTAGGTGATTCCGCGCTTTTGGGCTGGAGGTATCCCACCCTTTCGCCATCGCCCACAGACGAAGACCTGTCTGTGGGGACCCCGGAAAAAGGCGAAAGGATGGGGCACGGAAGATAGTACCTGTACTGAAGATCGCACCTAAGCAGGCGGGCACGGGGCCTAGCGCGCTCCGCCTCCCCCGCGAACTGGAAAGCTGTAGGCGACGCCGAACGAGACGATCGGATACGTCTGGAGCGGTTGCAGATCGTTCTTCCACTTGGCAATCTGCGCGGCCAGGTCGCTCTGAATCTGCAATGCGTTCGGATCCGTGGTGCTGGCCACGTTGGTGCATTCCGTTTGTGCCTGATCAGTGCAGGCCCAGCCGGTCAAAGTCGCATTCACCGACGGGGCACCGGTCAGAGCAACGCCGACTTCTGCAGGAAACGACCAATGACCGCCGCTGCGAGGAATTGTGTTGCCCCAGCCGCCCGTAATCGTGAAGGCTGGCTTGTTTGTATTCAGGCCCAGGAGTCCGTTGGCAGTCAGCGGAGTAGCGCCCGTCGCAGCGTTCACATTTGCCGAGTAGTAGGTGTCGTTGTTGAGCGTAAAGCTCGTGCCTGCTGCTACCAAGGAGTTGCCAGATACCTTGTTGTTGTTCACCACCAGCACGCCGGGGCTGATGCGGAAGCCGCTGCGGAATGGATAAATGTCCGCTGAAATCCCGGCCGAAGCCATGTTCAATTTCGCGTTTGCGTTAAACCCATTGGTGGTGAAATTGGTGGAGTAGTGGAAGGCGTTGCCGGTGGCGCGGAGGTTCAGGTGGCGGTTCACATTGGTCGTCACCTGTACTCCCGGCCCGAGGGTAACGAAGCTGGCGCCGATGGCAATCCGCGAGAATGGAGCCCAGCCCACTGAGGTGTTCTGGACCGTTGGCGCTGGACGGTAGCTCCCGCCGTCAGTGTTATTCGCGTCCTCCGCAACCAGGCTGGACGAAACGTTGGGAGATTGTGCCGCCAGCGATGCAACGGCAAGCAGAGCGCCAATCGACACCGCAACTATCTTTGCTTTCAACATAAGTGCCCCCCAGGTTTAGATTTTGGAAATTGAGCTCTCGTTCGACCGGGATTCATCCTGCTCTGCGGTTGCCTCGACCCGGCTTCTTTTCGTGGATGACGAAAGTTCTGAGAAAAGTTACCATAACGTTCAATGGATTATTACTGTGAAGCAGAATAGGTTGATTACGTAAGATGTAGACGGCGGTGCCGCACGACCTTGACAGGTGTGGAACACCGGGCAATCTCTTGAAACGCTTCTGCATTCAGAATGCCGTACGCTTGCTGCCATGGTCAGAATCGACATCGAATCCGAGGTAAGGTTAAGAATCCGAAGGCAGTTGCTCGCCTGGTACGACTTGAGTCAGCGCGACTTGCCATGGCGCCGCAATCGCGACCCCTACGCCATTTGGGTCTCGGAAATCATGCTGCAGCAAACCCGCGTCGCCGTCGTTGTTGACCGCTATCAGGCTTTTATGGCCCGGTTTCCTACCCTGGTTTCGCTTGCCCTGGCCCCGGAACAGGAGATTCTCGCCTTATGGAGCGGCCTCGGCTACTATCGCCGCGCCCGCATGCTCCACAAGGCCGCGCAATTCGTCGCAGCCAATCGAGAAGGCAACCTGCCGGCTACTGCCGCTGAGTTGCGGCTCCTGCCCGGCATAGGCAACTACACCGCCGCCGCCATCGCCAGCATCGCTCACGGCGAGGCTGTCCCCGTGGTCGATGGCAATGTCGAGCGTGTCCTCTGCCGCCTGCAGGGATGGGAAGCCGTGGGCCGTTCCGGTCAAGCTGCGCTCCGCCGCAAAGTCGATTCCGTCGCCACCCAGATTCTTGATCCTCAGAGGTCCGGTGACTTCAACCAGGCATTGATGGAACTCGGCGCAACCGTGTGCACTCCGCGCAACCCGCAGTGCCTGGTATGCCCGCTCTCGCCGGACTGCACCACGCGCGGTGAGCACAAGACACAAGCCAGGCCGCGCATGCTTAGCAAAGAGATTTCGTATGCTCTTGCGGTGCGCACCGGAAAACTGCCCGGCTTTACCAACCGCGAAGTGATGCTCGAGCAGCGGCCTGACTCGAACACCGTGATGCCGGGAATGTGGCAGCTTCCCGTACTTCGGGAGGTTGCTATGCCCGAGTCCGAATTGCGCATGACGGTGCGTCACGCCATTATGCAGGTCAATTACTATGTGCGCATCCGCACTGTGTTTGAAGAGGATGTTGACAGTCTGACGATTCCGGAAGGGCGACGTTGCTGGGTTCCTCTTATCAACGCTGCGGGCATGGCGCTCACCGGCCTCACACGCAAAGTTCTCAGCCGCGCCCACCTGTTGCCTGTGGCGCCGCTCGATGCATTGATCCTGCAAACAGCCGCGCAAGAGCCAAGCTGATAGCCTGTCTTTCAGTAAACTTTCCGTGCGCATCGCCATCCTCTCCGACATTCACGGCAATCTCACCGCGCTGGAAGCGGTCATCGACGACCTGCGCGAAACTGTGCCCGACCTCATTCTTCATGGGGGCGATCTGGCTGCGGGCGGAGCAAGGCCTGCCGAGATCGTCGATCGAATCCGCAGTCTAGGCTGGCAAGGCGTGCTGGGCAATACCGACGAGATGCTCTATCGGCCAGATTCGCTCGCCGAATTCGCGGCTAAATCGCCCCTTCTCAAGCCGCTTTTCGATGTTATCGAAAAGCAGGCTGCATCCACACGTGAGAGCCTTGGAGACGAACGGCTCGCGTGGCTGCAGACTCTGCCGATGGTGCAGAAAGTCGCATCTGTCGCCCTGGTGCACGCGAGCCCATTAAGCCTATGGATCTCTCCCGGCGCCAAAGCTACTGACGCGGAGTTGGATTCGACCTACGAGTCACTCGCTTCATCCATCGTCGTCTATGCGCACATTCATCATCCCTACATTCGTGAAATCGCAGGCCGGACCATTGCGAATACTGGCAGCGTGAGCCTTTCTTACGATGGCAACTGGCACGCTTCGTATCTGCTCATCGATGACGAGATTCCATCGATCCGACGCGTTGTATATGATCTCGACGAGGAAGAGAACGCACTCGCCGCCAGCGGCCTTCCGCGTGCTGACTGGGTCGCTGCCACAATGCGCAGCGGCTCTTTCGTCATGCCTTGAGCAAAGTCTTTCGACGCGCTAAGAAGCCGCGACCCACAGAATAGAATGTGTCTGAACAGCAATCCCCGATGAACTGCGTCATCCCTTCTCAATTCCCGCATCATGGAGATTGAATGCACTCGAAATACTTTCTGTTCTTTGCGACTGCGATCCTCGCCACAGACTGTCTCGCGCACGCGCAACAAGCAGGTACAGTCCCCGAAGTTCCAGGTCTCCCGCCTGCTGCGCGCGCCGCTGCGGCTTCCATCGATCCTGAGAAAATTCGCGCGCACGTGCGCTTTCTCTCGCTCGACCTGCTTGAAGGCCGCGGTCCCGGCACGCGTGGAGCGGAATTAGCCGCGGAATATATAGCTACCCAGTTTGCGCTCGCCGGCCTCAAGCCCGCAGGCGACAACGGCACCTATTTCCAGCCGGTCCCGCTCTTTGCCGTCCACACGGTTGAGGACAAAACCAAATTCGCGTTCGTGCCTTCAGGCGGCGAGCCAGTGAATCTTACTTACGGCACTGAAATCGTCGCGAAGGATGAAACCGGCCAGGCCTCCGCGGAGATTGATGCCCCAATCGTCTTCGTCGGCTACGGCATTCATGCGCCCGAGTACAACTGGGACGACTACGCGGGTGTCGACGGCAAAGAGATTGACTTGAAGGGCAAAGTTGCGCTGATCATCGTGAACGAGCCGCCCTCGGAAGACGAGAAGTTTTTCAAGGGCAAAGCGCTCACCTACTATGGCCGCTGGACCTACAAATATGAGGAAGCCGCGCGCCGTGGCGCCGTCGGTGTGCTCATCATTCATCGTCGCGACCTTGCAAGCTATGGTTGGGAAGTGGTCCGCAACTCGCAGGCCATCGAGAAGAGCTATCTTCAGGGCGACCCCGACGCCACTTTGCGCGCTGCCGCATGGATCCAGCACGACGTGGCCCAGCACTTGTTTACTCTGGCTGGCCTTGGCGACCTCGATCAGGCCATCGATCGGGCAGGGAAGCGGGGCTTCCACGCCACGGAAATTCCTGTTCGCCTGCGTGCTCACATTGAAAGCCGCGTGCGCCGCTACGTCAGCTCCAACGTGGTCGCGCGTGCCCCCGGAGCAAGTTTGGGCGGAAACTCGGTTCTTTATACCGCGCATTACGATCACCTCGGCATCGATCCGGACGCCAAGGGCGACAACATCTACAACGGCGCCGCCGACAATGGCACCGGCTGCGGCATTCTGCTGGAGATGGCGCGCGCCTTCGCGCAATCGATCCAGCCGCCACCGCACGATATTTATTTTGCTGCTGTCACAGCGGAAGAGCAAGGCCTTCTCGGCTCGCAGTATTTAGGCATGCATCCACCTGTCCCTGCAAGCCAGATTGCGCTCGACCTCAACTACGACATGCTGCTGCCCATCGGTGTTCCCCGCTCGGCTGACTTGAATGGAGCCGAGCGCATCGACTTCTGGTCCACGGTGCAAACGGTCGCGAAGGCATTCGATATTCAGCTATTGCCCGATCCATCGCCGATGGCCGGACACTACTACCGCAGCGACCATTTCTCGCTCGCGCGGGTCGGCGTCCCTGCGTTTTCGGTGGACCAGGGCGAGTTGTTCGAGGGGCACGATGAGGCGTGGGGCCATGCGCAGAGCGAAGACTACGTCGCGCACCATTACCACCAGCCCAGCGACGAGTACCACGCCGACTGGGATTTCCGTGGCAACGCTAAATTCGCGCGTTTTGGCTTTGTCCTTGGTTGGCTCGCGGCTGAACAAGCAAAACCCGTGGAATGGCTGCCCGGCGATGAATTCGAGGCTAGGCGGAAGGCGAGCGAGTCGAAATAGCTGGGTCTGCACGAAGCGCGATTCGCTGCACGCGAAGTGCCGCGCAGCCCTCAGTAGTAGTCCGCGCAACTCAGGTAATACCCGCACTGCGGACACACCAGCTTGCAGCGATGCCCGGTCAGGTGGTGCGAGCACGTTGGGCACACCTGGCAATGGTGCTCGATGGGGAGTTCATTTTCGAGCGCGCATGCGACGCCGCTCTGTGAAAATTCGCGCGCAAAATCCCCGTCGAGGGCGAGGGGCCTGTGTGGAAGCATGGGTCAGAGATTAACATTACAAGGTGGGCAGCCTGCCGCGGCATCCTGGCAGGTGCCTGAAGCATCAACTTCCTGACGTCACCAACGATTTCCTGATGGCGACGGATCAATTTCCCCACAACCCCCGGATTCCGGAACCCCAAGGAGGGTCTATGGCAAGCAAGGCAAGTGCGGTTTGGACTGGTTCATTGAAAGAAGGCAAGGGCACCATCTCCACGGCGACAGGCGTGTTGAACAACGCAAATTATTCCTTCGCGACCCGCTTTGAAGGCGCCACCAGCGGCACCACCCCAGAGGAACTCATTGCGGCAGCCCATGCGAGCTGTTTCTCCATGGCGCTGGGCGCGCAACTCGGCGGCGCTGGCTTCACCCCAACCAAGATTGAAACCCATGCGGCCGTCACCCTGGCCAAGGTGGGCGATGGGTTCTCTATTACCAAGATCGCCCTCACCACGACTGCCACCGTTCCGGGCGCGACCAAGGAAGCCTTTGACACGGCTGCGGCGGGCGCCAAGGGCGGTTGCCCGATTTCGAAGCTCTTCGCCAACAATACCGAGATCACCCTCGACGCCAAGCTGGTCTAGCTGTTCGCCAGGTTGTCCTCCGCATTTCTCATCTGCCATCCCATCCTCGCCCCTCTCCCGAGTGGCCGGCTGGGATGCGCACCCTTGTACACTGATGCTCAAGAAGTAGCCATCCACCCGATTCATCCTTGACAGAGATCGTTCTACCGCGCGACCCTCAGTGCGCATCCCCACCCGCAAGTTTCCGCGATTGCTCTTTGCGGTGACCCTTGGTCTCTCTGGGAGGAAAACAGTGCTCCACATTCACCATCAGTTGAATCATCTTGCCGTTCTTGCTTGCGCCGTCATCCTCTGGGTTCTCGGCGCCCTCTGGTACTCGCCCGTTCTCTTCGCCAAGCCGTGGATGAAAGCACTCGGCTTCGAGAAGGACAATCCCAACAAGAAGAGCCTTGTTCCCGGCATGATGGCCTCCTTCGTTTGCGATTTCATCCTGGCGTTCATGCTTGACCATTTCATCATTTGGACGGGCGCCGATACTTTTGCCTGGGGCGCCCTCACGGGGTTCATCGTCTGGATCGGCTTCTTTGCTGCGCCGAATCTTCCGCAGGGCATCTATGAAAACCGTCCCTTCAAGCTTTTCGCCATCAACAACGGCTACTGGCTCATCGGTCTACTGATCGTCGGCGGCGTCCTCGCAGTCTGGCGCTAGATTCAGGAGCGGGTTCCCCATCGGCAGCGCGCCCGCCATAGCGGAAGCATCTGGGATGGGAGCCGTTGCGCGCTGCTTCAAGATCCAGCGCGCTCTACAATCGAGCCATGACCAAAACCGTCATCGCTACCGCTGCCGCGCCAGCCGCCATCGGCCCGTATTCCCAGGCCATCCGCGCCGGCAATTTTGTTTTCACCGCCGGCCAGATCGCCCTCGATCCCGCGACAGGGCAGCTCGTTTCCGGCGGCGTTGCCGAACAGACCACTCAGGTTCTCGAGAACCTGAAAGCCATTCTCGAAGCAACGGGCACAAGCCTGCACAAAGCCGTCAAGGCCACCGTTTTTCTGAGACACTTTGACGATTTTGCGGAGATGAATGCGGTTTATGGCCGCTACTTGTCGCCGGAAGGGGGCGCGCCGCCAGCCCGCACCACGATCGAGGCGGCGCGACTTCCCAAGGACGCACTCGTTGAAATTGACCTGGTCGCCGAGGTTTGACCCGTCTCACCCGCGCCGAGTGTAACTTCCCCACTCGACAGCGCATCCAACCATCCGCCGCTAAACATTTGGAGGCCCAGCATGAGCAACGTTCACGAGACCACGGAAACACCGGAGAAAATTACCCGAAGCGATGCCGAATGGCGTGCCGCGCTCACACCCGAACAGTATCGCGTATTGCGCCAAAAAGGAACCGAGCGCCCGTTTACCGGCCTGCTCACCGAAAACCACGAGACCGGCAACTATCACTGCGCGGGCTGCGGGGCTCTGCTGTTTCTGTCAGGAGCCAAGTTCGACTCCGGCTGCGGCTGGCCCAGCTTCATGATCCCCGCTGACTCAAAGACGGTCGATGAGCATGAAGACCTGAGCTATGGCATGCGCCGTGTTGAAGTCACCTGCGCCCGCTGCGGTGGCCATCTGGGGCACGTCTTTCCCGATGGGCCCGGTCCCACCGGTCTGCGTTATTGCATCAACTCCGCGTCACTCACGTTTGAACGGGAAAAGCAATAGCATCGCACAGCGAGCGGGCTACCTCGGGACAAACTGCAGGCTGGTTCCACTCGAAAATCGAACCTCATTTCACTAAGAAACAACCCCCACCTTGCTTGGTGGGGTCTGTTGTTGCTGGAGGCTCACATTTGTGCGCCCAGGTCCATTCATTCAGGGACGACGCAGTGCATACGACGTGGGGCACGGCGTAAAGGGAGCTGTCAGCCTGGTTGAATCCGGGAAGCTGTAGTCTCCGTTGATTGCATTCGAGGGACTGATCCCCTCGAACCACTGCAGCAGGCCGAGCGTCTGCGGGTGATAGGTGAATCCATCGACCGTAACGTCCGTGTAGTCGGGCGTCAGGTTTTCTACAACATCGCCGACTTCAAGGATGTTCTGACAAGTACCGGCTGGTGCACCCGGAAGCTGATAATTGGGCGTCGCATTATTCGTGAAAGGATCATTGAACGTCTCGCCCAGTTCGTGCGACAGGGCATTGACGTCGGCGAAGATGCCGGGATCTAGGAAGATAGCATCGGCAACGTCGGCGTCGAGAGATGTTGAAAAGGCAAATGTCTGTACAAAGATCTTACTTGCGGTGCTGTTGACTTCAAATGCGCCGTGATAGCCGCCGATGCAGCAGTCGATCCACATGCCGCTGAGGAAGTCGCCGTAGACGGCATTCCGCGTGAGGAAGATCGGAATACTCTGAACGCTGATCCCTTCCGTTTGCGTGAGTGTGTTCAGCTGCGAGTTGATGAAGTTAATGTCGATCACCGCAAAGAACGTCCCATTGCCGTCCTCATAGAGCACCGAGGACCCTACCGGCACTTCGATCGTTACGGGCGTCAGTGTCTGCGGCGTACCCAGCAAAACATGGTAATTGTCGTCCCCATCGTTGTCGCCGTTTTTATTGAAAAGCGGATAGAACTCGGCGCGCATAACAGCATCTTCAAACTGCGTATTGCCCGTGGCGTAACTCGAGTTCTCGAAGAGAGGCGAATTCTTGATCTCCTTGGTGATCGCGGTCGTGTCAATGGTGATATTGTTGCCGTTCTGATCGACAAATTCATCGAAGAAGAACGACATCGGCACATACGTGGTTGGAACCACCGTAGTCTGCCGCGCCTTCGGGTTCTGCCCGACCATGGTGTAGGGATAGGTAACTCCGCCGAATATGAACGAGCTTGTGAAGTTGGGCACTGAGACAATGCGGGGATCCGCATTGGCCGTCGCCGCGTTAGTTGCAGCCGAGAGCTTGTTCGATGCAGTGTGTTTGGGAGCAGCTTTCAGCGTGGCGAAGTAGCCGCTCGGCACTGCAATTGGCTGGCGGGTCGCGTGGGTCGCGCTTTGCGCAGAGGCGAAGCTGCTGCCCAGAGCCAGCAGGCATAGGGATATACAAACCGAGAATTTGCTCACGGATGTGACCTCCAAAGAAAGTGATTGAGAGCGATCGTTGGAAAAGCCGAAGAAACCTCCCGCCAATCTGCTGGACAAAGCTGAAATAGTCAAGCGCTGAATTGTAATTTGATTTAAAAAACGCGAGGATCAGCTGTAATGGACATACAAGGGCTCGCAGATAAGGAAGTTTGGTGACCGCAGGCCGTCTGGATAGTTACCGACGGCACCCAGGCATGCTGTCAGCTGCAAACGTGTCAACGACGTGAGATCCTGGCCAACATTCTCAAACGCACTAAGCCAACGAACCCCAAAGGCCCACCGTGTGACTTAATTCCGCGCACAACAAAACCCCGTCCTTCTGCAACGGGGTCTCGTGTCAAACCGCAAATCGGAAAAGGGCCGCCGAAACTAAGCCTTGGCGATCTTGCCGGCCTTGATGCAGCTCGTGCACACACGAATCCGCTTCGGAGCGCCGTTTACCAGCGCTTTTACCGCCTGCAGATTGATGTTCCAGCGCCGCCGCGTCACATTGTGCGCGTGTGAAATGTTATTGCCAAACTGCGGCCCTTTGCCGCAAATGTCGCATACTTGTGCCATGGTTCCACTCCGGAATTCTTTGGTATTCGTGCCGCCTATGCCGTTCCCAGCGCTTTTCGCGCCGCGCCCATGCCTGAGGCGTCGGAACCGCCGGCACGCACAAGAGCGCGCCACTTGTCGGCTTGCCGAATTATCAGTATATCGTGAAGGCGCCTCCTAGCCAAGGCGACCCTTGCCGCATCTTGACGCTTGGCAAGCAGCCGGGCAGAGCTAGCCCCTTAGCTCCAGCGCTGGAAGCGCCATTCGTCAATGTAGGCCCACGATCCGTCCTCGTTGCGTTCCTCGTTCACGAAGAAGAACCGGTCTGAACTCTGTCGCGTCCAGGTCATGCGCCAATCACAATTGATGCCTACCATTGTCATCTTCCCGGAAAACGAGATCTGATCGCCGCACCATCCTTCCGCTGAACGCAGCACTCCGTAGGAGCCGCGCGTGAGGACGTAGATCCACTGCTGGCTCAAAGGGTCGAATGTGATTTGTGGAGACTGCCGGCCATCGGGAGAAACACTACAAAGCCAGTTCCTGTCCTCCGAGAGCGCATATTTCGCGGTGCCGATGTGCCGTAGGCAGGTGAAGACGGCGTGGGCGGTACCGCATTCTCGTAATTCCACTCACCGACCAGCCAGAGGAATTTTTCCATTTCCTGGGTGCGAAGAGCTGGCAGACCCGCGATCGCTTCAGGGTTGAAGACTCCCACCTGCCGCTGGGGATCGACAGGGGACGGCCCCATTTTCATAATTCCCTTCGAAAACAGTTCCTGAATCAACATTTGCTTTACCCCCTTCTGAAGTCCGCCGAAGGCCATGAATACATCGCCTCTTGGTTCAGGTAGAATACACAACCATGGTTGTGAAATCCAGAATTCTTACTCCGGCGCAATTGGATTTGGCTTACTTGGCCCTCTTTTTCGGCCAAAGGGTCAATGAGCTTGTGCTGGAACATCTCCTCCGAAGCGGCTTCGATCGGGCTCGTGAAAGCCACGGCTACCTCGTCCAGCATTTGATTGACGCGGAGCGCACCATCACTGAACTAGCGAAGCGGATGGAGGTTTCGCAGCAGGCCGCGTCGAAGTCGGTGGCGGAATTGGTTCGGCTCGGGACTCTTGAAATCGTGCCGATGAAGGATCGCCGCGCCAAACGCATCCGCCTTTCAAAACGAGGGTGGGAAGCGGTCCAATCAGCGCGGCAGGAACGATCCAGGCTTGATCGGCGTCTGATGGAAGCGATGGGAGAGAAGGCTCATAAGAAGGCGAGAGCCAGTTTGCTGTCATGTCTGGAGGAACTAGGTGGCTTGGAGCGGATATTGGATAGGCGGGTTCAGGATGCGAACGGCGCCATACCGGACGGCGGCCGGAAGCCGCGATCACGCAGAAAAGAGCACGCAGGGTGCTGAACTGGACGGGCTCGACTGGACAACCACCTTTACTTTTAACTCCTGGGGGAGTTACCACTCAGTAAACCCCGGCGGCGCAGGAATGTGATGCAGTCATTCGGGTTCGACGAGAATGGTCTTTTCTTCGAAGGATCGAAGGTAACCAGCGGCCCAACGTAATTGTCGATTTGCCGCAACAAAATCGCAGAAATATGAGCCTCAAGGATCCAGTCTTGCCCCGAAAGTGACTTGATTTAACCCGTTTGTGTAATGCCCTTTGAACATTACCCGACCTACACTTTGCATGTGGAGGATTCGATGAACGACAAGCAACATGAACCTGTATATCGTGCCGCAGCCGACACGGCCCACGCGGAACTCCGTGAGATTTCTGAAACGATCGACCAACTGCGCGCGCGTCAAGGACAGATTTTTGCCGCGGTTGAAGCACTGGAACAGGTCGTCAACTCCGCAACCTCGAAGCCGGTTTACGAGATGACTCCGAGAAACTCGCAATCGACGCAGAACTCTCAACGGGTCGTCGATGCCAAGGTACTCAACCCACTCGAGGCACACATTCAGGACGCCCTGCGGGTCGCAACGGCGTAAGGATCAACTTCCCCCGGCTCAAAGGGCGCGGACACAGTCCGCGCCTGTTCCATCCCTGCACATCTCCTCCAGACCGTCGTCCGATTCCTGAAGAATCGCGCTCGGCGCAGACGCGGATTCCCCGCGTCCTATATCCTTTCTGAAATCTCAGATCGCTGACGAAGCCCCTCGCAGCAGCAGGTATGTGAATGACCATCGTTGCGCCTTCCGCGCCCGATTCCAAATCGCAGTTGCGCAAAACGATGGGCTTCTGGGATGTGCTGCTGTTCAATATCGCCACGGTTCTCGGGCCCCGATGGATCGCCGCCGCCGGTCACAACGGCACCTCCTCGATCAGCCTCTGGGTCCTCGCGGCCGTCTTCTTCTTCCTGCCCGGCGCGCTGGTCATTAATGAGCTTTCTTCGCGCTTTCCCGAGGAAGGCGGCCTTTACGTCTGGTCGCGCGAGGCATTCGGCGATTTTCATGGTTTCATTGCAGGCTGGACCTACTGGATTTACACGGTCTTCTATTTCCCGGGCCTGCTTCTTGCCAGCGCTTCGATGAGCGCGTACATCATTGGCGGCCGCGGCGCAGAGCTTGCGCAGAATCGGACATTTCTGCTCACGGTTTCGCTGGCCATGCTGCTGGTCGCTGTGCTGCTCAACATCATCGGGCTCAATGTGGGCAAATGGCTCCAAAACGCCGGCGGGGTCGGGACCTACGTGCCGCTGCTGATGCTCGGCGGTGTCGCTGCACTGGTCGTGTTGCGTCAAGGTTCAGCCACACACTTCACCCTCGCGAACATGATGCCTGCGTGGAACTGGGACACGGTCAATTTCTGGTCGCAAATCGCCTTTGCATTTACAGGCCTCGAGCTGGTCTCGGCCATGAGCGAAGAGATTCGCGATCCGCGGCGGACGCTCCCGCGCGCAGCCTTCGGAGCCAGCGCGCTCATTTCTCTCATGTACATCGCCGGCACCTTTGCCATTCTGGCTCTGGTGCCTGCCGCCGATCTTGACCCGCAAAGCGGCGTCTTCCACGCGATCACGCTTGGCTCCATCGCGCTTAAGATCGGCCTTCTGGGAGTGGTCGCGGCGATTCTCGTGACGGTTGGCAATGCAGGTGGCGTTGGCAGCACAGTCGCCGGCATCGCGCGCGTTCCCTTTGTCGTAGGCATCGATCGCTACCTGCCCGCAGCCTTCGGCAAGATTCATCCGCGCTGGAAGACGCCTTACATCTCGATTCTTGTGCAGGCGATTGCGTCTGGCATCATCCTGCTCGTCAGCCAGATCAACGACTCGACGCGTGGCGCTTATCAATTCCTCATTGACGCCGCCATCATCCTTTACTTCATTCCATTTCTCTACATGTTCGCGGCCGTCATCAAGCTGGCGCGCCGCAAAGACCGCAAAAGCAATCTGCATGCTGTACTGGTTCCCGGAGGACTCGCCGGTGTCTGGATCTCCGGCGGACTCGGATTCATCGTTGTCCTCATCGGCATCTTTGTTTCGCTCGTGCCGCCTGGAGATTCGACGAACAAGTTGGGCTTTGAGCTGAAGCTGGTCGGCGGAACAATCGCTTCGATTCTGCTCGGGCTCGTCCTCTATTGGCGCGGCGCACGCGCCAAGCAGAACGAGTTGTAACCCGTAGCCGATCCTCCGCCGTCGACGGGGTTTAGCGCTGCAGCACGTCGTTGTAAGAGTGGCGCGCCCAGCCGAGATAATGAGGATTCGCGCGATTCGCTTCATCCAGCTTCTCGAGCATCTGGGGAAGCAACTCGCCATAGTCAGGTGTGCGCAGGGCTATCGCCATCCTTGCCAGACTCGGACCAGTGAGTCCGTCGTAAGCCAGGTCGAGGAATTTCCTGCTGGCCTCCGTCGCTTTATCGGCCTTTTGCTCGGCAGTTTGCCCGTCGTCGGGGCTGCTCAGCTCATACATCATCAGAGTGACTCGCGGTACAGAGGACAAAAGCATCCGACGCTTTGCGACGTCACCCTTGAGCAGCTTGTTCTGAATATCTGCATTTACCGTCATACCGGAGGATTCGGCCAAGACGCGCACGGCGATAAACGCATCGGCGAGGCCAGGGAGGAACCTCAGATTTCCCGGGCCTTTGTTCTCTGGTCGTTGCTGCGGCTCTATGTCGAGGTGAATTCCGTCGAAACGGTTTGCCGGATGACCGCGATTGAACTCGATGACTTGGCGCACTCGATCAAGCAGCTTGTCTCTATGTTTTCCAGGCTCGTCGGCGTCGGTGCTAGAGAGCAGCGCTTCCACGCGGATGCTGGCGCGATGCATCATTTCAATCAGGTGTATGAAATCGTTCTCCTCAGACGGTGCACTTGCTGCGGAGAACGAAACATAGACTTCGTTGATACCCTGCATCATGCAGAAGTCCTTAAGCCGCTTCGTACCTTGTGGGACACCAAGAACATCCGGACTCTTCCAAATCCAAAGTCCATGTCCCGACGGTTGCGGCGGTTCGCAGGAAACGCGTCTCGCGCCAATCAAGGGCGCTACGCAGAGAACGAGCGAGAGTGACCACTGCGCCGCTGTGCGGACGCGGGATGCTTTCATTGCCGCCTCCCTCGCATGCCTTTGTTCCTCCTAAATGCGAAACCGAACCCATCGTACAACGAATCGGGTGCGCGGTACCCGATTGTGGCGCATCGATGGAGGACCAGCGCAGTTGGCGAGGCCCTTGCTCTTGGACCCCACCGAGCTTTACCATAAGGCTCCCCATTCGAATGCCAAGACTTTGGGCCCGTCGATTCGACGAGAGTCAGCAGAGCAGCGTGCCTGCGCATATTCGGGAGATATCGATGCAATCAATCTTGCCGCCCCCCCACCGCGTGCGCATCGTGCGTTTTCGCCTGCCTGTTTCTCACAGGCGTTCTCGCGTCAAGCCGCATGGTCCAGGCGCAGGCCGCCACACAAGACATTCCCATCGGCGTGACCTACATTTGCAGTGGCGAGCACATCTACGTTGAGAACTGCAATATCCGGGACCTCTCGGACAATGCCAATTGCATGGTCGCGCATCCAGACCACCTGACACCGACGGGGATGAATTCCTACACGTACGTCTCGCGCGGAGCCCTCAAGAAGCTTCTGCCGACCTGCCAGCAGCCCAGCGCGCAACAACTTGCAGCGGCCAAGGCTTTCCAGAAGCGGCAGCAGGATCTCTACAACGCGAACGTCCAAAAGTCCGAGGGCCAGATGAAGGTCGCCACCCAGCCCATGACGATGGGCCAACCGCAAAAGCCGAAGACGCCGGAGGAGCGGCAGATGGCGCGCTGCGTTAGCTCCGGACGCTTGCCCGCGAGCTGCACCGGCAATTCACTGCTCGGTGCTTTCAGCCAAATGGTCTCTTCGGTGCTGCCCTCAGCGGCCAAGGATCCGGAGCCGGGACCGAATATGGCTGGAGTCTTCCAGGGCGCGGGCAACTGGCGTCTCGATTTCATCGATGGCGGAGTCCTGGTGAATTGCGCGTTCCTCTCGCCCAACCAGGAAAACTACTCTCTCAAATTCGAAAGCAACCGCACTCTGCTGATCATCGATACGAGGCCGAAGCCGCTGGAGCTCACGTTTCGCGCCGAGGGGGCCATTACGGGTCCGGGTCCTGTGACGATCAATGGCGTGGTCGCTAGCGGCTATGTGCCAGGCAAAACGGCGGAGCAAAAGGGAACGCAGACGGACCGTCTAGGGAATTACTACGACTCAGTTGGCAATAAGGTCCACGACGATCCGGGCTATACATCATTTGCGCCGCGTACGGCTACGTGTCCTGCTCTCAACCTCACTTCGAAAGGCGCGAGCGTCGGCGCGCAGACGATGCAGACGGATTTGTTGAAGACGATGTTTGGCGGCGATAAAGGACCGCCGACACCGCCGGGCATTCGCATGCACGGGATCTATGCTGCTTCGACGGGATTCAGGGTTCAGTTCTTTCCGGAGTCTGTGATCCTTGGTTGTGGCCCCGATGCGGCGCGCGCTTATCCGTACACCGTCGTGGCCGATGGCGCCAGGGCCGTGGTCCATATTGACGCGCCGGATCATCCACTCACGCTGGCCTTCCGGCCCGATGGATCGCTCGATCCCGGTGGCTCCGGACCCTACCAGGTTCATGGGCGCATGGTCACTGGCCAAAACGACAATGACGATTTCACCTTTGCTCCATTGGAACAGACCTGCAACCTTGCCGTACTGGCGCCTAGCAAGACGATTCCTGCCAGCGGCGGCTCGGGAGCGATAACGACGGCGTCCTCGCCGAATGGGGGCGGAGGCCTTTCCACTCCGGCGGCGCCGCTGGGCAACGCAACGTTGACCATCGTCTCCGGTTTCCTCGCGCAGCCTGGCCACGCGAATCCGCTTGCCGGCCGGCCCTCTGTGATTCTGCGCGATGCTTACGGCGATGCTCTCGCAAAGAATGGCGTCGCGGTTCCAACGGGCACGTCACCGTACAAATACGTGGGCAGCGTTTGCAGCTCGAGGACGCCCGAGTGCCAGCAGGCGCTCGATGCCATAAAGGTCAGCGCTGCCTCCGCTGTCCGCGCCGATGCCAGCGGGGTGGGAACGCTTCCCGGAGTTCCGCCGGGAACTTACTACCTGATGGTTTCCGCGATCTATAACAAACAGTCGCTGGTCTGGGGACAAGCGGTCCACGTCAACGCCGGACAGAATTTCGTCACACTTGACTTACGCAATGCCACGCCGCTGAATTAGGCTTTTTGCGTTACAGGCAGTTCGATTCCGCTGACGCTTGAACGAATGTGGATTCTGCACGGCGCATGCATTCCCGGTTGCAGTCCGAGGATTGGAGGACTTGATGAAGGCGCATTTCACTTTATTGTTGATAGCCATTTCCGCTGGGTATGCGATGTCCCAGACAGCAAAGCAACCTATTGAACTGCAGCATATGGATGTAACGCGTGTCGATTCCGCAGTCAATCCTTGCGAGAATTTCTATCAATACGCGTGCTCCAAGCTCAACGCCGCAAATCCGATCCCCCCCGACCAGATAATGTGGGGCGTTGCGGGAATACTGTCGGAGTGGAATCGCGAGATTCTGCGCGCGATTCTGGAGAAGAACGAGGTCCCCAACCCGCAGCGCACAGCGAACGAGCAGAAGATTGGCGACTTTTATGCAAGCTGTATGAACCAGGCAAGCGCAAAAGCCAACGATCTGTCGGCCATCAAGCCGCTTCTGGGTCGTATCGAGTCGCTTCACGATAAGAGCGAAATCGCCGGCGTTCTGGCGATGATTCACAGCTCTTTCGGCGCGGCGTGGCAGGGAGATGAGAATCAGACCGCCGTGGCATTGCTGGGGTTTGGGCCGCAGGCGGATTACAACGATGTGAGCCAGGTTGTTGCCAGTGTCGACCAGGGCGGACTGGGTATGCCCAACAGGGATTTTTACCTCGGCGACGATGCCAAGACAAAGGCCATTCGCGAAAAGTACAAAGAGTTTTTGACCACCCTGCTCAAGCTCGACGGGACGGGCCCTGCAGAGGCCGCACACGATGCAGCCACGACTTTGCGTGTCGAAACTGCAATGGCGCAGGCGCAGATGGACAACGTGACGCGCCGCGATCCGAACAAGATAAACAATCGCTTTACACTTGCCCAACTCAAAGCTCTGACACCGGCATTTGACTGGGATAGCTACTTGAGTGCCATCGGCGCGCCCGCGGTGCCGCTTTACGAAGTGTCTGCGCCCGAATTCTTTCGCGCGGTAAACAGGTTGCTCGTCGACGAGGATCTTGCGACCTGGAAGATTTATCTGCGTGCCCATCTCTTGATGTCTGCCACACCTTATCTCGGCAGCGAATGGCGCGATGCTGAATTCGCGTTCGAACGCGTATTCACAGGCCAAGCGCAGCAGCGGCCGGATTGGCGGCGGTGCACGGGCGCAGTCGACGGCGGCGTGGGCCAGGCGCTTGGACAGGTCTATGTCGCACAGGTCTTTTCTCCAGAGAGCAAGGCCCGCGCGCTGAAGATGGTGCACGACATCCAAGACGCGATGGGTCGCGACATCAACTCCGTAACCTGGATGCAGCCGGCGACTAAGAAAGAAGCCGAACTTAAACTTGCCGCAGTGATCAACAAGATCGGGTATCCAGATAAGTGGATCGACTACAGCACGCTCACGATCACGCGCGATAGTTTTCCGGTCAATGTTGAAAGGACGACTCAGTTCGAACTCAGTCGCCAGCTCTCGTTCATTGGCAAGCCTCTGGATCGTACGCAGTGGTTCATGACGCCGCCGACCGTCAACGCGTATGAAGATCCGCAAACCAACACCATCAATTTTCCGGCAGGTATTCTGCAACCCGTTTACTTCGACGCGAACCAGGATGATGTCATGAATTACGGCGCGGAAGGTGCGGTTGTGGGACACGAATTGACGCATGCTTTCGACGACCAGGGCCGCAAGTTCGACCTGAAGGGAAATCTGCGCGACTGGTGGACTCCCGAGGACGCGAAAGCGTATGACGAGCGTGGCGCCTGCGTTGCCAACGAATATACCGTAGACGTGCCCGGTGTTCCGGGTGCGAAGCAGAACGGAAAACTCACGCAAGGCGAAGACACCGCGGACAACGGCGGCATCTACCTCGCGCTGTCTGCCCTGACTGCGGATTTGAAGGCGCAAGGCAAGACGCTAGAAGACAAAGACGAGCATGGTCTCACCAATCTGCAGCGGTTCTTCATCGCCTATGGAACTTCATGGTGCGACACATTCCGTCCGGAACTGATGCAGACCCTTGTGAAGATCGATCCACACTCCATGCCAGTGCTCCGAGTCAACAATGTTCTGGCGAACATGCCGGAGTTCCAGCAGGCCTTCAATTGCAAAGCCGGCCAGCCGATGGTGCATGAGACGCGCTGCCGGGTCTGGTGAAGCGCTGAGTTGCGCCGGCGGAGTGGCTTCGAATTTGGCGCTCGTGCAAAAAAGGAGCCCCCATCCTTGGGAGGATGGGGGTGAAAAGGAAGGACTACAGTCACGGGAATTGGATACGGTATTAGCCGGCCACGGGTTCCCAGCCGCCTTCGCTCAATTCAAAATGAACTGTTGCTCGTGCAGCCAAGGCGTACTTACTCGCCGGCAGCGGTCGTGCTCCCAATCACAAGGCTCAGGTTGTCGAGTTGGATTGTTTCCAGAACCTCAACACCGCCCACCGTGTTTGTGAGCACGGCAATATGGCCGTTCTTTGCATCAACGAGCTTTGCGGGAACTGTAACGGAAGCTCCGCCTTTTTCGGCGATGGTGACCTGTGCGCTCGAACCATTGTTGGTCCAGCTCACTTTGTAGTCGCCGGCAGGCAATTGTGTCGATCCAACCTTTACTGCATCTGCAAAGGTCACGGTCTTTGAATTCTTGGCGGCGAAAGCTGGAACTGCCAGCGATGCAATCAGGATGGCGAAACCCAAAAAGCGCTTCATCTATATCTCCTCGAATGCCTCAATAATCAACATTGGCTGCTTGAGGCATTAGGGACATTACACACGGTTGTCCAGTATTTGAAGCTTAAGAAATCTTAAGGCCCTTTGAGCGCGACCACAGCAGTTCGATAATTGCTGTATTCCGAAGCCACACGAAAAGGGCACGTGAATTGTGGAACTGCTCTAGCTCGGTGCAGTAACTTGTGCAAATGCAGTACCTGGCTGCAGCGCGAGCGGAATGCAAATTCGCACGCGCAGGCCTGGGGACGCGTTCTCCGCAAAGATTGTGCCGTTATGCAGTTGCACTGCGCGCTTCGCGATTGACAAACCCATTCCAGATCCGCCGCCGTTTGTATCGCGCGCATCTTCAACGCGAAAAAAAGGATCGAAGAGGCGCGTAACTGCATCGTCGGGAACACCAGGCCCGAAATCGCGCACGGAGATTGTGGCTTCCCGTTCGTTTTCTTCCACGGACAATTGAATTGCAGATCGCTTTGGTGAGTAGCGGATGCCATTGCGCACGACGTTTTCAATCGCTCTGCGCAGCAACTCGCGGCTGCCCAACATTTCGCCCGTCAACCTTCCGTTCACCTCAATGCTGCAATCGCGAAACTGCGCTTCCAGCGCGCAATCGCGCACAACTTCATCGATGATTTCTCCAGCACGCACGATTCCGGTGTCCTGTACGGCGGGATCGCCTTCAATAAAGGTGATCTCCACGATGTCTGCAACGAGAGATGTGATGCGGTCCACGTCGCGCTCAATTCGATCAAGTGCTGCCTGGTTGTCGTGAGAGGTGCGTGCAAGCTTTACGGCGAACTTCAATCGCGCCAGCGGGGATCGCAATTCGTGCGATATGTCGCCCAACAGCCTTCGCTCGCTCACGATCAGCCGCTCCAGTCGTTCCGCCATCTGATTGAAGGATCGTCCCAACTGGCCGATTTCGTCGGAGCGCTCTGTGCGGACACGTGCGGTCAAATCACCTTGCCCGAATTGTCCGATGGTCGCAGCGATACGGCGAATCGGAGAGACTACGCCGACGGACGCGAGCCAACACAGAACGCCCGCGACGCCGATGACAAGGAAGTAATAGGGAAGAAACGTCCAAATATGAGGAGGGCCCAGTTGACCTTCGGCAGTGAACCAGTACTGTGCGTCCTGCGACCTATGCGCAAGGGTCCAACGTCCATGGGCACGCACGCGCAACTTGTCCGCGGGAGGTGCGGGAAGCATCCACGCGCGGCTCGCACCTGTAACAAGATCGATCCCATTCGCATCAAGTAAATAATGCGATCCACCGAAGATGCGGTCAAGGCTGGCCAGATCGTCTTTCAGGCCCGGTTGTCCACGATGCTCTAGTGCGGCGCGTGCGCTCTCCAGTTGCAGTTCGTCGAACTTGATGAAGGTTGGATCGATCTCGATCTTCTGCACGTGATCGGCAATTAGATGAAACGCGAGGAACGACAGCGAAAGGATGCTCACCATCGCCAGCATGACCCCGACGTAGAGGGAAATCGCGGGGAGCGCCTTAAACCGTTCCTGTAAAGACATATCCAACTCCCCGAATTGTGCGGATCAGGTGGCGTCCGCCTTCAAGTTTCTTACGCAGATGGCTAATGTGTACATCGAGAAAACGGTCGTAAGGCGTCGCCTCGCGTTCAAACAGCACAGCCGTAATCTGCTCGCGCGAGACCACCTCGCCCGCCGATCGCATGAGCAATTCCAGCAGATCAAACTCCATCGCGGTCAATTCGACGGCCTCACCCGCGCTCGATACCTCTCGTGTGGATGGGTTCACAGAGATATTGCCGATGGTGATAGTTGCCTCACTCTGCAGGCTCACGCCCTGGGTGCGTCGTAAAACCGCTCGAATACGCGCCAGCAGTTCGTCGGGGTCAAATGGCTTGGGCAGATAATCATCCGCTCCGCTGTCCAGGCCGAGAATTCGATCCTGCTGCTGGACACGCGCGGTCAACATAATGACCGGCAGATTCTTCTTTCGCCGGAGCTGCTGCAGAACCGCTAATCCATCCAGACCCGGCAGCATCACGTCCAGGATCATCAGGTCGTATCCACCACGCAGCGCATTCGCCAGTCCTTCGCGCCCGTTGTATACGGTGTCAAGCTTGTGGCCGGACTCCGCAAAGAACTCCCGCATCATCCCGCACAACTCGGCATCGTCGTCCACGAGCAAAAGCGACAGCTGCTTTTGCAGTTCGCCGGTCTCGATCTCGATTGCCGCCACATCTGCTCCCACGGCATTTTAGTCTCGCACAAATCGATGGTTTCGCGCGCTCCTTAACAATTCTTAAGGCACGGCGGGCACGCTCAAAAAGACTGCGAAGTCCCTGCGCGCAAAGGGATTGCGGTTTCCGCGCGTTTCATATGTCCACTTGGAATGCATCAAAACGCGGCCTCTGCGCATCAGGCATCTCAAGGAGGTGCGATGAACCGCGTGAATCGCCGCCAGTTCACTGCCATGCTTACGGCCCTGGGAATTCACTCCGATCGTCCCGTGTTCGCGAGCGCAAAGTCTTCGGCGCCCGAGGTTCTTCAACTCTCCCAGAATGGGTGGATGCCCAACAACGAGCGGCTTCCTGTGCTTCTTTATCGCGCGGCGTTCGATATTGGTGAGTCCGAGTCCGATCCTGCCTCGATGTTCGAGCAAGCTTTTGAGCGCAATGGCTGGCCGCCGCAGTGGCGAAACGGCGTCTATGACTTTCACCACTACCACTCCACGGCGCACGAGGTTCTCGGATTTGTGCAAGGCCATGCGCGTCTGATGCTGGGCGGAGACGGCGGCCACGAAGTTACGGTCCAGGCCGGTGACGTTGCCGTGTTGCCAACCGGGACAGGGCATTGCAACCTGGAGAGCAGCGAGGACTTTCTCGTGGTTGGCGCCTATCCGCCTGATCAGCATTGGGACATTTGCCGGAATGCGCCGACGCTTGCCGATCAGAAACGCATGCGGGGATTGGCCTTTCCGGGCTCTGACCCCGTAAGCGGTATATCCGGGGCACTCGTGAGATTGTGGCGCGCGAACGGATAAACCCGCCGCAATCGAGAGCCGCCTTTCGGGCTGCTTCGTTGATCTTCCTTCTAGTTCGTCCGCAAACTCAGCCGCACGTTGGAGAAGCTCTTTCAGCAAGTTCGGGACCGGCGAAGGGACCCTTCCTTGCCCCCGGGGCGTGGTACTCAGCCGGGTACAACTGAAGAATGAGTGCCAGCTCAATCAAATAGGTGTGGACAGTCGTCCACCCATCCTTCGAGAATGCTCCAACAAGGGAATCCCCGCCCACGAGGTCTCATCTTGAATTGTTTTTTGCGGAATTGCCTGCGGCAGGCCTCATTCGCCGGCGTTCTTGCTGGTTTGATCGCGGCTAGCGCGGGGCCGGTGTGCGCGCAAGAGCCGCAGCCGGCCCAGCCGCCTCTTTACGGCGGAAATGCCGCTGCACAGCCTGCCGATCAACAAAGCGGGTCCGCCACGGCCGGCGTCTTTGCACCTGTTCTCGATTCTGAAAAGCGACCCATTACCGCGGGTGGATTCGTCAAGACGGGCCCGGTCGTTTTTCAAGACATATCGGAGAGAGCCGGACTGACAGTTTGGACCCACAAGATGGGCACGCCAGAGAAAGCTTACATTCTGGAGACAATTGGCTCAGGCGTCGCCTTGCTCGATTACGATCACGACGGCTGGCTCGACATTTACATCGTCAATGGATCGACAAAGGACGCACTCGATGGCAAGATCGAACCGCCTCATGCCGCGCTCTTCCATAACAACCACGACGGAACATTTACCGAAGTGGCCGCGAAGGCCGGTGTCACCAATGACCGCTGGGGTTTCGGCGTGGCTGTCGGCGACTACGACAACGACGGATGGCCCGACCTCTACGTGGCTAATTATGGGAAGAATCGGCTCTATCACAATAATCACGACGGCGCATTTACCGACGTGGCTGAAAAAGCCGGCGTAACGCTCGGTAACTGGTCCACCGGGCCAAGTTTTGGCGACTACGATGGCGATGGCCGTCTCGATCTATTCGTTCCGGGTTATGTTCATTGGGATATGAATAACCTGCCGGTCTCCGGGTCGAAGGCTGTCGGCTATGCCAACTGCTCATTTCGCGGAGCGCAAACACTCTGCGGGCCGCGTGGCCTGCAAGGCGAACCCGATCATCTATTCCATAACAACGGCGACGGAACATTTACCGATGTGAGCGAAAAGGCGGGAGTCAGCGACAAGCGGCGCTACTATGGATTCTCATCGACATTCGTCGACATTGATAATGACGGAAAGGTCGACTTACTAGTTGCCGATGACTCATCCCCGAATTATCTCTATTTGAACAAAGGCGACGGTACGTTTCAGGACGCCAGCTTTTATTCAGGGTTTGCCCTCAATCAGGATGCGCGCGAGACAGCATCCATGGGGCTCGCCGTGGGCGACTACGCCAACAATGGGCGCCTCGATCTTTACACTACGACTTTTTCGGACGACTACAAGACGCTCTATCGCAATGACGGCGACGGCAACTTTGTCGATATCACGCCGCAGATGGGCATCGCCGAAGCCACCTATCCCTTCTTGAGCTGGGGGACCGAATTCTTCGATTACGACAACGATGGTTGGAAAGACCTGATGTTTGTCGCTGGGCACGTTTATCCGCAAGTCGACAAACACAACTGGGGAACCTCTTTTGCGGAGCGTCCGCTGCTCTTCCATAACCTGGATCATGGTAAAAAATTCGAGGTCATTCCGCCGGTCGAAGGCACAGGTTTGGCCGACGTGATTCCTGCGCGCGGCGCGGCTTTTGGCGACCTGTTCAATGACGGCAAAATCGATGTGGTGATCAACTGCCTGGACCACACGCCCGTTCTGCTGCGCAACGTGAATGACGATCACAATCATTGGGTGGGACTGATGCTGATCGGCGGCGCGAAGAGTCCTCGGGATGCAATCGGGTCCACGGTGTATTTGACGGCTGGAGGAGTGCAGCAGCGCGGTGATGTGATGAGCGGTGGAAGCTTTGAATCGTCGAACGATTTTCGAGTGCACTTCGGCTTAGGCCAGGCAGCAAAGGTGGATAAAGTCGAGATTCGCTGGCCCGATGGTGCAAAGGAAACATATATGTTGCCGGGAGTGGATCGTTACTACGCAATTGAAGAAGGCAAGGGACTGGTACCTAGCGTCTATGACGCGATTGCCGCGGAACGGGCCAAGGATAAGACGCCTGTCCGAGCGAGCAAGTAAAGGGATTGCCGGCCGCGAAATGAAACCGTGTGCGCCGGAGAGTTGATATGAGAAAGACCCTAATCCAGGTGTGTACCGTCCTCGCATGGGCCGGCTGCTTGATTGTGTCTGCACCGGGGCAGCAGCAACAGGGCGGCGCAGAACTCACACCTCCGCCTGCCTACACGCCTCCACCGAAAGGAACTGCGCCCGCGGAAGATACTCCCGCGCAACGCGAGACCTTGGCTAGGCTCAAGGCCCGCGCCGAGGAACGTACAGGAGCGGATCGCAAAGCGTTTAACTCTGCTGTTACTCCGACTTATAACTTCCACTATGGCCCGAAGAATCCGTTCACCCCGGGCAATATAACCGTACAAGGTGAAGGGTTTCTCCAGCCAGGTGCGTATCCCACAGCCGAGTACTGCGGCACATGCCACCAGGAAGCCTATAGCCAGTGGCGGGAGGCATTGCACTCCAATGCATTTCGCACTCCCTTCTATCGCACCAGCGTCAATATTTTGATCCGCGACAAGACACGGGGCATTGCTTTCGCGCGGCACTGCGACAGTTGTCATAATCCGATTGGTGTGCTGGGCGCCGCGCTCACTGAAGACTCGAAGGTGGATCGAGCCAAGTTCGATTCAGACGGGTTGACGTGCATGACATGCCACTCCGTCGTCAGTCTCGACTCAACCAATGGCAATGGCAGCGTTCAAATGGGTATTCCGTCTGTCATCGTGGATGAAAACGGGAACCGCATACCCGGGCAGGTCTCGTTTGCCGAGATTCTTCGACATCCTGAGCGGCACTCCAAGGCCGTTATGCATGACTTCCTGCACACGCCGGAATTCTGCGCGGCCTGTCATAAGGCCAACTTGCCGTCTCCGCTCAACGACTATAAGTTCATTCGTGCCTTCACGGCTTACGACGAGTGGCAGCAGTCAAAGTTTTCGCAGCGCAATCCGCTTACGTTCTATACGGCTGACTTTAAGCCCTGCCAGGGTTGCCACATGCAGCGAAATCCCATTACGCTCCCCGAATACGGCGCAAAGAATGGGACCTTCGCCTCGCATCGCTGGCTGGCCGGGAACACCGCGGTGCCGTTTTACTATGGCTTCGACGAGCAGCTAAAGAAGACCATCGAGTTTCTGCGGGCCGGGGACTATCTCAACGTCGATATCTTCGGCCTCCAGAAGGCCGGCGAGGATAGGTTGATCGCTCCGCTGGGCCGGGCTTCTTACACCCTGGCTCCCAATGACGTAGTTGAAGCCTATGTTGTCATCCAGAATAAGAACATCGGCCACTCGCTCATCCCCGAGGTTCGCGACCTCTACGAAGCATGGGTTGAGTTCACGGTAAAGGATTCAAGCGGGAAAGAGATCTACCATAGCGGCTTCCTCAAACCAGATGGCATGATCGATCCGCGGGCGCACAGCTTCACCAATCGTCCGGTAACAGATGAAGGGGAGTTCGTCGATAACCACAAGGTTTGGACGATTCACTCCGTGGCCTACGATAACAGTGTGCAAGCTGGTAGATCGGTATTAGTGCGCTATCAATTTCGGCTTCCGGCTGACGTAACTGGTGCCGTCTCTGTTACCGCAAAGGTGAATTATCGGCATCTGCGCCAGAGCTATCTCAATAACATCTTTGGGCCTGATCATCCAGCCTATCCGGTGGTGGAAATCGCCTCACGTACCCGCGTCCTCAAGATCGGAGAAAACAAGCCAGAGGCGCCGGGTCCGGCTGACAACCCTGACTGGATGCGTTGGAATAACCTTGGCATCGCCATGCTCGATCAATTTCAATATGCCGAGTCTGTCGCCGCCTTCACTGAAGTCATCAAGCTGCGCCACGATTATGTCGATGGGTACACCAATGTTGGTCTCACCGAGATTGTATGGGAAAAGTACGAATCGGCCCGGAAGGCCATTCGGAAGGCGCTTTCAATCGATCCGAACAACGCCCGCGCCCTTTATTACGACGGTCTGCTGCAGCGACGCGCGGGAAATACAAAGCAGGAGATCGCAGACTTCAGCAGAGTGGTAGAAATGTTTCCCCAATCCCGCGATGCGCGCCGCGAACTTGGCATCACTTATTACCAGCAGAAGGATGAGCATGCGGCGCTTGAGCAGTTCGAGGCGCTACAGAAGATTGATCCGGACGATCTGGCCGCGCACTACAACCTTTCTATCCTTTACCGTCGCATGGGCCAGCAAGAGAAAGCCGCTGAGCAGCAGGAAATGTTTGTCGACAAGAAGGTAGATCCGGGTGCGCCTACTTATTCTCTGAGCTATTTGCGTGTGCATCCGGAAATCTCCATCGAAAGCGTTCCATGGCACGTGCACTCCGATCTGGCCACCGAAGAGGGAGGAGCGCAGAATGGCAAATGATGCGCCGCGCCCGACACGGATACAAGTTATCGTCGCCGCGCTGCTTTGCCTGGTTGGTCTCCCCAGCGCGGCCCACGCGGCAAATGACTGTCCATGGCTAACGGAAGCCACGGCATCCGGGCTTATCGGGGCCGAAGCTGTCGGCTCGTTCACGGCCGCTTCCGGCGCGCAGCCCGCGGTCTGCACATTCGTGCAAAAGGGCGACGGAACGACGCGAACGCTCACCATTACTCTCGAATTGGCCACGGACGCACATACGCGCATGACCTCGATTGCACAAGCTTGCGGGGCTGGAGCCGCAACTCTGAACGCCATCGGGAACGAGGCGGTCTATTGTGCCGCCGATCTCCGCCGCGGCGAACTCGGCGAACGGGCTATCGGCCGGGTGCGCAACCAGGTGTTCACTATAGACATCAACAGTACATTGAAAGACGATCCCATTCTCACCCGCGATGCCCTCAAGGCGCGCATCTATACTGCTGCTGAACAAGTCGCCGGCAATCTGTTTTGATACCTTGGTTGGGCCAACCCTTCGAGTCCTTCAGCATCCAAATTGCGCAGGCGCCGTCATGAGCGGTAGCCGGGGCTCTGTATCCGAGACACCGACTAAATGTCCAACGGCGGCACGATTCCCACTCGCCCATTCGGTAAAACCAACGCAAGGATTTCTGCATTCGGACTTGGCGGGCATCATCTGGGCGCCGCCAAGGATGAGCGGACGGCGATCGAGATCGTCCATCGCGCCATCGATGGCGGCGTCACTTTCTTTGACTGCTGTTGGGAATATAACCGCGGGAAATCGGAAGACTGGCTGGGCAAGGGGATCAAGGGGTTCCGCGAGAAGATCTTTCTGATGACAAAGGTCTGCACGCATGGGCGCGACGCGGCCTTGGCGATGCAGATGCTCGAGCAAAGCCTGCGCCGCCTGCAGACCGATCACCTGGATCTTTGGCAGATTCACGGCGTGGGTTTTGCGAACGATCCCGAGCTTTTCATTCGCTCGGGAGGAGCTGCTGAAGCGCTTGCAAAAGCCAAAAAAGACGGCAAGGTGTTGTACACGGGATTCACCGGGCATAAAGATCCCGATGTTCATCTGGCGATGCTGAATACCGGCTTCCCGTTGGACGCCGTGCAGATGCCACTGAACCCCTTCGACGCCAACTTCCACAGCTTTGAGCAAAAGGTATTGCCGGAACTGAACAAGCGAGGCATTGCGCCCATCGGGATGAAGCCGATCGGCGGCCATGGAGAGCCCGTACAAAAGGGCGTCTTCACAGCGCAGGAGCTTCTCCGCTATGCGATGTCGCTGCCGGTGGCCACGACGATCTCGGGTGTGGAAGATCTCGGCATTCTCGAACAGAATCTGAAAATCGCCCAGGGTTTCGCGCCACTGAGTGAATCAGAAATGCAGGCGCTGCGCGCGCGCGCGAGGCCTTACGCGGGCGATGGCCAATTTGAACTCTACAAAACTTCCATCAAGTTCGATAATCCGGAGGCGCGTTTGGCCCATGACTTCCCATTGGACATGCAGCAAGTGGAAGTGAAGCAGTTGATCTATGAGGCACAGAACACCGGCCGGTCCTATCCGCAGGTGACGAGCTCGCCTGGGGAATAAAGAACCTGGCCGCCTACCCGTTGCCTTTCATCGCAGTGTGGAGACAGTGAGAGGGATGAACACGAGTTCCGACTTTTGCCCTTTTGAGAAGGATTCGATGACTTCCGCAAATCAGGCTTCGCCGCGAAGCGACCTTTCGCGTCGCCGCTTTTTGCAGAGTGTAGCCCTGGCAGGCGGATCGGCCATCGTGCCTGCTTCAAGTCTTGCTTCCTCCTCTTCGCATGCTGGGCAAGCTGCCAGTCCGGGGGGAAGCGCAGCCGCCACTCCAGAAGATTCGTCTTCCGCGCAGAATCCCATCGTGAAGAATTTCAATGGCGTCTATGGCGGCTCATCGTTGCCGAGTTTTCAGGTGCCGAAGCGTGCCATGGGTAAGACGGGGTTACAGGTTTCGATCCTCGGCGTAGGCGGCTATCACATCGGAACCGTTTCCGGTCAGGAAGAAGTGAATAACATGATCGCCAAGGCGCTCGACCATGGGATCAATTTCTTCGACAACGCGTGGGAATACCACAAAGGGATGAGCGAGGAGCGCATAGGCATCGCGCTCAAGGGCAGGAGGGACCAGGCAATTGTGATGACGAAAGTGTGCACGCACGGGCGCAAGAAAGATGTCGCCATGCGGATGCTGGAGGAATCGCTTACCCGATTGCAGACAGACCATCTCGATGTGTGGCAAGTGCATGAGGTCGTCTATTACAACGATCCGGAAAAAGCATACGACCACGATGGCGTGATCGAGGCTCTGGCCGCGGCCAAGCAGCAAGGCAAGGTTCGATTCGTCGGCTTTACCGGCCATTGGTCGACGTCATCCAGTAGGACATCATCAACATAGCACCAGCCCCGACCCTCACCGGGCTCGAAGGAGCGCATGATGGGATGGCCGGTGCGATGGAAATGCTTGGTGGCGTGTTTACCGGGAGACTGGTCGCAACAGCCGACGTGGCCGCACTCCAGGCATAAGCGAAGGTGAACCCAGTAACTCCCCGTCTTTAAGCACTCTTCACAGCCTTCGGGGGTGCGAGGGGATACAGGTCGAATCTGGTCCAAATGGGAACAGCCTGACATAGCTTTTCTTCCTTTCAGTGGCTGGCTAAATAACGGTGGACAAACGTAACAGCCATTGCGCCTTCCCCGACAGCCGAGGCGCATCGTTTGACAGACCCATGGCGAACATCGCCGGCGGCGAACATTCCGGGAAAGCTGGTTTCCAGATAGTAGGGTTCGCGATCGAGCGGCCATCTCCGGGCAAAGCCACTGTGCTGTCGTAAATCCGGACCGGTAACGAGATAACATTGTTCGTCGCGCACCAAGCCGGCGTCTGCAGCCCAGTTCGTGTTGGGAAGACCGCCGAGGCATAAGAAAAGCCAGCACGTATTGATCGTTTCTTGCCGGCCGGTCAAATTGTCTACGAGAGTAATGGCTTCCAGGCAGTTTTCGCCATGGAGCTCAATGACTTCAGTATGAGGTCTTACCACGATCTTGGGCGAGGCCAATATGCGATCAATCAAATAGTGGGAGAGCGTTTCCTTCAAGCCATCTCCACGAATCAAGATGTGGACTTTTCGCGCATAGCGGGAGAAGTGTAGGGCAGCCTGTCCGGCGGAGTTGCCGCCACCCACTACAAAGACCTCCTGGCTGCTGCACAACTCCGCCTCGCTGGTGCCGGCGCCGTAGTAGACGCCCGCGCCGCGCAGCCGCTCTTCATTCCAGAGGTTGAGACGGCGGTACTCGACACCGGAGGCACAGATCGCGGCGCGCATCACAAAGCTGGCGCCATCTGCCAGATGGCCGATCGACTTCCCGGGCACGAGTTCGGCACGCACCCCCTCATGCAGCAGAAGAATCTCCGCTCCAAAGCGGTTAGCCTGGTCACGGGCACGTTTTGCGAGGTCATTGCCGCTGATGCCCTCCGGGAATCCCAAGTAATTCTCAATTCTGGAACTGGTACCCGCCTGTCCGCCTACGGCGTAGCGCTCGATCAGTAGTGTTTTGAGACCCTCGGATGCGCCGTACACTGCAGCACTGAGCCCGGCGGGGCCGCCGCCCAGGATGGCCAGATCGTATTCTGCGCTGGATGGCCTTTGGAACCAACCTAACTTCTCCGCGATCTGCCGAACGGTTGCGTTGTCCAGCCTGGCGCCGTCGGGAAAGAGGCAAACCGGCAGGCGGCGGTCGTGGAGATCGTTGACCTGGGCCAACTCCCGCGCCTGCTGATCAGAGGTCAGCTCGATCCATTCGAAAGGAACATTGCTGCGGTATAGAAAATCACGCAGGCCGTAACTGGTGGACGAACCGTGGATGCCAAAAAGCCGTAACCGAAACGAATGTTGACTGGTGGGCGCACTCATTTTATTTGCCTCTTAGGATCTACAACATCGGAAGCCTGGCAGGACGCGGACCCAACGGGAAGGCCTTTGCTAGGAGCGTGTCTGAGTAAAGGTTGAGGCGCGCGATCTGGTTGGGGAGCGGGCTATTGCTGTATTCGCCGACAGTTTGGCGGCGGTAGATGCGGCAGATTTTTCCGATCACGGCAGCATCGCGGCAGGCGGACTCGGTTGGTACATTCCCGTGTCAGGCCATGCATATCCGGTAAAGCTTGAGCAGGTTATGGGTGGTGCAGACCAGTGCCCATTCGCCTTGTACCTTCTCGTAGCCGCGCAACAGGAACTGCCGGAAGCCTTGTGCCTGTTTGATCTGCCCGAAGACAGGTTCGACGATGGTTTTGCGCAGAGCGTAGATGGCTCGACCAGCCTTGGTCATCAGTTTCCGTTTCATCCTGTCGACCAGCGTGGCCGATTCAGGTATCCGTCCTCGCGGGCAGGGCGGCGACCCTTGATTGTGTTTCTGTTTGCCGGTAGCGACATAGAGATCAACCTTCTTCTTGGCCGCCGTGCGCAGATTCTCTTCTGAACAATAACCGCTGTCAGCCAGCGCCTCGCGTACCTTCTGTCCCGATTGTTGCTTGACCTTGTTGAGCATCGGCAGTAGTTGCTTCTTGTCGTTGGCTTGCTGTGTGACCGCCTGGCCCACGATCAACTGCAGCTCCGGTTCGACCGCGATCTGCGCGTTATAAGCCTGCACGAACCCATCCGGCCCCTTCATGATCCGTGACTGAGGATCGGTGAAGTTATGCTGATCCTTCGGCTTTGGTTCGGCTTCGTTCGCTTCAGGCTCCTTCTTCTCTTCAGCTTCGGCGCGGGCACGTTCTTCCAACTCCTGCTTGGCCTCGGCGATGCGCTTGAGACGTTGTTCGCGCCGTTGTAACTCAGCCGGAAGATCGTCGCCACGCCCCGTGCGCCCGTAGCGATTGTCCTCTTCCTTGTCGATCTGCTCGGCCTCGGACAGCAACCGCCGCGCCTCTTCCTGCAGCCGTTTCTCTTCTTCCTGCATGCGCCGGTAACTCATGGCCTTGTGCTTGCTCGCGTTGGCCTTCACCTTGCTGCCGTCGATCGCTACCCGCCCCAGTTTCATCGCGCCCAGCTTCAGAGCCAGACGCAGCACCTGCTCGAAAAGACCTTCCAGCGCTTTCAAGTGAATCCGCCGGAAATCGGAGATAGTCCGGAAGTCCGGCTCGTTGCCCGCCGCCAGTACACGGAACGCCACGTCCTCCACCAACTTCTTCTCCAGCTTCCGCGACGCGAACACGCCCGTGCAGTAGCCGTACACCAACAGCTTGGTCATCATCCGCGGATGGTACGGAGGATAGCCGCGTTCTTCGCGCTCGTAGTGGCTTTCGATTGCACTCAGATCCAACTGGTCAATCAGGTCGCTGACGAAATACGCCAGGTGGCTCTCAGGAAGCCACTCGCGCAAGCTCGGTGGAAGAAGATAATCCTGTTCGGGAAAATACGGCCGGTAAACCTTCGCCATATCCAAACTCTCGCATCTCCCCCGCTCCTCTTCAATAACCCTGCGCGAAAAAGACGTGATTACTCAGACACGCTCCTAGAAGCGCCATGCGAGCTGCTGGTTCCTGATGCGGAGCCCAGCAGCGCCCGGAAGCCCTGAGATAACAACCGAACCGGTGGCGATGCGGGAACCTATTCGATTCGATAACGTAAGTTTGCGTTGGCTGCATCCTGCGGTGGCCCACCCCGTTGTGTTGACATGGTCTCGAGTGAGTAAGGAACCTGTCGTCCGCAATCGAGGCTTTTAGCACGGTCTGACATGGTGGATAAAGTGAGCGAAAAAGCGATCTTTCATGAGGCATATTAGTGGGCGGAACTTGCTGGAACAATTCCTCGTAAGGAGGAACACCGCTTCAGTGGAGATTCCTAGGAGACTGTCGACCACAGGTGAAAGCCCGCTGTACGACTTGCGGTTTAGAGGGACGCAATCACGCCATATCGCGACATTCGACTTAACGTCGCGTTACAGGAAGAGCGATGCGCTCGGGAATCAGAACTCTCGCACACTGTTCTGATGGGACGAACCTGATGGAACGAAATGGACCGGGCTGAAACCAGATGATGGTGGCCAGGGACGGGATTGAACCGCCGACGCCGGCCTTTTCAGGGCCGCGCTCTACCACTGAGCTACCTGGCCTCAGTGAAGACTTCTCGTTGCATTTCCTGCGCGGGATTCCGGCGGGGCGCCGAAACGGAAGGCCAAGTCCACGGACAGTGCGTTGCAACAACTTTGCCAGTATATCAACTCCTCTCCGGCGCGCCAAACGCGTGTGGCGCTGACTCGGACAGTTCTCAAGAAGCGAGTTCGAATTTGCGGGCAATTCGATCACGGCGAAGTGAATCCAGGTTAACTTTTGATCTGGTCCGGCGCGCAGCGCCTGTTAGCCCACCGCAGATGGTGATCTACTATGGAAAGACTTATGAAACATCTGCTTCGTTTGAGCGCCTTGTTTGCCTTCTTCCCCCTTGCCGTGACTGCTGCCGACGCGCAATCGCCCACGGAGGCACGCGCTGCCCACGCCTACGAGGCTGCCGTGAAAGCCGGACCGCTCGCTCTGCACGCCTTCCTCGACCAATTCCCCAAGGGCGCTGATCTTCACGTGCATCTCAGCGGCGCAGTCTATGCCGAAACCTTCATCAAAGACGCTGCCGAGGACGGGCTCTGCATCGATCCCACGGCACTTGCGATTGCCGAGCCGCCATGCTCGCCACCCCTGGAGCCGGCTACCGACCTGAACGGCGTTCTTACCCCGGCCGAGCAAAGTCTATACAACCGGCTTGTCGACTCGCTTTCCATGCGGAGCTTTGTCCCGACACCGGACTTCAGCGGGCACGACCAGTTTTTCGCAACGTTTGACCGCGTCCATGGGCTGAGCAAGAAGCACATTGGAGAATGGGTGGACGAAATTGCCAGCCGGGCTGCGAGCCAAAATCAGCAATACCTTGAGCTGATGGAGACGCCGCCATTTCAGCATGCGGCATTTCTCTCGCGGCAGAACCCGCTGAACCTGGACTTTGCCGCCTATCGCAATACGCTCAAATCGGTGGGGGCGCTGGAAGAGGTTTTCGCGGACCGCGAAGATGCACGCGCGGCAGAGGGTCTGCGCCGCGACGTCGAGCACTGCGGCACTCCGCATGCTGCGCCTGCCTGCAAAGTTATGGTCCGTTACATCTATCAAGTGTTGCGCGGCAACGCGCCCGAAGCCGTCTTTGCTCAAACGCTCCTCGGGTTTGAGACCGTCAAGGCGGCCATGGATGCGCACGACGATACGTTCGTTGGCATCAACTTTGTGCAGCCAGAAGATGGCTTCGTTTCCATGCGCGATTACACGCTGCAGATGAAGATGCTGGAGTATTTCCACTCCGTCTATCCCAACGTGCACATCTCGCTACATGCCGGTGAACTGGCCCCGGGGCTCGTTCCTCCGGAAGGGCTTCGCTTCCACATCCGTCAGGCTGTCGAGGACGGGCACGCGGAGCGCATCGGCCACGGCGTCGACGTGATGTACGAGGACAATGCGCAGGCACTGCTCAAGGAGATGGCGCAGAAGCACGTGATGGTCGAGATCAACCTTAGTTCGAACGAAGGAATCCTTGGCATCAAGGGAGCGGAGCATCCGTTCCCCATCTACCGTGCCGCTCACGTGCCCGTCGCGCTTTCAACCGACGATGAAGGTGTAAGCCGCATCGAGCTTACACATGAATATGTCCGTGCTGCGCTGGACTATCACCTCAGCTACCCGGACCTGAAGCAATTGGCGCGGACCGGCATGGAGCATAACTTCCTGCCCGGACCGAGTCTATGGGCCGTGGCCGATGTGTTCACATTGCCTGTGGTGGCCTGCCGCGGACAGGTCCTCGGCTCCGCCGATCCATCTGCGCCGTGCAAAGCGTTCCTCGATGCGAGCCAGAAAGCATCAGCCCAATGGGAGCAGGAGTATCGTTTTCGCGCATTTGAAGAACGCTTCTAAATCCGATACGCGGAGAGGGGCGATTCTTCTACGAGCTATGCGATTGAGAGGTTCCAATGGCGACCCGGATCAACGGGTCGTCGCCCGCTCCCCATACTCGCGATACATTAGCCGGCCTATCTCCCATGCCAATTGCAGAAGCACGACGACGCACACAACCACAAACCCCAGATGTATGCTCTTGTTGATCGACTCCAGGGTTGCGCCGTAGCGCGCCCAATCCGTCGCAGGATTCTTGAGTAGAACGTACCCGCTATCCTTCACCAGAAGAACCACTCCGATGGGAATCAAGCCAAGCGCCTTGATCGCCAGGTCCTCCGTCCTCGAACGGTGCTGCCAGGCGCCGCGCAGAAGATTGATGCAGCGCCAGACAAGTTGCAGAACATTCATTGCGACACACCACCAGAAGAAGGTCCACCAGACGGGTGCGAGCTCGAACGGGCTTGCAGCCAGGTAGACGGCGCCGGGCCCGAGCAGCAGGAATGGATGGCGCGGAACGAGCAACAGCCAGACCAACAGGATGAACCCAAAGACAACCTCCGCCACCGCATAGGCGTAGCTTCGCGGTTTCCCGACGGTGTCGCCTTCGTTCTCAAGGGGAGGCAGTGAACTCGGCGACCATGGGCCCGAGAGTCCGGCGAGCGGAGGGAACTTTTCAGGAAATCGAGCGCTGAAGAACTCGATCACAGCGAAGGCCAATGTCACCCACGCCGCGGCCGTAATCAGAACACCGGGTGTGCGCACTACGGCTGCAACGATAGAGGCCTCGCCAGGCGCGGTTACGACGATCACGATCGCGCTCACAATTGCGTAAGCCATGATGGCCAGCATCATCGTCACGCGCAGGACATACAGATAAATCGGGTAGAGCGCGGGACCGATGAGGTATTGTTGCGGCTGATAGCGCGCCGCGACCATCATTGGCGCCCCCATCTGCTTTAGCCATTCCCCAGCCTCCGCGACCGTGAGCGGACGGCCCAGCTCAGCCTCTTTGTCTTCGAGCTGGGCCTCCATGTTGGCGCGGAGTTCGGCGATGATGTCGTCCTGCCGACGCGAGGGCAGATACTTTTTGACGGCTTGGAGATAACGATCGAGAAGTTCCATGGCGTTTTCCTTACTGACCGCGATTGATAATTGCGTCGATTGAGGCGTTGATGGCATTCCATTCCTCAAGCAACTGGCTGAGCATCTGCGCGCCGTTGCTCGAGAGGCGATAGAACCGCTTGTTGCGCTTTTCCTCTTCCCGCCATTCGCTCACCAGCAGCCCTTGCGATTCGAGCCGGCGAAGAAGCGGGTAGAGTGTGCTTTCGTCGATAGTCAGGCCGCTTTCGGCAAGGTCTTTGCGCAGTGTGTATCCGTAATGTTCCTGCCTGAGCTGCACCAATACCGCGAGGGTCAGGCAGCCGCGACGGAGCTCCAAGCGAAGGTTTTCAAAGAGGTTCTCTGCGAGCGTCATGCTGTGCCTCGTACACTGTATTGAACACACTGTATGACAAACAGTGTATGGCGTCAAGTACAAAGTTGGGAATTTTCCCGAGCACTCTTGGTCTTACACTTCTTGCCATGGACAATGAGCGTATCCGGGCCATTTGCATGGGGTTGCCGCACGTGACCGAGACCGTGAACTGGGGCCACCACCTCGTCTACTGGGTCGGCGACCGCGACCTCGGCGGAAAGATGTTCGCCATGACCGATCTCGATGGCACTGGAACCGGGGTGCTTTGGTTTCACGTGGGCCATGAGCGGTTTCACGAGCTTTTGGAGACCGAAGGCATCATCGCTTCTCCCTATCTCGCCAAAGCGGGATGGGTGACCGTCGAGCGCTGGGATGTGCTGCGGCTGCGTGAATATGAGGACGAACTGCGGCGGGCGCATGCGCTGATATACGAAAAACTGCCCAAGCGAACAAAGGCTGTGCTGGCCATGCCGGAGAAGGAACGAACCAAGCTGATTAGGGAGAGGAAAAAGCTGCTGAAGGACCGCGAGAAAGGAAAGAAGGGACGCAGCTCGAAATAGGTTCGAAGAGTATGCATCGCCTTGCCAATAGGGAGAGCAGGCGCGGCCTATGATTCGACTGCCGATCTCTCTGATGTGCGCTGGGCTCGCTCTGCGCTTAGTTGCGCAACCCGGTGCAGTCGAATCGATTCCAGCGGATCATCCCGAACCGATCACGATCCGCATTCTGAATGGAAAGAACGGCCTCCCGCTCCCGCATCTGCATTTAGCGCTGATTGCCGGCTACGATGAACGCGATATTCGCCACCATTTATGGGGAGAAGGAGTCTCTACCGATTCTTCAGGCGAAGCGCGGTTGCCGCAAGGTCTCGTCGACTCTGGCTTTCCGCAGGTTTCGCTTCGGAAGGCAAAAGCGTGC
This sequence comes from uncultured Acidobacteriaceae bacterium, assembly GCA_963704415.1. Classification (GTDB taxonomy): domain Bacteria; phylum Acidobacteriota; class Terriglobia; order Terriglobales; family Acidobacteriaceae; genus Telmatobacter. The sequence goes on along the minus strand of OY969908.1, from coordinate 197,006 downwards.
CAGAAAAACTCTGAAGTAGCGCGCTACAACCTGGCCACGATTCGTCGCGACGGGCTCAGCCCACCCAATGACTGCGGCATCCTCCGAGTGCTGGATAGGCCAGGCGTGCTGACCATCTTTGCCAGGTCCGGCGCGGATTCGAACGCGGGCGCCTCTGCTAGCGGAGCGGAGTACGCATCTCGGGTTGTTGTCGAACGCACTTTGCCGGATTCCGTGCTGCCCTCCACACCGGCCACAACCGTGCAGAGCCCTGCACCGGCAAACCGAGAGAACGAGTTAGAATCCCTCATCGGGCATTCGCCTGCGGGAGCGTCCGATCCCGCTGCTCTGGGAACTGACGCACTGCCAGACTCGTATGAAGAGATGTGCCAGCCCGAGCGGTAGCCTTGCGCCGGGAAGGTTAGGCGGTGAGTGATGGCAAAATTTCTTCTCTTCTGCATTCTCTTTGTATTGTGCTGGCCGGTTGCGCTCATGGCGCTCGTGCTCTATCCGATCGTATGGCTGCTGCTCCTGCCGTTTCGCCTCGTCGGCATTGCCGTAGGCGGCGCGCTCGAGCTGGTGAGCGCGATCATCTTTCTTCCCGCGCGGGTGCTGCGGGCGATCTGAGCACCCTCCGATGCTTCCCCGGACGTCGCAAATCCGGACCCTCTTCTGTGCCAAGACGCGAGGGTGCCAGCATTCCCTGGCCTATGTCTCGACATTCCGCCTGAACATGTTTTAGCTTGGCCGTATGGCTGGTGTGTCGTTGGTTGTCGAGGGCAAGGTAGCGCTGGTTACAGGCGGGTCGCGCGGCATTGGTGCGGAAACTGTCCGGCTTTTTGCTGCGGCTGGGGCGCGCGTGGTCTTCAGTTACAGGCAGGCCAAGGAGCAGGCGCATGCGCTGATGGCCGAGTGCGGCGGGCCCACCCGCTGTATTGGCATCGAACAGGAGCTGAGTACACCAAAGGAAGGCTGGGGACTCGTGGGTGCGGCGGTCAAGGCCTTTGGCCGACTCGATGTGCTGGTCGCCAATCACGGCGTCTGGCCTGCAGAAGATGTCCCGATTGAGCTCATGACCGAAGACCAGTGGCGGCGCACTGTCGCGGTGAATCTGGACTCGGTCTTCGGGCTGGTGCAGGCGGCCGTAACCCAGATGGAGCTGCAGGGACCTTCCCCGAAGGGAGCCGACGGCAGCAAGGGACACATCGTGCTGATCAGTTCCACTGCTGGCCAGCGGGGCGAGGCCAACCACGCGGATTACGCCGTGACCAAAGGCGCGTTGATTAGTCTTACAAAGAGCCTGTCGAGCGAGCTTGCGCCCCGAGGGATTCGCGTGAACTGCGTGGCGCCGGGCTGGGTCGCGACGGAGATGTCGGCTTCGACGTTGGACGATCCTGAGTTGGGCGCGAAGATTTCTGCTGGAATCCCGGTGGGCCGGGTGGCAACGGCGCGCGAAATCGCCGGGCCGGTTCTGTTTCTGTGCACGCCGCTGGCGGGGTTCATCAGCGGAGAGATCTTGAACGTGAACGGCGGGGCAGTGTTGGTCGGATAGGGAATTGGATGAAGAGGGACAGTTTGGAATTGAAGTCCAAGATAGGGTTGAAATACACGGTTGTAATCCCGGCACTGGTCGTGCTTTTATTGGCGGCGCCGCAGACCACGCGCACTCAAACAGTGGACGACGCGGCCGCGCAGAACGCCCGGAAGGCACGCGCTGCGCTGAACGCCATGGTGCAGGCATTGGGTGGGCAAGCCTGGCTGGATATGAAGAACGAGATGCAGCAGGGGCACGTGGCAGCGTTCTTTCACAGCCAGCCCGATCTCGGCACGACCGACTTATGGCAGTTCCATTCCTGGCCGGACAAAGACCGTGTTGAAGTGACGAAACACCGCGACGTGGTGGAGTTTTACATCGGACGCGATGGGTGGGAGGTGACCTATCGTGGCAAGAAACCGATGCAGAAAGATCTGCTGGAAGACTATCTGCGTCGCCGCGACCACTCGATTGAAACTGCTGTTAAAGTCTGGCTCAAAGATCCGAACACCATCCTGGTCTACGAGGGGCAAACGATGGCGGAACGCCACATGGCCGAACAGGTCACGTTGATCTCCGCGCAAAATGAGTCCATCACGATCCAGATGGACGAGCAGAGCCATCTGCCGCTGCGACGCTCGTTCCAATGGCGCGATCCACTTTACAAAGATAAAAACACGGATGCCGAAGAGTACGACGACTACCACACCATCGAAGGGTTCCCCACGCCCTTCAGCATTACGCGGCTCAAGAACGACGAAATCGTGAGGCAATACTACGTAACGAAGGTCGAATACAACCGCCCTTTGCCCGACGACTTTTGGAATGTGGATGCGGCTGCGCAGCGAATCAAGAAATAGCACTCAACCCTGAGATCAATCCGCCTGATGTCTCAGGTGCGGTGACTGTCATTCTTCGCTCTTTGTTCGCGAGGGTAACCAGCCCGCCGGTTCGCGCTGCATATCCTCCGGCAGAACAGCATTCGGCACCTACGAGACACTCCTTTGCCCGGTCGCGATGATCTTCCCTGGTCTATATAGCACACAGGTTGTAGGTTATGGCTAATTGGTTCCTTGCACTTTGTTTGTGTATCGCACAAGATAAGACGTCACTATCGCCAGGCTGAGGAGCTCCGAGGGCTTCCTTCTGATGGGTGATGCTTCATATTCTGAAGCGGAAGTCATCTCGAGCAGATTACCCATGGCCCTCTCTGGTTTTGATCCGATCAAGAAGCCCGACGCCCTCAGCAGATCGAAGCGACGCTCGAGCGAACGTTCAGAGTGGCTCGGCTCAAGCGTCACTGGCAAAGCTGAACCCGCGCTTGAGATGCAGAACAATGGTTCTGTGGACGAAGATCTGCGCCGGCAGATGCTTGCCTACGCGCAGCGCCACGACCTCCAGACGGGTCTTCTCAATTACCAGGCGTTTCAGGAGTCGCTGGGATGGCTGTTGCAGGAGAGGTCGGCAAACCAGGAAGTTGCTCTGCTTTGGATCGACATTCTGAATCTTCGCAAAGAGTTTTCACTTTGGGGAAGTGCGGGTACCGAAGCACTGGTACGCCACATTGCAGCCGCGCTGCGCAATGTTGTTGGACCCGATGCAGTCTTGGGCCGTTTCAGCGGCCGGTGCTTCATCGTCTCGATGTACGGAACGAAATTCGATCAGCATTCGCGCAGGCGCATTCAATCCATCGTCGATGCGATCGCGCCGATGAACTTCTGTGGCTCTGAAATGAAGCCGGAAACCGCCGCCGGCGTGGCATTCTTTCCAGCAGATGCTTCTTCGGCCCAGGATCTGGTCCGTTTCGCAAGCCTGGCAGCCAGCCGCGCCGCGCAAGTCCGAAGCCAGGCGGTCGTCTCATTCAATGCCGGCATGAACAGCCTGGTCATTCACGACCATCGGATGGAAACAGAGATGCGCAAAGGCCTGGATCAAGGCCAGTTCAGCATCCACTATCAGCCGTTAATCGACCTCGCGACAGGACAGATCTCCGGAGCGGAAGCGCTGATGCGGTGGAAGCATCCGGAGTGGGGCAACGTGGCTCCGAATGAATTCATTCCGGTGGCCGAACGCTCCGATTTGATCCATCGGATATTTGACCTAAGCCTGCGAACGGCGCTTGCTGATGCGGAATGCTGGCGCGCACAAGGAATTGCGCCTCCGTTGATGACCGTAAATGTTTCCGCCGCAAATATGAAGGCGGAGGGCTTCAATTATCAGGTGCGCCGCATTCTTTCGGAATACGCGGTTTCACCCACAGAATTGGAAATGGAAGTGACGGAATCCCTGCTGTTCGAGGACGAGGAGCTTTTCGCTACCCGCGTAAGACAGCTCAAGGCCATCGGACTGCGCGTCAGCATTGATGATTTCGGCACCCGCTACACAGGATTCAACGTTCTAAAACAGCTTCCCATCGATACGATGAAGATCGATAAATGCTTCATCCGCGGCATTCACCAGTCGCATGATATGCGGGCCCTTTGCGAGACCATCGTCGCTATGGCGCGGCAAATGAGAATGCAAACGGTGGCCGAGGGAATTGAAGAATTGGGCGAGCTCGATGTGGTTCGCCGCATCGGCTGCAATGTAGGCCAGGGCTACCTATTTCGGCGTCCAATCCCGCCACTGGAATTTGCCGATCTGCTGCGCAGTTGGCCCGAGCAGATGAAGGAATGGACCTCTCCGGCAGTCGCCCAGCAATTGAGCCAGGACGAGTTTCTGAAACGCGGCGCATAGTTCCTTTGGCGGAATCCCACGTCATCCGTTCGTTATAATCCTGTCGAGCGCAATGCCGCACACCCGCACGCTGTCTGGAGCCAGAGAATGACGTTCGACATCCAGGAGATCCTGGAATTCCTGCCGCATCGCTATCCTTTCCTGCTGATCGACCGCATTGTCGAGTTCGAGCCAACCAAGCGCCTGGTCGCAATCAAGAACGTCACCATCAACGAGCCTTTTTTTCAAGGCCACTTTCCCGGCTATCCCATCATGCCGGGAGTGCTGGTGGTGGAAGCGATGGCGCAGGCTGGCGGCATTATCATGATGGCGGAAATGCCTGACCGTCATCAAAAGTTGGTCGTGTTCACGGGAATCGAACGAGCCAAATTCCGGCGCCCGGTAACCCCGGGAGACCAGATTCGCATCGAGGTCGAAGTGCTCTCATTCCGCACGCGCGCAGGCCGCATCCAGGGAAGGGCAACGGTAGACGGAAAATTGGCGTGCGAGGCCACGTTAACCTGCCAGGTTGTACCCCGCGAACGCGGGAAGCGTGCCCACGGCGACCCCTCAGCCGATGTGGCGCCGGAGGAGGACAAAGCTCCCGTGACGGTGGAAGCCGAGTGAGCATTCATCCGAGCGCAGTCATCGCTGCCGGAGCAGTGGTGCCCGCGTCCTGCACAATCGGGCCTTTTTCGACCATCGGCCCTGAAGTGGTTCTCGGCGAAGAGTGCGTGCTCATCTCGCATGTGGTTCTTGATGGACGCACCCGCATCGGCAAGCGCAACACGTTTTATCCCTTCGGTGCCATCGGTGTCGCGCCGCAAGATTTGAAGTACAAGGGCGAACCCACCGAGACAGTCATCGGCGATGACAATACGATTCGGGAAGGCGTTACGATCAGCCGCGGTACGGCGGGCGGCGGCGGTCTGACGCGCATCGGCTCGGGCAATCTGCTGATGGCCTATGTGCACATCGGCCACGACAGCATCGTGGGAAATCATTGCATCCTGGCCAATGCGGCAACTTTGGCGGGCCATGTAGTCATTGAGGACTACGCCAGCGTCGGCGCATTCAGCCCCGTACACCAGCATTGCACTGTAGGCCAGTACGCCTTCATCGGCGGCGGAACCATCGTGACCCAGGATGTGCTGCCGTTTTCGCTGACTTCTTCGAAACGCGAAAACAAGGCGTTCGGCATCAATAAAGTCGGACTCACGCGGCGCGGCTTTTCGCCGGAACGGCTGCAGACGCTACAGAAAGCGTTCCGGCTGCTGCTGGCGGCCAAGCTGAATACCACGCAGGCACTCGAAAAGATCAAGGCGATGGACGGCGAAGATGCAGCGGTGCTGGTGGCGTTCATCGAGCGAAGCCAGCGAGGGATTATCAAGTAGCTATGAAGCTCGGCCTCATCGCCGGAAACGGCCGTTTCCCCTTCCTTCTGCTCGATGCAGCCCGGGCGCAGGGCTTTGCCGTTACAGTTGCCGCAATCCGCGAAGAGACCGACCCGGAGATCAACCATCGCGCAGCTGCCGACGAACGCATTACCGTCCACTGGCTTTCGCTCGGCGAACTATCGCGGCTGATTGAGGTCTTTCACAAAGAAGGTGTCTCGATGGCCGTGATGGCCGGGCAGGTGAAGCACAAGCAGATTTTTTCGAGTATCCGGCCTGACTGGCGTTTGGCCAAGCTGCTGTTGAATCTCCGCTCGCGCAATGCGGACATGTTGCTGGGTGCGGTGGCGAAGGTGTTGGGCGATGAAGGTATCGAATTGATCAGCTCGACCGCGTTTCTTGAGCCGTTATTGGCGCAGGAGGGAGTCTTGACGGAGCGCGCGCCCGACCAGGAAGAACGGAAGAACATCGACTACGGCATGAGCGTCGCGAACGCTGTGGCCGGGTTCGATATTGGCCAGACGGTGGTGGTGGCCGCACAAGCCTGTGTCGCAGTGGAGGCGATGGAGGGCACGGATGCTGCGATTGAGCGTGCCGGCAAGCTGATGCAATCTCTGGAAGAAGGCGACGGATCGACCCCTACGCAAACATTGGAGCGGCGCCTGACCGTCGTCAAAGTGGCAAAGCCGAACCAGGATATGCGCTTCGATGTGCCCGTCATTGGCATTCGAACCGTGGAGACCATGGTCCAGGCAGGCGCAACTTGTCTCTCAGTGGAAGCCGGCCGCACGCTGCTCTTCGATCGGGAAGCGATGATGAAGAGTGCCAATCAAGCGGGTATTGCCATCGTGGCTGTCCAGCGCTAATACTTAGAGTGGACTTCCAGGTGGTTTTAACCTGAACTTTACAGAGTCATCCTGGGTTCCATCCCCGTCTTACCCAATGGAGGTTCCCTGTGAAAAGAACGATTCTCTTTGTGATGGTCGGTGCGCTGGCGATAGCACTTTCGCTCACCACTGCGCGCGCGGCCGATGATGCACTGCCCGCCGTTGGGCAGTCGGCTCCAACCTTCACTCTGCCCTCGCAGACTGGCGATCCCATATCGCTCGACAGCTTCCACGGTAAGTGGGTGGTGCTCTACTTCTATCCCAAAGATATGACGACTGGCTGCACGATTGAAGCCCACAACTTCCAGCGCGATCTTCCCAAGTTCGAAGCGGATAACGCTGTGATTCTTGGCGTGAGCGTGGATACTGTCGACAGTCACAAGCAGTTCTGTACCAAGGACGGTCTGACCTTCCATCTTTTGGCCGATCCCGACCATAAAGTTGTTGACGAGTACGGTTCACTGGGCCACTTCGGTACGTGGACCATTGCCAACCGGAATACCTTCCTCATCGACCCCCAGGGCAAGATCGTGAAAGTCTGGACAAAGGTCGATCCGAACCATCACTCGGAAGAAGTCCTGAGCGCAATCGCAGACTTGAAGAAGTAGGCCGTTCGTGGGCCGATGGCTCACATGGGGGTTCGAAGACCGAGATGCCGGATAGCGTGGCGCAAAAGTTTCGCGCAGATCTGGACGAAGTGCATCGAGCCCTCGTTGCGGTTCCGACTGAGGTGGCCGACCTGCCCTGGCGGGAAGGCGGCTGGACGCGAAAGGAAATTGTCGGCCACCTGCTCGATTCCGCTGCAAACAACCGCCAGCGGTTCGTGCGCGCCGCAATCGACGGGCAATACGCTGGGCCCATGTATGCGCAGAATGCCTGGGTGGACGCGCACGGTTATGCGTATCAGACGTGGGCGACGCTCCTGGACTGGTGGGAAGCGGAGCACGAAATCCTGATGGCCGTCGTAGATCAAATTCCCGAAGAAAAGCTCGAAGCGATGTGCGTGGTGGGAGACGACCCGCCCGTAACGCTTCGCTTCCTTATCAACGACTATGTGGTCCATCAGCGTTGGCATCTGAAGCAGATTACGATGGGAATGCCGCAGCTCTGAACTGATTCAGACCCGTTTTTCGGGCGCAAAAAAGTCCGCCGCGGCGGACTCTTTTGCTTGCCTTGATTTTTCGTTGCCTTATTACTTCTTCTTGGCAGCGGACTTCTTTTTTGCTGCTTTCTTTACAGGTGCCTTCTTCACTGCTTTTTTTGCCGCCTTCTTGGCAGGAGCTTTCTTCGCAGCTGCCTTCTTGACGGCCTTCTTTGCGGTTTTCTTAACGGCCAACTTTTTACCTCGTTTAGTGGGTTTGGTGGCGCTCTTCTTCACCGCAGCCTTTTTCGCTGCGGTCTTTCCGCCCTTAGCGCCAGCGCTCTTCTTTACGGCGGACTTTTTCGCGGCCTTTTTGGCCACAACCTTTTTAGGGGCGGCCTTCTTGGCAGGAGCCTTCTTCGCCGCCGTTTTCACGGCCTTCTTTGGTGCCGGCTTGGCTTCGGGTACATCAGCGATTATGATGACCGCTTCCTCCACGCCCTCGTCGTCATCCGAGGAGGTAAGAATGCTGGAGGTTTCGACTTCATCATCCTCCTGAAAGTCGTCTTCGTGATCGGAGTCGAGCCCGAGCGGCTCCGCATCAGGGTTGCCGTCACTCATCGCGTACATCTTGTACACATCTTCCATCCGATTGCCTCCAGCGGATCACCGCTGCCCCATTGGGGTCTTCAATCTTCGCTGTGCGCGCAACGTTACGTCGCATGCGGAAGCTATTGTAGCAACAGCTTCGACTCAAAAGCTATCACAAGGACATGCAGGACAAGAAGTTTCAATCGATTTTTTCTACCTGCTTCGCGATTTCAGTTCGAGGCGCGCGTATGCTGAGACGATTTTCGCTTGGCGGCCACGCCAGATCCGGATTTCTTTTGGGACTTCAACGCGGTTCCCGTGGCCGTATGCTTTGCAGCGCGCGTTTTCTTTTGGGTTGTTGTGGCACCGGTCCTCAATTTCGATTTAGGAGCCGGGTCACGAAGGCTGGCCACGGCAGTGGCCCCGCGCCGATGGCTGCTGGTCCGTGTCCGAACCACGTGGGCGGGCTCGGCTATACGCAGGCGACGTCCCGGCGCAACCTTGAAGCCGCTGAGATTGTTCCAGCGCCGCAACTGGCTGAGCGAGACCCCAAACCGGTCGGCGATCGATACCAGCGTATCCCCCCGGCGCGCGGTGTAGAGCACTCCATGCGACGGGGCAATCGAAGGCGGGACGGGCACCACCAGCGCTTCAATTCCAGACAGGCTCGCGCTTTCACTCAACTGGTTGGCCGCCGACAACTCCGATACCGTCACGCGATATGTCCGCGCCACCGAAGACAGCGTGTCGTCCGGGGCCACAGGGTGATAGCGCCATGAGTTGCGCTTGCTTTCTGGAATCTGCTCAATGCGCCGCTGATAGACCAGTGCCGAGCCCGCAGGCAGGTGCAAGTCGAAGGCCGTATCCGCCGGGGTGGTGAGGCGCAGCAGGCTGGGGTTCAGTGCCTCGAGCTCGTCGATTGGCGCATCCACCAAGTCCGACACCAGGCGCAGGTCTACCGAATAATTAATCGTCACCGTGTCGGTGACCACGGGCGGATCCAGGGTGATCTCATCGAATCCATATTGGGTGGGATGATTGGCAATGATGATGGCCGCGAGGATTTCAGGCACGTAATTCTTGGTCTCGCCCGGCAGGTTGTTGCGCTTGTAGAGCTCCCAGAAGTCGGCGTAGCCGGTCTTCTCGACGGCGCGCTGGACGTTGCCTGCTCCCCAGTCGTAGGCGGCCATCGCCAGGTACCAGTCGCCGAGCTGGTCGTAGAGAAATTTCATGTAGCGGGCATACGCGCGCGTCGATTTTTCCGGATCGAAGCGTTCATCCATAAAGCCGTTGCGGGTGAGTCCGTAATTGCCGCGAGGCATGAACTGCCACATTCCGCCAGCTCCGGAGCGCCCGTTGACGGCCCGCGGCTGAAAACCCGACTCGGCTACAGCGAGATAAATCAAGTCCTGGGGCACACCCTCTTCGGCCATGACACGCTGAATCATTCCCTTGTAGCGGCCTGAGCGCTCGAACGAATGCAGGAGCGTATTGTGGCCCTTTTGCGTATTTGCAAAAAAGTTGATAAATGCGGCCACATAGTCGTTCACTACCAGCGGAAGGTCAGACTTGGTAGTGGCTAGTTGACTCTGTGCTTTGGCGACAATGTTGGGATCGACGGCGAAGGTGACATCGCTGGCGACGTCTGCGGGCGATGGCTCCTCCTTGGGCGCGAACCCGTTGCCCTGTTTCAGCGCCTCCATCTCAAGAGCATTCACCGCATCCACGATGCGATCGAATTCATCCTGTAGCTGCGGCTCGCCTTTGATGTCGATGCCGCTGGTGAGCATCAAGTCGACAGCGCGGTCGAATTCCGATTTCGCGGCAGGCAGGTTGCCTTTGCGATAGCTCGATTGTCCGTCGGCGTAGGCCTTTTCAACCTGCTCGATCAGGCTTTGCACACGCTGCTCTTGCTGCGTCTTCGCCTGTTGTACACTCGCCGCCTGTTTTTGTTCCGGTGTGGGACTTGGCAGAGCCGGTGCGGTGGCCTGAGGCGATGCGTTCTGCGTCGACTTCGGGTGCTGGGTGGGCGTGCAACCGGCCATCAGGAAGGCCAGCGTGATGCACGGAATGGATCGACACAAAACTCGACTCATGGGCAATTCAAAACGGCCACTCGGCCCCAATCAGGCGTCAGCAAGGCGATAGGAGAGCCTATGCCGATGATAAGCTATGGCCTGGAGGCATCGCGCCCCGAAGGTCGCTCCGGTCCTCCTTCGCCAATACAGTTCTTCCGGTGCTGTAGAACGAAGCCCAGCCTCTGAGCTGTCCGTCACGGCAAATCGGGCGGATTCAACTCAACATACAGCAGATGGACTGGAGAGCTGGCCAAACCCCTCATGGATGTACGTTTCCTTCGCAACTTCGCGATCATTGCCCACATCGACCATGGAAAGTCGACCCTCAGCGACCGTCTGCTTGAGCTGACCGGCTCGGTCACTGGGCGCGAAATGCAGGCTCAGATCCTGGACGCGATGGACCTGGAACGCGAACGCGGCATCACCATCAAGGCGCATGCTGTGCGCATGATGTACAAGGCGAAGGACGGCAATACTTATCAGCTCAATTTGATCGATACCCCCGGTCACGTCGACTTCAGCTATGAAGTGTCGCGTTCACTAGCGTCCTGCGAGGGCGCACTTCTCGTCGTGGATGCGAGCCAGGGCGTGGAAGCACAGACGCTGGCAAACGCCTACCTGGCCATCAATCACGGCCTCGAAATCATTCCTGTCATCAACAAAATCGACCTGCCCTCGGCGGATATTACACGCACACAGGAAGCCATTGAGCAAGCTGTTGGGCTGGACGCGACCGATGCCATCCCGGTGAGTGCCAAGACCGGACAGGGCGTGGACGAAGTGCTAGAGGCCATCGTTCATCGGCTCCCCGCACCGACAGGAGATCCAGGGGCTCCGCTCCAAGCATTGGTCTTCGACTCCTGGTTCGACGCTTATCGAGGTGTCATCGTGCTGGTGCGCGTGATGCACGGAACGATGCGCAAAGGCCAGCGCATTCGCTTCATGTCGAACGGCAAAGCCTTCGAAGTTGAATCGATGGGCGTGTTAATGCCCAAGCCCGTCGAGATTGCCCAACTTTCCGCGGGCGAGGTGGGCTTCTTTGCCGCAACCATCAAGAATGTCGGCGATACGCGCATCGGCGATACGGTCACCGAGGACGCGCGCCCCGCCGCAGCGCAGCTGCCCGGTTTCGAAGACATCAAGCCGATGGTCTTTTCCGGGCTCTACACAGTGGATTCTCATGAGCACACGCTTCTTCGCGATGCGCTGGAGAAGCTCCGCCTCAACGATTCTTCTTTCTTCTTTGAGCCGGAGAGTTCCGTCGCTTTGGGGTTCGGTTTTCGTTGCGGATTTCTCGGCCTCCTGCATATGGAGATCATCCAGGAGCGGCTGGAGCGTGAGTATGAACTCGACCTGATCACCACCGCTCCCGGCGTGCGGTATCACATCACGCTTACCGACGGCACCGTTCTCGAGGTCGACAATCCCTCGCGCTGGCCCGAACCCACCAACATTGAGACCATCCGCGAGCCCGTAATCACCGCGAAGATTCTCACCAACGAAGAGTACGTCGGCGGAATCTTCAAGCTCGTCGAAGAGAAGCGCGGCAAGCAGATCAATTTCGAATACGTGACCTCAACGCGCGTGTTGCTGACTTACGAACTCCCGCTGAACGAAATCGTTCTCGACTTCTACGATCGGCTGAAGTCCATCTCACGCGGCTACGCATCGCTCGACTATCAGCTCGCCGGCGAGTGGGAGTCGCCGATGGTCAAGCTGGACATCCTGGTTTCAGGCGAACCGGTCGATGCGCTTTCGATCATCGTGCATCGAGACTTTGCTTATGAGCGCGGCAAGGCCCTGGTTTCGAAGATGCGGGAGTTGATTCCGCGGCAGCAATTCGAAGTGGCGATCCAGGCGGCCATTGGGGCGAAAATCGTGGCGCGGGAAACGGTCACAGCGCTCAGGAAAAACGTCCTGGCCAAGTGTTATGGCGGCGATATTTCCCGCAAACGCAAGCTTCTGGAGAAGCAAAAAGAGGGCAAAAAACGCATGAAGCGAATCGGGAAAGTCGATATCCCGCAAGAGGCGTTTTTGGCCGTGCTGCGCGTCGGAGAAGACCAGCAAAAGTAGACCTGAGAAGTCCACTTTCGGTGCCACCGCAGTCATGCCCTGTTAACCCTGGATTGTGGAAAGCTTGCCGCAGTTGCGAGTTGTGTCTCGTTTCGAGGCACCGCATCAAGGCGTCAATCGGGTCGCCGCTTCTATATGAAAAAGAAAGGCTTAGTCTGTTTAGCAGAATCGGTATTCAATTGGCAAGAGGAAAACCCGCAATTTCTCCACAAAATTGGAGGTTGCGATCCACAGTTTTTTCCACAGGATCGTGTGCGGTATTCGGGCGAGCTAATTGCATGCGAAGCAATGGCCCGGATCGCGTTTTCGGTGCGCAAAGAAAGGTCCCGAAAAACGGGACCTTTCTATTTGCTTAACAGCCCGTTTTAGTGGACGCCCGGCGCCTTGGGCGCAGCCTGCGCTCCCGGAGACCCGGCGGGTGGAGTGGGTGGCGCCGGAACGCCCGACTTCACGTTGTACGCGTCGATAACGGCCTTGGTGATGTTGGTAGACTCGGTCGCATACAGCACCGGCGTCTGTTGCTGCGCGACGTCAAGAACCAGTGTGTAGCCGTGCTGCTGCGCGTAGCTGGCGAGCACATCGTAGACCTTTGAAGCGAGTCCGTTATACAGTTCCTGCATCTCCTGCTGCATATCGTTCTGCGCGTCTTCGGCTTCCCGCTGCAACTGCTTCTTCTTGTCGTCGATCGTCTTGGCGCGGCTGGCTTTTTCTGTGTCGCTCAGCTTATCGCCCTGCGTCTGCAGTTGTTTGGTCAGGCTTTCAACTTCGTCATTCAACGCCTTGAGCTGCTGGCGCTTCGGATCGTATTTCTTCTGCAAGTCGGCAAAATTGCGCTGGCCTTCATTGGTCTGCGCCACGGCAACCTGGAAAGCGACAACGGCAATTTTGGCGGGCCCGGCTGGAGCAGCGGGGACGCTTGCAGGTGCTGAAGCTTCGGCAGGAGCAGGAGCGGCTGGTACTTGCGCGGCGGCATTCAGGATAAGTCCCGAGGCCAAAGTAGTAGCAATTGCTAACGAAAGCTTCATTCGAATGGAGTACTCCTTCAAAATTCCTGGATCGCTGTTCGCACGCGTGCGCGCGGACAAACCTGTGCCTCCTGAGAAACCTCTCGGTCTTCCTTCGGGGAACACTGCCCAGGCATGAGCAGGAACTGAAAAGACACGGATGGAGACATCAGCAGGAACAAAGAGGATTATACGGCAAAACCAAAGCCAAAGCGGCTCCACAATTGCCGGTACCCCGAAGCCGCTACAGCCGAGTGGCGCTTTCCTTAAGAAAATCCCACCTTGCACGGACTTGGCAAGGGCACATGCATTGTGGAAACCCTCTTGAATGGACCAGCTTCATCAGCGTACCCATCCACTTGAGCCGATCGAAAAAAGGATTGTCAACCGACGATTCGCGACTGCAGTTTCGCAAGACCGGCTGACAACCGGTCTTGCAATGAAGCCGCCCTCGGCAGAGCTCAATGCTGTGGCTGCGCTGGGATATGTTGCGCGGGAGGTCTGGTTGCCGGCTTCGGTGTCGCTGCAGCAGGTTGCGGGGGCGCCGGTACTCCTGACTTCAGATTGTAGGCATCCAGAATCGCCTTGCTGATGTCAGTCGCCGGGTTGGCATACAGCACCATCTGCGTCTGCTGTTCACCACCATCGAGCACCAGCGTGTACCCGTGTTGCTGCGCATAGGCGATCAGAACCTCGCCAACCTTTTGTGCCACGCCATTGAACGTCTCCTGCATCTCCTGCTGGAAGTCGTTTTGGTCGTCTTCCTGTTCACGCTGCAGTTGCTTCTGCTTGTCGCTGATCGTCTTGGCACGGCTTTCGCGTTCCACATCGCTCAACGTCGCGCCCTGCGCTTGCAATTGCTTTTGCAGCGTCCCGATCTCATCATTCAGCGACTTCAAATGATCGCGCTTCGGTTCGTACTTCTTTTGCAGGTCGCCGAAGTTGCGCTGAAACTCGTTGGTTTGGGTAACCGCCGCCTGAAACGCAATGACTGCGATCTTGGCTGGCGCCTCGGTTGTCGATACATCGCCTGCAGCAGGCAGAGCACCTGTCTGGGCTGGAACACTCACGGCAAGACTGGAGAGCAGCGCAGCAGTGAGTGCAAGATAAATCTTCATTTGACCAATACTCCTTTGACGAGCCACTACAGACGCGCTTTCGAGCGCCTTCAATAAGGGTACCTTAAGCGGTCCTACAATTGCTGTATCCCGAAAGCATTGACGTTCTGTGGCATTTTCCTTAACCGGGTCCGCGCGGACGGGTCTTTGTCCGTGGGGGTGGAAGATAATGCCACCTCGAACGATATGAGAAAGGGCACGTTCATTGTGAGACTGCTTTAGAAAGTGGTCGACACGGTCAAGCGGAAGGTCTTTCGCGGCTCGCGAAACAGATTCTGCGCTCCGTAGGCCTGGATGGCTTGCGCGTAGGTGAAGTCTCCCGCACCGCCCGGGGGGAACATGTCGCGCGTAATCAACTCTGCCGAGCAGCTTTGCACCTTGCCGCCAAGGACCACGTCGTTGCAGTAAGGCCGCTCATACAAGCGCAACGGGTTGTAGGCATAGTAGAGGCGGAATGGCGCGTTCACTACCGGCATAATCACGCCAAGCTCGCCGCCGAGAGACATGCGGGGCACCAAGTTGGTTCCTGCCACCGGCCGAATGTCCTTCTGGAACCCAACCTGCGAACCGGGAATGCCGCCCTGGCACGCGCCATTGTTATAGACCGGGCAGCCGTAGAGCGGCGCAGTCAGCGAGGCGAAGCCTTCAGGGCTCTGTTTCAGCTGTCCGCGATTGGTTGCAACGTCGAGGCCGAAGTCGTCAAAGAGCGAAAACGTAACCGGTCCGGCGATGGGAATGCGGTACTCGGCATTGGCGGTGAGACTAGTGTCGCCACCAATCGAGGCGATGCCATACACCGGAATCGGCACCTGGATGCATTGATTCAGCTGCGGATTTGTCGGATCACGCGGAACACAAGTGCCGTCCGGATTGGTCAGTTGTACCGTCACGCGCGTGGGCACATAGCCGTACGGCGTGGCGCCGCGGATATCAAAGCCACGTAAGTCTGATTCGCCGCCCGTGTAGAACCGGTTTTGCGGCGGTGCCACGTCGCCGCCGAAGCCCTGCACATAGCCCAACTGGGCACGCAGGCCAAGCACATTGTGCCCGGTCGCAGACGGCGTCAGGTAGTGCATCGAGCGGAAACTCTTGTACGCCAATAGCGGGGAGATATACCGGACGTTTCCATACAGACCCGCCACCTGGAAGACAGCCGTGTATTCCTTGCCGGTGCGCGGGCGAAGAGGATTGTTGATTGTGTTGTAGGTGTAAGTAAAAGAGGCCGAACTGCTGATAATGCCCGCCAGAGCATTCGTTCCCTGGATACCGGACCGGAAGGAAATGGTCTGAAAGAACGTCTGTGACGCGGTGCTGAAGGCCGAGATCGTCGACTTGGTGAGCGAGTAAGTAAAGCCCAGGCGCTGGAAGGCATGCCGCTTCAGCGGGTAACTCACCGAGAAATTCAAGCCGGTCGAGGCCTGGTTGTAGTTCTGCGTCAGCGACTGCTGCGCCGCGCTCAAGTTGGCGGCCTGCCCGGTCGAGGCCTGGTAGTTCTTGGCAGCGTTGAAGTCCTGCTTGTTATTGAAGATCTGGAAACCGACGTTGATGGGCCGGTTGCGAACGTATGGCTGCGAAAATCCGAAGAGGAATTGCCGGCTTACGTTACCCAGGTTGCCCTGTACGCTGAGTGTCTCACCCAGTCCCAGGAAGTTGTTGGTCTGGTAATTCACGCCCAGGAACGCGCCCGAAAGTCCGCTGACGCCGCCATTCAGGCCGATGGAGTTCTTGCCCTTTTCCTTGACCTTCAAGAGAAGGTCGACGGTACCCGCTTCAGGGTTCTGGTGCGCTTCGGAATCCTGGTCGACGCGGAGCTGATCGAAGTACTCCAGCTGGTTCAGGCGCAGCAGGCTGTATTCCCAAAGCTGCGAGTTGTAGACCTGACCCTCTTCCAACAGAAGCTCGCGGCGAATCACGCGGTCGCGGGTGATCGTGTTGCCTTCAAACTCAATGCGCGATACGTAGAAGGGCTTACCCTCATCGATATCGATGCTGAGCGACACCGTCCTCTTTTGGTCGTCGTAGCTGAGCTTTGGTATAGCGCCAAAGTTGATATAACCCAACTGCCCGTAGGCTTTCTTCAGGTTTTCCAGCCCCTTGCTGATTGCGGTGGCGTTAAACCACTCTCCGTCCTTGGTGGCAAAGGTACCGCGCAGGGCCCTCACATTGGTCACCGCTTTGTTGCCAGTGAAAGTGATGTTACCCAAGCGGTAGCGTCCGCCTTCTTCGATCGGCATCAAGATGTCGATCCGCTTGCCCTTATTCGGCCGAAAGGTGAACCAGTTGAGGCCGCCTTCATCTCGAATCTGCGTCTGAGGCTGCTCGACTGCCGCATTCGAATAGCCCTTATCCCGGTATGCCTGGCGAACCCGCTCGGTGTCCTCTTCGAGCTTTGAGGCGTCATAGGTCTTCGCGAAGAGATTTTCGAACACAATCGAATAGGGAATGCCGATCGGCTTCAGGTTCTTCATTGCACGGCGCAGATACAGCCCGCTCAGATGCTGATTCCCCGTGAAGTGGATCTCGCCCACCTTCACCACAGGCCCTTCCTTGATATTGAAATTCACCTGCACCGAGGCGGGAGGGATGGTCTTCACTTCAGGCTTGATGATGGCGAATTGATGGCCATGTTCTGCGAGAAGCGCGCGCAAAACTGCTTCGGCCCGTGCGATCTTCGTTGGATCGAACTGTCCTTCGACAGACAGGCCGACCTTTTCTTTCTTGAAGCGGTCGAGAATATCGGAGGTGCTGACCGAGTTGTTTCCCTTGTAGTTGATCTCGCGAATGGTGGGGCGCTCGCGGACGAAGACATTCAGGATTATCCCTTTCTCCGTATCTTCGCGCTCGATCCGCAGGTCTTCAAAATATCCCGTGTTCCAGAGTGAGTTAAAGTCGCGCTCGATCGAGGTGGGATCGTAGGTATCGCCCGGATGCGTGAAAAGCCGGGCCAGGATGGTCTCCTTGGGGATGCGCCGATTGCCGATTACACGAATCTGATCGACGGTCTGAGAAGTCTGAGCCATCGCCGCGCAGGCCGCCAAAGCGAGCAGCAGCGTCAACAAAAGCCTCGAGAACCGAGCCGAGATCCGCCTTGTGCGGGAGGTGAATGCGTGCTTGATCTTCACCGGGCTGCAACCCTTCGGCGAGCACAAGTACTGGTGCGGTCCATTGTCAAACTTCACGCGAAGAATATGCACACCCTCAATGCTTAAAATCTGGTACTGCTTTGCGGAAAGACTGATTATATTGGACCGCGGTCACCTCGCCCAAACCCACCGGCGCATTCAACGGACCCAATATTCCGTCTTTTCCGCAATCCCCTCAGCTACGCACGATGCTCGCAGAGTTCAGTTCGCACCGCATTGCCTTTTCAGCGGCGAAATTCCGCCAGCGACCGGGCAAGTGGGCACACATTCCAGTCTACCGGAGCCGAGCGGGCCGGAACCCGGTCCCGGAACCTGATCGCACCATGCATCGCTTGTTTATTCCTCTGCAGACCTTAGACGCACCGGAGCCCGACATGACATCCTCGCTGCGTAAGGGTTTTGCAGAATGGAAGTCCGGAGCGAAAATGTCTACGCCTTTTCTGCGCAGTTGCTTGACGGCCGCGAGGCTCGTCTCAACGAGTTCAAGGGGAAGGTGCTGCTCATCGTCAACACCGCCAGCAAGTGCGGCTTCACTCCGCAGTACGCGGGACTCGAGCGGCTCTATCAAGCTTATAAAGGCCGGGGCTTCTCTGTCCTTGGCTTTCCCTGCAATCAATTTGGTCATCAGGAACCGGGAGAAGCGGATGAGATCGGTGCATTCTGCGAGGAGAATTACGGTGTCAGCTTTCCCATGTTTGCCAAAATCGACGTGAATGGACCCGCGGCCCACCCGCTGTATCGCTTCCTCAAGGAGCGCAAACCGGGTCTTCTCGGGATCAGCCGAATCCAGTGGAACTTCACCAAGTTTCTTGTCGATCGCCATGGCTCCGTCGTGAGCCGCTTCTCTTCGAGCACCGATCCAAAGTCCATTGGCCCCGCAATCGAAAAACTTCTGTAGTACCGCCGCGAAAATGGGTGCCCCAGGTCTGGCTTTTCGGACCTGGGAAAGCAACAACCCAATCTTCTCGTCAATCTCAGTTTCATCCTTTCATCGTTCATTCATCCGAAGATCGGCATCGCTCTGCGATATGCTTCTTCCAGTCAGGCGCCTACGCGAAGACACGCTGAGCGGAAGGCCCGCGGCAACGCCGCTATGGGAGATCGACATGCGAAAAAATCTGCCCATGCTCCTGATCCGGGTGATCGTCGGGCTGGTGTTTCTCACCGAGGGCATCCTCAAATTCGTTCTCCCCAGCGAACTCGGGACAGGCCGCTTTGCCCGTATCGGACTGCCCTACCCGCAGGTCCTCGCACCTTTTGTCGCAATCGTCGAAATCGTCGCGGGCGCAGCCCTGATGCTCGGCGTCTATGCAGGCGACGCCGCGGTCCTGCTGCTCATCGTGATCCTCACCGCGATCGCTACCACCAAGGTGCCGATCCTTCTGGGCCACAACTTCGGAAGATTTGAGCCGCCCCGCCTCAGCCACTATGGCTTGCTGAGTTTTCTACACGAGGCGCGCACTGACCTTTGCATGCTCGTGGGCTGCGTCGCCGTGCTTCTCGACAGCGGCTTGACCATGACTAGCAGCAAGCGTTTGTTCCAGCGTTAGTGCCGTCATGCCCGACCCCCAGGCAAAATCCTCATTGGGAGAGATCATCCGTCTATTTCTGTGGCTGAGTCTCATCGGTTTTGGCGGCCCCGCCGCCCACATTGCACTCATGGAGCGCGAATTCGTGGAGCGGCGTGGTTGGCTGAGCCGCGAGCAGTTTCTCGATTTGGTGGGCGGATGCAATCTGCTCCCTGGTCCCAGCTCCACCCAGGTGGCGATGGCTCTCGGTTACACCCGCCGCCGCTGGTTGGGACTATTCGCGGCAGGGTGCTGCTTCATTCTGCCCGCAGCTTTAGCGACACTGGCGCTGGCGTGGGCCTACGTTCGGTACGGTCATCTACCCCAGGCACAAGGGCTGCTTTACGGCGCGAAGCCGGTGATGGTTGCGATCATTGCTCAAGCCGTGTGGCGTCTTGGCCGCATGGCGCTGCGCGGGTGGGTTCTCGGGTTGCTCGGCGCCGCGTGCTTTGCTGCAGCATTTACGGGTGCTCCACCAATTGCGGTTCTCCTTGTTGCGGGAGGACTTCTCTTGGCGCTGGCTTGGCAAAAATCGCGGCCTGATTCCTCAAACCGATCGATCTGGTGGTTTGCGGGAGTGGGGAGTGTCTCAGGCGCGAGTTTGGGCAACGCGATCGGACTGGTCTCGCTGGGGCTCACATTTCTCAAACTTGGCGTGGTCGTCTTTGGTTCTGGCTATGTGCTGCTGGCGTTTCTCCGGGACGACCTCGTGAACCGGCTCCATTGGATCACCGAGCAGCAACTTCTCGATGCCATCACCGCCGGACAAGTCACGCCCGGACCGGTCTTCGCCACCGCAACATTTATCGGCTATCTGCTGCGCGGTTGGTCAGGCGCCCTTGTCGCAACGGTTGCCATCTTCCTGCCGTCCTTTTTCCTCGCGGGTGCTGTGGGTGCACTGGCCGGACGCATTCGACAGTCGAAGCTCGCGGCTGCATTCATCGACGGGGTCAATGCGGGTGCGGTTGCGTTGATGGCCGAAGTTGGACTCATGCTGGGCAAGGCCACCTTCGTCGATGGGTGGGCCTGGGCGATTGGCCTTGTGAGCGCCCTGTTCCTCTTGCGCTTCCAGGTGAATGCAACCTGGCTCATTCTGAGTGGAGCAGCCCTCGGAATTCTTTTGCACGGCGGCCTGCGTTGAGGTGCAGCAACTCAGCCGTCAAACCGATAGGCACTGATGGCCGCGCCCATCGGTTCATCCGAGAAGATGCGTTTTCCCGGCGCGTCATCGCCTGCTCCCGCGGCCACGAAAAGGGGAACCAGGTGCTCCTCGCGTGGGTGGGCGTAATCTGCAAACGGAGCCTTGCGCCAATCTGCCAGTAGGGAATTGCGTTCTGCGACGGGAGATTCAACCGCGCGTGTGAGCCATTCACCGAATGCGCGGGCGCGCTCCTTTGTCTCTGGTCGCAGGTACGCGCGCAGGTTGTGAAAGCTCATCCCACTTCCCACGATGAGAATGCCTTCGTCGCGTAGAGGCGCGAGCGCTCTCCCCGCGGCTAAATGCAATGCTGGATCCAGCGAATGAACAAGCGAGAGCGTGACGACCGGAATCTGCGCTTCCGGGAATGCCACTTTCAGTGGAACAAAAACTCCATGATCGAAACCGCGATCCGGACTAATTGCCGAGGGCAGACCCGCCCGTTTCAGAAGATTCGCCACTGTTTCAGCCAATGCAGGATCGCCGGGTGCCGGCCAGGTGAGTCGGTAGGTGTGCTCCGGAAATCCGGTGTAATCAAAAATGAGCTGAGGCTGTGGCGCGGCGCTGGCGGTGAAGGCCGGTTCTTCCCAGTGACCACTGATTACCACCATTGCCTTGGGCTGCGCTGGCAACGTCCTCGCCAGGCCCTCGAGAAAATGCCGGGTAGCGTCCCAAGTGTCCGGAGGGCCCCAGGTCCAGTCCATAAAGAAGCAGGGGCCCCCACCATGCGGTAGAAAGATCGCCGGTTGCCGCTGGATGTGATTCGCCATTGTCGCTCCCAGTCCCAGTGTCGCGCGCATTGCACAACACAAAGCCCGTTCAAAGAACTAACTCGAAGATCCGACGAATCAGCCGCCGGATTCAGTGCGCACCATCTACAGGCCCCGCCATGAAGAACGCATAGACCAGCATGCCGACACCGACCATGCCGGGAATCAGTCCACACAAGTAAGGCGATCCAGGTCCGCCCCCCAGCAGCGACCGTAGGAAAATAATCAGCGCCACTCCCACGCCGAGGGTGATCAAGCCACCAACCTTCAACCCTTCGATCATTTTGAGCCGCTTCAGTCGATCTTCTTCGCGCAGAAGTTCAAGGGCCGTCTTGGCCGCGTCGCCCGGCGCTTCCGCCAAGCGCCGAATATTCTCTGACTTGTAGTATGCCTCGCGTTCCTTACGGCGGCTGTCAAGCCAGGTCACCAGCGGAATGAACACGACAAACAGCGCCACCGCGCCCACCGAGAGAAACAGCCACATACCGAAGTTGTTCATCTCGGGGTCGCCAAACATTGAAATCGCAAGATGCGTCATACCGTCCTCCTACCTTCCGCGGGTACTGCATTTGTTCCTTTGCGATTGGTAGGACAAGGGCAGCCGTGAGCCGGTTGCAATTTCTCAGGCGAACGGGGGTGACCGGTGAAAATCAGCGCCGATCAGCTCTCTTTCCGGTAGAGCATGTTGCGCATGGCGGCACGCCGCGCTGCATCCAGCTCAGCGTTGCCGCTGCTCAGGTCGGTGTTGGAAGCGTCGGCCTCTTCCGGCTCGCTGCACGACGGACAGCGGTTGGCGAAGCCTGGTTTATCGGGCTTCAGTTCGAACTCCTCTCCACAAACGGCGCATATTCGAATTGGGAACGGCATAGCTCTTCTATGGTAAAACGAAGCGCGATTTTTTTGCAGTGTTCGGCACCCCGAGGTCACCGCCTCCGGTCGTGAGAACGAATAAAATGCAACCTGCCTCGCGGGATCCCGGTCCCACAGCACGGAGAGCGCCGGCGTGAGCACGACAGCCAAGAATGCGACCGAAAATCTCGCCGACCCCGATCTTGCGTCTGTGGAGCGTGTTCTGGGGGGCGATGCAGCGGCGTTTGAGGGCATTGTCCGGCGCTGGCAGGGACCGCTTGTGAATATGGCATGGCGTTATTGCCGCGATCGTGCGCGCGCCGAGGAACTGGCGCAGGAAGCGTTCCTTCGCGCATGGCGCGGTCTCGCCCATTGGCGCAGAGAATCGAGCTTTTCCACATGGCTGTTTGCCTTGGCCGCAAATGTCTTTCGGAGCGACCTCAAGCGAGTCCCGGCCGTCAACAT
Source organism: uncultured Acidobacteriaceae bacterium (assembly GCA_963704415.1). GTDB lineage: Bacteria > Acidobacteriota > Terriglobia > Terriglobales > Acidobacteriaceae > Telmatobacter. Next base: position 174,559 of record OY969908.1, on the reverse strand, counting down.
CCCTATCGAAGACATTGTTGAGCCCGCGCGACCTGCATCCCAAGACCACGAGCTTCAGCAAAAGTCGCGGCATGAAGTCGTTCGGCGAGCCGTACTGGCGTTGCCCTTGCGCTATCGCGAACCGGTGCTCCTGTTCTATTTTCATGAGATGGATGTCGCGGCCGCCGCGCAAACTATGGGCTTGCCTGTGGGAACGGTGAAGGCGCGACTGTCGAGAGCGCGGGAATTGCTTCGACGAAGATTTCCGCATCTCGCAGACGAACACGCGGCGATGGAAATCTCCGCTTCAACTACCGGAAAGGAGGCTTGAGATGAAAGATGAAGTGCTCGATCGAATTCTGGCAACAGAAGAACAGCTGCTCCCGTCCTCTGGATTCGCGGCCTCGGTCATGGATCGCATTCGCGAGGAAGCAGCCGCGGTCCCGCCGATCCCGTTTCCGTGGAAGCGCGCGATCCCCGGAATCGTGCTGGCCGCCGGTGTGTTCGGTTGGGGAGCGGTGGAACTGACGCGTCAAGCTGTCTCTGCAATGCGCAGCGCGCAGTCTCCGCCCTTGCATCTTCCGGCTTCGATGTTGCGACCGGTTGAGGGAATTGGCTGGGTGGCGATCGCCTTAGGCGTATCGTTTGCATCGTGGGCCCTGTCGCGATTCATGATTGGCGATTCGCGGTTGCTGTAGCCCTTTCGCCGATCGTGTCCGCCCAGGGTGACGAAATCGCCTTAGTTGATCGTCTTGGCGTACTTCTCGCCGAAGTGCCGCAACTTCGCCAGCGTCGCCGCGGCCTGTCCCGAGTCAATCGCCTCAGCTCCTTGGGCGACACCCTCTTTTAGATCGCCCGCCAATCCCGCAGCCACCAGCGCAGCCGCTGCATTCAGCAGCACAATGTCCCGCCGTGCGCCGGAGATCCCTGTGAAAACGTCATACAGCAGAGACGCATTGGTGGCGATGTCGCCGCCCACAAATTGATCCAGCGTGGCGCGTGGCAGCCCAGCCATCTCCGGCGTCACGCGTGCACCCTTCAACTCCGGTGCGCCGCCAGTCGGCGATTCTTCAATGCGCGCAACCACCGACTCGCCCGTCGTAGTCAGCTCATCGATGCCATCGGTACCATGCACAACGAAAGCGCGTTTGGCTCCGAGCGCTGCAAGCGTGCGGCCCACCAGCAGCACGCGGCTTGGCGCGAGCACGCCGATCACCTGCGATCGGGCTCCTGCCGGGTTAGTCAACGGCCCGCAAAGATTAAAGATTGTCCGGAAGCCCAATGCGCGTCTCACCGGTCCAACAGCCTTCATCGCTGGATGGTAGAGCGGCGCAAACAGAAACATAAACCTTGTCTCGCGCAGGCACTCGGCAGCCATCTCGGGCCCGAGAGCGATGGGCACACCCAGCGCCTCAAGCACATCGGCAGAGCCTGCCCGCGAAGTCATCGCACGGTTGCCATGCTTGGCAACTTTAGCTCCCGCAGCAGCCGCCACCAGCGCTGCTCCCGTAGAAATGTTGAAGGTCAGCGGACCTCCACCGCCGGTGCCGCACGTATCCACTAACTCGGCGCGCTCTTCATCCGTGAGCGGAACGGTGATGGCCCGTGCGCGCATGGCGTCAACGAATCCTGCCAATTCCGGCGCCTGCTCGCCGCGCGTGGCAAGCACAGCCAGCAAAGCCGCTGTTTCCACCTCGGATATCTCGCCCGAGAGGATCTCATCAAGCACGGCGGATGCCTGCTCGCGCGTCAGCGCAGCGCCGTCCTCGGCCAGCAGCTTCAAATGATCCTTCAAAACGCTCATCTCTCATTATGGTAATTGCCGCGTGAGCAATCCCCATACAAGGGATAAAGGAGCCCTCGGCGGTTATTATTTGAGTACCGCTGTTCCTTCCGCGTGGTCTGGCGCAATCGCGCCGGGATCGAGCGACTCCAACCTCAGCGGACGGGTCGGATCAACCCAAGATGAAAATTCACGAGTATCAGGCGAAAGAAATCCTGGCCAAGTACGGCGTTCCCGTGCCCAAGGGCGAAGTGGCCAACACGCCGGAAGAAGCGGCAGCCGTGGCCCGCAAACTCCTTGCCGATGGCGCAAGCGGGGTGGTGGTGAAGGCGCAGATTCATGCCGGTGGCCGCGGCAAGGGCGGTGGCGTCAAGGTGGCCAGGACGCGCGAAGATGCCGAACTGCACGTCAAGAACATCCTGGGGATGCAATTGGTGACGCATCAGACTGGTCCGCAGGGGCAAAAAGTGCAGCGGCTGTTGATTGAAGAGACGGCAGCCATTGATCGCGAGCTTTACCTCGGCATCGTACTCGACCGCGCCACCGGCAAGTTGGTCTTCATGGCGTCGCAGGCGGGCGGCATGGAGATTGAAGAAGTTGCCGCAAAAACGCCCGACGCAATTTACAAAGAGAGCATCGACCCGGCCGTCGGATTCGGCGCGTGGCAGGCGCGCAAGCTCGCTTTCGCGCTTGGACTGAAGGCCACACAGATCAACCAGGCCGTCGGTTTCTTTCAGAGCCTTTACAAAGCCTTCGTTGATACCGATGCGTCGTTGCTTGAGATCAACCCCTTCATCACCACCAAGGACGACAAGCTTTTCGCGCTCGACGCGAAGATCAACTTCGATGACAATGCGCTCTTCCGGCATGCGGACATCAAGGCTCTGCGGGACGTTGCCGAAGAGGATCCGCTCGAAGTCGAAGCCAGCAAATATGCGCTGAATTACATCAAGCTCGATGGCTCCATCGCCTGCATGGTGAACGGAGCGGGCCTAGCCATGGCGACCATGGACATCATTCAATACGCCGGTGGCAGCCCGGCGAATTTCCTCGATGTCGGTGGTGGCGCGACACAGGAGCAGATCGAACACGCCTTCGAAATTCTTCTCTCCGACGAAAACGTGAAAGCCATCTTCATCAATATTTTTGGCGGCATTTTGCGCGTCGATCGGCTGGCGACAGGCGTTGTAGCCGCGGCGCGCAAGCTGAACGTCACTGTACCCATCGTCTTGCGGCTCGAAGGAACCAATGTTGAAGAGGGTCGCAAAATCCTCAAAGATTCAGGCTTGAATTTCCAGGTGGGCGCAACCATGAAGGATGCGGCGGAGTTAGTCGTGAAAGCAGCGAAAGGCGCGGTGGCATAACATGGCAGTCTTAGTCGGCAACGACACTCGTCTTATCGTGCAGGGCCTCACCGGCAAAGAGGGAACTTTCCACGCAAAGGGATGCGCGGAATACGGCACCAAAGTGGTTGGGGGCGTGACACCCGGCAAGGGCGGGACCACGCACGAGGGCTGGCCGGTATTCAACACCGTGACTGACGCCGTCGCAAAGACCGGCGCCAACGCCACCATGATCTTTGTGCCACCGCCGTTTGCCGCCGATGCGATTCTGGAAGCAGAGGACGCGGGGATTCCTCTCATCGTCTGCATCACGGAGGGCATTCCCACGCTCGACATGGTGAAGGTCTGGGCCAAGCTCAAGACTTCAAAATCCCGCCTCATTGGTCCGAACTGCCCCGGTGTGATTTCCCCCGGCAAAGCCAAGATCGGCATCATGCCCGGACGCATTCACAAAGAAGGCTCCGTCGGCATCGTGTCTCGCTCGGGCACGCTGACTTATGAGGCCGTGCATCAACTCACGCAGCGCGGCATCGGCCAATCGACTGCCATCGGCATCGGCGGCGACCCCATCATCGGCACAACGCACATTGATGCGCTGCGCCTCCTTAATGACGATCCCAATACCGAAGCCATCATCATGATCGGCGAGATCGGCGGCACCAACGAGGAGGCTGCGGCCGCATTCGTCAAGGAACACGTCAAGAAGCCAGTCGTCGGCTTCATCGCTGGACAGACTGCACCTCCAGGGCGCCGCATGGGTCACGCCGGCGCGATCATCAGTGGAGGCCAGGGCACTGCCGCCGACAAGATGAAAGCCATGACGGCAGCCGGTATTCACGTTGTGGTCTCGCCCGCCGAAATTGGAGCGACGCTCGCTAAGGTAATCGGCAAGGCGTAGACGGGCGCGATGCGGACTCAAGCGCTTTCCCATTCGAGAATGGCTGGCGCAGCAATTGTGGGAGCAAGCTTCGGAGCTGTTGTAGTTCGCGAAGTCATTAGCGCAGGCGTCCTACCAAACCCGGCACGGCTTCGGGTCCACCATCTTATCCGTCTTTTTGCAACTGAAGCTTTTGGCAAACTCGGGCAGATCCGTCAGCACTGTATTCGTGCGGTACTCATCGGGTGCGTGGGGATCGGTCTGCGCCTGGGTGCGCAGTTGCTCCGGCCGTGTCTGCGTGCACCACTGCTGGGCGTATGCAACCCAGAAGCGCTGGTCCGGTGTATAGCCATCTGTTTTCGCGTTCATGTCCAGGTGAGAGGTTTGCGCCTTTTCGAGCCATGCTAGCCACGCCAGCCATAGACCGCCCAGGTCTGCGAGGTTTTCTCCCAGGGTGAGCTTGCCGTTCAGATGGACGCCGGGTACAGCTTCAATTGCGTCGTATTGCTTGACCTCACAATCCGCGCGGTCATTGAATTTCTGCTCGTCTTCTTTCGTCCACCAATCCTTCAGGTTTCCATCCTTGTCGAACTGCCGCCCTTGATCGTCGAATCCATGGGTGAGCTCGTGCCCGATGGTTGAGCCCATATCCCCGTAGTTCGCGGCGTCGTCTTCCTTGTCGCTAAAAAACGGCGGCTGAAAATACCCGGCAGGGAAATTCACGTTGTTCTGTTGCGGATCGTAGTAAGCATTCACCGTGGGCGGCGACATCTGCCATTCGCTCTTATCCACCGGCTTGCCGATCTTGGCCAGGTCGCGTGCAAATTCGAATTGCGACACCCGCTCTTCGTTGCCCAGTACATCGCCGCGAACGATTTCAAGCTTGGAGTAGTCGCGCCACTTGTCGGGATATCCAATTTTGTTCATCACAGTGTGGAGCTTTTCCTTGGCCTTCACCTTGGTGTCCGCGCTCATCCAGTCAAGGCTGTCGATGTCTTTGTCCATCGCCTGTTCAATAGCGAGCGTCATCTCCAGCGCATGCTGCTTTGCGTCAGGCGGGAAATACTTTGCGACATAAACCTGGCCCAGTGCTTCGCCCATTTCGCTATCGACGCGGCTTGTGCAGCGCTTCCAGCGCTCCTGCTGCTTTTCGGCGCCATTGAGAGTGTGCGAGTAGAAATGCCACGTTTCCTCATCGAATGCTGTCGGCATGCTTGTGCCTGCATAAGCGTGCAACAGGTGCCAACGCAGGTATGTCTTGATCTGGTCAAGAGGCGTATCGCCGAGCACGGCATTGAACTCTGCAAAGAATTTCGGCTCCATATCGTCCATCTTGCCGGATGCGGGCGCGTGCGTGGCATCCATGTATTCGTGCAGCGAGAAATGCGTCAGCTGTTTGCTGAACGCATCGAGATCGGTTGGGTGATTCAGATTTTGGGGGTCGCGCTGTTCGGTTATCGTGAGTGATGCTTTGGCCAATCGCGTTTCGATCGCAAGGACGGTGCTGGCATCCTTATTGGCCTGCGCTTCGGGTTCGCCTGCCAGCGCAAAAATTTTGCTGACGTGCGCGACGTATTCTTTGCGCTGCTCCACGGATTTGGCGTCGGTGCGCGTGTAGTAGTCTCGCTCGGGTAGGCCAAGGCCGCCCGCTCCATAAAAGCTGATCACCGAATTAGAATCGGCAAAATCCTGATTGGAGCCCATGCCAAAGAAAGCATTCACGCCGATCGTCTGTAGATGCCCCACCAGGGGTGGCAAGTCCGTCAGCGATTTCAGTGCAGCAATCCGGTCGAGCTCCGGTTGCAACGGTGCAATGCCTGCCTTGTCGATCGCGGCCGTATCCATGCAGCTCGCGTATTCGTCGCCAATCTTCTGCTCGTTCGGTGTCCGCGAGGGCGCAGGAACTGCTGCCTGTTCGAGAATCTGTTTCAAATGCAGCCGGTTCAATTCATACAACTCGGTAAAGCGGCCGTACGAAGTCTGGTCGGGAGGAAGAGGATTGCGCTTGAACCAGCCATTGCAACTGTAGCGATAGAAGTTGTCGCACGGGTCCACACTTTTGTCGATCAAGGACGGATCGAAGACGCGAAGTTCGGATGCCCCGGGCGCTTCGGAAGGCGCGGCCTGGCAAAAACCGCCGACTGAAGGAATTGCGGCCACGAAAGCTAGACAGCCAAAACGGCCAAGACACCCACGCAAACGATAGGAGGAACGCCGGATGCGAAACATGCCGAAACTCTATCAGATTTCCGCCGCCGACCTTTGCCGGCTCGACCGGCCATTACAATCATGGATAGGCCTAAAGCCCATTGAGGAGCAAATCGAGTGGCGCAACGCACGTTCAGCATCATCAAGCCCGATGCGGTCAGCAAAGGCTTCACGGGAGCGATCCTGGCCGAGATTGAAAAGGCCGGTTTCAAGATTGTCGCAATCAAGAAGGCATCCATCTCCGCGGCGCAGGCGAAGGGGTTCTACTATGTGCACGCCCAGCGTCCATTCTTCAACGATCTGTGCGCATTCATGTCCTCCGGGCCGCTCATTCTCATGGTTCTCGAGAAAGACAACGCCATTGCGGACCTGCGCAAGTTGATGGGCGCGACCAATCCTGCCAATGCCGACGAGGGAACGATCCGCAAGAAATTCGCAGGCTCCCTGCAGGAGAACGCGATTCACGGTTCTGACGCCGAAGACACGGCCGCTTTTGAAATCGGTTATTGGTTTGCCGGGTACGAACTGATCTAAGGTCTGACGTATTCCGTAAAATCCGCTAATCTCCGAACAGGTCCTCGATTTTCACACGGAGCGCATCGACTTCCTTCCTCAATTCGGCAACGTCGGATTCCAATTGAGTAATGCGGTCTGCATCCTCAGACGGTGTTGATGCAGCTATTGCCGCACTTGCCGTCGCCGTCGGAATCGATCCTTCGCCCGACAACAGATGCGCATAGCGCGATTCCTTGGTGCCGGGTTGCCGCGCCAACACGGCCGCCAGCGGCGGTTCGCGCTCCATCAGCTTCTGGAGTCCGCCGAGCACGTCGCCGATCTCCTCAAATTTGTGCATGCGCTCAGTGCGGCCGCGCAACTCGCCCGGCGTCTGCGGCCCCCGCAGCAGCAATACACACAACAGGGCCGTTTCGGCGCGGCTGAAGTTGAAGGCTTCGCCAAGTCTGTGTTCGTACTTTGACACGCGGCTATCGGCTCCCTGTGCAGGACCGGCCAGTCGTTGGTCCTGCAAGCCAATGAGCGCGTCGCGCACTTCATCCTCATTCAGATTCATGACCGGCTCGCGATTCGAACGCTGATTGCAAGCATTCATAAGGGCGTTAAGCGAGAGCGGATAATAATCCGGAGTCGTTACTTCTTTCTCAATAAGCGCTCCCAATACGCGCGCTTGAGCAGCATCCAGCACAATGGGTCCCGTTGGCGGCATAGGTCCATTCTGCCATCCGCCGTCGGAAAATCGTGATTTACGATCCTGCAAACGCCGGCTCGAATCATGGCGACGACACCTCTGAAAGAATGCTCGACCCGCTTTTCCACACACCCGGTTGACTCTGCGATACTAGATCGTTATGCCGATTGCCGATCTGCAAGAAGCTGCGCAAAAACTAGCCGGGTTCCTCGCCCATCTCAACAAGCTGGGCGGCCTGCGTCTCAAGTACCGCATCACCGCGGGCGACGGCGCACGCGATCCTGAAGGCCTTGAGGCGCGCCAGATTTATGTCGAACTGGGCGGCCCCGATGTACCGCTCGTCACCCAGCACAACGGTGAGTTGCTGCGAGCGCTTGAGACGATCGCCGCGCAGATGCTTCGACTCGATCAGCGGGAGCATGACCTGGTGAGTTTCGATGCCGGCAACTTCAAGGCTCTGCGCGCGCAGGAACTGCGCATGGCTGCCGAGACCGCTGCGGAAAAGGTTCGCAAATCCGGAATCCCTTATGCCTTCCCCCCGATGAACAGCCGCGAACGCCGCCTGCTGCACCTCGCCTTCCGCAGCATGGAAGGCGTGGAAACGGCCAGCTCCGGCGAAGGGCAGGATCGTTTTCTCGCCGTCTATCCCGCGGGCAAAACAAGTCTGCCGGTTGCGGCGCCGGTCAAGCCGCGAGGGTTTGAGCGACGGCCGCGGCGTTAGCTGCTTAATTCATGCGCCGCGGTATGCCACAATACCCGCAATGAGAATCTTCAAGCGTTTGCTCATCTTTTTCCTTGCCGCGCCACTCTGCTGCGCGCAAAAGCGTCTCGTCCTCGTCGATGAGGATGGCTCCGGTCCCGGCGGATCGAACCAGATGGCCATGCTGGTGCTGCTCCAGTCGCCGCAGGTCGAAGTCCTGGGCATCACCATGGTGACGGGCAATGCGTGGCGCGACGAAGAAACGCAGCACACTCTCCGCATGCTCGAACTCACCGGCCACGCCAACGTACCGCTGGCCAAAGGCGCTGTCTTTCCGCTGGTCCGCACGCAAAGAGAGACGCAGCTCAGGACGGCGATCGACGGCAAGGTCACATGGCTAGGCGCGTGGGGACAGGGGCCGACGACGCTGGTCGAGACCGCGCAAGGGGTCACTCCGGTTACGCCGGACAAACTCGATGCTCATGGGCCGTACGACATTCCGTCTTTACCCGAAGGCCGGCCAGCTCTCAAGCCCATCGATGAAGACGCGATTCACTTTCTTATTCGCCAAGTGCACGCGCATCCACATCAGGTCACGATCTTTGCTGCGGGACCGATGACCAATATTGCGTTGGCCATCTCCGTCGATCCCGAATTCGCTGCGCTCACACAAGGCATTGTGCTGATGGGCGGAAGTCTCAATCCGCAGACCGACGATCCTGAATTTGCAACGGATCCGCGCCACGAATTCAATTTCTGGTTCGACCCTGAAGCCGCCCACATCGTGTTGCGCGCTGACTGGCCGCGTATCGACGTGACTACTGTCGATGTTTCCATCAAAACGCCGTTCACGCAAAAGATGCTTGATGAGATCTCAAAGTCGCAGTCGCCTGCGGCGCGCTACATTGCTGCCTGGAGCCAGGACCGCTATTACATGTGGGACGAACTGACTGCCTGCGCGTGGCTCGATCCCACACTTATCACCAAAGAGCAGCGGCTTTACATGGATATCGATCTGAGCCACGGGCCAAGCTATGGTGACACGCTCACGTGGACCGAGAAGCTGAAGCCCGCCACCGGTGTGCGCCTCGTCCACGCGGAGGTGGATCTCGATCTGCCCCGATTTCAGCGAACTTTTGTGGACCTCATGACCCGACCAAAGTAACGGGACTCGATTTTCCGCCGCGCCTCGAGCCTGCTTTATGGCCTGTTCGCTCTCCTGATCCGCACTCTTCTGCCGATATCCCCCATTGGAGTATGACCATAGTGCCTTACCAACGGGGCCTGAGCGAGCACTTTCGTGGGTCTGATCGGTCCGCCAAAGTAGTATGGCTGCGCGCAGCCCGTTACGAGACACTAAAGCCCTTAAAGCCTCGGGGGACCGTCTTGAGCAATCGGGCTAAATCACGAGCTGTTGTTCTAGTGCTGAGCGCGCTTCTGGGGATCGCTCAAGCGCGTGCCGAGGAAGCGTCCTTCATTGAGCTATCGGCTCCCAAGCCGCAGGCAACTCGTTCCAACAAGACGGACAAGGCGCTCCGCATCTTCACCTGGCCCGCCTACAGCTTGAGTCCCAAATTTACTCCCACCGAGGAAGATCGCTCGAAGCTCGGTCGAACCGAAGAATTCGTTCTGGCTGGCGAGCGCCTTGGCTTTTTGGCGGACGCCACGACGACCCAGCTTGGCATGAGCCAGGGTCACGAGGGTGACCCGTTGAACACACTCTTTGGAAGCAACAATCGGGTTGGCGTGCTTGGCTCCATGACGGCGTGGGAACTTGGTTTCTCTTATTCGTCTGTCGCGGTGCCTCGCTGGTTTGAACATACCCGTTATCACAAGGCGGCACAGATCTTCGCGATCGCTGGAGGCACTGCGCTGTCGGGATTTCGCGTGAAGATGGCGATGCAGAATGCGCAATTTATAAAGTAGTGCCTATCTTATAAAAGGAAGAGGGCGCTTTCTCGATCGAGAAAGCGCCCTCTATACTTTTCCTGAAATTCTGCTTATCCGTTCAACTGTTCCTGCAGCTTGTTCAGCGTCCGGTGCAGGTCCTTGTCGGTGCGCCGATGCTCGTCGATCTTCCCGATCGAGTGCATCACCGTGGTGTGGTGCTTGTTGCCGAATTGCCGGCCGATCTCCGGCAGGCTTGCCTCCGTCATCTGCTTGGCCAGGTACATTGCGATCTGCCGCGGCACAACCACATTGCGCGAGTTGTTCTTCTGCTTCAGGTCGCTCACCTTCATGCCAAACTGCTCAGCCACGGCGCGCTGAATCGCCTCAATCGTGATCTTGCGAACCTGCATGTCGATGAACTGCTTGAGGCATTGCTGCGTCGCCGCCAGGGTGATCTCCATGCGATTCAGCTGGCACCACGCGATGAGCCGCACCAGCGCGCCCTCAAGTTCGCGAACGTTGGTGCGCACATTCGATGCGATGAACAACGCAACATCGGTCGGCAACACCACCTGCTCGGACTCCGCCTTCTTTTGCAGGATAGCCACCTTGGTCTCGAGATCGGGCGGCTGAATGTCCGCGATCAATCCCCATTCAAACCGCGAGCGCAAACGGTCTTCAATCTCCGCGAGTTCCTTCGGCGGGCGATCCGAAGCGATCACGATCTGGCGCATGCTTTCATGCAGCGCGTTGAAGGTATGGAAGAATTCCTCCTGCGTGCGTTCCTTCTGTGCGATGAATTGAATGTCGTCGATCAACAGCACGTCAACGGTGCGGAAACGATCGCGGAAGCTGGTCATCCGATCGTTGCGGAGCGACGTGATCATTTCATTGGTGAATTTCTCTGCCGAAACATAGCAGATATTCGCCACCGGCTGGCGGCGCTTCACTTCGTGTCCAATGGCGTGCATCAAATGCGTCTTGCCCATGCCGACGCCGCCATACAGGAACAGCGGGTTGTAGGCACGCGACGGGCGCTCAGCCACTGCGAGCGCCGCTGCACGCGCAAACTGGTTGCCATTGCCAATGACGAAGTTGTCGAAGGTGTAGCGTGAGTTCAGCTGCGCGGCGGTCGACCAATCGAAGCGAGCCTGCTCCGGCGCGCGATGATTCGGCGCCGGCGGCGGAGCGGTGGGTGCGTGGGCTGAGAGCGGACCAAATCCGCCATCCTTCCGTTGCGGCGGAACAGAAGGATCTTCGCTCGCAGTCACGAAGACAACATCGTCAAACTCGAGCGACTGCAGATCGATCGCTTCTTGAATCAGGTCGCCATACTTGTCGCCGATGTGTTGAAACTCGGCCGATGGGACACGCACGTAGAGTGTGCGGCCGGCTGCATGACTGTAACGTGTGGGCTTGAGCCACGTCTCATACGACTGGCGGATGACTTTCTTCTCGAGGGCCCCGAGAATCTGAAGCCATGGATTAAGTGCCGAAGCCGGCGAAATAGCAAATACCATCGACTGAATCCTTGCTTGCGTCGCCTATCTGGCCGCAACGGTTCATCCGCCCGGTTTAGGCAAAGCTCACGCGCCGATGAAGCCTTCGCTCACCGTCGAGTTGCTGCTCAAAACTTGCCTGGTGCCGTGTTTAGTCCCTGACCTGCAATTCGGGACTCCGGATGATTCTCGTTCCGTGGGACGCTTGAAATCTTTTCTGAACGGACCCGATAGTAGCACATTCAGAGGTCATTGCAATCCCTCATTCACAATACTTCGCCGAATCTCTTTCAGGTTGCACCATCGATGGTGAAAGCTCTAAAAAATGTTGCGGTGCGCGTGCGAATTCGTGCGCCGAATTCGATCATCGGTAGCTTTTTTTGATGACGGTTTTTCGAGATCGTTTGCTTTGCGAAATCTTTTCGGCCATCGGCGTCCCGGAGGCTCGTGACTGGATTCTTGAATCAACCTGCGATACACTAGGTACTTGCCGATAAGGCTCAGATTCTTTAGAAGAAGCAGGAGCGCCTTTCCATGCCCAAGCGCACTTTTCAACCCAACCGCCGCAGCCGCGTAAAGAAGCACGGCTTTCGCTCGCGCATGAAGACCAAGAGCGGCGCAGCAGTGCTCAGCCGCCGTCGCGCGGCCGGACGCAAACGTGTCTCGGTGAGCGCCGGATTTCGCGATTAAGCTGTGTCCCGCCGGTCTGCCGGAGTTCCTTTGCCGTTGGCTGTTGGTCAAGCAGAACGGCGCAGAGTTTCTCCGGTAATGCCATGAGCATCCCGCACAAAGTAAATTCCAACCAGGCGGCGCCTGAGCCCGCGCGTCGCTCGCTTTCCGGCGTCCGTTTGCGCAAGCATGCCGACTATCAGCGAGCCTATGCTGCCGGCCGCAAGCGGCAATCTGCATCCATGAGCTGGTTTCTCGCGCCACAACCTGAACCGCTCACAGGACCCATTCGACCAGTTCAAGGACCACGCGTCGGGCTCACTGCCGGCAAGGTGCTCGGTAAGGCCCACGAGCGCAATCGCATCAAGCGGCGTATGCGCGAGATCCTCCGCCGCCACGTCGAATTGCTCCCAGCCGGTTTCGACCTCATCCTCCACCCGCGCCGGTCGGTGCTGACCGCCGGATTCTCGAAACTTGAGGACGAGATCGTGCGTATCCTTGGACAGGCAAAGGCAGAAGCTGCGCGCATGGCGCAGCCGGCTCCGCCGAGGCCGATTGTATGACGCGCATTCTGCTGGCCATCCTTGCGTTCTACCGCCGCTGGCTTTCGCCGGCTCTGCACACGCTGAGTCCGGGTGGATGCCGGTTTCTGCCCACATGTTCCGAGTACGCAGCCGTCGCGATTGCCAACCACGGACCCTTGCGTGGCGTAGGCCTCGCCGCGTGGCGCCTGCTCCGCTGCCATCCGTTCAGCCACGGGGGACTCGATCCAGTACCGCCCGCGGCCACCCCATTTCCGCACGAACCGTTACCATAGACAGAGAGGCGCTTTCGCTCGCGCCTTCTCTCCAACGACAGGAAGTTCCCTTTGCCCGAAATTCGTAATCCCAATCTAGACTCGCAAGGACCAGGCGGCGGTGGTGGCAGTGGCAGCGGTGGTGATTTTCGCAGCCTGACCACGTTCGCTTTCTTGGCGGTCATTCTTTTTCTTGCGTTTCAGTATTTCAAGCCCAAGCAGGATTCCACCCCGTCAAACCAGCAGACGCAGCAGCAATCAGCGCAGCAGGCCGCAAGCCAGCCCGCATCGAGCGCGGCGCCCGCAGTGGCTGCACCGGCATCTGGGTCGGCAAACACACCCGCAATTGCAGCGGCAGCCGAAACCGAGACCACGGTCGAAAACGAGCTCTATCGCATCGTTTTCACGAACCAGGGCGGCCAGGTCAAGCATTGGATCCTGAAGAAATACTTCGATACCAGCGGCAAGCCCCTCGACCTCGTCCAGCCGCAGCTTGCCGAGCGCTTCGGCTACCCGCTCTCGCTCTATACCTATGACTCGTCGCTGACATCGCAGCTGAATCAGTCGCTGTATCAGCCCTCGGCTACCGGCCACTTGCTCGCGCCCAATACACTCACCTTCCACTACGCGCAGGGCGGGCTCGATGTCGTAAAGACCTTTCACTTTGATTCGACTTACGTGATCGATGCCGAAGCCGAAGTGCGCCGCAATGGAGTTCCTGTGCGCGCACTCATCGACTGGCCTGCTGGGCTGGGCGACATGGAGGAGTTCCTTCCTTCATCTACCACGCGCAGCACGATTCCAACCCAGTCTCAGCTCGTCACATCCATCGGGGGCAAGGAGGACACAACGGCCGCGGCAAAGGTCAGCGGCAACGCCACATCCGAGCAGCCCTATGATTATGCGGCAGTCGCCGACCTCTATTTCGCAGCGGCGTTTTTGCCGGATTCTCCCGAGCGCGCCACATTGGTCACGCAGAGCAATAGCGTGGACGTGCCTAGCGACCTTTCCAATCCCGGCAGCCAGAAAAAGCCGCATGCCGTGCTGGGTATCGCCGTGGGGGACACCAGCGGGAAGACCCACGTGCGTGTCTTCGCCGGCCCCAAACAGACCGATGTCTTGAAAAGCATCCATGCCATGGGTCCTGACGGGAAGCAGAACGGTCCCACGCTTGAGCCATTGATCCAGTACGGCATGTGGGGCATCATCGCCAAGCCGCTCTACTTTGCGCTGCGCTGGCTGCATGATCTGCTCGGCGCGAGCCGCGACAGTTGGGGCTGGGCCATCATCCTCTTCACAGCGACGTTCACGATTATCATGCTGCCTTTCCGCTTCATGGCGATGCGCTCCTCGCTGAAGATGATGCGCATTCAGCCCAAGGTGGACGCTCTCAAAAAGCGCTATGCCCATCTCAAGATCAACGACCCCAAAAAGGCCGAGATGAACACCGAGATGATGCAGCTCTACAAGACCGAGGGCGTGAACATGTACGGCGGCTGTCTTCCGATGCTGCCGCAGATCCCGCTGTTCTTCGCCTACTTCCGCGTGCTGCAGTACACGGTGGAACTGCGCCAGGCGCATTGGTTCTGGCTCAAGGATCTTTCCACGCCCGATCCGCTCCACATCCTGCCGATCCTGATCATCATCACCATGTTCCTCACCCAATACATCACCCCGTCGCCCGGGATGGATCCCGCACAGCGGCGCATGATGGCCTTCATCATGCCCGTTTTCATGGGCTTTATCCTGTTCAACTACGCTTCGGGACTCGCGCTCTATTGGGGCACAAGCAACTTGATCAATCTCATCTTGCAATTGGCCATCAATCAATCGAGCATGGGCAAGGAGATGCATGCCATCGCGGCACGCCGCAATCAAAAAAAAAGTAGCGGCGCCAGCCCTCGCGTGATTCAAGGTCGCCGATAATCCTCCTTTGCAGCATTAGCACACGAACATGGGTGCCCCGGGTCTCGATTTTGAGACCTGGGAAAGCAACGAACCCAACCCGCCCTTGTGCGCAGCCTGATCAAGCACGAATCTGCGAAGAATTCTCTAGAACGCGCGGGTCATTCAACCAAGCGCCGCAGCCAATGCCTCATCCACCGTCGCGTGCACAAACTCGAAACCGGCCGCCATCAGTTTCGCCGGCGCCACCCGCGCACTCGCCAGCAACGCCTCGTCCGCCATGGGCCCCAAAGCAAGCCGCAGTGCAAACGCAGGCACCGGAAGCACCGCAGGCCGATGCACCCGCCGCGCCAGCGCCTGCGTGAACTCCGCATTCGTGACCGCGTTCGGCGCGACCACATTCACGGGACCGGCTAGCGACCGCGCTTCCAAAGCAAACAGGATCGCCGCGACCGCATCCTCCAGGCTGACCCAGCTCATCCATTGCCGACCCGACCCGAGCCTGCCGCCAAGACCCAGACGAAACACCGGCAGCATCTTTTCGAGCGCCCCCTGTTCATGCGCACGAAGCCCGCGACCCAGCACGACCCCAAACCGCGTATGCACCACGCGAATCCCCGCATCCAAAGCCGGCCTCGCCGCTTCCTCCCACGCGCGGCACACTTCCGCCAGAAAGCCTTCACCCGGCGCCGAATCCTCGTCAAGTACCTCCTCGCCGCGATTGCCATAGATGCCCACGGCCGAAGCCACAACCAGCGTCTGCGGCCTCTCGCGCAAAGAGGCCAGAGTTTGTGCCAACGCGCGCGTCGAACCCACGCGACTCGCCGTCAGCTCCTTCCGGTACTTCGCCGTCCATCGGTGCCCAGCCACACTCGCGCCTGAGAGGTGAACCGCTGCTGTGCTTCCGGCCAGCGCTGAAGGGTTCGCGATTACCGGCGCCGACGGGTCCCAGGCAACCTGGTTCTCCCCGCCGGGCGCGCCCCGCACCAGCTGGACCACCGATGCTCCACGCGCGGCGAGCCTGCGCCGCAACGCAGTCCCAACCATCCCCGAAGCGCCACTTAAGACGATCTTGCCGGGTTGCCCGACAACCCCATCCATCGTTTTGATCATCTCCACATACATAGGATCGATTCTCCGCGCTTTCAACGAATTGAGCGCGGTTTGCCCGGCGATTACGTGTTTGGTATCATGAGAATGTGTTTTGATCGGGCAACAATCGGGAAGGCATTCACCCTGGGGAGGGTGGCTGATGATGGAGCTGGCAACAGTTCGCAGCGAAGAAACGCAGAAGTCGCAAGTCGACACCGAAACCACCGAAAGATTCATTGCTGAAAAACACATCGGCGAACGCATCAAGCGCCTCCGGCTCAAGAAATCCATGGGCCTCGTCGAACTGGGCAGGCACACCGGCCTCTCTGCCAGCTTCCTTTCTCAGCTTGAGACCGGCCGCGTTGTGCCCACCCTTCGTAACCTCGCGCGAATCGCCATGGTCTTCTCCAAGGACCTCTCTTACTTCTTCGAAAGCGAGCCGCAGGCCATGTTTCGCGTTCATCGGCGCAAGGAGCGTGTGCGCCTGCCGCAGACCGGCGTCGACGAGCCTACCTACTTCTTTGAGAGCCTTGGTTACATGGTGCCCGACCGGCACATGGACCCCTACTTCGCCCAGTTCATCCCGCTCGAAAAGGATCACGAGCCGCGCGCGCACATGCACCCCGGCTTCGAATTCCTGTATGTGCTCGAGGGCGAGCTGGACCTCCGTCACGGCGAGCATCAGTGCACGCTGGAGCCAGGCGACGCAGTCTACTTCGACGCCAGCACGCCCCATTCCTATGTGTGTGCGGGAAAGAAGCCGGCCGACGCGCTCATCGTGACCATGCACCAGGCGCCACCGGTGCAGTCCGTTACGTTGCTCCGCCAAGGCGTCCCGCGTGCACTTCCGGGAAGCCCGGCGCACCCAGCGCCGAGCGGCCGGCAGTAGACGAAGGATACAAAGGCCCGGTGCTGGGTCGTCTCCAGTCAGCCGGAGATACGTCCGGAATCATTGTCCACAGGGTCTTAATGGCATCACGCGGATGTCCGGGGCCGTGTCATGAGACAGCTGCACAATCACTTCTCCTGCGCTAGGCCGTCCAAAAGACGTGGCCTGGGCATTCCGGGCGCAGGAAGTGCCTTGCAGTCCCCCATTTGAGGTCCAGGAACGAGGATCGTTTTTCGCGGAGGTACGATTTCATGAAGCTTCTATTCCTGAGTGTTACCTTGGCCTGCCAGCTATTCCTCTTTGCTTCGCTCTCGACATGCCAGGAGACCAAAGCACTGCCAGACCGGCTGCACTTTTCGATGCCTTTTCCCGAAGGCCATAAAGTGATATTCGATCTATCGGCATCGAGTGCGCAGCGGGTTCCATCGAGCTCTCAAACAGGATCGATCCTTCAGCTAAGGGGAAGCGTTGAAGTGAGGATGACAACGTGCCGGCCCGCTGGAAACATTTGCGACCGAAGTCCGATAGTTCTACGCGCTGACGGGGTTGATTACAACGAGAGAACTGGTGAGATCGAGACACTCGGAGAAGCTCACATTGTCCTCATCGAGCCAATCGCCAATACCGTGCCTTCAAAGTAGTCAAATTGCGCAGATAATTCTGTGAATTCGCTTTGCAGGTTAAGAGCGGATGGTGGCCATGCCTGAACTCACTCGTTCTTTACTCCCTCACCCCAGCAAAATACTCCGCCACTTCCTGCCAGTTATTCACACGCGTGTACCCAGTCGCAGTCAGGTTGTGTGGCGCAGTATAGAGCAGCCCGATTCCCTCGAACCTCTGAAGATTCCGCGGCAGATCGTCGATCAGATAATCCGCCCGCAAAATGCTCTTGTTCCCGCAAAACACGTAATGCGTCGGCGGAATGAATGGGAAATGCTTTTGCAGCCACCGATACTTGGGGCCCAATGAGTTCGGCACTGTCATCGCCTGTGTAGCAATAAAAATCTCAAAACGCGACGACAGTTGCTTCAGCACGTCCTGCGCACCCGGCATCAGCGCCAGATCCTCAAAAAAATCCTCGGCATCGAGAAAGGCGCGCAACTGCCCCTGCCGATCGAGCGGCGCAATCTCCCACAATCCCTTTCCGGCCAGATCGTCCACCGTCACGGCATCGTCGAATGCCTGGTTATAGCGGCGCAGGTGCTCGGCGAGCGTATCCGCCATCACCTCGTCCATATCTACGCAGACCCGCTTCACCTCTTGCTCCTCATGCGCGTTTCGACACGCATCCCAATTTTGTTTTGTTTATTCCGACGCGATCGTGGCCAGGAACCTGGGTGCCCCATCCAAGCTCCCGGGGTCCCCGCGAACGGGTCCATGTTCGTGGGGTGGTCGAGGGTGGGAAAGCACGAACCTTCATGGAGTTTGGTGTCTTCAGCAGCTCAAACGCCGGCATGGCGCGGCCGCCGAATCGCTCGTCCGTCACTCGCCGCCGGTTCAGGCTGCGGAGCCTTCGGCGCCGGAGTGATTTCCGGATCCCAGTAGAGCATCCGACCGCAGCTGTCGCAGGTCATCAGTTCGCCCTCGCGCAACTGATTCCATGTCTGCGGGCGCACCCCCATCCGGCAGCCGGTGCATTGCTGATTCTCGGCGCGCGCCAGGCCGGTGCCGCGGCTCGCCGCAATGCGGTCGAACCGCGTCAGTAACTCGGGCTCAATCTGCTGCCGCAGCGCATCGCGTTCTGCCTGCAGCGTCGCCAGCTCGGCGCCAATCTCCTGCTGGCGCAGCGCAACGCGCTCCCGTGTCTTGTCCAAAGTTGTCGCGGAATCCTCTACCAGAGAGCGCGCCGCGGCAAGGGCCGCTTCCTGTGTCTCCGTCCGTTCCAGGCTGGCGAACTCCTCAGTATCCAGGCGCTCGATCTCGCTCTCCGCAAACCCGACTTCATGCTCGATCGCTGCAGCCTGCGCGGGCGTCGTCACAGAATCCAATTGCGCACGGTACCGTGCGGCCTTCTGGCGATGTCCTGCAACGTCGCGCTCGATGCGGTTGCGCAGCGAGTCTTCCCGCGCCAGTGCATCGGATGCCTCTGCCGCCTGCCGTTGTGCCGACGCAAGCGCACCCTCGGCTTGCGTCACCTCGGCCGGCAAGGAGCGAGCATTCTGCGCCAGGCGGGCCCGCTCCAGGTCGACTGCCTGCAGCTTTGCAAGATTTTCAATGTGTGAACGCATCCGTCTACTGAAGTCTATGCCATCAGCCGTCTAATCAGAAAATGGGGGCGCGGCTGACGCGGCGAACGCATCCAAAGAGTAGAAATGGAAGCAGGCCAAAAAATGGGACCCGCTCAGGAGCAAAGATCGTTCGCACGCCGGCATCCGTGGCTCTTGGGCACCGCGGGCGTCTTCTTTGTCTTGCTGGTAGCGATTACGGTTGCCGGGATCATGACGGCGCGCCGGGCGGAGCCTTATTTGCATGCGCGCATTGTGCAGGGTCTGGCAAGCCACTTCCATGCTCGCGTCGAACTCGACACCTTCCACGTCTCGCTTGGCAACGGTTTGCGCGGGGAGTGGGGTGTGTGGGCGCAGGGACATGGACTGCGCATCTGGCCGCCGGCCGAGGTTGCCGGCGTCGAGGTTCCCAACCCGCCTCCGACCAATGGGCCGCCCGTCGAGCCTTTGATCAGCCTGGCCTCCTTCGGCTTCCACGTCCCCCTGCGCTACAAGCCGGATCAGCCGATTTACATTGGCCAGATTCATCTCGAGGGCCTGCACATTCACCTGCCACCTAAATCGCACTTCCTGCACATCGCACCTGCGCCAACCGGCAACGTCGCGCAACCTGGTTCCAGCGGGCTTCCAGTAAGCGTGCAGCTCGGCAACGTTGACTGCAAAGATGCGGTCCTGATCCTCGGCACCAGTAAACCGGGCAAGTTGCCGCTCGAGATTGACATTGCGCGTTTCAAGTTAAGTGGCATCTCGCCCAACAACGCCATGCATTTTGAAGCCGAACTCACCAATCCCCGGCCCGTGGGCACCATTCACACCAAGGGCATCTTCGGTCCGTGGCAGGTGTCCGATCCCGGCGAGTCGCCGATCGCCGGCGATTATCGTTTCGACGATGCCGACCTTGGCGACTTCAACGGGATTGCAGGCACGCTCAGCTCGACCGGCAACTATGTCGGAACATTGCGCGATCTGAACGTCGACGGCCAGACGGATACGCCCGATTTCAGCCTGACCCACTTCGGCAACCAGATGGACTTGAAGACTCAATTCCATGCCATTGTCGACGGCACCAACGGCGACACGCGTCTTGATCCAGTGAATGCCGTCCTGGGACATACGCACATCACGGCGCGGGGGCAGGTGGTGCGGGCATTCGCAAAGGAAGACGGAGATTCTCTCCATTCCGTCGGCCACGACATCGATCTCAAGATTGAAGTGAACCAGGGGCGCATCGAGGACTTTCTCCATCTGGCGAGCCACGATGCGACGCCTCTTCTCACCGGCGACATCAATCTGAAATCGTCCTTCCGCATTCCGCCCGGCAAAGAGCCGGTTCATGAGCGCATGTCGATGAAGGGCCTATTCTTCCTCGATCACACAGAATTCTCCAGCACAAAGGTGCAGGACCGTATCGAAGAACTCAGCTTTCGCGGGCAGGGGAAACCCCACGACGCAAAATCTCCTGACCACGAATCCATCGAATCGACTATGCAGAGCGATTTTGAGGTCGCGCAAGGCGTCATCAACCTACCCAATCTCGACTTCACCGTACGTGGCGCGGACATTGCCTTGAAAGGCACCTACAAGCTTGATGGCGGCCTACTGGGATTCACGGGAGTCGCTAAGATGCAGGCAACAATATCCAAAATGGTCGGCGGATGGAAAGGTCTGCTGCTCAAGCCCGCCGACCGCTTCTTCAAGAAGGACGGCGCAGGAACTGAAGTTCCGATCCATATCGCCGGTACCTATAAGAATCCAGAATTCGGTGTCGACGTAAAAGGCATGCCGCATTCGCATCCGCAGCGCCCCGACGAAAAGCAGTCAGCAGAACCTCAAGCGCAAGTCGCCGCGCCCGCCACCCAGCATTGATCGGCCTTGCCTCTTCGCTGACGTCATTTCCAACAGGCTTCCTGTACAATTCGCTGTTACCGCATACATGCGTATTGGAGGACAGCGATGGACGCGCTTTTTTTGATTCCATTGGCAATCGGCGGAATTATCTTTCTCACCCTTATCCTGGGCAGCTTCTTCACCGTCAACACGGCGCAGATCGCTATCATCACGCGCTTCGGCAAGTTTCTTCGCGTGGCTGAACCGGGCCTTAACTGGAAGGCTCCCTACGTCGATTCCGTGGCCGGCATCGTCAGTCTTCGTGTCAACCAGATCGCGCTCACCATGGAGACGAAAACCAAGGACAACGTCTTCGTCACCATTCCCATCTCGGTACAGAATCGCGTCCGCCCCGAGAAGGCTTACGACGCATTCTACAAGTTGTCTGACCCGGTCGCGCAGATCAAGTCGTATGTCGAACAGGTCATTCTTGGCCACGTGCCCAGCATGACCCTCGACGAAGTCTTCGCCTCGCAATCCAGCATCGCCGCGGCCGTCAAGCAGGAACTCGATTCGGACATGTCTGCCT
Organism: uncultured Acidobacteriaceae bacterium; assembly: GCA_963704415.1. GTDB lineage: Bacteria > Acidobacteriota > Terriglobia > Terriglobales > Acidobacteriaceae > Telmatobacter. The sequence goes on along the minus strand of OY969908.1, from coordinate 153,084 downwards.
TCGGCTACGAAATCGTAAACGTGCTGGTGACCGACATCGTTCCCGACTCCAAAGTCAAGTCGGCCATGAACGACATCAACGCCGCCCAGCGCGAACAGGTCGCCGCCAGCGCGCGTGGCGAGGCCGATAAAATTCTGGTCGTCAAGAAAGCCGAGGCAGAGGCCGAAAGCAAGGCGCTGCAAGGGCAGGGAATTGCCAATCAACGCAAAGCCATCGTCGAGGGATTGCAGGCTTCGATCGAGCAGTTCCAGAAGGCTGTCGAGGGCGCTACTTCCCGCGACGTGATGCAGCTCGTCCTCGTGACGCAGTACTTCGACACCCTCAAGTCCATCGGCGAAAGCGACAAGACCAGCACCCTCTTCCTGGCGCATTCGCCCGGTTCCGTGAAGGAAGTCTCCGACCAGATCCTCGAATCTATGCTGGTGGCGCAAAACTCGATTCGCTGAAAACCGTCGAGCGCTGAGTCCAGTGATTGGGGCATTACGTCACACCTGTCGGGAAATCATCGCCTAATCGTCATTCAGTGTGATACTTTTGCGTGTTCACACCGTTGCCAAGTTTATGAGCAGCGGACTTATGTGTGCGGGGTCCCCAGCGACAATCGGGGTCCCCGACGAGCGATCTCGGCTCGTTGGGGTGATCGATAGGTCTTCGTCGCTGGGGTGCTCGTACGAGGAGCCGCAATGCACTGGACCGGCAAGTTTGCAAGCTACACGATATCCCTGTCTCTCGGAGCCGTATCTCTCGCTACACTCGGTCAGACCCCCACCTCACCCCCGGCAGCACAATCCCTAAGTCAATCCGCCGAGCAGGAGTGGTGGCGTCACGCCGTTCTCTACGAAATCTATCCGCGCAGCTTTCAGGACTCAGACGGCGACGGCATCGGTGACATAAAAGGCATCACTTCGCGCCTCGACTACCTGCGCGACCTTGGCATCGACGCCATCTGGATCACCCCTATGTACCCTTCGCCGGGCGTCGACTACGGCTACGACATCTCCGACTACACCGCCATCGACCCGGTCTATGGAACCATGGCGGATTTCGACAACCTGGTCGCCGAAGCCAAGAAACGCGACATCCGCGTCATCATGGACTACGTCATCAACCACACCTCGGATCAACATGAGTGGTTCAAGGAGTCGCGCTCCTCGCGCACCAATCCGAAGCGCGATTGGTATATCTGGCGCGATGGGAAAGGCGAAACGGCGACCGATAAGGGCCGGCCGCCCAGCAACTGGCAGTCGTGGTTCGGCCACTCCGCCTGGCAGTGGGACGACAAGACCCGCCAATATTACTACCACTACTTCTATGTGCAGCAGCCCGACCTCAACTGGCGCAACCCTGAGGTCCATGCGGCCATGGATGGAGTGCTCGACTTCTGGATGAAGCGCGGCGTCGCGGGCTTCCGCATCGACGCTGTCTCGCGCCTCTTCGAAGACCCGAACCTTCACGACGATCCATATCTGCCCGGCCGCAATGTCTACGGCGACCGCAACATTCAGCACAAGTACACAGACGATCTGCCTGAAGTGCACGATGTACTGAAAGAGGTGCGCAGCGTCGTCGACAAGTATCCCGGCGATCCGGTTCTGGTGACAGAAGCCGACGAGCCCAACGTCGAAGCGCTTACAAAAATGTACGGCGACAACGATGAAGTCCAGTTGCCGATGGATTTTCAAATCGCCGATGTGAATGAACTCTCAGCGCCCCGTTTCCGCGAGCTATTCGATCAGATCGAAAACAACACCGCGCATGGACAGCCCGAATACTTCTTCTCGAATCACGACCAGCCGCGCCAGTGGGACCGCTACGGCGATGGCGATCACAACGATCAGATTGCCAAATTGATGGCCGTCCTCGAACTGACCACGCGCGGCACGCCGCAGATGTATTACGGCGAAGAACTCGGGATGCGCACCACCGATCCTGTCCGGATTGAGGACGTCCATGACCCCATCGGCAAGCTCGGCTGGCCCAAGGAAAAAGGCCGCGACGGCGAGCGTACGCCGATGCAATGGGATGCGTCGTCCGAGGCCGGTTTCACCACCGCGGTTAAGCCGTGGTTGCCCGTGCCGCCCAACGCGAAGACGTACAACGTGGACGCCGAGAGCAAAGACCCCAATTCGATCTTCAACACCTATAAACGCCTTCTCGCGCTCCACAAGACTGACCACGCACTCCGCGATGGCTCGCAGGAAAGCATCAACGAGACTGATCGAGATGTCTTCGCATTCATCCGTCGAGCCGGAGACCGCACCGTCCTGGTCGCGCTGAACATGAGTGCGCATCCCCACACCGTGGCATTTCACCTGGGCGACAAGGGCATCTCAGGAACGAAGCTTTCGCCGCTCTTCAGTTCGCCGGCACCCAGGTCCGAATCGATTCCGCCGGGCCACGTAGTCTTGCCGCCGTTTGGCACGCTCGTCGCCACGGTCGAGTAAGCCCCAAGATTGGCAGGCACGGCAACCGCGTGCCCCGCCGAATGTGTTAGTTTGTCATCCGACCCACCGTTGCCGAATCCACGAGCAATGGAAACAAACAGGAGACCGCAATGCACTGGACCCGAAACACCGCACTCGTTGCCGCGGCTTTGCTACTCAGCGCCGCGACACTCACCGCAACAGCGCAAGCCACCGCCGCTCAATCCGATTCCACACCCAACACGGCCACCTCCAGCGAACGCGACTGGTGGAAGAACGCGGTCATCTACGAGATCTATCCGCGCAGCTTTCAGGACTCCAATGGCGACGGCATTGGCGACCTCAATGGCATCACCGAGCGCCTCGACTATCTCAAACAACTGGGCATCGACGCCATCTGGCTCTCGCCCTGCTATCCCTCTCCACAGGCAGATTTCGGGTACGACATTTCCGATTACGAGAACATCGACCCGCAGTACGGCACATTGGCCGACTTCGACCGCCTCGTCGCTGAAGCCAAGAAGCGGAACATTCGCATCATGATGGATATGGTCATGAACCATAGCTCCGACGAGCACAAGTGGTTCAAGGAATCGCGCTCGTCGCGCACCAATCCCTATCGCGACTGGTATGTCTGGCGCGACGGCAAAGGAGAGACCGCAACCGACAAAGGACAGCCGCCTAACAATTGGCAATCGGATTTCGGGGGCTCGGCCTGGGAATGGGACGAAAAAACGCGCCAATACTACTATCACAAGTTCTATGTAAAACAGCCCGACTTTAACTGGAACAATCCCAAAGTCCATCAGGCATTCAAAGACATCATCGGATTCTGGCTTAAGCGCGGCGTGGTCGGCTTTCGGTTCGACGCCATTACCACCCTCTTCGAGGATCCAACGTTCGCTGACGAGGACTATCTGAAAGACAAGGACGGCAAGCCCGTGATGATGCCCGACGGCCTGGCAAAGACCGACGGACTAAAAACCGAGTTTCTGCCCGGTGTGCATACGGTGATGGCTGAAATGCGCGCCTACGCCGATACATTCAGCACCAGCAAGTTTCCCGGCGCGCGCGTTTTCATCGGCGAGACCTATCTGCCCAGCATCGATGCGTTAGCCGGCGAATACGGCGCCCCCGGCAAGCCCGAATTCCAACTACCCATGGATATGCAGCTGGGAATTCTGAATAAAATGGATGCCGTCGCATTCCGGACCAAGCTGGTCGATGTCGAAACCAAAATCAACGGCAACGTGCCCTTGATCGTCTTCGACAACCACGACAACCCACGCCTCGATGTACGCTATGGCGACGGTGTGCACAACACCGACATCGAGCGCGTTATCTCCACCATCCTTTTCGCCAGTCGCAGCGCCTCGCTCTTCTATTACGGCGACGAGATCGGCATGAGCACTACTCCCCCCACGCGCAAAGAGGACGTAAAGGACCCAGTCGGCAGGGCCTTTTGGCCCATTTACAAAGGCCGCGATGGCGAGCGGACGCCGATGCAGTGGGACTCGAGTAAGGACGCAGGCTTCAGTACGGCCGCATCGACCTGGCTACCGCTGGCGCCGGATTACACCACCGTGAACGTGAAGTCGGAAGAAGCAAATCCGGACTCGCTCCTCGCCTGGTACGAGGCCCTGATCCGGCTGAAGAAAACCAACCCGGCACTGGCCTCGGGGACTGAAACCATGCTCGATCCCGATAATCCGAATGTGCTCAGCTGGGTCCGCAAAGGTTCAGACAATCTCTCGGTCGTCGTGTCGGTCAACTTCAAACCTGAACCGCAGACGGTCAGCCTGTCCGTTCCTGGTCCCGGGGCGACACTCAAGACCCTGCTCAAGACACCTGGCGGAGCTGATCCGGTCTCTCTTCAGGCCATTCGGTTAGGCCCATTTGGTGTTTATATTGGGGAGTTGCGGCCTTAGCCCTAATACTGTTCACTTAATGAAATTTGTGGCATTCTGTATAAGGCAAGGACAGGAGGCCACAGTTGGCGCGTACGGTTGCGGAACTTCCTCCGGGTGCTCGGATCACGGATTACATCAGTCTTGGCGTGATCACCAAGACGTTTCCCGATTCGGCCATTGGTACGGTGCTGGCCCGGACGGGCAAGGCCAGCATTCGTCAGCGCGACCTTCCTGCGCAGGTAGTTATTTACTACGTGATCGCCTTGGCGCTTTATATGCAATCGTCCTATCGCGAGGTATTGCGTTGTCTATTGGAAGGAGTGCAGTGGCTTCGCGATCCGTCGGCCGGGGTGCGTGTGGCAGGCAAGTCGGGTATCTCCCAAGCCCGCACGCGGCTGGGCTGGGAGCCTCTGCAGCAGTTGCACGATGAGTTGGTTAAGCCTATTGCAGTGCGGGTTACGCGTGGCGCGTGGTATCGGACCTGGCGGCTGGTGAGCCTGGATGGCAGCACCTTCGACGTGGCTGACGAGAAGGCCAACGAAGAGGCTTTCTCTCGCCCCGGAGCCAGCCGCGGCACGAGCGCATATCCTCAGATTCGTTTCGTATCTCTGGTGGAGAACGGCACCCACGTGCTGTTCGGCAGTCAGATGGACAGTTACCGGACGGGCGAGATCACCTTGGCCAAAGCGGTGCTTCCGCGCCTGGCAAAGGGCATGCTCTGTCTGGCAGATCGAAATTTCTTTGGCTTCGAACTATGGCAACTGGCGCGAGGAACAGGCGCGGACCTGCTCTGGCGGACGAAAAAGAATATGCGCATGGCCCGCGAAAAACCTCTGGCCGATGGCTCCTATTTGAGCCGCGTCTATCCTTCGGAGCGGGACTGGCGGCATAAAACCAACGGGATCGTGCTGCGGGTGATCGATTACCGCCTGGAAGGAATTGAGGGCTCCGAGCCGATCTATCGTCTGGCAACCACCATCCTCGATCCCGGCAAGGCCCCAGCCGGCGAGTTGGCGGCTCTCTATCACGAGCGATGGGAGATAGAAACCGCGTTCGACGAACTCAAGACCCATCTGCGCGGTGCCCACATCGTGCTGCGCAGCAAAACCCCCGATCTGGTGCGTCAGGAGTTTTATGGCCTCATGATGGCCCACTTCGCCATCCGCGGCCTGATGCACGAGGCCGCTCTCAAGGCTGACCAAGATCCCGACAGGCTCTCGTTCCTTCACGCCGTGCGCGTCATTCGGCGCAAGATCAACGTCTACGGCGCTATTCCCCCCTCAGCAGAGGAGAACATTTCATAACGCGGTTCTCGACGAAATCCTTCAGGAACGTGTTGTCTCCAGCCGCAATCGCCGCAATCCCCGCGGCGTCAAGCGCAAGATGAGCAACTTCCCGCTCCGCCCGCGCCACGTCAAGCCCCTGCCAAAGATTGAGATTCGCAAAGCCATCAGGATCATTAAGTGAACAGTATTAGCCTTAGCCCGCATTTCTCACGAGCTGGGTATGGAGTAGGGTGAGTAATTTTGGAAAAAGTGGTAGGAAAGGCCGTCAGTTCGTGGCATAACTGCGTTGACGAAGCGTAGTTTTAGCCGAGGAAAGGGCGGCCTTTCTGATGACAGAGTGTAACCAAGGTTGGTTCTCTTTTGCAGCCCATTTTTCGCGTCGCGTGGAGGCCGGGTTCACTGCCGGTCAAGTGTCGAGCGACGGCGGTGCGTTGTTGTTGCGAGAAGCAGATCGCAAGATCAAGCTGCTGGGGCGGGTGGCGAGCTGTTTCATCGATGGCCGCGCACCATTGCTGGTCAAGCACCGCTTGTCGGAGATGCTGGCGCAGCGCATCTACGGGTTGGCGCTGGGCTACGAAGACCTGAACGATCACGAGCAGTTGCGTGCCGATCCGCTTTTTGCCCTGCTCAGCGGCAAGCGCAAGCTGGAGGAGCCGCTGGCTGGCAAGAGCACTCTGAACCGGCTAGGAGTTGACCGGCCGCAGCCGGCGTTATCACAAGATCAGCTACTCGGCCGAGTCGATGGACCGTCTGCTGACGGACCTGTTCATCGAGTCGCATGCCGCACCGCCAGCTCAGATCGTGCTCGATCTGGACGCGACCGACATCCCGCTCTACGGCCATCAGCCGGAGCGGTTCTTCCACGGCTACTACGACAGCTACTGCTATCTGCCGTTGTACATCTTCGCTGGCGATCAACTGTTGTGTGCGCGGCTCAGGCCGGCCAACCAGGATGCGGCTGCCGGTTCAGTTGAAGAGGTCAGCCGCATCGTGACACAGCTGCGTGTGCGCTGGCCGGAGTTGAAGATCGTACTCAGGGCCGACTCCGGCTTCTGCCGCGAAGAGCTGATGGGCTGGTGCGAGCCAAACCATGTCGACTATGTGTTCGGCCTGGCGCGGAACAAACGGCTGGGAAAGATCATCGGCGCCCAGATGCATCAGGCCCAGATCCAGCATCAGGGCAGCGGGAAGCCAGCCCGTATCTTCACCGAGTTCACTTACCAGACCCGCAAGAGCTGGTCGTGCGCGCGCCGCGTGGTAGCCAAGGCGGAATATCTCGATAAGGGCCAGAACCCGCGCTTCGTGGTCACTTCGTTAACCGCCGCGCAGTGGGCCGCGCAGGACTTATACGAGAAGTTCTACTGCGCCCGCGGAGAGATGGGCGTGTCCAGTCAAGGACACATTAACCAGTCGGTGAAAGTCCGACCAAGGCTAACAGACTCAAGCCTTGTAGCTTGGGAGGCGTCGTGGAGCGAAAGTGAGACGATGAGGCCCTCCGACAACATGCTCAGAAAGGAGTATGCGCAACTCACCAGGTTGCAACGTGCAGTGAACGCAGATGTAGCCTCGTCACCCGAACATCCGGAGGCTGAGACTGTCCATAACGCGCGAAAGCAGCAAGAGCCGATTCGAAATGAGTCCGATACGACGGCTCTCTCCGGCGGGGTATCAGCGGCGACATGGTGAGAAGGAGAATGTGGAAACTGGAGAAGCCCTAGCCGTCCGGCGAAGAAATCTCGCCGAGGAGGCGACTGCTATAACCGCGAGTGGGAAATGCAGGCGCAGACGGCAGGGTGGCGGATCGGGTCGTATTACTGTCGATGGGCGTGCAGCAAAACGCGCCCGGAGGGAAGGACCCGGACCGGTAAACAATCCGCTCGACAACGTGAGGCAGGGGTGTAATGACAAAACCACCTATCAATCTGCAGGATCTGCGGAGACGGATGTATCGGAAGGCGAAGTTGGATAAGTCACATCGCTTCTGGGGTCTCTTCGTGCACATTACGAAGTTCGAGACCCTCGAAGAGGCTTACCGTGCGGCCAGAAGAAATGGAGGCGCACCCGGCATCGATGGCCAGACGTTTGCGGACATCGAACAAACCGGGCGGGCTAACTTCCTGATGGCAATACGGGAAGACTTGGAAACGGACAGATACAGACCCACGCCCAACCGGCGGGTAGAAATACCGAAGGGGAATGGCAAATTCCGAACGCTTCAAATTCCTTGCATACGCGACCGTGTGGTGCAAGGAGCCCTGAAGCTTATCCTCGAATCCATTTTCGAGGCGGACTTTTGCCCCAACTCGTACGGATTCCGACCTCGACGGTCGCCACACCGCGCTCTGGCGGAAGTCAGACGCAGTGTGCTGCGGCGAATGTCAACCGTGATCGAGGTCGACCTGTCGCGCTATTTCGACACGATTCGACACTCGGTGCTGTTAGACAAGATCGCGAAGCGGGTCCAAGACCCGCAGGTTCTGCACCTCGTAAAGCAGATCATCAATGCTGGAGGAAAGGTCGGAGTCCCGCAAGGGGGTCCGTTCAGCCCACTGGCGGCGAACATCTATCTGAACGAGGTGGACTGGGCCTTTGACGCGATTCGTCGCAAAACGGCGCAAGGGCCCTATGAGGCAGTGAACTATCATCGGTTCGCTGACGATATCGTCATCACTGTCAGCGGCCACCACTCCAAACGCGGCTGGGCGGAACGCGCCCTGCAACGGCTCCAGGAGCAGTTCGCGCCACTCGGCGTGGAACTGAATCGGGAGAAAACCAAGGTGGTGGATACGCTAAACGGAGAAGCCTTCGGGTTCCTTGGGTTCGATCTGCGCCGTGTTCGCAAGCGGGTTATACGCTGATCGAAGCGCTGCGCCGGCTGGGACTGAAAGGAACTGCCTGGGCCGAGGCGCAGGTGGATACGATCCGCCTGAAGCTGCTCAAAATCGGCGCCATCGTACGGCTCAGCGTGCGCCGTGTACTGCTCCAGCTCAGCTCCGCCTATCCCTGGAAAGATCTGTACACCCACGCCTTCCACGCCCTGCGTTGCTGAATAACGCTCGACCACAGAAAACTCTACTTCCAACTGCGCCGAACTCAACGCCAGCCAGAGCCATGCGTCAAATACGCGCACCAACATGCAAACCACACACCGCCGGGAAAATCTGCCCTTGCAGGGCCGGCCCTAGCGAAAGAAATCACACCAGCGGCTTAAATAACAACCACGGTCACATGGAAATCAGTACCCATGAGAAATCGCGGTTAGAACTAATACTGTTCACTTAATGATCCTGATGGCTTTGCGAATCTCAATCTTTGGCAGGGGCTTGACGTGGCGCGGGCGGAGCGGGAAGTTGCTCATCTTGCGCTTGACGCCGCGGGGATTGCGGCGATTGCGGCTGGAGACAACACGTTCCTGAAGGATTTCGTCGAGAACCGCGTTATGAAATGTTCTCCTCTGCTGAGGGGGGAATAGCGCCGTAGACGTTGATCTTGCGCCGAATGACGCGCACGGCGTGAAGGAACGAGAGCCTGTCGGGATCTTGGTCAGCCTTGAGAGCGGCCTCGTGCATCAGGCCGCGGATGGCGAAGTGGGCCATCATGAGGCCATAAAACTCCTGACGCACCAGATCGGGGGTTTTGCTGCGCAGCACGATGTGGGCACCGCGCAGATGGGTCTTGAGTTCGTCGAACGCGGTTTCTATCTCCCATCGCTCGTGATAGAGAGCCGCCAACTCGCCGGCTGGGGCCTTGCCGGGATCGAGGATGGTGGTTGCCAGACGATAGATCGGCTCGGAGCCCTCAATTCCTTCCAGGCGGTAATCGATCACCCGCAGCACGATCCCGTTGGTTTTATGCCGCCAGTCCCGCTCCGAAGGATAGACGCGGCTCAAATAGGAGCCATCGGCCAGAGGTTTTTCGCGGGCCATGCGCATATTCTTTTTCGTCCGCCAGAGCAGGTCCGCGCCTGTTCCTCGCGCCAGTTGCCATAGTTCGAAGCCAAAGAAATTTCGATCTGCCAGACAGAGCATGCCCTTTGCCAGGCGCGGAAGCACCGCTTTGGCCAAGGTGATCTCGCCCGTCCGGTAACTGTCCATCTGACTGCCGAACAGCACGTGGGTGCCGTTCTCCACCAGAGATACGAAACGAATCTGAGGATATGCGCTCGTGCCGCGGCTGGCTCCGGGGCGAGAGAAAGCCTCTTCGTTGGCCTTCTCGTCAGCCACGTCGAAGGTGCTGCCATCCAGGCTCACCAGCCGCCAGGTCCGATACCACGCGCCACGCGTAACCCGCACTGCAATAGGCTTAACCAACTCATCGTGCAACTGCTGCAGAGGCTCCCAGCCCAGCCGCGTGCGGGCTTGGGAGATACCCGACTTGCCTGCCACACGCACCCCGGCCGACGGATCGCGAAGCCACTGCACTCCTTCCAATAGACAACGCAATACCTCGCGATAGGACGATTGCATATAAAGCGCCAAGGCGATCACGTAGTAAATAACTACCTGCGCAGGAAGGTCGCGCTGACGAATGCTGGCCTTGCCCGTCCGGGCCAGCACCGTACCAATGGCCGAATCGGGAAACGTCTTGGTGATCACGCCAAGACTGATGTAATCCGTGATCCGAGCACCCGGAGGAAGTTCCGCAACCGTACGCGCCAACTGTGGCCTCCTGTCCTTGCCTTATACAGAATGCCACAAATTTCATTAAGTGAACAGTATTACGGTTAGAACCCGGATCTCAAGACTGCTCTTCAGCGCCCGCTTTTCCATCGGATGATGCGTTTGCAGCATTGGGGCAACGCATCATCCTTCGATCTTCTATAAATCGTCGCCCTCGCCAATGAAAGATTGCTTGATTCCTTCTTTCCGCTGAAGATCCTCTGCTTGGCGTAGCCTTATGAGGGTCTTGCGGTAATACCAAGCAGCAGCCATTCCCCCGGCCATAGCGGAAGCCGCAGTCAACACTCCCACTTTGAACCAACTTGGTGGTCCGGTGGCGATACTCCCCTGCCTCTCGCCGCTGATGATCTCTGCCTGGCTCGCCACAGCTCTCCGCCTTAATTTGAAGTCCCGAACTAGCAGACTGCCCGACGGTTAGATGCGGCTGAGGCCGAAAAGTTATCTGTCCCACATTGCGATAAAATATCGATTTTTGTATTTGCTTTCTCCTGAATCTATAGTAAGGTGTATATATTCCAGTTCGGGAGGCGGTAAAAGCTTACCCCTCCAGACTGGAAGTAGTTTGCGTCACTGGCCTCCCGGCACGAACAGCAAAAAGTTCGTGCCGCCTTTTTTTTTGCGCTGGAAGCGCCCTTCCTCTCCCCATTCTCCCCAGTGATTGGTTCCCCCGCAGTGCTTCCCGCCGTGGCCCTCGCCACCTTTCCGTTCTAGAATGCAACCAAGTGAGTTTGTCTTTTATGATGCCTTCCACCCGATATCGTTGGGGCCTGCTTCTTGCCGTCTTCGTCTTCACCCTTGCTAGCTATGCGCAGTGGTCCAACCCAGCCGACGATGTGCCCGCCTATCATCCCGCTGCACCTCTGAAGGTCGCAGCGCTGCCCGCCATTCTCTCCGGCTCCAAGCTCTCCGGCGAGAATTTTCGCTATCCGTGGCAGGTTCACGTTTATCAGCAGGCCATAAAAATCGGCAATGTGCTCTATCAGCTTCCCTGCAATTGCCGTTGCGATCGCGCTCTTGGCCACACCAGCCTGCGCAGCTGCTACGAGGGGCTGCACGGGACCGAGTGCTCCACGTGTGCCAAGGAAGCGTTCTACGCCTATCGCCTGACAAAGCTGGGAAAGACACCTGCCGAGATTCGTGTGGGCATAGCGCGGCACGACTACGAATCCATTGACCTCGAGCAGCAATAGGGAAGAGTCACGAAACGCGATTCCGAGGAGGCCTGCCGGGATACGGTGTTAGGTTGCTTCAGTACCAACATCCTCTGGCGGTGATTCTTCTGGAACTCAGAATTGCTTGTCTGAAGACTTGCTGGGCGCTTCCGTGACCGGTGCTTCGGAGTAAGTGGAGTTGCCGATGCGAGGACGATCGGGGCGCCGTCGCTGAACAGAAATCAGAAACCGTTGAGACTCGCCTGGGCGAAGCCGCCGCGCAGATTCGCGACATCTTCGAAGCTGCTGCCCCTCAGTGCACAGGCGGCGAGATAGCCACGCTGTCCCTTCTGGCAGTAGATGAGAATTTTGCGATCGTGCGGCAGCTCGCCGAGCCGGCCGCGAAGTTCACCGAAGGGAATATGCACCGCATTCTGAAGCAATCTGGATTCGGCCACTTCATTGTTTTCCCGCACATCGAGAAGGAATTCACCGTTCGGTTTCCAGTCCTCTGGTGACACCGTTTCCACATCGCCGCGCACAATATGATCTGCAACAAATCCGGCGGTATTGACCGGATCGTTGGCCGAGCCGAATGGCGGCGCATAGGCCAGGTCGAGGCTCTCGAGATCGAACACAGTCATTCTGCCGGCAATCGCGGTGGCGAACACGTCGGTCCGCTTGTCCACTCCGTCTTCGCCCACGATCTGCACGCCGAGCAAGCGGCCCGTTCCGTCCTCCGCGACGATCTTGATCCTCATGGGTCTTGAGCCGGGATAGTAGCTCGCGTGGTTCGGATCGATGGTGACGCTTGAGAAAAAGCTGAATCCGGCCTTGGCGGCTGCGTACTGTTGAGGCCGGTAAATCCCGCGGTCATGTGCAGGACACGGACAATCGACGTCCCAAGCGCGCCGGGATAGAGAAAGTGGCCGCCCGCCGCGTTGGCTCCTGCAATGCGCCCCTGGCGGTTAGCAGGGCCGGCCAAGGGGATACGTGTGCGAGCACCGGTGAGCATGTGGGTGGTTTCGGCCGCATCACCTTCCGCGTAGATGTCAGGGTCGGAGGATTCCATGCGGGCGTTGACCTTGACCTCCCAGTCAGGCCGATTTCAAGCCCGGCACGTTTAGCGAGGTCGACCTCGGCGCGAACGCCAACGCTGAGCAGGATCAGTTCCGCGGGAACAAAGATTGTGGCCGCGACTGGTGCGACGCAGTCGAATATCTCCAAACATCTTTCGCTGCTGGCAGCGTCGGGGGTCATTACGCGCCAAAAGGGCGGCCAGTTTGTCTACGACCGAATGACCAATCCGCTTACGCTGAAGCTTTGCGAACTTGTGCATAAGGAAATGCTGAAGCCATCATGAGCGCTCGGTGAAGCCTTTATTTGACGCGCGCACGAGGGCTGATGAAGTAGCTATGAGACTCGGTCTGGGCGCGTCTCCGGTCCCTAGACGAGAGCAATTGATCTGACCAACATTTTCCGCCGCACAACGGTGGGGAAGAGCTGAGACGACCGAATCTGGAGTTAGCGGTTCAAGCCGCCCCTAAGTCCTTGCCTGAGGCCACCTCTGCGGCTAAGTTCAATCGGCAGACGACTTTGGCAATAGCACCACCCCCATCCTTAAGAAAACAGGGAGCTTCCCACCAGAGTCCGGGGCGGGAGTTGCCGTACCACCCTCCAGATTGCGGTATACAATTGAAGTTGCAGCACGAGCCAGTTTGGCCGGGCTCGCACCTGCCGACTGCCCGGATTTGGGGGCTCAATGTGGGGGCGTCACGGTTTCGACGGGATCGCTTGCGGCACGGAGGCATGCTGGGGTGTGGGCACCCATAATCGCCTGCAAAACTAAAGTTGCCAACGATAATCTGGCACTTGCTGCTTAATTAACTAAGCAGCCGTCTTTCGCGGTTTCGCCTATGGACCGCGAGCAAGACGTCATTCAGTAGGCTGGCGGTTGCGGCTCGGTCCGTGTTGTAACCGCGAGATCATCGGACTAGTTTCATGCGCATCTTGTCCGTTCTGAGCGCACGGAGCGAAACCATCCGGAACTGGACTGAGCATGGAGCCTCTCCGGGCTGATAACGATTTCGGACGCGGGTTCGACTCCCGCCGCCTCCACCATTACAAGTATAAGAAAACGCGTCACTTAGCGCGTTTTCCTTAAGTCCGTGTACCTGTCACGTACTTTTGGGTAAGCCTTTCTATTTTTTCGACCGTTTAGTCGATTGTTCCATGCTGGGAATCTGGACCTCTGCCGCCACGTTTGCATTCTTCAGTGCGATATTAATCTCGCCTATCACCTGTGAGGCTTGAGTAAAGAGCTCTTCTGGGAAGTCCACTGCGAAAGCCACAGTCGGATAGAAGTCTTTGGAAGATCCATACCCCGACTGATAAAGCGGCTCGTAATTCGCCTTGTTATTCGCTGTCACTTTATAGCCACGATTTGTCTTTGCGACCCGAATATAGGTTCTAATTTTTGCCATGTGTATTTGATTTCGGAAGTGGCAAAGCTTTCCAGCCACCACCTCCGAAATGGAAACCTTTGTCCTCGACCTTTCTCTAATCAAAGCACACTGGCTGGTTATTGCAAGGTAGACTTATCCCCATGCCGGTCGAGGATGTGGATAACGTCAAGGCTGATGAGAAGTGCTCCTGGTGTGGGCATTCGTGGAACGATCATCTCCTCATCGCGGAGGATGGCCATGATCCAACGAAAGGTGGCGTTATCAAGTGTCCCGTGGAAGGCTGTTCCTGCTCGGGGACATGGGATTTTCAACCGAAGGCCGAACAGTGATCAGAAACTTCGTGTACTTGTGGCGTACTTCAGTCTCGTGTATCTGGCGTTTTCTGCGTATTGAGCGACCCTTTGGAATCAATAACTTGTTTGTTTTCAACACCGCGTTCTAATCCGACTCCCGCCGCCTCCACCATAACTTAGCGGCAGTTTACAGCCAAGTTTCAGAATCGAACAATGAACGCTGCCGTGTGCCCCAGAACACACGGGAAGTTGACTAGATGCTCTGTTGACGCTCACCGCGATCTCGTGCCAGTTCAATCCGAGATCGTTCCCCAGTTTCAAATCACAGAACGAAGATGCGGCTATGTCACCAGCATCCGAGGTATTTCGTGAGCGCAATGCGAACCGGATATCCGTCGGCTTATGCACGTCGCCCGTCTTTCCGACTTTCTGCAAATCGGAGATAAAAGCTCCCGCCACTCTCAGGTGAATCGCCTTGGATCTCGTATAATCCACGCGTGGATTCTCTGAAAACGAACAACTTGCACCGACCCCTGAATCCAGGGACGCCGGAACCAAGTTAAGGATCAAACGCTTCTAGGCAGATCCCGGCCTGCGGTAAATCGCACAGAGCGATGGACGGACGTTGACCGGGGTGCTTCAGACCGCTTTTGCACAACATCGCGACAATTTGGAGAGACGGGAATGAACATCACGAGGTTCCGTGCGATTGTCAGGAACCGCTTCAATATGTACCTTGGGCTTGCGGTGAAGCCATTGTTTGGCAACAGGATGGTCCTTTTAGATTATCCAGTAACTTCAGTTCCTCGGTGGAGCTACAGTAATCCCCACCCCAAGCCATACGAGGTGATTAACGCCAATCGAAGCAGGTATATCGAACATCTAACCTCTTTCCTTCGTTTTAGTGAGTCCTTCGTTAGGATTCCTGTGCGAAGGTCCGCTGACCCGTCGCAGCCCAATTGGGCAAACGAAATGGATCCCTCCCTTGGATGCGGTTGCCCTCTATAGTTTCATTGCAATTGGCCAGCCCAAGCTTTTTCTGGAAGTCGGATCGGGTAACTCGACGAAGTTTGCAAGAAGAGCAACCAAAGATCAGGGACTCACCACGAAGATAGTCTCCATCGATCCTCGTCCGCGGGTGGAAATTGATGCCCTATGTGATCAGGTGGTTCGAGAACCCGTCGAAAACTGCAAACTGGACATCTTTGATCGTCTGGAATCGGGAGACATTCTCTACGTCGACAATTCCCATCGAGCGTTGATGAATTCCGACGCTACTGTCGTCTTTCTGGACATTCTTCCCAGGCTAAAACCGGGCGTTCTTGTCCACTTCCATGACATTGCACTTCCCTACGACTACCCAGCCGAATGGAAAGATCGGTACTATTCAGAACAATACTTATTGGCTGCCTATCTTCTTGCCAGAGGGAGTAGATTTGACATTCTCTTGCCTAATTGGTTTGTGTCCATCGATAACGAACTAAAGAACATTCTCCTTGCGCTTTGGCAAAGCCCCGAGATGCAAAACCTCGAAATCCAAGGCGGATCATTCTGGATCCAAATGAAATGAAGTTGCGCGCATCAATGCGCACAAATATCGTGAGCGCTATCTAAACCCCATCTTGTGCGGTTCACCGGATTGAGTCACTTTGTAGGTGTGAGCGAACGGGGCGCAGAGCTGTGGGCGAAATGGCGAGCATTGGTGTCCGAGCAGCAGGCGAGCGGACAGAGCGTGGCGGCATTTTGCCATGCGCGGGGTATGACATCATCGCAGCTGTTCGCGTGGAAGAAGCGTTTGCGTGAGGCCGAGGCAGCACGATTCGTGGCGTTGGAACTGTCGCCAGTGCCGGAGGCGCAGTGGCCGGGGCCGTTGACTTACAGCCGAGCGATTGAAGTACGGCTGGCCGGAGGGCGAAGCCTTGTCGTGGAGCCTGGCTTCGACGCGCATCATCTCCGTGCATTGATTTCCGTGTTGGAGGAAGCATGATCGGGCTGCCGAGCTTGCACACTTTGGACGGCACGCAGAAGACGCGGATCTGGCTGGCCGTGGAATCGACCGACATGCGCTGTGGGGTGTGACATGAAGCTGATTCAACGATTGTTCAACATGGATTCATCATGAAGTGAACCTGCGGTTCCGTCCGCAGTAGCCTATCGGCACCGGCGTGATTGGTAACGATCGGGTCGGAAGCTGCCGAGACAATATCCTCCGCGCAAGCGGTGGAGGTTGCCGTGAGGGAATCTCCTTGACTGCCAGCGTCAAAGTGGTCAGAGGGTTAGGCTGGATGACACGCCCAACATATGTGAACCGCCATAGGCATCGTTAGCATGGACCAGCCAAAGACGCTGACAGGCTGAAGCCAAAAGGTAAAGCAGTCGGTTGACCTGATAACCGCAACGGGTCACACGGACATCCAGACTGCCGGTGTGAAGGCGGGGGCTAAATCATTCTTGTCGCTGAATCAGAACATGGAAACCCCGCAGGCCTCCCCGGAAAATCGGGGGAAGCGCCTCGCAAGAGTCGCCGACAGGTCTGCGGGGAGAGGATGCTGGAAAAAGCAAAGGCCGCTCTGTAATGGGGCGGATAGGAAGCGGCAACTTCTCTGCGATTAGCAGGCAGACTTCCAGCAGGTCATGAAGGACGAGAAAGCAGGCAGAACCATCGTATGAGGAAATCGCAAATGAACGCGGGAAACGTCGCGTGTGCATCCTCAGCCGCCGTAGCGCACTGGGACCAGATTGACTGGAAACGATGTGAACAGCGGGTAGGTCGGCTGCAGGCGCGTATCGTCAAGGCATCTCGGGAGGGTCGCTGGGGCAAGGTTAAAGCCTTGCAACGGTTGCTCACCTACTCGTTCAGCGGCAAGGCTCTGGCCGTGAAACGAGTGACAGAAAACAAGGGCAAGCGAACCTCGGGTGTGGACCAAATACTCTGGTCCACGCCGCAGTCCAAACTCAAAGCGATCGCATCGTTACAGCGCCGGGGATACCGCCCGCTGCCGTTACGGCGGGTGTATATTCCAAAATCCAACGGCAAGTTGAGGCCGCTCTCGATTCCCGTGATGAAGGATAGAGCCATGCAGGCGTTATATCTGATGGCCCTGGAACCAGTCGCCGAAACCTGTGCGGACCCCAATTCCTATGGCTTCCGGAAAGGCCGCTCTACCGCAGACGCCATCGAACAGTGTTTCAAATTTCTGTCGAAAAGCGACGCGCCGGAGTGGATTCTTGAAGGAGATATAAAAGGCTGTTTTGACCACATCAGTCATCGATGGCTTCTTACCCATGTTCCTATGGACGCAGTCATCCTTGAGAAGTGGTTGCGATGCGGATTCCTCGAAAAATCTACCTTATTTGCCACCGAGGAGGGGACGCCTCAAGGAGGAATTATCTCACCCCGCGTTGGCAAACTGGACTCTGGATGGTCTGGAGTCACTCCTGAAGAGGACGTTCCCGTCTCGTAAGGAAAAGGGGCGACAGATCTACTCCAAGGTACATCTGGTGCGCTACGCCGATGACTTTATCATCACCGGACGCAGCCAAGCTCAGTTGGTCAACGAAGTTTTACCACTGGTGGAACAGTTCCTGCGCGAGCGGGGTCTGGAACTCTCAGCGGAAAAAACTCACGTGACCCACATCCAGAAAGGGTTTGATTTTCTCGGCCAGAACATACGCAAGTATGGAAGGAAATTGTTGATCACGCCTGCTCAGAAGAACGTTCAGGCGGCTCTGACAAAAATCCGGGGAATCATCGAGAAGAATAAATCGGCGACGCAGGAAAATCTGATCGTTCAGCTCAACCCCGTTATACGGGGATGGGCAAACTATCATCGGCACTGCGTTGCTAAACGTGCGTTCGCGCGCATGGACTTTGAGATATGGCGCAAGCTGTGGTGGTGGAGTTATCGCAGACATCCGCGGAAGAACGCTGTATGGGTGAAGAATCGGTACTATCACGCCATCGGCGAACGGATGTGGAAGTTTGCGGCGCGCACTGTCACGGCCCCGATAGGACAGCCCTCTTGGAAACGGCTGCTCTACGCGGGGAATACGCCCATACAACGACACCTAAAGATCAAAGGGGAAGCCAACCCTTTCGATCCCCGGTGGCGCTCGTATTTTGCACAAAGGGCCAAAGGTTCGAAGGTACGACAAACTGTCGCGGATGACCGGCTCTCCACTCCAGAGGGCTTACACATGGCTTGAGCCGGATGACGGGAAACTGTCATGTCCGGTTCTTAGGGGAGGGAGCGTCAGCAATGACGCTCTCTTACCCGACTTCGATCGTTTGGCGGAGCGAGTGAGAACGGTGATCGCTCAGGATCCACTGGGGGACAGCCTGTTCATTTTTCGATCGCGTCGGGGAGACAGACTAAAGATCCTCACGTGGGACCGGGACGGATTTGTACTGTGGTACAAGCGGCTCGAGGCGGGAGTTTTTAAGCTTCCACGTGTGGGCCCTGGAGTGCGATCTGTGGAGTTGCGCGCCAGCGAACTGGCGATGATTCTTGATGGCATCGACATGACGAAGCTGAAGCGCGTACCGCGCTACGAGCGCACCACGGAAAGCAACAAGGAAAAGGTCGCTGGGTAAGTTATCCGCAGGGATTTATGGCATAACTTAATCGTGGCTGCCGCGCTGTCCAACTTACCCAACGACATGGAAGCATTGAAGGCCATGGTGGCTGCGCTGCTCGATGAGCGCGACCTTGAGAGGCAGCGAGCCGAACAACAACAGCAGCGAGCCGAACAACAAGAACAGCGAGCCGAAGAACAAGAACAGCGGGCCGAACGGCAGGCGCGACGCGCAGAAGAACAAAAGCGCGTTGCCAACGATCTGCACATCGAAATTCTGCGTTTGCAGGTGGAGCTGGCTCGTTACAAGAAGCAGTACTACGGTCCGCGTGCGGATCATCTTCAGACCGAGGGTGAACTGGCACAGATGCTGCTTAAGTTCGCCGAGGCGCTGGACCACAAGCCGGTCAACCCGGATGACGTTCCGGCACATTCGGAACCTGAGGAAGAACTTCGCCGGTTGAAACGGCGCAAGGGCCGGAGGAACCTGGCCAACTTCGAGAACCTGCCCGTCACGACGCACATATGAGTTACACGGAGAGCAACGGGCCTGTTGTTGCTGCGGCCTGGAACGCGACGTAACCGGTCGCCAGGAGAGCTGGCAGATCGAGTATTATCCGGGCCATTTCGAGCGGCTGCATCATGTGCGCATGACCTATGCCTGCAAGAAGTGCGAGCAGGCCGGCGAGAACCCGCAGATGGAAACCGCAGCCAAGCCGGCAACAGCGATTGAAAAAGGCCTGGCTGCACCGGGTCTGCTGAGCTACATCGTGACCAGTAAATTTGCTGTTTACGTTCCTCTTTATCGGCTGGAAGACATCTTCGCGCGGCAGGGCTTTGAGATCTCTCGCGCTACCCAGTCGGTCTGGTGCGGCGACGTGGCCGATCTGGTCGAGCCCTTATGGGAACTGATGGCCGAACGGGTGCGAGCTTCGCATGTGGTGGGCACCGACGACACCATCATGCCCATGCAGAACCCGGGCAAAACAGCGAATGCGCGGATGTGGGTGTACGTCGGGGACGACGACCATCCTTATACCGTCTTCGATTTCACTCTGAACCGCGGCCGGGATGGACCAAAGTACTTCCTCAGGGATTACAACCAGGTTCTGCTTGCAGATGCCTATGGAGGGTACAACGGCGTGGTGGCCGGCAACGCGATCACACGCGCCGGATGCTGGGCGCATTTGCGCAGGCGATTCATCGACGCTGAAAAGGTCTCCCCCAAGATCGCACGCGAGGCGATCGAAATGGTCAGCCTGCTCTACGCAGTGGAGAAACAGGCTAAAGATGTCTCTGTGGCTGAACGGCTCGCCCTGCGACAGGAACAGTCGGCGCCGGTGCTGGCCGGGATACGCGAGAAGCTTTTTTCCTGGAAGGAGCTGCTGCTGCCCAAGCACCCCATGGCCGAGGCCGTGCAATACGCTCTGAGCCAATGGCAGGAACTGAACGTGTTCTGTTCCGACGGCGCGGTAGCGATCGACAACAACGCCAGCGAACGCGAAATGAAGCGCGTGGTTCTAAATCGAAAGAACAGCCTCTTCGTCGGCAATCCACGCGGCGGAAGAACGGCAGCCATCCTGGCCACCATCACCTCGACATGCCGTCGCCACGACATCGATCCGCAACTCTACCTCACCCAGCTGCTGACCAACTTACCCACCATTCCGGTCAACGATTATCGCAACTGGCTTCCTGACAAATGGAAACGCCAACAAGGCGCGCCCCTCCAATCCAGGAAAAGCTAGACCTGTACTTCACGTACCGCTCACCAAATATCGGTGCGTCTTAGGCAGATGCTCAAACCGCAGCTGAAGGTTACAAGCGACTGAGATTCCAGAGTTTTCAACGGTGGTCCAACGATTTCGAAACGTTGGTCGAAGAATGATCAATATGGCTGTCGAACGGTATATTGTTTTGCAATTGCCAAGTTCCGCATCATCGATGCGGACCAGCTATGCTGGAATGTATACTTCGCTTTACCTGCATAAAGAATCTTCTGGGAAGACTCTCACGTGTATAGAGGCGGAGCAAAGAGGGATGTAGTTGAGTTTCCACGGAGTCTACGTTCGATGGATCGACGCAATTTCCTGGCGCATTCAGGCATGCTTCTCGCCGGGTCGGCATTTGCCGATCTGCTTGCCGGCTGTTCGGACTTCGAAATAGAAATACCGTGCTTGGGGCCCGCGGCGGCGCCTCAACCTGTGCCTGGAATGACATACATCAAGGCATCCCAGATTGGCTGCGCGTTAAATTGCAACCTGAAAAATGGCCGGAACCTGCATACCGGAGGATTGGCCACCGACGATGGTCCCCGCATCAATGCAGCAATGGCAAGTGCGTCGGCCAGCAATCCCATCACTCTGATAATCGATGGTCCCGCGCTGATCTCGGGCCTGTTCCTCCCTGCGGCGGGGTATTGGAACATCGCAGGGCTCGGTTGCGGCACAGGCTTTTTCGTAATGTCAGGCACAAATAATGATGGCGTTCATAATGGAGGACCAAGCTCCGCAATGCCGTCGAATCCCGGACCGCCTGCTCCCCCGCGTGGAAGCAGCGTCTCGTTGCGAAACTTCACGATCAACGGCAATCAAGGAGATGGATATAACGGGGTCTCCACATCGGGATCAACACAAGGCGTCACCGATGGAGCCTCAACCACATGGTACTTCACCATCAATTTGATGAACCTGAACAACATAGACGTGGAGAATGTTGTTGTGGTAAATGCGCCGAGCTTTCAGATGCGATTCTCCAACGTCGGCAATGTGACAATAACCGGATGCGTGCTCAGGAGCCAGGGTCCAAATACAGATGGGTTCCACTTCGACGGACCAGCGAACGACATTAGTATTTCAAGTTGCGACATTACGGCGGACGACGATGCGATTGCACTGAACTGCCCTGAAGGTTATACAGGAGACATATCGCGCGTCACGGTTTCGAATTGCAAAGTGAATAGCTGGACCTTTCTGATCCGACTGCACACGATAGACAACCCAACCGGTCCCAAGTTCAATATCAATGGAGTTTCAGTAAATAACTGTACCGGCAACCTATTCTACGCGGGCTTTCTCGTAGGTCACGGCGGAGGCGGATTCCCCAACTCAATCGATGGGTTGACTATCTCAAATTGCACTCTAAATGCCCCGGCGATATTGGAGATAGGGGCTAACTTCGGCAATGTCATCCTTGACAACCTGACTCTAAGCCCACTCGCTTCAAGTCAATTCCCGGGTTTCGCATTTGCACGATCCTCGGCCTATTCCGCTGGATGCACTTACACTGGAGCGAGCCTTGTTCTTAACAGCTGCAGTGTCCAGCGAAAAGGCGATTCATCCATTCCCGCGGTGGATCTTGAAAACACTTCCTCGATTGGCAATGTGACATTCAACGGGTATGCCCTGACCGGTAGCTCGAGTCATATGACACCCGAGTTGATCAATATTGGTTCTGGATCTGTCGCGCAGGTAGTCATCAACTCGGTCGATTCTGGCGATATAAGCGCGCCTGTATCTCCCGGAGGCTTTGCGGGCGTTGGGGCTGTGAGCGGATCGGGAGTGTTGGCGTCGGGATGGGAGTTTCCCGATAACGTGATGGCGAACGGCGTACCTTATATCTCTGCGACTGACGGATTGCCTTCTATCAAGATCAATGGTGTCGTTGAGCCATATTCTGGCTAAACTGCTTCGGTATTTGAGGCAACTTCCACCTTGCGAGATAAGACTCTCTATTCTTAAGATCACAACCGGAATGACACGTGAGAGTCCATGGCCTAGTTCTTCTCTTGAAAGAATTCCGACTGAATAGTTCGGGCGAGCCCCTCGTTCAAGGTGTAAGGAGGAACGAAGCCTGATTGCAGCGCCTTCCCAGCCAGGAATTGAGTGTTTTCGCAGAACTTTCGAATTCGAACAGCACTAATCGGAAATGTTTTACCCGTGAGTCTTGCAAGCGCGTCCAATACATGCGCACCCGCCATGGCAATTGGTCGAGGAAAAGAATATATCTTACCGGGACGCTTCAGGCATTGCGACACATATCTGACTAATTCGTTGATCATCATGTCCGGTAAATCTACATAGTTGAAAATATGCCTGCCGCCCCGGAGAGAAAGAGCGTGCTCTAAGAATGCGGCAACATTCCCCACGTATGCCATCGACTTGAAGTTCGTGCCTGAACCGACCATAACAAAACGTCGCGACGCGATTTGGCGTAACAAGTTATAAACGTTCCCGCGGTTTCCCTCGCCAAACACGACGGTGGGCCTCACGATGACGAGTGTGCGAGACGGATCCTCGGCGGCCCAGGCTCGATATACACTTTCAGCTTCTAATTTCGTTTTGCCATATGCGTTAAATGGATCGAATGGCCCGTCCTCGTCCACAGGATAGGGATGAAATCCGTAGACTGCTGCACTGCTCGTAAACACAATCTTAGCAATGCCCATTGCGCGAGCGGCGGCGCAGACCTGTACTGCGCCGCCGACATTTGTTTCGTGATAACGCGAAATGGGATAAACATCGTCTCGATGCTCCGCAGCCAAGTTGATAATTGCAGAAGAACCAGCAGCTATTTGCGTAAGAGATTCGGGTTTGCGCACATCGCATTCAGTCCATTGCTGCGGAAAGGACGGGCTTGGTCGCAAATCACCAATACGAAACGGAAGTTGCCGTTCGATCATGAGAGCGGCTAGCCTGGTACCGATAAACCCCGAGCCGCCGAGAATTAAAACCGACTTTGGTTGGATACCGCTGGTCACTTCAGGGGCAGAGGGGGTCACGCGCTTAATTCTACTGTATGGCTTCGCGAGTTCTCATTTCACTTCGTTCCGCTGCGACTCCCTACCTTGGCGATCCGGGCGAGGGGCGGGGTGCCTGGGTTACGAAACGCCAGGGTCCGACTAGCTCGATTCAAACCCAAGGCACCCGCCTCATCTAGAAGGCGTCAGGATTTATGACAATGATGTCTTCGCGGATGTGGTAGTAATCGCGCGATGGCTCGGAAGACAAGAGCCGAGGCAGATCGATTGGAGTTGGAATTTGCCCTCTGGACGCGATCAGGTGGGCGGCATTGCCGATGCGATCTTGACCGATCACACTTGGCGGACTGGTGATGTTCACGCGGTATGTGAGGTGATTACGTCCGAGACGAAGTTTGCCACGCTGCGCACTGCTCTGACATCCGCATGGATATGGTGGTAGGCCCACTGAACACATACGTTCGGTCGTCTGCATAAAGAGGTTCCGATTCGCCGGGAAGCGGTTCTATCGCATATCCCTTTGGATGGTATCCGAATGAGGCGATCAGATCGATAAGATCCGGTCGTGATACTCCCGGATGGATTTCCACAAGCAACTTGGGGTGAAATTGCTTGAGGAGTGAAGCCATCCCTTGAAGTACTTGTATTTCCATTCCTTGTACATCGATCTTAATGCCATCGATGTGAGGATCAGTTCCCGCGATTCTTGACCACAGCCAATCTAAGCGCGAAGCCAGGAATGTTTCCTTCGGACCTGAATCATCTTTCAATGTGCTGTCGACCATTCCATTGATTGAGCTAAGGGCTTCGATTGCGATGTCCTGGCAATTCTCCAAGGCGATGGGAACGACCGTCAATTGTCCCAGCCTATTAAGATGGCCGGTTTGCGAAAGACAGCCGGCTGTGGCGGCCATCGGTTCAAAGGCGAAGACACGCCCGGTGCTGCCCACTTGCTTGCAGAGAGCAATCGCCGTGTAGCCGCAATTGGCTCCTATATCCAACCATGTCTCACCTGCCTTGACGTTGGCCGAAAAATAGGCGAGCAAAGCCTGCTCAGCATTCCCTAGTATTGCCCTCGGATAATCGTGCCAGGAAGTTACGATAAAGCTGCCGCGTAGGGGACCCCGAAAGATTCTGTGCGATCCGGGCGAGTGAGGCAATAACTCTCGGGCTATTTTCTTTAGGTGCGTCTTCATTATTCTCCCTTTATCCTCCGGATTACTTGACGAGTTACCGCTGATTGTACAGCACAGCGTCTCCAGCTTCGCTGGTCACCCGACTGCGTGCCGTGTCCGGTGTTCTCTTCATTCCGCATCGTAGCGCCTCAATCCCCATGGATCTGCTGGCTCGATTCGATCAGGTTCCGGCGAGCAACCGATCGCCGTACCCGCGCTCCAACGTGCTGACCTGTGAACCCAATCCAAAAGGAGGAAAGGAAGCAGATATTTCATCTTCCGCGCACTTTTTCGTGTTCATCGACTAGTTGCATTTACACGAGCCATCATCCTTAATATTCGTTGTGCAATGACCCAAAATTATTGGCGGTCCCGCGGAAAGAATGCAGGCAGCGTGATTGGCCACGGTGCTTTTCGCAGGCATAGCGGTCAATTCATCGCCGTTTTGGAGAAAGTAGCGTGGCGCAAAGACGTATCCACCGAAGTTCGTATATCCCCCGTACTTGATATTGATATTCAGCGGTTTTCCGATAGTGGTCCCATTCTGGTAGCTTTCGATCCAGCTGTCTGCATAGTCGTTCGCGCCGAAGTCCAAGTTGATGGCTCCCTGATTTTGCACGCGCAGAGCATAGCCATCACTCGCATCCGGGATACTGGTGGACCCCACTGCGCCGGATTGCGTTACTGTCAAGTTTGCGTCCGTTTGATTGATTACCGTGCTGGCCGGCTGGCTGGTAAATACCGACTGCGGCGGCCATAACGCGGCCACATCTTGCGTGATCGACGTGAAGTATCCATAACGCTGACGGTTGACAGTCAGCGGTGGGAGCGTATGTGTATAGCCGCTTGCCGTTGTATCGCTGATCCAGTTCGTCTGCCCGACACAATTTACGGTCTGGCAAATTACCTCAACGTTGTCAAAGAGAACAAAACTCGTCAGGCCGGGCGCACTCTCTGTGATCGAAATAATCGGGCTGGCCGGGGTGGAAAAGGGCATATCTCGGAATACGATGTGGCTCGCGTTGTGAATCGAAACATAAGGGGACACAAGCGTAGCCCCGCCGCAGTCCTGATTCCAGACGTGATCGAAGACCACGTCAATCACGCCCGAGGTTCCAGTGCCGGTAGGGTCGCCGTCGATCTTCAGTGCCGGCGCGCCCGATCCCCGGCAAGACATTTCACCGCCCTCAATGGCTGGAGCAGTCGCATTCCAGTACCCCGACTCCCCTCCGCTGATATAGATCAAGGCGCCAGTTACGGCTGAATCGCCGCGCACTTCGTTATTGACGAATATCTTCCCGCCACCTGTTCCGTAGCCGATGTGCCACACATAGGTGACGTTGGGACCACCATAGAAATTGTTGTTGGCGACCAGCGAAGGCGTCGTGATGCCTTCGAAATCCCCCACGGCCGTGACCATGGCGTTGCCCGGTTCGAAGGTGATGCCCTGCAACCCGAACATATCCTGCGATCGGCCCATGTCCAGAGCACCGGTCGTGACCATTGAAGCCATGTTGACCGATGATCCGCCCGTGATCACCTGGCAAGTTGAGAGGACCCCATTTACCGACCCGGAAGCGGTTGCGCCCAGGCACTCCAGTGAACTCCCTTCGAGAACCTTGATACCAGCACTTCCATCCGTGATGTTCTCCTGGATTGTGCTTCCCGGAAGCATAAGAACCTTGATTCCGGGTCCGTAAAGGTGACCGATGTTGAGTGTGGAGCTAATGAAGTCGGTGTAGCCGGCAGTAAGGATGATTGTCCCACTGCGACTCGATCCGATGGCGGCTACAGCATCGGCGATGTGCGCATACATTTCACTACCGCTGCCGACGTAGTAGGTTCCATTTACCGACTGACCCACCAATCGTGCCGCAGCAGCAAAAAAAAGCATGATTCCAATAATCACGAGAGTTCTTCTTGACTTGTCCATTTACCTCTCCTACTTGAATCCAAAACAAAGAGGGACGACGAGATGGTATTGTTTAAGAAATCGTCCCTGAAATAATCTGATTCTTTTAGGCTTCAAATGTTCACGCACAGATAAGCATAGCCTATCCTTCGGCCGGGCATTAGCAGGCGCCTCATGCCAAAGAGCGAGCAGAATTCCGTGAGGTCATTGCAAACCGTGCAACAAATGGCTGAGATCTACCAGTGCCCAGGCGAAGACAGACTTCCCCATTACGATTGACGTGGAAATCATCTAAACGTTGCCGCGAGCTTCCGCGAACGGCGACTTCGTTACGCACCTGCAGGGAATCTCCACGAGGTTCATATTCTGAAGTCAACCTCCTCCTTTACTATATGAAAATGTGCCTTTATATCTGCCCGGCGTTAGATAATCTGGACCGCCAGCTCGTCAGAGACAAGATGCATCCGACGCACCTATTCG
Source organism: uncultured Acidobacteriaceae bacterium (assembly GCA_963704415.1). GTDB lineage: Bacteria > Acidobacteriota > Terriglobia > Terriglobales > Acidobacteriaceae > Telmatobacter. The sequence goes on along the minus strand of OY969908.1, from coordinate 125,976 downwards.
TCCTGGTGTTTTACCCAGACGTGTACCGCGCACGAACTGAATGTCTGTTTATCTTGAAGAGTGCATCACACGTCGTTCTGTATTTCTGCAGGCATTTCCATTGCGAACGCACCCGAGTCCTGCGGCGCCTTCCGTACCTCCTCTCCGTTTCGACTAGGATCGAACCGGAACCTGGAACGGGTCTGGCATGAAGAAGAAAGTCGCCCTTATCTCCCTGCGTTTTAGTCCCGCGTTCATTCAGCACCTGATCGCATACGCGAAGGCCATGAAGGAGCTTGGGCATGACCCCGAGTTTCTGCTGGATCGCGGCTATCGCGATTTCCCCGAACTCGAAGTTGTAGCGTGCCTTCGTGAAGCTGACGCCGATACGCTCGCCGTCGCATGGGAGTATGCGGTGTTTCTAAATCCGTCTCCGGAAAACGGAAACTTGGCGAACGCGCTCAAAAGGAAAGGTACGAAGATTCTCTATGTTTGTCACGAGCCTTGGCAAATGTCTTTTGACTACATTTGGAGTCAGGGTTTGATAGGGACGCTTAAGCTGATCATGGCTCACCATGTTACTGTTCCAGCGCTTACGCTTGCCGATACAGTTATCTTGCCATCTCGAAACGCGCTTCGTGTGTATCAGAAATCGGATGCTCAATACAACAGGAACAGCATCTACTTCCCGCTAATCTATGACGATGAAGAAAATGCGGCTATCCCGACAATGCTGGAGCAGAAGCGGTATTTTGGCTACATTGGGAACCTTTGCCGGTCGCATGGCTTTGATCATTATCTTTCGTTCGTTCGCTTCGCTTTTCAACGCAACCTCAACATTTCTTTTCTGATTGCTTCGCGGAATCGATTCCCGTCTCGTGTTATGAATGATCCGCTCTTTAGCCGAAATTCGGCCAAGATTGAGATTCTCTGCGGAAAACCACTGGGGAATGCTGATATAAATCCCTGCTATGCGAAAAGCATCTGCGTCTGGAATCTATACCGCACTTCGACACAGAGTGGCGTTCTACCCAAGGCTTTTATGTTTGGCACCTCGGTGATTGCTAGCAAGATTGGTTCATTCCCGGAATTCATTCAAGAGGGAGTAAATGGGCGCTTCGCCTCCGCGCGAGACCATGAAGGCACCTGGACAGCGTTCGAAGAGATAAGAAGCAACCTCGGTATGTACGCGGCTAACTCTAGAAAGACCTTTCTCGAAACATTCTACTACCGGCCGCATTTGGGGGAACTGGGGCGCCTACTCGATTAACGGATCCCTCTCAGGCAGACGTTCATATCCGGCTGAGAGTGAATATTCTGAACTAAACTCTCACGAGTGCTTCGGAGCTCTGGACAAGTCGATTCGGCCGAAAAGGAGGCGGGTTCATATCGCATGCGGATCTTCGGGCTGCGTTATGACGAAATGTATAATAAACGAGAATTGTTCGAACTGCGCTTAACGCGCTCTAAGAACATCTCCAAGGGAGTCTTAGGATGAGAAGGGTTCTCGTGAATGGAGCCGGCGGATTTATCGGCAGCCATCTCGTTCGCCGCTTGCGCAATGAAGGATTCTGGGTTCGCGGAGCGGATCTGAAGCATCCCGAATTCTCTCGGAGTTCGGCCCACGAATTCTTAATCGGAGACTTGCGAAATCCCCTCGTGACCGCGGCAGCGGTGGACGGGATTGACGATGTTTACCAACTCGCTGCAGATATGGGCGGCGCGGGATATATCTTCACAGGAGACCATGACGCCTGTGTGATGCACAACTCGGCAACGATAAATCTGAATACTGTGGAACTAGGGTATAAAGCTGGAGTAAAGCGCTTCTTCTATTCTTCTTCGGCGTGCATTTATCCGGAACGCAATCAGGTGGACGCCAACAATCCCAACTGCGCTGAAGAATCTGCCTACCCGGCCGCACCTGACAGCGAATACGGATGGGAAAAACTATTCAGTGAGCGACTCTATCTGGCATATGCGCGCAACTACGGCGTACAGGTTCGGATTGCCCGGTTCCACAATATCTTTGGACCCGAAGGGACCTGGCGCGGCGGACGGGAAAAAGCTCCAGCGGCCATTTGCAGAAAGGTAGCTGAAGCGCCCGTGGGCGGCGAGATCGAGATTTGGGGCGACGGACTTCAAACTCGGTCATTCCTCTACATCGACGAATGCTTGGAAGGGGTGCGGCGGTTGATGGAATCTAACTTCCAAGGACCGGTAAACATTGGCTCGGAGGAGATGGTAACGATAAATCAGTTGGCTGAGATGGCGATGCGCATTGCAGGCAAGAACCTCCGCATTCGTCATATCCCAGGCCCGTTGGGAGTGCGTGGACGGAACTCCGATAACCGACTTATCGCTGAAAAGCTCGGATGGGCACCGAAGTCACCGCTTCAACAAGGACTGAGCAGTACGTTTGAATGGATCGACACTCAAGTGCAGAGCGTTGTATCAAACCAAGTAGCAAACTCGAATTAGAGACTGTTTGGCGGTTCAATGAGAATCCTTTTGCTCACTACTTATTTCCGTCCGGATGTTGCCTCAACCGGGGTCATCATGAGTACCTTGGCGGACGAATTCGTAGCCAAGGGGCACCAAGTGACCGTTCTCACCTCCGTCCCTCATTACGATGTTGACCGTGCGTGGGAGGAATACTCTGGAAAGCTTATCTATAAAGAGCGATGCGGATCTATGCAGATCTATCGCATCTCTACGCGCGCAGCATCCAACAAAGCGAGTGTCTTTCAACGCCTTTTGAACTACGCAAGTTTTAGCGTATTGTCCCTCTATCAAGGTGCTTTGCTTCCTAAGCACGATGTAATTCTCGTCCCCTCTCCACCCCTTAGCAATGGCGTGATCGCCGAGTTCCTGAGCTTATTGCGCGGAACCCCCTTCGTGTATAACGTCCAGGACATCTGGCCCGACGTGGTGGTTAGGGCTGGCGTGCTAAAGAACAGAACGATCATCCAGTTGCTGAAGAAGATGGAGAGCTTTGTATACAAGAGAGCCGCTGGGATTACTGTGATTTCGGAGGGGTTCAAGAGGAATCTACTCGGAAAGGGCGTGCCGGAAAAGAAGATTTCCGTAATTCCCAATTTCATCGACATTGATTTTGTCACTCCCCACCCTAAGGACAATTTGTTCAGCCAGAAGTTCAACCTCGCGAATAAGTTTGTCGTGCTATTCGCCGGTAACATGGGCTTTTCGCAAGGGCTGGAGGCCGTTATCGACACAGCAAAACTGCTGAAGGACGTTCCGGAGATTCAGTTTTTGATGGTTGGTAACGGCGCCGGTCGAAGCAAAGCCGAGATATATCTTAAGAATTTGGCAATCAAAAATGTGCAATTCCTTCCATTTCAGCCTCACGCGGATCTGCCGAGCATGTATGGCGCTGCAGATCTTTGTCTAATTCCGTTGAGACGAGGGTTCACTAACGATTCGGTACCATGTAAACTCTTCACGATCATGGCGGCTGGAAAGCCCGCTGTTGCGGCGGTCGATTCGGGAAGCGATACTTGGCAACTACTTGAGAGAGCCAAGTGCGGATTGTGCGTTGAGCCCGAAGCGCCGCAGAGTATTGCGGATGCAATCCTCTATTACTTCCGCAACCCCACGGCTGCATCGGAAGCTGGCGGGAACGCGCGCCGATTTGTAGAAGCTCAATTTGACCCAGCTGTTTTGGCTGACAACTATCTTGAAGCCTTCGCACATGCGATGGGTAAGGAGTTTTTGTCGAAAGCGATAGGAACTCAATCGATCGGCTTGGATGAGAGTTCGACAATCGACGCTGCAAGACTAAGAAGATCGCAACACAACGAGGAACCGACATGACCGGGGATATACCCTGTGACGAATCGTTTCTTGCCTTCACAGGAAGTCATTAGGAGGTTCCATGTGAATAAGTAACATCAGGAGATGACCTCACACAATTCCGCAAATACTTCGACAACCGGAGTAAGTGCGGCCACAATAGAAGAAAAATCAGTTGAGCGATAAGGTAACTGAGAACATCTTGCGAGCGCGATCGGAGCAGAATGATGATAGCGAAACCAGTCGCGATCCGCGCACATGGCAATTCATAGCGGACCAATTGCCGATTTACCAGTCTTCCCATCCCGCCCATAAGAATACCAGCGGAAATTGCCGTTAGGAGGGAAGGAGTGTAGTAGAGGATCTCACCTAGCCAGGTGAAAATGGAGACGGACGTCACATTATTGTCAGCGCTTGGGTAGATGCATAATGATGTTTCCATGTTGAAGGAATAAATGCTCTTCGGATAAAGAAAACTAGGAATGAACTTTTTCAAAAATTCTGCAACGTAGTTATACCAGGGAGCTGATCCGCACTGCGCTGCACGCATGAGGAGCAAGTTAACATAAGGGGCTCCGATAGCCTCGCCAAGCGGATTGTGACTCGTTGCGAAATCACCTCGCACAGCACTTGCCAATGTGAAAAGGGCAAAAGCGATGCCGGCGGCCACTGCAATTCGGCGCCAGTTTGAGGTCTTTCCCATCACGATGGTTAAAATCGAAATGATCACTGCCCCTCGGCTTGTAGTGACTCCATAGAACAGAAGAAGAATGGCTGCACTCCATAGAGCCCACCGTTCAAAACGCCGCGCCTTGCCTGCGACATCAATCAGGCAAAAAGGCAATAGGCCAATGATTGTCCCGAGTAACGCCACGGCTCCGCGACCCTGCGACACACCCAAGTTAGCTTGATCTACCACACGATCCACAGCCGTGACTCCATGCAGGAAAAGGTTGATAGCCAGGAGCTTTTGTCCAAATATCGCATCACCCACGAAATAGGTAAGGGCGCACGCAACGAGAATGAATGTCGCGGTGCTGCCTGTGCGGTGTCCGGGTTCCGTGCCAAGACCCATGGCAGGACTGCGGCGCGAAAGAAGCCAGACAAACAGCACAGCTGCGAGTGTGTAGAGAATCGCCTGCGGTCCGACTACGAAGACACCGGGGAGCCCCCAAAAGAGGAGCCCGATAATAATGAAGTGTCCAACCGAAAGACGGTTCATCGAGAAAGTATCTCTTTCAGCGAGCGCGTGGTGCTATGAATGTACTCCTCCGCGGCGTCGTGATTGCCCGGATTTGCTTTATTTACCGCGGCGACGCACATCTCTCCGAGTCTCTTAGAGTCGATGGGCCACTCGACGTAGCTGATCTGACCGGGGAAAGCGGCGGCAAGCAGTCCGTCAGCCCCCCAGCGTGTGGTAATCAGGGAGCAACCGGCTACAAGCGTCTCGACCGATTTTATCTTCACACCTGTCGACGGCCCGACCGGATTAACGGTGACGCTGATTCGACTGTAGTAATCAACGATGGAAGAAATACGTCCCATAATCAGAGCTCCACCGCGTTTCAGTGCAGCGAGCACAGAAGGATCGGCAGTTCGGCAAATACCGCCCGCAATGAGAAGCTCGATACCCTCGCTCGAGAGATACTCCAGAAAACACGGGTCAGAAAGCGCGCGCAGTATCTCTTCATTTACATAGCTGAGTGCTCCCATGAACCCGACTCTTGATGGCCGCTTGCACGGTGCAATCTTAAGAAGTTCTGCGTAGTCCGACGGGACAAAAGACACGACCGGTAGTTGCACCCCGTAGAGCCGGCGAAACTCATTAGCATCGTCTTGAGAGATCGCCAGACACCGGCTCCCGGACTCCAGGACAGCTCTCTCATCCTGGGTGGTCATGTTTATCCAACGGCGAGCGCCGGTACGCTCATGGCGGTTTGCCATAATGTCACCGGTATCCACGATGACTTTGTCCCCTCCGCGTTCGAGACCCAAGAGCCGGTGAAGCCAAGGATAAAAGCACACAATCAAATCATAGCGACGGAACCACTTCCTGGGGATTGGTGTGCGGATGGGAAAACGGAAATAGTGAATCAATCGCAACTTGTTGCACAAAATTGCGCCGCCGCCGTACCAAAGAGTCGCGTTCCAGTAAGCGAAAAGCGGATAGATTCCCCGCAGCAGATTGACTTTGAATCCCTTGTCCTGCAGCCATCTTGAAGATTTTGTGAACGACGCAGCAAGAGAGAGTACGTCGACTGATCCAGAGTAAGTATCGCAGAGAGCGTCAAGAAGCTGCTGCTGTCTCCGAGCCATTCCGTTGTCCGTCTCCATGTCGATTGGGGAAACAAACAGTACTCGTGGTCTGCTCGCTGCGCGGTCCGTAGTCACAAGACAGAATCCGCCTTCTTCATCAGAATTGTTCTTATGGATTCAGGCTGCCGATCAATAGCGAGCCGCAATTGCGATAGATGCATCTCAACCCTTAACCCGCGAGTGTTCGACAAATCGCGGGTTTTGCGATACCTACGAATCATTTCCCTGATCAAAGTGGAGTCTTCCTTCACGCTGAGCCGGGCGCCCTCTCGATCGACGATCGTTTCTTTGCTGCCTCGATCAACTTGTCGCGCATGCGGAACGGGAAGTCATTATCGAATCGTTGTCGCACGCCATCGGCCACCGCCCGCAGGAGAATGAACAACCTAAATGGAAGATCGCTCCTGTCGACGAGACAAGTTCGAAGCAATACACGCAGCACCTTATTTGTCACCCACCAGATTCTATCGAGACGAAATCCCCGCCCATAGGTCTCAATCCAGACCCGGTTGCGCCAAAGAAAGTACTGGAAGCAGAAGCGATCCTTCGGGTAGATTGTGAAATCCCTGCCGAAGCGGCGAACCATCTCCGGGGGACGACTGATCTCCTTATGGACGAGAATCGAATCGCGTGCGAAAGCAATTCGTCCTGCTTTACAAAGACGAATGCAATATTCGGTATCGTCACCTTGGAGAAAGAACTCGGCTTTAGGGACGCCTATCTCAGTTACAGCAGCACGCGAAACCATGAGCCCGACGAATGACGAAAACGTCAAGTATGCGGGCTCGGAGTCAACGGAACTCTCCCTCTCAAAAACAAGATGGCCGTCGTCCAAGGTTCCATTCAGTCGCATTTTTGCATTGGCGATGGCGCACACATTCGGATCACTGCTGTATCGAAGCATTTTTTCGAGCGCATTCGGTTCGGCGATCGCGTCGTCATCCATCATCCAGATCCAATCGATCCCGGCCGCATAGGCCATTTCGACGCCTCGGTGAAATCCCCCGGCTCCGCCCGTATTCTTCTCTGAACGGCTATACACAATGGTAGATAGTTCCAGGTACGCGCGTTGCTTCAGCATCTCCGCGGTTCCGTCCGTACTTACCTGGTCAACGACAAAGATGCGGTCAACGGGCCTACTTTGGCGGAGCAACGCGTCGAGGCACTCCACTAGAAGATCTTTGCGATTGAATGTCACGACCACAGCAGCGACGGACGGTTGTGTAGACGTCGGACCGGTCTCACACATAGATACTTCCGGCATTCGAGCAGAAACTCCCCTCTATGACCACACGCTAATTCTAGCGTGAACCAGACTGGGGCACGGGTTTGCGAAGGTTCAGCACGCCTTAAGGACTGTTTCGCTTGCCTTCAGTGCTGCAGCAACAACCTGATCCATATTGTAGTAGCGGTACTGGGCCAGGCGGCCAACGAAGACGACCGCTTTCTCGGATGCTGCCTGGTTGGCATATTTCTGATAAATTTCATTGTTCTCTGGCCGGGGGATCGGGTAGTACGGATCGCCCTCGCTGGTTGGGTATTCGCGGACAATGGACGTGCTGGAATGTTGTTGTCCGGTCAGATACTTGAATTCCGTAATCCTCGTGAATTGCTGATCGTTGGGGTAATTGACCGTCCCAACAGGTTGGAACTGCTCAACCCCCGAAAGATGCTCGTGCTCAAACTGAATCGATCTGTAGGGAAGTGCTCCAAAGCGAAAATTGAAATACTCATCAATCGGGCCAGTGTAGAACAGCAGCTTCCACTGGGTCCGAAGGCGGAGCTCTTGGAAGTCAACTCCGAGTTCGATCTGAATACCAGGATGATCCAGCATTCGAGTGAACAGACTGGTATAACCGTCTGCAGGCATCTTCTGGAATGAGTCGGTAAAGTAACGGTCATCGGAATTGGTTCGCACCGGGATGCGGGCCGCCACGGTTGCACTCAATTCCGAAAGGTCAAGGCCCCACTGCTTGCGCGTGTAGCCGCGGAAGAACTTATCGCAGAGGTCTCGTCCCACAGAGGACACGACAACATCTTCGCTGGTGCGAATGGGATTTCGCGGCTCCCGCACACGCTCGAGGAAAGCTGCCACCCCGGTCTCGTCTAACGAGAGTCCGTAAAGCCGGTTGATGGTCGTCTGATTAATGGGGATGGGATAGAGGTTCTCGTTGAGAGAGGCCAATACCTTGTGCTCATAAGGCCGCCAGGCAGTGAAGCGGGAGAGGTAGTCAGCGACGACCGGCGCGTTGGTGTGAAAGATGTGAGGTCCGTACCGATGGATCAGCAAACCACTCGCGTCCGGTTCGTCATATGCATTGCCCCCAATGTGCGTCCGCTTGTCGATAAGAAGAACTTGATGTCCGGCAGCTGCGCAGCGTTCCGCAATTACACTTCCCGCAAAGCCAGCGCCTACCACAAGAACGTCAACGTTCACTCAATACTCCCCATCAATGAGTTATATTTCGCTCCGCCGCTTAGAAACCAGCAAGCGGATCGAAGAGAGTTCCTAGAGACCTAACTTCACTGTCGAGCAGGTGCATGCGAATTAAATACGCGATAGATCTTTCGCATGCCTACCAGGAGAGATTTTGGGAATAGGAGCCCGATTCTGTAGTGAGCGGGTACGATCAAGGGGCTCGGCGAGAGTCCTCGGGCTCGGTATGCGAGAAAGGACCGGAAAGAGAGAAATGTCTCGCGGATACCCATGATCACTGAATTGGCGACCTCTTCCTCGACGTGAAATCTGCGGAAGATGTACATGAAAGCATCCGGCATGTAAGCGACGAAAGGCGTTGCCGTCACTCGATCGTTGCCGACTCTGGCCATGACTGCGGCGAAGGAAGAGTTATAGCCGTCCTTCCCCCTCGCCAGAACCTGCGCTGTCATGTATACCTGGATCCAATTCGGAACCTTTTCAATGCTACCGAGAATATCGTCGAAATCGACCAGATCGCGCCGGTAGATGCTGCAACTCAGAAAGCTCAGCCAATGATTTCGCACAAGAAACGTTCGATTGATATCGGAATGCGGGACATCCTGCCTTAACATGTACCGCTGGTCTGGTTGAAACTGTATGACCCGCCTTTGGCTATCGCAATAGATGTAGTTCACGGAGATATAAGAGGGGTTATTGGCTTTGATGATTTGCAGAAGTTGATGGACAGCCCAATCAGTAATGAAATCATCATCGGAGAGAATCCATACATACCTACCGGATGCGCGCCTTAGAACTTCAACGAAGTTTCGATCGGCACCGATGTTAGTCTGGTTCCGCTCGTAGCGAAGCACTGGATACCGACGAACGAGGTCCTCCACAATTGCCTGAGTTCCGTCGTCCGTGGCGTTATCGCACACCATGACCTCGACACCTTCTTCGGCGAGCGCCTGGGGCAAGACGAGTTCGAGGCACTCTTGAAGTTCGAGTTTCCGATTCCAGGTTGGGATTCCAATCGTCAGGATCGGGCGGTCACTGCTCATGCCAAATTCTCCGATATTTGAGAAAAGTGTAAGTGCCAAGGGGCAGTCCAATGAACAATCCGATCGCGAGCGATCCGGCCACCATCCCGAATGCGCCGTAGCTTCTTCCGAGGAAGTAGGTGGAAGGTGTGACGAGGAGCGCTCCCAGAACCGAGTTCAGGAGGAACTTTTCCTGTTTGTGGGCCCTGAGGTAAAGAGCTTCCCCATTGATCGCGCTATTCAACACGCTGATCGCAAGGAGAAGCCCCATGGAAATAGGATCCAGAAGTCTTCGGGCAAGTGGAAGGTGCGCCCAGTTCAAATAGATCACCACCAACCAAGCAAGGAAAGCGCCCGCCGCGCACACGGACACGGATTGCCAAAGGGTTTTGAAAAAGAGGCGATCGAGTTGCTGAAATTCCTTTCGTGCAATCATGGCCCCAAAGGGCGCAGCCTTGGTGTTGATCCACGCGACCGCGACTGCCGAGAGAGCTCCGGCGACGCTGAGAGACATGCCCATTTGTCCCGCAGCGACGGCTCCCCGAAAGGCGAAGAGGACTGGATTATAGAGCTGAAATATGAAGTAACCGCAAAGCCAGCTGACCGCGATGCGCCATTGGAAGGGCCATACTTCATGCATCCAGTGGATGCGATGTTCACCGGGCTTATGGCGCAGGAGCGGGACTAAGAGATCTCGCTTCCGAAAGAGCCAAATCGACGCGACGCCTGCATTGCCACCGATAATTGCCGCGGGTGCGAACAAGCCATGATGCGCTGCGAGCGTTATCCATGCGAGGGTACTCCCGGTCGCGGCCTGCGCGAATCTGAGCCGTGCGATGTTCGACACAAACCCGCAACCTTCCATAAAAGAGAGAATTGGATCCAGTTGAAAAGTGAGCGTGGCAGCCAACGCAGCGGCATACCAAGGGAAATGCCAGGAAACGTTGTCGCCTACATGCTGGTGCACGGAAAAAAAATGTGTGCCCGCAATCAATAGGAACACCGCCAGAAAGAGTGCAGCACCCGTATACCAGAGGAGGGCTTTTTGAAGAACTGAGGCTAGCCTCGCGTGGGCAATACTGTCCCCTGAAATGAGACCCCCGGGAGAAAATGTCAAATGGGCGCGTTCATGGCTCGCCATTTGGAGGATGACGAACGAGAAGCCTAGCTCAAAAACTATCTGCAGTGCGATGAGGCTGCCAAAGGTGTAATAGTAACCTTGTTCGGCCGGGGACAGAAAGCGGGCGATGAGAGCTACTGTAACCAGTCCAGCCAAGCTCGCCCAGCCCCGGGCGAGAATGGTGAAGGCGATCGCCTTATCAATCCCAAGTCCTTTGTGGAGCTGATTTCGAACGTGCGTCCCTAGCGATGCCAGCCCGGAAGGCGGCTTTTGATCTTCGCAAACCTTAGGCATTAGTATGGAGGCCTCGACATCCGGACGAAGGTTGGTGACGACAGGTTCCTTTGATCCTGACGATATGTACGCATAGTCTACCGACTTTCGGCCAAATAATCCGATAGTCTTTCTATGTTCTCGCAAAAATGGGTAGTCCGATCAATCAAGCAAGAAGTGCATTCATCCTAGAAGTTCTTCATATGCAACAATCTGAGCTTCCGTTCCCTTTAACATGTCATTTCCTTGTCGCCATGATTGGTACCAGGACATCGTCCATTTCAGTGCTTCATCGACTTCGAGCCGTGGGCGCCAACCAAGTTCCGCATGGGCTCGGCTTGAATCCAGCCTTAGATAATGTGCTTCGTGCACGCTGGGAGCGGGATCGCGTTCCCACGATGCATCTTCACCCCACAGTCTCGCAACCGCAGTTGCAACGCATTCGACGGTCCACGCATCCTCGGCGCTCGGGCCGAAGTTGAATGACGAAGCAAACTTCGCCGGTTCCGCAAGCAGTCGTCCGGCCAGAATCATGTATCCATGCAGAGGTTCGAGCACGTGCTGCCAAGGACGTACGGCATCGGGGCGCCGGATCAGCACCGGTCGGTTTGTTTGAAATCCTCGGATCAGGTCGGGAATAAGCCGGTCCTCGGACCAGTCGCCTCCACCAATCACGTTTCCGGCCCGCGCAGTAGCCACCGCGACGTTGTGCTCTTGCATCCGGACGACAGGAAAAAAGGAGCTTCGGTAAGCCGCGCTTACGATCTCCGCGCAGGCCTTACTGGAGGAATAGGGATCGTGACCGCCGAGGGCATCCGATTCGCGATAGGGCCAGATCCACTCCCTGTTTTCGTAGCACTTGTCGGTCGTAACGCATATCACCGCGCGCACCGACGGAGTTCTACGCACAGCCTCCAGCACATGCGCGGTACCCATGATGTTCGTCGCATATGTGCCCAGAGGATCGGCGTACGAGCGCCGTACCAACGGCTGCGCCGCCAGATGAAAAACAACGTCGGGGGCGAATTCGGACATCGATGTGGTGAGCTTGGCGGTGTCCCGAATGTCACCGCGAATGTCTTCGAGAGCGTCGCCTACATGGGCAACCGTAAACAGATTTGGATCGGTCGCGGGATCTAACGCGTATCCTCGAACCTTCGCCCCTCGGCGCGCCAGCCAAAGCGCAAGCCAACTCCCCTTGAAGCCGGTATGCCCAGTGAGAAAAACACGCCGCCCAAGCCATGGATTCACCAAGTCTTCCATGGTGCCCTCCCGCTGGCCCAGAGTTCCTCCAGTTTCTGCTTTTCGCGGAGTGTGTCCATCGGTTGCCAGAAGCCACGGTGGAAAAACGCCTGCACCTGTCCCTGTGCGGTTAGGCCCTGCAAAGGTCCCAACTCAAACATCGCGCTCTCGTCGTGTATCTCCTTGAGTACAGCAGGGGAAAGGACGAAAAAACCGCCATTAATCCAACCCCCCTCGCTCCTTGGCTTTTCCTGGAACGAATGGACGGCCGTTCCTTCGATTCCCAGCCCTCCGAAACGTGCAGCCGGCTGCACTGCAGTGACCGTCGCGAGCTTTCCGTGACCCCGATGGAAATCGATCGATCGGGAGATATCTATGTCGCTTACTCCATCCCCGTACGTCATGCAGAATGCGTCTTCGCCCTCCAGGTAAGCGGCCACTCTCTTTAACCGTCCCCCCGTGCCAGCGCTTTCTCCAGTATCCACAAGGGTGACGCGCCAGGGCTCCGCAACGCTTTGATGGACCTGCATCTTGTTCTCACGCACATCAAAAGTGACGTCGGACATATGCAGGTAATAGTTGGCGAAATACTCTTTGATTAAGTAGCCTTTGTATCCACAGCAGATAATGAAATCGTTGATGCCGTGCTGCGAATAGATCTTCAAAATGTGCCAAAGAATCGGGCGGCCACCGATCTCCACCATCGGCTTAGGACGCAAACCTGTCTCTTCACTCAGGCGCGTTCCAAGCCCACCCGCCAGAATAACCGCTTTCATTTCCGCCTCTTAGAACCTGGAATGCGCATTCCCGCCGGCAATCAATCAGTCGCTCGTTAAGGTAGCTGATTCCTAATCATACATTGCACTTTCCCGCGAACGGTCCGCTTCTGTATCCTTAGATTTCGGACCCCCAATGACGGATAACGCGACCCTTCTTCGGAAACAGATTCTCGAGCTATCTGCTCAATACTTCGCAGAGACATCAAATTCGAGAGAATTTATACCGGGTCAGTCGCCGGTTCCTGTTTCGGGCAAAGTAATCGATGGCGGCGACGTCAGTGCCGTAGTCGATTCGGCTTTGGACGCGTGGTTCACTACTGGCCGTTTTGCTGAAGACTTCGAGCGCAAGCTGGCTCGCTTTGTCGGCGTCCGTAGCGCATCGCTCGTTAACTCAGGCTCTTCCGCCAACCTTCTGGCAGTCAGTGCACTCACTTCACCGAAACTCGGAGACCGCAGGCTGAAACCTGGGGATGAGGTGATCACCGTGGCGGCTGGATTCCCGACCACGGTGAATCCGATTATCCAGAATCGGTTAGTTCCCGTATTCGTGGATGTCACCTTGCCGACCTACGAAATCGATGTGACTCAGCTGGAAGCCGCCCGCAGCGATAAAACGAAGGCCGTCTTCATAGCCCACACGCTCGGAAATGTCTTTGATCTGGATGCGGTTCTGGCATTCGTTCAGAAATACAACCTGTGGGTGATCGAGGATTGCTGTGATGCCCTGGGCTCGACCTGGAAGGGGCGCCGCGTGGGCACGTTTGGCGATATCGCGACGCTGAGCTTCTATCCGGCGCACCACATCACCATGGGCGAAGGCGGTGCGGTGCTTACCGACAAGCCCAACCTGCAGGTTCTGATCGAGTCCTTCCGCGACTGGGGGCGCGATTGCTGGTGCAATCCCGGCAAAGACAATACCTGTGGCAAGCGTTTCGACTGGCAACTCGGTACCCTGCCCTGTGGCTACGATCACAAGTACACCTACTCCCACATCGGCTATAACCTCAAAGCTACGGACATGCAGGCCGCTCTGGGCGCTTCGCAGATCGAGAAACTGCCTCGATTCATCGAACGGCGCAAGGAAAACTTCAGGTTCCTGCATGCAGCCCTCAAACCGCTGGAGGATTGTCTTGTGCTGCCTGCGGCTACTCCCGGTTCAGACCCCTCCTGGTTCGGCTTTCCCATCGGAGTTCGTGAGGATGCGCCTTTTAACCGCGATGAGCTGACGGGCGCGCTTGAAGCAAAAAAGATCGGTACCCGCCTTCTGTTCGGGGGGAATCTTCTCCGCCAACCCGCCTACGAAGGCTGCGAGTACCGCGCGATCGGCGACCTCCCCAACACGGATTTTGCGATGAACCAAGTTTTCTGGATCGGTGTCTTCCCGGGACTCACTCAAGCCATGTTGGAGTTTGTTGCAGGGACGATCACCAATTTCGTCTCGGAATCAAAGTCAATGCCCAGATCAACATTTCCGATTGCCACCACAATCACAGCCATTCCGTGAATCGGCGTTTTCTAGCGCGGTGAATCCCCTGGAATCGCCCCGAAGAAACTCAACTTCACTTCTCCGCATGAAGGAACGCCTGGCTGTGCCAGTCCGCCGTACGCCGAATGGCTTCGCGTAGGCCGATCATCGGTCGTAATCCCAAGCGAATCTCCGCTTCTCGCACGTCGGGCACATACTGGAGCAGCGGTGCACCGGCGAATCGCTTGGACGCAATGTCCACGCTGAGAGTCGGATTCAGCTCTTCGATCACAGCGAGAGCAAGGTCCCGAATACTGATCGCATCACCCGAACCTACATTGAAGACCCTCGGCTTAGCCCGGGACTCGGACTCCGAAAGCAGGAGTGTCCACAGCCAGATCGCCAGGTCGGCAGCATAGAGATAGGACCGCATAGGCGTACCGTCACCTCGGATGGAGATGTTTCGGCCTGAGAGGGCGTCTCCGATGAAATTCCCAATCGCGAAGTGTTGGTCGAGCGGCAGGTGCGGACCAACGAAAGCGAAGCACCGCGCAATGGAGAACTGAATCTCTGAGTTGCACGCATAAAGCGAGCACATTTGCTCTGAAACGCGCTTGCCTTCCGCATAAGCCGCATTCGGATTGACCCAGTCCGGTCCCCCAAGATATCCCTCCGGAACGTGGCTTAAATTCTCGGGCTGAGATCCATAAACGGCTCCGGAACTCACGAAGAGAAATGCCTCCGCGTTCCGTATTTTTGCAAATTCCAGCGTTCGTTCTGTTCCGTTCACGAGAGTCGTGAGAAGATTCAGCGGCTGCGCAGCCTCGGCGCCGGAAGTTGGCGCAGCCGCATGGATCACGAAACCAAAGTCTTCTTCCGGAAAAGTGAAGTTACGAATGTCTCCAGCAACGAACCGAATCGAGGTTTCGTTCGCAAGATGTGGCATTCTCGAAGCAACCGTTCCGGGATTCCGGCAGAGCACTGTGGCGCTAAGCTCAAGCTGCAGTTCGCGATCGCAGTAGGCCAGGCTTTCCAGCAGCCATGCGCCAAAGAAACCCGTTGCTCCAGTCAGAAAAATGCGCTTGCCACGCGCTCTTTCCCAAAGCTCCCGCGTGACCGACAGGATGTGCACAAGGTCTCTCGTCGCGATGGGTTTCACGTATCCAGCATAAATCCATGATGTTCGCACGCGGGTGATCACTTTGGATCGTACGCGGCGGACTGCTCGTGGCCGGATCGGAGTTTGATGCGAATGGAAGCGCAGTCAAATGGCACCATTGAATGGCTTGGACAAGCCCCCAAGGGCCCATGCATCCAGATCATACCCCAGTATCAATGTGGTATCGTATGTATCCATTAGCGGAAGATAAACAATACCTCTATTGCTCGACTTTTGATAAATTCGACAATGGCGTCCGGTGCAGTTTTAAATGTTTCTGGGCATCGGATTTGGCCCTTCTTTGAATGCAGTACCACGAGGAGTGTTTCCATGAGCACAGTCAAAATCGGCAGCAGATTGGTTGGCGACGACGAACCCTGTTTCATCATCGCGGAGATCGGAATCAACCACAACGGCGACGTAGATCTCGCGAAGCGTTTGATCAGCGTGGCCATAGCTGCCGGCTGTGACGCCGTAAAGTTTCAGAAGCGTACGGTCGAAGTCGTTTACACCCCGGAAGAATTGGCTAAGCCGCGCGAGAATCCCTTTGGCCCGACAAATGGCGACCTCAAGTTTGGTCTCGAATTCGAGCAGGAAGAGTACGAAGAGATTGATGCGTTCTGCAAATCGGTCAAGATGTGCTGGTTCGCCTCGCCTTGGGATGAGGGATCCGTCGATTTCCTCGAGCAGTTTTCTGTGCCCGTCTATAAGATCGCATCTGCATCGCTCACAGATGACAACCTTCTGCGGCATGTTCGCAAAACAGGAAAGCCGGTCATACTATCCACCGGAATGAGCACGTATTCTGAGATTGACCATGCCGTTGAGGTGCTCGGCAAAAAGGACCTTATCCTGATGCATGCGACGAGTACATATCCCGCAAACTACGACGAGCTGAATCTCCGTGCAATCCCGACAATGATCCAGCGCTACAGCGTCCCGGTCGGCTACTCTGGACACGAGACGGGCATCCCCAGCAGCGTTTGCGCGGCTGCCCTAGGCGCTTGCAGCGTGGAGCGTCACATCACCATGGATCGTGCCAGTTGGGGCTCCGACCAGGCTGCTTCACTTGAGCCGAACGGCATTTCGCGTCTGGTCCGCGATATCCGCCTGTGGGAGCAGTCCAAGGGCGATGGGATCAAGCGGGTGTACGAGCGTGAAGTTCCAATCATCAAAAAACTCCGTCGTGTCGGCGCCGCGGTGTGAGCTGGCATGAGTGAAGAGAATTCCGGAAACAACAGCGGCTTGGATCGGATCCGAGCCGTTGCAATGGATGTGGACGGCGTGCTCACCGATGGCGGCGTTTGGTGGGGCCCTCATGGCGAAGAATGGAAGCGTTTCTGCTTCGCTGACATCATGGGAGTTTCATTGGCGCGTCGAGCAGGCATTCAGCTCGCTCTCATTTCGGGCGAAGACAGCCCCCTACTCGACCGTTACGCCGCTAAAATGCACATTGGACACGTGTTCAAAGCGTGCCGCGAGAAGGCGGCTGCGCTTCGTGAATTCGCAGCTTCGACTGCCATTGATCTGGCCGACATCTGCTACATCGGGGACGACATCAACGACTTGCCTGCAATGCAGATCGCAGGGTTCTCTGCCTGCCCCGCGAATGCCGTGCGCGATGTCCTTACCAAAGTGAATTTTATCTCCAGGTCTACAGGCGGAAGCGGAGCTGTCCGCGAAGTCGTAGATGCTATTTTTGCGGCCCGCAACTTAAACCCCATCGAGGTCTTCTCCAGATCATGAGGGCATGGCAACAAGCTTTTGTGAACTACGTAAGAGCCAAATCATGAAGCTTTCCGACTACGTTGTGCGCTTTATTGCCGACCAGGGCGTGAAGCATGTTTTTCTCGTCACCGGCGGGGGTGCAATGCACCTGAACCAGTCGCTTGGCGCAGAGAGCGCAATTGAAACTGTATGCAACTCGCACGAGCAGGCGAGCGCCATGTGTGCCGAAGCGTATGCCAAAGTTACCAATCACCTCGGAGTCTGCATGGTCACCACCGGCCCCGGCGGCACAAATGCGGTCACCGGCGTTACAGGCGCGTGGCTCGACTCGACGCCCACGGTTTTTGTCTCCGGCCAAGTAAAGCGGCCCGATCGCATGTTCGACAAGGAAGGCCGACCGCTCGGCATGCGGCAGCTCGGCGTGCAGGAAGTGGACATCATCTCCATCGTGAAGCCGATCACCAAATACGCGGTAACGGTCCTTGAGCCGAAAGACATCCGTTATCACTTGGAGAAGGCAGTTTATCTTGCCTTGAATGGTCGCCCCGGTCCAGTGTGGGTTGACATCCCGCTCGATGTACAAGCCTCGCCGATTGAAGATCCTTCCACCCTCCGCGGATTTGATCCGACAGAGTTGAAAGAGCAATCCGGCAACTCGAATCTGAAAGCGGAAGTCAGTCGCGTGATCGAGAAGTTGAACCAGGCGGTACGGCCCCTACTGTTTGCCGGGAATGGCATCCGTCTAGCGCGTGCGACCGCTGAGTTTGAAGAACTGCGCCATCTGCTGCGAATCCCTTCTGTTGCCACTTGGTGTGCAGCGGACATGGTGCCTAGCGATGAACCTACCTTTGTTGGCCGTCCTGGTTCGGTAGCCGCACGTGGAGCCAATTTCGCCCTGCAGAATTGCGACTTCCTGCTGACCATCGGAGTGCGCCTTGATTTCGCCATTACCGGGTATGCCCCGCAAAACCTTGCCCGTGAAGCTCACAAAGCCGCAGTAGATATTGACCCCGCGGAGTTGGGCAAACTCCATCCCCATCTTCAACAACCCATCTGCGCGGACGCGAAGGCATTTCTGCACGAACTTTTGCAGCAGAAGGATTCCATCCGCCTTCGAAATCACGGTGCTTGGGATGCGCGTTGCGCAGACTGGAAGACCCGTTATCCGGTTGTAACCGATGAACACCGGAACCCGGATAGCAAAGTGAGCATCTTCCATCTCGCCGAGGTCATCGGGACCGAATCCCACCCAACCGATCAGCTGGTCTCTGGCAGCTCGGGCAGCGGGATTGAGATTTTCCTGCTCGCATGCCCCACACGCAACGGTCAGCGAATTTACCACACCGCAGGCCTGGGAGCCATGGGTTATGGCTTGCCGATGGCGTTGGCGGTCTGTATTGGAAGCGGGCGCAGGCGCACGATTTTGGTCGATGGCGATGGCGGCTTTCAGTTCAATATCCAGGAACTGGAGACCGCCTCCCGATTGAAGCTTCCTGTAAAGTTCTTCATCCTGAACAACGATGGTTACGCTTCCATTCGTGCCTCGCAGACGGGCTACTTCGGCAAACCCAACATTGGCTGCGACAGCCGCACAGGTCTTACGGTCCCGGACATGAGCAAGGTGGCCGCGGCGTACAACATCCCATCGATCGTGATTGAAAACCAGAAGAACCTGCGAGACGATGTTAAGCGCGCGCTGAAAATGGAAGGCCCGGTTGTTGTGGATGTGCACGTAATTCCAGACGAGATGCGCGCCCCCCGTCTCCAGTCGTACCAAAAGCCGGACGGATCGTTCGTCTCCAAACCACTGGAGGATTTGTTCCCATTCCTGCCGCGCGAGGAGTTTCTGGCCAATATGATTGTGAAGCCGCTAGCGGAATAACCCTGTGCAAGATGATTTAGAAAAGGACTCGAGCAAATGATACCCCAATCCCTGTCCGAATTGCTTAAGGAGCCACTCGACTCTGTGAAGCGTCGCGAGCAGTGTGCTCTGGAGGAAATGCTCCATACACGGGATAACCGCGTTGTCCTCCTCGGCTCTGGCAACCTCGGCAGACGGGCTGCTCGCGCGCTTCAGGAGATTGGTATCAGGCCACTGGCCTACAGTGACAACAATCAGGAACGCTGGGGGACGCAAATCGACGGTATAGATGTTCTCTCACCGGCTGAAGCCGCCGCGGTCTACGGCCGGGACTCAACTTTTCTTGTCACAATCTGGAACGCATTTCATTGGTTCCGTGAGACGGCACAGCAGCTGAGCGACTATGGGTGCGACCTGATTGCTCCCTATGTATTGCTGCATTGGCGTTTTCCAGAGATATTTCTTCCTTGCTTGCTGAACGACTTGCCGCACAAATTGTATGAGGATCGCGGTCCGGTTTTGGCTGCCGCCGATCTCTGGGTCGACACCGAGTCCCGGAGCTTATACGACGCCAACATTCGGCTCCGTGCACTCGGCGACTTGTATGGCCTCCCTGGGCGTCCCGAGGAGAATACGTATTTCCCACTCGATATTATTGTCCTTTCCGACAGTGATCGCTTTCTGGACTGTGGTGCGACCAGCGGTGAGATGGCGCAGGACCTGATTCGGAAAAGAGGTGAACTCTTTGATTCATTCTTTGCGCTTGAAGCGGACAATATCTCTTTTCCAAAACTTGAAGCGTACCGCGAAAGTCTTCCCGATTCCTTGAAAGTAAAACTCAAGCTTTACAACTGCGCGGTTGGCGCCACACGAGGGATTGTCCGCTTTGCTCATTCGGGGCAAACTGGCTCAAGAATCTCCGAAGAAGGAGCTCCTGTCGACTGCTTCTCCATTGACGAACTCTTCGCAGACACGTCATTGACATTCATCAAAATGGACATCGAAGGTGCGGAATATGATGCCCTGCGGGGCGCTCAAAAAGTGATCGAGCATGATCGGCCGATCCTGGCCATTTGTGTTTACCACACACAGAGCGATATCTGGCGCATCCCGCTTTTGATCAGGGAGATGCTGCCGAAGCACAAACTCTACCTGCGAGCCTACGAAGGCGACGGATTCCAAACGGTTGTTTATGCCGTTCCGCCCGAGCGGGCTAAAGGAAGAGCCGCTCCATGAAGAGGTCTGGTCAGGGGCACACAGATGTACTAGAGATTCCACGGAAAGTTATGCCATTGCGCTCTGGAATGGGATAGAAAGTGAGATTTCAAATGAGAGGGACCACACTTACGGAAGAAGAAAGGACACGATGACTTTCTCTGGGCTTAGTCAGGACGAATTTACAGGTAAACTGCATGCGGCTTTTCAATACTTTCAGAGCAATCGTCAGACTGCCATCGAATCTCTTTCAAAGGAAAGGACAGTTATCGTGTACTCGTTTGGAGCGAAAGGAAGGGAATTCGCAAACAAACTTCGAGAAGATAGAATTGAATGTCTTATTTATGACAACGCTAAGCAAGCTGTCGAAAATGCGGAGGCCGAGGGATTTAAGACCACATCCGACCTGACGCTCGATCTGCCCCTGATTGTCGCTGCTGGACAGAACCAGTTGAACATCTTATCGGGCCTGACCCGGCCCGCCTACTCGCTTCCCGAGGGCTTTTATTCCTTCGATCTAATCAACAACTATGGGAAAGCTCGCCTGTTTACAGAGGCGGTTCTAATGCTAGCAAGCGAGCTATATCGCATCTATGAGAAGCTCGATGAAGCATACCGCGCAGACTTCTTAAGTGTTCTTCTTTTTCGCGTCTCGCTGGATGTTCGCTACGTTGCCTCTACGAGGAAACCGGTTGCACAAATGTGGACACCGCCGACGGAAGTCGGTAACATTCGCTCCTATTGCGACGTCGGCGCTTTCGACGGAGACACGCTGATCAGCATGAAGGCTGCATTTCCAAGCCTTGAATCCACTCTTGCAATCGAACCCAACTTCGATCTCGTTTCGAAAATCGAGACTGCGGCGACCAGTAGCGGATTGAAGAACAGGGTTTTTCGTGGAGCGGCGTGGAGCCATAAGGCAAAATTGAGTTGCCAAGCCTGGCCGAACGGCATGATGGTCATTAGGGAAGACGCAATGGGTACCATTGATGCGGACGCACTCGATAACATCGCTTCTTCGCAGCAATACGACTACATCAAATTTGATGTAGAGGGCGCCGAAGCGCCGGCTTTGACCGGTGCGCGATCGGTGCTTCGAGGTTCGCGTTGCATCGCTATCGCTGCGTACCACCTGCCAAACGACTTCCTGAACATTCCGAACCAGGTCTCCGCAATTCTTGGTTCGGATCTGAAAAGTGAATGGCGTTGCGCTTTTCGCCACTATTCAGAATGTTTTGATGATTCCATATTCTATTTTTTCCGCGGGGAATTGTAAGTGCAGGCACCGTTCTAAGGGCCGTGCAAGCGGAATCACGGGTAAGACTCGACGACACCTCCGACCTTAATTGAAGGCAATCCCGTGCTTGTCGAAATATAAGGTGCTCCATTCATCACAGCGTTCGGAAACTTCCAGCCCGCTGCCGCCACGCCTGCGCCACCAACAGACCCGATGCTCGAGAATCCGCCCGCAGATAGGGGAGTTCCAATGTGCGCGCCGTCCAGTGCATCAAATAGCAGTTGCCCGATTGAACCCGACACAATGTTAAGCAGCACGGGGGGGCGCATGTTCTACGAGGTTCTTCACCGGAAAGCCATTGAATTCCAGATTCTGAATGATCGAACCGCTTTCGAGAATAACGGCAGCGACCGCGGCACCTGTATTCCGATAAATCGTGCAATTCTCGAAGATAGGATTACATCTAATGTAAGTCATGCCGATGTATATTGACGTCGTCCGTGCGAAGGCGAAGCCAGGAGCAGGGTTTGAATCCAATGGAATTAGGGTCACGTTGTTGAGCGTGATGGTTCCAAAGTTCGTATATTAGGTCGAGGACGGTAGGCGCCGTTAAAACGCAATTCGAGGCCGTCAAACCAGTTACGCCATTCTGATTGCTGCCTGAACCGTCGCCGATCGGGAAAGCTGATCTGGTAAATCTGCCGCTGCAGCCGTTCACCGTTATGGTGTCGATGTAGAATTTGTCCGACTTTCACTATAAAGAACCGTACCTAGACGCGCAAGGGATTGGCACTTGAATGTGCAGTTAGTAATTGCGACACGCGAGATGTTGCCCACGTAGCCCTCCGGGCAGTTCAGCGCGATCGCATCGTCGCCCATCGTGAAGTCGCAGGTTGAAATCGTGATTTCATTCGCAGGCCCGTCGAAATGCAGTCCATCGGTGTTTGGGCCGAAGCTTCCCAGCACCATCCGGAAACCGTGACATTGCCGACGTTCTAGAGGCGTATGTGGTAGGCGCGGTATTCACCAAATCCACATTTTCAATTGTTTTGTTATTCAGGTTTGGAAGGTTGATGCCGTAGCAATCTTGGCCCGCTGCGAGGTCCCCTTGCGGCAATCCGGTCGTCGAGTCTCCGTTCGACCGTTTCCTTGGTTGCCGTTCAGCGCGAAGTTCTTGAGCGAGATACTGCTCCCTCGCGCAGGGACTGCCGCAATTCTCTTCAGTTGTTCCTGCGACTCCCTGGATGTCGGCTTATGGATTTACGCTCGTTTATCTCGTTGCCGTCGGCCTGTTACTAAGCTCTCTTTCCAGGGAAAACGTATTGTTCCGAGTGATGAACTTCGCACCACTACGCATGTTAGGCAAGTACAGTTATGGGTTTTATGTCTACCATGTCATATTGAGACCCATTCTCATCGAGCCTTGGGGGAAGTTACATTCACACATGGCCTTTCGTGTCTCTCTCGGTGTCGAATTCTTGATCGTTTTTGCAGTATCTGCGGCCAGCTATCACTTGCTGGAAATGCCATTCCTAAAACTGAAGAGCCGATTCACCGTGCGCCATCAGGAATTAGATAGCGACTCGCTCCCGAGAAAGCCTGTAATGGAAACTGGAGGATTGACCTGATCGCCAGCGCGCTGATCGCTGGTTGAGAAGAAGAGGCATCTCGCGGATCGGACGAGAATCGATATCCTCACTTCTGATGGCCATGCCCACCCCAGGTAGGTGCATCAATGCGAAAATGGCGCTTCACGCACTCGCCGTCTCAGGGAGAGAGCATCGCGTAGACGCAGAAACTTGACGGCCTGTTCTGATTTTCGATTCATGTTCTCATACATCGCGAGCCCAAGGGCCACGATGATCCCGACAAAGAAGCCGGCTGCTGTCGCTCCGATGACGATCATTCCCCGCTTGGGAAACGAGCGTCGATCGGGAGGAACCGCCGCGTCAACGACTTGGATCAACGCACCCTGCTTTGCCTCATCCAATTTGGCGATCTCGAATTGGCGAGCGAGGATGTCGAAGATGGTTTCATAGTACTTAACGTCGCGCAGTTTGCGCACATACTCCAAACCTGCTTCAGGCACCTGCCCCTTGGGCACCATCAGGCCGGCGTCGATGTTCTCCGATCCTCCAAGCTTTGCCAGTTGTGTACGCAGGCCGTCCAACTCCTGTTGAGCCTGTATTAACTGGGCATTCTCACCGGTCGCGAAAGTACGCATGGATTCAATCTGCACTTCCTTGCCCGCGATCTGCGCTCTAAGAGAGGCCGCCGATTCGATCAAAGCTCTCGCCTGGCTGTCGAGTTGAATCAGTCCCGTCTTCTGTTCGGTCAGCTTCAGGGCCTCCTCTGCATTAGCCAGATTGTCCTTCGCCTGTTCAAGCTGTTGTTCGAAGAACAACCGGCGCTGAGAGGCTTCTGTGATTGCAAGATGCTCCGACATTTTTCTGAACTGGTCAACATACCCGTTCGCGAGTTCTGCCGCGCGGTTTGGGTCGCGGTCTTCAACAGAAATGTGGAGCAGCCCATCTTTGCCGCTGCCGTCTATCGTGGTGTGTTTCTCAAATACTTTCCGAGTATCAGAAAGAAGCCGCTGGTGATACTCCTGCATAAGTCCAAAATGCTGGACCATCGCGTCTTCGACAGTGCGGCTCTTCAGCTCGGCCACGATCATGTCATTCGGGGATTTCAGCCCGAGACCGCCCCCGGCAAGCGCGGCCATCCCTCCGAGATTCCCAAGCTGAGATGCAATTGCGCTGCCCATGGATGAGCCCTGTTGGGGGGGAAGCAAGACCACGATTGCGGTGTAACTTTGCGGCAGAATGAGGGCGATGACAATTGCGAGCACCGCAAAAGTCGCGGTCACCCATAGGATGGTGCGTTTCCGCTCCGCCAGAACGATCAAAAGATCCAGAATAGAAATCTCTTCGTCATTCTTGCCAACCTTTCCAGCGCTCGGCGAGGGATTGGGAGGGGCGTGTTCCTGTAGTTCGTGGAGCGAGGTGTCTGTGGGCATCTGTTCCCGCCGGTTTTGAGTTCGGCTGCTCTTATTCTACAGGCAGATTCCTGTGCGGTTTTGCGCCCGGACGCGCCAGGTCTATGAAGAGACAAGCGCCTTGTCGGCCGCAAAAGCCTTCGCCGTCCGAGGGAGGAAACAGCATTCCTTGGGCGGGACGCATACGACACAACAGAACTGCAGCCTTGGTTCCTTTGTGCTGCAGCCTCTTATCTCGAAGAATTAAGCTTTTGACCTGCTGCTGAACTAAGTTGCCTACTCCGCCGGAGTCGCAGACGCACCCGAGAAATCGAAGTTAGAGAAGTGACGATTGTCCCCGTTAATCTCGGCCCGCAGTTCGTGCCACAGCTCATTGGGAATCTTGAGAAAGACCTCGACGACGTTCGGATCGAATTGACTGCCCGAACAGCGGAGAATCTCTTCCCGGGCCTCATCGAAGCTGCGCGCTTTGCGATAGGGCCGGTCGCTCGTGATCGCGTCCATCGCGTCGGCAACCGCGAAAATCCGTGCGCCTATAGGGATCTCGTTGCCCCGTAAGCGGCTTGGGTACCCGTTTCCGTCAAAGTACTCCTGGTGCGTGTAAACAATGGCGGCCGCCTCGCTCAGGAAGGGAATTTTGCGCAGGATGTGATAGCCCCGCGTGCAATGGTCCCGCATGATCTCTTCTTCTTCGGTGGTTAGTTTGCCCGGTTTGCGCAGGATGTCGTCGGGGATCGCCATCTTTCCGATGTCATGCAGAAACGCGCCGCGCGCGATGATCTTGATGTCGACCGGCGAAATCCCCATCGCCCGCGCCAAGGCAATTGTGTACGCCGTCACTCGCTTGGAGTGCCCCTCGGTTTCCGAATCCTTCAGGTCGAGCGCATCGCCCAAAGCCTCCAGCGTCACGTCATAGGAGTGTTCCAGGTCTTCCATCGCCTGGCGTAGCATCTCGGTGCGCGCCCGGACCACCTGTTCCAAATTCTGCTGGTAGTTATGGCTGTCCTGCAGTGCCTGCCGATGATCGAGCGCCCGCTGCACCGTCGCCACCAGGTGCTCTCGCTCAAAAGGCTTCAGCAGATAGTCGTAGGCTCCGCGGCGCATCGAATCGATCGCCACGCTGATATCGTGAATTGCGCTGACCATCACCACCGGGAGGTGCGGCTGGTCCACATGAATGCGCTCCAGAAGCGCGATTCCGTTTCCATCTTGCATCACGATGTCGGTCAGGACCAGGTCATACGGCCCTTGGCCCAACATCTCCACGGCTTGGGAGCCGCTGATCGCCAACTGCACATCGTACCCCTGGCGTTGCAGGGTCGCACCAATCATGGAACGAACGGGGGCTTCATCATCCACGACCAAGACGCGCGCAGGCCTGCGTGTCCGCACGCTTGCATTGTCCTTCGGGTTGGCTGGAGCAGGCATCGCGGGGGCACTTCCACCCAGATTTGCCAGGTTCAATGCGAATCCCATTGCACTCCTACGTTGCAACGGCCCTAATCCATCCCTGCCGGCAAGGGCCAAATTCCTCCAACGCCACCGGTTCGATCGAGACAAAGCCGTCGCCCGCCACTCATTGGACGATCATGGCTCTAACGCAGGAAAACGGGAGAACCACAACTTGGACCAGGTCAGGTTCCGTGGGCGGATTGGGCCGGTCACTTTAATTCCTGCCGTACCTGCCGCTCTTCTCTATTGAAGACATTGCGTAGGACGAAATTACGCCACCCATTGGCCCAGCGCAAGCCTTTCCAAGCAAAGTATCAAACTATTAAATCAATTAAATCAACCTTGTCCAGCAAATTACTCCCACAAAAGTCGTATGGACTCCGAAAGTCTCCTGGGTCAGCTCATCGACCTTCCGCCCCAGCCTCAACCTTCGACGCTCGGCTCCGGTCGCTGCTTCTACCATCCAAGCCCGGCGCTTCAGCCTTGTTCCTCCGCCTTGCGCCGCGCACGTCGTGCTTCGGCCCATCCTTCTTTGGTGATCTGCCGGCCCCGACCCACGGCAAGGGCACCTGCCGGTACGTCCTTTGTTATGCACGAACCGGCCCCGATGTACGCTCCATCCTCAATCGCAATCGGCGCCACAAGGGTTGAGTCACTGCCCACAAAGACGCCCTTTCCGATCCGCGTGGTATGTTTGTGCACTCCATCGTAATTGCAGGTGATCACGCCTGCGCCAATATTTGTCCCCGCACCGATCTCGGAGTCGCCCAGATACGCCAGGTGCCCCGCCTTTACCCCGGGATGCAGCTTGGATTTCTTGACTTCGACGAAGTTGCCGATGTGCACATCCTCTCCGATCTCGCTTCCAGGCCTCAGCCGGGCGAACGGTCCGATGTCCGCGCCATCACCCACAGAGCTGCCGGCTAACACGCAGCTCTGCCGGATGATGACGCGATCGCCTACCGTACAGTTTTCAATTACGGAATAGGATCGAACCCGGGTCTCCGCGCCAATCTTCGTTCGTCCGAGTAGCTGCACAAATGGCTCGATAATTGCATCGGCCTGCACCTCAACACCGGCGTCAATCACGCACGTATCGGGTCGGAAGATCGTGACCCCTGCCGCCATCAGACGGTTTGCGGTTGTCGCCCGCATTCTCGCGTCTAACGCCGCCAACTCAGCGAGCGTGTTCGCGCCAAGAACCTCGGCAGCATCTTCCGCCTGGACCGCAGCCACCCGCTCGCCGGCAGCTCGCAGTACGCCTGCCATATCCGTCAGATAAAGCTCACCCCGTGCGTTGTTTGCTCTCAAGTCGCCCAGATGCGCTGTGAGAGCCGAGGTCTTGAATGCATAAATCCCGGAGTTGATCTCCTTGATGGATCGCTGGGCCGGCGTTAAAGCCTCGTCTTCCACGATGCTCTCAACTTCCGCCGATCCGGCTCTACGTCGCACGACCCGCCCATAGCCATTCGGATTTTCAGGCGCTGCCGTCAATATCGTCATGGCGGCATCTTCCTGCTGATGAAACCGCCACAACTGCTCGATGGTTTCCGTTCGGATCAATGGCACATCGCCCGAAAGCACCACGACGTTTTCATAGTCCGTAATGGACTTCAAAGCGGTCTGGATCGCATGGCCCGTACCACGCTGCTCGGTTTGTTCCACAAACTGCGTCCCGAAATCCGCAACCGCGTTCCGCACCCGTTCCGCTTCGTGACCAACGATGGTGAAGATTTGTTTCGCATCGACCACCCCGCTCGCTGCAGCGATTACGTGGCTCAACAGTGTCCTGCCGCCTACTTCGTGCAGCACCTTGGGCTTGCGCGATTTCAGCCGTGTCCCTTTACCCGCAGCCATAATCACGACGGCCAGCTTTGCTTGCTTTTGCCGGCCGCCGGCATCTTTCTTGCTCACTGCTTGTTCTCCTGCCCAGGCGCCTGCTTGGGCTGCGGAATCGTGATGTCAATCGGATGGACCGGACCCAAGCCCAACTCATCCACTCCCGGCTTGATCTCGGGCCCGTTCCCCACCACGAGAACCGCCAGCTTGTCGGGATGGACATACTTCTTGGCCACCGTGCTCAAATCGTCCAGCGTCACTTTTTCAAGCGCTGCCTTGTAGGTCTCGAGATAATTGGCCGGGTAGCCGTAGAACTCCAGACGCACGCTTTCGGCTAGCACTTTCTCCCGCGTATCGTAGCGGAACAGGAAGGAGTTCAGAATGTCGTCCTTGGCTCGCTTCAATTCCACTTCGGTAAACGGCCGTTGATTCACTCCGCCGATCTCCGCCAGGGCCGCCTTCGTTGCATCCACAGTCGACGCGCTCTTGGTTATCACCATCACGCGAAACATGCCTGGATGGTCGTAATCAAAGCCATAGCCGCCGCCCACCGCGTATGCCAATCCAAGCTCGGTACGCACTTTCTGGAACAGCCTGCTTCCGAATCCACCCCCCAGAATCTCGTTCATCACCGCCAGCGACGGAACGTCGGGGTTGCGCCGGTCGGTGCCCAGCCCCACGATCTCAACGTTCGACTGATTCACATCTTCTTTGTCGATGAAATAGACGGCCTGGTTCGGATCGTGGAAGACGTCATGGCGCGCTGGTAGCGGCTTTACCGGAGGCAACGCTTCAAAAGTTTCGCGTAGCTTTGCCTCCATTGCCACCGGATCGAAGTCTCCACTGATGCTCACGATCAGCCTGCCCTTCAGCGAACGGTCGTGCCACGCATTCAAGTCCGCCAGCGTCACGGCCCCAATCGTGGCCAGTTCCTCTTGGCGCGTATACGGGCTGTTCGCGCCGTACACCAGTTTCGCTGCCTCGCGGTTCGCAATCGCACTCTCGTCGTCGTTGCGCCGCACAATGCCGGTCGCGTCCTGCTGTTGGGCCAGCTGCAGTTTCTCTTCGCTGAATTTCGGATGGAAAAGCAGATCGATTGCCAGGCCATACACCTGGTCGGCGTCACCTTTCAGCGAGTCCCACGACAGTGCTGTCGAATCGATGTCTCCGGCCGTTTCAATGTGCGCCGCCTTTGCCTCCAGCAGATCGTCCATCGCATCGCCGTCCATCTTTTCACTGCCGCTCGTGCGCCACGCCTGCCCATAAAGGTCAATCATTCCCACTTTGGCCGGATCCTCATCGCGCGATCCGCCGGGAATCAAAACCGAACCGCTCACAAACGGCAGCTCATGATCCTCCTGCAGAAACAGCACGATGCCATTCTTCAGTTCAATGCGCTTCGGCTGGTGCGGATTGAAAGAGTGCAGCGCCGGAACCGGAATCTGCTCCCACGGCTTGTTTTCCTGACCCGCTGCTGCGAGCGGCGCGGCCAAACCAAAAACCACAGCCGCCGCAATCGCCAGACCAGCCAGGTGTCCGCTGTTCACTGTCCACGGCTCAATGTTCACTGATCTCTGATCCCTGTTCTTCATTCCGCGCCTCCGTTCTTCGCATTGCTCGCCGGAGCTTCGGTATCGATCTCGGCGCTGGTCCGATTGGAAGTCACAAACACCTGGTTGGCCACCCGCTTGATATCCGCCTTCGTCACCTTGTCCACCTTATCCAGTTGCAGGAACAACTCGCGCCAATCGCCATAACGCGTCTGGTACTCCGCCAAGGCATTCGCCAGACCTTGATTATCGGCGAGGCCGCGCAGCAAATCGGCTCGGGCTCGTGTCTTGTACATTGCCAGTTCCGCATCCGTCACATCGGTGGTCTTCAGCTTTTCAATTTCCGTGTGGATCGCGTCCCGCATCTGCGCCGGTGTATGCCCCGGCAGCGGCACTGCATAAAACGAAAACAGGCTCGGATATTTGTCGCCCGGGAAGGGGCTGAAACCCTCGGCATCCGCGGCAATTTGCTGGTCGCGTACCAGGCTCCGGTAAAGCCGCGCCACGCGTCCATTCGACATGATGTCCTGGATAGCGTCGAACACCGCATCGTCCGGGTCGCGATAGCTCGGTCGATGGTAGCCCTCGATGTAAAACGGCTGCGTCTGCTCGCGGATGACTACGGACTTCTCCGCAAACTGCTTCGGCTCCACGGTCGTCATCTCTTCCGGCTTCGGGCCGCCCGGCACTTTGCTGAAATACTTCTCGAGCATGGGCATCGCGTCAGCGGCCTTCACGTCCCCTACCACCGCCACCACGATGTTCCCTCCCACGTAGTACTTCTTGTGGAAATCCATCGCCTCCGTAGCGTTGATCTGGCTTACCTCGCTGGGCCAGCCGATCCCACTCCGTCCATAGTTGTGCGCCACGTAGGCCGTTGCAAGGAACTGCTCCACCAGCCGCCCGATGGGGTTGGAGTCGGTGCGCATGCGCCGCTCCTCCATTACGACGTCCCGCTCTTTGTAGAATTCGCGCGGCACAACATCGTACAGCCGCCCGCTCTCGAGCCACGCCCACAGTTCCAGCCTGTTTTCGGGCATCGACCAGAAATACTCGGTGTTATCGAGCCCCGTCTCGGCATTCAATCCGTTTGCGCCGTTGCGTTGCGCCACCTCCGTGAACTGGTTCGGGATGACGTACTTGTGCGCTTCGTTTTGCGCCTCGATAAATGCCTTGTGCAACTCTTCCAGCTTTTGCGGGTCGCGCCCCACAGGCTTCAAATACTCGGCTTCATAGGCATCGTTCGCCGCCTCCACCTTGGCCAGAGCCACCTTCTCGGCGGCGTAGTCCGTGGTCCCTATCTGGCTGGTCCCTTTGAACGCCAAGTGCTCAAACATGTGTGCCAGGCCGCTTTCGCCGGAGGGATCGTTGACGTCGCCCGCATCGACAAACGTGGTGTAACTGAAGACCGGCGCATCCGGCCGCTCGCAAATCAGCAGCGTGAGTCCGTTCGGAAGCACCTTTGTCGTGATCCTCTGTTCAAAGCTCTTAAGGTCCTGGCCCAGCGCACCAAGCCCGGCCATCGCCGTCAGCGCTAACGCCAGAAACACTCCCCAAAACCGGGAAAAGGTTCGGCTCTGCATTCCTGCTCCTTCAGGGCCATTCCACGGCCCCGCACTCTTCCAACCTATTGTCCCAAACCGGGCCCGTCAAACTTGTCGTTGTGTGACGAACCGCCCGTCCACTCCATGCGTATATCTTTGCAAAGGGTGAGGTCGCCATGCGCCGCTGGGTCATTCGTCTCCTTTTTCTCGTCATTCTTCTCTTTATCGCGGCTTGCGGCGCTTTCTGGGCCCTTGAGGTTTTTCCCCGGCACGGTTCGCATCCGCCTCCCAAACTCGCGCACGGGACACTCGCCATTCAACACGCGCACATCTACATTTCACCCACGGAACCACCCATAGAGGACGGCACGATCCTCATCCGCGACGGCCTCATCGCCGCCGTAGGGCAGCAGGTCGAAATCCCCACAGACGCTACCATCGTGCCTTGCAATCATTGCGTCGTTACTGCCGGCTTTTGGAACGCGCACGTCCATTTCACTGAGCCCAAGTGGAGCCTGGCCGAGTGGAAATCTGACGACCTGCTCAACGCGCAGCTGGCCGACATGTTTCTGAGCCACGGCTTCACCACAGTCATCGACACCGGCTCGAATCCCGCCGACACGTTCGCCATTCGCCGTCGCATCGAACATGTGCAACTCAACGGCCCCTACATCTACTCCTCCGGGCCGCCGCTCTATCCGCCCAACGGCATCCCCTATTACATCAAAGAATCCGCTCCCGCCTGGCTTCAGTTACTCCTGCCCGAGCCCGGGACTCCCGACTCAGCCCGCCGCATCGTTCGTCGCAATCTTGCTTCTGGCGCGGACATTACCAAGCTCTTCACCGGTTCCTGGGTCCAACGCGGTCACGTCCTGCCTATGCCCCTCGACATCGCCAAGGCGGCCGTCGAAGAAAGCCATCTCAACGGCAAGCTCGTCTTCGCGCATCCGTCGAACCTCGCCGGCGTCCGCGTCGCCATCGACAGTGGTGTCGATGTGCTGGCCCACGCCGCCGACGACACCGAAGGCGTCGATCAGGCATTGCTCTCCGAGGCCGTGCGCAAAAACATGGCCATGATTCCGACCCTCAAGATGTTTGCGTCGACAGTCACCGCCGACACCCATTACATGGACCCCATCTGTGATGAAGTGCGCCTCTTTCACTCCCTTGGTGGCCAACTCATCTTCGGCACGGACGTCGGCTACATGACCGACTACTCCACCGACGGCGAATTTGTAGAACTTGGCCGGAGCGGCCTCGAATGGAAGGATGTCCTGGCGATGCTCACCACCAATCCATCCGCACGCATGGGCGTCTCCCGCTCCAAGGGAACCGTGACTCCCGGCAAACTCGCCGACCTCACCATCCTCTCCGCCGATCCCGCCCAGGACCTGACCAACTTCGCCCGCGTGCAGACGGTGATTCGCTCCGGCCGCGTCATCTGGCCGCGGCAATAAGAGAGTCGGTTGCTCTTTACACTGCGTCAATCCTCTGGAAAATGGGTGCCCCAGGGTCTGGATTCTCAGACCTGCGAAAGCACGAACCCAAATTGAACGCCTCTTGAGTAGTCGGTTAGTTTGATTTCTGAGAGCGAGGCTGACGTGGATCACGACTCATACTGGTATACATACCTAATGGCTCGGCACCACACGGCCCTGATTCTTGGGACCAGTCCACCCCACTCGATTGCCCTATACTGAGGACTGCGCCTTCTTGGGTTCCGTAACTCGGGAACCCGCATGGCTAGAGGTTTTCCTTGGTCCTGGAAACAAAGCTGGAAACAAAGATCGATACGACGAAACGTCCCCGTATTCGCTCCACCACTGTCATTTGTGTGCGTCGCAATGGTCAGGTGGTCATGGCTGCGGACGGCCAGGTCACGTTGGGCGACCATGTGCTCAAACACTCCGCAAAAAAGATTCGCCGTCTTTATCAGGACAAGATTCTCGCCGGATTTGCCGGCTCGACCGCCGACGCCTTCTCGCTCTTCGCCCGCTTCGAAAGCAAGCTCGAGCAGTACGCAGGCAACCTGAATCGCGCCGCCGTGGAGCTCGCCAAGGATTGGCGTACCGACAAGATGCTCCGCAACCTTGAAGCCTTGCTCGTGGTTGCCGACGCGGGCCAGACCTTCCTGATCTCCGGCTCCGGAGATGTGATCGATCCCGACGAACCCATTGCCGCCATCGGATCAGGTGGCAGCTACGCCACAGCCGCCGCGCGCGCCCTCATGGAAAACACCGACCTGGGCGCCCACGAGATCGCCGAAAAGGCAATGAAGATTGCCGGAGACATTTGCATCTATACCAATGACCGAGTCACATTTGAAGAGCTAAAGAGCTAATTCGCTTCTGAAGAAGAAAAGTATGGCTATCTATCTGCCCGCATCCGCCGAAGAACAAGACCTCGCACTCGACGAGTTGACCCCGCGCGAAATTGTCGCTGAACTCGACAAGCACGTTGTCGGTCAGAAAGCCGCCAAGCGCGCCGTCGCCATCGCTCTTCGCAATCGCCAGCGCCGCCAGAAGCTTCCGCCCGATCTCGCCGAAGACATCATGCCCAAAAACATCATCATGATTGGGCCTACAGGCGTAGGTAAAACCGAGATCGCGCGCCGCCTCGCCAAGCTCACCAATTCCCCCTTCCTCAAAGTCGAAGCCTCTAAATTCACTGAAGTCGGTTACGTCGGCCGCGATGTCGAATCCATGATCCGCGACCTCGTCGAGATCGCCATCGACATGGTCCGCGAAGAGCGCCTCGAAGAAGTCGAAGACCGCGCCGAGATGAACGCCGAAGAGCGCCTCCTCGACATCCTTTTGCCCCCGCCCCCCGCAACGCCGCCCGGCCAGCACGATCAGCTCACGCTCCCCGGCAACGACAGCCACCAGCGCTCTCGCGAAAAACTCCGCCAGCAATTTCGCGAAGGCAAACTCGACGACCGGATGGTCGAGCTCGATGTCCGCGAACGCGGCAATCCGCAGTTCGGCATCATCTCCAACCAGAACCTCGAAGACATGGAGATGAACCTCAAGGACATGCTGCCCAACATCTTTGGCGGCGGCACAAAGAAGCGCAAAATGCGCGTCGCCGACGCCTTCGACTACCTCATCCAGGAAGAAGAGGGTCGCCTCATCGACATGGACCAGGTGAACCGCGTCGCCACCGAGCGCGTCGAATCCAGCGGCATCATCTTTTTAGATGAAATCGACAAGATCGCCGGTCGCGAAGGCGGCCACGGCCCGGACGTCTCTCGCGAAGGCGTACAGCGCGACATACTTCCCATCGTCGAAGGCACTACCGTCAACACGCGCTATGGCATGGTGCGCACCGACCACATCCTCTTCATCGCCGCCGGAGCCTTCCACGTCTCCAAGCCCAGCGACCTCATCCCCGAGTTGCAGGGTCGCTTCCCGCTCCGCGTCGAGCTGAAGTCTCTCACCGTCGAGGATTTTCTCCGCATCCTCACCGAGCCCAAATCCTCGCTCACCAAGCAGTACACGGCCTTGCTTGAAACCGAAGGCGTGCGCCTCGAATTCGCGCCCGAAGCCCTCCGCGAGATGGCCGAGTTTGCCTTCAAAGTCAACGAGGCCACTGAGAACATCGGCGCTCGCCGCCTCCACACTATCATGGAGAAGGTGCTCGAAGACGTCAGCTTCCTCGCACCCGACATTGCCCGCCGCGCTCCCGAGGGCGAACAGGCAGCGGCGCTGTCCGAAGCCATCAAGAATGAGTCTTCAACCCCTTTGCCTTACCTGGAGCGCATGACTGCCTCCGGACCCGAAAAGGTCTTTACCATCACGCCTGACTATGTGAAGCAGATGGTCGCCACTATCGTGAAAGACAACGACCTCAGCCGTTACATTCTGTGACGCGGCTGAAGTTTTCAATTGAATGCTCCTCGGGTTTTTGCTACCTTCTCCTCGTACCTCGGCAGTCCGCGCCATCGATCAATCAGCGGGCTCTACCTGCACTCTCCTGCTTCTGAGGGAATGTGGATGGAGGCGTTCAGAGCACTTGGGGAAGGTGCGCCTGCGCTTCGCATCTGCGTGTTGAAGCCCAAGCCGCCTCTCCATCGATTCCGCGCATCCGAACCAGAATTGGAGAGAGAGCAATGGCCCAACCTGCGCAGCACCACGGCATCAACTACATCGAGTTTGCGTCGACCGACATTGAGCGCAGCAAGAGCTTCTATGAGAAGGTCTTTGGCTGGAATTTTCAGGATTTCGGACCCGACTACATCAGTTTCGATAAAACCAGCGCTGGCATCGATGGCGGATTCCGCAAAGGCGAAATCGGCGAGACTCCGGGCAAATCCGCCCCGCTGGTTGTCCTCTATTCGCAGGATCTCAAAGCCACCGAAGCCGCAATTCTTCAGGCTGGTGGCGAAATCGTCGTAGCCACCTTTGAGTTTCCCGGCGGCCGCCGCTTCCATTTCAGTGACGGCGCGGGCAATGTGCTGGCTGTCTGGTCCGAGTAGTCTTGTCCGCGGCCGATTAACCGGCGAAGATGGGTGCCCCAGGTCTGGATTTTCAGACCTGGGAAAGCACGAATTCTAACCAGCGAAATCCACGTTATCTAGAGGGATTAGTTCACCAGCGGCGCCGGCAGCGCCTTCCGCTTGTTCAGTTCTTCCCGGACCAGCGCGAGGCCGAGAATGCACCGCTCAAACGAATCCGATAGACGCGCAAACAGCGGAGCCTCCTGCTCGTACTCAAACAAGTTGAATTGGCTGACGATGAAATAACTCTCTTTGCCCGCTTGAATCAGCTCGCCCAGGCTCGGATGCGCGGCACGCCTTCTGCGCCCCGGAACCATCGCCTCGGGATACATGCCGCTGACAAATAGCGCATAGTCGCCAATGTATTTGCGCAGCGCCCGCTCTGCGTCGAACGACGTCGCCGTGCCATTCACCGGATCGGAGGCAAGCAACATTGCTTCGAGCTCCTCGACGGGGTGCCCCAGCGCATCGCGCACTTTGTAGAGTTTGTCGGCTTGCGAGAACTCGCAGAGAAGATGGGCTACGTAGCCAGTTACGTCCGGATCATTGAGCCCTAACTTCCCCTCATAGCTGTTCCGTACAGCCTGGTGGAAGAAGGGCTCCAGTGGGTGTGCTTGCGACTCCATACACGCCTCCCGTTCAGCTGCTCGCGCGCAGCCGAGCCTGCTTGTTCGGGCATTGGCCGGAGTTGCATTGCGTGCTGCCGAAAAGCCAGCCACTGCCTATTTACATTGCTTTGACAAAGAGCTTAACCGAAATGTTGTGTTTGCCAAGAGGGTGCGCCAACATTTCTTGGCACTTTGGAGTCGCGATTGCAAAGAGAATCACGACTTCAATACAACTTTCGTGCCAGACAGACTGGAAAACGGGCCGCCTTCCTTCCAAGGAAACGCAGATGGGACGCATCTCCTATGCTCGTCCCCACGCCAGATGTCGCCGATCGCCAAGTTCGGCGCGTATCATCGCGAGACCCAGGACACAGCGATCGAAGCACTCCGAGAGCCGCGCAAACAGCGGCGCTTCCTGCTCAAACTCGAACACGTTGAACTGGCTCACAACGAAGTAGCTCTCCTTGCCGATCTTGATCAGTTCGTCCGCGATCGAACGATCGATCTCGTAGTGCGGCGCTGATTCCATCACGTCCAGATGCATCCCGGCCATGAACATCGCATAATCGCCAATGTATTTGCGCACTTTGCGTTCCTCATCGAACGAATTGGCTGTGCCATAAACCGGGTCCGCGGCGCGAAGCATCTCGGCTACAGTCTCCACACGATGTCCCGTCGCATCTTTCAAACGGTGCAGGCTGTCCGGCTCAGAGAATTCGCAAAGCATGTGCGCTACATACTCGACGATCTCGGGGTCGTCCAGCCCGACATTATCGATAAAGCTGGTGCGTACAGCGTGATAGAAGAAGGATTCGAGAGGATGAGCTTCGGTTTGCATACGCACCTCCGTTAGCAGCGCACAGCGCCGGGCCGGTAAGGGCGGCTCGGTGCAACGTGCGCAGTCCGGAGCTGGTGCCCGCGTCCCGCAAGGCCTCTCGAAAGTTC
Organism: uncultured Acidobacteriaceae bacterium; assembly: GCA_963704415.1. Taxonomy (GTDB): domain Bacteria; phylum Acidobacteriota; class Terriglobia; order Terriglobales; family Acidobacteriaceae; genus Telmatobacter. The sequence continues at coordinate 88,899 of OY969908.1, read as the reverse complement.
CTCTGCAAAGCATTCGCCGCTCAGCAGCTTCAAAAGGCCTCGAACTCACTTTGTGTAACACGGAGTCTATCGGAATTGTCGCGTTTGCCTATGCCGTAAATCACACCGAGCGTTTACTCTTTTGTACCGAAAAGAGAAGGGCAGCCCAAGATGGGCTGCCCTTCTTCCAACCGATTTTCTTTAAGCTTATGCCACTGCCGAAGCACGCGATTCCAGGGCCGCCAGCCGGTTCGCAAGCAACCCTTCCAGCTTTTCCAGCGCCGCTGAAAAGCCCTCAATCCCTTCCTTCAACTTGTCGTGAGCCATGCGGTCTTCGTTATGCATGCGGTCAAAAATCTCTTTGTCCATGGGAATTCGTTCGATCTGCATCGTCTTGGCCCTGGCGGGATCCAGCTTGCGCGGCAACTCCGCCTGCGTCGACTCCAGCTCGCCGAGCAGTTGCGGAGAAATCGTAAGCAGATCGCATCCGGCCAGCTCCGTAATCTCACCGATGTTGCGGAAGCTCGCTCCCATCACCACCGTTTTGTAGTCGAACTTCTTGAAGTAGTTGTAAATCTTCGTCACCGACTGCACGCCCGGATCGTCCGCGCCGTGAAAATCCTTGCCGGTGTCCTTCTTGTACCAGTCGAGAATGCGTCCCACAAACGGAGAAATCAGCGTCACGCCCGCTTCTGCGCACGCAACCGCCTGGTGTACGCCGAACAGCAGCGTCAGGTTGCAGTGGATACCTTCGCGCTCCAGAACTTCGGCAGCACGAATACCCTCCCACGTCGAAGCAATCTTGATCAGCACATGCTCGCGCTTCACGCCGGCCGCATCGTACTGCCCAATAATCTCCCGCGCCATTTCGATCGTCTTGTGCGTGTCATAGGAAAGTCGCGCATCCACTTCCGTCGAAACGCGCCCCGGCACAATAGCGAGAATCTTTTTCCCAAATGCCACAGCCAGCCGCTTGAAGGCGAGATTCGCCACGTCCTGGTCGGTCGCGCTCTCACCCAGTTCCTTGCGCGCTTCCATCAGCACGCCATCTACGATCGGCTGGTATTGCGGCATCTGCGCCGCCGTCGTAATCAACGAAGGATTGGTGGTGGCATCGGTGGGCTTGAACTTCTCCATCGCTTCAATGTCACCGGTATCGGCGACAACGGTGGTGAACTTGCGCAACTGTTCCAGCAAATTCTGCGGCATAATTTCCTCCTCGGGGAAGGTGCGCCCGCACTCGGGAGCGCGCTCGAATTTCAGTGTACCGCTTCTTTGGATTCATTGGCGCGGCCTAGGTTGCATGCCGATGAATTCAAAATCGGCGCGGCGCTGTCGTGTCCCCGTCCGCCGAAAACGTATTGCTCAGCACGCCCAGCCCCTTTGCCGTCACTTCCACTCGGTCGCCCGCAGCCACCGGACCCACCCCCGCCGGTGTCCCCGTCAGCACAAGGTCGCCGGGCTCAAGCGTAATCGCTGCCGTGATGTACCGCAGCAGCTCCGGAATCGAAAAGATGAAATCTCCGGTCGATCCATGCTGCCGCACCTCACCGTTCACACGCGTTTCAATCGCCAGCCCCGCTTCGGGATCGATCTCGTCGCTAACCACGGGTCCCACGGGGCAAAAGGTGTCGAACCCCTTGGCGCGCGTCCACTGCCCGTCTTTCTTTTGCAGATCCCGAGCCGTGACATCGTTGGCCAATGTGTAGCCGCGGACAAAGGTGCGCCAGTTCTCGTCAGTCTTCATCTTGGTCGCCTGCCGTCCCATCACCAGCGCCAGCTCGCCCTCATAATCCACGCGTTCTGAAGCCGCAGGCATCTCGACCACGCCACCCGGTTCGAGCAACGACGAAGGCGGCTTGAAAAACAGCAGCGGCTCCGCGGGAACTTCATTGCCCAGCTCCTGCGCATGGTCGCGATAATTCCGCCCCACGCACACGATCTTCGAAGGCGTCACCGGAGCGAGCAACTTTGCCGCACTTAGCGGCATCGGCTCGAAATCAAAACTCGCCAAATCTTTCACTAGGCCCCTTGCGACCATGAGCCGCGCATGGGCTACCCTGTAGGCCAAATCTTCTTCGGGAGCCTCGGCCAGGTCCACAATCCACATTTCGCCGCCGCGTTCCTCCACCCTGCCATAGTGAGGATCGCCCTCAAATACAAACCGGCAATACTTCATCGCATCCCCCTTGCCTCGCGCCTGTCACGGATTCGGCACTGTCTCCTGTGCCTCGGCCGAACGCGCGCTCTCATGGCCGCCCTCATCCACTGCGCTTACAGCATAGTGATATGCCTGTCCCGGTTGCACATGCGCATCGTGAAATGCCGGACCCACAACCGGCTCAGCCGAAGAAATCCTCTCCCACGCCCCCGTCCCTTCGCGCCGATACACCACATACCCGGCCACGTCCGCTTCACTGTCAGGCGCCCAGCTCAGATCGATCGCAGCCTCGCTGCCATTTTCCCCCAGCGTTGCCACTGCCGCCAATCCAGCAGGCACAGCCGGCGGAAACACGTCCTCAGCGTCGACCTTAACCGCCGGTGAAAGTGCTCCATCCAATTCCAGTGCTTTGCCATCGACGCTCACGCGCGCCACACGTTGCGCACGATATTCATAGGTCTCGCCAAAGTAAATGCTTTTATCGAGCGCGCGCCCCTGCGCCACGTCTTCGATCAGCAGATTCTGTTCCAGCGGCTCGGGCTGCGGCGCCATCAGCCCCTTCTGTGGCTTGGCTACAGGCGGAGTAAGAAGCTTGCGCTGCAGCCGCACCACCGCTTTCTCCTCATCCGCAGTCCAACTCAACACCACCCCGGCCTTTCGCACCTCGGCAGTGAATCCACGCACAGGTTCAGGCGGTTCTCCCGCGAGCGTCACCGCGGCATTGGACAGTCCTGCCGACTTGCCCTTTCGATTCTTCAATTCGACAAAATACCTCAGCACCCGCGGAGGTCCCGAAGCCAGCGAAGAAGGAAGCGTTTCAGAAAATGAGCCCTCAGCTCCGGGAGCGATTGTCACCGTTCCAGCATCCACGCACGGGCCCACCGATTCCTGCCGGCAAACACGCACGGCGACACTGCCCTTGATCACCAGCTTGTCCGTGTTTTTCTTGGGAGTGGTCCAGGAGAGCGATACCTGGTCCCCTGCGCGCACCGCTGATAAATCCGTCACGCGCTCCGGCAGATTCAGCGATGGCGGTTGCGGCGCGCCTGGCGTTCCGCAACCGGCCAGCACTGCGAGCACGACGCCGGCCAGCGCAGCCAACCCCCGCCTTTGTCCCGGACTCATCGTTTCCCAGTCTACCGGAGCCAAAGGGCCAAGCCTCGTTGCGAAACTCATCCCTCAAAACGCGAAGCCGGAGATCGGAGGAAACTTACGGCTGGCTCCACGCGGAAGAACGGAGGGAGCGTGGAGCTCTAGCCCACGAAGAAGGGAAGGGGAAATCCTGGACTATACTGCAGCCTTATGCTGCGCCTTAAACCGCCGCGCCTTCATCCGGTTCCCGCAAATCTTCATGTCGCACCAGCGCCGCGTGTGATTCTTGCTCGTATCCAGAAAGAGCCACCGGCACTCTAGGTTGTCGCAAGCCCGCACCTTCTCCACATTTTCCGAGAGCATCAACCGCGAAGCCGCACGAGCCAGCAGCCATAGCGGATATTCCGCCTTCGTCTCCGCGCCAGCCCAGTCCCATCGCAGCCGCGCCCCATCTCGAACCAGCTTTGTCTGTTCCCGCGCCTGCTGCAAAAAACGTTCCAGCGTCTTGATCGAAGCACCAGAAGAATTCATCCCGTCCAAGCCCGAATAGAGAAGGTCCGCCAGCGCCTCCCGCAGCTCTCTCACTTCTCCAACCACGCGATTTCCTGCATAAGCGCTTGTCCCCCGCCGCAAAGCCCTTGCCTGTTTTGCGCTCAACAGGCCCGCCTGTTCGGTAAAATCTGCAACATCGTCGTAGCTCCCGACCAGCTCCTCGGTACCGCTCTCACGAAATCGCCAGTCGAGCGTATTCACCAAATCCAGCGCGGGGTCTCCCGCAATCAATTCAAACGTACGAGATTCTAACCCTGACGGCATTTCTGCAACTAACCCCTCAAATCATCTTGACAGGTTAACCGCCCATCCGTAAAGTGATAACTGTCTATGAGCGGTTCAGCGGTTACCAATCCCGTCGTCCTCCCCACCGCCGGCTCGTTCCGTTTGCGCATCATCGCCGCCTTTTTCGCCATTTACTTCCTCTGGGGCACAACCTTCCTCGCCATCCGCATCGCCGTCGAAGAACTCCCCCCGCTCTTCGCTGCCGGAGCCCGTTTCCTCATCGCCGGCTCCCTTCTCTACGCTTTCATGCGCCTCAAGGGCGAGCCGCGCCCCACCGCGGCCCATTGGCGCAACCTCGCGATCATGGCTGTGCTCATGTTTGTCGTCGTCTACGGATTGCTCTTTTGGGCGCAAAAATACGTGCCCTCCGGCATCGCCGCCGTGCTTGAGGCCACCATCCCCATCGATACCCTGATCCTGGAAATGCTGGTCCTCCGCCAGCAGCGTTTTCGCTGGGCCGTCGCCGTCTCCACACTGATCGGCTTCATCGGCGTCGGCATTTTGCTCCTGCGCGGCAACGGCCAAACCTACGGCCTCCTGCCCTGCTTCGCCATCCTCACCGCCAGTTTCAGTTGGTCTCTGGGCGCAGTCATCAGCCGGTCGTTTCGTCTACCCAGCGCCCGCCCCCTCACTGCGGGAGCGGCCATGATGCTCGGCGGAGCGGTACTGCTCGTGCTCTCCGCGGCATTCGGAGAACTACACCCTTTCCCGCACATCTCCCTGCGCGGCATCGAGGCGGAACTCTACCTCATCGTCTTCGGATCGCTCGTGGCCTTCACGGCCTTCGTCTGGCTCCTCGCCCACATGCCGGCCACCCGCGTCTCCAGCCACGCCTATGTCAACCCCATCGTGGCTGTCGCGTTGGGTTACTTCGTCGCTAACGAGCCCGTCACCGCGCGCACCCTCGCCGGAACCGCCCTCGTACTTGTCAGCGTCTTCCTCATTTTGCGACCGGCCAAACAGTTCGCTTAGGCGAACTCTATGTAAGTGCAAGTAAGCGAGGGGAGATTTTCGATGAAAACGCTCCGGTCGTTCATCACCGCGGGTGGCCTGGTTGCGGCAGCGATACTCATGCCGGGCCAAACGCCGACCGCCTCGGCACGGGTCGCGATCGATGCGGGAAACCAGGCCTGGATCGACGGGATAAAGGCTGGCGACATGCAGCGGATCGCCGCAACCTATACCGAAGATGCAGTCGATTGCGGTCGCACAGGGGAGTGCATTCGAGGACGGTCCCAAATCGAGCGGCATATGACAGCGCAGCTCGAAAGCCTCGGACGAGCGCGCTCTGCCGCCGTGAAGACACAGGGATCGACGGAACAAGGAAGCTTCGTCTATGAATGGGGCGAGGCTGAGGCTACATTCAGCGGAGGCAAAAGACTGGTTGAAAGATACCTGACCGCTTGGCAAGAACAGCCGGACGGGACATGGAAAATCTTCCGCAACATGGTGATGCCCGCTAAATGAGGGAGTGGCAGCCGAACACTCCCCGGCCATTCCTCTGCGCCAGCCCCAAAAATGGGTCAGAGACGGCTAACGGTCACTCGACCGGAACTTTGATCGCCATCGTAGGCGGTTCTCCTTCTTGGGCGAAAAAGCGCGTGTGCACACCGCCCGGAAGCCGGAGAGGCGGACCCGGGTTTGACGCATTCCAGAGGACTTCGATGGAGGCTAAAGTTTTAAGAGTTGTCGCAGCAGCTTGCCGAAGCTCACTGCCTCGAAACAACAGTTCTCACATGCTCTAGATCCGCCGACCTCAGCTTCTCTGAGGGTGTCATTGCTCGCATAGAATCCCCACGAGGATTCACAAGCGCCAGAGCCTTGGGAATGGTATTCGTTTCCCGAAGAGACAATCACTGGTTGATCCTTATCCAGAATTCTTAACATACGCTGCCTTCTCTTTAGGGAGCTATCGGCACTTGCATAAACTCGTTTCAAGGGAGGCACTGATGCGTGTGACGGCGGCCACAATTTCCCGGCGGCCCGAGTAGGCGGGAAACACAGAAACGCGCCGGCCCGTCGCGGAACTGGTAACTACTGGCATGGTCCGCCGCTAAGCCCCCCGCGGGTGTAGAGGTAAACACAGGAGGTGTTCCATGGAGATTCGGACGATTGGTATCGATTTAGGGAAGACAGTTTTTCACTTTGTAGCCGTCAACGCACGTGGGCAAGTCGTGGTTCGCAAGAAGGGTTCACGGACTCAGCTGCTGCGCTTCACCGCGAACCTTCCTCAGTGCCTGATCGGCATGGAAGCCTGCGGAGGATCCCATTTTCTCGGCCGTGCTCTGCGGGAACAAGGCCATGATGTGCGCCTGATGCCGGCGCAGTATGTGAAGCCGTACGTGAAGACGAACAAGAACGACTACATTGATGCCGAAGCGTGTTCGGAAGCAGTAACCCGCCCCACGATGCGCTTTGTGCCGATCAAGACCGACGATCAGCTCGATCTGCAATCGCTGCACCGGGTGCGCGAGCGGTGGGTTGTGCGCCGCACTGCAGTGATCAACCAGATGCGCGGGATGCTGTTGGAGCGCGGTATCACCATCCGCAAGGGACGCCACTATATTGAGGAGTCTCTGCCCGGCATTCTGGAAGACGCGGACAACAAGCTGTCCGGTGCGTTGCGCGTACTTCTGACCCAGCTGCGGATGGAGATGCAGTACCTGCACGGGCAGATCGAGGAAACCAACAAGCTGATCGAGCGCATCTGCGGCGAACTTGAACAGTGCAAACGCCTGATCGCGATCCCCGGAATCGGACCGATCACAGCTACCGCCACAGTGGCCGCCATCGGCAACGGTGCAGCCTTCAAGAAGGGCCGCGGATTTTCTGCCTGGTTGGGCGTGGTTCCCGGCGAGCACTCTACCGGAGGCAAGCAAAAACTCACCGGTACCAGCAGACGAGGAAACAAATACCTGCGCAAGCTCTTCGTGCAAGGAGCCCACGCCGTCCTCCTGCAGAAGACCAAGCAAAGCACCAGCTTGAGTATATGGCTAGCTAATCTCACAACACGTAAGCGCACTCAAGTGGCAACAGTGGCACTAGCCAACAAGATGGCGCGCATCGCCTGGGCGGTTTTGTTCAAAGGAGAGACATATCGCCCGCCAACAGTTGCACAGGTAATTGCAGCCTGATTGGCCTGCACATGACGCCTGGCACAAAGCGCCAGGCTTGGAAATCGCTGACACGATTCCCACATCTGCAGTCCAACGACGACGGCTGATCTGAGTTTGATTCCTGCCAGGTTTGCTGGCGAACCATGAGATGGCACAACGGTCGATCCCGGCGCCCTCGAGAACCTGTAACCGGAAAATGCCTTCAAAGGCAGCGTTACTAAAAAGGACGAGAGCGCAGCGCATCCCATTCAGGCCAGGAGTTCGCTACTCCAATCAAGGCCGAATACATTCGCGCAGACCAATTCTGTCATCCTCACTTTTCGCTTGCAAAACGGCGGCGGACCATACATTCCGGTTACGGGGATCCAGGCAAAACAAGAATCAAAGGCCGGAGAACGACCTGTGAGCGCGCCATCTTGCATTGGCCCAAGAGGCCACATACGCCAAGTTCAACGGCAGGGTCCACCATAACTGGACCCGCGACCGCCACAGTCGCTTGGCCACACTCTGGAGCGAATAGAATCGCTCATTTGCATATCGGAATCCTGCCAAGAGTTCGTCTACGCTCATTTGATGCGGACGAAAAACCACGTCCGCGCGTCCGTTGTATTTCCGCCAGTCTCGGGTCAATATGCGTCCCTGGGCGTCGAGCCTTTGAAAGAGGGGCGTGCCCGGATATGGAATCAATATATTGAACGTTGCATTTTGAACGGCCATCTCCTCCAGAAAATCAAGAGTGTCCTTGAAGATCGCCGGAGTGTCGTGGTCAAATCCAAAAACAATCCCCGCTTGAACGGATATTCCATGTGCATGGACGCGTTTGATGGTGCGGGAATAGAGTTCGACTTGGTTGAAGCCTTTGTGTACTTCCTTCATGCTTGACTGAGAGACAGACTCCAAGCCGAAAAACAGCTGCTTACACCCGCTCCTGGCTGCCGCGTCCAGAAGCTGGCAACGCGCTCATCCAACCCGCGCCCGGCTGGCCCTTGGTCGGATCCACCGGCCGCCCGGCAATCGCAAACGGCAATCCAAACTGCCCTCGAATCGGCAGGCAGCACGTGAACGCCGATTCTTCCACCCCTGGAATCGCATTCAGCCGCTGCCGTCCATCGCGCTCCAACTGCGCCACGCCCGAAGTCTTGTCATAGCGCTCGCCCATCAACGACATCTCCATCGTCAGCACATTGTGTGCATCGAATCCCGGATTCACGCCGTGCAGTGCAATGAACGTCCGAATCAGCAGTGCCGACCCGATCAGCAGGACCAAAGCTAATGACACCTCGCTGATCACCAGAACCGATCGCGCCTTGCTCTGCCGGAACCCCGTTCCCGACCGATTGCTGCTCTCCTTCAGTGAAGAATTCAAATCCGTGCGCGAAGCCGCGAATGCCGGGAACAGCCCAAACAGAATTCCCGTCAGCACCGACACCCCCAGCGTGAATCCAAGCACTCGCCAATCTACGCCAATTGCTGCGCCGTCTTCTCCAACCCGCGGCAGCCCAGCCGGGCTGATCGCCAGCAGCGCACGCACACCCGCAAATCCCAGCACCGACCCCAGCACGCCCCCCGTCAGCGCCAGCAGCACGCTCTCTGTCAGCAGTTGCCGGACAATCCGCACACGGCTCGCCCCCAGCGCCGAACGAATCGCGAACTCCCGCTTTCGTCCCGTGGCCCGCACCAGCAACAGGTTGGCCACATTCGCGCACGCAATCAGCAGCACCAATCCCACCGCACCCAGCAGCACCAGCAGCGACTTCCGCGATTCGTTCACGATCGAATCCCGCAGCGGTTCCACCTCAAATCCAAAATTCGCATTTTTGATCGCATACAGCCGCACAAACTCCGCGACCGCCAGCTTCATCTGCGCGTTGGCCTGTGCCAGCGTGATGCCCGGCTTCAACATCGCTGCCGCTTGGAAAAAATGTCCCTGGTTCGTGCTGTTCGGCTCAAACTGAAACGGCAACCACAGCTCCGCCTCCTGGTCCGTTACGAAATCCTTCCCCGTTACTCCGACAAATCGTGTATGGCTCGCCGCTCAGCGCCGATTTCCGCCGAACCGCCGCTGCCACAGTCCATAGCTCAGCACTGCAACCTTGCCGTCCGTTCGGCAGATCCTCCTGAGGCGTAAACGTACGCCCTAAGATCACCGGCGCGCCGAAGACGCGGAAATACGCCTCGGTGACATGAATCCCGTGCACCAGCTCCGGCCTGTCGCCGGTGATGTTGAAGCCCGGCCCCGCAAAATCGTACGCGGCCACATCCTTGAAAATGCTTGTCTGGTGCTGATACACGTGAAACTTGGTGATCGAAGCAATATCCGCCTTCCCACCCTGCCCGGTCATCTCGATCGCCACAATACGGTCCGCATCGGGATAGGTCAGCGGCTTCAGAAGCACAGCGTTGACCACCGTAAAGATGGCTGTATTCGCGCCAATCCCCAGCGCCAGCGCGGCTACCGCCGCAATTGTGAAGCCGGGGCTCTTCATGAACATTTGCAGCGCGTGCCTGATGTCCTTACCCAGATCGCCCATGACATGCTCCGCGTTTCAGTTTTGTTTTGACGGTCGAATGAGTTCCGGAGAAATCGAAGAAGAAGCTCTTCTCTCTACAACGCACGAATCGCGATTTCGTTCACAAGGGGATTGGAAACGAGACAGCTTCTGCCTTCTAGACGCGATGCTATAGGCCGCGTAAGCACCTGGCGTTCCAATTTTCACGCTTTGTGACGAACCTCCGTGCCCCTACTTCTCGCGGCGCTTCAATCTCGCCGACAATGGGTGCCCCAGGTCTCGATTTTGAGACCTGGGAAAGCACGAACCTCAGCTCTTAAATTCGTCGCCCCCACGGCCTCATAGCTTATCCTTCCGAAGTCATCCGAAAGGACCCCCTAGCCCGTGCTCATCTTCGCCGCCATCCTCGCCATCTTCGTCTACGGAATGATCGCCGCCATGCTCGGCACCATTCTCCCCGACCTCTCCGAGCGCTTCCACCTGACGCCCACGCAGAACGGGACAATAGCTTTCGCCCAGGCTCTCGGCCTGATGATCGCTTCGCTCGCTGTCGGCCCACTGCTCGATACGCAGGGCGACAAGATCGGTCTCATCTTCGGCCTCCTCTGCATCGCCGGCTCGCTCTTCGCCCTTCCCAAATCGCGCAGCTACGGCGCTATCGTTTTTCTGCTCTTCTTGCTGGGAGTCGGCGGAGGCATCGTCGTCACCGGCGCCAACGCGCTCTCCTCGGCCGCTAGCCCCGAACACCGTGCTACAGCCCTTAACCTCGTCAACCTCTTCTTCGGCCTCGGCGGCCTCGCCACGCCCTTCATCTCCGCCAACCTCTTCAAGCGCAACTGGGTGCTGCTCTGCTACACCGTGGCCACGCTCACCGTCGGCACGCTTGTGTTCCAGGCTGTCACACCCATGCCTGCGCCCGCCGGTAGCGCCGGCTTCCTCCTCGCCGATGTCGGGCCCCTCCTCGGCCGGCCCCTGCTGCTTCTTAGCGGCCTCTTCCTGTTTCTCTACGTGGGCTGCGAAGTTGGCGTGTGGAACTGGCTGCCGCGCCACCTTATTGCGCAGGGTATTCCGGAGTCGAAGGCGCTCAATATTCTTTCGCTGGGGTTTGCGCTGGGCTTATTGATTGGCCGCGTGGCTGTCTCGCCGATCCTGATTCATGTGCCGGCGGCTACGGTTACGCTGGCTTCGTCGATTGCGATGGCGGTGACCACATTTCTCATGCTGCGGACTAATAAGCCTGTTGCGGCTGCAGTCCTGGTGTTTCTTGCAGGACTGGCGATGGCTCCTGTCTTTCCCACGACACTGGCGATTGTGGGCACAGCTTTCCCGCGCATGACGGGCACGGCGATTGGATTTGCTATCACTTGTGGATGGGCTGGATTGGCGGTGAGCTCGCGCATCATCGGAGCCATTGCCGGACCCGACCCGCAGCGGCTGAAAAAGGCGCTGCTGCTGATTCCGGGGTCGGCGGTTTTGATGATTGCGCTCAACCTGGCCATGCAAGCCACGCTGAGATAGCGATGTTTCACGCTTCAAAATTGTTCCACGTGGAACAATTCCGCGGCGTGGAACAACTGAATCAGGCTAACCACGCGAAGCTTTTGCCTGGACGGCCAGTCCAAATTGTTCCACGTGGAACAATTGTGTTGGTGGATACAGGTGTTGGTGGGGATTTGCGAAGAATTTCTGTGATTTATGCTGCGGGGGATTGCACAATTTCAGGGGCGCATAGGGGGGAGGGGGAGGGTCTCTCTTAGAGGAGAAGAACGTCCGAGAAGCCTGACTTCTCGCACATCTCACCTTGCGATTGTGCACCATCGGCGGGAAAACATTCGCAACGCCACCGCATCCTCCTCACCACGCGAAGCGATTGCCTGGACGGCCAGTCCCAAAAAAGCGACCACTTGCGGGCGGGTCCGCTGGCCCAAGTTAAGCGGATGCCCAGAAGTGGTCGAAACGCGGAAGGAGTGCGTTGGCGAATCCCGGGATGCCCGATCCGGAGCCGCCAACTTATCGATAACCTTAGGCCGATGCGCCGTCGTGGTTGTCAGGCAATTGTCCCCGGCTTGTCATTTCTGTCGTCAGCCTCATCCGGATATCGATCTTGTTCCGGCTGATGGGTTTCCAGCGGCACATGCATTGGCAGTGAAAGGCAAATATAGAAGACGTCCCTCCGCGGCTAAAGCCGGTATCGATTCTGTCGGCTTCATGCGGGGGTTGAAACCCCCGCCTCCCTCCGCATCGACTTTCGCAGCCGGCGAAGTTTGGCCGATCTTGCATCGGCTATTCGGCACGACCGCACAAGCTGCGGAAACTTGGAATCCAGGACGAATCTAAAGAAATCGTCCCTCCGCGGCTAAAGCCGGTATCGATCCTGTTGGCTTCATGCGGGGGTTGAAACCCCCGCCTCCCTCCGATATTTGTGACGAATAGCTATTTTCAAAATAGGTATCTTGCGCCTAGACTCGGTTCCATGGCTAAAGATTCCGATCGCCGCGACTTGTTTCCGGGCGCGCTCGAACTGATGATTCTGCAATCGCTTCGGTTCCGGCCGATGCATGGGTACGCGCTGGTGAAGCATATCAAGCAGGTCTCCGGCGACCTGCTGCAGGTGGAGGAAGGCTCGCTCTATCCGGCTCTGCAGCGGCTGCTGCGCGAGGGGCTGCTGGAGTCCGAAGCGGGGACCTCCGCCAAGGGCCGGCCGACGCGTATTTATCGCGTGACTGCTGCCGGCCTCCGCCACCTGGAGCAGGAAGTTTCCAGTTTCGAAAAGATGTTTGCCGGGATCACCCGCGTGCTCGCCGTAGCCAAGGCGTAGGAGAACGACCATGTCCTTTTTGAGCAAGCTGTTTCGCCGCCGGCGCTATGACGATCTTTCGGTCTCGATCCAGGAACATATCGCCGAGCGGGCGGATGAATTGATAGCGGAGGGCAGGCCGCGCGCAGAGGCGGAGCAAGCGGCGCGACGGGAATTCGGCAACGTGGGACTGGTGGAGCAGCGCAGCCGCGAAGTGTGGCAATGGCCGAGTGTAGAAAGTATCTTCGACGATATTCGTTTCGCTCTGCGTCAACTGATCAAGTCGCCGGGGTTCACGATCACGGCGGTGGTGACGCTCGCGCTTGGCATCGCCGTGAACGCGACCATGTTCAGCATGGTGAGCGCGTTCCTGCTGCCGCATCTGCCGGGGCGCGATCCGCAGAGCATGGTGGTGGTGTCGTCTGTGGGTCCTGACAGACAGTTCCAGGCGGATGCCAATCCGGTGTCAGCGCCGAATTATTTCGCATGGCGCAAGCAGACGCGGGTTTTCTCCACGATGGCGGCGGCGGATGAGTATCGGACCGGCAGCCTGTCGGGGAAAGGGCAGCAGCCTGAGGCGATCGCGTATGCCGCTGTCTCGCCGAATTACTTTTCGGTGTTTGGTGTTTCTCCGGCGCGGGGGCGGGATTTTCTGGCGGGAGAGGATCAGGCGGGGCGCGATCATGTCGTAATTCTGAGTCACGGATTGTGGGAGCGGCGTTTCGGTTCGGATCCCTCAGTGGTGGGGCGGGTGGTGCGCCTGAACCGCGAAGACTACGTCGTGGCGGGCGTGATGCCGGAGAATTTCCGGCTGCTTGCGTTCACGCCGCAGCTTTGGACGCCGTTGACGTTGACCGCCTCGGACGCGACTGCCGATGCAAGGAAGAATCGTTCCCTGTATCTGTTTGCGCGACTCGCACCGGGGGTCACGCTGAAGCAGGTGCGGACGCAGATGAACCTTCTTGCGCAGCAGGCTCAGCAGGATTTTCCGACGATTGAGGGGCACTGGGGTGCGTCGGTGCGTATGCTGCCTGACTTTCTGATCTACAACTTCGGCATCCGGACCGCACTGGCTGTGATGATGACGGTGGTTGGGTTTGTTCTGTTAATCGCCTGCGCGAATGTGGCGGGACTTCTGCTGACGCGCGCGGTGGGGCGGCAGAAGGAGCTGGCGATTCGCATGTCGCTGGGGGCGACACGGGTGCGGGTGGTGCGGCAGCTTCTGACGGAAGGTGTGGTCATCGCGCTTCTTGGAGGCGGCGTTGGTCTGTTTCTCGCCTACATAGGAATTCGCGTTGTGCAGGCCGGGTTGAGCTTCAATGACGCGATCGCCGATGTGAAGATCAGCCTTGATACTAATGTTTTGATTTTTGCCGCAGTAGTTTCGCTGGTTTCAGCGATTCTGTCGAGTGTGGCGCCGGCGCTGAAGGCCTCTCGCACGGAGATCAATACGGACCTGAAGAGCGAAGGGCGCGGCGCCAGCTCGGGGCGCGAGCACAATCGGATGCGCGTGTTTCTTGTAGGCGGGGAGATTGCGTTGGCGCTCTTTCTGCTGATTGGCAGCTGCCTTTTGATTCGGGGAGTCTACCTGCTGGATCATCAAAAGCTGGGTTTCAATCACGATCATCTTTTGACGGCGCAGCTGGTGCTGGACCAGGCGCGGTACGCGGATTCTCCGAAGCAGAATCAGTTTGTGCGCGGCCTTGTTGAGCAAACGCGACAGATTCCGGGAGTGGAGCTAGCGGCTGTCGCCTCCGATCTGCCGGCTTCCGGACTGAACAGCGTGGTCTTCCATATCAAGGGGCAACCGGAGGCGCGGGCCAACGAGCAAAAGACAACTGCCGATGCAGTGGTGATGCCGGAGTACTTTCAGGTTGTCGGGGTTCCGCTGCTGCATGGCCGCGGATTCACGGAACGGGACGATTCCGCTGCGCCGCGGGTGGTGCTGGTGAACCAGGAATTTGTCCACAAATATTTTCAGGATCGCGATCCGCTTGGGAAGCAGATTGAGCTCGATACGCCAGGGTCTCCTGCGGTGTGGAGCGAGATTGTGGGCGTGGTCAGCGATGTGAAGAGCTACTCCGAAGATCCTCGCATTGAGCCGGAGGTGTACGAGTCTTACCTGCAGCGTCCGGTTGCCTCGATCGCTCTGATGCTGCGATCGACCGTGGAGCCAAAGAGCCTTGCAGCCTCACTGCGGCAGGTGATTGCAAAAATGGACCCGGAGCTTCCTCTGCTGCGAGTGATGAGCATGGACGATGTGATTGACGTGCAAAGGAACGGGAATCCTCTCTTCACGAAGCTGCTTGGCGCGTTTGCGGTTCTCGCTCTCATCCTTTCCGCCATCGGCATCTACGGGCTTATTGCGTACTCTGTGGGGCAGCGCACGCATGAGATCGGGATCCGGCTGGCTTTGGGCGCGAAGGCGTCCGACATTTCGCGCATGATTTTGCGTGACGGCTTGAAGGTTGCAGGCATCGGTTCGGCGATTGGCTTCGCTCTGGCGCTGCCGCTGCCCAAGCTTTTCGAATCGCTTTTTCAGGGCCTCATTCTAAGCGCGCCGGGAGTCTACCCGCTCGTGGTCGTGGCGATGCTGATTGTGGCGTTTTGCGCGACGTTTGGTCCGGCCCAGCGCGCTACGCATGTTGATCCGACGTCGGCGCTGCGCAACGAGTAGCGAACTGGATTTGGGTTTTCGACGATTTTCGCACGTTAACTTTTTTGGGTTGTGGAGTCATCCGATGCATTGGAGCGCAGGCCTGTTCCGCCGCCGTCGCCGCTACGACGATCTTTCCGTTTCTATTCAGGAGCACATCGCGGAGCGTGCCGACGAGTTGGTGGCCGACGGTATGTCGCGTGTCGAAGCTGAGCAGATGGCAAGGCGCGAATTCGGCAATGTGGGTCTTGTGGAGCAGCGAAGCCGCGAAGTGTGGCAATGTCCCGCGTTTGAGTCGATCCTCGCCGATCTGAAATTTGTTTTTCGCCGGTTGCGGAAATCGCCGGGCTTCGCCATCACGGTGCTGCTCACTCTGGCGATCGGCATTGGCGCCAACACCGCCGTCTTCAGCGTCGTCAACTCTGTCCTACTCAAGGCGCTGCCCTATCCCGATTCCAATCGTCTTGTCGCGCTCTGGCTCAACACGAGCGGTAACGTGGGTCCTTCCAGTTTCTCCAGTGGCCTGCCGCTTTCGTCTTCCATGTATTTCACTTTCTCCGATCACAACCGCACCTTCCAGTCTCTTGGTGTCTGGATGATGCGCAACGCCAACATCACCGGCCTCGCTCAGCCGGAGGAAGTTCACACGGCAGCGATCAGCGGCGGTGTTCTCGAAACATTGGCTGTCCCGCCCGCCGTGGGCCGTTGGTTCTCGCAGGCCGATCAGGACCCGCACGGGGCCAAGACCGTAATGCTGAGCTACGGCTACTGGCAGCGTCGCTTCGGCGGCGACCGCGCCGTCATCGGCCGCACTATCCAGGTCGACGCCGAGACGCGTGAGATTGTCGGGGTTATGCCGCGTGGCTTTCAAATGGTCGATCGGGACTTCGATATTCTCGTTCCGCTGGCCTTCGATCGCGCGCATCAAATACTCGCGGGCTTCGGTTTGAACGGAATCGCCCGGCTTAGGCCCGGCGTCTCGATTGCCCAGGCCGACGCCGATGTCGCGCGCCTCATCGGCGTCTGGATGGATTCATGGACCAACGGACCGGGCACCAATCCGCATTACTACGAGATATGGAGGATCGTTCCCGCTCTGCGTTCGCTCAAACAGCAGGTCATCGGGAACATTGGCGAGGTGCTCTGGGTCGTGATGGCCACCCTCGCCCTGGTCATGCTCATCGCCTGCACGAACGTTGCGAATCTGCTTCTGGTGCGCGCTGAGGCACGTCAGCAGGAGCTATCCATTCGTGCCGCGCTCGGCGCAGGGCGCGGCCGCATCGCGCGCGAGCTCCTCTTCGAGAGCGTCGCGCTTGGTCTCCTCGGCGGGTTTTTCGCCATTGGCGTCGCCTATGAAGGTCTGCGTCTTCTCGTTGCCGTTGGCCCCGCCGATCTGCCGCGCCTCACAGAAATTTCTCTCGACGCGCGCTCCTTTGCCTTCACTTTGCTGCTCTCGGTCTTCTCCGGCTTCTTTTTCGGAGCCATTCCTACACTCAAGTACGCCGGTTCGCGCGCCCGCACTCACTTCACCTGCACAACCCGCACATCAAGTACCAGCCGCGACCGTCAGCGCACGCGCAGCGTACTTGTTGTGGCGCAGGTTGCAATGGCCCTTGTGCTTCTCGTCAGCGCGCTGCTGATGATTCGCACCTTTGCCGCATTGCGCGATGTCGAGCCGGGATTCACCGATCCGGCCCACGTCGAAACCATGCGCATCGCCATTCCCGAGGCGCTCGTGCCCGACGGCGTCGCCGTTACCCACATCCAGAACAACATCGCCGACAAACTCGCCGCCATTCCGGGAGTCTCTGCCGTAGGGTTCGCCGCCGATGTGCCCATGGAGGGCATCGATTCCAACTGGGACGGGGTCTCCGTCGAGGGCAAGAACTATGAGGGCGGCGAGCCGCCGATGCGTCTTTTCGTCAACGTCGCCCCCGGTTACTTCAACGCGATCGGCACCCATCTCGTCGCGGGCCGAGACTTCACATGGAGCGACCTTTACGATCTGCGGCCCAGGGTGATGGTCTCCGAGAACTTCGCGCGCGAATCATGGGGCTCCGCGTCAGCGGCAATCGGCAAGCGCATCCGGCAGTTCCAGGACAAGCCTTGGCTGGAAGTGATCGGGGTCGTTCAGGATGTTCGCCAGCACGGCGTCGACGAGAAGGCTCCTGTCATCGTCTACTGGCCCGCAATGATGAATGACCCATATACGCGGACACCGAAGATCGACGGCCCGAACTTTGTCACCTTTGCCATTCGCACCAATCGAGTAGGCACCGAGAGCTTCCTCACTGAACTCCAGCAAGCCGTCTGGTCGGTCAACTCCAGCCTGCCGCTCGCTTCGGTCCGCACTATGCAGGAGATCTACTCGAAGTCTCTGGCGCGCACTTCTTTCACGCTGGTCATGCTCGCCATTGCCGGCTCCATGGCGCTGACGCTCGGCGTTCTTGGCATCTACGGCGTCATCTCCTACACCGTTGCGCAGCGCACGCGCGAAATTGGCATTCGCGTTGCGCTCGGCGCGCAAAAGAGCGAGCTTAAATGGATGTTCGTGCGATCTGCGCTGGTGTTGACGGGGTTCGGCGTAGGGCTTGGGGTTTGCGCGGCGGCTGGACTGATGCAGTTGATGAAGTCTCTGCTCTTCGGCATCAGCCCGCTCGATCCCTTGACCTACATCGCGATCCCGGTAGTGTTGATTGCCTCGGCGGCGCTGGCGAGTTATCTGCCGGCGCGACGCGCGGCCTCCATCGATCCGGTGGAAGCTCTACGCGCCGATTAGGCTGCGCGCAATCATTGCCGCCCGCCAAAGCGCCACGAGACGGATCCGCCTATCCACGATGCCATGCGGACGCCGACACTTCGCTCTACAGTGCCGCAATCGAAGTCGTTGGCGATGCCGCCCACGCCCGCCGCGCATGCAGGAGGCGGTCCGCCGGGGTGCCAGCCGGGGGCGAACAGTTCAGTGGTCTGGCCTGTGTAGCCGCGCGCGACCATGCCATTGGCGCCGATCTCGAAACTTCCGTGAAGGAGCGGCTTCACAACGGCCATGCGCGTCTCTCCCACCGGGATCGCTTCGAACCCTCCGAGGTCGAGCAGCTTGTGTCCCACATATTCGTATTCGCCACGTGCTTCCAAACCCCATGGCATGCGGTCCAGGGTCGTGAGTGCGTCGAAGATGGTGCGCGGCGCTTCGGGCGTCACCATGGCCGGCGTTGTGGGTGTTTCCATCAGGCGCGCGTCGGCCTTCGAGAACACTGCCTGCACGCTGCCAAAGCTGAACTGGCGGCGAACGCTCGCGGTGAGGAATTTCAGGCTGCCGGGTCCCAGGTCTTCCGGCAGGCCCGTGTCGGGATCGATCTTGGCCAGAGTTGCTGTCGTGGTGGTGCGGCCGAGGGTGAGGCGGATATCCATTCCAGAGAGGGCCTTTTCCAGCACTAGTTGTTCGGAGTGTGAGCGCTCCAACGGAGACGCCAATGAGGCGTTCGCTTCAGGCGCTACGCCGATACGCGGGTCCTCGGTATAAAAGGACTGCCCAATACTGAAGGACGCGGAAGGCAGCCAGCGCGCCGAACCGGGGCTCCAGGCGACTGTGGCTTTCGGGCTGACAAAGCTGTTCCAGAGGTCGAATGACTCGGCAGGCTTGAGAACATCAGCATTCTTTATCTCGATTACTTCGGGGCGAAGGCCGGCATAGAAGCGCACATGCTTGCCTGCGTCGCCATGGAACGCAACGTAGGGAGCTACATCGCGGAGGGTCAGGTTGTTTGCGAGGACCTTGAGGAAAGGACCGTACGTTCCAGGGTCGCCGGATAAGTAGTGATCCAGGTTGTCGCGATGAATGTCGTCCTCGTTGAAGTCAAGGCCGGCCAGCGCTTCGAGCCCCGATGCCTTCAGGAGGGACCCGAATGTGTGGGTCTCTCGCAGTTCCACGCCCTCGACTGTGCGAAACTCGCTCTGCCGGATCATTCCTTCACCAAAGTTCGAATACAGAGCCAGGTTGTAGGTGCGAAAAAAGCCGGCGAACCCGAGCACATCCTTGGTCCCAGCCTGCCACTGGTCATCGGCGGCAAAGATGGACGTGTGGGTCTGGTCCTTCTGGCGGGGATCGATGGTGTCATTCACCTGCAGGCCGAGCCCCAGCGGAACAAGATTGCCCTCGTGCGATTCGCCCCAATAGCCGATGCTCACAAGGGTGATTCGATGGTTGCCGGGATTGAGAATGCGCATCGCGTTCCATTTGTACTGCTGGCGATGCTCGAGCAAACGCGTCAGGCCATTGCCGTAATTGGCTTCGAGAGCAAGCCATTCTTTCTTTGTGCTGTCGGCGGGCGCGATTCCAACCGTCAAATCCAGATCGCGATAGTCGCCGGTGAGCGTAACGAACGGGCGCGCTTGCGGGCGCAAACTATACGTTGCCGCCAGGTTCAGCGCGTGATTTCCTTCCAGCACGTTGAAGGCGCCGCCATCGGTTTCTACGTTCCCCAGCACGGCCGCAATGTAGATATTGGGGTCGGCATATCCGTTGCCGTGCGCATTCGCGGAGAGATTGTTTGAAACCCTATAGCCTCCGACCGCGATGTACTGGGCGATCGGTTCGCCGTGATCGCCTGCCACTCCAGGCACAAAGTATTGTGGAGCCTTGATGCCCCCGGAAGCGGTTTCAATCGGAAGGCCGGGAATCGAGACCGGAGCGCCCGGGCGGCCAGGATTTGCGTCGAGCAGTTCCTCGCGCACCATCACTCTTTCGGAAGGATCGGGGGAATCGAGGGTCACTTCGCTTACATCGGCGGCAATGATGACCTGTTGTGGCGCTGCGGCGATGCGTTCCAGGCGCAGCGTCAAGTTTGTTTCGGTTGGGCTCAAATTCACGTCGCGCACGATCGGCTCGAATCCGTCCGCCTCGACGCGTACGCGCATTCTTCCCGACGTGGGCAAAGCTACCGTGAAGCTGCCTGTGCGATCGGTGGTTGCGCTAAGGAGAATACGCGCTGGCGAAACGAGTTGGACACGCGCTGCTGCGACTGGTCTTCCCGCCGGGTCTAGGACGGTTCCTGAGATGCGGGGCGCGATGGGCTGGGATGCAGCTGCGATCGCAATAGACACCACGATCAGCAGTGCAACGATCCTCAGGTTTGTGCGGCACATCCTTCTTAGACTTTACGAGACTGGGAGCCGAATGGGCACCGTTGTTCAGAGCCGCCGCAACCGCGCGCACGCGTCGTCCAGGTCTTGATCTTTTTTGGCAAAGCAGAAGCGCAGCAAATCCTCGCCACGACCCGGCCGGAAGAACGCCGATCCCGCTACCGAGGCGACACCCGTAGCCGCCAGCAAATGCCGGGCTTTCTGCGCGGAAGTGGCACCCGGCAAATGTGTCGCCTTGGCAAGCACGTAGTAGGCTCCGGCGGGAATGCTGGGCTCCATGCCCGCATCGCGCAGCGCTGAAAGTATCCGTTCGCGCTTCGATTGATGATCCTTCGCCAGCTGTGTGTAGAAGTCCGGTGGAAGCTGCTCCAGTCCGGCCGCTGCCGCATGTTGAAATGCGGACGGCGCGCAGACGTAGGTCAAATCGTGGAAGTAGGCCATCGCCGCCATCCACTTCGCGACGGCGGTGACGTAGCCGAGGCGCCAGCCGGTCACACTGAACGTCTTCGAGAATCCCGACATGACAATGGTGCGCTCGCGCATGCCGTCGAGTGTGGCGGGGCAAATGTGTTCCGCGCCGTCGTAGACGAAGTACTCGTAGATCTCGTCGGTGAAGAGGAAGAGGTCGTGATCGCGGCAAACCGCAGAGATGGCCTCAATCTCGGCACGGGAAAATACTTTGCCGCTGGGGTTGGCCGGTGTATTGAGAATGATGGCGCGGGTGCGAGAGGTTATGGCGGCGTGGAGCGCGTCGGTATCGAGTATCCAGTCAGGCTCGGCCAACGGCACCAGCACAGGCTTGACGCGCATCGATTTCAGCGTGGCCACATGGTAGCCGTAGAACGGCTCGAACAGCAGGACCTCGTCGCCGGGATTCAGAAGGGCCATGCTTGCGGCGTGGAGGCCCGCGGTCGCACCACTCGCCACCAGCACTTCGGTCTCCGGATCGTAGTCAAGCCTGTAGTCCTTTTTCTGCTTGGCGGATATCGCATTGCGCAGGCGGGTGATGCCGTCGAGGCGGGTGTAGATGTTGTGGCCGGCGCGGATCGCGGCGTGGGCTTCCGCTTCAACGGGCGCAGGCACCGGCGTATCGCAGACGCCCTGAGCCAGGTTGATGCCGCCGATGCGGTCGCATTCCGTCGTCATGGCGCGGATTTCAGACTGCATAACGCCGGGGGCCAGTTCGCTCAATGCAAGCCGCGACGTAGTTTGCGGATGGGGCGCGAGGGTACGAGACATGGGGAATTCCGATCTCCAACGTCATCTTACAATGCGGGCTGTACGCGCAGGTCAAGTGCTGTCCGGCACGTAAGGACCTGTGGGCACGGCGTAGAATCCTCCTGTCATGCACGAGCTCTCCATCGTCGGCAGCATTGTGGACTCTGTCAGCGAATCGCTCGCTGTCTACCACGGCGCGCGCGTGATAGAGGTCCGCTTGCGCGTGGGCGCCCTGGCCGCGGTCGTCGAGGATTCGCTCCAGTTCTGCTATGGCATTGCGACCGAGGGGACGGCGCTCGAAGGCTCGAAGCTGGTGGTCAAGATTCTGCCGGTCGTGATGCACTGCGAGGCGTGCGGCGCCGATGGGGAGATCGAAAGCCTGCAGAGCTTTCGCTGTCCGCATTGTGGCGAGCCTGTGAGTGAGCTCCGCCAGGGGCGTGAACTGGAAATTGAGTCGATCGAGATTGAAGACGCGGAGGAGACGGTAGAGCCATGACCACGCGCATTGTGGAGCTGCGGAAGGGAATCCTGAAGAAGAACGACGAGCTGGCTGCGGGTCTCCGGCAGCGGTTCACCTCGGCAGGTGTACTGGTGTTGAACCTGGTGTCCAGCCCCGGAACAGGGAAGACAGCCTTCCTTGAGCGGACTTTGAAAACGCTGCGCGAAGGCGGAGCGCGCGTGGCTGCGCTGGTGGGCGACCTCGAAACCGACAACGATGCGCGGCGGCTGGCGGCAAGCGGCGCGCCGGTCCGGCAGATCAATACACATGGGATCTGCCACCTCGAAGCGGAGATGGTGTCGAAGCACCTCGAAGGCTGGGACCTCGCCGGCCTGGACTATCTGTTCATTGAGAATGTCGGCAATCTGGTGTGTCCGTCGAGCTACGACCTGGGAGAAAAGATTCGCGTGGCGCTGCTCAGCGTGACCGAGGGCGAAGACAAGCCGCTGAAGTATCCCACGCTGTTCAACTCCGCTGACGCGGCGGTGATAACCAAGATCGATCTCGCTGAGCCGTGCGGTTTCGATCGAGAGATGGCGTTGAAAAATATCCGCGAGATTCGCCCTGCTATTCGGATTTTGGAGACGTCGGCAAAAACCGGCGCCGGCATGGTGGAGTGGCTGGGCTATCTCAGGGAGCAGCGGGTCAGCCGCTCGGCGAGCTAGCATGTCAGCGAAGGGCACACGTCCATGTTGAAGAAGTCAAAGAAATTGGGCAGAGCTGCAACTGACGACCTAGCCGCCGTGAACGCTTATCTTGCCAAGGTGCCCGAGCCCGCGCGCAGCACCCTGGAGAAGATGCGTGCGACGATTCGGTCGGTAGTTCCGGCGGAAGCTACAGAGGGCCTCAGTTACGGCATGCCGGCGTTTCGTTACAAGGGAGCGCTGGTGGGCTATGCGGCATTCAAGAAGCATTGCAGCTTTTTCCCGATGCAGGCCTCGCTGATCGACGAGATGAAGGACGAACTGAAGGGATACCGAACCTCGAAGGGGACGCTGCAGTTTCCTGTGGACAAGCCTCTGCCGGCTGCATTGGTGAAGAAGATGGTGAAGGCGCGGGTGGCGGAGAACGAGGCGAAGAGGACGCGCCCGTAGAAGCTTGCAGACCGAAAGGATTTCCCCCGATCCGAGTTGCACTTTCGCATCTGATGCTTGATCCTCTGGCCTGCGGGATAGCCCTATGACAACGGTTCGAATCTCCGGGGGAGTCGTACATAACCTTCCGGCTGATCTCCGCAAGGCGCTCGCGTCCGACGCGAAGGCACTGGCGGCCTGGGAAGACATAACGCCGCTCGCGCGCAACGAGTGGATCTGCTGGACTATCTCCGTCAAGAAAGAGGAGACAAGGCGGCAGCATGTCGAAAGGGTGTGCTCGGAGCTCAAAGAAGGGATGCGGCGGCCGTGCTGCTGGCCGGGCTGTCCGCATCGGTGAGCATATTCCCGCCAAACCAACTCTTTCGAAAAACTGCGTTATGTCCGGCTAGGCCACCTCTATGTAAGTCAAAGTCAAGAGAAAAGCACAGAATTCCCGGGCGCGCTCCGGAGGGCGCGCACTTGATCTGATCAGGATCTGCCGTTACGCAACAGTGCCTCTCGGCCGATGATTCCTGCATCAAGCAGAACCACACATCCATTTGCTGTCTAAGACTCCGAAGAGTCCGCACAGAAGATTGAGTTTGTGTTCTCTGCCAGCCCCGAAACAATCCAACGGGAGCCTCCGGAGTTTTCACTCCTTCGCCCAGTGGCCTACTTGCGGGGCCTGGCAGTCTGCGCATCGGAATAATCCTGGTGTTTTTCATTCTTGGGCAGGTTTTTAGGCTGCCGCCGTACCTCCGAATTTCTCGGCAGGCACGAAATCCTGTTTTCTGCGTTCGACCGCAACCATCCAGGCCACCATCTTCCTGGCTACAGCCAGGGTGGCGCGGTTGCGATCGCCCCGTTGCTTTTCCTTTTCGTGAATCAAGCTCAGTTCATGGCTGTATCTCGGTGCCAGCTTCGCCGCTTCCACCAGCACCTGCTGGATATGCTTGTTGCGTTGCTTGGAAATCGGCGTGCGCATGACCTTGTCGGCTGAACGCTTCTCGGCTCCGCACAGTCCGCAATAACTGATAGCCTGTTTGATCGATCGAAAGCGGGCAACATCGCCGATCTCCAGAGCCCAGGTCAGCGCCGTAATCGGACCCACTCCGGGAACAGTTCTTAATCGCGCCAGCCGCTCGGCCAGCAGCGGGTCCCGCTCCAGAGAGCTGATCAGTGCATAGTCCAGCTTCTGCGATCGATTAATCGTCTCCCGGCTCAGCTTCAACAGCGGCCTGACACAGTCGATCTCTTCATTGCCCGACATCAGCTCGGTGAAGTAGCCCACCTTGTGCAGTCGCTGCTTGTTGAAACTCGCTCCGGTCTCCATCAACAAGCCCGAGATTCGATTCTTCATCTGAACCATCTGCTTCACAAGCAGTCCGCGGTAGCGCAATGTACGCCGCCGGTCGCGGATCTCGGTCGATGTCATGTAGCACTCTGGAAGAAAATCACATCGCAGGCAGTCGGCTATCTTGTTGGCATCGATCTTGTCGTTCTTCCGCTTGGCCGCGGCAATGGCTCGCAGCATCAGCGGATGGGCGACCTTCACCTTCTCCGCGTGCGGAAGAAGGTGATCGTAGATCCAGCCCGTGAAGATCGTCGCTTCCATCGCGACCATCCGGGGTTGGGGAAGGGTCTTGATCCAGGCATCAAGCTCACGCCGCGTTGATCCGATCTTGCCTTCACTGTGGATCTTGCCGGCCGCGTCCTTCACGCAATAGCTGATCGTCTTCTTGTGAACATCAAGTCCGATGTAGTACATAAAGTCTCTGAGGAGCCTCCTTGGGTAGTTCTCTGAATCAGCCTCACAGCTGAGTTCAGCCTTTGTAACACCCTCGTGCTCCTCACTGACTTAGCATTCAAACAACACAGTCGGAGCCTGCGAGATTAGATCATTCGGGCGTAACCCCCGCGAGGTTCCCAGGCATCTGGGGACTTCTTAGCCAGGCAATAGGGGCGCTCAAGGCATTACGCGACAACGAGAGAGTGTATTCAGTTCTTAGCGCGGATAGTCGTGGTCAACCGCCTTCTTGAGTTGCTGGAAGAGCGGAACATCCGGGCTGGCAAGACCCCGCTCCTCGGTGCGCAACCATACCTGGGTGCCGTGCCCCTCGCTGTTGGTCATGACAACCTTGAGCAAATCGTCCGCAGGACCGACTTCGCCGCCGAGCATCACACCGGTTCCCATCGGATGCTGTTGCTGCCCGGGATTGGGATTGCCCAGCGGCCCCGAATTGGGCCCGCCCACACTCCCGCCAACCTGGCCTTCCACAATGCGTCCAGTACGCACCACAAAAATGAGTTCCGCCCCCTGCCGGTCCGGGGTAAGAATATAGCGTCCCCAGTCGCGTAGCGCGTTCTGTACGTCGACGATGGCGTGGCGGTCAGCTGGCAGCAGACCCGGCGTGAAGACGTCGCCATCCGTCGACTCCACCCAGACGTAGCGAGCGTTATTGAAGACGGCGGGAACGCTGTGCTTTTTCTTGTTTTGGTTTTGCGCCAAGGCGACGGTGGGCAGCAGGACGAGTGCGAGGAACAGGGTCGATTTCATCACGGCGACACCTCAGTTTCTTTCGCGGAGGAGCCCAATCTACGCTCTTTGGACGATTCGCGCTACCGAGCGGTAGCTCGGATGTGTGTCCTGCATTTCAAAGCTCTGGCGAAGTTCCGGTCGGATGACCCGCAAGCCGGAAAGTGCAGCGAAGCTAGCTGCTAATCCAGCAGGGGAAGAACCTGCCAGTAGAACTTGCCCAGTTGCTACTGCAGTCATACCGGACGGAAGAGAGGGCGATCTCTCTTACCGAGGCTCCGGAGTAAACGTCCCAGCCGGCAAAGCGCGAGCGGCGTCGGGTCCGTCAGGGGGACTAGCAAGTCAGCAGGCTGTAGCGAAAGAAGCGAACCGTTAGCCGCGAAAAGAGGGTCCCACTGGTAGCGGACTGTGGTGGGATGGATGAGAACGCCGAATCTTTTTTCTGGGGATGAAGGCGGTGTCGCCGGTGAAGGAACTCGGTATACGCTACCGGCGGGTTCTCCGTGGTCATAGAGGGCTGCATGCTGACAAGGATTAACAGTGAAAGCTCGGACCCACTCTCGGGCAGCCTAGGCGCTCCCGCACAGCAAAGGCTCTCCGTATAACCAGCGAATGCCGGGAAATCGGAGAGTGCACGCGAGTGGCTCGGATGAGGTCAATAAGTGTTGATGGACAGGGACACTACAACCCTGACCGGAGCGAGGACCTCTGGGGTAAGGCCGTGAGGCCCTAATGACGGTATCGGAAGAGAACACCTGCCCGGCACAGTACGGGATCACAGGTCAGTCTTGGACGATACGAAGGATGAAAGCAAACTGTCTATTGCGCTGCGCACGCCGGGAGCTGGTTTAAACAGAATCAGCAGACAGGAAGGCATCATCTGGAATGTCAGCCTTGAAGCCGTACTGGGGAAAACTCGCCGTACGGGCGCAGCGAAGCTAGCTGCTAATCCAGCAGGTGGAAGGACCTGCCAGTAGAACTTGCCCAGTTGCTACTGTAGTCATATCGGAAAGCGGGAAGAGTGATCGACCCGACTGAAAGCTCCGAAGTAAAAGCCTCAGCCGGCAAAGCGAAAGCGGAGTCGGGTCCGTCAGGGAGGCGAGCAAGTCAGCAGGCCGTAGCAAATGTGAATCGTTAGCCACGAAATTGGTTTCCCATCGGTAGCGGACTGTGATGGGGGTGTCGAGAGTGCCGAATCTATCCGTATGGGATGAAGGCTGTGTCGCCAATGAAGGAACTGGGTATATGCAATTGGCGAACTCTCCGTGGTCTCAGAGGACAGCATGCTGACAAGGATTAGTGAGCGAAAGCTCGGACCCACTCATGGGCGGCCTAGGCGCTCCCGCACAGCCAAGGCTCCTCGTATAACCGGCAAGGCCGGGAAATCGGGGAGTGCCCTTGAGTGGCTCGGATGAGGTCAATAAGTGATGATGGACAGGGACACTATAACCCTGACCGGAGCGAGGACCTCTGGGGTAAAGCCGCGAGGCTTGAATGACGGTATCGCAAAAGAATACCTGCCCGACTCAGAGCGGGAGACCAGGTACCAATCTGGAACGATACGAAAGGTGGATGCAAACTGTGGAGCGCGTTGTGTACTCCGGGAGCAGGATTAAGCAATGCGATCTGTAGGAAGGCGCCACCGGATATGTCAGCCTTGAAGCCGTACTGGGGAAAACCCACCGTACGGTTTTTAGAGGGGGTCATGGAAACGACGGCATCATACGAAGCCCGTTCAGCGCCATGGCTCCACTCGACAATTTTAGAGGGGGTTATGGAAACGGCGGCATCATTCGAAGCCCGCTTAGCGCCATAGCCCTACTCGACTAGGTACTTGAGAATAGGTGAACTCCTCCGGCCCATCTCTTACCGAATCCCACCCATCGCCGATTATTTCTCTGAATGCGCTACGCTGGTTTCAGAGACGCTTAGGACCCGCGCGCTCCGTCATTCGGACTCTAAATCCGGCTGGCCGCAAATTCTTTTCTGGCAAGATCTTAGGATTGAACTTCCTGAAAAGAGAGACATTGCGGCGGATTCATGCCCGCAACTCTCCTCGATGCAGGGAATTCGAGAAAACACCCGGGGTGGGTGTGAGGGATAGGGCAGTCGGCGAGCGACCGCCGGTTTTTCGCCAGAGGCTCCGCCGGAGATGAGTAGCGGAGACAATCTATATTTTCGGAGAGATGCCCGAGGGTCGTCGCGTGATTTGAATCACACTTCACCTGTGCCTTAGGAGGTATAAGGTAGTTGCCATGTGTCTCGCGATTCCCGGACGTGTCGAAGAAATTACCAACGAAGGCGACCTGCGCATTGGCCGCGTGAATTTTGGCGGTGTGGTTAAGCGCGTCTGCCTGGACTACGTGCCGGAAGTGGAAGTCGGTGACTATACGATTGTCCACGTGGGGTTTGCCCTCTCGAAGATCGACGAAGAGACCGCCGAGAAGACGCTGGCAGATTTTCGTGCCATGGGCGTTCTTGACGAAGAATTGGCCGACGAGGAAGAGCAGTTTGCTCGGGCTGCTAGGGCGCCGCAGTCGAATTGTCCGGACGGCAGTTGCTCTGTGGAGCCAAGCCCGACGATCCATCATTGAGATTCTTGCTTTCCCGGGTCTCAAAATCGAGACTTGGGGCACCCAGGTTTTTGCTGACTGAAGGCGACGCGTGAAGTACCTCACTGAATTTCGCAATGGCGAGATTGCCCAGCGCATGGCGCGGGAGATTGCGCAGATTACGACGCGCCCGTGGAAGATCATGGAAGTGTGCGGGGGCCAGACGCACTCTATCATTCGCAACGGGATTGACCAGATGCTGCCGGCGGGCATCGAGATGGTGCATGGGCCGGGCTGCCCGGTATGCGTGACGCCGCTTGAACTGATTGACAAAGCGCTGGCGATTGCGGCCCAGCCGGGTGTCATCTTCTGCAGTTTTGGCGACATGCTACGGGTGCCGGGAACCGATGCCGATCTCTTCCAGATCAAAGGCGCTGGCGGTGATGTGCGCGTCGTGTATTCGCCACTGGACGCAGTCGAGCTTGCTGCGAAGAATCCCGACAAGCAGGTGGTGTTTTTCGGAGTGGGGTTTGAGACCACTGCGCCTGCAAACGCCATGAGTGTGCATCTAGCGAAGCGGCGCGGGCTGAAGAATTTTTCGGTGCTCGTCTCTCATGTTTTGGTGCCGCCGGCGATTGAAGCCATCATGAGCTCGCCCGGAAATAAGGTTCAGGCGTTTCTGGCGGCGGGCCATGTGTGCAGTGTGATGGGGTATTGGGAGTATCCGCCTCTGGCAGAGAAGTATGGGATCCCGATTGTGGTGACTGGCTTTGAACCGCTCGATCTGCTGGATGGCATTCGGCGGGCGGTGGTTCAGCTTGAGGCTGGACGGCACGAAGTCGAAAATGCCTATGCGCGCATCGTGACCTTCGAAGGGAATCGCGCGGCGCAGAAGTTGTTGGCGGAAGTCTTTGAAGTGACGGATCGGGCCTGGCGTGGCATTGGCGTCATTCCGAAGAGCGGTTGGCGGCTGAACGATGCGTATCGGGAATTTGACGCCGAGGAGCGCTTCCAGATTTCAGGCATTCACACGGAGGAGTCGCCGCTCTGTCATTCCGGCGATGTGTTGCGCGGGGCGATCAAACCGGCTGAGTGCCCGGCCTTCGGCAAGGAGTGCACGCCGCGGCATCCGCTGGGCGCGACCATGGTGTCAAGCGAAGGTGCGTGCGCAGCCTATTACAACTACGGACGATTCCTTTCGGCGGAAGATCTCGCGAGTGCGGGTGCTGCTTTGTCCGGAGCGGCGCATGTCTGAGAGCGGCGCGCCGGACTTTTCGAACTGGGTGTGTCCGCTGCCGCTGGTTGGTTATCCCACCATCGTGATGGGCCATGGAGGCGGCGGCAAACTGGGCAACGAGCTTGTAGAACACCTCTTTCTGCCAGCGTTTCGCAATCCTGCTCTCGAAAATTTGGGTGATGCGGCGGTGTTCGAGTTGGGCTCCGGCAAGCTCGCCATGAGCACAGATTCCTTTGTCGTGCAGCCGCTGTTTTTTCCGGGCGGATCAATCGGCGCGCTGGCCGTGAAT
Source organism: uncultured Acidobacteriaceae bacterium (assembly GCA_963704415.1). GTDB lineage: Bacteria > Acidobacteriota > Terriglobia > Terriglobales > Acidobacteriaceae > Telmatobacter. The sequence goes on along the minus strand of OY969908.1, from coordinate 59,205 downwards.
GGAACCGTGAACGATCTGGCGGTCTCGGGCGCGGAGCCGATGTATCTAAGCGCCAGCTTCATCCTGGAAGAGGGATTTCCGCTGGCGCAGCTTGCGGCGGTCGTCAATGCGATGGCCGAGGCTGCGGCTGCGGCGGGTGTGCGCATCGTTACAGGCGACACCAAGGTGGTCGAACGCGGACACGGCGATGGCTGCTACATCAATACGGCTGGAGTTGGCTTGCTGAGGCCGGGCGTCAACGTGGGGCCGCATCGCGCGCAGGCGGGCGACGTGGTCCTCGTCTCAGGAACCATCGGCGACCACGGCATGGCGATCATGAGCGTGCGCGAGGGCCTCGAGTTCGAAAGCCAGATTCGCTCCGACTGCGCGGCGCTGAATGGAATGATTGCCGAAGTACTCGATGCGGTGGGCGAGGCAGTCCATGCGATGCGCGATCCGACGCGCGGCGGCCTCGCGTCGACGCTGAACGAAATAGCAGCATCATCGAATGTTGGTGTCGAGATTGATGAGACGAGCCTGCCCGTGCGGCTGGAAGTTCAGTCTGCCTGCGAACTGTTGGGGCTCGACCCGGTTTATGTTGCCAATGAAGGCAAGGCGGTTTTCTTTGTCGCTCCTGAGGCTGCGGATCAAGTGCTCCAAGCGCTTCGTGCAAATCCGTTAGGGCGCGACGCGGCCCGGATCGGTCAGGTGACCGCGCAACATCCTCGTATGCTCGTGGCGCGCACCGCGATGGGCGCGAATCGCGTGATACCTACGCAGATTGGCGAACAGTTGCCGAGAATCTGCTAGGAGCTCTCTATTACTGCGGAGCGGAGGCTTGCGGCAATTGCGGCGCTGGAGCGTCCCGCTCCGCAAGTAGCACGCGCTTAATCTTGTTGCGGTCGATATGCTGAATGACACCGCCGACGCGGACTTCCACATCCATTCCCGAGATCGAAACCAGGTCACCGTTGAGATCGCTTCCATCGCGCAGTTCGATGGAATCGAATGAGGCGGCTCCGAGTTCAAAACTGACGGAGCCTCCCGAGACATCATTCGGGCTGATCTCCAAGGGGAAAGTGCCGACAGTAAATCCGTCCTTAGTAAATGTAAGTGAGTGCTTGCCAGTACCGACCGTGATCAGGCGAGGAGTTACACCCGCTTCGATTCCATCCAGCTTGAGCATCGCGCCCTGCGGCGTGGAATTGACGGTTAGAGTGACGCTCTTTTGGGTCTTTGCCGCATCCTCGATTGCTACGGAAACTGGCGTACCAGAAGCCATGACCGTCGTCTCGAACTTCACGGTCTCGCCGGGGCCCACATTACTGAGCCCGATTGAGTCTTCCCCAATTCGGACCTTGTTCTTGTCAAAGAGATAGACCGAAAATCGAGCCGAGGGAATCATTTTTGTCGATAGATTCTGTGCTGTTGTGTCCATGACGTATCCATGCAGACTCCCCATACCTGGCAGCGCTTTGAATTTGGCAAAAGTGAACCGGACCACCGGTGTGCCCGGGAGGGCCATTCGATGGTCTGCATGGGAGTCTCTTTGCCCAAGGCAGGCAAGCTTGCCAGCGGGAAAGCAAGGATCAAGAGTCCCCGAGGCGTAGCAATCTTTTGGGTGTGCATGGCGGAAACAGAATAGCTGAGATCACCGTACCTCTGGAACGAATCGTGCTCGCGTGTTCTAGTGCACCGTCACCATCACCGTCTTTGTCGCCCGTCCGTATTGATTCGTCGCATTTAGGGTGTAGGTGGTGGTCGCCGTCGGCTTCACGCTCACACTGCCGCCGCTGACGCCGCCGAGCACGTCAATAAAGTCGTACGAATCGTTCGTCGTGTCCCATGTCAGGGTTACCGGTGTCCCCGACGTCACTGAGGTTGAGGATGCGGCGAAGGTGTTGATGGTGGGCGGCGCTCCGGTGGGCGCAGTCGCGTCATCGTAGCCTGGATACGTCGGCGTCATCTGTACCACTTCAAAGTTGGAAGATTGAATCGAATCCAAATTGACGAGGTCGTTGTCGTCCCAGCGCGGATCGGGCACACCCTGGAAGTAGAAATAGCTTCCGTTGTCGGCGAGGATCATGCCGTATTTCTTCATTGCCGTCAGAATGACCTGGTTGGCCGCGGAATATCCGGAGATGTCGAAGCTGGCTTTGAGGCGGATGCGCATGCCCATCACGTTGCTCACGCCCCAGTCGGTGCCCGCTGCGTGGCTTGCCGGTTCCACAAAGTAGCCGCCGTTGGCATCGTTCTTGGTGTGTGGCAACGTAAACCGGATGGCGTGATTGATTGCGCCAGCGGCCACTTCGTCGTAGCGGACGAGCCCTGGAAAAATGGGCAAGCCCGCGGCATCGGCGGAGGTCCATCCCCATGGGCGCTGTTCGTAGTTCTTCAAGTCCCAAATCGTTTCCGAATCGGAACTCCACGCTCCGTTGCAACGCACAGTATTGAAAGTTTCATAGAGCATGCATGCGTTGCGATCGAGCACCAGCACGTGCTGGTCGCCGGCATAATTATTTGGCCCGCCTGTGCAATCTGCCGGTGACCCTTCGATCGGCGCCGTGATGGGGAACGGAGCCATGGCGACATCGCTCTCACTGGCGTAGGAGACCACGTCGATTGGAACCAGCGGCGTAGTGCTCGAATCGACGACTACATAAGGGATACCGTAGTTTCCGCCTGCGACCGACGACCAATCATGATGCAGATGCTCTCCGGCAAATCCTGAAGCTGAAGTAATCGCAGCATTATTCGGATCGAGTGGAGTCTGTGAAATGTCAGTGTTCCACGCGCTCGTCGAAGGGAAGGGAACAAAGCCGTTCAGGCTGGCGTTGTTTCCAGTGCTCATCTGGCTGCAGGCGGAAGTCGACCCTGCGGCTTCGATGGTCAAGTTGAGGTCGGCCGTCGCCGTTTGTGCTGTGGGCGTCGTCGAATCGATCACAGTGACCATCACGGACGCCGGTCCCACATCCGCTTGGGTGGGATTTCCGGTAATCGTTCCCGACGTGGCGTTGATCGTGAACCCACTTGGCAGCCCAGTGGCGCTGAAGCTGTAAGGAGTCGTGCCGCCGGTCGCTGTCACCGTGCCACTGTAAGACGCCCCCACTGTTCCTGATGGCAGCGATGTTGTGGTGATGGTTAGCGTGCCCGACTGCCCAGCGCTGATCGTCAGGCTCAGAGTTGCCGTTGCGGTCTGGGCGGTGGGCTTCGTCCTATCCGTCACCGTGAGAGTCACACTGGCCGTTCCGGCAGCGCTCTGTGTTGGTGTACCAGAGATGGTGCCGGTTGTCGCGTTGATCGAGAGTCCGCTCGGTAATCCAGTCGCACTGAAGTTGAAAGGCGATGAACCGCCGGTCACGGTGATTGTCGCGTTGTAGGGCGCACCGATCGTTCCGTTCGGAAGCGAAGTGTTTGTGATGGTGAGCGTGTTCGCCTGCGTCGCCGCACTCACAATCAGGCTGAGGGTGGCTTTTGCCGATTGCTGGGGCAGACTTGTGTCCGTAGCTGTGACAACAACGGACGCTGTGCCCACAGCACTCTGAGCCGGTGTCCCAGAAATCGCCCCGGTCGAGCCGTTGATCGTGAGCCCGCTCGGCAGTCCCGTAGCGCTGAACGTATAAGGAGTGGTGCCGCCGGAAGCCGCAACTGTGCTGCTGTACGCAGCGCCGGCGGTCGCACCGGGGAGTGTCGAAGTCGTAATCGCCAATTTGGCGGTCGAACCGGTTTTCGAGGAGTTCATGGTGAACGAACCGCATCCGGTCAGAAGAACCGCAAATCCAAGGATGTAGGCAAAAGTCCGGTTTTGCATGGGTTCTGGCTCCAATACTTGAAACGCGGAGCAGAGCAGGGAGGAGGTGTTCTCGCCGAGAATTGGCGGGCAAGTGGACCCTTCTACACACAGGGTCCGGAATAGTAGTCCTCTCTAAGAGGAGCAGGCCGGTGCAGTTGTCTTCAAGCGGATTTGTTGCTGAATCGCGGGATGCGGCATTACCTCGGTGACGTTGCGACTAGTACGCGACCGCGAAGATTTGTAGCTTCCCAGGTCTCAAAAGCTAGACCTGGGGCACCCAGCATCGAACTGAAGATCGCACAAGTGCAGATTCTCAGAGGAGCCCGAAAGATTTTTGAATGCGGTCGGGGAGGATAGCCGACGGATCGTTGAGGGTATAGCCGATTTCGAGGACCGCGGTGGGGGGATTCTCCAGTTCATGCAGAGCTTTCGCGACCGCGGACCAGTCGATTGTCCCGTCTCCTGGCCAAAGATGCTCGTCCCTCGTCCCGTGATTGTCATGAACGTGGACGGCGGCAATCCGGCTGCCGAGCGTTGCAATCGCCTCCGCGGTGCCCGGATCGATGTGTGCATGGCCGAGGTCGAGGCAGACACTCACATTTTGCAAGTGGCCCATGTCGAGGATAGTCAGCAAGTGCTCGGGGGTGGTGGCATCGCTCAATAGATTCTCCACGAGGAGCCGGACGCCGAGGGGGCGTGCGAAGGCGCCAAGATGCTCGAGAGCGGTCATGCCATATTCAATGCTCCGCGGCGACCACAGGTCAGTCGTCTCGCCCAGATGCACCACTAGATTCTTGAAAGGAATCCGCTCCGCTGCCTCGAGCGCACGCTTGATTTCGTCCATGGCATCAATGCGTCGCGATTTCTCAGGATGAAGCACATTCACTGGGGGCGCACCGGCGCGGCCCATCTCACGATCCGGGAACATGGGCGCATGCATCGAGAAGGGTTCGACCGCATTCGAGTTAAACCACTCGGCAATTTCTCCTACGTGTTCCCGGCTCGTATAGTCGAAATGCTGGCGTGCGGCAAAGATCTCCACCCCCTGCGCGCCGCCACGAGAGGCGACTTCCAGCAATCCGGAGTGAAGGCGCTGGTTTAAAAATAAGTGCGTTGATAGGACTCGAAGCATGATGGAAAGGGGTTCCCCTGTGCCCGACTGATTAGGACGCAACCGGTTCCTGTCCCTATTGTCGCATTCTTCCAACAAGTTACCGCGCAACGTGGTATTGCAGTTGTTGGCGCGGATGGTAACCGTTCAACGAACGTTCTGCGGTCATTTCACTGGACAGAGAAGGCCAAGTTTCCTATGCTACCGACACTGCGATCCCCCACCGGACCCCCTTTCTGACGACCGACCCGGAGATCCCGGCTGCGAGCCTCGCAAGCTTTGCATGGTGTGTGCGTCCATCCAGCGAGAGGATTTAGCTCCCAGTTCGGACACCCTGCGCGACCTTTGGGCGAATCGAGGCGAGCGTTGAAGATTCCAAGTGCCAGTGCAATCGAACAGCTTCCATGGCCTGTGCGCACTTTGCTCGGATGCCTCACGGCGGTGGTGTCGGTTGGTCTGACCTACGTGATCGGCCCTTTGCATGCCTTTCCTCTGCTCCTCGCATTTCCCACTGTTGTTCTGAGTGCATGGTTTTTTGGGATGGCCGGGAGCTTTGGTTGCGCCATTCTCGACGTGACCCTGGTGGACCTGCTGCTCACCAAGGCGCAATTCCGGTTTTCGACCGGATTTGCGGGGGAGGAAATGCGGCTTTCGCTGTTCCTGGTGTTATCCACGCTGCTGGGCGTGTTGATGCGCCGCTGGGCCGACCAGCGCGCGGAATTGAAAGCGCAGGAGTTGAAGAAGAGTCTCATTCTGGCGCAGACGCAGCGGCAGATGGCGGAGGAACGGGCGCGCGCGGGCGAGGCGTTGCGCGATCGCGACGCGGCACTGCAGATTGCCTTGCGCGCCAGCGGCATGGGGCTCTGGACCTGGGATGTGCAACGCGAATCCGTGCAGTGGTCCGACGAAATGTTCCGGATTATTGGCTACGCGCCGGGTGAATTCGAGCCCAGGAATCAGGTCTGGTTCGATGCAATTCATCCCGATGATGGAGAAGGCATGCGCGCAGCGTTTGCCCATGACATGGAGCACTCTGACGAATTCCAGCGCCAGTATCGGGTGGTATGGCCCGATGGCACTGTGCGCTGGGTCGAGTCGCAAGGCCGATGCGTGCGGGACAGCGAAGGACGCGCGACCTGGCTGATGGGAGTTGTCTCCGACGTGACGCACCGCAAGCGTGCCGAAGAGGCGATGTTGCGCGCAGAGAAACTTGCTGTTGCGGGAAGATTGGCGGCGTCGGTTGCGCACGAGATCAATAACCCACTCGAAGCAGTCACGAATCTTCTCTACCTGATTACCATGAGCGGTACAGCCGAAGAAGCGCATGCCTATGCACGCAACGCGCTGGACGAATTGCTGCGCGTATCGCTCATTACGCAGTCGACATTGAAGTTTCACCGCCAGCAGGGCACGCCGAAGATTACGATGCTTTCGGAGGTTGTCGAAGGCGTCATCGCAATGTTTCGTCCCAGGCTGGTGGCGGGCGGAATCACGGTCGAAGTACGCGCAGCAAATGAAGTCGCTATCGCCTGCATGCCCAGCGAGGCTCAGCAGATCTTCGCGAATCTCGTAGCCAACTCCATTGAGGCCATCTCGCAGGGCGGAAAGATGGTGATTCGGCTCCGTCCATCACACAACTGGCGCGACCGCGCGGTGGATGGAATGCGGGTGACGTTCTGCGATTCCGGTGTGGGGATGGATCGCGCGACCATGCGGCGTATTTTCGAGCCGTTCTTCACCACCAAACCTGAGACTGGAACCGGCCTCGGGATGTGGGTGGTTGCGCAGCTCGTCGAGCGGCATGGCGGCAATGTGAGGGTTTGGAGCAGGCAGCGCTATGGCGCAAGCGGAACGGTCTTTTCCATCTTTTTACCCACTGCGCATCCAGCCGCTGGGGCAGCGGGTGTGGACGTGGAGTCAGCCTCTGTACAGGTGGTGCCGGTCGAAGCGCCAGAAGCGAATTCGATCGCGTAAAGAGGCGTTGGCCATTGGTCGTTCGTCCGGAGCCTGCTGCGATGCTGCGTGAAACTCACAAGATAGAGCGACGCGCGTTTCGCTCTAAATCACGCCCGCCAGAAAGTTGACTGTGTCGGGACGCGTCGTTCCTTCAGTACCGCCGGAGAGAGCCAGCAACAGGGGCGACAGCGTCATTACCGGGCAACGCGCGTAGGCCAGCACCTTGTAAACAACGCCGGCCCGCGTGACTGCGGCAAAATGAGAAGCGCCTTGCGCACCCAGCACAATCAGGTTGGCTTTCTGGACTCTACCTTCGTAGAGCAGTTCCTCCGTTGGATCGCCAATGACGAAGTTTGGTTCAACGCTCACCTTGTCGCGCAGCCGGAGCGGGATCAACTTGACGAGGTCGTCTTTCATCTGGCGCTCGCATCGCCCGGCGAGAACCTCAATGCATTCCTGGGGTGGGACGACTTGTTGCAGAATCAGACGGGCTTCGTGCGTTACGGCCAGTTCTGCGGCAAAGCTCGCCACCATGTGGCTTGACTCAAGCGCGTCGACTGAGCACAGGATTATACGGGTACCGGATCTACGGTAAGCGTCCTCTACCACGAACGGGCCTACGATGTTGACCGGTACCCTGGCAGAGCGAAGCACAGCTTCCGCCACGGAGCCGACCAGCAGCTTGCCGATGGGGCCGGGGGTATGCGCCCCCATCACCAGTCGATCGATCTTTCGCCCTTCAAGTAAGGCGAGAATTTCGCCAACAGCCGATCCAGCCCGGACCACGATTCTGCATTGAATCCCGACATCCCGAGCGCGTTGAGCGAGGGGCTCAAAGAGGAGCCTCTCGGCTCGGGCTTCGGCGTAGGCACCATGACTCGTCCCGGAACTCGCGCTTATGGATGAGGCGGGGCTGTCGTATGCGTGAAAGATGATGAGATCCGCTCCTGATTCCAGCGCTTGTGCAAGGGCGAAAGCAAAAACCTTTTCGTTGGGCGGATACTCAGAGGCGAAAAGGATGGCGGAAGGTTTGCTCCAACCATGCTTGATCTGGGGGACCATGGGGGAACCTCCTGGAAAGGCTTCTTGTTTTCAGAATGCCGGGCCCGATTCCAAACGAAGTCGGTTTGGAATACGCAGATTCACTTCAGGGGGCCGATCGCAACGTGGCCACAGTTCTGGCGCATCGAACGCGAGTCCTGATGCAGTCTTATGCCTGAAATGAGCGATTCCCTCATTTCCTTTGGTTGTTGCCCTTGCCCGCAAGAAGCCGCGCATCGTGGAGTCGGGAGAATCGCCGGGAGCGAGGGCATGAAATACAACTTTCGTACTTCATATGGCCATGAGTCTGTGACAGGTGTCACTGACTCTTCTGTGGGAAACCGAGGCGTGTTTACGTCTGTTCGCCGCGTTATTTCCGGAGCGCGCCCTCGTCGGAGTTAGTAGCCCGCCGCCTTGCCATAGTGGCTGCGATGATCCTGGCCGCCTTCCAACTCACCGGTCTTCGGATCCACAGCAATGCACTCGCCATTCGACCAATAGCTGCCATGGATTCTGAGTGTGTAACCCATGGCGCGTAGATCCCTCAGGGCGCCTTCACTGAAGCCGGGCTCGAGATAGAGCCTGTCAGGCTGATATTGATGGTGGAATCGCGGTGCGTCCACAGCTTGTTGAATATTGAGCCCGCCTTCCGCCGTTGACAGAAAGATGTTCGCAACAGTTGTGATGATGCGCGCTCCCCCTGGCGAGCCGAGCACGTAGCGGAGTTTGCCGTCCTGTAGAACGATGGTGGGTGTCATGGAACTGAGCGGACGCTTGCCGGGAGCGATTGCATTGGCTGGACCCTGGATGAGCCCGAACATATTTGGCACACCCATCTTTGAGGCAAAGTCGTCCATCTCGTCGTTGAGCAGGAATCCCAGCGAGCCTGCAGTGACATGCGAGCCGAAGCTGTCGTTGAGGGTCGTGGTGACGGAGACTGCGTTGCCCTCGTCGTCGACGACGGAATAGTGCGTGGTATCTTGCGACTCGACGCGGCGATGGCCGGCTGTGGTTGGAGCCGGCGGCAAAAAGCCTGCGGGCCGTTGCAGCGATGCGCTGGGCGTTGCTGTTTCCAAGTCGATCCCTGCACGCCAGGCATTGGCGTACTTCTTCGACGTGAGCTCGGCGACGGGAATGTCGTTGTAATCGGGGTCGCCCAGGTAATCCGCACGATCCATGTAGGCGCGGCGATAGGCTTCGGTGATCAGATGCATGAATGCAGCGGTGCGATCGCCGAGCGATGCAAGGTTGTAGCCTTCCAGAATGTTCAGCGCGCTCACCAGCACGACACCTCCCGACGAAGGTGGAGGTGCGCTGAGCACGGTGTAATTGTGGAATGTTCCGGTCACTGGTGTGCGTTCGACGACGGTGTATTGCGCCAGATCTTCGAGCGTAAGCAGCGCGCCGCCCGGTTTCAGATCGTCGATCAGTTGCTGCGCCATTTTCCCGTGATAAAGATCGTCGGGGTTTGCGGCGATGCGTGCGAGTGTCTGCGCCAGCTGGGGCTGCTTGAAGATTTCGCCTGCTTTATAAAGCTGCCCATCGCGCTGAAAGATGCGCTTCGAATCGGTAAACTTCGCCAGATCATCATCGTGAAGTTCGTTTGCCTCTTCCGCGGAAAGCTCGAATCCCTCGCGGGCCAGTTTGATCGCGGGAGCCATCGCGCGCGGCAGTCCGAGCTTGCCGTATCTGCGTTCGGCATACACCAACCCTGCCACGGAACCGGGTGTGGCAATGGAGCGGTAGCCGATGACGCTCGATTGCAGGCTGGTTGCGGGCAACACGGTGCCGTGCGCGTCTTGATACATGGTTTCGGTCGCAGCCAGCGGCGCCTTCTCGCGATAGTCGATGAAGGTGGCCTTGCCGTCATGGGTACGCAGCAGCAGAAATCCGCCGCCGCCGAGATTGCCCGCTGCCGGATGCACAACGGCGAGGGCGAATCCCGTTGCAACAGCCGCATCCACGGCATTGCCGCCCTCGCGCAGAACCTCAACCCCCGCGTCCGAAGCCAGGTGATGCACGCTCACCACCATGCCGTGCTGGGCGCGCACCGGTTGCTCTTCCAAGTAGGCGATTCCTTGCGTGGAACCATCCTGCCCGATGAAATACGTCGCCAGGAAAAGCGAAAAGCCGGTGAGCGCGGCTAAGAATGTGCCATAGAGCCATCGATCCATAGGGTCTTCACAGAATAACCCGACAAAGTTCCGAGGCGGGGCGGACGAGTCGCTGCGAGATGAAAACCAATGCTCGACAGAACGCGTCCAATCGTTTGCAGGAAGAGGGCTTACTCGCTTCAACACGGCAAGGTTGCGAATGAATGCAACGGATCACTTCTGGCGCGTACTTGCGCCTTTAGAAGTCGCCGGGCGCACGGAAGAAGGGCTGCGATTCAAGATATGCGATTGGCTGTCTCGAGCCGCGCCCGCAACTCTTCCTTGTTCGCGAGGAACCAGATCGAGCCTCGTTGATTCGATTCGCGAATGAAATCGCGAAGAGATTTGCTTTCGGACTCGAGTTGACTGGTGTCTCCGACAATTGCGGCGGCGACTTGGTAGGTGACGAATTTCTGTACCATCTCCCCGGCGATTCCAGTGCGCAATTGGAAGAATGCCGGATCGAGCCGGCGGATGGGCAAGACCACCAGGTTCGCGCCGGCTGACGTCGCCTGGCCGATCAGATCGACCGCGTCTTGAGCCGTGCACAAGAGCGGTCCTTCGGCCGGACACTCAAGAACTCGCCTGCCATCGATTTCGTACAGGTCGACCCGCATTGCGATCTCCCGAAGTCAGCGTGTTTTAGCGGTCGGCAACGAGCATGATCGGGTCGGGCGCAACATGGCAGGCCTGCTGCCCAGCGACAGTCCAGGTTGAGCCATCTTTATAGGTGAGCGATTCGAGCTCAACCGAACGGACCGAAGTAAAGCCGGGGAGCACGAGATCGGTGGAGACATCCTTATCGCCTTCCAGTGCGAACGTGACGTCAAGAATTCTGGTGAGGTCGGACGCGCCGTCCCCGTTTGTAAGGTCTAATGAACGATCCGATGTTCGTTCCAGTCGATTCTTAGCGGACAGCCCGAAGACCTTCACTTTTGCGCGGGCGACCATCGCCGATTTTGGATTGCTGAGAATGAGATGGATTCTCTGTGAAGGACCCTCGAAGGGCTTCGCATCGCGTACGGCCACCAATCCGCTGCCATGCCCCTGCAGCGCATGCATACTCACCGGGCATGCAGGCGCGGCTATCACGAAATCCTTCGAGGACTGCTGAATGTTGTTCGGCCGCACGGAGGGCGACGCTGTTTCTTGTGCACTAAGCATCGTTGTCGCGAGAAAGAAGCCAAATCCGAGCACTACGACGCGCTTCATAGGGGTCTCCTTTGGAAAGGAATCCGCGCACACAAATAAAATACGCCGACCGGAATGGACCGGCAATCCCATCGCAGAACTAACGTTTTGCCCAGCGCGACGGATCGGCCTTTGCCGGCGCCGCCGCTGTGATACCGTTTCAATACGGCCCACCCCGTTCCAGTCAAGTCTTGCTGGACGGGAAGCCGGAAGCTTTTATTGACGAATGTCTCAGCAGCCGGAATTGATATCGCCTCCGTTGCCCGCGAGCCCGGCTCCTGATCCGGGTTCCCTGTCGAATGGCCAGTCCGCATCGTCGGCTCCGCATGCTCCACAACGAATTCCGCGATGGCTCATCCGCGCCGAGCTTTTCTTGCGCGTGATGTTACGGATTTATATCGGCTTGGCAGTCTGTTATGCGCCGTGGTCTCCACTCTTCTGGGACCAGAATCCGCTCTTCGTCCAGTTCCCGACGCTCTCTATCTATGCGGCCAATGGCGCGGTCCGCGGCATCATATCCGGATTGGGATTGTTGAATTTGTGGATAGCGCTTAAAGACGCCATCGGCAACAGAAACAGGTAAGCCATGAGCGACCGAAAGAACGACCAGGACAAGAAAAAAGTCTCTTCCGCGACCTTAGACCTTTCTTCGCAAACCGAGAGCCGCAGCGCAACATCACTCCAATCGCAGCAGGCAGAGTCTGCAGATGTGTCCTCTGCGAACGGGGCGTCCCCGTCCACATCCGAGGGCGACGCGGTTGCGAAGTTGCCCGGAAACGGAACGCCTCTGCCTCTCGCCTCCGCTCCGTTGGCGTACGAGAATCCGACCTTTCTCAACAGCCCTGATGGGCGACTGATTCGAATTGTGGCCGAGTACATGGAACCGCTGGCGCGTTTTCGCCGCGAGCGCATTCAGGACACGGTTGTGTTTTTCGGATCCGCGCGTTTTCGCGGCAAAGAAGAAGCTGACCATGAACTGGAGCTGCTCGATAATACCGGTTCCACGCGTCCCGCACCGAGTGAGGAGCAGCCCGCCAAGCCGCCTGAGATTGCCGCAGGCAAGGCCACGGATCTGCAGCGCAAGCGCGCCGTGGCCGCTGTAGAGATGGCGCGCTATTACGAAGACGCGCGCCGCCTTTCGCATATGCTCACCACGTGGGCCAAAACCATCCCTTCGCGCCGCCATCGCTTCGTTGTCACCTCCGGCGGCGGGCCCGGCATCATGGAGGCTGCCAACCGCGGCGCCCATGAGGCAGGTGGCAAAACGGTGGGAATGAATATCAAGCTGCCCTTCGAGCAATCTCCGAACCCCTACATCACGCCGTCGCTCAACTTCGAGTTCCACTACTTCTTCATGCGCAAGCTCTGGTTTGCGTACCTGTCGAAGGCGCTGGTCGTTTTCCCCGGCGGCTTCGGCACCCTCGACGAGATGTTCGAGATCCTCACCCTGGCGCAGACGCAGAAGCTGGCCAAGAAAATCACGGTCGTCATCTACGGGCCGGAATACTGGCGGCGCGTCTTTGATCTTGACGTGCTGGTGGACACCGGAGCCATCTCTCCGAAGGACATCGAACTCTTTCAGTTTGCCGACACGCCGGAGGAGGCCTTCGAGATGCTGCGCAAGGGACTGACCGAGAACTACCTGATCCCGGAAGCGGCTGCGGAGCACCCATCCCAAGACGTGATGCAGGGGGTCACCCTTGAAGACTTCCTGGGGCCGGAGATGGCGAAGGCGAACGACTAGGCCTATCCGGGTCCCGATCCAACCCCCAAGTGGTCACTTGCACTGCGGATAGTGCAGCGGATTCGCAATTTTTCTCATCGTCTTCAATCCTGAAAGCACACTTTGGAGTGCAGAAAACTCAGGGATTTATTGGAGTTTCTCGTGGTTTTACCGGCATTTCTGGTTACTGAATTGATTCTTTCCCCAATTGAAGCCCCATTCGCACTCTCTTAACGCGATATTGACGGCATCCGGGGGATACTGATCCTGGAAACTCCAGAAAGAAGCGGATCAAGGAGGGGAAGTGGCCAACTCCACCATCAACTACCTCTGGCGCGACCAGAAAGCTGCCAAGGGATTCCGTTCCGGGGTCTCCTTGCACAGCCATACGAACCAGTCCAAAGAGACGCTGGATTTTCTGGCCAATCTTGGGAATCAGTACCCGCTGATTCGGCCATTGATTTCGCGACTCGAGCGCCGATCGAAGGCTGCGCATGGCGTCCGCATCGATTACGCGAAGAGCTATTGGACGCCGCCCATGACGCCCAAGCTGGCCTTTGACCTGGAGAGCCGGCAAATCGAGAATCTCGATGTGGCTTCCATGGTGTCGATCACAGATCACGACAACATCAATGCCCCAATGCTTCTGCGGACGGTGCCCAGCGCCCGCGCCATTCCGGTTTCGGTGGAATGGAGCGCACCCTACGGCGGCGTGCAGTCCTTCCATCTCGGCATTCACAACCTGCCCAGCGCAAGGGCGGCAGACTGGATGCGTGTGCTGGAAGACTTCACTGCAAGACCAAGCGATGGAGAACTGACACAGATTCTGGCAGCGCTGCACCAGGAGCCCAACGTCCTGGTCGTCTTCAATCACCCGATGTGGGATCTATACCTGGTGGGCCAGGAAAAGCACGAGTTCCTGGTCAATGAATTCATCCAGAAAAACGGCACATGGCTGCATGCACTGGAACTGAACGGCCTGCGCCATTGGGATGAAAATCGTGCCGTGCGGCAACTGGCTGCGCAATGGAACATGCTGCTGATCAGCGGTGGCGATCGGCATGGTGTGGAGCCGAACGCGAACATCAACCTGACCGATGCCACCAGCTTTACCGAGTTTGTCCACGAGATCCGCCGGGAGAAGAGGAGCAACGTGCTCTTCATGCCCCAATACGCGGAGCCGTGGAAGCATCGCATTCTGCAATCGACAATGGACGCGATTCGCAACTATCCGGAGTTTCCTCAGGGCTCCCGGACCTGGGATGAGCGAGTCTACCATCCGGACGCGCAGGGTGTGGTTCGGCCATTGACAGAGATTTGGCCCAAGGGCCGTGCCCCTCGCGCCGTTGGCTGGACCATTGCGATGGTGGCGATGCTGGGCATGGGGCCCGTCTCCGGTGGCTTACGGATTGCGTGGAGCGATTCGCAGAAACTGCGCCTGGCCCTGGGAGAATAGGCTTGAAATTCTGAGCGGGGCTTATTTTGCTGCAAGTGAAGCAGGGTATGATCGCAACTGTGCCGCGCGTGGCTTATTTTCCTGACTCCTTCCACGAAGTGAATGGAGTAGCCCACACAAGTCGCCACTTTGAAGCATTCGCCCGCCGCCGCAACCTGCCCTTCCTCTGTGTGCGCGCCGGCGCCCGCACCCAGGCGATCATCGAAGAGGGCAACGTATGGACACTGGAACTGCCGCGCGGCTTCCTTTCCATTGCTCTCGAAAAAGATCTTTTCTTCGATCCCGCGTTTCTGCGCCATATTCCATTCATTGAAGAAGTTCTCGAGCGTTTCAAGCCCGACCTGATTCACATCACGGGGCCGAGCGAGGTCGGCATGCTCGGCGCGGGTCTTGCTCACCATCTGAATTTGCCACTGGCGGCAAGCTGGCATACCAATATTCATGAATACGCAGCCCGCCGCTCGGAGTGGTTCCTGCGGCTGCTCCCGGCGCGGCAATCCGCTGCAACGGGCCAGACCATCGAAGATCTGGCGATGGCGGCTGCCGCGAAGTTCTATTCGATCGCGCAAGTGCTGTTCGCGCCCAATCTCGACCTCTGCCGCAAGCTTGAACAGATGACCGGGAAACCTTGTTCCCTGATGCCGCGCGGCGTCGATGCGGAGCTCTTTCATCCTGGAAAACGTAATCGCCGGCCCGATGACCGGGACCAGGTGCTTGGTTTCGTGGGTCGCCTCTCCGTCGAAAAGAACATCGCCGGTCTGGTGCAGGTTCAGGATGAACTGGAGCGTATGGGGCACAAGAGTTTTCGTTTTCTCGTTGTTGGTCATGGCGGCGACGAAGCCTGGTTGCGTGAGCGGTTGCGTCGCGCGGAGTTCACTGGCGTGCTGCGCGGAGAAGCGCTCTCGGAGGCTTATGCCAACATGGACCTCTTCGTTTTCCCGTCGCACACCGACACTTTCGGCAACGTGGTGCTGGAGGCGCTGGCCAGCGGGGTTCCCGCGGTCGTGACGCCCGACGGCGGGCCGAAGACGATTGTGCACGACGGAGAAACCGGGCGTATCGTGCCGGATGCGGAATTCGCCACTGCAGTTTCCGGCATTCTCAGAAATCCCTCAAAACATGCGGCGATGCGCGAGGCCGCGCGGGCCTACGCGCTTACCGCAAGCTGGGATTCTGTGTTTGAAGGCGTGTATGGGGCGTACGAGAGCATTCTTCCTGCAAATGAAAGAGTTGTGGCCGCGGGATAAACTTTGAGCCAGAAACGACTCTTCTTCTTTAACAAGCAGCCAATGCTTCTAGGTCAGGACCGTGCGCATCCAATCACTCGGCCTGGTTTCTCGCTGGGGAGGCCGGCCGAGGAGAAACTTTGAGATCCCTTGTCGTCCTGATGATGGAAGAGGAGCAGCCGGAAGGGCTGTCAGCGCGCAAGCTTGTGGTGGAGACTGCAAAGCACAATGTTCTTACCTCATACGACGCCGATGGTGGAATGGATCTTTTGCGGCGATTCCCCAAGGTCGATGTGGTGCTCGTTCACTTCGGTCTCTTGCGCAAACATCCCGGCATCCTGCCGGACGTGAAACATCTGGCTCCAGACGTCCCTATTATCCTGGCAAGTCCAGGCGGCGAGCAGTTCAGACCCGAGGCAAGCTACGTGGTAGATAGCCACCGACCGCAAGCCTTGATTCAGTTGCTGGCAGAGAAGTTCAACGCGAACACCGAGATTTGAGAATCGGATTACGGCCCGACAGGTAATCCCGTGCGCACGTCCAGCGCAAACATGGTTTCTTGATCCGACATCATCTCCCAGCCCGTGCCATGCAACAGGCCTCCCTCCATTGCGGTGATGGTTACGCCTTCATCTGAGAGCTTCCCGGATTGCCATGCCTCCCCTGCAGCACCCCATGCCAGAACGCTGTGATGGCCGACGAACAGGAGCAGCCCATATTCGGGCAGGGCACGCACTGCCAGCACGGGCCTATACGGGATCATGGTGAACCGCTCCGGCGCAGTTGTGTCGATCAAGTAGGCGTATCCACCTGCCACAGCGCAAACTTCTTCTGGTCTCGGAGTAGTCCATAAGCCAGTGGGAACCGTCGGATCGCGAAATCCAAGCGCGCACGTCGCCAGAAAGGGTTCCGCAACCTCCGACTGCTGCGCGCAGGGCAAACGTTCTGGAAAGGCTTCATCGACTGGAGTGGCGGCGCCCGGCCGCACCAGTGCTTCCAGCGCGCCGCGCTCCACCTCTTCCGCATCGCGTGGATACACGAAATGACGCGGGGGCAAAATCAGCGGTCGCAGCGCGAGGACCTCCGCCTCCCATCGATGAGGAAAGCTTAAATCCATTGATATGGGGGACACGGACTAGACCCCGACAAACCGCTCTACCCGTTGCCGTATGCTGGGCACGCTCAAGCCAAGTGTCGAGCCCTGCTCGATCACTGGGATCAGTTTGTCGAACTCTGGACCGGAATGCGAGCCGGTGATCGCGATGCGGACGGGATGGAAGAGTTCCTGACCTTTAACTCCGGTTGCCTGCTTGATCTCATCCAGCCATTGCTTGAAGATCTCCGGCGTGACGGGTAGGCTATGCGCTCGGACACGATCGGCCAATTCGGCGAGCACGATACGCGCCGAATCAGTGGCAAGAACCTCCGCATTCTCCTGCTTCGAGCGCGTCACTTCCGGATCGAATCC
Organism: uncultured Acidobacteriaceae bacterium; assembly: GCA_963704415.1. Taxonomy (GTDB): domain Bacteria; phylum Acidobacteriota; class Terriglobia; order Terriglobales; family Acidobacteriaceae; genus Telmatobacter. Next base: position 42,108 of record OY969908.1, on the reverse strand, counting down.
AAAAATGAAAAGGGCCTTCGCTGTCAGCCGATCGAGATGATCGACGCTGGGAGAAAACAGCCCAATCAATCGCACAAACCAAACCAGGACTTCGTCGGTGGCGTCATCCTTCTCCGGCAGAAGCCCGCCGAAATACTCCCACGCCAGCGCTGCGATCCGTACCGGCGAAGAAAGCTTGATGTAGTGCCGGTTCAGCCAATTCAGCTTGTCGAAGTCGAAGATGGCGGGCGAAGGAGTTATGCGTTCGAGAGTGAAGTTTTTGACCAGCTCGGGCAGATTGAAGGTTTCGGTCTTGCCATCTTCGGCGCCCCAGCCTAGCAGCGCAAGATAGTTCACCATCGCTTCCGGAAGGTAGCCCATCTCGCGAAACGTCGCGATTGACGTTGCGCCATGCCGCTTAGAAAGCCGCTCGCGGTCCGCGCCGAGAATGGTGGAGAGATGCGCAAACATCGGCACCTGCCAGCCGAAGGCCTCGTAAATCGCAACCTGTTTGGGCGTATTCGAAATATGGTCGTCGCCGCGAATCACGTGGGTGATCTTCATCAGGGCGTCGTCCACCGTGACGACAAAGTTGTAAACCGGAATCCCTGGGTCCTTCTCTGTGCCAGAACGCACGAGAATAGGATCGCTGAGCGCTTCCGCCTGAAACTCGACCGGCCCACGCACCAGGTCGTGAAAGCGGAGCGGTTCTTCGCCGATCTTCAGCCGGATCGAAAAAGGCAACGCCGCCGCAACATTTCTCTTGATCACTTTCTCGCTCAGGTTCCGGCAGCGTCCGGAGTAGACCTGGGGCATTTGCTTTTCCGAAAGCGACTTGCGCTCCGCCTCCAGCTCTTCAATTGAGCAGAAGCAGTGATAGGCTTTTCCTTCCTCCAACAGCTTTGCCGCGTGTTTTGCGTAGATGTCCAGCCGGTCGGATTGACGATAGGGGGCGAATTCCCCTTTCCCGATGCCTCTCGTACCGGGCTCGTTCGGGCCTTCGTCCCAATCCAAACCCAGCCAGCGCAGGTCCTCGATAAGCTGCTTTTCAAAGCGCGGGTGCGAGCGCTCGCTGTCGGTATCCTCGATGCGGAGGACGAAGTCTCCTCCGGCCCGGCGCGCGTAGAGCCAGTTGTAGAGCGCCGTCCGCGCGTTGCCTACGTGCAGAAGCCCCGTAGGAGAGGGAGCAAACCGCACGCGCACCTTTTCGTTTTCCATGACGTTCTGATCATAGCCGCTCAAAGCGTGCGAACGTACCTACAGTTGAGGAGTGCCCGTTCCTCTCATGTAACTAGCGCCTCGGTTTTGCCAGTTTTCTGATTCCGCTGCTGCAATGCATTCGAGGAGCCACATTCTGGTTCTTTCTCTTCGCGCGAAACATCTCATCCGGCAGGAGAGATGAATATGAACGTGGTTCTTTTTGGTGCGTCGGGCATGATTGGCTCACGGGTTCTGCAGGAATTGTTGCGGCGGGGGCACCAGGTCACGGCCGTGGCACGTAATCCGGAAAAGATTGCTGGTTCAGGGGCGAAGGCCGTAAAGGGCGATGTAACCGATGAGGCGAGCGTCGCGGCAATCGCCAAAGGCACCGATGCTGTCATCAGCGCTTACGCGCCCCCGCAGGACGATCCGCAATCTGTGGTGGCCGCGACCCGCGCGCTGTTGGCCGGCCTTGCCAAGGCCGGCGTGAAGCGCGTGATCGTGGTGGGCGGTGCGGGCAGCCTGGAGGTGGCGCCCGGAGTTCAGTTGGTTGATGCTCCAAACTTTCCGGAGCAATGGAAGGGAATTGCACTTGCGCATCGCGACGTGCTGCCGGTGCTGAAGAAATCAAATGTCGATTGGAGCTACATGAGCCCCGCGGCTTTCATTCAGCCAGGGGAACGCACAGGAAAATTCCGCCTGGGCGGAACGGGACTCGTGACCGATGACAAGGGCGAGAGCCGGATCTCGGCAGAGGATTTTGCTGTTGCCCTGGTGGATGAACTGGAGTTTCCTGCGCACCTGCGTCAGCAATTCACAGTGGCATACTGACTGCAACAGCAGCTCACCAAGAGGAAGTCATGACGATAGGGAAGACGTTTGTTGCAGCTTTTGTGGCTGGAGTGTGTCTGTGCACCACCCGGCTCGTGATGCAGGCCCAGGAGACGACAACGGCGCAGGATTCAGTCGCGACAGCGGAAATCCGGCATCAGGTCGAAAACTACATGCAGTCGATCGACGCCGCTGATACCTCGCCGGGTGCAACGGTCTGGTCACCAACACCGGATGCGACATTCATCGAGCCGCAAGGGCATGAACGTGGCTGGGATCAGATCGCTTCCGTGGTCTACGACAAGCTGATGGGCCAGACATTCTCAAGGCGGACATTGAAGAATGTGAGCGATGTGAGCATTCACCTTTATGGTGAAGCAGCGGTGGTGGAGTTCGACTGGGATTTTGTCGCGACCCTTCGCAGCGACGGCAAGACCTTGGTCCACACCACCGGACGAGAAAGCCAGGTGTATGTGAATCTACCTGGCAAGGGTTGGCGCCTGGTGCACGTTCACTATTCCGGCCCCCCGGTCAAAGGGCCTGGCGGATTCTCGACCGGGGGCTCCGGACTGAAGAGGATTTGACTTCAGGAGAAATGCTGCCAACCCTGCGGTTCGAGCGGCTGTCGTCCACGATTGCTGACTAGCGTAATTCGTGGCTGGCCAGAGCGACGCCGCAAGACTCGTCCGATGCGGGTCACGGCGACCCCGGCAATCTGTTCCGGAATACGTGCCTTTGCCGGCGCGGCGAACAGGAGTTCATAATCCTCTCCGCCGTGGAGAGCCTGTTCGAATGTAGCGCCCCGATAAACAGGGACGGCGTCCGCATCGATCTCGGCAGCCACTCCCGATTCCTCGCAGAGGTGAGTGAGGTCCGTCGAAAGCCCATCGCTCAAATCAATTGCCGCACTCGCCAGTCTTCGGCGCTGCAGCCACAATCCCTGCGCGATGCGAGGCTGCGGATGGAAATGTGCGACGAGCAGTTCCCGATATTGCTTTGGCACATGGAGTAGTCCCGTTCTTCCCGATCTCGCCGCAAGCTTGCCCAACTCTGCCAGGCCGGCTGCAGCACCACCGAGTGCTCCCGTCACGTAGAGCAGGTCTCCCGCCCGTGCACCGGAACGCAGCAATGCCCGCCCGCGGGGAACAGCCCCGATCAGCACGATGTCCGCCATGGCGATGGGTGCTTCCGCCAGATCGCCGCCCGCCAGCGGGGTCTTGTGCTCCTCGGCCAATGCCAGCAAGCCCTCGAAAAACCCATCGATCCAGGCTTTTCTTCGTCCTTTTTTCTTTGTCAGATCGTGCGGTAACCCTAAGGAAAGAAAGGCTGCCAGCGGCCGCGCACCGATGGCCGCAAGGTCGCTGAGGCCGCGTGCCAATGTCCGATAACCAACCACTTCCGGTGGATGCCACTCTAACTTGAAGTGGCGGCCGGCGATGGAAAGATCGGTCGTTACGGCGATTCGCTCACCGGGTTTCGATACTAGCAATGCGCAGTCATCCCCGATGCCCAACGTGAGCCCGGCGAAGGATTTGCGGCCTGTGAGGCTACGAATTCGCTGAATGAGCGCCCGTTCATCGGGCGCGCCTTTCATGGCAAAAGGTTCCGGGTCGTTGCGCATCCCTATGAGAATAGGGCAACTGGCTGGTGTTCGCTGCGAAAAGAAACCAAAGGAGGGCTGCCATAAGGGACTGTTGGCGCGGGAGAAAGGGAGTTTTCCTACTGATTTCGTTGACCCTACGGAGAGGCGTTTGTTAGCCTAATTCGAACGTCTTAGAAAGAGCACCCACGCAGGGCCTTTCATCGGTTTTCGCGGGCTCCCCCAAGAGCCCCCTATAGCCTTTCGCTGTTCGATTGGTTTGTGGCGATTGCAGCCTTCCCAGATGCGGGAATGAGAGAAGATTATGCTGCGGAAACGCTATTACATTCTTTTTGTTGCCCGGGATGAAGATGGCAAGGTGCGTAAGATTCCGTTGCCTCTTCACTACGTGTACGGGTTCGTCGCGGCGGCGCTTGTGGGGGCATTCACAATCGTTGGGCTGGCTGGATCGTACACGCGCATGCTGCTCAAGACCGAGAGCTACAACCAGGTGCGGCAGGAGCGCGAAACCCTCCGTAAAAATTACAAACAGATGGCGCAAATTGCGCATGATCGCGATGTGCAGGTGGCTTCCCTTGGTGCGCTGGCAAGCGAAGTGACTACGCTTTATGGCCTGCGGCAAAACAGGCTCAATGCAGAACAGCAGGCGGCCAATCCCATAACCGCGCGCACGCCACAGAGCCTCGCCCTCAGCGACGAGGTCAGCCAGCAGGAAGTCAAGCTCTCCATTGACCAGTTCTATGCGTTGCGGGAGCAGGCGATGTCAGGGCGTGTCACGCGTGCCCTCGAGGGCGGCTTAACGCCCTCCTTTACCGGAGATTGGACGCAGCTCGCGGACGCCCCTTCGCTCTGGCCGATTGAGGGTCGTGTTGCTTCGAGCTTCGGTGAGCGCCAGGATCCATTCAACGGAGAAGGCGCCTTCCATACAGGCATCGATATTGACGCGCCGTATGGCACGCCGGTGCGGGCGGCCGCCGATGGTGACGTAACCGGGGCTGCGACAGCTTCCGGCTATGGCAAAGAGATTGTCCTCGACCATGGCCATGACTTGAGCACGATATATGGTCACCTTTCCGAAATTGCCGTAGTGCCTGGACAACACGTAACACGCGGTCAGGTGATTGGCTATGTCGGACAGTCCGGCCGGGCCACTGGCCCGCACCTCCATTACGAGGTGCGCGTGCACAACGTGCCTGTGAATCCGCACAAGTATCTGCGCACCACCTACGCGCAAGCGGAATTGAGCAGCATCTCGAACCCCATCTCGAGCAAGTAAGCGGCAATCTTCCGAAAGCCAGAAGCGGCTCCTCTGGGGGCCGCTTTTGTTTTCTACGATTCTGTTCCCTGGTCCAGCAGTCTCCCCGGATGTTTTGGTGATATCGTTACCTCGGGCATTTTTTGCCCTTTGTAAGGAGATTCCGCCGTGCGCGTTCCGATTCGTTGCCTCATCGCCCTTCTTGCGTTCTCTCTTGCTGCCGTCGCGCAGGACCGCGCTTCCGATCGTGCTGCCGATCTGCGAACGGCCTTCGCTCGCGCGCAGCACTTGAAGCGGGGTATCAATGTCTCGCACTGGTTTTCGCAAAACGCGCCCGACTACTCTGCGCACCACACGGACACCGAGACAACTCCCGAGGACATTGCGATTATCGCGAAGCTGGGCTTCGACAACGTACGCCTCAGCGTTGACGCAACACCGCTCGAGCAGTATCCGCGCGGCGCCGATGGCCTGAATGCGGAATTCATGGCGCGTCTCGATCGTGCGCTCGATAACATTCTCGCCAATGGCATGGCCGTGCAGGTCGATCTGCATCCTGAAGAGCCGTATAAGCAAGGAATCGGCGCGAGTAACGCATCGGTGGATCGGCTTGTTCAACTCTGGCGCAGGCTCGCGGCGCATTATGCCAATGGCGACCCGGAGCGCGTTTTTTTCGAGATCATGAATGAGCCGGAGGAAAACGATCCCTATCGTTGGGCGGGCATCCAGGCGCGCGTGGCTGCGGCCATTCGCGAAGCCGCGCCGCGGCACACGATCATCGCCACCGGGCCGAATTATTCTGACATCATCGATCTGCTCACGCAACATCCGCTGCCCGACGGCAACGTGATTTACAACTTCCACTTCTACGATCCGCACGAGTTTACGCACCAGGGGGCGAGCTGGGGGGCGACTTACTGGATCTACGAGCACGGGATTCCGTATCCGCCGACGGAAGACTCGATGCAGGAATCGGTGAAGCAGATTCCCGATCCCGCCGATCGGTACAAGCTGGAGAATTACTGGCTCGATCACTGGGACGCGCACCGAATTCGCCTCATGATCGACGAAGCCCAGTCGTGGGCGCACGACAATGACGTGCCGCTCATCTGCAATGAATTTGGAGCGTATCGCGAGGTGACGGCGCCCGCGTCGCGACTGGCGTGGCTTCACGATGTGCGCACGGCGCTCGAGGCCGATGGCATTGGCTGGGCGATGTGGGATTACCACAACGGCTTTGGCGTGGCGGTGAAGGATGCGAACGGAAAGTCAGTCGTCGATCCGGATACTGTTGCGGCGCTGGGACTAAAGGGGAAGTAGGCAAAGAATTCCAGGGATGGTCTACACGGTGCGGCGCGTGGAAGGGAATGGAATCGTTCAGGCATCAGATTTACTTGACGCCTGGGCTGCCGACCTCGCCGAGGAAGACCTCGGCGAGGTTCAATTTAGGATGCGGCCGCACCGACGTCAAGGGCGTGCGCCGCCTTGGGTTGAGGACGCACCAACCAATAGAGAGCGACGAAGTGCGTGATCATCAGCAAGGACACGTAGATGATCGGGATCGCGTAGGCGGCACCCAGCTGTCCCGCTAGCGCGGGAAGCCCGGCCCGGATCCCGTGGGCATAGTCGGTGAGGATGTCGACCGCCCCCGCGAGATTGAAGGCGACGACGAACAGCCAGAATAGGGGACGAATCCTTACCGTTAGAAGCGCCAGGAGCGCCAGCACTCCGGTTGCGAAGTCCCAGTAGGCGGCAAACACGGCGAAGCTGGGGGGCAGATTTGGACCGATGACGCCTGGAAGAATAAAGACCAGTCCGAAGAAGCGGAAACTGTGCAGAGTCGCGATCGCACGGTGGGCTCCGAACCGGTTCATCGACCGGAGCTTGGGCAGGATATAGACGCTGAAGCAAAGCAGCCACGCGACATAACCCAAAACGAGATGCAGCAGGAAAATGATTTGCGGCGGCATTTGTACCTCCTATGGTGGGATGATAAATATCATCCCATAGGCTCAGATTCTCTTCGGATTTGGCCGAAAGGGTGCTTCACTGACCTGCGGCGGCGAGAGATTTGGCGTTGGTTCGGAAGAACTCTTCCAGAGTCTGTGGATTCCGGCCCGTGACGTCACGAATAGTATTGGTGGCCTGGCGGTGTTCCTTACTATTGCGGAAGTATTGCCAAAGATGGGTCAGATGATCGAGCGCATGGGGATTGATTCGCTCTCTTACTGCATCAGCCCACTGCTGGTCAGTAATTGGCACATAGCGAATCTCCCGCGCGATTGCCCGCCCCAGAGTTGCTACGATTTCCCGCACGGTTGGAGTTTCGCTCACCAGAGGATACACATTTTGTGACGGCGCGCCGGAGTTAGCCAAAAGAGTTGCGGCGACTTGAGCTACGTCTTCGGCGCCGGCGAGTGGAATGACGGCCTCGCCATTGCCCCACGGCAGGAAGACGGCGTGCTGTTCGACCACGCTCCGGCTGATAAGGGCGCGTACGTTTTCGTAATAGGGAGGCGTCTGGAGATGAACTGCGCCGACCTGGGCCCAATCGAAGATACGATCGGCCAATCGATGCTGCAGATTCCGGAATGAGGGTGCGTTTGGGAGATCCCGAAACGCGGGATCATCGGGCGTGCCTTGGAACTGCGAGTTGTTCACCACCAACTCCAGGCCTGCGTCGCGGGCTGTTGCAGCAAAGATAGTGGCTGACTCGAGCAGCCCATCGGCCACCGGGTAAGTGAAGTAGGCCCGTTTCACGCCTTTCATTGCTGCCTGGACCGAAGCTGGGTTGAGGAGGTCGCCCTCGATGATTTCCGCACCTTGTTGGCGGAGTTCGTCGGACCGGGCATCGAGTCCATGGACGAAGGCGCGAACGGGGATGCCCTGCTTGCGCAGGAGACCTGCGACGAGACGTCCGGTTGATCCCTGTGAACCGCCGGCTGCGCCTGTGATCAGAATCGGGTGAGGCATTAAAAATTCTCCTCTCGCTACATAGGATGATGTGCATCATCCTATGGATTCGAACTTTCTTTTGCTCGCTCTGGCCGGTAGCATCGTGGGATGATGTCGAGCATCCTAAAATGAGCTATGCGATACCGACCTGAACACAAAGCGGAAGTCCATCAGAAGATTGTGAAAGACGCCTCGCGACGCGTACGCGCCGAGGGCCTGAATGGCGCGGGGGTTGCGGCGGTTATGCGCGACACCGGTCTGACGCACGGAGGCTTTTACAAACACTTCGGAAGCAAGGATGAGTTGCTGCTGGAGTCGCTCCGCGAGGCTTTCAGAGAGATCGCCGACAACCTGGCTCATGCCGCCGAACACTCGCACGCCGAGGCACCGTGGAAGGCGATTGTGAAGGCCTATCTAAGCCTGGAATACTGCGATCATGTTGAGCGCGGCTGCCCGCTGCCAGCACTTGCCCCCGAAATGGCGCGGGTCGACAAGAGGATGAGGGGCCGGATTTTTGCCGAGCTTGTGAACTACAAGGATCGAATGCTTCCCTTTATGCCGGGCCAGCGAACTGCCGACAAAGAGCGTGCTTTCTTTTCGATCTTTTCAACGATGACCGGGGCAATTGAAATCGCTCGCATGCTGCCAGAGCCCGCAATGCGAGAGAAAGTGCTCGTGAGTGCACGAGATTTTCTCTTGCGCAGTTTCTGACTTAGGAAGGTGGCTCTCTCTCAATGAAAGAGCCACTGAGCTAATTGCCTTTGCTCTATCGCAATTGGAGAACAGGATCTAGTGTCCGACATAACTGACGTGCCAGATGGTGCGGGAGCCGTCGTCGCTCACAAAGAGCGAGCCATCTGGAGCTTGCGCTATGCCCACGGGGCGGCCCCAGACGGTGCCGTCGGGCAGGACGAAGCCGGTGAGAAAGTCTTCATACTCTCCAGTGGCGTGGCCGTTGCGCATCGGAAGGCGGATGCACTCGTAGCCGGAGCGCTGGGCGCGGTTCCATGAGCCGTGTTCGCAGGCGAAACCGTCGCCTTTGAATTCTGCGGGGAACTGCGAGCCGGTGTAGAAGAACATCTCAAGTGAAGCGAAGTGCGGGTTGAGGAGGATGTCGGGGGTGAGGACTTTCGCCTGCAACTCGGGATGCTTGCCCACGTGGCGCGGGTCCTGCCTGCCACCGCTTGGTCCGCCCATGTAGTACCAGGGCCAGCCGTAGAAGCCGCCTTCCTGCACATGGGTCACGTAGTCGGGGACAAGGTTGTTGCCGAGGCCATCGCGCTCGTTGGTGGAGCACCACAGCTCGCCGGTGAAGGGATTGATAGCCTCGCCGACGCAGTTGCGGATGCCCCATGCGTAGACCTTGATGAACTTGCCTTCAGGCGTGAACTCAAGCACGTCGGCGCGGTGAAATTCCTCGGGGTGTGTGTCGCTGTCATCGACGTTGGAGTGCGAGCCGACCGACGCGAAGAGCTTCGTTCCGTCTTTGGAGAAGATTACGTCGCGGGTCCAGTGGCCGCCGCCGCGCAGGCGTCCGCCACCGGGGAGCTCGGCGAGTTGCTGCGGAGCTGCGCTCGCTTTGAGGTCGCCGTTCTTGTAAGGGAAGCGAATGATTTCGTCGGTGTCGCCGATGTAGATCCATTGCGGATTGGGACCGGCGGGATAGAACGCAATGCCGAAGGGCTGATGGAGGCCGGTGGCGAAGACGGAGGTTTGTTGCGGCTTGCCGTCGGGGCCTGCGCCGCGAAAGACCTTGATCTTGCCACTTTCGCTTTCGGCGAGAAACAGGTCGCCGTTGGGCGCGAAACGCAGCAGGCGCGGATTGTCGAGGTTAGTGGCGTACATATCGACCTTGAAGCCGTTGGGCGCGATGGGCCACGCATTGGCAGGGCGCGCGACAACGTTGGGGCCATTATCGACGGATTGGTCGGGTGCGGGTGCAGGCAGATCGCCGACTGTGACGTGGCGGCGGGTGCCCGGCGATTCGTGAAGCGCGTCAGTGAATGCCGATTGACCGGTGAGGGCAGGGTGATTCGGCGAATCGGCGGCGATGGCGGAGAGACAAGGCAGAAGGAGCAGAACGGCGAGCGAAGTGTGGATGCGGAAGGGAAGGTTCATGAAACCTCTCATTGGAATTAGCCATCGGATGCAGCGAATCGTGCGTAACAACTCTACATGGGCAGGGTGAAAATGCTTTCAATTCTTGAGACGCGTCCAAATGCAATTCCGATTCGTGCTTTTCCATTTATGCGGCGGTGTGAGTTGGAGTTTGTACGAAGTTGAAGATTGCAATTGCACGTTTGGACGGCTGCAAGGAAGAACCTTCCTATTTACTTCGATGCGCCCTGGATCGCCTCTGTTTCCGGTGACTGTGCGGAATTCATTCCCGCGGTGATTCCGCTCAGGATTGAAGGCGTCAATGTCGCCGTTACCACGACGCGATCGTGCTTCTGCGCGACCTGTGCGGTCTTCAGCACTTCTTTCAATCCGTTGTTGGGGCCATTCGCGGCCAGCGGAACAGTGACGCGCCGGGCCATGGAAAGGAGCAGGTTGAGCGAAGCGGCCTGGCTTTCGGCATCCTGCTCGTTCGGAGCGATCTCTTCCACGCGCATGCGCAGTGAACCAGCCAGCGGCAGAGTCGGGGTCACGCTGGCGATGATGGTGGCCCCATCCTGGAGGGGCAGCGCAACACCAAAGACGCTGATGGCGCCGCTTTCGGAGAATGGCAGGCCGATCTGGCCCACACCCCATGCCAGCGAGAGCAGGGGGACTTCGTGGAAGTGATGCGAGAGGAGTGAAGATCCGGCAAAGGGCAGGGCGGCAGTGCGATGGCGGTCGATCATGGAGTGAATCTGTTCGGGCGTCGGCGTGTTGCTGACGGCCAGCATGTCATAACCGATCTGGGCGACGCGTACGGTGCGGCCGTCGGAGGGGACGGAATAGATGGTGTGGCCGGCGTAGTCCTCGCGAGAAGTTGCGTGCGCTTCGAGCCAGGTGTTGAGGCGCTTGCCTGTGAGCTTGCCGACGAGGACCAGCGAATAGGCCACCGGGCCGTTGGGTCCGTTGGGATTGGGCATGCGATGCAAGGCGATGGCGACCTGGTCGAGGTCGCGCTCCCAGTCAATGCCGGTGGCGTCGACGAACTGCTGATACTCGGGGACGCGCGTGGGGGGCTTGAGGTCCTTGTGAAAGAAGGCGCGGAAGGGACTGAGGTGGATGTAAATAATGCCGTCGGATTCGGGCAGGAGGCGCGCGGCTTCGGGGGGAGCCTTGGAGCGAAGAAAGACGGCGACCGCCAGCAGGACTACGACCCCGGCCACTATGAAGAGCGTTCGTCGCGTGCGTCTATGCATAAGTGCGGGGAAGCCTGCTCACTGGGGGCAGGCACCCCCTACAAGCATAGCGGACGAGGTTCGTTTTGCTCCTTGACGGGAGTGCTAGGTCGCCGGGGATACGCAGACTGTGGGTTTCCGCAGTCTGACTATTCGGGCACGCTCATGGAGTAGATTTTGCCACTACTGCCCATATTCGAGCTGCCGTAAGCGCCCGGCGGGAGCAAGCCGAATTCTCCCTTTCCCAGCGTCGATTGCATGGTGATCTGATAGACGCGCGGAGCGAGCTTGTCACTTTGAAAATCGATCAGGTCCCGTGTCGCTCCGCCGGAAACGTGCATCACTCCGCCCGTAACCGACCGAAACTCGCGCGAGTCTGAATTGGGGTGAAGCCGAAGCAATTGATACTCGGTGATGGCTACACCCTCGGGTGCATAGATCGCGAGCACGACTGGGAAGGTCAAGACCATCTTTGCCTTCGGACCCACGATGTGGCCGTTCACATCGCCTTTGACGATGCCTGCGGAGGCGATACTCTTCATGACGCCTCCAGTCTTGAAATTCACGACCTCCGGCATCAGTGCAACCCAGGCCCCGCTTTTGTTCTTGTAATAGACGCCGATTTCGTCAATCCCCACCGGAAGTCCATTGCTCGTTGGAGCGGTCGAAGCGGTTGGAGCAGTGGACGAGGTTGGCGTGCCTCCCGAGGATTTCACCACGATTGCCGACAGGACTTTGTCACTCACGCCAGCGCCTTTCAAGGCGATGAGGCCGTTGGCTGACGTATCGTAGTTCGCCGGCGATGCGTTGATGGTGGTGATGATCAAGTCGTCCGACAGGCCTGCTTTCACCAGCTTGATGACCGAATCATTGTTCATCGCCTGTTGCGCGATCAAGAAGGAACAGGAAACCAACAGAACAGCTGCAATGAGGCTTCTACGCATGCCGCATCTCCTGGCGTTGCGGTTCAACGCAATTGGTCTCGGGGAGGCGAAGAAATCATCGACCCAAAAGCCATTTGGCGCAAGAGGTCATTTTTTTGTTGATTAAAGAGTCACTCGAATGGATGAGTGCGGCAAACGCAAAAAGGCCCGCCGCATTTACCTTGCGACGGGCGTTCGAGCTATTCCGGGTTCGCTTGAGCTATTGAGTGATCGTCTTGACGCGATCGCCGGCTTTGAAGTCGGTGCCGGAGACAGGCGTACAGATCGCAGATACTGCGTCGACGTCGGTGGCTTTGACTGTGCCGATGGTGGTGGTGAGGCGACGAAGAACGTTGCCGGTGGCGGGATCCTTGATCTCCTTGGTCACGCGGAGGACCTGAAGCTCGTCGCCGACCTTGACGCCAGCGTTGCCGCCCACGTTCAGAATCACCTGGCCGCCATCGACCGCGGCGACCACACCTTCAACGACGACTGTGCGCACGCCGACCTTTGAGGCGTCTGCTACGAGATTGGTCGTCAGCTGATCGACTGCGGCCTTGGTGGCTTCGCCGATGATGGTCTGCTGGAAGTCGCTGGAGCCGAAGTCGGCATTGCCGCCGCCCCAACCATGCCAGTTGCCGCCGCCGCCGAGCATCGATGTACTTGACCGGGCCGATTGGCCGGTGCCGTCGGCGGCTGCCAGGATTTCGCCGGTATCGATGTTGATGATGCGCGCGGTGATGGCCACGTTGGCCTTGGAGTTGGAGTGGCCGAAGCCGCCGATGCCCATGCCGTGCCAGTTGCCGCCGCCACCGCCAAGGTTGGTCTTCTTGGTCTCATTGCCGAATTCGGTGATGCTGCCCTCGACAATAGCGTCCACTCCGAGCAGCTTGCCGATTTTGGCGGCGCTGGTTGGATCGGCGCGATCGGAGTTGGAGAAGTTTTGCTCGGCCAAAATCTTATCCAACGCCTTGCGCTCGATGACCGAGTAGGTGCCGTCCTTCACGAGGCCGGTCACGAGCAGGTCGACGATGCCTTTGCCCACGTCCACGTTGGTGCCGAACACGGCGGCCGAGGCGGTCTGCACGGTGCCGTAGTCGAAATCGAGCACGGCGATACGCGGGCGGCGCGGAGGGGCGCCTTGCGCCGAGGCAGAAACGGCTTCGACTGCGATCAGCAGGAAGAGCGCGGCTGAACAGGTGATGAAGAACTTGCGTACGTTCATGAATGTTCCTCGAAATTGGGAATAAACTGTGAGAGCAAGGTTCACGCGCGCTTCATCCAAAGTCAAGCCAAATTGTCGGAAAAGAAGGGGGATCGGGCGCGATGGAGCGGTTTGCTCCACCCGATTCAATATGCTAACCTTGGAGACTGTGCCGTGGTATGCGCGGAGCAGGAGTGTGCCCGCGTCGATCACCGGTTTCCGGGGCAGATTTCCGGGTGGCGAAGCGGTTTCGCGAGGTGTGGGAAGCCGTCTTTGGGCTGGCGTAGCTCAGCTGGTAGAGCATCTGATTTGTAATCAGAGGGTCGGGGGTTCAAATCCCTTCGCCAGCTCCACTTAGACATTTGAAGCCGGGTGCTGGAAACGGCAGAAAGTTTGGACCGGTGCATCATTTTTTTGAGTGCCGGACCTGTCCTCCGCGGCGATCCCACTGAGGTGCATGCTCCGCAATGCCGGATGTTCTCCGGGTGGGGCAGTATGCGTTGAAGCGGCTTTCCGCCGCCAAGGTTGATGTGTTAGGTGTGGGTGAGTTTGGGTCCTCGTGGACGGAGTTTTTGTCCTAGAGGGTGTATGGGCACAGGTGGCCGAGCGGTTAATGGCAGCAGACTGTAAATCTGCCACTCCTTGCGAGTTACGGAGGTTCGAATCCTCCCCTGTGCACCATAGAAGCAGTGGTCAGGGATCAGGTGTCAGTGATCAGAACGGGCCCTGGTGGCTGGTGTAGGGGATTGGCTATGCGTGATGATCGGCGATGGTATGAAAATGCCGCCACTGCCGAGCAAAGGCGCAGCACGCAGAATACAGGCGCGGAGTTGGAGCGCAAGTTCTGGGTGGCTTTGGGACTTTATGCAGTGTTGGCCGCGCTGGTTTGGTTTACGATGGGCGACGCTAAGGTCCTCATCGCGGGAAAGGCAGTAGATTTGAAGCTAGTTCCGTTGCTGATTCTAGTCGGGCTGGCATTGCGCACGGTGGTCGCTCTGCAGGCGGACAAGGTTCGCCATCAGGATAGCCATCCGGAAGAAAAGGGCAGCGGTTCGACGCCCGAGAGTTTGTCGTAAGGGCTGATGTAGCTCAGTTGGTAGAGCACTCCCTTGGTAAGGGAGAGGTCACCAGTTCAATCCTGGTCATCAGCTCCAGAATTTCAGCCGCTAGCTGCTAGCCTCTAGCTTCTAGCCTGTGCAGCGGTGGATTTGACCGGCTTGGTAGACGCGCAGGAAGAGCTAAAGGCTAGGAGCTAGTGACTAGAGGCTGTTTTCGCGGGAGTAACTCAGTGGTAGAGTCACAGCCTTCCAAGCTGTTGGTCGCGAGTTCGATCCTCGTCTCCCGCTCCAAAGTTTGAAGAGTTGAGAAGTTAGTCCAAGGCCAGGAGAAAAATGTTCGAGCAGGCGGCAATTCCGGTCCAGGATGAAAAAGGGTACGCGAAGCTTCACTCGCTGTTCGACGCGGCGTTCGATGTGCGGGACGTGGAAGTTCTGCTGAACCGTGTGAAGAAGGCTGGACTGCGGGTACGCGATTACGAGACGATTCTGAAGCGCGGATTTCTGGGCAAGGATGCTCCGGCTTTGTATGCGGCATTGCCGGTTTCAGATCAGGCGTTGACGCGGGAGCGGTATCTACGGCTGGTGGAGAAAGTGCCGGCGGAGCTGCGGCAGAGGTATTTGAAGGCTTACGCGTATTACTGAGAGAGTAGTCAGCAATCAGTTGTCAGTCTCGGTCGTCGAGAATAAGTTGAAGCGGTCTGAATGGGACGAAACTGAAAACTGACGACTGAGAACTGATTTTTTACGGAAGGAATGAAGGGGCATGGCGAAGGAAAAGTTTGACCGTTCGAAGCCGCACGTGAACGTGGGAACGATCGGGCACATCGATCACGGGAAGACGACGCTGACGGCGGCGATCACGAAGGTATTGCAGAAGCACAACCCGAAGAACCAGTTCCGTTCGTTCGACTCGATTGATAACGCGCCGGAAGAGCGGGAGCGGGGCATCACGATTGCCACCGCGCACGTGGAATACGAGACGGCCAACCGGCATTATGCGCACGTCGACTGCCCCGGTCACGCCGATTACATCAAGAACATGATCACCGGCGCGGCGCAGATGGACGGTGCGATTCTGGTGGTGGCGGCGACCGACGGCCCGATGCCGCAGACCAAGGAACACGTGCTGCTGGCCCGCCAGGTGGGCGTGCCCTGCATCGTGGTCTTTCTGAACAAGTGCGACGCGGTGGAAGACGAAGAGCTGACCGACCTGGTCGAGATGGAAGTGCGGGAACTGTTGTCGAAGTACCAGTTCCCCGGCGATGACGTTCCGGTGATCCGTGGATCGGCACTTGGCGCGTTGAACGGCGAAGCCAAGTGGGAAGCGAAGATCGACGAGCTGATGGACGCGGTGGACAAGTACGTTCCGCAGCCGGAGCGCGCCGTGACCCTACCTTTTCTGATGCCGATCGAGGATATCTTCTCGATCTCGGGGCGCGGCACCGTGGTGACCGGCCGTATTGAGCGCGGCAAGGTGAAGGTGGGCGAGGATGTCGAGATTGTCGGCTTCCGCGAGACGCGCAAGTCGGTTTGTACGGGCGTTGAGATGTTCAAGAAGCAGTTGGACGAAGGCCTGGCGGGCGATAACGCCGGCATTCTGCTGCGCGGCATTCCGAAGGAAGATGTGGAGCGCGGGATGGTGTTGGCCAAGCCGGCATCGATCACGCCGCACACCAAGTTCAAGGGCACCGTTTACGTGCTGAGCAAAGAAGAAGGCGGCCGTCATACGCCGTTCTTCAAGGGCTATCGTCCGCAGTTCTACTTCCGTACCACGGACGTGACGGGTGTGGCGGAGTTGCCGGCGGGCACGGAGATGGTGATGCCGGGCGACAACGTGGAACTGGTGATCGAGCTGATTACGCCAGTCGCGATGGAAAAGGGTCTTCGGTTTGCTATCCGCGAAGGCGGACGCACTGTAGGCGCCGGCGCCATCAGCGAAATTATTAAGTAAGAACAGATGACAGATTTCAGGTTGCAGATGACAGCAACAATCCAGAACTCTCATCTGCAATCTGTAACCTGAAAGGAATTGAAATGCGGGAAATTGTGACATTGCAGTGCACGGTGTGCAAGGAGCGGAACTACTCGACGACAAAGAACAAGAAGACGACCACGGGCCGTCTGGAGTTCTCGAAGTTTTGTAATCGCTGCCGCAAGCATCAGGCGCACAAAGAAGCGAAGTGAGTAAGGCAGCCTCCAGCTGCTAGTTTCCAGCTTCTAGCTGATGCATCGGGAAGTTGATCCTATCGACTCTGCCGACACCAAGCTGGAAGTTAGAGGCTAGAAGCTAACAGCTGCTTCTAGGGGCGTAAGCTCAACGGTTAAACTGTCGGTCTCCAAAACCGAACTTGGGGGTTCGAATCCCTCCGCCCCTGCCAGATTTTGTACGGGAACCGCCCGGCAATTACGCCAGGCGCGAAGGATCAGAAGTATGGCAAGCAAAGCAGCAATCGAAAAGGGTGAGCAGCGTTCTTCCAAGCTGCAGGAACCAGGCGCACTTTCGAACGTATCTGAAGGCGCGATGGGCTTGTGGACAAACGCGACCCGCTTTCTGAGCGATGTGCGCGCGGAGATGCGCAAGGTGGTCGCACCGACGCGGAAGGAAGTGCAGGCGACCACGTCTGTGGTTATCGTCACGGTCTTTCTTTTTGGATTGTTCTTTTTTGTGGTGGATTTGATTTTCAACCGGGCGTTGCACGAGCTACTGACAAGGGCAGGCGGCGCGCAATAGGACGCGCTCCCGCGAATCGAGAACAGAATGGCAGAAGAATTAGTAACCACCGAGCAGCCGCAGCCGGAGCGCAACGAGCGCTTCCGCTGGTACATCCTGCACGCCTACTCGGGATTTGAGCGCAAAGTGCGCGAATCGATTGAGAGCCGCGTTCAAGCCTTTGGGCTGAAGGATAAGGTCGGCAGGGTGATGATTCCCACCGAGCCGGTGACCGAAATCATCAACGGCAAGAAGCGCACCGTGGAGCGCGTTTTTCTGCCGGGTTATGTGCTGGTCGAGATGGATCTCGATAACAACCTTTGGCACGTGTTGAAGGACACGCCCAAGGTGACGGGTTTTCTAGGCACGGGCGACAAGCCGGTTGCGCTCTCAGAGGAAGAAGTGAGTGGAATCCTCTTCCGTTCGGAGACAGCGAAGGATAGGCCGCGGCTAAAAATCAAGTTTGAGAAGAACGAGCAGGTCCGCATTACAGACGGGCCGTTTGCGAACTTCAACGGCGTGGTGGATGAGATCAACGAAGATCGCGAGACGATGAAGGTGATGGTGACGATCTTTGGGCGCTCCACCCCGGTTGAGCTGGAGTTCAGCAAAGTGGAAAAGATTGAATAGCAGCTGCCAGCTTCTAGCCTCTAGCTTCTAGCTGGCGATGTTATCTAGCAGGCGCCGGTTAAAGGCGGAACGGTCGGCTGTGATTTCAAAATTAATTGAAGGAACAAGAGCTAGTAGCTAGCGGCTAGAAGCTAGAAGCTAGTTCCAAAGGAACTAACCCATGGCACCTCCGAAGAAAGTATCGACGTACGTCAAACTGCAGATTGAAGCGGGCAAGGCCACGCCTGCCCCTCCCGTCGGCCCCGCACTGGGCCAGGCGCAGGTCAACATCATGGAGTTCTGCAAGCAGTTCAACGCACGCACGCAGAACAAGGAGATGGCCGGCCTGATTATTCCGGTCGTCATCACCGTATATGCTGACCGAAGCTTCACCTTTGTGACCAAGACGCCGCCCGCGGCCGTGCTGCTGAAGAAAGCAGCGGGTATCACCAAGGGCGCGGGCACGCCGAACAAGGACAAGGTCGGCAAGGTGACCGAGAAGCAAGTGCGCGAAATTGCCACTCAGAAGATGCCTGATCTGAACGCCTCATCTGTTGAGACGGCAATCAAGAGCATCAAGGGCACCGCGCGTTCGATGGGCATTGAAGTCGTCGCTTAGGGCGGTTCTCCAATTTCCCTGAAGTCTCTAACATCACGCAGGGTGGCATTTTCTTGAGGAAAATGCCACTTGGCAGCATCGATTTCGCTCTACACCAATTGGTGAACCGCCGTAATCCGCGTCAGCGCTTAATCCGTAAATGAAAGGCCCTCCGGTTGCGAGGGCCTTTTCACGTAGGCGCCCTACTCGATACGCAAGAAAGCCCTCCCGATGCAGGAGGGCCTTGCTCTTCGTGGCCAATGGACAGCTGGCGCCTGTCTTACTTCGGCGGGGTCGGCGTGAACATCTCGCGCTTGCGGCCCGGCTCGGGTTTCGGCTTGGGCTTGGGCGCCTTCTTGGCTTCTTTCTTGCCTTTGTCTTTGCTTCCCATGCGTCCCAGCATGACACAAAACGCCGGCCCGCGAAAAGAGCCAATTGCTCCGAACTGTTGCCTGCTTGGCTTACTTCTTCTCCGCGGGTGAAGACTGGTGTGCGAGGTGGTCGTGGTTCAGGATCGCGTTGAATACCAGGCCGTAGGTTCCCAACGTTTCGCCGCGATAGATTGGGTTGTTGCCGAAGAGCAAAACATTGCCCTGACCGAGATGCGCATCCACGACCACGGCATGCTCGGCAATTGAGGTGCCCTTGTCGAGAAGGCCATCGAGGAGCAGGCCCTTGTTGTCGGTGAAGCGCAGAATCACTTCAGGGCGGAGATTTTCGGGGATCACAAGCGGATTGTTGCGTGTCTGTTCCTCATTCAGCTTTCGCGCTTGCCAGGGCTGCTGCTTTTCGAGCGCTTCCGCCTCGGCGATCTTGCGTCCTTGCGGCTCGTCGCTGTCCTCCAGGTTGCCGCGCCCTGTGGGCCTCTCTGCGTAGGGGTCCATCAGGATGCGCCCGCCGGGGCGACCCAGCGTGTTGCTCACGTTGAAGGCCATGCCCGCGGCGCTCATGACCGGGACACTTTTTTCGTAACCGAAGGCGACGGGGCTCTCGGCGTTCACAAACACGGTGTCGAGCACGGAACCGACTACGCGGGAGTCTCCGCGCGGTGCTATGCTCACGCCGGGAGCGAGGCCTGTGTCAATCGCGAATTGGGCTGTGTCTTCGCAGGTGATGATGAGGCCGCCTTCTTCCACGAATTTCTTGAGGTGAGCGAGACCGTCATAACCAAGGCCGGGGCGCATGTCCGGCGTGGTGTCGCTGTTGCCGAGATTCGGCGTCAGGTCCGTTTTCTCCCAGGGGAGTGCGTTGTTCCACATGGGCAGGCCGTCGATGATGTCGGTAGCGGATGCGCGACTGACCGGAGCGAACACGATCACATCGTATTTCGCGCGGAGGTCGTCTTCCTTCGCAGCCGTCTGCGTGCTGATGTAGTCGAACGGAATGCCCTCGGTGTCGAACGCATAGCGCCACCAGCCTTCAGTCTGGGTTGCGAGCCAGGTGTGCATCATGGCGATGCGCGGCGCCGTTAGTGCGTGCGCGGGAACCATCGGAGTCACGCTGAGATGCGTCGCGTCCAGGGCGAGATCGCGCAAAGCGAGTTTGAGTTGGTCATCGGCGACTCCGGAAATCAGGAGCGAACCCGCGGAGAAATGCTTGTCGCCGGCGTCGAAGGGCTTTTCGACAGCTTGCACGTTTGCACCTTTCAACTTGTAGACCAATGACAGCAGCGACACCTGCCCGGTGTTTGCGACGGCAACCAGAGAGCCTGTGCCGTCGAGTTTTCCTGCGAGCGATTCCGGATCGGCGAGCGGAGACATTGTGGCCTTGAGAATCGACGCATCGGGAACGCGCACTACCTTTAGGTGAAATAGATCGGTGAACGACCAGCCTGTGTCGTCATAGGGATGCTTCTGCGGATCGTCAGGAGCCCAGAACTGGTGATCGAGCAGCGCGTCAGCAATCCGCGAGTACGGCTGATCCATGCGGACAACGATGCTGCCTGCGGCGAAGGTTTGGTCGTGGGGCTTGTCGGTACGCTTTTCGCCGGGGATGCTGGACGTGACGGGGCTCGTCAGCTGCTGTATCTCGACGTGTTGCCTCTGGAGCACCTTCAGGAGTTCCACGGTGCGATTGGTCTGCGCGGCGTCGGGAGGAATCACATACGCAGCCGGCCCTTCCAACGTTGGCTTTGCGATGCTGCGTTTGCTCTTCGCGTAGTGGTTCTCGAGGAAGTGATGCGTGTGCTGCGAGAAGTACGAAATCGTTGTCAGCAGTGCCGTCTGCTCGTAGTTGTTGTTGTCTCGCTGCGACCAGTTGACGATTGGCAGAGGTGGATTCTGGCGGTACCACGTGCGCGAATATTCCTCTGGCGTGAGGATGCGCTTTTCCGTATCAGCACCGCCGTTGCCGAAGGTTTCATAGAGACGACTGATGCCGTTGTGCATTGCTGCCAGGAACATCAGGTAGCCTGGACTCCAGGTGTCGAAGTCGCCGTGTGTGAATACGCCGGGCATGCCGAAGCTTTGCATCTGCGCGACATTGTTCCAGCCGAGCTCGGCCCATTCGTCAGCGAGCGTTGGATCGACCCATGCGTTGTATGGACCATCGCCCACCGTGTTGTCGTAGAGGAATGGTACTGACTCGTGCAGGTCGTGGAGCACCTGCGCGTGCCACTTGAGATAGGTATCGAGCACGTTGCGCGTCAAGTCGAGCGTCATGCCCATGGCGTCGCGATTGTTGTCGTGCGCGACGTAGTGGCCCCAGTAGAGCAGGTGTGGCCACATCTCATTAGGGTGCGCCTTGTGCCAGCGATAGATATCGACCATGCGATCGCGGCCGTCCACCTCGACCACCGGAGTGATAAGAACGATCATGTGCGAGCGGATGTACTTGATGTAGGGCGCGTCGTCCACGGCGAGCCTGTAAGCTAGCTCCATGAGCGCCGTCGGCGCGCCAGTTTCCGGCGAGTGGATTGTCCCCGTGATGTAGTAGACAGGCCATGATTTGTCGATGAGGGTACGCGCTTTGGCATCGTCCATACCGATGGTGCGTGGGTCTGCGAGTTGCGCGAGGCGGGAGTCGTTTTCCTTCGCTCCTGCGAGTAACTCAGGATCCGCAATAGCTGCAGCGATCATCTCGCGGCCTTCCTCAGTGTGGCCGATGGAGAAGACTTTCACGCGTGGGCTCGCTGTTTCGAGCATGCGGAAGTATTTGTACACGTCTTCGGCGTAGGGCAGCATGTCGGGTGCGCCCGATACGTCGCCCAGTACCTTTTCCGGCGTGGGCACAGTCTTCGATGCGGGTAGATAATCGACCAGCGGCGAGATGAATGCTTTGTCGGTGGTGTACTTCTGAATCTGGCCGGTGTAGTGCTGATCGATGGGCTGGTTAGGGTCGCGGGCGTAATTGGCGTTCAGATCTTGCGCGTGAAGTGGCCCGATGGCCGGACATATCAACAAGGGAGAAAGCAACAAGGCCCAGTGGGAAAGTCTCATAGTCCTCATTTATACGGGGGCAATTTGAGATTGCAAAACGAAAGTTGCACTGCTTAAAGCAAAATCACCGAGGAACCATTTTCTGTTTCGTGCTTCACCGCCGCGAGTGCTTCATTGGCATGCTCGAGCGGAAACGTCACTACCGACGGGCTGAAATCGATATCGCGGGCCAATGCGATGAAGTCGCGCGCATCCTGCCTTGTCATATTGGCAACGCTCCGCAGTTGGCGCTCGCCCCACAGTAATTTGTCGTAGTCGAAGGCGGGCATTTCATCCAGGTGGATCGCATTGATTGCAACCACTCCGCCCTTGCGCAGGGCTGCCAGTGCACTCACTACCACCTTCCCGCTCGGCGCGAAAGTGATGGCGCGATCGAGCACAACCGGCAGTTTTGCATTTTCGTCTCCAACCCAGGTAGCGCCGCGGGACTCAGCGGCCTTGCGATGATTTTCACCGCGTGTGAGCACATACACCTCGCAGTCCCAGGACTGCAGGACACGGATGGCCAACGAAGCGGAACTCCCAAAGCCATAGAGTCCCACGCGCTCTCCCCGCTCGACTCCGGCGACGCGCAGGCTGCGGAAACCGATGATGCCTGCGCAAAGGAGAGGTGCGAGATGCGAAGCGTCCAGCCCATCGGGCAACGGCACGACAAAGTCGCCGCGAACGGCAGCGTATTCCGCATAGCCGCCGTTCACCGAATAACCGGTAAACACCGGATGATCGCAGAGGTTCTCCATTGCGTGGCGGCAAAACCAGCAATCGCCGTCCACGCCGCCCATCCAGGAGACGCCTACACGGGTCCCTATCGGTAAATCAGAGGACGCGCCGTGTACTACCTCGCCGACAATCTGATGACCGGGAATCACGCGCGGCCGTATCGGCGGTAAGTCGCCTTCGACGATGTGCAGATCGGTGCGACAGACGCAGCATGCAATCACCTTCAGGAGGACGTCACCGGGCTGTAACTCGGGCCGCGGGATATCTTCGATCGAGACCCACTTTTCGCGATTGCCCGACTTGAACTCGAATACGGCTGCTCTCATCGTGAACTCCGTTCTTATGCCTGTTCATAGTCGTGGCGCATCATTTCATCCCATGTTCAGATGCTCATCTCTAAATCGTGCGTAAAGCCTGAATCGGGTCGGCGGAGGCGGCACGGGACGCAGGCAGCACCGAGGCAAGCAGGGCAACGAGCAACATGATCAGTACACTTCCGGCATAGATCGCGGGATCGGTGGCGGTGACATTAAAAAGAAACGAGGTTACGACCTGCGATACAGCAAACGATGCGAGCACGCCGAACGCGCAGCCCACCAGCGCCAGACGTATCGCGGAGAAGAGAACGAGCCGCGCGATTCCCTTGCGCTGAGCGCCGAGAGCCATGCGAATAGCGATTTCCTGGGTGCGGAGCGAGACGGAGAATGCCACCACCGCGTAGATCCCCGTGATGGCGAGACCGAGCGCAACCAATGCGAACGTGGAGATGATGCCGGTGTTGAACCGCCGGGGAGCTTCGGATTCCGACACGATATCCGACATGGTGCGGAGGTGCTGCAAAGCGAGCAATGGATCGATCTCCGCAATTGTTGCCCGCAGGGTTTCGCGCATCTGGTCGGGCGGCAGCGCGGAGCGAAGGGTAATGTAGCCGCCGGCGGATTCGGCGAGCTTCCACGAGGACTTTTGTCCGTAGAGAATGGCGGGTTGCGTGTCCGGGGCGAACCACTGGTCTGAGTCGGGTTCGTCGCGCGCTCCGATTTTTGTGTTGCCGACGATGCCGACAACCGTCGCCCAAGGCAAGCCCTTTTTCGGATTGCCTACGTGCATGCGCTTGCCGAGTGCGCTTTGGCCGGGCCAGGAATGCTCGGCCATCGATTGGTTCACGATGATGACGAGG
This sequence comes from uncultured Acidobacteriaceae bacterium, assembly GCA_963704415.1. Classification (GTDB taxonomy): domain Bacteria; phylum Acidobacteriota; class Terriglobia; order Terriglobales; family Acidobacteriaceae; genus Telmatobacter. Next base: position 18,520 of record OY969908.1, on the reverse strand, counting down.
GGCGCATCGGCTCGGTCCTCCGTGGTGAACATGCGTCCCTGGAGCAGGGGAATTCCGAGCGCGCGGAAATAATCGCCTTCGATGGTCCCGAAGGACGCGAACTTCAGCTTCCAGGTTGCTGCGGATTGGCCTTCGAGCGTGTAAGCCGACATCCCCGCGGAATCCGATGCGGGGAGAATGTTGGTGAATGCGGCGGCGACGACGCCGGGCTTGTGCGAGAGTCGTTCCAAAACAGCCCGGTGGAAGGCATTGACAGAGGCGTCGGTCGGGTATTGGTCGAGGGGCAGTTGATACCCGGCGACCAGAACGTGATCCGCACGATAGCCAGGGTCAACCGCGAGCATTCTCTGATAGCTACGCAGGAGGGCGCCCGCTGTCGTGAGCAGTACCAGGGCAATGGCGATTTCGGCAACCACGAGGGTCGAACGCAACCATGTGTGGCTCTTCGCGCCTCCACCGGTGCGCACGCCATCTTTCAGGCATTCGATTAAGTCAGTGCGCGCCGCGGCGAATGCGGGTGCAATGCTCGAAAGAACGCCTGTTGCAAGAGCCAGCAGCAACGCGAACGCCGCGACGGGGCCATCCAACGAAATCGAATTGATACGCGGCATAGAATCAGGCAGAAAATGCAGGGCCATGCGCAGGACCGTCGCAGCAAACGCCAATCCCAGGATACCGCCCGCAAGGCTGAGAAGAATGCCTTCGCATAGAGACTCGCGAACAAGGACGCCCGGTCGCGCGCCCAGCGCAAGCCGGATGGCGCATTCACGACGACGGCGGATGGCGCGAACCAGGAGCAAAATGGCGACGTTGACGCAGGCAATCAGCAGGACGATTGAAACGGCGAGGAACAACGTGCGCAGCAATGGCCTGGTTTGGCCGACGACGGATTCGTTCAGTAGTTTTGCGTCGCCGCGAATGCGAAGGGTTGACATGGTTAGTGGGAAGTTGCGCATGATCTGCTGGGCCACGCGACTCGCGTCCTGCGCCGCCGCTGCTTCGCTCACGTCTTCTTTGAGGCGGGCGACGATACGGTATCCCCAGAATCCAGCGGCCTGTTCGGATAGCTCATCGGATGTGAGGCTCATGGGCACCCAAAGCTGGGTTTGGTTCAGGCGACCGCTGTCTACGGGGAACTCGAAGCTGCGCGGCATGACGCCGATGATCGAATAGACCTTGCGATTAAGTTCAAGGGAGCGGCCGATGACGTTCGGGTCGCGCTGATAGCGATTCATCCATAAGGCGTAGCTGATGACTGCGAGTGGTTCGTGTGCGTCCTCTTCCTGCTGGGTGAAGATACGGCCGAGGATTGGCTCAACGCTAAGCGTGGGAAAGACGCCGGCAGTCAGTCGCCCGGCAGAAACTTGTTCGGGAGTTGCGCCACCGGAAAGTTCGTAGCTTGCGCCGGTGAATCCGCCCATTGATGAGAATGCACCGGACGCCTGGGCGTAGGTGGCGATTTCGCGGGCGGTTACGCCGATGCCCGAATTGTTGCCTAGGTGATCGCCCACCAATACCAGCCGGTCGGGATTGCTGAAGGCCAACGGGCGCAGAAGAATGCCTTCGATGAGCGAGAAGATGGCGGTTGTTACGCCAATTCCGAGCCCCAGCATGAGGACGACTATCAAGGTGAACCCGGGGGCCTTCCACAATTGGCGAAACGCGAAGCGAAAGTCCTTTGCGACTCCGTGCATGCAACCTCCGAGTGTCCCTGAGCGTGCCGAACGGGTGTAGGCCAATTATCGCAAATCTCAAATTGACAGATTCCGCAAGGGGCGACGCGGAGTAGGCTTTTCGGATGAAGTGTATTTGCGCAAGGTCTGTCTTTCTAGCCATCGTCACTGCCGGCGTGCCGCTTTTCTCGCAAGCACCACCGGCGCAGACTGGGCCGTCCCCTAACTCGCAGTATCGGCTCGGCCCGGATTCGATGCCGCAGGAGGGCGTGCCCAAAGGCGAGATCCGCGGTCCATTTACGTTGCCCAGCAAGGTGTATCCGGGCACGCAGCATACGTATTGGGTCTATGTGCCGGCACAGTACGATCCTGCTGTTTCGGCCAGCTTGATGATCTTCAACGACGGGCAGGCATTCAAAGATCCTGACGGCGACGTACGCGCACAGAACGTTTTAGACAACCTGATTTATCGGCGCGAAATTCCGGTCATGCTGGCGGTCTTCATTAATCCCGGGCGTACGCCGGAGCAGCCGGAGCCCAATTCGCAGGAGTGGGGCGACCACACCACTAATCGCCCGACGGAGTACAACACGCCCGACGACAAGTACGCGCGTGTGATCACCGAAGAGCTGATGCCGGTTCTCTACAGCGAATACAACATCTCGCACGATCCCGATCAGCATGGGATCGGAGGGACGAGTTCCGGAGCGATTGCGGCGTTCATAGTGGCGTGGGAGCGGCCGGACCAATTTCGCAAAGTCCTGAGCATCGTCGGCAGCTTCGTCAATCTTCGTGGCGGCGACGTGTATCCCGAGCGCGTTCAGGCGAGCGAGAAGAAACCGATCCGGATTTTCTTGTGCGATGGGCGCAACGACAATCGCGGGGTACGGAATGGAAACCCCTACGACCAGCGCATGGATTGGTTCTACCAGAACGTCCGCCTAATGAAAGCTCTGACGCAGAAGGGGTATGAGGTGAATTACTCCTGGGGCATGAACCTGCATGGCCAGAAGATGGGCGGCGCGATTTTGCCTGACATGATGCGCTGGTTATGGCGCGACGGGCCGGTTTCGACCGATCCCAATGACATGGTGGAGCGCAGTTTTCGCGAGCCTGCGAAGAAGGCTACGCCTTGACGCACTGGCGCACGGCGCGACCGACTTGGCCAGCGATTAAAATAGAGTCAGCGACCCGGGCTTCCTCTGCAACATCTAATTCAGGGATCGCTTTGTACTTCTGGAGAAATACATATGCCTTTGATGAAGACTTCCAATCCGGCCCTGAGCAGTAAGACCTTCCAGAACCTGCCGGGCAGCGGCTATGGCGGCATGATCGATGCCGCTGCGCGCATGAGCCTCAGCGGCACCGTGAACAAGACCGGCCTTCTGCTCGTTTTTGCGATGGCGACCGCGGCCTGGGTATGGCATCTTTTTGTGCTGTCGCGCGACGTGGCCGATATTGCGCCCTATCTGCTCGTGGGTGGACTGGGCGGCTTTGTTGTAGCGATGGTTACGATTTTCAAGAAGGAGTGGTCGCCGGTGACGGCGCCGCTTTACGCGCTGCTGGAAGGGCTGGTGCTCGGCGGACTTTCTGCGATCTTCGATCTTCGTTATCCCGGCATAGCCGTACAGGCCGTAGGCCTTACTTTCGGCACGCTGTTCGTGCTCCTGCTTGCGTATAGCTCAGGAATGATCAAGGTGACGCAGAAGTTTCGTCTCGGCGTGGTCGCGGCGACGGGCGGGATCATGCTGTTCTACCTGGCTGAGATGATCCTGGGCTTCTTCCACGTGCAGTTTCTTGCAATCAACGGTGGGAGTACCCTCGGCATCGTCTTCAGCTTGTTTGTTTGCGCGATTGCGGCGCTGAACCTGGTGCTGGACTTCGATTTCATCGAGCAAGGCGTGAACTTCGGCGCTCCGAAATATATGGAGTGGTACGGAGCGTTCGGCATCATGGTGACGCTTGTGTGGCTCTACCTCGAGATCCTGCGACTGCTCTCCAAGATGCGGAGCCGGAATTAACCGGCTTGATTTGGAAGCCAGCTTCGGCTGGCTTTCAATTTGGAGCTAACCCCGGTGAGGCCAACGGTTCGCCAAGGAACTGGTCTTTTCTTTTTCGTGCAACGGGCCGCATTCAATGAATATCCAAGCGGGGTTCGGGGTATCCTTACAGCAGCCAACCAACTCCAGCCAGGATAAGGATCCTCCCCCGTGCCGAACGACCCTAAAGGTCCACGTGTCCTCATTGTCGATGATGAGCAAATGATTGCGAGCACGCTGGCGCAAATCTTGAATGGGAGCGGTTTCGAGGCCAAGGCTGTTTTCAGCGGCGAGCACGCGGTTCCTGAGGCGTCGGAGTTTCGGCCCGATGTGCTTCTGACCGACGTGATCATGCGCGGGATTTCGGGGATCGATGTGGCGATGCAAGTCTCGAAAGTCCTGCCCGCCTGCAGGGTCATTCTCTTTTCCGGCCAGGCATCGACCGCGGACTTGCTGGACCGTGCCCAGGCGGAGGGCTATACCTTCGAGGTCATCGCCAAGCCGATTCATCCCAAAGAGTTGCTGCGTATGCTCCATTCGCCTCAAAGCTGATAGCTCTCGAGGGCGCACGGCGCGCGATCTCATTGCCCGCGCGCTGACCGCTCTGCTTGAACCGCTCTTCGCCCGGTCTTCGAGCTTGTTACTCGCCGGCGCTGGCGCCTGCTGGGTTCACAAGGACCTGCTGCGGTGCGTACACCTTGGCTTCCGCGCCCTGAATCTTGAGGCTCAAGCGCTCGATTTGCGGTTTGCCTTTCAGGGGCGCTGAAAAGCCCAGGCGGTACTGGTTCAGGAAGCGCTGCCGCAGATCCTTGAAAAAGGGATCGAACGAAACCGGATTGCCGGTTCCTTCCCAATAGCTGTTGCCGCCCGTCGCCTGGGTCACTTCAGAGAGAAGACTCTGGCCTGCATTGCTTTCATATTCGGAACGATCGATGCGGCCCTGGTTTTTCCAATAAAAGGTGTAGACGACCAAGCCGGAGCGGATTGAGTCTTCAATCGCTGCCTGCACGTAAGGATCGTTCAGGTCCAGGCGCAGGTTGTAGTAGTCCACGCCATCGGTGATCATCACGACTTCGCGACGTGCCGTGCGGTTGTGCGATGGCCAGTTCTTCGCAAGGTCGGAGAGGCAGAAATAAGGGCTGCTGCTTGTTCCGGGAGAACCGGCGGGGAGGTGGAGTCCACCGAGCACCTGGTTCGCGTCGGACGATAGCGGGCCCGTCATGGCGGCGCGTCCATTCTCCATATAGCCGATGGCGATTTTGGTGTTATTCGGCATCTCTTTCACAAAACTCTCGATGTCTGCGAGTTGAGTGCCCAGAGAAGTACGGGCGGAGCTATCCATCAGAATTATCAGCTCCAACGGGCTGTTTGGCCCCTTTGCTGGCGCAAGATCAGTCACGTTCGCCTGCTTGCCGTCCACCTTCAACTCGACATTTTGCGCCCCAATGTTGATGCCGGCCGCCTGATTGCCTTTCGGCATGACGGTGATCACCGCCTGCCCTTGCCCTTGATCGGTTGTTGCCGCAAATGTGGATGCCCCGAACGCCATTGTTCCGGCTGCCACGATCGCGGCGAATCTGAGTGATTGCATTGATTGCCTCCGAGGCCCATCTGCGTTCGTGCTGCGCCAGCCTCCCTGACCTGGTCAGTTAGATGCTTTTCAATCCAGTTGGTTTGAGATTTAGCTCGGAAGAGAGCCTTGCAATGCCTGGCGCTTGCAATTCCGCTGCCAATCCTTTATGCTTCATAGATGTGCGCGGAAGTGTCTTCCGGGCTGTCACTATCACCACGGCTTTTGAGCTCCTGGCCGGAGCGGGCAACGTTTCTTTGGTTGCCGGTCTGAGCGGGGCTCCCTGCAATGCGGGGCTGGCAAGAGCGGTGGGAGACGAGGGATGAATGGCAAAAGTCAGCAAGAATATAGCGAAGGCGCGCGCCGCTGTTACCAAGCCGGCGTATCCGCTGCCTGAAGCGGTGAGCCTGCTCAAGCAGGTCAAGTACGCAAAATTTGATGAGACAGTCGATCTGACCATGCGGTTAGGTGTCGATACACGTCATGCCGACCAGATGGTGCGCGGCACTGTGGTTCTTCCGCACGGATTGGGCAAGACAAAAACGGTGGCGGTGATTGCTACGGGCGACCGCCAGAAGGAAGCGCAGGAAGCCGGCGCAGATTTTGTGGGCGGCGAGGAATTGGTCGAGAAGATCCAGAAAGAGAACTGGACGGCCTTCGATGCGCTGATCGCAACGCCCGACATGATGAAGGTTGTGGGTCGCCTGGGCAAGGTGCTCGGACCGAAGGGCCTTATGCCGAACCCGAAAACCGGCACCGTGACGCAGGATGTAGCTGCGGCGGTGAAAGAGATCAAGGCCGGCAAGGTAGAGTTTCGCGCCGACAAGACCAGCCTGGTGCATGTGCCTGTGGGCAAGCTGAGCTTCGATCCGCAAAAGCTGATCGATAACACGACCACGGTGATCACCTCGATTGTGCGCGCGAAGCCTTCGGCGGCGAAGGGCAAGTACATCAAGAGCGTTACGCTGAGCTCGACGATGGGGCCCGGTGTGCCGCTGGATTCGGCAGTGGCGGACGCGGCGGGCAAGCACTGAGAACAGTTGTCAGTGATCAGTTTTCAGTGGTCAGTTGGTGCTGTGGGCTAGCTGGCTTTGTACTCGGCTTGAAGAGCCCGGAAGCGAGTTTAGAAACAATGCGCCCGAAAGGGTAAGGACAGGGGTCAGGGAAGCAAAGATCGGGTTGTTGGAGTTACTGACAACTGATCACTGACGACTGATCACTGTGCGGAGCACACGATGGCAATTTCCAGAGGGAAGAAATCGGAGAAGGTTCAGACGCTGGCAAAAGAGCTGGAGACTTCGACGACGGCAATTATCGGCACATTCAACAAGCTGACCGTGGCGCAGGATTTTGCGCTGCGCAAGGTGGTGCGCGAGGCGGGCGGGAAATACCGCGTGGTGAAGAACAAGCTTGCGGCCATTTCCGGCGAAGGCACCAAGGTTGAGGGCGCGCTGAAGGGGCTGAAGGGTGTGAGCGCGGTGGCGTTCACCTCGGGCGATCCGGTTGCGCTGGCTAAGGGTTTTGCTAAGTGGGTCGGCGAGAACGCAGAGTTCCAGTTCAAGCTGGGTATTGTCGATGGCAAGTTGCTGACCGTTGAAGAGGTCAAGGCTCTGGCGACAATGCCGGGTAAGGAAGAGATCTTTGCGAAGCTCTTGTTCCTGATCAACGCACCGGCGCAGCGATTGGCCACTGTGATCAATGCGACTGGCCGCGATCTGGCCGTGGTGCTGGGGCAAGGCGTGGAGAAGGAAAAGTTTCAGGCGGCCTAAGGGCTGATGAGCTTTTAGCTCTCAGCTCACAGCTTTCAGCCTTTACAGTGCAGGCATCGAAATGGTTGGCGTTGCCGCGAAAGAACTGAGAGCTGACGGCTGAAAGCTGAAGGCTGTTTTTGAGGGTTTTGGCAGTGAAGCGGGCGGGAAGTGCGTGGGTCTGGCGCATCGGAAACTTTCCGTTTGAGTTTGCGGCCGGGAATATCAATTTCAAACGGATTGAATGGAGAAGAAAATGGCGGATCTCGCACAGTTGGAAGAGCAAATTGTCAGCCTGAGCCTGCTGGAAGCGGCGGCGCTGGTGAAGAAGCTGGAAGAGCGGCTTGGTGTATCGGCAGCAGCGGCGGCCCCGGTTGCAGTAGCGGGCGGCGGTGCAGGAGCGGCGGCTCCGGCAGTTGAAGAGAAGACCGAATTCCAGGTCATTCTCAAGGATGCAGGCGCGAACAAGATCAACACCATCAAAGCCGTACGCGAAGTCACCTCGCTCGGACTGAAGGAAGCCAAGGACTTGGTCGATGGGGCGCCGAAGGCCCTGAAGGAGAGCGCGACCAAGGACGAGGCGGAAGCCATCAAGAAGAAATTTGAAGGTGTGGCAACAGTCGAAATCAAGTAGTTGGCACGAAACTTGCAAGACGCGCCGGGACGCGCTACGATAGTCGTTGCGCGTCTTTCCGTCCTTTTTAGGATTTCCTCAGAATAGGCGGAACCGGTCGACGCGTCTTGAGAAAAGCAACAGAGCATTTTCGCATCTGAGGGCTGGAGCAGTGCCAAGCACTCCGGCAGCAGCAGAAGCAAGCAAATAAATGCTCTAGGGTCAATGGAATAGGCGGATTTCCATTGATGATGGCGATAGCTGGCGGGCGAGCGGCAGAAGCGAGCTTTGGGATCGGCGAGAACAGGCAAAAGAATTCGGATGGGGGCATTGGCGAACAGCCACGCTCGTGAGGAATTGCGTCCTTACGGGCATTTCGTGTCTCTCCACCACGGCAGATAAGGCCTTTCAGGCAAAATCTACCCGATGGGTGCAAGGTGTACCAACTTAGTCACCTGCACGCCTGCTCCTCCGATTGTGCGCAGTCTAGCGTACAAACTCAAACGCCGCAATGCCCAGAAGCACGCTTTTGGTAGTGCAATTCTCTCGCGGGAATGCTTGGCAAAGGGAAGCACCGGAATGTCTGCTGCCTGATATGGGCCGGTTGGCTTCTTCTGGTGGGATTGGATGCGAAGTGCGCCAATCCGGGATATTCGATTTCTTACCGTAATTTGCCGGCGCCTCGAGACTCGGGTGCTGGCCCGACGCCGCCCCAGAGCGGTCCGGTGTGAAGAGCCTCAGGAGTGAAGCATGCCCAACGAGAAGCGCGCGATTCGCAGCCGGCTCGATTTTTCAAAGATTCCAACCGCAACCCAGATTCCTAACCTGATCGAAGTGCAGCGGCGTTCGTATGAGCGCTTCCTGCAAATGGACAAGCTGCCCAACGAGCGCGATGATTCGGGCCTGCAGTCGGTTTTTGTCTCTGTATTTCCGATTACTGATTTTCGCGGCATCTCGCAGCTCGATTTCGTGGACTACGCTATCGGCAACTGGGAGTGCAAGTGCGGCCACCTCAAAGGGCTGCATCACCTGCGCACAGCCTGCGTGAATTGCGGGTCGATGGTGATTACGGATCCGTTTCTTCCCGGCGATGTGCTTTGCCAGAAGTGCGGCACCTATAACAAGAACACGCCTGACTTCTGCAACAAGTGCGGCGACCCGGTGGGGCTGCAATTGAAGTACGACCAGCAGGAGTGCGAAGAGCGCGGCATGACTTTCTCTGCTCCGCTCAAGGTGACCGTCCGCCTGACTATTTATGACAAGGACCCCGAGACCGGCAACAAGACCATTCGCGACATCAAGGAGCAGGAGGTCTTCTTCGGCGATATTCCGCTGATGACGCCGAACGGCACTTTTATCGTGAACGGCACGGAGCGCGTAATCGTCTCGCAGTTGCATCGTTCGCCCGGCGTCTTCTTTGAGACGGCGAACAATCGTACCTACTTCCTGGGCAAGATCATTCCGTATCGCGGATCGTGGGTGGAGTTCGAGTACGACCAGAAGAACACGCTCTATGTGCGTATCGACCGCAAGCGGAAGTTCCTCGGCACGATTTTTCTCCGCGCCCTGGGACTGCGGTCCGACGAGGAAATCCTGAAGACCTTCTACACCGTCGATCGCATTCACATTGCCGAGGGCAAGTTGCAGTGGGCCGTGGCGCCGGAAGGCAAGTCGACGCACCTTTTGGGTGCGAAGCCTGCGCATGCCGTTCTGCACAAGGGCGATGAGATTGCGCACTCCGGCCGCAAGGTCACGGCGCACACGCTCAAGGCGATTCGTGCCGCCGGCATCGAGAAGGTTGACATCGAGTCCGCAGAACTGGACGGCGCGCTCACTGCCTCCGATGTCGTCGATATGGCCACGGGCGAAGTGATCGTGGAAGCCAATGTCGAGTTGACTGCCGATCGCCTGCACAAGGTGCTTTCAAGCGGCGCTTCGAGCTTTGAGGTCTTCTTCCCCGAGCGCGATGACGTGGGCAACATTATTACCAACACGCTCAAGCGCGACTCGGTACACAAGCCGGAAGAAGCGCTGATCGAGATCTACCGCAAGCTGCGGCCGGGCGATCCGCCGACGCTTGATACGGCGACTGCGCTGTTCGAAGGCATGTTCTTCGATGCACGCAAGTACGACTTCTCGCGCGTGGGCCGGTTGAAGTTCAACATCAAGCTTTATGAGAACCAGGACGCGACCCAGCTCGACCATCGCACCCTAACGCCCGAGGATTTCTACGCGACGATTCGCTACCTGCTCAAGCTGCGCAAGAACATCGGCATGGTGGACGACATCGATCACCTGGGTAATCGCCGTGTCCGGGCCGTCGGTGAGCTGATGGAGAATCAATTCCGCATCGGCCTGGTCCGCATGGAGCGCGCCATCAAGGAAAAGATGAGCGTGTACCAGGAGCTCACGACCGCGATGCCGCACGACCTGATCAATGCCAAGCCGGTCATGGCCGCGATCCGCGAGTTCTTTGGTTCATCGCAGCTGTCGCAGTTCATGGACCAGACCAATCCGCTGTCGGAGATCACGCACAAGCGTCGTCTCTCAGCGCTTGGGCCGGGCGGTTTGTCGCGTGAACGCGCTGGATTCGAAGTCCGCGACGTGCATCCGACGCACTACGGCCGTATCTGCCCGATTGAAACGCCGGAAGGCCCGAATATCGGCCTGATCAGCTCGCTGAGCTGCTTTGCGCGCATCAATGAGTACGGCTTCATCGAGTCGCCTTACCGCAAGGTGAAGGACGCGCGCATTCTCGACTACGTGGAAATCACCAACGCCGGCGAAAGCGGTCTGCGCGTGGGCGATCACATCGAGAAGGAAGAAGCAGGGAAGCTGAATGCCTCGCTGAAGAAGCAGGGCAAGCGGCAGATCGATTACATCCCGTTCAGCTTCTACTTGTCGGCATGGGAAGAGGACAAGCACACCATCGCGCAGGCCAACATCGAGTTCAACGACCAGGGCCAGATCACGGAGGACCTCGTGAATGCGCGCCGGCAGGGCAACTTCGTCCTGGTGAATCGCGCTGAAGTGGACTACATCGATGTCTCGCCAAAGCAGCTTGTCTCGGTGGCCGCATCGCTGGTGCCGTTCCTCGAACACGACGACGCCAACCGCGCGCTGATGGGCGCCAACATGCAACGGCAGAGTGTGCCGCTGCTGGTGGCAGAGGCTCCACTGGTGGGCACCGGTATGGAAGGTGTGACGGCTCGCGATTCCGGAGCTGTGATCCTGGCGAAGCGCAATGGCATCGTGGATTCGGTCGACTCCGAGCGCATTATTGTGCGCGTTGAAGGCGAACATCATCCCACTCAGTTGTCGCGCGAAGTCGGTTCGGACATTTACACGCTGATCAAGTTCAAGCGCTCGAACCAGAACACGTGCATCAACCAGAAGCCGGTAGTTCGCGAGGGCGAGCGCGTCATCAAGGGGCAGGTCATCGCCGATGGGCCTTGCACGGAGCAGGGCGAGTTGGCGCTTGGTCGCAACGTGCTGGTGGCCTTCATGCCTTGGCGCGGTTACAACTTTGAGGACGCGATCCTCATCAGCGAAAAGCTGGTGCGCGAGGACTACTACACCTCGGTGCACATCGAGGAGTTCGAGATCGAGGCTCGCGACACAAAGCTGGGCCCCGAGGAAATCACGCGCGACATTCCCAATGTGTCCGAGCACGCACTGCGCGACCTGGACGAAAGCGGCGTGATCCGCATCGGCGCCCAGATCGGCCATGGCGACATCCTGGTTGGCAAGGTAACGCCGAAGGGCGAAACCCAGCTCACGCCGGAAGAGAAATTGCTGCGCGCCATCTTCGGCGAAAAGGCCGGGGATGTGCGCGATGCTTCGCTCACCTGCCCTCCGGGTATCGAGGGTACGGTGGTCGACGTCCGCATCTTCTCCCGCAAGGGACAGGAGAAGGACGAGCGCGCCAAGCAGATTGAGGCGGAATACGTTTCGAAGCTCGAAAAGAACCTGGGCGACGAAATCCGCATTCTGACGGACGAGCGGTTGAAGCGGCTTGAAGCCATCCTGGGCAACAAGGAAGTGCTGGCCGATCTGCACGACGAGCGCACCAACAAGCGCCTGTTGACCAAGGGAGCGCTGGTTGATCGCGAGACGATCGAGCGCATCTCCACCAAGAACCTCAAGCGCATCCGCTATAACGACAAGGATCCCCGCGTCAACGAGCAGATCGACGAGATCGAGGAGATGACTTCGCGGCAAATTGAAGTGCTGCGCAAGATCACCAATGAGAAGATCGCCAAGCTGCAAAAGGGCGACGAGCTTCCTCCGGGCGTGATCAAGCTGGTCAAGGTGTACGTTGCCATGAAGCGCAAACTTTCTGTCGGCGACAAGATGGCCGGCCGTCACGGCAACAAGGGCGTGATCGCACGCATCCTGCCCGAAGAGGACATGCCGTATCTGCCTGATGGAACACCAGTGGAGATTGTTTTGAATCCGCTGGGCGTGCCGTCCCGTATGAACGTGGGTCAGATTCTCGAAACGCACCTTGGTTGGGCCGCGGCAGCGCTGGGCAAGAAGATCGCTGCGCTGGTTACGCTCAACGTAGGGGCGGAGGCGGTGCGCGAAGCGGTGAAGAAGGAATTTGCCGGAACCGCGACGTTGCGCCAGCTGCTCGAGCTTGACGACGAGATGCTGTTGCGAGTCGCTGCCGGCATGCAGCGCGGTATCTGGTTCGGGACTGCGGTGTTCGACGGGGCGAAGGAAGAAGAGATCAAGGCGCTGCTAGCGTCGGCTGGTCTGCCTTCCTCCGGAAAGACGGCACTCTACGACGGCATGACGGGCGAGCAATTTGAACAGCCGGTCACGGTGGGCTACATCTACATGCTCAAGCTCTCGCACCTGGTGGACGACAAGATTCACGCGCGTTCCATCGGGCCGTACTCGCTCATCACTCAGCAACCGCTGGGCGGCAAAGCGCAGTTCGGCGGACAGCGTTTCGGTGAGATGGAAGTGTGGGCCCTCGAAGCATACGGCGCCGCATACATCCTGCAGGAACTGCTCACTGCCAAGTCCGATGACGTCTATGGTCGTACCAAGATTTACGAGGCCATCGTCAAGGGTGAAGCAGCGATCGAGCCGGGTGTGCCGGAATCGTTCAACGTGCTGATTCGCGAATTGCAGTCGCTGTGCCTCGACGTGGAATTGATCAAGCGCGCGGACCTTCTGAAAAAAGTGCCCGTGCCGGAAGTCGCAGCGGTAGCCGATTAAATGCAGCCGCTAGCTGCCAGCTTCTAGCTGCTAGCTCGATCGTGCCGCCGCTCAATTCCGCGGCCTTCGATGGAGCGAAGGAAAAGCTAGAAGCTAGCGGCTAAAAGCTAGTAGCTGATTTTCCAGGGTCCTTCTTGAAAGCGGATTTAGCCGCTTCCCGGGAAGGAAGGATCCTTAAGCAATCCCGGGGTTACCGCGGCAGGCAAAAAAAGTCTGCCAAGGAGGGTCGCCTTGTTCCGTTCGAACCCGTTTGAACTCACCAGCCCGATTACAGATTTCGATGCCATCCGCATCATGCTGGCTTCGCCCGAGAAGATCCGCAGCTGGTCGCATGGTGAGGTCACCAAACCCGAAACCATTAACTACCGCACCTTCAAGCCGGAGCGCGATGGCTTGTTCTGCGCCCGCATCTTTGGCCCTGTGACCGACTGGGAGTGCTTGTGCGGCAAATACAAGCGCATGAAGCACCGCGGTGTCATCTGCGACAAGTGCGGGGTCGAAGTCACCGTGAGCAAGGTGCGCCGCGAGCGCATGGGCCACATTGAGCTTGCCTCTCCGTGCTCTCATGTCTGGTTCTTCAAGGGCCTGCCTTCGCGTATCGGCCACCTTCTCGACATCTCGCTGCGCGACCTCGAGAGCATTCTTTACTTCGAGTCGTACGTCGTGGTCGATCCCGGCGACGCGCCCGTAAAAGAGCGCGAGATCATCAAGGACGAGAATAAATATCGCGAGCTTGACCAGCAGTATCGCCCCTCTGGCTTCAAGGCCATGATGGGCGCCGAAGCGATCAAGGAACTGCTCAAACGCGTGCAGGTGGACGATCTTGCCATCGAACTGCGCGAGCGCATGAAGCAGGAGAACTCCGCACAGAAGAAGCTCAAGTACGCGAAGCGTCTCAAGGTGGTCGAGGCCTTCCGCAAGAGCAGCAACAAGCCGCAGTGGATGATTCTCGATGTGCTGCCGGTCATTCCTCCAGAGTTGCGCCCCCTGGTGCCGCTGGATGGCGGCCGTTTTGCCACATCCGATTTGAACGATCTCTATCGCCGCGTCATCAACCGCAATAACCGGTTGAAGAAGCTGATGGATCTCCACGCTCCTGAAGTGATTGTGCGCAACGAAAAGCGCATGCTGCAGGAAGCCGTGGACGCGCTGTTTGATAACGGCCGTCGCGGACGTGTGCTGCGCGGCGCCAACAATCGCCCGTTGAAGTCGCTGTCCGATACGTTGAAGGGCAAGCAGGGCCGCTTCCGTCAGAACCTGCTGGGCAAGCGCGTCGACTACTCTGGCCGTTCGGTCATCGTGGTCGGGCCTGAGCTCAAGCTGCATCAGTGCGGTTTGCCGAAGAAGATGGCGCTGGAACTGTTCAAGCCATTCATCTATCACCGCCTGGAACAGACGGGCCACTGCACAACGATCAAGCAAGCGAAGGAAATGGTCGAGATGCAGGAGCCGGTGGTATGGGACATCCTTGAAGAAGTGATCAAGGATCACCCGGTGCTGCTGAATCGCGCCCCAACACTGCACCGCCTCGGCATTCAGGCTTTTGAGCCGGTGCTGGTGGAAGGCAAGGCTATCAAGATTCACCCACTCGTTTGCACCGCGTTCAACGCGGACTTCGACGGTGATCAGATGGCAGTGCACATTCCGCTGTCGCCCGAAGCGCAGATCGAAGCCAGCGTGTTGATGCTCGCTTCGCACAATATTCTTTCGCCTGCATCGGGACAGCCGATCACCGTGCCAACTCAGGACATGGTGCTTGGTCTCTATTACCTGACAAAGGCGAAGAAGGGTGCTATTGGCGAAGGCCGCACCTTCTCGAACACCGATGAGATCCTGATGGCTCTCGAAGCTCGTGAAGTCGAGACCCTCACGCCGATTCGCCTGCGCTATACGGGCAAGGTGCTCGACATGGCCACGGCGTACGACGACCAGGATTTGACGCATACCGACCCGGTGGACTTCAACAAGGAGTACATCTCGACGACGGTTGGCCGCGTGATCCTAAACGATGCTCTGCCTCCGGGTATGCCGTACATTAACGGCCTGCTCAAGAAGAAGGGTATCGGCCAACTGGTGAACTATTGCAACCAGAACCTCGGGCTTGAAGTCACGGTGCGGATGCTCGATCGCATCAAGATGCTTGGCTTCAACTATGCGACCAAGTCTGGACTCTCGGTGGGCCTGGATGACATGGTGATTCCGGCCAGCAAGTACACCACCGTGGACGCAGCCGACAAGAAGGTGATCGAAGTTCAGAAGCAATATATGGACGGCGCGATCACTAACGGCGAGCGGGCCAACAAGGTGATCCAGATGTGGTCGGCTGTGACCGATCAGGTAGCCGACGAAATGTTCGGCAACATGAAGCGCGCGGACGATGAAGGAGCCATGAACCCGATCTACATCATGGCCGACTCGGGTGCCCGCGGATCGAAACAGCAGATTCGTCAGCTCAGCGGTATGCGTGGACTGATGGCGAAGCCTTCCGGCGAAGTCATCGAGACGCCGATCACGGCGAACTTCCGCGAAGGCTTGACGGTGTTGGAATACTTTATTTCCACACACGGGGCACGTAAGGGATTGGCCGATACGGCTCTCAAGACCGCCGATTCGGGCTACCTGACCCGCCGCCTGGTTGACGTGGCGCAGGACGTGATCGTGACCGAGTTCGATTGCGGAACTTCGGAAGGCATCTACGTCGGCTCCATCGTTGAGTCCGGCGAGATCATCGAGCCGCTGCGCGATCGCATCATTGGCCGTGTCTCGCTCGAGCGCATCAAGGACTACGACGGCAACGTCGTAATCGAAGTGAACCAGCCCATCGACGAAGACATTGCTTCGGCGATTCAGGGTGCGGGCATCGAGCGGGTGAAGATCCGTTCGGTGCTCACCTGCGAATCCCGGCGCGGCGTTTGCGCGCTGTGCTACGGGCGTAACCTTGGCTCCGGCCGTATGGTCGAGCTGGGTGAAACCTGCGGCGTCATTGCGGCTCAGTCGATCGGCGAACCGGGAACGCAGCTCACGATGCGTACCTTCCACGTGGGCGGTACGGCAAGCCGCGTGGCGGACAAGTCGCGCCTCGATGCCAAGAACAACGGCTTTGTGCGCTTCATCAATCTGAGCACCGTCGAAAGCAAGGACGGAACGCTGGTGGCGATGAATCGCTCCGGCTCGATTGCCATTGTGGATGATCGTAGCCGCGAGAAGGAGCGCTACCAGGTGGTTTACGGTGCGCGCCTGCGCGTGAAGGAAGGCGAGGCGGTCAAGCTGGGCCAATTGCTGGCCGAGTGGGATCCCTACACGTACGCTATCCTTACCGAAATCGGTGGCACGGTGCAATTCAAGGACCTGCAGGAAGGCATCACGCTCAACGAAGAGGTGGACGAAGTCACGGGCCTCTCGCGCTGGGTGGTTGCCGATTCGCCCGATGAAAAACGTCAGCCGACGTTCGTCATCAAGAACCCGAAGGGCAGCAAGCGGTACCTGCTGCCGCGCGGTGCTCACTTGATGATTCAGGATGGCGACGAAGTGGGTCCTGGCGATGTGCTCGCGAAGATTCCGAAGGAGAGCACGCGCACCAAGGACATCACCGGCGGTCTGCCGCGTGTGGTCGAGCTGTTCGAAGCGCGTAAGCCGCGCGAGACTGCCATCATCAGCGAGATCGATGGTGTGGTCCGCTTCGGTGAGGTGCTCAAGGGACAGCGCAAGATCTACGTCACGGCGGACAACGGCGATGAGAAGGAGTACTCGGTGCCGCGTGGTATTCACGTCAACGTACAGGAAGGCGAGCGTCTGCGCGCCGGCGATCCACTGATGGACGGACCGCTGAATCCGCATGACATTCTCGACGTTCTCGGCGAGAAGGAACTGCAGGCGTACCTGGTGAACGAAATCCAGGAAGTCTACCGGCTCCAGGGCGTGGCGATCTCGGACAAGCACATCGAGGTCATCGTCCGGCAGATGCTGCGCTGGGTGCGGATCGATGAAGTGGGTGATACCAACTTCCTGCTCGAGCAGCAGGTGGACCGCTTCCGATTCCGCGAAGAGAACGAGCGCGTCATGGCCAACGGAGGTCGCCCGGCAACGGGGCGTCCGCTGTTGCTGGGAATCACGAAGGCGTCGCTCTCGACCGACAGCTTCATCTCCGCGGCGAGCTTCCAGGAGACCACGCGCGTGCTCACCGAAGCCAGCATCAACGGCGCGGTGGACAACCTGCGCGGCCTCAAGGAGAACGTGATCGTCGGCCGCCTGATTCCCGCCGGTACAGGGCTCGAGTACTACCGCAATGTCCAGCTCTCTCCGGAACTGGAAGAAGCGGCAGCCCGGGTCCAGCAGGAGGTTTCCGCCGAAATCGAAGCGGCAGAACGCGAACTGGAGCTCATGCGCCAGGAAGGCGAAGCCGAAGAAATGGCCGCCGAGTGAGCTGGCGGTTCAGGCAACGTTCCTGTAACAACGTAGCGAAACTAAAGAGGCCCGGCTCACGCCGGGCCTCTTCTTTTGGGTGCGCCCGGCAGGGCGCACTTACTTGGAGGTGCAAGTCCTCTACACACCCGGCAAGGGGAAGTGTTAGCTGAACGGCAAGGGTGCCCGTCGCGAGGCGGAATCTGGAGGAAGCCGCAGGCAAAGCGCTGGCTTGACGAACAGGAAGCGGATAGAGGCGGCACGGCGGGGTGAGCGGGCCCATAGACGTAAAGCCCAGTACTTGCACGGAACGCCGTGACGTAGATCCGACAGGCATAAGCGTGAAGGTGAGTGCGCAATACCCGGGGAGATCTGCCATGTTGTCTTTAGTGACTGAGGGCGCCGAGAGGGGCTCTGATCCCATGGCAGAAGTCAGCAGAGGCCATAGTAGCTGCCTGTTTGGAGCGAAGGGCTGAACCTGTCACGAGCGGATAGAGGGCTATCTCTCTGACTGGTTGGACAGAAGCCTCGCAAGAGGACTTGTTATGGAGGTAGGGGCCGGAAGTCCCGATGGCTATATCAAGTGTCCAGAGACCAGCAGGCGAATGGTCAACGAGACGAAGCTCACTCCGGAAACGGAAGACAGGAACCGCCCGTTGCGGAACCGCACGGCGGGTGGTGTGGGAGGACGGCAGGGGTGACCCTGCCTCCTACCCGATGTGCGCCCGGCAGGGCGCACTTACTTGGAGGTGCAAGTCCTCTACACACCCGGCAAGGGGAAGTGTTAGCTGAACGGCAAGGGTGCCCGTCGCGAGGCGGAATCTGGAGGAAGCCGCAGGCAAAGCGCTGGCTTGACGAACAGGAAGCGGATAGAGGCGGCACGGCGGGGTGAGCGGGCCCATAGACGTAAAGCCCAGTACTTGCACGGAACGCCGTGACGTAGATCCGACAGGCATAAGCGTGAAGGTGAGTGCGCAATACCCGGGGAGATCTGCCATGTTGTCTTTAGTGACTGAGGGCGCCGAGAGGGGCTCTGATCCCATGGCAGAAGTCAGCAGAGGCCATAGTAGCTGCCTGTTTGGAGCGAAGGGCTGAACCTGTCACGAGCGGATAGAGGGCTATCTCTCTGACTGGTTGGACAGAAGCCTCGCAAGAGGACTTGTTATGGAGGTAGGGGCCGGAAGTCCCGATGGCTATATCAAGTGTCCAGAGACCAGCAGGCGAATGGTCAACGAGACGAAGCTCAC